>CBDCJB010000001.1:0-671498 GCA_965217605.1 Gammaproteobacteria bacterium
TTCAGACCAATAAGCGTACACATAGCGGGCCTCGCCCTGGCGCCGGCAATACTGCTTCAAGCGCACGGCGAAATCTTCGAGCGTCGCAAATGGCACGCGTTCGGCGCCTCGCGCAAGATGTCGGCTGAAATCCGAGTTGGCGATAGCCGCGGGTTGCAGTGTCACGGACGGTGTCGCGATGCGGTCGAAAAAGCTCGTGCAATCCACGAGTGACTCGATCGATACGCCCGATCTCGATAGAGGCTGACGCCCATACCGGGGTATGAACGGCAACACCGCCGTCACCGCGCCGAGCGCGCGGAAATGCATAAACCATCCGGTCAGTCCATGTTGCTGGGGCGCGAGTCCCGTCATGAACGTCGTGATCGCACTGGCGGTCGTCGGTGGGTAGACCGAGGTCATGGTGCCGTGCATAAGCGCGTGCAGCCGGCCGCCGGTGCCGAGCTTCGCCAACCATTCTGCACCGACGCCATCCAGAACGAGCAGCACGATTCGGCGCGCTTCCGTCAAGCGTTCGAACGGTAGACTGGTAAGGCGCGGGTAATCGATCGACGGCGCGCCGAGCGCATCACCGATCGAGCGCATCAGATTGACGATCGAGCCGCCATGGTAATCAGGTTTGGTGATTGTGAGATCGTGTTCGATCGCGGGCACCTCTCACGAGTTGCACGACAACATCGAGCACCCGGCGCGGTGGCGTGCCCAATCGGGTCGTTTCTCTGCGTAGGTTTTCTTATCGGGGTGTTCGTCGTAGGGCCGGCGCAGCACATCCAGCAAGTCGTTGGTCATTCCGTAGTCGCCTTGCTCGACCTGGTCGATCGCCAATTGCGCCAGGTAGTTTCTGAGTACGTATTTCGGATTGACCGCGTTCATCGCGGTCCTGCGCGCATCGTCATCGATGCCGTCTTGGCGCAGGCGCGTGGCGTAATTACGTATCCAGTTCGCCATGCGATCCCGGTAGGTGTCGGTAAGTTGTGATGGCACGTAGTAGGCGTCCATTAAAGGCGCGCTGAGACCGCCTGCGGAGCCGGTCGTTGCGGATGAAGTACCCACCTGAAGCTCCGCGAGTTTACGAAAAAAGATCGTCATGTCGGTCTCGACCAGCGCGAGCACGGCCAGGAGCTCGGATACGAGGTCCTGATCGGTGCTTTCGTCGAAATGGTTCAGTCCCAATTTATCCGCCATCATGGCCTGCCAGCCGGCGTCGTAGCAGGTCCCGTAGCCCTTTAATGCAGCCTCGAGCGGTTCGGCGTCCTCGATCAGGGGATAGATGGCGTTGGCGAGTTGTAGCAGGTTCCACAGCGCGATCTGCGGCTGCTGACCGAAACGGTAACGCCGGCCCTGTGCATCGGTGATATTCGGCGTCCAATCGGGATCGTAGTTCTCGAGCCACCCGTAAGGACCGTAATCGATCGTCAACCCGAGGATCGACATGTTGTCGGTGTTCATCACACCGTGAACGAATCCGACCCGCATCCAATGCACGATCATCGCGGCGGTTCTGCGACAGACCTCTTCGAACCATTGCACGTAAAGTGCTTTCTTGTCGCCCGCGGACATGCAATCTGAAAAACCGAGCTGTGGAAAATCGATATCGAGGGTGTAGTCGACGAGCTGACGCAGCACGTCGAGCTCTCCGCGCGAGGTGAAGATTTCAAAATTACCGAAACGCGTAAACGAGGGGGCGACCCGGCATACCACCGCGCTAGGCTCGGGTTTCGGGTTGCCGTCGTAGAACATGTCCCGCACGACTTCCTCGCCCGTCAGCACGAGGCTCAGCGCGCGCGTCGTCGGCACGCCGAGGTGATGCATCGCCTCGCTGCACAAAAACTCGCGTAATGACGACCGCAGCACCGCTAAGCCGTCGGCGTTGCGCGAATACGGTGTCGGGCCCGCACCCTTGATCTGCAATGCCCAACGCTCTCCGCGTTGGTTTACGATTTCGCCTAAATTGATCGCGCGGCCGTCACCTAGTTGCCCGGCCCAGTTGCCGAACTGATGGCCACCGTAACAGGTCGCGTAGGGATCCATGCCCTCGATGAGACGGTTGCCCGAAAACACCTCGGCGAACGCCTGGGTCTCACACGCCGTGCTCGTGAAGTCCAGTAGCTCCGCGACTTCGCGGGCGTAGGCGACCAACTGCGGCCTGGCGATCCGGGCCGGCAGGACGCGTGAATAACACGCCTGGCCGACCTGACGGCGGTAGTTTTCCGTGACCGGATCGGCGGGCAAAGCGCCGATGAAACGGTTGTCGAACTTGAGGTTGGCGAAACCGGCGAAATCGGGTTGTGCACTCATCGGGATCTACGTCGGTGGTGGCGACGTGCAGGCAGGCATTCTATCGCACCGCGACGTAATATGGCGGACATCGTATTACTGACGGGAGGCCACTGTGCCAAGAGTCACTGAAATCACCGAAAGCGGTGGCGATGCGATCCTCGCAGCCGAGTTTGCGCAAGAGCATGAAATGTTTGGCGGAGTTCTGAACCCCACGAAGGTTTTAGCGCATTGCCCACCGATCCTGCGCGCCGCGAAGCGGTTCTATGCTTCGTTCGAACAATCCGGACAACTGCCGCCATCGTTTTTGGGTTTGGTGTACGCGCGCGTCGCCGCGATCAACGGTTGCCCGTTCTGAGTCGATATCAATTCGTTCCGTGCGATCGAAGCTGATAACGGCGAAGCCAAAGTCACGGATCTGCCGAACTGGCGGGACAGTGACGTGTATACCGAGCCAGAGCGCGTCGCGATCGAATATGGCGAACGCATGACGATCACGGGTCAAAAGGTTGACGATGCTTTCTTCGCGCGGTTGAACGAGCATTTCACCGAGCCTCAGATCATCGAGCTGACGGCGGGCATAGCGATGGAAAATTTCCGCAGCAAGTTCAACGCGCCGCTTTTGGTCGAGGCGCAGGGGTTTTGTCCGTTGCCTAAACCCTAATCACCAACGGCGCGCGCCCGTAGTGTGTCAAATCCGGGATATTCGTCGCGGGTTATCAGGGTCCGTAAGGCGGCATCGCCAACCTTGTCGCCGCGTTCAAGGCGGCTGTAGGCCGCAGAGGCGTCGATGAGACTCGTCCCACCGACACGGTCGATCCCGCGTGCGAACAGTGGATCGGGGAAAAATCCGGCCGTGGGGCCGAGCAGTGTGATGACGTCCGCGCCGCGACAATGTTCAAGCACGTCGTCCAGTGAATTGTTGAGCAAGGTCGCGCCGGTGCAAATGATTTTGTTGCAGTCGCGTAATGTCGCCGGATCCAAGGTAATACGCACCCGATCAGCATCGCTGATCATGTGCGCCTTTCGCTCGATTACCGTGGTGCGTACGTCGAGAGCGGTCAATTTCCGAACGAGGGGCGGAAAATTACCGACCATGCCGACGTGATCGCGTGGGTCGAACTCGAGGCCGCCCATGGAATCGGGGGCTTCCGGCGGCCGGTAGTGGGCGGCGCGATAGAACGCGTCCGTCAAGGCGTTGAGGGTGGCGAGGCCGAGCGAGCGTTCCGCATCGGAATTGCGCGCTGTGTAACGGGCGAGTTGAAGCGGTGTTAAGCGAGTCAGGCGATCGACGTTGAACTGTTCTTGCATATCCGCTTGCGATACGCCCAACCAGGCGTAGTAGAGACCCGCCGATCCATTATCCAACTCAACGAGGCCGAACTCCGCGTCGCGATCGGGACTCGGATGCGGATCGACCAGCAGGACGCGTTCGATACTGACTGGCGCGAGCGCCGCACAGGCCTGTTCGGCGAGCGCGATCAGTTCGTCGCGTATGGGCACATCTCTAACCCGCCGCAGCGTCGTCCAGGGTAAATCCAAGCTTGATGGTCAATTGCCAGTGAGCGACCTTGCCATCCGCGACGTCACCGCGTATGTCGGTTACTTCAAACCAACGGATATTATGTAACGATTCGCTTGCCTTAATGACGGCAGAGCTCACAGCATCGTCCATCGATTTTTTCGACGTGCCGGTGATTTCGATGATCTTGTAGACGTGACCGGTCATTTCAATTCGCCTCCCTTTGGCTTGTTTGGATTAAAATCATAACCCAAGAATAAAAGGGGGATGTCGATGAATTCACGTCGGTTTGGTTTAATCTTGATCTTGGTTTTCGCCGGCATGCAGAACGGATCGGCGGATACGATCGTCGACGATGCCGCACTTTCAAACGAGTTAGACGGCAACAACTGGCTCGCGTACGGACGAACCTACAGCGAGCAGCGCTACAGCCCTCTCGCACAGATCGATGCCAAGAGCGTTACGCGGCTCGGTCTCGATTGGTTTCTCGATCTGCCCAACGATCGCTCACTGATCGGCACACCATTGGTAGTTGACGGCATTCTCTATTTCACGGGCAGCTACAGCAAAACTCGGGCGATCGACGTCAAGACCGGAAACGTGCTGTGGGAATACGATCCCGAATCGATCAAACACGCGGGCGAGCGCCTGCGCATCATGTGGGACTCGAGCAGAGGGCTGTCCTTCTGGAAGGGCAAGGTCATCATCGCCACCATCGACGGCCGGTTGGTGGCGATCGATGCTAAGACCGGTGGACGCGTATGGGAGACCATGACCGTCGATCCGCGCCGCGCGTACTACATCACGGGTACGCCCAAAGTGTTTCGCGACAAGGTCATCATCGGTAACGGCGGTACCGAGCAGGAAGCCGCCCGGGGTTACGTTACGGCTTACGATGCACAAACCGGTAAACAAGCCTGGCGCTTCTGGGTGGTGCCCGGTAATCCCGCGGACGGCTATGAGAACGAGGCCATGGCCATGGCGGCCAAGACCTGGACCGGCGAGTGGTGGACGCACGGCGGCGGCGGCAACACCTGGAACGGCATCACCTACGATCCTGAATTTAACCAGATCCTGATCGGCACGGGTAATGGTTCGCCCTGGAACCGCAAGATCCGCAGCCCCGGTGGCGGTGACAACCTGTTCTTGTGTTCGATAGTGGCCTTGGACGCGGATACCGGCGGCTACAAATGGCACTACCAAACGGTGCCGGGCGAAACCTGGGATTACAACTCCAACATGGATATCGTGCTCGCCGACTTGAAGTTCGGCGGCCAGACGGTCAAGGCGTTGATGCACGCGCCCAAGAACGGTTTCTTCTACGTCATCAATCGTGAGAACGGCGAGCTGTTGTCGGCCGAGAAGATCGGCAAGGTCACCTGGGCCTCGCACGTCGACTTGAAAACCGGACGACCGGTCGAGATCGAGGGGTCGCGCTACGAGGACGGCGAGGAGTTGGTGTGGCCGAGCCCGTTCGGTGTGCATAACTGGCATGCGATGTCCTATAACCCGAACACCGGGCTCGCCTACCTGCCTACCATCGAGATGCCGGCGCTGTTCCGCGATACGGGCATCGATCTCACGTCCTGGCGCTCGCCGCATTTCTACGCGAGCGTCGGCGTCGAATTCGGCCGCGAAGACACCCCGGCCGATTACGGTACGGCCACCTTGTTGGCCTGGGATCCCATCAAGCAGGAAAAGGTCTGGCAGCACCCACAGCCGCCGCAATGGAACCCCGGAACCTTGACGACGGCCGGTAACCTGGTTTTCCAGGGCCGTGCGGACGGTGAGTTCGCCGCCTACGATGCACGGTCGGGCGACCGCTTGTGGTCGGTCAACGTGGGCTCCGGGATTTCCGCGCCCCCGATCACCTACGCCGTCGACGGTAGGCAATACGTCTCCTTACTCGTCGGCTGGGGCGGCGCCGGTCTCATTTCGGGTACGCTCGCGGCGCAACACGGCTGGAAGTATCGCGTCCACCCGCGGCGGCTCGTGACCTTCGCGCTGGATGCGAAGACGTCCATGCCGCCGTCGCCACCGCCGGCCTATGCCAAGCCGATCGACGTGCCCGATTTCGAGCTCGATCCGAGCCTGGTCGAATACGGCAACACGCTTTACGCGCAATCGTGTTTCTTGTGCCACGGGGCCGGCGTCGTATCGGGTGGCTATGGTCCGGATCTCAGGGAATCAACGGTCGCCTTATCACGTGATGCGTTCAAGCAGGTCGTCGTCGACGGCACCATGCTCAGTACCGGGATGCCGCCGTTCAAGAGTTACACCGATAAGGAGATCGACGGATTGCTTCACTACATTCGTAAGGAGGCACGAAAAACCGCGCAAACCGAATAATTTTCCCGCCCATGGCGCAATACGTCTTTCAAATGCTCCGGGTCGGCAAGGTCGTGCCGCCCAAGAAGCACATCCTGCGCGACATCTCCTTGAGTTTTTACCCGGGCGCCAAGATCGGCGTGCTCGGCTTGAACGGGGCAGGGAAGTCGACGCTGCTGCGCATCATGGGCGCCGTCGATACCGATATCGAAGGCGAGGCGCTCCCGCTCAAAGGCTTGAAGATCGGCTATCTGCCTCAGGAACCCCAGCTCGATCCGGACAAAGATCTGCGCGGCAACGTCGAAGAAGGCCTCGGCGATACGTTGGGTTTGCTCGAGCGCTTCAACGACATCTCGATGCGCTTTGGCGACGAGATGAACGACGACGAAATGAACGCCTTGCTGGACGAGCAGGGCAAGCTACAGACCGAGATCGAGGCGGTCGGCGGCTGGGAGATCGAACGTAAGCTGGAGATCGCGGCCGACGCGCTCCGATTGCCGCCTTGGGATGCCGACGTGACGAAGATCTCGGGCGGCGAGCGCCGGCGCGCAGCACTGTGCCGGTTATTGTTATCGGAACCCGAAATGCTGCTGTTGGATGAGCCGACGAACCATCTCGACGCGGAATCCGTCGCGTGGCTGGAACGCTATTTGGAACAATATTCGGGCACCGTGGTGGCGGTCACGCACGATCGCTACTTCCTGGATAACGTCGCCGGTTGGATCCTGGAATTGGATCGCGGTTATGGCATCCCCTGGGAAGGCAATTACTCGTCCTGGCTCGAACAGAAAGAAGTGCGTTTACAGCAGGAAGCGCGTGAACAGGCCGCGCATCGCAAGGCCATTGCTGCCGAGCTCGAATGGGTGCGTGCCAACCCGCAGGCACGGCAGGCCAAGAACCGCGCCCGGCTGCAACGCTTCGACGAGTTGCAGTCGAAGGAGTTCCAAGCGCGTAACGAAACCAATGAGATCTATATTCCGCCGGGGCCGCGGCTCGGCGACATGGTGATCGAGGTCAGTCACTTGAAGAAGGGTTTTGGCGATCGATTGTTGATCGACGATTTGTCGTTCAGCCTGCCGCCGGGCGGGATCGTCGGCGTCATCGGGGCGAACGGCGCCGGAAAATCAACGCTGTTCAAGATGCTGACCGGGCAGGAAGAACCCGACGGCGGGGCGATCGAGATCGGCGAAACCGTACAAATCGCCTATGTCGATCAAAGCCGCGATACATTCGACGGCGGTAAAACCGTATGGGAAGAGTTGTCCGGTGGACAGGACATCCTGCGCATCGGCGACTATGAAATACCATCGCGCGCCTATGTCGGACGTTTCAATTTCAAGGGCGGCGATCAGCAGCAGCACATCGGGCAGTTGTCTGGAGGGGAGCGCAACCGCGTGCACCTCGCGAAAGTGTTATTGCGTGGCGGCAACGTGATCTTGCTCGACGAACCGACCAACGACCTCGATGTTGAAACCTTGCGCGCCCTGGAAGACGCACTACTCAGCTTTCCAGGCTGCGTCATCGTCATTTCCCATGACCGTTGGTTCCTCGATCGGATCGCAACGCATATGCTCGCCTTTGAAGGCGATAGTCATGTCGAGTGGTTTCCGGGTAATTACGCCGATTACGAAGCCGACCGACGGCGGCGTATCGGCGACGCCGCGTCCAAACCTCACCGCATCAAGTTCAAACCGGTGACGCGTTAGGCGGAATCTCTAAATTGCCTCGATCGCCTCGCGTACCCGGGCAGGCGCGCCGTGCGTGCCTAGGCGTTCGTATTCATTGAGGGCCGCTTCCATCGCGGATCGCGCCGCGTCCGTCTCTGCATGCGCTGCTAGCGCGCGGCCTTCGCCGAAGCGGGCGTGGCACCAGCCGTCGCGGGCGTCGATGCGCTCAAACTGTGCAACCGCGTCGCGGAAGTGTGTGAGTGCCGCCGCAGTGTCCCCCTCTGCCATGTCGATTTCTCCGAGTAATAATTCCGAGTGAGATTCGACAAGGTATCCACCGACCTCGCGAGCCTGCGTATGTAGGTTTTCGGCGAGTTCGCGTGCACTTTCCATCTGGCCCGATATCAATCGGGCTTCAATGAGGTACAAGGCAATCATCATGTAGCCCGAAATGTGGTGCGATATCCGCGCGAACTCCGTTGCTTGCTCCAGAATCGGCAGCGCCTCATTGACACGGCTGGCGCGGCACATCGCCGTGGCCATATACGCGGCAGCCCAGCCGCGGAAGTAATCAGTCGGGGCTGTCGCCAGTGCGCGTTCTGCAATGCTGATCGCCTCTTCGGCCTCGCCGCTCGCCAGCACCGCAAAGGACAGGAACGCACCGCCGAAGGACATCATCCCTTCGTCGCCCCCTTCGATACCGGCGCGCCGCGCAGATTCTCCGTGCATGCGGGCCGAATCCCAGCGGCCGCGAAAGGCGTCGGCGAGCAGCAAAGGAATGTAGGAAAAGGTTTGGTGCAGGGGTACGGGAAACGACTCCAAATGAGACAGTGCTGACCTGCCGTGGTGTTCGGCCTGCTCGAAGTCGCCCAAATAATTATAGGTCCATGCCGACATAAATTCGGCATGCGCGGCATTCGCATGGTCTTCGGCGTCGGCGCAAAGCGTGGCCGCTTCCTGCAGAGCGGCTAGCGCTTCTTCATAACGTGCTTGTATCCACAAGCGATGCCCGCGCTGGGCGAGAAACGGTCCGCGCAGAGCCGGTTCGCCGAAATCGTCAACAACGGGAACATAGCGTTCGATCAGCGCCGCATACTCGTCGTGCCGGTGGGTAAAATGGAAGACCGGAAACTCCTGCAGAATCAAGGTTACGCGGCGAACGATATTCTCAGGCGTCGCTTTTTCAGCTTCGAGCAGCCGTAAAGCGTCGATGAAGAACGCATTGGCTTCTTCCATTGCGTGGACACGCATCGCTTTGCCGATCGACGTTTCGAGGAAGGGTACGGCGCTCGCTGGTTCCGTACCTTGCAGGTGATGGCGTGCGATTTCCTCACATCCGTCTTCCGCCGATAGCGCTTTCGCACTGAGGCGTTCTGCCGCTGCGGTATGCAGGTGTTTGCGGTCTTGGGTCAACATACCGTTGTAGGCAACTTCTTGGGTCAGCGCATGGATGAACGTAAAGCGGTGCGGGCCGCTGGGCGCCACAAAACCCAGGGACACCATGTGATCAAAACGCGGGCGTGAATGCGATTGAAGCTGAGCGATTTCTTCAACCAGTTCGATCGTGAATGCGCGGCCGACTACGGATGCGATACGGAGCAGATCCTTATCATCGGGGTCCAGACGATCGATACGTGCACCGAGTACGTCAAACACGTCGCCCGGCACGTCGTCGTCGCTGCCTTGCGCCACGGCGCGCACCAGTTCCTGCAGAAAGAATGGATTGCCTTCTCCGCGCGCCAATACCTGGGTGCGCTGATGCTCGGATAGCGACGCGTTCTCTTCGAGCGTGTCGACGAGCTGCTGGGACTCCTGCGATCCGAGCGGCGTGAGTTGCAGGCGTTCGAGCCTCGCCTGTGTGTCCCACGGAGGGTCGGATCCGGGTCGAAAGGTAACGGCGAGGACACAGCGGGTGCCTTTGATCGAAGACGCCAGCGCCGACAGATAAACGATCGAACTCGCGTCCGCCCAGTGCAGATCTTCGACAATAATGACGAGCGTTTTTGCGGCAGATGCCAACGCGACCAATTGCAGGATGGCCTGCGTCGTGCGACCCAGGGCCGTCGCAGGGTCGACATTAGCCGTGCGCTCGATGGCTTCGGGTATGCCCAGCAGTGCGCCCAGCGCATCGATCTCATCGGGTTGGGCCGCGCTCAATTCACGTGTCAGCGCTTGCCAGGTCTCCGCTGCGCTCGTCTGTGGCTCGATTTGGCACAGCGATCGCACCAGGTCGATGATGGGTACGTTGGGTACCTGCCGGCCATAGGTGATGCAGTGGCCCTGTACGGTGCGCGCCCGATTACCAATGGATGCGCAGAATTCGCCGGCCAGGCGCGATTTACCGACACCGGGCTCGCCCTCGATCTCAACGACACCGCCTTGTTCTGCAGACGCCCTTTCTACCGCGCCGAGGAGCGTGGCCATCTCAACGTCGCGGCCGACGAACGCGGCGCGGGGTTCCGCCATTTGCGTATTGGGTTGTCGCGCGCGCAGTAACCGATAACGTGAAATCGGCTCCTCCGAGCCCTTGACCGTTGCAGCGCCCAGTGACTCGGTCTCAACAGCATCCTTGGCCGCCGCTACCGTCGTTTCGCCACAGAGGATCTCGCCCGGTGCGGCCTGCGCTTCGAGCTGCGCTGCGACGTCGGTAATGTCGCCGCTCGCGGTGTAATCCATGCGCAGGTCGTCGCCGATGGCCCCGACGACGACCTGTCCGCTATTCAATCCCATGCGAACCTGCACGCGTTACCAGCCGCTAACCGTGTTCTGCACGCGGTGTTCGGCGACGGCATCGCGGATGGCGAGCGCCGCGTGCGCCGCGCGCGCACCATGATCTTCCAAGGCTAAGGGTGCGCCAAAGATCGCCATGAACCCGTCGCCGAGAAACTGGTTCACCGTCCCTTCGAAACGGTGCACGCAAGCGAGCGTCGCCTTGAAAAAATCCGAGAGCAGTTCATGCATCGCTTCAGCGCCGAGCTCTCGCGCAATAGACGTCGAATCAACGACGTCACAGAAGAGTACCGTGACCTGTTTCCGTTCACCGTGCATCGCATGACGCGTGGCCAGAATCTTCTCGGCGAGGTGCGGCGGTGTGTAGACATCCGGCGTTCTGGGCAGTTCGGCGCCGGCCGGTATGGGTGCGGCAGGCGCTAGGGCGTTCCCGCAGGAGGCACAAAAACGCGCTGTAGACGGACTATCGTGGCCACATCGAGAGCACTGCATCATTCATCCAGGCATTCGGCTTGACGGGGACTGCTCATGATCGCCCTACCCAGTCTGAAAAGGCAAATGGCTAAAAGGCAAGATCCCGTAGCCCGGATGAAGCGTAGCGGAATCCGGGAAGTGCCAAAATTTCCTGGATTCCGCTACGCTTCATCCAGGCTACGTTGTGCGGGAGATTGAGATGGATTACGGATTCGCTTTTCTTTCGACGGTCGATATTCCCGACGACGTCGCGTTAGCTGAGAAAGTGGGGTTCACGCATGCGTGGTTGTACGACACGCAGATGATCTGCGCCGACGTATACCAATGCCTTGCTTTGTGCAGCACGAAGACATCGACGATCAAGCTCGGGACGAACGTCACCAACCCGGCCTCCCGCATTGCACCGGTCACGGCGAACAGTATCGCCACGCTCAACCTGCTCGCGCCGGGACGCGTCATTATGGGGATCGGTACCGGCAACACCGCGCGGCGCACGCTCGGCATGCCGGCTGCACGACTCAGCAGCCTGCGGTCTCACGTCGAGATCTGCCGCGGTTTGCTGAACGGTGAGACGGTGCCCTATGAAGAAGGCGAGCGCCGCCGCATGATCTGCTTCCTCAATCCCGACGGTGGCTGGATTAACCTGCGCGATCCGGTGCCCATTTATATCGCCGCAAGCGGCCCCAAGGCACTTCAACTCGCCGGCGAGATCGCGGACGGCGTGATCCTCTTCGGCGCGGTCGGCGACAGCCTCCTCGAATACACGCTCGGCCACGTCCGGCAAGGCGCCGAGCGGGCGGGTAGGCGACTAGAGGACCTCTACGTCATGTTGTCGACCGCCGCTCACGTCACCGCGCCCGGCGCAAGCCTGGCTGAGAAACAACAGGCGGTCGGCGCATACGTCAGCTCGCAGGCCAATATTTTCGCGCTGTCGGTACAGGATCCGAAGGAGCTGCCGGACGATATTCGCGACGGGATCATGGCGTTCCGCGAAGCCTATCGCACGCCGGAGGCGCCGATCGAAACCCGCCATCTCGAACTCTACAAAGGTTACGTCAACGAATTCAAAGACGAGCATGTCGATATCGTGACGGAGAAGATGATCGCGGAGACGACGCTGACCGGAACGGCGGAGGAGATCAAGGCGCGCATTCGAATCCTGGAGGCCGCCGGCGTCAACCAAATCGCGATTCACGGCGGCTCGCGGGAACGGACGCGCGCCGTTATCGAAGAATTCGCCGCCGCGGTGATCGATTGACCGCTAAGCGGGTCAGAAACGAAAAATAGGCGAACGCGTATCGCGGCGCTCCGGGCGGCGGTAGATACCGAGGAGTTTGTAACCGAGTCCGTGATCGTTGATCCAATCCTGGTGTAGCGTCCAATCCGCCGCGTACGCGGGGGCCTTGTCCGCTATCGCCGCGCTGATTTGGGACTGAGGAAACCGTTTGATCTTGCCGAGCTCGGAGAGAAAGCTGGTCGTGTGTACGTGTTCCAGGCCTGTGCGCTGCGCCGCGCGATCGAGACTCCGTGCATTGAAGTAGTTTAGATGGATCAGGCCGTTGAAGATCTGGTTTTTCGGACCGTCCAACCACACGATCAATGATCCGGTATTCGGTACCTGCACCAGCGCGAGTCCCCCGGGAACGAGTGCCTGCTGGAGGCTGTCGAGAAAAGACAGAGGATCCGCGACGTGTTCAAGGACGTCGAGGGTCATGATCAGATCGAAGGTCGTATCCGGCACGCATCCCGGGACGAACGGGGTCTGCACGATATGGTGGCCAGCAGCTTCGGCCACCGCGGCGGCTTGCGCGTTCGGTTCGATGCCGATCGTCTCGAGCCCGTAAGCCCGCGCGACCTCCAATCCGACCCCGGTCGAGGCGCCAATTTCGAGAAAGCGACGCGGCGGACGCGGTTGCCGCCATTGCGAGAGCATGAGTTGTAATTCGAACTCGAAACGCTTGGCCGCACACGCGCGGTAAACGGGTTGTGAGATGAAGGCCATGTGCGCGCGCGACAGATCGGGATTGCCGAGCGCGCCGCTCTGTACCTTTTTCTGATCGAGCATCGGTCCGGTGTATTCGAACGCGCAAAACCGGCAAGCGCGGGTGGAGAATCCATACTTTACGAACAACACGCGCGATTCGGTGCAAGTACACATCGGGTAATGGCGTTTCGTGACGAGCCACGGGAATAGGGTGCCGTCCGGGTCGCGTGGCAATACGTCGGCAAATGCTTGAAAACGGTCTTCGAGCGTGTCCCGTCCGGTCAGAGCGGCATACGCATCGGGATCGCGCCCGAGCGAGTGGTCGAGTTCGTCGCGGTGGATCGATGCGTGCCGAGGCTGCTCGAGGGCGGTCATAGTGCGGACGACCATCCAATTTTCATGCCATGGCGGATTGCGGCGCCATTTCCGCGTTATCTCGTCGGACCAGGCGGGGCGGAAAGGGAGAGGCGGCATAGACTTGCCGGCGGAGCGGCAGACGAATGCTGACGGGCAAAAATGTGGCGTAATCAGCAGCATTCTCCACTGATACTGATACGCTCTTTACCTCGCAGCCCGCCGACCAATATCAACGTGCACGCATTCGCCATCAGTTTCGCCCTCGCCTTAGCGGTATCAATGACGGGGCGCGTCGAAGCCGCGACGATGGACATTCCAACATCCTTCGGCTTCGGTGCGGACACGCACGTCAATCTCGGCGGGAGCTCGGGCCTTAACAAAGGCGCCAGTACCGCGAACGGCGTGCAGGAAGCTTTTGTCGGGCCAAGTTCGACCAGCACCAACAGCGCGTTCACAGCGCGGCCGATACTGCGTTTCGATCTGAGCGCACTGCCCGCCGGCGTCATCATCGATGCCTGGTTTACGTTTGCGGTCCGGTTTATTCGTAATACGACGCTGGGTTTAACCTTGACCGGCCTCAGCGACGGTGACGCTCAAGATGCCGAGCCGGGCGCTGGTGGGTGGGAAGAACTGATGATCAACGCTGACAATGCGCCCGCCTTCAACGTGTTTATCGGAAATCGCGTATTGGTGCCCGCCGACGAAGTATTTTTAAACAGCGGTGCTTCGCCGATCTTCAAGACCTTCGGATTTACTGGCGGTCAGGACGCCCTAGTGGACGCGCTGAACGCCGATTCGAACGATCTCATTTCGTTTATGCTCACATCGGGTTCACCGTCCCTGGCGCCACTGCCTTCTTTCAGTTTCTGGTCGAAGGAAGGGCAGACCGGTGGTGAGATCGCGGCCGTCGCGCCGACTTTGACCGTCGTGATCGATGAGAGTACCGCCATTCCGTTGCCGGCCGCGCTGCCGTTGCTTGCTACGGGTCTGGCGTTATTCGCGCGGCGGCGGCGCGCATGCTGAGCCGGTCACATACTACGCAGCGCTGATACTCGCAGCCACGAACTTATGCCATGGCGTACCGGCGAAGAAATCCCGGTGGCCCGATGCCGTGAGCTCGTTAGGCGCGGCGCCGGTGCGGGTGGGATCGCCCGAAGCGATGCCGGCATCGATGCCGAAGCCGTTGGGCAGAGACACGTGGCCCGGTTGCATGCGCTCGGAGATCTCAACCACCACCTGTGCTGCTCCGCTGCGCGTACGCAGGTTCGCGGTGTCGCCGTTTCCGAGCGAGAGACGTTCCGCATCATCGGGGCTGATCCGCAATGCGCCACCCGGATCTTTTTTACGCCAGGCGCCGCCGCGAATTACCGTGTTGGCGGTATACGCGCGCCGCTCGCCCGCGGAGAGCACGAACGGATAATCATCATCGGTGATCGATTCGGGACCGGCGCGCAGTGACTCGAAGGCCGGGATAAGTTCCGGGATATCCGCATGGATCTTGCCGTCTGAAGTACGCACCCGTTTCCAGGAGGTCTCGTGTTCTTCGACCGAAAAGATAAAGCCACGCGGGTTTTCGATAATGGTGTCGAACAGATTTTCGCCGAGCATCGGCCCTTCGCCCTCAATACCCGCGCGTTTTAACGCTTCGGGTTCCTTTCTCGCGATGAAATGCGCTACCGCCCACAGGGTCGCCGCCTGTGCGCAACCGTCGGGCAGAGTCGGACCGAGCACGCGATAGACCACCACGGGTGCAATTTTTCGAAGCACCCGGTTATTTCTGGACGCTGCAAGAAAGGCCGCGGCAAAGGCGGGTCGGCCGCCTTCTTCGAGCGCGCGCCGCAAATCGTCCACTTCGGGCGGCATGGCGCCCATCGCCTCGATCAGGCGCGCGTGAATCTCCGCTTCGATCAGCACGTCGGCGCCTTCGGGCGGTGTCATGATGGGATGGCGAAGGTGGAAGTAGTTATGTGGATACTCAAAGTTGAAGAATGTCGCTTCCGCCTTTTCGTATTGCGTCGGTACGGGCAGGACATAATCGGCATGCCGGGCCGTTTCCGTCATCGCCACGTCGATGACCACGGCGCAGTCCAGCCGTTTCATGGCGTCGATGAACTTCTGCGAGTCCGCGAGCGAATGTGCCGGGTTGGCGGTTTCGATCAGCATGGCCCGGTAACGATCCGGATGATCGCTCAACACCTCCTCGGCAATCACGTTACACGGCACCAAACCGCCCAGCAGCGGCGCGCCGGCGACCGGAGAACGGCGTTCGAAACTCGGGTTGCCGCTCATCAGCGGGCGCATGACATTGGGAATAAATTGCGAGCCCTTCTTTCCGAAGCTGCCGGTCAAGAGCCACGCCAGGCGGTGAAGATAACTGACCAGAGTCGAATGGCGGTTCATCTGTATGCCGAGGTCTTCGTACCACGCGACGCTCTCGGCGGCGGCTAGTCGCCGGGCGAGTTCGCGGATCTGCTGTTCCGGCACACCGGCGTATGCGCAGTATTCGGCGATCGGTATGGTGCGAACGACCGGCAATACGTCCTCCATGCCCATGACGTTCTCGCCGAGCCAGTCGTTTTTCGCCAATCCTTCTTCGACAATGATGGCGAGGAGCGCGGCGAGCACCCAGGCGTCGGTGCCGGGTTTCACACGCACGTGGATGTCCGCGATCTCGGCCGTTTCGCTGACGCGCGGATCGAATACCACGAGTGCGCGGTTCGGATCCCGCGCGATTGTGCGCAGCGCCACGCGCGAACGCGGTACGCCGTGTGATTGCCAGGGGTTCTTGCCGATAAACACCGCGACTTCACAGTTTTCATAGTCACCGGTGCGGGCGTATGCGCCGAACATGCTCGCGGCGACCCAACCCTCACCGGTTTTCTCCTGCGCCAATGCGTTGGAGCGATACTCGCCGCCTAGCGCGGAAACCGTGCTGAAACCATAAGCGCCCGGCAGGTGGTTGCCCTGTCCGCCGCCGCCGTAATAGAAGATCTTGTCACCGCCGAACTCGTCTCGCACGGCGCAGAATTTCGCCGCGATCTCACTGATCGCGGTGTCCCAGTCCATGGCTTCGAAGCTGCCGTCCGCCTTACGGCGCAGTGGTTGAGTGATGCGGTCCACGCTGTTTTGGTAATGGTCGATGGTCGAGGCTTTCTGGCACAGGTAGCCCTGTGAGGCGGGATGCGCTTCGTCGCCGCGAACTTTTTCGATCGTGCGGCCGTCGTCGGCGAGCTTGATCTCGATACCGCAGTTGTTCTCGCACAGTACGCAGGCGCTGGGTTTCCATTCAGACATGGCCGGTTTCCGGTGTGTTGATCGTATTCATAATACCAGTAGCGTCGTGGCGGGTGGATTGAAGGTATCTCCGTCAACGGCGATACTCAGCAGCATGCGCTCGCCTAGGCGGGTCGTGATTGGAGGCGAGCATGGAAAAGAGCGAGTTCTACGCAAACGCGCGTGACGACTTACGCGGCCCAGTGGACGGCATCGTCGTGATAGAAGCGACCACGACCTGGGCGGGCCCGATGGCGGGGTGCATCCTGGCCGATTTCGGCGCGACCGTGATCAAGGTCGAGCATCCGAATGGCGACGTGTGTCGCCTGTTACCGCCAATGCTTCCGAACTCGCAACTCACAGTCCCGCATGAGACGGTCAATCGCAGCAAACAGAACGTGTCGCTCGATCTCAAAACTGCCGACGGGCGTGAAATCTTTTTGAAGCTTTGCGAAGGCGCCGATATCGTCATAGAGAACTTCAAACCGGGCACGCTCAGCCGTTGGGGGCTCGGCTACGATGACGTCGCCGCGGTGAAGTCCGACATCGTCTACGTATCCATCAGTGCCTTCGGCCAGTTCGGCCCGTATTCCGAGCGGCCGGGTTACGATCCAATCGCGCAGAATTTCAGCGGCTGGACATCGGTTAATGGCGAGCCGGACGGTGGGCCTACAAAGGCGCCGACGTTTCTGGGCGATGACCTGGGTGGTGTCCACGGCGCGCTCGGCGCGTTGGCCGCCCTGCAGCACCGCAATCGCACCGGCGAGGGTCAACACGTCGACGTCGCACTCGTCGACGGACTCATGTTCCAAAGTGACGGATATTTGACTTCGGGCGCATTAGGGATACCGATCCCGCGTTTCGCGAATCAGTTTGCCATCGCCGCACCGGTGAATATTTACGAGTGTACCGATGGCCATATTTACGGCGGCGTCTTGCTCGATAGCCATTGGCAGGCCATGTGCCAGGCTATCGGTCGGGAGGACCTGTCCGATCTCACGAATGCCGATCGGATCGAACGGCGCGTCGACGTGGATGCAGCGGTGGCGGATTGGTGCAGGCAGCGCTCGACCAGCGAAGTGGTCGAATCATTTAACGATATCGGACTCGCGGTCACGCGCGTGAACACGTATGCCGAGGCAGCCCAAACCGACCATGTGCGCGACCGCGACATGTTGCAATCGATGCGGCTCGACGACGGCAATGAAGTGCCGTTGACCGGACCGGCGGCGAAGTTTTCACGCACGCCGACTAAAGTACACCATGCGGCGCCGAGTATCGGTCAGGACAACGCGCAGGTTTTCGGCGCGCTCGGCTACTCTGAATCGGATCTCGAACGCTTGAAAAACACGGGTGTCATCTGAATCGTTACCCCCGCCGCGCTGGCCTCGGTTCTCGCCGAAATGGTAAATTACGCGCCGTTCGTTGCGCCGGTTTAAACATCGGATAAAGCACCAGGAGAGTTAGTTGCAAAAGTTCGACATCGTCATCAAGAATGGCACGGTCATCGACGGCACACGGATCCCGCGCTACCACGCTGATATCGGCATCCGCGCCGGTCTCATAGCCGAGATCGGCCATATCGATGCGGACCACGGCGAGCGGGTGATCGACGCGGACGGTCTCAACGTCTGTCCGGGATTCGTCGACCTGCACACCCACTACGATGCGCAGCTTTTCTGGGACCCGTACTGCACCTTATCGGGATGGCACGGCATCACCTCTGCCGTTATCGGCAATTGCGGCTTCGGTTTCGCCCCGGTTAAACCCGAGTTACGCGAACGCGCGATGTTGACCATGACCCGCGTCGAAGCAATCCCATACGCTTCGATGAAAGCGGGTCTGCCGTGGGACTGGGTGACCTTTCCCGAATTCCTGGACAGCGTCGACCGCGCGCCGAAAGCGATCAACCTGCTGCCCTACGTCCCGATCGGTCCGCTCATGATCTGGGTCATGGGATTGGACGATGCGAAATCGGGACGTTTACCGACCGCGGCGGAGCATGCCGAGATGCGGCGGCTGTTCGAGGCCTCGCTCGATGCGGGCGGGTGCGGCTGGTCGGCACAGCGACTGATGCCCGACGGCCCGTCGTCCGTGCAGATGGATTACGACGCGACGCCCATGGTCACGGACGTCATGCACGATGAGACCTGTGAATTGTTTGCAGGGGTTCTGGGTGAGCGTAATCAGGGCTTCATGCAGATGACCATATCATCCGGTGATTACCAGGCCGATCGGGCGCATATGGAAAAACTCTCTACGATCAGCGGCCGTCCCCTGATATGGAACGTGCTACAGGCCTACGATCACAAGCCAGAAGTACATCGAGAGTCCCTCGCGTGGATCAAGAGCTGTCGCGAACGCGGCATTCGCGTGTACGCGCAGGGCCTGACGACCGACGCGGGCTTCGATTTCACGTTCGAAGACTGGAACCTGTGGGACGACCGACCCGCGTGGCGCGAGGCGACGGTGGGAACGGTCGCGGAGCGTCTGGCCAAGCTCGCGGACCCGAAGCGTCGCCCCAGTCTGCGTTCACCGCGTCCGCTCACCGTGACGGGCCCGATTGAAAACATCATCGTCACCGGCCCACAATCGGCCGAAACCGAACCGTTTCGCGATCTCATGATCGGTGCGATCGCCGAGAAACTCGGTAAAGATCCCGTCGACACGATGCTCGATATCGCGGTTCAGGACGCGCTCAAAACCGAGTTCTTCGCGGCGCCGCCCAACGTATCGAACGAGCACCTGAAGGAAATCGTCGATGACCCCTATGTGGTGTTCGGCGTCTCGGACGGCGGCGCGCACACCAAGTTCCTGACCGCCGGACGCTACCCGACGGAAACGCTCTGCAAGATCGTCCGTGAGCACGGCATGATCAGTCTGGAAGATGCCCATTGGCGCCTGAGCGCCTTGCCGGCGATGGTGGCAGGTTTCGAAGACCGCGGCGTAATCAAACGGGGCGCGCCCGCGGACATCGTGGTTTATGACTATGACGCACTGGAAGTTCTTCCGGCGGAGATTGCGCACGATCTCCCGGGCGACGAATGGCGCCGGATCCAAAAGGCCAGCGGTTACCGTTATGTCCTCGTCAACGGCGAGATCACGATCGATAACGACGCGGAAACGAATACCTACTCCGGCAAACTGCTGCGTTTCGGTGGGTGTCAGGGGGTCGGACCTATGTAACCGATTGAACGCGCTAATATTTATGTTCTTGCGACGGTGTTTTGAATGCTTAGATAGCCCATTTCCCATCCAAAATCGCCGTTTAGCAGCGCCCGCTGGTGAGCTTAGGAAAGGTCACTGACTGGACCCAATTCGGGGCACGAAAAGGGTCTCTAAGCGTAAAATTACCGTGTGAATGACGCCCAACTTAAGCGCAATCAACTATTTAAGGAGGTCCGACCCCGAAAGCGCGGGAGGTCCGACCCCGGAAGGCCCTTAAGGAGGTCCGACCCCGAAAGCCCCGGAAGGCATTCTCAAGCGTCCAGCGTCTGCTGAATCGTCAGCTTGCCCAGCTGCGACATGTGCACTTCGTCCGGACCGTCCGCGATGCGCACCAGTCGTGCATACGAGAAGATCTCCGGGATCGGTGTGTCCTGGCAGATCCCCATCCCGCCGTGCGACTGCAACGCGCGATCGGCCACTCTCTGACACATCAAGGGTACCGTCACCTTGATCATTGCGATGGCGTCTTTAGCGACTTTATTCCCTTCGCGATCCAACCGGTCCGCGGCCCATAAGGTTAATAACCTCGCCTGTTGGATCTCGCAACGCGATTTGGCGACGTCCTGACGGATACTCCCTTGCTCGCTGATCTTCTTACCGAACGCGACGCGACTCTCGACGCGTTTGCACATGATGTCGAGCGCGCGTTGTGCCGCGCCGACCAGGCGCATGCAGTGGTGAATGCGCCCCGGCCCCAGGCGACCCTGTGCGATTTCGAAACCGCGGCCTTCACCGAGCAAGAGATTATCCACGGGCACACGCACGTCGATCATCCGGACTTCGCCGTGGCCGTGCGGTGAATGCAGGTCATTCAACACCCGCAGAGGCCGTACGATCTCGAACCCGTCGCTGCCGGCGGGGACCAGGATCATCGATTGCTGCTGGTGTCGATCGGCATCTGGGTTGGTCTTACCCATCAGGATGTAAATCTTGTTGCGCGGATCGAATACGCACGAGCTCCACCACTTGCGTCCGTTGATCACATATTCGTCGCCGTCGCGCACGATCGACGTCTCGATGTTGGTGGCGTCCGATGACGCGACCTGCGGCTCGGTCATCAGATACGACGAACGGATCTCACCGGCCAGCAGGGGTTTCAGCCATTCCTCCTTGTGTTCTTCGCTGCCATAGCGCGCCAGCACTTCCATGTTGCCGGTATCGGGCGCGCTGCAGTTGAAGATCTCCGACGCCCAGTTGATGCGGCCCATCTCTTCGGCGAGTGGCGCGTATTCGAGATTCGTCAGGCCGGGGCTATAGGGCGTGTATTCGACCGGTAAGAAGAGATTCCACAACCCGGCCGCGTGCGCCCTCTTTTTCAAGGCTTCGATCTGAGGCGGTGGAACCCACAGGTTCTCGGGCTGATGTACGAATTCATAGATCTCGTCTTCGATCGGGTAGACGTGCTCGTACATGAAGGCTTTGACCTGTTCGAGCAGTTGGCGGGTTTTGTCGTTGTATGCGAAATCCATGGGTTGGCCTCTTTACGTGTGCGTATTCAGTTTAACGGGTTGTCAGTCGATCGACGACTTGGCGTTTTCGAGTTCCTCGATGGTGCGGGGCCAATCCTTTTTGAGCAGTCTGGACAGCGAGCGATCGGCCAGTACACGGCCTTCGGTCTGGCAGCGCGGACAATAATTCAATTCGTTTTCAGCGTAACGAATGCGTTGTATCGCGGTTTCGCAAACTGGACATGGTTCGCCGAAACGCCCGTGCACCGCCATTTCGGGTCGGAACGTGGTTACCTTTTTCGGGAAATCATGCTCGGCTTCGTTCCGCAGGCGCGCAGTCCATTCATCGAGCACTCTGAGACAGGCATTGTAGAGGCACTCGATTTCGTTCGTTTTGAGTTTGTGTGTGTGCTTGATGGGCGATAGACGTGCCGCGTGCAGTATTTCATCGGAATAGGCGTTGCCGATGCCGCTGAACAAGCGAGGATCGGTCAGGGCCCGTTTCAGGGTGTGATTGCGCAGGGTCAAGCGCTCTGCGAATGCATGACAGCTCGATTCAAGGACTTCCAGTCCACGAGGATCCAGTTCGTCGAGTGCGGCATCGCCGCGCAGAATGTGCAGCGACGCACGCTTTTTCGAACCCGCTTCCGTAAAGGTCAATGCGCCGTTGTCGAAATGGAAGACGGCGAGAATCGTCTTCTTGCGCGACGGCTTCGGCTTCTCTGCCCACGTGAGGCGCCCGGCGATCATGAGATGCAGCACCATCCACAGCTCGCTCTCGAAACCGAACGCGATGCGTTTGCCGATGCGGCGTAGTTCGCGCACGCGAAGGTTTTCCAACGCTGCCGGTGAAGGTTCCACGCTGCGAAGCAGAAATGGGCTCCTGAGTTCCGTCTTCGTTAGCCGGCGTCCGATCGTTCGGGCTTCGAGCGCCTCGATATAAACGGTGATGTCGGGTAGTTCAGGCACGCGTTGATCCGCTTGAATCGGGGTTTATGGCATTCTAAACCCGACGCAAAGCGCCGGTGAATGGCAACAAAGGGTCTTTAAGGTGAAGAAAATTGCGTTTCTAATTGCGCTGATCATCGGGCAAGCCGGCGGGGGTGCCATCGCCGCCGATGGGCTCGAGATCCTGTTGACGAACGATGACGGGTACGATTCCGCGGGACTGCATGGGCTCCGCGACGCGCTCATCGAAGCCGGGCACCGGGTCACTGTTGTCGCGCCGCTGACGCAACAGAGCGGCACGGGCATGAAGGTGTCTTTCACGACGCTCGCGCTCGTCGAGCAGGTCGAGGGCGTGTGGTCGATAGACGGCAGTCCGGCGGACGCCGTATCGCTGGGGCTCAATCGCATCATGGTCGGAGCGCCGCCCGACGTCGTCATCTCCGGCGCAAACTTCGGCCAGAATCTCGGCAACAACGTGTTGATGTCGGGTACGGTCGGCGCCGCCGTCACGGCGGTTCTCAACGGTGTGCCAGGGATCGCGATGTCGGTCGGTATGGACCTCGCCGAGCACGATCGTCAACCGCAGAGTTTTCCCAGCACCATGGCGGCTTTTCCGAAGGCGGCGGCGTTCGCCGTGAGCTTGCTCGAAACCTTGAAGGAACGGCGAGGATCCGATGATCGGTTGCTGCCCCCGGGGGTCGCGCTCAACGTGAATTATCCCGCGCTGCCGCCTGACGCAATTAAAGGTGCGCGGATCGCGCCTATTGGTCGCTTCGGCGGCTTTCGTTTGCTCTACCAGAGCGTTGCCGGGGAGGTTGACAAGCTCGAGAGCATGATTGGCCACGACGAACGCGGTCATGAGGATGCAGGATCCGATACGGCGCTATTCGCACTGGGTTATATCACCATCAGCGTGATCGAACCGAGTTGGGATGCAGCGATCAATTCGGCAGACGACGTGCCGGACTGGCTCGAGGCGCTAGTCGACCATCAAGAGCCCTAATTCAGCACCGATTATTCGCGTGGGTATTCCAATGACGGAAATTGTTCTACAACCTTGCCCTGCGGTGCCATGAAATCGACGTCGATCTGCCGGATCTCAAACAGCCAGATGTCGCCCACCTTGACGAGGTTGTCGGTATAGGTCCCGCAGACGAAGAAGCCTTCGTCCGTCTCGTTGTTTACCGCGCTAGCAAGCAGATAGGACGATGACCGCGCGATGTCGCCGTCGACCTCGATCAGCGCGGACATGATCATGTGTTTCAAGTGCCGCACGCTGGCACGGAAGGTGTCGTGGTAGTGCGCATACCAGCCCTCGATCGCCTGGCGGCCGACGACATCGTAGTCTCCGTCGAAATACGGCTTCAAGATTGAATTTTCCGCAAACAGGCCCGCGACTTCGGTCGCGCTGCCGCGGTCGACCAGATGACAGTAGGCCGCGAGTGTCTGCTTGACGGCTGTCCTTTCATTCGACATGACTCAGCTCTCCGTGTGTTCCCGTAGACGATTAACCGGCAAGCAATGCATTCACATCCGCTGCCGCCTCGAGTTGTACCAGATGGCCGAACCCGGGTAACACGTCGACATTTATGTGATCGGGTAAATCTTGGGCGTGATCGGCCGGAATGATCTGATCGTCCGAACCCCAAATCACGTGCACCGGCATCGATAAGTCCGCGAGCCCCGCGCGCAGGTCTGCCGTTTGGGCGGAACCATCCTGGAAGCCCGCGGCGATCGTCGTCAATGCTGCGGTAACGCCATCGATGCGTTTGAATTGGAGCATGTCGTTGATGAGCGCGCGATTGATCAGCGACGCGTCCGCGACCAGTTGTTGTAGCAGCGGTTTGATTTCTTTGCGTGATTCAGCACTGATGAACCCGTTGATGTAATCGGCATTGATCTCCGGACCCAGGCCCGCCGGCGCGATCAGGGCAAGCGAGGAGACACGATCGCCGTGATCGATCGCCGTCTTGAGGGCGATGGCCCCACCGAGTGAATGCCCGATGAGCCGCGCCCGCTCGATGCCTACCGCATCCATGAAACCGATCACGACGGTAGCTAAGCCCGCAACGGATCCGTCGTCGATACCCTTGGTCGATTCCCCGTGCCCGGGCAGATCGAGCGCGTATACACTGGCATTCGCGGACAGGGGTTGCTGCGTGAACAACCAGCGATCGGCATTGCCGCCGAAGCCGTGGATGAGGATTACGACGTCTTCCGCCTCGCCCATCCTCGAATAGCGCAAGTTGTATTCGCCCACCTCCACAACGGCATACGCGCTGCCGGCTTCTTCATCTTCCGGATCGGGCGGGACGTAGTTTTTCTGGAACTCCTCGATGAAGGCGTCGACGTCCGCGTCGCTTATGGTGGTCGGCGCGAGCACGCCGAGCAGCGCACCGATCGGCAATATCTCGTCGGGCTGGGCGATCTTGCGCCGCAGGACGCCAGCGTCGAGCGCCTCGAAGGTGTTGGCGATCTTCTCGGTTTCAATCTCCATGAGCTCGTCGCCGAAGTTGAGCTCGACACCTTCGTCGACCAGCCACTCCATGACCTTGCCTTCAATCATCGACAGGCCCCACTTCGGCATGGTGATAGCGGTGATCGGCGCGTCGCTCATGCCGCGTACTCGACGGTGTTACGCACCGCCGCTTCGATCTTGGCCGGACTCGGAATATAAAGATCCTCGAGCGTCGGGTTGAACGGGACCGGCGTATGCGGCGCCGTCACCATCTGGATGGGTGCTTCAAGATCGCCGAACGCCTTCTGCCCGACCAGCGCGGATATATCGGCCGCCATCCCGCAACGCGGCGTCGCTTCGTCGACGACCACCAGGCGTCCGGTGTTCTCGACACTTTCCAGGATGGAGTCTTCGTCCAACGGCGAGGTCGTGCGTGGATCGATGAGATCACAACTGATCCCATCCTTAGCCAGCGCGTCTGCGGCCTCGGCAGCGTAATGCACCATGCGACCGATCGCGACGATAGTGACGTCGTCGCCCTCGCGCACGACGTTGGCTTCACCGAAGGGTACGGTGTACGACTCTTCCGGCACTTCGCCTTCGAGCGTATAGAGGACTTTGTGTTCGCAGAAGATGACGGGATCGTCGTCGCGGATCGCCTGGATCAGCATGCCTTTGACATCGTAGGGCGTCGTGGGTACGGCGACTTTCAAGCCTGGAATGTGGGTGAAGACGGGGTACAAGGCCTGTGAATGCTGCGCGGCCGCGCGCAATCCCGCGCCGATCATGGTGCGGATCACGACCGGCGTCTCCGCCTTGCCGCCGAACATGTAGCGGAATTTGGCCGCCTGGTTGTAGATCTGATCGAAGCACACGCCCATGAAGTCGATGAACATAAGCTCGCACACCGGCCTGAGCCCCGCGGTCGCGGCCCCTATCGCCGCGCCGATGAAAGCCGATTCGGAGATCGGCGTATCCATGATGCGCCCGCCGTATTTACCGTAGAGGCCTTTAGTGGTCCCCAACACGCCGCCCCAGGCGTCCATCTCGCCGTCCGCGCCCGCGCCGCCGACGACGTCTTCGCCCATGACGACGACCGATTCGTCACGCGCCATCTCCTGATCGAGCGCTTCGGTAATTGCCTGCTGATAGGTGATCTTTCTAGCCATGATCTCGGTCCCTTAATATTTGCCCTTAATACTTGATATACACGTCGGTCAAGAGGTCGGACGCATCGGGCTCGGGCGAGCTTTGCGCGAACGCGACCGCGTCATCGATGAGCTGCGCGACCTCGGCGTCGATGGTCGACAACTGATCGTCGGTCACGCCGTGCTCCGATGTCACGTTAGCCTTGAAGCGCTTGATGCAGCAGACGTCCTCGCGCAGTTTCTTGACCTCGTCTTTACCACGGTAACTCTGATTGTCGCCTTCGAAATGACCATAGAAGCGATCGAGCTTGTGTTCGATGAGCGATGGACCAGCCCCCGAACGGGCGCGCTCGGCGGCCTCTTCGAACGCTTCGTGCACCGCGAAAAAATCGTGACCGTCGACGATCTTACCCGGCATCCCGAAGCCCACGGCGCGTTCCGCGATGTTTTCGCAGGCGACGGAGTACTTACTCCCAGTCGCTTCAGCGTAACCATTGTTCTCGAACACGAACACAACAGGCAGTTTCCACACGGAGGCGAGGTTCATCGCCTCGAAGGTCGTGCCCTGGTTGGATGCACCGTCGCCCGCGAAGACCACGGCGAGTCCATCCGTGCCCTTCATCTTGGCCGCGAGCGCCGCGCCACAAGCCAGCGGCGGACCGCCACCGACGATGCCGTTCGCGCCCATCATGCCGGCGTCGAGATCGGCGATGTGCATCGATCCGCCTTTGCCGTGGCAGGTTCCCGTTTTCTTGCCAAAGAGTTCGGCCATCATGCCCTTCACTTCGACGCCCTTGGCGATGCAATGGCCGTGGCCGCGATGCGTGCTCGCGATTCGATCGTCGTCGCGTAGCTGCATGCTGATGCCCGTGGCGGAGGCTTCTTCGCCCGCATACAGGTGTACGAACCCGGGTATGCCGCCCTTGGCGAATTCGACGTGAACCCGGTCCTCGAATTCACGGATGGTCTTCATGGTGCGGTAGGCGTCGAGCAGGTCCTCGACGGACAGTGCTTGCGGCATCGTGGGCTCCCTTTGTTATTGGCGATGTACCGGCGAACGGAACGTGCAAGACTATAGAGTCTATCTCAAAATTATTCACGTGCGCGCCGGAGAGGATTTTCGTGCAGTTCAAGGCACGAGGAGCGATTTAAATATCGCCCTGGATTCCGCTGCGCTCCATCCAGGCTACGTAATCTGGTTGAGGAGGATAAATCGATGGATTTTGCAGATCTGATCCGGACCATGACCCAGGCGATAGCCCGGGGAGACGGCGAAGGTGCCGCGGCCTGTTTCGCCGCCGACGGTGTTTACCACGACGTGTTTTACGGCCCCTTTCCGAAGGCGGAGATCCCGCGCATGGTGTCCGAATACTTTCATCGCGACGGCGAGCGGTTCATGTGGGATATCCATGATCCGATGACCGATGGAACCATGGGTTATGCGCGTTACATCTTCAGTTACAGCGCAAAAGTGGCGGGCGCCGAAGGCAAACGCGCGATGTTCGAGGGCGTCGCCGTGTGTGAACTCAAAGGCGGACTGATACGCAGCTATCGCGAAGTGGCGAACGCCGCGACGGGTTTGTACATGCTCGGGTTCGAGCCGGAACGCCTGTGCAAGCTCGTTGCGCGCGAGGCAGACGAACTCACGGGGCGCAACGAAGCCGCGGCTCACGTCCAGTAACGATTGATCGACGACGGTGCAGCAACGCGACCTCATCACCGATCCCCTGACTGAAGCCGACTTCGAGGAGGCGGCCGCGGAGATCTACAAGTTCGTCCAGCCGACGCCGCAGATCGCCTGGCCCTTGCTGGCTGAGCGCTGCGGCTGTGAGGTGTGGACCAAGCACGAGAACCACCTGCCGACCGGTGCGTTCAAGGTGCGCGGCGGACTGTGGTTCATGAAACACCTGGTGCGCTCGGGTGAAGCGGCAGGCGGCGTCATCGCGGCGACCCGCGGCAATCACGGCCAGAGCATCAGCTTCGCCGCCGGGCACCACGGACTGAACGCCGTCATCGTCGTACCGCAGGGTAATAGTCAGGAAAAGAACGCAGCGATGCGGGCACTGGGCGCGGAACTCATCGAACACGGCAGCGATTTCAACGAGGCGCTCGATCACGCGCTTGGAATCGCCGCTCAGCGTGCGCTTTTCGCGATGCCTTCCTATCACGCGATGCTCGTGCAAGGTGTCGGCACGTACTCGCTGGAGCTCTTGCGTGCGGTGCCGGACCTCGATGCAGTGTATGTGCCGATCGGCATGGGCTCGGGTATTTCGGGGATGATCGCCGCGCGCGATGCGCTGGGCCTCACGACCGAAATCATTGGTGTCGTAGCGGCCCGTGCCGATGCTTACGCCACCTCGTTCGAACGCGGCGAATTAAAGACGACGAACTCGGCGGATACGATAGCCGACGGGCTCGCCGTTCGTATCCCGGACCCGGACGCTTTGGCGTATTTGAAATCGGGGTTATCAGGCATCGTGCGTGTATCGGACGACGACATTCGCGCAGCGATTCGCGCTTACTTCGAGGACACGCATAATCTGGCGGAAGGCGCGGGCGCGGCGCCGCTTGCGGCGCTGATCAACGAACGCGAGGCGATGCGTAACAAAAAGGTCGGGCTGGTGTTGTCCGGTGGAAATCTCGACCGCGCGACGTTTCGAGACGTTTTAAGTTAGGGACGATCATCATGAAATTAGAGGGCTCCTGCGCCTGTGGCGTGATCGAATTCTCGTTGCAGTGCAGACATCCGTATCCCTTCAACATCTGCTACTGCTCGATCTGCCGTAAGACGGCGGGCAGTGGTGGTTTTGGGATCAACCTGGGTGGGGATGCCGCAACGCTCAAGGTGAGCGGGGAGGCCGCGCTAAAAACCTATCAGGCAAAACTTCCGAATCCGGAGACCGGCGCGATAGAGACGAGCCCCGCCCAACGTCGATTCTGCGGTACCTGCGGTACGCCATTGTGGGTTTGGGACCCGCGTTGGCCGGAATTGATCCATCCGTTTGCATCGGCGATCGATACCGAACTACCGGTACCGCCGGAAAGGACCCATTTAATGCTCGCCTCCAAAGCGTCGTGGGTAGAAGTCGGCGCAGGCGCCGATGACCTGCATTTCGACGAATATCCGGACGAGTCGATCGCCGATTGGCATCAACGCCTCGGTCTCGAACAGTTGTAACGACGATGTATCGGCCCAAACATTTCGAAGAGCAAAGACCACAAGCACTCCTCGATCTGATCGAACACTATCCGTTGGCGACCATCGTGTATAGCCGCGACGGGATGCTCGCGGCAAATCACGCGCCGCTGCTGTTTTTTGACGGCGATGATGGATCGAACGTGCTGCGAGGGCACGTCGCGCGCGCCAACCCATTGTGGCAAGAGGTCGCCGACGGCCGGCCGGCATTGGCGGTGTTCAACGGTCCCGATGCGTACGTGTCGCCGAACTTCTATCCGACCAAGCAGGACACCGGCGAGGTCGTCCCCACCTGGAATTTTGCCGTGGTCCACGTGCACGGCCGTTTACGCGCGATCGATGATGTGGAATGGGTACGCGCCTTCGTCGTAGGCCTGACTGACCGCAACGAGGCGAAGCACGCGCGGCCCTGGGCGGTGACGGACGCGCCGGACTCCTACATCGATATGATGCTGCGGGCGATCGTAGGCATAGAGCTCGCCATCGAACGGATAGAGGGAAAATTCAAGCTGAGCCAGAACCGCTCTGAAGCCGATCAAGCGGGTGTGATATCGGGTCTGGGGCGGTCAGCGGCGCACCGCGACGTGGAGGTTGCGGACCTGATGAAACGCCAATCACGAGCGTAGAAGCCTACTTGGTTCGCTTGAGCAAAAACTTGTAGACGTCGCCGTCCCGCGAGGACTCTAACAGTTCGTGTCCCGTGGTGCGGCAGAATGCCTGAAAGTCTGCGTCGGCGGCGGGATCTGTCGCCAGGATCTCGAGGGTGCCGTCGAGGGGTACGTCCTTGAGTGCTTTTTTTGCTTTCAGGATCGGCAAGGGGCAATTGAGGCCCTTGGTGTCAAGTACTAGGTCAGCCATGGCCCGCAATTATAGCCGCATGCCTCGCATACAGATCTGCTAACATGAGTTCGACGCCGCGGAGCTTGAGTATGGGAGCGCAACGGTATTGAGCTGGCTGGACCGACTCGGTTCGATTGAAGAACTCGAAGACGCCGATTTCGATGCCGCATTGGTAGCGCGCATGGAAGGCGCGGGCGTAACGCATATCGAACGTCCGCTGCGCTTTTCGACACCGACCTTCAAAGCCTACGAGTCTAGCGAACTCAAGGGCTGTTCACGCATGAGCTTTCCGGCATTTTCCGTGACCGGAGGCGCGTGCGCGCTGGACTGCGATCACTGTCAGGCGAAGATCCTGGCGCCCATGATCCCGGCGTTGAGCCCGGAAGAACTGGACGCCAAAGTCCGCAAACTCGTCGACACCCAAGGCCTGCGCGGGTTCCTCCTGTCAGGGGGGTCCAACCGCAAGAATGAAATCAAATACGAGCGGTTCTACCCGGTTCTTGGCCGACTGAAACGCGACCACCCGGATCTGCGCATCGCGATTCATTCGGCTTTGATCGACGAAAGCCGTGCGCGAACGATGGCCTCCGCGGGTGTCGATACCGCGATGCTCGACATCATCGGCCACCAGGACACGATTCGTGAGGTCTATCACCTGGATCGCCCGGTTGACGATTTCGAAAACGCGCTGGCAGCACTGTGCTCGACCGAACTCGAGGTCGTGCCCCACATCGTGATCGGCCTGCATTACGGACGCGTTCTCGGTGAGGCCAACGCGCTCGATATCATCGCCCGTCACGACGTCCACGCCTTGGTATTGGTCGTGATCATGCCGTTCTATGGCACGCCCGGTAAGTTCGAGATGCCGGCGCCCGCGGCAGTCGGCGAGATCTTTCTCGAGGCACGCCAACGGATCCCGGGAAAGGACGTCTTGCTCGGCTGCGCGCGCCCGGCCGGAATGCATAAGCGCGTCACCGACAGCTACGCCGTGATGGCTGGTCTCGACGGAATTGCGTTTCCAGCCGAAGGTACGGTTGGCGTCGCGCGCGCGATCGGCCGTGGCTTCGAGCAGGAGCACGCCTGCTGTTCGCTGCGGCTGGGGCACGCCCGCGGCCTTGCGTGAGCTGCGCTTGATGGCGAACGAGTTCGATATCGACGTACTCGTCATTGGACTCGGTCCCGCGGGGGCCAGCGCCGCGGCGGCGGCTGCGCAGCTCGGATTGACCGTCTTGGCCATCGATCGCAAACGTACGCCCGGGCTACCGGTGCAATGCGCCGAATTGGTTCCCGCGTTGATCGGACAAGACGTCGCATTGGCGAGCGGCGCGGTTTCACAAGCGGTCACGTGCATGATGACGTATGTCGAAGCGGACGACCCGGACCTCAAGGCGCCGTTTCCCGGTTACATGATCGATCGAGCCGAATTCGATCGACAGCAAGTCGAACGGGCCATCCTGGCCGGCGCGGATTGCCGAACGGGCATCGCGATTTCGCGCGTACGACCCGATGGCAAGGTCGTGACGCGCAAGGGAGCGACGTTCCGCGCGAAAGTCATCATTGGGGCTGACGGGCCGCTGTCAACGGTGGGTAAAGCGATCGACCGGAAGAACGATCGACTCGTTTATGCGCGACAGGTGCTCGTACCACTGAATGACCTGCATACCGCGACGGACATCTTCTTGTCCGCCGACATCCCCGGCGGGTACGGTTGGTTGTTCCCACGCCGCGATCGGGCCAACGTCGGGATTGGCGTGGACGCGCGCGATCGGCATCGACTCAAACCCTTGTTGACCGCACTCGTCGCGCGGCTGGCCGCGGACCAACGGATCGGACATCGCATCATCAGCGAAACGGGCGGTGCCATCCCCGTGGGCGGAATGCGTCACCCACATGCTCGGCTCGGCGATCGCCTGGTGTTGCTCGCGGGAGATGCAGCGGGCTTGACCAATCCCGTTACTGGCGCCGGGATCCATGCGGGCCTGGTGTCCGGAAGTCTGGCGGCGGAATGCGCGGCGGCTTGGATCGCGGGCGATCGAGACGCCCCCAAAGAATTCGAGCAGGACTTAATCGAGATCTTCAGCGCGTCGCTCGACCGTGCGTTGCGTAAACGTCAGAACCTGGTACGACGCTTTGCGGGGCGCGCACTGCCAACGCCACGCGAATTACGTGACCATTGGATCGCCTATCCGGCCTATTGGCGCGAGACGGCGGGGAGCGTGATTGCGTGAGTTGTTTCGATCGTGAAGCGGCGCAGGCCGAAAACGCGAACCACCTACGCGGCGAGCCCGGTGTCATCACCGCCATGCAGCCACGCATGCCGGCACGCACGCCACGCGAACTCAAAAATGGCCGCCGGGTAAAAAACGCGGATCTGCCGCCGACGGGCGTCTACCTGCCCAACAACAACGTGCTGACGCCGCATATGCGCTCGCCGGAGTACGTGCAGATGTCGACCGCGGCGGCGATCACGCTCGGTGTGATGAAGGGCAATATGTACCGCTGTTCGTGCACGCGGTGCCTGAATCTTTTATTGACCTATCCGGAGGGGTGCCGCGCCAACTGTGCGTACTGCGGTCTCGCCCGTCACCGCGAGGCGGAGCGCGATTACGCCGATCGCAATTTCATTCGGGTCGACTGGCCGGCCATACCGATCGATCGCGTCGTCGACATCGTGGCCCGCGACGGCGCGGCAAGCCCCTTTCATCGCATGTGCATCTCCATGATCACGCATCCACATTCCGACGCCGACACCGTTACGGTATTGAAGCGTTGGACGGCGCGCATAGATCCGTCCGTCATCCCGATCTCGATCCTGTCCAATCCGACGACCATGGGGCGCGCCGACGTCATTGCGCTGAAAGACTACGGCGCGGATATCTTCACGGTCGCGATCGACGCGGCCACCCCCGCCATCTTCGAGCGCACCCGCGGCAAGGGCGTGCAATCGCCACACCGCTGGGACAAGTATTGGACGATCTTGCTCGATGCGCGCGATATCTTCGGCGCGCGGAAATTCGGCGCTCATATCATCGTCGGCATGGGTGAAAGCGAGCGCGACGTCCTCGAGCTGGTGCAACGCATCGTGGACCTCGGCGGGCACAGCCATCTGTTCTGTTTCTTCCCGGAACGGGGCTCATTGATGGACCACCTGCTGGCGACACCGCGGGACCAATGGCGTCGGGTGCAGCTCGCACGGTATTTGATCGATTACCGCGACGTGCGGGTCTCTCATATGAAATTCGACGCCGACGGGCGACTCGTTGATTTCGGTATACCCCAGAACGAACTCGATGCCATCATCGATGCCGGCACCGCTTTCCGTACGTCCGGATGTCCCGGCAAATTCGCTGACGATATCTCCGCCTGCGATCGGCCCTACGGTGACTCACCGCCGAGCAATATCGCGAGTTACCCGTTCGCGCCGGCCACGGTGGACATCAAAAAGATCAGACACCAATTGCAGAGACTCAAACCCGGCCAATCGTATGTCGAAGGCGACGACCTGGCCCATCTCGACGATTAGAGGCCGACGCCCGCGTGCCATCCAAGCCTTTTCGCGTCATCGATACGGGGATCCGCGACGGTCGTTTCAACATCGCGTTGGATCAGGCGCTGATCGACGCGCGCAAGGAAGATCGCATCCCGGACACCGTTCGCTTTTTGCGGTTTCGACCCAGCGCGCTGATCGGCCGCCACCAGGCCTTGTCGAGCGAAGTCGATGTTGACTACTGCAAGGCACGAGGTATCCAGATCGGTCGAAGGGTCACGGGCGGCGGCGCGATCTATCTGGACGCGGAGCAATTGGGATGGGAGCTCATTTTCGATAAAGCGACCTTGGGGCTCGGCTCACTCGTGGATCTCACCCGCGAAATCTGCACAGCGGCCGCTGCTGGCCTGAATCAACTCGGCGTCGCGGCGGCGTTTCGTCCGCGCAACGACATCGAGGTCGACGGCCGTAAGCTGTGTGGCACCGGCGGTTTCTTCGATGGTTCTACGATCTTCTTTCAAGGGACGGTGTTGATTGACCTAGACACCCGGGTCATGTTCGGGGCCTTGAAAGTACCGTACGACAAACACGCGAAGCACGGCGCTGCGTCGCCTGAAGAACGCATCGTCACCTTAACCGAGTTAATGGGCTGGAACGTTCCCGTTGCGGCCGCGGTTCAAAACGCACTCCTCGAAGGCTTTCGCGCACGCCTCGGTATCGAACCGTTGCGGGGTGAGTTGAGTACCTACGAGCACGCCCTAGCGCGGTGCCTGCACCGGGACAAACTCGGTACCGAGGCATTTGTGCGGGAGATCGATAAACCGCGCGTTGCCGATGCCGTTCAGTACGCCGTGCGCGAGACCACCGGGGGCACGGTGTCGGTGTTCCTCAAAGTCTCTGGAGGTGCCGAAGCGCGCATTCGATCCATGCTGATGACCGGTGATTTTTTCGCGACGCCGCCGCGCCTTATCCCAGACTTGGAAGCGCATCTCAAGGATGTGCGCCTGACCGAAATCGAATCCAAAGTCGACGAATTTTTCGCGCGCGCCGAGGTCGGCGTGCTATCGACGACGCCCGCCGAACTGGGCGACGTCATTCAAGCGGCGGCCGCTGCCGAGCCCGCGCATGTCACCTAAAAGCTAGCCGCGTTCGCACTTGGACTATCTATCCAAGCTGACCGTGATTCAGCACACGTCCGCCGAGTATCTCGGGCTGATCGAAGACCATTTCGAAAGGCGTAAGATCGGGTTTACCTATTACCGGCCCTTCACGGAAAGCGGCACGATCCCACGCGTAAAGGCCGTCGATGACGGCCTCGTGTTGTTGGGCGGCGGTCCATGGGGATCGGCGGGGCCGCGCAACGTGCCAACCCTGGTCAAGGAAGTGGAATTGACCCACGCGTGTTTGCAAGCGGGCTACCCGGTCATCGGTATCGGGCTCGGCGCACAGATTCTGTCCTTGGCGGCGGGCGGTAAAACATTTGCCACGCCCTTGGCATTCGTGGTCGATTACGCACAGCGGGTGCGCGATGATGCACTCGCAGGTTTTCTTCCGGACCGCTATGTCAATGTCGTCTATATGCGCGACCGGTTCGAACCGCCCGCGGATGCGAAGGTGCTGGCCACCGACACCGCCGGTGGGGCGGCGCTGTTTCAGGTCGATGACAAGGCCTTTGGCTTCAGCGGCCATCCCGGATTCAAACCGGCGATTGCGGAAGACTTGATCATGGAGTTCGACGAGAACCCCGAAGATACCGGGTCGACGTTGGCCGCAGCGCGTGAGGTCATGCGCGACGTCGAAGACGGCCTGGTGCAGATCATGACCGGCCTGGTGCGGGCCACCGGGTTGATGGAATCGCATTAATATTTCGGGCAATCGGTCTATCGCCCAGGAGAATCAACATGATCCACGGCATCAATCACGTCGCCATTTCCACCGGCAACATAGAGCGGTCGGTCGCGTTTTATCGCGATGTTCTGGGGCTCGAGGAGGTATTCAAGACGAACTGGGAGGTCGGCGACAACGTCTTCGACACGATCACCGGCCTGCGGGATTCCTCCGCACGCATCGTCATGTTGAGAGTCGGCAATGCGTGCGTGGAACTGTTCGAATATCAGACGCCTGACCCGAAACCGGGCGAGCCCCGCCGCCCGGTATGCGACCACGGCATCACGCATCTGTGTCTGCAGGTCACGGCCATCGACGCAGAATACGAGCGCTTGAAAGCGGCCGGGATGGAATTCCACTGCCCGCCGCAGCACGTCGGCGAGGACATTCAGGTGACCTATGGCCGTGATCCCGACGGCAACGTGGTCGAATTACTCGAAGTGCCCGCAGACAGCGCCCTGTCGGTGATTGCGACCTGACCGCGGACGGGGCCTTATATTCCATTGTGAAATAAGGTTATAGCCTTGAAATATATAGTCAAAATCACGATACTGGGAGATCAGTCAAGGCTCGGGGGCGTTTAGAATTCGGACGCAGCAGAGGACCACACAATGGCCGATAAACTCGTAGTGGTGATGGCTAACACGGATACGCGTAACGGCGAGGAGCTGGGCGCCCCGATTTTCCAGGCCAGCGTCGCCGCCGCGATGGAGTACGAGGTTGAAGTCATCTGCACGGCGACCTCCGGCCGCCTGATGAAAAAGGGCGTGGCCGAGTCGCTGCATGTCAAAGAAGGATCGCCCAAATCTGTCTACGATTTCATCAAGGATGCGCATGAAGCCGGCGTCATTTTCTACTGTTGCTCGCCGAACCTCGATCTGTTCGATATGACCGTTGACGACCTCATTCCGGAGTGCGCCGGCGTCGTCGGCGGCGCCCATTTGATAGAAGCTGTGATGGAAGAAGACTGTAAAGTCTTGAGTTATTGATAATGTCAGTCGCCGAAGCCACACGTTACGAAGCATTCATCGGCGATCCGCTTTCCGAGGAGCCGGAAGTCCCGCGCGAAAAACTGCAGGAAATCTTCAACGACATCCAGTCCAACCTGCGCTACGACCACGAGCTGAACGGTTGTCTCAACTGTGGTATCTGCACGGCGACTTGTCCATCCGCCCATTATTACGACTTCAGCCCACGCGAGATCGTGCAACTGTTGTGGACTGAGAACCTCGAAGGTATTCACGACGCCATGCAGGAGAAGATCTGGGCCTGCGCCCAGTGTTACACCTGCGCTGCTCGCTGCCCATTCGATAATTCGCCGGGCGGACTCATCATGTTGATGCGCGAAGTCGCGATCAAACATGGCATGGAATCGGCCAAGAACGTGTTAAGGCCGTTCAGCCGGGTGATGCTGAAACTCATATCGACCGGTAACCAGTTGTCGCCGGACATGATCACAACAGATCATTTCGCCGACTGGGGGCCGAACGTAACCAAGGTCGAAGCGCCGCTCAAGTTGCTGCGCAAGGCGATCCCGATGCCGACGCTGAACACCACGGCGACGGCCTGGGAAGTGAATCTCAAGACCTCAGTCGAGCTTTACACGATTTGGGAGATGACCGGCGTGCTCGATCAACTCGAAGGCATTGACGAGAACCTGTTCGACGTCATCACCGACATCATGGATGAAAAGCGCGAAGACTGGGGTGATTGGCTCGAAGAGCAGGACGAAGATGAAGACGACGACGATTGAACGATTACTGTTCTAGATATTTTTAGAGGACCACGCAATGAAAGAACGCACCGACACTGGACAACGCTTGACCGGCCATGGTGCCGAGTGGCGTGATTCCAATTTGAGCCGTGAAGAGGCGATGGTCGCGACCTCCTGGGTCGAACAAAAGATCGACAAGCGCTCGATGGAAACCAATAAAGATCGCGTCGAAGATCCGCGCGACATCATGTGGCAGCTCGAAAAAGACGGCGAGATCGTGGTCCACCGCGTCGCCGACGAACATGAGCCGGTGATCGCGAAGACCTTGTACGGTTGGGACAAGCGCATTCCCACCACGCAGTTATGGCATCACAAGTCCTGCGGCCAGTGTGGAAATATCCCCGGCTATCCGGCCTCGCTACTGTGGCTCATGAACAAAATGGATATCCGTTATCTCGACGAGACGGATCAGACCTCGTGTACGGCCTGGAATTATCACGGCTCCGGCATCGGTAATCTGGAAAGCCTGGCTGCGGTGTTTCTGCGCAACTTCCACCAGGCTTATGTCTCGGCAAAAGCCGAAGGGCTGCCGGAAGGTTATTACTACCCGCTGGTGCATTGCGGGACGTCGTTCGGCAACTACAAGGAAGTGCGCGAATACTTGCTGCACTCCGCCGAGTTGCGCGAACGCACCAAGAAGATCCTGGAGAAACTCGGTCGCCTGGTCGACGGTAAACTGCTGATCCCCGAGGAAGTCGTACATTACTCCGAGTGGGCGCATGTGGTGCGCGAGCGCATCGCCAACATTCAGGAAATCGATTGTTCCCAAGTGCGCGCGACGATTCACCCGGCCTGCCACGTCTACAAGATGGTGCCGGCGGATGCGATCTACGATGACGACATCTTGGAAGGCAACCGCGTAGCGGTTTCGACCGGTCTCATCGATTCCCTGGGTGCTCAAGTGATCGACTATTCGACCTGGTATGACTGCTGTGGCTTCGGTTTTCGGCACATCATTTCCGAGCGCGAGTTCACCCGCTCCTTCGCGATCGACCGTAAGGTCAAAGTTGCCGTCGAAGAGGCGCAGGCTGATGTCATGATCGGCCACGACACCGGCTGTATCACGACGCTCGATAAAAACCAGTGGATCGGGCAGGCCGCGGGTAAGGGTTATGACTTACCGATTCTTGCCGACGTGCAGTTTGCGGCTCTGGTCTGCGGTGCGCATCCGTTCAAGATCGTGCAATCACACTGGCACGCTTCATCGGTCGAGGGCTTGATGGAGAAACTGGGTATTGACTGGCGCGAGAAGAAGGCGGAGTTCGAGCAATACCTGGAAGTGATTAAAGAAGGTAAGCAGGACAACCTGTACGATCCGCGACGCATGATCACGTCCGGCCCAGGCTATCAGCCCCTGGAACGACGTTAGTGTCCAAACCGGTCCTGATCGTCGGCGGTGGTCCCGCCGGACTGTCGGCCGCGCACGCCTTGGCGAGGGTCGGGCAGGCGAACGTACTGATCGACAAAGCGGATCGCCTGGGCGGTTCGCCGATCCTTTCCGGTTACGCCAGACTCGTACCATCCGGCGAATGGGCGCGCGATGCCATCGGCGGCATGGTCGATCGCGTGATCGGCAACCCGAAGGTGGAGGTGAAACTCAATACCACCGTCGAATCGTTCTCAGGTGAACCGGGCGCATTTAAAGTCACGCTGGCCAATGGTGAAGCCTTCGAGGCGAGCGCGGCGATTCTGTGCACGGGCTTTACGCACTTCGACTCCGTCAACAAGCCCGAATGGGGTTTCGGCACCTATCCCGACGTCGTGACCACGACCCAGGTCGAGCAGATGATCTCCTCGGGCGCGGGGGTGCGGTGCCTGTCGGACGGACGTAAACCGGAACGCGTCGCGATCCTGTTGTGTGTCGGCTCGCGCGATCGCCAGATCGGTCGCGAATGGTGCTCGAAGATCTGTTGTACGGTGTCATCGAACCTGGCGATGGAGATCCGCGAGGAGTTACCCGAATGTCATGTCTACATCTATTACATGGACATTCGCACCTACGGGCTCTACGAGACGAAGTACTACTGGCGGAGCCAGGAAGAATTCAAGGTCAAGTACATCAAAGCGCGCATTGCCGAAGTGACCTCCGACGGTAAGCGTCTGGTCGTGAAAGGCGAGGATACTCTGGTCAAACGGCCGATCACGATCCCCTTCGACATGGTGGTTCACGCCATCGGCATGGATCCCAATGTCGATAACAAGGCGCTGGCGGGTATATTCGACGTCGAGCTCGAGCCCAATGGCTTTATCGACCAGCCGGATATCTATGGGCACATCGGCGAAACTTCTCGCGCGGGCGTCTACGTTGCCGGCGCTGCGATCGGACCCGAGACCATCGACGACAGTATCGCGCAGGCACAGGCGGCCGCGATGTCGAGCTTTGGCATGCTTCAGGTCGCCGTCTGAACGCGGGCATTGTCACGTTGGCTGGCCGCTCCGATCTCTCTGTCCGCGCCACGGCGCAAGACCTCGACCGCCCCGTGCTGGAGCTGAGCGGCACCAAATTGCGCGTGGCGTTAGAAAACGTCCTCGCCGGATGTGAGGATCAAGGCGGCGTCGAGCACTATATCGATGCGCTCAAACTCAAATCGCGCATGTTTCAACAAGCGCTGCTCGAGGGTGATCCGGCGGATCTCGACATTGATACGCTCGCGGGCTTGTGCACCTTCATGGCCACGGTCAGGCGACGCATCGCGCCTTACTTGACCAGCGACGGCATGGGGCGTATCCGCGGTGCGCTTAAACCTCTGCTCGAAGACCTTCCGAATACCTCGACCACCGACGACCGCATGGCGGCCTTCGCCGCCAATTTCGCGGACAACCGTGAGCATCGCTGGGTGCGCGACTTCGCCGCCGAGGTACTGCACAACGTCTCGCCGGAACATTATCCCTTGATGACCCGCTGGGTCTGGAATGGTCGAGCCAATACCGGTGCGTTGCGTGAGATCTGGTTCGGCGACGACGTCGATTACATCACCATCCCGGTCGACGACCGGTATCAGACCTTCCTGATGCTGCGCGAAGAACTCGCGGTGTTTCTGAGTGACAACGGCTTTTTCCGCGACGTCATGTTCTATATCGATCTGCTCCAGGCACACATCTACGCCGAATACATCTGTGCGCAAGGCGGCACGTATTTGCGGGCGGATTTCTCTTCGCCCGAAGATCCCATGCAGCACGCGCGGCGCATGTTGGGCCTCGATGGCGTCAAAGCGGGCTCGGCGAAAACCCGGCTCAAATCCGTCGACGGTGAAGCCTTCGTCATCGACGAACCCGGCGGATAGTTTCGATGCCGATCCACGAAGAACATCTCATCCGGCCGGAAGACCTGACGACGCACGACAACCTGGTGCTCGACGGCGTCGACGTCTCGGGTCACTGGAGTACGTTCATCGAATCGCGGGTGGTCGATGATTACAACGAGGCGATGGAAGATGAAATCGCGGCATTGCCCGGCGGTGAATACATTCATCGCTGCTGGCAGTGCGGTTCCTGCACCAATTCCTGCACCGTCTACGCACTCAACGAGGATTTCAATCCGCGCTTTTGGATCTATCTCATCCGCATGGGCATGGAGGAAGAACTGCTGCGGGACAAGGACATCATTTGGCAATGTGTGTCCTGTAACAAGTGTACCTATGCGTGTCCGCGCGACGTGAATCCGGAAGGCGTGATGAAAGCGACCGCGCACTGGCTGGAGTTGAAGGGGCATACGTCGACGAGCCTGTCGAAGCACTTCGACGAAGAATTTACCGATCAAGTGGTTGCTACCGGCAAGATCGAGGAAGGCCGAATACTGCGCGGCTTCTTCAAGCGTAGTGGGCAGCCGCTCGTCCATGATTGGATGTTCGGCATGGTGACTAAGCTGGTGAAATACTTTCCGCTCAAGATCCTGACCGCGATGGGACTCGCGACGTTCATCCGGCCCCGGACGCGGAACTGGGGCCCGGCGCGGGCCGCCATCGAAGAATTCATCGAAGGAAAGGACAAGGAACACCGCCGGGCCTTGAGCCTGACCGAATTGACCGATATTGCAGCACACGAACTGGACGATGACTAAGAAACCACGCAAGTACGAAAAAGTCGCCTACTATCCGGGTTGCGCGTTGGACGGCTCCGGACACTCCTACAACCGGTCGACCAAAGCGGTCGGCAAGGCGCTCGGGCTCAAGCTCGAAGAGGTCGAGAATTGGAATTGCTGCGGGGCGATGGAAGTCAAGAACATCGATCCCAAACTGCAGACCTATCTGTCCTCGCGCGTGATGTCCATCGCCAGTCAGGACATGGGCCACGACGTCGTCATGGCGCCGTGTAACGGCTGTTATCACAACCTCAAGAAGGCCGAATACGACCTGTCCAACGACGCTGAATCGCGCGAAGTAACGGAAAAACTCTCCACAAAGGCGGGGCACGGCACCTACAAGGCGGGTGACGTAGAAACCATTCATGCGCTCGACTGGATCAAAGAGGCGATAGGCGAAGAAGAACTCGGCCGCCGCGTGAAGAATTCATTAAGCGAACTCAAGATTGCTAATTATTACGGCTGCATGTACACGCGGCCGCGCCACATCTTCCCGGAAAAGGATAAGGGCCCCGGATCCGACTCGACCTCCGAACCCCATTTCATGGATGACCTGTTGGCGGCAGCGGGCGCGGAGAACGTCGATTTCCCGCTCAAGACGGCCTGTTGCGGCGGCGCGCATACGCTGTCCGATTGCGACACCTCGACCCGGCTCGTGATCAATATTTTGAACGCGGCCGAGGCGGCGGGGGCGAACGTCATCGCGACGGAATGCCCGACCTGCCATTCGGGGCTCGAGATGCACCAGATCCGGGCTGCAAAGCGCTTCGGCGTCGAGACCACGGTCAAGATCCTCTACTTTACGCAGCTGCTCGGTCTGGCCTTGGGCGTGAGTCCCCGCAAACTGGGCGTGCTGGAAAACGTCTCGGATTCAATCAGCCTGGTGCGGGAAAAAATACTCAAGTGAGCACGCTCGCGGAGATCGAACAGACGCTCGACGGGCTCATGGACGCGGGCCCGCCTGGGCCGCAATTCGCGGCCGGCATGCTCGAGCTCGGCGACACCATCGTAGCCCATTGGAACGAAGCGCACGGCCTCGTGCCGACCACCGACGAACGCGAGGGGTTCCGTTTATTGGCGCTGCACCGCCAGGGCGCTAAAGGCAACGCGAGTTTCAACGCCTGCCGCGAGACCTGCCGCGAGCTGATCTATCATTACAACCTGATATCGACAGAGCCTGACCACGAGAAGACCGCACAACGCATGAAGATGATGTATTTCGTGGCAAAACACCTGTTCCTGTTCATCAGCGGCAAGTTGCAAGAGCAAGAGTTGGGTGACTTCTGCTGCTCGTCGAGACCATTGCGGCAAAACGCGGGTTAAATATCGTCCCGGATTCCGCTTCGCTCCATCCAGGCTACGCGGTGCGATGTAGCCTGGATGGAGCGAAGCGGAATCCGGGATCATTCCTGGTGAGGAGAAGCCATGCCTAATGTTCGTGGATGTAGTCTTCCGGATGAGTTGCTCTACGACGTAGAGAACCACACTTGGTTCCAGGAAGTCGGTGACGGTAATGTCCGCATCGGCATGACTGCGGTCGCCGCCGCCATGGCCGGTGAACTCGTGGCGTTTACACCGAAGAAAGTCGGCCGCGCGGTCAAGGCCGGCAAGTCCTGCGCCACGATCGAGTCCGGCAAGTGGGTGGGTCCCGCGCGTTCCGCGGCAGCCGGTGAGGTCGTCGACGTCAACCAAGCCTTGGTCGATACACCGAGCCTCGCCAACGAAGATCCTTACGGTAAAGGTTGGATGGTCGTGCTCAAGCCGGAAGATTGGGACACCGTCAAAACGGGCCTGACGCCAGGCGCAGAAGTGACGGCGGCTTATGAAGCCAAGATGGACGCCGACGAGTTCGAGGGCTGCTCGGCCGACTAAAGCATCCCTACGGCTGGTCCAAGTCAAACCGTTGGCGCTCCTTGCGCACCACCGTCACCGCGGTAGCGCGGCATACCAGCAGAGGTTCGTCGAGCACTTCAGCAGCCGAGTCATTGATATCGGGACGTGGCACGATCACCTTGTACGCTTCGAACTCGCAGTGGCGCGAGGTCGTTCCCACGTTCGTGACACGGCCGCGTGCTTCGATGAAGTCACCGGCATACACAGGCGCGAAGAACTCGACCGTGTCATAAGCGCGTAACAAACCTTCGTCGCCGTCATGTCGAACGGATAGTTCAGTCCCTACGTCGCCGAAGATTTCGAGCATCTTCGCGCCGGCGGCAAGGTTGCCGCCATAGTGTGCGTCCTCCGATCCCAGGCGTACACGGATCATGGCTTCGGGTAATGTCATCGTGCTCTCCTCGACGATCTGAAAGACAGTATTATCGTTGCTCGTAGCCGAATAGTGTTCGCGTGCATGCAAACATACTGGGATGAAGCGATTGAGACGATCTCGGCGGGCAAGCTCGAGCGGCTGGAGAGCGAACGGCTCAGCGAGCAGATCGCATACATGTACGAGACGAGCCCCCTGTATCGCCACAAGATGGACGCAGCAGGCGTGCGCGCTGCAGACATCGTGCACCGCGATGATCTCGCCCGGATTCCATTCACCGAAAAAGCCGAGCTCACTGAATCGCAGCGCGGCGGTACCCTGATCGGTCCCCACCAATGTGCCCCACTGGACGCTGTCGTGAGGATTACCGGCACGGGTGGCACGACCGGACGCCCGTTGCGGGTCGGTTTCACTCGCCGGGACAATGAAGACTACGCAGAGATGGGTGCACGCGCACTATGGGCGATGGGCTGTCGGCGGGGCGAGATCGTGTTCGAGTGCATGAATTACAACCTCTATGCGGGTGGTCTGCCGGACCATATGACCTTTGAACGGCTGGGCGCGGCGACGATCCCCTTCGGCGTCGGCAACTCCAAACGACTCCTCGAAATGATGATGCATCTACAAGACGAGGTCGGGATCTGGTCGACGCCCTCCTATGCGATTCGGCTTGCCGAGGTCGCGGCGGAAGAAGGGATCGATCCGCGTACGGTGGGGCTGCGCCGCGGCTATTTCTCGGGTGAAGCCGGCATCCAGATCCCGGGCATGCGCGAACGTATCGAGTCGCTTTGGGACATGCGCGCCATGGATCAATACGGGACCGGGGAACTCGGCCTGCACAGTGGCGAATGCGCACGCAAAAGCGGCGTTCATTACGGCGCGACGGGCTTCGTGCTGACCGAGTTAATCGATCCCGAGACCGAACAGCCCGTCACGCTTGCCGACGGAGTAACGGGAGAATTTGTCTACACATCGATCCGGCGCGAGGCCTGCCCGCTCTTACGCATGCGCTCGCACGACGTGATGCAGGTATTCACCGAGCCCTGCGCGTGCGGACGCACGTCGTTTCGCTTCACACTCCTCGGGCGCAGCGACGACATGTTCATCGTAAAAGGCGTAAACGTCTTTCCGAACGCGGTCCAAAGCGTCATCGCGGTGTTGCAGCCTCGTTTGACGGGCGAGATACAAATCGTCCTGGACCGCGCGCCGCCCATAGATTACGCACCGCGCGTGCAGGTCGAGGTCGCGCGCGAGGTGCCCGAGTCGGCCTACGCCGACCTCCTCGACGAGACGCGCGAAGTCATACGCGCCGGCTTGAACTTCACCGCCGCCGTAGAATTCGTTTCCCAGGGCACCATCGCGTCGGAGCGAAAGACGCGCAGGCTTTATCGTCTCTATCAGGGGGACGAACTGCCCAGTACCGGCCCCACATCGTCAAGTTAGACTGCGGGACGGATCACCGCTTCCAACCCTGTCCTTCGCCGCCCTGATCGTAGTCGCGCACCGCCGCGATCGCGGCCTTCAGGCCCTGTTCCTCGGCGGTCTTGTAAAACGCCTGCGTCGCGGGATTCGTCTTGCTGAGCAAGCCGTTGTAGATCGCGATCTCTTCGCCGTAGCGGATGGCATCCGCAAAACCCTGCGCGTCGATCGCGCCGTTGAGTCCGGTCTTCGCGACAGCGACGGTATCTGCCGAAAGCGCGGCGATCCGCCGGCAAACCCGTCTCACCTCGTCTTCGAGTCGGTCGCCGGGAAAAGCGGCGTTGATGAGCCCGATCTCTGCTGCCTCCGTGCCGGACACCACCTGCCCGAGCAGGATAATTTCCTTCGCTTTGCGCGGCATCGACAGACAGGGGATACAGTTGTAGTCCGGCGTAAAGAAGAAATCGATCTCGGGCTCACCCAGTCGCGCATCGTCCGCGGCGTAAACGAGGTCCGATCCCATTGCGAGCTCGAATCCCCCGCCGACACAGTAGCCCAGCACCATTGAAATGGTCGGTTTCGGGTGATACCAGAGCCGCCGGCACGTCTTTGACGATATATTTTTTACGTAATCCCGATAGGGATCGGGCAGTCCCTGGGTCAGGTCGAAGCCTGCGGAAAAATTGCCACCATTGCCCTTGATCACGATCGTGCGCACGCGTTCGTCGCGCTCGAACTCGTCGAGCGCCACGCCAACACCAAGGAACATATCGTCCTGCAACGCATTCTTTCGTCGTGGTTGATTGAGCGAGATCCAGCCGATCCCGTCGTCCACATGATGTTCGACCATTTCGGTGCCCATCTTGGCCCCCTCTGAGTAGCGTTAAAGGCGGTGAAAAATATGCTGCGGGAATGAACAATCACCTAATCGGATTTCGAATCGTCGATCTGAGGCGCCGAGCGCAGCAGTTCGACGTCGGCGAGATCTTGTGGCCGGCCAACAGCGAGTTTGTTTGCCAGTAATTGCTCGCGACCGAGGATGGGCATTCGTACGCCGTCTATTTCGATCTCCATCTTGGATTTCCACGCGTGCGAAAAGTCGACAGCGGTAATGCTGGTCAAGATATCGATGCGGCGCGGCGGTACGCCGATCTGTATGACCGATCCAGTGACCAAAAAATCCTCGGGCGTGAGGTCCAGCGATTCGAGGGGCGCGTCGAACTGTTGCAATGCCTTCCAGATCCGCGGGGCGTTTTCTTCCGAGGGTTCCACCCAGACATCAAGATCGCCGGTAGCCCGCGGGAAGCCATGTCCCGCCAGCGCGTGCGCGCCAACGATGATGAAACGTGCACCCGCTTGTGACAGGGCGCGCAATATATCGAGGAAATCTTCGTTCAATCGATGTCGGCCGGGGTAAGGTTTGGCGCGAGCTTTCTCATTGGCGACTTGGATCGAGGATATTCAGGCATGGGGCGACCCGCGCTGGCCCAGGCGTCTTGAGCGAGGCGCCACATCATGGCCAGCGCATCACGCGGCGGCAATGCAAGCGGTCGTGTTCGGAACTCGGCCGTCAACGTCGACTTGACGATTGGCCAATCGCGGCGTTTACGAGTGTTGCCGTGTTGTTCGCTCACAGTTCAATTCTATCAAGAGATCAATGTAACCGAACGCGGGCTGTTCGACCCTGTCTCGTGAGATCCATATCGCTCTCTCACCGCTCATACCGTTTCTCGGACAGATCCAACAAAGCCGCATTCCCGCCCACGGCCGCGGTGTTGACGGTATAGGTGTTCTCCGTCGCGAAGCGCAAGAGGTAGTGTGGGCCGCCGGCCTTTGGACCTGTACCCGACAGACCCATGCCGCCGAACGGTTGACTACCGACGACGGCGCCGATCATGTTGCGATTCACATAGCAGTTCCCTGCGCGCACGCGTTGCCGAATGTATTCGGCCTGGGCGTCGATGCGGCTGTGTATACCGACGGTCAGGCCGTAACCGCGTGCGTTGACGGCCGCGATTACGTTGTCGAGCGCGTCGCGATGGTAGCGGACGAGGTGGAGCATGGGACCGAAGACCTCGCCCTCCAAGCGCTCGATGCCATCGATTTCGACGAGGGCAGGCGCGAAATAGTAGCCATCGAGATGCGGATCGGAAACACGGGTGCGCCGCAGAAGGCGACCGGTGGCGGTAATAGCACTGAGATGTTGCTCGAGGCGCTCGAGTGCGGGCGCATCGATGACCGGGCCGATATCCGTCGCGAGCTCGAGCGGATCGCCCATGACCAATTCATCCATAGCGCCTGCGAGCAGTTCGATCGTGCGCGCGGCGATGTCGTCTTGCACGTACAGTATGCGCAGGGCCGAGCAGCGCTGGCCGGCGCTGTTGAATGCGGATTCGAGGACGTCTGTAGCCAACTGCTCCGGAAGCGCCGAACTGTCGGCGATCATTGCGTTGATGCCGCCGGTTTCGGCGATCAGCGTAGGAATCGGCGCGTCGCGTGCTGCCAGTGTGCGGTTAATCCGTTGCGCGGTCGCGGTCGACCCCGTGAACGCAACGCCGGCAACCCGTGAATCACGCACCAGCGCTTCCCCGACCGCACCGTCCCCGGGCACGAATCCCAACGCAGCCGCCGGTACGCCAGCCTCGTGAAACAACTGAGTTGTGAGCGCCGCGACAAGGCAGGTCTGTTCGGCGGGTTTTGCGACCACGCTGTTACCGGCAGCCAGCGCGGCGGCGATCTGACCGGTGTAGATCGCGACGGGAAAATTCCACGGACTGATACACACGAACACGCCGCGCCCGGTGAAGGCCAGTTCATTACGCTCGCCTGTCGGACCGGGGAGTGCCGCCGGTGCTGCGAATTGTTGGCGGCACTGACTCGCGTAATAACGCAGGAAATCGACGGCCTCGCGCACATCGGCGCGCGCATCGCGGAGCGTCTTGCCGGCTTCGCGCACGCAAAGATAAGTCAGTTCGAGATGACGGGCTTCGAGCAACTCGGCGGTACGCTCGAACGTAGCCGCACGTTCTGCGGCGGGAACGGCATTCCACGGCGCAAACCCATCTTCGGCGGCATCGATCGCCGATACCGCGAGATGCTCATCGGCGAACTCGACCGTGCCCACGACCCGCTTTAGCGCGGCGGGGTCGAAGACTTCGACGGGTTCAGCATGATCGATCGGCCTGTCGACGATGGCGGTGGCTCGGAAGAGCTGATCTTCAAGCGCGTCGAAACCGGTGGCGAGCGATCCCACGGCGGTGTTGTCCGCAAAGTTAATGCCTTTTGAATTCTTACGCGCGCCGAAAAGATCCCGAGGCAACGGAATGTCGTCACGGCGTAGATCGGCGCCGTAGCTCGCAGTCAGATCGACCGGATCGGCGATGATGTCCTCGATGTCGATGCGGGCATCGGCAATCTGATTGACGAACGAGGAATTCGCGCCGTTTTCCAAGAGACGACGTACCAAATAGGGCAGCAGGTCTTCATGCGCGCCGACGGGTGCGTACACGCGCAGTGGACGATCCCAACCTGCATCGCTGCGCACTGCGTCGTACAGTTCCTCGCCCATGCCATGTAGCCGCTGATATTCGAATTCACGCCGTCCCGCGTGCAGGTTTACGTAGGCGATCGTGTGAGCGTTGTGCGTTGCGAACTGCGGGTAGAGTTGGGGGCACTGTTCCAGCAAGAATCGGGCGCATGCAAGATAGGACACATCGGTATTGCTCTTGCGCGTAAAAACCGGGTAGTCGTCGAGCCCCTGTTCCTGCGCCCGTTTGATCTCGGTGTCCCAGTAAGCGCCTTTCACCAGACGCACGGGGATGATCTGTCGCTGTTCTTGAGCGAGTGACTGCAGCCAGCAGAGCAGAGGTATCGCCCGTTTTTGATAGGCTTGTACGGCGATGCCGAGGCCGGCCCAGCCGCCGTTCGGCAGATCTCGGAAAACGTTCTCGAAGATCTGTAAGCTCACGCTCAAGCGGTCCGCTTCTTCCGCGTCCATGGTCAGCCCGATGCCCGCCCTGGCCGCCGCCTCGGCGAGTCGGTGCAGGCGCTCGCTGAGCTCGTCGACGGCACGTCGCCGTTGCGCATACTCGAAGCGTGGATGAAGCGCGGAGAGCTTTACGGAAATTGACGGCCGTGCGGTGATGGGTTGAGCGCGATCGGATACGGCACCGATCGCCTCGATCGCCGTGGCGTAGGCGTCGGCGTAACGTTCTGCGTCGGCACGGGTGAGCGCGGCTTCGCCCAACATGTCGAACGAGTAACGGTTGCTGCGATACCCATTCTCGTCAGCGCGCAAGAGCGCGCCCGCCATGTCCCGGGACATGACGAACTGTTGCGCCATGATATGCATCGCTGTTTTTAGTGCCGCGCGTATGACCGGCTCCTCCATTCGACCCGCCAGCCGCACGAGAAAATCTCCGGGGTGGTGTTGCGCATCTTCGCTGAGTTCGATGAGATTTCCGGTTAACATCAACGCCCAGGTCGACGCATTGACGAACAGGGATGTACTTTCGCCCAAATGCCGGTGCCAGTCCGCAGACGTCAGTTTGTCCGCGATCAATTTATCCGCGGTCGCCGCATCCGGCACCCGCAACAAGGACTCCGCCAGACACATCAACACGACGCCCTCCTGGGACGACAAGTCGTAATGGTGAAGAAAAGCATGCAGTCCGGATACGTCTTTGTGGCGGCTGCGAACACCGTGAACGAGCGTGCGCGCGGCCTGGCCGACAGCCACTTGCATATCACGCGCGGCGCGCGCACGTTCGAGAAGCTGGGTTACGACGGCTGCTTCATCCGCCAGATAGAAGGCGTCGAGGTCGCTCGACGCGGCGATCGGACCGTCGAGGCGCCGTATCTCGGATTGATCGGCAGGGGTCACGGACGAAAGCCGGTGGATAACATGGATGTCAATTCCGTAGCCGTTCAGGATACAGCGTGCGCCCGATTTTCAGAAATCGGGCAGGACCCCGAGGTGAGGTCGGACTGCATACAACCGCGTTGGGAAACGAGTGCTCATCGGCCCTGAACGAGGTAACTTGTGCACATTGGGAGGGTGACCCGGCGGCTCGGAGATCGCTACACGTCAATCGAGCGCGGGCGTATGCGTTCACTCAGAATATGTGAATCACCGGGCTAAAAATAATATCGATAATGGAATTTAGGGACGTCAAAGTTACGGAGTTCCGAGGGGAGGTCACCGAGCTCCTGGTCGTGGTCTCACTATTCGTCGCACCGATTTTGATGCCGGCGTATTACCTGATCGGCATCCCCGCCCTCACCTATGCCTGCGGCATCTATTTCATCTTTCAGGCGCTCGTTTACTACCAACTTCGCTCCTTGCGGTGGGGCCACGAAGATTGTGCGCGTTATGCCTTGGCAGCAACCTTGGCGCTCATGTTGCTCGGTCTCTATACCGGCAATGAGGTGGTCGACAACAAACCCTGGCAGCTCCTCTTTCCTATTGTAGCCTTCGTACTGACCGGTTCGCGGAATGGCGTTTACTGGTGTATCGCAGCATTAAGCGGAACGGTTACCGTTCTGTTACTGCGGTGGCCGGATTATGCGCCCCTTTCGATCCTTATCTTTGCGATCGCGCACATAACGACATCATATGTGCTCTATGTCTTTACTAAGCATAATGAATTGAACATTCGGACCATCAGTCGTTTGTCACATACGGATCCCTTGACGAATACTTATAACCGGCAATTGTTCAACGAACTTTCCATAAACGAATTCAACCGCGCGCGCAGGGCGGAAGAACCGCTCGCGATTTATATGATCGATATCGATCATTTCAAGAGATATAACGATCGTTATGGGCATCTGGCGGGCGATCAGGCGCTGCGTAAAGTCGCCGAGATCATTCGGGGTTCCGCGCGCCGCGCGAGCGACCTGGTGTTTCGATACGGTGGCGAGGAGTTTTGCGTGCTGTCCTCGGGCGCAACCATCCACGATGCGCGGGTGCTCGCCGATCACATCATCGAAGGCGTTCGTGACATGCAGATCCGGCACGAGGAGGGCGAAAACAAGCAGCTCACGGTATCGATCGGATTGTGTTATCACGGCGAACTCGAGGGCCTGAGCGCCGAACTCTTGCTAAAACGGGCCGATGAAGCGCTGTATACGGCAAAGACGAGAGGGCGAGATTGCCTGGTGCTGTATCGAACCGAGCGCCAGGAACAGCTCGACTTAATCGAAGCCTCGAAATGACCTCGGGGTTTGCCGACTACTTTTCAATCACCGCTCCTAATTACGCAAGATTCAGACCCCGCTACCCGGACGCACTATTCGATCTACTCACGTCGCTCGTGCCTGATCGTAACTGCGCTTGGGATTGCGCCACTGGATCGGGGCAGGCCGCAGGTCCCTTATGCGTGCGCTTTGACCATGTTCTCGCCAGTGACGCCAGCCGATCCCAACTCGCGCATGCGTCTGTGCCGCCGACTGTGGACCTTTTTGTCGCCCGGGCGGAATACGTGCCGCTGAGAGACGCGTGCGCGGATCTGATCACCGTCGCGCAGGCTTTGCACTGGTTCGATCTCGAGGCCTTCTTTGCTGAAGCTGCGCGGATACTCAAGCCGGGCGGGATCCTTGCGGCCTGGACTTATAAACTGGGGGCGGTAACCGATCCGGTCGATGCAGTTATGCGGGCGTTCTACCGCGATCTCATCGGGCCCTACTGGCCACCCGAGCGTCGCTTCATCGACGATGCGTATGCGTCCATCAGCTTTCCGCTGTCCGAACCGAGGACGACCGCATTGCCCATGCGTCCAGAGAACCCTTGAAGAACCTGAGACTTAGCATAAAATGATAGTTATATCAGTTACTTATACATACACGGGTTACCATCGAAATGCACTGCTTTTTATACGCTCTGCACTTACAGAGCACTTACGCGGGTTGAGGTTCGATGAAAGCGGTCATCGGCAAAAGGCTACTGGAGGAGATCAGTCCCCGCGCTAAGCCCTACGAAATTCGCGACGCGCGACTCCCCGGCTTCAGTCTCCGCATCCAGCCCTCAGGCCATATGAGCTACATTTGTCAATACGGGCGAGCGAAGCGAGTCACAATCGGCAACGCCACAGTCCTGACCCCGGTTCAAGCGCGCGACCGCGCAAAGCTGATTCTGGCGGATGCCTGCCAAGGCATTGAACCCAAGCAGAAAAAGGCCCATGAGAAGCATCACACGCTAGGGACGTTCCTGGATGAGGAATATGGCCCTTGGTACCAACAGAACCACAGGCGCGGAGATTCCGAAATAAAACGTCTAGAACATAATTTCAACGACGTATTAGACAAACCGCTGGCTGACATTTCGCTGTGGGCGATTGAAAAATGGCGGATGAAACGTCTGAAGAACGGGATCAACCCCGTCACAGTAAACCGCGATATTGCGCCCCTCAAGACGGCTCTGTCCCGTGCGGTGGATTGGGAGTTCCTGGCGGAGAATCCCCTGACGCGGCTGAAACCTTCGAAAACAGTGCATATTCCGGCCCAAGCCGATCACCGATTCCGGCGCAAGCCGATCACCCATTCCGGGCCAAGCCGATCACTGATTCCGGCGCAAGCCGATCACCGTTCCGGGCCAAGCCGATCACTTTTGGCACCCGTGCGGACGACGGTTTACCCCCACGCCCACCCGCAGGATAACCGCCATGCCATGGCATCCTCTTCGCCTTTTCAGCGCGGGGAGAGTTCATGGCCTATACGAGGGTATCAATGCGCAAGACACGCGAGATCTTACGGCTGCACCACAGCGCAGCCTTATCTAACCGGGCGATTGCCCGCAGCCTGAAGCTGTCAGCGTCCACCGTCAGCGAGTGCCTGGCTCGTGCGCGGGCAGCCGCGGTGCGTTGGCCACTGCCGGGGACGATGACGGACACCGCCCTGGAGCAGGCGCTGTACCCGCCGCCACCGGAACGCTCGGTGCCGCGACCCCTGCCCGCGTGGGCCACCGTGCACCGGGAACTCAAACGCAAAGGCGTCACGCTGATGTTGCTGTGGGAAGAGTACAAACTCTTCATCGACTATGCCGGTCAAACCGTGCCCATCGTCAACCGCGACATCGGTGAGATTAACCAGGCACAGATCTTCGTCGCCGTGCTCGGCGCTTCCAACTACACCTACGCCGAAGCGACGTTAACCCAGACGCTGCCCGATTGGATCGGTGCACACACCCGTGCGTTTGCCTTCCTCGGCGGTGTGCCCAACGTCCTCGTGCCCGACAACCTCAAAGCCGCTGTCACCACCGCCCACCGTTACGAACCGGATCTGAACCCCACTTATCAGGACATGGCCAACCACGACGGCGTCGCCGTCGTCCCCACGCGGGTGCGCAAGCCCCGCGACAAGGCCAAGGTCGAAGTGGCCGTGCAGATCGTCGAGCGCACCATCCTCGCCGTCCTGCGCCATCGCAGCTTCTTCTCCCTCGCCGAACTCAATGCCGCCATCCGTGAGCTACTGCACACACTCAACACCCGTGCGTTCAAGAAACTCTCGGGCTCACGCCGGAGTCTCTTCGAGAGCGTCGATAAGCCGGCCCTGAACCCCCTGCCGAGCACACGCTACGAATACGCCGAGTGGAAGAAGGTGCGCGTACCTATCGATGACCACGTCGAGTTCCAACGCCACTACTACTCCGTGCCTCATGCCTTGATTAGAAAACAACTCGACCTGCGCATCACCGCCACTACGCTGGCGTGTTTCCACAAAGGCGTCCGCGTCGCCGCTCATCACCGCTCTGCGCTACCCGCACGCCACACCACCTTGCCCGAGCACAGGCCCGAGAAACATCGCCGCTATGGCGACTGGACGCCCGAGCGTTTCCAACGCTGGGCCGCCACTATCGGCCCGGCCACCGCGCAGCTCATCGCCAACCGCTTACGCCAACGACGACATCCCGAGCAGGCTTATCGGTCTTGCCTGGGCATTCTGCGTCTGGCCAAAACCTACGGCGACGACCGCCTCGAGGCCGCCTGCGCACGCGCACTGCTGCTGGGTCCCTCGCACGACAAAAGTATCGCCTCCATCCTCAGCCATGGACTCGACCAACAACCGCCCTCAACGCAACACGAACTGAGCCTCCCCACTGACCACGATAACCTCCGGGGTCCAGGCTATTACCACTAACACACACAGGCGACTGACGAGGTTAAATCACCCCACCCTCGACCCACTCAAGACCCTGCGCCTGCACGGCATGGCGCAAGCGTTCGAAGAACAACTCCACCACAGTAATGCCGACGCACTGAGCTTCGACGACCGTCTCGCTTTCCGCGTCGAACGCGCGCATACGCTGCGCGCCAACCGGCAGCTCACCAACCGTCTGCGCCGTGCCAAATTGAAACTGCAAGCCACCCTCGAAGACCTCGACCTTCACGCGCGGCGCGGCCTCGATAAAACACGCCTGCGCGAACTCGCCACCGCCCGCTTCATCAAAGATCATCTCAACATCTTGATCACCGGGCCCACCGGCGTCGGTAAAACTTACCTCGCTTGTGCCATCGCTCACTCAGCTTGCCGCAACGGCTTCACCGCACGCTACCTGCGCCTCCCCCGGTTACTCCAGGACATCGTCATTGCCCGCGGCGACGGCTCCTATCCCCGCTTCCTCGTACAACTCGCCAAGACCGATCTCATCATCCTCGACGACTGGGGCTTAGCACCGCTCAATGCCGAGCAACGCCGCGACCTGCTCGACATCCTCGATGACCGACACGCCACCCGTTCGACCATCGTCACCGCGCAGCTGCCGGTCAAACAATGGCACGACATCATCGGCGATCCCACACTCGCCGATGCCATCCTCGACCGCCTCGTGCACAACGCCTACACGCTCAATTTGAAAGGAGAATCCATGCGAAAAAAACACAACAACTTGACCCAACCCGATCACTTGGCACAATAGCCATACCCTGCGACATGGACGTGGTTAAGTGATCGGCTTGACCTGGAATGACCGATCGGCTTCACATGGAATCAGTGATCGGCTTCGCCGGAATGCGCAAACAGATCGTACGCGTGTGGTTCGATATCTGAGTGACGACGAAGAGAAGCGGCTCCGAGATGCCCTTATTCGCCGAGAGCACAAGATGAAAAAAGCCCGCGCATCGGGCAACCGGTGGCGTAAGGAACGCGGATATCGGCCGAAGCCGGAACTCACCGAGCGATATTTCGCGGACCATCTCAGGCCGATGGTCTTGCTTAGTCTGAATACTGGAATTCGACGGGGCGAACTTGCCTCTCTCACTTGGGCTGACGTTGATTTCGAAACGCCTTCGCTTACCGTAAACGGACAAGACGCGAAATCCGGTCAGACGCGCGTCATCCCTCTCAACGATGAGGCGCTGGCCGTGTTGCGACATTGGCGAAAGCAAAATAACAAGAACGTCGGCTATGTCTTTCCCGGAAAGGTGGAAGGAACGCTACTCGATGTAAACAAAGCTTGGGTAGCTATACGCGCATCAACCAAAATCTCGAACTTCCGCTGGCACGACCTCAGGCATACGTTCGCCAGCAAACTCGCCATGCGGGGCGTTGACTTGAACACGATTCGAGAACTGCTCGGACACGCCAGTCTCGCTATGACGTTGAGATACGCGCATCTCGCACCGGAGCATAAAATGGAAGCCGTTTCAAAACTTAATGGCGGTCACCATGGCGAGACATCGAGTTCGGGTCGATCTATTTCTTAACTTCTTCATGGTCCCCCTCTTAACGGGGCGGAAAGCCTTCTGTCATGCCCCCCTAAACGGGATGCGCACGAAGGGCTTATCGGAGCGCCAAGCTGTGGGGATCGTGAAGATGAGCGCGAGCTCACTGCGCTAGGTACCGGTGCCGCAACGCTGAGCTGGACAAGCGGATTGTGGCTGTGGCGCATCATCACCGACGCTATGGGTCTGCGATGATCGACCGGAAGCGGTACGCGGTCTGACGAGGTCACGCGACGACTGCTAACAGCTCCGGATTGGCCAGACATTGTAGTCACCATGTAGTCTTGAATGAGGATGCGCGTTGGCGCATAGTGCGGAAACTATCTGAGTCCCGGGAGCAGTTGATCATGGAACTTGCCTTGCGCGACGGGAGGGCATCGCTCAGCGTCTGTAGTACAAAGGCTCCAAAGACGTTATGGAGGCCGGCAAGAAGCGCCTGGTGGGGGACCTTGTTCGCCAGGCCAACACGAGCGAAGTCACAGCGTTGAGGCGTGAAGCCCGAGCGCGCAAAGAAGGGCTCACCGAACCCATGCGGGCGTTGCGGCTGCGCAAAAAAACACGCTCGAGGATGGGGCGGAACGCGAATGAGAGAGCCCGCCTCTGAGCAGCTTGAGAGCATCCGAGTGGTGGCGCGAGCGCACCTTCCTGCCCAGCCAACACGGGACCTGCCCGGTGTTGCGCGTACCTAAATCGCATAGCTTGAGCTAAGATTCCTCCTGCAACATCCTTCAGCGACCCCGCGATGTCGGGTTACTCGCTGAATAGAACAGCCGTATCGGCCTGGGAGTCATGACCCGGGCTGGGTGAATAGGCGGGGATCTCTTTTCCTGAAAGATGCTGCAATGGCCCGGCACCCTTTGTGCGGGGCACCGACGCATCTAAGGAGGTCCCGCATGAAGAAAATACTTGCCTGCGTGATCTCCTAGGGCAAGCCGGATGAGAACTGTTTGGTTCCACAGGAGAGCGTACAAACGTCTATACGGTGCGCACCTAAAGCACTCCCATTACGTTCGCCACACTACGGAGATGGCGGGTTTTGTCGCAAAAATCACTTTTACTGGCGTAGCGGGTAACAATACGCTGGAAGACGAACGTCTAGCGCTGTGGCCACCGAATGAATTCGAGCACGCCGCACGTTGGGATCCTCAAACGGGTGACATTTTGTTCTTGACCGGATTCGATTGGCGTTATCTTTCAAACGATGGGTATCACAGCCTGCCCAACCCTAGAATCTGTCTTATCCAGGAATTACCAGAAGCCAGTAATGAGCTATGCGAGTATCTGGCTCTAAAGGCAGTGCGCATATGCGTAAGTCAAGAAGTCGCCGACGCAATTTGTGCGACCGGTCGTGTAAACGGCCCTGTCATGACAATTCCCAATGGCATTGAAGCGCCTTTTATCACTTCAAAGTCCACCCGCTTGCCAGTTACCATCGTAGGCTACAAGGATCCCAAACTGGCACAAACCTTGGCAAATCGCCTCACGGCTATGGGGGTCGAAAACCATTGCCTAACTGAATTCATACCTCGCGAATCCTTTCTGAGCCTCCTTTCCGACAGCCGGGTAGTGGTCTGCCTACCCAAGGCTAAAGAAGGGTTCTACTTTTTGTGGAAATCGTCACATGTATATGAACCAAAAATGGCAGCAAAGGTATGCGATTCACCAACCAACCGTTGGCGTAATTCGGATCTTGTTAGAGGGTATCCAGGCGGGCGTTTTCCACATCTGGATTAGCAGAGTGGATATAGCACTCGATCTGACCACTGCCTCATTCAGAGACGCGGTTGAATTGAAGGAGTATTTCGATGTCCATCACGTTATGCCATGGCATCTGAACAACCACATCCACTATGTTCAAGACACGATGTATCTCGGACCACGAACGGCACCTCGTAATCCCGTCCACTATGTGAAGCGTTGCCTGGATGACGATGGCTCGGAACATTATAGGGCCCGAACAGAGATGCGCTTATCCGGCCAAAGAATTCTGCGTTCCAAAAAGCTCGCCACCTTGTCGGATATTCCAGACTTGCAGTATTCCGAATTCTGGCGCCGCAACCTTCGACTCGTCGAATTGGACATAGAAAGATTGGGGAAAGTGCTAAGCCGCCGCACAAGACGTCGAAAGCCTTGGATAACTGGTCGCAAAAGATTTCGGAGAAACGAATTCCGTTACCGCGGACAACTAGGTCTGAGGGTTTGCAAGATTTCCGGGTATCACGACACGCCCCTGCAAGCTGTAATTGACCGATACCGGAAGAATTACCCGCTTCTCCGTACTGCCTTCCGGCCTGTTGATATCTCGGTGCTTCTCGATGCCCTCGTATAGTTAACGTGTAGTTGCACTATTAACGTACGCAAATGATTGTTTTACAAGCCTTCAATAGATAACGAGCCACTAATCAATTTCATAACAGAATCATTAGCCAAGAGAAACGTAATGGGACATTCAGACACTTTGGATTCATACGATGGAAGAACGGACTTTCTCCAAGAATTGCTGTATCACGGATATCTGGAGGACACTCACGCTGAAATTGCACGACAGTTCATCGCACAGGGTGAAGACGGCTTGTCTTCGGAACAACGGTTTATTCTTGAAAAATACGTTTCCAGCGAGTTTTACGGCAAGATCTGTTTGCGATGTCAACGCGAACCTGAATGGAAAGATATGTACGAAGTAGCGTTCGGTGAGGGCTATTGCGGTCCTTGCTTTCACCAAATGAGTAAAGACGACTGACTTTCTATGGCTCGATGATTCCTTTTCTCACCCATGTAGGTGTGACGTACTGATTAATGCCGTGGTGTGTCGAATGGAAGTCCGTACGCTCATCTACCGCTTTCCGAGTGCTGCGGCCGTCAATCAACCTTTAGCCGTAATACTTCTATCTTTTTTGTAGTGTTCATCATCCTTTAAACAGGAATTTCTAATCCTCGGTTATGTCGATTAACGAATTAGCGTGCGGTGATAGAAGCAACACGCACCAAATCGCGCTGGCTGCACGATCTCGATCTACGGCGTCTCAGAGCATTACGAGGTCGAGATCTCTCAACCTCGAGTAAATGGCGCGTGTTGCATACACATCCAAAAACTATCACTCGAATCGTTCACACTTGCCGAGCATATGTCGACTTTCTTTATCCAGTGGTTTTAGGTGTTCCTACCCAGATAAAACTTAACCAACTCGGGCATTAGGCAATATTGTGAATCACGGTGCGCACCATCACCGATACACAGCGTTGGTAGTGGGAAAATACGGCACAACTTAGGCGGCGTCGTATACGCGTTGAAGTATAGGTCTGTCGGTCACAGCTTTATCGCCATAGAAAAAAGGGACTCTTAGAGAACTAAGGTAATTGAGATCGTTTCGCTGGTCACACTTCAACGATGAGCTGTTCTCTCACCATTAGTGCCAGAGCTCACCAAATCGCGGCCATTAGGAGATCTCTAAGATTGACGCTCTGTGATGCTCGTTATCGAGGGCTCCTAATCTCGCGCATTTGGTGAGCTCTGGCACACAGTGCAGCTTTTGCGCTATTTGTCGTGTCCGTCATCGAATAAGTTGAGGCCGATTCACTTTTTCGTTAATGGAGACTTTAGTTTGTCGGTCCCCTAATTAGTTTAAAGGCACGCAGCAGCTTTCGCATGCCCATACGATCATCGAGACACGGCGCAGCGCGTACAACGAAAAGCGACCGAAGAAAAAACTCGGTGACGTCACGCCTTCCCAATACACGAGGCAATTGGCAACGAAGCTGGATACAGTAACCGCCGGACTCTAATTCCAGACGCTACTAAAGAAGGAGGGGCATGCTTGAACTTCTCGACGGCTCTGTAAATAACTCAGTTGATCACTCCGCGCAAATGCGCAAAATGCAACCATCGGCTCTAGATTACATTGGATGATCGTTGGGGAACACAGCAAATCGTATCGACATCCTGATCGTTCCAGGCGTTGCTCAGGATTTCCAGCAGTTGATCGATCGGCATGGTTGTAATCCCGTTGAAATTGGTAAGATCACGCAATGCGCAAGGATCTTACGGTCGACGACCTCGGAGACTTATTGGAGCTTCCGATTCTCGCGACGCTCGCCACGCATCGCAAGGACGGCAGCATCCTACTCTCTCCCGTGTGGCACGAGTGGGTTGACGGTGGGTTTTCGATCTCTATATGGGCACAAGACATCAAGGCGAAAAATCTGGCGCGCGATCCCCGGGCTACCGTCATCGTGGCGGAAAACGAACTCCCCTACCGCGGCATCGAGGTTAGCGGTAAAGCGACCGTCGAAGCCCCCCCGATCTCATGCCGCTAGTGCGGCGCTTAGCACAGCGTTATATGGGCAAAGAGACGGGGCTCGCCTATGCTAAAATCTTCGCGGACGACGCTCTCGAGCTCATAAGGCTCACGCCGGGCACCGTGAGGGCCTGGGATTTTAGGGATGACCATGAGGAGACTCGATGATGAAACCAAAACTCGCAGACGAATATTTGCAGGTCGATCAGATGGAGTGGGAAGATTTCGCGGAGGATTTTCAAACCGGCGGAGTACAGTGGAAGCTGCTTCACGTGTCGCCCGAGATCGGTTCGTGGACCGTCGTGTTCCGGTGCCCGGCCGGCTCGACGTTCGCCCCTCACGTGCACCATGGGCCCGCCGAAGGCTATATCTTCGAAGGCGAGATCGAGGTCCGCGGTGGTGAACGTATGGGCGGTACGACCGGCCGCGCGAACGGATATATCTACGAGGCCGCTGGCGCGATACACGATCGCACGACGATGACACAGGAGACGGAATTCATGCTGCAGTTGGTCGGTCCGATCGGCTGGAAACTGGAGGACGGCACGCAGCGCCCGCAAGGATGGGCGGAAGCGCAACAGCTATGGGACGCGCAAAAAGCTAGAAATTAAACTCTGCACCGATGGTCAGAAAATCGACGTCGGTATCGTCGTCGCCGCCCTGTCCCTCGTCAGCGCCCTTGAGACAGATTTAGGTTATTGAATAACGGAGGATTTCTGTCTTATAGGCGCTGACAACAGAGACTGACAAGCAGCAGCCGTGCTGCAGGGCTAGCGAAGTTTCCGAAGGGAGCTCACTGACGGGAACAGATCGCCCACCTCGACATGCAGCGCCGTGGCGATACGGACAAGATTCAAGGCGGCTACATTCCTTTCTCCGCGTTCGACACCCCCAAAGTAGGCGCGGTCCATCCCAATCTCAGCGGCAAATCCTTCTTGCGAGTAGCCCTCGCCGGCCAAACGCCGGCGGCGGTCTATGGCGCCGGGCAGCCGGCGGATATGGTGGGCAAGGCTCACGCCTTGCCCACATCCCCACAGGCCTAACAACAGCAGCAGGATGTGATAAACAGGATCTTGGCGGCATGATCAAACACCGGAATACACCTTAACCGAGCTGCCAACCTGCCCAACTATGTGGGACCACCTCAGAATGGGTTTGGGGGAAACGACCAATGGACCTAATCGATCATATCAGCCAAATAGCCGCTCGTATTCCGAAGCAGATCGCCCATATCGATACCGAGGAGGCAACAAAAACAGCATTCGTTATGCGGTTCATCAGCGCACTCCGGATACGACGTTTTCAATCCGCTCGAAGTGGCGCCTGAATTTACGGCCGATGTCGGCAGAAGCCACTTGGCAGTCAGTAGGATGTTAAAAGACCGGAATTCGGTTTCCGCTTAGTAACGTTAGATGCGGAATATTCATTCATTCATGCGCTAGAGCGCGCATGATTGAATAACCTTTACGTGCATTAGAAAAAATACCAAAGGTCCTGGTCGTTAGATGCTTTGAACACTCTATAAATGAAACTAGAGATCGACTGGAAACAACCCGTCCCTCTCAGGCGGGTACGAACAGGGCTTGAGATTTATGAAGTCAATCTTGACGACTTCCCACGCGAACCTGGAATCTATATTTTCGCTCGGAAATGGGGCAGTTCTTACGAAGCGCTTTATGTAGGGAAGTCCAAACGGTTACGCGGAAGGATCCGTGGCCATATGAATAACCTCAAACTAATGCGGCATATCCACCGCGCTAAAACGGGTAAAAGAGTCATTCTCTACGGAACGCCCATACCCAAACCCGGGCAAACGATGGAAAGAATCCTGGAAACATTAGAAAAAGCGTTTATAAGGCACTTTCTCTTGCTAGGTCACGATCTCGTAAATTCACAAGGGACTCGCGTTCGCCGTCACGAAATAACTTCGAACGGGAGCTTACCGAAAGCGTTCATGCCGACGCGAATGTACCTAGAGCGAAGTCGCGGCGAATAAAGCTTTTAACAGGGCGTGTCTCAGTTTGAACGTTAGGTTAAGGTGGTCTCATCTTTTGGGCGGGTCGGCGTCGTTTTTAAGGTGTATTCGGTTGTCCGAGTATGCATCGCTAAATTTCTGTTTACCACATCATGCTACAGCTGTTGAGCCGGTGGGTATGCGAATAAACCGTTAGGCTTATCCATCATATCTATGGAGCGCCCGGTTCCATAGGCTTGCGCCAACGTTGCGCCCGTCAGTGCCGAATGGGGCCGTCCGGTGTTGTAGAAGCCGACCCATTGCCTGATGATCCGTTCGGCGTGGAAACCGTCGAGCAACTTATGCAAATAGACCGCCCGGCTATACGAAAGGTTTAAAAATTCTGAGAGAAAAGGAGAGGTAATAGAGAAGCGGAGGCCGGATATCGGTCTAATTGATTCTAGATATTGAATTGTCGCTCTGTCTTTAATTTATAATACCACAGGTTTGCCGTTCGCACTGTTACAGACGGCACGCAAGAAGTATCTCTGGTCGTGCCTTCTGAATGGACCATAGGGAATATTGCCTTCAGTCAACCCAGAGAAAAGGACGCGCTGGCCTAGTACAATACGATGCGATTCCATCTACATGCCACAGAATACTTACACTAGGCGACGCTGCCTGCTTGATAGCAGGGCATTTTTAGGCTAAATATCTTCGTCATCGCGAAGGGCGTAGGTAAACGACGCCAACAATCGGTGAATACCCGGAATGGCACTAAACTCCACAGGGGTTGGCGGCAGGTATGACGAACCCGGATTTTAGCCCCAGGCGAGAAGCCGAGCCACCAGATGTCTGGGCGTAACCTGCGTATATGACGTACATCGAGGCCCCGCTTCTTCCTGAATTGGCTCGCCAGCAGATACGAAATGGACAAGTAGCGACAAAGTCTTTATCACCGGATTGGTGCGCAAATCCGGATCCTGTCCCAAAAAAATTGATGCTCCTGAATAGCTATGACCGCCTTCGATAAGATTTCTAAGTGGGTAAATACGGTGCCTAAATGGCAGAAAGTGGCCGCGCGTCATCTCCTATCTGCTGGGGAAATATCGACTTCGCAGCAAGAACACATAGTCAGTTTGCTAAAGGCTTTTTGCGGTGGCCCAAAGGTTGATGCACGAGAAACCGAGTTAGCGGATTCAGATTCCGGAGAACAAACCGTAACGCAAACGAAAGGGCCCACGGTGCTTAAGGCATTACGTGAATTGAAACACGCCAATGCCTTGGCAAAGCAACAAGAATTAGTATTTAGTGAAGAAGCTGTCACAGCTATCTACGGAGCTAACGCAAGTGGAAAATCCGGATATGTACGAGTTTTAAAAAGAGCATGTCGTGCAAGAGGTGCTGCCTCAAAAGTGTTATCTAATGTATTTAGTGAGGAGGAAGACCTTCTTGCGTCAGCGCAAATAATTGTAAAAGCAAGCGGAAAAGAGAATTCAATAGATTGGAAAGATATCGAAGTACCGCAAAGCGTTCTTTCCTCTATTGCTGTGTTTGATATGGATGCCGCTCGATTTTACGTCGACGAAGACCATGATGTTGTGTTTCTCCCATATGGAATGGACATGTTCGAGAAACTTGGATCACTCTGCGACACAATCAGGGAAGCGCTCAAATCTGAAATCGTAGTCCCGAAAGAGATTCCAGAAGAACTATTAAAAGTCGATCGTTCCGACCCAGTAGGGGCTCTTATTCATGATTTATCGGGGCACACTAAAACTGAGGACATCGATAAATTGGCTCTACTCAGGGATGATGAAATCGCCAAGACAGAACAGCTCAATAATACTATTGTTCAATTAAGCGCTAGTGACCCGAAAAAGCTAGCGGCGGCTAAACGACGCACAAAAAATCGAATTTCTGCGGCTAAAGATGCCGCTGAAATACTAGGCGCATACATCTCCCTCGAATATTTCGAAAAGCTAAAGAATTCGCACAATGAAGCCAAGAAGATATCCGCCGCCTCCGAAATCGCGTCTGCAGAACGGTTTAATAATGAACCGCTCGCCGGAGTTGGAACTGACGTGTGGAGAGAGCTGTATATTGCCGCCCGCCATTTTTCCGCCGAGGTCGCTTATCCAAAGCACGATTTTCCAAACGTTGATACAGATAGCCGATGCGTACTGTGTCTCCAAGAGCTTGATGATAAAGCAAAGAATAGATTCTTGGCATTCGACGAATTTATGAAGGCAGATTTGGAATCAAAGGCCCAGGAAGCAATTCGACTTCGGGACCAGCTTTGGGAGAGGTTCGAGTCTCAAACTGTTTTCCCTGATGTAATTACTACTGAAGTTTTGGACGAAATCGGGGAAATTGAGGTTTCTACAAAGAATGCATTGAAATCATTTCTGATGGATGCCACTGCTATGGTTTCCGCAATCAAAGAGGCTAAACAAAATGACAACTGGAATATCGAAATTAGTCCGGTTAGCCCCCCATCCGATGCACTTGACCACCTTGCTACGCAACTTGAAGCCGAAGCCGCGCAGCTTGAGGGCAACTCGGCGCCTGATAAAAGGGTAGCTCTTGAGAAAGAGCGTAATGCACTAGTCGCACGCCAATCTCTGGCGAAATTCAAAAAAATTATTAAACAAAACGTTGCGATATTAGCGAATAACAAATTATTAAACGATTGTATTACTGCAACGAATCCAGGAAGTATCTCCCGGGCCGGAAGGGAAATAATGGGTGAGGTCGTATCCGATGAGTTGAGGAAGAAAGTCTCTCAATATCTACATCGATTCGGCGCAGACCATATCGAACTTGAACTGGCTCACAAAGTTCGAGCTGGAGCGATATACCACTATATTCGGTTCAAAACTCCCCATTCACGAGCGGTTGAAGTGTCGGAGGTTCTAAGTGAAGGCGAGCAGCGTATTGTTGCGATCGCAGCCTTTTTAGCGGAGGTTAGTACGATAACTCCCTCTCATGGAATTGTCTTAGATGACCCGACTTCTTCGTTAGATCATGAATGGCGACACCAAGTGGCAGAGGTAATGGTTTCGGAGAGTAAAACTCGACAAATCATCATTTTCACGCATGACGTCGTCTTTCTACTGGCACTCTACGACGAAGCGGTAAAGCAACAAGCTCCTTGGTTACAACACTATATTTACCGTGGGGCGTCCGGAACGGGAATCGTTGGAGATGCAATTGCCCCTTGGAATGGAATGAACGTTCATCAAAAAATCGAAATGATCCAAAACTCAATTGAGGATGCAAAAAATATATTCGAACAAGGACAGCCAGACGAATATAGAAGCCATGCGAATGAATGCTATAACAAGCTGCGCAAGGCATGGGAATCTGCAGTCGAAGAACGATTATTGAATAAGACTGTCCGTCGATTTTCTAATGAAGTGCAAACTAAACGACTGGAAGGGGTGGTGGTTGAGAATGAAGATTTTCTAATCGTCGATGAAGGAATGGCCAAATGTTCTAATGCGGTTCATGATCTCGCGCCTGAGCTAAACAAACCCGTCCCTGGGCCGGACGAAATTAAGGAAGATCTTAATAATCTACGGTCCTTCTTAGATAAGATAAAGGAACGACAACAAGATGCGAAAAGTTCGAGGGCCAATTTTAAAAAGCCGCTCGCCCCGGTAGTTTGAGGTGGCCCCACCTTTTCAGAGAACTTGGCCGCTCGGATTGACCGCACCCCCGTAATCCGAGCCATGCGCGATGTGGGATTGGCCTACCCTGCGCGATTTGCGATTATTGTGGGGAATGCCACAAGAAGAGCTTGCACACGCCTGTGGCTTTGATAGGACTTATATTTCTTTGCTTGAGCGTGCTAAGCGTCAACCATCACTTACTACAGTTTTCGCGCTAGCTGAACAACTCGATGTGAATTCTGAGAAAATCGTGAGTGAGACTAAGCAACGTTTGACACGTCGAAAATAGACACCAACGTGCGCCATTTCGCTGCCATTGTGAGATCTCGACTCTATAGTTAGTTCTTTACGCTGTGCGCTGAGATCTCACGCCAAAACGCAAATGGCGCGTCCTGGCGTCATTTCTCTAATCGAGCGAGCTTTTCGATTGCACTTACAGTGCACTTACGAGCATGGAAGCGTGCGAATTTAGGCAGCTTCGGAAATCAGTTAACTTATTGATCCATAAGTGGTAAATCCGAGGAAAATCGAACCCCCAACACTCGCATTGCCCATGTCCGCACAGTGGACTGTCGATCATTTACTGCGCTATATCGATACCTAGTCTGCGGTGAAACGTTACCGCGATGCGCAAGCCGGCGATCCGGTCGCGCTGCTCAGCGGCGATCTGAAGGCAGCGTGGGGCGATGCAGAGACGCGATGCGTCACCTGGTCCATGACGGTTCGAACCGGGCGTCGTTGATGACGCGCGATCAGGCGCAGAATTGCGCGCGAAGGGTCTGATTTACAGGAACACCGTGATGGAGTTTACGCCTATACTGAACAATTCAAACTACAGCGCGCGGCGGGCAGCGATTACTTCATCGGTACGCAGGTTACCGCGGTCGATTTCTATTGGACGGCGTTCTCTGTGCTGTTCAAGATGCTACCCGCGGATCGGATCCCCATAGACCCCGCGATTGCGTCGTGGTTCGGGGCTTATGACGAGGCCACTGATGCGGCGTTCTCCCCGATCCTGGAAACCCACCGCGATCGGGTCTTCGCTCGATACTTCAAGGACCCGATGGAATTTTGACGTTCACAAAAGCCGCAGCTCACGGTCAACTCGAGCTGCAAATTTCACCTAAAAACGATCTGACGCAGGCGTTGAACGCCTGGGGGTTTTCGAGATTGCTCACGTGGCCGGTGTCATCCAACACCAGCAGCCGGGCGTCGGGGATTGCCGCGGCCATTCGCTCAGAAATGGAAAGCGGCGTCAGCTTGTCGTCAGCGCCAACGATAATCTGAACGGGCACCGGGATCGTCGACACATCGGTTACGGGTTGATACATGGTCATACCCTCGATGGTCTTGATGTAGGAATCTTTGTGCAGCATGCACATGCTGTCGACGAGCTTCTGAACCACCGTTGCCGGCGCCTTAGGGCTGAGTAAGGTCGGCGCCACGAGTGGGGCGATATCCGTCAGTTGTTTGCCTTCGATCAAAGGCTGGCGCCGTTCGCGTACAAAGCGCTCGCGGCCGGCCTGTGTAAACGACGTATCGAATCCCGGAAACGTATCGGCGAGAATGAGGCTTGCGACCCGTGCCGGGTAATGGTCGAAGAAATCGAGCGCAATGCGGCCGCCCATAGAGAGGCCGCACAAATGAGCCCGTTCTACATCGAGATGATCGATTAAGCGGCGCAGGTCGTGACTGAAATCCGCAAACTCGAGGGGCCCGTCGTAGTCGTCGCTGTCCCCATAACCGCGCGCGTCCCACGCTACCGCAAGGTAGTCCGAGGCCAGCGCCTCGAGTTGCGGGGACCAGTTGCTGCGGTTACCGCCGATTCCGTGCAGAAATATGACCGGCGCGCCTGAGCCGGCTGCTTCATAAGCAAGGCGCGGCGTGCCGGGTACAAATCCGATGCCGGGTTCGATGCCGGCGATGGATGCGGTCACGCTTCGGCGTGGTCCCAGGGCAGCGCCATCGGATCGTCGTCTTGCGTGTGCACCTCGACCGGCGCCATCGCCAAGGTTGCGACGAGATAGAGGTCCTCATCGCCGGTGTTACAGATCTGGTGGACGACGTTGCGTGGCACGACGACCGTGTCGTCCGCCTTGAAGTGATGATCCTTACCGTCGCAACGGCACACACCTTCGCCTTTCAGAATGACGAGGACTTCCTCGCAATTATGGCGGTGCACCGGCGTGGTCGCGCCAGCCTCGATGGTTTGACGCCATACTTCGAAGCTCTCCATCCCATCGCGCTTGCCGGCCAAAGTCTGATGCTCGAGGCCGGGCAAGTGGTGTTTTTCGATCGTGCTATTTTGGTTGACGTGCATCACATGGCCTCCGCGCGTAATTCGGGGATAATAATTCGGGGACAGTATACGTAATTTGCCATCTGGTCGTGATCCAACCGCCGCTCGATAACGTCATCGAAGCCCTTTCCGCGCAACCCGTCATGCCGGGCGACTGGCTGCAACGCTTGCAAGCGGCGAGCAGCTTGATCTTCGGTGGCGGCGCGATGGCTTTGCTGGCTCGAAAAGACCCGCAAACGGCGTGGCTGGTCGGGCTGATCGACGCGCAGGGTCGGGTCCTGGTGCAGCCGCCGCAAGCGCTCGAGGATTGCGGGAAGACCACGATTGAGCTCGCGATCCTTGAAGCTCACACGCCGTGCGCAGTGTCGATCAATGTTGACCGCGTACCAGGGCTTGCGGACGTTTCGAGCGCTTTACACATCCCCTGGCCACTCGGAATCTCGCGTAAACTCGCGTTCTTGTCCTTTCCACGGGTTGGCGCCGGCGTCGAGGCGGTCCCGGCCGACGAGCTGTGGTCGTTTCTGATCATTGCCAACAACTTGGTGCGGCGTACCGAAAAGCACGCCCTGATTGATGCGGGGGCGTGGATTGAAGACGAAATAAAAAAGCTCGCCACGCTGCAAGACCTGCTGAAACCCGCCGATCTACACGACTTTCCCGACGTAGGTTTCGCGGTCCACTCGCGCCCGCATTCATATGCCGGTGGCGATTACTACGACATCTGGGCGGAAGAGCGCGACGGCGGGCCTGACACGCAGCCGGTCTGTGCGTTCGGCATTGCGGATGTATCCGGTCATGGGCCAGCAGCGGTTGTCGAAACGGCGATGATCGACACCATCCTCAGGACCTATCCGGACAATATTCCTGACAACAAGAGCATGGGGCCGGCGAACCTACTCGATTACCTCAACCGGCATATGTTCACCCGCCGCTCGCGGCCGTCTTTCGCGACGGCTTTTCTAGCGATGTGGAAGCCGGACGATCGCACCTTGCGTTATGCCTGCGCCGGCCATCCACCGCCCTTGATCAAGCGCGCGAACGCCGGTAAGTGCGCCGCGTTGAACACAGGGCGAGACATTCCGATTCAGGTGCTGCGTGATTACACCTGGACCGAGCGCACGATCGCGTTGGCGCCAGGCGACGTGCTCGTCGCCTACACCGATGGTATCACCGAAGTGTTGTCGCCTGGCGGCGCACAGTTTTCCGAGCGGCGATTGATCGATGCCGTAAACCGAGCGACAAACGATCCCCACGCCATCATCGCTGCTGTAAGTGATGACCTCCGACGACATGCGAACGGTCGCCTATTTCACGACGACCAAACACTGATCGTCGCCCGTTTTAAATGAGACAGCCGTTTAAAGCGCGGCTGTCTGTTTCCCATACGGACGTCGCGTCGACGGATCGGTGTCACGCGAGGTACCGTACTGGGAAGATCGTCGCTAACTCAGATCGCTATAAGGAGCGCTCATGAAAAATCCCAAGTGTGCAAATGGCGTGCTTTGTTGCGTGCTCGCCGTGCTTTCGCTTAACGCTGAATCACAAGACGCATCGTATGATCAATCCGTTCTTTCCGCGCTGTGTCAACTCTCTGCGGCAGGCGCCTCCGCCCGTTTCGAAATCGCAGAGCAGCTCTTCGGCGGTGGCAATGACGCGGGCCTCAGCGAACTTCAAATGTATGAAACGGTTTTAAACCTGTTGCCCTACATCGGTTATCCGCGGACGCTAAGCACTATGGAGCGCTTTCAAAAAGTGTTTCCGAACTACTTCGCCGAGCGCGCTTCGAGTGAGTCCGCGCGCTCGACCGAACCGTGGCTCGAATTTGCAACGACGAGCTGGGGAGAACGCGGTGCAAAGATCCTGCAAACGCTTGCTGGCGGGCCCGAGGAAAACGAAAAGCTCATGCAATGGCTCACCGAGCTCAGTCCCGAATTGGCGGAATGGGTGATCTACGATGACTTCGGCCGCGTATACGGCCGCACCGGCTTGTCCCTGATCGAACGCGAGGCCATCGTTCTCGGGACCTTGATCGCCCAGGGCGCAAAGGAGATCAAGTTTCATTACAAGGCCATGCGTCGCGTGGGCGGCGACGACGCTTTGATCGATGCGCTGCTCGATTCCCTATCAGAGATCGTCGATGCAAGCGCGCTGACGGCGGCGCGGCGGTATATCGCCGAGGAGCGACAATAACGGCTTGCTTGCCCGCGCGTGCGCGATTAACGGCCGATATAGAACTTGTTTACGATTCGCCAGTCACCGTCCACTTTCGCCAAGTGAAAGGAGTCGGTGTAGACCCCGTTGAAGTCGAACAACACCGTGGCGGCGATATCGCTGTAGATATTGATCGATAGGATCTTGCCGTCCAGGTCGGGATTCGGATCACGCGCCGACCATTCGTCGACGACCTCCGTCATCGGGCGCACGGTCAGCTTATAGGCGCCGTTATCGTCCTTGAGATAGCCTTTCATATGGCCCGCGTCGACTGCGAAGGCCTTCTCCAGGCGTTCCCTGTCCGCGTGCCGTATCCCGTCGAAATAGTTAAAGATCGTAGTTTTTATCGCGTCGTAGTCGCTCATTTCATCACCGTAGGCGGGGGATCCGCCGATTACAAAAACCAAAAATAGCATAGCGGCACAGGGAAAACGGCGCATATGGGTACCTCCGCTGCAGTCCGAAGGGATCCTTGCTGCGGCGCAACATTGCGGTCCGCAGCATGGACTAGGTGTATTCGATCCGGGATGATACCCCGCTAATCCAATCGTCAACGAGGGCGCCTTGATGGAAGTAGGAATTCTTCAAGTTATGCAGAGCTGGGGCTTTGAAGGCATGACCGACGCCGAAGTCTATGAGCAGGAACTCAAGATGGCGATCAACGCCGACGAACAGGGCTTCGATCACGTGTACGTCGTCGAACATCACTTTGAGGACTATTCATTCTGCCCGGATAATTTCGTCTATCTGGCTTACCTCGCCTCGCAGACCGAACGCATCAAGCTCGCCACGGGCGCCGTGATCGTGCCCTGGAACATTCAACCGCTGCGGGTCGCCGAAAAAGCGGCGTTACTCGATCAGCTTTCGGACGGACGGCTAATCGTGGGCCTTGGACGCGGCTTGTCCAGGCGCGAATTCGAGCAGTTCGGTATCGACATGGACGAATCCCGCGACCGGTTCGACGAAATGGCGCCCAGGATCGTCGCTGCTTTGGAGACGGGCATATTCGAAGCATATGAAGGCAAGTTTTTCAAACAGCCACGCGCTGTGATACGTCCGAAGCCGACGAAGACCTTCAAAGACCGTGTGACGCAAGTGGCCATGAGCCCCGAATCCGGACTGGAAGCCGCCAAGCTCGGTGCGCAGATGATGGCCTTCAATTACAAACCACCGGAAGTGCAGAAACAGGAATACGAAGACTACAAGGAAGCGTTCATCGGGCATCACGGTTACAGCCCGAAGCCGTTGCTGCTCTCGGAGTTTGTAGTTTGCGACCATGACGCGAGCCGCGCCGAGGAAAATTCGAAATATATCGCGAGTTACTGTTTGAGCGTGCTGCACCATTACGAATTGATGGGTGAGCATTACAAACACGCCAAGGGCTATTCGGCTTACGGCGACTCGGTCGACGCCATGCGTGCGATCGGCAAGGAAGGCATGATGCAGGCTTATGTCGACCAGCAGATCTGGGGCACGCCCGATCAGATGCTGCGCAAACTGGAAGAGCGGCGCGATTTCATGGGCACGACTGGAATGCTCGCGGTCTTTCGCTTTGCGGGCATGCCTTATGAGATCGCCGAACGGAGCCAAAAACTCTTCGCCGAGGAAGTCATGCCCGTGCTCAAGGGCTGGGAAGACGCGGAGGCGAAGACCGAAGCGGCGTAATTCGCCGCCGGCTCCTACCGGCCGGTTTTAACCTGTAGGCGCCCGCTTGCGGGCTAATTGATGGTGCGCGATAAAGCGTTCCGCGCCATCGCGACCCATGTACTTTCGCAGCAGTGACTCCTCGATACGCGTCAAATCCGCCCATAACAGGCAATCGATCGCATTATTGAAATCGGGATCGACATTGAACCCCAGGATGCGGCCGTGCATCCTGAGATATTGACGCAGTAATACCGGGATCCCGACGTCGTCGTCTTCGACGGTACTCAGCAGACTCGAAATGATACGCAGATCGCTGACGTTCAGATCGACCAACTGAGCGTCGTCGTGCGTTGAGCGAAACGGCCGGCGTGGTTTAACGCGGCTGGCCCGTTGCGGTTCCATGCTGTTGCGTTGCAGGAAACGCACGATGATCTGTTGCGAAACCGGGTGGTAATCATTGCTGATACTGACGGGACCAAACAAGATTCGATAGTGCGGGTGAAGCGCCAGATACGCGCCGATGCCCTTCCATAGGAGCATGAGTGACGAGTAATTCCGCTGATGCTCCGGGCGCACGAAAGAGCGGCCGAGTTCCAGCGCGGCACGGAGCTCTTTGGTCAGATGGCGGTCGAGTTTGAACAACGAGCGTACATAGAGCCCTTTGGCGCCGTAACGCGCCAGGATCCGATCAGCCTGCCCCAATCGGTAGCCGCCGATCACTGCTTTTGAATCGGAATCCCACAAAAACAGATGAATATAGTAGCTATCGTACAGATCGAGATCGGCAGATTTGCCCGTGCCTTCCCCAACCTGCCGGAAGGTCAATTCGCGTAGACGGCCAATTTCCTGCAGCAGCCACGGGATTTGATCGGCGTGCGCGTACCAGACTTCTTGTTTGCCGTTACAGACCACGCGCTGCACGCGGGGCAAGCCCCCAACCTCTGCGTCGAGCACGGCGGTGTCGATCGGTGGGTTAATCGGATCGTGTTGTGTGCGCGGGCCCGTTATGCGTTTAAGCTGCCAGGGTTTTTTATAGGCGTCGCGGGCTTTGATGAGATAGGTTTTGGTCTGTAGAAACGGCGCGACCGTCGACCGATCGCCGAGTAGCTTGAGGGTTTCAGTGTCGATGATGCGTCCGCACTTAACGTCGATGATCGTACCCTTGTGGTTTAACATTTCGCGCACCAGCAAGGCAGTTCGCAGGCGCGGATGCACCAGGCCCGCGGCCTGAAAGAAAACGCTGTTGCGGCCGCTGATGAACGCAGGTACGACGGGCGTGCCGCTCTTCTCGACCAGCCAGCCAATGCCCGAATCCCACGGCGGATCGACGATCGCGCGCGTGCCGAGATCGAAACTCGAGACTTCGCCGCCTGGAAACATCATCAACAGGCCGCCGCGCCTGAGCCAGCTCAACGCCCGCCGTACGGCGCTGAAATTGATCCGCGCCGCGTCGCGGCCACCGAGCGTATCGACCCCGATGAATACGGGTTTCAATTCAGCGAACCCCTCGAGGAGGTGATTCGCCATCACACGCACGTCTGGCCGCCGGCGCATGAGGACGTCGATCACGGCCAGTCCATCGAGCGCACCGTGCGGATGATTGGTGACCACGATGCAAGGCCCGGTGGCGGGCAGATTATTCAACGAGGCGTTGTCGATCCGTGCGTCGACACCCACCAGGTCGAGGGTACAGCGCGCGAACGATCGTGGATCGAGGTGCGGTGGAATAGCCTCGTACACGGCATTCAAACCGTCCAACCGCAGCGCGCTGTCAATAACGTGGGCTAATGGTGCTCGCAAGAGGCCAAGACGGGCTGGCAGGTGCGCGGCAACCGTGAAATGGTGACGTTTATCGTTTGAAAGACGAGGTTCAGACATCTCTGCACAGCCGCCGCTCGGATCGTGAACCGACATTGCTACAATAGCATTAACGATCACCGACCACGACAATGTCAGCGCGCTGGAACCTCGACGATATCCAATGGCAAGGCCTGGTGCCCGATCAGGTCGACGCCGGGTTGCTAGCGGCGGTCAAGACCGCTGCGCTGGTGGAAGCCAATAGCGCCGACTACGTCACCTATCTGCATAACGTCTTTGCCGGCGACCGGTCTTTTCTGGACGCCGTGTCGAGTTGGGGCGACGAGGAGGCGCAGCACGGCGTGGCGCTTGGGCGTTGGTCCGAAATGGTCGACCCAACATTCGATTTCGAGGCCTGCCTGGCGCGATTTCGCGCGGGCTATCGGATCCCCGTCGACGCGTCGCAATCCGTGCGTGGTTCGGCTGCCGGCGAACTGCTCGCGCGCTGCGTCGTCGAGTCCGGCACCTGTTCGTTTTATGCCGCGATGCGGGATTACGCCCGCGAGCCTGTCTTACGCCAGATCTGTCACCGCATTGCCCAGGATGAGGCGCACCATTACCGCTTGTTCAAAACGCATTATGCGCGCTACGCCGCGCGCACGAGCCTCGGTTTGATCGAGCGCCTGAAAATCGCGCTCGGCCGCGTCAATGAAACCAGCGACGACGAACTAGCCTATGCCTATTACAGCGCGAACCTCGGTACCGGTGGCGTCGATCCCAGCTATGACCGTGGCCAGTGCGCGCGCGCCCATCAAACGCTGTCGGCCGCCATGTACGGCCTTACCCACGTGCGTACGATAGTCCACATGATCGCCAGCGCCGTAGGGTTTGACCCTGGCCGATGGCCGATCCGAATCGGCACCCGCTTAAGCTGGTGGTGGTTGTGGGCGCGGACTTATGGCTCGAGGTCTAGTGTGATGTCCCACAATAATGTTACATAATACGCTGGTCTTTTTTTGTCTCTGGCGGCGTTGCTCCTCCTTGTGTAGAGCCCGCTACACGGCGTCGTCGCGCCTTGCCAGGAACAAAAAATCCGGCGCGACGCACCTAACATTATTGTGGGACAGCACACTAGGCGTCACGCACTCGCGGCGGACTGATACCGTTTCCAGATAAACGGCGCGAGCAATTGCGCGGCGAACGCCGCCGGCATGCGTTCGGCGATCCCGATCGTCGATACATCTTGGCCTGGACGATGGTAATAGGTACCGAAGAGCATATCCCACAACATTAAGTTTTCGCCGTAGTTGTTATTACCGATCGCGGTCTCGGTAGAATGATGCCAGCGGTGTAAATTCGGTGTATTGAATACATAATTCAACCAGCCGCAGCGCATATCCGCATTGCAATGCGTCAGGATCCCGATGTAGGCGGTGATCGCGCTGACCCACACGATCGCGTCCATCGAGATGCCGCTCAAAAACAGGAACGGCAGGCTCGCGAATACGCTGATCAATGAATCGACGAAATGAAATCGCCCCGTGTTGACCAGCCACAACCGCTCGACGCTGTGGTGTACCGCGTGAAAGCGCCACACCAGCGGCCATTCATGCGCGAGCCGGTGGGCCCAGTAGAGACCGAATTCGGCCGCGATTAAGCCCAAACCGACCTGCAGCCACATGGGCGCCCCGGAGAGCAGCGTGCCGTGGCGGCCGTCGACGAGACCGAGACTGAGCGCAGTGACGACGAGAAGCTGGACCACACCCTTGTTCAATACGGTATGCGCCAAATCGGGGCCAAGCTGGCCGTCATCCTCGCGCCAGACACTGCGATAGGGATGCGTACGCTCCATCAGCAGCAGCCACGCCACGATCCATAGGTACGACAGGTTGAAATAGAGCGTGATGCTCGCATTAGCGAACCCCATCCACAAGATCGCCGCGGAGGACATTAACAGCGCGGGCCACGCGATCTGTCGCACCACGTTCGGGATGCGGCGGGATTCGCAGTCAGGCGCTTGGCGGGTGCTGGATCGGTCGCGCGGAGCGGTCAATTGACCGCACAACGCCGGCGTAATGCGGTCGAGATAAGGTATTGGTTATTCGTCCTATCGCGCGCGAGCCCGCACAGCACTTCGGTTTTTACCGCGTAACCCGCGCGCTCTTCGGCGATGAGGAAGGTGTAGCGCGGGCTGCAGTTCGAAGAACACTGTTCATACAGCAACTCACCGTCCTTGCCGAAGCCCTGTGAGAAATCCATGATCCAATCGTTCAACTCGTCCACCGTTTCGAATACTCTGGATTCGAAGCGCAGCGGATGAGCCTTCGTCTCGGTTTCGAATTGCTTGCACACCGCACGCTGCTCTTCAGGTGCGAGAAATTCGGTGGGTGAAACACGATAGACGACCTCCGGGCGCTTCACGGTAGCGCAGTTCGGCGCGCAGCCGTGAGTTTTTTCGTGGTCGCCGTTGAGCGCTTCCTCGAGCAAGCGCCGCGCGATCGCACGAATCGATTCGGGGTGCGAGGCGAGATTATGGATGAGATGGGCCGATCCGGTCGTGCTCGCGAGCGGCGTTTCACCCACTGGATCGGGACAATCGCGTGCGGCGGTCAGAGGGGTTTCGGGCGGCTCGCTCGCTGCGACGCAGGCCGGTAAGAGCACGATGCTGAGGGCTAATTTTATGATAGTTTTCAGCACGTTATACTGCAAACTTAATGGTCTTACACCGAATGATAATCTATAAACACCTTAAAAATCAATAGATAATATGAGAAATTTAAGATAAGACCTTATGAATCGCCTTTGTCCTAGCGGTAATGAAGGGATCGCACTGCCAGGTTGCCCGGGGGCCGGGCGTCCCACTCGATAGCGTAAAGCGTAGTTGGTTCAGGACGGGTTGTCTTGAATGAAGCGTTCGATCTCGTCGACTTTCATCGGACCGACCTTGAGCGCGGACGGTTGTCCTTGTGTATCGAACAACAAATAGGTCGGGGTGCCGCTGAACTCCTCGCCGGTCGCTTCTTCGACACCCGGCGCGATTTCCGACAGTTCGCCCATCAGGCTGTTAAAGGAAAGCTGACTTTCGGCCACGGCGGCCCGGATTGCATCGACGTAGTGGTAGCCGTCGAGCGCAATCCCAACGACCTTGGCGTCCTTGTCGTGATGCTCGGCATGGAACGCGTTGATCATGGGAAACTGCTGCTTGCATACGCCGCAGTATGTCGTCCAAATCATGACCAGGGTCCATTTCCCGGGTTCGAAAAATTCGGTGAGCATCGCCGGGTGGCCATCCAAGGTGCGAACTTTCATGCTGCCCGCTGATTGCACCGAATTGGGATTCAGCGCGCACAGCAAGAGCGCCGTGGCGAGACAAGTGATGCGTATCGGGTTCAGGGTTCAGGCTCCGCTCGTGGAAATTAGACGCCGCGGTGTGGGCGGAGTTCAAGCCAACGCCGTGATTTCACCGCAGCGCAAGCGCCGCGGCGCCCTCGTGCTCGGCAACGACAGCGCGGGCACTCCGGCGGCTTTGACTGCGTTCTGCATGAACGCGGGTGGCCCGTCGACCTCCACGTCGAAGCGTGGGCTGGACCCCAGTTTCTTGAGCTCCGGCATGACTTCGCTGGCAAACAGGGTCATGTTCCGCTGCGCCAATTGCGCGTCCATACCGGCATAGCTGAAAAGGCCCGTGAACCCACAGCAATCCGTGCGGTCATGGATGTCCTTGATCTTGGCATAGCACTGTTCCGGTGTGCCCCAGACCTGCAGGTCCATGAAAAATTCAGCCATCGCGTCCACACCTTCCGTTTCGATGGTTTCGGTCAGGCGCTTGTAATATTCGTAACCCTTGGTCTTTTCGAAATGATCACTGTACATCTCGTAATGTTTGACCACCGACTGCCAATAACCACCGATGTACTTGCGCGCCATCGCTTCGGCTTTGCCCGCATCCGCGTCGCATGCGACCCAACCCGCCATGTAGGGCCGGGGGGCAGGGACGCCGTGGATCTTGCGGTAGAGCTCGTTGTAGTCATCGAGTTCCTGGGCGTGCTCCTCCCAGGGTTTTTGCGGAATGACGAGGATCCCGATGCCGAGGCGGGCCATGACCGCGGAGGATTCCGGTGATATGGCGGCCGCATAGGTACGGGTCTTGAACGAACGAAACGGTTCCGGGCGGATCCGGGCCTTGGGCTGTTTGATATGGTTCCCGGCGTATTCACAATAGCCCTGCTCCAAGCCTTCGAGGATCATTTCCGCGCTCTCCACGAAGCGCTCACGCGATTCGCCCATCGGTACCCGGAAGCCCTCGAACTCGACCCGCCCTAGGCCGCGGCCGATGCCGAAGATCACCCGCCCGTCGGTCATGCAATCGAGCATGGAGATCTTCTCGGCGACGCGCATGGGATCGTTCCAGGGTAGGACGACGACCATCGACCCGAGTTTGATCTTCTTGCATGCGGCGCCGACATAGGTCAGGAACTGGACGACATCGGGCGTCATGGTGTAGTCGGTAAAATGATGCTCGACACCCCAGACTGAATCGAATCCAAGGCCTTCCGCGCCGAGCGCGAGGTCCATGTCTTGCTGGTAAACCGAATAGTCGCTAACGCCGTTGTCGCGGCCGGGATTCTGAAAGATGGCTGCCATTCCTACATGCATGAGGGTCGTCTCCAGGGTTTGGTCGAAGTCCGATCGAAGATCAGAGCGCAGATTGAGGCGCTCCAGGGTACGCAGTCAACCGTGTGCGTTCAAGCACCCGCGCCGAAGAAAGCGATCGTGCGGACTTCGATGCTCTGCCGCGAAGGCGCCTCGGCAGGCGCCGCCGGATCTGCGAACGCTGAATGGGCGGTAAAGCGCGCCCGGCCGTCGTCCATCGAATCAAAGCACTTCAGCAACATCACTTCATCCGGCTGCATCTGCGAGATATAAAACCAGCGGTGCGCGCGGTTGTGGCGCACGCTGTAGATCTCACCGGTGCGGTCCGCGTATTTCAGGTCGGTCGCGACGAAGTCGTCGTGAGCGATACTGCGGGCGTCACACACCGCGAGCGGAATGTCGATCACCGGGCCACGTATCGGCCGCCATACGTTGATGAAGGTGAAACGATGCTCGAGCAGGCGTTCAGCGTCCTCGCCCATGAGATCGCGCACCCGTTGTGGTCCGGACCGTTCGGTGTAGTCATTGTGGGCGAAGCGCACGGGTTCGCGAACGCCAGAGCCATCCTGCTCGGACAGGGCTTTATTACGAACGTTGTGGTCGAACGCGTGTACCCGGGTAGCGCCGAGGTGGGCTTTGACCAGCGACTCCGTTTCCACGTAATAGGCCCCTCGTACGAGCGCGTCATCGAAAAAGTCACCGATGGACGAGGTGTGACGCAGGACAGCGAAGCCGTTTTCATCGAGCGACAGCGTGTCCTTCACGCGGCGGACGTCGAACACCGATACCGCCTGCTTGTCCCGCTCCGGGCGCGCGGGCGTCGGCCCGGGCTCGGGGTCGTAGAGGTAATACGCGGGCCGCTGGCCGGTATATTCGATGTAGTTGAGCGTCGTTTCTACGCGGTCGAGTTGATCTAGGTCCATTGCAGGCATTTTCATCGTTCGCGGAACAGGTAGGTTCGCCGGCAAGCCGGCGAACAAGGTCTAGTCTACCCCAACCCAACCCCTCACATCGCCGGAAACAACCGCTCCTTCGGATATTCGGCACCGACTACGTGCTGTAGCGTCAGCGCCCGCACCATCTGGTAGGTTCGGATCCGAAACGCCGGATCGCAGGACATGCGGACGTAGATGTCTTTGGCCGATACGTCGTGGTCTTCGCCCAGCCATTCCATGAGATTGCGGGTCGCGTCGTAGACGGCCTGTTCCATCGGCAGGTTGATGCCCACCGCGACGATGCTGTCGGGTTTGTCGATACGCACGCATGGCAGGCGCTTGTTCTTGACGACCTGACAACTCAACTGCACGGTCGCGCGCGTTTCGTCGGCGAGGCCGGTGAATTCGGTGTCGCCCTGGCTGCCGTGAACGTCGCCGATGTACAACAAGCCACCCTCGTTATACGAGTTGAGATAGATCGTGTGGCCGGCGCGAATGTCGCGGCAATCGATATTGCCGCCGAAGGGGCCTTGACCTAAAACGGAGGTAAAGACTTCGCGCTCCGGCGCCGTCGCGAGCGTACCGATGAACGGTTGCAGGTCCCAGGTCAGTTTGTCGGAATACTTCCCGGTGCCGTCGCGGGTATGGCCACTCGGCCCGGGTATGTGCTCGATGACCTGCACGTGAGGTTCGGCGCAGTCCTGATACGTCAGCGAATCGCCCAACGGGCCGATACCGGGCAGAATGCCGGAGAAACCATAGCGCCATGGATCGACCCAATCGAGGTGTACGGCGAGTACGTCGCCGTTGGCGCAGCCCTCGACGTAGATGGGACCGACGACGGGGTTGTACAGCGGCGGCCACTGCTCCTGCAGTTTCTGAACATGCGCGCTGGTCATACTGTTAACCTTGGGATCGTCGCTGTCGTCCGCCACGAGACCGCTCAAGGCGTCATTGGTCTCCACTTGAAAAACTTCACCCTGCGCGACTTTGAGTGCGACTTCATCGCGCCAATCAAAAGCATACTTATCGACTGTTCCTCTTTTTATCTCTTGCATGGTAGCGTCCTCCCGTGGGCAAGGATCCCAAGATTAACGGGCCTGTTCGTAAATACCAAATGCAACAGGCGATCGCCTTCGGCCGCTTCACTATCGCGCTGCTGGTCCTCACGACCGGCTGCACAACGCCGGCCGCGCGCTTCGATCGGGCTGCGGATTCGCAGGGTTTGACGCGGGTCGAAGACCGCGCCGGTCCGTTCGTTCACGTGCGCTTCCACAAAGGCCGCGCCGGCCCCGGACGCCCACTGCACATCTACGTCGACGGCGATGGCGATTCGGCGGCGCGGGATCCGACCACCACTGAGCGTTTAGTGCTGAAGCTCATGGCGGCCGATCCGGCGGCGGCGGTTCTGATCGGGCGGCCGTGTTATTACCTGATCGAACCCGATCCACATTGCGACGCATCGTTGTGGAGGAGTAAGCGTTATTCGCAATCAGTCATCGACAACATGACGAGCGCCGTCAACCGCGTCCTGGTGGGGCTGCCCGACGCGCCGGTGACGTTGATCGGTTATAGCGGCGGGGGCGCGATCGCGAGTCTGATCGCCGCGCGCGTGGCGCGCGTCGAGCGCGTGATTACGATCGCCGCGAATTTGGATATCGACGCCTGGGCTGAATACCACCACGGCGCTGCGCCGCCCGGCTCGCTGAATCCCGCCGACGGCGCGCCCCTGCGATCGGCGATCATGCAGTGGCACCTATACGGTTCCGACGACCGAATCGTCCCGGCAAGCACTGCGGCGCGGTACCTCGACAAGCAGCTTGCTGCGCGCCTGAGCGTGATAGACGGTTACGATCATCGTTGCTGCTGGGAAGAGATCTGGACCGACGTATTAGCCGAGCGGTTACCGATCGTCGCTGAATCGCCATAAGATTCTGCCGCGCGCCGCTGACGTTATACTGCGACGCAACTCCTTGCGGACCGACACCATGGCCGAAGTCGCACGCACATTTGCAGGACGCAAACGCGAACCCTCCTTCGAGTGGAGCGCGCTGCGCGACCTCGCGCCGTATCTGTGGCCCGCGGGACATATCGAAATCAAAATACGTGTCGCCGTAGCGCTCTTCTTCCTGACCTGCGCGAAGGTCGCGACGGTCTATGTGCCGATGCTCTACAAGGCAATGGTCGATCTCTTTTCCGATCCGGCACGGCTGCCTTTGGAGCTGCCACTGGCCCTGTTGCTCAGCTATGGCCTGCTGCGCGTCATGTCGATCGCGTTCGCGGAATTGCGCGACGCCGTTTTCGCCAAGGTCGCCCAGCGCGCCATACGCGACGTGGCGCTGAAGACTTTCCGGCACCTGCACAAGCTCGCGCTGCGGTTTCATCTCGAACGCCAGACCGGCGGCCTGTCACGCGCGATCGAACGCGGCACCAAGGGCATCGATTTCCTGCTCACGTTCATGTTGTTCAATATCATTCCAACGCTACTCGAGATCACCATGGTGTGCGGGATCTTATGGGCCTTGTTCAACGTGTGGTATGCCCTGGTGACGTTCGTCACGATCGCGAGCTACATCCTCTACACTCTGGCTGTGACGGAATGGCGGCTCAAGTACCGTCGCCGTATGAATGAAACCGATCAGGAGGCTAATACCCGGGCGATCGACAGTCTGCTCAATTACGAGACGGTCAAGTACTTCGGCAATGAAGACTACGAAGCGAACCGCTTCGACGAATCTCTGGCGCGTTACGAACGCGCGGCGGTGACGAGCAAGAGCTCGCTCGCGTTATTGAACATCGGGCAGGCGTTGATCGTCGGTATCGGGCTCACGATCGTAATGGCGATGGCGGGGCAGGGCCTGATCGCGGGTTCGATGACGGTGGGCGATTTCGTGCTGGTCAATACCTACCTTATTCAGCTTTACATGCCGCTCAATTTCCTGGGCTTCGTCTATCGCGAGATCAAACAGTCGCTGACCGATATGGAAGCGATGTTCCACCTGCTGGAAGTCAATACGGAAGTCGAGGACGCCGACGACGCACAAGCGCTCGTGGACGGTCCCGGCAAACTCGAGTTCGACGACGTGTCATTTTTCTATGACGAACGGCGCGGTATTCTCGACCATGTGAGCTTTACCATACCGGCGGGCGAGCGGGTCGCGGTGGTCGGCGCGAGCGGGGCGGGTAAATCGACCATCGCGCGGTTGCTGTTCCGCTTTTACGACGTCACGCAGGGATCGATCCGGATCGATGGCCAGGACATTCGGTTCGTCACCCAGCGCAGCGTACGCGACGCCTTCGGGGTCGTGCCGCAGGACACCGTCCTGTTCAACGACACGGTCTACTACAACATCGCCTACGGACGGCCGCAGGCGACGCCCACGGAAGTGGAAGAGGCCGCACGTCTCGCGCAGATCCACGCTTTCATCATGGCCTCACCGGACGGCTACCAGACCATGGTCGGCGAACGCGGCTTGAAGCTCTCCGGCGGTGAGAAACAGCGTGTCGCGATCGCACGGACCATCCTCAAGCAGCCGCGCATCCTCATATTCGACGAAGCGACCTCGGCGCTGGATACCCGCACCGAGCGGGAGATTCAAACGGCTCTGAAGGAAGTCTCGCGCGGCCACACGACCCTGGTCATCGCGCACCGGCTGTCGACGGTGGTGGACGCCGACGAGATCATCGTGCTGGCCGAGGGCGCCATCGCCGAGCGCGGCCGGCACGCCGATCTTCTGGCGGCGGGCGGACTGTACGCGACGATGTGGCAGCGGCAGCAGGAGGCGGAATCGCGAGAGGCAGAGGAAGCGGCACCGGTGCCCACGCCAAGCTGAAGCCATCTCCGCCATTGCGGTTTGGATACCGGATGTAACAATTTGTTGAAAATGTGCGGTATTTAGGGATTTCGGGACGCGATCCGCCTAATATCAGCCGAACTACAAGCGACGATGCAAGCGCAGAAGGGAATGGCAGTTCCGAGCGGGGAGATGAGTCATGTCAACTGGCGATAAAAAACGCGCAGGTAAACGCACGAAACGCTCGTTCGAGCAGTGCCTGGGGACGGCTGCGACATCGGCCGCCGCGATCTACGCTCTGCCGTCCATGGTGTCGGCCGCCATCATTCATGTCAGTGGTGCCCCCGTATCATTGAGCGCGACTGCGCCGGCCGGTCAAGGTCCCTTTGATCTCTCGGTGAACTGGGATGTCGACGGCGACAACAACGACGATTTCACATTGCGTAAAACGGGCATCGTCGCAACGGAAGGACCGACGTTACGCAGCGCATACGGCAATATGTTTCTAAACAGCGCCGGGCTCAACGGCAACGGCGTCGTTCAGGCCAGCGGCACGATGGTGGACTCCCGGGCGATCGTAGCTCTGCCGCTTGGTGCAGCGGTCGGTCCGACACTCGACAGCGGGTATCAGTTTGGCGCGCCAGGCCAGACGAATCGCGCGATGCTGTCCTTCGATTCGTCGACATCCGGCGGCTATATGCAACATGAGGTGAACTTGCTAACCCTGGCGACCACCGGCGGGTTCACACCTGATCAGCTCCAGTATTTCGGCTTCAGCTTCATGGGCAGCACGTTTTATGGCTGGGCGGCGATCCTGCATGATACGCAGGGACCTGATCGTGGTATGTATATCGTCGAATGGGCCTATAACGACACGCCGAACGCCCCGATCGCCGCCGGCGCCGTCCCGGTGCCCGCGCACGGGCTCGCGATGTTGGCCGCCGGTGCCGGCAGTGTGCTCGCAATGCGCCGCAGACGTCGCGAAGCAGCAAACGGTAACGCGAATACGTAGCGCTTCCCCGCGCGGCGCGGCCGCGTAATCAATTCCGTGTCCGGCCCCTTAACCGATAAAGTCCTGCTGATCGGTTGGGATGCGGCCGACTGGAAGATCATCAGCCCGCTGCTCGATGACGGCGCGATGCCGAATCTCGAGCGCTTTCTCTCGCGTGGCGTGATGGGTAATCTGAGCACCTTGGTGCCGGTGCTCTCTCCCATGTTGTGGACCTCGATCGCGACGGGTAAACGTGCGTTCAAACACGGCGTGCACGGTTTCAGCGAGCCCGATCCCAATACCGGCGGGGTGCGTCCGATCAGCAATCTCGGCCGCCGCACCAAAGCGGTCTGGAACATTCTCAACCAGAACGGCAAGCGCAGTAACGTCATCGGCTGGTGGCCCTCGCATCCGGTCGAACCCATCAACGGTGTGATGGTGTCCAATCATTACCAGGCGGCGGTCAAACCTTTGGATGAACCGTGGCCGTTGCGCCCGGGGACCGTGCACCCGCAGCGCCTCGCCAAACCGCTGGCGCAATTCCGCATCCATCCCTGGGAGATCGATGCCGAGCAACTCCTGCCGTTCGTGCCGAACGCCGAGTCGATCGATCAGGATAAGGACAGACGCCTGTATAGCATTGCCAAGGTGCTCGCCGAATGCGCCAGCGTGCAGGCGGCAGCGACCGCGGTGATGGAACTGGAGCCCTGGGACTTTACCGCCGTGTACTTCGACGCCATCGATCACTTTTGCCACGGTTTCATGAGATACCACCCGCCCCGCTTAGCGTGGATCGGGGAAGCGGATTACGAGTTATACAAAGACGTCGTCGCCAGCGCCTATCGTTTCCACGACATGATGCTCGGCGCGATGATGGATCTCGCCGGCGAACAGACGACAGTCATCATCTGCTCCGACCACGGATTTCACCCGGACCATCTGCGGCCGCGCGAGCTCCCGAACGAGCCCGCCGGGCCCGCGGAAGAGCATCGGCCATTCGGCGTCTTTGCGATGTGCGGCCCCGGGGTGAAACGGGACGAGCTCGTGTACGGCGCGAGTCTGCTCGACGTCACGCCGACCATTCTGAGCCTGTTCGGCCTGAGCGTCGGTCGCGACATGGACGGTAAAGCGCTGACGACGGCGTTCGACCGTCCAGTCGAGGTCGCTTACGTCGACAGTTGGGATACCGTCGAGGGTGACGCGGGCACGCATCCACCCGGGCGCCGGACCGATCCGATCGGTGCGGCGGACGCACTGCAGCAACTCGTCGATCTCGGCTATATCGATGCGCCCAGTGAAGACCGGGCCGTCGCTACCGAGAACACCTTGCGTGAATTGCGCTACAACCTCGCGCGCGATTACATCGATGCGGGGCGTCCCGCGCAGGCGGTCGTGATGCTCGAATCCCTTTGGGATCAGTGGCCCGAAGAGAGCCGCTTCGGCGTTCAGCTTTTGACCTGCATGCTCACCTTGGAACGCCTGGACGAAGCACATCGAGTTTTAGATATGATTCGCGCTCGCAAAGTGCGCTATGCGGAACAGGCGCGCGAAGAACTCCGACGCATAGCCGAGGCCCAGGCTGATGAAGAGGACGATGAGCTCGACCGCGCCGAGCAGACCCGACGCATGCGGTTGCGCCGCCGTGCGCAGACCAACCACGGATCGCTCTCTTATCTCGAGGGACGCTTGTATCTGGCCGAAGGCGACGCCGTAAAAGCGCTCGCATCATTCGAGCGGGTGGGCGAGGTGCAGATGCACAACCGGCCTAGCCTGCTTTACGCCCGGGCCGAAGCACAGCTGGCACTCGAGCGCTACGCGGATGCGGAGGCCACGTACGCGTCGATGCTGGACATCGATCCGGTGAGTGCGCAGGCGCGCTTGGGATTGTGCCGCGCCTTACTCGGCCGCCGCCGGCCGCGTCGCGCGCTCGAGCAGGCACTCGCTTCAATCGGGCTCGTTTACCACAATCCGCAAGCGCACTATCTATGTGGCGTCGCCAATCAATGGCTCGGCCGCGTAGACGATGCGGTGCGAGCGTTCGAAGCCGCCGTCGCACAAAACACGGTATTCCCGGAGGCGCATCGCCGTCTCGCACGGCTGTATCGCACTAAACGCAAGGATCCCCACCGCGCCGCCGAGCACCAAAAAGCCGCCGCCGAGGCACGCAGACGCCTGCGTGCGTTTCGCCAAGGCCGCGACCGGCCCGATCGGCACGCGCCACTATTGCCCAGCCGCACGGTGGCGCGTCTCGGTGCCATGGGCGAACCCAAGGCGCTACCGCCGTTGAGCCCGGACGAAATCGTCATCGTCTCCGGGCTACCGCGCTCGGGAACGTCGATGATGATGCAAATGCTCGGTGCCGGCGGCGTCGAGCCATTAACCGATGATGCGCGCGCCGCCGACGCGAGTAACCCCCGCGGATACTACGAGTACGCAGCGGTCAAATCGATCGCACACGATCACGCGTGGATCGGGCAGGCGCGCGGACGCGCGGTAAAGATCGTGGCGCCCTTGCTGCCGCGCTTACCCTTGGGCCATCGCTATCGCATCATCTTCATGGAACGCGATCTACGCGACGTGATCCAATCGCAACACACGATGCTGGAGCGCCTCGGTCGCCGCGGTGCGGAGATCGGCGCCGAAAAGCTCGCGGCGACTTACCTGCGGCAGATCGAGGCGGTGAGAGAGTTATTGACCCACCACGAGAGCACGATCGAGGTCATGTCGGTGGATTATGCGCGGGCGTTGGAAAATCCCCGCGATGTCGCGAAGCAGCTCGATGGTTTTTTGGGCGGCGGTCACGATCGCGCGGCGATGGCTGCGGCCATCGACCCGACCTTGCGGCACGAACATGCGGCGTGATGGAAGAAACGGGGCCGCCTATCGTTCAGACGGCCCCGCCGCGGTCAATGGTATTCCTTTAAGATCTTCCCGTAAGGCAGATAGGCGTTGAAATAGCCGTAAAAGCAATTTCTGACCTCTTTGACCTCCAACGCATGCCAGGGGTCCGAAGCGGTCGGATTGTTGTAGACCAGCGACCCGGGCCCGCTCCACACTTCGGTCCATTCGTCCGCCGAGACCTTCGGCTGCACGTCGAATTCGCAAGACACCAGTTGGGCGACGGCCGGTGCGCCTTCTTCAGCGCTCGGGATGACTTTGAGCGAAGCGATGGGCGGAAAGTCGAAGGCATCGGAGCGCACGTTGTCGACGGTGCGCATGACCGCGGTGGCCAGGCGATTGCCCTTGGGCCGTTCGATGATGCCCATGTACTGCTCGTGCTCACAGTAGAGGTCGATATGCGCGAGCTTCTTTGCATACCCCCAGATTTCGCGGCCCGCGATCAACGGTGCTTCCTGGGTTACGAACAGATTCGGCAGGAAGGTCATCGGCTTGCCCTCCCAGGTGCATGAAATGCCGAGTATCGCTTCGTAATACGGCCCGAACGTCGAGAAGTGGTAGTTCGCGATGATGATGCTGGCGGTCGCGTCGTCGGTGAGCTCGAGTCCGTCCGGCAGGATCTCCGCAGCGGCATCGTCGTTCGTCTCGTAGGACATGATGATCATTTCCATGTCCCGGTACCAGAATGGCGGCGATTGAACGGCAGGCGCCGTGACCGGCATGGAAGCTCCAAATTTGTCGGGTGTGAGTTGGCCCTTTTTGCCCATTGCCTTTTTCTCCGCGTAGTGATCGGGGAGGCCGAGTATATCGAAAGAACGGGCGTTGAGCCCCCGGATTCCGCTGCGCTCCATCCAGGCTACATCCCTTCCATAGCCCGGATGGAGTGTAGCGGAATCCGGGACAGCAGCACGGATCCGCTATAATCGCGCGCTGTTCGAACGTCCCGAGGAGGGATCGCGTATGGACATCGGCACCATCGTCTTCCTGGTCGTATTGGTCGTTTTCATCGCGTACGGCGTGGGGATCTACAACAATCTCGTCGCCGCCCGCAATATCTTCAAGAACGCCTTCGCTCAGATCGATGTGCAGTTGCAAAGGCGCTACGATCTGATCCCCAATCTCGTGGAAACCGCCAAGGGCTACCTGTCGCACGAGCGCGAGACCCTTGAAGCCGTCATTCAGGCGCGTAATCAGGCGCAAACGGCCTCGAAGGCGGCGTCCGCACGCCCGGACGACGCGGCGGCGATCGGCGCGCTGACTGCCGCCGAAGGCGTATTGACCGGTGCGATGGGCCGATTTTTCGCCCTGGCCGAAGCCTATCCGGACCTCAAGGCCAATGAGACCATGCAGCAGCTCATGGAGGAGCTGACCTCGACTGAAAACAAAGTCTCGTTTTCGCGGCAACACTTCAATGACGCGGTGACCGATTACAACAACAAGCGCGAGCAGTTTCCCAACAACGTCATCGGCGGCATGTTCAATTTCGCCGCGGCGAAACTGCTGGAGATCGAGGATCCCGCCGTGCGCGAGGCGCCGAAGATTTCCTTCAACTAGAAGTGGTCTCAAAATTCGTCTGAGGCGTTTAGGCAAGGCGCTCGACCATTCGAGGAGCGCAGTTTATGCGCAATAAATGAGCACCGGAGAAGGTTGTGCAACACAGCATTAACGTCTCAGACGAATTTTGAGACCGCTTCTAGCCACAAGTCCTGCATCGTTACGGTAAGGTGTTCGGCGCCGGGCCTACAGCGTGAATTTCTACCAGCACCAGGATCGAGCACGGCGCAAAACGGGCCTGCTCGCAGCTTATTTCGTCGTCGCGGTCGCGCTCATTGCCGCTGCGATCAACGCCGTCATATTCAGTGCCGTCAGTTATTCGACCGACCCCCCGATGCCCGTCGGGGCCTGGTTGCAGCAACCGTACTGGCTGTGGGTGAGCGGCGCCGTCGTCGCCCTCATCGCGGCGGGGACCTTGTTCACGATGTTGAGACTGCGTGGCGGCGGGCCCGCGGTCGCCGACATGATGGGCGCGCGCCAGATCGACCCGAGTACGTCCGACCACAAGGAACGACAGTTCATCAACGTCGTCGAAGAGATGTCGATCGCTTCCGGCACGCCAGTACCCGCTTTGTACGTACTGGATGACGAGCTCGGCATCAACGCCTTCGTCGCCGGCACGCGTCCCACCGAAACTGTGATGGTGGTGACGCGGGGCGCGCTGGACACCTTTACGCGCGACGAGCTGCAAGGCGTGGTCGGCCACGAATACAGTCACATTTTCAATCAGGACATGCGGATCAATATCCGTGTGATGGGGATCCTGGCGGGAATACTGCTGATCGGACAGATCGGACGAGTCATGCTGCGTTCCGGGGGTCGCAGCAGCGGCAAGGGCTCGGGGCAAGCCGCGATGATCGGCCTCGCGATCCTGCTCATCGGCTATATCGGCTTGTTTTTCGGCGCGCTGATCAAGGCGGCGATCTCCCGACAACGCGAGTTTCTGGCTGACGCGTCGGCGGTGCAATTTACGCGCAACCCCAACGGCATCGCCGGCGCCTTGGACAAGATCCGGCAACACGTGGAAGGGTCCTTATTGAACAATGCACACTCGGAAGACATCAGTCATTTTTGCTTTGGTGAATCCGTGCATTACGCGTTTGCCTCCCTGATGGCCACCCATCCGCGCCTCGATGATCGGATCGAAGCGATCGATCCGCATTATGTAAGCCGGAAATTGTCCGAGGACGCCGTTGTTGCCGCCACGGGCGGATCACCGCTGCCGGGTGGCGCGGCCGGATTCGCCGGCAGTATGGCGGTCGACGCACAACAGGTCGCGGAATCGGTAGGCACGATCAGCCCGGAGCAGGTCGCATACGCCGAGCAGCTCCATCACGGTATCCCCACCGGCTTGCTCGACGCCGCGCATCACGCCGAGACCGCGCCGCAAGTCGTCTACGCATTATTGATGACGGCTATTGGCGCTGATGACCGGCAACTGGGTGTCGATCTCATTCGCGACGCGGACGGCGCTGAAATCGCAGCGCTTATAGTCGATTTGGTCGAAACGGTCGATCAGTTGCCGGCTCGGGCTCGCTTACCGCTGGTCAATATCACCCTGCCGGCGTTGAAGATGGGCGACGATGAAACGCGTCGCGGATTTTTGGCGACCGTCAAGCAGCTGATCGAGGTCGATCGCCGCTATACGATTTTTGAATTCGCCTTGTTGCATATCCTGCAAGACCATTTAGGCGCCGGCGCTGAAGCGGAGCTGCCCGTGAAGTATTTCAAATTCGATCAAGTCGGCGCTGAACTGCGCCTGTTATTGAGTGTACTCTCGCGGGTTGGCGCTAAGGCGGAGGAACAAGCGGCGCAAGCTTTTGGTCGCGCTTTTCAGCCGTTCGATCTCGGCGCCGCAGAACTTGCGAGCCGAGCGCAATGTAATCTCAAATCATTAACGCAGGCCTTGGATAAACTCGCCGTGTTGTCGCCGCTCCTGAAGAAAAATGTCATCAGCGCCTGCGCGGATTGCGTGATCCATGACGGCGAGGTAACAGCCGCCGAGGCCGAGCTATTGCAGGCGATCGCGGTGAATCTGGATTGCCCGATGCCGCCGTTGTTGGACGATTAATGATGACACCGGATTCTACGAGAAGGACGTAGCCTGGATGGAGCGTAGCGGAATCCGGGATTTGGCCTAACCGGTAGCGCCCGCGGGTACCCGCTCTTCGTCCGCAATATCCCGAAACTGCATTTCCGCGAGCCGCGCATAAAGACCATCATGGCGTGACAGCTCGGTATGCGTGCCGCTCGCGACTATACGTCCATTGTCCATCACGATGATGCGATCGACGCTGCGCACCGTCGCCAGACGATGCGCGATGACGATCGTGGTGCGTTCGCGCATCAGGTTTTTGAGCGCCTCTTGCACCAGGGTTTCGCTCTCCGCGTCGAGCGCGCTCGTCGCTTCGTCGAGCAACAATACCGGAGGTGCTTTCAACACCGCCCGCGCGATCGCGATGCGTTGCTGCTGCCCGCCCGAGAGCCGTACCCCGCGCTCGCCGACGAAGGTGGCGTAGCCCTCGGGGAGTCGTTCGATGAACTCGTGGGCCGCTGCGGCGCGTACAGCCGCGTACACCTCCTCGTCATTCGCTTCGGGCCGGCCGTAGCGAATATTCTCGAGGATGCTGTCCGCGAACAGCACGGTGTCCTGTGGCACGATGGCGATGCGTTTGCGAACGTCGGCGGGCGCCGCATCGGCGATCGACACGCCGTCGATACTGACGCGCCCGGCCTGCGGTAGATAAAACGCGAGCAAGAGCTGGAATACGGTGGTTTTACCGGCGCCCGACGGCCCGACCAGGGCGACGGTTTCGCCAGTATCAACGCGAAGAGAAAAATCCTGCAGCGCCGGTTGCACCGGACGTGAAGGATAGTTGAAGCACACGTTTTCGAACGCGATTTCGCCGCGTCCCGGTAACGGTAAGTCGATCGGATCAGCCGGCACGTCTTCGCGTGGCTGGGCTGCGAGCAGTTCCGCCAGGCGTTCGGTGGCGCCAGCGGCCTGCTGCAGCGCACCCCAGATTTCGCTCAACCCCGCCGTCGAACCGCCGACAAAGATCGCATAGAGCAAAAACTGGCCGAGCTCGCCGCCGCTCATGCGGCCGGCGGCAACGTCGTGCCCACCCATCCACAGCACGAACACCAGGCCGCCGAAGATCGTAATGATCGCGTAAGCGGTCAATATGGCGCGTTGCCGTACGCGCTGCTTCGCGGTCGTGAACGAGCGTTCCACGGCATCGTCATAACGCGCACCGTGAAGGCGTTCCAAGGTAAACGCCTGGACCAGCGGGATGGCGTTCAATACTTCACCGGCCAACGCCGAGGTATCTGCGACGCGATCCTGGGTATCGCGCGACAGCCGGCGTACGCGGCGGCCGATCGCGATGATGGGAACGACGACCAACGGCACCAGCAACACGATCATGCTGGCCAAGCGAGGGCTCGTTACCGCCAGCATGATCAGTCCGCCGACCAAGGTCACGAAACTGCGCAAGGCGATCGATAGACTGCTGCCGACAACCGATTGGATCAACGTGGTGTCGTTCGTCAAACGCGACAGGATCTCGCCCGAGCGCGTCACCTCGAAAAAGCTCGGGCTCATCTTCAGCACGTGGCGAAACACCGTGGAGCGAATATCGGCCACCACGCGTTCGCCGAGCCAGGAGACGAGGTAAAACCGCAACGATGCAAAACACGCGGTTGCGGCGGCGAGACCAAAGAGCGCGAGGAAGTAGCGATCGACCGCAGCGGCCGCTGCGCCACGGCTGCCTGCATCGATCACATGGCGTACCGCGATCGGCATACCCAAGGTCGCGGCCGCGGCGGCGAGCAGCGCCGCGAGCGCCGCCACGATGACGAGGCGATAGGGCGCGAGAAAGGGGAGCAGGCCGCGTAACGGACGCAATCGGGTGCGTGTTTTGGTGTCGTCGCCGGAATCCATCTCGCTTGATTGGCTAGGTGTGATCCCGGATTCCGCTCCGCTCCATCCGGGCTACCCGGTTACGATCGCCTCGATACCGTGTGGACTCAGGATTTCAACCCAATAACCGTCGGGATCCTTGATGAAGGCCAGGCCTTTCATCTTGCCATCGTCCGGGCGTTTGACGAATTCGATGCCGAGTTGCTCGAAACGCTCGCAGGCGCTGTAGACGTCCGGCACCGATACGCCGATGTGCCCGAAGCCCTGCGGCGTTGCGTTGCCGTCGTGGTAGCCGGCGAAATCGTCGTCGGATTCGGTGCCCCAGTTGTGGGTGAGCTCGACCAGCGCGGGACGCGCGAACACCCAACGCGCTCGCTGGCCGGCGTCGTCCGGGATCGATTCGCCGTCGTCGAGATAACCCATGAAGTAGAGCGTGAACTGCATGTCTTCGAAATCGTAGCTATCGAGCAAGGTCATGCCGAGCACGTCGCGATAAAAGTTGATCGACGTCTCCGGATCGCGGACCCGCAACATAGTTTGATTCATGACGAATCCGGCGGTTGGGGCGGCATCGGCCATGTTGAATCCTCTTTCTGAATTAATGTCAGGCGTCGACCCGGAACACGTCGTCCACCGCAACCTGCATCGTCGACACCAAGCCGTTGGTGTGGTGCGCCATGCCGATCACGGCCAGGAGCTCCGCGTGCTGCGCGTCCGTCATGCCTTTCGCGCGCGCGCCTGCGGTGTGTGAGTGAATGCAATACTCGCAGGCATTCGCGACCGACACGGCGATATAGATGAACTCCTTGGTCAAAGCGTCGATCGCGCCGGGCGCCATCACTTGCTTTGCTCCTTCCCACGTGCGTTTCAATTGCGCCGGGTTGTGCGCCAGCGCCTTCCAGAAGTTGTTGATGAAATCGGTGTTGCGGGTCGCGCGAATGTCGTCGTAGACGGCGCGGACCGCGTCCGAGGCCTCCTCGTATTCGATCAGTCCAAGGGTCGCCATAAGCGTCTCCGAATCAATACAGATATTCAGGCGTTCACGGATATCTTGTTCGGAACACGTTCGGCCGGTGGGACTTCGATCACGCGCGTCCACCCGTAGGGATCCGGGCGCCTGCCGTATTGCAACCCCGTCAGCTCATCGTAGAGCCGAGTCGCGACCGGGCCAGGCTCGCCGTCGCGGATCACGAGTTCCTGCCCTTTGAACGACAAACGGCCGACTGGCGCGATCACCGCCCCCGTCCCCATACCGAAGATCTCCGTCACGCTGCCGTCGCTCAAGCCCGCGATGACCTCGTCGATGGTGATGCGGCGTTCCGTCACGGCGTAGCCGAGATCCGGCGCGAGTTGCAGCAACGAGCGCCGCGTTACGCCTTGCAGGATCGCGCCGGTCAGGGTCGGTGTCACGATCTCTTCGCCGCCGAGCACGAAGGCGATGTTCATCGCACCGACTTCGTCGACGTATTTGTTCTCGACACCGTCCAGCCACAACACCTGCTGGTAACCGTTCGCGAGCGCGATCTCAGTCGCCGCGATGGAGCCCGCGTAATTGCCCGGCGTCTTCGCCTCACCCGTGCCGCCACGAACCGAGCGCACGAAATCGTGTGACACATAGACCGACACCGGCGCGAAGCCGTCCGCGAAGTAGGGCGCCACGGGGGAGCAGATGATGTAATGCAGGTATTCGTGACTGGCGCGGACCTCGAGCGTTTTTTCCGTTGCGATCATCACCGGACGGATGTAAAGCGCGGTGCCGTCCTGTTCCGGTACCCAACGGTGTTCCAACCGCACCAGTTCCTCGATCGCATGCAGGTGGAAATTCGGGTCGACCGGCGCCATGCCCATGCGTTCGGCCGAGCGATTGAAACGCGCCATGTTGAGCTCGGTGCGGAACAGGTTGATATTGCCGTCGGCGCGGCGGTAAGCCTTGGTGCCTTCGAAGATCATCTGGCCGTTGTGATAGATGGTCGTCGCCGGGTCCAGGGTTATGGGCCGATAGGGCCCTATCGTCGCGTCATGCCAGCCGCGCTCGACGGAATACGATTGCGAGAACATGCGGTCGGCGAAATGGAGGCCGAACCCGAGCTTGGCCGGGAGTTCTAGCGGTGGCGTTTCGCCAATAGGCTCAATACGGATCTGATGTTCGGTTACGGGCATGGCGTTGGTCGGTTTCCGCGCAGTTTGCGCATTCAGTAATCGATGGCTTCGGTATAAGCGTCGTCCTTGTGCGCCTCCCAGTACAACTGCCGCAAGCGCAGCGAGACTTTACCGGGTTTGCCGTCGCCCACCGGCTGGCCGTCGAGCGTCGTCACCGGCATGACGCCGCCCGCCGTGCTCGTCATGAAGATTTCGTCGGCTCGATCGAGCACCGCGCGGCCGAACATCCTAACACGGGTGTCGATGCCGTCCTGCGCAGCGAGTTCGAGCACCGTTCTCCGGGTGATGCCCTGCAGGACGCCGCTCTCCGGTGTCCACAATGCGCCCTGGTGTAAAGCGAAGAGATTGAAGCCCGGACCTTCGGTTAATTCTCCCGCCGCGTTCAACAGCACGACCGTCGTAGCCTCGCGCTCGTAAGCTTCGAATAGTCCTTTGGTCATATCCCCCCAATGAAAATTCTTGACGCTGGGATCGACCGCGCGCGGATCGATCCGTGTTGCGGTTTGGGCGATAACGACATGTGTGCCCTGGATCTGATCGTCGGGTTCCACGATCCAGATATAGGGTATGGCAAAGGCATAGAACCGGTTCTCGAACTGGCGTGGATCGCGCACGCCGGCCGGCGGCACGCCGCGCGTGACGATCATCTCGACATAGGCATCGCGCAGCTGCGTGCGGCGCACGCACTCGAACAGGATTGCACGCATGTCCGTACGTGACAGTACCGGGTTCAAACGGAGCGCCCGCCAACTGCGCTCGAAGCGGTCGAGGTGGTCGGAGAGCCTGAAAAAGCGGCCGTTCCAGGTGGCGACGACGTCGTAGGTGCAGTCGGAACGGGTGAAGCCCGTGTCGGTGATCGGAATGCGCGCCTCGGCGATCGGCACGTATTCCCCATGGACCCAGGCACAACCTTCAGCATAAGGGTTTGCCACGGCGGATCCGGTTTCGATCCGGTGCGCGTGCCCGCTCATGAAGCGTCCTCAATCGACATAGATCGAAGTCTACACCGATTCAGGTTCATCGATACGCGCCGAGGAGATACTTGGCCACAACCACGAGTACGCGTATCCCGTAGATCGCCGGGTTGAGATATGACACTTCGCTGCCATAGTGCGTGGGGATCCCCAGCTCGCCGATCTTGAGGCCGCGCTGGCGCGCCGCCGCGATCAGTTCGAGATCGAAATCGAAATAACCGCTCAAGCGATCGATGTCGATGCACTCGACGACCCGCCGGCTCAAGATGAGATAACCGGAGTGATAATCAGTGAGCTCGAGGCCGAAAGCCGCATTCTCGAGCGCACAAAGCGCGCGACCCGCGAGCAGTTTATACACCGGCATCCCGCCTTCGCGCGCGGTGCCGTGCAAGTGCCTGGACCCTTGCAGAATATCGAAACCCTCGGTATGCGCGTGGTGCACGAAGGCCTCCAGCGTTTCCGGTGGATACTGGCCATCGGCATGCAGGCACGCGAAATACTCCGCCGATGATCGGGTAAGCGCCGCGAGGCCCGCGCGGACCGCGGCGCCATAACCCTGATTACGCTCGAAGCTGATGCAGCGAATGGCGGCGTGACGGCGGCTGAGATCGTCGATGATCGATGCGGTTGCGTCGGTACTGCCGTCATCGACGATGACGACGTCGTCGCAAAGCGCCCACGCCGGCGTAGGGATCCGTGCGATGACGTTGCCTAGCGTGTGCGCGGCGTTGTAGGCCGGTATGTAAATACCGAGTCGGGCGGGCAATGTATGCGGCCTCGAAGTAGAGGCCGCTAAGGTACTGCGTTCAGCGTGCCTGTGCAGTAACGGTGGTGTCGGCGAAGCGATCGATGTAGTACGACATCGCGGCTAATAGCGTTGTATTCGAATCGTCGAGCGGTTCCCAATCGAGCAGCCGGCGGGCGTTGGAGATGTCCGGCATCCGACGGTCGCAATCTTCGTACCCTTCGCCATAGAAGTCTGCGGCCGGGATATCGACGATGGGATGCTCGCGGGCGGCCGCCAATCCGGTCAGATCGGCGTGGCAATTGCGCATCAGCTCCGCCAGCTCACGTATCGTCAATTCGTTACCGGGGTGGCCGATATTGAAGAACTCGTTTTGCGCGCGCTCGGGTCGAGCGAGGATCTGCAGTATGGCGCGTACGGCGTCGTCTATCGACACGATCGTACGCCGCGCGTGTCCGCCGTCGACGAGCTGCATCGGTGTGCCGTCGAGTAATGCCGCCATGAAACAGGCCAGCACGCGCGGCACGCCATCGCCATCCCGCCCCGGAAGATAATCCATCCTCGGGCCGAAAAAATTGAACGGGCGGATGACCGTGAACGGCATGCCCGTTTCTTTGTGCTGGGCGTAGATCAGCCGTTCGAGTAATTGTTTCGATGTCGCATAAGTCCAACGCTGATTCGTGATCGGCCCCATCAGCATCGGCGTCGACGCTTCTCGCTGTTCGTATAAATCTTCGTCCGCATAGCCATCGTCCGCCGTGTAGCTGGCAAGCGTGCGGCCGTACACTTCGCTCGTTGAGAAATGCACGAGCCAACGTTCGTGCCGTGCGCACGCTTCGACGATCGGCAGGCAGTCGAGAAAGTTGTACTGAATCGTCGCGAGCGGCCGCGTATTGTATTCGGCGGGATTACACAGCGCAGCCAGGTTCACGACGATATCGGCGCGCTGTACCGCCTCGTCCAGCAATGCCAGCGATGCCGCGGAATCGGTGCCGTGATTTCTGAAGTGCAAGTTCGGCGCGTTCAGATGCGCCTCGATCTTGCTGGCGTCGGGGTCCCAGCCTTCGATCTCGATGCCCGGCCGCCCTAATAGGGCGTCCAACAGATGGCTACCGACATAGCCGCCGCAACCGAGCGCAAGGATACGCTGACCATCAAGCGCCGCCACCGCTGCGTCCCGCTGCGCCTCTGCCTGAGCCCTATGCTTTGCGAGTTCCACGGCGTCGATTCGCTCTTTGATATCCACGGGCAAGGGTACGACCCCCTACTGGCTGAGAATGATCGTGCACTTATACCTGATCCTGAGCAGAGCCGGACGCGTTCGGGTGGTGATTTGACACTGTTTTACGCGGACGCGCGGTGAAATTGCCCGAAATTGCGTTGCTCCACCATGGATAGGACACGGCGATCATCCAGACGCCGAGATTGAGCCAGAATTTGGTGCCTTCCAGCGAGGCCAAGGCGAACAGCGTAATAACGACGGTCACACCGAGCCATTTCGATCCCTTGTGTGCCACCATGAACGTCATTGCCGGTAACAACACGGCGCTGTAGTGATACAGCGTTTGCGGCGCCAGCAGCAAGCCGAGCGCGAGACACGCGATCAACGCCCACCTGTCGTCGCCACAGCGCAGGACCGACCACGCGGTAATCGCAGTCACGAGTAGTGCGAACGCGATATATGGCGCGTGCAACAACGGCGAACCGGACCATTGCTCGGCGCCGGTTGCGCGCCGCAGGACCGCCAGCGCCGACTGATTGGTGTACTGCGTATACAGATGCGCCGGCGCTCTGGCGACGGGATTATCCAGAAAATAAGTCATCAGGTCGTCGCTTCCGAAAACGACGGCGGCGCTTGCAAAGGCCAACCCCACCGTAACGGCCGCTAATACCATCGCGCCGAACCGCTTCCGCAGAATGAGCCATAAAACCAGGATACCGAAGAGCGGTTTGAGACAGGCGCCAAGGCCGATCCAGACGCCCGCCGAGAGACGGCTGCGCGACAGCCACAGCAACATGAACAGCAAAGCCATGATGAGATTGACCTGCGCGGTGTACAGGGTCTCTTTGACAGGCGGGAAAAAGACCACGAGGCAGATGACGGCGAACCACGCGACGGGCTGTTGGGTATCCGGTTCGTCGCGGAAAAATTCACGCTTCATCAACACCGTGACTGCCGCGAGCACAACGCCCTGAAGTATCGACCAGAGAACGAACGCCTCGCGATACTCGAAGAAGCCGAGCGGTAAGAAAAGAAGAACCGCCGGCGGCGTATACATCGTACCGACGAAAATGACCTCGGCGAAGAATTGTTTACTGGGGCCGAAGGGTAGAGGCTGATGAAGATACGACGCCGCCTCGTAGATCGGCAGCCCCTCGGCCGCGATGCGTCCCGCAAGCCAGTAGTTGAGGAAGTCCCATTCCCATTTCATGTCGATCCGGACCGCCACGACGACCGCGAGATAGGCGCATCCGAGCACCGCGAGCGCGAAAGCGACGATGAGGTAGCCGCGCCGGCCCCAGCGCTCGACGTTGCCATACCAATGAAGGCCTGCGAAGACGAATGCAAGACCGGCAAGCCTGCAGAGAATGATCAGATATTCAGTCGAAGTGATGCCGGCGCTCATGGCCGCGACCATACGCTATTTTAAATAGGCCGGTCAGGTATCGTCTGGACAGAAAGAAGCGCGTTCGGGTACGGCCGCGCGGTTCCGGACGTATTCAAGCAGCGGCGCGTTCGTGATCCTGCGGTAGTTCGACCAGGCTCAGCCAGAAGCCTTCGATCGTTTGGATGACGTCCAGGAACTTGTCGAAGTCGACTGGTTTCGTCACGTAGCAATTGGCATTGAGATCGTAGCTCTTGAGCACGTCGGAATCGGCCTTGGAGGTCGTCAATACCACGACGGGAATCGTTTTTAATGCTGCATCGTTCTTGATTTCGGCCAACACCTCGCGGCCGTCCATACGCGGCAAATTGAGATCGAGCAGGATCAAACCCGGACGCGGGGCGTCGCTATAATCACCTTCGTGGCGCAGGAATTGCAGTGCGCGCACGCCGTCTTCAACGATGTGCAAATGATTTTGCACCTTCCCGCCCTTGAGCGCCTCAACGGCTAATTCGGCATCCGCCGGATTGTCTTCGACCATGAGTATGTCAATGATCCGCGACGGCAGGTGTTGCATCCTGGAATGCCCCTTTGAGACGTAAGATCATGCAGCAACAGGTTCTACGAGCTTATCGACCGATGTGACCGCTGCCTTTAGGGTGAAATAAACGGTCGTGCCTTCGCCGGGCGCGGATTCGAGCCATATGCGGCCACCGTGGCGCTCGACGATCTTCTTGCATACCGCGAGCCCGATACCGGATCCCTCGTATTCACTGCGCCCATGTAGACGTTGAAACACGCCGAACACGCGTTCGCGGTATTGCGGCTCGATACCGATGCCGTTGTCCGTGATCGCGAACTCCCAGACGTGATCCACGTGGCGCGCGGTGACGTTGATTACCGGGCTGTGCGTCCCGCGATACTTGAGCCCATTGCCGACGAGATTGAGCAGCAGCGTACGTAATTGATTCTGGTCGGCGAGCACCGTCGGAAGTTCGTCCCGGGTTACGCGCGCCCCGCATTCGTCGATCGCGACCGCAAGGTCCGCCAGCGCCTGTTGCAGCGCGGTGCCGGGGTCGGTCGGAGATATTTCCCCGCCCTGGCTACCGACCCGAGAGAATCGCAGGAGGTCCTCTATCAGGTTCTTCATGCGGCCGCAGCCGTCTACCGCGTGCTTGATGTAGCGATCCGCGTCATCGCCCAATCGATCTCCGTAGCGGCGTTCGAGCAATTGCACGAAACTCGTTACCGTGCGCAGCGGTTCTTGTAAATCGTGCGAGGCGACGTAGGCGAATTGCGCTAGCTCCTCGTTGGAGCGCTCGAGCTCAATGGTTTTTTCATTGATGATGCGCTCTTGAAGTTTGCGCTCGGCGATCTCGCTTTCGAGATCCCGGTTGCGGTTGTCGATCTGCTCCATCATGTCGGTGAGCGCGCGGGCGACGACGCCGATCTCGTCGCGCGCTTCGACGGGCAGCGCACGCTTCACGCCGTGTTTACCGTATTCGGCCGATACCGTGGCGATGTGCCGCAAAGGGCCGGCGAGCGCACGCCCGAACAACCAACCGATGAGTAACGCAATCGCGGTCACGATAGCGGCGGCGACGAGCGCCTGGCGCCCAGTAGCTGTAACGTTGGCAAGGGCGGTGTGCAGATCTTCGATCAAGATCAAGCCGAGGGTGTAGGTCCCGGACTCGGGTATAAAAAGAAGCCCGCGAGAATGAAAGCCGAGCATACGGTCGGCACCGCCCCGGCGGCTGGTGATTTCGCGCAAATAGGGCCACTGAGCGGCCCCGTCCTCGGCGGCCAACGCGGCCTTGATCGCGCTGTCGCCTGGACCTGGTGTCCGCATTTGGCCCGCGCGCTGGCGCTCGAGGAGGATATGCCCGCGCGCATCGGCGACACCGAACGACATATGCGGGTCGAGATGGGTCGCCGCATCAGAAATGACGCGGCTGAAATCGAATTCGACGGCGATGATCCCATCCGCGCCTGGGTCTGGCGATCGCACCAGGGACAAGACGTACAGCGATGCCGCCGTCGGCGTAACGATACGAATTTCTTGTTGACCTTGCGCCATCATGTCATCGAACACGTCGACACCGAGATCCAGCGGATCGGCAATCGGCGAAAACGTGGTTGCCTCGCCGGGGTTCTGAACGTGCATCAGCTCGCGCAAGCTGTCGTCGTCGCGCTTGACCAGGCGAATGCTCCGGTACCAAGGATACAAGTCGAACAAGCCGCTGGTCAGATGCTCCAGTTCGAGCAAGGGTTCTGCGTCATCCAGCATGACGAGTCGGCGTGCCGAAGGTCGCGCCGCCAGGTATCGCGCAGACTCAACCGCGATACGGGTGATGTCCAGCAATTCGGATTCGAACAGCTCGCCCTGATAATCGAGCGCTTGCAGCTCGGTGGTGACGGCGGCCGAGCGCAGCTTCGTCCACATAATGGCGGTCGTCACGCCCACCGTCATGACGATCAACAGCGACACCATGAGCACGATCTGGCGGCCTATACCGAAACCCGGTGGCTTTATCGCCGAGGTGGTTTGGGTTTGCATCCCATTGGACTGCAGGTACTCGAAACCACCGTAGAGACGACTCCAAACGAGGCCCGTCAGGACGCACACATAGCTCACCTTTTTCAACAGGTGCGCCGCATCGAATTCGAAATCGAACAGGCGGCCTGAAACCGACATGAACACGACCTGGGCGACGAGGTTCACGATGAGGGCCAACACCAGCCAGTGCTCGAAGGTGTCGTATCGCCATTTCCCTTTGCGCAGATAACCGGCCAAGGCAACGGCGAAGAACAACGCGGGCACGAATTCCTCGGGACGGTGGAACGGAATATCGGGGTAATAGGCGGGTGGTAAGGGGACCAAGGCAAAGAACAGGAAGCTCAGGACGGTCAGTGCGCCGGATCCGATATAGATGACGTCCGCGTCCAGGCGCCCGGCCGGACCGAGGCGTTGTTCGCGCCACCACACCGCGATGCTGAGCGCCAACATCACGGACAGATAGAGGCGGGAGGCAAACCAGCTCCAGGTATTCAACGACGACAGGTCCGATGGCAGGTAATGCTTGAATGCGACCGAGGTGACGAGGGCGTGGTAACCGTCGAGAAAGCCCGTGCCTAGAAAACCGACGCCGATGATCAGCGACAGCGAGTCTCTGCTGCGGCCGTAGCGACGAAGCAGCAGCACGCCGACCGCCATGGCGAGCACGGTCGCCGCCGCTTCCATGGTTGTGTGCAGCGCCGCCGTGCCCTGCCACGCAGCGCCGCGAAGCAACAGGTAAAGTAACGTCAGGCTGGCGCCAACGACTCCATAAGTCCACACGCGTCGACGTACATAGGGGCCGGTTTCGCGTGGCATGTTGTTATCAAATCCAAATCCGACCGTGCGTGCGGGTGTCGCTCAGGCGCGCCCGGATCCAACACCGACGAACAGCGGTTGTGGCGGGTCCTCGAGTAAGCCGTGGTCGAGTTGAAGGAAATTCTCCATCTCAGCCGGTGGTAAGGCTCTGCTGAAATGGAAGCCTTGCATGAGCGCGCAGCCGTTGTTTAGCAGGAAAGCGGCCTGGCTAGCCCTCTCAACGCCTTCGGCAATAACGTCCAGGCCGAGGTTGTCGGATAGCCCGATAGTGGCCTTGATGATCGTCTCGCTTTGCGGGCTGACGCCGATGTCGTTGACGAAGGATCGATCGATCTTCAACGTTTTTACCGGCAAACGTTTGAGATAGGTCAGCGACGAATATCCCGTGCCGAAGTCGTCCATCACGATGCGCACGCCCATGCGGTCGAGTTGATCCAACACGGTTTGAGCGGCATCGGGATCGTCCAGCATGGCCGTCTCGGTCAGCTCGAGTTCGAGTCGGGTGGGTGGCAATGCAGTGCGCTCGAGCACTCTGGCGACCGTCTCGACCAGATCACCATCCTGCAGTTGCCGCGCCGAAATGTTGACGGCGACACGCATGCCGTCGTCCAGCAAGCCGCGTTCCTTCCATTGTCGAAACTGTTCGCAGGTGTGCTGTAAAACGAAGCGACCGATCGGAACGATCAGGCCCGACTTCTCGGCCAAGGGGATGAATTGCGCAGGGGCGTGTTCCTTCCACCGGATCAATCCCTCCATGCCGACCATGACACCCGTTCGTGCGTTCATCTGCGGCTGAAAATGCATCTCCAGCCCATTCGAGTGCAAGGCTAATTCCAACTCGCGCCGCGTATTGGCCAGCGCAACGGCGACCTGTTGCATGCGTGGCGCGAAAAAACGATAAGTATTGCGACCTTCACGTTTGGCGGCGTACGGGGATCGCATGGATAAAACCGCCCGCGTGGCGTGTCTCCGCTTCCAAGTAGATTCCGCGCGCCGCGAACGGCAAGGCGTTGAGCAGCGCGATATCGAATTGCCAGAGCGCGACGGTGCTCAGCCCCAGAGCAACGAACAATGGCGTTGTCGACATCATCGGGTACTTGCGAACGATCAACGTCGCCGCGAGTGCCATGGCAGTACCCGTCAGCATGATAAGGATCCCGATGAATACGAAGGCATTCACGATCCAGGTCGATCCGAACAGCAAGGAAAGCGCCGTGACGCCGCGCGTCTCGAGGAGCAGGAACGCCGCGCCGATGAGAAACATGGGCAAGTCGAAATCGAGCTGTACTCCATACATCCGCCGAGCACCGCGCCGAGCAGGTTACTGCCGAGCGAAGCGGCCATAGGCGAGGGGAATGCTGACTATCGCCGCGAGCATGATCAATCCGATGATGAGCGGGTACAGCCATGGAAACACGCCTGGCCGGACGTAAAGGTAGGGCCAGTCGTCGGTCGGAACCCGTGCCGGACGTAAAGGTAGGGCCAGTCGTCGGTGGCTTCTCGTGTTTCTTCGAACGTGACCCAGGTGGCGTCGATGCTGCGACGGAATGCGTCGATGCTGCTTCTATCCATGACGGCCGGATTGCGCGACACGATAAAGGACGTCCCGAAATGCAGACCGTGGTACATCGCGATCGGCTCAATACCCGTCGCTTCGGTCAACAGGCGATTAATACGCTGTGCCACCCAGGCGCCGGCGACGACGCTGAATCCGACCGCGAGGTGGCCGTCGTCGGCAACGTGCCGCCACGCGTCGCCGATCCCCTCTACGGTATACACGTAGTTGTCCAGGCGTATGGAGGACATCGCCGATGCCATCGCGTGCGAATCCAGCAGGCCGTACACGACCGCGTCGAATTTCGGTCCGTCGTAACGTCTGAAAAACGCGCGCGCATCATCGACTACCGTCGCCACGCCGCCCTCGGTATAGGGCTTCTCCGGATGGAGATCGGTGCCCAATGCAACGATCAAAGGATCGATATCGACGGCGACAATGCTTTCGTAGCCGGCACGCACGGCCGCTTGCGCGTCATTGCCCGTACCGGCGGCCACGACGACCACGGAGCGTTGATTCGAATTGATGGCCATCGGAAGGTCATAAATGCCCTTCAGGGGCGCGAGATCCGGAGACGCTTTTACGGCTGCGGCGCTGAAGTCCCACATGATCTGATGAAAGTCGCGATTGACGTCGACGTTTGTGCCGAACCCGCTTTTGTGAGCGGAGATGTCGATCCGGTTGTACGGGGAATACAGCGCGCCTTGAACCGACGCCCAGCCGAACACCACCACCGCGCATCCGAACGCGAGGTTGCGCGGTTGCGGCTTCAGCATGACGAGCGGCGCGGTTCCTAGCAGCAACCATAGGTGTGGTGGCGCCTGCAGCAAGGTAATCGCTGCAAAGCAGATCGTGCCCGCGAGCGAGCCCGCGAGATCGGCGGCATAGGCATCGACGCTCCTGTCCCCAGCCCGGCCGAACAATGCGCCGAGCTCCGTCCCTATGCAGGTGAACACCACCGCGACCAAGGCGATCAAACCCATGAAGATCGTGGTATTGCGGAGTATCTCAGCGAATGAATACGCCGGTTTCATGCCGCCCCATAAGGCGACCGAGGGATCGGGGAATTCCATCTGGGTGATCCCGAGCTGGGGTGCGAATGCGAGCAACGCGCTCAGCATTGCGAGGGTCGGGAACGCCGAGCCGAGCAGCGTGCGACCGTTGCGGCCGAGCGCCGTACCAATCCCGAGCCCGAGAAAAACGACGATGAGCACGAGGTTGCCGAAATAGGCGAATATTCTGACCTGGCCGCCGGTCCAGCGGATGAGCGCCAGTTCCAGCGCGAGGATGCCGAAAGTCAACGCGAAAATTCTGAAATTGACGTGCATCGTTTAGTTAACGGCCGGGATCGGAAAGGATTATAGTTCCCGGATTCCTGCCTGGAGGAAAACATCCATGACGCCGCAAGAACAAAAAATCCTCGATTATCTCGAATCGCACCGTGAGCAGATCACGCAAACCTGTGCCGACCTCGTGCGCAAGCAAAGCGTAAATCCGAATTATCCGGGTATCGACGGTGAGGAGGTGATCGGTGGCGAGACCGATTGCAACGAATACCTTGCAGAGCGTTTCGAAGCGATCGGCTGCGACATCGATTTGTGGGAAGGCGCGCCGGGTCGCCACAACCTGGTCGGCACGCTGAGCGGACAAGGCGGGGGCCGATCTCTCGCGCTCAATGGCCACGTCGATACCGTGCCGGTCACCCAACCCGAGCGTTGGGGACACAGCGGGCCCTTATCCGGTGCGATCGAGGGCGATCGCGTGTGGGGGCGCGGCGCGTGCGACATGAAGGGTGGCCTCGCTGCGCAATTCTGGGCAGCGAAGGCGCTCGTGGATTGCGACGTCAAGTTGAACGGCGATCTGTTGCTCCAAAGCGTACTCGGTGAAGAGACGATGGACCACGAGATCGGCACCAGCAACGTCGTGCACCGCGGGCACCGGGCCGATGCCGGGATCGTCACCGAGCCGTCGGCGCCGCCCGGCAGCCTCAATGTCGTACCCGTCACACCGGGCCTGCTGTGGATGGCGCTGACCGTCCGCGGCAAAGCCAGCCACGCGTCCGTACGCGACGAATTGATTCGCGCCGGCGGCGGTGGCATCGAAATCGGCGTCAATGCGATCGAAAAAGGCGTGATTCTGCTCCAGGCATTACAGCAGTTGGAGGAGCATTGGGGCCAAAGTAAGGCGCATCCGCTGTTTCGTCCGGGACATTTCACCATTCACCCCGGCGTCATTACGGGCGGACCGGAAGGGATACTCGTGCCGTTTCTCTTCTCGGAGTTTTGCACGATCGAGTATTCGATCTGGTATCCACCACAGGAGGACGTAAAGCGCGTCCAGCAGGAGATCGAAGCGTACGTCATGGCGGCGTCTCAACTCGACCCGTGGCTCAAAGACAATCCGCCGAACTTCGATTGGAAGTTGCATTGGCCGCCGGCCGAGACGGACGTCGAACATCCCGTGGTGGAAACGATGTTGCAGGCGGACACCGACGTGCGTCAGTCACCTGCGCATATCGGATCCCCGGAAAGCCGCATTCACGGCTTTTGCGCCGTGTGCGACGCCGCCTTTCTCAACGCTCAGGGCATTCCGAGCGTCATCTACGGTCCAGGATCGGTGCTCGTCGCGCATGCCGTTAACGAACACGTCGACATCAATGAATTGGTACAGGCAGCGAAGGGATTGGCCGTCGCCGCGATGCGGTGGTGCGGAGTTGCAGACCCTTGATCCCGTAGCCTGGATGGAGCGAAGCGGAATCCGGGATCAAACAGGTTCCCCGCCGTTCCCAATAACGTCTTCATCGGTTCCACCCCAATCCTGCGGCAACAACCCCTCTCTAACGAACCGGTGAAACGACGAATAGGGCCAATCGGCGACTCGTGACACGAGACCATGCTTTACTGGATTGAAATGGATATAGTCGATGTGACGTTCGAAATCACGATCGTCCTGGATGGTGTGTTCCCAATAGCGGCGCTGCCATAGCGGGTATTCACCGCGGCTATTGCGAACGTGCAAGATCCCTTTAGCGACTAGGGAGTGAGTGAACTTCGCCTTTATGCTCTTCCAGCGACCCGGATAGTCCGTATCTCCGGGTGGTAATGTCAGCACCGCGTGGAGGTGATCCGGGAGCACGCCGATCGCCTCGATGCGGAAGGGTTTTTGCTTTCTGACCGTACCGAATGCGCACCGCAGGGACCCGATATGCCGCACGAGGCGATCTGATCTACGGTTCACGAGGGTGACTGTGAAGAAGTAGGTGCCACCCGGAACGTAATTGCGGCGGTAGGAAACCATGCACGACGCGTCCTTGCGTAACATTGGAGTTACGATTTTATCACCATCCCGGATTCCGCTTCGCTCCATCCAGGCTACGAAAATGCAGTAGCCTGGATGGAGCGAAGCGGAATCCGGGATGAGGAACGACCCATGCTTCAAGAAGGCGATCTGTTATGGCAGCCCTCGCCGGCGCGCATAGACCACGCTGAGATGACCAATTTCATGCGCTGGCTCGCGCGCGAGCGGGGCTTGAGTTTCCACGACTACGCGGCTTTGTGGCAATGGTCGGTCGTCGAGCTCGAATCCTTTTGGCAAGCGATCTGGGACTACTTCGAGATCAAAACATCGGCGCCCTATGAGCGCGTGCTGTCCGCACCGGTCATGCCGGGCGCCCGGTGGTTCGAAGGCAGCCGGCTCAATTTTGCTGAACACGTCATGCGCCAGGCACGCGGCGGGGATCCCGCAATCTTCTTCGCCGCGGAGCAAACGCCGCTCACGTCGATGTCGTGGGACGAGCTTCAAGACCAGGTTGCCCGCGTCGCGGCAGCGTTGCGCGAGATCGGGATCGAACCGGGCGACCGCGTGGTCGCCTTCATGCCGAACATTCCTCAGACGATGGTAGCGTTCCTCGCCACGGCCAGCATCGGTGCGATCTGGTCGAGCTGCTCGACGGACTTCGGCAGCGCCAGCGTGCTCGATCGGTTCCGGCAGATCGAGCCCAAAGTCATCTTTACCGTCGACGGCTATCGCTACGGCGGCAAGCCCTTCGACCGTCGCGACGAAGCGCGCACGATCATCGAAGCCTTGCCGTCGATCGAACACGTGTTCTACCTGCCTTATCTCGATGCCGACGCCGCACCGCCCGTCGATAAGGTGCACCGCTGGAGTGACGTCATGTCGGGCGGCTCCGCGCCGCAGCTCGAATTCACTCAGTTGCCTTTCGATCATCCGTTGTGGGTCGTCTATTCCTCCGGCACTACCGGTTTGCCGAAAGCCATCGTGCACGGCCACGGAGGCATCATCGTCGAGCTCCACAAGATGCTCAGCCTGCAATGCAATCTCGGTCCGGACGCGCGCATGTTTTTCTACACCACGTCCGGTTGGATCATGTGGAACATCTTGATGGCCTCGCTACTCGTCGGTGCGTCTCCGGTCATCTACGACGGCCATCCCGGCGCGCCGGACGTCGACGTGCTGTGGCGCCTCGCCGCCGTTACCGAGGCGACGATCTTCGGTGCGAGCCCGACTTACCTGAGCCTCATGATGAAAGAGGGCGTCGTGCCGAAGGCACGCTACGACTACGCCCACCTCAAAGGGATCCTCCTGACCGGCTCACCCGCGACGCCGGAATCGATGCAATGGTTGTACGACAATGTGCGTGAGGACTTGTGGGTGACCTCGCAGAGCGGCGGCACCGATATCGCCAGCGGTTTCGTCAGCGGGTGCTGCATCCTGCCCGTCTACGCCGGCGAGATTCAAGCACGCGCGCTCGGCGTCGATGTGCACGCTTATAACGACGCCGGCCAGCCGGTCATCGATGAAGTGGGTGAGCTGGTCGTGCGCAAACCGATGCCTTCCATGCCGCTCTATTTCTGGAATGACGACGGCAATAAGCGTTACCACGAATCGTATTTCGACACGTTTCCCGGCGTGTGGCGACACGGTGATTTCTTTCAAACCAACGCCCGCGGTGGCTGCTTTATCAAAGGCCGATCCGATTCCACGTTGAACCGCTACGGCGTGCGTATCGGAACTGCGGAGATCTACCGCGCGATCGAAGCGCTTGACGCTATCGAGGACTCGCTCGTCATCAACTTGGATCTACCCGGTGGTCGCTTTTTCATACCGCTATTCGTCAAGTTAGGGGCCGAGTTCGAGCTTAACAGCGAGCTGATCGATGCGATCGCGCGGACCTTGAGGACGCAATGTTCTCCGCGGCACGTGCCCGATCGGGTCTATGCAGTGGACGAGATCCCGTACACTTTGACCGGCAAGAAGCTCGAGGTCCCGGTGCGGAAGATCCTCATGGGATACGACCTCGCCAAATCGGTCAGCCGCGATGCGATGATGAATCCCCAGGCGATCGAGTATTTCATCGAATTCGGCGCCGAGCAGCGCGATTACAGCATGACGGGTTAGAATCGATGTGACGCATGTAAGGAGAACGAGTTGACGGTTCACCACATCCGGCCGGACGCGCGCGATCGCCGTGCAATCGCGGCCTACCTGGACGGCTGTCGGGCCGGGTGGCGCGAGCAGTCTTGCCTGTTTGCCGCGCGCCAGATCCAGCCCGACCAAGCGCGGCTGCGACGCGTGCTGTATCAGGCCAAGGTGTCCGATCCGTTGGCGTTTAGACCCAATCCCGCGGTGGTGGGAACCGGGTTGCACTCAGTCCCGGATTCCGCTTCGCTTCATCCAGGCTACGGGCGTGGCTAAGCGCGCGCCGATCATTCTCGGTATCGATGCCGGCGGCACGATGACCGACACCTTTCTCATCGACGAGAGCGGTGAATTCATCGTCGGCAAAGCGCAAACCACGCCGCAGGACGAGGCGATCGGGTTCATGAATTCGGCCAAAGACGGCCTGAAATACTGGGACATGTCGGTCGAGGACGGCTTCCCGACGCTGCAGACGGGGATCTATTCCGGCACCGCGATGCTCAATCGCCTGCTCGAGCGCAAGGGACGCCGGGTCGGCCTGATCGTCACCGCGGGACAAGAGGATTATCTGCGCACCGAACGCGCGATCCAAACCTACCTCGGCTATTCGTATTCCGATCGCATCCACCTCGTTACCCATCACCACAACGAACCGGTGGTCCCCCGCGACCGCGTGACCGGCGTGCGCGAGCGCATCGACATGTTCGGCAACGTCGCGATCCCGCTCTACGAGTCGGAGGTGCATACCGCGGTCGCGCACCTGCTCGACCGAAACGTCGAGTCGATCGTCGTGTGTCTGTTGTTCTCGTACAAGAATCCCGCGCACGAAGCCCGGATTGCCGAGATTGCGTACGAAGTCATGGCGGCGCGCGGCGTCGACATACCGGTTTATCTATCGAGCGAGCTGTACCCGGTCCGCCAGGACCTGCCACGCCTGAACTCGACCTTGATGGAGGCCTATGCCGCGGAGCCGTCGCGCGCCTCGCTGCGCGCGGTACGCGAGGCCTGCAACAACGCCGGCGGTCACTTCGACCTGCGCGTCATGGCCAGCCACGGCGGCACGATCTCGATGGATTCTAAAGAGCTCGCACGCACCATGATCAGCGGACCCATCGGCGGCGTGATCGGCGCGCGTTACTTGGGCGAGAAGATCGGTGAGAAATACATCGCCTGTTCGGACATCGGTGGCACCTCGTTCGATCTCGCGCTGATCACCGAAGGCGAATTCGCCGTCACGCAAACGCCGGACGTCGCGCGTTTCCTGCTGTCCATGCCGCTGGTGAAAATCGACTCGGTCGGCGCGGGCACGGGCTCATACGTGCGCATCAACCCGACCTCGAACCGCATCGAGGTCGGTCCGGACAGCGCCGGAGCGCGCATCGGCGTGAGCTGGCCGGAGAGCGGCGAGGAGACCGTGACCATCACCGACTGCAACGTCGTCCTCGGCTATATCAACCCCGATTTTTTCCTAGGCGGCGACATCACGCTCGAACGCGAGCTCGCCATCACGGCTGTAGAAACGCAGATCGCGCAGCCGCTGGGGCTCGATGTCTACAAAGCCGCCGAAGGCGTACTGCAGTTGTTCGAAGATCATCTGCGTAACGGCTTGCTGGGACAGATACTGGGCCAGGGATACACGCCGGAGAACTACGTCCTGCTGTCTTACGGAGGCGGCGGCCCACTGCATGTCGGCGGCTATTCCGATGGCCTGGCGTTCGACGATATTCTGGTCCCCGCGTGGGCGCCCGGCTTTTCGGCGTTCGGCTGCGCCTGCGGCGACTACGAATACCGCTTCGACAAGACGCTCGATCTGCCGCTGTTGCCCGACGCCGACGACGCGATGCGCCAGGGGATCTGTAACGCGATGAATGCAGCTTGGTCCGATCTCAAAGCGCAGGTCGTGCGCGAGTTCGAAAAGAGCGGCGTCGCGTCCGGCGACATCCGCTTCAGGCCCGGCGTGCGCATGCTGTACTTCGGGCAACTCAACAGCCTCGAAGTGATCGCGGATACCGATCACCTCGATTCGCCGGCGGCGCTCGCGCGGATCTGCGACGCCTTCGAAGATCTCTACACGCGGATCTACGGGCACGGCGCCAAGACGCCGCAATTCGGCTACATGGTCGCCGGCGTCTTGATGTTCGGCGGCACTGATATCGAGAAGCCCGAGCTGCCGACCGAGGCACTGCAAACACCCGACGCCTGGGAATCGCTGGACGCCCTCAAGGGCATGCGTACGATCTACCACGACGGCGAATGGATGGACGCGCACATCATCGATCTGGAAAAGCTGCCGGCGGGTTCCGAGATCGCGGGCCCGGCGGTGATCGAATCACCGGCCTCAACCATGCTGGTACAACCCGGGCGGCGGGCGCGTCTGGATGAACACCGAATTTTTCACATGAGCGTCAGGGCTGCGCAGGCAGTGACGCTGGCGGCGTAAATCAATCTGGGACAGGTTCGAGACTATGGCAGTTACAGCGAAATCACTCGAAGGTACAAAACCCATCGGTTGGGGCGGCAAGCGCGCGAGCGAGATGCTCGCCGAGAGCGAGCGGCTCTTGGCCGAGACCGGTCGTTACTACGCCACTGAGCAGCTCGCCCTGAAAGAGCAGGATCCGATCCGCTATGAAAAGATCTGGTCACGCCTGCGCGGCGGTATTGTCAGCGCGCGCGAAACCGCGCTGAACATTTCCGCGTCCCCGATCGTGCGCGAGATAGGCGAGCTGTGCTTCGGCCTGTACACGCCGGAAGGCGATTCGATCACGCTGTCTACCGGTATCATGGCCCACGTGCACACCATGTCGGAGGCGATCAAGCACATGGTGCGCAGCGAGTACGAAGACGATCCGGGGATCAATCCGGGTGATCTCTTCGCCAATAACGATCCCCAGCTCGGTGACGTGCACAACGCCGACGTGCAGGAACTAATGCCGATCTTCTGGGAAGGCGAGTTGCTCGGGTGGGCCGCGGGCGTAACCCACGAAATCGACGTCGGCGCACCCCAGCCGGCGAGCATGCCGGTCGGGACCATCAGCCGCTACGAGGATGGCTGGATCCTATCGTGCCAGAAAGTGGGCGCCAACGATCACCTGTTCAAGGATTACGAAAATCGCATCACCACCGCGGTGCGTACGCCCTTTTACTGGTTGCTCGACGAGAAGTGCCGTATCTCCGGCTGCAAACTGCTACGCGAGACGGTCCTGCGCGTGATCCAGGAGGAGGGCATCGACACCTATAAGCAGTTCATCCGCGAGGTCATCGAAGACACCCGCCAGGCGTTCCAACGCAACCTGAAACTCATGACCGTGCCGGGCACCTACCGTTTCCCGTCGTTCATGGACGTGCCGCACGGCGGCGACAAGGGACGCATGCCCGATTATGCGGCGGTCGACACCATGATGAACTGTCCGCTGGAGATGCGCATCGGCGCGGACTGCACGTTCGAGCTCGATCTGGACGGCGCTAACAAGTGGGGCTATCACTCTTTCAATTGCACGCCGTCAGGGCTGCAGGGCGGACTGTGGGTTACGATCACCCAGACCCTGATCCCGAACGATAAGGTCAATGACGGCGCCTATCTCGCGACCAAGTTCAATACGCCATACGGCACGTGGACCAACCCCGACAACAAAAGCGTCTCGAACACGCTGTCGTGGATGTTCCTGATCCCGTGCTTCACCGGCATGTTCCACGGGCTGAGTTCCGCGTTCGCGGCGCGCGGCTACGTCGAGGAAGTGATCGCGGCTTACCCTTTCACCGGCAACCTGACCCAAGGCGGCGGCCCCAATCACTACGGCAATCCCAACGGCGGCTGGTCGAATTTCGAGCACAGCTCTTGCGGCACCTCGGCGCGCTACGTCATGGACGGCGAGCACAGCGCCGCGGCGATGTGGAATCCCGAAGGCGACATGGGTGACGTCGAGGCATGGGAACTGCTCGAGCCGTTGCTGTATATCGGGCGGCGGCTGCGGCCCAATACCGGCGGCGCCGGCAAGTATCGCGGCGGCCTCGGCTTCGAGTCGGTGCGCATGGTCTACAACACGCCGTTTCAAGTCATGTTCAACGGCCGCGACGGCCATGTGTTCATGACGTCCGGCCATTTTGGCGGCTATCCCGGCTCGACCGGTTATCGCCATTCGATCAAGAAGACCGATCTCAAACAGCGCATCGAAAACCAGGAACCGTATCCGGTGTGCGATGCCGATCCCGAAAACAGTCAGATGGAGGCGTATTGCAAGGGCGAGGTGGTGAAGGATCAACACATGTACCACTTGCCGGACGCGCACGAGGAATACGATCTCTACCTCAGCATCCTGTGCGGCGGCCACGGCATCGGCGACGTGCTCGAGCGCGACCCTGCGCTGGTGATCGACGATCTCAACGAAGGCCTGTTGTTAGAGCGATATGCCGTGCCCATCTACGGTGTGGTCGCGACGCAAGGGGCCGACGACAAATGGGTGGTCGACGTCGACGCGACCGTGGCGAAGCGCACGGAGATGCGCAAACAGCGGCTCGCGCGCAGCGTATCGGCCGAGGAGTGGATGGATGCCACGCGATCCAAGGTAGAAAACATGGATTTCATCTATCCGGTCAAGCGCATGTACGCCGAGAGCTCGGAGCTGTCGGAAAAATGGCGGCGCGAGTTCAACGAATTCTGGGGGCTTGATCCGGAGTTCATGCCCACTTCTGATGCCTGACTACGATCAGCAAACGATCGCCGATCTCATCGACGGCAAACTCGGCTGGCCCGAGCTGCACGAGATGATGAGCAACTACAAAGACCCGGACCGTTTCGACAAATACGTCGCCGTGCTGCAGGAACGGGTCGATTGGAAAGAGCGGATCCTCCTGCCCCTGGGACCCCATCTGTTCATCGTCAAGAAAGACGACGGCTCAGTGGTGACCAAATCCACCAGCGGCTTCGAGTTCGGTGACTACCGCGAGAATTGGAAACTCAAGGCGCGCATGTTCGTACGCGACACTGACGAGAAGTACGAAGAGATCTACCCCAAGCACGCTCACGCACATCCGGACTGGATGGAGCTGCGCGAGTTCTACGATCCGCAAGACGGTACGCTGCTCTATGTCGAGGCCGTGCCGCCGGGCTATCCCATCGTGCACAACTTCAAGCCGGATCTGGAGGCCTTCTACAAGGAGTGGCTGGGGCGGCCGCTATAGCCCGGATGTAGCGCAGCGTAATCCGGGGAATTGACGTACACGTAGGCATCACCTCCCGGATTCCGCTACGCTGCATCCAGGCTACGGATCGGTCCGGGCGAGCGGGAAGTGCAGGTGATTCCGATATACTATTTGCCCACGTGGGGCCGTAGCTCAGCTGGGAGAGCGTCGCGTTCGCAATGCGAAGGTCGGGAGTTCGATCCTCCTCGGCTCCACCATTCGATAGTCCAAGCACATCCAGGTAAGTCCAACTAAAGTCCGAAATATCGCTGAATATGGGCACTTTCGGCTCATTCTTGTCCCCTACAGTTCAAACAAGGCGATTGCAATCCGGCAGTAAGTGACGGTAACTTTGACGGTAAGTGACCTGCCGTTAAGAGGAGTTACCGTCATGCCCCTGACCGACACCAAGATCCGTAACGCCAAGCCTAGAGACAAGCCCTTTAAGCTCTCGGATGAAAAGGGGCTGTATCTGCTGGTGACCCGAACCGGTGGTAAATGGTGGCGGCTGGATTACCGATTTTCAGGCAAGCGCAAAACGCTTTCGATGGGTGTCTATCCCGATGTGGGCCTAAAGGAAGCGCGCGAACGCCGGGACGAAGCCCGCAAGTTGTTAGCCAGTGACATCGACCCTGGCGAGCATCGCAAGGTTCAGAAGGCCGCGAAGTTGGAGCGGGCGTCGAATAGCTTTGAAACGGTGGCGCGCGAGTGGTTCGCCAAACATTCCCTGAACTGGGCAACGACCCATGCCGACAAAATCATCCAGCGACTGGAAAAGAATGTTTTTCCCTGGCTCGGCGGCAGGCCGATTGCGGACATAACCGCACTAGAACTATTGACGGTGTTGCGCCGGATTGAAAACCGGGGAGCGCTGGACACTGCACATCGAGCTCGCCAGAACTGTGGGCAGGTATTCCGCTATGCCGTGGCAACCGGACGCTGTGAGCGTGATCCTCCGGCGACCTTCGTGGCGCACTGGCGCCGGCCAAACATGAGCATTTCGCGGCAATTACGGAGCCGTTGGCGGTTGGCGGATTATTACGAGCAATCGACGCCTTCCAGGGAACCTTCATTGTGCAAAGCGCGTTGAAGTTGGCCCCTCTATTTTTTGCGCGTCCTGGCGAACTGCGGAAAGCAGAATGGCAACAAGTCGATCTCGAGAAATGCGAGTGGCGTTACTTTGTTACAAAGACCAAGACCGAGCACCTTGTTCCTCTGTCATCGCAAGCGGTCGCGATTTTGCAGGAACTTTACCCACTAACGGGGACCAGAAAGTTCGTGTTTCCGGGCCGTGATCCACAAAAGCCAATGAGTGAAGCGGCTCTAAACGCCGCCCTGCGGCGCATGGGCTATGACACCAAAACCGAGATCACCGGACACGGTTTCCGGGCGATGGCGCGGACAATCCTTCATCAAGAACTAGGCATAAAACCGGAAGTAATTGAGCACCAACTCGCGCACCGCGTCCCCGATGCGCTAGGCACCGCATACAACAGGGCAAAGTTCTTAACGGAACGCCGGAAGATGATGCAGCAATGGGCGGATTATCTCGACAAGCTGAAAGCGGGCGCGAAAATCATTCCGATCAATCAAAGCGCCTGAGATAAACCAGCGAATGTGATTTTTTCAAACCCCGATCGGACAAGACGAAATCAAGGAGTTATAACGAGCAGGAACACGCTTTTACCTGATCGACCCCGTGTTGCGCGAGAAGGGTTACAACAACCATCAATGGCTGAAGATGGAAACGCCCGCGGCAGTTGAACCTACCGGCCCCAAAGGTCGCCGCCGCAAAGGCGCGGGGCATACGGATTACCTGTTGTCCGTCCAGGTGAGCGATATGCCCAAGTCGTTACCTATCGGGGTGCTGGAAGCCAAAAAAGAGACCGAAGACCCGCTCAAGGGGATGCGGCAGGCCAAGGGCTACGCGGACGGCAAACGCTTCGAGGTGAAGTATGTATTCGCTACCAATGGCCATCTGTACGGCGAGTTTGATCTCTTCACCAACTTGCAAGACGGCCTTACTGCCACGCCACGCAAATTGGCGAATCGAAACACGCCACTGCCGAAGATTCCGAACTTCTGCAGTTGATCGGGTTTCCCGATTCGGAGTTTCGAACCCTCCCTCTCCGCCATTATAAAACCCTAACATTTTGATGTAAATATATTTTATTTAATAAATGAAATTTTGGTCCCCCGATTAGCCCCCAATCGGATCGCAGCCCCATCCCCCCGCTTCCTGCCGGCCGCGCGTGACGACGACACCCCCGCCACGCGGGCGTCCATCAACATCTTCGAGCATTCAATCACGTCCAACACCTTTGAACCGGCCACAGCAGCGGTCCAGTTTGGAAAGGTTTATCGAGTGGGGCACGGCCAGCGAAAAGGAGTTGAAGCTAGCCCGGATATTTCATAAAAAAAGAGGGCAAGCCCTTTCTAATCCGTTATAATTCAGTTAGTTAGGCTGGAAAACGGAAAGGACTCGCCCGTGACAGAATGTACCCAGACTGCGCTGCAATTTCCAGGCTTTTCTCGCCGCAAGATCGACGTCTCATTCAACGGCGGTGACATCACTTCCAACGGTGGGGTGCAGTTGCTGCGCTGGGCCGATGAACGGACCGGGTTGATCAAGGCCGCGGCACGGGCCATTGGGGATTCGCGCCGGAGAAAGAGCTGCACCCACGCTCTGGAGTCGCTGGTCCGACAGCGGGTCTATGGCCTTTCCCTGGGCTATGAGGACCTCAACGACCACGAGGCATTGCGCGCGGACTTGGCTCTGCAGACGGCGCTTTCCCGGGATGAGTCGCTGGCGAGCCCGTCGACGTTGTGCCGACTGGAGAACCGCGCGAACCGGAACACCGCGGTGGCCCTGCACAAGGGACTCATTGATAACTTTATCGCCGCTTACAAACAAGCGCCCCGACGACTGATACGCGATGTGGATGCCACCGACGATCGGGTGCAGGGTGATCAAGCGGGCCGCTTCTTCCACGGCGACTACGACCACGACTGCTGTCTGCCCTTGTACGTGTTCTGTGGCGATCAACGGTTGGTCAGTTATCTGCGTTCGAGCAAGATCGACGGCGCAAAACACAGTGGGGCGATCTTGGCGCTGTTGATCAAACGGTTGCGCCAGGCGTGGCCGAAGGTCGAGATCCTGGTGCGCGCCGATGCCGGCTTTTGCCGCTGGCGGATGCTGCGCTGGTTCGATCGCCACGGCGTGGATTACGTCATGGGTATCGCGAAAAACCCGCGTTTGCACGATCAATCGTTAGCGTTGCGCACGTTGGCTCAGTGGCGGTATTGGATGATGGGTGAGAAGCAGCGCCTGTTCAGCGAGGTCCGTTACGCCGCACCGACTTGGGATACCCCGCGACGGGTGATCGTCAAGGCCGAGCACAGCGCCCGCGGCAGCAATCCCCGCTTCGTGGTGACCCACCTCACCGGCAAGGCCCAACGCATCTACGACCGCCTCTACTGCGCCCGCGGCGAGATGGAGACCGGATCAAGGAGCAGCAGTTGGGCCTGTTTGCCGATCGCACCAGTTGCCACACCTGGTGGGCCAATCAGTTCCGGCTGTTGCTCTCAAGCTTGGCTTACACGCTGTTGGAGACGATCCGCCGGGTGGCACTACACGCAACGGCACGGGCTCGCGCGCAAGGCGGCACGCTGCGCCTGAAACTATTACGCATCGGCGCCATCGTCTTGCGCAATACCAGGCGCATCCGACTGTTGCTCTCCAGTGCTTACCCCCATCGAGAACTGTTCTGCCTGGTGGCCGCTCGCCTCAAGCCGGGATAGTCGTCCCAACGCCAGTCGCCTCGTGTGCGATTCCTTGTGAGTCGGGGTGTCGCTCGCCTCCGAAACGACTCGTGCATCGCAATCGGCGATAAATCCACCAGTGGCGCGCCGAAACGTCGCGCTTAAGCGCCGCTTCGTGCCACCACCAACGAATTCCGACCCATGATCGACCAACTCCACGCCCAATCTCACTGCTCATGCAATATCCGGGCTAGCTGGGGCGAATGATTGGATTAACCCCCTTGGAAGGGGGGGTGCGCACTGTTGGAAGAAAAACAGAAAGGCCGGCTTGCAGCCCTGCATTGAGCCATCACGTCGATCATGGGATCTTTGGATCCGGTCACTGCAATGCCGGCAGGGAGTCTCATCTCGAAGCGGCCTGGCTTCTTCTCCGAAAATTCCTCCTTCCGCCCCGTCGCTAATGAGGCTGCGTACGAGCGACTCAATGTCTACACCAGAACCCTTCAATCGGTTTAGCTCAAGTGCTGTGGGAGCCTTTGTGACAGCACTCGCCATACGACTATTACAAAGGATAAATGGAGAGAATTCACATGAACCCATCAATCGTAACGACGCTCATCGTCGGGGCAATCTTGGCCGGACTTATCCAGTACCACAATTATTCGCTCCGCAAAGACCTGCGAGCGGAAGCCGTCGAGCTGCATAACGAAGCTCAGGCCAATACTCGAGCGTTGCGTGTCGAGATCGCCGAGCTGCTTGAACGTGTGTCCCAGGTGGAAACCAGGATGGACAGACTTGAGATCAGTGTGGACAAACTCAGCGGCCACGTAACCGAGTTGAAAGAGCAGCATGAAGCTCGACACGACCCTGATGCATAGGGGCCAAACCAGGGATTGAGCAACCCCTTGCACGTAGGGGTAGTCGGTATTGTCAGAGTAAATCGCCTTGAGCCGGGAAGAGGCGTTCCGTAGCCTCTAGCGGTGCATAATCCCTTCCGTTATTTCAACAGTTCTCCCGAGGTCATTCGCCTCGCGGTGATGTTGTACATCCGTTATCCGCTGTCGTAGCGCCAAGTTGAAGATCTCCTGTTCGAACGGGGCATCGACATCTGCCACGAGACGGTGCGTTTGTGGTGGAACCTATATTGGGCCGATGTTCGCTGCGAAGCTCGGAAAGCGGCGCATTCATCATCGGTCATACTCACCGTGGCGCTGGCATTAGGACGAGGTATTCGTGCGTATCAACGGTGGAACACATTACCTCTGGCGCGCCGTCGATCACGAAGGTGAGGTGCTCGAAGTCTTCGCCACAAAGCGCCGGGATCGCAGAGCTGCACTGACGTTCCTCAAGCGTACGATGAAGCGCTACGGCGGGCCAAGGGTCATCGTGACCGACCGCTTACGTTCCTACGGTGCCGCGATGAAAGTCATTGGGGTCGAGGCTCGTCAACGTTGCGGTCAGTGGCTCAACAATCGAGCCGAAAACTCACACCAACCGTTCCGCCGACGAGAAGGCGCGATGGCCAGGTTCAGGGACATCAAGACCCTGCCGAGGTTTGCTGCCGTTCACGCCTCGATCCACAATCATTTCAATTACCAACACCATCTCAATCGCCGCGATATTTTCAAACAAAACCGAGCTGCCGCCTTGGCCGAGTGGCGTCAACTTGCAGCTTCATAGCCCTCGGTTGCAGGTTCTTCAGGTCCCATCCAGTTAGTCTGACAATGTAGCGGTGACTTATAGCTGTTTGATCCGATCTGAATTTGAGCTATGTTCGTTACTCCCCAGACCCTACTGGAGTGAAGGAAGGTAATATGCCATTGGCCAAGCACGGCGGGATCGCATCGGGTCCTCGTCTGCCTTGTTGCCGCCCTGTGGTTGAGCGGTCCCGTATCTGCCGGTTGTATATCGCAGACATTCGGCAACACCACCTTCCACAATTGCGACGGTAAGCTGGGAACGTCACAGACATTCGGCAATACCACTGTGCACAATGTTGACGGCAAGCTGGGAACGTCACAGACGTTCGGCAATACCACTATGCACAATATTGACGGCAAGCTGGGAACGTCGCAGACATTCGGCGACACCACTGTGCACAATGTTGACGGCGAGCTGGGAACGTCGCAAACGTTTGGTAACACGACTGTGCATAATTTCGACGGCATGCTGGGACCGTCGCAGACTATCGACCCGACCACTTTCCAGATTCTTTGTCGGCACGCTGGGACCGTCGCAGGCAATCAGCCCGACCACTGTCCACAATTTTGACGGCGCGTTGAGGGCTCAGGCGCTTCTTGTCAGCCTCAAGGAACGGCGTTTATATATAGTTCCCCTTTTTGCGCACCTTCGCGGGGGAGTCGAATGAACGCGAAACGGCTAACACTCTTCGTCCTCGGGCTGCTCCAGCTCGATGCTGCAAATGCGGATCTCGCCGTCGACTTGCAGAAGCATGCATTGGCGACCGAGCCGCAGGTGATCGCGTTGCGGCGCCATTTCCACGCCAATCCCGAGCTAAGCAATCGTGAGTTCGAGACCGCCAAGCGGATCGCCAACGAGCTCGAAGCGCTGGGCCTCGAGGTACAGACGGGCATCGCACATACCGGTGTGGTGGGCTACCTCGAGGGCGGCAAACCGGGACCGCTGGTTGCGCTACGGGCCGATATGGACGCCCTGCCGGTGACCGAGCGCCTTGACTTGCCGTTCGCCTCCAAGGTGCGCACTATCTATCGCGGCCACGACGTCGGCGTGATGCATGCCTGCGGTCACGATGCCCACATGGCCATGCTCCTCGGCGCCGCGCAAGTGTTGGTCTCGGTGCGTGCGGATCTGCCGGGTCAGGTCATGTTCATTTTTCAGCCCGCGGAAGAAGGCGCACCGGAAGGCGAAGAAGGCGGTGCCCGGCTGATGTTGCAGGAGGGTCTGTTCGCCACGCGGAAACCCGCTGCGGTATTCGGGTTGCATGTCGTCTCCAACCACCCGACGAACGTGGTGGCCTATCGTTCGGGTCCGGTCATGGCGAGCTCGGACCGTTTCCGCATCGTGGTCAAGGGCCGCCAGACGCACGGCTCACGCCCATGGCAGGGTGTCGATCCGATCGTCGCCGCGGCGCAGATCGTGATGGCGGCGCAAACCATCCAGAGTCGGCAGGTCGATGTCACCCAGGCCCCCTCGGTGCTGTCCTTCGGTGCCATCCAGGGTGGCGTACGCAGCAACATCATTCCCGACAAGGTCGAGTTGATCGGGACGATTCGCAATTTCGACATGGACATCCGCGACAGCATTCACGAGAAGTTACGGCACACCGCGCGCGCCATCGCCGAGAGCGCCGGCGCTAGCACTGAGACCACTATCCACAAGGGTTACCCAGTGACCGTGAACGACCCCGCGCTGACAGGTGCGATGCTACCGGTCGTCAAGCAGGTCGCAGGCGCGGAGCGGGTGGTCGAGACGCCGCTCATCACCGGTGCCGAGGACTTTTCCTACTATGCCCAGGAAGTGCCCGGACTGTTCCTGTTTCTCGGCGTCACGCCGCCGGGGACGGATGCAACCAAGGCGCCGACCAACCACTCGCCGCTCTTCTATGCCGATGAGGACGCCCTCGTGACAGGTGTGAAACTTCTGACTGCGCTGACCCTGGAATTCATGCGCAAGTGGCCCGGCGACTAGACGGGGGTACCCGTGCGAGCCGTGACGCGCGTCAGCTCAATGGGGAGCCACCTACGCCAAGGCGCAGGGAGCACCCGAAAAGTGGGACTATTCCGCCGGCGGATTAACCCTTCTGCTCCGGGATTGACAAGCGGGAAGCGCCGAAATTCGACAACGCGGCTCCAAGTAGCGGGGAACGATGTAACGGAGCCCATGCTTGGTGCTCTGGAACGGCGGACACCTGTTTGTCGAGCGGTACAATCACCGGTGCGACCACGAGAGCCTGAACAACCTTACCCTTAGCCGCCGTCTGTCTGACAAGTGGCGCCGACTTCACACACGACCATCTCTGTGACCACCCTTCTCCAACTCGCGGACTGACGCAAGCCCAGATCGACAAGGCGCAGGCCGACCCAGGTCGTCCGCCGGACGTCACCGGCGTTGTCGATTCCTCAACGAACAGGCCGCTCGCTTGGCCATCTGAACCGCCGCGCTCCCGCCCACGGAGCGCTAATGCTGCCACGCAGGTTAGCGAGCAAATTCCCCCTAGGCACAACTCCACATGGCACAATGGGTCCAGAAATCCGCCCGTTCGCTCCCCACGTTGAACCTCCCCACGGAGGAATCCGCAATGTATTTCCCGCCGGAGGTTACGGACAAAGAGCTTCCCAGCCTCCTTCGACAATTTAAGGAGATCACAGGTTGGCCACCGTGGCAAAAGCGTCTCACTTGGCTGGAAGATGGCGTAAAAAAAACAGTGGCAATGCCGCATTATTGGCAGCAGCGGTTCGAACTCGAACTCGCCTTTGCGACGATGCACAAACGCTACAAAGTTACGAGGAGGTATCCGAGAAAGAATCTCACCATCGACCAGCAAAGGTTTCTGGCGTTCGTTTCCATGCTGGTACGCTGCTATCAAAGACTGAATCAACGCGGCCAGAATCGTCTCCGCGGTATGCTCCTGGATTCTCTCAAATCCGACTACGGCCTCGCGCCCTTGGCGTATGAAATGAAAATCGCGGCCCATCTGATGACGAAAGATTTTGATGTGACGTTCCACGACTTGGAAACAGGTGAAGGGTACGACTATTTGGCCGCAAAAGACGACGTGCAAATCGAAATAGAATGCAAATTTGTATCAGGAGATATTGGGAGACAGATACATTTGAAGAGACTCCATCAATTTGGCGAGTACATCACTCCGCAATTGGAAGCGCTTCTGCCTCAAATACGCGGCGGAATTTTTATCCACATTACAATTCCTGGAAGATTGCATGGACAGGAAAGTCAACACGCCTCAATCTTCAAGCAGATGTCAAATGCGCTAGTAGCCCAAGAAGGACAATTTCAGTGCGCCGACACCCAGATTTCTGTATCCAAATTTGCTCTTGAGAACAGTCCCTTCGCAACACGTACACCCCAATTCCTTAGCAAAGAAGATGTAGAGCAATTTGTGTCTCGCAATTTCGATATAGAAAACAAGAACATGCTAATCATTTTCCGGCCTCGCAGGCATGCGGTAATTCTCGTGCTGCAAGGGTCGAAAGAGGATCGAGTATTGTCTGGAATACATCGGCAGCTCAAGGACTCTGCCCGTAAACAATTCACCGGAGATTCCCCTGCAGTTTTGTGTTGTCATTTGGCAGACTTACATGAACGCGAGCTCTTGAGTCTTCAATACAAGGATGACCACGGCCTAGGGCTCGACTATATGACCAGCGATCTAATCGTTAGACGCCCGCAACTTCTAGCGGTCACATATACAGCACCAGGAAGCCTTGCACATGAACCAGTTTTGATTGGCAATGTGGAGCAACAATCACAAAGAGAAAGGGGACCGGCCTACACCATCCGGAATTCAAATCATTTCTTGGCGCAGGATTCCCGATACATCCTGTTCTAAGCGTAACCACCCAGGGCATGTGGGGCAGCGAGCTGCACATTGGTTTCTTTCCAATAGGCGCCTCATGTGGCTTGACTTTGCACAGGTCTGGGTAAGTCTGGATTTCTCGAAACTCTGACCTGCCCGCATTTTTTGGTCCAGTTTTAGAGTTAGTTTAAGCGGCTTGATTCAGCGTTGTCAGGTTCTCCTCGGGTGGCGTTGCGAACGGCGGTGAGAAACTAGTCCACGGTAGCGGCGGGATTGTCCTGCTGCGGGCGGAGGAAAACTCTGCCACTTAAGCCCTTTTCGGTGACGAGGAGGGCGGGAGCATTCATACCGTGGAACTTTATCGGAAGGTCCGTCTTGCATGCCGGGACGGGATGAGCGAGCGTGCTGCGGCGCGTCATTTTGGGCTTTCGCGCGAGAGCGTGAAGAAGGTGCTGAGGTTTTCGGAGCCGCCGGGTTATCGGCGGAGGGCGCCGGTCCGTCGCCCGAAGCTGGACGGGTTCACCGAGATCATAGACGGGTGGCTGAAGGGGGATCTCGACCAGCCGCGCAAGCAGCGCCACACCGCCAGGCGTGTTTTCGACCGGCTTCGTGCGGAGCATGGGTTCACCGGCGGTTACACGATCGTGGAGGATTATGTGCGCGAGCATCGCCGGCGGCGGGAGATGTTCGTGCCGTTGAGCTATCCGCCGGGCCATGGGCAGGCCGATTTCGGCGAGGCGCGTGTGATCATCGGGGGTGTTGAGCAAAAGGCGCATTTTTTCGCCTTCGACCTGCCTTACAGCGACGCCTGCTATGTGCGGGCCTACCCCGCGGCGACAGCCGAGGCGTGGGTCGACGGGCACGTGCACGCCTTCGCCTTCTTCGGCGGGGTTCCCCAATCGGTGCGCTACGACAACGACCGCTGCCTGGTGTCGCGGATCGAGCGCGACGGGACGCGCAAGCGGGCGATGCTGTTCAGCGGGTTCCTGTCGCATGACCTCATAGGCGACCGCTACGGGCGGCCCGGCAAGGGGAACGACAAGGGCGCGGTCGAAGGTCTGGTGGGCTTTGCCCGGCGCAACTTCATGGTGCCGCTGCCGCGCTTTGCGAGCTTCGAGGTGTTTAACCTATGGCTCGAGGAGCAATGCCGCCGCCAGGGGGACATCCTGCGCGGACACCGCGAGACCATCGCAGAGCGCCTGGCGCGGGATGTGGAGGCCATGGCCGCGCTGCCGGTGTCGCCGTTGGATGCCTGTCATCAAGCATCGGGGCAGGTGGGTTCTCAGTCCCTGGTGCGCTACCAGAACAACGACTACTCCGTCCCGGTCGCCTACGGGTATCGGGACGTCTGGGTGCGCGGGTACGTGGACCGGGTGGTGATCGGCTGTGGCGCAGAGGTCATCGCCCGCCACCGGCGGTCCTATGAGCGTGAGGACATGATGTTCGAGCCGACCCACTATGTGCCCCTGATCGAGCGCAAGCTCGGGGCGCTGGATCAGGCGGCGCCGCTGGCCGGGTGGGAGCTGCCCGATGCGTTCCAGACCCTGCGCCGTCTGATGGAGGCGCGCTCGGCCAAGGCGGGGCGCCGGGCGTATGTGCAGGTCCTGCGGTTGCTGGAGACTTTCGGGTTGGAGGACCTGCATGCCGCGATCAAGGATGCCCTGCGCCTGGGCGCCGTGGGCTTCGACGCGGTGAAGCATCTGGCACTGTGCCGGGTCGAGAAGCGCGCGCCCAAGCTCGACCTCGATGCCTATCCGTACCTGCCCAAGGCCAATGTCGCCAAGACCTCGGCCGCCAGCTACATGTGCCTGCTGTCGGAGGACGCTGCATGACGGACAGGCCCCAAATCCTGCTGGCCCATCGCCTCAAGACCCTGAAGCTGCCGACCTTCCTACGGGAATACGAGAAGCTGGCGCGCCAGTGCGCGGCCGAAGGCCTGGACCATGTCCAGTTCCTGGCCCGGCTGGTGGAGTTGGAACTGATCGACCGCGAACGGCGCATGGTCGAGCGGCGCATCAAGGCGGCGAAATTCCCGGTCGCCAAAAGCCTTGACAGCTTCGACTTTAAGACGATCCCCGCGCTGAATAAGGCACACGTGCTGGAGTTGGCGCGGTGCGAATGGATCGAACGGCGCGAGAACGTGATCGCCCTGGGTCCCTCCGGCACGGGTAAGACACATGTCGCCCTGGGGCTCGGACTGGCCGCCTGCCAAAAGGCTCTCTCCGTGCGCTTCATCACCGCGGCGGCTCTGGTTCATGAACGCATGGAAGCCCGAGACGAACGGCGCCTGTTGCGGTCGCAAAAGCAGATGGCGAACCAGAACCTGCTGATCGTCGATGAGTTGGGATTCGTGCCATTGAGCAAGACGGGCGCCGCGCTTCTATTCGAGCTGATCTCCCAGCGCTACGAGCAGGGCGCCATGCTTATCACCAGCAATCTCCCGTTCGACGAATGGACCGAGACGTTCGGCTCCGAGCGCCTGACCGGGGCGCTCCTCGATCGCCTTACCCATCACGTCAACATCCTCGAGATGAACGGTGACAGCTACCGCCTGGGTCAGAGCCGCGCACGCAGGAACAACGCCGCAGGCTGAACCTCGATACCCCGGACATCGGCCCCGACGGGCCAAAGCGTTCAGGCCCCGCCGCCGCAGTGAGGCGCCTGGGCGCTCACGCCAATACCGTTACAAAACTATCCGCCACACGCTCCCAGCCCGGTTGACCCCGCTGATCAACAGGCAATGCCCTATTGACCACCGGGACAACCTACAACGGGAAAAACACAACCCTATGTTCAAAGCCTCTTCACCGGCTCACCGATGGCAGTCTTTTGCGCCGCCAACCGGCAGACTTTTACTCCGCAGACAATATTTATTAAGTAATTGAAATAGCTTTATATTAAATTTAAATAAGGATTTAAATCCCCCAATTAGCCCCCAAATTAATCCTTCCCGTGGTCCTCCCTCCAGCTTCTTGGCGGCCACGCGTAATGGCAACACCCCCGCCGCGTAGACGTGTCCATAAACCTTCGATCATCCCTGGCAAGCCGAACGCCTTTGCACCCGCTACAGCAGCGATCCAGCTTTGAAAGCGCATTCAGACGGACCTGGGAATTAAGATCCACCTCTCCAGCGCGGTGTTGATGAGGTCGTACATGGACTGAACGTCGTTTTACTTCCTGAATTCAAGCATCAAGCAAGAACTGTACTGGGTCCTAGCCGCGCGCGTATCGTGATTGACGTAGCCACAGATAAGATCAATAGGCTGCAGCTTCATCGACGCTATAGCGCGATCGGGTGCACACGTTAGGAATGTGAAAGCGAACAGCGTGCGATCGCGGCGCTCGAAAGCCCATCCGCAGATACCGTGCGGATGCGGTACTTCACTTGGTCCAAGGCCGGGGCAAACTGCTTGCGCTTTGCCGTTGACACGCACACATCCGGCTCCGACCCATCGAAGGAGTCAGTATCTACACATTGCAATCGCCACTAATACCCAGGTTGCCCGGCAAACCCGTGGGAAAACCGCTTTATGTGCACAGGGTCGAGGTCATGGTTGCTGTGCTCGGCTGCTTGCCTGACTGTGGGTTCGTCTGATCGGCAAGCTTGTGACCGATGTGTTTCGCCGCGCCACTTTCAGCGACCACCCCGTCCGTAACCGACAAAACCGATGAAACCGACGCCACCTGCCATGAGGCAGCTCTTGTGACGCCCAAACCACCAACCTCGTTGCCGAGGGTTGATTGAACGCCGCTTTCAGCCTCAGGTTGGTCCTTCCTTGTGGTAGGTACGTAGCTCATGTGCCGCACAGGCTCGGACTTCATCAACGGTGTGAGCCTGGGCGGCGACGACGTCAACACGCCCAGGGTGCCTGATGCCGAGAAGCATGAAGATACCCTGATGTTTGACTGGACCGTCTATCGGGTGCCCGAACCCTGGATAGTTACACGAGCCCGCCCCATGTGGCGACCGGAAGTCATGGAGTGGACATTGATGGGACCCTGATTTTCGCGTCGATGGGGGGGTGTTCCGATTCAAAAACGACACAGAGACACAATGGTAGGGGTCCACGTGTCAGACTTCCCGCGCTTCGCGCGGGAAGCCCTAAAACAGACCCGCAATAATTGAGCAGGCGGCTGACCGGACAATGACAACGCATGCGTTGGCAAAGCGGTACGTGAACGACCCACAGTCCATGCTTGAGAAGCACGGGATGCCCCAACTAGGAGCGCCGAGCGGCGTAGCGAGGCCATTTCGGATACGCAGCGAACGTTTGAAGCCGTGCGCAAGCGTAGGGACTACTTGGGTCGTACGGCGAGAACCATGATCGAAACACAACACCACCGCTACGCAGAGTCCGTAAGGTCGCCTTTCAAAAAAGCCGGGGCCGGACCGTACACGGTACCCAACCGGGACCTGTTCAGGGCACACACCGTTTTGATTGATCATGACCACCTTGCCGAAGCGACGGGACGAATCTCAGCATGGGCGCATGGACGGGACAGCGTGCTCGGTTGCGGGCACCGGGTTGAGTCAACGTCGTTGAACGCGGGTCCCTTGGCGTGGACGAACGAACGGGCGCCTGGCTCGCCCTGTCATCGGGAGGGATAGACTTGCGTGCTTGATTATCGCGGCAGCGGTGTGCACGCCTGTCGCGTGGCGTGGGCTGACGGAGAGGGACGGCCAAACCGCGGCTCCGGCAGGGGATGATGTTTCTGTCACTCGGTATGGTTTCGTGGCGATGATGAAGGCTCAGTCGAATCGTTCTCAGGCCCGCAGCAGCGACATTCATGCGTGCCTGGAGGTGGTGACGCGGTTCGTGGAAGACCACCCATCGCGGCCTGTCGGCGATCCCGGCACCTGGATAGTCCTGCAAGCTCGGCTGGTTGCACTGACCGTAGAACTTGATGCCGCTGGACTACCTCGCGCTACCGCTCCTCCTGCAGCCGCTGCCTCCGGCCGGCAAGATTGTGCTGACGGACATAATCCGGCGGCGGAATTACCTGGCGCGTTTGGCGCCGGCGGCAGAACAGGGCTGGGTGATGGGCATATAGGCTCGTAGCCTGTTATTTTGGTCCAGTGGTAGACTTCGTTTACGCAACTTGATTCAAACTTGTAATCACGTCACTGGGTAGCAAGGTTTCCGGAGCTGGCGGACGAGATCCAAGCGCACGGTGATGCCGGAGGGTGTGGTAGGGTCGCCGCCCGCGCTTGATGGCAACCTGAGCTTCTTTCAGGGTGTAAAAGATTTCGCCATTCCGTAACGCGGCCCTGAATTTTCCGTTGAACGACTCACCGTAACCATATTTTCCCTCGGCGACTTCCTTCCAGACCGGCTTGTCCGCGGTCAAGTCAGCCACCGCCCGACGGTGTCGCGCATGCTCGACCTTCAGCGCATTCAGGCGCTTCGCCTGATCGACCTTCATCCCGCCGTAGGTCTTGCGCTAGCGATACTACGTTGGTTCCGAAACACCGGGTTGCTTATCGACTTCGTGAACACTGCGGCCCTGGCCGAACAATACGTCGGCCTCCCGTAGCTTGGGAATGATCTCTTTGGCGTTCGTTCGTTTCGATCGCAGGGTCCAGACCTCCTGGGTTCCCTTGATTGATCACTTTAACGCGGCACCGGAAAATCCAGGCTAGGTTACCTGGTAGTCGAACACGAGTCGCATGCCCTATCCCAAGTCACGGTGTACGGAGGATTACGCGCGTTCGTCTCAACCCACCCCACCCGGCGAAACCGATTCCACCCACCAGGCTTGCGCCGACCGCTGGCCGGCGGCTCGCACGTAGCGCCGGCCATCGACGATGCGGCCTTCCTGACGCTTGATCCACCGCCCCAGTTTTCGATGGTTGATTGCACCGCCTTCGCCCGCAATATCGTGCAACACCTCGCGTAGATCTGCATCTGCGTCGCGGCACGCAGATAGGCGCTTAACCGCGTCGCGCACCATCGCGGGGGTGTTGCCAAACACGGACTGCCAGGCCTCCAGCAGCCGGGCTAAGGTGTCGCGATCGGGGTCATCAGCCATGGCCTCGAACACGGACTCGGTTGGATCGGGCAAGCCAAGCCATAGCAACGGCTGCCGGCAACGATCGGACCACTCGTCGAAACCCGCGAGCGGCAGGCAGTCAGACATGGGCCTCCCGGCCACGATCCAAGCCCACATGATGGTCAACGCTACCGAGACGTAACGACCGCGTTCACGCAGGATATCCTGCACCAACTTGGGCCGCTCGAAACGGCGCGCAGCCGGCACTTCGCGGCCGGGGTCGAGATGGACCGTGATGCAACGCCGCGTCATATCGTGCACCGGCCCCACGTTATTGCCGCTCGACAAGAACAAGGCGCGCGTGCTGACAGTGGCGGTCTTGGAAAGACCCAGGATGCGCTCGCTCATGTGCGCTGATGTCAGTGCCGTACAGAGACTCTTGTGCGCGACCAAGTCGCCCGTGAGGTTGTCGAAATCGATCACCGCCGGCGCACCCAACAGCTCTGCGAGGAGCAGTTTCCGGCATTCCTGGTCGTCGCCCGGAAAGGTTGTGGGGGTACGCTGTTGCGGGGTGGCGAAGGCGGTGATCAAGGTGCACAAATACGATTTACCGGCGCCCCCCACAGGCGCTCGTACATGGAACATCGGGGCGTGGGCCAGGCTCGGACGCACCGCCGCCGTGAGGAGCGCCGCCAGCGCAGCCGCCTGATCCACGGGGCGGGTAAAACAGAATTCCGTCAACAAACCCTCGAGCAACGCGAACGCCGCTTCGGCCTGCGCGCGCGTTGGGTGCTCCGGAATCGCATACTCGCGGGCATCGAACACCCCGAGTAGTCGTGTTGCAGCGTCATACCCGGCCGCCTTCATCACGGTACCGTCCGGACGCAAGTAGGGCTGGCGTGTCAAACCGCTCAACACCGGCAGGTGCGGGTAGCTGGGTGACTCAAGCAGCACCGTGACATGGCGGGCGGGCGGATCCATGCGCGTCCAGGCTTTGGATCGGCCGTCAAAGCGTTTCCAGGTGGCTGCAGCGGCAAGCGCGTGCACCAAGGCCGGTTGGCTGAGCGCCTGAACTCGGGTCTCTTGGGTGTCCGGATCGGTGACGACGGCCACGATCAAGCCGCCGCGTTGGTAGTGTCTTTGCGACTGCGCCAGCGCACGCTCAGCCGCATCCACGACGCGAGGCATTTCACCCGCCATGACCCGGATCGTGGGCTGCATGCGCGCAGCGGTGACCTCGATATCCAAGAAGCGAAACAGGTCGCGGATATGCCGGTCGGCACAGTGACCGTGAAGGCACTTGAAACCGCCTATCGGCCAGTGGTCATCGGGCTCGAAATAGGCCGCGCCGCCGTCCACTTCGCCCGTATGTTCTCGTACCCAGGGACACGTAATGTCGTGCTTACCGTCTCCGAGCGGGGCCTTATACAGTCCGCGACCGCGCAACGCCGCCAGTACGGCATTGTCCTCGGGGCGCGGGATCCAGACCGGTTCACCCTCACCGGGGCGTTCCTGCACCGAGCGCGTCTGCGGACGCCGCGCCGGCGTCATGTCCAACTGAAGGCCATCGACCAGCTCATCGACCGAATAGCGCACCACCGGCGACCACGTGATCATCCTGCACGCAAACGGCGGCTCGTGCTTGCCGTTCACCGCTGCGGGGAGCCGCGCCAACCGCGTCCTGGGGCCATTCGCACCAGGATCGCACAGGCCGAAAGCTATTATGACGTTCATCAGATGCTCGACAGTGGCACCGTCCCTCAGCGGTTCGCGGAGAAGATACCCGGCTTGGTGATTGCCCGCCGAGGTCTCCAACAGCCACGAGGGGGGTAATGTCAACCGCTCCGCAGCCACCTTGCTGCCGATATCATCGAGCATGACCGCGTGGAGCGCATGAAAGTGCGCCTTCCGCCGTCGAAATCGCCCGACCGCGTCGGGCCTGAATGTCGCGAGACTGAAGTAGTTGTTGGCGTTAGCGGGCAAGCTAAGGAATATCCCTGATTCGCTCTGCCACGGCAGGCCGGACCAGCACTTGTTCGGAACGCTGCCGGGGCTGCCCTCAAAGCTGACCACGATCGGGCGCGCATCTCCCAGATTGGCGCCGAACACCGCGAGCAGAAATTCGGTGTTAGTGACGTCATGGGTTTCGGCAGTTGTGCCAGTTTCCATCGCACTGGCCGGCACGGCAGTCTCGGGGGGCTTCACCGCGTAGCCCTTACGCCGCGCTTTTGCGGGCAGCTTCCAGCTTCAAGACCAAGGCACGAATTTCGTCGTCCGATTTCCCAGCGATGCGCGCCGCGTTCAGAGCTGCGACCTCAAACGCCGGCCAGCCGACGCACCGTGGCCCCAAGCTCACTTGTCTAGTCCACAAGCCTTGAGCGATGCGAAGATAGATTGTGGACCGGGAATACCCGGATTCGGACTTCACGGCGGGAAGTCTCAGGATGGTGGTAGCCAAGTTGGCACCTCCAGAACGGTCGTTGAATATGGCCTCCGATTGTTATATCGGGAACGAGCGTTGAGAAGACACACTGCTTAGCATCGGCTAGCCGATGCTAAGCAGTGGCTAAGTGGAGGGCGTTGGGGCGGGGGTATTTTTCAGGGCGTTGCGCGCGGCGGCGAAGGACATGCCAAGTGCTGCGCATTCTTTCTCGGCGCAGTCATTACGGGACGTATATTTTCCGGTAGCCCAAAAGGCGCATATCTGCCGATGTTTGTCGCGGGTGCCGCCGGGTTGAGCATGGCGCGCATTAGCCGCATTCCGGGCGTTTCGGCTTCGCCATTCCTGTGTGCCAACGTCTGCTGGTGGCTCGTGAAACACACTTTCACCACCATTTTCGAAGTCGAAATCCTCTTGTTCGATGGCTTCAATTTGAGACAGCATAAATAAGCCACTAGACAATGGCGGACGCCATTCGTCATCGGGTAGACTTCCTTGCGTCAGGCCAAAAAGTGGGTGAAAGCCATGAAGGCGGGACTCCTCGATTTTGGCACGTATGAACGCCTCGGGTTGAATGCCCCAATGTTTGCTCCAGCGGTCAATGAGTGCTGCGCCGGTCATGTACCGCTCGGTCGGAGTGAAATTCAGAATGTCGTCTTTGCGAAACCAGCATGCCATCAAGGGTGACAGGTAATCGAAGCCGTCTACCGGCTCCAGACCAAAATATCCTAGGTCGTTTCCTAATTTTGGGCTCCTGCTATCCGAAAGGTTGTGACGACGTACACCCGGAAATAGTTGACCGGGGAGCACGCATGCCAATATGGGCCGCCCGAAGGACGGGACGCAAGCGCGAACGAAGGAACCGTGGCGGGCGGGTGCGCGCGTGTCGACTGTCCGGTGGTTTACGACAGGAGCAGCGGCGATCAGAATGCGGTCGTAGCGCCACCACACTCACAAGGACGATCAGGGGTGACGGCATTACCGGCAGCCACGGTCGACGGGGGAAGCGAAGCAATTGGAGCAAATCGCGAGATCGCACCAGGGGAGGTTCGGACGAATCGTACGCGTTGAACCGCAGGTGTGGAGACGGTGCCTGTCCGCAGCTATCGTGGCGGCCGGCGTGTCGTTGAATTGCGCAGCCGCGGACCCCGGCAGTTTCTATGTCAGGGCCGGGGCCGGCCTCGACTGGGCGGCGGAGGCGGTGTTCTCGGATCGGGATTGCTCAAGCATGTCTCCGGCGGCGTTGTACGGCTGCGGCACAGGCGGCGACGGAGCGCCGTACCGCTCGATCGGCGACTTCGGAACAGCGGGCAGACTCGAACTCGGTATCGGGCGGGTCGTCGCGCCGTCGCTACGCTTGGAGGCCCGTTTCGGGTACCGCCCGCGCCTCGCCTTCCGCGGGCGCACGAACTTTCTCGACCCAGCGCGTAAGCAGTCGGTCGAGGCCAATCTCTCGACATTATCCGTGCTGTTGGTCCTCAATGCGGATCTGCCGACCTTCGACGTGCCGGTTATCGGCCCGCTGGCGCCGTTCGTGGGCGGGGGCGCCGGCGCGGTACGCACACGGATCGGCGCAACGCGCATGACGTTCCCGAGGACAACGACGACCGTTCCGGGCGACCGGCACGCCGACGTTGCCTGGGTGGCGACCGCGGGCGTGGCGGCGGTGCTGACAAGGCGCACAACGCTTGAACTCGCCTGGCGATACACAGATCTGGGCGAAGTTCGCACGGGCCGCGGAACGGGTCGCGTGGTGTGGCGGGACGGAAGCCGCGAGCCGCTGCCACTCGATCTCGCCGCGACGCGGGCGAGGATCAGGGGCCACGGACTCGGGCTCGCCGTGCGCTTCACGTTCTGAGAGGGAAGCGGTCGCCGCCGTGGGATGGAACGGGAAGGTCGTCGTTGGCTTGGTTGCCTGCATGCTGTCAGTCCTTGCCGCAGCAGACAGCGAAGCGTGCCGCTTCTGGCCTTCATCTCCCACCAATGGAGCGGTTCCCGGACTGATCGTCGGGGCCGAGGTGCTTCTGCCGGAAGGAAGCCGTCCGGGCCATGCCGTACACCTCCGATTCAACGGCGGGATCGGCGCCGTGGGGGAATTCGATGCGGTGCGCACCGACTTTCCGAACGCCGCGGTGCTCGATTGCCGCGGCAAGGCGGTGCTCTCGCCGGGCTTCGTCAACGCCCACGAGCATCCCGGCTACAGCTACGCATTTCCCGACCCGAACCTGAACCCTGGCTATGCCCACAGGGACGAGTGGCGGCTCGGAATCAACGGCAAAGTGCAGCTGCCACCGCCGCCGCGGTTGGATTTCGAACCGGGCGATCCGCGGACCGCCGCCATACTGCTCGCCATGGAGCTGCGGCACCTTCTCGGCGGTGCCACGGCCATTGCCGGGCCGGGCGGCCTGCCGGGCGTGATCCGCAACGTGGACCGTCACCGGCGCCCCGGCGACGTTGGTTTGTACGACGCGGAGGCGGACGTTGCAACGTTCCCCTTCTCGTTTCGGGTCGTCGAGGACCTGAGGGAGGAATGCACGGGCGGTCCGGCGTACCGCTTTCCGCGGTCGGGCGGCGCTGACCTCGCGTTCATGGCCTATGTGCCCCATGTCGGCGAGGGGCGGAGGTCGAGTTGTGCGGCGAGGGCCGAGGTCGAGCGCTACCTGAGCAGCGTTCGTCACCGCGACCGTCGGTACTCGCTGGTCCACGGGGTCGCGACTGACGGTGAGGATCACGCGCTAATGCTCGAGTTCGATGTCACGCTGGTGTGGTCGCCGCGTTCCAATCTCGCACTGTACGGTGAAACCGTGGACATAGCGTCGGCGCTGAAGCACGGCGTGCGAATAGCCCTGTCGACGGACTGGTCGCCGAGCGGCTCGTTCAACATGCGCGAAGAGATCAGGTGCGCGAGACGGGTGCTAGCGGACGCCGGAGTCGCTGTATCGAATGAGGAATTGTGGCGCATGGCCACCTCACACGGCGCCTACGCACTGGGACTGGGGGACCGGTTCGGTGCGATCGAACCGGGTCTGCGGGCGGACCTGATCCTTGTCGGGCACGCCGAGGGAGATCCCCACGGGTCGTTGTTGACGGCTACGGACGAGGAGACACTGGCAACCTGGATCGGTGGACGGGCGATCCTGCTTTCCCGGGAGTTCGTTGAGCCGCTTGGCGGCGGCAAGTGCGTCGGGATCGAGGGCATGGCGCCAAAGGTGTGCGGTGTGCTCGGCGGGATAGGGCTGTCGGCAGAGGAGTTCAGCGTACACGTCGTGGATGCCGTTCCAGTGAACGACACCAGCCGGCAGGCTCAATGTGAGTTGCAACCCGGGAATCGACGGCGGCGATGAAAGAATGGACGAAAGCGGGCAGCTGACCTTTGCGGGTACGCTTTCGCGTGGGACGCGCGGGGTGATGCGGTACGGACTCGCGGGGCGAGCCACCGGGGGTCATGCCACAGGCTCGATAAGCCAATCCGGCGACCGCACGATTGAACAATGTCGTGGTGCGTTCTGTGGCACCCGAGGTGTGGGGACTCCGTACGGCGCACGACGCGTCGGGTTTTACCCCGTTTCCACGGACAGGTTAGTTAAGAGTGGCTTAAGGTCTTCACGGACCTCGAGCCGTCTTCGGCGAGCTGGATTGTAGAATCGCTCGATATGGATCTTCGATCATGCCGGGAAAGGTGAATCCCGTAATCCCCGAGGCAATGAATCAAACCGCGTTTCAAATAATCGGTAACGACCTTACGGTGACGATGGCCGCCGAAGCGGGGCAGCTGCAGTTGAACGCCTTTGAACCGCTGATCGTCTACAACCTGTTGAGCTCCCTACGGATGATGACCAATGCGATCAGGATGCTGACCGAACGTTGCATCTGGGGCGTTTCGGTCAATCGTGAGCATTGCGAGAAGATGGTGCGAGAAAGCGTTGCGGTCGTTACGGCATTCAGCCCCCACATCGGCTATGAAAATGCGGCACGCATCGCTAAGAAGGCGCTGGCGGAAAACTTGAATGTGGTGGACTTGATCGAACAGGAAAATTTGCTGAGTACCGAGCGCATTCAAGCCATCATGCAGGCTTCTAACCTCACCGGGCCGAGCGCGCTCCTGGCCGAAATGTCGATCGAAGAAATCGATCGTACACATACTCACATCATCGACGATGGGGATGACGCGAAAGGATAACTCAGTCTAATCCGAGCACGCGCTTCGCGTTGCCGGCCGTGATGGCAGTGATGTCGTCCTCGATCAGGCAAGCAACACGTGCGTGCCGCTTCTGATAGCCCGTCGCCAGAAGAATTTGGACAGATGTGAGCGTAATTTGCAGGAGGGCCTGGGTCATTTGGTTGATGATCTAAGGAGGCGCTCCTGCGATGCTGCAAGCGCCGGTGTTCGATGGTCTTTCTTTTGATCCTTTTTCTGTCCAACAAGATGGACTGGCCGCTCGAGGCTTGCTGCGCCGTGTCGCCCGCCAGCGCCGTTGTTTACCCGCTTACGAGAACCCCTTCGGCCCGCTGTCATAGCGGCTCTGGGCGGTGCCTTCGGGCCGGCACTGTTTGGCGATGCTGGCTGTTGCGAGAATTACATAACGGTATGAATACTTGTCAAATCGGAAAGAGGCGCTTCGAACTTGCAGACGAAGCACTGATTGCTTTTTCTATGGCGAAGGACGCTTTCGATTTTGTCAGGGGTCGAGGCGGGTATTTGGGAAAGGGACAAGCCCGAGAGTGGACCGAGGACGAAACTGAATCGCAAACGCGCGGTCTAGACGCATACTTTGCCCCGGTCGAATGACTCAACTTGGTCTCTGATCGCTTTTCTAGTTTGGAAGAGATTCAAATGGGAATTATGTATCAAAATCCGCAGGCGTTGTAATGCGGTCTTGTGGTTGAGCTTAACCGCCTATTGAAGGAAGCCTAAGCGATTTAGAACCGCCAGTGCGCGCCAACCTCAAGGCCTTGTCGCTTGTAGTAATAGTCATCGGGATTGACCGCCCAGCCGCCTTCACTGTAGTGACGCGGCTGCATGTTGCTCCGCCAGTAGCGGTAGCCGATGCGTGCGGTCAGGTGCGTCGTGATGACGATTTGCGCGCCGCCGCCCACATGCCAGTAGAGGTCTGAGCCCGAGTCCTTCACCGTGTAGCCACCCTGGCTCGTGCTCTCCACTTTGTAGTTCCATATGCTCTGGCCGACGCCACCATAAGCGAACGGTTCAACCGGGCCGAGCTTCCAGGGACTATGGAGCAGTGCCGTGACCGCCATGTTCCACATACGCAACCTCGGCTCGAGTCTTCCAGACCATAGCTCCGCGTCGAAGATGGCCCGCCCGGCTTCCACTTCCACACCTAGGTAATCGTTGATGCGGCGCCCGCCGTAGAGACGCGGCCCCAAGAATTCCAGATCGGTGACCAGGTCTCCGTCGTGCTCGGCGTCGGCATGCAACCCGTGGAGCGCAGCGCCCGCGTACCAAGCGGCCCGCCCCTCATCAGCCTGTGTCGCAGTGCTGAACACCGCTGAGGCTACCAGTACTGCGGCCATGACCCGTAACATCGTGGTATTCATGGTTCTGGGCGTTGTTCCGGGCTGCCGTGGGTGTGATGCCTCTGACTTGACAGATTATTGTTCTATTCGACGGGCAACCCGGCCGGGCGGATCACGCCAGTTGCCGCAAGCGTGGAGTCTACTATAAGACTTGACGGACACGAACAAAGTCCACCGTAGTTTTGCCATAGAGGGCATAATGTCCGCACTGAGGTATGAGGTGCTGCCCTCCAAACCGACAGACCACGACCCCATCACCGTGGAGGAATTCCACGAAAGCTGCGCGGGATGTGCTGACAAGCACTGTTCCAGATAGCCCGTTGAGCGAGAACCGTGAGCCTATCAAGCAAGAGTTGAATCGCCGCTACAAGTCGATGCGGCGCAGCAAGTAGAAGCTCATAGGTCAGATCTTATAAGATATTGATTTAGGGAACTTAAAGCGCTCCACCCGATCAGATCACGAGATTGAGGCGAATCAATTTCATGATCTGGAGGTATCGAATGGAGCGCATCCAAGCTAGCACAGTGACTGGTCAGTTCAAACGTACGTTCGGGGAAGCTACCCTCAACGAGTTGGGCCGTATTTCTCGGTTCTGTCGTCGCGAACGTGACGTCACACCGTTTCGTCTTGCGCTGAGCCTCATCGAGAGCTTTGCGAGCGGTTCGGCCAAGTGCATTGCCGATATTCAACGCGCGTTCAATGCACTGTGCGAGACGACGGTGTGCTACAAACCGTTTCACAATCAACTCGCCAAACGTCAGTTTCCCACCTTCGTGCGTTTGCTGCTGAGCCGGCTGCTCAACGCATTGGCGGTGGAGGTGCTGCGGTTCAACGCGAGCAGCCCGTTTGCACGCTTTGAGCGTATTCACATCCAAGACGGCAGCTCGTTTGCGCTCAAGCACAGCTTGGCGGGGGAGTTTCCCGGGCGATTCACCACCATCTCTCCGGCGGCGGTGGAGCTGCACGTGGACTTGGAGCTGCTGAGCGATGCGGCCAATCAGGTCGTGTTGAGTCCCGACAGCTCGGCGGAGCGTCAGTTTCTGCCCGCGGCGCAAGACCTGGTTGGATGTTTGTTGCTCGCTGACCGCGGCTACTTCTGTTGCGCCTATTTCAAGGCACTCGCGCAGGCGGGCGGTTATTTCATCGTGCGCGCCGGCGCTGGCATTAACCCGTTGATTGTTCGGGCAGTGGGCCCCGATGGCCGAGAGGTTAAACGCTTCACCAACCGACATCTGAAGGACGTTGCATCGAAACTCTCTCGCTTCGAGTACCTCGACATGACGGTTCAGTTTGGACCGTGGGGAATGTCGTCTCATCGTCCATCCAAACCTCACCCCTCAAGGCAAACCGCGATATCTGGTCACCAACCTTGACCCAGCGCAGTTCACCCCCCCAACACATCAGCGACGGGTATCGGCTCAGATGGCAGGTGGAGCTATTGTTCAAGGAGTGGAAGTCGTACGCCAATTTGCGCGCATTCGATACCTCCAATCCGTTCATTGCAGAAGGGCTCATCTGGGCCGCGTTATGTGCCGCCACCCTGAAACGCTACTGCGCGCACATGACCGAACAGCTTTTCCATGTCGCCATGTCTACTCACACGGTGGCCAAGTGCGTTCATCATCTGCTCAGCCATGCGTTAGGCGCATTAATCCATCAACCACGGCTTGTGAATCGGTGTTTGCAACGACGACTACTTTATCTGGCGACTAACGCAAAACGTGCACGACCACTGCGAGACCAACGAACCGGTCGTCTCAAACTCGGGCTTGAGCATGTTTACGTGACCGCTTAAGAACTAACCTATGAGTAGAAGCTAGTTAATCATCGCGGCCCATACGGGATCCCCCGTGCGGATTTTGATACATAATTCCCAAAAAAATGTATGGTGCGCCCCCGGCCCGCAAGTCTCTTCCTGAGCAAACAGGTTGCAAAAATGTATCCGGCCTCTTGCAAGTGGGCTGTTGTTACAGCCAGGCCATGACGAGATCTGCGCACCCAATTCCTAAAAAGAGACGTGCAATCGACTTGCTCAACTGGTACAGCATTGACTGCCTATCCTACTCGCGTGCTCGAACCGAACTGGTCCACCGAACCGCGTCGCGGCAGCAGTACGCCTATCGAAATTTGGGAATGACCTCCTCCCCGACTTGGTGAAACGTCTCCACCATTTTCGATTTCGGTGTCGCCATCGGCATGTTGAGGCCCACGTGTTCCAGACCAGGGAAGCGCTCTTCGAGCCGTTTCAAAAATTCGCCAAGTTCCTCCGATGTGCCGGCGAACCACGATCCCTGGGCCATGAAGTGCTCGACTGTCGGCACACCGGCGTACGTCCATCCACCGCGTTTCGACACGGCCGCTTTCTGCGCATCTGACATCGGCAGGAAGTGGAGCGGGCCGAACATCTTGGCGTGCTCTTCATAGAGCGGCGTGATTTCTCTTATGGCGCGTTCGCGCGATTCCGCCAGGTAGAACCCGATCCCGAGACACAACCCCTCCCCTGGGGCGAGCTGACGCCCTGTCCGCGCAGCGGCATCCTGATAGGCTTGGATCGGGCCTTCCTCCATGGTGGCCGCGCCACCGCCTACGAAACCTTTGAAACCATATCGCATCATCACGTCGAGTCCCCGTGGATTAGCACTCACGATCGGCTGCCAGCATTCCACCGGGCGATTGATGGGCCGCGGGACCAGCGTGATTTCCTCGAGATCGTAACCACGGTACGGGACCTTGGGAGGCAAAGTGTAGTGCTCGCCATGGTGGGAGAACGACTCTTCGTTGAAGGCCTTGAAGATGATCTCGAGCTGTTCTTCGAACAGCGCGCGGTTGGCAGCTTGATCCCGTAGCGGCGCGCCGAAGGTCTCCACCTCACGGGTGTGATAGCCGCGTCCAACGCCGAAGAGCGTGCGTCCCTTGGTCAGTATGTCGGCCACGGCAAAGTCTTCGGCGAGGCGTAGCGGATGCCACATCGGCGTGATGTTGAACGCGCTCCCGATTTTGATCCGTTTAGTGAGATGGGCTAGGTGCACAGCGAGCATGAGGATGTTGGGAACGACCTCGTAACCCTCGTGCTGGAAGTGGTGCTCGGCGAGCCACAACGAATGCCAGCCGGCATCGTCCATCGCTTTCGCGATGGCCTCGGTCTTCTCGAACACGGTCACGATATGCTCGTTGTTGAAACGCCGTTCGTTCACAGGTGTCGCGTCCTGTCCGAGATCCGGCATGTCGACGTGGCCGGCATAGACTGAGCAGAACTTGTTTAGCATCGCACCGATAACCGCCACACATTTAATGGCTTAGATGAAAACCGAACATCACACTATCACGGGCTGGTACTTTACGATCAGGTGACGAATGCCTTGTCGGTGCTCCCCTCCTGAGCCAACAGTATCCCTCGCGCTGCATCGACCGTGCAGTATCGGAACTGGATCGAATCCCGGAGCGGCGTTGCAAAGCCGACCTTCCAGAGATCGGCCAGGATCACTGAGAGCGCCACCACGTACCCCCCCGCGCCGGCGGATGAATACCAGCCGGTGTCGAAACCGCCTACGCCATAGTGTACGTCGTTAAAACCTTTCGGACAGAAGGTGCTCAAATTTAAGCGGGTATTCGGCGCATCGGGCTTGCCATTTAAGCTGCCTTTCGTTGGTCGTGTAACTGCCGGCGCCGTTCGAGCGTACGCCGCTTGATGTTCTGCCGCATTGATAGAATCTTCTCACCGCGCCGGTAGTAAACGTCGGCGGGTGTGAAATTATGCAGGGACTCGTGGTAGCGCTCGTGGTTGTAGTAACCGACGAAGCGGCTGAGCGCCGATTCCAACTCGCCGGGCAGAGGGTAGTTCTCTAGCTGGGGCATCGTCAGACTAAGTTGATCGGACCAGTAGAGCCAACAATCGAGGTCTCTCAGGCTGCAAGTTGACGCCACTCGGCCAAAGCGGCGGAGCGATTGAGCTTGAAGGTTTCGCGATTGTAAAGATGACGTTCCTGATTGAAATGATTGTGGGTGGAGGTAGGGGCGGCAGTAAACGTCTGGAGGGTCTTGATGTCCCTGAACCCGGCCATTGCCCCTTCCCGTCGCCGGAACGGTTGATGTGAGTGTTCGGCTCGATTGTTGAGCCACTGACCGCAAGTCTGAGCGGCGGCATTGTCAATCACATTCATCGCAGCCCGGTATGATTTGAGCCGGTCTGTCGCGATCACCTTTGGCTGGCCGTAGCGCTTCATTGCGCGTTTCAGAAACCTCAGTGCAGCCTTGCGATCCCGGCGCTTTGTGGCGAAGACTTCAAGCACCTCACCTTCGTGATCGAGGGCGCGCCAGAGGTAGTGTGTCTCGCCATTGATCCGTACGAACACCTCATCAAGACCCTGCAGAAGTTTGCTGCCGCCCACGCCTCCATCCACAATCATTTCAACCAGGAACGTCATCTTTATAACCGCGAGAACTTCAAACTCAATCGCTCCGCCGCTTTGGCCGAGTGGCGTCGACTTGCAGTCTGAGCGTCCTCGATTGTTGGCTCTACTGCTCCGATCAAGTTAGTCGGATAATGCCTCAATACTGGCCTCAGGCCACTACGTTGTGACACGCGTGAGCTCAATGAAAAGCACACGCGTCAAGGCGCAGGAAGCACCCGAAAGTCGGGGACTATCCTGCCGCCGAATTGACCCCTTTTGCTCTCGGTTTGACAGCTATGATTTGGAGTCGTTGTCTGCCTCAAGTTCAACGATGTCATTAAGATGACTCCGAATGAGTGGGGTGATTTTCTTGCGGGCGGAACTGCGCCACTGGCTCTACTCTGGTTGGTAATTGGATATTTCCAGCACGGGGAAGGACTAAGTCTCAATACGGAAGCGCTTAAAACACAGCAGGAGGAACTCCGGCGTCAGGTCGAGGAGACTGCGAGCCTTGCGAAGAACTCAGAAAGACAAGCGAAAGCGGCTGAGAAGCTCGCGCATATAACTGTCCGTCTTCAAACAAATGGGACAGATGTTTGGTCTTGCTAAGGGCGTATTTTGCTCATCATTTTCATGTTACGCAGCGTGTCGTTGATAGTGCAAACGACGTTTCGCGATAGTCTTTCGTTTGATCCTTTCTCGTTTTGCCAAAATAGATTGCCCGCGCCCGAAGTAAACGTCGGCTGGCGTCAGGTTTTTCAAGCGCTCATGGGTTCGCTGATGATTGTAGTGATCGACGAACCGCTCGATCTGCTGTTTCAGATCGCCGGGCAAGAAGTCATTCTCCAGTAGTATCCGGTTCTTCAGCGTCTGGTGCCAGCGTTCGATCTTGCCTTGTGTCTGCGGATGGTACGGTGCACCGCGAACGTGGCTCATCCCATTGTCGCTGAGCCAATCAGCAAGGTCGCTCGAGAGGTAACTTGAGCCATTGTCGGAGAGTAATCTCGGCTTTTGCACGACGTCGGCCTGGTCGCAACCCGAGGCCTGCAAGGCAAGTTCCAGGGTCTCGGCCACATCCCGGCTGGTCATGGTCGTACACAGCTTCCAGGCCACGACATAGCGTGAAAAGTCATCCCGTATCGTGGATAGAACCATCCAGCCCCAGCCAATGATCTTCAGGTAGGTAAAATCCGTCTGCCACTGCTGATTGATGGCCGTGGTCTTGTCTGTGAACTCGCTGGCGGCCTTCATGACGATGAAGGCCGGACTGGTGATCAGAGCGTGGGCTTTGAGAAGCCGGTAAACCGAGCTTTCCGAGACAAAATAGCCCTCGGTATCGGTGAAGGTAACCGCCAACTCGCGCGGACTCAGTTCCGGCCTGTCCAGCGCCCACGTCATCAGCCTGGCTCGCACCGTATGGTTCCACACCCGCCCCGGCAGGGGCGCCTGGTCCTGCAGCGCCACTTCTCCGTCATGACGGTAGTGTGCGTACCAACGGTAGAAGGTGGTGCGTGGAACGCCCAACATAGCCAGGGTTTGCTTGGCCGGCAGGTGCGATCGCTCCACCAACCGAATGATCTCAAGCTTCTCGGCGGCTGAATACCTCATTGCAGGTCGTCCCCATCCCCGAGCCTGTTTTTTTTGAGCAGCCGCAGTTCCAGCGTTTGCTCGGCGACCACTTCCTTGAGATCTCGGGCGTCACGCCGAAGCGCCGTGACGTCACTGGTGTTGGCCTGGCGAACAATGTCCCCGGCCAGGCGCTGCTTGCCGGCTTCCATGAAGTCCTTGGACCCTTTGTAATACAGGCTTTGAGCAATACCTTCTCGTCGGCACAGCTCCGCCATGCTGGCTTCGCCACGCACGCCGTCCAGTACGATGCGTATGTTCTCCTCCGCACTGGTTTGCTTGCGCGTGTTGCGCTTGATGTCACGAATGATTTTTTCTGACGACGACGTTCGTCCTGTCGGTCTCTGTTTCATCTCAACGCCTCACGTTAGGATGAACAAAAACACGCCTTTAGCCCATCACTACATCTGTCCCATGGGCGCTGACGGGGTAGAACCGACGTACCAGAAAAGTTCCATTCGATTCTGATTGGAAATCCGGATGTCGATACCCCGTGGGGCGCCCGTGGCATGGCCGAACCCTGCATCATCGGCGCGGCGCCGGCGGCGGACAATTCAGCGTCGCACAGCCTGCAGGGCGTCGAACACGTTGCGCGGCGAGGCGGGAAAGCGTTCCAGTCGAGCGCCGAAATAGTCCAACGCATCGTTCACTGCGCCGATGATCGCGGCGGGCGCGGAAATCATCGCGGACTCGCCCATTCCTTTGATGCCGCCGGGTACGAGATTGGTGGGCGTTTCGAGATGCGCGATCTCGATATCCGGTACGTCCGCGGCGCTCGGCAGTAAATAATCGAGATAAGTGGTCGTGACCAGTTGCCCCTCTTCGTCGTGGACGAGTTCTTCGAGTAAGCTCGCGCCGATTGCCTGACCGATGCCTCCGCGTATCTGGCCCTCGACAATCATCGGATTAATCATGCGGCCGCAATCTTCGACCGCGAAGACTTTCTCTACGCGAGCGATACCGGTATCTGCGTCGATTTCCACGATCGCGGCGTGGCCGCCGTTCGCGAGCAGGACTTCCGCCGGATCAAAAGTCGCGGTTGCCTCGAGCGTTGGATCGAATCCCGCCGGATGCGTACCTTCGGCGAAGTAGATTGCGCCGGCGACATCGGCCAGCGACATCCCTTTCTCCGGCACTTCGGCGGGATGCACGCGACCGTTATCGAATTCGATGTCCTCCGGTGCGGTATCGAGCAGGTGCGCAGCGACTTCCTTGATGCGGTTTCGCACGATGTTAGCCGCGCGGCCGATCGAGCCGGCACCGATCACCGCGGCACGGCTCCCCCAGGTACCGGTGCCCCAGGTATTTGCGGTACTGTTTGCACGCACGACGACCTTCTCCAACGGCACGCCGAACGCATCCGCTGCGATTTGCGCGAGGGTGGTCTGATGCCCTTGGCCTTGCGAGGTCAACGACGTCGTCACGGTTACCGTTCCCGTTGGGTCGACGCGGACCGTCGACGTATCGTGGGTTGCGGTGGGCACGTCGATATACTCGAGCGCGCGAGTACCCATGCCGCTCAGTTCATTGAAAATGCTAATGCCGAGGCCAAGGTAGGTCCCGCGTTCGCGTTCACGTGACTGACGCTCTCGAAACGCCGGGTAATCGACCATTCGTTCGAGCGTATCGACGGTTTCGAGAAACGTGCCTTCCCGAAATAGAAGTCCGTTCGCATTCGTATATGGGAAATCTTCGGTCCGAATGACGTTCCGCCGGCGAATTTCGAATGGCGAGAGACCAATTTCACGTGCCGCGCGGTCGATCAAATTTTCGCGCGCGGTCTGCCCCGCAGTCCAGCCAACGCCGCGGTAAGCGCCAATCGGACATTTATTGGTAGCGTACGAGAGTGCTTCGGCGCGCGCGAGGGCGATTTTATATGGGCCCGTAAGCATAGCCAAGCCACATGTCGATTCGATGTCTGCGGTCCATGGCACGTTGTGATATGCGCCACCGTCGGTCACGGAGTGATTGTTCAGTGCGAGAAGGCGGCCGTTAGCGTCTACCGCGATGGCCATGTAGTTAACCTGGTGTTTCGAGTGCGTCGCGGCTAGTAAATTCTCCTGACGATCTTCGATCCAGGATATCGGCACGCCGATTTCACGCGCAAGCAGGCATAGCGCCAGCTCTTCCGTGAATAAATGGGCTTTCTGGCCGAAACCGCCGCCAACATGGGGAATGATGATTTCGATGGTCTGTTCGGGAATCTGCAAGGTCATCGCAATCAACGTGCGGTTCAAACCTGGCATTTGCGTCGATGACCACAGCTTCAGCCGGTCGCTCGTCCAGTCATAGTGCGCGACGCAGCCACGCGTTTCCATCGGCGCCGCGCTAATCCGATTGTTGCGGAAGGTACCGGAGACTACGCATTTCGCCGAGGTAAACGCAGCTTCCGTGTCGCCGTTGGTTTTGAGTACACGGTGGAAAACGTTGCCTGTCACTTCCGAATTGGCCAGATCATCCGCGCGCGCCGCGTCGTCTACACTCGCGACCACCGGCAGCGCGTCGTATTCGACATCGACCAGTTCCGCCGCATCTTCTGCGATACCACGGCTTTTCGCTACAACAATAGCAACGGCTTCCCCGACGTAACGAACTTCGTCCGCAGCGATCAACGGTTGCGTGGTCGGCACGAAGCCGTCGACCTCGATCGCGCCGACCAGTCCCGCACAAAGCGGCCGCGTATTAGACCCCGTCCAGATGGTTTCCACTCCGGGAACCGCGTGCGCATCGTCGAGATCGATATTCAAGATTGCCGCGTGCGCATACGGTGAGCGTACGATCACGGCATGCAGCATGCCGGGTAATACCACGTCGGCAATGAACTCACCGCGACCAGTGAGCAAGGTAGCGTCTTCTTTGCGCAGCGCGGATTTACCAATCTCGTTAATCTTGAGTTCTACGACTTCCGATTTACTCATCTTTTTCTCCCTGCATGAATTCCGCGAGGGAGGGGTCGCAGATTGCGTCGACGATGTTTTCATAACCCGTGCAGCGGCACAGATTTCCGGAGATGACAGACCGGGCCTTGTCGCGCGACGGCCGCGGATTTTCACGTAACAATGCCAATGCAATGATCAGCATGCCAGCGGTGCAGAATCCGCATTGCAATGCATGATGGCATCTGAATGCGTCTTGCAACGGATGCAGCTCGCGGCCGCGCGCGAGTCCCTCAACGGTCCGAATGTCACGCCCTTCAGCCTGCACGCCGAGCATCAAACAGGCACGCATGGGTGCGCCGTTGACCATGATGGTGCACGCACCGCATACACCGTGCTCACAACCTACTTTCGTACCAGTCAAACCGAGTTCGTAGCGCAAGGCATCGGCGAGGCTCACTCGCGCTTCCGTGTTGAACTGCTGCGCGCGTCCATTGACCGTAGTGCGCACTACGACGGATTCGCCGCGAGCGATGGATTTCATGATTTCGTCTCTTTTGCTGCGCACATCAGAGCACGCGTAATCAATTTGGCGCCGACCGTGCGGCGGTACGCGGCGGTGGCGTGGATATCGTCGTTCATCTCGACATCCGCGGTAGCGATACGACCCGCCTCTACGGCGATGTCTTCGTTCAAATGCTTGCCGCTGAGAAACGCTTCGGCATTCGGTGCGCGCAAAGGTCTGTCCGCCACACTGCCCAACACGATCCGTGCGCGCTCGCACGTATCGGCATTCACGATCACGCCGGCGGCGGCCATAACAAGGGCAAGATCTCCCGGCCGTCGCGCGACCTCCTCGAACGCCCAGGTGTAATCCGAAACTGGCATGTCGATATGCGTCAGTAATTCGCCCGGTTCGACCGCGGTCGTGTAGTGGCCGAGAAAAAACTCGTTGGCCTTGACGCGCCGTTCGCCATTGACGGTCGCAATCGTCATTGTCGCATCGAGCGCGAGCGCGACCAGGGACATTTCCGACGCTACGTCCGCATGCGCAATGCTGCCGCCGATCGTGCCCCGGTTACGCACAGCCTCGTGGGCGACGTGTTGCACGGCCGCGGCAAGCAGTGGTAGACGCCCGCGATGTGCCTCTGCGCGAAAATTGTCCTTATGTGTCACCATGGCGCCGATGCGCACGCTCCGCGCACCGATTTCAATCTCTTTCAGTTCATCGAGACCATTCAGATCCACCAGGCACGACGGCGCGGCGAGTCGTAGCGCCATCATCGGCAGTAGGCTTTGGCCGCCCGCGAGCGGGCGTGCGTCTTCGTCGTCTGCCAGTATCTCGACCGTGTCCGCGACAGTACTGGGCGCCACATAGGCAAACGCTGGAAACTTCATCGTGCGACTCTCCTGATTGAGAAACGCACAGTTGTTTTTATTTCGGCAATCGCTCTTCCCGAATGCCACACTGTGCTTCTTATGGTGTACCCGAGGCGACGCCTAATTCGACTGACAGCGCGTCGTAACCATAGGCCCAGCTCAGATCCATTGGCGCGCGCATCCATTTGTTTAGTCGTGAATGTTCTTGCACGGCCGCCGCCCGCCCCTGGCGGGTGTTTTCATAGAGCGAGAGCGCCGTGTCGAGCTCGTCGCCACATTTTTCTAGACACCGAACCAAAACGGCTGCGTCTTCTATCGCTATCGCCGCGCCCTGTGCCATGTGCGGTTTCATTGGATGGCAGGCGTCGCCGAGCAGTACTACCCGCCCCCGGCTCCACACCGGCATCGGATCACGTTCGAACAAGGGCCACTTGGTTGCGGCTGGGCACGCATTGAGCATCTGACGTACCTTCGGATGAAATCCCTCGAATTCCGCCTGAAGTTCGTCGAGATCGGCGTCGATGGATGTCAGGCCGTGATCCCACTCCGCCTGCGGTACGCCGGTGACGAAATAGATCTCCTCGCCGCCGTTGTCGAGCAAATACACGACGATGTGTCGATCACCGTGCGAGTCGTCCGACCACCATTTACTGAAATCGTCGACATCGAGACCGTCGAGCCGGGCGCCTGGGAAAATCGCACGGTGCGCGACATAGCCGGTGTACTTGGGCAGCTCTCGACCAAGTAACACTTCGCGTACGATGGAGTTGATGCCATCCGCGCCAATGACGAAGTCGACGCACTCGTTCGACTGATTTTCGAATTCAAGATCGACTGTATCGCCGTGCGGTTTGAAGCCGACGAGACGTTTGCCGAATTCGACCGTGCCCGGCGTAACACCTTCGAGCAAAATCTGGTGGAAGTCGCCGCGGTGAATCGTGATGTAAGGCGCGCCGAATTTTTCTTCCATGACATCGCGCATCGGGTAGTCGAAGAGAATCTCACCGCTGATGAGATCGCGGCTTACCCACGAATGCGGTCTTATCCCGAGTGATACGAGACGCTCTTCGAGTCCAATTGCGCGCAAAACCTTCATCGCATTTGGAGAAAGGTTGATCCCTGCGCCGAGGCGTAAAAATTCCGGCGCCTGTTCGAAGATGCGTGGAGAGTAACCGTGCCGCTGTAAGAGCACGCCCGCCACCAGTCCGCCGAGACCGGCACCGATGATGGCAATTCTTGCGTTACGGTTCATTCGTTCGACGTGTGAGGGTTATACGCTCCTTCACTATCTGCGCCGTAACAGTCATGGGCGATGCGGGCGAGCCGTGACCGAAGTCTCACAGCTTTAGATCGCGTTGACAAGGTAGGCGCGCAGCGCATCGACTCCTGCCGGCGGATTGACCGTCTGCGGGATCCGCTCCATACTCAAGCGCTGTGGTTTCGAGTTGACCATTGCTTCGCTATGAAAGCCGCTGTCTTGACCGCAATCGACAAACTCGAAGTTCAAGAGCTCGACTTGCCCGAACCTGGCCCGCGCGAGATACGCGTGCGTATCCGTGCCGCCGGTATCTGCCACACCGATCTATCTGTCATGCGTGGCAATTTCGACGTGCCCAAACCCGTGGTGCTCGGTCACGAGGGCTGTGGCTACGTTGATAAAATTGGTCCCGGCGTCACCGAGTTTGCCGAGGGTGAGGCAGTGGTATGTTCGATTGTCATGCCCTGTCATGCTTGTCCGCAGTGTGATCGCGGCGCGTTGTCGGTTTGTGATCGTTGGTTCGAGGTCGCGTTTTCCGGCACGATGCCGGATGGCACACCACGTTTGTCACGCGGTGGTGAAACGGTGAGCAGTTTTTTCTGCCAGTCGTCCTTTGCGGAATACGCGATCGTGCCGGTATCGGGTGCTGTGAGCGTGCGTGCCGACATCGAATTGACGAAGGTTGCCGGCCTCGCCTGTGGTATATCGACCGGGTTAGGCGCCTCGATGATCCGAGCGCCCGTCGTGCCGGGCGCGACCATCGCAGTACTCGGTGCTGGCGGTGTTGGCGTGGCGACCATGCTCGGTGCGCGCGCGCTGAGCGCGGCGCGAGTGATCGCCATCGATCAGGTCGAGTCGAAACTCGATACGGCGTTGACCCTCGGCGCCGCTACCAACGCCATTCTCGCGGGCCCGAATGTCGTCGACGACATCAAGGCGTTAACACCAGCGGGTGCCGGCGTCGACTTTTTCTATGACGCGGTAGGCGCGCCAGCAACTCTCGAAACGGGCGTTGCCGCTACGCGAAACGGCGGCACGATTTGTGCGATCGGCATTATGCGCGGGGATCTCGAATACAGCGTTCCGCTCCGCGGCTTGATTAACGAAAAGATTGTTATGGGCACGAATGGCGGGTCTATTGTCCCTCGCCGTGACATTCCACGTTTCATAGAATTGATGATGTCGGGCGATCTACCGTTCGATCACATTACGGACCGATTCTACGCGCTTGACGACATCAACCAGGCCTTCTCGGATCTGGAAAATCATCAATACACGAGGAGCGCGATTGTGTTCGATCAATCGACGGCTGTATAGACGATGAGTGAGATCAACATCCTGCGCACGAAAAGCTTGTCCCCAGAACTCGCAACGCGCCTCGCCGCGCTTGAACAGGATCTCGAACATGGCCTGGTGCCCGCGTGGGTCTTTGGTAACGACCCCGAAATCTACGCGCTCGAACGCGAGCGCTTGTTCCCTCGGGTGTGGAATTTCATTGGCCACGCATCGGAGATACCGCATCCCGGTGACCACGTGATCCGCTATATCGGAGAAGACTCGTTCATTTTCGTGCGCGGCGACGATGGCGATGTACGCCTACTGTTCAATGCCTGTCGCCATCGCGGTAATCAGGTGTGTTTCGTCGAGCGCGGTAACAGCCGGCAGTTCCAATGCCCGTATCACGGTTGGACGTATGCGAACAATGGCGAGTTACTGACAGCGCCAGCGCCCAAGGACACACTCATCGGGCTCGATAAGAAAGAGTGGGGGGCTGTTGGCCGTCAAAAGACTTGAGCAGTATCGCGGCCTTTACTTTGCTTGCCTCGACGAACAAGCCCCATCGTTAGCCGAATACATCGGAGACGCCGCGTATTACCTCGATATTTTCTTTGGCCTGTTCGACGACCTTGAAGTGACCGGCCCGCCGCAGCGTTCCGCCTGGTCGACGAGTTGGAAAGCGGGCTTCGATGGCTTCGGCGACGACTATCATCTCGTCACCCTACATCGTTCGCTGCTCGAAGTGGGCGCGCTCGCGATACAACCCGCGGCGAACATGCTCGGACATCACGTCATTACCGGACACGGACACAACACCACGATTTCGATTGCACCGAGTGGCGAAACGGCATACTGGGGATATCCCGAAGCGTTGATCTCGCGTTACGACACCACGCATTTAGATGAGCTGCAAAACGACCTCATCAGGCGGAGCCGCGTACTCGTCGGTACCGTGTTTCCGAACTTCTCCTACCTCATCGTGCCGATTAGCGTGGACGCCGATATTCCGGCGACGCCGTTCGCGCAAATTCGAACCTGGCTGCCGCGCGGTGAGGGGCAGATGGAAGCCTGGATCTGGAATTTGATCCCGGCCAGCGCAACGGACGAGTTCCGCGAAAGCTCGCAACTTGCCGCCGTGCGGACATTTGGCAGCGGCGGCGTCTTCGATCAAGACGACGGACTCGCCGGACGCGGCATCAATCGCACCAGCAGCAGTATCGTCGGCCGCGCGATGAAGCTCAATTACCAGGCGGGCTACGAAATCGGCAGCGCTACGCCGCTCGACGATTGGCCGGGTCCCGGCCTCGTGACCTCGCACCGTTATGAAGAAAATTCCTACCGCTATACGTTTCGTCAGTGGATACGTTTCGTTCGCGAAGAAAGCTACCCCGAACTGATCCCCGCGCCGGGCGCGCTGAACTGATGTCCGAGACACTGGACCACGATTTGTCATGTGACGAGGCGTCAGGCATCGGCGAGCCGGCATCGATGGCACTGTGGTTCGAGTGCTATCAGTTTCTGGTGCACGAAGTCGCGCTGCTCGACGATAATCGGATGGAGGATTGGCTCGCGCTGCTGAGCTCGGATATCCACTATACGATCCCCGTGCGCATTACCCGCCGCCGCAACGAAGATCCGATCAGTGCGGGCACTTGGCATATGAACGAAAACCTTGCCTCGATAAAAATGCGCATCGCGCGGCTCGCGACGAGTAGCGCCTGGGGAGAAGATCCACCGTCGCGCACGCGGCGCATCGTAGGTAATTTGCGTTGCACCGTGCTTACCGCTAGCAACGTCCGCGTCGTTTCCAACGTACACATTTATTATGGACGGGGCGACGCATCTGACCACACCATCATCGCCGCGGAGCGACACGACGAAGTCGAGCGCGTTTCGGAGGGATTGCGTTTGCGTCGGCGCGAGGTGCTGCTGTCTCATGCGACGTTGCCGGTGCAAAGTTTGGGGATATTCATATAGCTGAGGGAGTGAATGATGGACCGGGTGGTGAGAGCCCTATTGCGCCCTTGCTAGCCCCGATGGTGAATCTTCAAAGTTCGGGGTGTGTACGTCATCAAAACCTTTCGGACAGACGGTGCTCAGGTCTAAGAAAGCATCTTGCTCATGTGGGTGGTCATTCAAGCACCCTTGTGTTGTATAGTGTAGCCGACGTCGCTCAGTCAGCGTTCGCCGTTTTATTTTCTGGCGCATGTTGAGGATTTTAGCGCCACGATCGTAGTACACATCGGCGGGTGTCGGCTTGTTCAAGCGCTCGTGGTAGCGTTGAGGGTTGTAGTGCTCGACGAACGCCTCGATTGTCCCTGCCCGGAATTCCTGGTCCAGGTCTGAAGTGATAAAAAGATGAAAAGAGGAGATTTGAACCCTGCCATCGAAACGAACCAACGCTGAAGAGATAATCCACAAGTTGCGGGCAGCGGATGTGTTGCTGGGCCAGGGCCAAAACGTCAGTGGGGTGTGTAAACAGCTAGGTGTCAGCGCGCAGACCTACTAGCGCTGGCGCAAGACCTATGGCGGGATGAAGGTGGGCCAGGCGAAGCGGCTGAAAGCGCTGGAAACTGAGCATGCCCGACTCAGGCGAGCGGTCGCTGACCTGACGGTGGACAAGTTGATCTTGAAGGAAGTCGCTGAGGGAAAGTACTAAGCCCAGCGCGGCGGCTGATAACGGTGTCGCACGTGAGGTCGAATCTGGGTTACTCAGAGCGACGCGTGTGCCGTGCGCTGGGCATGTCCCGCTCATCGGTCCGATACACCCCTCAACCGAGGGATGACGAAGCGGCGTTAACGCGCTCGATGGTGGGGTTGGCGGGGCCGTATGGCCGTTACGGATAGCGGCGTGTCCATGCGCTGCTACAGGCGCAAGGATAGCAGGTCAGTCATGCTCGGGTGATGCGATTGTGGCGTCGTGAAGGGCTGAAAGTACCGGCGAAACAGCCGAAACGCGGGCGACTGTGGCTGAATGACGGGTCGTGTATCCGACTTCGCCCTGAGCACTGTAACCCTGTCTGGTCGTGGGATTTCGTCTTCATCCGCAGCGACGACGGGCGAGCCGTGAAGCTCATGGTGGTGATTGACGCGTTTACCCGTGAGTGTCTGGCTATCTACGTGGCTCGGCGCATCCGGGCTCGTGATGCACTCGAGGTCTTCGCCGAGTTGATGGAGCGATATGGGGTCCCGCGCTATAGCCGCTGTGATAAGGGTCCGGAGATGATTGCGAAGAGGCTTCGGCGATGGCTGAAACGGTTGGGTACCGAGACGATTTACATCACGCCGGGTCGTCCCTGGGAGAACGGCTACTGCGAATCGTTCAACGGCAAACTGCGGGACGAATGACGCAACGGCGAAATCTTTTATACCCTGAAAGAAGCCCAGGGGGTCATCGAACACTGGCGCTGTCACTACAACACTATCCGGCCGCACAGTGCGCTGGGATACCGGCCACCGGCCCCTGAAACGACGCCACCCGAGGAGGACCTGACAACGCTGAATCAGGCCGCGTAGACTAACCCTAAAACTGGGCCAAAGAATGCGGGCAGGTCAAAATGACCGGCTAGCGTGGCAAATGATTTCCCTGATGTGCACGTAGGCGTCATGCTGCGAGCCCTGCGGGAAGAACAGTTAGCGGACGGTTCCGAATGCCGGGCCAAGCGCGCCTCCGTCAATACGCCAACCGATCCGTTGCAAGCCAGCGTCGAGCTGGTCGGTCACCCCCCTGCGGACAAGTTCGTCGCAAACGATGAAGGCCACCCGGAGCCGGTCGTCTCCCCTCAGGGCTTTGTACGCGCTGTTAATCCGGGGCCGGTAAGCCGCCTTACGATACTTGATCTATAGGACAATCAAAAACCGGTTTCCAGTGGACGACGAGCTCGCGGAAAAAACCGTGCGTTGTCTCAAACGCGCCGTGCCTACAGCGGTGCCAGGCATCATGTTCCTGTCCGATGGTCGGAGCGGCGAGGGCGACACGCTGCTTGATAGTTCCCTGCCAAAGTGACGGTAACTTTGACGGTAACAATGTCGGCAGCACGCGGCGAAAGCACGTGTTTATGGGACCTTAGGCCTGTTGTTTGGTAGACCTCGGCTCCACCATTCACCCGAGAATAGGCAGAAGGCAAGACCAAATCCCCCGTATATAGGCGCGCTCCTTTTACCCTGCTCGAAATCCCCTATCGAGAACCTGCTGGCTAGTCGCGCCGCAGCCGTTTCGAGACCGAGATAGGCGTCGGAAAATTCAACACGATAACGTAAGGCGACACGATAAAAGTGAACAGCGTGCTCGCTTGAATCAGGTGCTCTGCGGTCGCCCCGATTACTCCCAGTTCCCCTGCTATTACCGCGATGAGCAACGAGAACTCACTAAGCTGGCCCAATCGCATGCCCACTTCTCCCGCGCGCGCATCCGCTTCCCCCGCTCGCCGGAGCAAGGCAGCGAATACAAGCGGCTTGAAGACCAGAGTCAGCACTGCCAGCAGACAAGCCGGAACCAGCACCGCCGGCAACATGGTCAAATCAAAGCTCGCGCCCAACGAAAAGAAGAAAATGACCAGAAAGAAATCCCGCAGCGGTTTGAGGCTCTCGGCTAAGAATAATGATATGGGGTTCGTAGCTACCGCCACACCGCCGATGAAGGCCCCAACCTCGGCCGAAAGGCCGAGATACGTTGCGAGTTCAGCCATGCCAAGGCACCAGCCGATGATCAACAGGAATACGTACTCGTGGATTCCGTCGAAGCGGCGCATCAATGGCACCAGTACATAACGCTCACCGAGAAACGCAACGATGACGAGCGTCGGCAAAGACAGCAGCAACAGCAGGAGGTCAAATGCCGGCAGCGCCCCGCGGCCCAGATAGCGAACGAACAACAAGACCGCGATTGCAATGAGATCCTGCAACAAGAGCACGCTGATGATGACTTCACCCGTGCGTTGGTGATGTAACACCATGGTGGGCAGCAATTTCAGTCCGAGGATGGTGCTTGAGAACATAAGCGCCGCACCCAGCACGATACACTCGATTAGATCGAAGCCGAACAGCCAACCGACCACAGCGGCGGAAAGCGCAAATGCGCCGGAACTGATGGCCGTCACGAAAGTGGTTTGGCGCAACAGCGCGAACATCTTTTGGGGATGGAGGTTAAGTCCCAGCAGAAACAGCAGGAAGATAACCCCGATATGGGCAATCTCGGTGATCACCCGCGCATCGGTCACCAGGGCGAAGCCCCACGGACCAAACAGGATCCCGAGCAGGATGTAGCTGACCAGTAACGCCTGCCGAGCGAACAGCGCACCGGTGGCCAAGGCCGCGGCTCCCGTGAAAATGAGAAAAATCGTAAAGAGAATGGGATCCGGGTCGATCATGACATCGTGGCAGGTTTCAGGGATAGCAGACTTAACTCGCTCAATCCGTCAAGAAGCATAACGCGGATTTTCTCGGGATGTCGCCGGCCGTAACGCGGTTAACAAAGTTGGCGGTCGCGTCGACGGCGGAATGGTCGAGCGTCAACGGGCGAGAAATCGGCATGTCCGGTGTCATGAAACGGCGCGAGCAGGCATCGGGTCGGCCGCGCAAGCGAGCGTGGCCGAAACCGTCGCTGGCGAGGCCTGACATGCGTGCTTGAAACGGTACTGTGGCTTAGTTTTCCCGCACTACGAATCTGTTACGACGGCAGCAAAGGGTTGCGGGAGCCGCCTTATCGCGGGACAGGGCACTAGGTTACGTCTGCAATTCCCTCGGAAGCGGTCGTCCAGTAAGGTCCGCCCGGGCGCAGGGTTCCATTCTGCCTGCTTTCCTCGTACCGGTTCTTTCTCCTGAATATTCAGCTACTTCCGTAAGATTCCTGAGCTTAATGATCTAAGAATTAAGTTTAGAAGAGTTAGCTATTACAATGAGTTTAAAAAGGTTTTATTGTCTCGCCTAGCACTTGACACGGAGAGGGGTATTGGGCGCTATGAGTACGCTGCACAAACTCTTGATTTTTACGGTTTTAGTAGGCTTGGCGACGACCGCCGCCGCTGAAGACAGCGGCTTTTATCTGGGCGGCAGCGTCGGCTACGTGGATTACGACGAAGATAAGGGCGACGTGAACGCCGCGCTCGCGCTGGCTGGCGTGACGGGCACCGTCCTCGTCGACGACGAAGACCTCGGCTGGAAAAGTTTCTGGGGTTATAACTTCAACAAGTACATGGCCATCGAAGGTGCCTACGTCGACTTAGGCGAAGTCGATGGTGATTTCACGGTGACTGCGCCGCTCCCCGGCGCCGGCAAGTCGGTAGTGGAAGTCGATGGCTTTACGGTGCTCGGGATCGGTCAGTATCCCGTGCTCGAGCAACTCGACATCTTCGCTAAGGTCGGTGCCTACTTTTGGGATGCGGAAGGCCGAATCACGTTGAATTCGGGGGCCTCGCAGGCTGCTTTCGAAACCGATGAAGATGGTACCGATCTCGTCTACGGCGCAGGCGCGGCGTGGAATTTCACCGAGCACCTCACTGTGCGAGCGGAATGGGAACGGTATTCAGACGTCGGCGACGACGATAACGACGTCGATTTCCTGAGCATCGGGATCGAATTCAACTTTTAGCTTTTTGCTCGTCCCATAGTTGTTGCGCCTCTGCCCATCCTTGAGGGCGTTGCGTGCCGTCGTCCAGCTTCCAACCGACGGGCCCCACCATCTGCAGCATGAACTCCGTTTCCTGCGTCATCGTCGTGCGGTCGTGTATCGCACCGGCGGCCTCGTATAGATAGCCGCTGCTACGCCCGGTGGCGCCGCCGGCCCGTTCGCCACCGCGGATCTCGATTTCGCCTTTGAAGATATAACCTTCGGCCGGTCCATGGTGCACGTGCGGCGCAAACGTCGAACCGGCCGGGCATCGGAACATGACGGTCCACGAACCGATCTCCGGTGACACGTGAAGGAGCTTCCACTGCACGCCGCCGGTTTGGAAGTCCTCCGCGAAGTCCTCCCATTGCATTTGGTCGACCTGCAGGTATTCGTCTACGAGTTTCGGTTTCATCGTCAAGTCTCCTAAGTCTCCTAATGGTCGTCCCTGAAATCCCAAGCCCTCACAGCGCCCGGGGTAAGCCTGACGAGCTCCAGCGCATCATCGGCGAAGGTTTCGGCATAAGCGAGCCCCGCGTCACCCATATAGCGCTGCGCGAGACGCCGCACCAGGGGCATGAGGTCCGGTACCGCTTCGACGGTCGCTTCCCCGCTGACTTCGATTCCGCGGTAAGGGAGCGCGTTTTCCGCGACGATGATCGTGGCCCGCGGGTCGCGAGCGAGATTTTTCGCCTTGACGTCCTGCGCCCAGATCGAGATCGAAAACCCGCCGTCAGCCCACTCGTGCCATACGGGTGACAGCAGGATGCTGCCGTCCTTGCGGTGGGTGGCGAGCGTCGCGAGAATCGGACGCTCCAGTAGGTCTCCGAGGTCATCGATCGTAAGATTCTTGCGCATCACGTAATTTTACCCATGTGAACGGGATGACAACCATGCCTATCGAACAACTGCTGGAAACCCTGACTAAAGCCTGGAATGACCAGGATGTCGACGCGATCGTGTCACTATTTGATGACGACGGCGCGTATCACGAGCCGACAGGACCGGACAATCTGGGTCGAAGCCACGTTGGGCACGAAGCGATACGCCAGGCGCTGCAGAAGAGCTTCGCTGCTTTCCCCGACGGTATCATCATCCCCACCGCGCCTGCCGTAATCACGGGAAACAATGGGGTGTCGGAATGGAACTTCGAGTTTTCAGGGAAAGCGGGCCGGAAATTGCGCGTACACGGCGTCGACGTCTTTACGTTCGTCAACGGCAAGATCAAGCATAAGAACGCGTTTCTAAAACAATACGACGCTAGTGCTTGATTACAGCTTTTTGAGTTTCGGCATGACTTCGGCGCTGAATACCTCCAAGACCTGGTCAACATCGGGACTGCCACAGGGGTTGATCATGAAGTGCTGCGCGCCGGCCTCGATTTGCGCCGTGTAAAACTCGATCATCTCGTCGACCGTGCCCACCGCATGCATCTTCTTCACGAGTTCCGTGGGCACGCTGCTCGCGGCTTCGACCAGGTCGTCGATCGGCTCGCTGTCGCTGATCACCAGCCGTGAGAAGTTATAGCGCTTCGACGGAAACTTCGACAGATCGAAACCTTCGTGTTTCAGGCTGCCCCGCTCGACGAGGCAGAAGATCGCGAGCTCATCGAGTGTCTTTTGTGCGAGCTCGGCGTCGTCGGTGATGACCATGTAAACCCAGTTGGTGGCCTCGATCGTGCCCGGGTCGCGCCCGCAGGTCGCGGCATGTTCGCGGATGTAATCCAGGCGCTTTTTGTAATAGCCCGGTGAACTGAAAAACGGCATCCACCCGTCGCCGAGCTCGGCCGTCAGGCGGGAAGCCGCCCTGGATCCGAGGGCACCGACGTAGATCGGCGGGTGCGGTTTGGTCACCGGTTTTTGATCGATCCACGCATTGTCCAAGGTGTAATGCTCGCCCGCGTAATTGACCGGGTTGTCTCCCGATGACGACCACAGCAGCTTGACGACGTCAATGTATTCGCGCAGGCGCTGGAGGCGGACAGCGGGGTCGTCCTCGAACGGCAGCCCGAACGGGACCGTGCTCATCGCCTCGCCGGCGCCGATCCCCAAACCGATTCGACCTTGAGAGATCTCATCCAGGGTCGCAATGATGTGAGCCATCTTGCTCGGGTGAATGCGTTGACAATCGGAAACCGCCGCGCAAAAAAATATTTTTTCAGTCAGCGCGGCGAGATACCCGAACACCGCATACGGGTCCGCGATCGCACCGTCGATATCGATCAAATGGTCACACAACCAGATGGAATCGTAACCCCACTGTTCGACTTTGGGTCCCAGGCGGACACACTCGCGGGCACTCATCGTTAAATCGCCGAGAACAACACCGAATTTGAGATCGTTCACTTACCCACCCTCCGAATCAGTTGAGCAGCTCATTCAATGCCGTATCGATGAAGGCATTGTCCGCCGTGTCGATGCCGAACCCCGCACCGTGGCCCCATTTCGATTCGATCGGCCGCAGTTCGGCGTTTGGCATGCGCTCGACTTCGTAGGCATTGTCCGGTACCCGGAAATACAGATCGGTATCGCCCGGCATGACGACCGCGCGGCAGGTCGTACCCGCCAGCGCCGCCTCGAAATCTCCGTCGTAGCGGCTATTGGCGCTGACGTCCGCGCTCATCCAGGTGCGGGCCATCGCGATGAGGTTGTTCGCGTCGTTTTGTAAAAAATAATTCTGGGTAAACCGCACGACATCGTCTCGCGAGGCCAGCCCGATCTGCTCGTAGAGCTTCTCGCGAAAAAAATCCTGTGAAAACAGCCAGGCCGAGTACACGTGGCCGAACGCCATGATCCCCTTCACCGGCGGTGACTCGTACCAACCCCCGTCGTAGGCCGGATCGAGCTCGAGCGCGTTCACCGCGCTGTCGACAAAGACGTAGTTGTGTGAGGCGACACGCGCCGATCCGCAGATCGGCGCGATGGCGTCGATGAGGTCCGGGAACAGGGCGCCCCACTGGAAGCTCTGTGCCGCGCCCATCGAGAAACCACTGACGAGCTTGATCCGCTTCACGCCGAGATGCTCGGTCACCAGCTTGTGCTGGCACATCACGTTGTCATACAGCGTCGTCAATGGAAAACTACCGCGCCCATACGGTGCCGGCGTGTTACTCGGTGACGTCGAGTAGCCGTTACCCAGCATGTTCGGGATGATGACGAAATATTTTTCAGTATCGATCGCACGACCGGGCGCGATCATGTATTCGGTATCGGTATGCCTGCCGCCGTAAAACGTGGGAATGACGACGGCATTATCCGCCCCGCTCGACAGTCGACCGTAGGTCTTATAGGCCAGCTTTACATCGAGGGTGATTCCGCATTGCATGGCCATTTGCGGAATATCGTAGACCTCGTAGTCGCTCACGTTCACTCCCCCCGGGCATCATTATTATTGAAGCGCCGGTCTATCCTAACACCGGACCCTGGGATGGTGTCATTGTGCCTCGAGGGCGCGCGATGAACGCGGTTGTCTGGTTTGATTACTTCTGCAGGCGTCTGCTGATAGGGGAGACTATCGCTCTACAGGCGCGGTACGCCCGCCGCACCAATATCTTATTGAACACGATGAGGCAGAAGATCATCGCCGCTAACACGCCTCTCCGAAATGCTGAATATCTGGAGTAGACGTCATTGTCGCGCGCTATGTCGCTGCAGGCCTCGAAAGCGGCGGCAAGGTACGGCTCGTATTGGAACAGTATGGGTAATCCAAGCTGCCGCGCATACTCCGGCAGGTTACCAGATGCACCCGTATCACCGTCTCGATGAATATAGGTGTCGGTTACGGTAGAAATCTTGCCGAGGAAAGCTACCGCAGCTAGAAATTGCCAGTCATTGCTTATCTTATGCTCGGCCAATTCAACGGCCGTCACCACTTCCGTTTTGTAGAGGCCATAGAAACTACTGTTGTCTCTAACTGTCGCATAGTGCTTAATAACGCGGCACATGGGATTGTCACTGTCGATATTGATTTGTCTCGCGATATCGACCGACCCATCTTGTCTGTAGATCTTGCACTGACCGGCGACCATGACTAAATCAGGATCCGCCGTCAATGCAGATACGCCCGAGCTGATGAAATTGCTATCGAGCCAGTCGTCATCGGCGAGCCACATCCTATAGGTGCCGGAGGCTAATCGAATGGAATCGTTGAAGTTCGATATCACGCCTTCGTTGGAATCTTTCCTTATGTAACGAATCCGTGGATCTCGTTCTACAAAATCGTCCAGTATTTGTTTCGTTTGATCAGACGATGCATTGTCGGACACGATGATCTCGAGGTTCTCATAATCCTGAGCGATTGCGTTTTCGACCGCACGGACGAGCTTTTGCGCGCGGTTATAGGTTGGGATGCAAATGCTTACCAGCGGCTGATTCAAGTTAGGGACCTAAACGAAACCTGGTTCGGCAGTTGCTCGTCGTTTTCAGCAGCGATCGATAACGCGCCCGTATGCCGTCTGAATCTAATTGCCGTACGTGCACGTGTTCTGCGCAAAGGCCTGCTGTACAAAATAGGCGCGCCGGAATTTCATTGTAACGAAGTCGGAATAATCTTACGTCGATCGACTCTTTTTGCTACGCTGAGTCGGCCTGAACTGGATCGGCTTGCATGGGACACATATGAAAGCAGTGATACTCGCGGGAGGGTTAGGAACACGCATCAGCGAAGAGACTGATTCGAAACCGAAACCGATGGTTTCAATCGGCGGGTACCCCATCCTATGGCATATCATGAAAATCTATCGTGCTTCCGGCGTAAACGACTTTATCATCTGTTGCGGGTATAAGGGGTATGTCATCAAGGGGTACTTCGCCAATTACGCCCTGCACATGTCCGACGTTTCAATTGACCTGAAAAAAAACAACATACAGGTCTTACAGAATTATGCTGAACCGTGGAACGTCACGTTGGTGGACACGGGCCTCGAGACGATGACGGGAGGCCGCCTGAAGCGAATTCGGGAGTACCTCGACGACGATGAAGATTTCTGTTTTACCTACGGTGATGGCGTAAGCGACGTGGATATCGGCAAGGTTATTGAATTCCACGGCACGCAAAATACGCTGGCAACGGTCGTTGCCAGCAGACCACCAGGCAGATTCGGTGCCATAGACATGGAAGAAAATTTGGTCACCAGTTTCAGGGAAAAACCTGTCGGCGACGACAATTTCATCAATGCGGGTTTTTTCGTACTGAGTACGCCGGTATTCGACTACATTTCTGGCGACGATACGGTTTGGGAACGGGAACCACTCGAACGTTTGGCCGGCGAACGCCAGCTTTCCGCTTTTATACACGACGGGTTCTGGCAATGCATGGACACATTGCGCGATAAAATTCATCTTGAATCGCTATGGAACTCGGGTGACGCGCCTTGGAAGCGGTGGTAATGAGAACTGAATATTGGCGCGGCAAACGAGTACTGATTACTGGACATACCGGATTCAAAGGAAGCTGGCTTTCATTATGGTTACATGAAATGGACGCCAAGGTAGTCGGCTGCGCCCTTGCTCCACCGCTCGAAAAAAATTTGTACACCGCGGCACGGGTCGAAAATCTGATCGAGTCCCACTACTTGGATATTCGTGATTCTCCCGCCTTAACCGAACTCGTCATCAAGGCAGCACCGGAAATCGTATTTCACCTCGCAGCACAGCCGCTCGTACTGGCGTCCTACGAGAACCCATCCGAGACATACGAGACGAACGTGCTCGGCACCTTGAACCTTCTGGAAGCGATCCGGGCGACGCTTTCGGTCAAAGCGGCGGTGATCATCACGACCGATAAATGCTACGAGAACCTGGAAACGCACCGACCTTACCGGGAATCCGATCGGCTGGGAGGTCACGATCCCTATAGCAGCAGTAAAGCGTGTGCGGAAATATTGGTCGCGTCATACCGCCAGTCGTATTTCTCAAATGCACGTGAGAATCTAAGACAGGTTCAAATTGCAACAGCCCGCGCAGGTAACGTAGTCGGCGGGGGCGACTGGTCGCAGGACCGCCTGGTTCCGGACACCATGAGAGCGATCGAGCGCGGCGAAAACTTCGTACTTCGCAACCCGGATTCGGTGCGGCCCTGGCAACACGTACTCGAATCACTTGCGGGATACCTGTTGCTTGCTGAAAAGTTGAACCAGGGGGGAGATGGCTTCGCCCGTGGGTGGAACTTCGGTCCAGATGAAATCGATGTCAGATCGGTAAGATGGATCGCAGAACGCATCGTGGACCTGTCGGAGGCCCAATGTACTTGGACCACCGACGCCGAAACGCAGCATCACGAAGCGGATGTTTTGAAGCTGGATAGCGGTGATGCGAAATCGCGCCTGGGATGGGCGCCGAGATGGGATATCACGAAAACCCTGCAAAAGGTCGTTGAGTGGTATGTGGACGAACGCAAAGGAAGGGATCCCCAACTACTATGCCGGAATCACATTCGTGATTACGTGGGGACAGCAGTTGAATGAGGTTTCGTGGCACACCACTTCGCGATTTGCTCATTCTGGAGCTCGATCGATCCTCGGATAGCCGCGGCAGTTTCTATCGGTTATTTTGCGACCGCGAGCTACGCGACGTATTCGATGGAGCGCCCATCGTTCAAATTAATCATTCCATGACCACTGAACCCGGCACCATAAGGGGGCTCCATTTTCAACACCCGCCATCAGCGGAAACAAAAATTGTTCGATGTATAAAAGGTGAAGTGTTCGATGTCGCGGTCGACCTTCGCTCAGGATCCGAAGATTTGCTCGGCTGGCACGGATTACGTCTATCGGCAGATGAAAATCTGGCGGTTTTAATTCCGCAAGGGTTCGCGCATGGATTTCAAACGATAGAACCCCACTCTGAGCTCTTGTACTTGCACTCATCGCACTATGATGCGGTTGCAGAAGCAGGGGTCCGTTATGACGATCCATCCATAGGCATAAATTGGCCGTTAAACATCACGGAAGTCTCCGATAGAGATAACGCGCACGCCTTGCTCGAACCGGGGTTCAGCGGAATCGCCGTATGAGCAACAGATCAACGAGTCATTCGCCACCGCAATGTCGGTATTGCGCCAAAAATTTGACCGTAAAATTCCTTGATCTCGGATACGCACCACCTTCGAACGCGTATCTAACTGTCGACGCGCTGAGCGAGCCGGAACTTCATTACCCTTTGAGATTGTTCGTCTGCGATGGATGTTGGTTGGTGCAGACGCAGGATTTCGCGCGGGCCGAAGAACTTTTTCCGCCAGACTATGCCTATCTTTCTTCGATCTCGACTAGCTGGCGGGAACACGCGTCCGAATACGTGAAAATGATGGTCGAACGCCTTCGATTAGACGAATCGAATTATGTTGTTGAACTCGGCAGTAACGATGGCTATTTATTGAGAAATTTTGTCGATCTGGATATCCCGTGCCTTGGAATCGAACCGACGAACGCGGCGGCCGACGCGGCCAAAAACATTGGTGTCGAAACCGTCACGGAGTTTTTCGGCGAGGACTTCGCGAAAAGGTTGATCGTGTCTGGGCCTCCCGCGGATCTGGTAATCGGGAATAACGTGTTCGCGCACGTGCCGGACGTATTGGATTTCGCCAAAGGAATTGCGGTAGTCCTGAACGAAAACGGTGTTGTGACCCTGGAATTCCCGCACGTGCTCCGCCTGATCGTTGAGAAGCAATTTGACACCGTTTATCACGAGCATTTCTCCTACCTCAGTCTTATGAGCGCGACCAAGATTCTTGCCGCTGCTGGTTTGCGCATATTCGACGTCGAAGAACTGCCTACCCATGGTGGAAGTTTGCGCGTTTTCGGTTGTCTGACCGATGCATCGTACGAAGAGGCGGCGTCAGTAGCGCAGCTCATTGAGATTGAGAGAAAAAATGGCCTGCAAACCGTCGACGCCTACACCGGTTTTCAATCGCAGGTAAACGCAATCAAATTCGAGCTGCTGGAGTTCTTGCTCGAGGCGAAAGGGAGCAACAAGGAAGTCGTCGGCTACGGTGCGGCGGCGAAAGGAAACACCTTGCTCAATTTTGCCGGAGTCAAGGCCGATATGATCGCCACGGTTTGCGACGCAGCACCATCCAAGCAAGGTAAATACTTACCCGGCAGTCACATCTATATTTCGGCTCCATCGAAAATCGACGCGTTGAAGCCAGACTATTTGCTCGTGCTTCCGTGGAATCTCATCGACGAAATTAAGGGACAATGCGCCCATATACGATCTTGGAACTCGAAATTCGTCACAGCGATTCCCGAGCTACGCATAATCTAGTGAAGGTTCTGGTTACCGGCGGCACGGGTTTTATTGGAAGGCATGTTGTCCGCGAACTCGATTCGCGAGCACATGACGTTACGCTTACTACAAGTCGAATCGCGGCGTGCGATATAGCGCTGTCGGAAAATGTCCGCGTGTGCGAATATCGCTTGGGAAACGAGGCTGAATTCCTCGGCCTGATTCAAGATCGGTTCGATAGCGCCGTACACCTTGCCTGGCACGGGTTGCCCGACTACCAAAACGTCTCGCATATTGAGCATAACGTGTGTTCGAGCTATCGCCTGATTCGCGGACTAGTGGAAGCGGGCGTTGGCCGAATTATGGTGGCCGGGACGTGTCTCGAATACGGGATGCACGAAGGTTGTCTGCATGAAGATATCGTTACAGCGCCGACCACGTCCTACGGAATATCAAAGGATAGCTTGCGCAAGCTACTACAGCAACTACAAGATGAATTCGAGTTTAATCTCATATGGACACGGCTTTTTTATCTATATGGTCCGGGGCAAAACCCTAACTCGCTAATCGCTGCGCTTGATCGGGCAATCGAAAACGAAGATTCCGTATTTCGAATGTCGCGTGGCGATCAACTTCGCGATTTCTTGCCGGTGAACCAGGCCGCTACGTATTTGACGGACCTGCTCGAGTCTGAAACTGCGAATGGTGTATTCAACTGCTGCAGCGGGCGACCGACGAGCGTACTGTCGTTAGTGCAGAAGATTCTGGCGGATCGACGTGCTGAACTGGAATTGGACCGCGGGTATTACGACTACCCGAATTACGAACCAAAGAATTTCTGGGGTTCATGCGAACGAATGAACGCAGTGATTGGCCAGCCATAGGTCAACAGCCGTGCGCTTGGTTCGGTGTTATCCCTGGCACTCCTGATTTCCATCGCGATCAGTCGTGGCCGCGCTGAAACGTTCTTGCACAGGAAGGTTAACGCAATATCAAAGAGAACCGTATGACTGAATCTTTCGACGACGAACGCAAACAGTCAGTCTCGTCCTATGACTCCAACTCGGATTTATTGAACGCCGCAGCATCGTTCCGCGACGAATCGATTAAGGCGAGATACTCATATAACTTCGACTGGTGTGGCCGTCCGATCATCCAATATCCCCAGGATATCGTGGCGATGCAGGAACTCATTTGGACGGTCAAGCCCGATCTGGTGATAGAAACCGGCATCGCCCACGGCGGCTCGGTCGTGTTCAGCGCATCATTGCTCGCACTACTCGATTATTGCGATGCACTCAGTGCCGGCGAATCTCTCGATCCCACCGCTCCCAAACGAAAAGTGCTCGCGATAGATATCGAAATACGCGCTCACAATAGAAAGGCGATCGAGCAACACCCGATGTCTAACCGTATCGAGCTCATTGAAGGTTCTTCGATTAGTCCAACAACCATTCAGAATGCGCAGGATTTCGCGCAGTCATTCGACACGGTCCTCGTAATGCTTGATTCGAATCACACGCATGATCACGTTCTCGCTGAGCTGAACGCATATGCACCGTTAGTCAGTACCGGAAGCTACTGCATCGTGTTCGATACGATCATTGAGGACTTACCTGATTCGTATTTTTCCGATCGCCCATGGGGCGTCGGTAATAATGCAAAAACGGCGGTATACGAGTACCTGAAACAAGTTGACGCTGGCGCTATTTTGGCGAGTGATGGCAATGTTCTGAAACTTCGCGTTGACGCTGGCGTGGACGAAAAGTTATTGATTTCCGCCGCACCGAGCGGGTATCTGAAAAGAGTTTGACCACGCCACGATGCCGACACTCAAAGAAAATGTCATTGCAAACTATATAGGAAGCGTATGGACCGTTTTGATGGGTATCGTATTCGTACCCATCTACATCAAATATCTGGGGGTTGAAGCATACGGTTTGATTGGCGTGTATATCGCCATGCAGGCGTGGATCGCCTTGCTGGATATGGGCATGACCCCCACGTTGAATCGAGAAATGGCGCGATACAGCGCCGGCGAGCATGACCATATATGGGCGCGCCGCCTTTTGCGCACCCTCGAGTGCGTTTACATCGTCGTTGTCGGTGCGGTCATCTCAACATCATTCGTACTCGCCGCTCCCATCGCCGGCTCGTGGCTAAGGGTAGAAGAACTGCCGATTTCCGCGATCGAGGCGACGATCGTGATGATGGGTTTCATCATCTCCATTCGGTGGTTCATGGCGCTGTATCGCGGAGCGATCATGGGACTGCAGGAGCAAGTCTGGCTCAACAAAATCATCGTAGTGTTTGCGACGATTCGCGGCCTCGGGGTGATCCCGCTCCTTATTTACGTATCCCCGACTATCGAAGCCTTTTTTATGTTTCAGGCCGCCGCCGCGACTGCCGAATTAATCATCGTTGCCCGTAAAGCTTACCGCTTGATGCCAAGGGCCGATGAAAAGATCGGTTTTGACATTCAGATCTTAAAACGCGTCTGGGACTTCGCTTTCGGCGTATTCAGCGTGAATGTTCTGGCGACCATATTGCTGCAAACCGACAAGGTTCTGATCTCGCTGATGCTGCCACTACGATATCTGGGTCTGTACACCCTGGCGACGTCTATTTGCAGTGCGCTTACGTCGCTTACGACGCCGATTATCAATGGTGCGTATCCCCGCATGACCGAGCTGATAGCGAAAAAGGAACAGGCCTTATTAACTGTGACCTATCATAAATCCGCCCAACTGCTTGCAATAATCCTGGTATCGACCGGCGGCGTCATCTCGGTATACGCGAGTGAACTCTTGATGTTGTGGACCCAGGACGAGGCGATCGCGATCGCCGGTGCGGGCGTGTTGACCGTTTACGCGATCGGAACGGTACTTAACGGGTTTATGAGTTTGCCCTACGCTTTGCAGCTTTCCTACGGCTATACGCGCTTACTGGTGTCTCTGAACTTCGTATTGGTCTTAACGTTCGTTCCACTGACATATTGGTCCATCACGAAGAACGGTATTGTTGGCGCCGCCTATGTCTGGGTTCTGTTGAACGCGATTTATATCGTGGTCGGCGTTCCGCTGATGCACCGAAAATACCTCAAACGAGAGCAAGGGCGATGGTATCTACACGCCTTGATTTTGCCGGTGCTGTCCGTAGCAACCCTATGCATCGGCTTTCGGTGGTACGTCGGGCCGCCCGACTTTTCGGATCAAATCGACAACACACTAATACTGGGCGGAACCTTTGCGATAGCTATCATAGCTGCGTCATGCAGCACCCCGTTCGGTAGAAACAGAATGTCGGAGATGCAACTTCTCGGTAGCCGCCAATGAGTATTCATGCCGGTACTCTAGTGTGCTGTCCCGTGAAAAAGAATACCGCGGTTATCAGACGAAGGAGTAACGATGGGTAGTTACCCGATTAAGTTCTACTTCAAGCTTTTCGCTTTGCACGTGCGATTAAACGGCATCCTTTGGACCTTGTGCTTCAGCGTTAGCCATTTCCTGAATGAATCTCGTCGTTCACTTGAAAAAACCATGCATGGTCTGGAAAAGCGATTCAATCTACCGGGATCCAACAGCGTGCGCGAGAACACCTTGAAGTGGAATCATTACCGTTGGGAGCGTGGCGAAGAGGAATGGACGCCATCCGCTGAATGGAAGCAATCCGTGATTGATCACGTGATGCTAAAGCACGTGCAAGCTGGAAGTAGTGTGCTCGAGATAAGTCCCGGATTCGGTCGCTGGACCCGACAGTTGGTTGCACTCGCCGAGCACTTGACCGTTGTCGATATATCGGAAAAGTGTATCGCCCATTGCAAGAAGCTCTTCGGCGAAAATACTAACGTTGACTTTCATATAAATGACGGGGGCAGCCTGGACTTCATTGCAAATAACAGCATTGATTTCATCTGGTCGTTTGACGTGTTTGTCCATATCGAGCCAGTAGATGTAGAGCGCTACCTCAAGGAGTTCCAGCGTATTCTAAAAAGGAGCGGCCGGATTATTATTCACCATGGCATTATCGGTAAGACAGATCACAATTGGAGAAGCACCCTCACGCTACAGATATTCTCCGCTTTGCTTCAGAAATATGATTTCTCGCTTTCAGAACAGTTCAGTACCTGGGGAGAGGATGCAGCGTTCAAAATTGAATCTGGCGACGTGATATCGATATTTCACCCGTCTTAATGCACGCCGGTTACAACTGCAAAACGATGCGCACGGGACTTTTCACATTAATGAAGAAAATAGTTTTTCATAACCAGCGATCATTAGATCTTCATTAAAAAGCCTGGTGCATCGTTCGCGATTGAACTTACCCATCTGCGCCAAGGCCGTCTTATCGCGGATCAATAGGCTGATTTTGTCGGAAAGCTTCGTGAGATCGTCTGGCTCGCAAAGCAATCCACCCTCTCCGTCGATTATCAGTTCGGACATCGACGACGTGTCGAAGCTGATAACGGGTAATCCGCAGGCCATGGCTTCCAATACCGAAAGGCTCAAGCCTTCGCGATAGGTGGGTAGCAGCAACAAATCCGCTGACTGGTAAAGCGCTGGCATCTTTTCATAGGGCAGGTTACCCACTTGCTTTATCTGCGGGTGTGTCAACGCATTCCGTTGTTTGCGAAGGCCGCCGGTTACGACGAGAAACACATCCTTCGGCAGTACGCCTGCAATTGCCTTCAGTGCATGTATGCCTTTCCGTTTGGTGGGATTTCCTGAAAATAGTATGTGAATACTGCCATCATCTTTGCGTGTCGTTCTGGGCGAAAATGTAGTGGTATTGACACCATTTAAAAGCGTTTCAACTCGGGCGCTCGGATAAGCCTGGCGCACGAGTTCTGAAGTGAATTGACTGACCGCGGTGATTGCGTCTGCACGATCGACTGCCGCGGTAACGGACCGACTTTGCAGATACCGATAGAACAGTTTCTGGCTAAACGTGCAACGCCGGCGATAGGCCCGGTCCCAGAAATAATTGTGAAAGGTTATAGCTAGCTTAGAATCCGGTCGGGCAAAGACGTCCCCATATTCGGGAACGGTATGAACGATATCCGCCGCCTCGCGATAAGCATTCAACAAGGGCGGAAAGATCGTCTTGTTAACGGACACCGAGTTTAGACGATAATTGCTCAGGCGCCGGGCGAGCCTTGCGTGAACGATATAGGCACCGTTGCCAGGCGCCATTGGACTGTAGATATTTGGCGGAACGTGCATGTTCGGCTGCCTCAGCGACCTTTCCGGCACTATAGTTGAGCTAAAGTTTTGCGCCGCGCGGACGACATTACTGCTGTATACCATTTGGCGCCCGGCGAGCGCCGTGGAGAGGCAATAAATGAGTACCGCACAGACCGCGCAACTCTATCGCGGTTATGACAAAGAGAGCGAGTTGTCGCTCAATGGCTGCATTTTCCGCGCGGCGGATCACCTCAGCCTGGTGGCGGCCAATGAGACCGGTTTCGGCTGGAACGACGAGGAAATCGCCGATCTCGGCGAGCAGATCCGCACACGCGTTAGCACGGATCCGACCGTTCTGAACGATTTGCCGAAGGAGATCCGGGTCCTCCTGGCCGACGGTCTGGACCTCTTTCCCGGTCTGGCGAATACGAACCCGCCTTAAACCCCTGACAATTGCGCGACCGGCGGGCGTTTTCGCCCGGATCCGCCCCGCAACATCGCTCCCCGTACTCGCGGTGGCCGGCTTGACGGTTCCTAACGCGAGTTGTACTGTGGTAAACAAAAATTCATAGGATGCAACTTTCGCTGGAGCCGCGGCGGCCCGAACTCCGCTAGAATACGGGCCGCTGGAGACCACCGAACCCGGAGACTTCCCATGTGTGGCATTGCCGGAATTCTGTTCAAAACGGGCGGCGATGAGCGTTCGACGGGCGAAGCACTCATCGACATGCTCGACGGGTGCCAGCACCGCGGCCCGGATTCCACGGGTTTCGCCCTGTACGGGCATCCTGAGCAGGGTCAGCTCAAATTGCGCTTCTTCATCGGTGAAGGCGAAGAAGCGCACGCGGCCATCGCCCATATCAAGGATATCGTGGCCGAATACGGCGGCGACGTCATCGAAGAGGAGACAATCGCCACCAACTACCGAATTACGGTCACCTACGACGGTGATATCAAGCCGTTTGCCTATGCCATGGAGCATGCCGCGAAGGTCATCTCGATCGGTTCGAGCCTCGAGATCATCAAGGACGTCGGCGGCGCTCATGACATCGACGACAAATACGACGTGCATGAGTTCAAGGGCTCCCACGGGCTCGGTCACGTGCGCCTGGCGACGGAATCCGAGGTCAAACCCGAATCGGCCCATCCGTTCTGGGCGACCGGCTTCGGCGATATCGCGATCGTGCACAACGGCCAGATTACGAATTACTGGAAGATGCGCCGCCGCCTGGAGCAACGCGGCTTTGAATTCACGACCGACAACGACAGCGAACTCATCGCTGTTTATTTGGCCGACAAACTGTCGCAGGGCGTCGCACTGCGCGACGCGCTCGAAACGTCTATCGACGATCTCGACGGCACGTTCTCCTTTTTAGTATCGACCAAAGACGAAATTGGCTATGCGAAGGACCGCCTGGCGGTGAAGCCGATGATCATGTACGAGAACGACGATTTGATCGCCGTCGCGTCCGAAGAGGTGTCGCTGAACCGGCTGTTCCCCGGTCAGGCCCTCAACACCCACGAACCGCCGCCCGGCACGTTCAACACATGGTCACGATCGATCTAGCCGACGTCGCCGTCCGCCAAGCCAACGAATTAATCCGCTCTCACGGCGAGGCGGGCGAAGACGTCGAGCTCGTCAACCCGGATGCGCGTCATCACCTCGGCGTCGGCCTGACGTCACCCATCAACGTTACGATTCGCGGTTCAGCCGGTTACTTCTGCGCGGGGCTGTCGGACGCCGCCCATTTCGTCGTCGAACGTAATGCCGGCTGGGGACTGGGCGACAATATCTACAATGGCTCGGTTGTCGTGAAGGGTAATGCCGGCGCCATCGCAGGCGTGGCCATCCGCGGCGGCGAGGTCGTGGTTCACGGCAACATGGGTTCGCGCTCGGGCCAGGTCATGAAAGCCGGAACGCTCCTGTGCGCAGGCAACGCAAATTTCATGGCCGGGTATCTCATGTACGGCGGCCGCATCGTCATCCTCGGCAACTCCGGTGAACGCGTCGGCGAAGACATGGCCAGCGGCGACATTTACGTTGGCGGCAAGGTCGAGACCCTGGGTTCAGATGCGACGCTGACCGACATGGACGGCGCGGAACGCGACAGCATCATGGAATTCCTCGATCGCTACGAGATCAGTTTTAACGGGCAGTTCCAGAAAGTCGTGAACGCCGGAAAGAAGTTGCGTTATGCAACCAGTGAGCGGCAGATGCGCAGCATTCCGTTCTTTTCGTTTTCGGGTGAATCGGACTACTGGAATCCAAAAGTCCAGGAAGACGTGTTCATCAAGTCTCAAATCGGCCGTTACCGGATCCGCGGTTATGGCGGCGCGCGCGTATTGCCGCATATCTCCGACCTTGCATTCAAAAGAGACCTTGGGGAGGCCGGCCGTGACCTGGACGTCGTGTCGAAAGTTGCCATGTCGACCGAGATCGGCGGGATCAACGGCGCCGAGCCGCTCAAGCTCACCATGCCGGTGATGGTGGCGCCGATGAGTTACGGCGCCTTGAGCGCGTCGACCAAACGGGCCATCGGCATGGCCTCCACGCTTTCGGGCATCGCCGAGAATACCGGCGAGGGCGGCATGAGTGACGCACAACGCGGCGCCGCCGAGCAGTTGATCTTTCAATGCCTGGGCGGGCGCCTGGGTTGGAACATCCATGACATGAAACGCGCCGACGGGCTCGAGATCTATATTTCGCAGGGTGCGAAACCCGGTCTCGGCGGGCAGCTCATGGCCAAGAAAGTCACCAAAGAACTGGCGCGGATCCGCGGGATCCCGGCGGGTATCGACCTGCGTTCACCGTCGCGGCATCCCGACATCCTGGGCGCCGACGACCTGGTCATCAAGGTGGAGGAATTGCGCGAAGCGACCAGCTATAGGCTCCCGGTGAGCGTCAAGCTCGGCGCCGGGCGCGTGCGCGACGACATCAAAATTGCGACCAAGGACGGCTTCGACTTCGTCGAGTTGGACGGCATGCAGGGTTCGACCGGGGCAGGTAGCGCCGAAGTACTCGAATACGTCGGCATCCCGACCTTGCCCGCGATCATCGAGGCGATCGAAGCACTCGAAGAGATCGAGGCGCGCGACAAGATCCAGATCGTCCTCATGGGCGGGTTGCGCGATGGTATCGATGCGGTCAAATCGTTGTGCCTGGGCGCCGATGCGACGGCCTTCGGAACCTCGACGATCGTCGCCGGCGGATGCATCGCTTGCATGCAATGCCACGTGGGGCAGTGCGTGACGGGTATCGCCACGCAAGATCCGGAGCACGAACAGCGCTATAAGCCGAGCGTCGAAGCACAGAATATCCATCGCTTCTTCGAAAGCGTGCGATTTCAGATTGCAGCCATCACCCATGCGCTCGGTTATACGGACGTGCGCGATCTAAACAGCGATGACCTCGTCGCGGTCACGCCGGAAGCGGCGAAGATCACGGGGCTGCCGTTTGAGCCTGAGTATCGCGCGGTCAACCCGGCGTTGGAGCTCAAGACCGGCTGATCATGGCCGTTTACGATCTCAACCGCATTCAGGTGCCGGACGCCCCCCCGGGTCACGAGGACCATACTCGGCAAACCCATTTCGTTCCGGCGCCTTGTCAGGTTGCGTGCCCGATAGGCACCGATGCGCCGTCCTATATCGCCTATATCTGGGAGGGCAAGCTCGAAGAGGCGTTCGAAGCGATCACCTCGACGAATCCATTCAGTTCGATCTGTGGTCGCGTGTGTGACGCACCGTGCGAACCCGCGTGCCGCCGTACGGCCAGCGACGGCCCCGTTCAGATCCGCAATCTCAAACGCTACGTGATGGATGCGGTCGGGCATCGTTACGATCCGCCGGCCATCGAAGTGAGCCAAGAGCACACGATCGCCGTTGTCGGCTCCGGGCCCGCGGGTCTCGTCGCGGCGCACGACTTGTCCGTTGCCGGTTATGAGGTCCATGTCTACGAGATGACCGATCGCCTCGGTGGCTTGATGATCTGGGGGATCCCCGCGTTTCGCCTGCCGCCCGGCGTCATCGACGAGGACATCGACCGCCTGATGCAGCGCTGTCCGGGGTTGCAGGTCCACCTCAATACCGAGCTCGGTAAAGACGTGTCCCTGCAGGAATTGAAGGACCGGCACGACGCGGTCGTGCTCACCATCGGCTCCTGGTGGGGCAAAGGCATGGGCATTCCCGGCGAAGACGATCCGCGCGTCATCGACGGCGTCACGTTCCTGCGGCAGATCAATGACGGCGAACGGCCCGAGATGCCCGAAACCGTAGTGATCGTCGGTGGCGGCGATGTCGCGATGGACGCCTGCCGCTCGGCTCTGCGCCTGCCGGGATGTAAAACGGTGAAAGTCATCTATCGTCGCGGACCGGAAGAGATCCCGGCGCGTGCTATCGAACTGCATCACGCACTCAAGGAAGGCATTGAGTTCATCTACAATGCCCAGCAGGTCGCCGTCGAAGCGCGAGGGGACGGGCTCGCGCTGAAATGCGTGAGGACCGAAGCCGGGGAACCGGACGAAGACGGCCGCCGCCGGCCGGTCGTGATCGAAGGCAGTGAGCACGATATCGAATGCGGCCTCGTTATCGCGTCGGTGGGTCAGCAGAGCGAATGCGATCATTTGGGCGATCTCGGCTTGATGGCGGGCGACCGCGTGCACACGGTATGGGACAACATGCGCACAGACGACCCCAAAGTGTTCGCTGCGGGCGACGGCGCGTTTGGCGGCTCGACGATCGTCATGGCCATGCAGCACGGCCAACGCGTTGCGTATTACGTCAAGGCGTTCCTGGAGGGCCGCGACGAGCCCATGCCTTACCGCACGCCGTTCCGGACGCGCCGGGTCGAGGTGGCGCAGGATCTATCCTGGGAGAAGATCGCCTTACAAGAGCCGGAGTTCATGGGTATCGGTGAACAGCCGATCGAATTCCCCGAGATCGAAGCGACCTACGGCTTCAAGACCGCCAAGGATGAAGCGGCGCGCTGCTATCGCTGCGACGCGGAAACGGGCTCGGCAGATTACTCCGTCGCGCATCGCGAAGACCTGTTCTCGATGGCGCGCACCAACCCCAGCGATCAATCGAAGCTCAAGGCGATGCTCGACAAGCGCTTACGCTTGCGGCCCGATCCATTTCCGCAAGGGCGAGAGGCGACACTCGACGACATCGTGTTCCTGCCGGCGAACCTCTCGCGCCTGGTGATCGATCCCTACCGCGAAGCGTGCAAGGTGTCGACCGATATCGGCGGGCGTCTCGAACTCGAGCTGCCGTTTTTTGCCAGCGGCTTCGACCGCGAACCCGCGGAAGTCAAAGCGGGCCTCGCTACTGGCCTGAAAGAGATCGGTTGCGGCTACATCGGGAGCCAGCGCCTGGATGACGCGGTCGAATGGCTGCAGTTAATCGGCGCCGCCGACGAACCCGATGCAGGCGCCTCCGCATGGGTATTCGTGCAGGGCGATCGGTTCGAACCGGTCGACTTGAAACCACCGCCCGCGGGCTGCCTGCGTGGACTCGCGATTCACGCGCCCGCGATCCTGGAGGATGCGATCAACTACGCCGTGGAAAGCGGCTTCGATCTGTTGCTGTTATGCGGCAACGGCGATCCGCTGGGTGCTTGGCCAGAGCTCGCTGGGCCACCCGATTTGCGCCTGATACGCGATACGATCGCAATCCTGCGCGCGCTGAACAAAGAGGAAACGATCGATCTGATCTGGTATGGGGGCGCGCGCTCGGGTACGGATGCGGCAAAGCTCATCGCGATGGGATGCAAGGCGGTGGTCTACGGCATGGCGGTCGCGCTCGCGCTCGGCGGATCGATGTCCGAGCAAGGCATCGCCTTCGCATCCGATTTCACCACCGAAGACCGACATGTGGCGACCGTTAACATCATGAAGGCTCACGCCGGCGAAGCCTCGATGATGGCGCGCTGCACAGGCAAGACGCAATTACATAACCTCGAACCCGAAGACCTACGCTCCGTCACGATTGCCACTGCTGAAGACAGCGGCATCCCCATGCCCGGCACACGCGCCATTTAATGCCCGGAACGATAATCCCCCTGTTACGGCTGGGTTTAAATTGTTAACGTAACGCGTTACGATAATTATGTGTGCAATGCTGCTAAAAGGCGAGGGAGACCCCGTTCCGGAAACGCGTTGAGTCCGGCGGCGCGCATGCGCGCCTACCGTGCCCGCAAACGCGCTGCAGGTCTAAAAGCCGTGACCGAGTGGACACCGGTTTCTTCTGAACACTCAACGGTCTACTCCGATCATCGCCTTCTGGACGCGAGAAGTCTTGCGCTGCATTGCAAGATCGCACACAAGATAAACAAGAACCGAAGCCTGCTATCGATTCCACGGCAGAATTTACGCCGTTGGAGTCGGCAATCGTCCGGACAGCCACCGCGCTATATCAAAGAGTGGCAAGAAATCCTCGCCCAACCCTGGCCGCACGTTGCTGCCTTCATCACGAGTTGCACGGAAAATGCCATTCGCCTGAGACAGTCATCGCCTTTCGCGGGCGTACTCGATGCGATGGAACGCAAAAGCATCTATGCAGCGTTCAGAGCTTGAGCATGTCATTCGCGCCAGCGCTGCAATCGCAGACGATGACGAACTGATCATTATCGGCAACCAATCGATTCTGGGACAGTTTCCCGACGCTCCAACTGCGCTTCTGGTTTCCATGGAAGTTGATCTTTTCCCCAAAAACAAACCGGCCCTGGCGGAATTGGTCGATGGATCGATCGGCGAAGGTTCTTTTTTTCACCAGCAGTACGGGTATTACGCGCAAGGCGTTGGACCGCAAACGGCTGCGCTTCCCCGCGGTTGGGAGAAACGATTAATCCGTGTAAATAACGCGAATACGAATGGCGTATCCGGTCTGTGCCTCGAAGTACACGACCTCGCTATTTCAAAGTACATCGCAGGACGGCCCAAGGATTTGGAGTTTACGCGGGAACTTGCGAAACACGGCATGACGGATATAAAAGTCCTACACAAACGACTGGGCACAACAAAAACAGCTAAAGGCGTTAAAGATCGGGTCAACTCGCGGATTGACAACGAATTTAAGTCCAGAAAATAGCTAGTGCCCTGTCCCGCGACAAACTTTCGTAAGTCGATCGACGGATTTTTCGTCGGTGGCAAGGCGCGACGACGCCGTGTAGCGGGCTCTACACAAGGAGGAGCAACACTGCCAGGGGCGAAAAAGACCAGCGAATTATGGAAGTTTGTCGCGGGACAGGGCACTAGGAGTGGTCTGCGGAATTACTGCAGCGACAACTGCACCTTGCGCACGTCCTCCTTGCGGATCGAGCGGCCCGAGATCGCGAAGGCCAGACCCATCGCCAGCCGTATGACCGGGCCGATCACGGGCCACTTGTAGCGCGCCTGCATTGCGGCGTAGGGGCGGTCGCGCGTCCAGGCGCGTTTGACGAGCGCGGCGATTTCTTCGGCATCCTCCCTGCGACCGGTTTGGCTTCTCGCGCCGGCCAAATCGATATCCGCGCGCTTGCGCACCAGCATGTCAATCTCGCCGACGAGGAAATTCCGCGGCCGAAGAAAGTCCGATGTCGCCAGCACCGGAGGCCGTTCGCGTGTCGCGACAAGCTCGAATCCCGCTTTTTCACACAGACCGGCCAACGTGGTCAAAGAGAAATAATAGGTATGCACCAGCTTGAAGAAACGGGGAATTCCGCGACGCAAGACCAGCCCACGGAGATCGGGGGTCTGGAGATAGAGGTAGCCATCGTGGCGCAGCACCCGGTTCATTTCTACGAGCGCCGCCAGCGGATCGACGAAGTGTTCGATCATCGCGAGCCCGTTCACGAGGTCGAAAGAGCCTGCAGGAAGGCCGTTTCGCATGAAGTCTTTCTGATGGACTTCGATGCCGAATCGGTCGCTGGCAATCTTGGCGGCCTGTAACGACTGCTCGATGCCGAGTAGACGGTTGGAATCATCGAAGTTGCGCAGCCAGGCACCATAGCCGCAGCCGATATCCAAGATCGACCATTCACGTACGTCCGGCAGGTGCGCGATCACCCAATCGAAGAGTACTTCACGCTGCCATTCCCGAGCGTGCAGGTGCTTATCGACGTCGAAATCGTGCGAAGACTGACCCGCGTAGTATTCGGCGCTATAAAAACGCGCAAGCGCGTCCGGTTTCGGTTGTGGATTGAGGAACGCTAATCCGCATTGCGAACAAATGACCGCTTCCAGCGGCTGCCCTAGCAAGTGACCCTGATGCCTGACTCGCGATGACATGAGCGGCCGGTGCTCGCCGGGTTCTGATCCGCACGCGACGCAGGACACGAGTTGAAACCCGGAGCCAACGTTCAATTTTTGATCCCAGCCATGTCCAGGATTTTCGGGATGTTGCCTTCCCAGCCGAGCGCCATGATGTGCACGCCCGCGCACATACCCGTCAAGCTTCTGACCGTGTGGGCCGCGATCTCCAAGCTCTTCTGGACGAGATCGTCGGCGTTCTGCAGTGCCGTGATGACCCCGTCGGGTATGTTGATCCCCGGCACGTTGGCGTTCAGGTTCATCGCCATCTTGACCGATTTCAAGGGCATGATGCCGGCCAGAATGTAGGTGTCCAGCCCGCCGCTAGCCTCGACAAACGGCTCGAAATCCGCGATATCGAATACCGGTTGCGTTTGGATGAATTGCGCGCCCGCGTCAACCTTGTCGCTCAAACGCTGAAGTTCTTTGTCCAGGTCCGTAGCACCTGGATTCGCCACGGCGCCAGCGCAAAACGCGGTCCTGCCGTCCAGCTCGCTACCGCCTAAATCACGTCCCTGGTTCAGTGCGTGTATGGCCTTTAGCAGTCCGATCGCTTCCAAATCGAATACCGCTTTAGCGTCCGGATGATCGCCTGACGCCGGATCGTCACCGGACATGCATACCACGTTCTGGAGGCCAAGCTCGTGAGCTGACAATAAGCCGGCCTGCACTGCGATCCGGTTTTGATCGCGGCCCGTGACCTGCAGGATCGTTTCGAGCCCCAACTCCTGCAATCGTACCGCAGGCGCCAACGGACTCATCGTCATTTTTGCCGTATGTGAGTCGGTCAGGTTAACGGCGTCGACCCACGATTTGAGCATCGTTCCCGAGTCCTTGAGCGCGGTCAGATCGGTCCCTTTGGGCGGATTGAGTTCGCTGGTTACGACGAATGCCTGGGATGCGAGTTTTCGAGCGAACCGGCTCATGGGTCACACGCCGCCTGCGCTCTCCAGCCCCCGGCGCGCGATGACATAAGATTCATTGTAGAACCACAGACCGCCGTGTTTTTGCAGCACATCGCGCGTCGCGTCCAGATAAGCCGTATGCCTGATCGCCTCTTCCAGCCTGAGGTCATCGATCTGCGCAACGTAGACGGCCGCGTTCCACGCCGCAAAGAGCGTTGACGTCCCGACGCTGCTGGTAATTTCGGACGGCAGGGTGTGCATGTCGTAGCGGAATATCGAGCGCCGATCGGACAGGTGATTAAACCTGTAGGCGCGCGCTTCGGTTCGGAGCTCAGACTTCAATGCCTTGAGCAGGGCTTTGCGGCCAACCGTGAATGGATTCTCATTCGGCCACACGCGCTGTACGATTTCCAGCCCTGGATCGCTGCCCGACCCATGAATACCGATCAGTCTGCCATCGGGCGCGATACTGCGCACCAGCGGCGCCAGGATATTCGCTACTTTCAGCTTCGTTTCCATTCTCGCACGATAGGGTTGCGAGGCAATGACGAGATCATATTCGCTTGCGGCCTGACCGATGCGTGGAATCACCCGATCCAGTAAGAAACGATGATCGGCCCGGTACATGACCAATACGGCGGGACGCTCGTATTGCAGATTGCCGGTGTCCGGATTGATCTGCATGTTCCAGGCCTGCGCAAGCCACGATTGCAAGTCGGTGATCTGTTCATCGAACTCATGCGCGCTGGACCCGCCTAATTCCACTTCTTTCCATTGCATGGCCGCCGCATCAACAGTCGATCTGGGGGCCAGGCGGGGCGCTTCGCTGTAGCGCATATTGGTCAGTACCAGGATCGTAGACGGGTGCTCGTAAAACCGATCGGGCATTTTTTCGAGCGTAAGCCGTACATCCTCCAGACTGACCTCTTTCCCCACGACGTAGAACGGCATCGTCGTGAAACGCCGATGCATGTTGCGCATCACCCTCGTCAGCACCGTGCCATCGCCCACACCCGCGTCGAAGATCCGCACGGCCGGCGGCGTTGGACGGATGTGTGCGAGTTCCTTTCCGACCCGTTCAGCGATAACCCACTTTTCGCTACACGTATTGACGAACAACAGGTATTTCTGACGGTTGTCATAGAAACGGAAGGGCTTATCTTGTAATTGGGAGATGCTGTCGCTATGCGTATTCATCGTCCTACATTGTAAAAGTGCAAACCCACGCGATCTTGCCATTGCGCAATCCGCGGTGCCAGTTGCTGGCAGTGAAAAACTGCCAAATAAGCAAACGGGGTACACTAAGGCATGAGCCGCGAATCCTTCTCCGCCGCATCGACAACCGGCGACCGCGCGATCGATGAGGTCATCGACGAGGCGAATGCGGCGTTCACTCGTTTGCGACATCCGAAGGAAACACCGTCAGATGACGCGCAGGAGTGCTTGCATGCGAGTCACGAAAGTGTGGCGTATATCAATGCCTTTTGGCCTGCCGTTGCACGCTTTATCGATGCCGATCCGCGCAAGCTTGGAGTGAGCGTCGAGCAACCCGAAGGGCCTTTCGACGTCAAAGAAATCAAACGTACTATCGTCGAACGCGGCGCGGCGAGCTGGGATGAGCGCTACGCGCGTATCACGGCTGGCGCGTTGGGGCCCTTGACGATCATGATGCGCATTTTAAATGAGGCGACCGGGGCATGGGCGGACGACTTGCAGCGCGGCGGCGGACAATGCCCGTTGAGTTTCGAGCTGGACCCGGCGCGCTTCGTGTCCTTGCGCACGCTGTTTCCGCACAAAGAAAAACAGGGTGAAGTAGGGGGCAACGCGCCGACCTTGGTCATGGGCGGTACCGCAACCGCTGTGACCATGTGCTGGAACCTGCTCCATCACCTGCCGCGCGTTTACAGTGAACTGGAAGGACGTGAGGCCGATCGAGCGACGATGGAACGCCTTTGGGAGCAGACTCGCGATCTCATATTCCGCATTGGCAGTGGAAGTCTGACGGCGTTCGTGGCATTTGCGAGCGCATGTTCTTCCGACGCCACACAGATGATTTGGGACGGTGCGCGGGACCTTGGCATGAAACGCGGGGACGAGCGCTACGTTTGGACCATGAACAGTGCCTCGCTCGAGCGCTTCGAGCAGATGTTGTCGTCGGTGCAGGGATCCCAGCAGGGCCACTACGTCGGGTGTGCGGCGCTGTTCGCGCGCAGCCAGCCCTTACCGTTGAATACGGAGTTTGCCGATGCGGTGCCGGCAGGGCGGGACCCAACCGTGTTCTCGGAACTGATCCGGTGGATTACCGCGGTCGCGCGGGCCGAATACTTCTCGGAATTCTAGTGTCCTGTCCCGCAAATAACTTTCGTAGTTGGCGGCGGATTTTTCGCCCCTGGCGGCGTTGCTCCTCCTTGTGTAGAGCCCGCACATAAGCGTCGTCGCGCCTTGCCAGTGACGAAAAATCCGCCGCCAACTACGAAAGTTATTTGCGGGACAGGACACTAGAGCCCGTTAATTCGGCACGCATTATCGGTATGCGGCGATGGCCTTGCGGCCCCTGGCGATCTGTTGGATTTCCATTCGAGCGGATTCGCGCGCACCGCGCGCGGCGTCGAGAACGTGTTTGATCAGATCTTGTGCACGCTCAAATACCTTGCGGATTCTGGGATCGGGATCGGCTTGTTGAGCCTTCAGAAGCTCCGTGAATTCGGCAACCAGCGCGTTGACTGCAGTCCAATCAGCATCATCCGCGGTTTGTGTGATGGCGCGCGCCTTAGCGTCGATGCGACCGTTCCATTGCTCGAAATTCATCTTGCTAGGGTACGAATTTTCAGCCAACCAACATTGCAGTGGCGCCGACGTCATTATGGCTCACGCCGGCCGCGGCAGGTTCGACCTCACTCTCGATGGCTTTCCAAGCCGACCTGATTTGATTCAGCAAGGCTTCGATCTCATCGAGTTTGCCGCGGTCGTCGTTCAAATTCGCTTCGACCAAGGTACGTGTCATGTAATCGTATAAGCGGTCGAGGTTGGCGGCGAGCTCGCCTCCTTGCTCTAGATTCAGGCTTGCTCTCAGGCCATCGATGATCGAGATCGCCCAGCTGATATTCGCGCCTTTATCCGCGATCTTCGATCGCTCCATCGCCCGCCGAGCGGCGCGCAGCTTGTCGACGGCGCCGTCGATCAGCAACAGTATCAAACGGTGCGGCGACGCGGTTTCGATATCCGTTCGCAAGCCCAGGCGTGCGTATTCATCGACGACACTTACAATATTGAGCGAGTGGCTCATTTCATCTCCCCCGTTGATGGTCTTTATATAGCGGCGCTAATTATTGAGGCTGAAGTTAGTCGTTGCAGCGATCTGTTCGAGCTGAATCGACAGAAAACTGCTGGTCGTGTTCAGTTGGGCGATCAAGGTATCGAGCGCGCTGAATTGCCCAATCAACGTCGCTTCCTTCTGCTGGAGCCGAAATTCGAGGTTGAGGCGCCGGTCCTCGATATCGTCGATCTGTGCCTCCAGGCTCTGCTCGCGGCTGTCGAACAGACCGCCCGCTTGCAGCAGCGTATCGGCGAGATCCTCCAGGCGGTAGGCCACGCCTTCAGGGTCATTAGCAAAGAGCTCGGCGACCCCGTCGGGATCGGATGCCAGCGCACTCTCGAAGACCGTCGTGTCCAGTGACAGGCTGCCGTCGAGCTCAGTCGATATACCGAGCTCGAAAAGATACTTGAAGTCGCTCGTGGTGTCGGCCGCTGTGTTCAGAATAGCCCTGAATTGTGACTCGAGACTCTGCAACGAGGTGCGGTCACTCGAGAGCACGTCGCTTTTCAGATCGTCCATCACGCTGATGACTGCGTTGAAGCTATTGAGAAATTGATTGACCGTACTCGTGATCGCGGCGCTGTCGCGATCGATGTCGAGCGTGATAGTGCCTGCTTTTTCGAGATTGAGCGTCACGCCCTGAATGACGTCGCTGATCGTGTTGGTCCCGCGCGTCACCGTGAACGTGTTCTCGATGGTCAGTGAGGCATCGAGGTCGGCGCTGGTAAACGTACCGCTACCGTCCCGATCGGTGTTCAGGCTTTGCAGACTGAACGGATCGGCGCCGCTATAGCTGACGCTGATGAAGTTTGCGGCGCCGGTTTCATCCGCCGACAGGGTCAGGCGATAACCCAAATCGCCCTGCAGTGTAGATGCTGTCACGCCGGCGTTATCGGCGGCGTCGTTGATGGCATCCCGGATCTCGTTGAGCGTCTTACCGCCGATGTCGACGACGAAAGCCGTACTGCCCACGGTAATCGTCATGGTATCGCCCGGATTGCCGATCTTGGTCGTATCGAGGTCGGCAAACACGGTGTTGGCCGCCATACGGTGGTTTTCCGCGATGCGGGCGACCTGGATGTTGAACACGCCTTTGGCGGCGGTGCTGTCGGCGGTAGCGGTCAGGACCTCATCGTCGGATGAGGTGGCCGCGAAAACATTGAACTTGTCCAGATCGCTCAGATCTTGCATCGTGGTCTGCAAAGTCGACACCGTGCTTTTGAGCTTGCCGATCCCGCTCAACTGCGCCTGGAGCTCGATTTCATCCACGCCGAGTTGCACCAGGGGCTGGCTCTCGATCGCCATCAATTGGCTGATGATGCTGGAAATATCGAGACCGGAGCCGATTCCGGGCGTGCTCAGCATAGCGAAGCGCTCAAATCAGGTTGCAAATCTGAGGGAATGACCTGCAATTTCGGGGCCAGCTCAGGCTGTTTCGGCGACAAAGAGCCCGGAGACGCGCTCGATACGATCGGCGATCGCCAAGATCTCCTCCGGCGGGATCTGCCTAATCACCTCTTCGGTGGTCTTGTCGACGACCGTGATTACGGTACGGCCGCTGTTCTGGTCGACGCTGAATTGCAACGAGCGTTGTACGTTGCGTACGTTTTTCGCAATGTCCTGAACGGCCGCATGCAACTCGACGGCGTCGACACTGGGTACGGCCTCCGGCCGACCCGGCGACAACATCGTCACGCTTGCGCGCGGCTTTTGTTGCTCAGCCGCGGGCGTGCCTCGAGTGCTCGCTTCCGACGTCGTTGATCGCGCTTCACGTAACGCCGCCTGCATCTTGGTGGCTGCGACATGAGTGACCATCACGCTACCTCTCCTTGGTCGGGACGCCCGGGCCGAGGCGGCCCGGGCATCTCATTATTGGACCTTAGTCCTGTTTGCTTACTGCAGGAGCGCGAGGGTTGCTTGCGGTATGGCGTTGGCCTGCGTGACCATCGCTATACCCGCCTGCTGCAGTATCTGAGCGCGGGTGAGATTCGCCGTTTCCATGGCGAAATCCGCATCCTGGATCCGTCCACGCGCGGCGGTGATGTTCTCCCGCACGTTTTCGAGGTTGCGGACCGTCGATTCGAAACGGTTCAGCTTGGCGCCCAAGATGGCGCGGTCGCTGTTGCTCGAATCGATGGCGCCCTGGAAGGACAACAGCGCCAGGTTGGCGGCGGCGGCGCTCGAGACCACCTGCGAGTTCACCGGTGCGTCGGTCAGCGTCGTGGTGGCGCTGCTGACACCCGTGATCGCCGAGCCTGTTGCGGCGGCATCGTAAGACACGGTGTTGGTGCCCAGATCGTCGTTCAGGACGATCAGGCCGTTGGCTCCGGCATCGACCGAGGTTGTTGTACCGGCTGCAAAACCGGTCACTTCGTCCGCATTCGCGTCATTCAAAGTGACTGTAATGGCCGCGCCGGTCCGGTTCATCAATACCAGGCGGTGCTGATCGGCAGCCGCACCGGCATCCCGAACGGCGGTCACGCCGTGCTCGCCGGTCTTCGCGTTGATGTTGGTGATCATGTCGTCCATGGTCGTCAACGCGCCGTTACCGTCGATGCTGATGCCATTGATCGTCAACGCGTTGGTGCCGACCGTCTGGCCACCCGCACCCGTCGCATTGGCGTCGAGGACGTTGGCGGACCCGACAGCGGCATTACCGTAACCGAATGCGGTTACACCGGTGGAACCGGTGACGTTGTTGATGGCGTCGATCTTGTTGACCGAGGTCGAGCTGGCGCTAACCGCTGCCAGGACAATGCCGTTCAACGTGTCGGCTGCACCATCGAGCAACCCATCAAAGGTGTTGCGGATCCGGTCAGCGAAAACGGCGTTGGTCGTGGCGTTAACGGCCGCGTATTCGGAGGCCACGCCCAGACCCGTCGGCGACAGGTTGCTGATGGCGATGTTGATCGTCTCGTTGACGGTCGTGCCGACCTGGATATCGGCGCTGAAGCCACCGGTCAACAGTTTCTCGCCGTTATAGCGAGTCTGGTTCACGATGCGGCTCAGCTCGTCGATGATCTGGCTCACTTCCTGGTTCAACGAGGTGCGGTCTGCAGCGGTGTTGTAGCTGGCCGCCTGCAAGGCCAAGTCGTTGGCGCGGTTCAGCGATTTGGTCATTTCGTCCATCGCGCCTTCCGCCGTCTGTGACACCGAAATACCGTCGTTGGCGTTACGGATGGCGACTGAAAGGCCGCTGACCTGCACGCTCATTCGGGTAGCGATGGCGAGACCGGCCGCGTCGTCCTTGGCCGAGTTAATGCGTAAGCCTGACGACAAACGTTGAATCGTAGTCGACAGTTCGTTCTGCGTGCGGTTCAAATTCCGCTGCGCAGTCAGGGAAAGAAGATTCGTATTAATACTTTGAGGCATGAGATTACCTCCTCAAGGAGGACACCCATGCGTGACAGCAAGGGCATCGTTCAACTTTGACGGATATACCCTTGATCCAGGGTATTCACCGCCTCCGGAGTGAGGTATCGGTTTGGGCGGCAAAAACTTTAGTTAAAACGGCAAGGGTTGCCGGGGGGTAGGCGAGGGGATGCCGGCGAATCGGAATCTACGCCGGCTTCGCGCTCCAGGCCGGCGCTTCTTCCTCGATCAGGGCCTTGACGCTGTCTCGCTCACACATGCGCTCGACGAAGCCCGCCAGGTGCGGCCAGGATTCGGCGTCGACTGCAATACCGGCGTGTTTCAGGTTGACGTGAATCGAAGCAACGGTGATGTCTGCGATGCTCAGCGCATTTCCGGCAAAGAATTCCTTTTCGCCGAGATTGGTATCGAGGTAGTTCCAGAATTTCGGAATCTCGTTTTCGACGACCTCCGCGACTTCCGCTTTCACAGCATCGTCGACCGGCTGCTGCGAAATCATGGGATTGACGACCAACGGAAAAAAGACCTTGCCCCCCGCGACTGCCACGAATCCTCCGTCGATGAACTCTTCGATCCAAAGGGCGTGAACGTAGTCCTCATCGGTTCCCGGGTAGAGCGGTGGCGCCGGGTTCTTGCGCTCGATGTATTGGCAAATACAGCTCGAATCGTTGACGATGCGCTCGCCGTCGAGCAGCGCGGGAATCTTGCCGAGCGGACTTATGTCACGCCACCCGGCCGGGGGCGAGAACGGGCTCACCTGCTCCAATTCGTAATCGAGGCCTTTTTCGGCCATTAAAATCCGGACCTTGCGTACGAAGGGCGACACATTTGCGCCCATGATCTTGTAAGCCATGTATTGCTCTCCTGCGTTGCCGTTATCGCATCCGTTTCAGCGTATTGCGATCGAAATCCCGGTCGTTCAGCCCGGTTTTGAATTCGTAGTTGCTCCATACCAGTTCGGTGCTCTTACCCGTCTGGTGATTGACCATATGCATTCGGCCCGGCCGCCAAAATTGATCGAGATATTGTTGATATTCCGATGACAGGAGCGTTTTGAGCTGGGCATTCTTGCGGTCGAAAAATTCGATCTTCACGGCCTGATACATGTCTTTGTCGATCCAGACGATCTGCCGCGTATAGCCGGAATTTTCGTACGCGGGATAGGCTTCGACGACGAACGCGGGGCGGCCGTCCAAGTCCTCGTCCCGGAGCCATTTATAGGTGTATTTTTCGACTTCCTGCGAAGTGAGATCCTCGTAGGCAAACTCGCTCCCGACAAAAGGCCCCGATTTGTTCGCCGATGCGATGCGCTTCACCCGTTTGAGCGCGGGCAGATACAGCCATTGATCGTCCGGCGTCAGCGCATGGGTATAACTCAAAAACGCAGTACCCTTGATATCTTTCGGCGAGTCGAACACCGACAGGCTCTTGTCGCCGTCGCCGATGACTTCCAGCGAATTGATGCGGAGCTTGCGTGTGCTCTCTTCGCCCTGTTTGTTGCGCAGGACCATCTCCATATTGGCTTTGCCATCGATCCAGCCTTCATCGCGTTTATCAGCCGCGATAGCGATGGCGAGGCCCTTTTCTTCCGGCGTTTCCGCCGTGGCGTCAAGCGGCAGCAGCGCGATCAGCGCTATGCACAACAATCGAGGCGTCATCGTCGTCTCCTTCAATTTTCATGAGTAGTGGTGGTAATAACAAAAAGTCGGTGAACAGAGCCAGCGAAATCACGACTGCGCTCATCAGGCCCATGGCAGAGTTGATTTCGAAGCTGGATGTCGCGAGCACCGAAAACCCGACCACTAATACGATGCTCGTGACGAACAACGCGTGGCCGACGGTTCTAAAGGCGTAACGCACCGCGTCCTGCGCCGGCAATCTCTTTTCGCGCCGTGCGCGGAGATACTTCGATAAAAAGTGGACCGAGTCATCGACGACGATACCCAAGGTCAAGCTCGCAACGATCGACAGCGCGAGGCCCACCTGTCCGACGAAAATACCCCATAGCCCGAAGCCCATCGCGGCCGGAACGAGGTTGGGGATCAAGCTAACCAGCCCAAGTTTCAGCGAACGTAAAGCGAGGATCAAGATCATCGAAATCAGTACGAGCGCCACGGTGGTTCCGATCAGCATCGCGCTGATATTGCGTTTGCCGATATTGGAAAACATCAAGTTGGCGCCGGCGCTATTGGCAGATGCAACCGCCGGTGCGTTTTTATCCAGCCAGTCGAGGGCGCGCACATCGAACCCCACCTGTTCGTTACTGGATACGAGCGTCATCGTGGCCGCGACCTTGGTCGAGGACTTGTCGACGTTGATCTGGTTATTGAGATCGAGGCCGTAGGGTAAGGACATTTCATAGAGCAACAGGTATTGCGCGGCCAGTTCGCGGTCTTCGGGCAGGCGGTAGAAGCTGTCGTCATCGGCGTGCATATTCTTGTTCAGGCGCTTCATGACATTGGTAATGCGATCGACGTGGACGATCTCGCGTTGTGTCTCCAACCACTCGGAAAATCGTTCGACGTCGGCTAGAAAAGCGGGATCGCTGATGCCGCCCGACTCGCCCGATTCGAGCGAGTAATTGATAACGTAAAGGCCCGTGAGGTTGTCGAGGGTGAAATCGGTATCCGTCCGGAAGGCGATGGATTTATCGAAATAATGCAAAAAGACATCGTTCAATTCATTGCGCGGCACATTCGCAATGGACGCGACGATAACGATGGTGGTGCCCCATAGCAGCATCCGTCGACGCTTGATCACGAACTCAGCCAGGCGTTCCATCAACGACGCATGTGACTCTTGTTTTTGTCGCGCGCTAACCGGTAAGAGCGTTAGCGCCGAAGGCAGAAACGTGACGGAGAGTATGAACGATACGAGAACACCAATCGCGACGATGGTGCCGAGATCACGGAAGGGTGGCACGTCGGAAAAATTCAACGTGAGAAAGCCGATCGAAGTCGTCAAGCTTGCGACGAAGACCGGCTGCAGATTGACCCTGAGACTTTCTTCCATCGCTTGAGCGCGGGCCTCCCCGTGACGTAATCCATACAGAAAAGTCACGAGCACGTGCACGCAATTAGCGATCGCCACCGTGAGAATGATGATAGGCGCCGTGGACGTCGCCGTGGTCAACCCAATGCCCAAATGGCCGGCAATGCCCATCGCCGTGATAATCGAGAAACCGATGACTAAAAGGGTCACCAGTGTGCCGAAGAACCCACCTACGAGCACAGCCAGGATGGCCAGCATCAGCGTGAAACTTATCGGGATCAGCGATGACGAGTCGTTGACGGCCGACTCGAAGAACGTGTTGTTCATCATCACCATGCCGGTGAGATAAGCGTCGATGTCGGGGTAACGCTGCTCGAACTCGGCGACCATCGTACGTACGGCGTAGGCGACCTGCGGCGTGGCCTCATTGAGGTCCTCCACCGGGATCTGCGCGGTTATATTGATAGCGGTGACGTGGCCGCGTTCGGAAATCAGCCGTTTGTACAAGGCGGGTTCGGCCATGACGAGTTCGCGTACGCGCGCAATGTCATGATCGGATTGGGCTAACGCGTCCTTGACCATGTCGCGTACGATGAGGTCGTCCTCAGTCGCTTCGGAATATTGGAAATTCGTGATCGAATCGACCCGGTTCGAATAGGGGGTTTGCCACGCCGCTTCGGTCAATTCCTCGACCGCGTTCAAGGTCTCCCGCGTAAAGACCTGGCCATCGCGCGGTGCGATGACGATCATCACGTTATCGGTTTTGGCGTAGGTTTTTTCGAGCGCCTCGAAGGCTAACAACTGCGGGTTGTCCTCACCGAAGAAGACGCGATAGCTCGAATCGAAATACAGATTCTTGCCGCCGTAAGCGCCGGCGCAGACACCGATCAGCCCGAGCCCGATCAGCAGCCAGCGATGGGCGAGGACCCATTTGGCGTAGGCGGCTTCAAAGGCTTTCATGCGCGATGCCTCGAATGCGACCAACCTGAATATCACGCAGAATATTCATTTATTCGAGCGGACGCGCGCTCGCGCAGACCAGCGACGACGAGCGCCACCACCCCGCGTGCGCGACGATCGAAATCTTCGCGCGCGAACAGTCCGACGAACAGCGGCACGTCAAACAACACGAACGCGCTATACACGTTCCGGGCGGTATCGATGACGTCGTCGATATCAAACTCGCCGCTATCTATGCCAGAGCTTAAGATTTCAGCTATAAGCGCGTGATGTTTAGACATTTTATCGTGAACTAGTTCAGGCCGCTCGCGGGCGATGAAGGCCACGACCTCGCCGATCTTCGAGTCCGGATCTGCCAACTCGTGGGAATGCTCGATCATGCCGAGGGCGTAATTCGTGAGCTTCTCAGCGGGCGTCAGGCGCGGGTCGCGGGCCACGTCACGCAACCGTTCGAGCCGTTCGGTCATACAGCGCCCCGCACATTCGGCGGCAATATCCTGCTTATTCGCGAAATATCGGTAGAGATTCGCGGCCGACATACCGGCGTCGTCGGCGATCTCCGCCATCGTGGTCTTGTGATACCCGAATTGCAGAAGGCGTGCCTGCGCGACGTCCAGGATCTGCTCGCGGGCCGTCTGCGCGGCGTGTTGGGACTGATCGATGGTCATAGGTGCAACGCAGCAAAAAGTAACTGAATTCTAAATTTAAAATTCAGCGTTTTGAATGTCAAGCCCCACGGCCGCTGCGCCGCCGCGTTACGGCCCCGTGCTCGGGTTGGATCTCAGCGGCGTTTGCGTCGCGCTTTACGCTCGAACTCCCGCCGCAGGCGCTTGGCGATGGCGGTGGCGGCGCTGGGGCGCCCGTTATCCATCGCCTTCGCGGCGCGGTCTATGGCCTGTTCCACGCGCTTGGCCGGTAGCAGGTGCGGCCGTGACTGGACTAATTCGACGACTTCGCTCAACTCACGGTGCGCGACGATCGATTTTTCGGCCAGATCGATTTTGCGCGGACTGGCGCCGAGCGCCTTCGCTCTACGCACCAGCGCTTCCGCCTGCGTGTAGTCTCCCGCTTCCACGGCCGCTTCGAATGCCTTCGCGAGATCGGCCGCAGCGTCCTCTGGCGGGTCGTCTCGCGGAATCAACGCCGGCGGTTGAGGCACGGGCGCCACCTGTACGGGCTCGGGTACCGGGTCTGGCTGCGAGGGCGGGGGCGGCGCCGGTTCTGGCGCTGAGATTGGCGCCGGCTTCGGCTCTGGCTCTGGTTCTGGTTCCGGCGCATCGACCACCGCATCTTGATCGACCTTCGGCGGCGCCACGTCATCTTCGGTGGCGTCCTCGGGAAGCGTTGGCGTGGCGTCGGAAGATCCGGACGCGGGTTGCGCTCCCGTTGCGGGCTCGGTCGGTTCTTCCTCACTGGCAAGAATCAGAAAGATAATGACGGCGGCGAGCCATACCCGTTTGCGGCGGTACCAGCGTTTTTTCTTGGGTTCAGCCTCGGGTTGCGCCGGCGCGGGCACGCGCACAGTGTCGGCGACGACCGTCTCCACTTCCGCCGGATCACGAGCCGTCGCCGACGACGACCCGACCGCGGCCTCGTTTAGCGTCACCGAGCCGTCGATCAGCGCTCGCCAGGCCGCGATGTCGATCGGCCGATCGTCGCCGCGGAAACGCAGGCCGGCATCGATGGCGGTGAGTAAAGACGGCGCATAGGCGCCTTCCGCCAGCTCCGAACACGGGATCAGCGGGTCGCCCTTGTTTTCCAATATGCCGCGTCCTCGATCGACCGCGGCTAACGGCGCAACACCGGTCACGCAGCGGTAGGCCGTTGCGGCAAGCGCGTAAATATCCGTCCACGGTCCCTGTTGCTTGCCGTCGGATTGGTATTGCTCGAACGGCGCGTAACCGGGTGAGACGAGCGTCGTCAAGGTCTGGGTATGTTCGCTCAAGGCCTGCCGGGCCGATCCGAAATCGATCAACACGGCGCGACCGTCGTCACGCAAATAAATGTTCGGTGGTTTGATGTCGCGATGTATGAATCCGGCCCGATGCACCGTGTCGAGTCCATCCATGCACGCTTCGAGTATGTTGACGAGTTGATCCTCGGGGAGCGTCTTTTTGTCCTTTAAGGCGGCGCCCAGGGTTCCACCGCGCTCGAATCGCATCACCAGATAAGCCGTACCGTGTTCCTCGAATACCGACAAGACGCGTACGACGGCGGGGTGGTCGAAGCGCGCCAGCGTACGGCCTTCACTGATAAAACGGTCCAGCCCCCACGCATAATCGGTGGCGTGATCGGGTGTCAATGGCAATACTTGCTGGTCGGGTCCGCGCGTCGCGATCGAACCGGGCAGGTATTCCTTGATCGCGACCGCTTGATCCAGATTCGTATCCAGGGCGAGATAGGTAATGCCGAATCCACCGTGGCCCAGCACGCGTGAGATCCTGTACCAATGTACGTCGAAGTCACTCGGCAGAGCGTTCGGAATGGCACTCATAATGGGAGGCCTATAGGCAAAGGTGGCATCTGTAATGAATGTCCGCGATGATTACGTCAGCATGATGTTGACGGGTGTCCACATCTATAACGTTTGAATCTGCAGCCGGTTGACCAGGGGGAGGCGATGACGAATTTACTCAAACGTGGTTCCACCTACGAAGAAGTCTATAACAATTTCGAATGGAACATCCCTGAGTACTACAACATTGCAGACGACGTGTGCGATCGATGGGCCGACGATGTGGGACGCGTCGCGTTGGTATATGAGGATACGGATAAGAAACTGCACTCCTATACGTTCGCGGACGTGCGCAAATACGCGAACCAGCTTGCCAATACCCTTCGTGGATACGGGCTGAAGCGCGGCGATCGCGTAACACTGTTGCTCGCGCAAGACCCCGAGTGCGCAATCGCCCACGTCGCCTGTTGGAAAGCCGGCATGATATCGGGGCCTACTTCAGTGCTGTTCGGCGGCGACGCGATCATCTACCGCTTGAACGACAGCCACGCCAAGGTGCTGATCACCGACGCCGCCAATTTTCCCAAGGTTCAAGAAGTGCGCGGCGAATGTCCATCGCTGGAGCGCGTGCTGGTCGTCGATGGCGATCCACCGGGGGCCTCCCATTTCTGGAAAACGATCGAGGAGGCCGACGATACGTTCACGAATGAAAAAATGTCGGCGGAGGATATCGCCTGGATCAGCTACACGTCTGGCACCACCGGCATGCCGAAGGGATCGGTTCAGCCCCACCGCATGATGCTCGGTCACATGCCGAGCCTCGAATACATCTACGACTTTTTCCCCGCACCCGGCGATGCCCTGTGGTCGCCGGCGGACTGGGCCTGGATGGCCGGCTTGATGGATATCCTGTTTCCGGGCTGGTTCCACGGTTGTAAGGTCGTCGCGACTGCGATGAAGGGCTTCGATGCGGAGGAGGCGTACCGCATCATGGCCGAGCACGAGGTGACCTTGGCGCTGCTCACGCCGACGATGCTCAAACTCATGCGCCAAGTCCCCGATCCCTTGCAGCGCCACGACATCAAGTTGCGCGCCGTGCTCTCGGGGGGCGAGTCAGTGGGCGCAGGCTTATTGGAATGGGGGCAACAAGAGCTCAAACTCAGTATCAACGAAGGCTTCGGACAGACCGAATGCAACGTGTTCCTTGCGAACAACGGCAGCGTCTGTCCGATCAAGCCCGGTTCACTCGGGCGGCCGACGCCCGGGACCGTCGCCGCCATCGTCGACGATCAGGGCGTAGAACAGCCGCCGGGAACGGAGGGTCACATCGCGTGCAAGCGCCCGCATCCCGTGATGCTGCTCGAATACTTGAACAAACCGGACGCTACGCGCGACAAGTTCATCGGTGACTGGTTGATCACCGGCGATCTAGGGCACATGGACGAGGACGGTTATTACTGGTTTCACGGCCGCAACGATGACGTGATCACCAGTTCCGGCTACCGCATCGGTCCGGGTGAGATTGAAGACGCCCTGATCAAACACGATGCAGTGCAGATGGCCGCCGTGATCGGCGTGCCGGATCCGGTGCGCACCGAAGTCATCAAGGCTTTCGTCGTCCCCAGTGCGGGAATCGAGCCGAGTGAAGATCTCGTCGAAGAGCTGCGCGATTTCGTGCGCAGTCGACTCGCCAAGCACGAGGTACCGAAGATGATCGAATTCGTTGATGGCTTTCCGATGACGACGACCGGGAAGATCATGCGCCGTGAACTGCGTCAACGCGAAAAGGACAAGATCGCCCAACAACAGAGCTACGGTGCGGCGTAACCCCCATCGACAGGCATTGCGATACCCGTGACAAACGACGACAGGTCCGACAACAACCACACCACGGCTTCCCCGATCTCCCGCGGTTCACCGAAGCGTCCAATCGGTTGCTGATCGACGAGGCTTTGTTTCGTGATACCGGTACCGGTCATCATGCGGTCGACCATCGGCGTTTGAATCACTCCCGGACACACCGCATTGACCCGGATCGCTTTGCGGGCATATTCGAGCGCGACGCACTTACTCAGCCCCACGACGCCGTGCTTGGCCGTGCCGTAAGCTGAACCGCCGCGTGTACCTACGAGCCCGGCGACCGAGGCGGTATTGACGATCGACCCCGTGCTTTCCTGTTTCAAAAATTCCTCGATTTGATATTTCACGCATAACCAAACCGACTTCAAATCGACGTTGATCGTGCGGTCGAATTCAGCCTCCGACATCTTGGCGATACTCGCGATCGCGCCTTCTATGCCGGCGTTGTTGAACGCGCCGTCCAAACGCCCGTAGGCCTCGACGGTCGTAGCGACCACCCGTTTGACTTGTTCGGTATTCGTCACGTCGCACTCGACGAAACAGGCGCGCCCGCCACCCGTATTGATCTCGTCGGTGACGGCCTGGCCTGCTTCGGTGTTAACGTCGGCAATCGTCAAAGCCGCGCCTTCGTCGGCGCAGCGCAACGCGGTCGCACGTCCAATCCCGGTGCTGCCGCCGGTGATGAGGATCGCCTTGTTTTGCAGAATCCCGGGCATATCAGCTTACCTCTAGCGGACTAGGTCCCAAAAACGCGTTTTAAGTGTTCTTCCGACGGCGGCGTCGTCATATACGACACGATGACCATCGCCGCGATGGATCCGGCGGCGCCGAGCGTGGCGCATGCGAAAGGATTGATAGACTGCGCCTGTAGCCAGATGGCGATAGTCTCGAGGCTGCCCCCCGCGAACCAGCCGGCATCGAACTTGTCCATTTTCAGGACGCTGAATACGATCGCGCCCATAACGAAACCCGCCATGCTCCCTTCCTTGGTCGCACGGCGCCACAACACGCCGAGAAACATCGGCGCGGCGGTCGCCGCCATCATGCCGCCGACACCGATCCAGACCAGCAGCGCGATGTTCTCATTGCGCCGATCCCAGGCGACGTAGATGGCACCTACGAGGATTAATACAGTCGCGACGCGGCTGATAAGCAAGGTCTTACGATCGATATCATCGGGATCGCGATCGGCCATCCAACGCGGTGCGATGGTCCGACGGAATATATCGTTCGCAAAGATCTGTGCTGTCGCCACGACCAAGCCGTCCGCCGTGGACATCACAGCGGCCAATACCCCCGCGCCGATCATCGCGGCCGCCCAACTCGGCAATGTGGCGATAAAGAGCTCCGGGATCGCATGATTAGGATTGCTGCCTTCCGCTAACAGCCCATCTCCCAGTAACGCGCGAGCGAGAATGCCACCGGCGGTGATAGCCGGAAGCAGCATGCCGAACGCAAAGGCGACCGAAATAAACTTCATTTGATCGCGGTTGCTTTTCAAGGCCCATAACTTATTCCCGATGTGCGGTAACAAGCCGAGCGGCAAGTGCGAGACAAATATCGCGAACAGATCCCACCGCGAATTGAACAGGGGATGGGTTGGATGCAAGGATTGTGTCAATGCGGGATCGAGGTCGTCCAGGCGAGTCAGCATTGCACCGAAGCCGCCTTCAATACCGAAGCCGGTAAGGAACATCCAGAGCACCATAGCCGCTAGCGCCAGCATCAACGCGCCTTGTATGCCATCGGTGAGAATGTCCGCGTGCGCGCCGCCGAGCGCGATATAAATCATCAATACCATCGCGGTGACGACCAGCGCTGAAAACGTGTCCAGTCCCAGCATGTTGGTGAACATCACCGCGCCCGCCAGGAGCTGGCCGGCGAGATAGAACAACAGCATCATGGAAAACAAGGCGACCATAATGCGTAAGGCGTCTGAGTTGAACCGGTCGCCGAGGTACTCCGGCATTGAGCGGCTGCCGAAACTCGCGCCCGCGCGGCGGATCGCATGCAAGCACACGAGTACACCTGAATAAACGCCCAACGGATAAATGAAGGCGTACCACAACACGGACAGGCCGCCTTTGTAGGCGAGGCCAGGCAGCCCCAGGAACGTCGCGCCGCTCGCCGTCGTGGCGGTCAGCGCAAATGCCAGAAAGATCGGACCATAGCTGCCGCGGGCGGTGGCGAAATCGTCGCTGTCCTCGACGCGCCGCATACCGACAAAGCCGAAGACGAGCATCATGCCGATATAAAGCGCAAGAAAGGTCCATCCCCAAAAGATCAGGGGCTCGATTCCAAACACGGTGTTATTCCCCTAGCCCAGCCGCGGCGTTTATAACATTTGGTCGGTTACACTTCTAGGATTGATCCGGGATACGTCAGTCAGGTAGCCTGGATGGAGCGCAGCGGAATCCGGGAGCAGGTTTTAAGTGGTTCCTCGGACCTTGAACTGCATGAAAATAGTCACCCCCAACCAAGCTGTCGCAGCCATTCCTGATGGGAGTATTGCCATCTTTCCCAGTGGGTGCACCAACCCGCTCGAATTTTTCGACGCTTTCAGTCATGGTGTCGAGCGTTTCCGCGACCTCACGGTCTGTTCTGCCATGTCGTGGAGTGATTATCGCTTTCTCGAGCGGGGCTTAGGCGAACACTTTCACTATCTCACCTGGCACGCCTCGCCGAAGATTCGGCATCTGTTCGCGGACAATGATCGACGCAAGGTCAGCTTCGTACCGATCCGGCTGAGTGAACTCACACGCGTCGTATGCCGGGGCGGCCCGATCGATCCCGACGTCGTAGTCGTTCAGACGTCCATGCCGCTCGACGACGGTACGGTGAGTCTCGGGATCTCTGTAGGGCCCAATCAGAATTTTATTGAAAGCGCCGACCTCGTCATTGCGGAGATGAATACCAATATGCCGGTGACCGCGGGCGATAGCCGCGTCGACATCGCGGATATCGATCTGGCGATTGAGTCGTCAAATCCGCTCGGCGTATACGACACCGGGACCGCCGAAGCGCGTGATCTGCAGATCGTCGAACACGTGCTGGAACTCATACCCGCAGGCGCCTGGGTCCAGATTGGCCTCGGCGCCGTGCCCGATCGGATCCTTGCGCGGCTCGCGGAGATCGCCGACACCAATGTGTATTCCGGGATGCTGTCTCAAGGTCTGGTCGATTTTCTCGAATCGGCGAAACACCGACCTACGGTAATCAATGGCGAGCTGGCGGGCGAGGCGTCGTTGTATGAGTACTGCGACGGCAACGACGTCGTTGAGATGCACCGCACTTCAATCACTCATGACCCTGTCAAGATCGCGGAATTGCCGCGTTTCGTGTCGATCAATTCATCAGTCGAGATCGATCTGTACGGCCAGAGCAATGGCGAGACGCTGGGCAGCATACAGATCAGCGGCGTGGGCGGCAGCCTCGATTACATCGAAGCCGCTTCGAACTCGGAAGGCGGGTTTTCGATTATCGCGCTGCCTTCGACGACCTCCGGAAACACACGTTCCAAGATCGTCGCGCAACTTGCGGCCGGCGCGGTCGTGACCACGCCGCGATATTGCACCGATTACGTCGTTACGGAATTCGGCATCGCGCGTTTACGCGGGCAGAGCTTGTGGCGACGCGCCGAAGCCCTGATCGAAATCGCCCATCCGATGTTTCGTGACGATCTCGCTAACGCGCTGTGAACGCATGGTTCAGAGCGCTCGTGTCAGCGGGTTGGAACACGCGTTTGATTTCCACCGGTTCTTTCAGAATTTTCATGCGGATCTTGATCGAATAATTCAGTTGACGCGGGCTGTCCTGCACGTCGAGGCGTTCGATCACCTTACCGCCGGCGGGTGGATCGCTCTCGATCACCAACACCTGTCCCTCCCAATAGGAGAGCGTATGGCCCAAGGTGTCGACGACGAGTTCATCGCCGCTGGCCGAAAATACGCGCCCATTGGGATTCGGTATGACCATACGCGGTAGTTCGCCGTCGTAAACGATTTCATAGACGTCGTTGTCGCGGGCGATATCGAAGCGGCGGTTCTTGACCAGGGGATAAGCCGTTCCGAGCCTGCGGAGATCCTTGATGCTACTGCCTTCGTTACCTTTGCTGACCGTGCCCCAATAATTTGCTTGTGTACGGTCGTACACAGTCCCCCCTCCACTCGCTTTCGCGGGGGAGGACGGCGTCGGATGCGCACTCTTGCGGAGTTTGCCCTTGAACGCCTTCTTCGGGTCGTCGCTCAACTTCTCGTCAATTAACCAGCTCCCTTCGATCACCGGTTCGCCGCGTGCGGCGCCGGCGAGCAGCAGCGCGGCGAAGATCGCAGGCAGCAAGAACCGGAATGTCGATGTCACCGATGCTTTCGCGGTTATCAATGCGGCGCCAGGGCCTCGATCGCCCGCATGCAGGGCAGCGACGGATTATCAGGGTTGATCGGCTGGATGCAGACGTGCGAGGCGCCTGCGTCCAGGTGTTCCTGCACGCGCGCCTCGAGCGCTTTTTCGTCGCCCCAAGTCATGATGGCGTCGATGAAGCGATCGCTGCCGCCATTACTGAGATCGTCGTCGGTGAATCCCTCGCGCTTCCAGCTGTTGCGGTAATTGGGCAGGTCCATATAGATCCCGAGCACCTGGCGTCCGATCGTGCGCGCCTTGTCCGCGTCGGTCGTCAAACAGACGCGCAACATGGGGCAGAGCCAGGGATCCGGTCCCAATATTTCGCGCGATTGGGCCGTGTGCGCAGGAGTCGTGTTATACGGATGCGACCCTTGGGAGATCTCGCCCGCAAGCGCCGTCATCTTGGGGCCGAGCGCCGCCAGGATGACCGGCATCGTGCCGACCTCGGCCGTGATCGCGTTGGGCTCATTGGCGGAGCCGATCAAGGTCGGCGCGTCTTCGAAGCCCTCCACCACCGCGTTTCGCAAGATCGAGACGCCGCCGTGCGCCTCGCGCAGTTGCGTCACGTAATTGCGCATCGCGGCGAGTGGTTTGGCGTACTCGAGTCCGCGCCCCTCGACGAACGGGCGGTGCGAGACGCCCAATCCGAGCACGAAGCGGCCGCCGGACAGTTCGGTCAGTGTCTGTTGCCCCATCGCGGTGACCACTGGGTCGCGCCAATAAATGTTCATGATCCCCGTGGCGACGGAGAGATTTTGCGTTTTGGAGAGGATGAACGCGGCGGTACTGAACGGCTCGCGGCCGACGGCCTCGGGATACCATACGGCGCCGTAACCGAGCGCATCGAGGCGCTGCACCATCTCGCCGAGCTCATTCGCCCGAGTGCCTTCTGTAAAGATGAAAATGCCGCGTTGTTTGATATCCATGATCGTGATCCTGTTACTCATGCACGGGTAGGCTATGCTGTGGGCATGTTGCCACGCCCGCTCAGGTGCCTCAATAGCGTGCTAGTGCACTGTTCCGCAATTATGATTCAGGGTCGTCGTCGATGATGCGCGGCGGCTGTCTGTGCGGCGCGATCCGGATCGCCCTCCGCGAGCCACTTGGTGCCGTGGTCTACTGTCACTGCAGTCAATGTCGCAAGACGGCGGGCGCCGCCTTCAACGCCGTCATCCCGGTCGCGGCCGGCGCGTTCGACCTCGCGGATCCGCAGGGAATGTTACGCGCATTTTTTTCGAGTCCCGGCAAGGCGCGGCATTTCTGCGGGCGTTGTGGTGCGCAGATCTACAGCCAGCGCGATGGATCCGATACCGTACGCGTGCGGGCCGGAATCGTGGAGGATCTCGCGGACGTCCGTCATGCTGGACACATCTATGTCGCCGCTAGCGCGCCGTGGTTCGAGACGCCCGACGATCTACCGCGATACGACGCCTTGGAACCGGGACAGGACACTAGGAGAGGGAGTCGATGATCAAAGTCATAACGGCACTCAAGCGCAGGCCCGATCTCGAAGTCGAAGCCTTCCAGGATTACTGGTTGAACGTGCACGGTCCGATCGCAGGCCGCATGCCCGGCGTGCGGCGCTACGTGCAGTCGCATACCTTGCTGTCCGGCTATCGCAAACGTGAACCGGCGGCTGACGGTATCGCCGAATTGTGGTTCGACGATACCGATGCCTTACGTGCCTTGGAGGGCGCGCCGGAACTCGAAGCGACCATGGCCGATCACGTCGAATTCGTCGCACCGGACGGTGAATTTCAAATTTTCACCGAGGAACACGTCATCAAGGACGGGCCCATTCCCGCCGGCGGCGTGAAGAACATCGAGTTCGTGAAACGAAAGCAGGGGATGGCCGTAGCGGACTTCCAGCGCTACTGGAGCGAGGTGCATGGGCCACTGGGCGCTGCGATCAAACCGATCGAACGGTATGTGCAGAGCCATACGCGGCGTTCAGCTTATCGCGACGGACGGACGCCGGCACTCGACGGCATGGCCTTGACCTGGTTCGTAGACACCGACGCCATGCGGGCATCGGCCGCATCGCCCGAATACACCACGATCCGCGCCGACGAAGAGAATTTCGTCGCAATCCCGCTCGACTTCATCATTACGCGCGAGCACGTGATCGTAGCGTAGCGACCTGATTCACCGGCCATAGCTATCGTCCTTCAAATTTCGGTGGTCTCTTTTCGAGAAACGCCTGGATCGCATTCAGGTGGTCCTCCGTACGCGCGCAGCGCACCAGGCGATCGGCTTCGGCATCGAGACAGGTGGATAGATCGGCGAATGCTGCGCGATTGAAGTTCTCCTTCATATAACGCAGCGCGATCGGTGGACCGTCCGCGATCGCTTGAGCGACTTCGCGCGTACGTGCCTTGAGATCCGGATCGGGAACGACTTCATTCACGATACCGAGTTCCAGGCATTCGGCCGCACCCACGCGCCGCGAGGTGTAATAGATCTCCTTGGCGCGCGCCGGCCCCACCAGTTGTGTCAGAAGCCAGGTGCCGCCGTAGTCTCCGGATAAGCCAATACGGCCATAAGCGGCGGTAACGAACGCGCTCTCGGCGGCGATGCGGAGATCGCAAGCGAGCGCGATGCTGAAGCCGGCGCCGGCGGCCGGTCCGGGCAGGGCGGCGATGGTCGGCTTGGCGTGCTGGAACAGGCGTAGGCTCAAGGTGCGCTGTTTGTCCTGTAGGGAACGGATCTCCGCTTCGAGCGGACGCGCGGCGATTTTTCGCTCGTCGCCCCAGGTGTCATTCATCGAACTGACATCGCCACCCGCGCAAAATGCGGTGCCGGCGCCGGTCAGGACTATGCACCTCGCGGCAGGCTCGGTTTCCAGGGTCAGCAGTAGTTCACGCAAGGCCGGCGTCAAAACGTCGGAGAGCGCGTTACGTTTTTCCGGCCGATTGAATGTGACCGTCGCTACGCCGTTTTCGATCTCGCACAGCAACTGATCAGTGCCGGTGGCCAGAATCTCTTGCGTCATGCGGTACTAGTGCCCTGTCCCTAGGATTGTTCCCGGATTCCGCTACGCTCCATCCAGGCTACACAGCGCTAGGTAGCTTGGATGGATCGAAGCGGAATCCAGGGGTCGTTAAAGGATGGCGTCGTAGCGCTAGCAGAGCGGAATGACCTGCTCGGCGAAGTCCTTCGATATATCGCGTATGTGCGCGAGCGGCGGTAGCAGGCTGACCTCATCGAGCCCATTGTTGCCGGCAATTTGGATCTTTTCTGCGATCTCCGACGCACTGCCCACGAGCGACGTGCCCTCGATCATGTTCGGCGTCACAAACTTACGTTCGTTCGGCGGATAAAAGCTGCAATGCCCGGTATGGAGGATCTGGTGCCATTTCTCCTCCGGTAGCGGGAAGGCGTTGACGTGGTCGACATATTCTTCCCAGATCTCCTTCATGTATTCGGGCACCACGGAATCATCCTTGGTGTAGCGCCAAATCTCGAAGACGAAGTGCAACGCAGTTTGCACCCATGATCCGGCGCGCTCGATGACGTCGCCATCGGTCAGTTTTTCCCCGGCCTTCAGGATGATGGCATTCGTCAAGGTCACCGCGTGGAACCCGTTCATATCGCGTCCGGCTTTCTGTGCACCTTCGCGAATGTGTTTGAGATTGAACTCGAGCACGTCAGGCTGTTCGCAAAATACCGACACCAGCCCGTCGCCGTACATGCCGGCCGTGCGCAGCGCGCGCGGGCCGTTGGCCGCAACATAGATCGGGATCGGATCTTCGAGATTGCGAAAGCCCGTGCCGTGATCCTGCCACTTGATCGCCGTCGTCTTGCCCGAAGAGGGCAGGGTATATTCGACTTCTTCGCCGTTCAGCATGGCGCGGACGATGCGCAAGTACTCGCGGAATTCCTTAATCGGCATCGGATCCTGTCCCATCACACGCATCGCAGTGTGGCCGGTGCCGATTCCGAGAAAGATCCGGCCGGGAGCGATCACGTTGATCGACGAAATGGCCGCGGCGGTGGTTGGCGCAATGCGCGTGCCGGTAATGGCGACGCCGGTACCGATCTTGATCTTGGAGGTGTTGTGCGCCGCGAGCGCCATGGTGGCGTAACAGTCCGACCACATCATCTGCGTATCCGGTATCCAACAAGCGTCGTAACCCAGGTCTTCGAGGTACTTCACCATCTCCCAATCGCCGATGCGCGTCTGCAAGTGTAGGCTGAATTTCATTATGGTTTTCTCCTCCGATGGATGCGGAATATTAACTAGCGCCGCCGAAAGCTGCGACCGCCGCCGCTTTGCATTGAACCGGTATCGAAATCGCCGGGCGTCACGTCCGCTACGTTGATCACGGTCAGAAGCTGGATGGTCGTGCAGCGGTTAGTGTCAGTATCAACGGTCGAATATGCGGTCAATATCGGTGCGCCGGTTTCATTGTTCTCCGGAACGTGCGAGTTCGGGTGGGCAAAGCTGCTGATGGCGAATTTCCACAAGGCATCGTTTTCTTTGTAGATCTTCCACAGCGCCGCGATGTAGGTTTGTTCATCGACATAGAAAAGACGCCGCGCCGCTGGCACCGATGGATCGACAGCCCGGCCTTCGATGATCAGTACGCGGCGCAGTTGCCAGTTTACCTTCGGAAAACAGCCGGCGCGTCCGTGAAAATCGACGTGCCAGTAATCGTACTTGCGCGCCTTGCGGTTAGCGGGCTCGATGCGGTCGTGCCGGTACATCGGCAACAACATGTAGGTCGCACCGAGGTATTGCCAGGTCATATCGGTGAGGCGCCCGGCGTACACGAGAAAATCGGTGGGCAGGATATCGCTGCCGAACATCGATTCTTCGCGCGAGAACGACGCCAGGGATTGCGTGCGCTCGAGTTGCGGGATCCAGATCCAGCCATTGATATCGCGCGATTCGTCACGGTTGGCGAACACCAAAGCCTGGGTGCCGTCATAAGTTCCAGCGTCAATCGCGTTCAACAGGAATGCGCCGTAGGCGTCCTGCGGATTTTTCTTTATATAGGGCACGGGTTCCTGCACGTGGCGGTACATGAAACGCATGCTGCGCGCCTTAAAGAGCATCTCGAATTGCGGGTCCTCTTTACGCCAGTCGCGCAATTGCCAATGCATCTCCGGGATCTTGCCGCTATCACCGGTATAGGCGTAACGCATGTTCCATGCGGCCTTCATACCGGCATGCGGATCTTTTACGTCCAGCTGGCCGGGGAAAGGCTTTCCTTGCGCGAAATTCGCCAGCAGCCCCGGATTGTCGGATAAGCTCGCCTGCCCGCGATGCTGGCGGGTGGCGAAGATGAAAGCCGGATGCGGATTGAACGACACCGGTTGACCGACGGTGATGTGCACGAAGCCGCCTTCGATGAACTTGGCGAAATCCGGGTCGAAAAGATGGGCGAAGCGTTCGAAATTCTCTGACGAAATGACGGTACCGGGCCGTGGGCTGATCTCGTTCAGCTCCGCTACGTCGAGATCGAATTCCGCCGCGATTGCAAGCGCCGGCACCGCAAACGCGGCCGCAATACTGAGAAGAGCAGGCCGCAGGATCGTCACGAGCCTGAGTACGGCGAGGGCATCACGCGGCCCAGGCGACGTTACCCGTGATCGCTTTCGACTGCAGGCGGGGCATGACCTCCTCGGCAAAGCATTTCATACTGCGCTCCGCTTCGGCCCAGGGCATCCCGGCAAAACTGAAGACGCCGACATACGCTTCCGCGCCGATGCGATCGGCGTTACGCATGATGGTGTCGTAACACATATCGGGCGTACCCCAGGTCTGCAGATTCATGAAATCTTCGATGGCGCCGTCCGCGCCCACTTTTTGAATATGGTCGGCGAACTTGCCGTAGTATTCGTAGCCCTTCTGATCCTTCAGGTGATCGGTGTCGAAGGCGTAATGATCGAGCACGGATTCCCAGTACGCGCCGATGTAACGCCTGGCCGTTTCATAGGCCCGGTCCTTGTCCGGATCACAAATCGTCCACCCGGCGATGATGGGCGCGGGCGGGTTCTCCCCGTTGATCGAACGGTATTGTTCCTTGTAGGCGGCGATTTCCTTTTCGACCATGTCCCACGGTTTTTGCGGCACGATGAGCAGCCCCACGCCAAGCCGCGCCATGAGCTCGACCGATTCCGGTGATACCGAAGCCGCGTAAGTGCGGCCTTTGAAGGTCTTGAACGGGGCGGGCCGGATATGCGCTTTCAGTTGCTGTACGTAGTCGCCTTGATAGTCGCAATAGCCTTGTTCCAGCCCCTGCATCAGGCATTCAGCGCTTTCGACGAAGCGCGGCCGCGATTCCGCCATGTCCAAGCCAAAACCTTCGAACTCGACGCGCCCGGCACCGCGGCCGAGGCCGAGTATCAGGCGTCCATCGGACAGGTTGTCCAGCATCGTCACTTGTTCCGCGACCCGCATCGGATCGTGCCAGGGCAACACCACGACCATGCTGCCAAGCTTCACCTTTTTGGTGCGTCCTGCCATGTAGGTCAAGAACTGCAGCGGATCCGGCACCATGGTGTAGTCGGTAAAGTGATGTTCGATGGTCCAGATCGATTCGAATCCGAGCGGCTCGGCCATGTCGGCCAGGCGTACGTCGTTTTGATACACGTCGCGGTCGTCGGTGTGCTTGGCGGGGTTCTGAAAAATCGCGGACATGCCTACGTGCATGAAAAAAACCTCCGGGCGGGCCTGAATTTGTTGCGGTGCACTATAAGCGGGTCGGTTGGACTTGTCGATTCTCGCAGGCCGGAAATCAGCCGTCGTTATGGAAAAAATTGAGCTCGATGGTCACCCCGTTCGGATCCTTGATGAATAATTGGCTCAAGGAGAAATCGGGGATCTCGCGCCGCTCGTAGCGCAAGTCCATGTCGTTGAAGCGACTCTCGAAGGTCTCGATGTCGCTGCCTCGAAAAGCGATGTGATCGACCGGCCCCGTCCCGCCGCTGGTCTGCCGCTCCTCGCCGTCTTCCACGTAGCCGCCTTCGAATTCCTCGTTGCCGATATGCACGACCGGCTGCCCGCCGAGGTAAAACCAGAAGCCCGGAAACCCGAAATCAGGGCGCGGCCCTTCTTCGAGGCCTAGTACCGCGTCGTAAAAGAGCCGGGATTGCTCGAGATCCGCGGCGTAGACGAAATAGTGGTCGAGTCTATCGAGTGCCATGGTGCGTTCCTCGTCGGGCGTCCGCACAGCATAGCACCGAGATAGGGGTCGCGGCGGCTCAATGAACCTGGAATGTGACGATTTGCAACAGAATGCGGCGTTGCGCCCAGCCAGCCGATATGAATGGCGCTTAAAAGACGCTTCCACAAAAACACCTGTCGCGATCCGGCACCAGACTTGATTAACATGACCCCGCCTACGATTCAGGAATACCGCGATGCCCGCCACCAATTGTCTGACCGCGTCCATGCTCGAAGTCGGAATGATGCATAAAGCGACGCTGTCATTCTCACGGGATCAGGTCGAACGCTACTGCGAGCTTTCTGGCGATATGAACGCCATTCATCGCAGCGTTGCGGCGGCCCAGCTCCGATTCCCAGATCTAGAAGACATTGTCGTTCCCGGCGGTTTGATCCAAATTGCGATCACTGGCTTGTTCGGGACTTCGTTCCCGGGTGACGGAAGCCTGGGACTCACGTTTACGCCTGAGCGCTTTCGCAAACCGGTTTGTCCCGGTGAAACGATCGTGGTCATGGTCGAGGTGACGCGGATCCGAGGTGAGATCGTTGAAGTCGACGTGTCGGTTCACGATGCGGATCAGAATCAATTCGGCGTGGCCAAGGCGCGAATCCTAGCGCCGGACGAGCCCTATCGCGAATGGTGGTTGGGGCAGCGGGCGGAAAGTTAAAGAAGAACCGGGACGAATTAAGTATCGAGGTCAAGCGTATGCGGCGAGGGCGGCATCGGCGATGGCCAGTGGATCACATCGTCCCACACCGAGGGTCGGCGGTAGGCGCGCTGCGCGTAATCCATGACGCGCGGTAAGTCTTTCCAGAGATCGGCTCGCCCGAGCCAATGCATACGGTACAGGCTGATCCCCCAGACGAGATCGGCGAGCGTGTATTCGCTACCGCATATCCATGGATCAGCGTGCGCGGCGAGCTGCGCGTCCAAGTCGCCGATCAGATCCTCGACTTCAGCGCTGATTGCACGCTGGCGGTCGGCGTCGAACGCCAGCGCTTTGCCCGCCTGTTCCTTCGCGATCTTACTCTCGTAGGCGCGCACCAGCTCCACATCATCGCGATTCTTATCGATCAACTCGGCGAGTGCGCCACATTTCACGTCGTGGACGTCCTGCATGACGCCTTTGATGAAGTCTGGCCGGCGATCGTCATCGGGGTGAAAGCCATAGAGCATACCGGGGTGTGGCGTTTCGTCGACGATCGTAACCTGGTGCATTACCTTGGCTGCCGCGCTCGAATCTTCGGGGATCAGCCGGTTGGGTTCGGGGACTTCGCGATCGATATATTCACAGATGAGTTTTGAGTCGGCGATGGCCTGCTCGGTTTCGTGATCCACCAACAGCGGCACGACGCAGGGGTCGAAGCCTTCTGTGTCGACCGATGAGCGCCCGGTGTGCTTTTCCGCGTACGCTTTGTCTAACAGCTCGCCGGCGTGCATGCGTAGGCGTACATAATCGGGCCGATAGTTTTCGGCCGGCGTGTAGCCCTCACTGTAGATCCCCTTGCTGGAGAGGATCACCATTTCGTGCGAAATGTACGGAACGCCTTTTTCCGCGAGCACCGCCCGTACTTTCTGTGAGCACATCGACAAACCGGCGTGATAGAGCTCGAAGCGTGGCGTTTCACCGTCGCGGGCCCGAATCGTGATGTTTCGTGCGGGATCGCTTAGCTCGGCGTTTGCCGAGCTTACTAAGGCGGATAGCTGATCTGGAGGGTTCATGATGAGGGAAGTTTACATAGCCGATTACGAAAACTCTCCCGGATTCCGCTACGCTCCATCCGGGCTACACGTTTGCCGAATCTGTGGGTAAGCGGTTTCCTAGGTCAAATAAGCCCCGCCATTCACATGTATCGTCTGCCCGGTGATGAAAGACGCATCATCCGATAGCAAAAACGATATCGTGCCCGCGATCTCGCGCGGCTCACCGCGGCGCTTCATCGGCGTGTTCCGTTCCTGCTCGGCGTATTCTTCATCCGACAACACGCCTACGAGCCGCTCGTGCCAGATCAAACCCGGTGCGATGACGTTGCAGGTGATGCCGTGCGGCGCGAGGTCGAGCGCGATCGAATGAGTGTAGCCGACGATGCCGGCTTTGGCCGACGCGTAGGGCGATTGTCCCGGACCGGGAATATAGGCGAACACGGACGCGAGGTTCACGATGCGCCCATAACCCGCTTTTACCATCGGCTCGCTGAACGTCCGCGTGCAATAGAAGGTGCCACCTAGTGTGCTGTCCCACGATGAACTTTCATAAGTCGTGATGATCAGATCGGCTATTGTGTCATGCAGGAGCCAGCCGATGGTTACCGGTCGACCCAGATCCTTTACGGTTAAACTGAGCGAGGAGGAACACGAGGTCCTCAACAGTTACGCGAGGTCGCGCAGTCTGCCGCATGCGCTGGCACGGCGCGCAAAGATCGTCATGATGGCAGCCGATGGGCTGTCTAACAGCGCGATTGCCAGAAAGCTCGATGTATCCAATCCGACGGTCACAAATGGGTGTCGCCGGTATATCGCCAACGGGATTGTCGGATTGTATGATCTGCCGCCGGGCCATCGTCGGCGCACATATGATGACGATGAGGTTGCACGCTTGATGCAAAAGGTGCTGAGCGAGCGACCGGAGAACGCGACCCATTGGAGCACGCGTTCGTTTGCACGGGAGACCGCGCCCTCGAAGAGTACCGTTCATCGGTATTTCACGCTGTTTGGGATCCAGCCCTATCGCAGCCGCACGTTCAAACTCTCGACCGCTCCCTTCTTCGTCGACAAGGTGCGCGATATTGTCGGTTTGTACTTGAATCCACCCGATAATGCCCTGGTATTGTGCGTTGACGAGAAAAGCCAGATCCAGGCATTGGAACGCAGTCAGCCGGTTCTGCCGATGGGGCTCGGTTATGTCGAGGGTGTCACCCATAATTACTTTCGACATGGCACGACCACGTTGTTCGCGGCGCTCGATATCGCCAACGGCACGGTCATCGGGCAGTGCAAAGCGCGGCATCGTCACCAGGAATTGCTGTCCTTCCTGAATCATCTCGAGAAAAGTGTTCCCGCCGCGCTGGATGTTCATCTGGTGATGGACAACTATGGCACGCATAAGCATCCCAAAGTCCGTGCCTGGTTCGCTCGACGCCCTCGATTTCACGTCCACTTCACGCCAACCTACGCGTCATGGCTCAACCAGGTCGAACGTTGGTTTGGTCTCATCAGCCAGCGCGCTATCAAGCGCGGGTCGTTCCGGAATGTGAAGGATCTCGTTGCTCGTATCGAGCGATATATTGCTCAGCACAACGCCAACCCTATACCTTTCGCCTGGACCGCAACCGCCGACTCAATCTTGAAAAAACTCGCCCGACTTTCGAAACTTCTTTGCGGGACAGCACACTAGATTGACTTTGAGCACGAGGTCGAACGTCTTCGGGTTCACATTCCATGGTGGCGCAGGAGCCGCGATGCCGGCATTGTTGATCAGACGATCGACGTGTATGTCCTGAGCGTCTAATTCCCCCCGCAGTGCTTCGACCTGTTCGAGCTTCGTCACGTCGAGCGCATGCGTCATGATGTGCTGCCGCTCGGCGTCGGTGAACCCGCCGAGCCAGGCGTCGACGTCGTCAATGCGGCGATCGGTCGCGATGACTCCGAGGCCGTCGGCGATAAGGCGGCGCACGATTGCCGTGCCGAGTCCTCCGAAGGCGCCCGTGACCAACGTATAGTTCGATTTGCCCATGCTCTTTCATCCTCCAGAGTCCGGATATTAACGCACGCTGAGTGCTATCGACGCCGACGCCGGGGCCGGCTAAGCTGTAACCCAGGAATAACAATGCCCAAAGGAGGTAAATCCCATGCCCTACGACGCATTAGTTGAACGCAATCTCGCCGTGCCGCGCGCGGACGTGTTCGCGGCGCTTCACGATTTCGGTGGCATCGATAAATTGCTGCCCGACGCCTTCGATTCGGTTGAATGCATCGGCGAGGGTGTTGGTGCGGTGCGCACGCTCAAAATGGCGGGCGAAAGCGGCACAATCATAGAGCGTATGGAAATCGCCCACGAGCAGTCGATCTTCGGTTACAGCATCACATTTAACGATGCCATGCCTATGGAGAATTATTGCGCGACGGTGATCCTGTCCGACACCAGTGACGGTGGCACCGCGGTCAGTTACGGCAGTAATTGGAACCCGAAAGGCATCTCGGAAGACGAATTACGCGGGATGCTGGAAGACCTTTATAACGCCATTCTTGGCGCCATAGAGAAAAGCTAAATACGCCGCAAAATATCCCGGGGCGCTCAGGCGTCCCGGAAATTCGGCATCACTTCCTGCGCGAAGAGCTCCAATGCACGCTGGCCCTTGCGCGGATCCAGACCGGGGAACTGCGTGGCCATGATGAAATCCGTGCACCTGTATTCACTCAGGAACTTATCGATCTTGGCATTCACCTGATCCGGGGTGCCGATCATGAAGTGCTCGGCCAGCACTGAATTGCGCATATCCGAAGGCGTGGTGACGGGCAGAGGCGCGTCGTCGCCTTCAGCGTCCTTGGCTTCGGACAGGATGTCCTGATAGAACTCGAGCATGTGAAACAGATGGTCCTGACATTCGTCCCAGGCCGCATCCTCGGTTTCGGCGCAATAGACCATGCGCAGCTGCGCGATGTTGAAATCCGCGGGATCGCGGCCTTCTTCCTTCAGCGTCTCGATATAGAGCGGCGCGGGATCGGGTCCTAGCGTAGCCGCAAGGTGATAGCCCAAGCGAGCGGCGTTTTTGATCGCTTTGGGTCCACGCGCACCGATCCAAATCGGCGGGTAAGGTTGCTGTACTGATTTTGGTGACAGGCGTGCGTCTTTGAGCTGCGTGAACTTCCCATCATAGGTCACACGCTCTTCGGTGAAGAGCCGCTTGATGATGTCGACGCCTTCGCGCATGCGTGGGCCGCGCTCACCGCGGTCCATGCAAAATGCGTTGAACTCGTGGTAGGAATAGGCTTGCCCGACGCCGAAGTCGAAGCGGCCGTTGGAAAAGATGTCCACGTTGGCGATCTCTTCGGCGACGAGCATCGGGTGCTGATAGGGCAGCAATAACACGAACGTGCCGATGCGGATATCCTGTGTGCGGGTGGCGACGGCTGCCGCCGTCGTCATCAACGATGGGTTGTAGCCGTCGTCCGTAAAATGATGCTCGGTCAGCCAGACGTTGTCGTAACCGAGTTCCTCGCCGCGGATGATCTGCTCCAGGATCTGCTCGTAGAACTCCGGGAAAGGCCGCCGCCATTGAACCGGGTTGCGAAAGTCCTCCATAAATCCGAATCGCACGATGCTCTCCCTATGAATTAAAAAGACCGGGGCAGCCCGAGGACCTTTTCACCGATGAAATTGAAGATCATCTCGCGGCTCACCGGCGCAATGCGCGCGATCATGATTTCGCGCATATAGCGCTCGACGTGGTATTCCTTCGCATAGCCCATGCCGCCGTGGGTCAGTATCGCCTGTTCGCAGGCATTGAATCCGGCTTCGCCGCCTAGATATTTGGCGGCGTTGGCCTGTGCGCCGCACTCTTCACCGGCGTCGTACTTCGCCGCCGCATCGAACGCCATCAGGTTGGCGGCTTCGAGATCCATCCAGCATTTCGCGAGCGGGTGCTGGATGCCCTGATTCATACCGATCTTACGCCCGAATACTTCGCGCTCGTTGGCATAATCGACGGCGCGTTTGAGTGCCGCGCGCCCGAGACCGACCGCTTCGACGCCGACCAGTATGCGTTCCGGATTCAAGCCGTGCAGGATGTAGTAAAAGCCCCGGCCTTCCTCGCCGATCAGGTCTTCCTGGGGCACCGGCATATCGTCGTAGAACACCGCGTTAGAATCGACCGCCTTGCGGCCCATCTTGGGGATCTCGTGGACCTCGGCGTAATCGCGATTGAGGTCGGTATAGAACAAAGAGATACCGTCAGTCTTTTTCTTGACGTCTTCGCGCGGCGTGGTGCGTGCCAGCAACAAGACCTTGTTCGCACGCTGGGCCATCGACGTCCAGTGTTTCTGGCCCCTGATCACATAACCGTCGCCACTCCGCTCGGCGCGGGTCTGGATACTGGTCGTGTCGAGTCCGGCGTTAGGCTCGGTGACGCCGAAACACGTGGAATCCTGGCCTTCGAGCAACGGCGTCAGCATGCGGCGTTTCTGTTCGTCGGTACCGAACACGACGACGGGGTTCAAGCCAAAGAGATTGAGATGAATCGCGGAGGCTCCAGTAAAACCGGCGCCGGATTCAGTCACCGCCTGCATCATGATCGAAGCTTCGGTAATACCGAGACCGCTGCCGCCATACGCTTCGGGCATGGCGATACCGAGCCAACCACCGGCGCGAATGTCGTCGACAAACTCTTGCGGATACCGTCCCTCGTTGTCGCAACTCAGCCAATAGTCGGCGTCATAGCCGTTACACAATTTGGCGATCGCGTCCCTGATCGCCAGCTGGTCATCGGAGAACTCAAAACTCATAGGATCGACTGGGTATTTTGCATGGGCGTAGCGACGGCCATAATATCAGGTGACCTGCGCTCAACGGGAACCGCTGTTTCAATCTCCGGAGTAGCCAATATGTTCGTCGCCACGAAAGACAAAGTCATGCCCACCGCCATGGTCGGTTCGTTCCCCAAACCGACGTGGTTCAATCAGAACCTGCACGGCCGGCCGTTCAAAGTCGCGATGGGCGATTCGCTGTACCGGGAGCAATATCTCGATTCGGTCGCCTGTTATGTCAGCGAGCAGGAGCGCTGTGGACTCGATATTCTGGTCGATGGCGATACGCGCTTCGATCTCGAGGTGGGCGGGCGTTCGTGGTTCTTCTATACCATCGAGCGGCTCAACGGCATCACCGGTTTCCGCGACAGTTCTCATTTTCTCGAATACGGCGACATGAAGCCGGGGCATATCCTCTACGAGGTGCAGGAATCCTGGCACCCGCCGACTGTGTCGCAGAAGATCACCCGCGGGCCGCTGCATTTCACGGCGATTTGGAAAACGGCGCAGAAGATGACCGATCGCCCGGTCAAATTCGGATCGATCTGTGCGACCTGCCTGCCGATGATGCTATGGAACGAGCACTACGACAGCGATCGCGACATGATCATGGATATTGCGGCGGCGTTGAACGAGGAATACCGCGAATTGGCCGCCGCCGGATGCCCGGTCATCCAAATCGAAGAGCCGGTGCACCACTTCAACTGCAATGCCATCCCACCCTGCAGCGACGACGACCTGGCCTTCTACACCGCTGCCTTCAACCGTCAGGTCGAGGGGATCGAGACCGAAGTCTGGGCGCACACCTGTTGGGGTAATCCCAACCAGCAGAGCTTTTATTGGGAGCGACCGAGCTACGAACGTTCCCTGCCGCATTTTCTCAACATGAATTGCGATGTTTTGATGCTCGAAGGCGGAAGTAATCAGGCACGCGATATCGCGCTCATGAAAGACCATAAGACCGACAAAAAGATCGGCATCGGCGTGGTCGACCACACCCGCACGACCGTCGAGTCACCGGAGCAGGTCGCGGCGACGATCCGCCACGCGCTCGAATACGTGCCGGCCGAACGCCTGATCATCACGGCCGATTGCGGGTTCGGCCGTGAAGGCTCGTCCCGGCGTATCGCGTTCTACAAATGCGTGTCGCTGGTAATGGGCGCTAACATCGTGCGCAAGGAACTGGGGCTCGAAGAGGCTTATCTACGCATTACGGACGAAGCTTACGCGTTTAACGAGAACTGAGCCCAGGACCCGATCACGCGTCCGAGCACCGCGCGCATGTCTCGCTCGATGCAGGTCGTCTTATTGTGGGCCGGGACCAGCACGCTGGCTTGCATGTTTGCCTTGTCTTGGTTGCCGGCGGCGTTCGACGGCGATACCTATTATCCGATCGGTGTGGATTCGTTTTATCACGCTCGGCGTATCCTCGATGCCGTCGCCGCTCCAGAAGCCTATTACGAATTCGACCCACTGATTCACGCGCCCGAAGGGAGCCTGCTGGTCTGGCCGTGGGCCTACGACCGTGTCGCGGCAGCGATCGTCAGCGGCGTGAAGGCGGTGAGCACGGCCACCGATCCAATGGCTGTGCTGAGTTATTTGCCGGTTGCCTGCACACCGATCAATGTCGCCCTTGTTATCGCCGTCGGCGTGCTCGCAGGGCTGCCGCGGTGGGGCGTGGTCTTCGTCGCCTTCGCCTATTGTGTCTCTCCGCTTACGCGTGAATTACACGCGGTAGGGCGCATCGACCACCACTATGTGGAGCATCTGTTTTTCCTGGCCTCCTTGGCCGCGGGGATGGCCTACCTCAAAGCGCCGTCGCCGGCCCGAGCAGCGATGCTCGGGCTCGTACTCGGTACGGCGCCCGCCTTCCACAACGGCTTGTTCATGTTGCAAGGTTTCTTCGGCGTTACCGTATTCGTCTTGTGGTTGCGGGGCCTGTTGGCGCTCGGACGCACTACACGGTATTTCGCGGCGGCATTGCTCGTTTCCACCTTGGCGGTCCTTTTGCCATCCGAACCATTCGTTGCCTTCGAATGGCACTTTTATTACCTCGGTTGGTTCCACCTGTCGGCCGCGATCTTCACCGCCACGGCGATATGGTGGTTATCCGGGCACGGCCCGCAGCGCGGCAATATCCTTGCCTTCGTGAGCGTTGCCGGGATCATCGGCTTGGCGGCAGATCGGCCTCGGTGGGCGTTTCCTGGTCGCCGATCTCCCCGCGCTCCGCGATGTAATGGAAGCCCGCAGCATCGTGACGGCGATTGCGGCGGGCGACGCGGGCTACGTGACCGAGCGTTATTTCGCGCTCATATGGCTGCTACCCGTGATCGGCGCCGGACTGATCGTGGTGCTGATCCGCGCAACGGCGCCCCAGCAGATCTTACTCGCAGTAACGCTCCTCGTCGGCGCGGCTTTTCTATTGCAACAGCTGCGATTCCATTATTTCGGCTCGCTGATTCTCACCTTACCGCCCGTGCAGTGGATCGCACTTCAAGTTGCACACACCCGGACGGGACGAAAATTCCTCGGAATCGGTGCAAGCGTTTGCTTCGCTGTGATGCAACTGCCCGCGCTGAACAGCCTGGGCACCTTTCCCCAGCTAGCCCGGATATTGCATGAGCAGTGAGATTGGGCGTGGAGTTGGTCGATCATGGGTCGGAATTCGTTGGTGGTGGCACGAAGCGGCGCTTGAGCGCGACGTTTCGGCGCGCCACCGGTGGATTTATCGCCGATTGCGATGCACGAGTCGTTTCGGAGGCGAGCGACACCCCGACTCACAAGGAATCGCACACGAGGCGACTGGCGTTGGGACGACTATCCCGGCTTGAGGCGAGCGGCCACCAGGCAGAACAGTTCTCGATGGGGGTAAGCACTGGAGAGCAACAGTCGGATGCGCCTGGTATTGCGCAAGACGATGGCGCCGATGCGTAATAGTTTCAGGCGCAGCGTGCCGCCTTGCGCGCGAGCCCGTGCCGTTGCGTGTAGTGCCACCCGGCGGATCGTCTCCAACAGCGTGTAAGCCAAGCTTGAGAGCAACAGCCGGAACTGATTGGCCCACCAGGTGTGGCAACTGGTGCGATCGGCAAACAGGCCCAACTGCTGCTCCTTGATCCGGTTCTCCATCTCGCCGCGGGCGCAGTAGAGGCGGTCGTAGATGCGTTGGGCCTTGCCGGTGAGGTGGGTCACCACGAAGCGGGGATTGCTGCCGCGGGCGCTGTGCTCGGCCTTGACGATCACCCGTCGCGGGGTATCCCAAGTCGGTGCGGCGTAACGGACCTCGCTGAACAGGCGCTGCTTCTCACCCATCATCCAATACCGCCACTGAGCCAACGTGCGCAACGCTAACGATTGATCGTGCAAACGCGGGTTTTTCGCGATACCCATGACGTAATCCACGCCGTGGCGATCGAACCAGCGCAGCATCCGCCAGCGGCAAAAGCCGGCATCGGCGCGCACCAGGATCTCGACCTTCGGCCACGCCTGGCGCAACCGTTTGATCAACAGCGCCAAGATCGCCCCACTGTGTTTTGCGCCGTCGATCTTGCTCGAACGCAGATAACTGACCAACCGTTGATCGCCACAGAACACGTACAAGGGCAGACAGCAGTCGTGGTCGTAGTCGCCGTGGAAGAAGCGGCCCGCTTGATCACCCTGCACCCGATCGTCGGTGGCATCCACATCGCGTATCAGTCGTCGGGGCGCTTGTTTGTAAGCGGCGATAAAGTTATCAATGAGTCCCTTGTGCAGGGCCACCGCGGTGTTCCGGTTCGCGCGGTTCTCCAGTCGGCACAACGTCGACGGGCTCGCCAGCGACGCATCCCGGGAAAGCGCCGTCTGCAGAGCCAAGTCCGCGCGCAATGCCTCGTGGTCGTTGAGGTCCTCATAGCCCAGGGAAAGGCCATAGACCCGCTGTCGGACCAGCGACTCCAGAGCGTGGGTGCAGCTCTTTCTCCGGCGCGAATCCCCAATGGCCCGTGCCGCGGCCTTGATCAACCCGGTCCGTTCATCGGCCCAGCGCAGCAACTGCACCCCACCGTTGGAAGTGATGTCACCGCCGTTGAATGAGACGTCGATCTTGCGGCGAGAAAAGCCTGGAAATTGCAGCGCAGTCTGGGTACATTCTGTCACGGGCGAGTCCTTTCCGTTTTCAGCCTAACTAACTGAATTATAACGGATTAGAAAGGGCTTGCCCTCTTTTTTTATGAAATATCCGGGCTAGCCGGCGATCGAAATTATGCGATCAACCGCGTGCTCTTAAACGCACTCGGCAAGCATTGCGCCATTAACCCGGGAATCGTGCTCGCGCGGTTTGGCGATGGCCACTATCTGCGTTACCACACGTCCTGCGCCGTAATCGCGAACCCCATGACCATCACACCGCAACATTTCGAGCGGATTGCCTTGACCGAAACCATGTTCGCTACAGCGGCCGCCGAATTGCGCGAGACCTACCCGTGGGTCGATTACCTCTACCTCTGGCGCGTGGACAATCCGCTCGACCCCAGCGGGGGGAAAACCGCGCTCGACAATTCGCAACTGATCCAAGAACTCTTATTGACGACACCCCAGCCAACCGGATTCGAGGTCCTCGGCGAAACGGCCTTCGAGCTACCGAACGGCACGCGTATCGTATTCGCGCGCGCCCTGCGGATCGTGCACTAGAAGACGAACGCGTCCAATCGGGTTCGCCGGCAAGCCGGCTCCTACGGAGTCTTCATCAGGTAGCTATTCAGTTCTGCGATCGCGCTGACGAGCTGCGCATGCGCTTCTGCATTCGCATCTCCGAGCTCCCGCATCGCGCCGGCAAAAGCCGCCACACAGCGGTCATGGACGGCAAGCAGATCCTCGAGTCGCGCGATTTCGGCCAACGTACGCTGACCGCCGGTTTTATATCTGCGATCGAGTGCCTCGAGATAGGAGAAGTGCGCGTCCTTGCTGTTCAGCATGTCGCAGTAGGCCTGCCAGGCCGGTCGCGCGGCATCGGGTAGATTGAGGCCGTGCTGCTCGATCGACAGGGCGCTGACTCAGCTGAAGATCTTCTTGACGAAACCGACGAGACCACCGCCGTTCGTGTCGTCGGCTTCCTTGGACCCCCCGCGATCACGATTCCCCGAGCGGTCGTCCTTTTGGCTTCGCTGTGGTTTCTGTTCGCGCGGTTGGGATTCGTCAACCCGCAATTCGCGGCCCTTGTAATCCGAACCGTTCAAGGCCTCGATGGCGCGCAGGCCGGCTTCCTCGTCCGCCATTTCCACGAAGCCGTACCCTCTCGACCGTTTGGTACGTCGATCGAAGATCACCTCCGCCGAATCGACGTCGCCGAACTCCTCGAAGGTTTCACGCAGTTCATTACTGTTGACGCTATAGGGGAGATTACCTACATAGATATTAATCATAACGGTCCTTTCTTATATGCCGCCTTTAAAGCGCGTGATGGCGGCATGTTTATGTCCGGTCATCGCTGTCGTACTGTAAAAATGGGGTCTAAAAATGGGGTCGGAGTAGATTTAAGACCGACGATTCCGCAGGTCAATTAGAACATCGAATTAAATCTACTCCGACCCCATTTTTACAGGCCGGCAGAATTCAAGCACAACCGGCGTTGACGCGCAATCGACCAGGTCTCATGCCGCTTGATGCATATGTACGTCGCGCTGAGGGTAGGGGATATTGATCCCTTCGGCGTCGAAGCGTTTCTTGAATATCTCGTGCAGGTCGAAATGTACCGGCCAGTAATCGGCGCTGTCGACCCACGGGCGTACAGCGAAATTCACGCTGTTGTCGGCGAGCTCGACGATGCCGACCGTCGGCGCCGGATCGTTCAAGATGCGCTCATCGGCGGCAAGCACCTCATCGATGACGCTTCGCACCTTGTCGAGATCGTCTCCGTAACCCACACCCAGGACCAAGTCGATACGGCGGTTGGGTTTAGTCGAATAATTAATGATACTGCCACCGGTAATAACGGAATTTGGGATGATGACGGTCTTGTTGTCGCCCGTCCTAATCTGCGTCGTGAAGATCTCGATCTTCTCGACTACGCCATCCGTACCGCCAGCCTCGACAAAATCGCCGATTGCAAACGGCTTGAAGCTGACGAGCAAAATACCCGAAGCGAGATTAGACAGAGAGCCTTGGAACGCCAAAGCCACCGCCAGGCCTGCCGCGCCCAAGATCGCGATCATCGACGTGGTCTGAATCCCCACTTGACCGAGCGCCGCGATAATCACGACGGCGAGCAGCCCGACATAAACGACGTTAGCACCGAAGGTTGCGAGTACTGGATCTACGCCGCGTTTCTCGAGCAGTTCACGCGTGATGTCCGTCACGTATTTCGCGACCCAACGCCCGAGATAGAGAATAGCCGCTGCAAGCGCGACGTTTCCGACAAAGCCCATGATGGCATCGCCTAGTCCTTCCATTGTAGTTTCCCACTGCGGTCAGTCGTTTTTGTACGGCAATTCGTATTACGCCATAAATGCCTGGATGCCTGTTTGCGCGCGCCCGAGAATCAAGGCATGCACGTCATGCGTGCCCTCGTAGGTATTCACGGCTTCCAGATTGAGCACATGCCGGATGACGTGAAATTCATCAGAAATGCCATTGCCGCCATGCATGTCGCGCGCAAGGCGGGCGATATCCAGCGCTTTACCGCAGTTATTGCGCTTGATGAGCGATATCCCCTCGGGCGCGCCGCGCCCGCTATCGATCATGCGCCCGACCTGGAGCGCAGCCTGGTAACCGAGTGCGATCTCGGTCTGCATATCGGCGAGCTTTTTCTGGATCAACTGGTTCGCTGCCAACGGGCGTCCGAACTGCTCGCGGTCGAGCGTGTACTGGCGTGCCGCGCGCCAGCAAAACTCGGCGGCGCCCATCACGCCCCAGGCGATCCCGTAGCGCGCCCGATTGAGGCAGCCAAAGGGGCCGCTCAAGCCCCGGGCGTTCGGCAACAACTTGTCTTCCGGCACGAACACCTCATCCATCACGATCTCACCCGTGATCGATGCGCGCAGCGAGAACTTGCCCTCGATCTTCGGAGCCGAGAGACCCTGCATACCCTTCTCGAGAACGAAGCCGCGGATCACCTCATCTTCCGTCTTCGCCCACACGATGAACACATCGGCGATCGGTGAATTCGAGATCCACATCTTCGTGCCGCTCAGGCGGTAGCCACCGTCGACGCGCCTGGCGCGTGATTTCATGCCACCTGGATCGGAGCCGTGATCGGGTTCGGTCAAGCCGAAACACCCGATCCATTCACCGCTCGCAAGCTTGGGCAGGTATGTCCTGCGCTGCTCTTCGGTACCGTAGGCGTAGATGGGGTGCATCACCAGGCTCGACTGGACGCTCATCGCCGAGCGGTAACCGGAATCGACGTGCTCTACCTCGCGTGCGATCAGGCCATAGCAGACGTAACTCATGCCTGCGCCCCCGTATTCCTCGGGAATGGTTGCCCCGATCAGGCCGTGCTCGCCAAACTCATTCATGATCGCGCGGTCGAAATGCTCGTGGCGATGCGCCTCGAGTATGCGCGGCATGAGGCGTTCCTGACAGAATTGCTGCGCCGCGGCGTGGGTGAGGCGTTCTTCTTCACTGAGTTGATCGTGCAAGCCCAGGGGATCTTCCCAGTTGAAACGCCCCTCGGCGGTTGCTTTGACCCGTGTTTCCGAGCCCGGTGCCGCGGCACTCATCGTTTGCGTTCCATATTCGTCATCCACATTGCGAGATCCCTTTTAACGAGGCCCAGTATACAACTGCAATAGCGAGTAGAATCGGGGGCACCGCGCCCGGGTCACCGAGAGTTCCGACCTCCATGAAGCACACAGCGCTGACCGCCGTCCTCAGCTTGCTCTTCACCAGCACGGTAGCGTTCGCCGAACTCGAATCCGAAGTACTGAAGAGCGCGCGCCTGCCCGCCGAGCCCGGCCCTCACTGGGTGTGGGTGAACGATTTGAACTTCACCAGCCTGCTCGATGGCAAAGCCTATCTGGTCGACGGCGACACGGGCCGCTTCCTCGGTATGCTCGGGCTCGGGTATTTGCATACCAAGATCATCGTCGGCGCCGATAAGAGCGCGCTTTACACGACCGAGACCTACTATTCGCGTGGTACCCGCGGCGAGCGCACCGATATCGTTGGCATATACGACGCACGCGAATTAAAACCAATCGGCGAGATCACGATCCCCAACAAACGTCTGACCGGCATCCCCACCGAAGGCCACACTGCCATCACTGACGGGGATCGATTTATTCTCATCTCCAACTTCACGCCGGCGCAATCGGTTACCGTCGTCGACGTGAAAGCGCGTAAAACGGTGGGTGAAATCGAAACGCCCGGATGCTCCCTGGTGTATCCGACCGGCTCGCATCGCTTTTTCATGATCTGCGGCGACGGATCCATGGTCTCCCTACAACTCGACGACCAGGGCCGGGAAATAGGCAGAACGCTGAATGAATCGGTTTTCGATTCACTTCACGATCCGATCGAGGAGGACGGCGTTCGCATCGGCAACCAATGGTCGTTTGTGTCACGCGAGGGATATGTGTACACCTTCGACGGCGATGCCCCGGATTTGGCACTGTCGACGCCCTGGTCGTTGCCCAGCGAGGCTGAGCGCAAAGCGTCGTGGCGCATTGGCGGTCATCAGCAGATCGCCGCTCATGATTCGAGTGACCGCTTGTTCGTGCTGATGCACAAAGGCGGGAAATTCACCTTCGGGGATCCCGCCGAGGAGATCTGGGTCTACGATCTCAAGCAGCACGTCAGGACACAACGTATCAAAGTCAAGCACCCGGCCACTGCGGTGCGGGTAAGTCAGGACGACGAGCCGTTGCTTTATACGACCTTCATCGGTGATTCGATCCTCGACGTCTACGATGCCAAAACCGGCGAGCACTTGCGGACCGTCGAAGAGATGGGCATCTCACCAACGTATTTGCAAATCCCATGAACATGTCCTGGTTCGATCGCTGGTCGGTGCGGATGTCTCGCTCGCTGGCGAGCCGCATCTCGCGACGCAGTTTTCTCACCCGCCTGGGCACCGTGCTCGCGGGTACCGCCGCCTATCCACTGTTGCCGGTCGCGCGCGGCGCCACCGATGCGCAGGGGAACCCCGAGGATCCAGGTGATCCGACAAGCTGCGACTACTGGCGCTACTGCGGCATGGACGGCGCGCTGTGTTCGTGCTGCGGCGGCACGACGAGCAGTTGCCCGCCCGGCACGGAGCCGTCGGTCGTGAGCTGGATCGGCACGTGCCGCAATCCGTCCGATAACAAGGATTATGTGATCTCCTACCACGATTGCTGCGGCAAAACGATCTGCCCGCGCTGTGCGTGCACCCGCAACGAGGGCGTCGAGCCCATTTATCGACCCTCCAAGAGCAATGAGATTAACTGGTGCACAGCTAACGCCAACACGGTCATCAATTGCTCCAATGCGACGATCATCGCAGTGGCGACGCAGCCTGATCATTAACTGTAAAAACTTATGCTTCTTGTTGCTCCTAGCGCTGGCGCCTGGCATCGCGTTGGCTCAAGCCATGTCCGTCCTCGGGGGTAGCGAAGATGCCCATACCTGTGCGACGTCGGCGCAATTCGCTGCCGCCACGAACGACATCGGCTCGGTCGACGAGGAACCGTGCGATCGGGCGCTCAAATCCGACGCTCTGAATTTCAAGGACCGCGTCGCAACACTCATCAATCGGGGCGTGATTCGCGTAGCGAACGGGGAAGTTCAGGCCGGCTACAACGATTACGAAAAAGTACTGGAGATCAGTCCCGATACGCCTGAGACCTATGTAAACCTCGGCAACATGTATCTGGTGGGTAAGAAATTCGAAACCGCGGTCGAGTTCTACAACAAGTCCTTAGAGCTCAAGATCCGCCAGGTCCATGTGGCGTTGACGAACCGCGGCATGGCCTATGAAAACCTCGGTAATTTTTCCGCCGCGGAGGCGGATTACCGCAAGGCGATTGAAATAGCGCCCGCCTGGCCGGTGGCACCGTTGAAACTCAAGCGCCTGCTCGCGCGATCCGGCGCGTCCTAGAAGCGGCGTCCCGCACTAGCCATCGTTGTGCGGCACCCACTTATCCTTCGGATACCGCCACAGCGTTAAGAATTCTCCCTTATCGTGAACCTCGAGGAAGGTGCATCCCTCGGGACCCGCCAACCAGGAATAGATCTGGCCCTCAGGTGCAAAGAACCCCATGCCTTTCGTTAACACCTTGTTATCGTCACCATAGGAAAGTGAGCCTTCGAGGATGAAGTCGATCTGGTTACAATCGTGATGGTGGTGCGGGACGCGTGTGCCCGGCGCCATCGTGTATTGGATCAAACTGATTGACGGTAGATTCAAGATCTCTTTTTCGACAATTCGATCGTCGAAGTGTTCGATGCCGTCGAAGACTATTTTCCCTTCCGCAACGAGGTCGGCGAAATTCACCGCTGGAAGGTCGTCGATATCGTAAAAGAAGGCTTTTGGACCTTTGCTCTTGTCTTCAGGTTGGACGTTGGACATTTCTACTTCACCTCTGTGAATGACATGCGACGAATTGAGCCTTGCGCCATTTTACCTGCGTTTACTCTTTTTCGTTCAAATGTTTATTGATAAAATCGAGCGCCCGAGTTAAGCATTTCGATACACCAACCGAGCTTGCTCCCCGGCCCGCTTACAGGGCGTTCGTCAGCAACAGCGCTGGTCTACACGGTCACAAGCAGATGTGGAGAAATAAATGAAAGTCCTAGTGGCGGTGAAACGCGCCATCGACTACAACGTCAAAGCCCGACCGAAATCCGACGGATCGGGGGTCGATCTCGCCAACGTAAAAATGTCGATGAATCCCTTCGATGAGATCGCGGTCGAGGAAGCGATCCGCATGCAGGAAGCGGGTGTGATGGAAGAAACGGTCGCCATCTCCATCGGTCCGAGGCAATGCCAGGAAACGTTGCGCACGGCGATGGCCATGGGCATGGACCGCGGGATCCTGGTCGAAACTGACGAAGACATGCAGCCCCTGGGCGTCGCAAAGATCCTCCAGGCCATCGTCGAAAAGGAACAACCCGAGCTGGTCATGCTGGGCAAACAGGCGATCGACGACGACTCCAACCAGACGGGGCAGATGTTGGCGGCGCTGCTCGGTTGGTCACAGGGTACGTTTGCCTGCGAAGTCGAGCTTGACGGCGGCGCACTCAAAGTATCGCGTGAGATCGATGGCGGGATCCAAACCGTCAATCTCGCCATGCCGGCGGTCGTCACGTCCGATCTGCGTCTCAACGAGCCGCGCTACGTAAAACTGCCGAACATCATGAAGGCCAAGAAGAAACCGCTCGACACCTTGACACCCGCTGAACTCGACGTCGACGTCACGCCGCGTCTTACGATTCTGAACGTCTCGGAACCGCCGGCGCGAGCGGGTGGCGTTAAAGTCGACGACGTCAGCCAACTCGTCGACAAACTACGCAACGAAGCCAAGGTGCTGACATGAGTACCTTGGTCATAGCCGAGCACAAAAACGCTGAATTACAGCCCGCGACCTTGAACGCGATCGCCGCCGCTGCGGCGTTGAGCGGTTCAGTCGATGTTCTGGTGGCCGGCGAAGCTTGTCAGGGGGTGGCGGATGCGGCCGCGAAGGTCGTGGGTGTCGACAGAGTGTTGCTCGCAGACGCGCCGTATTACGCGCATGCGCTCGCGGAAAACGTCGCGCCGCTGGTGGTCGGCCTTGCTGCGGATTACGACCATCTCCTCGCGGCCGCCACGACGACGGGTAAGAATTTGATGCCGCGCGTCGCCGCGCTGCTGGATGTCGCGCAGATCTCAGACATCACGAGTGTCGAGGCGGACGATACCTTCACCCGGCCGATCTACGCAGGCAATATTATCGCCACGGTCAAAAGCGCCGACACAAAAAAGGTCATTACGGTGAGAACGACGGCATTCGATCCACCCGCGAGCGAGGGTGGAAGCGCGACGGTCGAAACCATTCAGGCCGAAGCCGATGCAGGGTTGTCTTCATTCGTCGGTGAAGACCTGACGAAATCGGACCGGCCCGAACTCACGGCGGCAGACGTGATCGTCTCCGGCGGGCGCGGGGTCGGCAGCTCGGAGAATTTCGCGATCATCGAAGCACTCGCGGACAAACTCGGGGCCGCGGTGGGCGCCTCGCGCGCCGCAGTGGATGCGGGGTATGTCCCCAATGACTACCAGGTCGGCCAGACGGGAAAAGTCGTCGCGCCCACGCTCTATATTGCAGTCGGGATCTCGGGCGCGATCCAACACCTCGCCGGCATGAAGGACAGCAAAGTGATCGTCGCCATCAACAAGGATGAGGAAGCGCCGATCTTCGGTGTCGCCGATTACGGACTGGTCGGCGATCTGTTCAAGGAAGTGCCGGCCATGGTCGAGGCACTCGACGAATGACCCTACCTAGGAGCCCGCTCGCGGGCAAATGGCGGTAACCCATGGAACGCGAATCCATGGCGTTCGACGTCGTGATCGTAGGTGGCGGACCATCGGGCCTCGCCGCCGCGATTCGCCTCCGGCAATTGGCCATTGAAAAAGAACGCGACTTGACCGTATGCGTGCTCGAGAAGGGCTCGGAGATCGGCGCGCATATTCTGTCCGGCGCCGTGATCGAGCCGCGTGCGCTCGATGAGTTGCTCCCCGATTGGAAAGACAAAGGCGCGCCTCTAAACACACCGGCCGGCCGCGATCGCTTTCTCATCCTCACGGAAAAACACGCTATCCCCGTCCTGACCCCGCCGCAGATGAAGAACCACGGCAACTACATCGTGAGTCTGGGTAACGTCTGCCGGTGGCTGGCCGAGCAGGCCGAGGCGCTCGAGGTCGAGATCTACCCGGGTTTTGCCGCGGCCGAGGTCTTGTATCACGACGACGGCAGCGTCAAAGGCGTCGCCACCGGCGACATGGGGCGCACGCGAGCGGGCGAGGAGGGGCCCAACTACGAGCGTGGGATGGAATTGCACGCCCGCCAGACCTTGTTCGCGGAAGGCTGTCACGGGTCCCTGACAAAAACCCTGTTCGAGCGTTTCGGATTGCGCGAAAGCGTGGATCCCCAGGTCCACGGTATCGGTATAAAGGAACTCTGGGAAGTCGATGCAGCCTGCCATGAACCCGGCTCGATCACGCATACCGCGGGATGGCCCATGGACATGGCGACCTATGGCGGGGCGTTCGTCTACCACCTGGAAGAGAACCTCGTCTCGGTGGGGTTCGTCGTCGGCCTCAACTACGAGAACCCGTATTTGAGCCCCTTCGACGAAATGCAGCGCTTCAAGACCCACCCGGCGATACGCAAAACCTTCACCGGCGGCCGTCGTCTGTCATACGGTGCGCGGGCGATCAATGCCGGCGGTTTTCAATCGATTCCGAAGTTGAGCTTCCCCGGCGGACTGCTGATCGGTGACTGCGCCGGATTCTTGAACGTGCCGAAGATCAAGGGTACGCACACCGCGATGAAGTCCGGAATGACGGCCGCGGAGGCGGTTTTCGACGCGTTCGCATCCGAAACCGATGAGGTCCGTGAGATCAGCGCCTATCCGGAACGCTTGAAGCAGACCTGGTTGTGGGACGAGCTCTACCGCGTGCGCAACGTCAAACCGGCTTTTCACTGGGGCCTGCTACCGGCGCTAGCCTATTCGGCCTTCGACACCGTGCTGTGTCGGGGCAAAACACCCTGGACATTGCACCACAAACCAGACAATGAAGCCTTGAAACCTGCGGCCGAGTGCAAACCGATCGAATACCCCAAGCCCGACGACGAATTGACCTTCGACAAGCTGTCCTCGGTATTTCTGTCGAATACCAATCACGAAGAGGAACAACCCTGCCATCTGCAGATTGTCGATGATGCAATCCCGGTGTCGGTCAACCTCAATGAATACGCGGGCCCTGAAGAGCGATTTTGCCCGGCGGGCGTTTATGAATTCGTCGAAGAAAACGGACAGCACCGCTTGCAAATCAACGCGCAGAATTGCGTGCATTGCAAAACCTGCGATATCAAAGATCTCGGTCAGAACATCAATTGGGTGACGCCCGAAGGCGGCGGTGGACCCAATTATCCGAACATGTAACGCGCGATCATGCCGAAGGTCACATACCGACAACGCGATGGGGCGGAGCACACGATCGACGTGCCTCTCGGATGGAGTGTGATGGAAGCTGCTGTGCAAAATTCCATCGATGGTATCGTCGCCGAATGTGGCGGCGGCTGCGCTTGCGCGACCTGTCACGTGTATGTCGATACGAGCAATGGCGTTGCGCTCCCCGACATCAGCGACATGGAAGGCGACATGCTCGAATGCACGGCAGCCGATCGAAAAGCCGAATCACGCCTCAGTTGCCAATTGAAAATGACAACCGAGATGGATGGCCTGGTCGTGAACGTTCCCGATCGTCAAACCTAACGACGCCCCACGATGTCCGCGCATCCCATCGTCGTGATCGGCGCCGGTCAGGCAGGTATGCAGATCTGTGATTCCTTGCGCAAAGGGGGTTATGCGGGACCGCTGGTGCTCGTCGGCGAGGAGTCGAGCCTGCCCTATCAGCGCCCGCCGCTATCGAAGAAATTTCTGACCGGTAGCGTTGACGCCGAGCGCTTGTCGTTCAGGCCGGCCGATTTTTACGCGAAGATCGACGTCGATCTGCGCTTGGGTAAACGGGTTTGTGCGCTCGATCGGCAGCAGCGCACCTTATCATTCGACGACGGCAGTACACTGGCCTACGCCAAACTCGCATTGGCGACGGGTAGCCGTGTGAGAACGCTGTCGTGTCCCGGTGCCGATCTCGAGGGCGTGTACTACGTCAGAACCTTGGACGATGGCAAAAAGCTCCGCGAACGGTTGACCCGCGCCGAACGTGTCGTCGTCGTCGGCGGCGGTTTCATCGGGCTCGAAGTCGCTGCTATCGCGCGAGAACTGAATAAGTCAGTCACTGTGATCGAGGCCATGGATCGGTTGATGGCGCGCGCTATCCCTCCGGTTTTATCCGAATTTTATGCCGCTTTGCACCGCGAACGCGGCGTCGAGATTCGCCTGGGCCAGGGCGTACGGGAAATTCGCGCGGACGGCGGATTGCTCTCGGTCGAAATGGATGATGGAAGCGTCGCGCAAGCCGACACCATTGTCGTCGGCATTGGCATCGTCCCGAATGTCGAACTCGCCGAGGCGAGCGGACTCGCCTGCGGCAACGGCATCATCGTCGACGCGCGCGGCGTAACGGATGACTCGGATATCGTGGCCGCCGGCGATTGCACCATGCATTACAACGGTTTTCTCGCGCGCGAAATCCGCCTCGAATCCGTTCAGAACGCGGTCGACCAAGCCAAGGTCGCGGCTGCGAGCCTGTGTGGACAAGACAAGCCCTACGACGTCGTGCCATGGTTTTGGTCTGACCAATATGACGTCAAACTGCAGATGGCTGGCATCGGAACGCTGCACGACGAGTACGTAGTGCGCGGGACTATCGGACCCGACGGATTTTCCATTTTCTATTTCGACCGAGGCGCTTTGCTCGGCGCGGATTCGGTCAACCGTCCGGCGGATCATATGGCGTGCCGGAAACTGCTCACGAAGAGGCTCGCACTCAAACCTGAGCAGGCGGGTGATTCGCAATTCGACCTGAAGCAGGCCGCACAGGCGTGAGCAGCCTAACCGCGCGCATGCCTTACAAAAATTACGCGATTTGGGGCCGGCGCGTTTAAGATACGGCCAAGGCGCAAGAACACCGATGGAGGAATCGTGGCGATGGCCAAAATAGTCTATATCGACGTTAACGGTGAGCAACACGAGTGCGAGGTCAGCAATGGCATTTCAGTCATGGAAGGCGCGATTCAGAACAACATCGCCGGCATTTTGGCTATCTGTGGCGGGAGTTGCGCATGCAGTACCTGCCATTCCTACATCGATGAATCGTGGGTGGAGGCGGTCGGTCAGGCCGACGATATCGAAGATTCGACGCTGGAGCTTGCGCAGGACCGGCAAGCCAATAGCCGCCTGACCTGCCAAATTGAAGTGACCGACGCGCTCGACGGCCTCGTCGTTCACGTTGCTCAAAATGACGGGTAGGGCGTACCAAGATTGTCGCTCAAGCCCTGACTATCGAAGCTGGTGTACGAACTTTACGACTTCGCCCAATCCAGCTCTGCGTACCGCGTTCGCATTGCACTCAACTTGAAGGGCGTGGACTACACCGCGGTCCCCGTAGCGCTCGACAAAGGTGAACAGCACGATCCCGACTTCCGTCGTGTGAACCCGCAAGGCCTGGTGCCGGTTTACTCCGACGAAAACCTGTTGTTGAGTCAATCGCTGGCCATTATCGAGTATCTCGATGAGCGCTATCCCGAGCCGCCCTTGCTTTCGCAGGACCTGAATGATCGCGCACGCGCGCGTCAGTTCGCGCAAATGATCACCTCTGATATGCATGGACTCAACGCATTCCGGGTCGTCAGCTTCCTGCGTGACGGATTCAAGATCGATGCCAAGGGCCGACGACGCTGGTTAAATCACTGGTTGATCGAGGGGCTGGACGCGCTCGAATTCTGGCTGGCAGCAGCCGGCGGGACGCGGCGCTTTTGTGTGGGTGACTCGCCGTCGATCGCGGACATCTGCCTGGTCCCGCAAGTCGAGGTTGCGCGACGCAATCGCATTGCGCTCGATGAGTTCCCACGCGTGTCGGAGATCGACGCCGCCTGTACCGCATTGGATGCGTTTCGCAATGCACGTCATGAACCGGGCGAGGGCTCATGACCGAATTGTGGCGTGCATCCCCGGTCGATACCGACCGCGCTAACCTGACGCGTTTCATCAAGGAAGTCGCGAATCGCCATGGCACGGTTTGCGCGGATTATTCGGCGCTCCATCGCTGGACGATCGAGGAACCAGAAAAGTTCTGGTCTCTGGTGTGGGATTTTACCGGCGTTATTTGTGAGAGCCGCGGACAGGTCATCATTGCGGACAAAACGCGGATGCCAGGGGCCCGCTTCTTTCCCGACGCGCGCCTGAACTTTGCGCGCAACCTGTTGCGGCGGCGCGACGACACGGACGCGATCATCTATCGCGGTGAAAATGGCGACGAGGCCCGCGTGACGTGGCGGGAACTGCACGAAGCGGTCAGTACGACGGCCGCGGCACTGCGCGCGCGCGGGGTGGTGGCGGGCGATCGCGTCGGCGCCATCGCCGCCAATATCCCTGAAGTGATCACCGCTATGCTCGCGAGCGTGTCCATCGGCGCGATTTGGTCGTCCTGTTCACCCGATTTTGGCCTGCAGGGCATTCTCGACCGGCTCGAGCAGATCAACCCCAAAGTGCTATTCGCGGTCGATGGCTATCATTACAACGGCAACGCGATCGACGTTCGCGAAAAGATCGCAGCCGTAGCCAAGGCCATTCCTTCGGTGTAAGCGCTGATCTCGATTCCGTTTCTGGGTGACGGCGATATCGAGGGCGCCGTGCCGCTGTCGCAAATTCAATCCGAGCACCCGGTGGGCGAAATCGAATTTGAATCGCTTCCATTCAACCACCCGCTCTATATCTTGTTCTCCAGCGGTACGACGGGCAAACCCAAATGCATCGTACACGGCGCGGGCGGCACATTGCTGCAGCATCTCAAGGAGCAGCAGCTGCACATCGATTTGAAAGCCAGCGACCGGTTTTTCTATTTCACGACCTGCGGTTGGATGATGTGGAATTACGTGGTGTCGGTGTTGGCGTCCGAGGCTACGGCCATGCTCTACGACGGCTCTCCTTTTCACCCGGACGGCTATACCTTGTTCGATTACGCGGACGCCGCAGGGTGTACGCAATTCGGCATGTCGGCAAAGTTCATACAGGCGATCGAAAAATACGGGGTCGTTCCCATCGATCGCTATGCGCTCGAACACGTACGGCTGTTGTTGTCGACCGGATCGGTATTGCCGCCGGAAGGTTTCGATTACGTTTATGAGCATGTGAAAAATGGCGTGTGCTTGAGTTCGATCACCGGTGGTACAGATCTGATCGGATGCTTTGTCGGCGGCGATCCGACCGGCGTCGTCTATCGCGGCGAGTTACAGGTGCCGGCCTTGGGCATGGCCGTCGAGGTGTTCGACGACGCGGGTGCGTCCGTAGTCGGCGAAAAAGGCGAGCTGGTTTGTACGCGCTCGTTTCCCTCGATGCCGCTCGAATTCTGGAACGACGACGGCGACAAGCGCTATCGCGCCGCATACTTCGAGCGATTCCCGGACATTTGGACGCAGGGCGATTACGCCGAGGTCACCGCGCATGGCGGCTTCATTCTCTACGGCCGCTCCGACGCCACCTTGAACCCGGGCGGCGTGCGCATCGGCACGGCCGAGATCTACCGCCAGGTGGAACTATTCGAAGAAGTCGTCGAATGCGTCGCCATCGGCCAGGAATGGCAAGGCGACACCCGGGTCGTGCTGTTCGTGATCCTGCAGCCGGGTATCGACCTCGACGAGTCGCTCGCCGCACGACTGCGCGAGCAGATCAAAACCGGTGCGAGTCCGCGTCACGTGCCTTCCCGCATGGCGCAGGTTACGGATATTCCACGCACCCGTTCAGGCAAGCTGACCGAGCTCGCCATCCACGACCGAAATATCAAGAACGTGGAAGCGATCGCAAACCCGGAAGCGCTGGAGCAGTTTCGCGAGCGGCCGGAATTAGCGAATTGACCGATAGTGTCCTGTCCCGCGAAAAACTTTCATAATTCGCTGGCCTTTTTCGGCGCTGGCCGCGTTACTCCTCCTTGTGTAGAGCCCGCACATAAGCGTCGTCGCGCCTTGCCATCGACGAAAAACCCGTCGCAAATTACGAAAGTTTTTCACGGGACAGGACACTAGGATCATGAATGAAGACGCGCCGATATTCGATCCCCACGCGTGTCGCCTCACTGACCAGGAAACTGAATTAACGGCGACCGCCCGCCGCTTGGGCCGCGACATCTTCGCCGCAAGGGCATCCGGTTATGACGTTGATGCGCGCTTCCCGATAGAAAACTACGCCGATCTGCACAATGCGGGTTTGCTTGCGGTATGTGTACCGGCCGCTTACGGGGGACTCGGCGCCACCTATCGCGCCTATGCGTTGACTGCAGCTGAAATCGGGCGCTATTGCGGCGCCACCGCGCTAACCTGGAACATGCACGTATGTTCATGTCTATGGACCGGTGACCTCGCCGACACGATCGACATGCAGGTTGATGAGCGTGCGGCGCACGATGAACGCCGCACCAGGCACTACGCCCGCATCGTCGAAGAAGGCGCCGTCTATTCCCAGCCGTTTTCGGAAGGTGGTAGCGCGGCCGCGGGTGCGGTGCCGTTTGCCACCGCGGCCCGTCGTGAGAACGACGGTTGGCGTATCAACGGGCGCAAGATCTTCGCATCGCTCTCCGGTCACGCGGATTACTACGGCATCTTGTGCACCGAGGAAGGTACGGACGGGTCGCTGTCGCGGCGCAATACCTTATACATCGCCGTCCCGGCGGTGGCCGACGGCGTCAGTGTCGTGGGTGATTGGGATCCGCTCGGCATGCGCGGAACCGTGTCCCGCACCTTGCTCCTCGATGACGTGTACGTCCCGCAGGAAGAAGCGCTGATGCCAGCCGGGGTCTACTATCAGGCCGCGCTGCGTTGGCCACACATGTTCCTGACGCTCACGCCGACCTACGTCGGGATCGCGCAAGCCGCCGTCGACTTCACCGTGCGTTACTTGCGCGGCGAAGTGCCAGGCCAAAAGGGTGACAAACGCCGGAGTGCTGCCGTGAAGCAGGGCAATGTGGCGCAGATGCAAATCATGCTCGAGCAGACCAAAGCGCTGTGGTTTCAGGCCATTGCCGAAGCCCGTGTCGATCCCACGCGCGAACAGGTGTTGCGCGCATACGCGGCGCAATACACCGTGATGGAAAACGCCAACGAGTTATGTCAGCTCGCGATCCGCACCTGCGGCGGGCAATCGATGCTCAAGGATCTTCCATTGGAACGGCTTTATCGGGACAGCCGCTGCGGATCGCTGATGCTGCCCTGGACCGCTGATATCTGCCTGGAGCGCATTGGGCACGACGCGCTGTATCTGCCGGGGGAAACCGACGATTGATCCCGGATTCCGCTACGCTCCATCCAGGCTACAAGGCTAGCAGCGGATTAGGGAATCGAGTATTACAAATTCCGCAACATCTCATCTTCTTCGCGGCGTTGCATCTCCGGCAGTTCTTGATCGAGCATGCCTTGTCGCTGGATCTCGCTGTTGACGAAGGTGATCCATTGACGCGCCGCCTTGGCACTCCGTTTATCGGTCGACGCGAGCTTGAAGGCATCGCGCGCCGCGGCGAGTTGCCGCTGATTGAATAAGGCCATTCCCAACATGATGTTGGCGGTGTCGCTGCGTTTCACGCCGCCCTTGGCTAGCCCCTTGCGTACTGCTTTTGCCGCTTCAGGCCATTTGTCGATATTGATGTAAGATTGTGCCAGGCGAACGAACAGTTCACCGCTTTTCGATATCGCCGCAGCGCGGGCCAGCGGCGGAATGGCCTTGCCGTCCTCTCGGGCCTGGTACCAGGCCTGCGATAGCAGGCGCAGGTTGCGCTCAGTGGCTTTCACGCGACCACCATCGACTTCGTGCTGTAGGAGCTTCGCCGCCTTGTAGGGTACTTCGTGCACGAGATAGAGATTGGCGAGGTTCACGATGTGGTGCATCCCTATAATCAGACCCGCTTCGTACAGCGCCTCGGTCAGTGCGAGCTGCTTCTTGGTATCGCCGAGTTCGCTATAGACGCCGGCAAGTGTGAGTAGGTACCTCTGTTTCGGGTACAAGGCGATGAGCTGCTTCAAGATGGCGACCATGTTCTTGAAATCATTCAGCTCGTAGTAACACACCCGTAACAGCAGCAGCCAGTTTTCCCGCGGTTTCCGGCCTTGGTCGCGATACTTGTTGACCGCGGTCGTGATGGGCTTCAAGGCCTCGCGGAATTGTTCGAGCTGAAAATGTGCCTGGCCTTTCAGCATGTAGATGTCGGGGCTCGGTTCCGCAACGACGGCCATTAGTCGCTCGACTGTCGTCAGGGCCTTCGCGTAGTTTTCGATAGTGAAATACAGTTGGCTCAAAGTCTTGAGCGTGCTCTGGACCATGCCTTCGGGCAGCTCACCCTGGGCGAGTACATTTTCGTAGGATTGTATGGATCGCTTATAGTTCTCCTGCAGATAATAGGCATATGCGGTCAGGTTCCAGGTCTGAGCCATTTCATAATCCGATAGACCGCTCTTTTCACGGAGTTCCCTGAGCTGGGCCAAGCCTTCCCTGTACCGCTTGAGTTCGATCTGTTGCTGCGCTTCCTGTAGGCCTTCGAAGACAGGCTGACTCATGGCGGCCGTCTGCTTGGTTTTTTTCGAGTCCTTATTTTGTGCGACGGCTGTGCCGCTGGTGACGACGGCAGCGATGAATAAGGCGATTAACGTGTACTTCAACATGTGGTGATCAGTCTTCGATTATATAAGTGAACTTGTTGCGTACTCCGGGCACTTCGACGTTTTCTCCTTCGATAACACGAGGCTTGTATTTGAACTTGAGCGCTGCCTGGACTGAAGCCTTTTTGAATACGGCGTCACATTCGCTGTCCACCGCGCGCGCGTTGCGCGTGGTGCCGGTCTTCGTGACAGTGAACTCGACGATGCAGCTACCTTCGATGCCGCGCGACAAGGGGCGTTGGGGATAAATCGGCGCAACTTTCACGATGGGCAGGTAATCGCCTTCGCCCACGCCTAAACTGAAACCGCCGGACGTCATTTCGATATCGGTTTCCACCGTTGCCGCGCGAATGGCGATCTTCTCCGCCGTCGGCTTCAGACGATCCAGCTTCGGCGCTGGTGGCTCGGGCGGCGGCGTCTTGGGCGGCGGCGGTTTCTTGGGTTTGATATCGCGCCGTTGGACCATCTCGGCGCGCTTGACCCGCACGAAATCGACGAGCGCGCCGCGTTTTGCCTCGTCTAGCGAGCGGTCCGCGGTCTCGATGAGGTATTGCATGATCCAGAACAAGAACAGAGTCACCACGGCGCCGAGCATTAGGCCGAGGAAGAGACGGACCGCGAATAATCCGCCGGGGCTCGCCTGTTGTACGCCGGCTGCCACGCGACCCCAGCCGGTTAAAGCTCCTGGGCCGCGATCGCGACGTTGAAAACGCCGGCCGAGCGCGCTGCATCCATCACCTTGATCAAGGTATCGGTCTTAGACTCCTTGTCCGCCTGAATCACCACCGAGCCCTGCGGATTTTCCGCATGCATCCGTTCGATGTTGGGCCTAACGGCGCGGATGTCTATTTGGCGACGATCGATCCAGATCTCATTGTTCGCATTGATGGCGATTAGAATGTTCGCTTTTTCCTGCTTCACCGCGGTGGCGGCGTCCGGTCGGTTGACGTCGATCCCGGCCTCCTTGACGAAAGTCGCGGTCACGATGAAGAAGATCAACATGATGAAAACCACGTCGAGCATCGGCGTGATGTTGATCTCCGATTCTTCTTCTTCTTCCCTCGTACGTGACGTCAATCGCCTCATCGAATTGTCCTCCTTATTGACTGCATCAGTGATCGAAAATCATACGTTCGCCGAGCAGCGCACGCTCTCTATTAACTCTGCTTTGAAGGTAGGCGCTCATCGCCACGCCCGACAAGGCTGCGACCATGCCGGCCATGGTCGGCACCGTGGCCTTGGACACCCCGGCGGCCATGGAACGCGGATTGCCGGATCCCGAAATCGCCATCACTTCGAATACTTCGATCATACCGGTGACGGTACCGAGCAGGCCCATCAGCGGACACAGCGCGACGCAGGTGCCGATCAGCAGCATATTGCGTTCGAGTTCCTGGCCGACGGTCGAGATCAGATATTCGCGGACCTGGTGCGCATACCACGAGGCGCGTTCCTTGCGCGCCTCCCATTGCTGAATGGTCACCCGGGCGACCTGTGGATAGCGGATCGTGAAGTACATCAGGCGCTCGAATATGAGGCCCCACATCACCAGGGTCAGGATGCCGATGAGCAACAGGACGTCGCCGCCGATTTCGAAGAAGTCGCGTACAGCTTCGAGCTGCGGGAGGTAGTAGTACAGAAGTTCCATCGCTCGTCAGGCGGCTTTTGCGTGCTGGGTTTCCGACTGCATCGCGATCATCCCTGCGGCCTGTTCTTCAAGAACCTGGTTCAGCCGCCGCGCGCGGCTCGCGACCAGCGTATGCAGCAGCACGGTGGGGATCGCGACGCACAGTCCCAGCACGGTCGTAACCAGCGCCTGTGAAATACCGCCTGCCATCAGCTTGGGATCGCCGGTGCCGAAAAGCGTGATCGCCTGAAACGTGATGATCATACCGGTGACCGTGCCAAGCAGGCCGAGTAGGGGCGCGACGACTGCAATGATTTTAAGAAACATCAAGAGACGGTTGATTTTCGGCGTCTCTTTCAGCATAGCCTCGGAGAGTTTCAATTCCAGGGTTTCTATGTCCGCCTTGGGATTATCGTGATAAACCTGGAGTATCCGCCCGAGCGGGTTGTTGCCCGGCTCGTTCGGTTTGCCCGCCTGCATGCGCACCCGTAAACCTGTGAAGGTCAGCGTCCCGATGCGTTCGAGCGCGATGAGCAACGCGAGCGCGCCGAGGCAGATGATGACATAGCCGACGACCCCGCCCTGATCGATGCGTTCGCCCAGACTCGGCGCCTGCACGAGCAGCGAGAGGATCTGGCCGCGCGACGGATCGAGACCGAAAGCCGTCGTGCCCGAGGATGCGGACTCGAGGTCGGCGAGCTTGTCCAGATAGCGTTGCTGTGGCTGGCGTGCCAGTTCCAGCAGGCGCCCGGTTTCCGGCACGAATTGCAGGTACTTGCCGCCGGAGATGACGTTGAAGGCGCCGACGCGCACGACGTCGCGCTGAACTTCATTGCCGTCGGTCGTCACCACGCTGGCCGGGAAGCGGGCCACCTTGCCGGTCTCGGTCATCTCGCGCTGCAATTCGAACCACAGGTGTTCGATTTCCTCGAGCGATGCGAGGCGGTTCGTCTGGCCCATTTTTTGTGCCAGATCCGTCAGGAAATCGATGCGTTCGGGGAACTGTACGTGCGTCAGCGAGCTCTCGAATTGGCCACGCGCGTCGCCGGCGGACTGCTGCAACACCCCGAACAATTCCTTGAGCGAACCGAGTCGCTCCTTCAGCGCGATTTCGAGTTCGATGATCTTGACGTCATTCTCCTCGAAGGCCGTTTCGAGTTTTTCGGACCGCGCTTCTTCGCGCCGCCGCGCGGCTCTCGCGCCCGCAAGCAGTTTGACCTGTTGCGCCTTATTGGCCTTGAACGCCGCGATGCGCGCCGCATTCTCTTTGGCGTCCTGTACCCGTCCCGCTTTGACTCTTTCCAGCAGCGCATCGAGCGAAAGCGCTTCTTCTGCGACTGCGGGCGTAACCAAGACGATAGAAAGGATGATGAGCGACAGGAGCGTGCGCGCGTTCATTCTGCGGCTCCTTTCGCCGCCGCTATCGGCAGCACCAACAGATTGGGGGCGACCTGTTTACGCGCCACCCGCAAGCCCTTTGCGACTTCTTGCTTGTAACGCGCCGGTGAGAGGGTTTCCCATTTTTGGGCTTCGATGTCCCAGGCGCCCGTGAGATCCCCGCCATCCGTCTGGTACAGGAGCGCGACACGGCCTACACGCAGGAAGTTCACTTCGCGCGTGCCGCCGTCGACGGCGAGCGTACCCCGGTAGGCTTCGATCGTCCGGCCGTATTCGTTCTCGATCTGATACGCCTCGAGTGCGCGACGAAATTTTTCCGCAGCCGTCACATCTGAGCGTTCCATCATCGCGCGCAGCCGTTCGACACGATTAAGGCGCTCTTCCGGCAGAAATGGCACGTCGAGCACGACGAACTCAGCGATCGCATCGATCATGCGCACCATGAGCGGGACGATCTGGCGTTCGATCAACGAGACCTTGTCGATCGAATCGGACAGCGCAGCCATCTCCGCGACCTGGTTGTCGACCTGTTTTTGCAGCAGGCCGTTATAGATCTTGAGCCCGTCGACGACCTTGCTGACCTGTTTGTATTCGGCCTCGATGTCGCCGGCCTGGTCGTTGAGTTTTTCGACTTGACGCTGAGCTACGGCGCCTTCGGCAATGCGCTGCTCACCGGTCTTTGTCACGGCGTCGACTTTGGCCTGCGCCGACACTATGCTCGGAAACGCCGCGGTAGCAATTACGGCATACAAGAAAATTCTTTTCATTGAGATCCCCGCATTCTTGTTATGTCTTTTGCGTATTTTCGGTTCGAAAGCATAGGCTTTCCCGTCGCCGGGCGAGCCGGCAGCAGTTGTGACATCAAGTTGAATTTACACAGATGATCCGTCTCGAAGTGTACCTTAACCGGCTATGTAAGGCGCAATACTCAATAATGATCCCGGATTCCGCTTCGCTCCATCCAGGCTACAGCGTGGACCGTAGCCTGGATGGAGCGAAGCGGGATCCGGGCCAGATGTTTGAATTAGCCGCCAACGGCATCCAGCAGCGGCTGCATGGTCGCAAGGTCCCAGTAGTCGCACCACTTCACGATCACTTCGTCCTTTAATTCGAAAAATCCAGCCACGGGAAGGATGACCTGCAGTTGACCTCGAACCCAGGTTTCCGAGCGCGTGTTCATGACGATGTCACCGTCGCCCACTTGGTGGTGAATCTCCATTTTGGCAACCGAGCTGTGGGTCCCGTCGACGAAGGGCTGCAGAAAATTGCAGACGTTCTCGGCGCCCGTCATCGGCTCCCACGGGAGGTTGTGATAAAAGACGTCCTCGCTCAGGTACTTCCCGATTTTGGACACGTCGCCGTCAGCGAGGGCTTCGCAAAACAGCCGTACGATTTCGAGGTTGGTTGTACCCACTTCAAACTCCTATTGGTCCTTCACGGAAACCGCGCCGCCCTTATATGATGCCCGAGCAGCGCATGTGTCAATCCCGTAATTCGGGTTCGGATTGGGAGAGGGCCAGGGCGGCTCGCCCGGCTTCGGCGGGCCGGTTATATCGGGTAACCGGATCTACCAGATGTCGGGGCTCGGGACCTTCAACTTCGGGTTGCCCGGCAACGTTCTGCTCGCGTTCGAAATACCCGCAGCGCCGTAACGCGCCGCGGGTACCGAACGCCGAACCTCAACCGGTCCTCAATCGAGGAGCGCGATGCACTCGATCTCGAGCATCAACTCCGGCGCGGCCAGTTCCGTGGTTCCGATCCAGGTCGAGGCCGGTGGCGCCGACGCTGCATCTTCGTAGAACTTGATACGCACGTCGTTGTTTGCTTCGAGCGCCGCCATGTCGGTCGTAAACACGGTTTCCTTGATCACGTTCTGGAAACTCGCGCCGTTCGCCTCAAGTGTTTCTTTGAGATCGGTATAGACCTGCGCGACCTGGGCTTTCATGTCGCCCGCGCCGATGACGTTCCCCTCGGCGTCCCAGCTGACGGAGCCTGAGATAAACAACATGTTGCCGGCCTTGCACGCCTGCGCATAGCAGAAGCCTTTCTCCAGGTCGGGACGTTTGTGATAGATCTGTTTGGCTTTGGGCATGGTGGTTCCTCCGAATTATCGTTCTCTCATCAAGTTTGACGGATAGACGCGCCGGGCGGGGTCGGTGACCCCGCCCGGGCTACTTAAGAGTTTACATGGTTTGGCGTCTCGCGCCGCGCTTCACTAGAAGTTGACGCGCAGGGTTCCGTAGAACCACCTCGGGCGGTCGAAAAAGCGCTGGATGTTGCCGAAGTCCCCTGCGACATCGAAGATCTGCGTGGAGTAGAACTGATCCGCGATGTTCTTGACCGCAAACGCCAATTCCCAGCGGCCGTCTACGCTGGCGTAGCTGACGCGCGAGTTGCCGATCACGTAGGCCGGCTGCTCGCCCGCGGGTGAGTTGGTCAGGATGAAGCTGAATTCGGTCCGGTAGTTGAAGTCCGCCTGCACGGCGAAGTTGCCGGCATACCACGTGTTGTCGAATACCGTCGGAAACTGGTAGCGCGCCAGGGCGTTGACGGTCCACATCGGCGTCTTCGGGATTGCGCGGTCCTGCGGATTGGGGGTCCCGGTTTGGCTGAAATCGACGTCTTGGACGTGCGCTCTTCCCAAGTACGAGACGCCGCCCACGAAATCCAGGCCGCGCCACGGCGAGCCCTGGACCTCGAGCTCGGCCCCGTGGATTTCGGCGTCTCTGTTGATCACTATCTGCGACAGTCCCTCGAAGATGAAGGCTTGAAAATCGTCGTAGTCGTAGTAGAACGCGGCACCATTCACGCGTATCTTGTTTTCGTAGAGGCTCAGCTTGAAGCCGGCTTCGTAGGCTTTGAGGACCTCTTCATCGAATGGAACTTGCTGGGGCCTCAAGGTATCGGCTGCGAGCGCCGCATTGAAGCCACCGCCCTTGACGCCGCGGTTCCAAGTGAAATACGTCAGCAGGTCGTCGTTGACGTTCCATTCGAGCCCGGCCTTGGCCGACCACAGGCCCTTATTGTAGTTGGCGAGCGTGCCGGCCGAGTCTTCGCTGAAGGCGTATATGAGCGAGCCGATCGCCTGGGTGTGCAAGCGATCTTGTTGGTCCGGGATCCGCTCGTCCCACGTGCTGAGCATAGACTGGAAGTTGAAATCTTTCTGCTCCTCGATCCAACGGAAGCCCGTGATCATCGTCAACTGGGGGTGCAGGTCGAATTCGGTCTGAAAAAAGAGTGAATACGAATCCGTATTCTGTTCCCAGGAATTTTGCAGGAGGAGGGTGCCCTCCGGATGCGTCGTGGGCTGGAAACCGCAGGTGTTGGTTAAATCGGTGAAAATGGCACCGAAGCAAGGAGCGGGGGTACCCGGGGGACTGGCCAGCGCATCGGCCGGAAGAAACCCGCCCCCGAATACGGTTGGACCGATCGTGAAACCGGCGCCGTACTCGCCACGGATTTTCAGGTAGTAGAAACCCGCCAGCCAGCGAAAGTTCTCCATTTCCCCGTTGAAGCGGATTTCCTGCGTGAACTGCTGGGCGTTGTTCTCGAGGAAAAAATTCAAACCAAAGACCGGCGTGTTTTCGCTGTCTTCCTGATACGTCTTGTCGACGTGTGACCAGTCGGTGATGGAGACGAAGTCGATGCCGTCGAAAAGATTGTCCCATTCCAGGCGGGCGCCGCCGCCCCACGTGTGCAGGTCGGCGAACCCGACGACGTCGTGGCTGAGCGTGAAGGGGTCTTCGTCCGGCTCGTTAAAACCGAAATGATCGCAGCCGGGGCACTGGGTCGTGCCCGGCACCGGGGAATTGTGGAATTCCAATTCTGACCGTTCGAAGCCGAAACCGTTGGCCGGATTGATGTTACCCCCCTCGGTGTCGGCGCCACCGTCGACGACCTCGCTGTACGCGCCCCGGCCGTTGACGAGGAGGCTCACGTCATCGTTGATCTCCATCAGGACCTGCGCGCGGAACGCACCTGCGTTATCGTCGAACAGGTCGGACGCGACGCGGTTTTCGGCAAAGGGGTCGTGCCAATTCCCGTTGCCCGAGAAGCGGGCGGATATGCTTTCGGTGATCCCACCGCCGATCGCGAACTCGACACCCTTGTTATCGTACGAACCGTATTTGGCTTGGACGTACGCATCGAATTCCTGCGACGGTTTCTTGGTGACGAAACTCACGGTGCCGCCGGTCGCGTTGCGGCCGTACAGCGTGCCCTGCGGTCCGCGCAGTATTTCGACGCGCTCCAGATCGAACAGCTGGAAACCGGCGCCGGAGGACTGGCTGATATACGCCTCGTCGACATAGATCGACACCGGGTGCTCCTGGTGATCGGCAAAGTCCGTCTGGATGACGCCGCGAATTGAAACACCGTATGACGCGCGGGAGTTGGGCTGCACGAGCTGCACGCCCGGCGCCATATCGAACACCATCGTTGACTTTTCATAGCCGAGTGCGGTGATCTGGTCGCCCGACAACGCGGTGACCGCGATGCCGACGTCCTGCACATTCTGCTCACGTTTCTGCGCGGTGACGACGACTTCTTCCATCACCTGCGCGCCGACGTTCATGCCGGTCAGGAAAACAGCTGCTGCGACGATTGAAATTAAAGTTATCGAACGCGCTCGCTCGGATGACGACTGATGCATGATAGGTTTCCCCCACCTATGTTGCTGAGACGCAACACGCCCAACGTTAAGTTTCCGTTATCTGCCGAGCATAACATTAACAGGCGTCAAAATGCACTCGTAACGTCCGGCCCTGTTACATTTGTGGCAGCGCAACAACAGACACCTTGACCTATGTTGCCACGGCGTGCAGCAATAGCACCTCAACAATGCCTGCGCCCGCACCGGTTGACCCCGGTTCGAACGCGCCACACGGAGGAGTTCAACATCATTCGCCATTACGCGGTCGCCGTCCTCACCGCCGTTTTGGCGCTCGCTGCTACGGCCACTAGTGCCGCAGAGGGAACCGCTCCGGACCCGGCGGCCCTATACCAGGCACGCTGTGCGATGTGCCACGACCTCGGGGTCGTTGCGCCGACTCAGGACCAGATGGGGCGCATGACGGTCGAGGAAATCGAGGCCTCGATGTGGCACGGCACGATGCAGGAGCACGCCAACGGGTTGTCCCGCGCCGAACGCCTCATGATCTCGCGCATGCTCGCGTCGAAAGGAACCGGTGAGAAGCCGCGCGATTCGGGTATAAAACGCTGCGCATCCAAAGACGCCAAACCGGCGGCACAAGGTGCCTGGCCCGGATGGTCGATCGATAACCGCTTCGCGCGCCACGTGGCCGACGCCAGCATGACGGCCGAGCGCGTCGCCGGCATCAAGCTCAAGTGGGCGCATACCATGCCCATCAGTTCTGCGTTCTCGGGTTTAGGTAACACGGTCGCGGTCCGGGATGGACGCGTTTACAGCAGCAGCATCAACCACTGGGTCTATGCGCTGGATGCCGAATCCGGTTGCGCCTATTGGGCGTTCCGGGCCGAGGGCCGCGTGCGATCGAACATGGCGCTCGAGGGCGATACCGTGGTGTTCGGCGATCTGATGGCGAACGTCTACGCGCTCGACGTGAACGACGGCTCGTTGCGTTGGCGAACCCGCATCGACTGGAGCCCGGGTGCGCGCATCACGGGGAATCTGACCGCGCACAAAGGCGTCGTCTACGCACCGGTATCGAGTCTCGAGGAAGTGCTGGTGATGAACTTGGACATCCCGTGTTGCCTGACCCGTGGCGCGGTCGTCGCGCTGGATATCAAGACCGGCCAGATCATCTGGAAGACCCATACCATTGACCAGTACGCCGAATACCTGGGCCACAACAAGATGGGGATCGCGCGCTTCGGTCCGTCCGGCGTACCGGTGTGGTCCGGGGTCAGCGTCGACGACAAGCGTGGCACGCTCTACGTCGGTAACGGTAACCAGTTCACCGAGCCGCGCGTGGAGGAATCGGACGCCGTCATGGCGCTCGACATGCAGACGGGCAAGAAGCGCTGGGTGAAAGGGCTCGCGCCCGAGCAGATGGGCGGCCAGGATATCTATCATCTGGCCTGCGAGGCCTGGGATCCCGAGCGCAAGAACTGCTCGCCCGAGAATCCCACGGGCCAGGGCGACCGCGACATCGGCGCGCCGCCGATCCTCACGACCCGGGCTGACGGCAAGGACGTGATAGTCGTCGGAACAAAAGACGGCATGCTCTACACCCTCGATCCCGACAACGACGGCGCGGTGCTGTGGAACATCCGCGTCGGCAAGGGCGGTGAAGCCGGCGGTATCGAGTACGGCGTCGCGTCCGACGGACGCTATGCATTCGCACCGGTGGTCGACATGGACGTCGACTTGATTTCCAACGGCTCGCTGACCGCGGTCGATCTCATGACCGGCAAGTCGGTGTGGCGGGTCGAGAACATCGACGCCCGCTGCGAAGGTAAGAAGAAACCACCCTGCGGCACGGCGGTCAACACACCGCCGACGGTCGTCGGTGACGTGGTATTCGTCGGCTTGATCGATGGGACCCTCCGCGCTTATGCGATCGACAGCGGCAATGAGGTGTGGGTTTACGACACCGTGCGTGATTACGAGGGCGTCAACGGATTGAAGGGTCGTGGCGGATCGCTCGGCAATGGGGGGGCAGTGGTGGTCGGCGGCCGGCTGTATATCAACAGCGGTTTCAACATCTTCAACGTTGGAATGGCGGGGAACGTGTTGCTGTCGTTCGAAATTCCGCGGTGACGCGGCGGTAGGCTTTACGGACCGGCAGAGGTCGCCCAGTTCAGGCTACGGCGAACTTTTCGAGTCTTACGTTCGTCTTCCGGATGAGGGATCACGTAACGCGCCTCGACACCCGTGGTCCTGACGGCCTTGCCGTTGTCGATACGCGGCCGGAAACGGGAGGCACGCACGAGTCTTCGCGCCGTGCGCACGAGCTCCTTATCCCCGGCCGGCTGGGTTTCCACGATCTCTATCTTGCGCGCATAGCCCTTGACGTCAACGACGAAGCGGGCGACGGCATAGCGCGCGTCAGAGGCCGACGCGAGCGCTGTGCTCGGACCTGCGGCCGCGGTGTCGAATGCCGGCAGTGCACGTGGTTTCGAGAGCGCCGTCGCAACCGGGTCCGCGCGGTTGGCTGCGAGCAGCCGCTGTGCCTCGGCATAATGCTTGCCCGCCGTGAGGCGCCGGTCATAGAGAAAGTGCCAGTCACCCAGTAGCGTCAGCGCGAGGGCTTGACCGGGTACGTCGCCGGCACTGTCCTGGATCTCCACGGCCTCCTCCAGCGCGTCGCGTCCTGAAACGAAGGCGTCGATCCAACGGCCTCGGGTCCAGAGAGCACGATCGTTCTCGCGCATGATGAAAGCGCTCAAATCGGGAGAGGAAGTGAGTACTAAATGTACATTGCCTAACGGATCACGGACGATATCAATGTCACTGACCAGCCCATCAAGATTCGTCGTGCCTTGGATGGTGGGAGGCGACGTAGTCGAAACGTAAGCTGCAATATCGAATGCGATTGCCGCACGTAAATGCACGATCTTCACTAGGCGGGGGTCGCGTTGGCCGTAAGCCACGGTGGCAAGGGTATGCGCCTGTGCAGCGGCCTCTTCACCCAATACCAGGTGTTCGTAGCGCCGCGTCTTTGTCGCTAATCGAGATGCGTCTAGCTGCCAGCGTGCGTAGCGCATGTAAATCGGAATCAACTCTGCAGCCGTATCGCCGAAATTTTCCCGGTGCACCGACATCAGCAGCCTGAAGTGCGCGTCGACTTGCTCCCAATCCCGTTGCGCGAGATGGCTATCTATCAACAGGTCGATGATCGGGATCTGGCCGGGGTCGTTCAGACCGAGCTGCGTGCGCCGGATCTGCAGCGCATTGGCGAAGCTTTCCTCGGCGCCGGCGTGATCGCCCGCCTTCTGCTGGGCGAGCCCCAAGCCCAGCCAGGGCTCGGCAAGTGCGAAACCATCTACGCCGTGCTCGGCTTGCAGCTTGGCGATCTCAGCCTCGTACTCGGCGATCGACGGTGGCGCCTCGACATCGGGCGCGATCGCCCTCCCGTACTGGAGCGGTTCGGCATCGGCATGCAAGGCGCCGATCAGAGCGAGGAAGGCAGCTATCTGGAAACTTTCCTTGAACATCTCGCGCGATTCTCTGATATGCCTCAGATTTGACCGTGTTAGCGTTCGATCGTTCGTGTCTCGGCTTGTTCCGGTCCAAAGGGCCGGAACGTCATGATCAATACGGGCAACAGAAACAGGTCGGCGATCAAGGCCGCGAGCACCGCACCCGATAACAACAACCCGAAACTGGCGAGGACGGCGAGGTCCGACCACAGATAGGTCAAAAACGCCACGATGAGAATGATCGTGGTCGTGATCAAGGCCGGGCCGACACCCATCAACGCGCGTTCGAGTGAAACCCGGTAGTCGCCATCGCGCGCGAATTCGACCTTATAGCGATTGAGCAGATGAATAGTGTCGTCGACGGCGATGCCGATGGCGATCGTCGCCAACAGCAAGCGAAAAGAGTCCAGGTTGATGTCCGCGAACCCCATGCAACCCAAGATGAATATGATCGGTGTGAGATTGGCGATCATGGCCAACACCCCGATCTTCACGCTGCCGTAAACCATGCAGATGAAACCGAAGATCAGAAGGAAAACCATGCTATAGCCTTGCATCTGGGACGTGCCGATATATTCGAGGATCCGCACCCACAGCACGCCTATGCCCGTCTTCTTGATTTCGACACCGGCGACCGGGCGCGCTTCGAGATAGGCATCTAAATCGTCGAGTAATTCACGCACCACGCTCGAATCGGAAACTCGGATGCGTAGCTGCACGACCGTTTGAGACGCATCGAAGTTGATGTAGTCGTTGATCTCCTCGCCGCCCGACATCTGGTAGAGAAACAAAAGCTGTGCCATCGCCTCGTGGTCGTCCGGCAGCCGGTACCACTCGGGATTATCTTCGTGCAAGGCCTGGTTGAGGTCTTTGATAATTTCGACGATGTGCTGGCTCTTCTTTACGAGGGCTTTCGACTCGGCATACTCGGTGAAGCCCTCGATCAGCCGTAGCATCTCGGCGTTGTTAATGCCGTCTGCCTCGCCCGTGTCGAAGATGTACACGGCACTGGTCCACCCGCCCATGATCTCTTCGGCTTTCTCGATGTTGCGCCGCATCTCCACGTGCGCCTTGAAGTCTTCTAACATGTTGAAGTCCAAGCGCAAGCTCGAGATGCCCACTAATGAAAAGACCAAGATCAAGCCCGACACAACCATCACGCCCTTCGGGTGCTGGAGATTGACCACCACGGCCTTTTCAAGGGCACGCTCGATGATACGTATCGCAGGCTTACGCCGTGGATCCGCGTTTCCGACGCTTCCCGGTTTTGTGAGTGCCGAATAGCTGACCATCAGGGTGACGCTGAACACGAAGGCCGCGAGCACGCCGAAGCCGGCATAGACCGCCATCTCCGAGATGCCCTGCAACGACGATGTCGTCATCCCCAGCAGGCCGATGGCGGTCGTCAGCGCCGCCAGCAGGCAGGGTGTCCCGACTTCCTCGATGGCCATGCGCGCGGCGCCGCTGGCGAGGGAAACCTGCAGGCGTGCGCGTTGATAGGCGAGCATGACGTGCACCGTTTGCGACACACCGATCGCGCAGATCAAGGTAGGTACCATCATGAACATCATGCCTAACGACCAACCCATCAAGCCGATGAACCCGACGGTCACCGCTATCGTGATCAGTACCACCGTCAACGGCGCGATTAAACCCGATAACCGCGTAGGGAACAGTAAGACCGCGACGAGGGCGATCAGCACGAGGGTGCCGAACGTGATGATCGGCGTATCGAAGACGATGCGCTCGTTATAGACCGCATTGAACGGCACGTCGCCCGATATGTAGAACTTGATGCCGCTGTATTCGGGCCGTCGCAGGATCTCATTGAGGGCGTTATTCGCCGCCTGGGGATAAAGGTTTTCCAAGCCGTCCCCACCCTGCGGGTCGAGGCGGATGTCCTCGAGCACATCGGTGCTCGTCTTGGTCATGTCGGCGACGATCGCGCCGTACTCGCCGTCGCGGCTGATCAAATTACCGACGTACATCGGTTTCGACAGCGCGATTTTGCGCAGCTTCACCAGCTCTTCCTGGTGTTCGGGAAAGCCGTAGAAGAGATCGTGGATCTCGATCAAATCACCCGTGGCTTCGACGAACTCGGTGTTGGCGAGGCTGGTTACCTTACGCACGAATGGGATTTCGAGTTCGATGGCTTCGGTCAGTTTCGCGATCGTGCGCATCACCTCGATATCGAACGGACCGTATTCGGTGTCGGGCGCGTGATAGAGCAGGTAGATGGTTTCGTCGGAATAGAACTCGCGTTGATACTCCATGTAGAACTGATAGGTCGGATCGTCGTCATCAAAAAACGAATTCAAGCCGTTGTCGGCATGCGTCTTAGACGCAAAGTAGACCCCGCCGCACGCCAGCACCACGGTCAACAGCAGAACGATTTTCTGATGCGTCGCCGACCACGCCGCGACGTGCCCGAACTGTCTGTCTAGCCAGCTCAGAAAGGTGGCATTTTGATTCCCCATCCGGATGTAGCGTAGCGGAATCCGGGATCAGAACATACGCGCAGGAAGCGTTATTCGTCAGTTTCGATTTTTTCTAAGCGTTCGAACTGGCCCAGCCCGCAGCCGGGGCCCTGAAAATGCCCGTGGCGATCAGGTGGGCCTTGGATCACCGTGATCCAGTCGACGTCGCATAATTTAGTGAGCTGCTGATCGATTACGAAACCGCGGTGGATAGCGAGCGAGCCGCATGCGTGGGGGAGGGTATTGAGGTAATAGCGGCTGACGCCGGTGCGAAACAGGATGTGGCGCTCGTCGATGACGCGCGTATCTCGTATGCGGTGCAGTAGCAAGCAGGTTTCCATCTCGCCCGTGCGCTCGAAGCTCGCCTCGAAATCGGCGAGGCGTTCTGCGGCGGACTTGGCTTCCGCCGCGGTGGGTAATGTCAAAGCCAATCCGACGACTATACGAGGCACCGCAGTTCCGTACAGGCGGGTCATGGCCATTTAGTGTCGACGAGACCACTTAAGTTCCTCAGTGACTCGATGGACAGGCTTTGTTCGCCCTATACTCCGCGGGGGTAACTCTCCCCTCGTTGACGTTAGCCGTCCAACGTGGACCCATAAAGGACAGGTATTGTGAACGCTAAACAACGAGGCAAGAGCTTTATTAAACGGTCACTAAATTACCTTGGATATAACGTACTAAAACCATCAGCGCACAAGCAATTCAAGACGCACTATGAGTCGTTGGCGCATCTTCTGTACTTCAAAGAAATTTATGATTTAGTTACAGACTTGGAAGGAGATATCGTTGAGTGTGGCGTAGGCCATGGCCATAGCTTCTATAAGTTATGTTGTTTAGCGTATTACGAAAACAAAGGGAGAAACATCTATGGTTTTGATTCCTTTGAAGGATTTCCAGAACCTTCTGAAGAGGATGCAAGTCCAAGGATTCCGCTAAAGGGTGAGTGGAATGTCGCAACAGTTGAAACTATTGAACGGGTATTGACGGAAGCAGGAAGAATTGAGCCGTCATTCATTAAAAATAACGTGAAACTGGTAAAGGGTTTCTTTGAGGAAAGCCTAAGTAGATTTGACGGAGAAAGTATTGCTTTTTTACACCTGGATGTTGATCTGTATAAATCATACAAAGTAACTCTGGAATATTTTTGGCCTAAGGTTGCAAGGGGCGGGGTCGTTGCCTTCGATGAGTATGAAAATGCAACAGAGAAATTCCCTGGAGCCGCAAAAGCGATCGATGAGTTCTTCGGTTCTTTAGTAACTCAAATCCGATTTAACGAGCAAGCCAACCGATATTACATTGTGAAGTCGTGACCCGCACGAATCGGGTAGACTGCGCCGTCTTTCGCCACCGTTGCGCAAACGACCCGACCTCCCGAAGCACACATTCTGCAAGACCAACGCCATATGGACCCATTTGAGGCAACCTACGCTCGCTGGGTGCTGCGCAACCGGCTACTGGTGATCGTGGTTTGTCTCGGCATCGTGGCGGTACTCAGCCACGGCACGACCCGACTCGCGTTCGATACCAGCTACCGGGCCTTTTTCAGCGACGATAATCCGGAGCTTCTTGCGTTCGAACGAATTGAGAACACCTACGTCAAGGATGACAACGTGATGCTCGTGCTCGCGCCTCGCGACGGCGACGTCTTCACGCGCAAGACACTGGCTGTGATTGAGGAACTGACCGAGGCGGCGTGGCAGATCCCATATTCCAACCGCGTGGACTCCATCACGAACTTTCAGTTCACGGAAGCGGAGGAAGACGATCTGATCGTTCGCGACATGGTCAAAGACGCCATGTCGCTGGACCAAGCATCGCTCGATGGCGTGCGCCAAAACGTGCTGGCTGAACCGTCTCTGCGTAAGCGGCTCGTTTCGGAGCGGGGCCACGTCACGGGTATCAACATCACGACGCAGATGCAGGTGGAGGAACGCGCGCACGCGTCTGAGGAAGTCGTCGAATTCGTGCGCGACATGATCGCCGAATTCAGGGCGCGTCATCCCGCCGTCGATGTCCACCTCACGGGCATGCTGATGATGGATCAGGCCTTCCTCGAAAGCGCCATGTACGATACGAAGGTGCTATTCCCGATCAGTCTGATCCTGATGGTCATACTGATGGCTCTGCTCGCCGGCGGCTTCTTCGGCACGCTGGTAACCGTGTTCATCATCCTGTGTTCCATCACTGCGGCCATGGGTGCCGGCGGATATATTGGCTTTCCCCTCACCGGCATGTCGACTTCGGTACCCATCATCATTCTCACGGTCGCCGTCGCCAACTGCGTCCACGTGCTCGTTACATTTGCCCACGGGCTGCACGAAGGGCAGGACAAGCTTGCGGCGATGACCGAAAGCCTCCGCGTCAATCTTCAGCCGGTATCACTGGCGAGTGTGACCACCGCTATCGGCTTCCTGTCTATGAACTTCTCCGAGGTGCCACCCTTCGCGCATCTCGGGACGCAGGTTGCGATCGGCGTCGTCTTGTCATTCATCATGACCGTGTCGTTGCTGCCGGCGATGATGACCGCCTTGCCGGTGCACGCTCACAAAATAAAAGAGGATGACTACCGCAGAATGTCTCAGCTGGCCGATATCGTCATCGCCCGGAGCCGCATTCTGCTGATCGTCATGTCGGTGGTCATCGTCGCGGCCGTGTCGAACCTGCCGCGCAACGAGATCAACGACATCTTTCTCCACTACTTCGACGAGTCCATTCCCTTTCGTGCCGACAGCGACTTCATGATCGCGAACATGACGGGCATCGACTTCATCAACTACTCCGTGCACTCGGGCAGTTCGGGCGGCATCAGCGATCCTGCGTTTCAAACGGATGTCGAGCGCTTCGCGGAGTGGTTTGAATTGCAGCGTGAGACCATTCACGTCGAACGCTTCACGAATTTTATGAAGCGTCTGAACAAGAACATGCACGGCGACGACGAGGCCTACTATTCCCTGCCTTCGGATCGGGAACTCTCCGCGCAGTATCTTCTGCTGTACGAAATGTCGCTACCCTATGGGCTGGATCTGAACAACCAGATCAATATCGACAAGTCTGAAACCAAACTGACCGTGACAATCGATGTCATCTCGAGTCAGGAGATGATCGACTTCAACAAACGTGCACTGACATGGGCCGCGGAAAACGCTCCTTCCTTCACCCGTACGGAAAGTGCCGGCGTCAACCTGATGTTCGCCTACATCGGTCAGCGAAATAATTACTCGATGATCATCGGAACAGCGGTTGCGCTCTTTTTGATTTCATTCGTTCTCGTGGCGGCGCTGCGCTCGGTCAAAATTGGCATGCTGAGCCTGCGCCCGAACCTCGCGCCAGCCGCCGTCGCTTTCGGCGTCTGGGGCATCTTCGTTGGCGAAGTCGGGCTGTCGCTATCGATCGTAGCCGGTATGACCTTTGGCATCGTCGTCGACGACTCGGTGCATTTCCTGTCGAAGTACCTGCGCGCGCGCCGGGAAAATGATCTGAATGCGGAGGAAGCGGTGCGTTACGCCTTCCGCACCGTGGGTCGGGCGCTGGTGGTCACGACCATCGTCCTCGTCATCGGCTTCGCTGTGCTCGCGACATCCAAGTTCGCGATGAATTCGGACATGGGCCTCATGACGGGAGGCATCATCTCGATTGCGCTCGCTACGGTTTTCCTGATGCTGCCGCCGCTGCTCATCCGGCTGGAGGCAGATCGTGCGGAGATCAGTTCAAGCCCCTAAACGTTTTGGTAATCCGATGCACATGGTTTTACCCCGCTGTCGTTCCTGAAAAATCATACAGGCCTCTCTAAGCCGCTATTCGAATGTATTCAAACTAAAGGCGACCGGCCCAAGGAAGGGAGACTAAGAAAAATCGACTCGCGCCCCGCCTCAATCATTACAAGGCAGTTCAGACGCGCGCTCGATCAATCGCGTCGCAGTCCTGACCATTGCGGGGCGGCCCGTGCTGGCGATACCATCTACACTCCATCAAATCGACCCTTAAACGGTATGAATGATCCCGAAAGGTATTCGCACAAGTGGACTCTCGATTACCCCGAACTCGGCACGGGGCCGGTCAGCACGGAGGCTTTAACCTCGGAAGCGTATTTCGAACGTGAGCGCGACGCCGTTTTCCGGTGCAACTGGCTCAACGTCGGCCGCGTCGAGGATATCCCGGAACCGGGGGACTACATTACGAAAGATCTCGCGGTCTGCAATGCGTCCGTCATCGTCGTACGCGGGGATGACGGCGCATTGAGGGCATTTCACAATGTCTGCCGGCATCGCGCAAACAAGCTCGCGTGGGACGAACAAGGCAGCCGCCAATCGTTCAAGTGCAGAAACCACGGCTGGACCTACGGACTCGACGGTAAGCTCAAGTTCGTTACGGACGAGGGCCGGTTTTACGATGTCGACAAGGACGCGAACGGCCTGGTCGCGGTCCACGTCGACGACTGGAATGGTTTCATTTTCATCAACTTGATGCCCGAACCTGCGCAGAGCCTGCGGGAATATCTAGGCAAAATCGCCGATCGGCTCGACGACTATCCGTTTGCAGAGATGTCCGAGAACTATTCGCACCGCTGTGTGCTCAACGCCAACTGGAAGACCGGGATGTATGCCTTTAACGAGGTCTATCACCTTAGCTTCGTGCATTCGAAAACCGCCGGAACCTTGGTCACCAACAAAGAGAACCGTTTCGGCCGCCCGGTCTGGGTCGAGCTCGGCGAACGCCACGAAACGCTGTCGACGTACAACAATCCCGACCACAAGCCGAGCGCGGTCGAGGCACTCTCGTACAAATACGGGCCGTCCTTCGCGGAGGGGGCCCGCGCGTGCCCCGGGGTGAACCCCTCGGACGAAGAAAATTGGTCGCTCGATATCAACGTTTGTTTTCCGAATTTTTACGTGGATGTCTTCAGTGGATCCTATTTCACCTACAACTTCTGGCCGCTGTCGCACCGCACGACGTACTGGGAATACCGCAACTACTATCGCCCCGCTGAGAACGCAGCCCACCGATTTACCAACGAACTCAGCCGCGTGTGGATGCGCGAATTCTTAATCGAGGATATCAAGGCGATCGAACAGGTGCAGAAGGGGCTGGATACCGCGGCCGTGAACCAGATCCATCTCAGCGATTCCGAGGTATGCATCCGTCATCACCTGAAAACGGTCGATGACCACGTCAATGGCATGACGACCGCGACGCAGGGGAACTGAGATGGCCGGGCAGAAAACGGAAACCGCGCGCTTGCCCGACGGCTTCGGGGCGCTCGAGGCGCTGGTCGAAGAGGGCTGGGCGCTCGGAACCTGGCCTGAGAGAAACGCGAAGCGCTACGCGAGCAACATGGCGGAGCTGCAGTCGTTCTACGACCAGTTGATGCAACACGCGGAGCGCGCGCTCGCCTATTTGGCCACGAAGAAACTCGACGATTTGGCACCCTCCGATCGCACGCTGCTCGAGTTGTTGCTGATGCTCACTGAGGCGTCGTTTCCCGTTGAACGCTACGGTCAGGTACCGACCCCGGACGGCTACGATACGGCGTGCTTCCCCGAGTGGAACCCGCGCCTCCCCGGCCCCGTCCCCTGAGACCGCCGCCTTCCGACCCGCTAAAGTCCCACCGAGAGCCGACTGCAAGCCGATGTACGGCGTGAAAAATAAATGTGTCCTGCTGCCAATTGTCGGAATTATCTTCCACAGAATCTTTGGATTATGACTCCATCCTCATCTTGACCGCATTCGCTGGTTTGCACAGCGGGACTCGTTAGATAGGATTGTCACTCAACTACGTATGACACGGGTAGATTGATGACTGGGATTGGCAAACCTGTACGGCGCAAGGAAGACCGGCGCTTTATCACGGGCGCGGGAACATACACGAGCGATGTCAAGTATTCCGACCAGGCACATCTCTATATCGTGCGTGCGCAAACTGCACATGCCCGGATACGTGGCATCGACACATCCGCGGCACGGGCCGTAGAAGGTATCGTCGCCGTCTACGTAGCTGCGGATCTCGATGCCGGCGGGATAAAAGATATGCAGCCGGGCTGGATCATCTACAACCCTGATGGGTCTCCAATGCATGAAGCCCCACGTGAAGCGTTGGCACGTGAGCGTATCCGTTATGTCGGGCAACCGGTAGCGGCTGTGATCGCTGAATCCAGTTCGCTTGCGAAAGACGCAGCCGAACTAATCGAACTCGATCTCGAGGAATTGCCGGCCGTTGTAAATATAGCCGACGCAAATAGTGCGAATGCCCCGAAGGTTTGGGACCACATCTCTGCTAACCAATGCTTCGAATGGATCATCGGCAATGGTGAAACGGCAGATGAGGCATTCGCGTCGGCAGCTCAAACGGTGGAGGCTGATGTCATTCAGAATCGTCTGGTGCCCAATGCGCTCGAAACGCGCGCAGTTGTCGCCACGCATGATGCAAGCAACGATGAATTTACGCTTCATGTGGCGCACCAGAATCCACATCTTTTACGGACTTGGACGTGCGCACATACGTTGCCGGTCCCGGAATCCAGATTGCGGATCATTTCGGCCGACGTTGGCGGTGGTTTTGGCTCCAAGATCTATCAATACTCAGAGGACCTGGTTGCTTTATTTGCAGCTAAAGCTTTGGGTCGACCGGTGAAATGGGTGGCCGAACGCAGCGAAGCGTTCGTTTCCGATGCCCACTGCCGCGACCACGTAACTCATGCAAGCTTGGCGCTGGATTCCGATGGAAAGTTTTTGGCGCTGCGCGTCGATACTGATGCCAATTTGGGTGCTGCGCTATCGAATTACGGTGCGGCCATTCCGACCGTTTTCTACGCCACTATGCTTTCGGGTGTTTACAAGATCCCGGCTATCGCAGTAAGAGTGCGCGGCATAATGACGAATACGGTGCCGACGGACGCATACCGTGGTGCCGGACGCCCGGAAGCAACGTATCTACTCGAGCGTCTGGTCGATCTCGCCGCGGAGGCAACCGGTATCGATCGCATCGAGATCAGGCGACGGAATTTTATTCCGCAGTCGGCCTTCCCATACCAGACGCCTCTGGGACTCGTTTATGACGAAGGCGCATACGACGAATGCGTCGACCGCGCATTGGAAAGCGCAGACATGAACGGGTACGACGCACGCAAGGCGGCATCACAGGCCGCCGGCAAGCTGCGTGGATTAGGTGTCATCGTCTATACCGAGCAAGCCGGCGCGGCGCCTTCCCAGGCGGCGATCGCTTTCGGCGCGGGACACGCATTTTTCGAGGTTGCGACCATCCGAGTAAATCCGGACGGATCGGTGCGCGTCCTTACCGGCGCACACAGCCACGGGCAGAGTCACGAGACATCGTTTGCCCAAATCGTTTCGGAGCATCTTGGCCTACCTCTGGACGAGATCGAAGTAATCCACGGTGATACCAATCAACTGCCGTTTGGCATAGGAACATACGGATCGCGCTCAATCAGCGCAGGCGGCAGCGCGGTGCTCTTAGGCACCGGGAAAATCATCGCCAAGGGCAAAAAGATCGCGGCACATATGCTCGAAGGGGAGGCCGACGATATCGAATTCATCGACGGCTTTTTCAAACTCAAGGAGTCTGACCGTATCTTGTCGTTCAAAGAGATTGCGCGCGAAGCGTATGTTCCGGGGAACTATCCGTTGGACCAGCTCGAGCCCGGGCTTGAAGAAACCACCTTCTTCGACCCACCGAACTTCTCTTTTCCGGCCGGCTGCCATATTTGCGAGGTCGAAATCGAACCACAGACCGGCGAGACAAGGGTCGATCGTTACACCGTCTGCGATGATTTCGGCGTAGTGATCAATCCGATGGTCGTGCACGGTCAGATCCATGGCGGCCTGGCGCAGGGCATTGGTCAGGCGCTGCTCGAAAATGCGGTATACGATGCTGCTTCAGGCCAACCGCTGAGTGCGTCCTTCCTCGATTACGCTATGCCACGTGCGGATGATCTCCCGGCATTCGAAGTTTCGGAATTAGATACGTTCTCGATATCAAATCCACTAGGCGCTAAGGGTGCCGGTGAAGCGGGGACCATTGGTGCACCGATTACAGTCATGAACGCCATTTTCGATGCGCTCAAACCCGTCGGTGTCACCGACCTTTCCATGCCGGCAACACCCGTGAAGATCTGGTCGGCTATTCAAGCGGCAAACACGACCTAGTGTGCTGTCCCGCCTAAAGCGTCCCACCTTATGCTTTATTTGTTATGCTCACGGGACTGCCCTCGGATTAACAACCAATAAGACGATGTCTGGAGATCGGACCATGCGCAATCCGCACCTGTTACCCCTGTTTGTAATCCTCTTCGCGGCGACGGCCGTGTCAGCCGATCCCGCAGCCAAAAAATCGGGGGGACCGGACGCCAAAAAGATCTACGCCGAACGCTGCGCCGAATGCCACACGCGCGCCGCGTTTTCGCCTGACCTAAACGCGTTGTCGAACCTGACCGCGGAAGAGGCGCACAAGGAGCTGTGGTGGGGCGTGATGATGCAGTTCACCAATGGCCTGGACGATCAGGAGCGATGGGAGCTGGCCAAGTTCGTCACCAGTCACAAACCGGACAGCGAAAAGGACCCGCGCGGCCACGGCGTCACCATGTGCAAGGACAAGACGCCGCTGGCGCCCGATGCCAAGCATGACTGGCCCGGATTGTCGAAGGACAACCGCTTCCACAGGCATGCGACCAACTCGAAGTTCACCGCCGCGGGCATGAAGAACCTCAAGCTCAAGTGGGCCGTGGGGTTTCCGCAGGTCCATGCGTTTAATGGTGGCGGGCACCCAGTCTCCGTCGTCGGCGACAGCGTGTTCGTGGGTAATCTCAATCACTGGGTCTACTCGTTCGATGCGGGCTCCGGATGCGCGAACTGGGCGTTCCAGGCCGAATGGCGGATTCGATCGAACATCGCCGTGCACGACGGTATCGCCGTATTCGGCGATACCGGGGCGAACGTCTACGGCGTGAACGCGGAAACCGGCCAGCTGCTCTGGCGCGACAAAGCGGATTGGACGCCGACCGCCCGCGTTTCGGGTAACGTGACGGCGCACGACGGCGTCGTCTACGTGCCCATATCCAACCTGCAGGAAGTGCTCAACATGGGCGGCAGGACCTTGGAATTCCCGTGCTGTACGGCTCGCGGCGCAATCGTCGCCTATGACATACGCACCGGTGAGCGCAAGTGGAGGACCTATACCATTGACCAGGAGCCCGGGTATATCGGCACGACCAAAGCCGGCACCAATCGCTACGGCCCCTCAGGCGTCACGGTGTTCTCGGCGATCACGGTCGACGACAAGCGCGGCCTCATATACGTGCCGACCGCGAACCAGATGACCGAGCCGGTCGTGCCCGAATCCGACTCCGTGATCGCGTTCGACGTGAAAACGGGCGCCAAACGCTGGGTGACTTCACTGGCGCCCGAGCAGATGGGCGGCCAGGACGTCTACCACCTGGGCTGCGAAGCGTGGGTCGATGAAGAGCGGAAAACCTGCTCGCCCTTGAACCCGAAGGGACACGGTGACCGGGATATCGTGTCGCCCGTGGTGCTGGTGAACCGATCGGACGGTAAGGAGGTCCTCATGGCCGGATCCAAGGACGGCATGCTTTACGCGTTGGATCCGGACGCCAGCGGCAAAGTCCTGTGGCAGATCCGCCTCGGCAAAGGCGGCGAGGTCGGCGGCATCCAGTGGGGCTTTGCGAGCGATGGCAAGAATGTGTACGTACCCGTCAACGATATGGATGCGGACATGAAGGGGGACGGCTCGTTCACGGCGGTCGATCTCGTGAACGGTCAACAGGTATGGCGCGTTGAGAAAATGACACCCGTGTGTGAGGGTAAGCCGACGCCGCCGTGCAGCAATGCCTTCGGCTTGCCCAGTACCGTGGCGAACGACGTCGTTTTCACGGGCGCCGCCGACGGCGTGCTGCGCGCCTACAATACTGCGACCGGGGAGCTGGTGTGGACCTTCGATACGGTGCGCGACTATGAAACCGTCAACGATCACAAGGGCTACGGCGGGAGTGTGGGCTTCGGCGGGCCGGTCATCGTGAAGAATCGGATGTTCGTGTCATCCGGCCTGGACTATGCGAATTTCGGGATGGCCGGAAACGTCCTGCTCGCGTTCGAGCTCGACGAATAGGGTGACGTGACGGCCGGTGTGAAGTAATCGTTTGACATAGTCCGTCAGCTATCGAGAGCCGGGCGTCGGTCCGTGAGCGGAAATGCTTTCTGATAGGTATGCGCCGCCGCCATGACCTGTGCGTCCTTGCCGTGAGGCCCGAGGATCTGCAAGCCGACCGGCAGACCCGACCCAGAAAAGTCCTAGGCGTCAGAACTCCGGAGGAATATCTTGCCGCAGCTTAATCAACTCTGTCGCACTTCACTTGGAAATCTAAGCGGCGCTGCGCTAGTAGGGTTAGCCTTCACTAGTCTTCGCTTTTGAGGTGTTGGCTCATATCTCCAACGAAGGGTTGGTGGACAACGGTTTTAGAGAAACGCCAGCTCCCATTCTCTTTGACGAATTCATCGTGATAGTGCCCCGAGAATATCGGCTGAAGCGGTAACGAATCTGTCTGCTGAAGTACCGTAACGTATCGCTGACCCTTGGCTGTACCGCCTTTTTCATCGATGGACAGCTCAATATTCGTGTTTACATGTCTCGTTCTCGGCGTTCCGTCTTCGTAGATGATTGCTTTAGAAATTACGTTGTCGAAAACCTCTTTAAAACCCCGATTAGGCTTCGAGCCCTCCATGTACCATTCACCTTTTTCGAAAAGCGCTGCAAATCCATCAATGTCACCACTATCGACTCTGTGACTGTATTGATTCAATAGACTCATAATTTCATCTTTATCTGACATGACGTTGTTACCTCGTTACTAGTGAAACCGGTCCTCGAAGCGAATCTCGGTTGCCGCCTAACGACCAAGCCTAAGGTATCCCCACGAATGTGAGGAGAAAAGTGATCTAAAACAGAGGGATAGCAGCGCATCGTGTTCTCTGATCCAATGATCGTTACCACACGTAACATCGGGCAGAGGAAACACGATGCGCATACTCAAAGTATTACATAGAACCGTATTCGACTCAGTCCCTTCCATTCACCAAACTCGCGGCCGTGCATTGGCGGTAACCGTGGCGTCATTATTAGGTGGCGCCTTCCTTACCGTAACCGCGCTCGGACGCGGACTCGATAGCGCGGCACGAACCAAACACAACATCAAACGCGTCGACCGATTAGTCTCCAACCCGCACCTACAACGTGAACGGCTCAGCCTCTACCGGGCCTTGTGTCATCGTCTCTGCCAACACCTCCCTCAACCCGTCATCATCATCGACTGGTCCGATATCATCCAACAACAACGGATCATGCTGATCCGTGCAGCGCTGGTCGTCGACGGGCGGGCTATCCCACTGTATGAAGCCGCCTATCCCTTAAAGCACTACAACAAACCGCGTACCCATCAGCGCTTCTTATTGGAATTGAGCACCTTGCTGCCCGCACACTGCGTCCCGATTATCGTCACTGATGCGGGCTTTCGTGGACCCAGGACGCGCACGACACGCCGCGATCACGATGCCCGCCCGGCGCCGGATCTGGTCGAGCGTCACTTCGTGGCTTCGCGGCCGGACGCACTGTGGGTTGCTGACGTGACCTACGTGCCGACGTGGGCGGGGTTCGTGTATCTGGCGGTTGTCGTCGATGCATTCAGTCGGCGCGTCGTAGGCGGGTCGATGGCGACGCATCTGCGCACTGAGCTCGTGCTCGAGGCGCTCAACATGGCGCTATGGCAGCGTCGACCGAAGAATGTGATCCATCACAGTGACCAGGGCTGCCAGTACACTTCGTTCGCCTTCGGCAAGCGCTGCCGGTTAATGGGTGTACAACCGTCGATGGGATCGGTCGGCGATTGCTACGATAACGCGATGGCCGAGAGCTTCTTCGCGACGCTCGAATGCGAACTCATCGACCGCCACAGTTTCAAGACGCAGGCCGACGCGAAGATGGCGATCTTCGCGTTCATCGAAGGCGGGTACAACCCACACCGTCGTCACTCATCCCTCGGTCAGCAATCACCGCTAAACTATGAAAATAATTATCAACAGGCTGCTTGAAACCCAAGCGCCATACCGTCCACGGAAACGGGGCAACTCCAGCAGATCGAGTTGTCTTTTCGTGACCTGAAAAGTGACCGCTTCGGCTTGGGTTTCTCGCTCACTCGAACAACGCGCATCGACCGACTCAATAGCCTGCTCCTGATCGGCACCTTGGCTACGTTATGTTTATGGTGGCTCGGTTTACTCGCGCGCGCAAAGCAATGGCATCTACACTTCCAGGCCAACACCGTCCAACATCGTAACGTGCTTTCTGCAACCTTCCTTGGCAGAGAGGTCTTGGCGCGAAACGATTACGGCTTCAGTTTCAAAGACCTGATCCGGGCACATCGACAACTACTCGAAGCTATCGAATCCGCCCATCAACTCGACTAATTCGTGGGGATCCATCAGCGACCAGGCTAACCGGCGTGCCGCGAGAATAGGAAGTATAACGCCCGCATTCATGCGATGACGCGCGGGTTGGAGCGCGGTTGACGAAGGCGGAAGTGGGGCAGACGTAGGTGTTGGTGTCGAGTTAATCGTTACGCCGCTGTCCGTAGCTGATAAAGGCCCCCGCAGTGGCTTTTCCATCGATAGTCGTCCATACGAACGCCCCGATGTTTCGTTGCCGCCGTGAGCACATCCCGTGTGGCACCATCCAACGCTCGATGAACGCGCACGTGATTGTAGTAATCCTGAAAATTACTAAAGTTCTGCCGCAGACCATGGGAGCTCCAGAACGGTACGCAATCGAGAAATTCGCGCCGGATGGTGCCGACCAATCTCTCAATGAACGGGTGAGATAAAGGGACGTAGGGGACGGTCTTGATCTCGGTTACTTCCAGAACCCGGCCCAGGAGGATAGTGCTTGTCGATCTCCACGCCGAAAATGAACAAAATTTGCTCGGCTATCCGACGGCAGCCGAAGCGTGGATTGTTTCGTTTCATCCCAACGATGGCCGCAATAAGCTCGGGAGGAGGTCCTTTCGGGCCTGGTTTTCCACGGCGTTTAGTCGTGAATAGCAATCGATATTTCTGGTTCACGAGTGTACGGTGAAAGCCCATGATGGTAGATGGCTTTAGGACGATGGTGCAGCGTACGAGTCGGACTGGGCGCATGAAGCAAGCACAGAGTCCAGCCATGGCTCGGTCCATCGGGCGAAGATTCGGAGCGCGCGCTCGCGAGCGATTGAGAACGAGCAGTTGATGTTTGACCAGGAGCGATTCTGCGACCACCGAGCGGACGCCGCCTGGTCCCAGCAATTTAGCAACCGTCACCAGGAGATGGATGAATAGGAAAACCGTGTCTCGCATCCCATTATCGTATCCAGCAAGACGACTCTGACAAGACTGGTAAATTAAAATCTTTTCTGTTCAAAATTGGAATTCGCCTCCCACAGGTGACCGCCGTTCCGGTCAAACGCGCAGGGCGACCGGAAGAGTTGGCGGCGACAGTCGCCTTTCTCGCATCGATGCAAGCCGGCTACATCACCGGGGAAGTGATCCAAATGGACGGCGGCGCAACGCTCGCGCTCTGCTGAACGAGGGAGAGAAACAATGGACTACCTGCACGAGTTATTCGGCGTGACCGGGAAGAGAGTGCTGATTACGGGCGGCAGCCGCGGGATCGGACTCGCTATCGCCGAGGGCTTCGTCCGTGCCGGTGCGCGCGTGTATATATCCTCGCGCGACGCCGATGCGTGCAACGAAGCAGCGGGAACATTGCAGCGGTTAGGCGTGTGCGTCGCCTTGCCGTCAAACGTAGCGACGAGCGATGGGCGAGCACGCCTCGTCGAGCTACTCAAATCGCATGAATCTTCGCTCGACGTCCTCATCAACAACGCCGGCGCTATGTGGGCGGCGCCGATCGCGGACTATCCGGAATCGGGCTGGGACAAGGTATACGACCTGAACGTGAAGGGCGTTTTCTTCCTGATCCAGGCACTGTTGCCGATGATGGCGAGCGCGGCGCAACCCACTGATCCCGCGCGCATCATCAACGTGGGCTCGATCAATGCATTGCGTATTCCGACGCACGAAACCTACGCGTACGTAAGCTCCAAGGCCGCGCTGCATCAGCTCACGCGCCACCTCGCTGCCCAACTCGCGTCGCGGTCCATCACCGCCAACGTGATTGCGCCTGGGCTCTTCCCAAGCAAGCTCCTGGCACCCGACATCGAGCGCAAAGGCGAGGAGACGCTCACAGCACCCATTCCGCTGAAACGGCTCGCAGGGGACCTCGATTTGGCTGCCGCGAGTCTCTATCTCGCTTCCAAAGCCGGATCTTATCTAACGGGCGTGGTCCTGCCGGTCGATGGCGGACTGGCAACCACGGTATGCTCTTGAAAGCGGTCGGGGTTAGCACCGATTAGGCTTTCTGGGAGGCGTCCAGAAAGGGCGGGGTACGTTTGGATCGACGCGGTGGTAAAGTCACTCGGCGTCAGCACCGCGCCCGTTCGCGAAAGGCTGCTCGTGTTGTAAAGCGAGTCCTTCGTGCGCCTGATTCCACGACGCGGTTTCGTCGTCAACGGATTCAGCAAGGGTGACCTCCTCGACCTCTTCTGGGCGCAGGCCACACTTGGCGCCGAGCTTGCCGCTCGTGCCGCGACCAAGATGTCGAAGGAGGACTTCGCGCACCTGAAGGAAATCCAGGCGCGGCACGACGACGCGTTCAAATCGGGCGATCAGGCGATTGTTGCGCGCTTGGGACATCACTTCCATCGGGCGATCAACCTGGGCGCAAAGACGCCCCGTCTCGCACTCTTGCTCGGCAGTCTGACCAGGCAGCTGCCCAACCGCTTCTACGCAAGCATCGAGGGTCAGCTCAAGGACGCGATCGAATACCATCCGATGATCATCGACGCGCTGCGCATGCGCGATTCGGACTCGGCCCGTTCGCTGATGCATCGGCATATCATGCGCGGTGGCGAGCACCTCGTCGCCGCGCTTGAGCGCAAAGGCACGTCGAGGCCTTCACAAGGCGAAGCTGCTGCCGTACCCGCCAAAGTAAAGGCCGGGTCACCGAAGGCGAAGAAGCCCAGGGCGAAGGCCAGGCCCGCGCGCCGGTAGTCGCACCCCGCAAGAGGGGTAGAGCGCCGCCGGTGCACGCCTCGTATCGCTGCTACGTCGAACCCGTTTGCGCGTGGTCGTTGGGACGCTTCCTGCCTTCGTGCGTGCCGTCCGCTGACCGGCATCCCCGGTCATCGGCACCCGGCGCGCCACGACACAGTTGACGTCCCTACCCACGATAATATATTGCGCATAATGCACGTGCACTGACGCGTGGGGAGGAAAGCTTAATGCGACCGATGCGATCCCTGTTGTTCATGCCCGGCCATCGCGAGACGTGGCCCGCCAAGGCCGTGGCGGCCGGCGTCGACGGCATTATCCTCGACATGGAGGACTCGGTACCTGCGAACCTCAAGGAAGAAGCGCGCGGGAAAGTGGCGGCTTCCATCCGGGCACTTGCGGCGGGCGGGCGCAAAGTCGGTGTCTACGTCCGAGCGAACTCGTTGGAGTCGGGCATTGCTGGCGACGACATCGAGAAGCTCGCGATTCCGGGTCTCGATGGCTTCATGCTGCCCAAGACCTACGGCGAGCGTGATGTTATCGCCTTCGATGCCCTCGTCACGCACTACGAGCGCCGCAACGGCGTCGCGCCGGGGACCATCGAGTTCATCCTCTCGCTCGAGACAGCGCAGGCCTATGCGGCATGCGAGAAGATGCTCGCCGCATCGCCACGTGTGGCGACGTTGTTTGCAGGCACCGCGAAGAACGCCGATGTAACACGCAATATCGGGTTCAAGTACTCCGACGAAGGCATGGAGACGCTGTACCTCCGCAGCCGTGTCGTCCTGGCAGTGCGGGCAGCAGGCCTCGACTTCCCGCTCTTCGGTGTCTACGAGGACATTCACAATCTCGAGGGCGCGCGCCGCTTTGCCGAGCTCAACCACCAGTTGGGCTACCGCGGCTGGGTGCTGCTACATCCATCGCACATTCCGATCGCCAATGAGGTCTTCACGCCGTCGGCGACCGACGTGGCCTACTACACCGGCATGATCGAGGCGTTCGAAAAGGCCGAGCGGTTGGGCAACGCCGCGACCATGTACGAAGGCGTGCACATCGACTACGCACACGTGAAGACGGCAGAGTCGGTGCTCGCGCTCCACAAGGTGCTGACGCAAACCCCTTAGACAAGCGCCATTCGAGGACGAGAAAACCATGGCCGGAAAATATTGCGAAGAGTTGACGCCCGGGCTCGTCATCGACCACTCGACGCGACGCACCGTCAGCGAAGACGACAATATCCTGTTCTCCGCGATCACTCACAACACGGCGCCGCTGCACCTCGACGAGGAGTACGCGAAGACGAGCATCTATGGGCGTCGCATCATGAACAGCATGTACACGCTGGGTCCCGTGTGCGGCGTCATCGTTGGCGATCTTACGCAGGGCACGACAATGGCCAACTTGGGCTTCGAGAAAGTCATGTTCCCGAATCCGCTCTTCCCCGGCGAGACCGTCAAGGTGCGTACCGAGGTCGTGGAACGTCGCGAATCGAAGAAATACCCGCAGGCGGGCATTGTGACCTTCAAGCACATCGGTCTCAACCAGAACGACGTCGTCGTGTACGAATGCACTCGTATCGGCATGATGCTGAAAAAGCCGGCCGGCGAAGCGAAGGCCTGATCGACATGCTCGGACGATGTCAATTCGGGAATCCTGACTCGGCGGTGTGGCAGCCGGGGCCCCAGCACTTCGCACGAAGCAGGCTCGCCGCCGCGATGAAGCGATGGGGCTTCGAAAAGCTCGAGGCGTTCCACCGCGCGTCGGTGGACAGTCCCGAGTGGTTCTGGCCCGCCGCCGCCAAAGACCTGGGCATCCCGCTCGTCGGCACGCCGCGTGCGGTGTGCGACGATGCCCGCGGCCGTCTCTTTCCGAAGTGGTTTGCCGGAGCGAAGCTCAACATCGTCACAAGCTGCGTGGACCGGCACGCGGCCGACCCTGCAAGCGCTGCGCGCGAGGCCGTCGTCTACGAAGGTGACAGCGGCCAGCGCCGTTCGCTGACCTTCTCAGCGCTGAAGCGCGAAGTCGATCGGTTCGCTGCCGACCTGCGTCATCTCGGAATAGGAAAGGGCGACCGCGTCGCGCTCTTCATGCCGCCACTTCCCGAGGCCGCAGTAGCGTTGCTCGGCTGCGCACGGATCGGCGCCGTCGTTGTCCCGGCGTTTTCGGGCTACGGCAGCGAGCCACTGGCGACGCGGCTCAATGCGGCAGACGCAGTGGCGCTCGTCACGGTCGACTACACCACGCGTCGTGGCAAGTCCGTCCCCATGAAAGCCATCGCCGACGGTGCGGTAGCGCTGTCGCCGAGCGTGCGACATGTCATCGTCGTGCGGTCGAGCGGCGAGACTGTCGAGATGACGCCCGGCCGTGACCACGTATGGGGCAAGATCGCGGAAGCGGGCGAGGGCGATTCGTCGATCGCGGAACTCGACCCCAACGATCCGCTCTTCATCATCTATACCTCGGGGACGACGGGTGCGCCCAAAGGGATCGTCCATTCGCACATTGGCTATCTCCTGAAGTCCACGATCGACTTCGGCTACGCGTTCGATCTGCAGCAGGATGACGTGCTGGCGTGGACCGCGGACATGGGTTGGATGCTCGGACCACTGATGATCGTCGCGGGGCTGCACCTCGGTTCGACGATCGTATTGATCGAAGGCGTACCGGACTATCCAGAGGTCGACCGCATGTGGCACATCGCCGAACGCAACCAGGCGACGGTGCTCGGCATTGTACCGACGGTGGCACGCGGCTTGCGTGGGCGCATGAACGGCGGCAGGCCCGATGCGGATCTCTCGACTCTGCGCGCATTTACATCCACGGGCGAGGCATGGGACGAGCCGTCATGGCGCTGGCTCTTCGACGTCGTCGGCCAATCGCGGCTTCCAATTCTCAACTACACCGGTGGTACGGAGACTGGTGGCGGCATACTGTCGTGTTACACCATCGCGCCTCAGACTCCCGCCTCGTTCTGCGGCCCGCTGCCAGGTATGGATGTCGACGTCTTCGATGCGTCAGGCAAGCCCACGCAGGACATTGGCGAACTCGTGGTGCTGAACACGTGGCCCGGCATGACACATTCTTTCTGGCAGGACGACGAGCGCTACCTCAACACGTACTGGAATCGCTGGTCGGACGTCTGGGTCCACGGCGACCTCGCAAGCGTCGATGCCGACGGCTACTGGCACATCAACGGACGGTCGGACGACACCTTGAAGATCGGCGGGCGTCGCGTCGGCCCGGCGGAGATCGAATCCGCGCTGGTGACGCAGGCGGGTATCGCAGAGGCGGCGGTCATCGGCGTTCCCGACGCAATGAAAGGCCAGCGCGTGGTCGCCTTCGTCGTCGCGCGACCGGATGCCGCAGTACCCGGCGAGCGGGAGCTCATTGCGTCCGTCACTGCGATGCTCGGGAAGGGCATGGCGCCTTCCGCGATCTACGTTGTATCGACGCTGCCGAAGACCAAGAACGGCAAGATCATGCGACGGGCCATCCGCTCGCGATACGTCGGCGAGCCCGCCGGCGACATGTCGGCGCTCGATCCGATAACGCCGCTCGAATCCATTCCACTCCAATCCTGAACAACCGGGAATCACCATGACTGCCGACAGCTCCGAGCTCAACATGATTCGCGACTCCGCTCGCGCCCTCGCGTCTCGCTTCGACCTCGACTATTGGCGCAAGCACGACACCAATTGCGAATATCCATGGGAGTTCGTCAAGGCATTCGCAGAAGGCGGCTGGCTGGGGTCGATGATCCCGGAGGAGTATGGTGGAATCGGCATTGGACTCAATGCAGCCGCCATCATGCTGCAGGAAGTCGCTTACTCTGGAGGCGCGAATGGCGCGTCATCGATCCACTTCTATATCTTCCCGCCTGGCCCGATCATGCGCCACGGTTCGGAGGAGATGAAGCGCAATTACCTGCCGGACCTCGCGAGCGGCAAGAGCATGATGTGCTTCGGTGTGACGGAGCCCACAGCCGGTGTCGACACCTCGCGCATTCGCACGAAGGCGGAGAAGCGACCCGGCGGCTGGGTCATCAACGGGCAGAAGGTGTGGATCACCAACGCGCAGAACTCGAACCGCATCCTGCTGCTCGCGCGTACGTCCCCGCGCAACGACGAGAAGCCCTACGACGGCATGACCCTGTTCTTCACGGACATGAACCGGGATCGGATTACCGTGACTCCGATCGAGAAGCTTGCCCGAAATGCCGTCGACACCAACGAGCTCTTCATTGAAAACCTCGAAGTACGCGACGACGAGGTGGTCGGCGAAGTGGGGCGCGGCTTCCGCTACCTTCTGGACGGACTCAATCCCGAGCGCATCGTGGTGGGGTTCGAGCAGATCGGGCTCGGCCGCCGTGCGCTTGAACTCGCCGTCGACTATGCGAACACGCGCATCGTGTTCGACCGGCCTATCGGCAAGAACCAGGCAGTGGCGCATCCGCTCGCAGATTCGTGGATCCGCTTGCACGCGGCGCATCTGGTCTGCACGCAAGCGGCCGAGCTCTTCGATGAGCACAAACCGTGCGGGCCTGAGGCGAACGCCGCCAAGTTCCTCGGCAGCGAGGCCGGCTTCGAGGTCTGCGATCGTGCGATGCAGACGTTTGGGGGATTCTGCTACGCGAAGGAATATCACATCGAGCGCTTCTGGCGCGAGTCGCGGCTGTTGAAAATCGCGCCTGTGTCACAGGAGATGGTGCTGAACTACGTCTCTCAAAAAGTGCTTGGCCTGCCCAAGTCCTACTGAACCGCTGTTAGCACACCAAGGTCCGTCATGAGGCAAGCTGTCATCTGCGAGCCGCTCCGAACGCCGGTAGGGCGTTATGGCAGCGCCGGCCATCGGCCGCATTGCTGCGCTCGACGCGATGCTCTCGGCGGAGCCGAGTATTCGGTATTTCGATCCGGTCGACGGGTGACGCGCTACGCTGGCAAGTCAGCTCCTACGGACGCGATCTCGTAGGAGCCAGCTTGCTGGCAAACATTGCGATCGTTCCGCGCGACCGGGCGTCACTCCGACTGCTGGCTAATGTCGCGCCCGAGCGAGGCGTTGGACGGCAAATTTGTACAAGACAAATATCGCGGATACGGCAAGCGTATAGCACATTGGCCGCATGGGGATAGCGTAGCGCGGCAACGACAGCGTGATCGTGTGGACCGCAATGAAATAGAAGAACAGCAGTGATAGCACGCGCAATACAGTGTGGTGGAAATCGCCGATGAGGAGCTGGACCCGTGGAATCCATGCGGCGCAAGCACCGATCCCGGCAAGCAGCATGAGTGGCGCATGCACGAACCTCATCGCGACCAAAGTGACAATGAACAATCGGTCGTAAAAGTACGGGCTCTTAATCGGCGGATAGATGAAGATCTCCCAGACGCCCTGGACGGTCTCCCACGACAATAACGCCAGCGGCTTACCGATCGCATACCACGATAGATAGGTTCTGGGATCGCGCTGGAAATGCCTCCAGATTTCCGCGAGCACCGTACCTACGGATGTGGTGATCTCTTCGGATCTCGGATCAACGCGATAAGCTCTGCCGAACGTCGCGGGATCACCTTCATACATGAAACCGGGGAACATACCCTGGTACAGACTGCCGATTATCGGCGTACTGTCGCTGGTGACGCCCAACGTCATCAGGTTTCGTACTAGCCATGGCCCGAAGGTCAAAATGAAACCGACAAATGTCATAAAGACAGGGGCAAACGGCTGGTCGCGCGCGCGTGCCAGCAGCCACCACAGGCAAAATACGATCACGAAATACTGTAGCCACGGCCGCGTCAGTGCCGCAGCGCCGAGCAGCATGCCGAGCACCAATCCGCCAAGCCGATCCGGCTTGCGCGCGAAACGGGTCACGGCTGCCATTACGATGACCAATAGCGCACAAAAAAGCGATTCGGTCAGCACATAAGAATTCGCGACCACCAAGTGGGGACTCACGCCGGTGAGCGCGGCACACGCCAACGCGGCGGCGTTACCCATCATCACGCGCGCGCTAATGAATACGAGTACGATCACCAGCGTGCTCAGCAAGGCTTGCACGAGATAGATCTGCAGAAGCTGCGCGTCCAGCGTTATACCGTCCGATAACAGCGTGCTCAGAAACAGCGCGTACCCGGGAGCGCGCACTGCATCGGGTGCCGGTCCGCGGTCCGGTAGACCGCTGGGCCAGGCGCGCGAGTAGGTGCGGTGGTGCTTGAGATTATTGGCATAGGCGAAATAGTCCCGCGCGTCGGCGCGGATCGGCGAATCGATAACAGTGTGGATTGCCGACTGCATGCGGAGGTGGGCGCCAAACAGCACGATGCCGACTACTAACAGGAACGTAAGCGGTCTAAATAGCTGATCCATATTGTGCGACACTTGGGATGTTTCCGGGGAACGGGCTCTTGGTCCAGGGTCTCAACCTCGGCAACGTCGCCGGGCCCCCGGCGCTGGCGGCGGTTGTGACGGCCGCGGGAAACTGGGAGAGCGCCGTCGGGTTGATAACGGTCGCGGCCGCCAGCATGACGATCCTCTCGCCCGGGGTCGGCGCGATCGAGCACCGCCAACGCAAGATCGTCGGCGCGCCTATCCGCTTTTGCGCAGCCGCCCGTAGCTGCCGCCGAGAAGCCGCGGCGGCACCTTGAAGCGCCCCATCACGTCGCTCAGTCGCTGGCGATCGGTGATGACGTCGGCGTGGGTGCCGTTGACGAGCACGGTCGATGGCCAAAGCTGGGCATTGAACTGGGACATCGTCGATTCGGTGTAGCCGCCGCAATCCAGCATCGCGACGTAATCGCCGCGCTTGAGCTCCGGGAACTCGCGCTCCACTCCGAGCTCGTCGGAGATGCACAACGGACCGACGAGGTCCGCCACCTGGGTTGGCTTCGCCTCGGCGTTCTTGACCGGATAGATCGGGAAGTACCAGTTGCAAAAGTTGACAAAGGTGATGATGTTGACGCTGAGGTCGCAGTTGATCCACGTCTTCGTCGGATGCTTCTTGGTGGTGCCGATGCGGGCGATGGCGACGCCGGCGTTGCCCGAGATCGAGTGCCCCGGCTCCATCTTGAGTTTGGGCAGTGGAAAGTCCCGCTTCTTGCACTCGTCCTTGATCGCGTCGCAGACTTCCGTCCCGTAGTCCTCGAACGTGGCCACATTCTCGTCGTCCCGGCGTTCGGGGCCGGTACCGCCCGGGCGGCCGAATGACCAGCCGCCGCCGATGTCGATGGAGGGCGCCGTCCAGCCGGTCTTTTTGCGGATCTCGTCTGTCCAGACGATCATCTCGCGTGCCATCGCCGCGAAGTCGGACGCCTTGTTGTCCATGCGGCTTAGGTGGTAGTGGAGCTCGATCAGGTTCATGTCGGGCATCTTGTCGATGCGCCCGATCAGCTCCACCGTCTCGTCCATGGTCATGCCCCACTTGTGCGCGGCCGCTTGCTCTTGCAAGCTTCCCGACCCGTGGATCGGTATGCCGTAGCGATCTTTGAGATCATCGAGGATCAACTTGACGCGAATGCCGAGCGGCACGTCGGTCACGCCCAGGCGCTTGGCGGCGGCGTTGATGCGGTCCAGCTCGTCCATGGCGTCGATGTTGATGCACACCTTGTTGGCGACCGCCATCTCGAGTTCGTCGTCCTCCTTGTTGCTGCCGTTCAGCACCATCTTGGAGGTGTCCGCGCCGGTGAGCAGCGAATAGTACATCTCCTGGAGGCCGAAGGCGTCGCCGCCAGCGCCTTCCTGGTTGAGGATATGGCGCACGGCGAGCTGGTTGGCGCTCTTGTTGGCGAACAGGACCTCCACGTCCGGGTAAGCCGCCTGAAAGGCATCGCGGAAGTGGCGATAGTTGTGGCGGAACTGGCCTTCGCTAAGTACGAAAAGCGGCGTTCCGAACTTTTCTGCAAGCTCCTGGCAATCGCAGCCGTCGACCCACAGGTTGCTATTGGCGCCGACCCCAATGAACTCCGAGAAATGGGTCTTGTACTTGGGATACTTGAGCTGGACTTCCTGTCTTGCAGGGACGTCGTTCATCGCAAATCCCCCTGGTTCCAGTGCGTATGGATTCTATGTTGAATCGCAACACCAGAGGCTGATCTTTCCCCCGTAATCCGATCCACTATGTGTGAGGGATTTTCCTAATAATTATCATTGAACGGTCTTTTTCGCTTCATTATTCATCGTTTTTCCTGAGCCGTCGGAACAGGAAGCGATTTGTCAGAAACGAAGCGCGTCAACACATTCTCGGTTATTTTCGATACGGCGTTTTCGTAGTTATTATAAGAAAGGCTTCCACACCAACTGATTGAACTCGCGGAAAATACCGCACCGCCGTTCGGCGTTTCAAAATAAACCATGTCGGCTTTCACCCATGTTCGGCCCGCCTCGCCCTGAGGCACGTTCGCGGCATCATTTATCATAACTTCCTCGATAGCATGTTGGTAGACGTTCGAGAAATCCTTAGCGGTTGCGAGCAGTAGCGCATGTGGTGGCGTACCCAGTACCCGATCAAAACGGTCGACTTCCATACCTGCGGCACCGTACTCGAACACGAGCGATGGATTGTCACCAATGGGTTCGTCTGGCCCGATCCCTTCGAAGATCCAAGCCGCGCGCGGGTCGAAGCTGTCCGATTGCCGATGAAACGGTCGCCCAGGACCAGCCCCCATTGCCGTAAACCCCACGCCGACCAAGGAGTTCGGTGGCCTCCCTCGGGCCCGCCATAAACCGCCGGGCTCACCCGTCGTACTATGGTAATACTCGCCGGGCGCCGCTTCCCAGGTCTGACCCCCGCCATGGCGTCGTACTTCGACCGTGTGCCTTTGTTCGAGATCCATCGAGGTGACCCAATAGAAACCGTTGCCACCCAGATACATGAGACGACCGCCGCCTTGCAGATACGCCCTGAGTCCCTCCAGCATCTGACCCGACACGTATTCGGGATGGGTGCCGGTCAAGATGACATTGTATGGCTCCAGTAAAGCCTCGCCTTCCCAATGCAGGTCTCCGTCCGTAATCACGTCGTGGTCAAGCGCTTTCTGTTCCAACCAGCCCACCAGATGCAGATCGGCGGTGAGTTGGTGTGGATACGCAATCTCGTTCCAAACATCGACTAGCTTCGGTCGCATGTTCAGGATCGGCCTAAGCCGCGAGGAGTATGCCACGCCGCTGCCGTCAGAGTGCTTATCGTACAGGCTCAGAAGAGTCTTGTGCTCAATATCGGAATTGGCAGTTTGGCTAGATTCTAGAAAATTGGCATAGGCTAGATAACTAAAGGTGGGGATCAGTAATGCAATCTTCGAGGTAGCCGCGCCTTTCGTCGGTCGCACAAAGAAGGGAATGTAATCTTCGGTCTTTCCCGCGCGCAGGCGTGCCGCATAAACGCCGCTCTTCAGGTCGGCCGGTACGCGCAGCTCAAAGTCGGCCTCCCAGCTGGCATCATCCAAATCATCGTCATGAAAATAAATGGCACCGTATTCCGTCGGCGCATGTTTGAAATTCAATTCATTTCCTGACCACAAATGACCTGTCGCAGCCCGCATCGGCATCTGAACAGTGCGGCCATGTAAGTGATTCGGTCCGTTATCCGTCACCTTGCGTGATGCAAAATCCAGGGAGAAATCCCAGGTCGCAACAGGATCGGTAGCGGGATCGCCCTGCCTCAGTGCGCCAATCTCAGAGGGAGGCAGGGATCGGCTAAAGATGCGCGGGCTTTCGATTTTCCCGTTGAAGTGACCGACCACTTGGCGTCGACTGGAAGATTCCGCCTGCCACGATCCGGCAATGAGCAGTGGCGCCTCATTGCGACCAATCGACCTTAACGGAGTAGTCTTGGTCACCAGGGCTTGTGTCGTGTCTCCGGGCCATTCTTGAAATGGTTCCTGATAGAGTCTTACCGTGCCGTTGGTCGCATCGAAGGTTGCAGCGACGAAGTACCAAGTTGTCGTTTGGACCATCTGCTGCCCGCCTAGGGATTGGTTCGCCGGCGTCCATGCACGGAGGGGTTTACCTGTCCGGATCTTTACCGCCCGGCCGTTCTTATCGCCGATCCACAGCGCTAGACTGCCGTCCTCGTCAATGAAGAGCCCGTATCCTGTCTGCTCCGAAACAGACCATTTGGTGAGAATGCCCTGCACGCCCTTGAGCGGAGTGGTCGGTGCGATCCACGCTTGCAGCGTCAGATTACCTGTTGCACGCAAGACAGGATGATCTATTACTTCAACGTAGGAGCCGTTGGGCAGGTCTTGATACCGCCCGGGGTATTCCTGATTGAGAGGTGAGTCAATAACGATTTCCTTGAACCCGGGACCGATGGGATTGTCATCCCCTTGGATCAGCCGGACCAGATCGGCCTGGTAACGGGGCAACTTGGAACTGACCATGAACTGGATTGTTTCCCCCGGCTGCACACTGAGACGATCGGCGTAACCGATCAGTTGCAGCTTGTCGGGGTTTTGAGCCACACGGTTTTGAGCCACGCTGGTTGTTGTCTGGACTAAAAGAGCGCTGAGCAAACAAACGACCACCCGGCCAATGTTCGATCTGGCATGGGACACCCTACGCTTTCTGATACCCGGTAAGACATAATCAAGCATCACTTTTATCCTCGGTTGTTTGTTTTAGTTTGGCGTCGAGTGTTTCGACAATTCATAAATTGGAGAAAAGGTGACTGGTTTATTTGAGTGAACCCTATCTCCAAAGTGACCCGGTGGGGCTTGCCGGTGGTATTAATACCTATGCCTACGCCAACAGCAACCCCTTACGTTGGATAGATTTATATGGGTTAACTGCGACTTGTCCTCTAATTCCGCGCGCCAGGCCCGCAGGGCTAATCGACCAGCGACGTGATGACCAGATCGGCAAGGCGCTGCAGCCGTTCGATGTGGTAGCTCTCCTCCATCAAGCCGGTCGACAGGAACGAAAACGTCAGTTCGAGGTCCGGGTCGATCCAGAAACAGGTGGACCCCGCACCCCATCCGCAAAATGCGTTCGGGCTAGACAGGTTGCTCATCGGTCCGGGCTGGATGCCTCCGCCGCGCACGAAAAATCCCATGCCGATATTGGCCGGCCAGCGTTCCCATCCGCGGCTATCGCGCGTGTAGTCAAACAGCAGATTCGGTTTATCGCCGGTGAAGTTCTGGGTGCAGTAGAGCAGGGTCTGCGGCGCCAGGATGCGCGTCCCGTCGAGTTCCCCCTCGTTGTACAACATGAGTGAGAAGCGATGCAGGTCATCAAGTGTAGAGAGGTAACCGCCCGCCGGTATCTCGCAACCCTGCATCATGACGACCTGGCCGACCCCCACGATTTCGTCTGGGTGGAACATTCCGGGCTCGGTGTAGCAGGCAGTGATCGGGCATACGCGCTCGATGAGATCGGGGCGTGGTCCCATGCTTGTATCGTTCATCCCCAGCGGCTGGAAAAGGTCTTCGTCGAGGATTTGCGTAAACGTGCGTTTGCCGCCGTCGACCCGCCGCACCATCTCCGCCATGACCGCGTGCGCCGCAATGATCGAGTAGTTGACCCGCTCTTCCGGCTGCGACTCCGGGCGTTGCGTGGCGATGTAGTCGGTCAGGTGGCCGATGTCGATCAGGGTTTCTGCGGGAACGGACGGGATCGCCGACATGATCCCGCTGGTATGGGTCAGCAGGTGCCACAACTTGATCTCGCGTTTGCCGCGCTCGCCGAACTCGGGGATGATCTCGCCGACCGGCATGTTGAGATGCAGATCGCCGTTCTCGACGCGGTTCAGCACGATCACGTTGGTAAACTGCTTGCCGATCGAAAAGGTCACGAACACGTCGTTTTCACGCAGGCTACGGCCGCTTTCGCGATCGGCGTAGCCGTGCACGTCACGGTAGGCGATCTTGCCGTAGCGGCTGACGCAAAGGGCCGCGCCGTTGTAGGTGCCGGCCTCGATGTCTGCGTCAATACGCGCGGGCAGGCGCGCCAGACGATCGACGTCGAAACCAAGATCCGCAAGTGAAGTCATAGCGAAGGCCTGTATCGCTTCTGAATTGCTGGCATTCTAAACCTCAAACCGACGGCGCGACGATTGCATTTTCCGCGCGGCTAAGCACATTGTGCGATGCATTGCTCGCGGACGGTCACCGGGTCACGGTGGTCGCGCCGCTGTCGCAACAAAGCGGCAGCGGCGTGAAAGTCACCCTGGGCACGTATAGGAAAAACAAAGCCCATGTGTCGATTAATCAGTTGTGAAACGAAGGCCTGGGACGAAGCTGGAAGAGAGCTTGTCGTGGGTCAGGTGGAGGTGGAATGACGAGTCCGTTGGGTGGAGATGCGTGGTTATCTTGAGATCGGCGTGTTCAAATCGAGCGCGTCCGCGGCTGTCGCTGGCGCGGCCTGGCGTGCGTGCGGAAGGGATATTGGTGCTCAGTGGTTAAAGCCCGGGAGGTTCGTTTGCGGTGGCGCCCGCGCGCGGTGTTCGTTCGCGGCGGGTGGCAGATGCTGGTCGAGGTGGTTGAGGATCTTGGCAAGGTGTTGAAAACTTACACCGACGTTGAACTGGACGCGGTCAGGCCCGCCGCTGCTTGAGCTTCTCGTTTGAGCGAGTACAAGAGATCCACGTCGTTGTCCGGGATCTCGATGACGCGGTGTGCCGCTATTACGAGGGGTTCGGCATCGGACCGTGGCGCATCTACCGCTTCGACGAGGCTACAGTGTCCGACGCGACGCTGTACGGTCGATCTGCTAATCTGAGAATACGCGCGGCGATTGCCGAACTGGGAGACCTCGCGCTCGAGATGATCGAACCAGCCGACGACGACAGCGTGTTCGCCGAGTTCGTAAAGGAGCACGGCGAACGTTTGTGCAACCTCACCCTGGAAGTAGACGATTACGACGCGGCCGTGCAGACGCTCATCAGCTGCGGTGCGCAAGTGATGCAGAGCGCGAATTGGTCGGGCACACGATTTGCCTACCTCGACACGCGCGGTTTACTGGGCTTCATCACCGAGATCTATCACACGCCGCCGGGTACCGACTGGCCGGTACCGGACGCAACCTATCCGTAAGCTTCCCCATGCAAATCGGGCTCAGCATGACACTGGTGCGTGCTATCGACTCACCGGCTTACCTGGATGCGTTGGGACCACTCGCCGAGGAAGCCGGTTTCGCGTCGCTGTGGGTCGGTGAGCACGCCGTGCTGTTCGACGAATACGCGTCCCGCTATCCGCTAGCGGCGGACGGCAAGGTCCCGGGCGAGGCGAAAGATAACGTCGAATTCGAACCCTTCACGACGCTCGCGTATCTGGCAGCGAAGACCTATACCATTCGGCTCGGGGCCGGCGTCTGCATATTGCCGCAGCGCAATCCCGTCTATACCGCCAAGGAAGCGGCCAACGTCGACTGGTTATCGGGCGGGCGGCTCGACTTCGGCATCGGCGTAGGCTGGCTGGCCGAAGAATTCGCGGCGCTCGGCGTGCCGTTCGAGCAGCGCGGCGCGCGCTGCGATGCCTACCTCGACGTGATCAAGCGCTTATGGTGCGACGAGGTCTCCGAATGTCACAACGCGTTTTACGATCTGCCGCCCTGCCGCTTTTATCCCAAGCCGGTACAACGCCCGCATCCCCCGATCATCATCGGCGGAAACAGCGACGCCTCACTCAGGCGGGTGGCGAACAGTGCCCAGGGCTGGTATCCGATCGGTCTGCTACCCGATGCGGTAGCCGCCGGTCTCGCCCGTCTGGACGAGTTGCTTGCAGAGCGCGAGAGGAATCGTAGCGAAATCACGATTTATGCGGCACCGTACCCTCATCCCTGCACGTTCGAGCACGTGGAACGGTATTGCGACGCCGGCGTGGACCAAGTGATAATCCTCGACTACGCAATGGACGTTGCCGCACTCGTAGATTCCCTTCACAAGTACGCTGAGGAGATCGTCCAGCCCGCCGAGTCTTTGTAAATCCCACGCACTTAATAACAAGGGGTAGGTTATGGGAAAAATGACAGTCGAACGTTACGGTCAGAGCGGACCGGCGATCAACCCGCTCTACAACATTCCGCTCCTGGTTAGAAACGCAACCCACCTGCTGTACCGTTTCGAAGCAGACGCGGAGGCCGTCGAGGATATCCTGCCGGAGCATTGCGAGCTCAACTCCAGCCCTGCCGTCGTGGCCTGTTTGGTCCAGGTCACTGAAGACCATTCGTTCCCGTATGGCGGCCATTACGTTTTTCCTGAATGCGTTTATGAAGGCAACCTGTATGGCTTCGAGTATTTCCTCATGGTCGATACCGATTCGGCGCTGTCCTCCGGTCGTGAGTTCTGGGGGGATTCAAAGAAGATCTGCCACACTGAGATCGTATGGGATGGCACCGAGGTCTATACCAGCTGCCAGCGTCCGAAGGGCCTTTCGCTATTAACGACACATTTCCGTCTCGACAGGCAGATCGCACCGGAAGAGTTGCCGGATTTCCCGCCCGGTTTGTGCTTGAAGATGATCCCGTCCGCTGAAGAAGGCGCCGCGCTCGCGTCGCACCAATACGTGAAGGACAACGTCAAACTGGACCCGCGTGTGGATGCGCGCGGCAGGCCGGAAGTCTATACGGGTGTAGGTTCGGTGATGATGCCGGCCGAGATGTCAACGGCGGAGCAAAATTAGTCCACCCGGGCGGAGCAAAACTAGTCCACTTAACGTTATGCGGTACGCAGTGTTGGGGGGTTGTCCCGGTAGTCCATAGGAGGGACCCGCGCTGCTTCGTGTAGCGCTTGCGTTACGCGGAGCGAAGCAGCGTGGGAGGTTCCTGTGGGCCCACCGGGTCAACCTTGAGTTCGGTGGTCAAGCAGGCGTATTTGGGGATTTCCGCCGTTTTTGGCTTTGGTTGAGACGATAGCTCTCGCCGTTCATTTCCAGGATATGGACAGGGTGGGTCAGGCGGTCCAGCACAGCCCCGGTCAGACGTTCCGAGCCGAATATCTCCGTCCACTCATCGAACGGCAAGTTGGAGGTCACCATGATCGAGCCCCGCTCGTAGCGCTGGCTGAAGACTTCGAACAGCAGCTCGGCGCCGGTCTTCGAGAGCGGCACGAAGCCGAGTTCGTCGATGATCAGAAGGTGATACTTTGCCAGTTGCTTCTGCAGGCGCAACAGGCGTTTTTCATCCCTGGCCTCCATCCGTTCATGAACCAGGGCGGCGGCCGTGATGAAGCCGACGGAGAGCCCCTTTTGGCAGGCCGCCAGACCGAGACCGCGGGCGATATGGGTCTTGCCGGTTCCGCTGTTGCCGAGCGCGATGATATTCTCACGACGCGCTACGTATTCGCATCGCGCCAACTCCAGAACCAGCATCTTGTTGAGCGAGGCGATGGCCTTGAAAGTCGAAGCTGTCGAGGCTTTTGACGGCGGGGAACCTGGCCTGTCTGATCCGCCGCTCGACCCTGCGGCGCTCACGGTCGATCAGTTCCAACTCGGTCAGACGGACAAGATACCGCACATGGTCGGCGCCCTCGGTGGCGCATGGGCGGGCCAGCTTGTCGTATTCGCGCAGGAACGTCGGCAGTTTCAGGGTCTTGAGGTGATGGGCCAGCAACACTTGCGGCGTATCGGTCATGACGCGCCTCCACCCAACAAGCTCATATAACTGGCGGCGGCCGTGGTCGCCACGTTGGCCCGAGGCAGGTAGGGATAGATATCCAGGTCGAGTTTGGGCGGGCGTCGCTCGATACGGCACAGCACCAGGTGTTTGACGGCGTCGTAGCCGATCGCGCCCAGGCGCAGGGCGTCCTTCACCGCGCCGTGAAGCACCTCGAGATCGAAGGTCTCCAGAAGCCGAAGGACCTGGACGTATTCCCGCTTGCCGGCCTTGCCCATGCGCGCCTCCAGGAGACGGCGCAGGGTTGGGAAGGCATCAGGCAGTTCCCATCCGGCTAGCGGCGCGGCCTGATCCAGGGCACCGATCTTGTGCTCCAGCAAAGGCCGGTAGTGGATCGGATCGAAGACCCTATCTTCCCGGTCGTAGGAACGGGGGTGTCGGGCAATGATCCCGGCGCCGCAACCGATAACCACCTCGTGGACATAGCCACGGATCCAGACTTCCTGATGGCCGCAGGCGACGGGCACGGAATAGTCATGCGTCCGGTCGCGCACCAGGGACAGCGAGTTGACCCGCGTGCCCTGCTTGTCGCACGCGTCGAACGGTGCCGGCAGTGGCCTCTTCAACGCTTCGCGGTCACGCACAAACCGTTCGCCGATGTTCTCGCGGTGGCCGCGCAGGACGTCGTCTTGCCGTTTGCGGCATTGTTCCTCCAGGTAAGCGTTGAAGGCGTCCCAGCTCACGAACCGGGGAAGCGGCGTCATGAAGTTCCGTCGGGCGTAGCCAACCACCCCCTCAACATTGCCTTTGTCGTTGCCCTTGCCGGGACGGCCGTAACGGTCCTCGAAGAGGTCATGGGACTGCAGTCCGCTGAACGCTCGCGTTCGTTGTCGCGTGCCATCCGGCAAGATGCGCGACACCAGGCACTTGTCGTTGTCGTAGAGAATCGAGCGGGGAACACCGCCGAAGAAGGCGAAGGTTCTGTTGTGCCCGTCCAGCCAGGCCTCCGTCGTCGCTGACGGGTAGGCCGCAACGAAGCAGGCATCGCTGTGGGGACGTGTCATGACGAAAAAATGCGCCCGATACTTGACGCCGGCGATGATCGCATCCGCCTCGCCAAAGTCCGCTTGAGCATGGCCCGGAGGATGTGACAACGGCACAAACATCTCACGCCGACGAAGGCGCCGTTCCCGAACGTAATCCTTCACGATGGTCTCTTTGCCCGTGAAGCCATGTTCGTCGCGAAGGCGCTCGACTATACGCTTCGCCGTGTGGTGCTGCTTACGGTGAACCGTTCGGTCCTCCCAGAATACCGTCGATGATATCCGTGAAGGGGGCCAGTTTCGGGCGTTTCGGTGGCTGGCGTCGCCGATATCCCGGCGGTTCCGAATGCCGCAGCATCTTCCTCACCGTCTCGCGCGCAATGCCAAACCGACTTGCCGCCTCTCGCTGGCTCAGACCATCAACATGGCAGGCCAGCCGAACGCGCAGATAGAGGTCCACGGTGTACATCCTTCCGCCTTCCATCTCAAAAAAGATCGAAGGCTACAGGTGGCAGAGTTTTACTCCGCCCGCGGCTGGGAAATCCCGCCGCTTCCGTGGACTAATTTGTCACCGCCGTTCTCACCGAGACCGAGGTATGGCCGATTCATCGACTCAAGCCGATCCGTATGTTGGATGCCTTCATGATCCGCGGTGACGCGGATTTCGGTTATGGAGAGATTCTTACGGACTTTACGGAACGGTAAGTCGATCGAAATACCGATGCGGCTTAACGCCAGACATCATCCACGCGATCGTAAGCGCCGATGCGCAGGTCTGCCTGCTCTGCCATGATCTCGCCCTTGATGATTCGCTCCGACGGTGTGCGCGGCAGATCATCGCGGTAGGTCCAGTAACGCGGGACTTTGAAATAGGCGATCTGCGGCTCACAGAATTCGACCAGCACCCGAGGCGGTGTGTCGTCCAGCGTGCAGTCGGATCGTAGCACCACATAGGCTTTGACTTCCTCGCCGCGAATATCGTCGGGCACCGGAACACAGGCGGCCATCTGTACTGACGGGTGCTGCATGATCACACCCTCGACTTCAGCCGCCGCGATGTTCTCGTCGCTGCATCTGATCATGTCCTTCTGACGTCCGACGTAGTAGATAAGGCCGTCCGCATCCATACGCGCGAGATCGCCGGTGTGTAGCCAGCCGTCGCGAAAGACTTCCGCCGTTGCCTCGGGCTCGCGGTAATAGCCGTCCATTATGCCGGGACCGCGCAGCACCAGCTCGCCCAGCTCGCCGTGGGGCAACGGCCGATCATCCGGGCCGTGGATACGCGCCTCCCGCGTCGGCATGGGACGCCCGATGCAGCCGCTACCGACCAGTGCGTCGTGTTCCTCGGGCGAAACGATGATATCGAGACCTGATTCCGTCATGCCGAAGGCCTCGTACCAGGGCACGCCCCAGCGTCGCTCGATCGCCGCATGGTCGCCCGGTGGGATCGCCGAGCAGGTGACGTAGCGCACACAATGTTTGCGGTCGTTGGGATCAGTTGGTTGCGGAGCATGATCGCGACGCGCTCGCCCGGCACGACCCCGAGACCGATGAGCGCGTTGGAGAAGCGGTTCGAGGCCTGTTCTATATCGTTGAAGCTGAAGCGTCGCTCAAGGCGATCGAAGATCCACGCCTCGCGCTCGCCCCACAGCGCCGCTGCACGTCGCGTCAGCGCTCTTAAGTCCGAGTTCTGGTCTTCCGATGGGACGCCTTGTGTCACCCGAACCCACGTTTCACTAAATAAGCGATCGTAAATCTACTACAAGCGCTGCGCACGTATAAGAAAAACAAAGCCCATGTGTCGATTAATCAGTTGTGAAGCGAAGGCCTGGGACGAAGCTGGAAGCGAGCTTGTCGTGGGTCAAGTGGAGGTGGAATGACGAGTCCGTTGGGTAGAGATGCGTCGTTAACTTGAGATCGGCGTGTTCAAATCGAGCGCGTCCGCGGCTGTCGCTGGCGCGGCCTGGCATGCGTGCGTTGAAGGGATATTGGTGCTCAGTGGTTAAAGCCCGGGAGGTTCGTTTGCGGTGGCGCCCGCGCGCGGTGTTCGTTCGCGGCGGGTGGCAGATGCTGGTCGAGGTGGTTGAGGATCTTGGCCCATAATCGAACTATGGCGATGCCGTCTCCCCCTACCATATCTCGCCCGCTGCCTAGTCACGTGGCCATCATCGGCGCCGCGGGCGGTCTCGGTCGGGGCATTCTCAGCGTGTGCCGAGCAGAGAACATCGCGTTTACCGCCATTGTCCGCTCGCGGCCGGAGCGCATCACAGCGGTGCCAGATGGCTCTCGCGTTGTCGTTGTCACCTCTCTTGCCGACCGCGCTTCCCTCACAGAGGCGTTTTCAGGGGCAGACGCAGTTATCACGGCCATGGGGGTGACGTCGTCGAGCTGCGACCGCTCAGCCCTGCTATCTTGCAACTTGGCCACTGTAGAGGCTTCAATGACAGCTGCCGGCGTCGACCGCATCGTAGTCATCAACACGATTCTAGGCTCATGGCGAGGCAAAGCTGCCCGCCGGGCTGTGCGCTTCTTATCGCGGGTGCCCGGCAACATTGGCCGCGGGACGAAGGAGCTACAAGCCATGGTTAGTGCCCTTGGCAGCGGGGCGTTCCCCTCGCTTCGATGGACACTCGTCCGGGCATCGGTCAACTCTCGCGGTAAGGACGAGCGTCCCGTGGCGTCGGCGGAGTTTGACAGCGCTCTCAACTCCTGGTGGGCCGTTTCGTATCAAGCCATGGGTCGGTGGATGCTGGAGGAAGCTGCGGCCAATGAGTTTGTCCGCGCAGCACCCGTCGTGTCGCAGCGCCGCAGATGATAGAAGGACTTGACGGGGCTCTACCGGTTCGCCCGAGCCCTCATCGTCCGAAAAATGGCAAATTCGGTGTAAGATTGAGAGACAAAGGCACCCCTAAGGAGCGTTTACCATGGTCGCATCAGCTAAGGCCGCATCCCTCGGTCTCGAGGTGTACGAACAAACCCGGTCACATGAGCTATTTGAACGTGCCAAACGGGTCATCCCGGGAGCAAAGTACTGCGGTGCGGTGATCTGTCCGGCTGGAATGTCCGGTCATTACAGCCTGAACGCGATGGCGCCCGGGTACCCGATCTACTTCTCCGACGCCCGCGGTGCACGATTCTGGGACGTAGACGGCAATGAATACGTGGATTACATGTGTGCCTACGGCCCGATGGTTCTCGGCTACAAAAACCCGGTGATCGACGAGGCTGTCCGCAAGCAGAACGAGAAATCCAACACCGTCACCTTGGCTTCACCATTGATGGTAGAGCTCGCGGAATGCCTGGTGGATCTGGTGCCTATCGCGGACTGGGCGTTCTTCTCCAAGAACGGCGGAGACACGACCGCCCAGTCTGTGATGGTGGCGAGGGCTGCCACGGGCCGCAAGAAGATCGTGACCATCGCAGACAGCTATCACGGGGTAGCGGCGTGGATGCAGGGGTCGGGAACCCCCGGAACCGTTGAGGAAGATTACCGGAACATCGTTACCGTGGACTGGAACGACGTGAAAGGTCTGGAGAACGTGGTGGCGGAGAACCCGGGAGAAATCGCCGCTTTTATATCGAGTCCGTATCACCACCCCCTGTTCATAGACAATGAGCTGCCCGCACCCGGGTACTGGGCAGATGTCGAGCGGATCTGCCGCAAGGCGGGCATCGTGATCATCGCCGACGATGTCCGTGCGGGCTTCCGTGCGCACATGGGGGGAAGCTGCGAGTACTTCGGATTCAAGCCAGACCTGATCTGCTTCGGCAAGGCGCTGGGCAACGGCGAGCCGATTGCCGCGCTCGTCGGGACCGATGCCATGCGCGACGCGGTAGCGAGCGTGTTCTACACCGGTACCCAGTTCTACAATGCGAGCCCGATGGCGGCCTCACTCGCCACCTTGCAAGAGCTGCAACGGATCGACGGGCCAAACATGATGATGGAAACGGGAAAAAGGCTGACGGACGGCATGGTGGATATCGCGAAGAATCACGGCTTCGATCTCAAGGTGAGCGGGATGCAGAGCATGCCCTACCTGCGGATCACCGACGAGGACTCCCCGGTCTGGACCGAGGGGTTAGACGCCATGCACACGGGTCTGCACGCGACATGGATCTCGGAATGCACCCGGCGGGGCGCGTTCCTTTCCTCGGCCCACAACCACTTCGTCTCGACGGCGCACGACGAAGTAGATCTGGCGCGAACCTGGGAGATCGCGGACGAGGCGTTCAAGGTCGTGAAGAACGCGAGGTAGCAGTAAACGGGCACAACGACCGCGAGTATCGCGGAGCGATCCGCCGAAGAACCGCAGGATTCTGACGGAACGGCCCACGACACTCGATGAAATGCTGACCGTTGGTGGCGTAGGGCAAACCAAGCTCGATCGCTATGGCGAGGTTTTCTTAAGCGAGCTCAACGGGTGATTGGAGCGCGAACGTGAAGCTCGAAACTCTGCTGCCGCTGGGTGAAGTCGATCCAGGTTTGCGCGAGCCGGATTCGCCTTTCGACATCACGCGCGTGACTGAAGATGCACGGCTGGTCGAATCGCTGGGTTACGACGCGCTCGTGTTTGAAGAGAACAAACACGATCCCTACGTGGTCACGGCGCTAGCGGCGCAGGCGACCACCCGTATCAATGTCGGCACCGCGGTTGCCATCGCCTTCCCGCGCAGTCCGACGGTGACCGCGATGAGCGCCTGGACTATCCAGAAGTTATCCGGTGGGCGTCTCATTCTCGGTCTTGGTACACAGGTGAAGGGGCATATTGAACGTCGATTCGGATTCGAATGGTCGGCGCCCGGACCCTGGATGCGGGAATACGTACACGCGGTACGCGCCGTGTGGAGCGCGTGGCAGAACGGCGAGCAACCGAATTTTCACGGTGAACATTACGGCATCAGCCTCACCGTGCCCCTGTTCGATCCGGGGCCGATCGAACACCCACACATTCCCATCCACCTCGCCGCGGTCAACGCCTATATGTGCCAGGTGGCAGGTGAAGTGGCGGACGGCATGCGCCCCCATCCGATCTGCACGTCGAAATATATTGAAGACATTATGCTGCCGGCGGTGCACGCCGGAGCTGCGAAGGCTGACCGCAACATCGCTGACTTCACGGTGAGCATCAAACCGCTGGTCGCGACTGCCAGAGATGACGCGAGCTTGGAGCAACAGATCCGCGACGTTCGTGCGCGGATCGCCTTTTACGCGTCAACGCCAACCTATCGTGCCGCGTTCGCGGCGCATGGTTTGGGCGAGTTGGCTGATGAACTCAAGCACCTCTCGCGTGCGCAACGTTGGGAGGAGATGCCGCAGCTCATCTCCGATGACATACTGCACCAATATGCTTGTGTCGCTAAGTACGACTCAATCGCGGCCACGCTCAGCGAGCGCTATAGCGGACTCGTAACCAACGTTGTATTCAGCATCCCGGTCGAGCAGGACGACGATGGTGATGCACTCAAGGCGATGCTCTCAGAACTCAAAGCTGCATGAGTTAAATAATCAGCTATTCCTCCTCAATCGCCTTCGGTAAACAAGGGGTCAGGTCTTTCATTGCCACATTTACGTGGCAATGAAAGACCTGACCCCAGGCGCACCGCTGGACTTGAGGTGCCGCGGCGGTTGTTCGCTGACGCGTAACTCGTACACTGAGCCCTTCTTCGGAAGGGCTCTTTTTTATGCGGCCACGTTGGTCGTCAATCGCTCCTGCTTTTGCCGTTCTTACTGTGCTGAGCGGGTCCGCCAACGCGGAAGCGGCGGCTGATCATACCTACACGGTTACCGGCCTAGAGCAGCCCGCGGAGATCATCGTCGATCACTGGGGTGTACCCCACATCTACGCTGGCACCCACTACGACGCGTTTTTTGTGCAGGGTTTCAACGCCGCGCGGGATCGTCTCTGGCAAATCGACCTGTGGCGACGGCGCGGGTTGGGCCAGCTCGCCGAGGTGCTCGGCGAGCGCTACGTGGAACAAGATGCAGCCGCTCGTCTGTTCCTGTATCGCGGGCCCATGTATTCAGAGTGGCTCGCCTACGCGTCCGACGCCAAACGCATTGCGCAGGCATTCACGAACGGAATCAATGCCTACGTCGCGCTCGTCGACGCCGATCCGGAGCTGCTGCCTCCGGAGTTCGAGCTGCTCGGATACCGCCCGGCCATCTGGGCACTGGAGGACGTGGTGCGCATTCGCTCTCACGGGCTGCGGCACAACGTGCGCAACGAGGCGAAGCGTGCCCACATCGTCTGCCAGGCCGGTCTCGAGGCCGCCGCTTTGTGGAAACGCCTAGAGCCGACCTGGACCACCCAAATACCCGACGGGCTCGATCCCTGCGTCGTGCCGCAGGACGTGCTCGCCACCTACGAGCTCGCCACGGCGGCCGTCGACTTCTCGGCCAACGCAGACCTGGCGGGCTCGGGCGATCCGGCGCCGTGGCCGGACGTGCTGACCGATAGCCTCGGCAGCAACAATTGGGTTGTTGCGCCACAGCGTACCGATACGGGCCGGCCCATCCTCGCCAACGACCCGCACCGCACACATTCGGCACCATCACTTCGCTACATCAGCCACCTCAGTGCTCCGGGACTAAACGTCATTGGCGCCGGTGAGCCCGCCCTGCCGGGAATCTCCATCGGTCACAACGAGCGGATTGCGTTTGGCCTGACCATTTTCTGGCTCGACCAGGAAGACCTGTACGTGTACGAGAAAACGGCAGGCGGCTATCGCTACGGCATCCGCTCGGAACCGCTCGTCGAGGTGCACGAGGAGATCGCGGTTCGCGGCGGTACGCCGCGCAGCAAGACCCTCCGCTTCACGAGGCACGGTCCGGTCGTGCGTGAGACGGAAGACTATCTCTTTGCCGTGCGCGCGGCCTGGCTGGAGCCCGGCATGGCGCCTTACTTCGGCAGCGTCGAGTACATGCGCGCGCAAAACTGGCGGGAGTTCGTCGCGGCGTTGAACCGCTGGGGAGCACCTCCAGAAAACCAGATTTACGCAGACATCGACGGCAACATCGGCTACAAGCCGGCCGGCCGGTTTCCGCGTCGCAAAACGTGGGACGGCTTGTTTCCCGTTCCCGGAGACGGCAGGTACGAGTGGGAAGGGTATTTCGACATGGACGCCCTACCCAACGAATTAAACCCGGCACGCGGATTCACAGGATCCGCCAACGCGATGAACTTGCCACCGGACTTCCCGATACACCAACGCCGGGTCGGCTTCGAGTGGTCCGCGCCGTGGCGCTACCAACGACTCTGGCAGGTGCTCACGCAGCAGCAAACCCACACGCTCACCGATTCTCACGAGCTGCAGCGCGACTACACCTCACTTTTGGCCAAAGAGGTAGTCGACCACCTGCCGGACACGCTGCGCCCGGACACGCCGCTCGCCTTGCTCAAACGTTGGGACGGCTCCCTCGACGCCAACTCGCCAGCCGCGGCGCTTTACGTCATCTGGTATTACCGGCACCTAGGGAAAACGCTTGCCGAGCGCATGGTGCCCGCGGTAGCCGAGGACATCCTGCCTCTCGATTCTCGCGCGGTGCTGGATGCGCTTGCGGATCCCGCCTCTCGAGAAGCGGCGCTCTCGTCGTTGGAGGCCGCGTGGCAAGCGGCCAAAACGCTGCTCGGCCCGAGCCCGAATGAGTGGCGCTGGGGTGATCTTCACCAAATCCGTTTCGAGCATCCCCTGCAACACCTCGCCGATCCCAAGTTGCGCCGGGCGATGACCTACCCCGCTTACCGGCGGGGCGGCAGCAGCAACACCACCAACAACACCGAATTCAACGCGGACGACTTCCTCGTTCGATCGGGTGCGTCGTTTCGGATGGTGCTCGACGTCGGCCAATGGGACGATGCGGAGATGACCAACGCGCCCGGCCAATCGGGGCGCCCGGGCTCGCCGTTCTATCAAAATCTGCTCGAAGGCTGGGCGCAGGACTCGAGCTTTCCGCTGCTCTTTTCGCGCGAGGCGGTCGCCGCCAATCAGGCGCTCAAGATTCAGCTGCTGCCCGCCGACGTCACGCGCTGAAACAACGCTATTAAACATCCGACAGACACCTGCACCGTCGACGTCCCCGGCGTGGACGCCACAGGCTTGGCAGGTCTAGCCCGGATATTGCACCAGTGTTCGTCGCGAGTTGGCCCGGATCGAAATTAAGTCATCCTCGACGCGTAAGAGGCCGTGACCTATAAGCTAAAAGAGATCGGCGATCATTTCGGTCTGCATAATTCGTCGCTCAGCCGAATCATCAAAATCTCCCGTGGCGGCAAGGCAAAAGGCAAGACCTGACACCGGGACAGTTTGGGTAGGGGCATCTAACGCGACAGCGGGCTAGAGCCTATTGCCGCGAAAAATCGTCATATGGTCCTCAGGTTCTGATCCGATCGGTGCGCGTACACCGGGTTCGCCTTGTTTAGGGCATCTGTTAATGTACATGGGAGAAGGTATTTTGCCGGCTGCTTGGTACTTTTCTGCTCGAATTTGAATTCTCTCCTCCAAAGGTATCGAGCAATCCTCTTGCGCACTGAGTTGGAGAGGCTGGGAACTGCTCGAATCGCTCACTGTTTTTCCCTGGGTACCGCGGTTATGAGTCGTAGTCGCACACCCAACGGCCAACACGCATAACGCACAGATGACTACTGTTCGCATATCTCTACGCTCTCAGACTTTTCCTAATATTAAGTGTAAGCCGCCAACAGAGGAACACAACCCACAACACACCAAGCCCAAGGTAATCGCCAGTTAGTCGGTTCCGTGGCGTCGTCTCGTGTTCGTGTAAGTTGTGAAGGGCGGTAAGCAGAACGCGGGCTCCCACAGGGGAAGCCGCTAACCGTTCAATTCGATGGTCAAATAACCACCGCGTGACGCGACGGCCGTCGCGCCAGCCGGTAGCACTACGGTCGTATCCGTCGCCACCAACAGCGCCGGCCCCTGTTGCGCATCTCCGGGTTGCATGCGATCCGGATCGAGCATCGATACCTCGACGAAGGTCTTGGCTTGCTTGTCGTAGAAGCGCGTCTCGCCGATGACGGCGCCCGAGTCCTTTGAAGATCCCTCGTTTGCACGCGTTCGCTGCGTGGGTGCGGTCAGGCCCGAAGCCACCACCCGCCACATGACGAACTCGACATCGTTGTCCGGCTCGGAGACCGCATAACGTTCCTTATAGATTTTGTGAAACGTTTCAGTGATGGTTTCGACGTCGTTAGAGGCCACGGGGATCCCCGGGCAATTCACGTCGAGTTCGGTGACCTGCAGCGGATAGCGAGCCGCCGCATAGAGGTCGAAACGCCGCCGCTCATCGGATACCCCGAGTCGATCCAAAAACGCCTTGCCGTCGCTGGCCAGGCGCTGAACGGATCCGTTTACCGCTGGCTGATCAAACTGCTTGGAGGACGTCGGGCAACTGACCACATTCGACCATTTCAAATCGGCATTCAAAGCACCGTACGCGCAGAGGACGGATGTTTCCCGCGGCACGATGATCTTCCTGATCCCGAGCTCAGTGGCGAGATCGATCGCGGCGACACCGGTTGCGCCACCGGCCGTGACCAGCACCAAACCGCGCGGGTCGATGCCGCGCCTGACGGTCATCTCGAGGATGCCGTTGATCATGCGCTCATTGACCACGCTCAAGATGCCGAGTGCTGCTTGCTCGATCGACAAGTTGAGCGGATCGGCAACGTGTTGACCTATTGCTTGTTCCGCGGCGTCCTTCGACAACGCCATGCGGCCGCCGAGAAAATGTTCTTCGGCGAGATAGCCGAGGGTCAGGTAGGCATCCGTGACGGTCGGCGCCGTGCCGCCGCGGCCGTAACAAGCGGGACCCGGTTCCGCGCCGGCGGACTCCGGGCCGACCCGCAACAATCCGCCCCGGTCGACGCTCGCAATGCTGCCGCCACCCGCGCCAAGAGTCAGTATTTCCACCGCGGCAAGTCCAGTCGGGTAACCGCTGATGCGTCCGTCGCCGGTGACGGTCACACGCCCTTCGATGACAGTGCTGACATCGAAGCTCGTGCCGCCCATGTCGATTAGTAAACAGTCTTCGGATGACTCCGCTTGAGCGAACGAACGCGCGGCGGCCGGTCCCGTCGACGGCCCGGAAAACAACATGTACACCGGCCGCTGGGTAATTTCCTCTACGGGTTGAACACCGCCGTCGGACGCGACGACGAGTAGCTCGCCGCGTAAGCCGCGCCTCTCGAGCATACTGCGCAAGCTGTCGAGATACTCGACCACCACCGGCTTCAGCATCGAATTCAAGACGGTACACGACATGCGCGTGTATTCGCGGATCACCGGCTGTACGTCGCTACTCAGAGAGATAATGGCTTCGGGCCAGTGCTCGGCCAGCAAGCGGCCGATGCGATCCTCGTGTTCCGGATTACGTATTGCCCACAGCAGGCAGACTGCCACGGCGGTACAGCCCATCGTCCGTAACGTGTCGATGACTTCGATGACTTCTTCATCGCCGAGAGGTACCAAAACATGACCGTTTCGATCCATCCGTTCGCTGATCTCGACGCAACGCTCAGGTGGCACGAGCGGTTCGCGAGGCGGCTGCGTGAAGTCGAAGATATCCGAACGGCGCCCCTCGCCGCGCCACAAGGTGTATTTCGTACCCTTGGTACAGATCACGCCGCAGTGCGCGACCTTACCCTCGAGCACGGCATTCGTAGCGATAGTCGAGCCGTGCACAAAAACTTCGGTGTCACTGAGCAGGGTTTCGATTATGAGATCGAGATGTTCCGCCGCGAGACCGATACACTCGAGCACGCCCGCAGCGAGATCGTCAGGCGTCGTCGATGCTTTGAAGCGCCCGACCAAAACGCCGTCTTGTGACAGCGTCAGATCGGTGAACGTACCACCGATGTCCGTACCGATGCTGAAGCTCATGGGGCTTGCTGTCGCTCGCCGCGCAATTTCTCGGTTTGGTCCGTGTTGATCTGCCAGGCGGTGTCGACGAATTCCACGGCTACGCCGTAAATGTCGCGTGCGCTTGCGGCAGAGACAAAGCCATTCGCTACATCGCTTAAGACGGCATCGGTATCGCGGTCTAAAGGATCGCCGAAGCCACCACCGCCCCCGGTTTCAGCGACCCACACCTGATCCGGTTCGACGTCAGCCTTGCCGGCATTCTTCAACTTTGCGGTCGTGTGTCCGGATTCGAAATCCTCGATCCAATGATCCGCAGTCTTGCCGTTCTCGGCCGGGTCCAAGCCGAACGCGGCACAGGTATGTCCAGACCCCCCGTAATTGAGATTCATCGTGTGGGACACCGGCTGGATGCGATGGCGCAAGCCCACCGCACCACGGTATTGGCCCGCTCCGCCCGAATCCTCGATCGCCGCTGTTTCCCACACGATCATCGGCCGCGCGAATTCGACCAACTCGACGGATTCATAGGCCATGTTGCCCATGATGCAGGCACCGTACATATGCGGCAGCCCATCGTGCGTGCTGGTCGCTCCGCCGCCGCTCGCAGCAAGATAGAAGACGTGCGCGTAATCTTCTGCGTGCTTAAGGTTCGTACCCGATCCCATATAGTTCGCCGCGCAGTATTCGCCCATGCCCGCCATGGCCCGTTCCGGCACGACCTGTGCCCAGGCTTTCAACACCAGATTAGTGACTTCGTCGCAGAGCGCAACCGTTGCGATCGAGGTGCCGACCGGCCATTTGGGGATGCCGGCGAGCGCGCCTTCGCGGAGCTTCACGTTAATGCGCTTTAGCGCGCCGTCGTTATTAGGAATGTCCGGATCGAGTATTGGGAGCGTGCCCTGCAGGGCAGAGCAGCGCGCCGTGGCATAGGTCAGGTTGTAACCGAAGGCCTGTTGGTCGGGCATGTCGGTGTAATCGAAATCGATACGCGCGGCTTGCGGGTCGACGCTGAGCCGCAGCTTGAGGGGGACCCCCTCCGGAAAGAAGCCTTCGATGACCTCGCCGGTCATCGCTACCTCGACTTCGGCCTTCGGCAAGCCACTGATCTCTTCGATCATGCGCTTTTCGCCGTAGCGCAAGGCTTCGCTGAAGCAGCCTTTGATGACGCCGGTTCCGAAACGCTCACACAGTTCCTTTATGCGCGTTTCCGCCGTCCACAGCGAACCGAGTTGAGCCAGGAAGTCGCCGTGCCAGCGATCCGGATAGCGGAAATTGTAGGAGATCAGCCGCACCAAATCGGGAATGGGCTCGTGGTCGCGGCATACGTGTACCGCAGGGAAATGAATCGCTTCCTCGTACACGTCCCGGGCCTCGGAATCGACGCTGCCGGGCACATGCGCGCCGCTGTCAATGAGATGGCACTTGTTCGCCGCCCAGGCAATGAGCTGGCCGTCGTGGAAAACCGGCGCATACATCGTCCAGTCGCCGACATGTGCATTGCCCGCGAACGACGCATTGTTGACGATTACGTCGCCGTCGCGGATGTCATCTCCGCACGCGCGGATAATGAAGCGCAGGGCAGGATCCATGGTACCGACATGGATCGGCAGACAATCGTACATCGACAAGACCTCGGCACGCGGACTCATCACGGTGCAGGTGAAGTCCTTCGCACCGTATAGGATCGGGTTGCGCGCTGTGGTCAAAATCGTTTCAGTCATCTCGCTCAAGATCCCGGCAAGCCGCGCATAAACGACCGAGAAGGTCACCGGGTCGACGTGCGCTTCACCATCATCGGTTGCGCCGGGAATGTGGCTGATCTCGTCGTCGCCTATAGCATCGATCATGAGTGCCGGATCGTAGGGGGGTAGCAGCATGAGGTCGTCCTCGATAGTTCCGTTCAAACTTGATCGTTTGAATTAATGACGCCGTTTCGGTGCCTGGGATGTTATCTTCCTTTCGTGATGTCTGTGAAGGGCGGCGCGGACGTAGATGACGTGTGAGGCGTATCACGAGCGCTGCCGGAACCTCACCCAGCAATCCGTTCCAAGCTTTCTAGACGCTGCGCGAGCCCGCCCCGGTTCGGCGGTGGTCGACGTTGCGACCGGTGCCGGTTACGCCGCTGAAGCCGCGCGGGAACGCGGCGCCGACGACCGCGATCACCTTGGTCTCGCGCAGCACGCCTCTCAGGAAGTCGTCGTCGTACTCGTTCATGATCATGAACGGGGTCGATCCATGGGGCCGGAGTGGATAAAATTTATCCACTCCGGCCCCACTATCAACTAAAAAGGACGCAAGCCATGCTGCAGCGAATATTTCACATCAACATCGTGGTTGAGGATCTGGACAGAACGCTCGCGTTTTATTGCGACGTGCTGGGCTTTTCCGTGGTCGAAGGCGAGATCACGGTCGAGGATCCCACCCTCGCTAGAGGTTTTGGCTATGAAGGGAACGGTCGCATGCGCTGGGCGCTCATACGCCTCGGTGACGACGAGGGTGCGCCGCTCATCGACGTCGAGCAATGGATCGAGCCCGCGACGACGGGCCGGTCTTACCCCGAGTGCCGCAACCAGGGGATCGGGCGCATCGCACTCGAAGTCGGCGACATCGACAAGGCCTACGGCGATCTCAAGGACAAGGGCGTTGCGTTTCTCTCGCCCCCGCAGACGCTGAACTTCCCGCCCTTCGGCGACTTCAAGTTCTGCAGCTTCCGGGATCCGGACGGCATCGTTATCGAGCTCGTCGAAGTCTGAGTGACGGATCGCGCGGGGCGGCGCAGCGCGCGTCAACCCGAAACGAGGTGGCAGCGGCTCACTTGGCGGAGCGGCGGGCGGCCTTACCGGGGTATGTCGAGCAGGAGTTCGAGAATTACCTGAAGTGCGGGCACTACAAGTGCGGTGTACGGTGCCGCGCGCCGCGCGGACCACGACGTCGCCGACACCGACGAGGGACTGGAGTTCTAGCCCATCTTCTCTACCCCGGCTTTGAGGTCGTCGGCGTTCATCACCGGCGTGAACTCGACCTCCGCGTCCACGTAGGCGTCCATGCCCCCAGTTTCTGGAAACCGCCGCATTCACCGCACGTCACGATATCGATGTTGAAGACGCGCTTGAGTCGCTGTGCTTAAGGCTCATCGAAACGAATGGCCGTCACGTCAAGCTATTCGGCGATCTCGAATGCGAGCACGACGTTTCCGGGTATCCCGATGTTGAATTGATCCATGCCGGATGACACGTATAACCGATTCTTTACGATGACCGGCCCGCCGAACGAGCCGAGTCCCCCGCCATTTCCTTTGCGACCGTTCACCGTTTCGTAGTCGCGCACCGTATCGAAGGTCCACACCGGCTTCCCGGTCGCGGTGTCGTAAGCGCGCAGCACGCCGTCACCGGTCCCGGTGAAAACGACTTCGCCCGTCACGGTGCTGGGCAAGCTGAACGCATTGCTGCATGGCGGTGTCGGCTTACCCTCACAGTCAGGCGCCATTTTCTCAATACGCCATACGGATTGGCCGGTGAGCAGATCCACCGCCGTGAAGGACCCGTTCGCCTTCATGTCCGCATCCATATCGATGACGGGTACATAGGCGTTTTTGCCGTCGCTCGAGAATCCCCACAGGATGCCGCCGACCTCGCCGCCTTTACCAACGCGGATCTGCCACAGGACTTTGCCGCCGTCGTCCGGATCCAGACCGTACAGCATGCCATCCTTGGATCCGGTCACGATGATCTCCTTACCGTCCGATCGTTCCACCAGGACCGCGGGAGACACGATATCCCGGTCACCGTGTCCCTCCGGGTTTACCGGCGAACAGGTGGGCCGGTCGGGATCGACCCAGGCTTCGCAGCCGAGGTGGTAGACGTCTTCGCCACCCATCTGCTCGGGTGCCAGCGAAGTCACCCAACGCTTGGCGCCTGTTTTTGTATCGAGCGCCATCACCGCGTCGGATTCGGGCACGACCGGCTCGGTCATCTGGTTGCCGGTTGGTACGTAGAGCAGGCCGCGCTTCTCGTCGACCGTGACCGCCGAAAAAATCACGACCCCCGAAGGTCCGTAGCGATTCGTCCCGGCTTTGGTCGTGCCCAGATACCCGAATTCCTTGTCGATGCTGTAGGTCTTCCACTTTCGCTCGCCGGTACTTCAGGTCATAGGCGACGATGCTGCCGCGAAATGTACAGCACGGGTATTCCTTGTTTTTGGCAATATTGAGCACTTCCTGGAGCGAGGACACCGGCACGTAAACTATGCCGTCGTGCGCCGTCACGTTGCCCGTAATGCGTGAGGTCGGCGTCCAATCGGCCCGGTCGCGCCACAGCAATTGGCCCGTTTCCGCATCTAACGCGTAGACGTTGGCCCCCGTATCGCCAAACACGGCGATGCCGTCGGACACCGCGACGTTCGATCGGATCCGCCACTCCGCGCGAAACGCCCAGTGCGCGCACCCCGTGTCCGCATCGAGCGAATAGACCCATTGATTGAGATTACCCACGAACAAGCGGTCGCCCACGACGGCGATCGGGTGCCCGCCCCCCTTGAACGCGTGGACCTGCGGGAAGGCCACGGCCCACTTGACCTTGAGGTTCGCTAACCCCGCAGCGGTGAACTGCGCATTAGTCACATGCCGATTGTACCGGTTGTCTTTCGACAGTCCGGGCCAGTCATACTCTGCATCGGGTACCAGCGGCGACTTGTCTTTGCACATGGTCACGCCGGGACCGCGCGTGTCCTTTTCGGGTTTGTGGTCGGCGATCCACTTGGATATCGTCCACCGCTTCGCATCGTCCATGCCATTAGCGAACTGCGCCATGACGCCGAACCACAGTTCCTTGTGAATTTCCTCGGCGGTCATGTTCGACAAGGCGGGTAAGGATGGGGAAATTGTGGCGCGCCCGTGGCATTCGATACAGTGCTCGGCGTACAGCGCGGCGCCGTCCAGTCCTTTCGACTCTTCGGCTCCGGGATCAGCGTACGTGGCGAGCGACGCGAAGAGGATTCCAAACAGCGGTAACAGGTGCAGGTTTCTCATGGTCCGATCTCCCGACATCGTCTTATTGGATGTTAACCCGTAAGCGTAGCAAAAGAGAGCCGAAAGATTGAATGCTTCGCAAGTAAATATCGGAGAATTCTCCGTCGCCAATAAAAACAAATACAGATTTCCAAGTGCGGTCGCTCGTATCTGCATTCCGACATATACCAGTGACGCGATTACCTCAAAGGCACCGACGATTTCGGCGATCGTCCCGGTTGCTATCCAGTTCATCATGAAGAGAACGAATACGCCATCCCGACGGATGACTACGGCAGGAACCTGCAGGAGGAGTGGCGCAAGCGCCTGGGCCGCTTGCGAGCGCGCGTAGCGTCCGTATTTGTTATGCTCACGGGACTGCCCTCGGATTAACATCCAATAAGACGATGTCGGGAGATCGGACCATGAGAAATCTGCGCTTGTTACCCCTGTTTGGGATCCTTTTTGCAGCAACGGCGGTTTCCGCTGATCCCGGAGTGGAAAAGGCGAAGGGGCCGGACGGCGCCGCGCTGTACGCCGAGCACTGTATCGAATGCCACGGGCGCGCGGCGTTTTCTCCATCGTTGACGGCCTTGTCGAACATGACCGCCGAGGAAATTCACAAGGAACTGTGGTTCGGCGTCATGGCGCAGTTCGCTAATGGCATGGACGATGCGAAGCGGTGGACGATCGCCAAATGGATTGCCGACCACAAACCCGAAAAGGACACGCGCGGTCCCGGCGTGGCCATGTGCAAAGACAAGTCGCCGCTGGTACCCGATGCAGAGTATGACTGGCCCGGACTGTCGAACGACAACCGGTACAATCGGCATGTGACTAATGCGCAGATCACCGCTGCCGGATTAGCGAACCTCAAGGTCAAGTGGGCCGTGGCCTTCCCGCAGGTCCACGCGTTCAAGGGGGGCGGGCACCCGGTCGCCGTCGTGGGCGACCGCATCTTCGTGGGTAATCTCAATCAATGGGTCTATTCGCTCGATGCGGACACCGGCTGTGCCCACTGGGCATTTCGCGCGGAATGGCGGATCCGATCGAACGTCGCGGTGTCCGACGGCATCGCCGTGTTCGGCGATACGGCGGCCAACGTCTACGCCGTAGATGCGGAAACGGGCCAATTGCTGTGGCGCGACCGGGCCGATTGGACGCCGACCTCACGCATTACGGGCAACGTGACGACGCACGACGGCATAGTTTACGTGCCGGTGTCTTCGCTGCAGGAAGTACTCAATCTCGGCAAGCACAAGGAATACCCGTGCTGTACATTTCGCGGCAGCATCGTCGCCTATGACCTGCGTACCGGCGAGCGAAAGTGGAAGACCCACACCATCGACAAGGAGTTCGGGTATCTGGGCACGACCAAAGCCGGGACGAATCGTTATGGTCCGTCGGGGGTCGTGGTGTTCTCGGCGGTCACGGTCGACGACAAACGCGGCCTGCTTTACGTGCCAACGGGCAACCAGATGACCGAGCCGGTCGTGCCCGAATCCGACGCGGTGATGGCGCTCGATACAAAAACAGGCGCCAAGCGTTGGGTGACTTCGCTGGCACCCGAGCAGATGGGTGGCGAAGACGTCTACCATTTAGGCTGCGAAAAGTGGGTCGATCCCGAACAGAAAACCTGTTCACCGGTCAACCCGGAAGGACACGGTGACCGGGATATCGTGTCTCCCGCGGTCCTGGTGGAACGATCGGACGGTAAGGAGATCATCGTGACCGGATCCAAGGATGGCATGCTGTACGGTCTGGATCCGGACGCCAGCGGCAAAGTCCTGTGGCAGATCCGCCTTGGCGCCGGCGGAGAGCTCGGCGGCATCCAGTGGGGATTCTCGAGCGACGGCAAATATGCCTATGTTCCCGTCATCGATATGAATCAGGACATGCGGGCGAACGGCTCGTTTACGGCGGTCGATCTGCTGACCGGTAAATCCGTATGGCGTATACAGGATATGAAGCCTGATTGTGAAGGTAAGACGTCACCGCCGTGCAACAATGCGTTCAGCTTGCCCAGTACCGTGGCGGGCGGGCTCGTTTTCACCGGGACCGGTGACGGCGTGCTGCGCGCTTACGATACCGCGACCGGCAAGCCGGTGTGGACGTTCGATACGGTGCGCGAGTATGAAACGGTTAACGGCCGCAAAGGCTTCGGTGGCGGGCTCGGCTCGTTCGGAGGGCCGGTCATCGTAAAGAATCGGTTATACGTTTCATCCGGCATGGATCAGTTCAATATCGGGCTGCCCGGCAACGTCGTGCTCGCCTTCGAGATCCCCGAATAGTGTGCCGTGACGGCGATTAGATCGGAGGACGTCATACAAAGCGTGGTGGACGCGCTGCAATACATCTCGTATTATCATCCGCCCGACTACATCGCGAACCTCGCGCGCGCCTACGAACTCGAAGAGTCGCAGGCTGCGCGCGACGCGATGGCGCAGATCTTGATCAACTCCCGCATGTGCGCAGAAGGGCACCGTCCGATTTGCCAGGACACTGGCATCGTCACCGTCTTTTGCCGCGTAGGCATGGGCGTAAAGTGGACGGACGACATGCTGCTCGACGACATGATCAATGAGGGTATCCGGCGTGCGTACCTGCATCCGGACAACAAACTGCGTGCCTCGATCGTGGCCGATCCGACGGATACGCGCGTGAATACGAAGGACAACACGCCCGGGGTCATCCATACGGAATTGGTCTTGGGCGATACGCTCGACATCACCGTGGCCGCAAAAGGCGGCGGCTCCGAGAACAAGGCGAAGTTCACGATGCTCAATCCGTCGGACAGCATCGTCGACTGGGTGCTGGAGACGGTACCGACGATGGGCGCGGGCTGGTGCCCGCCAGGCTTACTCGGGATCGGTATCGGCGGCACGGCTGAGAAGGCGATGGTGCTGGCCAAGGACGCGATGATGGATCCGATCGACATGCAGGAATTGATCGCGCGCGGACCCGCGAACGCCATCGAGGAACTCCGCATCGAGCTTTACGAGAAGGTCAACGCGCTCGGCATCGGTGCGCAGGGCCTCGGCGGCCTGACCACGGTGCTCGACATCAAGATCAAGGATTATCCGACCCACGCTGCATCGAAACCGGTGGCGCTCATTCCGAATTGCGCGGCGACACGCCACGTGCATTTCGTGTTGGACGGCTCAGGCGTCGCCAGCTTACCTACGCCGAAACTCGAAGACTGGCCGGAGATCGCGTGGTCTGTGGGTGACAGTGCGCGCCGTGTAAATTTGGATACCGTAACGCGCGACGAGGTGCGGACGTGGCAGCCCGGTGAAACCTTGTTGCTATCCGGCGCGATGCTGACCGGTCGGGATGGCGCGCACAAGCGCATTCAGGAGATCTTCGAGCGCGGCGAAACCCTTCCGGACGGCGTCGATTTCAACAATCGCTTCATCTATTACGTAGGACCCGTCGACGCCGTGCGCGACGAAGTCGTGGGACCCGCCGGCCCGACGACCGCGACCCGCATGGATAAGTTCACGGACATGATGCTCGAGCGCACCGGCCTGCTCGGCATGATTGGCAAGGCGGAGCGCGGACCGGTGGCCATCGAGGCGATTAAACGGCACGGTGCGGTTTATCTGATGGCCGTCGGCGGCGCAGCTTACCTCGTGTCGAAGGCCATCCGCGAAGCGCGCGTTATCGCCTTCGAAGAGATGGGTATGGAAGCGATCCACGAATTCGTGGTCGAAGACATGCCCGTGACGGTCGCGGTGGACAGCCAGGGCACTTCGGTCCACGAAACCGGGCCGCAAGAATGGCGCGCGCGCATCGGCAAGATCCCGGTATCCGTCGAAGATTAATGAGCTAAAGCCCGCTCACGGGTATATCCGGAACGACGGCAAGCGACGGTCCCGCTGGATGCAGCGCGGGGTATAGCGCGTGCGCGATGATCTCCGCGCTGTCGGCGAGGCGCGGCCCAGGCCGGCTGAAATAGGCGTTGCCGTCGACGACGAAAATCTGGCGCTCACGGACGGCGCGTAGCGTTTGCCATTGTGGTTGGGCCAGGATCGGAGCGATTTCTGCAAGGCTGCGTTCCAACGTGAAACCGCAGCACGCGATGAACAGGACATCGGGGTCTGCGCCGGCGATGTCGTCGAACGTGACGGTTGCCGAGGCTTGTCCGGCGTTATCGAAGCAATCGATACCGCCGGCAAGGGTGACGAGTTCCGGATTCCAGTGACCGCCGCAAAACGGCGGATCGACCCATTCCAGAAAAGCCACGCGGCGCTTGTCACGTTCGGTTATATCGCGTGCGGTTCTCGCACCTATGGCCCGAATGCGCGTACCCATGGTACTTAGGAGATGCTCCGCCTCGATGGGGGTACTCGTGGCGGCGCCGATCGCATTCACCGTGTCCATGACGTCATTCAAGGTTAACGGCTCAATGTTCACGACCTCCGGGACGTACGTAACGGCATTCGCGAAGGCCTGCACCTCGGCGTCCGCCACGGCACACACGTCACACAGGGATTGCGTAACTATCAAGTCCGGCGCCAGACTTTCTAACAATTCCGTATTGAGGCTATAGAGTGCGTTCAGCTGCGCGAGTTCTTGACGTACCTGGCCGTCGATCTGTCCACTCGGGGTATGGTGATCGATACGAGTCTTGGTGACGCGGGGCAAGTCGATTACGTCCGGCGGGTAATCACACTCATGTGACACACCGACGAGTTGCGCGCGTAACCCAAGGGCGCAGACGATTTCCGTCGCACTCGGTATCACAGTGACGATGCGCACGTGGATCCGATCCCGTCAGGCGCGGAAGTGGGGCATGACCTCTTCGGCGAAGAGCGCCAGATGGTCGTTCATCCGTTCCACTTCGTAGCCCGGGGGCACGGTCCAACTGTAATACCGTTCGATACCGGTTTCCTCTACGTAAGCGCCGATCAAATCTACAGCCTGTTCGGGCCTTACACATAATAAGATACCCAAATCACGCAGATCGTCCGCACCGTTGATTTCAGGGAACAGTGCCTGACCGGCTTCACCTAGCCATTGGTTGTACATCTGGATCTGGTAGAGCACATGCGGCGCAACGTTCGCAAACGTGTTATCCGGGTCCTTCGATACGATGAGCCAAAAATGACCGCCCGCGAGACGCCCTTGGCCGGGACGTCCCAGGCGCTGCCACTCTTCTTTAAAGATCTTCGCCTGCTCGACCATCGCGCCCGTACCGATATATCCGTCGCCCAGCCGCGCCGCGCGTTTGGCCGCAGCCGGCGCAAAACCACCGACCCATAACGGTGGCCGTGGCGCCTGCACCGGGGGTGGTTGCAGGACGGCACCGCTTATTTGGTAATGCACACCTGCGTGATCGACCGTTTCGCCTTCCCACAAGCGGCGAATGATGTCGAGCCCTTCATCCGTGCGCCCGGCGCGGTCCGAGGTGTTGAACCCCAATCCGTCGAATTCCTGCGGCCGATAACCGATGCCGACACCCAGTTCGAACCGGCCGCGCGAGAGAATGTCGATGGTGGCGCCGTCCTCGGCCACGCGCACCGCATCGTGCAGGGGAAGCAGCAGGACGCTCGTGCCGATCCGGATCTGCTGAGTCGTTGCGGCGACTGCCGCCGCGAGCGGCAGAATGGACGGCGCGTGCCCGTCGTCGCAGAAATGGTGCTCGGTCAGCCACACATCGTCGTAGCCGATGGTTTCGGCCCAGGCGATCTGGCGCAAATGCGCGGCATAGAGATCTCCGTATTCGGTTTGCCATTGGGCAGGATTGCGGAAGGAGTACCAGAGACCGAATTTTAATGCTGCCATAAAGAAGCTATCCCATAATTACTGGCCCCGGATTCCGCTTCGCTCCATCCAGGCTACTTGGCCTATGTAGCCTGGATGGAGCGAAGCGGAATCCGGGATCATTCTAAATCCGCGCTATCGCCCATTAATGCCTGTTCTATCCCCGCATCCTTGAGATAGCGGCGCGCCACGCCGAACACCGTTTCAATGTGCTCGGCTGTCAGCACTTCACGTGGCGTACCGCAGGCGTGTATGCGCCCCTCATTTAACAACATGAGGCGGTCGCAGTGTCGAGCGGCGATGTTGAGATCATGTAGCACCACGACCGTGCCGCAGTCGTGTTGCGCATGTTCGTGTAATACGTCGAAGATCTCGAGTTGAAAGCGGGGATCGAGATTCGCGATTGGCTCGTCCGCCAAGATGAGATCGTGAACCCCAGCCAGTAGGCGCGCGATGTGCACGCGGGCCAATTCGCCGCCGGATAGTGTGTCGCCGCGGCGGTCGAGGAGCGACGTGAGCGCCGTTTTCTCTATTGCATCGGCCACGAACTGCTCGTCCTCTGCATCCAGGGCGCCGAGGCCGCGGGCATAGGGTAATCGCCCCAGCGACACGATCGTTCCTACCGATAGCGGCCAATGCAGTTGCGGGTTTTGCGGGTGGTAGCCGATCCGTCGCGCGCGCACATCGGCGCTGAGTTGGGTGAGATCGACGCCGTCGAGCATGATGCGTCCGGCCGCCATTGGCTCGAGACAGGCAAGTGCCCGCAACAGCGTAGATTTGCCCGCTCCATTAGGACCGATCACACCCAGGAATTCTCCGGCACGGAGTTCGATCGCGACGTCATCCAAGATTCGGCGGGCCTGTTTCTCGACGACGATGCCGGAGGCGACTAAATGTTTCATGCGCGATCGGTCCGGCTTTTCAACACGAGATGCAAGAAAAATGGCGCGCCGACCAGCGCCGTGACCACGCCCAGTCTGAGTTCACCGGCTACTACCGGTATCCGCGTGCCAATATCAGCGGCAAGTGTCAGCGCTGCGCCACCGATCGCGCTCGCACCGAGCAGCGCGCCGGGCCGATGGCCGACCAGCGGCCTCAACAGATGCGGTACGACGAGGCCGATAAAGCCGACCACGCCGGTTACCGCTACACCGCTGCCAACGGCGAACGCCGCCCCAACGATAATCCGCGCGCGAGTTTGGCCGAGATTGACACCGAGGCTAACGGCGGTGTCCTCGCCCAGCGATAAGGCATCCAATGCGCGACCCGTTGTGATCAACATCACGCATCCAACGAGGATAAACGGCAGGATCAGTAGGACGTGCTCAAAACTTCGATTCGATAACGAGCCGAGCAGCCAAAAAAAGATCTCGTAGGTTGCAAATGGATTAGGCGACAGGCTCAAAAGGAGCGCGGTCAATGCGCCGGCGAGGCTGTTGATGGCCACGCCCGCGAGAATAATGGTGAGGATGCCGGCATTGCGGCCAGCCAATAGGTAGATCGCGACGACCGACAGCAAGGCCCCGGCAATGCCGCTTAGCGGCAATGTCCAATGCGTGGCGCCTGCAGCTCCGAGGTAAAAAGTCAGGACCGCGCCCAAGGCTGCGCAACCGGAAACACCGATGATGCCGGGTTCCGCTAGCGGGTTACGTAATAAACCCTGCAGCGCTGCACCGGCGAGGCCCAGGCCGCCGCCCACCAATATAGCGAGGAGCGCACGCGGCAGGCGAATTTCACGCGCGATCAAACTCATCGCTTGCGTGTCGTCCGCAAGCAGGTGGGGGAGCAAGCTCTGCGGGGAGATAAAGACCGGCCCCACGCACAGCGAAGCGACAAACAACAGGACCGTCAGCGCGATCAATACGACGTAGAGCTTCATCGCCGTGCACTGCGCAACAGATCGATTGCGCGTTGATTGAAGCTGCCCGCACAGGTCCAAAGATTCTCCGGCACAGAGACGTGCACGGGACGTTCGGTGTTCGGCGCTTCGAATAAGTAGCGCCGCAACGCCGGATGGGATAACTGCGCCTCGGCAAGCGATGGCTGCGCGGATTCACGGGCGCTGAAGATCACTGCATCGGGCGCGAGCGTCAGAATGGATTCGAGCGCGATGAAACCGCCGAATTCGAATCCAAGCTCACCGGCGAGGTTGAAATACCCCGCACGCGCCATGATCTCGCTCATCAGCGTTGCGGTGCCTGGCGCAAAGCCATTCGGCTGATAGAGCAAAGCTCTGACGGGCGTCGATTCGATCGGCGTAGCGCGGGCACTTTTCATTCGGTCGATGATCGCATTGGCGCGCACCGTCGCACCCACCGCCGCAGCAAGGCGGCGCAAATTCATACGGTATTCGTCGAGATTATTGGCGTGCTCGAAAGTCATGACTCGAACACCCAAATTTTCCAACAGACGTCGTGCGAATGGTAATGTCGTGCTGTCGGCAACCACGAGGTCAGGCGCGAGGACGATAATCTCCTCGACATGACCGCGATTGGTAGGGAGCTGCGCGGCTTGCGCATAAAAGAAGCTCAAGTTGGGATCGCGTGAGAGGTAGGTTACCGACGCGATCCGATCCATGGAGACCAACTCGAAGAGCATCGAATCCGTGCACAGATTCATGGACACGATGCGTGAGGCGTCGCGCTCCACACCGTGCGCCGCGAACGCAACCAGCAAAGTCAGAGCGAGACTTAAGCCGCGGCGCGACGGCGCCGTACTGCTTCGGCGAAATCGTGCAGCAAGGGCTCGGTCATTTCCCATGACATGCAGGCATCCGTGATACTTTGTCCGTAGACCAACGGCGTGTCATCGTTGTGGTTCTGTTTGCCTTCTTTCAGGTGGCTTTCGAGCATGACGCCGCAGATGATATTCGAGCCGGCGGCGATCTGCGCGCAAAGATCGTGCACAACTTCAGGCTGACGCAAAGGATCCTTGCGGCTGTTGCCGTGACTGCAATCGACCATGAGACGGTCGCGCAGCCCTGCTTCGCGCAGTGCCTTGGTGGCGACTTCGAGTGACGCAGTGTCGTAGTTGGGATCCGCGTTGGAACCCCGCATGATGAGGTGGCAGGTGTCGTTGCCGCCCGTTGCAACGATCGCGGCGATGCTTTGTTTTGTCACGGAGAGAAAATGATGCGGGTGGCGCGCCGCTCCGATTGCGTCGATGGCGATCTGCACGTTGCCATCGGTACCATTCTTGAATCCGATCGGCATCGACATACCCGAAGCCAGTTCACGATGGATCTGGCTCTCCGTCGTGCGCGCGCCGATCGCGCCCCATGCGATGAAATCGGCGACAAACTGTGGCGTGATCACGTCGAGAAACTCCGAGCCGGCCGGTATGCCCCGATTGGCGAGGTCTGACAACAAGCCGCGCGCGGCGCGCAGGCCATTATTAATGTCGAAGGTGCCATCGAGATGCGGATCGTTGATCAAGCCTTTCCAGCCGATAGTCGTACGCGGTTTCTCGAAATAAACCCGCATAACGACAAAGAGGTCCGCTTTTAGATCGTCGAGCGCGCCGTGAAGCTGCTCGGCATATTCGAGCCCCGCTTTAGTGTCGTGTATGGAGCACGGCCCCGCCACAACGAGCAGTCGATCGTCCTCGCCGCGGATAATCGCCTCGGTCGCACTGCGCGCGTTGGCAATGAGCTTGGAGGCCTGCTCGGACACAGGGATCTCCTCCATCAGTATTGCCGGCGGAAGCAGCGGTCGGTAACCGCTGATACGCGCGTCATCGGTATCGTGAAACATGGGGAACGGCTCCGCGGCCTGCGTCAAGGGGCGCGATGATAATGCGGCGCTCAATTTATCGCCAGTCGCAGCCTGTTCACCAATACGCTCGGGTCATCAATGCGTTATGCTTCGTGATACATAACAAGGGGAGAAAGCAATGAATCGATCTATTCTGCTACTTGCGGCTGCAGCGTTGTGCAATGCAAGCCTCGCTGCCGACGAAAACTTTAACCAGAAGGGAACTCACGGCACGGCGATCATAGCGACAGCCCAAGATAAGGAGCTATCGGAGCAATACCATTTTGCTATGGCCTACCGTGCAGGCGGTTTCATGTTCTTTTCCGGCGTCGTGGCCGAGCCGCCTGGTGAAAATCCGGCCACCCCGGAGGAATTTCAGCAAGACCTCCGCCGTTCGTTCAACGACATCAAGAAGACGCTCGCGGCTGCCGGCGCGGATTTCAATCAGGTGGTCAAGCTCACGACCTTCCACGTCTTCGACAGTCCGCATTTCGTAGGCGACAAGGGCGCGCATATCCAAGCGTTCATGACCGTAAAGGATGAATTCTTGCCCGCACCTTGGACAGCATGGACAGCGATCGGTATCAACGAATTATTTCCGGATCGAGGTCTGGTAGAGATCGAATTGATCGTGCACGTGCCCGCTGACTGACGCGTGATCCCGGATTCCGCTGCGCTCCATCCAGGCTACGTGACCAATATAGCCCGGATGGAGCAAAGCGAAATCTTGGGTCTATCTACGTGACCTGCAGCCAGGTACCGAATTGATACGCAAATAGCGCGCCCAGGTAGCCGAGTGCGGTCATATAGACCCAGGCGGCTGTCGGCCACCGCCAGGTCCCCGTCTCACGCCACATCACGGCGACCGTAGAAGCGCACTGCAGGCAAAACGCGAAGAAGATCATGAGACCGATGACCATCGGCAGGGTGTAGACGAGCCTGCCATCCGCATGCCGAGCTGCCTTGATGCGCCCGGTTAACGTCGTGGCCGCCGCATCCGATTCCTCCCCCACGGCATAGATGGTGCCGAGCACGGCGATCACGACCTCGCGCGCGGGGAACGAGGCGACGACCGCCGCAGTCACTTTCCAGTCCCAGCCCAAGGGCGTGAACAGGGGCGCGATGCCCCGGCTCATTTGCCCTAGATAGCTTCCTTCGAGCTGCTGCGCGGCTACCGCCTCGCCAGATTGTCTCTGCGTCGTTTCCATGTGACGCGGGAATGACGCCAGCAGCCACACGATGATCGCGACCATGAAGATCACGGTACCGGCGCGTTTGAGAAAGATCAGCGCGCGTGAGACGAGCTTACTCAATACTGCCTTGATATTCGGCACGCGATAAGGGGGCATTTCCAGCAGGAAACGTGATTTGGCGCCTGCCCAAAACAAGCGGCTGACCAACCACGCAGTCAAGGCCCCGCCCATGATCCCCAGGACATACAGCGCGAATAGAAGCAAACCTTGCAGGTTGATCCAGCCGGCGGCATAACGCGTGTCTGGAATAAACGCCGCGATCAGCAACGAATAGACCGGCAACCGCGCCGAGCAGGTCATGAACGGTGCAGCGAGGATCGTCGCGAGGCGGTCGTGCTTGTTCGCGATTACGCGGGTGCCCATGATCCCCGGCACGGCGCACGCGAAACTCGACAGCATCGGAATGAACGATTGGCCCGACAAGCCCATGCCGCGCATCGCCCGATCCATGAGGAAAGCGGCGCGCGCCATATACCCCGAATCCTCGAGCACGATGATGAATGCGAAGAGGATGACGATTTGGGGTAGAAACACGACCACGCTGCCGACGCCGGCAATCACGCCTTCGGTAACGAATCGCGCGAACAGGCCGTCGCCGAGAATTGCAGCGGATTGTGCGCCGAGTGTCCCGGTGAGAAAGTCGATCACACCGACCAGCGGTCCGGCCCAGGCAAAGACCGCTTGAAAGACCACCGCCATAACCAGCGCGAAGAGGAGCGAACCGGCGACCGGATGATTGACGATCCGGTCCACGAAGGCCAAAGCTGATCGCGGTGCTACTGCCTGTTGTTGCTCGACGCCCTCGAGTTGGGATTGGATCCAACTGTAGCGATCGCGCGCTTCGAGCGTCGCGAGATCGCGCCCGCCACCGATGCGGCGACGCAAATCTTCAAGTCGTTCAGTAACGTGCTCACCGCAGAGTTCAATCAAGCGTGTTTCCGCATAACCGCCCGCGTCGATCAGCGCGCGGCTCGCTTCGAGCCGGCTGACGGTCGCCGATGCGCTCGACAAACTCTGCGCGAGAGCGCCTACCGCCTGATCGAGACCGGCGTTGATCGCATGCTGCGGTGTCGGACTCGAACTCAGCGCGGACGCCAAGGCCTGTTTCAGGGAGTCGATACCGGCGCCGGTACTTGCGACGACGGGAACCACGGCGCAACCGAGGCGTTGCGACAGGGCATCGTGATCGACCGCCAGGCCCATCCCCGGTAGACGATCGATCATGTTCAAGGCGATCACCGTCGGCAGGCCTGCTTCGAGGACCTGTGAGGCCAGGAACAGATTACGACGCAGGTTGGTGGCATCGACGACGACGATGATCGCTCGCGGCGGACCGAGATCGCCGATCGCGCCGCGTAACACGTCGACGGCGACGATCTCATCCGGAGACATGGCCGCGAGCGAGTACGTACCCGGCACATCGACGAGACGGACCGAGGTGCCACCGAGGTCGCAGTCTCCGGATACTTGCTCGACGGTCACGCCGGGATAATTGCTGACCTTCTGGCGCAGGCCCGTAAGCTGATTGAATAAGGTGCTCTTACCGGTGTTTGGATTGCCTAATGTGACAACGACCGGGGTCGGCGGCGTTGACCTCGCTTCACCCGCGCGCATGGGTTAAGTGACGGTTCCAACCAGTATGTTGGCAGCTTCCTCGTTGCGCAGTGACAGTGAATAACCCATCAGACGGATCTCCACCGGATCGCCAGCCGGCGCGAAGCGGATGATTTCGAGCGGCGTGCCCTCGATGATGCCCATCTGCATCAAACGGTGCGCGACATCGTTGATCTCCGCATAGCCCTGCACGATGCATGATTGGCCAGGTTTGAGGGCGGCCAGCGGTGTGCTCATCGGCCGAACAGAAAGGCGAAGAGCGAGCGGCGCGGTTCTGCGAGGCGGTCTACGTGGATGCGTGCGGCGTCCGGCCCATTGATGGCCCAGCGGTCGTTGTCGATACCGATCAGCACCGGATCGCCAGCGCGGAGGATCCCGATGTTGGTGCCGGGCACGATGCCGCGCGCGGCGTATTTGGCCGTAAACACCGGGTCGCCGGTGTCGATGCGGGTAATGACCGCGCGTTCGCCGTATTTCAGGTTCGATAAGGTAACGTCCACGGGTGTGGGGGCAGGCATTGCTAAATAATAATGATTCTTATTTAGCAATGCACGCCCGCTGGTGGGCGGCGAGTCGGCGCCCACCGCTAGTTCGGCTCGCGGCGCGCCGCAATGTGGTAGTAGGGCGCGACTTCCGGCGCGCGATTGTCCAAGTGTAATTGCTTGATCTCGCGCCAGTATGATGCGGTCAAGAGATCGCCATGCGTCTCCAGAAACGCATTGCGCAAGCGGTCGTCGATCGCGAGGAAGCGCATGAACTCCTCCGGGAATATGTCGAACTTGTCCACATAGAACCACGACTCTGCGCGCATTTCGTCTTCCGGATATGCCGCGTCCGGCAGGTACCTGAAGTGACAGTCCGTGATCAGACACAACTCGTCATAGTCGTAGAAGATCACCCGACCGTGCCGCGACACGCCGAAATTTTTCAACAACAGGTCGCCAGGAAAGATATTCGTCATGGCCAGGTCCTTGATCGCCTGACCGTAATCGAGCATTGCGAGATTCGACTCATCGAACTCGTAATCCTGCACGAAGAGATTGAGTGGTGTCAGGCGCCGTTCCGTGTAGAGGTGATCGATCACCACCTGATCGCCGTCGAGCCGCACGGATTGAGCGGTCGACTCGAGCAATTCATCCAGGAGGTCCGGCGCAAATTTTTCAATCGGAAACTCGATATTGCGAAACTGCTGTGTATCGATGAGGCGCCCCGCTCGATCGTGATTGAACACGAATTTGTACTTTCTCTTAACTTCCTCATGGCTGATGTTCTTAGGCGGACCAAATTCGTCGCGAATGACTTTGAACACCAGATCGTAAGAGGGCAGGGTGAATACCAGCATCACGAGCCCGCGGTCGCCGGCTGCGTGGATAAAGCGGTCATCGGATTCGGCGAGGTGCCGGTTGAACGATCGATACCGCTCGGTCTTGCCCTGGCGCGCGCGCCCGAGAATGGTATAGAGCTCGTCCAAGGGCTTTCGCGGCATCATTGCCTGGATGAAATAGACCGCGCCCGCGACGGGCTCCACATCGACCATGAAGTACGAGCGTGTGTATCCGAACAAAACGCTGGTGTCGTCCGCGGAATTGAGTACAGCCTCGACACGCACGCCGTGCTCGCTGTTTTCGAAGGCCAGCACGAACGGTGACGTTTTATCCGACCAGAACAGCTTTCCGACGACGAACGCGCGGCTCGACTGAAAGAACACGTCGTGCATTACTTCGATACGCCGCACGCACTCGTCGGCGGGCCCATTTTCATCGACCACGCGATCGATCTCGCCACAGACAAAACCGACGTCCGAATCGAAGTCCACATAAGGGGTCTTGAACCGGAACTCATCGAGCAACCGTTCGACCACGCCGCGTATCCGGCCCCAGTTGATGTAATTATGTTGCCGCGCCGGATAATGGATCGGCGCTTCCGGTAATACGACGTCGGCGGTATCGGAGACCTGCGTCGGATCGATGTTCAGACTGCGCAGGACATCCCGATAAACGGAATTGAAGAAGGTCTTCGAGAATTCGCCATCGGGGATATCTTCCACCCGGCTCCAATAGATGTTCCTGATGTCCTGCCAGATATCGAGATCGTTGCTGCGTCCACCGAGCAGCTTGCGCTGCGCCGCTTGTGTGCGCGACACGGACTTGTCATACAGTTCGATGCGGGTGCTTAAATCGACGCGTGCGCCGGCCCAATCGCGATTCTCGAACCGAGTGCGTGCGCGCCGGGTGATACGGCGGTAGCTGTCGTTGTAGTTGATAAAGCCGGCGTGAATGCCGGCGGCGGCTTCCCGGACGAGGGATTGCGTGTCGCCAGACGTCAAAGGAGGGGCCGTAGGACTACAGGTTATCGATGATCGCCGTTGCGAACTCGCTGCATTTCACTTCGTTCGCGCCTTCCATGAGGCGCGCGAAATCATAGGTGACGATCTTCTGTCCGATCGTATCGTCCACGGCGCCGATGATGAGATCGGCCGCCTCGTTCCATCCGAGGTAACGTAGCATCATTTCCCCGGACAGCAGGACGGAACCCGGGTTCACTTTATCCTGGTTAGCATACTTCGGCGCAGTTCCGTGGGTTGCCTCGAAGATCGCATGACCGGTGTCGTAGTTGATATTCCCGCCGGGCGCGATACCGATCCCGCCGACCTGTGCGGCGAGCGCATCGGACAGGTAATCGCCATTCAAGTTCATCGTTGCAATGACGTCGAATTCGCGCGGGCGGGTCAGCACCTGTTGCAGAGTAATATCGGCGATGGCGTCTTTGACGAGGACCTTCCCCGCGTCCAGCGCTTGTTGTTGTTCTTCGTTCGCGGCTTGTCCATCTTTGTCGGCGGCCGTCCGTTCCCATTGTTCCCAGGTGTAGACGCGATCGGCGAACTCGCTTTCCGCCAATTCGTATCCCCAGTTCCTGAACGCCCCTTCAGTGAACTTCATGATGTTGCCTTTGTGCACGAGCGTAAGGCTTTTACGCTTATTGTCGACGGCATACTTAATGGCAGCGCGTATCAATCTCTGCGTACCTTCGCGTGAGACCGGCTTGATACCGATACCCGAGGAAGACGGAAATCGGATCTTTTTATGCAAATCCGGAAACGCATCGGCAAACAATTCGAGGAATTTCCGGTTTTCTTCGCTACCGTGTTCAAACTCGATGCCCGCGTAAATATCTTCGGTGTTCTCGCGAAAGATGACCATGTCGACATCCTGCGGATTTCGCACCGGAGACGGCACGCCCTCGAACCACCGCACCGGGCGCAGACATACGTAAAGGTCGAGGATCTGCCGTAAGGCAACATTCAATGAACGAATGCCGCCGCCGATCGGAGTGGTCAAAGGCCCCTTGATTGCAACCAGGTACTGGCGGCAGGCGTCGAGCGTGGCATCCGGCAACCACGAGCCGGCTAGATTATTCGCTTTCTCGCCTGCATACACTTCCATCCAATGGATCTTGCGCGTTCCGCCGTACGCCTTTGCAATTGCGGCATCGAGCACGCGGCTGGCCGCACGCCATACGTCAGGTCCAATGCCGTCACCTTCAATGAACGGTACGATCGGGTTATCCGGAACCTTGAGTTGACCGTCGCTGATCGTAATTTTTGCTCCGTCAGCGGGGACTTCGATTTTTGCGGCCACAAGTGCCTCCGGACTATTCGATCGGACGATACTATGTGAATCGTCCGTGGATCTGCAACCGAACTGCCGATGCTGATAGCTCGTTACATTTATTACCCGTGCGCGGTGCTGCTCGCGGGTATCGTCGTGGTTTTCTCACTCGAGTCGGCACAGCTCATGCAGATCGCAAGCCAGGCACAGTCACTCGAGGGCGCGACCGAAATGGTCTGGAAATCTTTATTGGAGAAATTGAGTTTTTCGCTCTACTCGGGCGCTGAAGATGTGCGAGCGGCGTATGCGGAAATCGTCGCGAAAGCAGAATCATATGCAGCGCGTGCGGTTTTCGCGTCATTGCTGCTTGGTGTTTTAACAATCGTCCAGTTGATGCTGATTCGATTCGGAACCAAGCGCGAAGTCGCGACGATAGCGTGGCACGCCATTTTAATCGGCGCCATCGCATTCAGCGTCGGGATCATTGCGCCGATGTTGACGGTACTCGCCTACTCGGATGTTCCCGTACTGGGCACCGTCATTCTCAAATACGATACCAAAAGCATCGTGTCGACGATCGGACAATTACTCGCCACCAATAACTTGTTTCTGGCGTTGCTCATCGGTTTATTCAGCATAATTTTCCCGCTGTTCAAGGTGTCGTTAATGCTGATCGCCCTGGCGCCGGCATTCAAGCGTTGTCGCCGCCGCAGCCTTACCATCATGCATGCGATCGGAAAGTGGTCGATGACGGACGTGTTCGTCGTCAGTGTGCTGGTCGCATTTCTGGCCTTCAGCAAGGATGACCTGAGCGATGCTCAGATCGGCCTGGGGCTGTATTACTTCGCTGCTTATTGCGTGCTCTCATTGATTGCCGCGCATTTCGTAGCTACTCGAGAATGAATGAGCCGAATGCGCGGCTGCCTTCCCCGGTCGCAATCTCGTTCACGACTTCGAAAGTATCCGCATTGATCACGCTTACGTAATTGCTCGCGGAATTGGCCACGTACACTTCACGCTCCCTGATACGCATTGAAACGCCGGCGGGATGTTCGCCAACATCAATGCGCGTCAGTTCCCTTTCGTTTTCGAGGTCGACGACCGACACCGTGTTGTCTCGTTGATTCGAAACGAACAAGCGTTCTTTGATCGGATCGTGTGCGATGGCGTATGGCATACCACCAACTTCGATTCTCGTGTTCGACTGCAAGGTCGCGAGATCGATCACGCTGACGTCGTCGCTGTCCTCGTTAGCCGTGTAAGCTTGATGTCCGCTCGCGCTAACGGTCACACCGAACGGTTCGCTGCCAACCGCGATGCGCGCCAGAGTCAAACCGTCGCGCGTGTTGATGACGCTGACATCGTTGTCGCCACGGTTCGCAACGAGAAGATGGGCGCCGTCAGGGGTTAACGCGACGCCGGCGGGGGACCGGCCGGTCTTGTACTCGCCACGAAAACCCAAACTGCTGGCATCGTGAATGCGGGCGCGGGCATCTTCCGGATCCGAGACGTACAAGCGACCGGTACGGCTGTCGGCGACGATGCCGAGCGGGCCATATCCGGCGATGACGCTATTGAGGATCGTCAAGCTATCGGGGTCGAGCGACAGCAGTTCACCGCTCTTGGCGCTCGTCACGAAGACCAGGCGCCGGCGATAATCGACCGCTACGCCGGCGGGGTGCCAACCGACCTCGAGCGTTTTAACGACCTCGCCGCTGTCGATCGCAATGATTGAAACCGTGTTCTCGCGCTGATTGGTGATAAATGCGAGCGGCCCGTCGTACTCGGCCCGCGAACCATGCATGGTGGTCAGCAGGAAGATGATGACCGCGGCTCCTAGCCCGTAATATGGTTGGTTCATAGTTTTAACTTCCAACCGTGAACACCGTGAAGTTCATCCCCTGTTTAGCGTTGATCGTTTTTTTCGGCCATGTGCGCGCTGCAGATCTCGACACGGCGCTGCTCATTATTGTGCGGAGTGACGCCGTGCGAATCCACTTTCAGGTCGAAGTCGCCGCGACCGGCGACGCCCGCCGGCTGGGATTGATGGGTCGCGATTTCCTCGCGCCGCGACACGGTATGTGGTTCGACTTCGAAGACAGTGGGCCGGCAGCAATGTGGATGAAAGGAACGTCGATTTCACTGGATATGCTCTTCGTCGACGAATCGGGCGTCATCGTTCATATCCGCGAACGGACTGAACCGTTGTCCGTCGAGCCCATTCGAACGCCGGTTCCCGCACGCTATGTCCTCGAATTGAACGCTGGTGAAGTCCAACTCTATGCGATTGAAGTCGGCGACCGCGTCGAGATCGCGAAACCTCGGACGGGGCTATTCCCCGGCCGTGCCAAGCGCGCTGAAACCGTCCCCAAATCCTTGCAGAGACAGTGGGACGCTGATCGGCTGGCGCTCGCCGTCGTGAAACGTGATCGTGAGCCGCTCGCCGGCCGTGAGTTGCTCGATCGTCGCTTCGCGCAGTTTCATGCCCGCGCGGCATCCATCCGGTTCGCAACGCTCGACCGGAAACGTCGCCGTTTTACCTTCATCGATCTGAATGCTGATACCGGGGGGCAAGGAGATCCCCAACGGTAGGCTGATAATTACGGTCGGAGTTCCATCCTCGGGTGCATAACCGATGGCGAAATGGAGTACCGGTTCGCCGCCGGCCTTCAGCACGACGTTTTGGAACATGATGCAGCTGGATCGTTCGCTTTGTTCGGCAGACTCGCATCGGACCGTCCAGTTCCCGTGGGTATTTTCAGTTACGGTAGCTTCGCATTGCGCGGGCCCGAGATGTAGGGCGAGCAGGGTGGCGATTACAACGTGGAAAGTTGTTTTTGGCATTACCGTATCAGAGCCTATCCCATAATTATTCGCATGCGCGCCGGCGCCTATTTTCGCGCATGCGAATAGTTATGAGATAGGCTTTATTGCAACGCGGTAATCCACTCTACCCCAGATCGTCTTTACCCGCCATTGCACGTTGTCGAAACCAAGTGGGAACCTTGATTTCGCTAAACACGTCGTAATTGTCATAGGGCTTGACGTCGAGCAGGGGCGTTCCATCGTAGGCGTCCAAACGTCTCACTTCGAGTTGCGCGCCATTGCGCGCGAGTAATTCGACGACCGCGAGACCGATGGAGTTAGGATGATTACGGCCGCGCGCGGCGAAGACTCCGGTTAAAGGTAATTTTTCGTCACCGCGCGGATGCCATAACAGCGAGTCCGGCGGCCGTGCGCGATCCATCCAGAATAAAACGAATAAATGTGAATAGGCCTCGACCCCCTGAAGGCCATCGGCAAATTCATCGAACACGCGCACGGTAGAAACGATTTCGCGCCGTTTTCGTGGCACTTCTTCGTCTTTGACATCCGTATTGATGACGCCGATCGGTGTCATCGCGATCGCGGTCTGGTGGATCATGGCGTGTTCCCCGGGCTGACGGTTTAAAGCTCTGTAGGCAACGTGCCGATAGCCCTTCAGATAGCACCGATCGGCTATCGATCCGCTGTACAACACTATAAACCCAGGATGCTTACACGGCGAAAGAAGGACACGGTCATGCCCGGACGATTGCGCCGCGTCGCACCGTTCGATCAACTGTCGTCCGAAGAGCTGATCGTGGCGGCTGGTCGGGCATCGATAGCGCGCTTTCGAGACGGTGAGGTCGTATTGGCCCAAGGCTCGGATGACGATAACGATTACATCCTGTTGGACGGTGAAATCGCGCTGACCGATGCACAAGGGCAAACGAAGATCGTCGCGGCCGGAACGTCCGAGGCGACCAACGTTATCTCACCCCTGAGACCTTCTCTTTATAACGTGCGCGCAGCCGGTCAAGTGGTATGCGCGACGCTGCCGCGAGAAGAAGTGTCCATACTTCGCGAACATTTCGAGAACAAAGAAGAAATGTCCATCGAAGATGGTGTCGGACGATCAATCCGCGACGGTCAGCCTGGTCACTGATCTCGAAAAGGACATCGCTACCGATCGGCGCAGGCTACCCAGCCTTCCTGACATCGCGCTCAGGTTACGGGACGTCCTGGCGACGAGCGCCTGCGACAATCAGCGTGTGGCCAATCTGATAGCGGCCGATCCCTCGGTCGCGGCGAAGATCCTCAGGATCGCAAACAGTCCGTTGTGCCGAGGCACCGAAACCATCGTGAATCTACGCGATGCGGTCGGGCGTATCGGCATGCACACGGTCAGCGAATTGATCATCTGTTTTTCATTGCGGGACCTGTTCGACACGAGCTCGCGCACCATTCGCGACCGGTTCGCGCAGCTCGTCGGCGTTTCGGTTCGCGTTGGGGCAACAGCGTCGGTGATCGCCGAACGGGCGTCCCTCGGCATTGCCGATCAAGCGCTGGTCGCGGGCTTATTGAGCAACATCGGCGCGTTCCCGATCCTCGAACGCCTGGCGATGCGGCCGGACGTGGTGGAAGACCCGACCAAGGCCGATGCCGCCATCGAAACACACGGCGCTCGCATCGGCCAACTCATCTGTGACAAATGGAATCTAGGCGATGCCGTCGTCGAAGCCGTCGCCGAATTCGGCAACTGGGCGTTCGTCGCGCACGGTGCGTTGACTACCGCCGAGGTCGTCATCTGCGCGCACTACCACACGCTGCTTGGACTCGGTCAGGTGCAAGACCTGCCCAAGCCCGAGCAAATCAAGGCGATGCGGGTACTCGGCGGCAACGTCACCCCCGAGTCAAGCATGGCGATCATCAAAGACGCGAAAGGACGTGTCGACGTCTTGCTGGATGCTTTGTCCTAGTGTGCTAACCTCCGGCGATGCTCCCGGCATCGTTCGATCCCGCGGTTCGCGCCTGGTTCGAAGGCGCGTTTGAAGCACCGACGCGTTGCCAGACACGCGCCTGGGCGGCCTTACAAAAGGGTCGCCATACGCTAGTCGCGGCGCCGACCGGCTCCGGAAAAACCCTAGCTGCATTCCTGACGGCAATCAGCACGCTGGCCGCGCGGCTGCGGCGCGGCACACTCGATACCCGCACCCACGTGCTCTACGTGTCGCCGCTGAAGGCGCTCAGCAACGACGTGCAAAGAAACCTCGAGCAGCCGCTCGCGGCGATCCTGGCCCTGCTCGAGGCGGATCTCGGCGAGCTGCCGCCGATCACCAGCGCGGTGCGCACCGGGGATACACCGACGGCGGCACGCAACCGGATGCGCAAGCACCCGCCGCACATCCTCGTCACCACGCCCGAATCGCTGTATATCCTGTTGACCAGCGACAGCGGCAGGGAGACGCTCAAAACCGTCGATACCGTCATCGTCGACGAGATCCATGCGGTCGCGGGCAATAAACGCGGTGCCCATCTCGCCTTGAGCCTGGCGCGCCTCGACCGCCTGACCGCTCAACCGCCCGTACGGATCGGCCTGTCTGCGACGCAACGCCCGATCGAGCGCGTCGCGGAATTTCTCACCGGCCGGGGCGCGGCCCAAGCGCCCGCGCGCTGCGAAATCATCGACGAAGGCCATGTTCGCGGCCGTGAGATCGCGATCGAGATGCCCAAATCACCGTTGGAAGCCGTGGTGTCTGCAGAGGTCTCAGGCGAGATCCGCGCGCGGATCATCGAGTTGATCCTGGGCCACCGAACCACGCTCGTCTTCGTCAACACGCGCCGCATGACCGAACGTCTGGCGCGGGCGCTGGCCGATGAATTAGGCGACGACGCCGTATGCGCCCACCACGGCAGTATGTCCAAGGAACGCCGCCTCGACGCCGAACAGCGCTTAAAAAGCGGTGAACTCAAGGCCTTGGTGGCCACCGCGTCGTTGGAACTGGGGATCGATATCGGCGATGTCGATCTCGTCTGTCAATTGGGTGCTACGCGTTCGCTCGCGATGTTGTTACAGCGCGTCGGCCGTTCGGGCCACGCCGTCGGCGGCATCGCGAAAGGGCGGCTCTTCCCGCAAACCCGGGACGAATTGATCGAATGCCTGGCCCTGCTCGACATGGCCGCCCGCGATGAGCTCGACACCCTCGACATCCCACCCGGGCCAATCGACGTGCTCGCGCAACAGATCGTGGCCGAGGTGTCCTGTGAGCCCTACGCGCTGGACGATCTACTCGGCTTGATGACAGCGGCATGGCCCTACCGGACTTTGTCCGCGGATCAGCTCAAACAGGTGGTGCGCATGCTGGCGGACGGCTTCAGCTTCGCCCAGGGGCGCCGCTCGGCCTACCTGCACCTCGACGACGTCAACGGTCGCGTGGGCGCGCGCCGCGGCGCGCGGTTGACCGCGGTCACCTGCGGCGGCGCCATTCCCGATAATGCGGATTACGACGTGATCGTCGAGCCCAGCGGAGCGCTAGTCGGGACGGTCAACGAGGACTTCGCGATCGAGAGCCTGCCGGGCAATATCTTCCAGCTGGGCAACACATCCTGGCGCGTGCTGCGCGTCGAAGCGGCGGGGCTGCGCGTCGAAGACGCCGCCGGAGAACCGCCGAACATGCCGTTCTGGTTCGGCGAGGCGCCTGCGCGAACGGCGGAATTATCACGTTCAGTCAGCCGTTTACGTGATAAATTTCAGAAACTAGTTGACCAAACGAATGGCGCTCAGGATGCGCTGAACGAGCACCTCGCGACGATCCCCGGTGTCGGTCCGGCGGCGGCCCAGCAGGCGAGCGCCTACCTGCTCGGCGCCTACCGCGCCCTGGGCGCGCTGCCCACCCAGGACAAGCTCGTGATCGAGCGCTTTTTCGATGAATCGGGCGGCATGCAACTGGTGATCCATTCACCCTTCGGCAGCCGTCTCAACCGCGCCTGGGGCCTGGCGCTGCGCAAGCGCTTCTGCCGCGCGTTCAATTTCGAGCTGCAAGCGGCGGCGATCGAAGACGCCATCGTCATTTCGCTCGGCGCCGTGCACAGCTTTCAGCTCGCTGACGTGTGGCGATATCTCAATGCGGATACCGTCCGCGAGATCCTCGTCCAGGCGTTGCTGGATGCGCCCATGTTCACCGTGCGCTGGCGCTGGGTGGCGAGTTGCGCGCTGGCCATACAGCGCTTCCGAGCCGGCCGCAAAGTGCCGCCGCGCCTGCAGCGCATGCGTGCCGACGACCTGGTCGCCGTGGTGTTTCCAGACCAGCTCGCGTGCGCCGAGAACCTCAACCAGACCCGCGAGATCCCGGACCATCCGCTGGTGCGACAGGCCATAGACGACTGTCTCACGGACGCGATGGATGTCGCCGCGCTGGAAAGCCTGCTCGGGGATATCGATCGTGGCGCAAAAACGCTGATCGAATGCGACCTGACCGAACCGTCACCGCTGGCGCTCGAAGTGCTCAACGCCAACCCTTACGCCTTCCTGGACGACGCGCCGCTGGAGGAACGCCGTACCCAGGCCGTAAACAGCAGGCGATGGCTGGATCCGGCCACGGCAAGTGACCTGGGTGCGCTCGATCCATCGGCCATTCAACGCGTCGAAGACGAGGTGTGGCCGGCCGCGCGCAACGAGGATGAACTGCATGAAGCGATCCTGACGCTCGGATTCGCGCGCGCCGACGAAGTCGCATCGCTCATCGGTGAGCGCTCCGCGGCCCATCCGGATCTGTTTGGCGATGACGCCCAGGCATGGTTGACACGCTTATTCGACGCCGGCCGGCTGGTACGCGTGGACGGCGATCGCGCAGGCTGGGTGGCGACGGAGCGTGAGCACGAGGCGCGCGCCGTGTGGCCGACGGCGGCATTGATCCGCACGGAGCGCGGCTACCGGTGTGCGCCGATCCCCGCACCCGAAGACGCCTTGCTGGCCCTTGTCCGCAGCCGCCTGGAGATGAGCGGACCCACGACCGTGGCGGACATCGCGCGCATATACGGCGTGCCGCCGACCCGCGCGGAGCAGAGCTTGGTCGCGTTGGAGCAGGGCGGTATCGCCTTGCGCGGACATTACCGTGCCGACACCGAGCACCTGCAGTGGTGCGACCGCCGCCTCTTGGCACGCATCCATCGCTACACGATCAAGCGCCTGCGACAGGAGATCGAAGCGGTTCCCAGCGCGGTCTTCATGCGCTTTTTACTCGACTGGCAGCACGTCTCGGCCGCGCATCGCTTACACGGCCCCGAGGGCTTGTTCGAGGCCATCGCACAGCTTTCGGGGTTCGAGGCCCCGGCGGCCGCCTGGGAGGCGCAATTACTGCCGGCACGCATCGGCCCGTATCAAAGCGCCGTCCTCGACCAGCTGCATGCGGCGGGCCGCTGCAGCTGGTTGCGCTTGACGCCCAAACGCGCGTCCGCACCGCGCGTGGCCGGCACCTTGAAAAACACGCCCATCGCCGTCATGCCGCGCGCGGAAACGGCCGCATGGCTCACAGCAGTCGCGGCGGCGGATACGCCCGCGCCGCACGGCGTGGCCGACATGGTGTGGCGCTATATCGCCGATCATGGGGCCTCGTTTTTTGACGATATCGTTAATGATACTAATTGTTTACGGACTGAATGTGAGAATGCACTTGATGAATTGGCCGCGCTCGGACTGGTGACCTGCGACAGCTTTGCAGGTCTGCGTGCGCTGACCTTGCCGACCGCGCGGCGCAGCCCCTTCGGACGCCGCGCACGGCGCACCACCATGCCCGCAATCGAGGAAGCCGGGCGGTGGGATCGCGTGCGCCGGCCACCCAAACCGACTGGAAACGGCGCCGACGCTTACGGCGAGGCGGCGCTGGACACCGTGGCGCGGGGTTTACTCCGCCGTTACGGCGTCGTCTTTCGGGCCGTGCTCGAACGGGAATCGAGCCTACCTCCGTGGCGCTACCTGCTGTGGACGCTGCGGCGTCTGGAAGCGAGCGGCGAAATCCGAGGCGGGCGCTTCGTCGCGGGGTTTTCCGGCGAGCAATTCGCGTTACCCGATGCGGTCAGCGCGCTGCGTCAACGCCGCAAGACCGCCACCGCCTGCCGCATCGACGTCGTCAGCGCGGTCGATCCGCTCAACCTCGTGGGTATCGTCCTGCCGGGTGTGCGCATTCCGGCCTTGGCGGCGAATGGGATCGCGTATCTCGACGGCGAGCTCGCGGCCGTGCGCACGGGCGATGACTTCCGGCTGATCAAGGCCTTGGATTCGGCGGCGGCCTTGCGCGTGCGCACCGCATTACTCAAACCGAGCCTTGTGTCAACGCCGGCGCTGCGCCGGCGGCGGCGTTAATCCCGCGCGCGGCGCCGCCTACGCGCCGAAAGCACCCGTGAAGATCGTCATCGCGCCGGATTCGTTCAAGGAGAGCCTCGCTGCCGAGGACGCGGCCGAAGCCATCGCCGCCGGTATGCGGCGGGCGTTGCCGAACGCCCGATACGACCTCGTCCCGATGGCGGATGGCGGCGAGGGCACCGTTGCCGCGCTGGTGGCCGCCGGCCATGGCGAGATTGTCGAAACACAGGTCACCGGACCCCTTGGGGAGAACATCACCGCCGCGTACGGGTTGTTGGACGATGGACGCACGGCGGTCATTGAAATGGCGGCGGCGTCCGGACTCGCGCTGGTGCCGGCCGCACGGCGCGACCCGACTCGGACAACCAGCTTTGGCACGGGCGAATTGATCGGCGCGGCGCTCGACCGTGGGTGTGCGGCGATCATCGTCGGTCTCGGCGGTTCCGCCACGGTCGACGGAGGCGCCGGCATGCTGCAGTCCTTGGGCGTACGCTTCTACGACCGCGCCGCCGACCTGATGGATACACCCATGACCGGCGGGGACTTGTCCGATGTCGCCCGTATCGATCCGAGCCGCCTCGATCCGCGTTTACGCGAGGTCGCTTTCACCGCGGCCTGCGACGTCGATAATCCACTGAGCGGCCCCGGCGGCGCCGCGTATACGTTCGGTCCTCAAAAGGGAGCCTATGCCGCGCAGGTGGATCGTCTCGACCGCGCGCTGTCGAGCTTTTATCGCACCGCTAAAAACGTGATCGACGGCGACCCGGTCGACGCGCCCGGCGCCGGCGCGGCCGGTGGGCTCGGCGCGGCATGCGCGGGATTTTTGCGCGCGCGCTTGCGACCCGGCATCGACCTCGTGGTCGAGGCCGTGGGCCTGGCGCAGCGGGTGCGAGGGGCGACGCTGGTGATTACGGGCGAAGGGCGCATCGATGCACAGAGCTTGCATGGCAAGACCCCGCTCGGCGTGGCGCGGATCGGCGCGGCCGAAGGCGTACCGGTCGTCGCCATCGGCGGTAGCCTGGCGCCGGACGCGCGTGCGCTGTTCGCCGCGTCGATCGACGCGTTGGAGACGACGGTAACCCGGCCGATGTCGAGCGACGTCGCGCTGCGCGAGACCCGCGCCCATCTGGAGGACGCCGGTGAGCGCGTCGCGCGTTGGTTGATCCTCGCGCAACGCCTCGGTAACTCAAAAAATAATAGGTTACGTTAGATTTACTGCGTTTACGGGAATATTTAATCTCATTTCGATAAGATTGAAGTATTTCCGTCAATTTGGTATCGAATTACTATATTCTTGCTTTAAGCAAACAATATTCCCGTATAGGCATCAAATGGGACTGGCTGAATTGGGGCGGCGCGTGCGTGCTGAGCGCCGCAGACACCGCCTGCGGCAGGCTGAACTCGCTGCGATAGCCGGTGTGGGCAACCGCTTCCTGTCGGAGTTGGAACACGGCAAGGCGACGCTGGAGCTCGGACGTACGCTGCGCGTGCTGCGTACGCTCGGCCTCGAATTACGCCTGAGCGAGAGGCGCTGGAGCGATCTCGAGCACAGCGATGGCGAATGAACTCGAAGTACGCCTGAACGACCGCCACGTCGGCCACTTAATTGCCGGCGCGGGCGATGACTGGTCGTTCGTCTACACCGATCTCGCCCATGCCGCGCGCGCGATGGCGCCGGTTTCCTTGGCGTTACCGCGCCGCCGCCAGACGCACAGCGGAGCGCAGGTGCGCGCCGTATTCACGAACCTGCTCCCGGAGGGACAGATCCGCCGCCGTCTAGCGCATAGTCTCGGGCTATCGGCGGGCAACGACTTTGGTTTACTGGCGCGGATCGGCGGGGATTGTCACGGCGCGCTCAGTTTACGCGCGCCGGGGATCCGTCCCAGCGCGGCGCCGACCCGCCGCGATCTGGACGCCGCCGAGCTGCGCAACGCAATCGCGGTCTTACCCGTGCACCCGTTATTGGCGGAAGCGGATGGCCTCAGCGTGACCTTACCGGGTGAGTTCGACAAGCTCCCGGTATCCGTGTTGGACGGGCGCGTTTTCTTGAACTTGGGCGGCGGTTTGACCTCACACATCATCAAACCGGCGGAACCCGGTCTCAAGGAATCGGTCATGAACGAGGCCTATACCATGCAGCTCGCAGCCCGTTTCGGACTGCCCGTACCGCACGCAGAATTAATCCACGGCGAGTTGACGCTATTGTGCGTAACGCGCATCGATCGCAGCGCCAGCCCGGCGCCGGCCGCCACGCATATGGAAGACATCTGTCAGGTCATGGGCTTAGCGCCCGAGAACAAGTATGAGCGCGAGGGCGGGCCGCGCGCGGCCGACCTGTTCGAGCTGGTGCGGCGCGTCAGTCAAATGCCGGCGCTCGACATCCGCGCGCTCATACGCTGGCAGATCTACAGCTTTCTCGTTGGATTTGGCGCTCAGCACGGCAAACAACTGGCGCTGTTATATGGGGACGACGGCCCGCGTTTGGCGCCGTTCTTCGGCCTCTGGTCGACGCACGTCTATCCCGAGATGAACCGCCGCATGGGCTTTGCCATCGGTGGAGAAGACCGGCCCGACTGGATGATCGCGACCCGTTGGGGCGCATTTGCGCGTGAAATCGGCGTGCGACCGGGTTTCGTGTTCGACGAATTGCGCGCCGCCGCCGTGGCCCTACCGCTGCTGGCGCGGGAGACCGCGGATCGTTTCCAGCGCGACCACGGCGTCGCCGCTATCGTGCGGCGCATCCGGGCCTTGATCGAGCAGCGCGCACGTCAGCTTTTGGTGTCGCTCGAAGCCGAAACGCGTGCTGCGTAAGACGCGGAAACTCTTGCATAATAGCGGGTCTACCGCGACCGTCGGATCGAGGCGATGAACAACCGGGAAATCTTGATCACCTTGATGCTCGAACATCAGGTCGAGCGGCGAGAAATAGCGGATCTGGTCTCAACGGACCGCGATACCGTTGACCGCTGGTTATTGACGAATGAATCGTCGCGGCATCTCGAGGCGCCGGATATGGCCATCGAACTACTGCAACTCAAGCTCGCCGACCGCAAACCACCGGAGCCGCAAGATTAACTAGTGTGCTGTCCCGCAAAGAAGTTTCGAAAGTCGGGCGAGTTTTTTCAAGATTGAGTCGGCGGTTGCGGTCCAGGCGAAAGGTATAGGGTTGGCGTTGTGCTGAGCAATATATCGCTCGATACGAGCAACGAGATCCTTCACATTCCGGAACGACCCGCGCTTGATAGCGCGCTGGCTGATGAGACCAAACCAACGTTCGACCTGGTTGAGCCATGACGCGTAGGTTGGCGTGAAGTGGACGTGAAATCGAGGGCGTCGAGCGAACCAGGCACGGACTTTGGGATGCTTATGCGTGCCATAGTTGTCCATCACCAGATGAACATCCAGCGCGGCGGGAACACTTTTCTCGAGATGATTCAGGAAGGACAGCAATTCCTGGTGACGATGCCGCGCTTTGCACTGCCCGATGACCGTGCCGTTGGCGATATCGAGCGCCGCGAACAACGTGGTCGTGCCATGTCGAAAGTAATTATGGGTGACACCCTCGACATAACCGAGCCCCATCGGCAGAACCGGCTGACTGCGTTCCAATGCCTGGATCTGGCTTTTTTCGTCAACACACAATACCAGGGCATTATCGGGTGGATTCAAGTACAAACCGACAATATCGCGCACCTTGTCGACGAAGAAGGGAGCGGTCGAGAGTTTGAACGTGCGGCTGCGATAGGGCTGGATCCCAAACAGCGTGAAATACCGATGAACGGTACTCTTCGAGGGCGCGGTCTCCCGTGCAAACGAACGCGTGCTCCAATGGGTCGCGTTCTCCGGTCGCTCGCTCAGCACCTTTTGCATCAAGCGTGCAACCTCATCGTCATCATATGTGCGCCGACGATGGCCCGGCGGCAGATCATACAATCCGACAATCCCGTTGGCGATATACCGGCGACACCAATTTGTGACCGTCGGATTGGATACATCGAGCTTTCTGGCAATCGCGCTGTTAGACAGCCCATCGGCTGCCATCATGACGATCTTTGCGCGCCGTGCCAGCGCATGCGGCAGACTGCGCGACCTCGCGTAACTGTTGAGGACCTCGTGTTCCTCCTCGCTCAGTTTAACCGTAAAGGATCTGGGTCGACCGGTAACCATCGGCTGGCTCCTGCATGACACAATAGCCGATCTGATCATCACGACTTATGAAAGTTCATCGTGGGACAGCACACTAGAAGCGGTCTCAAAATTCGTGTGGAACGTTGATACTGCGTTGCGTAGCCTTCTCCGGTGCTCATTTATTGCTATATAAACTGCGCTCCTCGAAGACCACGCGCCTTGTCTGAACGTCCCACAGAAATTTTGAGACCGCTTCTAAACGACAACGCCAGGCGGGATATACGTTCCGTAGGACGAGATGTCGGTCAGCACGATCGCGTCTGCGCGCAGTGGTTGGGCGAGCAGGTGTTTACGCGACACATTGGCCAGATGCGCGTCGACTGCGACATCGTTCTCCCGGCTGCGCCCGACCGAATTGACGCCCTGCCTGAGCGTATAGTGCTTGCCATCATCGGCCCGCAAGCTCCAACCGTGGCGATGGGATAGCGAGAAGCGGTGTTTGGCGAGCCTGATCGTGATGTCTTCGCCGTTCTCCAGGCGCACGGTAACCGCCTCGCCCTGGGGCAGCCGCCGCAGCGCGCTGTCCGGCGACCCGGTCAACGGCTCATCCGCCGCGACAAGCACGGTCGATTTATCCGGGGTAAACGCCTCTGCGAACGCGTCGCGCTTGAGCGCGAGCAGCATATGTATGACGTCGTAACGCGCATTGAGGTAGCTCAGATAAGCGGCCAGGGCGACGCGCGTATAGGCGTCGTCCACGCGCCGAGATTCAACCAGTTCAATGAAGATCGCGCGCCAATCGTGATCCTTGGAGATCATCCGCACGCCCAGGCGGGCCAGGGTCGCCGTGCACGAGATACCGTGCTGTCCGTCATCGCCGAGAATGCCGCGGAGTTGGCGCTCCAAGGTGCGCATATTCACGGCTTCGGCCTGGAGCTCGGTATCGGCGCGCTGGAACAACTCGCTAAAGCGCAGCGACGGGACCGCGGTGCGTGGCGCGAGGCAGAATTCAAAATCGCGCAGCCCGCGAAAATTGAGGTCGCGCTCATTCAAGCGGATCTTGAGCGGTTTGCGGAAGGTCTAGCGCCACGCGCGGCGGCCGGCCGGAACGGCAAGCGCTAGTCGGGCTACGCGGGGTATTCGCGTTACCATATTTATCAATCACTTATTATGTTTAATTAATGATTAATATAGATAATAGTGTTAAAGCTATAAGATCTCAAGGTAAAAATGGGGGACGGGTCGACAATACGGTGCGGAACTCGCGGCCCGGTGACCCGCTGTGTGACGGACGTCCGCCGTACCGGCGCGCGGTCAATTGCCGCTGAACGGCGAAAAATCCAGAACCTTGAGCATAAACGGCATCCACGCCACGACCATCGCGAGCAGCGCGATGCAATCGGCGCGGATGGCGAATTTGAGGCGCGCGCAATCCTCGGCATCCGCATCGGCCATGAACACGCATGCCATCGTGATATCCAAGGGGATCGCGAACACCAGCATCATCATGACCGTGGGGGCGACCACGGACGGCAGCAAGCGCCAGTCGTGGACGTAGACGGCGCCGTCGGCGAAGGGCGCGGCGGCGATCACCAGCACCGCGGCGATCAGCAACAGCGAGCGCAGCGTGCCGAGGCGTGCAAAAAGTCCGGGTTTCGGAAGCGTGCCACGTGCTGTCATCATCGCTTTTCGATAATACACTAGCGCCCCCCATTCCCTGCCGCGCCGACACCATGACCGACACTCGATTTTCCGAATTCGCGCGGCGCTTTGTCGGCCCGACCGGCACGCGTTTGTTGATGGACGATCTGGGCGAGGTGCTCTCGAGCGGGCGAGCCTTATGCAATCTGGGCGGCGGTAATCCGGCCCAGATCCCGGCCATGCAGGCGGTATTCCACCATGCCCTCGCAGACGTCTTGACCTCCGGATCATTCGACCGTTTGACCGGCAGTTACGATGGACCACAGGGCCATCGACCTTTTCTTCGGGCGATCAGTGGTTTACTCGAACGCGAATACGGTTGGGATATCGGCGTCGGCAACGTCGCCATGACAACGGGCAGCCAATCCAGTTTTTTCATCTTGTTCAATCTGTTCACCGGCGCATGCGGTGACGGCCAGCGGCGTCACTTGCAGCTGCCGCTGGCGCCCGAATACATCGGCTACGCCGACATCGCCGTCGCCGCCGATGCGATCCATGCGAATCGACCCACGATCGATCATCTCGGCGATCACATCTTCAAGTACCGTGTGGATTTCGACCGCTTGTCCATCGATGACAGCACGGGGGCGGTGTGCGTGAGCCGTCCGACCAATCCGACGGGTAACGTCCTGTCGGCAGAAGAGATCACGAAGCTCATGGCGTTGACGCGCGCGGCAAAAGTGCCGTTCATCGTGGATAACGCCTACGGGGTGCCATTCCCCAATATCGTGTTTTCGGAAGCCGAGCCCGCGTTCGAGGACCACGTCATTTATTGCATGAGCCTGTCCAAACTCGGTTTACCGGGATTGCGCACGGGTATCGTGATCGCGAACGAAAAAATCATCGAAGCCGTGCGCGGCATGAACGCGATCTTGAGTCTTGCTACCGGAAGTCTTGGCGCCGGCATGGTCACGCCGCTCATCGAGAGCGGCGAGGTCTTGCGACTCGGGCGCGACGTCATCAAGCCTTATTATCAGGCGCGGGTCGATCAGGCCGTTAACTGGTGCCACGACTATCTCCGAGACCTCGATTACTTTATTCATAAACCCGAAGGCGCGATCTTCTTGTGGCTGTGGTTTCCAGGCCTTCCGATCACTGCGCAAGAACTCTACGAACGACTCAAAGCCCGTGACGTACTCGTGATTCCAGGCCATTATTTTTTTCCTGGGCTCGAGGACGGCTGGGACCATAGCCGTGAATGCATCCGCATCTCATACTCCCAATCGGCCGAGCAGGTCGAGAAAGGCATCCGCATTATTTCCGAAGAAGTCCAGCGCGTGTTCGAATCGAGTTGAACGAGGATACGACTGTGATGCGGTACATCGGCCCGGATTACAAGGTGTTTGCCATCGGCCTCGGGGGCATGCCGATGTCGATCACGGGCCGCCCCGATAAGGCCGACGCCATGCGTCTGATCCAACGATTCGTCGAGCTAGGCGGAAACTTCATCGATAGCGCGAACGTTTATTGCACGGACGATGGAGATTTGGGGCACAACGAACGCCTCATTAGAGAGGCATTGTCGAATCACGAACAACGCGACGGCGTTTTGATCGCGACGAAGGGCGGATTGCGCCGACCCGGCGGACAGTGGATCACCGACGCGCACCCATCCTGGTTGCGCGCGTCATGCGATCGATCGCTGCGTGATCTGGATGTCGAACGCATCGATCTTTATCAGCTACACGCCGTGGACGCGAACGTACCGATCGAGGACAGCATGGGTGAGCTCGCGCGCTTATCGGAAGAAGGGAAGATCGCTGCCGTCGGCGTGTCTAATGTCGATATTGGCGCGCTCGACCGCGCCCGCGCGGTTATGCCGCTCGTCTCCGTACAAAACCGCTGCAGCCTGTTCTGCACGCGTGATTTCGATAACGGTTTGATCGACTACTGCAAGGCGATCGAGGTCGCCTATATTGCCCACAGCCCGATGGGCGGCTATCGCGGCTACGTGCACACCGCGGACAACGCCGTGGTCGTGCGTATTGCGGAAAAACATAAGGTATCGCCGTATCGGGTTGCATTGGGTTGGTTGCTGCACAAGGGCGATCACATCATCCCCATCCCGGGCGCACGCCGCCTCGCGAGTGTCGAAGACAGCCATGCCGCGATTGAACTAGTCCTCGACGGCGAAGACCTTCGAGCGCTTGATACGATCTAGTGTCCTGTCCCGTGAAAAACTTCCACAATTCGCTGGTCTTTTTCGCCGCTGGCGGCGTTACTCCTCCTTGTGTAGAGCCCGCTACACGGCGTCGTCGCGCCTTGCCATCGACGAAAAATCCGTCGCGACTTACGGAAGTTTTTCACGGGACAGGACACTAATGCGGGTTTTCTGTTCCGATCGCTTCGAGATCCCGTTGCCGGACGGGCATCGATTCCCGATGCGCAAATACACGCTGTTGCGCGAGCGCGTCGAGGCGTCACGCGATCCACGCCTGCGCTTCGAACAAGCGCCGCGCGCCACCGACGCGGTGTTGACGACAGCGCACGAGCCGAGCTACATCGTAAAGGTTTGCGCCGGACGTATGAGCCCCGCTGAAGTGCGGCAACTCGGCTTCCCATGGTCCGCGGCACTGGTCGAACGTTCGAGGCGCTCGGTGGGCGCGACCGTAGCGGCGCTCGAAGTTGCGTTGAGTGAAGGCGTCGCCGTCAGCCTGGCGGGAGGCACGCATCACGCCCATCGCGCGGCCGGCGGCGGATTTTGCCTATTCAACGACATCGCTGCCGCCGCCCTGACAACGTTTCAAAGCGGTCGGGCCGAGCGCATTCTCGTGGTTGATTGCGACGTACACCAAGGCGACGGCACCGCGCGGATCCTCGCGGCACACGACAGTCTGTATACGTTCTCCATACATTCCGCGCGTAATTACCCGAACCGCAAGGCCAGCAGCGACTGTGACATCGCGCTGCCGGACGGCGTCGAGGATGAACAGTATCTCGAGCATTTGCGACTCGGCCTCGATCGGAGCTTTGCGTCTGCCGAGCCTCAGGCGATCGTATACGTCGCAGGCGCCGATCCGTATGCGCACGATCGCCTTGGACGGCTCGAGCTGACCAAGGCGGGATTGGCCGAGCGCGACGCTACGGTTTTCGAATATGCCGAACGCGCAAACGCCGCGATCGCGGTTGTCATGGGCGGCGGGTACGCTGACGCGATCGACGACATCGTCGATATCCACTACGGCACGGTCACGGCCGCCGTCAATGCGTGGTCGCGGCGGAACCCAGCAACCGTTCAAAAAGCGTTTTCTTGACCTCCGCACGCACTTCGAACACATCGATCGCCTTCGCTTTCTCACAGAGAAAATCATCACTCGTTTCGATGCGGTCGACGAGTCCGAGTTCGAGTGCGCGCGTACCGAACCAATGTTCCCCGGTCGCCACACGATCGAGCGCGAGATCAGCGCGGTGTTCGGCGACGAAATCCTGGAACAACTGATGCGCGTCCTCGATCTCCTCCTGGAATTTTTCACGGTCGGCGTCCGTATTTTTCCCAAACAGGCTCAAGGTGCGCTTGTATTTCCCGGCCGTGATCTGTTCGAAATCGATGTCGTGCTTTTCGAGCAAGCGGTGAAAATTAGGTAACTGACCGATGACACCGATCGAACCGACGATCGCGAATGGCGCCGCGACGATCTCATCAGCGACGCAAGCCATCATGTAACCGCCGCTCGCCGCGATCTTGTCGACGATCACGGTCAAATGGATACGTTTGTCCCGCACCCTGCGAAGTTGCGACGCGGCGAGACCATATCCATGGACGGTGCCGCCGCCGCTTTCCAGTACGACGGCGACTTCATCGACATCGGAGGCCACGGAGAGTATCGCGGTGATTTCTTCACGCAATGAGGATACGGCGCTGGCGCGAACATCGCCGACGAATTCACACACGAAAAGACGCGGGGTGGCGCCTTCCGCAGCTTCCCGCTCGGCCTCTGCGTCCTTCCTGGTTTTCTTGAGTTGCTTAACGCGTTTCTTGAAACACTTGGGCGCCATTAATACCGATTCGATCGCTAACGACGTGTCCAACAACTTGTCGTTGAGCTTGCGGACTTCAATCGCAGATTCGCCGCTTGATCGGCGCCGGGATTGAAACAGCGCCAATGCGATCAACACGGGAACCGCGAGCACGCCGACGAGGGTTATCAGTTTGGCTGCGAATATCGCGTATTCGAAGAGGTATTCCATGCCTGGCGTGGGCGAATGTGGGCGGTACCGTCGACGCGGTCCCTCAGGGTGCCTGCAGACAGCGCTTCAAGCTTCGGCCAGCGCTGCCATGCGACCACCGTCATGGTCTGTAAATGCCTTGCGTTGCCGGCGCTGCCGTGAGCGTAGATAGCATTCCGTATGACAGATCCGCTCGACGATGCGCGCACGGCTGGCATCATCCGGTGACGCCAGCCACAAGCCGATTTCGTAACCGTCGGGCTCTTCACGGACCATCACCACGGTGCCCGCGAAGCGCTGTGAATCGCCACGCAGCGGGATCTCGAGCTCGATACGCGCGCCGGGTGGAATGTACTTCGCCGCGCGAAAGCTCAAACCGACGTCGCCGCCCGCCGCTTCGGTCGGGCGGCTGCGCCAGGGTAAAGCGACGCGGCGCCGGTACTTGATGGGAAACTGCACCGGGTGCGCGATGAAGTCATCATTGACCGTCTCGCAGTGCCGGAACGCATTGGGCATGAGCGCGGCGCGATGGCCGTTTATGGAAACGCGCGTATTGCTGTGCATGGACCAGACCTCGCAAATCTGTATCTACTGTGTTTTTAGCAGGTTGTAATAACTACCTATAGCTAATTCTCATATACTTGTCAATAAAATTTCCGCCAATTCAGCATATTGGGCTCAATAGCTAAGGTTTATGTTTAGGCGGAGCCTAGAACAGGCCCTGCAGAGGATCTGCGGAAAGCGTTATTTAGCGTGAACTATCAGGCCCTTGCACTTACATCCAGCCACGCGCCGACGAGTTCGATGGTCACGCCGTTCCCGTCGTGGACCGCGCGCAATGAATCGACGACGGTCAGATAATTGCCATCACGGTGTCGCACCCGGTATTCGAGGACGGCATGGGTGAGGTCGCCGCCGACGAGCGCTGCGATGGCCTCATCGAACGTCGTCCGATCGTCGGCATGCACGAGCTCGCTCCAAAACCCGGGATCGATAATGGCGGCCGTGCGCTCGAAGCCCGTCAGGCGATGAAAATTCTTACTGATATAACTCGGTCGGAGCAGCCCGTCGTCGCAGGAGCAGCTGTATAACACCGCAGGGCTGAATTCGACCCAGTACTCGAGCAGTTCGTTCGCTTCATCGAGATCCTGTACTTTTTCATCCAACTCGGCGTTGGTTCTCGCCAATTGCTCGCGTAACGCCCGCTCGTTTTGTACCAATCGAAAATAGCCGACGGCTTCGGTGACCGCCCTGACGAGGTCGTCGGCTTCCCACGGCTTGCGGACAAAGCGATGAACCTTTCCTTCGTGCAGGGCGGCGATGGCGACGTCCTGGTCGTCCATTGCGGTCACCATGACGCCGACACTGTCGGGCCAGCGTTGCTTGACGACCTGTAGAAGTTCGACGCCATCCATATCCGGCATGATGAAGTCCGTTACGACGACCGCGTAGGGGCCCGATTGCTCCAGAGCGTCCAGCGCGGCCAATGGGCCATCCACGTAGACGCAATCGAAGTGGCCCTCTAAATGCTTTTGCATGAGTGACATGGCGTCGACCTGATCATCGACGCATAAGACCTTGATCTCGCGTTCATCCATTAGCAGTTACCGATGACAGTTGATTCCTCCAGGGGAACGGGGCGTCGGGCGCCGGTACGTCGAGAAACTTACACAGTGCCTGCCAACCGTCGCCCGCGGGAATGTCGATCACGAGCAAATCGTTGTGCCGCGCCTGAAAATAGTCATCGGTGCGTGCGCGAAACAACGCTCGATCGCGCGTCCATCGATCACGATCCACGGTGAGAAAATCGTAACGATAATTCGGATCGGAACGATTTTTCTTAACTTTTCGCGCACGACTATCGAGCCAGGCTTCGAGTTCGCGCCACGTGATACTGAACTTGCTGTTGGGGTATTGCGTATCCAGGACGTCAAAGAAACCATAAGCCGTGAAATCGGAAAACGCGTCGAAGCGTGCGTCCAGCCCCGACAATAGCCTGCGACCCGAATGCGCGTTGTCCTGGACGATGTCGTATACCCGGCGCCCGTCATGTTTGAAATGAACAGCGCGGTATCCGAGTATGTTCAATGCCTCGGTGAGGGATCCTGTTCCCGCGCGGTTCAGGCCGATATTGAAAATCTTATCGAAGGGACGCTGGCGCCCATGCATGCGCGCGCAGTGTACTCGATCGTACGGGTCCGAATAAGCCTGCGTTGTCTCCAACTCAGGTCGGCATCGGGTGCCAACCGGCATCGGCCCACAATTGGCCACTGACTGCTGAATTTCGTATCAAGAAACAGATGGCGTCTGCGATTTCCTCGGGGCGAATCAAGCGTTTGATCTGAGTCGCCGGCAGCACCTGAGATTCAATGTAATCGTCGCCCAGCGCGCGCACCATGGGCGTGTCGGTGAAGCCGGGATGAATGACCGCGCAGCGCACGCCGTAGAAAATCGCTTCCTTCATGAGCGTCGCGGCGGCTCCCTCGATACCGACTTTGGTCGTCGCGTACGAAATCTGTCCCTTGTTGCCCTGCGACGAGACGGAGCCGATGAATACGATGGCGCCCTGTGTGCCTTCCTCTGGCACCCATTTCTTGAGCCCGCGCGCGAAGCGATCCTCGGCCTGCTGCGCGACCATCTCGAGCGCCCAGTACACCGGCGCGATGAGATTGACTTCCACCACCTGGCGAAAGTTTCCGATCGGGTAGATGTTGGCTTTGCCTTTTGCTTTATTCATGCGCACCGCCAGGTCGTCGCGGGTAATGCCCGCGGCCGGAACGCAGATGTTGACCGCGCCGTAGTCGCGGCGTACGGATTCGTACACCCTGCGACGAAAGGCCGCGTCGGTCGTGTCGCCCTGGAACGCATGCACAGCGCGCCCGCCGTTCGAGGAGGTCAAACGGGCAGCGACCTCGTGTACCGAATCGGCGACGTCGACCAGCGCCAAAGCCCGCGTTCCGTGCCGGTGCAATTCCTTCGCGGCGGCCGCGCCGATACCGCTGGCTGCGCCCGTAACGAGAGCAATTTTCCCTTCGATTTCCATAACTTACCTCGGAAACGGCCAGACGCCACTAGGCATTATAGTCGCTTCATTGTGCAGTGCAATATACTGCCGGTTAAGCTTTGTGACCGGTTCACGGAGTGTTTACGCTAAGGCTCTCAGCGTAATGTCGTTCGCGTGCACGCGAACTTTAGAGCGGCGCCACCATGAGCGATCTGAACCTAGCCCAGTGCCCGAGCCTATCCGCCAGCCGTGTCTATACGACCGGCCTGCTGACGCAAGCGCGAACGGCCCTCGCGGGTATCTCCGCGGATCTCGATGACGTGGAAACCGTTGCGGTGGGCGGTTCGTTGGGGCGTCTCGAAGCCCATTCCCGCTCGGACATAGATTGCATAGTGATCACGCGCAATGAGCCGAGCCGCGCTCGCGCGGACACGGTGATCGACCAGATCTGCTCGGCTTTAACCGCGCTCGACCTCACGCCGCCCAAAGCGTGGGGTATTTATCGCGCACCGGCAAGCATGGCGTCGCTGTTGGATACGGCCGCGTTAGGCAGTCTCACGGAGGCGCCGGAGATCTTCGGCAAGCGCTTGCAGCTGCTGCTCGATGCGAACTCGATATTCCGCGACGACGCCTTCCGGAACTTGCAAGCGCGAATCGTGGCTTGGTATGGCACCGGTTTTATCGATGCGGCGCCGGACAAGGGGTGGACGTATCTGATCAACGATGTGATGCGCTATCTGCACGCCTATGCGGCTTGGCAACAATACAAAGTCGAGCGCACAACCGGTGACAGTTGGCAGCTGCGGCAGGCTAAATTCCGGTGCACCCGCCTGGTTACGCTCGCGGGTCTACTGGTCCTGCTCGGCGAGAGTAACGCCATGCCCGAAAAACGCGCGTGGCTGGTCGAGCGTTTGCCGCTCACTCCACTGGAGCGGCTGGCGCTGGTCATGAACAGCTACGAGCCGCCGCGCTTCGTGCAACTGCTCTCGGCGTACGAAACCACACACGCACTGTTGAGTGACTCCGCATCACGCGCAGAGCTCGTTGAGACCGGGCCTGAATCGATCGAAACCTTGTGCCGGGACCCGAGCGTTCTTTTCGCGCAGATTAAACAGACCTCGGGCGAAGTCATACGCCTGCTCACCGAGTTCGTCCTCGCCCGTCAGGCGCAATGGGATCCTCGATTCTTCGAACGGTTGATATTTTAGTGTGCTGTCCCGTAATCATCTTCATAACTCGCTGGTCCTCGTGCCGCGCTACGGTGTTACTCGTCGTTGCCGTATTCCCGATACGACGCCTCCTCGCGCCTTGTATCGCACCACGAGTCCTGCGCGACTTACCGAAGATGATTTCGGGACAGCACACTAGTCGTAATGCAGCGCCTGCGCGGGCTGTATCGATGCCGCGCGCAAGGCCGGGTAGATCGTCGCGAGGATCGACAAACACAGACTCGCCAACGTCACGCTAGCAAGGTCGCCCGCGCGTAGTTCCGCCGGCAGATAATCGATGAAATAGACTTCGGAATTGATCAGATCCACGCCGAGCATGGTTTCGATAAACTGCGCGACGGCATTACTTTCTTGAGCGCCCCACGCGCCGAGTGCAGCGCCGAGCAGCGAGCCAACGATGCCAATCATCAAGCCCTGGACCAGGAACAGCAATACGATTTCGGCCCGCGCCGCGCCCATCGTTCTCAATATCGCGATGTCGCGAATCTTTTCGGTAACGACCATGACCATGTTCGCGGCGATATTGAATGCCGCGACTGCGATGATGAGGACGAGGATCACGAACATGATGCGCTTTTGGGATTTGAGAGCGAGAAAAAAATTCCGGTGATACTGTGTCCAGTCGATCGCATGTAGTTCGGGACCCAGCGCGTCGGCTATTTCGCGAACCGCGAGGGGGGCGATCGACGCTTCCGTGAAGCGCAGGCGGACGCCAGTTACGCCGGTCTTCAGCCGAAAGATCTCGCGTGCGTCATCCAAGGCCATCAAGAGCAACGTGGAATCAAACTGGTGCATGCCGACATGGAACAAGCCGGCGATGACCAGGCGTTCGTAGCGCGGCGCGATCGCATTGCCCTCGGCATCCCAGGCCGGCACCACGAGTGTGACCGTGTCACCTACACCCGCATCGAGTTGCCTCGCCAGGGCCGCACCGGCCAACACCCGCTTGTGTCCCGGTACGAGCGCAGCGATATCGGCGGCTGGAAGGTAGCGATGCAGGTCCGTGACACGCGTTTCGCGCTCCGGCACGATGCCTTCGACGATCACGCCTTTAACTTTACTTTTATGGCTGAGCATCCCGCTGGCGCGTATATACGGGGAACTCGCGACCACCCTGGCATCGGATCGGATCCTTGCGTCGATCGAAAGCCAATCGTCGATCGGACTTTGCTGCCGCACGATTACCGCGTGCGAGGCCATGCCGAGCACATGCCGGGTAACCTCGCGCTCGAAGCCATTCATCACCGATAGCACGATTAATAACGCCGCGACGCCGAGCGCGATACCCACGACCGAGACGAACGAAACAAAGGATGCAAAGCGATTACGGCGTCTAGAGCGTACATAACGCACGGCCGCGAACAACGTGAAGGGCTGGAACATCGAGGTTTTACTCCCCGTCGCGCGCGCGCAAGCTCGCGATATTCGCTTCCCAGTTACGGCCGTCGAACGGTTCGATTTCGAGCGCCTCGATCGTATCGGAATCCAGGCTGCGCACATTGACGCTATAGCCCGTAGGATGCGAGCGCGGTACGTAAAAGGATTTCACGCCACAGGTTTTGCAGAACATGTGCTTCGCCGTGCCTGTGTTGAACGTATAGGTGCTTAGATTTTCCTTGCCCTGCAGGATACGTAAGTGTTTACTCGCCACGATCAAATGCACATACGCGGACTTGCGGCAGATGGAACAGTTGCAGTCTTCGACCTTGATCCGCGCAGGGGCTTCGACTTCGAAACGCACGGCGCCGCAGTGACAGGAGCCGCTGTGAGTTACCGTGTGATCCATTGCCTGCCCGAATCTCTAAGCGTCGTGAACGGCGTATTGTTCCAATATCTCCAACGGTACGTTGTCGATGACTGATTCGTGGGTGGAGCGAAGACAGATAGGTGCCGTGACCCCGGCCTCGAAGGCCTCGATCCAACGCGGAAGACATAAGCACCACCGGTCTCCAGGCAGCAATCCCGGGAAACCGAAATCGAGCTGCGGCGTGATGAGGTCGTTGCCCTTCTCACGTTGAAAGAGCAGGAACGACTCATTCATCTCGACGCAGATCGTATGCAGGCCGACGTCGTCCGCGCAGGTGTTGCAGCACCCGTCTCTGAAAAACCCGGTCAAGGGATCGTCGGAACAAAGTTCGAGCGTTGTTCCAAGTACGTTAGTGGTCATGGGACGCTGAAGGCCGGCCGTAATGGAATCGATCTAAAGTCCGATCGAGTTACCCTTATGGTTCTAATCCGCTTCCTGTTCGACGCATATTCCCCACATGACTTTATAGCGGTTTCCGGCATTGCGTTGAACCGACCACAAGGGTTCATGCGGTTCGCGGGAAAGTCCATTCCCGCGCCATGATTCTGACGGCGCGGGAAACATCTCGCGGGTTGCGATACCCGCATTGATCAGCCGTTCGCGCGTTCCGCAATACCACACGCCATAGGAATCGCAGTAGACTTCTATCCGATCATTCACGATGCATGCGTCTGGGAACCATAGTCCAATGGTAGACTCTTCCGGAATGAGGCGCAAAGACGAATACAGCCCATGCGCGAGCGCCTGCTCGCGGTCATGAACTGGTTGAGCCGGTGAATCATGCGCGTTTCGGGATCGCGTTTCTTGCGATCTTTTCCTGTATCTCCGTGTGCGCCGAGACCGAACTCGGAGCGGCCGCTCCGGATTGGTCGCTGGACACCGCTGCCGGGGCGACCGTCGACTTCTACGAGCATGCGCAAGTGCGTCCCGCGGTACTCCTTTTCTGGGCTACTTGGTGCCCGTATTGCCGCGCGCTGCTGCCTCACTTGGATACTTTACATGGCGAGTTCCAGGCGCGCGGCGTGCGCTTTTATGCGTTAAATATCTGGGAGGACGGCGATGCTAGCGCGAATTTTCGCGAGCACGGCTACGAGCTCCCTTTGGTACTCGCGGTGGACCTGGTTGCTGACGCCTAAGGGGTAAAGGGAACGCCCGGCGTTTTCGTAACCGATCGCTCACACCGTATTAGAAGCGGTGGAAGCGACTATCCGTGAAATCCTCGAACGTGAACTCGCCGGCGCCGCATCGCAGTGAACTGGCGGGTCGAAAGACGATGAGTTATCGTGACACAAAGTCGATTCAGGAAGTCGCTAATGCGAGCACTGCATAAAGTATTGGACACGCCCTCCGTGGAGGAAGTATTACCCGGCCGCGACACATCGCTTGCGGTACCCGATAAACACTTTGTGTTGGACGCGAACCTCAAACCGCCGTTTCCCGATGGAACGGAACTCGCTTACTTCGGTCTCGGTTGTTTTTGGGGTGCGGAAAAGAGTTACTGGACCACGAGTGGCGTGTACTCGACGGCAGTAGGCTACGCGGCCGGCGCGACGCCAAACCCGACCTATCATGAAGTCTGTTCGGGTATGACCGGCCATAACGAGATCGTCCAGGTCGTGTTCTTCCCCGAGCGTGTCGCTTATGCCGACTTGCTCACGAAGTTTTGGGAGGGTCATGACCCGACGCAAGGCATGCGCCAAGGCAATGACGTCGGTACGCAATACCGATCCGGCATCTATTTCACGAACGAGCGGCAGCGCAGCGCAGCGGAAGCGTCACTCACGCGTTTCCAACAAGCCTTGGCCGCGGCCGGCTACGGTGAGATTACGACTGAGATCATGCCATCCCCGACCTTTTATTATGCCGAGGACTACCACCAACAGTATCTGGCCAAGAACCCGCACGGGTATTGCGGCCTGGGTGGAACGGGTGTGACCTACGCTACATAAAAAAGACGCCCCGGAGGGCGTCAATGCGATTACACGCGGGAGGGAGAGGGATTCGTCATATGGCGGACCGATCGCGAGTCAGAACCGCCCCGGATGTTCGTTCAAGCCAAGGCTTCTTGCACCGATGCGGTTAGGGATCGCAATACCGGCGAAGTCTTTCGCGGCGGTATCGCCGGGCGTTAGCGTGAAATAGACCTCCGCCCACTGCATCACCCGAGCCGGCATGCGCGCACCGACTCGCAAATGACGACGCGCTTCGCTCAGCGTCGCCATCCGCACGCCGAGTTGCAAAATTTCTCCACCATGCGCGTCCGGGTCGTCGAGTGCGATCGCAGCCAATTCGCTCGGAGACTCCGGGCTGACAGCAGCGCAGGCGATAAAGGGCAACGCGGCGAACAGTATCGACACCACCAGCCAGCGCCATCCGCGCGAGCCGGTATCAAGGCCGCGCTTACCGAATGCGCGCCTGGTGGTCCCGTTTGCGTTTACGCAATCGGAATCGGTGCGTTCAACGCCGTCGCCGACTCTATTCTCTGATGCCGCTGTATCGGCGCCCGACGGGGTTCGCGCGCGGTGTTCGGTGCGATCGGACATGCGTTTTAGCCTCCCGTCACTTGACGCAAAGCGGCGCCGGCGTCTTCACCCCGGCGAACAAAGCCCATGAAGGCGACGGCCGAGAGCATGAGGACGACGGAGTTCGGCACAGGCACGGACGCCGCTATCGGACCGTTGAAATAATTGTCGATGAATTGGGCGTTGGCGCTCGAGAACACGTTTGTTCCCCATAATTGCGAGCCGGCCGGCTGTGCGAAATCGAAATGCAAGGTACCCGATCGCTGGATCGCATAATTGACACCGTCGAATAGCACTTCGGCCCACTGAAAATTCACCTGGGGTACGTAGTATTCGAAACTGATGTTCACGCTGCCGGCAAAAGCAGGCGCCGTCGGGCCTGCAAACACCAAATGAGTCGGGGTTTGGACATCCACATTCCAGAGGGACATCGCGGCCCCAAACGTCACGCCGTTGAATTCGAGTTCGGCGGCGTCGTCAGAGAAAAAGAATCCGACGTTCATTTCAACGTCATTCCAGTAAGTGCCCGAAAAGGTGGCGCCCGCGGCACTACCGGTACCCATCATCAAGATCAGCATTAGGGCCAATCTCGTTGCTGTCGCGTGTAAATCGTTCATTTGTATATGTCGAAAATAATCAACGTTGCGGTGGATCGAGCAAGCGGAATGCCAGAATGAAGGCGCGCTCGCGGATGCGTTTGAAAATGTGATGCCCATCACACGGGGTGATGTCGCGCGTGTGATGGTCGTCGCATTCTTCCGAGCGTTTTGTGACGGCCGTCACGATCGCGTGGCGCCGTTCCAATGTGACCCGGTCGACGTTTCGCCCGAACGGCTCAGTAACGGGAGCGATCGGCGATGCGATTTGCCGTCAGAAAGTGACGCAGCCGGTCAAGTTCAGGAAGGAAGGCGAATGGGAAGCGAGCGGATCCGCTGACCCGTCAAAGCCGAGACGGCGTTGGCAACCGCCGGCGCGATCGGGGGCGTACCGGGTTCACCGGCGCCTCCAGGCTCGGCGCCGCTTTCGATGACATGGGTTTCGATGCGCGGCATATCCTTGAGTGACACCATGCGGTAATCGGGAAAATTCCACTGCATGATGCGCCCGCCGTCCACCTGTACGTCACCGTACAAGGCCGCCGTCAGCCCGTACACGATGCCGCTCTCCATCTGCATGATCACGATTTCGGGGTTAACCACCCGACCGCAATCGATCACGCATACCACGCGATGCACGCGGATCTGGCCGTTTTCGATGCCGACCTCCGCTATCTGAGCGACGATGGAATTGAACGATTCGTGTAAGGCCACGCCGACGGCGCGCCCGGCGTCCGCAGGCGCATTCCAAGCGCCGAAATCGCGCACCAGTTCGAGCACCCGAGTTTCGCGCGGACGCCCACCCAGGTGCGCCAGCCGAAAGGCGATCGGATCCATGCCCGCTGCACGCGCGAGTTCATCCATGAAGCATTCCGTAAAAAAGGCATTGAACGAATGGCCGACGCTGCGCCAGAACCCGATGGGAACGGGGACGTCGACGGCAGCGTGCTCGACGCGTCGGTTGGGTATGGCATAGGTCAGGAATGCGGCGCCCTCGACATTGGTGCGGTCGGGCCCGCCGGCCGGGAGTGAGGGGAACGTACGCCGTAGAACAGATTGCAACACCGATGGCGACGCGATTTGATTGCGCCATGCGGTGATTCGCCCGCTGTCGTCGAGACGGGCCTTGAAGCGTGCGAGTGCGGGGGGGCGGTAGGTATCGTGCTGAATGTCTTCCTCGCGCGAATAAATGAGTTGGACCGCGCGGCCCGGTAGCCGCTCGGCAACGCTGATGGCGCGTAGCATGAAGTCCACTTCCCCGCGGCGGCCAAAACCGCCGCCGAGCAACAAGGTGTGAATCGTGACGTTTTCGGCCGGGATATCCAGCGCGCCGGCCGCGACCATGCGCAGTATGTCGGGCGCCTGATTGCCACACCAGATCTCGGCGCGTTCGCCGTCGATCCGCACCGTACAATTCATCGGTTCCATGCAGGCATGGGCGAGCATCGGCGCGCGATATTCAGCGGTGATCATCTCGACGTTCACCAACGCCTCTTCGGCGTTTCCGATGTTCTCGTATGTAAAGAAGTCACCGTCATCGAGCGCCTCGGTATAGGTCTGAAATATGCTCGACGAGGAAACGTCCGCATTCGCGCCCGGCGAGAATTCAATGTCGGCGGCGTCCAGCGCGGTTTGCGCGGACCAATAGCTGTCGGCAACGACGACCACGGCGTCGTCCAGTTCGACCACCGCCTCGACGCCGGACATCGCCTGGATCTTCGCCGTATCGGCAGCCACGAGCGAGCCGCCGAACACGGGCGCTGACTTGATCGCGGCATAGAGAATGCCGTCCATGCGTACGTCGATGCCGAATTCGGCCACGCCGGTGGACTTTCCCGGTACGTCCGTGCGCGGCACCGGTTTACCGAGATAACGATAGTCACCGGCCGGTTTGAAGCGGACGTCGCTCGCCGGATCCAGGCGTGCGGCTTCGGCCGCCAATGAACCGTAACTGAGCGAACGGCGCGACTCCGCGTGCGTCACTACACCGTCGTTGACCACCAGATCGTTGGGATGCACTTCAAGCCGCGCCGCGGCCGCGCGAATGAGCATGTCGCGTGCGGCAGCGCCCGCGGTGCGCATCGGTAACCAGGCGTCGCGCACGCTGGTGCTGCCGCCGGTAACCTGCAGCCCGAGAACACGGCCGAAGCGCCCCATCGACCAGCGCGCCGCGGCGGGTAACCAACCGTCGTCGTGCTGATCGAACGGCGCGCCCGCGATCATCATCACGATATTGCCGTACACGGCATCGATCGGCGCCTGTTCGACGTGAATCTTGGCCCACGGCACGTCGAGTTCCTCGGCCACGAGCATCGGCAGCGCCGTATAAACGCCCTGGCCCATTTCGGACCGCGGCACTGCGACCGTGACGCTCCCGTCGTCGGCGATCTTGAGCCAGGCGTTGAGCGCGACTTCACCGGCGTCCACCGGCAGCACACCTGGATCACCGAGCAAATCGCGCGGCTTGAACAAGCCGTAGCCCACCAACAGACCGCCGCCGACGACCGCGCCCGTTAAGAGAAAGCGGCGACGTTCAGCAGAAAAACTCACGCGGGTTGCTTGCTGTCGGCGCCCGCGGCGCGGTGTATCGCGCGGCGCACGCGCTGATAGGTCCCACACCGACAGATGTTCGTCATCGCCCGATCGATATCCTCATCGCGCGGTGTCGGTCGCTCGCCCAGCAGCGCGGCGGCACTCATGATCATGCCAGATTGGCAATAGCCGCACTGCGGTACCTGTTCTTCGATCCAGGCTGCCTGTACGGGATGCAAGCCGCCGGCGCCAAGGCCCTCGATCGTCGTCACCGTTTTTCCCACGGCCACCGAGACTGCCAATCGGCACGTACGCACCGCCCGCCCGTCGAGATGCACGGTACACGCACCGCACGCGGCGACACCGCAACCGAACTTCGTTCCCGTCAAGCCGAGCACGTCGCGTAAAATCCACAGCAGCGGCATATCGGGATCGACGTCGACCGACACCGTCTCGCCGTTGACCGTCAACGTGAGCTGCATGCGGCTCACGCTAACGTCGTTTGTGTTGGTTGTCCAGGCGAGGCGGTCAGCCTTTCGGCCACAACTGACGCCACCACGGCTCGGGTTCTGAGGGGCGCGTATCGATCGCGATATCGCGCAATGCCCAGCCGGTGAGAGCGCTGAGCATTTCCACTTCACGCCGTTGTCGTTGCGGGAGAAGCTCGGCGCGATAGCGCGCTGCTTCGGCGCACTGCGATCGACCGCGCCAGGGATGGCGAATGACGTAACGCCCTTGGAAATTCGTGCGGTCGCCGGTCTGAACGAACATGAGGTCTTCGGGAAAACCTTGCTCGTCGTAGCGCAGATGCAAGCGGGTAACGAATACGTTTTGCACGCGGCCGCGGCGCTGTTCGTCCAGCCAGAAAACACCGAGCTTGCGCAATTCACCGGCGGTTAATGGATCGGCGGCGCAGGGATCACACCAACCCATGTCCCAGGCGTACTCGAGCATCGCCACGCGATTATCGTTTCGCTCGATCTGCCGCGTGAACATCGCGCGATAGAAATTACCGAAATCGTCCTTCACACTGGCCGGCAATTCCTGCCCGGTCGGCATCTTTACGGTGCGGTAGTTGCGCGTTTCGACCCGTCCGGCGCGCGTCAAGGCGAACACGTAGAGTTCCTGCTTGCCGCGCGCATTCAGCGTGCCCAAGCGAATCGGAAGCATGAAGCGCAGGCTTTCATATGCGATCTGCAACGGCCGCAGGTAACTGAAACCCAGGCTCGACTGGCGCTTCAGATTGACCTTCGCCACGAAAAACCGGAGGCCCTGCTTGATGTAACTGCCCAGTATGCGCGACGCACCCGTTGGCAGGCGATAACCGTTTTCCGTCAGCCACGCCGACAAGCCGTCGCTTTGCGCCGCGGAGAGGATCAGGATGTCGTATTCACCAACCTCATACTCCGCCTCGATGGTCACGCCCAAGACCTTGGCGCGATCGTCGCGCGCGCTACGGGAATACAAGGCCATTGACGGCAACTTCAAGGCGTTCTCGAGGCGGTGCATGATCGCGCAGGGATCTTCGTCGAAATATTCGACCAGACGGGGCGCGGTAAAGGCATCGAGATGCCTGATCAAGGCCGGATCGGCGACATTGATCTGCTCGCGTTCCAACGCGGTCGGGACCGGCACCACCATCGCGAATTCGTCGACGTCGCCCTGGAAATCGTTGTTCATCGTGACCACCGTTCGATCGCCGTCCCTGACGATGGCGACTTTCGACGCGCGATTGAAAAGCTCGGCATCGGCCCGCGCGACGTAGAAGCCGCAAAAGGCCGCCGCACCCGACGTCTCGAATGCGCATATTAGAAATACGATAGAAAGCAGCGAGGGTTTCATCAGAAGCTCCTTTAATTAGTGAGGGCTAGGTGTGGCGCATGCGGTCGGTAGCGGTATTCAGCATCTACCGGCGCCGCGTTCGGCAGAACGCGATCGAGCAATGGCACCAAGGGCGTCCACGCGATCAGCATGAGGATCGGCCCGTTCGCGTGATAGGTCGTGAATTCATAACAGGCTGCCGCCACACCGATCAGGATCCCGAAGACGATGCGGCCACGCCGCGATACAGGCCCGGTGCGTGGATCGGAGATCATGAAAAAAGCGAACAGCAACAGCGCCCCATTGGTCAATTGATGGATCGCAATCGCGACTGGATCACCCAGCCACAGGGCGCGAATGAACACGCTGACAGAAATCGCTGCGAGAAAGGCCAGGCTGATGTCGGCGCGTCTTGCGCGGGTAACCACGATCAAACCAGCGCCGGCGACCGCAAATAGCCACCACGCGGTGCGACCCCATTGGCCCGGCGAAAGCCACGCGCCGTCGCAGCTAAGCGTGACGAGGACTAATGCCAAAGCGGACGGATTGAACAAATGACGGCCGCCGAAACGCAACACGGCCTTACTCGCCACCGCCAATGCCGCGGTGAGGATCGCGAATTCCACGTGCGAGTATCTGAGTAACAGACAGATGGATAAGGCGGATATGACCGCGCTCGGCCAATCCGAGTGATAATGAGCCGCGAACCGAAGGCAAACGGTGTGTGCGAGCAAGGCGCCGAACACCGTCAAAGCGATGGCCGATACGCCCAGCGGAAAATCCAAACACACAGTCCCATAAGCCAATAGCAGGCTCAGACTAGTAATTTGGTAAGTGCGGGGATCGCTCAGGCGACATACGTTCACAGCGGCGTTCCTAATTCAACTCCTGAACTGCAAACGCACCAGGTTCCGCGTCGGGTTAGAATCGAGCGTTCAAACCATGACGCAGCAAACCTGGGACCCGAATGATTACGCGCGCCACGCCGGTTTCGTCGCCGAGTTCGGCAGCGATCTGCTCGAGCTGCTAGCGCCCCGTGCAGGCGAGGACATCCTGGACCTCGGATGTGGCGACGGCGCGTTGACTGTCAAACTGGCGGATTCCGGATGCCGTTTCATAGCCATCGACAACAGCGCGGAGCAAGTGGAGGCCGCCGCAGCGCGCGGTCTCGACGCGCGGATTGGCGATGGGGAAACGCTGCGCTTCAGTGCGTCATTCGACGGTGTCGTCAGCAATGCGGCGCTGCATTGGATGAAGCGGCCCGATGCCGTGATCGACGGTGTGTGGCGGGCGCTGCGTCCTGGCGGCCGTTTCGTCGGCGAGTTGGGTGGCGCCGGAAATATTCAGACTGTAGTCGATGCGGCAACGGCGGTGCTGGCGGAACGCGGTATCGATGGCGATGCATTCAACCCGTGGTTCTTTCCGGACGAGTCGAATTACGGCGGGTTGCTGCAAGCACGTGGATTCGAACTCGAATTCATCCAACGGTTCGAGCGGCCCACACGCTTGGACGGCGACATCGTGCCGTGGCTGAAACTCTTCGTGCAGTCGTTCGCTGCGGCGCTCGAACCAGCCGAACGAGTCGTCTTTTACCGCGCTGTTGCGGCGCGGCTCGAGAACGCCTTGCGGGGCACCGATGGTGTGTGGCACGTCGACTATGTACGCTTACGCTTCAAAGCGCGACGCACGGTCGACGCAAGTTGACATGACGACAGAACCCGTACTGGCAGTGGAGCGGCGTGAGTTCGACGGTGCGGCGGTCGTCTACGCGACCTTGCATGGTGCGACGCCGCTGAACGTTGTCGACACCGATACGATGCACGCTGCGACCACCGCGTTCAACGACGCCCTCGCGCGCTACGAACCCCGCTGTGTGATCCTCGCCGGCCGCGACAAACGGGCTTTCATCGGTGGCGCGAACCTGCACGCCTTGCGCGAGTTGGATCAGGGTTCGGCCGAAACCTTCATCCGCTCGATTCACGAATTCTGTAGGGCCTTGCGCCGGGCGCCAGCGCCCGTGATCGCCATGATCCGCGGCTATTGCCTCGGCGCCGGGCTCGAGATCGCGGCGGCATGCGATATCCGGATAGGCGACCATTCGGTGCAATGCGGCATGCCGGAAGTGCGCGTCGGCGTGCCGTCGGTGATCGAGGCGGCGATCCTGCCCTTGCTGGTCGGCTGGGGTAAAGCGCGGGAATTGCTGCTGCGCGGCCACATTATCGACGCCGCGGAAGCGGCGCGCATCGGCCTGTTACAACACCTCGTCGACGCCGACGAACTCGATTCGCTCAGCGATATCATTGCGCGCGACGTCGTCGCGGGCGCACCAAGCGCTATCGCCGCACAAAAGGAACTGTGTTTGAAGTGGGAAGACAGCTCGCTCACGCAGGCGATCGAACACGGCGTCGCGGCTTTGGTCGACGCCTATGGCGGCGACGAGCCCAAGCGTTATATCGATCGATTTTTTAAGAACCGCTCAAGATCTTGAGGTGCGCGGTGACGCAGTCGCCTAGGCGATCCAAGTTATAACCGCCCTCGAGTACCGACACCAGCCGGCCCGCCGCATGTCGCGCGGCGACCTCCATGAGGCGCTCGCTCATCCAACTGAAAAATTCAGTCGATAGTTGAATATCGGCCAGGGGATCGTCACGGTGCGCATCGAAGCCGGCCGAGACGATGACACACTCCGGCGCGAACGCGTCGAGTTTGGGCATGATCTGTTGCGTAAACACCTGCTCGTAATCCGCGTCTACCGAGCCGGCGGGCATGGGGCAATTGACGGTCACACCCTGCCCGCGACCGACCCCGGTCTCGGACGCTGCGCCCGTACCGGGGTAATACGGGTATTGGTGCGTACTGACGTAGAGCACCGACGGATCCGCTTCGAAGCTGTGCTGGGTGCCGTTACCATGGTGGACGTCCCAATCGACGATCGCGATCTTGTCGAGTCCATGTCGACGTTGCAGGTAACGGGTCAATATCGCGACGTTGTTGAACAGGCAAAACCCCATCGCCTGCGCGTGCTCGGCGTGGTGGCCGGGCGGACGCAGCAGCGCGAAGCCGTTGTCGATGGTACCCGCGACCATGGCATCCGCCAGCACCAGCGGCGCTCCAGCCGCAAGTAAAGCGACCTCGCAAGATGCCGATGAAATAGTCACGTCCGTAGTATCGAGAAACGGCGCGCCACTGGCACACGCTTGTTGCGCGCGTTTGATGTAGGCGAGGTTATGGGTGGTCTCAACGATATCGATGTCGGCGACGCGCGCGTTCAAGCGTTGCAAGGATGCGAGCGACGGCTCATTGCCGATCGCAGACATCACTGCAATCAATCGTTCGGGGCGTTCGGGATGTCCCGGTCCCGTGTCGTGCGCGAGAAACTGCTCGTCATAGATGAAACCGGTAGCCACGCTCACCTTCTAGAAGCGGTCTCAAAATTCGTCTGAGACGTTAATGCTGTGTTGCACGACCTTCTCCGGTGCTCATTTATTGCGCATAAACTGCGCTCCTCGAATGCCCGCGCGCCTTGCCTGAACGCCTCAGCCGAATTTTGAGACCACTTCTAATGCAATCGCGTCGTCAACGCTGGGCAGGCGCGATGGTATCGTTTAGAAGCGGTCTCAAAATTATACGGGGTCGCGTTGGGTCCAAAAAGCGCGGCTACAAGGCGCAGTGCGCAGTGCGCAGGGAATAGTGGTTCTATGTTCAAGCGCTGCAACGCGGTAGACGTGCCCCATAAATATATATGGGGGGCCCAACCCGAAGGGCCGACACCTAGTTTCGCGCATTTCGGCGTTGCTCGTTGCTCATTGACACCCGGTCAACCACGCTCCTCGCGCCTTGATACTCTGCGAAACTAGGCTCTAGCGCGACCCCGAATAATTTTGAGACCGCTTCTAATCACCTTCCTTGTAAGATGATTCGATGACCTAGTTCGCGTTGAGCCTGCTGAGTGCATTCGCGTTCGCCAGCGCGGATGCCGCAACCAAACGATTCTTCTCCGACGTCGACGTGTGGGAGACGGCCGTGGTGCGGTTTGTGCTGAGCGGGATGATCATGCTGCCGTGGGTCGTAGCGCGCGTGGAGGTGCCTCATGCCTGGCAGTTCTGGGTATGGGTCAGTTTCCTCGTACCGCTCGATATTTTCGCCGTCTATCTCTACATCAGGGCCATCACCACTGCACCCCTGAGCCATACCTTGCCCTACCTCGCGTTATCGCCGGTCTTTACCGCGTTATCCGGCTGGTTGGTACTGGGAGAAGCCGTTTCGCTCTACGGTTTGTCGGGCATCGCGCTGGTCAGTCTCGGTGCCTACCTGCTGAACACCGATGCGGCCGAATGGCGACGCGATCCGCTCGCGCCGCTACGCTTTATTACAACCGAATCCGGTCCGCGCTTGATGCTCGGTGTCGCGATGATATTCAGCGTCACGTCGACACTCGGTAAAGGCGCCGTGCAATACATGCCGGGTATTGAATTCGGACCGTTCTACGCCGCCGTGCTGGCGGGCGCAACGCTATGCGTGGTGTTGGTACGCAAAGGGCGGTCGTTCACGATCGTGCATCGCAAGCCCATCGGCAGCGCACTCGTCAGCGGCGCCATGGCGCTCATGTTCGTGGCGCATTTTGCGGCGGTCGAACGCATCGAGGTCGCTTACATGATCGCGGTGAAACGCAGCAGCTTATTATTCGGACTGATCTTCGGCGCCGTTTTGTTCAAGGAACGCATGCTCGGCAGGAATCTATTTGCGGCTGGCGTCATCCTCGTCGGCGTGGGATTGTTGACTGCGATCTAAATAGGAAAGCGCAAATGTGAAACACTCGCGCTTGCGGCTGCGTTCCCTCCCCCTCAAATCGAGGGGGAGGGACAGGGAGGGGGTGTAGGCAAGGCACCGACAAACGAAGTCTCCGAATGAAGCTTAATTACGCTCAGCTATTTAGTGCCATGTCACCGGGACCGAATCTAATCAACCAGGCGGTAGATCCAGCGACGGGCGACGTGCTGCTCGGCAATGAGGCGCAATTGCACCGGGGCGAGCGCATGCACGCCTGTTTCATCCTGATCTGGGGATGCGGTTTCGGGGTCGGTGCGCTCGGAAATTTGGTGACCGAATCGTGGGCGGACTTCGACGGGATCATCGCCGAAAACTAAATCAGCGACAGTCGCATGCAAACCCTCCCCGATTTCATCGACGAACCGGTGTTGATCTTATCGATCGGCATCAATCCGTCCTTACATTCAGTACGCGCCGGCTATCCGTTCGCATTCGCCCGCAATCGCTTTTGGACGGCGCTCAACGCCTCCGCCTTGATCGATGGCGAACTCACCGCGGGGGTGCGGGCTACGCAGATCTTGTCGCATCGCTATGGAATCGGATTTACCGATATCGTCAAAAAACCGACCCGCGGCCTCAGAGATTTGAAAGCCGCTGATTTTGCACGGTGGACGCCCGTACTGGTGGAAAAAATAGAGCGCTTAGCGCCACGAATTATATGGTTCCACGGAAAGGTTGCCGCGCGGGAATTTGTCAAACGAACGATGGAGCCGGCCCCGGATCTCAAATGGGGAACTCAATCGTTCCGTATTTGCACGTCGCCTTGTTTCATCTCACCGAACCCGAGTCCGGCCAATGCGTCTTACTCGGTGGAAAAGATCGTTGCGAGTTATAACGAACTCGCCGCGTTGCGCGATCGTACGTAGCCTGGATGGAGTGCAGCGGAATCCGGGATTTAATGAACCCGCGTATCTAATGGCGGCGGCACGGCGATCGGTGCAGCCCCGCCATCGCGCGAATCCTTCGCGACTGGGGCATTGTTCACCAAACGCTTGTCCGGCGTTTGTTGCGAGATCCAATCGCGGAGTATCCGACCCGCTTCGGACAGCACGACGTCGAAATCATCGTCGTCCTCGCTTTCGTCGACCGCCTCATCGTCCTCGCTTTCGTCTTCTCCGGGGTCGTCCGGCAACGGTTCGAGCCCGCGCGCCAATCGGATCTGATTTTCGCGTTCGCGTTGTTCAATGCGCGCCGTGCGGTGTTCTTGCCGACGTTGGTCTTCGACTAGCGACAATTCCTTCTTTTCACGCGCTTCCTTGATCGCGCGTTCGGTGGCTAACACGGCCTGAAAGGCGGGATCTGCCAGGATGCGCTTTTCATGCTGACTCCGCACCATGTCCATGCGCGTTACCGGGAAATTTACGGGCTTGAAGCGCGCAGGTTCGATCGAATCCCACGGTAACGCATTGTCGAGTGAGCGTTCGCCGTGATCCTTGATGCTGATGATCGTCGGCAGGATGATATCGGGCAGTACACCACGATGTTGCGTACTACCCCCTTCGATGCGGAAGAACTGCGCGATCGTCGCCTTGAGTTGGCCGAGTTTACCGTCCATCGATTGATCGAATCGATTCAGATCGACCAGGTTTTGTACGGTGCCCTTGCCGAAGGTCGGTTCACCGATGACGATACCGCGGCGATAGTCCTGGATGGCACCGGCAAAGATCTCAGACGCCGAAGCACTGTTCCGATCGACGAGCACGAGCATCGGTCCGCGATAAGCGACGCCGCGATTCATATCCCGTTCGACTTGAATGCGTCCCTGCGAATCCCGTACCTGAACGACCGGGCCCGCGTCAATGAATAGGCCGGTGAGTTCCGTGGCTTCGTTCAAGGATCCGCCGCCGTTTCCGCGTAAATCGACGACTAAACCGGTAACGCCCTGTCGCTCGAGGTCATTGATGATCTTGCGGACGTCGCGCGTGGTGCTGCGATAGTTTTTCTCGCCGGAACTTCGCGCTTCGAAATCCATGTAGAAGGTAGGTACGTCGATCACGCCGATCTTGACGTCGGAGACAGTGTCCGGAAAATCGAGAACGGAACCTTTAGCGGCTTGTTCTTCCAGCTTGATCGTATCCCGCGTAATCGAAATCGTGTCGGTGGGGCCATCCAGACCAACGCCTTTAGGCAGGATCTCGAGTCGCACGATCGAGTTCTTAGGACCACGGATCAGATCGACGACATCGTCCAGCCGCCATCCGATCACGTCTACGATCCCGCCTTCCTTATCCTGACCGATTCCGACGATCCGATCGTCGGTGTGCAGCTTGCCACTCAGGTCCGCCGGTCCACCCGGAACGACTTCGCGCACCAGCGTCAATTCGTTCTCGTTCTGCAGTACTGCACCGATCCCCTCCAGGGACAGGCTCATGCGGATCTTGAAATTCTCCGACGTACGCGGAGAAAAGTATGCGGTATGTGGATCGATCGATGTCGTGTAGGCATTGATCAAAGTTTGAAATACGTCTTCGCTATTGAGCTGGGCCGTACGGCGAAATAGGCCCGTATAACGTTTCCGGAGCGTTTCTTTGAGTTCGTCGTCGTCTTTCCCTGCGAGACGCAGTGACAGGACGTCATTTTTTACGCGCTTACGCCAGATTTCATCGAGTTCATCGGGAATAGTCGCCCACGGCGCGTCCTCGCGGTCGAAATTGATGGTTTCCCGGCGCGTGAAATTAAATTCGGAATCGATTGCACGGACCGCGAATTCCACGCGTTGCTGCAGACGTTCACGAAAGACGATAAAAAGGTTGAACAGCGGACTCAGGCTGGAACTTCGAAGGTAGTCATCGACGCGCGCCGCGTGACGCTCGAACTCGTCAATATCCTCTTGCAAAAAATAACTTCGCGTTGGATCCAGGGTTTCGATGTAGCGATCGAGGATTGATTTCGAAAGCTCGTCATCCAATGGCGCGTTTTTATAATGATAATTTGCGATAACGTGCGTGATGAGTCGCGTCGCGCGACGGTGTTCGGGCTGCGGTTTCAGTTCTTCTATCGGTACGATCGGAGCGGTTGCGTTGGCGCCGATCAGCCAGATAGATAGCAGAAACCCAAATATTAATTTTGCACGGGACATGGGCAGGCTAGTTTAGCGTATTTGTGCGTGGTTGGCGTTTCTCGTTGTTTCTCCGGGCATAATAAACACGTTGCGACTTTACAATTCTTGACGATCCAGTGACTGAAAGCCCGTTCTTAAAGACCACTGAAAACAAACTATGGTTCATCGATACCGATGATGAACTCGATGCACTTTGTCATCGCATCGGGAGTTCTCGCCACATCGGCATCGACACCGAGTTCGAACGCCGGCGAACTTACTATCCCGAATTGTGTTTGGTTCAAATAGCGGTCGACGACGATTTCGCGTGCGTCGATCCGTATGCGGTTAGCGGAATAGACGCTTTGATCGGCGCGTTCAATCGAACTCGGGAGCCCAAGGTCATACATGCGGCCCATCAGGATCTCGAAGTATTGATCCACGCTGGTGGCGCGCCTCCGGGCCCCATTTACGATACGCAACTGGCCGCTGGTCTGCTCGGTTATGCCGAACAGATCGGTTATGCCGACCTCGTGTCGGAATTACTCGGCGTTGTTCTCGAAAAATCGCAAACGCGTAGCGATTGGCGGACGCGCCCGCTCGATCCGGCTCAATTGAATTATGCCGTCGACGATGTTCGTTATTTGGCGCCGATAAAGGAGACGCTGGATCGCCGTCTCGGCGAGCTTGGTCGCAAGTCGTGGCTCCTCGAAGACTGCGCGGCTTTAATCGAACGTAACGACTACGAAGTTCCGGTCGAAGATGCGTGGCAGCGTGTCAAAGGCATCGGCAGATTGTCATCGGAAGCTTTCGCTCGGGGTGCAGCGCTGGCAACGTGGCGAGAAATGACGGCAAGAGCGCGGAATTTACCTAGAAGCTGGGTAATCAAGGATACCGAAATCGTAAAAACGGCCGCTCATGCGCCGGTAACAACACTCGAACTCGGAGAGCGCTGCGCCTTGAGCGCGGCGTCGATTCGCCGTTATGGCGATGAACTGATCGCAATCACCAACGATACACATGCGGGGGCCGCAGTAAAAAAGCCCGACCATCGACGGATTAACGATGAAGGCCGGCGGGCGCTGAAACTACTCGGCGCCAAAGTGCGCGACATCGCGCGCACGCTCGACATCGCACCGCCTCTGCTCATGACACGAAAGGAAATAGAACAAGCTGTAAGCGGGCGAATGCCAGAACGCGTTGTCGATGGGTGGCGTAGAGAAATCGTTGGCACAACGGTTCTAGCTACGCTCGATGAGCTGGCGCATCCTCTATATGAATAGATTTTATAGCGCGGTTTGGTTGATCCTGCCCGTGTTGATCGCGCCACGCTGCGCCGCGACGCAAGAGGTCGCACAGCTTTTCAGCCGCGAAGCCATCGTACCGGCACGGTTCTCGCAGATCGGCGCACATATCGAAATTACGGCGGATTCCATCGAATGGCGCGGGACGAAATATCGAAACGTCCGCATTCCCGTGGCGCTGGCGCAAGGCGCGATAGCGATCGACGGTGCACGTGCGGAACTCGCAGGAGGCAGCGCAGCGCTCGTCATCGCCCACGATCCGGGTGGGATCACTACGGTGAGCCTACAAGGTAACTCGATCGAACTCGGACAATTGGCGGCTTTCGACGAATACCTGAGCGGCGTACCGATCGACATCACGATCGATCTGCGCAGCGCTGGAGAATCGCCGCACGCGCTGGCAGCGGCAGCGTCTGGGACCGTCCGCGTACGCAATAGCGGGAGCGGTACGATAAAAAAATTCCTGGAACTGCCGGACGAAGGTTCCCTTACGGATTTTCTGGTCATGTTGAATCCGTTTCGTAACGAGGCACGAATCACCTCGGTGGAATGCGTCGTAGTCGATTTACCCGTCGTCGACGGTATTATCGATGATGATCATGTTTTCGAACTGATGACCGATGTCGTAAACGTAAAAGCAGCCGCGAAGATCGATTTCGATCAGGAATCGGTTCACGCCGCGTTCATGCCCGAACCCCGCGACGGCGTGAACCTGAGCAGCCTGGCCGCCGGAGACGTCGTCGTCATAGAGGGTGATTTAGCGGCCCCCAAAATCGAGTTGATGAAGGGGCGCCTGATCGAAAAGGGCGTATCCTTCGGCGGTGCGATCGCGAAGCTCGGCCCGTCGAAGTTATTCAAACTGATAGGAGATGCCCGGGTACGGGCGTCGCTATGCGCCGACCATTCACCGGCGGTCGATCATTGAGGATCAGACGTAGTTTGAAAATTCCTTGTCGAAGTTGGAGAAATACATCTGAATGACGTTGATGTCGAAGCTCGGGAGGATGTCGGATTTGGCCTCCCGCTCGAGCAGGAATCGAAACGCGGCTTCGACGCATTTGACGGGCGTGATCTTTCCGTCCGTCAGACGATTATACGTATCGTCATTAAGGGTGACTCGGTGTTGCGTCTTGCCCGCGGAATCGGACACGGCGACGTTGAACACCATCAAATCATCCTCATTGGGTTTCTGTTCGACTTCGATCATCGGCCGTGCTTGAACAATCGTAGGCTGAGAGTTTAATCCTCCGGCTGTTGAATTACATCACTTGAGCACTTCCAGCAGTTCGATCTCGAAGACCAAGGTCTCATTGGGACCGATCGCAGAACCCGCGCCATTGATGCCGTACGCGAGATCCGGTGGGATGGTAACCAGCCATCGTGAACCCGCTCGCATGAGCGGCAATACCTCGCGCCAACCTGCGATAACCGAGCCGAGGTCGAAGCTCACGGGTTCGCCGCGTCGTTTGGAGCTGTCGAATTCACGCCCGTCTATCAAGGTACCGGTATAGTGAACCTTAACCTTGTCACGGTACGAAGGCTGGGCGCCACCACCCTTGCGTAAGATTTCGTATTGGATCCCGTTGGCGAGCGTCGTTACGCCGTCTTTGGATTTATTCTTGGCCATGTATTCCTTGCCATTGCGCAGATTTTCACCCGCCGTTTCCCGTTTTCGCTCACCCGCCAGCTGCGCCTGTTCCTGCAGCGCTGCAGACATGACGTCCGCCGGCAAGCGCGGCTTCGACCCGTCCAGCGCGTCACGCATGGCCATGTAAACGGCATCCGGATCGAGCGGCGCGCCTTGGCGCATCAAACTCTGCGTGAAATTGATGCCGATCGCGTAGCTGTATTGTTCGGCACTCGTTTCCAGCGATGTCCCAACGGCGAGCGCGTTGCCGCATAGAACTGTTAACGCACCACAAACAATGAGTTTATTCACCGCTTTCTCCTGTAATGTTCCCGGATTCCGCTGCGCTCCATCCGGGCTGCGTCCACCGTGTAGCCTGGATGGAGCGCAACGGAATCCAGGGACTTTAATTACAAAGCACCGAGATCCACGAGTCGTTCGCGTATCTTTTCCGCGAGTTGGCGGTAGCCCGCAGCATTCGGATGAACGGCGTCCGCTTTCAAGCCGTTGTCGCCGAGAATATCAGCAATTGCATCGGCTTCGATCGGCGCGCCGATTGCCTCCGCCACCTCGATATAGAAATCGGCCGTGCTCAGCCAGATCCCGGGGCGGGGCACGCCGAGCAGCAGAGCCGGGATGCCGCGTTGCCGCGCAGCCGCCACCATTTTTTCGATATTGCTGCGTGCGAGTCCGAGGTCTCTCTTACGCAACATGTCATTACCACCATGACACAAGATCAGTAATTGCGGCTCGACCGCGTCGAGTACCCCTTCAATCCGTGCGAGTCCGGCTGCCGACAACTCGCCGGGGACGCCTGCATTGACGACCTTGCGGCCGATGAGGGCTTCGAGCACGGCGGGATAGCTTTCGCCGGCATGCGCGCCGGTCCCGCGGGTCAGGCTGTTGCCGAACGCGAGAATTACGGCGTCTTCATTCAAGTACGCGAGCGTGGGGCCGTCTTGCGAACAGGCGCATATGGCGAGGATGACCAGCCCTAAGACAACGGGATGCGAGCGTGTCACGGCAATTTTACTGCAGGGTGGTACAGACCGAGCGCTTGTCGTTGCCAAACGCGGCCGCTCGCCTTGCGTTCTTCGATGGAACTGAATCGATAATCGTACAGCACGGCGCGAATATATTTCGGCGCAGCCTCACAAAAAGGATTATGTCTCAACAGGTTCGTGACTTCCGGCGCATTGCGCAACAGCCGGACCAGAAAATTGCCAAACCACGGCTGACGATTTGCGCTGGACAGCGCCGCGAACCACATCTGCCAATCGAGCCGCGGTTGATGCGGAATATTCCAGCGCGGCGCGGCAGAAAGATCGCCGGGTTTATAGTGGAATTCATAGGCGATCCATGCGCGTCCGTTATTCGAACCTTGCACGATGATTTCCGGTCGTTTGGTGGTCATTACCGCAAACAAGCCGTAGCCATTCGTAATGTGAAACGGCACGAAAGGCCGGATGATCGTCGTCATGAATTCGGGCATCGCCTCGCGCGCGAAGGGGCGGACTAAATAAAAGGCATTGTGCGCGATCAAAACCGTGGCAAGCACGCCGATCACCGCCCGCGCCGCCGTCGATAATCCCTCCGTGCCGCGCACGGGCCAGCGCCGGAATCGCTGAAACTGCTGATCGTCGATCAAAAACACGCAGAGCGCGATGGTTAGAAAATTGAAAAAATTGTAGTTCCCCGTAACGAAAATCAAGACCTCTAAGGCTAAGAACCCGTAGAACGCGAGCATTCGCGGACGCCTCGGCGCGAAGATCAGAAATGGAAACGCCAGCTCGACGACAAAAGTGCCGGCCACGCACAGGCGATGGAACCAGTCCGGTAACTGGTGCACGTACCACGCCACCGGCGTCGGCAGGGGTTGGGTCTCGTAATGAAAATCAAGCGCCGATAAAGCGGCCCAGCTGGGGTCTCCGCTGAGTAATTTGACGCATCCCGAAAGGAACATGAAACGAAATAGCATCAAGCGGAACAACCACGGCACGACCGCACTGCGAACGGGCAAAAAGATCGCGAGGAAGCCCGCTTCCAGCAGCAGGATGTCCCATTGAAAAGTCATGAACACCTGCCCCGCCGTGTAGAGGGACAGATAGAGCGCGTAACATGCGATCAACAAGGTCGTCTGCAGGTATCCCGCGGCGACGATCAACGCCGCCGCCACGCCGGCCCAGCATGCCCACACGAGTACCGTATCGCTGTGGGCCATCCAGAAAAGCGAAGGGGCTTTGAACCAGGCGCCGTGTGGTATGGCCTCCTGAACGGCGACGAAGAAGTGCGCCGCCGGCGCGATTCCATCGGCGCCGATGAGGCCCGTGATCTGCGTCGCGAGTGACGCGAAGGCCGCGACATAAACGACCGCGATCGCCCGAATGAACAGCGCCGATGCGAGATCGTAGCGCGCCGGATGCCGCTCCGGGCCCCACAGCGCGCGGGCAACGCGGCCGGCCGACTCGCGGCGCCGGGATACAAAGCGATAGGCCGCTTCACTGGCAGACGCGACCCAGCGGCTGCCGTGGTGCGCCGCGGCGTACACGCCGCAACCGCCATAAGCGAGCACGCGAAAACTGGCCTCGGCGCCCGCCGAGTGCCGTCCGTCGGGCTCCAGCAATTGCACGGCGCGCCGGCATTGGGCCGGGCTCAAATCGGGGTAGGAGCCCAGCGCATCCTGATAGGGGCAGTAGCGTACTTTATCGTCGGTCAGGCGTTGCCAGTAGCGGACCCAATAGGCGCAGAATCCGCACTCGCCGTCGTACAGCAGCTCAGGTTTCGACGGGGACACGCTCCCCATCGTTCACGTGCCGGCAGCGATGCCGTCGAGGCTGATCACCGGCTCGTCACCGAGAACTTCCGCGGCGTGTTCCAGGCCCGCGGGTACGAACATCATGTCGCCCGCTTCGAGCACCACCGCATGCTCGCCACACGAGATCTTGAAGCGGCCGCTCAGCACCGCATCGCATTTGTCCACGCCATGCGTATGGATTGGAAACGACGTACCGGGAGGATAGGTATAGGTCGAAACCGTGTACCCCGCGTTTTCGAGTTTGCGCCGTAAGGTCGCGGCGTTGAGTTTACCGTCATTCGACGCTTGCCAATGCACTACGCGTACTTCATTCACACCTATATCCGGCTCCATCCGGCGGCAGAGCTACGGCGTCTGGGCAAAGATCCGCTCCGCCGGAACATGCTCGCCGATCCGCTCGGCAGACCAGGCCAGCATGTCGTCCACCCTGTCAGTGGGATAGCTGAGATTGCCGCCATGATTGTCCAAATTCACTGCGTAAAGTGGCTCCTCGGGGAACATACGCGTGATCGTCTTTGCAAACGACGGCGGCATACGAAAGGCGCCAACAGTGATCGAATGCAGATTTGATGCATCGAGACCCGCGAATACGGTGTCGAAAAAACGTCCGTAAACGTTATGGAAATCATCGACCAGAATCAACGGGTCAAAGCGGATCCCGACCGGCCAGCCATGCTCCATCAGACGCCGCATCGCGTCGAGGCGGGCATCGAGGCCGGGCGTTTTGTGTTCGAACGCGGCGATGACGGCGGAGGGGCTCAAACTGAAGGCGCACACGCAGCGTCGTTCGGCCGGCATGTCGAGCAGCATTCGAATCTGGGTGCTTTTCGTTCTCAACTCGAGCCAGGCGCGCTCGATCTTGGCAAGCGCGGGAATGAATTGCGCCGTGAAATCCGTTACGGGATCGAGCGCCAGGCTGTCGCAATCGTACCCGGAGAAGAACCAGACGTCGTCGCTCTCAGCACTGCAGATCGCTTCGATATCATCGATGAAGTCCGCGTAATTGATGAACACGACGTAATGCGCCGAGCGGAACATGCCCTGAAGAAAGCAGTAGCGGCAGTCGTAAAGGCAGTTGAGCACGTGCGAAAAATAATACCCCTGTGCGCCGTCGATTCCGTAACCCGCCGGGATGGGCAGTACGCGTCGATTCAGCTTGGCCGCCAGAATGAGCGCGGGACGGGATTTTTGCAGCCTGAAGTTCTGGTTATGTCGATTGAACAGTTCTCCGTAATGGCGGCAGTGCACGACGCGGGACGATTCGAATCGCGCGAGAATGGCCGCTACGCGCGGGTGCCCTGCGACTGACTCTTCTACGTAGATGGTATCGAACATTGCGGCGACGCCTAAGCTACTCGCAAGGGCAGCGTATCGATCCGGGTTTCGATCTGCCGCAGCACTTGTGCCGCGTTCGCGCATGTCTCAATGCCGTGCGCGAAATCATCGGCGCCCGCCGCCAGCGCCCGATGCCGTGCGTACAATCGACGCAGTTGCGCGGTTTGGGCATAGGTGAAATGCCAGCGCTCGAGCATCGACTCCAATGCGCGATCGTCGTGCCGCTGCGGCAGCTGCGCCGTGATTCCACGGAGACGTTCGAGCAATGCGAGCAAGTAGGCGGCCTTGTCGGTCATGAGCTCCCGTATGAACCCGCGGTTGATATGGGCGAGACCGGATCGCGCGTTGTCGGATACGAATTTGAGAACGTGAACGAGCTCGCTTTGCGTTACCACCGTCGCCGCCGCCATGAACCCCGCCGCTTCCATATCGCAGCAGGATTCGGCTGGGTAAGCCGTCACGGGTTGCGCGAAGGTTTGTACCTCCCTCGTCGTACACGGTGCCTCGAACAACAGGCTGGGATACCAGGTGTCGGCGCTGGTCGCCGATGAAACCTTGTCCGCGAGCACGGGCGTGCCGCAATCCAAATACCGGTGCCCCGCGATCCCGCAATTGATCCAGATATCCCCGTCCGCGCGCGTTCCGCGCTCAGCCATGAAACCGACGGCGGCGGCGCTGAGCGCGGCGCCCAACCCGGAGATGACGAGCCGCGTATCGCCGCCTTCGTACACTTGAAACGGTTCATCGCCAATGCGGGTCAATGCGAATCGAACGGCAATCGGCGCGGCCTCACTCGGTAAGGCGCAGACGATCGTCACTCGCGATTCAGGCGGCATTTGATCGACTCGTAGCGTGCGGCGTCCAGGTCGTGTCCCCGTTTGCGCGCGCCGTTGATAAAGATACCGAGCTTGCCTTTTAGAACTGACCGCGCCGCCTCGGACTGAGCGCGTGATAACGTGTTGGACTCGAGCAACTTGAGCAGCGCTTTGATACGAAAACGATCCAGCGCGGGGATGCGGCGCGAGAGCTGATCGGCATGGCCGCCGTATTTAACGAGCAGTGCTTCGGCCACGAACAGGACCGGTTCGCGGGCGCTGATACGCAACCACAGATCGTAATCTTCACACGCGGGTAGGGCCTCGTCGAAGTAACCGACCTCGTCGAACACGGTGCGATGCAAGAGCGCGGCCGAAGGAGAGATGGCGCAGAGCGGCAGGCAACGTTCGAAGATCCAACCGCCTTGTTTGCGATGGCGGGCTTTCTGCGGCAGGGTTCGACCATTCCGTCGCCAGGTTTCATCACAATGGATCAGGCGGTAGCCGGGTTCGCGTCTCAATGCGTCGGCCTGCCGCTCGAGCTTCGCGGGCAGCCATGCGTCGTCGGAATCGAGAAACGCGATCCACTCAGCGCTCGCCGCTCGCACGCCCCGGTTGCGCGCCGCACTCACGCCCGCATGACGCTGGTAGATATATCGCAGATTAGGGAAGCCGTAGCGGACCAAAGCCGCGGTCGCATCGCTGGAGCCATCGTCGACGACGATGATCTCGCGGGGGGCCAGCGTCTGCCCGAGGACCGAGCGCAGCGCGCGGTCGAGGCTTACCGCCCGATTGTAGGTCGGAATGATGACGCTGATCTCCATGGCCGATGACGCTCGTACGCGGTCCGTCGACCCGATTATTGCAGCAACGGGACGTCGGCGCGTTTGAAGAACGGGATTAACAGGGCGCCTGCGATGAAGCCGCCGATATGCGCGTGCCAGGCGATGCCGGGCAACACCGGGTCGGCGAGCAGCGAGCCCGCGATCTGCAACACGAACCAGACGATCAGCAGCAAGCCTGCGGGCATGCGCAACGGATACAGGATGAAAAACAGCGGCACCATGACCAGTACGCTGGCACGGGGATGGAGGAGCAAATAGGCGCCGAGGATCCCGGACACCGCGCCGCTGGCGCCGATCATGGGTACCACCGAATGCGGCGCCTCGACGATTTGCACCAAGGCCGCAAACGCACCGCACAGCAGGAAAAACACCGTCATACGTCCGTGACCGAGCGCGTCCTCGATGTTGTTACCGAACACCCAGAGGTACAAGGCGTTGCCGCCGAGATGCAATAGCCCGCTGTGCATAAATACCGACGTGACGAGCGTCCAAGGCGGCGCGATCACCCTCAGGGATTCGGGAAGCACAGCGTTCCCAGTCAAGACCCCCGGGATCAAACCAAAGGCGTAGGCGATTTGCGTCGCGCCGTGATCGCCGAGCGTTACCTGCCAGATGTAGACCCAGAAGCACAGCGCAATGACGCCGACGGTCACGATCGGGGTGATGGTAGTCGGGTTGTCGTCGTGGATCGGGAACACCTACGGCGTACTCATGCCTGCGGATCCGGATCGAAACCGTACGCGGCGCCAACCTGTCGCCGTTCGATGCGTTCGAAAACGATGCGCTCGCCCTGCCACTCGATGCTGTGCGGTATGTCCTTGACTTCGTCGTATTCCAGTAGGGTGGAACAAGCTTCGAGATCGCGGTCGTCCAACACACCGACACCTAAGCCGCTCACCAATAACACGTTGCCTTCGTCGTCGAACAGCGCCGCATCGATATCATTGCGCGAAATCCCGGTGTGCGTGGTGAACCCTGCGTCGACTTGATAGCGGTACACCCAGGGCGTGTAGGCGAGCGCGACGAACACCTGTTGCGGGCCGTTTTGAACGTACCAGCGACCCCGATCGTCGTCGCGGTAGTGCCGCGACAGAAATGCTCGGCTGCGCGGATGGCGGATGAGTTCGCCCTGGATGCGCCAGGCGCCGCGGCGATCGAGCTCGAGCCATCCGAAGCATTGCGGCACGTCCGGCCATTTCGCCATCGCGCGCACGACCGCGTCGTCGAACGCCGGGACGCCTTCGTCGAGATCAGTCATTTAATCCACGCGGGGTAGGGCGGCCGTCACGTCGGCGATCGCCGCGGTCAGGACGCGCAGATCGTCGTCGTCGATTACATACGGCGGCATCACGTAGATCAGTCGCCCGAACGGCCGCACCCACACACCGCGGTCGACGAAGGCCTGCGGTGCCGCGTACATGTCCACTGGCGCATCCACCTCTACGACACCGATCGCGCCGAGTACACGGACGTCGCGCACCTGGGGAAGATCGGCGCAGGCCGCCAGACCCGTAATGAGGCCGCGCTCGATACGCTTGATATTCGCGCGCCAATCCGAGTCGAGCAGCAAGTCGATATTGGTTCGCGCGCACGCACAGGCGAGCGGATTGGCCATGAAGGTCGGGCCGTGCACGAACACGCCGGGATCGCCGCGGCCGATCGTGTGCGCGACTTCCGTCGTGGCCAAGGTTGCGGCGAGCGTCATGTAACCACCGGTCAGCGCTTTGCCGACACACATGATGTCGGGCGCAACTGCCGCGTGATCGCAGCCGAACAGCTCGCCGGAACGCCCAAAACCCGTTGCGATCTCGTCGGCGATCAAAAGGATGCGATGCGTATCACAGAGTTCGCGCACGGCGGCGAGGTAACGCGAATGGTAAAACCACATACCACCCGCACCTTGCACCACCGGTTCGAGAATGACCGCCGCGATGTCGTTCGCGTGTCGTTCGATCAAGTCTCGAAACGGTTCGATGTCGGCGTCGTTCCATTCATCTCGGTAGGCGATCTCGGGCCGCGGCGCGAAGATATGCTGCGGCAACACGTCGGTGAATAACCCGTGCATCCCGGTGACCGGATCGCACACCGCCATCGCGCCGAACGTGTCGCCGTAATAACCGCCGCGGATGGTAAGCAAGCGACGCTGCGACTCCCCACGGGCCGCGCAGTATTGAAACGCCATTTTGATCGCGACCTCCACCGCGACGGATCCCGAATCGGCGAAAAAAACGTGATCGAGTCCACGGGGAGTCAGTTCGATCAACCGCCGGGCCAACTCGACGCCGCCTTCGTGGGTCAGGCCGCCGAACATCACATGCGCCATCGTGCCCAACTGCGCGCTGACGGCCTCGTTCAAGGCCGGATGGTTGTAGCCGTGGATCGCCGACCACCACGACGCCATCCCGTCGATCAGTTCGCGGCCGTCAGCCAGGCGAATGCGGGAGCCACTGGCGCTGACGACGGGAAACACCGGCGGCGGATCGATGAGCGTGCTGTAAGGATGCCACACGTGCGTCCGGTCATACGCGAGCCACGCCGGGGTTGCGCTCATCCCTCTGACACGACTGCCCAATCGAGTCTGCCGGGCGGATCGAAGATGACGATGCCACCCGAGCCGGGATCGCGCGCATCGTCTGCGGATCGTTCGAAGCGCATGTGATCCGCATTGGCCGGCAGGCCGTAAAACGCCGGCCCGTTCAACGATGCAAAAGCCTCGAACCGGTCCAAGGCATCGTCCTCATCAAACACCTGAAGGTAACTCGCCAAGGCGACCGGCGCGTTATAGATACCCGCGCAACCGCAGGCGGATTCCTTGGTCTCGACCGGATGCGGTGCAGAGTCGGTGCCGAGGAAGAACCGTGCATCCCCCGAGCAGGCGGCGGCACGCAGCGCGCGGCGGTGTCGTTCGCGTTTAGCCACCGGCAGACAATACATGTGTGGGCGCAGACCGCCGTCGAACAAGGCATTGCGATTGATCATCAGATGGTGCGGCGTAATGGTCGCCGCGAGCAGGCGCGCGTCCCCATCCTTGACATAGTCGACACCGTCCGCGGTCGTGACGTGTTCGAGCACGACCTTGAGCCCCGGATGCCGTCGCCTGAGCGGCTCGAGCCCGCGTTCAATGAACACCGCCTCGCGATCGAATACGTCGACGTCGGCTTCGATGACCTCGCCGTGAACCAACAGCGGCAAACCCGCGCCGGACATCGCCTCGAACACGCCGTCGAGCGCCTGAATATCGGTGACGCCCGCTTGGGCGTTGGTCGTTGCGCCGGCGGGATAGAGTTTCGCCGCGGTGAAGACGCCGTCGCGGGCGCCCGCCATGAGGTCGTCCGCCGCGGTCCTGTCGGTCAAAAAACAAGTCATCAAGGGTTCGAACCGATGCCCGGTCGGGATCGCCGCATTGATGTGCTGCCGGTACTCGGCCGCGGCCGCCGCGGTCGTGACCGGCGGGATCAGGTTCGGCATCACGATAGCGCGCGCGAAGTGGCGCGTGGTGTCGGCGATCACCGCATCGAGCAACAAGCCGTCGCGTAAGTGGACGTGCCAATCGTCCGGACAGCGAATGGTCAACCGCCCGTCGGACATTACATGGCGCCGGCGTCCTTCAACGCCGCGATCGCTGCAGGGTCGAAACCCCAGTCGGTGAGGGCTTCGTCGTTGTCGGCACCCGCGAGTGACGGCGCGGTCGGGGTCTCGGTCTCGGTACGACTGAAACGCGGCATCGGTGCGGGTTGCGTCACGCCGTCGATCTCGATGAAGGCCTCACGGGCTTGGTTGTGCGGATGGCGCGGCGCCTCGGCAAAATCGAGCACCGGCGCATAGCAGGCGTCGGTGCCTTGCAGCAGCGCGTCCCATTCGTCGCGCGTGCGAGTCTTGAATATTGCCTCGAATTTCTCCTTGAATTCGGGCCAGCGCTCGGGGTTCATGCGGTCGTCGCGCAGATCCGGGTCGTCCACCTCCAGCAGATCGAGCAACAAGGTGTAAAACTGCGGCTCGGCCGCGGCAAGCGCGATGTATTTGCCGTCGCTGGTTTCATAGGTGTCGTAAAAATGCGCGCCGCCGTCGATCCGGTTCTTGCCTTTCTCGCGCCATGCGCCCTGTGCGTAGATGCCATACATCATCGTCGTCAAAATGGCCGCACCTTCGCTCATCGCGCAATCGATCACCTGGCCCTGGCCCGAGCCGCGTGCTTCGAAGAACGCACACGCCATGCCGAAGGCCAGCATACAGGCGCCACCGCCGAAATCGCCGACGTAATTGGCCGGCGGATACGGCTTCTCTCCGGGACGGCCGAGGAGATGCAGCGCACCGGCGAGGGCGATGTAATTCGCATCGTGACCGGCGGCGTTGGCGAGCGGTCCCGTCTGCCCCCAACCGGTCATGCGCCCGTATACCAGGCGCGGATTGCGCGCGAGGCAAATATCCGGTCCGAGTCCGAGGCGTTCGAGTACACCGGGGCGGAACGGGTCGATCAAACCGTCGGCGGCGGCGAGAAGTCTCAGCGCCGCGTCGACCCCGGCCGCCTCCTTGAGGTTGAGCGCTACCGAACGCTTACCGCGGTTGAGCAAGCCGTACTTTCCGGGATTATACGAATCCCATTTTTCGCCGGGGTAGAGGCGCACCGGGATCTTGCGGTCGATGCGCAGCACTTCCGCGCCCATGTCCGCGAGCATCATGCCGCACAACGGTCCAGGACCAATGCCGGCCATTTCGATGATCCGAAGTCCCGTTAATGGTCCCACTGCATTCTCCCGTTCACCGGCGCCAACTTTATCAGCTTCGATATACAATCGGCGCGTGGCAGCATCTCAGCTTCGACACGTCACACTCGACGACAAATACCAGAGTGAGCGCGGGCCGATCTATCTGAACGGTACGCAGGCACTGGTCCGCCTGTTGATGCTGCAGCGCCAACGCGATCGCGTTCACGGGTTGAACACCGCCGGTTTCGTCTCGGGCTATCGCGGGTCCCCGCTCGGATCCCTGGATCAGCAACTGTGGCGCGCGGCGCCCTTCCTGTCCAAGGCCGATATCGTCTTTCAACCCGGCGTGAACGAAGACCTGGCGGCCACTGCCATCTGGGGTACCCAGCAGCTCGGCCTGTTTCCCGGCGGCAAGGTCGACGGCGTTTTTTCTATGTGGTACGGCAAGGCGCCGGGTGTCGATCGCAGCGGCGATCCCATGCGCCACGGCAACAATGCCGGTACGGCCGCGCAGGGCGGCGTGCTGGTGCTCGCGGGCGATGACCATGCGGCCAAATCTTCCACGGTCGCCTCGCACACTGAACTCGCGTTCGTCGACTTGATGATGCCGGTGTTACACCCCGCCGACATTTCCGAGATCATCAACTACGGGCTCTACGCCTGGTCGCTATCGCGCACGACCGGCAGCTGGGTCGTGATGAAGCTCTTACCGGAGGCGACCGACTGCGCCATGTCGATCACGGCCGAACCGGTTGCGCTTGATGTTCGCATGCCCGCGGACGTCGAGCCGCCACCGGGCGGTTTCAACATCCGCCTGCCGGACTCACCGCTGGAACAAGAAGAGCGTTTATATCGCTATCGCGTGCCCGCCTTACGCGCCTGCCTGACCGCGCATACCCTCGACCGCACGGTCATTGCCGCCTCCCGGACACGCCTAGCGATCGTCACCTCGGGAAAAACCTATCTCGACGTCATGCAGGGCCTGCGTGAACTCGGCCTCGACGAGCGGGATGCGGGTGAACTCGGCATCGCCGTGTATAAAGTCGCGGTCGTATGGCCGCTGGACGTCACCCGTGCGCTCGGTTTCATGCGCGGCGCCGAATCCGTATTGGTGATCGAAGAGAAACGCGCAGTCATCGAAACCCAGATCAAGGAGCAACTCTACGCACTCAGCGACGCCGAACGGCCCGCGATCGTCGGTAAGCGCGACGAACACGGCAAACCGCTCGTACCGGATTACGGCGAACTCGATCCCGTGATGCTGGCGCGCATCATCGGCGCACGGATCAACGCCTTTCAGCGCAACCAAACGGTGCTCGACAACCTGCGCCGGCTCGACCTACAGCGAACTTCGATCGCGGAGCTGCAACCGATGTTGGAACGCGTCCCGTATTTCTGTTCCGGATGCCCGCACAACACCTCGACCAAAGTGCCCGAAGGCAGCCGCGCTCTCGCGGGGATCGGTTGTCATTACATGGCGCAGTGGATGGATCGCGATACCGCGACCTTTACCCAGATGGGCGGGGAGGGCGCCAGTTGGATCGGTCAGGCGCCCTTTACCGAAACTCAACACGTGTTCGTCAACATTGGCGACGGCACCTATACCCATTCGGGATCGCTGGCCATTCGGGCCGCGGTAGTCGCCGGAATCAACGTCACCTACAAGCTGCTCCATAACGACGCGGTTGCGATGACCGGCGGCCAGCCGGTCGACGGCCAGGCGCCGATCGCGCAGATCACCCACCAGCTTTATGGCGAAGGCGTACGACGCATCGTCATCGTCACCGATGACCTCGACCGTTACCGCGACCGCAGCGGGTTCGCAGCAGGTGTGACGGTACGTGACCGCCGTGATCTCGACCGCGAGCAACGCGAGCTGCGCGATACGCCCGGTGTGAGCGTCCTGATTTACGATCAAACCTGCGCGGCTGAGAAGCGCCGGCGCCGCAAGCGCGACTTGATGGACGATCCGGCGCGACGCGTGTTCATCAACGAACTGGTGTGTGAAGGCTGCGGTGATTGCAGCGTGCAGTCGAATTGCCTCGCTATCGTGCCGTTGGAAACGGAATTCGGACGTAAACGCCGCATCGATCAGTCGAGTTGTAACAAGGATTACAGCTGCGTCGCGGGTCTGTGTCCGAGCTTCGTATCGGTGGTGGGCGGTGAACTCAAGAAACCCGACGCCCGTGCGGACCTGACTGCAGGCCAGCTTTTGCCGGAACCGGAGCGCGCCGCGATCGATCACACTTACAATATCCTCGTCACCGGCGTTGGCGGATCGGGTGTCGTCACCATCGGTAACATCCTCGGCATGGCGGCACACGTCGAAGGGCGCCATTGCACGGTCCTCGACCAAACGGGGCTCGCACAGAAGTATGGCGCCGTCATGTCACACATCCGCGTCGCCGATACACCGGATGCAATTTTCGCGACCCGGATCGCCGAAGGCGGCGCTGATGTGGTGATCGGGTGTGATCTCGTCACTGCGGCCGGTCGCGATGGCGTCAAACGTCTTAGCCAACAGCGCAGTTTCGCCGTGCTCAATACTGAATCAGCCGTGGTATCGGAATTCACCCGCGACGGTGACGTGGACTTTGCGACGCCATCGATGATCGAAACCATTCGCAATCTCGTCGGCGAAGAGCGCGTCGAATGCCTACCGGCGAGCGACTGGGTCACCCGTTTGCTCGGCGATTCGATCGGCACCAATTTGTTCATGGTCGGCTACGCTTACCAACGCGGACTGATTCCGATGAGTGCAGAAGCGATCGAACGGGCGATCGCGATCAATGGGGTTGCGATCGAATTCAACGTAAAGGCGTTTCGGCTCGGTCGCTTGACAGCCCGCGACCGCGCCACCGTCGAGGAGGCCGCAGCGTCGGTACGCGATGCCGGCCCAGCGCGCGAAGTCATGTCCCGCAATCTCGACGAGGTCATCGAGCGGCGCGAGACGTTTCTCACCGACTACCAGGATGCCGCCTATGCCGCACGCTATCGGGCCTTAGTCGAACGCGCGCGACAAGTGGAAGCCGAACGGACCCCGGGCCGTTGCGGCGTAGCCGAGGCGGTGGCGCGAGGTTATTACAAGTTACTCGCTTACAAAGATGAATACGAAGTCGCTCGCCTGTACACCGCGACGGGTTTCCTCGAGCGATTAAACGCATCGTTCACGAGGGGATCGCGCTTGCGTTTCCATCTGGCACCGCCGCTCCTATCGCGCCGAGATCCCCGTACCGGCCGCTACGAAAAACGCGTGTTCGGCCCCTGGATCATCGTGATGTTTCGGCTCTTGAGCGCGCTGCGCCGACTGCGGGGCGGTCCCTTCGACGTCTTCGGCTATGGATCGGAAAGACGCCTCGAGCGCACCTTGATTCGAGAGTACGAAGCCATGGTGACCGAGGTGCTGGCGGAGCTCGATCAGGAGAATCACGAATGCGCCGTACAGTTGCTGGCGTTGCCACGTATCGTGCGCGGTTTCGGGATCGTCAAGGAACGCAATGTCGAGCGCTACCGGGCGGAAGGCTCGGAATTGTTGGCGCAGTTCAAGGGCGCCGAGCGATTGCGCGCTGCCGGTTAGCGCTTTGCAAAAAATCTTTGCGCGTAGTTTCGATTAAGGCACGGAGAGCGTATGATTCCGGCCCTACTTCTCGATCCAGCCTGGACATCAACGCTCTCCTACACGTAATGATCATCCATGCAGGCCCATGGTGCCGCTGACTTCCAAGCATTCCGACTTCGAAACGGACGGCAATGACGCGGCCGTCGCTAACGGCACGGTCCGCACCCGCGATGGCAAAACCTGTGTCTTTTACGATGGCTACTGGATCCGTTACTACGAAGTCCCACACGACGAGAGCGCCGAACGCAGGGATTTGATCAAACAGCTGACCAAGCGTGTGTTCCACCATACGGAACGAGGTATCAACACGCCGGGTTATAGACTATACGAAGCGCGCCAGGCCTACGAAGCCGAGAAGGATCCGGACCGCAAACGCGTCAATGCCGCGATGCTGGCCGGCGCGCTGCTCCATCGCGGTTCGGATATTTTTACCATGGTTTTCGAACTCAACCAGCGCGGCGTCGAAGTTACCGCGTCAAACGAACTCATGCTCGAATGCGAATCCTGCTTCCTCGAAGCCTTCGATCTCGGCAAGCAGGTCAAACATTACAGCGGCGAGGAAGGCTTGGATGAACTCTGGGGCGAGCCGCTCAAGGTGTTCTCGATGCCAGTTTCTGATTATTACGAAACGCGTTACATCAAGATCGCTCAAACGATGGCCGCCATCGATGCCATTGCCGATCGCATGCTCGATACATTTTCGGCAGTGCCCGGGTTCGGGGCGCTTCCCGATTATGTCATTGCCTACTCGTGGGCAGCGGAACTCGAAAGCGAGACGATGAAATCGGATCCTGCAATTTTTGACGTGTGGCCCGACTTCGTGGTGACCGGTGACGACTTGGAGGCCTTTGAACCGGAGCGCGCGATGACTAAAGAAGATCGGGCTATCGCGGAACGCGGCGTTAAACTGGTACGCCAGGGCCAGCGTCTCATCGAATGGATCGCGTTCGCGCGCGTTCCCATGCCGAAGACCACGGATAATTATTTTCAGAGATGCGCCGAGTTCAAAAACGCGGTGGATGCCGCTCGCGCCGCCTGAACGCATCCTGCCCTGCTTTTCCGCAATGGAACCGCTGGTAAAGATAGCGGATACCGTCGGCACCAAACACGTCCTCACCGATCCCGATCAAACCGCACGCTACGTCGTCGACGAGCGACGCATTTACCACGGGCGCCCATATGCGATCGTCAGACCCGGTTCTACCGGGGAGACGAGCAGGGTGGTCGCGATCTGCCATGACAATGACATCGCGATGGTGCCCCATGGCGGCAATACCGGTTATTGCGGCGGTGCGACGCCGGATGAATCGGGTAAACAAATCGTGATCAGTCTCGAACGCCTCAACCGGATACTGGACGTCGACGTCAACGCATACACGATGACGCTCGAAGCGGGTGTCGTCCTGAGCGACGCGCAACAGGCGGCGGGCGAGTGCGGACTCCTATTCCCGCTCAGTATGGGTTCGCAAGGCAGCTGCCAAATCGGCGGAAACCTGTCGACCAACGCAGGCGGCGTGGCGGTATTGAAATACGGCACGGCGCGCGAGCTCGTGCTGGGCCTGGAGATCGTGTTACCCGACGGCCGCGTACTCGACCAATTGTCGGTATTGAGAAAAGACAACACCGGGTACGACCTCAAACAGTTGTTTCTCGGCGCGGAGGGGACGCTCGGGATCATTACCGCGGCAGCAGTCAAGCTTTATCCGCAAGCACCAGAGCACCGCGCCGCATGGGCCGCCGTCGCGAATATCGACGCGGCATGCGAGCTGTTGACGCGGCTACGCGCGGCCAGCGGTGACGCGATGACGTCGTTCGAATACGTGTCGTCAGCGTCTCTCGAATATGTCGTGGGTGAATTGGACGGATTCAGAAGGCCGCTGTCGAATGCGTTCGAGCATTACGTCTTGATCGAATGGGCGGTGCGCGAAGAGCCGGGTTCAGGTAGCGGCGCAATGGAAGGCTCGCTGACCGCCGCCATGCAAGAGGGGCAGGTCGTCGACGTCGTCGTTGCGCAAAGCGAAGCGCAGCGACAGGCGCTCTGGCGGATACGTGAATCGATCCCTGAAGCGGAGAAACGCCTAGGCGGTTCGATCAAGCACGACGTATCGGTCGCGATCACGGATGTTCCACGTTACGTCGAACGCGCGCGAACGGCGATCGCGGCGGGATGGCCGGACGCTCGGCACTCCATTTACGGCCACATCGGTGACGGCAACGTGCATCTCAACGTATTAGCGCCGACGGGCGTTGATGCGGACGAATTCAAAACGACGTGCGGCGCCGCCATCAGTCAGACCGTGCACGATCTCGCACATGAGTTGAACGGCAGCTTCAGCGCCGAGCATGGCATTGGACGGCTCAAACGCGACTTACTCGCCCATTACGGCAACCCGGTGACGCTCGATGTAATGCGGACATTAAAGCGCGCGCTCGATCCCAAGGGTCTGATGAATCCGGGAAAAGTTATCGTTCCCGAAGACTAGAACCGGTCTTACTTAGGTACTATGCCGATCGCTTCGAGGTGTGCGACGACTTCGTCGGCAAGCGTTGCAATACCCTTGTTGTCGGAATCGAGAATGATTTCCGGCGTTTCGGGCACCTCGTACGGGTCGTCGATGCCGGTGAATTGCTTGATCTCACCGGCTCTAGCCTTCTTGTAAAGGCCTTTCGGGTCGCGTGCCTCGCAAGTCTCGAGCGAGGCCTTGCAAAAGATTTCGATGAAGTTCTCCGTACCTAGCGATTCGCGGACTTTATCGCGATCGACTTTATACGGTGAAATGAATGCCGTGAGGGTGATCAAGCCGGCGTCCGCCATCAGTCCTGCGACCTCGCCGACGCGGCGGATATTTTCGGCCCGATCCTCTGCCGAGAAGCCCAAATTCTTGTTTAGACCGTGGCGTACGTTATCGCCGTCAAGTAGATAAGTATGCGCGCCGCGCTGATTCAGCAGCAATTCAGCGGCACTGGCGATCGTGCTTTTACCGGAAGCGCTGAGACCCGTGAACCAAAGCACGACACCGCGATGGCCTTTGGACTTTCGGCGATCGTCCCGCGATACCATGTGATGGTGCCAAATAACATTGGTTGCACCGGATGATTCATTCATAGCGGGTCGGTCGGGTACGCGGTTTGACGGGGCCGGGCGATTATAACAGTGAGGACATGCGCGACGCGGGGCTCGATATGGGCGAAGACTACGATTACTTGATCGTCGGCGCGGGGATCCTCGGGCTCGCTACCGCGCATCGCTTGCAGCGCGAGAACCCCGGCGCAACGGTTGCCGTCGTCGACAAGGAAGCGAGCGTCGCGGCCCATCAAAGCGGACACAACAGCGGTGTGATCCACGCGGGCGTGTATTACCCGCCCGGAAGTTTGAAAGCCCAATATTGCAGCGCGGGTCTACGAGCGACGATCGCATTTTGCGCACGCTTCGATATCAAACACCGCCAGTGCGGCAAACTCATCGTCGCGACCGAAGCCGCGGAACTCGGACGGCTAAGCAATCTCGGCGAACGCGCCCGTGCGAATGGATTGCGTTGCGACGAACTGGATGCAGACGCCGTGAGCGCGCTGGAACCCAATATCGTCGGGCTCGGGGCGTTGCACATCGCGGACACGGGAATCGCGGACTATCCCGCGATTTGCGAGACACTCGCGCGCTTGATCAGCGCGGCGGGTGGTGTGGTCATGCTCAATTCCCGCGTCGAAGCCATTGTGGAAGCAGCGAATGAGGTACGGATCGAAACGAACAAGGGGGCGTTCACCGCGCGTTACCTGGTCGTTTGTGGAGGCTTGCAGGCCGACCGTCTGGCGCGGCTGGCGGGCCTGGACACCGATTTCGCCATCGTGCCCTTCCGAGGCGACTATTACCGCCTGCCGCGCGAGCGCTCCGGGCTCATATCGACGTTGATCTATCCCGTGCCCGATCCGCGCTTGCCCTTTCTCGGCGTCCATCTGACCTTGACGACGGACGGCTTCATTACCGTCGGACCAACCGCGATGCTGGCTTTCGCCCGCGAGTCCTATCGCAAGTGGGCGGTGAACCTGCGTGATCTGACCGCGGCGCTCTCTTTCGGCGGTACGTGGCGTCTTTTAGCGCGTTTCCCGCGTGCCGGATTGGCCGAATGCCTGCATGCGATCGATCGTAGGCGTTATCTGCAAGCGGCGCAACGGTATTGCCCGGCCCTGGTCCTGGAGGATCTGAGTCATCATGAATGCGGCGTGCGTGCGCAGGCAGTCTCTCGGGGTGGCGACATGATCTACGACTTCCTGATCAAGCATACGCCGCGCAGCGCACACGTGTGTAACGCGCCGTCGCCCGCCGCCACCGCGGCATTTCCGATCGCCGATGCCATCGTCGCGCGCATCCCGGTTTGATATTCTCATCGTCGAGTAACCAGGAGTAAGGCATGAAGGATGGCGCCGTCATCACGTCCCTTGCACGCACACCGATGGGTGGTCTGCAGGGCGTGTTTGCAGATGTATCCGCACCTGAATTAGGCGCCACCGCGATTCGCGGCGCGTTGCGACGCGCGTCGCTCGACCCGGACGCCGTCGACGAGACGATCATGGGCTGCGTGCTCCCCGCTGGCTTGGGCCAGGCACCGGCGCGTCAGGCGTCGTTGGGCGCGGGCATGTCAATGCGCGTGCCGTGCACCACGGTGAACAAGATGTGTGGCTCCGGCATGAAGGCCATCATGTTGGGCCACGACGCCATCGCCGCCGGATCGACCGGCGTGGTCGTGGCGGGCGGTATGGAGAGCATGACCAATGCGCCGTATCTGCTGCCCAAGGTGCGCGGCGGCATGCGGCTCGGCCACGGTGAAGTGCTCGATCACATGTTTCTCGACGGATTGGAAGACGCCTATGACAAAGGCCGGCTGATGGGGACTTACGCCGAAGACTGCCTGTGCCATTACGCGTTCAGCCGCGAAGCCCAGGATACATACGCCATCGAGTCGCTGAAACGCGCGCAAGCTGCGATCGAAAAGGGCCATTTCGAAAACGAGATCGAAGCGGTGACGGTGGTTACGCGCAAAGATGAAACCGTGGTCGATACCGACGAGCAACCGGGCAAGGCGCAGCTCGACAAGATCCCGCATCTGCGTCCCGCGTTCGCGCCGGACGGCACGGTCACGGCCGCAAACTCGAGCTCGATCTCCGACGGCGCGGCGGCGCTCGTGCTCATGTCGGAGTCACGCGCTAGAGCCCTCGGCGTCGAGGCCAAGGCGCGCATCCTTGCCCACAGCTCGCACGCTCAAGAACCGGGATGGTTTATCACCGCACCGATCCATGCCATCGAAAAACTGCTCGAGCGGGTCGCCTGGTCGATCGATGAGGTCGATTTATTCGAAATCAACGAAGCGTTCGCGGTGGTTGCGATGGCGGCCATGCAAGACCTTGGCATTGCACACGACCAGCTGAACGTGCACGGCGGCGCATGTACGCTCGGCCATCCGATCGGTGCATCCGGCGCGCGCATCGTCGTGACCTTGCTCCACGCGCTCGAGAATCGCGGCGGCACACGGGGTATCGCGAGTCTGTGTATCGGCGGTGGCGAGGCGACTGCACTCGCCATCGAACTGGTTTGAAAAAGAAATCGGAAAGTACAAAAAACAAAGGAGCGAAAGATTATGCAGATCGAAGGCAAAGTCGCCGTAGTTACCGGCGGCGCATCTGGACTGGGACTTGCGACCGTTGAAGCGTTGATCGAACGGGGCGCTCACGGCGTCGGCATCTTCGACTTGAACCAGGAACTCGGCGACGCCGCCGTTGCTAGATCCGGCGGAAAGGCGATTTTTTGCAAGGTCGACGTCACCGACGAAGCGCAGGTCAACGCCGGAATCGCAGAGGTCATAAAGGGATTCGGCGCCATTCACTTCAACGTTAATTGCGCCGGCATCGGCGTCGCCGCGAAGACCGTCGGCAAAGGCCAGGCCTGCCCGCTGGATCACTTTACGAGCGTCATCAACGTGAACCTGATCGGTACGTTCAACGTACTGCGCCTAGCCGCGGTCGAAATGCTGAAGAACGAACCCGTTGGCGAGTCGGGTGAGCGCGGGGCGATCGTCAACACCGCGTCCGTCGCCGCTTTCGATGGACAGATGGGGCAGGTCGCCTATGCAGCCAGCAAGGCCGGCGTGGTCGGCATGTCGTTACCGATTGCACGGGATTTCTCGCGTAACGGCATTCGCTGTAACGTCATCGCCCCCGGCTTGTTCGAAACGCCCATGGTCGGCGGCCTGTCACCACAGGTGCGCGAGCGCATCGAGCAAGGGGTCGAATACCCCAAGCGCTTCGGCGAACCGCGCGAATACGCGGAGCTTGCCTGCACGATGTTGGAGATGTCCTACCTGAACGCGGAATGCGTTCGATTGGATGCCGGGACGCGACTGCCGCCGCGCTAATCCGACGCGCAACGAGTTCACGGTGACGACCGATAAGGCGCCCACACGTTGCCCGTGGGTCCCGCTAGACAAACCGGATTACGTTCAGTACCACGACCGCGAGTGGGGCGTGCCCGTATACGACGACCGACTCATGTTCGAGTTCTTGCTACTGGAGTCGGCGCAGGCGGGATTGAGCTGGTATACGGTGTTAAAGAAGCGTGAGAACTACCGCAAAGCCTTCGCCGGTTTTGAGCCCGAACGCGTCGCGCGCTTCACGCCTAAGCGCATCGACAAGCTATTGGGAAACGAAGGCCTGATCAGAAATCGGCTGAAGATCGAAGCCGCCGTCAACAATGCGCGCGCCTATCTCGAGGTGCAGGAGGAGTTCGACGGATTCTGCAATTACATGTGGGCATTCGTCGACGGCAAGCCGAAGATCAACACGCCGCGCAGTCTCGCGGATTTCGTTGCGACCAGTGAAGATTCGGATCGATTGAGCAAGGACTTGAAACGTCGCGGCTTCAAGTTCGTAGGATCAACGATCGTTTACGCGCACATGCAGGCGACAGGACTCGTCAACGATCACACGCAAGGGTGCTTTCGTCGCCGACAGATCATCAACGCGTATTAAGGAACGGAATTAGAACTTGACGGGGATGCGTGTCCACTCACCGTCTTTGTAGCGAATCGTCGTCACGCGGCCACCGGTAACCACCACCGACCCGTCCGGCATCACGATTGGGTTTCTCAACCACGACAGGAGTTTCAACCGGGTGCGATCAGCGAGTTGCCACCCGTCTTCACCGTAGATGCCGATCACCCCGACCGCGCCGGCGATCACCGGCGTGTTGTCGTCCGTCAGTGCCACACCGAAGATACCTTCACGGCCCGACGAGGGATTGTCGATCCAGGTTACGCCGCCGTCCTGGCTGACCTGGCTGACCCCGCCGGCGCCCGTCAACCACATGTAATCGCCGTTTTGCACCGCGGCCATCCAGTACGGCGGTTCCGGCTCGTGGGGCACCATCTCGATGTCGCGCCGCATCCAGGTTGCGCCGTCGTCTTCGGTTTGCAAGATCATCCCGAACTCGCCCACGATCGTGACCGTCTTGCCGTCCATCACGATCGCATTCCAGGTGACGTCGCCGCCACGGTATGCGGGCCCGGGTTGGAACTCGAATTCGATCGTCGGCGGCGGCTCCATGTCGAGTTCTTCCGCGATCTCCACGATCCCGTCATCGGTATGGATCTCGTAGTCGCGCGGATCCTGGGCGGGTTCGCCGTCGCGAAAGGCGGTGAATTTGATTGTCTCCGGCGTGATATTGCCGACGCCCATATACCAATCGGCGTCGTATGCGTCAGGGAAGGGCGCCAAGGGTTGCTTCACGATGCTGTCACGGATATCGAGCACCTCGAATTCCTCACCGTCGTGGCTCCGCGCGATCAAACCGCGCCCGCCAACGACCCACACGCCCGCATCGCCCGCCGCGATGGCGAGGATCGGCTCGTAGTATTCCGACAACTCCGCAATTTCAATAACGGTCTCGCCATCGAAGCGATACAAGCGGCCAGTCGACGAACCGATCAGGGCTTCGTCGTCGCCGTATCTCGCGAGCGAGGTGAAATCTTCGTCCGGATGGTCGGCGACTACACTGAGTTGTGCCTCCGTTTCACCGATTTCCAACATGCCGATCAGGCCGTGTGCGCCGGTAACGACGATGCGGTCGAGTCCAGGTACATAAGCCGCCCCGAGAAAATCGGTTCTCAATGGGGTGCGCTTCGGCCCGGTTCCCACCGACGATCCGTTGTAGGTAAATGCCGGCCCCACTCCATACAGCGCGAGTAGGAGTAATACTGTGCCCACCAGGCAATATCGGAAGCGTAATTCACTCATAGCGTCAGCCGTTTGGTCTCGAATTTGAATCGGAGTCGGATGGCGGGGCGCGGAATTTGTTCCCCATTATCGATGCCCGCCCCCCCCCGGATAGGCGCGCTAAGGTAGCAACAACCGTGCCTGGAACACAAGCCCGGAGCCGATCGGCAACCAATGGGGTTTCAGGCCTTATTGACAGTGCGATACTGACCACCGTAGTACAGCAGTGGTTCGGCCGACTCCGCGTGATTCGCGCGGACCTGTTCCACTGCCCCGCAGAAGATCTCATGATCGCCGCCGGGTAATACCGCCTTGACCGTGCATTCGACGGCCAGCAGTGTACCGGCCAGAACCGGCGCGCCCGTCGAGCCCGCCGCATGCGCGACGCCGGAAAATTTGTCGTCGCCCTTTTTCGCGAACCGATCGGACAACGCCTGCTGCCCCTGAGCCAGGACATTCAGGCAGAATACACCGCTGTCCAGGATAGCTTTCAGCGTGTCCGAGCCTTTGTCGACACACACGAGGAACATCGGCGGGTCCAGCGACAGTGAGGTCACGGCATTCATGGTCAGGCCGAACGGTTTACCCTGCCCGTCGACCGAGGTCACGATCGATACCCCCGTCGCCCACAGGCCGCAGGCCCTTCTGAATTCATCCGCATTGATCACGGTCATGCTCACCCCCTTCGCGCCGGCTTATTAAAACCGATCTCAGACCCGGATTTCAGAGTCCGGCTCGAGCCCGCTGAAAGGCCGCTGGCATGACCCGTTGGCGGCCGCGTCTCAAGGGCTTCACCAACTGCGATTATGTTGCATAAACGCAACGTTTTAGGTGTTTATCTTTAGCAACATTCATGGCAAAATTTGCGTCGCTGCGGACTGTATCCGTTGCATTTTCGCGTCTAAAAATTTAGACCCCGGGGGGAACGAGGCTTGGAACACGCCGGCGAAGAATTAAGAAGAGGCCACAGGCTCGCGAATTGGTTTTTAAATCACCGTGCGATCACGATCTTGATCGTGCTGGTACCGAGCCTGTTATTGGCTTATGCCTTGCCCAAGATCGAAGTCTATTCGCGCTTCGCCGACCTATTGCCCGCGGAACACGGCTATATCAAAAACTATAACCGCATGAAGCAAACCTTCGGCGGCGCCAACGTCGTGACGATGTCGCTCGAGGTCACTGGTGAAGGCGATATGTTCACGTTTGAAACGCTGAACAAGATCAAGCATCTCACCGAAGAGGTGGACGTCATCCAGGGCGTCAACCACTACCAGGTCGCGAGTATCGCGCACCCCAAGATCCGACGTATCCGCACGACCTCGGGCGGTATGATCAAATCCGAGCCGATACTGCCCCGGGAAATTCCGGATGATCCCGACGTCCTCAAGGAACTGCGCGAGGAAGCCTTCAACAACGACATCGTTTACGGCACCTACATTTCGACGGACGGCCGGGCGGCCCTGATACTAGCAGGCTTCGACGAGGAACGGCTCGACTACAACAAGATCTTCACGCGTCTGAAGGAACTGAAAACCGAAGTCGAAGCCGATGGCTCGACGGTTCTTTACATCGCCGGCGAGCCGATGCTGAAGGGCTGGATCTACTTTCACTCGGGCGAACTCGCCTTGATCTTTGGCGTCACCCTGGCCGTCATGGTGTTTCTGCTGGCATCTCACTTCCAATCGGTCGCCGGCGTGGTCGTGCCGATGCTCGGCACGGGTATGGCGGCCATCTGGGGCCTCGGGCTGGTTGGCTGGCTGGGCTACAACCTCGATCCGCTGATCCTGGTGGTACCGATCCTGATCTCGGCCCGCACGGCGAGTCACTGCGTGCAGATGATGGAGCGCTATCACGACGAGATCCGCCTCGGCCATTCGCGTGACGACTCGGTACGCCACAGTATGGGCGAACTGATCGTACCGGCCTCGATCGCGATCTTCACCGATGCGGGTGGCTTGTTGGTGCTCGCGGTGTCGTCGATTCCCATCATCGCGAAGCTCGGCATCTTCTGCAGCTTCTGGTCCTTGAGTAACCTCGTCACCGTGACGATCCTGGTGCCGCTGCTCCTGTCTTATATTCCGCCGCCGAAAGTCAGTCGCGACGAAGAACACAAACACGTCTACTCGAGGATCATGTCGAGCTGGTCGGTGTTCCTGACTTCACCGCGTGCCGGCCTAATCATTTTCGGTATCGCGGGCACACTCATCGTCGGCGCGCTCTGGTTCGCGAAAGATGCAGTGGTCGGCGAAAACAAACCCGGCTCGCCGATCCTGTTCCAGCAGTCCGAATACAACATCGCGGCGGCGAATATCGCGGGCCGATTCGCAGGCGCGAATCAATTCAGTATCTATTTCGAGGCCGAAGAAGCCCACGAGATGAAGAAACCCGAGGTCGTCGAGGTCATGGAAGAATTCGGCCGGCACATGGCGAACACGGTTAATTACGGCGGCACGCGTGACATTCCGAATCTGGTGCGCTCGATCAATCGCCTGTACCACTACGACGACCCGAGGTGGTCACTGGTACCGGCGACCCAACGCGACGTCGGCAACACGCTGTTCATGTATGAAGCGGGTGCGGCGATTCCGGGCGTCATCCTCGAATACATGGACCTCGAAGGCCGTACCGCGAACTTCGTCGTGTTCTTCAAGGATGCGACCGGACCGACCGTGTATGCCGCAATCGATGCCGCCGTCGAATTCCTCGAAGCGAATCCGATCGAAGGTGTCACGCCGCGATTTGCCGGCGGCATCATCGGCACGACCGCCGCCGCGAACCAGGAAGTCGAGCGCTCGGAACTGTTACAGACACTACTCATCATGGTCGTCGTCATGACCTCGGTGATGCTGACCTACAGGTCAATTACCGCGGCGCTGTTGGTGTTCGTGGTGTTGGCGATGGCCGTGCTGATCAACCGCGCCTATATGGGTTTTCGCGGCATCGGTCTGAATGTGAATACATTACCCGTGACCGCCGTCGGTATCGGTATCGGTGTGGATTACGCGATCTACATGCTCGACCGCATGCGCGAGGAAGTTCGCCACCGCGACATCGACGATGCCGTGCGCGTCGCACTCTCGACCACCGGTGCCGCAGTGTTGTTCACGGCGGTGACCGTTGTCGCCGGAATCTTTTACTGGATCCCGGGATCGTCACTGAGATTCAACAGTGAAATGGCCATGCTGCTGTCGTTGCTCATGGTCAGCAACATGATCGGTGCCATTTCACTTCTGCCGCTACTGGTCAAAACCTTCAAGCCGAGCTTCGTGATGCAGACGCACGTCGATGACGCCGATACCGGCGACGAGGCCAGCAAGGCGGTAGACGAACATGCATACCATCTTCAAGAGGAAGAACCGGCCAAGGGCACCTAACGGGGCTCGCGGTCATTCTGATAGGGGGAAACCATGGGAGATAAAACCATGAACCACTTTAAAGGCGCTTTCCAAGCGACCCTGGCTTTGCTGTTGCTGGCGCTCGTTGCCACACCGGTACAAGCCCGTATCACCATCGACGCCTTGGGCGGCGAGCTGGAGGTCGAAGGGTTTCTTAAAAGTGAGACGCGCACACGCGTGCTCGCAGGTACAACGCACCTCGGGCAGTGGATTCAGAGGCTGCAGATCGAGGCAGCGCTGAGCTACGTCGACGTCGGTCCATTCGACGAACTGACCTTCGTCGCAATCGCGCGGCCCGAGTACGACATCGTGCAAGACATGGGTGACCTGTCCGCGAACCGTATTGGTGACGGGACGACCAAACCCTCGTTACAGGGTCGGCAAGCGTTCACTGCAGAGTCCGATCTGCTGGCGTTCAACGGCTTCGATAACCTTCTCGGTATCGGCGCCGCCAGCCCCCTGTCCAGCCCGACCGGCGGTATCTTCAACATCGTCAGCGAAGGTTTTCAGCCCATGTCGTGGCTGCAAAAGAACTTCGAGGTTGATTTCGCCCGCAGCCCGATTACACGCCAACGGGTTCGTTTCAATCAACCCGGCGAACCATTCGCCGGCTTCGTTCCCGGTGGCGGCGGTTTCGTCAATGCGCCCGGTGGTGGTTTTCCGCTGGTCGTGCAGAAATCGTCAAACCTGAACCTGACCTGCAACCGTTGTGTCGATCTGAACATCGACAACATCGATGTCGCGACGGCCAATACGGACTCCAACGGACGCCTCTATCCTTTCCGCGAATTGTACGTGGACGGCGTCATCGGCGACTTCTGGATCCGCGTCGGTAAGCAGCAGATCGTGTGGGGTAAGACGGACTTCTTCCGGCTCCAGGATCTGATCAATCCGGTCGACTTCGGACAGCACTTGTTTTTCGATTCGTTCGAGGACATCCGCATCCCGCAGTGGATGGCATCCGTGCAGTACAAGGCCGGCTCGATCGGACCGCTGACGGACAACGCGTTCCAGGTGATATGGAACTTCGACGAGTTCCAGCAAGTCGGACTCGGCAACCCGTCCGGGTTCTGGGCGCATCCGTTTGCAAAGGACGTCAGTACGTTTGCGATCTTCAATACGTTCTTTTCCATCGAGCCCTGCGTCAGCGGCGCGACCGCCATCGCCAACGGTATGCCGGCGGCGGATATCTGCGGTAGCGGCGGGCCACAGGACAGGCGCCAGCCATCGGGCTTCGGCACACCGGCAGGGTTGAGTATCAACAACCGTCCGGAGCACAAGCTCAAAAACACGGAAGCGGGCTGGCGTTGGGAGTTCCGGTTCAGTGATTTCCGCGTCGCGCTGTCGCACTGGTACGGCTGGAACGACCTCGGCGCATTCAAGTTCCATACGGTCAATTTGGCCGCCGGTTTTCTCACTGCACCCGGTACCGGCCTCAGAATGGCCAATGACGTGACGGTCGGCGATCTGGTCGGCTTTCGCGCCGCGGCCACTGCCGCCGGATTCGGCGCAGGTCCCGGACAGTTGCTTGCGGCGGCTCAAGCTGGCGCGGTCGGCGTCTTCGACGCCTTCCCGGTAGTCTCCACGGACCCGCTCACCGCAGCGCAGATGCTGGAGACGCACGCCGCCGGTACACCGGCGGGTACGGCTGCCGCCCGAGCGTTAGCCACTGGCAACTTCGCACCGCTGTACACGGGCACCGATCCGGCTTACTTCGCCGCGGGCGTATGCACGGGGACGGCCGTCAATCTGGGCTGCCTGCCCTATCTCGGCGGGCAGACGTCACAGGAATACGAGCGGTCTCATACGCTCGGCCTAGCCGTCGACTACTTCGAGCCGTGGTCCGGTATCGTGTTCCGCATCGAATCTTCGTGGACCTTCGACGAGTTGGTCACGAATACGCGCAAGTTCAACTGGCTGGACAACAGCGACGTCATGCGCTTTTCGATCGGTCTCGACCGTCCGACGTTCATCCCCTTCCTGAACAAGGATCGCACGTTCTTCCTGTCCATGCAGATCTTCGATACCTGGTATTGGGATCACGACGGCGACAAGAACACGGGTTACTTCACCGATGAACACAACTTCATCACCACGTTCTTCTTCCTCGCCAACTACATGCGCGACACGATCAAGCCGATTGGCGCCTATGTATGGGAAGAGGCGGCCAACTCCCATGTGCTGATCTTCAACGTCGAGTGGCTGATCGACAACCACTGGTCGATCCGCGGTGGGTTGAACATGATCTGGGAAGGCGACGAGAACATGACGCATGACACCGGACCGTTTACGTCGTTCATCACGCCCGGCGTGGACGGCTTCACCCGCGGTTTCGGTGGGGGTAGTTCATATCCCTACGTGACTTCGGTACTTGGCCCGGCGCGTGAGGGTCTCGGTTCACTACGTAACTACGATGAGGTCTTCTTCGAACTGAAATACCAGTTCTGAAGATTAACTAATAACAAGAAGCACCTAAATCAAATGGCGGGAGACGTAATGTCCCCCGCCATTTTTTTTGTCTGCTGAACCCCGTTAGGTAATCCCGGGAACTCAACGTAAACTACGTGACACACAATCGGCGCTCCGCAGGAACCTTTCCCGACGGGATCGGTCGATTACAAGAGCGCGTTGTCCCATGGCCCGCTCTGCTCGTCTGAGAGGAGACCGAAATGGCAAAACGCCGAATCCCGAACGCCTTGTTCGCTATTTCCCTTCTAGCCTTCATTGCCGCGCCGCTTACCTTCGCAAACGAGCGCGCAGTGCGAGATGCGGTCCAAGTCGCGCGGACCTTGTTCAAGTCCGACGACATGTATGACCAGATCGCCGGTGCGGGCACCCTGGTCGACATCGGCGATAGAGAACCGCTCCAGTTTCTCGCTGATTACATCAATCACGACGACTGGTCGATACAGCGTTCGGCCATCGACATGATGTTGAGCGTTCAACATCCCGCAGGGCTCGATGTGATTTACCGCATGGCCGAGATCCGCAATACCGGCGTTTTCATGAAATTCCTTGCCGAGTCGATCGCCAGCAAACCGCGCACCGACATGGGTGAATTTTTGATGGGTGCGCTCGGCTTCGACGATGCATGGGTCAGGAAATTCGCGTTGCAGGCGATGGCGGCGATGCCGATCGATGACAAGGAATCGCGCATCACCGAGTTCCTGTCCGACGTTACGGTGGACCCGGTGAGCCGCGCCTACGCTTGGTATGTCCTGATGGATACGCCCAGTCGCGATATAGCGTTGACGAAGCTTTTGGAGATCTCCGCCGGCGACAACGATCAAGCGCAGGAGGCGGCGGCAGTTGGATTAGGCCTGGTCGATAGCGATACAAGCAAAGAAGCGCTGAAATTGTTGCGGACGACGAGTACGCCGGTCGTCAAGATCGCTGCATTGGCCAGCGAAGCCGGGCTCGGTGTCGAAGACGCGATCGCGGAGTTGAAAGAAATCATCATAAACGGGATCGGCCTTGATTCTTCGGTGGCGGCGGCCAGTTTGCGACGCGTGCGCGCCGAGGTTGCCGTACAGATTTCTGAAAACCTGATGAGTTGCTGCAAACTGACCTCCGATTCCGGCACACGTCTACTCGAGTCTTGGGCGTGGATCGATGCCGATCCTGGGAACGTCTATGAATGGGGTTTGAAACACGAGAACGCAGATATTCGCATGCAGGCCGTATGGCTAGTCGGCGAGCGCGAGGACCGTGAATACCTCGAGGCGATCCTCCCGATGCTGAAAGACGAGGATTCCGGGATACGCGGCATGGCTGCCTGGTCCGTCGTACGCATTATCGGCGATGAATACGACCCGGGCGTTGAGATTTAATCACTACTTCAACTTATTCAACGAGTCATCTTCCATGAATCGATACGGTCGCGCTCTTACCGCTGCTTCTCTCCTCTGGCCGCTCTCTGCGCTGACCGGTGATTTCGACTTCGACCTGGCACACGCCCTCGAATTGTCACCACCGCCCGGGACCATCATCAACCACGACAACTTGGAACAGGTGGAGCAGTTACTGGATCCTGATTTCGCCGAACTGATAGCCCAAGGGTGGGTGAGTATCACCGTTGGCGAGCCCATGTCCTTCGATCCACATCCGGCCTTCGTAGCGGCCACCGCGCAGTACGGCGGGCAAACGCAATTGGGCGGCAACACCAGCGAAATACTGAATTACGTCGCCGGACGTCCCTTCCCAGGTGAAATGTCGACCAGTGACCCGCGTGCGGGTGAAAAGCTCGCCTGGAATCTGCGCTACGCCTATGGCGGCGACGGCGGCAAGATTCCCGAAATGTACTGGCACTACCGCGACATGCGCAGCCAGAAGATCGAACGCGTGCTGACCTTCGAAGCCGAGCAAATGCGCTTCATGCACCGGCACGTCATCGATCCTATCCCCGAAATCGAGGATAACATGCACGAAGTTTACAATGCCATCTCGCTTACTGCGTTGGACCCCGGGGACGTCGCGAATACCAAACTCTTGATCTTCTATAACAGCGACGATAACGCCGAAGAACAGGGTTGGATGTATGTACCGCTATTGCGGCGGGTGCGGCGGGTCGCGACGACCATGCGCACCGACTCGTTTTTGGGCAGCGACATCATGATCGAGGATTTCCTCGGGTATACCGGACGTCTCAAGGACATGGAATGGACCTTCGTGGGTACCAGCCATGTACTGCTGCCGATGTACCGCCACGATCAGATCGAGGTGTCGGCGGACAAGACGCGGCGCTACGATCATTATTTCGTCGATTTCCACGGCCACTCCGGCTGTTTTCCCAAGGTCACCTGGCAGGTGCGCAAGGTCCTCATCCTGGAAGGCGTGCCTAAGCGTAAAGACCATCCCTTATCCAAACGGTTTTTCTACCTCGACGCGCAAACACAGGTGCCGGTATTCGGCAAGATCTATGACCGCGGCGGCGTGCTTTGGAAGTTCCTCATCGCCGGCCTCGCGCACCCGGACTACCATTTGGAGCAAAATCACGGCACCGGAGTACCGATGTTTGATTCGGCAGCGGCCATTGATGTCCAGAACATGCATTGCACGACCCTGCAGACGGTCACGCTGACGAATCTCGAAAAAATGAAACCGAAAGACTTCGAGCCCTCGGCGCTCAACGTCGGCGCACGTTAACGGAGTCGAGCCGCGCCGCGCACCTGGGAGGGAAAAAAATGGCAAGTCCACAAGCGAACGCGATCAAGGCTCTCTATCAGCACTGGGTTGAGGCGATGGCCGCGAACCCCGAGATGAACCTGGATGAAATGCGTGATCTCTTCGATGAATGGGGCGACATCACCGGTGAACCGGGTGGTATTGATTACATCGAAGTGGACGCGGGCGGCGTCGAGGCGATGTGGGCTATCCCTAAAGGATGCAAGGACGACCGCGTAGTGTTGTGTACCCACGGCGGCGGTTATGTCGTCGGTTCGATGTACACGCATCGCAAGATCTTCGGCCACATCGCCAAGGCCGTCGGCTGTAAAGCCCTCATCCTGCATTACCGCCGCGCACCGGAAAACCCGCACCCCGCACAAGTCGAAGATTCAGTAACGGCGTATAGCTGGCTGTTGGACGAGGGCTATAAGGCCGAACACATCTGTACGACTGGTGATTCCGCCGGCGGCGCCTTGTGCACCTCGGTACTGCTCGGGATCCGCGACAAGGGTTTGCCAATGCCCGTGGCCGCGCTGCCGATGTCGCCCTGGTATGACCCGGAGGGCACGGGCGAAACCTTGCAAACGAATGCGGAGAAGGACTGCCTGGTGCAGAAACCCGTGCTGGAAGGTATGGCGGGCATGTTCCTGGGCGGCGCTTCGAGCAAAGACCCACTGGCCAATTTACTCTGCGCGGATTTGGCCGGCCTGCCACCGATCTATATTCAAGTCGGAGGCGATGAAACGCTGCTGGATGATTCGCTGCGTTTCGAGAAATTGGCCAAGGATGCCGGTGTAGATATCAAATGCGACGTCTATCCCGAGATGCAGCACGTGTTCCACTTCATGGCCGGCAAAGCCCCGGAAGCGGACGATGCGGTGCAAAAGATGGCGGCCTGGGTCAAACCCAAACTCGGGCTCTAGTGTCCCGTCCCGTGGCGGATTACGATCCGCGCGACCTTTTCGACCTGACCGGGAAACGCGCCTTCGTCACCGGCGCGTCGATGGGTCTGGGCAAGCGCTTCGGGTGGACGCTGGCGCGTGCCGGGGCAGAAGTCGTACTCGCGGCGCGCAGCGTCGACAAGCTCGAAGCACTCGGCGCAGAAATCGCGGCATTTGATGGCCAATGCCGGATCGTCAAGCTCGACGTACGGGATCGCGACGCGATCCGCACCTGCATTGAAGAAACCGAACAGGGCGGGCCGATCGACGTGCTCGTCAACAATGCCGGCATCGCTATCGTGAAAGCCCCGGAGCGCTACGAAGACGCGGACTGGGACCAGGTTTACGAGACCAATCTGCGCGCCCCGTGGACGCTGGCGCAGGCCGTGATCAAACATCGGGTCGCGGACGGACGCCCCTGTAGCATCATTAATATTGCCTCTGTACTCGGGCTTCGACCGTTGGGTCACATTCCACCGTACGCCGCCGCGAAAGCCGCCTTGATCAACCTCGGCCGCGACCTGTGCGTCGATCTCGCGCATAAGGGCATACGCGTGAATGCGCTTGCTCCGGGCTATTTCGAAACCGAGATGAATCGTGACTGGCTTAAATCCGAGGCAGGCGAGCGCCTCAAGCAAGGCATTCCAACCGGGCGCTTCGGGCAACCGGAAGATCTGGATGGCGCGATCCTGTTTCTAGCGTCGGATGCGTCGCAGTTTATGAACGGGAACGTGCTTGTCGTGGATGGGGGACATAGCGCAGGCTTGTAGAAGCGGTCTCAAAATTCATCTGAGACGTTGATGCTGCGTTGCGCGACCTTCTCCGGTGCGGGGCGGTGAAGCCGCAAATTGCGCATAAACTGCGCTCCTCGAATGCCCGCGCGCCTTGCCTGAACGCCTCAGATGAATTTTGAGGCCACTTCTAATATCAATCGGTTTACAACGCCCACAACACCAATCGCCAATCCAGGACCTCGGACTCCGCGTAATCGTCGGTATCCGCCTCCGTCCGTTTGGCAAAGCACTTTGCGTGCAACTCACAAAGCTTACCGCCATTATCGACGCCGGCCTCCTCGGTAATGCTGAACTCCGTGCGGATGATATCTTCTTCCAACACCGGCCCCAGGTGATCGCAGCCCTGCCAGCCGATCAAGGTCACGATGTTCGGCATCGCGCGGCAGATCTGGGCGAACGCGAGCGAAATCGTATGTCCTCCGTACACCAGGCGTTTGCCGAGATAACTGCGTGATGCATCGGTATGGGTGAAGGCGATATTGCCGGTCACGCGCACTAATTCAGGCGCACACGTTACCGTGTCCTGCGCCTCGATGATGACCCGATCACCGGCGCCGATCGATGGCGCCGGTACATTGAATTTATCCGCCGCAAGCGCCGACACGTCCCAGTCCATTGGAATGGCAGCTTGTATTTGCGCGCCGTCCAGGGCCTCCGGGATCCAGTCGAAGTCATCCTCGTATCCGGTCTCGGCCTCGGCGTCGCGACACGGGATCATGGGGCACCGCCAGTAGTGCATCACACACGCGCCGCCGCTGTTCATCGTTTCCATTTCGAGCGCGACCATGCCGGTCGCCGCACGGCCCGGTTTCGGCCGGTTTTGCCGCAGGCCCACGACCTTCGTCGTCGTCGTCAAGGTGTCGCCGATGAACACCGGTTGCCGCAGCAATAAACCGCGATAGAAGAGATTCCCCTTGACGTGCTGCGATGCGTAGGTCGTCTGTCCGTTGACCAGGTTGATCACCAGCATCGGATGGACGAGCGCACGCTGCGTACCCGTCACCGCGCGCGCCAGAGCGTGGTCGAGCGGTAAGCGCAGGCGATCGCCTACGGTCGCCTGGTAGAGTGCGGCATGCCCGTCGGTCACGGTCACCGATGGCGCGCTGAAACTGTCTCCAACGTTGAAATCTTCGAAATAAGGACCGTCGACGTGGTGGGTAGTGGTATTCAACCCAATGATTATCTAATTGCGATCGGATTGACGATCATCTGCACTGCACCCGACACGCGTGCCGGACCGAGTACGAACATGAATTCATAGGCTTTGTCTTTCGCGAGTTCCCGCGTGTCCATGTTCTCCAGCAGGTAAATGCCGTTGAAGTTGATCAGGAGCTGGTGCACCCGGTAGAGGATCTTGGGGTCCTCCGCCGGCAAAACCTCCACACCCCAGGTGTCCGCGCCGACTGCAAGCACTTCTTTTTCAATGAGATATTCGGCGCCGCTGACGCCCACACCGGGCTCGGCTTTACCGAAGCGTTCGGGATCCGTTCCGATGAGGTTCAACCAGCCCGAATGAAACAGCACCACATCGCCTTTTTCGATAGACGTCCCCTGTTTTGTCTCGCACGCAATGATGTCGTCACGCGTATACGGTGTGCCTTCCGGCAACATGTCCTTGCCCATACAAGCGGCCATGTTCAATAACACGCCGCGGCTCACGATGGGCGGTAGATCCTCCATGCCGAATATCGTCACGCCATCCACTTTGGCGAAATCCTTCGCGCGATGTCCGTTGTAGAAAACGCCCGCCGTCGCGGCGTGGCCCAGACCGTCGAGCTGCGATCCGACTCCGATCCAGCCGGAGATGATGTCGTCCAGGTAATTGAACTTGTTGTCGCCATAAGCGAAGTCGTCATATTGATTGGGATAGAGGATGCGGATATTGAAGGTGCGGGGCGGGAAGGCCGGCGTATCCTTGTTCGTCTCTATACCCAAGCGGTAGGTCTTGCCGGTCTTGATGAGCTTCGCCGCCTTGAGCGTCAAGGCCGAACTCAGCATATTAAAAGAGCCCAGGGTATCGTCGGCGCCCCATTTCGACGGCCACCATTTTTCTTCGGCATGTGTCGTGACGCATAGGGTCAAGGCGAGCGTAAGGGCGAATAGACGCAATTTCATCGTGTCCTCCTATGGGATTTCAGCAGAACTCGGTCCGGATGGCCGGGCCATGTTCATTCAGATCCGGTACGCGCGCGGGCGATTCAGTCGCATCGCCGACGCGGCGCACGAGCGAAACTTCGTTACCCGAGGTCTCAATCGTTTTTCGCTTCAGGGCCGGGTGGCGTTGCAGATCGCTGACGTCATTCAGGTTGCCGAACGCAATACCGCCTCGTTGGAGCTTGTCGGCCATCTCGGCGCGGCGGAAGCGTTTGAAGTAGGCTTCGATATCGACGCGTAGGGCATCTTTGTTCTCTACCCGAAGGATGTTTTCCTTATAGCGATCGTCCTCCGCCAACTCGGGCGCTTCGAGCACGTCACGGCACAACTGGGTCCACTCACGCTCGTTTTGTATGACGATGATGATGGGGCCGTCGGCCGTCTCATAAGCACTACACGGTGCGATCTGGGCGTGGTCCAAACCGGTACCGTGCAGGAGTTTGTCGCCGTACTCATAGTAGCTCAGCGGCACCGCCATCCATTCGGACATGACTTCGAACAGCGACAGGTCGACGTGGGCACCGTGCCCGTCACGACCGCGCTTGATCAAGGCCTTCAGGATCTCGCCATAAGCCGTCAGGCCGGTCGAGATATCGACGATGGATGTCCCCACCTTGCACGGCAAGCCGGGCGGACCGGTGACGGAACACAAACCGGTTTCGGCCTGTATGAGCGTGTCGTAGGCCTTCATCTCCTCATACTTGCCGCTCTGCCCGTAGCCGGAAATACTGCACATAACGAGATCCGGATTCATCTCGTGTATCGCCGCATAGCCGAAGCCGAGGCGGTCGACGGCGCCGGGCCGCAGATTCTGAATGAAGACATCGGCGCGTTTCAACAGGTTGCGAAGCAGGATCTGATCGGCGCCGGTTTTGAGATCGACGACGATCGACTCCTTACCACCGTTCAGCCACACCCAATACGCGCTGTCGCCTTTGATCACCTTGTCATACGCGCGTGCGAAATCGCCTTCTGGCCGTTCGAGCTTGATGACCCGCGCACCGGCCTCGGCCAACAGGCGGCTGCAGTACGGACCGGCCACGGCCTGCTCGAGGCTGACGACGAGGAGACCGTCTAAAGCTGGCTCGGACATGATTTTGACTAGCGCAAGATAAACGGATTCGGGACATCAGCGGCGGTCGAGATCCATACGCTCTTGGTCTGCATATATTCGCGCATGGCCTCGATGCCATTCTCGCGGCCGAGTCCGCTTTGCTTGTAACCGCCGAACGGAGACATATAGCTCACGGCGCGGTAGGTATTGACCCACACGGTGCCGGCGCGAACCCGTTTCGAGACTTCCAGCGCACGTTTGATCGATTGCGTCCAGACACCCGCTGCCAAGCCGAAAGCGATATCGTTCGCGATCGCGACCGCTTCCTCGTCGTCCTTGAACCGAATGATCGACAAAACCGGACCGAATACTTCCTCCTGCGCGATGCGCATCCCGTTGGTCACGCCACCGAAGATCGTAGGTTCGACGAAGTATCGGCTCGTGCCGCATTCCGGCCGCCCGTTCGCGGGACCGCCACCGAGCAGCACTTCGGCGCCTTCGTCTTTGGCGATCTGAATGTAGCTCAGTATCTTGTCGAACTGGGGCGGCGTCGTGACGGGACCGACTTGGGTGTCACGCTCCATGGGATCACCCATGCGCGCCGTTTTGGCAAATTCGACGAGCTTCGCTACGAACGCATCGTAAATACCGTCCTGCACCAACAGGCGCGATCCCGCTATACAAGTCTGACCGGTTGCCGCGAAGATCCCCGACACGGCGCCTTTGACGGCATTGTCGATGTCCGCGTCGTCGAAGATGATGTTCGGCGACTTGCCGCCGAGTTCGAGCGTACAACGCTTGAGACCTTTGGCCGCGGCCTGGTAGACGATCGCTCCGCTTTGGCTACCACCTGTAAACGCAACTTTGGCCACTTTGGGGTGCTCGACGAGGGCCGCGCCGACTTCCGCACCGAAGCCCGTGACGACATTGACGACGCCCGGTGGAAACCCCGCCTTATCGATCAGCTCGACGAATCGTAACGTCGAGGTGGAGGTGAATTCGGACGGTTTGATGACGATGGTGTTGCCGGCCGCGAGCGCGGGCGCGAGCTTGAACGACAGTAATAAGAGCGGTGAATTCCACGGCGTGATGGCAACGACGACGCCGAGCGGCTCGTGCAGCGTGTAAGTAAAGGTGTCCGGCTTGTCGATCGGGATCACCGATCCTTCGATCTTGTCGGCAAGGCCGCCGTAGTAGTAATACCACTGCGGGAGATAGCCGGTCTGCGCCGCCATCTCGCTGATGAGTTTGCCGTTATCACGCACCTCATACTCCGCGAGCTCCTCGGCGTGCTCGGCGATCAAATCGCCCAAACGCCGCAACAAGGCGCCACGTTGCGTCGCCGTCATCGCCGGCCACTCGCCGTGCGTGAAGGCATTATGGGCAGCTGCGACGGCCTGATCCGCTTCGAGTTCCCCGCAGCGCGCGATCTCCGCCCAAGTCGCCGAGGTATAGGGATTCATCGTTTCGAAATACTCGCCCGATTTGGGCGCGACGTTCTTACCGCCGATGTACGCGTTGAAGCGCGGCAGGGTCACCGCATCTGCTCGTTCAGCCATGATTACTCCTAGTAAGAACGCGGCAGCCCGAGTTCATGCTCACTGAGGTAGGTCAAGATCAAGTTGGTCGATATCGGTGCGATCTGATAGAGCCGTGCCTCGCGAAACTTACGCTCGATATCGTATTCCTCCGCGACCGCATAGCCGCCGAAGGTCTGCATGCAGGTGTCGGCCGCCGCCCACGAGGCTTCGGAAGCCAATAATTTCGCCAAATTGGCCTGAGTGCCGGCGTTGTCGCCTGATTCATAGGTGCGGCAGGCTTTGTCGAGCACCGCTTCGGCGGCTTCGGTCTGCGCGTAGGCGCGCGCGATCGGGAATTGAATCCCCTGGTTCTGCCCGATCGGGCGACCGAACACCACGCGCTCGCGCGCATAGTCGGAGGCCTTTTTGATGAACCAGCGCGCATCCCCGATGCATTCGGCTGCGATCAAGATCCGTTCCGCATTCATGCCGGACAAGATGTAGCGAAACCCCTTGCCTTCCTCGCCGATCAGGCTGGACGCCGGTATGTGCATGTCGTCGAAAAAGATCTCGGTCGTGGAATGATTGATCATGGTGCGGATGGGTTTGATCGTCATGCCGTTGTTCTTCGCGTCGCGCATGTCGATTAAGAACACCGACAAACCGTCCGAGCGCTTCTCAACGTCCTCTTTCGCCGTCGTGCGAGCGAGCAGGAGCATGAGATCCGAATGCTCCGCCCGCGACGTCCACACCTTCTGACCATTGACGATGTACCCGTCACCATCACGCACGGCGAAGGTCGAGATGCTGGTCGTGTCCGTACCCGCAGTCGGTTCCGTCACGCCGAACGCCTGCAGGCAAAGCTCGCCCGATGCGATCCCCGGCAGGTATTGTGCTTTCTGATCTTTACTGCCGTGACGAAGCACCGTCCCCATGGTGTACATCTGGGCGTGACAGGCGCCGGCGTTCGCGCCGAACTCGTGGATGGCCTTCATGATCTCGCTGCCTATCGAGATCGGCAGCCCGCTACCGCCATACTCTTCGGGGATCAACGACGCGAGTAAGCCGAGCTCCGTCAGCTTATCGACAAATTCCTTGGGGTAAACCCGGTCGCGGTCTTTCTCGCGCCAGTATTCACCCGGAAATTCCTCACAGACTTTCTGGATGGTATCGCGCAGCTGCGATACGAGTTCTTCGTGGTCATCGGTCATGCCAGCGCGAGAATTTTTTCCAGCACCGGCATCAGATAACGGTTGAACAGCTCGGGGTTTTCACTCATCGGAAAATGCCCGATCTCCTCCATGATGATGCATTCGGAGTTTTTCGTGTTCTTGGCCGCCTCTTCGGTCATCTCGGGCGTGCACGCAAAATCATAGACGCCCGTCATGTAATAGATCGGCACTTCACCGGATAGTTTTTCGGTACGGCCACGGAAATCGTGGTCCACACTGTAGAAATAGAGGTCACCCTTGAATACGCCCGGTCCGCCCTGTGCGTAATACCACCACGTTTCCCAACGATACTTATCGGGGCTCTGCGGCGCCATGAGGCCGAACACCGAGGTTGCACAGGTCTCACCCCCGTGGATGTGCGAATGACGCAACCAGTCGATATGCCAGCCCGGTGAATACTCACACGCCTCGATCGCGATCAGCGCTTTGAGCTCGGACTCATAATTTTCGGCAAGATGCATACAGATGTTGCCGCCCATGGAGCTGCCCATGATCACCGGTTTGTCCAAACCCAACTCGCGGCAGAAGGACATCAGGATGCCCGCATAGAACTTTGCGGTTAGCTTGTATTCGTCGTCTTCCTTGTACCAGTCGTAAGGTGGAATCGACTTGCCATGGCGCGGAATGTCGAGCGCAATGACGCGGAAGTCCTTATTGATCGCCGGATCGCACAGTTGATGCCGCCATTCCCGCGAATCGGTACCCGCCGTATGCAGGCAGACCATCGGAACGCCTTCACCCGCCTCTTCGAAAAAGATGCGGTAATCCGTACCTTCGTACGGCACCCAGATATAACGTCCCGTGATCGGTTCGATATTGGCCATCATTGTTCTCCTTATTTTAAGGTCAGATCTCGCGCATGCGGTCCAGCGCCCACATCAAGGCGCGCATGTTTTGCCACAAGACCATCTGATCGCCGTCGAGCGTCACGCGTCCGTGCAACGGGTGCGCCATCGCCCATAGGTCGTTGTACATGGGCGGCGGCGTTTCCTGGCAGAATTTCTTCCAGCTTTCGGCCGGGCCTTTGATGGCGAGTTCGTAGCAGGTTTCCGGCCCGAACTCATCGGTAACCTCCGCTAGCTTGCCCTGGTCAAACGAAACGACGTATTGATGGTCGCCAAAACCGAACAGCAGATTGGCGGTGAAGTGCTTACCGATCCAACTCATCGGGCCGTTGTTGTTGACCGCGTCCTGCCATTTTTTCATCCAGGACATATCGAACATAGCTACCTCCCCGGAATGATCGTTCGTGATGTTGTGAGGGGCTGACGATCAGACCGAATTAGTCCAGATCTGTCAAGGCGGCGCCTGCAGTACGCTGAGGTTTTCTGCGCGTCGCGCGGCGTCCGGGTCGGGGCACGCAGCGACCGCCTCGATGGCATCGATATAGCTGCGGGGAAACCCGTGATAATGCGCGCCAGCCAACACCAATGCCTTGTACCAATCATGCGGTTGTAAGCGCGAGTCGATATAGTCTGCTTTGGCGCTGTAAAAGAAACAGGCGCCTAAGCCTTCGACCTCCAGCCAAGCTTCATCGTAACCTCGGCCGAGTCCTTCTATACGATCGAGAATTTGTTTATCCGACGGAGTGATCGCGTACACGGCGCCAAACGCCTTGGTATCGGCGTCCGCCGCCAGATTGCATTTCCCCGAGCCATCGCCGCCGCGCTTATTGAATTCGAGTTTCCAGCCGTTTAATTCAAACGCGCCAAGGGTATCGGCGACTGCGATTCGCGCCTTCAGGCGTGGCGGGTACAAATTGGATCCATACGCGAGATAGTTCATCATCTCCATCCATGCATCATCTGGACGACATCAAGGAATGGCGGCGCCGGCATGTGCCCGTGTTCAACGACAATAAGCTCAAGCTCGGTATCTTCGGCCAGAACTGCAGCAATGGCTGCACCATAACCCATGCCGAAACCACCTTCGAGCCAACCTACGAGCACAGCCTCAAGATCAGTCAACTCGCCGACGATCTCGGGCTCGAATTACTCGTCCCGGTGGGCCGCTGGAAGCATTTCGGTGGGACGACCAAATTCAATGCCGACAACCTGGAGGTCTTCACCTGGGCCACGGCGATGGCATGCAGCACCCGCAACATCATGGTCTTCGCGACCGCGCACGTGCCGACCGTACATCCGCTGTTCGCAGCCAAACAATGCGCCACGATCGACAACATTTCAGCGGGGCGCTTTGGTCTCAACATCGTGAGTGGCTGGTTTCGCCCCGAGATCGAGATGTTCGGCATCGAACAGCTCGAGCACGGGGAGCGTTACCGTCTTACCGATGAGTGGTTGACCTGCATCAAACGCGCCTGGGTAGAGCAGGATTTCGATCACGCCGGCGAGTTTTTCAATATCAAGGAGGGCTTCCTGTTACCGAAGCCGATCCAGAAACCCTGGCCGGTACTCATCAACGCCGGCAGCTCTGACGCCGGACGCGAATTTTCAGCCCGGCACGTCGATTTCAACTTCACCAGCATCACTACCGTGGACGAGACGCAGGTCAAGATCGACGACGTTAAAAAGCGCGCAGCGGCTCACAAGCGCGAATGCGGGGTCATGACCTACGGTATCGTGTGCTGCCGAGATACGGAAAAAGAGGCGCAAGAACTCTACGATTACATCGTCAGGGAAGGCGATTGGGAAGCGACGGAAAACATCATACGCATGCTCGGGATCGAGAGCGGCTCGTTCGGCGACGTCGAGTCGGTACGCCGCTTCGGCGAGCGCTTTATCGCGGGCTGGGGCGGGTACCCGCTCGTCGGCACGCCCGAGCAGGTCGTCGACAAAATGCAGGCGGTACACGCAATGGGTATCGAAGGTTTCATCCTCTCGTGGCTGGATTACTTCGAGGAGCTCAAATACTTCGGCGAGCGCGTCATGCCTTTGATGCGCGAGGCCGGCTTAAGACAATAGATCACGCACTAGAACGAGGACCGAACATGGCCGCTTCCGCAGAACAATTCACCACAGAAGACGAGACCCAGATCCTGGACTCGATCGCCACCTGGCTCGACAAAGAGGTTCGCCCCGTGGTCAAGCATTTCGATCACGAGGATGAGTATCCGGAAGATCTGGTGAAACAAATGAAGGAACTGGGGTTGTTCTCTCTGATGTATCCCGTCGAGCACGGCGGCCTCGGTATGAACGCGTCGAGCTATGCCAAGGTCATCACCTTGCTCTGCGAAACCTGGATGAGTCTGGCGGGGGTGATCAATACACACATGATGCTCGGTCACTTGATCTCGCGCTTCGGAACCGAAGAACAGAAAACAGGTTTCCTGCCAAAACTCGCAGCCGCCAAATTACATGGCGTGCTATGCCTGACCGAACCCGACGCCGGCACCGATCTGCAGGGCATCAAGACCCAGGCCAAACGCGACGGCGATGAATACGTTCTCAATGGTTCCAAGATGTGGATCACCAACGGCATGTATGGATCGCTGTACGCCATCCTGACCAAGACGAACCCCGATGCCGAACCCGCGCACAAAGGCATGACCATGTTCCTGGCCGAACGCGGGCCCGGCTTCAATGTCGACGGCAAGCTCAAAAAGCTCGGCTACCGCGGCGTCGAAAGCGTGGCCTTGAGCTTCGACGACTACCGGATCGCGGCCGACCGCATACTGGGTGGCGAAGTAGGCCACGGCTTTCACCACGCCGTCGGCGGCCTCGAGCTCGGCCGCATCAACGTCGCCGCACGTGCGGTTGGCGTCGCCCGCGCCGCAATGAACGACGCTCTGCGCTACGCCCAGGAACGCAAGACCTTTGGCAAGCCGATCTGCGAACACCAGTCGATCCAGATCAAGCTGGCCGACATGGCCACGCGTGTCGAAGCGTCGCGCCTATTGGTCGAGCAAGCCGCCGCGAAATACGACGCCGGCGAACGCTGCGACCTGGAGGCCGGGATGGCGAAGTTGTTCGCGTCGGAAGCGGCGATGGATAACGCCAGCGAAGCCATGCGCGTACACGGCGGTTACGGTTATTCGGAGGAATTCGACGTCGAGCGGTATTACCGCGATGCGCCGTTAATGTGCATTGGCGAAGGGACCAATGAGATCCAGAGGGTCTTGATCGCGCGGCAGTTGGTTAAACGAAATCCGGCCTGAGTGGATTCGCATGCTCCGCATGAAACGCCTGACGTCATCATCGTTGGTGGTGCCATAGGGGGCAGCTCGCTGGCGGCCGGCTTGGCACAGGGTGGTCAGCGTAGAATTCTATTAGCGCGTTCGACGCCAATATTTGTCCGGAAAGGAGCTACTCCTTTTTGTTTCCTATTGAGTCGAATCCTTGGTCTCGAAGCTTATTAACACACTTCTTATCATTCGATTTTTGTATGTGGTATCCGATCACACCAGCTAACAGCGAGCCGGTGGCACTGCCACCACATTGTTCCACCTGGCCTGTTTCCGAGTTTTTCATCACCGTTCTCGGTGTTGAACAAGCCGAAATGACGGCCACTACGAATAAGACGAATATCGTCCTCATGGTCAGTCTACTCCCGTTTGCACACCCTATTTAGCTTTTCAATTCACTGGTCTTCGGTCTCCATCGTATCGAACCCTTGTTTGAGATACTCATTCACGCATTTTCAGTCATTAGATTTTTGTATGTGATATCCGAGCACCCCTCCCACAAAGGATCCCGTCGCAGTCCCACCGCATTGCGTGACCTGTCCGGTTTCAGGATTCTTCATCACGGTCCTAGCCCGGATATTGCATGAGCAGTGAGATTGGGCGTGGAGTTGGTCGATCATGGGTCGGAATTCGTTGGTGGTGGCACGAAGCGGCGCTTGAGCGCGACGTTTCGGCGCGCCACCGGTGGATTTATCGCCGATTGCGATGCACGAGTCGTTTCGGAGGCGAGCGACACCCCGACTCACAAGGAATCGCACACGAGGCGACTGGCGTTGGGACGACTATCCCGGCTTGAGGCGAGCGGCCACCAGGCAGAACAGTTCTCGATGGGGGTAAGCACTGGAGAGCAACAGTCGGATGCGCCTGGTATTGCGCAAGACGATGGCGCCGATGCGTAATAGTTTCAGGCGCAGCGTGCCGCCTTGCGCGCGAGCCCGTGCCGTTGCGTGTAGTGCCACCCGGCGGATCGTCTCCAACAGCGTGTAAGCCAAGCTTGAGAGCAACAGCCGGAACTGATTGGCCCACCAGGTGTGGCAACTGGTGCGATCGGCAAACAGGCCCAACTGCTGCTCCTTGATCCGGTTCTCCATCTCGCCGCGGGCGCAGTAGAGGCGGTCGTAGATGCGTTGGGCCTTGCCGGTGAGGTGGGTCACCACGAAGCGGGGATTGCTGCCGCGGGCGCTGTGCTCGGCCTTGACGATCACCCGTCGCGGGGTATCCCAAGTCGGTGCGGCGTAACGGACCTCGCTGAACAGGCGCTGCTTCTCACCCATCATCCAATACCGCCACTGAGCCAACGTGCGCAACGCTAACGATTGATCGTGCAAACGCGGGTTTTTCGCGATACCCATGACGTAATCCACGCCGTGGCGATCGAACCAGCGCAGCATCCGCCAGCGGCAAAAGCCGGCATCGGCGCGCACCAGGATCTCGACCTTCGGCCACGCCTGGCGCAACCGTTTGATCAACAGCGCCAAGATCGCCCCACTGTGTTTTGCGCCGTCGATCTTGCTCGAACGCAGATAACTGACCAACCGTTGATCGCCACAGAACACGTACAAGGGCAGACAGCAGTCGTGGTCGTAGTCGCCGTGGAAGAAGCGGCCCGCTTGATCACCCTGCACCCGATCGTCGGTGGCATCCACATCGCGTATCAGTCGTCGGGGCGCTTGTTTGTAAGCGGCGATAAAGTTATCAATGAGTCCCTTGTGCAGGGCCACCGCGGTGTTCCGGTTCGCGCGGTTCTCCAGTCGGCACAACGTCGACGGGCTCGCCAGCGACGCATCCCGGGAAAGCGCCGTCTGCAGAGCCAAGTCCGCGCGCAATGCCTCGTGGTCGTTGAGGTCCTCATAGCCCAGGGAAAGGCCATAGACCCGCTGTCGGACCAGCGACTCCAGAGCGTGGGTGCAGCTCTTTCTCCGGCGCGAATCCCCAATGGCCCGTGCCGCGGCCTTGATCAACCCGGTCCGTTCATCGGCCCAGCGCAGCAACTGCACCCCACCGTTGGAAGTGATGTCACCGGCGTTGAATGAGACGTCGATCTTGCGGCGAGAAAAGCCTGGAAATTGCAGCGCAGTCTGGGTACATTCTGTCACGGGCGAGTCCTTTCCGTTTTCAGCCTAACTAACTGAATTATAACGGATTAGAAAGGGCTTGCCCTCTTTTTTTATGAAATATCCGGGCTAGGTGTCGCGCATGCAGAAAGAAGCAACAACAGTACAAAAGTTGCGATTATTCTCATGTCCCCCTCCCAATCGTTTTCGTATTCTTGGTTCGCTATTTTAAAGCTTCTAATTGGGTTAAATCGCTCAATAATTAAACTATATGACGCCCTCGCACTTCAACGCAGTAACTGTTACAAAAGGATTCGGCCCAAAACATTTGTTACAAAGTACGGTTTCTGCCGCGGATGCCTGCTCGCCGCCCAAGATCGAGCAACGGCTCACCGTCGTGGGCGAGCCGGCGCCCAACCCGCGAGGAGCACAGTTTATATGCCAATCTACGGTCGGTTATTCTATAGAATACTCGCTGACGACAATTTTTCTTCTGAAAAAGCGTCCCAATCGGAAATCCGCGCTATTCTGACGTTTCTGAAAGACTCGTCAGCTAAATAGTAGATAAACGAATAGTTTTCTAACGATCTGCCGACCCGAGCCGATGAATCGACCGGAAGATATAACGCGCAGTGCGCTAGTCGAGCGCGCTTCCTCGGTAGCGGATATCGTATGTGAATTCGAGCGAGAAAGTGACGCGATGCGGGCCTTGCACCCCGAGAGCGTCAAAGCCCTGCGCGATGCCGATCTTTTCAAGGTGATTCAGCCGCGACGGATCGGCGGATTCGGAATGGATTTACCGACGATCCATGCGATCACCATGGCGCTTTGCCGCGGTTGTGCTTCAACCGGTTGGGTCTATCTCGTTACCGGCGCCCACACTTGGGTCCTGGGCATGTTTCCCGAGGCCGCGCAAGATGAGATCAAGGCGGACGATCCGGACACCTTCATTCCGGGCACCTTGGCTTCACAAGGTAAAGCTCAATTACTCGACGACGGCGTTCGCGTCAGTGGTCGCTGGCAGTTTGCGAGCGGCTGCGATCACGGGCGTTGGGGCTTGTTCGCCGCGAGGCAATCGGATTCCACCCGCGAAGATCCGAAGCACGTCCACGTACTCGTTCCGAGCACGGATTACACGATCGAGGATACCTGGCACTCGATGGGGCTGCGCGGCACTGGGAGTAAGGATGTGATCATGGACGAGGTGTTCGTACCCAGACATCGAACGATGCCGACGGGCGACCTGTTCGAAGGCATCAGCGACGCCGCCCGCGCGCACGATAGTTTCGTCTACCGATTCCCCGTGCTGCCTTCGCTGACGTACCTGTTAACCGCGCCCGCGCCCGCGCTCGAGATCGCCCGGCGTATATATAGCGGATATCTCGACATGACCGCGTCCAGGCGCGATCGTTACGATGGTTCTTCCAAGGCGAAGAAGGCGCCGAACCAGGTACGCATTGCTGAATCGTGGGCAGAGATCCAAAGTGCGGCGTTGATGGTGGAGGACATTACGCGGATCTTCGATACGGCGCTCGCCCAACGCGAACCGTTCGATATCGATACACGGGTTGAAGTGAAATGGCGTGCGAGCTACGTCATTCACCTGTGCCGCCGCGCAGCGGATCGCCTGTTTGATGCGGCGGGCGCCAATTCGATCTATGACCGATCAGCGCTGCTGCCACTCGTGCAAAGCCTGCATACCGCGTCGCATCATGCGGCAGCGGATTTCGACAACAATGCGACGAGTTTCGGCAGTCAGACACTAGGGCTCGGCCCAGGCACCTGGTTGGTGTAACAACGAGTTTGCAAACTAGTGTCCTGTCCCGTGAAAAAGTTTCGTAATTGGCGGCGGATTTTTCGCCGATGGCAAGGCACGACGACGACGTGTAGCGGGCTCTACACAAGGAGGAGTAACGCCGCCAGCGGCGAAAAAGACGAGCCAAGTATGGAAGTTTTTCACGGGACAGGACACTAGACAGGAGCAATAACACGATGCGCTACGACGAAAACATAACCAAGCTCGTCGATACGGTGCTATCCGGGCCCGGAGCAACGACCTCAGCGTTACGCCGCACCGTTGAAGCGCGGGCCGCCGCCCTGAGCGGACGTTCGGATACGGATTCAACCGTGCCGGACGAACTGTCAGAGTGGGTTGAAAAAGTCGCGCGGCATGCTTACCGCACGACCGATGCGAACATCGAATCCCTCAAGGCAGCGGGTTATACAGACGACGAACTCTTCGAGTTGACCGTGGCGGCCGCGTTGGGCGCTAGCCGGGCGCGATTGGAACGTGCGCTCGAAGCCGTCGGCGCGAAGGAGGAACGCACGTAGTGAGGCTCAAGCAGTTGGATACCGGTCACCGGCTACGGCACAAGCTCCTATTGCGGTTGATGCGGCTGTTCATGGGTGGCCGGGTTCCCGACGTCATGCGGACGGTGATGTACCGGCCTGAATTTTTTGGCAAGCCGTTTTCCGGCGTCATCCACTCGTTCATGCGGTTCAGCGGTGAATGGAGCGCCGGCGAGTGTGAGCTCTTCGCCGCCTACGTATCGAGCAAGAATCAGTGCCCATTCTGAACCGGCGCGCACGGCGCGGTCGCGTCGCACGTCCTCGGAAAAGAAGTCGTTGCGGCGGTGCTGGAGGATTTTGATTCGGCGCCCATCGACGACAAAATGAAGGCGATGCTCCGGTTCATCGAGAAAATGACGCTTCGGCCCGAGGCACTGTCGGCCGAAGACGCACGGCCGCTCCGTGACGCAGGCTTGTCGGACGGCGCCATCGAGGAGGCGATCGGCGTGGCGTTTACGTTCAACCTCCTCGACCGGCTCGCGGACGCCTTCGGCTTCGAGGTCCCGCCCGCCGATTTTTTTGCACGTGGCGCACCGATCATGCTCAAGTTCGGATACAAGATGTAAATGAACGCTGAATCCGCGGAGCGCGACGGTTCGAGTTGGTCTGACCTCTGGCGTCTCGAAGACTGGTGGGCGGTGTGGTTCGGATTTCTTTTACTCACCGCCGTAGTGGGGGGCGCGGTCGACGCGGTGCCCAAGGTCGGCAGGTGGACGACTTGGCCGCTCGACGCATTATCCACGGACCTCACGATCCGGATCTTCGTATTGGGCGCCGGTCTGACCGTCTTGACGGGTTGCGGCATCGTGGTTACCGGCAGTACGACCGCCCGGCGTTACCTGCCGGGTTTTGCAGGCGTGTTCTTACTCGCTGTCGTGGCTTACGTGTTCGCTGGACAGACCACCGTGCGGGAATATGGGCTCGGCTACGCGCTTTGGGCGCTGACGCTGGGGCTGTTGATCTCGAACACGGTGGGGACACCCCGTTGGCTGGTCGCCGGCGCCCGCTCTGAACTCTTCATCAAAACGGGACTCGTGTTATTGGGCGCCGAGATCCTGTTCGGCAACATCGTGAGTCTCGGCCCGCCGGGGCTGCTGGTCGCCTGGGGCGTGACGCCGCTCGTCATCATTACGATGTATTACTTCGGCGTGCGGTGGTTACAGATCCGGTCGAAGCCGCTGACCATCACGATCGCGGCGGCGACCTCCGTGTGCGGCGTATCGGCCGCGATCGCGGCGGCTGCGGCCAGCCGGGCGACGCGCGAGGAATTGTCGCTTGCGGTGGCCATCACGATGGCCTTTACGGTCATGATGATGATTGCGTTGCCGGCATTCTGTCGGTGGATAGGCATGGATCCGGTCGTCGCCGGTGCCTGGCTGGGCGGTACGATCGATGCCACGGGGGCGGTCGTGGCAGCCGGTACCGCACTTGGCGCCGAGGCCGAGGCCACGGCGGCCGTCGTGAAGATGATCCAAAACGTGCTCATCGGGATCGTCGCCTTCGCGATCGCCATCTACTGGGTGACGGTCGTGGAACGCGATCCCGAAGGTCCGCGTCCCGATCCGATGGAGGTGTGGCGGCGCTTGCCGAAGTTCATCCTCGGCTTCCTCGCCGCGTCCCTGATCTTCTCCTTCGCTTTAATCCCTGCGATGGGGATCGATGCCGTGATGGCCGACTTGAAGGTGACGAAGACCTTTCGCGGTTGGTTTTTCTGCCTGGCGTTCGTCTCGATCGGTCTGGAATCGAATTTTCGCGTGCTGATGGGGCAACTCGAGCGCGGCAAGCCACTGTTGCTCTATGTCGTCGGTCAAACGTTCAACATCGTATTGACGCTGGCGGTGGCGTGGCTGGCCTTTGCCGTGCTCTTCGACATAAGCCGATGAAAGAGTCGAATCGCCGGTGGTACAGGTTGGCAATCGGGTTGCTGGCGATGTGCGCACTCTTGGCGTGGCTCGAATGGGCGCGGCCGGGGCTCGGGGAGACGCCGCCTGATGAGCGCCGTGATGCGACGCCGCTTTTTTACACGGAGCTCGACGTCGACCCGACGAAGTTGTGATCTAATCTGACCCCTTGGGTACGCTGTGGCCAGTACCAGCGGCGTAACGAGCGTCGTTTTCGGACCCACAATACATGACTCCGTCGATCCGATTCCCGCGGGACTCTGACTCCCGGGTTCCGAGTTAGCGGCGCTTTTCCGTTTTAGGTCTTACAAAAAAACCGAGCGCTTAAAATCGGTTTCGAATAATTTGGAACGATCAGCCGGATCGAATGGTTTTAAAGCTCCCAACCGTCAACAACGGTACGGTAAATACGACCAGAAATCCCCACGCCAGGCTTCCGTAACCGCGGGCGACCAACGCGACGATCCCGAACTTGGCCAACAATAGGCTGACGGCCAACATACCGCCGGCTATCACCGCATGCCACTCCCGTGTCAATGGCGCGCGGGCCTGGTCGCGTCGCCAACCGTCGAACCGTTCGTTCACGCCCTGTAAGACGCCGACTGCGGTCAAGACGATCGTGCCGAACAAGATCACGAAATAGATGTTGAGCGCCGCGCGGCTGCCAAGCGTCGCCAACAAGCTGTAGGTCGGCAATACCTCATCGACGATGTCCGGATAACGCGCCGTGAACGCCAAATGGAGCAAGAACGCGGGCAGGGCGCCGAAAACGCCCGCGATAGCGCCGGACGCCAGCGCCTGGCGTTGCGTTTGGATACCGCTGATGCAGTAGATGAGTACGGGCACGACCGCACTGTTATAAAGCGAGAACTGAAAACCGCTGCGTACTGCATCGCCGATCTCGCCATAAGCGGCGAAATTGACTTTGATCGCGTCGGCTTCACTCGATAACACATAAATAATCAGGACGATCAGGCACAGCATCAGGGCGGCCGTCCACACGACAAGGCTCTGTTCAACGAGGCGGCGCCCGAAAAAATTGAGCACGACCACCGCGATGAAGACGACGCTGACGCCGGCCATATAGGGAATATCGAAGCCATCGTCGAGTATTTCGCCGGCCGCCGAGCCGACGACGGCGAGGACGATGACGAGCAGGGCAATGAAAAGGATCTCGTAAAGAAACCACGCGGGGCCCAGCAGGGCTTTGACGAAATGCCGGTAATCATGGATCTGAAAGCGATGCGCAAATGCGAATGCTATCGCGAGCACGACCGCCAGACAGGCGGCGATGACGACCGATGCGACGACGCCACCCAACGGGCCGTGGCGCGAGATGAACTCGACGACTTCGCGTCCCGTGCCATAGGCGCCGCCGATAATGACGCCTTGGAACACCGAGGCCGGAATCACATAGATTCGAAATAGGTCTCGTAAGCTCAATATATCGGTGAATCGTGACGTTATTCAGTTCATGTTCGTCCGAGGAACCGTTCGGGAAACGAACTCTGAAATCGCTGGTACATGGAAGACTGCCCCTACTGGTTATGGGATAGTAATCACTCGTATCCGCGAGATAATAGTCGTTCAGATTAACTGCGACGGATCCGGGATTATATATTTCGATAAACTCACCATTCGTTGGTGTTACTACGATTTCCGACAGGAGTAGCTGGGCGGCATGGGATTGCGAAGCCAGGTTGAGAACTCATAGAAACAGTGTAACTTTGTATCCGTTATTCATTTGAAATCCCTCATTTATTGACCCATTTAGCATAACTGCTTGTTCCGCCGGTCGGGTTTAGTAATGATCAACTGCATCATCGGTACGCGCGCTCAGCTCATCAAAATGGCGCCGGTGCTGCTGGCTTTGGAGCGCGATGCGACACCGTACCGCCTGCTGTTTACAGGTCAACATGCAACGACCATGCAGGCTTTACTCGATGAGTTCGGAGTTCGAACGGCGCCTGTCGCGCTCTACGACGGCGCTGAGATCACCGGCGTCGCACAGATGGGGCGGTGGTTCTTGAAAATGCTGTGGAGAACGCGGCGCGGGTCGGGCGAATCGCTCGAGTGTCCGCCACACGAACGTAGTTGCGCGCTCATTCACGGCGACACCGTATCCACATTGCTCGGAGCCTTGATGGGACGCTTCGCGCACTGCGATGTGGTTCATGCCGAAGCCGGACTCACGTCCGGAAACCTGTCCGAACCGTTTCCCGAAGAAATGACCCGCCGCCTGGTGTTTCGCCTCACGGATCTGGCGTTCTGTCCCGGACCATGGGCCATGGGCAATATGCACCGGTTTCGCGCGCGGCTCGTTGATACGGGGGCGAATACGATCGTCGACGCGGTGCGCGAGGCTATGCTTCGCTTTGACGAAGCTGAGGTTGAGGTACCGGAAACTGCCTATGCCGTCGTGTCGTTGCACCGGTTCGAGAATATCTTCAAGAGCGAGCGCTTCACATTCATTATCGAAGCGTTGGAACGCATCGCGGCTAAAGTCCGGCTTGCGTTCGTTCTGCACCCCGCAACACGCAAACAAGCTGAAAAATTCGGGTTGTTGGAACGCCTCGAACACAACGAATCCATCAGCCTTTATCCGCGCATGACCTATATCCCGTTTTTGAAATTAATCTCGCGAAGTGCCTTCGTCATTACCGATGGTGGTAGCAATCAGGAGGAACTGTCGTATCTGGCCGTCCCAACACTGCTCATGCGCGGGACAACGGAACGCCAAGAGGGATTGGACGATACCGTCGTGCTCGCCCGTTACGACGATGAAGTCATCGAGCGATTCGTCGACGACGCGCTGGCCGAATCAAAGCGCGCGGCGCTCGAGCTAGGTGAGCAGCGACCGTCCGAGATCATCGCGCACGAACTCAGGGCGAACTATGGGAAAGAGGACAAGAGTTCGATCATCGACCGAGAAATTCAGGCGTGCGTTTCTCGAAAAAGGCGTTGACGGCTTCCTTGTGATCCTCTGTATTCTGCAGGATCACCTGTAGCGCCGCTGACTGCTCCATGATGGCATCAAAGCTCGCCATCGCGCCGTCGCGCATCAGTTTCTTGGTCATGCGCAAGGCCTGCGGCGGTTGCACGCAGATGCGTTCGGCCAATGCCTGGGCGGCATTCATGAGTTCATCGTTTGGGACGACCTCCGACACGAGGCCCCATTCACATGCCGTCTTGGCGTCGATCACATCCGCGGTATAAAACAGCTGCGCGGCGCGCGACCAGCCGATGTGGCGCGGCAGAAGCCATGCGCCGCCGTCGCCAGGCAAGAGGCCGAGCTTGAGAAAGGTCGCGCCGAATTTGGCGGACTCAGCGGCGATTCGGATATCACACAAGGACGCCACGTCGTTGCCGAGCCCGATGGCCGGGCCGTTGATCGCGCCGACCATCGGTACCTCGATATCCCACAGCGAGCGGATGATGCGATGAATGCTGTCACGGTAATGATCGTGCAGTTCGAGTTCGCTGCCGCCAAAGTCTCCGCTGCGCTCGCGCATCCCTTTGAGATCGCCACCGGCGGAGAACGCCTTGCCGGCGCCTGTCATGATCACACAGCGCAACGCCTTGTCACCATTGATCTCGGTAGCGGCTGCTTCAAACAACGCACCGTCGCCGCTGCGACCCAATGGGTTGCGTGCGTCCGGGCGGTTGATCGTCAGGCGTGCAATCGCGCCGTCCTTTTCCAATAGCAAATCGTTACTCATCGCAGATACCGCCTTGAAGTTATCCTGTGATCGTGCTCCAAATCTTCTCGCCGCCGTCCTCGCACGCGATACGACCGAGATATTCACCCCATTCACCCGCGCCGCCGAACTCCGCACGCCAGGCCCATAGTTTTCGCGTCAGGAAATGCAGTCCATATTCGTAGGTGAATCCTATCGCGCCGTGTACCTGATGCGAGAGACGCGTCAGTTTCTCGACCGCTTCGCTGGCGCGGCATTTCGCGGCGGCGATTTCGAATCGCGCATTGCGGCCGTTCGCGGCAATGCCGCTGCGGTCGACCGCTTCGAACGCGGCGATGGCGATCGCATCGACCGAGGCCATGGTACCGGCGAGGTCCGCCAGATGATGTTGAATGGCCTGGAATCGCGACAGGGTGCGGCCGAACTGTTCGCGTTCGCAGGCGTAGTCGACGGCGAGCTCGAGGCAGGCTGCCCCGGCGCCGGCGATCTGGGCAGCGCGGCACATCGCGCCGAGCCAGTGCACGGCATCGGGCGGCAGCTCGATCGGGTACCGGGCGTCGATTGCCAATGGGGCTTGAAATGTGTCGCGGGGATCGAGCCCGAGGTTATGGGCCTCGTCGCACGCGCTGTTTCGAATGGAGCCGACGATGAGCTCGGTGCCGGCGCCGGAATCGCTAAGGCCGATCAAGTAATCCGCATGCCGTCCCCACGGTATGCTGACGGATCCGTCGATCCGCGCCTTCCCAATGAGCCCGGGAACGCCGTCCGGCAGCGTACAACGCGCCTGCCGGGCGAGCCACGCAGCGATGATGGATTCGGGTACGGGCAGTGGCACCGCATGCCGTCCACAGGCGCGGATGATCGGAAAAGCGTCGGCCCACATACCGCCCACGCCGCCCGCGGCTTCGTCGGTGAGCACCAGATGGATGCCTTGATCGACGACCTGCCGCCACAGATCTTCCGGCCACCCGCTTTCTTCGATACGGGTCAAGGCTTCCCAATCGAGCTGATCGGCGAACAGACGCGTTACGCTCTCTTCGAGGATGTGTCTGAGCTCGTTCACCGCACGCCCAAGCCTTTGGCGATGATGCCGCGCATGATCTCGGGCGTGCCGCCGCGCAGGGAAAACGACGGCGCGAGTTGGGTTAGATTACCGAGCACCTGCTGGTAATCGATACCATGGCCTGCGAGGGTCGGCTCGAGCGCGCATAATTCCTGCGCGAGACCCGGCAGTCCCTGTTCGAACTGACAACCGAGATCCTTGACGATCGAGGCGGCGAGCGCGGGATCCTGACCTTCGTGCAGGAGCCCCGCAATGCTCAGCGACATGTTGCGCAGCGTCGTGACCCAAGCGATCTGGGAGCCGATGCGAGCCATGGTCGCGGACGAGGCATCCGCCTTGATGACGTCGATCAACTTCGTCAACAGCACCATGCACGACAAGTAACGTTCCGGCCCGCTGCGTTCGAATGCGAGCTCTTCGGTGACCTGCTTCCAGCCCCGGCCTTCCTCGCCAACCAGCGCGTCCGCAGGCAGCACGGCGTTCTCGAATGACACTTCGTTGAAATGTCGCCCACCAACGAGATCCTTGATCGGCCGCGGTGTGATCCCGTCCGCCTTGCTCATATCGATGAGGAACTGCGATAAGCCCGCGTGCTTGCTGTCACTGCTGCTATCAGTACGGAACAACGCGATCATGTAGTGCGCGCGGTGGGCGTGGGTGGTCCAGATCTTGGTTCCATTCACGACCCAGCCGTCGGACGTGCGTTCGGCGCGGGTACGCAGGGACGCCAAGTCCGAGCCGGAATTCGGTTCGCTCATGCCGATGCAGAAGCATGCTTCGCCTGCCGTGATCTTGGGGATGATCTCGTGCTTCTGCGCCTCCGTGCCGTAGCGCGCGATCAGCGGACCGCTCTGTCGGTCGGCGACCCAGTGAAAACCCGTCGGCGCACCGGCGGCTAGACACTCTTCCACCACGACGTAACGCTCGAAGGCCGTACGTCCGTGGCCGCCGTAAGCCTCGGGCAACGTCATGCCCAGCCACCCGCGCGCCCCGAGCTTCGCGCTGAATTCGGGATCGAACGCGTTCCAGCTATTACTCAAGTGCACGGGCGGGTATGACGCAAGCTCCGCACGCAGAAACTCGCGCACCTCGCCGCGCAATGCTTCCAGCGAAGCCGGCAGCTCGTAAGGCTCGAACCTCAGTTTCTCAGCCAACATCGGTTTTGTTGTCCTCAGGCCTGGTCGGCGTACGACCAGGCGCGTTCCGCGAAGCGCTCGACGATATCCGTCGATTTGGGCGCTTCAGTGCTTGCCGCGGTACCGTCCTGCACCCGTTTGATGATCCCCTGATAAATACACGCAAACCGCCATACGGCGCAGGCGCGATAGAAATCGAGATGGGGGATTTCGTCGATACCGCGCAGTTCGCAATACCGCGCGATGTACTGTTCTTCCGTGGGAATTCCGAGTGTCGGCAGATCGAGCCCTTCGAGACTGCTGACACGTTCGTCGATGGCGGGAATGATCCAAGGCCCCAGATGAAAGGCGAAATCACCCAGAGGGTGGCCAAGGGTGCTCAACTCCCAATCGAGCACCGCAGTCACGCGCACCTCGCTGGGATGGAGGATCATATTGTCCATGCGGTAATCACCGTGGATCACAGATACGTCCTGCGACTTAGGAATATGCTCCGGCAACCAGGCGTTTAGCCGATCCATCAGCGGGATCTTGCTGGTTTCCGACGCGACGTAGGTCTTGGACCAGCGATGGATCTGGCGCGCCATGTAATCGGTGGTCTTGCCGAAGCCCTCCAGTCCGATTTCGGCGTAATCGATCGACTGTAGATGCGCCAAAGTCTGCACGATGGCGTCATAAATTGCGGTGCGTTCCGTCGGTGATTGTTCCGGTAAGGACATGTCCCAATGAATCCGGCCCTCGACCATCTCCATGACGTAGAACATCGTGCCAACGACACGCTCGTCCTCGCACAGGATGTAGGTTTTCGGCACCGGGAACCCGGTCGGATGGAGTTGATGCATGACGCGATATTCGCGGTCGACCGCGTGCGCCGAGGGCAGCAGGTTCCCGGGTGGTTTACGCCTCAATACGTATTTGGCGTTCGGCGTGACGAGTTGGTAGGTGGGATTCGACTGTCCCCCCTTGAACTCGCGTACTTCCAGAGGACCGGTGTAACCATCGATGTGATCGGCGAGGTAGCGATCGAGCTTGTCGACGTCGAAGCGCAAGCGTTCCTGCACTGGCTTGGTGCCGGCAAATTTTTCTTGTCGCGCACTCATCAGTTGGTGTGCTCGCCCTGCGCCACCACACCCTGATCGTGCAACCGCCCGATCGCGCCGCTGTCAAGGCCCAATACGTCGGCGAGGATCTCGTCGGTGTGTTGGCCGAGGCGCGGCGCCGGTTGCGGTGTCGCGCGCCCGAAGCGCGACGAATGCATGGCGTGGCCGGGGACCGGGTAGGTACCGATGCCCGGTTGCTCGATGGACGCGAACATCGGATTGTCCTCGGAACAATCCGGATCGTTTAACACCAGTTCGCGCACCGACTGGTATTTGTCCCAACAGATCCCACATTCGTCGAAGATCTGCGCGGCGCGCGCCAATGGCATTCCCGCGATCCACGGCTCGATCAAGGCGCAGATCTCTTCGCGCGCGCGGAAGCGATCGCCCTCCGTGTTGAGATCGAGCCCGAGCCGATCGGCCAGTGCGTCGACGTCCGCGGTAAGGCCCGCGGCTTCCAATAAACCCCGCCACTGTTTCGGCGTGATGGCGATCAACATCACCCGTTCACCGGAGGCGGTGACGAAATCACGGCCGAGCGCGCCGTACAGGTAATTGCCGTGTCGTGCGCGTTGTTCATCGTTGATCGAGACTTCGCCGATGTAACCGAGGGCCCCCGTCGCCGCGAGCGCGACGTCGGCCAGCGCGAGTTTAATCTGCTGCCCTTCACCGGTCAGGCGGCGGTGCCGTTCCGCTATGAGCAGGTCGATCGCAGCGAGGTAGGCGGTGGCGATGTCCCAGGCCGGCAGTACGTGATTGACCGGGCGGTCGTCGTCTGCGGGCCCGGTGATGTAGGGAAATCCGACCTTGGCGTTCACGGTGTAATCGAGCGCCGTGCCGCCGTGCCGGTCGCCAATGATTTCATGCTGGATCAAGTCGGGGCGCTTGGCGCTCAGGCATTCGTATGCGAGCCAACCGCGTGCGGGCAGGTTGGTGGAGAAAATGCCGCCGTGCTCACCCCCGGCGCAGATCAAATCCGCGATAATCTCCCGGCCGGCGTCGGACTTGAGGTCGACCGCGATCGAGCGCTTGCCCTTGTTCATTTCCGCCCAATAGATGCTGGTGTTGTCCGCGGTCACCGGCCAGCGGTGGTAATCCAGGCCGCCACCGATCTGATCGAAGCGGATCACATCGGCGCCAAACTGCGCGAGCGTCATGCCGCACATCGGCGCGGCGATGAAGGCCGAACCTTCGACGATGCGTAAGCCGTGCAAAATGGGCTGCATGGGATCGCGGCGGTATTCGGTCAGCCGTGGATGCGAGCGCTGCCGTTGTTCAACACAACGACGTCCCGTTCGATAGCCGAGCTGCGAAAGTTCAGGGAGTCGCCGTCGCGCCAGATCTCCGTGCGCAAGGTTTCGCCGGGTAGAAACGGGGCGGAAAAACGCACCTGCATCGACTCGAGGCGGCCGGCTTCATAATCGCAGCAACTGCGTACCAGCGCGTGCATCGCCACGCCCATGGTGCAACGGCCGTGCAATATCGGGCGTTCAAACCCGGCATTGGACGCGATCTTGGGATCCGCATGCAGGGGATTCATGTCGCCGCACAAGCGATACAACAGTGCGGACTGAGGTAGCGTGGGCAAATCACAAACGTGGTCGGGTTCGCGGTCCGGCGGTCCGGGCATGCGTTCCCGCACCTTACTCGGTCCGCCGAAGCCGCCGTCGCCGCGCGCTAGGGTGTTGGAGATCACCGTCGCGATGGCTTTGCCCTGTACATCGCGCAACTCCTTGCGCAGATAAACGAAGCAGCCTTTTTCCGCGCCGCGATCCACGACTTCTTCCACCACCGTTTCGCCGCAAAGGGTGCCTGCCGCCGGCAGGGGCGCGTGGATCTCTACCGTTTCTTCGGCATGCAACACTTTTTGCCACTGGAAGCCGTATTCCGGTCGCTTCATCCAGAATCCCGGATAAGCGATGACCATCGCCAGCGTCGGCAAGGCCTCGAGATCGTCTTCGTAGACGTAGCGGAGCTGTTTTTCATCGACCGGATCGGCGCCGAAACCGAGCGCAAGGGCATAGAGGATGGTGTCCTCTTTGGTGTAGGTCGCGTCTTGCTGGTCGATGGTTTGACCCGCGAGTTTGCTGTGGTCGTTCACTAGATCGGATCCCAGGGCCACACGTCCTGGGAGCGATCGAGTGCGTAGAAATCGGCTTCGAGGGCCGGAATTACGCGCTCGGCAATCGACTCTGCCGTCCAACCCTCGCCGCTATGCGCCGAGCGCAGCGGTCGATTCTGCCCCATCAGGAAGATCTCGTTCTGGCGTACCGCGAAGATCTGTCCCGTGACCGCGCTCGCCAGATCCGAGCACAAGAAAATTGCCATCGGCGCGATCTTGTCGGGCGTCATCGACTTCATGCGTTCGACGCGCTGTTTCTGCACTTCGTCGGTGATCGGGATCGTGCCGATCATACGCGTCCAAGCGAATGGTGCTATGCAGTTGGACCGGACGTTGTACCGTTGTAAATCGAGTGCAATGCTTTTCGACAACGCACAAATGCCGAGCTTGGCGGCCGCGTAGTTCGCCTGGCCCAAATTCCCGATGAGCCCCGACGTCGAGGTCATGTGTACGTAGGCGCCGGTCTCACGTTCACGGAAATGGGTCGCCGCCGCACGGCTGACGTAAAAACTGCCGTTGAGGTGCACATCGATAACTGCCTGCCACTCTTCAATGCTCATCTTGTGGAACATGCGGTCACGCAATATTCCGGCGTTGTTGACGACGGCGTCGAGTTGACCGAAGCGTTCGATGGCGTCGCCGACCATCTGCTCTGCGTCTTCGAAGCGGGCGACACTGCCGTGATTGGCGTGCGCATCGCCCCCGCCGGCTTTGATCTCCGCGACGACTTCTTCGGCCGGCGTGCCTTCGATGTCACTGCCGTCAGTGCTCGCACCGAGGTCGTTGACGACGACCTTCGCTCCGGCGCCCGCCATCGCCAGCGAAAAATCTCTGCCGATGCCCCGTCCACCACCGGTAACGAGAACGACCTTGCCATCCAAGATCCCCATGTTCTTATCTCCCAAGGTTTGCGGAAACGATGTTACTCGATCCCGACTACGCGCGAAATTCGAGCGCTTGCTGCCCGCCGCCACGTTCAAATCTGCTACATTGCGCGCGCTATGTCAGCGATAACGGTATCGACTTTGAGCGGGATCCCGCTGATTGCTGCAGGCGACGACGTCGCGAGCATCATTCTCAAAGCAGCGAGCAAAAACGGCGTGGAATTCCGGGACGGCGATATCCTCGTCATCGCGCAAAAGATCATCTCTAAAGCCGAGTGGCAGCTCATTCCCTTGAGCAAAGTCACGCCAAGCACCGAAGCGCTAAAACTAGCGGAGGAAACCGAAAAAGATCCGCGTCTCGTGCAACTCATTTTGGACGAATCGACCGACGTGTTGCGGCAAAAGCCAGGCGTTATCATCGTTCGTCACCGGCTCGGTCACGTAGGCGCGAACGCGGGCGTCGATCAGTCGAATATCGAACACGGTGATGACGAAGCGGCGCTCTTATTGCCGCGCAAACCCGACGCATCTGCAGCACGAGTGCATGCGGCTTGCAAGGAATCGACGGGTAAGCACGTCGGTATCATTATCGCCGACAGCATGAATCGGCCGTGGCGCCTGGGCACCGTGGGTTGTGCCATTGGATGCGCCGGTGTGCAGGTGCTGGATGATCTGCGTGGGCGCACCGATATGTTCGGGCGCGAACTCAAGATCGCGATGGTCAATCGCGTGGATTCAATTGCGGCCACGGCCACTTTGATGATGGGCGAATCGATCGAACGCACGCCGGTGGCGCTGGTGCGCGGCTTGCCGTTGCCAATATCCGCGGGAACGGCGGCCGATATCATGCGACCGCTGGAAGACGACTTGTTCAATTGAGTCAACGTTAGTTTTTCAAGTACAAGCGATGTAGCCTGGATGGAGCGCAGCGGAATCCGGGAGCATTTTGATGTAGGTTTTACGGATGGGTAAATATCTAGCCATCACGGGCGGTGTCGGGGGCGCCAAGCTGGCTCTGGGCCTATCGCATATTCTCGGCCCGTCGGAGTTGGCGTTTCTCGTCAACACCGGAGACGATTTCGAGCATCTGGGTTTGCACGTGTCACCGGATATCGACACCTTGATGTACACCCTGTCGGGCTTGAGCAATCAAGATACGGGTTGGGGCCGCGCCGGTGAATCCTGGAATTTCATCGACAGCCTGGGCGAACTCGGTGGCGAGACCTGGTTCAAGCTCGGCGACCGGGATCTCGCGGTCCATGTCATGCGCACGACCCTGCTGGATCAGGGCCGACGTCTCACCGACGTGACCGGGACGCTTTACCAGGCTGTCGGCATCGAACATCGGGCGCTGCCAATGAGTGATGCCGCGGTGCGCACGATGATCAACAGCGACGCCGGTCAGCTCGCCTTTCAACACTACTTCGTACGAGAGCGCTGTGAACCGGTAGTGCGCGGATTCGAATACAAAGGCGCCGATAGCGCGCAGGCGGTGCCCGAATTCGACAGTTGGATGGCCGATGCCGATCTCGCAGGTGTCATCATCTGTCCGTCGAACCCGTTTCTGAGCATCGATCCCATCTTCGCGATCGCCGGTATCAGAGAGGCGCTACTGAGCTGCAAGGCGCCGGTCATCGCGGTCTCTCCGATCGTCGACGGCGCGGCGATCAAAGGGCCGACGGCGAAGATCATGGAAGAACTCGAGGTGCCGCGTGACGCAGCCGCGATAGCCGCCCACTACGGCGCGCTTATCGACGGCTTCGTCATCGATGAAACCGATCGCGCGCTCGAAGCGCGATCAACGCAAGCGGTCTGAGTGTCGTCGCGGCGCAAAGCGTCATGCAGACGCTGGACGACAAGATCAATCTCGCGCACACTGCCCTCGAATTATTGCAGGTCTGCTGAACCGATGTGGGTCGTCGTTCCCGTCAAACGCTTTTCGGCTGCTAAATCCCGGCTCGCACCGGTTCTCTCGGAGTCCGAGCGGGAGTCGTTCGCTCAGGCCATGCTGAACGACGTGCTGCACGCGCTCGGTCACAGCCAACGGGTCTCGGGCATCGTCGTCATTTCGCACGAGGCGCGTGCACGCTACGCCGTCGAGCGGGTAGGCGGACTGTTTACCGAGGAATCAGCGTCCGGAATCTCCAATGCGATCGCACAGGGTGGGGCGTGGCTGGCGAAACACGGACAGCGCGACATGCTCATGATCCCGGGCGACGTGCCGCTGGTCACCAGCCGCGAAGTCGATGAACTCATCGATACGCATCGCGGCGCGCCCGCCGTGTCCCTGGTGCCGGATCGTGAACACGAGGGTACGAACGCACTGGCCGTGAGCCCGGTCGACGCGATTCCATTCGCCTTCGGGCGCGGCAGCTTCGCCGCGCACAAAGCCGCGGCCGAGGCCGCGGGGATCGAACCGCGCGTCGTGCCGTCGTCGGGCTTCGCGCTGGATATCGACCATCCCATGGACCTCACGACCTTGCTCACGTATGACAACCAGACTGAGAGCCTCGCGTATCTGACCGACAGCGGTGTCGCCGCGCGCCTGCTACACCGGCATAATAGTGACCAAGCATAAGCAAATACGAAGCCGGCACCTGCCCGCATTTACCCCGAATGACTCCAATTGAATCGATTCTGGATGCCGTACAGGCGGGCGGTGCGCTCACAGACGCGAATGCCCTGAGTCTTGCGGGCTACGACGATACCGCGACATTGATGCCCTACGCCGGCCGTTTGCGCGACCAGGGTTTCAGCGGCACCGTGACCTATTCGCGCAAGATCTTCATCCCGCTCACGCAGTTGTGCCGGGACGTCTGTCATTACTGCACGTTTGCGCAAGCACCGAAGCGCATCGCGGATCCGTACATGAGCCTCGAGTCGGTCGTCCAACTCGCGCGCGAAGGGCGCGCGCGCGGTTGTAAGGAAGCCTTGTTCACACTCGGCGAGAAACCCGAGCTGCGCTACAAGACCGCGCGTGATGCGTTGAGCGCGATGGGCTATCAGACGACACTCGATTACCTGCGTGAAGCGGCCAACGCGGTGTTCGAGGAAACCGGATTGTTGCCGCACATGAACCCCGGGACCATGACCCTCGACGAATGCATGATGTTGCGCGAAGTCTCGCCGAGCATGGGCATCATGCTCGAGTCGGCGAGCGCGCGCTTGTGCGAAAAAGGGATGCCGCACCACGGCTCGCCGGATAAAGACCCGCAGGTTCGACTGGAGACCTTGCGCAATGCCGGTCGCGCCGGCATTCCGTTTACCACCGGGATCCTGATCGGAATCGGTGAGACGCGCCGCGAGCGTATCGAAGCCTTGCTCGCGATCCGCCGCGTGCACGCGGAGTTCGGACACATCCAGGAGATCATCATCCAGAACTTTCGGGCCAAACCGGGCACGAAAATGGATCGGGCGCCGGAACCCGATCTCGATGAGATGTTGTGGACGTTAGCCAGCGCACGCATCATTTTCGGCGCGGACATGAGCGTTCAGGCGCCACCTAATCTGAGCCCCGGCTGCTTGCCGGAACTCATCGCCGCGGGCATCAACGATTGGGGAGGCGTCTCACCATTGACCCCCGATCACGTCAATCCGGAAGCGCCCTGGCCGCATCTCGATACACTCGCGCGCGACACCGCGGACGCCGGCAAGCACCTGCATGAGCGGTTGACGGTCTACCCGCAATACATACGGGCTTCGAAACCGTGGGTGAACGAACGGTTCCTGACGCCGTTGTTACAGATGACGGATGCCGATGGCTATCCGCGCACGGATGACTGGTCACCCGGGGAAGAGGTCGCGCCACCGGCGGCGATCGTGTCGGCCATCGGCGCGCCGGCCACTCGCGTGTCGCGTGAAATGCAAACCATCCTCGAGCGCGCGGCGGGGGGGGGCTTTCTGGAGGCAGCCGAGATCGCCCGTCTGTTCCAAGCGCGCGGCGACGAGTTTTCCGCGGTTTGCAACGCTGCCGATGCCCTGCGCGCGCAGGTCGCCGGTGAGACCGTGAGTTTCGTCGTCAACCGCAACATCAATTACACCAATGTATGCTACTTCAAGTGTCAGTTCTGCGCGTTCTCCAAAGGTAAGCTCAGCGAGAATCTGCGCGGGAAACCGTACGACTTGGACGCCGGGGAGATCCAGCGTCGTGTAACCGAGGCCTGGGCGCGCGGCGCGACGGAAGTCTGTATGCAAGGTGGGATACATCCCCAGTATACCGGGCAGACCTACCTCGATATCGTCGGTGTGGTGAAGGACGCGGTGCCCGATATGCACATACACGCGTTTTCACCGCTGGAAGTCTGGCAAGGCGCCGCAACTTTGGGGTTGCCGCTCACCGATTACCTTCAGCGCCTCAAGGATGCGGGCCTCGGCACCTTACCCGGCACCGCCGGCGAAGTACTCGATGACGAGATCCGCGCGGTGATCTGTCCCGATAAAGTCAACACGTCTCAGTGGTTGGACGTAATGCGCGCGGCACATCGCGTCGGCTTTCGCACCACCGCAACCATCATGTATGGCCATATCGACGGGCCCATCAACTGGGCGCGGCATTTGATCCACATTCGCGATCTGCAAGCAGAGACGGGGGGCTTTACCGAGTTCGTGCCGCTGCCTTTTGTGCACATGGAAGCGCCGCTTTATCTCAAAGGCCGCGCACGCAAGGGACCCACGTTTCGTGAAGCCGTGCTCATGCACGCCGTGGCGCGCCTCGCGCTCCATCCCCACATCACCAATATTCAGGCCTCATGGGTCAAGATGGGCCATGAAGGCGTGGTCGCCTGCCTCAATGCCGGCGCCAACGACCTCGGCGGCACGCTGATGAATGAAAGCATCACGCGCGCGGCCGGTGCCTCACACGGCCAGGAAACATCCCCGGAGCGCATGCTGGCGATGATCGCGGCAGCCGGGCGCACGCCACGGCAACGCAATACGACTTATGATGACGTATCCGAAGAACGCATTGGTGCTTCGCGTAATGCGCCCGCTCTGAATGCGATCGTGAATACGCCCGCGCGCAGCTATGAACGCCGGGAACGACGTGAATTGATACGCTCCGACGCGCGAGCCGGCTAATTATTTCGCCATAATCGTCACGCCGATGGCGGCTGCTCCCAAACATATCCTCAACGGCTATCGCGTGCTCGACATGACGCACGTGCTTGCCGGTCCGACCGCGACGCGCCTGATGGCAGAGATGGGCGCCGAGGTGATCAAGATCGAACTGCCGCCGGGAGGCGAGGTAGGCCGTATTTTGCCCGCCATGAAAAACGGGCGAAGCGCGTATTACGTCCAGCAGAACCGCGGCAAGAAAAGCGTCTGCCTCGACGCGAAAACCGAGGACGGCAAAGCCGTGCTGCGCGATCTCGTCAAAAAGTCGGACGTATTCGTCGAGAACTTCGCGCCCGGCGCGATCGCACGGCTGGGATTCTCGTGGGAGACGGTGCATGAACTGAACCCCAACATCATCATGTGTTCGATTTCCGCGCTCGGTCAAACCGGTCCGCTCTCGTCGCTGTCCGGCTACGACTACATCGCGCAGGCTTATAGCGGAATCACGGGTGTTATCGGCGATCCCGATGGCGCGCCTGCGTTTCCCGTGGCCGGCGTCGGCGACGTCGCGGCCGGTACGCACGCGGCTTGCGCGATCGGGTACGCCTTGCTGCATCGGGAGCGCGGTGGCGAGGGCCAGTACCTCGATATTTCCATCGCCGACGCCTATATGGGCGCGCACGAGCTAAATATCCAGATCTACAGCGTGAGCGACGGTGAGATCGAACCGACGCGCTCCGGCAACCATCATTACGCGGTGTGTCCCCTAGGTATATTCGAGGGCAAAGACCATTGGATCTGGATCATCGCGCTGCAACCGCAATGGGCCGGCCTCTGCCGCACCATCGGCCGTCCCGATCTGATCGACGATCCGCGCTACGACGTCAATGACAAGCGCGTGGCGGCACGCAGTGAAGTAAATGAACTCGTCCAGTCCTGGCTCGATTCAATGCCGTCCGACGACGCGATCCTCGAGCGGCTTGCAGCCGAACGCGTGCCTTGCGCGCCGGTCTTGCGGATCTCCGAAGTCGTGGATCATCCACACATGCGCGAGCGCGGGATCATACGCGCGATCAACGATCCGAAACTCGGCGAAGTCATGATGCCGGGCATGCCCTTGCGGTTTTCCGCATTTGAGCATAACCAACCTCTCGAAGCGGCGTCGTTAGGCGAACATAACGCCCACGTCTTGAGCGAGGTTCTCGGTTACACGGCCGAGCAGATTGAGACGCTGACCCATGCAGGGGTGTTACACGCCAACCCCGACACCTGAAACCCTTCTCACTCGAGCGGCACATCGCTGGTCGACGCACGGTGTTCCGAGATCGCTTTGTAGGTCAGCAAGACGAGGCCGCTGATGATCAAAGCAACACCGGTGATGTCACTCGTTTCCAAGGTTTCCCCGAGGTGATAGGACGTAGAGAGTACTGCGACGACCGGGATCAGCAAGATCATCATTCCGGCAGTCCCCGCAGGCAGGTAATCGAGCAAATAAAACCATAAACACCAGCCGAATGCCGTCGACACGAAGGCGGTAAACCCGAGCGAGAAAAGGAAACGATCCGTCCAAACGATCGGCGCCTCACCCGATACGGCGGCCAGCACCAAGAGCAAGACCGATCCAAACGCCATCTGCCAGGCGGTCAGGTGCAGCAGGTCCATCGGTTCCCGGTTTTGGATGTACTTGATCATGACGGCGGCTGAGGCCCACAGCCACGCGGAGCCCACCGCGATGAGCTGGGACGCCGTGGGGCCCTCGAACGCCCATGGTTGTATCACCGAAGTGAGTCCGAGGGCGGCGAGCGCCACCGCGATCCACTGTACGCCGCGAATGCGTTCGCCGAGCACGAGTCGCGCGAGCACGAGCGTCCAGAACGGCATGGTGAAGACCACGATCGAAGTTCGGTTCGCCGCGCCAAGCGTGACCGCCCATTGTGAGCTGCCGACGAGGCAGGTCGTATTCACAAAGCCCAGTACGGCGAGTTCACGCAGGCGCGTCGGTAGAAATTGTCGACCGCTCAGCTTGAGCGCGACCAACAGGCATACCGCGCCCAAAAAGCAACGTAAACCAGCGAAACTGAATGGTTCCGAATCGTAAGACCCGAGCTTGAGAAATACCCAACTGTAGCCCCAGGTGACGGACAGGAGTAAGAGGGCTATGGCGACCGGCGCGCGTACGGGCATGACGGGACTTTTTTGGCTCTCGGACTCGTGTAGCGCGCTCGACGGGATGCGGGACTCTATCACACCGGTCGCGGTCTCGCGGCTGCTAGACTCCCGACGGAACACCAAAACAAGTCACCGGGGAGAGGTTCAATGACCGCTTTAGCATACTTTTGATCGAGTTTGGACCAGGCAGTGCCTGCCAATGGCCTTTGTGTGGATACTCGCCGCAGTACCGGCCCTGGTAGGCGCCGCGGTGTTATGGGAAGAATCGATCAATGGAGAGCTATCGAACGATTTAATGAACCCGACCGGCTTACCAATTCTGGTTCCGGCGACAAACGACATCATCGGCAGTCTCGACCAGGCTTTACCCCCTGGTGACGATGACGCTGCGGCGTTTAACGTGTTACCCAACCAGACCGTGACGCAGATCATCCTCGTCGGCTTGGGCGGCGGCGAGGCGATGGCTGTGGGCCTATTCGACGGCCCTGACGCAACGTCACCGCTGTTGTTCGCCACGGGCTTAGTCGGACGCGACGCGGGTATGAATATCTTCGACCTCATCCCATTTGCCGGGCCGCTGGCGCCGGGATCCTACATGCTGTTATTCGAACAGACCCAATTCGATGCCTCGCCATACGAGATCTCGCTAGTCGTCGATCAGACACCGATACCCCTGCCGTTGCCGGTAGTCCTGCTGGGATCGGCGCTCGTGCTGTTGGTGCGGACGGGTCGCGTCAGGGAGTATAAAATCACTGATATTCCAAACCCGTTGGCCAGTCATAAATAAGAGTGGAGGAACGCCAAATGTCCGAACCCGCCCACGTCGATACCACCGGTGCCATCGATTGCGACGGCCACGTCCTTGAACAGATCGATACGCTCGCCGACTATCTGGAAAACAAGTACAAGGATCGCGCGCTCGGCATCGAGATCGGCGACGATGGCCTCGAATATTTCACCTGGGACAATCAGCGTTCGACATTGTGTTTTGGCGGCTTCGCTGGCGTGCTCGGGGCAATGGGGGATCCCGATATCCTGCCGCACCCCGATCGCACCTATGCGAAAGGTTGTCCGCCGGCCTCCTACGATTCCGCGGCGCGGGTTGAGCGGCTGGACGGAGAGGGGCTGTCCAAGGCGATCCTGTATCCGACGCTGGGCTTGCTGTGGGAAGCGGAAGTCGAAGACCCGCAACTCGCCGCCGCTTACTGCCGATCGTACAATCGCTGGATCGTCGACCATTGCAAGGAAGCACCGGAGCGTATCTATCCGATCGCCCACATCTCCCTGGCCGACCTCGCCGCGGCCGAACTCGAGCGCGCGGTCAACGACGGCTGTATCGGCGTCATGGTCGCGGGCTACACCTGGACCCGCAAGGCCCAAGGCCACCCGTACTACGATCCCGTGTGGCAGATGGCGCAGGATCTCGACGTGCCTATTGGCCTGCATCCGACCTTCGAGCCGAGCCGCTTCACCCATCATGGACGCTTCGAGGACCTGGTCCCGACCGAGCCGATCGACTTCAACTTCTATTTCGACGTACTCGCCCCGCAGACCATGATGCAGGCCTTCGTCTCGGTGTTCCAATACGCGGTGTTCGACCGGTTTCCGAAGGTGAAATGCGTGGTGCTGGAATCACAAGCCGGATGGATCGGCTATCTCCTCGACCGCATGGATGCCGTGTGGGGCGGTCCGCTCGCAGGCACCGAGCTCAAGAACCCGCCCAGTTCTTATTTCGAAAGCAACTGCTGGATATCGGCCGATCCCGACGAACGATCGGTGTCGCAAATCATCGAGTATGTCGGCGCCGACAAATTTTTCTGGGCCAGCGACTTCCCACACCCGGACCACACCGGCGATTACATGGACGGGCTGAAGGAGATGCTCGCGCCGCTATCCGCGGATGCGCAGAAGAAAGTCATGGCGCAGAATGTGACCGAGGTCTACAAGCTGCAGTAAGTAGAAGCGGTCACGTACCGGGGTCTTTCCCATATGCGGCACGCAACGCGAAAATGGCCCCGGCGTACACGCGAATAATGTTGAGATAGGTTCCAATGACCGACCGCGTCGACTACGCCACCTCTCGCGTACTCGCGAGCCCCAATAAGTTCAGGCTCGCCGTTTTAGGATTCAACTGCAGCGGCGGTTGTTCGATCACGACCGCGGCGGGCGCGGCCGAGGCCGAGTGGGGCGAAAACGTGCGCATCGCGCAAGCGGCTGATCGCGCGAACATCGAAGCGATCATCCCGTTGGGCCGATGGCTCGGCTTTGGTGGTGACATGAATTTCAACGGGCGCTCGTTCGAGACCTTTGCCTGGGCCGCCGGTATTGCCGCATTGACTCAACGTGCCCAGGTGTTCTCCACCTTTCACGTGCCGACCGCTCATCCGGTGCGGGTCGCTAAGACGATCGCCACGATCGATCACATCTCAGGCGGACGTTTCGGCATCAACATCGTGGCCGGGTGGAATGAGGAAGAGATCAGCATGTTCGGGCTCACCCAGCGCGAGCACGACGAGCGCTACGACTTTGCCGATGAGTTCATGGACGTGCTCATGCGCCTGTGTAATGAGAAGGAAAGCTTCGATTATTACGGCAGGTACTTCAATGTGCCGGGCGCATTTTCAGAGCCCAAACCGGTGCAAACGCCGCGTCCGGTCGTCATGGGCGCGGCGATCAGCCCGAAGGGACACGAGTTCGCGGCCAAGCACGCCGACATCAATTTCATCGCGTTCGACGAATTGAGCACGGCCAAGCAGCTCGTGAACAACGTGAAGTCGCTCGCCCGGGACAAATACGGGCGCGAGATCATCGTCTTCGGGATGGGCGCCGTGATCTGCGCCGAAACGGAACAGCAGGCGCAGAAGGATTACCGCTACTACATCGATGAGACGGGCGACTGGGACACCGCCTACAGGATGGTAGACGCCATGGTCAAGAACGAATACACGGGCCAGTTCGAACGCGAAGGCCTGACGCGTAAGATGATCGGCGGCTGGGGCGCCCAACCGCTCGTCGGCAGTCCCGAACAGGTCGTCGACGGCATGCGCCAGATGTCCGAAGCCGGAATGGACGGAATGACGATCTCGTGGGTCAACTACGAAGAGGGCATCGAGCAGTTCCGCACCGAACTCATGCCGTTAATGATCGACGCGGGGCTACGCGTCGAAGAGCCGCCTCTCTAGAAAATCGCTCCCGCCAGGTCGTCGAGCTCGGCGAGAATCTCTTTTTCGTCATTACCCATCAGCCACAGTATCGTGTTGTCGGCGCCGGCCTTGGCTGCCCCAGCGAGTTCAGCTTTCGTGCGGAACATGCCAGTCGGTGCGAAGAGACTCATGTCGAGGCGTTCGGGATCGCGATCGGCAGCTTTGGCGTATTTCGCGATCTCGGCTTTACCATCCGCGATTTCCTGTGGATCGGTGACGATCGGCAGCCAGCCGTCACCCCATTCGCCGACGCGTTTGTAAACGCGGGGATTGGCAACGCTGGCCAACAATACCGGCGGCCCCGAAGTTTGGACAGGTTTCGGCCGGCAGATCACTTTAGGGAAGTCGTAGTATTTGCCGTGGTGTTCAACGTACTCGCCTGTCCAAAGCAAACGCATGGCCTGAATGGCTTCTTTGGTTTGTGTCCAGCGATGCGGGAAGTCACCGCCCATGACCGTGCATTCCATCTCGTTCCAGCCCGCACCGATGCCGTACAGCATGCGGCCACCGGAATAGTGATCGATCGAAGCGATCTCTTTGGCCGCCAGTAAGGGATTACGTTCCGGCACCAACGCGATGCCGGTGGCGAGTTTGATCGTCGACGTGGCCGCAGAGGCGCGCGCCAGCGCAATCAAGGGATCGGGCATCTTGTAGAGGTAATCCGGCGGCGGTTCGCCGGGCGTGCGGGCCGGATAGGATTCGCAGGATCCTTCGGGAATGACGGCGTGTTCGGGCACCCAGTACGAGGCGAAACCGAGATCTTCAGCGCGTTTCGCGACGACGGCCGGATCGCCCGACGGCTGGTCGATGAGAATTTGGAAGAGGCCGACGCCCATGCCGTTGATGTTCTTTTCAGCCAATGCATTTCCCCTGTTCGTTCGTAATGATCCCGGATTCCGCTTCGCTTCATCCAGGCTACAACAGCTCTGTAGCGAAGCGGAATCCGGGTGCAAGAATATCAGGTTAGAAGATCGGCAAGCTCAGTCATGGTTTTCACCGTGATATCGGGCGGATATGGCGTCTCCCCAAACGGCCGGTCGCGGCGATCGATGAATGCCGCGCGCAGCCCGGCAGCCTTCGCACCGATGCAGTCGAACGCGTGATTGGCTACGTGCATGACCTGCGTCGGTGCTACGCCCAATATCGTGCAGGCGGCCTCATAGGTGCGCCGGTGCGGTTTGAAACATCCCGCTTCCTGCACTGAGATCGTCGCGGCGAACGGGAAATCGATATAGGGCTTGGCTGCATCCAGCATGTCGCGATCCCCGTTCGACAGGCTCACGAGTTTGAATGCGGCGGCCAGACGCTCCAGCGCCGCCGATACTTCCGGAAACGGTCGCAGACGTTCGATCGCGGCGACCAATGCATCGGCTTCATCCTTGGTATACGTGATCCCGGCCCGGTCCATGACGAAGCTCACCGCGCGGCGCCCGATCTCGCGATACGGTGTATGGCCGGTGTCACACAGCGAATCGATCATGGAGTTCTCGAAGTGCGTCCGCCGCCACCAGGTGACGAAGCGATGGGGATCACCGTCCCACCCTTTACGTGCGAGAAAAGGCGTTACGAACTCGACCAAACCGCCCTGCATATCTACGATCGTGCCGTATTGATCAAAGCTAAGAACACTGATTTCTCGTCGTAGCGAAGCGGGATCGGTCATGATCGCAACATGCGCACCGGCATTGATGTGCTGGAAACTATATCAAGCATGGGAGGTAGCGGTGTCGTCTTGACACCCGCAAAGGGCCCGGCTAGCTTGGCCAGCACATTTGATTCGAGGGTAAACGCATGAAACTCGGTTATTTCATGATGCCGCTGCACCACGTTGACCGCGACTACCATGAAACCTTGCAGGAGGACATGGAAGCGATCATCTACGCCGATGAACTCGGTTATACAGAGGCCTGGGTGGGAGAACATTACTCGAGCGCGGCCGAGGAGGTCACGTCGCCCTTGATGTTTCACGCCAACCTCATCAACCGCACCAAGCACATCAAGCTCGCGACGGGTGTGATCTGCCTGCCGCAATATCATCCGGCGGTTACCGCGGGACAGGCGGCGATGTTCGATCACCTGAGCGACGGACGGTTCATCATGGGGATCGGCCCCGGCGGTTTGACATCGGATTTCGAGCTCTTTGGCGTCGTGGACAAGGACCGTATGGAGATGATGGAAGAGGCCATCGATCAAATGCTGGAACTCTGGTCTACCGACCCGCCCTATAACATGCACGGCAAACACTGGACCATCGACATGAAGGATTGGACGCATCACGACATCAAGCTCGGTTATGTGCGCAAACCGCTACAGCAACCGCATCCGCCGATCGCGATATCGGCCATGAGCCCGGCGTCCGGCTCACTCATCTTCGCCGGCGAACGCGGCTACATGCCGGTGACCGCAAATTTCATCGCCACGTGGTCGGCCAAGACCCATTGGCCGACATATTGCAAAGGTGCGCGAACCGGAGGATACACGCCCGATCCCGAGAACTGGCACGTCGCGCGGAGCATTTTCGTGGCCGATACGGATGAAGAAGCGGCCGCGTTCGCGACCATCCCGGGCGGCGCCTACGATTATTACTATGAATACCTGTTCAAGATCTTCGATCGGGCCGATTTCAAAGGTCCGTTCGTTGCAAACGAAACCGATGATCCCAATGAGCTCACCGCGCAGAAGATTCGGGATGCGTGTGTCATTCACGGCAGTCCCGCGACCGTCGCCGAGAAAATATTAGCCTTCCGCGATGAAGTCGGTCATTTCGGCACCTTGCTCTACACCGCCCACGACTGGCAGGACAAGGTTGCGATGAAGCACTCGATGCAGCTCATGGCCGAGGAGGTCATGCCGCGCATCGATCAGGCGCTTGGAGCCGAAGCGGCTTGAGATGGAGCTAGGCGCAACATGAGCGACAGGAAATTACGCTTCGGGCTGTGGTATGACTTCAGAAACCCACCGCAGTGGCGGCGGGACAATACCGAGCTTTATCACGCGATCTTCGATCAGATCGTCACCGCAGAAGCGGCCGGCTTCGACGATATCTGGTTATCCGAGCATCATTTTCTGGACGATGACTATTCACCGTCGATGCTCGCGATCGGCTGCGCTATTGCCGTGCGGACCGAGACGATCCGAATCGGCACTAGTGTTCTGTTACTGCCGCTTCACGACGCCGTACGGGTGGCCGAAGACGCGGCCACCCTCGACGTCATTTCAGGCGGCCGGCTCGAGCTCGGGATCGGCGTCGGCTACAAAGCGGAAGAGCTGCGCGCCTGGGGCGTCGATCCCAAATCGCGCGGCCCGCGCATGGAGGAAGGGATCGAGATCCTGCAGCGCCTGTTTGCCGGCGAGCGGTTCAGCTTCCACGGCGAATACAACCACTTCGAAGACGTGCAATTGCGCCCGATGCCGGTACAGAAGCACCCGCGCCTGTGGATCGCCGGATTCAGCAAGGTTGCAGTGCGGCGCGCGGCACGCGTGGGCGCCGGTTACATCGCGGTCGGGCCGATCGGGCCCTTCACCAAGGTCTACCGCGACGAGCTGGCCAAGCAAGGCCGCGATCCGGACGATTACGAAGTCGCGGCCGGCTATGCCTGGCTGCACGTGGCGAAAGACCCTGACGAGCGCCGGGCGCAAGCGGTAGATCACCTGGCCTACCAGCAGAACTGTTACGGCGAATGGATGAAAGGCGCGGGTATGGATTTCATCAAGCCCGTCGAGGCGACGCGCGAATCGGTGGAAGCCAACCACTGCTATATCGTGAGTCCGGAGCAGGCCGTCGAGATGATCAATGAATACATCGAAGCGACCGGTACGAATCGTTTTTACACCTGGGCCGTGCCGCCCGGTATGCACCCGAGTTGGACCGACGAGCACATCGAACTGATGTCGCAAGAGGTCATGCCGGCCTTCCGGTAGGCCACCAGGAGATCCAGCGATGGCGATACCGATGGGCCTTTTGCAATGGAACGAAGGAACGGCAGGTACCGATCTCGTTGCACATGTGCAGCGCTTCGAGGCGCTCGGCTACCACGAATTGTGGGTGCCCGAAGTATACGGTCGCGAGGTTTTTTCAACCTGCGGCTTCCTGTTGGCCAAGACGGAGCGGCTCTTCGTATCCAGCGGTATCGCCAACGTCTACGCACGCGATGCCGACGCCGCCGCTCAAGCAGCGAATTGTCTCGCAGAGATCTCCGACGGGCGTTTTCGTCTAGGACTCGGCGTATCACACCCGGTTTTAATCGAGCCGCGCGGACACGCCTGGGTCAAGCCCGTACCTAAAATGCGGAGCTATCTCGAACGCCTCGCCGAGGCGCCGATCGAGAGCCCCAAGGCCGAACAGGCCGCACGCATCATCGTCGCCGGACACGGTAAAGGCCTGATCAAGGTCGCTCGCGATCACGCCGATGGCTCCTTCTTATTCCTGCAACCCGTCGAAGCCGTGCAGATGGCGCGCGAGATCCTAGGTCCCGACAAGGAGATCCACGTGGCCGTGCGGTGTGTGCTCGACGCCGATCCAGAACGTGCCCGGGATCTGGCCCGCCGCGCCAACGCGTTCTACATCAGTTTGCCGGCGTATCAGGCGCGCTTCAGCGAGCTCGGTTACGTCGAAAGCGATTGGGCCGACGGATGCAGCGACCGCTTAGTCGATGCGACTTGCGCGTGGGGTGATACGGATACCTTGAAAGAGAAGCTCGCGGCTTATGCGAGCGCGGGTGCGAGCCATATCGTCTTGTATCCGTGCAATCCAGACGAGGACTATACGCCGAACAGCGCCGTCTCGAAGGGCTGGAACTGGCCGTTGCTCGAAGCGCTGGCACCAGCGAACGCCTAGATTACGCGGCCTTAATCCGCTCGACATTACAGGGGAGTGCACATGGGGCGTCTGCAGGACAAGGTTTGCATCATTACCGGCGCGGCGGGCGGTCAAGGCCAGGTCGCGGTCGAATTGTTCGCCCGGGAAGGGGCCAAGGTCGTCGCCGCCGATCTCCAAGCCGGTGGAGAGGCGGCGATTCAAGCATCGGTCGCAAGCCATCCCGATCAGATCATCTACGTGCATACCGATGTCACGATCGAATCCGATCTCGAGCGTCTCGTCGGAGCCGCCATTGAGCGTTTCGGACGCATCGACGTTCTGTTCAACAACCACGGCGCGATGGTCGGCAGTCCGTTTCTGGAAACGACCACTGAAGAGATCGACACCGTACTCAATGTGAACGTGCGCGGTTCATTTCTCCTGAGCCAGAAAGTCGCGCGACATATGGTCGCGCAGGGTGACGGCGGCTCGATCATCCACAACAGCTCGGTCGGGGGGCTGGTCGGTTTTCCGGACATGGCCGCATACGGCGCATCGAAGGCGGGCATCGCGCAACTCGCACGTTCGATGGCCAATGACCTCAAATCCTACAACGTACGCGTGAATGCGGTCGCGCCCGGCGGGATCGATACGCCCATGCCGCACAAGTACCTCGAAAAATTCGACAACCGGGACGAGATCTGGGCAGCGATGGAACAGGCCCATTTGACCGGCCGGCTCGGACGGCCGGAAGAGGTGATCTGGCTGGTCATCTTTCTCGCTTCGGACGAGACGTCGTTCATGAACGGCGCCGTCATCCCGGTCGATGGCGGATATACGGCGATTTGACCGCCGCCGCTGATAAGCGCGCTCGACTTGCCGAGCGGATTAAAGCGGACGACCTGATCGTGGCGCCGGGCGTGTTCGACATGATTTCAGTGCGTATCGCTGCGCGCCAGGACCATGCCGCACTGTACATGACCGGTTACGGCACTGTCGCGTCATACCTCGGCCTACCGGACGCCGGGCTCGCGAGCTTTACCGATATGGTCGAGCGCGCGCGGACCATGGCGTCCGCAAGCGCGGCGCCACTCATCGCCGATGCGGACACGGGCTACGGCGGGCTGCTCAACGTGCAGCACACCGTGCGCGGCTACGAGGCTGCGGGCGTCGCGGCGATTCAACTCGAAGACCAGGTATTTCCCAAAAAATGTGGGCATACGCCGGGACGCCGCGTCATCGCAACCGACGACATGGTCAAGAAGGTTCAGGTCGCCTGTGATGCGCGCGGCGATCCCAATCTGCTCATCATCGCGCGTACCGATGCGCGTGCCGCCGAGGGTCTAGCCGACGCCATTGAACGCGCGTGCGCCTACCGCGATGCGGGCGCCGACGTGCTGTTCGTCGAAGCGCCCGAAAACGAAGAAGAATTCGCCCGCATCGCCGCACAAGTCGATGCGCCACTGGTCGCAAACATGGTCGAAGGTGGGCGATCGCCCGTATTGACCGCCGCGCGGCTGCGCGATCTCGGTTACCGCATTGCGATCTATCCCGCGATCGGTTTTACGGCCGCCGCCGCGGCGGTCGAGGCCGCTTACCGTCATCTACACGAGACGGGTTCAACCCACGCGCTCGACACGCCGCTGTATCCCGTGGACGAGATGCACGCGCTGATGGGTTTTGAGGCCGTATGGGACTTTGAGAAAAAATGGGGCGAGTAGCTTCGGCGTTGCACGGAGGACGGCCGCATGCATGCGGATGATCTAGCGGATTACCGCCGCCAACATGTGCCGCTTTACAACGCCAACCGCATGAAACTCGGTGTGTTCGGCACCAATGTCAGCGGCGGCGGCACCATGACCAAGGCGCCGACCTCGTTCGTACCGACCTTCGAGCACAATCTGTCGATCGCGCGCAAAGCCGATGCGCTCGGGCTCGAGTTCATCATTCCCTTCGGCCGCTGGAAGAGCTTCGGCGGTGACACCCAGGCGGAAGCGCAAGCCGCCTTCGATCGCATTATCGAAGACGGCGACTGGGGCGCCGCGCATAACATCATGCGTATACTCGGCATCGAAAGTAACTCCTTCGATGCACAGATCGAACTTTTCGCGAAACGCTTCGTCGCGGGTTGGGGCGGATACCTCCTGGTCGGTACGCCCGAGCAGGTGGTCGATCGATTCATCGACATCGAAAAAGCGGGCGTCGAAGGTATGGCTCTGGTCTGGCACGACTACGATCAGGAGCTTCCGTACTTCGGTGAACGCGTCTTACCGCTGATGAAACAAGCAGGACTGAGGATCTAGACCTATGATCATGCCCAACCAAAGCCTCGGCGTATTCTTGTACCCCGATAATTTCTCGGCGGAGGAGCTTGCCGATTTCGCGCAGCGCTTCGAGCAACTCGGTTATGCGGCGCTGTGGTATCCGGAAGTGTTCTACTACGAGAGTTTTACCTTAGGTGGGTATCTCCTCAGCCACACCGAACGCATTACGATCGCCAGTGGTATTGCGAACATCTATGCGCGCGATCCCATGGCGACCTTGCAGTGCTCGCGGGGCCTGCAGGCGTTCTATCCGGATCGTTACATCACGGGCCTCGGTGTTTCGCACGAATCGATCGTCACCGATGGGCGCGGGCACGAATATCGCAAACCGCTGAGTGCGATGCGTCAATATCTGGACGACATGGATCGGTACCGGCCGCAGATGATCGGCGAGGATACGCCGCTGGTCATCGGCGCACTCGGACCGAAGATGATCGCGCTCGCCGGCGAACGCAGCGAGGGCGCGCACCCGTTCAATTCCCCGCCCGAACGCACGCAATGGGCGCGTGAAATCATTGGCCCCGGCAAATGGATCTGCACGGCACAGCACGTGTGCCTGACCACCGATGCCGCGGCCGCGCGGGCCGCCGCGCGGCGCGCGCTGGAATTCTACTTCGTGACGCCGAACCACTACCGGAACTGGCTGCGCGGAGGTTATGACGAAAGCGATCTCCAGAACGGCGGCAGCGACCGTTTGATCGACGCCCTCGTCGCCTGGGGCACCGAAGCGCAGATCCGTGACCGCATTCAACAGCAGTTCGACGCCGGCGCAACCCAGGTGATCCTGAATACCATCGACCCGGGCGGACCGCCGGATGCGAAGACGGACGTCGGCGGATACAATTTCTCTTCGGCTCCGCACTGGGAAGCCTACGAACGGTTGAAACCGATCTGATACCACGACCACGGAGAAACAACCCATGCAATACAGCAGCGTACAAGACGTCGTCGATGCCGACGGCTTGAGAATCATCCTCGTCGCCGGCGTACCGAGCCCCTGGGGGCAGGCGGCCAAGGCGATGATGGAACACAAGGGCCTGGAATATACCGCCGCGCCGCTCATGGCGGGTGAGACCAATGACGACATCGTCGCCTGGGGTGGGGTCAACAGCGGACCGGTCGTCGCGTGGAACGACGAGGCGCCGATCAACCGCTGGAACGATATTATGTTTCTGCTCGAACGCCTCGCGCCGCAAAAACCCCTGGTTCCCGATGAGTCCATTCCGCGCGCCAAGATGATCGGCCTCTCGCACGAGATCTGCGGCGAAATGGGTCTCGGATGGAACCGGCGGCTGACCATGTTCCAACCGATCATGGAGTCCGGCCAGGCCCCGGAGGGGATCGCCCGCATGAGCTCCAAATACGGTTACAACGAGTCCGACGTGGCGCTCGCCAACCAACGACAGATCGCGACCCTCGGCATGCTCGCCTCGATACTCGCGGCCCAACGCGAGCAAGGCAGCGACTATTTCATCGGCGACGCGGTGACGGCGCTCGATTTCTATTGGGCCGCGTTCTGCAACATCATGGACCACCTGCCGGCGGATCAATGTCCGACCGCCGAGGCCATCAAGCCGCTGTTCGAAGCGATCGATCCGGAGGTGAAAACCGCCATCGATCCTATCCTGCTCGAACACCGCGATCGCATCATGCAGGCGCATTTCAAGCTGCCGATGGAGTTTTAATGAGCATACGTGTCGGCTTCGGCCTCATTAACTACCCCTTCGAAGAAGGGGCCGGATTCTTTCGCTGGGTCGAGGTGCTGGAGAAGCATCGGGTCGACTCCGTGTGGCAATCGGACCGCTTGATTTCGACCGATAGCTACCTGGAGTCTCTGAGCGCCCTGGCGGCGCTCGCCGGCTGCACCGAGCGGATCAAATTCGGTATGAACGCCATTGTGGCCCCCTTACGGGATCCACTGGTACTGGCGAAGCAATGCGCCACGATCGATTTCCTAAGCAATGGACGCCTGCTTCCGATGTTCGGCGTCGGCTACCCGAAAGCGGCGGAGTGGGGGGCGACCGGCCGGAGCTCCGACCACCGGGGCTCGGTCGCGAATGAGATCTTCGAATTACTCACGCGCCTGTGGAGCGAGGAGTCGGTGACCTTTGAAGGAAAATATTTTCAATACGAAAACGCGACCATCGCACCGCGGCCGGTGCAGCAGCCGCTGCCCTTGTGGATCGGCGGTAACAGCGACGCCGCGATCCGACGCACCGGCCGTCTCGGGACGGGGTGGATAGGCGGTATCGCAAGCCCCGAAACCGTAGGTGCCGCGATTACTGGGATTAAAGCAGAGGCGGAGAAAGCGGGGCGGACGATCGACGAGGATCACTTCGGCGCGTCATTGGGATACCGTATCGGCAGTCCGGACGACGATGCGGTGAAAAACTCGCCGTTCGTTAAACGCACCGGTATCGGAGAAAAGGTCGATCTCAATCCGCTGTTTTGTATCGGTAGCACCGACCAGATGATCGAACGGCTCAGGGCTTATGTCGACGCAGGCGCGTCTAAATTCGTCCTGTTTCCAATCGCGGCCGGGGAGGCGGACATGACCGAACAAACCCGCCGCGTCATCGAGGAAGTCAAACCGGCCATTGAAGACCGGCCGCTGGCGGCGTGAAGCCCGCCGCGGACAGCGTTACTAGAAGCGGTCTCAAAATTATTCGGGGTCGCGCCGATGCCTAGTTTCGCAGAGTATCAAGGCGCGAGGAGCGTGGTTGACCGGGTGTCAATGAGCGACGAGCAACGCCGAAATGCGCGAAAATAGGTGTCGGCCCTTCGGGTTGGGCCCAAAAAGCACGTCTACTGCGTTGCAGCGCTTGAACATAGAAGCAACTCAGCCCTGCGCGCTGCGCCTTGTAGCCGCGCTTTTTGAACCCAACGCGACCCCGAATAATTTTGAGACCGCTTCTAATTAGCGGCGCGGTCGGTCGTTGCGCGGCCGGGCTTGGTTCACGCGTGCAGTACGACCCTTGAGCATCGCGCCGTTCAACTCAGCGATAGCTGCTTCCCCTTCGCTTTGATTCGGCATCTCGACGAATCCGAATCCTTTGGAGCGACCGGTATCCCGGTCCATGATGATCTTCGCATTGGCGACTTCGCCGTGCTGTTCAAACGCTTCTCGCAGCTCCTCTACAGTGAGGTTGTACGAAAGGTTACCTACGTATATATCCATGCATGAATGCCTCTTGGAACGCGCCGTCTCTATTCATTATTAAACGACCCGCTCGACGACGAAAAAGCGGGGCGCAAGGAAAATGGATTGGAAACCATTAGGCGTGACGAAAAAGGTAAAGGTGGTTGTCCTAGGGTCGGGTGCTTGGCGAAAGGGGGAGGAAACGTCGATGCGCGAGAAGGATATTAACCGCTGCCGGCTTACCTCGTCGGGCTCTAGCTGATGCTCGTTTTTTCCTCTTTATTCGGTTTTATTAGACGGGGTGCTGTGCGCGTCATTCCTGATCATAGACGCCAATAGAGACCACATCAACGTCTATTTTCATGGCTTTTTGCCCGATGCGATCCACGTCACACCCGGCAATCCAACTTTATCACCCTCGGTGCGATCGTTTACGCGGCTGGCGAATTCCTGCAAGAACGCCCCTTGCGTTTGCGCGTCCATCTCGTTGTAAAGAACCGACACCGGTCCGGCGAGATCGGAGAGGATCTCCCAATACGCAGCGGCACTATCCGCCTCGAACGGCGTGATGGCCATGTCTTCGATGGTAATGTCATCAAAACCCGCTGCTTCCAGGGTTTGTTCGAGCTTGTTTCGATCAGCGAGTGCAAATATACCCGGCCCGTCCGGCGGCGGCTGCGGTACTTCACGGAAGGTGCGCAATACGTCGAGGGCCACCATGACGAACGGATTTCGTTCCGGTTCCGCCCAAGTGGCCAACGCGATACGGGCGCCTTCGCGCAGACTACGGTAAATACGCTTTAACGCGCCGATCCGATCCGGCATGAACATCAGGCCCCAGCGCATCGTCGCCGCGTCGAAGGTAGCGGCGCCGTAATCCAGCGCTTCACCGTCGACACAGCGGAATTCGATATTCGTCAGGCTCGCGCTCGCTGCATGCGCGCGGGCGTGAGCGAGCATATCTTCGACCAGATCCGTGCCGACCACCTTGCCGGCGGCGCCGACGCGACGCGCCGCGCTGATCGCCGGTTCGCCGCTACCCGAAGCGACGTCCAAGACGGCGTTGCCCGGCGCGATCCCAGCGAGATCGAGCATGCGCGCCGTTACCGGCGCGCTGCACCGCTTCAGCATCTCATGGCGCCGGGCCCATCCGTCGGCGACGCTGGACCAGGTCTGGTGTTGCTGTTCCTTGATGCGTTCGGGATCCGGTGCGCTCATATGAGATCCGTATCGTCAGGTTCGGCGACGACCTCGTTTTCGATGTAGCCGATGTTCTCGATCTCGACCTTTACCGTATCACCGGACTTGAGGTATTTAGGCGGTTTGAAGCCGATGCCGACGCCACTGGGCGTGCCGGTGACAATCAAGTCACCCGGCTCCAGCGTCATGGCTTTGGTCAACGTCTCGATCTGTTCGAAACAATCGAACACGAGGTGTTTCGTGTTGGAATCCTGGCGCAGTTCGCCATTGACCCAGGTCTTGAGGTTCAAGTCATGCGGATCGCCCACTTCATCGGCGGTAACCAGCCACGGGCCGAAGGGGCTGTGCGTATCGAAAGATTTTCCGATCGTGAAGGTTTGCGCCCGCATCTGCCAGTCACGCACGCTGACGTCATTGCACACCACATAGCCGGCGATGACCTCGTGCGCGCGCTCACGCGGCACGTGACGACAACGGCGGCCTATCAGGAATCCCATCTCGCCCTCGTAGTCGAGTTGAGCGGACACGCGAGGCAGGTGGATCGGCGCATAGGGGCCGTTTGCCGCAGTCGCCTGCTTGTTGAAAAACATCGGAAACGGGGGGGTGTCGAGTCCCGTCTCCTCGATGTGATCTTTGTAGTTCAAGCCGATCGCCAGAATTTTCGGTGGACGCACCACGGGCGCCCACAGGCCGATGTCGTCCAGCGCGAATTCCTGACCCGCTGCCGTGGCGGCGAGTTTCATCGCGTCGGGACCCGCGGCGAAAACCGCGCTCATCTCGATTGGTAAGCCCGAATCGACGAGGTCGACCACGACGTCGCCTTCGATGCGTCCGACACGGGGGATATCGCTTTCGATAAACGTTGCAAGTTTCATCAGGCCGTCCTGCGATAATGCAATATCTTGTAATCATCGAGCCACATGTCTCTGTGCGGCGGCACGACCACGGTAGTCATCGGATCACGGATGATCGCAGGGCCCGCCACCACATTACCCGGCAGTAGTTCAGCCATCTCGTACACCTTGAACGTCAACCAGGCGTCGCGATGAAAAATGTCGCGCTCACCGACGACGGCCGCTTCTACGGGCGCCGCGCCGGCCAGGTCGTATTTGCGCAATTGGGGTTGCGGCTTGGGCGCGATCGCCTCGAGGTTGACTTCGGTCAATGAATAACCCGCTTCGGTGAACTTCGCGCCTTCCGGATAGACCTTCGAATACATTGCCTCGAACGCGTCAATCATCGTTTGGATGTCTTCAGCGCCATCCATTCGGCCCGAATCCAAAGCGGTGTCGAAGCTTTCGATCTGACCGATGTAGCGGGCCGATACGCCATATCGGAACGCAACGCGCCCGGGGTCGACACCCTCGGCAGCCATCTCTTCGCGGGCTTCGTCTTCCAGATCGCGCCAGGCGCTGTTGATCTCTACCGCGATGGCCTCGCGTTCCTCGCGCGATGCGCCGGCCGGAATCAAGACACGTAAGCCGCGGTCGTAGCGGTGCATGTATTCCGCACATGCGGCGCCGAAAGCCGAAAACCCGGCCGCCCACGGTAAGGTGATGACATCGCGAAACTCGATACCTTCCGCAAAGCCGTACATGTGCACCGGTCCGGCCCCGCCGTAGTAGAGCATCGTGAAGTCGTGGGTATCGTAGCCCTTGGCCGCGATCATGGTGCGCAGGAGGTCATTCATTTCCGAATTGATGATATCCAGCACACCGGCGCCGGCAACGTAGATATCGAGTCCCAAGGGATTCGCGACCGCCTCTTCTAGCGCGGCGAGAGCCGCGTCGCGATCGAGCTTCACCTGGCCACCGAGAAAGTAGTCGGGATCCACGTAACCGAGCGCGACGTTGATGTCTGTGATCGTCAGGCGATCGTATTCGAAACAGATCCCGACTTCGGCGCCCGCGCTTTCGGGCCCCACATGGAGGCGTTTGTAGTCGTCCACCCAGACCACCGAGCCCGCACCATTTCCCGCGGAATCGAGTTCAACCATCGGCAGCGCCAGACGATGCCCGGCGATATCCGCGCTTTTCGTAATACCAATACGGCTATCGATCAATAATCCGACATCGAAACTCGTCCCGCCCATATCCGCGGTCACGATATTGTCCAGACCCAATTGATTGCCGATGAACTGCGCGCCGATCAACCCGCCTATAGGACCCGAGATCATGGTTTCGTAGAGGCGCGGATAATCCATGTTGACCGCGCCGCCGTAGGATAAGAGTGTCAATAGACGTCCCTCGAAGCCGAGGACCTGGGCTTCGCGCTCGACGTCCAACAGCGATTCGCGCACCCGCTCGGCCGCGAAGCATTGAAACAGCAAACTCTTGAGGCGATTGTTCTCCTTCGAAACCGGCGCGACGTCCGCCGAGCACACCACCCTCACATCGGCGCCGCGCTCGCTCACGACAGCTTCGACGAGGGCCTTCGCCTGATGTTCGTGCACGGGATCGACGAACGAGTAGAGAAACAGAATGCCGATGACCTCGCACTCGGCATCGAGCAAACGGTGCGCCGCCCGCTCAACCTGAGGTTCATTGACCGGTATCAAGCTATGGCCCGGCGGCAGATGGATATTGCCCTGATAGCAGCCCCCGCCCAGTCGTTCACTGACGCCGATGACGTTTTTGGGCTCGACCAGCGGGCGTGTGTGCCGGTGCAATTGCTGATGAAGCGTTTCAGCCTGGGTCTGACCGAGATACGTGAGGCCGCCTTCCATGACCGTGATGTCTTCGAAGCCACGGGTGACGATCAGGCCGACCTTGCGGCCGTCACCGGTGAGCACCGTGTTGAGCATGCCGGTTCCACAGTAGATGTCGGCGGCACAATCGCGGTGCACATCGCTCGATTCGAGACCCAGAGCGCGCGCCGCATCCGCGACCGAATCGCGATAGCTGCGTGCCTGTTCGTCACGACGGCTGATCGACTTACCGACCGTAAAGGTACCGTCCGGTTTGACCACAATGGCGTCGGTCATCGTACCGCCCGCATCGAGCGCGAGAATAAACTGGCGCTCGCCGCCCGTCGTGGCAGCAGTCGTACTCATGGAATCTTTCCCGTGTCAGCGCGTAAGTCTGGTGCGCCTAAACCCAGCTCGAAGTGACGTGTTGCGAGCGATCCGTGTACCAGTCATCGGATTCATCTTCCAGCGGCCGCCCGAGGTAATCCCGGTAGAGCTTATCGAGATCCGGCAACATTTCGAACACGATCGGGTAGCCCGGCGCTACGACCTCGACAGCCTGCTGCGTCGCGCAGGACGGGCAAAAGAACTCGCGAACTTCCTGCCACCCGGGTTCCGGCACGGCGGGCGACGGCTCGAACACCTCCGCGATTTCTTCGAGCGTCTTGCGCGTGCGGATCTTGCACTTCAGCTTCCAGTTTTCGCGATAGTCGCCGAACTCATGGCCGCATTCACATTTCATGACGCGCTCGCCCGCACCGTTGCGCACGACATACAGCTTGTCACCGAGCCTGATCAAAATCGTGTCCGCCCAGGCCACCCGTTCTTGGAGTACCTCGATGTAATTGAAAAAGCGTTCCTTGTCCTTGCGCGGCATCTTCAGCAAACGCTGGGCGTTGTCGGCGTCGATGGTGCCATCGACGAGCTGACGGATCAGGTCTTTGTCGACCGCGGCCGCGTCCACCATCATTTTTCTCCGAAGCTGAAGTCGGCCGGCAGTTGCCAGAAGCTGAGATATTCTTTTCCGAATTTATCGAAGCTCAGAGATTGCTGATACATCTCGAACACTTCCGGGCTAAACGCCTGATCGACTACCTGCTCGCGTTCCGTTTTCCACCACTGCTCGACATCGACCGATTCATCGAGGCGCGCGCGGCGCAGTGCGTCGCGTTTCTTTTCTGTCGCCGCGCCATCGAGCGTCCATACGCCGTCATCGTTCTGCAAGGCGATGACACCGTGCATTTCGCGCACGAAGTCATAGCGGGGACAGATGCCGTCATTCAGATCGTCGATCACGGCTTGTGGATCGCGATCGAGCGGATCGCCCCAGGCACCGCCCGCGCCCGCAGCGTCGACAAATAGATCGTTGTCTTTGAGCGCGAGTTCGGGGCAGTCGGTCTTCCAGATCTCGAGATTATCGACCTGCAATTGACCCGCGGCGATCATATCGAGTAGCTCACGCGCGTCGCGCGGCGTCTCGCCCCGTTCGATGAGATCGGCGAGGTTGGTACCGCGCGCCGAGATCATGAAGCTGCCGGGGCCGGGATAGGCGCCGCTCATACCGAGTCCGACGGACGATGCGCAGGACAAACCGCCGTTGGGACGCGTCAAGGCGACGTGCTTACCGGGCTCCACGCACCAATGCACGGCCGAGTTGCCCTGACCACCGCGATACTTGCCGTAACCGAAATAACCCGGCAGGAGCTTGCGGCCGAGATAGAACAAAGGCGGCACCGTACTCTCGAACTCCTCGGCGTCGCCCATCGTCGCGAGTTGCGACCACGCGGCCCAGACCATGGGTTCACCGTCCTTGTAACACCACGCGCCGCGACCCGTGCCGCCGAGCCATTCGAAGTTGGTAAAGCCGTAACTGGTACCGTCAGCCGCCGTGCCCTGGCCCTGGAACGCACCCCAATTGCCGTCGATGGTGTAGGCTTCTTCAAGGTAGCCGCGCGCGAACATCGCGCGACTGACCGAGCCGAAGCCGATGCTGTTCAAGGCCACGGTCTGGGCCCACAGGTTCGCATTGCTGGTGAATTCGTTGTCGGGATTGTAGATGCTGCCTTTCGGGTAGTGGCGCTGGATCGCCAGATCGATCCCGCCGGTAACCTTGGTGTTGTGCGCGAATGAATTGATCATGCCGAGGAACACGGCGCAGTCGGTACCACCGGGCGTCGCGTTATACGAGTGGTAGCCCCACTTGGAGCTGCCTTCGGTGTCGAGCAAGAGGCCCTGCGCGTTGGGTTCAACACTGGCGCGAACGTGGATCAAGGTGTTCTTGTCGGCGTGCGACCAGACGTTTTGCAGGCCCTTGTATTTGACCACGCGAAACGCGCAACCGTTGTAGGTCCCGGGTACCATGGTCGAGTGGATGTTGTCGACCACCATGCGGCGGCTCTCTTCGATCACTTCGCGGATCGCGCGCTTGTAATAATCGAGGCCGAATTCGTCGATCAACTTGTGCGTTGCTGCGTGGATCATGGCGCATCCGGCCAGGCGCATCTTGTCGTCGAGGATGTTCATGGTCGCTGCGCGCGTACGCCGCTCCCAGATGGCCTTCCACCAGGTTTCCTGCTTGAGCTTGCGTCCGGTGCGCATCGGCGGGCACACCAGCCCATCCATGAAGGTGTCGACCGAAAACGTCGCCCAACTGCCGGCCACGGGCGCACCGTTTTCCATCAAATGATTGATGCCCACCGCCCAGGCGACGATCTCGCCCTCGATGCAGATCGGCACGAAGGAATAAAAATCGCCGGGATGCGGCACACCACCCGTGAGTCCGTCGCTGACCGCGTAGACGTCGCCGTCGTCGATCCCGTCGTTGATGTCGTAGCCATTGTCCGCCATGTAGCGCACGGCCACCGGGAAAATCGCCGTATGCGACAGGAAGCCCAGGGATACGGCCAGCGTATCGCCTTCGGGCGTGGCGACCCCCCACAGGGATTCGCCCATTTCACGCGAGCCGGGGCTGGCCGCGACGAATCGTGCGCTCTCGCGTGCCGCGAGTACGGCGGCGTGGAGTTTGGCGTAAAAGCGTTCGTACTTGATGGGATCGGAATCGCGCAGCGTCAGCTCGGCGACACCGCAATAGTGTCCGGTTTCCGCAGTCAACCGATCGCGCTCGGCGATCACTTCCTTGAGGCTGGGCAATGCCCGCAGCGGGGTCGGGGATCCTACGCCTTCGCGTTCGCTCAACGCTTCAGCCATGCGCTGTTCTCCTCGGCAATCGGTTGCCATGCGAGCCTGTAAAGTGCCGCGAATTCTCGCATATCTGGTCTGATGGCGCGACGCGCGTCGGTTGCCGCTGCTATCCACCATTCATACAATCCAGGGTCCTTTGCAAACGTAAACGGAATAGAGGAATGGGGAGATGAAGATCGCGTTCATGCCCGACACGCACTTCGGCCCATACGATCAATCCGAGCCACCGTCGCCCGACGACGTCGCTGGCGCGATGGAACATTGCATCGCCGAAGCCGAATTGGCCGAACGCGTGGGTTTCGATGGTGTGTGGGTACCCGAGCGCCATCAACGCCGCGAGACCTGGTGGCCGAATACCCTAACCCTGCTCACCGCACTCGCGGCACGCACCGAGCGTGTGCAACTCGCGTGCACGGTCATTCAACCGACGTTCCATCACCCCATTCACCTCGCCGAAGCGCTAGCCGCGATCGACAACCTCAGCCGCGGACGCTTCACCTTCGGCGCGGGCGTCGGTTATCACCCGGACTATTTCCGCTGTTTCGGCGTGCCGTTCGAACATCGCGGGCAACGCTTCGAAGAAGTCATGGATTGCATCGTTGGAGCTTGGCTTGATGATGAATTCAACTACGACGGTGAGTTCTATCGCTACGAAGGCGTCAAGATGACACCAAAACCGTACCAAAAGCCGCGTCCGCCGATCTGGATCGGCGCCTTCGCGCCTAAAGCGATGGAACGCGCGCTGAACTACGAAGGTTGGTGCCTGTGGTTTCCGCCGCATGTCGATGAGCTGGCGCCGGCGGCACGGGATATGCGCGAGAAGGCGCAGGCCCGCGGTAAACCAGAGTGGCAGATCACGATCGGCCATGAAGGCTGGATCGGCGACGAGCCGGACCTGCGCAATAAACACGGCCACCGCTGGGTGAAGGAATGGAGCTTTTACGCGGAAAAAGGCCTGTCGCCCGATATGGATAACAAAGACATGCTCGAACAAGTCGAGAACGCATTCCTGTGTCTCGGCAACAAGCAGAAGTGGGTCGACCGCATGGGCGTGATGAAGGAGAAGGTGGCTCCCGACTGGTTGTGCATTCGCACGCGTAATCCGGTGATTGCGGGTGAGTATTATCCGTCGCGCACGGAGTGCCTGGAGGTCGTTGAGCGGTTTGGAGAAATATTGGGAGATATCCGGTGAGGCTGCTCACATGAAACTCGGACTCGTCTTCGGCTACTCCGGCGCGCAGATCAAAATGCCCATGGGTTTGATCCTCGAAGCGGAGTCCTTGGGATTCGATTCGGTGTGGAGCGCCGAGGCCTGGGGTTCGGATGCGGTGACGCCGATAGCCTGGGTATTGTCGCAGACGACCACCATCAAAGCGGGCACGGCGATCATGCAAATGGCCGCACGTACCCCGTCGATGACCGCGATGACGGCAATGACGCTGGACCAACTTTCAGGCGGACGCTTTCTGCTCGGCATCGGTCCGTCGGGGCCACAGGTCATCGAAGGCTGGTACGGACAACCCTACGGCAAGCCACTCAAGCGCACACGCGAATATATTTCGATCATTCGTGCGATCCTCGCGCGTGAAAAACCGCTTATACACGCCGGGGAGCATTATCAAATTCCGTATACGGGCGCCGGCGCGATGGGTTTGGGCAGACCGCTCAAGAGTATTCTGCACGGTAACCCGGAACTGCCCATCTACACGGGCGCCGTGACCGCCAAGGGCGTCCAGTGCGCCGCCGAAGTCGCCGACGGTTGCTTCATGGTATGGATGAATCCCGAGCGCTTCGATTTGTTCAAGCCGGCACTCGAAGCGGGGTTCGCGAAATCTACAAACGGGCGCTCGATGGATAATTTCGATTTCGCGCCCTTCGTGCGTATGCGCATGGGACCGGACATCGACGCCTGCCGCATGCAGATCAAACACGAACTGGCGCTCTACGTCGGCGGCATGGGCGCGCGTGAGAAAAATTTTTACAACGACTACACGAAACGGCTCGGCTACGAGGACGCGGCGGTCGAGATCCAGGACCTTTATCTGTCCGGCAAGAAGGACGAGGCCGCTGACGCGGTGCCTGATCAATACGTCGACGACTGCGCGCTGGTCGGACCACCGGAGCACATCAAGGATCAACTCCTGCGCTGGCAGGAAGCGGGTGAACGCGGCGAGGTCGGCACCATGGTGATCAGCGCGCGACGGCCCGAAGAACTCAGATTACTCGCGGAAACGCTTTTATAGAACGAACCAAGGGGAGAGAAACCATGAAATGGACAGTTGGCGACACCACGATCACCAAGATTGAAGAGATTGTTTTCCCGGAATTCCCGGACGTCATCCCCGCTGCGACGCCGGATGTCGTTAAAGCGGTCGAGTGGCTGCATCCACACTTCGTCACCGACGAGCACATGCTGAGCTTGAGCGTCCACGCCCTCGTCGTCGATACGCCCGGCGCCAACCTCGTCGTCGATACCTGCATTGGCAACGGCCGCGATCGCAACCCCTTCGAGGTGATGCACATGCTGCAGACGCCGTTCATGGACGACATGAAAGCCGCGGGTTACGACCCGGACGGCATCGATTACGTGCTCTGCACCCATCTGCATCTCGATCACGTGGGCTGGAACACGCACGAAGTCGACGGCAAATTCGTACCGACCTTCTCCAATGCGTCCTACCTCATGGGCAAACAGGACCTCGATTTCTGGGGCACGATCGACGCCGGCACCGAGGACGACTTCATGCAACTGCAGCGCCGCGTGTTCGACGATTCGATGCAGCCCGTACTGGACGCCGGATTGGCCAAGGCGATCGAAGGGCCGGCTGAAGTCTGCGAAGGCGTGCGGCTGATCCCGACGCCTGGCCACACGCCGGGGCATTGTTCCGTGATCATCGAATCGAAGGGCGAAACCGCAATGATCACGGGCGATTTCGTTCATCACCCGATTCAGTTTAACGATCCGGCGCTGGTAAGCCCCTTCGACGTGGACAACGACGCCGCGGTCGCGACCCGCCAACGCGTCTTTGCCGAATATGCGGATACGCCGACGCTCATCATCGGGACGCATTTCGCGGGGCCAACGGCCGGCAAATTAGTCCGCGATGGGGATACCTACCGCCTGGACGTCTAGGCGACCGTTCGCCGCGCACGGGCTCCTACGAGTACTCCCGTAGGAGTTCGACTGCGGGCGAATCAATAGACGAACGACACCCCGCCGATCAGCCGAAAGTCAACGTCGGTCTGTACGCCCTTGCTGTCGTCGATCAGCGGATAGCCTAGCGAGACAAACGCACCGATTCGCTGATACGAAACGCGCAATCCGGGTGACAGGTAGACGACCGTGCCGCCAGAATGAGCGTCCGAAGCGCCGCCTATTCCATTGCTCCAGCGCGTCTCGCCGTTGACCTCGAGCATCGCGTCCCAGCGCAGGTGGGCATGGGCCCCAATTTCGTCGACGTGGCCATGCTCGTCGTGCTGAGACAGCGTGTACACCGCCGCCAGGTTGTACGCTAGTGCGTCGCCAATCTCAGTATCCTGCGCACCTTCTGTCGTGAGATTGAACATCAAGTTGCCGTGCAGTCCCCAGCGGCCGAAGGTCTGGCTGAGGGCGCCGCCAATGAGGACATCCCACGAACCTGAACCGGGCTGAAATTCGGATTCCAAGCGTTCGCCGCGGTCGCGTTCGTGCGTCTCGCCGGACGGCGCCTTGAACCCGATTTGCAAGGACGCCTCTAACCCGTTCGCTTGGAAGGCTCGAACGTTGCTGAGGAACAGGACGTCGCCTAAGCCAGAGGCGTCACCGTGGCCATGCACTTCGGCTACACCGTCTTCGAGTTCGCCTTCGCGGATACGGTCGCGGGCCACCCGGGGTAGCCGCACGCTCATCGTGATCGCTTCCGTCAGGCCATAGGCCAGCGCTGCGGATGTACTGTTGATCCGATCGATGCTGTGCACGCCTTCCCGGCCCTGCGCTGCCAAACCGTCGAGGGATGCGTCGGGTAACGGATCGCGCTCAATGTATTCATTGCGGAATCCAATCGCCCATTTACCGGCCGGCATCGCGGTCGCGGGGATCGTCGTGATCGGGCCGCGCGCGTCAGAGCCGAACGCGGCGGTCGGGTGGTCGGCTACAGCAGCGGCTGAAAGGACCATAGACAGTGCAGTAAATGCCGATACGAGTGCAGTATCGAAACGTTTCGATCGACCCACCATCAGAACATGACCTGCGCGCCGGCCGTCAAAATGAAATCCGTTTCCATCTGCGGACCGTTGAGGTGCTGAACGAAAGGGAAGCCGCCCTCCAGCGCAATGCGCATACCGCGCATCCTGCCGGTTTGACCCGCGAGGTTTATACCGAACAGTAGATTGAGCTTGTCACCACCGTAGTTGTTCGGATCGGCCGTCTGCACCGGCGCCACGATCCTCGCATCGATCCCTTCGATCCCGCCCATCGATTCGTACGCCAAGCGGGTCGACACGCTGATGAAAGGCCGCGGTTGATAGCTCAACCATCCGGTAGCCACGTGTTTATGGCCCCAGCGGTAGCCGTCGTCGCGCTCCGTGCGAATATCACCCACATACTGGCCGCCCCAGCCCAAACGATTCAGCTTGCCGGAATAAGTGATACCCGGTAGAAAGTCGACCGTGCCGCTGCCGATCTGCATTGCATAGGGCAAGCGCGTTGACGGCATCGTTCCGAGCGGCGTCAGAACCGTATCGGTTTCATCAGTTGCGCCCGTCGGCGCGCTGATTCCGACACGGATATGCGCACGATGGGTGCCGTCATTGAATAACCGAATCAGGCCCGTGAATTTCGAATCGCCAATTCCATCGGTTCTCGTCGTGAATCCACCACGTACGGTCGTTCCCAATCCGCCCATGTAAGTGACGTGGTCCATCTCCTTTTCGATGTAGCTCGTCATGAACATCAAGGTCAGCCAGTCGGTTGGCGCGTACATGGCGCCGAACATGTGCGTCTCCATGGTCATGTCGGTGGGCACGACGCGCAGGGTCGGCGGTTGCATGGGCGCGCCGAAAAATCGATTGGGCGCCGTGGTGGCGATGGCGTCGGGCGACACTTCATCGTCGCCGATGCGATTACCCTGCACGTCCATATACGTATAGCGATAGGACAACATCCACTCGCCACGCTCGTGGATGTGATCGCCCATCACGCGGATCGGAGCGTGGCCATCGGCCCGCATCGGGTGCGTACCCGCGCTGCCGATCCCGATACCGTCAGCAACCACGCAAGCGTTGTAAATGATCAGCGCTGGGATAAATGCGCTTGCTACTGCTCGAACGCCCATCGAATGTCTCTCAATCAGTTAACGTGAACACCGCAGATCTCGAGTACCTGCGTTAATCGCGGGTCGTAGTCCGCCGACCCGATGTTAGGGTCTTAACTGAGAGAGGGCGGAGCGCGGCTCAGGGAATGGCCGCGTGGCGAGGTAGTGGAACAGATTTGGTGGTGGACGAACTTACCCTGGGTCGTATTGAGCGGGACGAACGGATAAAACGCCATCGCATCGAACACCAGATTCGCGCTGTTAACCCAGAACCCGCATCCCGATCCGAAACTGGGTAGATCGCGACCGCCGTCATTCGCCCGCGTCGATGTGCCGTGGTGACTGCGGTGATTCGCATGGTGATCGACCCCGCCGGTCAGCGCGGAGAGGTCCAGCCCCGGGTTTTGCATCGGGCACAGAATGATCGAGAAATCCCGCGGTGCAGCCACCGACGGGAGTTTCAGCATGTAACCGACGGGCACCAGGGCGCGCAGGGCGATCAACGCTGCGAGGAGGGTGGATAGCTTGCGCCGGTTACTCAGCATGGTGCGCATTATATTGAAAATATGCGAGTTATTGCCGAACTGTTCGGTCGCGTCAGCCCCGATGTCTTACCGCCGGCGGTCGTGTCCTCAAAACCGGTGTCGTTAAAACGCCAACACGCTCGGCTCTAGTGAGGAGAACGACACGTTATTTAACAGTCCTGTGCGGTAGTCTCACCGTTCCAGATGGCCCGGTTGGCATCAGCCGACTGGAGTGTCCGTGTGCGGACGATAAGGCCTACCACGGGGGCAGCATGAGAGTGGAGCTTCGAACACGACGAACGCTGGCAGTGTTGCTGCTATCGCTCGCGGGCTTGTGTAGCACCCACGTTCAAGCGGCTATCGTCGCGGAAGGCGATATATCTGTTGATTGGAGCCTCTTGTCGGTCGGCCCGTTGCTCAGTCTGGTTTCGGCCTCCCCGCTATTCTACAACTCCGCGACAACCATCGACATCAGCGGCGCCGTATTCGATATCGACGCCAACTTTTTCGCGCCGGCCGCCGCAGCAGGACCCGGCGATAATGCTGCGAGTGCCAGCGGCGGACCAGGAGTGGTTACCGTTGCTAGCGACGTAGAACTCGGCGGCGCGAACAGTGTGCATTCCGGACGGCAGTTATTCGCTGTATCGGCAGATGGCATCGCAACCGTCACGCTTCCGTACTCGATCAGCGCCGAGGTTCTCGATGCCGGGGCACCCATTGGTACAGGTGTAATCGCGACTGCTAGCCTGGCCTACGTGTTGTTCGAAGATATTAGTTCTACTAGTGGCAGCGGCTCTAGCGACATCGCGAGCGTATTTTCTTTCCCAGGCGCCGGACTCGTGGCCGATGCCGGCGTGCTGAGCATCACCTTTGCAGTGGAAGCCGGAAATGTCATACGGATCGACGGACTGTTTACCACTGATGCCTTGGTTGTCCCGCTTCCTGCGTCGGCGCCGCTGTTCCTGGGCGCGCTGATCGGATTGGCGACTATCGCCCGCCGACGCCCCGCTTGAAGTCGTAAGGAATTCACACCACCAAGGCCGGCTCAATGCCGGCCTTTTTCGTGCTCTAATGCGGGCATGACGTATTATCGAGACGACGCAGGGCTACGCCTTCCGGTACGCATCGATACAACTTCAAATGGCGAATTCGCGCCGCGGCCGATCTCTAAACGGCAGGCGTTCGCCAGTACCCTGGCACACCGCCAAGCCACTGACAGAGCCCGTCGCTTAGGCGTTGACCGTCGACAGTTCCTGATGTCCGCTTGCGGTGCTGCGTCATCGCTCATGGCGATCAATCGCGCCTATGCCGACACTGATCCCGGCGGCCGGTTCGCGATCGATATGTCCGCCGAGTTTGAGCCGGACGCGGCATCGAAGATCTTGAGCGGCGGTGAGTTCATCTTCGACATTTAAACGCATCACGTTAATCCCAACGGGCCGTAGCGGAGCGCATTCCACCCATTTAATCTCGTATTGCGGACGTTTCCCCAAGCCAAGTGCGGCGACGGGTTCCTAGATGATGTGTTCGGTTCGATCGATTGCTTCGCGTCGCGCAACTTCATCAAGGAGATCTTTCTCGACTCCGATACCGACATGGCCGTGTTGAGCTACGTGCCGAGTCGCAAAGAGGACATGCCTTTGACGCTCGACGAAGGCGACGAAACGCGGCGTATCGTGGAGGCGATGGAAGGTACGCAGCGCCTGCTCATCCACGGACCCGTGAATCCGCGCGTCGAAGGCGATATCGATCTGATGCCGGACATGCTGGAACGGTGGCAGGTCTCCGCATGGAAGACCTATCCGCAGTGGGGACCGGACGGCGTCGGGTTCTGGCTCGACGATCCGGACTTCGGGATCCCGTTCATCGAGAAAGCACGTGAGTTGGGTCTCAAACGCATCTGCATACACAAGGGTCTGCCGTTTCCCAACATGGCGTTCGAACACAGCTTGAGCCGCGACATCGGCGTGGTCGCGAAGCGGTACCCGGACGTCGACTTCATCGTCTACCACGCGGCTTACGACAACGGCATCGCCGAAGGCGCTTATGATCCGAGGGTGCGCAACAGCGTGGTGTCGACTCATTGGTCGAAGCGCTCCTGGCTAACGACATAGCGCCCAACAGCAACGTCTATGCGGAGATCGGCAGCAGCTGGCGCATGCTGATGAGTAAGCCGCACGAGGCCGCGCACGCCTTGGGTAAATTGTTTAAATATGTGGGACAGGACAACGTGTTATGGGGCACTGATTCGATCTGGTATGGATCGCCACAGGATCAGATCCAAGCGTTCAGGGCGTTCCAAATTGCCGAAAGCTTGCAGGAAGCACAGGGCTATCCAGCCATAACCGACACCCTGCGCGCTAAGGTCTTCGGTTTGAATGCCGCCCGCGTCTACGGGGTTTCCGTGCCCTAGATCGAAACGAGTGCGAGCGCAGATAGAATTGCAGACATGCGCGATGTGTACGGACCGGAACGGCAACCGAGCTTCCTGAGCTATGGGCCAAAAACCGGCGGGAGTTCCTCGAGTTTCTGCGCTGGCACGGTGATTCACCCGCATGAGTCCGCGCCGCCGGGGCGTACTCATCGGCGCCGCAGCAGCTTTGGCGGGGCACGCAATCATGCTGGCGGCGGGCAAGGTGCTCGACGGTTCCGATCCGGTGATCTATTACTCGGCGATCATCGTGGTGTTGCTCGGCGCGATCCAGCTCGTCTACGTGATCCCGTTGATCGCGTACGGTTTATGGCGGCGCCGATCGTTTGCGCTCGGCGCCGGTGCGGTTGCTGCGTTGACCGTAGTATTCAGCACCGTAGGACTGTTGCATTGATGTCGTAAAGCGTTCGAACCGGGGGAGGGGATTTAAGGGTGTCGTTTGATGACGTTCTCGCAGCTGTTCGCGAATGCCTGGAAAGCGAACGACGAGTCGCCTATCGCGTGTTGAAGCGGCGCTTCGAACTCGATGACGACGATATCGAGGACATCAAGGCGGACTTGATTGACGCGAAGTGCATAGCCCGCGACGAAGACGGGCGGGTGCTGGTGTGGATCGAGACCGATGTTGACCAAGCACGGAGTAGCGGCGATTCGGCAAGGGAACCCGCTCCCGATACGGCGGATTGCCGTCTGATCACGGTCATGTTCTGCGACATCGTCGGCTCCACGGAGCTATCGGCGCGGTTCGACGCCGAGGAGCTCCGCGATATCGTTCGCCACTACCAAAACATCTGCGGCACGGTCATCACCGAGCACGACGGACACATCGCACAATACCTCGGCGATGGATTGCTGATTTATTTCGGCTATCCGCGCGCACTCGAAGACGAAGCCGGTCTGGCGGTCCAAGCCGCGCTCGACATACTCCAAGCGCTGGCCGACGATACTGTGCTACCCGAACGCGTCGGCGAACCTCTGCAGGTCCGCATCGGCATTCATACGGGATCGGTCGTGATCGGGCAGATGGGCGGCGACGCACATGCCGAACATCGCAGCGCGCGTGCAGTCCGCCGCGCGGCCGAGCGAGATCCTGATCACCGCCGACACGTTCCGGCTCGTCCAGGGCCTTTACGATTGCGAGCTGCTCGGCCCACACGTATTGAAAGGTGTGGCGCGTCCGCTCGAACTCTACAGCGTGCGTGGCGAGGGCACCGCAATCAACAGGTTCGAGGTCACGCTCAGCACCGGGATGTTGACGCACTACGTCGGGCGGGAACAGGAGCTCGAGCTGCTGGGGCGGCACTGGGATGAAGCTAAAAGCGGTCGCGGGCAGGTCGTGCTGCTGAGCGGCGAAGCCGGGATCGGCAAGTCGCGGCTCGCGCAGGAATTCAAGAAGCACACGGGTGACGACGCCCGGCACATCACACTGCGCTGCTCGCCGAATCACCAGAAAAGCGCGTACTACCCGCTGGTGCAGGTGCTGCAGCGGTTATTCGGCTTCGAGCGCGAGGACGCCGACGCAGAGCGGATCTCGAAGATCGAGCAGACGCTCGGCAATTATGCGTTCACGCGACCCGCGACGGCGCCCCTGCTCGCGTCCCTGCTCGCGCTCGAACATCCGGATGCAGGTCGGGTCGAACCGTTCGATTCAGCGGCGCGCAAGCGGATGACGTTCGAGGCCGTCACGGCCTGGTTGCTCGAAGAGGCGTCGCAGAACCCGGTGTTTATGATCTGGGACGACGTACACTGGATGGATCCGTCGACGCATGAGCTCCTCGCGTTCTACATGGATCGCATACCCGGCTCGCCCACGTTGGCAGCACTCGCATTCCGCTCCGATTATGCGCCACCCTGGACCCATCGCGCCTATCTGAGCCACTTGACACTCGGACGGCTTTCGGAGCCCGATATCGAATCTATCGTCAAGGATGTCGCCGCAAGTGAGTCGGTACCTGCGCCCATCGTGCAGGTCATCTCGGATAAGACCGACGGCGTACCGCTCTACGTCGAGGAGTTGACGAAAGCCGTTGTGGAGGCGGGGCTACTCGACGCGGCGAGCAGTGAACAAGAAGTAGATTCGCTGGGCGACCTCGCCATCCCGGCGACGCTGCAAGATTCGCTCGAGGCGCGCATCGACCGGTGCCCGATTGGGAAAGAGATCGCGCAATGGGGCGCCGTGATCGGACGGGAGTTCGGTCAGGCCCTACTTGAGTACCTCGTCTCCGATGAAGCGCGATTGGGGCGCGGCCTGGACGAACTACTCGACGCGGAACTCATCTATCGCAGCGGTACCCCGGACGATCCGAGGTACATCTTCAAGCACGCGCTGATCCGCGACACGGCGTACGAATCCTTGCTGAATCGCAAGCGCCGCGCCCGCCACGCCGAGATCGCGGAAGTACTGGAGACGCACTTCACCGCGCTCGCCGAGCGCGAGCCCGAGCTGCTCGCCCATCACTTCACGGAAGCCGGCGATGAACAGCGCGCGGTCGAGAAGCTGTACGAAGCCGGAGCGCGTGCAGTCGAGCGTTCTGCGGACGCGATCGCGAATGCGCACCTGCAGCAAGCGCTTGAACTGATCGTCCGCCTGCCCGATACGCCCGAGCGCAGCCAACGCGAACTCGATATCCACATTCTGCTTGGGCCTCTGGAAGCCGCGTCGCGCGGTGCCGCCGCGCCCGAGGTCAAGGCCATATACACGCGCGCGCTTGAATTATGCGAGCGAGCGGGTGACGACGCGTCGCGCTTTCCGGCGTATTTCGGTCTTCGCCAACATTACCTCACGACATCGGATCTGAAATCCGCCCATGATATCGGGCGCACCTTGTACGAGGCGGCCAAAACCAGCGGCAATGGCGAGTATCTACTCGAGGCGAACGTGGCGCTGATCGGCTCTCACCTTCAACGCGGAGAGATCACAGAAGTCGATCGTCACGTTGCTGAGGCGCTGGATCTCTACGATGCTGACTTTCATAGTAAACATGCCTACACCTACGGCGCAGAGCCCGGATCGCTTTGTCTCAGCATCAGTGCTGGAACCGCGTGGCAACGCGGTTTTCCGGACACATCAACCGCGCGGCTCGAGGAGGCACTCGCACTCGTCGACGACACCGGCCATCCGGCCAGCCGCGCCTATGTTTATCACGCCGCGGCTGAGATCTTCATCTGGCGCGAAGATCCCGAGCAGGTGAAAGTACACGCGGAGACTGTGCTCGATATCGCCGTTAAACACGGGTTTCCCTTCTGGCACGGAACTGGCCTTATACAACGAGGGTACGCGGAGGTCTGCCGCGGACCGCACCGAGGGCCTCGATGAGATGAACGCCGGTATCAAGGTGCTCGAGCGCGCGACGTCCGTGCAGGAAGCTCGCGCGGGGGTGCTCTTTCCTTATATTTTAACGCTCCTGGCCGATGCTCACGGGCGCGCTGGCGACCCCGAACAAGGCCTTGCGCTACTGCCCGAAGCAATCGCGCTCATGGAAAAGGCCGGTGCTTGCCTTTACGACGCATTGCTGCATCGCGTGCGCGGTGACCTGCTGCTTCAAATGCAACTGCCTTCGGAAGCCGAAAAGTCACTTTGCCACGCAGTGCAGCTCGCTAGAGGGAAGGGCGCGTACGGATGGGAGTTTCGAGCCGCGCTGAGTCTCGCCGAGCTTTACCGCGCGCAGGGGCGGGTGGATGACGCCAGGCGGGAACTTGAAGAACGGCTTGCCGCTTTCACCGAGGGATTCGAAACTCGAGATCTACGCGAGGCGCAGCGCCTCATTGCGGAGATGGCCGCGTAACAGGTTCAGCTTGCTTTGGCGAGAAATGCGGGTTCCGCATCCGGTTCGAGGTCCACAGCGGGACTATGACCGATCTTCTTCAGCTCCGGCATCACCGCTTTGGCAAACAGTTCGATATTGGCGTTCGCGATCTCCTCCGGCATGCCCGCGTAACTGAAGATCCCCATGAACGCGCTGCAGTCTGTGCGCGCATGGATGTCTTTGATCTTCTCGAGACACTGATCCGGCGTGCCCCAGACCTGCAGGCTCATGAAAAATTCCGCCATTCCGTCGACGCCGACTTCGGCCGCGGTCTCCGTCAACACCTTGTAATACTCATAACCTTTAGTGCGCGCGAAGTGGTCGCTCTGCATTTCATAATGCTTCACAACCGAGCGCCAGTAACCGACGATATACCGATAGGCCATGTCCTTGGCCTTACCCGCGTCGCGGTCGCACGCGACCCAGCCGGTGATCATTGGGCGCGGCGCGGGCACGCCCTGCATCTGTTTGAACAATTCGTTGTATTCGGCGAGCTCGGCGGCGTGCTCTTCCCACGGCTTCTGCGGAATGATCAAAATGCCCACGCCCAACTTCGCCATGATGCGTGAGGATTCCGGCGAGATGGCGGCGGCATAGCTGCGGTTGCGAAACGACTTGAACGGCTCGGGACGCACGCGCGCTTTCGGTTGCTTGATGTATTTGCCGTCGTATTCGACGTAGCCTTGCTCGAGGCCCGCGAGCACCGCTTCGGCGGATTCTACGAAACGCTCACGCGATTCATTCATGTCCACGCGCATTCCTTCGAACTCGACGCGCGCCAACCCGCGCCCGATCCCGAAGATGACGCGGCCATCGGTCATGCAATCGAGCATCGCGATCTTCTCGGCGACGCGCATGGGGTCGTTCCAGGGCAGCACCACCACCATCGTACCGAGCTTCACCGTTTTGCACGCGGCGCCGACCGCCGCGAGGAACTGCGGTACGTCCGGATTCATCGTGTAGTCGGTAAAATGGTGTTCCACGCCCCACACCGATTCGAAGCCGAGGGACTCGGCGCGCATCGCGATCGCGAGGTCCTTCTTATACACGTCGTAATCGCTGACGCCGTGGTCACGGTCAGGATTCTGAAAGGTCGCACTCATTCCTACATGCATCGCGTAATCCTCATAATAAAGCTCAGTAACTTCGCGGCATCCCCAGCGTATGCTGCGCGACGAAGTTCAAAATCATCTCTTCGGATATCGGCGCGAACCGAAATAGCCGTTGATCCCGCCACAGCCGTTCCAAATGGGACTCCTTAGCGTAACCCATTCCGCCCAAGGTCTGCATCGCCTGTATCGTCGCTTTGTCGCACGCCTGTGAGGCGAGGAGCTTCGCCAGATTGGATTCCGTGCCGTAGGGCTCGCCGGCATCGCAGAGCGCGGCCGCCTTGTAGTTCATCGTCCGCGCGCATTGGATCTCTGCGTAAGCCTGCGCCAGCGGGAACTGAATCGCTTGGTAACTACTGATTGGCTTGCCCGCGAAGACCTTGCGATCGTTGGCGTACTCGACCGCAAGTTCAATCGCCAGTTCGGCAGCACCGACCAGGCCCGCCGTCGTCACGATGCGTTCGGTGTTCAAGACGTCGAGCAGAGGTTTCCAGCCTTTGTCCACCTCGGCGATTAATTCCGTCGGTTCGACGTAGACATCGTCGAAGAAAATCAAGCTCGAATCGAGCGTATTCGTGCCGAGTTTCTCGATGGGCGTGTGGGTCAGGCCTTCACGCTCGACGTCGATTAAAAAAAGCGTGATGCCGTCCGTCTTGCGCTGCACTTCGTCGGGTTTTTTGGTGCGGGCGACGACCAGAATCTTCTGCGAGGACGCGGTGCCGGTGATCCAGTGCTTCTTACCGTTCAATCGCCAGCCGTCCCCGTCCTCAACGGCAAACGTCTGCACTTCGATCGAATTCGTACCCGCATCGGGCTCGGTCAGGCCCATGCAGCAGATGAGATCGCCGCTGATCAGAGGCGGCAGCAGTTCGGCGCGCATGGGTTCCGGGCCGTACTGGTTGATCGCGACGCCGCCGAAGATCGGATTGAGCATGAACAGCTGCCCGATGGTGCTGCCGCCGCCGCCCTTCGCAAGCTGCTCGATGCCGAGCGCCATCTCCACCATGCCGAGGCCGCTGCCGCCGAATTCTTCCGGCAGGGTGACGCCGCCGATGCCGACGTCGCAGACTTCCTTCCAGAAGTCCATCGGAAACGCCTTGGCGGTATCCTGTTCGCGCCAGTAATCGAGGCCGTACTTCTCACCGACCCGGCGCGCAGTCTCGCACAGCATGCGTTGTTCTTCTGAAAGCGAGAAATCCATCACTAATCCTCCGGTTACCGACCCCGAAAATCAGGCGCACGCTTTTCCAGGAACGCACCGCAACCCTCGTGGGCGTCATCCGCATCGAACGCTAGGCTGATCATCGCCTGCTCGTATTGCAAGGCTGCCGGCAAGGGCATGTCGCCGCCGTGCACGAGCGTGCGTTTCAGGAGTTTCAGGGTGAGCGGTGACTTGGTGCTGATCTTGGTCGCGATCTCGGTGACCTTCGCACGCAGTTCATCGCGCGGCACGACGTGGTTCACGAGGCCATAGCTCAGCGCTTCGCTTGCTGTGATCTGATCGCCCGTGAACATGAGCTCCTTCGCGCGGCAGGGCGGGATCTGGCGGATCATGCGCTGGGTTCCGCCGGCGCCCGGAAAGATCCCGAGGGTGATCTCCGGCACACCCAGACGCGCTTCCTCCGCAACGATGCGGATATCGGTCGCGAGGACGAGCTCGGTACCGCCGCCCAAGGCCCAGCCGTTGACCGCGGCGATCGTCGGTTTGTCGATCGTTTCCAGTCGGCGCAGCACGCGGTGGATCACTTCCGCGAATTCCTGATAGTGAGCGAGGCCCTGGCGCGAATTCAAGTCCGCGATATCACCCCCCGCGACGAAGGCGCGCTCGCCGGCGCCGGTCAGGATGACGACACGGATCTGGTCATTGTCCGCGGCACGCCCAAGCGCATCATCCAGCTTGTTCAAAGTCGGCACATCGAGCGCGTTCAACGTGTCCGGACGGTTGATGGTGATCCAGGCGTGGTACCCGTCGATCTCGAATGTGATGCTGTCTGCGCTCATGGTTTCCCCTCGGCTGTTGGCCCTGCCAGTTTAGCGGCACAGCGTTCACTGTCCATCGCCAAACATCGCCCCCGTGCTACGATCGGAAGTCCCGTATCTGTTCCCGATCACCCATCAACCGAGATTTTGCCTATGTCCGCACCTAACGTCCTCGACGGCATTCGTGTGATCGACTTCTCCCGCTATATCGCGGGTCCCTATTGCGCCACGCTGCTCGGCTACCTCGGCGCGGACGTCATCCGCGTCGAAAAACCGGGCGGCGCCGAGGATCGCTTCGTCGCGCCGGTCGCCGATACCAGCAGCGGCGTCTTCATGACGACGGGTTGCAATAAGCGCAGCGTGTGCCTGAATCTCAAACACGAGCAAGCCAGCGCGGTCATTACGCGCCTCGTGGAGAGCGCCGATGTGGTCGTCGTCAATATGCCGCCCGCGGTTCTGGAGCGCATGGGCCTCGATTACGTGAGTCTCTGCGCGATCAAACCGGACATCATCCTCACCACGCAGACCTGTTATGGCCACGACGGGCCGTGGCGCAACCGCGGCGGCTTCGACGGCATCGCGCAGGTGATGTCGGGCGCGGCCTTCATGACGGGACAACCGGACGAGCCGGCGCGCGCCGCCGCGCCGTATGTGGACTTCGGCACGGCCGCGCTGGGCGCGCTGGGCACGGTTTCAGCGCTTTATCATCGCCAGCAGACGGGGCAGGGCCAGCACGTGCAGGCGGCGTTGTTGCAAACGGCGCTCACGTGGTTCAGTCCAGCCCTGATCGAACAGGCGGTACTCGGCGTCAATCGCGCGCCGAGCGGCAATCGCGGGCAGACGAGCGCGCCGAACGACATCTTTGCTACGCGCGACGGCCACGTCATACAGATGGTCGTCGGCAAGGGTTTCTTCACGCGCATCGCGCAGGTGATCGGCGCGGATGAATGGGTCGATAATCCCGCGTTCGCGACCGACGAGCAGCGCGGCGACCGGCGCGACGAGATCTGTGAGCGGGTGGCGGCCTGGTGCGCCGAACGCAGCACCGATGACATCGTCGAGATCCTGGCCGAAGTCGGGGTGCCGTGCGGCCCGGTCCTCGGCTTGGATGCAGCACGCACGCACCCTCAAGTCGAAGCGATGAAATTTTTCGGCGCGGTAGACTACCCGGACTGCGCTGCGAGCGCACCGAGTCCACGCTTTCCACTCAGTATGTCCGCGATCGATCCGCCGCACGAGCGCCCGCCCTTGATCGGCGAGCATACTGATCAGGTCTTGAGCGAACTCGGCTATTCGGCGGACGAGATCCAAACGCTGCAGCGCTCCGGCGTCACTTGAATATCGATACAAAACGAAAACTCAATGACTAAGGGAATCCTGTCTTACGGCGCTTACGTGCCGGCGCTGCGCTTGTCGCGCGAGGCGATCTTCGACGCCGTCGGCTGGGCGGTGCCGGGATTGCGCGGGCTGGCGGCAGGCGAGCGGGCGGTCGCCAATTGGGACGAAGACGCCGTGACTTTGGCCGTGGAAGCGGGACGGGACTGCATGGCGGGTATCGACGCCGCGGTCGCGCAACTCAATCTCGCGTCGACCACGCTACCCTTTGCGGATCGCAGCAACAGCGGCATCGCCGCGGATGCCCTGTTGCTGGACAACCCCATCGTCACCGCGGATCTCACCGGCAGCCGCCGCGCGGCGACGAGCGCGCTGGTAACCGTGTCGCAAAGCTCGGCGACGACCTTGTTACTCGCCAGTGATTGCCGTGACACACAACCGGGCAGCGCGCAGGAGATGCGCTATGGTCACGGTGCGGCGGCGTTTTTGATGGGCGAGGGCGACGTAGTTGCGGAATTTATCGCGAGCGCCTCTCACCATGAAGATCTAGTCGATCAATACCGCGCTGCAGACGCTGACTACGATTACGCTTTGGAAGAACGCTGGGTGCGCGAAGAGGGGTACCTCAAGATCGTGCCGGCGGTCATCGAAGAAGTATCAGCCGCCGCCGGCGTCGCCGTCGGCGACATTGAACACGTCGTGCTGAATGCCCCGACCGGCGCGGTGCGCGCTCTATCGAAACGCCTCGACATCGACAGCAAGCGATTCGTCGACTCGCTGGCCGGCACGTGCGGCGATTGCGGATCGGCGCACCCGCTCATTATGCTGGCCCTGGCGCTGTCGAACGCAGCGCCCGGCGATCGCATTCTGGTGATCGGTTTCGGCCAAGGCGCGGACGCCATATTGCTGCAAGCAACGCCCAAGTTGACCGCCATCCAGGCGGGCCGCGGCCCACAACGTTACCTCGAGCGCCGCCGACCGACCGACAAATACACGTATTTCTTAGCCCTTCGAAATCGGATCGCGATCGACTTCGGTTTGCGATCCGAGCGCGACAATCGCACCGCGCTGTCGGCGTATTATCGCAAGCGCGGCGATATCACCTCGATGCTCGGCGGCCGCTGCCGCGAGTGCAACACGCTGCAATATCCGCGCAGTCTGATCTGCGTGAAGTGCAACGCACAGGATTCCCAGGCGCCCGAATGCATGTCGGGTCTGATTGGCCGGGTGAAGTCATTCACCGAGGACTGGTTGGCGTATACGCCTTCACCTCCGATCATCTACGGCCACGTGGAATTTGCGGACGGGGCGAATATCATGTTGGAATTCACGGACTTCGACCCGGGCCAAGTGCAGGTCGGAGATGCGGTACGGTTGGTCTTTCGCATCAAGGATTTGGATGCACAACGGAATTTCCGCCGTTATTTCTGGAAACCGGCGCCTTTACTCGATTAGGAGACACACCATGGCAACAGGCATCAAAGACAAAGTCGCGATCATCGGCATGGGCTGCAGCAAGTTCGGTGAGCGCTGGGATTGCGGGCCTGAAGAATTGATCGTCGAAGCCTTTACCGAGGCGCTGGCGGACGCCAAGGTCGAGCGTGAGGACATCGAGATGGGCTGGTTGGGCTTGTACTTCCAGGAACAGAGCGCGGGTAAGTCCGCGCTGCCCTTGAGCTTGTCGCTGCGCCTCCCGAACATTCCGGTCACGCGCGTGGAAAACATGTGTGCGACGGGTACCGAGGCCCTGCGCGGTGCGGTGTACGCGGTGGCCGCCGGCGCGTGTGACATCGCGCTTGCCGTGGGTGTGGAAAAACTAAAGGACACGGGCTACGGCGGTTTGCCGGAGCGCAGTAAAGGCGCCTTCGACGACATGTGGCTGCCCAATGCCTCCGCTCCGGGGTCGTTCGCACAACTGGCGAGCGCCTATGTCTCCAAGCACGAGTACGAGATGGACGATCTCAAGCGCGCCATGGCGCATATCTCGTGCAAGAGCCACGCCAACGGTGCGCTCAATCCCAAAGCGCATCTGCAAAAAGAGATCACCGAGGACCAGGCTTTGAACGCGCCGATGGTGGCCTATCCGCTGGGACTCTACGACTGCTGTGGCGTGAGCGATGGCGCGGCTTGCGCGATCGTCACCAGTGTCGAGAAGGCGCGCGACTTAGGAATCAAGGACATGGTCACGGTCAAGGCCATGCAGCTCGCACCCAGCAACGGGCTCGAGATGTCGAGCACCGATTGGGACGGCAGCTACCTGCTCACCACGCGCATCGCCGCGGAGCGCGCCTATAAAGAGGCAGGTATCACCGATCCACGCAAGGAGCTCGATATGACCGAGGTGCACGATTGCTTTTCGATCACCGAGCTCGTTGTCATGGAGGATCTTCACCTGTCGGAGGAAGGCTGCGCGATCAGCGACGTATTGGATGGGCACTACGACCGTGACGGCGCAGTGCCGTGCCAGATCGACGGTGGGCTCAAGTGTTTCGGCCATCCCATCGGCGCGAGCGGCTTGCGTATGGCCTATGAGATTTATTTACAGCTCCTGGGGCGCGCCGATCAACGCCAACTCGACAGTCCTTCCGTAGGCTTGACGCACAATCTTGGCGGTCAGCCCTTCCGGAACGTGGCGAGCGTTTCGGTATTCGGATTGCACGCGGCTTGAACGGCGTCGAGACACCATGAACGACTACCGCTCGCCGTGGATGACCTCGGATCACGAGATCTTCCGCGACGCGGTGCGTAAATTCCTGGAGGCGGAGTTCGTGCCCGAGCGCGAGCGCTGGATCGAGCAGGGCTATCCCGAACCCGAGTACTGGCGTAAGGCGGGTGAAATCGGCATGTTGTGCCCCGACATCCCGACGGAATATAGCGGTGGTGGCGGTGACTTCGGCTTTGATGCGATCACCTACGAAGAACTGCAACGCAGTTGCATATCGAGTTTCGGCAATGGGATCCAGAGCATCACGGCCCATTACGTCGTGCGCTACGGCACCGAAGCACAGAAGCATCAATGGCTACCGCGCATGGCCACCGGCGAGTTCATCACGGCCATCGCGATGACGGAACCCGGCACGGGTTCAGATCTGCAGGCCGTTAAAACCCGCGCCATTAAAGATGGCGATGATTACATTTTGAGTGGTTCGAAGACCTTTATTACCAACGGCTACAACGCCAATTTGATCTGCGTGGTCTGCAAAACCGATCCCGAAGAGCGCGCCAAAGGGATCTCCCTGTTGATGATCGAGACCGACGAAGTCGAAGGCTTGCGGCGTAATAAACCACTCAAGAAGATCGGCATGCGCGGGCAGGATACCTGCGAGCTCTTTTTCGACGAATGTCGCGTACCGGCGGGGAACATTCTCGGAAACGTCGAAGGCCAGGGCTTCGTTCAGTTGATGAATCAGCTCCCCCGTGAACGCCTGATCATCGCGGTGGGCGGGGTCGCAACGATGGAAAATGCAGTGCGCTTGACCATCGATTACGTCAAGGAACGCAAGGCCTTCGGCCAAACCATCATGGATTTCCAGAACACCAAGTTCAAACTCGCAGAGCTTCAAACCGAAGCCAAGATCGCGCGGGTGTTTCTCGATCACTGCATTGAAAAACTGAACGACAATGAGCTCGATAACGAAACCGCGTCGATGGCGAAATGGTGGTGTACCGAGAAACAGTTCGAAGCCGTGCACGAATGCCTGCAACTACACGGCGGCTACGGCTACATGATGGAATACCCGATCGCGCATTATTTCGCCGACAGCCGCGTCAGCATGATCTATGGCGGCTCGAACGAAATCATGAAGGAGTTGATTTCGCGCTCGTTGTAAGAGTGGCTGCGGCAAGCGGGCGATGAGCGTAAACGCGAATATCTTTGCCCGCTTCGAAGCTGGATTCGATTCCGGTGCGGAATTCCTCGATGTGCCGGGCGGCCGCTCCTACACCTATGGTGATTTGGATGCCAAATCCGCGCGCGTGGCGAATGCGCTGCGTGATCTGGGCGTCGGCGCGGGCGATTGCGTTTCCGCCATCGCGGATAAGTCGACGAGCTTGCTGTGGCTCTACCTCGGCTGCCTGCGCGCCGGCTGTATTTACCATCCACTCAATCCGTCGTACACGGAACATGAGATCGCGTTCTTTTTGCGCGACGCGGGCACGCGCCTGGTCATTTGCGATCGAGCGCTCGAGGCACGCGTGCGCGCGGCGGCCGCGGACTGTACCGCGCTCGAGCACATCCTGACATTGGACGGAGAAGGAAGTTTCGGTGAACATTGGGCGCCCGCGTCGCAGGCGTTTACGTCGCATGCGGCGGGTCATGCGGACACCGCCGCTTTGGTCTATTCATCCGGGACGACGGGAACACCGAAGGGCATACCGCTGACGCACGGGAATCTGTACGCGAACGCTGAGACCTTGATGCGCATGTGGGCTTTTACGCGCTCCGATGTGCTCTTGCACGTACTGCCCATCTATCACGTCCATGGCTTGTTCGTCATCCTGGGACCCGCGCTCCTAGCCGGTATGCAGGTGCGATTCCTGTCCAGCTTCGACGTCGATGCCGTGATCGATGCCCTGCCGGGTGCAAGCGTGATGGCCGGGGTGCCAACCTACTACACGCGCCTGTTGCGCCATGATCGATTCGCGCGGGAGGCTTGTGCGACAGTGCGGGTCTTCATTTCCGGATCGGCGCCTTTGAGCGAGGCGACCTTCCGGCAATTTCAGGAGCGCACCGGCCACGCGATCTTGGAGCGCTATGGCATGTCCGAAACCGGCATCCTCAGTTCGAACCCGCTGTCGGGTCCGCGCAAGCCCGGCTCCGTCGGCCCGGCCCTGGACGGCGTGGCGCTTCGCGTGGTCGATGACGCGGGCGCGATCGTAGCGGCCGGGGATGTCGGGCAGATCGAAGTGCTTGGGGACAATGTCTTCAACGGCTACCGGCATTTGCCGGACGCCAACCGCGAAGCCTTCCGCCCCGATCGCTACTTTCGAACGGGCGACCAAGGCTATCTCGACGGCGACGGATACCTGTTCATCGTCGGCCGCAGTAAGGACATCATCATTACCGGCGGTTTGAATGTCTATCCCAAGGAAGTCGAACGTGAAATCGACGCCTTGCCGGACGTCGTGGAAGCGGTGGTGTTCGGCGTACCGCATGCGGACTTTGGTGAAGCGACGATCGCGGCGATCGTCCTCGGCAACGGTGCCACTTGCGATGAAACGGCGATGCAGACGGCACTTAAAGAGCGCCTCGCCGGCTACAAGATCCCCAAACGCATCGTGACGCTGACCGAGCTGCCGCGCAACGCGATGGGTAAGGTGCAGAAGAACCGCTTGCGGGATCAATTCAGCGAACTCTTTTCGGGCGCCTGACCACCCGTCATCGCGCGCGGTCCGACATTGATGCAAGACTATCGCGCCGGCCGCCTAATTGCGCTGTCGATCGGGATCTTCGCGGCGCTCGTATTCGCTTTCGTTTCCGTCAAGCACAATTTGCATAGCGTTAATTCCGACGCCGCGGTGTACGTTCTGCTTGCCGATTTCTATTCGCCGTATCGCGCCCACAGCATCAGCTTCGTCGACCACCTCTTCGAACACTATCCCTTTCCCCCGTTGTACCCGTGGGTCTTGGGCATGCTCGGCGGCGGTACCGCGATACCATCCGTAAATTACGCGATCGGTTCGTGCTTGTTGGCGGCAAGCTCAATGCTGATCTTCATGTGGATCCGTGCGCAAGGCGGGGATGTTTTCCAGGCCAGTGCCGTGCCTATCCTGGTCGCGCTCACGCCTTCGGCGATGTTCGTGGCGATGGGCGTCTACAGCGAGCCGCTGTATCTCCTTTTGTCATTCGCAGGGTTCAATACGCTGACCCATGCGCAACCTGGGATCCGCTGGTACGGATCTGCCGCGTTGTTTGGATTGTCGGCGCTGGCGCGCAGCGTCGGTGTGTTCGCGATCGCCTGCTTCATCGCTTATTGGTTGATAAAAACGCGCGGCCGGCGCTATCGCGGCGCTCCGTTCATCGCGGTCGCTTTACCGGCATGCTGGAGCGTTTTGAAATGGGTGCGCGATTGGCACGTCAGTTACATCGACTCGATCATGGGAGACGGCCCGCTCGCAGCGCTCGGGAACATTGCCGAGCAGACGCCGGTGAATCTCGAGGCGATCTGGTTTCACTTCGTGCGCACGTTCGATCTGCTGGGCAGCCCTTATGTGGCGACCACGCTGGTTATTTTGATGGTTCCCGCGACCTTCGCTTTCCTGCGTCGCTTGCGCGCGGGCGAAATGGACGCGCTCTACGTCGGCGTCTATGTGCTGGTCCTGGCGTCATGGCCTTATCCGAATCACATGCAGCGGTTCCTGTTGATGATCCTGCCCTTTTTCATCATCTACACGCTGTGGGGAACGGTGGAACTGCAACGATTATCCGCCTCGAAGCTGGTCCGGCAATTGTCCCGTTGGGGCGCGGTCGTGCTCTTCGCCTGCATCACCGTGCCGAGCACGCTGTTCATCACCGTGCAGATCCACCAATACGCCGATTCGCCGCACGCGCACAAAACCAAAAGCCCCGAATGGTACGGACACGACAGCCAGGCGGAATCGCTGGCGGCGATCGATTATCGGGACCGAATGTTGGCCGCAATCACGACGATCAAGCCGCAGGTACCTGAAGATGCGTGCGTGACGTCGACGATATCGGAGGTCGTACAGCTTCATGCGCGCCGTAAGAGTCTACGCCCGCCACTGGCGGACGCCGATCTCGATGCGCTCGTGCAACACGTGTCCACGTGTCCATACGTACTCATGGTGAAAACGTTCGCATTTCCCCCGAGTTATACGTTTTATTACCCACTGAACGAGCTCAAGGCGCACTTACGCCTCATCCACTCGATCACCATGGACCCAGAACATATGGATGGTGAGGCGCTGTTACTGCTCGCGCGCTACGTTGGAGACGAACAGGGCGGTTTAGAGAACGCACGTTAGGCGGCAGGATGTACCAGCGTTATAGCCTTGGCAGCTTCTTTTCGCGATGCGCCCAGTGCCAACAATGACTTCACGAGCAGGTCGATCGATACGGAAGGGTCGGCTGCTTCCATCTTCGCAACCCTGGATTGAGAAGAATCGATGAGTTCGGCTAATTGTACCTGGCTGAGCTTTTTTTTACGGCGTTTCGCTCTCAGCGATTCACTCAGCGCCAACTTCATCTCTATGTAAGATTCTTCCTCAGCCGTCAGATCAAGAAATTCTTTCGCAGAGCCAATTCGCCAGCCCGCGTTGCCCAGCTTCTTTCGCTTACTTTGTTTCATTGTCATATCGTTTTAATCTAACTTCGCATACATCAAGGATTTTTTTTGGCGTTTTAGTCGTCTTCTTCTCAAATACCTCGAGGATCACAATGGCATCCGAATCCGTCCTGTAAATGATCCTCCATACAAAATTTTCGTCCGTAATCCGTAATTCATGGCAACGCGAACCGATGTTGGGCATGGGCCGCGAATGGGGCATTTCTCTGAGGAATCCCCATAAAACTCCAACGAAATACAAAGCGATAGATTAATTTGTGGGTTCGTTGAACCTGCATGGCTCGAGTTGATCCTAGTTGTTGCAAGACAATCTGGGAACGACGAGGTGAGCCATGCAGGTATTGAAATTGTTACATGAGATGAGCAGCGACGCGCTTTATGTTGTGCATTTGCGTCGTCGATTATCGGTTTGGGCGGCGGTGGGCGGAGTACTTCGTGGTCGCCGCTTATGGCTGACGCATATCGGTCGGAGCCTGGACAGTGGCACGAGCGAGAAACACGCGATTAAGCGCGTCGATCGCTTGCTGGGTAATCGTCAGCTCGCTGGCGAGCGTTTGCAGTGGTACCAATGGGTCACTCGGCTGTTGGTATCGGACTGCGCGCATCCGGTGGTGTGGGTGGATTGGTCTAATCTAGATCAACGTCAAGAGCTGTACGTATTGCGGGCGGCCTTAGCGGTGGGTGGTCGAGCCATCCCCTTGTATGAAGAAGTCGAACACCATTACGCGAGTGTCAAAGCGGAGAAACGCTTTCTGAAGCGACTGAAGGCCATTCTGCCTACGGGCTGTGTTCCCATCTTGGTCAGTGATGCAGGATTTCGAACACCCTGGTTAAGTCTTGTCGCCTCAATGGGGTGGTATTACGTGGGTCGGATCCGTCATCGTCACCTCGTGCGAGGTGTAGATGAGACGACATGGCATTCGAACAAAGTGCTCTACAACCAAGCCAACGCTCATCCGAAGTCGGTGGGTCGTTTTTTGATCACCAAAAGTAATCCGCTGGATACCCATTTGTTCGTATACAAAGGCAAGAAACGCGGGCGTGTCTGCTATACGGCTTACGGCAAACCGGCGCGGGCTCGCAATACTGAGAAACCGTCGGCAGCGGCGCGTGAGCCGTGGTTATTGGCAAGCAATCTACCGGAAAACCTTCGTAGTGCGCATCGAGTGGTTGCCGTGTATCGTCGCCGCATGCAGATTGAAGAGAGCTTCCGCGACACGAAGTCGCCCCGTTACGGCTTTGCACTTAGAGAAAACATGGGACGTGATCCCGACACAGTGGCGAACTTACTCTTGCTGTGTGCATTGGCCACACTGGCCCAATGGTTGGTCGGCCTGGTCGGTTACCAAACCGGCTTAGTGAAAGGCTTACAGGCCAATACCGAAAGACGTAAGCCCGTCCTATCAGTGGTATTCGTTGGTGCTCGCCTCATTGCCAAACAACTTCAAATCCAGCGCTCAACTTTATTACAGAGTCTTCGCGACCTACGAGGACGGGCTGTTGTACAACTTGAGTATTGCTAGTCGAATTTGTGGGGATCCGTCAGGGCATTTCTATTTTTTCGCCTCTTTGCAACCGCCGAAGGAGAAATCCGGCTTTTATCCTTGCGGGTCCGGAAAACGGTGGCGACTTGACCTCACCATGCAACCAAACCAACGGTTTGTCGCTCTGGCTCATGGGCGCGAATATATGTCATATATGACATATATTCAAGTAGGCCCTATCTGGGGACGTTTGTGATAATCAACAAAACCGTCAGGCTGCGGTCTGGAGCTTCTCGAACGTCTCCGAGAAGTCATGAATGGAGATTTCGCGCACGACGTTGAGATCGTCGTCCAGAATGTCGTAGACGTGGTCGGTGTCGGCGCGCATGCTGAAAAATACCGTTGCGCCGTCCTCACCGCCGCCCTCGATGTGCACGTCGCCCCCGTCGCTGATGGCGAAGGTGCCCGCGGGGCGGATCTTGTCGATAGTATTGCCGTCGCTGTCGCGCTCGTAGATGCGGTGCTCGCCTTCCAGCACCAGCGAGGTGGCCGGTGCGACGTGGCGGTGGTAGAAGCAGTTCCTGTTCGGCTCGAACTTGAACATCATGTCGATGGTCCGCTTCTCGACATTGACGTCTAGGATGGTATAGACGAATCCGGTGAATTTACCGAAGGGATGCCATTCGATATCGCGCCCATCGAGTTGATATTTTGAGGCCAGGCCCTCTAGAGCAACGGTCATGGTCTAGTTCCTTGTCCGATCGAAAAACTGAATTTCACTATAATGTCGGTCCCGTCGGCGGGCAAGTTCAAGGGGGAGATCCATGCCAGGGCTTTATTTCGAGGAATTCAAGATCGGACAGAAATTCGATCACGCCATACGCAGGACGGTCACGGAAACCGATAACCTGCTGTTTACGTCGATGACGCACAATCCGGCCTATCTGCACCTGGACGAGGAATACTGCCGCAACCACACCGAATTCGGTCAACGCATCGTCAACAGCAGCTTTACGCTCGCGTTGATGGTCGGAGTAACCGTATACGACACGACGCTCGGCACCACGGTCGCCAATCTCGGCTGGGACGAGGTGCGCTTTCCGCGTCCGGTGTTTCACGGCGATACGCTGCGCTCCGAGTCCGAAGTCCTGGAGATGCGTGACAGCAAATCGCGCCCCGACAACGGCATCGTCATCTTTGCGCATCGTGCCTATAACCAGAACGATGAGCTCGTGGCCCACTGCAAGCGTTCGGCGTTGATGCTGAGGAAGCCGACCTGATGATGCGTTCGCTCCTGTTCGTGCCCGGCGACAGTGAGAAGAAGCTGTCGAAAGCGCTCGGCTTCGGCGCTGACGGCGTCGTACTCGATCTGGAGGATTCCGTGGTACCGCAGCGCAAGGATCTCGCGCGGCACATGACCCACGATTATCTGCTGGGCCTGGCGAAGACCGCCACTGAACTCTGGGTGCGGATCAATCCGCTCGACAGCGCCGACGTGCTCCACGACCTCGCCGCTATCATTCCCGCTGCGCCCAACGGCATCATGCTGCCAAAGGCGGATTCGCCGCTGGACGTGGAGAAGGTGTCCAACTTCATCGACGTGCTGGAGGTCGAACACGGCCTCGCGATCGGACACGTCGGCATCATTCCCGTCGCGACGGAAACACCGACGGCCGTGTTCAACATCGGGGACTATCAATTCGGATCGCCGCGGATTCGTGCGCTGACCTGGGGCGCTGAAGACCTGAGCGCCGCGATCGGCGCGGCCGATAACGTCGATGAAACCGGACGCTGGCTGCCGCCGCATCAGGTAACGCGCGCCTTGTGTCTGTTCGCGGCTTACGCCGGCGGTGTACAGGCGATGGATACCGTCATGGCCGATTTTCGCGATGCGGACGGCCTGAAGCGCGTATGCGACGAAGCACGCCGCGATGGTTTCACGGGTAAGATCGCGATCCACCCGGATCAAGTGCCGGTGATCAATGCGGCGTTCTCACCGTCAGACGCAGAACTCGCTCACGCGTGCGCAATCATCGAAGCCTTTGCGGCCGCACCCGACGCGGGCACCTTGAGCCTGGACGGGAAAATGATCGATCGCCCGCACCTCACCCAAGCCGAGCGCATCGTCGCGCTGGCCGAACAGCTGGAGCAACGAAAATGAGTCATTGGTCAGATAAGAAGCAATTCGTGGACGTCGATGGCGCCCGCATGGCGTACGTCGAAATGGGGCAGGGTCGACCGATCGTCTTTCAACACGGCAATCCGACGTCTTCGTTTTTGTGGCGCAACATCATGCCGCAGCTCGCAGATCTGGGACGGTGCCTGGCGCTCGATCTGATCGGCATGGGGGATTCGGACAAGCTGCCGGATTCAGGACCGGATCGCTACACGTTTAAAGAACATCAACACTATTGGGACCGGGCGCTCGAAGCGCTCGGCGTATCGCAAGACGTCATTTTCGTGATCCACGACTGGGGCAGCGCGCTCGGCTTCGACTGGACGCGCCGGCATCCGGATGCCGTCGCCGGCGTTTGCCACATGGAAGGCGTGGTGAAACGTTTGACCTGGGAGGAATGGCCCGAGGCCGCGACCGAGATCTTTCGTATCTTCAGATCGCCGGCAGGCGAGGAGGTCGTGCTCGAGAAAAACGTCTTCGTCGAACGGGTGTTGCCGAGCTCGATCCTGCGCAAACTCACCGAGGAAGAGATGGACGCTTATCTCGCGCCGTTCCGCAACCCCGGTGAAGACCGCAGGCCGACGCTGACCTGGCCGCGCCAGATACCGCTCGCCGACGAGCCGGTGGATGTGTGCGAAACGGTCGACGCTTACGGCGCGTTCATGCAGAGCTCGGACATCCCCAAACTCTTCATCAACGCCGATCCCGGCATGATCATGAACGGACCGCCCGCTGATTTCGTGCGCAGTTGGAAGAATCACTCCGAAGTTACGGTCAAGGGTCTGCACTTCATTCAGGAAGACTCGCCGGATGAAATCGCCACCGCGATCCGCAATTGGCTGCAGTCGATATAGGGCGGCGGGCGCGGGGCAGTTGAGGGGATTCGAGCCATGAGCGCACACAACCAGCAAGCCGGCAAGGTGACCACAAAAACCTTGCGTGAGATGAAAGAAAACGGTGAAAAAATCGCCTGCATCACTGCCTACGACGCGGCGTTTGCCCACATCATCGACGAGGCCGGAATGGACGTGATCCTGATCGGTGATTCGGTCGGCATGGTGGTCCAAGGCCACGCAACGACGATACCGGTGACGGTCGATGAGATCGTCTATCACACGCAACTCGTGGCGCGCGGCACTGAACGCGCCATGCTGATGGCCGACATGCCGTTCATGAGCTATTCGTCGCCGCAGGATTGTCTGCGCAACGCCGCCCGCATGATGAAGGAAGGCGGGGCCGAAGTGGTCAAGCTCGAATGGGGCGAGCTCGAGATCGACATGGTGGCGCGCTTGACCGAATGCGGCATACCCGTGTGCGCGCATCTCGGCTTGACGCCCCAGGCGATCCACAAATACGGCGGGTATCGCGTGCAGGGGCGCGAGGAGAAAGCCGCACAGAAAATGAAACAGGATGCGCTGGCCTTGGAGGCGGCCGGCGCGGATATCCTATTGCTCGAATGTGTCCCTAGCAGCCTGGCTGCGGATATCACCCAAGCTGCGGCCGTACCGGTAATCGGCATCGGCGCCGGGCCCGACGCCGACGGCCAGATCCTCGTTCTGTACGATGTTTTGGACATCGCGCCCGGGAAACGCACGCGTTTCTCCAAGAATTACATGGCTACCGCCGGATCCGTCCGTGGGGCCGTCGAAACTTATGTAAAAGAGGTCAAATCGGTCGCGTTTCCGACGGCGCAATACGCGTTTGAATGAGATAGAGATTCGCCAGCTTGCTGGCTACTACATAGACGAGGACACCGTAGGACCCACCTTGCCGGTGTAAAAGGTCTATTCGATACTTGCTTGTTGCAAACAAGTAACAAAACCGACATAATCGCCGTCCATGGAAACTGAGTTCAGCCTCGACAACGGCCGCCGCACCCAGGCGCAACGCACCGCGCTGTCCGACGCCCGCATGCTGGAGGCCGCCGTGCAACTGATCTGCGAGCGCGGCGCAGCGGGCACCACGCTCAAGGAAGTCGGTGAACGCGCCGGCTACAGCCGCGGATTGGCGAGTTACCGTTTCGGCAACAAAAGCGGCTTATTCGCGTTCATTATCCGCTCGATCGGCGAGGCCTGGCTGCACGAGTTGCGCCGTGCGGTCCGCGATGCCGTCGGGGTCGAAGCCATTGAAGCGGCGACCGACGCGCATTACGAGTTCGTCGTCGACGGCGCCGATCGCATTCGCGCGTTTTACATCCTGTGGTTCGACTCCATCGGACCGGACGCAGATCTGAAACAGGTCGTCGCGCATATCCACGAGCGGCGGCGGCGCGATGTCGCCGATTGGATCGAAAAAGGGATCGCGGCCGGTTCGATCGACGCAGACGTCGACATCGAGGGCACGGCCGAGCAGTTCTGCGCCGCCATCATCGGCATCGTCTATCAATGGCTGGTGACGCCCGCTGCACTTTCACACATCCACTTCCTACACGAATCGTTGAAAAAACAAACCGCTATTGCGCTGTCCAGACCCACCCTTCTATCCGCACAGACGGAGAACGCATCATGAGCACCCACGCGGAAGATCTGAACAAAGTCCCGGAATCGTCCGCCGAATCCACCCCCATGCGGTTTGTCACCGCCGCATCGTTGTTCGACGGACACGACGCGGCCATCAACGTCATGCGGCGCCTCATCCAGGCGGAAGGCACGGAAGTCGTGCATCTCGGGCACAACCGCTCGGTCGCGGACGTCGTGCGTGCGGCGATCCAGGAAGACGCCGACGGTATCGCCATCAGTTCGTATCAAGGCGGTCATAACGAATATTTCCGTTACATGGTCGACATGCTGCGCGAGGCGGGCGCCGGGCACGTGCGCATCTTCGGTGGCGGCGGCGGCACTATCACGCCCGAAGAGATAAGCGTACTCGAAAGCTACGGCGTCGAGCGCATCTATCATCCGCACGACGGCATGGACATGGGTTTGACCGGCATGATCGCCGACCTGGTCAACCGCGCCGCGGCCGCACGCCGCCACACCGCGATCCCCGAACGGACCAGCCGCGATGATTTTCTAAGTATCGCGCAAATGCTGTCCGCGCTCGAAGACGGCGTGATTTCCGAGACCCGCCTGGAGACGCTGCGCAAGGAATGGCGCATGGCCGCGGGACAGGTTCCGGTGATCGGCATCACCGGCACGGGCGGGGCGGGCAAGAGCAGCGTGACCGACGAGATCCTGTCGCGCTGCTGTCAGTATTTCACCGACAAAGCCATCGCGGTGCTGGCCGTCGATCCGACGCGCCGGCGTACCGGCGGCGCGGTGCTGGGCGATCGCATCCGCATGAACAGCTTGCGCCACGAAACCATCTATATGCGCTCGATGGCGACCCGCCGCCAGCATCTGTCCACCAGCGCGATGCTGGCCGATGCGATCGGTTTCCTCAAATCATCGGGCTTCGACCTCATCATCGTCGAGACGGCCGGGATCGGCCAGAGCGATAGTGAGATCGTCGATCTGGTCGACCTCTCGATGTATGTCATGACCAGCGAATACGGCGCGGCGAGCCAGCTCGAGAAGATCGACATGCTCGACTTCGCCGATCTCGTCGTGCTCAACAAATACGACAAGCGCGGCGCCGAGGACGCCCTGCGCGACGTGCGCAAGCAGTGGAAGCGCAACCATCAGAACTTCGACATAGCGGACGATGACATTCCAGTGTTCCCGACGATCGCGAGCCAATTCAACGATCCGGGGATGACGTGGATGTTCGTCAACCTATGCGGCCAGTTAACACAGAAACTCGACCTCGATCTGCAAACCTGGACGCCCGCGATCGATACCGCCGTCAAAGAACCGCGCGCAACGGTGCTCATACCCGGCAACCGCACCCGCTATCTCGCGGAGATCGCGGAGCAGGGCCGGGCCGTCAATGCGACCGTCGAGCAACGATGCGATGCGGCCAATCGAGCGCGATACGCTTACGAAGCCCTGAAAGTGCTCGAAGATACCGCGCTACCGACCGCTTTTTCGCCGTATGCGCAGGCGTCGATGACCGCCGGCGGCGACGGTTCGATGCTGTGCCTGCGCCAGCGCTACAACGCGGCGCTCGATGACCTCGGACAGGAGGCGCGCCAACTGCTCTGCGATTGGCCGGCGCGCTACCGCGCCATCACCGACGACACCTACGGCTATGAAGTGCGCGGCAAGATGATCGAGGGCGACAATTACACCGAAAGCCTCAGCCATCAACGGATCCCCAAGATAGCACCGCCGAAATTCGACGGCTGGGGCGATCTGTTGCGCTATTTGATGCGGGAAAACCTGCCGGGGGCCTATCCGTATACCGGCGGCGTCTTTCCCTACCGGCGCGAAGGCGAAGACCCGACGCGCATGTTTGCCGGCGAAGGCACGCCCGAGCGCTCCAATCGGCGCTTTCACTATCTGTCGGACGGCCACCCGGCGGCGCGCCTGTCGACCGCCTTCGATTCGGTGACCTTGTACGGTGAAGATCCGCACGAGCGTCCGGACATTTACGGCAAGGTCGGTAATTCGGGGGTGTCGATCGCGTCCGTCGATGACGCCAAGAAGCTCTACTCCGGCTTCGACCTGTGTTCACCGAAGACCTCGGTGTCGATGACGATCAACGGCCCGGCGCCCATCATCCTCGCCTTCTTCATGAACGCCGCCATCGATCAGCAAGTCGAGAAGCACTTGAAGGAAAGCGGCCGGTGGGAAGACGCGGAAAAAGCCATCGCCAAATACTTCAAAGGACGCCAGCGCCCGCAATATCAGGGCCAGCGCCCATCGAGCAACGACGGTCTCGGGCTCGGCCTGTTGGGGATCTCGGGCGATCACCTGGTCGATGCGGAAACCTATGCGCGCATCAAGCGCGATACGCTGGCATCGGTGCGCGGCACCGTGCAGGCAGACATTCTGAAAGAAGATCAAGCGCAAAACACCTGTATCTTCTCGACGGAATTCGCGATGAAGATGATGGGCGATGTGCAAGCCTATTTCATCGATCATAACGTGCGTAACTTCTACAGCGTGTCGATCAGCGGCTATCACATTGCGGAAGCGGGCGCGAATCCGATCTCGCAGCTCGCGTTTACGCTCGCCAACGGCTTCACCATCGTGGAGTACTATCTGGCGCGCGGCATGCAGATCGACGATTTCGGTCCCAACCTGAGCTTTTTCTTCAGCAACGGCATGGATCCGGAATACACGGTCATCGGGCGGGTGGCGCGCCGCATCTGGGCGCGCGCCATGCGCGAGCGTTACGGCGCGAGCCCGCGCAGCCAGATGCTCAAATACCATTGCCAGACCTCGGGACGCAGCCTGCATGCACAGGAGATCGGGTTCAACGACATCCGTACGACCTTACAAGCGCTCTACGCGCTGTTCGACAACTGCAACAGCCTGCATACCAACGCCTTCGACGAAGCGATCACGACGCCGACCGAGGAATCCGTGCGCCGCGCCGTGGCCATCCAATTGGTGATCAACCGTGAGTTGGGCTTGAACTTCTGTGAAAACCCTTGGCAGGGTTCATTCATCATCAATGAACTCACGGATCTCGTCGAGGAGGCCGTGTACAAGGAATTCGAGAGCATCTCTGAGCGGGGCGGGGTGCTCGGGGCGATGGATACGATGTACCAGCGCGGCAAGATTCAGGAAGAAAGCTTGTATTACGAGCACAAGAAGCACGATGGCAGCTTACTGCTGATCGGCGTGAACACCTTTCTGCCCAAGAAAGGGCAAGAGGACGAGGTCAAGGAGATCGAGTTGATGCGTTCGACCGAAGCGGAAAAGCAGGATCAAATTACCTCGATCCGAAATTTCCAGGCGATACACGCCGACGACGGACCGCGCGAGCTCGAAGCCCTGCAAGGTGTCGCGCGGCAACGCGAAAATTGCTTCGCCGCACTCATGGAGACGGTGAAGCACGGCTCCCTGGGGCAGATTTCGGGCGCGCTCTATGACGTCGGCGGCGAGTATCGCCGCAATATGTAGCCGCGATCACGATGGCGACCGATGCCTTCGGGCAAGACCATCCGGTTGCGGACGACAGCGCCCGCATCGTCTCGCTCGTGCCGAGCATTACCGAACTCCTGTTCGACCTGTCCTTGAGCGCTCAGGTCGTGGGGCGCACCGGCTTCTGTATTCACCCGCAAGCTGAGGTCCGTGGGGTCACGAAGATCGGGGGCACCAAAGACGTGAACCTCGATGCGGTGCGCGAATTGCGGCCGAGCCACGTCATCGTCAATATCGACGAGAATACCCGCGAAATATTCGATGCCCTCAAAGGCTTCGTCCCGCATGTGATCGTCACGCATCCCAACGCGCCGCGGGACAACTTCGCGCTCTATGAATTATTGGGCGCCGTATTCGATCGCCGTACCCAAGCGCAACATCTTGCAGACGCGTTCGAAAAGGCGTTGCAACAGCTCGCTGACGCGAGCCGCACGGCGCCCCGGCGACGCGTCTTGTATTTGATCTGGCGCAAACCCTGGATGACGGTGTCGACCGACACCTATATTTCGCGCACGCTGGCGCTCCTCAACTGGGAGACGATACCGGGTACTGACGAAGCGCGTTATCCCACACTCAGCGACGTTGAGCTCGGGCGCCTGCCGGTTGACTTGTGCCTGCTCAGCAGCGAACCGTATCCGTTTCGGGACAAGCACGTCGAGGAGGTGGCCGCGCTACTCGGAACCGCGATCCCGGTTAAATTGATCGACGGCGAAATGGTGTCCTGGTACGGCAGCCGCGCGATCGCGGGCTTGGCGTATCTCGCTGACTTTGCGGCGAGCGCAATGGAGTGCGCGGCGTGACCCTTGCCGATGCGGTCGAATCGCCCTGTGTCGATGTCTGCGTGCTGGACGAGGCGCGCGGTTGCTGTACGGGGTGTTTCAGAACGCTCGAGGAAATCGGCGCGTGGATGCTCTACACGTCGGAGCAACGCGCCGGAATCCTGTCCTTGCTCGAACGACGCCGGATCGAATTCAATCAATCAAAGCGCGCACAGAAACCACACCCAAGGGGATCTCACGATGACTTATGAAACCTTGACCTTCGAGCGTGACGGCGGTGTCGCCGTCATCACACTCAACCGTCCAGACGCCGCGAACAGTCTCGATGTCCCGATGTCCGAGGAACTGGTCAAAGTTGCCACGCATTGCGATTCGAACCCGGACATCCGCGCCGTCGTATTGACCGCTTCGGGCAAGATGTTTTGCGCCGGCGGCGATCTGAAAAGTTTCGCCGCCCAGGGCGACGGCATGCCCGAGTACATGCGTTACGCGACGACTGGATTGCATGGCGCGATCGCGCGCTTCGCGCGCATGAACGCGCCGTATCTGGTTGCCGTCAACGGTATGGCCGCGGGCGCGGGATTCAGCATCGCTATCACGGGCGACCTGGTCTTCGCAGCCGAATCGGCCAAGTTCACCGAAGCCTATACGCGCGTCGGTGTCTCACCCGACGGCAGCAGCACCTATTTCCTGCCGCGCCTGGTCGGCGCGACGAAAGCCAAGCGTTTGATCTTCATGAATGACATCTTGACCGCCACGGAGGCTTTTGAGTGGGGCCTGGTGACCGAAGTCGTCCCCGACGACGAGTTGATGGCGCGTACGCTCGAGGTTGCGCATGACCTGGCCACCGGGCCGACCATGGCCTACGGAGAAGCGAAGCGGCTGATCGCGGACACCTTCAGCAACACGCTCGAGACGCAGATGGAACTCGAAACCCGCGCGATCTGCGGCCTCGCGACCCACACCGAAGACGCCAAAACGGGCATCCACGGCTTTGCGAACAAAGAAAAATTCACCTTCAACGGACGCTGAGCAAGGATGAAAGCATTGCGCCTGCACGAACTCGGGGGCCCAGAAAAACTCGTCATCGAAGATATCGACACCCCCGAACCCGCATCGGGCGAGGTGCGCGTGGCGCTCAAAGCGGCGGCCTTGAACCGCCGCGATGTCTGGATCACGGTCGGCGCCTATCCCCGCATTCAGTTTCCCGCGGTGTGCGGATCGGACGGCGCAGGCGTGGTCGAGGCAGTGGGAGAGGGCGTCGACGAGTCGGTAATTGGGCGCGAAGTCGTGCTCTATCCGGCGCGTGATTGGGGCGACGATCCCCGTTGCGGGGGACCGAATTTCCGCGTGCTCGGCATGCCGGATCAAGGCACGTTCGCCGACTACGTTTGCGTGCCGCAGGATGGCGTCGTCGCCAAACCCGCGCATTTGAGCTGGGCCGAAGCCGCCGCGATTCCTCTGGCCGGCATGACCGCCTGGCGCGCGACGGTGACGCACGGCGAAGTCAGTGCCGGCCAGAAGGTGCTGGTCACCGGCGTCGGCGGGGGCTGCGCCGGGTTTGCGCTGATGTGGGCGCGCGGCCACGACGCCGAAGTCTTCGTCACCAGCAGCAGTAAGGAAAAGATCGATCAAGCGGTGGCACTCGGCGCCCGTGCCGGGTTCGACTACCGGACGGAGAAATGGGGTCGCGCCGTCCGCGAAGCCACCGGCGGGATCGATCTCGTCATCGACAGCGGCGGCGGCGACGGGATTCACGAGGCCCTCGATACCTTGAACCCCGGTGGCCGCTATGTCTTTTTCGGCGCGACCCAGGGCAACGCAGCGGAAGGGCTCAACATGGCGAAGCTGTTCTTCCGCCAGGTGCGGATCCAAGGCTCGACCATGGGACGCCCGCAGGAATTTCGCGCCATGGTCGACTTCGTCACGGCCGGTGCGGTCAAACCCGTCGTCGATGCCGTCTTGCCGGTCGATCAAGCGGTCGCGGCGCACCGGAAACTGCTCGATGCCGAGCAAATGGGTAAAATCGTGTTAGAGATCGCCTAAATTACAGAGAGCGTTATGAAACAGTCACAACCTCGGATCATCATCATCGGCGCTGGCTCGTCGGGTATATGCCTCGGCATGCATCTCAAACGGGCGGGAATCGACGATTTCATCATGCTGGACAAGGCGGAAGCGCTCGGTGGTACCTGGTGGTACAACACCTACCCCGGCGCCGAGTGCGACGTGCAATCCCATCTCTATCAGTTTTCCTTCGAGCAAAAGAACGACTGGTCGCGCCCATTCGGCCCGCAGGCGGAGATCCTCGAGTATCTCAATCACTGCGCGGACAAATACGACCTGAAGTCTCATATCCGTTTCAATACTGCAGTCGCGCAAGCAAGTTGGGTCGAAGACAGCGCAACGTGGCGGGTCGTCACCGAGTCCGGAGAGATTCTGGAGCCGCAAATCCTGGTCAGCGCGCTCGGCATGTTCAACAAGATCGTGATGCCGTCGATCGCGGGGATCGATGAATTCGAAGGCCGATCCTTTCATTCGGCGAGGTGGGAGCACGACTACGATCTACAGGGTAAACGCGTCGGCGTCATCGGCATCGCGGCGAGTGCGATTCAATTCGTACCCGAGATCGCGCCGCGCGTCGGTCAGCTTCATCTCTACCAACGGACGGCCAACTGGGTGGTGCCCAAAGGGAACACGCCCTATACGGACGAAGAGCTCGATCATTTTCGTCAAGACCACAACGCGGTGCAGGCCAGCCGCGACGAAATCTTCAAGACTTGGAACACGCTGTGCACGTTCCAGGACAAAGCGGCCCTGGCCGAGATAGAGCAGAGCGGTTTGAAGAGCCTGAAAGTCGTCGAGGACGAGGTGGTGCGGCGCAAGCTCACACCCAATCATCCATTCGGGTGCAAACGACCCTTGTTTTCTGACGTTTACTATCCCGTATTCAACCGCGACAACGTCGAACTCCTGACCGAAGACATCGAGCGCATCACCGCAAACTCGATCGTCACGGTCGACGGCGAGTCGCGCGACGTCGACGCGATCATCTTCTCGACCGGATTCGAAACAACCACCTATCTGTCGGCCATCGAAGTCACGGGGCGCGGGGGTCAGTCCCTCAAAGACGCATGGAGTGACGGGGCGCAAGCCTACTTCGGCGTGACCACCGCGGGATTTCCGAATCTGTTCATGCTGTATGGGCCAAACACGAATCAGGGTTGCATCCTGTACATGCTGGAGCGTCAGGTCGAATACATCATGCGCCAGATCAAACGCATGGATGATGAGAGCCTCGCCTGGATCGACCTGCGCCCGGACGTCATGGCGTCGTTCAACGCCGAGATCCAGCAAGACATCAGCGGCGTAGACGTCTGGCAGGCCGACTGCGGCAACGATTTTTATTACCGTTCGAGCAGCGGACGACTGGTGACCCAATGGCCGAATTCGATGACCGCCTTCGCCGAGCGCTCAATGCAGAGCAGCGATGCGGCGTCTTATGAGATCAAGACAGGCGGCTGAATGTCAATTCGCCGGCTAGCCGGTTCGTGTTCTGACGCGCTGGCAATCCGCTACCCGTCTCCACCTTCCTGTAGGCTATCTAGAAGCGGTCTCAAAATTATTCGGGGTCGCGCCGAGGCCTATTTTCGTGCATTTCGGCGTTGCTCGTCGCTTATTGACACCCGGTCAACCACGCTCCTCGCGCCTTGAACTGCGCGAAACTAGGCTCTAGCGCGACCCCGAATAATTTTGAGACCGCTTCTAGTGTGCTGTCCCGCAAAGAAGTTTCGAAAGTCGGGCGAGTTTTTTCAAGATTGAGTCGGCGGTTGCGGTCCAGGCGAAAGGTATAGGGTTGGCGTTGTGCTGAGCAATATATCGCTCGATACGAGCAACGAGATCCTTCACATTCCGGAACGACCCGCGCTTGATAGCGCGCTGGCTGATGAGACCAAACCAACGTTCGACCTGGTTGAGCCATGACGCGTAGGTTGGCGTGAAGTGGACGTGAAATCGAGGGCGTCGAGCGAACCAGGCACGGACTTTGGGATGCTTATGCGTGCCATAGTTGTCCATCACCAGATGAACATCCAGCGCGGCGGGAACACTTTTCTCGAGATGATTCAGGAAGGACAGCAATTCCTGGTGACGATGCCGCGCTTTGCACTGCCCGATGACCGTGCCGTTGGCGATATCGAGCGCCGCGAACAACGTGGTCGTGCCATGTCGAAAGTAATTATGGGTGACACCCTCGACATAACCGAGCCCCATCGGCAGAACCGGCTGACTGCGTTCCAATGCCTGGATCTGGCTTTTTTCGTCAACGCACAATACCAGGGCATTATCGGGTGGATTCAAGTACAAACCGACAATATCGCGCACCTTGTCGACGAAGAAGGGAGCGGTCGAGAGTTTGAACGTGCGGCTGCGATAGGGCTGGATCCCAAACAGCGTGAAATACCGATGAACGGTACTCTTCGAGGGCGCGGTCTCCCGTGCAAACGAACGCGTGCTCCAATGGGTCGCGTTCTCCGGTCGCTCGCTCAGCACCTTTTGCATCAAGCGTGCAACCTCATCGTCATCATATGTGCGCCGACGATGGCCCGGCGGCAGATCATACAATCCGACAATCCCGTTGGCGATATACCGGCGACACCCATTTGTGACCGTCGGATTGGATACATCGAGCTTTCTGGCAATCGCGCTGTTAGACAGCCCATCGGCTGCCATCATGACGATCTTTGCGCGCCGTGCCAGCGCATGCGGCAGACTGCGCGACCTCGCGTAACTGTTGAGGACCTCGTGTTCCTCCTCGCTCAGTTTAACCGTAAAGGATCTGGGTCGACCGGTAACCATCGGCTGGCTCCTGCATGACACAATAGCCGATCTGATCATCACGACTTATGAAAGTTCATCGTGGGACAGCACACTAGGCCTCTGGGGAGAAACGACGATGACGCGCAGATGGGTCAAAGGGGCAAACGGAGCGGTCCTGGTCGCCTTCTATTCGACCGTTATCGCTGTCGGGCTATTGGTGGCGCTGGAGTTTTTCGCCCGGCAGCTTGAACCGCAGAAAACCTCGAGCGAACTCGCTAGGCGGGAGGCGAGCGAGGCCTATTCCTATTTCAGCTGGCGCTCTGATTATTTCCGAGACTATCGCGAACCGGGCGGGCAGTTCCGTTATGCCCCTTTTTCGTCGTGGGAACACGGAGACAAACAATCGGCCTTGATAAACGTCAGTCAGGGTTTCAGGCGGACGTGGGAGCCGCCTGTCAGTGCCAGCAAGCGAGACTATTTGATATTCATGTTCGGCGGCAGCACGACGTATTCGATCGAAGTCCCCGATGAATTAACGATAGCTTCGCTGCTCGCGAAAAAGCTCAATGTGGGAAATCTGGTTGCGCGTCGCTATGTCGTGCGAAATTACGGCGCATCAGCGTTTAGCATCGACAACGAGGTACATCGCCTGGTGCGACTCCTCGCCGCCGGGGAACGACCGGATCTGGTCCTCTTTTACGACGGGCTCAACGAGGTTCAAGTCAAAGTAGGACTTGGCCGCACGCATTACTTTGAACCGAGTTTCAACGCGTTGCTATTTGAAGGCTTGCGAATTCGCGACCACCTAACAGAGATCCTGAGACTGACAGCATCGAAATTACGCTTGGTGGGCATGTTATCCGGCCAAACTTCTGAAGAGATCATGCGCGGTGTTTCGCCTTACATCGAAGAGCGCGGCCGGCTGCACGAGAATGTAGTGAACATGCTGGAAAACTACGCCAACTACTCGACCCTGGTCAGGAACCTGGGGAAATCCTATGGCTTCCGCACGCTGTTCTTCTGGCAGCCGAGCATGTTTTCGACGAAGAAAGCGCTGACCGCCGAGGAACGAGAGGTGTTGAAACGCGCCGAAATTCTGATTCCCGGTGATCGGCTGGCCCACGAAGTAACGGCTGAAGCGTTGCGTGGCGCGCGATTTTTTGAACGAAACGAGATTATAGATATCCGCAATGGGCTGGATGAAATTGAGCGCACCACGTTCGTAGATACCAATCACATCACGTCACTGGGTAATGTGGTTGTTGCGGACGCGATTGTTGCGCGGATCCTGGATCACTGAGCGCTGCGCGCCTGCCCACCGCGATTTCCGCGAATCGGCCAAATTTGTCCAGAGTGTGTTTGCGCACTGAATACAACGAAAACCCCGTGTTCCTCGACTGCACGTTTACGAATCTTCTGTAACGCTTGTTGTGCATGTCGTCCAGAATGATCAGACCGCCTTCTTCCAACGCATCCAGAACGACAGGGAATGTTTCGATTCGCATTTGCATATTTCCCAAATCGTGAATAATCAGATCGAATTTCGTTCGATTGTTTTGCATGAAATACGCCCAAGTGCATAGTTGCTCGCACGGCATCCCGTAGTCGGCAAGAAACGATCGCGTTTTCTCGAGCCAGAACTCATTGTCATCGACGGATTGAACGACCACCTCCTCACGCGCATTCATGGCGTATACGCGCAAAACGTAGGAGCTGTATCCGCTCCCCAAATCCAGGATTTTTCTGCAGCGTCTAGCGCTTACCGCAGCATATAAGAAGCACGACGTTTCCCATGAAACTGCCATGTCTTCACCGGATATTTCGACGGTATACCGCTCGTAAGCGAGCCTGAGTTGTTGAGTGGCTGATTGGAAAAGCCGATCATAACCAGTCAATTCTGGTACGACTTTACGCAGCCGTATTACGTCGAGTTCGCCCCGATAGAACCACAATACCGTCCTGATTTTCGTTTTGATTCTGCGTATGAGGTTTTTCACGGGACAGGACACTAAATAGAAAAGCGCAAATGTGAAGCACTCGCGCTTGCGGCTGCGTTCCCTCCCCCTCGAATCGAGGGGGAGGGACAGGGAGGGGGCGTAGGCAAGGCACCGACAAACGAAGTCTCCGAATGAAGCATATTTACGCTCAGCTATTTAGTATGACGTTACGCTCGCCCATTTACCGGCGCAAAGAACGCGCTATCGTGAATCCCTAGTGGCGCGAATCCAGCGCGAACTCGAGCGTTTCCAGGACGTCGCGGGGCTCGACTGCGTAGCTGGTCCTCACGGGGATCCCCGTCGCGTGCGGCACTCGCTCTCTCACATAGTAGTAGCTCATGCCGGCTGCCTGTGACAGGCGATAAGGCCCATCGTCAAAGTAGCTATTCGAGAACAGTTCTATGAGGATGGTTCCCGGCTTGCAAAACGCAATGTTCGCCATTCCGCTGCCGTGCACGCCGACGATGATGTCGGCCCCTGCGAACGCGGCGAGTTGATCTTCCACGCTGAGCCGTCCCGGCGTGATCTTTTCGAATCCCAGCGGCGCGAGTTGGCTTAGTACTACATCCTCGTTGAGCACGTGGCGCCACGCGGCATCGTTCCTCGAGACGTATAAACGATTTCCGAACTTCGATTGTTTTTGCACCAAATTCGGAAACAAATCGTAACGTAAGAACGCCAGCACCCAACGTGGAGGGAGGTATCCGCAACTCAATTGATGGCAGGGCGCGAGAATGTCACGGCCGTAGATCATCGGGATCCTTTCGGCATCGATCACACGATCGTGAATATCGAGTGCGCGCAGCGTTTCCATTTGAAACGGGTGCCGGTTCGATACATAGATCAATCGGCCTTCCAAATAGCCCGATTCGCGGGCAATGTAATAGCGCGGCAAAACGTCGATCATCCAATGGAAATACATCGCAGAGTTCGACGCAGCCATGTTCAGGATCGGTGCATCGATCCGTTCTCCAGGAACACAGCAACGCTGCTCAGTAATGATCTTTTCCTTTATCCAGGATCTCTTGAGCCGTTGGCGTTGCTTGTGCGAAAGGTTCCAGAGTCTCATCCCGTCCGCGTCGAAGACGTCTCCGAATACCGAGCAGGACCCCCCTTTGACCAACCCGATACCCCTGTTGATGTCGTAACGCGGAGGCCTCGGTTGCCACGTGGCCAGATTACCCACCGTAGCGGGAACTTCGGTCCACCGGTCTCCCTCGCCGATACCGTTGACCGCCAGCACGCGCGCGCGCCGCACGGGGATCCGGAACCAGGACCGCATTGAGTCGATAAAGGGTGCGGGTATCGCTCGCATCGAATTCGCGCTGTCTAGTGTCTTTGATATCGTTCCAACCGATCGGATCAGAGATCGGTGTTTGCCCGGATGCCGTAGCGAATTCGGAAACACGATCGGCTGCCCGATCGAATTGTTCCTAAGACTAGGTAGATTGAAGTTAAGTTAGAGTTAAAGGTACGTAAGGAGACCGTTGTGCCTTGACTGGCTCAACGTCGTGAACAATACGGGGTTTCCTCCGGGTGGTTTGTAGTAGAACCGTGAATGTCGAACGTTAAGGAAATAACCATTAATTAACCTCATGCATACCCGGCCACGGATAAGCTGCCGTTCGCGTAAGGGGTTACAGAGCGGCGTGCAACGATTCGTCAAAACGATGACCTGGAGTCAACCGGTACGGGAATGGCTACGCACGCAGAAGAAGCGCCTGCGGTTGCGCAGGCTCGGGACACCGGAAGAGCGGTTCACGCATTTTTACAAGGCGAATCGCTGGGGAAATGAAGAAAGTCGCTCGGGTCCCGGCTCCACACTCGAGTACACCCGTGATCTCCGCACAGATTTGCAGAAGCTGTTTGGAATCCTCGGTGTAAAGTCAATCCTCGACGCTCCCTGCGGCGACTACAACTGGTTTCGATTCGTAGACCGAGACGCGGACGTCCGCTATATCGGCGGTGATATCGTGGCCCCGCTGGTACACGAAAACCAACGGCGGTTCGCGAATGACAACACCACGTTCGTGCACTTGGACATCACCGAGGACGTATTACCCAATGCCGACGTATGGCTCTGCCGCGACTGCTTATTTCACCTCTGTGAAGCGGACATATTCCGTGCGATCCGGCGGTTTCTCGACAGTGAAATTCGCTATTTCCTGGCTTCAACGCATACGCAATGCGGGGACAATCGCGACATCCCCACCGGAGCCTGCCGCTTGTTGGATCTGGAAGCGCCACCCTACAGCTTCCCCAAAGCCCGGTTGTACTTGGGTGACTGGATCGACGGGTTTCCTGTCCGATATCTGGGACTGTGGGACCATGCGACGCTTGTCGCCGCGCTTGCGGCACAGGATCGTTGGCGTCGGGCAAGCCCTCGCTAACTGCTAGTGCCCTCGATCGGAATCGAATCGTGTACGACTCGCGCATGGCCACGCTCGAAACCCATCTGGCGGCCATGGTCAGCCTGGCGCGAGGACTGGGCGGCCACCTTTCGGACAGCGACGTGCACTTTCTGGCATTGGCCGCCGCAACGCTGCCTCCATCCCTCGGTCACGTGCTGGAGATCGGTAGTTTTACGGGAAAATCGACCACAGTCCTCGCGAAATCCGTCCGTCTGATGGGCGGGGACCAAGTAATCGCGGTCGACCCCCAAACGCTGCCCGCCGCAACGGATCCAGCGGATACGGACCGCGATTTAATTCCGGGTGCGTTCCGTCATACGCTCGAGTCGAACGGAGTGGCACACCTCGTTGAGTTTCACCGCTTGCGCTCGGACGAATTTGCGCGCTCCTGGAGCCGGCCGATTCGACTGCTCTGGATAGACGGTGATCATACTTACCAGGGTACGGCCGCGGATTTCGATAACTTTTCGAGTTACCTGCGGCCGGGCGCAGTGGTCGCATTTCACGACGTTACGAATCCTTTCGAGGGACCGCTACGCGTGTTCTGTGAGCGTGTGCTCGGCTCGTCGTCATTCGGCGCCTGCGGTGTGTGCGGCTCGATCGGATGGGCTCAGTTTACCGGCGGCTGTGCGACGAACCTTCGCATGAAGATGCGCAAAGCATGGTTGCACCAGACGCTCCGCCTCTTGCTACCGCTCGTCCCACGCGGCGGCCCACTAAAGAAGATCAAACGCCGTCTATTCCGATCGCTGCGCTCGCTCGTACCACATGCGAACGTCGATCCCGAGACATGGGTCGCCGAGATGGACGCATGTGTTTACCGCATGTGCCAACCTGACGATGCCCTCTCGAATCCTTAACCGCTGGTCGGCGATCTTGTTGCATTTATCGAGGCCCGCAATGAACACGAAACGACTAACCTTGGCGGTGGTATCGGTACTTCTGGTATCCGATTGGGTTCTCGCCGAAGGATGGTATGCGTCCGTGTATGGAGGCCATACCTTTTCAGAGGCGGAATCTCGAGGATGTCACGCCCTGTCATCTGCTGATCTCAAATTCGAGCTCGATCTGCATGTGGGAGGCAGACTCGGGTACACATTCCCCGAGCGGGGACTGGGGAACTGGCGAGCAGAAATCGACTTGAGCCATATCTCGGGCGAGCTCGGCCATGATGGGAATGCCTCGATACCGCTGCCCCCGGCGCGCGCCGAAGTCGACTCGCATCGTCTCATCGTGCGTGGACTGTACGAATTCGCCATGCCGACCGGGTCCAGATGGCGCCCGTACATTGGCGTTGGTGTTGGATTTATATCCGTAGATGTTGATACACAAGCGTTCGAACCCGGCCCGTTGCTGGAAGGCATTGAGACGATGTTTGCTGGAGAAGTATCCGGCGGTGTTTCTTACATTCTCAATGAAAAGATCGATCTTTTCATTGATATGAAACATCGAATCGAGGACTGACCCTTTGACTCGACCTGTTGCGGGCCTCAGAGCCAACTACCTCGAACTTACGAAAGTTTAACGCTATCGAAATAAAACTTTAACGCAGATTCACAATAATGCTGCCTCGATGCTAGTGATTATCGGGACAGGCACTCGAACCGCTACCGTTCCCAAACCAGAGGTAGCGCGGGCTTTCGTTCCTAGCACGTCCGCCTAATCTCGAAGCTCCATTCCCCGCACAACGCAGCGTGTCCGCACGGGACATAAAAGGGGAATACTCGCAAATGACGACAAAACAACAGCGCGAAGCGCTCGATTACTTCACCACGCACGCCGACGACTGGCGATCCAAAGCTGACGGACTCGGATGCGGCAAAGTGAACGTCATCGAGCAACGAAACGAATACGTCGTACAGGTTGCGAATCAACATCCGGGCTTAGGTAGGTTTCTCGACGTCGGGTGTGGGACGGGCGAGCTCGTTTGCCAAGTTGCAGGACTTGGCGCCGATGCCGTCGGTGTGGATTACGCCCCTGCGATGATCGACTTGGCATCCAAGAAGGCCGCGGTTGCGGAAATTGCACGCGCCAACTTCACCTGCGCTTCCATTTTTGACTTCCGGGTGCAACCCGAAAGTTACGACCTGATTGCGGCAAACGGTTTCATCGAATATCTCTCTCAACCGCAGTTAATCGACTTTTTCGACCTCGTGGCGGATGCCCTCGCGCCGGGCGGCTCGTTGGTCGTTGGTTCGCGCAATCGCCTCTTCAACCTGGTTTCCATGAATGACTTCACGCTGCAGGAGCTCGAGGCTGAGCATGTTGATCCGCTCCTCAGGGAAGCATTGATGTGGACGAAAGCAGAAGTGGACCCCGGATCTTGGACAGTGTCTTAAGTGAAATCTCCACCGTGTTTCAGGCCGCTTGCGTGACCATCTCGAAGTACACCGCATCCGGGGTGCGTCGGTCCAGCGCCGCGTGCCGGCGCCGCGCATTGTAGAAGTCGAAGTAGCGGGTGAGCCCGACACGCAGCGCGGCCGGCGTCTCGTAGGCGCGCAGGTAGACATCCTCGTACTTCACGCTGCGCCACAGGCGTTCTACGAAGACGTTGTCGAGCCAGCGCCCCTTGCCATCCATGCTGATCGCCACCCCATGCGCCTTGAGCACATCGGTGAACGCCGCGGCGGTGAATTGCGCGCCTTGGTCGGTGTTGAAGATCTGCGGTGCCTCGTAGCGAGCTAGAGCCGCCTCGAGCGCCTCGACACAGAAGTCACCGTCCAGCGTGTTCGATATCTGCCACGAGAGCACCCGGCGCGAGTACCAGTCCATCACTGCGACCCGATACATGAAGCCCCGCGCCATTGGGATATAGCCGATGTCCGTCGCCCAGACTTGGTTCGGCCGTTCGACCGAGACGTCCTTGAGCAAGTACGGGTAGACCTTGTGGCCATGACCCGGCACGCTCGTGCGAGGCTTCGGATAGAGCGCTGCCAGTCCCATCTCGCGCATCAGTCGCTGTACCCGCTTACGATTGACCCGATGCCCGCGCGTCTCCAGTTCGTCTCGCCTCCGACGGCTACCGTAGAACGGCAGCTCAAGGTGGACCTCGTCGATCAGACGCATCAGCGCCAGATCGGCGTCCGACACCGGACGCGGGCGGTAGTACGCTGTCGAGCGCGCAACCTCGAGCAGTTCACAGCGCCGGGTGACCGGCAACGAATGCTCGCGCATAACCATCTGACGGCGCTCGCTCAACGGTCGCGACCGAGCGCCTTGGATAAAAAATCCTTCGCCATTGTCAGCTGACCGATCTTGGCGTGCAGCTTCTCGGTCTCGCGTTCACCGTTCTCGCCTCCGGCCGTAGCACCGTTGCCGAAAACCTCCTCGGCGTGCGATAACAGCTTCTTCTTCCAGTCCTGGATCTGATTCGGGTGAACGTCAAACTGCTCGGCGAGTTCAGCCACCGTGCGATCGCCTCGAACCGCCGCCAGCGCTACCTTCGCCTTGAAGCTCGCCGAATGATTGCGTCGTTTCCTCTTCGTCATCTTCTGCTCCTTCTCTAATGAGAACTCTATTACAGAAGATTTCACTTAGCAGCGCCGACCACCTGTCCAATCGATGGGGTCCACCTCTAGCAACGGGGGTAGGGGATGTCTCGCGTTCGGCGCATGCACCGCTTCAAGCGCCGAAAACGGAGCATGCAAACACGGGAATCGAGGTGGCGACACGGTTCCAATACACGCCACTGCAATTGATCGATCTGTTGCAGGACAGAGATCTGAAAGCGATTGATGTGCATCCCGTGCATATTCACGGCGTAACACCGTCGTTTAAAGCGACCAACGCGGATATTCACGCCTCCATTGCCAACCTGCTGCAGACTTGTGCCACACACAGCACGTAGCTACTGGCCTATGCGTCCACCTTCATGCTCCATCTGCGTAAAGGAGACTAAGTGCAGGCTATTCTCACCGTCGTGATGTACCACTATGTGCGAGATCTTCACCACGCGCGTTATCCAGACCTCAAAAGCTTGTGCAAAGACGGTTTCCTAGCGCAGATTCAATACATTAAGAAACACTACAACGTAATAAGCGGCGCGGAATTGATGGACGCCGTTGTCGAAGGCGCGCCGTTGCCGCCGCATCCGTTAATGCTGACCTTCGACGATGGATACGTAGACCATTTCAACAACGTGCTCCCGGTTCTGGAACGCAATGACTTACCCGCATGCTTTTTTCCGGCAGCTAAATGTACCGTCGACCGTGAAGTGCTCGACGTCAATAAGATTCATTTCGTGTTGGCCAACACCCGTGACAAACGTAAATTCGTCGATTACATCTGCAAAAAGATCGACGAGAACCGGTTTCGCTACAACCTGCAGACTTCGACGGCCTACTGGGAAAAGCTCGCGAAACCGGGCCGGTTTGATCCTGCGGACTTGGTTTTTTGCAAACGAATTCTGCAGCGCGATCTACCGCGCGAACTGAGACAAGCCCTTACCAATGAGCTCTTCAATCGATTCGTAACCGCCGACGAGGCCTCATTTTCACGAGAACTGTACATGACGTTCGAGCAGATTCGGGGATTACAAGCCAGCGGCATGTACGTCGGTTCGCACGGATTCGATCACTACTGGCTGGACACGCTTTCCTCTCAACACCAGGAACGCGAAGTTGATCAGTCGCTGTCGTTTCTGAAATCTGTTGGTGCGGATATCGGACGCTGGATCATGTGCTATCCCCATGGCGCATACGACAAGTCGTTGCTCGCGGTCCTGAAGTCTCGAAACTGCATTGTCGGACTGACGGCCGAAACCGGCCTTGCATCGCTGCGTGACGACGATCCACTCACCTTGCCACGCATCGACACCAATGACTTGCCAAAAGACGCAACCTGCACGATGAATGGCTGGACGCTCAAGGCAATGCGGGATAATGAGCAAGCCGCGATGCGCGTGCATTCAACGGGCTGAACACACCGGCCATTCGGTAACTAAGGAGCATTTTGAGGCTGCTTCTTTTTCTTTTGTTCGCGTTCTGGCGAGCCCTTTTCGCCCAAAAACTCATGGAAACAATTCGGCAGGTGCCCAATATCGAGCGCCTGGTAACCCTGTTGGCTCAGGTCATAAGCCAATACCGTTGCGGTTGGGCCAAGCGCAATGAGGAACAATTTATCTTTATCGAAGCGTGAGCATTCGTTCAACAACGCGTCGTATTCGGAAAACGCATGGCGCGCTAAGCCATCCAAGTATGCAACGGACGTCAGGTTGTGAAACAAACGTTGATCTAGCTCGAACGCACTTCCTTTACCCGTTACCAATACGACATCCCGGCCTTCCCACAGGCGTTTGACATTTTCAACGCCACCCTCCTCGAACGCTGGAAGCCGAGAAACCAGCGCGTTACCGTAGACCCGCGCCGCCGAAACGCGCTCCAGGAAGTACTTCCCTACGTGAGCGAAACAACCGTCCCAATAACCCAAGTCGTCGTAACTTTCGATGCGTTCCAAATCCGGCGCATCATACTTCTGAAAAGCAATCAAACAGTTCTCGGGCTCCGAACTCAGTATTTCAAGCAACCGCTCTTTCAGTTTTTTGGACTTCTTCTGAAACGGTATGCCTCTGCCGGAGATGCACGTATATTCGCCGTCGCCGAATCGAGCGATCGAAGCGCGATGCGTGCAGATGTAATCTATCGTCGCAGACGCGGACATGACGCCAGACAAGCGATGTGCGACCTGCCGCAAGGTGTCTTTACATTCATCCAGGTCGCTAAATCCGCCCCGCGAAATGCGGCGTATGTGTTTGCTCGGATGAAATCGTGAATACAGATAGCGCAAAACCTTGCCTACAGACTTAGCTTTCATTGGAAAGACCGCGTGCACCGTTCGCTCCGTCGACATAGGCCCACCTGACAACATGGGGGGAGCGCTATCGGACGCGATTCAATGTAACGGCTACGTAAATTTGTGGATAAGTTCTGGTTAAGAAGCCGTTCCGTTGACGAAGGAAATCCGCCCTGACGACAATAGGCAATGCTTCGCAACATTAAAGGCGCCGATACCACGCCGAAGATCTACAACTGGCTGCTGGCCGCGGCGACATTGGTACTGACGCTTTGCGTCGCCGAAATGACACTACAGTGGCTTTCGCCCAGGACGTATCACGTCTGGCCGCCTGGACTCCAGAGCCGATTCGAGCCGACGTCCGACATCATGCCAGGCGTCACGGGACTATCGCGATTCACGATCAACGAGATGGGTGTGCGAGGCCGAAGCCTGGCCGCCGATGATCGATTGAGAATTCTCGCGATCGGCGGCAGCACGACGGAATGCCTCTATCTGGATGACCACGAGACCTGGCCGTGGCTGTTGCAGGAAATACTGAATGCCGGTGCCAGCCGGGCAAAAACCTGGGTTGGAAACGCCGGCCGCAGCGGACACAACACGCGTAACCACGTCCTGCAGGCGGAAAAACTGCTCGAGCAATACCCGAACATCGATGTGCTGCTGATGATGAGCGGGGTCAACGACCTCGCCTTGCGGTTGCAGAGAGACAGCGGCTTCCTGCCGTTGGAATACGAGTCACGGCACTACCGCCAGAAACTTTTTCGTCGCTCCTTCGCCGCGATCCCGCCTATGGTCGAGGAACTGGCATTGCATCGACGCCTCGCGTTGTGGCAGTGGGTACGCGTTGTGAAGAAACGAACCGAACAGCGTCATGACCTGGCCAACGTAGAAACCGCGACCGGCCGAACGTATATCGACCGCCGCCGCGAGCGCGCCAACGCGAGCGAAATACGCGCGAAGCTTCCCGATCTGTCGGCCGGCCTCGATGAATACGAGCGGAACGTTCGGGCGATCGTCGATCACGCAGCGAGGCTAAACGTTCGCGTCGTCTTGATGACCCAGCCGGCGATGTGGCGCTCGGGTTTACCCCCCGAACTGGCGAGCTTGCTTTGGTTCGGCAACGCCGGAGAGCCTCTACACAATGCCCGTAACACCTATTATTCGATCGATGCGCTCGCGGAAGGCATGGCGATCTACAACGCCCGGCTGCTCGAGATCTGCACGGCGACACCTGCAACCTGCATCGACGTCGCAGCCGCGCTCCCCGGCGATACGTCGATATTCTACGATGACGTGCATTTCAACGAGAGCGGCGCACGGCAGGTCGCGGAGCTGGTCGGGATGGAACTCGCACGAGCCGGGATCACCGCCGAAATGTAACGCTGTAGGAGCCCACTTGCGGGCGAATCTACACGCCTAGCGCCGCATGTCTTCCTGCAGCCGCTCCCAGTCCGAACGGGGCGGTATGTAATGCATGCGAATGTCGACAGTACCGGGTCCCACTGCCGCGACGTCGAAGGGCGGCGCCTCGAATGCACCTCTCGAATTGGAGTGACCGTAACCTTCCTCCGGATAACGCCCACGCATCGCGAAATTAGAATCCGAGTTCTCATCGTGGAAAACGAAAACGGCATAGGGCCCGCTGGTTAGAAAAGGGAACTCAGCGCGTACCGTGCCGGAAGCGGCCTCGACTTCGGCAAAACCTGCCGCGCGCGTATAGTCGCCGCGCGCAAAAGCATACGCATCGTCGTATATCAGGATGATCACCGCGCCCTTGTCGTTACGAATACGGTGAATGTTGAGTACGAGGCCGCGCGGCTCGCGCACCTGTGACGCCACGCTACCTGCACCTTCCCGCGTTTCCGGGGGCGTAACATCGATTAATTCGAGGATGTCGTCGCTTACCGTCTCCTGTGCATCCGCAGCTATCGTAAACAGGGCGAGGCTAACCACGATCGGCGAGGCTACAACCGCCGGCCGATTCTTACGCCGTCGATTCCATCGCGCGCATCCCGCTTTCAACTGTCCGCCCATCCCAAGGCACGATCGGCGAAGGCGCGCGCGGCGTTACAGATATCATCGGCAAATTCCGAGTCCTCGATCGTTCGCGCCAAGACCATGGCGCCGACACAGGTCGCCGCGACCGCGAGGCCATGCTGACGCGGCGATAACCCAATGCCTTTCCCCACGTTGATTTCGAAGACACTCACCAAAGCTTCGAGAACGCGCTGATAGGCGTCCCTGACTTCGGGCCCGGCGCGCGCGACATCCGAAGGTAGAGCCATGAGCGGGCACTGGCGGTCCATGTTGTCCAGGTGTTGGCGCGACACATATTGGGCGAATATCTGCCGAGCAAGTTTAGGGCCGACCTGCGAAAACCCGGTGGATTGCTTTTCACGCTGCAGCGCATAGTCCGAGAGGGTTTCCAGATAGAGTTCCTCTTTGTTCTTGAAGTGGTTGTAAAAACCACCGCGCGTCAAGCCGGCGCCGGACATGACCGTGTCGATAGACACCTCCGCAAAGCCCCGTCGATTGAACAGTTGTCTCGCGGATTCGACGATACGCGCGCGGGTCTCTTGCTTCTGATTGGCGGGGAAAGGCATGGGTTGATCTCCTGTGTCGGTCCATCCTAGTACCTTTCTACCATATGTTCTTGAACATATGGTAATTCGGCTCGATCATGGCGGCGTAACGACCAACGGATCCATTGGAGGTTTTCCATGGCTACTTCACAAGTCGCGCTATTCGGTTACGTGCTCTGGACACTCGCGCTGGCGTTAGGCGTCGTGGGCGTCAGGGTTCATGCGCAGGTCACGCAAGGCCGATTGGCTAATTCATTTCTACACGACGGCAGCGATCTGGGTGTGCTAGCCCGGATATTGCATGAGCAGTGAGATTGTGCGTGGAGTTGGTCGATCATGGGTCGGAATTCGTTGGTGGTGGCACGAAGCGGCGCTTGAGCGCGACGTTTCGGCGCGCCACCGGTGGATTTATCGCCGATTGCGATGCACGAGTCGTTTCGGAGGCGAGCGACACCCCGACTCACAAGGAATCGCACACGAGGCGACTGGCGTTGGGACGACTATCCCGGCTTGAGGCGAGCGGCCACCAGGCAGAACAGTTCTCGATGGGGGTAAGCACTGGAGAGCAACAGTCGGATGCGCCTGGTATTGCGCAAGACGATGGCGCCGATGCGTAATAGTTTCAGGCGCAGCGTGCCGCCTTGCGCGCGAGCCCGTGCCGTTGCGTGTAGTGCCACCCGGCGGATCGTCTCCAACAGCGTGTAAGCCAAGCTTGAGAGCAACAGCCGGAACTGATTGGCCCACCAGGTGTGGCAACTGGTGCGATCGGCAAACAGGCCCAACTGCTGCTCCTTGATCCGGTTCTCCATCTCGCCGCGGGCGCAGTAGAGGCGGTCGTAGATGCGTTGGGCCTTGCCGGTGAGGTGGGTCACCACGAAGCGGGGATTGCTGCCGCGGGCGCTGTGCTCGGCCTTGACGATCACCCGTCGCGGGGTATCCCAAGTCGGTGCGGCGTAACGGACCTCGCTGAACAGGCGCTGCTTCTCACCCATCATCCAATACCGCCACTGAGCCAACGTGCGCAACGCTAACGATTGATCGTGCAAACGCGGGTTTTTCGCAATACCCATGACGTAATCCACGCCGTGGCGATCGAACCAGCGCAGCATCCGCCAGCGGCAAAAGCCGGCATCGGCGCGCACCAGGATCTCGACCTTCGGCCACGCCTGGCGCAACCGTTTGATCAACAGCGCCAAGATCGCCCCACTGTGTTTTGCGCCGTCGATCTTGCTCGAACGCAGATAACTGACCAACCGTTGATCGCCACAGAACACGTACAAGGGCAGACAGCAGTCGTGGTCGTAGTCGCCGTGGAAGAAGCGGCCCGCTTGATCACCCTGCACCCGATCGTCGGTGGCATCCACATCGCGTATCAGTCGTCGGGGCGCTTGTTTGTAAGCGGCGATAAAGTTATCAATGAGTCCCTTGTGCAGGGCCACCGCGGTGTTCCGGTTCGCGCGGTTCTCCAGTCGGCACAACGTCGACGGGGCTCGCCAGCGACTCATCCCGGGAAAGCGCCGTCTGCAGAGCCAAGTCCGCGCGCAATGCCTCGTGGTCGTTGAGGTCCTCATAGCCCAGGGAAAGGCCATAGACCCGCTGTCGGACCAGCGACTCCAGAGCGTGGGTGCAGCTCTTTCTCCGGCGCGAATCCCCAATGGCCCGTGCCGCGGCCTTGATCAACCCGGTCCGTTCATCGGCCCAGCGCAGCAACTGCACCCCACCGTTGGAAGTGATGTCACCGCCGTTGAATGAGACGTCGATCTTGCGGCGAGAAAAGCCTGGAAATTGCAGCGCAGTCTGGGTACATTCTGTCACGGGCGAGTCCTTTCCGTTTTCAGCCTAACTAACTGAATTATAACGGATTAGAAAGGGCTTGCCCTCTTTTTTAATGAAATGTCCGGGCTAGGTCATCGCATCACACGCGCCCACGCCAACAGCATGGAATGGATCGCGCTGCCCGCGGCCCTCCTGCTATTCGCGATCGCGACCGAGCAAACACAGGTTACCGACGCACTCGCGTTGGTCGCGCTGGCTGGCCGCATCGGCCAAAGCACCACACATTTAATTTCAACGACGCCCGGCGCGGTGACGATTCGCGGAACCTTTCTGGGCGTTCAAGTTTTTATCTGGATCTATTGGGGCGTGCAGTTCATCGCCGCCGCCCTTTGAGATGACAACGAGGAGAAATACGACGATGGCGACCATCAAATTATACGAATTCGAACCGACTCGATCTTCCAAGTGCCGTTGGGCTTTGAAGGAGGCGGGATTGGATTATGAGTCCATAGGAAACAGCCCGGAAATAATCGGAAGTGACGAGCTGCGGAACGTTCATCCGCTCGGTAAGCTTCCCGGCGTTATTATCGATGGCAAACCGCTGTTCGAATCGTCAGCGATCGTTACCGCGATCGCTGACCTTGCCCCCGACCAGAATCTGGTTGCGAAACCCGGTACATGGGAGCGTACGCTTCACGACCAATGGACATGCTTCGCGACCACCGAGCTCGAAATGTGGGCATGGAGCGCGATGCTGAACAGCTGGGATTTCTTTTTGCCCGAGGAGCGACGGGTTCCCGCGATCATTGAACAGACGTCTACCGTGTTTAAACGCGGCGCGAGCGTCCTGGAAAACACCTTGGGCGATACGGATTACATCATGGGCGATCAGTTTTCGGCGACCGATATCATCGTCAGTTACGCGGCGAATTTGGGCCGCGGCGTGGGGTTTGTTGAGGACATGCCGAAACTCGACGCGTATTTGAATCGAATGCACGAGCGGGAACACTGCACACTGGCGCAGCCAAACTAGCCCCTTTTAGAAGATACGCCGCGGCAGGTAGACCCCGCTCATCAAGCTGTAGCGGAGCTGCGCATCCGCCGGCTGGTCGACGTGGCCGACGTGTGAGCGGCATGCGGTCGGCCGCAGTCCGTTGTCGGTGAAGAACGCCGCGTAGTCGCGCAGGCTCTCGCATATAAAGACGGCGTAAACCGGCGTGTGGTGGATCACCTCGCCGACCTCGAGGATGTCGACGGCGCGCGCCCCCGTATCATCGCGCTCCATGATGCGTCGCAGGTCTTCGAAGAGGTCGCGCGTGCGATCGCGTTCGAACCAGGTCAGCACGATCTCGTAGGGCCGATTTTCGAAACGCTGGAAGATACGGTCGTACCCCCGGTTCACGGCAAAACGGTCCTTGAGCGTCGCGCGAACCTCGACGTGGCTCACACCGAAGGAGTCGTCGTGGATGGCGTGGAAGAAGCGGCCCAAGGATTCATCGTCGATGCACGAGACGCGAAAGAAGAAGTCGAATTCACCATAGATCTTCGCGGCAACACAGAGCGTGAGTTCACTGTCGAGGCGGTTCCCGTCGGTTGTGTCGCGGAGCTTCTCGACGACGTGCTCGATGTAGTTGTCCTGTTGACGATCGAGCGAAATACTCGCGAGTATCACGGCGTGGTGGTCTTGGCGGACCTTGATCGTCAGGCGTTGCGGTTCGCCGCGGGCCATCAGGTGCTCGGGGCCCTCGAAGCTCAACAGGTAAACACTCTGTGCGCTGGCGATCCCCTTGAGCCGCGCGATTTCGCGCGCGTCAGTGAACCAATAGTCGATCGAGCCGAGTTGATATGCCTCCGCAATCCCACGTAGCGGGCCGGCGGATCGCGCGCCCACGTGCCGCGCGACGTGGGCGCGGTCGAGTAGGGTTCGCGTATTCTCCGCCGTGGTCGCGGTAGAACGCGCCAGCAGGGCCGCGGCGAACGCTTCGGTCGCCAGCACCTGGAGACGCCATGAGACGGGGGCCAGCCGAAATGCCAGGTCGATATCTTCGCCGACCAGCTCCTCGGCATGGAGGTCACCGGTCTCGCGGCGTCCATAGCGGTACGCATCGTAGCTTTGCAGTAGGAGCTTGGTTCGAAGCCGGAATGCCTTGCCCGAAGCCAGCGGGATCGGCGGGAGCTGCTCGAAAGCGTCCACGATATCGCGCGCCGCGCTCAGGCAACCTTCGAGGGCCGCGTCCGCGTTCGCCGACGCTGGAAACTTGACCACGACGGCGTCACCGAGCGAATTCAAGACGATGCCCTCGACCGGCGCCGCCTTGCGGCAGCGTACCATAACCAGTCCGTTGTGCGCGCGCAGCGCATCGAAGGCCTCCGCCTCTCCAAGCACGAACTTGCTCGCCGCCGAGCTTTCCATATCGGCGATGAGTAAAAATCCCCGCTCGCGCTCGGGCGTCGCCATCTCGTCGACAGGGGACACGGGTTAGTTTCGGTAGGCCGGCTCTTCGCGATCGAGGATCCGCCGGAGCGCGGTGAAATGCCGGTCCGACAGCGCGGGCAGCTCGCCCGTCAATTGGTCCGCAGTGTGTTCTTGCACGGCGTCGTCAATCGTCCGGAGGGTACCGCCCGTGGACCGGGCCAACACCTGAAACATCGCGGCCCGCTCGAGGTAATACAGTACCGTAAACGCTTCGGCCACCGTCGCGCCGGTCACGACGACGCCATGGCTCGCCATCATCAGCACGCTGTTGTTGCCGATCTTGCGCGCAAGCCGTTCACCTTCGGCCACGTCTAGCGCGAGTCCGGTATACCCGTCATCGTAGGCAATGCGGCCCTTGAACAGGAGCGCGTTCTGCTCGCACATCGCCAGCTCGCCGTCTTCGAGCAAGGTGAGCGCGGTGGCGTAGGGCATATGGGTGTGCAGCACCACGGCCGCATTGGGTACGAGCGTGTGGATCGGCGCATGTATGCAAAAGGCCGTTCGCTCCACCGCGTTGCTGCCTTCCAGCACGGTGCCTTCACCATCGCATAAGACCAACGCCGACGCGGTGATCTCCGACCAGTGCCACCCGTACGGGTTGATGAGAAATCGATCGCTGCGTGCCGCGCCACCGTTGTCGGGAACCGCGACCGAAAAGTGATTGTCGACGCCTTCGTGCAGGTTGTAGCGCGCCGCCCAACGCAAGGCCGCCGCTAGATCGGTTCTCAGGTCGTTCAGGTTTGTCGCCATGCCCATTCTCCGCTTCAGCACCGCACCTCGAACAGCGAGATGAAATCATTACTGCAGGGCAGGTGGCGCACAGCACCGAAACCGGCTTCACCACACAATTCCCGCACGACCTTAGGTGGCATCCCCAGGGTGCCGAGGCCTTCGCCGTGATTGGCCAGCGAGGTGGTCATGCAATACGTCAGGCTCATGCCGTATTTGAGCGTGGCCTCGGGCCCGCGATTCTCATGGCGTTCGTCGGCGGCGGTGATTTCCTGTAACACGTAGATCCCGTCCGGCTTCAAATGGCGGCGGATATTGGCCAGGCCGGCGCGCGGTTGCGCCATGTCGTGAATGACGTCGAAGGTGAAGATGAGATCGAAGTCGCGGGGTATTTCATCGCTGACGTCGAGCACCTCGAAGGTTGTGCGCGGGTCGACGCCGAGTTCGACCGCCTTTGCCGTCGCGCCGTCGACCTGTGGTGCGAACGCATCGTATCCCCAGAAACGCGAATTGGGGTACGCCTCCGCCATCATCGTCAATGCCGTGCCCCGACCACAGCCGACGTCCGCCACGTCGACGCCGCGATCGAGCATCGCCACCACGTCCGGCATATCCGGCAGCCAGGTCTTGAGTAGAAAATTTTGATAACGCAAGCCGCTCGATCGCTGCATGGATACGTACAGTTCCGGTGGGAACGCGGACTGCGGCACGCCGCCGCCGTTTTTGAAAGCGTCGACGAGTTCATCGAGGGGCGCCATGGAGTAGCTCAATAGATTCCACAAGGCGCCTTGGAAAATCGGGTGGGAGTCCTCGGCCAGGGGGCGGGCATGTTCCGCCGGCAGGCTGAACTGCGCGGAAGCCGGATCGAATTCCAGGTAGCCCGACGAGGCCATCCCCTCCAGCCACTCGCGGGCGTAACGCGCATCGATGCCGGCGCGCGCCGCGAAGGCCGCCGCGTCTGCCGGCCCGTTGCTGGCCAGATCTTTGAATAATCCCAGTCGATCGCCGATCGCACATAAGTGCACCGTGACCGCTGCCGCGGCATCGCCGATCACCTTGCCCGTGAATGCTTTCGCTCGCGCTTTGTCGAAGGCCATTGCTCGTCCTTTTTGTTAATGGCGTTGGAGATAATCGATTTTATCCACTCCGGCCCCAATTTGCTTCGTCAACGCAAGTTGTCGACTAAGCCCGGCCAGACGTCGTGCCACGGTCGCGCCGCTTCGAAGGCCGCGGCGGCGCGCAGCACGGCGGGATCGGCGAGATGTCCGCCGACGATCTGCAGGCCGATGGGCAAGCCGTCGTCGGTGAATCCCGCGGGCACGCTGGCCGCCGGCTGGCCCGTCATGTTGAAGGGAAAGGTGAAGGCGAGCCAGGCGAAGGGCGGGACGATCCGACCGTCGATCTTTTCCGGACCTTGCATGTGTAGTCCGAAGGGCGGCACGGCGAGGGTCGGAGTCAAGAGCAGGTCGTAGTTCTGCATGAAGCGCCACATCTTGTTGTTGACCGCCTTCCGCACCATCACCGCATTCGTCAGATCCTCGCCGCGCCAGTCTTGGTTAATAAACTCGACGAGATGCGGCGTCATGCGCGCGCCGTGTTCGGCGACCATGCGCCGCATCCCCGCGAGGTCGGTATCGGCGGCGACCAGGCCCCAAAAACCGGCGTAGGGATCCTCAAAGCCCGGATCGGCTTCTTCGACGCTGCAGCCGAGGTCGCGCTCGAACACCTCGACCGCGTCGCCTACGACCCGCCTGACCTCCGGATCGACGGCCGCATAGCCCCAGTCGGCGCTGTAGGCGACGCGCAGTCCCGTGAGATCGCTATCGGCGATGCACGTATTCCAGTCGAATTCCGGTCCGGGCAAGGTGTGGCGATCGCGCGGATCGGGGCCCGAACCGATGACCGACAGCATCAATGCGCCGTCAGCGACCGTGCGGCTGATCGGGCCGATGTGTTCGATCGACTCCCAACTCGATACGCCGGGATAACGCTCGTCCTTGGTGCCGGGATACAGCGGCACACGCCCCATCGACGCTTTCATACCGAACAACCCGCAATGTGCCGCCGGGATCCGGATCGATCCGCCGCCGTCACTCGCGATCGCGAACGGTCCCATTCCCGAAGCGACAGCGGCGCCGGAACCCGCGCTCGATCCGCCGGGCGTGCGTTCGATGCTCCAGGGATTGCAGGTGGTCGGAAAAACCGGGTTGTGCCCGACGCCGCTGTAACCGAACTCGGGCACGTTGGTCTTACCGATGATGATGGCATCCGCGGCTTTCAGACGCTCAACGACCACATCGTCTTCGTCCGGAACGAAATCTTCATAGGCGGCGGAGCCGGAAACGGTCTTGATCCCCTTCGTGCAGACGAGATCCTTGATCCCGACCGGCACGCCCGCCAGCGGTCCGACCTGATCGCCCTTGGCAATCGCCCGCTCGATGCGTTTGGCTTCGGAGCGCGCTAAATCGGGCGTCGGTGTGCAAAAGGCGTGCAACACCGGTTCGAGTTGGTCCATGCGCTCGAGGACGGCCTCGATGACCTCGGTGGGCGAAAGTTTTTTAGAGCGAATGTGTTCACCGAGCGTGACTGCATCCATGCCGCAGATTTCATGGGTGGACATGCGTTTCTCCGTACTGGTCTACCGAGATATTTAGATACAAGGTCCGATCAAGGCCGCGGCTACGGCCGCAGCCAAGTCGGCGGAAATCGAGCTTAACCGGATCTGGACGGAGCCGATGACGCTGGCGTCTATCCAGGCTTATCTGGACCGTTTGTTCAACGACAAACGCTGATCCGTCGCGTGATCACCCTGCCGCGGCGCCCGACACGGCGGCCCGCTCCTGAAACCGCGGCATCACCTCGCGCGCAAATAACTCCATGTTGCGCAACGCTTTTTCCTGACTGATCCCGCCAAACCACGTGAAGTTGATGAGCTGCTCGACGCCGCCTTCGTCGCGCATCCACCGGACCTTGTCCGCCACCGAGTCCGGCGTGCCGAACATACCCAATTCTTCGTAGACCTCGCTGAACGGCACGACGTCGAGGTATTCGAGAATGTCGTTGTAATTCGCGTACTGGCTCGCGACCTTGCTGCGATCGCGCTCACCCCAGATCTTGGCGGCGGTGCGGATATACCACATGATGTTCTCTTCGATGTCGGCCTTGACCTCAGCGTCGCTCTCGCCGACATACACGAACTCGTTGTGCGCCAAGCGCAGGTCCGTTCGACCCGCTTCGCGCACAGAATTGTGCCATACGTCGAAGTAATTGGTTTTCAGGGTTTCATAGGGACATAGATACGGCCCGATCAAACCGTTGATGCCGCGGTCGATGACCTTCTTGACGGTATAGTCACTCAATGCGGCCTGCCACAGGGGCGGATGCGGTTTGGTATACGGTTTGGGCACGACCTCGAGATCGTCGACCTGCCAGAACTGTCCATCGTAGGTGACCCGCTCTTCGGTCCAGGCACGCTTGATGATCTCCAGCGATTCCGCGAAGCGTTGCTCGGCCTCGTCCATGGGAATTCCGAAGCCCTTGAACTCCGCGGGCTGGTTACCGCGGCCGATACCGACATCGACCCGGCCCTTCGACATGTGATCGAGCGTCGCCCAATCCTCGGCCACCCGGATGGGATGGTGGAACGGCAGCACCACGACGGCGGTGCTGATGCGGATCTTCTTGGTTCGCGCGATCGCATGAGCGGCAACGCTCGGCACGGCCGCTCGTCCGTAGGGACTGAAATGGTGTTCAGTCAACCAGATCGTGTCGTAACCCAGCTCTTCGGCGAATTCGATCTGCTCGACGATTTGATCGAATGCCTCCGGATCCCCGTCGCGGACCTGCGGGACGATAATGAGACTGAATTTCATGGGATCTCCTTTAAAAAATGGCGACCGATGAACTGAAACCGCCGTCGATGGTGAGCGTATGGCCCGTCATGTAACTGGCACGCACGGATGCCAGATAGGCGGCGCTGTGCGCGATCTCGTCCAGCGTACCATAGCGATGCAGCGGAATGACGCGATTGAACTGTTCACGCGTTTCCACCGGATGGATGACCTGCGTCAGCGGTGTGTCAACCGGTCCCGGAGCCAGCGCATTGACGGTGATTTTGTACGGCGCCAATTCCACGGCCAGGTGCCGCGTCATGCCGATGACGCCCGCCTTTGACGTGCCGTAGCCGATGCGCCCGGCGCAGCCCCTGAGTCCAGCGACGGACGACACGTTGATGATACGGCCGTATTCGCGCGCCATCATCTCGCCCATGACCGCGCGGATACAGCGATAGCTGCCGGTCAGGTTGACCGCGATGATGCGCTCGAACTGCTCGATGCTGTGCTCCGTGATCGAGGTGTTCTCACCGATACCGGCGCAATTCACGAGGATGTGGATGGCGCCAAATCGATCGAGGGCCGCCGCCGCAATCGTGTCGACCTGAGCTTGGTTCGTAACATCGATCGTCAGATTCGCGGCCCGTCCGCCCGTGTCCGTAAGATCGCGCGCGACAGCCGCACTGCTGTCGCCATCGATGTCCACGATCAGGACCGCCCCGCCGAGCACAACGAATTCACGCGCGATGGCGCAACCGATGCCGCTCGCGGCACCGGTAATGATCGCGACCTGACCGTCCAGACTCAATGTTGTAACCCGCTATCTAACTTCACCAATATCGCCCAGTAGTAAATGAAAATCCACAGATGTAGCCCGGATGGAGCGGGGCGTAATCCGGGAAATTCCCGGCGAAACTCGCCCCGGATTCCGCTCCGCTTCATCCGGGCTACTCGATATGGGCCGCATCCATGCAGGCCGAATTGCTATGATTGAACCGCGATGGCCAAGCAGATCCATCTTTCCGCCTTCAATCACTTTTCGCCGGCACCGCACATGCCGCTATCGTGGATCTATCCGCGCGAGAAGATCACGCACTATTGGTATGAGCCGGAATACTGGGAATCGGTCGTCGGTACGCTAGAACGCGGCCGGTTCGACATGCTCTTTTTCGCCGATGGCCTGCACGGCGGTGCCTCGCCCGATCAAATTCGGTATGCCATCCAATTTCCCGCCCATGACCCCGTGTCCCTCGTCACCTATTTGTCCGGCATCGCCAAAACGCTCGGTTTTGCGGTGACGATGTCAACGACGTTCTACCCGCCGTTTTTTCTCGCGCGCACGCTGGCGACGCTCGATCACCTCACCAAGGGGCGCATCGGATGGAATATCGTATCCTCGCATTCGTCGGCCGAAGCGCGCAATTTCGGCATGGATGAGCTGCCCGCGCACGATGAGCGCTACGACCGCGCGGACGAGTACATGGACGCCTGTTATGCGCTGTGGAACAGTTGGGAAGACGATGCGGTGGTCATGGACATGGAGCGCAAGGTGTACGCCGATCCGGCCAAGGTGCATCGCGTTGACTTCGAAGGGAAGTGGTACAAGACCCGCGGGCCCTTTACGGTCATTCCTTCGCCGCGCCGCCGTCCATTCCTGTTTCAGGCCGGCCAATCCGATCGCGGCAAAGCGTTCGCCGCGCGCCACGCCGAGGGTATTTTTGGTGCGGCCCGGGGTACGAAACAGATGCGCGCCTATTGCGAGGACCTGGCGGCGCGCCGGGAAGCGCTCGGCCGCGATCCCGCCGAAATCCCGATTTTCTGGGCGGGACAACCGATCGTCGCCGACTCCGAGACCGAAGCACGCGACCGCTACGCCGAGATCCGCGCGCGGATCCCGCTCGAAGCCTCGCTGGCGCAGATGTCCATGCACTGGGGCATCGAATGCACGGATTACGACATCGATGTGCCGGTTACCGATCTGGAAGTACCCGGCACCCGGGGCCTGTTCGAGATCTATCAGAAGTCCGATCCCAAGATCACGCTCAGAGACATCGCTGGGAGTTATCTGTCGGGTAGCGACAAGAACCCGCTCGTCGGCACACCGGAGCAGGTCGCCGACGCGATGCAATATCTCCTGGAGGAAGGCGGCGGCGACGGGTTTCAGATTTCGCCGCCTTACTACGCGCCGGATTATTATGCGGACTTAGTGGATTTACTCGTTCCGGTACTGCAGAAACGCGGGATCTACCGCGATGAATACAAAGGCAATACGTTGCGAGACCACCTCGCATAAATAATAAGAGCATGCCCTGATGGCGAAAATCGGCGTCGACGTAGGCGGAACGTTCACCGATCTGATCCTCGAGTCAGGCAGCGCGAATGACCGCGCCGTATTCGTACACAAGGTGCCGAGCACCAGCGGCGATCAGTCGATCGGTGTCGTCCAGGGCATCCTTGAACTCTGTGAGATCGGCGGTATACAACCCGGCGACATTGACCTCATCGTCCATGGCACGACCATCGCGACCAATATCGTGATCGAACACTCGGGCGCAGAAGTCGGCATGCTGACGACCCGCGGCTACCGCGACATCCTCCATCTCGCGCGCCACAAACGGCCGCATAACTTCTCTTTGCAATTCGAATTGCCGTGGCAGAAACACCCGCTGGTCAAACGGCGCAACCGGATCCCCATCACCGAGCGCGTGATGCCGCCGGACGGCCGCGTCGAGGTACCGCTGGCCGAGGACGAAGTGCAAAGTGCGGCGGAGCTCTTGAAGACACGTAATGTCGACGCGGTGATCGTTGGTTTCCTGTTTTCCTTTCTCAACGACGCGCACGAGCAGCGCGCCAAAGCCATCGTGCAGGAGATCCTGCCGGACACCTACGTCAACTGCTCGTCGGAGGTCGTGAACGTTCTGCGGGAATACGAACGGTTTTCAACCGCCGTCATGAATGGCTTCATCGGACCGAACACCGCACGTTACCTGCGTAACCTCGAGCGCACGCTCGCCGAACGCGAGATCACCGCGCCGTTGCGCGTCATGCAATCGAACGGCGGCATTGCGACGGTCGCCACGGGTTCCGAAAAACCCGTGACAATTTTGATGTCGGGCCCGGCCGGCGGCGTGATCGGCGGGAAATGGGCGGGCGAACGCGCCGAGGAGTCGAACCTCATCACGGTCGACATCGGCGGCACGTCGGCCGATATCAGCGTGATCCCCGACGGCCGTGTGCGCGTCAAGAATCCTCGCGATACCGAGGTCAACGGCTATCCGGTGCTGGTCCCCATGATCGATGTCGTGACCATCGGCGCCGGGGGCGGTTCGATCGCTTACATCGACGAGGGCGGGGCGTTTCGCGTCGGCCCCCGCTCAGCGGGCGCGGATCCGGGACCCGCCTGTTATGCGCGTGGCGGCGCCTTGCCGACGGTCACCGATGCGCAGGTCGCGCTCGGGCGACTGGACCCCGAGCATTTTCTCGGCGGCGATCTGCGCATCGATGCGGCGCTCGCTGCCGCTGCGATCGAAGAACACATCTGTCCCAAGCTCGAACTGTCGGTCACGGACGCGGCGCTCGGCATCATCCGCGTGATCAACTCGAACATGGCGCTCGCGATCCGCGCCAATTCGGTCGCCCGCGGTATCGATCCGCGCGAGTTCGCGCTGATGCCGTTCGGTGGCGCGGGCCCCTTGCATGCCGTGGCCTTGGCGAACGCGGTCGCGGCGCGCGAGATCATCGTGCCGCCGGCGCCCGGTATCACCGCGGCGATGGGCTTGTTGGCGACGGACATGCAGTACGAATTCACGCGCTCGACGCTCGCCGTGTTGACGGACGGCAAACCCGATGATCTCGAGCGCTTGAATCAGAATTTCGATGACCTCATGGATCAGGCACGGGCGGCACTCGCCGCCGACGGCGTGCCGGGGCCGCAACAGCATTTTCAACGCATCGCGGAATGCCGTTATCAAGGCCAGGGGTACGAATTGCGTGCGGATGTCCCCGACGCAAAAATTTCCGCGGCCAACTTAGACGTGATCGTCGATAATTTTCACGCCGCGCACCGGGCGGATTATGGCCACAGCTTCGAAACAACGCCGATCGAGGTGATCACCTTGCGGGTCGTCGGCTACACGCCGAGCGATCGATTGTCGTGGCCCCAGCGGCTGAATGGCGGCAGCGACGCAACGGACGCCATGCTCTATACACGCCCGACGACCTTCGACAACGGCCAGACGCTCGATACCCCACGCTACGATCGCGCACGTTTGCGCGCCGGACAGACGGTCGCGGGGCCGGCCATTATCGTGCAACACAATTCAACCTCACTGGTGCCGCCGGGTTACGATGCGTCGATAAGGGCCAGCGACAATATTCACATTCTCGAGCAGAGGATTTGAACGATGACATCTAATGCAATCGATCCCATCACGCTGCAGGTGATCGGCGGCGCCCTGGACACCATCGCCAAGGAAATGGGGCACGTGCTCTACCGCATGTCCTATTCGTCGATCATTCGTGAATCGCAGGATCTGGGCGCCGGTCTGTTCGATGCCGATTTCAATACCTTGTGCGAATCGGATTCGACCCCGATGCACATCGGATCACTACCGGGTTACCTGCGCGGCATTCAGGAAACGTTACATGGCGAATGGCGCCCGGGCGACGTGGTCATCCATAACCACCCCTATTACGGCGCCAGTCACTCGCCGGACATCGCGATCGTCGCGCCGATATTCTTCGAGGGTGACCTGATCGCATTCTCGGCTAACACCGCGCATCACGTCGATATCGGCGCCGCTACACCGGGCCTCATCATCGACGTCCCCGACGTCTACGGCGAGGGTATGCTGTTCAAAGGATTGAAGCTCTGCGACGAGGGCAAGCTCAACCGCGCGCTGTGGCAGTTCATCGAGACCAATACGCGCGCGCCCGGCCAGGTGATGGGTGATTTGGAGGCCCAGATCGCCGCGGCCGAGCTCGGCGTGCGGCGCTTCAATGAAATGCTCGACACGTACGGTAAGGACACCGTCATCACCGCCTGTGATCAACTGATGGATTACTCCGAGACCATGCTGCGGCGCCAGATCGCGGCCATTCCCGACGGCGAGTATTCCGCGGAAGGCTTTCTCGACGACGATGGGCGTGATCGCGGTACCACCTTACCGTTAAAGGTCACCGTACGCGTCAAGGGCGATGGGGTGGAAGTCGATCTGACGGGTTCCGCCGACCAGACGCCGACCGCGTTCAATGTGCCGTTTGAAGGTTCGACGAAAGTCGCCTGTTACTTCGCGTTTCGCGCCTTACTGCTCGATACCTATACGACAGCGGAATACATCCCTCAAAACGAAGGCTCGTTTCGGCCGATCGCGGTAACCGCGCCCAAGGGCAGCATCTTCAATCCGATCTTTCCGGTTGCCGCCGAAGCGCGGTTCGCGCCTATTCAACGCGTCGTAGACTGCATCATAAAGGCCTTGGCACCGGTGGTACCGGACAACGTCACCGCCGGTAATTCCGCAACCTTATCGTTCGCCGCGTATTCGGGATTGCGCGAGAGCGGCGACATCTGGGTCTTCCTCGAAGTCAATGAGGGTTCCTATGGCGGTCGCCCCAAATCCGACGGTCCGGATTCGATCGATAATCTGCTCGCGAACACCCGCAACAACCCGATCGAAGATCTCGGCATGCACCTGCCGCTGATCTGCGACCGCTATGAATTGCGCGACGACGTGCTGCCCGCGCCCGGCAAATACCGCGGCGGCATCGGGGTGGTCAAAACCCAGCGGTTCATCCACGGCGGTGTGATGACCCACGAAGCCGATCGTCACGAGGACCGGCCCTGGGGGATCCACGGCGGTCATGCCGGCCACGGCGGCCGCGTGGAGCGCTACAACGTCGACCGTCCCGACGACCGTGAGGCGCTACCCGCCAAGTTTTCGGGTCTCACCACCGCGAGCGGCGAGTGCGTCGAGATCCATACGCCCTGCGGCGGCGGCTTCGGTGATCCGCTCGAGCGCGATCCGGAAAGCGTCCGCGCGGACGTGCTGGATGATTTCTCCTCGGTCGAGCAGGCTTTCGAGGCCTACGGCGTGGTGCTGGACGACGAGCTCAATGTCGACGCGACCGCGACGGAGGCACGTCGCGCCGAGCTAAAACGGCAGGTAGCCTAACTAAAATACGGAATCACGTGCTTGGCGAACAAATCCATCGAGGCGCGCGCCTTCGCCGCCGGCAAACCAGCGAGTTGCATCCACATCACCAGATGCGTCACCCGCGTTTCAGCGCTATAGCGCTCGATTTCCTGAATCGCGTCGTCCGGGGTACCCACGATCAAAGGCGCTTGAAAGAACGATAGGTCCTTCGTCTTACGCAGCTCGCCGGGCGGCGGCACCTCGGGCGCGGACATGGTTTCCGTCGCCCAAGGCAGATCGTCGGCCTCTTTGTACCGCTTGTCGTACATGCTCATCATGTAATAGAGGTGCTCCTCGGCGTCGTCCCACGCTTGCTCGCGCGTCTCGGCGATGTAAACCGCGCGCAACTGCGAGATGCAATGTTCATCAACCGGCTTGCCGAGATCATTCAACGCGCCATCGTACATGCGTTGCAGATCGGCGCCGCCGCTGCCGGCCAGGTGACAGCCCAGGCGTGCCGTGCGCGTGACGGATTTTTCGGTCATGGCGCCTATCCACATCGGCGGGTGCGGCTGTTGAATCGGCTTCGGCCGCATCTCTATCTGCCGCAAGGTGTGATAGCGCCCGTCGTAGGAGAATTCATCTTCCGTGAAACACTTGCGGATGATCTCGATACCTTCAGTCATGCGGGATACGCGTTCATTGCGCGGCACGTTGAAGCTCGCGAATTCGCTCACCCAATAACCGAGGCCGACGCCAAGTTCCAGGCGCCCGTTGGAAATGATGTCGACCGTCGCGGCATCCTCGGCTACGCGCACCGGATGATGAAACGGCAGGATGATGATGAAGGTCCCGATCCGGATCGTCGTGGTGCGCGCGGCGACGGCCGACAGTATGGGCAAGAGTGAGGGTGACCAACCGTCCTCGGCGAAATGATGCTCCGTCGTCCAGACGGTGTCGTAGCCCAACTCCTCGGCAAGCACCGCTTGCTCGATGTGCTCGGCGTAGATGTCGTTATTCGGCCGTGCCCACTGGCGGGGGTTGCGGAACGCCAATAGCAGTCCGAAGTTCAAGGTCCTTCCTTGGTTAAGGCCGCGGCGATGATTTCGATCAAATGATCGGCTATCGCGTGGTGCCCGATTTCCGTCAAGGTGTAATCGTAGCGATAGTAGACAGGACTTGCGTTGCGTGCGGCCGTCTCCTTCAGCATCGAGCGCGTCATGGTGCAATTCAGACCCTTTGTAGCGCAGAATTCTTCGATGATTTCGATATCGGGAGCCGGGTATTCGCGTGCGCTGAAGCCATTAGCGGCGCGACCGTACACCCATTCGTCCGCATCAACCTGAATCGGCAAGGGGATGTGCACGAGGATGAACTGGACGCCCAGCTTTTCGGCGATCGTTGCCAGGGCGGCAACATGTTGAAGGGAACGACGATGAAGATTGGCCACGACTTCCTGTGAACCGCGCACGGCGGCAAAGAGATCGGTAACCGGGTCGCCGGGTATTACGGCCTCGCGGGCCGCTTGCGCGTCGAACTCAACCTTCAACACCTTGGCAAGCAGACTCAGGCTGAATATTGAATCGAAATCTTTGCCCTTGATGGATGGGCGGGTGCTGTCGCTCCGCGGCCCGGCCTTGATCGCCAGACCCGCCGCGTCGGTTTCAGCGTTCGCCAGGAATCGCTCATCCGCCACGGGCATCAGACTCGTGTACACGAACACCACCACTTCGGGCAGCAACGATTCGATCAGGCGACGGCCCAGCAGATAGCTCTGTGCCGCACCGTATCCGGACATACCGGCATTGAACAGCCGCGTGCGCTTGTGCATGCCGGGCCGCTTGGCCAACCGCCGTTCGATCTCTTTGACAAAGGTCACGTCCAGCATCACGCCCCAACCCTCGGTGTAGGCGTCCCCGAGTACGACGGCAAACGGGCCGCGCGCACCTGGCGCGACGAAACCGTAGCCACACAGGTTGATGTCGTTGTTCTGGTGCAGAACATCGAATTCACGGTGCGGTGATTCGATGAATTTGACCGCGTTGGCGCGAAAGCGCTGGCCCAAGATCGCATCGGGTTCAACGAGTTCGGCGGGCAGTTGCACTTCGTTCGGCTTAACGGGCGCAGGCAGCCCTTCTGAATAGGTGAGCCGCGCCCATAACTCCCCGGTAAGCCCCACGGCTACAATTGCGGTGACGATGTCGGCCGCGATGAGCACTGGACTAGCCATAGGCCATTGTAAGAGAAATGCAGCTGTGGGATTAAAATGAAGCCGCCCACTAGTGCGCTGTCCCGCAATTATGTTTCATAATTCGGTGGTCTTTTTTGTCCCTGGCGGCGTTGCTCGTCGTTGTGTAGAGCCCGCTACACGGCCTCCTCGCGCCTTGCCAGGAACAAAAAATCCTGCGCGACGCACCTAACATAATTGCGGGACAGCGCACTATCTTTCAAGGACTAAACCGTGACCGCTCTCGCATCCTTGCCTTTCGGTACCGAGCCAGGCGACATCATCGCGCAGGTTGAATGCGACGGGGGCGTCGTCGTCAACGATTTCTTCGATGCAACCGAACTCGCCGCGATCAATGCGGAAATGGACGATGCCATCGCCGGGCATCAACCGGGTGCGCGAACCGGCGCGGGCCATCGCAAAAAGTTTCATGGCACACAAACCAAACGTTTGACGCGCCTGTTTGGCATCAGCCCGACCTTCAGGCGGGTGCTCGATGATGCGTTGATCAAGGCGTTCGCCGATCATTTCCTGCTCGAGCCTTCGGGCCCCTACTGGCTGAATTCGGCGCAAGCGATGATCAGGGGTCCGGGGGAAGTGGACCAGTCTTTACACCGCGACAACGGCAATTGGCCGCTGTTTGCGAAACTACAAAATCAATTGCCCGAAGCGACGGTCAGTTTCATGTTTGCGATGACACCGTTCACCACGCAAACCGGCGCGACGCGGGTAGTACCGCGCAGCCACCTGCCGGAGAACTACGATCGCGAGCCGGACACGAACGACGGCGTGACGGTCGAGATGGCTGCGGGCAGCGTACTCATGTACCTGGGCAGCACCTTGCACGCCGGTGGCGCAAACGTTACGTCCGATCAATGGCGGCGGGGTATATTTCTCGCATTCTGTCTCGGCTGGCTCGTGCCTTCCGAGGCTTCGGTTCTGGAATACCCACTGGAGACGGTACGCGAATTCTCGCCGCGCGCACGCCAACTGCTCGGCTTCAAAGGGTATGAACCCGGCCACCGGCGCGGCGGACGCCTGTGGAATATCGATTACGAAGATCTGGGTGTCGTGCTCGGCTAGGACGAACCGGATGGCGACTAACGGCGCCGGCGTGATTAAATAAGGGGCTTATATACATGACTAGACAAGTCCCTATTTAGCTTCGCGGATCAGCAAGAAGCCCTCATAGATGAGCAAGGAAACCGTAAACGGCACCATAACCAGCCACAAGGTTCCGCTCTCCAGTCCACTGCCTGCCATCTTCGCCAAGTAATTGTAGGCGTATAAATGAACCAGCGCCCCGACCAGGACCGTTACTACGAGACGAGGCCATTCGGTTTCACCGCGCATGGAACCGAGGATTTTCTCCAAGAAAACGAGTACGAGGGCGACGACTGCGAAAGGGTCAATCCAATCAAATATGGGCTTGGCCGCTGCGGGATTGACGGCGTAGAAGAAATTGTTGAGCGTCAAAACGAAAGCTACGACGAGCATGAAGCATCCTTTTAGTGACCGCATATTTCAACCTCTCCAATTCTTCCGTTGTGTCTAGTCATGTATATAAGCCCCTTAAATAAAGTCATTAAACGGAGAAGCGCGACGTGTCCGCACAACCCATCGAACTCTCGGATTATTCGCAAACGCGCGAAGAGTTGCTCCGCGCTCGGCACCTTCCGGGTGAGTTTTATACGTCCCCGGAGATCTTTAAGCGCGAGATCGAGCAGATCTTCATGAAAGACTGGATCTGCGTCGGCCGAGTTGAGCAGTATCCCGAATCCGGCGACTACCGCGCGTTTCGCATCGCCGACGAGCCGGTGGTGATCTGCAAGGACGAAGGCGGCCACCTCCGCGCGTTCGCGAACGTGTGCAGGCATCGCGGCGTCGAAGTCGCGCGGGGCGAGGGCAACGTCAAGGAATTCACCTGTCCGTACCACGCCTGGGTCTATGGCCTCGACGGCAGCCTCGTCGGCGCGCCCTACAGCAACGATGTGCCGGATTTCGATTGGAAGTCCTGCCGCCTGAAGACGATCGGGCTCGACACCTGGGCCGGCTACATCTTCATCAACTTCGACGCGTCCGCCGAGAGCCTCGACGACTACCTCGCCGCCGATCGGGTACAGGAGGCCGCCGGATTCCTGCGCGCCGAAGACACGCGTATCGCCGACGTCTATACCTTCGATCTCGGCTGCAATTGGAAATTCGTGCCCGAGAACCTGATGGACATCTACCACGTCGGCGTGATCCACGGCGCGTCCTTCGGCAAGGGTTTTCCGGTCCACAAGTTCCCGTTCTACCTCACGCAGTACGGGTACCACTCCGAATACCAGAGCCAGACCATGGCGCCCGACGGCGCGTGGTTGTTCGGCAAGCCCATGCCATGGCTCGCGGACAAGCACGAGAAGTTCGCGTTTACGATCTACATTCGCCCGAGCTTCAACATGTTCGCCCGCCCGGACCTCCTGCAACCCTGGTTTTGCTATCCGATCGGGCCGGAGAAAACCCGCATCACGATCCTGACCCAATTCCCGGAAGAATGGTTCGAACAACCGGCATTCGAGCAAAAGCGACAGGTCGTCGCCGATTACATTCGCCTCGTGGCCGATGAAGACAAAGAGATGATGTGTTCGCTGCAAAACGGTGTCGGCTCGCGCAACTTCGACCCCGGTCCGACGATGGGCTTGGAGAAGGCCATCCACCACATGCTGAACAGCTACCTCGACCGGATGTTCGGTGCCTGACGTCCACCACGACGGTTTCAATATTCATTACGAAACCGTTGGCCCTGAAAATGGCAGGCCCCTAATCCTCGTCGCAGGCTCGGGCGAGCAGATCGGCTCCGTGGAATTTCCCGCCGATCAATGCACTGTATTCGTCGACCGCGGCTTTCGCGTCATCCGCCTGGACAACCGCGACGCGGGCCTCTCGACACCCACGCATGAACTGCCCGATATCGATATCCACGCGGCCTTGGCGCAGGGGGCGGCATTCGGATCGGTGCCCTACACGCGCATGGACATGGCCGATGACATCGTGGCCGTACTCGATGATTTAGACCTCGAACGCGCGAACCTCATCGGCGCCTCGATGGGCGGTTTCCTCGTGCGTTGGGCCGCCGTGCGCCATCCCGATCGCGTATCGTCCCTGACCGTCGTCATGAGCGGCGCGGGCGCCGGACCGGACGAGGACGGACCGCAGTGGGAACGCGCGGTTCTGGAGCGACTTCTGGTGCTGGCCGAGCGCCACGCACGCGAGATCGCGATCGATCGCAACGTCGATCTATGGCGTTGGATCTGGGGTGCGCACTATCCGTTCGATGAAGCCTTCGTGCGCGAGCGCGTAAGCTACGCCCACGATCGCGCCTATCGCCCCGAGGGATTTGCGCGCCAAGCACTGTCGAGCGTCCATTCACCCGGTTTGTGGACCGCGCAGACTGCGATCACCTGCCCGACGCTCGTGATGCACGGCGAATCCGATCCCTGTTTCCACATCGATCACGGCCGCGCCATTCAAACGCGCATCGAGAACGCAGAGTTGTGGTGTGACCCCGGCATGGGTCACATCATGCATCGCGAGCAGTGGGAGGAAATGGCGGACCGGGTCGACCGGTTGGCGCCGTAGGCGAACCGTTTAACGAAGCCGCGTCAGCGCTTTGACCAATACGTGCAGGGCTTTCGCATTGAAGGCCGGCAGGAAATGATCGATATACGGCATCGCCGCGCGCATGCCGGCGGCGCGTACCGTGAACGTGGAGGCGCCGTACATGGGGTTGATCCAGACGAGCGTGCGCACGCGGCGTTTGACTAAATCGAGTTCGCTCGCAATCCGCTCGACCTTACCGTTGTCGTAGCCATCGCTGATCACGATCAATACCGTGGAGCACGCCGAACCCTCGCGCAGGATCGTTCGATTGAGTTTCGCCAGCGCCGTGCCGATGTCGGTACCGCCCGACCAGTGGTGGACGGTCCGCGAGATCTCCGCCAAGGTGTCGGCAACGCTGCGACGCCGCAGCAGAGCCGTGATCTCGCTGACCCGCGTACTGAAGACGAAGGTTTTCGAACCATTCAAGGCCTGCTGTAGGCCAAACATGAGTTGCAGCAGAAAGGGATTGAACACGTCCATCGAGCCGCTGACGTCGCAGAGCATGACGATGCGCGTCTTGAGCGTCTTGTGCCGCGCATGCGACAACTCCACGAGGTCGAGCCCGTGTCGGATATTACGGCGGATCGAACGCCTGAGATCGATACGCCGGCCACGGCGGCTCTCGCGCAGGCGCCGCGAAGGGCGCGTGGCGAGGCGTTTCGCCAGTTCGCGTATGACCGCGTCCAGTGGTGGCGCGTCGGGATCCCACCGCAGCGCGAGATCGGGGTTGCGCATCACTTCGTCACCGGCGAAGGACGCCTCGGCGGTCAACATGTCGCGATGCGCCTCGCGGGTCTGGCCCACGTCGAGCGATCCCCGGATCAACTCGCCTCGCGCGAGGATGTAGTCGCCGTCGTCGCGGTCACGGGCGGCGTTCCAGTACGCGTCGAACACATTTTCGAACGCGATTTCATCGGCGCGGTTGGAAGCGAGGTTGGTGCGCAGCGCAATGCGATAATCGTCGACGTTGCGCCACTCGATGGTTTTCAGCGCCCGGAAAACGTCTATCTGCCGCGCATGGGTGACGGTGAGGCCGGCGTCGCGTGCCGCCTGGCACAGTCCGAACGTGTGCTGCACGAGCCCGTCCGCGTTCTCAGCCGCGCTCGTCGGGGTCATGGCAACTCAGTCCCGCAATGCCACGGCGCGCCCTTCGATCAAGGCCCGCAGGTCTAAACCGGCGAGCCGTTCGACGTCATCGCGGTACTTGAGCAGAACGCCCGACGTCTCTTGAATCACTTCAGGCAGGATCTGACCGATGTTCAGACCGAGCAGCGCCCGGGCCCAATCGAGGGATTCCGCGACACCCGGCCGCTTATAGAAATCGACCGAGCGCAGCGCGGCCATGACCGTCGCCACGGACGCCGCGAGATCGGCCTCGATGCCGGGTACGCGCCGTAAGATGATCTCGCGCTCCTTCGCGGACGAGGGAAAGTCGATCCAAAGATACAGGCACCGGCGCTTTAAGGCGTCGTGCAGTTCGCGGGTGCGGTTAGAGGTCAAGATCACGCACGGCGGCCGGACCGCGTTGAAGGTGCCGAGCTCGGGGATGGTGACCTGGAAATCCGACAGGATCTCGAGCAGGAACGCCTCGAATTCTTCATCGGCGCGATCGATCTCGTCGATCAACAACACCGCGGGGCGTGGCCCGGCGTGCCGGATCGCCTTTAGCAGCGGCCGGTCGAATAGAAATTCCTCACCGAAGATCGATCGCTCCAGATCGGCGCGGCGCGCGGGATCGGCCTCCGCTAGCCGGATCTCCAAGATCTGACGCGCGTAATTCCACTCGTAGAGCGTCGAGCTCGCGTCCAGACCCTCGTAGCACTGGAGCCGGATCAGGGGCGTATCCAAGACCGCAGCCAATACCTTCGCGACCTCGGTCTTGCCTACGCCCGCTTCGCCCTCGAGCAGCACCGGTTTGGTCAGGTCGAAGGCGAGCTTGGTGGTCAGGCACAAGGGGCGGTCCGCAACGTAATTTTGCCCGTCGAAGGCCGCCTCGACATGCTCCACGCAGCCAAACGGGTGCTGCCATTCGCGTACATCGTTCATTTTGCCCGCGGCCCCTGTGGATTTAATATGCGTAGCGTGACACCTGCGCGCCGGTATTCTACCGAAACGCGCGTCCATCATTGCCGAGTCGGATAAAAACAATGCACGTCGAGAAACACACCATGAACGTCACGCGCCTGTACACGGGCGCGGACGGTCAATCGCACTTCGAGGACGTCACCGTCGAACTCGACGATCACGGAACCGTCGGGCATCTATCCGCGCTGCACCCCGCCAGCGGCTTGATCTTTCGCCACACCGATGGCGATTATCACTACGACTGGCACAATGCGCCCCAACGCCAGTACATCGTCATCCTCGAGGGTGGGCTGGACATCGAAGTGGGCGACGGCACGCGGCGGTCATTCGTGGCGGGCGATATCGTGCTTGCCGAGGACGTTGACGGACAGGGGCATATCAGCCGTTCGATCGACGGTACGCCAAGAAAGTCACTGTTTATAACTGTATAATTCAACGTATTATACGATATTTGGAGAAATTACTTGAGCACTAGCTTCAATGCCATTGTTGCCGACAAAGATGCCGACGGCGGGTTCTCGGCCGGTCTTCAAACGCTCGAGCTCGCCGATCTGCCAGACGAAGCGGTGCTGGTCGACATCGATTATTCGACGGTGAATTACAAAGACGGCCTGGCGGTGACCAACACCGTACCCATCTGTCAGACCTTCCCCATGGTGTGCGGCATCGACCTCGCCGGCACGGTGGTCGAATCGAGCGCTAACGCGTGGCAGGCCGGGGATCGCGTGCTGGCCAACGGCTACGGCTTATCGGAGCGGCACTGGGGCGCATACGCGCAAAAACAGCGCGTAAATCCGGACTTTTTGCTACGCCTGCCCGACGCGTTTTCGGCGGAGCAGGCCATGGCGCTCGGCACGGCCGGGTATACCGCGATGCTCTGTGTCAACGCCATCCGTGACCATGGCACCCAAGCGAGCGACGGCCCGGTGCTGGTCACGGGCAGCGCCGGGGGCGTTGGATCGGTCGCGATCATGCTCCTGGCCAAGCTCGGATTCGAGGTGGTAGCGAGCACGGGACGGCCGGAAACGGCTTCATATCTCAAAGACTTAGGCGCGAGCGACACGATCGAACGCGACGCACTAGCGCGTAAATCCAAGCCCTTGGAGAAGGCGACTTGGGCCGCGGTGGTCGACAGCGTGGGCTCGACGACCTTGGCGACGGCGCTCGCACAAACCCACTATAACGGCATCGTCGCCGCGTGCGGGCTAGCCGGTGGCCCGGATCTGCCGACCGGCGTCATGCCCTTCATCGTGCGTAATGTGAGACTCCAAGGCTGTGACTCCGTCATGGCCCCCATGGCCGTCAGGCAGCGCGCCTGGGACGATCTCGCCGACCTCATCGACCCGGGGCGGCTGGCTGGCGTCTTCACGACCGAACCGCTGGCCCGCGTGCCCGAACTCGCGAGCGCGATCTTGCGGGGGGAGATCAAGGGGCGGGTCGTGATCGACGTCAACGCTTGACGGACCGTAAGGTGAGTGATTTCAACCTACCGTTTGGTAGGCAAACCGACAAGGGACGCCCACGCAAATCTTACTACGAACATCAAATTTATCCTTTAATTATTTATAAATTAAGGAAATTTTAACGATACTTAGAATGAAAGGAAGGAAGAGCCCATGGGAGACGTAGTCAACTACAGCCGCGAAGGCGATATCGCCTTCATCACCATCGACAACCCGCCCGTCAATGCGCTGGCCATCGCCGTGCGTCGGGGCATTCAAGCCTGCGTCCGGCAATTCGCCGCCGACGCCGACGCCCAGGCTGCCGTGCTCATTTGCGACGGCCGCACGTTCATCGCGGGGGCCGATATCACGGAATTCGATAAACCGCGCGAGGCGCCCTGGCTCCCCAAAGTCATCGAGGAAATGGAGGCCTGTCCGAAGATCATCGTCGCCGCCATTCACGGCACCGCACTCGGCGGCGGCCTCGAGACGGCGATGGGCTGCCACTACCGCTGCGCAGTCAAGTCGGCCAAGCTCGGTCTGCCGGAAGTGACCCTGGGGCTGTTACCGGGCGCCACCGGCACGCAACGGCTGCCGCGTTTGATCGGGCCCAAAGATGCGCTGGATGTCATGGTGACCGGCAAACCGATGGCGGCGCAGGTGGCGTTCGACCGCGGCGCGGTCGACGAATTGCTCGAGGGCGACGACTTGAAGGCCGGCGCCGCGGCCTACGCGATGAAACTCCTGGACATGGGCGTCGGCCCACGCCGCATCAGCGAAATGCAGGTCGAGGCGAGCGGCATCGACGACGGCTTCTTCGACGACTACCGCAAATCCATCGCACGTCAGACGCGCGGGTTCCTGGCGCCCGAACAAATCGTCAAGTGCGTCGAAGCCGCGGTGTCGATGCCCTACGCCGATGCCGTCGAGCGCGAAGGTGAACTCTTCATGGAATGCATGACCTCGACGCATTCCGCAGCGCAACGCCATCTGTTCTTCGCCGAACGCGCCGCGAACAAGGTCGCCGACGTGCCCAAGGACACCCCGTTACGCGACGTCAAAAAAGTCGCCGTGCTCGGCGGCGGCACCATGGGCGGGGGTATCGCGATGAACTTCGCGAACGTCGGGATCCCGGTGGTCATGAAAGAGATCGATCAAGGTGCGCTGGACCGCGGCCTGGGCATCGTACGCCGTAACTACGAGGCCACGGTCAAGAAGGGCCGCATGAGTGAAGCCGACCTCGATAAATGCATGGGCCTCATTTCCGGTACGACCGATTACGGCGGTGTGGGCGATGCCGATCTCATCGTCGAAGCGGTGTTCGAGAACATGGCATTGAAGAAAGAGATCTTCGGCGAACTCGACAAGGTCGCCAAGCCCGGTGCGATCCTCGCGAGCAACACGTCGACCCTGGACATCGACGCGATAGCAGCCGCGACGAATCGCGCGGAAGATGTCATCGGCTGGCATTTCTTCGCGCCGGCCAACGTCATGACCCTGCTCGAGATCGTACGCGGCGCCGAAACGGCAAAGGACGTCATCGCGACCTCGATGGCGATGGCGAAAACGATTCGAAAAACAGCGGTACTGGTACGCGTATGCTTCGGGTTCGTCGGCAATCGCATGTTCTTTCCCTACGTGCGCGAAGCACAGCGCATGGTCCTCGAAGGCGTACCGGCAGACCGCATCGACCAGGTCGCCTTTGACTGGGGTTGGGCGATGGGCCCGAACGCCGTGACCGATCTGTCCGGCCTCGACGTGCTCGACAAGGTCAATAACGAGTGGCCTGACAAACCGGATGACCCGGCTTATTGTCGCGTCATCACCAAACTCGTCGAACAGGGTCAATTCGGCCAGAAAACGGGCATCGGTATGTTCAAATATGAAGGCCGCAAGGCGACACCCAACCCGCTGGTGGCCGAACTCGCGCGGTCCGAAGCCGAGGTCCTGGGCATACCGCAGATCGACGTCTCGGACGACGAGATCATCGAGCGTTTGATGTACTCGATGATCAACGAAGGCGCGTTGATCCTGGAGGAGGGGATCGCCGCGCGTCCGAGCGACATCGACGTCGTGTACGCGCACGGCTACGGCTTGCCGCGTTACCGCGGTGGGCCGATGCACTATGCCGACGCCGTTGGAGTCGATAAAGTCAAGGGCGCGATCGATAAGTATCGGGATCGCTACGGCGCTCAATATTGGACAGCAGCGCCTTTGCTGGTTGAACTCGCTGGTGCGGGCCAGTCCTTTGCACAATGGGCGGCCGGCCGCTGATGGCTCGAACCCGACGAGCTTGAAAACCACGGCATCCCACTGGGGTACGTACCGAGCCGAGGTCGAAGACGGGCGTCTGATCGCGCTACACGGATTCGAGGACGATGTCGATCCATCGCCGATCGGGCAGGCACAGATCGATACGCTCGACGACCCCTGCCGGATCCCACGGCCGATGGTGCGGCAGGGTTACCTCGAACACGGACCGGATGCGAACCGAGGTGGGCGCGGTTGCGAACCGTTCGTCACCGTGTCCTGGGATCACGCAGAACGGCTGGTCGCGGACGAACTCAAGCGCGTGCGCGAGACCCATGGCAACGAGGCCATCTATGCTGGATGCTACGGCTGGGCGAGCGCTGGCCGTTTTCACCACGCGAAGAGCCAACTGCACCGCTTCATGAACTGCGTCGGCGGCGCGACCGTGTCGCGGGATACTTACAGTTTCGCAGCCGGCGAAGTCATCCTGCCACACGTGCTCGGTAACCTGCACAAGTTGTTCGGAACCATGACGACTTGGCCTTCCATCATCGAGCACACCGATCTCCTGGTCGCCTTCGGCGGCCTGCCGCTCAAAAATGGACAGGTGAACTCGGGCGGCGCCGGACGACACGTGCAGCGCGATTACATGGCGGACGCGGCTCGCAACGGTTTACGGGTCGTCAATATTTCGCCGCTGCGAACGGATGTCGAGGCGGGCATAGGGGCCGAGTGGCTGGCGCCGGTGCCGAACACCGACGTCGCGATCATGCTCGGACTCGCCCACACGCTGGTCGCGGACGGCCGTGAGGATCGCGCGTTTCTCGAACGCTATTGCGTCGGATACGAACGCTTCCACGCCTACCTCACGGGTGCAACGGACGGGATCGAAAAGGATGCGGAGTGGGCGGCGGCCATCTCGGGTCTCGATGCGGCCACGTTGCGCCAACTCGCGCGCGACATGGCGGCGGGCCGCACCATGCTCGCGATCGGATGGGCGCTGACCCGTCAGGACCACGGCGAACAAAACTTCTGGATGGGTGTCGTGCTGGCTGCGATGCTCGGCCAGATCGGTCTGCCGGGCGGCGGCATCGGCTTCGGTTATTCCGCAACCAACGGCATCGGCGGTCATATGGGCCAGATGCATTGGGCGGCACTGGAGCAGGGCAGCAATCCGGTCGAAACCTATATTCCGGTCGCGCGCATTGCGGATCTGCTGCTCAATCCCGGCGCGCAAGTCGATTACAACGGCAAGCGCCTCACCTATCCCGATATCAAGCTCGTCTATTGGGCCGGCGGCAATCCGTTCCACCATCACCAGGATCTCAACCGCCTGGTCCGGGCCTGGCAAAGGCCCGAGACGATCATCGTGCACGAACCCTGGTGGACCGCGACCGCGCGCCATGCAGACATCGTGCTGCCCGCGACCACGACCTTGGAGCGCAACGACCTCGCGGCCTCGGCCAGGGATCCCTATCTGGTGGCCATGCAGCAAGCCGTGGAACCTTACGGCGAAGCGCGCAACGATTACGACATTTTCCGCGGCATTGCGCGCGAGCTGGATGTAGAAGAATCGTTTACTGCCGAAGGACGCGATGAATCGGAATGGTTGCGGCACCTTTTCGAGATCTCTCGACAACGCGCAACGGCGAGCGAGATCGAGATGCCGCCGTTCGAGGAGTTCTGGGCCGCGGGTGCTTTCAAGGTCGAAGCACCACCGGTGCCGACCGTCATGTTGGACGCCTTCCGGCGCGATCCCGAGTCGAATCCGCTGCCAACGCCGTCCGGTCGGATCGAGGTGTTCTCCGACACCATCGATGCGTTCGGCTATGACGACTGCCCGGGACATCCGGTGTGGATGGAGCCCGCGGAGTGGTTGAATCACGCGAAAGTGCACGCATTTCCTTTGCACCTCGTTTCGAATCAACCGATCACGCGCTTGCACAGTCAACTCGACAACAGTGCCTATTCGCGTTCTCGGGAAGTGAATGGCCGCGAGGCGATCGTCATACACCCCGACGATGCCGCCGCGCGCGACATTCGGAATGGCGACGTCGTGCGCGTATTCAATGATCGCGGCGAATGTCTCGCGGGCGCCGTAGTGAGCGACGCGGTGCGTGCATCGGTCGTGCAGATGCCGACCGGCGCCTGGTTCGATCCGGAAACCCCGGGGCAATCGCGAACCCGTTGCAAGCACGGCAACCCGAACGTACTGACGCCGGACAAGGGGAGCTCGAAGCTCGCGCAAGGCCCGAGCGCGCTGTCCTGTCTGGTCGAAGTCGCGCGTTACGACGGCGAGCCACCGGCGGTGACGGCATTCGAGCCGCCCGTCGTGATTAGTGATTAGAAGCGATCTCAAAATTATTCGAGGTAGCGCCGACGGTTGTTTTCGCGCAGTTCAAGGCGCGAGGAGCGTGGTTGACCGGGTGTCAATGAGCGACGAGCAACGCCGAAATGCGCGAAAACAGCCATCGGCCCTTCGGGTTGGACCCAAAAAGCCCGTCTACCGCGTTGCAGCGCTTGGAAATAGAACCACTATTCCCTGCGCACTGCGCCTTGTAGCCGAACTTTTTGGGGCCAACGCTACCTCGAATAATTTTGAGACCGCTTCTAGTAAAGTATTAATTTCGTCACCGGAACCGGTGTATCTTTACACGCAACCCATAACACCTAGTGGAGGGACGGGACCATGCCGAGGAGCATAGTATTACGCGATTATCAACTTGACACTTCAAGTCAGGCTGGTACGCTTTAAGGGTGTGGAAACGCATCGGCCTCTTCTTCTGGTGGCTCTCCCTCGCGGCAACCACGATGGTTGTTGAGACGGTGTTTGGTGCAGTGCCCTTATGGGCAATGATTCTGATAGCCGTCGGCTTGGGTTTTGCTGCAATTCCTTTAATGTTTTGGCGCGAAATCAAGGAGTGGCGTGCGTCTCGTGGGGGGATTCCCGTGCCAGACACACAGAAGGAAGACACCACTTTAATCTCCGAGGATGCAGAAGCCATTAAGCACAATCCAGGCAATGGCCGCCGCGTAATTCGTCTCATCATGAACGCCTCGACATCGGACGAGGTTGATGACCTTTACAGCGACTTCAAGAGTGCGTCGCACAGGACAGAAGAAGTCAAGGTCGTTGCTGCCTGCGCGTTGAAGAAGGATCGCCTATTAAGCGATGACAGAGAGACACAGACGGCTTGGTTGTGGGATTTGCACGAAAAGGTTGAGAGTCTCGAATTCCCGGGAGAGCTGGCCATAGTGATCGAGAGCCTAGAGGAGGAATACCCCGATGGCTGATGACACTTATCCGCCCAAGACCGCTTGGGCGCGCTTTGACGCGCTCATGGATAGGATGCTTAGAACCGGGCCACCAAATCCCCGAACATCGTTCCGGGCCGCTTCCGGCGGTTATAGCGATACTCAAACTCCTTCGCGTACTTCTCAAGGTGCTTCCCGGCGTGGACGTGGGTCCCGCGGATCGAAAGTTTGAGACGAGCCCAATAGCCTTCCATGCCGTTAACGTGACATTCGCCGTCCACATGCTCACCCGCACCGTGATTGACCGTCTCATGGTCGTAGCCGGCCTTGGACAAGCCACCGTAGGACTTCAGTTCGTCGGTATGGATCGTGCTGCCGGATTCGACGTTCGCAATGATGGGCTGGAGCGTCTTTTTGCGCACGTTCGGAACGACTTTCATCATGATATCGCCGTCCCGTTCCAACATCCCGAATACCACGGTTTTACCCGGAGCGCCGCGACCTCGTTTGCCGCCGGACTTCTTGCCGCCTATGTACGTCTCATCCGCCTCAATATCGCCGCCTCCAGGTCCGCCCAAGGGCCATTCGCCGTCCGTATCGGCCATGTGCTTTCGGATCACATGAGCCATACGCCATGCTGTCGGATAGGACACGTCCAATTGGCGCTCCAGTTCTTTCGCGGCGACGCCATGACGCGAGGTCGAGAACAAGAACATCGCGAAAAACCACTTGTGCAACGGCAGGCGCGTCCGATGCATGAACGTTCCCGCGCATGGGTAGATATGATGCTTGCAGTGCTGGCACAGGTAGGCACGGTCGCGCGTCAAGCGGTAGAACTTCCCATGCGCTTCGCACTTCGGGCAGTCAATTTCGATACCGCCATAGCGCTTCACCATGATGTGCCTCAGGCACGCCTCATCATCGGGAAACTGGCGCTGGAAATCGTAAAACGTCGTCATGCTTGTCTCCTTTATCCAAGATTATAGGGATCCAGGTATGACGTGTCAAGTTTATAATCGCGTAGTATTAATAGTCTTAGCGGGCTTTATCGCGGCCGTTAACGCCGAGGAATCATATTACGTCTGCGAAGCGCTGAACGTATCCGAACTCAATGACGCAGGCTCGTTGGAAAACACCAACTACGCCAAGGCCGTCCATATGCACGAACCCAAGTTCGCGGTCGATCGAGCGACGGGTATCGCCAGCGGCGGGCCGTTCGGCACGTGGGACGCGAAAAACACCGAAGTGCTGAGTAAAGGTACGGACAAGGAAGCGTTCAAGGTCCTATGGCTGTCAAATGCGCCGTATCCCCACATCAAGTACGTCATGGTCAAATCCTACGTCAAGGGTGAGAAGAAACCATTCCTCGGTATTACCGGCAATATCGTGATCACGGGAATGTGCGAATGAGCAAGGAGCCAGGAAATGTCTGAAGTCGTCTTCACCAACGTGAATATATTTGACGGCAGCGGCGATGATCGCTTTGCTGGTGAGGTCCGCGTCCGCGGTAATCGGATCCAATCGATCGCACGAGACGGTTCGAGCGTCGCGCGCGGCGGGGTCGTCATCGTCGACGGACGGGGTACGACCCTCATGCCCGGCCTCGTCAACTGCCACGGACACCCGACCTACCCGAACATGGCGGGCGAGATGTACGACACCGGGGAGATCCCGGTCGAGGAGCACACGCTCATCACCATGCATCACGTGCGCGAGATGCTCGACCACGGATTCACCGCCGCGATCAACGGCTCTTCGGCCAAGGATCGCCTGGATATCGTGATCCGTAACGAGATCGACGCGGGCCGCATTCCGGGCCCGCGCATAAAGGCGTGCACACCGGAGCTCACGGTCACCGGTGGTCTCGGCGACGTGCGCCAGATGCACCAGCACCACGACTGTTTCGCGGTGGTGCTCGATGGCCCCGAGGAGATCCGCCGCTACGCGCGGCAGATGATCCGAGAAGGCGTCGACTCCATCAAATTGATGCTATCCGGCGATAATTTCGTACGCACCGCGACGGCCGGCATGACCGTGATGCAGGAAGACGAAGTGGAGGCCGCCTGCAGCATCTGCAAAATTCACGGGGTGCGCCTGATCGCCCACGCGCGCACCGCGGAATCGGTGAAGATGTGCGTGCGCCACGGCATCGAATTGATCTACCACGCGAACTTCATCGACGAAGAGGCGCTGGATCTGCTCGAGGCGAACAAGGATAGGTTCTTCGTCTGTCCGGCGATCGGGTTGAGCTACGCGACGCTCAATCATATGGAACCCTTCGGCGTTCCGCGTAAGACGGCGGAAGACTGGGGTTTCCGCGCCGAGCTCGAGGCGTCGATCGAAGGCGTGCCCGAGATGCACCGCCGCGGGATCCGGGTGTTGCCCTTCGGCGACTACGGCTTCGCGTGGAACCCGGTCGGCACCGACGCCAAGGATCTCGAACACTTCGTCGAGCTCATGGGATTCAGCCCCGCCGAAGTGTTGAAAATGGCGACCCAATACGGAGGAGAATGTTATGGCGAACCTATCGGCCAGGTACGCGAGAGCTACCTCGCCGATCTACTCCTCGTGGACGGCAACCCACTCGATGACGTGACGTTGCTGCAAGATCCGGAACGACTGATAGCGATCATGAAAGACGGCGAGTTCCATAAAGCGCCGGACTTAGCGTCAGTATCGGCGGCGCAGGCCGCGTAGGCGAATGGTTAACGCTCGTGCGGCGGCGGAGGCCGCCGCGGACTGCAGCGACCCGATCACGCCGTCTTCGCTGCCTCCAAGCCGAGCGCCGCAGCCATCTCATCGCGCATCACGAACTTCTGGATCTTACCGGTCACGGTCATGGGAAAGTCATCGACGAAACGCACGTAGGCCGGCACTTTGTAATGCGCGATCTGGCCTTTGCAGAAATCGCGGATCTCGTCTTCACTCGATGATTCCCCTTCGCGCAGCTTGATCCACGCGGCGATCTGCTCGCCATACCGGTCATCGGGCACACCGAATACGGCCACATCCTGAACCTTCGGGTGGCGGTACAGGTATTCCTCGATTTCGCGCGGATAGATATTCTCGCCACCGCGGATCACCATGTCTTTCACGCGGCCGACGATGTTGCAGTAGCCTTCCTCGTCCATGACCGCGAGATCGCCCGTATGCATCCATCCGGCCGGATCGATGGCGTCCGCGGTCTTCTCCGGTTCGTTCCAATAGCCGCGCATGACGCTGTAGCCGCGCGTGCACAACTCACCGCGGTCCCCGCGCGGGACGGCGCGGCCTTCTTGGTCCACGATCTTGACCTGCACGTGCGGATGGATCCGCCCGACCGTAGACACGCGCTTATCGAGCGGGTCGTCGGTTCCGCTTTGAAAACTCACCGGACTGGTCTCGGTCATACCGTAGGCGATGGTCACCTCGGTCATGTGCATGTCCTGCTGAACGCGTTTCATGACTTCGATGGGGCAGGGCGCGCCGGCCATGATCCCCGTGCGCAGCGACGAAAAATCTGTGTTGGGGAACTCTGCGTGATCGAGTTCGGCGATGAACATGGTGGGTACGCCATGGAGCGCTGTGCACCGTTCCGCTGTGATCGCCGCCAATACTTCGCCCGCATCAAAACCTTCTCCGGGAAAGATCATCGCCGCGCCATGGGTGGCGCAGGTCAGTACCCCCATCACCATGCCGAAGCAGTGATACAGCGGCACGGGAACGCACAGGCGATCAGCCTCGGTGAAATCCATCGCCTGACCGACGAAGTAGGCGTTGTTGACGATATTCAGATGCGTCAGCGTCGCACCCTTGGGCATGCCGGTGGTGCCGCTGGTGAACTGGATGTTGATCGGGTCGTCGGGATCGAAGCCGCGCTCGGTGGCCTGCACCTGTTCGCGCGCCGCGTCGTCGGCGGCGGCAGCGATGTCCTGGAAACGGTACATGCCGGAGATCGATTGTGAGGCGGTGCAGATCACGGATTTCAGATGGGGCAGGCGCGCGGCGCTCAAGGCGCCGGGTTGCGCCTGTTCCAACTCCGGTGCGATGTCCCGCAAGATGCCGACGTAATCGCTCGTCTTGAATTGATCGGCAATGACGAGCGCCTTGCACTCGACCTGGTTCAACGCGTATTCGAGTTCGGCAATGCGGTAAGCCGGATTGATGTTCACGAGGATCAAGCCCGCTTTGGCGGTCGCGAATTGGGTCAGGACCCATTCGATCCGGTTCGGTGACCAGATCCCGATGCGATCGCCGGCTTCGAGTCCGAGCGCAACCAGACCCGCAGCCATTTCATTCGCCGCTTTGCGCAACTCACGGTAGTTCATGCGCACGCCCTGATGGCGAATAACGACCGCATCCCGATCGCCCCATTGCAGCGCGGCCTGATCCAACACCTGGCCGATGGTTTGAAATAAGAGAGGCTTGTCGCTGGTGCCGCAGACGTAGCTCAATGTGTTATCGGTCATCATCTTGCCTCATTGCTTATTCGGCGAGCTTGCGGCGCACGCTGTCGACTTTGTCGGCCATGGTCTGGTCGCGGTCCGTACGCGTACCCGCCTTGATGGCGGTGAAGACCCGCGGCGCGCCCATGGCGTGAACCCGTTCGTGACACTGTTTGACGACGGCGAAGACCGCGTCCCAATCACCTTCGATGACGGTGCCGTAAGGGTGCAGTTCGCTGTCGAGCCCGGCTGCGTCGATCACGCGCTCGCACTCGGCTACGTACTCAGACACCGACACGCCGACGCCCATGGGCACCACACATAGATCGATCATGACTTTCATTTCTTGCACCTATCTCAATTCTAAATGATCCCGGATTCCGCTACGCTCCATCCAGGCTACATCGGTCCCGCTTCTAGAAATCGAGGTTCTTGGGCGTGCGCGGAAACGGAATGACGTCGCGGATATTCGATACGCCGGTCGCGAACATCAAAAATCGTTCGAAACCGAGTCCGAAACCCACATGTGGCGCGCTGCCGAAGCGTCGCGTATCCAGATACCACCAGTAGTCTCGCTCGTCAAAACCGAGCTCACCGATGCGGGTCTTGAGCTGGTCCAGCCGTTCTTCGCGCGCGCTGCCGCCGATCAATTCACCGATATGCGGAACGAGCAGATCCATTGCGCCGACGGTTTTGCCGTCGTCGTTCTGGCGCATGTAGAACGCCTTGATCTCCTTCGGCCAGTCGTAGACGAACACCGGCCCCTTGAAATGCACCTCGGTGAGAAAGCGTTCGTGTTCGGACTGTAGATCGGCGCCCCACGCCGGTTCGAACTCGAACGACTCGCCCGATTGCGCCAAGATCTCGATAGCATCGGCGTAGGGCAGGCGCACGAACTCGCTTTGTTGGATCTGGTCGAGTCGCGCCTCGAGCGTGTTATCGACGAACTTCGCGAACAGGCCTAAATCCTCGGCGCAATCTTCACGTACAAAAAGGACCAGCTCGCGCACCATGTCTTCGGCGAGCTGCATGTTGTCGTGGATATCGGCAAACGCAATCTCCGGCTCGATCATCCAGAACTCGGCCATATGGCGGCTAGTGTTGGAGTTCTCCGAACGGAACGTGGGGCCGAACGTGTACACACGGCTCAAGGCGAGACAATAGGTCTCGACGGATAATTGGCCGGATACGGTGAGGTGCGCCTCTTTACCGAAAAAATCGTCGTCGACGTTCAAACCCGTCGGCGCGGCATAGGGATCGAGTGCGGTGACCCTGAACATTTCGCCCGCACCCTCGCAGTCGGAGCCGGTGATGATCGGCGTGTGCACGTAGTGAAACCCGCGCTCCTGAAAGAAGCGGTGAATGGCATAGGAAAGGCGCGACCGGATCCGCGCTATCGCGCCGTATTTGTTCGTGCGTGCGCGCAGATGCGCGATGCCGCGCAGAAATTCGTCGCTGTGGCGCTTTTTCTGCAGCGGAAAATCATCGTCACAGGCGCCGACGACCTCCAGGCGCCTGGCTTTCAGTTCCCAGCGTTGGCCCTTGCCGGGCGATTCGACCAGTTCACCGGTGACCGCAATCGCGGTGCCGGTCGCGATATCCGCGAGCTGCTCATAGCCGTCGGCATCGGACTCGGCCACGACCTGCAAATTGGCGAGGCAACTGCCGTCGTTCAATTCGATAAACGAAAAATCCTTGGATTCGCGCTTGGTCCGCACCCACCCCGTCGCGGCAACTTCGGCAAGGGCGGCATCCGCATTGATCAAGCGTGAACAGGGGACCGTTTGGGCAAAGCGTGATTCGGGCATCAGTTTTCGTCTGGTTCGTAACTCAAATTGGGCGCCAGCCAACTTTCTACTTCGGCTTTACTCATGCCCTTGCGCTCGGCGTAATCCACGACCTGATCGCGGCCGATCTTACCGACGCCGAAGTAGCGGGATCCCGGATGCGAAAAATACCAGCCACAAACAGAAGCACCCGGATCCATCGCATAGTTCTCCGTCAAGCGGATTCCGATGCGCGACTCGACGTCGAGGAGGTCCCACAACAGGCGCTTCTCCGTGTGATCGGGGCAAGCCGGGTAGCCCGGCGCGGGCCGGATCCCACGATAGCGCTCGGCGATCATATCGTCGTTACCCAGCGTTTCATCACGCGCATATCCCCAGTATTCCCTGCGTACACGCTCATGCAGGTGTTCAGCGAAGGCTTCCGCCAATCGATCGGCGAGCGCCTTGGCCATGATGGCGGCGTAGTCGTCGTGCTCGGCTTCGAACCCCGCAACCAGATCGTCCAGGCCAACGCCGGCGGTGACGGCAAATGCGCCCATGTAATCAGACACCGTAGTCGATTCCGGCGCCAGAAAATCGGCGAGGGCGAAGTTGGGTTGTCCCGTGGGTTTGGGCTTCTGTTGGCGCAAACTGTGCACCACGGCCAAGCGCGCATTTCGCGCTTCGTCCGTATAGAGCGCAATGTCCTCGCTGTTGATCGCGTTCACGGGGAACACGCCGAATATACCGCAGGCGCGCAAACGCCGATTCGCAATCAAATCGTCCAGCATGGCTTTGGCTTCGCGGTGGAGCTGGCGCGCCTGCTCGCCGACGACCGGGTCGTTCAGGATCCGCGGGTATTTGCCGGCCAGCTCCCAGGTGACGAAAAACGGCGTCCAATCGATATAGGGTGCGATATCAGCGAGCGGATAGTCATCGAATACGTGTATTCCCGGCATCGCGGGAACCTGCGCCTCGTATTCGTTCCAATCGGTCGCGAGTTGGTTCGCGCGCGCCGTGCTCAAACCGAGCAACTTGATGCTCGATTGGCGATCCGCATGGCGTTGCCTGACCGTGGCGTACTCGTCGGCGATGTTGGCGACGAAGCCCGACTTGAGGTCACGACTGGTCAGCTTGGTGACGACGCCCACGGCGCGCGATGCGTCCTTCACGTGCACGGTGGCTCCGCTGTAGGCGGGTTCGATCCTGACTGCGGTGTGGGTACGCGAAGTCGTCGCGCCGCCGATCAGCAAGGGCAGAGCCATGCCGCGCTTTTCCATCTCTTTGGAGACCAGCACCATCTCCTCGAGCGACGGCGTGATCAATCCGCTCAAGCCGACAATCTCCGCTTGCTCGCGTTCGGCGGTATCGAGAATATCGTTCATCGGCACCATCACGCCCAGGTCGATGACATCGAAATTATTACATTGCAGCACAACACCGACTATGTTTTTGCCGATATCGTGAACGTCGCCTTTGACGGTGGCGAGGATGATTTTCGCCGCCGCGCGCGTTTCACCGCTCGCTTGCTTATGCGCCTCGATGAAGGGGATGAGGTGCGCGACTGCCTTTTTCATGACCCGCGCGCTTTTAACCACCTGCGGCAGAAACATCTTGCCGGATCCGAACAGATCGCCGACGACGCTCATACCATCCATCAAAGGACCCTCGATGACCTGCAGCGGGTGCTCGAAATTCAGGCGCGCCTCCTCGGTGTCGTCAACGATATGGTCTGCGATGCCGCGGACCAGTGCGTAACTCAGACGCTCTTCCACCGGCGCCTCTCGCCAGGCTTGTATTTGAGCCGTGTCCTGCCCGGGGTCATCATCTTTGACGCCGCGCGCCAGATCGATCAGTCGATCGGTGGCGCCCGGATCCCGGTTGAACAAAACGTCTTCGACGTTCGCGAGCAATTCAGCGTCGATCTCCTGATAGATGCCGAGTTGCCCCGCGTTCACGATCGCCATGTCCAGGCCGGCCTTGATGCCGTGATAAAGAAACGCGGAATGCATCGCTTCGCGGACCGGATTGTTGCCGCGAAATGAAAAAGAGACGTTACTCAACCCACCGCTGACCAGTGCGTGTGGCAAGCGGTCCTTATCAATTGAGTCGCGTCGAAAAAGGATCGGGCATAGTCGTTATGTTCCGCAATTCCCGTAGCGACGGTCAGTACGTTGGGGTCGAAAATAATGTCTTCGGGCGGAAATCCGCAGCGCTCGCTCAAGATGCGGTAAGAGCGCTCACAAATCTCGAATTTGCGTGCGGTCGTATCGGCCTGGCCGTTTTCGTCGAACGCCATTACCACGACCGCCGCACCGTAGCGGCGGATCAGGCGCGCCTGCCGGATGAACGGTTCTTCACCCGACTTGAGACTGATCGAATTGACCACGCCCTTGCCCTGAATACACTTGAGGCCCGCTTCAATGACCTCCCACCTCGACGAGTCGATCATCACCGGTACGCGGCTGATATCGGGATCACATGCGGCAATGCTCAAAAATCGACGCATGAGCGCGCTCGAGTCCAACATGCCTTCGTCCATGTTGACATCGATTAATTGCGCGCCGTTCTCGACTTGCTGGCGGGCGACTTCGATCGCGGCTTCGAGGTCGCCGTCCTTAATGAGGCGCGCGAACTTGGGCGATCCGGTGACATTGGTACGCTCACCAACGTTAATGAACCCCTTGTCCGGCGTGAGATTGAGCGGTTCGAGCCCGCTCAATTGGCAGTAAACTCGTACGGGCGTGATCGATCTAGGCGCTACATCGGCTACGCGGTCGGCAATTGCGCGGATGTGCTCGGGCGTCGTGCCGCAACACCCGCCCACGATGTTCACCAAGCCGCGCGAGGCAAACGCGCCGATGACGCCCGCCATGTAATCCGGTGATTCGTCATACTCACCGAATTCATTCGGCAAGCCCGCATTGGGATGGACGCTCACACGGGTGTCGGCAACGCGCGACAATTCTTCGATGTAGGGGCGCAGGTCCTCCGCGCCCAACGCACAGTTCAGCCCCACCGCCAAGGGTTCCGCGTGGCGTATGGAATTCCAGAAGGCTTCGGTGGTTTGCCCAGTGAGGGTGCGCCCGCTGCGATCGGTAATCGTGCCCGATACGATCAGTGGTAGCGCGACGCCGCGCGTCTCGAGGCATTCCTTGACCGCAAAGATCGCGGCTTTGGCGTTGAGCGTATCGAAAATGGTTTCGATCAAAATGAGATCGACACCGCCATCGAGCAAGCCCTGCGTGGCATCGACGTAGGCCTGCCTGAGCGTGTCGAAATCGATGTTGCGAAATCCCGGGTCATTGACGTCCGGCGAGACCGACGCGGTGCGGTTGGTCGGACCCAGCACGCCTGCCACGAACTTCGGGGCGGCCGCGGATCGGCATTGATCGACCGCTTCGCGCGCTACCTGTGCGGCCGCCGCGTTGAGTTCGCGTGCGATGTCACCGAGACCGTAATCCGCTAGTGAGACCGCGGTCGAATTGAAGGTATTGGTCTCGATGATGTCGGCGCCGGCATTCAGGAACGACAGGTGGATGTCCTTGATCAGTTCGGGTTGGGTGAGACTGAGCAGATCGTTATTGCCTTTGACTTCTCGATCGTGGCCGGCGAATCGCGCGCCGCGAAAATCAGCTTCTTCGAGCGCGTGTTGTTGGATCATGGTGCCCATCGCGCCGTCGAGGACGGCGATCTTGCGCTCGAGCAATGCGGGTAGGTCGGCGTACATGGGTAATTCAGGCCTGGCGGGGCAACCGGCTATCTTGGACCGCTTGCTACGCGCCTACGTTTCGGCGCGCAGGAGTTGCTGGCGGGGCGCTGGGCGCAGGCGGATCTTGCGGCGATGCCACATCAACAACCCCAGCAGGATCAACACGAAGACCAAATGTATCGGCCACAGGCCCACCGCGACCGGCAGGATCTCTTTTTTCATCAAGGCGCGGCCAACGCCCAGAAGATTCGTGTAGGCGAAATAACCGGACATGGCCGTGATCAAACCGAGGTACCAGTGTCCCCGGGGATTGCCTAAGCCGATCAGCAGTGCGAGCGCGGGCCCGAGGAACGTGCAGATCGGTAGCGCAAGCCGCCACTGCAACTCGGTTAGATAAGGTGAACCTTTGAGACGCAACAATTCACTGGTCAGGAGAAACCCGATATGGGCGCCGAACTGCGTCGGTTCGCGATTTTCTATGCGCAGTGCGTAGCGGGAAAAGTCCGTGATCACGTAATCGAGTTGGCCCGGGACGCCGGCATAGGAGCTGCCATTCTCAAACACGGCAAAGCGATCGCCCGTTTCAGCATGTGATTCCACCAGGGCACGCTCCGATCGCAGCGAGCCCGTATCGTCACCGCTAACGCTCCGCACGAAGGCGTTTTCCAAATAGCGCTCGTCCGCGGAAATCGATTCGGCGTAAAACACGCGTTTGCCGCCGCTGAGTTCCTTGAAACGGCCCGCGCGCACCCCGGCGATGGTCGCTTCGCTTTCAGTCAACTCCTCGAGCTCCTGCAACGTGAGCTCTACGCGAGGTCCGACAACCAGGGTGATCGACCCCACGAGGAGAGCCGCGACGCCGGCCAGGGTCAGGGCCGGTATCAGCAGTTGTTGATGGGCAATGCCGGCCGCGCGCATCGCGATCCATTCGGACCCCTGTTGCAGGCGGGTTATTGCGGCATACGTGCCGAGGAACAACCCGATTGGCACGATGTCCTTGAGCGACACTAACATTTTGAGCATGACGATACGGATAATGTGCTGTGGTGCGACTTTGCCTTCGGCCGCCTCGCCGAGATAGGCGGCGAAACGCGTACTGATGTAAAGGATAAACAAACCAGCGACAATAACGGCGCTGATCTTGAACGCCTCACGGATGAAATAGCGCCTCAATATCATCTTGATATCATCGAGATTCGAATCGGAATCACGCCGATTCGAGGCGCCCTTCCTTAAACAATAGATGCAAATTGCGTAGGTAAATGACGCTGTTCATGAGGTGCCCGAGAATGAAAACCGGGTCCTTGCGGTAAAGGGCATAGGAGAGCAAGGTCAAACTACCCGCGATACTCAAATACCAAAATGCGCGCGGGATCACGCTGCGCTGCATGCGTTCACTGGTGATCCATTGAACCAACCATCGGCAAGAGAACAAAAATTGGCCGAGAAGTCCGACCGCTATCCATACCTGTTCAGCTGTCATGGATTCGTTTCCTGTCAGTTAACGGGCGGCGCCTGAGCCATAACACGCCGATTAAATCGACGATACCTACACCCAGCCGGTTCCACACGCCGTAGCTCGATTGTCCAGTCACGCGCGGCCGATGCGATACGTCTACCGAGACGGTTTCGCCGCTGTTGCGACGAATCAGCGCCGGCAAAAAGCGGTGCATGTGATCGAAGCGGGGCAGGGCCAGGAACGACGCGCGGCGGAACACTTTGAGCCCGCAACCGGTATCGGGCGTGGCGTCGCCGAGGAGGCGGGAGCGCACACCGTTGGCCACGGTTGAGGACAGGCGGCGCATCAGGCTGTCACGCCGCGGTTGTCGATTGCCGCACACGAGATCCGGGGCAGCCGACGCTTCGGGGTCTTCGATCAATGCCAATAAAGCCGGTATATCGCTCGGATCGTTCTGCCCATCGCCATCCAGCGTAATCACCCATTCACCTTCGGCCGCGTCGACGCCCGAGCAGATCGCTGCGCTTTGTCCCCGGTTCGCCTCGTGCTCGATGATGCGAAGCCGCTGCCCTAATGCCGTACCCGCCTTCGATAGTTGGTCCCCGGTGCCATCCGTACTGCCATCGTTTACGGCGACGATCTCGTAGTCTAATCCCGTTTGCATGGCCTGCTCGATCTCGTGGAGCAGGGCGACGACGTTGTCCTCTTCGTTGTAGAACGGCACGACGACCGAGTAGGGTGGCAGATGAGAGCGCTGCATAAACGGCAGGAAGGACGCGGACACTCATGGGACCCCGCGCATTCTATCAGGCATTGATCGTGGGAACACATCGTACGCGCGGACCGTATCGATTTTGACAGCGCGCCAGTCCGACCTCTAGAGTTGTAACAACGACGCAATATCGGAACACGACGATGGGTCATCGCTTGTCGAAAATATACACACGTACCGGAGACGATGGCACGACCGGTCTGGGCGATGGCAACCGCATCGCCAAATCCAGCGCGCGTTTGCATGCGCTCGGCGAAATCGATGAACTGAACTGTCACTTAGGCCTGCTCATAAACGAGGATTTGCCGATCGATCTGGGTGCAGTGCTGCTCGACATTCAGCACGACTTGTTCGATCTAGGCGGTGAGTTGTCGATTCCCGAAAGCGAGTTCGTCAACGAGGCGGCCGTAATCAAGATCGAGGCGGCCATCGACCGCTACAACGAAGCGCTGCCACCGCTCAAAGAATTCATCCTGCCCGGCGGCAACCGCGCGGCCGCGATCTGCCATCTCGCACGCGCCGTGTGCCGCCGCGCCGAACGCAGTCTGCAGGTCCTCGCTGACGATGCCGCACTCAACCCGCAGGCCTTGAAATTCGTCAACCGATTGTCGGATCTCCTGTTCGTCGCCGCACGCGTCATCGCGCGGGATTCGGGGGCGGGGGAAGTGCTGTGGCAAAGGGATCGCAGTTAGAACGGCGCAGCGTAATCCGGGGATGTCCGGTTAACGCTCCCGCAACTCCAACACCGCACCCTCACGGTTCATATCGAGGCGATTCAAGAACGACTGCCCCAACAAGGTCTCCCCGGGGTAATCGCCGTCGATGACCGTTCCTTTGACCCGCGTGAGACGCAACGCGCGAACCTTAACTTCATCGAGCCTGATGCCGTAGGCGACCGCCGTCCCCGACGCCGTTCGAACCATGCCTTTTTCGCCGTCGACGGTATAGGCGATCCCGAGTCGACGCGCCGTGTGTTTGTTCATGACCACCGACGTCGCGCCCGTGTCGACGAGAAAACGCACGGGGTTCCCGTTGATCTGTCCATCGACGAAATAATGGCCGCCGTCGCCCGGTATGAGGCGCACGACCTTCGGCGCCGCGCCGGCGGGAAACGCACCGCTGATCTTGCCATCCAGGATCAATTCGAGTTCGCGTTCACCGACGCGGATGATGGCGCGTTCCGAGTCGGCCTTCACCAAGGTCACGCCTTCGGGTGAAGTCGCACCTTGCTTTAGAACACGTTGGGTTCCGTCGATGCTGAGCACCGCTTTGCCCTTGAACAAGGCGAGCGCCGAAACCCTGGGTTCAGCCTGGACCGCGGCAGCGATGAGGACGAGGGCGCAGGTGGCGAGGAGGCGGCGGGGCATTTTCAGGATCTCAATGGGTCGGCTTGTTCCGCTCTGTTAGACTCGCGCGCTCAATCGAACAGAGCTTCCGCATTTAGAGGACTCAATCGCATGAAAGTTGCCTGCATCGATTTCGAAGGTGTCCTGGTGCCCGAGATCTGGGTCAATCTCGCTGAACAAAGCGGCGTTCAAGAGCTCAAGCTGACCACCCGCGACATGTCGGACTACGACGAATTGATGGCGCATCGCGTACGCATCATGTCTGAGCGCGGGCTCCAGTTCAACGATATACGCATAGCGGCCGCGGCACTCGATCCCTTACCGGGCGCCATCGAGTTTCTGGCGTGGCTGCGGCGCCATTACCTGATCGCTATCGTCTCCGACACCTTTCACGAGATCGCCCAACCCTTAACCGCGAAACTCGGCGACCCGATGATCTTGTGTCATCGTCTGGAGATCGCCGACGACGACACGATCACCGGCTATCACATGCGCCAGGATGATCCTAAACGCTGCGCAGTGGCGGCGTTTCAATCGCTCAAATACGAAGTCGTCGCCACCGGTGACTCATACAATGACATCAGCATGCTCGAGCAGGCCGAACACGGCATGTTGTTCCGACCGTCCGACAAGGTGCGCGCGGATTATCCGGAGTTCCCGGTCGCACGCGATTACCCGCAACTTCAGGCGATGTTCGCCGATGCCATCGATCATGGAAGCGATTGAGGATAGGCATACGTCCTAGCGCGCGGATCCAAGGCCGACAAATCCCAGCGTGGCAGCGCCCAGGCGAGCAACGCGGCCGGCGCGAGCTGTTGCGCTTCGTCCGGCGTCTCGAGTCCCAGGAACCGCAGCGCATGAAATAACGCGGCTCGCGCGTCAGCAGGCAATACCGGCGCGGCTGAGGTTTGTTTGCTCAATTTCTCGCCGCCGACACCGAGCACGACCGGCACGTGCGCGTAGCGCGGCCGCGGCAGACCGAGTGCGGTCTGTACATGGATCTGGCGCGGCGTCGAATCGAGTAGATCTGCGCCGCGTACGATCGTGTTCACGCCTTGCCAGGCGTCGTCGACGACCGCAGCGAGATGATAGGCGTAATAACCGTCCGCCCGGCGTACGACGAAGTCACCGCATTGCGACTCGAGAGACTGGGTGAACGGACCTTGCACCGTATCGTTCACGGTGATCGCCTGGGCGGAAACCCGCACCCGGATCGTGCGCGCGCTTGCGCCCGGCGGCAGCCCAGCGCGGCAGGTACCGGGATAGGGCCGGTCACCGATTTGACGGCGCGTACACGCGCACGGAAACGTCAGGGCTTCACCCGCCAGCGTCTCCAATGCGGCGTCGTAGGCATCGCTGCGCGTGCTCTGAAAGAGCACCTCGCCGTCCCAGCCCAATCCGAGCGCCTCGAGCGTCTCGAGGATCAGGGCAGCCGCGCCCGCTTCCTCGCGCGGTGGATCCAGATCGTCGATACGCACCAACCAGCGTCCATTACGCGAGCGGGCATCCAGGTAGCTGGCGACCGCGGCGACCACCGAGCCGAAGTGTAACGGACCGGTCGGCGACGGCGCGAAACGCCCAGTGACGGCCAAGCTAGTGCCCTGTCCCGCAAATAACTTCCATATTTGGCTTGTCTCTTTCGCCCCTGGCGGTGTTGCTCCTCTTTGTGTAGAGCCCGCTCATAAGCATCGTCGCGCCTTGCCAGTGACGAAAAATCCGCCGCCAACTACGAAAGCTATTTGCCAGACAGGGCACTAGGGATCCGCGTCGCTGCCGGCGAAGTGCTCGAAGTACATACTCGTGGCGCCGGCGACGCCCACGGGCATGGCCAGGAAATTGACCAAAGGAATCATCGTCAATACGGTTATGCACCCGCCAAAGCCCAACGCCATACGCGGCGTCGAGCGCAGATCGTAGACGGCCGCCGGAAACATTCGGCCGTGGTTGCCCAGCGGGCAATCCAGGTACTCGAGGCTCAACATCCATGCACCGAATATGAACCAGAGTGGCGGCGCCGCAAATTGGAGTCCTGGGGTGAAACTGATCAAAACGAGCGGCAGCGCACGTATCCCGATGTAGCCGAGTTTACGCAATTCCGCCCTGATCGAGCGCGCCGCGTCATCAAGCAGTCGCTCAAAGGAGAACGGCACTTCTTGCACGCCCGGATTGAGATGCCGCTCGACGGCCTCGGCAAGCATCCCGTTAAACGGGCTTGCGACGAGATTCGCGAACAACGTAAACGTGAAGAACACGATAATCGCGGAGATCAGCCAGTAAACGACCGTCGCAATCCATTGGGCCCAAGCCCACCAGCTGCTTAGATAGGTTTCCACCAACCAGTCCAATAACATGCCAGCGCCGACCAACGCGGTTACCAGCAGCACGGTGCTGATCAACAACGGCACGATCACGAAAGCCCGCACGCCTGGTTTGAAGATCAAGCCAATACCACGGATTGCGTGGCGCATACCCCGCACCACGCCGGCCCTCGCACCGCTCATGACGTCGGTAGTACGCTGTCCGCGCGCGGTTGCCACCCGTCCTGGCGGTATTCGACGACGATCGTCGGATAAGTCCCGCCGCGCACGTTGAACGCGGCTTCAAGCCGCGCATAGCGCGGGGCGCAGGCCGCCACGACATCGTCCACTATCGTGTTGGTCACCGCTTCGTGGTAGACGCCCTCATCGCGATAGGCGGCGATGTAGAGTTTGAGCGATTTGAGCTCGACGCAGCGCGCATCCGCTATATAGTGCAGGTTCATCTCCGCGAAATCGGGCTGTCCGGTGCGCGGACACAGACAGGTGAACTCCGGTAAACGAATGCTGATCAGGTAATCACGCGCGGGGTTCGGGTTGGCGAACGTGTCGAGTTCCCGGACGGGTTTTGCAGCCATGCTCGCAGTCGATCACGCTGGTCGGTGGGGCCTCACCTTAACACAAGCAACGCGCGCCAAGCGGCGCCGGATGCGGTATCCTATACGTCCATGCGGATCACGCGGATCAAGCTCTCAGGCTTTAAGTCCTTCGTCGATCCCACCACGCTAACCCTGCCAGGCAACCTCACCGGCGTCGTCGGTCCGAACGGCTGCGGCAAATCCAACATCATCGACGCGCTCATCTGGGTCATGGGTGAAAGCTCGGCCAAGCATTTGCGCGGCGACTCGATGTCGGATGTCATTTTTAACGGTTCGAACACCCGCAAACCCGTTGGCCAGGCGACCGTCGAACTCACGTTCGACAACACCGATGGCGTAATCGGTGGCGAATATGCGGGATTTGGTGAGATCTCCATCAACCGCACCGTCGGCCGCGACGGCATATCGAGCTACTTCCTCAACGGCGCCCGTTGCCGGCGTAAGGACATTACCAATGTCTTCCTGGGTACGGGGATCGGCGCACGCGGTTATTCCGTTATCGAGCAGGGCATGATTTCTCGCGTGATCGAGGCCAAACCGGAAGAGTTGCGTGCGTTCTTGGAGGAAGCGGCAGGCATTTCCAAATACAAGGAACGCCGTCGCGAGACGGAAAACCGCATGCGCCATACCAATGAGAATATGGATCGCTTGAATGATATTCGCGAAGAACTGGCGAAACAGCTCGCACACCTGCAGCGCCAGGCACGCGCCGCGGAACGCTATCAAAAACTGAAAGCCGGCGAACGGCATTCCGAGGGCCGTCTGCTGGCGGTACGCTGGCATGCATTGGACGCCGATCGGGAGCAGTGCAAGCGCCTTGCCGAGCAACGTGCGAACGAACTCGAAGAAAAGGTCGCTGCACTGCGCGAGACCGAAGCGCAGCAAACGAAATACCGCGAAACACAAAGCGAAGCCACGGAAAAATTCAACCAGGTCCAGACCGAGTTCTACGCCAAAAGCGCCGACATCTCACGCCTGGAACAGGCGATGAAGCACGCCGAAGAGCGTGAGCGGTCGCTCGAAAAAGATCTCACCGACGCACGCGCCGCACTCGACGATATCTCGCGCGCCCTCGACGCCGATCTGACGCAGTTGGCCACGACCAAAGATAAGCTCGAAGAGGTGGATCCCCGGTTTGCCGAACGTCAGGCTCACGCCGCACAAAGCTCCGAAGCGGTTCGTTCGGTCGAGGCGCGAATGGATCAGTGGCAACGAGACTGGGATACGTTCAACACCGAACACACCTCGCTCGCGCAGGCCGAACACGCGCAGCAGATCCGCCTCGAGCATCTACTTGAAGACGTCGCCGACGCCGATACGCGTACTTCGTTCCTGAATGACGAGGCTTCGCGCAATGACACCGCGGATCTGACGGCGCAACTGGACAAGCTGCGCGCCGAATTAGAGCACACCGAGGACCAGCGTGGGCGCGTAGCTGCGGAGCGCAACGCGTTGCGTGCGAATCTGTCCCAGAGCCGCGGCGCGGCACAAGTGCTCGGGACCGCGCTGCACGAACACCAGGCGATATTGGAAGAACAGCGTGGGCGCCTCGCATCTTTGAAAGCCTCGCAGGAAGCGGCCTACGGTGGCGATCAGGAAAAAATCGAGGCCTGGTTTGCCACGCTGGGGATATCGGAGTTGCCGCGTCTCGCCGAATACGTGGATATCGACAACGGGTGGGAGCGCGCGCTCGAAGCGGCGCTGCGCATTCCGCTGGGTGCGATCTGCGGACCGAATCTCGTTGGCCGCCTCCGCGGTAGCGGCAGCGGGCCGGCAAACTCGGCGCCCGTCGCCGTCATCGAGTCTAACGGCGCCGCCGCGACCGAAGCGACGGACGCAGCGGATACGCTGGCCGCTAAAGTGAGAAGCCCGATCGACCTCGGCCCGTTGCTACAGGGTGTCTTCACCGCAGATAACGAGGCGGAGGCGCAGGCGCTCACACAACGGATCGCCCCGCATGAGATCGTCGTCCTGCCCGACGGCAGGCTGTTTGGCCATAATTGGATGCAGCTTCCGAGCAGCGGTGAAGCGTCCGAAGGCATCTTGACGCGTGAACGGTTGATTGCCCAAGCGTCTGCGCGGCTCGAGAAGCACGACGCGGATACCGCGAATTTAAGAATCCAATGCGAGTCCGCGCAGTCTCATCTAAAAGAACTGGAACAGCGCGAACACGAATTGGGCGCAAATCTGGAGCTCGCCGACCAGCAAATCAGCGAACGACGCAGTGTCGTCATCCAGCTCGAAGCGGAATTCGAGCGTCGATGCGCGCGCGCGTCCGACGTCGCGAGCGAGCTCGAAAGGCTGGCCCAACAATCCGCCGATGATGGCGAATCGATCGAGCGGCTCGAGCGCGACCGCAGGCAGGCGAACGCCGCGTTGTCGACCCACGCAAATCGGCGCGAAGAACTTAGCCGAGTGCGCGTACAAGTGCAGCGTGAGTTGGATACGTCCAGGCACCGTTGGCGTGAAGAACGCGAGTTGACGCACAAACTCGAACTCGAGCTCGAAAGTCTAAAGACGAACCAGGCTACGCTGCTCGGTGCGGTCGACCGCAACCGCACGGCGAAAGATCAAACGACCGCGCGATGCAGGGAAATCGAGCTTGCGTTCGCGTCGACGCGAACGCCACGCTCGGAAATGCGCGAACAACTCGAGCACGCCCTGGCCAAGCGGCTCGACGCGGAGACCCGTCTAAGCGCCGCGCGCCTTAATTTAGGGGCCTTGGACGACGAGCTGCAACAGTCCGCGGCACAACGTGCGGAAATAGAACAGGCCATCGCCGAACGTCAGCGGCGGCTCGAGCAGGTGCGGCTCGATCATCGTGCACTCGAAGTTCGACTGCAGGAATTGATGGACCGATTCACCAACACCGATCAGGAATTCGGCGAAATTTCATCGACCCTGACCGACGAAGACAGCGAGGAAAGCGTTCAACACGAAGTCGAGCGTGCGGCAAATCGAATCGCGCGTCTCGGCCCCATCAATCTCGCCGCCATCGATGAATATACGCAACTATCAGAGCGCAAAACCTATCTCGACAAGCAGCATGAAGATCTAACCGAAGCGCTGGAGACGCTGAAGGATGCGATCCGCAAGATTGACCGCGAAACCCGCACCCGATTCAAGGAGACCTTCGATCAGGTCAATAACGGTCTACAAACGATGTTCCCCATATTGTTCGGCGGGGGCCATGCCTATCTGGAAATGACCGGCGACGATCTACTGGAGACGGGCGTAACAGTCATGGCCCGTCCGCCGGGCAAACGCAACAGCAACATTCATTTACTGTCCGGCGGCGAAAAGGCGCTCACGGCGCTCGCGTTCGTATTTTCTATTTTCGAGCTCAATCCGGCGCCTTTTTGCTTGCTGGACGAAGTCGACGCGCCGCTCGATGACGCCAATATCGGGCGTCTGACCGACATGTTGGTTGAGATGTCGAAAGCGGTTCAATTTTTATTCGTCACCCACAACAAGATCACGATGGAAATTGCCGAACAGTTAATTGGCGTCACGATGCAGGAGGCAGGCGTATCGAGGCTCGTATCGGTGAACATGAAAGAGGCTGTCGAACTGGCGGCGACCGCCTGATCATGCCCTAAACGCCACGCTCAGCCGCACTTCGTCGATGTCGCTTCGCACCGTACTGATCATCGTAGGCGTCTTAATCGTTATCGCCGTCTACCTGCTCAGTGCGCTGAAACGCCGCCGCGAATCAAAGTTGCGTTTCGACCGCCGCTTTTCGAGACTGGACATCCCCGACGTGATCCTCGATCACGATGAAGAAGACGACGTCGACTCGATCGCGAGCCAACCGTTCGCCCCCGAACTGCCGGACGATGTCGTGTTGCCGCCCGAAGAGCAGATCATCGATGAATTACCGGCGGTGCGGAACGACGCCATTGACGTCGACGAGCCGGGCAACGAACGACTAGGCACCGATCAAATGGACCTCTTTATAGGCAACCGAGGCCCTACTCCGAATCTCGATGAGATTGCGGTCCCGGCGGGAGGCGCCTATGACGCGGGGTCGGAGCAGGTCGATAACGGGCTCGTCACACTCTACGTTCGGGCGCGCGAGGGGCAGCAATTCTCGGGCACGGATCTGGTCAAAGCCTTGAACGGCGTCGGCATGCGCTATGGGGATATGGCGATCTTTCATCATTTCGGTGCCGGGGAACTCGTGTGCGACGTGCCCGTATTCAGTGCTGCGAACATGTTCGAGCCGGGTCACTTCAATCTGGGCAAGATCGAGGCGTTCCGGACTTCGGGCCTGGCGCTGTTCATGCAGTTACCCGGACCACTCGATGGACCGGTCGCATTTGAATTACTCTTGAATACCGCACAGCGACTCGCAACGCTCACCGGCGGGGAATTATTTTTCGATCCGCGGTCGGAACTCGATCCCGAAAGTATCGCCCACTTGCGTAACCGCGCCGGGCAATACGGTGATGTCCGATCCTGATCCGATAGCCGAGCGCGTTCGCCATCTGCGCGCCGAACTCGATCGTTTTAATCATCACTACTACGTACTCGACGATCCCATAGTTCCAGACGCCGACTACGACGTGCTCTTGCGCGAACTCGAGCAGATCGAAGCGCAACATCCGAATCTCATCGACCCTAGCTCGCCGACTCAGCGGATCGGCGCGACACCGTCGATAAAGTTCGAGTCGGTCGAACACTTGAGCCCGATGTTGTCGCTGGCAAACGCCTTTGACGCTGAGGAATTTGGCGATTTTTATCGCCGCCTATGTGATTTGCTGGAAGCCGCAGAGATCGAATTCGTCGCAGAGACCAAACTGGACGGGTTGGCCATCAACCTCGTGTACGAAGACGGGGTTTTAACCAGGGCAGCGACGCGCGGCGACGGTACGACCGGAGAAGACGTGACGGCAAATGCGCGTACGATCCGCTCGGTACCCTTGCGCCTGACACAGGCTGATCCGCCGCGCCGGATCGAGATCCGCGGGGAAATCTACCTCGATAAGCAGGGCTTCGATGCATTGAACCGGGCCCAGGAACGAGACGGGCTCAAGACCTATGCCAATCCGAGGAATGCAGCGGCAGGCAGCTTGCGGCAACTCGATTCGCGTATCACGGCAACACGCCCACTCAGCATTTATTGTTACGGAATCGGGCACTTCGAAGGCCGGGCACGGCCCACGACCCAACGTGAGCTATTGGATGAACTGCGCGACGCGGGCCTGCGCGTATCCTCCGAAACGCGTCTCGTGAAGGGCGTCGACGGCTGCCTCGGGTACTACGCATCGATCGGTGAACGCCGCGAACAGCTCGCCTATGAAATCGACGGCGTCGTCTTTAAAGTCAATTCATTCGCCGAGCAACGCACGCTGGGCTCGGTATCGCGCGCGCCGCGCTGGGCGATCGCGTTCAAGTATCCACCGGATCAACGCATGACCCGGGTCGTCGATATCGGGGTGCAGGTGGGCCGGACCGGCGCACTGACACCGGTGGCCCGCCTCGAACCCGTGTCCGTTGGCGGCGTCACGATCACCAACGCAACCCTGCACAACGCCGATGAAATCAAGCGCAAGGACGTCCGTGTAGGTGATACGGTGGTCGTGCGCCGCGCCGGCGACGTCATCCCGGAAGTCGTACGCGTCGTTACTGAAAAGCGCCCGGCCGGCACGAAGCCCTACGTGCTCCCGGACAGTGTCCCGGCGCAAGCCGAGGCGCGCCGTGTTCAAGAGATCATGCATTTCGCTTCGCGGCGCGCCCTGGATATCGAGGGCCTCGGCGCAAAACTGATCGAACAACTCGTAGACGCGGGACTCGTCGGTCATCCCGCCGATCTTTATGGACTCGACATCGCGACCTTGTCCGAGCTGGAACGCATGGGCGAAAAATCCGCCGAAAATCTCGTCGCGGCGCTCGAGCAAAGCAAGCAGACGTCCCTCCAACGCTTCATCTATGCGCTCGGGATCCCCGAGGTCGGCGAGGCGACCGCGAACAATCTCGTCACGGCCTTGGGTACGCTGGAGCGGATCAGGGCAGCCGCCGAAGAAGAACTCCAATCGATCGACGATATCGGGCCCGTGGTCGCGGCGAATATCGTTGCGTGGTTCGCGCGAAAATCGAATGTCGACTTGATCGAGGCGCTGAAAAAACACGGCTTGAAATGGCCGGAGCGAACGCCCGCCACGGCCGCACCGCAGGGCTTGAACGGTTTTACATTCGTGCTTACCGGCACGCTCGAGAGCATGTCCCGCGACGAGGCACGCGAGCGCCTGCTGGACCTCGGTGCACGCGTAACGGGATCGGTTTCGAAGAAAACCCATATCGTCGTTGCCGGAAACGACCCCGGGAGTAAAGTCGACAAAGCGGTCACGCTCGGCGTCGCGGTGCTCGACGAGACCGCATTCCTCGAAGTTTTGGAAGACCCGGCGCGGATCAGCCGTTGGATTGAAGCGCCGGAGCCGGGCTAGTGCCCTGTCCCATGAGAAAGTTTTATAAGTCGCGACGGATTTTTCGTTGCTGGCAAGGCGCGACGACGCCGTGTAGCGGGCTCTACACAAGGAGGAGCAACGCCGCCAGCGGCGAAAAAGGCCAGCGAATTATGAAACTTTTTCATGGGACAGGGCACTAATGTCGGCGATGACCACCTGGTTGCGGCCCTGGCGCTTGGCCGCGAGCAGCATGTCGTCCGCGCGCTGCAACAGGTCTATCTCGGATTCGCCCGGCAGATAATGCGCGATGCCGATACTGACCGTGACTTCCGTCTGGATGGGAACGGCTTCGACCGTCATGGATTCGATGTCGGCGCGTATGCGATCGGCCAACAGTTCGGCGCCCGCGCCGGCCGTACTCGGCAGCACGACCACGAATTCTTCACCACCATACCGGAATACACCATCACTCGTTCGCGTGCAGTTCACGATGCGTCTGGCGACATGGGTGAGCACGATATCTCCGACGATATGCCCGTAATCATCGTTAACGGCTTTAAATCGATCGATGTCGATCATGAGTATTGCAAGCGGTGTGCCCTGCCGTTGCGCGAGTGAGATTTGATGACTGATATGCGCGCTCATGCTCGCGCGATTACTGACGCCTGTAAGTGGATCCTTGAGCGCAATCCGCAACGCGCGTTCGTATTGCAGTGCGTTCCTGAGGGGATAGATCAGCAAACACATCAGCACTTCCAGTATTTCGAGTTGTTCTTCTGACAAGACATCGTGACGTGAGAAGCTAATCTCTCCCAGAAATTTACCGACCAGGTTTAATTCGTAACTGTAGCGGTTTAACCCGCGTGCACCGTCGTCGACCGCCAGCTTGGAGGTGCCGTGTCTATACCGCACCGACACCCCGGGCACGATGTTCCGAATCTCGCACGCGAAACTCTTGATGACATCGCGCACATGCAGGCTCGTCTGGAGCGCCGTGCTGATGCGGAGCTTTACCGAGTCGGATATCTTGTGGCCGGACTCCGCGGCATCGCCGGTAAACGGCAGCAGTCCACGCGCGAATCGGTCGCGGTGGCACAGTGCTGCGTCGCTGATGGGCTTTACACGGGTATTCATCGTGCGGCTCGCGCCGGTCCTGTCAAATCTACACCGTGCAAACGATGCTATTTTCGTGCCAAATCAGCCCATTGGGACGCAAACCCGGATCGGACATTAATATTTAAGTCATTGTTTTTACGAAATAACCGCATCTCGCCGCGCCGCATTATTAAACGCGCGGCGCACGACCCGCGCGTCAAACTTTTGACGCAGTATCGCCCGGAATCGCGGCAATACCTGCCGCGTTCGGATCGATCGTGCCGCTAGAGACGGACAATGCGCCCGTGGCCGTGCCGACTGCGAGGCCCGAGCAATTCGACGAATGTCGGTGCTGCGGTGTCCGGTAGCGGAAACGACTCGGCGTCGCTTGCCGGGAACGCGGTCAGGCGCAGACCGGTTCGCAACGGTTGGGGCATGACGCCGTGAACGCGGAGCTTCGGATGTGCTTCATACTCGTCGATAAGGATCTCCAGCATACTGCGCAAGGCTGATTTGGACGCGCCGTACGCGCCCCAGTGGGCGCGCCCCGATTCACCCTCCGGCGCCAGGGTGAATACCAGCGCCGCATCGTCGGCGCGGCCGAGCAGCGGTAAACCCATTTGCAACAGCAAAAACACGCTGTGAACGTTCACCTGGAACACACGCGCCCAGGGCATGGGATCGTAGCTTGCCAGCGGCGCGAGTTCGCCTAGTATGGCTGCGTTGGCGACCACCCCGTCGAGGCGGCCGAACTGTGCGTCGATACGCTCGCCTACGGTTGAGAAATCATCTCGGGTCGCACCCGCCAGATCGATGGGCAGGATCACCGGTGACGGCCGGCCGGCGGCTTCGATCTCAGCGGCGACGCTTTCGAGCGCCGCAGCGTCGCGCGCGCAGATCAACACGGTCGCGCCAGCCGCGGCGCACGCGGTCGCGACGGCCCGGCCGAGTCCACGGCTCGCGCCCGTGATCAGGATCACCCGCCCGCCGAGTTCACCCCCATCCGGATCAACCATTAGCTCCATTAGCTGAAGTCCCCGGCGCGCAGGATCGTGTCGCGGCGGTAATTCGTATCGTCGAGCGCGGGAAAATCCATGGTGTAGTGCAATCCGCGGCTTTCGCGGCGCTTCAACGCCGAACGGATGATGAGTTCCGCGACCTGCACCAGGTTACGCAGTTCGATTAGATCGCCCGTAATGCGAAAATTGCCGTAAAACTCGCTGATTTCAGCATGCAGTAGATCCACGCGACGGCGGGCGCGTTGCAGCCGTTTACTGGTGCGCACAATACCGACGTAATCCCACATCAAGCGCCGCAACTCGTCCCAATTATGGGCGACGACGATCTCCTCATCAGCGTCGGTTACCTGGCTTTCGTCCCAATCCGGAATGTCGTTCAACAGGTCGAGCGCGTCGATGCTCGACAGAATGGCCTCCGCCGCAGACTCCGCGATGACGAGACATTCCAACAGCGAATTGCTCGCCATACGATTGGCGCCGTGCAGTCCCGAACTTGCAACCTCACCAACCGCATACAGTCCCGGTAAGGATGTTCTTCCGTGGATGTCGGTGACGACACCCCCGCACAGATAGTGCGTGGCGGGTACCACAGGGATCGGATCACTCGTGATGTCGATGCCGTAGCGCTTGCACTGTTCGTAAACGTTGGGAAAGTGCTCGACGATAAAATCCTTTGGCTTGTGTCGTATATCCAAATAAACGCAATCGAGGCCCAGGCGCTTCATCTCATGGTCGATAGCCCGCGCGACGATATCGCGCGAAGCGAGTTCCGCGCGCTCATCGAACTTCGGCATGAATCGGTCGCCCGAATCAAGAATCAGATGACCGTCTTCGCCGCGCAGCGCTTCGGTCAATAGAAACGTTTTGGCGTGGGGATGATAGAGACAAGTTGGGTGGAACTGGACGAATTCCATGTTTGCGATCGCGCAACCGGCCCGCCATGCCATGCCGATGCCGTCGCCGGTTGCGACGTCTGGATTGCTCGTATACAGATAGACCTTGCCAGCGCCGCCGGACGCGAGTACGGCGCAACGCGCCCGGATAGTTTTGACCCTGTCGCCGTCCAAATCGAGGACGTACGCGCCGGCGCACCGATCCGGTATTCGCCCGAGTTTGGCGGAGTTGATCAAATCGACCGCCATATGGCGCTCTAGAACGGTGATGTTCGGGTTTCCCCGGACTCGCTCCACCAGTGTTTGCTCGATTGCCCGCCCGGTCGCGTCGGCGGCGTGAATGACGCGGCGATGGCTGTGGCCGCCTTCGCCCGTTAGGTGGAACTCCTGCGCGCCCGACCGGGACACCCGGGTCGTAAACGGCACACCTTGCGAAATCAGCCACTCCACCCGCCGGCGTCCATGGCTTACGATGTAGTCGACGGTGTCCCGGTGACACAGGCCGGCGCCCGCAGCGAGCGTATCTTCGATGTGAGACTCAATGGAATCGCCGTGATCGAAGACTGCCGATACGCCGCCTTGTGCGTAGTAGGTCGCGCTTTCACTGATCTCGTTCTTCGTGAGCACCACGACCCTGAGTCGCTCCGCCAGCGCCAGCGCGAGGCTCAGACCGGCAGCGCCGCTGCCGATGATAAGGACATCATGTGAATCGAGTTCACGCATTAGTTGAGTTTGTGAAGACTCGCCACGACGACTTCGAGCGAGTCCGTCCATCACGCGAACTCGCAATCCGGGCTTGATATACTTCGCGGATTATTTCAACGATCCACCCGTCCCGAACTAAATCGCCGGCAAGTGGTCTACGCCTTTAGTTGATTGTCCGGCGCCGTTGCCATGATACAGGGATAGAGCCGCGATGGGCGACAGCAACCCAGACAACGAATTAGTAACGAGAGTGCAGCAGGGTGAGAAAGCAGCCTTTGATCTACTGGTTCTCAAGTATCAGCATCGGATCGTGAAATTGGTGTCCCGATACGTACGCGAACCAGCAGACGCCCTGGACGTTTCTCAGGAAGCATTCCTCAAAGCATATCGAGCGTTACCGAAATTCAGAGGAGACAGCGCGTTTTATACCTGGCTGTACCGGATTGCGATAAATACCGCGAAAAACCACCTGGTGTCCCTATCGCGACGACCGACCGAGGTCGACCTTGAGAATGAGAACGGTGAGCAAATAGAGCTAGAGGAACTGCAGAAGACTATAGAGTCACCAGAGCGTCTGCTGCTGACGAACGAGATCAAGGATACGGTATTCGACACGATCGAACGCCTGCCGGACGATCTCAGAACGGCGATAACGCTACGTGAAGTCGAAGGCATGAGCTATGAAGAGATTGCTGCGGCGATGGATTGTCCGATCGGTACGGTGCGTTCACGGATCTTCAGGGCGCGTGAAGCGATCGATGTGCGTTTGAAACCGCTCCTCGAACACTGATAAGGCTTGAACATTTATCGTCAAATAACATTAGAAAGTACGTTTTAAATAGGTGCGACGAACATGAGTCAGGAACAAATCTCTGCATTTGTAGATGGTGAATCCGCCAGCGACGAGGTCGGTGAAGTTATCGACACGCTGACACGGGATCCGGAGTTCCGCGGCGCCTGGAGCCGCTACCATTTGATCGGCGAGGTACTTCGCGCCGAAGGCCTGCCGGGGGGTAAGGCATCGGAAACGGCCGCCGCGCACGATGCGTCGAACGTGGTATCCATGCCGGCAAAACGCAACGCGCTGGCGCCCATCGCGGGATTGGCGATCGCGGCGTCGGTTGCGGCGCTCGCAATAACGCTGGCCCTGCGACCTGTGCACGATTCCGGGCAATCCGAATTTCAGGTCGCCGAGTCCGTCCCCGCGCAGACGCTGGCGCCCCCTCCCATCAATTCGATTCAATCGCCAACCAGTCCGGTCGTGGTGCCGGTAGGCGAGTACGACCAACGATTGAACGGATACCTCGTTAATTTCAATGAGCAACGAACGCGACTCGGTGTTCCCGGCGTTCATCCCTATGTACGTATTGTCGGTTTTGAAGCCGAGTAGCGCCATGCGTGCAATCGTCGCGTACTTAGCGCTGTTGGTCGTGTACTCCGCACACGCCGCCGACTCGGCGCATGCGTTGCTGCAAACCATGCGCGACGCGACGCGGCAACTCAATTACGAAGGCGTATTCGTCTACATGCGTGGTACGCAAATAGACAGCATGCGCCTCGTGCACAAATACGACGGTGGCGTCGAGATGGAACGGATGATTTCCTTGTCCGGCCCCGCCCGCGAAGTGATCAGGGACGGTACGCTCGTCACCTGCCTTTTCGCCGACGATCAGGAAGCGATGGTCGAGAAGAATCCGCCGCGGGACATTATCAACATTGGATTCTCGGCCCCTGTTGAGAAACTCGTATCCAGTTATAACTTCGCTATCGAGGGCGCGGACCGGGTCGCTGGACGCAGCGCCACGGTGGTCGGCGTGATGCCGGAGGGAGACGATCGCTACGGCTATAAGCTCTGGATCGATCACGATTCCAAACTGCTGTTGAAATCACTGATCCTCGGGCGCGGCGGGCGTACCCTTGAACAAGTCCAATTTACGCATATCAGTATTCTCGATGACATAGCCCCCGAACGCCTGCACCCCGAGATCGGTGGCAGCGGGTTCACCTGGCGTACGGATCCCGATGGCGAGAACAACGGCGCCGCCCCACCGTCGGAATCGGCGTGGCGGGTGCGGTGGCTGCCGTCGGGTTTCGAGCTCAAAGAAAGCAACATTCAGAGTATGGTCACGAGCCACATGCCGGTAAGCCACCTGGTTTTTTCCGATGGTTTGGCCATGGTGTCCGTGTTCGTCGAAGAATTACTGGACGGTGACCAAGCGCTGCAAGGCTTTTCGTCGCGTGGTGCCGTAAACGCATTCAGCCGCGTCGCCAATGATCACCAGATCACCGTCGTTGGCGACGTTCCGCTGCCTACGATCAAACAAATCGCAACCTCGGTCGCGAAGGTCGACAATTGAGGAAAACATGATGAAGACACTCAGCAACATCACGAAAGTCATAGTTTTGTGCGCGTTCACAGCGGCCGCGAGTGCCGCTGCAACGGGCGACAAATTGCCGGATTTCACCGAACTGGCGAGCAAAAACAGCCCGGCGGTGGTGAACATCAGCACGACGATCAAGCCGACGAAGATGGGACGTCGTGAAGGGCCTCCGGGTTTTTCTGTACCGGACATGCCTGAGGACGGCCCGTTATCCGATTTCCTGCGCCGCTTCTTCGGTGAGGAAGGTCCCGGTGGCGGATGGGGCGGTGGTGATCCGCGCTCGTCCTTGGGCTCCGGTTTCGTGATCTCTGAAGATGGTTACGTCATAACCAACTACCATGTGGTTCGCAAAGCGGACGAGGTCATCGTCAGGATGTCCGACCGTAGCGAGTACCGTGCGCGGATCGTCGGTTCGGATCCACGTAGCGATATTGCCGTTCTGAAGATCGAGGCGGATGAGGAATTTCCGTACGTTACCGTAGCCGGCTCTGAGGAATTGGATGTCGGCGAATGGGTATTGGCGATCGGTTCGCCATTTGGATTCGATTATTCCGTAACTGCGGGAATCGTAAGCGCGAAAGGCCGCAGCCTGCCCAATGAAAATTACGTACCCTTCATTCAAACCGACGTGGCTATCAACCCCGGTAACTCCGGTGGACCGCTGTTTAATCTCGACGGTGAAGTGGTGGGCGTAAATTCACAGATTTATAGCCGTACGGGCGGATTCATGGGGGTTTCGTTCGCGATCCCGATCCACGTCGTGTTAAACGTCTACGAACAACTTCGCGATAAGGGTACCGTCACTCGCGGATGGCTCGGCGTATTGATCCAGGACGTCACGCAGGAACTCGCAGAATCATTCAATATGGAGAGACCACAAGGGGCGCTGGTGTCGAAAGTTCTAGACGACAGCCCAGCTCAAAATGCGGGAATCGAAACAGGCGATGTCATAGTCAGTTTCAACAAAGAGCCGATTGAGCGCTCGTCGGATCTTCCGCCGATCGTGGGAACGACTGTGGTCGGAGACAAGATTCCCGTTGAAGTCATTCGTAGCGGCGAGCAGCGTTCTCTCAGCGTCGAGATCGGCGAGCTGCCCGAAGACGATCCCGTCGTCGCCGAAGCGAGTCCTGCCCGTGGCGAATCGAAAGTCGATGAAAAGCTCAAGATCAGCGTTGCGGATCTCAACACACGGCAACGTGAACAGCTTCAAGTCGACGAGGGCGGCGTGTACGTAGTGGAGATTGAAGACGGCCCTGCCTACGACGCGGGTTTGCGCAAGGGTGACGTGATCCTTCAGATCAATAATCGGAAAGTAACCGGACAAAAGCAGTTCAATGAACTCGCCAAAGGTTTGGGTACGGGCAAAACCGTACCGATATTGATTCAACGTCAGGGCGGTCCGTTGTTTTTGGCGATGAAAGTTCCGAACAAGGATGGATGAGCCGGAGCCGGCGAGCGCGGGTGAGAAACTCACGTTTACCTTGCTGACCCGGCGCGAATGCCCGCTCTGTGACGAATTTCTCGGTGAGCTTGCGCGCTGGGACAAGTGGCGCCGGCGTTACACCTTGAAGGTTGTCGATATCGACACCAACCCGCACCTGGCGGAGCGATATGGCACGCGCGTGCCGGTTTTGATGCACGGCGAGATCGAGCTTTGCGTGAGCCATTTCAATGAACAATCCTTAAACGAATTCGTTTCTTCGGCGTGACGCCGGGTTGAGTGCCGCAGTGGCGAACGGTGTTTGCCGGACCGGGGTGCGCTAGAATCGCGCTCTTTTCGCCGGTAAACCTTAGTGATCTGGGATTTCGCAGCCGTACTGACACTGCTGGTCGTCGTCAGCGGCTTGATCTGGGCTATTGATAGCGGCTTCTTCGCGTCAAAGCGCCTTAAGCGCAAAGGCGAATTGCCGGACGACGCCACCGACGAACAAGTCGCCGAATATTATCGGCTACCGGTCGTCGTCGATTACGCGCGCTCGTTCTTCCCGATATTCCTCATCGTGTTGCTGTTACGATCGTTCCTCGTCGAACCCTTTCGGATCCCGTCCGGCTCCATGGTTCCGACGCTACTGGTCGGTGATTTCATTCTGGTCAATAAATTTGTCTACGGCATCAGGATACCGGTCCTCTACAAGAAGATCATCGAGCTCGATTCGCCCAAACGCGGCGATGTCGTCGTTTTCCGTTATCCCTTGGATCCATCGACGCCGTTCATAAAACGGGTCGTAGGGCTGCCTGGTGACGTGGTGCGGTATCACAATAAGGCGCTGTTTATTAACGGTAAGCAGGCCCCTCATATTTCAGAAGGTACGTACGTTGGTGTACGATCAGCAACCGTGCATACGGGATCGAGGCTGTTCCGCGAGGAGCTAGGTGGTACCGACCACCACGTAATCTTGCGACCCACCGCTCAGACACTGAGCAGGGAATTCAAGGTTCCGCCCGGACATTACTTCGTTCTGGGCGACAATCGAGACAATAGCCGCGACTCTCGGTTTTGGGGTTATGTCCCCGACGAAAACCTGGTTGGAAGAGCGTTTTATATTTGGATGAACTGGGATAACGGGCCGAATCTAGGACGGATTGGTACGACTATTCATTAACAGACGGAGGGGATGATGATGAATCTGAAAAGGGATCAGCGAGGCGTCTCCTTGGGCGGCCTGTTAACGTGGTGCGTTATCCTGGGTTTCACGGCGCTCATGCTCATGAAACTGTGGCCGATTTACAACGAGAAAATGAAAGTCGACCAGGCGATGGATAAACTGTCGACGAATCCCAACGGGCCACGCATGAACAAGAATGCGTTCGCAAAAGCGCTCATGCGGCAGTTCGACGTCAACGACGTCGATACGTTTTCCACCGTCGAATTGCGTAAAACGCTTCAGGTCGGGCGCAAAAAGGGCACGAAGATCAAGATCGTGACGCTTGCTTACGAAATACGTGGGCCTTTTTTCGCTAACATGGATATCGTCATGAACTATAACAACGCCATCGAATTCGGACCTTCGAAAACGGATTGATGGCGACGCGTTCGGATAATAGCCACCGAGCTTAACCGCGACCCCTTTGGATTACGACTTCAACGACGCCAATTTGCGTATCCAGGCGCTGACACACCGTAGCGCAGGGTCCAACCACAACGAACGACTCGAATTTCTTGGCGACGCCTTACTCGGCTCGATCATAGCCGAGTACCTATTCGAACATTTCCCGCGGGCCGACGAGGGTCAACTCACGCGAACGCGGGCGTCGCTGGTGAACAGGGAAACGCTGGCCGAAGTCGCGCGAACGCTCGATCTCGGTGGCGCGCTCGTGCTCGGCGAGGGCGAACAAAGAAGTGGTGGGTGGCGGCGAGATTCGATCCTCGCAAATGCGCTGGAGGCACTGGTCGGGGCGGTCTACCTGGATGGCGGCATGGACGCATGCCAGCACATGGTCGAAGTATGGTTTGCCGACAAGCTCACCGAGATCGATCCCGCTCGCGCCGCCAAGGATCCCAAGACAGCCTTGCAGGAGTTGTTGCAACGACAGCGCTACGATCTACCGCGCTATGAAACCACGGGTGTGTCCGGCCCGTCTCACGATCAGACGTTTACAGTGAGTTGTTATACCGATGCGCTGACCGAACCCGTTATCGCCATCGGACGCAGCCGACGCAAAGCCGAACAAGCGGCTGCGCGCGCGGCTTTGAACCTGCTCAATAACTGACGTTCATGGCCGGGCGCTGTGGATTCGTTGCGATCGTCGGTAGACCCAATGTCGGCAAATCCACACTATTGAATCGAATCCTGGGCCAGAAGATCAGCATCACCTCGCGCAAACCGCAGACCACGCGGTATCAGATCATGGGTATAGACACAGACGATGACGCGCAGCTCATATTTCTTGACACACCGGGGTGGCAACGCCGACCTAAATCCGCGATCAACCGCCTGATGAACCGCCAGGTTAAACAAGCGCTTGCGGACGTCGACGTTGCGGTACAGGTAACCGATGCGCGCGGTTGGCACGACGACGATGACCTCGTCTATGCCATGCTTACAGAGGGCAAGGTGCCGGCGCTGTTGGCGATGAACAAACACGATCTGCTCGGTTCGAAAGCAGAGCTGTTGCCGCAGATAGCCGGTCTCACCGCGGACAAATCGTTTAGCGCCATGATCCCAATCTGTGCGCACAGCGGGGACGGCCTGAAGGATCTGCGGCGCACCATCGTCGAACACGTACCGGAACGCGATCCTGTGTTTCCGGATAATCAGCTAACCGATCGTCCGGAGCGGTTCCTTGCAGGAGAGATCATTCGCGAAAAGAGCCTGAACTATCTCGGTGATGAACTTCCGTACCACACCACGGTGGTCGTCGACGAATTTCTCGAATACGACGAGATCACCCATATTCATGCGACGGTATGGGTCGATCGGAACAGTCAAAAATCGATCGTCATTGGCAAGGACGGCGCATTGATGAAGCGCATCTCGACCGACGCTCGACGCGATTTGGAACGGTTGCTGGGACGCAAGGTCTATCTCAAGACCTGGGTTAAGACCAAGCGTGGCTGGATGGATAATCCGGAAGCCCTGAACATGATCGGATTGACCGATTCCTGAATTTTACCGGACGGGAAGCTTCGATCTCCTTGGACATTGCCTACGTACTGCACCGCCGGCGGTATCGCGAATCGAGCCTCATCATCGATTTTCTAACCTGCGAGCAAGGCCGCGTCGGTGCGGTTGCGCGCGGCGCGCTCAGAAAGAACTCGCGCACCGGCGCGATACTGCAACCGCTGGTTCCGCTGCGCGTGGCGTTTACGGGCCGGTCCGAACTGCGCACCCTGAAAAACGCCGAAACCGAAACAAGCGGGCCCGTACTCGACGGCCAACGCATGTACTCGCTTTTTTATATCAATGAGTTAGTCCTGCGCCTCACTGCACCTTACGACCCCAATGAAGCGTTATTCGATGCCTATGCGTCGGCCGCCGCAGGGCTCGGAGGCGATGCGCCGTTGGAGCCGCTGTTGCGATATTTCGAGAAGCGCCTGCTCGATGCCTTGGGACTCGGGCTCATTCTCGACACCGAAGCCCATTCGGGCACCTCGATCGTGCCCGAAGGTAAATATCGCTACGTGCTCGATCAAGGTCCGGTAAGCGAGGCCCAAGGACACGCTGCGCCCGGCGTAACAGGCGCAACCTTGCTCGCCTTGGCAGGCCATGGCGAATTCACGCGGGACGCGCTCCGTGAAGCGAAACAACTGATGCGATACGTGCTTCATCATCATCTCGATGGACGCGAGTTAAACTCCAGGAAACTGTTCGAGGCAAACGGCGGCTGAACCCCGTAAAATCCACAGTTCTTTTTTTGACTCAGCAAACGTTCGAACCGGAACATGGCGGGAACTGACCTAAGGCTTGGCGTCAACATCGATCACGTTGCGACGATCAGACAGGCGCGCGGCACTGTTTACCCGGACACCCTCGATGCGGCACGAGCGGCCCAAGCGGGTGGCGCCGACGGTATTACCGTGCATTTACGCGAAGATCGGCGCCACATCCAAGACGCAGACCTGACCAGGCTGAGGCGCGCACTATCCGCACGCATGAACCTCGAAATGGCGGCGACTCAGGAAATGGTCGGGATCGCGTGCAAGATCGCGCCCGAAGCCTGTTGCATCGTCCCCGAGAAACGCGAGGAACTCACTACGGAAGGCGGCCTCGATGCAGTTTCTCATTACGCCCAACTCGCGCCCGTGTGCGAAGCGCTCGCGGCAAGCGGTATCGAGGTTTCGCTGTTTATCGATCCGCAGGCCGCTCAAATCGACGCCGCCGTACGCTTGGCCGTACCCGCCATTGAAATCCATACCGGACGTTATGCCGAGCACGATTCAGGTGTCGAATTGGAAAACATCGCGGGCGCGGTCAGGCGCGCGAAGGCGCAGGGACTGTGCGTCAACGCAGGCCACGGTTTGCATTACGAAAACGTCGGTCCTATCGCCGCTATCAAAGAAATCAACGAACTCAATATCGGGCATGCGATCGTGGCCCGAGCTCTGTTCGTCGGCTTGCAGCAGGCCGTCGCTGAAATGAAGGAATGCATGCGAAAGGCGCGTACATGATCTCCGGAGTCGGCGTCGACATCGCAGAAATCAGCCGCTTTACGCGAGCATATACGAAGTTCGGAGAACGTTTTCCTCGGCGCATCCTGTGCGCCATAGAAGTGGTGGAGTTTCCACGTGCGCGCAATCCGGGACGCTACCTGGCGATGCGATTCGCCGCGAAAGAGGCGGCCTCAAAAGCGCTGGGAACGGGATTCAAGCAAGGTGTCACGCCGCGGCAGTTCCGGGTCGTGCACGCGCCCAGCGGCCAACCGAGCCTCGAAGTCAGCGGGCGCGCGGCGGAACTGTTCGCAGAACGCGGCATTCGATCGAGCCACCTGAGTCTGTCGGATGACGGCGGTTTCGCCGTCGCCTTCGTGGTGCTGGAAACGGCCTCGGCGTAACGCGCTGGGGCGGACGGTTTAAGGTGCCCGTTCGGAGTCTATGCCTAGCTCCGTACCCGACTCATCGTTTTGCGGCGTCGGATTGTCGTCACCCGTTGACGATTCCCCGGCGACCAGCCGCTCCAGCTCTTCGCGGAACTTCTCGGGTCCGGGCGCCGGCGCCGCATCGGGTGCCACCACGGTAACGTGTTCGGGGATCTCCTTGCGATTGCGGAGCGTTGCGTCTTCATCGGCGTGGGTCGGCCCGGGTAGCGCGTCACCGGGTTCCTCAGCATCAGCGGCGTCGGCCTGGTTTCTAGCGACGACCGCTGCGCCGAACGGATCGGACTCGGGTTCTTGAAGTTGCGGCGCTCGTTCCTGCGGGATGTCGCGATCGTCGCCCGGCGTTTGCGAGCGCTCCGCGTCGTCCCTTTCGGGTTCGAGTGCAGCGGATTCGTCCGAGCTATCGATCGGCACTTGGACCCCCGGCGTCTCGTTTTGTACCGCTTGCTCTTCCACGTCGTGAATCGGTTCGATGGGGGGTGTGGCGGAATTAGGCGGTTCCACATGCCGCACGTCGTCCGCCGGCGTTTCGGACACGGAAGGCGGCGTTTTGTCTTGCGCCTCGGGTTTGCCCCGCTGGCCTTCTGTCCGCGCGTGCTCGGGCTTGCGCGGTTTCGCTTTACGTCTGCCGTTGCCGCCACGACCAGCCTCGGTGTCAGCCTGATCGCGGCCGCGGCGCGAACGGTTGCCACTCGATCCGCGCTTGCGCTCACCGCCGTCCTGGTTTGATTGGGAACGTCGGCCACCGCGCGGACGCCGTCCGCCGTCCGCCTGCCGATTTTCACCGCCGCCCCGCCGGCCGCGGCCACCGCGTTCCCCACGCCCACGATCGTCGGTGTCCTCACGGACCTTCGCAGTGTCTTTGGCGCCGAACAATATTCGGGACAACGTCGACATGAGTCCACCCGATGCACCGGATGCGTCTGGTTTGGGCCCTGGCCGGTCGATATCGCTGACCGCCGCCCGTTCGGGTTGTGGGACCGGCTCGCGGGCAAAATCGACGGAGGGATTCTCGACCGCAGACACCATTTCATAGCTTTCACCCAGGTCCAATTTGGGCATGTCCTGCTCTCGAATGCGCTGGATCTCGAAATGAGGCGTTTCGAGATTTTGATTGGGGATCAACAATATATCGACACTGTGGCGCTGCTCTACGCCGGTAACGTCTTGGCGCTTTTCATTGAGCAAGAACGTCGCGACGTCGACCGGAACTTGTGCCGCAACCTTGGCCGTCGATTCCTTCATGGCCTCCTCTTCGAACAAGCGGAGCACACCCAAGGCCGTCGATTTAACGCTACGTATTTCTCCAACGCCATCGCAACGCGGGCAAATTTCATGGCTGAATTCCGTCAAAGAAGGCCGCAAGCGCTGGCGCGACATTTCGAGCAAACCGAAGCGGGAGATCCGTCCGATCTGAACGCGGGCGCGATCGATCCGGACTGCCTCGCGCAATCTGCTTTCCACTGCCCGCTGATTTTTGTTCGATAACATGTCGATGAAGTCGATGACGATCAGGCCACCCAGATCGCGCAGCCGCAGCTGCCGGCCGATTTCTTCAGCGGCCTCGAGATTGGTTTGCAGCGCCGTTTCCTCGATGTCACTGCCTTTGGTGGCCTTCGACGAATTGATATCGATGGTGATCAATGCTTCCGTGGGTTCGACCACGACCGACCCGCCACTCGGCAACCGAATCGAACGACTAAACGCCGATTCGATCTGGCCTTCAATCTGATAACGATTGAACAGTGGCACGCTGTCATCGTAGAGCTTGAGCTTGGAGAGGTTCTGCGGCATGACCTGTTGCATGAATTCACTGGCGTCTTCATACAATTTTTGGTCATCGACGAGAATTTCGCTGATGTCGTTGCGCAGGTAATCGCGAATCGCGCGGATAATGACGTTGCGGTCTTGGAAAATTAGAAATGGGGCCACCCTATCCACAGCGGCTTCGGAAATTGCCTTCCACAACTGCAGCAGATAATCGAGATCCCATTGCAGCTCTTCAGTGGATTTACCGACGCCGGCGGTGCGGAGAATCAAACCCATGTTTGAAGGTATCACCAGGTCGGCCATCGAATCGCGCGCTTCGTCGCGATCACCGCCTTCGATCTGACGTGAAACGCCGCCCGCCCGCGGGTTGTTCGGCATCGCGACGAGATAACGGCCGGCTAGACTGATGAAGGTCGTCAACGCCGCGCCCTTATTACCGCGTTCTTCCTTCTCGACCTGAACGATGAACTGTTGACCTTCGCTCAGGACGTCCTTGATGTTGACCCGACCGCTGCCCTTACCCTTGTCCTTGAAATGGGAGCGGGCGACTTCCTTCAGAGGAAGAAAGCCGTGGCGGTTGCCACCGTATTCGACAAATGCGGCTTCCAGGCTGGGCTCGATACGGATGATCTTGCCCTTGTAAATGTTGGACTTTTTCTGCTCTCGTCCAGTCGCTTCTATATCGAGGTCGTATAAGCGTTGCCCATCGACCAAAGCGACGCGCAGCTCTTCCGGCTGGGTCGCGTTGACCAGCATCCTTTTCATTGTGCCTAAACCCTGTTACCGAGTCGCGAGCGGGGCGAACGGCAAAGTCGTTCAGTTTGCCGGCGCGCTCATTCGCGGCGAGCGCCCCTGCCTTCGAGGCTCATTACGTCGCTCGCCGCGGTGGCGGCGGACGACGGTTGTTTTCAAATGCACGTGGCACCTTGTCCACGGCGGCCATTTTGCTGCGCTCCGTTTAGGGTTTGATGTCGGCTGAATCTGACTTTGACCGCGCGATCTTGCCTGCGGTGCAGCTGCAAGCCTGTCTGTCGTTCGGACCCCGCCGTTCGGCGCACGTCGATCCGGGTATGGCGTTAGGCGGCTTTGCTAAACTGGTAGTCGATTCAGCCGTTTCGTCCCATCATCTAAGGAGCGCTTCCGCGTTCAATCACCACGCGCAATATTGCGTGGGAGAACACCCACGATAGTAGCAACCTTGAGCCAGCGCAGCAATAAAGTACAAATGGAAAAGGTCGCGCGCGAGCACAGCGGCCGACGTATTGACAACTACCTGGTGAAACGGCTCAAGGGTACGCCAAAAAGTCTCATATATAAATTATTGAGGAGCGGCCAGGTGCGCGTAAACGGCGGTCGAGTCAAACCGCATTACCGCCTGGCTTGCGACGACGAAATTCGCATCCCTCCGATGGAGGCCTCGGTTTTCAGCCATGCGCGTGCGCCGCGGACCCGGTTGGACGAAGTTGAACGCGCCGTACTTTTCGAAGACGAGCACTTCCTGATCGTAAACAAGCCGGCGGGCCTCGCCTGCCACGCCGGTACCGGTTTGCGTTACGGATTGGTCGAAATAGTCCGGCAGATGCGTCCCAATGCGCCGCGTATCGACCTTGCTCATCGCATCGATCGTGATACCTCGGGATGCCTCGTTTTGAGCAAGCATCTCGAAGCGCTGCGTGAATTTCACGACCTTATCCGCGCACAGGCATGCGTTAAGCGTTACCGGGCTTTATTGAAAAACCGCGTACCGACTGGCCTGTCCACCATCGAAGTGCCGCTGGCGACGTTGCGGCCGGACGCTGGAGAACGGCGCGCGTTCGCCAGCGCTGAGGGCAAAATAGCGCAAACCCTTATCGAAGGTCACGTTCCAACCGGCGCCCATTCACTGACGGATCTACGGCTCGTTACCGGACGCATGCATCAGATCCGAGCGCATGCGCAATACATCGGGCATCCCGTGGCAGGGGACAAGCGTTACGGTGATGCTGAATTTAATGACGAAATGTATGCGCTCGGACTCAACCGTCTTTTTCTGCACGCGTCCAACATCGAGTTCGCCGCTTTTGGTAGAAACTTCGACGTCGCTGCTGCGTTGCCGGAATCGTTACAGGCAGTCCTCGACGCGCTATTCGCCCGCAAGCGAGCTCCTACGGTGCCGAAACCGACGTAGGAGCCTGCTTGCGGGCGAATAATGCCCAAAACACACAATGTGTCCTATTATTTGGGACAGCACACTAGGAGACCTTTAGTATGGGATGGGAAGATTCGGGATCTGAACCGTCCGAGCCAGAGAACAAGCCCGCGTCCGGAAACGCGCTGGATTTCGAACGCCAACTCGTCGAGCGCATGTCGTTTGAATTTTTGCGCGAGCAACGCAGGAACAGACGTTGGGGTATCTTCTTCAAGTTTCTGGCCTTCGCCTACGTCACGTTGTTATTGGCGCTGTCCGCGCCGTCGCTGTGGCAGCACGGACCGTTCGGCGCCGACAAAGTAACCGCGCTCGTCGACGTTCAGGGCATCATCGCGCACGGCAGTGACGCCAGCGCCGACGTGGTCGTTACGGGCCTGCGCGCGGCGTTCAAAAATAAGGCCACGGCGGGCGTCATCATGCGTATCAACAGTCCCGGCGGCAGCCCCGTACAGGCTGGTTATATCAATGATGAAATCTTTCGACTGCGCCAAAAATATCCCAAGATTCCGCTCTACGCGGTGATTCAAGATATCTGCGCGTCGGGCGGGTATTACATCGCGACGGCTGCCGACAAAATTTACGCCGATAAAGCGAGCATCGTCGGTTCGATCGGCGTGCGCATGGATGGATTCGGATTCGTCGACTCCATGCAAAAGCTCGGCGTCGAGCGCCGTTTGCTCACCGCCGGTGAGAACAAGGCCTTTCTCGATCCCTTTTCGCCGCTCCAAGACAAGCACGTAGATCATGTGCAGGAACTTCTAGGCGAGGTGCACGAACAGTTCGTCAACACCGTGCTGAAGGGACGCCGCGATAAGCTCGCCGATAACCCGGACCTATTTTCCGGGTTGTTCTGGACCGGCGAGCGTGGCTTGGAACTCGGCCTGGTGGACGAGTTCGGTTCGAGCGGGTACGTCGCACGCGAGGTTATCGGAGCCGAGAAGATCGTTGACTTCACACCTAAGGATTATTCGCTGGAAGGCATGTTCCGGCGCGCGGGCGCGAGTCTAATCGCCTGGTTGATCCGTACGGACGGCGTCTCCTGGTAAATCGTTCAAGACGTCAACGCCAGACCTGGCAAGCATCGATACGAGCTCGATCAGGGGCAACCCGGTCAAGGCGGTCGGATCATCACAGTCGATTCGCTCGCAGAGCGCGACCCCTAAGCCCTCGAACTTGAAACTGCCCGCACAATCATAGGGGCGTTCGGCATCGACGTAGGCCTCGATCTCGGCCCGCGATAGATCACGGATCACGACGTCGCAGGGCACGATCGAAGCCTCGTGTTGGTCGCGCGCGGAATCGAACAGGCACAGACCCGTAAGGAACCGCAAGGTTCGGCCGGACGCCGCTTCGAGTTGCCCGATGGCGCCGGCGCGATCGCCCGGCTTACCCAATACGCGATCTCCGATCAAGGCGACTTGATCGCTCCCGATAATGAGGTGACGACGAAAGGCGGGCGCGACGGCGCGCGCTTTGGCGATCGACAGGCGTAAAACCAGCGCTTCGGGGCGCTCCGACGGCACTGGTGTTTCATCGATGTCCGGCGCCTGCCACGTAAACGGCTTATTGAGGCTCGTCATCAGTTGGCGGCGGTAGATCGAGGATGACGCGAGGACGAGTCGCGACATGGTTATATGTTCTAACTGCCTGATGTTTGACCTATAATACCGCGCCCCAATGGCAACCGAACTACCGGACGAGGTCGACTGTCGACAACTCGCTGATGAGTTCGGTTCGGTGTCCGGCTCCATTGCGGCTGCGCGCCTGGCGCGCGTCGGCGGCACATTTCGAATCACCGGCAGTGCGGTTGTCAAGTTGGAATTCTGTCGTGACGAGCATGGGCGTGCGGTCATCAATGGGGCGATCACCGCGCCGATCGAGGCTCAATGCCAACGATGTCTGCAGTGGATGTCGCTGGAAATCGGCGTCACTGTCTGCGTCGTGGCGTTACGGTCGATAGACGACGACGAATCCGAGGGGCTGGATGTCGTTGCCGTACCGGACGGGCGACTCAAGCTTGCCGAGTTAGTCGAAGATGAGATACTGCTCGCATGCCCGATGATACCGGCGCACGACGAAGCCTCATGCAGCGCTCCAAGGAGTGGTGCGGTAGGATCGACCGAGGAAAGATATAAACCATTTGCGGGCCTGGCGGATCTGATCGATAAGCGAAACTGAAATCGTAGTTGACGTCGAACGGATACCGGGAGCGGAGTTGAAATAATGGCTGTACAACAGAACAAGGGCACGCCGTCGAGACGCGGCAGCCGACGGTCTCACGATGCACTCAAAAAAGCCGCACTGTCGGAAGACCCGACGACTGGTGAGACGCATCGGCGCCATCACGTCAGTGAGGACGGCTACTACCGCGGAAAAAAAGTCGTTCCGGACGAAGGTTAGGCCCAGCTGGGCCGCGGCGGCCTGGACCACAAACGATACCCAACGGTCGATTTGACCATTCGAATTGCACTAGACGCCATGGGCGGCGACTTCGGCCCGCAGGTGACGGTACCGGCTGCGGCGGGCGCGCTCGAACGTCATCCCACACTCGCCCTCGTGCTCGTTGGCGACGAAGCCGAACTCGCCTCGCGGTTGGCGGAAGCGGGGCTCGGCAAGCACGAACGTATCGAAGTCGAACATGCGTCTCAGGTCGTCGAGATGCACGAGAAACCGTCTTCGGCGCTGCGTAAAAAGCGCGAATCATCGATGCGCAAAGCGATCGATCTCGTCAAAGACGGCACGGCCTCGGCCTGCGTGAGTGCGGGTAACACCGGCGCCCTGATGGCCATAGCGCGCTTCGTATTGAAAACGCTGCCCGGCATCGATCGCCCGGCTATTTGCGGCGCGATGCCGGGGATCAAGGGCCATACGCATGTTCTCGACCTCGGCGCCAACGTCGATTCATCGTCCGAAGAATTGTTTCGGTTCGCGGTCATGGGCGCAGTATTGGCCGAGGCTGTGGACAATCGCGAGCAGCCTACGGTCGCTCTGCTGAATATCGGTGAAGAAGAAATTAAGGGCAACGATCGCGTTAAGCAGACTGCGATCCTAATGGAACAGAGCCCCTTGAATTATTTCGGATTCGTCGAAGGGGGCGACATGTTTCGCGGCAAAGTCGATGTCATCGTTTGCGACGGCTTCGTCGGTAATGTCGCGTTAAAAGCGAGCGAAGGCGCTGCGCATATGCTCACCGAAATCGCGCGTGAGGAATTCAATCGCACCTTGCTGTCGAAACTCGGCGCGACAGTCGCCCAAAACACTCTAAAAACGCTGCGGCGTCGCGCGGATCCCCGGCGCTATAACGGCGCAAGCCTGCTCGGGTTGAAGGGTATCGTCATCAAAAGCCATGGCGGTGCGGATGCGTTGTCATTTTCCAACGCGATCGACGTAGCAGTCGTGGAAATTGAAAAAGGGGTCCCCGAACGCATTAGCCATCGACTCGAGGAATCGTTCGGTGAACCCGGAGCGACGTGAACGCCCCGAATTCGCAAACCAACTTGGGCTTCGTATTTCCCGGTCAAGGTTCACAAGCCGTCGGCATGATGTCCGACTTGGCAAAAGACGCCGACGAGGTCGAAATACGTTTCGCGACGGCTTCGCGAATATTAGGGTTCGACCTTTGGGATCTAGTCTGCAACGGCCCGGCAGAACGCTTGAACCGCACCGAACATACCCAGCCGGCGCTCCTCGCGGCGAGTGTCGCGACGTGGGACGTCTGGATCGCAGCGGGTGGGCCGCGGCCGGCGCGTCTGGCGGGACACAGCTTTGGTGAATACACCGCGTTGGTTTGCGCCGGGGCCCTCGAATTCGACGCCGCGGTGGCGCTCGTGGCAGACCGCGGGCGCTTCATACAGGAAGCGGTACCGGAAGGTGAGGGGGCCATGGCGGCGATCCTCGGTCTGGAATTGAACGCGCTCGAGGCGATCTGCCGGCAGGCGGCAGAGCGGCATGGGACCTGCGCCTGCGCGAATCTCAACGCGCCCGGACAAATCGTAATCGCGGGCCAAACGGCCGCGGTCGACGCGGCGTGCGAACTCAGCCGCGAGTCCGGCGCCAAACGCGTGATCCCGCTCGCGGTCAGCGCGCCCATACACTGCGATTTAATGCGGCCCGCCGCCGAACGGCTCGCGGACCGGCTAGAGCAGATAACATTGAAACCGCCGCAGATCGAAGTGATTCACAATGTCGATGCCCGGGCGCATGCGGATGCGCAGGGGATTAAGAACGCCTTGATACGACAGCTCTACTCGCCGGTTCGTTGGATCGAATCGGTCGAAAAATTTGCACAATGCAGAATAACGCGGATTTACGAATGCGGCCCCGGCAAAGTGTTGACCGCATTGATCAAGCGAATCGATCGTTCAATGGGCTGCACACCGCTCCCAGATGGCGGAACGATCCGTGATCAGATCGCGGTTTGTGCACAGAGCAGCGCATGAGCGAAAAACGCATCGCCCTCATTACCGGCGCTAGCCGCGGCATCGGCCTTGCGATCGCGAAGATGCTCGCGCAGGCTGGATTCGGTGTAATTGGCACGGCCACTGGACAAACTGGCATCGAGTCGATCGAAAACGCGCTCGGTTCCGGCGGTGAACTCATCGCTGCGTTGCCGTTGGACGTCTCGAGCGCCGCATCGCTCGACGCCTTCTTCGCAGAACTCGAGGAACGGGCCCAGCAGCCCACCGTAGTCGTCAACAATGCGGGTATAACCCGTGACAACCTGCTCCTGCGCATGAAGGACGAGGAGTGGGATGCCGTGATCGCAGCCAACCTCGGGTCGGTTTTTACGCTCTGCAGGCGTTTCGTGCGGCCAATGTTGAAAGCGAGATACGGCCGCATCATCAACATCACGTCCGTCATCGGCGTTGTGGGCAATGCCGGACAATCGAATTACGCGGCCGCGAAGGCCGGGATCGTCGGATTCACCAAATCACTTGCACAGGAAGTCGCGAGTCGCGGCATTACGGTCAATGCCGTGGCGCCGGGATTGATCGACACCGACATGACGCGTGGACTAACCGATGAACAAAAGGAACGCGCAATCGATCGCATTCCGATGGGGCGCATGGGAACGGCGGATGAAATCGCTGCGGTGGTTGCCTTCCTCGCATCTGACGGCGCGTCTTATATCAACGGCGAAACGATCCACGTGAACGGCGGCATGCACATGGTATAAATCGACGCGCGTTGTCGTTTTACTTACCAGATTCTATCTTATGTAATTTGATGTTTTTAAGTCGTTTTTTGTATCAACCTAAGCTTGCTTGCAGTTTAGTTTGTTTGCACTAAACTAACACCCGCCGCCGCCATGGCGGCTCGTGAAGTGGGAGGAAACTCATACGATGAGCAGCGTTGAAGAACGTGTCCAGAAGATCGTCGTCGAACAGTTAGGCGTCAAAGAAGAAGAAGTCACGAACGAAGCGTCATTTGTCGACGATCTGGGCGCGGACTCACTCGATACCGTTGAGCTGGTGATGGCGCTAGAAGAAGAATTCAAAACCGAAATTCCGGACGAAGAAGCAGAAAAAATAACCACGGTTCAACAGGCCATCGATTACATCAACGAACACTTGGACGCGTAAGCGCCATAATCATTCAGGCGAAGGCCGCGATTCACTGATGAAACGCGGCCTTTTCCATTTCTAGAGGAACGTAGGCGTTGGCGCATCGAGTGGTGGTGACGGGCCTGGGATTGGTTGCCCCAAACGGCAACACGGTCGCCGCATCGTGGGAAAAAACCGTTAATGGCGTAAGCGGCGTCGCTCCCATCACCGTGTTCGATGCCTCGGAGTTCCCTACCCGTATCGCGGGCGAAATCAAGGACTTCGATGTTACGAAGTTTATTCCGGCGAAGGAAGCGCGCCGCATGGACCCGTTCATACACTACGGTCTAGCTGCGGCGATCGAGGCGATAGATGACGCTGGAATCGAGGTTACTGAAGCCAATGCCAAACGTACCGGTACGATCATTGGTTCGGGCATCGGCGGCTTGCCGGGCATCGAAAAAGGCTACCAATCTTTCGCTGACGGCGGACCGCGGAAGATTTCACCGTTCTTCGTTCCAAGCAACATCATCAACATGGTGTCGGGCAATTTGTCGATCAAATACGGCATCAAGGGCGCTAATTACGGTGTGGTCTCCGCGTGTTCGAGCGGCGGGCACAGTATTGGGCTGGGCGCACGAACGATCGAACGCGGCGAACAGGACATCATCATTGCAGGCGGCGCCGAGTTTGCAACCTGCCCGACGGGCATCGGCGGCTTTGCATCGGCGAAAGCGCTGTCCACCCGCAACGATGACCCCACCACCGCGAGCAGGCCGTGGGATGCGGAACGTGACGGATTCGTGCTGAGCGACGGCGCCGGCATACTCGTCCTTGAATCGCTCGAACATGCACAGGCGCGCGGCGCCAATATTTACGCGGAACTCGTTGGCTTTGCGATGAATAGCGACGCCTACCATATAACCGCGCCATCGCCCAATGGGGAGGGCGCGGCCGATTGCATGGCTTTGGCTCTCGCGGATGCCAAGTTGAACACAACGGATATCGATTACATCAACGCACACGGAACATCGACGCCGGCGGGCGATAAAGCCGAGTCGGACGCCGCGAAAATCGCATTTGGCGATCACGCCTACGAAGTCGCAATGAGTTCGACCAAATCGATGGTCGGCCATATGCTCGGCGCAGCCGGTGGCGCGGAGGCGGTCTATACGATTCTCGCGCTACGCGATCAGGTCGTGCCGCCGACGATAAACCTCACTCATCCCGATCCAGAATGTGATCTCGACTATGTTCCCAACGAAGCGCGCGACATGACGGTCAAGATTGCATTGTCGAACTCCTTCGGCTTTGGCGGCACCAACAGTACGCTGGTGTTCAGCCAAATTTAGCGTCCCCGGCAGTGTATGAGCCGCGCCTCGCGCCTCATCGGTTTAATCGTAGTGCTTGCAACGGCCGTTGCAGCGACGGGCGGCATTATTGCGTGGCGGGAAATGGGGCGGGTGATGCAAACGCCGTTATCGATATCCTCGCCGCAGTTGTTCACCATCGATCCTGGTACGAATATGTCGCAAGTTGCGCGCAACATAGAGGCCGAAGGCTGGATTACACACCACGGACTATTCGTGCTGCGCGCGCGCTTGGATGGCATTGCGAGTTTGATCCAAGCGGGAACCTATGAGATCGCCCCCGAAGATACCCCGGCGTTAATCCTCAGTCGCTTTCGTGCGGGTGACACGAAAAACTTTGCCGTTACCTTCATTGAGGGCAGCCGCTTCGCCGACATGCGACGCGTACTAGCCGCGCAGCCGCACCTCGAGCATACCATCGACTCGAAATCCGACTTGAAAATCTTAGCCGAATTGGGTGTCGCGAAGCGATCGCTTGAAGGCATGTTTTTTCCGTCGACCTATGAATATTCGGTGGGCTCGACCGATCGAAGCGTGCTCGAGCGCGCGCATGAGCGCTTATGCCAGATACTCGACGAAGCGTGGGACAGCCGTGCGGCCGATCTGCCATACGCATCGGCTTACGAAGCCCTTATCATGGCGTCGATCATCGAGAAGGAAACGGGGCAGGCTGAAGAACGCCGTTCGATTGGCGGTGTGCTCGTCCGCCGGCTCAAGAAGGGTATGAAGCTGCAAACCGACCCCACCGTGATATACGGTCTCGGCGACGCCTTCGACGGTAACTTGAAGCGCGTCGATCTCACTCGGGATACGCCGTATAACACCTACACGCGCGCGGGATTGCCACCGACCCCGATCGCCATGCCGGGCGAGGCGGCGATCGCTGCGGCCACCGATCCGGCCGCGGGTAAGGCGCTCTATTTCGTCGCGAAAGGCGACGGAACGCATCAATTCTCTGAAACCCTGCAGCAACACAATGCGGCCGTACGCCGTTACCAGCTGCGGAAATAGGACCGGTGATCCGACATGGGTATCGGTGAGTTCATTACGCTCGAGGGTATCGAAGGTGCGGGTAAGAGCAGTGCGGTCGAATGCGTCGTCGGAACGATGCAAGGCCTCGGCCGGGTGGTCGTGGCGACACGCGAACCGGGCGGCACCGAACTTGGTGAGCGCATTCGTACATTGGTGTTAGATAAACGGTCGGCGTCGATGTGTGCCGATACCGAATTGTTGCTCATGTTCGCCGCGCGCGCTCAACACCTCGAGGAAGTGATCCGGCCGACTTTGATCCGCGGTGAGTGCGTAGTTTGCGATCGGTTCACCGACGCGACCTACGCTTATCAAGGCGGCGGCCGCGGCCTTTCGAATACGGCGATCAGTGACGCAGAAGCACTGGTTCACGCCGATCTGCAACCGCATACGACGCTGCTGCTCGACACGGCGCCCGACGTTGGTCTCGAACGTGCTCGGGGACGTCACGCTGCCGACCGTATCGAATCCGAGAACATCCCGTTTTTTGCGCGCGTGCGTGACGCCTACCTGGCACGCGCCGCGGAATTTCCCAATCGGATCATCACGATCGATGCCGGCCAAGACCTCGAGATGGTCCACGCAGAGATCCGCGCCGCATTGCAAGAGCGGTATTCATGAACGCGCCCTATCCCTGGTTGGAAGCACATAGGCGTGATCTCGAATCGCGCTTGGCGGCGGGTACGTTGGGACACGCCTATCTCCTGAGCGGGCGCGCTGGGGTGGGTAAATTGGATCTGGCCGAGTCGTTCGCCGCCACGATTTTGTGCGAAGCCGAACACCACGCGTCCCGCCCGTGTGGTCGGTGTCGCGGTTGTACGCTCCTGGCGAGCGGCAACCACCCGGATTACAAGCGTCTCAGTCCCGAGGATGAGCGCACCGCTATCGTGATCGATCAGGTCCGTGCGTTGATCGATTTCTATACACTCAAGTCGCACTACCTGGGTTACAAAATCGGCGTCATATGCCCGGCCGAGGCGATGAATACGGCCGCCGCGAACGCGCTGTTGAAAATTTTGGAGGAGCCACCCCCGCGCGCGCTGCTGTTACTGGTCTCGCACCGTGCGGGCCTGCTGCCGGCAACCGTCATCAGCCGCTGCCAGCGCATCACTATCGAAGCACCGCCCTGGGACGAAGTGGAGGGATGGTTGAGTCGGAACGACACGGCCGAATCGCTCAGCGAGGCGATTGAATCGCTGGCGCTCGCCGGCGCACCCCTCGACATCGTCGAGCAGATCACGGACGGACGGATAAGCTTGCTGAACGATCTCATCGGAGCACTGGCAGCGATGGCCGAGCGGCAAGTGCACGCCCTGGACGCGGCCCGCGATTTTGCCGCGATCGATGTACAGGCCTTTATCGACGCGTTGGAAACCCTGGTACAGGCCCTGATATTGCTCCATACCGGCCATCGGCTGGCGCGTCTGAGAACCCCCGAGAAGCAGCTCGCGGAGTTGCAGAAAATCGCCGATAAATTAGACTTTAAGCGTCTATTCCTATATCTGGATGAAGTTGCGCTGGCGCGGTCACTGGTATTACGATCAAGCGGCGTCAGGGGCGCGGAAATCATCGAGAATCTGTGGTTTGGCTGGGCGCGAACCACACATATGGAGAACAGAGCATGAGTGCAGCCGGGAAGAACCCCCGACAAGGGATCCTGTCACTGACGATTCGCGACAAGAGTTCGCTGTATACCGCTTACATGCCGTTCATCAAGAACGGCGGCCTGTTCATTCCGACCAACAAAGCGTACAAAATCGGGGACGAAGTCTTCATGCTGCTCACCTTGACCGACAGCAAGGAAAAGCTGCCGGTGGCAGGCCGCGTCGTCTGGATCACGCCCAAAGGCGCGCAGGGTAATCGCACGGCCGGCATCGGCGTGCAGTTCAGCGAACTGGATAACGGCGCGACCCGCAACAAGATCGAGACGCAATTGGCCGGCGCGCTCAAGTCCGATCGCCAGACGCACACGATGTAAATTCCGCCGTTAACCGGGCGGTGTCCTAGGCGCCGCCGCGCATACCTATATACACATGCACTTAGTCGACTCGCATTGCCACCTACCGCTGATCGACGGCGGCGCGGAAGGGCTGCCGGGCATACTGGAGCGCGCGCGCTGCGCTGACGTTGCGCACATGTTATGCGTATCGGTAGATCTCGAGACCTTCGACGCCGTTGCGAGGTTAGCAGCGAACACCGACGACGTCTCAGCATCCGTCGGTGTCCATCCCAATTCGGGACAAGAGGTGAGAGAACCGACAGTGCATGAACTCGTACGACTCGCCGACAACCCAGCGATCGTCGCTATCGGCGAAACCGGACTCGATTACTATCGCAGCCAGGGCGATCTCGATTGGCAACGCGAACGTTTTCGTATCCACATCCGAGCAGCGCGTGAAACAGCGAAGCCCATGATCGTCCACTGCCGCGACGCCGCCGGCGACGTGATCAAGATCTTGCGCGAAGAATCAGCCGGGGACGTCGGCGGTGTCATGCACTGTTTCGTAGACGATGCGCAGACCGCCCGCGCCGCGATGGAGCTCGGCTTTTACATATCGCTGTCGGGTATCGTGACCTTCAAGAATGCGCAAGACCTGCAGCACGTTGCGCGGGAGCTACCGTCCGAACGGTTGCTGGTCGAAACCGATTCGCCGTGGCTCGCGCCGGTGCCGCGCCGAGGTAAACAGAATGAACCGGCCTACGTGCGCCACACGGCTGAGTTCTTGGCCGGGCTGCGTGAGGAGACGATGGATGACTTCGCCGCTTACACGACCCGGAACTTTTTCGAATTGTTCAAATTGGCGGCCTAGGAGGTATAGGCGTGGGTAAGCTTGTCGACGGTAAATGGGTTCAGGATCAGGCTGACACCCGAACGAGCAAAGGCCGCTTCCTGCGCGCGGACGCGCTATTCCGCAACTGGATCACGCCGGACGGCTCGCCCGGTCCGTCGGGCAGCGGAAACTTCCCCGCAGAGCGCGACCGCTATCATCTGTATATCGGCCACGCCTGCCCGTGGGCCCATCGCACCTTGATCTTCCGCAGTCTGAAGGGCTTGGAAGATCAGATCTCGCTGTCGGTCGTGCACTGGTATATGGCTGAAAACGGCTGGACCTTCGAAGCCGGCGACGGCGTCATCCCCGATCCCAACGCAGACGCCCGATATCTCCACGAGGTCTACACGGCCGCGCAAGCTGATTTCACCAGACGCGTAACCGTACCCGTGTTATGGGGCAAGCAAAGGGGCACCATCGTCAGTAATGAATCATCGGAGATCATCCGCATGTTTAACGCCGCCTTCGATGGCGTCGGCGCAACCGCAGGCGATTTTTATCCATCCGAGTTGCGCGAAGAAATAGACGCCATCAATGCGCGCGTTTACGAAACCGTGAACAACGGCGTCTATCGATCCGGATTCGCCTCGTCTCAGGAAGCGTACGACGAAGCCGTAACGGCGCTGTTCGAAACGCTGGATTGGCTGGAAGAACGTTTAGAGGGCCGCGCTTATCTGTGCGGTGAGCAAATAACGGAAGCGGATTGGCGTTTATTCACGACGCTCGTGCGCTTCGACGCGGTCTACTTTTTTCATTTCAAGTGCAACCTGCGACGCATTAAAGACTACCCCAACCTGCAAGCCCTGTTACGACGACTCTACGACCGGCCTGGAATAGCGGATACGGTGCATATGGACCATATCAAGGACCATTACTTCGGCAGCCACCGGAGTATCAATCCGACAGGCATCGTGCCTAAGGGACCCGCCGAGCTGTTTTAGTTACCGCGGTTTCTTTGCCGGCCGAATGACGACCGTCTTGGCCAATTTGTCGTGCCATCCCTGTTTGCGCTTGTCGAAGGCGACCCACAGGATCCCCAGACCAAACACGAAGATCGCGGGGATGTACGCGAAGTAACGTCCGACCAGCTGCTTGTTCGACAGTGGGCCGAGCGATTCCGCGTCGACGATTACCGCGCCGAACACCATCTTGCCCGGCGTCGCACCGCGAAAACGCCAAAACACGATAACCGCCAGGAACGGGAAGACGTAATTGATGATGAAGTCCCAGGGCCCCATCAGAAATTGCGTTTTAACCAGATAGCCTTGCCCGTAAATCGCCAGCAGCAACGGTACGATCACGGCGAGCACAATGACGGTATCGATCAACACGGCAACGGTACGCAACCAGAAACCGGCGTAGCGGGGCGCTTGGGGATCGCCGCCGGCCTCATGCAAGGGCGGCACGCTCGGACTACTCATACCCGCCATTGTGCACCTCGATCACGATAAAACCATCCCGATGGTGCGCCGCGCCGCGCGTTCGAGCGCCCCCAAGCGGCCATATCGAACGCAAACGCGTCGACAATGGCGTCGCATGAACGCAATTTGTTTCGATCGGGGTCGAACTGGTAAATTTCGCTTCGATCATGCCTCGTTGCAAAGCTTGGGCCGCTGGGGAAAACACTGGCCGCCCAATCGGGCATTCCCGCAGGATTTGTCGATGAGCGCAGGTATGACTGGGGTCGCGACAGCGGCCGTCGCCCTCTGGGTGATGGCGTTCGGCGCCGCTGCCGATGACAGTGATTATGTAAAGAATTCGGCCTTGGCCGCGCAACTCGGGACGGGGCAGGGGCCTGTAGTGATCGATGTGCGCACCCCGGACGAATACGCGCGGGGACACGTTCCCGGCGCGCTGTTGATGCCGATTCAAACCTTTCCAACGGAGATGAAACGCCTGTCGGTCGATAAGTCGCACCCCATCGTCGTTTATTGCGAATTGGGTCCGCGTGCAGGTCTGGCGAAAGCGGCGCTGCGACTCGCGGGCTATACGCAGGTCTTGTATCTCGAAGGGCATATGCGGGCATGGCGAGAAAGTGGTTTAACTATCCAGAAATAATTTATAAATATCATAATATTAAAAATAATGTTTAAAGTTGATTATATCTATTAGCGAGCACTTCGTGTGACCTCGCGCGGCCACATTGCAATCGTCGGCGGCTCGATCGCCGGTTTGCTCGCAGGGACGCTCCTGCGCCGGACGGGTTGGGACGTGGACATCTATGAACGGTCGCGCACCGAATTATCCAGTCGCGGCGCCGGTATCGCCGTCCACATGGACTTGTTCGATACGCTCGAGAATGCCGGAATCACGCTGTCGGGGGAGGTCGGCGTGGATTCCGTCGGGCGCATGACCCTGGATCGGACCGGCCGGGTTGTCGGCGAACACGCGATGCAACAGACTTTCACTTCTTGGGGCCTGCTGTTTCGCCTGCTGCGTCGCGAGTTTCCCGACGCCCATTACCACCCGGGGGCGGTGCTCCAAGATGTTGAAAATACAGAAGAACACATCACCCTGCGCTTCGCGGACGCGGCGCCGCTGGAAGCACGCTGGTTGATCGCGGCGGACGGCGTGTATTCCACCTTGAGGTCGCTATTGATGGGCGAGCAGGGCCTTGATTATGCGGGTTATATCGCCTGGCGCGGCCTCGCTCAGGAAAACGAGATAGCGGCGCCGATACGCGCGCAACTTAACCGCAAGATGACTTTTTCCCTGCCGCATCGCGAACACATGCTCGTGTACCTCGTACCGGGACCGGACGACGACCTGCGGCCCGGGCACCGGTGGTTCAATTGGGTCTGGTACCGCCCAGCTGCGGCGGGCGCCACCTTGAACGACCTGCTGACCGACGCAGACGGGGTCACGCACCCCAACGGCATCCCGCCACCGTTGATTCGGGCTGCTCATCTCAGCGCCATGCGCAGCGCCGCTGAAGCCCTGTTACCACCGCAATTTCAGGCTTTTATCACCCATACCGAACGTCCGTTTCTGCAACCGATCATCGACGGCACGTGCGCTGCGCTGCGCCATGGCCGGGTGCTGTTCATCGGCGATGCGGCGTTTCCGGCGCGGCCGCACGTCGGTATGGGCGTGTCCAAGGCCGCCGCCGACGCGAACGCGCTGGCCGGGGCCTTCGATGCACCGGACGCCGAGCTCGGCGAGGCCCTGAATCGGTGGGAACAAACCCGGCTCAAGCGGGGCCACGACACCATCGCCTGGGGCCGGCGCCTCGGCAGTTACCTCGGTGCGGGGCCCCAGACCGCCGCCGAGATCGCAGTGGCAAAGGAATTCAGCCGTGCGGAAACGGTGATGAGCCAAGTCGCTGCAGCGGATCCGTACCTTTATATCGGTCGATGACCCGGGGCCAGTCTCCCCGCCGTCCTCCGTATAAGTTCGCATAATGGTTATTATGTTAAATATTATTTATAACCGGGAAAAGGCCTAACTGCGAAGTGGGCACTTACGCCATTTTGCCGCCCAACCGCCAATGGACCAAGGCAGCGGCCCACCCTACGATGTCGGGGTCATAAAAACGCGATGAGGATGGACCACCCATGCGAGGTTTGAAGGATAAAGTCGTGCTGATCACTGGTGCTGCGCGCGGCATCGGCCGGGCTATAGCCAAGCGGTTCTGGGAAGAAGATGCGATCGTTGTAGCACTGGATATTAACGATGAAGGGCTCTCGACCCTTGCTTCGGACTTGTCCAGCAACGAGCGCCTCAAGACCACCGTGCTCGACATCACCGATTACGCAGCTGTCAGCTCGGCCGTCGACCTCATTCACGATAAATTGGGCAGCATCGACGTGCTCGTCAATAACGCCGGCTGGGATATCCCAGTCCAGTTCGTCGAATCGGAGCCCGAGTTCTGGCACAAGGTCATAGACATCAACCTCTATGGGTCGCTCAACATGCAGCATCGGGTCGTACCGCGCATGCTGGACGACGGCGGCGGACGCATCATCAATATCGCGTCTGATGCAGGCCGTGTCGGCTCGTCCGGCGAATCCGTCTATTCGGCCTGCAAAGGCGGCATCATCGCCTTCACGAAGACCCTGGCGCGGGAAACCGCACGCGGAAACGTCCGCGTCAACTGCGTATGCCCGGGACCTACCGAAACGCCCCTCCTCGACAGTTTCACGGGCGAAGGTGATTTTGGTAAGAAGATTTACGAAGGCTTGAAATGGGCGATACCGCTTAAACGCCTCGGTCAGCCGGAAGACATCGCCGGCATCGTCGTGTTTCTCGCCAGCGACGAGGCCGAGTTCATCACCGGCCAGACGATCAGCGTGTCAGGCGGATTGACGATGCACGGCTAAGGCGCATTAACGCGCTAATTGTCCGTCCCTAACCAACCCCCATCGACCGGCAGGATTGCACCACTGGCAAAGCTCGACGCGGCGCTCGCAAAATACAAAGCGGCGCCGACGATCTCTTCGGGCTGCCCGCCGCGCTTGAGCGCTCCGCGTTGAGCCCGTTTTTCGAACGCGTCCATGTCCCAAGCCTTCGAGATATCGGTGAGATAGGGACCGGCCATGATGCAGTTGACCCGCACCTTGGGTCCGTAGGCGTGGGCGAAGGACCGCGTGATCGCGTTGAGCCCGGCCTTCGCTGCGCCATAAGGTTGTGCGGTAGGGCTCGGCGTCATCGCCGCGGTGCTGGAGACGTTGATGATAGAGCCGCCCTCTCCCTCCATCATTTGCTTCCCCACGACTGCGCACAGGCGAAACGGCCCTTTAAGATTGATCGCGACGACTTTATCGAAGAGTTCTTCTGTGATCTGATCCAGCGACGGATAAAGCGGCGACAGACCGGCGTTGTTGACGAGGATATCGATGCGGCCGAAATGTGCGTTTATCGCGTCGACCATCGGATCGAGTTCCTCCCAATGGCCAACGTGGCACGCATAAGGAAACGCGCGCCGGCCCTTTGCTTCGATTTCGGCCGCCGTTTTTTCGCATTGTTCCAACTTGCGGCTGACCACCGCAACATCGGCACCATGATCGGCGAAGCCCAGCGCCATCTGCCGTCCGAGCCCGCGGCTGCCGCCTGTAATCAAAGCGATCTTGCTGGTGAGATCAAATATGTCAGTGGTCATCAAACGATTCCTCTTATTCGTTTTTATAATCATCAGGCATACGATAACCCGTGATACCCGGAATGCTCGGGAGGTTACCACTGCCCTCGCCCACTACCAGTTGGGCTTTCAAGCCCTGTTCCATGTGATGTGAAAGATCGCAGTGCACGAGGTAGGTCGCGTCATCACTGGGGACGATCAAGGTACCGGTTTTGCTGCGCTCCCCGTTGGCCTCGAGGTGGAACATACCTTGTGGATAGAGATAACGTGGCAAACCGTGCACCATCCATTGATGCCGAACCTGGTCTTCGTTGGCCAAGGTCACGGTAATACGGCTGCAGGGTTCGACCTGCCATTCGGGTCGATCGTATCCGTATGTCCGTCCCTCCATCGCAAAGGTACGCCCAACGGCTACCTTGATCACGACATCGCCTGCGATCGCCGCACAATCCTGCGGTAGCGCATCGCTGTTCGTATTCATGACCATGCCATCGCGGTCGAGCTCCATCTCATGATGATGATCGTGATCGTGGCCGCCCACATCCGTTTGTGCGCCGGCGTTGATCGAACAGCAGACGACCCATGCGCCGTAAACACAAATCCCAGCTCGACTGCGATTGTTCACTGCATCCGCCTTCTATGACCGATCCGTACGTGCAGCGGCGCGACGACAAGTAAGGCGATCAATATAACGATGCTCGACCAGAAGATAAGCCGGCGCAGCCACCCGGGATCGGCGTCTATCGGTTCGTCGAGCTGAGACATGCCCATGCCGGTAAACACTGGCAGCTCGCCGCGGTAATACGCGGGATCGAAAAACAACGCCAGATCTTCCACGCCCCCGACCGTACGCGGCAATCCCCGCTCTCCGAGATACGATTCGTAGACGACCAGGCTGACATCGCCACCCGGCCCAATACCGTCGGTGGTGACCGCTTGCTCGCGGTGATCATGCAGCAGCCAGGCGCCCTCGCCGTACGCGTTCAGACCATCGTTAACGGCTGCGAGCGACAAGTCGATCCGCTGTGCGGCCGAGATCCAAAACATATCACGCTGCTCGCGCGCGCCGACCGCGAGCGCGACGCCGTCGCGATGCGTCAAGGTCGGTTTGTGTCCATGGAAATGCAATGACACACCCTCGTTGCCACCATTGAGGATGCGCAACTTCGTCATTTCGCCGGGCGCCGTCACGACCAGCGATTCGCGCAGCGTGTAGGGAAACGAACGGCCGTTCAACAAATAGTATTCAGCCTGCCGCCGGGTCACGTTGTAGCCGCGATGTACCGATCGGGATACGAGACGTGGATCGGTATATCGCTGGATACGATTATTCAAATCACGATCCACTTCCAGGTAGTGCAGATCGTATTCACGCGAATAGTTTTCGCGCACCCTCGCCGACGGCGCCCGCACGCGCCCTGCACCGACGTTGAACGTTTGAACCCGGTTGTCGGGCCGATTTTCTTCGACGACGAACATACCCTGCAATCCCATTAGAATGTGCGAGTGCGGTTGTACATGGCAATGATAAAACGACGTCCCCGTCCGCCGCGGCGTAAACCGATAAGTCCGCGCCCGGCCTGGCGCCAGCGCATGCTCGCTGAACAACGGCACGCCGTCATTACCGCCGCCTTCGGCAGTCTTGAAGGGGTGATCGACACCGTGAAAATGGATCGTGTGCGGCAGGTAATGCGTATTCTCGAGCGTCACGCTGACCTCGTCCCCCTGCTCGACCCTGATGACCGGGCCCGGCAACCGGATCATGCGGTTAGCGACGAGTGATTCGAAATTGACGGTCGTCATGCCGCGACTTTTCGGCGCAAAAACCCAGAAGCCGGGCGTGATGCCTGGCGCGATTTCGAACTGTGGTACGACGTCTGGAATATCGGGGGAGCGGCCGTTGAGTTCCATCACCTCGAGACGGATGTGGATGACGTCGGGATCGCCGTCGCCGTCACGGTCCTCGCTTTTGTCGACGGCATCCGGTGCGAACAGTGATTTCATCAACAGTGATTGCGGCACGTTATTGGTACCGAATACCGCGACTGCGACGCCCCAGGGGTTATCCGGCATGCAATCGTCTACCGCCGAGACGGCGACCCCGCCGATGACGGCGGCTTGTCGCCATGCATCGAATTCAGGCGGACAGATGGCGTCCAGATCGAAAGCTGCAGCAGCGAGCTCCTGACCCGCCGGTGCTTGCCTAAATGTCGGCTCCCCTACCCAGGAAAAATAACGCGCCTGCCAGTCAACAGGGAGGCGGTGCGCCGGTAAAGTCAGAAACGCGGCAAGAAGGGCGGCCGCCACGACAACGAGAATGAACGTTCTCACGAGGACTGCATCGCGTCGCCATTCGCTCCCGCGCGCTTTACGGTTAAAAAGTATAGTGCGAGACCGAAAACGATGGGGGCGATGATCCACCCAAAGCCCGCGAATCGCCGCGTCTTTCCGACTGAAAACGGGAACACGGAGAAATAGGATTGATCCGTTTTCACATCTGACGCGGTCACGACGCCGATGAAATCACCGGGCTCCGCGAAGGTCAGATTGACGTTAATATTGCCACGCGGATAGTGCTGTGGCTTTTCATAAAACATCGTTGCGGCTTCGATCTCGGCCGCAGTCCCCAAATCCGCATACGTCGCGGTAATGCCGATGTCATTGACGTCCTCGACAACCCGAAAATCGACCGCCATCTCGCGCAGCGGCGCGTTGATGAAATCGAGCACGACGATCGCGTCGGCGACCATCGAAATATCCTCGCAGAATTCCTGCGACGCCCGCATGGTCGGTTGGTAGCCCGTGAAATGGGCCAGGTAAGGCCCGATTTGCATGACACAGGTATCTTCCTCGATGGACACGCCGCCATGCGCGAATGCCTGAGTGGCGGCTACAACACCGATTACGTCTATGAGGGCACTGCCACCGGCCCGCATCGACCATCCTCCGAGCAATTAAATACCGGTAGCATACGGCCGCCGATCTCGACGATTTCGCGCGCCCCGCCAGGTCCGTGAAAAAACAGCAAGCCGGCGATGACACTGTCCGGATCGTTGATCATGTAGGCTAGGCGCTGTGTTTCCCACAACGCATCCTCGGCGTAGACACGGAGATTCCCCGTTGCGCCGGGCTCGATTGGACCACCCTCGACGCGCAGCCCGTGCGGCGCAACCAAATCATGCGAATCGGCCGGCTGCACGGTTTTAACGGAAGGATTGATAAAGCGCACGTTCGCCGTCGTGAATTCGCCGACCCTAAGCGGAGTATCGCTCTTGTTCTCGACGGTCAATTCCATCTCGAAGCTCCGTCCGGGAATGTGATAACGCGCGGCATCCAACTGAACCCCGACTGCAGGCGCAGGCGGCGGCTTCGACGGCAGATCCACTTTCGCCGTCCGCAACGGCGTCGTCACCGGGTAGTTGCGCTCGGCCCACTGGTAACCACACACGATCATGAGCAGCGTACCGACGAGGAACCCGATAGCGACCTTGCGATCGGTGTTTGTGATCACGGCGTCGCCGTCGCCCTCTTCCCGTTCCGCCTGTTGGACGGCGCGCAGCCTCGGGATTAAGACCGGCCGCTGCCGCAACCAGTAGGCGATCCAGGCCCCTCCGATCACGAACCAGATCGCATGCCAACCGAAAATCGTCCCGAGATTAAAGGTTTCCAGATCGATTTCACGACCGAACATCGTGGTCACCGTATTGGTGAAATCGTCGGCCGAACCCGCGATTTCGACCCAAATACCGGGCCCGACCATGGTGCCCGAATCCAACACGTTCATCACTGGATGCAGGTGGAAACGTCCCGGACGGCGGGCCTTCAACAAAATCTCGAAACCGTAGTCCTGGCCCAATTCGAGCTGCGTGGACTGCACCATACTGACGCCGTCGATGTTCGAAGCCTCGCGTATGAAGTTCGGTCCCGACGCGCCCACGTTCAGGAATACTCGCTCCTCGACTGACGGCAGATGGTCCGGCCAGTACCGGGAGGTGCGAAAGCGCCCGCTTAGCGTGGCGCGGTCACCGACGGTGAGCTGCACGCTGCTGAGCGTAATGTCGTACCAGTTGATCGTGCGCATGCGCACGTTGGCCTGTTGCGCGCGTTCGCCGTGCGCGAGGCTTGCCGCCGAGAACACCAACAACAATAAACTTAAGGCACGGACGTTCAGCATCGATGCGCCATTTGATGGCCGGCTTCAGACCTTTTTGAGCCAGGTCTGCTTGTTGAGCCAGGCACCGGCCATCCAGGACACATAAAACACCAAGGTAGACAGGAAGCCGGCGAACACCGCGGTCAGCGGCGTGACGGCGTCACCGAAGGTTCTCAAGACCTGACGTTCCACGATACGGATGTATTCCGGCAGCGACGTACGGATGTATTCAAAGCGCAGCAGATCCGCGGCGGTCAGCATCTCACCGTTGTAGTTGATGGGTTCGTGAAAGCCCGCGAGCATCGGCCAGTTGGCTGGATAAACGAGAATGCCCCACATGAATGCGCCGATCAGTCCGGTCAGAAACACGCTACGCGTAATCAACAAGGTGCAATCGAGCACGATCGCCATCGGAATGAACACCGACGGCCACACGAAGCTCAATGGGAAACCACCGAACACATGAAAATTAAGATACGCGCTCACCCATCGGATTGCGCTATAGCAGAACACCACCGCCGTACAGGCAATCGGCAAACGCAGCGCCGACCAGAACGCAGCGGACACACCCGCCGGGAAAATAATCAGTAAGACGATCGGAACGAGTGGCCAAAACCGGCGATCCTTCCAGTCGACCCAGAATTCCCAGTCGCCCATCGTGACGGCCATTACGAAGGTCGCGGCGCCGGCCAGCGCGAAGACGATCGCGATCAAAATCACGATGTCTATCTGGGTTTCGAGACGCCTCCTTAAGGCTTTCGCCTCCACCGCGGGAACCTCCGTGGACAATCTGTGCGCAGACGGGGCTGCGTGCGCTTAATGCGCTCGGGCAACAACCTCGTCGATCAATTCATTCACGCGCTGGACCACGTGAATCACGATGCCGCCGAGCCCCAGCAGTGCGAATCCCAGCGCCGCGAAACCCCAGTGGATCGGCGCGCCGAATAGTTCTTCAGCATAAAAAAAGGTATGCCCCCACTCATTCAAGCCCACGTTCGGCATGGTGAGAATCGGGCCGCCGATGGCGACACCCAACGGTAGCAAGTGCTTTTTGGCGTGCATTGGCAGCCGAGTCTTGGCGTACAGAAAGGAACCGACGCCGGTGATGACCACGCCCGGTATGCACAGGTAGAACAGCGCAATATGGGTCGGCGTGAAATCGGTATCTCGAATGACCACCTGATGCCAGGCCGCATCGCTTTCGCCCTGAAGCACGCCTGCGATCAGGATCACCAGCGTGTAGGCCGTCAACCACGCCGCAAAGCCGAAATAACGATTGAGCTCGATCTCGGGCGTAACTTTATGCGGAGAAAGTTCGCGGGTTTTCCACAGATACACGACGACGGCGAACAAAGTGAGCGTCACCGCGGCGATTTGGAACCAGAATAAGGTCATCCAGTATTGCGCGAATTCCGGCTCGAAATAATCCAAGCCCACCGTAAAGGCGAACTCATGCAGGTACATTCTCGATAGCAGGTAGATGAAGGAGATACCGCCGATGACCATCAACAGTGCCGGGACGTTAAGCCCTAGGGTCTGAGTGGACGAACGCGTCGCACCTGCTGTTGATTCAACTGGATAGGTCGTATCTGCCTACATGAGGATTACTCTCTGTGCGATAGTGCTAGCCGGCCACATAGTGCCAGAGACGCTGAGACAAAAAAAGAGGCGCTCATACTCTGTTAAACGCGGGGCGTATATGTGCTCGAAGGAGGTTTTATGTGAAGTTCGGATTCTTCAATTTCAATACGGAATATTCCATTCGCCCCGACGATCTCGCGCGGGCCTGTGAAGAACGCGGTTTCGACTCGCTGTGGCTGGGCGAACACACCCACATTCCGGTCGATCAAAGCACGCCCTATATCGTGGATGGCGGTGAGATGCCTCTCCCCTACGCCCGCATCATGGATCCCTTTGTCTCTTTAATGGCCGCCGCGGGTGTGACGACGACGCTCAAGCTCGCGACTGGGATCTGCCTTCTAATTCAACGCGACCCTATCGCGACTGCGAAAGCGGTTGCGACCTTGGATGTGTTATCGCACGGGCGTGTGATCTTCGGGATCGGCGCCGGGTGGAATGCCGACGAGATCGAGAACCACGGCACGCCGTTCAAAGAACGCTGGAAGATCCTGCGAGAGCGTATCATGGCGATGAAACGCATGTGGACCGAAGAGCAAGCCGCGTTTGCAGGCGAGTACGTAAACTTCGGACCGATCTTGTCGTATCCGAAACCGGTGCAAAAGCCGTACCCGCCCGTCGTGCTCGGAACGATCTGGTCGGGCGGTTTGCAACACGTCGTCGACTACTGCGATGGTTGGTGTCCGCTCGATGCGAAGATCGAGGACTTCCCCGCGATGATCGCGGATCTGCACCGCCGGTGCGAAAAAGCTCGACGCGATCCGCAATCGATCGAGCTCATGATCTTCGCTTGGGGCGACCCCGATGAAGCGTTGTTAACCCGCTATCACGAGATGGGTATCGATACCGTGATCCTCGGCGCCGGACGCGAAGATCCGGACGTACCGGACGCGGTGCTACCGTTTCTCGATCGCTACGCCGAACTCATTTCGAAGCTAGCGAAAGGCAAGATCTGACCCTCGTTGGAAATTAAGTTTTCGTCCATTGCTGTCGATGATCTTAATACAGTCGATGGGGGTGAAAACCTTATGTCTAAGTCTCAAGACAAAATTCTCAAATCAATGATCCGCTTTTTCGTCGTACTGTCCGTATTCGCGGTCGGTTCGTTTTCTTACGCAATGGAATTCATTATCGAAGGTTCAGGCTCTGCGGAAGTTACCTATGACGGGGAAACCAATAGCTATCCGTTACAGATCGGATTCGGCTTGGACACCGATTTTTCGAACCCGACCAATGCCATTGCCGTATTCAGTAAAACCAAGTGGGAAGACGCGACCAATCCGAGACGCATATTCATCCGAATCGATAGCAAAAAAACAGGAAAAATCTCACTCGACCAGGACAATCAACGCTTTATTTTCATCCAGGACGGCGGGCAATTGTATTTTCCAAGGGAGCCGTGTTCGATGGAGATAACCACGCCCAACAGTGGAGATTCAGATAGTCACCTCCGCGGTGTAATTCGTTCTTGTGTGGTCCACTCCGGGGGTATCGACCATACCGTCTCCGTCGATTTCGAAGTCATCGGCACGCCGAAGTGGAAAACGAAATCGAGTTTCGATTTCTGAGCGAAACGCGAAGATCATTCCGAGGCGCGCGTAACCTGCCGGGCCTATCCTCTATTCGTAGCCGGGCGGCGGCATAAAGCCGCCGATGAGCCTTTCGATCTGGCAGGCCAGTTGCAACGGCGTCCAGTCTTCGAGATAGGGCCCGACGATCTGCACGCCAGTGGGTAAACCGTCGCTGGCAATACCGGCAGGAATAACGGTCGAGGGCAGATAGACCATGCCAGTCAGACCAGCCCAGAACAGTTCGTCGTAATAGCCGACTGTTCTATCGTCGACCTTGATTACCCGATCGAAGCGGTCGGCGGCGTCGTGTGGCCAGGCCGTCGTCGGGGCAGGTGGGATCAGCAATGCGTCGTAGCGCTCAAAGAATGACGCCCAGGCGCGTTGCATGCGTACGCGCGCATCGTTGGCGTGGTGCCAGTCGCGATAACTTTGCGCCAACGCGCGTGTTACCTGTGCCCGATAGCTCAGGTCTTCTGCGGGCAGGGATGCTGCGCGAGACTGCTCGGCAGTAAACTCTGCGCCGTTCAGCCCGGCTGCAGCGACGGCGCGCAAGAGCTGAATGTAGAGTCGATGCGCCTCTTCGTCGTCGACGGGCAGCGGCGCATCCCGGTCGACGTGAGCGCCCTCCGCTTCGCATTGATCGGCGATGTTCGCGATGGCCTGCTTCACGTCCTCCGCGACCGTGCAGACGGGTGAGTCCAGCACGACCGCGATTCTGAATCCAGCGAGTGCGGTGTGGCGCGCCGCGGGAAGTTCAAGCCGCCACGCGGTTGCGGCAGGCCCTTCGACGCCCATCATGACCTCGAGTCCAGTGACCAGATCGGCGGCCGTTCTCGCCATCGGCCCGCACACCGAGATATCCGATGGCACCTCCTTCGCGACGACCGCGTGTCCTGCGGTGGGTACGATGCCATACGTTGGCTTGTGCGCGTATACGCCGCAGAAATGCGCGGGATTGCGCAAGCTCCCGCCGATATCGCTGCCGGCTTCCAGAAACGTGTAGCCCGCCGCGAGTGCCACTGCGGAACCACCCGACGAGCCGCCCGGTGTGCGATCGGTATTCCACGGGTTCGCGGTGCGGCCGTAAATCGGGTTATCGGATTGCCAGTCCATCAAAGCCGGCGGGACATTGGTCTTGCCGAACACCACAGCGCCGGCGCGCTCGAGTCGCTGCACGACACTCGCATCAGAGCTCGGGAAATTCTTCGTGTGCTCAGGAAAGCCCCAGGTCGTCGGCGCACCGACGAGGTCGTAGGCTTCCTTGACGGTCATCGGCACACCGTGCAACGGACCCCAATGCTCGCCGCGCGCAATGTCGCGGTCAGCGGCGCGGGCTCGGTTACGGGCGCGTTCGTCTAGCCGGTTGCAGACGGCGTTGAGTTCGCCGTCGAAGCGGTCGATGCGTTCGAGACACAGATCCAGCGCTTCGAGGGCACCGATTTCCTTGGCGGCGATCGCTTGCGCCATGCGCGCTGCGCTCCAGTAGTACGTGCTCATATTTCAGATGTTCCCAGTTGCATCTTTATGGCATCGTGCTTACTGGTGATAGTTTGCGTTGAAACGACAGAAAGTGCTGGTCATATTGTCTGAACTTACTATCGCGAGATGGGTGTCAATACGGGGATCGTGGGCGCGCCACGGGAGGTTCCGTACGCAACCGAAGCGGTGTCGAGAAAAAGAGTCTCTCCGGCCCTATCAAGCGTGTTGCCACCATGCTGAACATACGCCGTTCGGCGCAATCGGCATGGCGCTTTAGGAGGAAGCAACGTTTGGTCTGTCGCTTTACCTCATAAATGACTGCATGGTGTCCTGATATCTCGCCAGGAGATCCGGCGATGCGATGTCTTGTAAAGCCGGCGCCGCGAATTCGCCCGTGCGAGCCAGTGACTCGAGCGCCGGACGTTCGCCGCGATAGATCAACCCCAGCGGCAACCGACCCTCAGCGCGGAGTTCAACCATGCGCGTAAACGCGCTAGCGCGATCGCTCGGGTCATAGCCCGATTCCTCATCAACGTCGTAAACCGAAGTCCGCCATTCCCGATAGGTGTCGTTATACGTCACGCACGGTGACAGCACTTCGAGGTAGGCCATGCCGTGGCCCTGTGCCGCATGTTTCAACGCGTCGATGGTGAGGCGCAACAACTGCGCCGGTTGGCCGGTATACGCACGCGCGATGAAGCTCGAGCCGGGAATGCTCAAACCGAGCATCACGGGATCGAAATCCTCTTCGATATTGTTTCCGAATCCGACCGGGCTGGTCGGCGATGGCTGGCCTTTGGTCAGGCCGTAGGTGCCGTTTTGCATGACGATATAGGTCACGCCCGGATTGCGCTTAAACGCGTGTAGCAAATGGCCGCCGCCGATGGCGTAACCGTCGCCGTCGCCGCCGACGCCAATCACCGTAAGCTCGGGGTTGGTCAGTTTTACGCCGGTCGCAGTCGGCAGCACGCGGCCATGCAGCGCGTGATAGCCATAGCACGACACGTTGTTTTGCAGGGAGCCGGAGCATCCGATGCCGGCGACGATCATGCGATCGTGGATCGGCACCTCGAGTTCATCGAGCGCATTGACGAGCGCCTGCTGGACACCGAAATCGCCGCAACCGGCACACCAGATCGGGCGTGCGGGGGTAAATGTCTGAGTCATGCGACTTCCACCTCCTCATTGCTCATGTCGTTTACGACGCGGTCAACGATCTCTTCGGCTCGCATCGGCGTACAGTCGTACTTGATGAGATTGTCGATGCGCTTGGCATCACCGCCCTGCCCGATAATGAGCTGCGCGAGCTGGCCGGTGGCGTTGTACTCGACGACGTAGATCTTGCGGCGGCTGTGTGTGAAGGCCACCGTCTCGTCCAACATCGGCCACAGCGTGCGTGGCTGGTGGTACTGCGTCGCAATGCCGCGATCGGCGAGCAAATCCATCGCTTCCAGAATGACGCCATAGGCCAGGCCGACGCCGATGAATCCGATCTCGGCATCCTCCGGGCCATGCGTCACCGCGCGCGGCAGCTCCGGCAACATGGTCTGCATCTTTTGCATGCGCTTGTCCATCATCCGCTTGCGGTTGATGGGATCGGTCGACACGTGTCCAAACTCATCGTGCTCGTTCCCGGTCTCGAGGCACATGCCGCCGGCCGTACCGGGCGCCGCGAATGCGGAGACGCCGTCGTCCGTGAACTTGTAGCGCTTGTAGACATCCATCTCCGCCAGCGCCTCGGCGTCGAGGCGTTTGCCGCGGTCGATGTCGATCTCTTCGAGCTTGAAGGGGTCGACGGTCGCCGTGTTTTGCGACAGTGCCTGATCGGAGGCGATGAATACCGGACACTGATAGCACTCGGCGAGGTTCGTGGCCTTGATCGCGATGTGAAAGCACTCTTCCGGGTGACTCGGCGCGAGTACGACACGCGGAAAATCGCCGTGTCCGCCATAGACGAGCAGGTTGATGTCACTCTGTTCCGGCTTGGTGGGCAATCCCGTACTCGGTCCGCCGCGTTGCGCGTCGACGATGACCAGCGGGATCTCCGCCATGCCGAGTTGCCCGATGCCCTCCTGCATCAACGACAGCCCCGGGCCGCAAGTTGCGCACATCGCGCGGGTCCCGGTCAGGGCCGCGCCGATGGACATGTTGATGGCTGAGAGTTCGTCTTCGGCCTGGCGCACGATGCCGCCGTACTTCGGCATCCACTTGATCAGCCATTCCATGATCTCGGTCGAGGGCGTGATTGGGTAGCCGGCGTAGAAGCGTCCGCCCGCAACCAGAAAACCGAACGCCATGGCTTCGTTACCGGTGATCAACATGTGCGGCTTAGCATCGATGGGTACGATTTCATACATCCCGGCGTCTTTCGTGAGACCGACCTCGTCGGCCAGTGACAGACCGACGGTGAGTGCATCGAGGTTGTATTTGACCGCCTGCGCACCGCGGCGCGAAAAGCGTTTTTCGAACGAGCGGCGCATCGCCTCGTCGTCGAGACCGAGCAGACGGCCCATCACGGCAAACGAGATGCTGTTCTTGTAGATGTCGCGACGAAACGTTTTGACCGCGTGTCGGCTCAAGGGCACGCCGATCAATCGCGCGCCCGACGGCACGCCCCAGTCGTCCGGGATGTTGCCCCCCGAGTTGTCGTAGATCACGACGCTGCGATCGTTCAGGCGGTAGGCGTGTTTCTTGATGGCGCCCAGATCGAAGGCGACGAGCAGATCGATATGGCTGCCGATACACAGCCGGTCACCGGCGAATGCGCGCAAGGTCGCGGCGGTAATACCGCCCTTGATGCGAGACAACACGTCGCGCTCGGTGTAAACGCGCATGCCGCTCGAGCGCAGTACGTCGGCAAGCACGTTGACGACCGTCAGCGAACCGTCGCCGCCCTGCCCCGCCGCGATGACATTGAGATCTTCCAGCTGCGGTTTCACTTGGGCATTCATGCTTCACCCTCCTTTTTCGCCGCGACTTTCTTTTTCTTCTTCGGCGGTGGTGGCGGCAAGGGACGCCAGTCCTTCACGGAATTTCCGTCCTCCCAACCCCGGTAATAATTCTTGGGATCCAGATTGCCGATCGCTTCGCGTTCCGAAAAGGTCGGCATCAGCCCCGGCAGCGGCCGGGTGCGTTTGAATTTCGACAGCCTAATCAGCAGTTCCTTGGCTTTCGGTTCTTCTTCGAACGTTTTGATCTCGACCCAACCGGCGTCGCACAAGTCTTTGAATGCCTTGTGACCGGCCTCCGTTCGGATCACCGTGAAGGTCCAGTCGTGGAGCCCGATGCCGCCGAGACCGATGTCGGAATTGTCGGCCGCGTAATCCATGCAATACAGGCACGCGGGCCGCGCGTACTTGCCGAATTTCTTCAGGGACAAGATCTCCTCGCGACCGTCGCGCAAGGTGACTTCGACCTTACCCTTGATGTTGATCTTGGCGAGATCCCGGCGCGGCACGTCGAGTTGTTCCGACACCCAATCGACGCCTTGCTCGGTGAACGCCTCGGAGCAGAAGAGCCCGATGACCAGACTGATATTCTCGCGATACCACTCCGCGACATCGAGGCGAATACTGCTGAACTGCTGCTGGCGCACCCCGTCGACTTGGCAGGGCACGCCGACAACTGCGAGCGGACCGATGTCACGCTTCATCGCTTCGACGAGGGTCAGCGTATTCGGCTGGTAGGTATATCTCGACCGCACGCTCAGCATGACTTCCTCCGGCGTGGTGGCGAGCTTTGCGTAACCCATCTGGGGATCCTCCGGATCCTCATCGCCGACCACGGCCGCCTTGATAGTGCCCTGCTGCATGCCGTAAATGATCAGCGCGCTGCAGATGCCACCGTCCTGGCCTTCCTTGAGTATGTATTCCTTGGTCGTGCGGGCGAGCACGCCATAGTTGTACGGTCCGAAACCGTCGTCGATGATCGGTTCACGCAATTCGATCTGTTCGCCCAGATCTTGATCCGTCGGACGCAAGACCGGACAGGCGTCGACACAAAGTTCGCAAAACACGCAAGCATCGTTGCGGGTATCGACAGGTTTCTCTTCTTCGTAATCGAACACGTCCACCGGACATATCGTGAGGCACGCCGCGCAACCCACGCATTTGCCGCTATGCACGACTTCGTCCATGAGCATGTCGACCGCCTTGAAACCGCCGCGGTTGAATTCCGAACGCCACGCGTACGCCCATTCGTTCGGATCGGCTCCCTCCTCCAACAAGGATTTATAGCGTCCGTGAACCTCTTCAGTCAGACTGTCCCAATCCAAAACTGTCTCCTTTGCTCTATCGAGCTAAAATCAAGGCACGACCTCATGACCGCGCGACGTTGATGACCCCATGGCTAAATCCGCCAAACAAACCCTGCATCGCGACCAGTGGCTCAAACAAGCGCTCGACGTGCTGTTCTCCAGCGGCATCAGCAGCGTCAAGGTCGAGACGCTCGCGCGCGAACTCGACGTCACCAAGGGCAGCTTCTACTGGCACTTCGAGAACCGGGACGAGTTGCTCCACCACATGGTCGATTGGTGGCGCGACAACCAGATCACGTTCATCGACAGCCTCGACGTCCAACATATCAGCGACGCGCCCAATTTGATCAAATCCGTTATCGACTTTACCGATCATACCGATGACTCCCGCCACGACGTCGCCATGCGCGAGTTCGCCCGCTTCGACGATTATGCAGCCGCGGCGGTCGCCGAGGTCGACCGACGGCGTCTCGAGTATCTCTCTGCCCTGTTCCGTGCGGCGAAATTCGATCACGCCGAATCGCTGCTGCGTGCGCAAGCGCTGTACTTCTATCAGGTCGGCGAATATACGACCTCCTTGAACATCGATCCGGAGTTGCGCGACGAACTGGCCGAGCGCCGCTTCCGCTTGCTCATCAGCCATCCCCAGGACGGCAGATGAGCGACGAATAATTACTACTTAACTCAGCGAGTTACAGGCTCCATACGCTGACGTATGGAAAGGATGGGGCAGTGTAACGGCGCGGCCACGGCAATGCAACGCTTCAGGCCTAATCGCTCGCGCGCTCAATGACATTTTTCCTTGATGCCGCGCTTCAACATGAGGTAGTTCACCGGATACCCGGCGAGGTAACCGGCGATGATGGCAACGCCCATCGCTATCCAGAATTGCGCGGCTAATATCGACCCGGCTGTCATGCCGCCAATCGCGTAGTCGACTAGGTTCATCGCGATCTCCATCGTGCCGATCGAAATCGTCTCGCCGAGCCAGATCAGTCTGAAAGCCTGCTTGACCGGTATGCCCTGGCGTAAGGTCAGCGGAATCAAGGTCAGGGAAAAGCCGCTGATAAAGGCCAGGATCGTGGCGAAGATCGCGATGAGCAACGGCGGCCAACCGAGGCTGACGCCGATCAACAACCCGATGCTCTCGCCGATGACGCAGCCGGTTAGACAGTGCAGCGTGGCGGCGGCGGCCAGCCCTGACGGCGACGGGCCCAGCGTGTCCGCAACGGCGTGTTCAGTGGGTTCGTTGGTCGCCGCCATGCGTTAATCCGTGCTCATGGCGAGCACGCGGCTCACGGTCGTGAGGTTGCGTCCGGATTCATCACACCAGGTGTTAAACGCCTGCTGTACGGCGGCCATATCGCGTTTCGCGCTCGGTGATTTGGTGACGACGCCTTCGGCGATCAAGACCTTCACGACGTCGCGAGACAGCACGAACGCGTCCTTTCCCATACGCCGCAGGAAGTATTGCGCCGAGGAGCCACCCATGCGGCTGGCGCGCTTTTTCAACACCTCCAGCAATCCGACGTAATCAGCGGCCGGCGAATCCGCGAAGAATTGCGCCGCACTGCCGTGTTCGGCGGCGAGGTCGAGCATGAAGGTCGCGTTTGCACGGGTTGACAGCACCTTTTTGTGATGTCGGATGATCTTGGGATCACCGACCAGCTTTTCAATGTCTTCGTCGGATAGATACGCCACTGCGTGGGGATCGAAGCCTTGAAAGGCCGCCTCGAAGTCCGGCCATTTGTTCTCGACCACGCGCCACACGAAGCCGGCCTGAAATACGCTCTTGGTCATCTCCGACAACCAGCGATCGTCGGGAACGCGGCGTAGGGCCGCTTTCGTTTTGGGTTTGGGAATGAGGGCCTCGAGCGGCTTCGGGCCGCCCTTACGCGCCGCCGCGCGCTCATACAACTCGGCAAAACTTCGCATATGGCCTCGACCGGTCGAACACCGCTGACGGCGTAGTTATACCACGTTTCGATTCGGTGTCTTGACAAATCTGGATATGTCAAGACAATGGTTTCATGGCAACGATCAAGGTCAGCTCCAAGGTCGATGAGGCGGCATGGCGTTCGTTACAGGCATTGGCGAAGGAAACCCACCAGAGCATCTCGGGCCTGCTGACGGAGGCGGTGCAGGACTATCTGCGCAATCGCGCCGTACGGCCCACGGTCATGGCTAACCTCGAAGAATCGATCAGCGACAATGCGGAACTCGGGCGCCTCTTTGAGGACTGATCCGATCCGCTATCTCTCCGTCGACGAGGCGGTCGCGATCCACGAGCGTCTGCTCGACCGCTTCGGGGGGGGATCCGGCATCCGCGATCCCGGGCTCCTGGAAAGCGCGCTGTTCCGCCCGCAAACGGGCCATTACACCGATCTGATCGCGATGGCTGCCGCGCTGCTCGAATCGCTGCTAATGAACCGACCGTTCGAAAGTGGCAATACCCGTGCCGCGTTTTTCTCAACGGATGTGTTCCTGCGCGTCAATGGGCAGCAGATCCGGACCGATGCCCAGCAGGCATATCGGACGCTGAGCGATCTGCTGCACCAGCAGGCGGCAGATTTCAAGCATCTCGAAGCGTGGCTGCGCCAATACGTGGTTCGGCTCAAGCGGTAAAAGGAGCGTAGCGTGACGACCACAACAGGACCTGGATCTGCGGCGGCGCATACGCTCCCGATGACGACGATCTATACCGGCGACGACGGGCTGACCCATTTCGCCGACGCGCCGGTTCCGCTAAACGTTCAGGATTTCTCGCCGCCCGCCCCGCCCCTCGCCCTATCCGCCTGGTCGGATGCGAACGGCGTAGCGTTCGCGGTCATCGCGCCGGATTGGTATGGCGACTGGCACCCGGCCCCGCGCCGTCAGTTCGTCGTCGTGATGTGGGGTTCTATCGAGATCGAGACAGGCGATGGCGAGCTGCGCCGATTCGACGCGGGATCGGCCTACCTGGTCACCGACGTCGACGGCCAGGGCCATCGTGCGCGCGTACTCGGCGGTGAACCGGCCACGATCGCATTGATTTCCGTACCGGAATAGCATCGACCACCTTCTGGCATAGAATTGGCCCGAAGCCAACGATTGGGAGGAGTTTCATGGCAACCGAGCCCACCAGCGCACACGTCGAGATCAACGGCCTCAGAATCCACTACCTCGAGTGGGGCGACGCGGACGCGACGCCGATGGTCATGCTGCACGGCCTGCGCGCATACGCGCATTGGTTCGATGAATTCGCCGCAGTCGTCAACGATCGCTATCGCGTGCTGGCGCTCGATCAACGTGGCCGCGGCGATTCCGATTGGGCCGCCGACGGTGATTATTCGCGCGAGGCCTATGTCTCGGACCTGACCGCGTTCATCGACGCGCTCGGCCTAGACGAGGTCGTACTCGTCGGCCACTCGATGGGAGGGCTCAATTGCCTGCACTACGCAGCCCGCAAACCCGGGCGCGTAATCGCATTCATCGACGTCGATATCGGTCCCGAGATCGCGCCGGAGGGCATGGCGCGCATTCGCAAGGAGCTGGGTGAGACGCCCGACCGGTTCGCGTCCTGGGACGAGGCCGTCGCATTTCTCGCGACCTATCATGCCCGCGCCTCCGAGGCGAACCGTGAGACGCGCCGCCAATGGATGTTCCGTGAAGCCGCCGACGGGTCCATTGAATGGCGTCTCGATCCGGCCATATTCGATCCGAGAATTCGACAGGACCCTGTCGAGCACACCTGGTCGGCCTTGAGCGAGATCCGCTGCCCCACGTTGATCGTCCGCGGCGGCCTCTCGGACATCCTCACGGCCGAGGCCTGCGACGACATGGTCCAGCGCATGCCGGACTGCCGGTGGGTGGAGATCCCGGACGCCGGCCATTTGGTGATCGAGGACAACCCGCACGCATTTAATGCGGCCGCCCTCGAGTTTCTGGAAAACATCGCCTCCCCTATACTTTGATCGGCTCGCATTGCCTAAAGGGACCCTCCGATGAAAACGCTAATCGCGGATAAACGCTGGGCGAAGAAGTACCCCGAAGTCGGCACCGGCCCCGTTTCCACCGAGTCCTGCATTTCCGAGGCGTTCTACGAACTCGAGCGCGAACGCGTGTTTCGACACTGCTGGCTGAATGTCGGCCGCGTCGATTACGTTCCGGAGCCCGGCGACTACTTCGTGCAGGAAATTGCCGTATGCAGGACATCCATCCTGGTCATTCGCGGCCGGGATAAGGTGATCCGCGGCTTCCACAACGTGTGTTCACATCGCGGTAATAAGCTCGTCCGCAACCACCGGGGTTGCCGCCAGGCACTGGTTTGCGGTTTTCACAACTGGACCTTCGACACTACCGGCGCGTTGAAGTCGGTGACTGACGAGGAGAATTTTTTCGACCTGGACAAAACCAAACTCGGTCTGACGCCGGTGCATCTCGACGTGTGGGAAGGATTCATCTTCATCAACCTTGCCGATGAGCCCACTGAGACGCTGACCGAATACCTCGGCGGCATCGTCGACCAGCTCGGCGGCGGCCATTTCGATCATCACGAGTTGACCTTCCAATATCAGGTCGACGAACGCTCGAACTGGAAGAACGGCCTCGACGCACAGAACGAGATCTACCACCTGCCGTTCCAGCACAAACGGTCGATTCCCGACTTCTCGGTAAGAAAAGACGGGCGCTACACCCGCAATCAGGACTTCCGCATCTACAAGTATCACACGGTCTACGCCTGCGAAGTTCCGGAAAAACGCAAAGATGGCCCGCTGGGAGAAATGACCTATCGCCTGGGCGCACTGTCGGATGTCAACGCATCAAAGACACGCGTTCGTCTACCGCGCATCGGGGATTTCGATTTCTATACGATCTTTCCCAACTTCTGCATCCTGCTGTCGAAAGATCAGCCCTCGGACAACTACATCACCTACAATTTCTGGCCGCAGGCGGTCGACAAAACCCTGTGGAACATTAAGTTGCATTTCATCCCCGCCGCGAACGCGAGCGAGCGCTTCGCCCAGGAGTTCACGAAAGTGTTGGTGCGCGACGTGTTATATGAGGATGCCGCCGCGCACGAAACGATTCACGAGGGTCTGGCGTCTCGGGCGAAGGATGTCATTCACTATCAGGACGAGGAAATTCAGATCCGTTATTTCCATGAAGTATTGGAGCGTTTCTGTGGAGCGGAGGTATGACCCAGGCAGCCGCGGCTAGCGAGGCCCAACTGCCGGAGACGTTTCGGGAACTCAATCGCTTTATCGAATGGTCCCTCCCTCTGGAACGCCAGCGTCAGCGCAAACGGCTCGCGTCGGAAATGGACGACATTCAGGCGCTCTATGATGCGATGTTACCTCGCATGCCCGAAATCATCGGCTATCTGAACGCGCTTCCGATCGACGATCTGCCCGAGGACGCGGAGCGCCTGCTCCATTTGTGTTTTTCTTTCGTCGAGGCGTCGAGCGCGGCGGTCATCTTTGGTCAACCCGCCGTCATCGACGGTTTCGACGCCGAGCGCTTCGTGCCGGTTGAATAGAGCGGGACGCAATAAGGAGGAAATACATCGTGCAACCAAACCATCCCATCGGGTGCCGCGGCATCGACCACGTCGTCCTGCGCGTAACGAACATCGAACGCTCGCTCAAATTCTATACGGAGATCCTCGGCCTCTCGCTCGAACGCGTGATCGAGGACATGCAGATCTTTCAACTACGCTGCGGCGACAATCTGATCGACTTGGTCGTGCTGAAGGAAGGCGAAGCGCTCGCGGACAAGCCGAGTCGCGGCGTCGACCACGTGTGTCTCAACGTACATGCCGACGTCGACGCGATGGTGGCCTATCTCGAGGACAATGACATTCCGATTACCTTTGGCCCGCTCGAGCTGTATGGCGCGACGGGATTCGGCACGTCGATTTACGTCCTCGACCCCGACGAACATACATTGGAGCTCAAGGCCGGTTACTCGCAGTGGACGATGCGCACGACGGCTGCCGAAGCGATGGGCGGCATGACGCGGCCGAAGAACTAGGCACCGGTTGATTCGACGCCATTCAGCCAAAAAAACAAGGAGATACTGGTTAAAACATAAGCTGCCCCCGCTCCCTCAAGAATGTCTCCCGAACGTCGATAACTTTTGCGGCAGACACTGTCAAGGGAGCACGATGTCCGAAAAAGCATCCTTCGAGAATGCATCCGAGTACCTGCGCCTCGTGCTCCCGCTCATGTCTTTAAACAAGGTGCCTGTTGCCCCACAGAATTATGCCGTCTGGTACGAATATGTCTCGGGCGGCAACCAGGCCTTGAAAGAGACAATCGACCGCGTGCTCGAGGCCGACGAACAAGTCGACGAAGAGGCGACCCGTCTACTTTATCAACAACTGATCGATCCGGCTGATCACGCACGGATCGACAGCGCGCAACGTACGGTGAAAACGCTACTGGAAGCGCTAACCGCGTCGCTAGCCCGGATATTTCATAAAAAAAGAGGGCAAGCCCTTTCTAATCCGTTATAATTCAGTTAGTTAGGCTGAAAACGGAAAGGACTCGCCCGTGACAGAATGTACCCAGACTGCGCTGCAATTTCCAGGCTTTTCTCGCCGCAAGATCGACGTCTCATTCAACGCCGGTGACATCACTTCCAACGGTGGGGTGCAGTTGCTGCGCTGGGCCGATGAACGGACCGGGTTGATCAAGGCCGCGGCACGGGCCATTGGGGATTCGCGCCGGAGAAAGAGCTGCACCCACGCTCTGGAGTCGCTGGTCCGACAGCGGGTCTATGGCCTTTCCCTGGGCTATGAGGACCTCAACGACCACGAGGCATTGCGCGCGGACTTGGCTCTGCAGACGGCGCTTTCCCGGGATGAGTCGCTGGCGAGCCCGTCGACGTTGTGCCGACTGGAGAACCGCGCGAACCGGAACACCGCGGTGGCCCTGCACAAGGGACTCATTGATAACTTTATCGCCGCTTACAAACAAGCGCCCCGACGACTGATACGCGATGTGGATGCCACCGACGATCGGGTGCAGGGTGATCAAGCGGGCCGCTTCTTCCACGGCAACTACGACCACGAACTGCTGTCTGCCCTTGTACGTGTTCTGTGGCGATCAACGGTTGGTCAGTTATCTGCGTTCGAGCAAGATCGACGGCGCAAAACACAGTGGGGCGATCTTGGCGCTGTTGATCAAACGGTTGCGCCAGGCGTGGCCGAAGGTCGAGATCCTGGTGCGCGCCGATGCCGGCTTTTGCCGCTGGCGGATGCTGCGCTGGTTCGATCGCCACGGCGTGGATTACGTCATGGGTATCGCGAAAAACCCGCGTTTGCACGATCAATCGTTAGCGTTGCGCACGTTGGCTCAGTGGCGGTATTGGATGATGGGTGAGAAGCAGCGCCTGTTCAGCGAGGTCCGTTACGCCGCACCGACTTGGGATACCCCGCGACGGGTGATCGTCAAGGCCGAGCACAGCGCCCGCGGCAGCAATCCCCGCTTCGTGGTGACCCACCTCACCGGCAAGGCCCAACGCATCTACGACCGCCTCTACTGCGCCCGCGGCGAGATGGAGAACCGGATCAAGGCGCAGCAGTTGGGCCTGTTTGCCGATCGCACCAGTTGCCACACCTGGTGGGCCAATCAGTTCCGGCTGTTGCTCTCAAGCTTGGCTTACACGCTGTTGGAGACGATCCGCCGGGTGGCACTACACGCAACGGCACGGGCTCGCGCGCAAGGCGGCACGCTGCGCCTGAAACTATTACGCATCGGCGCCATCGTCTTGCGCAATACCAGGCGCATCCGACTGTTGCTCTCCAGTGCTTACCCCCATCGAGAACTGTTCTGCCTGGTGGCCGCTCGCCTCAAGCCGGGATAGTCGTCCCAACGCCAGTCGCCTCGTGTGCGATTCCTTGTGAGTCGGGGTGTCGCTCGCCTCCGAAACGACTCGTGCATCGCAATCGGCGATAAATCCACCGGTGGCGCGCCGAAACGTCGCGCTCAAGCGCCGCTTCGTGCCACCACCAACGAATTCCGACCCATGATCGACCAACTCCACGCACAATCTCACTGCTCATGCAATATCCGGGCTAGTCACTGCCGATACCGAAGTCTCTCGCTACGAAGGATCGTTGCAGCAATGTGCGTCGCAGCTCACTGTCGAAAATGAAGACAATGATCTGCGTGTTGTGGTCGCCAACCTCGTTGAGAGTACGCATCAGATGAGCGAAGGCAACGCAGCGCTACATAAAAACCTAGACGAAAGCCGCAGGGAGGCTGAATCGTTGCGCGCGGAACTCGAGAAAGTCCGCGTTGAGGCGAAAACCGATCCGATGACACGCCTGGCCAATCGTAAGGGTTTCGATGACCGGTTGAAAACACTCGAAGCAAGCGATGACTTCCACTCGCAGCCACATTGTCTGCTGATCGCTGACATCGACAGGTTCAAATCGATCAATGACAACTATGGCCACTTATTCGGCGATAAGATCATCAAGGTCGTCGCCAAGCAGTTAGCCGATCTCACCAAGGGCAAGGACCTGGCCGCGCGTTTCAGCGGTGAGGAGTTTGTCATCCTGCTCCCCGATACCGATCTCGCAGGCGCCGCGGCTCTGTGTGAGTCGATTCGATCATGCATCGAGAGGGGCCGCGTTTTCAATCCGAAAACCGACGAGGAGATCAACCGTGTCACCATCTCGATTGGTATGACCGAATTGATCCGTGGCGAATCGATTGATAACACCATCGCGCGAGCCGACGCGGCGCTCTACCGCGCCAAGGAATCAGGACGCAACCGCGTCGAAATCAGTAAAGCGGGTACGTCGAGCGAAGCGGCCTGACGACCCGCTTACCCGCGCGCCCTCGGCCGCGTATCACCTTCACGGTCCTGTCTCCGCCGTCACTGCTGCTCCCGCCGAACCTGGGCGGCGCCTTCAACCAGGGCTTTTAACTTTCCGAACGCCGCACCGCGCGTGAGATATTTCATGCCGCAGTCGGGCGCCGGGATCAGCCGCTCGGGCCCCACACAGGGTAAAGCCCGCCGCATACGGGCGGCCAAGGTTTCGGCAGGCTCGACGTCGTTCGTCGAGAGATCGATCACGCCGAGTACGATTACCTTATTGGACAATTCCGCCAGTACCGCGAGATCGAGGTGCGGTTGCGCCGCCTCAATGGAGATCTGGTCGACGCCGCAATCCGCGAGCTGGGACAGAAACGCGTAGGCCTTCGGTTTATCCGGTGACACGATGAATCCGTAACCGAAACAAAGATGAATACAAGTGGTGGCATTCAGCCCTTCGAGTGCACGGTCGATGACTTTCACGCCGTATCGATTGGCGCCATCCGGGTCCTCGCGCAGCCAGGGTTCGTCGAGCTGAATGACGTCGGCCCCCGCCGCTTCGAGATCGTGGGCTTCGGCGTTCACAGCCTCCGCATAGGCCATCGCCACCGCCTCTTCGTCGCGGTAGAACTCATCCGCGGCCTGCTTGCTCATCGTGAACGGACCCGGCACGGTGATCTTGGCCGGCCGGTCGGTATGGCGCTTTAGGAACTTCATGTCCTCGACCCCAACCGCCGCCGTTCTGCGCACGGGGCCGACGATGCGCGGCATGGGGATTTCGTAACCGCGGATCTTGCGGATGAACGGAGCGTCGGTATCGATACCTTCGAGGGCGGTCGCAAACCGGTTGGAATAGCTTTCGCGGCGCATCTCACCGTCGGTGATCACGTCGATCCCGGCGCGCTCTTGATCCCGGATCGCGAGCAGCGTGGCGTCGTTCTGCGCTTCCGCCAGAAACGGCTCGGGAACGCGCCATATATCGTGCGCACGCACGCGCGGTACGATCTTTTCTTTCAACACGTCGTGATCGACCAGCCATACGGGCTGTGGATAGCTGCCGATCACGGTCGTCGGCAGCAGTTTATCGCCCGTGTCGACCACCCTAAATCGCCAGTCCTTTTTCGATCAACGCGTCTAGTGTTCTGTCCCGTGAAAAACTTTCGTAAATCGCGACGGATTTTTCGTCGCTGGCAAGGCGCGACGACGCCGTGTAGCGGGCTCTACACAAGGAGGAGCAACGCCGCCAGCGGCGAAAAAGACCAGCGAATTGTGGAAGTTTTTCACGGGACAGAACACTAGGAGATCACGCTAGCGGATACCGCCGCTGTCACCGCCGCGAAACATCAGCAATCCGGACGAGTAACTGTCGCCAAAGGTATTCACGAGATTGACCACCTGCCCGAGGCCCAGCACGAACGCTTCGTCATCAAGCGCAGGTAGCGGATGAATGAACGCGCTCCACAGGGTGTCTTTAGCTATCGCGTAACGGGCATCCAGGGCCGTGTCGAAATTGGCCTGCATGACACGCCGGAGTAATTCTTCGGTTAGCGCATCAGTTGGCGTTACCGGGGATATGATGCGCATCCGATCCGCCGCTTCATCGGTGATGATCATCACCTTGCGGTCAGCCACGACCAGGCGCCAGTAGCCGTCGCCACCTTCGGCCTGCAGGTCGAGATTGTCGAGTAATTCCCCGATCCGCGCGTTGCTCATTGCGTCGGCGTAGGTCGGTGGGCGTCGTTCGTTTTCTTGCGCGCCTACCGCCAGGCCGATTAGAGACATACAAACTATCGTGAATAGGCGGGACCGGGTCATCGTCGTTTCCGTTTGTTGCCCTAAAGGGTCCCATTATGCGTCATGATGACGCGGGGCTCTCCCAGCTTTACTGATCGCTAATTCAGTTCAGCGGCATCATGTAAACGCTGTATGAGAAGGTCGGTCTGCGCCTCGTCCAGTTTCCGCCCTTGGCGATCGGTAACGAAGAATACATCCACGGCTTTCTCGCCAAAGGTGCTGATGTTGGCTCCGCGCAGATCGATATCCGTTTCCGCGATCGCGGCGGCCAATTCTGCCAGCAGCCCTTTTCGATCCGCCGCGACGACTTCTATCGCGGTAATGCTCTTCGCGGCCGCTTCGAGGTGTCGCACTTCGACCGGCAGGGCCCGCATCAGAACGTCGGGCACGGCGGGAAGCTCGACCGGGGGCGGCTCCGTACCGTCCAAAACGACTTCGATGTGTTGACGCAGCCGTTCGAGCTGATCGGGATCGCCGACCGGATTGTCAGCGGCGTCGGTTATATGAAATTCGTCGAGTATGCGGCCGTCGCGCAGCGCATAGGCATGCGCCGTGAGCGCCTTGGTGTTCGCGTTCGCAAGGGTCGCCGTTAGATGTGAGAACAGCTTCGGCCGATCGACCGCCCACGCCAGTACCTGCGTGTAGCCGAGTGATTCATTCACGGTGAGATGCGCGCCGGATTCCCGCACCAGCATTCGACATAGATCCAGTAACAGCGCCGGCGGAAAGTGCAGCGTAAGAGTGCTGGAGAGTACGGCGAACGTCTTGGCCACGGCGTCTCGTTCGTCGGGCTCGCACATTGCCAGGACGGACTCCCTGCGTGACTCGAGTCGGCTTTCCTTGTCGGACGGTGTCACCAGCCCTGCGCGCAAACAGGATTCCGCAGCGTGAAATAGCTCGGTGAACAGATAACCTTTCCAGTCGGTCCATACGCCCGGGCCGACTGCCGTGACGTCCGCCACGGTCAGGAGGAACAGGTATACGAGCCGCTCACGGTCACCGACGAAACGGGCGAAATCGGCGACGACGTGCGGATCGGAAAGGTCGTAATGCTGCGCCGTTTTCGAAAGCGTCAGGTGATGGAGCACGAGCCAGCCGACGAGTTCGACGTCGTCGTTCGAGAGGCCGAGACGCCTGCAGAATTTGCGCGCGAGTTGTTCACCGAGTTCCGAATGATCGGTGCCCTGGCCCTTGGCAATGTCGTGGTAGAGCAACGCGAGATACAATAGTTCAGGCCGCTGCAGCTCGCGCATCAGCAGTGAGGCCAGCGGCATGTCTATAAACTGGCCTTCGTCCAGCCTGAAGTCACGCAGAATATCGATCGCGCGAATGGTATGCGCGTCTACCGTGTAGCTGTGATAACGATCGAACTGACCGTGGCCGGTGGTGCGTCCGAAATCAGGAACCAGGCGCCCTAAAACGCCGGTCTCGTGCATTTGCCTCAGCGCCGTTGCAACATTGCGCGGCGATCTAAGGATGGATAGCAGCCCCTCGTTCGCCTCCTTCGACGCGCGCAGCGCAGCGTTTACGAGCTTGGCGTGTTTTCGGATGGTGCGCAGCGCCCGGCTGTTCAGGTAGCGGCGTTCTTTTTGCGATTCAACGAAAATGCGGACCAGATTCAGCGGTTCGGCGGCGAACGCATGGGTATCGTGGATACTGATCTTATCGTTTCGCACTTCCATCCCGCCGCCGAGATCAACTCTGCGTCCGAATCGCTTGGTTGGATGAATTTGCTCCTCAAAGTGCAGCAAAAAAATATCGGACATATCGGCAATGCTGCGCACGGACAGGAAATATTTTTTGAGAAATCGTTCGACGGCGCTTGATTTCGCGTCGTCTCGATACCGGAAACGAGCAGCGAGTTGCTGCTGATATTCAAACCGAAGGCGATCATTTTCGCGCCCGGCCAGCAGATGCAGGGCGCTGCGTACGCGCCAGAGGAAGTCACGGCCACGCACGAATTCCTCAAACTCCTTGTCGTCGACAAGACCCTGGCCGATCAATTCGCGCGCCGTCGGCACGCCGTACCACGCCATCGAAAGCCAGAATATCGTGCTGACGTCGCGCAAACCGCCCTTCCCGTTCTTGATGTCGGGCTCCATGAGAAAGGCCGTGTCGCCAATGGATCGGCGCCGGGCGGCGCATTCTTCGAGTTTCAGCGTACAGAATGCAACCCGTTGGCGTTTGCTCCAGTGTTGCTGACCGCAATACTTTTGCACCTGCGCCCACAATTTCCCTGAGCCTGTAACGAGGCGTGACTCGAGCAACGCGGTGCGGGCATGGTGATCGTCTTCCGCATGCCGGCGAGTCTCCGTGGGCGTACGGACGGCATGGCCGATGTGGGCGCCACTGTCCCATAACACCTGCAGGAAGCGTTGGATCGGCGCGTCGGTATCTTCACGTTTCGATTTCGGAACGAGGAACAGCAGATCCCAGTCCGAATGCGGGCAAAGCTCCGAGCGGCCGTACCCGCCGATAGCCACGAGGTCTACGCGGTCATGCGCGGGCCCGGCAACGTCGAGCCACAGGTCGATCAACAGCGTATCGACTTCGCTGCTGATGTATTTGACGATTGCGCGGCCGCCCCGGCGTGCGTCCAGTCGCCGCTGAGCGCCTGCCATGATCTCCTCGCGGCTGAGCTTAGCGCGTACTGCGAGATCTAATTCGGGCATGGGTCGACGATCCCGCAGCGTCCTTCAGCATGAGCGGCATGGTGAGGAACATCGTGCCTTAGAGACCACCGCCGACCCCAATACGTCCGATACCGGGTAGCTTGAGCGCCGGTCGTAACGGATCGACGCCGAAGACCAGACCGAGCAGGTTCACTTCCAAACCTTCCGTCTTCGCCGCCAGCACCCCCAACGCGCCGCCGAGGGAAACCTGTACGCCGGTGCCGCTCGGCGCAGGCGCATACAACGCCGCGTTGGGCAGGTAGTCCTTGCCGATTGCCGTGGTCGGTAATTCGACGTTCAACTCCGGTATTTCGCGCGCGACAAACGCGACGAAGGTGTTGCTGTTCGGTCCAGGCCAGAGTCGGTATTCGTGCGTGTAGGGATAGCGGGCCACGACTTCTTCGATCTGCTCGATCAGGGGCGCGGCCTCGGGGCCGCGGATATCGGCGACGACCTGCGGTTCCGCGTCATACCAGCGGCGATCCGGCAGGTCCGGTCGCGATACGACCACCGATCGCCCGCTGCCCAGAAACCACCCGATCACCTGGTGCACCGTGAACTGCGCCGCGTGCGACGGTTTGGTCACGATCCAGGTATGCACGGCGAACAAGCCGCGCCAGTTGAACGCGCGCGCCGCATAGACCTGGATCACGGCTTCGCTGGTCGTTGCGGGATCGGGCGCGAGGCCGGCGCTGTCGCGGTTAGCGGTACGCCAATCCGCGTTGAGACTGATCGCGCCGCTTATACCGACCAAGGCGGGACCGCATAAAACCGTCATCGCAAACACCGATAGCCATCGCCGCCACGTACGCATTGCACCGGTGGGGCTAGTGCCCTGTCCGGCAAATAACTTTCGTAAGTCGCGACGGATTTTTCGTCGGTGGCAAGGCGCGACGACGCCGTGTAGCGGGCTCTACACAAGGAGGAGCAACGCCGCCAGGGACGAAAAAGGCCAGCGAATTATGGAAGTTATTTGCGGGACAGGGCACTAGATCCGCGCGCTCGGTTGGCCGGGCCTCAATAACCCCAGAGCAGCTGCCGGTATTCGGCGAACGGTTTGAGATCCACGTAGTCCCAATCCATGTTCTGTTCTTTGTAATGGCACGGCCATACCGGCACCCACCAAATCTCTCGCGTCGAGATGTTCATCACCGAGGTCTCGGCGTTACCGCCTATACCCAAGGGATGCACTTCGTCGAACGGTTCCATGTGGACGCAAAACGTGCCACTGAATAACTCTTTACGCACCTCTTCGATTGGCGCGCCCGTTTCGTCGGCATCGTAGCGCGTTCCCGCTTCATCATAGCCATAGTGGGCGGCTACGAAATCGTCCATGACCATTTCACGGTCGATCTTGCCGTAGTTATTTCGGATCATCCACATCCCCGACCAAAAGCGATCATAGGTTGCAGCGGGACTGTCTCTATCTTCCGGCTCATAGCGAGCCATGGGCTCGTCGGCGTGGAAGACATTGTCCTCGTCATAACTGCCGCTTTCTGATTTGAAATGGTTTGCGGTCACGATGTAGTCGTCGCCCTTCTCACCACATTCGCCCGGCTTTCGAATCGCATAATGGCGGGCGTTTTGCTCCACACAATAGGCCTCGTTCTCATCGGCGAAGACGATGTTCGCGCCGCGCGCCCTCAATACGGTCTTCCGGCCGGTCAACTCACGGTAACGCTCGGTGCCGACCGTCACCCGTTCGGCCGCTTCGCGGGCGGTCTCCGAAAAGATCACGCCGTAAACGGCCAACACGAAATCCCGGATCCCCGGCGCCGCAGTCTCATCGGCTTCTTTCCAATTCTGCTCGGAATACGAGCAACCCGACGTGAGGCAACACACGCCGCGGTCGTTCAACAAACCGCCACCGAGGCCGCCGAAATTTCCCGCCGCCGCCTGGCCCCAAAAGACGCGTGCTTTATGGTCTTCGGGGACCGCGACATAGGCGACTTGACGATTGAAAAACCCCTCCTCGCCGTCGGGTGTCCAATGCGCGGCCTGAACTGCGCGCGTCGCGTACGTTTCGCCGCTTTTTGTCGCATCGCCTTTCACCCAAAACGAATTGCAGTCGTGCCCTTCGATGCTGGCTACGACGCGCTCTTCGGCGGGTCCGGGGCAATCGGCCTCGAAATCCCAATTCGGATGCAACGGCGTATCGGTAAAATTCAAAGCCGCCATTTTTAGGACGTGCGGGGACATGTCGGCGGCCACGCATTGGTCCAATTCCTTCGCCGCCCCGATCGCGACGCCGTCGAAAAAATCCACCAATTCCGGACTCAAACAAGACAGCTCCTTCAGCGAGCGCTCCATATAGGCCAGGAAATAATCGGCGCGATCTTCGGTGCTTCGGCCTTGCTGCCAAAGCCGGTCGAACAGCCCGCCGCCCAATACGTCGAGGTTCCACAACATATTGAAGTTGCGCGCGATATCCTTACCGCAGCGCTGTCCGTACTGGACGCCCATATCGTTCCATGAACCCTGTAGCATGCCGATCCAGAGGGATCGGCAATGCGGAATCTCGCTATGGAGTTTGAACGGCTTGGGTGCGGATTGCTGTTTCGCCATCGACGTGGTCCTCGCATGCGAACGAACGATTTGGGGCGTCCCTACGGCAACTGAATGCCCAGGTACTTTTCATAATACCATCGCGCGATCTCGCCGCTGGTCGCGAACCAGACGTCGTCGAAGTCCTTCATGTACTCGAGCGCTTTGTCGAGCCAGGCGATCCGGTAGGGCTGCCCCATGAGAAAGGGGTGCACGCAAAAGCTCATGACCCGCGCCTGGCTTGCCCCCTCGCGATATAGCGTGTCGAACTGATCGACGATCATTTCGTAAAACTGCTTGGGCGTTAAGCCCTGCATGATGAACGCAGGAATATCATTGAGATCCAGAGAATAGGGCATGGAAATGAGATCGCCGGTCTTGACGTTCATCGGGAAGGGCTGGTCGTCGCAAACCCAATCGCTGACGTACTTGATGCCCTCCTCGGCCAGGATATCCGGCGTATCGAAGGTCTCCGCCAAGGCCGCGCCGATCCAGCCAATCGGGCGCTGTTGCGTCGCATCGCTGATCACGTCCATGGCCGTGCGGATGATGTCGCGTTCCTCGGCGGCGCTTTTGCCTGCCAACATCACGGCATTACTGGTCGAATGCGCGACGAATTCCCAGCCCCGCTCTTTACACGCGTCGCTGATGACCGGATAGAGTTTGCATACGTCGGAATTAAAGAGTCCGGTAGCTTTGATGCCGTGTTTATCGAGCACCTCCATGATCCGCCACAGGCCGATCCGATTTCCATAATCGCGCGGCGCATACTGGAACAAGTTGGGCGGCGGGGTGTTCACGCCTGGCGCAGACCATTGTTCGGCATCGAAAGCCCAGCATTCGACAGCGACAGCGACGTACACCGCTAGCCTCGCGTTATTAGGCAGCTCGAAGGGTTCTCGCGTGACGATCGGCGAAAATTCGTAACGGGTATTCTCCATAAACGAGCCCTCCCGCGCCGGCTCAGTGCATGGTCTTCGGCACGTATTGGCTAAGCGCCGCGACCGTTTCGGAGACCCCGGGTGCGCCGGGGTTCAGTGCGAGTAAGCGCTCCAGCGCCGCCTGCGCCGCGTCGGGGATCCCGTTACGCATGCAGATCTGCGCGAAGCCGCCAAGCGCGCCGAAGTGGCGCGGCTCGCGTTCAAAGGTTTGGAAAATATCGCCGACGCTGGCCGAGTCCCGGCCCTGGAGAAAATAAACCGTCGCGCGCTTGTTCCACGCTTCGGCCCACGCTGGATAATCTGCAATGAGTTCGTCGAACGCCGCCTCGGCCTCCACGAGGTCACCGGCCGCAAGCGATCGGATCCCTTCGGCCATGCGTGCCTTCGCCTGCGACTCGGGGTGATCACACCAAATCGCCCATATTCGCTCCTCGGCTGTCGTACGCGCCGCTTCAGTGGTCGAGCCCAGGGCACCGAAGTGCGTCGCGAGATCGCCCAGGCGGTGCCCCGTTTCCGGCGCGGCCGGCAACGCCTCCAATTGAGCGGCGACGCGCCAGACTTCTGCTTGCAAGGAAACGGCGATCGTTCTTCCGTTATTCGCCGCGCCGTTTGCGGTCATCTTCGAGAATCTTTTCGACCCACTCCGCTTGCGCTTCTTCCACCTTTTTGCGGGTCGCGCTGCGCTTGTCTTTTTTAGCGTTCTTCTTCGATTGCGCGCTCGCGGACGGATCCGAGCGACTCGAATTCATCGAATCCGCAGCGGTACCAGTGAGCGGCAGAACCATTAAGAGGAGTACTAAGAGACGCACGCCGAGACCTTAACAGCTAATCGATAGACTGTCGTCAAACAAGGGCTCACCTGAGCTGCAAGAACTCGGGCGCTCGATACGGATCACCATCCTTCAATCTAGAGTCGTTATCCTTACGTACGTCGTGAAAATAATCGGGCTTAACGATCGGCAGCGCGCGATACGTCGCGTCGTCACCAATGAACCGCAGCACTAGGGTATTCCGGGTGGGGCAGTGTCGATCGACCGGTGCGCCGCCGTGCAAGGCGCCCGAGTGACAGATGATCACGTCGCCGGGTTCGCTGGCCCAGGCGATCACATCCCAGGCGTTCGGATCCGCCTGGCGCTCCGTTTCGATGTCGGGTAATCGCGGTAGGTCCGGTATGTCCCACATGGGCTTCGTCGGGTCGTTCGGATCGTTATAACTCGATCCATCGTAACGCGTGCCATGGTGGGAACCGCGCACGATCTCGAGAGCGTTCGCTTTCGGCAGCGATTCGAAACTCAACCAACAATTCGCGAGGTGCTCACCCGCGAAAGGGGCATACGACGTATCCTGATGCCAGGGCGAGCGTCCCACACGACCGCCTTCTTTTACGAAGACCTCTTCACTCAGAAACCAGATGTGCTCCGAGTCCCAAAGCTCGGCAAGAACATCTGCAAAAGGCGCCGCGATGAGCATCGGCTCGTAGATGTCCAAGGCCTTGGGGTGGGCGATGTCGTTGTAATGCGCATCCGGTGTCCCTTCGAAAATCTCGCCCGCATGGCGGCTGGGATGGTCCATGCTCCATTCGAAACACGCCCGGCATTGCGCAAGCATCGCTCTCTCGAGCATGCCCTCAATTTTGACCGCCCCGTCGTCATACAAGGCGGATTTCAGCGCTGGATCGACGTACATCGTCTTGGCCCATTCGCACGCAAGCGCGTTCCTGCGGTGCCGAAACCACAGTAGGAGCCGGCTTGCCGGCGAATGATCGGTACTCCTGCGGTTACGAAACCTTCGCGATAAATCCGCGCAATTCTTCGTTGAACAAGCTCGGATTCTCCAATTGGCAGAAGTGCGCGATGTCCTTGAAGAACTTGATCTCGGCAGCGGGGATGTTGTCGGCCAGGAACTGGTTCTGTTCCGGCGTGGTTGCGCCGTCTTCTTCCCCGGCGATGATCAAGGTGGGCTGCGTGATGTTCTTCAAACTATCCGACGCATTCCAATTGAACACGCCCTCCGGGTCGGCCATGCTCGCCCAGAAGACGGCCTCGGTGAAGTTATCGTCGACGCGGAAGCAGCCGTCCGCATACGCGAGGATCTCCGGGCGCTCTTTTTTCGATTTCGCCGAGACCGCGGCGTCCAGCAAGCCGCTGAATACGCCGCGCCAATCCGCCTGCATCGCTTCGGCCATTTCGGGCGGCGCGTCGGCGGCGAGATTGGTGCCGCTGCTCAAGATCAAATTACCGATGACGCGGTCGGGCGCATCGAGGCTCGTCTGCATCGCGATCATGCCGCCGATCGAGTTGCCGACCAGGATCGCGCGGTCGATGTCGGCGTCATCGAGGATGGCCACGACGTCCGCCGCCATCTCGCCAACGCCATAACCTTGTTCCGGTTTGTCCGACAGGCCATGGCCGCGATGATCCTCGACGACGCAGCGATTGGTCTTGGCGAACTCGAGCAACTGATTGACCCAGATATAACGGTTGGTGCTCCATGGGTGCAGAAAGACAATGGGTAAGCCCTGACCGAAGCTTTCATAGTAGACGTTGACGCCTTCGCGGGTGATATAGGGCATGGTGTGATCCTCTCTTTATAGTGACTAGATTGTACAGCGCTCACTGAGCAACGTAACCGCCGTCGACCGACAGGACGGCGCCGGTTACGAACGAGGCCGCGTCGGAACAGAGCCAGATCACGGATTCGGCGATCTCGTCGGCCTGGCCCCAACGTCCGACCGGTTCCTTCTCCTTGATCGCCTCGATGATCTTGTCCGCCAGATCCGGTTGCGCATTCAATATCTTGTCGACCATCGGGGTCTGTACCGGCCCCGGGCATACCGCGTTCACGCGAATCGATGATTTCGCGTAGTCGAGCGCCGCGGTCTTCGTCAGGCCGATGATGCCGTGTTTGCTCGCCGAATAGGCCGGCATGCCGTACGACCCGACTAGGCCGAAGTTCGATGACACGTTGACGATGCTGCCAGCGCCCGCCGCGAGCAGGTGCGGGATCTCGAATTTCATGCAATGCCAGATCCCGCTCAAGTTGGTCGCGATGGTGCGATCCCAGTTTTCTTTACTGCAGTCGGCCGTGGGCGCGATATCGCCTTGGATCCCGGCATTATTGACCGCGCAATCGAGGCGACCGAAGGCTTCGATAGCGCCGCCCACCAGGCGCTCGACCGCGTCGATGTCGGCGACGTCGCAGTGAATGAACGTCGCCCCGCCGCCTGCGTCGCGGATCGCCGCAACCGTTGCGTCACCACCGACATCGTCCACATCGGCGACCACCACCTGCGCCCCTTCACGCGCAAAGGCTATGGCCGACGCTCGGCCGATCCCCGATGCGGCGCCTGTGACCAACGCAACCCTGCCGTCAAACGTTCCAGCCATAAATCGTTCCCCTACTCCGGCGCATACGCCGTGACAACCGCGATCTTTCCGCCCAAAGAGGCATAGACCACGCCCACGCCAGCCACCTATCGATCACCGGACGCTAAAAGCCCTGCTTCAGTGAGCGCCACAACACGCGACGAATCGAAACCCAGAACTTCGGACAAGATCGCTTCGTTATGCTGCCCGAGTAAGGGCGCGATCCCGGCGGAGTAATCGTCCTGCCCCGAAAAGCGCAATGGAAAGCTCGGCAATTTCATCGTTTTGAGAATGGGGTCGTTGACCTCGCGAATCGTACCGCGACCTTCGAAGTAGTCGTGACCCAAGGCATCGAGCGGACTCAGTACGGGTCCACTCGGCACCCGGTTTTCCTCGAGTACGTCGAGCGCGGCTTGATCCGTCGGAAAACTCTGTAACCAGTCCTCGATGACGGGAATCAGTTCGTCCTGGTTCTCGGCCCGGGTTCCGATCGAATCGAAACGCGGATCGTGCGCGAATTCCGGTCTGCCCAGTGCGGCACACATGCCGCCCCACTGCCCCTGCGTGACCAGGATCGAGATATACCCCTGGGCCGCTTTGAATACCCCGCACGGACATAACAACGCATGATGAGCGCCCATGCGTTTCGGAACGAATTTCCCGTCGGTGAGGTGATGGACCTGCAGGTTGACTTCATGCAGGTGAAACAGCGAATCGATCATGGAGATGTCCATGTACTGCCCTTCGCCGGTGCGCTCGCGATTGAAAAGCGCATAGCCGATCGACGCAAAGGCGTGAACGCCGGTCGAGATATCGGCTACGCCGACGCCCACCGGATGTGGTGGGCCATCCTTGGGACCCGTCATATGCATGATTCCGGCGAAGGCTTGTGCGATCCAATCGAAACCGGTCCGGTGCGCGAGCGGGCCGCTGCGCCCGAACGCCGAAACGGAGGCCATGACCAGTTTCGGGTTGATCTTGATCAACGAGTCGAAATCCCATTTGCGCCTTTGCATGACGCCCGGTCCGAAGTTCTCGACCACGACGTCGACTTCAGCTACGAGTTGACGGATCAAGCCGTCGGTCTCGGCATGGTTCAGATCCATGCACAGACTGCGTTTGCCGAGATTTTGCTGCACGAAATAACCGCTGCGGCCATCCTTGATCGCGGGCAGCAGGCGGGCCGGATCACCCGCGGGCGCACGTTCGATCTTGATGATGTCGGCGCCCATCTCCGCCATCAGGCGCGTGACGGTGGGTCCGGCGAGGTATTGCGTGAAATCCAGGACGCGGATGCCATCGAGAATCATGATCGCTTTTCCGTAGCTTGCTTATTGTCTCGAACATGATATTGCGCAGCGGTTTCGACCGCTATGGAAACGGCGGCAGTACGCAAACGCAGCGGCGCCGACTAAGGCGCTCGGAAAAACGTCGCCTCGCGGGGTTTAAGCGACGCGGGTAGCCGGTTCGGGCAAGCCCTGAAAGGCCTTGAGTACCGTGTCGATGCTCCAGACGGCACCCCAGCCGACTTCGCACATCCTGATCGTCGGGTCGTGCAGGTCCGGCAGGGTCGTGCCGCAGCACTCTTCGATCATGATCGCCTTGTAATCCATCTGCTGCGCGTCTCGCGTCGTCCCTGCCACGCACTGGTTGGTCAATACGCCCGAGATGAGTAAGGTCTCAGCGGCAAGCCCCTTCAAGATCGTTTCGAGCTCGGTATTGAAAAACGCGCTCATGCGCCGCTTGTCGATGATCCATTCGTCCGCGAGCACCTCATAGTCGCCCAGGATTTCATGGCCCCAGGTACCGGGACGGAAACCGCCTGCGCGCAGAAATGGCCGCGACTCCCAAAAGACGCCAGCGTCGACTTGATTATGAAAACCATGCCGCGTCCAGATCACCGGGACACCCTTGGCGCGTGCACCATCGAGCAGCCGCTTGGTCGGTTCGATCACGCGCTGCATGTGGGTGATGTCGATGCCGTTCTGGGCGTAAACGCCGTCGTTCGAAAGGACGTCATTCTGCAGATCGATGAGAATGAGGACCGTGTGGCCGGGAACGAGCGACCAATCCGGGTTTGCGTATGGTTGAGTGCTCATCTGGTTTCTCCTGTGACTAGAGTGTCCAATCGCTTTGCGTGCTCTGTGCCGCCTAGCGGATCGCAGGCATGACTTTCGTGGCAAACAGTTCGAGGTGCGCCTTGATCGCATCCATGGTCATGCCGGGGAAGTTGAAATTACCCCACAACTCGTGGATGTCCGGGTAATCGGCCTTGAGCTTCAAGATCCGCTCGACGGCCTGCTCGGGCGTGCCGATGATGAAGAGGTCGTCGTTCTTCAGGTCTTCGATACTGATCTGCGAACCGCGCGCTTGCGTCACACCGTCATCCTGCGAGGTTTGGATCCACTCGTCGTAGACCCGCATCATGTGTTCGGCGTAGCGGCCGTTTTCGGCGAGGAATTTCTCCGGATCGTCGGACACCAAGAAATAGCGTAAGTGACGGATCTGCCCGGGCTCCCACCCCAGCTCCCTGCAGCGTTCGGCATAATATTGCGGCGCCTCCATACCGGGGCCCTGTGAGAGCACGCCGACTTTGTCGCGCGCACAGCGACGTAAACCGGCCGGCGACCGCCCGCCGTAGAGGATTGGGATGTCGTGGGCCGGCGGTGGGTCCACCGCGACATCCTTGTACGTCCAGAATTTGCCGTCGTAACTGAATTTTTCCCCCGACCAGCATTTGCGAATGATATCGACCGCCTCGGATAAGCGCGGACCACGTTCCTTCGTAGGTATGCCCCAACCCTCGTATTCCTCCCTGCGGTACCCCTGTACGAGGCCGAGGGCGAAGCGGCCGCCGGACACGAGATCGATGACCGCGGCTTCCTCCGCGATCAGCACCGGATCATGTAGCGGCATGACGAGATTCGGACCGATCTCGATGCGTTGGGTCCGGGCCGCGACCACCGCGCACAGGATCATCGGCGACGTCGAGTGGCCCTCGGGTTCGTTGAAATGATGTTCGTAGATCCAGCAGGAGTCGAAACCGAGTTGCTCGCAATAAACCGCCAGCTCGACCTCGTCCTGATAGAGCTGCGCCCACGATTTGCTGCGGTATGCTCGTGGGTTCCGCATATGAATTGAAAAACCGATTTTCATGTAAGGCTTCTTCCTTTTGCCTGGAGATATAGTAGTTTGTCGGGGACATTTATCAATATTTTGCTACGACATAGAATCTCACACTCGGTATAAGCAACAATGAGCCCCCAAGACAGAAAGCCCAAACCGCCGCTGCCGGATCCTCCGTCGGCTGGGCAACATGAAACGCTGCTCGAGTGTTACCGGCAGATGCTGCGCATTCGCCGTGTCGAAGAGCAGCTTTCGCAATTGTTTGCCGACGGTGAGATACCCGGGTTCATCCACGTCAGCATCGGCCAGGAATCGGTTCCCGTCGGCGTGAGCCGCCATCTCACCGATCGTGACACGGTGGCCGTCACACATCGGGGCCATGGGCAGGCGTTGGCAAAAGGTCTGGCGCTGCCGCCCTTTTTCGCCGAGATGATGGGTAAACGCGAGGGCGTATGCCGCGGACGGGCGGGCTCGATGCACATCGCGGACGCATCGGTCGGCATGCTCGGCGCCAACGGCATCGTCGCGGGCGGTATTTCGATCGCCCTCGGCAGCGCGCTGGCGCACAAGCTGGACGGCAACGGGTCGATCGCGGTGGCCTATTTCGGTGACGGCGCGCTGGCCGAAGGCATCGTGCACGAATGCCTCAATCTCGCCGCGTTGTGGGATCTGCCCTGCCTGTTCGCGTGCGAGAACAATGGCTGGGGTGAATTCACGAAGACGGACACTCAATTCAGCGGTGATCTCGCGCAGATCGCCGCGGGCTTCGGTATCGATTACCGTTTCGTCGACGGCATCGACGTATCGGCCGTGATGACGGTTGCCGGCGAACTCGTCGACACGATCCGGCGCGATCACCGGCCGGCCGTGCTGGAATGCCGGGTCGAGCGCTTTCACGGCCACTTTGAAGGCGATCCACAAAAATATCGGGACGGCGACGAGCTCGCGCGTGACCGCGAGCGCGATCCGATCGCACATCTGCGCCAGCGGCTCGAAGCCGCCGGCACGCTCGCGAAACAAATCGCCGCGATCGAAGACGAGGTCGATCGTGAACTGGCTGCCGCCGTCGAAACCGCCAGGGCCGGAAACATGCCCGAGTTCGCCGAGGCGTCGGCGCGCGTTTACGCAGGAAAATGACTGCTTCGCCCGAACGATTCGGAAAGGCGATCGGGCGTGCGCTAGGCGATGCGATGCGCGCGGACGACAAGGTGATCCTGCTCGGCGAGGACATCGCGGCGCCCGGCGGCCCATTCGGTGTAACCCGCGGTCTACTCGACGAGTTCGGTCGGCAGCGGGTCATGGATTTCCCGATCTCCGAGGCCGCCATGGTGGGCACCGCGCTCGGGGCGGCCTTGTCGGGCTACAAGCCCGTCTGCGAAATCATGTTCATGGACTTCTGCACGCTCGCGATGGATGCGCTGGTCAATCAATCGGCCAAGACCCATTTCATGTTCGGCGGTCAAAACGCCGTGCCGCTGGTCGTGCGCACGCCGCACGGGGGCGGTCTCAACGCCGGCGCACAGCACTCGCAATGCCTCGAGGCCTGGTTCGCGCACATCCCGGGGTTGCGGGTGGTGTGCCCGGCGACGCCAGCGGATGCCTACGGCCTGTTGCGCACGGCCATCGACGAGCCCAATCCCGTGGTGTTCGTCGAGAATAAATCGCTCTATGCGAAGAAAGGCGACATGGACGAGCAGCCGGCGCCGATCCCGTTGGGTCAGGCGCGCATCGTGCGGACCGGGAAGGACATTACGGTCGTGACTTACGGCGCCTCGGTCTATCGGGCCGAACAAGCGGCAGCGACTGCGGCCGAGAACGGCATCGACCTCGAGATCGTCGACCTGCGCTCCATCCAACCGTGGGACGAACGGGCCGTGCTCGAATCGTTGGCCAAAACGCATCGGCTGGTCATCTTCCACGAAGCGGTCGAGGCCTTCGGTGTCGGCGCCGAGATCGCGGCACGCATGGCGGATATCGGCTTCGACGAGTTGGATGCGCCGATTCAACGCGTGGCGGCGCCCTTCATGCCGGTGCCGTACTCGCCCGCGCTCGAATCCGAATTCATTCCGTCGGCGGAGCGTTTGCTCGCCGCGGTCACCGCAAGTCTGCAGTAATTCCAACCTTGGGACCTGCGATCAAAATGCCCCAGCTCGGTCTCACGATGACCGAGGGCACATTGATCGAATGGTGCGTCGCGATCGGCGAGCCGGTCACGCAAGGCGACGTTATATACATCGTCGAGACCGACAAGATCGCGAACGAAATCGAAGCCGATCGGGATGGCTCCATCGGCGAATTCGTCGTCGCCCCCGATGAGACGGTGCCGGTCGGCGCCGTGCTCGGGCATTGGTCGGGCGGCGAGACGAGCACGGTCGTCGAGAGCGAAGGCGTGAATCGGCACGGCGCGGACGGCCCCGTCGATACCGCCGTCGGACATGAAGTCTCACCGCCCGCAGCGTCGGGGCCCCGAACCAAACCCGCCGATCGAATCATTGCGACACCCCATGCGCGAAAACTCGCGCGCGGCCACGATGTCGACCTCCGGCAGATCACGGGATCGGGGCCGCGCGGCCGCATCAAGGGTTGTGACGTCATCGCTTACGTCGACACGACGCCTTCCGGTGGTACGGGCGTGCGCCACGAGACCGGGCGCCTACCCTTGAGTGGCCTTCGCAAGACCGTTGCGGAGCGGATGGCACAGTCAAACCGCGACATCCCGCATTTCTATCTGTCAATCGATGTCGAGGTCAGCCGGTTGCTCGCAATGCACGAAGAACTCAAGGCAGAAACCGCGTACGTGAATCTGACGCTCACCCACTGGCTGGTGTCCGCTGCCGGTCTGTGTCTCACTGAACGCCCTGAGATGACGCGGGTTTTCCGCGACGATCATCTGCTCCAATTGAACAACACCGATATCGCCGTCGCGGTCGCGACGGAACGCGGACTGTATGCGCCTGTCGCGCGCGCTGTCGGGTCACTGGGCTTAGCCGATACCGCAGAGCAACTCGATCGACTCGTCGCCAAGGCGCGCGATGGTCATCTCGGCGCCGCCGATATGTCCGGTGGCTGCCTGTGCATTTCCAACCTGGGAGGCGTCGGCGTGACCGAGGTGTTTCCGCTCATCATCCCCGGGCAATCGATGATCATCGGTGTCGGCCGCGTCAATGAAGTTTTCCGCCCGGACAAAAGTGACCAACCGGAATTGCGCCGCGAGATCTCGCTCGTGGCGGGTTTTGACCATCGCGTGCACGATGGCGTCGACGGCGGTCGATTCCTGAATACGCTCCGTGTGCTCTTGGAGAAGCCTTTGACGGTACTCGTCAGAGAACGATAAAAGGATCCTGGTTTACGTTCCGCGGGCAAACCAAAACGTTGGAGGATAACCGTCAAACAAACCTGACACCTTTTTCGTTCCTCCGCCAGACGACGAAGCCCAGACCGGAAATAGCAGACATGAAAAGCGGCAGCGCTGCAGGAATGGGAATGAGAAACTGTTCGGCAGGCAGGATGACATTGGAGATACGGAGTTCATCAAGAAGACCGACGTACTTAAAGCCCGAATTGGCGCGAGACCCGATGAACAAGGTGGCGTCAAGGAAGGACGGAAGTCCGCTCGGTGCGAGCACGCTGAGATATGTGCCTACATCGACCCCATCGACGTAGAGGGTAATCCGGTCTGTAAAGGTCTCAGACCCATCGACCGTCATCGCGACATGGTGCCATTCGCCATCAAGAACATCGGTGGTTGATTTTTCGAGATAGGCTTGAGTACTCGTTCCCGTACGTTGAAATGCCTCTATAACGTTTGGCGCACCGAAGGGATCGTTGATAGCGGACCCAAGCTTCCGATTACACTCGTCAGGCCGTGCTCCACAACAAGAGCAGTAGCGGACTGCGTCGACTTCATGAACCACTCGACCGTTAGGTCCGTCGTTCCACTCAGGTCCAACGCGGCCGTTGTGCTGAACATGTGGGCCCCGTTGAAGCTGGCGCTGCCGACGCCCGGCGCGTTGATGGCGACATCACCCGACGACGTGACTCCCGAGTTGGTTAGCGGATTAGAACCAGCAGAGTCGACTGTGACCGCGCCCGGTTCAAATTGCCAATACGCGACCACGGCTGCGCTGACCATCCTCGGTGCAAGGACAACCATGGCGAGGACGATGATGCGGCCGGTCTGCCGAATTAGGTAACGATGATTCGTCATAGCTCTACCTTCCCATTGTACGTATTTCGCTTCGTTGCGGGCCAGCGTGCAAGTCAAATGGAAGTGTAAAATATTGAAAAAGGGGTTCAAGTTTATCTTCCCCAAAATCTAATCGCGAGGTATCTGGCGCATGGGACGTTCCAAATCCACCGAATCAGCCGTAAACGCGGGGTTCATCCTCATTGCGATAACGACGATCGGCTCCGCTCCCGCCACGGCCGACGACCGCAATATCGGCCGTGACGCCTTTGAACGCGTCTGCGCCGCCTGCCATAACGAAGTGAGTCCGGCGCCGCGGGCGATGACGCCGGCGCAACTCGCCAAGCTACCGCCGGAACAGATCTTCCGCACGCAGTTCGAGGGCGTAATGGCACTCTACTCCGCCACGCTGAACGAACTCGAACAGCGCGCGGTCGCGCAATATCTATCCGAGACGCCGTGGGGCACGATCCCGGATCCCGAGGAAAGTGAGAAGCTGGTTCGCTGTGAGGCGTCGCCCTCGCTCGCTCGGGACGCTTTGGCGCAGCCTCATTGGATCGGTTGGGGTCTCGACCTCGATAACAGCCACTTTCAGCCGGCCGCAGGCGCCGGTCTCAGCGTCGCGGATCTCGCGAATCTGGAATTGAAATGGGTTTACGGCTTACCCGGCGCGACTTCAGTGTCGACCCAGGCTGCGGTGTTGGGCGGGCGCATCTTTTTCGGCAATCTCCAGGGCACCGGCATTTACGCCGTGGATGCGAAGAACGGCTGCGTGCATTGGAAATTCAAGGCGAACGGCGGCGCGCGATCGGGGTTTGCGGTCGGCCAACGCGACGATGGTCGATTCACGCTCTACATCGGTGACACGAAGGCGTGGCTCTACGCACTCGACGCGGATACGGGCGAAGTGATCTGGAAAGACAAGGCCGACGATCACCGCGACGCCCGCCTCACGGCCACACCCGTGCTTCACGCAGGCGTGCTCTACGTACCGGTCGCGTCCTTCGAGGAATTGTCGGGCGGTCAACCCAAATACGAATGCTGCGTCTTCCGCGGCAGCGTGATCGCCTATGAAGCAACGACCGGAAAACGATTGTGGAAGAGTTACACCATCGTTCAAGCGCCGCAGAAGACCACGGTGAGTGAAATCGGTACCCAGCAGTGGGGTCCGTCGGGCGCCGCCGTGTGGTCGGAACCGGTTATCGATGAAAAACGCGGGATGCTCTACGTAACGACCGGCGACAACTACTCCTTGCCCGCCGCCGACACCAGCGATGCGATCGTGGGCATGGACCTCAAAACGGGCGCGATCCGGTGGAGCGTCCAAACCACGGCCGACGACGTGTGGACGGCCGGGTGCCCGGCGGACGCGGCTCCGGGCAGCTCGGCGGTCTGCGGACCCGACGTCGACTACGGTGCGTCAGCGATCCTGCGCGACCTCGGGAACGGCCAGCGCGTTCTGCTCGCGGGTCAGAAGTCCGGTGTATTACACGCGCTCGATCCCGATCAGAACGGCAAGCTACTCTGGCAAAAACGGCTTTCACCCGGTGGCATCATCGGTGGCATCGAGTGGGGGTTCGCCGCCGACGCCGAGCATGTCTACGTCCCCATCTCGGACGTCTGGGAAAATCGCGACACGCCCGGGCATGCCGGTGGCCTCTACGCCTTGCGCATCAGCGACGGTGAGACTTATTGGCAGACGCCGGCGGCGCCACCGGAATGCCTCGGCACGCCCGGTTGCAATGCAGGGCAACCGGCCGCGGCCGCGCTCATTCCGGGCATGCTCTTTTCGGGCTCGATGGACGGCTTCATGCGCGCCTACGATCCGGCGACCGGCGAGGTGATTTGGCGCATCGATACCCGCCGCGAATACGAAGCGATCAACGGCGTAGCTACGAAGGGCGGTTCGATCAAGGGCGCCGGGCCCACGATCGTCGACGGCTGGGTGTATTTCGGCTCCGGCTATGGCCGCTTCGGTATGCCAGGTAACGCGTTTTTGGCCTTCGGCCCGAAGGAGTAATCCATAGCTCGAACGCTTGGTGTCAGCGGCGACGGGACCGGATTGCGGTAACGAAAGACCTGAGCCCATTGATGTGGCCCCCGATTTCCCCGTTCTCCGGTTGTCCAAATTCTTTACACCGCAGCGGCCGCGTCCACATTCTCGTAACCGATTGGAATTATTGGATATTATTTACTATCGCAGTGAATTTTCGACTCATGTGGCCGCATTGATCGAGTGAAAGCTGTCAATAATTTTTACACCTGCGCGCGATGCAAGGGGGTCGAATGGTTTAAGTGCTTGTTTTCTTTAAGCGGCACGGTTTTTGCACCCTATTTATCAAATGGCTTTAAGCGGGGACGCGCACGCGCGTCGCCGGAGGATTTCACGCCCGGTTGAAATGCACAACCGGGCGAAATATTGGAGCAAACGATGAAAACGGTCTTTAAATTTCTCTCGATTGGCCTCTTGTGGGCGTCCTTTGGCGTCAGCGCCATTCCGTTATGGGCGACATCGCCGTCAAGCTCAGGCGACGGCATGTTGCATACCATCGAATCAACGACGGGGGCCCTGCTGACCTCCGTAGCGCTCGGCGGTGGCGTGACCGGCGTGACCGGCCTGGACGTCGACCCGACCAGCGGGCTTTTGTACGGTTCCGCCCAAACCGCGGGCGGCGGCGGCCGCACATTGATCACCATCGATCCGCTCTCAGGCGCGGTGGGCGTGATCGGCGCGATGGATACCTTCGCCGGCATCGCGTTCGACGGGAGCGGCGCGTTATATGGTGTTGGCGGAGGCAGCGCTTCCACGCCGGGCGGATTGTTCAGCGTCGACAAAACGGACGGCTCGAGTGCGCTGCTGACGACTTTGGGTGCCGGGGCCGGTCACGTGCTCGGATTCAACCCGGATGATGGGCTCATGTACCACGCATTCGGTGCGACGGATGGTGCGGGGACGTTTTTCGAATCGATCGATATCGGCACGCTCATGCTGGCAACCGTGGCTACCAGCGGCACGATTTACGATGAAGGGGGCGGACTCGCTTACCTCGGCGGTGGCCTATTCGCACTTGGCAATTCCGCATTCACTGGCGGCTTTAGCGCCGCGGGCGATCTGCTCACGCTAACTACGGGCGGGTTCGCAAGTTTTGTGGGTCCAACCGTGGTCCCCGGCATTCGCGGGCTTGCCGTAGCGGCCATTCCCGAAGCGCCGACCGTCGCACTGATGGCAATTGGGTTACTTACGTTGGTCGCGGGCCGGCGTCGACGTTTACAAATCGCGTAGCAGCACCAGGAGGCGGAAACGACTACATATAAGGGGACGACCTCTTCTACAGTCGTTTTGGACTACGCCGCGCTCCGCCCGCGCCGCAGGGTTTCCGTCGCGGGGCCGTCGACGGTCAGGGTCTCCGGATCGATGGCGACACCGTAGCGATCACGCGCAGCCTCGATCGACACGTAATCGTCCAAGACGTCTTGCAACACCTTTGCGGGTTCCCGGGCGTAGGGATCGCCCCACCCGCCGCCACCCGTGGTCTCGATGCGGAAGGCCTCACCCGGTGAGAAACGATGTGCCGCCAGTAGTGGGCTGCACCACGTGCCATCGTCCCGCCACCCGCCGATCACCTCCGTCGACCCGTCGGGTTGCAATTTGTAGAGTTTCTGCACGGCGCTAGTTCCGCCGCCCTCGACACCGGGGCTACCTTCGATAGTACGCGACGTCTCGATGCTCAGCTCCGCCTGGCCATGGAATCTGAATTGAAGGCGCGCGCCCATACCGCCCCGGTTCGTCCCCGCGCCCGCGGAATCGCGCCGGATCTCGAAGGCCTCATAGATCACCGGAAAAAATAATTCAGCGACCTCCGCGGATAAGTTCATGCAATTACCGGTCGCGTCGTAATTGACGTTGACACCATCGTGGTCGCGCATCCCGCCCCAACCGCCCGCCGGCAGATCCGAGAAAACGCCCTGTTCCCGGGTGTCCGGATCGGTGACGGCACACACGAGCCAATTGCAGTCGGACATGGTGCCGCCGATGGCGTCCTCCGGGATCGCCTGACTCATCGCCAACCAGATCGCGCTGTTGATCTTGGAGGCTGTCACGGTCGTGCACCCGATCGTCGGCGCCGGCCATTTGGCGTTCAAAAAACAGTCGTCCGGCAGTATCACGTCGATGGCGTCGAACATGCCGGCATTCGCTGGTGCGTCCGGACACAGGTAGAAGCGCAATGCGCAGTAAACCGCGGAGTAGGTATTGGCCAGCGGTGAGTTGATGGCCCCGACACATTGGCGATCCGATCCCGTGAAATCGACGCGCAAGCGCTCGCCCGTTACATTGATGTTGACTTTGAACTTGATGGGCGCGTCGCTGATGCCGTCCGTATCGACGATATCTTCGACGCCATAATCGCCATCGGGGATGGCCGCGATGCGTTTGCGCGTGATGCGGTTCGTGTAAGCGATGAGCTCGCGCATGCCCGTACGCACGGTCTCTAGACCGTAGCGTTCGACCGCACGCAAACACTCTTGCTCCGCGACCTTCAGCGCGCCCATATGCGCTTGAATATCGCCCTCGATATATTGCGGGCAGCGCGTATTGTTCTTGATGAGTGCGAGCAGATCTTCATTGATCGCGTATTCATTGAAGAGCTTCAGCGGCGGGATCCGAAGGCCCTCTCCGGCGATATGCGTGCCGAAAGATTGGCCGCCGGCGGCGCCCCCGCCCAAATCCTGCCAATGGCCGCGGCTGACAGCGAAGCCGAGCAACTCACCCTCATAGTAAATCGGCATGGTGAACGTCGTATCGGGGATATGGGTCCCGCCTTCGAAGGGGTCGTTCAAGATGACCACATCGCCGGCCCGCAAGTCGTCCATGCCGTATTTCTCGATGGATGCCTGGGCGGCAAAGTGCATCGCGGCCAGGTGGATGGGGCACCCGGGCGATTGCGCCAGCAAGCGAATGTCGGCGTCATACACGGCATTCGAGAAATCGAGAATGTCGCTCAAAATCGGGGAGAAGGCCGTCTTCTGCAACACCTTGCTCATGCGCTCACAGCAGAAATCGAATTGATTGCGCAGCACCTCGAACGTCACGTGATCGAGTTCCTGAATGCCACCGAAATCCGCCTGCCTGGCTACCATGATGGATGCTCTCCTAATCTAATGAATCGAGATTACCAAGTTGCCTTGCTCGGTAACACTAGCACGCGTTGCGGGCGGAAGGACCGTTTCCGAGTGCGGGTAATCGACGATCGCCGGCCCGTCGAAGGCAAAGCCCGACACGAGGCGTTCACCCGAATAGATCGGTGTATCAAGCCATTGCCCTGAGAAATAGACTTGCCGGCGCTCCACGCCGGCGCCGTCGTTTTGCGCTTTCGCTATTCCGACGGCCGGGTAATCCTTGAACTTTCCGGATGCCGTCAATCCGACGCTAACGAATTCCACCGGGAACGTTCGCGAGCTGACGCCATGCTCCGCCTCATGTTGGTCGTGAAAAGCTGCGGTAATGGCCTCGACCTGACTTGCATTCAACGTACCGCCGATGATGGGCGTGAGTACCTCCCAGAACTGGCCGACGTAACGCATTTGGGCGTTCCGCGCCAGATTCATATGCGCAACTTGCACACCATCGCGGGCGAGCAGCTCCGTACCCTGCGTTTCCAGTTCAGCATAAATTTCGTTGACGCGTGCGAATTCGGCGCTCGCGACCGGCGAATAATAGAAGCGTTCCAAATCGTGGCGTAGTTCCATCGATATCGCGCCGAACGCGGAAGCGACGCCCGCATGGATCGGCACGATGACCTGCGGAATGTTCATCGCCGCGGCGATGAAACAGGCATGCATCGGTCCCGCCCCGCCAAAACTGGCGAGCAGGAAATCTCGCGGGTCCCGCCCACGGTCGGTCAGCACGAGCTTGATGGCCTGCGCCATGTTCTCGCAGCTGATGGAGATGATCGCTTCGGCGGCTTCTACCGCGGAAAGCCCGATTTCTTCTCCGACCGCGGCAACCGCGCGCTCCGCAGCGCCGGCGTCGAGCTCCAATTTACCGCCGAGTGTCGCATCGAGCCGGCCGAGGATCAGATTGGCATCCGTAACCGTTGCCTGCCCGCCGCCGCGTTGATAGCAGGCGGGGCCGGGCTCAGAGCCTGCACTCTGGGGGCCGACGCGCAACGACCCGCCTTCGTCGACCCATGCGATGGATCCGCCACCCGCACCCACGCTGCGGATATCCAACATGGGCGTTGTGATGGGCATTTCCCATTCGATTTCATATTCATGGGTGATCAAGCCTTCGCCATTCTCGACGATGGACGCGTCGAAGGTCGTGCCGCCCATATCCGTGTGAATGATGTTAGAGAAATCGGTCGTGCGGCTCAGATACCGGGCATATGCGACGCCGCCCGCGGGACCGGACTCGACCAACTCCTCGGGCCGTTCCTTCGCCAGATCCGCCCCCATCATGCCGCCATTGCTCTTGAGCGAGAGTAACGATCCCGTGAAGCCCTTCGCCTCGAGGCCGTCGCGCAATCGGTCGAAGTACACGGCCATCACGGGCAGGAGCGCCGCCCGTATGACGGTCGTGGAAAACCGACCGTGTTCGCGAAACTTCCGCGCCGTCTCTGATGAAAGCGCCACGTGGCAATCGGGATATTCCTTCAACAAGATCTCTCGCATGCGTTCTTCGTGGCGCGAGTCGACATAGGCGTTGATGAAACAAATGGCAACGGAGGCGATGCCTTGCGCCTTGATCCGGGCAGCGACGGCGACGGCGGTCGCGTCGTCGAAGGGCTCGATCTCTGCGCCCTTTGAAGATAGACGACATTGCAGTGTGAATCGCAATCGCCGCGGCACGATCGGTTTGGGTCGTTGCTGGTGAAGGTCGAAGAGATCCTTGCGCCGCTGGCGGCCGATTTCGATCACGTCGCGGAAGCCTTCAGTAGTAATCATCGCAACGGGGGGATAACTCCGCTCGACGAGCGAGTTGGTTGCAGTCGTCGTGCCGTGGACAAGCGTTTCGATTTCATCGCACGCGATCTGTGCGGCGGCTATCGCATCGAGGACGCCGATAGATCGATCCTGCTGGGTCGTCAGGACCTTCGACGTCTTAGTGTGTTGCGTTTGGCTGTCAAACGCGAAGAGATCCGTGAATGTTCCGCCGACATCGATCCCCACGTGCCACATTCAGGCGTCCCCTTGCTTCGTCCTGATCGGTTAACAGGCTATTAAGCCGAAAAGCCCTTATCGACCATGATATTCGCACCGGTGACGGGATCTGAATCGCTCGAAGCGAGAAAAACGGCGGTGCCGGCCATCGCGTCGGGACCGAGCCAGGGATCTCCGCGGCCGAACCTCGCTTGCAGCGCGGTCATATAGTCCTCGTCTTCTTCCCGGTACGCCTTGTTCAAGTCGGTCTCGATGCAGCCCGGGCTGAGGCTGTTGACTTGAATGTTGTGCTCGCGCAATTCGATGCACATGCTTTTCGTGAGCAGTTTGATCGCCCCCTTTGCCGCGCTATAACCGGACGAGCCGGCGAATCCGCCTTCGCCGAAAATCGAGCCGATGTTGATGACTTTCCCACCGCCGCGCTGCTTCATATACGGAATCGCCGCTTGGGTACAAAAGAACACCGCCTTCAGATTTGTGTTCATTTGCCTGTCCCAGATCGCTTCGGAGGTGTCGCCGAGGGGCGTGTAGAGGTAGATACCGGCGTTGTTGATCAATATGTCAATGCCACCGAAATCTCCCGCGACCGCGTCGAACGTCGCCTCGATTTGCTCTAATTCCATAACGTCGCATTGATACGCTTTCGCCGTACCGTCCGCATCGGCGATCGTTCGTAAGACGTCGTCGGCAGCTGCGCTATTGGAGTGATAAATCAACGCGACGCGCGCGCCCTCGTTCGCGAAGCGTTCGCAATAGCTGCGCCCCATGCCTCGCGATCCGCCGGTGACGATCGCCACTTTGTCGTCGAGCCTGCCCATCGGGATCCCCATTCATATAGGCAACCGTTTCGGTTACACGGCAGTCTATGACCATTTCCAGAGCCATTCAAAAACGCGGTTGGGCGGGGTAAGCGGCCGGCGACAAACGGAATTCCACTGCGCTCTTATTAAGCACCCCGTCGACTGCGCAAGCGGCTAAAAGTGCGACCCTAGGCCTTATCTCGCAGCCGGAAACTCTTTGATCCAATCGACCGGTACGGCGAAATTGATGTTTTGCGCGGTATTGTGCACAGCGGTCGTGATGCCGATCAACGTTCCATCACTCGTCAGCAATGCGCCTCCGCTCGAACCGGGAGACATCGGTGCACTCGTCTGAATGATCGGAAAGGCCTCGTGCTGGTTTCGTCGCAATGACGATATCAGGCCTTCGGTGAGCGTCAGATCGAGCCCCAGATCGAAACCGTGAGGCGCACCGATCGCCAACACTTTCTGACCCACCCGCAGGACGGTCGTCGTACCCACACGAATCGCGGGCGCGGGCAAGGTCGGCACGTGGATCAAGCACAGGTCACGTTTGATCTGACTGTCGACAACGCGAGGTGCGGCATAGAATTCTTCGTGGAAGAACACACCCACCTCGTCGGCGCCTCGCAACACGTGACAGTTGGTGACCACCATTTCACGTTTCACGACCACGCCGCTGCCCTGGCCGAAATATTTGCTCTGCGGACCAACCGTAACGATGAAGACGACGCTGCGGCTCGCCGAGGCAAACACGTCCGCCGGGCTGACCGCCTGCGCAGCCGAATCGACCGATGCGGCCAATGAGATTGCGACAATTCCGATCGCGATCAGATGAGACATACGAAATGCGATATGAGCATTGCCAATTGGCGCGCCTTTCGTGAGCAATTTCACGTCGGTGATATTGCTGGTCAGTGGGTTCGGTAATTGTCGGTGCCGGCGTCCTTCCGTTCTTTCGAATTCTCCGTCAGCGATCGGATGGTAACCGCTTTCGACGTGATAATGCATACCGCGCGGTGGAATTGTGCGCGTTCAAATGGGCGGGATGGCTGGTTAGTCTTCGCCCGACAGCGACAACTGATCGAGAAACCGGCTGAGCCAGCGGTCCGTTTCACCGACGTAGCGCTCGTAGTTCTCCAATTGCACGTCGTGCGGCTGTGCCCGGTGCTGTGCGATTCTGAGGCGACCCTTCTTCGAGCCGCACCAGGCGTTGATCATGTCGCGGGTCATCTCGGGGTGGAACTCGATCCCGTAAACATGCCCGTCATAGTGGAATGCCTGGGCCTTGAAGCGCTCGCTTTCGGCCAGATGCGCAGCGCCCGCAGGAATATCGAAGGTCTCGGTGTGCCACTGGTAGAACATCATCGGCAAGTTCAGGAAGTCGCCGCCCGCCCGGGTCGGCGACACCTCACAGTATCCGATCTCGACGAGGCCGCGATCGTGCCGCGCGACGCGGGCGCCGAGCACCCGCGCGATTTCCTGTGCGCCGAGGCAGATCCCAATCAGGGGAAGGCCGCTCGGTAGGGCATTCGATTCGAGCCAGTCGAGTTCCGCTCGAATGCCGGGCAGGTGATCGTCGTTCGCGCTCTGTGGCCCCCCGAACACGAAGACGGCCGCATACTCGGATAGATCCCGGGGCAGCGGATCGCCGAGGTTCGGGCAGCGACAGTCTAGGGTGTAGCCCCGATCGGACAGGAGCACGCCGACGCGCCCCGGATTTGACCGTTTCTGGTGGACGACGATGAGGATCTGGCGGGCCATCAACTGAGATCCAACGGCGATGCAGGCGGCGAGTCAAGGTGTAAGCGCCCGGAGGCGGGCGAGTCTACGACTCCAGTTGGTATCCTCGAGGTCCTAGTTTCTTTCCATCGAGCCAAACCCCGTCGTTCGAGAGCTTGACTCGACCGTCCGCCATCCAGCTCACGACCAGGGCATAAAGGACGTGTTCCTTTTGCAGTACTTTTTGCGCCAGCGAATCGGCTGTATCCGTCTTTTCAACGTTGACGGACGCTTGGGCAATCACCGGGCCGCTATCCAGCTCATCGGTGACGAAGTGAATCGAACAGCCATGCCGGATCTCACCCGCATCGAGGGCCCTTTGATGCGTGTTCAGGCCTGGGAATTTCGGTAGCAATGAAGGATGGATATTTAACGCCCTGCCCGCATAGTGAGATACAAACGCAGGGGTGAGGATGCGCATGAAACCGGCGAGTAAAACGGTATCAGGCTTAAAGCTATCGATCAGCTCGGCCAGCGCCGAATCAAACGCCTCTCTGGAATCAAACCGGGCGTGATCGAGAAAAGCCGTTGTGATGTTCGCGTGGGTCGCGCGCTCGAGCCCTTTGGCGTTTTCTACGTTACTGACTACGGCGCTGACCTCTGCATTGATGGCACCGGCGTCGACCTGATCGATTAGCGCCTGCAAATTGGTGCCGCTACCGGAGATGAGGACGACGATACGATGTTTAGTCGATGTCGTCATGATCGATCATGTGCGCGATTCTGAAAATTCGTCGTAAAAACCATTGAAGGCATCGACCGTGCCGCAGACATCGAGGGCATCCGACACCGTGAGAACGAACGCGACTTCGTGCATTGTAGAAGCTGTAGCTCGTCTGAAATGCAACCGGAAAGCGGTAAAATACCGTTACGCGTTCGACGTCGGTTCCCGGATTACGCTACGCTCCATCCGGGCTACGCGCTACGCGCGTTTTATGCCGCCCTCACGGCAGGCACGCCAGGGTTCCAGTTCGGACGGTTCGATCCGGCCTTCGCCTTGCAGGAACTTGTCAAGATAAAACAGATCGTCGTAGCCCCAAAAGATCTCGTCGTCAACGACCATGGTCGGAACGCCGAATACGCCTGCTTCGATCGCCGCATCCGTCGCATGGCGTACGGCATCTTTGGCCGCAAACGTGCCCGCGAACGCGATCAATGCATCGCCCTCGAAACCCGCCTGGTCGAGATAGGCGGCACAGGCTGCGGCATCCCTGGGGTCTAATCGATCGACCCAGATCCCGCGCAACAACACTTCCATTAAGCGCAAGCGCTCTTCGCGCAGCATCTCCGCGTGGGAGGCCCGCAACAACAACAGGGGATTGAAGGGATGGACGACGGGGGCATTGAACGGCACGCCGAGAAGGGCCGCTTTGCGCAGGTTGTTGCGGTTCATCCATTCGATCTTGGGCTCGATCTCCGCTGGACCGAGTTGACCGTAACGTTTGAGAAAGCCCGTGAATAATACGGGCACCGGTATTACCGCGCATCCGTTGCGCTTGGCTATCTCGGGTAGGCGGCACCACGCGAGATAGGCGTTGTGCGAGATGTAGTCGAAATAAAAGGTGATCTCCACACGCGACCCCTGACGGCGGCCGCGTGCGGCCGCCGCTTTTTACGTCTTTGGATCGAACGACCGCCGATCAAATCCTGGGCCGGGTCCCCCGCCAGGGCCGCGCCTTTTCGAACGCCGCGGCGATACGGAACACGCCCGGATCATCGAAGGTGCGTCCGACGATCTGCAGGCCGGTCGGCATCTTGTCGTTACCAAAGCCGCTCGGAACGCTCATCACCGGGCACCAGGACATGCTGTTGAAGCACCAGGTCATGATCCAACCAAGATAGCCGTCCACCGTCACACCGTTGATCTTGAGATCGGTGGTCGTGTCGTCGTGATCGGCCGGCATGCTCGATACGCACAGCGTGGGGCAGATGAGCGCGTCGTATTTCTCCAAGATCGGCGCGAGCGTCGCCCATTGCTCGGCGCGGCCGGCATTCGTGCGGTAGAAACGCGCGGCACTGTGTTGTAACCCGTTTTGCGCGATCTGCGCGCACCACGGCGTCATTTCATAATGCCAGCGCGGCAGGATGTCGCCGATGAGCCCCCCGAACGCGCCTTCCCAACGGGTCATCCAGGTATCGAGCATGCCCCAGTTCCAGCCGACGTCAACCTCTTCGACCTTGGCGCCGAGCCGCCGCAGGGCCGCCGCCGCGGCACGCGTGTTTTTCTCGACGTCCGGCGCGATTTGAAAGAAGCCCAGATCGATGGAGAGCGCGATTTTCATGCCGCGGATCGACTCGAAGCTGTCGGGCAGGACCTGCTTCTCCTTGAGCGAGGTCATGTCCGCGGGGTGATAGCCCGACATGACGTTCTGCATCAGCGCGGCGTCGCCGACGCTGCGCGTGATCGGCCCGTAATGCAGCAGGGTCTCGAGCGGATGCTCGTAATCCAGCGGGTTGCGGCCGTAGGTTGGCTTATAACCGACGACACCGGCGGCAGCGGCGGGGATGCGGCATGAGCCACCACCATCGGTGCCATCGCTGATCGTCACCAGGCCCGCGGCGATCGAGGCGCTCGCGCCGCCTGACGATCCGCCCGGCGTGCATTTGGTGTTCCAGGGATTGCGCGTAATACCCCACAACGGGCTCTTGGTAATACCCGAGTGCGCGAATTCAGGCGTGGTCGTGCGAGACAACAGGATCGCCCCCGCTTTCAACAGGCGATCGACGGTCGGCGCCGACTTGTCGGGCCGATGGTTCTCGAAGGCCTTCGACCCGTAAGTCGTAATCTCCCCCTTTACCGAATGAAAGTCCTTGATCGCGACGGTCACGCCTTCGAGCGGTCGTAGTCGCGCGCCTTTGGGATTTTTGTATTTGCGTTCCGCCGCGCGCGCTTCTTTAAGCGCCCGGTCGAAAAAGGTGTACGTCGTGGCGTTCAGTTTGTCGCCGATATCCTTGTGACGTTGGATTTGGGCTTTACACACATCGACGGGCGATACATCGCGTGATCTGAATTTCGCGACGGCCTCGGTTGCGCTCAGGTAGCAGAGATCAAGATCGGCCTTCTTCATGTTTCCCCCTTTTGTTCATGCTCGTTATGGGCGGTGTTGGGCACCGTGAGAAGTGACAGTATAGGCCGGGTGCAAGTCGCCGTGCTCGCGGTACAGGTGAGCCTCGCGACCGCCGTTGCGGCTGGCCGTTGCGACGACTCAGCGAGCCAGTCGGGCCGGTCGCGAACACAATGAGCCCGGCAGGCCGATTAAGTGCGCAAAACCATAATCTATTATTAATCTTAGAATACTGTTATAACTTTTTAATACTTATATAAATAAATCGAAATAATTACGTGAAATCAAACCCTGGCACTTAGCGTTTAAGTGATGGTTTTCAACAAGATATCCATCATCGATGGATGATTGACGTTAATATTATTATTTATCAACTAATTAAAGTATTTATTTAAAATAATTTATAACCAATGCGCAATCCCTCAACGGGCTTTTTTCAAGTCATTTGGAGGCAATGAATGGCCGAAATGCGCCTATCTGCTTCGAGTACAGACCGCAATGCGGTACAGCGCAGCGCGGTCGCCCGCCCCCTCCGGCATCGCATCGATCAGTTCGAGGTTGTAGCGGCGCGCTAACGCCGCGCCGCGCGCTGCGTAAGTGATCACGTACACGACCGGATCGGGTAGCTGCTCCATCGCGACGTCCAGTTCGCGCGTGCTTTCGAATCGTGGGATCGGCCGTCCGGTCGCGTAGACATAGACGGCGGGTGTCAGGTTCAGCGTGACCAGGGGTTCGTCGGGCGCAATGGTCTGTGCAATCGATCGGGCCAGCGCGTGCTTATTACGCCGATCGGCACTCCAGAACAGATCGGAATCCGCGAAACTGGCAAAACACGCGCCGACGAGGACCACACACCCGGCGGCGGTCCCGCTAAACGGAAGGACACTCAAGCGGCGAGCGATCACACCGGCCGCGATGCCGGCCGCGATCGCGGCGGCGAACATCCGCAGCGGGCCGCTGAGCCAATGAACCCACGCGCTAGCGGCCACCACGATCGCAACTTGCAGCCACAGAACTATCTGAAATCCGCCCGAATTGTCCGCGATCAGCCGTTCGAGGCCGCGACCCGCGAGCAAGCACATCACCGGCAGCACCGGCAGCAGATAAAAGTATCGCTGTTGTACGCCGAAACTCAGTACCGCGACGGCGACCGCGATCGTCAGGGCTAAAAACACGCTGGTTTCGCGGCATTCGTCGCGCACGCGCAGCGCGGCGAACCATGCAATGGGAATCAAGGGCAGCCACGGCAAGGCAAGCTGTAAGGGCCGATAGAGGTAGTAGCCATTCAGAAGATTGCTGAGATCGGGCACCAGCAGACTGCCTGCCAATTGCGAGCCCGCCACCTGCTCGGCGGCTAGTCGTTGCTCGAGCGCCATCCACCACGGCAAGGTCAGAACCGCCACGATGATGACGCCACTGATCGGCCGCAGTTGCCACAGCGCCCGAACGCCACGACCCTGCACGAAAACGATAAACAAGATCGAGGCCAGTAAGAACATCAGAGGGATCTGCGGCCCCTTGGTGAGAACAGCCAGCGCGTACGACACCCACATCAAATAGAACCACATGGCGCGCGCGCGCGTTGCGCCGCACGTTGTCCAGATGAAACTAGCCAGGCCGGCGCAGCAGAAAAAGGTGTACAGCATTTCCGGACGCGCGTCGTGGGTGTAGGTGAAGTAACCGGCGCTGGACACGAACAGGCCGGCGCTGTAGACCGCGGTCGGTAAACCGTAAACGCGTGCCCCCAACGCTACCGTTAGGATCAATACCCCTAGTCCGGCAAGTAGCGAGGGTAGCCGTCCATGCCATGGCGCTACGCGGCCGGCCTCTCCCGCGAACGCCGCCGTCAGACCGGTCAGCCAGTAGTTCATGGGCGGTTTGTTGAGGCGGGGCTCGCCGTTGAAATACGGTACGACCCAGTCGCCGCGCTGTTGCATTTCCTGACTGGTTCGCAAGACGAGGACTTCGTGATCGTCGGCAGGCAATGTGCGGATCGCCGCAGCGGCGACCGCGATACCGACCACCAGCAGAAACGCGAGAGCGGGTAATGAGCGCGCCGTTGCAGTCATGCGTTATTGCGCCACTGATGCCGCCTCGGCCTGCATCAGCCGTTCGAAATCTTCCCGTGCGGTGGTAACCAGCGAAATGTACTTTTTGCGATCGCCGCGCAAGGGATGCAACGCCAAGAGATGTTCTTCATCATGCACTTGAAACATCTGTGCAGCGTGATCCGCACGCTCGTCTTCAAAGCCGAGATTCGTCAACGCCTTGACACCCGCATTGAGCGCCGCCGCAAACGTTTCGCGTTCGAAGGACTCGATCCCGCGATCCAACATCTCGTAAGCCTGGGTGCGGTCGCGCACGCGCACGATCACCGGCAGTTGCGGAAAGTGTTCGCGTGCGAGGTCGACCAAACGCAGCGTCGCTTCCGGATCGTTCAGCGCGACGATCAGCAGACGCGCCGAATTCGCCTCGGCCGCACGCAATAGGTCGAGCCGGGCCGCATCGCCGTAGTACACGGTAAAACCCAAGCGGCGTAGCATTTCAACCTGGTTCGAATCGCGTTCTATGACCGTCGTATCGAAGCCGTTGGCATTGAGCAAACGCCCCAGGATCTGACCGAAGCGCCCGAAACCCGCGATGATGATCGGCCGAGCGCGACCCTCGATGACGTCGGGTTCGGGCGTCTCGCCGCCGACCCGCCATGTCGTCAATCGTTCCACGCCTGCGAGGACCAAGGGCGTCAACACCATCGACAGCACGATAACCGCGGTCAACGTGTCGACGACTGATTGCTGCATGACGTCGGCGGCCGCAGCGGCGCCAAAAACCACGAACCCGAATTCTCCGCCCTGGCACAACAACGCCGCGAATTGCCACGGTTGATGCCGGCTGAGACCCAATAAGCGCGCGAGCCCGATCAGCACACCGAACTTGCACGTCATGACGATCAGGGTCACACCGATGATGGTGAGCGGTGATTCGAGACACAGCCCGACGTCCATGGACATACCTACCGCCATGAAGAACAGGCCCATCAACAGTCCTTTGAACGGTTCGAGGTCGATCTCGAGTTCGTGGCGATATTCCGAATCAGCAAGCAGCACGCCGCCGATAAAGGCGCCGAGTGCCATCGACATGCCAACCAGATGGACCAACAACGCCAAACCGATCACGACGAGTAATGACAGCGCCGTGAACAGTTCGCGTGATCCGGTTGCGGCGACGATGCGGAACAGCGGCCGCGCCAGGCGTGGTCCGAGCAACAAAATCCCGATGATCAAGGCAAAGGCCTGCGCGATGTGTATCCACACATCGGTAGCCGCCATCGGTGCATTTTGACTGCCGAGGATCGGGATGATGGCGAGCAAGGGGATCACTGCGATGTCCTGGAACAACAGCACCGAGAACGCAGTTTGACCAGGCGCGGTATCGGTCCACTTGCGTTCTTCCAGCAATTGCAGCGCGAATGCGGTCGACGACAGCGCCAGCACCAGACCGATCACGATCGCAGTGCGCTGACCCAGTCCAAACCCTGCTGCAAAGATCCCCAACAACAGCGCGCTCGCGATGAGCTGCGACGAGCCGGCGCCGAGCACCAAACGACGCAATTCCCATAAACGTCTCGGCTTGAGTTCGAGGCCGATCAAAAACAGCAGAAGGACGACCCCGAATTCCGCAAAATGCAAAATAACGTCGCCGTCGGGAATGATACGCAAACCCCACGGGCCGATGACCAGGCCCGCGAGCAGATAGCCGAGCACCGATCCCATCCGCAGCCGCTTCGCGAGAGGTACGATCGCCACGGCTGCGACTAGAAATACCGCTACGTTGATCAATATGACATCCACGCCATTCTCCGGGGCGATGCAAAGCGCGAGTATCGCACGCTTTCAGGCGCACCCCGGCCGGCGGAATTCGCTGGCTTTTCGAGACCTAAAAGAAACGGAACAGTTCGAGAAGTATGTGATCGTCGCGGTTGATCGAGTGGAGCGGATCGTCGCGTTCCACATCGAGCAGTAAGCGAATCTCGAGTTCGAGCTTCCAGTAATCGCCGAAGCGGCGGCTCGCTTCGACATTCATAAAATACCCGCCGGCGTTCAGATCGGCTACGACACCCGAGAGGATCTGACTATCCGCGGCATCGTTGATCGCAATCCGCGATCCGCCAAACACATCGTTGTTGAAAGGCGTGGGCGCGTGGCGGCCGCGTTCGTCGAAGTGATATTCGCCGAGCACGCCGAAATCGATATTGGTGCCGAGAAATCCGACGAAAGTGTACTCGAAGCCGCCGACGGCGGCTGCGTAGGTACCACCCTGCCCTTGCCGTCGCAAGGCTTCGAATTTGAGCAGGCTATTCCCGACGGTCGCCTGCAGATCGGCGCCCGTTTGGTGGATGATGTCGTATATCGGCGCCAGCACCAACTCACCGGCACGCGTCAATTCTGCCCGGAAGCGCGGTTCGCGACTGGTACCCCAAAAGTGATAGAGCCCGACATCGAATACACCGATGAAGTGTGAATACCGCGCGGCGTAATCGACATGCGTTTGCTCCGCCGCCGATTCGTAATCTGCGGCGCTCGTGTCGACCCGCAAGGGCGGCTGAAGACGGCCGTCTCGCCCGGGGAAACTGCGTTCCCGAAAACCGGGCAGCACGAAGAAATCGAGCGTACCCCAATCTCTGACGAGAGCGAGGTTCACCATCGGTTGTCCAAACTTGTCTTCCGCGTCGAGGTTTTCCACCAGATCCGTTTGATTGATGATGTCGATGAGGTGGTTGGATTCCGCCACGCCCCAGAACACCTTACGCAGGCCTGCGCGCAATTCCCAATCCGGTGCGGCGTAGATGTACGTGAATTCGCGAACGTCGTAATGGGTGCGTCGGGAGTCGTTCTCATCGAACCGCCCGAACGGCACGAACAGGAAGCTCTGCCTAGCCCCATCCCATTCGAAGTAAAACTCAGGCTTGAACGACACCGAGCCGGTTACGTCCTTGTGGCTCCGGATGCGTGGATCTTGCAAAAAGATGCGTGATTCAGCGCCGAGGTGGCCGCTGATCTCAAATTCCGCGTACGCGGCGCCACCGAGCGCCAACGCGCCGCAGCCCAGGCCCCTTGTGATAAGTCGATTCACGGTCGAGTGATGTCAAATCAAACGACCGTGACTTTATCATAAATATTTAAAATTAGGCAGTTACGATAGGATTCTAAACCTATGTATAGGATTAAATACCGTGCCTAAATGTGCCCGAGAATCACCCCGCACCGAGCCGTTCGAGTGCTTCGCGGGCCTCCTCCAAGCCCTTGAATTCAATGTTCGCCTCCACCGCTTTACTCAGATGGTCACGGGCCTCCACCTCGTTGCCCTGAGCGAGGTAGGCCATGCCGAGGTGGTAGCGCATGATCGCGGCGTCAGGTGCACCCCCCACCGCTTTTTCGAGAAATAAGACCGCTTGTTCATGCTCACCGAGCTTGTATTCGATCCAACCCACGGTATCGAGGTAAGCCGGCTGGTTGGCGTTGCGCAGCGGCGTGACGAGTTCGCGTGCGCGCTTCCAGCTGTCCGCGTCGTCGCGGTATTCGATGAGCAGCATGGCCAGGTTGTTCGCCGCGATGGCGGAATTCGGTTTTTCACGCAGTACGTTTTCGTACTGTTGGATCGCAGAATCGAGATCCCCCGTTTTCTCCAGGTACGACGCGAGGGTCGTGACCAACAGCGGCGCGCCGTTGGTGGCTTCGATGCCCGCGTTCAACCACGAAATGGCGTCCTCTTTCCGTTCCGTCGCTGCATGAATCGTCGCAATATTGCGATACGGAATGGGCCAGGCTGGATTCAGCTCAATCGCCTTTTCCAATTGCTCTATCGCCACATCGTAATTTTTCTCGCTGAGATGCAATTCGCCGAGCAGGTTATGGGCCACGAAATGGTCTTTCTCCGACGCCAGCACATCTTTGAGCTTGGCCATCGCGACGTCGCGCTGATCGAGCGCTATATAACTTTTCATCAGCTGCGAAAGCGGTTGCACCGCGCGCGGCGCGAGGTCGAGCGCCGATTGAAATTCGCCGATGCTGGCCTCGATATTTCCGGTCGCCTGATGGATCAAACCAGCGAAGTGATAGCCCTTGACCGACTTCTCTGATGCGGCCTTGAGTTGCTCCGAGACCTCAAGCGCGCCGTCCCAGTCTTTGCGAAATACGAGTATCTTGAACTTGCCTTCTAGCGCCAGTTCGTCCCCTGGTTTTCTCGTCAGGATTTTTTCGAGTTCGGCGAGCGCATTATCGAGTTCGTTGCGAGACGCATAGAAATTTGCAAGGTCGAGTCCGAGTACCGTGGCGTTGGGATTGGTATCGAGCCCCTGCGCCAGCGCATCCTTCGCGAGTTCGGGTTCCTTGTTGGTTAAATGTGCGCGCGAAAGCAAGCGTACGACGTTCACGCGTGCCGGGTCGTCGCGTATAACTGTACGAAAATCCGTGATCGCGCCAGGCGCATCACCGTCGTTGAGTAACAAGGTCCCTCGCAGGGTTAACGAATCGGTATCACGCGGGTTTACTTCCAGCACCTCCTCAGCCAGCCGACGCGCGCTGACCAGGTCGTTTTGGCGCGCCTTGACGAGGGCCAGCCGACTCTTCGCGGTTAAATAATCCGGCGTGCCCTCTTCTTCGGTTTCGGTAATCGCGGTATATAACTCACTTGCGTCGTCGATACGATTCGCCGCCTCGAAAACTTTACCGAGTGCAAATCGATAGCGGAGCTCGTCGGGATTTTCGGCAATGATGCGATTGAGTTCATCGATAGCGGGATCGACACCGCGGGTACCCGCCAGGAATTCCACGTAGGCCAGCTTCGCGGTCTGCTCATCGGGAAATGCAGCAACTGCATCTTTCAGTACTTTTTCGGCCTCGTCGGTCCGTTGAAGACCGATTAGAAACTTCGCGAACGCATTTCGGTAGGCGAGTTGATCCGGTTCTTGTTCGATCACCTTTCTAAATTCTTCAACCGCGTCGTCCCTGCGCCCGAGGCGAGCGTATACGCGCGACATATTAATCTTCAGTGCGACCTGCTCCGGATGCGCGTCGATAGCATCTTGCAAGGCCTTGATGCTTTCTTCCGTGCGGCCTTCTACCAGTAATAATGACGAAAGCAGGGACGCGGCTTCGCCGTTGTTTGGTTCGACCTCGAGTGCGCGTGATACGGTTTCTATGGCCGCTTTGCGGTCCCCGCCCTTCGCATGGACACCTGCCAATAAGGTTAGCGCTTCGACGTCATCGGGCGAGGTCTCGAGGACTGTATTCGCGTTTTCGCGCGCGTTCTCGTCATTATTGCTGAGCAGATACAAGCGCCCCATGCGTAACAGCGCATCGCGATGATCGGCTTGCTCACCGATGATTGCGAGATAATGACCCGCGGCACCTCGCCAGTTTTGGAGCTTTTCCAGGGTCTGTGCCAATGCATAACGGGCGTCCAGATCCTTGGGATCAATCTGTAGCACGTTCTGGAACTCGAGACGTGCTTTTTCATAGTTTTCGGCGTCATACAGTGCCTGCCCCTTGTTCATATAGGCCGTCTTACGGTCTTCGGCGCCGCACGCCGAGAGCAGTACGACGAGCCCTATCAGAGCGAGACGGGCCGACTTATTCATAGCTGGACATCCGTATTCGAGAGCATTGTGCGCGGCACCATTTTACATGTCACACCACTAAAATGCCGTAATAATTGGCAAAAACGGCGATCGCTTAGACGACCGATCGGCGTCATGGTATAACGATGGAAGACGCTTTAAGCGGCGCTAGCTCGATACCAATCATAGGTAGAGCGGATCCCATTTTCGAGTTCGATGGTGGCCTGCCACCCGAGCGTCGAGATTTTTCCGATATCGACGAGTTTGCGGGGTGTTCCATCGGGTTTCGACGAATCAAACTCGATCTCCCCGCTGAATCCGACGATTCTCGATACGATTTTCGCAAGTTCGATAATCGAAATATCCCGACCGACGCCAACGTTCATCAGCTCAGCTTCATCATATCGTTGCATGAGGAACAGGCATGCTGCGGCGCAATCATCGACGTGGAGAAACTCTCTAAGCGGTTCGCCGGTTCCCCAAATCGTCACCGATTTCGCATTTTGACTTTTCGCATCGTGAAACTTTCGAATGAGTGCTGGCAGCACATGCGAGGTCTCAAGGTCGAAATTATCGTTCGGACCATACAGATTTGTCGGCATCGCCGAGATAAATCGGCAGCCGTGCTGCTTACGGTAGGCTTCGCATAATTTGATTCCGGCAATTTTCGCGATCGCATACCACTCGTTAGTCGGTTCGAGTGCCCCGGTCAAAAGGTACTCTTCCTTGAGCGGTTGTGGTGCGAGCCGCGGATAGGCACATGTGCTGGCAAGATACAAAAGCTTAACCACGCTGCTCAGATACGCGTTGTGAATGACATTGGTTTCAATAGTGAGGTTCTGATAAAGAAAGTCGGCAGGAAGAGAATCGTTTGCGAGAATACCGCCGACCTTTGCGGCGGCCACAAAGACATAGTCGGGTTTAGTCTGCATGAAGTGATCGTGGACCGCGCTCGAATCGAGCAAATCGAGTTGCGCCCGGTCGGGCGCCTCGACGTGGGTAAATCCATCGGCATCGAGCGCCCGCCGAATTGCCGACCCAACCATGCCACTTCCACCGAGAACGAGAATCGCGTCGTCCGTATTCACCTGCGCACTATTCGAAATACCGGTAGATCTCGAAGCCTTCGCGGCGGCATAGCTCGTCTTTTTCAGCGTCTTTGAGATCGGATACGACCATTTCCTTCACGAGTTGTTCGACCGGGGTCCGTGCACTCCACCCCAGAACCTTCTGGGCTTTACTCGGATCGCCCAATATCGTATCGACCTCCGTCGGACGGAAATACCGCTCATCAACTTCCACCATGACCTTACCGGTAGAAACGTTCACACCCTGTTCATCCTGTCCCGATCCGCGCCATTCGATCGTGATACCGACTTCTGCAAACGCCAATTCAACGAATTCTCGGACCGCAAGCTGTTTACCGCTGGCGATCACGAAATCGTCCGACTTTTCATATTGCAGTATCAGCCACATCGCTTCCGCGTAATCACGCGCATGGCCCCAGTCACGTAACGCATTGAGATTTCCCAGATACAACTTCGATTGCAAGCCCATCGAGATACGGGCAACCGCGCGCGTAATCTTGCGTGTGACAAACGTTTCGCCCCTGATCGGCGACTCATGATTGAACATGATGCCGTTGCTGCAGAACATGCCGTAGGCTTCGCGATAGTTAACGCACATCCAATAGGCATACACTTTCGCCGCAGCGTAGGGGCTACGCGGATAAAACGGTGTCGTTTCCCTTTGCGGTACTTCTTGAACCTTACCGAACATCTCGCTGGTCGAAGCTTGATAGAAGCGAGTGTGTTCTTCGCGCCGTAATATCCTGATCGCCTCAAGCAAGCGGACTGCGCCGACCGCATCGGCGTTCGCGGTATATTCTGGGGTCTCGAACGAGACGGCGACGTGGCTTTGCGCAGCCAGGTTGTAGATTTCGTCCGGCAGTACGTCCTGTACGATCCGGATCAAATTCGTCGAATCCGTCAGATCACCGTAATGCAGGATCAAATTGCGCGTGTCCTCGTGAGGATCCTGATAGATGTGATCGATACGACCGGTATTGAAACTCGACGACCGTCGCTTGATGCCATGCACCACATAACCCTTGGTCGTCAGATACTCGGCTAAATACGCGCCATCCTGACCAGTAACGCCGGTGATTAATGCGGTTTTATCGCTCATCCTGAAATGGGGATGTCGAAAAGAACCAGACGGCCCGCAAACAGCGTGAGTATGGCGCATTCCCCAGTGCGGATGATCCACACCCGGGTTCGTGCTTCGGCTAGCACGAGTTCAACTGCGTAGAACAGAACCAGTGTCTTTATAGCGACTTCACCAATATAGGCTTGCGGTAACAAAGTGCGTGTGAGAGTTGGTACCAGCAGTGCAATGAGAATAATGAGGAAATCCGTCGGCGTTACACTGAAAGAGCGGTTATGTCCAAATCGGTATGCGATCAGCACACCGCCGCCTAGGATCAGAAAATACAGATTCTCGGCGAGATCGGAGATTTGATGGGAATCTTTGCCGGCACACCAATAAAAGACAATGGTCGTGATGGTCACGTATAAGATTAGCCGTTCCGGTAGAGAAAATACCGGCGCCCGTCGACGCAGCACGATGGCAATTAACGTGCAGCTCCACAGTAAAAAGCCGGTGAGTTTACCGTCGGCTGGGATCACATCGAGCGTAATCACGACGTAACTCGCGAACAAGGGCATCGATATCGCCGCAAATAGCATTGGGAAACGCGTCAGAACCGCGTGTCTCTTGAGTCCACGGGCAAGCTGGGCCACGGCACTCGGCTGTTCACGGCCCGACACTTTTCGCACCCTCCATTTACGTTTCCCAGCAAGGCTGAATCCGACCGCAAACAGCGTAAACAGTCCCACGAATAACCCCATATTCAAGAGATCGGACTGATACCTGAAAAGAAACGCACAAGTAACCAGCGCAGCTTGTAAAGAATAGATAATGACCACGGACTCATAATGATCTAACCCAATATTGAGAAGCTTGTGGTGAATGTGATTACGATCGGGTTTGAACGGAGAGCGTCCCTCGACAATGCGTTGTCCCATCACTAAAAACGTGTCGAACAACGGCAGGCCGATAAGCAGTAAAGGCATCGATGAGCTCAATATCGGGCTCGAATCCTGCGTCAGGATGATGACGAGCACACCTAAGGCGAAGCCGAGAAATTGACTCCCGGCGTCACCCATAAAAACCTGTGCTGGATAGGTGTTATACCGAAGAAAACCGATGATGCTGCCCATGACCGCCATGGACAGTACGAGCAGGGTTGCATCGCCAGCCAGGTAGGCAAGCAGGCTCAACGTACCGATACTCAGCAGCGTAGTTCCGCCAGCTAAACCGTCCAAACCGTCGGCAAGATTGATGGCGTTTGTGATCCCGAGCAATGTGAATATCGTCAACGGGATCGATATCGATTCCGATATCGATTCCGATATCGGATCGATGCCGGCAAACGGCACGAAACGAATTACAACGCCGCCGTAGAAAACGACCACCAATATCGCGATCAGTTGCCCGGTAAATTTCAGCCGGTAGTCGAGCGGGCTGCGGTCGTCCCACAGACCGAATATGAGCAGTACAGCGGTACCCTACAGAATCGCGAGCACCTGTTGACTCGGTGTCACCCACAACAAAATCGGTGTAACTGCACCGCAGATCATCGCCAGCCCGCCGATGCGCGGCATTGGCGAATCGTGGATTTTCCGCTCGGTCGGTACGTCGACAAAGGCGTAACGTCGCGCCGATCGCATCAACGGCGGTATCAGCATCATGCTGATGAACATCGCCACAATAAACGCGAAAAACGCAGTCATAGCTTCCCTTATCCGGGAATATAGGCCGGCAGCAGTGAGCTTATGTCACTGGCGAAATCGATCAGGATGCGGTCGAGCTCTTCGATATCCTGGCCCGGCTGCGGGCTGGCGATTAGACGGACGAGTGCGCCGTCCGTTCGGTTTTTGGTCAACGCATCCCAAAACACAAACCATTTGACGAGGTATTCGTTGGTGACGATTCGTCCGCGCTGCTGAAACCAATAATAGACGAGCTGGCGAGAATCGCCGGAGGAAATGAGCACTCGATTGACCTTTAGCGGTATCCCGGCAACATCCACACCATTGAGTTCATGGGTTTCGAGCGACTCGATGACCCAGCCTCCTCCCGGCAAACACGATTTGGGTGAGTGGGCGGACTGTCCTTTCTTCTGCGAGTCATAGTAAGCCGAATAGAAATTTACCACTGATCCGGATTCGTTCGCGTAATTCACGAGCGAGTAATCGCTGAGCTTCAGCGCATTGAGGTAAATAGCCTCCATCGTGCTAGTGCGCCCAGTCCAGTCATCGAGCTTCAGCGGTAAGTTCGTAAAACTCGCGCGCGTGGGCGACACCTCAATACGATTCGGAATCGAGAGGGCTGGATAGAGCGCAGCTACCGTCAACACCACGACTGCGATCCCGGCGGCGGGCATGTGGCGCGGCGCCCAAGTCGCGTCACCTCCCGGTGGTCGAGGCGGATCAATGCCGAACACTTGATTGAGTGGGCGCTTGTCGCGGCTCAGGCGCATCAGGAGCCACATCTCCAGAAACAGGATCCCGAAGCAGGCCATAAAAATAGCCCAGCCTTCAAAATCGTGCAGGAAGCCCTCCGCCATCGACTGACCCCAATATTCGACCATCACACCGATGACGCCTATGCGGAAACTATTCATTAGGATGGTGATGGGAATGGTGGAAACGAAGATCAGTATCCGCTTCCACATTTCAGCATGGTAAAAATAGGCGACGATCACGCCTAGCGTCATTAAAGGAAATAGGTACCGCAGTCCGTTACAAGCTTCTACAACCTGCAATTTGTAACTGCCGAGGTCGATGACGTTGCCCTCGAGATAGACACTGATCCCAAAAAGCCGGATCACGGCCACACCGATCTCCGACGACAGTAACTGCAGCTGCGAGGACAGATTGTTGTAGATGAAATTCGGGAACGGCACCATGAAGAACAGCAATAGCAAGGGTATAGCGACCACGCGGAATGCAGGCGTGCCAACATAAGCCCACGTGACGCCTGCGACGAAGAAGATGAAACCGTACTGAATAACGGTATAAATGGTGCTGAGTTCACCCAGGAAAAACAGAAACAACCCCCAAGCGGCAAGCGCGACGCCCCACCATGAGCCCTGGAAGCGGATTTCACGCAAACGGTCGCTGCGTTGCCAGATCAGATAGGCGGTAATGACGGGTATGAGAAACCCGTGGCTGTATTCCTCACGGTTCGACCACCATCGCACCATTAGCTCCAGGCTGTCGTAGTAGACGAACACTCCGATCGTAGCGATGGCGGTAAGCAGCAGCCAAGTCCGGGCGTCGATCTTCCAATACATGGTCGTCATTGTCTGGCCCTGTTCCATACCCATCATTGTTTCACGCCGGCGCCGCGGCGACATCTTCCAAGACGTCGAGATAGCGACGGGCCAGCTTACGCCGGTCGAAATGGGTCCGAACGTATTCGTACCCCCGGCTGCCCATCTCGGCGCCGATGTCCGGATTTTCAGACAGCCGGCGCACAGCATCCGCGAGCTGATTCGCATTTTCGGGCTCGATCGCAATCCCGCCGCCGGCCGCCTCGACGATCTCGCGCGCCTCGCCGTCGACCCCGAGTACGATGGGTGTGGCCATCCCCATCGCCTCGAAGATCTTCGACGGGATGACGGTGCGGAAAACGTCTCTCTGGCTCAGTAATACGAGGCTCGTGTCGGCCAGCGCCCAGAACTCTGGCATCATCGACTTGGGCTGCTGGTCGAGCATCAGGACATTCTCGAGCCCGAGTTGCTCACGCATGGCGCTTAAGCGTGCTTTCTCGGCGCCATCGCCGACCATCAAAAAGACGATACGGCTGTCATCTGAAAGCAAGCTCGCCGCTTCGAAGATCGTCTCGAGGTGATGCGCCATGCCGTGCGTGCCGAAGTAAGCCGCGACGAACTGATCCTCGAGATCGAGACGCCTGCGCAGCGCGTCCCCCGGCTGAGCGCGATCGAACAGCGCCAGCTCGACGCCGTCCTTGACCACGACGATCTTGCCTGGGTCGACACCGGCATCGAGCATGGACTGCCGGAACACGTCCGTGACCGGCACGATCCGTTCAGCCTTACGGTAGGAGAAACCCTCGAGCCAGCGCAGCACACCGATGAGCGCACGATTTCGGATGGCACCGAGCGCAAGGATGGATTCCGGCCAAAGATCTCGGATCTCGAGTACCCAAGGGCAACGCTTCATGCGGCTCACGAAGAAACCCGCGAGTCCGTTGAAGAACTGGGGCGAGGTGCTGATAACGACGTCGGCGCGCGACAGCGTCGGGGCCGCGAAGATGCAGGCCAGCATGAAGGAGAGGTAATTGAGTGAGCGTTTTCCGAAACCCTCGTTGGCCGATACATAGGTCCAAAGGCGGATAACGACAACGTCGTCGATCGCCTCGCGATAGCGCAGACGGTTTACGTAGCCTTCGTAGACCTCACCACGAGGGTGGTTCGGGGCACAGGTCACCACCGTGACTTCGTGCCCCGCCCGTACCCATTCGCGACAGTGCTCGAACGTGCGCGAGGCAGGGGCGTTAACCTCGGGCGGAAAGTAATGCGAGAGGAACAAGATCTTCATTGCGGAGGCTGCGTTCCCACGGCGGTCGCGTGATTATAACGTTGGTCGGTTTCCGGGTACGGACGCGGGGTGCCGATCCTCAAGCGGGTTTGCGGATGGTGCAATCGATTTCCAGCGCCAGAACCCCGCGTGCACTCATGATCAGACTGGTTCCCCGTTGGCGTAGTCCGAACTCGGGATAACGGTCGGTCTGCTCGAGCGTCACTTCGGCGGCGCTGATGTCGTCTATAACGGCCAAGGGTTCGGCATGCGCGGACCGAACCTCGAAGCACGCCCCCCGTGCTGCGACTTCGAGCCCATGCGCAAAATGAAGCCGACTCACCGCGTGGTGTGTCCCGCCGCCCTCGACGCGATCGCGGATCTGCACTGAGAAGTTCTCACCGACGTCGATCTCACGCACGTGAGTCACCCGCCCAGGAAGGTGATGGTAACCATTGTGCGCGCCGCAGAAAAACGCGCCCTCGGGACCGGCTTTGAGGTGGGCGTAAATGGGCCGCGCCCGCCGTCCGACGCGGAAGACACCCCATATCTCGGATTGCTCGGTGCCATCGACGTCGACCGTATTATGGGCACGCGTGCTGCGGGCATAGCGGCGCTCGACGCTCGGCTCGTAATCGAAAGTTCCTGTGTCGGTCACGATGCGCTGACCGGCAAAAGCGAGTTCGAAGCTCAGCATGTCGCAGTGAGCGTGGCCCGGCTGGTAATCGGGGCCAATTTCACCGCAATCGATAATCAGGGCGTCGTCGCCGTCGCGCACCATGAAATAACCGCTCGCCTCAAAACTGCGGACTGCGCCTCCTGAGTGAGCTAATCGGGTTCGAAAATCCGAGTACATTGCGCGCATATCGCAGGAGTGTATTGGGAGTCGGCGCAATGTCGTGCGCGGCGTCGTTGAACAACGCGATCGTGCCATCGGGCATAGCGGTCCCGAGCGCGAACTCGAGCGCGCGTGTGGCCCTGGCTTCAATGGTTGTTACCAACGTGGCGGGTACTCGTTCCGGGTTGGCCCGCATCAGCTCTGCCAATTCCAGCAAATCCGTGGTCAGGATTGCGTGATACATTGGACTGCGCTCGAAATGTCCGCCGTCATCCAAAAATTGTTCGTCGAGTTCGCGCTCCAACAATACGACGGAGGTATCCAGCAGCCGACCTGCGAGCGTTCCGTCCAGTATTAGGCCCACGAACACCAGCGCCTTCGCGTTTGCGAACAGGTGATTCGCCTTGAGGTGATGCTCGAGATTTGCGGCGAGCCAGGCGGCCTGTAGTGCGTAGCTTTTGATGATTTCATGGGGCAGGCTTTGCCGCGTGACGATACGCGCAATCGCATACGACCAGTTCACCAGGCGCAGCGAAACGGGATATGGTTCCCAGCCTGCGCCGTGAAACTGGGGATTGCTTGCAATCCAGTCCGTCATTTGGGTTAAGGCGAGACCGTCATCGATATCGTCCTGTCGCAACCAATCGAAATAGTGCAAGTTGTATTGCCAGAGTCGAGATTCGACGTTCTGAGACCAGTCGATGTGTGAGCCGAAATCCCTGGTGTGATTCAGGAAACGGAATCGGTTTTCTCCGAGATACGCCTTTCCAGGTCGCGGCACTGCCGTGATAGGCATGCCCGGTGAGCGCAATCTGATGTCGGTCGGAAGCGCGATGCGCCGCCGCCAACGTAAGAGGCGTCTCGCGATCAGCCATGCAAATTGGCCGGGCGCGAGGTGCCGTAGCGTACGCCAATAGCGCCCCGCATCATGGAGAGACATCAGGCGACGGCGGCTGCGATTTCAAACGTGGCTTCGTGCACCTCAACGATCTCATCAAATGGTATGGGTACATCGGTACCCGCCGTTAGAGATTCTACAAAGGCATGAACGCACGCATGGTTGCCTTTATCCTGCCGGCGCAGATTCATGCGGCTGAAACCGGGCCAACCAAAGCCTTTCATACGACGGAAATTGTCGAGCTGAATAATACCGCCGCCACAAAAAACTTCGAGCCGTTCTTTACGAATAGCTTTATTGCCATTCGAAAAATAGTGGATCGTACCGACGGCTCCGTTTTCGAACGCAAGTGTTGCAGATACTGAATCGGCCGGCACCTTCGCCGGCTTACCTCTCAAACATGACGCCTTGACCGCAACGATCGGACTGCCCGTAAGGTGGCGCAGCAAATCTACAAAGTGGCAGGCCTCACCGACGATCCGGCCGCCTCCAACAGCGGGATCTTGCGTCCAATGATCCGGCGGGATGAATCCTGCGTTCACCGTCATGATAAAACTTGCAGGCTCGGTCCGCGCGGCGAGTAGCTCTTGTAGCGCGATCACTTGAGGCGCGAAACGTCGATTGAACCCCACCATGAGGGCTCGCGGACTGCCATCCGCGGCGGCGTCGGCGTAGGCTTGCCTGATGCGTACGAGTTCCTCGGTGTTCAACGCGAGCGGTTTTTCCACGAATACGTGCTTGCCGGCTGCAAGTGCCCGGCAGACGTAATCCGCATGTGTGTCGTGACGTGTGGAAACGACGACGAGGTTGATGCCTTCATCGTCGAGAATGGTTTGTGGATCGGTCGTGGCCGCTGCTATGCCATGTTTGCGGCCGGCCTGGATGCTGCTGACACCAGTCAGTGAACAAATGACTTGGAGAGTTGATGGCGTCTTGGCGAATGCGGGTACGAGCACACGCGTCGCGTACGCGCCCGCCCCCAGGAATCCTGTATTGATCGCAGCGGCAGATTCGCGCGGGGTCTTGTTCGGATCCAGTGGTACGTGCCGGGCAGCAGTTACATCGATCTGGTCCGCGTACTCGAGTAGAACGCCCAGCGAGGGCGCCTCGCCCGAGATCAGATCGTAGGCCTTCGGCGCCTCTTCAATCGAAAACCGATGGCTGATCAGCGGCTCGAGGCAGACGCGCTTCTCCGCGACCATTTCCAAAAAGGCCTCGAAATTACGCTGCTCCGTCCAGCGCACGAATCCAATCGGATAATCGTGGCCTTTCTGCTCGTATTCAAGGTCGTAGCGACCCGGACCGTAAGAGCACGATACCTGCAGAGTCAACTCCTTCTCGTAGAAGTCGGCGCGCGACAGGTTGAGACCGGTTACGCCGACGAGCACGATGCGACCCCGTTTGCGACACATCGTGGCAGCCTGATGCATCGGTTCGTTGCTTTTTGTCGAGGCCGTGATAAGGACGCCATCCATGCCACGGTCATTAGAAAAACGGGCCGCCGCGGCGATTGGATCCTCTTCCTTGGACAAATCGACGGTCGCTGCGCCAAACTGCCGCGCGAGCGCCAACTTCGCCGGATCCATGTCGATTCCCAGCACACGGCAGCCATGCGCTTTCAGTAATTGCACCGTTATGAGGCCGATGAGCCCGAGGCCGGTCACCACGATGCATTCGCCCAGTGTCGGTGCAAGCAGTCGGATCCCCTGCAGCGCAATGGCGCCAAGCACGGTGAACGCAGCTTCATCGTCACTTACCGCATCCGGGATCTTCGCGCACAAGTTCTGAGGCACCGCTACGACTTGGGCGTGATTACCATTCGATGCCACGCGATCGCCGACCTTGAAGCTGGTTATTCCATTACCAACTTCGAGCACCACTCCAGCGTTGCAGTAACCTAGCGCTATCGGTTGGTCGAGCTTGCTAAATACTGATTCAACAGTCGGACGAAGCCCATCGGTTTTCAATTTCTCGAGTACCTGGCGCACTTTATCGGGTTGTTGACGGGCTTTATCGATCCAATTGGCCTTTCCGAAATCGATCAACATGCGTTCGGTACCTGACGAGATCACGGTTCTGCCCGTCCGGATGACAACAGCACCGGACATGATCGAAGGGTGTATGCCGTCAGCGCCTATGGGACAGATATAGCGCTGGTTTAAGGGAGAGTTTTTGTTCATCCTAACCTGAGGCGTTGAGATGAAACAGAGACCGACAGGACGAACGTCGTCGTCAGAAAAAATCATTCGTGACATCAAGCGCAACACGCGCAAGCAAACCAGTGCGGAGGAGAAAATACGCATCGTACTGGACGGCGTGCGTGGCGAAGCCAGCATGGCGGAGCTGTGCCGACGAGAAGGTATTGCTCAAAGCCTATATTACAAAGGGTCCAAGGACTTCATGGAAGCCGGCAAGCAGCGCCTGGCCGGGGACATTGTTCGCCAGGCCAACACCAGTGACGTCACGGCGCTTCGGCGTGACGCCCGAGATCTCAAGGAAGTGGTCGCCGAGCAAACGCTGGAACTGCGGCTGCTCAAAAAAAACAGGCTCGGGGATGGGGACGACCTGCAATGAGGTATTCAGCCGCCGAGAAGCTTGAGATCATTCGGTTGGTGGAGCGATCGCACCTGCCGGCCAAGCAAACCCTGGCTATGTTGGGCGTTCCACGCACCACCTTCTAGCGTTGGTACGCACACTATCGTCATGACGGAGAAGTGGCGCTGCAGGACCAAGCGCCCCTGCCGGGGCGGGTGTGGAACCGGATCCCCGATACCGTGCGAGACCGCCTGATCACGTTGGCGCTGAACAGGCCGGAACTGAGTCCGCGCGAGTTGGCGGTTACCTTCACCGATACCGAGGGCTATTTTGTCTCGGAAAGCTCGGTTTACCGGCTTCTCAAAGCCCACGCTCTGATCACCCGTGCGGCCTTCATCGTCATGAAGGCCGCCAGCGAGTTCACAGACAAGACCACGGCCATCAATCAGCAGTGGCAGACGGATTTTACCGACCTGAAGATCATGGGCTGGGGCTGGATGGTTCTAGCCACGATACGGGATGACTTTTCACGCTATGTCGTGGCCTGGAAGCTGTGTACGACCATGACCAGCCGGGATGTGGCCGAGACCCTGGAACTGGCCTTGCAGGCCTCGGGTTGCGACCAGGCCGACGTCGTGCAAAAGCCGAGATTACTCTCCGACAATGGCTCAAGTTACCTCTCGAGCGACCTTGCTGATTGGCTCAGCGACAATGGGATGAGCCACGTTCGCGGTGCACCGTACCATCCGCACACACAAGGCAAGATCGAACGCTGGCACCAGACGCTGAAGAACCGGATACTACTGGAGAATGACTTCTTGCCCGGCGATCTGAAACAGCACATCGAGCGGTTCGTCGATCACTACAATCATCAGCGAACCCATGAGAGCTTGAAAAACCTGACGCCAGCCGACGTTTACTTCGGGCGCGGGCAATCTATTTTGGCACAACGAGAAAGGATCAAACGAAAGACTATCGCGAAACGTCGTTTGCACTATCAACGACACGCTGCGTAACATGAAAATGATGAGCAAAATACGCCCTTAGCAAGACCAAACATCTGTCCCATTTGTTTGAAGACGGACAGCCTGCTCGGGGAACGACGACGACGTCGCCCGGGTGCAGCAGGATATTCTGGTCGAGGTTGCGACCGTACTCTACAGTCTTTGTAATTGAACGCTATGGCTTGCTGCGATCCGCCCGAACGGCGCAGGATGGATATATTGCCGGCGTCGGCGAACGTCGCCAGGCCGCCGGCCAGCGCCAACGCTTGGGTCACGTCGAGTTGTTTGGTCATCACGAAAGCGCCGGGCCGGTTGACCTTGCCCATCACGTAAACCGTATTGCCCTGGATCTGCAGGACCTGCACGGTGACCTCGGGCTCGGGAATGTAGTCTTTGATGCGCTCGACGAGTACGTCCCGGATCTCGGTCACGGTTCGGCCGGCCGCCAAAATGTCGCCGGCCAGCGGGAAAGAGATCCCGCCATCCGGCCGGACCAGCAATTCCTGCTGCAGATCGGCTTCTTTCCAGACCGAAACCCGCAGGAAATCGCCCGGTTCAACCGCGTAACCGTTGGTCACGCGACCGGCGCCCTCGCCGAAGCAGCCGAGCGGCAGCCACAGGCACCCCATCAACAGTACCGCGAGACCGCCCTTCGTAGCCTGGATGGTATTCATTTTAGAGAGGAACATAGGCCCAACAATTCCATATATTTCCGTCAATATGGCCGATATCTTAACAATCTGCTATCGCTTTAAATAACGATTGATTCGCAAGCCACCGGGCCCGTTATTCGCGCTGCTCCTGAGCGCTCACGATCACACGGTAATACGCCGTTTCAATCTGCTCCCTCGACGCGTCGACATCTGCCGTGAACAGCGCCGCAAGTTGATGCCGCTCCGCCACTTCAACGCCTAATTCCGGTCCCAACACCAGCAGGGCGGTCGCCCAGGCGTCCGCCCAGGCGGCTGACTCGTGAAATACCGTCACGGCGGCAAGGCCGTGCCGCACGGGGTAGCCGTCGCGCGGATCGATGGTATGCCCGTAATGTTGCCCCTCGATGACGTGAAAATTTCGATAGTTACCCGATGACCCCATGGCAATATCGGTTATTTCGATGACGCGGGCGATCGCGGCCGTGCCGACCGTCGGATTATCGACACCGATACGCCATCGCCCGCCATCCGCCCGGTGGCCGGCAACGCGGAGCTCGCCGCCTATCTCAACCATGAAGTCATCGATCCCGGCGGTTCGCAGTAAGTCGGCGACCCGATCGACGGCGTAGCCCTTGGCAACGGCGGAAAGATCGACATAAATACCGGGATGCGATTTACGCCATGCGGGCGGCTCCGGGCGCACATCGATTAGATCGATGCCGGTGTAGGTGAGCCGTTCCGATACCGCCGCCGGTGCAGGTGCGGACGCAGGCCCCGGCGTCGGTCCGAATCCCCACAAATTGACGAGCGGTCCAATCGTGACGTCGAAAGCCCCCACACTCTGTTTATTGACGATCCGTGCAATCTGGAGGACGGCTGCGAGATCGGTCGATATTGCGATCCACTGCCCGCTGTCGGACGCGTTGAATTTCGAGAGTTCCGAGTCGGGATCGTAGGTCGACATCGACCGATTGATTGCGACCAGCAAGGCTTCCACCTCCGACGCGATCCGTTGTGACTCGGGCCCCGGCAAGTCGCGACCGAACTTGATCGCATAGGTGGTCCCCATCGTCGATCCCCCAATAGCACGCTCGGCACCCTCCCGGGCGCATGCCGTCAGGGTTCCGAGCAAGATGGCGAATCCGGCAAGACGCAGCATGCCGCGCCGAACAGATCGACTTCTAGCACGCCCGTAGTTCACGCGAGTCACTCAAATCATTAGAATTGCTATCCAAATCCAATACGGCCAGGCGATTCCGCCTGGTTGTCTGAGCATCGAACAAAGCAAACGTGGACACAGCAACGTCAACCCGTGAGGCCATCTACAGATTGCGCGATTTCGTCAGCCAGCATATCCTCGGGCAAGAACACTTGGTCGAACGCATGCTGGTGGCGCTGTTGTGTGACGGCCATCTACTCGTCGAAGGCGCGCCGGGACTCGCGAAAACACGGGCGATCAAGGTCTTGAGTGAAGGGATCGAAGGCGAATTCCATCGTATCCAGTTTACTCCCGATCTACTGCCGGCCGATCTCACCGGTACCGAAATCTATCGTCCGCAAGATGGATCGTTCGTGTTCCAGCAGGGCCCCCTGTTTCATAACCTGGTCCTCGCAGACGAAGTCAACCGCGCACCGGCCAAGGTCCAGTCCGCGCTACTCGAGGCGATGGCCGAGCGGCAGATCACGATTGGCCGGGTGTCTTATCCTCTGCCGGACTTGTTCATGGTGATGGCGACGCAAAACCCGCTGGAACACGAGGGAACTTATCCTCTCCCCGAGGCCCAGCTCGATCGTTTCTTGCTGCACATCAACATCGATTACCCGGATCACGAGGCCGAGCAACGTGTGCTCCATCTCGCACGTAAAGAAGCTGCAACCGCGTCGCTCAATGGAGAAAGGGCGACGCCCGTGATCGATCAGACGCAGATCTTTACGGCGCGCCATGAAGTGTTGAACACCTATATGAGCGATGACGTTGAAAACTATCTGATGGAAATCGTTTTCGCGTCCCGCGCACCTGCGACTTACGGTGACGACCTCGCGAGTTGGCTCGAATACGGCGGCAGCCCGCGGGCGACGATCGCGATCGACCGCACGGCGCGCGCACACGCCTGGCTGCGCGGGCAGGATTACGTGAGCCCAGCCGACGTGCAAGACCTCGCCAACGACGTTCTGCGCCATCGCGTGATCTTGAACTACACCGCCGCTGCGGACGGGATCACCACTGATCGCTTCGTCGACGAGCTCGTGCACCGCATCGCAGTGCCCTAAAACTCCGCGCCGATCCCGTTAGCCGTGAGCGCGATTCCAACGAATGAGAGCGACCCCGCTTCGGGCCTCGAACGCGTCGAACCGCAACTGCGCGAGCTGCTGGGATTCGCGGCGTATGCGCCGGCGTTGCCATCCTGGTCGCGATCGGTGCGCGCGAGCCAGAGCGGACGGTACCTGTCGACGCTGCGAGGACGTGGAATGGAATACGACGAATCTCGTCCCTATCAACCTGGGGACGACATTCGTCAGCTCGACTGGCGCGTGACGGCGCGCACGGGGAAACCGCATACCAAGTTATTCCGCGAAGAACGCGAGCGCCCGGTTTTCCTGTGCGTCGATTATCGCAGCAGTATGTTTTTCGCGACGCGCGGTGTATTCAAAGCCGTGCAAGCGGCTCGCGCGGCCAGTATTCTCGCCTGGCGGGCGCAGCAAAACGGCGATCGTGTGGGCGGGCTGGTGTTTGCGGACCGCGATCACCACGAACGGCCACCAAAGCGCGGTAAGGCGGCAGCGTTTCAATGGGTCAAACTGCTCGCCGACACGGCGCCGCAGTACCGGCGCGCGCGTGCACTCGACCGATCGGATCGCTCGCTCGCGGACGCCATGACCCGACTGCGCCGGATCGCGAGACCGGGCAGTTTGATCTTCATCTTGAGCGACTTTCGCGCATTCAACGATGAGTGCAAGACAGAACTCGTGCGCCTGACCGGTCATACCGATATCGCACTGATCGCGGTCCATGATGCCTTCGAGGCCGAATTTCCGACCTCGATCGATGCGGCCGCCATCAGTGACGGCCGTCGCACCGTGCATCTGCGGGATATCTCGACCGCACAGCGCGCAAGTTACGCAACACGGTTCGCGCAGCGGCTCGATAGCGTCAAGCAGCACTGTGGCGATCACCGCTTGTTGTTCACGACCCTCGAGACGACGGCCGATCCCGTAACGACGCTTGTCAAATTACTCGGTGGTCGAGCGTAATGGATCCCGCGGACCTGCCACTGCGAGACATTCATCTACCCGAAGCGATCGGCTGGTGGCCGCCGGCGACGGGCTGGATGGTGTTGGCGATCGTGATCGTCGTCAGCGCGGGTTTCGCCGTCTTCCTTTATCGGCGGCGTCTCAAAACGACTGCTGAACACGCGGCGATTTCCGAACTCGACGCTATCGTCGCGGCCTTGCGCATCGACGGTAACGGCCATGTCTGCGCTCAGGCCTTGTCGCGCCTGGCGCGACGCGTTTCGCTGCTTTACGGCGGACCCGAGACGGCCGCCGCCGTCGGCGATGCCTGGCTCGACACCATACGCAAGCTCAGCGGTAGCGGGTCCTTATCCGTGCCGGTAACCGAGGTTCTGCTGGTCGCGCCCTACTCTCCTTCGAGCGCGGAACGCGTCGCCATCGAAGACTACCGTGCCGCAGCGGAGGTGTTGCGGCGTTGGATCCACGATGCCCCGCGTCTTGCGCGTGAACGGAAACGGCACGCCCGACATGCTGCAGTTTGAATGGCCGTGGGTGTTCCTGGCGTTGCCGCTGCCATGGCTGATCCGGCGTTTGATACCGCCGACGACACAGGTTCGCGGTGCGGCGTTGCGCGTGCCGACACTCGAGGACTTCCGGAACCTCATACACCGCGCCGCGGTCTCGCCGCGCTTGCAGCCGAGCGTCCTGGTGTACGGCATCGCCTGGATATTGCTGGTTGCGAGCGCCGCGCGCCCCCAATGGATGGGCGACGCTATCGAAATTCCGGTCACCGGGCGTGACCTCATGATCGCGGTCGACCTTTCGGAAAGCATGCGGGAGTCCGATTTCGTGCTGAACAGCCGACCGGTCGATCGATTGACGGCCACCAAAGTCGTTGCGCGGCAGTTCATCGAGAGACGCCTCGGCGACCGCCTGGGCCTCATTCTGTTCGGGCAACAAGCCTACTTGCACGTCCCCCTGACCTTCGATCGAAGCACCGTGCAGCAGCTGCTCGACGAAGCCGTGATCGGCATGGCCGGACGGCAAACCGCTATCGGTGACGCCTTGGGGATCGCGGTGAAGCGGCTGCGTGAACAGGACGCGCCGCACAAAGTCCTGATTTTGATGACCGACGGGCGCAACACCGCCGGCGCTATCGAACCGCTGCGCGCGGCCGAGCTTGCGGCCGAAGCCGGCCTCACCGTTCACACCATCGGCATCGGCGCCGATGAGGCTATTCAAGAGGGCTTTTTCGGCGCGGTACGCATCAATACTTCGCAGGATCTCGATGAGATATCGCTCAAGTCTATCGCCAGTACGACCGGCGGCCGTTACTTCCGCGCGCACGACACGCGCGCGTTCGAACAGATTTACTCAGAGCTCGACGAGCTCGAGCCCGTCGAGCAGAGCGGTGAACACTTCCGGCCAACCGCGCCCTTGTTTTTCTGGCCATTGGGTATGGCCTTGTGCATCGCTCTCGGCGCGCTATTGTTCCATGCGCGCGGCACGGAAATACCGTCGACATGATGGCCGAGTTCCACTTCCTGCGGCCGCTGTGGCTGTTTGCGCTGATTCCATTCTGGCTCATGGTATGGCGCTATTGGCGGGCAAGACGCTGGGGCGGCGCATGGTCACGGGTGTGTGACGCGGCGCTGCTGCCCTTCGTCCTCACCGGCCGGACCGTTCGCGGTAGCAGACTTACGGGCTTCGTTGCGACGGTCGCCGGTACGCTTGCCATCGTCGCGCTCGCGGGACCGGTGTGGGAACGGCTACCCGTGCCCGTGTTCCGCGGTGAATCGGCGCTCGTCATCGCGCTGGATCTATCGGCGTCGATGAATGCCGAAGATCCGTCGCCGTCGCGTTTACAACACGCCAAATTCAAAATCGCGGATATCTTGCGCTTGCGCACGACCGGCCAAACCGCATTGGTCGTGTTTGCCGCGCAAAGTTTCGTGGTCACCCCGCTCACTGACGACACCGAAACGCTCGCCGCCCAGCTGCAGGCGCTCGATACGACGATGATGCCGCTTCAAGGCACCGAACCCGCCGCGGCGCTGCAACACGCAGGGCAATTACTGCAACAGGCCGGTATACCGCGTGGCCACGTGCTGTTGATCACCGACGGCGCGGATAAGGACGCGCTCGAGCGCGCGCGCACCCAGATCGCCGCGATGCATCACCGCGTAAGCGTGCTCGGCGTCGGCACGGAGGAAGGGGCGCCGATCCCCGATCAAACCGGCGGTTTCCTGAAGAGCCCTGACGGCGAGATTATCGTCAGCCGGCTCGCCGTGGCGGCACTGCGTGCGCTTGCCAATTCAGGCAGCGGTATGTTCCTGGACACGGCCGCCGATGACCGCGATTTAGAGGCGGTGAATGACCTACAGAACAGCGATCTCGATGCCGACCTGCAGCGTTTAGAGGACCTTGCCGCAAGTCAGTGGCGCGAATTCGGGCCGTGGCTTTTGTTACCGCTGCTGCCTATCGCGGCGTTCGGTTTCCGGCGCGGTCTACTCCTGGTGCTGCTGGCGGTAATCGCACCGCTCGTGCCGATCGATGCGACAGCCGCGTGGTGGCTGACGCCCGACCAGGCGGCGCAGGCTGCCTACGGAAAGGGCGCTTACGGCGCTGCCGCGGCCACGTTCGAACACCGCGGCTGGCGCGGCGCGGCGCAATACCGGGCGGGCGCGTACGAGGTTGCCGTAACCACGTTTTCTTCACTCGATGATGCGTCTGCGCATTACAACCGGGGCAATGCGCTCGCACGGCTCGGGCGTTTTGACGAAGCGGTTGCGGCCTATGAGCAAACGCTGGAATACGAACCCGAACACGCGGATGCAACATTCAACAAAGCCTTGATCGAAGAACTGATACGCGAAGTTGGCCCGCCCCGACCAGAGGGTTCGGATGACGAACCCGCTGACGATGAAGCCGATCGCAGCGAACGCGTGGACGGCGGCGGCCAGGATCCCCAGGATTTCGATTCAGATCCGCCGCCCACGAGCGACGAACAAGCTACGCCGGAGGGGCAAGAACCGGAGCAGGAGCAAGGTACGGCCGAGCAGGAAGAACGAGAATCTGAATCGAACCGTAGCCGCCTGGGCGAAGGAGAATCCGACAGCGAACGCGTACAGGCCACCGAGCAGTGGCTGCGGCAAATTCCGGACGAACCCGGCGGTCTGCTGCGGCGTAAGTTTCAATATCAATACGAGCGTTTATACGGAGACACGCCCTATCGCGGGAACGGCTGGTGAATCCCTTGAGATTATTCGCAATTATCCTGTTTTGGTCGGCCACGGGTGCCGCATGGGCGGGTATCGAGCTCGATATCTCACGCGAACCCGTGATCATGGACGAATCGTTTCACCTGACGTTTCACGTTACGGACGCATCCGGCGGCAAGCCTGATTTCTCACCGCTCGAAGAGTCATTCGGCATCATCGGCCGTAAACGCCAGTCCTCACTTAAATGGATCAATGGCCGCCGCAAACAAGCGACGTCGTGGATCATCACGGCCATGCCGCTTTACACGGGACAGGTCGAGATCCCGTCGCTCGCCTTTGGCTCGGAACGCAGTCCATCCCGCATGATCGAAGTCGTACCGGCGACACATACGACGCCGGCGTCCGATGCGCGGATCGTCATTCAAGTCGATGCGGCGCCACGCAGCGCCTATGTACAGCAACAGGTGATCTACACGGTTCAATTGTTGCACCGCGTAGAACTCGATACGCCACGATTTTCGTCGCTGACGACGAGTTCCGACGCCATTATCAAACAGCTGGGCCGAGGCCGGAATTACGTCCACACGATGGCTGGTCGCAGCTACGACGCTTTGGAGCTGCGTTATGCGATCTATCCGCAAAAAAGTGGCTCATTGACGATCCACCCGATCGTCCTGACGGCACAGATGACGATCGGCAAGCGTACGTTTTTCGATCCGTTCAGTCGGAACGTAACGACCAAACGGGTCGAATCGGAGTCGATCGCGCTCGCAATCAAGCCGATCCCGTCGGAGTTTCCGAGCGGCGCGACATGGCTGCCCGCACAGCGCGTGCGACTGTACGACGATTGGGAGCCGGATATCGAACAAGCCGATGTCGGGCAGCCCCTGCACCGCACAATTTTTCTTTGGGCCGACGGCCTGATGTCGGGGCAATTGCCACAGCTTCGATTCGATCCGCCGTCCGGAATCAAACTCTATCCCGATCAACCGCAGGCGAACGAACAGGACACCCCGACCGGATTCACCGCCGTGGTGGAGGAACGATTTGCGTTCATCGCCAGCCGTGCCGGCACATCGCGGTTTGCCGCCATTGAAGTGCCATGGTGGAACACCGAAACCGATCGATTGGAGCGTGCGCGCCTGCCGGCGCGTCGGTTGCGGATCGCCGACGCTGCTGTATCCGGACGAGAGGCCGCAACCCGTGACGCGGCCGGGTCTGAAGCTCACGTGCCGGAGCCGGCGCGCCGAACCTCGCCCTTCGTGGCCGCAGCAACCCGGTTCTGGGCGGCGCTGACGCTCACTTTATTGTGCATGGCCATGATCGCCTTATGGTGGCGCCGCGCGCGGGGCCACGGGGATCTCGACAAAACCAGCCGCAAGCGGTTCGGCGTGGCGCGCGCGACGCGCGAACTGAAACATGCCTGTCAGGTCAATGCGGCGGCTCGAGCGCGTCACGCATTAATGGACTGGTCGAGCGCCATGGCCGCGGCTAAGCGATCCACCGAAGTGCGCAGCTTGCGCGCACTTGCCGACCAAACGGGCGGAGAATTGGCAAGGGAAATCAAAGTGCTCGAACGTTATCTTTATGGGAAGTCAGTCGACCCATGGCAGGGCCAGACGTTGTGGGAAGCATTTCGCCGGCAGCGCCCAGCGCGCACGGTGGCGCGTACGCCAAGCGACGATCCACTTCCCCTCATTTTCAAGTTATCGGTGAAATAGTAAGTCATTCGTCACAAATTCCGCCTAAAGTGTTCTAGAATCAGCCTTCGTGACCAGTTGGACCGCCGGAGGAAACTAAACTCAAGGGATAACGCCCCACCATACGAATATTAACGGGGCATCCATGCGAGGAGGATCCAGCGGCATGAGTACAGCGGCAGCGGTATTGGCTGTCGACGATAACGCCACGATAAGAAAAGCGATTTCCATGCGTCTCGGAGCGAAGGGCTTCGACGTCGTTACCGCCCACGACGGCGATGAAGCACTAACGCTCATCGGACAGCGCTCCTTTGATCTCGTTCTTCTCGACCTGCAAATGCCTGAAACGCGCGGGGACGAGGTGTTACGTCGCGTGCGCCAGACGTATTCGGCGACCCAGCTCCCGGTCATCATGCTCGCGGCGAGTGGCGACAAAGCCGACATCAACCGCACGCTCGAACTCGGGGCCAACGATTACATCATCAAGCCGGGCGATCTGCCGATCCTGATCGCGCGGATCAATACGCAGCTCGCGCTCAGAGACACGGTCGCAAAGCTCCGCGAGCACAGCGCGATGATGCGCAATGTGTTTTCATTGGAAACCGCCGGGAACACGGCGCCGCAATTACGCGATCCGGGCGATATGGAGACCTTGATCGCGGATGTTGATGCGGCCAATACCATCCCTTTCGACGTATTGCACGACCATACGCCGATGACCTGCTTCACGCTCACGCGCGACGGCAACATCATCTATACCAACCGCTTCGGTGCGCAATTCCTGGGCTACGCGGCGCAGGATATCGTCGAACATCCGATCTTCGATCTCTACGTGGCCGATGACCGCCGGCTGGCACAGGAAAACCTGGCCAGCGCGGTTGACATGCCGGGACGCGTGAACCGCTGGGACATACGGCATATCAAGAAAAACGGCGAGGTCATATGGATGCGCAATACGGCGCGCGCGGTCCGGCACGGCCGCTCCTTGATGGTCCTCCTCACCTGCGAGGATATTGACGACACCTACAAGCTGAGTGAGATGCTCTCGTTTCAGGCACTGCACGATGAGCTGACCGGACTCGGCAATCGCAAGGCGCTGGAGCAACGACTCAACCAGGTGATCGACAGTGCGCAACGCGAACGGACCGAGCACACGCTCGCGGTGATCGATCTCGATCAGTTCGTGCTGATTAACGACACCTGTGGCTATCAGGCGGGTGACGAGCTGTTGCGTAGGATCGCCAAATTGCTCAAGGCGGTCGTCCGTACGCGCGACACCATCGCACGCATCGGCGGCGATGCGTTCGCAGTCCTGATCGAGGATTGTCCGATCGAGCAGGCGCGCGCTGCCGCTGAAGAGCTCCGCCGCACGATTGAATCCTACGAGTTCATCTGGCAGGAACGCCGATTCGAGCTATCGGCCAGTCTCGGCATCGTCGCGATAAACGAGTCATGCGACACCGCCGGCAACGTGCTCAGCATGGCGGACACCGCCTGCTACGCCGCGAAAGAATCGGGCCGTAATCGATTACACGCCTATCAACCCGACAACGTCCCGGTCGTCACGCGTCACGGTGAGATGCGCTGGGCCACCCGGATCAGCGATGCACTCGCCGAAGATCGTTTCGATTTGAATTTCCAGCGCATCCAACCCCTCCGCCCGGCAACGGAAACCATACACTATGAGTTGTTGCTACGCATGCGCGATGAGATGGGCGAAGTCATCATGCCGGGCGAATTCCTACCCGCCGCCGAGCGCTACAGTCTTACAGACAAGCTCGACCGCTGGGTCATCGCGCGCGCGTTCGAATGGCTGGGTCAATCCCAGTTCAGCAACATCCAACTGTGTTGTATCAATCTGTCGGGTCAGTCCATGGGCAATGACGACGTGCTCGATTTCATACTCGATCAATTCGACAGCGGCATGATCGCGCCCCGTGATGTCTGCTTCGAAATAACGGAAACGGCCGCGATCGCCGACCTCGCGCAAGCGACGCACTTCATGCAACACCTCAGAGAACGCGGCTGTCGGTTTGCCCTCGACGATTTCGGCAGCGGCTTCTCCTCGCTCGCTTACCTCAAACAACTACCGGTCGATTTCCTCAAAATCGACGGTGTGTTCGTTCGCGATATGTCCAATGACTCCATCGATTACGCCATGGTGCGATCGATCAACGACATCGGCCACGTCATGGGCATGCAGACGATAGCCGAATTCGTCGAAGACGAACCGACTTTGGGACTTTTGCGCGATGTTGGCGTGGATTTCGTGCAGGGGTATGAGATCGGGCGGCCCGCGCCGCTCGCGGAATTCGATATCAATGCGTAGCCTGGATGCAGCGTAGCGGAATCCGGGAGATCGGAGCGATTAAGCCCCGGATTCCGCTACGCTCCATCCGGGCTACCGACGTCCTCCGGCGCATCGATGTCGCGTAACACGCCTTCGTCTTCAGTATCTAGCCACGTAATGTCCCGTGTATGCGCGTCGATGATCGCACGCGCGCCGGTATCGCCGCGCAACGCTATGAGCTCTGCGTAATAGCGGGCCGGAAAGACGACCGGGTGCCCGGCCCGTTCGCGACACCGCGGAACGATGATGGCGTCTGATTTTCGAAAGCAGCTGACCACCCGCTCGACCGTCCGCGTTTCGAGATACGGCATGTCCCCGAGCGCAACAACCCATGCAACCGCATCGTTGCTGTGCATGACGCCACAACGCAAGCTATGGGCCATGCCGCGATCCGCGTCGGGACATTCGATGACGTCGAACCCGCCTTTTGAGAACGCCTCCCGCGCCTCCAGATCGCCGGTTCGAATGACGACGGTCATTGCATCCACGGCACCCGCTAAGCGGCTGGCCGCCCGCACGCCGATGAAATCGCCCTGCGGCAGGCGTGCGATCATCTTGTTGGCACCGAAGCGGCGCCCGCGCCCGGCGGCGAGCAACAATCCCGTGACCGCACCCGTCACGACGTCAAGGTGCCCGTCTCTCGGTCGCGATCTCGATACCGTTGCGGGCAGCGGTTATCTCAACCATGACCGCCAGCGCGATCTCCTGTGGCTTGCGGGTGTTCAGATCGATACCGATGGGCCCGTTGATGCGGGCAATATCCTCGACACTGGCGCCGAAATGCTCCATCAGCCGTTCGGTACGGCCCTTTGTAGTGCGCGACGATCCCAACGCGCCGATATAGAACGCTCTCGTCTTCAGCGCTTCCATCATCGCCAGATCGTCGACTTTGGGATCATGCGTCAACGCGACGATGGCCGTGTGATCATCGCAATTCGAGTTCGCGATGTAGTCATCCGGAAATTCACCGATCACGGAAAACTCCGTCAGACTCCAGGCGTCGCGATATTCCGTGCGCGGATCGCAGACTTCGATTGAATATTCGAGCTGCGCAGCCAACCGGCATACCCACGCTGCGAGTTCCCCGGCGCCGACTACGACCAGCCGCCAGGCGGGCTCGTAGACGACGTTCAGCACCTCGCCGGCGAAATCCGTCGCCTCGTCACCATCCGCGACCGTCCACTGTGCAGTTTGATGCGACACGTCGATCGAGCGAATCACGCGCTGCCCCGATCGCAGGGCCCGTATCAGATCCGGCACGCCGGACGCGTCATCCAGCGGTTCGACCACGAGCAGGAGCCTGCCGCCGCAAGGGAGCGAGCGATGCCTGTCGCCGGAGTATTCGATCGTTTCGATCTGCTCCGGGAACTGCGTTTGGATGCGTTCTATCAATTCTTCTTCGATACAACCGCCCGAGACCGAGCCCTCGAACCGCGCCTTCTCGCTCAGAACCATCACCGCGCCAGGTTGGCGCGGCGAAGATCCCCAGGTGTGCGCAACGGTGGCGAGCACCACGCGCTCACCGCGTTGCACCCAATCGAGCCCGCGCTCTAGTATTTCAACCTCATTGCGAATGAATGTATCGAATCCCATAGAAGCGTCGACCATCCTAGTGTGCTGTCCCGTGAAAAAGTTTCGTAAGTCGCGACGGATTTTTCGCCGCTGGCAAGGCGCGACGACGCTTATGAGCGGGCTCTACACAAGGAGGAGCAACGCCGCCAACGGCGAAAAAGACGAGCCAAGTATGGAAGTTTTTCACGGGACAGCACACTAGATACGACATGACATGGTCACTATAGCCCAGGCCACAACGCGCAGGAATGTTCTGAGGGCTTTCGCGATCATGCCTTAGGACCCATACTACCGGTGCCCGACGGGCGCCGGCACGCCTCTAAAGACGTCCGGCCCGCTGTGATGTCCACGACACCTGAAAAAACACAAGACAATCAGGCTGCGCTCGACGTACGCGGATTATCGTCGTCTTACGGCAATCACCAGGTTCTCACCGACGTTGATTTTGGGGTTCGAACCGGTGAGATCTTCGTCATCATGGGCGCGAGTGGCGCCGGCAAAACGACCTTGCTGCGACACATCCTCGGCCTAGCGCCGCCCGATGCCGGGGAAATAGATATGCTCGGCAGTCACTTGCATCCCGGCACTCGAGAAACGCTGTTTGCATTGCGCAAACAGATGGGCGTGGCGTTTCAACACGGTGCCTTGATCAATTCGATGAGCGTTATCGACAACATCGAACTGCCCCTGCATCAGCACACCAAACTCGATCGATCGACGATTCGCATCATGAGTCGCATGAAGCTCGAAATGATGAATCTCGCCGGGTTCGAAGACTACATGCCTGCCCAATTATCGGGCGGCATGCTCAAGCGCGCAGGGCTCGCCCGTGCCGTCGTCATGGACCCGAAGATCCTGTTTTTCGACGAACCTTCGGCTGGCTCCGATCCCGTTACGGCAGCCGAACTCGACGGCTTGACATTGCAGTTACGCGATGCACTGCGCATGACGATAGTGGTCGTAACCCACGCGTTGGAAAGCGCCGTCAAGATTGCCGATCGCATCATGATCGTCGGCGCAGGAAAGGTGCGCGCGATCGGCACCCTCGAGGAGATCCGGCAAAGCACTGATGATTACATTCAATCCTTGCTCGAGCGCAAAACGCTCGACCGCGAGGTGGACGGCGATGCGTATCTCGACCGCCTAACAGCGAATATCGATGGGTAACGGCGTTCTAACGTTCGCGCCAAATTGGGCTGTGGTCCGGGTTGCGACCCTCGGCCGCCTCGGCCTTTTCCTTGTCGAGGTTGCGATACACGTCGCCCGTCCCTGGCGGCAGTGGCGGGCAACGCTGAAGCAATTGCATTTCATCGGTGCGCGATCGTTAACCGTCATTGCAGTGGCTGGAGGCTTCGTAGGCATGGTCGTGGCGCTGCAGTTTTACGACACCCTCGTGCGCTTCGGATCAGTGAGCTTGCTGGGCGCGGCGGTCGGTCTCAGTTTGATTCGGGAATTAGCGCCAGTACTGACAGCGCTCATCGTTATCGGGCGGGCCGGTTCTGCCATGTGCGCGGAGATCGGCATCATGCGTAGCGATAACCAAATCGATGCGGTGGAATGCATGGCGATCGATCCGTACGCTTATCTCATCGCGCCGCGTTTTATCGCCACATTGATCGCCGTCCCATTATTGACCGCGATATTCAACGTCATCGGAATCGTCGGCGGCTGGTTTATCGGCGTCGTAATTTTCGGGCTCAGCGAAGGTGCATATTTCGTCGGCATCTCCGACAGCGTCGTGTGGGACGACGTTTTAATGGACCTCGTGAAAGCAGTGAGTTTCGCACTCATTATCGTGTGGATTTGCACCGGCCGTGGATTCCTGCTGCACTTGGATTATCGCCCTGCCTTCGGCGCCGAGGGCGTAAGCCGCACGACTACCGACGCGGTAGTAGCGGCCTCCATCGCTGTGTTGTTCGCGGACTACATCATCAGCGCGTTAATGCTTTGACCTTACCTTAAAAAGGAAACTCACTTGGGTAACATCAGAATAGAATTCGGCGTTGGAATCTTCATGTTGGTCGGCCTGGCTTGCCTCACCTACCTCGCCGTTCGACTCGGTGATCTCGAAGTCTTCGGTGACGAGTACTATGAACTAGACGCGCGTTTCGTATCGTCATCCGGATTGAAGGAAGGCGCGTTCGTCGAGGTTGGCGGCGTCAGGATCGGGAAGGTCGGGGACATCTCAATCGATTACGAATCGTATGAGTCGGTCGTTCGCATGGAACTCGATCCCGGCGTCAAACTGCAGGATGACGCGATCGCGTCCATCCGCACGCAAGGAATCATCGGTGATAAATTCGTCAAGATAACGCCCGGTGGTTCCGAACTCATTCTGGAGCCTGGTGAAGTGATACTGGAAACGGAATCGTCGATCAGCCTCGAAGAGTTGATAAGCAAATATATCTTTGAAAGCGGAGATGATTAGAAGCGGGCTCATACGGAGGCTACGGTGTTGGAGCCGACTTGCCAGCGAATGAGGTATGATCGAATCTCTATGGAGGGGTAGGAACGATGACAAAACAAACATTGATTCATCGTACAGGGCTGCTGATCACCGTGATGTGTATTCACCTGGTGGTCGTCCCGCATCGCGCATTCGCGCAAGAAGCCGTCGCAACCCCGCTCCAAGTCGTCACCAAAACCGTCGACGCCGTAATCGCGACGCTCGCCAATGATGCGCTTGGCGAGGATACAAAAAAGCGTCAGGTCAAGAGCACCATCGGAAAGCACTTTGATTTCGTCGCGATGGCCAACCGCGTGCTCGCGACAAACTGGAGTAAGGCGAGCAAATCGCAACGCGCCCGATTTACATCCTTGTTCCGCGAGCTGCTTTCCAACACGTATTGGCGCAAGATTTCGGGCTATACCAACGAAAAAGTCGAATACCTGGGCGAGCGCATGCGTTCGAGGAAACTCGCCACTGTAAACACGGTGATTAAGACGGACACGGTCGATATTCCCGTTGATTACAAGTTGTACTTAAAGGGCGACGCCTGGATGGCCTATGACGTTGTGATCGAGCAGATCAGCCTTGTCCGCAATTATCGTGGGAGTTTCCAGGATATCGTGCGTAAGGTCGGCATCGATGGGCTGATAGGGCAACTCGAAACCAAGGTCGCGGAATCATCGTCCGAAGAAGGGCCGCAGCAACGCCTGGTTCGTTAGCGCCACTCGACAACACTTATTCTGGCGGCAAACCGCCGTGCTTTTCTTTATATGCCGCGATGCGGCCTTCCAGATCGACCAATAAACCATCCATCCCCTCCGATTTAATGATCGCGCTGAACGTGCTGCGGTAGTTATTGACCAGGCTTATGCCTTCGATCACGACGTCATAGGCAAACCATTGACCATCATTGTTCTTGAGACGAAATGTCACGGGGATCCGGGTCTCATCAGTCAATATTTGGGTATCGACGATGGCGCGGTCCTTACGCACCTGTTCACCGACGTATTCAACCCGCTGATCGGTATAAGCCTCGATCTTATTGCGATAGGTATCCTCGAGATACTGCGAAAAGAATTCGACGAACCGGCGTTTCTCCTCGGCGGTTGCACTTCGCCAGTTTGTCGCCAAAATGCTCTGCGACATGCTGCGAAAATCAAAACCCGCATTGATGACCTCGCCGATCTCAGCCCAGCGTTGTTCACGATCAAGCCGTTCGTCCCTGAGGATCTCCAGCACCTTGTCGATTGAAGTCTTTACCGTTTCAGTCGGCGTCATGGCGGCGTGAACGGGACCCGTGAGAAGCATGGCAAACACCAATACGGCGCAAGACCTGGCCAGGGATCGTACGACTCGGGGGAAATGGTGCATACGGGGCTCCAGTTTCGTGTAACGGGTCATGTAGTAGGCAACCCAATTCCGACTTTCAAGCATTCTTCGCCGATGACGAATTCTTCCACACGCTCACCGGTGGGTTCTTCTGCATAGTCTAACGCGATCGCAAGGGTCTCGTTGCGAATAAATTCCGCATTTTCCCGCATCGCGTCCAACAGTTTTCCGCGTGCGTGATACTCGATTCGAATACGGTCCGTGAGTTCTAAATCACGGGCTTTTCGCATGGATTGGACACTCCTGACGATCTCACGCGCATAGCCCTGGGACCGCAATGCGTCGTCGATATGGGTATCGAGCGCGATAGTAATCGCACCTTCTTGCGCAACGCTCCAATCTCCGATCGCTTCGCTCGAGACTTCGATTTCGTCCGCGGCGATCGCGAGACGCTCCCCATCGATCTCTATTTCAACGCTGCCGGCCTCCAGCAGACGCCGAATCGCGTCGTCGTCGAAGGCTGCGATCGCCGCCGCAGCAGCTTTCATGCGTTTACCCAGCCGCGAACCGAGCTTTTTATAATCCGCCTTACAGGAACGTTTCACGATACCGCTCGAATCTTCGACGTATTCGATCGCGTGAACGTTTACTTCTTCGAGAATGATGTTTTTCACGCGTTCCACGGTACGCTCGTCGACGCTGGCGCCGGTGACGAGGAGCAGGCGGGACAGTGGCTGGCGCACGTTGATTTTGCTGCGGTTTCGCAACAACAGGACCAACTGCACGATACGGCGCGCGAGATCCATGCGGTGCTCGAGATCCGATTGTACGGCGGCGTCATCGACCGCCGGAAAGGACGATAGGTGCACGGAAGGATACGTTTGTGTTTGAACGACTTCGTTCAAACGGCGATACAGCCAATCGCTGAAGAAAGGCGCGATGGGACTCATCATGCCCGCAAGCCCGAACAGGCATTCATAGGTGGTCTGATAGGCGCCGAGTTTATTGATTTCGGACACGGTAACGGTGTTGTCGGCAGCTTTTTTTCCAGCCCAAAATCGATGGCGGGAACGACGGATATACCAATTCGAAAGCTCATCGACGAATTGCTCCATGGCGCGCGCCGCCCGCGTCCCATCGTAGGTTTCATAAGCATGATCAACCGCGCGGGCCGTCGAATTCAGACGGCTCAAGATCCAGCGATCCAATTCCAGCCGATCGGCCGCCGCAATTCGGTCTTCGGCGAATATGAAACCGTCGATATTGGCGTAGCTCGCGAAGAACTTATACACGTTTTCGATCGTGCCGAAAAACCGTCCTCGCGTTTCCGTGAGCCCCTGCTCGGAAAATTTCATGCTGTCCCACGGCGGCGAGTTGCTGATCATGTACCAGCGCAACACATCCGCACCGTGCCGCGCGAGAACTTCGAACGGATCGATGGTGTTATCGCGTGATTTCGACATCTTCTCGCCGTTCGCATCGAGGATGAGCCCGTTGACGACGACGTTCTTGAACGCCATGTCGTCCTTGACCAAGGTCGCGATGGCATGCAGCGTGTAAAACCAGCCGCGTGTCTGGTCGACGCCTTCACAAATGAAATCTGCTGGAAAGTTGCGCTCGAATGCGTCTTTGTTTTCGAATGGATAATGCCACTGGGCAAACGGCATGGCGCCTGAATCAAACCACACATCCAAAACGTCCGGAACACGGCGCATGGTGCCGCCGTCCGGGGCGTCCCAGGTTATGTCATCGACGAACGGACGGTGCAGATCGATGGCCTCGTCCGCCGGCAGCGATCCGTCACATTTCTCGCGCAATTCAGCGATCGATCCGATCACCTCGAAATAATTCGAACCCGGCGCATCGGAGACCCAGATCGGCAACGGCGTACCCCAGTATCGTTTGCGGCTGAGCGCCCAATCGACATTGTTCTCGAGCCAGTTACCAAAGCGTCCGTCCCGGTACGCCGGCGGGTGCCAGGCGACCTTCCGGTTCAGGCCGACGAGGCGATCTTTGACTGCCGTGGTGCGGATGAACCAACTCTCGACCGGGTAGCTCATCAACGGCGAGCCCTTGCGCCAGTCGTGGGGATAGTTGTGCCGATATTCGCTACGTTTGAACAACAGCCCGCGGTCTTTCAGGTCGCGAATGATCGTCTTGTCCGCATCCTTGAACCAATCGCCCGCGACGAGTCCGGCCGTCGGATCGAAACGGCCGTCGGCGGCGATAGGATTAACCATCGGCAACGCCTCCTCGCGGCCCACTTCGTAGTCCTCGGCGCCAAAGGCGGGGGCGATGTGAACGATGCCCGTACCCTCTTCCACCGTCACGTAATCGGCGCCGTAGATGCGCCAGGCATGCTCGGGGTAGTCGACATCATCGACGCGAAACAGCGGTTCGTAGGCCCGCCCCAGGAGATCCCGCCCCTTGTGACGCGCCAACACCGTGACCTCACCATCGAATATATCAAGCCGTGCCGCGGCGACGATGACGCGTTCCTCGCCCACTTGCACCGTGGCGTAATCGATATCCTCACCCACCACCAAGGCGACGTTTGAGATCAAGGTCCAGGGCGTCGTGGTCCAGGCGAGGAAACTCAAGTCCTTGTCGTCGGTTACCCGAAAGCGGACGTAAACGCTCGGATCGGAGACCTCCTCATAGCCGAGGCTGACTTCATGCGATGACAAGACGGTGCCCGAGCCGGGGCTATACCACTGGATCTTGTGCCCTTGATACAGCAGATCGCGTGCGTGGATCTCTTTGATCAGCCACCACACGGATTCGATATAAGCGGTTTCGAAGGTGACGTACGGGTCGTCAAGGTCGACCCAGTAAGCGATCCGGCGCGTCAGTTCGTCCCACTCCTTCTTGTATCGAGATACGCTCTCCCGACACGCTTGGTTGAATGCCTCGATGCCGTACGCCTCGACCTGCGCGCGTCCATCCAGACCGAGTTCCTTCTCGACCTCTATTTCCACAGGAAGGCCATGGGTATCCCAGCCGCCCTTGCGCTCTACCCGGTACCCCTTGAGCGTTTTGTAGCGGCAGAACACGTCCTTGATGGTGCGGCCCAGGACGTGGTGAATCCCGGGGCGGCCGTTGGCCGTGGGCGGCCCCTCGTAAAAGGTAAACGTAGCGCCCCCATTTCGGGTCGTTACGCTCTCGACGAAGGTGTCTTCCGCATCCCAGATCTCGAGCAATTCAGCCTCGATTTCCGGAAGGTTTAACGACTTGATTTCCTGGAAACTCAAGGCCCGTGCCCGTCTTTGGAATTGGGGATTCAACTGGAACCGAAAACGGCCGAATTATAACTGAAGCGCGGGATCTGAATTTGACTGGAATTCACGATTTCGCCGGACGGTGTGTGCTATCGTTAATTCGTACAGTTCGTATGGCGCCGAAACGAAGGCGCCGGCTGAAAACGTCATTGAGGATGTAGCGTGAGTTCGGATCAGGTCCTTGAATTTCTGCAATTCGTCGAAGGACAGAAGAATCAGTCCGTACGCGAACTGCTGGACAAGGTGTTACGCAAAAGTCGCCTCATGACGCGCGCCGAAGCCGGCACGATTTTCATCGCGCGTAAGCGCGGCCGCAACCGCTGGCTCGAACCCGCCAGCGTTCAAAATGATGCGATCAAGGTAAAGCGCGCCGATTTCATCGTGCCGATAGGCCCGGGCACGATCGCCG
>CBDCJB010000002.1:0-299282 GCA_965217605.1 Gammaproteobacteria bacterium
TGATCGCATTTTGCGCGGTCTTGCTTGGCCAGCAACTCGAAGGTGGAGAGCTCGCTACACTCGTTAACGGGCCCGCGATTCTGATCGTCGTCGGCGGCAGCATCGGTGCAACCATGCTGCAATCGCCCATGCCCGTGTTCGTTCGCGCGATGTCGATGATCGCGTGGATCTTCCGGCCGCCGGTGGTCAGGCCCGAGATCATGCTGGAGGAGATCGTGACCTGGTCACGCCTCGCGCGGCGCGAGGGATTGTTGGGTCTCGAGAACGTCGTCGAATCCGTCGGCGACAACTACGCCCGCAAAGGCCTGCAGCTCGTGATCGACGGGAATGAACCTGAAACCATTCGCGAAACCCTGGAGCTCGACAGTCTGGCACGCGAGCGCCGCGACTTGAGCGCGGCGAAAGTTCTCGACGCGATCGGCGGCTATGCACCGACGCTGGGTATTCTCGGCGCCGTGATGGGTCTGATCCAAGTCATGAACAACCTGGCCGATCCGTCGATGCTGGGCGAGGGAATCGCCGTCGCCTTCGTCGCGACGGTATATGGCGTCGGGCTCGCCAACCTCGTATTCCTACCCGCCGCCAACAAACTCAAGGCCATCGTCAGGGAAGAATCACGGTTGCAGGAGCTCGTCGCCGTAGGGATCTGCGCCATCGCCGAGGGTGAGAACCCGCGCGTGGTCGAATCGCGCCTGCAGGGCCTCATCGTATGACGGCCATGGCTAACCATCGGTATCGGTCCCCGCTTGCGATCGGTGGCGGACGACCCGGACGACGACGATCGCGATCGCTGGATCCTGTCTTATGCAGATTTCATCACCTTACTGTTTGCGTTTTTCGTCGTGATGTATTCAGTGTCCTCGGTCAATGCCGGCAAGTTCAGGGTGCTGTCGGAGTCCATGGTGACCGTATTCCATGAGGAGCCCAGCCTGCCGGCGCCCGTCGACCTGGGCGGCGGCATGCCCGGACTCTACCGGCATCCAGGCGAGCTGGACGCCGGTTCGCCGTCGCGCATGCTCGAGGTGGTGGCGCTGGATGATTTTCCCGTGCCCGTGGCTGAAATCGATCCCCGCGATCTGCGCTCCGCCGACCTGGCGCGCAAGGTCGAGCAGGTCCTCAAGGGCGCGATCGAGATGCAACAGGTCAACGTGCGCGAAAGCGAAAACTGGACCGAAGTCGAACTCGACAGCGAGTTCATGTTTGCGACCGGCCATGGACGTTTGAGTGAAAAGGCCACGAACTTGCTTGCCAAGGTCGCGCCTTTGGTCCAAGCGACCGACACGCCCGTGCGCGTAGAAGGCTTCACCGACAACATTCCCGTGACGGGCGGCGTGTACGGGTCGAACTGGGAATTATCGGCGGCCCGCGCCGCAAACGTCGTCGAGGCGCTGGCGACGGCGGGCGTGGAACCGGAGCGTATGTCCGCTACCGGCTTCGGCGAACTCCACCCGGTCGCGGATAACGCGACCCGGGACGGCCGCCGGCGCAATCGGCGCGTCGTCATCGCGATCGCGAAGCACCAACAGGTCCCCGATGCGGGCGCATCGCTCGCCGCCGCCGGCCGCGATCGGGAAGAAGCGCTACCGCTCAAAACCCTGCAACGGATACCCCATTTGCCCGGCCCCGAAACGATCCGATTGTGATATTTCTGGCATGGAGAATGCATCTATCCCAGTGAGGTCGGCGTCCGTGTCTGAATATTGACGCCCCGCAATGGATATAAAGCCGCTGAACCCCCCACCGCCCGTGAGCGCGCCGAAAAAAATCGATCGGCAAAACGATTCGCGCCGCGACGATAAGGCCAGGCAACGCCGACCCGAAGACCGCAACGACCGCGACGAAGATCAATCCGGAATCGATACCTACGCCTGATGTTTATGTTGACACACACAGACCTTTTGATCGTCGCGTTGACCGTGCTCGCTGCGGCCATGTTCGCATTGCACCACCGCCAGGCGGGCTTGATACGGGTACTTGAATCCGAGCTCGCGCAACACGACGAACGCGACGAACGCCTCGATCACGATCTCGCAGCGTTACTCGCATGCTCACGCCGTATCGGCGATCGCCTGAATGCCGGTGAACGCGCGCGCCGCGCGATGCAGAAACAGATCGACAACGTTCAGGTCGCCGACGAGAGCCAACTCGCGATCCGGCACGCGGCGAAACTCCTCGACGATGGCTGTGAGCTCAAAGAAGTGACCGACGTTTGCGAATTAAGCCAGGGCGAAGTCGAAATACCTCTGTCACTGAAGGCTCCCCACGAAAACAGAGAGAAACGAGAAGGAAAATAATAATTTAGGAAAAAAACTAACGACGTTTAGGGAACATGCATGACGTTCGGTGATCAATAACGGTGACGAAACCAAATTGGTCACGGGAGAACGCCATGCATGCACTGAGATTGTTACACAGAATAATCAGGCAAGCTTGTCCACAGGTCCACGCGGTTAGACTCAAGGCCTTGATGGCGAGCGTTGGAGCGCTGTTAGTCGGTCGACAGATGAGCTTATCGGGTCTTGGCCGCGCGCTGGAATCAGATGCTCGGGTCAAACACAACATCAAGCGAGTCGACCGGTTAGTCGGTAATCGTCATCTTCAGTCAGAGCGACATGCACTTTATAAGACGATAGCGACGGTGGTGCTTGGCCAAGCGCGGCGTCCGGTGATTATTTTGGATTGGTCGGATATGCGCGAAGACCGGTCGTGGCAGTTATTACGTGCGGCAGTTCCGGTGGGAGGCCGTGCCCTGACACTTTACGAAGAAGTGCATCCGCTGTCGGTGTACGACAACCGACAGGTGAGGAGGCGCTTTCTGGCCCACTTACGGGACATCTTGCCGCCGGGGTGTTGCCCGATCTTAGTGACAGATGCAGGTTTCCGCACCCCTTGGTTTAAACAGGTCGAACGGATGGGTTGGGACTGGGTCGGTCGCGTGCGCGGACGCACCCATTATCGGTTGGACAACGAGGGCAGTTGGCAACCGTGCCGAACATTGCATGTGACGGCCACCTCACGTCTACGGCATATCGGGAGCGTCGAACTGACCCAAAAGCACCCGTTGGCCTGTGACCTCTATCTGGTAAAGAACAATAAGCGGGGCCGTCAACTTTTGACCTGCCGCGGCACGCGTGCACGCGGTGGTCGCAGCCTGGCGAACGAACGACGCCAGCGCGAACCGTGGGTATTGGTCACCTCTTTGGGCGCGCGGGCGGCCAAACAGGTGATGCGGTGTTATCAATTGCGTATGCAGATTGAAGAGAGTTTCCGTGATATGAAGAATGCCCGGTTAGGACTCTATTTCCGCAGCGCACGTTCAAACAGTGCACAACGGCTTTCAATCCTTGTTCTGATCGGTACCTTGGCAACGTTGGTTGCTTGGTTGGTCGGCCATACGATGCAACGTTTCGGCCTTCAGCGACATTACCAGGCCAACACGACCCGGCATCGACCCGTGCTCTCGACTTTCTTTTTGGGCTTACAAAGTTTTCGCACGAAAACCCTGACGTTGACAATAACCGACATCGAACAGTCCATGACTGCCTTACAGCAAATTACCTTAACCCCCTTGACTGAGGCCTAGTTTCGTGGGGATCCTTCAGATTCAGAATCTTTCGCGCCATACGAAAGCGGCCTGACCTCAGGAGCGTAAGCGCCTAAAATACCCTTATTCGCCCGCAAGCGGGCCCCTACGATGCTCGAGCTGTCGCGTAGGCGCCCGCCTGCGGGCGAATTAAAAATCGGAGAGGTGGCCGAGTGGTTGAAGGCGCACGCCTGGAAAGTGTGTATACGTTAATAGCGTATCGAGGGTTCGAATCCCTCCCTCTCCGCCATTATAGAACCCTAACATTTTGATATAAATATATTTTATTTAATAAATGAAATTTTGGTCCCCCGATTAGCCCCCAATCGGATCGCAGCCCTATCCCCCCGCTTCCTGCCGGCCGCGCGTGACGACGACACCCCCGCCACGCGGGCGTCCATCAACATACTGAAGGTGTTCGGGGATGATGAACTCGGAATGCTGTACGGCGGGCAGATCAACCGGCTCTGCTCCGCTATCCCGGTCTGCTGCTTTCCGGTAAAGCGTCCTCAACTCCGCTTCTGTGGGAGGGGTTTCTGAGTGATAACTGCGCAATAGCTTGTCGCGGACTGCCTGGGGCAGTGAGACGACGATGCAGCTATCTTCGCGGTTTCTCCAGAGCTGACTGAACTGGAAACTAAGCTTATCCGTGATGTAGCGCTGATTGGGATCTTCCCAGGATTTTGATACAGCAATTTGTTCAACGTTCTTCCGTATGCCCGCATGGGTCATATTGCTCGAACCGTGCGCGGCCAGCACATCGCCATTATCGTCGAGTAGCCACACTTTCGGATGAAACAGCGCGCTCTCCATCAGGGCGATTTTGATCTCGATGCGCCCGGCCCGCAGCAACCAGGATAAGCACCTCAAAGTATGTTTTTGCAGAAGGTCTTCCGTGACGATCAGCTCTTCCAGAATTTCACGGGCAACGGTTTCGGCATCCTTCAGCCCTTCTTCAATGGCAGCCTGGTCCTCATCCCGGAGTAGCGGGCTGACGATCAGGCGGAAACAGTTTTCTGAATCATTGATATAACACGCGAATCCCTGAACCGCGCCATCGCCCCTTCCCGCCTTCGAAAGGCTTGATGTGAGTTTTCTGCCCGGTTGTTGAGCCAACGACCGCAGGTCTGGGCGGCAGCATGACCGACCGCCTTCATCGCAGCCCGGTATGACGGTAGCCTGTCCATGACGATCGAAGCCGGCCCGCCATAACGCTTCATCGCACGTTTTAGAAACCTAAACGCGGCCTTGCGACCCCGCCGTTTCGTGCGACAACCTCGAGGACTTCGCCTTCGTGACCGACAGCGCGCCATAGATCCTATGTCTCGCCGTTGATGCGGACCAACACCTCATCGAGATGCCAGCGCCAGCTCGAATAGGATCGATGATGAACGTGGTGTGTCCGGACCTCGGCTGCAAACATCGGGCCAAAGCGGTCCCACCAATACCGCACCGTCTCGTGACAGACGCCGATGCCCCGTTCGTGGAGCAGGCCTCGACCTGCCTCAGGGAGAGCGGAAATCTAACATACATCATCACGGCCAGCCGGATGATTTCAGGTGATGTCTTGGAGTATTTGAAAGGATTTCTCATTCTGAGAACCTGGAAAGCATGCTCCCTACACTCAATACCGTTTCCTCTGACAAGGCCCGTTGGATGGCTGATAGCTATTTGTGCAACCGGTTGCACGATAGGACGGTTGGGCAAACGGGTATATAAGTCCCCATGAACCCCCTCAATGCGCCCCATAGGCGCTGACGTCAGACATGTATGATCGGCGCTGGGAGGCACTTGGGAGACGAAGGCGATGGATGTGACGACCGAACGACAAGATGGCGTATTGTCCGCCCGGGTAGACGGACGCATTGACGGCGTCAATGTCGTCGAGTTCGAGGAGGCGATCAGAACCGCGATCGAGGAAAGCGACCACGCCATGCTCATGGACTTCGAGAAGCCATCCTACATCAGCAGCGCGGGCCTTCGTGCCATCCTCTTGACCGCCAAATCCCTCTGGAACCGGGACGCGAAGTTCGCGCTCTGCTCCCTGTCGGGTCCAGTCAGGGAGGTGTTCGAGGTAAGCAGCTTCGACAAGATCATTGCGATCCACCCATCCAGAGTCGAAGCGCTCGCTTCCTTCGAGCACTGACACGGTGGAGTTGGCATGCCCTGCGCCTCGCGGTTCGTGCCGACTGTAGACGGCCGGATGGTCAAGCGTTGGCTCAACAACCGGGCGGAAAACCCACATCTACCCTTTCGAAGGCGGGAAGGGGCAATGGCCAAATTCAGGGACGTAAAAACCCTGCAGAAATTTGCCGCTGTCCATGCCTCGATCCACAACCACTTCAACCACGAACGCCCTCTCAACCGCCGCGATATTTTCAAACAAGACCGCGCTGCTGCGCTGACCGAGTGGCGGCAACTTGCAGCCTAAGGGTCCTCAATTGAAGGTTCTGCAGGTCCCGCCCAGTTAGTCTGACAATGCCCACCGATGCTCGCCACCTTGCGCACGTGCTGCGGTTGGGGATTCTACCGGAGGGCTACATCTATCCTAAGGAGCCACGTGCGGCGCGCGATCTACTGCGGCGTCGATTAAGACTGGTACAGTGACACGGCCCTCAAAGCCAGCGGGAAAGTAACATGACCACTCGTAGTGGCATGCGCATTCTCAAGCGCCGTCTAGGCGACTAGGATCCCCCACCGCGTGATTTACCTCCTCTACCAAGGCGAATTCGCCCTTTTCACGCTGCTCGTCATCGCACTTGTCGTCTCGCTCACGTTTCACGAGTTCGGCCACGCCTACGTCGCGAAGCTCAACGGCGACAACACGGCCGAGCGAGCGGGCCGACTGACGCTCAACCCCGTCGCACACATCGATCCGATGGGATTGATCATGGTGGTGCTCGTCGGTTTCGGTTACGCGAAGCCCGTGCCAACGGATCCGCGCAACTACCGCTCGAAGCGCGCAGACCTCTGGGTCGCGGCGGCGGGTCCAGCGATGAACTTGGTGCTGGCCGTGGTCACCTGGAACTTCTTTCTCCTTATGCGCGTATCGAATGTCGGATACTTCCTACAGCCGGGGCCCGAGATATTTTTCGCCTTGCTCGTGCAGGTGAATCTCCTCCTGATGGTCTTCAACCTCATCCCGCTCGGACCACTCGACGGTAACTATATCCTGCCGCACTTCCTGGCGCCGCGCGCCGCGCAAGCCTACCGGTATTACAACGCGCGCTATGGTACGCATGCGCTTTTCGGTCTGATTCTACTCGGGATCCTCGGCGTACCCGTCTTCACGTACGTCATATCCATTGGGAGGGCGTTGCTGCCGCTCATCACCTTCGTCTGACCCGCGCCGGCCTCGCCCTCGTCGCGGCGCGCGGGCGAGTCCGTGCGGATGGAGGCAGCGGCGCGATATCCCGGCGGGATCGGATGACGGCAGGCGGCATTGTTAGAGTAAATCGGCTTGAGCCGCCAAGGGACGTCTTCTAGCCTCCAGGAATGCAAAATCCCTTCCGTTATTTCAGGACTTCGCCCGAGATCATCCGCTTTGTTGTGATGATGTATGTTCGGTTCCCGTTATCGTTGCGACAAGTCGAAAGATAGACGCCACGAACGGAGCATTGATGTCTGTCACGAGACGGTGCGGTACGGGTGGAACCGCTTTGGCCCGTTGTTCGCAGCGGAGATCCGAAAGCGGCGGATAGACCGGCACAACGGGTCGAACTGGCGCTGGCATTTGGACGAAGTGTTTGTCCGGGTCAACGGCGAGATACGTTATCTATGGCGTGCCGTTGACCACGAAGGCGAAGTCCTTGAGGTTTTCGTCATGAAACGACGGGATCGCAAGGCTGCGCTGAGCTTTATCAAGCGCACGATGAAGCGTTACGGCCGGCCAAAGGTGATCGTGACGGACCGGCTCAAATCATACCGGGCTGCGATGAATGTGATCGGCAATGCGGCCGCCCAGACCTGCGGTCGTTGGCTCAACAATAGAGCCGAGAATGCGCATCAACCCTTTCGAAGGCGGGAACGGGCAATTTGTGCGAAACGACTTGCTCGTTGCAATGGTTATGCGACGGAGTAAATCGGTTGGGAATTTGCCTTATGCGTTTCTGATATTCGGTTTTGAAAACGATGTGTATCAGGTATTCCTTCCATGTCCAGCGCGGGATCGCGTGATCCTTGGTAGGCAGTTGACCATTCCAGCCGGCATTGTCAGCCTAACTAGGCTGGACATGTAAGGCCTGTAATTGAGGACCCTCAAGCTGCAAGTTGACGCCACTCGGCCAAAGCGGCGGAGCGATTGAGTTTGAAGGTTTCGCGGTTATAAAGATGACGTTCCTGATTGAAATGATTGTGGATAGAGGCGTGGGCGGCAGCAAATTTCTGCAGGGTCTTGATGTTTCTGAACCTGGCCATCGCGCCTTCTCGTCGACGGAACGGTTGGTGTGAATTCTCGGCTCGATTGTTGAGCCACTGACCGCAAGTCTGAGCGGCGGTATTGCCGATCACATTCATCGCAGCCCGGTATGATTTGAGCCGGTCCGTCACGAGCATCTTTGGCTGGCCGTAACGCTTCATCGTGCGTTTCAGGAACCTCAGTGCAGCCTTGCGATCCCGCTGTTTCGTGGCAAAAGCTTCGAGTACCTCCCCTTCGTGATCGACAGCGCGCCATAGATAATGTATCTCGCCGTTGACCCGGACAAACACCTCATCAAGATGCCAGCGCCAGTTCGAATAGGATCCATGATGAATGCGGCGTTTCCGGATCTCGGCTGCAAACAGGGGCCCAAACCGATTCCACCAAAACCGCACCGTCTCGTGACAGATATCGATACCACGTTCGAACAGGAGATCCTCGACCTGCCGTAGCGACAGTGGATAGCGGATGTACATCATCACCGCGAGGCGAATGACCTCAGGCGAGCTGTTGAAATAACGGAAGGGATTATGCATCGCTAGAGGCTATGGGACGCCTCTTCCCGGCTCAAGACGATTTACTCTGACAATGCCCCTCGAAGATTTCGCTGCGGTCGGCGGTCGAGACGCCATCCGGGGTCTCGGCAATCCGCCGCAACGCAGCAGTTAGAAGGCCGCGATAGCGGATGCGTGCATCCCTGCCATGCTTGGCCTCGCTCGTCCGCAGGATGGAGGCGATATCGGCCTTGGCCGGCCCTGATAGCCGATACCGCGCCACCGATCACCGCACCTCGGCGAGTTTGTCGAGGGTGGAGTCGAGATCGGCATCCTCGACCTCCGTGAAATCGCCGCGATCCAGGGCCGTGATTCCCGTCTTGATCTGCTTGCGCAGAATAGTCAGCTTCAACTCGTCCTCCTGCCAGCGCTGCTGCAGACCGCGCAACGCATCGCGCACCGTTTCACTGGCGTTCTGGTACTTGCCGGCCTTCACCATCTTCTCGACGAAGGCGTCCTGATCGTCGGTGAGATTGACGTTTCGGGTGGGCATAGAAAATCTCCGGTTGGTTGATGCATTTCGTTAATTTTAGCAAAGATTGCCAAGTGACCAAATCATCCACTGTGTGCACAATTTGCGACCTAAGTCTGGCACTGTGCTCGCCGCGAACGCGACAGCAACCCCTGTCTCGGGCATTGTTAGACTAACTGGGTCGGACCTGTAGAACCTACAATTGAGGACTCTCAGGCTGCAAGTTGACGCCACTCGGCCAGGGCGGCAGCTCGGTAATGTTTGAAAATGTCGCGGCGGTTGAGATGGCGTTGGTGGTTGAAGTGGTTGTGGATCGAGGCATGGACGGAGGCGAATGTCTGCAAGGCCTTTACGTCCCTGAATTTGGCCATTGCGCGTTCTCGTCGTCTGAACGGCTGGTGTGAATGTTCCGCCCGGTTGTTGAGCCAACGCCTGGTCTCTTGGCGGGGCATTGTCAGAGTAAATCGGCTTGAGCGGGGAAGGGGAGTTCCGCAGCCTCAAGCGATGCGAAATCCCTTCCGTTATTTCAACAGTTCTCCCGAGGTCATTCGCCTCGCGGTGATGTTGTATATCCGCTATCCGCTTTCGTTGCGCCAAGTTGAAGACATCCTGTTCGAACGTGGCATCGACATTTGTTATGAGACTGTGCGGTACGGGTGGAACCGCTTTGGTCCTCTGTTTGCAGCTGAGATCCGGACACGCCGCATTCATCATCGCTCATACTCGCAGTGGCGCTGGCATCTGGACGGGGTGTTCGTGCGGATCAACGGTGAGACTCATTATCTATGGCGCGCTGTTGATCACGAAGGCGAAGTCCTTGAGGTTTCTGCCACGAAACGGCGGGATCGCAAGGCTGCGCTTAGGTTTCTGAAACGCACGATGAAGCGTTATGGCCGACCGGGGTCGATCGTCACGGACAGGCTACCGTCATACCGGGCTGCGATGAAGGTGCTCGGCAATGCGGCTACCCAGACCAGCGGTGGTTGGCTCAACAACCGGGCGGAAAACTCACACCAGCCGTTCCGGCGACGAAAACGGGCAATGGCCAAATTCAGGGACGTAGAGACCCTGCAGACATTCGCCTCTGTCCATGCCTCGGTTCACAACCACTTCAACCACGAACGCCATCTCAACCGCCGCTACATTTTCAAACAAGACCGAGCCGCTGCTCTGGCCGAGTGGCGTCAGCTTGCGGCCTGAAAGTCCTCGATTGTCGATTCTACAGACCCGATCCAGTTAGTCTGACAATGCCGTATGAAGCTATTAAAGATTGAAAATAATAGCGGGTACTATCGCGACAAGAACGACGAGTACCACCCGATCGATAAACTCGGTAAAGAAGAACCCTTGCAACTAGTGAATAGGGCACTTCATGAAGAAGCAGTGGAGTTTGATGACTACGACGAGAATCTAATCAAGAATCAAGCTCATCAGATTATTTATAAAAGCGTACTTCGAAAGCTGCGCTCTTTAGAAGAACGAAAAGACGAATTTTTCGATGAGTCCGCGCGGGTTTTTCTAGAAGATTACGAAAGATACCGTGCCGCGGCTTTGTCAGAGTAAATCGGCTTGAGCGGGGAAGGGGCGTTCCATAGCCTCTAGCGATGCATAAGCCCTTCCGTTATTTCAACAGTTCTCCCGAGGTCATTCGCCTCGCGGTGATGATGTACATCCGTTATCCGCTGTCGCTACGGCAAGTCGAAGACCTCCTGTTCGAGCGTGGTATCGATATTTGTCACGAGACTGTACGGTTTTGGTGGAACCGCTTTGGGCCGATGTTCGCCGCGGAGATCAGAAAGCGGCGCATTCCTCATCGGTCATATTCGCAGTGGCGCTGGCATCTGGACATCGAGCCGAAAATTCACACCAACCGTTCCGCCGACGAGAAGGCGCGATGGCCAGGTTCAGGGACATCAAGACCGTGCAGAAATTTGCTGCTGCCCACGCCTCGATCCACAATCATTTCAACCAGGAACGTCATCTTTACAATCGCGAGAACTTCAAACTCAATCGCTCCGCCGCCTTGGCCGAGTGGCGTCAACTTGCAGCCTGAGTGTCCTCGACTGTAGGTTCTTCAGGTCCCATCCCGTTAGTCTGACACTGCCGAGCAGAGAACTCACACCAACCGTTCCGCCGACGAGGAGGCGCGATGGCCAGGTTCAGGGATATCAAGACCCTGCAGAAGTTTGTTGCCGCCCACGCCTCGGTTCACAATCATTTCAATCAGGAACCTCATCTTTATAACCGTGAGATCTTCAAACTCAATCGCTCCGCCGCTTTGGCCGAGTGGCGTCAACTCGCAGCCTGAGATTTACCGACTACGGGAGTTCCAAGACCTGTCCGCGTTTGTCTGACAGTGCCCGCGGGCGAGATGGACGCAGGCGGATTTACCCGGCTGGGGGGCCGACCGTGGAGCTCGTGCGGATGCTGATCGCCACCCATGTCCCGACCACGGTATGACAACCTGGTTGAAACAAGCTGGCCGAGTCGCAAAATAGCCGTTAGTCTTTCGCTTATGTGTGGGCGTTTCAGCCACCGGCACACGTGGGCGGAGGTTCACGCTTATCTCAGCCTGACCGGTCCGGCGGCGAACCTCCAGGCGCGCTACAACATCGCGCCGGGACAGAAAGTCGCGGCCGTCCGCCAGCACGAGGACGGCCGTCGCCTCTCGATGCTGCACTGGGGGCTGATCCCGTCCTGGGCGAAGGCGCCGAACATCGGTTATCGGATGATCAATGCGCGGGCCGAGACGGCCGACACCAAACCGGCGTTCCGCGCGGCTTGGCGTGCGCGACGCTGCCTGATCCCGGCGGATGGGTTCTACGAATGGACGCGCCACGGTGTGACCAAGCAGCCGTGGCTGTTCGGGCTGCAGGACGGTGCACTGTTCGCTTTCGCCGGGCTGTGGGAGTGCTGGACGGTGCGGGAGGGGGTGTCGCTCAAAGGTTCGCTCGCCGAATTCGGGCCAGGCGATGCGATCGAGACTTGCACCGTTCTCACGACCGCGGCCAACGAGGTGGTGGCGCCGGTTCACGACCGCATGCCGGTAATCCTGCCGCCGAAGGCGTTCGGCCCCTGGCTCGCGGGCGAGACGGTGCCGCTCGGCCCCTACTCGCCGGACACGATGACCGTGCATCCTGTGAGCACCCGGGTCAACACGCCCTCGAATGACGATCCCCGTTGTATGGAGCCCGTTGCCGTTCCATAACCCACGTTCCCGTCGATTCGATGTGGTCCAGCGTGAAATTTTGATCCCTGTGACTCTCTAGCAATAAACAAGCTGTCGCGCCGGTCGGCGCTAAGCCCGTGTGCCAACGAACAGTCCAACGCGTAGTGCAGAGCCAATTCGGCGTGGCGGCGCCGTAGCTAAACGGCAAGACATTTTACGAAACACTCACAGAAAGACTGTAACCACAACCAAACGATGTCCCGCTAGATCGGGTAAGGTGATCGTGACGGACCGGCTCAAATCATACCCGGCTGCGATGAATGTGATCGGCACTGCTGCCGCTCAGACTTGCGGTCGTTGGCTCAACAATAGAGCAGAAAACTCACACCAACCGTTCCAGCGACGGGAAGAGACAATGGCCAGGTTCAGGGGCATCAAGATCCTGCAGAAATTTGCTGCCGCCCACGCCTCCATCCACAATCATTTCAACCAGGAACGTCATCTTTATAACCGCGAAGACTTCAAACTCAATCGCTCCGCCGCTTTGGCCGAGTGGCGTCGACTTGCAGCCTGAGCGTCCTCGATTGTTGGCTCTACTGGCCAGATCCAGTTAGTCTGGCAATGCCGCCAGGACCCTTGGCCTGACCGAGGGTCCGAAGTGGTGGTTTGTGTCATGGAACCGCAGCCATGGGGGGGTAATTCCCCGCAGTGCCAAGAACTTACGGCACGCCGTGATGCGGATAGCTGGGAATCACCTCCGCTGACACCTAACTTGTACTAGGACCCGGTCACTGTAAAGAGGACAGAATGAATTTCCGCCCGTTCGCTTACGTCATTCTCGCCACGCTAATCGACGGCGGGGCGGTCGCAGAGGAGATCGGCGCTGTGGACACGGCCTTCAAGCTCATCGGCGCTAATCACAAGATCGTCGTCGAGGCCTTCGACGATCCGAAAGTGAAGGGTGTCACCTGCTTCCTCAGCATGGCGCGCAAAGGAGGCATCTCAGGGAGCCTGGGTCTGGCGGAAGAGACGTCGGACGCATCCATCGCCTGCCGACAGGTCGGTCCCATCAAGTTCGTCGAGGCGGTCTCATCGGACCACGAAGGCGAACCGGTATTCGAGGCGCGGCGTTCGGTGCTGTTCAAGAAGCTTCAGGTGGTGCGGTTTCTCGACCCCAAACGTAATTCCCTCGTCTACCTCGCGTACAGCGACAAACTCATCGATGGGTCGCCCAGAAATTCGATCTCTTCTGTCGCCATGATGCCCTGGGGCGAGCAACTGCCGGGTAAGCCGCTCATAGAGTGACTGTAGAGTCCCTCTAAAAATCCCTTTTCCCGGGTCCCGTCGGTTTAGGATCGCGTTGAGGATCCGTTGACAGTGGGAGGCGCTGTTCATGGATCGGAGGGATGTTTCGCTCTGTCGGGCCACTATGCTGGGCTTGACGCCAAGAGCGCGCCACTGGTGAAGATCGACGGGGCTCTGTGGAATGATTTCTATAGGCGTTTGGCAGCGGTGTGGTAGCGTTTGCACAAAATGCGCGGGCGGTTGACGGAGCGTAAGCCGTGGGACGCGGTAGGGCATTGTCAGAGTAAATCGGCTTGAGGGGGACGGTGCGTTCCGTAGCCTCAAGCGATGCGAAATCCCTTCTGTTATTTCAACAGTTCTCCCGAGGTCATCCGGCTCGCGGTGATGATGTACATCCGCTATCCGCTTTCGTTACGCCAGGTCGAAGACATTCTGTTCGAACGGGGCATCGACATTTGTTATGAGACGGTGCGGTACGGGTGGAACCGCTTTGGTCCCTTGTTTGCAGCTGAGATCTGGAAACGCCGCATTCATCATGGATCTTATTCGAACTGGCGCCGGCATCTTGATGAGGTGTTCGTACGGGTCAACGGCGAGATACATTATCTATGGCGCGCTGTCGATCACGAAGGGGAGGTACTCGAAGTTTTTGCCACGAAACAGCGGGATCGCAAGGCTGCACTGAGGTTTCTGAAACGCGCAATGAAGCGCTACGGCCGGCCAAAGGTGATCGTGACGGACCGGCTCAAATCATACCGGGCTGCGATGAATGTGATCGGCAATGCCGCCGCTCAGACTTGCGGTCGTTGGCTCAACAATAGAGCAGAAAACTCACATCAGCCCTTGCGGCGACAAGAAGGGGCAATGGCCAGGTTCGGAGGCGTCAAAGACCTGCAGAAATTTGATGCCACCCACGCCTCGATTCACAATCATTTCAATCAGGAGCGTCATCTTTATAACCGCGAGAGCTTCAAACTCAATCGCTCCGCCGCCTTGACCGAGTGGCGTCAACTTGCAGCTTGATAGCCCTCGATTGCAGGTTCTACTGATCCCATCCAGTTTGCCTGACAATGCCGAGGGTGGCGTTGGTCGATGGAAATCCCTACCAACAACGACGCGCGCGTATATTGAAGATCCGGCGCGATGCGTCATCCTATCCGAATAACCTACCCAGACCCGATCAGTGACATGAGAACCTCGAGTACTCAACCGGCCGGAACAGATCCTGGCAGTGCACAACAGGCGGCCAAAGAATACGATCGGGCGGACAGAGACGGTTAAGCTGATGTCTTCGAAGAAGACACTGAACGCGAAGAACCTCGAGGCGCTGGGCGCCCAGCGGCTTGCCGAGCTGTTGATCGAGATCAGCGCCGGGGACGCCGCCGCTAAACGCCGTCTCCGGCTGGAACTCGCCGGTGAGGAGAGTCCCGCCGCAGTTGCGCGAGAAATCCGCAAACGGCTGGCGACGATTGCAAGGTCGCGCTCGTTCATTGACTGGCGGAACCGGCGAACCCTGGTCGACGATCTGGATACGCAACGCCGCGCCATCGTCGATAAGGTGGCCAAGGACGATGCGGTCGAGGGGCTCGACCTGATGTGGCGTTTCATGGCGCTGGCCGAGTCCGTCTTCGAGCGCTGCGATGACAGCAGTGGAACCGTGATCGGTATCTTCGACCACGCCGCCAACGACCTCGGCGAGATTGCGAAAGCCGCAAAGCTCGATCCGAAAAGGCTTGCCGACGATGCGTTCCACGCACTGATCGATAACGACTATGGCCAATACGACGCCCTGATCCAGGTTCTGACCCCAGCCCTGGGGCAGGCAGGTCTGGAGCATCTGAAACAGCACATGATCACGCTGTCCAAAGAATCCGTCCGAAAGCCGTCCGATGGAGCGCGGCGTGCCGTCGCCCACGGATCGAGGAGCCCGAACCACGTCGACGAACTGGACGAACGGTCCCGGGCCAGCACGGTCCACTTGGCATTGACCAAGATTGCGGATGCCCAAGGCGATGTTGATGCGTTCATCGCCCAATATGACGAGCAAACGAGAAAAATACCGAATATTGCGGCGCAAATCGCCCGGCGGTTGCTCGCGGCGGACAGGGCGGAAGAGGCACTGCAGACGATCGACACTGCCGCGCACAGGGGTGATGCCCGGGACTGGCCGGACTTCGCGTGGGAGGACGCACGGATCGAGGTGCTCGACGCGCTTGGCCGGGGCGACGAGGCCCAGGCGGATCGCTGGTCGTGCTTCGAGCGGTCGTTGTCAATCCCGCATCTGCGCGCCCACCTGAAGCGGCTGCCCGACTTTGACGACTTCGACGCCGAAGAGCGGGCGCTCGATTATGCGCGGAGCTACGAGAACCCGCTTCGGGCACTGTCATTCCTGGCATCTTGGCCTGCCCTGGACAGGGCAGCCGCGCTTACTATTCGACAGGCGGCGGATCTGGACGGCACTCGCTATGAGATATTGACCCCGGCCGCCGACGCGATGGCCGGCAAGTATCCACTTGCCGCAACGCTGGTGCTTCGCTCGATGATCGACTTCGCGCTAACACACCGCCGCTCCAGTCGATACAAGCATGCCGCTCGACATCTCATGGCGTGTTCGAGTTTGGCATCGGCGATCGAGGATTTCGGAGCATACGAAGCACACGATGCTTACGAAGCCAGACTACGCCGCGAGCACGGAAGGAAGCGTTCGTTTTGGGGCGCGATCCGTTAATCTGGAGTAGTTCCGACGGCATTGTCAGACTAACTGGGTCGGACCTGAAGAACCTGTAATGGAGGACCCTTAGGCTGCAAGTTGACGGCACTCGGCTAGCCCGGATATTGCATGAGCAGTGAGATTGTGCGTGGAGTTGGTCGATCATGGGTCGGAATTCGTTGGTGGTGGCACGAAGCGGCGCTTGAGCGCGACGTTTCGGCGCGCCACCGGTGGATTTATCGCCGATTGCGATGCACGAGTCGTTTCGGAGGCGAGCGACACCCCGACTCACAAGGAATCGCACACGAGGCGACTGGCGTTGGGACGACTATCCCGGCTTGAGGCGAGCGGCCACCAGGCAGAACAGTTCTCGATGGGGGTAAGCACTGGAGAGCAACAGTCGGATGCGCCTGGTATTGCGCAAGACGATGGCGCCGATGCGTAATAGTTTCAGGCGCAGCGTGCCGCCTTGCGCGCGAGCCCGTGCCGTTGCGTGTAGTGCCACCCGGCGGATCGTCTCCAACAGCGTGTAAGCCAAGCTTGAGAGCAACAGCCGGAACTGATTGGCCCACCAGGTGTGGCAACTGGTGCGATCGGCAAACAGGCCCAACTGCTGCTCCTTGATCCGGTTCTCCATCTCGCCGCGGGCGCAGTAGAGGCGGTCGTAGATGCGTTGGGCCTTGCCGGTGAGGTGGGTCACCACGAAGCGGGGATTGCTGCCGCGGGCGCTGTGCTCGGCCTTGACGATCACCCGTCGCGGGGTATCCCAAGTCGGTGCGGCGTAACGGACCTCGCTGAACAGGCGCTGCTTCTCACCCATCATCCAATACCGCCACTGAGCCAACGTGCGCAACGCTAACGATTGATCGTGCAAACGCGGGTTTTTCGCGATACCCATGACGTAATCCACGCCGTGGCGATCGAACCAGCGCAGCATCCGCCAGCGGCAAAAGCCGGCATCGGCGCGCACCAGGATCTCGACCTTCGGCCACGCCTGGCGCAACCGTTTGATCAACAGCGCCAAGATCGCCCCACTGTGTTTTGCGCCGTCGATCTTGCTCGAACGCAGATAACTGACCAACCGTTGATCGCCACAGAACACGTACAAGGGCAGACAGCAGTAGTGGTCGTAGTCGCCGTGGAAGAAGCGGCCCGCTTGATCACCCTGCACCCGATCGTCGGTGGCATCCACATCGCGTATCAGTCGTCGGGGCGCTTGTTTGTAAGCGGCGATAAAGTTATCAATGAGTCCCTTGTGCAGGGCCACCGCGGTGTTCCGGTTCGCGCGGTTCTCCAGTCGGCACAACGTCGACGGGCTCGCCAGCGACGCATCCCGGGAAAGCGCCGTCTGCAGAGCCAAGTCCGCGCGCAATGCCTCGTGGTCGTTGAGGTCCTCATAGCCCAGGGAAAGGCCATAGACCCGCTGTCGGACCAGCGACTCCAGAGCGTGGGTGCAGCTCTTTCTCCGGCGCGAATCCCCAATGGCCCGTGCCGCGGCCTTGATCAACCCGGTCCGTTCATCGGCCCAGCGCAGCAACTGCACCCCACCGTTGGAAGTGATGTCACCGGCGTTGAATGAGACGTCGATCTTGCGGCGAGAAAAGCCTGGAAATTGCAGCGCAGTCTGGGTACATTCTGTCACGGGCGAGTCCTTTCCGTTTTCAGCCTAACTAACTGAATTATAACGGATTAGAAAGGGCTTGCCCTCTTTTTTTAGGGGCTTATATACATGACTAGACAAGTCCCTATTTAGCTTCGCGGATCAGCAAGAAGCCCTCATAGATGAGCAAGGAAACCGTAAACGGCACCATAACCAGCCACAAGGTTCCGCTCTCCAGTCCACTGCCTGCCATCTTCGCCAAGTAATTGTAGGCGTATAAATGAACCAGCGCCCCGACCAGGACCGTTACTACGAGACGAGGCCATTCGGTTTCACCGCGCATGGAACCGAGGATTTTCTCCAAGAAAACGAGTACGAGGGCGACGACTGCGAAAGGGTCAATCCAATCAAATATGGGCTTGGCCGCTGCGGGATTGACGGCGTAGAAGAAATTGTTGAGCGTCAAAACGAAAGCTACGACGAGCATGAAGCATCCTTTTAGTGACCGCATATTTCAACCTCTCCAATTCTTCCGTTGTGTCTAGTCATGTATATAAGCCCCTTTTTTTATGAAATATCCGGGCTAGGGCGCGGCTCGGCCTTGCTTGAAAATAACGCGGCGATTGAGATGGCGTTGGTGGTTGAAGTGGTTGTGAATCGAGGCATGGACGGAGGCGAATGTCTGCAGGGTCTTTAGGGGCAGTGTCAGAGTAAATCAGCTTGAGCCAGCTAACGAGGTTCCCTGAAGGCTCCCCACGAAAACAGAGAGAAACGAGAAGGAAAATAATAATTTAGGAAAAAAACTAACGACGTTTAGGGAACATGCATGACGTTCGGTGATCAATAACGGTGACGAAACCAAATTGGTCACGGGAGAACGCCATGCATGCACTGAGATTGTTACACAGAATAATCAGGCAAGCTTGTCCACAGGTCCACGCGGTTAGACTCAAGGCCTTGATGGCGAGCGTTGGAGCGCTGTTAGTCGGTCGACAGATGAGCTTATCGGGTCTTGGCCGCGCGCTGGAATCAGATGCTCGGGTCAAACACAACATCAAGCGAGTCGACCGGTTAGTCGGTAATCGTCATCTTCAGTCAGAGCGACATGCACTTTATAAGACGATAGCGACGGTGGTGCTTGGCCAAGCGCGGCGTCCGGTGATTATTTTGGATTGGTCGGATATGCGCGAAGACCGGTCGTGGCAGTTATTACGTGCGGCAGTTCCGGTGGGAGGCCGTGCCCTGACACTTTACGAAGAAGTGCATCCGCTGTCGGTGTACGACAACCGACAGGTGAGGAGGCGCTTTCTGGCCCACTTACGGGACATCTTGCCGCCGGGGTGTTGCCCGATCTTAGTGACAGATGCAGGTTTCCGCACCCCTTGGTTTAAACAGGTCGAACGGATGGGTTGGGACTGGGTCGGTCGCGTGCGCGGACGCACCCATTATCGGTTGGACAACGAGGGCAGTTGGCAACCGTGCCGAACATTGCATGTGACGGCCACCTCACGTCTACGGCATATCGGGAGCGTCGAACTGACCCAAAAGCACCCGTTGGCCTGTGACCTCTATCTGGTAAAGAACAATAAGCGGGGCCGTCAACTTTTGACCTGCCGCGGCACGCGTGCACGCGGTGGTCGCAGCCTGGCGAACGAACGACGCCAGCGCGAACCGTGGGTATTGGTCACCTCTTTGGGCGCGCGGGCGGCCAAACAGGTGATGCGGTGTTATCAATTGCGTATGCAGATTGAAGAGAGTTTCCGTGATATGAAGAATGCCCGGTTAGGACTCTATTTCCGCAGCGCACGTTCAAACAGTGCACAACGGCTTTCAATCCTTGTTCTGATCGGTACCTTGGCAACGTTGGTTGCTTGGTTGGTCGGCCATACGATGCAACGTTTCGGCCTTCAGCGACATTACCAGGCCAACACGACCCGGCATCGACCCGTGCTCTCGACTTTCTTTTTGGGCTTACAAAGTTTTCGCACGAAAACCCTGACGTTGACAATAACCGACATCGAACAGTCCATGACTGCCTTACAGCAAATTACCTTAACCCCCTTGACTGAGGCCTAGTTTCGTGGGGATCCTTCAGATTCTGTCTAGTTAACTGTTAGGTGTCATGAAACTTGATCCCAATTTATACAATCTAGTATTCGAACTAGCTACTGCCATGACTAACGCCTCCGAACGCGAGGCTACGGAAGAATACTGGCAGCACTATCAAACGCTTGAACGAGAATGCGAGGCTGCTCGGCGCAATGACAACGTTCATCCGTTTCTCTGGGAAACGTTGGCCGACTATACCGCCGATAACAGAGAGGCATTATTCATCTATAAGAAAGGGCTCGCTCTTGCCGAAACCTACGAACTTTCCGAATACTCTGCGTCTATAAGCCTTGCGATGGCCGAGCGCTTCGATTCTCTCGGCAAACATAATTCGGCGAGGGAATATGCGTTCAAGGCACTCGACAAATCTGAAGCATTAGAAGATCCAGAGCTGAAGCAAGAGATTTCCAAGTTTTTAGTTAAGGTGGGAGATGCCACGTAAATCCAATGTTGAAGTGCAACACAGCGCTCAGAAGAAGATGTCCCAGGCTTCGTTAGACGCTCTGCCACCTAACAAGGCGTTGCAGCGGACATTTCGCAGCGCGCTTTCTTGTGCCGGTGTTGCATTTTCGTCCCAAGAAAGCGCGCTGCGAAATGCCGCTGAGCTTAGTCGCTGATGGATCCCCACGAATTAGTCGAGTTGATGGGCGGATTCGATAGCTTCGAGTAGTTGTCGATGTGCCCGGATCAGGTCTTTGAAACTGAAGCCGTAATCGTTTCGCGCCAAGACCTCTCTGCCAAGGAAGGTTGCAGAAAGCACGTTACGATGTTGGACGGTGTTGGCCTGGAAGTGTAGATGCCATTGCTTTGCGCGCGCGAGTAAACCGAGCCACCATAAACATAACGTAGCCAAGGTGCCGATCAGGAGCAGGCTATTGAGTCGGTCGATGCGCGTTGTTCGAGTGAGCGAGAAACCCAAGCCGAAGCGGTCATTTTTCAGGTCACGAAAAGACAACTCGATCTGCATGCGTTTGCCGTAGAGATTGATCATGTGTTTTGGTGAGAATGATTGCGGTGACAGGTTGGTAGCGATGAGCCAAGGTTGTCGTTGTTGTTCGGCGAAGGTTTCACTGGTGCCGTGTTTGGCCAAGTGGATGACAGAGCGGTTGGCTTTGCGATGTTGCTTGCGCTTTTTGTAGAGATAGAGATGACACAGATAGGGTGATTTAGAGGACAGTTCAGCGGCGCCGAGATAACGAGGTTGAGTGCGCGCGCGATAGTATAGGTCTGTGGTTTTACGCCAGGTTTTACGTGATAGAAGCCGATAATTGATGACATTGCGCACGCGACCTATCCAATGCCATCCCAACGCTTCGACGGCCTTGAACCAGGGTCCACGAAAGCCCGCATCAGTGACGATAATCGGGACGCAGTGTGCGGGCAGCAAGGTGCTCAATTCCAATAAGAAGCGCTGATGGGTACGCGGTTTGTTGTAGTGCTTTAAGGGATAGGCGGCTTCATACAGTGGGATAGCCCGCCCGTCGACGACCAGCGCTGCACGGATCAGCATGATCCGTTGTTGTTGGATGATATCGGACCAGTCGATGATGATGACGGGTTGAGGGAGGTGTTGGCAGAGACGATGACACAAGGCCCGGTAGAGGCTGAGCCGTTCACGTTGTAGGTGCGGGTTGGAGACTAATCGGTCGACGCGTTTGATGTTGTGTTTGGTTCGTGCCGCGCTATCGAGTCCGCGTCCGAGCGCGGTTACGGTAAGGAAGGCGCCACCTAATAATGACGCCACGGTTACCGCCAATGCACGGCCGCGAGTTTGGTGAATGGAAGGGACTGAGTCGAATACGGTTCTATGTAATACTTTGAGTATGCGCATCGTGTTTCCTCTGCCCGATGTTACGTGTGGTAACGATCATTGGATCAGAGAACACGATGCGCTGCTATCTCTCTGTTTTAGATCACTTTTCTCCTCACATTCGTGGGGATACCTTAGACTTGGTCGTTAGGTGCTAAGACGCTGCTGCCAATATCCGGGACGTCGAGATTGGTGCGCTATCGCGATGACAACGATCTCATCCGAAGATTCAAGTACCACGACATCATAGGGGAAGCGCTTCAAAGAAAGCCGTTTGATCCCTCTGGCTCCCGCTCCGCTGGGCATTATAGTAAGAGGAACTACTTCGTATTCTAGGAGGTCGAGCCCAGCATCGACTGCCTGTTCGAATTCCCGACCCAGGCCCGGCCGCTCTCGTTCGTACCAAGCTGCAGCTTCAATAGCTTCTTCGACCGCATCCCTAAGGATCCGAATTTGGCGCACTATTTGTTGCCGAGCCGTTCCTGCATCTGTCGGCGAAATTCTTCTCGATCAATCATTTTCGCTGTGCCAGCGTCGATTTCATTGAGTCGGCGCAAGATTTCGATGTCCCACGAATCAACCACATCTGTGTCTGGAACGCCGTCCAAGCTTGAAACAAGCGAGTGCGCCAATTCCGCCCGGTCAGCCTCAGGCAAGGCCATTGCTTCCTCACGAAGTTTGTCCAACGTTTCGGCGCTCATACCTTTTCTCGAATCAGAAGTAATGACTATCATAGGTCCCATGCAAGCACCTAACAAGGCGCTGAACCGGACGTTTCACAATGGGCTTTCTTGTGCCGGCGTTGCATTTTCGTCCCAAGAAAGCCCATTGTGAAACGCCGGTTAGCTTTGCGTTAGGTGTCAAAGTGATCCTACCGACGTCATGAGAATACGCGTAGCATTGATTGCACTTCTAGTGTCAGTCGCAATTTCGTTTTACGCAAAGTCGATAGCCCCGGCCCCCTACAACTTATACGAAAGTCTACCGATTGCCGGTTACGGGTTACTTTTTTGGGGCGTCATTCATTTCTTGCCGCGAACGCCGAAAATGATTGCGGCTTGGATAGTCGGGGCGATCCTCCCGTACGTCTGGGCGGTATTGGTATATGGTTTGCTCTTAAGCGCATACGCCGACGCACCTAGACCGTACGCATCCTGGGATGTGAGGTTGACCTTCGTTTGGGTATTCTACGTCGTCGTCCTATATATGTACTCACTAGCGGTAGCTATTAACGAAACCGTGGTATGGAAAAGAACCACGAATATTCCTAAACGAAGCGCGAAAGAAAAGCCGTAGGAATGCAAAGAGAAAATGACTAAGACTCCGTTAAACGCCCCGCCACCTAACAAGGCGTTGGAGCGGACATTTCACAGCGGGCTTTCTTGGGCCGGCGTCGCATTTTCGACCCAAGAAAGCCCGCTGCGAAATGCCGCTCAACTTGGTCGTTAGGTGTCCAGCGAGCCCACAACGTAGTACGCGTTTTCATGTATCGATCTAGACGATCCCTCGACCCGGCCGTGATAGGAGGTTGAACTAATGGTCAAACTCACAATTTGTGTTGTACGGAAGCCCGGAATGTCGCACGAAGAATTCGATACCTATTGGCGCGACGTACATGGGCCGCTCGTGAAAAGTGTTAATGAATTTACCCGGCATATACGTCGGTACGTTCAGTGTCACGGCATTGCGTCGAACATTCCGCTGGGGAGCGGGGGTCAATATGATGGTATTGCTGAACTATGGTTTGACAACGTCGAAAGTATCGAGCGTGCATTCAATGAGCCGCGGTATCTTGAGGTTATAAAGCCGGACGAGAAGAAGTTCGTCGATTTAGAAGGGTGCGTTTCTTACATAAGCGAAGAACTCGAGATAATTTCAGGTGGAACGGCGGGATAGATTAAAAGTTGAAGTGCAACAAAGCCCGAAGACAAGGGTGTCGAAGGCTTCGTTAAACGTCCCGCCACCTAACAAGGCGTTGCAGCGGACATTTCACAGCGCGCTTTCTTGTGCCGGTGTTGCATTTTCGTCCCAAGAAAGCGCGCTGCGAAATGCCGCTGAGCTTAGTCGCTGATGGATCCCCACGAATTAGTCGAGTTGATGGGCGGATTCGATAGCTTCGAGTAGTTGTCGATGTGCCCGGATCAGGTCTTTGAAACTGAAGCCGTAATCGTTTCGCGCCAAGACCTCTCTGCCAAGGAAGGTTGCAGAAAGCACGTTACGATGTTGGACGGTGTTGGCCTGGAAGTGTAGATGCCATTGCTTTGCGCGCGCGAGTAAACCGAGCCACCATAAACATAACGTAGCCAAGGTGCCGATCAGGAGCAGGCTATTGAGTCGGTCGATGCGCGTTGTTCGAGTGAGCGAGAAACCCAAGCCGAAGCGGTCATTTTTCAGGTCACGAAAAGACAACTCGATCTGCATGCGTTTGCCGTAGAGATTGATCATGTGTTTTGGTGAGAATGATTGCGGTGACAGGTTGGTAGCGATGAGCCAAGGTTGTCGTTGTTGTTCGGCGAAGGTTTCACTGGTGCCGTGTTTGGCCAAGTGGATGACAGAGCGGTTGGCTTTGCGATGTTGCTTGCGCTTTTTGTAGAGATAGAGATGACACAGATAGGGTGATTTAGAGGACAGTTCAGCGGCGCCGAGATAACGAGGTTGAGTGCGCGCGCGATAGTATAGGTCTGTGGTTTTACGCCAGGTTTTACGTGATAGAAGCCGATAATTGATGACATTGCGCACGCGACCTATCCAATGCCATCCCAACGCTTCGACGGCCTTGAACCAGGGTCCACGAAAGCCCGCATCAGTGACGATAATCGGGACGCAGTGTGCGGGCAGCAAGGTGCTCAATTCCAATAAGAAGCGCTGATGGGTACGCGGTTTGTTGTAGTGCTTTAAGGGATAGGCGGCTTCATACAGTGGGATAGCCCGCCCGTCGACGACCAGCGCTGCACGGATCAGCATGATCCGTTGTTGTTGGATGATATCGGACCAGTCGATGATGATGACGGGTTGAGGGAGGTGTTGGCAGAGACGATGACACAAGGCCCGGTAGAGGCTGAGCCGTTCACGTTGTAGGTGCGGGTTGGAGACTAATCGGTCGACGCGTTTGATGTTGTGTTTGGTTCGTGCCGCGCTATCGAGTCCGCGTCCGAGCGCGGTTACGGTAAGGAAGGCGCCACCTAATAATGACGCCACGGTTACCGCCAATGCACGGCCGCGAGTTTGGTGAATGGAAGGGACTGAGTCGAATACGGTTCTATGTAATACTTTGAGTATGCGCATCGTGTTTCCTCTGCCCGATGTTACGTGTGGTAACGATCATTGGATCAGAGAACACGATGCGCTGCTATCTCTCTGTTTTAGATCACTTTTCTCCTCACATTCGTGGGGATACCTTAGCGAGGTTCCTTAGCCTCGGCGAATGCACAATGCCTTCCGTTATTTCAACAGCTCGCCCGAGATCAGCCGGCTCGCTGTGATGATGTACATCCGCTATCCGCTGTCGTTACGCCACGTCGAAGATCTGCTGTTCGAACGCGGCATCGACATCTGCCACGAGACTGTATGGCTTTGGTGGAATCGCTTTGGGCCGATGTTCGCCGTGGAGATCAGAAAGCGGTGCATTCATCACCGCTCATACTCGCAGTGGCGTTAGCATCTTGATGAGGTGTTCGTGCGGATCAACGGCGAGAGTCATTATCTATGGCGCGCTGTTGATCACGCAGGCGAAGTCCTTGAGGTTTCTGCCACGAAACGGCGGGATCGCAAGGCTGCACTAAGGTTTCTGAAACGCGCGATGAAGCGTTATGGCCGACCGGCTTCGATCGTCACGGACAGGCTACCGTCATACCGAGCTGCGATGAATGTGATCGGTAATGCGGCTGCCCAGACCTGCGGTTGTTGGCTCAACAACCGGACCGAAAACTCACATCAGCCGTTCAGGCGACGAGAACGGGCAATGGCTAAATTCAGGGACGCAGGAACCCTGCAGACATTCGTCTCTGCACATGCCTCGATCCACAACCACTTCAACCACGAACGTCACCTCAACCGCCGCTACATTTTCAAACAAGACCGGGCCGCCGCCCTGGCCGAGTGGCGTCAACTTGCAGCCTGAGAGAACTTGATTGTTGGCTCTACTGGTCAGACCAAGTTAGTCTGACAGTGCCCGTGCACGGCTTCGCGCTCGGCCTGACCGCAGGCTTTCAGTGGTGCCGCGCTTGCGGGTGTTTGACGGCGTACTTCAGCACCTCGGCCCTCGATTTCGGACAATGGCCCATCGGCTCGTCGAACGACTCCATGTAATGGTACTCCGAGTGATCGATACCACTCTGCTTAGGGTGGAGAACGATGTTCCAGCCATCCGGGTCAGGGAAGGTGATCGAGCACCAGGCGTCCCACCACGGGTTCCTCGATTTGCGGAGCGGCTTGAATCCCATCGCGAGCAACCGATTCGCGATCTCCATGATTTTTGTCCAATCATGAATGCAGAAAACGAGATTGTTGTCATCCGACGGGGCTTCGCCCGGGCTACCTGCGTACTGCTGGGTGATCTCGAGGTGAATGGTCTCGGGGTGCTGCTCGATCATCTCGCCGAGCCCGAACATCGCGCCCTTGAAACCGTCATGCAGCTCGAAGCCCATGATGATCGGAAATCCGAGACCATCGCGATAGAAACGGACATTGGCATCGAGATCATCGGTCGGGCGCCCGAAGCGCAAGACGGTCGTGCCCCAGCGATCCGTCGGCTTCGGCTTGGCCTCATCAGGATATCCGTGCCAGGGCTCCTCGTTCTTGAACTTCCATGGCCTGACGCCTTCCCATGGCAAAATGACTTGGCGCTCTTCAGGTTCCGCTATCGGGATGGGAAGACTTGGAAGCTCCTCCGCATGCGAGCCGTTGAACGTCATCCAGCAGGCGACCGTCATGACGATCTTCGTCGCGTCGATATTCATCTAAACCCTCTCTTCCCAACCGGCAGTCAACGCATCTCGAACGCTATTCGGCGACGGTACGGATACTTTTGAAATACTCGATCAGCACCGTGATGATCTCCTCATCCGGAATGACCTGCCACATTTGAGCACCGGGTGCGAATCGTTGCGGGCTGCGCAGAAACGCGCGCAGGTTCGCCTCAGTCCAGGTGATGCCGTCACGGTTCAGCTTTTGGAACGCGTCCGAGTAGTCGAAACCGGCGGCCGATCCGGCTTTGCGGCCAACGAGCCGATGAAGATGCGGACCCCATTTGTTCCGCGGCTCGGCCGTATGGCATGCAAGGCAGTCTTTGATGAAGACGTTCTGGCCCCATGCGGCTTTCTGCTCGGACGGGATCTGACCGAAGGCATCGTCGCTGATGCTGGAAGGGGGAAACGAAGTCAGTGACAACATCACCGCGGCCGCCAAAAGGTGCTTCATCTCGCCTCCTCTGCCCGCGGCAGGCGGTAATTGGACGTGCAGGTCATAGAGACCACGCTTTCACTCCGCGGTTCTATGCCATGTTGATCGCCTGATAGCGATACGTCGATCGTATGGGATGGAGGTTTCACCCCTTTGCCCGTCTTCAAACATCTGTCCCATTTGTTTGAAGACGGACAGACAAATTGAGACAGATGGCGAGAAGAACTAACGGAGGCAGTGGTTCAATTTATCTGACGATGGGCAGTTACCTTTATAATTCCCCTATTGCGCGCCCCAGGGATGGTCGATGATGTAGAGCCAACGGCCGTCCGGCTGTCGCCGCACGACCTCGGTCGTGCGCCCGCCCATATCGACCGCCTGGCCGTCCGGCCCCGTGCCCGTCAGGCGCCATTCGTTACTCAAGAGCGCCAGATCGCCGTTGCGTGCCGTGTATCGCGTCTCCAGGCTCAGATCGCCGCCGACGGCGAGAAACCCTTCCATCGCCGCGCGAATCGCGGCCTTACCGGTCTCCGAATTACCGTCGGCGTCGACGAGGACGGCGGCGTCTTCGTAGAGGTCGAGCAAGCCGTCGAGATCCCCCGCATTGAACCGTTCGCGGAATTCGTCGTGAGCCGATTCGGGTGCTATGTCATTCATGAAGTGATCCTCCAATACGGACGATGAATGCGGGCCGTCGGCGACGAGTGCGCCACCAGACCCGGGCGCGATGATCTTGGAACGGCGCATGCGGGAAAGCAAGTGTGAGGCGGGCAACGGCCCCTCTGTGGGCTCCGTCGGCACGAAGGATTTCGGCCGGTTGACACGGGCCATCGTGAATGAACTCGGCGAACATCTCTCCCCATGGCATTGTCAGAGGAAACGGCGTTGAGCCTAGGGAGTATGCCGTCTAGGTTCTCGGAATGGAAACCCCTTTCAAATACTTCAAAACATCACCCGCGATCATCCGGCTGGCCGTGATGATGTACATCCGTTATCCGCTGTCATTGCGGCAAGTTGAAGACATTCTGTTCGAACGTGGTATCGACATCTGTCACGAGACGGTGCGTTTCTGGTGGAACCGGTTCGGGCCGATGTTCGCCACCGAGATCAGGAAGCGGCGCATTCATCATCGGTCATATTCGAACTAACGCTGGTATCTGGACGAGGTGTTCGTGCGTATCAACGGTGAAACATATTACCTCTGGCGTGCCGTCGATCACGAAGGGGAAGTACTTGAAGTCTTTGCCACGAAGCACCGGGATCGCAGAGCTGCGCTGACGTTCCTGAAGCGTACGATGAAGCGCTACGGCCGGCCACAAGTCATCGTGACGGACCGACTTCGTTCCTACGATGCCGCGATGAAAGACATGGGGGTCGAGGAATCGTCAGCTTTGCGGTTGGTGGATCAACTATCGAACCGAAAATTCACACCAACCGTTCCGCCGACGAGAAGGCGCGATGGCTAGGTTCAGGGACATCAAGACCCTCCAGAAATTTGCTGCCGCCCACGCCTCGGTCCACAATCATTTCAACCAGGAACGTCATCTTTACAACCGCGAGAACTTCAAACTCAATCGCTCTGTCGCCTTGGCCGAGTGGCGTCAACTTGCAGCCTGAGAGACCTCGATTGTTGGCTCTACTGATCCGATCAAGTTAGTCTGACAATGCCGCGCACGATTTTCTTTCTCATCAAGTTCTTTGACAACGCGGAATACGCACGCGAGTTCGTACATGGGCGCCTGCATGTGAAACGACTTTCTTGGTTCAAACGGCATGAAGGTAGTGATGACTCTAACCGCGCGGGGCGCATAGATCAGAATGAAGGCACGGTTAGTTGGATGCAACCTGGAAAGGGTGTCTTGACGCTCAATGACATGATCATTAGAGACGCGCAGATTCAAATACAGAAAAGTTGGTTGGATGACCTGCACGTGTTCTGCCTTCACGGCGCGCATAGCGGTGATTTGAACTTGGCCATGCTGGCGCGGGATAACAATGTTGAGGTCCTACGACAACAGCTACTGGTACCGGAAGAGTGCGTATCTCTCGGCAAATACGCAGTGGTCGTCACGGACGTAGGCAATTTCGTGGGTCGAGTTGACACCAAGTTAAGGTCAACAGGATATCGGTTCAATCGCAGATTGGTCGAATATTACGATCCCGATGGCTTTCACGGGACGTTTAAGGATGGGGAATCGGTGTTCTGGAAACAGAAACGGTTTGAGTTTCAGCGTGAGTTTAGGTACGCGATCAACACCGGCACTGTCGGGGATGGTGCATTGAACTTGGACGTTGGCGATTTGAGTGATGTAACGCTTTGCCTAAACTCGATGGAGCTCAATGGCGAGAAATTATTTGGTGGGAATTTGCAGTTTGGTGCAACGGCGTGACGAATAGATCGCTTCTCGACAAGATTACCTCCGAAACGACTAGGCGCGAAGGACATCCTCAAGGGCTATTGACGGATGTCGCTCGGGTGATGGTTCGAAGCGCTTCGGCTTAGGCAGTTCCTGAGTGACCAATCATTGTCGGCGGCTGTGACTTAAGGAAATTTCTTTCGGTGATGTCTCCATTGCCGGCAAGGGCATTGTCAGAGTAAATCGGCTTGAGGCGGGAAGTAAGGTCTCGTAGCCTCCGGTGATGCACAATCCCTTCCGTTATTTCAAGACCTCGCCCGAGATCATCCGGTTGGCCGTGATGATGTATATCCGCTATCCGCTGTCGTTGCGCTAGGTCGAAGACATTCTGTTCGAGCGTGGCATCGACATCTGCCACGAGACGGTGCGGTACTGGTGGAATCGCTTTGGTTCCCTGTTTGCAGCTGAGCTTCGGAAACGCCGCGTTCATCATGGATCCTATTCGAACTGGCGCTGGCATCTTGATGAGGTGTTTGTCCGGATCAACGGCGAGACACATTGTCTATGGCGCGCTGTCGATCACGAAGGGGAGGTACTCGAAGCTTTTGCCACGAAACAGCGGGATCGCAAGGCTGCGCTGAGCTTTATCAAGCGTGCGATGAAGCGCTACGGCCGGCCGAAGGTGATCGTGACGGACCGGCTCAAATCATACCGGGCTGCGATGAATGTGATCGGTAATGCCGCCGCTCAGACTTGCGGTCGATGGCTCAACAATCGAGCCGAAAGCTCACACCAACCGTTTCGGCGACGAGTAGGGGCAATGGCCAAATTCAGGGACGTAAAGGCCTTGCAGAAATTCGCTGCCGCCCACGCCTCGATCCACAATCATTTCAACCAGGAACGTCATCTTTATAATCGCGAAACCTTCAAACTCAATCGCTCCGCCGCTTTGGCCGAGTGGCGTCGACTTGCAGCTTGAGAGTCCTCGACTGAGGTTCTTCAGGTCCCACCCAGTTAGTCTGACAATGCCCCGCCACGGCTTTGTCAGAGTAAATCGGCTTGAGCCTGGAAGGGGAGTTCCGTAGCCTCAAGCGATGTGAAATCCGTTCCGTTATTTCAACAGTTCTCCCGAGGTCACAGGCATGACGCTCCAACAGCCGGAACTGCATTTCGCCCAGCGCGATGGCTTTGAGGATGTCGTGATCATTTCAGGGATGGCCGTGCAACAGTTGCACGGCAAACGTCCGTTCATGGCACGGGCCGATCGCACGGCATCGCTACCGCGCTGTCTAAGTGGGCACTGAGGCAGCCTTGGTGCTCACTGACCGTGGTGACAATCCGACCCCAGGTCCACCCGTTACCTCAAGGCGGATTGGGGCGCCTAGTGCCCGACCGCACGCTGAAGGTGCGGGAGCGACGTTGGTTGCCACGAGTTGTCCCTCGACATTGGGATTCGATGTAATGCGGGGTGACCCGGGCGTAGCTTAGAATTGGCGTGTGACACCCGATCAGATCATCGGCTTTTGGTTTCGCGACAACGTCAACGACGCGGCCGCCATGCGCGCGCGCCTCGACACGCTGTTCAGCGTCGACGCAGGCTTCGATGCCGAGGTACGTGCGCGCCTGGGTAAGGCAGTCGAGCAGGCGTTCGCGGGCACGCTCGATCACTGGGCCGCCGAGCCGCGCGGCGCGCTCGCGCTCGTAATCTTGCTCGATCAGGCCCCGCGTAACATCTACCGGGGCACGGCGTGTGCGTTCGCGGGCGACGTACGGGCGGGCGCTATCACTGATGCGGCACTAACGTACGGTTTCGAGGCGAAGCTCGCCTTGATCGAGTGCGTATTCCTCTACCTGCCGTTCGAGCACGCGGAGGATTTAACGCTGCAGGACCGTTGCGTCTCGGGCTATGAGGCGTTGCATGCGCGGGCATCCAAGGATTTTCTAGATCTCATGGCGGGGCATTGTCAGAGTAAATCGTCTTGAGCCGGGAAGAGGAGTTCCATAGTCTCTGGCGATGCATAACCCCTTCCGTTATTTCAACAGTTCTCCAGAGGTCATTCGCCTCGGGGTGATGTTGTACATCCGTTATCCGCTGCCGCTACGGCAGGTCGAGGATCTCCTGTTCGAACGAGGCATCGATATCTGCCACGAGACTGTACGGTTTTGGTGGAACCGGTTTGGGCCGATGTTCGCCGCCGAGACCAGGAAGCGGCGCATTCATCATGGATCCTATTCGAACTGGCGCTGGCATCTTGATGAGGTGTTTGTCCGGGTCAACGGCGAGATACATTATCTATGGCGCGCTGTCGATCACGAAGGCGAAGTCCTCGAAGTTTTTGCCACGAAACAGCGGGATCGCAAGGCTGCACTGAGGTTTCTGAAACGCGCAATGAAGCGCTACGGCCGGCCAAAGGTGATCGTGACGGACCGGCTCAAATCATACCGGGCTGCGATGAATGTAATTGGCAATGCCGCCGCTCAGACTTGCGGTCAATGGCTCAACAATAGAGCCGAAAACTCACACCAACCGTTCCGGCGACGGGAAGGGGCAATGGCCAGGTTCAGGGACATCAAGACCCTGCAGAAATTCGCCGCCGTCCATGCCTCGATCTATAATCATTTCAACCACCACCGCCACCTCAACCGCCGCGCTATTTTCAAACAAGCCCGAGCCGCCGCCATGGCTGAGTGGTGTCAACTTGCAGCTTAAAAGGCCTCGATTGCAGGTTCCACAGGTCCGACCCAGTTAGTCTGACAATGCCCGTAGAGGTTCCGCATGAACCAGGCCGCGATCACGAGTATCAAGACGCCCAACAAAGCACTGGTCACGCGATCTTTATCGGTATAAACGGTGACCAGGAAGGTCAAGGCCCCCCACAGCAGCGAACCGAGATAACCCGCACTTAAGGTCAATAAACGTATATCGCCCATCGAGCGCACGTGCCCGCCCTGGTTCTGATCGACCTCCATCTCGATGACGACGCCGCCAGTGGCAACCGCGGTTAGCGCGTGTGAGGCCTCGTGGAAAAAGACCACTAGGGTTTTAAGCGGCGCCAAGAAGGGTGTCGGCCAGAGCGCAAAAACGAGGATCAGGAGCGCCAACAAGTAACCCAGCCGACGCGGCCCGATGCGAGTCGGGCCGGTCACGCAGGATCGTTCAGGGAGGCGCCGCGTTGTAGGGTCCGGACTTCTATGCGATCCGGATTGAAATAGGCTCGCAGGATGGGAATAGCGCGCTCCGGTTCCGCCTCGCCGCACATATAGATATCGAAGGCGGCGAATCCTTGCGCGGGCCAGGTATGAACGCTGATATGAGACTCCGTCAGACAAGCGACGCCGGTGATCCCAAGCGGCGTAAAACGATGGAAGTATTCATGGAGTAGCGTGGCACCCGTTTGTTCGATGATTTCTTCGATGGCCTTGCGAACCGAACGCTCGCAGTTGAGGTTCGATGCGCCGTGAAGATCGACGATGACATGGGCTCCCGTTCCCGGTTTCATCAGCAGACCGCGTCGCGGACCAAGTGGGAAATTCGTGTTAAACCACACTGTCGCATGTTTTAATCCACATCGGGGATCGTGAAATGCTGGATATCGATCGCGCTTAAGACCTGCAACATGAAAGAAGCCTTAAATGCCCCTCGGTTAATCTTGGTTGAGAGCGACGATGGCGTCTCCTCTATACCCAATCGCCGGAGCCGTCGCGAGAGTTCGGGATAATTTACCCCTTTGAGTGACAGCGCCGATTTCACAATGCGTGTGGTCATCTGTTCCCACCCTTTGTCGATATCACCCATAATCCTTTTCTCTGTTCTGTTTCCGAACCTTGTGCCACCGCGCGAGCGTGCTCTAGGTGCGGCCCAAATTGTTTAAGATCTGACACTTGGCGCCCTACAGCGCTCGTACTACCGCCTCACGCTTTACACTAATTTAGACGAAAAAGCTCGAAAAGTAACTAAAAACGATTAATTAACATATACAAGCACATATATGAATCAATTATATTGAAAATGAAAGTATTACAACTATAATCCGTGCAGTAGTGGATGGATGGTGCCCACGGGGAGCCCGATGATTTCACCTCAACGGCGACTGGATCTGGCGGTTTTAGTCATCTTGGCGATTGGCGCCGGATGCGGTCTGGTCTACGAATATCTTTTGTCCCACTACGCGGGACGGGTGCTCGGCGCGGTCGAGGTCGCCATCTTTGGTGTCATCACCGTCATGATGGTTTTCATGGGGGTGGGCTCGTTTCTGGCGCGCAAAGTTTCTAATCCATACGTCGGTTTTGCATGGCTCGAAGTTCTTCTCGCGCTGCTCGGCAGCACCAGCGTGCTCCTCATTGGCGGCCTGTTCTCACTTTCCGAACTGTTTCCGAAAATCTTGATGGAAACCTTCTCCATCACCGAGGATCTGCGGCCCACCGGTGGCCTGATCGAGACTGCGCGAACCATCGTTACCCTTTCGCCTTACGTTGTCGGGGCCATTCTCGGCACGATGATCGGAATGGAGATCCCTTTGATCGGAGAGATCCGCGTCAAGATATTCGACAACGCGCTCAAGAATAACGCGGGCGCCATTTACGGTATCGACTATATTGGGGCCGGGATCGGCGCAAGCTTATGGTTGGCATTCATGCTGGCGATGGACGTCTCGCTTGCGGGGGCGGTGACCGCGTCGGTCAATCTATTGTTAGGCATTGCGTTCTTCATCATCTTCCGACGCGAAATTAGACGACCGGCAGCACTATTGGGGGCCTATGCCCTAACCGGAATCGTCATCTTGCAGGTGTATGACAAAGGCGCGGACTGGTCGGCCTCGATCGAAGATTTACTTTACCGAGACCAGGTTCTATTCCGCGTCAATACCGATCATCAAAGACTGGTCGTCACTGAGAGGATGATGGATCCCGCGAAGCCGACGGTGCTGAGTTTTTATATAAACGGACGGATCCAGTTCGCCAGCAATGACGAACACATTTACCACGCGATGTTGACCTATCCCGCGTTGGCGGCATCCGCGCGTCAGAAAAAAATTCTGATCATTGGCGGAGGCGACGGGCTCGCGTTGCGGGATGTTTTGCGCTGGGAGCCCAAAAGCGTGACGCTACTCGATCTGGATGAAGATCTGGTGCGTTTGTTCCGGGACGAGGGGTCGGGCTCGGTGAACAACGCCCGCTTAATTGCGGCCAACAATCGAGCGTTCAGCGATCCGCGCATTGAACCACGCTTTGGCGACGCGTTTTTGACCGTGAACGCATTACTCCGGCACGAAGAAGTATTCGACACCATCATCGTCGACCTACCGGATCCGTCGCACCCCGATTTGAACAAATTGTACAGCGCGCGATTCTACGCCAAGCTGAATGCCTTGCTGGCGGGAGACGGGGCGATGACGGTGCAATCGACTTCCCCTTATCACGCGAAGAAAACCTTTATCAGTATAGGCAAGACCGTGCGGCATTCAGGCTTTCATCACGTCGAGCAGTATCACGCCAATGTCCCGTCATTTGGCGAGTGGGGTTGGACCATCGCCGTCAAGAACGGAAATTCCGCCCGCGATCGCATCGCGGAATTGAAGTCCCCACCGGTGGATGATAAGTGGACCACGAAGGGCCTGATGCTCGCCGCATTCGAGTTTGAAAAAGGTTTTTACGATGACCAGGAAGCCATTGAAGTCAATCGCCTCGGAACCATGGTGGTATATCGATATCACCATAACGATTGGCGCCACGATATGGGTATCTATCAATTAGCAGAAGGAGAAGACCATTGAATGACAAGGTTAATGAAGTCGTCGCCGCTTTGAACGGTACGAAGACAGAAGAGGGCCTGGCGATCCAGGCGGAAGTTGTCGACGCCGACGAGGGCCTGGTCAAGGTCGAACTGGCGGAGCGGGAGGAATTCCCGATCATGATCGATATCAGTGAGGATCAGATCACTGCGATCGCCAACTTGTGGGATCAACACGACGTCAAGGAAGGGGTGGAGGCAGAGATGATGAACGTCATGCTGTCGATGAACATTGCGCTTCCGCTATCGGCCTTTGCCAAAACCGGTAGTACTTATCAACTGTTCGGAGCCATGTCGGCGAACACCGTTGTGGCCAATGTCGTAGAAGAAATAACCGTACTGAGTGACAACACGATTGCCGTATTCGATGCCCTTGATGAGTACCTGAACCGGTAATTTTCGCGAACATCTTGTCTTAAGGAGAACACAGCATGAGTTGGTTAAATGAACTGTTTGATTCCGTGCGCGGCCACGTGAATGCTACGGGCGAAGCCCTAGCGGATTCCCAGGCCATCCCCGCGCTGGAGCAGAAGATTCGCGACGCCAAAAACGATCTGGCCAAGTCCAAGAGCGCCCTGACAGAGATCATGGCGCAGGAGAAATTGACCAAGAAACGGGTCAACGACCTCGAGGCAAACCTGACCGAACATGAAGAATACGCGGTCCAGGCGAGCGATAAGGGCGACGATAGTTTAATGAACGAGATCGTCGATAAGATTGCAGAGATAGAAGATGATCTCGCAGCGCAGCGCGAAGTGCATACGCAACTGGATGCCAATGTTGGGCGCATCAAAGCAACCGTTCTCGAGACCGAACGCGGAATCAAGGCAATGGATCGTGAGGTGAAGAATATAAAGGCGACTGAATATGCCCAGAGAGCCGCTGAGGCAACCGCGGCCCAGCATTCCGGATCATCGGCCTCCATGGCGACTGCGGCGGAACGCATGAAGCGCATAAAAGCCCGACAGGAAGAGCGGCGGCATCGCATGGAAGCAGCCAGGGAACTCGCCGACGTCGAGAGCGGTGACGACCTCAAAGCTAAATTAGCGGCAGCCGGCATCGGTGCTAAAAAGCCATCTCGCGACGCCATTCTGGAGCGTATCAACGCCCGCAAGTCCGCTGGTTGACGGGGCTCACACGTGAGTCTCCTGAAGCGATTCGGCATCGGCAAGGACCGGGACAAGAGTCCCCGCATACTCGAGCACCCACGGCATCTCGAACCCGGGGATATCATCCGGTTCGGGTTTGCCGCCCAGACGGAGATCAGCGGCGAAAGCTTTACGGTCGAGAGGGTCGAGACGCTCGATATCGGGGGCGATGCCACGAAGCTGACTTATTTCATGCTGTCGGGCGTGAAACGTTCAGTCCGCCTGCGCGTAGTGGACGACGATACCGCGGAAATAGCCCTCGAGGTTCTGCCCGAGGTTCTCTTCGCGGCTTTTAAGGAAGATGACCTCGCCGAGGTGCTTGCGCCGGACAGCGGCGAACACCATAAAATTACTGCGCGTAAGCTGAAAAAGATTCCGCAAGAGATTCAACCGTGGGTAGGAACCCAGTACCGTCAAGAAGCCTACGCCAAAGCCTATCTCCACAAGGGCGATTACAGAAACCAGGCGTTGCCGACCACGGTGGACGCAGGGGCGATCGGCTGTGACTATGCCGTGCTGGTCAGCGATGACCGTGAGCGAAGTTTGGAATTCCGGGTCTTCGACGGAGGCCGGACCGAGGCCCATTTGTGCGCATTTTTACCCATGAGAAAAATCGAGGAATTATGGCCTCGCAGCAAGGGGTCCGACGTGTGATTCATTTAATGCGTTCATTGTTGCACGCGCGGCGGTTCCGCAGTCTGGCGTTTACCGAAGATGAGCTGAAGCGCGAGATGTTGCGGTCATCGTTCTTCGTGATGGTGATCTTTATCCTGCATGTGATCGCAATGATGTCCTTTGAAGGCATGGAAACAGGTGATGCCTTGTGGCTTACGTTCACGACTGCGACAACGGTGGGTTATGGAGACGTATCCGCCACTACCCTCCAGGGTCGTAGCGCTACCGTGGTGCTGCTTTACCTCGGCGGAATCTTCATCCTGGCAAAGGCTGCGGGCGATTATTTCGACTATCGAGCGAATTCCAGATTACGCAAGAAATGCGGCAATTGGAGATGGCATATGAACGGACATATCCTGATCATCAATACGCCACGAGAAGACGGTGAAAGATTCTTTCTCCGTATCATTGAGCAGTTACGGGCCAGTGAAGCGTACCGCGACAAAATGGTCCAAATTGTCACACGCCAGTTCGCGGACGGCCTCCCCGACCGACTCGCGCAGTTGACGGGACTGGCCCATCACAATGGCGACGGCAGCGACCCGGACACCCTCAAGCGCGCGGATGCAAACGAGGCCAGTATCATCGTCATTCTCGCCCGCAAGGAGACCGATGTCGGATCCGACAGCCGTACCTTCGACATTCTCCATCGCTTGCGGGACCTCGGCGTCGAGGATGCTTTGGTTTTGGCGGAGTGTGTGGACGATCGCAACCGCGAACGGTTCAGGAAGGTCGGCGCGGACATCATCATTCGCCCGGTACGGGCCTATCCGGAAATGTTGGTGCGTGGCCTGGTGGCGCCCGGATCCGAACAGATCATCGAAAACATGTTCACGTCGAGTTCTGATGAATACGCGCGTTATGACCTTGCGATAAACGGCAAGACCTGGTCCAAAGTAGTCTGTAAACTAATTCAGGACGATCTAGGGACCGCCGTCGGCTACATCGATGCGGACACGGGCCAGCTCGAAACGAATCCGCACGCGCAAAGCCGGATAAACGGGTCGGCTCTGTTTATCATCGCCAGCGAAGGCGCAATACCGAGCATGGAGCAAGTCCGCGACTCCTTAGCTGCCGCGTAAGTGCTGCGCAATCGCGACGAGGACCTAATTGCCGGAGAAATGGGGGGGCGATCGATGACGAAGAAAAGGGCATTGGGCGGATGGTTTACCTGCGCGCTACTCATCGCCTTGGTTTTTGTGCATGGCTGTTCCAATCAGTACGCCGAAGAAACCAGGCGGCAAAAACAGACGGTCGCGGTCAAACTGGACGCTCTCGGCTCGAAGATAAACGCGGGCGAGCTCGCCAATATCCTTCTTATCGCCACCTACGCTGATAAGCTCGCGCAATCACAGCCCGATCTGGAACCCGTAGCTGACGTGTTACGAAAGGATGCGACCACGTCCGGTCCGCTCTACCTGGGTTTGAAAGAACGCCTGGCTGCCGTCACAGACGAGCCGGCAAACAAAAATGAGTTTCTGCCGATCATCGGGGAACTTGATTCTTTGAACGCGGCAACCGATCCCGCCATCTTCAATGACAGTCTGATCGACGTCGTGAACACGCTGGCCGATCTCTCAGGCGGTGAGCTTGCCCGGATCAACATCCCCCAAAATGCCCTGGCCGCGAACGTGCAAGGGAACGCCGTCGCGGGTAGCTACCTCGTCGGCAACCCGTCCTACGGTCGCTGGAGCAGCGATTCCGGCGGTCGGTCGTTTTGGGTGTTCTACGGTCAGTACCGATTGTTTTCGGATATCTTGTTTGGCCGGGGATACCACCGAGGCCCGATTTATTACAACGGTTGGTACAGCGGTGTTAACCGCTATTCGTATTACAACGATTATGGGCGAAGCACTTACGGGAGGGCCGGCGATCGCAGCTTTACCCGCGCCCGTCGTAGTGACATGCGATCGAAGGGGCTCACCGTACCCACCCCGGCCAAGCAATATGGATCGGCGGCCGGGAATAAACGCGTGAGCACTCACGCCGCCGCCCGTAGCAATCGCGCCCAAGGGGCATCGAAGAGACGATCCAGCTTATTCGGCAGCAGTTCCCGCCGATCGCGCGCTGGCGGCAAATAGACAGGTTTATTTATTAAAGGAGAGGGAAAGTGGAGCAGATCGCCTCATTGTTGATACTTCAAGACGCGTCGATCAACTACTACGCCATCGATTTCATCATGATGCTCGGGTTCATGGCTGCGTTGCGTATTCTGGCGGGCTCGATTGCCGAGGTGTCTTTGACCGACGCCTTGGCAAAACAAGACAATTTCGCCGTCGGTATTTCCCTCGCCGGGGCGATCGTCGCCGTCGCAGTGCTGATGATGGGAGTGGTTTCAGGTGATGCCGGTGGAACCTACGTAGAAGAAGTTTCCTTGATGGCCGGTTACGGTGTGCTGGCGATGGTGTTGATGTGGCTGACGCGGAAAGTCTTCGATCACATCGCCTTGCCCGGCGTTTCCATCCACCAGGAAATCATGAAGGGAAATGTGGCCGCAGGCCTCGTCGATGCGGGAAACATGGTCGCCACTGCAATTATCGTGAGAGCCGCGATGACGTGGGTGGACGGTACGACTTTAACGGGACTCGCGATGGTTGTGGCCGCCTACGTAGCGTCGCAGGTCATCCTCGTTCTCGCCACGCTTTACCGGAAGAAAGTGTTCGAAGTACGACATGGAGGAAAACGGACCTTGGGTGGTGAAATTGCCGATGGAAACACCGCGCTCGCCGTTCGATTCGCCGGATACCGCCTGGGTGTTGGACTCGCCGTAACGGCGACGTCGGGCGTTGTGACCTATGATCCGGCGTTGCTACCGCTGTCGATCGCCGCGTGGTGTATGGTTGCGGTGGTCATGTTTGTCGCCCAGTCCACGTTATCCATCGCACTGCGTCTCGTTCTCCTTCCCGGCATCGACATCGGCAAGGAAGTTGGCGAGCAACGTAATGTCGCGATCGGCGCGATGGAAGCAGCGATCTACATTGGCGTCGGATTCGCGTTCGTTGGCTTGTTGGGATGAGCCACCCCTTGGTGCACACCGGCGGGGGACACAAGAAAGGCGTTGTCAGAGTAAATTGGCTTGAGCCACCAAGGGAGGTCTTCTGGCTTCGAGTGATGCAAAATCCCTTCCGTTATTTCAACAGTTCGCCTGAGGTCATCCGGGCATTGTCAGAGTAAATCGTCTTGAGCCGGGAAGAGGCGTCCCATAGCCTCTAGCGATGCATAATCCCTTCCGTTATTTCAACAGCTCGCCTGAGGTCATTCGCCTCGCGGTGATGATGTACATCCGCTATCCGCTGTCGCTACGGCAGGTCGAAGATATACTCCACGAACGTGGTATCGATATCTGTCACGAGACGGTGCGGTTTTGGTGGAATCGGTTTGGGCCCCTGTTTGCAGCCGAGATCCGGAAACGCCGCATTCATCATGGATCCTATTCGAACTGGCGCTGGCATCTTGATGAGGTGTTTGTCCGGGTCAACGGCGAGATACATTATCTATGGCGCGCTGTCGATCACGAAGGGGAGGTACTCGAAGCTTTTGCCACGAAACAGCGGGATCGCAAGGCTGCACTGAGGTTCCTGAAACGCACGATGAAGCGTTACGGCCAGCCAAAGATGCTCGTGACGGACCGGCTCAAATCATACCGGGCTGCGATGAATGTGATCGGCAATACCGCCGCTCAGACTTGCGGTCAGTGGCTCAACAATCGAGCCGAGAATTCACACCAACCGTTCCGTCGACGAGAAGGCGCGATGGCCAGGTTCAGAAACATCAAGACCCTGCAGAAATTTGCTGCCACCCACGCCTCCATCCACAATCATTTCAATCAGGAACGTCATCTTTATAACCGTGAAAACTTCAAACTCAATCGCTCCGCCGCCTTGGCCGAGTGGCGTCAACTTGCAGCTTGAGGGTCCTCAATTACAGGCCTTACATGTCCAGCCTAGTTAGTCTGACAATGCCATCGTGACCGACCGCCTACGTTCCTACGGTGCCGCGATGAAAGTCATTGGGGTCGAGGATCGTCAGATTTGCGGTCAGTGGCTCAACAATAGAGCAGAAAACTCACACCAACCGTTCCGCCGACGAGAAGGCGCGATGGCCAGGTTCAGGGACATCAAGACCCTGCAGAAGTTTGCTGCCGCCCACGCCTCCATCCACAATCATTTCAACCAGGAACGTCATCTTTACAATCGCGGGAGCTTCAAACTCAATCGCTCCGCCGCTTTGGCCGAGTGGCGTCAACTTGCAGCCTGAGCGTCCTCGATTGTTGGCTCTACTGGTCAGATCAAGTTAGTCTGACAATGTCCGTCGACGTGACCGCGGTTGCGGGGAAGGGTACCGCCTTCGGCCCGCGGTTTATTTGTCGCGGGTGATCGTGGACTGGACATGCAATACCGACAGCACAAGCAGGGCTACCCCTAAAACCTTCATTTTCATGGCTTCACCTCTCTATGTTGCATGGTGCAGCGGCGGTTGTATTCGGAGCCTGGCTCGTGTCCGTCATCAAAATATTCGGGGCTGCCGAGCCTGCTTTTTAAACGTGACACCTGCAGCGAGCCGGTGCATGCTTACCTCCCGTAGCTGACGCGGCACCACGTAAAGACAGTGAGCGTTCACAACAGGAGATTTTTCTATGTCATGGCAAAGTGGTAACAGCGGCCGGGACGGCCCGCCCGATTTTGACGATCTGGCCCGGCAAGGAAAAGAATGGTTGCGGCAAATCATTCCCGCGGGTGGTCCGCGCGGAGTGATCACATTTGCCGTCCTCGCGTTGGCTATTCTAGGCGCCTGGACAGCCATTTACACCGTGCCAAGCGACTCTGTCGCTGTCGTGCAGCGTTTCGGCAAGCATCTCACGGAGGTGCCGCCGGGGCTGCATTTCAAGCTGCCGCTGGGCGTTGATGTGACGACCATCGTCCCGGTCAAACGGCAATTGAAGCAGGAGTTCGGATTCAAGACGCCAGGCGCCACGGATGCGTACCAGAGTGCTCGCGACAGAAAGCGGGAAACGGAGATGGTGACAGGTGACCTGAACGCTGCCCTGGTCGAATGGGTGGTTCAATACCGCATTTCAGATCCGGTCAAATTCCTTTTCGAGGTTCGTGAGCCCAATGAAACGCTACGCTATGTTTCTGAATCCGTCATGCGCGAAGTTGTCGGCGACCGCACGGTGGACGAGGTGATTACCATCGGGCGGCAGGAAATCGAAACGGAAGCCCTGAAGAAGATGCAGGCACTCTCAACCAAATACGCAATGGGGATCAGCATCGATCAGGTACAACTGAAAAACATCAATCCGCCGAAACCCGTACAGGAGTCGTTCAACGAGGTCAACCAAGCCCAGCAGGAGAAAGAGAAGCTGATCAACGAAGCCCGGCGCGATTACAACAAAGTGATCCCTCTGGCCGAGGGGGAGAAGGATCAGCGGATCCGCGAAGCTGACGGCTACCGGCTGAAGAGGATCAATGAGGCGGAAGGTGATGTCGCTCGGTTCAGCGCCTTATTGACGGAGTATAACAAGGCCCCGGAGGTCACTCGCCGCCGTATTTATATCGAGACCTTGCAGGACGTCATGCCCGGTATACGTTCGAAGATTATCGTCGATGAGCAGACACGAAGCATTCTGCCGTTGCTCAATCTCGACGCCCATCAGGGGGAACGGCCATGAGTGGCGTCAAACGAATAACAATCATTGTGCTCTTGGGCATCGCGCTGTACGTTTTGACAAGCTCGGTCTACACCGTAAGCGAAGTCGAGCAAGTGATCATCACTCAATTCGGCAAGCCGGTCGGCGCGCCGGTGACTTCCGCAGGTCTCAAGGTCAAGGTACCCTTCATCCAAGAGGTGAACCCGATCGAAAAACGGGTTCTCGAGTGGGACGGCAATCCGTCGGACATGCCGACCAAGGACAAGCTCTACATCTCGGTCGACCTCTTCGCCCGCTGGCGTATTACAGACCCTCTGCAGTACTTTCTACGGCTACGCGATGAGCGCAGTGCGCAGTCCCGATTGGACGATATTCTGGGCAGCGAGACCCGAAACGCTGTCGCCAAACATGAGCTGATCGAGATCATCCGCACTACCAAAGACCGTGTTCCGTTACGCGACGCTTTTCTGACTGACGCGGAACGTGAGCTGGATATGGGAGCGCTGGTGCCGATCCAAAAAGGACGCAAACTGGTTGAGCAGGAAATCTTTTCCGCGGCTGCCGAGAAGGTTCGGGTATTTGGTATCGAACTTCTCGATATTCGCTTCAAACGGATCAATTATAACGAAAGCGTGCGTCCGAAGATCTACGATCGAATGATCAGCGAAAGGCGCCAGATCGCGGAACGTTTCCTGTCGGAAGGTAACGGCGAGGCTGCCAGGATCCGCGGCAATCGCGTGCGTGATCTCAACAAGATCCAGTCAGAAGCTTATCGCCAAGTCGAGGAGATCCGCGGGTTGGCGGACGCGAAAGCAACCGAAATCTACGCGCAGGCTTACAACCAGAGCCCTGAAGCGGTGGCGTTTTATGAATTCACACGAACCATGCAAACCTACGAGTCCATCATCGGCGAAAATACGACCCTTGTCCTGTCAACGGACAGCGATCTTTTCAAATTTCTGAAGGGCATGAGACCGCATGTCGATTTGCCGCCGACGCACAGTTCCGGGGCATTGTCAGAGTAAATCGGCTTGAGCCGGGAAGAGGAGTTCCATAGTCTCTGGCGATGCATAACCCCTTCCGTTATTTCAACAGTTCTCCAGAGGTCATTCGCCTCGCGGTGATGTTGTACATCCGTTATCCGCTGTCGCTACGGCAAGTCGAGGATCTCCTGTTCGAACGAGGCATCGATATCTGTCACGAGACTGTACGGTTTTGGTGGAACCGGTTTGGGCCGATGTTCGCCGCCAAGATCAGGAAGCGGCGCATTCATCATGGATCCTATTCGAACTGGCGCTGGCATCTTGATGAGGTGTTTGTCCGGATCAACGGAGAGATGCACTATCTCTGGCGCGCTGTCGATCACGAAGGGGAGGTACTCGAAGTTTTAGCCACGAAACAACGGGATCGCAAGGCTGCGCTGAAGTTCCTGAAACGCACGATGAAGCGTTACGGCCGGCCAAAGGTGATCGTGACGGACCGGCTCAAATCATACCGGGCTGCGATGAATGTAATTGGCAATGCCGCCGCTCAGACTTGCGGTCAGTGGCTCAATAATAGAGCAGAAAACTCACACCAACCGTTCCGCCGACGAGAAGGCGCGATGGCCAGGTTCAGAGACATCAAGACCCTGCAGAAGTTTGCTGCCACTCACGCCTCGGTCCACAATCATTTCAATCAGGAACGTCATCTTTATAACCGCGAGGACTTCAAACTCAATCGCTCCGCCGCTTTGGCCGAGTGGCGTCAACTTGCAGCCTGAGATTTCCCGACTACGGGAGTTCCAAGACCTGTCCGCGTTTGTCTGACAGTGCCGGCCTGTGGCAAACCGCTATCGCTGCCGCTTGAGCTTGAGTTCTATACCAATGTCCTGGCACCACCGTTCAATAACGTGACAACGCCATTTCGAGTAACTCGTCCGACACTGTCTCGTCATCAAAGTCCTGCGCGGCCGTCGCCACGAATACCAACACGCTCAACGCGAACAATCGACTATCGGATTTCATCAAAGTCCGGCCCTACGCCAGCATCCGATGCGTCGGCCCGCAGACTTCGTCGATCGCGATCCCGTGGGTGCACGCGTTTCGACACGGCTCGCCCGAACACGAGAGGCACGCCGCGGCGTTGACCTCGAGCATGGCGTACTCGTCCCGCGCAAACGCGAAATCCTCGTAATCCGTCGCGTACATGCGCGTTCTGAGCACGTCGGAAATCTGCACGCCGTACGGGCAAGCCCCCGCGCAGTCGTTGCAGGCATGCCGGCAGTAGCTGGCGCCGTTCATCGCGGCGTAACGCATCAATAACTCCATGTCGCCGAGCGCGAGCTCGCTGGCGCCGGATGCGCCCAGGAACTCGTCGATCTTGGCCTTGCTCGTCATCGATATGACCAGCGCGTCGACATCGCGGTTGGAGAGCACCCACCGGAAAGCCGCCTGGGCGAAGGTCGCGTTTCCGGTTTCATAGGGACGCATGTCGTTCAGGCGCGCGCCCATGAGCGTTTTCATCGTGACCACGCCCACGTTCTTCTCCTTCGCTTTGGCCAGCACGCGCGGCAGGCCGGGCTGGTTGGCGACGAAATTGAACGATTGGGTGAAGCGCTCGTAGAACTGGGGATCCTGTCCGAAGTTGTACGCGACGAGAATCACGTCGGCCATGTCGTGATCGATCGCGTAATCGAGACACGGGATCAGCTTGCCCGCGTGCCCGGACATGCCCGTGAACCGGATCTTGCCTTGCCGGCGGGCCGCGTCGACGAAGGCGTACCATTCGGGGCTTTTGAGTCGATCGACGTCGTTGACCGCGTGCGCCAGATACACGTCGATGTAGTCCGTCTTCAGCCGCCGCAGTGACTCGTCGAGACGCGCCATCATGCGCTCCTTGCGCATGGATGTCGGACCTTCCACCTTGGAGACCAGCACGACCTCGTCGCGCATACCCTTGAATACCTCGCCGAGCACGGTCTCGGATGCGCCGCCGCCGTAACCGTAGGCGGAGTCGAAATAGTTGATGCCGCGATCGAGGGCGTGATGGATCAAGTCCTCCTGGCCGGGCCTGAGCCGACTCGTGCCAAAGGATATGTCGGAGATCTCGAGACCCGTCCGCCCGAGCTCGCGATAGGCCTGTACTGTGTTCCCGGTTGATTTCGGCTCGCGCCCCGCCGCAGTGGACGGCAAGCTGCTGCTGACACCGGCCGCGACGGCCCTTTTCAGAAACTGGCGGCGATCGATCGATCGCTTGTCGGTCACGTTGAAACCCTCCAGGCAGTATTCGTTGAAAGTATACGCATCGTGGGTGAGTTTTTACGCGCTCTGGTCGTCGCGATCCTGCCGGTCGGCGAGCTGCGCGGCCGATGCGCGGTGTTGCGACCGCAGCGACCGCAATGCGGCACACGCGGCGCCGTAGCCGTTGTCGATATTGACTGTGACGATGCCCGATGCGCACGACGCGAGGATGGCGTTGAGCGCGGTGGTACCGCCTGCCGCGACGCCGTAGCCCACGGAAGTCGGCACCGCGATGATGACGCCGGCATACAGCCCGCCCAACACGCTCGGCAACGCGGCATCCATGCCCGCCGCCACGATCACGACCGGAAAACGACGGATCTCCTCGATGCGCTCCTGCAGGCGCCAGAGGCCGGCGACGCCGACATCGAAGACGGGTAAGGCATCGACCCGAAAGTAATCGAGGGTCCGCAGCGCTTCGCGTGCGACCGGCACGTCGGCGCTGCCCGCCGTGAGGATCGCGAGCTCGGGGTCGCCCGCGGGCTCGGGCCGCCAGTTGAAGAACGCCGTTTTCGATACTTCGTCGTAATCAATGAGCGCGCGTTGCGGCGCGGTGATCCGTTGATGTCGTTCGGGACCGAGATGCGTCAGCAGACAACTCCTATCCGCAGCTTTGACCCGATCGAGGATTACCTCGATCTGATCATCGGACTTGTGCGCGCAAAAAACGGTTTCATCGAGCCCGATGCGCTCGGCGCGTCCGAGATCGAGCTTCACTTCGTGTTCGCTCATGGATTGTCTCTTAGAAATGCGCTGCCGCGTTCATACGGCGCAAAGCGCACACACCCCACAACCCCGTGTTCGGTCCCGAGATGGTCGATCTGCTGCGACAGATCCGATTCGAGCTGCGGGTCGATCGTAGCGAGTGTCTCCGCATCGAGTTCGACGACGATGCCGCGCTTGCGCACGCGGCACCGCACCGTATGAGGATCGATCGATGCCCGCACCAGCTTCTCGGCCGCATCGATGAAACGCAGATCGTGCGCCGCGATCGGGATTCCCGTTTCGATGCGGCTGGAAAGGCATGGCGCCGCCGGAAGCCCGGCGACGTCCCGCAAGCCGAGATGCCCGGCTATCGCGCGTACGCCGCGCTTGTCGATCCCGGCTTCCACATACGGATGCCGCACGCCGTGATCCGCAGCGGCCGCGAGCCCGGGGCGCCAGTCGCCGAGGTCGTCCACGTTCGTGCCCGACAACATCTGGACAGGCGTGTGGGCCGCGATCGCGCTGTAGAGATTCCGTTTGCAGTGAAAACAGCGATCGGCCGGATTCGCGACATAGCGTTCGTCCGCAAATTCTCCGGTATCGATGATCTCGAGGCGCCACCGTCCGCGCGCCGCGTATCGCTCGACCCGCGCCGTGGCGTCCGGTGGCACCGCCGCAGAGACCGCATGAAACATGATCGCCGCCCGGCCGAGCGCACGTTGTGCGACGGCCGCAAGCGTCAAGCTGTCCACCCCACCGGACACGGCGACGGCCACAGGCGCACAGTCGTGCAACACCCCGGTCAGCCGCGCGAGAGCTGAATGCACGCCGTCACTGCTCATCGGGATCTCGCGCCAAGACTTCGGACTCGGCGGCGTGGCGGCGCGCCTTACGGGTGCGGTGGCCGTCGCTTTCGGCGACCGCGGCGATGTCCGCCTTGGCGGTCGTGCCCGCTGGGCGGTTTGCGATCTTGACGGCCACGCCTTCCTCCGAATTCGTTTCGTGCCGCGCAAGGACTCGCCGCTCGACCCGTTGCAGGCGTAAACCGAGTGTCGTGGTCTCCTCGAAGCAGGCGTCGGCGACCTGGTCAACACGCTCCGGCCGTGCGAGGACCTGTATCGCGGTCAATAACCGCCCTTGCTTGCCCGTAACCGGAAACTGATTGACGTCGACGACACCGTCGATCGCGCGGAGGCGTTCGAGCCCGACGGCCAGGTCCTCGGCTGTCTGATCGTCGATTTCGAAGCGGATCAGCGTAACCTCGTCCGAACGGCTCTTCGATACGGCGTGTTCGAACTGCAACACACGCAGCACGTTACTCATCCCTTTGAAGCGGCGCGTGCCGAAGCCGTAGCCCGTCTTCCGTAGGGTCAACGGCGTCGTCCCGAGACCGGACGCGGGTTCCAGATACCGAACGATGGCGGCGCCCGTGGGCGTGACCCGCTCGCCGGTGAAACCGTCATCGAAGCATTCGAAACCTTCGAGCAGAAGGACCGTGGCGGGCGCGGGCACCGGCAATAATCCGTGCGCGCTGGAGACGCGCCCGGTGCCGAGCGGGATCGGACCGACCGACCAGGTGCACGGCTGCAGGGCTTCGATGATGTGGGCGGCCGCAACGATATCGGCGATCGAGTCCCAAGCGCCCACTTCATGAAAGGCGATCGTATCGACCGCTTGACCGTGAACCCACGCCTCGGCGTGCGCGAGATGGGCGAAGATGTCGATGGACCGCGCGCGCACCGCGGGCGCCAACGCGCTCTCGTCCAAGCGGTTTTTGAGCGACGACCAGTGCACGTGATCATGGCCGTTTCCCGCGCCGCGCGCGTCGACTTCAAACCGGCTGCCGCTCAGGATGCCGTCGGAGAACGCGACGTGATCGAGGCGCACCGCCTCGTCCAGCCCCACCGCACGAACCGCCGCGATCGCGGGCCCAGCAAGCTCGGGAAAAGCGTCCAGCAGCGCGCCGACGAACATGTCGCCGGCGACACCGCCGATCGGGTCGAGGTGAGTGTGCATCCGCCGGGCGATCCCTCGGGTTGACTCGCAGACAGTATAGAGCTTAAAGCGGTCAGATCCCTTGAAACGCGCAAAGATAACCACAGTTTCAAGGGATCTGACCCCTTGAAACACGATTACGTGCGCCGTTCGAGAAAGCACTCCGCGACGTGGTTGGCCCAGGCGGCGATCGTGAGCGACGGCGGGCCGCCCTCCGGTTTCGGCAACGCTGCGGCGTCGGCCACAAAGGGGCCCGGGTTATTGAATATTTCACCGTTGGCGTCGACCACGCCCTCGCGCGCGTCGCGCCCGATGCGCGCGCTGCCCGTCGGGTGCACGGTCATCGGTCGTTGGAAATGATAGACACGGCGGCCCGTTTTTTCCCCGATGACGCGAAACACGTCTTTGATATGCGCGAGGATCTCGCAAATCGCGTTCGTCCAGATGCCAATACCCCATGTAGTGGCGCTTATATACTTGACGATACGTCGTCAAGTATATAAGGGCACTGTCAGACAAACGCGGACAGGTCTTGGAACTCCCGTAGTCGGGAAATCTCAGGCTGCAAGTTGACGCCACTCGGCCAAAGCGGCGGAGCGATTGAGTTTGAAGTCCTCGCGGTTATAAAGATGACGTTCCTGATTGAAATGATTGTGGACCGAGGCGTGAGTGGCAGCAAACTTCTGCAGGGTCTTGATGTCTCTGAACCTGGCCATCGCGCCTTCTCGTCGGCGGAACGGTTGGTGTGAGTTTTCTGCTCTATTATTGAGCCACTGACCGCAAGTCTGAGCGGCGGCATTGCCAATTACATTCATCGCAGCCCGGTATGATTTGAGCCGGTCCGTCACGATCACCTTTGGCCGGCCGTAACGCTTCATCGTGCGTTTCAGGAACTTCAGCGCAGCCTTGCGATCCCGTTGTTTCGTGGCTAAAACTTCGAGTACCTCCCCTTCGTGATCGACAGCGCGCCAGAGATAGTGCATCTCTCCGTTGATCCGGACAAACACCTCATCAAGATGCCAGCGCCAGTTCGAATAGGATCCATGATGAATGCGCCGCTTCCTGATCTTGGCGGCGAACATCGGCCCAAACCGGTTCCACCAAAACCGTACAGTCTCGTGACAGATATCGATGCCTCGTTCGAACAGGAGATCCTCGACTTGCCGTAGCGACAGCGGATAACGGATGTACAACATCACCGCGAGGCGAATGACCTCTGGAGAACTGTTGAAATAACGGAAGGGGTTATGCATCGCCAGAGACTATGGAACTCCTCTTCCCGGCTCAAGCCGATTTACTCTGACAATGCCGCGAGTTGTTCTACACGCTGCGAGAGGTCCAGGTCGTTATCGAACGATGGCGCGTCTTCTATAACACGATACGGCCGCATAGCTCACTGGGCTCCCGACCGCCAGCACCTGAAACGCTTCCACCGATACAGGAAATACAAATATCGGGCAAGACCGCGTAGACTAACATTCAACCTGGACCAACTATTGCGGGCAGGTCAGGAGTCGGACCGAAAAACGGGGCGTGGTTCGAGTAGTGTAAGTAAGAAAGACAACACAAAGTGAACCTCAACCAATACGGCCGTTCCGGTACCTGCGCGCGGCACCGCTTGGCGATCGGTATCGGCGGTATAGCGGTCGTTTTCTTCCTCGCGCTTTCCTCGTCGGAGGCGCGCGCGGCCATGGACGGCGAAACGCAATTCGTTCTGAACAGCTTCTCGTTCCTCGTCTGGGGCGTGCTTGTGATGTGGATGTGCGCAGGCTTCACCATGCTTGAGGCCGGATCCGTGCGCACCAGGAACGCGTCGGTGATCTGCTTGAAAAATATCGGCCTCTATTCCATCGCCGGACTGACGTTCTACCTGATCGGCTACAACATCATGTATGTAGGTGTCGAAGCCGGTGGCTGGTTCGGGTCATTCGAGTTTCTGTACGGTACTTCCGGAGACGAAATTGCGCTTCTGGGCGGTCGGGAGGAGGCCGCTTCCGCTGTCGTAAAGAATGGCAAATCGACAATGTCGGACTGGTTCTTCCAGATGGTATTCGTCGCGACAACGGCCTCGATAGTGTCCGGCACCTTGGCCGAGCGGGTAAAGCTGTGGTCGTTCTTCATCTTCATACTGGTGCTGACAGCGATCATCTATCCGCTCGTCGGCGCCTGGACGTGGGGCGGCGGATGGCTCGCTGAAATGGGCTTTAATGACTTCGCGGGATCGACGATCGTTCATTCGACCGGCGGCTGGGCGGCGCTCGCGGGCGCCCTTGTGGTCGGGCCGCGGAAAGGCAAGTTCCGTGAAGGCGGTGGCGTCAAAGCGACCCCACCGTCGAACGTACCTGCCGTGACTCTGGGCGTCTTCATCCTTTGGCTCGGCTGGTTTGGTTTCAACGGAGGCTCGCAGCTTGCTCTGAGCGGCGTCGTCGACGCGGTGGCGGTCAGCAACATCCTGGCCAATACCAATCTCGCCGCAGCTGCGGGCTTCGTGGCCGCCATCAGCCTGTCACGGCCTATTCTGGGACGCGTCGATCTGCTTGCAAGCTTGAACGGCGTCATCGCCGGCTTAGTCGCGATCACAGCCGGACCTGATATCGTCGAGCACTATTGGGCCGTCGTCATCGGCGCGGTCGGCGGTGCCATATCCGTCGCCGGTCTGAAGATCATGGAGCGTCTGCGAATCGACGATGTGGTCGGCGCGGTTCCGGCCCATCTGTTCGCCGGCGTCTGGGGAACGCTCGCGGTCTGCATCGCGGCCGGTGGCGACATGCTGGTGCAGGTTTCCGGCATATTGACCATTGGCGCCTTCGCGTTCGGCGCGTCTGGGCTGACATGGCTGATCATCGACAGGACAATCGGCGCACGCATCTCGCCAGTCGTCGAGGATCTGGGTCAAGACGTGGCGGAGCTGGGCATCGAAGCCTACCCGGAATTCGTTATCGTACCCGATCCGGACGACTGAGCGCCGGACGCAGCCTCCGGGCGGCGCGAGATCGAACATCAGGACATACGCCGTCAAACGAACATAATGTATGATCGGCGTCGGGAGGAACTTGGGAGGCGAAGGCAGTGGATGTGACGACCGAACGACAAGATGGTGTATTGTCCGCCCGGGTGGGCGGACGCATTGACGGCTCCAATGCCGCTGAGTTCGAGGAGGCGATCAGAACCGTGATCGAGGAAAGCGATCGCGCCGTGATCATGGACTTCGAGGCGCTTTCGTACATCAGCAGCGCGGGCCTTCGTGCCATCCTCTTGACCGCCAAATCCCTCTCGAACCGCGACGCGAAGTTCGCGCTCTGCTCCCTGTCGGGTCAGATCAGGGAGGTGTTCGAGGTAAGCGGCTTCGACAAGATCATTTCGATCCACCCGTCCAGAGTCGAAGCGCTCGCTTCCCTCGACGACTGACGTCGCGGCATTGACATTTCTGAACCGCTGTGGCCCGCGCTCACAACGGAGCGGCTGGCTGACCGAGATCAAACCCGGCCACGCGGCGCCCAGCGCGGTGCCTCCGCTAGAAGGAAGGCAATCATGGCGCACAAGACACCTGGAAAACACTACCGCAAAGGCATTTTACTGATTGAGATCACGGCGATGTTCCCCCCAACGATGCGACTGCCGAAAAATGGTTCGAGGAACAACGCTGGTCGGATGGCATCTGCTGTCCGCGCTGTAGCTCTGCGAATATCCAAGTGGGCGCAAAGCACAAGACGATGGCGCACCGCTGCCGCGACTGTCGGAAGTTCTTTTCGGTGAAAAACGGCACCATTATGGAATCGTCCAATCTCGGATATCAGGTGTGGGCGCTGGCGATGTATCTGTTGCAGACTGGGCTCAAAGGCCAGTCGAGCCTAAGGCTGCACCGCGACTGTTGACTCATGACCGGGTGTACCAACGGAAGGTTATCAGCCAACCCGCATAGGAGTGGTGGTTACAGGAAACATCGAGGTGGCACGCTGAAAGGTTGCGCAAGGTACGACACGCTGTGATGGCAAACAGGTCAGACCGCGATCCGCCAAGCCTCCATGGTCTCTTGAGCCAAGAGCTCTCAGGAGAAATAAGGCGCGGGTCGGCAGATCCCATCAGGACCAGCGGGCACAAGCGCTGCACAAACAGGCCGGATATAAAACTGCAACCTGCCCGCCCAAAAACACCGAATCGTCCCTCGCAAACCGGGAGGCGCCCATATAAAAGCCATGAACCAGCGCCGCTTTATCAGTCAGAAGCGCGCCGCGTGGATTAAAATCTGAGGAGCCGGGCCTTTCCGAAGGCCACCACGTCAGCCAGCCCAGTTTATCTGACGACGAGCAGCCTGAACTTACGAGTGGCATCAATTGTGGGGCCGGATCAAAGCCGATGAAACTCCGATATCTATTGGGTCTGCTCCTCGCCGGCTCCCTCTGGATGTCCGCCGTGACGGTTTGGCTGGCGATCGAATTGCACGCGGCGCTCAACAGAGTAACTGACGCGGAGCAACGACGATTCAAGTCGATTTTGCTAGCTGACGAATTGCGCCAGTCGTCCGACGATCTCACGAGATTCGCCAGGATGTTTGTCCAAACAGGCGAAGACAGATTCGAAACCTACTTTCGGCAGGTATTGGCGATCCGTAACGGCGAGCTAGCTCGTCCAGAAGGGTACGAGGGTATCTTCTGGGATAGAGTCCTCATTGAGGACCAATTTCGTCTGGAAGGTAGCACTGGAACGGCCATCTCGCTTCAGGACCGCATGTTGCGGCTGGCATTCACCGAGGTGGAGTTCGATCTCCTCGCGGAAGCGCAGAAGCGCTCCGACAGTTTGACAAGCATTGAAAACAGAGCTTTCAACGCGGTGCGGGGCCTATACGATGATGGCTCGGGAAAATACAGGCGAGCCGGCTCGCCTGATCTCGGCTTGGCTCAACGCCTGCTTCACGGGGACGACTATCTCCGCGCAAAGGCGTCAATCATGGAACCGATCGGACGCTTTCAGGAGATCGTGAATTCTCGAACTGCGGCAATGCTCATGAGCGTGCAGCGCGAGGCCGAAGCCCTGCTGAGGGGGACGTTCGTTGCAGCGGGCGGCCTCTTCGGGCTCCTCGTCGTGCTAACGGCGGTCATCCATCGTAGAGTGTTGCTCAGAGCCTTGATCCTCGCTAAAACGGCCGAGACCGTCACTTTGGGTAAGCTGGATGCGCGCAGCGGTGTCCTAGGCAATGACGAACTCGGGGTCCTGGGGAGGACTTTCGACGAAATGGTATCGCGGTTGGCCGAGAGCCTGTCGTTGGTGACGGCTGCCAGGGACCGAATGAAACACGAACTCAGCGTTGGCAGAGAAATCCAGATGAGCATGATTCCCCTCATCTTTCCGGCATTTCCGGAGCGTGACGAGTTTTCGATTTTCGCGACTTTGGAACCCGCTCGCGAGGTTGGCGGCGATTTCTACGATTTCTTTTTTATCAACGACGACCAGATTTGCATCTGCATCGGCGACGTTTCCGGGAAGGGCGTCCCGTCGGCCCTGTTCATGGCGGTGGCCAAGACATTGATAAAATCGCGGGCCGCCGACGATCTTTCGACCGCAAGTATTCTCACCCGCGTGAATGACGAACTCAGCGCCGACAACAAGGAGTGTATGTTCGTCACCCTCTTCATAGCGATCATCGACGTCAAGACGGGAGTGGCGGTTTATACGAATGCCGGCCACAATGCACCATACCTGCGGCGACGTGATGGGTCGTTGCGACGCCTGGACGCGCTGCACGGCCCGGTTGCCGGGGCCGTGGATGGAATAGTTTACGGTGAGGACACGATACGTTTGGAACAGTCTGATATGCTGTTCCTGTACACCGATGGTGTCACCGAAGCCATGGATGGCGAAGGAGCATGGTTCTCTGAAGAACGGCTTGTCAATCTGTTGCAAACGACGGAGCTGGACCACGCGGAAATGGCGGTGAACGCAATCGTATCCGCAGTCAAAAAGTTCGAAGACGGCGCGGAGCAGACCGACGACGTGACTATTTTGCTATTTCGATTCGGAGACGGCCACTAGGGATAGTCTGAACAATGGGACAGATTTTACATTGGACTCATCGAGGCGGATATTTTAACGGTCCGCGAGCCACTTCGCCTCAGGGGATCCGGTTTTCTGTCCGGGAATAGGCCCGTGCAGCCGTTCCGGACACGGGACTCCCTCGTCAAGCGGTCGCATGGCCCTCCGTCAGCAGCAGATGGGTGAACCCCAGTAACAGGGTGTCAATCGGCATTGAATTTGGCAATGGCAAATATTGGGCTTGGCATGAGTGCATCCCTTTCACATACTTATATTGAAAGGAGGCTACACAATGAACCTGATTACCGGCATTGTCAGACTAACTGGATCGGACCGATAGAACCTTCAATCGAGGACTCTCAGGCTGCGAGTTGACGCCACTCGGCCAAGGCGGCGGCTCGGCCTTGTTTGAAAATGTCGCGGCGGGTGAGATGGCGTTGGTGGTTGAAGTGGTTGTGGATCGAGACGTGGACAGCGGCAAATTTTTGCAGGGTCTTGATGTCTCTGAACCGCACCATCGCCCCTTCCGGTCTTCGAAACGGTTGATGCGAGTTCTCGGCTCTATTGTTAAGCCAGCGCCCGCATTCCTGCGGTCCTGGATTTCCGAGCACCTTCATCGCAGCTTGATAAGATCGAAGCCGGCCGGTAACGATTGACCACGGCCGGCCATAGCGTTTCATCGTGTGCTTCAGAAACTTCATCGCTGCCCGACGATCCCGCCGTTTTGTGGCAAAAACCTCAAGTACCTCCCCTTAGTGGTCGACAGCGCGCCACAGGTAATGTGTCTCGCCGTTAATGCGGACAAACACCTCATCAAGATGCCAGCGCCAGTTCGACCAGTTGTGCCCGTCTACGCGCCTCTCCCTGATCTCCCCAGCAAACATTGGACCGAAACGGTTCCACCAGAAACGGACCGTCTCGTGACAAATATCGATGCCACGTTCGAACAGAATGTCTTCGACTTGGCGCAATGACAACGGATAGCGTATGTACATCATTACCGCGAGGCGGATGACCTCGGGCGAACTGTTGAAATAGCGAAAGGGATTGTGCATCACCGCAGACTACGAGAGCTTGCTTTCCGGCTCAAGCCAGTTTTCTCTGACAATGCCCATTGAGCGGCTGTGCGCCGCCGCGCGCAGGCGCGTTTTCACATCGTCATCGAGATTGCGAATTGTGATGCTCGCCAACGCCCGTTCCGTATTGCGGTTTTGGAACCGCAAAACTACTGTACGATTGCAATGCAAGCAGATTTGCATAGCCTGCGTCGGGCCCGTGGCGTCGCAGACGCACGATCGCAACCTCTGCCGCGGCCGGCCAGGGCGGGTGCACACACGCACCCCGGCCGAGCGAAACCCCGGCGCAGGTCCAAGCGCTTGCCGCGCGGCAAAGCGGGCGCAATACTTTGGGCACCGAGTTCGCGCACCGATCACGGCGCGTCGATTAGACGCTTTTATGTCGGTCGTGGGCACAATACATCCGTGGTGATGTGCAACCGAGGAGAGAAGATAGAATGGTAAGAAACCGTAATGGCTGTTCGTGCCCTCGAATGGGGAGACCGAGCGCATGCTGAGATTCGTGGAAGAGATCATGCTACTTCTGCTTGACGATGGGGGCGGGGAATTCACCGACTTACCCGCGCCGTCGGTCGAGTACGCGCTGGCCGGCGCGGTTCTGATGGATTTGGCTCTGGAGAACCGAATCGATACCGATCTGGAACGGCTCTTCGTGATTGACCCGACACCGATTGAAGACGATTTGCTCGACCCGACGCTTGCACGCATCGCACAATCGGCGGAGACGCACGACTCCGGTTACTGGATCAAAAGCACAGTTGCCTGTGCTGGTGATATCCGCGAACGCGCCCTCGCCCGCCTTGTCGAGCGCGGCATTCTGCGCCGAGAGGATGACCGTTTCTTGTGGATGTTCCTGACGCGACGCTACCCCGTCATCGATGGCCAAAGCGTCCGGGAGGTGAAGCTGCGGCTCATGGGGGTGCTGTTCAGCGACGAAATTCCGGATACACGCGATAGGGTTATCATCTCCCTTGCCGATACCTGCGGCCTGCTCGGCGGCTTGCTGTCCAACCGGGAACTGATAGGTGCCGCCCCGCGCATCGCACAGGTCTGCAAGATGGACTTGATTGGCCGGGAGGTCTCGAAAGCGCTACGGGATATCGAATCATCGCTCGCCATCGCCATGGTGCCAATACACTAAAGGGCATTGCCAGACTAAGTTGATCGGACCAGTAGAGCCAACAATCGAGGTCTCTCAGGCTGCAAGTTGACGCCACTCGGCCAAGGCGGCGGAGTGATTGAGTTTGAAGGTTTCGCGGTTATAAAGATGACGTTCCTGGTTGAAATGATTGTGGATGGAGGCGTGGGTGGCAGCAAATTTCTGCAGGGCCTTGATGTCCCTGAACTTGGCCATCGCGCCTTCTCGTCGCCGAAACGGTTGGTGTGAGTTCTCTGCTCTATTGTTGAGCCACTGACCGCAAGTCTGAGCGGCGGCATTGCCGATTACAGAGGTGGACCCCATCGATTGGACAGGTGGTCGGCGCTGCTAAGTGAAATCTTCTGTAATAGCGTTCTCATTAGAGAAGGAGCAGAAGATGACGAAGAGGAAACGACGCAATCATTCGGCGAGTTTCAAGGCGAAGGTAGCGCTGGCGGCGGTTCGAGGCGATCGCACGGTGGCTGAACTCGCCGAGCAGTTTGACGTTCACCCGAATCAGATCCAGGACTGGAAGAAGAAGCTGTTATCGCATGCGGAGGAGGTTTTCGGCAACGGTACTACGGCCGGAGGCGAGAACGGTGAACGCGAGACCGAGAAGCTGCACGCCAAGATCGGTCAGCTGACAATGGAGAAGGATTTTTTATCCAAGGCGCTCGGTCGCGACCGTTGAGCGAGCGCCGTCAGATGGTTATGCGCGAGCATTCGTTGCCGGTCACCCGGCGCTGTGAGCTGCTCGAGGTCGCGCGCTCGACGGCGTACTAGCCCGGATATTTCATAAAAAAAGAGGGCAAGCCCTTTCTAATCCGTTATAATTCAGTTAGTTAGGCTGAAAACGGAAAGGACTCGCCCGTGACAGAATGTACCCAGACTGCGCTGCAATTTCCAGGCTTTTCTCGCCGCAAGATCGACGTCTCATTCAACGGCGGTGACATCACTTCCAACGGTGGGGTGCAGTTGCTGCGCTTAGCCGATGAACGGACCGGGTTGATCAAGGCCGCGGCACGGGCCATTGGGGATTCTCGCCAGAGAAAGAGCTGCACCCACGATCTGGAGTCGCTGGTCCGACAGCGGGTCTATGGCCTTTCCCTGGGATGAGGACCTCAACGACCACGAGGCATTGCGCGCGGACTTGGCTCTGCAGACGGCGCTTTCCCGGGATGAGTGTGCCATCCACGAACACCTGGTACCTATTCTCAGTGTCGAGTTCCTGAACCGCGATGACCGGGCCTGTCTTCGATGGGTCCGACTTTAACCTGACGATCTGAGGGGGTTGAAAAACGGCACTGGCGACCTGTTCTTCGGCATTCGTTTCTTTCATAGCGGTCTCTACGCTGGGTAGCTCATCCTGCTCAATAAGCTTTCTACGTTCTTCCTGCACTTCCTCCTGTATGGTTTCAGACGCGGCGATAGCTAAGAGGAATCGTAGAAGCGTGTCTAGATCTCTGTAGACATCGTCCCGCGGATACTTCTGAACTGATGCATGCGCCCATCGGTTTCGAATAGACATCATCTCTTTAACAAAATGACGCGCGTCGGGCGGCAATGTGACCTTCCAGCCGATCTCGAACCAGTTCTTATCTAGCACGCGAAGCAGGGCGGCCAAATCTAGCCCTCTGAGTTCCTTGATTTGGCGCTCCTCGACAAATCGCTGTTGCTGGAACGACAGTTGGTCGATGACCAGCTTGACCCACCAATCTTCATCGCCAATCTGCGGCAAGAGGTTTGCCAAGAACGCGCATAGCTCACCAGAAGCCCCTTTCAGGAGGCCGTCCATGTTTCGACTCACGGCTTTGCCCCTCCGTCCGCTGTCACACCGCCATCGACGATAAACAAGCCCATACTAGCCGTCCCCGAACACGGTATTAATGATGTGGGCAATACCGCTCGCATCCAGTCCACCGCCTGAGTCGTCTCCAGTCTCAATCCGCGTTTCTTCTGAACCCCTACTTAGCCGACGGACATCTCGTGGCAGAGAAGGTCGGGAGCACCATCGCTTGGAAAAGATCGGCATCTGCCCCCTTCCCAGCCAGCTTCGCAAGTGCAATAGCGGTCTTGTCGGTAGTCATCGTGATGCTCCTGGTGTCATTACCTTCGGACGAACTTCAGAATCGCCGCGCTAGGCTGTGCTGACGTATGGTATCTTCGACTCCTTGAGTTCGATGGCACGACCTCTAACCAGCCGGCTTACCAATCCGCGTACGATTTCCAAATTTTCTGCCTTACGTTCGGACGGCCCTATCAATATTCTCTTGATTGGAAGCACTCCACCGAGATCTGCAAATAGTTGAATGTAGGGTATTGAGCCAAAGGATCCCGGCCGATGAAAGATTGTCTTTAGACGTCTCTTATGCCCTAACTCGGCAGCTCGTTCACCATGGCATTCATGTAGTACTCCGACAATTATTCGACACTCCTGTTCTTCGTGGAACGCTCGGTGTTTAAGTCTTCCGGCTGCGATTAATTCAGAGGTGGACCCCACCGGTTGGACAGAGATTTTGATGTGATAAGTGAAATCTTCTGATTTAGCATTCTCAATAGAGAGGGCGCAGAAGATGACGCGAAGAAAACGAAGAAACCATTCCCCGGCCTTCAAGGCCAAGGTAGCGCTGGCCGCCCTTGTCGGTGATCGGACGTTGGCGGAATTAGCCGAGCAGTTCGATGTGCATCCCAATCAGATCCAAGCGTGGAAGAAGCAGTTGCTAAAGGGTGCAGAGAACGTGTTTGGCGCTCACGCGGTGGAAGCCGAACACAGCGAGGGCGAAAAGCAGAAACGCCATGCCAAGATAGGCCGGTTGTCGATGGAGAACGATTTTTTATCACAAGCGCTCGGTCGCGGCCGATGCGTGAGCGCAAAAAGAGGGTCAAGGCAGATAGTCAGCTGACGGTGATGAGGCGTTGTGAGCTGTTGGATGTCGCGCGTTCCACAGCGTACTACGAGGCGGCAGCGGTTTCAGACGATGACCTGTTGGCCATGCGGCTGATTGATGAGATCCATTTGCGATTACCGTTTTATGGGCGTCGTCGTATTAGAGACGAGCTGGAAGATCAGGGCCACTGGGTGAATCGTAAGCGGGTGCAACGGTTGATGCGACAGATGGGCTTGAGGGCGCTGTACCCCAAGCCACGCACGAGCCGCCCCGGGCAAGGACACAAGATTTATCCGTACTTGCTCCAGGGACTGTCCATTGAACGACCCAACCAGGTGTGGGCAACCGACATTTGTTATATCCCGATGGCCAAGGGGTTCATGTATCTGGTTGCAATCATGGCCTGGGCGACCCGCCGGGTCTTATCGTGGCGTGTGTCGAACACGATGGACAGCGCGTTTTGTGTCGAGGCGCTTGAGGCGGCTCTAGCTCGCTACGAGGCACCGCAGATCTTCAACACCGACAGTGAGTATGTGTGTGCCGGTCCTCGAGGTGGTTTGACCCACACCGCGATAGGCGCATGGGGTGGCGATCAGTATGGATGGCAAGGGGCGCTGGCTCGACAACGTCTTCGTAGAACGCCTGTGGCGCAGCGTGAAGTACGCGGATGTCTACCTGCGCGCCTACGAGACGCCGGCCGCGCTGCGTGTCGGGCTCACCCGCTACTTCGACTTCTACAATGCGCGGCGCCGGCACGCGGCGCTGGACCGACGCACCCCGGATGCGGTGTACTTCGAGATGGTCACGCAAGCGGCCTGAAACACGGTGGAGATTTCACTTAAGACACTGTCCAAGATCCGGGGTCCACTTCTGTCACCGGCGCGTGCGCTTTCTGTCGACCCTTGGGCTGGTCAATACCGTGGAGCAGGAAAAACGCGACCCGGCAAGGCCGCTTGACGAACAAGCTGATACAGACCGACCTGGGTATCCTCAATGAACTCGGCTATCTGCGATTTAGCCGAACCGGGGGCGCCTTGCTGTTTCACCTGATCAGCAAACTGTACGAGCGCACCAGCCTCATTATCACGACCCATCTCGGCTTCTCGGAATGGCCAACGGCTTTTAGCGAAGAATTGACAACCGCTTTGATCGATAGCCTGACCCATCATTACCACATCGTCGAGACTGGGACGACATTTATCGATTCAAACAGTCAACCGCGCACAATGAGAGAATAGACCGGCAAGAAAAAAATAAACCGAACTACAATCCAGCTCACCTTGGACAGGTCAATATTCGACGCAAATCCCGGGACACTTTTACGCGCAATTCCACATGGAGGTGGAGCGCAGCGAGTCGCGCCGCATCAAGGCCGCGCAGCGGATGAGATCCTCAGCCAAACTTGACCCTTTCGACAAAAGCGGAAAACATATAGGGGTGAATATCACGGGCAACCGGATGCATAGGTGATTCATTCCGAACCGACATCTCGGAACTGCCCGGGGCTTGACGAAACGCTGGCCTAGCGTTTACTGAAATGGCGATCCTGCAAATCTCGCTGACCAACGAGCTTTGGGAGATTGGCGTCGCGGCAACGCAAATCGAAGAGTTTTTCGCTGCACATGACCTGTCGCCGGCCATCACCTACGCCGTCAACCTGTCCGTCGATGAACTGCTGACCAACACGATCAGCTACGGGTATAACGACGGCAATCCGCATCGGATCGACATCGCGGTCCGCATGGACGAGAGTGTCATCGTCGTCGAGATCACCGACGATGCCAGGCCGTTTGAGCCGTCCGGAGTCCCGCAAACCGATACCGGCGCCTCTCTCGAAGATCGGCCGCTCGGTGGGCTCGGTATATTTCTGGTGCGTGAGATGATGGACAGTTTTCGGTATCGCCGCAGCCGGGGACACAACATCGTGACCTTGACCAAAGAGACCAGGGATGCCGCCGACGCGGGGAGCTGAGGGAGGAATCGAGGTAAGTGTCGGTGCCGGAGATCACACATGCTGATGCCGTGCGCGATCAAGCGACCGCACCATTGTATCTCAACACGATGCATGTGATGTCGTCGAACCGTGAAGCACCGCCAAAAAATTCGCCAACCGCGAGGATCGCGTTGTCGATCACCGCGTCGACGGAGGTCTCGTGCCCGACGGACAGCGTAGTTTTAATGCGCACTTCCTCGAACATATCGCCATCCGGGTTCATGGCCTCTGAGACACCGTCGATGTAGAGGAACAGGGTTTCGCCGGGCGCGAAGGTCAGGCCCTTCTCGCCATATGGAAGATCGGACATGACGCCGACCACGGCCCGGCCCGTCCGGTCATGGGCAACGTCCCGATAGAGCCATCCGGACGTTTCAGGAACAGCGCGTTGTGCCGGGCATAGTCGTAGCTAAAGCGGCCCGTCGCCGGATCCAGGATGACATAGAACAGTGAGAACAGTGTTACGGAGGGATCGTGGGGGGGGCTGGGCGCAGATGGCGTCGTTGGCTTCCCGCAGGCAGACGCCGGTGTGGTCATTGTCCTGCGCGGCGACGGGCGTGACGGTCCTCGCGATCGCCATGAAGAACGCCGCCGGCACCCCCTTGCCGGAGACATCGGTGATCACGATGCCCAGGCGGCCGTCGGGCAGGACAAAGAAATCGTAGAAGTCGCCCCGTCTCCCGAGCGGCCATCCCCGGATCTCGGGCTCAACAATGTCTCGAGTGCCTGGGAGACCAGACCACCCAATGTCTGGTCGCTTACACGAGCCCGTTGGCGCAACCGCCGCGCCAAGCTCTCTGAGAGCTTCACCGTAAAGGCGACTTTGTGTAGGGGAACCGCAATGGGACGCGGGTGGTTCTTCGCTTCGTGGAGGTAGCGATACGTTTGACTGAACGCCTCGATATGCCGAGAGTGACCGCAAGCGTCATTACCGCATCGCCTAAGTCGCGGCGCTCTTCGAAAAGCGAAAGAGCCACCTTGAAGCGTTCGGCGCGGGCTACATTGAGAGAGCGTGTATAAGACATAATTAACGCAACCCCTTACGACGCATATTTATAAGAGCATGTAGCCCCCCAGCGATAGCGAACTACACGATCAAACAGAAAGTTACCTTTTGCGTTCGGGGTGACGCACTCGGGTTTGAATGCTAAGGTCCTTAATGGACTTCCGTTAGTAGTTCAGAGTAATCGCAGAAGGGCCGGTACGTGACGACCTGTGACGACCCTCACGTCGAATTCGAGGACATTGTCAAGAGCTACGACGGCCGCATCATGGCCGTTCAGGAGTTCGGTCTGGCGGTGCACCGGGGAGAGTTCCTGAGCCTGCTCGGGCCTTCCGGCTCCGGAAAGACCACTTGCCTGATGATGCTCGCCGGGTTCGAGAGCCCTACTTCGGGGACGATCCGCATCGGCGGTCGGTCGGTGCACGCGTTGCCGCCCCGCAAGCGGGGGATTGGTATGGTGTTCCAGGACTACGCTCTCTTTCCGCACATGACGGTGGAGGACAACCTCGCCTTCCCGCTGGATGTGCGCGGCATCCCCCAAGCGCAGCGACGGGAGAGGGTGCAACGCACGCTCCGGCTGGTCCGCCTGGAGGGCTTTCAGAACCGGTGGCCGGGCCAGCTCTCCGGAGGGCAGCGGCAGCGCGTAGCGATCGCCCGGGCCTTGGTCTTCGAACCGGACCTAGTGCTGATGGACGAACCTCTGGGCGCCCTCGACCGGCATCTGCGTGAGGAGATGCAGTACGAGATCCGGCGTATCCACCGCACTCTCGGAGTGACCATCGTCTACGTAACCCACGACCAGCAGGAAGCGATGGTCATGTCGGACCGTATCGCCGTGCTGCGCGATGGCAGGATCGAGCAGGTTGCGGCGCCGGAAGCGCTCTACGAGGAGCCGGAGCGATCGTTCGTGGCGCGTTTCATCGGCGAGAACAACCGCCTGCATGGACGCATCGTCTCGATTAACAAGGACATCTGCGATGTGAAGGTGGGCGAGCACATCGTACGGGGGTTGCTCATCGCGCCCTGCGAGCCCGGCGATGCCACCACCCTCTCGATCCGGCCTGAGCGGGTCGCGGTCGCGCCCGAGCCGGGTATGTACACCAACGAGTTCGACGCGAAGATTCAGGACATCACCTTCGTGGGCGATCATCTGCGCATTCGCGTCGAGGCGTGCGGCCGCTCGGACTTTGTCGCCAAGATCCCCAACATCGTGGGGCACGGCGCCGTTCTGGAAGGCGACCGGATCCGCATCGGCTGGACTCCCACCGACTGCCGTGTGCTGGATCCGGACGGCGAAGAGAACCCGGCGTGAGACATCCGAGCGGCGCAACGGGGAGTCGCGCATCGCTGCATCCAGCGCGTAGCGCGGTCCGGGCCGTCGTGCTGGCCATCCTCGCGGCGCTTTCCGCGGGCTGCGCGGAGGATGGCGGCGAATCGCTGACCGTGGTCTCCTGGGGCGGTTCCTACGCGCTCGCCTGCGCCAAGGCCTATCACGATCCGTTCGTCGCGGAGACCGGCATCGGCATCGACCTGGAAGTCTACAACGGCGGATTGGCCCAGGTCCGCGCACAGGTCGACGTGGGCCACGTCCATTGGGACGTCGTCGACATGGAGATAGCCGACGCGGTGCGCGGCTGCGACGAAGGACTCTTTGAGCCGATCGACCCCGCCATGCTGCCGCCCGCGCCCGACGGTACGCCGCCGAAGGAGGACTTTTTCCCCCGGGCGCTGACCGAATGCGGCGTGGGGACCCTGATCTACTCCACGGCCGTCGCCTACGACGAAGAGAACATCGGCGGCTCCAAGCCGCAGACGCTGGACGACTTCTTCGATCTGAATGCGTTTCCGGGACGCCGCGGGATGCGCCGTACGCCGTTGGGGAACCTGGAGTTCGCGCTTATGGCCGATGGGGTGCTGGTGGACGAGGTGTACGCTACGCTGGATACTTCGGAGGGGCTGGAACGGGCCTTTCGCAAACTGGACACTATCAAGGACCAGATCGTCTGGTGGGAGGCGGGCGCCCAGCCACCCCAGATGCTCGCCGACGGCGAGGTGACGATGACTACGTCGTACAACGGCCGCATCTTCAACGCCCGGATGCTGGAGAACCAGTCCTTCGTCATAATTTGGGATGGCCAAATGCTGGACATCGGGCAGTTGGTGGTGGTGAGCGGAACACCGAACCTAGATGCGGCAATGCGCTTCCTGGCCTTCGCGACGACATCCGAATCCATGGCGGCAGTCGGCGGCTACATCTCCTACAGTCCGGCACGTTATTCCGGACTGGCCCTGGTCACGACGCACCTGGAGACCGCCGTGGAAATGCAGCCGCACATGCCCACCTATCCCGGGAACCTCACGCGGGCGCTGTATAGCGACTGGGAGTGGTGGGCGGATCACATGGACGAAATGAACGAGCGCTTCAGTTCGTGGCTGGCGCGCTGAGCCCGACAGCGATCTGGCGCGGGCCTGGACTCCGGCCGGGTCTGCGGGCGGCGGGGTTGGCGCTGCCGCTACTGGCCTTCGTAGGCGTGACCTTCGTCGCGCCGCTTGCGTCGATGCTCACACGCAGCGTCTACGATCCGGTGGTCACCGACGCGCTTCCGGAGACGCTCGCCCTCCTGGAGGCATGGGATGGGGAGAACGTCCCGGGCGAGGCGGTGTTCGAAGCTGCGGCGCGCGAACTGGTGGGCGCGCAGGAGGAACGGGTCATCGGCCGGGTTGCGGGCAGGATCAACCTTGTCCAAGGGGGTCTGCGCGGCGTCCTGGTGATCACGGGGCGCAGGTTGGCGGAAAGCTCCGGCGGCGCTTGGCGTGAAACCATGACCGGCATCGACTCCACATGGGGGGAGGTGCGCACCTGGCATGCGGTGCGCACGGCCGGCGAGCGCTTCACCACGCGGCACTACTTGGCCGCGCTCGACATGAGACGCCTGCCCGACGGCTCCATCGCGCGCCAGGATCCGGAGCGGCGCATCTACCTGCCGCTCTTCGCGCGCACCCTTCTGGTGGGTCTGAGCATCACCGCGCTGTGCCTAGTCCTCGGCTACCCGGTCGCCCACCTGATCGCGCACTCACCTCCCCGGCGCGGCAGTATCCTCCTGGCGCTCGTGCTGGTTCCGTTCTGGACGTCCCTGCTCGTGCGCACGACCTCGTGGATTGTGCTACTCCAGACCCAAGGCGTCGTGAACGATCTTCTGGTCGCCCTGGGACTCGTCTCCGACGACGGGCGACTGGCCCTGGTCTACAACATGGCCGGCACCTTCGTGGCGATGACCCACGTCCTCTTGCCCTTCATGGTGCTGCCGCTCTACTCGATCATGTGCGCGATCCCGCAATCGCACATGAGCGCGGCGACATCGCTCGGGGCCAGCCCGGTACAGGCCTTCCGGCACGTCTACTGGCCCCAGACGCTGCCGGGCGTGGGCGCGGGATGCCTTCTCGTGTTCATCCTCGCGATCGGCTACTACATCACTCCGGCGCTCGTGGGGGGCAGCACCGGCCAGTTGATCTCCAACATGGTCGCATACCACATGCAGACCTCGCTCAACTGGGGTCTTGCGTCGGCACTCGGCGGAATCATCCTCGTGTGCGTGACGGGCCTGTATCTCCTCTACGACCGCATCACCAGCGCTGGCGAACGCATGAGATTGGCCTGAGATGCAGGCTCGGGACAAGGGAGAAAGGATCGGCCACGCTGCCTACCTGGGCTTCTGCGCGGCGGTGCTGGTCTTCCTCACCGCCCCGATCCTGGTGATCATGCCGTTGAGCTTCAATGCCGAGCCATACTTCACCTTCACTGAAGGCATGTTGCGGCTCGACCCGGAAGCCTATTCACTGCGCTGGTACCGCGAAGTCGTGACGGACCAGACGTGGACCAGTAGCTTGGCCAACAGCCTAGTCATCGGCGCGGCGGCCACCGCACTGGCCACTTTCCTGGGTACTCTCGCCGCGCTGGGCCTGTCGAGCCCGTCCATGCCCGCCCGGCGTGTCGTGATGGGCTTTCTGGTCTCGCCGCTGGTGACGCCGGTGATCATTTCCGCCGCGGGCATGTTCTTCTTCTACTCGCGGCTGGGCCTGGGACAGACCCACCTGGGCTTAGTCCTGGCGCACGCGACCCTGGGCACGCCGTTCGTGGTGATCACTGTGACCGCCACCCTGACCGCCTATAACCGAAACCTGACACGCGCCGCCGCCTCTCTGGGGGCCGGGCCGGTGCGCACCTTCCGCAGCGTGCAGCTACCGCTGATCGCTCCGGGCATCTTGTCGGGGGCGCTGTTCGCCTTCGCCACCTCGTTCGACGAGGTGGTCGTGGTCCTGTTCCTCGGCGGCGTGGAGCAGCGTACGATCCCGCGCCAGATGTGGGCCGGCATCCGCGAGCACATCAGCCCGGCCATCCTGGCCGTGGCCACCTTCCTGCTCGTCTTCGCGGTGTGCCTGCTGTTTACGGTAGCGTGGCTCGGGAGGAGAACGGGGGTGTCTAACGTCAGTGCCTTTGGGACAAACTGAGGTAATTTCATAACGGAGGATGTGTATGCGACGGTGACAAATTAGGCCACGGAAGCGGGGGATTTTCCTGCCGCGGGCGGAATAAAACGCTGCCACCTGTAGCCTTCGATCCTTGTGGGGATGGAAGGTGGGAGGATGTACACCGTGGATCTTTACTTACGCGTTCGGCTTGCCTGTCATGTTGATGGGGTAAGCGAGCGGGAGGCGGCCAGCCGGTTTGGCATAGCGCGTGAGACGGTGAGGAAGATGCTGCGGCATGCGGAACCACCGGGATATCGGCGACGCGAGCCACCGAAGCGCCCGAAGCTGGGCCCTTTCACGGCTATCATCGACCGTATTCTGGAAGCGGACCGAACGGTTCACCGCAAGCAACATCACACGGCGAAGCGGATCTTCGAGCGGCTTCGCGACGAACATAGCTTCACGGGTAAGCCGACGATCGTCAAGGATTACGTTCGCGAACGGCGCCGTCGTCTGCGGGAGATATTCGTGCCGCTGGCGCACTCTCCGGGGCATGCCCAGGCGGACTTTGGCGAGGCGGACGCGATCATCGCCGGGGTCGAATAGCGGGCGCATTTTTTCGTTATGACCCTTCCCCACAGCGATGCCTGCTTCGTTGCGGCCTACCCGGCGGCGACGACGGAGGCCTGGCTGGACGGGCACAACAGAGCCTTTGTCTTTTTCGGCGGGGTTCCCCAATCGATCCTCTACGACCATGACAAGTGCCTGGTGTCGCGCATTCTGTCGGACGGCACGCGGCAACGAACGCGGTCCTTCAGCGGGCTGCAGTCTCATTACCTGTTCGAAGACCGATAGGGTCGTCCGGGCCAAGGCAACGACAAGGGCAATGTTGAGGGGGTGGTTGGCTTTGCCCGGCGGAACTTCATGACGCCGCGTCCCCGGTTCGCGAGCTGGGACGCCTTCAATGTCTATCTGGTGGAGCACTGCCACAAACGGCAAGGCGACATCCTGCGCGGCCACCGCGAGAGCATCGGCGAACGGTTTGTCCGTGACCACGCGGCGCTGATGACGCCACCGCCGGCGCCGTTCGATGCCTGCGACAAGCTGGGCACGCGGATCAACTCGCTGTCCCTGGTGCGCTATCAGAGCAACGACTACGCGGTGCCCGTCGCCTACGGCCACCAGGATGTCTGGGTTCGTGGCTATGTCCATGAGGGGGTCATCGGTTGCGGCGCCGAGGTCATTGCCCGCCATCCCCGTTCCTACGACCAGGAGGATAGGGTCTTCGATCCGATCCACTACCTGGCTTTGCTGGAGCAGAAGATCGGCGCTCTGGACCAGGCCGCGCCGCTGGCCGACTGGAAATTGCCCGAGCTTCGCGACCCTGCGCCGTCTCCTGGAGGCGCGCATGGGCAAGGCCGGCAAGCGGGAATACGTCCAGGTCCTGCGGCTTCTGGAGACCTTCGATCTCGAGGCGCTCCACGGTGCGGTGCAGGATGCCCTGCGCCTGGGCGCGATCGGCTACGACGCCGTAAAACACCTTGTGCTGTGCCGTATCGAGCGACGTCCGCCCAAACTCGACCTGGCTATCTATCCCTATCTGCCACGGGCCAACGTGGCGACCACGGCCGCCGCCAGTTATATGAGCTTGTTGGGTGGAGACGCGTCATGACCGATACGCCGCAAGTGTTGCTGGCCCATCACCTCAAGACCCTGAAGTTGCCGTCGTGCCTGCGCGAATACGACAAGCTGGCCCGCCCATGTGCTGCCGAGGGTGTCGATCATGTGCGGTATCTCGTTCGCCTGACCGAGTTGGAACGCATCGACCGGGAGCGTCGCAGGGTCGAGCGGCGGATCAGGCAGGCCAGGTTCCCTGCCGTCAAAAGCCTCGACAGCTTTGACTTCAAGGCCATCCCATCGCTAAACAAGATGCGGGTCCTGGAGCTGGCGCGCTGTGAATACGTTGAGCGCCGCGAGAACGTCATCGCGCTCGGCAACAGCGGCACCGGCAAGACCCATATCGCCCTCGGTCTCGCGGCTTGCCAGAAGGGCATATCGGTAGGGTTCATAACGGCCGCCGCCCTGGTTCACGAACTGATGGAGGCACGGGACGAGAAGCGCCTGTTGCGCTTGCAGAAGCAACTGGCGACGTACCGCCTTCTGATCATCGACGAGCTCGGCTTCGTGCCGCTCAGCAAAACCGGCGCGGAACTTTTATTCGAGGTATTCAGCCAGCGTTACGAGCGCGGCTCAACCCTGGTGACCAGCAATCTGCCGTTCGATGAGTGGACCGAGATATTCGGCTCGGAACGTCTGACCGGAGCTTTGCTGGATCGCCTTACCCACCCTGTCCATCTCCTGGAAATGAAGGGCGAGAGCTATCGTCTCAATCAAAGCCGAAAACGGCGGAAATCCCCAACAACGCCTGCTTGACCGTCAGCGCCATGGTTGACCCGGTGGGTCCACGGGGCCAACGTATACGTCTACCCCGCGCTTCTTCGCTTCGCGTGACGCAAACGCTACACGAAGCAGCGCGGGTCCCTCCTATGGACTACCGGGACAACCCGCAACACCCCGTACCGCATCACATCAAGTGGACTGGTTTTGCTCCGCCCAAGTGGTCTAATTTTACTCCGCCGTTGACATCCGGGTTTTGCATCGAAAATTGACCCGTCTGAATCAGCCAGATTATGACTCAAGGCTTTGCTGATTTTCTAGTTTTAGTCTCCTTCATTGTTTGTGTTGAGCTGTGCTTGAAGCGGTAGCTGTCGTTGCCGGTCTCGACGATATGGCCATGATGCGTGAGTCTGTCGAGCAGTGCCGTGGTCATCTTGGGGTCAGCAAAGATGCCGGCCCATTCCGAGAAGCTGAGGTTCGTCGTGATCATCACAGACGTACGTTCATAGAGCTTGCTCAGCAGATGGAACAACAGCGCCCCGCCGGCCTGTGAGAACGGCAGGTAGCCGAGCTCGTCGAGGATAACGAGGTCTGCATGGACGAGCCGGTTGGCGATTTGCCCGGGCTTGCCGTGGGCTTTTTCGCTCTCGAGCTGATTGACGCGTTCGATCGCGGAGAAGCAGCGCACCGGCAGCTGATGATGCATGATGGCCTGCACGCCGATGGCGGTAGCCAGATGCGTCTTACCCGTGCCTGGGCCACCGATGAACACGATGTTATGGGCGTCCTCGATGAACGCGCAGCTGTGCAAGGTTTTAACGAGCGTCTCATCCACCGCACTATCGGCGAACGTGAAGCCTGAGAGGTCGCGGTACGCAGGGAACTTAGCGGCCTTCATCTGGTAGTTGATGGAGCGCACCTCCCGTTCAGCGACCTCGGCCTTGAGCAGGTCATTGAGCAGCGGCTGCGCCTTTTGGAAGGCGGGGCCGCGTTGCTCGGCCAGCTCGGCAATCGCCTGGGCCATGCCGAAGAGCTTCAACGCCTTCATCGTCGTCACCATCGCATCAGCGGGCATGACGGTGACCTCTGAGGTGGTCGTAACGGTTGACGTTTGCGACCGGCTCCTCCAGCAGCGTGAGTCCTGCCGGTGGTTCCAGCGGCGCCGGCGGCTCGGTCTCGAGCAGGCGGCTTAAGAGGTTGAGCACATGCGCCTTGGCGTGGTTCAGATCCCCAATGTGCGGCAAGTTTCGCGCCAGGATCGTAATTGTATACGTTATAAGGGCTTATGAAATACCACTAGGCGCGGGTGTAAAAATTATAAGAATTTCGTGCGTTTCGGGGGGGTGTTTTGTAAAAAATCTTGACACATCGGGCATGGATCGCCGGGCCGTTAGGCCCCACGGTGACCCCGCGGCGGCACCTTGCTCTTCGGGGTCAGAATTTAGTCAATTGATGACCCCCGTCGACATAGTTCCTCATCATCTCGATACAACGCTCATCCTCGGCGATGAGATTGGCGAACAGATCGCCTTCCTCATCCACGCCCTCGGCCGTCGATTTGCCCCAGCTCGAGCGTAACACCTGCTTGATATAGGCGAGCGCTGCCGGCGGTTTGTCCAGGAATTCGCGGGCCATCTCGGTCGCGGCTCCCAATACATCGCCATCGACGTAGTGGTGCACCAAGCCTTCGGCCGCCGCCTCCTGTGGATAGAAGGTGCGCCCGCGCAACACCCATTCGAGCGCCTTCGCCGTACCCACCGCGCGCGCCAATCGCGCCGTCCCGCCCGCGCCGGGTAGCAGACCGACCAGGATCTCCATCTGGCCGATGGTGTAATCGCCGGGACCCGCGAGGCGGATGTCGCAACATAAGGTGAGCTCGCAACCGCCGCCGCCGCAAAATCCGTTGATCGCGGCGATGGTCGGCTTGCGCGAGTTGTCGACGTTCTCCCACATCATGCGCAACGGCGTACGCGCAAAGCGTGGATCGGGTAGACCCGATGCACGACGGTTCTTCAAGGCCGCCGCCATGTCGATGATTTCCTCCACCGAAAAATGGCGAATGAAAACGTCCGGCAGGCCGCCGGTGAACACGATGACCTTGACCTCGGCGTCATTCTCGAGGCCATCCATGATCTCGCTCGTCCGCGCGACCATGTCCGAAGTAAAAAAGCCTTTTGGCGGATTCGTGAAAGTCACCGTTGCGATGCCGTCGTCGACCGTGCATTCAACTTTTCCCATGTCGTTCTCCTCTTGTCGGGCCCAAAACTTGCCCGCAGAGTAACCGCGTTGGCTTCGGGGCGACAACCGAGCGACCGCCGACTTCGGTGCTATGATCGAATCGAATTCAGCACGAAGTACGACTAACGATGAAAACGCGTAAAGACATCATTCCTAAGGGCATGGAAACCATTCACCAACGATTCCACTACACACCCGGCGTGCTGATCGATGACACGCTGTATATCGCCGGGCAGGTCGGCCGGGACGCGGATCTCAACGTGATCGAGAATACCGAAGCGCAGTTCGCGCAGGCGTTCGAGAACGTAAAAATGATCCTGGAGGCGGCGGGCGCGGGCTTCGACGACGTCGTCGAGATGATCACCTACCATGTTGACATGCGGGACCTGCAGCTTTTCATGCAGGTGAAAGATCGTTATTTCACGAACCGGTTTCCCGCATGGACTGGGATCGGCGTCGCCTCGCTGGCGATGCCCGGTCTCGTGGTCGAAATTAAGTGCACCGCGAAACTTCCTGATTAAGCGGGTACCCGCGAGCAGCGACGTGAGCGAGCATCGACGCAAGGTTGATCAGGCGGTTATTGATGACATGCGCGTGGAGATCGACCGCGAGCAATGGTTGTTGCTGCTGCAGAATGTACGGGCTTCGTCCTTACCCACGGTCCTCGTAGGCGCGATTTACGCGGCTTTTTTCACCCGCTATGCAGCGGTGCCGCAGACCTGGATCTGGTGGCTGGCTATCGTCGCGGTCATCGCCCTGAGGTGGTGGAGCGCGCGGCCGCCTGCCACGGACGACGATCCCGTACTCGCGGTGCCGGCGTGGTTGTTCTTTCTGCTGATGTTTGCGACCGGCGTACTGTGGGGGATCGCCCCCGGCATCATCTCGTGGCTGGTCGACGACCTCATGATGATCACGGCCCTGCTGTTCGCGACGGGGATCGGGATCGCGGCATTCGGTTCATACGGCATTGATCTTCGCGCGGTCCTCGCCGTCACAGTGCCGATTGCGACCTTGAGCCTCGCGGTGATCGCGGCGAGCGGCAACGCGGCCTATTACGCGGTCGGGATCGCCCTCGTATTGCTCTACGCACATCAGTTCATCGTGATCCGGCAGGCGCGCCGCGTGCTCGAAAATCAGATCCGGCTGCGTCTCGAAAATGCGATTCTGGCCAAGCAATTGGGTGTTGAGAACGAAAAGACGGCGGCGGAACTCGACCGGCGCATGGAAACCGAGCGTCTGCTGCGTGCATCCAAAGATCGCGCAGAGAAGATGTCAGCGACCGACGCGCTGACGGAAATCGCTAACCGGAGATACTTTGACAATCGTCTGAAATCCGAAGTGTCGCGTGCGTTCCGGGATCGCACGTTTCTTTCGCTGGTGATCTGTGATCTCGATTACTTCAAGCAGTTCAACGATCTCTATGGCCATCAAGAAGGCGACGAATGCCTGAAATCATTTGCCCGGATCCTGACGTCATTTTGCCGTCGCGGCGGCGATTTGGCGGCTCGCGTAGGCGGCGAGGAATTCGCATTGTTGTTGCCCTCGACCGAGCACCCTGCCGCGCTCAAACTGGCGGAGAATGCACGCGCCGCCTTTGACGAGCTCGGTGTGAAGCACGAAGGCTCTCAGCTTAAGGACAATGCCACGGCAAGCTTTGGCGTGAGCACGACGATGCCGGCTGGCAACGACGCCGGAGAAACGCTGTATGGCAACGCTGACAAGGCACTGTATTTGGCCAAAGGGCAGGGCCGCAATCAGGTCGTCAGCGAGACCGAATTCACGAGCACCGCGGTGTCGCAGAAATAGGCTCGAGCGGCGCCAATCGGCCGCCTGACCGAGCTGTGGCGGGCATCCCGAAACGCGTGGCACCGAAAGGTCAGCCCAGCGGGTAGAATTTCTGCAGTCCGCTGCCGATACTGTTATTTGAGCGTCTGGCGTCCGGGCGAACCGCGCCGGGCCTGACGCAAGACTAAGCGCCCCCGAGGGAACGAGGAGAACGCCCATGAATTTCCTGCTTATTTTATTCGTGTTGCTCGCAGGCTTTGGCCTCCTGGCCTACTTGAGGGCGCCGTTGTCGATCGCGACGGCCGCGGCCGGCGTCGGTCTGCTGGTCCTGAGTACGGTTGCGCAAGGCGTGCTGTCGGGTTTGCTGATGTTGGTCGCTTGGGTCGGCTGGGCCGCGTTGTTGGCGATGAATTTCGGCGAGCTCAGGCGGCGCTACCTGACCGAGCCCGTGTTCGCGTTCTTCCGTAAATCGCTGCCGACGATGTCGCAGACCGAGCGCGATGCGCTGGACGCCGGCACCGTATGGTGGGATGCGGAGCTCTTCTCAGGCGCGCCCGATTGGCGAAAACTGCTCGACCTGCCGGCCAAGGCATTGAGCGACGAAGAGCAAGCCTTCGTCGACGGACCTGTGGCGCAGCTTTGCGCGATGGTCGACGAGTGGGAGATCTCGCGCGAAACCGGCGACCTCCCGCAACCCGCCTGGGACTTCATCAAGTCGTGCGGCATCCTCGGGATCATCATTCCGAAGGATTACGGCGGGCTCGGTTTTTCCGCACGCGCGCATTCCGAAATCATGATGAAACTGGCGACGCGCTCGGGCACCGTCGCGGTGAGTTGCATGGTGCCCAACTCGCTGGGGCCGGCGGAATTACTCATGCGCTACGGCACCGAATCGCAAAAGGACCACTATCTGCCACGTCTCGCGCGCGGTGAGGAGATCCCGTGTTTCGCGCTCACGAATCCCTTTGCCGGCTCCGACGCGGCGAACATTCCGGATTATGGCGTGGTGTGCGAAGGCGAATTCGAAGGCAAATACGTATTGGGGATGCGGGTCACCTGGGAGAAACGCTACATTACCCTCGGTCCGGTGGCGACGCTGCTCGGCCTCGCGTTTCAGCTCTACGATCCCGACGGTCTGCTCGGTGGCGACGAAGACGTCGGCATCACCTTGGCGCTGATCCCGACCGATCATCCCGGTGTCGAGATCGGACGGCGCCATTACCCGGCGCGTCAGGCCTTCCAGAATGGACCCAATGCGGGACGCGACGTCTTCATTCCCATGGACTGGATTATCGGCGGCAAGGCGCGTTGCGGCGATGGCTGGCGCATGCTGATGAACTGCCTGGCGACCGGCCGTTCCATTTCCTTGCCGGCGTCCAGCACTGGCGTACTGAAAGTGTGTGCCCGTACGACGGGGGCCTATGCCCGTGTGCGTCAGCAGTTCAACGTGCCGTTGAGCCGGTTCGAGGGCGTGCAGGAGGCGATGGCGCGCATCGGCGCGAATACCTATGTGATCGATGCGGCGCGCGACGTGACGGCCGGCGCGCTCGATATCGAAGAGGAACCCTCGGTGCTGTCGGCCTTGCTCAAATATCAGGCCACCGAGCGTATGCGCGCCAGCGTCAACGACGCGATGGATATTCACGGCGGTCGCGCGATCTGTGATGGTCCCGCCAACTACCTGTTCCATCCTTATATGTCGGCGCCGGTCGCGATCACCGTCGAAGGCGCGAATATTCTCACGCGCTCGCTGATCATCTTTGGTCAGGGCGCGGTGCGTTGCCATCCGTGGCTGCTCGAGGAGATGAGCGCGGCCGCGATCGACGATCAGGACGAAGCCCTGTCGCGCTTCGACAGCGCGTTGATGGGGCACGTCGGCCATGTTCTCACCAACCTCTCGCGCGCGGCGTTTCGCAACATGACCGGCGGTAGGGTCGGCAGCGATCCGTCGGTCGGCGAGGTCAATTACTGGTATGCGCAGCTCGAGCGCGCGAGCGCGTCGTTCGCCATCGTCGCGGACACGGCGTTGGGTTTGTTGGGCGGCGCGTTGAAACGGCGAGAAATGCTGTCGGGACGGTTCGCCGATATCTTGGGGGAGCTCTATTTGCTCAGTTGTGCGCTCAAGCACTTCGAAGATGGCGGCCGCCAGGCCATGGAATTGCCGCTACTGGAGTTCGCCATGCGCGACGGTTTGTATACGGTGCAGAACCGCTTATATGAAATCCTGCAAAACCTGCCCTCACCCGCGATCGCCTGGGGTCTACGCCGCGTCGTCTTTCCGTGGGGCCGGCGGTGGCAGCGCCCCGACGATAAGCTGACCGCCGCAGTCGCGACCGCCATGGCCGAATCACCCGCCGTCCGCGAACGCCTTTCCTGCGGCATGTATTTGATCGAATCTGAAGATGACGTGATCGGTTGCCTCGAGGTTGCGCTCAAAGCCACCGAACAGGGCGAATCGATCGCCAAACGCGTGCGCGACGCCATCCGCAGCGGCGCGATTCGCCCCTATGGCGAAGACGTTTCCGCCGCGGCACTCGCGGCCGGCGTGCTGTCGGAGACGGAAGCCGAGCAGTTGCGCGTCTATGAAGCTGCCGTGCGCCGGGCGATCGACGTCGATGACTTCGAATCACACGAGCTGTGGGCGGGCGCAGCCGAGGTCGATCGCGCGGCCGATGCCGCCTGAGCGCGACGCGCCGGCGTCAACTGCGTGAGCGACGACAGCGAGGAACTCCTCGACGTCGTCGATGCGTATGACCGGGTCGTCGAGGCGGCGACCCGTAAGGCAATCCATGCGCGGCGTTTGCGGCATCGTGCGGTCCACGTGCTCGTGGTCGGACCACAGGGCGACATATACCTCCAGCGCCGTGCGCTCGATAAGGATTGCGCCCCCGGCCTGTGGGACAGCTCGGCAGCGGGGCACGTCGGCCACGGCGAGGACTACGATATGGCGGCGCCACGCGAACTGGCGGAAGAACTGAGCCTGGTCGGGGTGCCCCTGGAGCCCCTGTGCCGTCTGACGGCTAGCGCCGTTACCGGATTCGAATTCGTCCACGCCTACGCGTGCGTCACCGCACGCGAACCCGTGCCGGATACCTCGGAGATCGCGGCAACCGCATGGCGGAGCGCAGATGAGATCGAGCTCTTGGTCGCGCAACGGCCGGCGCGCTTCACCGGCAGCTTTAAATTGATATTCTCTCACTATCTCCAGTCACGCGAATAACGCCGTCAAGCGCATGATCGAAATACTCGTCGTCGATGATCAACGGCTGGTGCGCAAATGCATCTGCGCCAAGCTCAATGCGATCGAGGGTTTTGTGGTCACGGCCGAGGCCGAGAGCGGAGAAGAAGCGCGCGACATTGCCCGATATACGCGATTCGACGTCATCCTGATGGACCTCAATATGCCGGGTATCGGTGGTCTCGAGGCAGCCCGTCGCGTACTCGCCGCGAACCCCGACAGCAAGATCATCGGCTTGTCGATGTACATCCGCGGCCCCTTCCCAAAGCAATTTCTGAGTTCCGGCGGTGCGGGGTATGTCAGTAAGAATGCGGATACTGAAGAATTGGTTCGAGCTATTCGCAGTGTCGAAGACGGCGCGTGTTACATCAGCGCCGACGTTGCACAGCAGATTGCGACCGGTGATTCCATGCACGTCAAACGCTATGGTGTCGACGCCCTGTCGCGGCGTGAACTGCAAGTGTTGCAACAGATCGCTAAGGGATTATCACCGGATGAAATCGCCGCGCAGTTATCGCTGAGCAACAAGACCATCGCGCATCACCGGCGCCAGCTTCTGCAAAAACTCGGTGTCAAAAACGATGTCCAGCTCGCCAGCCTCGCCCGCGATCAAGGTTTGATCGATATCGATTCATTGGCTACGAGTTAGGACAATGGGGTCAGACTCGATTGGAAACCAACGCATTCAATCGAGTCCGGCCCCTTTTTTTGACGCCAACTGTACGCGCTGTGCGCGGTTGGTGGCGTATCTCGCGCAGACACGCGAGACACACCCTGATTACCACGCTGCACCGGTCCCACCGTTTGGTGATCCCGCGGCGCGCCTGTTGATCGTCGGCCTCGCTCCGGGCCTGCACGGCGCTAACGCCACCGGCCGCCCGTTCACCGGCGATCACGCCGGCATCCTGCTTTACCAAACCCTACACCGGTTCGGATTCGCGAGTGGCCCGCAATCCACCGCGGGCGATGCCTTACACCTGCTGAACTGCCGTATCACCAACGCGGTGAAGTGCGTGCCGCCCGCAAATAAGCCGAGCACCGCCGAGATCGTGAATTGCAATTCGTACCTTGCGAGGGAAATCGAGGCCTTGACCTTTGGATCGGTGCTCATCGCGCTCGGCCGCATCGCGCACGACGCGATCGCGCGCGCCCTCGGCCTGCCGCTGGTCCGTTTCAAATTCGCGCACGATGCCGAACATGAGATCCCGGATCGCGGCTTACGAGTGATCGATTCCTATCACTGCAGCCGTTACAACACGCAGACGGGACGCCTGACCGGCCCGATGTTCGAGCGGGTATTCGTACACGCCTGCAGACTATTGGAGCGCTGATAGGCATGCCGACGCCAGACACGATGTCGGCGTTGCGGGCGCGCTGCCGGCGACTACCTACGGCGCCCGGCGTTTATCGGATGCTGGATGAACGCGGCCAGGTCATCTACGTCGGGAAAGCGCGGCATCTTCGCAAACGGGTCAGCAGTTATTTCAACCGTCAGGCCGGCGCTACCGCAAAAGTCCGCGCGATGGTCGCCAGCATCGCTGCTATCGACGTCACGGTTACGGCGAACGAAAACGAAGCCTTGATCCTCGAAAGCAATCTGATCAAGGACATTCGGCCCCGTTACAACGTGGTGCTGCGGGATGACAAGAGTTATCCGTACATATATGCCGAACTCGAGCATGAGTTTCCACGTTTACGCTTCCATCGCGGCGCCCGCAGCGGAAAGGGGCGTTACTTCGGACCCTTTCCGAACGCCGGCGCGGTGCGTTCGACACTCAACCTGCTGCAAAAACTCTTCATGATCAGGCAGTGTGAAGACAGTTTTTTCAAGAATCGCAGTCGGCCGTGTCTGCAGTATCAGATCAATCGCTGTACGGCACCGTGCGTCGGCCTGATCGAGGCGGACGAATACCAAGCCGACGTGCGCCATGCGGTTTTATTTCTCGAAGGCCGCGGTCAGGACGTGGTTGACTATCTCGTGGAGCAGATGGAGCACGCGTCAGGGGCGCTCGATTATGAGCGTGCCGCGCGAATACGCGATCAGATTACGAACCTGCAAAAGGTGCAGTCCGAGCAGCACGTTGCAGGTGGCGTCGGCCATTTCGATGTCGTCGCCAGCGTAGTCAAGAACGGCGTGGGTTGTATCCAGGTTTTTTTCGTGCGGCACGGGCGCGTGTTGGGAAACAAGGCGTTTTTCCCGGCGCATACGCAAGACAGCAGTTCGGGCGACGTGCTGGAAGCTTTTCTCGCACAATTCTATCTGGCCGCGCATCGCGATCGGGATATCCCGCGGGACATTATCATCAGTGAACCGGTTGCCGAGGCGGCGTGGCTGGCCGAGGCCATGTCACAGGCGCACGGACGACGCATCGGCATACGCGACGCCGTCCGTAGCGAGCGTGCGCGGTGGTTGCGCATGGCGATGGATAACGCCGAGGTCGCGCTCGATCAGCGCCTGTCGACAGCCGCGGGGCACCACGAACGCATCGCCGCGCTCAGCGAAGCCCTCGATCGCGACGTCGCCATTGAACGTATCGAATGCTTTGATATCAGCCACCTCGCCGGTGAGTCGACGGTGGCGTCATGCGTGGTTTTCGATCGCAACGGCCCGCGGAAATCGGATTACCGCAAGTTCAATATCAAAGGCGCGGGGCCCGGTGATGATTACGCAGCGATGCATGAAGCGCTCGAACGGCGCTATAGCCGCCTGAAGCGGGAAGAAGGGACCTTACCGGATCTGGTCCTCATCGACGGTGGCAAAGGACAGGCGGCGCAGGCGATCGAGGTGCTCGGCGAATTACAGATCGACCACGTTGCCGTCGTCGGCATCGCTAAAGGCGTGACGCGTAAACCGGGGCTCGAAAAGCTCGTGCTCCACGACGGGCGCCGCGAATATCGCCTCGCACCCGACTCTCCAGCGCTGCATCTTCTGCAACACGTTCGCGATGAAGCCCACCGATTTGCGATTGAAGCGCACCGGCGTTCCCGCGCGAACGCCCGCAAGCGATCGCCACTCGAGGAGATCGCGGGCGTCGGCGCCAAACGCCGGCAACGGCTCATTCAACATTTCGGAGGTATGCAGGGGATCAGCCGCGCAGGGATCGACGACCTGCGACGCGTACCCGGGATCAGCCTGGAACTAGCGCAACGGATCTACGATGTGCTGCATGACTAGTGTGCTGTCCCGCAATAAACTTCGATAAATCGCGCAGGACTCGTGTTGCGCTACAAGGCGCGAGGAGGCGTCGTATCGGGAATACGGCAACGACGAGCAACGCCGTAGCGCGGCACGAGAACCAGCGAATTATGAAGTTTATTGCGGGACAGTACGCTAACTCGAAGTTCAATGATGGGCAGCGCCGGAGGCCGTCATGTTGATGACCTTGCCGAACATCCTGACGATCGTTCGCATCGCGCTGATCCCATGTTTTGCCGTGTGCTATTACCTGCCGTTCGGCACCGCGCATGTAGTCGCCGCGGCCGTGTTCGGGGTTGCGGCGCTGACGGATTGGTTGGACGGCTATCTTGCGCGCCGTCTGAATCAGACGTCGCAACTCGGCGCCTTTCTCGATCCGGTGGCCGACAAATTAATGGTTGCCGTGGTTCTCGTGGTGATATTGCAAGCGCATCCGAGTGTGTGGCTCGCGTTACCTGTAGCGGTGATCATTGGCCGCGAAATCGCTGTTTCGGCGCTGCGCGAATGGATGGCAGAAATGGGTGCGCGCAAGAAAATTGCCGTATCGCATTTGGGCAAAGTAAAAACCGCGCTACAGATGATCGCGCTGGTGTTCCTCATCATCGGCGGCGGCGATGAGGCGCCGGCCTGGTTCTACTCGATCGGCATGGTCCTGCTGTATGTCGCGATGATCATGACCCTGTGGTCGATGTTCGTTTATCTGTCACTGGCGTGGCCCGACCTGTCCGATAATTAGCGGGTTCTCATGCCGGTACAGGGACCGCGACAGCCCCGTCGTCCAGGCGGGCTGCGCCTCCTTCTGCGGGTCCGAACCTGTTAACATCGCGCTGCCAGTTCCCAGTGACGACGCGCGATCGGCGCGGGCAGACCAGGGATGGTCGAAAGCGCGGGAATAGCTCAGTTGGTAGAGCACAACCTTGCCAAGGTTGGGGTCGCGAGTTCGAATCTCGTTTCCCGCTCCATTTTTCAAATACTTAGAGAACAGCATAGATCACAATCAGACAATAAATTGTTGTCTGGTTGTTTATCCACGATCAGGCTGGGTAAAAGCGATCGACCAGCCGGCAATCGTCATCCATCAACGGTAAAAACTTCGCTCCACGCGTCAGCCTGACGGAGCCGATCCCCGCCATGACAGAAAAAAATAGGATCGTGCAGGGCATCAAGAACGTCTTCTTCGTGTCGATGCCGATGTTGTTGCTCTGCTTCGTCCTGATCGAACTCGCTCTGCGGTTTGTCGTGCCGGCGAGCGAGCCGCCCTATGCCTACTTCGATCCCAATGAGCGTATTTTTCGGTTCGACACGCAGAAACGACGGTCGGGCACCGTCACTACGGGTAAGCTTGCTAACATCCAGGGGCGGTGGCGGATCAATAACTATGGCTGGAACAGTCAACGGGACTATGAACCGGCCGAGGACCGCGACAAACCGCTCATTGCGGTTATCGGGGATTCCTACGTGGAAGCCATCTACCTTGACACGGAAGATCACTTTGCCGCGCTCCTGCATCAGCGACTCGACGGTGCGGCCGACGTCTATAGCTTCGGAATCTCGGGAGCGCCGCTGTCGCAATACTTGCACCTGAGCCGCTACGTCGCCCGCCACTTCGACCCGGACGTCTTCGTCTTTTCCATCGTCCACAACGACTTCGACGAGAGCCTGTACAGCATCGACGAGGTTCCTTATCTGCCCAAACCCTGGTTTCTACAACTGGCCCGTGAGCAGGGGCTGTTTTCGGAGGTCGAGCCCCGGGGGTACACCCCTAGCCCTATAAAACGCCTGGCCAGGAACAGTGCGCTGGTGAGGTATCTGTATCTCAACCTCAAGATTGAAAACACCTGGACCCAGCTGCTCGGCGGCAGCGAAGCAACGACCGGAACGAAGGGCATCTGGCAGGGACGGGACATTGATTTCGATGCCAACATCGACGTAGCGGGTGTCCAATCTATTCAGGACCTGCTTGCCGAAACGACCTCATACGTCGTTTCGCAAATCCGGGGAGCGCACTCCGGCAGACCCATCATCTTTATGATCGATGCACCTAGGAACGACATTTATCAAGGGACGCTGGCAAAAAGCCGAGTGAAAAGGTTGAACGGCATGTTGCGCAGGGTGTGTCTGGAGGAGAGTGTCGATTTCATCGATCTGACGGAAGCCTTTCTTGAACGCTACGAGGCAGACGGAAATCGGTTTGAGTGGGAGACCAATTGGCACTGGAACGAGCATGGACACCGGATTGTCGCCGAGGTCCTCCATCAACATCTCGTAGAGAAGGGTCTTCTTGCGCAGCCCGAGCGCATTCCCAGTATTCGAAACCGGAAGGGTTTAACCGCCCATTAAAAACCGGACGATTCAACCCATTTATCTCCACAAATGCCCAGCTTGCGGATTCGATTAGAATACCGATAATGCAGCGCAGCCAGTTGTTTGGGTGACGTGCGGGACAACCTTGCCAGGGTTGGGGTCGCGATCTCGAGTCTCGTTTCCCGCTCCAAATATATCGTTGAAACCGCGCACGGGCGGGGTTTCCGTTTTGCACCGCAGCGATGGTTGTCTGCGTGCGTGCGGCGCCACCCCGAACAACGGAAACGAAGGCTGGGTGGCAGAGTGGTTATGCAGCGGCCTGCAAAGCCGTGGACGCCCGTTCGATTCGGGTCCCAGCCTCCAAACTGCCCGTTCGTGGCGTCCGAGTTAGGCAACGTAGAATGAGGTTTATCGGCCACGACTAGATCCGTCTAGGGCTTAGGTTTTGACGAAGAAATTAGATAAGCGGCATCCTTTGCACGGTCGTAGGTAACCGAGACCTAACCTTAGAAAAACTCTTATCTATCAGTAGGTTGACTGCGAAATTTGCTAGTGTATTGTTGCGCCGACCATAAGGCGGGCTCTACCACGTGTTTTAATTTGTCAGAAAATTTTACAGGTAATTGAGCCGCCGAGTTTGAGAGAAAACTGCGTAACATCCTGAATAATAGACAGTTTCGGAGAAGTCGTAGGTTTTGAAGTGTGCAAAGCTTGTCAAGATTTTTTACAAATTTGGCCGGGATATCCTTCACTCAATCCTGCAACATTGTTCAAGTTCCTGATTTATAGGCGATATGACGCAATGGCGCGGATCTTGCTCAGTGGTTGTGACCGCTGCGTTCGAATCGCGTGTCGTTACAAATGGCTAGAGAGGAATCAATGCTCAGGTACGCAAGTTTTCTATTTTTGATGTTGGTCAGCGCGGTATTTGCGCTTCCGGCTTTCGCTGAACTCATCCGGATCACTCCCACCGGTGTCGCCGTTCCGGAGCAAGTCGTGACCGATCCCGTCCCGATTGGCGCTGATGGTTTTCGCCTGACATATCATGGCGGCGGAAGTAAGGAGATCATCAATCCTCTGCTCCTCATTTTTGCGACACCTGATGGCGTTACGCCAACCCTCGCAAATACTGGAGTCAGCGAGCCAATCAGCCTGACCGCCGGTTTCACGCTGGGCGGTACCAATATTTATGGCGGAAGCTGGAATACCGCCACCGGTGATGCAGGAACCTACGACTCAGTAACGTCGAGCCCCAATCTCAGTGTTTACGAAGTGATCGGACTCACGCCGGACGGAAGCGATTCGCAGAACTATCCAAATTGGACTGGCGCGAGTGGCCTTGATTCATGGCAACTGTTCGTCTATCAGATCGCCTTTAGCCCGCTGTTCAGTCGCGGTGATTGGATAGAGTTTTCAACTACGAATCTCGCGTTGGGTTCCTTCGTGGTGGGTTACGGTTGTACTGAAACGACTGCTGGGACCAGCGGTCCAGTGTGTAATAATCCGGGAGCCACAGAAAGTACGCCTTTTACCTTCGCTGGGTTCGTCACCGACATACCGGAACCAGACATACCGGAACCATTTACGGCTCCTCTGATAGTGCTTGGCATCTTCATCCAGCAATTCCGATTCAGGAAACGGCGTTCCACCCACTAAACCGAGGATGGTTATGTGACCGTCCGATGCGATAGCGAGGTGTCGGCTAGAAATTGAGGCTTCGTCCTGCGTCGCGCTCGACGTGCACTTCATCGCGATTGATTTCCGAAATTGATCAGGTCGGCGGCTCGAGCGCCCAGGCCGCGAGCGATATGGGGGCAGATGGACCCTACTACTTACATCGCGGGTAACAGCGGAATGGGCAGATTGCGACATTTGTCGCGGTGATTTGCACTCAACGCGGTTGGGAATATACAGTATCTGACCGTTTGATCAGGTCCCCGAATTCAGACGCATTTGGCTCCCAAAACGGACGTCAAGTGGTTGAATCGGCGCGAACGCGTAACGAACTGCAAAGCCGTGTACGCCCTTTCGATTCGGGTCCCAGCCTCCATTTTCCTTTGCGATCATCGGCGCCCGGGTGGCGGAATTGGTAGACGCAGCGGACTTAAAATCCGCCGGCCAACGCGGCCGTGCCGGTTCGATTCCGGCCCCGGGCACCATTTGAGCTTTCCAGCAACGTCCCGTAAAGTCCCGTAACGTCTATAAAAACTAATATAAATAGAAGTTTACGTGTGATTTACAGTTTTTTACGTCCGATAGAATATGTTGACAGCCGGAAAATTTGACGGTATTTTTGACGGTATCTTGGTTCAATTGTAAAAAAGTACCGTCAAGTGACCCTGATAGATACACAAATCAAGAAAGCAAAACCTCGCTCCGACGACTTCAAAATGGCGGATGGCGGCGGCATGTACCTGCTCGTCAAGCGAAATGGTCACAAGTACTGGCGTCTGGATTATCGGTTTCGGGGCAAGCGCAAGACCTTGGCTCTGGGGGTCTATCCACAGGTAGGCCTTAAAGATGCCCGGGAGAAGCGCAGAAAGGCCAAGATCCACCTTGAAAATGATCAGGACCCTGGCGAGGTTCGCAAAGAAGAAAAGCGGGCCATGCAGGTGAATCGCTTTGAGGACATAGCCCGCCAGTGGTGGGAACATTGCCGGGACACCTGGAGTCCAGATCATGCTGCTCGGGTACTTAAACGCCTGGAAGATAACGTTTTCCAGGACCTGGGTCATTTATCCATTGATGAAATCACCCCCAAGCGTGTCGTTGCCACGATTCGCAAGATTGAAGCACGTGGTGCGCTGGATGTCGCCAACCGGGTTAAGCAGGCTATCAATGCGGCCTGCCGCTTTGCGGTCCAGCAAGGCATTGCCATCGGTAACCCCGCCGGCGACTTGGAGGGTATCGTCAAACAACGCAAGGTCCGGCACCGGGCCTCCCTGCCCAGAGCAGAACTGCCACAGTTTCTGAGAGCCCTGGAGACCTATAGCGACAGGGGCCGCATGCTGACTCAACGTGCGATCAAGTTATTACTGCTGACGTTTGTGCGCTCCAGCGAATTGCGCGGTGCCCGCTGGGAGGAGTTTGACTTCAAGGATAAAGTCTGGCGAATCTCCGCCGATCGCATGAAGATGGGAAATGAACACGTGGTTCCACTCTCTCGCCAGGCCATGGAAGTACTTGAGCTGTTGAAGGGCATGACCGGTAACTACGACATGGTGTTCCCATCAGAGCGCCAGCGTACCCGGGAAATGTCCGATAACACCATGCGCCGTGCCATTTTCAAACTGGGTTACGATGGTACCCGTAAAGGCAAGAGTAAAGCGGTACCCCATGGTTTCAGGGCGACCGCATCCTCAATACTGAACGAGACAGGCTTCAATCCGGATGCCATTGAGCGCCAGTTGGCCCACAAGGAGAGAAACAGCGTCCGGGCTGCATATACCTATCATGCCCGCTATCTGGATGAGCGTCGGGCGATGATGCAGTGGTGGGCGGATTACCTGGATGGAATGCGGGCATCGGGGGAGGTAAGTCCGATAGTCTCAAAAGCGGCCAACGGCTAAACTCAAACAGCCATTGGTCAAGGAAATCGCATCTTTCCTGCATCATGCCTGTTGTCTGGATTCGATCCACTGAATGACTGCACTTTCATGCCAGCCGACCGAGCGGGCCCCGGTCAGCCTGATTTGCTTCGGGAAATGTCCTCTGGCAATTTCCGCGTAAATGGTTGAGCGTGATAACCCGGTCATGCGCTGAACCTCCTTTAATCTCACAATCCTCAAGCTCATTCATAGCTCCTTTTTTCTACATGGCACGCCCACGCTATACAGAAATAATGGAGAAACAATAAAAAGCCGTTACAACAACTGTCGCGGTTTTTTGGCTGCTTTTTGATCGTTTTGTCCTGGGCGGTAGTGGCCACATCAGTGCCGTGGGTTAACGGCGGCGGAATAATGCGCCACGCGAGGCGGCCGGGCGGTCCGGTCGCGGCGGCGCAAAAATGCGCCACCGGGGGGGGGCCTTGTCGGTTTTGGCGAGGGGCGGCGCGCCGGTTCGGCATCGACCGCCGGACGGTGAAGACGATGCTGAGCTATTCGCCGCCGCCGGGCTATCGCCGGACGAAGCCGGTGCGGCGGCCCAAGCTGGACGGGGTCACCGGCTGCGTCGACGCGATCATCAAGGCGGACACAGACCGGAACGTGCCGTGCAAGCAGCGGCACACGGCGTAGCGGATCTTCGAGCGCCTGCGCGACGAGAAGCGACTGCTTCGCCTCCAGGCCGAGGTCGCCAAGGTCAGTCTCCCGATCGTCGACGAACTCGGATACGTCCCGCTGTCGTAGACCGGCAGCGAGCGCCTCACCGGCGGACTGCTCGACCCCATCACCCACCACGTCCACATCCTGGAGATGAACGGGGAAAGCTACCGGCTCAAGCAGAGCCGGTCCGGACACCGGCGCCCGTCCGAATAACCCCCGCTTGTCCCCGTGGGCCCACAGGCCCCTTCCACGCGCGGGCCACCGCCAGCCGCGCGCAGGGCGCGTCGCCCCGCGCGCGCGGCCCTCCCATGGACTACGGGGGCAAGCTGCACCGTGCCTTTGGTACATTTTTACGCTGCCGCGCCGGTGCATATTCCCGCCGCCGTTGACAGCCGTAGGTGCATGAGGCGGCGTGCTGCAGATTGCACAGCCTCCGCGCAGTCAATAGCTTCGGGCCCATGAAAACACCGCAACAAACTACCGCCGAGGATTGTCCAATGCGGACAGATGCACCCGGCGCGACAGGTTAATGTTCGGTGAACTGCTTGGCGAACTGCTTGTCCAGTGCGAGCGGCCGTGTCACTACCCAAGCGAAGCGTCGTAGTGACGCGGCCATATTTGGAGCCCGGGCGCAAGATACACGGTACGTTCCTTCCTGCGTGTCCGAATGCCACGCGAATTACGGCGTCGTAAATGTAGCTACACGCTAACAACATTATCCGTGGCAGACTCGAACTGCGTGCTATACTTTTTGCACGAAACAGTTTTATCCGTAGCCACTGCGGTATATCAGTGGCAACAAGGCACCCTTCGGACCGTGTAACGGGTGCATCGGCAAAAGCCGCGGTCCAGCTTCAACATCTTATCGATACCGGGCAGTTCCTCACGGGCCTGTCCATCCTCACAGGCGTTTGCCTGTTTTAACTCACGAGCTTCGTGCGTGACGCTCGCCTTCGGGCTTTGTTTCGCCGTGCTTGTTCTTTTAATTCATGCGGAGTCGCTCCGCTCATTTCAAAGGAGGTGTAACCCTACATCGAAACCGCCCATATACGGGCACATTGGCCTGCGCAGGGCCGGTCTTCAACAGAGGATATCCTGCGTTGCCTTGACCAGGCATTTTCAAGTCGACCGGGGGTCGTGCCCCATGACCGTATCGCGCAAGCGAACCTGCTGTCAGCTCCGGCTGCCAGGTGCGTCAGAAACACTCACCAGACTAAGGAGAACACGATTGAAAGGCTTGAACCACGACCTCAAACAACTCTGCCGCCAGTGCCGGGAGGGCAGTTATGCCACACAGGACAATCGCGAGCACATCCTGACCCGCGCCGCGAATGAACTGCATGCGATGGGGTACCGTAAGATGTACGCCCGATCATTAAAACCAAAGCACGTCGAGGCCCTGGTCAAGCTCTGGTTTGAGCAGGGCCTATCGATCGGGACGATCAAAAACCGCATGGCGGCGGTTCGCTGGTGGGCGGCCAAGATCGACAAGCGGCACGTGGTCGCCAAATCAAACGAACATTACGGCATACCGGACCGGCGCTTTGTGGCCAACGAGTCCAAAGCCTGCACCGTGACCCGCGAGCAGTTGGACAAGGTACGCGATGAACATGTGCGCATGAGCCTGGAGTTGCAGCAGGCCTTTGGCCTGCGCCGGGAAGAGGCGATGAAGTTCCAGCCCAGCTATGCGGACCGGGGCGACCACCTCATTCTGAAGGCCAGCTGGACCAAGGGTGGAAAATCGCGAAGCATTCTAGTTCGTACGGATGCACAACGGGACGTGCTCAACCGGGCACGCAGACTGGCCGGCTTCGGTTCAATGATCCCAAGCAATCGCAGCTATGTGCATCAGCTTCGGGTCTATGAAGGCAACACCTTTAGGGCCGGGCTTTCCAGGATGCACGGGCTGCGTCATGCCTATGCGCAGGACCGCTACGAGGCACTGACGGGCTGGAAGTGCCCGGCCACCGGTGGACCGGACAGCAAGTCCCTGACTCCGGAGCAGCGCACACGGGACCGTGAAGCCAGGCTGACTATCAGCCGGGAGCTGGGGCATGAGCGAGAACAGGTGACCACGGCCTATTGTGGTAGGTGAACGGTTATGTGGAGCCATTGCGTCGAACGAGCGGAGTGATAGGGGATTCATTGGGCACGGCCCACCATAAAGTTTGGGTGACACGTGGCGGCCCTCGGTTACGAGGTAGTCGGTACGAGCCGTTCATGTCACAACGAATGCAGCCACTGGAGCAGCGACTTGTCCTGTTGCCATGACGGCAATTGGGGAAGCGAGGTCGCGTCGCCGACTTTCTCGAGAGCCTTTCGCTTCATCTCGAGATTGGCCCGCGCATAGATTTGCGTCGTCTTCACGTCGACATGGCCGAGGAAGTCGCGAATGATCTCCAGCGAGACACCGCTGTGCAGCAGATGCATCCCTTTGGTGTGGCGTAAGCTGTGTGGGCTCACCGGCTGGGTGAAGCCCGGGTGTTGATTGCGCACGGCCTCGACGTACTTTTCCAGGATATAGCGCACGCCCCACCGTGAGAGTCGATTTCCTTTTCGGTTCTGAAAAAGGGGCCGCTCAAAATGTTCGGGACGGTCGAGCCCGTTCTCATGCAGATAGTCAACCAGAAGCTGTACCGTAGCGGCCATCAACGGCACGGCCCGCATCTTGCGGCCTTTACCCATGAGGCGGACCTGCGCCGGTGACTCCAGGCGTCGGTCGCCAACGCTGAGATCGACCAACTCCTGTACGCGTGCGCCGGTATCGTAGAGAACGCTCAAGAGGACCGCATCTCTGCGACCCGCTGGCGTACGCAGGTCGGGCTGCGCGAGGATCTCGCTGAGGTATTCCTTCGAGAGATATCCGACCACCGGGCGTGCATGGCGTCGCAACGGAATGGCCAAGATCTGTTGACACTGGAACAAGCGCTCTGGCACTTCGGATTGCACGTAACGGAAGAACGCATGCAACGTCGCAAGCCGATGGTTTTGCGTTCGAATCGATACCTGACGGTCTTTAGCGAGATGCTCAAGGAACGACTCCACGAAGCACGCATCGATATGTTGGAGCGAGAGTCGTTCCAGCGCGATGCCGCGAACGTCGCGAGAGAACCGCAGCAGTAGGGTGAATACATCGCGGTAGTCCGCCAGGATATTGCCAGCGCGCAACAGCACTTCGACTACGTGGAGGCGCACGCAACGGGTGACGGCAAACTTATGGCCTTGATCGCGCTGCAAACCAGCCGGCAGCTTTACAACCCTGGCCGTAAGATTCCCGGAAAACTACCCGAACAGCATGCCCGCGGTGCACGTTCGCAAACCGGTACTTGCCAGCTCGCCGCATCGATACACCGACGACACGATCTGCTATTTACACCCGAGCATGTGGAATCCCGGTCGACACGACCTGACGTTCGCGATCGCACGAGCGGCGACGTGGTTAAGCAAATACGAAGTGTATCGAGCCAACGGACGCTGGCCCGGCGCAGAAATAAAGCACTAAACGATGACACTCAAATTCGAACCCTTGCCCATGATGGATCTGCGAAGCCGCCCCGGTGAAATCCTGGATGAGGTTGCTAAGGGCTCGCGCGCTTTTGTCATCGAGCGAAACGGTCAGCAAAAGGCCTGCCTAGTACCAGTTTCGTACTTTTTGCCCGACATACCAGTTGGACGTATTGGCCAGGAACTGGAGAAACTTGGTGACAACGACGAGGCGTATCGGGTTTCGTTTAGTGAAAGCAAAGAAATTCAGCTTGTATTTCCCAATGCGGGAGAAAAGAAAGAAATCAACATAACCGTGACCTTGCCGCACGGCTACCCGGTGAAATCGCCGTTGGTGAGCGCCGAGCCGCTCGACGACGAATGTCCTAATCGCTGGCACGATGGCTCGCTGTGCATTTTCGGTGTCATGGAAAGTTGGAATCCGAGTAAACACGATATTGTCCATGTGTTGACACTGGCCCGAAGTTGGCTTGCGAACTATGCGCAATGGCAGAGCACTGGCGACTGGCACGATGAGAGTGAGGCGTAAATTGAACGATCGACTATTTGCGCGCATTCAGAATCTATTCGACATCGACGCGTTCTCGAACTTGCATGTACTGGTAGCCGGTACCGGTTCCGGCGGCAGTCAAGTTGCGCTGCAACTCGCGCTGTCCGGCGTGCAGAATTTTTCTCTGGTCGATAACGATGTGCTTGAGGATGAGAACGTCATTCGGCACGTTTGCGGCATTCGTTATCTTGGGCAGCACAAAGTCGATGCACTCAGTGACGTACTGTTGGATAGAAATCCCAACATTCAGATTCGCCCCCACCATGAGGATATTGAAACCTGGGACGGACTTGGAGCAGAAGTACAACAGACGGATGTGGTCGTTCTAGCAACGGACAACGAGGTTACCCGCTATCAGCTGAATCAACTGTGTGTCGATAACCAAACGCCATTTGTGGTCGGGCGAGTCTTCACCCGCGGCATTGGGGGCGAAGTGTTTGCGTATCGGCCGGGTGCTGGCGGTTGTTTGGCCTGTTTGGAGGATTTTCTTGAGCGCGGCACCAATTATCGTCAGGGCATTCGTGAAATCGACCTCATACCAGAAGAAGAACGTGACGAGAGAATGTACGGTCTCAACGCCGAGGAAATTAAAGACTCCCCCGGCTTGGCCATCGATATCGCGTTCATCACGTCGTTTCACGCACGATTCGTCTTAGACGCATTGGGCGATGCGGCGGCCGAGCGACCGAAGTTTCTCGTCCCAATTGATGAAAATTACGTTGTCTGGGGCAACCGGCCCGTCTACCCATTTGATAAGCATTTTCAGATACAACGCATAAAGTTGCCAGTGATGGAAGGCTGCAAGGTTTGCGGAGGCAAGAATGAGATTTAGGAAAAGAGCACCAAAGATCACGGTATCGATTTGCGCGGATGCGTTGCAGTCGGTTTTTGACGAGTGCGATAGGTATGATCGCGATGAAACTGGCGGGCGCATCGTCGGTATGGTCGAGCATGGCAAAAGAGGTTCGCTTAATATCAAGGTTGCTGGCGTTATCGAGCCAGGGCCGAATGCGCGCCGTTCGAGTTCGAGCCTTTTCCAGGATGGTGAGTACCAGGCGCAGGTGTTCCGGCAGATTGAAACTGCACACCCGGATATTGAACACCTGGGCAATTGGCACACACATCATGTCAATGGCTTTCCAACGCTGAGCAACGGCGATATCGAAACCTATCAACGAATTGTCAATCACGACCAGCACAATCTAAATTTCTTTTATGCGCTGTTGGTCGTCGCGCGTCAATCAACGTTAAGTGGTTTAGAACGTTATCAGATTCGTCACTATGTGTTGTATCGGGGCGACAGCCGTGTTTATGAGCTTGATTCAAGCAGTATTGCGGTTACCGAGCAGCCAGCTGTCTGGCCGGTACAGCTGACCGATCAGGCCGGCGGAGCGCCGACCGTTAGCAGCGTTCGCGCGGCCGACCAAGGAGCGCTTGAGCAATTGTATCCGGGTATTCGGCCATACCAATCAAAACGAGCGAACACTCTTTATTGGAAGGGTCCAATATCTTTGGTCGACGGGTCTGTGGTTGAGGTGACGATTCCTGAAATGACGGACGAACGCCCAGCAGAAGGACCGTACTATCAGGTGCTCCTTAAAAATACGCCAGACCAGTGCGCCAAATCCATCGAGCAACTGAACGAGCGCCAGTACTCTTCCGCAACTTTGGCAGTGTACGGGCTAGAGAAGACGATGAATCGCGCGCTTTACGATGCACTTGCGCAACCTCGGTCCTAGTTTGAATGGAGGCTCTGACAGTCTACGTAGGGCAAGGTGAACTCGCTGCGGTCCGTCACCGCGGTGAAGCGGTCATCGTTGATTCCCGGTGGCCCGCTGACAGTGCCGAGGACGTCGAGCGGCAACTTCACTCATTTTTGAAAAACCAAAATGTTGTTGGACTTGCACTGACCGGATTCGATAATGATCATGCGGATCCGCTCGGTGTCGACCAGGTACTCGATGCATACCATCCAGATTGGATTATGTATCCGAAATACTATAAGGATACGGACAATGCCACCGCGGTTTTCAAGGTCATTCGTAAACACGAGCGTCGGCGAGAGGGGACAGGCCACCCACTTCGAAAAGTGTCGGTGCGTCTTGATGATCTGGATTCCAGCCTCATGAACGGGCTGTCGATTTTCTTCGAGTACGAAGTGTTTTCGCCTCACATTGAAGACATGGACAATTCGAACAATTGCAGCCTCGTGCTTAAATTGACGGGTATTGGCGGTGACGGATTTGCCTATCTGGTTACTGGAGATACGGAGAATGCGCGATGGGAAACGATTACACGATTGTTTGGGGATGGACTCAAATCCGATGTACTTAGTGCACCGCATCACGGTTCGAAGAACGCCTCGCACCCGAAAATGGCGCTCTTGGTGTCACCCAATACGGTGTTGATCAGCGCGGGTGTGGACAATCAATACGGTCACCCGGATTCACAGGCGCTGAAAATTTACGAGAGTGTGGCGCAGCATGTCTTTCAAACAAATGTTGAAGATGGTGTCTCTCTGTATACGAAGCGGAAAGATGACGACTTCGAGACGCTGCTTGTCAAATAACACCTAGCTACTTTATTTCGCATTAAGGAGGCGGCCGCTATGCAGAAAGACATGCACTATTTCGGGACCTACGCCATGGCCCGCGCCGCAGGTTTGGCGCCGAAGGTCTGTCAGACCATCGCGACCGCAACCGAGTTCGTCGATGACAATGGGGACAGGGAGATGATCGAGTTCCCGGACGGTGGACGGCTCGACTTTGTACCCACCGCGCACCATACAACCGACATTAAAAATATCGACCATCATGACCAGCGGCTTATCTGGGTGCCGTTTCACTTCATCCCTGGCAACGAAGGCCGAACGATTTCCGAGCGCCTCCTGTGTCGGAAAGACAGCGAAATCGCCCGTGAGATGGTCAAGCACAACCTGTCTCTGGCCGATAAGTCGTTCGGCCTCTACTTGGTCGGAATCACGGCCCACGTCTACGCCGATACCTTTTCTCACTATAGCTTCTCCGGAGTGAGCTCACGCTGGAACAAGATCGATTCCTCATCGTTCGTTCTTGTCAATGTCGATCCGAAAATCTCAGATCACATTGAGAGAAAAGTGACTCGATTTCGGGAGAGGTATGGTGAAGAAATGAGCGATCTCCCTAACATTCGCAATCCGGAGAAATGGAATCACACGCTATCGAGCGGGATTTCAAAGTTCAAAGATCGTTTCGTGAGCAGCGCTGCCGAAAGTTTATCGGGCGGGCTTGGACATGGCGCAGCAATGACCTATCCAGACCGTCCATACCTTCGATGGCAATTCGATTACGAATATCCTAAGAAACGCTCGTCCGGTCTTCGGGACAACCCAGCAACGTTTCTCGATGCCTGCGAGAAACTGCATGGCATGTTCGTCCTATTGGGTGAGCAGAACCCATATGTGAAGCGGGATGGAGGTCGAGCCTTCGAGGACATTCAAGATGTAGTTGCCCGAATTCTTGCGACGCAGGCACCCCGTGACGGCCGGGAGAGAGCTTGGAAGAACGCGGCCAAAGCGGGTGAGTTGTTCGTCGGGGCCGAATTCATCCTCCCTTACCAGGGAACTCAATGGAAGAGGGGGCTTGATGGCTTGAGAAAGGCTACCGATTCACGCAAGGCCCTCGACAAGCCAATCTTCCGTTTTTTCCAGGCGGCTGCGGCACATCGGACCTTTGTACTCCGCGATCTTTTGACAAGGCACGGTCTGGTAGTGGACTAAGCCGCACAGCGGGGAGTGAGTGGACGAATGCCGCAAAACGACTAAGAGACACCGGTGAAAAAGCTTGAATGAACCTCCACCTTCGGGCAATGGCGACATGGCGACTCCGCTAAAGGACCAAAATATTCTCAGCCTGGCGGCTGTTGTTATCAGCAACTTGGTCATATTTGTGTTAATCGGCGTGGAATATTGACCCCCTAGCGGGGGAATCGGCGTCCAAAATTGACCCCCTGAAGTTGAGCAAGTCAACTCACCGCGTTGTTTGGACAAGCGGGGTGACGGGAGATGCTGGTTGTGGAAACGATCGCACGGATTCGTCGGGATCATCTGGGCCGGGGGGTGCCGATCAAGCAGATCGCCCGGGATTTGAAGCTGTCGCGCAACACGGTTCGCAAGGTGGTGCGCGAGGACAAGACGTCGTTGTGCTATGACCGCAAGACGCAGCCGCTGCCGAAGCTGGGTCCCTGGGTCGAGGAGTTGGAACGGCTGTTGGAGGCCAACGAGGGCAAGGGCCGGCGCGATCGCCTGTCGCTGGTGCGGATGTACGAGGAGCTGGCGGTCCTGGGCTATGACGGCGGTTACGATGCGGTGCGTCGCTACGCGGCATCGTGGCGCCGGCGGCGATCGGGATCGGACGCGCAAGCCTATGTGCCGTTGATCTTCGATCCCGGCGAGGCGTACCAGTTCGACTGGCGTCACGCGTATGCGGTGGTCGCGGGCACGCCCACCCGGGTCAAGGCGGCGCATATGCGGCTGTGCCACAGCCGCGTCTTCCTGGTTCAGATTTTTCCGCGGGAAGGCCAGGAGATGGTGTTCGAGGCGCACGAGCGCAGCTTCCGTTTCTTCGGCGGTGTCTGTCGCCGCGGCATCTACGACAACATGAAGACGGTGGTGCAGACGGTGTTCATCGGCAAGGAGCGCGCCTACAACCGGCGTTTTCTTCAGATGTGTTCGCACCACTTGATCGACCCGGTTGCCTGCACGCCCGGGGCCGGTTGGGAGAAGGGTCAGGTGGAGAACCAGGTGGGGCATGTGCGCGGCAGGCTGTTCGTGCCGCGGCCGCGCGGGCGGTCTTACGCGGAGATCAACGCCTGGCTACGGGATCGGTGCGTGGGCGAGGCGCAGCGGCGCCCGCATCCGGTCTTGAAGGATAAGACGGTGTGGGAGGTGTTCGAGGCGGAGCGGCCGTATCTGATGGCCTATCGAGGACCGTTCGACGGATTCCGTGCGGTCGAGACGGCGGTTTCCAAGACCTGTCTGGTGCGCTTCGACCGTAACCAGTACAGCGTGGAGGCGCGCGCCATGGGACAGCCGGTCGATGTTCAAGCCTATGCCGATCGGATCGTGATCCGCCAGGACGGCGAGACCGTTGCCGAGCATCCGCGCTGCTTCGAGCGTAACCAGGTCATCTACGATCCCTGGCACTACGTGCCGGTTCTCAAGAGAAAGCCTGGCGCGCTGAGGAATGGCGCGCCGTTCAAGAACTGGCCGTTACCAGGCGCCTTGGGACGCGTACGCGCCCGCTTGGGCGACCATGCGGATGGCGACCGCCAGGTGGTCAAGATCCTCGGCGCGGTGCTGGACGACGGGTTGGAGGCGGTCGAGGCGGCTTGTGCCGAAGCCCTTGCCGGTGGGGCCTGCAGCGCCGATGTGGTCCTCAACATCCTGGCCCGGCGGCGCCAGCCCGCGCCCCCGGTGCCGATGCCGACACCGGCGGATCTGTGTCTTCGCCTTGAGCCGACGGCCGATTGCCGTCGTTACGATCACTTGACGGAGGTTAGCTGTGGAGCGTCATGAGGTGCTGGACCTGATGAAGGCGTTGCGTCTGTCGGGCATGCGCGCGGCCTTCGACGAGATCGTGGACCAAGCCATCAAGCGCCAACATCCGATACAGCGCGTCATCGGCGAGCTGCTCAAGGTCGAGAGCGCCGACAAGACGGCGCGCTCGATCAAGTATCAGATGACCATCGCCAAGCTGCCCATGGCCAAGGAGTTGGCCGACTTCGATTTTTCCGCCAGTCCGGTCAACGAACCCCGGGTCCGGGATCTGGCCACCGGCGCTTTCCTGGAAGGCAAGCGCAACCTCGTCCTGGTCGGCGGAACGGGCAGCGGCAAAACCCATCTGAGTGTCGCCATCGCCCGCGCCTGATCTGCAACAGCGCGCGGGCACGCTGCTAAAACGTCGTCGCTCTGGTCAACCACCTCGATGCCGAGGCGCGGGCCGGCAACCAGGCGCGCGCCGCCAATCAACTGTGCCGGCGCGATTTGGTCATCCTCGATGAATTAGGATACCTACCCTTCGCCCAGACCGGCGGACAACTGCTGTTCCATCTCGTCAGCAAACTCTATGAAATCACCTCGATCGCTATCACCACGAACCTCCCCTTCGGAGAATGGCCCTCCGTGTTCGGCGATCCGAAGATGACCACGGCCTTGCTCGACCGTCTCACCCATCATTGCGACATCATCGAGACCGGCAACGAGAGTTGGCGATTCATGCACCGCTCCTGATTCCGGAACAGCTCAAACGCTGAATCGACTGCGTTCGCCAACGACACCCCGCGCGCCTTCACTTCGCGTCACGCGAAGCGCTACGCGACGGCGCGCTCATTCCACCGACCACCTGCGTCAGCCTTCAAAACACCACAAGGAGGGGGGTCAATTTTGGACGCCGATTGGGGGTCATTTTTCAATGCCGATTGACACATATTTGTGACGTTTATGAATGCGGATACGCTGTTCGCCGCCGACTTTCAACGTCTGACGAAGGATATCGGTGATCTGATTCCTGCAACGCTGGCCGTGCCTCTATTGACTGTTGCCAACGGCATCATCGATGGTCAGACGAAAGGCCGCCTCGTGTTCTGGCGCTGGTCCAACCCGCTGCCCGGCTCGCAGGCGTTCTCGGTGCATGCGAAGCGCGATCCACGAGTGGATGTTACCGCGTTAGAAAACATGCTGGGCAAACTGCCGGAGGACGAGCGCGATCAGAACACGACTTGGTATCGTCTTTACAAGTCTGTGGAGTCTGATCCGGCCGTCACGCATAACCATCGCGCCTACCTGTTCACCAGGGACTACGCAAGTCTCGCGGCGCTAATCCTCGTCGCCCTGGGTGGGCTTACAATTTACCAGAACGATGAATGGGGTCGGGTGCTTGCCTACATCGGTTGCTTGACTGCTCAATACTTGGTCGTACGACACGTAGCGACGAGATATGGTTGCCGATTCGTAACGACCGTCCTAGCTGTAAAGGCCGCGAAGGGCTAGCGGGATGGGTGTGATTGTCCGTCTTCAAACAAATGGGACAGATGTTTGGTCTTGCTAAGGGAGTATTTTGCTCATCATTTTCATGTTACGCAGCGTGTCGTTGATAGTGCAAACGACGTTTCGCGATAGTCTTTTGTTTGATCCTTTCTCGTTTTGCCAAAATAGATTGCCCGCGCCCGAAGTAAACGTCGGCTGGCGTCAGGTTTTTCAAGCGCTCATGGGTTCGCTGATGATTGTAGTGATCGACGAACCGCTCGATGTGCTGTTTCAGATCGCCGGGCAAGAAGTCATTCTCCAGTAGTATCCGGTTCTTCAGCGTCTGGTGCCAGCGTTCGATCTTGCCTTGTGTCTGCGGATGGTACGGTGCACCGCGAACGTGGCTCATCCCATTGTCGCTGAGCCAATCAGCAAGGTCGTTCGAGAGGTAACTTGAGCCATTGTCGGAAAGTAATCTCGGCTTGTGAACGAGGTCGGCCTGGTCGCAACCCGAGGCCTGCAAGGCAAGTTGCAGGGTCTCGGCCACGTCCCGGCTGGTCATGGTCGTACACAGCTTCCAGGCCACGACATAGCGTGAAAAGTCATCCAGTATCGTGGCTAGAACCATCCAGCCCCAGCCAATGATCTTCAGGTAGGTAAAATCCGTCTGCCACTGCTGATTGATGGCCGTGGTCTTGTCTGTGAACTCGCTGGCGGCCTTCATGACGATGAAGGCCGCACGGGTGATCAGAGCGTGGGCTTTGAGAAGCCGGTAAACCGAGCTTTCCGAGACAAAATAGCCCTCGGTATCGGTGAAGGTAACCGCCAACTCGCGCGGACTCAGTTCCGGCCTGTTCAGCGCCAACGTGATCAGGCGGTCTCGCACGGTATCGGGGATCCGGTTCCACACCCGCCCCGGCAGGGGCGCTTGGTCCTGCAGCGCCACTTCTCCGTCATGACGATAGTGTGCGTACCAACGGTAGAAGGTGGTGCGTGGAACGCCCAACATAGCCAGGGTTTGCTTGGCCGGCAGGTGCGATCGCTCCACCAACCGAATGATCTCAAGCTTCTCGGCGGCTGAATACCTCATTACAGGTCGTCCCCATCCCCGAGCCTGTTTTTTTTGAGCAGCCGCAGTTCCAGCGTTTGCTCGGCGACCACGTCCTTGAGATCTCGGGCGTCACGCCGAAGCGCCGTGACGTCACTGGTGTTGGCCTGGCGAACAATGTCCCCGGCCAGGCGCTGCTTGCCGGCTTCCATGAAGTCCTTGGACCCTTTGTAATATAGGCTTTGAGCAATACCTTCTCGTCGGCACAGCTCCGCAATGCTGGCTTCGCCACGCACGCCGTCCACTACGATGCGTATTTTCTCCTCCGCACTGGTTTGCTTGCGCGTGTTGCGCTTGATGTCACGAATGATTTTTTCTAACGACGACGTTCGTCCTGTCGGTCTCTGTTTCATCTCAACTCCTCAGGTTAGGATGAACAAAAACGCTCCCTTAAACCAGCGCTATATCTGTCCCATAGGCGCTGACGGCATACAGGGCGCCTTGGTACGCGTTAGCTCAATGGGGAGCACGCGCGCCAAGGCGCAGGCAGCACCCGAAAACGGGGGACTATTTCGCCGGCGAATTGGCCCTTTTTGCTCCGGGATTGACAAACAGGCTACTGTCGCACCCGTCGCAACTGTCGCTGTCACGGTAAAGCTAGAACCACTCCTTGCATTATCACCGGATGAAGAAAAAAGCATCCAGGCACGGCTGGCACATAGTGAAGAAACTGATCCTGTCATCATCACCGACGCATTAAACAAGAGAGGTGGACCCCACCGGTTGGACAGAGATTTTGATCTGATAAGTGAAATCTTCTGATTTAGCATTCTCAATAGAGAGGGAGCAGAAGATGACGCGAAAGAAAACGAAGGAACCATTCCCCGGCCTTCAAGGCCAAGGTAGCGCTGGCCGCCCTTGTCGGTGATCGGACGTTGGCGGAATTAGCCGAGCAGTTCGATGTGCATCCCAATCAGATCCAAGCGTGGAAGAAGCAGTTGCTAAAGGGTGCAGAGAACGTGTTTGGCGCTCACGCGGTGGAAGCCGAACACAGCGAGGGCGAAAAGCAGAAACGCCATGCCAAGATAGGCCAGTTGTCGATGGAGAACGATTTTTATCACAAGCGCTCGGTCGCGGCCGATGCGTGAGCGCAAAAAGAGGGTCAAGGCAGATAGTCAGCTGACGGTGGTGAGGCGTTGTGAGCTGTTGGATGTCGCACGTTCCACAGCGTACTACGAGGCGGCAGCGGTTTCAGACGATGACCTGTTGGCCATGCGGCTGATTGATGAGATCCATTTGCGATTACCGTTTTATGGGCGTCGTCGTATTAGAGACGAGCTGGAAGATCAGGGCCACTGGGTGAATCGTAAGCGGGTGCAACGGTTGATGCGACAGATGGGCTTGAGGGCGCTGTACCCCAAGCCACGCACGAGCCGCTCCGGGCAAGGACACAAGATTTATCCGTACTTGCTCCAGGGACTGTCCATTGAACGACCCAACCAGGTGTGGGCAACCGACATTTGCTATATCCCGATGGCCAAGGGGTTCATGTATCTGGTTGCAATCATGGACTGGGCGATCCGCCGGGTCTTATCGTGGTGTGTGTCGAACACGATGGACAGCGCGTTTTGTGTCGAGGCGCTTGAGGAGGCGTTGCAGCGCTACGGCACACCGGAGATATTCAACACCGACCAGGGTGCGCAATTCACCGCCGAGGTCTTCACGCGTGTGCTTAAAGACCATGAGATTGCGATCAGCATGGACGGCAAGGGCCGCTGGGTGGACAACGTGTTTGTGGAGCGGTTGTGGCGCAGCGTCAAATACGAAGACGTTTATCTACACGCCTACGAGGTAGCGGCGGCGCTGCGTGCTGGATTGGCTCGATATTTTACATTCTATAATGGACAGCGACGACATAGTTCATTGGGACGGCGCACCCCGGACTCCGTGTATTTTGCGGCAGAAAATCTACCCGTGGCCGCCTAAAACTCAGGTGAAGATTTCACTTAAGCTACTGTCCATTTTTTGGGGTCCACTTCTCTCCCTGTGGCTCTGATTGAATCGATGATACAGCCAAACCGCGTAGCTGATGATGTCGGGTGGAAACCGATGGCGCTTGTATATGTTCACGCTCCAATTGTCGGATGACATGAGTTAACTTGCCAGAGCCCTCCATACGGCTTCACCCATTTGCCCAGGAGCGTCGCATGCACATCCAGATCCCGCCCTACCTGCGCTATTGTCATCCCTTGCTCTCGTACCAACCGGACCGCTTCGACCTTAAACTCCCGCGTGAATTTTCTCCTTCCCATTTCACACCTCCAGTTTCATCCTCTCACCTATATCTTGGTGTCTGTGAATCCTGGGGCATGCCACTGAACCGATTGGCAAGAGTGCTAATTGCATCCCAAGACCCAATATGCATTCGATCCCAGATAGCGCTCAACCGGTCGATCAGCCAACCTTTGCTCCTCGTTCCGTCTAAAGAATGACCCGAAGGCAATCATGCTTGTATATACAACAACGCGTCAGTCTTGCCGTAGCCGCAATCCTGATTGGTGGCTTGGCGTGCACCGAGCAGCTTCGCAATATCGGCCCTGCGGCAACTTTCGTGGTAGCGGCCTACGGTTTTGCTTGTGCAGAAAATTTTCTCAGGTGCCAAGTTTCACCGAATGCTGACATATATGCTCGCAGATTAGGTGTGCTACACAACTATTCACTGGTTACATGAATAGCCGAACGGGATAGGACTGCGGTGTTAACTTTGGCATTTGCTTGACGACCGCCGCTAGCGTTCCGGCAAAGCTGAGCGTCACCGGCATTCGGTCATAGGGACCATCGTTGTTCCAATCCATCTTGGTCAATGCCAAAGTTTCCTGACAAACATTATCCATTGGACCTCGACCGGAATATCGCGTCAGCATTATTGGTGATGGAGTGCCTTTACCCTCTTTAAAATAGTCTTGGCCATTTGCGACAGCGGGAAGATTCCCTTGCGTCCATAGCAATGATGTGTGCTCTCCCAGTTGTAAGGTGCTGCCACGAAGGCATGGATATCCGTCCGGCTTGTCCTGTTTACTGATGAGCACTCCTTGCCAGCGGGAGTTTTGTTGAACGTGAACGAGTTCAATATGGCCAACGTTGGGTAGTGCATCGAAGATCCCGTCAACTTCATATGATTTGAACTCAGTGTTCTTGTGAACGACGACGCGGGAGGGCATGTCCCCATTATGTTTCTTTTGGTAGATGTTGAGGCTACGGACCATGACTTTCATCATTTGATCCCGATGGAGAAACGGGTTCTTTCCAAACATACGCACACCGTCGGCTTCGTACGCGACAAATTCAATGCCTGTTCCTTCGGCGTCGAACACCTGACTGCAGCAAATTGCAAACCGTGAGGCTGGCGTCGCTGCTGGACGTAAAGCATAGTCAATACCGATAAATGCGGTCCCTGGATCGACATCAGCAAGAACCCAAGGCACGCCCCCTGCTTTGGTGTAGAGAGCGATGCCAAGGCGCCACATGACGCTGCAGCGGCAACGATAGGTGAGGCTTCGCGTATTGAGGAATTGCGTCGAGATTCCTTCTAGCGCGGCTACCCCCTTTACGTAGTGATGCAAATTGAAGTCATCATCTTGTTGTCCGAAAAAGCCCGGTTCCCACTCATCGGGTAGATAAATGAACACCACATCGAAGGCCGCTCTAATATTGCGCAGGGCAGACAGAACTCGAGTTAGAGCTTCGGCTAGCACCAGGTGTGGCCGCTGCGAACTCGCCATCTGGCTCGTCAGGTCAGGAGCAAGCTCGATGGTGGCTTGGCGTACCGCTGTACCCATCTGCACATGAAAAACCTTAGAGAATCCAGGGTAGTCTGGAAGATAGTTCCTACGTTCACGAGGACGCTGCGGTTTTTGCAGCTCTTGCAATAGGTTTTCAACTCGCTTGACCTCGCCGTTCGGTGTAATGATTGCTACGCGAATCGGATCGACAATCGCAGCCAGTTTGTCGCGTGTGAAGGGTCCAAACTGTAAGAGCCCCTTCAGCGGATGCAGATCAACCGCCTTCGGGTCGGTCGACCCGAACCGGAGCGACTGCTCGTGAAGCACGACGTGACCGGGAAGGTGGTACGGCCTAGATTCGGTAGTCATTTGGAATCTCCACTGAACCCGGTTATTTGAGAAATTTCGAAGGATGCATCCAGTCCGTCGGAAATGCCGAACGTGGTAAGTGCCAACGTTGGTGCAGTTCCAATCAAAAGGCGTACCCAGCCGGCGAGGACCGCATTTGAGTGTTTGTTGTATCGCCCGGCCCGACGTTCCCTGATGAAGTCCCCGGCGAGAGCAATTTGTTCCTCCGTTGCTGATTCAGGAATGTTCAAAATAACCCTCGGCGATAGAAGCAACCATAGATGCTTGAGTTGAAAGTCCACGTGAAGTGAACAGGCCTCATACCAACCAATCGAAGTATGACGGACGGTGCCTGATATGTTGTCGAACGGATGGAATGCTCCCTGGTTGAAGTTTTGCGCTGTGACGTTTTTGGCGTCCGGTAGGGCGAAAAAGGTGCGGCCTCTCCGTTCTATTTTGACATTCGGCCTCTGCTCCAGTGCGCGAAACAAGCTCTCCCTAACCAGCCCGAGTTCACCGGTCTGATGTGTCAGCCGGTCTTCCGGTATTGACAACGTGTCGGTAGATTGGATCCCGTAAGGTGACAGGGCCTTACGAATATCAGCGTCGCGCCCGAATGCGATAACGCCCGCTTTGGTACGCTGAGCAAGGACGTGGACACCCGCTTTCCGAATAGCTTCTTCAATTTCTCGCCATCCCCCGATATCGCAACATACCAGTCTGCACATGACGGGGTGCGACAGGATCGGCAGCGCGTTCATGCGGATAACAGGTAGTCTGTTGCTGCGGGCCCGCAAGGGGGCGCCAGCGAGCCGAGGGCGGCGAGCGGTTCGGATCGCATGAAGCTTCGATGCGGTTTCCGGCACATGGCGGACAATGTCCGACATGAGCTCGTCGAATGCTTCGTTCTCGATGGTATGAGCATCGACGCCGAGGTTCTGAGCGGTCGCAATAAGGTCCGTGACCTCTTTGTATGGAGTCTCTTCCGAGCGTTTGAACCAAAATAGCCCGTTGGGGAATCCTCGCCCGCCATTCAAGGCCTCTGCCAGCGTAGAGATTATTGAATGATCCCGTCCGCTGTATCCGACAACCGCTAGGCCGTTTGTCTGACACGCATCGACTAGCGCTTGACGCATTTCCTTGTCCTGCGCACGCAGTTCTCCGGAGGTATTCTTTAATGCGTCCGAGTGGTAATCCCCGTGGAGCTTCCCGTACACGGGAAACCGTCTGTCGCTAATGGCACGCGTCAACTTGGCGGGCTCGCCGAGATCTGCGACAGTCAAGAATCCAGTACCGTCGTTCACAAGGGCAGTAGCATCCTCGATCGTCCGGTCGAAGTTAGTGGTCCATACGATACGGCAAAGGTCTTCGCGCATCAGGAGTGCGAGCGCATGGTGACCAAATGTCGGTTTCCCGACACGGATCAGCGCATCAAGATAGGAGCGCCGGTCCTTGGGATGAGGAAATGTCGCTTCGAAATATCTTTCGTATTCGTCAGGCGTCCCTTCAGCCGGAAAGGTACCAAGATCGTCGAAATACGATTGGATTTTTTTCCGAACCATGGGATTACCCGTATCCGCAAGTGCGGATGGTGGTAGTTTTTTGCTCGAACGATAGATCTCTTGTTTGAAGTCCATAATCATATCTCCTGCAGTCTTAATGCCCGCAAGCCGCGAGGCACCGGCGCCCAGGAGCCACATAATGCCGTTCGCACGCAGCCGATAGAGGCGAAGGAAAGAGGCTATATCCAACGGATTGATCTGCGTGTTTTTCATATCTCTCGCGATCCAGACCTCGTCAAAATACGTCTGCTATCCAGCGCTTTAGTTATATCGTTTGGTTGGTCGTCCAGAGAACGATGCGGGAGGGGCAGACTTTCTTGAGCAAGCGTATTGGGGGCGGACATTTCAGCGAAAAAAGGTTGTTGCCCGGATGCTGCATTAGGCACTGTTGCATATCAAGCCTCGGACATTGTTCAGGCTGAAGGAATATTCTGTTGGGAATCTATGATTGCGTCGTGTCCAATCACGACAGGTGCTTCCTGCGGCTTGTCTAGCGCTTCGGCGATATCAAGGCGGAGTTGCTTTTCGAAATAGAAAAAGAGGGACTTTCTGATCGAAACAGTGAGCTTTCCATCCTCCATCCCATAATCATGGGAAATGACGAATTGTTGAGATTTCGACAACTTTGGGTTGGGTATAAGCTCTACATCTACGATTTCTGTCCACTCCATATCGTTTGACGGTTTTCCCAATGCTTCGCCGGCGGAGCGATAGTCCAAGCAGCGAGAGAGCAGAAAATCTTTGAACGTGCTGTCGATGTGGCAGAAAGCACGGACGTGCCAGCGGAAGCCGTCGTGGCCAAAGGCGTGCGGGCTGATTCCGCGCCACACCGGATCAGGGCGTTTCGGATTCATTGACTGGTACAAAATCTCCATGGCTTGGTCGTTTCTTACTGAGTGGAGGAGTGTTCTCAGGAAGTTGAGATCGACTCTGCGGTGCAATACCGGCAGTGAGTCGACATTCGGAATTCTTGAGAGCCAGGTCTCTTCCAGCGGCACCGCAAGCGTGGCGACGGCATTGAGCTGAGCGAGGTACTGGTCTGGATCCGGTCTCAGGAACCGGGGCACAAAACTGGCAGTTGCGAAGTATCGCTTTCCGCTCTTGTCATACTGCATGTTGTCGGGCACCAGCTTTTGGTACTGGCTGAGGTCCTTCGATGCCTGAGGTATCGATACACCGAACTGTTCCATGATGTCGCTGCGATTGATGCCTCCCTCCCAGTACAGCCGGAATTCGATGAACTCGAGGCGCCGCTCGACACCCCACCTCAGTCCCGATGTTCCCTCATGCATTTGCAGCCCCGTCATTCGTATAGGTATAGTTTCGATATTGACAGTGAAACTAGATGCATATACTTTATAGACGGAATGAGGCTCTGGAGTCAACCAGAAAGGAAAGCAACGATGCCGGATCGGTATCCGACCAAGCATCTGTGGAGCTGCGCCGTGAAGTGACTGGGCCGCAAGCGCACAAGCAGCGCGCACTCAACTCAGGACGAAGCTGAGCGGGCGGTCAAGCAGACGGTTGGAAATCTCGGACGCGGGGAGCTTTGCGTTCACGGTCCGGACGGCCGATGGCGGGACCCTGACACAGTGGGGCGCTGGACAACCATCCCAACCCGCCGCGCCACAAGAGGCACAAAGCATCACGGATCCAGAGAGAGTTGCTGGAATGAAGGTATTTATCTCTTATTCACACAACGACGAAACGGCCCTTGGGCGGCTGCACACCCATCTGGCAGTACTTCGCCGGGATGGGCGTATCGATGAATGGTTTGATCGCGAAATTCTTGCAGGAGGGAAAATCGATGCCGAGGTCGCCGACCGGCTCGAATCTTCCGACCTGTTCCTTTTGCTGCTCAGCCCAGATTTTCTCGCCTCAGACTACTGTGTGAAACGAGAGATGGGGCGAGCCCTGGAGCGCCATCACTCGGGTGACGCGACAGTGGTTCCGATAGTCGTAGAGCCCTGTGACTGGGCGTCAACTTCCCTTCGAGATCTCAAGGCACTTCCCCGCGACGGCGAGCCGGTCAGCGACTGGACTAACGAGAACAACGCCTACCTTGATGTCGTGCAGGAATTGCGGCGGGTGTTGGATGCGAAAGAGGCTCCGCGTGCTGCTGAGCAGGGAGAGGCAACATTCCGCTCACTGTCCGCTAAGTCGGGAGTCCGCCGCTATCGCATGAAGCGCGACTTCGACGAAATCGACCGTAGCGATTTCCGGGAGGCAGCGTTTGGCGTTATTCGAAATTACTTCGAGCATGCGATTGCGGAGATTGACGCAATAGAGGAGCTGAGAGGGCGCTTTGTTTTGCTGTCCGCGGCCTCCTTCACCTGTACGATCGTCAACAGAGCGCGTGAGCACGGAACGGCTCACATCACGGTTCATGGGCGCAGAGAGAATTTGGGGTTCGGCGACATCTCCTATTCGTTCACGGAAAACGCTCCTCCCAACACGACCAATGGCATATTTACGATCGAGGCCGATGAATATGAGCTCTACCTTACTTCGATGATGAGCGGTTTCGGACGACATCACGAAAGGTTGGCTCCCGAGGCTGCCGCCGAACAAATTTGGGAAGATTTTCTACAACATGCGGGAGTCACCAGTGACTGAATTTGTTCGTTTTCGATGCAATAACTGCTGACATCGCTTTCAAACCAAAGTGCTAGCCGAGCGCGAACGTCGCGAAGCCCAACGCCGCAGTCAGCCAATGTCACCGGTCCATTGCCCGCAATGCAACAGAACCGACATTCGCCGCGGTTGGGAGTAGTCGTGTTCATGATGGATCCCGATTAGATGATCGCTCCAAATGAAATGCCAAGTCTGCCTAGGCGTAGCAACGGAAAGCAGTAAAGTGAATCAAGCAGGCAAACCTGAAGCAAAATGAGGATTTGAGATTGCGATGTTTGACCATCCTATAATCGACGTCGGCCTTGGACTAGTCTTCTTCTATGTCGTGCTTAGTTTGGTAGCTTCGGCTGTACAAGAGTGGATTGCTAGCCTGTTCGCTTTGCGTTCAAAGAACCTGCGAGCAGGTGTTGAGAACCTGATAGGCGATGATTATGCGAAAAAGGTGTACGAGCATCCACTTGTAAAGAACCTGTCCAAACCGAACAAGTTGCCGTCTTACATCGCTCCTGAAACACTCAGCGGCGTCTTACTGGAAGTGGTGGCCAAGGAAAATAACGGCAAATCCTACGTGGCCCATACAGCCGATGAGGCCAGAGCCTTGGTCGGCAAAATCAGCCAGGATCATCCGTTGAAGGACATCCTCGGTGCACTGATCGACGATGGGAAAGATGCCGCCACCACCCTGAATGACAGACTTGCCGGTTGGTTTGACGAGGGTATGTCTAGGGTCGCTGGCTGGTACAAGCGCCAAGCCAAGGTGATGATTTTCGTGATAGCAGGCTCCGTCACATTGGCGACGAATGCCAGCTCCGTTCATATGGCTGAAGAGTTTTGGTGGAACGATGCATTGCGAACGCAGATCGCAGCGCAGGCCCAAGTAGCCGCGCAAACAGGTGAGGTCTCAGGACTGGAAGCCAGCAACTTGGAAAACCTGGAGGCGTTCCCGATCGGTTGGAGCGCCCCCCCCAGCAGCACTTTGGATTGGCTCAAAACTTTGTTGGGTTGGATCATTACTACCGCTGCTGTCAGCCTGGGGGCACCGTTCTGGTTCGACTTGCTGGGTAAGGTTTCAAACCTTCGCGGATCAGGTGGCCAAGCACAGACCCGCAAGGCATCGTAGCTCGGAGGAAGCATGGAGATGTCCCGTCAGCTGTCAATCTTGTTTTGGGTCGCCATATTCGTAAGTGGTGAAGCGGCAGCCGAAATGTTGATCCGTGAGAGCAATCGTGTCTAGGCGTCGTGTCAGGGTAGCAGAGTAGAATTTCTATCGCTGGAGAAAAAAGGTTGCGGTTCACACACTACAAGCTTGGTCATCTCGCGGGCGGTATTGTCGTGGAAGTAACCCTTCAAGGGAGCGCGGCCAATGTTCGCCTCATGGACAACTCTAATTTCAATAACTACAAGGCCGCGCGCCGCCACACATATCACGGAGGTTTGGCCAAGAGATCTCCAGTTCGGCTGAAAGTGCCTCGTTCCGGCACGTGGCATGTCACTGTGGACATGCAAGGGCTACGCGGGACGGCCCGATCTGGCATCCGGGTTATTTCGGCTGAAGCGTTGAAGCCGCTGCCGCCGATCAACGAGGCTTCCCTTCGCGATATGCCGTCGTTGGTACGTAGCGTGGAGCAAGATCCAGTTCCGAGTGTTGACGCGCCGGACGATCGGGTCTTCGATGTCTTCATATCTCATGCTTCCGAAGACAAGGCAGAAGTCGTACGGCCGCTTGCGACTGCGATCCAGAGAGCTGGTTTGAGCGTCTGGTACGATGAGTTTGAACTTCGAATTGGTGATAGCCTGCGTCGAAAAATTGACAAAGGATTGGCGAGCAGTCGCTTCGGCGTAGTGATACTTTCCCGGGCCTTTTTCGGACGAGGATGGCCGGAGTACGAACTGGATGGGCTTGTCACCCGTGCGGTGTCCGGAGAGCAGATCTTGCTACCCATCTGGCACAATGTGACCAAGCGCGAAGTGATGGACAATTCGCCATCTCTCGCTGATCGGGTTGCACGCAGCACCGCGACGCACACAGTGGAAGAGATCGCCGCCGAGATTGTTGATGTGATCCGGCATCCACCTGGAAGCTAGATCGAACGCGGGCTCAACCGAAGGGATCGATTCAGGACCGAAAAACCACACCGGCCGAGCGCTTGATACGCCTGCTCCGTTGCTCAAGCACGTCGCTGCGTTCAGTTTGGCGTCTTCGAACTTGTCCCTGCTGACATATTCCCATATCCCCTTCGCCCTCTAGCACGGCTGGCGCATGAGGGTCGAGGCCTTGCCGGCTGCGCAACTCACCGCTATCTTCACGCACTCAGATGCTATACGTTTGGTACAGGGTCTTCGGACGGTGCTCGCAGCCCATGAGATATTGACACGCGAGGCCGTGATGCTGCGAGCCAAAACCGACCGCGAGAAGCATATGAACAGTCGCGTGGAACTCAACCTGCAAACCCACCATCCCGAAGCCGACTCGCAAAGAGCTTTGGACAAGATGTAAGACAGAATGCTATTCAGATGACCGAAACAATCATCGTCGGCCTAATTCCTGCTGCATCCGGCCTCTTCGGGGTCATTGTAGGCGCTATTCTGCCGTGGTTTCGAGATCGGTGGAGTAACAAGCGACAAGCGGGCTATCTCGCAATTCGCGTCGTTTGCATCCTAGACGAATTTCTAGAGCAATGCACAAGCATCGTCGGCGACAGCGGGTTGTGCAACCCTGATGGTTCCCTTGAAGCGCAAGTTTCCCAGCCGAACGACCTGCCTCTACCCAAAGATGTTGACTGGAGAAGCATAGATCACGGCTTGATGTACAAAATCCTAGTCTTCCCGAGTCGTATCCAGCGTGACAACCGGTCCATCTCGTTCGCCGCTGATAACTCATTTCCACCACATTACGACGAATTCTACGAAGAGCGACAGTACCGATACGCTTGCTTAGGCTTGGATGCTGCTGCCCTAACGCAAGAACTTCAAACGACCTATGGAATTCCACCTCAAGAGTTCGGCCACTGGGATCCTGTAAGTTACCTAAAGGATGAAAAAGCCAAGATAGAGCAGCTTAGGGCGGATCGACACAAGCAACCCTCCATCTTCGACATTATTACAACGCATGCTGATCAAACGAGCTGAAGAGATTTGCCGAAAAGAACAGACGCATGAAAAATCTAACCGTGAATTGAAGCATAAACCGACAACATGCCAAGCGCCGAGTCTCGAATCTGGCTGCATCCACCTACCCTTTCTAAGAAACGCGGTCACATGTCCAGGCAAGGCGCGGGACGTTTGAGACATGTTCTTGTTGAATCGGCTTGGGTAGCCATTCGCAACGACCCGGCACTGACCACGGTCTTTGCACAAATAGCGGTTCGCGCCGTGAAAAACGAGCCATCGTCGCGATTGCGCGCAAGTTGGTTGGCCGAGCTCGAGCCGTGTTTCGAACGACGGAGATGTACGAACCAGGGCGTCAAAAGGCAGCCTAAACGAACGCCACTGTGAAATTAGTCTTGCTGTGACGCCGCGATTTTGATCTGTGTGTCGTCATCAAGCGGACTACGTCTGTCAGTATGGAGCGCAGCATCTTTTGCCTAGGCGGATAGAAAAACGTATGGCGTTCGCGGGAGCGACCACGAATGAGAGATTGCCATTAGGCATTTCGCAGCGTGCCAAAGGAGGCGAAACCGGAAATGCGCGTTCAACGACGCGAGAAGTCGCCTTGGGTATCGCGCTTGACTTTACACATGAGAGGTCAGGTCGCGGCTACTACACTCTAGTGCCGCTTGTGGACGCTCGCCGAGCGTTCGTCCAAGAACTCCTCAACGCTTTCCTTCATGGTCTCCCGGCTCTCCGGGTCGGTTCTGAGATGCGGTGACTCGATCCTATGACGGTCATCTGCCGCCCATTCCTATTGACACGAGAGACCACGACGTTCCCAACGTCCCAGCTGGACGTCCATTTTCTTTCCCTCCCCAACACCCCACCTACCGCGCGTACCTAAGAGCGACGATATGCTCTTCAAGCCAGCCCGCCAACTTCTCCGTCTCGGCGATCGCTGCGTATAGCGCTTCCGAAGAAACATGCACGGCCGGGTCAATCAAATATCCTGTTTCTAACTCCCGGTCATCAAGAAGATACCGGTCAGACTCACTCATGAAGACCGGACGGGGATATTTCTTGAGATCCGTCTTCCCGTGCTTGACCCGCATCGTCGTGATTTCCTCAGGATGCTGGTCCCGGTTTCGGGCCAATATAATCTGCTCGAGAAGTTCCAGATCGGCTGGACATTCCGACCACGTCCGCCCAAGGGCTTCTTCGAAACACGTTCGATATCCTCGCAAATTACCGTTCTTAAATGCAAGCTTTCGCTCGCCGGGCTCCCAGCGTATCCCCAGTTCCTTTTCCCACGTCCTGAAATAGAGATTCAACGACGCGGAGACCATCGTAATGCAAGTTCGTCCCAACACCTCCATGGCTTCGCTAGCTTCGATCCACTCTTCGAGATAAGCCGGCTCACCGCTCTCGTCGTATGAAGGATTGTCAAACGGCGCTTCTTCCGCTTCGATCTTGCGAATTGTTTCCCGGAAAGGTGCAACGGAATTCTCGTAGAAATACCAGATGAAACGCGTGCGATCTCGAAGAAAGTACAAAACGTCCATCAGCAAGCCGCCCTATGCCATGACATATTCTGAAGTTTCGCTAAAATAACTTGTCCACTTCGTGCTCATGTCTAACTGTAAAGCCAACCGACGGCATTGTCAGACTAAATGGATCGGGTTTGTAGGGCCTGCAATTGAGGACGCTCAAGCTGCAAGTTGACGCCACTCGGCCAAGGCGGCGGAGCGATTGAGTTTGAAGTTCTCGCGGTTGTAAAGATGACATTCCTAGTTGAAATGATTGTGGATCGAGGCGTGCGGTGCGGCAAATTTCTGCAGGGTCTATGCCCCTGAACCTGGCCATCGCTCTTTCTCGTCGGCGGAACGGTGGGTGTGAATTTTCGGCTCGATTGTTGAGCCACCGACCGCAACGCTGACGATCCTCGACCCCAATGACTTTCATCGCGGCACCGTACGAACGAAGTCGGTCCGTCACGATGACTTTTGGCCGGCCGTAGCGCTTCATTGCACGCTTCAGGAACTTCGGCGCAGCCCTGCGACCCCGGCGCTTTGTGACGAAAACTTCGAGCCCCTCGCCTTCGTGATCGACGGCACGCCAGAGGTAATATGTTTTACCGTTGATCCTGACGAACACCTCGTCCAGATGCCAGCGCCACTGCGAATATGACCGATGAGGAACGCGCCGCTTCCGGATTGCCGCGGCGAACAGTGGGCCGAAACGGTTTCACCACAAACGCACCGTCTCATGGCAGATATCGATACCGCGTTCGAACAGCATGTCTTCGACCTGACGCAACGACAGCGGACAGCAGAGATTCGTCATCACCGCGAGGCAGATTACCTCAGGCGAACTGTTGAAATAACGGAAGGAATTGTGCACCAGCGGAGGCTAGGGAACCTCAATGGGTGGTTCAAGCCGGTTTACTCTGACAGTGCCCCGTAGACAATCCAATTGAATACACTGACTATCGCAGCCCGGCAAGCACTTCGCGAAAGCTATTCAGGCCTGCTTCGAGGTTTTCGATGATCTCCTCGGCGAGATCGTCGGGTTCGGGCAGGTTGTCCAGATCGGTCAGGCTCTTGTCCTTGAGCCAGAAGATGTCGAGGCTGGTCTTGTCGCGCGCCCTGATCTCCTCGTAGCTGTAGCAACGCCACCGGCCTTCCGGTGCGTCCGCCTCGTTCCAGGCCGCCTTGCGCCTGTGCCGATTCATCGGATTATAGCAACTGACGAAGTCCGACAGGTTTTCGAAGCGCATCGGCTTCTTCTTTAGAGTGTGGTGAATGTTGGTGCGGTAGTCGTAGTACCAGATCTCTTTCGTCCAAGGGTTCGGGCTGGCTTCGTGGTTATCGAAGAAGATCACGTTGGCTTTGACCCCTTGCGCGTAGAACACGCCGGTCGGAAGGCGCAGGATGGTGTGCAGGTCTGTGTTGTCCAGCAACTTCTGGCGGATCGTCTCGCCGGCACCACCTTCGAACAGCACATTGTCCGGCACAACAACGGCAGCCTGGCCAGTAGTCTTGAGCATCGTCCGGATGTGCTGCACGAAATTGAGCTGCTTGTTCGAGGTCGTCGCCCAGAAATCCTGCCGGTTATAGGTCAGGTCGTCCTTTTCCTGTTCGCCTTGCTCGTTCGTGAAGCTCATGGAACTCTTCTTTCCGAAAGGCGGATTAGCGAGCACATAGTCGAAGCGCTTGCCGGCATCAGCCACGAGCGAGTCATTGGGCGAGATGGGCGCACCGCCCTCAATCTCACCGATGTTGTGCAGGAACATGTTCATCAGACACAGGCGGCGCGTGTTGGCGACGATCTCGTTGCCATGAAAGGCATGATGTTTTAGAAACGCTTTCTGCTCCTTGTCCAGATTGAAGTTATCCCGGTTGGTCATGAAATCGTAGGCGGCCAGAAAAAAACCGCCGGTGCCGCAGGCCGGGTCGGCGATGAGTTTACCCGGCTCAGGGCGTACGCATTCGACCATGGCGCGGATGAGGGCGCGCGGCGTGAAATACTGGCCAGCGCCCGATTTGGTGTCTTCGGCGTTTCTCTCCAGCAGGTCCTCGTAAATGTCGCCCTTGATGTCGGCGCCCATGGTGACCCAGTCGGTGTCGTCGACCATGTCGATGAGGCGATACAGTTTGGCCGGGTCTTGGATCTTGTTCTGGGCTTTGGTGAAGATTTGCCCCAGCATGCCAGCCTTGGTTCCCAGCTTGCGCAGCAGGGCGATGTAGTGGCCTTCGAGGTCTGCGCCCCTCTTTGGCCTCAGGCTCTGCCAGCTATATTCGGCAGGGATACCGACATCGCGCTTGTAGGGCGGCTTGGCGTACTCGTCGGCCATCTTGAGGAAGATGAGATAGGTCAGCTGCTCCAGGTAGTCGCCATAGCCGACTCCGTCATCGCGTAGGGTGGTACAAAAGCTCCAGACTTTGGAGACGATGGGAGCGGAGTTCATGCTTGGTCTCTCCTGTTGCCTGGCAACTTGATGCAAACATCCCCGGTAGTGCTATCAAGGTCCCAGAACTCGACATCGTCTGGAATCATGTGGAATTGAGTACGCATGAAATATGACAGCAGGGTCTCGCCGGTAGTCTCTCTTACGCTTCGCTCAACGACGAATATCTTCCGATAATCATCAGGCGCCATGTGAAAATAAAACATGGCTTCAGCCCAGTTTTTCATCTTTGCGCTTGGAACTTTGTTTCCCGCAGTCCAAGTCTGCGCCTTACACTCTACGATGGCTTTCGGATCTTCTGATCCCAAATCGAATTTGTGCTCTTTTTTTTGTAACGCAATTCCCACCGCGACCTTGTGGTTGGAATCAAGGTCGAGGCCATGCTCGGCGAGTACCGTTCTGCCCCGCGCTTCAAATTCACGTCCAACATGCGCATTGCTTATCGCGCCTTCACGCTGAAAATTTTTCATACCTTCACCCGGGGCTTTTCTGCGTCTTTGGCCAAACGGATACGAGTAAGAAGCGCGGAGGCCGGTTCGTCGTGCGGATCCTGCGCGACGAGCTGCCCCCCGAACGCTTTCTTCAGGATGGATTGACGAAGAACATCGGACTGTTGTAAGCGGGTCACTAACTCCTCTTCAAGTTCGTCAGCCTGAGAAAACTTCCGATTAATCTGTTTTTCGATTTCCTCCGCCTCGGCAATAGAGCAGATTGGAACTGGATTGTTTTCAATCAATCCCAAATTCAGGTTTGGCTGAACTCCCCCGGAAGAACCAGTCCGAACCTCTTCGTAATTCTTCGTGAGGAACCATTTCAATGGAGCTCTGAGCCCCTCTGCTATGCCCTCTTGGACTATCGCCGCGATTGCTTGATTGGTCGTTGCCTCAATTAGTAGCTCGGAGCATTTGCCGCGAGTCTTGCCTTCACCGTAAAGAGCGACGACCAACGTATGTGGGGGATAAACACGAAGACTCGTATCGTTAAGCGCAGTCTCAGTTACATACCCTGTAGGACAACTGATGAAAGGATCATTAAGCGCTCCGCTCGTCACCCAAGCGATATCGCCATCGACGTAGTATTCGGATTTAGATTTAAGGGGTGTAACGCCGGTACCAACCAACCCGATCTCGCCTATTCGGACCCACCGCCAGCCGGAGGGTAGTGGCGGTAGCCTAGTCAGATTTTCTGCCGTTAGTGGGGGTAGGTGTTTTGGCTTCAGCGGCTTTTTCGGCTTCTTCCCTGATTTGCCGCTTTCCTCCCATTCCTTGACGGCAGCCTTCCACTCCTTGAGCAGCCGTTGGTATTGCGCCTCCCGCTCCTTTTTAATCCGCCCGAGTAATTGCTCGGGCTTCTCAAGCTTGTCCTTATTCTCTTCGCGCCATTCGGCCGTGAGCTTGCCTTCGAAGGCGTGCTTCAATACTGCCTGGCGGTAGACGTTGAGCTGTGCCCGTGCGGTCTTCAGGCTCTCGACGCCCTTGTCGAGTTCTGAGAAGAGTTCCTCGATCTTGGCGACGATGCGGCTTTGCTCCCGCGCTGGCGGCACCGGAATGGTTTGGTGGGCCAGATAGGGAGCCGGGACTCGGCGCTGGCCAACCGCGCCGGTCATATTATGCTGAGCGTCTCTGCGAAACTGCTCCGACGATACAAACCAGTAGATGTATTGAGCACTGATCTTGCGATTGGGCCTCAACACATGAAATTCGGTTGAGCCAAATCCAAGGTCGTACTTCAGAGACGGAACTATCGCCATCTTGCCGTTTTCCATACACGGCGTGATTTTTGCAAAAAGCACGTCGCCTTCTCGAAAATGCCTGTAGCCTTTCTTCACGTCTTGAAAGCTTCGTGTCCGACTGACATCGATGGTGCCTGTACCTGCTCCTACGGCAGGCATGGGCACGAATGACACTGTTGGATTGTCATTACCGGCAAATTTGTCTAGCCTTGGGTTCACTTCCGTGACCATACATAGGCGCGCTACCTGCCAACCGTCGGGCATATCTACCTTTAATTCGTCGGTCACGCCACCAACGCCTCATTCAGTTCATCAATCACATCATCCATCCGGTCGCCGAAGAGCTTGTACATCTGTCCCATGCCACCCTTGGCATCGAACGGAGCCATGTCGAGGTCGTCGCGGTCCAGATGAAATGAACTGATGATGTGGTCGCGTATCATGCGCAGCCATGCCATCTGCTCCTCGTTGAATTTCTCTCCACCACCGCTGTGGTGCGTCATGATCCAGTTCTGGAAGTTGCGGCGCACGGTGTCCGAATAGGGTGAGATCGTCGCATCAATGCCGCAGGCGCGGCGGATCAACGCCACGAGCGCTGTCAGCTCACTGATAGGTTGGCCACCTTTGTATTCGTCGAGCACGACATAGGCCTGCCAGACTCGCAAAGGAGACAGTCGGGGTTGATCGCTTTTTAGTTTGTCAAACACCTCCCGGATCATGGCGTAGGTCAGCTCGCGGCGGCGGTGCGGTTGGGAAAAGAAGATTGTCAGAGCTTCGATCTCGTCGCGGTTGGCTTCCAGATACTGCCGGAAGTTCCGCGCCATAGCTTCCGCGTTCTCATGCGCGTCGCCCTCCCATTCGGCGCGGAGCACGGTGTCCAAACCGTCATGGTCAATGGTTTGTTCCTTGTCGCGGCGAATTGAGTCGATCGTCTCGATCAGTTCGCCGTTGAAGACGCCAGCGGCATCGTCGACCAACTGTTCCCGAGCCCTGTCGCAGGACGCCGCAGACGGTTCGGCGCCATCGGGAACGGGCTCGATCTCGCACGCCCTCTCCCGAATGCGGTCAGTGTCGATGGCCGCCAGCAGATTGCCGACGATTTGAGTGAGTTCCATACCACCAGCTTGCTCCTTGATCCGGGCCTGCTCGGTACGATCGAGTTGCCGGTCGAGCCGGGCGAGGCGACCGGCAAGGGAACTCACCGTGTCTTCGTCACGCGCACCCATCATTACACCCATGGCGAGATCCTTGAGCGGTACAGTGGGATTGGTGATGAGTGGCTGGCTCGCAGTCTTGAGCGATTTCGTGACGCCGACGGCGTCCACGATCACATAATGGGTCTTCCCGCTTAAAGCCGAAGGCGAGACTTTCTTGAGATCGTCATGGTCGAGGGTGCGGGTACCGCGACCCTTCATCTGCTCGAAGTAATTGCGGCTTCTCACGTCGCGCATGAACAGCAGGCATTCGAGCGGCTTGACGTCGGTGCCCGTCGCGATCATGTCCACGGTCACGGCGATGCGTGGGTAGTAGTCGTTACGGAACTGGGCAAGGACCGATTTCGGGTCTTCTTCAGCCTTATAGGTGATCTTCTTGCAAAACTCGTTGCCTTCGGCAAACTCCTCACGCACGGCCTGGATGATGTCGTCAGCGTGGCTGTCGGTCTTGGCAAAAACCAGCGTCTTCGGCACCTCGTTGCGGCCCGGGAATATTTCCGGCAGCTTGTCGCGGAAGGTGCGCACGACCGTGCGGATCTGATCGGGGTTGACGATATCGCGGTCGAGTTGCCTGGCGGTATAGGTGACGTCTTCGTCCTGGTTCTCCCAGCGCTTCCGGCGCGTTAAGCGTTCGCGCTTCTCGACCTGCTGCTCTGCCTTGAGTTGGCCGCCGTGGCGGGTCTTCTCCGTATCGATGGCATAGATTTCGTTGCCGACATTGACGCCATCGGCAACAGCCTGTTCGTGGTCGTATTCACTGACGACGTTCTTCCTGAAGAAGCCGTAGGTGCGGTTATCCGGCGTGGCGGTCAGACCGATGAGATAGGCGTCGAAATACTCCAGAACCTGACGCCAAAGGTTGTAAATCGAGCGGTGGCATTCGTCGATGACGATGAAATCGAAGAACTCGGGCGGAATCTTGCCATTGTAGACAACCGGCATAGGCTCCTTGATCTGGACCAGCTCCGCCGGATTGATCTCCTCGGCGGCGTCATCCATCTCCTGGCCCTTCAGGAGCGAGTACATGCGCTGGATGGTACTGATGCAAACCTGGCTATCCCTGGCGACAAAGGACGAATTAAGGCGCTGGACGTTGTAAAGCTCGGTGAACTTGCGGTTGTTGTCGCTGGGTACATAGGCCATGAATTCCTGCTCGGCCTGTTCGCCCAGATTCCGGGTGTCCACGAGAAAAAGGATGCGCTTGGCGTCGGTGTGTTTGAGCAGCCGGTAGATTGAGGTGATGGCCGTGTAGGTCTTGCCCGAGCCGGTGGCCATCTGAATCAGGGCACGCGGGCGGTCCTCCTTGAAGGATCTCTCCAGCTTCTCGATGGCCGTGATCTGGCAGACCCTCAGTCCCGTGGGATCCAGGTCCGGAAGCCCGAGGAACCGCGCACGAAGCGAAGCCGGCTGGATGAGCCAGTCCCGCATCGTCTCCGGCCGGGGAAAGCTGAATATCTCGCGGGAGCGGGGCTTCGGATCACGTGTGTCGGTGAATCGCGTGAGCACGCCAGTGCTTTCATAAACGAATGGCAGGCGCTCCTTGTTATTTAACCACTTAAGCTTGGCAGCGGCATAACCGGCGGATTGCTCCTCGACCGTCGTGATCTTCTGGCCCCAATGCTCCGGCTTGGCCTCGACCACGCCGAGGGGTTGCTTGTCGATGAAGAGAACGTAGTCGGCGGGGCCGACATCTGTCTGATACTCACGAACGGCAATCCCGGAGCCGGCACTGAAGTCGATCTTCTTGTTGTCCTGAACCACCCAGCCTGCTTGCGACAGCATCCTGTCGATACTGTCGCGCGCCGTCTGTTCGGGTGTCTGGTTGGCATTCGGCATCAGTTCAATCGGCCTTTGCGTTTGGCTCGGCGTTCGCCGCAGGTTCGTCCGCAAGCAGCTCTTTGTGCTCGTCAACATACGCCCGCATGAATTCGCGAAGCACCTGGGCCGCGGGTTTGTCCTGCGCTTGGCAGACTCGCTGGAAGCGGTCGCGGAGACCGCGCTGCACTCTGATGCGCAGACCGGCGTCTTTCATGCTGAATAGTGTAGCCAATGGATGCACGTATGTGGAGCGGGTTTTGTAAGAATTGTTGCTGACGGGTGCCGCCGACCAGTACGGTGGTGCGTTTGCCGGCCACGAAGCCACCGGGGGCCAGGTCGTGGACCAGGGGCTCATTGAACGGGGGTGGCGGCGAAGTCGAAGTCGGCCAGCTCCTTGGCCATCGGCAGTTTGGCGGTGGTCATCGGGTTGTGGCTCAGCGTGCGATGCAACACTACAACACCGTCCGGCCACATCGTTCGCCCGGATACAGACGATCAGCCCCGGAAACCATCTTGCTAAATGTTGATGGGCCAACCTACGCTGTGGGTGGGCTACAGTCGGCCCATCAACTTAACCCGCGCCACGCTCTCTCATAAGCGGTGGGCTACTTAACGGGGGTAGGCCAACACCCTGCCGGACGCACAGTAAAAAAGTATATTTAATCTTGTCGGTACTTATGACGGTATAACTAAAAATTGAGTACATAAAAACGCATATAAAAGAATCATATAGTGTTTTGGTTCGACTCCGGCCCCGGCACCATCACTAATAGACTAAACTAACGTTAAAGCCTTAATGGCCAAATGAAAAATGAGTGAACCCCATCGCCCACCGTTGAGCGTTGCCGGCGACGCCGATCGCGCCGCAGACCCAGAGCGCCGGTCCGGCACGGGTTCCGAGGATCTCCCGAGCCTCCGGATTTTATTGATCGAAAGCAATGCCGCCGACGCCGCCGTGGTTCAGGACTTACTCGCCGGTGCGCGCGGAGCGGACGTCGAGCTGATGCACGTCGAATCGCTCGCAGCCGCGAGCGATGCGATTCGAACCGGTGAATTCGACGCCGTCGTGTCCGATATGGCGGTTCGCGATACCCGAGGCCTGCAGGCGTTACTTGAGTTAACGGCGGCCGACGATGGCATTCCACTCGTTGCCATGACCCACGATGTCGATGACGCGGCGGTCAGGGAGATGCTGGACCGCGGAACGCGGGATTATTTCATCAAAGGTGCGAGCGACGGGCCACTCATACTGAAGACCATTCAATATGCGATCGAACGCAAGCAGGCCGATCGGCGTCTCGCCTATGTGTCGCATTACGACAAATTAACCGGTCTCGCCAACCGCGAGCTGTTTCGCGATCGGCTCGAGCAGGCGATGTTGCGCGCGGACCGCTCCAACAAGATGGTCGCGCTCCTGTTTCTCGATCTGGATCGTTTTAAATCGATTAACGACTCGATGGGGCATCTAGCGGGGGACGACTTGCTGATAAAAGTGGCCAATCGCCTGAAAGCCTGCGTGCGTAAGATGGACACCATCGCACGGCTCGGGGGCGATGAGTTTACCGTCATCATCGAGGACGCCGAGAACGAAGCCGATGCGAGCAGGGTATGCGACAAAATGCTCGCTGCGTTGACCGAGCCCGTGTACGTGGCCGACCGTGAAATCTACGTCACGACGAGTATCGGTGTGACCTTCTATCCGCGAGACGCGAAGGATGTCACGGGTTTATTGCGCAACGCCGATACGGCGATGTATCGCGCAAAGGAAGACGGACGCAACAAATTCAAGACATTTACGACCGATATGAATACGGCGCTCGAGGAGCGCGTCCAGCTCGAAGCGGCACTGCGTCATGCGGTGGAAGAGGACGAGTTGTCTTTGTGTTACCAACCCAAGATCAGCCTGCAGACCAGCCAGGTCATCGGCGTTGAAGCGCTGCTGCGATGGAATCATCGCGAATTCGGCGACGTCAAACCGGTGAAATTCATTCCTTTGGCCGAAGAGACGGGTTTGATCGTACCGATCGGTGAATGGGTCCTGGAACGCGTGTGCCGGGATCTGCGCCGCTGGCATGCGCTCGGCTATGATGAACTTTCAGTCGCGATCAATTTATCTGCCCGGCAGTTCCGCCAGGGTGATTTCAGTCCGTGCGTGGAGCGCATCATCGCCCAGACCGCAGTCGACCCTAATCAGGTAGTTTTCGAGATTACCGAAAGCGTTCTCATGGAGGATAGCGAAGTCAGTCGCGTGCAGCTCGACGCGTTGAAAGCCATGGGTGTGATGGTTTATCTGGACGATTTCGGCACGGGTTATTCGTCGCTCTCCTATCTCAAACGATTTCGCATCGACGGCCTCAAGATCGATCGCGGATTCATACGCAACGTGCCGGGCGATGACGATGAAGAAGAGATCACGCGCGCGGTTATTGCGCTCGGTCGCGCACTGCATCTCGGCGTCATTGCGGAGGGTGTGGAAAATCAATCCCAGCTCGACTTTCTGTTACGCGAGGGGTGCGACGCGGTGCAGGGGTTTCTGTTCAGCAAGCCGCTGGCCTTCGACGCCCTTACGGAGTGGCTCGCGCAGGATTTCGGGGAGTCCGCGGCGCTGCCGGTCGCGGCGCGTTGAAGCTTCCCCGCTGAAATCCGCCGCTCAGTGCGGGTAATGCACCGTTTCTGGCGTTCTTACCGGGCCCTTTGAGTGTCGCGTTTTTACATCAAAAGCTGTTGCAAAATGTGTGGTTTTTCGCCCAAGCCCTTGCAATCAGGCCCGCAATGTCTAGAATAACGCCGTCTGAATACAACAACTCATGTCGATGCTGGCGGGGCCACATCGCATCCAGACAGCAGGCCAACAGGTAATCTGGCCCGGAATACCAGCGGTTCGACGGCGGTAACAATAACGGACACTTGTTTGGCACATCGATCGACTAACGGGGGAATCAAGCGTCACGCTACGAACCGCGCATGCGGTGTCGTACCGTTGCGCTCTGCTGTCGCGCGCGTTGGAGCCGTCTTTCAACTTAACGCATGTTTCACCGGGTAGCACCCTGCGAGTTCGCTGGGTTATTGACGCTGACGACGAGGCCATTCGATGGCCGACGATAGCGCGGTAGCTGCACACTATAGTGCGGCCATATTGGGGTTCGGACCTAAATTAGGTTTTACGGGACTATGAGCGAAGAACTGCAGAATACCTATTCGCGGGTTGTGTCCGAGCCGGAAGTAGCGCCGGACGTAGAGTTCCTCGAGCGCAACGCCGTCAACCCACTCGAGCCCGCCGCCGATCTCATTCAGGAGACACTCAATCGCGCGGCTCAAGCCTTGTTGACCCGGCAGGAAACCGATGGACATTGGCGTTTCGATCTCGAAGCCGACGCGACCATTCCATCGGAGTACATCCTGTTGCAGGTCTTTCTCGGTCGTAAAAACGAACCGCGTGAAGAGAAGATCGCGCGTTATTTACGTCGCCGGCAGAACCGTAACGGCAGTTGGTCGCTTTATCACGGCGGCCCCGGCAACCTCAGCGCGACCGTCAAGGCCTATTTTGCCTTGAAACAAATGGGACATCTGGTGGACGCCCACTACATGGCGCGGGCGCGCCGCTGGGTCTTGACGAACGGCGGTGCTGAGAAGGTGAACGTTTTCACCCGTATCGCCTTGGCGATATTCGGACAAATACCCTGGCGCACGGTACCCGCGATGCCCGTGGAGATCATGTTCCTGCCGAATTGGTTTTTCTTCAATCTATCCCGCGTATCGTATTGGTCGCGTTGCGTCATCGTGCCGTTGCTGATCATTTTCGCGAAAAGGCCGGTGGTGGACGTCGAAGACCAACTCGGCATTTCCGAGTTGTTCCTGACGCCGCCGTCTAAACTGCGCCACCTCGACAAGTTTCACGTCGGCGAACCGTTGAAGAACGCCTTCATCCTCCTCGATCGGTTTCTGAAGCTGATCGATCCCATGATTCCACGGTGGATCCGCGGCCGGGCGCTCAAACGCGCGGAAACATGGATGCGCGACCATACTAGAGGCACCGGTGGTATCGGCGCGATTTATCCCGCAATGGCGAACGCCGCCATCGCCTTAAAGCTGGTCGGCGCGGCCGAAGACGATGAAGATCTCGTCCGTACCGTGCAGGCGATAGAAGACCTCGTACTCGATGGCGAAAGGGAAACGCTTTGCCAACCTTGCGTATCGCCGGTGTGGGATACCTGCCTATCTGTCGCGGCGCTGACCGAAGCGGGCGCGCAAGCGGATCATCCGGTCGTGCAGCAAGCCGTCGAATGGCTGTTCGATCACCAGATATTCGTGACCGGCGACTGGGGCGATCAGGCACCGGGTCTCGAATCCGGCGGATGGGCATTTCAATACGAAAACGACAAATATCCCGACGTCGACGATACCGGTATGGTGCTGATGTCGCTGTTGCGCGGCGGCGCGCACGACAAACAGCATAAGAAGAAACGTATTAATCAGGCCTTGAACTGGGTGATGGGAATGCAGAACCTCGACGGCAGTTGGGGCGCGTTCGATATCGGCAACCACTACGAGCACCTGAACAACATCCCCTTTGCCGACCACGGCGCACTGGTCGATCCCGGCACGGCTGACCTCACGGCGCGCTGCGTCGAGTTGCTCGCGATGCTCGGCTACGACGCCAATTACCCACCCGTCAGCCGCGCGCTGGAATTCCTGGAACGCGATCAGGAAGAAGGCGGTTCGTGGTATGGCCGCTGGGGCGTAAATTATATCTACGGTACGTGGAGCGTGATGTCCGCGCTCGGTGCGATTGGCGAAGACATGGCCAAACCGTACGTCCGTAAAACCGTGCAATGGCTGCAAGATCGCCAGAACGAAGACGGTGGCTGGGGCGAAAGCTGTAATACCTATGACGACCCGACCCTGGCTGGTCGCGGCGTTAGTTCCGCCTCCCAAACGGCGTGGGCGCTGCTCAGTCTCATGTCCGCCGGCGAAGTGGCCTCCGCTCACGTTCAACGCGGTATCGATTACCTCGTCCACAATCAGAATGCGGCCGGGGAATGGGACGAAGAAGAATATACGGGCACCGGATTTCCGCGCGTGTTCTATTTGCGTTATCACGGTTACAGCCGCTATTTCCCCTTATGGGCACTGGCGGTCTATGCGCGTGCGCGCAAGGGGCTGCCGACCAGGCAACTCGAGATCATCACCGCAGGCCCGATCGATTTAGGTCCGATTCCGGTGCTGGCCACCGCCTGATCACCCCGATAGCAATAGCCGCCCCTAGATTGCGGCAATCCGATCTGAACTAAACCGCGGCTCCGCGCTGAAGGCCGGGTACGACCGGGCCGCTAATATCGTGTGACACAATAGTCATTCACGCTGCGCCCCCACACTCGAGACTGATCCATGTCGGAATACGCTGCGCCCGTTCGCGATATGCAGTTCGTCATCAACGAACTCGTCGGCTTGGCGCGTATCCGCGAACTCGCCGGATTCGACGAGTTGACCGAAGACCTCTGCGACGCTGTATTGGAAGAGGCTGCAAAGCTCGCCGCCGAGGTGCTGGCCCCGCTGAACCGCGTCGGGGATCTGGAAGGTTGCCGCTTGGAAGGGGACGTGGTGTGCACCCCCCAGGGTTGGCGGGACGCCTACCGCACGTTTTGTGAGGGGGGCTGGAACGGCCTCGCGATGGATCCGGAGTATGGCGGGCAGGGCTTGCCGAAGATCATCGCGACCGCCGTGTCCGAGATGTGGGACGCCGCCAATATGTCGTTTGCGCTCTGCCCGTTACTGACCACCGGCGCCGTCGAAGCCATCGATCGCCACGGCAATGACGCGATAAAACAAACCTACCTCGAAAAACTCGTGAGCGGCGTTTGGACCGGGACGATGAACTTGACCGAGCCGCAGGCCGGCTCCGACCTGGGCGCGGTTCGGACGAAAGCCGTGCCGGAGGGCGCGCACTACCGTATAAGCGGACAGAAGATATTCATCACCTACGGTGAGCACGATCTGGCTGACAATATCGTTCATCTCGTGCTCGCGCGCACGCCGGACGCGCGCCCGGGCACCCGCGGTATCTCGATGTTCGTGGTGCCGAAATTTCTCGTCAATGGCGACGGCAGCCTCGGCGAGCGCAATGACGTGCGCTGTGTATCGATCGAGCACAAGCTCGGCATCCACGGCAGTCCGACGGCCGTATTGTCCTACGGCGACGCGGGTGGCGCCGTCGGTTATCTGGTCGGCGAGGAAAATCGCGGGCTCACCTACATGTTCGCGATGATGAACGCCGCGCGCCACGCCGTGGGCCGCGAAGGCATCGCGATCGGCGAAGCCGCTTACCAGCATGCGCTCAAACATGCGCGCGAACGCATACAAGGTATGGCACCGGGCGCGAGCAAACCATCGCCGATCATCGACCATCCCGACGTCAAACGCATGCTGATGGGCATGAAGGCGCAGGTCGAGGCGATGCGTGCGCTGGCCTACCTCTGCGCTGCGGATTACGACACCGCGGCCAGCCACGCGGACGCCGAACGACGCGATGCCGCAACACGCCGCAGCAACTTTCTAACGCCCATCGTCAAAGGCTGGAGCAGCGAAACCGGACAAGAACTGGCCTCTCAGGGTATCCAGGTCCACGGCGGCATGGGTTACGTTGAGGAAACCGGCGCTGCGCAATTTCTGCGCGACGTCCGCATCACGACGATCTATGAAGGCACGACCGGGATCCAGGCGGGCGATCTCGTCGGGCGCAAGACCTTGCGCGACGGCGGCGCCGCGGCACGCGCATTGATCGCGGACATGCGGGCGAGTATCACGGCAATGAGCGATGGCTCCGATAGCCTTGCGACGGTGCGCGAGGCGCTCGCGGGAGGCGTCGCCGCAGTCGAGGAAGTGGTCGACTGGCTCGTTGCCGCTGCCGACGATCCCAGGCTAACAGCCGCGGCGTCCGCCCATTTCCTGCGTTTGTGCGGGATCGTGTGCGGAGGTTGGATGATGGCCGATGCGGCGCGCATTAGCGAGGCACGCTTGAATGCGGGCGCGGCGGACACCGCGTTCTATGCAGCGAAGCTCGACAGCGCGACGTTCTATGCCGCGCAGATTATGCCGGCGGCGAGCGCCTTATCGCGTACCATCATCGACGGCTCGCAGGCGATCGTCGAACTCGATCAGACGTCATTCTGAACCGCCGCGAAACACGGCGTCGCACGGTCGCCGATCCGACCCAAGTTCTGTTATCGTGGCTCGGTAACAACCCGAACGCATCGATTTATGGTCCCGCCCTTCATTACTCGCTTAGACGACGCCGTCAGCCGTTGGTGTCTGCGCCGCTGCCATAACGTTCGCGATCTACGGCGCTACGCGAAACGGCGTGTCCCGCGTCCCATGTTCGATTACATGGATGGCGCTGCGGATGACGAAGTCACGCTCGAACGGAATCAAACCGATTTCAACCGCTATGAGCTGTTGCCGCGCTACTTGGTGGATGTCGAGACGATCGATCCATCGACCGAGATCATGGGGCAAGCGATCGATCTACCCGTCGTTCTGGCGCCGACCGGGATGTCGCGCCTGTTCAATAACGACGGGGAGTTGGCGGTCTCCGCGGCGGCCGCCGCAGCGGGCACGGTGTATTCGCTGTCCACCGTCAGCACCTATTCGATCGAAGAAGTTGCCGAAGTCTGCGCCGGCCCCAAGTGGTTTCAGCTCTACGTATTCCGCGACCGCGAGCTCATCACGGAGTTTTTCGAGCGCTGCCGCGCTGCTGCGTACCATGCGCTCATTTTGACCATTGACGTACCCGTCGCGGGTAATCGAGAGCGCGATCTATACAGTGGAATGACGATTCCCCCGCAGCTCTCGCTCGCAAGCTACCTGGATTTTTTTCTGCATCCCCTGTGGTCGCTGAAATACGTGTTATCGAACCCCTTTCAACTCTCGAACGTCGCGCATAAAGCGCCCGTCGACGAGCGTGACGTGCAGACGCTGGTCGGCTACTTGAACAGCCAGTTCGATCCCACGGTCAAGTGGGATGACGCCGCATGGATGGTCGAGCAGTGGCAGGGCCCGTTTGCCGTCAAGGGCGTGGCGAGCGTAGAGGATGCGCTACGCTGCGCGGATATCGGCGCAAGCGCCGTGATCTTGTCGAATCACGGTGGGCGCCAGCTCGATGGCGCCGCGTCGCCCATCAGCCTCCTCGCTGAAGTTAAAGAGGCGGTGGGCGATCGCCTCGAAGTGATCCTGGACGGCGGCGTGCGGCGCGGCACGGATGTGCTCAAGGCGCTGGCGCTCGGCGCGAAGGCCTGCATGATTGGCCGCGCCTATCTCTTTGGTCTGGGCGCGGGCGGTCGGGCGGGCGTCACGCGCGCACTCGATCTCTTGCGCGCGGAGATCGTCCGTGACATGGCCTTGCTCGGTTGCACCCGGATCGACGAGATCACTGCTGATCGGGTGCGTGAACGCCCATCAAGCTAATGCGAAAGAGACTGAGGACGATACATCGATGAGCGATTTCATCAAGCAGATTGAAGCGATCCTGAGCGACGGGGACATCTTGACCGGAACGGACGTCACCGAGCGCGTGGCGGGGATCTGGCGCTCCGATAACATCGAGGCACAGGCGATCGTCAGACCCACGTCGACCGCTGAAGTGTCGGCGCTGATCGCGCTGTGCCATGCACACGGCCAGGCGGTCGTTACCCATGGGGGTCTCACCGGGCTCGTGCATGGGGCCGATAGCGCGCCCGCGGACGTCGTCATCTCGATGGAACGCATGAATCAGATCGAGGACATCGACACACTGGGGCGCACGATGACCGTTCAAGCCGGCGTGCCCTTGCAGCAGATCCACGAGGCCGCCGCCGAATTGGACCTCATGTTCCCCGTCGATCTGGGTGCCCGCGGTTCGTGTCAAATCGGCGGCAACGTCGCCACCAATGCCGGTGGATTGCGGGTGATCCGCTACGGCATGACGCGCGAAAACGTCTTGGGTCTCGAAGCGGTGCTCGCCGACGGCAGCGTCGTGTCCTCGCTCAATCATATGCTCAAGAACAATTCGGGTTACGACCTCAAACAATTGTTCATCGGCAGTGAGGGGACCCTCGGCGTCGTAACGCGTCTGGTCTTGCGCCTGCGCACCACCTTGGCCGCGCAGCATACGGCCTTGGTCGCGGTCGACACCTATGACGCGGTGCTCAAATTCCTGTCCTATCTCGACGGCGCTTTGAGCGGTAATTTATCGGCCTATGAAGTGATGTGGCCCGACTTCTTCCTCTACCAGCGTGAGAAGGTGGGCGGCGCCGCCGAGCACGTCGATCCCGACCAGCCGTTTTACGCGATCGTCGAATCGCTGGGCGCCGATCAGGAACGCGAAGCCGAAGCGTTTGAAGCCGCGTTAGCACGCGCGCACGACAACGGGCTGTTCGTCGACGCCATCGTCGCAAAATCCGACAGCGAGCGCGCCGCCATCTGGCGTATTCGCGACGAAGTCGAGCACCTGTTCGACTGCGGCGACATCATCTTTTTCGACGTCAGTCTGGCGACGCCGCCGATGGCGGATTACGTCGACGAAGTCCGCCGGCGTTTACTGGACTACACACATCACATCGATTTCTTTACGTTCGGACATCTGGGCGACGGGAATCTGCACTTCGGCGTGGCCGTGGGACCCGACACGGAGCAACACCGCCACCACATCGAGCCCGCCATCTACGAACCGCTCGCCTCACTCGGCGGTTCGGTGTCCGCCGAGCACGGCATCGGCCTCGAGAAGAAACCGTGGTTGTCGATCTCGCGCAGTGACACCGAGATCGCGGTCATGCGCTGCTTGAAACAGGCGCTCGATCCGAAAGGGATCTTGAACCCCGGTAAGATCTTCGATTAACAAGGCCCGGTTTAACTATTGATCCCGGATTCCGCTGCGCTCCATCCAGGCTACATCGCGAACGTACCGGGATCATTCCTAGTATCCCCCGCGTGCAGCTAGAGCGCATATTGCAACGCCGCCACGTGCTCGCGCTGGCGTTCGGCGCGATCATCGGATGGAGTTGGGTGTTGCTGACCGGCGTGTGGATCGAAACGGCCGGGACCGTGGGCGCCGCGCTGGCTTTTTGTTTCGCGGGTCTGGCGATCGTTCTCATCGCTTTGACCTACGCCGAACTCGCGGCGGCGATGCCCGCGGTTGGGGGCGAACACGTCTATACTCATCGCGCCTTCGGCCGTCACGTGTCGTTCGTGTGCACCTGGGCCTTGCTGCTCGGCTACATCGCGGTCGTCGCGTTTGAAGCGGTCGCGCTTCCGTTCGCGCTGTCTTACCTCTTTCCCGCGATCAACGTTGGGCTTCTGTGGCAGGTAGCGGGCTACGACGTTTATGCGAGTCAGGTCGCAATCGGTATCGCCGTTGCCGTGGTACTCACGATCGTCAACGTGCGGGGGATCGCAAAGGCCGCGAGCCTACAAGGATTCGTAACCAGCCTGATCCTCGTTGCCGGTCTGGTTTTGATTTCAGGCGCTCTCGCCAACGGCGCATCAACGAATATGACGCCATTGTTCACCAGCGGTATGACCGGCACCTTGGGTGTACTGGTGATGATCCCGATCTTGTTCGTCGGCTTCGACGTCATTCCGCAGGCTGCCGAGGAGATCGATCTACCGCCCGCGCGCATCGGACGCCTGGTCGTCGTGTCCGTCGTCGCCGCGGTGATCTGGTATACGTCGATCGTGCTCGCGGTCGGCTATGTCCTGGATCCAGCGGCGCGGGCGCAATCATCGCTCACCACCGCAACGGCCGCGGCGGCCGCGTGGTCCGGCGCATGGGCCGGTACGATACTGGTGTGTGGCGGTATCGCGGGGATCGTGACGAGTTGGAACGCGATGCTCGTCGCCTCGAGCCGCCTCGTCTACGCCCTGGCGACGAGCGGGATGTTGCCTTCGTGGTTAGCCGTCCTGCATGACAAACACGCGAGTCCGGCTCGCGCCTTGTGGTTGATCTGTGCGCTGTCCTGCGCGGCGCCATGGTTCGGCCGCTCCGCGCTGGTGTGGTTGATCAATGCGGGTAGCCTCGGCGTGATCGTCGCCTATGCCATCGTCGCCGCGGCATTCCTCGCCTTGCGTCGTCGAGAACCCCATCTTCCCCGGCCGTTCCGCGTTCCGTTTGGCGCGGTGTGCGGGTGGACGGCGCTCGCGGCCGCGTGCACGATAGGCTCGCTCTACCTGCCCTGGAGTCCGGCCGCGCTGGCGTGGCCGGAGGAGTGGTCGATCTGCGCGTTGTGGGCGCTCGGCGGTGCGGTAATGTATCTTTCTACTTTTCGCGGAAGGGAGCCCCGATCCACATGAGCGGGTTAGTCACCGGCGGCCAAGGCATGGTCGCCACCAGCCAACGTCTGGCAACTGAAGTCGGCGCCGATTTACTCGCGCGCGGGGGCACGGCCGTCGATGCCGCGATCGGCGCCAATGCCATGCTGAGCCTGATCGAGCCTTATATGTGCGGGCCCGGCGGCGACCTCTTCGCGATCGTGTGGGACCCCGAGGCCGGCAGACTGCACGGACTCAATGCAAGTGGTCATAGCCCGCGCGGGCAGACGCTCGTTGAACTCAAGGGACGTTTGGGCGATGCCGAGAAGATCCCAATCAACGGCGTGCATTCGATCACGGTGCCGGGCGCGGTGCGGGGATGGTCCGCCTTACACGAGCGGTTCGGGCGCCTGCCCGTCGACGAGATCTTTGCGCCGGTCATCGAATACGCGCACGCCGGCGTCACGGTTGGTCCCGCGACCGCGGCGTGGTGGCGCGGTACCGCCGACAACGTTGAAGCTGAATTGGGATTTGGTGACGTCACCCGTGGCTTCGTCGAGACCTTCCTGGTCGATGGTAAAACGCCGCAATCCGGGGCGACCATCGTCAACCCCGGGCTCGGACGCACCTATGGGGCGCTCGCCGAGCGCGGTTTCGACGATTTCTATGCGGGTGAGGCGGCCGCACGGATGACGGCTTACCTCGGCGCCGCGGGCAACGCATTGACGCAGGAAGATTTTGCGCGGGCGCGCGCCGATTGGGTCGATCCGATCACGACACAATACCGCGGTTTTGACGTCTACGAGCTGCCGCCGAACAGTCAGGGACTCACGGTGTTGCAAATGCTGAACATCCTGGAGAATTTTCCGCTCGACGAATTCGGCCCGGATTCGCCGGAGTACTGGCATCGCTATATCGAGGCGAAGAAACTCGCGTTTGAGGACCGCGCCCACTTCTACGCCGATCCGGAATTCAGCGACGTCCCCGTCGCCGCGTTGTGTGACAAGGACTACGCTGCTGAACGCGCGGTGCTGATCAGCGATCGCGCCTCAACCACGCCGGTCCATGGCGATCCCGCGCTCGCGCGCGGCGATACCACCTATCTCAGTGCCGCCGACGGCTCGGGATTGATGGTGTCCTTGATCCAGAGCATCTTCGTCGGCTTCGGCTCCGCGCTCGTGCCCGACGGCATGGGCTTCGCGTTTCAAAGCCGCGGCGCCGCGTTCTCCCTCGACGAGCAACATCCCAATGTGTACGCACCGGGTAAACGCCCCTTCCACACGATCATTCCGGCGTTCGTGATGCATGCTGGGGTGCCGTTGATGAGTTTCGGTGTGATGGGCGCCGACATGCAGCCTCAGGGGCAGGTGCAGGTGCTGGTCAACATGATCGACTTCGGCATGGACCCCTATGCGGCCGGCAACGCGCCGCGTATGCGCCACGACACACTCAACGGGCCTTATGTGGCGCAAGTGTCCGACGCCGGTACGGTGTATCCCGAAGCGGCGTTCAGCCCGGCGTTGATCGACGCCTTGCGTTCGCGCGGCCATCCCATCGGCGAGGCGAACGATCCGGTCGCACTCTTCATGGGGGGCTACCAATGCGTGCGGCGCGAAAAAGACGGTTACTCGGGCGCCAGCGAACCCCGCTTCGACGGCTGTGCGCTCGGCGTTGATTGATTTATCGTTTGCCATATGACCGCCGCGCCGCGGATCGGCTTCGTTAGTCTCGGCTGTCCGAAGGCGCTGGTCGATTCCGAGCGGATCTTGACCCAGCTCCGGCTCGAGGGCTACGACACGTCGTCAACCTACGAAGACGCGGCGCTGGTCGTCGTCAACACCTGCGGCTTCATCGACGCGGCCAAACGAGAGTCGCTCGAAGTGATCGGCGAGGCATTGGACGCACACGGCAAGGTCATCGTCACCGGTTGCCTCGGCGCCGACGCTTCTTCGATCCGTTCGGTACATCCCGACGTGCTCAGCGTCACCGGCCCGCAACAGTACGAGGCGGTCGTAGCGGCCGTCCATGAACACGCGCCGCTCGCCCGTACGCATGATCCGCTGACCGACCTCTTGCCGCCGCAAGGCATCAAGCTGACGCCACGTCACTACGCCTACTTGAAGATTTCCGAAGGCTGCAATCACCGATGCAGTTTCTGCATCATCCCAACCATGCGTGGACGCCTTGTCAGCCGGCCCATGGGCGAGGTGCTAGAAGAGGCCGAGCGCCTGGTGGCCGCGGGCGTAAAAGAATTAATCGTCATTTCACAGGACACCAGCGCCTACGGATCGGATATTCGCTATCGCACTGGTTTTTGGGGCGGAAGGCCCGTCAAGGCGAGTTTCCAGGGCTTGTGCGAAGCGCTCTCGGAGATGGGCGTGTGGGTACGCTTGCACTATGTCTATCCCTATCCGCATGTGGATGCGGTCGTGCCGCTTATGAGCGACACGGGCTTAGTGCCCTATCTCGATATCCCGTTTCAGCATGCGAGTCCCGCCGTACTCAAACGCATGCGGCGGCCCGCCGCCGCGGAGCGGACCCTCGAGCGGATCGCCGGGTGGCGCACGATCAATCTCGAGGTAACCATACGCAGCACCTTCATCGTCGGGTTTCCCGGTGAGACTGAGCATGATTTCGAGCAATTGCTCGAATTCCTCGAAGCAGCACAGCTCGATCGCGTCGGCTGCTTTCAATATTCACCGGTTGCGGGCGCCGCCGCCAACGGCCTTTCAGATCCGGTACCCGAGGCGCTCAAAGTCGACCGCTGGGAACGGTTCATGGCATTGCAACAGCGCATCAGTCGAGAACGGCTCGCGGTTAAGGTGGGGCGCCGTCTGACGGTGCTGATCGACGGGCGTGACGGCGAGGACCTCATCGCTCGCAGTACCGCGGATGCGCCTGAAATCGACGGTAACGTGCGCATCGACGATGCGCCCGACGGGATGCCCGGTGACTTTGTCACGGTCGAAATCACCGCGTCCGACGACTACGATTTGCACGGCCGTCTGATCGACTAAAACGGCTTACCCGTGATTCGCGAAATTGATCGCCGCGGCTGTGTGGTAAGCGGGCCGTTGGCGGATCCGATCGTGGTAGTTCGCCACGGCACGAGGCAGGCTCAAGCCGTAATTCAGCGCCCAAGCACAGCAGGTGGCCAGGTGGATGTCGGCTTCGCTCAAATGCTCGCCAACGAGGTACCCGCTGCCGCCGGCGAGCACGTCGTTGACGACCTCGATCTGCCGGGCGAAGTAGTCTCGCGCAGCCTGGAGCGCGGCCGGCGCCTCACCGTAAATCTGCGGCAGATCACGATGCCGTCGCATCACGTAGAGCGCGGTGGCGTCGATCTCCATCAAGATAAAAAACGTCCAGCGATCGATCGCGGCGACCTCGAGGACCGGGCGCGTACGGTCGTTCGAGATCTCGAAAAGATAACGCGTAATTGCGCCACTTTCCGTGAGCGTTAACTCACCGTGCGTCAGTGCGGGAACCTTTTTGCCGGGACTCACGGCGAGGAAGGCCGCGTCGTCCATGTCGCTGGTGCGCGTGCGAATTGCGCGGTAATCGTAGGGCCGCTCGAATTCGTGCAGCGTCCAGTACACGCGCATTGTCCGCGCCGTGCCCGTGCCCCATACCGTAACGGTCGGTTCCGTCATCGTCCGTGGGCCCGGCGCGTCACGGCGTTTAATCGCCGCCCGCGATCACACCGCCCGCCGCCAGCGCTTGAATGTCGTCCGCGGAATAACCGATCTCTGCCAGTACTTCGCGGTTATGCTGTCCGAGGCCCGGCGCGATGGGTTGCGGTACGCGTGGCCCATCGTCAAAACGCGCGGCGGCGCGCGGCTGGCGCACGCGTCCGAGCCCGGGATGCTCGTATTCGAAGATCAGTTCGTTCGCTTTGACCTGTTCGTGTTCGATGACTTCACGACGCATGAGGATCGGCGCGCAAGGGACGCCGTGTTCGTCCAGGCGCCGTAACCACTCGGCGCTACTGCGCGTTTTCAGGACTTCGCCAGTGCCCGCAATACGCTGCTCGGCGTTGATGAAGCGCGCAGCCGTCGAACTGAAACGCTCGTCTTCGAGCCATTCGGGTTTCTCGAGCGCGGCGCACATGCCCTGCCATTCCTGATCGGACATCGCGCCCGCGGTGATGTAGCCGTCGGTGGTTTCGTAGACGAGATCATGGGCGATCTGACCGATGCGGATATCCCGATCGTCATCGACGACGGTGAGATTGACCATGCCCTCCGGCCACAGGAAGGCGATCATCGCATCCAGCATGGCGAGTTTGACGTGTTGACCCGTGCCCGTACGCTCACGCGCCAGGAGTGCGGCCGTGATCGCCTGCGCGGCGGTTAGGGCCGTAGTCTTGTCCGGTACGACGGTGCGCATCATGTGCGGGCGGCCATCCGTGGCATCGGCCTGAATGTCGGTAATACCAGACAGCGCCTGAATGATCGGGTCGTACACGCGCTTATGCGCATAGGGTCCCTTGTCGCCGAAGCCGCTGATGGAAACGTACACGATGTCCGGTTTCAGTTCCCTGATCACGTCGGCGCCCAAGCCCATCTTGTCGATCGCACCGGGGCGAAAATTCTGCACGAACACATCGGACGTCGTAGCGAGTTGTTTTACGATTGCGACACCGGACCCGCTTTTGAGATCGAGTGCGATCGCGCGCTTGCCGCGATTGATGTTTAGAAACGCAGACGTCATGCCGTCCTGACCGACGCCCATCTGTCGCGTGATGTCGCCGGCGAGCGGCTCGACTTTGATGACATCGGCGCCCTGATCGGCCAGCAACATGGTGGACGCCGGGCCCGAGAGCACCCGGCTCAGATCGACGATACGTATTCCCGAGAGTGGTCCATTCATCGATTGTGATGCCCTTGCCGCTGCGTCCACGCCCATTGTTCCAGGAATTACCGTTCGCGCAAGCTGCAACCATGCGTCCAGTTCCGCTATCGTGTCGACCGGAACGCGACGAAAACGAGGAGACAGCGCACGTGGCGAAAGTCAGTTTCATCGGCTTGGGTGTGATGGGATATCCGATGGCCGGGCACTTGAGTGCCGCAGGGCACGAGGTCACCGTATTCAATCGCACCGGCGAGAAAGCGCGAGCCTGGACCGAGTCTTACGCGGGCGTGGCCGCGCCGACGCCCCGCGACGCTGCGCGAGGTGCGGAGATCGTTTTTTCATGCGTGGGTAACGACGACGATTTGCGCGCGGTCGCAAGCGGGCGTGACGGCGCGCTTCAAGAAATGGGCGCGGGCGCGATATACGTCGACCACACGACCACGTCGGCGGCGATCGCGCGCGATTTGGCGGAAACGGTGAAGGGGCGCGGTATCGAGTTCATCGATGCGCCGGTATCGGGCGGACAAGTAGGCGCCGAGAACGGCGCCTTGACGGTCATGTGCGGCGGCAATGAAGACGCCTTCGGCCGCGCTCGTCCCGTCATCGATGCCTATGCACGAGCCTGCGTATTGATGGGCCCGGTGGGCAGCGGCCAACTGACCAAGATGGTGAATCAGATCTGCATCGCCGGCCTGTTACAGGGCCTTTCCGAAGGGCTGAACTTCGGTCAGCGCGCGGGGCTCGACATGCAGGCCGTGATCGCCGTCATCTCCAAAGGCGCAGCACAATCCTGGCAGCTCGAAAATCGCGGAGAAACGATGTGTCGCGGGGAATTCGACTTCGGCTTCGCGGTTGACTGGATGTGTAAGGACCTCGGGATCGTATGCGACGAAGCGCAGCGCAACGGCGCGAAACTCCCTGTCACTGAGTTAATCGGTAATTTCTACGGCGAGCTTCAGAAACAGGGGCGAAATCGGTGGGATACGTCGAGTTTGATCGAGCTGTTGAGGTGAACGGTTATAGCTTGTTCAGTAGTCTTCCTGCAGTTCTACCAGTCGAATGCCGATTCGGCGCGCGCGAACGGTATCGCGACACCGAATCCCTCTGCGCCCGGCCCACCGGAGATTTTGAGCGTGTTGATTCCGACGACCTGACCGGCCTCGTTCAATAATGGACCGCCGCTGCTGCCAGGGAGCACTTTCGCGTCCGTTCCGATGTATGTGTCGCTGATGTTCGTCGCGACACCTCCGGTGACGGTGTCACGCAGACCAAGCGGGCTACCGATCGCAAGAACGCGCGCGCCCTGGGTTAACGCACCCACCGGAGCACCTTCGAGATACGGGCTTTTTACACCGTCGACCTTGAGCAGCGCGAGATCATCGGTCTCGCTGAGGCCGATCAATCGCGCGCGCAGGGAATCGCCATTCTTGAGGAGGATCTTGAAATTCGACGACACCGTTGTCGCAGCCGATTTGTATTCAAAATCGGACCTGAACTTCTCGAACTCGCGCTTTCTCGAATTATATTCGTCCCTGAGCGCGACGTATTTGGCGCGCCTGTATTCGTATTCAGACTCCCAGCTTTGCAGCTCCCGCCGCAGTTCGGCCCGCTTCACGCTCGAATCTGCGCGTTCGATCGCAGCCGTCAACCCGGCGATTTTGGATTCGAGTTCTTCGACGGGCTTGTACGCGGCTGCGACCTCGGCCTTCATGTCCTGAGACTGTACCTCGAGGCGCTCGATACGCGCGGTTTCTTCAGCCCAATACGACGAATCGGTGGGGCGTACGACGTGACGATTTGTCAGCAAGTGCCCGTCGGGTGAGACGAAGAAACCAGCGCCCTCGCTGAGTGCCGTTTCGATCGTTACCACGGCCAGTGTCGCGCTTTGCGGCTCGCGTTCATCGATGAGTTTGCCGGCGAGGTCGGTAATCGCACCGCCTTGGTCGGCTGCACCGTCGGAGATCCGGTTTGACTCGATGCCCTCCGGTGGCTTGTCGCCGAAGTGCCACTTACCTTGCTCGTCCTGCCACTTGTAGACGTCGGCTCGAGCGAGGGGTGAGTGCAAAGCGGCGGCGATGAAAATTAGGAAGCTCGCCGTAAGGGTTGCTCGTACCATCACTTTTTCCGGGCATACCCCGTGCGTTTTACAGAAGTTTACATCGTTGAAGCGTGAAAATGCGCGGCCGTGGTTAAGATAGATTCAGAGAAATTCTGCCCGTCTAAAATTCGTGAATAAATCCCTTCGCTTGTTTGCGCTTGTGGTGTGTGTCATTCATCAGCAAGCGCACGCCGTACCCTTCGATATCACTGAGACATTCGACTTCACCGGGGTATCGGCGACCTTCTCAACACCTACCGGAGTCAGTTCGGTTTTCATTCAAGCTTGGGGCGCTGCAGGTGGGAGCAACAACGACGGCAGTGCCGCAGGGGGCGAAGGCGGATTCAGTTCAGGGAATAGAGCCCTTAGCCCGGGTGAGGTGCTTCACGTCTATGTTGGCGGTGCGGGAAGTCCCGGCCAAGGTGGATTTAACGGCGGTGGCGATGCGGGCACCGTGCAAGGATCGATCTTGGGCGTTGGCGGCGGCGGCGGCGGCGGCGGTGCCTCTGACCTTCGCACGGGGACCGGCGCCCTCGCGGAGCGGTTCATCGTGGCGGCCGGTGGCGGTGGCGCCGGCGGCGCATCGCAGGGGTTCGATGGTCCCGGGTCGGGCGCCGGCGGTGGTGGTTGGTACGGGGGCGGTGGCGGCTCGGCGCCCGCTATCATTCACCACCCTAATGCCGGAAAGGGCGGGCGACAGACAGCGGGCGGTACTGGCGGCGCGGCGAGTTTAGGCGTCGGTTCGTCGGCCGGCTCGCCCGGTACGTTCGGATCCGGAGGAAATGGCGCCCATGTAGCGTATGGAATCTCTGTCGGGCCCGACGGCTCGGCCAGCGCCGGCGGTGACGGGGGCGGAGAGACGGGGAGCGATGGCGACTTGTCTCAATCGGGTGTCGAGGATGGCGGGCCAGCCGGCGGTGGTTCGTCGTACATACTCGGCGTGGAGGACGGTACGACGTTATCGGGTATCCGCGGCGGGAACGGGCTCGTCAAAATCTCTCACAACCTGCCCCGATTCGTCGTTTCATCGCCGTTCGATATTGAGTTCGGCGCCATCGAAATCGGCGAAATGGTCCTGTTGGCGAACGTCATCTCTATAGCGAATGAAGGCGGGGCAGGCACATTCATCGACTTGAACGGGGCAACGTTTTCGGGGTCCCTGGCATTCAGCGTGGTTAGCGGCGATCCGTCCGCGCATTTAACAGGCAATTCGGGTGGCGGTACGTCGGAACTTTTTGGCCTCAAATTCGACGCCACGGGTCTCATCGCCGGTTTGCATACCGCCGTGCTGCGTTTTGAAACGACCGGCGGGGAGGTCGCTGAATATAAGCTCAGCGGAACGGCTAATGGATACTATCTCCCCGAACCCACCACACTCGCTCTTTTGATCCTAGGTCTCTCCGGGTTCGGGTTCTGGCCTTATTCACGTAACAGCCGTTTCGAATCCACGTAATAAGGTTTCCGTCACCGCGTCACCGGGAAAAAACATCTCGACGCGTATCTCATCGGTGGTGATGTCGTGCGGCGTGCCGAACGTCGAGATCATCGAGAACAATTTGAGCTCGATTAGACCGTTACCCAAAACGAGCGGCAGCACCGGTGGCGGTGCGGCGGTGGGATCGCCCACATGCCATTGACTCGGGATATCGGGGTCGGCGCGGAGCTCCTCGATGAACGCAAGCGCGGCGTCATTTTTGTTCGCCGCGGTTTCGCGATACATGCGTTGCAACAGCAGCGGCGCGATCTCGGAGAAATTGCGGATGAAGGGCCGCGCGCCGTGACGATGAAAGGTCAGTCTGAGCAGATTGGGTCGGGCATCCGGGCAACAGGCCGCCCACAACTGGTCGCGATCGCCGAAGAAGCTCGTCAAGGCGACGAACGCGTGATTCTCCATCAGCAGGTCGTATTCTCGATCGACGACGACCGCAGGGTAAGGGTCGTGATGGTCGAGCATGCGCTGAAGCGCGTCATGGACTGGCGCCATATCCTCGTCCGACAGGCCGCGTTCCCGATAAAACGGTGCGAACCCGGCGGCGTGCAGGAGCGTATTGCGTTCACGCAGCGGTACGTCCAACGCCTCGGATAGTTGAACCACCATGTGTTGACTGGGACGCGAGCGGCCGGATTCCAAAAAGCTCAAATGGCGTTGCGACACCTCGGTGTGAACGGACAGGTCGAGTTGCGACATCTTGCGTGCCGTTCGCCATTGGCGTAACAGACCGCCAAATGAAGGGTCTGAAACCGCGACGGAATCAGCAGTCATAGGGGTGGTTCCTCGGGATGCCGTGATGCGCCAACGGGTGCGAGTCTATGGATCTCATCGTCCATCACAATTACCTGCGAGGTAATTGCGGACCAGCACTCAGGCGCGCAGAGTAGCCGATAGCCATCATTGTAGGAGCTGCGACATGAACTGGAAAACGATTCTCATTGCCTTCGCGCTGTTCGACTTCGCGATATTGACGGGCTATGCATTCTATGAAGTCGGCTACGTAGGCATCTTCTACGCGGCGACTGCAAATTGGGGTGCGATTCAAGTCTTCGTCGATCTGGTCATCGCCTGCGGCCTCGCCTGTGTCTGGATGATCGCCGATGCGCGGCGCAGGCATTCCAATCCTTGGCCCTTCGTTCTGATGACCCTGTTTATGGGCACCTTCGGGCCGCTGCTGTATCTACTACGACGCGAGTGGACGGCCCCAGCCGTCGCTGCCCATCCGGCGTGACCGCCTGACTCTGCTTGGATTGTGGATTATCCACTCTACATTACGGCCCTCGGTATGGCCGGCATGGGTGTCGTTGCGGTCGTGAAGCCGAAATACGTGTTCCGCTATTTTGGCGTCGACGCGGCTACGCCCGAAATCCGCAACGAGATCCGGGCCGTCTACGGTGGCTTTGGGATCGCGATGGCCGCGATACTCTTGGTCGGTGAGACGTTGCCCAACTACGCGCCGGGTATTCGCGTGACCGTAGCCGTCGCGTGACTCGGCATGGCTGCCGGACGGATGCTTGGATTTTGTCTCGAACGCTGCGGCCGTTGGCCGTGGCTGTTCGGTGCGCTCGAGGTTGCGCTGGGTGGCGCGTTGTTGGCCTAGCCCGGATATTTCATAAAAAAAGAGGGCAAGCCCTTTCTAATCCGTTATAATTCAGTTAGTTAGGCTGAAAACGGAAAGGACTCGCCCGTGACAGAATGTACCCAGACTGCGCTGCAATTTCCAGGCTTTTCTCGCCGCAAGATCGACGTCTCATTCAACGGCGGTGACATCACTTCCAACGGTGGGGTGCAGTTGCTGCGCTGGGCCGATGAACGGACCGGGTTGATCAAGGCCGCGGCACGGGCCATTGGGGATTCGCGCCAGAGAAAGAGCTGCACCCACGCTCTGGAGTCGCTGGTCCGACAGCGGGTCTATGGCCTTTCCCTGGGCTATGAGGACCTCAACGACCACGAGGCATTGCGCGCGGACTTGGCTCTGCAGACGGCGCTTTCCCGGGATGCGTCGCTGGCGAGCCCGTCGACGTTGTGCCGACTGGAGAACCGCGCGAACCGGAACACCGCGGTGGCCCTGCACAAGGGACTCATTGATAACTTTATCGCCGCTTACAAACAAGCGCCCCGACGACTGATACGCGATGTGGATGCCACCGACGATCGGGTGCAGGGTGATCAAGCGGGCCGCTTCTTCCACGGCGACTACGACCACGACTGCTGTCTGCCCTTGTACGTGTTCTGTGGCGATCAACGGTTGGTCAGTTATCTGCGTTCGAGCAAGATCGACGGCGCAAAACACAGTGGGGCGATCTTGGCGCTGTTGATCAAACGGTTGCGCCAGGCGTGGCCGAAGGTCGAGATCCTGGTGCGCGCCGATGCCGGCTTTTGCCGCTGGCGGATGCTGCGCTGGTTCGATCGCCACGGCGTGGATTACGTCATGGGTATCGCGAAAAACCCGCGTTTGCACGATCAATCGTTAGCGTTGCGCACGTTGGCTCAGTGGCGGTATTGGATGATGGGTGAGAAGCAGCGCCTGTTCAGCGAGGTCCGTTACGCCGCACCGACTTGGGATACCCCGCGACGGGTGATCGTCAAGGCCGAGCACAGCGCCCGCGGCAGCAATCCCCGCTTCGTGGTGACCCACCTCACCGGCAAGGCCCAACGCATCTACGACCGCCTCTACTGCGCCCGCGGCGAGATGGAGAACCGGATCAAGGAGCAGCAGTTGGGCCTGTTTGCCGATCGCACCAGTTGCCACACCTGGTGGGCCAATCAGTTCCGGCTGTTGCTCTCAAGCTTGGCTTACACGCTGTTGGAGACGATCCGCCGGGTGGCACTACACGCAACGGCACGGGCTCGCGCGCAAGGCGGCACGCTGCGCCTGAAACTATTACGCATCGGCGCCATCGTCTTGCGCAATACCAGGCGCATCCGACTGTTGCTCTCCAGTGCTTACCCCAATCGAGAACTGTTCTGCCTGGTGGCCGCTCGCCTCAAGCCGGGATAGTCGTCCCAACGCCAGTCGCCTCGTGTGCGATTCCTTGTGAGTCGGGGTGTCGCTCGCCTCCGAAACGACTCGTGCATCGCAATCGGCGATAAATCCACCGGTGGCGCGCCGAAACGTCGCGCTCAAGCGCCGCTTCGTGCCACCACCAACGAATTCCGACCCATGATCGACCAACTCCACGCACAATCTCACTGCTCATGCAATATCCGGGCTAGCTCGCGGCACCTGGACCGCTGAGGCGCCGACCGGGCATTACAAAGCGCTCGGCTCTCGCGTAATATCGGCCAATGAATGCGCTTTTGAGCCGAACCGTTGGCGCACTGCTAGCGCTCGGTCTCGTGTTCTCGCTCAGTTGCACGCCGCAACCCGAAGAACCGTTTTCCGTCGATCACCGGTGGTTTCGCGCGCCACATAATTTCGGGGAAGACTCGGTCTTGTTGGCGCCTTGGCTGGTGTATCCCGTGCATCCCGATGCGCGTGAGGAAGCGATCGCAGACCTCGAGGACGTCTCGTATATTCAGCTCAGTCCCAAGGCGGCCTCGCATTACGCGCAAAGTGATATCCGTCCAACACCACAGCTGCGTCCGTTTCTCGTGCGCGCGCTCGGTGGAGACAACTCGGAGTTTTCCTTACGCCAATCGGCGTCCGCATTGTGGGTCGATGCCACACCGGGTGACGGCGACGCCATCACCCCGCAGCCGGTTGTCGTGCTGTTGGATCCGACGCCGGTCGGGATCTTCGTGACCGTGGGTTACCAACAAGAATAAGCGCAATACGGCGTCAAACATCAACCGAACGCCATCGGACATCACTAGCCCGGATATTTCATAAAAAAAGAGGGCAAGCCCTTTCTAATCCGTTATAATTCAGTTAGTTAGGCTGAAAACGGAAAGGACTCGCCCGTGACAGAATGTACCCAGACTGCGCTGCAATTTCCAGGCTTTTCTCGCCGCAAGATCGACGTCTCATTCAACGGCGGTGACATCACTTCCAACGGTGGGGTGCAGTTGCTGCGCTGGGCCGATGAACGGACCGGGTTGATCAAGGCCGCGGCACGGGCCATTGGGGATTCGCGCCGGAGAAAGAGCTGCACCCACGCTCTGGAGTCGCTGGTCCGACAGCGGGTCTATGGCCTTTCCCTGGGCTATGAGGACCTCAACGACCACGAGGCATTGCGCGCGGACTTGGCTCTGCAGACGGCGCTTTCCCGGGATGAGTCGCTGGCGAGCCCGTCGACGTTGTGCCGACTGGAGAACCGCGCGAACCGGAACACCGCGGTGGCCCTGCACAAGGGACTCATTGATAACTTTATCGCCGCTTACAAACAAGCGCCCCGACGACTGATACGCGATGTGGATGCCACCGACGATCGGGTGCAGGGTGATCAAGCGGGCCGCTTCTTCCACGGCGACTACGACCACGACTGCTGTCTGCCCTTGTACGTGTTCTGTGGCGATCAACGGTTGGTCAGTTATCTGCGTTCGAGCAAGATCGACGGCGCAAAACACAGTGGGGCGATCTTGGCGCTGTTGATCAAACGGTTGCGCCAGGCGTGGCCGAAGGTCGAGATCCTGGTGCGCGCCGATGCCGGCTTTTGCCGCTGGCGGATGCTGCGCTGGTTCGATCGCCACGGCGTGGATTACGTCATGGGTATCGCGAAAAACCCGCGTTTGCACGATCAATCGTTAGCGTTGCGCACGTTGGCTCAGTGGCGGTATTGGATGATGGGTGAGAAGCAGCGCCTGTTCAGCGAGGTCCGTTACGCCGCACCGACTTGGGATACCCCGCGACGGGTGATCGTCAAGGCCGAGCACAGCGCCCGCGGCAGCAATCCCCGCTTCGTGGTGACCCACCTCACCGGCAAGGCCCAACGCATCTACGACCGCCTCTACTGCGCCCGCGGCGAGATGGAGAACCGGATCAAGGAGCAGCAGTTGGGCCTGTTTGCCGATCGCACCAGTTGCCACACCTGGTGGGCCAATCAGTTCCGGCTGTTGCTCTCAAGCTTGGCTTACACGCTGTTGGAGACGATCCGCCGGGTGGCACTACACGCAACGGCACGGGCTCGCGCGCAAGGCGGCACGCTGCGCCTGAAACTATTACGCATCGGCGCCATCGTCTTGCGCAATACCAGGCGCATCCGACTGTTGCTCTCCAGTGCTTACCCCAATCGAGAACTGTTCTGCCTGGTGGCCGCTCGCCTCAAGCCGGGATAGTCGTCCCAACGCCAGTCGCCTCGTGTGCGATTCCTTGTGAGTCGGGGTGTCGTTCGCCTCCGAAACGACTCGTGCATCGCAATCGGCGATAAATCCACCGGTGGCGCGCCGAAACGTCGCGCTCAAGCGCCGCTTCGTGCCACCACCAACGAATTCCGACCCATGATCGACCAACTCCACGCCCAATCTCACTGCTCATGCAATATCCGGGCTAGGGGCGTCTGCGCGTCGCCGCGGTATGCGCTGGCGGTCGATCAGTCTAGAATGACACGGACTTCCGCAGATATAGCGTATTGAGGAGAAAAGGTCGTGAGCACCCTACCCAACAGCCTGGCCGCGCGGGATCTGGCGAGCATTTTGCACCCCCAAACCCACCTTGGCCAACATCACAAGACGGGCCCAATGATGTTGCAGAAAGCCGAAGGCGTGTACATGTGGGACGACGACGGTAATCAGTACCTAGAGGGGCTCGCGGGGTTGTGGTGCACCGCGCTTGGTTATGCCAACGAGGAACTGGCACAAGCCGCCTACGACCAGATCAAAGAACTATCGTACGCTCAGTTGTTCGCCAGCAAGAGTCACGAGGTGGGCATCGAGCTCGCCGAAAAACTCAAAGCGATGGTGCCGCTCGGTGATTCCAAGGTGTTTTTCGGTAATTCGGGCTCCGATGCCAACGATACCCAGATCAAATTGATCTGGTACTACAACAACGTCATGGGCCGGCCCGAGAAAAAGAAGATTATCGGGCGCGTGAAGGGTTACCACGGCATCACCTTGGCGGCCGGGAGCCTGACGGGACTGCCGCTCTCGCATGCCGGGTTCGACCTGCCTTTGGCCGGTGGCCGGTTTCTGCACACGGACACCGCCCATTACTGGCGATTTGCCGAGCCGGGTGAATCCGAAGAAGATTTTTCTACGCGGCTCGCGAACAACCTCGAACAGTTGATCCTCAAAGAGGGTCCCGAGACCGTGGCCGCCTTCATCGCGGAACCGATCATGGGTGCGGCCGGTGTGATCACGCCGCCGGCGACTTACTTCGAAAAAGTGCAGGCCGTGCTCAGGAAGCACGATGTCATGTTCATCGATGACGAAGTCATCTGCGGTTTTGGACGCACCGGCAAGCCGTTCGGTTTCGATACTTACGATCTGCAACCCGACACCATCTCGATGGCGAAGGCGCTGACGTCCGCGTATCAACCCTTGAGTGCGGTCGTGATCAAGGACGACATGTATCAGGCTTTCGTGGATGCGGCGGACGAGATGGGCCCGTTTGGTCACGGGTTCACCTATAGCGGGCATCCAGTGGCCTGCGTGGTCGGTCTCAAGACGCTCGAAATCTATGAACGCGAGAAGCTCTTCGACCACGCCGCGGAACTCGCACCACAGTTCCAGGAACGCCTGCAGCGTTTCGCCGATCACCCGCTCGTAGGCGAGGTGCGCGGCGTCGGACTCATCGGTGCGATCGAGCTGATCGCGGACAAACGATCGAAAACCGCCTTCGATCCGCCCGGTAAGGTGGGCGCCGAATGTTTGAATAATTGCCATGCCAATGGGTTGATCTGCCGTGCCATCGGCGACGTCATGGGGTTCTGTCCACCGATAATCATTACGTCCGAGCAGATTGACGAGATGTTCGACAAATTCGAGAAGGCGATGGCGGCGACGCTCGAGTGGGCCAACGGCGAGGGCCTGCTCGCGGCATAAACGCAAACCGATCGCACCCGCGCGTGACCGAGACCGGGTTTATTTCGGTCGCGGCGGCGTCGCTCGAATTCGAGCGGATCGCCGGACGAAATGGCGGCGCCACGCTGGTCTTGTTGCACGAAGGCCTGGGCTGCGTGGCGATGTGGAAAACGTTTCCCGAGCGCCTGAACGCGGCGACGGATCTGGACGTGTTCACCTATTCACGCGCGGGTTACGGTCGTTCGTCGGCCGTCCAACTGCCGCGGCCACTCGACTTTCACACGCGCGAGGCCTTGGACGTGCTGCCCCGGGTCCTCGATTGCGCGTCGATCGAGGCCTGCGTTCTGGTGGGACATAGCGACGGCGGCTCGATCGCCGCTATCTATGCCGGTGCTGAGCGCGATCCGCGTATTCGCGGCCTCGTGCTGACCGCGCCGCACGTGCTCACCGAGGCGCAGGGCGTCGAGACCATTGTCCACAGTAAACGCGCGTATGAGGCGTCGGATTTACGCGCCAAACTCGAGCGCTACCATGGTGACAACGTCGAATGCGCCTTTCGCGGATGGTGCGACACTTGGCTACACCCCGATTTTCGCGCATGGAATATCGAGCGCTACCTCCCGGCGATCTCAGTACCCGTGATGACGCTGCGTGGTGACGACGATCCCTATTCGACGCCGTTACACGTCGAGCGCATCGCCGATCGCGTGCGCGGGTCAGTCGAGACGATCGGTCTCGCCCGCTGCGGCCATGCGCCGCATTTGGAGCAAGCCGATCGGACGCTCGAGTACGTCGCCGGTTTTCTTATGCGCGTGGTCGGTCGTGGCTAGCCATGCTTCAGTCGACGGTCACGGTGATCGTGCCGGAGGCGACTGGCGGTTGGTGTGGGATGTGTAAATGGTTTCCCAGTAGCAGTTGTAAGGTATACGCACCCGGCTCGAGTTCGAGTTCGGTTTCCGTCTGGCCGTTGCCGAAATGCCGGACTTTATCGCTGGCGGGTAGTGGTTGGGTCAGATCGGGCATGGGATCGGTATCGATCAGCAGGTGATGATGGCCGGTATTTGGCACGTCGATCCCGGCCGGTGCGACCCCCATACCGCGTAAGCCGAATTTGACCGTGAACTTGCGCGGTACGTGCGCCCCGTTCATGGGGCTGATGAAATAGACTTCCGCCCCATCCGGCGCCGGCGAAGGCTCGATCGTATGGCCCATCCCAGGTAACGAAGCGAGCAAAACGACTAAGGCCAGGGTCTGCGGCGCACGTCCCATGAGAAGCTCCCATTGAGTATCTGACCGATCAGTGTCTCCGACGGATGCGGCTACGGCAAGTTGCTCGAGGCGCCTGTCAGCTCACGGCAAAGTGAGTAAAATAGACTGACAGGCGCATTCCGATTTAATTGCATAGGAGTCAATACGATGGGCTGGCACGGAAAATTGCTGCGAGTCAACCTCACTGCGGGGACCTGCGTACCCGAAGACCTCAACATGGAATGGGCTCAAAGCTACCTCGGCCAGCGTGGCCTGGGCAGTAAGTATCTGAGCGCCGAGATCGATCCCAAAGTGGATCCGATGTCACCGGAGAACAAGCTGATCATCGCCACTGGCCCGCTGACCGGCACGGCGGCGCCGACCGGCGGACGTTGGTCGGCGATCACCAAAGGTGCGCTCACTGGCGCCATCGCGTGTTCGAATTCCGGCGGCCAGTTCGGCGGTGAACTCAAGATGGCCGGCTGGGATCTGCTGATCTTCGAAGGCCGCGCGCCGGAACCGGTTTATCTCTATTTAGAGAACGACAAAGCCACGCTGGTGCCGGCGGGCGATCTGTGGGGCCAGAGCATCTGGGATATGGAACCGGCGATCAAAAACGCCCACGGCGACCCGCTGATCCGCATTGCGTCGATCGGTCCGGCCGGGGAAAACGGCTGCCGCTACGCCTGCATCGTCAACGATCTGCATCGTGCCGCGGGACGTTCGGGTGTTGGTGCCGTGATGGGCTCGAAGCAGCTCAAGGCTGTGGCCGTGCGCGGCACCCAGGGCGTTGGAGTCCGGGATCCCAAGGCCTTTAACACCGCATTGAAGGCATTTTTCGACATCCTGGCTAACTCCAAAGCGCGGGAGGGCCTGAGCCGCAACGGCACGATCGCCATGATGGACGTCACCGGAAGCTATGGTTCGTTACCGACGCGCAATAACCGCGAAGTGCAGTTTGAGGGGCACGAGAAGCTCACGGTAAAAGCGATGCAGACGCCCAACGAAAACGGCCACACCAATTTAATCGCGGGCAGCGCTTGTTTTGCGTGCACCATCGGCTGCGGGCGCGTGAGTCACGTCGATCCCGCGCACTTCTCAGTCAAGGACCAGCCGCGTTACCAGAAAGCCTCGGGTGGCCTCGAATATGAGACCGCTTATGCGCTGGGCGCGGCGGTCGGCGTCGATGACCTGGACGCCGCGACCTATGCGGGCTTTCTGTGCAACGACTTCGGCATGGATCCGATCTCACTCGGCGGTTCCATCGCTGCGGCCATGGAGCTGTATGATATCGGCGCTTTGACCGACAAAGACACGGGCGGTATCAAGCTCGAATTCGGCTCGGCCGAAGCTTTGTGCCAGGTGACCGAGCTCATCGGCAAGGGCGAGGGTATCGGCGTGGACATCGGCATGGGTTCCAAACTCCTGTGCGAAAAGTATGGCCATCCCGATCTGTCGATGGCCGTCAAGGGGCAAGAGTTCGCCGCTTATGACGGACGCGGCATGCAGGGTATGGGGCTTGCGTACGCCACCAGCAATCGGGGTGCCTGTCACTTGCGCGCGAGCCCGTACGCGAGTGATTTCGAGACGCTGGAAGTCGATGTAAAACCGGCGGTGGTCAAGGATTCGCAGGACTGGATCGCCGCGATCGATTCGACGGGGTTGTGCCTGTTTCCCAGGTACAACGGCGCCGAATTGGAGCACTACGCGGCCCAGGTAGACGCCGACTGCGACGGCGGCTGGGACGTCGAACGCCTGCAGCTGATGGGCGAGCGGATCTGGAACATGGAGCGCCAATTCAACAATGCGGCCGGCATGACCAGGGCCGACGACACGCTGCCCAAGCGCATCCTGGAAGAACCGGCGCCCAGCGGTGCGGCGAAGGGGCTGGTGTGCAAACTCGATGAGATGCTGCCCAAATACTACGAAGAACGGGGTTGGAACAAGGACGGCGTACCCACGTCCTCGACCCTGAGCAGGCTCGGTTTATAGAACCCTCAACGGTGCGTGTTTCGCTCAGTCTCGTCGGCATTCTGCAAGAGTATTACCCCGACGCGAGCAATACCGAGGATGGACCCGTTGCCCAGGAAGCGGCGCCCGGCACGTCGGTGCGGGCGCTCATTTCCGCGCTCGGCGTACCGGATGAGCACGAGTATTTCATCATGGTGAACGGAGAGCGGATCGCTCAGGCTCAAGCGCACGCTCGAACGTTGGAAGAAAACGACGACGTGGTATTGGTGCCGGTCATAAAGGGTGGGTGAGCGACGGTCGACGCCTAGCGGCGAGCCCGAGCCCTGCTCCGGCAGGAGCGAACGACCGGCCAAGCATGGCGGGCACGGCATATTCAGTCGATTTTCGGATTCCCGATCGCGGCGGTTTGCGCACGTTTGACCAGCTTTTCTACCGCGGGGCTCGTCAAACTCCGCAGAAAACTCGCCAGGTCCGCCCGCTCCGCGGCAGTCAAGCCCAGCGGTTGAATCAGCGGATCCAACAGCTCGTTGGGGATACCGCCGCCGTCGTAGAACGCGATCACGTCTTCCAAGGTCGATAGCGAGCCGTTGTGCATATAGGGCCGGGTCAAAGCCACGTTGCGCAACCCGGGCGTGCGGTATTTCCAGCGGTCGTCGGGATCCTCCGTCACCTCATAGCGGCCGAGATCGTTCGGTGGGATTTCGCTTGCATCGGCGACGGCGGCGAGTTCGTATTGCACCGAGGTACCCGGCGCGACCTCGACCTCACGCCGGCCGCCGGTTGATCCCATCGAAGCGAGATAGCCGAGGCCGGTATTGTGTAAAGCCTGATCGGTAAACAGCGCGTAATCATTGTTGAACGAATGACAGGCGACGCATCGGCCTTTGCCGCGAAATATCTCAAAGCCGCGTTTTGCAGCATCGCTCAACGCCGCACCGTCTCCACCATAGTGGTAACGATCGAAAGCACTACCACCGGCAAGCAGCGTACGCTCGTAAGCGGCGAGTGCCTGTCCGACGCGCTCCATGCTCGGCTCCGCAGCGAACGCCGCTGCAAACCGGCCGCGATATTCGGGCCAGCGCTCGAGGTTAGCAATGACATAACCGATAGACGGATTGGCCATTTCGTTGTGCGCGAGCAGGGGCGACCACACTTGCTGCTCGAGTCGGTTTTCGCGCGCATCGTGAAACAGGACATTGAGAAATGCCACGTTCAGGAGCGTCGGCGCGTTACGTTTGACGGTCCGTCCTTCGATGCCGACTGCCGTGGCCAATTCGTTGACGGTAAATCCCTGTGCGGGCACGTGGCACATCGCGCACGAGATGGTGCGATTCCGCGACAGACGGCGGTCGAAAAACAGTTGTTCGCCGAGCGCCGCCTGTACGGACGTGGGTTCGGGTCCGTTCATCTTATCGAGGGGTGGCAAGCCCAGGTTCGGATTGACGGATGCCGGCGCGGCGGAGTCGGTGTTACCCGCCGGCACGTGCACATCCTCGGCGATTTCGATGCCGGCTTGTTCGAACAGCACGGTCTTGATGTCGCTCGCGAGCGTATCGGCATGCAGGAAAGACGTGCTGTAGATGTTGCGGATGCGAAAGCTCGAGTCGATCAAGAAAACGCGCAGGATATGCGCGAACGCATGCCCTTCGGATTGCTGAACGGATTGCTGATAACCGGTCAAAATGGCGGTGAGCGCAGCGGCGTCGGGCGCCGTAACGAAGTCCCAGGCCGCCCCCTGCGGGCGGAAGGATCGGGCATATTGCTCGAGTACCTTCGGCGTATCGTTCGCGAGGTCAAAGCTGAAACTAACCAGCCGTAGGCGGCTGTGAATCTGAGGATCCGCCTGCAGCCGGCGCGCTATCTGCCCCATGACAAACGTGGCCAGCGGACAGCCGTTGACGTCGTCGCACTGGGTGTAGATGAAGCTCAGAATGGTGACGCGATCGCGAAAGAGATCGCGCAGACGCCCGCGACCCGCATTGGAATCGATATAGGGACCGTCAATGGCGGCGCCGAGTGCCGGCAATTCGTAAGTTCCGGCCACCGGCGCGGGATATTCCAGGGTGGCGTAGCCGGGCGCCAAGGCAACGGGCGCGTCATCGCTGTTCTGGTGGGCGTGAGCGGCGCCAAAGACGAGAACGGCAAGCGCCAGTAATCCGGGCGCGCGCAAGCGCGCCCGGATCGATCGGATCACGACGGTCTCGGAATGCTCAGGGACGCGTGGCGACGGCAGGGCCCGGCAATGGCAGGCTATTGGCATACAGCGCACGGGCGCCGAACCGCATCTGGTGCGGCAGTCCGAGTTTCTCCGCCGCGAAATCGATAGAGAACTTATGCGTCAGCTGCTCGCCGTCCCACGTGTAGGCCTTGAAATAATGTACGTCGCCCGCCGCGCCGTCCTTCTTATCCCATCTAGCCAGCAGAGAGGAGGTGAAATAGACGCGTTTCCCATCCCAGCTCTGCGACAACATGTTGATCTGATCACCGATCTTCTGCGTGAAGATCTCCTTGGGTGCGTGCGGATCCGAGATATCGAATACACGCGCCATGCCGTCGTTCCAGGTGTCCACCCAAAGCAACGAATCGTCAGCGGCGATGGAAATATCCACCGGCAGCGGGATCTTGCTGGCATCGGCGATGTCACCGACATCCTTCGCATGCCATTCGCCGCCGTCGTCTTCGTAGATGAGCCAGATCTTCGACGTCAGGGCAGTCGTCGTAAAGCAGTAGTTGTTACGCGACCCCCATGCACAGCGCACTTCGAGTGGTGCGCCCGGTACGTCCAGGATCTTTCTGGGCTTGCGCGTATGCAAGTCCCAGATCACGACGGTATTGCCGAATTGTTTCATGGCCTCGGCGTCGGCCATCATCTTGCCGAGATCCATCATGTAGTTGTTCCAGCCGGTAAACGACGAGGTCACGAGCACGTTGCGACGCGGCAACGCCCTGATGTCGTAACCGAAGCCATCGGCGAATTCTCCCGATTTAACCGCGCCCTGTAGCTCGCCCTCCTTGGGCATCCAATAGGTAGCGACATACGCGCCGTCATTGGTGTATTCCGCCATACCCGTGACACCGCCGTGATCGGTATGGTTGGATAAACCGGTGACGAGCATGCGGCCCGGCATGGCATACATCGTGTGCGGCCCGACGATGCCGCCGGTTTTGTCGACGAAGTCGGTAATGGTCTTATGCAGCTTGGGTTTTGCGGGATCGCTGTGGATGTCGAAGATGAAGATCTTGCTGGTATCCAGACCGCCGGCCCACAGGTAACGGCGGTCGTCGCTCAATCCGGAATGGTGGGCCTCGTTGCGCCCGCCGACCGACAGCGTATTGATGATTTTGCCGTAATTCTCAGACGCGGGATTGACGCTGATCGTAACGAGCTTATCCTGTTCATCACCCATGCCCTCGGTGCCGAGGGTCCAGACATAGACGAAGTCTTCCTGACCCACGATCTTGGCCATATAGGGCGACATGCAGGTCTCATCGGCCACGGCCTTCGTTGCCACCGCGCCGAATATTAATCCAAGTGCAACGATAACCGTTCGCCGGAATCCCTGTGCTTGTGACGATTCGGATTTCATGAGCGCCTCCTCTTTTTTCTCATGGCACTGTTATACGGGGATGTTATCCATTCTAGCTCAAGTCGCCTTGAATGGTTGCCAGATCAAGATCAGCTTGGGCATCAGGGTGAGCGCAGCCAGCAGAGCCACGATCATCGCGATGGCCGTCAACACCCCGAACAGAATCGTGGGGATGAAATTCGACATGACCAAGATTGAAAACCCCATTGTGATCGTCAAAGTCGTATAAAACGCCGCTTTGGCGATGTTGGCGTGGCAATAGTGCATGGTCTCGATGGGATCGCCGATACGAGGGTATTCCCGCTTGTACCGATAGAGATAGTGGATGCAGTCATCAACGGCGATGCCGACGGTGATGGCGGCGATCGTAATCGTCATCACGTCCAGGGGGATATTCATCCAGCCCATGAAGCCCAATATGCAGGTTGCCGCGAGAATGTTGGGAATGATCCCGACCAACGCGACCACAGGGGATCGAAAGAGAATGGTCAGCATGATCATGATGCCGATCATGACCGCACCCAGCGTCATGATCTGCGAGCGAAACAAGCTCTGCAGGTAGTTGTTATAGAGCACCATCAAACCGGTAATCTCATATTCGTGGGGCTCTAGACCAAAGTTATCGCGGAGCTCACGATCGATTTGTTCAAGCAACTCTTTGCGCCGCAAGTCCGGCATGGAATCGAATATACGCAGGGCGATTCGCGCTTCGTCGTTTTCGATCGACACGTAGGGATCCAACAGGGCCGCGCGTACCGGCGCCGGTACGCGCTTGTACATGATGTTCAGCTCGAACGCGGTGAATTCGACACCCCCGTTGATCTTCTCCGCGACGCGAATCGCCGACGCCAGGGACAGCACTTTACCGACCGCCGGCAGGCCGTCCAGGTAGTCGTGAACGACCTTGACGCGATCGATCTTCTGGGGCGTGAACCAGGAATCGGACTTGGCGCTCTCACTTTCGACGTCGTTGAACAACGCGGAGAGATCGTCGTCCAAGGCGCCGTCGTCCGGCCGTTCGTCTTTCGGAAACTTGAGCACGATGTCAAGCGGCGTCGTCCCGCCGAGGGTTTCATCGATGAGCTTGAGACCCTGAAATATTTCCGTGTCTTCGTGGAAATACGAGATGAAACTGTTCTCGACTTCGAGGCGGGCCACGCCGAGTGCGCCGACGATACCGATTAGGACAGCGACCACCAGGATCTGCTTACCGAAACGTTCCGTCAGGCGCCCAAGTGCGGCTGTGAAGGGATAGCTATCTCCCTCCGGGCGCCCCAATGGCTTACGTTTGGTCAGCAACAGGAGCGCCGGAAAGAGTAGAAACGACGTGGTAAAAACGACGGCCAAACCGATGGTCATCATCCAGCCGAAATCGATGACTGGTTTGATTTCGCTGACGACCAGCGAAGAGAACGCGATGATCGTGGTCAAAGCCGTGTAGAGACACGGCTGCACCATATGACGGGCGGTCAGTTGCACGAGTTCGAATTGATCGGCATCGGGATGGTCGCGAAAGAGTTCGCGGTAACGCACCACCAGGTGGATGTTCATCGACATCGTGATGATGAGCATGAGGGACACGAAATTCGACGAAATAACGGTCACATCCCAGCCGAGATGCCCGAGCAGGCCAATCATGAAAATCGCACCGTACATGCAGCTTGCGAGCGGTAAGAGCACCCAGCGTGCTTCGCGAAAGATGATCGACAGCATGACGACCAGGAACACGAACACGCCGGCGCCGAAGTTCACGAGGTCATTGCTGATGAACGTGATCAGGTCATCGGTGATCATCGGCACGCCGCCGAGGTAGAACCGGATATCGCCCTGATAGCGAGCTATGATTGCGCGAAGGTCGGCGATCGCTTTGCGCGTCGTCGCCTCGGCTTCGGCTTTTGCCTTGCGATAATCAGGACGGAGGTTGGCGAGTTCGGATTCATCCTGGGGTGTCAGGCCTTCTTTCGCCTGTTTGTAGACCAACTTGTCCCGCTGGCGGCTCAGACGTGGCAGTTCTTTGTGCGGCTTCAGGAACACTTGCAGCGCCGTGACCTTGCCATCGGCGCTGGCGACGAGATCCCTGTAAATCGGGCTTTCGGTCAATTCCTCCCGGGCGCGCTTCAAATTCACGTCATCGGAACGCAGGGTACGGAAGTTCGTCGCGATCTGCGCGACCGATCCGGGTACGTTGTTAACCAGCGGTACGTCGAGTAGCGAATTGATGTCCAGTACCTCGGGCATCGCTGCGATTTCGTCGCGCAGGGCGCCGACCACGCTCAACGTGGTCTCGGATAGGATGTCGTCGGGTGGTACGACCGCGATGAACAGAAACTCGCGCGTCTGGTAGCGCATCGTCATTTGACGGAAAGCCTGAAGGTCTTTGTCGTTCTCCAGGATCAACGCGTCCGTTGAGGCGTCGAGGTTGAATTCCGGGGTGCCGGATGCGAAGAATGCGAGAACGAGCGCGAGTATCGCCAGCACGATGTACGGGTGGCGCAGCACCATACGTTCGTATAGCGAAGCGATAAACTTGTTCATGTCGAGATACGATCGATGCGCGCGTGGGATCGAGCGATTACTCTCCTGCCCGTTGTTTGTCGTTCTCAGGTGTTGGGGGCGTCGCTCGGGCGATCATACCGTGATCGCGGCACGGCAACTACGGCAGCCGACGCCGTGTCGCAGCGCATTTGGAAAAAGCCGAACGTGGTGCCATGATGCCGCGGCGTATTTCAGCTATCTCCTGCTATCTTTTGCCATGTCGTCGATTGACCAGCAAACTGCGTGGGCGTTTTTCGAAGAACTCGCCGTGGCCGCTGCGCGCGAAACCCTGCCACGCTTCAGATCGGCACTCACGATCGAAAACAAGGCGCGAACGACGGATTTTGATCCGGTAACTGAAGCCGATCTCGCGACCGAGCGCGTTCTGCGCGCGCTGATCGAGGCGCGCTTTCCCGATCACGGCATCCAAGGCGAAGAAGCCGCCGACAAACCGGGCGCCAGCCGCTTCTCGTGGATCATCGATCCCATCGACGGCACGCGCTCGTACATGAGTGGCATGCCGACCTGGGGCACGCTCATCGGTGTGCTCGATCAGGGCGAACCGCGCTTCGGAATGATGAGCCAACCTTACGTCGGTGAACGCTTTATCGGTGGTGACGGCCGGGCGGAACTCGTCACCGCGACCGGCGTATCGCCTATCCGTTGCAGGCCCGCATCCGCGATAAACGCCGCGACCTTGTTCGCGACCGCACCGGATATGTTCGCTACGGGACGCGAACGCGAATCCTTCGATCGCCTGTCTGCGCAAACGCGGCTCACGCGCTTCGGCGCCGATTGCTACGGGTATTGTTTGCTCGCCGCAGGTCACGTTGATCTCGTCGTCGAAGCAAGTCTCGCCTACCACGACATCGCGCCTTTGATTCCCATCGTCGAAGCGGCGGGTGGGGTGGTGGCCGATTGGTCGGGCGCCTCGGTGCGCACGGGGTGGCCAAGTGATTGCAGCGGCGAGCGAAGCGTTGCTCAGCGCGGCACTCGACCTACTTGGCGCGTGAGGGCTCGCGGCCATGGCGATGTTTGATGCCGTCGTCGTATGCGCGCGCTTCCAACCGCCACACCGCAGCCATTTCGAGGCGATCGAGCATGGCTTAAGCGAGGCGGAGCGCGTGGTCGTGTTGTGTTTTGGCGCGGACGAATCCCGCTCGCTGGTCAATCCCTGGTCGAATGATGCCCGTGAGGCGTTGATCCGCGCTGGGCTGACCGACGCAAGCAGAGTCGACGTCGCGTTTCTCGAAGACGTGCAATACGACCACGCGGCCTGGTCGCGCCGCGCTGAAACCTGCGTCGCCGAGTTCGTAGACGCCGCCGCTCGAATCGGCGTTGTGGCGGATCAAACGCCCGGCCGGGATCACATGCCTATACCGGCGGGATGGCATTTGATCGAACGGGATTGTGCCTTTGCGCATGATGAACGCACGTTACGTGAGCACTTGCTTTGGCGTAATGGCGAAGTCCGATGGCAGGATATCGAACGCGCCGTGCCGCAAGAGGTGGCGGCCCAACTGCGACAATTTACCGGCGAGCCGGGATACGCGCGATTACGCGACGAAGCTGCGTTCATCAAATCGTTTAAGGCGCGTTGGTCAACGGCGCCTTACCCGCCGGTTTTCGTCACCGTCGATGCGCTGGTGTCGTGGTCCGAGGAGGTCTTGCTGATCCGGCGCGGCCACGCGCCAGGGGCGGGGCTGTGGGCGCTACCGGGCGGATTCATCGATCCCGGAGAGACCCTTGCGAGCGCCTGTTTACGTGAGCTGCACGAGGAAACCGGGCTGGTCCTCGGTGCCGGGGCGGTTACGGAACGGCGTGTATTCGACGCACCAGAACGCTCCGTGCGCGGACGCACGGTAACCCATGTGTTTCGATTCGATCTCGATCCGGCGGCGCCGCGGCCGGCGGTTCATGGCGGAGACGACGCCGCCGCAGCCGCATGGGTCGAGCGCGACGCGCTCCGCCCGGCAGCGATGTTCGAGGACCACTACGCGATCCTTCAAGTCATGCTGGGATTGTTCTGACCCCGCTAGTGCCCTGTCCCGTGAAAAACTTTCATAATTCGCTGGCCTTTTTCGCCGCTGGCGGCGTTACTCCTCCTTGTGTAGAGCCCGCTACACGGCGTCGTCGCGCCTTGCCAGCAGCGAAAAATCCGTCGCGACTTATAAAACTTTTTCACGGGACAGGGCACTAGCTGCGGGGTCAATTTGGCGGGCGGGCAGCCGATACAGATCAATGTGAGCGAAGCGAGACCAAGTCAGGGTTGCCGGGCCAGGCGGGTGGCGGGCCTGCTCTGTTGTCTCCTTACGGGTATCGCTACCGAATGCGCGGCCGCAGTATCGGCGGACGCACCACTCGCCACGGTTGTCGCCACCTTGCGGCAGGCGTCGATTAGCGAGCGTGCAGCCTTCGTCGACGCTGCCGTGGCCGAGCTGACTGCGGCCTATGCGGCCGTCGTGAGCGATGCCGAACGTCAGGGTCTACCCGGCGACGCCGGTTGGATCACCGGAACGCAGGCCTACATGTCGCATCTCGACGCGATCGCGACGTCGGTGAAGGAAGGCGCCGCGGTGCAATTCCTGTTCGCCCGCGACGGTCCGCTGCGCGTCATCGTCGCAGGTGAGCCGCGCCGTCAATTCATGTTGACATCCCCCCGCCCGCATCATCGCGTCGATCTCGAGCGCGCCGTCTCGGCGCGTTTCTGCCAACGCGTCGGATGCGCCTCGCGGTCTGTTACGGGTGTCCAGGTCGGTACGACGGACAAAGTGGCCGGACTACGGACCGCAGCGTCGACGCGCGGTGGCGACGGGCTCAGTTGCAAGCACAACGATCTACGGCACGGTAGGTTGTATCGGCGAGCTTGCCAGCAGCTCAGCCGGGAGCTGCGATTGCTGGCGGCAACGCTGCGTGAATGTGTGCATCCGATCGACTGGGCGATCGTTGGACGCCCGCGCCGCCAAGGATCGGATCATGTGCTTTCCATCAACTCGCATGGCGGAGCCGTGGTGTTGTCGATACCCGGACTTTTCCAAGCGCCCGAGGTATTGGCCGACGCACTGCCCTGGATACGCGCGCTGCTTGCCGGTAAGGTGGCGCGGTTCCAACTCGAACCACCTGCCCGGTTGGTTTACGGCACAAAAGTAGCGACACGCTAAAGGTGCGTCGCTGGGACTGGCGCACCGATGCTGAAACGACTGCTCTTCATCACCCTTTTTTTGGTCGATACCTCTGCCGCGGTCGCGGCTCAGGAAGGGCGCTACCAGGCGATCCCGATCGACGGCGGCCTCGATTACGGGACGGAAAAGGCCTTGATCCTGGACACCGTGGCCGGCCATTTGTGGATCTGGGTCGAAAGCCCGGCAGTGGGTGAAGAGCCTGGCGGGCGCTATGTGATCTACCAAGGGCAACTCGAGCCCGGCACGGAGATGGGGGACGTCATGCTGAAGCAGGAGTGGCCGCCAAACGACGAGGATTAGCCGCCGGCCGGCGACAATGCTTGGCCGTCGCTCGAACTTGCGTTGTAATCAAGGCCGCGAGACACGAGGAGAGTAACAGCATGCCGAAACTGAACGCCGCCGCGCGCGACGAACTCCTGGCCGAGCCCGGCCTCATCATGAATATTGCGACGGTCGACAGCGACGGTGCGCCGCTCGTGACACCCATCTGGTTTATCCATGAGGACGGGCGGATCTGGTTCACGCCGCGACAGCATTCTGAATGGCTCGCGCATATTCGCAACGACAAGCGAGTAGCTCTCAGCGTCGATGAGCCTGGTATCCCGTACCGAAAAGTGGTCGTGCGCGGACCCGCGACGCTCGACTACGAAGTGGGGACCGATGAGCTGTGGCGCGATCGCTATCGCCGCATCGCGGAGCGCTACCTCCCCGTGGACGACGCCAACGCCTATGTCGACGGTACCGACGACCAGCCGCGCGCATTGTGTTCGGTCGCCCTGGACCGCGCGGAAGTTCGCAGCTGGCGCATGCCGGTGGGTGATGAGCCCTACCACGGCATCTGGGCCAAACGCTACTGGACAGAAAACGCCCGGGTCTACGAGCAGGCACCGGTCTTATTCGACAAGAGCGTCGATTAAGACGCACCAGCGTAAAAATTAAACTGGGTGGAGAAATGGGGTCGGCGGAGAAATGGGGTCGGTGTAATTATTAAACCGGGGCGACGAAGTCTGCCCCCGGTTTAATAATTACACCGACCCCATTTCTCCGCATTTCTCCGCATTTCTCCGTAATTTTTTCTCCGACCCCCCCCCTGTCCATTGAAAACCGCCCCAACCGACTCACTCTACGCTTGCTTCCGCCTCGCGGCCGCGCTCGCATTAGCGACGGTCGGCGGCGCAGGCGTGTATATCGGCATGGTGGCCCTGCCCGCCTATGAGGTCGATTTCGCCGTATCGCGCGGCACGGCCGCAGTGCCTTTCACGATGGTGATGTTCGGCTTCGCCGTGGGCGGCATCGTCATCGGACGCGTCGTGGATCGCTACGGTCTCGTCGGTCCGATGACGGTGAGCGTCATTGCCGTCGGGTTGTCCTACGGCCTGGCCGCGCGTGCGTCGGAGTTTTGGACGTTCGCCGCCCTGCACGCGCTGATCGGCGCGTTCGGCTGCGCCGCGGTATTCACGCCCCTGGTCGCCGATATCTCCAAATGGTTTACCCGCCGTAGGGGGCTCGCCGTCGCGATCTGTGCATGTGGAAGTTATGTGGCCGGCGCCATCTGGCCTTTGATCATCAACCCAATGATCGAGACCAACGGCTGGCGTTATACCTATACGATGCTCGGTGTCGCGAACGTTGCCATCATGCTGCCCTTGCTCCTCATGCTGCGGGGCCGGCCGGTCGGCGACGCCCACACCGTAGCGGGCGGGGGTTCAGCCGGATCACCGCAGACGCTCCGCATTTCGCCGATGATGTTGGTGGCGCTGCTTTCGTTTGCGGGTTTCGGTTGCTGTACCGCGATGGCGGTGCCGCAGGTCCACATGGTGTCGCTGTGCGGTGACCGCGGCTACGGCGCCGCGCGCGGTGCGGAAATGCTCTCGCTCATGCTCGCGTTCGGGATCATCAGCCGGCTTGCATTCGGCTGGATCTCGGACCGGATCGGCGGCCTGCGGACGAATCCTCATCGCCTCGAGCATGCAGTGCCTCGCACTACTCATGTTTTTGCCCGCAGATACGCTGACCTCGCTCTATATCGTGTCGGGTTTGTTCGGCCTGTTCCAGGGGGGCATCGTGCCGAGTTACGTGCTGATCGTGCGCGAGTGGTTTCCCGAAGCGCAGGCCGCCAGCCGCCTCGGCGTCGTCATTTTCGCGAGCCTCGCCGGAATGGCGTTCGGTGGTTGGGTGTCCGGCGTCATCTTCGATTTCACCGGATCTTATACGACCGCATTTATCAACGGCATCGGTTGGAATCTGATCAACATTTCAATCGTTTGGTTTCTGTTGTCGCGTGCACGCCTCGCGCCCACGGGATCGCCCATTGGCGCTACCGCGGGTTCTTAACCTCGTTGGCGAGCGCCACCCGGATCTGTTCCGCGGTTTTTTCGACGACGTCACGGTCAGGCGGATCGAAATAGCCATTCGGCAGCTTGATCGCAAAACCGTCGCCCGGATGGCGGGGCAGCACGTGGAGGTGCACGTGATAGACCGTCTGACCCGCGGCGACGCCGTCCGCCAGGTAGAGATTGACGCCGTCGCAATCGAGGCTGGTACGCCGGATCGCGGCCGCGACACGCTGCCCGACGCAAAAGATCCGTGCTCCGGTTGCGGGATCCAATTCGCCCAAAGTGGCGACGGCGATGTTCGGCACGACCAGGGTATGGCCCGGATTAACGGGTTGAATGTCCATGAACGCCGACACCAGTTCGTCGCGATACACGAATGACGCTGGCATTTCGCCCGCGAGGATCTTGGCGAATATGCTATGCGGATCGAAACCGCCACGCTCGATTGCGTTCTGACCTCTCGGGGTGTCGTTGTCCACTATTTCCGTTCCAGCCGGTACGCGACTTCCTCGCACGGTTTATCCTTGACGCGCGCCGGTGCGGAGCTTAGGCGATCGATCGAATAAGACGGCATAAAAAGCGCCGCGACTTCGTCTTCGTCGACGACGAAGGGCGGAGGTGAGATCAAGTCCGGTCCGTATTGAACGGTGACGAGTAATATCTGCGTGCCTGCATCGAGAAGTCCGCTTAGGTGGGCGGAACGTAGGCGGCGCGTTGCTCGGGCGCCAGGGCGATCAGTGCGGCGCGATCATAGACCGCGCCGATCGCGCGCGTAATGTCGCTCGCTGATGGATCCCCACGAATTAGTCGAGTTGATGGGCGGATTCGATAGCTTCGAGTAGTTGTCGATGTGCCCGGATCAGGTCTTTGAAACTGAAGCCGTAAATCGTTTCGCGCCAAGACCTCTCTGCCAAGGAAGGTTGCAGAAAGCACGTTACGATGTTGGACGGTGTTGGCCTGGAAGTGTAGATGCCATTGCTTTGCGCGCGCGAGTAAACCGAGCCACCATAAACATAACGTAGCCAAGGTGCCGATCAGGAGCAGGCTATTGAGTCGGTCGATGCGCGTTGTTCGAGTGAGCGAGAAACCCAAGCCGAAGCGGTCACTTTTCAGGTCACGAAAAGACAACTCGATCTGCATGCGTTTGCCGTAGAGATTGATCATGTGTTTTGGTGAGAATGATTGCGGTGACAGGTTGGTAGCGATGAGCCAAGGTTGTCGTTGTTGTTCGGCGAAGGTTTCACTGGTGCCGTGTTTGGCCAAGTGGATGGCAGAGCGGTTGGCTTTGCGATGTTGCTTGCGCTTTTTGTAGAGATAGAGATGACACAGATAGGGTGATTTAGAGGACAGTTCAGCGGCGCCGAGATAACGAGGTTGAGTGCGCGCGCGATAGTATAGGTCTGTGGTTTTACGCCAGGTTTTACGTGATAGAAGCCGATAATTGATGACATTGCGCACGCGACCTATCCAATGCCATCCCAACGCTTCGACGGCCTTGAACCAGGGTCCACGAAAGCCCGCATCAGTGACGATAATCGGGACGCAGTGTGCGGGCAGCAAGGTGCTCAATTCCAATAAGAAGCGCTGATGGGTACGCGGTTTGTTGTAGTGCTTTAAGGGATAGGCGGCTTCATACAGTGGGATAGCCCGCCCGTCGACGACCAGCGCTGCACGGATCAGCATGATCCGTTGTTGTTGGATGATATCGGACCAGTCGATGATGATGACGGGTTGAGGGAGGTGTTGGCAGAGACGATGACACAAGGCCCGGTAGAGGCTGAGCCGTTCACGTTGTAGGTGCGGGTTGGAGACTAATCGGTCGACGCGTTTGATGTTGTGTTTGGTTCGTGCCGCGCTATCGAGTCCGCGTCCGAGCGCGGTTACGGTAAGGAAGGCGCCACCTAATAATGACGCCACGGTTACCGCCAATGCACGGCCGCGGGTTTGGTGAATGGAAGGGACTGAGTCGAATACGGTTCTATGTAATACTTTGAGTATGCGCATCGTGTTTCCTCTGCCCGATGTTACGTGTGGTAACGATCATTGGATCAGAGAACACGATGCGCTGCTATCTCTCTGTTTTAGATCACTTTTCTCCTCACATTCGTGGGGATACCTTAGTGTCGCTCGTTAGTGCAAAGTAATCACCACAGATCAGGCGATAACCGGGCGCTTGATGGAATGAAAACCCGCCGAATTCGTTCGAAATCGTATCTATCCCGTTTTCGGTGAAAAACGCCGCTACCGCGATCGCGCTCAGTTCGATGCCGACGACCTCGTGTCCTCGCTCGTTCAGCCAGCGCATGTCGTTCGATTTGCCGCACAGCGGCACGAATATGGGTAAGTGCTTATCCGTGCGGATGTCGTCCCAATAGCGCAACAGCATGGGGTGCGTATCGGCCTCGTGGAAGCCGATCTGATCGGCTTCCCATTTGTTATGCCAGAACGCGTGATCCACGTTGCCTACCGCGTGCGGATCCGCGTCGACTTCGACCGTAAGTCACGTGACTTGCTGCAGTGCCCGCTGAAACAGAGCGAACGCCCCTTGCATGAAGGCCTTCATGTTGGCTTCACGATCGTCGCTGCCGGTTTCGATCCGGTGGGTCAAACAGAGCGGACCGTCGATCGCTAACACGCAAAGCCCCGGTGCGTGGCCGTATGGCGTTGCGGCGGGACCGGCGGCGCCGAGTTCAGCGAGTCCCCAGGTCGCGTGCAGCTGCTCGCGCATCGTTCGCGCGCAGAGCGCCACATAGGGCTCCGTCATGGGTTGCTGTTGTTCGAGCAGCTGCTTTTCGATGCCCAACAGCTTATTCCGCGCGCGGTTCGTATAGATTACCGTTCCACCGAGGAAGTATGCGGACGCGCCCGGTACGGCAAGCAGGCTCGCGGAGATTAAACCGCCGGTTGAGGATTCCGCGACGCCGACCGTCTCGCCGCGTTCCTTCAGGATCGCGGCCACGGTGTCTGCCGGGCTCGATAGCGTTGCCATGTGCGATACAGTTTATGATCCGTGACGCCCAAGTCGACGTCTGTTCAGTGAACCCGCCACCTTCTACATTCAAAGCTCATCGGTGCCACGCGTTCGGAGATTACCACGATCTCGTCGTCGAAGACGTCCCAAGGAGCGCCTTGAAGGCCGGCGAAATCGGGGTGCGGATCTGTGCCGCGTGCGTCGGATTTCCCGATATGCTCATGGTCCAGGGGCTCTATCAGTACAAGCCGCCCCTGCCGTTTACGCCGGGCGCGGAATTCGCCGGCGAAGTCGTCGACCTCGGGCCGGAGGTCCGGGACTTTCGCGTCGGTGATCAGGTGATGGGTACGGTCCGCGCCGGTGCGTTCGCCGAATACGTCGCTGCGCCCGCGACCCAGTGCCTGCCCTTGCCCGAGCCCTTCGATTCGATCACCGGAGCGGCGTTCCTGGTCGCCTATAAAACCGCGTACGTGGGTCTCGTCGTGCGGGGCGGATTGCAATCCGGTGAGACGGTGTTGGTGCACGGCGCCGCCGGGGGTGTCGGGTTGGCGGCGGTCGAGTTGGCGAAATCCGAGGGCGCGCGGGTGATCGGCATGGCGTCCGGCGCACATAAACTTGCCGCCGTGCGCGCCAAAGGCGCCGATCATGTCATCGATTATGCGGACGGTTCGTTTCGATCCGCCGTCAAAGCACTGACCGACGGTACCGGGGCGGACGTCATCTACGATCCGATTGGAGGCGAGGTCTTCGACGAGTCACTACGCTGTATCGCACCTTTCGGGCGCGTGCTCGTGATCGGTTTCGCGAGCGGGCAGATCCCCGTTGTGTCGGTCAACTACGCGTTGATCAAACAGTATTCGATCGTCGGCGTGCGCGCCGGCGAATACGGTCGGATCAACCCCGCGGGTGGGCGCGAGGTCAACCGGGCGCTGGTGGATAGGGCGGAGCGCGGCCACCTTAAGCCGCATATTCACGCCTGCCTCCCGTTCAGCGGCGTCGTCGATGCATTCGATGCGATCACCGAGCGCAGGGTCATCGGACGCGTGGTGATCAAAACAGATCACTTTTAAATCGCTACAATCCATGCTGTGTTAACGGCGCCGAGTTGAGAAAAACGATGTCCCATCGCCTCGAGTTTTATTTCGATTGTTCCAGTCCCTGGACGTATCTCGCCTTTGAATATGCGCAGCGCCGCTTAGCGGATCTCGACGTCGAATTCGAATGGAAACCGATCCTCGTCGGCGGCATTTTCAATACCGTCAATCCGAGCGTCTATCAATCTCGTGAGCAACCGGTACCGGCAAAGGCGGCGTATCTGAAAAAGGATCTGCAAGATTGGGCGCGCTTCGTCGATCTCGAAATCGGCTGGCCCTCCGTTTTTCCCGTGAACAGCGTGAAGGCGATGCGGGGCGCCTACGTTGCGATCGATGAAGGCGTCCTGGTGCCCTATGCGCGCGCCGTGTTCAAGCGTTACTGGACCGATCTCGCCGATATCTCCCAGGACGAAGAGCTCGAAGCGATCATCGCGACCGTGGGCCTGGAGCGCGACGGCTTCTTCGACCGGATCTCGAGTCAGCCGTACAAGGACAAACTGCGTAACGCCACCGATGAGTTGATCGAACGCGGCGGGTTCGGGTCTCCGACGCTATTTCTTGATGGCGATATGTATTTCGGCAATGACCGCGTCGATCTCCTGCGGTCTCGAATCGCGTAAAGCGCGAGGCCGACGTAATCCGGTCGTCTTTGCGACGTCGTCAGTGATCGAATGCAGAGGGTACGTCGTGGGCGTTCAGTGTCTTGTGGAGCTCGTCGTAAATTTCACCTAGTAGAGGCACCACACGTTCCGAAATCGCAGCCCGCAGTTGGCGTCGAATGCGAGGCGAATCGCAATATTCGATCGTCGCCTCCCAAAAGGTACGGCACACCGCCGACGGATACAGCGGGTTGAGCTCGTTATCCATGCGATGGCCCACCACGTCCTTGAGGCGGATATTGAGTTCGAACAGCTTCGATTTATAACGCTCTTCGGCGACGTGAGCCAATGCGGTGATGACCGCGGCGTGCTCGATCGTCTGATCGCCGACGAACTCGAGTCCGCCGTCGTTCGATTCGTCCGCTCTGTGCGCGGTTAGATCCGCGAATTTGAGTTCCTGTGTCTGATCTAGATCGACCGCTTCGGCAAAGCGCCGAAAAAACCCGACCTCGATGGTGCGGCCAATCGCGCTGGCGCGCTCGTCGATCTCGTCTGCCTCGGCGCGGGCCTTGTGACCATCGTCGGGCGCCGCATCTTCCGCATATAGACGTAAACGCCGCGACAGGTCCGTACGCAACGCCCATATGATATTGGGCAGCAATTTCTCCAAGGTCTTGCGGCAGGCGCCCAGGATCTTCCGTTGCTGGACCGGGGTAAATTTGTGGTGGCCCGCCAGTTCGACCACGCGCGCGTCGACGGTGCTTCGAACCGCGGTCTTCAGCGCTGTATTCAATTGGTCGCTGCGTTCTAAATATCGGATACCGACGCCTGTCGGGTGCCGGCGCATGATCTGTACGGGCAGGCTGATCTTATCCGCCGGCGCCTGATCCGGGTCCGGCGCGAACGCGACGTGGGCTTCGCGTCCTGCGGCAAGCGGGTCGTCGTTTGTATCCGGAAGGTATAACTGCACCGCCAGGCACATGCCGGTGCTGCTGAGATCGCGGATTTCGCAATCAACCGGCGCCGATTCCTTACCGATAATGACGGCTGGAATAGCCACTGCGTGGCGGAGGCTTCGGTCGCTTCGCCCGTTCCCAGCGTGCTGGTTCTGCCGTTTGCCGTCGTCCATTTGTGGTTCTGTGCCGCCCCGTAGCTTGGGCGTCCCCGCCACTTCGGTTGCATGCGGGTAGACGTTGCGTTCGGCGATCGACTGGTACCGATCGCTGACAGTCCCGCAGGGTTGATTCCGTCAACCGAAATTGTTCAAAGGGGCGGAGAGCGATAGCTGTATTTCGTACTGATTATAGACCAAGTCCGATGCGATCAACGCGTCTACGACCTATCGTGCGTGAAATGCGTTGGGACTGACGCGCGCGCGGATCGCTTATGATGCGCGGCTCGAATCTGAACGGTGGGTTTGCGCGTGGATCCCTTGAGTCAAAGCGTGCTGGCCGCTTCGGCGGCGCAATCGGCAGCGGCGCGGCAGCACGTGTTGCTGGCGGGGATCTGCGGTTTGTTCGCAGGGCTGGCGCCGGACCTCGACGCGCTGATCCGCTCGGGTACCGACCCCTTGCTGTCGCTGGAGTACCACCGCCAATTTACCCACGCATTGATCTTCATTCCGCTCGGGGGCCTGATCTGCGCCGCGCTATTGCACGGCTTCATCCGCCGGCGACTGCAGTTTCGCGAGACGTATCTGTATTGCACCGCGGGATTTGCAACCCACGGATTGCTCGATGCTTGCACGACCTACGGCACGCAGCTCCTATGGCCGTTTTCGAACCTGCGCGTCGCCTGGCACTCGGTGTCGATCATCGATCCCTTGTTTACCGGGCCGATCTTGGTGCTCATCGCGATCGCTGCGTACCGCCGGAGTCGGTGGTTGGGGCGCGCCGCGCTGCTATGGGCGATCGTCTATCTGAGTTTCGGCGCGCTGCAACGCGAACGCGCCGAAGCGGTGGGCGAGGGCCTTGCCCAAAGCCGCGGCCATGCACCGCTCCGTCTCGAAGCCAAGCCGGGGTTCGCGAATCTGTGGTTGTGGAAGATCGTCTATGAAACGGAAGACCGCTATTACATCGATGCGGTCAAGATCATCGCGACGCCCAAGATCTTCTCCGGAGAATCCATACCCAAGCTAGATATCGGTCGCGATCTGCCTTGGCTCGATCCGGCGTCTCAGCAGGCACGGGACGTCGAGCGGTTTCGTTGGTTTTCGAATGATTATCTAGCGCCTGATCCAGTACGACGTAACTTCGTTATCGACATGCGCTATTCGATCGTGCCAAATGAAATCGATGCGCTGTGGGGGATCCAGCTTGACGCCAAAGCGGGCGTCGATGCCCACGTGCGCTTTCTCTCAGCGCGTCAAGTCACGGGCGAGAAAATACAAAGATTCAAATCGATGTTATTCGAATAACGGTGGAACGTCCGAACGCGTTACGCGCGCTCTACGAATTCAACGACGTTGCCGTCCGGATCGCGCACCATCGCAATGGTGACGCCCGGCATGAATTCCTTCTTAGGGACCTCGACGGGTACGCCCGCCGCTTCACACGCGGAAAAAACTTCGTCGATATTGCCGACCTGAAACGTGAGGTAACGAAAACCCAACGCGCCGGTCAAGCCTGACTCTGCCGGGGGCGGCACGTCCTTGGGATCGATCAGCTTGACGAAGCTCTCACCGAACGCCATGCGGTGCATCGTACCGAACCATACCGGCATTTCCTGAACCTTCTCGAGGCCGAGTAAGTCTCCGTAAAACGCGAGGCTCGCGTCGATGTCCTTGACGATGATGCCGATATCGACGCAGTTCTTGGCGGCTTGTATGCCCATTTCTGGCTCTCCCGGGAATCGATCACTGCAAGCGCAGATACATAAGAGTGCGGCGCCTATTCTATCGACTTCTGTACCTGCCGCTGCTGGTTCTCCTCGACCTCCTCGATGAAGGAAACCGCCGCGACCGCACCGGACGCCGGTCGGAGCAATTCGGTGTCAGCGGCCCTTAGCTTGGGGTTGGCTTGCGGGTCAAGCCGCCTCGGCGGCTTTCCAGCGACGCAGTTCGGGGAGCACTTTCTCCGCGATCAGGCGCTGCGAATTCTCCGCGTCCGCGTAACCGATGCCGGCCGCGCGGAAACCCCAGATGATGTCGAAGCGTCCGACCACATCGTGCCAGTGATTGAGTTTCTCCAGGATCATCTCAGGCGTGCCCCAGGCCTGCGCATTCATGTACGACTCCGCAACGCCCTCGAGGCCGATATCCCGCATCATGTCCACGGCCTCTCCATACGCTTCATAACCCTTGGCCTTCTTGAAATGGTCGCCCATCAGCTCGTAGTGATGCATGACGGTGATTAGATATCCAGCGATATGTTTACGCGCCAATTCGGCCGCATAGTCGGCGTCTTCGTGGCATACGGTCAGTCCGGCCATCAAGGGCGGTGGCGCCTCGTAACCGTGTAACTCCCGGAAACGCGCGCGATACGGTTCGAAGTCGGCGTTGTGCTCTTCGATGTCTTTCTGCGTGAAGATCATCATTTGCGCCTCGTGCGTCGCCGCCTCGAGAGCGGAATCGGGCGACATCGCCACGCAGGTCACCCGCCCTTTGAAACTGCGCACGGGTTTGGGCCGGATATAAGCGCGCGGTTGCTTGTAATATTTGCCATCGCCCTCGATCACGCCGGTTTCGAGCGCCTTCAGGATCATCGGCGCCGCTTCATCGAAGCGCTCGCGCGACGTATCCATATCGAGTCCGAACTGTTGGTACTCGCGTCGCGAAAGACCGCGGCCCATGCCGAAGATGACCCGTCCGTCGGATAGTTCGTCGAGCAGCGCGACTTTCTCGGCCGCGCGCAGCGGCGTATTCCAGGGCAGGATCACCGCGCCAAAAGCCAGTTTGATGCGTTTGGTTCGGGCCGCCAGGTGGCTCAGGTATATCGCATTATCCGGGCAGAAGGAGTAATCCTCGAAATGATGTTCGACGCACCAGTGAGAGTCGTAGCCCAGATCTTCGATCTGCCCGGCGAGCTTGAGTTCTTCCTGATAGACCTGCGAATCGGTGACCGATTCGTCGTAACCAAAGCGTTGGAATAGTCCGAGCGTTCCGATCTGCATGTCGATGTCTCCTGCTGGCGCTTTATCGCCCCGCAGTTTACGTGGGTCGGCAATGATTAGCTAATTCGAAATGCGGTAATCAACCCGTCAATTGAATTGAGGGATGACTTTTTCTCCGAACAGTTCGAGCGATCGCATGATCTGATCGCGGTTATGAATCCCTTGCGGCACGATCAGAAACATTTCGTTTATCGGCACTGCTTTGGCGCCTTCCTCGATGCGTCTGCATAAGGTATCCGGTGAACCGAACAGGAGTTCTGGAAAAGGTTGCCCAAAAGGAACGGCCCAGTTCGACCACATCCACGTCATATCCTCGGCCAGTTCCTTCGCCTCGCTGTCCGATTGCGCGCAGATCATCAGGCCGCCCCATGCCGCTTCATCGCCGGGCCGAACATCGCGCTCGTGGAGCGCCGCTTCTTCGCGGTAACCCGCCCACAGGGTTTGCAGAAACTCCAGGTTCGACGACATGACGATCGGTTTGCCGCCGTACTTGGACCAGAAACGTGCGGTGCGCATCGACGCCGAGAAGCCCCCGTAGAGCGGCGGGTGCGGTGTCTGAAACGGGCGCGGCGCAATCCCGATCTCGTTGATCGTCATGTCCTCGGCGACGCCCTGCCCGAAGCGCGTATAGACCGTGTGCTCGTGTGGATTTTTGAGGCCGGCGGCGGGAAACTCCCAATACTTGCCGCGATAACTGAACGTGTCTCGAGTCAAAGCGGTAACGACCAGATCGACGTACTCGGCAAAGTATTCGCGGTTGATATTGTCCATGTCCTGGTTTTTGTTCCACGGACCGACCGGGCCGACTTCATCTTTGACTTTGAAATTCTCGACCCAGCGCGCCTGGTAGCCGCGCACCAAGCCGACGCCGAACCGGCCCTTGAGCATGTTGTCCATGGTCGAGATGGCTTCGGCAGTGCGCAGTGGGTTGTGTACGGTGGAGACGAAGCCACAGGTGATCACCCGCAGCTTCTTGCTATGCATGCCGATCCACATGCCCATGAGCGTGGGGTCGTTCGACGCTTCGAATCCCTCGATCTGCAGGTGATGCTCCGGGTGTCCCCAACCGGCATAGCCCGCCTCGTCCGCAAAGGCAACGTATTCGGCGATTTCATCGAGCATGCGCTGATAGAGCAATGGGTCCTTGCCCGCCATGCCCCGCTCGAGCTCCTGGCGGCGCCCGATGGTGCAGTACATAAAGGGATTGAAACGGATCATGGGTTCGGGGTGGCCGGTGGATGCAAACTGGCATTAATACGGCACGGTAGCAGGCACTTGCAAGCTTACCATTGTTCGCCACGCGGCGGTCCGATGGGCCCGGGCGGTGGCTTAAGTTGATGTCGAGCGATGCCGCTACAGGTCAATAATCGGGGCGTATCCACAGCCTGAGAAACTCATTGAGTTTGACCTCCGAAATACTGATCTCCAGCCGTTTTACGGGTGACGTCGAGTTGTTGGAACAACTCCGTGCTGATGAGGTGATCGCGCAACGATTGAACGAGCACGCGGCGATCAAATATCAGTCTTCGATGCGCACGCACCTGCTCTCGAATGCAGTGCGGGTGGATACCCGCCTGGTGCCCGCGGTCGCCGCCGCATGCAGCCGCCTGAAAGAGGTAGCGAATCTCGAAAGCGACATGGAGGTCTACATCTTCGAGGATTCGAGCATCAACGCATTCGTATCGGAGGGCAACGTGCATACCTTCGTTGCGCTCAGCAGCGGCGCGGTCAACAACCTTTCGGAGGTCGAGCTCGACTTCGTCATCGGGCACGAACTCGGCCATGCGATATTCGGGCACGTGGATGTGGGTGTCCATTACGTGCTTGAAACCGGCGACATGGAGCCGCGTTCCTGCATGCAGTTGCTGGCGTGGCAGCGGGCCGCGGAGATCTCGGCCGATCGCGTCGGTCTGATCTGTTGCGGGTCATTGGAGGCCGCCGCGACGGCGTTGTTCAAAACCCTGTCCGGTCTTCGCATCAAAGGCCTCAGCATCAGCCCCGCCGAGTTCGCAGAGCAGTGGGAGCATTTGGAGAACGAAGTCATAGAAGGTGGCGCTAGCGACCATTGGCAGCTCACCCACCCGTTTCCACCCCTGCGCATGAAAGCCATGATGCTGTTCTGGGCATCGGGAAAGTTCGATCAACAACCGGTGGCTCCACAGTCGCACGAAAAGGCGGACACCGGCGATCCATCGCCTGCTGGCGCTGATGGACCCTTTGGCCAGAGAGAAAAGGACGCCGCGGATCCGATGCTGGCGGATTACTGCAAACGCGGGTTCTGTGGGGCGGTATCTATCTTGCACTGGCGAACGGCGAGTTTCATCAGGACGAGATCAAACAGATAGCGTCAATCTCGTCGTTGGAGAAGGTCAAGCAGGCGGTTGCGGGCGGCGTGCCGCAACCCGAACAGTGCTTGACGAAATTCGTCGAGTGTATCGCCCAGCGCCGTAAGAAATTGAAGGCGACAGAAATACATCGCCTGATGCAAGGCCTGCTCGAAGTCGCGATCGCCGATGGAGAAATCGACGAGCTCGAGAAAAAGGCCCTGGAAACCCTAGGCAGCGAGGTCGGGGTCAACTCCGACGGCTGTGAAATGCTCCTAACCCGATTCCTGGAAGAGAGGTAATCCCATGTCTCTACGCCAACAACTCGAAGTGCTCGAGAAAATATCCGAAGTCGCCACACTGGCCGGCATGCGCGGCGAGATCAATGAAGAGGCGTTACGCTTCGAGGCCGGCTTCGAGTTGCCCGACAACCGGAATCAAATCGTGTACGTGCGGCCGCTGGACGAATCCATCGGAGACTCCGCAGTCGTGACCTTTTTTTCGCCCTGCGTGGCGATAAAGAGCGGTTTCATGAAGGGCATCAGCAAAGACATGGCCCTGGACCTGTTGGCCAGAAACGAGCAGACCTTGTTTGCCCGCTACGGCGTCTGGTTAGGGCAGGGTGCCGATATGATCGTCGCGAGCGTCGACCATCTGCTCGACAGCCTGGATCCCGAGGAGTTCCGGGCGCATATGTGGTATGTGGCTTTAGCCGCGGACAATTACGAAAAGGAATTCGGCGTGGACGACTATTAGACGACGGAAGCGAGCATCAGACATCCTGTCGCGATGCCGCTACCCAAGGTTGGCATCCAGAACCAGTAGGACGCCGACACAAGGACGTAAGCGAGCGAAAAAAGAATCGTCCCGATCTGCCAGCTGAGATGATCCAGATAGGCCGGCATACCCGTCCGAGCCAACACGACCAGCAGCGTACCGAATAAAACCACCCCCATACTGTGGCTCAAATTGAAGCCGAGCCATGCGCGCCACAGATCCGTGTGCGGATTGAGGCGAATCGGCATGCCTTGCATCGCGCCACGCACGTTGTCGTCGACGGGGGTAAACGTGCGTGGCTTAACCACGTCGCTCAAGGTCAGGATGCCATGACCGGATCCCAAGAGCAGATAGACGATGCCGGCCGCATAGATCAACGCCGTTTGCATGGCCGTGGTTCCTCATTGTTGAGAGAGGTTTTAAACTCGGCGGATGTGGCACCGAGCGCTTTTATTGTTTTGTATGATCCTTGCGCAGTCGGGGCTAGCGCAAGAGCCGGACTTGAAACCCGACGCGGCCACGGCGGCGATCGCGCTGCCCGCGGACAACGAACGGCGTTTTCTCACGTTCGAGCAACGTCACGCGGAGATGGCCTTTTTAATCCATCCGATCATGATGGAACGCTACCAGGCGTTTTATCAGACCGACGCGCCGGTCTTGCAATGTACGACCTGCCACGGCGCACATGCGGAACGGGACCGCTATCAAATCGCGAAAACGCCGCTGGTCGATCTCAAACCGGCGGCCGTGCGCACGCTGTACCTGTTCGACGCCGTGCTCTCGGATGAACAGCGTTTTAAGCGCGATGTGATCACGCCGCTGATGGCGCGGTTGATGGGCGTGCCCGCCTACGATGCGGCGACGGGACACGGATTTTCTTGCTTCGGATGCCACCCACGGGAGTCTGGTTGATGATCGACCGTCGCGGACTGATGCTGGGAGGCCTCGCAATCTGGATCACGCCGCCGCTCGTAAAGTCGGTGGTGGAAAAACCGATGCCGACGCTCTTCTTCGCCCACGACGGTCCGTTCCTGGCGCGGGATGAACCGCGCGGCCGGCAACTCCTCGAGCTCGTCGATGCCTTGCCGCGGCGGCCGCCCGGCATCGTGATCTTTACGCCGCATCTGCGCGCTGAGCGCATCACCATCGCGGCATACGGTGTCGCGCGAAGCAGCTTTCCGCGCCGCTTTCGCAAAATGATCGGCGATCTCGCTTATGCGCCGCCGCCGGCCGACGGTCTCGCTTCCCGTGTGTGGGCGGCGATCGGCTCTACCCGTTATGCCTTGTCGGAGCGCGCGCATCGCGGTTTCAATCACACGGTCTGGATGGGACTGATACACATGTTCCCGGCGGCCGACATTCCCGTCGTCGAAGTCGCCATGCCGTTTCTAGGGCCTGTCGATCTATTCGCGCTGGGGCGTGCCCTCGCGCCGCTGCGCGACGACGGTACGCTCGTCATCGCCAGTGGCTCGCTAACGCACAATCTCGCCACCATCGGTATGCGACATACGCCGGCCTGGGCGCGGGAATTCGATCAATGGGTCGCGGAAACCTTAGACGGCCGCGATCTCGACGGGTTGATGGACTGGCGTCACAAGGCCCCTGCACAGGGGATCGCGCATCCGGACGACGGCGGCCATTTCAACGTCATCATGTTTGCGCTCGGCGCGGCCGTCGGCGTGTCCGGCGATTTGTCCCGCGCGACGTCGATGTACCAAGGGTGGGAATCCGGCGCCTTCACGACGCGCGACTATGTGTTCGATTAACAGGCTGTCGAATGACGCCCGAATTACCTTTAATCAATCGTCTCGATCAACGTTTCAGTAAAGATCACGCGGCTATCGAGCAGTGCATTCGAGCCCGTCAGCCTTACGATCTTCGCAACGGTCGTGTATTCGATACCGCCCGGAAACGCCTCGCCTTCGAAGGATACGCGTAACACGAATTCACCGGGCGTATTACGGCCTACGTTAAGCGCCAGTTCCGGTGTGTCGCCAAACCGGCGGGCGGCGAAGCCCTCCCGCAATGCGACGATATCGGGCGGTTTGGCGTCACCCGTGTAACGCGGCGCCGCGGGGTCGGAGAGATCGACTTCATAGGCGGTATCGAAGCTGAAGATCGTAATCGCCGTCGGCGTGCAACGCATCCCGTGCAGCTGAAAGTCGGGTAATTCGACCGCGATGCGTGGCCCGATCCCGACGGATTTGTTGAGCGGCACGATCAACAAGCGGTGTGCGCCGTCGCTATGGAAACTCCGGCTTTCGTAGGCGAAATAGCCGATGCTGACGCAATAATAACCGTCGCTGTCTGCCTGGCAGATTAGTGGAACACAGAGCGAAAGTATGCCAACGACACAGCGATTCCGGGGCACGGGCCGATGCCGCACACCTTCAACCAGGGGTACGCTCGCTGGCATTACGCTTCGCACTGACATACTTCATGATTCCGTAAATGCTGATGGCGATCCAGAACAGTTCGATGATGAATGCCGATAGATTGAAGTCGAATAAAAGTGAGATCGCAATAAATGCGGCGCCGATTAAATTGAGCAACGAATAGAGCAGGGTGGTGCTACTGAGCCGCTCGGTCTGAAGCAAAAAATACGCCACAAGAATCAACACGACGCCGGTGGTGCCGACATAGTCATACCATTCGATGGTCATGCGCAGCGTTTATATCGAGCGGCAGGGCATCCGCGTAATGGAGACCCTGCAACGGAGATTGGCGATTATATCTTCAGCTCGTAGACTTCGGTGAAGAGCTCGTACTCCTCTTTCCAGTCGCGATCCTTGTGGCCTTTGGCATTGAGCGTTACGAAGTTCGACAGGCGGACTAGCCATTGGTTCAGCGACTTCCATTCCATATTGACGCGATTCTTCTCGTCGCTCGGGCCGCTCACATTGTGGTCTTGGACGACGAAAATTCGACAGAAGTTCGCTTGAGACATCAGGGTTTCGAGCTGCTTCGATGCTGCCGACAACCTGTCTTCGGTCGGCGACCCCGTATAGATCGGGTTGAGGATGTCCTGGATACTTTTGGGTACCGTGTCCACAGTATGGTCACATCCGGAACCGTCGGCTGCGTCCTCTTCTGCAAATACGGCGAATGCCATGGCGAGCAGTCCCGCATATAAGGCGACCTGTCGGAATGAATTGATCATGATTAAACGCTCAAATTATCGGTGGCGAATGAATATATTCGTTCGACGAAATACCCATTCGGTTCATTTAAACACGTTTTCTGTTGAAGGTCCGCTCGAAGCGCGGTTGCTTTGTTCTCTACGCTCCTCACACGCGTTCACTCGTCGTTATTGGTTGTCCCAGAGGACTTCTGGATAGGGCACGATCCAGGAAGATTTCGTATACCAGGTGCCTAATATCTCGGTCGGACTGAGCTTATGCAAATGTGGGTAAAGCCCCGATTTGCCCAGCTCCAACACGCCCGGACCGGACCAGAGCTCATGCACTTGAAAATCCGTCGACGGGATCAGCAGCAGTTGCTTGAACGGTTTGCCGCCTTTTTCGGCTGCCGGAAATTTGCGGATCTGGATAAAGTCTCCGCCGACCAGCCGTACGAAGTCGTCTTCGAGCGGTTTATCGCGGCCCTGCGGCGGCGGACTGGTGATGTTCATGCTGACGCGCATCAACTGCTCGCCGTAACGTACGCAGTCGGCGAGGATTTGACTGCCGTGAAATTGCAGCGCGGTGGATTCGCACAAATTGGCCGGCCAACCGTACAGCTCGCGCTCGAAGGTCAACGCCATATCGTGATCGACCCAGATGTAATTGATATACCAGCCGGACCATTTCTCGTATTTCACTTTGATGGCGGTCAGCGCTTCGTGATAGATGTCGATGCTGTGGCTGGGTTGGCCCATATCACCGATCCAGGCCAGCATCGTGCCGTCTTCGGCCATTTCCAATGGCTCGGGCACTTCCCAGGCGACAGCGGCGGGGTCCGCCTTGTAGACCATGAGAATGATGCGGCTTTCGGGTGTTGCGTAGAACGGCGGCGGACTGAACGTCGGCGCCGCCAACGGCATCGAATAACCTTCTTCGTGTTCTTTCATGTCGACAACTCCCTTGGGTCAATGCGTTCGCTCGGTAGAATATCATGTGGCGCAGTGGACCGAGGGGCGCTGTAACGCGGGCGTCAACGAATTCACAACTGGTTTGCGTCGACGCAATTCTGTTACGCTCAAACGTGAATTGAAAAGGGACGTACTACGATGGCCTCAGACGAATTCCGTAATGGCGTGATCGAACTGTACCAGGGCGAGATACTCGGCGAAGTACTCTTTGAAGACATGCTCCAGTACTTCGACGAGCCACATCACAAGTACAAAATCGCAAGCCTCTTGCAGCTCGAATCGGAAACCAAAGCACGCCTGAGACCGCTTGTCTTACGCTTGGGGATCGACCCGGCGGAACTCGAAGAATCGCACCACGCGGGCCATCAATTCGCCGCGAGTCTCAAGGGTCTCAATTGGGCGGAGACGATGGAGAAACTGCGGGACGGTGTGCAACCGTACGTGGATCGTTATACCGAGATCGTCGCAATCTCACCGCCGGAACATCAAGCGGTCGCGGCGTCCATGGTTTCGCATGAGCGGTCACTCATCCGCTTCGCCGAGCTCGAGCTGGCCGGTGAAACGGAGCGGTCCTTGGATGACGTGAACGCGCAATTGCATTGGCCGTTGCCTGTGCCGGATTGATTGCCCGAGAGTTCGTTCGATACCAGGCGCGAGTCGCCTTTATTCACCCACCGTCGATGCGTTCTGCCTCGTTCCACAACGCTTGAATACCCCGCCAATCCATCACACCCGTCGGATTCCCATCTTCATTCAGGTACTCGATGGGACCGCGATGAATAAAAAGATACGCAGTCTCTACGGGAAAGTAGGTTGCATGGTGAACCATGCCACTGGATTCGTACCCGTATTCGCCGGCCGTTGCGGTCACACCGCCATGCTCTATGCCGCCATTCACCTCGATACAGCCGCTGATGACGAAATATTCCCCTGCGCCCAGGTGCTTGTGCGGCGGTACGGAACTCCCCGCTTCCTGCCTGAATAGAGTGACCCAGTCGCCAGTTTCCGGGCATGTCCGCAATAACTTGAACGCCAATCCATCGCGCGCGCGTTTCCACGGGACCTCGCTCACTGCAACATGTTCGCTGCTCGCTGATACTTCGGTCATGTTGTGCCCTTCAACTCCAAAAGTTTTCGTTCGAGCTCGGCATGATGGGGATTTTTTCGCAATCCCTTTTCCAAGAGCTTTATCGCTGCGTTACGCTGATTATAAGATTCATAGAATTTGACCGCGGTGAGAATATCCTGAGGGTCATCGAATTCGTCTTCGACACGTTTCCTCGATACATGTCCCATGAATCCATAGGTCGCGACGAGTACGACGAAGACTAACAGGCCGGCGAAAACAGCTCCCACGACGCTCAACGCTCCGCGCAGGTGATGCAGCGCGTAGTCGTCGGGTCCGCCGCGAGCCGGCGCGCGGCGATCGCTTCGCCGCATACGAAGCAGTATCCGTAATCGCCGGACGCGATGCGCCGCAGCGCACCCTCGATCTTTGCGAGTTGATGCTCGCGCCGCCTCGCCGCCTCGCCGCCTCCAGCGCCATTTGCTGTACCTGCATCGCATCCATGCGTGACAGCCTGCCGACTCTGGTCTGATCCAACTCTACCGGCGCGGCCGCCTCTTTGGACGTGTCCGCCACGGCTTGCAACTCGGATCTGAGATCGAGCAGGCCCTGTCGGATTCGTTCGACCTCTCCGCTGTTCATCGGATCGCTTGCATAAATCGAACGGCTCGGCGCGTGAGGCCAACGACTTCAAACATCGCCTTTCTTCTTTGCATCGATCAACGTAAACCTGTTTCCAAAGGGATCCGCCATCGAACAGCATCGCCCGCCCCATGCGTGCACTACGATATCGGCCGTTTCCGAACCGAAACTGCGGATCCGGGTCACATGCTCATCGAGGTCTTCGGTTTCGATGAATAAGCCCGAGTGGCCGCTGCCGTAATACGCCTCCGTCCACTCGTAGAGTTTCAAGACCATGCCTCCAAGGTCGTAATTAGAAGTGGTCTCAAAATCCGCCTGAGACGTTGATGCTGTGTTGCGCGACCTTCTCCGGTGCTCATTTACTGGCGTGTAAACTGCGCTCCTCGAATGGCCGCGCGCCTTGCCTGAACGCCTCAGGCGAATTTTGAGACCACTTCTAGTGTGCTGTCCCGCGATAATGTTACATAATTCGCTGGTCTTTTTTGTCCCTGGCGGCGTTGCTCCTCCTTGTGTAGAGCCCGCTACACGGCGTCGTCGCGCCTTGCCAGGAACAAAAAATCCTGCGCGACTTATGCAACATTATCGCGGGACAGCACACTAGTAAATCGATGTGGCTTCCCATCATATTCGCGTAGCACGCGGAGACCTACGGCCACTTCGTAGTAGCGCTTACTCGACTCGTAATCCGATGCCGGGAACGACGTGAATAGTGCTCTCATGGATCGTAGTGATGCAGAATGACCGAAAAACCTATCTTCGCACCCACGCGCTGCCTGCATCCACCCAAATCGGCGTGATAGGCTTCCATGACGCATGAACGATAATATTCGCTAAGCCGTGCGCCTAGCCGGCAAACGAGCTGTCGTGACCGGTGCGAGCAGTGGGATCGGTAGAGCGATCGCACGGGCGTTTGCCCGCGAGGGTGCGAGCGTCGTCGTCAATTGCGCGCGTTCGATCGACGCTGCGCGCGAGACCGCCGACGCGATAATCGCGCAAGGGAGCCGCGCGCACGTCGTGCAAGCAGACGTAGCCGACAGTGCTGCGGTCGAACGACTGGTCAACGAAGCACATGAGCGCCTGGGTGCCATCGATATCTGGGCGAATATCGCCGGCGCGGACATCCTCACCGGGCAGACGGCCGCGCTCAGCGACGCTGAGAAGCTCTCCCGCCTGATCGACGTCGATCTACGCGGCACGATGCTGTGCTCGTGGGCGGTTACCCCGCGCATGCAGGCTCACGGAGCGGGCGTCATCCTCAATATGTCGTGGGACATGGCGCTCGAAGGGATGGCCAAGCGCAACCCGGAAATGTTCGCAGCGATCAAGGCGGGAGTGACTGGTTTCACGCGTTCGCTGGCGCGGTCACTGGCGCCCGCAATCCGGGTCAATGAACTTGCGCCCGGCTGGATTACGACCGCGTTTGCAACGGATTCGATGGACGACGAATACCGCGCCGCCGTTATCGCGAAAACACCGCTGCAGCGCTTCGGGACACCCGAGGACGTCGCCAACGCCGCAGTGTTCCTGTGCTCCGACGAAGCTGCCTTCGTCACGGGCCAGACGTTGAAGATTAACGGTGGATTGAGTAGCTGAGAACGTAAGGGGTCGGATCCCTTTTTTCGCTCCGGGATTCGGCTCACACGCGATAAGTGAAACGAAAAAAGGGCTCTGACCCCTCTTTAAGCATCCCGCGCGAGCCGGATCCCGGAGAATTGCCAGCACTGATGCGGGTAGAAGAAATTGCGGTAGCTCGCCCGCATGTGTCCGCTCGGCGTCGCGCAACTCCCGCCTTTGAGTACGATCTGATTACTCATGAATTTTCCGTTGTACTCGCCGATCGCACCGTCGGGCGCGGTGAATCCGGGGTAGGGCGTATAGGCCGAACGGGTCCATTCCCACACGTCGCCGTAGATCTGGCGTAAGCGTGCGTCGCCCGCGTTGTCGTCTGGTCGCGGGTGCAGGTAGCCCGAGTCCACGAAGTTACCGGCGATCGAAGCGGTTCCGCAGGCGGCTTCCCATTCGAATTCTGTGGGTAATCTCGCGCCGGCCCAGTTTGCAAACGCGTCCGCTTCGTAGTGACTGATGTGACACACGGGCGCGTGCAGATCCAACGGCTCCAATCCGCCCAGCGTGAACTCAAACCAAACGCCGTCGCGCTTGCGCCAATACCACGGTGCACACCAGCCTTCGGTGTGAATCGCCGTCCAACCATCGGCGAGCCATAGCGTGGGAATCTCGTAGCCGCCATCGCGCATGAATTCGAGATACTCGCCATTCGCGATCGGCCGCGACGCGAGCGCGAACGGTTCGAGCCATACCTTGTGACGTGGCGTTTCATTATCGTAGCGAAAGGAGAAATCATCGTGGCCAATGGCCACCATGCCGCCGTCGCAGGCCGTCCACTGGCGGGGCGCCAGCGCTCGATGAACGGGTTTCGGGCAGTCTCGATAGGTGGGGAAAAGCGGATTCAGGGACAACAGGTGTTTGATGTCCATGAGCAGCAATTCCTGGTGCTGCTGTTCGTGATGCAGCCCCAGATCGATCGTAGCGAGCACGTCGCGATCGGCGCCGTCGATCAGATCGCGTACGCGTCTGTCGACGTCGTGCCGGTAGTCGATGACGTCGGCCAGCGCGGGGCGCGTGATCATGCCGCGGTCCGGCCGCGGGTACTGCGCACCAATTGAGTTGTAATACGAATTGAACAACTCACGATAGGCAGGATTAAAGGGCTTGAATCGTGCTTCCTGCGATTCGAGCACGAACGTTTCGAAGAACCAGGTGACATGGGCGAGATGCCACTTCGCCGGGCTGGCGTCGGGCATGGATTGCACGCAGGCGTCTTCCGCGGACAAGGGCTCGATCAGTTGTTCCGACAATAGGCGTACGGCGTCGAATTGGTCGCGAACGTGTTCGGCGGTCAGCCAGCTTACGCGGGCTTCTAGATTATGCGCAGGTGTCGCCATCGAGGAGTTTGGTTTGTTATGCGAACATCCTACGGGGTGGTGCGATTCAGTTCAAACTCAAAATGGCTGTCGCCGGCGCAGTTTGCGCTTGCATCGTAACGCCGCTCACAAAATTGCGCGTTGTCGTCTCGATCAACCGTTAATACCGTCGAACAGCGCGTGCCGTAATGTTCGCCTTCGATGAACATCGATGACAACGCACTTTCCATCGCGTGGCCGACGCTGGTATCCGGCAACGTATCATCCGGCGCACGTTGTGAATTGCGTAACAAATCGAGCAACGCCGAAACCACATCGCTTGCGTCATTCCGCATGATTTCATTAAAACCGTTCCGGAGCCGTTCGGTTTTCGGCCAGCGCGTGTCTAGCTGCGCGTTACTCAGCGTATAAATACCCCGATTGAGCGTGCGCATCTGCGCGCCGTGGTTGGAATACCAGCATAAGTTCTGACCGTCGTGTGCGATTACGTTAAACCCGTTGTAGTCCATCCCTCGTATTGCCAATTCTTCGACGAATTCGGACGCCTGCGTTCCGCTCTGCAAGAAGTCGGTCACGATCAACCCGCGCGAACGCGGGCTGTTGGCCACCGCGTGGCCTGATCGTACGTTGGTCACCGCAGCAAAGCGGCCGCCCTGGTGAATTCCGAACCAGGTGCCGCCGCTTTCCAGATCGCGGCCGGCGAGGATCTCCGGATGAACGAGCCAGCGCTCGGCTGGGGCGGTCGGCCTGTCGTGAAACTCATCGCGATTTGCGGCAACCACGAGGCGATAACCGGGATGACAGTCGTAGGCGATAAGCAGGAGACACACGCGCTCAACCCTGGCCGTAACCGCCGGGATGATCCGCTATCCATTCGATCTCGGCGGGCGTGGACGTGCGGCCGAGCACCAGATTGCGATGCGGAAAGCGCCCGAAGCGGTGCACGACGTCGCGGTGGATCACCGCGTACTCCAGAAAATTTTTCTTGGCGATTTCCTTCATTCCGTCAGGTGCTTCGGCATGAAGTTGCTGGAAACAGGCAACGCATTTGTCCTGCGCATCGGCGTCCTCGGCGTGTTCGAGCGGCATGTAGAAGAAGGCGCGTTCGATAGTTTCAAGCTCGCGATCGATACCCATCGCGACGCCGTCGCGGCACAGCGCCAGCGCGCGCTCGTCGTATGCAAAGGCTTGCGGCATGCTACGATAAATATTCCGCGGCAATTGATCGAATGTGATGATGAGTGCGAGCGTACCGAGCGGCGTTAATTTCCATCGCTTGTATTCGCCCCGGTTGGCGCTCTCGAGTACGTCTGTGAAATGGTCCCTCACGCTATGATCGAATGCTTCGTCGCGGCCGAACCAAATGTCGATGCGCGCCGCGATCGCTTGTGGGTCACCACGCGAATCGCCGAACCAGAATTCGAGAATGGTGTCGGGCGTGACTTGCGTCTGGCTCAATAGCGCACCAGAGCGTGGACGTCGCAATCGCCGAGGGCTTGACGACCGTTGAGGAATTCGAGCTCGACGACAAACGCGCAGGCAACGACGTCCGCACCCGCCTGACGCGCGAGTTCGAGGCTTGCGGCGGCGGTGCCGCCGGTGGCGATGAGATCGTCGACCAGCAGTACGCGGTCCGCATCGCTCAAGGCGTCGGTGTGCATGTGTAACTCGGCGGAACCATACTCGAGATCGTAACTCACGCGATGCGTCGCGGCGGGCAATTTACCGGGTTTGCGCAGTGGGACGAAACCCACCCCGAGTTCCGCCGCCGCGAGCGCGCCGAAAATGAATCCGCGCGCTTCCATGCCGAGCACAGCGGAAATGCGTTGATCACGAAAGGGTTCGACTAGCAGCTCCGTGGTTATTTTGAGGACCGCGCAGTCGCGTATCAGTGGCGTTAAATCCTTGAATACGATGCCCGGCTCCGGAAAATCCGGTATGTCTCTTATCTTGGCCTTAATCGCGTCCATCGTCCGGCGGGCATTGGGTGCTGCGATATCTGATGATACCGTTCTTCTCGCCATGGTGCTCGACGACTTCGAAGACAGTAATTGGGTACAGGATTTATCCTGGCCGGCGGTGGAACGACGGTTGCGTAACGGCGCCTGTGCGTTGCTACCGATCGGTGCGGCTTCAAAAGAACACGGACTCCATTTGCCGCACGGGACGGATTTCCTTCAGGTTTCGTTTTATGCCGAACGTATCGCCGAAACGATCGACACCCTGGTCTGGCCCGTCGCAAACTATGGCTATTATCCGGTTTTCATTGAGTATCCCGGCAGCGTCTCGCTCGCGGCGGAAACCTTTCAAACGATCGTCACTGAGATCCTGGACGGTATCGTGCACGCGGGCGCAACGCGCATCGTCATCTTAAATACCGGGATCAGCACGATCGAGCCGCTCGAATGCATCCTCGAGAACCGCGCATCGGATCCACGGGTCAAACTCGTGAATTGTTACGTGGGGGCACGCTTTACGCGTGTTTGCCGCGACATCGAAGAACAAGCGTACGGCGGCCACGCCGACGAGATCGAAACGGCGCTCATGCTTGCCATCGATCCCTCGCGCGTCGCGATAGAACGCGCGCGCCCTTCGGAAGTCCATATCGAGAGCGGCGTCTTCAATCGCACCGATCCGAACGGAGCGAATTATTCGCCCACTGGCGTCAACGGCGATCCAACCCGTGCAACGCCAGCGAAAGGCGAGCGACTTTTGGCCGCGCTCGTGGACGACCTAATCGAAGAGGTGGGCAAGTTTGCGCGATCCTGATGCGGCGCAGTGGGAGCTCACCCCGAAGGAAGCCGTGGCGCTGCAGCGGCAACTGGCCGGGCGTGTCATCCGCGACGATCGCATTACCGCGGTCCGTCGCATCGCCGGTGTCGACGCTGGTTTCCCGGCCGGTGGAAAAACCACGCGTGTCGCGCTGGTCGTCATGAGCTTCCCGGGCTTGGAGAAGCTCGAAGAGGTGGTCGTGGAAGAGGCGACACGTTTTCCTTACGTGCCCCGCTTACTGTCGTTTCGTGAAGTGCCGGCGATGCTCGACGGCCTTGAACGCCTTACCTTAACGCCGGATGTCATCCTCTGCGACGGCCATGGCATCGCGCATCCGCGTCGATTCGGCAGCGCCTCTCATCTCGGGCTCGCCAGCGGTATTCCGACCGTCGGTGTCGGCAAGTCGTGCCTCGTCGGTGAATACGACGAGCCGCCGGTCGAACGCGGCGAATGGACGTCCTTGGAGCACAAGGGCGAGCGCATCGGGGCGGTCGTGCGCACGCGTTCGAAAGTCAAACCGGTGTTCGTGTCCACCGGCCACAACGTGGGCCTGGCCAGTGCCATCGATCTGGCGCTCGATTGCGCGCCACGATTTCGCATACCGGAACCGATCCGTGCGGCGGATAAGCTAGCGTCGTCATAGCTCGAGCAGGCCGTCTTTAGCTCACGCGCCGATCTCGCGTTTGCGGTGATCTGCAGATGAGCGGGGTGGTTTTCCTTCGCGTCGCCAACGATGAAAGCGTTCGAGAAGGTTCATCGCCCAAGGCGCGGTATGCGCACGCCGCCAGATCCCTGCCGCTGCTTTGTTGGCCTCGGCCAAGGTCGGATAGATGTGGATGGTGCGCAGAATCTTGTTCAATCCCAGATTGTGTTTCATCGCGAGGATGAATTCGGCGATGAGATCCCCGGCGTGTTCGCCGACGATCGTGACACCTAAGATCCGGTCGCTACCGGGCGCAGTCAAAATACGTACGCATCCTCGATTAGTGCCATCGGTGACCGCGCGATCGAGCTCATCGAGCGGGTAGGTCGTCAATTCGTAATCGGTACCGCGTGCACGGGCTTCGAGTTCATTGAGCCCGACGTGAGCGACTTCGGGATCGGTGAAGGTGCACCAGGGAATGACTCGGTAATCCACGGCAAATCGCTTAAACCCGCCGAACAGCGCGTTGACGCTCGCGTACCAGGCCTGGTGCGACGCGGTGTGGGTGAATTGATAAGGGCCAGCCACGTCCCCGCAAGCGAACACCGTGGGCAGTTGCGTCTGCAAGTGATCGTTCACCTCGATCGTGCCGCCCTCGGTGATGGGTATCCCGAGCTCTTCCAGACCGTAGCCTTCGACATCGGCGCGCCGCCCAAGTGCGACGAGGACTTGGTCGAATTCGATGTCGAATTCACTCGGCGCGCCATTCCCCGGCGATTCGCAATGAACCCGCTTAAGGCCATTTTCGACGCTGAAGGCAACTGCGGTTGACTGCAGGCTGAGCGTGATGCCTTCGGCGTCAAATACATCCTCGATGAACGCCGAAACCTCTGGATCTTCTCGCGGCAAGAGGCGTTCGGCCATTTCAACCAGCGTGACGGTGGTACCGAAGCGCGCGAACGCTTGCGCGAGTTCACACCCGATCGGTCCCCCGCCCAGGACCAGCAGGCGGTCCGGACGTTTGCGCAATTGCCACACCGTGTCCGACGTCAAGCAGTCAACGTCGGCGAGTCCCGGAATGGGCGGCACCGTCGGTCTCGCGCCGGTGGCGAGAATGATCGCGCGTGCACTCAAAGTGCGGCCGTTGACCTCCACCGCATACGGCGAAACCACACGCACCCGACCGGAAATGCATTCAACGCCGAGTGCGGTATACCGTTCAACCGAATCGTGTGGCTCGATGGTTTTGATGACGCGCTGCACGCGCTCCATGATTTCAGAGAAATCGTATTCGGCGTCCATGCGGCGGATCCCCAGCGCGTCGCTCGCTTTTGCGTGATGTAGTTGCTTGGCCGCTTTGATGAGGGCCTTTGACGGTACGCAACCGGTGTTTAAACAGTCACCGCCCATGCGATCCTGTTCGACCAAGGTTACTTTCGCCTTGACGGCAGCCGCGATGAAGGCGGCGACGAGCCCCGCAGAGCCCGCACCGATGACGATCACGTTGCGGTCGACTTGCAGTGGCGGCGGAAATGTTGCATGGAAACGGCGGCGCTTGATGACACCCGCGATCGCCTTCCCGATAAACGGCACCAGCGCTAACAGGCCGAAAGAGATCAACACCGGCGTCGATGCGATGTCGGCAAAATGTTCGATCCGCGCGAGCTGGGTGCCTGCGTTAACGTACACGACGGTCGCCGGCAGCATGCCGATCTGGCTGTAAAGGAAGAAGTTGCGTACGGAGATCGGTGTCAGCGCCATAGCCAAGTTGATGCCGACAAAGGGTACGATTGGGATCAGGCGCAGGGTGAGCAGATAGATCGGACCGTCGCGGGCAATGCCTCGATCGATGGCGACCAGGTGATGGCCGAAGCGCGCCTGAACGAAGCCTCGAAAAAGGTAGCGCGCCAACAGAAATGCGAGCGTCGCGCCGATCGTGCTGGCAAACGATACGATGACCGTGCCCCATAACACGCCGAAGACCGCGCCGACCGCGAGCGTCATGACGAATGCGCCGGGTATCGACATCGCTGTCGCCGCCGTGTAGATCAGCAAGCAGATTCCCGAGGCCGTGAAGGGATGGACGGCGACGTAGTCTTGCAGGGTGGCCTGTTGCGCCTTCAGGTAGGGGAGGTTTAAAAAGCGGCCTGGATCCAGCGACAGGATGATGGTGAGCGCGATAACGATCGCCGTCGCGAGCAGCAGGCGCGGGCGTCGTATCTTCAAAATTGGAACACCGCTGTTTTCTTCATTTAAAATGTTCCCGGATTCCGCCGTGCTGCATACAGGCTACGTTCCCACGCTCGGCTCGGGATCCGGCGGAACTTGCCAATAAAGATCGCGTTCCAAGTTACACGAAAGATTCACATACGCAATGCTACAGACGTTTTGAGTGTGCCGGATGAATGAGTTCAATCGAATCATTATCGCCGCGGCCCTGCTGTGTTTGGCCGGTTCCGTATCGGCCACCGACGTGCGCGTGCTCCATTCACTCCTCGACGCTGTTCTCGCAAGTCACGTCGATGACGGATATGTGGATTATCCGGCGATTGCACGCAATACCCGATTCTATAAATACCTCAGCGCAATCGAAGAATTCGACGTCGGGACGCTGGAGAGTGACCAGGCGCGCCTCGCCTTTTGGCTCAACGCCTATAACGCGCTCGCAATCAAAAGCATCGTGGAAGGGATTACGCCGATAAACGCCATCGGCCGGCTCAAGTTCTTCCGCACCACCGAACACCGGGTCGCTGGTAAGAACCGCGATCTGCGCTCGATCGGGCAAGGTATCGTACCCAAGCTGGAGGAACCGCGGGCCCATTTCGCACTGGTGTCCGCTTGCTATTCATGCCCGAACCTGCGCTCGGAAGCGTATCGCGTGGAAAAACTCGAGCAACAACTCGAGGACAATGTGCGCAATTTCGTTAACGATGGACGTAAGAATCGATTCTCGGTAGCGGCGCGCAAGGCGAAACTTTCGGAAATCTTTGAATTACACAGAGACGATTTTGGTGAAAGCGATCAATCCATTCTGGAATTCGTCACGCCGTATATGGAAAAGAAGGACATCGCTAAAGAAGTCCTCCGTGATCGTTACAAAATCGACTATATGGAGTGGGATTGGAGCATCAACGGTCGTCCCATGTAGCCCCCGGGTTTTCGACGCTCAGACGCCCGCGCGCAGCAGGCCTGTCGCAGTCGTCATTCGGGCGCATCGTCCGCTCGTTTCGCGTGCTTGGAAACGAGGTCCTTAAGGGCCACGTAATCAACTTTGCCCGATCCCAATTGAGGGATCGCTTCGCGGTAGACCACCTGTTTCGGGATCGTCAGTTCGCTCGCGGCTGCGTCGCGCGCGGCGGAGACGATCGCCGCACGGTCGGCGTGCGCAACATCGGTAAACAGGATGATCTGCTCACCTTTGCGCGCATCGGGGACTGCGATAGCCGCGTGTTGGGCATCGGGCCATAATCCGAGCGCGACGTCCTCGATCACGGCCAAAGACACCATTTCACCTCCGATCTTGGCGAAGCGTTTGGCCCGCCCTTGTATCGTAACGAAACCCGTATCGTCGATCTTGACGATATCTCCGGTGGCATACCAGCCGGCACCCTCCCGCTCCGTCCACGGGGGGATGATCTCGCCGTCGCTGCCGTGGAATAGATAACCCAGCATGACGTTCGGGCCGCGCACCACCAGCTCGCCGCCCTCGGCGATACCGTCCACCGGTTCCAGGTAGTGCCTCATGTTCGTCAATAGCTGCCCAACGGTGCCGCGGCAATGTCCGAGCGGGTAGTTGACCGCGATCACCGGGCTCGCTTCCGTCGCACCGTAGCCTTCGAAGATCCGGATCCCGAATTTGTCCAACCAGAGGTCACGCACCTCGTCAGTCAGTTTCTCTGCGCCGGCGATCACGAAGCGAAGTTTGTAAAAATCGTAGGGGTGAGCCTGACGTCCATAGCCGCGCAAAAACGTCGTCGTGCCGAACAGGCAGGTCACGCCGAGTTCATAACAGAGTTCGGGAATGATCCGGTAATGGAGCGGACTCGGGTACTGAAACGTCTTCGTGCCCTTGAATAAAGGCAGCAATAAGCCGCCGAGTAGGCCAAAGGCGTGGAATACGGGCAGGACGTTTAACACCACGTCCTCGCGGGTGAGGTCGATGAGCATCGAGACCTGTGCGTAGTTCGAGAGCAAATTGACGTGTGACAAGACGACGCCTTTGGGTATGCCTTCCGATCCTGAAGTGAACAGAATAACCGCGGGATCATGCGGCGATCGGCGTGGGCTCAACACGCGATGCGCGAGGTTAGGAATTCGGGCTGCGATAAGGCCGCCGAGCTTGGCCGCGACACCGATCTGAGCGCGTAGATCTTCCAGGTAGACCAGGCGCGCCGCCGCGTCCAAGGCCGCCGCTTCCGCGTGCAGATCGCCTGCCTCGATGAATGCACGCGACGTGAATACGAGTTTGATCCCGGCCGTTTCGATGGCCGTCGTCAGACCGCGCGGACCTGCGGTGAAGTTGAGCATGGCGGCTACGCGGCCGCGCGCCTGACACGCAAACAACGACACCACGGCGGCCGCTGTGCTCGGCAACATGATGCCCACCCGATCGGTTTCGTCCGTCATCCGGGCGATCACGGTCCCGAGTACGAACGAACGCAGAATCATCTGGTGGTAGGTCAGGCGTGCACCCGTGCTGTCTTCCAGTATCAACCGGTGGGCGCCATGATTGCGCGACGCGCGAATCACCCCCGCGAACAGCGATTCCTCGACGAATGCGTTTTCGTACGACACCTCGCGCATGATCGCAGCGAGTGCCGCGGCGCCTGCGGTGCGACGCGCGCTGCCATGAACCGCATCCGGCAGTACGAGCTTGCGCGCGGGTAATAGCTTGATGTGTGTGCGTGGAAACCAGCGCTGCCGCAGTTGGCCCTCGAGCTCGGACAGGCGGGCATATTGCGGTCCTTCCAGCGCAACTGGAAGAATGGCCGCGTCGGCCTTGTCTGCAATCATGCCCGGGCCTTCGTAGATCTTCATCACCGTGCTCGTCGTGGTCATGCGGCCCTCGGGGAATATCACCGCTTTGTGGCCGTCCTGAACGAGCCTGATCAAAGATTTGATGGCCACCGGGCTCAAAGTATCAACTTCATAGGCGCGGACGAACGGCAACAATGGTCTGACGTACCAGCGGCGTGCCGTATCAACGTTGATAGCGAAGGTCGGTGCTTCCGGCAGAAACAGATAAAGCAATACGCCGTCGAGAAGGGACACGTGGTTCGCGACGATCAGAACGCGATCGCCGGCGGTATGAAAATACTCCAGGCCGGTGACCCGGACCCTGAAAATCATACGCGCCAGGAGCGCCAGACCCGCGCGCACGAGCCGAACGGGCCAGGCCAGGTTGTGTTTTCGGCTATTCATCGACGTGAAGGCCGTGCTCGCGGGGCTAGTGCCCGACGCTTCAGATCTCCTGTTGTTGATCGCCCGCGCTCTGGTATACGACGAGTTTCTGGCCCGGTTGGAGATAGCGCTTGCCGGATAGACGGTTCCATTTCCTGAGATCGGCTACCGATACGTTGAATCGCCGCGAGATCGTCCATAAAGAATCCCCCTCCTTGACCTCGTACTGTAATGGCGTACCGCCGGTTGCCTCGGCGAGGCCACCGGGAAGTCGCAATTCCCGACCGGGTCTCAATATCTTCGCAGAGGTCATACCATTCGCTGCCGCGATCGCGTCCGGCGTTGTTCCGTAGACGCGTGCGATATCCCAAAGCGTGTCACCACGCACGATGACGTGCACCGCGGCGTTCGCAAGGTCCGTCTCAAATGCACCGGCTGCGTCCTCGATTGAACCCGGGCTCGGGATCAGGAGTTTCCGGCCGGAACGAATGCGACTGGTGCGCATGCCATTTGCGCGTTTGATCGCGGCGACCGTCACACCCGTGTCCGCCGCGATGTGCGATAAGGTTTCACCGGCTACCACGGTATGCGTTCGCGGAGCGCGGCGCTCGGTATCGGACAGGCCCGCGAGTGCATGCGCGAGTGGCATCGCCAAGCCTTTGCGAACCAGCACGATAGTCGGTGCGCCGGCGATACTGAACCGCGTACGAAAGCCGGGATTGAGCGCTTCGAATTCCGGCGCACTCATACCGCTCCACTCGATGACGAGGTTGAGATCGAGCCCGCCGCCGACGTCCACCGGTTCGAAGTAAGGCGTTTCGTTCACGCGTGCGATCTTGATGGCGTGCGCTTCCGGGTCTGACAAAATCTCGACGAGCGCGAGCAGTCTCGGTACGTAATCTTCCGTTTCGCCCGGGAGATCCAGTGACCAGAAAGCCGTCGGCCGGCCGGCGCGTTGATTGCGCTCGATCGCGCGTTCCACTGTTCTCGCGCCGCAGTTATAGGCCGCGAATGCGAGGAGCCAGTCGCCGAAGAACCGGTCACGCAAATCCTCGAGGTAATCCAATGCCACCCGCGTACTCGCAGGAATATCGCGGCGGCCGTCGTACCAGCGCGATTGATGGAGACCAAAATCGTGGCCCGTCGATGGCATCAGTTGCCAGATACCTGCGGCGCCGTCCGGGGAGGTTGCCCGCGGTGTGTAGCCGCTCTCGATGATCGGCAAGAGCGCGATCTCAAACGGCAACCGGCGGCGTTCGATCTCCTGATAGATGAAATATAGATAGGGTTCCGCGCGGGTTAATGCCGCCGACACGAAATCTTCATTGCGGCCGAAATGATGCATAGCCGCTTCGATTTGCGCTGGCGTGGGCGGCGTCATGCGCAGCTCTACGATGACGCGGTGCCATAGGTCGTTGGCTGTTGCCGCGACGGGAGCCGGTTTCGAATCTTGCGTATCGTCGACCGCAGCAGCCGGTGCGCTCAAACCCGCTTGTCGAGTGGCTGCAATAGGCGGCGTCGGTGTTGGCTTTAACGCACAGCCAAGAAGGCATACGGTAAACAGGCAGGCGACGATTCCGATCCGAAACGGCTCACCCCCCAACATAGCGGCTATGCTAGGAAGGGTGATGGTGACCGTCAAGGCTACGCGTTGCGCGGCTGCGCTCGGCGTGACAAGCTGCCGGGGCCGGACGGGTCGTTTACGGGATGACCGGCTCGGGGTTAAGTTTTCATGGTGGTTGCTTCCGGTACGCGCTTCGGCGATGAATCGTCGTTTGCACAGCTGCACGACTGGTTCCGTCGCGAACCCGGCAGCATCGTTGCGGCGGTCGAGCATCGCCTACTCGGCCGCATATTGCCCGACTTGTTCGGGTACCACATCGTCCAGCTCGGATGCCATCACACCGAGGGCTTGATCGCGTCCAGCCGCATATCTCATCGAATCCTGGTCGATTTGAGCGATGAACCAGACGCGGACATGCAGATGCAATGCCAGGACGATGCGTTGCCGATTGCCGCGGGCGCGATTGACGTCCTGGTGTTGCCCCACGTCCTGGAGTTTGCCGGTGATCCGCGGCGAGTGCTGCGCGAAGCCGAGCGCGTGCTCATCGGCGAGGGCCATATCGTCGTGCTGGGTTTCAATCCCTGGAGTTTCCACGGATTGTGGTCATTGCTGGGGCGATGGCGGCGTCATGCGCCGTGGAGCGGAAACTTCATTTCCGCGGCCCGGGTGAAGGATTGGCTGGCGCTGTTGGGCTTCGACATCGTCTACTTTTCGCGCGCGTCATTCCGGCCTCCGATGCATCGCTCGGCGTTTAATCGGCGTTTCGAGTTCATCGAAAACCTTGGCGCGTTTTGCTGGCCTGGACTGGGTAACGTCTACCTCGTCGTCGGCAAGAAACGGGTCGAAGGCATCACCCCGCTCAAAGTCAGTTGGCGCCAGCGCCGGCGGTTGGTATCGGGTGGCGTTATCGAACCAACGACGCGCGGATGATTTTGAAATAGCACACTAGCGTGAACGGCGAAGACGAAATCGTCGAGATCTATACCGACGGCGCGTGCCGCGGTAATCCCGGTCCGGGTGGTTGGGGTGTGCTCATGCGTTTCCGCGGGAATGAACGCACGCTTAAAGGGGCGCAAGCCGATACGACGAATAACCGGATGGAACTCACCGCTGCCATTGAAGCGCTCGCGGCGTTGAAGCGCCAAAGCCGTGTCGACCTTTACACGGACTCCCAGTACGTGAAAAACGGCATCACGACCTGGCTACCGGCATGGAAATCGCGCAATTGGAAAACGGCTGCCAAAAAGCCGGTCAAGAACGTCGACCTCTGGCAGCGATTGGAGCATCTCGCAGCCAGGCACGACGTTCACTGGTCATGGGTGCGCGGCCATGCGGGGCATCCGCAAAACGAAGCAGCCGATCGGCTCGCAAACGACGCTATAGACGAACTGATCGAGAAAAGTATGTGATCATACGAATGCCATGCGCCAGATTGTCCTAGATACGGAAACTACCGGATTAGAGCCGTCGCAGGGCCACCGAATCATCGAGATCGGATGCGTCGAGATCTTGAATCGACGCATTACGGAAAAACGCTATCAGCAATATGTTAATCCTGAACGCGAGATCGATTCGGGCGCGATGGAGGTACATGGCATCACCCTTGACGACCTGCGCGAAAAGCCCGGTTTCGGCGAAATCGCAGCGGATTTTCTGGAGTTCATTCGTGGCGCCGAACTCGTGATTCACAACGCGCCCTTCGACGTCGGTTTTATGGATGCGGAGTTGGATCGTTTAGGCGACGCCTGGGGAAATACGGGAGACTACTGCACGGTATTCGATACCTTGCAGCTCGCACGTGAGATGCATCCAGGCCAACGCAATTCGCTCGATGCATTGTGCCGCCGCTACGAAATCGATAATGCGCATCGCGAGTTGCATGGCGCATTGCTCGACGCTGAATTATTGGCTGAAGTTTATCTGGCGATGACGGGCGGGCAAGGCGCGCTCGCACTCGATCAAATAAGCGAAGCGCACTCGGCGCAACAATCGGCTTCCAAAACGCAACCCGCGACACGAGATCTGAACGTCATCGCGCCCACGGAAGACGAAATCGAAGCCCATCGCCGCCAGCTCGACCTTATCGACAAAGCGAGCGATGGAGAATGCTTGTGGTCAAAAATGTAGGAGCCCGCTCGCGGGCGAATCAGATTCAGGCGATGGCTTCATCCGCCATCCGCTGCAGTTCCCCGCTTTGGTACATACCCATCACGATGTCACATCCGCCAACGAGCTCGCCGTTGATAAACACTTGGGGAAAGGTCGGCCATTCCGAGTAGGCGGGTAGGTGTTGACGAATATCCGGTTCAGCCAGTATGTCGACGTGATGAAACTCGGCAGCACAAGCTTTCAGGGCTTCGGCGGTACGCATGGAAAAACCGCATTGCGGAAACTGCGGCGTGCCCTTCATGAAAAGCACGATTGGATTCGATTCCACAATGTTTTTGATATGTTCATTGATATCCATGCTATGTCTCGCTCCGACGGCATGCGTTGCCTGATTTAGGCTTAGTCTAACATCCGCACCGAAATTGGAGCCTCGGCGCCCGGTACGCGATCTATCCCTCCGTTTCTATTGAGTTTTCCAGATCGTTGGTGTTGCATATTGAGAGACTCTTTCGCACAATGAGGCGGACACAAGATCCCACGCCAGAGGATGGAGCCCGGCCCGATGGTCGGGCTTTGTTGTTTTCACGCATACATTGGACCGATGACTGAAACCTTACCTTCGGCCTTGATGGCCACATACGGACGCCTCGACGTGACTTTTACGCATGGGCGGGGGCCCTGGTTATTCGACGCCGACGGCAAGGAATATTTGGACGCCTTGAGTGGTATAGCCGTGTGTGGACTAGGGCACGCACATCCCGAGGTCGCGGCCGCGATCGCCGAGCAGGCTGGACGGCTTGTACATACGTCCAATCTTTACGGTATCGAGTTACAGGAGTTGCTCGCCCAAAAGCTGGTGGCGGCTGCGGATATGGAACGCGTCTTCTTCGGTAATTCAGGGGCCGAAGCCAACGAGGCGGCGATCAAGATCGCGCGCAAGTTCGGCCACGAGCAGGGGATCGAACGGCCGCGCATAATCGTCATGGACGGCAGTTTCCACGGCCGCACGATGGCGACCTTGACGGCCACCGGTAATCCCAAGGTTCACGCCGGATTCGAACCGCTCGTCGACGGTTTCGTTCATGTTCCTTACGACGATATCGACGCGGTAGGAACTGTTGCGGCAGAAGCGGATGTCGTCGCGGTATTAGTTGAACCGGTGCAGGGTGAAGGCGGCATCGTCGTACCGCAACCCGGTTACTTGACCGCGCTGCGCGCCATATGTGACGAACGGAACCTGTTATTGATGATCGATGAGATTCAATCCGGCATGGGCCGTACCGGCCGCTGGTTCGGGTTTCAGCACGAAGGCGTCAAGCCTGACGTGATCACCGTAGCAAAAGCGCTCGGTAACGGTGTGCCGATTGGCGCCTGCGTGGCCGCTGCGGCGGCCGCCGAAGTGCTACAACCCGGAACCCACGGATCGACCTTCGGTGGCAACCCGCTGGCGGCAAGGGCGGCGTTAACCGTGTTCGATGTCATGGAGCGTGACAATCTGGTGGCCCGCGCTGGCGAACTCGGCGCCCGAATATTGGACGACTTCCGTCAAGCCTTCTCCCACAATTCGGCCGTTAAGAGCGTTCGCGGCCGTGGATTGATGATCGGCATAGAACTCGATCGCAGTTGTGGTGATCTCGTCAAACAGGCACTTGCAGGGGGACTGTTGCTGAACGTTACGGCGGACAGCTTAGTGCGCTTGCTGCCGCCTTTGATTCTGAGTGATGCGGAGGCCGACAAAGTGGTTTCTCATGTGGTACGCCTGGTAAATGACTTTGTCGAAAGCGCGGACTGATTCAGGTTTCTCCAATGTCCGTCCGTCATTTTCTAACGCTGTTGGATCTCAGTCAGCAAGAGATCTTGAGCATTTTCGAACGCGCGGTGGAACTCAAACGATGGCGGCGTGAAGGACAGCGTCCGGCGCTGTTTGAGCGGAAGGTCCTCGCGATGCTGTTCGAGAAGTCGTCGACCCGCACGCGGGTATCGTTCGAAGCGATGATGGCGGAAGGTGGCGGCAAGGCGATCTTCCTGACGACTAGGGAGTCCCAGGTCGGGCGCGGAGAACCGCCGGAAGACACGGCGCGGGTGCTCGCGCAAATGGCGGATGCAATCATGATCCGAACGTACGAGCACGAAACCGTCGAACGGATTGCGTCGCACTCTAGCGTTCCCGTTATTAACGGACTGACCAATAGTTATCATCCGTGCCAGGTCCTTGCTGACTTAATGACCTTCTATGAAAATCGAGGCGTGATCCAGGGACGTACCGTTGCGTGGGTCGGCGACGGCAACAACATGTGTAATTCCTATATCAATGCGGCTAATCTGATGCAGTTCAAACTCAGGGTAGCTACACCCGAGGGCTATGAACCCGCCACCTGCGGTGTTTTGACCGAACACGATCGGGTAGACATCATGAACGATGCGAAGCTTGCGGTTCGGAACGCGGATCTCGTTGTTACAGACGTGTGGGCCAGCATGGGGCAAGAAGAAGAAATGGAAACACGCAGGGCTTTATTCAGCCCGTTCCAAGTAACGGCGGAACTCATGTCGCTGGCGTCGCCGAATGCCTTGTTCATGCATTGTTTGCCGGCGCATCGGGGTGAAGAGGTAACGGCGGAGGTGCTCGATCATCCGGATAGCGTGGTTTGGGATGAGGCCGGTAACCGGCTTCATGCTCAAAAAGCATTGCTCGAGTTCTTATTGAACGCCGCTTGATCGTTCGTCATAGAGAAGTCGGACGCGACGCCTTGTATTTGATATTCCAGACGCAGTGGTTTGGGCCGAGTGGCTGATACCCGCGGTATCGGTATGACCTCACAGCGGGCCCGTGACCGGCTCGTCGAGAAATTAAGGAGCATGGGGATCAGTGACGACACGGTGCTCGAGGTTATCCGTACGACTCCGCGGCATCTGTTCGTCGACGAGGCACTGGCGAGCCGCGCTTACGAGAACACTGCGTTACCGATCGGACACGGTCAGACGATCTCTCAACCCTACATCGTCGCGTCGATGAGCCAGGCTTTAAGGTCGAACGCAGCACTTGGAAACGTGTTGGAGATCGGTGCGGGTTGCGGCTATCAGAGCGCAATCCTGGCCCAGCTTGCCGAGCAGGTGTTCAGCATCGAGCGGATCGCCGCGCTCGCCAACCGGCTGCGGTCCCGCCTCCACGACTTGCGCATTCAAAACGTGCGCGTTCGCCATGGCGATGGTTCGCAAGGATGGGTGAAACGCGCACCTTTCGACGGGATTCTGGTCGCCGCGGCGCCGGTCGGGGTTCCCGAGACATTATTCGATCAATTGGCGTTGGGCGGACACCTCATTATCCCAGTCGGCCATGCCGGTTCCCAGGAATTGCGCTTGTACCGAAAGACCGGGGACGGAATCGACGAAGAGGTCATGGAGCGGGTTAGTTTCGTACCGTTACTCGAAGGTGTGAGTTAGCGATGCTTTAGTGTCCTGCCCCGTGAAAAACTTCCATATTTCGCTGGTCTTTTTCGCCGCTGGCGGTGTTACTCCTCCTTATGTAGAGCCCGCTACACGGCGTCGTCGTGCCTTGCCATCGACGAAAAATCCGTCGCGACTTACGAAAGTTTTTCACGGGGCAGGACACTAGCGATGCGACCCAAATCTCGACTATTACTATTATTGGCCGGATGCTGCATCATCACTGCACCGTTGATCGGCTGCGTAACCAAAACGCACGCGCCGATCGATCAAAAGACGATCAAGTCCAGGCGAGCACCTCGTGTTGCGTACGTTGCGCCGGCACCCGTTATTCCCAGGCCAGGCGAAAAGCGAGCAACAACGCATGTAGTCGCTAAAGGTGAGACCTTGCACGCCGTCGCCTGGCGCTACAATCTCGACTATCGAGAACTCGTCACATGGAACCGTCTAGACGATCCGGATCTCATCTTCGTTGGTCAGCAGCTCAGATTAACCGCACCTTCTAAACCCAAACCGAGCTCAAAAACATCTACCCCCCCAACGCGAAAAGGCGTTGCGAAGAAGGCACCGGTAAACGCCGTCAAACCAATGCGCCAGAGCGCCGCAGGTACGCCGATAAAATGGGTGTGGCCAGCGCGGGGCAAACCGCAATCGGCGACTGCTACGTCGCGCTCCAAAGGGATCGAAATACGGGGTACAAAAGGGCAAGCGGTAAAAGCTGCGGCACCAGGCACAGTTGTGTACAGCGGAAGTGGACTACGGGGCTATGGAGAGCTTATTATCATCAAGCACAATGACACGTTTCTCAGCGCGTACGCACATAACGATGCGCGGCTGGCAAATGAGGGCAGCCGAGTCAATGCGGGCGAAACGATAGCCCACATGGGAAGTACGGATGCAAAGAACGTGATGCTACATTTTGAAATCCGTCAAAATGGCAAGGCGGTCGATCCCTTGAAGTTCCTACCGAAACGATAGCAGTCCCAACATCTAATGGCCGGTCCGCGCAGTAAGGATAAACAAACCGGCGCCACCGATGATCGCGGCGCTTCGACGAGCGATAGCGGTCAAAGCATGGACAAAGTAGGCGAATCTACCGAAGATCTGTCGCCGCTTGACGCCGAACTCGACGATATCGACGCAAGCGAATCCACGGCGGACGGTAAATCAGAAAGCGAGAATGTGCGCAGCTAGTTTCACCCCGGCGAAGTTTCGCAGGGCGACATGGATGCCACGCGCCTGTACCTCAACGAGATCGGATTCTCGCCATTGCTAACGGCCGAAGAGGAAGTCAAATTCTCGCGGCTCGCCCTCGGCGGTGATGATGCTGCGCGTAAGCGCATGATAGAAAGTAATCTTCGCTTGGTGGTGAAGATCGCCCGACGTTACATGAATCGTGGGCTCGCACTATTGGATTTAATTGAAGAAGGGAACTTCGGCCTCATTCGCGCGGTGGAGAAGTTCGATCCGGAGCGCGGTTTTCGTTTCTCAACCTATGCGACCTGGTGGATCCGCCAGACCATCGAACGCGGCCTAATGAACCAAACGCGTACGATCAGGCTCCCGATACACGTTATCAAAGAAATCAATATTTACCTGCGCGCGGCACGCCAGCTTGCTCAGAAGCTCGATCGCGAGCCGAGCCCCGAAGATGTCGCGAACATGCTGGACCGCCCTATCGAAGATGTAAAACGCATGCTCGGCTTGAACGAGCGTACCGCTTCGGTGGACGTACCAGCAGAGCGGGATTCAGACCGATCTTTGCTCGATACGATAGCCGACGAACAAAATCCAGATCCCGCGACCTTGCTTCAGGACGACGATGTACAGCGGCATATCGATATCTGGTTGGCGCAACTCAACGACAAACAACGCGCGGTGGTCGTGCGGCGGTTCGGTCTGCACGGGCGCGAAATCGCCACGCTCGAACAGGTGGGTAATGAGATCGGCGTGACGCGTGAACGGGTCCGGCAGATTCAAATCGAGGCGCTCAAACGTTTGCGCCAAATCCTCGAGCGCGAGGGTTTCTCGGTCGACGCGTTATTTGCCGAGGTCTAGTGCGGGCCCCGGGCTGCGTGCCATCAAATCATGAATAATGCGGCCACCACCGCACGATCTTCGGCCACTAGGATATTGAACGAGCGACAGGCTGCGCCGGTATCCATAATCTCGAGACCGACATGTCGCGATCCTAAAGCCTGGATGAAGCTGTAATCGATGAATTGCTGACGTTCGCCGGTTCCTAAAATGATAATTTCCGGCGACAGATCTAAAAGTCGTTCGAAATGGGAAGCATTGATGGATGCTAGTTCGTCGGGTAAAAGGTCGGCGTGAATCGATTGCGGCGTAACCACGCAGGGCGATTCGATGCGGATATCGCCGACGCGCACCCAGCCAGCCGCGTAGGCCGAAATGGTTAGGGAACCGGCATTTTCGTCAAGATCGAATTTCATGGACGTGGTTGATCGAACGGCATTCCGCAAAGGCGTCCGGGGACGATAATGCGAATCATACTCTTGGGCGGCCCCGGTGCAGGCAAGGGTACTCAGGCTGACCTCATTTGCGCGCACCATGGCATTCCCAAGATTTCTACGGGAGATATGCTGCGTGTCGCCGTGCAGGCCGGGACGCCGCTGGGCAAGCGGGCGCAGGCGGTCATGGAGGCCGGAAGGCTCGTTTCTGACGAAATCATTCTCGAATTGGTGACGGATCGTATCGAAAACGCGGATTGCGCGAACGGATTCCTGTTTGACGGCTTTCCGCGCACGATCGTGCAGGCACAAGGGATAGAAGCGAGGGGTATTGGTATCGATTGCGTCATTGAAATCGCCGTGGACGATGAGGAGATCGTGCGGCGTATGTCGGGGCGTCGCGTTCATCCGGCGTCCGGCCGTACCTACCACGTCGATTTCAACCCGCCCAAGACCGCGGGCAAGGACGATGTGACAGGGGAAATCCTCGTGCAGCGTGACGATGACGACGCGGAAACCGTACGGCATCGCCTTGCCGTCTACCATGAACAAACACAACCGCTCGTGGCGTTCTACTCAAAAAAGGCAGGTTTTAACGGTGACCTGACATATAGAAGCGTCGACGGTGTCGGCGATGTTGAATCAGTGCGGGCGCGAATCGTTGCTGCGCTTGAATCTTGATCGGTACGAATTCAAGTTATTCGGGAGTCGATCGATAAGGGGCTGCTCGATCCAGTGTTGCGATTTCAACAACAATATTGGAACGAGTTCAAAAAATTAGCGCAATTTTATTGAAGTTCTTTAAGTTGTGATGTATATAAGCCACTGTGATGTTGCGTTCTTAAAGTTCAACTAACGTTGAAGGGGGGCCTCAACTATGGCGAAAGCGAGAAAGAAGGCGGCAAAGAAGAAGTCATCAAGGAAGAAGGCTTCAGCGGGACGAAGGAAAACCACGCGGAAGAAAGCATCCAAGAAGAAGGCTGCGAAGAAAAAGACTAGGCGCAAAGCTACCAGGAAAAAGGCAACTAAGAAGAAGGCCAAGAAGAAGGCCAGACGCAAAGCTGCCAAAAAGCGCGTAGCTAAGAAGGCCAAGAAGAAAGCTACAAGGAAGAAAGCCAAGAAGAAAGCCACTCGGAAGAAGGCCAAAAAGAAGGCTAAGAAGAAAGCCACTCGGAAGAAGGCCAAAAAGAAGGCTAGGAAGAAAGCTACACGCAAGAAGCCAGCCAGGAAAAAGGCCAAGAAGAAGGCTCGGCGAAAAAAGTAGCGGCGCGCGATAGCCAAACTGACGAGCGCGAGAGGCTAGAGGCTAAGAAAGCCGAAGTCCGCGCCCGGCTCGCAGCTCGCAGGGAGGCTGCCCGGCAACGGATCGCCGAGCAGAAGAAGCGCGCGGCTATGAAGCGAGCTGTAGAGAGTTTCGCGCGGAAGTGGGAAAAGGAATACGACCGGAAGCACAAGCGCTCCTGAGTCGCGATTCCCACGCCATACATAGCGGGCCGGCGAGTCCGTACGCCTAACGATCAAAGCCCTTCCCTTTGGGGAAGGGCTTTTTTTCTCAACGGCCAAGCAACAAGCTGTGAAGTGTTGTAGGCTTCGGTCGCGCGACCGCCGATCGGCGGTTAACACCTACGACGTTGGCTAGAGCGGAATTCCTACCATGAGCGCCAAGCGGCCAAAAGGTGGCCGGCGCCGGCCTCGCGCGCGTGCATCCCGCTTCGGAAAAAGTAAACGGCTACACCGATCACGACGCGCCTGGTTTTTTTATGCGCGTCACGCTGCGTTGTGGATCGTCATCGTATTCCTTGGCTATTGGTTGTGGTTGGACCGGGAGGTCGTACGCGCGTTTGAAAACAAAAGATGGTCCCTGCCCGCGACGGTTTTTGCGCGCCCCCTGGAGCTGTATCCAGGGACCCGAATTTCGCCCGAGCGGTTGAACCGAACGCTTAGCCGGCTAGGTTACGCCAAAACGGACGCGCCTCGATCACGCGGCCAGTTTTCTGTGGCCATCGAACAGATAGAAGTCAAAACGCGTGGATTTCCGTATTGGGATATTCCTGAACCCGAGCGCCACGCAGTGATTTCATTCGCCGACGATCGCGTAACCGACATCGTCGACGGCGGGACGTCACAACGCATCGATTTGATGCGTCTCGAGCCGCCGGAGATCGGACGCATTAATCCGCGTCGTTACGAAGATCGAAAACTTCTGGCCTACAACGACATCCCGCAGCAATTTATCGATGCGCTGGTGGCGGTCGAAGACCGTCGCTATTTCACCCATCTTGGCGTCGATTTAAAGGGCCTGGCACGGGCGATGTGGGCCAATTTTCAGGCGCGCGGCTTCGTGCAAGGCGGCAGTACGCTCACGCAACAGCTGATCAAAAACCTTTACCTCACGCGCGCTCGGACGCTCGCGCGCAAATTTAACGAAATATTGATGGCGATCTCCCTCGAGCGACGCTACACCAAGGCGGAGATCTTCGAAACTTACGTCAACGAAGTCTTTCTCGGCCAGGATGGAAATCGAGCCATCCACGGGTTCGAGTTGGCTGCGCATTTCTATTTCGCCAAACCCCTGGTCGAGCTTGATATCACCGAAATGGCGACTTTAATCGGTATGGTCAAGGGCCCGTCGGTATTCGATCCGAGGCGTCACCGCGAAGCAGCGCGCGCGCGCCGCAATGTGGTGTTGTCGATCCTCGCTGAAGACGGGATTCTGGGTGGCGACGACGCGCGGGATCTGTTGCAACAGCCGGTTAAGATTCACGGACAGGCCCAGCGGCGCGATTCCGACTTTCCGGCCTACATGGGCCTCGTCAAGCGACAGCTCCTGCGCGAGTACAGCGCCGACGATCTCAATGCCGCCGGTCTCAACATCTTCACGACGCTCGACGTCGACGTTCAACTCGCAACCGCGCAGGCCGTGCGCGACACCGTTTCCAAGCTCGAAGCGAGCTCGGATCGACAGGACCTGCAGGCGGCCGCGATCGTCGCCGATCCAGCCAGCGGCGAAATACTCGCCATGGTCGGTGATCGCAATCCCGCCTACGCGGGATTTAATCGCGTGTTAGACGCACGGCGACCCGTTGGCTCGGTGATCAAGCCGTTCATTTACGCCTTGGCATTAGAGCAACCTCGGCGTTATTCGCTTTTGACCAAGCTCAAGGATGAATTCGTCTCTTGGACCGATGCGAGCGGCGTCGTTTGGGAACCCAAGAACTTCAATGGTCGTGAACACGGCGAAGTGAGTATCCTGGATGCGTTGGTGCGTTCCCTCAACCTCGCCACGGTAAATCTCGGCATGCAACTCGGCGTGAGCAACGTAGCGAACTATTTCGAACGTCTGGGCATCAAAGACGATGTACCCGAGTATCCTTCGATACTCCTGGGTGCCATCGACCTGTCGCCCTTTGAAGTCGCCGAACTCTACACGATCATCGCTAACGAAGGATTTCGCGTCCCGCTACGCGCAATCAGCGCTGTCACCGACCAATCTCACGGTGTACTCAATCGGTACGGGTTGAAGATAAAGCCCGTCATGAAACCGGCCGCCGCCTCTCTCGTGCGATACGCAATGACGCGCGTCGTTGCAGAAGGGACCGGACGCCGGTTGCCCTCACGGCTCGCCCAGGTCAGGCCGCTTGCCGGTAAAACCGGCACATCAAATGATTTTCGCGATAGCTGGTTCGCAGGCTTTGGCAGAAATCGCCTGGGTATCGTATGGGTGGGGCGCGACGATAACAAGCCAACCGGACTCACCGGAGGCAGCGGCGCGTTACAGATCTGGGGCGCCGCGATGAGCCGCGCCCGACTCGAGCCGCTCAAGAAAAGTGTCCCCCCAGCGGTCGTATGGCAACGGGTTATGCTCAGCACCAACAGCATCATCGATGCCGAATGCGCCGGTGGCGAGTTGATCCCGTTGCACCGCGACAGCGCGGTAAGCCATGCGGCGAATTGCGATGGGCGACCCACCGAAATCGGTCACCGCCGCGGGGTTATCGACCGCATCAGGGAATTTTTTCGATGACTGCGCCGCTGCCGCGTTTCGTCTGTGTCGCGTTGTGCGGCGTGCTTGCCGCATGCACGGGTCTGACCGGACGCGCGCCGGCACCGGCGCCGATAGAGGACCGGGTGCGTGCTGAAGATCTCGATCGAGGGGTTGAACGCGAAATGCCGCGCGAACCCACTCGACAAGCGCCGCCAGCGCAGCAACTCGCGCGGGCCGAAGACCTGCGTCCGGTAGCGCCGCCCGCGCATGTCGCGGTACAGACCTTGTTAGCAGCGGCGATGCAGGCCGCTACGCGAAACGACTGGGATCGCGCGCAAGCCGCGCTCGAGCGGGCGATTAAACTGGCGCCGGAAGACACGAGCTTGTGGACACAACTCGCCTACACGCATTTCCGTCAAGGGGACCTCGGTCAGGCCGGTGAAATGGCTCAACGGGCCTTGTCGTTTACGTCGGCGCACCCGTCGGACAAAGCCCCGGTATGGCGCTTGATCGCCGACATCGAAACGGCGCGAGGGAATTCCGCCGAGGCTAATAGCGCCCGCCGGGAGGCGACTCGCCTGGCGAGATAATGCGAGTCGCGATCGCCTGCGCGGCGTGGTCCGGCAACGCGCCGCGAACCATGTATGCAAACGTGATGATTTCGGCAACGGCGACGAACAACACCTCGGGAATTTGATCGCCTAGCCCGGATATTTCATAAAAAAAGAGGGCAAGCCCTTTCTAATCCGTTATAATTCAGTTAGTTAGGTTGAAAACGGAAAACTCGCCCGTGACAGAATGTACCCAGACTGCGCTGCAATTTCCAGGCTTTTCTCGCCGCAAGATCGTCTCATTCAACGGCGACATCACTTCCAACGGTGGGGTGCAGTTGCTGCGCTTGGCCGAACGGACCGGGTTGATCAAGGCCGCGCACGGGCCATTGGGGATTCTCGCCGACAAAGAGCTGCACCCACGATCTAGTCGCTGGTCCGACAGCGGGTCTATGGCATTTCCCTGGGCTATGAGGGACCACGACTGCGCGCCTGGCTCTGCAGACGGCGCTTTCCCGGATGAGTCGCTGGCGAGCCCGTCGACGTTGTGCCGACTGGAGAACCGCGCGAACCGCAACACCGCGGTGGCCCTGCACAAGGTACTCATTGATAACTTTATCGCCTCTTACAAACAAGCGCCCCGACGACTGATACTCGATGTGGATGCCACCGACGATCGGGTGCATGGTGATCAAGAGGGCCGCTTCTTCCACGGCTACTACGACCACTACTGCTTTCTGCCCTTGTACGTGTTCTGTGGCGATCAACTGTGGGTCAGTTATCTGCGTTCGAGCGATCGACGGCGCAAAACACAGTTGGGCGATCTTCTGGATCAAACGGTTGCGCCAGGCGTGGCCGAAGGTCGAGATCCTGGTGCGCGCCGATTCCGGCTTTTGCCGCTGGCGGATGGCGCTGGTTCGATCGCCACGGCGATTACGTCATTGGTATCGCGAAAAACCCGCGTTTGCACGATCAATCGTTAGCCGCACGTTGGCTCAGTGGCGGTATTGGATGATGGGTGAGAAGCGCGCCTGTTCAGCGAGGTCCGTTACGGCACAGACTTGGGATACCCCGCGACGGGTGATCGTCAAGGCCGAGCACAGCGCCCGCGCAGCAATCCCCGCTTCGTGGTGACCAACCTCACCGGCGCCCAACGCATCTACGACCGCATCTACTGCGCCCGCGGCGAGATGGAGCGCATCAAGGAGCAGCGCCTGTTTGCCGATCGCACCAGTGCCACACCTGGTGGGCCAATCAGTTCCGGCGCTCTCAAGCGAACGCCGATCCGCCGGGTGGCACTACACGGAACGGCACTGGCTCGCGCGCAATGCGGCACGCTGCGTGAAACTATTACGCATCGGCGCCATCGTCGGCAACCAGGCGCATCCGACGAACAATCACTGTTCTGCCTGGTGGCCGCTCGCCTCAAGCTGCAAACGTGATCGATTCCTTGTCGGCGACGGCGACGCAATCGGCGATAAATCCACCGGTGGCGCGCCGAAACGTCGCGCTCAAGCGCCGCTTCGTGCCACCACCAACACCTCGACCAACTCCACGGAATTTGATCGCGGGCTAGATCCACTTGGGCGAGTACTTCGACAAGAGCCGGATCATGATCGAGCGGGACGTCGTGCTCGCGGGCTAAATTTACGATGCGTTCCGCGACGTCACCGCGGCCTTTGGCGGTCACCTGCGGCGCGGTTTCGCCGTCCCAGCGCAGCGCTACGGCAACGTCGACTTTTCCACGAACCTTCATTGCTTACACGTTGTCGTCGACCAGGCGCTCGACTAGCAGTCGTGGACGTGTGTCGATTTCTACCGGCCCGACGACCAGCCCGGATAACTCGAATCCATGCTGTTCGATACCGCGACGTAAGCTCGTGAGCCGCCGTTCGATGAGCTCGTTCATGCCGGCATGATTTGAGCTGACGCGAATATTCAACGCTTCGCCGAGCACGCGGATCTGCGCGGCGAATTCCTTCCCGTCGTCCATGTGAAGGCTCAAGGTGAGATTCGCGCGTGGTTCCGCTTCGTCACTTTGTCCGTGGTGGCCGTCTTGGGCATCGTATTCGAAGCGCAGTAGATCGATATCACCGCCTCGTAGTACGGGGACTTCGATAACGACCGACGTCGCGCCGCCGGGCGCGTTTACATTCTGCAGCTGGTGCGCCTGCAACCGGGCCACGGCCGCGTCGATCAATTGGCGCAAGCGCGGCGCTGTTACCTCTGTTCCAGGGATGCGTTCCTCCGCGCCGTTGCTTGCCGGCGGAATGGGTTCGTTTCGCACCGGTTGCGTGGTGCGCACGGCCGGCAACTGGGGGTCGGCCCGCGATCCGGCTGCGCGGCTGGACGTCGCCTGTATCTCACCCGCAGTCGATCGGGGCGTATCGACCTGCTGTCGTATGCGGATTAAGTGCCAACGGATATCGCCGTTGAGATCGGGGGCTCTACCTTCGATCGCAGCCGTATTGAGTCGCGCTTCTGTCGGTAAGGCCGTCTGGGCCAGCGCGCGGCGCAGGGATTTCGGTTCTGTCAATTGATGGACCTGCGGAAATTTTGCGATGAGATCAGCCGCGCTCTGGCTCAAGCCTTGCGGGCGCTGCGACACGCGCTGATCGGTCGTTTGCGCTACGGTGGGCCGTCGCGCCAGGGCGGTGAATTCGCGCAGCAGATCGACGGTCTCCGGCAGCGATCCATGTACCGGCAACACGCGCGCCAGGGCGCGTTGAATCGCCGGCGCGGCGGCTGACGGATCGAGCACCTTCAAGACGATTGTCGGGCCGACGTTTACGACCCGGAGCGCGATCTTTTGACCAGCCGCTAGGGACAGATCAGTACGCGCGGTAACGGCCGTCCCGCCGATGTTCAGCCGCATATAGTTTTCCCGGGGATTGCCGATAACGACAGCAGTAAGTAGCTGATTGACCGCCCATTGCAGCGGTAATACGGCGCGCGGTGACGTGACCGGCGCCGGGTATCCCATGAGGTCGACCTGCATGGTCGATAGAGCGGCCGAATGGGGTCAAACTTGACTCGGGTCCATGTAATGACAATGGCGAAAGCGACGCAATCTGGTCAGTGGTACGTAAAACGCGGCGACCACGTTGAGGGACCGTTTCCCTGGACAGTGATCGACCGCAACGTCGAGCTCGGCCGGATTAAAGAAAGCGATCGTTTGAGTCGAGACGGCGTCAATTGGAAACGCGTCCGTTCGTTTCACGACAGCTTCAGCTCGTCTGCCGGCGGCGGATTAGCGGCCAGTGACGAACGGCGCGGTGATCGACGTATCGATGATCGGGATTCGAGTGACGATGGCGACGATCGGCGTCGCAGTCGCGACCGCCGCAAACAGGAATCAAAAGACGTAGTCGAACGTCGCGCCCGATCGGAGCGCGTCTGGGCCGGCTTGCGCGCGGGCTCGGAATCATCACGGCGGCCGATGGCGGCGATGGGTGCTGTATTGGCCGTGATCGTAATCCTCGCGCTTAGCTTGTCGATGCCTGACCGGCGCGGTTCGCCCGATTGTGAGGCGCCCGGCGCGCCCCGCGTGAATTGGGATTTTTGTACCAAATCCGGCGTACGATTGAATGATCTCGAATTGGCCTTGATGTCGGCACGCAACGCGAAGTTGAGCGGCGCGGCGATAGCCGGTTCGAATTTGACGGAATCGAATTTCGCCTACGCCGACTTGACCGGTGCGGATCTCAGCTTGTCGAATCTCAACGGCGCGCGCTTGGTTGGCGCTGACCTGCGCAACGCCAAACTCGGACATGCCCGCATGACGCACGCCGATTTACGTTTTGCCGATCTATCCGGCGCTGTTATCGCCGGCGCGGACCTGAGCGGCGCGCAACTGGCCAATGCGATATGGATCGACGGCCGCATCTGCGAGCGCAATTCGATTGGCGCATGTATTGTCCGCTGAGTGAAGGTCGAATTGCTTCAGTCCAACAGGCTCGTGGGATCGGAATATTGCGCTGTATAGCGCGAAATCTTTATTGCCGTAATCGACACTTGGGGTTCTATACCCGCTTTTTTCCGCAATTGTTCGAGGAACGAGCTTGGTTTTGGCAGCATGTCCCAAACGCTGGGCAGATACGTCGCCCGATGGCCATCGTGGTCGACGATCACGCCATCGATGCCCGGCCGCAGTCGTGCCAGTAAATCCGCCTCATCGTCGAACTCGACGTCTACCGGCGTCGAAAGTACCGACACCTCTGCTGCGGTCACGTCGAGTTCCTCACGGGTCAAGGGCGGGAATCGCGGATCGCGAAATGCAGCCGCAAAGGCGTTCTCGGCGACATCCTCCGCCAGTGCGCGACGTCGCTCGAGCGAGCCGATACAGCCGCGTAACAAGTCCCGTTGCTTTAAGGTAACGAAGGACGCCGCGACGCGCTGGAGCGTTTCGCTCACTGCATTCGCGTCACGGATCAAGGGGCTGCCTTCGTCCAGGCCGTGACGGATCGAGCTGATCGCGATCCTGACTAATTCTTGCAGGTGAAGCAGTTTGAGGGCGTCGTCTTCAGCGCAGGGCATAGGACGCGTAACCGACTACGCGATCGCGCGATCCGGCCGTATCGCCGGAGTTACACAACATCAAGCGTTCGATGTCTGCCTGGCATTCACGCGCGAGTTGCAGCATGCCGTTCAATGGGCGGCAACCACAGGCGTGCTCGGGCCCGATGGATTCGTACTGGAAATCCCGGATCCATTCATCCGTGCGACTATCGACAGCCTGGGCCGTTTCATAATCGAGGAAGTGGCTCAGGTCAGTGCTGATGAGCGTCAAGGTATCGTCGGCATCCCACCATCGCTCGATGACTTCACGTACGTCCAGCGGACTGGCGTCGCCAACGACGAGCGGGATGAGCTGAAAGCTCCCGAGCACGGTTTGCAGAAACGGCAGGTGCACTTCGATCGAATGTTCCGGGGCATGGGCACGGTCATTGACGGTGATCTGGCGCAATTCGCTCAAGCGCGCGATTTCGCCGGTATCGATAGGAACGGTACCAAGTGGCGTCTGGAACGCGTCCATCGCGCTCACCGCGAGCCCGCTTACCGGTACGCGATGCGCGGGGCCCAGGATCGCTACGCGGACGATCCGGTCGCACCACGGATCGAGGCGCGCATACGCTTGCGCCGCGACCGTACCTGAATAGATATAGCCGGCGTGCGGCGCGATCAACACGCGGGGTTTCGGTTTGGGCCGTGGATCTATGGCCTGCAGCATGGTGGTAACGTCGCGCTCGAGCTCGCCGGGATCGGCGGCGTAGAACATTCCGGCTACTGCAGGTGGGCGGATTTCAGCCATCGTTTTATCAACGTCGTTCGTCGTAAACTATATTTAAGTAGAAGCTAGTGTGCTGTCCCGCAATAATGTTAGGTGCATCGCGCCGGATTTTTCGTTCCTGGCAAGGCGCGACGACGCCGCGTAGCGGGCTCTACGTAAGGAGGAGCAACGCCGCCAGGGGCGGAAAAGACTAGCGAGTTATGAAACATTATTGCGGGACAGCACACTAGCAACAGTATAGCCCCCGGATTCCGCTACGCTCCATGCAGGCTACGGGATGGAAGGTAGCCTGCATGGAGCAAAGCGGAATCCGGGGTCATTTTTCTCTCGGAGTAAGGCCAGGTGTCACAGGAACTACCCGATCCCGGTTTCGATCCGGCATTCATAGCGCCGACTCGTTACTGGCGCGTGCTCGATGACGGGCGTTTGCAATGCGATCTCTGTCCGCGTGCATGCAAACTGCGCGAAGGCCAACGCGGATTATGCTTTGTCCGCGCCCGTACCGGCGATGCGGTAATTCTCACGACTTACGGACGTTCGAGCGGATTTTGTGTCGATCCGATCGAAAAGAAGCCGCTGAATCACTTTTATCCGGGCTCGGCGGTATTGTCCTTCGGCACCGCCGGGTGCAATCTCGCGTGTAAATTCTGTCAAAACTGGGATATCAGCAAATCACGCGAAATCGACACGCTGGCATCGCACGCATCCCCCCAGACCATTGCAAAGTATGCACAGGAACACGGTTGTCGGAGCGTCGCCTTTACTTATAACGATCCCGTCATTTTTCATGAATACGCGCTCGACGTCGCGAGCGCCTGTCATGATCTCGACGTGTACTCGGTCGCCGTGACGGCGGGTTATATCTGTCCGGAGCCGCGTCGGGAGTTTTTCGCGGCGATGGATGCCGCAAACGTCGATCTCAAGGCCTTCACCGAGGATTTCTACCGCAAGGTCACCGGCAGCGCCCTGCAACCGGTATTGGATACGCTCGAGTACATCGTCCAGGAAACCTCGACCTGGCTCGAGATCACGACGCTTTTGATCCCCGGGTACAACGATTCCCCGCAGGAGATCGAATCGATGAGCCGATGGATTTGTGACCGCCTCGGCCCGGATATTCCCTTGCACTTCAGCGCGTTTCATCCGGACTGGAAAATGCGGGACGTTCCGCACACGCCGCCGGCGACATGTAAAAGAGCCCGCAGCATCGCGCTTCAGAACGGATTGCATCACGTATACACCGGCAACATCCATGACGATGAAGGCGATGCGACGTTTTGTCATGCATGTGGCTACCGTCTGATCCAACGGCATTGGTACGACATCGGTAAGTACACGCTCGATAAAGATGGCAGCTGCCCGCGTTGCAGTTCGTCGTGCGCGGGGCGTTTCGCCGATCGCGCAGGCGATTGGGGCCGTCGACGTAAACCCGTCGCGCTTAGCTAATCGGGTGCGCGTATAAGCGCGCGCGACGGGCGTAGATTTAGCGTTCGCGAACCCCAGCGGGCCTTGAATTTGTGCCTTGCACTCTCTATCATCACGCGCGTCAATTGCGGGGTGGAGCAGTCTGGCAGCTCGTCGGGCTCATAACCCGAAGGTCGCAGGTTCAAATCCTGCCCCCGCTACCAAGATTTCATAAAAAGGCCCCGGGAAAACGGGGCTTTTTATTTTCGGATGGAGAATTCGACGTGCCGGATCGCTTGATCACAATGCTGGAGCCCACGGTGCAGGGGCTTGGCTACGAGTTGCTCGGGATCGAGCGGAACCGCTCGCGCCACGCTCAGTTGCTCAGGCTTTATATCGATCAGGCTAGCGGCATCAGTGTCGACGATTGTGAACGCGTCAGTCGTCAAGTCAGCGATCTCCTCGATGTCGAACAGGCGATCGGTGGCGAATACACCCTGGAAGTGTCGTCGCCCGGGATCGAGCGGCCCCTGTTCACGCTGGCGCAGCATCGACGCTTCATCGGAGAGCGGATTGCGGTGCGCTTACGACATTTGTTCGAGGGCCGGCGGCGCTTATTGGGTCAACTGGCCGCAGTGACGGACGAAGGCATTGTCGTCGCCATCGACGATGATCGGATCACAGTGCCGTTTGGTCTGATCGAACGTTCGAAACTCGCGCCTGAATGGCCGCTCAAGTCGCCGCGCGGGAAGCGCGCGGCAAACGGGTGACTGAAAAGGTAAGAATTTGATGGATAAAGAAATCTTGACTGTTGTCGATGTCGTTTCCGCGGAGAAAGGCGTCGGTAAGGACATCATCTTCGAGGCGCTCGAAGCGGCGCTCGCGAGCGCGACTAAGAAACGATTTTCCGAAGACATCGATTGCCGCGTCGCGATCGATCGCGAGTCAGGCGCCGACTATGCATTTCGGCGATGGGAAGTGATCGATCCGGAGTATGTGCCGGAACTCGACGAAGAAGACGAGGGCTTCGAGGAGGCCAGCGAAGCCGCGATGATGATCGCTGCCGGCGAGTTGCCCTATCCGGATCGCCAGGTCTGGCTCGCTGATGCGCAGGCTGATAATCCCGCTTTGAACCGAGGCGACTTTATTGAAGAACCGTTAGAAGCGGCGGAGTTCGGACGCATAGCCGCGCAGACGGCCAAGCAGGTGATTGTGCAAAAGGTTCGCGAGGCCGAGCGCGCGCAGGTCGTCGAGGCCTACCAGGATCGCGTCAGTGAGCTCGTCATGGGAGTTGTCAAGCGCGTCGAACGTGGCAGCGTGTTCATCGATCTTGGCGGTAACGCCGAAGCCGTGGTCACGAAGGAGCATTTGATCCCACGCGAATTGGTCCGCGCCGGCGATCGGGTACGTGGTTTTCTCTTCGACGTGCGTTCAGAAAAACGCGGTCCGCAGCTGTTCGTCAGCCGTACCGCAAAAGAATTATTAATTGAACTCTTCAAGCTCGAAGTTCCCGAGATCGGAGAGGGTGTCATCGACGTACTCGAAGCTGCGCGCGACCCCGGGCTGCGCGCGAAAATCGCAGTTCGAAGCAGCGATCCGCGTATTGATCCCGTCGGCGCATGTGTCGGCATGCGAGGCTCGCGCGTGCAGGCGGTGTCGAACGAACTCGGAGGTGAACGCGTGGATATCATCCTGTGGGATGAGAACCCCGCCCAATTCGTCATCAACGCGATGTCGCCGGCCGAAGTCGTATCGATTCTGGTCGACGAGGACACGCGTACGATGGACGTCGCAGTCCTTGAAGATCAATTGTCTCAGGCGATTGGCCGCAACGGCCAGAATGTTCGTCTTGCGAGTCAGCTGACGGAGTGGGAACTCAACGTCATGACAGAGACCGAAGCCGAACAGAAAGGTGATGAGGAACTCCAGAAAAATCAACAGATGTTCATGGAGCTACTCGATGTCGATGCGGAAGTCGCGATCATTTTAGTCCAGGAAGGATTTACCTCGATTGAGGAGGTCGCGTATGTGCCCGAGCAGGAAATGCTGGATGTCGAAGAGTTCGATGAAGCGCTGGTCATGGAAATACGGCAGCGCGCAAAAGATCTGTTATTGACGCGTGCCATTGCCAATGAAGAACAGATCGGCGATGCCCGGCCAGCGGACGATCTCCTCACGATGGAAGGTATGGACGAGGATTTGGCTTTTCGCATGGCGGCGGCAGGGATCGTGACGATGGAAGACCTCGCGGAACAATCCGTCGATGAGTTGCTCGAACTGGGTGATTTGGACGCAGAGCGCGCCGGTAGCCTGATCATGAAAGCGCGCGAACCTTGGTTTGCCGAATTGGAGCAAGCCGCCGATCAGGAGGAGCACGCCGATGGCTGAGGTGACCGTGCAACAATTCGCGGGCGTTGTGGGCGTTTCCGTCGATCGTCTCGTGCAGCAGCTGAACGATGCAGGGATGTCGGAAAAACTGCCCGAAGACATGATTTCCGACGACGAGAAAAGCCAGCTCCTTTCCTTTTTGCGTAAATCACACGGCAAGAACGAAGCGGCGCCGGAACCGGCAAAGATCACGCTCAAGCGCAAAACAATCAGTGAACTAAAAGTGCCAGCAGAGCGGGGACGCCTGCGCGCGCGCGGCCCGAAAATCGGATCGGGTAAGACCGTCAGCGTCGAGGTCCGAAAAAAGCGTACCTACGTAAAGCGAAGTGTCGTAGCCGAGGAAGAAACTGCCCGAATCGAAAAGGAGACGGCCGAGCGAGACCGCGTAAAAGCCGAGGAAGAAGCGCAGCGTGTCGCCGAGGAAGAGCGCATCGCTGCCGATCGCGCGCGTAAGGAACAGGAAATCGAGGCCGAGGAGGCCGCGCGGCGTGAAGAAGAAGAACGCCGTAACGCCGAGCTCGAGCGTGCACGCGCCGCAGCCGAGGCGCGCGAAGCAGCGGTGGCCCCTGTCGAGGTCGCGGCGCCGAGTGCGGTAACACCACCGGCCGAACCGGTGCCCGATGCCGCGCCGGACAAGAAAAAGGGTGCGCCGAAAGGCAAAGGGCGCGAGCGTGACGATCGTGATACGCGCTTCGGGCGTAAGGAACTGCACGTCGCAAGTAATAAATCAGGTCGCCGTCGTAAGAAACCGTCGACCCGCCGGGTCGTTGCGCCTACCACGATCAAACATGGTTTCGAACGGCCTACTGAACCTGTCGTGCGTGACGTCGCGATTCCAGAGAGCTTGACTGTTGCCGACCTCGCGCAGCGCATGTCGGTCAAGGCAGCAGCGGTCATTAAGGCAATGATGAACCTGGGCAGCATGGTGACGATCAACCAGGTCATTGACCAGGAAACGGCAGTGATCATCGTCGAAGAAATGGGACACCGTCCCAAAATCATCCGCGAGAATGCCATCGAAGAGGAGCTGCGCGAAATCGTTCCGGAGTCAGGAGATCTCGAACCGCGCCCGCCGGTTGTGACCATCATGGGCCACGTCGATCACGGCAAAACCTCGCTGCTCGACTATGTCCGAGATTCGCGCGTCGCGGCAGGAGAAGCGGGCGGTATTACGCAACACATTGGCGCTTATCGCGTCGACACGAAGGCAGGCGACATTACCTTTCTCGATACGCCGGGCCACGAGGCCTTTACTGCGATGCGCGCGCGCGGGGCGAAAGTCACAGACATCGTCGTGCTCGTCGTAGCCGCGGATGACGGGGTCATGCCGCAGACCGAGGAAGCCGTCAAGCATGCCAAGGCGGGCGAAGTACCGATGATCGTCGCCGTTAACAAGATCGATCGACCGGAAGCAGAGCCGGATCGAATCAAGCAAGAATTGGCTAACCGCGAAGTCATTCCCGAAGACTGGGGCGGCGATACGCAGTTCGTCAATGTGTCTGCAAAAACTGGCGACGGTGTCGATGCCCTGCTCGAGGCGATATCGCTGCAAGCCGAAGTACTCGAACTGAAAGCCTCGCCGAACGGGCCGGCCAAGGGCACGGTGATCGAATCGCGATTGGACAAGGGGCGGGGTCCCGTGGCGACGGTGCTCGTGCAGGGCGGCCGACTAGAGCGCGGCGATATTCTCATCACGGGTGCCGAGTTTGGTCGCGTGCGCGCCATGACCGACGCACAGGGCCGTCAACTCGAAGATGCCGGACCGTCCGAACCCGTCGAGATCCTCGGTTTATCGGGGACGCCGAATGCAGGCGACGAGGCGGCCGTAGTCGACGATGAACGCAAAGCGCGGGAGATCTCCTCTTATCGCGTTGACAAGGATCGCGAATCCAAGCTCGCTCGCCAGCAGGCAGCGAAACTCGAGAACGTCTTCTCTCAAATGCAGGAGGGTGCACAGTCCTCTGTGCGTATTCTGATCAAGGCTGACGTGCAGGGCTCGAGTGAAGCGTTATCAGACGCACTGACGAAACTAAGCAACGAAGAGGTCAGTGTCGAATTGGTGTCGGCGGGTGTCGGGGGCATCACGGAATCGGATGTCAATCTCGCCCATGCCTCCAAAGCGACGATCATCGGATTTAACGTTCGCGCGGACGCGACCGCGCGCAAGACCGTCGAAGACGAAGGCCTGGATCTGAGGTATTACAGCGTCATCTACGATGTTATCGACGACGTCAAGGCAGCCATGAGTGGCATGTTATCGCCCGAGATTAAGGAATCGATCATCGGTATTGCTGAGGTCAAGGAAGTTTATCGATCCTCGCAACTGGGTTCCATTGCCGGTTGCATCGTGTCGGAGGGCGTCGTTAAGCGTAGTAATCCGATTCGCGTCCTGCGCGAGAATGTCGTCATCTATGAGGGCGAGCTCGAATCCCTGAGGCGTTTCAAGGATGACGTCGGTGAAGTGCGTTCCGGCACCGAATGCGGCATCGGCGTGAAAAACTACAATGACGTCAAATCGGGCGATCAAATCGAAGTGTACGAACGGGTAGAGGTGGCTCGGTCGGTGTGAGACGACCTCTACCGTGGGTGAAAATGAATTCAATCGACTCGAAAGGGTCGCTTCGACGGTTCAGAAGATCCTGGCGATACCGATTAGCGAGCTTGCGCGGACTCGAGCCGTGGGGCTCGCGACGATCACGGCCGTTGACCTTTCGCCCGATTTGAGACGCGGTGTCGTGTACCTGAGCGTCTATGGCGACGAAACCGACAAAGGGGATTTTCTGAACGTGCTCGCCTCGACCGCGCATGAGCTTCAAACGACCCTGGCGCGCTCTCTGCGCACCAAACGCACACCGGTATTGAGTTTCCGTCTCGATGATGCCATCGAACGCAGCGCCCGGATCAGCCGTCTGCTCAACCCGACGGACCGCGATGCGGACGACGGCGTCAAGTAATGATGGCTGAGGCTTCCTCGCGCGTGGCTCGAACGAACAAGCGCAAACACGGCCGCGACGTCGACGGTATTCTACTGTTGGATAAACCACGCGGCATCAGTTCCAACGATGCCTTGCAGCAGGTGAAGCGCATTTTTGGCGCGCGCAAAGCCGGACATACGGGAAATCTCGATGTGCAAGCGGATGGACTCCTTCCGGTGTGTTTTGGAGAGGCCACAAAGGTGTGCCGTTTTCTGCTCGATGCGGATAAACGCTATGTGTCGGAGTTCACCCTCGGCATATCTACGACTACCGGTGACGGCGAGGGCGAGATCGTATCCAGCACGTCTACCGCGGCGTTAGGCCGGGGTGCCGTCGCGGCCGCGCTTTCGGCATTCGTCGGGCATATCAAGCAACTTCCTCCAATGCACTCGGCGATTAAGCAGAACGGGCAACCACTCTACAAACTTGCCCACCAGGGGCTCGAAGTAGAACGTGAAATGCGCAGCGTCCAAATTCACGACATCGCGCTGGTGGCATTTCATAATCCGCGCGCCACGGTCGACGTGACCTGCTCGAAAGGGACGTATATACGTACCCTCGCCACGGATCTGGGCGACCGATTGGCATGCGGCGCCCACGTGTCGGCGCTGCGGCGCGAGCGCGTCGGCGCGTTCGATCTTCGGGACGCCAGGTCGATTACCGAACTCGAAAGCCAGGCGGCGTCTGGTCTAGCGGCGCTCGACGCCACTTTAATACCGACTGACGAGGCCGTCGCCTTCTTGCCGCGCGTGGCGCTGACTGATGACGCCGCTTATTACTTTAAGCGCGGTCAAGCGGTGTTGGTACCGGGTGCGCCCAGCTCGGGATTGTTGCGGCTCTATGCGCCCGGCGATCGATTTATCGGCCTTGGTGAGATCCTCGACGATGGCCGGGTCACACCACGACGCTTGTTCCATTTACATCCGTCCGCGTCTCAAGACACCGTGGTGCGGGAAGGCGCATAGTTCTTGTGAGGCGCAAGGCTCACGGTTAGAATGCGCGCGCCGGCGAAAAACCGTGTTTTTCATCAGTTGCAAGTCAGTAATAGTAGGGTAGGGGATTTTACCGATGGCGTTGTCGAGCGAGCACAAGAGTGCGATCATCAGCGAGTACCAATTGTCCGGTACCGACACCGGATCGCCCGAGGTGCAAGTCGCGTTGTTATCAGCGCGAATTAACGATTTGTCCGACCACTTCAAAGCGCACACGCATGATAACCATTCCCGCCAGGGGCTATTGAGAATGGTCAATCGACGGCGCAAATTACTCGACTATCTGAGGAATTGCGATGCGGACCGCTACCGCGGATTGATTTCGCGATTGGGCTTGAGAAAATAAGCCCGAGACGAAAACGATCCCCATCCGACTACATCCCGCCCAGCCGCCCCTTCGACCAGCGGCCTCTAGAATCACCCTCGTAGACATTATTAGCAGGTAGAGTTTATGTCGCCATCCACCGTTTCCTTTGAATACGGCAGCCACGAAGTCCGGCTCGAAACTGGAAAAGTAGCGCGCCAGGCTTCAGGCGCGGTCATTGTCACGATGGGCGATACGGTCGTCATTGCAACCGTCGTCGGTGACAAGGGCCGTGGCACGGACCGTGATTTTTTCCCGCTCACCGTCGATTACCAGGAACGCACCTATGCCGCGGGTAAGATTCCCGGGGGGTTTTTCAAGCGAGAAGGGCGCCCGAGCGAGAAAGAAACGCTCACCTGTCGCCTTATTGATCGACCGATAAGGCCACTGTTTCCGAAAGGATTCAGGAACGAAGTTCAAATTATCTGTACCGTGATGTCGCTCGATCCAGGCGTCGACCCCGATATTCCGGCGATGCTCGGCGCGTCGGCCGCATTGGCGGTATCGGGCCTGCCGTTCAAGGGCCCGATCAGCGCCGCGCGGGTCGGTTATAAAAACGGTGGATACGTACTTAACCCCAGTTTCGATGCGCTCGACGATTCGGATCTCAATCTCGTGGTTGCCGGGACAGCGACGTCGGTGCTGATGGTTGAATCGGAAGCAAACGGGTTATCCGAGGAAGTGATGCTCGGCGCGGTTATGTATGGGTACGAACAAATGCAAGTTGCGCTCAATGCGATCAACGAACTCACGGAGAAAGTGCAACCGGAGCCTTGGACGTGGGAACCGGTGGCGCCGAAAACGGAATTGGAGAACCTCATTTCGACTCATTATAGTGACGCGCTTACTGCCGCCTACAAGGTCGTCGACAAGATGGAACGCCGCGACAAACTCGCCGCCTTGCGAACCGAGATCGGCAACGAAGTGACGGGCGTCGAAGGGTCGACCTGGACAGAAGCTGATGTCAGCGCGATCGTTTATCAATTGGAGCACGACGTCGTTCGAGGCAGCATCATCGATGGTAATCCGCGTATCGATGGCCGCGGTCCCGACAACGTACGTGACATCAGCGTCGAAGTCGGTGTGTTGCCGCGGACGCATGGGTCCGCTCTGTTCACACGTGGCGAAACGCAAGCGATCGTAGTTACCGCATTAGGTACCGAGCGCGACTCGCAAATCGTCGACGCCATTGAAGGCGAACGCCGCGACCCATTCATGCTGCATTACAATTTTCCACCATTCTCGGTCGGCGAAACTGGGCGCGTTGGTTCGCCGAAACGCCGCGAGATCGGTCACGGCCGTTTGGCCAAACGGGGCATACTGGCAGTCATGCCCGATATGGGGACGTTTCCCTACGTCATTCGCATCGTCTCCGAAATTACCGAGTCGAATGGCTCGAGTTCGATGGCTTCGGTGTGTGGCGCCAGTCTTTCGTTAATGGATGCCGGCGTTCCGATTACCGCGCCCGTTGCCGGTATCGCGATGGGTTTGATCAAGGAGGACGAGCGCTTCGTCGTCTTGTCCGACATCCTCGGCGACGAAGATCACCTTGGCGACATGGATTTCAAAGTCGCCGGTACCGTAGATGGCGTGACGGCCTTGCAGATGGACATCAAAATTGAAGGTATCACCCGAGAGATCATGGAAGTGGCTCTCGCGCAGGCGCATGACGGCCGCATTCACATTCTCAATGAAATGGGCAAAGTGATCGATCGGCCGCGCGAGGAAATGTCTGAATACGCGCCGCGCATCATCACATTGAAGATCCAACCCGATAAGATCCGAGACGTTATCGGTAAAGGCGGGTCGACCATCCGACAGATCACCGAGGAAACTGGCGCAACGATCGATATCGACGATGACGGCACGGTCAAGATAGCGTCAGTCGACAATGCTGCCGGACAAGCTGCCAAGGCGCGTGTCGAAGCCATTACCGCAGATGTCGAAGTCGGTACCATCTATGAAGGTCGCGTGCAGAAGTTGATGGACTTCGGCGCTTTCGTCAACATCCTGCCCGGCAAGGACGGTCTCGTCCATATCTCGCAGATCTCGCATGAGCGCGTTGAAAACGTCAGCGATAAGCTGACCGAGGGCGATATGGTCAAGGTGAAGGTGCTCGAAGTCGACAAGCAAGGGCGCATACGCCTAAGCATGAAGGCGGTTTGATTACGTCGACCGACGACGTCCCGATCGTTGCTCCACTAGAACTTCTCGACCCAGGGACGTAGTTCAACCTCCCACGTCCACGCGCTGCGATGTTGTCGGTGAATATCCAGGTAGCTCTGGGCAATCGCGTCCGGATCGAGTTGTTCGTCACCACCGGCCGCTGCATCCGGACTCCTGATGCCACCATCGATCACGAAATGTGCGACGTGGATGCCATGCGGTGCAAGCTCCCGCGCCGATGCTTGAGCTAGGCCACGCAAGCCGAACTTGCCCATCGCGAACGATGATGAATTGGCGAATCCTTTGACGCTGGCGGACGCGCCGGTCAACAACAAGCTGCCGGTTCCGCGTGTAAGCATGCGCTTGGCCGATTCCTGGGTTACCAGAAAACCGCCGTAACAGGTCACCAACAGCGCATCACGCACGGCGCGGGCATCGATCTCGGTGACTGGCCCACGGACCCGCGCGCTAGGGTTGTAGACAACGACATCAGGGGTGCCGATATTGTCGTCGGCGATTGCGAACATCTTTTGAACGTCAGCCGGATCCGACGCATCGCACGCTACCGTGATGGCCTCTGTTTGTTCTACCAACGCCTCGAGTTTGCCGGTGTTACGCGCCGCCAACATGACCTGCATGCCGTTTGACCGAAACAGTCGCGCCAATGACGCACTCAAGCCGTCGCCGGCACCTATGATCAATGCTGACTCGCTCATATGTACTCCTCAAAGTTTCTGATATGCGGATGCGTTTTCTTTTTCCCGTCCGCCCGCCCGCCGTTCCTAAATAATCATTCAGGCCTAGTCAGGCGGCCATTCAGATATATTGGCGCTGAAAGATGCCAACGCGCTCGAGTTTGATAGCGCTCTCCTGATGACGGAAGGTTCACGCACGATACCGCAAACAGATTGATTTTAAATCCAAACGACAACTTCACGGCGGTTGTCGACGGTGAACCCAATACTGCAACGATAGCCAACGGCCAGATAATGTTTCGCTTCTTCATCCGAATCCCCCTGCACCCTTGAACGATGTGGCGCGGACCCAGGACGGCACCAGAAAACGCGGTTTCCGCCTTGCGCCACCAATCAAGCGCTTTTGGGTCTCGATTGATGCGGGCACATCCTTATGCCCGGCCGACGTTCGATTAGGGCTCCTTTACCTTCATTGTTCATCGGTGCGTTAACCCCCGGTACCGGTTCAGGTCGTTCAATATTGCAGTGAACGATCTAGCCTTGGGTCTCGGTCCCAATCTGCGCGCGCTGGGTGTGATCTCGTTAAACTGCGCGGTCATGCCCGAACGCCGTTCCGACGAAGCTCTCATGATCGCGTTTGCCGAGGGCCAAACGGCCGCCTTTGACGCTTTGTACGCGCGTCACCGCGCGCCTCTGTTCCGGTATGTCAAAAGACTTTGCCGGCATCACGAGACCGCGCGTGAGCTCTATCAGGACATTTGGATGCGTATTATCGAAAAACGCGGTAATTATCGGCCGCAAGCGAAATTCAGCACCTATTTGTACACCGTCGCGCACAATCGGGTGGTCGATCATTTTCGGCGTCAGCGCGTACGCGGTGATGTGACCATCCCGCCTGAGTATGTCGACGAAATCGCCGGAGACGCCGCCGAGCCTGGGGCCGAGCTCGACGCGATAGACACGGCGAAGCGGATCCTCGCGGTATTGGACGGTCTGCCCGACGAGCAGCGCGAGGCCTTTCTTCTGAAGGAAGAAGGGGGGATGAGCGTCGGCGAGATCGCTGCTGCCACCGGTGTCGGCCCGGAAACGGCCAAAAGCCGCTTGCGCTATGCTTTTGCAAAGATCCGCAAGGTATTGGACGAGCATTCGTGACGTCTCGCGATCCCGATAAGCAGGCCTTCGAGCGCTATCTCGCCGGCGATGACGAGGTCGCGTCGGCTTACGCCCGGGCCACGACAGAAGCTCCGGACGATCTTCTCGATGCGCGGATTCAAAAAGCGGCGCGGGAGACCGTGAAAGACGGTGTCCCCGCGGGTCCGTGGTCGGGTACGACCCGTAATCGCGTGGCCTTGGCCGTCGTGGTTGTCGTAACCGTCGGCATAGTCACACTCTTGCCTGGACCGCTGGAGTATCACCATATCCCAGCAACGCAGTTGGACCGCACGGCCGACGATCGTGTGCAAGCAAGGGAAGAAGAACGCCGCACGGAGCCCGCGACCCCGCCGACGGGCACGCTAGCGCCGAAGGTCGAACCGAAAGCCGTTCGCGAGCCGCAAGCTGAGGCCGCTTCGCTATATGACCTGGCGTCCCCAGGCGAGGTCGAAGGCGTGATACGGGAACCAGCGTCCGATCGCAGCGCCGTGCAAAAGCCGCCTGCGCCACATCGCAGCGCCGACGATGACGAGCGCTTGAAGCGTTTGGACACCCCTACCGAGACGCTCGAATCGCGCGACGCACGGTCGGCACCAGCCGCAGCGGGACTCGGCACGCCGGCACCGCATCCGGACGCGCAAGCCGGTTTCGACGCCGATAACGCGCCTATGAGCCCGTCAATGGTTCTCGAGCGCAGGCGCGAAATGCCCGCTGCCGCGCGCCCGCTCGCGTCGATAGGGCGCGTCGATCCGATGCGTGAGGCGGCAGTTCGGGCGCTGCGGGCCATTCGCGAGCTGCTGGAAGCTGGACAGCAGGACGCTGCGCGCAAACGTTGGCGCACTTTTCAGCGCGACTATCCCGAATTTCCTCGGCCGGAGATCAAGGCGATCCTGAATGGCTACGCGGACTTCCTCAGCGCCGATCCGGTGCCGGATTAAACCTGCGACGAACGGCCGCAGGCGGGCGATCGATGGCGTGCTGCGCCGGCTATCGTTCGGCGACCCGCGTCATACCTACATGGTCGACGTCGGGGCAGGCACCGGTGCCGCGCGCTTCACCGCACAGTGCGATGTGCCAACTTCCCGTCAAACCGACGGCTGAGAAGATTTCCCGCAACATGGTGCGGGAATCCGCGGCTTCCAATGGCCCGACGACGACGCGATACAAGCGGTGGTGGTCGCGACTGGCGGCATAGACCTCGGTGCCGAACTCGGCGTTGAACGCGGCCCAGCGGGTCGCATTGTCGCGATCCTTGAAGCTGCCGATGACGAGATATTCACCCGGTTGCGCGTGCATCGTGTCGTTTTGCGCCGGAGGCGGCACGATCGGCAGCGAAGCGGTTAGAGCGCGCTCGTGACGGCTTGTTTTTGCCCGGGGCGCGCATACCACATGGCCGTCGATCGCGCGTTTCAATCGGCAATCGCGCGATTCAGACGCGACCCGCGTGTGCGCTGCCGGCCGATCGCTAGCAGGTCCTGCACCTACGTCCCGGCTTGCCGGCGGCCCCGACGTTGGCCGCGACTGCGTCGCGGTGCAGGCGGTTAAGGTCGCGATACATATCACCACGGCAATCGTCCTCATGGTTCCGTCTCCATCTCGAAGTTAGCTTAAATATAGTAGATAAAATATATTTATCAATGAATTATAAGATATATTTAAAATTTTTATTAACTATACCTAAAGCCGAGGACCGCGGCAGTCCAGGACCCTGGATTCAGTAATGATGGTGGTGGCGAAGACATCTTCGAGGCTTACCGGGAGGTCGTCGACGATCTGTATGTCGAAGGCCAGCGCGACGGCCGCGGTGTCGGGATGCGCGGATAGCCATCGATCGTAATAACCACCGCCGTATCCCAGCCGTGCGCCACCCGGCGTGAAGGCGAGCCCGGGTACGAGCGCCACCGCCACCCGGCCGGTAAAAGCGGGCGCCGGCGGCGGACTCAATATACCCAGCGCCCCAGGCCGCATTGCCTGCCAGCCCGGAAAGCGCACGGCCAGCATCGTGTGACGGTCGCGCACGAACGGCACCAAGGTCGTGCAGCCGGCTGTTTCGAATCTATCGATCAGCGCGTGGGTCGCGACTTCGGTGGCCGTTGATACATAGACGAAAACCGCCTTTGCACCAGCCACGGTCGGATAAGCGCGACAAGCGTCGCATACGGATTGGCTGGCGCGGTGGCGGGCCGCCGGGGTGAGCGCTTCGCGGCGCTCACGCACCGTGGCTCGGAGCCGGGTTTTTTGCAGATGAATACGGTCCATGTTCCCTGACAGGCGGCGATGATTGCGCTAAGCCTTTATTTCCGGGCAGTTCTTCTCTTAAAATGCGCGCCCATCCGCATGGGGCGTGCAATGCCCCGGCTCAATTGCGATGTGACCACGGTGCATCGCGTATCAGGACAGGTGCATGGTTACGATCCGATTGTCGCGCGGCGGCGCCAAAAAACGTCCCTTCTATCATATCGTCGTCGCAGACCGGCGCAGCAAACGCGACGGCAGCCACATCGAACGCGTGGGGTTCTTCAATCCGCTCGCCACCGAACACGAGGAACCCTTCCGCATCGACCGCGACCGCTACGACTACTGGCTCTCCGTCGGCGCCAAGCCCTCGGACCGGGTTCGCAAGCTTGTCGAGACCCACGCCGCGGCCGCCTGAGCACACGTTTCCCGGCATAGGGCCGCGTCGCCATCAGCCTGGCTTGCGGTGAGCGATCCCATCGTCGTTGGTCGTATCAATGGATTATTCGGCACGCGTGGCTGGGTGAAAGCGTTCTCTTATACGCGGCCGCGGGACAACCTGCTGACCTATGATCCGTGGTATCTGCGGGCGGACGCGGAGTGGCAGCCTTTCGAAGTCGCGGCCGCTCGGCGTCACGGTGGCGGGCTGATCGCGTCGCTGCGCGGGGTCGAGGATCGAGACAGCGCTGCCGGCCTGCTGCGCCGCGAGATCGCAGTCGAGCGCGGACAGCTGCCCGAGATCGAAGCGGAAGAATATTATTGGGTTGATTTGATTGGATTGCGGGTGGTCAATCGCGAGCGCGACGACCTCGGTCACGTTACGGGTTTGCTCGAGACGGGCGCCAACGACGTCTTGCAGGTCTCGGGCCAGCGCGACCGCCTGATTCCATTCGTCCATGGCTTATATATCGAGGCCATTGATTTCGACCGGGCCGAGATCAGGGTCGACTGGCATGTCGACGATTAGCGTATCGCCGTTCACCGCCGCTTTTGATGCGCGAGAAATTCCACGGTGACGCGGTTTTCCGTCGTTACGCTGTTTCCTGAACTCGTGCGGAGCTTTGGCGGCACGGGGGTGATAGGGCGTTGCGTCGAGCGCGGTCTGACCAGCGTCAATACGGTGAATCCCAGGGATTATGCCTGCGATCGCCGTGGGACCGTCGACGACGCACCCTACGGCGGTGGACCGGGAATGGTCATGATGGTGGAGCCGCTGCGAAAGGCCATCGCCGCGGCGAAACAGCGCGTTGTGGGCGCCGCGCATGTGATTTATCTAACGCCGCAGGGCCGACGGTTCGATCAGCGGTGCGTGAATGAATTGCGGGAATACGAGCATTTGATCCTGATTGCGGGTCGTTATGAAGGTATCGATGAGCGCGTCGTTGCGGAAGATGTAGACAGTGAATGGTCGGTTGGCGACGTCGTGCTCAGCGGCGGCGAGATCCCGGCCATGTTGATGATCGACGCCATCGTTCGCACCTTGCCCGGCGCGCTGGGCGATGAGCGCTCGGCCGAACAGGATTCGTTTTGCGATGGCTTACTCGATTTTCCGCACTACACGCGCCCTGAACTCGTTGACGACGAATCCGTCCCCGGGGTTTTGCTAAGCGGCGATCACGCAGCCATCGCTCGCTGGCGGCGAAAACAGCAACTCGGACGTACTTATATAAAACGGCCGGATTTGCTCGAAGGTAAGGTTCTGAGCAGCGAAGACCGCGCTCTGCTCGATGAGTTCATCCGAGAACATGCGGGACAGGGCACTAGCCCGGATATTTCATAAAAAAAGAGGGCAAGCCCTTTCTAATCCGTTATAATTCAGTTAGTTAGGCTGAAAACGGAAAGGACTCGCCCGTGACAGAATGTACCCAGACTGCGCTGCAATTTCCAGGCTTTTCTCGCCGCAAGATCGACGTCTCATTCAACGCCGGTGACATCACTTCCAACGGTGGGGTGCAGTTGCTGCGCTGGGCCGATGAACGGACCGGGTTGATCAAGGCCGCGGCACGGGCCATTGGGGATTCGCGCCGGAGAAAGAGCTGCACCCACGCTCTGGAGTCGCTGGTCCGACAGCGGGTCTATGGCCTTTCCCTGGGCTATGAGGACCTCAACGACCACGAGGCATTGCGCGCGGACTTGGCTCTGCAGACGGCGCTTTCCCGGGATGCGTCGCTGGCGAGCCCGTCGACGTTGTGCCGACTGGAGAACCGCGCGAACCGGAACACCGCGGTGGCCCTGCACAAGGGACTCATTGATAACTTTATCGCCGCTTACAAACAAGCGCCCCGACGACTGATACGCGATGTGGATGCCACCGACGATCGGGTGCAGGGTGATCAAGCGGGCCGCTTCTTCCACGGCGACTACGACCACGACTGCTGTCTGCCCTTGTACGTGTTCTGTGGCGATCAACGGTTGGTCAGTTATCTGCGTTCGAGCAAGATCGACGGCGCAAAACACAGTGGGGCGATCTTGGCGCTGTTGATCAAACGGTTGCGCCAGGCGTGGCCGAAGGTCGAGATCCTGGTGCGCGCCGATGCCGGCTTTTGCCGCTGGCGGATGCTGCGCTGGTTCGATCGCCACGGCGTGGATTACGTCATGGGTATCGCGAAAAACCCGCGTTTGCACGATCAATCGTTAGCGTTGCGCACGTTGGCTCAGTGGCGGTATTGGATGATGGGTGAGAAGCAGCGCCTGTTCAGCGAGGTCCGTTACGCCGCACCGACTTGGGATACCCCGCGACGGGTGATCGTCAAGGCCGAGCACAGCGCCCGCGGCAGCAATCCCCGCTTCGTGGTGACCCACCTCACCGGCAAGGCCCAACGCATCTACGACCGCCTCTACTGCGCCCGCGGCGAGATGGAGAACCGGATCAAGGAGCAGCAGTTGGGCCTGTTTGCCGATCGCACCAGTTGCCACACCTGGTGGGCCAATCAGTTCCGGCTGTTGCTCTCAAGCTTGGCTTACACGCTGTTGGAGACGATCCGCCGGGTGGCACTACACGCAACGGCACGGGCTCGCGCGCAAGGCGGCACGCTGCGCCTGAAACTATTACGCATCGGCGCCATCGTCTTGCGCAATACCAGGCGCATCCGACTGTTGCTCTCCAGTGCTTACCCCCATCGAGAACTGTTCTGCCTGGTGGCCGCTCGCCTCAAGCCGGGATAGTCGTCCCAACGCCAGTCGCCTCGTGTTCGATTCCTTGTGAGTCGGGGTGTCGCTCGCCTCCGAAACGACTCGTGCATCGCAATCGGCGATAAATCCACCGGTGGCGCGCCGAAACGTCGCGCTCAAGCGCCGCTTCGTGCCACCACCAACGAATTCCGACCCATGATCGACCAACTCCACGCCCAATCTCACTGCTCATGCAATATCCGGGCTAGCGAGTGAAACGATCCGAGCGTTTGTTGTAGAATCCCGCGCTCCCACCCCGCCAGAGCAGCAGTCATGACGGACATCATCGCCGAACTCGAAGCGCAGCAGATGCAGCGCGAAGTGCCGGATTTCGGGGCGGGCGATACCGTCATCGTGCAGGTCAAGGTCAAGGAGGGGAGCCGCGAACGATTGCAGGCGTTCGAAGGTGTCGTCATAGCCAAACGCAACCGCGGTCTCAACTCGTCGTTCACGGTGCGCAAGATCTCCCATGGCGAAGGTGTCGAACGCGTCTTTCAGACCCACAGCCCCATGATTGCCGACATCGTCGTCAAACGGCGCGGGGATGTGCGGCGGGCGAAGCTCTATTACATGCGCGAACGGCGCGGCAAAGCCGCACGCATCAAAGAGAAGATTAAGTAGACATCGCTCCCAATACGTTCGCGATGTAGCCTGGATGGAGCGAAGCGGAATCCGGGATCACCCCCAATTACGCCTCGCCGCTGAAACGCCCTGCCAGATAGCGAATAATATCCGCGGATTCGTACATCCAGATCGGTTGATCGGCGCCGCCGGCGACGTATAAGCAGGGCACGGTGCCGCGTCCACCCCCGTCGACCAGCGCGCGGTAATGATCGGCGTCCACCATGATATCCCTGAGCTGAATATTGAGGCCTAAGGCGCCGATCGCCTTGCGTACCCGCGCGCAGAACATGCAGGTCTCGTAGTGATAAAGCGCCATCTGGGACGTGTCTGTATCGACGGCGCGTTGTTCTTCCGGCGTGCGCTGGACAGGCTCGATGTCGATCGTCGATGAATTAAACCATGCGTCCATCGTTGTGTTCCGTGGGTGCGTTCTAATACGCGCGGTATCGGTTGCGGATTGTATGCGAAACGCGACCACTATTGCGCCGGCCATCGAAACGCGCGTAGGCTCTGAACGTGCCATCGAACACGAGGTTCCTATGAATTCGGGCGTGGCCGCTGATTCGATCCACCTTTCGAATTTCCTCGATCACCTGTGGGTCGAATTCGGATTGAGCCGCAATACGGTGCTGGCGTATCGCAATGACCTCGATAACCTGGCGCGATCTCTGGCCACACGCGGCGGTGACACCGTTACGGCCGATGAAGCCGATCTGCTCGATTTCATGGGGCAGGCGGACGCACTTTCGGCGCGGACCAAGGCCCGCCGTCTGTCGAGCATGCGCCGCTATTACCAGTACCTGGTGCGCGAGCGCGTCGTCCAAGCGGATCCCACTGTGCGACTCGAAGCGCCCCGCCTGGGCCGCTCCCTACCCAAATCGTTGAGTGAGAGCGATGTTGAAACATTGCTGGACGCTCCCGACCCGTCGACGACGATCGGTATGCGCGATCGGGCGATGCTCGAAGTGTTGTATGCGACCGGCTTGCGCGTATCAGAACTCGTCGGTATTGAACTTACGCAGATTAATATGCGCCAAGGTGTCGTGCGGGTAATAGGGAAAGGCAGCAAGGAGCGGTTGGTACCGCTCGGCGAGGAGGCCCTGGACTGGCTGCAGCAGTACCTCGAAGAATCGCGCGCTGCTCTGTGTAAGGGTCGCCCAACCGAAGCAATGTTTCCGACCCGTAGTGGACGGGCCATGAGCCGTCAGGCATTTTGGTACATGATCAGGAAGTACGCGCGTAAAGCCGGGATCAGAACGGCACTATCGCCGCATACCTTGCGCCACGCGTTCGCAACGCATCTTCTCAATCACGGCGCAGACTTGCGGGTCGTGCAGATGTTGTTGGGGCACAGTGACATCGCTACCACACAGATCTATACACACGTCGCATCCGAGCGCATGAAATCCCTCCACGCGAAGCACCATCCGAGGGGGTGAGCTCCGGTCCGCGCGTAGCGCGGAGCCCGAGCACTGCTCGGGCAGGAGCGAACGCCCGCACAAGGATGTGCGGGCCGGTGTTAAACGAAGACGGTTGCGTATCGCCAGGGATGGCAGCCGTGAAATCCTGATTTACGTAGCGTCGAGCCCGAGCACTGCTCGGGCAGGAGCGAACGCCCGCACAAGGATGTGCGGGCTGGGTGAACGACGGTCGGCGCGAAGCGCCGAGTCCGAGCACTGCTCGGACAGGAGTGAACGCCCGGCCATGGATGGACGGGCTGGGGTATAGCGGAGACGTAAGCGTAACGGCATGGATGCCGGGCACCTGAATCAAATGTATCGCGCCAGGGATGGCGGGCAGGCGTAACTGAGCATTCGCGGGCAAGCCCGCGCCTACATTTCTAAGCGTCGGCGGACGGTACGACGCTGATGACTTCTTCCAGCGTCGTCCGACCTGCGGCAATTTTATGCGCGCCGGAGATCCGCAGCGGCCGCATACCGTGGGTCAAGGCGGAGCGCCGTAGATCCGAGGTGTTAACGGTGGGCGTGATCAATTCACTCAGCTCATCGCTAACCTTGAGGATTTCGTAGATGCCTTCACGGCCACGGAACCCGGTGTGGCGACACTCGTCGCAACCTTGAGCCGCCATCGTTTCGGTGGGGTGTTTGACGCGATGGGGGCTGACGAGCAGATCCCATGCTTCTTGCGACACCGACCCGGGTTGCTTGCACTCTGGACACAATCTGCGCACTAGGCGTTGTGCGACGACACCGAGCAGAGTCGCGCCGATCAAAAAGGGCTGCACCCCGATGTCCATTAAACGGGTAATCGCCGCGGGGGCGTCGTTGGTATGGAGCGTCGAAAGTACGAGATGGCCGGTCAACGCCGCTTGAATGGCGACATCGGCGGTTTCCCGGTCCCGGATCTCACCGATCATGATGATGTCCGGATCCTGGCGCATGAGCGTTCGAACGCCGGACGCGAAATCGATCTCGGCGGACGGCTGTACCTGCATCTGGTTGAATTGGGGCTCGACCATTTCGATCGGGTCCTCGATGGTGCACACGTTCAACTCGGGGCGTGCGAGCCGCTTAAGTGCGGAGTACAAGGTCGTCGTTTTACCTGATCCGGTTGGCCCGGTAACCAGAATCACACCGTGCGGTTGATTGACGATCTCGCTCCACAAGGCGAGGTCGTGTTTGGTGAAACCAAGACTATCGATCGGCTGGGTGAGCTTATCGGGATCGAAAATACGCAGTACGAGTTTTTCTCCAAACGTCGTCGGCATCGTCGACAGGCGCAACTCGACTTCCTGGCCGGCGGGGGTCTTGGTGCGCACACGCCCGTCCTGTGGCCGGCGCTTATCAGCGACGTCCATGCGCCCGAGTGACTTGACCCGGCTCGTTATGGCGCCGATTACGGCAGTTGGAAGTTGATGTATCAAATGCAGCACGCCATCGATACGGAACCGGATGTTGCTTTGTTCGCGGCGCGGCTCGATATGGATATCGCTGGCCCGTTGTTCGAACGCGTACTGCAGCAACCAATCTACGAGGTGCACGATATGGCGGTCATTCGCGTCGGGTTCACCAATCTGACCGAGCTCGGTCAATTGCTCGAAATTACTGACAACGCTGGGGGCAGCGTCGCTACTCTTATCAGTAGCACCCGAAATGGAACGGCTAACGCCATAGAATTCACGCCTGTAACGCTCTATATCTCTCGGGTTTGCGAGAACGCGCACGATCTTACGATTGAGTACGCGCGCGACTTCGGTTTCCCATTCATGAGCGAACGGTTCGGCTGTGGCGATGGTGACTTCGCGATCGTTCACGGCGATTGGCAGGAAGTCGAAACGCGCCGTGTACGCCTGTGACAATAATGATGTCACTGCCTCGACGTCGACCTTCAAGGGATCAATACGGAAGTACGGTAAGTCGCAGGCGTCGGCGCTCAAGCGGGTTACCGCTTCCAGCGTTAATGGCTCGGAAGTCGGGCCGTTCGATTGAAGGCCCAAATCCGCGATTTGAATAAACGGATGGCGATCGTCATCGGGGTTGACCGAACCACTGATTTGGGCGACTTGTTGTGCCGACAATGAATTTTGATTCGCCAGTAACTGCACGGCGGATTCCATCGAAAGACTCTGCTGGATGTTCGATCCGTTGTTCATTCAGTCGTTACCGATGGAAATGCCGGCGTCCGGCATTTTCACGCGGGTCATTTTTTGACGTCATCGGGCTCAGCCGCGATACGTTCAGTCGCGTGTTCGAGGCGTTCGATGAGCGCGAGGAGGAACTGGCGCTGAAATCGCAGTTGGCAGTTGATGGAGGTCCGATCGATTACCGAATCACGCAATCTCATAACGGTTATATCGGTCACCGCGACGATATCTGCAGTGCGCGGTCGGCGCGATATCAACCCCATTTCGCCGAAACAGTCACCGGGATAGAGGCGCACGATTTCGCGCCCACTCTTTACTACTGCAACCTCACCGACGACGAGAACGTAGAAAGAGGTATCGGACTGACCTTCTTCAACGATATCTTGCCCCAGTTTAAGGCGCAGCCATTCGGCGGCGTTGATCAATTCCCAAAGGTCGGCGTCCTGGAATTCCGAGAAGAAGTGCAGGTTCTCAACCTGGTTGTACTTTTCCTGTTGCGTGAGATTGACCGATGATTGTTTGAGGAAATCGTAAACCAGAGAAATATCGCCGGCCATGTCGAGGCCGGACTTGTATCGTTGCGTGACGTTCTTTGCGAGGGCTTTGTCGACGATACGCTGATAGATTTCGGGCACGTCAGCACGTAATTCGGCCAGGGGAGTCGCCTTGGTATTGAGGATACGGTGTTCGATCGCGTCGATATTTTCAGCATGGAAGGGATGTTTACCGGTAAGTAACTCATACGCTACGACACCGAGCGAAAAAAGATCGCTACCTGCAACCACATTTTCCCGGCGTACGTGCTCCGGTGACATGTAAAGTGGTGAGCCTGCGTGTTCGGGCGAGTTTCCCGCGTGACGGCTCGGTGCAACAGCGACGCCGAAGTCGCCGATCTTTGCTTCTCGCTCCTCTGTCAGAAGTATGTTACGTGGTTTGATATCGCGATGGACGACGCCTTTCTTATGAGCGTAATCGAGCGCCATCGCACATTGGTAAAGAACGGACGTCACGATATTGATCGGAAGCAGATCGTCCATGCTGGTGTAGCGGTCCAGCGTGTCCCCGCCATGTACGTATTCCATTACGATGTAATAACGCTCGCGGTCGACTCCGGCGTCATAAATAGCGGTAATATTCGGGTGCTTTAATAGTCCCGCAGTCTGCGCCTCATTGAAAAACAACTGCTTGGAGAATTCGTTGTTTTCGTCGCTTTGAACGTCGTCCGTGCGCGCGACCTTGACTGCAACGGGACGGTCGATAAAAGGGTCATGCCCCATGTAGACCGTCGCCATATTGCCGGCGCCGATCGTCCTCAAGATCTGGTATTTGCCGAGCGACGAGCCTTCCAGATTGTCGGTGTCCATAACGGTCAATGGCAGTGATGTGATCGTAGGATTCGGGCGAGGGGTGACATCGTTGCTTTATAGCGCCGGTTGGCGTTTCCGACGATTATAGATGGAATTCAATGGAAGGCGGGAACGCGGGGGCCAACGAACAGTCCCAATGGACACCGTAAACCTGCGCGCAGGCGATAAATTTTAAGATAGGTTCTAAAATGTCGACCGAAAACGCGAGGTGAGAAAATGATGAGGCGTTTGGTGATTATCTTTGTCGTTGGCCTGTTGTGGGCCGAGTCTGCGTTTGCTGATAGCGTAAGCGAACGCTTAGAAGCGAGGGTCAGCGAATTTTTTGAAGGCTCGGAGGTGACGTCTATATCACCATCTCCTGTCAAGGGCATGTACGAAGTCATGCTTGGGCCGTCGCTTTTCTATATCAGCGAGGACGGCCGTTACTTAATGCGCGGTGACATGTACGATTTGGAAGCGCGACGTAACCTGACCGACGCGAAGCTGGCCCTGGCCCGGAAACGTGTTTTCGGCGCTCTAACGGCAGGCGAACAAGTCGTCGACTTTTCGCCAACCGATCCAAAGGCGACGCTGTACGTCTATACCGATATCGATTGCGGGTATTGCCGTAAGCTCCATCGTGAAGTGCCCAAGCTGAACAAGGCGGGAATTGCGGTTCGCTACCTGGCCTTCCCGCGGTCGGGATTAGAGGGCGAATCGTTTAAAAAGGCCGCCGCCGTCTGGTGCTCCGCAGATAAGCGCAAAGCGATGACGGCCGCGAAACAAGGCAAACCCGTTGAGTCGGGTGAATGTAAACATCCGGTTGCGGAGCAATTCAATTTGGGCCGGGCAATGGGTATCTCCGGGACGCCGGCGATGTTCACCGCTGATGGTGAGCAGATAGGCGGCTACCGTCCGGCTGATGAACTGATCCAGATGCTGCGGCAAGGCAAGATCTAGTGTGCATCATATAAAACCTAAATCGGGGCCTCGCAATGACGAGTGAGAAACAGAAACGAAGTTCACAAAAGGATCAGAAACGCCTGGGTCGACGGCGTGTCGCCGTCGTAGCCATCGTGCTTGGTATCGCAGCCATAATCGCGGCGGCTTTTTTCGTCGTCCAAAATCGCGTCGACCCGGAAGAGTTGATGGCGGAAGCCCAGAGGGAAATGGAAGGCGGCTATTATCACTCCGCGGTCGTCAATCTCAAAAATGTCGTTGAGCGCGATAAAAGCAATCGCGATGCCAGGTTCTTGCTCGGTCAAGCGTACATCAAGGCGGGTGATCCAGCCGGAGCGGTGAAAGAATTTATGAAGGCGCGGGAATTGGGCCTAGTGGTGCCTGAACTCAATCTCGGGCTCGTCCGAGCGATGATTGTCGTCGGAAAATTTGACGACGCCGCTACTGAAATCGCGTTATACGGCGATACGACCAAGCCCGAATGGCTCGTTCTCCGGGGCATGCTGGATCTGGCTCAACAACGCCTCGACGACGCGCGTTCCGCATTTTCAGACGTACTTGACGAGTTTCCCGATAACGAAGAGGCGCGGCGCGGTCTGATGCGCGCAGAACTCGCGGCAGGTAACGCCGATCTGGCACGCGAGGAAGTCGAGCGACTGTTGGCGTCGAAATCATCTGATGCGAACCTATGGCTCATCAAGGGTGAGCTTGACGTGTTTGACAACGACACCGAAGCGGCTCGTAAGTCCTACCAACAGGCGGTGGATCTCGCGCCGGAAAACCCGCTTGCACGCCTGGGCATGGCCGGCGTTCTGCTCGTGCTTGGCGACCTCGATCAGGCTGCAAACCACCTCGACCAGATCGGCGGTAAAAGCGAGGAGGATCCGCGCGTGAATTTCCTACGCGCGCGCATTGCAGAAGAACGAAACGATTTCAATACTGCGCTGCAGCGCATTCGCAAAGTGCTGCAAGTTGCGCCGATGCACCGGGAGAGCCTGGTGGTTGCAGCGAAAATCCTGTTCACGCAAGGTGAATTTACGCGCGCCCAGGAATACGTGAGCCGTTTGCTGGAGCTCGAACCGAACAACGCCGCGGCACGGCGCATGTTAGGCGCGATCCAGCTCGCGGCCGGCCGTATGGACGGTCTCGATGGCATCGACGGTAGCGGTGGCGCACTGGAGTCACTACAGGATCCGGGTATGCTCGCGCTGCTTGGAACGGCTTATTTGAAACACGGCCGGTTCGCGGACAGCCACGACAGCCTCGAACGTGCAGCGGAGCTCGCACCCGACTCGCTGCCCATCCGCACTCAATTAGCCCTCAGTAAACTCTCGGCCGGACACCACGACGAAGCGGTGCGTGAGCTCGAAGCCATACTCGAGGTCGATCCGAATTTCGTACAGGCCGACATCATGCTCGCGCTCGCGCATATCGCCCGGGAAGACACGGATGCGGCATACGCGGCGGCTCGAGATCTCATCGAAAAGCATCCCAATAACGCGGTGGCGCATAACGTGCGCGGCTACGTTTTCGAGCTCGACGGTGACCATGCCGAGGCGGCAAAAGCGTATGAGATAGCCTTGAAACACGACGCGAGCTTTCATCCGGCACGCATAAATTTGGCGCGCCTGGCCGTCGAAAATGACGATCGCGATACAGCTAAGCTTCGTTTCAGGGAAGTACTGGACATTGAGCCGTTCCAGCCGTTTGCGCTTACGGGTCTCGCTGCGCTCGCACTGCAGGACGATGACCTCGATGAAGCGGAGCAACTCTGGCAACTCGCACGCGAGCACAACCCCGACGCGGTAGCGCCGCGCTTGCTGCTCGCTAAGCACTATCGTGCGAGAAAGAACATGACGCTGGCAGAAAGGGTGATCAAGGAAACCTACCGGCTAGCACCGTTTGCCGCCCAGGTTCAAGCCGAGTACGCCTCCATCATGTTGCAGATCGGCTCTTTCGAGGAAGCGTTGCAAGCAGCCCAAGCACTGAACGCACGTGCGCCGAATTCGTTGCAGGGCCTCGAGCTGACGGCGAATATTTATAATCAACTCGGTGACGAGCAAGGTCTGACGCAAACGCTCGAACGCATTGCGGAAGTTGCGCCGGAGGCCGTCGGTGCGCAGGTGCTGTTGGGGCGTTTGGCGGTCAGACGTAAGGATTACGAAGGAGCGGGTGCGATCATCGACGCTTTATCGCCGAACGAAGAATCAGCCGCCGCGGGATTCGAACTGAAGGGTGATATGGAGAGAGCGCGGGAACAAATCGATGCCGCCCTGGAAGCCTACACTCGAGCGCACGAGCTCGCGCCGAATACAACGAACGTATTGAAACTGGATGGGATCGAGCGGACATTGGGCCGCGGCGGGAATCGTCTTTCGTCATGGCTGGCCGAGCATCCCGACGACCTGCAGGTACGGCTTGTGAATGCGTCATATCTGCAACAGCAAGGGTCCGGTTCTGATGCGATACCGGAATACGAGAGAATGCTGGAGGCGCAGGGTGGGAATCCCATCGTGCTCAATAATCTGGCCTGGTTATATCACGAGGCTGAAGACAAGCGGGCGCTGGATCTAGCGCGCCGCGCGCACGAGCTCGCGCCGCAACGTCCAGAAATTCTGGATACGTACGGTTGGATACTGTTTAGTCATGGACAATACGAACAAGGTTTGAATTTTCTCGAGAAAGCCGCCGAGATAGCACCGGATAATCCGGATATCGCTTACCACGTTGCAAGCGCGTTGTCGGAATCGGGGCAAGCGAGTGAGGCGCGCAAGACTTTGCAGGCGATCTTGTCCAAGCACGAAAATTTTTCGATGCGCAAGCAGGCTGAATTGCTGTTGGCGAAAATTAGTGCTGAATAGCGTGCGGCGGCAAGCGTCGCAGAAGCGACGAAATGTCATACAACGCAGTATCAACGTTCCACGCGTAATTTGACACTAGAAGCGGTGTTTGACGGATCGCAGCAAGGCCGTCGTCAACCCCCCCTTTTTATCAACATGCTCGACCTTAACCGGTATCCATCCCAGTTCTCGTGCACACCAAACGGTAGTGCGACGCTTCGAATCAGCTTTCGACCGCTCTAACTTAATCGTTTCGAATCGGCCGGCATCCGTGTCGATGTGCTCGTTGCCGAGATTTTCGATGACATATTCCTTCAATTTGCTTTTGGCGGCGATATTGTATGTGAGCGTTCGCGGCGCATCGCCGAGATCGAGCATGAGTTGTGCCTGATAGACAAGTTTGTCCAGTAGATTGACGGGCATCTTTGCGCTCCATGCGCCGGCGCGATCATCGCGGCGCACGACACCGGATGTGTAATCGAAAAACAGTGAATAATCGCGTTCACCCCCGCTTTTGACGTATGCGTAGTGCTCCGGTATGAATCGCATGCCGTCGAGTTTGCCGCGGCTCGTTTCGACAACCCGGTCCCGTGCAAACAGCGACACGAGTCCGCGGGTTTCCATGGTTGATTCGAAGACGTACTCGCCGCCAGCGCGGATGTGCAGGCGCCGCGCCATCGTACCGAGCTTGAACACGCCCTTTGAAATGTCATAGGTAGCGTCATAGGGTGTCGGTTGTTGGACCTCGGCACGAAGCGCCGCCGCGGCGAGGAGCAGTATGAATATTCGCAGCGTAAACATGCGGCTATGTTAGAATTCTCGGACCAAATGGCAAGTTCAAGTGCGCTGTCCCGCAATAAACTTCATAAATCGCCGGCCTTCGCACTGCGCCACGGCGTCGCTCGTCAACGCACGCTCCGCGACTGACCCACGAACGAAATGAACCAGCGGTTGATCGAACTGGAATCGGCGAGGGTGCTGGTCGTCGGCGACCTCATTCTGGATCGCTATTGGTACGGTACAACGCGCCGAATATCTCCGGAAGCGCCCGTACCCGTAGTGCATGTAAACGATATCGAGGAGCGTGTAGGGGGAGCCGCTAATGTTGCGGCTAACGTCGCCGCCTTGGGCGCACGGACCAGCCTGATCGGGTTGCTAGGGCAAGACGAGCGCGGCGAAAAGCTGCTCGAGCTTTGCCATAAACATGGAATCGAAACCCATGTCGCCCTCCGCTCGGAGGGTTCGACCACGGTCAAGCTTCGAGTAATCAGCCAAAACCAACAATTGATCCGCGCCGATTTTGAAGAGGAGGCGGTTGAAGACGTTTCAGCGGAAATCGTCGGCATCGTCGAACGCCAACTCGAACGATGCGACGTCGTCGTCGTGTCTGATTATGCGAAGGGCTCGGTGTCGCGCGTACCGGAAATCATCAGGGTTGCCTCTCGAGCCCGTAAACCCGTAATCGTCGATCCGAAGGGCGCGGATTTCAGCCGTTACGCCGGAGCCACATTGTTGACACCCAACCTGCAGGAGTTCGCGGCAGCGGTGGGGCCATGTGCGTCGGAGGCGCAAATTGAACAGGCGGGCCGTGATCTGTGTCGTGAACTCGAACTGGATGCCGTGCTGGTGACGCGCGGGGACGCAGGCATGTCACTGGTACGGGCAGCGGACGCGGTGGTTCATCTAACCGCCCAAGCGCGCGATGTGTTCGATGTTACCGGCGCCGGTGACACGGTGTGCGCGGTGACCGCAGCGGCAATGGCGGCCGGCAACGATCTGGTCAACGCCGTCAAGATGGCAAACGCTGCCGCAGGTCTCGTCGTGGGCAAGCTCGGTACGGCAACGGTCAGTCGCCAGGACATCGATGCCGCGCTGGTCGCTCAAGTGGGCCTCAGACGGGGTGTTTTGGATAAATCGGCATTACTCGAGGAGGTCGCGAACTCCAGACGCAGAGGGGAATCGGTCGTCATGACCAACGGCTGCTTTGACATCCTTCACGCCGGCCACGTGCGTTATCTGAACGAAGCGGCGGCGATGGGCAACCGACTCGTCGTCGCGGTGAACGACGATACATCGGTCGCCGAGTTGAAAGGTGCCGAACGCCCGTTGAATAAATTGGCGTCGCGCATGCAGGTGCTCGCCGCGCTGGAAGCCGTCGACTGGGTCGTTGCGTTTTCCGATGCTACGCCCCGCGCCCTGATTGCGGAGGTCCTGCCCGATCTTCTGATCAAGGGCGGTGATTATGACATTGCGGATATCGCCGGCAGCGCGGAAGTAATGGCCGCCGGCGGCAAGGTATTGACGCTTGAATATCATGCCGGATATTCAACCAGCGAACTGATAGATCGCGCCGATGCAGTCGGGGGAGACAGCATTTGATCGTCGTGACGGGCGGTGCGGGATTTATCGGCAGCAACCTGATCAGCGCACTGAACGCATCCGGTCAGGACGATATCATTGTGGTCGATGCAACGGTCGACCGCGCCAGGAGCGCCAACATCGTCGACCTCCAAATCGCCGATTTCCTCGATAAAGACGAGTGGCGCGCACTGATCGAATCGAATGGCGCAGTCGATGGACGGATCGAGTGCGTTTTTCACCTCGGTGCATGCTCGGACACGACGGAAACGAATAGGCAGTTCATGATGGACACCAATTTCGCGTATTCCCAGTCTGTGTTCGATTACTGCACTCGAAATCAAATTGCACTCGTATACGCATCGAGCGCGGCCGTTTACGGAAACAGTGATGCGTTCGAAGAAACGCAGAGTTGTGAACAGCCTTTGAATATCTATGCCCACTCAAAGCTCGCTTTCGACCAGTTTGTCAGGCAGCGATTGAACGATATCGATTCGCTAGTCGTAGGGCTGCGCTACTTCAATGTTTATGGCCCGCGTGAGGGCCATAAAGGCCACATGTCCAGCGTTGCTTGGCAATTGAACGAGCAAATGCAGGCAAACGAGAAACTTCGACTGTTCAGCGGGTCACACGACTACGCCAACGGGGAGCAACAACGCGACTTCATTTACGTAAACGATGCCGTCGACGTCACATTGTGGTGGGCCGAGCAGGAGTCGACGAAGTCCGGGATATATAACTGCGGGACAGGTCGAGCTGAAACGTTCAATGCGGTAGCGAATGCTGTCATCGATTGGTATGGGAAAGGCAGCATCGAGTACGTCGCATTTCCACCGGAATTGAAAACGGTATATCAGCCCTATACGCAAGCAGATCTTTCGCGACTCAGGGCAAGTGGTTACACCGAAAAGTTTCGCCCAGTGGCTGAAGGAGTGCCGGAATATCTCAACTGGTTTGCAGGATGCTGAAAAACGACGACCTCTTGTTTTTCAAATGTCTGCTAACTTCCTGAGACACGTATATACCGTTCTATTCGCGCTGTTAACGCCCGCATTGCTATTTCGCTTATACCTTCGGGCGCGTAAAAATCGACATTATCTTCACCGCTGGCCGGAAAGGCTCGGGATCTATCACGGTGACGTCCCAGCCGAACGGCTGATTTGGATTCATGCCGTTTCGGTCGGTGAAAGCATGGCTGCCGTTCCGTTGATCCAGGCGTTGAGCGAAACCTTTGACGGCATCGGGATCCTCGTTACAACGACCACGCCTACCGGGGCCGAAACGATAGATCGAATGTTGGGGAGCGCCGTGTCCCACGTTTATTTTCCCTACGATCTACCGTTCGCCTTGCGACGATTCTTCGATCGCTTCAAACCGCTGTTATTCGTCATCCTCGAAACCGAGTTATGGCCCAACACCATCGCGTTTTGCAGAACGCGCTCCATACCCATCGTGTTGGCAAACGCGCGTCTGTCCGAGCGGTCGCTTAAATCCTATCTACGAATACATGCTTTGAGCCGTCAGCTCGTCCAATCCATCGACTTTATAGCAGCGCAAACGACGCAGGATCAGGATCGATTTATTTCGCTCGGTGCAAAGCCGACGGGCGTAGACGTTATCGGCAGTCTCAAATTCGACCTCGACATGCCGGCAAGTTTGCATGAACAGGCCGAAGTATTGCGCCGGGAATTGGGCGTTAGCAGGCCGATCTTGATGGCCGGCAGCACTCGCGCCGGCGAGGAGCGCATCGTGTTGCGGGCATTCGTCGACATCAAAGCGGATATGACCGGTATTTTATTGGTTCTGGCGCCGCGTCATCCGGAGCGCTTTGACGAGGTTGCCGAGTTATGTGGCGAATTCCAGCTACGTATCGTGCGGCGCAGCGAACGAATCATCTGCGCCCCCGACGTCGACGTCTATTTAGTCGACACGATGGGGGATCTCCCGCAATTTTATGCAGCGGCCGATGTCGCGTTCGTCGGCGGCAGCCTGCTGCCATTCGGAGGGCACAATGTGCTGGAACCGGCGAGCCTCGGCACGCCGGTGCTGGTTGGGCCGCACACGTACAATTTTTCCGAGATCTGTCGATTGTTAGAACGTGGAGGCGCACTGCGCGTCGTCGCGAACGGCGCCAGTTTCGCCCGGACGGCGCTGGAATGGCTTACCGATAGCAACGAGCGGGATCGCGTAGGTACGACCGCTAGCGGAATCGTACGGCAACATCGCGGCGCAACGCAGCGGACCGTGGAGATTATCCATAAGTTCATCGGTGGCGCGTGATAAGCTGAGACCGACCGCGCAGCCCGAAATTTGCACCGGTCGACATAATTTTTGGGTCCGCCTGCTAAACTTATAGACTGTTAACCCCTCTAACCGATAACTGCCGCAATACATGGGAGCACTCGAGATGAGAGTCGCCGCGATATTAAGTGCAATTTCGACCATAGCTATCGTTGTATTTGCCTCGACCGGCGCCGTTGCGCAGCAGGTTTATGCGTACCCGAACGCGGGTCAGACCGAGTCGCAGCAGAGCCAGGATCGCTTCGAGTGCCACCAATGGTCGGTCACTCAGAGCGGCTTCGATCCGAGCACCGCACCGCCGCTGGCCGTCAGACCGGCTTCGCCCCCGCCACCGCCGCCACGCAGCGGATATAGCGACCGGCGCCAACAACGCTCTGGCGGTGGCCTGTTCGGTATCGGTGACGGCGGCATGTTCCAAGGGAGCGGCGTGGTCGGTGATGCTGCGACCGGTGCGGCTTTGGGCGCCGCCGGTGGCGCTATAGCCGGCGATGCGGGTCAAGGCGCAGCTATCGGTGCAGTGGCATCAACGCTGTTCGGCGCGCTGAACCGTTCGTCGGCCCAAGCCAGACAGCCGGAGCCGCCGCCACAGCAATCATACAACTACGATTATTATCAGCAGCAACAGGCCGCCGCGAATCGTGATTTCGATCAGCGCGAAGCGGAGGTTGCTGAATATAACCGCGCTTTCGGCGCGTGTATGAGCTCGCGGGACTATACGGTTAACTAGATCTCGTTCCCGGATTCCGCTGCGCTCCATCCGGGATGGAATTACCGCAGTAGCTTCTGAATGGTTTTGAAGTGTTCGTGGTCGGCGGCTTCGATCCATTCGAACACTACGGATTCTGCGGTGACGACGGTGATGGCCGAAAGTCGGATGCGATCCAGCGCGTTCTGATAATTCTCCAGGCGCCTGGAGCATATGGCGTCCTCGACGACGAACACGTCGAGACCGGCGGTGCTCAGGTCGATAGCTGTCTGCAAGATACACACGTGGGCCTCCATGCCCACCATGACGACCTGTCTGCGTTGCAACTCATTGACGGTTGCGAGGAAGCCATCCGCACCGCAACACGAAAACGACATCTTCTCAAAACTCGTCGTCGATTCCGGAAGTGCCGCGGTCACATTCGGCAGTGTTGGGCCCAGGCCGCGTGGATATTGCTCGGTCTTGAGTACGGGAATGTCCAGGAGGCCGGCAACCTGGCTCAGTAATGTGGAGTTGACGATGACGCGGTTCAAAACCTTGGCTGGCATGGCGCCGCCGAGGCGCTGCTGAATATCGACGACCGCCAATATCGAATCTGACGAACTACATTTTGCGTAGCTGCTGGGAGAGCCTGCGCTTGCCATGATGGTCCTTTTGCGATTTTTACGTCGCCGGCTAGTGCCCTGTCACGAGGTTGTAATTAGGGCGATGGTTCGGTGGGCCCAGCCGGTTGATCAGTCAACCACGAATTCGCGATCGCTATGTCGTCGGGTTGCAGGCTGCCGGCTGCTTGTTTGAGTCGCAAGGTTTCGAGAATGTAATCGTATCTAGCCCGCGCATAGTCGCGTTTCGCCTCTGAAAGTCCACGTTCGACCCCGACCACATCGATAGCGGTGCGGGTGCCAACCTCGAACCCGGCCTGCGTCGACTCCAGCGCTGTCCGTGAAGACAATACGGCCTGCTTGAGCGCCTTGACCGAGCTGATTTGAGAGATAACGCCGAGGTAGGCTTCGCGCGTCTGACGATAGATCGCACGCTTCGTTTGCTCGAGGCGTTCCACGGACGCGCGGTGATCGTGTTCCGCCTGGCGTGTACGCGATACCGTCGACCACCCCTCGAATATCGGCATATTGAATTCGATGCCGATATCACCTTGAGTAACCGACGTACTATCGAAACGCCCGCCCTGCTTATTCCATCCATGGCTGCCGGTGACATCGAGCGTCGGGAAATGCTGCGCATGCTGTCTTCGGATCTCTTGTTGGGCAATCTCTGATTCGACCGTTGCGGCGCTCAATGCAATATTGTTCTGAAGTGAGGTGTTCGCCCATGCCTCGATGTCTTGCGGTTCCGGTACGACGAGCGGCATCGCTTCACCCAAAGGCGAAAGGTCGATGTGATAGGTTTCCGTAACTTCGCGCAGTCCTTCGTGAGCGTTTTCAACTTCGTTACGCGCAGTGATCTCGCTGGCAGTTGCACGGTCGTAGCCGGCTTGGGCTTCTTGAACGTCGGTTATGGCGATCAATCCGACATCGAAGCGCTGTTGCGCCTGCTCTAGCTGGCTCAACAACGATTCTCTCTCCGCTCGCGCGAATGCAAGATTGTCGCGCGCTGCGAGCACCTCGAAATATCGCTCTGACACCCGAACCATCAGCTCTTGTCGCGCGACCAGAACCTCTAACTGCGCCTGCTGTACCCGTTTATCAGCCTGTTTGAGCGCGATAAACCGGTCGTGATGGTAGATCGGTTGCGATAGATTGATACGGAAGTTTTCAGTTGTAAAACTGATTTGTCCACCGGTACCGAATTGGGACGCGAGTTCGAGGTCTTGCCGTAACCGGGACGTACCAGCCGAGAAGGATAGTTTCGGAAGCCACAATTCGGCGCGCGCCTGTGGTACGCCTTCTGCGATCGACAACGCCGCGGCTTGCGCCTCGCGGTATTCCGGGTCCATCTGTTCGGCGGCTTCGAGTATCGTCAAGAGATTACTTCGGGCGGCACAGGTAGCCGGCGCCGCGGTCAACGCAACGGCGATCATGACGACTCCGAATGATGTTTTGGACGAATGCATGCGCAACTTGCGTTTTAACGATGTACGGTTACTGGTAGGTGGCCGGGTCCATTTGTAATTATCCACTCTTAGAACTGAAACTCCGGTTTCTGCTCCGCCCCGATGAGAGGATCGAGATCCGTTTCAAAGAGGATCTCAGTTGCCCAGGTGTATTCGTCCACGCGCGTGATCAACGTAGCTTCCATGACGGGTGATGTGCCGAGAATGGCAACCATGCGCCCACCGATGCTCAATTGCTGTTCGATAGACGGGATCCGGTTTGGTGCGGAGCCCGTCACGGCGATTACGTCGTAGGGCGCGGCCGTAAGCCAACCTTCGAGGCCATCCCCCACGAGCAGATCGACGTTCGTTTTGGAAACGCGCGCCAAGACTTGTTCCGCGGATGCGGAAAGATCGTCAAAAATTTCAATGCTCGTAACCTGTCCGCCCAGCGTGGCGAGCAAAGCGGCGAGATAACCGCTACCCGTGCCGATCTCGAGGATCCGGTCACTGCCCTCAATAGCGAGTGCCTGCAGCAAACGCGCTTCGACCTTCGGCGCCATCATGGTCTGGCCGTGGCCGATCTCGATCGTCGTGTCTGAGAACGCGAGATTCTCGTATGGGTCCGGGACGAAAATCTCACGTGGTACGTGCAGACAGGCTTCCAATACGGTCGGATCCAGCACCTCCCAAGGACGGATCTGCTGCTCGACCATGTTGAAACGTGCAGTTTCGAAATCCAAGCGCGTACTCGATTCTTCGATTTAGCCTGCGGGCGCGTCGCCCCTAAGCTTGCGCGTGGCCCATCGGCCAGGTCGGGCCATTATAACTGATTTAGCAAATAGCCCTGCCACTTACCCAGGTTAGAGAATGATCTTAAAGGCTATTATATGAGCGTCAAACCGGTGTGGTTTCGTCGCTGCTGTAAACCGGTTTCAACGATGAAGCTTCGCCGCGGTCGACCAAGGCGAGGGCGGCGCGAATGACGTCCGTTCCGGCCTCGGGGTCGCCTCCGTGAAGCGTGAGATACCGGCGCCAGGATTTCGCGCCCGGGCAGTTGCGGAACAGATTCAAAAGATGTCGACTCAAGTGCGCTAAGCGCGCACCGCGTGAGATTTCGCGCTCCACGTAAGGCAAATACCGGCTCACGATATCGCTCCGCGACAGCGGTGTCGCGGCGGCGTCGAATAAAGCGTCTTCGTATTGCGATATGACATAGGGATCCCCGTAGGCGTGACGCCCGACCATAACGCCGTCGATGTGTTCAAAGTACCGGTCGATGGTCTTTGCTTCGTTGAGACCACCATTGAGCACCACTACGGCAGTTGGAAATTCGCGTTTCAGCCGGTACACCCAGGCGTAATTCAACGGCGGGATCTCGCGATTTTCGCGTGGGCTCAAGCCCTTTAACCATGCTTTTCTGGCGTGCACTTGAAACACTCGGCAACCCGCTTTGAGCAAGGTGCCGACGAAATCGCGGAAATAAGTGTAGCTATACAGATCGTCAACCCCGAGACGCAATTTCGCCGAGACTGTTATCTGTGGCGGTACGCCGTCCAATATCGCTTTCAGGCAATTCGCGACGCGGTCGGGCTCCGCCATTAAACAGGCCCCGAATTTTCCAGACTTGACGCGATCGCTGGGGCAGCCGCAATTGAGATTGACTTCGTCGTATCCGTAAGCCGCGGCAATGCGAGCGGCCACCGTCAATTCGGCTGGGTCACCGCTGCCCAGTTGCACCGCCACCGGATGTTCGGCCGGTTCGAAGCGCAGCAATCGGTCGCGATCACCATGCACGATTGCGCTGGCGGTGATCATTTCAGTGTAAAGGCGCGCGTGCGGCGATAGTAACCGCGCCAGGTATCTGAAATGGCGATCCGTGCGCCGCATCATCGGTGCGATACACAAGCGCCATCCTCGAGCGTGATATGCGTCGGCCCGATCCATCACCTCACCGCTGCTTCACTCAGGATCAAATGCGTGAATGAGGGCCGCAAATAAAATCCTCGCGGCAGCGTGTGCGCGGGTACGCCACTTGAATCGGTTGCCGGTGCGAGCGCTCGCGCGTTGGCGGCCTTGGGACGAACCTGCAAGTAGCTGCCAAGGCGGGCGTCCAATTCATCGATGCGACCCGTTGCAATGAGTTCCATGTGCTCCTCCCAGTCTTCACGCAACACCCGTTCCTGATTTTCGGTGGGGCTCCAGATCAGCGGCTGGCCGATCCGGCGGCGCGCAAGCGGGATTGACGGTGTGCCTTCGATCGGAATCCAAAGAACGCGCTGCAGCTTTGCATAGACGGTGGAGGTCTTCCATCGCTGTCCGACTAGATCGCGCAAAGCTACCGTGCAAACGTGCGTCGATTCACGCGGCCGGCCGTTCTCATTGAGGGGTATGGTCTTCATCTCAATACCGAGGTGTTCGAAATCAGGCACCGGTTTTGACTGCGCGTCGGCACCCATCGCGATCTCCAATAACTGGCCCAACCAACCCTTGTGGCCGCGCAAATCATCAGGCTGTCGCTGGCCCGTCCGCACGGCCATTTCAGCTACGGTCAAGCCGGCGCACGCTTGTGCGCGGGCGAGTAGATCCGATTCCGTCCGAGGCGCCGGTAGCTTCATGTCATGGACGCGTTGATCAGGGCATGGGCAAAATCCAAGTTTGCGGTATCACGACCGCTTATTGCGCCGCTCGGCATCGGCTCACGCGGCAATGTCGAAGCGTTCTTCCGCCCGCGCGGTGAGCACTTCACGCCCGGTTCCGGTGACCAGAATCGTATGTTCCCATTGCGCGGAAAGGCTACGATCCTTGGTCACAACGGTCCAATTATCCGGTAGCAGCTTCACGTGTCGTTTGCCTGCATTGATCATCGGTTCGATGGTAAAAGTCATGCCCGCTTGCAACTCCATACCTGTTCCCGGATTGCCGTAATGAAGCACCTGTGGTTCCTCATGGAACTCCCGACCGATCCCATGCCCGCAATATTCCCGCACGACTGAAAAATTCCGCGACTCCGCCAATTTCTGGATAGCGGCGCCGATATCGCCCAAGCGAACGCCTGGCTGCACCATGTCGATACCGGTCCTCAGGCATTCGTAACACGTTTCCACCAGACGCCGTGCTTTAATCGAGGAATCGCCAACCAGAAACATCTTTGATGTGTCACCGTGAAAACCATCTTTGATGACCGTGATATCAATGTTGACGATGTCACCGTTTTTGAGTTTCCTGTCGGCCGGTATGCCGTGGCAAACAACATGGTTGATGGACGTGCAAATCGATTTCGGAAAGCCGTGGTAGTTAAGTGGCGCTGGGATCGCTTGCTGAACCGTCACGATATATTCGTGGCACAAGGCGTCTAATTCGCGCGTGGTGACGTCCGCGCGCACATGCGTGGCGAGCATGTCGAGCACTTCCGCGGCAAGGCGGCCGGCCACCCGCATCTTGTCGATTTCTTCGGCTGTCTTGATCGAGACGGGCATGTTGGTTCTGCGCCCAAGTCATTGTTGCTACGAAGGTTCTATGGTATAAAGCGCGCGCCCTGTAGGCAATTAGACGAGTCAGCCAATACGCACACGGCATCGTCACATGTGCCCGGGTGTCTTCCGCTCGCGGTAGATCGGCACATGGGATCCGTGGAGGTTAAACCCAACGGGAGTTTCCGCAATGAGCGACGTGAGCATGCGCCAGATGCTTGAGGCTGGCGTGCATTTCGGCCACCAGACCCGATTCTGGCATCCCAAGATGGCCCCGTATATCTTCGGGGAACGCAACAAGATCCATATTATCAACCTCGAGAAGTCGCTGCCGCTGTTCGACGAGGCGATCAATTTTATCGGCCGGCTGACGTCGAAACGTGGCAGGATCTTGTTTGTCGGGACGAAACGGGCCGCTCAAGAGGCCATTGCCCGGGAAGCGCAACGCTGTTCTATGCCCTACGTCAGCCGACGCTGGCTGGGTGGCATGTTGACCAACTTCAAGACGGTAAAACAATCCATCAATCGATTGCGTGAGCTCGAGGAGACGATCGAAACTGGCGGCCTCGAGCGCATGTCGAAGAAAGAGGGTCTCCAGGTTCGGCGAGAATTGGAGAAACTCAACCAGGGACTCGGGGGCATCAAGGAAATGGAAGGCATCCCCGACGCCCTGTTTATCGTCGATGTCGGACATGAACGCATCGCGGTTGCCGAGGCGATCAAACTCAACATTCCGATCGTGGCGGTGGTTGACACGAACAACTCGCCCGAGGGTATCGACTATGTGATCCCGGGTAATGACGATGCGATCCGTTCGATCAATCTTTACGCTAAAGCCATGTCGGATGCCGTTCTCGACAGTCGTCTCACGATGTCGGAAGCGGCCGAAGGCGCAGGCGACGAATTCGTCGAAATAGACGAAGCGGAGGCATCTGCGGCACCGGGCCGGTCCGTAGAAGTAGCACCCCCACCCGCGGTCGCGGAGCCACCCGCTCCCGATGCGACGTCTGCACCAACACCGGGCACAGCTGCGGCTTCCGAGGACGCACCGGACAAAGAACCAGCCGCCGAAGCGGTTGTGGAGGCTGTTGCGTCCGAAGACGGTAAGGACTGAATACATGCCCCGGATAATTGGACGCTTTGCCCACACGGCGGCTCGCATGGCGCCCGATTACGGTTCTTAGAAGCCCGCTCGCGGGCGATTCAACATTCGCGAAGGTCGGACAATGGCGATTTCCGCAAGCCAGGTTAAAGAGCTGAGAGAACGGTCTGGCGCCGGTATGATGGATTGCAAAAAAGCGCTGGTGGCCGTGGATGGCGATATCGAAGCCGCGATCGAGCACCTGCGCAAAACAGGCGCCGCGCAGGCTGCCAAAAAGGCCGGCCGTATCGCCACCGAGGGTGCCATCGTCGCGAGCCTCGGCACCGGCAGCGCGTTACTCGTGGAAGTGAATAGCGAAACGGACTTCGTCGCGAACGACGAAAACTTCATTCGGTTCACCGACGTCGTCGCGCGAGCCATATTGGAGCACAGACCTAAAGATTTAGATGCGCTCAACGCTATCATTACCGATGGCGGCGATACTATCGAGCAATTACGAACCAGTCTCGTTTCAAAGATTGGTGAAAACATCTCGGTACGTCGATTCGAAGTTCTCGAGTTTGGCAGTGGTTTGATCGAGTCCTACGTGCACGGCAAGCGGATCGGCGTGTTGGTCGCGATGCAGGGTGGATCCCCGGAACTCGCGCGTGACCTCGCCATGCATATCGCGGCCAGCAACCCGCTCGGTGTGAGCGAAGCCGATTTATCATCCGAGCTTCTCACTAAAGAACGTGAAATTCACGTCGCGCAGGCTGAGAGCAGCGGCAAGCCGCCCGAAATCGTGGAGAAGATGGTCAACGGGCGCCTTAAAAAGTTTATCAACGAAATTACTTTAACTGGTCAAGCTTTCGTAAAAGATCCTGATTTGAAGGTCGGAGAACTTCTCAATGACAATGATGCGACAGTCACTCGGTTTATCCGTTACGAGGTTGGGGAGGGGATCGAAAAACGCCAAGACAATTTTGCCGAAGAAGTGATGGAACAAGCGCGGAGCGCTACGCAATCTTGAGCACCGAAATGTCAGAGGTCGGCCCCGCGACAGCTTCGACGGTTGACGAATCGCTCGAACCAGGATACGCACGCGTACTAATCAAGCTCAGCGGCGAAGCACTATTAGGAAACGAAGAGTATGGCATCGATCATGCTGTACTCGAGCGGACGGGCGACGAAATTCGGGATCTCAAAAGTGCCGGCGTGGAGGTCGCAATTGTTATCGGCGGCGGGAATATTTTTCGTGGCGCCGGGCTTGCGGCGTCAGGCATCGATCGCGTTACCGCCGATCAAATGGGCATGCTCGCAACCGTAATCAACGCGCTTGCCATCCAGGATACGCTCGAACGTAAGGGCGTATATGCGCGGGTGATGTCGGCGATCAAAATCAATGAAGTTTGTGAAGACTACATTCGTCGGCGCGCAATTCGACATCTCGAAAAAGGACGCGTAGTAGTGCTTGCGGCCGGCACGGGAAATCCGTTTTTCACCACCGATTCCGCCGCGAGTCTGCGTGCGATAGAGATCAACGCCAATTTGATGATAAAGGCGACTAAAGTTGATGGTGTCTATTCCGCAGATCCAGAGAAAGATCGAAACGCTGAACGCTATGACACACTTGATTACGACGACATACTTGAACGCAAGCTCGGTGTCATGGATGCTACGGCAATCGTATTGTGCCGCGAGAACAAGATGCCGTTGCGAGTGGTTGATATGACAAAGCCCGGAACATTTCTCGCCGCTGCGCTCGGACGCGAAGTCGGCACGCTGGTTACAGTGAAGGAATGACGGTTAAGGAAATTACGGATGACGCGACGGTCCGCATGGGCAAGAGCGTCGAATCGTTTAAATCCGACTTAACCCGATTGCGGACAGGGCGAGCGCACCCGAGCCTGCTGGACCACATCAGCGTCGACTACTACGGAACCCAGACACCAATCACGCAAACTGCGAATGTCGCGATCGAAGATGCGCGCACGCTGAGTATAACGGTATGGGACCAATCAATGGTCGGGGCGATAGAGAAGGCGATTCTCGAGTCTGATTTGGGACTGAATCCATCGACGGCAGGGACGGTCATCAGAATACCGATACCGCCGTTAACCGAAGAACGCCGAAAAGAGTTGATAAAGCTCATCAAAAACGAAGCAGAACAAGCCAAGGTAGCCGTGCGTAACATTCGACGCGATGCGATATCGCATATAAAGGGGCTGACGAAGTCCAAGGAGATCTCGAAGGATGACGAAAGGCGCAGTGATACCGTCATTCAAAAGATGACCGATGAGCACGTGGCGAAAATCGACCAGATCGTCGTTGCTAAGGAAGCAGAATTGCTCGAGGTTTGAGGCTTTGAAGGAAATTCAGATGGATTCGAAGTTACCACGCCACGTCGCCATCATCATGGACGGTAATGGCAGGTGGGCGCGTAAACGTCAACTCCCGAGAATTGCAGGTCATCGCGCCGGCGTAGAAAATCTTCGCGTCATCGTAAAATACTGCGCAGAAGTTGAAATCGAGGCGCTGAGCTTATTTGCGTTCAGTAGTGAAAACTGGCGGCGGCCACCGACTGAAGTAAGGTTGCTCTTCGACCTGTTTGTCGTGGCGCTGGAACAGGAAATTGACCGGCTTCATGACGCCGGTGTGCGTCTGCGCGTCGTCGGCGACAAAGAACCGTTTCCCAAGAAGCTCAAGCGTTGCATTATTAATGCAGAAGCCAAAACGCGTGACAATGAGGGGTTGAACCTCGTCATTGCGGCCAATTACGGCGGACGTTGGGATATCACCGAAGCGGCTCGCAAAATCGCGCTCGCGATCGAGCGGGGAGAATTGGATTCGTCAGCCATTAGCCCCGCAATGATCGCTGAGAATTTAGCGCTGAGCGATTTACCGGAGCCCGATCTCTTCATTCGGTCGGGCGGGGAAAAGCGCATCAGCAATTATCTACTTTGGCAACTTGCCTATACGGAACTTCATTTTACCGATTGTTTGTGGCCGGATTTCGATACGGTCGAATTCGAAAAAGCACTAGCGAGTTATCGAAGCCGGCAACGGCGATTCGGCATGACGGGCGACCAGGTCAGCGGTGAAGTCGATGCGGTGTTGGCGCCTGAGACCAAATAGCTGCCGTTCGAACGGAATGCGTTAGACGTGGTCTCAAAATTCGCCTGAGACGTTGATGCTGTGTTGTGCGACCTTCTGCGGTGCGGTGCGGTGCGGTGCGGTGCGGTGAAGTTGCAAATTACGCATAAAACTGCGCTCCTCGAATGGTCGCGCGCCAAGACTTCCCGCCGCGGACGAATTTTGAAACCACTTCTAAATAATCACGCGGCTTAGTGCGAATGCTTTCAGCCCGCATCTGGACCGCCGTCATTCTCGGACTAACCGTCGTCGGTGGCATTCTTTATCTGCCGTCCTGGGTCATGCAGGCGTTCTTTACCTTGCTCATCTTCGCCGGGGCAATGGAATGGGCCTTGCTAGCCGGCGCTAAATCGTCAGCGCTGCGTACGGTATATGGCCTAGCGACAATCGCGATCACGATAGTGCTATACCAGGTGTTGCGGCACCATGCGGAAGAATATCTGCTGTTGTTCATTGCCTGCGCATGGTGGGCGTTTGCAAGCGTGCTGATCGTGCATTATCAGATCAAGGGTACGCCCAAATTGAGCAATGGCCCGGGCCTCGCATTACTCGGTTGGTTGGTCCTAGTCCCCGCTTGGAGCGCGGTAATCATCTTGCTCGAACGTTGGCCTGAAATGCTGATCGCGTTACTCGCGATGGTTTGGAGTGCGGATACGCTCGCTTATTTCGGCGGTAAAGCGCTGGGTCGGCGGCGGCTCGCGAGTCGCATCAGCCCGGGCAAGACCTGGGAGGGATTGCTGATCGCGTTGTTCGGCACCTTGGCGTTGGCAGTCGTTGCGGCGCTGACTTTGAAACCCGCGCCGTTATTAGTCGTCCTCCTAATCGTCGCCGTGACCTTCGCCGCGTCGGTCATCGGTGACTTGCTCGAAAGCTTGCTCAAACGTTCTTGTGGGTTAAAGGATAGCGGCTCAATCTTACCCGGGCATGGTGGTATTTTGGATCGAATAGATAGCATACTCGCGGCAGCCCCGGTATTTACCGTGGGATTCATCAGCGCGGGACAATAATGACAGCGATTGCGATTCTCGGCTCGACGGGCACTATCGGCGTGAACACGCTCGACGTCATCTCTCGGCAGCGTGATCGTTATAGCGTATACGCGCTTACTGCGAATTCGAACGTTGATGCGCTATTCGATCAATGTCGAGAATGGAACCCGGCGTTTGCCGTCATGGTCCAAGATAACGCTGGCGAAGAGTTGGACCGAAGGATTCGGGAAGCGGATCTCGACACCCGGGTTCTAACCGGTACGCAAGCCCTGGAAACGGTGGTTGCCGATGACAACGTTGATTACGTCATGGCGGGTATCGTCGGCGCCGCCGGCCTGCTGCCGAATCTCGCGGCGGCGCGAGCTGGAAAGCGCGTCATGCTGGCGAATAAGGAGTCGCTGATCATGTCCGGCCAGCTGTTCATGGACGCGGTACGGCAAAATGATGCTGAACTTTTGCCGATAGATAGTGAACACAATGCTGTATTCCAGTGCATGCCACCGAATTTCGGGCAGGGTTTGGATGACGTGGGCGTGACCCGCATTTTATTAACGGCGTCGGGTGGACCGTTCCGTTCGGTTCCGCTGGAAGAATTGGAGCAGGTGACTCCGGCGCAGGCGTGCGCGCATCCAAACTGGGTAATGGGTAGAAAGATATCGGTAGATTCCGCGACGATGATGAACAAAGGTCTGGAAGTAATCGAAGCATGCTGGCTGTTTGGAACGTCGCCGCAACAAGTCGAGGTCGTTATTCACCCCCAAAGCGTCATTCATTCGATGGTCGAATACGTGGACGGATCGGTCCTGGCGCAGTTGGGTAATCCCGATATGCGTACGCCGATTGCGTATTCCCTCGCATGGCCTGAACGCTGTGCCTCGGGCGTCGAGCGACTTGACTTATTCGACGTCAGAAAACTCGATTTTGAAGAACCCGATTACGATCGCTTCCCATGCCTGAGATTGGCGAAGGACGCAATGGCGATGGGTGGTACTGCACCCGCGATTCTCAACGCGGCAAATGAACTTGCGGTGGCCGCGTTTCTGGATGACAAAACGCCTTACACGTCGATACCTATGCTGGTGGATTATGCGCTCGAGCATGTCGAGGTAGGCGAGGCAAAAGATCTTGAAACCATACTTGAGGCTGACAGCCAAGCACGCGAGACGATCCGCGTCAGATTAGCCCAGGGTGTTCATTGATGGAGCTCGTCCAAACGCTGCTGTGGTTTATCGTTGCACTGGGTGTGCTCGTCACAGCGCATGAGTTCGGGCATTACTGGGTCGCGAAGCGACTCGGTATAAAAATTTTGAGGTTTTCGGTGGGTTTCGGGAAACCCGTGTGGCGCCGCTATTCCGGCGAAACGGAATTTGTTATTGCGACGGTGCCGCTGGGTGGCTATGTGAAGATGCTCGACGAGCGCGAAGGCGAGGTTGCAGCTAGCGAATTACACCGCGCGTTTAATCGTAAATCCTTAAGCGTTAGAACCGCTGTCGTGGCTGCTGGCCCGATTGCAAATTTCATATTGGCCTTTTGCGCCTATTGGCTCGTACTGGTCATGGGCGTAACGGGCCCTCGCCCGATCATCGGCGAGGTTGAAGACGAATCGATTGCAGCGCGCGCAGGATTGACTCGAGGTTTTGAGATCATCGAGGTCGAGGGCCTGGAAACACGAACATGGGATGGCGTGTTTCGCAAATCATTGGACGCTATTCTCGATGGCCGGACAGTAAGTTTCGTCATGCGCGGTCCGTCCGGATTCGAACGATTGTCTTCACTCGACTTCACTCAATTATCGATCGATGACATCAGCGAAGGTGATTTCTTCGCCGAGATTGGCGTAACACCATTGCGACCACTGATACCCCCCGTGATAGAACGTGTCGTAGCGGGTGAACCAGCCGCCATAGCCGGTTTCATAGCCGGTGACCGCATACTCCGAGCGGACGGCCGGGAGGTAAATTCGTGGAGTCAGTGGGTTGATTTCGTTCGTGCCAGTCCCGCGCGCACCTTGGATGTCCTGATCGCCCGATCCGGCGAACAAATAGTGCTCCCGCTGACTCCACGCGCCGTCGATATTGACGGCGAGCCGATCGGGCGCATTGGTGCCGAAGTACGGATCCCTGAAGACATCGAGTCGATACCGATGGGAACCGAACGCTATAACCCGTTTGCCGCGGTAGGCGGTGCGGCGCAGAGAACCTGGGGGATGAGCATAACCACACTCAAATTTCTGGTTAAGATGGTGGTAGGCGAGGCTTCGGTTCACAACCTCAGCGGGCCGATCAGCATCGCCCATTACGCGGGACAGTCGGCAAAAATGGGCCCGGCCAGATTTCTAGAATTCTTGGCTTTGGTCAGCGTCTCTTTAGCGGTTCTTAACCTTCTACCCATCCCGCTGCTCGACGGCGGACACCTTCTTTATTACCTGATAGAATTCGTGACGCGAAAACCGGTGTCTGAGCATCTTCAGGCCTACGGACAACAAATCGGTTTGGTGATGTTGTTGAGCCTCATGGGGTTAGCTGTCTACAACGATATCCTCCGCATCCTTTAAACGCAGGTGACGGACAACTCAAACATCTAACTAAGAATCTATGCTTAGAGCCTTTATTGCGGGCTGGATACACATTGTTTTGCTCCTGTCCGCGACGACTGCTTTCGCAGCGGAAACATTTGTAGTCGATGACATTCGGGTCGAAGGACTGGAACGCATCTCTCCCGGTGCAGTTTTCAATTACCTGCCCATCAGCGTCGGCGACGCGGTAGACGACAAGCGGTCGCGGGACGCCGTACGCGCCTTATTCAAGACAGGACTCTTTAAAGACGTTCGTTTGGAGCGCGACGGAGACGTGCTCGTGGTTATTGTGCAGGAACGCGAAACCATCTCGGATATTACCTTTGACGGTAATAAGGCGCTGAAGACAGACAATCTACTCGAAGGTCTGGCGGAGATTGGCTTTGAAAAAGGTGAAGTATTCAATGAAGCGAAGCTAGACCGCGTAACCCAGGAACTTCGGCGTCAGTATTACGCTAACGGCCAATATGGCGTACGCATAGAACACGAACTCATTCCGATAGACGATAAAACCGTTGAAGTCGCGATTACGATCTCCGAAGGCGAAGCGGCTCGCATCAAACAGATCAACGTTATTGGTAATGAATCGTTTTCAGACGAGGTTATATTTAACCTGTTCGAGTTGACCACGCCCAATTGGATCAGTTGGTTTACGAAAGACGACCAATACTCGAAGCAGAAACTTTCCGGCGATTTGGAGTCACTCCGCTCACTCTATTTGGATAACGGATTCATTAATTTCTCAGTCGATTCGACGCAGGTTTCAATAACGCCCGATAAGTCTGATGTATATGTCACGATCAATCTTACCGAAGGCCAACTATTCCTGGTTGGTGACGTCAAGCTCGCCGGTAATCTGGTCGTAGAGCCTGAAGAGCTGTTCAAATTGGTCGCAACCCGCGAGGGCATGCTGTTCTCGCGGAAACTGCTGACGCTAACCAGCAAGAACATCACCGATCGGCTTGGCAGCGAAGGTTATGCTTTTGCCAACGTCAATGCGATACCCGACATCAATAAGGACGAAAAAGAAGCCGGCATCACTTATTTCGTCGATCCCGGACAACGCGTATATGTACGGCGTGTGAATTTTTTCGGGAACGCGAGGACTCGCGACGAAGTGCTCAGACGTGAAATGCGACAGATGGAAGGCGGGTGGATATCGACCATGAAGGTCGAGCGATCGAAAGTGCGCTTACGCCGTCTGGGTTACTTTGAAGATGTCAATGTGGAAACGCCAGCCGTACCGGGCTTAACCGACCAGGTGGATGTCAACATCACGGTGAAAGAGCGGCCATCCGGAAATCTGCTCTTAGGGCTGGGATTTTCGCAATCGGCCGGAATCATTTTCAACACTAATGTCACTCAGGACAATTTCCTCGGCAGCGGCAAGAGCGTCAGTTTCGCGTTCAATAACAGCGAAATCAATCAAACGTTCAGGCTTGGTTATCTCAATCCGTACTGGACGATCCACGGCGTAGCACGTGGTTTTGACCTTTCGTATGCCAAAACAGAACCAGGCGATACCAACCGGACCGTATTCGATACGGAAACCAAATCCGCTGGAATGAGCTTCGGCATTCCAATTAGTGAGTTCCGCTACGTAAATGTAGGGATGAATTACGAGTCAACCGAAATCAACACGAATCCGTTGTTCCTCGATCCCATCATTTTCCTGTTTTTGCTTCGAGAGGGGAATAAATACGATATCTTCAGGTTGACCTCGTCGTTTTCCTACGACACCAGAAATGCGGCGATTTTCCCGGATCGCGGCGTGTTGCAACGCATACGCGCACAGCTTGCGCTGCCGGGTGGGGACCTCCGTTATTTCAAAGTCGATTACGATGCGCGAGTATTCATACCGCTCATCAGCAACTACACCCTGCAACTGAAAGGACGCATCGGCTACGGCGACTCATACGGAGATACCTCCGAGTTGCCGTTCTTCGAAAACTTCTTCGCCGGTGGCCCGAGAACCGTTCGTGGTTACGAAGAAAATTCCCTGGGGCCGGAGGATATATTCGGTCGCGCGCTCGGTGGCAACATTTCTTTGATCGGCAACGCGGAAGTGATTATCCCCGTTCCGTTCCTCGCGGAATTCAAGTCAGTCCGCCTATCCGGATTCATGGACGCTGGAAACGTCTATGCGTCCGATCAAAAGTTTGAACTCAGCCGGATACGAATGTCCCTAGGTATTTCCGGTATCTGGATGTCTCCGTTCGGCCTCTTGTCCGTTAGTTTTGCGCAACCGTTCAAGGACCGACAGGGTGATGAACTCCAAAAATTCCAGTTCAACTTCGGGACGCAGTTTTAGCCAGCGCAGATACCCGCCCGTTAGGGCGAAACGAGCGGAAGATGGTAAAATCGGCCAGACGACGCACTGGAGCATTGAATTGAAAAGACTAGTACTTTTCTCGTTTATTTCGCTATTGACGATCTTGGTGCCGATAGGCTCGAGTTTCGCTGCAGACTATAAAATCGGCGTCGTCAATGCCGCAAAGATCCTTGAAGCGGCGCCACAGGCTGAGGCCGCCCGCAAGAAACTGGAAAAGGAATTTGCTACGCGTGACCGTAATCTGGTCGCACTGCAAAAGGACCTGAAGGGGTTGGAGGATCGCTTTAGTAAGGACGGCGCGATCATGAGCGAAGCCGAGCGCGCGCGCCTCGAACGCGACATTGTTGGGAAACGACGCGAACTCAAGCGGGATACGACTGAATTTCAGGAAGACGTGAACTTTCGCCGCAACGAAGAAATGGGCAAGATTCAGATTAAGATCAAGGAAGCTATCGATGCGCTGGCAGCGGAGCAATCCTTCGATATGGTCTTAGGTCAGGGCGTCGTTTTCTTTAGTGGAAAAGTCGATATAACAGACGCCATCATAGAGCGACTCCAGAAAACTGCCAAATAGGCCTGGTTAAGCGCTAAATCGGTCTTCGCGAGCACCGCTGTGCAAGAAGACCGTCGCCGCGACACGGGCGACGATGCTGCCGGGGCTTGGTGAATCGTCGTCATGGAAGATTTGGCGATCTCCAAAATTCTGCAAACGATGCCTCATCGGTATCCGTTCCTACTCATCGATCGAATCATAGAATACAAACCGTTCGAATCGATTAAGGCGATTAAGAACGTATCGATTAACGAACCGTACTTTCAGGGGCATTTCCCCGGTCACCCCATCATGCCCGGGGTGCTGATACTCGAATCGATGGCCCAAGCGACAGGAATGCTTGCGTTTTATTCCAATAAAGCACGCAGTGAGACCGGCAACGTCTACTATCTCGTCGGTGTCGACAAAGCACGATTCAAGCAGCCGGTTAGTGCAGGCGATCAACTCATCATAAGCGCGGTTTTAAAGCGCAAGATCCGCGGAATTTATCGGTTTGACGCAACCGCGGAAGTCGGCGAAGAGATCGTCGCGAGCGCGGAGTTAATGACGACCGAGCGAGAATCGGGCAGTTGATCGATCCCAACGCGCGAGTTGATCCCGCAGCTCGACTCGCGTCCGACACGGAAGTGGGTCCGCGGGCACTCATCGGCGCGAGCGTGGAAATAGGCGAGGGCACGCGCATAGGATCCCACACCATCATCAACGGCCCGGCTAGGATCGGCGCCGACAATCTCATCGGGCCATTTTGTGCTATCGGAGGTGACCCGCAGGACAAAAAATTCGACGGATCGGGCGAATCGCGTCTCGAAATTGGCGATCGCAATACGATCCGCGAATACACCTCAATCAACCGTGGAACCGGGCCGGGCGGCGGTGTAACGCGTGTGGGAAACGATAACTGGATCATGGCGTACTGCCATATAGCGCATGATTGTCAAGTGGGAAACGGCACCGTATTTGCGAATAACGCGACCTTGGCGGGCCATGTTGAAATTCATGATTTTGCGGTACTCGGCGGTTTTACTGGCGTGCACCAGTTTTGCCGCATGGGCGAAAGTAGCTTCTCGGCAATTGCGGCCATTATCGTACGTGATGTTCCGCCGTTCATTATGGTCGACGGGAATACAGCGCGCCCACGTAGTATCAATCGAGAAGGTCTCAAGCGCCGTGGGGTGGATGCCGAAGTCATCGCGTCATTAAAGCGATGTTACAAGGCGCTCTACCGTCAAGGGCTCAGCTTGGAAGACGCGATGGTCATACTGGAAGAAGAAGGTTGTGAGTATCCACAGGTAGGACAGATGTTGGAGTTCATTCGAACGTCTGAACGCGGCATCGTTCGCTAGCGGACGCAAGCGACGAGCGAATCATAATGCAGGTACGACGTCCTCACTATGGACGATGAGTAAGCGCCAGGTTCGGATCGGCATCGTCGCCGGCGAATCTTCGGGCGATCGGCTGGGCGGCGCGTTTATTCGGGCTATGCGTGACGAAATCTCGAACGTCAGCTTCGAAGGTATGGCGGGGCCCGAAATGATCGCCGCCGGCTGCGACCCGATCGCGAACATAGAGCAGCTCTCGGTAATGGGGCTCGTCGAAGTTCTCCGGCGGTATCCGGCCTTGCGACGGGTACGTAGCCGCCTTATCCAGCATTTCCTTGATAATCCGCCGGATATTTTTGTCGGAATCGACGTGCCCGATTTCAATCTGGGAATCGAACGCCGGCTCAAGCGGCATGGGATCCGAACCGTGCACTACGTGTGTCCGCAGGTTTGGGCGTGGCGATCGGCGCGTGCACGGTCCATCCGTACGGCTGCGGACTTATTGCTAGCCGTGTTTCCTTTCGAGCCGGATTTTTTCGATCGCTACGGCAGCGCTGCCCGGTTCGTCGGTCATCCGCTTGCCGATTCATTACCATTGGAACCCGATGTCAACGCGGCGCGCCGCGTGCTTAATCTGCCCACTGACGGTAGCGTTATTGCGATCATGCCGGGTAGTCGCAGGCAGGAAATCGATCGCCTTCTACCGCCCTTTATCGAAGCCGCAGCACTGATTCATCACCAGAAGCCGGCGGCCTCCTTCGTACTATGCATGGCCCGAGAATCGCATGTAGAGCAAGCGCGACGTTATATTGACGCCTATGCCGACCCGTTGCCATGCAGTATCGTATTCGGACTGGCGCAAGAGGTTCTGAGCGCAGCGGACGCAGCGATAGTCGCGTCGGGCACCGCGTCACTGGAAGCGCTGTTGTGTAAAACCCCCATGGTTGTGGGGTACCGCCTGGCGCCGCTGAGCTACCATATAATCAGACGCATGGTGAAGATCCCGCGTATCGCCATGCCTAATATTCTCGCCGGGCGCGAACTCGTGCCGGAATTCATCCAGGATGCGGCGACTGGCGGGGCGATCAGCCGTGAACTCCTGAAATGGATGGACGACGCGGATAAGCGCGCCGAGTTTTTGGATGTCAGCCGCTCACTCCATCGCAGCCTCCAGTGTGGCGCAGCGCAGAATGCCGCCCGCGCGGTGATCGGTCTGCTGTAATGGCGGCTGATTCAGGTGATGTCTGCCGGTACGATATTGTTGCGGGCGTTGATGAGGCGGGGCGCGGACCGCTCGCGGGTCCGGTCGTAGCCGCCGCTGTAATTCTGGGGCTCGAGGTACCCGTAGGGCTCGGCGATTCCAAACAGAAAACGGAGCGGCAACGCAGCCGGCTATACGATGCAGTCCTCAGTATGGCGTGCGCGGTAGGCGTAGGGGTTGCGCAGGTTATTGAGATCGAGCGGCTCAACATACTGCAAGCGACGCTGACGGCGATGCGGCGGGCGGTCGAAAATCTGTCTCTGCGTCCCGACCGAATCCTCGTGGACGGCAAACATTGTCCCGACGTCAGTTGCCGCGCAACAGCGATCGTCGGCGGCGATGCACGGGTTCCATCCATCAGCGCCGCATCGATCGTGGCCAAGGTTACGCGCGACCGGATGATGGTCGAACTCGACGAAATCTACCCCGAATACGGGTTCGCGCGGCATAAAGGGTATCCGACTGCAGCGCATCTGCGAGCGCTGGAGCGTTGTGGCGTTTGTGCTGTACACCGATGCACCTACGCACCGGTTCGCCGTCTGATAGGTGAGAACCTGCAACCGTGACGGATCCGCGCTTCATACACCTTCACGTTCATAGCGAATACTCGCTCGTCGATGGTTTGGTGCGCGTACCGCAACTCGTTCAGCAATGCGCGGCTCTCAGCATGCCGGCCGTAGCCGTGACCGACCAGAGTAACGTCTTCGCCTTGGCTAAGTTTTATAAGGCGGCGCGCGTTGCCGGCATCAAACCGATTGCCGGGGCTGAGCTCTGGATTACGGGTCCAGACAGCTCACTGCCAAGATACAAACTCGTGCTGCTTTGTCAGAACGCCGTGGGATACCGCAACCTCAGTCGTTTGATCACGCGGTCCTATCGGTTCGGGCAGCGAGGTGGCGTGGTTGCGGCAGACGAAACCTGGCTGATGCCTGAAACCTGTATCGGTTTGATCGCGCTATCCGCGGGAACGTCCGGCGATCTCGGACAGCTGGTCCGCGACGGTAAAACGGATGTTCTCGCACGCAGGATGGAACAATGGCAAGGGGTATTCGGTGACCGATATTACGTCGAGTTGACCCGCACCGGACGCGAGCGCGAAGAGCGCTATATCGAAACCCTGTTGGAGCGCGTTCAATCGCCCGGAGTTCCGGTCGTGGCGACGAATGACGTCAGATACTTGGAAGCCGATGAATTCGAGGCGCACGAAGCGCGGGTGTGTATCCACGACGGCCGGGCGCTGGCCGATCCGCGCCGCCCAAAGGAATACACGCCCGAACAGTATTTTCGATCCGCCGAAGAAATGTGCGATCTGTTCTCCGACGTACCGGAAGCGCTCGCGAATTCGGTGAATATCGCGATCCGCTGTAATTTCGAACTCGAGCTCGATACCTACCATTTACCGGAATATCCGGTTTCGGACGAGGTTGCCATCGATGAATTGCTACGCGAGAAGACCGATATCGGGCTAGAGCAGCGATTTGTGTCGGGTGCGATCAGGAAAGCGGGTGGTAACGGATCTGCCCAAGATGCATATCGACGTCGCCTCGAGCACGAGCTCGACGTCATCATCACGATGGGCTTTGCCGGGTATTTTCTGATCGTGGCCGATTTCATCGAGTGGGCGAAGCAGCACCGGATCCCGGTAGGGCCCGGACGCGGTTCGGGAGCCGGTTCGCTCGCCGCGTTTGCGCTCGGCATCACCGAGCTCGACCCCATTGAGTACGACTTATTGTTTGAGCGCTTTTTGAATCCCGAACGCGTGTCGATGCCGGATTTCGACATCGATTTCTGTATGGACAGGCGCGACGAAGTCATCGAATACGTGGCCTCCCGTTACGGCCGGGATAAGGTGGCGCAAATCATTACCTATGGCACGATGGCGGCGAAGGCCGTGGTACGGGATGTCGGGCGCGTGCTTGGCTTTCCGTACGGTTTCGTCGATAAGCTCGCAAAGCTGATTCCGTTCGACCTGCAAATGACCTTGAGCCGCGCGTTGGCTGAGGAGCCAATGCTCAAGCAGCGCTACGAAGACGACGAAGACGTGCGCAGCATTATCGAGCTCGCTCTGAAACTCGAGGGCTTGAGCCGCAACGCCGGGAAACACGCCGGCGGTGTCGTGATTGCACCCACACCGCTTACCGACTACATGCCGCTCTATTGCGAGCACGGGAATGAAGCGCTTGTCACGCAATTCGATATGGGCGACGTCGAGTCGATCGGATTGGTCAAATTTGATTTTCTCGGGCTACGCACGTTGACGATCATCGACTGGGCGATAAAGGACATCAATAAACGGCGCGCGGCCGACAACGCTTCCAGTATCGACATTGGCCAGATCCCTTTTAACGACTCCGCGGCGTTCAAGCTCGTCCAAAGCGCCAGGACGACCGCTGTATTTCAACTCGAATCCAGAGGAATGAAGGAGCTCATCAAACGCCTCCATCCCGATTCATTCGAAGACATGATCGCGTTGGTGGCGTTGTTTCGACCGGGGCCGTTGCAGTCCGGTATGGTCGACGATTTCATCGACCGCAAACATGGACGCGCGGCAGTCAGGTATCCCGATCCGGCTCTGGAGCCCATCTTGAAGCCTACCTACGGTGTGATCCTGTACCAGGAGCAAGTGATGGAAATCGCTCGCGTTTTGGCGGGCTACACCTTGGGTTCGGCGGATCTCCTGAGACGTGCCATGGGTAAGAAGAAACCGGAGGAAATGGCGCAGCAGCGGGAGATCTTCGTCAAGGGGGCAGCTCAAAACGGGATCTCGGGAAACGACGCGGCGTTTATCTTCGACTTGATGGAAAAGTTTGCCGGCTACGGATTCAACAAATCGCATTCAGCGGCTTATGCGCTCGTCGCCTATCAGACTGCGTGGTTGAAAGCCCATTACCCGGCGGCATTCATGGCCGCCGTATTGTCCGCCGATATGGACACCACCGACAAAGTGGTCAGGTTGATCGAAGAGTGCAGGGTACTTGGAATCGAAGTGGTCGCGCCGGATGTCAACGCATGTAATTTCCGCTTCAGCGTCGCCGACGAACACACCATCCGGTACGGCCTCGGTGCAGTGAAAGGTCTCGGTGAGGGAGTCATAAATTCGATCGTCGAGGAACGGGACCAGCGCGGCCCGTACCGTGATCTCGTCGACCTTTGTAAGCGCAACAGCGAAAAACGCATCAATCGTCGGGCCCTGGAAGCGTTGATCAAGGCGGGCGCGTTGGATCATTTTGGCCAATCCAGACCGGTCATGATGGCGGCGGTCGAACGCGTATTGCAGATTACCGAACAGCATATAAGGGCGGCTGTCTCTGGCCAAGGGGATTTCTTCGGCTTGGAAGCGGGCGGCAGCGAGCAAGCCGTCGCGGAAAAATCGAATCTGGACGACAACATAGACGTCCGAGAATGGTCGACTGATGAATTACTCGCGTGTGAAAAAGAGACTTTGGGCCTTTATTTGAGTGGACATCCCATCGATCGCTATGCATTGGAACTGTCAAACTTCGCGAGCGGTACGCTCGCTGAACTCACGCCGGGACGCAAGCGCGTAGCCGGATTGATCATGGCTGTCAGAACCATAAAAACGCGGCGCGGACGCATGGCCGTAGTTACGCTAGACGACAAAACCGCACGCATCGAGGTTACCGTTTATCGTGAGGTGTACGAGCAGCATCTGGATCAGCTCGTGGCAGACCAGATCGTCGTTGTTGAAGGTAACTGCGATATCGACGAATTCACTGGCGAGCACAGTATCGAGGCCGAAAAAATCATGACGATCGAAGAGGCGCGCAACCGCCTCGCCCGCGTGTTGGTGCTGAGCGTTTCTGAAATTGAGCTGAGCAATGGTTTTATCGCTAACTTGGAGTCCCTAATCGCCACGAGTAACGGCCGTTGTCCAATCGCGGTCGAGTATATGCGTCCGGAAGGCTGTGCACGCCTGCGGTTGGGCGAAAAATGGAAGGTAAACGCGACCGATACACTGATCGACGGGCTCAAAGACCAACTGGGCGAGCGCCAAGTCGTTATAGAGTACTAGAAAGGATCCCGGATTCCGCTACGCTCCATCCTGGCTACTTGGTCGACGTAGCCCGGATTCCGCTGAGCTCCATCCAGGGGAAATTTTCGTTTTTCCGAAGTCTGCTAGCGTTATCATTGCCACATGGCTCAAAACGGCAACGAACAAGCTCAGGTCAATCTGAACTTCCTTGATTTCGAGCAGCCTATCGCCGAGCTCGAGGCCAAGATCGAGGAGTTACGTCTCGTCGGACATGATTCGGAGATCAATATTTCCGAAGAAATCGACCGACTCACCCAACGATCGGAGGAATTGACGCGACAGATCTTCTCGTCCTTGTCCGCTTGGCAGATCGCAAAATTGGCGCGTCATCCGAAACGTCCATACACGATAGATTACCTCGACCTCATCTTCGATGACGTCCACGAGCTTCACGGCGATCGGGTGTTCGGCGATGATCCCGCGATCGTGTCCGGTATCGCTCGCATGGGCGATCGTAGCCTGGCTTTTATCGGGCATCAAAAAGGGCGCAACACCAAAGACAACCTCCAGCGCAATTTCGGCATGCCGCGGCCCGAAGGGTACCGCAAGGCGCTCCGGATCATGGAAATGGGCGAGCGATTTCGGTTGCCGATCGTGACATTCATTGATACTCCGGGCGCTTATCCCGGCATCGGCGCGGAAGAACGAGGGCAAAGCGAAGCGATAGCGCACAATCTCATGGTTATGTCGGGTTTAAAGACGCCCATCGTCGCGGCCGTCATCGGCGAAGGTGGATCCGGAGGCGCCCTCGCCATCGGCGTCGCTGATCGCGTATTGATGTTGCAGTATGCGACTTATGCGGTCATTTCACCGGAAGGATGCGCTTCGATTCTATGGAAAAGTGCTGATAAAGCCGCCGAGGCTGCCGAAGCCATGGGTATTACCTCGGCAAGCCTGGCTAAGCTCGGCTTGATCGACGAGATCATAGACGAACCGCTGGGCGGCGCGCATCGGGACATCGAGAGCGCAGCGTCGAGGCTCAAGGTGTCGCTCGAATCGGCGCTCAACGATCTGACGGCGATTAATCCAGAAGATCTCGTCCTGACGCGGCGCGCGCGGTTGGCTGCGATGGGACAGTACGCCGACCGTTAGGGTGAGTGCGCCATCGGCTCTCGTTGCGCGGTATTGACTGAAGACGGCTCCCACGCTATCTGATGACGTTCGTTATCGAGAGCGCGGTCAACGCACTTGATCGTATTGTCGAAGAGTCTCAATGCGAACGATTCGTCGTCGCTTTCAGTGGCGGTCTGGATTCGACGGTACTCATGTGCCTGGCAACGGAATATGCCGAGCCGCGCGATCTGAAAATAAGCGCGATTCATGTCGACCATGGTTTGCAGGACGCCAGTCCGCAATGGGCGGCGCACTGTGTTCGCTATGCCGAGGACTTAGGCGTGCCATGCGAAGTCGTCGTACTGAATGGCCGGGTTGAGCGCGGCATGAGCACGGAGGAATGGGCGCGAAATGAACGGTATCGCGCCTTTAAGGCGCGAGTCGACGACCGAACCTGTGTACTGACGGCGCATCACCTTGACGATCACGTGGAAACCGTGTTGCACAACGCCATGCGTGGTTCGGGCCCACACGGACTCGCCGGCATACGCCCGTGGCAACCGTTTGGCGACGGCTACCTAGCACGTCCCTTGTTACCCTGCAGAAAAGCGGTGCTGCGCGCCTACGCCGAAGTTTCAGATCTTACCTGGATCGAAGATCCGAGCAATGCGGACGAGCGGCACACGCGCAATGTCATTCGACGGCGCATGCTACCTACGCTCGAAGCAGGATTTCCAGGCGTCGTAAACAACCTTAACCGCCTAGCCGACATACAAGCCCAGCTCGCCCGTGCGATCGACAGGAATGCCGACGCCGCGCTCGATGCAATTGCCTGTCCGGGTTATCAAATTCCGATCGAGACCCTGCTTGATTCCGAACCGGAAATTCGCGCCTTCGTACTTAAACGGTGGCTGGCGAGGGCCGGAGCGGCGCTGCCGGGGCACCGCCACATCGACCAGATCCTCTCTCGCCTCGTGGGTGCCCGGGAAGATGCGATGCCCGTGGTCCACTGGCGGGACTGCGAAGTCCGACGCTACCGCGACCATCTATACCTCATGCGCCGCTTGAGCGAATCCCCGGGTCTTGAAAGCGTCGCCTGGAATTTCGCGAGCACGATGCGTTTCCCGTGGGGAGTGATGTCCACCCGAAAAATCCGTGATGGTGGTGTCGACACCGCCCGCTTGCAGAACGCGCAGATCGCCGTTCGGTTCCGCGGTGGCGGCGAGCGATGCCATCCGGATACCCGCGCGCGCAGCCAAACGTTAAAAAAGTTGTTTCAGGACTGGCACGTCCCGCCCTGGGAACGAGACCTCACCCCGCTCATTTTTGTCGATGGCGTTCTGGCGGTGGTCGGTACGCATTGCGTGAGCCGCGGCTTCGCCGTCAGTGCAGGTGCGGAAGGTATCGAATTGGAGTGGGAATTAGGTATTTACGAATTTACGTAGGCGCATGCGTTCGTACGAGCACGGTCGCGTCTTCATCCGCATAGTTTTCATCCTGTAGCGTGAAGCTCAAACGGACGTCGCCAATATCGACGGCGTCGCCTTCCCGTAACTGAATCGATTCGATCCGATTATCGTTAACGAAAACGCCGTTCAACGATTCCAGGTCGTTTAAAGACAGCGCACCTTCGTCGTTGCTGCGGATTTCGGCATGGATACGCGACACCGAATGATCGGACAGTGTAAGGTCGTTGTTTCGGCTTCGACCGATGCGCCAGGGCGTCTTATCGATGATGTGACGGTTGTTGCTGCCGTCACTCGCAATCAGGTAGGCGAGCGGTTTCACCAAGGGATCGTCGGCCCCGCGCTGTTCCTGACGCCGCACGCGGAAGAACAACACCATCACTGTCGCGAGGATGACCACGAGCAAAGCGACCAGCACGATAAACCACGGCCATATCGGTCTTGCGGGAACCGTCGCCGCGGGACGCAGCGGCGGGGGCGTGGGTGCGGCCGGAAGCGTGGTCTCGACGGCGTCGGGCCGCGTAGGATCAAAATCTGGCGTCGGTTCTGGTCCGGCCGTGCCCGGTGCTCCGGGAAACACCACTGGTGCCAAGATCAGAAAGCTGTGTTCGATCGTCTGAAAGGCCAGCGAGAGATCGACGGGACCGGCGCCGGTCGCGGCCAGCGTGCTCAAATCGAACGCCAATTTACCGCCCGAGTCCAATGCCACGAGCATGCGTTTGAAGAATCCCTGGGGAATGGAGTAGTCAACGTGATTGGCCTGCACATAAGCACCGCCGGTTTCATCGCTCAGACGCCTGATTGTCTGCAGCGCGACTGATTTCGCGACCGAGCGCGGATACCCGATGCTATTGATAATTACGCCGTGTTCGCGCGCTAGTGAAACGACGTCGTCGTGATGATAGGCATAGTCCTCGGCGAGGCCGTCGGACATGATCACCAGCACCTTTCGACTGGCCGAACTCTGGCCGATCATCCGCACCGCTTCCCGGACGTTGCGATAAAGCTCGGTGGTTTTCCCAGTAGCACGCAGCCCGTTAGCGGCTTGTTGGATCTCGGCGCCTGAAGTACCCATCGGCGCCAGAACGTAGAGATCGGTGTCGAATGTCGCCATTCCGAACGCATGGTGGGTTCCGGCTTCACCGAGGAGCGCGCCGACGTGCGACTTCTTTTTTTCGATCACGGGCTGTCGCGCGGGATCGCTGGTATCCACGAGGATCATAATGGCGGTTGTATCTTCGGGGGCTGGATAGCGGTCTGTGAGCACGCCTTCAACGACCGCGCTATTCAGTTCGGCAACTACCGAACTCAATTCCCCGGCACCGAGCAGGCGAAAGGAACAATTGAGCTCGAGCGCATCGTTCTGTGCACAGGCGATATCCATGTGTTCCGTAAGCGTTCCCGCATACACGGAAACGGCGAACATCGCGGTCAATAAACCGGCGCAGGTCGCGCGCCGTTCATTCACGTTCCCCCTATGCCTGTTCAATGGGTCATTTGTCGGGGAACAGGGGATCGGGCAGGTCAAAAAATTCGATGGCGACGCTGTTCTGACCGCCCCGGAACCCGTCCGTCGGACTGGCGCGCGGTCCGGCTTGTTCCTCATTTACTTCGCCGAGTTGCGGCAGGCCTTTACGCATTTTGTTTCCCGCTTCGACGACTTTTGCATGCAGCTCGCCCGAAAACGGCATCCGGTAAGCTCTCGGTTCGGCTCCCCGGGGGCCCTGCGCCAAGTCCGTCGCCCACAGGAAGATTTCGCCTTCCGCGCCGGTCGATTTGTCGGGTTCCTGCACATAGACGGCGACCAGGTTGAAGCGTTCCGGCAATGCTTGGTCGGCTGGCCAGCCCAGTAACGGCGGGAGCGAAAAATAAGTCACCAAATAAAGCGCCGATACGATCACGATAAGAGAAGCTTTGACTCGCCATGACCACCGTGTATACAAATTCAAACTGACCAGCAACAGCGCGACGATTACGTAGGCCGCGACAAGTCCGGATTTGCCCAGTAAAACCACCGCTAGTGTGCTGTCCCGCAATTATGTTGCGTATTTGGCTTATCTTTTTTGTCCCTGGCGGCGTTGCTCCTCCTTGTGTAGAGCCCGCACATAAGCGTCGTCGCGCCTTGCCAAGAACAAAAAATCCGACGCGACGCACCTAACATAATTGCGGGACAGCACACTAGAAAATCACAAGGCTCTTGAAAATATGGCCGATCTGCTCGACGCGGCCGGATTTATCGATCACGAACCGCACCGCCGTTTTTTCGTCGCCCTTTTCCTCCAACACGGTGTCGCCATAATAAACGATTTCCAAAGCCGGATTGACTTTGGCCACCTTTACTGTCGTCGCAACCGGTTGCTCTGTTTCCGAGGCGTAATAGTGCAGGTTGACGACGTATTCGCCTGGAACCACCCCACGAACGGTCACCACTTCCTGGTTTAACGGGTTTTGAATCTCTACGCCATTGATCGTTATTGTGTCGTTGATAATTCCTCGATCGTCACGATCAAGATGGATCAGACCCGCTTCACGATTGCGAAACCAGATTACGTTTCCGTTGGGATCTTCTACCCACGTGTCGATATCGTCTGGATTGTTGTCAGGCCAGGCAACTGTAATGAGGTACTCCGCTTTGGGATCGATGATGCCTTTCTTGGCGATCGGATTCATGAACATGATCGCGATCAAAAAAAGATACGTGAATCCAAGCAAGGCGTTGAACAGCAGGTCCGTGAAAGGATCGGAGCCTTTGCGAGGCGTTTGCCAACTACTACCGAAGGCCACCTACGCCACCGCTTCTCAATTTAGCGACAATCGCGATTCCGTTAGCCGCAAAATACGCTCGATGAGCGTATCCGCCCCCTTATCCAAGAGCAGGTATTGCAATCCGAGCAAAATGCTACCGGTAAGGCCGGCGAGGGTGGTAAACAGCGCCGTCCCCATGCCCGCGCTCATTTGCTTCAGGACTTTTTGCATGGTGTTGACATCCAGGGATGCCGTATTTGCAACCGAGCTCAACATCAGTATGAATCCGATGATCGTCCCGATTAATCCGAGCTTCAACAATATGTCGACCACGAACCAGCCGATATCGTGTGACCCCTTGGCCCTCGAGACGAGTACGTCGACGAGCGTAGAGCGTTTGAGGTCGGAGTCTTGCGCGTCCGCGTACGTTTCCGGCTTACCGCGCGGAAGGGCGGAAAGGTGATCGCCCAGCAGCGAATCCGATGAAATCGTATGGCCGGCGATCTCGATCGAATTATCGTGAAATCGTAACCGTACTGCGCGTTCGCCGATCGAACGGTCGATACGCTGTACGAGATCGATTTCTGTCGCGAGGTAAGCGACGCGCTTGCCGCAGTGTGCGGTACCGAGGACATACAAGAGACCAATAACGAGTGTGATGCGACTTCGATCGCCAGCGACGAGAGCCTGAAGCAGGCCCTCGTTCCAGCTCACGATCACGCCAAAGACGATCAGTCCCGTGGTTAACAACCATAGGAGCATCAACCAGTGATCGTGCTCTTGCAATTTCGCCACATTAGTCTCCATCGCTTTCGAGTGTGAAATCTACAATTTCGCGCAACAAATCGTTCATCCGCCGTGCGAAAGCGTTCACCCGTTCATCGGCATGATCGACGGCCAGTGTAATGAGGCTGACAACGGTATTCCCGTGTTCTTCGTGCACGGTGATCCTACAAGGCATTTGAGCTACGAATCCGGGGTCGATCAACAGTACTTCACGTGCCAATTCAAGACTGCAGAAATGGATGACTTCGACATCCGGAAAATCTTCGTAACCGCGTTTACGCAAGGCTTCGCCGATGGTATTACGACCGGTGATACGAAGGTTGCGTTCAGTAATAGCGAAATTAAGCTCGAAAACAACCTCGGAAAACGGCTTCTCCGTAACAAACCGCTGAATCGGTCCAGTGGATCTCGCGGGCGGTTCGGAGCCTGAGCTCGGTGTGCAGCAAATGAAGAGTATAAAAGCGAGGCACGCGGCCGCCTTCATTCAATGATCACCACGCGGGTACCGATGCGGACATACGGACGAAGATCGTGGATTTCGCTATTGCGCAATGCAATACAGCCTTCGGTCCAATTCAGATTCTCGTGAATATGCAGCTTCTTCGGGGTTTCGGGCCCGATACCGTGAATCCCAATCGCGCCGCCCAAAGCGGTATTCTGCGGCGGCAGCCCGTTGTTGCGCAGCGCGTCGATAATGCGGTCGTACTGCACGCGGTTGATGACCTCCGTTTTGAGCCCATAAAACGCGTCTTTGACATTCGGATAATTCAAGCGAATGAAGAAGTCGAATTTGCTATTGCCGTTGAAACCGATCACGCGATAGGTGCCGACCGGAGTCTTGCGATCCCCGAGGCGCTGTTTGTCCCCCGGCCCGCCGCGACCCCAGGCTATCCGGTATACCTTGCGGACTTCCTCACCCTCCCGGACGATGAGCAGCCGTTGGGATTTCTTGATTTCGATCTCGTAGCGGGCGGTCGCTGATGCGGACGGCAAGCCGAGATTCAGTAGGAGGACCGCCAGTGCGAGCGACCGGCAGATATCGAACATGTTTCGCCTAGGAGCTGTTTCGGCCGACGCGGTTCTAGGGGATGCACCGCCCGCCGTGGTATGCGGGCGCACAGGAAAGGGGGCCATGGGCCCCCTTCACTACAGTTCATTCAGCGAGTCGTTACCGGTTATTGATATACATCGTGATTTCAAAACCGAAACGGACGTCGGTGTATGTTGGCGTGTCCCAAGTCATGTCTAAGTCCTCATACGCGGTTGAATAGGGCTGTAAATGACGAAGCTAGAAGCGTGCCATCTTAAACGAATCTTCCTGCTGCTATCAAATAGCATCTAATTCAATTACTTACATGGCCCAATCAAGCCGGAGACGCGAAGCCTGCATGGCATATTGGTTACAGCCAGCCAAATTATGTGAGCGATATCGACCGATCGCCAAGCCTGCTCTATATAATTCCATCACATGCACGTTGCCCGTCCGCAGTCGCTTCGCCGGCTGCTCCTAACCCATGAACTCGCGTTTCTGACGCTGGTCGTGATCGCGGGCGGGATTGGCAGCACCTGGGCCTATTTCTGGCAGCAGTCGTCACAGGAGTCCATCCGCCTGAATTACCTGACCCATACGGCCGAGGAGATCCGCTCGTTGCTGTTCAAGCAGATCCAGGAAGTATCGGTCGCCGGGTTGCGCGAAGACCCGCAAACGCGCGCACTGAATTCGCGCTACTCAAAGGCCATACGCGAATTGTTCAATGAGCTCAGACGAAAATCCGCTAATCGCGCCGAAGACTATGCCGTGCAAAACATGCAGACGGCATTTGGCCGCTTGCAGGCCGATTTGCGCCAAGCTCTGGCAGATCCCGTTGAGCTGAATCGTCTAGTACGCTCGAAGCTGCTGGATCCGCAATTCGAACGGCGCTTCGTGTCGGATTTCGAGACGGCCTTCGAATCCATGACGGGCTTGATCGGTCAACAGCTCGACGCCCAGGAAGACGATATCAATCGATGGATGGAAATCGCGCCCTTCGCCTTGACCTTACCGATTTTGGGCGGCTTGGCGCTGCTGATTTTCTCACGTCGCAGCTTAATCCAGGGATTCGTCAAACCCATGCAATCGGTCGTGGCGGGAACCCGTGAGATGAGCGCGGGAAACCTGAAACACACGCTACCTGATCTCGGGGTGGAGGAAATACGCGAGTTAGCCGGCGGGATCAATCAAATGGCCGATGATCTCGAGGCCAGCCAAGAAGCGTTGGTCGACGACGAGCGACAATCAGCGCTCGGCGCCTTGATCCCGGTAGTCGCGCACAACATCCGTAATCCGCTCGCCGCAATCCGTGCCAACGCTCAACTCATCGATGGCTCGGAAGGACCAAGCGATCTCGATGACATCCGCAACGCGATCATCGAAACGGTCGATCGGTTAGGACGTTGGGTCAACGCCTTGGTTTCTTATTTGCATCCGCTCAAACCTGAAAAGCGCGCGCTGCCGGCCGTCGAGCTGATGGATGCTGCGGTCAAGCTGCTCGAGCCGCGTCTTGACGAATTCAACATCAGCTGTCGCCGCGATCGGTGGGACACTCAGGCTACGATTCACGCCGATCGTGAACTGATGGAGCAGGCGCTCTACGGCCTCGTTAATAACGCCATCGAAGCCTCTCCTGCGGGCGCAACAGTGACGCTGGCGGTTGAACAGCGCAACGGTGAAGTGCGTATGATCCTCAGCGATCGCGGTGGAGGATTACCATTTAAGCCTAAGGCGACTGAGCTCGCGCCGGGGCCTAGTACGAAACGCTTTGGCACGGGGCTGGGTATACCGATCGCGTTTAAAATTTGTAATACGCACGGCTTTAAACTGGAGTTCGACATCGAACACGGAAAGGGGACGGACGTGATCGTTTCCGCAGCGAGTATCGAGGGGGACGTACCCAGTGGCGCTGAGTGACGATATCGAGACGATGTCCGCGGAGGTTGCGGTATCGCGCGCGACGATCCTCGTGGTTGAAGACGAGGCCTTGTTCGCGAAAGCCATTTTGCGCCGCCTCGATAAATCGGGGTTCAATGCCAATCACGCGGCCAACTTGGCCGAGGCGGCGCAACGTCTGGAGACGCTCGAAGTCGCGCTCGTGCTGCTCGATATGCGTCTCCCCGACGGCTCGGGACTCGACTTTCTCAGACAAATGCGGGAGCACAGCGACGTTCCGGTCATCGTAATGACGGCCTATGGCGAAGTCGATGACGCGGTGACTGCGATGAAATACGCAGCCTCGGATTACCTCAAGAAGCCGCTCGATCTCGATGAACTGGAGATCAACGTGAAAAAAGTGCTGGCGGCAAGTGATCTCAACCGCCAGCTCCAGTATTCCAAGGCGCGCGAAGGCAACCGGCCGGATACCGCCGCCATGCTCGGCGCATCGGTTCAAATCGAAATGGTCCGAGAGCAGGTGCAGAAGATCGCCGGGCTCGTCAATCTGGACACCGTCCCTCCGACCGTGCTGATCACGGGTGAAACAGGTGCAGGCAAGGACGTTACTGCGCGGATGTTGCATCAGTGTTCACGGCGCCAGAACCGGCCGTTCGTGCATGTCGACTGTGCGGCGCTGCCCAAGGATTTGATCGAGGCGGAACTTTTCGGCCACGTTAAAGGGGCTTTTACGAGCGCCATCAACGAGCGGACTGGGCTCATCGAAGCGGCAGAAGACGGTGTTGTCTTTCTCGATGAGATCGGCGAGATACCGCCTGCCTTACAGGCCAAGCTATTGGCCGTGCTCGAACGTCGTACGCTGCGCCGTATCGGTAGTAGCCGCGAACGGCGCATGCGGGCCTGGTTCATCGCTGCGACCAATCGGCCCGTCGACGAATTGGTCGCCGATGGCCAGCTTCGCTCCGATCTGTATTTCCGATTAAAGGTTCTCACGATCGAGCTTCCGCCGCTGCGGGAACGCGGTGACGATGCGGTGGTCCTCGCACGGCATTTTGCTGGCGAAGTCGGGCGCCGTTATGGGTTGAACAAAGTTCGCCTCTCGCCGGTCGCGGAGCGGCGCATCGGCAGTTATGCCTGGCCGGGTAACGTACGCGAACTGAACCATGTGCTCGAACGTGCAGTGTTGCTTTCCAACGATGGTGCGGTGGATGATCATGCGCTCGCGCTGGACGCAGATGCACCGCAGCGTACCGCGTCAACCACCGATTCCCTGGACGATATGACGCTCGGGGAAATGGAAAGCATGATGATCGAACGAGCGCTGCGGATAAGCGCAGACAATGCATCAGAGGCCGCCCGGCGGCTCGGCATCACGCGTATGGCAATGCGGTATCGCATGCAGAAATACGGATTCGGCGCCGGCGGGTCGTCCGATAAGAAATAGGTTCTGGTTAAAAACAGGAGTAGATGGCGATGAATAAAGGCACTGAAACCGAGATCGAAGCGGCTGCGTTTCGGCGTTTACGCGATTTCTTGCGCGATCATACGGACGTGCAGAATATCGATTTGATGAATCTCGCCGGCTTTTGCCGAAACTGTTTGTCGAAATGGTACCGAGCCGAAGCGGAATCTCGCGGCGTAGCGTTGGATTACGAGCAAGCCAGAGAGCTGATCTATGGTATGCCTTATTCCGAATGGAAGACGAAGTATCAGGATGAGGCGTCGGCTGAAAGCCAGTCCAAATTCGCCGATCGCTAGGCGCAGACAGACGATTAAGACAGAGTGAAAACGGTCATTGGGCTATTTTTCATCTTACTGAACGCCCACAACATTCCATGCACTGCGCGCTGAATCCGCCATCGCGGTGTGAGTGCGCGCCGCCGCCATGGGTTTACGCCTGAGACTCAACCTGCTGCTGTCGCTGATCTTTTTTGTAGCGCTTGCTGCCGGCGCTGCGTATGCGCTGGATAATGCGCGCCGTGCGGTCGTCGACGAGCTGCAGGCGTCCACCGACCTCGCTTCGACCCTGATACAGGGCTTATTCGATGCCGCTGCTGATGAGGCGGCGCGCGTCACCGTAGCTTCTATGCTGGAGCAGTTGGAAGGTCACGCACAGACCCGACACCTCAGCATCGTGGTTGCCCATCCCGCAACCGCCTCCGTGCAGGAACGGGCGGACGATCGCAGTCCGAACGCCGTCCCCGCATGGTTTTTTGCGCTGGTGCGGCCTGAGCCTGGGCGTTTGACCCGCGCCGTCGCGTTTGCGGATCGATCGATTGTGATCGCCGCGGACGCGCGCGATGAAATCGCCGAGGCATGGCGAGAGACAAAAGCCCAACTCGCTGTATTACTGGGAGTTTTTGTCGTAGCCAATGGCGTCGTGTACCTCTTTCTCGGTCGCGCGCTCGCGCCGCTGGACAACATCTCGCTGGCGCTGACGGGCATCGAGCGCGGTAATTACGCCGCGCGTGCGGACCGCGTCGCCTTACCCGACATGGACGGCATTGCGGAACGCTTCAATCTCATGGCCGAGGCGCTCGAGCGCAGCCATGCCGATAACGCGATGCTGGCGCAACGATCACTCGCGATTCAGGAGCAAGAGCGGCGCCATTTAGCCCACGAATTGCACGACGAAATGGGCCAATCGATCACGGCGATCAAAGCACTCGCCGTGTCAATTCAGGAGCGCTCAGAGCAGACGGACTCCACCGTTGCGAACAGTGCTGCGACCATTACCGAGGTGTCCGGCGACATCTACGCAAGCGTTCGTCAAATGATGACGCGCCTGCACCCGGTGATCCTCGACGAACTCGGTCTCGTGTCGGCGGTTGAATTGATGGTCGACGACTGGAACACGCACCACGATGAGTGCTTTTGCAGTTTTCACGCTGCGCGTGATTTCCCGCGTTTGGACGATAAAGTCCGTATCGGTATCTATCGCATCGTGCAGGAAGCGCTGACGAACATCGCGAAACACGCCAACGCACGCGAGGCGCATATTCGGCTCGATCGGAATTCGAATACAGAAGGAGGGATTAACATCGTAGTTGATGTCTCGGACAATGGCGTTGGTTTCGACCTCGCGGAACGTCCCCGCGGTCTGGGCCTGGTCGGCATCCAGGAACGCGTGAATGCGATGCACGGCGATTTCGAAATCGAAGCGCAACCGGAGCGGGGCGTGCATCTGAGGGTGAGTGCGCCTTTGGATTTTAGAAGCGGTCTCAAAATTATTCGGGGTCGCGCCGATGCCTAGTTTCGCAGAGTATCAAGGCGCGAGGAGCGTGGTTGACCGGGTGTCAATGAGCGACGAGCAACGCCGAAATGCGCGAAAATAGGTGTCGGCCCTTCGGGTTGGGCCCAAAAAGCACGTCTACTGCGTTGCAGCGCTTGAACATAGAAGCAACTCAGCCCTGCGCACTGCGCCTTGTAGCCGCGCTTTTTGGACCCAACGCGGCCCCGAATAATTTTGAGACCGCTTCTAGTCATCAGGGAGGAGCTTGATATGGTTCCCAATGCGATCAGCGTATTACTGGTCGACGATCATGCGGTCGTGCGCGCGGGTTTTAAAACGCTGCTCGAAAACCAGGGTGACATCGACGTGGTGGCCGAAGCCGAAAGCGGCGAGATCGCCTGCCGTCAATACACCGAGCACGAACCCGATATCGTGATCATGGATCTCAGTCTGCCGGGTATCGGCGGCCTTGAAGCGATCCGCCGCATCGTATCCCGTCAAAGCGAGGCGAGGGTCCTCGTTTTCAGCATGCATGAGGACACGGCTTTCGTCGAGCAAGCTTTGCAAGCGGGTGCGCGCGGGTACATTGGGAAGAGCAGCGCGCCCGTCGTTCTCGTCGAAGCCGTACGGCAGATCGCGAATGGCAATATTTATATCGATCCCGACATTGCGCAACGTCTGGCGTTCCAGAAAACGAAAGGCGGCGATTCACCGTTCGAAACTTTATCGACGCGCGAGTTCGAAATATTTTGCCTGCTAGCCGAAGGATTGAGCGTTAATGACATAGCGGGCCGTCTGTCTCTCAGCTATAAAACCGTCGCCAACTACACGACGCAGATCAAGAGCAAGCTCGAAGTCGGCACGCCGGCCGAACTCGCGCGCCTCGCGATACGGCACGGGATCGTTTCCGCCTGAGAAGTCGGAACCGCGCCGCGCATGACGGGAAGATCTCCCGCGTTATTCGAGCAATTCTCCCGCAGCCCATGTTCGACTGGGCCCTTACAATCGGCGCCCCTACCTGGCGCCCGAGTGCGCCGAGGAAAAGCAACGCCGATGTTCGGAGCAATCCGTATCGACCCGCTCGCTATCGGCGCGTCGGTCGTCTTCAACGTGGTTATGTCCGCTTCCGCTTGGGCCGCAGAAGGCGCGGGATTCGACGAGGAGATCGAGGTCGTCGCACCGACGCCCGGCGGCAGCACGGCGATCGCGCTCGACCGGCTGCCCTTCAACGTTCAGGCGACTGACGCCGATGCGCTGGAACGTTCGCAAAGCCTGGATTTGACCGATTATCTCAGCACCCATATCGGCAGCGTGAACATCAACTCCGCGCAAAACAATCCGCTGCAACCCGACGTGCAGTTCCGGGGTTATAGGGCGTCTCCGTTGCTCGGATTGCCGATGGGGATCACGGTCTATCAAAACGGTGCGCGTATCAACGAACCGCTGGGCGACGCGGTGAATTGGGATTTGCTGCCGGAATCCGCCGTGCACAGCATGACCTTGATCGGCGGCGCGAATCCGCTATTCGGCCTGAACACGCTCGGCGGTGCGTTGTCGATCGAGATGAAGAACGGATTTAACTTTCAAGGCCATCAGGTAGAAGCGCTGGGCGGCTCGTGGGAGCGTATCGCGACCACCGCACAGAGCGGCGGTAACAACGGTCACTTCGGCTATTACGTCAACGTGCACTATTTCGATGAAGCGGGGTGGCGCGACCTATCCGCATCCGATGCCGTCGGCGTGTTCACGAGCTTGAACTACCGCGGCGAAACGACCGACGCTGATTTGAGTTTTCAATATGGCGACAGTGAATTGCGTGGCAACGGCGCGTCGCCGCTCGGCTTGTTGCAGATCGACCGCGAAGCGTTCTTCACCGCGCCGGATATCACCGAAAACGACATGCATATGGTCACTTTCGTCGGATCTCATGCGTTTTCCGAGTTCATCAGCGTCGATGTCAACGGTTTCTATCGAAACAATAAAACGGATTCGTTCAATGGCGACACGTCGGAATTTCTCACGTGCGAGCTGACTGGCGGTACGTTTCTCATCGAGGGCGTCCCGGAGGAGAAACTCGGCGGCTTCGGGCTCGACGACGGCGATATTTGCGTCGATAACGTGTTCGGCGTCGTCGAGCCCGACGCGCTCGAAACCGCTCTCAACGCGCTCGTTCCGCCGGGCGAAGACGGTTTTAATATCGACGATCTGACCGGCGCATTGTCCGGCACGGGCGTGATCACGGACGAGGCCGTCAACAACATCAGCGAGCGAACACAGGAAAGCTACGGAACCGACTGGCAGGTGACCGTTCTGAATGAGGTTTTCGAGCGCGGTAACTTCGCAGTGCTCGGCTTCAGCTATTTCAACGGCAACGCTGACTTCAATTCGGTCACCGAACTTTCGAATATCGATCCGCTAACCCGCGTCACTGCGGGACTCGGCGTCGGCACTTTTGTCGATGAGGTGGCGACGAGGGTGTCCATTTCCACACAGACCTGGAGCATCTATGTTATGGATTCCGTTGAGCTGACGGAGCGCCTGACCTTTACACTCGGCGCGCGCTTTAACGACACCAAGGTTGAAATCCGCGACCAATCGCGCGTACGGCCGGAGCTCAACGGGGAACATGATTTTAACCGTTTCAATCCGTCGATCGGCTTGACCTATGACGTGTTTGAGAAAACCAACTTCTTCGCGAGTTATAGCGAATCGTCACGCGCGCCGACACCGATCGAGCTCACTTGCAATGCGGGCGTTTTTCAGATGGCTCGTGATGCGGCGGCCGCGGCGGGTGGAGACCCCGATGACGTTGAATTCGAATGCCGCTTGCCCAACGCATTTCTCGCCGATCCGCCGCTCGACGAAGTCGTCGCAAAAAGCGTTGAAATCGGTTTACGCGGCGACCTCGGCGCTGTCAGGCACCGTCTCGGCTATTTCCGTACGGTTAACAAAGACGATATCATTTTTCAGACCACGGGCAGAGCGACGGGACTCTTTGCCAACGTCGACGAAACCAGACGCGAGGGTTTTGAATCAGCCTTCGCAGCAACCGTCGGAGACCTGGACATCGCGACTTCCTACAGTTATATCCGAGCAAGCTTTGAGGACGATTTTCTGGCACTAAGCCCGTCACACGCGTTCGCGAACGACGATGGTGAGATCCGGGTCAGCGGCGGTGATCGCATTCCCGATATTCCCGAGCATCAGTTCAAGTTCAGTGCAATGTACCGTTTACCATGGAACGTCCACCTCGGTGCCGAAGTGATCTATAACTCGAATCAGGTGTTGCGCGGCGATGAATCCAATCAACTCGATGAAGTCGACGGTTACTCGATAGTGAACATGCGCGCGGGCTATTCGTACAACGATCACCTGGCATTATTCCTACGCGTCACCAACCTGTTCGACGAAGAATACGAAAATTTCGGATTGCTGGGTGAAGGCCCGGGCGAGGTATTGCCGGGGCTGGCGAATCAGAGCCCGGTGTTTCTCGGCGCGGGCGCGGAGCGCGGTGTCTGGGTGGGCGCACGGCTGCGGCTTTGAGGATTCGCCAGCAAGCTGGCTCCTGCGACCTTACCGAAAGGCGAATGAGATCTACGGCCCCGATCAATCGTCGACAATGATCCCCCACGGATACTTACCAACAGGTATCGTCGTCGTCACCGCATTCGATTCCGTGTCGATCACGGACACCTGGTGATCGACGCCGTCGGTCGAATACAAGCGTTTGCCGTCGCGGCTCAACGCCAGTCCCCATACGCGCTTACCGACAGGAATCGATTTGATGATTTCGAGCGAATTGGCGTTGAGCACGAAGACCCGGTTAGCACGGCCACCCGCCACGAACAATCGTTTGCCGTCACGACTGAGTAAGATGTCCTTGGGCTTTGCTTTGTCGTCGGCGAGCGGCATCTTGCCGATGATCGTGCCGGTTTGAACATCGATCTTCTTGACTTCACCACTGATTTCCGACGTTGCGTATGCGGTCTTACTGTCGGCGCTGAAAGTCGCGGCGCGTGGTCGTGCGCCGACCACGATGTTGTGCACGATCTCATGTTCGGGTATCGAGATGATGTGCAACATGTTCGAGGATTCGCTGGTGACGATGACATGTTTACCATCCGGCGCGATAGCCACACCCTCGGGCTCGATGCCGACCTCGATTTCCGCGACGAGCGCCCCCGTTTTGGGGTTGAAAACGCTTGCTTTCGCGTCCTCTTCGTTAGAAATGTAGATATTGCCATCGCTGTGTACGGCGAAGGTTTCCGGGTCGTCACCGCTTTTGAAGGTGCGCATCACTTCCAGAGATTCCGGGTCGAATACGGCGATGGCGTTGTCGCCGCTGATCGCGACATAGGCCTCGCTGCCATCGGGCGAGAGCCCGATTCCGCGAGGCCGTTTTCCAATCGGTATGGTTTTAACGACCTCATTCGTCGCTGCATCGATAACGCTGACAGAGTCACTGCGTTCGTTGGTGACGAACACGCGCCCCGTCGCGCCGTGCGCGCCGACCATGAATGACCCGATCACCAATAGAGCCGTAATTCGCATCGAATACTCCAGACGATTATATGACGTTCAAGCGTTTAGGGGCGGGCTATGACGCATTACTTCGGACAGATCGGTAAGCCGAGGCTGTCGAGGTTCGTGATGCCCACGATGCCACGCACCGGCGCTTCGCCGACAATCGAATCGCCCTCGACGAGGAGTAACGGCTGTCTGAGCTGTCCGGTGTCCCTAAAACTCATATCGATGCCTTTTTGACCATCGAATCCAAGATCAGTTTGCAGTGTTTCGACGAGCACGCCGGCGTCGCTGGTCTGCACCCGCGCGATCGTGTCCGCCAGCAGCTTGACGGCCGCCCAGCCGGCCCAGGCCTCATCGGTCATCGCGCGCCTGCTCGCCTTTGCGTAACGTTGATTGAGCTGACCGGCGGCGTATTTTTTGAAGTCGTGATGCCAGGCGCGCGCCTCGGCGGTTGATTGCGGACTCTTGCGTTGCCATTGTTGCAGCGCATCAGCGCGCATCGCGTGGCTGGGTATGGTATGGAACAGATTCGGCTGACACTCTTCGCGCAACTCATCATCGGGTGCGGTCACGTTCAACACAGCAATACCGGACGCATCCGCGGACAACTTCAACAGGCGCAGTGGCGATACGGCGGCGACGATCGCGCTCGGCGCGATCGCGACCGCCTGCGATGCGTCCTCCACGGTGACCAATTCGTACCGTATCCCGAGAAACTTCCCCTGCGCGTTGGCCTCGGCGATCCCTTGGCGCGCACCAAAGTGGGGATCGGTATCCGCCTCACCAAGAAAGCCGATCCGTACGGTCGTAGTTTGGGCGCCGGCGGCGGACGCAACACAAAGCAACAACGTAACCCTCGCTATCAGGGAGGCAACGTGACGTTTGACCGTACGCAAGGGTTCGGAAATACAGGGCGTCCCTGATGTATGCGCGCGGCGGGGTGGAAATATCGATGCGTACATGGTTGCGTCTTGGGTAGATAAATGAGAATGAATTGCATTTGCGCGAAGCTGCGCCAACGCGGGTTCCGACACTGGTTTTTTAGGGGAATTCTCGATAGTCTGAACCCATCAGGCGTCCGCGCAATAACGCAGCGTATTCTAGAATAAAATGCCTGAACGATGGCGCTGAACGCGATCGGAAAAGCCCAACTTCGGCAGATCGCGTCACCGTCTACCGCAATCGACCATGGTTACGCGGCCGCGTGCTTAGGCCGTGAGTGAGGAGGTACCCGATGCTCAAAGCCCTGCAACTTGAACCTGAAAAGTGCACCGGCTGCCTGCAGTGTGAAATGGCGTGTTCGTACGAAAACGAGGGCATTTTTAATCCCTCGAAATCACGCATCAAGGTGTTTACTTTCCACGACGAGGGGCGCTTCGCGCCGTACACCTGTTCGCAGTGCGCAGAAGCATGGTGCATGCACGCGTGTCCCGTCGAGGCCATCGTGATCAATCCGGATACAGGCTCCAAAGACGTCATCGAGGATGTCTGCGTCGGGTGTAAGGTCTGCACCATCGCCTGTCCGTTTGGCACGGTCAATTACAACGCCGACACGGGCAAGGTCATCAAATGCGATCTGTGCGGTGGCGAACCGGCCTGCGCCGAAGCCTGTCCGACGGAAGCCATCACATACGTAGACGCCGATCACACCGGGCTCGAGCGCATGCGCGCGCACGCGGCGCAATCCGTCCCGAAAGGCTGAACACCTCGGCAAACCTCAAAACGCTCAGGAGATCACAACATGGCATGGGCACGCAAAGTACTCCGCGTAAACCTCTCGAAGGGTAAATGCAGCGAGGAGCCGCTCAATATGGACTGGGCGATGAAGTACCTCGGCCAACGTGGCCTCGCGACTAAATACCTGGTGGAAGAGATCGACCCCAAAGTCGACGCTCTATCCCCGGACAATAAACTCATCATGGCGACGGGGCCCCTGACCGGCACGATGGCATCGACCGGCGGCCGATATTCCGTGATCTGCAAAAGCCCACTGACCGGCGCGGTAGCCTGCTCGAATTCCGGCGGCTTCATCGGCGCGGAGATCAAACAGGCGGGTTGGGACATGATCATTTTCGAGGGCAAGGCCAAAAAGCCCGTGTATCTCTATCTGGAGAATGACACTCCTGAGATCTGTGCGGCCGACGATCTGTGGGGTAAATCGATCTGGGAAACCGACGAAATCCTGCACACCAAATACCAGGATCCGCTGATCCGCATCGCCTGTGTCGGACGCTCGGCCGAGGCGGGCTGCCTCTACGCCGCAATCGTCAATGATTTGCACCGCGCGGCCGGGCGCTCCGGCGTCGGCACGGCCATGGCGTCCAAGAACTTGAAGGCGGTGGTCGTGCGCGGCACCAAAGGCGTTGGAAACGTGCGCGATCCCAAGGCGTTCATGAAGGTCACGGCGGAGGCGAAAGCAGTGCTCGCCGAGAACGCCGTAACCGGGCAGGGTCTGCCGGCAATGGGCACCCAGGTGCTCATGAATGTCATCAACGAAGTGGGTGCGATGCCGACCCGTAACATGCGCGAGGTCCAGTTTGAAGGCGCGAGCAAGATCTCGGCCGAAGCGATGCACGAGCCGCGCGAGTCCGACGGCAATCCGAATCTGGTCACGAATGCGGCCTGCTTTGGCTGTACCATCGCCTGCGGGCGCATTTCGACCATCGATCCACAGCATTACACGATCCAGAACCGGCCGGAATACATCGGCGCCTCGGGTGGGCTCGAATACGAAGCGGCCTGGGCGTTGGGTTCGGACACGGGTGTCGATGATCTCGATGCATTGACCTACGCGAATTTCCTCTGCAATGAAGACGGTTACGACCCGATCTCGTTTGGCGCGACGGTCGCAGCCGCGATGGAGTTATTCGATATCGGTGCGGTCACAACGAAGGAAACCGGCGGTATCGAGATGAAATTCGGATCCGCCGAGGCATTGACGAAAGCGGCGGAGATGGTCGCCACCGGCGCGGGTTTCGGCAAGGATTTAGGTCTCGGGTCCAAGCGTCTGTGTGAAAAATACGGCCATCCCGACCTGTCGATGACGGTCAAAGGCCAGGAGTTTCCGGCCTACGATCCGCGTGGTATCCAGGGCATGGGTCTGGCCTATGCAACGTCGAATCGCGGCGCCTGCCACCTGCGCGGTTATACCGTGTCCTCGGAGATCATGGGCGTGCCGGTGAAAACCGATCCGCACGTAACGGAAGGCAAACCGGAACTCGTCAAGGCGTTCCAGGACGCGACCGCCGCGGTCGACTCGTCGGGTCTGTGCGTGTTTACGACCTTCGCGTGGACGCTGGAAGACATCGCGCCGCAGATCGACGCTGCCTGCGAAGGCGGATGGACGGCGGAATCGGTGCTGGAAGCGGGTGAGCGCATCTGGAACCTGGAGCGCAAATTCAATCTCGATGCGGGCCTCACGGCGGCGGACGATACGCTGCCGAAACGGTTGCTGAAAGACGCCGCGAAGACCGGCCCCGCCAAGGGCCTGGTCAACAAGTTGGATGAAATGTTACCCAATTATTATGCCGCGCGCGGGTGGTCCGCCGATGGCGTGCCAACCAACGACACGCTCGATCGGCTCTCGGTATAAATAAAAAGTTGAAGCTGGAAGCAATCTTATGCAGCACGTAATTATCGGCGCAGGGCCGGCGGGCGTGATCGCCGCCGAGGCGCTGCGCAAGTTGCAGCCGGACGCGGTGGTCACCTTGATCGGGGATGAGCCCGAGCCGCCGTATTCGCGCATGGCGATCCCCTATTACCTGCACCAGCAGATCAACGAAGAGGGGACCTATCTGCGCAAATCGGGTGACCATTACCGCGATCACGACATTTCGCTCGTGCAGGGGCGGGTCAGCGCCATCGACCGCGCGTCGAAGGCTCTGGCGCTCGAGGGCGGCAACACGGTGTCTTACGATAAACTGCTGCTGGCCACCGGTGCGATGCCCGTCTCACCACCCATAGAGGGCGTGGATTTGCCCGGCGTTACGCCCTGCTGGACCTTGGAAGATGCGCGCCGTATCGCATCGACCTTGAAACCGGGCGCGAAGGTTGTGCTCATGGGCGCCGGTTTCATCGGTTGCATCATCCTCGAAGCATTAGCCAAGAGCGGCGCCCGGCTGACGGTCGTGGAAATGGAAGATCGCATGGTGCCGCGCATGATGAACGACACCGCCGGCAATCTGATCAAGGATTGGTGCGAAAACCGCGGCGTCAAGGTCCACACGTCGACCCAGGTGACTGCGATCGAAAAAAGGGGCAAGGCGCTGGCCGTCAATCTCAATTCGGGACAAACACTCGAGGCGGATCTCGTGGTGTCTGCGACTGGTGTGCGTCCCAATATCGATCTCGTCACTGATTGCGGCATCGAGACTGAACACGGGATCCTCGTTAACCGGCACCTGCAAACGAACGACCCGCACGTATTTGCCGCGGGCGACGTCGCACAGGGTATTGATTTTTCAACCGGTGAATACTCAGTGCAGGCTATCCAGCCAACCGCCGCCGACCACGGAAATCTGGCGGCGCGTAACATGGCCGGGCTCGCAGGTGCGGTACATCAGGGTAGCGTCAACATGAACGTGCTCGACACCGTGGGTCTCATCTCGAGCTCCTTCGGCCTGTGGATGGGCAAGGATGGCGGCGACGCCTCTGAACTTTTAAACCGCGAGCGTTTCCGTTACTTGAACCTCCAGTTTGAAGACGACATTTTGATCGGCGCAACCAGCTTGGGCCTGACCCAGCACGTCGGCGTTTTACGTGGCTTGATCCAAAGTAAAGTGCGTTTGGCGGAATGGAAGCAGAAATTGATCGATGACCCGACGCGCATCATGGAGGCTTATCTGGCGCGCACGCAGGCATTGGGCTTCAACGCCGCTGTTCTTTAGCCGCGAATCGCCCGCAAGCGAGTTCCTACAGCCTGCGATCGTCGCGCCGTAGGAGTTCGCTTGCGGGCGAATTCAGATTTGAAAATCACCCTCAAACTCTATGCATCGCTCGCCGAACATCTGCCGGCCGAAGCCGAGCAAAACATCGTCGCGATCGATGTGGATCCCGAGGCCTCGATCCACACGGTTGTGGACACCTATCAGGTTCCGCGAGGTTCGGCGCACCTGATCTTGGTCAATGGCTTCTACATCCTGCCGGAAGACCGCGATAAACCGGCGTTCAAGGAGGGCGACGTGCTCGCCATATGGCCGCCGGTCGCCGGCGGCTGACGCTGCGAACGGGCGTGGTGCGGCGCGGCAATAACGCCCCGGCTGCCGCCGAGCAGCTTTTTCAAACTGCACTCAAGCTGCATGAAGAAGGCGCGCTGCAACGCGCCGAGCATGTCTACCGCGAAGTCTTGCGGCAATATCCACGGCATGCCGGCGCGCTGAATATGCTGGGCGTGATCGGCTGCCAGACGGGGAATTTCAAACTCGGAGCGCAGTTGATCCGACAGGCGCTCGCACTCGAGCCCGACGACGCCGATTTCAACAACAATCTCGGTCAGGCGCTGATGGATTCGGGTGACGTCGATGCGGCGCGGCCCGCGTTCGAACGGGCACTCAAGGCCCGGCAGCGCTTCCCCGAAGCACATTTCAATCTTGCCAATGCGCTGCTTGCCAGCGGATGCGACGGCACCGCGGAGAAGCACTACCGCAAAGCGATCCGCCAGCGCCCCGATTACGCCGACGCGATGAACAATCTCGGGAATCTGCTTAGAAAAAACGACCAGGCGGTGGAAGCGGCGCAACTGCTGCGCAAAGTCGTGAAGTTCGTTCCCGATTCACCCGCGTGCCATTTCAACCTCGCTCTCGCGCTGCAAGCTCAGGCGCAATTCGAGAAGGCCATACGCGCCTTTCGTCGATCTTTGGAACTCGACGATGAGTCGCCCGACGTCTGGGAAGCGCTCGGACATTGTTACCGCCAACGCGGCTCGCTGAGTGACGCGGAAGAGGCGTTCAAGCAAGCCCTTGCGAGACACGATCGTGCACCGGCATTGTTGAATGCGCTTGGACTCGTACAGTTCGCTCAGAATCGCGTCGATGATGCGCTGAAGAATTTTGATGCAGCGCTTGCCATCGACGACAAGGCGCCGATGTCGCTCAATCACGCCGGCATGGCGTACAGCGCGCTCGGCGACGAGGCGGCGGCGCGGCGTTATTTTGAACGCGCGCTCGAGCTTGCCCCTGGCTTCGGCGACGCGTATCGGCATCTCGCCGAACTGACAGGTGGCGACGCCGCGACAGGCACTCTAATAGAGACGATCGAGCGGCAACTGGCGAGCGGGGATTTGCCCGACCAGGACCGCATCGACATGCATTTCGCGTGCGGGAAACTCTATGACGATCGCGGCGAGTTCGAACGCGCTTTCGAACAATTCACAGCCGCAAACAACGCAAAGCGCGCCGGTGTCCAGTTCGACGCGGCGGCGCAGAGTCGCTTCATCGACGCCATCATCGAAGTGTTCGATGCACAATTCTTCACGGGCGCGCGAGCCACCGTCGATATGAGCGAGGCGCCGCTGTTTATCCTCGGCATGCCGCGCTCGGGCACCTCGCTCGTGGAGCAGATCATAGCCAGCCACCGGACGGTGTTCGGCGCTGGCGAGCTGACGTTTTTTCCGGAGCACGTTCCCGCGCTCGGGATACGGCTCGCGAGCGACAAGCGCTTTCCGTACTGTGTCGCCGGTCACTGGCCGGAGATCGCCGAGCTTGCGCCGATGTATCTCGCGCTACTGCGACAGCGAGGCCGCGACGCCGCGCGCGTGACCGACAAGATGCCCTACAACTTTCTTTATCTCGGGATCATCCGTGCCCTGTTTCCACGGGCACGTGTCGTCCACTGTCGGCGCGACGCGATGGCGACCTGCTTTTCGATATACATCCGCAATCTAGCCGGTAATCACCCCTATTCTTACGATCTCGAGGATCTGGGCGCCGCCTACCGCGGTTATGCGCGACTGATGGCCCACTGGAGCGCGGTGTTGCCCGAGCCCGTTATCGACGTCGAATACGAAGCGCTGGTGGGCGACGCAGAAGGTCAAACACGACGGCTGATCGATGCCCTGGGCCTGGAATGGGACCCAGCCTGCCTTGCTTTCCATCGCACCGATCGACTGGTGACGACCGCCAGCCAGTGGCAGGTGCGTCAGCCGATATACACACAAGCCCGCGATCATTGGCGCAACTATGCGGCCTACCTGGAACCCTTACACGCTGCGTTGTCGGGTCCTCAACGTGATTGACGGAGAACCGGCGCCCGGGGGCGCCAGTGTCGAAAAGCAGGAAATGGGGATCACGCACGGCGATTTTTTCCGGGTTTTCCCGCGCCTGGTGGCGCCCGCGCCGGTGAGCCGCGAGGGCTTGCGCGTCACAGTGTCCTGGGAGGCGCCTCGCCGTAGCCTGCAAGTGATTCTATCCGAAGAGAAAAACCGAAAAATCGCAGGGCTCAGCATTCCCTACACGGAGCTCGAGTTCCGCTTCTGCAACTTTTCGACGAGCGAACGGCAGGCGTTCTTCACACGGTTTCACCGTGCGTTTCAGAAAGGGGGGGGCTGAATGGCGCCCACCCGTGAGATGCAAAGGGAGCGCGCCTTGTGGTGAACTCACGTTGTAAAAATGTCACAACCTCTCGAAACAGGCGCAGTTGAGCGCCTTTTTTGTTGCAAAAGTGTTGGCAAACCCAAACGATTTGTTTAGAATTCCGGTTGAACTGTTACATCTTCGCTAAAACACAAAGCGGCCCCGCATGCGGGAGTTGGCCCGGCAAGGACGAGTAGGGGGATACCGGGCGAGCGAAGATCACGTAAGACAGCTTAAGCTCCGTGAGGCCGTATCACTCACGCCTCACGCCATGGAGTCAGGAGGAAGTGATGGCGCAACAGTTTTCGAAGACTAAAATTGCCGCCGCAGTTAGCGCCGCCGCTTTTGGCGCAGGGTTGACTGCGCCAGCCGGTGCTGTCGTCGTCGTCGGCGGCAATGACGGTTGGGAGGTAAGCTTCGATGGCAACGTCAACGCCTTCTACACCGTCGGAGACTATGACGCGGGGTACTACACTGCACCCGCGGACTCCGATAATGTCCGAGTACATTCGGGCTTCCTCCCTGCTTTCTTCAGTTTCAACGTCAGGTCGCCAACCGTTAACGGCGTTACCGGCACCGGTCGCATCAGCTTTGCGCCGGTGATTCATACCGCCGGTCCGAAGACGCAATTCGGCCTGCAGGGCAACGCCGCAAACGGTACGGCCGCTACTGGCGCTGGTTTTTTGAACGGCATTACGGGTGCGCAGATCGATACGCGTGAAGTGGTCGCCAATCTCGAAGGTGCGTTCGGTGAGGTCAGCTTCGGCCGTACGATGTCCCTGTTCGGACGCCAGGCGATCCTGAGCGACATGACGCTCTTCGGTGTCGGCTTCGTCCCCGGCGCAAATCATTTCGGCTCCATCACCTTCGGTCGCGTCGGCCATGGTTACACCTACCCGGACTTCGCGGCGCGCTTCCAATACACAACGCCTAATGTGAACGGCTTCCAGGTCGCTTTGGGTCTGTATGACCCGAGCATCATCGATTTTCGCGGCGGTGTCGGCGTTATCTCGGGCATCGGGCTCGGGGTCGGTAACGCGACCGGCGGTCTGCTGGACGAAACCGATATTCCGCGCTTCGAGGGCGAATTCAGTTACGCCGGCAACTTCCATTTCATCAATTTCAAAGCTTGGATCGACGGCCTCTGGCAGGAGATCAATTCAACCTGCTCCGGTGTGAGCGCGACCCTCACCGTATCCGGTACGCCGGTCAACTGCGGCGACTTAACGGCTAGCGCTTGGGGCACGGGTGCAAAATTGGGCGCCGGTAACTTCGAGTTCATCGGTTATTACCACGACAACGAAGGCCTCGGCCTGACCATGCAATTCAATTCGATGGCCGTTGCCGTAGATTCGAGCGGCAACATCACCGAGCGCAAGGGCGAAGGCTGGTACGCGCAGGGCACCTATGTGTTCGGCGGCAAGACCAAGGTCGGTATCGCCTACGGCGAAGGGCGCCTGGACGACGCGGGTGATACCGCATTGGCTGGCGGAGGACACATCAAACGCTCGTTGTGGACGGTAGGTGTCTACCACGACGTCAGCAGTTGGCTGCGGCTCGTTGCCGAATTCAACCACGGTGAAGTCCGGCGTGGCGGTGCGGAAACGCACCCCGAAGCCGACACGTTTAGCGTCGGCGGCTTCTTGTTCTGGTAAGCCACCAAACGCGAACACACTAAACTCGCAAAAGGGCGTATCTGTGGATACGCCTTTTTTTTGCCGCGGGAATTATCGCAACCGTGTCGGGTCCAATCATCTATTTCGCGCGTACGCTCGATTTGGAAAGGTAGGGTGCTCCGCTATAATGCGGACCGTCATCGGCAAGGTCGAGTTAACGTCCCGAGTTAATGGCTGATCACATTCTTTCCTCCGTACGTTTAAAGCCGCATATTGCCGTCATCGGGCTGCTGGTTTTACCGATATCGGCGCACGCCTTCGAGGTGCTCGGCGGCCTGTTCCAAAAAGACGAGATCAGCGCCACCGTATGGCAGCTCAAGGAGCAGTATGTCCGGTTGGTCAAGTCCGAGAAGAACTCGCAAGCCAATGACCACCCAATCTCGCTCGACGCGCTCGAGGTCGAACAGGCGCTCGCCTCGCTGCAGCTGTGGGTGGAAGGCGGGGTGTTGCGCGACGAAGAAGCCGTGACCGTCTACCCCCGCAAGCAAGCATCGCTTATTTCGCGCTACGTAACCGATGGCCTGAGCCGCGCCGAACCGGACGAGGACGTCACGTTCAATGTACGCGGCTACTCCAATGTCATGCTATCGCTGGCCAAAGAACGCGAATGGACCACGGGACGCGTCTTCTATAAGGATGGCAGACTCAATCTCATCATCGGTGAATATCAGAAACGCATCGACAAAGCGCAGAAGCAAGCCGAGGCTTCATTCGGGATCGTGGATGATTTTCGCGACGTGCACTTTACACAGGGGAGCCGCAAACGTAAGGGTAAAATGCCAGGCCGGATCGTTTCGAGCGACGGTGTCGAACTTCAGCAGGACGACAAGATTCGACCCGATTGGGTGATGCTCGACGTCGCCAAGGCTGCTCAGGCCTATCGAGAATCGCAGACACCGGTGGCTATACGCAAAGAGGAGCTCAAAGCCAAGGCTGAAGCCGCCGAGCTGACGCTCGAACGGCGTCAGATGCGCGAAGAAATGGCCCGCATGCGCAAGGAGCTCAAGAATATTCAGGATGGCGGCCGCCCCATAGCATCACTCGAAACCAGGCTCTCGAATCTTCAGGAACTCCACACTAAGGGCCTGATCACCGACGACGAATTCAGGCGTCGAAAAGAAGAGATCCTCAAGGAGCTTTGAGACCGGTTCTAGTGTGCCGTCCCGCAAATATGTTTCGTAAGTCGCGCAGGATTTTTCGTTCCTGGCAAGGCGCGAAGAGGCCGTGTAGCGGGCTCTACACAACGACGAGCAACGCCGCCAGGGGCGAAAAAGGCCAGCGAATTATGAAACATATTTGCGGGACGGCACACTAGGCACGAACGGCTCCGTCACGTAGTCACGAGTCGGGTGCGGTCGTCGTCAGCCCAGTCATGCGTCAACTGTATCCGCATTGTGAACCCGCCGTTGCAGAACACCTCGATGTCGGCGGTGGCCACGAGATCTATATCGAGCGATGCGGAGAACCGGGCGGGATTCCCGTCGTGTTTCTCCACGGCGGCCCGGGTTCCGGATGCAAAGCCGATCACAGGCAGTTTTTCGATCCCGCGCGTTACGACATCATCCTGATTGATCAGCGTGGCGCGGGCCGTTCGCGGCCTTTGGGCGGCGTAGACAACAACGATACGTCGGCCTTGGTCGGCGACATGGAACGGGTACGGGAACGCTTCGAGCTCGATGCCTGGGTTCTGTTCGGAGGATCCTGGGGTGCGAGCCTGGCGCTTGCCTACGCGGAGAAATTTCCCAAACACGTCCTCGGTATCGTTCTTCGCGGCACGTTTTTAGCACGTCAATGCGACCTCGACTGGTTTGTCAACGATGGTGCGAGCCGTTTCTTACCGCGCGAGTGGCGCGCGTTCGTCGACCGAATCGGTCCGGTGGATGGCCGCCACATGATCGACATCCTTCACGGCGATGTTTTCTCACCAGACCCCGCCATCGTAGAGCGCACCGCGCGCGCTTGGGAGGCTTGGTCCGGTGCGGTGGTGATGTTTTCGATCGATCAGCCCGGTGGCAATTCGAATGGCGAGCTCGCGGTCGCCATCGCCAAGACGCGTATCGAGATTCATTATGCAAAACATCGATATTTCCTCGCGGAGAACCAACTTCTGGACGAGGCGCATCGCCTGCCGCGAGTGCCGACGACGATCCTGCACGGAGCGCGAGACCTGACCTGTACGGCGGACGCGGCGTGGGCCGCGCACAACGCCATTGAAGGATCCACGCTCGAGATCGTTCGCACCGGTGGACACTTGTCGAGTGAACCGCCCATGACGGATGCGCTGATCCGTGCGTCAGACGCGATGGCGGACGCGCTCGCGGGTAATTAACCGGTGGCCAACGGACCGAGTATGTTCGATGCGATCCACGCCGATGGGCGTCCGGTCATCATGGGGATACTCAACGTTACGCCCGACAGCTTCTCCGACGGCGGGCAATTCGATTCCGTGGAACGCGCCTGCCGGCATGCCGAGCGGATGGTTGAAGAAGGCGCTGACATCGTTGATGTCGGCGGCGAATCTGCCAGGCCGCGGTCGACTGGCGTCGACACCGCAGACGAACTCGAGCGCGTCATTCCCGTGCTCGAGCGGCTTGACGGTCGCTTGCCACGGCATGTTTTACTCAGTGTCGATACCCGCAAACTCGAAGTCGCGCGGCAGGCGATCGCTGTCGGCGCCCGCCTCGTCAATGATATCGAGGCCGGTAGATCGCCTGAACTCCTTGAATTGGTTGCGGAATCGGAGGTCGGGATCGTGCTGATGCACATGCAGGGCACGCCCGCGACGATGCAGGACGATCCGAGCTATGTGGACGTCGTGGCCGAGGTCCACGCGTTTTTACTCGCGCGCGCCGAAGCAGCGCTGCGGGCCGGCGTCGATGCCGCGCGGGTCGCGATTGATCCCGGCATCGGATTCGGCAAGACACGCACGCACAACCTGACCTTGCTCGGTCACCTCCCAAGATTGGTGGACACCGGCTACCCCGTGATGCTGGGCACCAGCCGCAAGCGCTTTATGGGTGCGATTTGTGATGAGCCGGAGTTCAGTGAACTTGTCGGCGCGACCTGCGCCACGACCGCGATCGGCGTCGCCGCTGGTGTACGCCTGTTTCGCGTCCACGACGTCAAAGCGAACCGCCAGGCTGCGGACGTTGCTTGGGCATGCGGCGCGTCAAGGACGTAGAGGGTCAGAGCTCGTTTGCTCTCGTGAATTGCGCATATTGCGGAAGACCAAGGGGTGCTCGCGTATGTCGTCGGTAGCCGCGATGCGGCCGATGCGCTCGACGTCGCGTTGCAATGTGGCGTGATGCGGTGATTTATCGCAGACGGGATCCGCTGCCGTCGCGTCGCCGGTCATCATATAGGCCTGGCAGCGGCAGCCGCCGTAGTCTTTGGTTTTCTCGGGGCAACTACGACAGGGTTCCTGCATCCAGTCGTAACCGCGAAAGTGGTTGAAGGCATCCGATTGCGACCAGATCGCCTCGATCGAGTGTTCGCGCACATTGGGAAATTCCAAACCGGGAAGTTGTGACGCGGCATGGCACGGCAAGGCGGTGCCGTCGGGCGTAATGGTCAGAAAGATCGATCCCCAGCCGTTCATGCACGCCTTAGGCCGGTTTTCGTAGTAATCCGGCACGACGTAGAGGATCTTCATGCGATCTTTCATACGCACCTGATAGTCGTGTGCGATGGCTTCCGCACGTTCCAATTGCGCGCGGGTCGGCAACAGGGTATCGAGGTTCAGTTTAGACCACCCATAATATTGCGTACTCGCGAGCTCGACGTAATCGGCCTTGAGTTCGATCGTCATGCGCAGAATGTCCTCGATCTGATCGATATTCTGCCGGTGAATGACGATATTCAGGACCATGGGATAATCCTGCGCCTTCACCGCACGCGCCATGTCGAGCTTGTGTTGGAAGCTGTCGGTACCGCCGAGGTAATTATTGAGGTCCTCGTCGCTCGCCTGAAAGCTGATTTGGATGTGATCGAGCCCGGCCTCTTTGAATCGCGCAACACGCGCGGCGTCCATGCCAACGCCTGAGGTAATTAGATTGCTGTAATAGCCGAGTTCATGCGCCTCTGCGATCAGCGTTTCCAGATCGCGCCGAACGAGTGGTTCCCCGCCCGACAAACCAAGCTGCATCGCCCCGAGTGCACGCGCCTCCCGCAACACCCGGATCCATGCATCAGTATTCAGTTCATGATCATAGTGAGCGATGTCAACCGGGTTCGAACAGTACGGGCACTGTAACGGGCAGCGGTAGGTGAGCTCCGCGAGCAGCCACAACGGTTGGCCCGAAATATCAGATGTCGATCCAGCCGTTACCACGCGCTTCCTCCAGGAAGTTCCGTACGTCGTTGTCGAGGTCCGTACCCGGAAAGGCGGCTTTGAGATCGTCGATGATGGCGGCAACCGTGCGCTCGCCGTCGACGCGTTTCAAAATTTCGCCGGCACTCGTACTCAGTTTTACCATGCCTTCGGGATACAACAGTACGTGGCACGCCTGCGCCTCCTCCCATTGCAAGCGGAACATGGGCACGATGGATGGTACGCGTTCGTCGGACATCGGTGTTGAGCCTCACTCGGGACAGCTGTGATAGGGCGGCATGTTCTCGATATAGGCCATCCACATCGCGTCCAGCATCGTCCACAGAATATCGAGCTTGAATTGCAGGATGTTCAGCGCGTATTCCTGACGTTCGCGGGTCGAAAAATACTCGAGCGTCACGTCCAAGCCGTGTTGCACGTCGCGCCGTGCCTCGCTCAAGCGTTTGCGAAAATAGTCGTAACCCTTCTCTTCGATCCACGGGTAGGATGCGGGCCAATTCTCGAGGCGGCGTTGATGGATCTTGGGTGCAAAGAGCTCCGTGAGGGACGAGCACGCCGCTTCCTGCCAGCTCGCCGTGCGCGCGAAGTCGACGTAGGCATCGACGGCGAAGCGCACGCCGGGCAGCACGTGGCGCTCGTCGAGCACTTCGTCGCGCGTCAAGCCCACGGCCTCAGCCAACTGCAGCCAGGCCTCGATGCCGCCGTCGGCGCCCGCCGCGCCGTCGTGATCGATAATGCGCTGGATCCAAAGCCGGCGTGCGTCGCGATCTCGGCAATTGGCCATGATCGCGGCGTCTTTGACCGGTATGCTGGTTTGATAATAGAAGCGGTTCGCAACCCAGCCCTGGATCGCCGCTTTGTCCAATTCACCGGTATTCATGCGGACGTGGAACGGGTGGTGGATGTGGTAAAGGCGTTCCTTTTCGCGCAATCGGCGCTCAAACTCCGCGCGGGACCACGGTCCGGAGTCGGATGGCGCAGGCGTCTTGACGGCGAGTTGATCCATGGCCCAGTGTGTCTGCAGATTACGTGCCAATCCATATCAGTCTAACAGACATGGCCGACCAAAAAATTACGAAATACCAATTAGTTATGGAACTCTCACCGCCTTCGGCACAGGCCGCGTCCCGATGCTCGACCAGTGTCGCCGCCTGTGCTCGTGCAGCCAAACGCGTGGTTCAATGTAACCACGGCGCCGTGTTGGGATCCGCGGCCCGATGATCTTCGAGGGCGTGATCACGACCGTGAACGCCGATGGGAGCGCCCACGTGACGCCCATGGGATTTGTCCGCGATGCGGGTTCGGTCATCGTCAAGCCCTTCGTACCGTCGACGACGCTGGAGAACCTCAAACGCAACGGTAACGCGGTGATGAATTTAACCGACGATGTCAGTGTGATCGCCGGTTGCCTCACCGGGCGCCGTGAATGGCCCGTCGTTCGAACCCCCGCATTCGACGGCTGGCGATTGAGCGTATGTCTCACCCATCTTGAACTGCAGGTGACCGTGCATCGCGACGATCCAGAGCGGCCGTCGTTTCATTGCGAGGTGACAAATGAGGAATCACACGAGGCGTTCAGCGGGTTCAATCGCGCACAGGCGGCCGTGGTCGAAGCGTCGATCCTGATATCGAGGCTCGATTGGCTTCCACCGGAAAAGGTTACAGCCGAAATGGCCTACCTTAATATTGCCGTTGAAAAAACTGCGGGTGAACGCGAGCGCACAGCTTGGCAATGGCTGGTCGAGGCGGTCCATAATCACCCGCGCCATCATCTGGATTGGGGGAACGCTGGATGAGCATGATGTTGGCGAGCGTGAGCGATGTGTTCGAAGCGCGACTTGCGTTCGAATGCGGGGTCGATTGGATCGACGTAAAAGATCCGCGCAGCGGCGCACTGGGCGCCCCGGATACGCATCAAGTGCGCGCCATCGTCGATCTGATCGCCGGCCGCCGGCCCGTGAGCGCAACAATTGGCGATTGCTGGGATCAGCCCGCTGTGATCCCGGATCGCGTTGCACGGGTTGCCGGGACGGGTGTGAATTACGTGAAGATCGGCGTGCATCTGCGACACGTCGACGCTCGATTGATCTCGCAGTTGCAAGCGTCGATTGACTTCGGATGTCGTCTTATCGTGGTGTGTATGGCCGAGCGACCTCCGCGTGTTGCGGATATTAATGCGCTTCAGCCCCATGGCATCGCCGGCATCATGCTCGATACGGCGGACAAATCCGGACCACCCTTAACCGGTTTGCTGCGCACGCCGGCGTTGCGGGCATTCGTCGACGCAGGTCGCAAACGCGGCATGCTGACCGGGCTCGCAGGGCGTCTGCAAATAAACGATATTCCCGCGGTACTCTCGGCCGGCGCAGACTACATTGGATTCAGGAGCGCGTTATGTCACCGTGGTCGACGCGCCGCGCGCTGTTCGCCCGCCGCGATTGCGCAGGTGCGCGACGCCATGCGTGCGCGCATAATCGGCAAACAACGGCGCAATGAAAGTAGCGAGGTGGCGTGATGGGATGGCGAGAACGCAAGGCGGAAGACGTGTATTCCGAGGCGGAGATCGAAGAACGCCTGGCCGAGGAATTGCCCGGCTGGACCCTGAAAGACGGTTGGATCCGCCGCAAGTACAAGACCTCCGGTTGGAAAGGGACGTTGATGGTCGTCAACACCGTCGGACATCTGGCCGAGGCGGCGTGGCACCATCCCGATTTAACCGTGTCTTATGCCTTTGTGACCGTTAAATTAATGAATCACGCCGCGAAGGGCGTAACGGCCAAGGACTTCGAGCTGGCTAAGAAGATCGAAGAAGTGATCTTGTGGCAACCCGGCGCCGAAGAAGGATCGCCGCTGGAAGGCACGCCGGACGATCAGCGCTTCAAATACATCAAATACTGAAGGCTCCCCACGAAAACAGAGAGAAACGAGAAGGAAAATAATAATTTAGGAAAAAAACTAACGACGTTTAGGGAACATGCATGACGTTCGGTGATCAATAACGGTGACGAAACCAAATTGGCCACGGGAGAACGCCATGCATGCACTGAGATTGTTACACAGAATAATCAGGCAAGCTTGTCCACAGGTCCACGCGGTTAGACTCAAGGCCTTGATGGCGAGCGTTGGAGCGCTGTTAGTCGGTCGACAGATGAGCTTATCGGGTCTTGGCCGCGCGCTGGAATCAGATGCTCGGGTCAAACACAACATCAAGCGAGTCGACCGGTTAGTCGGTAATCGTCATCTTCAGTCAGAGCGACATGCACTTTATAAGACGATAGCGACGGTGGTGCTTGGCCAAGCGCGGCGTCCGGTGATTATTTTGGATTGGTCGGATATGCGCGAAGACCGGTCGTGGCAGTTATTACGTGCGGCAGTTCCGGTGGGAGGCCGTGCCCTGACACTTTACGAAGAAGTGCATCCGCTGTCGGTGTACGACAACCGACAGGTGAGGAGGCGCTTTCTGGCCCACTTACGGGACATCTTGCCGCCGGGGTGTTGCCCGATCTTAGTGACAGATGCAGGTTTCCGCACCCCTTGGTTTAAACAGGTCGAACGGATGGGTTGGGACTGGGTCGGTCGCGTGCGCGGACGCACCCATTATCGGTTGGACAACGAGGGCAGTTGGCAACCGTGCCGAACATTGCATGTGACGGCCACCTCACGTCTACGGCATATCGGGAGCGTCGAACTGACCCAAAAGCACCCGTTGGCCTGTGACCTCTATCTGGTAAAGAACAATAAGCGGGGCCGTCAACTTTTGACCTGCCGCGGCACGCGTGCACGCGGTGGTCGCAGCCTGGCGAACGAACGACGCCAGCGCGAACCGTGGGTATTGGTCACCTCTTTGGGCGCGCGGGCGGCCAAACAGGTGATGCGGTGTTATCAATTGCGTATGCAGATTGAAGAGAGTTTCCGTGATATGAAGAATGCCCGGTTAGGACTCTATTTCCGCAGCGTACGTTCAAACAGTGCACAACGGCTTTCAATCCTTGTTCTGATCGGTACCTTGGCAACGTTGGTTGCTTGGTTGGTCGGCCATACGATGCAACGTTTCGGCCTTCAGCGACATTACCAGGCCAACACGACCCGGCATCGACCCGTGCTCTCGACTTTCTTTTTGGGCTTACAAAGTTTTCGCACGAAAACCCTGACGTTGACAATAACCGACATCGAACAGTCCATGACTGCCTTACAGCAAATTACCTTAACCCCCTTGACTGAGGCCTAGTTTCGTGGGGATCCTTCAGCATCAAATACGATTGATTATTGCCCGGGCGTGGTACAACGCGGGCCGAGCGGCAGCCCCTTTCCCACGCAATAATGCTTATTCTGGTGGCCGGTGATGGTCAGGTGTGTACGGTCCTCGTTACTTGTGACCTCGAGCTCCGCCTGGAATACCCGGTCGTGCTGGCTGCCGGCCGAGCGCGACCCTTGCGGGTCAAAACTGAAAAAGATCAAACAACTTCTGCCCCTGGACAGGATAGAAGGGCAGCTGTGGCCTACGATTTTGAAGTCCGGCGCATCGAG
>CBDCJB010000003.1:0-419382 GCA_965217605.1 Gammaproteobacteria bacterium
GCAGTTGGTCAAGGTGTTGACATGCGATGCGCTAACCGCCGCGACGCAGCAGGGTTTGGCGTGACGGAGCGAACATCACAATTGAGCAAGCAGATCGGCACCTTTTCAGTTAACGGTCACGTTTACGAACGCATCATCGAGCCGCATATGTTGCTCGTCGACGTGCTGCGTGACGAACTGGGACTGACGGGTACCAAGCGTGCATGCGGCTCGGGCTCCTGCGGCGGCCTGTACAGTGTTGATGAACGGCAAACCGCGAGCCTCATGCCTGACCTTAGCGATCCGTGCGACGGATCAACCGTTGCAAACGGTGGAGGGATTGGCCGAGGACCAGCAATTACATCCATTGCAACAAGCATTCGTCGATAACCTGGGTGCGCAATGCGGTTACTGCACGGCCGGGATGATGTTGTCGGCAAAAGTATTGATCGACGCTAATCCCGACCCGAGCCGCGACGAAGTCATACATGCGCTGGGCGGCAACCTGTGTCGATGCACGGGCTACGTGAAGATCATCGAATCAGTATTGGACGCGGCGCGGCGCATGCGCAAGGGCGGGAGCTGATGGCAGAGCAATTCACGGCAGTCGGGAAAGAGCCTGGTCAAACCGGATGCGGTGCCGAAGGTGACCGGCACGGTCGAATACTCCGAAGACATGTCGCTGCATGGCCGGATATTGCGCAGCCCGCATGCGCACGCTGAAATAAGGGCGCATCGATACCAGCAAAGCCGCAGCACTATCGGGTGTCGAGGCCGTCATTATCGCGGAGGATGCGCCCGAATCACGCTTCACGCGTTCGGCGATGGCTTATGCTCTGCCTGACTTCGCGTTTGAAGGCGAGGTTCTGGATCAGCGCATCATCTCCGACAAGGCACGCTTTGTCGGGGATTGGATAGCAGCGGTCGCTGCCGTTGATATTGCCACCGCCGAACAGGCGCTGGGGCTTATCGACGTAGACTACGAACTACTGCCGGCAGTGTTCGACCCACACGAGGCGCTGGCCGCCGGTGCGCCGGTTGTTCATGAGAGCAACCCGGATAATGTCGCCGTGGCGGAGGAATACCCGTTCAATACTGGCGACGTGCAACAAAGCCTAGCCGATGCCGATTACACCGCCGAATTTTCCGGTAAGAACTCACGGCAAAAGCACTGCCATCTGGAATTGGATTCAGCGATTGCGTCCTGGGGCACCGACGGGCGACTGACATTGATCTCTCCGTCGCAGGGACCGCACTTGGCGAAGAAGGCGTTTGCTAAGCACGTGTTTCCGGAACTGGGCGAAGGTGATATCCGCTGGCTGACACCACCGCTGGGTGGCGGTTTCGGGCGCCCGTTTGGCATTGGGCATGGAACCCGTCGCAGCATTGCTCGCAAAAGTCGCTGGTAAGCCAGTGAAGGTATCGACGACACGAGAAGAGGACTTCTCGGGATACAGCAGCCGTACCGAGCAACATCAAACGATCAAAGGTCGGTGCCATGGCGGACGGCACGCTGACAGCCATCGACATGGATATCGTTTCAGACTCGGGCGCCTACTACTCGCACAGCGGCACGACCACGATGGTCAACCATGCAGATGACGCTAGGCCTTTTACGTTGTCCGAACATACGAGGCCGGATGAAAGTTGTTTACACGAATACGCCGACCGCGTCCGGGTTCAGGGGCTACGGAAATCCGGAAGGAGCCTTCATCTTTCAGCAGGCCATCGACATGCTGGCTGAAAAAGTGGGCATGGATCCCGTCGAGTTCCCGTTTGAAGAACGTCAAGCAGGTCGGTGAACCAAGTTTTTTTTCTCCCCTGTAACTCTGGATCACAGCGCCTTGGAGGAATGCATTCAACAAGCTAGCGACCGCATCGGTTGGGCACAGAAGTGGCAAGGTTGGGGAAATATCAAGACCGTCCGTCACCGTCGCGGAATTGGCATGTCGGTGATGACCCACTGTAGCGGCGCCGGCGGGTTCTTGCTCGAGCATTCGGGCGCCATGATCAAATTAAACGAAGACGGCAGCGCCAACCTGACGGTTGGTCCGAGCGAGATGGGCCAGGGGATCCTAGGCGCTCTTTCACAAATCGCCGCCGAAAGCATGGGACTCAAGTACGAAGATATTCGCGTTGTCACCGGCGATACTGATGTCACCCTGTTCGACATCGGCTCGCATGCATCCCGCTCGGTGATGGTGATCGGTAACGCGGTAGCGGACGCGGGAAATAAAATTCGCGAGCAATTGATCGAATTAGCCGCAGCGAAGCTCGAGGCGTCGGCCGACGATTTAGAGATCCGGGAAAGTCATATTACCGTAGCTGGAGTGCCTGACCGAGGCATCGACGTGGCACAACTCACTCACGATGCGATTTATAACTATACCGAGTCCGGGGCTCAAATCTCAGCGACCGGATCTTACCTTTCGACATCGGCACAATCCGAATTTTCAGGCCGCATTCGCTGAAGTGGACGTCGATACCCACACAGGTGTCGTCTCCGTTGTACGCTATACGATGGCGCACGATATCGGCCGCGCTATCAACCCCCAGGCGGTCGAAGGTCAACTGCAGGGCGGCGCTGTGCAAGGGTTGGGGTTCGCATTGACGGAAGATTTCGCCATCGACAAAACGTCGGGAGAAACACTGACGAATAACTTCGCCACCTACCGGATCCCGAGCATTCGCGATATTCCCGAAATGGAAATTATTCTCGTCGAAGACCCTGCACCGAATGGACCGTACGGTGCCAAGGGCGTTGGTGAACCCGGACTCGTGAACGTTGCGCCGGCGATCGCCAACGCCGTTTACGATGCCGTCGGGGTACGGATCAATTCGCTGCCGCTATCGCCAAAGAAAGTTCTGACCGCCCTCGCGTCCAGAACGTGAATATAGGAAAGTGGGGCAGATGAAACTTTCTTGAGGTCTGCTCTTGACCGATACTGTTGAAAAACTCCGCTTCGCCCCGTCGATAGCGAAGTGCGCGAAAAGACGACCGCACAGGATCGCCTGTAAGCGGCGATCGGTACTTCGGTAATGGTTTGACGACCCCTAAATTTATCGAAAACTTCTGCCGGGCGAGTTTTTCAACAGTATCGGCCGTAAGCCGAAGTTCACCCTCCACGCGACATTGAAAGCTAATCAAGGTCCGCTATTGAGGCGATAGCGGAAGTACAGTCTGAGTTGCGGGTCAGTCCCGTGGACGGCGGCTCACGACCCAATTTAGCTAGTCTGTCCCGCTTTCCGCGATGCTAGACGCAGCCGGCAGATAGCTGTCGGTGAAGGCGGGACATGCACCCGCAGACTACCAATAAACGACCCAAACACACGATGTTTACGGCTTTGATTTCGAGTCCGCGGGTGCGCTTGAGTTCGCTAACGAATACTCAGGGCTAGCCGTAGCACCGGCTCCTATATTGGCTTCGCAGAACTCGAGCACGCATGTCCCGCAGAATTGATGATCAGGTGGATTAACCATACCGCAGCTAACACAGGGTTTATTCAGCTGGTGACCGCAGCCGCCGCAGTAACGATTACCTTCAGGATTGTCGTGGCTGCAATTCTGACAAAGCATCGTCGGATTCTATCGGACTGGCGTCGGCGACACCTGACATGAAAGTGGTATTTGAAAGATTATTTTTGACGTAGGCGACGCTTGATAAAGGTGTCCTACGGATCCTCTAGCTTTCCAAACCTTCTAAGCGACGCCGATAAATTTCCGGTAAATCCACCGGATTGTGGCGCCTGCCACACTTTTTAAAAACGCAATGTAGTGGTCCTTTGATTCGGGGCTTACGCTCAATAATGTAAAAAATGAGGAGCGGGAGATGAAGAAACAATCTGTTGTTGCATTCATGTTATTGAGCAGTTCTGCGACCGATTGCGAGGCGGGACATACGGGGACATTCAGCTTGATGCAAAGACATTCAGTTCCCGCTTGGAACAGTAACCTGATTCGACTGGGCCTGGTGCTCGCGCTCATGCTGGCATGCGTCTCTTCGCAGGCGGCTCCAGTCAATTTTTATTTCTTCGGCGACAGCCTCACGGACAACGGTAGTCCCGTAGTGCCGCCGCCGCCTTCTGCATCGCCGTACAGTGGTAACAGCTTTTCCAACGGGCCGGTGTGGGCTGAAACCGTTGGGAATGCCTTCGGTGTGCCGATTACGTGGGGCATCAATAATTTCGCGGTCGGAGGCGCGGTGAGTGAGGACCTCAATGCCGCAATAACCCCAGGCCAAGGGCTCGCGGGCGGCGGTCTCGGACAAACTGCGCATTTCTTGTCCACCACCGGGGGAGTTGCAAACCCCAATGCGCTCTACAACATCTGGATGGGCGCCAACGACTTTCTCGGTTTTCTGACCGGGCCCCCAGGGGGAGATCCCGTTTCGCTAATTAATGGCATTTTAACGAGCACCGGAACGGCCATCGGCACCTTAAATGCAGCCGGTGCGGAAAAATTTCTGTTGATGAATTTCCCGGATTACAGCGTGAGCGCGCTCGTACTGGATGCGGACAAGCCCGCCGTGAGCGCATTGTTTCAAAACTACAATCTGGCGCTCAGCGCCTTCGCATCGACTTTGGAAGGCGAATTGGGAATCGAAATTTGGACATACGATGTTTCTGGTTTATTGACCGCCAACAACGGCAGTTGGTTGGATTCGACCGGTGCGCTCGGTATCGCTCCGGGTGAATCTGCCCTGACGTGCCTGAGCGTTGTTGCATGCGCATTAGCGGCGCCAGGGGGCGATACTTCGCAATACTTTCTGTTCGATGATCTTCATCCAACCAAAGAAGTCCACGCGTTAATCGGCAACGGGGTCGCGGCCCATATACCCATACCTACCATACTCCCCCTGACGGCAATAGCACTCGCAGGATTGAGTTTTCAACGGCGTAAAGCTGCATAAAGAACTTCGCATTACAACCTGTGCCGCTAATAACTTGGAGGAAGCCGTATGGACAAACAACTTCTGAGCGGGATCTTCGCAGGGATATTTTCATTGCGCCAACTGCAGCCAGATTATCTGGCTCAGATTTGATCGGGTTGTTGGTTTCAGAAAGTTTTACGCGCCGACATTCGGTGATTCGATTCCTAATTTAGGCTGCTGGTCACCCGGTCGAGGCAACGAATTAGAGAAACACAGGAGGACAATACGATGGGTCAGCATAGGATACTTATCGCGGTAGCGCTGTTTGTAGCTTCTACAGCGAGTCATGGGGTCGGTTTCCAGGTCTTGCATTTAGACGAGTTCGTGAACTTTTGGCCAGGGTTCGATCAGTCATACGACGACCCGCTGGGTCCGCCTGTCGATGACGTTTCCTGGGACCCGGTCCTGGCGTCGGATCTGGCGAATCAGTTCCCCGGACAACCCTTGAACCCAAGCGGAGCCACGGGTTCGTTTCACGCGACAGACCCGCTGTTTGCCGGGCCGTCGGGCGACGGTTTGCTCATGGGGTATTTCACGGGCTTTTGGTCATCGGTTGGAAGCCAATTGGTCGTCGGTCCGAATGCATTGACCGGCCTGAGTACGCCTTTTGATGTAAATGTTTTCGAACCGTACGGTAACGGGAACGACATCGACGAAATCGGCAATCCCACTGTCCCGGTAGCGCTCAACGCCCCCGGAGGGGTGAACGAGTTCGTCCCGGGCCTCCCTCACACTATGTGTCAACGGCGGAGCAAAATTAGTCCACCCGGGCGGAGCAAAACTAGTCCACTTAACGTTATGCGGTACGCAGTGTTGGGGGGTTGTCCCGGTAGTCCATAGGAGGGACCCGCGCTGCTTCGTGTAGCGCTTGCGTTACGCGGAGCGAAGCAGCGTGGGAGGTTCCTGTGGACCCACCGGGTCAACCTTGAGTTCGGTGGTCAAGCAGGCGTATTTGGGGATTTCCGCCGTTTTTGGCTTTGGTTGAGACGATAGCTCTCGCCGTTCATTTCCGGGATATGGACAGGGTGGGTCAGGCGGTCCAGCACAGCCCCGGTCAGACGTTCCGAGCCGAATATCTCCGTCCACTCATCGAACGGCAAGTTGGAGGTCACCATGATCGAGCCCCGCTCGTAGCGCTGGCTGAAGACTTCGAACAGCAGCTCGGCGCCGGTCTTCGAGAGCGGCACGAAGCCGAGTTCGTCGATGATCAGAAGGTGATACTTTGCCAGTTGCTTCTGCAGGCGCAACAGGCGTTTTTCATCCCTGGCCTCCATCCGTTCATGAACCAGGGCGGCGGCCGTGATGAAGCCGACGGAGAGCCCCTTTTGGCAGGCCGCCAGACCGAGACCGCGGGCGATATGGGTCTTGCCGGTTCCGCTGTTGCCGAGCGCGATGATATTCTCACGACGCGCTACGTATTCGCATCGCGCCAACTCCAGAACCAGCATCTTGTTGAGCGAGGCGATGGCCTTGAAGTCGAAGCTGTCGAGGCTTTTGACGGCGGGGAACCTGGCCTGTCTGATCCGCCGCTCGACCCTGCGGCGCTCACGGTCGATCAGTTCCAACTCGGTCAGACGGACAAGATACCGCACATGGTCGGCGCCCTCGGTGGCGCATGGGCGGGCCAGCTTGTTGTATTCGCGCAGGAACGTCGGCAGTTTCAGGGTCTTGAGGTGATGGGCCAGCAACACTTGCGGCGTATCGGTCATGACGCGCCTCCACCCAACAAGCTCATATAACTGGCGGCGGCCGTGGTCGCCACGTTGGCCCGAGGCAGGTAGGGATAGATATCCAGGTCGAGTTTGGGCGGGCGTCGCTCGATACGGCACAGCACCAGGTGTTTGACGGCGTCGTAGCCGATCGCGCCCAGGCGCAGGGCGTCCTTCACCGCGCCGTGAAGCACCTCGAGATCGAAGGTCTCCAGAAGCCGAAGGACCTGGACGTATTCCCGCTTGCCGGCCTTGCCCATGCGCGCCTCCAGGAGACGGCGCAGGGTTGGGAAGGCATCAGGCAGTTCCCATCCGGCTAGCGGCGCGGCCTGATCCAGGGCACCGATCTTGTGCTCCAGCAAAGGCCGGTAGTGGATCGGATCGAAGACCCTATCTTCCCGGTCGTAGGAACGGGGGTGTCGGGCAATGATCCCGGCGCCGCAACCGATAACCACCTCGTGGACATAGCCACGGATCCAAACTTCCTGATGGCCGCAGGCGACGGGCACGGAATAGTCATGCGTCCGGTAGCGCACCAGGGACAGCGAGTTGACCCGCGTGCCCTGCTTGTCGCACGCGTCGAACGGTGCCGGCAGTGGCCTCTTCAACGCTTCGCGGTCACGCACAAACCGTTCGCCGATGTTCTCGCGGTGGCCGCGCAGGACGTCGTCTTGCCGTTTGCGGCATTGTTCCTCCAGGTAAGCGTTGAAGGCGTCCCAGCTCACGAACCGGGGAAGCGGCGTCATGAAGTTCCGTCGGGCGTAGCCAACCACCCCCTCAACATTGCCTTTGTCGTTGCCCTTGCCGGGACGGCCGTAACGGTCCTCGAAGAGGTCATGGGACTGCAGTCCGCTGAACGCTCGCGTTCGTTGTCGCGTGCCATCCGGCAAGATGCGCGACACCAGGCACTTGTCGTTGTCGTAGAGAATCGAGCGGGGAACACCGCCGAAGAAGGCGAAGGTTCTGTTGTGCCCGTCCAGCCAGGCCTCCGTCGTCGCTGACGGGTAGGCCGCAACGAAGCAGGCATCGCTGTGGGGACGTGTCATGACGAAAAAATGCGCCCGATACTTGACGCCGGCGATGATCGCATCCGCCTCGCCAAAGTCCGCTTGAGCATGGCCCGGAGGATGTGACAACGGCACAAACATCTCACGCCGACGAAGGCGCCGTTCCCGAACGTAATCCTTCACGATGGTCTCTTTGCCCGTGAAGCCATGTTCGTCGCGAAGGCGCTCGACTATACGCTTCGCCGTGTGGTGCTGCTTACGGTGAACCGTTCGGTCCTCCTCCAGAATACCGTCGATGATATCCGTGAAGGGGGCCAGTTTCGGGCGTTTCGGTGGCTGGCGTCGCCGATATCCCGGCGGTTCCGAATGCCGCAGCATCTTCCTCACCGTCTCGCGCGCAATGCCAAACCGACTTGCCGCCTCTCGCTGGCTCAGACCATCAACATGGCAGGCCAGCCGAACGCGCAGATAGAGGTCCACGGTGTACATCCTTCCGCCTTCCATCTCAAAAAAGATCGAAGGCTACAGGTGGCAGAGTTTTACTCCGACCGCGGCTGGGAAATCCCGCCGCTTCCGTGGACTAATTTGTCACCGCCGTTCTCAACTATGACGATTTTCCCCGGGAATTTTTTAGCGTCCGATTATTATTACCGTGACCCCCTTTTCCCAGAATCTGTTACTCACCTAACGGGGCTCGGAGGCGGTTACCTGCTTCCCGGTCAGGATCCAAACGTACTATTCCCCGGTTTCCCAGGGTTAGCCGCGTTTTTCAACCTTGCGGTCGCGGAACTCGACAGTGATCCCTTGACCGCAAACTGGACGATGGTTGCGGCTGAGATCGCGTTGAACGTAGCGGTCGATGCCAACACTTTGGACGTTATCCCGGGTGGTTTGGAAGCCATAAGCTCCGCTGGTTTCTTTTCCATGAACCCCGGGGCCGCGCCTATTCCTGTACCCGCGGCGCTGCCGTTGTTCCTGTCGGGCCTGCTCGGCCTAGCTTTCATTAGAAGAAAGCCTGCACACGATTATTTGAATGTACCTAGTTCGAGGTCCCGACTTAGTATGAGATTTCGTTTTTCTCGCCCAACGCGAATAGCGAGTGTTTTCGCCGCTATGATTCTTTTCGGCGGACTTTCCACGCCAGAGAGAGCGGAAGCCGCTGTTATCCACGAGTCGGCAAGCTTCGGAGGTAACGTACCAACAGCGTCCGCTGTGGTTTCTAATATTCAATTTCTCGGCTCGCGGTTTAGCACAACAGTACCGGTGCAGGTTACCGAAGTTGGAGGAAACATTGGCAGTGGCGGCGAAATCTTCGCCGCAATTGTTGCATTACCATCCCCGACAGGACTCCCGTCTTTTGCTCCGACGGAAATCGAGAACAATGCACTTGCGGGCACTATATTTGACGCAGGTTCAGCATCGACCGACGTGTTAACTCCGCTCGCGGTGTTCTTGCCTCCGGGCGATTATGCACTGGTCTTCGGTAGTGGAGCGTACGGGGCTACCGGCAGCGAGTGTATGCAGGACGTGAACACGGATCTTCCCGGGGCATCCCGATTCTTCGGTGACAAGAATCAAGGCGATATTTGGATTAACACAGCATTGACTAACCGGCGATTTGTTGTCCAGGGCAGCATAGTTCCTATCCCTGCCGCACTGCCTCTTTTCGCCTCTGCCCTCTCCATTATTGGTTTTCGATGGCATAAGGTTAACTGAGCTAGCCTGCTCGATATTGGCGATATTTGGGGCCGGAGTAAAAACTCACCAAGTCCGCTTGTGGCCGGTTGCCGCCGAAATCGTCACTCCGAAGTTTGGCTGGAATGACCCCAATAGCGGACATTAATTCTCGTGGCAAAACATTCCGAGCACGTCTGAACTCCGCTTATAGTTTGTCAGGTCGAGTATAAGTTTTTACACATCATGGTTAGAGTTATGCGAACTCAACATAGCGCTACCACGCCATCGATCCACCGTCGATCGCAAAGTCTGCGCCGGTTACCCAAGAGGACTCATCTGAAGCCAAAAATACCGCAGCTTGCGCGACGTCTTCCGGCTGACCAAGTCGTTTGATCATTAATTTGCTGAGCATGCGATCCATCCACTCCTTGTTCTCCGCCAAATGTTTTGTCTGATTCGTATAAACCGTACCCGGAGAGATCGAGTTTGCTCGCAGATTATGCGCCCCGCCTTCCATGGCCAATTGCTTGGTCATGGCAATGACCCCGCCTTTTGCAGCCATATGGGCCAATCCCGGCAGTACTTCATAAGCTTGCTTACCCGAAACCGAACCGATATTAATGATGGACGCGCCTTCACGCTTGATTAAATGAGGCCACGCCTCCTTACATATTAAAAATAAGGCATCAAGTTCGATTTCCAGGGTCTTGCGCCAAACTTCATATGTCATATCGTGAATCCATTCGAACCAGGCCATTCCCGCGTTATTCAACAATATATTTATCTGACCATATTCATCGATAGCTTTTTGGATCAGGCTGGACACATCAGTCTGCTTCGTTAAGTCGCAAGGCTGAACTGAAATCATTTCGCCACCAGCGTCTGTTACGATCCTGAGCGTTTCTTGGGCCCATTCAGCATTGAGGTCACAACCGACGACTTTTGCCCCTGCTTTGGTAAACAGTTGAGCAGACACGCGGCCTATACTTCCACCTGTACCGGTAATAACGGCGATTTTTCCTGACAAACGTCCGAACTGAGTTTTATCGCTGGCTTCAGCCATCTATTTACACGCTCGCTAAATTATTGGTAGGCATGTGCGACTAATGTAATGAATTCGTCTTCATTACGCGCAGTTCATCAGGAAGTATGTCACCCGCATCTATTATCATTTCATCATCGAGATAAAGCGTGCAGTTACGCATCGGCAAATCCAGATGGCATGCCGTATTATTGGTACCGTCCAACTCCGTATTCGGTCCGGTGGAAAACAGTACCCCCCCATGGTACGTACGCCCATCCAGCCCGATCCCAGGCACATCCGTCGACCAGACGGCATTCTCATTGAGTCCCCAGCCGATGTGCGAAATCTCATATGCCAGGGGATCGTCAAAACCGCACATAAAGTCCCAGAGCATTTTCGCCTGCTTGTCACCGTTGATCGCCGTGACGCGCCCTTGTTTAATCACAAATTCAATCGACGTTTCCACTGTTTCCATGAAGGGATAAATGATGTCGCCATGATCCATCACAACACGACCTTCCACACCGCCATCATTGGGGCTCGTGGCGATTAATCCACCAGGCCAACTGTCCCAGCGTCCGGGCGTATCGGTGTAACCATATTCTGCAAGCATTCCATAATGACCCAAATGATAAGTTACATTCGTGCCTGCCTCGTTAGTGAACCGTAACTGACTGGCTGCCTGCAATCTGGATTCCGCCGCCTCTACACGGTGACGCAATTGTTTTGTGGGAAATAGCCGCTGTAATACCTCGAAAGGTTCAACCACCATAAGCATCCTGGCACCGGCCGCCTGAATTTTCTTTTGTTCTTCTGAGAACAAAAGTAATGTCAAGTCGATAACAAGATCAGCCGCATACAACCTGGGCATTTCTTCCGGATGATCGGCCAGCGTGGTACGTCCCATATTTCGCAAACGCTGTTCGAGATTCTTCACTTCCGACGGCAAATTTACGTTAACGGCCGTGGCATTCAATTTTTCAATGGATTGTAGAAACAGCTCTCTGTATTCGTTGTTCAATTGCCCTTCCGACAGGACCGCCACGGTCTCGCCTGCTTTAACACCACAAAGGCTTAATTGCTCTCGGAAAAGTTTGTTTAAGTTTTTATCTGAAGAAATGTCCATAATTGCGTGCGCCTCTATCTTTTCCGGGATGTCATTACACTCTTTGCACACCTATCTCACTTCACCATCGCCAAGCATGCAATCCAGATATCGGTTAATCCGATGATGGATGGCAATTTCCAGGCCTGCCAGCGGACCCGGTTGAAAACGTCGCGATGTGAAATTCGCCTGCATCGATTCGAGCATTTCACGGTCTTCAGCAGAGGCCAGAACTATAAAATCGTGCAATATTTTTGCTTTCTCCTCATAGGCCTTCATGGTTTTCACGGCCTCGGGAAACATAGTCCATATCGTGATCCGGGAGCGGGTTGGACTGATCGGATAGGTAACCCACGGTTGAACCTGATCCTGACGGGCAAATAGGTTCATATGCGGACGCACAAAAACGGTAAAACCCATTAACTCTCCGCGCGGGTGATCCGCCAGCCAGGGCATCGGGCCGAAAAACAACTCCCCGTCTGGTGCATTCGTACCGGCATCAAAATAGGCATGCCAGCCGTATTTTGTCAGACGAAAATCATAATCGTCGGCGCCAAACTGCTCTCCAAACGTGTCCTTATGCAGTACCTGTACATGGTAAACGTCTATCAGGTTTTCCGGCAGAAGTTTCCAGTTGCAATCGATTTCAAAAGTATGGGTATCTATGAGGCGCAAATCATCGAGTTTAAGAAACTCTGATACCTCTCCAATGCGGTCGACATCTAAATATTCGTTAAGCGACGGGCTACCGGGATCAAAGTTTACGAATATGAATCCCCCCCATGTATCGAGTTTGAGCGCAGGCAATCTACAATTCTTGAAATCAAAATTCTTTATTTCTTTTGTTCTCGAGGCAGCCTTTAACGTTCCGTCCAGGTCATATGCCCATCCGTGATACGGACAAGAGAATCCGGTCTTGTTTCCATCGCCGTTAAATACAACCTGCGGGCCACGATGACGACAGACGTTTGAAAAAGCGTTGAGTTCATTGTTCTTATTGCGGCATATAATTATATTTTCCCCAGCAAGTTCCATCGCGCGGTAGTCACCGGAATTCGGAAATTCCTCGACCCGGCCGACTACCAGCCAGTCCTTCATGAAGAATTTTTCGATCTCCATGCGATATATATCCGGATCGGAGTAAAAGTAGCCCGGTAAATGGCGTGAGTGGTTCAAGTCACGCCGTACGCTTTCCAAAGCTTTGTTATCGAATAAATCTGAACCGTTTTGCTGTGCGCCTTTGGCAAGCTTAAGTACGTCTTTTTCTTTTGCACTCATGATACGAACCCTCCGACCTTACTAGATGCGGTCTCACGTCGCTTTGTCCGCCTTCCTGAAATACTCGACCATGTCCGGCGAGAGATTATCACTGCCCTTCAGCCTCGCATGTTCTTCCATTTTTGCGCGCACGGCCGAAGTCAATTCACCCTTCAATTCATCATTGTTTTCTCGCAACCATTTTTCCGATGCGAGGCGGTTACGGTTGAGCTTATTAATTTTTGGTATGGCATAACGCGCTATCAACTCATACGAACGCCTAGTTTCAGCCCAATCTGCCCAATGGTGATCAAGACTCAGGAAACAGCCGAAACCGCCGGACTGTTCCTGTAATCGTTCCATCTGACCCACGAAATCGTCCGGTGTGCCGATCACGGCAAAACCGGTTGAGATCATGTGCTCGATAGGATCGGCGCCGGGCGGCGGCGCAAGCGGCAGCGCCGCCACCTGGGTCATGTAATCGATCCAGCGTTCAAGTCCATATTTCACGTTCTCGTGGGCTTTTTCTCGGGTCTCCGCAATATGCACCGGCCCGACCAGCCGCCAACCGCTACGGTCCATGACGTGGCCGTGCTCCTTTGCCGTCTCTTCAGCGATTGCCCAGTTCGAACCGAGCGCGTTGAATCCTCCGGTCGAGGTCGCGCCGATCGATAGCAGGCTGAGCCCGTGTTTGCCTGCCGCCGTTGCGCCAGTGGGAGAGACTTGGCTTGCGACGGCAATCTCGACCCCTCGGTCGTTGTAGGAAACGAACTGCAGCTGTGCATCGTGTAAATCGAACCAATCACTCTTCGCGTTCACCTTTTCTCCATTGAGAAGGCGGACCAAGGGTCCGATCGCTTCGTCCATCTGATCCCGTGCCTTGGACGTATCGAGACCCTGCATATAAGAGTCGGACGGCAGCGAACCTGGCCCGACACCAAACATGGCGCGACCTTTCGTGTGGTAATCGATCTGACGTATTCGATCTGCGAGCGTGAAAATATTGTGATACGGGAGCGAAGAAACGCCGGTTCCCAGCCGTATGTTCTGCGCGCGCTGAGAAACCGCGGCGATAAACAATTCCGGGCTGCTCGTGATTTCCCATCCGGTCGAATGATGCTCACCAATCCAGGCCTCGTCATAACCGAGCTTGTCCAACCAGATCACCCGATCCATGTCTTCTTCGAGGGCGAGCGCGGGATGTTCCTCGGGTGGTGTGTGAGGTGGAATAAAGGCACCGAATCGTAGCCTGGCTTGTGTCATGTCAAGATCTCCCTAACTGACGAGTTTCAATCGAATAATCGAATCCGTCGTTATGAACTGTCAAAGATCAAAGCTTACCGTTAAGCTCGATGCTGCACGCCCAGAAGCCGGAAGGCAAGAGGCTGGCACTTAAGACGACAACCGCTCATGGCTTCGAACCGAACTGCTCCGTTAACGTTCGGCTAACCGCAACTCGACGACTGCTCTTGAGGGGATTGCAAACGTAAGGCTCAGCCGTGCTGCGGTGCCGCGATCAGTGGGCTTGCTATCCTCCGTCGAGCGAGGCCTTCGGCGGCGTTACCAGCGGCCCGTCGGGTTCTACGAGCGGAATCCCGACGCGCTCGGCCAGCGCAGCAAACCGCGGGTCGTCACGGATCGGGTCGAATGCCGGATTCGTATTGAATACGCTCGATAAATGCGAATCGCGCTCCTCACAGCCGCGTTCCAACCACTCGAAAGCGAGGTCCGCTTCGCCGAGATAGGCGTAAAACTGAGCGAGCCAAACAGCGCCGGCACCTGTGCGGGACCACCAATCCTCCCAAAAGGCGATCCAAGTTCGCATGTAAGCGCGGATACCGCCTTTGCTATACGCCTCCAAAAAAGGGATGGGATCGATCCCAATTTGTTTCAGCAAGCTAACGTTCGCTGCAACGGATTCGTCAAACTCGCCCTTCCACCAGTGCGCTTGATACAGGGCGGTATACGCGTCTGGAATATTCGGCTCGATCGCGAGGATTGCATGCGCGCCCGCAATTGCCGAGTCGTAGCGGCGACTCCGCGCTACGTATTGGAGCGCGAACCCTCGTTGAGCGAAGTAAAGCGGGTCGGCATCGCTGCCTTCGCGCATCTGGTTCAGACCTTTTTCCCACTCACCCAGAACGCATAGGACCATACCTTGGAGGCCCTAGGCGTCGGTGCTAAAGGCCGTATGAGGTCGGGAATCTCGAACGCTCTGGTATAACTCCGTGGCTTTAGCGTTATCCCAATCGTAATAGGCTGCGATGTTGCCCAAGGTGATGTTGGCTTCGACCCCGCCCAACGCCAGGGCTTTCTCGGCGTAAGCTCGTGCCTTCGGCGCTTGTTCCTTGGACGGAGCAAAGTTGTAGACGGCGACGCTCCAATAGGCGTAGGCGAGCCAAACATGAGCGAAAACGAAGTCAGGATCGAGCGCCACTGCCTGTTCAAGCAGTTCGACAATTTCAGTTGCGGCAAAACCGAATTGGATTCTTTGGAGCTTTCGCGCGCGCACGTAGGCATCGTAAGCGGCCGGGACGACGGAACGTTCGGTCGTCAGCCGCTCCGTTTCGCTCGCCGTTAAGGTCACCTGGACCCGATCCGCGACAGCGCGCGCGATGCGTGCCTGCAAGGCCAGTATTTCGCGCAGATCTTAATCGTAACTCTCGTGCCAGATGTGTTCGTCAGAGGCCTTGACCAGTTGGGCGGTAATCCGCACTTGGTCGCCAACGCGCCGCACACTGCCTTCGATGAGGGCGTCGACCCCGAGTTCGGCGGCAATCTGTGGGAGGGATTCTTTCGTGCCTTTGTAGCGCAAGACGGATCGGTGGGAGCGGACTCGCAGTGCTTTGATTCCGGCTAACGCGCCGATCAGATCCTCGGTCACGCCATCCGCGAAGTACTCCTGCTTTGGATCGGCACTCATGTTCACAAACGGCAGCACCGCGATGGATTTCGCCTGGATTTCGGTTTCTGATTCTGTGACGGGTTGAGTGATTTCCATGGAAGGTGTGATGGCGGCTGTCTCGGTCTCAGTCGCAGGGCCACGCATCACATAAAACATTACCGTGGCTCCACCGAGCAACCCCGAACCGACCAGAATGGCCGTTTTCCAATTCACCCACGCAATCGCAAGCGTGATGGGTAATCCAGCTGCGAGAAACCAGAAGATGGACTGCTGAAACTGCGTCGAGCATTCAAAGGCAGGGCATGTCGTACCGACCACTTGCCACAGTACGCACGCCACCGCCAGATACGCCGCTGTAATGCGGAACATCTTTCGCTGGTAAAGCTGCTGGATGATGGAGTCGGCCAAGCCACCCTCCCCGAATGCTGGCTAGGGAATTCTAGCATTGGGGCCAAGAGGCCTAAGGATTTACTTCCACGCCCTCCTCATCTGGATGTCTGCTCTTGGCCGAGGCTGTGTGAAAACTATTTGCGTTTTTCAAAGTGGGGGTATGACACTCGAACATGGATCTAATCGATATACCGATCCCTTTTTATAACGACATCTGGATCGAGTCTGATTATTTACGATCAATCCCTCGCGATCTCGACCCTGCTATGTATGCTCTTTCCGATGGCTCGATCGCGGGCCAATTGTTCGTCCGTCAAGGCCACGACCACCGAGACCGGGTCCGAGCAGCCGTTGCGCCCTTCACCAATGATGTTGTCCCCTGATTTGTGGGGGTACAACATCCGGAGCGTAATCGAGACGCGCTCACCCGACGCGTTGGAATCTATAGCACAGAATCGCTTTTCAAGCGGCAGCGGATAACCGTGCCCGGTGAAGGACTGCAATTCAGTCAATGAAGCGGGCACGTTTCCATGCGCGGAAAAATAGGTCCGGATTAGCGGCGCAATTTCCTGGCTGATATATCCAAGCGCCAGCCCGAACTCCAATGCCGAAATCGTTTGCGATTCATGGGTTATAGGATCGTGGATCTTGAGCGGCGGTGTTGCACAGGACGTCAATAACACCGCGATTACGAGCGAAATCCGCCGCATGCCGGAGAACGCGACGTTCGGGTTCATCCGTGCGTCATCGGGTGTGCGAGCGCGAGCGTCAAAAAGACCGTCGCGGCAAGCGAGGCAACGATTCTGACATGGTTCCACGCGATCCACGTCGAGAGGTAATCCGCCCATACGTCAGCGCTGTTCGAGGCGGTCGGCGTGAGTGATGCCAATTCGTTGTTGCGCGGCACGTTGAACATAAACGTAACGAGAAAGGCGCCGATCAGGTAAGTCGCGCTACCGATGAGTAGGTATTTCCCGCCGAGCGTGTCCCAATGAGAAACCGCGACGACGATCACGAATATGCAAGCCGCCGGCGTACCAAAGAAAACAACCGCGAACACCGGATTGATGATGGCCACGTTGATGGATTGCATGGCGGCTACGCCTTCGGCTGCAGGGAGGCGCGCCAGCGCGCGCATCACACACACGGAAAAGGCGAAGAACAGCCCGGCCATGAGCCCGCAGCCGAGCGCCGCGATCAGCGTCAATGGGTAAAGCCATCTGTCCAACATAGCCTTCAGCGCTTATTGTCGAGATTCGGCGGCGAACAAGACCTCCCGGCGCTCGAGGCTCTCCTTGGGCCAGAATTTCGTGGCCTCGTAATATTCGTCCACCGCCGGAACGTCAGAAGGCAGCGCCACCCAAGGTTGTTTCGACACCGTGTAGATATGAATGTCAGGCGGCAAGCGATCCGGTTCATCCAGGGTTCCAATCCGGACGAAGCACACCGCATCACCGATCCCCGCGTACGCGTAATTGCTCCACACCGCGATATGACAATCGGGACAGCGCGCTATGCGCTGACCGTTGCCGCTGTTGGACGGCGTGTCGATGACTTCCACGGTGCCGATGAGCAATTCGACGCGGTCGGTCTCGACCATCGCGTTCAGCGCGAAGGCCGCGCCCGATTCACGCTGGCACCAGCGGCAGTGGCAACAGTGAACGAACATCGGTTTCGATGTCATGCGATAGCGCACCTTGCGACAGGTACAGCCGCCGGCGTGGGATGCGCCCATTCAGATACCGTCGATCAGATAAAAATTCGTCTTTGAAGCCGCCATCCGGTCAGGCAGGATGGTTTGGTAGGCCGCCGAATGGTACCAATTGCGAGCCGCGTCCATTGAAGGGAACTCGAGAATCACCTTCACCGCATGCTCGCCGATCGAACCCTCCAACACCTCGGTATTACCCCCACGCGCCAGATACCGGCCGTTGTGATCCGCGACGGTTGCGGGGACTTTTTCTATGTAATCCTTCATTTTGTCCAAATCGATGATCGTGAGTTCCGCAACCGCATACGCTGCCATGCTGATTCCTCATGTCCGAGTGTCAATGGATACGACATTTTAAGTCCGGATCATCAAGTTGGAAGCGTTTTCATAGCCATGCGTATGCATGCCGCAATGCTGCGGCGCCGCCAGACTCGACGATGTCACCGTGCGCAAGGATGATCCGCTCCGGGTTCCACACAAGCATCCGGTCTACCTGATGCCTAGCGCTTGCTCGGTCGCGAATGAGCACACGCTCGAAAAAGGTGGTTCCCGGCTTCCGGTTTCCAATCATGCGGGCAACTATGCGCGTGACGAGCGACGCGTGATTCGCCAGATTGAACAGCGCGTCCGCGCAAATGAGTGTCTTGCTCGGCCGGTGGAAGAACACGATTTCGTTCTCAAGCGGCCGCGCGGAGAAGAAAACCTGGTCAATTTCGTCACGCCACTCCGCTTCGGGTTGCTCACCTAGCACGCGATTCCAGGGCAGGTCACTTCGTTTGCTTTCTAATCCCGGACAAGCACACACCGCCGCGCCGGGAAAGGCCCGAGTCCACTCGGCTACGGCCAGGTGATGGAAAAGGCTTGGTGCCACGATTGCTTTGACCGGTCCCAGCGCATCGATAGCATCTCGCATCGGTGCGTCTAATGTGACGGGGGAATGTATAAACAAACCGTCCTCATTCAGGCGCACGACCGTCATGCGCGTGCCGGTTTCTACGCCCCAGAACCGGAGTTGCCGCGTGGCTATCCATACGGACTCAACGATGACGTCAAGCATCTACGTCTGTCTGTTTCGCCGCGCTATAGAGAGACAAGGTACCGAACATCGTGCTGAAACTTGCACCCAGGGCCACCTCGGAGAAGCCAGCCCGGTCAAATAGTTCAAGGAGTTTGCCCTCAACGTTGTCCTGTGTATTGGCGAAGCCGTCGAGGGTTTGTATGGCTAAGAGCAAACACCGCATGAACGGGTTCGCCGCACGCCCCCAATCCGCAATGTGGATTTTGCCTCCCAGTTTCAATACGCGATAAATTTCGCGCGCCGTGCGCGTTTTATTGACCCAATCCAGATGATGAAAGAAAAGGCTCGATACGACGCGATCGAAATGGGCGTCCGGGTATGGCAGTTCAGTCGAGAGCGCGTGCACGAAGCTGATGTCGGTTTCGGCTTGTTTCGCTTTACGTTCCGCCAAAGCCAGTATGTTCGGATCACCATCCAGCCCCGTAACGGTAACCGCCGGGTGACTTTGCTTTATCCAAACGGTAAGCGTTCCGGTTCCACATGCAAGGTCGAGGACCTGGTGCCCGGGTTCAAATTCAGCTTGTTCGATCAAGGCGTGCTTAAACGTTTTTTCGCGCGTCGTTTTACCGGCGAAAGCGTCGTAAAACGGCGTGAGCCATGCGTAGCCAAGCGCCGGAACGTATTTGCCTTGTTTCGATGAATCGGACACGCGAACAACTCAACGATAAAGCGGATTGGGATGATCGAACCGGCAGCCGGCGTCCCATTCGGAACGCTGGTTGCCGTGCGCTGGAAAACCGTCCGCATCTCGAAGCATGCGGGCCAAGTGTAGGAGGTTCCACGTCATGAACGTTGTATTTCGGTTCGTAAAGTCGTTCTCTGGTCCGCCTGAGCCGGCGTCGAGATAGGAAGATCCGGGCCCCGCTTCCCCCAACCACCCGGCATCGGCTTGCGGTGGGATCGCGTATCCAAGGTGTTGCAATGAATACAGGATGTTCATGGCGCAATGTTTGGCGCCGTCCTCGTTACCCGTGATGAGGCAGCCGCCGACTCGACCGTAATACGCGTATTGACCGTGTTCGTTCAGGTCGCCAGACGTAGAGTAGAGTCGCTCTATGACTTTGGTACACACGGATGATTTTTCGCCTAGCCAAATCGGCGAGGTGATGACGAGTATGTCGGCAGCCTTTACTTTTTCGTAGATGTCCGGCCAATCGTCATGGTCCCAGCCTTGCTCCGTCATGTCCGGATACACGCCATAGGCGAGGTTGCAATCCACCGGGCGCATCACTTCGACTTGAACTCCGTTTTTCTCCATGATCGCTTGCGAGATGTCGATCAAACCCTGGGTGTGTGACAATTCCGGCGTACGCTTTAACGTGCAATTGAGGAACAGCGCGTGTAATTGGGAGAAATCCCATTTGCTCTCGTCGCACATTCGATTCTGCTTTTCATTGAGTTGCATAACGCCCTCCCAGCTTCATAGGTTACGAGTACATTTATCATAGCCCACGCATGCGCCGCAGATTAGGATAGACTTGATCGCCCACCCGACTACTTACTTACGCGAGGATTGAACATGGCCGTTGGTTTGGATCTCGAAACGTGTGACAAGCTTCTGACGACGACTCGATCCGTGCGCCAGCGATTGGATTTCACGCGTTCGATAGAGCCGGAATTGATCGAGGAATGCATCGATATCGCGCTGCAATCGCCTTCGTCCACGAACACCCAGTTATGGCAATTCGTCGTCGTTACCGATGCGGACAAGCGCGCCGCACTGGGCAAGATCTATAAAGACACGTTTGAGGTTTATTGGGCCGAATCAGTAGCCGCCAACCCGGAAGCGTTTGAGAACGTGCCCCCCGGTATGCAGCGCATGATCGACTCCGCACAGCATTTGGCCGCACACATGGGTGAAGCACCGGTTCTCGTCTTATTCTGTATCCAAGAAGACTGCTTGAAGTTGGGGCTGTTCGAACAAGCGGGGGCATACGGCTCGATTCTACCGGCGGCCTGGTCGTTCATGCTCGCTGCACGCGCACGTGGACTGGGCTCGTGTTGGACGACCGTGCATTTGAAGAAGGCCGCTGACGCTGCCGCGGTCGTCGGGATCCCCGAAGGCGTGACCCAGACGGTGCTGCTCCCGGTCGCGTATTACACCGGCGACGATTTCAAGGTCGCCGGCCGTAACCCGGCACGGACCGTGACCCACTGGAACGAGTGGGGCAAGCAGCGGTAAGGGGTTCCTTGTCTCAGTCCGGAATGATCGCCATCAGATCGATCGCGACCTTGCAATCCGGGACCAACATCGGTTTAGGCAATCGCACGGTCGTACTTGCCGGTGGATCGCTGGGGAATTCCTCCGCCCAGGTGACGAACGACGTAAAAAACTCCGCGAAATCCGTATATAAGCCGCGCCGACGCACGAGGTGATCGCGAGTCGTTCCGGCAGCCGTACAAATCGCATCGATGTTTTTCACGATATACCGTACCTGCTGCTCCGCTGCGGCCGTGAAGTAAGGAAAGTTCGGATCGACGCGTGCCTCCGGCGCTAAGCCGGATCGGTAATCAGTCGCCATCTGCTGAGAGAAAAATAGAAACGGCCCGGCCTGCACGGCCTGGGGTTCGTGCACGGTCGGCGTTGGTGCGTCGTCGGTATGGATCGTTTTTCTGGCCGACCCGTCTTGCGGCACGTAGGCCACCAGATCGACGGCGACCCTGAGGCCCGGAACACCGAGGCCGGTCACCGGAACGGTGCATCGCGCGGGCGGATCGGTCGGGAAGTGTTGCTTCCAGACTTGCTCGAAGCGATAGAAGTCGTTCGGATCGGTCAAATACACGTTCGCTTTAACGACGTCCGCTAATCCGGCGCCGCCTTCTTCCAGAATGACCTTGAGCTTGTCGAGAACGTACTCGGTCTGCAGGCGCGCGCTCTCGCCGTAGTAAATGAAATTCGGATCGAGAAAGGCCTCCGGTGCCACGGCCTGATTGAAATCCGTCGCGGTGATGCCCGTGGTAAAAATATAGGGTCCGGCCTTGGCTCCGTAGTTGAACAGCGATCGATCATCGAGCCCGGTCGGCACGGGGCGTGGGAGCGAGGTGGGATTCAATATCTCCACGCTCTCGCCGTTTTCAGGCACGTAACCGATCGCGTCGACCTCCAGCGTGCAGCCCGGCACCGGCAGCTCTTCAAGGCAGACGGTCGTATGCGGCGCAACGCCATTGGCGCCGAACGCCTGTTGCATGACTTTCGAGGCATCATGCAGTTCGTCGGCACTCGTTTGATAGCAGATCATCGACAGGCAATTCTCAAGCGACGATCCGCCCGCCTCGAGCGTGATCTTCAGGTTCTTTGCAATGAAATCCGTTTGCCGCTCGATGTTGGAGCCGTGATGCGGAAACTCGTCGTTGGTCTTCGCCGCCGGGGGAATACCCTTCACGAAGTCAGAGGCGACCTGCCCCGATATGAAGACCAGGGGTCCGGCTTTAACTAAGGGTGAATATTGGACGCGTGGGCGCGGCAGGGAATCGGGGAAAATCGCTTCTTTTTTCATCTGTTATTCCTCCCATGGGCCAGCCCATCGTCTTTTGTTTTACATGCGAGTGTCAATAGATCGGTCAATGTAGGAGCCCGCTTGCGAGCGAACAGAGGTTCTCATTCGCCCGCAAGCGGGCTCCTACACGTGACCGATTATTTGACGGCAGCGGGTTCGGTCAGCGCCGCATTCACCGCGGGCATGACCTCTGTTGCCATCAATTCCATCGAGCGCCGGGCGAGTGCAGGATCCGCCCAGTCGTGTCCCGCATACACCAGCGTGCCGAAGTCGCCAACCGTTTCGCGGAAGGCCAGGAGCTGATCGACGACACTGCCCGCCGTTCCCGCTATGACCAGGGAATCCATCACGTACTCGTGCGTAATCGCTTCGTCCGGCATGTCGAGATCGTGTTTGAAGAGCTCGGGGCGGCCATTGCCGATGAGTTTGCGCATGAGGTTCTTGTAATAAAATCCGTAGGGTCCGCCGGTGCTCTTGCCGTAGGCGCGAGCGGTCTCTTCATCGTCCGCTACAAAGATGCTTTTCGCTACGCGCCAGTCGCTCGGCTGTGCGCTGCGACCCCCCTGCTCACAGCCTTCGACGTACTTAGGCCAGTGTGTCGCGACCCATTGCGGTTGCAGAAAATTCGCCGAAATGATGCCCCATCCCCGCCCGCCCGCCCGCGTGACGCTGCTGGAATAGGGTGACATCGACGTAACGACGATAGGTGGGTGCGGTTGTTGATAGGGTTTGAGCATGATGCCCTGCCCGATCTCGCGGTCGAGCGTGCGCGCCGTGCTGATCTCCCAGTATTGACCTTTGATGTCATAAGGGGCATCGGTACGCCAGATCTGAAGGACCTGCTCGATCGCTTCGACGAACATCGCGGTTCGATCCGCTTCCAGGTTACCGAATACCTCAGCGTCGGAGCGCAGACCGCCGGGGCTGATGCCGAAGATAAAGCGACCCTGCAACATCGTATCGAGCATGGCGACCTGCGCAGCCACTTGCGCCGGATGGTTGTTCGGCATATTGACCGTGCCGCTGCCGAGCTTTATCCGTTCAGTTTCATGCGCCAGACTCGCGCAGAACATCAACGACGAGGTAACCGTCTCGGCGATGTCGGTAACGTGTTCACCGATAAAGGCCTCGGCAAAGCCCAGTTGGTCGGCCAACAAAACAGCTTCGCGATCTTCAGCCAGCGTGTCGACGTAGTTCCGGCCCGGCGGATGCAGCGGCATCATGAACATACTGAGATTGATCGCGTTCGTGTGCATCGATATAGCGCAACTGCAGTTGAGGCGAATGATTCTAGGAGACGTATTGAGCGGCTACAAGCCAGGTGACCGTGTACGTGTTAACTCAAGTTGTGGATATAGGACACGCGGATTAGGATAGCCGTTCGCGGAGAATCACGATGTCTGAGCTTGATCTGGATCCCCAAAAAACAGCGCTGTTGATCATGGACGTCCAGAACGATCAATACGGCATGCTGGAAAACGCGGGGCAGGCGGCCGGGTTCTTGGAGAAGGTGAAAGAAGTACTCGACGCGGCGCGGGCAGCCGGCGCTCTGGTGGTCTATGTCGTCGCGCGCTTCCGTGCCGGCCACCCTGAAGCGAGCCCGCGCAATCGCTTCAATACGTACAACAAGGCGCAGGGGCGTCTCGTCGAAGGCTCACAAGGCGCCGAGATCCGCCCCGAGGTCGCGCCGCTTGAAAACGAGATCGTCGTGACCAAACGGCGTATAAACGCGTTCTTCGGCACTGATCTCGATGGCGTATTACGTGCCAACGGGATCGAAAGCATCGTATTGACCGGCATTGCGACGCGCGGCGTGATCCTGTCGAGCACCCGGCACGCGGGGGACGCGGATTACGACATCGTCATTCTGCGCGACTGCGTGAGCGATCCCGATCCGGAGCTGCACGCCGTTCTCATGGACAAAGTCTTCCCGATGCAGGCGGCGGTAGCGAACGCCTCCGATTTCATGGCCGCGATCGCTTAACAGAATGCGCTTCGGGATCTTCCAATCCGCGCAGTGGCCGGAGGGCAGCTCACAGCAACAGCGTTTGCGCGACGCCGTCGAGCAAAGCGTGCTCGCCGAAGAGCTGGGCTTCGATTCGGTGTTCATGACCGAGCATCACTTCAGCCGTCACGGCATCGTGCCCGACAGCCTCGCGATGCTGTCCTATCTCGCGGCACGGACCGAGCGTATCAGGCTCGGCACCGCGGTGAGTGTGTTGCCACTGCACGATCCCATACGTCTGGCCGAATCCGCTGCCCTGTTCGACGTATTATCCGACGGCCGCTTCGAGTTCGGGATCGGCAGGGGCTATCAGTGGGGCGAGTTCGACGGATTCGCGCGGTCCTTAGACGATCGCGCGGCACGCTTTGACGAATGCATAAGCGTGATCCTGCGTGCGTGGGCAGAAGAGGGACCGATCACGCACGACGGCCGATATTGGCAATACCGCAACGCCTATCCGCAACCGCAACCGTTGCAGAAGCCGCATCCTCCGATCTGGATGGCGACGGTCAGCGACGACGGCTTCGAGCTCTGCGTCGAAAACGACTGGGGCGTGATGCTGCCGCAAGCGGTGCCGCTCGAGATCGTGGCCAAATGGGTCTCGTCGTATCGCGCGACCTTCGAGCGCCATGGGAAGCCCTTCGACCCGGGCAAGCTCATTTTGGCGCGCGGTCTACATGTCGGTAACGACGACGAGCGTGCTTACGACGAGTTTGGTCCGCCCTATCACGAATTTCTCGAACTCGCGCGTAAGGTCGCGGAGTCACCCGAGGGGGATTCTTCACCGATGCCGTTTGGTGCCGAAGGACTGAACGAAACGGCGATACTCGGCGGTCCCGAACTCTGCATCGAGAGGATGCAGGCCATTCGGGAGTTAGGGATCGAGTACGTGATCTTCTTCAGCAATATGGGCGGGCTCGATCACGCGCTGGTGATGGAGTCTATGCGCCGTTTTTCAACGTCCGTGATGCCGCGGTTTCGGGATCTCTGAATTAACGATTGCAGTCTGCAATCATCGATCAACGGTAACGCGATTGCCTCCGGCCGCTTTCGCTAGAAAGAGCACCGCATCTGCGCGTTCGACAAAATCGTCGAATGGCTCATCGCGCCGGAAACAAGCGACTCCAAGCGAGATCGTTACGCTGACCGGTGCGGTTTGTCCTTCGATTGGAACCGCTTCAGATTCGATTGCGGTCCGCAATTGTTCAGCCACGGCGGCGGCGCCGGAAGCTGGAGCATCGGCCAGGAGGACTGCGAATTGATCGTTCACGAATCGTGCAGCGATATCCTTGCCTTTGATGTTGCGCTTGAGCACTTGAGCGGCGTGTCGGATGACATGCTCTGCGGTCGCTTCGCCGTCGTTTTCAACGATCTGATCGAAGTCATCGATCTCGATGAAGAGAAGGCAAGGCGTATGTGAATCTTTGTCGAGCGCTTCGATCGCTATGCGCCCGAGCGATTCCGCGAACGACGTTCGAGAATATAGGCCGGTAAGCTGATCGGTCGCGGCATCCGGACTGGTGCTTTTGAAAAGCGTTTGCAACTCCGCAATGTTGCCGGAAACGTCAGCGACTTCCCTTTGCATGGCGCTATTGTGATCGGTCATAACACCGGTATCTTCTAATAGCTTTGCAACGAACGTGGCGAGATCATCAACTTTGATATCATCTCCAAGCCGCGCGGAAAATTCGTCCAAACTATCGCCGTAGCTCGATAAGCGTGCGCCCGTCAAGTCGACCTTCTCACGAAATACCGCCAACAAAGCACGCAAACCTTCCTCGGCCCGTTGCGTTATTTCGTCGTCGCCCTGTTTGATGTAGCGCTCGTAAAAATCACCGATAAGTTCGTTGGAAACGTTTCCCGACGCCAGTACCTCGTCCATTTCGGTCTTCAAGGGAGCGTTTTGCGAATGAAGGTACTCGTACCACACCGCGTAATTGGGCGGCGTTATAGGAATCCCCAACTGGGACATTTGCGGAAGTGCTTTGCGGACGATAGCGACAGACAGGTCGCTAGAATTCTGAGTACTCATTTATAAGGAGCGGAGTCCATTTAATTCCTCACGCGCGTTCAAGGCGTATAAGGAATTGGATTCTATTTCCGTATCGTTAGGGCTTTATCGTCGGGAATTCGGAATGCTTTAGCCGGATGCGCACTGGACGGCTCAACGCGCTTCTATTGCGGAATATCAATGTGGAAGTCACCGTAAGCGTTGACACTGAGGGTATGCCCGGGGAAGACGACGATCGTCGTGGTCGGCAGCTCGACGACCGCCGGGCCCGGCACGGTCATGCCCGGGACGAGCGCCTCGCCCGAGTAGGTATCCGTGTCGATGAAGTCACCGTGCTCGAGAAAGTAGAGGGGCCGCGTGCCTGATTTCGCCGGCGACGGATTGTCGGAGCCCAGTGCCTGCTCTTCGAGTATGAGCGCCGGAAGCTTACCCGTCGCCGTCAAACGCCAGCCGTTCATATCGACCGGCATGTCGCGCAGGCAATAGGTGAAGAGGCGCTCGTGGGTATCGTGGAACGAGCCGGCCATGCGTTCGATGTCGCCGTCCCCAAGCGGACCGCCGGGGATCGGTACGATCACCTCGTGCGTCTGGTAGGGGTATTTCGCATCGGCGAAGCGCGTCATCTTGATGTCACCGGCTGCGAATCCCTGCGCCTCGAGCTCGGCCAGGGCCTGCTCTTCCATCGATCGATAGATACCGTTGATCGCGGCGATATCGATATTGCTGGTATTCATCGGCCGGGTCGTGAGATAGGAATGTCCAACATCAGCTGCGAGCATGCCGAACGCACATAGGCCGCCGGCGACGGTCGGACAAATCGCCTTACTGACGCCGAGGTCCTGCGCGATCTTCGCCGCGTGTAGTCCGCCGGCGCCGCCGCCGACGATTACGGTGTAGCCGCGTGGATCGACGCCACGCATGACGGAGACCGCGCGCATCGCGCCGACCATCTCGGTGTTGATGATCCGGTAGACCGCGGCCGCCGTTTCGACCGCGCTCATGCCGAGGTTCTCGCCCACGGCCGCAAGCGCTCGTTCGGCTGCGACGCGGTCGAGCGTCATACGCCCGCCGAGAAAGTTGTCGGGATTGATATAACCCATCACCAGGTTCGCGTCGGTGACGGTAGGCTCCGTGCCGCCCTGGCCGTAACAGGCTGGACCGGGCGCGGCGCCGGCACTGTGCGGGCCCACGCGCAGCATGCCGCCGGGATCAGTCCAGGCGATACTGCCGCCCCCGGCGCCGATCGAATGGATGTCGACCGCCGCCACGCCGAGCGGATAACCACCGAGTTCCATGTCCATGCCCATGGGGATCTCACCGTCAGTGATCATGGAGACTTCGAAACTGGTGCCGCCCATCTCAATCAGCATCTGGTCGTTTTCGCCTTCCTCGGCGCCGATGAACTGGCTCGCCGGCGGGCCGGCCGCCGGCCCCGAGCCGATCGCGAGTACCGGTCGTTTCTGGATCTCGGGGACCCGCGCGGAGCCACCGGTCACCTGCATGATCAGAAGGTCTTTTTGGTATCCGTTGCGGCGGAAAAAATCCGCGATTTTAGTCAGATAGCTTTCGATCGCGGGTCCCACGTAAGCGCTCAACACCGTGGCGCAGGCCCGCGGGTATTCACGGATCCGCGGCAGGATATCGGCGCTCAGCGCAGTGTAGGCCTCCGGCATCTCTTCGATCAGGATCTCCTTGATGCGCCGTTCATGCGCCGGATTGATCATCGACCACATCAGACACACGGCGACCGCGTCGACGCCTTCGTTCCTGAAGTGGGCGACCGCGTGTCTCACGCTGTCGTCGTCGAGCGGAGTATCGATGTCGCCCGTGTAGAGCACGCGTTCGGAAACACCGAGACGCAGATGACGCGGGATCAGCGGCGCCGGCGGCACGAGATGGAGGTCATAGCGATCCGGTTTGTGCCCGTCGCGAAGGTAAAGAATGTCGCGAAAACCTTCGGTGTGGAGGATCCCCATCTTGGGGCCGCTGCGATTGATGACGGTGTTGGTGGCGATGGTGGTGCCGTGGATGATGTGGTCGCACTGCGCCACGAATTGCCCCACCCCCATGTCGCGCTGCTGGGCCAGATCCTGCACGCCTTCGAAAACCGCCTGCTCGGGCGCCTCCGGCGTGCTCGGTGTCTTCCAGACTTCGAGGGCGCCGCTTTCGGTAGCGAGAATGAAATCGGTGAAGGTGCCGCCAATATCAATGCCGAGGCGCATGCCCATGACGATCGGTTCCCGGTCTAATCGACTAGCGGGCTAGAGTGTCGAATCCGCGTCCTCCGGTGGACGTGGATTGAGGGCGTACTCGTCATCCGGTCCGACGAGGGAACGGAAGAAAGTCGCCGCATCGGGCTCGGTCGGATCAATGAGCGATACCGTTTGATTGGCGCGCATTTCATCGCGCAACGCGATCGTGGCCGCTTCGTCTAAGACAAAGGTCTCCGGATCGACGACGACGCCGAAATCGTTGCGCGCGGTCTCGAGGCTGATGAATTCGTCGCGTGCGTCGCTTGCGACTCTTTCCATCGGACGATCGAGCGGGTTGCCGTAGCCCCCGCCGCCGGTTGAAACGGCGCACCACATCTCGCCTTCGTGTGTACGAAAGTAAGAGGACGCGCTGACGACATATTTCTTGCCGTCTGCATCCACGCGGTAAAGCGCGCCACCGTCGCCCGGCTTGCCGCCGAACAGTCCGAACGGCGGATTGGACATGCCGTCGCCATAGCCATAGTTATCGATCTGGCCGGTACCGCGCGGGCTAACGAAGAAATTGAGTCCGGGCCCGCCGCAGTGCTCACCCGACCCCATGGAATCGGTGCGTACCTGGTATTCGCGTACGACCAGCGGAAAATGCAGTTCGATGACCTCGGTGGGCGCAAAACGGAGACCGCCTTCGACGCCCGGCGTCACCATGAACGGCCAGCCGTCCGTTTTCGCCGACGCGCCGCCGCCCGACGAGCCGTTGAAAAGGATGACGCCGAATGGCTTTTCAGCGCCCTCGACGCGCCGGTCGATACCGGTCGTCACACAGTTCGGCGTCACGTGCCCGCAACCCGCTACGGCCCGCTCGGGCACCGCCTGGGCGAGACACTTCCACACCGCATCGTTGATCGAGTCCGCAGGGACGATGGTCGCGGCCGCGGTCGGAGCCGGCCACTCCGCGTTGACGATCGTACCCTTCGGCGCCTTGACCTCGATATGTTGCAAGCAGCCCTCGTTGTGCGGGATGCTCGGATCGATACACATGAGCACGGCGGTCGAGACCGCGTTACGGCAGGTGGCCCAACCCGCGTTTACGCCGCCGCGCCCCTGCGGGTCCGACCCCGCAAAATCGACGCTCACCTTGTCGCCGTCGATGGTCAGCTTGCAACGGACCGCGATGTCCGTGCGCCCGTAGCCATCCGAATCGACCCACGCTTCCGACTCATAGGTTCCGTCCGGCCACGTTTTGATCTCCTCGCGCGTGCGCCGGTCGGCGTAATCGATGATCTCAAGGGAAAAGCGCTTGAGCGTCTCGGGACCCCAGGTCTCCAGCAATTCGATCAGGCGCTTCTTGCCCGTTCTCGCAGATCCGATCTGTGACATCAGATCGCCGGTGATGAAGTCGCGATAACGGAGGTTCTCCAGCAGGAAATTCATGACGTCCTTACGGATCACGCCGCGGTCGGCGATCTTCAAAGGCGAGATCTGCAGCCCCTCACTCCAGATGTCGGTGGCGTAAGTGGGCACGCTCGTGCGGTATGCCGAGCCGACGTCCATGTGATGGCCGGTCGCGGCCGACCAGAACAAATGCTCTCCCTCATAGAAGATCGGCGTGGCGAGCACGAAATCGCCCAGATGCGTATTGCCGTAATAGGCGCTGTTGACCAGGATGAGATCGCCGTCATGGAGTTCGTCCGGGCCGAAAAACTTTGCAATCTCCCCGATCGTGACCGGCTGCGCGTTGACGTGAATGGGCAGCCCATCGAATACACACAGCGCGTTCGGCGGGATACCCGCGTCGTAGACCGCGCAGGAGAAATCGCGCGCCTCGGCGATGATCGACGACCACGCCGAGTGCTCGAACGTAATCGACATCTCTTTGACGATCGCGTTGAACGCGTTGAAGACCACCGCGAACGTCGTTGGATCGAGTTTTCGAGTGGCTTCTTCCAGCGTGCCACCCGCCGTCGTTAGATCTTCCGCTGTAGCTTGCTTTTTCGTCGTAATCATCATTCAACCATCCGTAAATGCTGTACGTGTTCGTGCGGTAGCGTGGTGCCGCAGGCGTTCTCGCTCATGTGGGCTCTAGGCTGCGCTCCTAGCGGCGGGCGCTCGGCTACCGATGTAAGCCATCACCTCGGCCAGGGGCACGATGTCAGCGTACCGTCGTCCTATATCCAGAAGGTTGCTGCGATGCGGGGCTTCCTCGAAGTCGCCGACGCATTCCTCCGGGATGATCGTGCGGTAGCCGTGCGCGCACGAATCGATCGACGTCGCACGTATGCAACCGCTCGACACGATGCCCGTGAGGATGACGGTGTCGATGCAATTAGCGACCAGCATGGCGTCGAGCCGCGTTCCGCAAAACATCGACGGCACGTTCTTGGGGATCAGGACATCGCTGGGATCGGCCACACGCTCGTCGAGCTCGACGGCCTCTTCACCTTCGAAGCAGTTCGAAAGCGGACTCTTCCAGAACGGCTTGTCCGAGAAGTCCTTGTGAAACACGGTTACGGATTGGGCTACGAGGATGCCTTTGGCTCGCGCCGCCTTGAGGACCGTCACGGTATTCTCGAGCGCAGATACGCACAGCGGCCGCCCGCCGGTCTGGTACTTGGGATCGATAAAACACTTCTGGAAATCGACCACGAGCACGGCCGGTCGCTCTCCGAACCCTATCGGTGTGGGATCGTAACCGTACTTTTCCGCATATTCGTCGACTGGGCTCACTTAAAATCTCCTATTGACGCTGACGGGTCGCGCCGCTCAGAGCGTATCGGCGCCAAGGCGTCTGACGCTGTACGCCCGCTCTTCGGCGGGCCGACAAGACTAGGATCGGCCCTCGCGGGATGTCAAGGCGCCTCGAGGATGTGCCCAGCCGTTTAAGCGACGCGAGTCGACTGAGTCGGGAGATTCTTAAACGCCTCGAGCACCGCATCCAGGCTCCACACCGCGCCCCACCCGACTTCGCACATTCGGATCGTCGGGTCGTGCAGTTCCGGCAAAGTCGTGCCGCAACAGTACTCGATCATAAAGGCCTTGTAGTCTCGGTACATCGCGTCCTTCGTCGTACCGGCGACGCATTGATTGGTGAGCACCCCCGAGATGACGATGGTCTCTATGGCCAGGCCGTTCAGGATCGTATCGAGCTCGGTGTTGTAAAACGCGCAAAGGCGCCGCTTATCGACAACCCATTCATTGGAAAGCACCTCGTAATCGTCGCAGATGCCGTGACCCCAGAAGCCGACGCGAAAGCCGCCGCCGTGTAGAAACGGCCGCGTGTCTCAGAAGACACCGGCGTCGATCTCTTTGTGCAGTCCATGGGTAGTCCAGATGACCGGCACGCCCTTGGCGCGCGCGCCGTTGAGCATGCGCTTGGTCGGTTCGATGACGCGCTGCATGTGGGTGATGTCGACGCCGCTCTTCGCGTACCAGCCGTCATCCGACAGCACGTCGTTTTGCAGATCGATGAGGACGAGCGCCGTATGGCCCGGAACCAGCGACCAGTTCGGAGCGACGAAAGGTTGGGTTTTGGACATGTTTACGTACCTCGGGTTGTGTTCGCCCGCGAGCGGGCTCCTGTGGGGCTTCGTTGTAGGGCGAACCGGCTATTTATTCGTCGGGAACTGTAGATCGACGCCGGCGCGGATCCCCGTCGGCCAGCGTGACGTTACGGTCTTAACGCGTGAATAAAAGCGCACGCCTTCCGGGCCGTAAATCGCCATGTCGCCGAACAGGGATCGTTTCCAGCCGCCAAAGCTGTAAAACGCCATCGGCACCGGGATCGGTACGTTGATTCCGACCATGCCGATATCTACGCGCGCGGCGAATTCGCGTGCCGCGTCGCCGTCCCGTGTGAAGATCGCGGTGCCGTTGCCGTACTCGTGGTCGTTGACGAGCCCGATCGCGTCATCGAAAGAGTCGGCGCGCACGATCGTCAGCACCGGACCGAAGATCTCATCGGTATAGATCCGCATGTCGGGTCGGGCGCGGTCGAACAAGGTCGGGCCCACGAAATGGCCGTCCTCGTGGCCACGGACGCGCGTCCCGCGTCCATCGATGACCAACTCGGCGCCTTCTTTGACACCCTCGTCGATATAGGACTCGACCCGGTCGCGGTGTTCCGGTGTGATGAGCGGGCCCATATCTGCGTTTGGATCCGAATAGGCGCCGAGTTTTATAGCGCCGATTTTGTCTTTGAGCTTGTCGATGAGCGCGTCGCCAATCTGGCCAACGACCACGCCGACCGAGATCGCCATGCAGCGCTCGCCGGCCGAGCCATACGCAGAGCTGACTAACGCATCGGCCGCTTGATCCAGATCGGCGTCGGGCAGTACGACCATGTGATTCTTGGCGCCACCCAGTGCCTGAACGCGTTTGCCACAATCGGTTGCTATTCGGTAGATCGATTCGGCCACGGGCGTCGAGCCGACGAAACTGATCGCCGAAATGCGCGGATCTTTCAAGAGCAGATCGACGGTGGTTTTGTCGCCCTGCAAAACGTTCAGCACCCCAGCGGGCGCACCGGCCTCGTGGAGGAGTTCCGCCAACAGTACCGACGCGGACGGGTCCTTTTCCGACGGTTTGAGGATGAAGGTGTTACCACAGGTAATCGCGATCGGGAACATCCACAAGGGCACCATCACCGGAAAATTGAATGGCGTGATCCCGGCGCAGATTCCCAGCGGTTGGCGCAACGACCACACGTCGACGCCCGTGCCCACCTGCTCGCTGAATTCACCTTTCAACAACTGCGGAAGACCGCAGGCGAACTCGACGTTTTCGATTCCGCGTTGAATCGAACCTGCCGCATCATCGATGACTTTGCCATGCTCGCGAGAGATTAGCTTCGCGAGTTCATCGCGATGACTTTCCAATAAGGCCTTGTAGCGAAACATGACCCGCGCGCGCTGTACTACCGGCGTATTCGCCCAGGGTTCGAAGGCGTTTGCAGCGGCATCGATGGCGGCGTCGCTATCGATGCTCGAAGCAAATCCGACGCGGCTTCCCACCTGACCGGTCGCGGGGTTGAACACCTCACCGGAGCGCTCGGATTCAGTGACGCACCTGCGGCCATTGATCCAATGCGGGACGGTCGGTAGTTGGTCGAGCGATTGTGCGGGCGTAGCCATGGCTGTCGTTATTCCTGTGTAGCGGTTTCGGGCGGGCCGGTGGCCGTCCATTACGCTACACCGAACGGATAAAAATCGCTATGTCCTTACTTCAAGAAATAGAGCATCGCGATCGCCATGGCTGTTATCGCGACAGCGATCCCAATCATTCCGGTACCGGTTTTCCACCAAGGCGTCTGTTGCGGAGATCGCGTACCTCTGCGCTCAAGTTCCCGCTGGCGCTTAAATGAATAGGTCGGATCGATCAACATGTACCGCCATTCATCCGCACTTTGTGGGCGTTGGGCGTAATCGGGTCTCAACCCGTGTTCGATCGCCCGCAGGAAAAACACCGAATAATCGTCGCTGTACTTCTCCAATCGATCCCAAACTGACTCGGTGGCTTCTCCATCGTTCAGGTCCTCGGCGAATGACTGGTCCGGCCGCTGTCCTGTGATGATGCGGTAGGCCGTCGCGGCCAGACCGTAAATATCCGTCCACGGGCCTTGGAGCTCACCCCTGCCCGAGTATTGTTCGGCTGGCGCATAACCCGGGGAGACAAAACTCGTTAACGTGATCGGCTCGTCATCCAATGCGAAACGCGCCGATCCGAAATCGATCAATACGGGCGTCCGGTCATTGCGTATGAATATATTCGACGGTTTGATATCGCGGTGGATGAACCCCTGGTTGTGCATCATTTGCACACCATCGAGAAGCGGCAGAACGACGTCGCGCAACTGTTGCTCGTCGAATTTCTCGCCGGCCTGCAACATAGCGGTCAGCGTTCGGCCACGCTCGTAGGTCATAACCATATACGCCGTATTATTCTTGCGAATGATCGTATGCACCTTGACGATGTTGGGGTGCGTGAAAAGTCGAGCCGTGTTCGCCTCGGTTACAAATCGTTCCAGTCCGCGTGATACGAATTCTTCCGCGTTGGGTCCGGCAGGGATTAAGGCATGGTTTTCCGAACGCGCTGCAAAATTTTTGGGTAAAAACTCCTTGATCGCGACTTCACGTTTACGCCGGGTATCCTCAGCGAGATAGGTAACGCCGAAGCCACCCGCGCCAAGCACGTCCTTGATTTCGTAACCGTCGAGCTCATACCCGGCTGGCAGCGTGAGTGACTCGGCCATATCCAGAACCGTTACAGGATCAAAATCGGATGAGCGAGACCCACCGGGACGGCCTCTATCCGGTCATCGCCACGACTTCGATCTCGATTTCCATTTTTTCGTAGGCCAGACACGGCATGGGAATGCCGGTCGTCGCAGGCCCCGGCTCGGTAAAGCTGGCCGAACGGATACTCAGGTTGTCGTGCAGGACCTCGGCCGATGCGTTGCCGGCGTAAAACGCCGTGACTTTGACGACATCGTCCAAGCCGAGTCCGAATTCCGCGAGCACCTTCGCGATATTGGCCATGCTGGTGCGGGTCTGAGTCACCATGTCGCCGGGATCGATAATCCTGCCTGCGGAATCGATCGAGACCTGGCCGCCCACGTAGATCATGTTTCCGCATTTGACCCCGTGTTTGTACGGAATATGTACGGGCCAATCCCAATGCCCTTCCGGCCATACGTGATCGCGCTGCAAATGGCTACCGTCCTCGTCCAACATGGCCGTTACCTCCACGGATATCATGAGGCCAGGTTGAAAGAGGGCAGGGATGGGAATGCCTGTCGCGGCGGGACCGGGCTCTTCGAAGTAACTCGCAACGGTAAGGGCCGATCCTTCCCACTCTTCCGCCGTGCCGCCTGCAACGTAGTAACGGTTGATCTTAACGACATCGTTATAGCCGGCACCGAGATCGCCCAGCAACACGCCGATCCGGTCCGTCACCAAGCGACTCTGCGCGACCAGGTCGCCTGACTCCGCGACCGTGCCATCGGTAGTCACGGCGGTCTGCCCGCCGACGAACAGCATGCGGCCGCAGCGCAAGGCATGACTGAACGGCTGTGGCAGCGGCGCGGGCGATCCGGCCGTGGACGCGATCCTCGACAGGCGAACGCCATCGTCGCCGCGCATCGCCACACCCTCGATCTCCACCACCATGTGCTCGTAGGCGAGCGCCGGCAACGGAATGAGCGAGATCACAGGACCCGGACCATCGCCGAGCACCGACGCGACTTCAGCCAGCAGGTCGGCGCGGTCGTCCTCTTGCTCGTGCACGTAGTAACAAATGAGCTTGACCAGATCAGCCAAATCCGCGTCGAGCTCGGCGAGAATGATGCGGATGTAGGCCATAGCGGCGCGGGTCTGCATAACAAGGTTGCCGGGATTGCGCACCGTACCCGCGGAATCCAGATCGACCTGGCCCCCGAAAAAGATCATGTCACCGCATTTCAAGCCGTGCTTGTGTGTCACGTGAATAGGCCAATCCCAGTGTCCATCCGGCCAGGTATAACGTCGTTCAATCATGGCGTGTTCCTCTCTGCAATCAACCCCTCAGGCCTCATATCCGGCGAGGAATCCCGGCCAGATACAACTGCGCAAATTACCGAGCCGCACGCAATCGCCGATGAAACGCGATGCCGGTGCGAGCTCGTGCGCAACATCATTGAATTCCTTGTCCGGCCTGAAACCCCAGGCCGGTACGACCGTGTCTGCTTCGCGTTCGATGACCTGGCCTTCGTCTCCGGTAAACGTCGCGCCCTGCGCAGTGATTTCAGCGATGCGGTGGTTACCCTTTATATCGACGCCGTTGCCGATCATCATGTCCATGAAGACCTTGCGGCTGAAGGGTTCCAGATCGGGAATGAGGTCCTCGGCGGCATCTTTAATGGTCGTCAACACGACTTTCTTGCCGAGCCGGGCGAGATAGACCGCGATATCACAACCCAACCAACCGCCACCCACGACAATGATGCTGTCACCGGACGTCGCTTTTTGTTCGAGGAGATCCACGGGAAACGACACGTGGGGCAGATCCACGCCGGCGACATCTCGATACTTCGATTGCACGCCGCAGGCGATAACCAAAGTGTCGGGATTCAAAGGACGGATCACGTCAACCGTCGCCTCGGTCTCCATGCGTATATCGATATCTAGCCGCTCGACTTCATAAGCCAGATGATCCATCAGCGCGCGTAGGTCGTCTTTGAAACCGAGCAGCGCCGCGATCTGAAGCTGGCCGCCCAATTGATCGGTCTTCTCGAACAAAGTGACTTCATGTCCACGCAGACACGCCACGCGAGCCGCCTCCATGCCAGCGGCGCCGCCGCCGAGTACGACGACGCGGTGCCGCGTATCGGCGTTATGTAGGGGATAGCTGCCCTCGCGCCCGCACAAGAAATTCACATCACAGCGCTGCGGACGCGCCAGCATTTCGCCGTTCAGACAGCTTTCGTTGCAACGAATACACGGCCGGATGGCTCGCACCTCACCCTTTTCGGCTTTGTTCGGGATCTCGGTATCGGTCAGGAAACCCCGTCCAATCGCGATGATGTCCGCTTTGCCCTCGCGGACCACGTCCACTGCCATGGGAATATCGATCGCACCGACCGCGATGACCGGCAAACTCGCTACGTTTTTAACGGCCGCGGCGAGATGCACGAGGTTGCCACGCGGCACGTAAATGGGCGGTTCGCATTCCTCCCAGCTTTCCCCGATAGACCCCGATACGTGATGCGCATCGATACCGACGTCCTCCAACATCAACGCGAACTCGCAGGCTTCTTCGATGCCGAAACCGCCGGCCACGAAGTCGTCGCCATTGTAGCGATAGATGATCGGGAAATCGGAGCCGACCAGGGCGCGTGAACGGCGCACGATCTCGAGCGAAAAGCGGGTCCGGTTTTCGAGCGATCCGCCCCACTCATCGGTGCGATGATTGCCATAGGACGATAGAAAGGTACCCGGCAGGTAGCCGTGTGCGCCGTGGATCTCGACCGCCTCGAAACCCGCATTCTTGGCGCGCAGGGCGGCTTCGGCGAATTTATCGAGGACCTCTTCGATCTCATCCGAGGTGATCTCCCGCACTTGATAGCGATCGCCCATCAGCGCCTTGTACATTTTGTCCGGAATCGCGGACGGCGACAGACAAGGCTCCGAGTAAGAACTCTGGCGACCCGCGTGCGCGAGCTGCAGGCAGGCGCGCGCCCCGTTGAGGGTGATGGTCTCGGCGAGCAAACCCAAGCCCACTAAATAGCGATCGCTGCTGGCGCTCAACATGCCCCATTCCGCGGACGAGAGTTCGTCGTCGACGTGCGCGAACTCGATGATCAGCATGCTCGCACCACCTTTGGCGCGCGCCTCGTAATGATTGACCAGCGCTTGGGTGACCTCGCCATCCGCCGTCGGTAATCGCGAGCACATCGGCGCCATCACGATCCGGTTCTTGAGATTCAGTTTGCCGATCTTGATGGGTTCAAAGAGCGGAGAGAAATCAGCAGTGGACACCGGTGTCCTCCTAATCGTTACGGTCGGGTAAGCGGGATCCCGATAGGTGATCGGTTGGGCTAGTGCGCTGGGGAATAATGATTTTCTCAAATGTACACGGTTAGTCTGGCGATGGAAAATCGTCACACGGCGGACTTTAGGCGCAAGCTCCATCTCGAAATCCACCTAGCGCGGACGTCGAATTGACCGTACGCGTCTGGGAAAACGGCGAGGCGTAATTGGCCCGCCGCGCGCCCTGCACTCTCAACGAATGCCTTAGGTTACTCGAGTCGTATCGGTGCGATGGCGCATGGCCATCGGATGGCCAGATCTTCGAGACCGTCAAGGCTCGATGAACGAAAGTTCAGCCTTTGGGTATGACCATAATCACATCTTGATCCAGATGATTCAGCAGCCATTCGGTGATGGGACCGAACAGGATGCCTGATATCTTCGGCGACTGCGGCACGCCGATCACAACCAATTCGGCATCGATATCGGCGGCACATCGAGCAATCGCCTGCGCCGGGGCACCGCTCGAAATATGCACGTGTTCCGATTCCACACCGGTTTGCCGCGCGAGATCCGCCACGTTCACCGTCAGGTCGGAATCCTCGTAAACACTCAGAACGTGCAAGACACCGTCCGCATATGACAGGACCGCAGCGCGGGCAGAGCCCAATGAATCCTCCAGGACTTTTTCGTAATCTTCGTCCGCCGTCTTTGGTTTGACCGCGAGCAGGACATTTCCCGAGCCGCTGGAGCGCTCCGATTTGGCAACCATGACCGGGCATGGCGCGCTGCGAAACAGGCTCCAGTCCGAGGAGGACAGTGCGGTGCTTTCAGAACCCACACGCTGATGCGAGTTCTTTATGATCAGATCCGCAGCGGCGCGGGTCGCGGCCGGTCCCATTGCACTACGCCAGTCGTCCTGCCATTCGACTTCGACATCGACCCCGATGCCGTCATCCCGAATAGGCTTGACCAGTTCATCTATCCACGTCTGGTAAGCCTCCATCTCGGATTTCATGAGGTCTTGGGCCGTGGGCGCATCGACGTTGGCGTGCACGCACGCATACGCGTGAATGCTCGCCCCCGTGCTTTTCGCACCCAATGCAGCGCGATTCAGGGCCCGCTGGTTCTTGCTGGTCGGGTCAATGATGGCAAATATTTTATTGATTTCGGTCATACCTTACTCCCGAGCTTGGACGGCAAACCAATACGTTAAGGCGTCGCATCCGAGCCGCGCAGAATGAATCACGTATCACTTCAATTGAAGATGATTTTTGCGGTGTTCGCCACTTTTGCGTCAGCCATTCAGTGGCCTCTTTTAATCTCCGCTACGGTAAACAGCCGGTCTTTGAGCTCGATGTCGATTTCGACGTCCGACACGACGAATTCGGTGCGCGATTTGTGCTTGTGGTTGAACATTACGGTACGCAGTGGGATAAAGCGACCCGCGATTTCGGTCACATGCTCGCGGAGCACAACGAAGGTTTTATCCACGGATCCGCTGGGGCCGATGAACTCCGTCTTGACAGGGAGACAGTAGCCCTCATCGATAAAGGTTCGGATCACCGAATAAGCGGACGTATCCTCGTTTGGCGACGTTTCGACGACCAGAGTGGTAGTGCCGTCGACTTCTGCGTCGTCCACACGCCTGGTGTTTTCTGCGTCCAGAAAGCTCTCCAGGTGCTCGGCGTCCTCGAACGTAAAGTCGGTGCCCAGCACTGAATTCGAGGCTCCACTACCTACTAATCGTCTCGCGCGCTTGGTGTCCGGCGTATACACGTATATTACCGGATCGTGATCGTCCGACTTTTCCATGAGGACCTTGAGTCCGGCTTCGCTCTTAGGTTCGTCGACCCGGAACAGTACTTTCACCGTCTCATCATCGAACCGTTTCCAGAACATGGTCCGCGAAGATTCGCGTACCCAACCGTCTTCGCTCACGACTTTTACGTGCTGCTTCTGCACCATCGTGCGTTCGGGCGATACGCGCTCGGCGCAACTGCGCAACTCGAGCGGCACGATTTTCATCGCCTCCGCGTCATAGCCGGCTGCTAAACCGGCATCAGCCCACGCCATACACACGCCCGCACAAGCCGCCGGCAGCGACCGAGCAAGGTCTGCAAGTCGAGCAAAACTGATCGTCAATTACCTAAACGTTCCAGCGCCTGCCGGGTCATGTATTTACTCATCAAGTCCTCGTCCGGATCGAGCGCGGTGTGCCAATCACCGCGGCATTTCTCCGCCTGCCAGACGCGGGTCACCAGATCGCTCTGGACGTCGTGGCTGATGAGCCAGTTAAAGCTCCATTCGGGACGCCCGTCGGACGTCAAGATCGCGCGCTCGCCCGACTTGCGTTGTCCGGCGCCCGTCTCGAAACCTTTCCACATCTCGCCGTGGCGGTCGTAGGTGATCGCCTGGGTCACACCCATATTCCGCGCATCGATAAAAACGCGGCGCTTGCTTACCGGTGCGTTGGCGTAACCGATCGGTTCGCCTTCGAAGACGATGACCTCCGGGATCAAGGATTTGCCGACGTACCAATAACTCTGATCCTGCTTGCCGCCGACAAGCGGATGCGTCCAGTTCTCATTCTGCGGTAACCACTGGAAGTGCGACGACGCGAGGAACGGACCGCGGTGAATGATCCGGTAGTTGCCCCAGGTCAGCATCGGATCGCCGGCGGCCCATGCGTCGGAGAGATACAAATTCATGCCGGGTACGTAGGGTTCGAACCGTTGATTAGCGGGAAAGCGGCGCACGCGCTTGAACTCCGGCAGATAACCGTGCAACTCGGGGATCTTGCGCTGATCGTAGGGCCAGATGGTCAAGAAGGCCGATCCCTTCACGTCGACACTGTGCGTAAACCAAATGGACTGGAAGCGGGTCTTGTCCTCGTGCCCCGGCAGATAGGGTCCCGGTGCATCCGGGTGAACCAGACCGGTGCACTGCAGCTCGGCCCAGACGAAATCGTATTCGGATTGCCGAACGCCTTCGGGTGAGATGACGACGGACGGGAAGGCATACATACCCTTGTCGTGCCGCCCCCAACTCAAGGTGAGGTTGGCGATCGCTTCATTGCCCGTCTGGGGATTGCTGAAAGGTAATCCTCCGATCCAGGGCTTGCCTTCACGCGTGTAGACGTTCCCGACGGCGTCGAACACCGCCTGGCCCTGGTTACGGATCGTCGCGTCGAGGAAATACGGCGGGTACATCGTCTCGATGTCCGTTTCGGTCGGCTGGATGAAGAACTTCCGTCCATCCTGCTTCACTTCCTGGTAGACGATGGGATCGACGAGGTCTTGCACCAGATCGATACTGTCCGCGTCGATCACGTCGCCGACCTTGACCCGGCCTTTCGTAAATGCCTCGATATCGTTGAGTTCTTCGGGATAGGCCCGAGCCACGTCACCGGAGCGACAGACCGTCGGCCACAGCGCCGCCAGCATGCCCGTGTTACCGACGCCGGCAGCGGTTTCCTGCAGAAAGCGCCGGCGGCTGTAATCGAAGTGAAAGGTGCGAATGTGCATGGTCGGGGCGATCAGTCTAAAAACGTAGACCGTTGAAACACGGATACGTTCGTGGGCTAGAAATAGCGCGTCAGCCGAATGAATATCTCGTCGGCAAAGTCCAAGGTCTCCATGATGTCGTCGTTTTCGTCGCCACCGTCCTCGATGAGATTGGCGTAGAGATCCCACTGCCAATCGACGCTCGGGCGGTAGCGCAGACCCGGTTGAATGAGGTAGCCGCCTTCGATATCAATGAGAAGCGCGAGGTCGAATCGCCAGAACAAACCGCGCGTAGGTTGCTGGAGCGCAAATACGACGTAATCGGCGGCGCTCGAGCCTTTGGGCGTAGCCGCACCGTCGACGAACGCGGCCGGCGTGAAATCTCCCGTCACGGGATCGACAAACCGCGCGAACGGCACGGACTCCGTACCGCTCAAATGGCGGCCGAACAGATCGGATTCCTCGCGGTGCATCCACTGCCAGACCATATACGTCGCCGGGAACGCATCCGAGAAGCGATGGAACTTCTCGACGATGAGCGCCGAGATGATCTCCGTTTCCTCGATGAAATCGAAGCTCAACCCGAGATCGGTGAACTTCTTGTTCGGCGTGACCGCGACTTCACCGCGAATGATGATCGAATCCCAGAATGAATCGGGATCATCGGCATGCGTGATGTAGTTGGCGCCCAAGGCGAACACGTGCTCGCGTTTGAACTCGCGCGTTGCGAAGGCGCGGAATCCACCCGAATAGCTGTGAAAGGTTTCCAAGGTGCGCAATGCATCCGCGACATTCAGTTCCCTGCCGAAACCGAAGATCTGGCGCACGTTCCACTGCGTCGCAGGCCATTCGTCGATCGCGACCTGCAATGCTTTCATGGGATCCAGGCGCGTGCGGCCGATCAGGTGCCAGAATTCGGTGGAGTTCGCGCCGTGAGGGTCGGGGGTGAGCGGCGATCCGCAGTGATTGAGCGTTTTGTGTCCGCTACCGAGCAGCGCTGGCATGAGGTCGAGCCCCGATGCCGCCACGGCGCCCTGGAGTGGCCCCGCTGGTAATACGGGACCGCCCGGAAACACCGCGCCGCCCGGGAAGCGCGTCAGCAGATTATTCGTATCGTTGAGCAGGCCGGCGCAAAACCCGTTACCGATACCCGCATTGAATACCGGCGCCTCCGCATAGCGGAATACACCCTCCTGGCTGCGGCGGTTGCTGTACATCATCATCGCCGTGAACCGCTCCGTCAGCCGCATGCTCAGGCGCGCGCCGAAATTAATCGCGCCGACGGCGTCGTCGAACTCGTCGCGCTCATCCAGGCTCGTGGAATGGGCGATCAGGCTATAGGCCGAGTTCTACGGCGGCAAAATAGTGGGAGAAAAAAGCGAAGCAAATGCCTCGCCTTCCCAACCGTTTTTGAACGTATAACTCACGCGCAGCGTCGGCGACGCGATGCGCTGGTCTTGAAACTCCTCGCCCCCCGGTCCGAGCGTCAGATGGCGGCGCAGGTCGAGGCCGTTAATGACGTCCATGACGCGAAAGAAGTAGGCCTCGCCCCACGCGATCGTTTGATTGCCGAAGCGGATCCACAATCGCCCCACGCTGTAGTCGAGATACGCGGCGGGCAGATCGAAGACAAAGCTCGGCGTGCTGTATTCACCGATCGCGCTGCGCCTGCCCCAGAATGGATTCTCGAACAGATTGCCGATGCGCCCGTCGGTGAAGTGCGAGGTCGCGTCAAAATAGCCGCGAAATTTGAAAAAAACCGACAGGTCGCGCGTAATCCGAGCCTGAATGTCGATCTCCGCGCGCGTATTGAAGAGATTGAAGTTGATGTCGTCGTTCAACCCGGCGCCCTGCACGCTGAACCCCTGCGCTGCCGCGCCCGCGACGCCCGGCGTGACACCGGGGACAAAAACGGAACCGCCGCCGTTAGGGCAAAGCACGCCGCGAAATCCGCCGCTGGCCGCGAGGCCGGTGCTTCCCGTATCGATGGCGTTAACGTGTCCGAAACGGCAGTTGACCGGCGAGATTGTGGCCGCGCCGGCAGCCACGGTCTTGACGTCCAACTGTCCGGGGCTCGGCGCGACGGGCAACGCGGCAACCGCAGCCTGCTGAAAGAAGCCGCCGACGCTTGCGTCATTAATAACCGTCGTCGTCAATGCCGCGGCATTAGCACCGCTACCCCAGCCCGCATGCGTGTAATGGGCGGTGATGCGATCGTTGAACACATTGCCCATCTGATTCAGTTCGTTATTGTTGCCCGCAATGCTGTAGGCGATCTCCTGGCGTACAAATCCGCTGATGTTCCAATCGATCGCGGTCGCGAGATTGGGCATGAGCGTGGCAATGGCCGCTAAGCAACTGCGAAGTATTCGTGGATTGAGATGCGATAAGCCGGCCATGACCAGTATTTGTTTCGTCACTGCGGCGATCGGTTCAGAACGTAGAACGTAGCCTGGATGGAGCGTAGCGGAATCCGGGGCGAATTTGACGCAGAATTTCCCGGATTCCGCTACGCTTCATCCAGGCTACGGCTACGGCAATGGGTCGAGCAGATAGTTGTCGCCCTCGCGCATGTTGTCCTCGAGCCAGGTCGCGGCGCCCGCTTCGGTGGGTTGCAACAGAGGAACTTCACCGCGGTCGTTTGCGATCGTCGCACGCAGCTGCTCCGTGCCCTGTTCGTCCAGCTGTAAGGTATCGGGGTCGAACACGACACCGTAGATATCACGCGCCACCTCGAAGCTGATGATCTCGTCGCGAACATGCTCGCACACCAATTGCGCGGGACGCTCGAGCGGATCGCCGAAACCGCCGCCGCCTGACGATACGCCGACCCAGATCTGGCCGGGATCGATCTGCATATAGCCTTTACTCGAGCAATAATCGCGGTGCCCTGTGTCGAGGGTTTCCCGATAGTTGCCGCCGCCGATACCGCAGGTGCCGCCGAATACACCGAACGGCGGGTTCGCCGCGCCATCGCCGGCGCCATGGCAATGCATCGGCGTGCCATACGGCCGTACTTCGACTCTGATACCGGCACCACCCATCGTATTACCGTGCCCCATCGAATCGATCTCGATCTGGTTATAGTCGACCATGAAGGGATACAGCAGCTCGCACATCTCGGTGCTCAGGATCTTCAAGCCCCCAAGCGCGGACGAAAGCACGATCAAGGGCCAGCCATCGGCGTTCTTAGACGCGCCGCCGCCGGAACCCCCGTTGAAAAACATCGCAGCCCATTCGACCGGTTCCTCACCCCGGGCGTCGACACCGGAGATCGACGGAACACAAACGAATCCCGCGTAGCCGGCCGACGTGCGGTCGGGGGCTGCCTGCGCGAGTGCTTTCCATATTGCCTCCTGCTCCTGCGTTGCGGGACACAAGGTCGCCATCGCGGTCGCGGCCGGGTATTTCGCCTTGACGATCGAGCCTTCCGGCGCGTCACAGGTGATATGCCGCAAGCAGCCGTCGTTGTGCGGAATGTCGGGATCCAGCGCACACAAGATCGGAATGCCGGATGACGCCTCCATCACACCCTGCGTGCCGTTGATGCCGCCCGCGCCCTGCGGGGAGCTGCCCGCGTAGTCGACGTGCACATGGTCGTCCTTTATGGTGACCGCCGCGCGCACCGTGAGGTTGGTGTTGCCCATGCCGTCGGAGTCGATCCACGATTCGCCGACGTAGGTGCCGTCGGGAATGGTGCGCAACTCGTCGCTCGCACGCCGATCGGCGTAATCGAGGATCGCGTCGATGTAATGCGTTAGCTCTTCGGCGCCATATTCGTCGATGAGCTCAATCATGCGCCGCTTGCCGTTCCAGATGGAGCCGAGCTGCGCCATCAAGTCACCGTACAGCATGTCCTTGTAGCGGACGTTCGCGAGATACATGTTGATGACGTCCTGGCGCGGTTCGCCGCGTTCGTAGAACTTGATCGGCGGCAGCTGTAAGGCTTCCTGCCACACGTCCTTCGCGCTCGGCGCCACGCTGGTCGCTTCGTATGCACCGCAGTCGAGCTGATGACCCTTGGTCACCGACCAGAACAAATGCTCGCCCTTGTAGAACACCGGGCAGGCGGTGACGAAGTCGCCCACGTGCGTGTTGCCGCTGTAGGGGTCATTACTGACGATGACGTCGCCGTCCTCGACGTTACCGTCGAAGGCCTTAACCATGGATTTCAGGATCACGTGCAGGGAATTGGTGTGGATGGGCAGCGCGTCCATCATGCACACCTGGCGCGCCTTGGCGTCGTAGATGGCGCAGGAGAAATCGCGCGCCAACGCCAGGATCGAGGTCCAGGCCGTGTGCTCGAGGGTCAACGTCATCTCCCGGGCGATGGTGTTGAAGCGATTCAGGATCACCGAGAAGGTGATGGGATCGATATGCTCGTCGGCCAGCAGCGGAATGCCGTCGTGCCGGGTATCGAAGCTTTTTACAGGTTGGACGGTACTCATGGATGGTTCTCCTGCTTACGCCGCATTCCTCATCTTCGCCACCAAGCCGGCGAACAAATCGAGTCTGTGGACGACTAACTATCATACGCTCCCCGGTTATTGTCCACGACTTTCGGAAATCAGCGATCGGATACGACCGGGCGCGCTAAACTGCTGCAATGAAAGCGCGTCTAATGTCGCTGATCGTAGCGATGCTGACCCCCGGCGTTCGCGCAGAGACGCTGCCGCTCGGCGCCGAGTCCCGTGCAGATGAGCTTCGGCTGCAGCGCGGCGACGTCGATGCCGCAAGTTATGTGGAGCGCGAGCGGATCCGCCTGGAGACTGAACAACTCAGACTTGACAGCACCCGTAGACAACTCGATAACGAAAAGAACGATCGCCAGCGCAGCGCGGGAACAACGCGCTACCGGTTACCCCTTATCGGCGAATGAAGCGGATGGGCGTAATGCGGGGAAACCTGGCCGCTGGCTTGCTATTACTTGCAGGCTGCAGAAACGCACCCGTGCAGGCACCCGGCAAGCCCTGGCATCATCTCGACAATGGGCAGTTTCGGAATCCACAAGGAAGCCCGGCAGGCGCGCCGACGATCGGCGACCTGACGTCGTTTTTCTGGCGCCGGATTCGCGCCAAACCACCGACCGTGCCCGCCGATCACGCCATTGCGCAGGCAAACGCTTTGGCGGCGTATGCGGCCACAGCAAACGAAGACACCGCCACGTGGCTCGGTCACGCCGCTTTTCCCTTGCGGCTCGAGGGCAAAACAATCCTGACCGATCCCTATCTGACGAAGGTAGCCGGCCCGTTTGGTTTCGGCCCCGAACGCTACGTCGCACCCGGCTTGCCGCTCGACCGATTGCCACCTATCGATATCATCGTTGTCAGCCACAATCACTACGATCATCTCGACCAGAAAACGATCGAGGCACTGCCCGGGAAGGAGCGCATCCATGTGGTCGTGCCGCTGCGCCTCGGCGAATTCTTTCGCGAGCGGGGGTATGTCAATGTCCACGAGAATGACTGGTTCGAACGCGTCGTGGTCGGCGGTATCGAGATCGAGGTGCTGCCGGCGGTACATTTTTCACGCCGCGGCTTGTTCGACCGCAATCGCACGCTATGGGGCGGTTTTGCCATTCGCGGCGGCGGGCGAAGCATCTATCACTCGGGCGACACGGGTTACGGCCCCGTCTTCAGCGAGGTAAGCCGGCGCTCGGGGCCCTTCGATGTCGCGCTCGTCGCCATCGGCGCATACGAACCGCGGTCCATCATGCGGCGCTCGCACGTCACACCCGAACAAGCCGTGCAACTCGTCGACGACATCGGCGCGGAACGCGCGATCGGCATGCACTGGGGTACGGTGGAACTGACCGATGAGCCACACTTCGAACCCGGTCCCCGTTTTATTGAAGCGGCGCGTGATGCCGGTTGGCCCGAAGGGCGCGCTCGGATCATGAAGATCGGAGAAACATTGCCGCTTTCATCACTTACTTCCAGCTAGCAAGACGCTAAGCCGGATCTCCGAGCCCGTACCGTTTCGGATCGATATGCTCAACTTCTTCAAACCAATGGGCGATTGAGGCCGCGTAATAGGCGAGCACGTCTAGCGAAGTATCAACGATGTGGTAACGCCCATGTGTAAATTCAAGCATCGAGTAATGAACCATTAAATCGAGCGCCTTTTGGAGGGTTCTTTTTGCAGGCTTCTCGGCATTTCTTATCGGTGCGCCACGTCTGATTAACTCATCGATCAGATCATGAACCTTGGAGATAACTTCTAATTCGGACAGTGCGTTTGCTTCGTTTAGCTTGAACGCTTGAGCAATAATCGGAACCGGTAGAATCGGTGTGACATGACCGATACCGTTCATTAATTTGTCGGCGAGCATTGCCGTATATTTGAACCTTGTGTCTTTATCCAAGTTAATGAAGTTGATTCCATGTTCATGAGCGAACTTCTTTGCTGATATGACGTGACCGAAATTTACGCTTGCATAGCCGAATCGATCACGCCGCTGGTCTCTGGGAATAGAAAAATTAACCACGATAAATCGGAAAATTTTCGCCACCCAGGCGAAAAGCGAACGACTGACCGGGATACCTTTTGCAGCGTTTAGCTGAATTTTGTCTTCGAGCACCTTGTCGTAGTTGATGCCAACCGGCACAAAAATGATGTCGCGATCCTTTTCTATATCGAATCCTCGCAGCATGTAATCCAGAAATCCAAGCTTGGGAGGAACGAGCGCCCCCGTTTTCGTAAGACCGCCTTCTGGAAATACCGCCTGGCACACCCCCTCTCTCGTAGCCATATGAACGTATCGCTCGAGTACACGCCGATACAGAGGATTTCGCGAGTTTCGCCGGACGAAGAATGCACCCATTGCCCGTATCAATGATTGCAAAAGAAATACCTTAGCCCACTCACCCGCAGCATAGGACAGTGTTGTCTGCCTTGATGCGAGGTAAGCCACTAACATGTAATCGACGTTACTGCGATGGTTTATCACGAAGACGACGGACGAATTTCGATCGATTGATTTGATTTCGTTCTCGTCGGCAACTCCGACGCGAATGCGATAGAGTTGACGACACACGTACCGACACATTCGATAGACCAAGCGATAGTAGACGTAAGCGTTAAAGGCCGGGACGATCTCGCGCGCATAATGATCGACCTCCTCTTGGGCCACTTCGCGTGGCATACGGTTCGACTTGGCATGTGCTTCCATCGCTTCGATCACCTTCGGGTCAAAGATCAAGCGATCGATTAGGACTTTACGCTTCGTCAACTGGAAAGGTCTTATCTCGAATTGTAGATGCTCGTTGATCTCCGTGATCACACGATTCACTTTACGCCGAATCATCCAGCGCACACTCGGCATGAAAACTTTTTCAGCTACAAACAACACCGAGACAATTACCAGTATTGCGATTTCCCACATTGGGAGTGTAATGGGGTTACTTAGCATGAGATTCGCGGTCCAATGGTCAAAAGGTCTTCAGTCAATTCAGAAGATATCGTTGATCGGAGATTGGATAATCGACGATCGTATTGAATAGTATCGAAAATCTGAGGAGGTTCGGATGGAACGACGCCCAGATCCCCAAACGCGACACTGCGAGCTCTGCCGCGTCATAACAAGCGCCGCAAAAACTGGGCAACCGGAGTCGATCTTTTGCGCTTTGGACGATGCGCTCGGGATCGTGATCGGCCACCGCCTGTTTACATTGCTGATGATCGACGAGAAGACCTCGGAAGCCCAGCGGATATATACCAATGACAGCGAAAACTTCCCGGTCGGCGGCCGCAAGCAGATGGCGAGAACGCCGTGGGCACAATGGGCGATCGACGGGCGTCGCGGATGGGTCGGGCGCAACGCGGCGAACATTCGTTGGGCCTACCCCGACCACGAATTGATCGCGAGTCTCGGCCTAACTTCGGCGCTGAATCTTCCGGTCATCTATGACGACTGTTTTCTCGGCACGGTTAACCTGCTGCATGAAGACCAAGATTTCTACGACGATGCCGACCTCGAGATCGGTACGCCTTTTGCAGCCTTGCTAATCCCCGCCTTTGGCCAAATTACAGGCGTGTTTTCTTAATCCTTGGTCCGGTTGGACTTATTAAGCGCAGGCGATAGACTGCTTTTACGCACTGCCTGACTACGATCAAGGGGAGAATAACCATGGCCCTGGACCTCAAAGAAAACCCCCTCCCGTGGCCCAATGACGCCAAGTGCGCGGTGGCGATCCCGCGCATCCTGAAGATGTATCGGCATTGCGACATCAAACAGACTTTCTTCTATCCCGCCGGGTAGCAGGGGCGATTTCGTAGCCCGGATGGAGCGCAGCGGAATCCGGGAATACACGACGTCGGATGTTGATCCCGGATTCCGCTACGCTTCATCCAGGCTACGCTGCTTCGCCAAAACCTGAATGAACCCCTACGCCCTCGGCATTATCACGAGCATCGTGATCTATTTGCTGATCGGCAACTACGCCGGACGGCGGGTCAAGGATCTCGATGATTATTACGTCGCGGGGCGCGACAGCTCGACTTTCTTGATCGCCGGGACGCTCGTCGCGAGTTATCTCAGCACCGCCGCGTTCCTGGGCGAAACCGGATTCACCTATCAGGGTCACGGCGCGATCCTGATGATCCTGGTCGGGATCAACATTATCGGTTATGTGGTGGGCGCGGTTTTCTTCGGGCGTTACGTCCGGCGCAGCCGCGCGATCACGGTGGCAGAATTTTTCGGGAAGCGCTTCAACAGCCGGCGCGTTCAGGCCGCGGCCGGCGTGACTATCATCGGCGGCGTAACCGCCTATCTGTTAGCCGTGACCCAAGGCGCATCGCTGGCCATATCCGAAGTGATGGACATTCGCTATGACCTGACCTTGCTGATCGTGTGGCTCGGTTACACCTCGTTCACGATCTACTCCGGCTCGAGGGGTGTCGTGCTAACGGATACCGTCATGTACGTGTTGTTCACCTTAGTAGGGTTTCTCTCGCTCTACTACATTGTCGGCGCTACGGGAGGCTGGTTCGCGACCATCGAGTCGTTGGCCCTCTATGACGTAAAACCCGGGATCCTCTCTTGGCATGGCGTCGTGGGAGAAGGTTCGCGCTGGCAAACGCCATTCGACTCCGTTGGCTGGGGCATCGTGCTCGGGATCTCGTGGGGCTTTACGATCGCCGTCAGTCCGTGGCAATCCAGCCGCTACCTGATGGCGAAGAACGAGCACACGGTGATCCGTTCCGCGTGTTTCGCGAGTGCTTCCGTCGTCGTTCTTTATTGGGCCTTGGTTGTATCGGCCGCGGCGATCAACCTGCTCAATCCCGATATCGAGCCGAACGAGCGGGCGATGATCTGGGCTGCGTTTAACGCCATGCCGACTTATGCGGGAGTGCTGTTGATGTCCGGCATTGTCGCCGCAGCTTTATCTTCAGCATCGACGTTCCTGTCCTTGATCGGGTTCAGTGCGACGAACGACATCGTCGAACTTCGAGAAGGCGATGAGCAGCGCAAGTTGCGCATGAGCCGTTATACGATGTTGCTCGTCGGGATCGTGATCTTGATCGTGGCCTACTTTCAGCCGCCTGCGATCATGATGATCAGCTACTTCGCGGCGACCTTGTTCTCGTCGTCGTGGGGTCCGGTCGCGTTTATGAGCATCTGGAGCACGCGTATTACCGCTGATGGCGCATTTTGGGGAATCGTCGTTGGGTTTCTTGGCAACCTAGTGCCAAAAATCTTGACGGTTTTCGATATCATTTATTTGCCGGTGTATCTCGATCCGTTCGTGATCGGGATCATATTGAGTTTCATTACCATCATCATCGTTTCGGGCCGCGGCAAGGTGACCGATGAAGAGCATCGTTATCGTCTGCAAGTGCACGAAACGCCTCCGGCCGAGTTCGATCCGGCATTGACCAGGAAAACCTTGTGGTTCGCCAAGGGTTTGATGATCTGTGGAGCGACCTTGACGATACTCATGATCGTGTTCTACGTACTGCCGTACCGGGACGCGGTTGAAAATGGGCTGAATACCCTTCGTCTTGCGCAGTGGTGCTGGCTATGAGCGGTGAATTGATCCTCGCGCTCGGTTACGGCGGGATCCTCTTCCTGTGCGGCGTGCTCGCATATAGGTGGACTAAGTGCTATTACGGTGAGGGCAAAGAAAAATCAGATCAACATTCGTAGCCCGCGAGAAACCCAGGCCAGATGCACGCGCGCAGATTTCCTAACCTTACGCAGTCGCCGATGATCCGGAAATAGGGGGCTACGGTCTTCGCTGTTTCGTGGAACTCGCGATTCGGTTTGAAACCCCACGCCGGCACCACGGTGTCGGCTTCGAGTTCCGCAGTTCCATCCTCTACCGCGAACCTCGCACCACCGTTCGTGATCTCAACCAGTTGGTGCCCGCCTTTTACCTCGACGCCAGCGTCCGCCATCATGTCCATGAAGACCTTACGGCTCATTGGTTCGAGCATCGGGATCAACTCGTCGCTATCGCCTTTCTTTGTCGTCAACACGACCTTCTTGCCGAGTTGGGCCAAGTAGACCGAGAGATCGCATCCAAGCCACCCGCCGCCGGCGATGATCACGCTGTCGCCCGCCGTGGCGACGCGATTGAGGAGATCGACCGGGAATTCGACGTGCGGCAGATCCACGCCTTCGACGTCGCGAAACTTCGCTTCAACGCCGGCGGCGATGATCAGCGCGTCCGGCTCCAACGCGCGCAAACCGTCGATCGTAGCTGTCGTATTCAAGCGAATGTCAACGCCAGCCTCTTCGACTTCATAGGCCTGATTGTCCATGAGGGCCCGCAGGTCGTCCTTGAAGCCGAGTGCTGCGGCGAGATGTAGCTGACCACCGAGTCGATCGGTCGCTTCCAGCAAGATCGCCTCGTGACCGCGCAGGCTCGCGACGCGCGCGGCCTCCATGCCGGCCGCGCCGCCGCCGACCACGACCACCCGCCTTTTGGTGTCGGCGTTGGTGATCGCGTAGGACGTTTCGCGACCGCAGAGGAAATTCACATCGCAGCGTTGCGGCCGCTGCAGCATTTCGCCGTTCAGACAACTCTCGTTGCAGCGTATGCAGTGCCGGATGGCCCGCACCTCACCGGCAGCGGCCTTCTTCGGTATATCGGGATCAGCGAGAAATCCACGGCCCATCGCGATGATGTCGGCCTTGCCTTCGCGGATCACGTCGGCAGCCAAGGGCACGTCAATACTGGCCACCGCGATGACCGGCAAGGTCGCAACCTCCTTAACCGCTTCGGCCAAGGGCACGAGGCTCCCCCGCTCCACGTAGATCGGGGGATCGCAGTATTCCCAACTCTCGCCGATGCCCGCGGTGACATGGTGGGCGTCGATCCCGGCTTCTTCGAGCATCAACGCGAATTCCTTGGCCTCGGTAATTCCAAATCCGTTCGGCACGTAGTCGTCGCCGTTATATCGGTAGATGATCGGAAAATCCGGCCCGGCGTAGTCTCGCATGCAGCGCACCATCTCGAGTGAAAACCGCGCGCGGTTCTCGAGGCTGCCGCCGTAGGCATCGGTGCGTTCGTTGGCACACGGTGTTAAGAAATTATTCGGGAGATAGCCGTGGGCCGCGTGGATCTCGACGGCTTCGAATCCGCAGTGTTTCACCAACGCGGTGGCCTTGCCGAACGAATCGATGACCTCGTCGATCTCCTGTGGGGTGATCTCGCGTACTTCGTAGCGATCGCCTAAGTACTTCTGATAGAGCCCATCGGGTATCGGCGAGGGCGCGATGCACGGGCTGATGTTGGAGCTCTGACGCCCGGCGTGAATGAGCTGGATGGCGGGAATACAGCCGTTTTCCTGGATCGTTTCGGCGAGATGACTCAAACCCACGATGAATCGATCGCTACTGGCACTCAGCACGTTCCATTCATTGGAGGAATATTTGTCGTCGATGCGCGTCGCTTCGATGATCAGCATCGCCGCGCCGCCGCGGGCGCGAACCCGGTAATGATCGATCGTCGCCTGCGTAACCTCGCCGTCCGCGGTGTGCAAACGCGAGCACATCGGCGCCATGACGATGCGGTTGGGGAGTTTGAGCTTGCCGATCTTGATCGGGTCGAAAAGGGGGGCGTAGGGATCAGAAGACATGGGCGTTGTCCGTTTTTCAACGTAGCCCGGATGGGGCGTAGCGGAATCCGGGGATCGGTGCGATTCGATCCGCAGATCCCCGGATTACGCTACGCTCCATCCAGGCTACGGTCTATTTCACCTCGGCGACTGCGGCCTTTCGTTCTGAATGCTTTTGTTCTGTCGTGTCGAACGTCGGTGCGAAGGTCGGCGACACCGGCGGTGGCAGTCCTGTTTCCGCTTCGCAGCGCGCGACCAACTCATCGATCGTCCCGCCGAAGTTGAAGAGCGCATCGGGCGCGGCTGTTTTCGCCATGCTCGCCCGCAAACGCCCGGTTGCTTCGCGATCGACGGTAATACCGTCCCCATTCACGACCACCCCGAAGCGTTTTGCGCCTTCGCCCGTGAGTAATCCGCTTTCCAGATCGTATTCAACGGCTTCGATATCGCGCTCGAGCGGGTTGCCGAGACCGCCGCCGCCCCAGGTCTCGAAGATCAGATAGTCGCCGACCTCGACGTAGATGTTGTCGATCTTGTTGGCGAGGATCTCGCGGCTGCCGTCGGTGCGTTCGATGATCTTCTGGCACCGGCGACCCGGATCGCCGCCCTTGACCCCCCAGGGATAAGTCAGCCACCGATCGTCGTGAATGGAGATCTTGCCCTCCGCCAGGAAGCGGTATCCGATGCGCATCGCGTTACCGCCGCGCAGGCGGCCGGCGCCGCCTGAGTCCGGGATCGACTCATAGGTTTCGATGCGCACGGGGAAATAGCTTTCCAGGTACTCGTTCGGCACATTCGTGAATTTGGGCCACAGCGAATAGCCGTCGAGTCCGTCCCCCACGGGCCGGGCCGGCACGCCGCCGAAACCGATCTGAAACAGCAGGAACCACTTGCCGCTGTCGTCATAGCCGGAATACATGAAATGCGGGCTCGACGAAAACCCGGCGCCGCACAGGTACGTCGGATTCGATTTTCCAAACAATCCACTGATGATGTCGAAGATCCGGCCCAAGGCATGGGTGCGGCCGTTGACGGCGGCCGGCTTGCGCGGCCGCAACAGCGAACCTTCGGGCAGGCGCACTTCCATCAGCTCGAAGAAGCCGTCGTTCAAAAGGATATCCGGATCGAACAGCATCACCATGAACTGTGCGCAGAACATCTTGTACATCTGCTCGCTCAGGAGGAAATTGATGTTGCTCTTGGACTGCGGATCGGTGGCGCCGTAATCGAAGATGATCTTGCCGCCTTCGCGCCACATGTGGCAGGCGATCTTGTACGGCCCCATGCCGATGCCGTCGTCGTCGATCCAGTCCTCGAAGTAGATCTTTTCCTCCGGGATCATATCCTCGATGAGTTTGCCGATCGCGCGGCGGTTGCGGGCCAGGAGTTCATCGAGTGCCGACGTGTAGAGGTCGTCGCCAAAGCGCTCCGCCATTTCGAGGCAGCGCGCTTCGGCTACCCGCGCCGCCGCGATGAGGGCGTTGAAGTCACTGCGGTTCCATTCGGGTATCCGACAGTTGTGCAGGATCACGCGCAGCAGATCTTCTTGCAGCTCGCCGCGGCGGACGATCTTGACCGGTGGGATCAAGATCCCTTCCTCGAATTGTTCGACCGCATCGGTTGGCATGCTGCCGGGCACCTTGCCGCCGATATCGGACATGTGTCCGAACATCGCCGTCCAGTTGATCAGCCGTCCGTTGCGGAACACGGGAATGCACACCAGCCAGTCATTCGCGTGGCTGACGGATCCGTCGCACTCATAGGGATCGGAGGTCAGGAACACGTCGCCTTCCTCGATCGTCTCCTCGAAGTTGTCGATGAAGCCCGCGACGGGCGAGCCGAACTGCCCGGCGACGAGACGCCCGGCACGATCGGTGATCACCGGAAAGCCGTCGCGCTGTTCACGAATGATGGGCGACATGGCCGTGCGAAAGAGCAGCGCGTCCATCTGGGTGCGCGCATTGACCAGCCCGTTTTCCACGAGATCGAGGGTTATGCGGTCGACTTCGACCTTATTGAAGGGTGCGTGATTCGTTTCGATCAGGGTCGCCATGGCCTGTTCTCCATCTCAATGGCTCTTGTTCAATGCCCCTCGGGATATATAAGTATGTTGCCGAACTTGTCCAAGGTGCCAGCGTGGTCCGGCAGGATCGAGGTCGTCGAGTCCATTTCGGTCACGATCGCGGGGCCTGTGATGTGATCACCCGCCCTGAGGCGCGCGCGGTCGTATATGTGTGCAGGCTGCTCTTTGCCATCGACAAAGACGTGTTGTTCTGCGATCCGGGCCGCTGCGGGATCGCCGGAACCCGCCTCGATTTCCTGGGCGCGAGCGAACGAGCTGCGGCTGGTCGCCACGGCGCGCACGTTGATGAGTTCCTTTTCGTTCGGCAACTCGAATTGATAAAGCTGCCGGTGGGTTTCGTCGAAACGTGCGCTCACCGCGTCGAAACCGCCGGATTCGAGCTCGTCGATTTCGACATCCATCGTCAATTGCATCGACTGGCCGTGATAACGCATGTCGAGTTGGTAGACCACGTCGCGATCGGACGGCGCAATGTTTTCCGCCGCCAGCACGTCTTCGGCCTTCGCCGCGAGATCCGCCAGCATGGCCAAGAGCTCCGCCAGCGTGACCTCCGACAGCGTACGGATAAAGGTGCGCGACGCCTCGTTGCGCATGCGGGTGGTAGCGTCGCCGTAGGCGCACAACACACCGGGACCACGTGGAATGATGGCGGGCCAGGCACCAGTCAAGCGCGCGAGCGCGTTCGCGTGCAAGGGCCCGGCACCCCCAAAGGCGATCAACGCGAAGTCGCGGGGATCGTAACCCTGCTCGACGGAAACCAGGCGCAGCGCGCCGAACATGTTTTCGTTCACGATGTCGATGATGCCGGCCGCCGCTTCCTGGAGGCTCAAGTCCATGGCGTCGGCGATCGTCTGTACCGCCGTCTCGGCGCGGTTTCGATCGATTCGCATATCGCCGCCGAGCAGCGCACTTTCCGGCAGGTATCCGAGCACGATATTGGCATCGGTCACGGTCGGCTCCTCGCCGCCTTTGCCGTAGGCCGCCGGACCGGGCTCCGCGCCCGCGCTCTTCGGGCCGACGCGCAGCGCGCCGGTTAATTCGGGAACATGAGCGATCGAACCGCCGCCGGCGCCGACGGTACGCACGTCGACAGAAGACGCGCGCACGATGACGTCGCCGACCATGGTCTCGCGCCGCAAATGCGGCGCGCCGCTTTCGACCAGCGCGACGTCGGTCGATGTACCGCCCATGTCGAAAGTCAACAAGTTTTCGAAGCCCGCCTGCACGGCCGCCCATACCGCACCCGACACGCCGCCCGCCGGACCGCTCATGAGCATGTTCACCGGGTAATCGATCGCCGCGCGAGAAGCGGCGAGGCCGCCGTCGGACTTCAAGATCCCGAGGTTGACGCCGCCCATGGTGCGGTCGAGCTCGGACTGGAGATTCTCGATGTAACGCCCCACCACCGGACGCACATAGGAATTGACTACCGTCGTGATCGCGCGTTCGTACTCCTGCATCTCGGGGATGACCTCAGACGAGATTGACACCGGAACACTCGGCAGTTCGTCTGCCAGGATCTCGCGGATCTGAACTTCGTGCTCACCGTTGGTGTAGGAGTTGAACAGACACACGGTTACGGCTTCGACGTTTGCGTCGCGCAGCACCGCGAGCTGATCGCGAAATGCCACCGCGTCGAGCGGTTTGACGACCTCGCCACTCGCGCCGATGCGTTCGTCGGCCTCTATGGTCCATTTCATCGGCGCTAATGGTTTTTGCTTCTGGTAGATGATCCACCCGCCTAAGCCTCCCGGCACGAAGGAGCGCGCGATGTGCAGCATTTGCCGGTAACCTTTGGTCGTGACGAATCCGACGCGCGCGCCGGTACCCGTCAAGACCGCATTCGTGGCCACCGTCGTCCCGTGCATGACGTGGGTGACGCCCTTGCTATCGACGTCGGATTGGCGGCAGATCTTGTCGATGCCGTCGAATACCGCGCGCGACGGATCGTCCGGCGTGGACGGGACCTTGTCCGTATACACCTCGCCGTCGCTTTCGCGGATCAGAAGCAGATCGGTGAACGTGCCACCGACGTCGACGCCCAAACGGTACGCCATGCGTACGTCCTGTTGGAAATTAGGATCCGCGATTATACGCCGTCGTTCGCCCGCAAGCGGATGAGTGACGGTCGACGCATAGCGTCGAGCCCGAGCATTGCTCGGGCAGGAGCGAACGCCCGGCCACGGATGGTCGGGCCGGGGCCAAACGAAGACGAATGCGTCGCGCCATGGATGGCACGCACGGAACGATCAATAACTCCGTAGAAGCCTGCTTGCGGGCGAACCTTAATCCTCGCTCCACGACCTCCCCCCGGTTCAATACCTGGTCACTAGCGATGTAGGCCGCGCCGATGATGCGCGTCGGATTGAGTACATGCAGTGGGTCTTCCGAGCTCGCTTCGAATTCGATCTTCGCTTCACTCCACCGCGTGTCGGTAACGTCGGTCTCGATACTGACTTCGTTTTGTCGCCATGCCGCTCTCTCGCTTTGTTCTGATCTGAAGTAGTATTCGCTAAAGCCCAACCCTAACCTACCATCCATGCGAGGAATGTAGCGTGCCCATCCCCATTGGCGTCTTTCAAATCATGGCCGATATGCGGGCCGATCCCGCGATCGTCGCGAAAGCGGCCGAGGATCTCGGTTTCAATTCATATTGGGTCCCCGAACATTCGATCATGCCGGTCGAAACGAGCTCGCCCTACACTGGTGACGTCGATAAGGAAGCGCCGCCCACGCCCGATTACCTGTGGCAGATCCCGTATCCCTTTACAGTGCTCGCCCGCGCATCGGCGACGACGTCGCGGATCCGATTGGGCAGTGGCGTCTGTCTCGTACCGCAACACCATCCGGCGATGCTCGCGAACGAAGTCGCGACCCTCGATCACTTCAGCGGCGGCCGCGTTAATTTCGGTATCGGCGCCGGCTGGCACCGCGAACAAGGCGAGATGCTCGGTGTCGATTTCGATCATCGCTGGACACAGACCAAGGAATGCGTGGCCGTCATCAAGGCGCTATGGACGAATGACGAGGCGGGTTGGGACGGTGATTATTATTCCTTCCCGCCTGTGAGGTGTTATCCCAAACCCGCGCAACAACCGCACCCCCCCGTGCACTTTGGCAGCAGTGGTACCCCGCGCGTTTTCAAGCGCGTCGCCGAATGGGGTGACGGATGGATGCCGACGATCGGTGAGGTCGCTCAGATCTCGGAGGGGTGCGAAAAACTGGAAAAAGCCTGCGCTGATCGTGGTCGCGATGTCAGCGAGATACACGTTGCACCCCTCGGGCTCGAGGGACTCATGCGCACGAAAGCCGATCGTGACGCGCTCGAGGCCGCCGGCGCCGATGAACTGATCGTGTGGATATTGGAATCTGAAACAGAGGCGGTGCTCGATGAGCTCAAGGCGCTCGCCGACGAGTTGATCAAAGCCTGATACGGGGCCGCAGCGACGGAGGACCATCACATGAACCGCATCGTACTACTCAGTCGGCTACGCGCCGGCGTCGATCCGGCCGACTATGAGAAGTGGGTGGTCGAAACCGACTATCCGTACTCGCGTGGATTAACGGCTATCGAGACCTACCATGCGTCTCGCGTAAAAGGGTTTATGTTCGGGACCGACGGCAAGCTCGATCCCCCTTACGACTATGCCGAGATAATCGACGTGCCGGATCTGGACGCCTATTTCGAGGCGTTTGGTACCGAGGAAGGCAAGGCATTCATGGAAGAATTCTCGACCTACATTGACGATTTCGTCGCAGTGCAGACTGAAATCATCGAATAGCTCCAACCGTTGGATACATAGCGTCTCTAACGACGGGCTGATAGGCTCAAATCATGGCAAGCCCCAGCGTACGAGTAGCAACCGATGTCGGCGGTACCTTCACCGATCTCGCCTACTTCGAAACCGATACGGAGTCCGGCGAACAGCGCGTGCGCACCGCCAAAGTCGACACCACGCCACCCGACTTCGAACGGGGCGTACTGGAGTTGCTAAAAAAAGCCGAAGTCCCGTTCTCCGACATCGGCTTCCTCGCGCACGGCACCACCGTCATCATCAATGCGATCACCGAGCGTAAAGGGGCCAAGACGGGCCTAATTACGTCGGAGGGGTTCCGCGACGTGCTCGAGATCGCGCGCGGCGATCGACCCAATTTTTTCAACCTGACCTACGTCAAGCCCCCGCCCTTCGTTCCGCGTTACCTAAGACGCGAAGTGGCTGGGCGCATGAATTATCGCGGCAAGGAACTGGTACCTGTCGACCTCTCCGGTTTGGACGACATCGTGGAGGCCTTTCGATCGGAATCCATCGAAGCGATCGCCATCTGTCTATTGCATTCTTACGCAAATGAAGCCCACGAGGTGGCCGTGCTGGAGAAAATCCGCGCTCTGGCACCTGAAATTTCAGTCGTCGCGTCGCACCAGATCACCCGGCAATGGCGCGAGTACGAACGCACCAATACCGCCGTGCTGTCGGCTTACGTCCAACCCACTGCGGATCGCTACCTGACTAACCTCAACAACAGCCTCGAAGCGGGCGGGTTCAACGGCTCGCTCTACATCATGCAATCCAATTGCGGCATCGACACGGTCGATTCCACCCGGCAAACGCCGATCACGATGATCGAATCCGGTCCGGCGAGCGGTGTCTGGGGTGCGGCGGAGCTCGGCCGCCTGCTCGACGTGCCTAATGTGCTAGCACTCGACATCGGCGGCACCACGGCGAAGTGCTCGCTCATCGAAGGCGGCCACGCCAAGGTGATCTCCGATTACTGGATCGAACGCAATCAAGAGAACTCGGGTTACCCCATACTCGCGCCCGTGGTCGACATCGTTGAGATCGGTAATGGTGGCGGTTCCATCGCATGGGTCGATCACCTCGGCAAGCTCCACGTCGGCCCACAAAGCGCCGGCGCCAATCCCGGCCCGGTCTCTTACGGAAAAGGCGGTACAGAACCGACTACCACCGATGCTAATTTAGCGCTCGGTCGCATCAACCCCGAGTATTTTTGTGGCGGCTCGGTTACAGCGGACATGGTTGCCGTGAATGGCGCGCTGGATCAGCTCGCGGGCGTCCTCGAGGTTTCGCGCGAAGAAGCGGCGCGCGGCATCGTGCGGATCGCGAACCACAACATGATCAACGCGCTAAAACTAGTGTCGCTGAATCGTGGTCACGACCCACGCGATTTCACGCTCGTCACTTTCGGCGGTGGCGGTGGGATGCATGCGAATGCCCTGGCCAAGGAATTGCAGATCGAGAACGTCATCATTCCGGCCGAGTCCGCCGTGTTTTCAGCCTGGGGCATGGTCATGTCGGATCTCCGGCGCGATTACTTCAAGACTTATCTCACGGAACTGGATGAGCAGGCGCCGACGCGTTTACAGGATGTTTTTAACAGCTTAGAGGCACAAGCCCATTCGGAATTTTCCAGCGATGGCCTCGGCTCCGATCAATTGCACTATGTCCGCTTTGCGCGTTTCCGCTACCGCAACCAGGAGCATTCCACTGAGGTCCTGCTGCCCGACGATGGCGTAACTGCGGACAACCTCGTCGAGATCCGGGAGCGTTTCGAAACGAATTACGAGCGCGAATACACCTATCGCCTGAAGACGGCGGTCGAAGTCGTCGGCCTGCATCTGGTCGCGCAAGGTGAAGTCGGCAAACTCGCCCTCGTCGAAAAACGTACGTCGGGCCGCAACATCAAAGATGCGGTGAAGGGCCAACGGCGTGTTGATTTCGATGTCGACGGGATCCACGATGCGACCCTGTACGACGGCGCGGTGTTGGAACCCGGCATGGCATTCGATGGGCCCGGTATTATTGAAGAAGCCGGTGATACGATCGTCATCAACCCGGATAGCCACGCAAAAGTCGACCAGTACGGAAACGTGGTCCTCGAGATCCGATAACAGGAGTCCGCCGCATGAGTGCTCATCCATTATCCGAAGCGACGACTGTGGAACAGTACGATCCGTTCACGATCGAGATCATCCAGAACACACTGACCGCGGTCTGCGACGAGATGTTCGTCGCCATGCAGAAAACGGCGATGAGCTCGATTATCTATGAGGTGCTCGACATGGGCACCGCAATCGTCGATCCGGAAGGCAATCTCGCGAGCGCGGGTGCCGGTATTCCGTTGTTCGTGGCGGGCCTTGATAAATCGGTGCTGTTCATGATCCGTAAATGCAAAGAGCAAGGGATCGACATCGAACCCGGCGATATTTTCGTCACCAATGATCCGTACAACGGTGGCGTCACGCATCTGAATGACGTTGCCTTTCTGATGCCGGTTTTCTTCGGTGGCGAAATCGTCGCGTGGACCGCCGATATCGCGCACTGGAACGACGTCGGCGGGATGGTGCCGGGCTCCATGGCCACGACCGCCACCGAGATCTACCAGGAAGGCTTCCGCTTGCCGGGCGTCAAAATCATCGCTGCGGGTGTGCCCAATGAACCGTTGATCGAGGTCATGAAGATCAACTCGCGCATGCCGGACTTCCTCGAAGGCGATTTGTGGGCGGGGATCGCCGCGGTGCGCGTGGGCGCGACCCGCCTCGAGGAAGTCGTGGGTAAGTACGGCGCGCCTATCTTCCGCGAAGCGATCGCCCGCTACCTCGACTATGGCGAGCGCATGACGCGCAAAGCGCTCGTCGATCTGCCGAAAGGCCGCTTCGTACACAGCGAAGAACAGGATTCAGGCCTCGTCTACTCGTGCATTATCGAGATCAAGAAAGACGAGTTCATCGTCGACGTACGCGACAACCCGCTCGATCCCGGCCCCGGCAATCTCAGCCGGGATGCGTCGCTACTCGCTGCACAGCTGCTGCTAAAGGCGGTGACCGACCCTGGCCCCACCTGCAATGGCGGGAACTTTCGCCCGCTTCGTTTTCTTACCAAGAAGGGTACGGTCTTCGATCCCGAAGAACCGTCCGCGCAATGTGTCTACTACGAGACCGTCCTGCGGCTATATGATCTCTTGTGGCGATGCCTCGCCGAGCAGATCCCGGGCCTGCTCCCGAGCGGCCATTACGCATCGATGTGTGCCACAGTCATGGGCGGCGCGCATCCCGATACCGGACGCAATTACACCTTCATCGAACCCGAGCTCGGCGGTTGGGGCGCCCGCACCGACGGCGACGGCGCGAACGCGATGTTCACCGGTTTTCACGGCTTGACCTACAACTGCCCCGCCGAGATCAATGAAGCGCGTAACGGGATCTTCATCGACCGGCTGGAGCTGAATTCGGATGCCGGCGGCGAAGGGCAGTATCGTGGCGGTAAAGGCATTCGCATGGATTACCGCGTGCGCGCCGAAGAGGGTTTCGTCACGTGCTTTTTCAGCCGGTCCAAATTTCCCGCCTGGGGTCTCGCCGGTGGGAACGACGGATCGGCCAATTACGTCGAGGTGCACCGCAAAGCGGGTGGCGTCGAACGCCACGCCAGCGTAACGCAGCTCAAACTCCATCACGACGACGTGGTACGCATCGTCACCGCCAATGGCGGCGGTTACGGCGATCCGAAAAAGCGGACGCTCGATCGGATCCGCGATGACCTCAAGAACGGCTACCTGACTGCGAAGCGAGCGCGCGAGGTTTACGGATTCGACGCAACGGCGGAATGAACGACCGCACGCCGGCGTCGATTTGCTGGGATGCGCACAGTTGCGTCCCTCTCAAAGCGTCCTACCAGTTGGAATCACTGCAGCGACACTGCGACGCAGGTTTCGACTACGTTTCGATCAACGTCGGCATGGATGCCAATCCCGTCGAACAGATCATGTGCATGATCGCGTCTTTCCGCGATCAAATCGAACGCACGCCTGGTTTTCAGTTTGCTGAATCGTTGGATGACGTGCGTACTGCCGCGACGAACGGGAAGCTTTCGATCGGTTTCGATCTCGAGGGCGCCAAACCTCTGCTGTCCAGCCCTGAGATGGTGCGCTCTTACCGTGAGCTGGGCGTGAAGCAGATGCACTTTGCTTATAACCGCCGCAACGAAGTCGCCGGTGGATGCTATGCACCGGACGCGCCATTGACCGAACTGGGCGTCGAAGTCCTGCGCGCCTGTGAAGAACACGGCATCATCGTTGATTGTTCGCACATGAACGAACGCTCGGCATTAGCCGTGCTCGAAGCCGCAGAAAAGCCGGTCGTCTTCAGTCATTCGAACGTCCGCGCTCTGAACGATAATTTGCGTAACATCACCGACGACATGATCGCTGCGTGCGCGGCAAAGGACGGCGCGATCGGCGTTACGGGGATCAGTAACTTCATGCCGGGCGGCACATCGAGCCCCGACGCCATGCTCGACGTCGTCGATTATCTGGCTGAACGAGTCGACACCAAGCACATCGGGATCGGTCTCGACTACGTCTACGATGTCGAACTTGACGAGCTCCCGGAAGGCTGCGATCCCGCCTACTGGTGGCCGCTGGAATATGGGTACGGCGAAGATTTCTATAAATCCTCGGCATTCGTAGCGCCCGAGGCCGCGCCGCAGATCAAACGAGGATTAAAAGCCCGTGGATATACCGACGATGCCATCGCCGGGATCATGGGCGCAAATTTCTATCGCGTAGCCAGCGCGTGCTGGATATGATTTCGCCCGCCCAAGCGTGTTTATATAAGGAGAACAACGATGCCCGTCCGCATGCCCACGCCCTCCGATCTCCGGACAGCCGCCGATCGCTGGAACTTCGATCTCACTGACGAAGAGGTCGAAGGTTTCTCGCAATATATAGGCGAAGCACTCCCCGCCTTTCAGCGGCTGGACGAACTCGTCGCCCCGACGCTCCCGGTCAAATACCCACGCCGCGATTTCGGGCATCGGCCGCCGGAGGCGGAAAACAATTACAACGGTTGGGCCTGGCGGTGCTCGATACCCGGCGCAGACGACGGCCCGCTCGCGGGCAAAAAGGTCGGTCTGAAAGACCATATCAAAGTCGCTGGGATCCCGATGATGAACAGCTGCAGCGTCATGGAAGGTTACGTTCCCGCGGAAGATGCAACGATCGTCACGCGTCTGTTGGACGCGGGGGCGGAGATCATCGGCAAAGCCGTCAACGGTTCGTGGTGCTTCGACGCGATTGGACTGTCGATCTATCCGGGTCCGCAGCCGATCAATCCCGCCACCGGACGGCACTGCGCGGGGGGATCCTCAAACGGCAGCGCCGTGGTCGTCGCGAGCGGTGACGCGGATATCGCGATGGGTGGTGATCAGGGCGGCTCGATCCGTATCCCTGCTTCCTGGTGCGGTGTAGTTGGACTCAAAGCCACCTTCGGACTGGTCCCCCATACCGGCGTCTCGGGGCTCGATCACAGCGTCGACCATACGGGTCCGATGACAAAAACGGTGCGCGACTGCGCGCTCGCGCTGCAAGCCGTCGCCGGCGAGGACGGGCTGGACCCGCGTCAGAAAGACGTTCGCGTCGAGGATTACACGGCCTCACTCGAAGATGGTGTCAAGGGTCTCAAGATCGGCATCCTTGCGGAAGGCTTCGGATTCGCGGATTCCATGCCGGAGGTGGACGAGGCGACACGCAGCGCCGCGGGCGTGCTGGAAAGCGCCGGCGCCGAACTCGTCGATGTGTCGGTGCCGATGCACCTCGATGGCAACGCCATCCTGTGGCCGGTCATGCTGCAGGGCGGCAACGAAACGAATAAACAGGATGGCTGCGGTCACGGTTGGCAGGGACACTACTCGCTCGATCTCGTCAACTTCTCCAACCGCGCGCTCAAGACGCGAGCGAACGAGATGCCACTCGGCATGAAGCTCGTCTTGTTACTGGGCGAGTATATGCACAGCCGTTACGGGATGTCGTACTACGCCAAGGGGCAGAACTTGTCGCGGCCGTTGCGCGCCGCCTACGACGCCGAGTTGGCGGACGTCGACATGTTGCTCATGCCAACCATTCCGTTCACCGCACCGGCGATGCCGACCGAGGAATTGTCGACCTACGAGTTCCTCTCCATCTTCGCCAACATGATCCACAACACCGGACCCTTCAATCTAACCGGACACCCGGCCTTGACCGTACCTTGCGGAACGCATGAAGGACTTCCCATCGGCATGCAACTCGTCGGCCGGCATTTTGAGGATGGGGTACTGTTGCGCGCGGCGTATACCTACGAGCAGAGTTAGGATCGCCAATTATGGACCGCCATGATGTACGAATCGGACGGCGCCGTTTCCTCGCTCTCACGGGTGCGAGTTTAATTGCGTCGCCCTTTGCGTTTGCAACGATACCGAAACCTCGCGAACTCGCTTTCCTTCACACGCATACGGGCGAGCGTTTGGTCGTCACCTATGCGGAGCAATCCGGCTATCTCCCTAACGGCCTCGCAGAAATCAACCGCTTGTTGCGTGACTTTCGCACTGGCGAGGTATATCCGATCGATACCGGCGTGCTCAATATCCTCTATGCGGCGCGCGAAGTCCTGTTAGCCGACGGTGTTTTCGAAGTCATTTCGGGTTACCGATCGACCAAGACCAACGAGATGCTGCGCCACCGGGGACACGGTGTCGCGAAGCACAGCCTGCACATGCAGGGTCGCGCGATAGATGTTCGGCTCAGCGGCGTGCCGACCCACCGCCTGCGCGAATTTTGCGGGGCGCTGAAACGTGGCGGCGTCGGTTACTATCGACAATCGGATTTCGTGCATATCGACACAGGGCCCGTGCGGATCTGGTAGGCGATTGCACGCTTGATTGCGTCGAAACATTTCGTGCCGCCGCAATAGCGTCGGACCGGCTACGAATAGCTTGATTGGGGCCGGGTTGCCCCTCATTTCCTCGAGCCCTAGTAGCGAACGAAAAGGCTTCCGTGGAAATCCACGGTATCGGACCGGGTTCGTTCCTCCGCTACCAGGACGCCATTGCCCTCGACGACATAGGCGGCGTCGAAACTGACACCGACGTTGTTACGCCAGTACCAGCGCAGACCCAAACCGATACTCGCCAGCGTCTCGCTGTTTAGTCCGGTTATGTCCTCGGATCCGACGTTGACGACCCCGACGTCGGCGAAACCGACGAGTTGCACGTTGAATTTCAACGCTGGCGTGTAGACTTCCACCGTCGCCTGAATACCTTTGTCGCCCGTAATTTCACGTTCCTCGAAGCCCCGCAGGGTATAGGCACCGCCGAGGCCGAACTGCTCGCCCGAGATCAAAAGCTCCGGCGAGTACTGCGCACTGGCGCGGCCTCGCAAGGTCCATCCGTGCGGTAGCGGATGATTTATATCGGCGCCGAAGCGCAGCACGAACCAGTCTTGGTCAGCGCCGAAACGGTTGGCGGTATAGGCGAAGTTGGTGTTTTCGCTGCCGGATCCCAGGTTCGTGGTAAACCGCGTGTAAAAGCCGCGGCGTTCGAGCCCGGATTCGACGCGCCCTGCATATTCGAAGCTGATCGTGCGGCTGCGGACGTCGACGCCGATCGGCTGGCCGACGAAAAGCGTCTTGTTCTCGAACAGCCGGTCGTCAAATAAGAGTGAGAGCGTGTGGCTGTAATTGCCTTGCGGACGAAAGATGTGCTTGTAGCTGCCACCGACAAATTCACCCGCGCCGCTCACGTCGAAGACATCCGCGAGCCGTCCGCTGTCGACGTCCGACTGTATGTAGTATGCCGAAAGCTCGCCGCCCAACCGATAGATCGGTAATCGATAGAAGGCGGCGTATTGTTGCACGCCGCCGGTATTCTCGGGCGAAGTGGTATAGCTGAAGGTCAATGCGTGATCGCGATTGAACAAGTTCGTGTCTGAAGGATCCCCACGAAACTAGGCCTCAGTCAAGGGGGTTAAGGTAATTTGCTGTAAGGCAGTCATGGACTGTTCGATGTCGGTTATTGTCAACGTCAGGGTTTTCGTGCGAAAACTTTGTAAGCCCAAAAAGAAAGTCGAGAGCACGGGTCGATGCCGGGTCGTGTTGGCCTGGTAATGTCGCTGAAGGCCGAAACGTTGCATCGTATGGCCGACCAACCAAGCAACCAACGTTGCCAAGGTACCGATCAGAACAAGGATTGAAAGCCGTTGTGCACTGTTTGAACGTGCGCTGCGGAAATAGAGTCCTAACCGGGCATTCTTCATATCACGGAAACTCTCTTCAATCTGCATACGCAATTGATAACACCGCATCACCTGTTTGGCCGCCCGCGCGCCCAAAGAGGTGACCAATACCCACGGTTCGCGCTGGCGTCGTTCGTTCGCCAGGCTGCGACCACCGCGTGCACGCGTGCCGCGGCAGGTCAAAAGTTGACGGCCCCGCTTATTGTTCTTTACCAGATAGAGGTCACAGGCCAACGGGTGCTTTTGGGTCAGTTCGACGCTCCCGATATGCCGTAGACGTGAGGTGGCCGTCACATGCAATGTTCGGCACGGTTGCCAACTGCCCTCGTTGTCCAACCGATAATGGGTGCGTCCGCGCACGCGACCGACCCAGTCCCAACCCATCCGTTCGACCTGTTTAAACCAAGGGGTGCGGAAACCTGCATCTGTCACTAAGATCGGGCAACACCCCGGCGGCAAGATGTCCCGTAAGTGGGCCAGAAAGCGCCTCCTCACCTGTCGGTTGTCGTACACCGACAGCGGATGCACTTCTTCGTAAAGTGTCAGGGCACGGCCTCCCACCGGAACTGCCGCACGTAATAACTGCCACGACCGGTCTTCGCGCATATCCGACCAATCCAAAATAATCACCGGACGCCGCGCTTGGCCAAGCACCACCGTCGCTATCGTCTTATAAAGTGCATGTCGCTCTGACTGAAGATGACGATTACCGACTAACCGGTCGACTCGCTTGATGTTGTGTTTGACCCGAGCATCTGATTCCAGCGCGCGGCCAAGACCCGATAAGCTCATCTGTCGACCGACTAACAGCGCTCCAACGCTCGCCATCAAGGCCTTGAGTCTAACCGCGTGGACCTGTGGACAAGCTTGCCTGATTATTCTGTGTAACAATCTCAGTGCATGCATGGCGTTCTCCCGTGACCAATTTGGTTTCGTCACCGTTATTGATCACCGAACGTCATGCATGTTCCCTAAACGTCGTTAGTTTTTTTCCTAAATTATTATTTTCCTTCTCGTTTCTCCCTGTTTTCGTGGGGAGCCTTCAGAGGCAGATTGAATTCGACGCCGCGCGAACAACGGATCTCTATCCCGATGTACGGAATTCACTTAAAGGGATGAAAGCCCGGGGTTTGTCGGTTGGGATCGTGACTCGGAATTGTACGGAAGCGGTAAAAATAATGTTTCCCGACGTGGCCGATTATTGCGATTCAATGCTCACTCGTGATGACGTGGAACACCTGAAGCCCGATACCCGTCATGTCGAACAGTGTCTCGGCGAACTCGGTGTTGAGGGCGCCTCGGCCGCCATGGTCGGTGACGGCGCGCTCGATATGTCGGTCGGAAAAGCACTCGGCATGTTCTGTATCGGGGTACTCGGCGGTCACGACGACAGATCGGCGCTCGAGGACGCCGGCGCGGACCGAATCGTGGCGCGCGTGTCTGAACTTTCTAACGACGCGCAGTAATCTCCTCTACGGTGAGATCGTCGTTAAAAGATAAGGACTGGCACGTGATGGGCAGCAATCTACCGCCTACAGGCGAATAATTATCAGACGCGTTATGCTGCCCTGAAACAGCCGGGGGGAGGCCATGACCAAGAAGAACTCGACCGCCGCCAATAAGCGCGAAGCATTCTGGCCCGGGGGTACGCCTATACCGCGCATGCCGTATTCGCCGGCGATCAAGGCGGGACCCTGGATCTTCATCGCGGGTCAAATCGCCACCGACTTCGGGCCGGACGGGTTGGCGATGGAATGCCGCAATCACCCAGATCTGCCGAACCAGCGACTCGCACTGCGGATGCAATCGGCCTACACCCTCAAGAGCATCGAGGGAACGATTGCGGGCGCGGGTGGCAACTTCGACGACCACTCGGTACGGATTTATCAATGGTTCGTCACGCCCGATCAGGATCGAGACGGCGGCAACTGGGTCGGCGATGGCTTCACCATCACACCTTACCTCGAAGAGCGCGACCGTTTTCTGACCCACGACCGGCCGTGCTCGACCGGGATGGGGATCACGAACTTGCTCGTCAAGGACACGGTCATCGAGATCGATGCGCTGATGAAGACCGACACGCCCAAACAACAAGTCTTTATCGACGATGTGTCGGCGGCATTGGCGGGGTACTCGCAAGGCCTGGTATCGGGTGACTGGGTGTTTACCGCGGGTGAGCTCGCGACGGATTTTACCGGCGACTGGGGGCGCAGCGAGTATTACGGCCCGCGGTCGGCGATCGAACTGGCCTCGCGCACCCCGAGCGAACTCTTGTGGTATGGGCTTCCGATCAAAACGCAAACCCTGAATTTGCTAGAACGCCTGGAGCGGATCCTGGAGGCAAGCGGTTCTTCGAAGAACGACGTCGTCCATGCGACCGTCTACTACAGTCACCCGAAGAATTGGGCCGAGATCGAGGAGGCCTGGTGCGAGTTCTTTCCTGATGATCCGCCCGCCCGCACCATGATCCCCTTCATGGGGATCGGCGCACGCGGCTGCGATCCCGAGATCGCGCTGATCGCACTGAAGAAGGACGGCAAGACCAAGAAACAGACGATCATGGCGGACGGTGTGGGTCAGCCGATCGGCCACGAACCGCACGCGGTCAAGGCCGGCGACTTGCTGTTCTTTTCGACGCAGGTCGCGGGCGATCGCAACGGATTATGCGAGGGCGGGCGTCGTTCGCCGGAATACCCCTGGTATGGGCTCCCGGCGCGCGCGCAGATGAACTTCGTGCTCGAAAACGTCGCGAAGATCTGCGAGGCCGCGGGCACCTCGATCGAGAACATCTGCAAGCGGCAATGTTTTCATACGGACTTCGATTGGTTCATGGAGTCGATCGACGAATGGGCACGGCACTTTCCCAAAGATCCTCCCGCTTCGACGACGCTCGAGCTCGGTGGACCATTGCATGTTGAAGGGGCCTTATTTCTTCTCGACCTGATTGGATATTGCCCTGACGAATGATTTTGCTCGCAAGCGGGCTCCTACGAGACTAAATTTGTAGGAGCCGGCTTGCCGGCGAATTGGAGTAGCTAGATGGCAGAGAGAAATCCCCCGTCCGTGTCCATGGGACACGTCATCCTGCACACGGATGATATGGAATCGAGTGTGCATTTCTACCAAACTCTGGGCCTCGTACCGACGCCGTCACCCAACGTTCCGGACGGGGACCTCATGCTAATGGAACTGCGCGGCGGTACCGATCTTCTGATTTTGCGCAGCGATTCGGAGCTGGCGCCGAACTTTCCGGTGTCCAAGGTGGGATACGCGGGACATTCCGCTCCGATCGACATCATGATCCCCAAACACGAGCGCGAAGATCTCGCGGCGTACCGAGCCGGGTTGCAAGCGGCGGGCTTCGAGCCCGGTGAGATCAGTGACGAGATGCGCTTCGGTCACTGGTATTTCAGTATCACCGATCCGAACGGTCATGCGATCACCGTGCTGACATCCCATTCCTTCTTTGACTAACGATTAATCAATGAGTGATAAGAAACCGGCGGCCAAGCGCGAAGCCGTGTGGCTGGGCGACGTGCGCATGCCTTATGCGCCGGCGATCAAGGCCGGGCCCTGGATCTTCGTTTCCGGTCAACTCGCAACCGACTTCGGACCGTCCGGGCTAGTCGAGGAATGCCGCGAACATCCGGATCTGCCCAACCAGCGCATAGCGCAACGCGTTCAGTCAGCCTACATCCTCAAGAACATCGCGGAATTATGCGAGGCCGCCGGCGGCAGCTTCGACGACCACTCCGTGCGTATCTATCAGTGGTTCGTGGCACCTGATCAAGATCGCGACGGCGGCACCTGGGTGGGTGACGGCTTCACCATCACGCCTTATCTCGAAGAGCGCGATCACTATTTGACGCATGACCGGCCCGCCTCGACCGGGATGGGGATCAAGAACCTGTTGGTCAAGGACACCGTCGTCGAAGCCGACGTGATCCTGAAGACCGACACGCAAAAACAGCAGGTCGCCCTCGACGTGCCGAAAGCGCTGGCCGGCTATTCTCAAGGCTTGATATCCGGCGACTGGGTATTCACGGCCGGTGAGCACGCGACCGATTTCATCGGCGACACGGGCCGCAGCGAGTACTACGGGCCGAAATCCGCTATCCAACTGGATGCTCGTACTCCGAGTGAACTGCTGTGGTACGGATTGCCGATCAAGCTCCAAACGCACAAGCTTTTCGAAAAACTCGAACGCAACCTGGAAACTTGTGGTTCGTCGATGAAGGACGTCGTACATGCGACGATCTACTACAGCCACCCGCGAAACCTGGCCGAGATCGAAGAAGCCTGGTGTGAGTGGTTTCCTGAAGACCCGCCGGCTCGCACGCTGATCCCTTATATGGGGATCGGTATTCACGGCTGCGATCCGGAGATCGCGCTGGTGGCGTTGAAGAGCGGCGGCGAGACGAACAAGCAGACGATCATGGCAGACGGCGTGGGCCAGCCGATCGGCCACGAACCGCACGCGGTCAAAGCCGGTGATTTATTGTTCTTCTCGACACAGATTGCCGGCGACCGCAACGGACTATGCGAGGGCGGGCGCCGTTCTCCGGAATATCCCTGGTACGGCCTGCCGGCCCGCGCACAGATGAGTTACGTGATGGAGAACGTCGCGAAGATCTGCGAGGCGGCCGGCACCTCGATTGAAAACATCTGCCGGCGCCAGTGCTTCCACACCGACTTCGACTGGTTCATGGAAGCAGTCGACGAATGGGGACGGCATTTTCCCAACGACCCGCCCGCCTCGATGACCGTCGAGATCGGCGGGCCGTTGCATGTCGAGGGTGCGTTGTTCTTGCTCGATTTGATCGGGTATTGCCCCGAGGATTGAGTTCGCCCTCAACCGCGTAACTCCAAAACATCCCCGTCACGAACGGGATGGTCACGGCTCACCTGCTGGCCGGCGAATTGGCCGCTCGCGCCCCACAGCCGCGCGAACTTGAGCTTGCCTGCGAGATCGCGGTGCACCTGCATGGCCACGTCGTGCACGGTGTCGCCGCCGCGCACCGTGAACGGCCTATCCATATCGGGTGGTTTGCCCGGTGCCTTGCTATAGACACGCACAATGTCGAGTTTCTCGAATAGCCATCGACCGATCGCATCGATTCCCTCGCCCGTCTCGACTGAGGCCTCAATCGACGGAAAACGCGTCTCCAAGAGTTCATGGAAGGCCGCGAGCTCCGCCTCACGGTCACCCATCAGATCGGCCTTGGCGGCGATCAGCAAGGTCGGCAAAATCACCGCAAACGGATCCAATGTTTCCGCGTCGTCATCATCTGGCGTTGCGAGGTTCCAGTTCTCGTCTAAGGTTACGCGCCGCTCGGCGAGAAATTCGCGGATCGTAAGCACGGCTTCGACGCAATTCGGATCCTGTAGATCGACTACCAGCAAGCTCGCATCAGCTGGTTGTAACGCGTTGCTGATCCAAGGCACGGGGTGCTCGCGGGTAATCGGCGGCAGATCGATGAGTTGGAAATGGATGTCCTCGAAAGGCAGCATCCCGGGCAGCGGTTCGTGGGTCGTGAATGGATATGGCCCGACCTCCGCGTGTGAGCCGGTGGTGTGTGCGTGCAGGTGTGACTTACCCGCGTTGGGCGGCCCGAGCAATGCAATCTGCGCGGCGCCTTCACGGCGTACGACCTGCAATGGGCCGCTACGCGCCGTGCCTTTCTTGGTGTCCTTGGCTTCCTCGCTGAGCTGCTTGATACGGCTCTTGATATCGGCCTGCAGATGCTCCGTGCCCTTGTGCTTGGGGATGGTGCGCAGCATCTCGCGCAACCCTTCGAGTCGTTCCTTCGGCTCGCGCGCCTGCCGGTAGGCTGACTCGGCGCGTTTGTATTCCGGAGAGACGTTGGTGGGCATGGTCGTTATGAATCGGTTTGCGATAACGAATATTAATGGTTCGCCGGCAAGCCGGCCCCTACCGTTTCATTTTAGGCACTGTCGGAGCCGGCTTGCCGGCGAATATGCCTATAATCCGAACTCCTTCGAGTGGAGAATCTGCATGAAGATCTCTTGCTTTCATCTGATGCCCTACCGCGATCTGCCGGACGACTTCGCGACTAAACACAAGTCGTCCTTCTTTACGTTGCCATTTCACGAGGTCGCGGACCGTCACAAGATCTCCCAATATTACAATTGGACGCTCGATGAGTTGATCTTCGCAGCCAAGTCGGGCTTCGACGGGGTGTGCACCAACGAGCACCACCAGAACGCTTACGGCTTCATGGTCAACCCGAACATGATGGGCTCCATCCTCGCCCGCGCGACGCGCGACCTCAACTTGAAGACCGCCATCGTGCAGATGGGAGAAACCGCCGTCTTCCTCAACCCGCCGATCCGCGTGGCGGAAGAGTACGCGATGCTCGACAGCATCTCCGAAGGCCTCATGGTGGCCGGCATGCCCGTCGGCGTCGGCGGTGATTTCGCCTACAGTTACGGCTATGCGCCGATGACGCAGCGCGAGCGTTATCTGGAGGCGCACGATCTGATCAAAAAGGCCTGGGCCGCGAAAGAGATCTTCGCGTGGAACGGCCAGTACTACCAACTGCCCATGGTCAACGTGTGGCCGCGGCCCGTGCAGGAGCCGCATCCGCCGATCTGGGTGCCGGGCAATGCGAGCCCGGGTACCTGGGACTTCGTTGCCGAGAACGACTACGCCTATTGTTATCTCACTTATTTCGGGGCGAAAGGCGCAGATGCCGCCGTTAATGGCTATTGGCGGACGGTCGAGAAGCATGGACGTGAGCCGAATCCCTATCGCCTGGGTTATTTGATCCCGGTCGCTGTCTCGGAAACCGACGCGAAGGCCGCGGAAGAATTCGGTAAACACGCAGAATATTTTTATCACAAGCTGCTGAAGTTACCCTCGAACTTGTTTTTTCCACCGGGATTTCTGACGCATAGCGGCCTCGAATATTTGATGGTCAACAAACCGTTGCCGGATCCCGAGGAGACGAAGAACTATCGCTTAAAGGATTTCAACGAGCAGGATTACCTGGTCGTCGGTAGCGCCGACACGGTTACAGAGCGGCTGATCGAAATTATCAAACGGTTGCGCGTCGGCAACCTGATGTTGTTGCTACAGTTCGGCTCCATGCCTCACGAGCTGGCCATCGAGAACATCGATCGCGTTGCGAAGAACGTGCTGCCGCATCTGCGCGGTATCTGGGACGACGAGGGCTGGGAGAATCACTGGTGGCCGCAAGGCGCGCGCGTCGAAAAGCGCAAAGCTGCGTAAGGGGCAGGAGGGCCTCGAGGTGAAAGACATAAAAACGAAAACGGTGTCCGTACTCGGTGGCGCGCTCGAGATCACGACCAACATCGCCGGTCGCGGCGAACCGCTCGTGTTCCTGCATTCGGCCGGCGGGTTTTACTGGGATGACTTCCTCGATCAACTCGCCGATCGATACACGGTTTATGCACCCTTTTTTCCCGGTACCGAGCCCGGCAAACCGGACCTGATCCGGGCGGTAGACACGTTGTGGGACGTCGTGACCGCCTACGATGACGTACTCGACGCGTTGGCGTTGGACCAAGCGACGCTCATGGGTCATTCCTTCGGTGGGTTTTTAGCCTGTGAGTTAGCGGCGCAACGTAAGCATCAAATCACAAAGCTCATCTTGATATCGCCTATTGGATTGTGGCGTGAAGACGCGCCGTACTCGGTGGCGGATTGGTGTGTGCCGGAGGCGGATGAACTGCCGGCGATCTTATTCCACCGCCTCGACGAGCCCCGCGTGCAGCGGCGGCTTGCCGTACCGGACGACGAAGAAGAGGCGGCGCGCGCGCAGGTTCATCTCACCTGGACGCTGGGCTGCACCGGGAAAGTGATCTGGCCCATTCCCGACAAGGGTTTGAAGAAGCGGATCCACCGCATCACGGCCCCGAGTCTCATCATCTGGGGTGAGAACGATCGTTTGATCCCGCCCGTGTATGCATCGGAGTTCAAGGACGCGATCAGCGATGCGCAAATGTCCATGATCGCGGAATGCGGTCATGATCCGTTGCTCGAGCAATGTGAGGTGTTGAGCGAGCAAGTGGGGAGCTTTCTGGCCGCTTAACGGCCGATGATTGCGCTACAATGTAGATCAATCAGGCAGGGACGGCGCAGTAGAGAGTCGGCTTAACACATCCTTCATCCAGTGGGGTGCTGCTGAATAGATTGGAGACCCCGTCGCTTCGACGGGGTTTTTTTTCGCCAGCAAGCTGGCGAACTTACGGGCTCGAGGCCAGAAGAACGCGCGCAAGGTAACGATAAAACTGCGGCAAGGTGCCTTCGAAAAGGCTCAGCGGACCGCGCGCCGCTTTGCCGGAATGCATCGCCTTGGCGAGCTCGGTGGTCGCGAGCTTATCTTGTTCGTTGACGCGCGCCATGACCTCGCGCCGCTGCTCGCCAATGTCCGGAAATTCTTCTACGACCTCGGGCGCTGTCAAATAACCCCCCAGGATCTTTGTTTGCTCGGGTCCGTTGGGGTGGAAGCTCAACCAGTTGTTGCCGTTGGGCCGCATCGCCATGGTAAAGGCCGGCCAGATGTAGACCATGTATCCCGTGGTCATTTCTTCTTCGTTGAACGTATCGAGCCGGCCGCGTGGCGTCATCAGATGGCCACCGGTGGCGAAGGCCTCGTTCATCCCGCAACGTGCATGCGTAAACGACAGGTCGTCGGGCGGGGCCGGCACGTAGGCGTGCTTCGCCGGCATGTAGTCCTGCACGGTGTCCTTGTGCAAACCTACGTGATGGTAATACTCCATGGAGTTCTCGGCCGAGAGTTTCCAGTTACCGTCCCACATCGATTCGTAATGCATGATCTCGACCTGCTCTGGCACCCGGTAGTTGTCGATGTAACCTTCCAGGGTGCGCATGCGCTCGCTGATCGGCGGTGCTTGCTCGTCGAGATTCACGAACAGGAATCCCGCCCAGGATTGCAGTCGATATTGCGGCAACCGGCACGCGGCCTGATCGAAACGCTTCGAGCCTTCCATGTAAGGTGCGCCGAGGAGCTTGCCGTCGGTAGCGTACGACCAGGAATGATAGGGGCAGATGAAGCGCTGCGTATTACCGGATCCCTCGACGATCCGCATGTAGCGGTGGCGGCAGACGTTCGATAAAGCACGTACTTCTTCGTCCTCACCCCTTACGATCAGTAGCGTCTCGCCCAACAGATCGAGGGCGTAGTAGTCACCGGCCTCGGGCACGTACTCGGCGCGGCCGACGCACAACCACTCTTTCTGAAAGATCTCTTTGATTTCGAGTTCGTAGAGCTCAGGGGACCGATAAGCCGATGGCGGTAAGCTCAGGCAATCGTCGTCCTCGAGTTCGAGATACTCGCCCAGCATCGCGAGTAGTTCATCAAGGGTAAGCGCGTCGGCGAAATTCGACATGGGAACATTCAATCACGGAAAATGGTGAGGGGAAATGGGAGCAACACCATATATAAGAGGAGAGGGACGTGCCCACGAACGCCATACGTATAAAAACTGATCCGGATTTCTACGCGCCGTTCAAGATCGCCCAGGCCTACCGGGTCGGCGATCTCATCTATCTGTCCGGCCAAGCGTCGCTTGACGACGCGGGAAATGTAGTCGGGATCGGCGATTTCGACGCCCAGGCGGAGAAGACCTTCGAGAACCTCGAGCGCGTGCTTCGAGCGGGCGGCTCGGATCTCTCCAAGATCGTCAAGGTCAATATCTACCTCAAAGATATGGGCAACTTCGTAAAGATTCTCGACTTGCGCGAGCGCTATTTCACGCCGCCTTACCCGGCCGACACGATCGTAGAGATCTCGGCGCTCGGGTTGCCGGAGCTCGAAATTGAGATCGAAGCCATCGCGTTGGCCGACGGTGAGATTATTGGTTGAGTAACCGTGCAGGGTTCACGGAAACCCACCGGCGATTCACTACCATTGATGATTCAATCGATGACGGGAGTTCGGTAAACCGTTGAAATCAGTACGTTCGCTGATCGGAATACCGTCGCGCTGGCACGGGCCTGCGGGAATCGCCGTCCTCGCCTGCTTGTTGCCTGCGTCGGCGAGCGCGGCGACTACTTGGACGGGGGGCTTCGGGGAGAATTGGAGCACGGGTAGCAATTGGGACAATGGCGTGACCGACCCGTTCGGCGATGTCTTCATCGACAGCGACGTGCAGGCGACATGTTTACGTTTTTAATCGCCGCGCAGGTAAGCGGGGCACTCAGCGTCAATCGCATCGTGTGCAGCAGCCGCCTGTTTGACGTGGAAATCGGTACGAATTTCGCGAGGCTGACGGTGACGGCCGTGCCGCTGCCACCAGCCGTCGGATTATTTGCCTCGGCCCTGGTCGGTATCGCCTTAGTATCGCGGCGCCGTAAATAGGCACAGGGCCCGTTCGCCGGCTTGCCGGCGAAGGATGCCTTCAATTACTCAGCCTATCTCACACGTCTGTAAATGCAGGCTCTGCCATCGACCATCGCGATCGATCCAACTGCCGGTAAACCGAAGCTCGACGCCGCGGCCATACTTCTCGCGCATCGCAGTACTGACCAAGGGATCATCGGCCGGAAACTGGCCTTTCCCCATGTAGCGACCAACCGCCAGGATGACATCGCCGTATTGGCGACCCGATACTTCGTAGAGCTTGTACTCGCTGCCCTGTGAGAGGTTGGCGATGTCAATCATCTCTTCGCGCGTGGCCTTGCCGCCGCCCGCCGAGCAGTAGTAGAACTCGTCGGCCAGATTGTTCTTGTACCAGTCGTCGTCATGCACTGTCGCCGCTTGCATCCACTCCTCGTAGAGTCGGTCCATTTCTTTTTGTACGTCGGTATCGGTCATTCGAAAACTCCTCGCGTTTAATAGATTGATCCCGGATTCCGCTCCGCTCCATCCAGGCTACACGGGATGACCGGGATCAATAATTAAACCATTCCTCGCGTGTTGAAATCACGAAATCGCCTCACATTTCGGGCGCACACGCCGGAGGTCTTCGGTGGTTCGTCGCCTGTTCGAACGCGTAGGCCAGTGACAGCAAGTCCGCTTCGCGATAGGGATAACCGACGATCTCGATGCCGACCGGCACGCCGCCGTCGGTAAATCCGGCGGGCATGCTCATGGCCGGCATCCAGGTCTGCGCCGCGATCAAGGTGTTGGTTGGATACTCGAAGGTACCCCATTTACCGGCGTCCAGTTCCTCGCGCGTCGGCGACGGGATCTGCGTCGTCGGATAGACCAGCGCGCAAGCACCGACTTTCGCCATTTCGTTGACGACGATGCGTTGAAACTTTTCGCGCGCCGTATAACGCGGGTAATACTCCGGATCGCTCAAGGGATCTTCCGGGCCTTCGACAATCATCGGGAACAGGTCTATTGCAGGGTGATACTTTCCTGCATCGTAGATCTCTTTGAAGGTCTTCATCGGTACACCCGCCCGCGACGCAAGGAAGTTGTCGATGTCATGGCGGGAATGGTTGATGTATAGCGAGGTATATTCGACGTAGTAGTCGAGATCGGGGATCGTGACATCGACGATCGTCGCACCAGCCGCCGCCATGGCGCCGATGGCGGCCTCGATCAATGCGTTGACGGCCGCGGCATCCGCATTCGCGTTGTCGCCGAAGGCCGACCGCACCACGCCAATGGTCGCGCCCGACAGTGCTTGCGCATCGAGCCGCTTGGAATACTTCACCTCGCCCGCAATGGCGGCCGTGGCGGTATACGGATCCGCGGGATCGAATCCCACCATCACTTCGAGCAATTTGGCCGCGTCTAACACGGTGCGGCACATGGGCCCGGCGGAATCCTGGAATACGACGAGCGGCGACATGCCGGCCCTGCTGATGAGTCCGGGTGTGACTTTGAGCCCGACGAGGTTATCGAACGAAGCCGGCAAGCGGATCGAGCCGCCGGTATCTTCGCCTACGCCAATGGCGCCGAGGTTGGCCGCCACGGCGGCGCCCGTCCCGCTGCTCGATCCGCCCGGGTCGCGGGCCAGGTCATAGGGGTTCTTGGTCGTTCCAGCCATCGACGAATAGCCGAACCACGAGGTTGCGAAGTCAGGCATGGCCGTCTTCGCGAGAATGATCGCGCCCGCATCGCGAAGCTTTGTGATCGCGGTGGCGTCTTTTTCGGGAATATAACCGTCCATCGCGATCGAACCGAAGGTCGTCATGAGACCCTTCGTTTCCGCCTGGTCCTTGACCACGACCGGGATGCCGTGCAGCGGACCGATAAACTCGCCGGCTTTCGCGAATTCGGCATCGATTGCGTTCGCGTCTTCAACCGCTTTCAGATTGACCGTGATGATCGAGTTGAGCGTCGGGCCGCTGCGGTCATAGGCCTCGATGCGGGCGAGGTAGCGGTTTACGAGATCGACGCAAGTGAGCTCGCCGGAACGAAAGGCGTTGTGAATGTCGGCGATAGTCGTTTCTTCTAGTTTGAATGACATTGGAGATCCCCCGTTGAGTTTCGTTCACCGGCAAGCGGGCTCCTACCGTAGGAGCCCGCTTGCGGGCGAATTATGCTATGTTTTTTGCAAATCATAACGCCTTGCGATCCGGAGGTACTCAATGCCATGAAACGAATCGGCGTAGACGTCGGCGGAACCTTTACGGATCTGATCTTGGTGGATGAAGCGGCGGGACAGATCGCGGTCGACAAAATCCCATCGACACCCAATGATCCATCCATTGCAGTGGTCGAAGGCGTGCGGCAGGTCTGTGAGAAAGCGGGCACCGCGCTCGAGGCGATCGACCTGTTGCTGCACGGTACGACCGTGGCCACGAATATCGCGCTCGAACACAAAGGCGCCGAAGTCGGCCTCATCACGACCGAGGGCTTTCGCGACATCCTGCACATCGCGCGACATAAGAAACCGTATAATTTTTCACTCCAGCAGGACCTGCCCTGGCAGACGCGGCCGCTGGTCAAGCGCCGCCACCGGCTGACCGTCAAAGAGCGCGTAACCGTACCGCACGGCGAAGTGCTCATACCTCTGGATGAAGAAGAAGCGCGCGAGCGGGCTCGTCAGCTCCGCGACGCAGGCGTCGACGCGATCGCGGTGTGTCTTTTGCACAGTTATCTCAATCCAGCGCACGAACAACGCATCAAGGCGATCCTCGAGGAGGAGTGTCCGGACGCCTATATCTCGATTTCGAGCGAGGTCCTACCGCTCTACCGCGAATTCGAGCGCTTTTCGACCGTGTGTTTGAACAGCTACATCGGCCCCAACGTGGCGCGCTATGTCGAGCGTTTCGATGCGGCCATGCGCGCGGCGGGCCTCAAGCGTGGCGTGCAGCTCATGCAGTCCTCCGGTGGCATGTCGCCGGTCGAGTCGGCCGCGAAGCGGCCGGTGAATCTCATGATGTCGGGGCCGGTGGCCGGCCTCATCGGCGGGATCTGGGCCGGCAAGATGGCCGGGTTCAACAACGTCTTCACCCTGGACATCGGCGGTACGTCCGCCGACATCGGCGTGGCCGCCAATGGCCAGTTGCGTATGCGTCACCTGCTCGACACCAAAATCGGCGATTACCAGGCCATGATCCCGATGGTCGATATCGATGCCATCGGCCACGGCGGCGGCTCGATCGCGTATGTCGATTCGGGTGGCGTGTTTCGTGTCGGCCCGCAATCGGCCGGCGCCGATCCGGGCCCGGCATGCTACGGACGCGGCGGCGAGGAACCCACGTCGACCGACGCCCAGGTTTTGTTGGGCCGCCTGCGTACCGATCGGGGCCTGGCCGGCGGTGATCTCGCACTCGACGAGGCATTGGCTCGAGCTGCGATGCAAGGCCTCGCCGATGAAATGGGCATGCCAGTCGCAGAGACCGCGCTTGGCGCCTTACAGATCCAGAAATTCAGCATGGTGCAGGCGATCGAGCTCAACAGCGTGCGCCGCGGTTACGATCCGCGTGAATTTACCTTGGTCGCCGCGGGCGGCGCGGGGCCGCTGTTCGCGTGTGGCATTGCGCGCGAACTCGAAGTGCCGCGGGTGCTCGTGCCGCCGCACCCCGGCATTCTGTCCGCGACCGGGCTGCTCGCGACCGATATCCAACACGAATTCGTGGCGACGGAGCGCCACGCGCTGGCAACGCTCGACAAGGCGCGCATCCAAGCCGCCTTCGACGAATTGAGCCGGGACGCGGTCGCGCAGCTCGAGGCTGACGGTGTCGCTGATAACGATCGCTTGATCCGACGCCTCGCCGACTGTCGCTATGGCGGCCAGGGGTATGAGGTGCGTTTCGACGTGCCGGCCGGTGATATCGACGATCAGTGGATCGTCGACCTGGCCCAAGGTTTTCACCATGCACACGAAACTGAATACGGACACCGTTTCGACCAAGCGGTCGAGATCATCAACATCCGCGTGATCGGCGTCGGCCGCATTCCAGAGCTGCAATGGCCTGAGATCGATGCGGGCACGGACGATCCTGTAGCCGCCGAAGTACTACGGCGCGACGTGGTCTTCGACGTCCATGGCAAAGCGGAAACCCACGAAACGCCGTTCTATGCACGTGAGCGGCTGCTCGCGGCTAATCGACTGGTGGGTCCGGCTATCGTCGAGCAATACGACACCACAACCCTCGTTCCGCCCGGCTGCGAAGCCGTTGTCGATAGATTCGGCAATCTCGTGATCGATTGTGAAGCGGCCGCGATCGAAGAGGCCCGTGATCTGGCGACGCCGATCATGATGCGCGTGATCGGCGGCGCGTTTACCCAGATCGCGCAGGAGATGGCGGGCGTGCTGTATCGCATGTCCTACTCTTCGATCATTCGCGAGTCGGAGGATCTCGGCGCCGGGGTCTTCGATAAAGACGGCAACATGCTCGCCGAATCGGAGTCGACACCGATGTTCATGGGCGCGATGCCGAAGATCGTGCAGAACGTGATCAAACTGCTCGGTGACGATATTTACGATGGCGATATCATCTTTCACAACGACCCCTACTACGGGGCGACCCATTCACCCGACTGCGCGATCATCCTGCCGATCTTTCACGACGGCGAACTGATCGGTTTTTCCGGTGCTTCAGCCCATTTGCTCGACATCGGCGGCGCCTATCCCGGGCTCAACATCAACGCCGTCGATATCTATGCCGAGGGCAACATCTACCGCGCCGTGAAGCTCGCCGATAAAGGCGTATGGCAAAAAGGCTTGTGGCAACACATCTTGGACAATATGCGCACGCCGACCTACAACGACGGCGATACGCGCGCGATGATCGCGGCCTGCGAGCTTGCCAAGCGCCGCTTCCTCGAGCTCACCGACCGTTACGGCCGCGAGGCGGTCGCCGCCGCCGGCACCCACTGGATGGATTATTCCGAACAGATGCTCCGCCGCGAGATCGCGAAGGTGCCCGACGGCGAATACGAAACCGCAGTCGGCTATTTGGACGATGATGGGGAAAACCGCGGCAAGAAACTGCCGGTCAAAGTCAAGGTCATTATTAGCGGCGACGAGATCACCTATGACCTCACGGGTTCGAGCGACGAAGTGCCGACCGGTTTCAACGTGCCCTTCGAGGGAACGACGTTTTCGGCGATGTCGTTCATCACCCGCATGATCTTCCTCGACGAGGTGAGTCAGCCCGTTTACGTGCCGCAGAACGAAGGCATGATGAAACCGATCAAGGTGATCGCTCCGGAGGGCTCGATCTTCAATCCGAAATTTCCGCGTTCCTGTTTTGCGCGATTCTGTCAGGTTCAGCGCGCGGTCGATCTCGTATTGCGCGCACTGTCACCGGTGATCCCGGAGAAGATCACCGCGGGAAACTCGGCGCATCTCCATTTCATCGCCTATTCCGGCTTTGACGACGATGCCGGCGAATATTGGGTTTACCTCGAGGTCGACGAGGGCTCCTACGGCGGCCGGCCGGGTGCGGACGGCATGGATTCGGTCGACTGTTTGATCGCAAATACCCGCAACAATCCGGTGGAAGAACTCGAATGGCGCTTTCCCATGCGTACCGAACGCTACGAGTTGCGCGACGATCCGTGTGCGGGCGGGAAGTGGCGCGGCGGCATCGGTATGGTACGGGTCAACCGCATGCTGGAAGATACCCTCGTCACCTGCGAAGGCGAACGCCACGACTCCGACCTTCCGTGGGGTATCTTCGGCGGGCAGGAAGGGGTCAACGCCTCGGTGTTGCATAACGAAGGACAGCGCGACGAGGAGAGTTGGCCGTCGAAGTTCACCGGCTATCAGCTCAAGGGCGGCGACACCATTACCATTTCGGTGCCGAATTCCGGCGGTTACGGCGATCCCCTCGAACGCGAACCCGCGCTCGTCTTATCCGACGTGCTGGACGGCTTCACGACCGCGGAACTGGCGCGCGCGAGTTACGGCGTGGTGATCGATCCGCACTCCTTGGAGCTCGACAGCGGCGCGACCGAGCTCTTGCGGGCCGAACGGCGCGCAGCAATAGATGCAGGCGTCGAGCAACCGGCGCCGGCGGACTCGACCCCGAAATAGCCACAGCGAGAAAGACGATATGGCTGAGCACTTTCCTCACTTTACGTTCAGCGGCGATGCCCGCACGCGCGGACTGGCGCATGGACGTGCGCTGAGCGAGCGCATTCATGCGGTATTCGCGCACTATCGCGATCGATTGTTTGCCAAAAGCGGGCTATCGGAAGGCCAGCTCACGGAACGCGCAGAACGCGTGCGGGCGCTGATCGCGGACTTCAACGGCGCGTTCGTAACTGAATTGGACGCCATTGCTGAAGCGGCGGACATGCCGCGCTGGCAGATCTACGTCCTCAACGCGCGCACCGAGATCCTCAATGCACAGGTCGGTGAGTGCACGTCATTGTTTTTTCCACAAGCGCGCCTCCTGGGACAAACCTGGGACTGGTTCGAAGAGTTTGAGGAGTTTGCCGTACTCGTGACCTATGAGCGACCCGACAACACCCGCGTGTTTGCGTTCACCGAGCCCGGCATGCTCGCGAAGATTGGCTTCAATAGCGCCGGCGTAGGCGTTTGCTTGAATTTTCTCGAACATCTTCACGACCTCGACGGTGTACCCGTACATCTCCTCACGCGGGCGATCCTCGACACTGACAGCGTCGCTGCGGCGCGCACCTGTATTCAACGCGCGGGGCACGGTAAATCGAGCCATTTTTTGATCGCCGACGCCGGCGGTGACGCACTCAGCATCGAATTCATGGGCGCCGTCTCGGCGGAGGTCGAGCGGACGGGAGATGCTTATCTGCATACCAATCACTGCATCTTCCCCGGCGCGCCGGACGACGCGACCGAGGAAACCTCATCGAGCGCGCTGCGCTTGGCGAGCGGCCGGAAATGCCTGGCCGGCGATCCCCATCGCAGCTTCGAGGTGATGAAGCGGCTTTTACTCGAAGAAGGCGGTGGTGATTTCGCGATCAACAATCCGTATCACCTCTCTGCAAATTTCCCCGGTGAACAACTCGGCACCTGTGCGACCTTGATGATGGATCTCGCGCGCGGCGAAATTCACATCAGAAAAGGACCGCAGGGTGCAAACCCGTTTCGCACCTACGCGCTCGACGGAACGGCATCGGCCGCCGCCTAAAACACGCATCACACACCCGTGAAACAAGAGAGCTGGTCATCTCGATTCGGTTTTCTGATGGCGTCGGTCGGCTTCGCGGTCGGCCTCGGCAATATCTGGCGCTTCCCTTACGTCACCGGCGAAAACGGCGGGGGCGCGTTCGTGATCGTCTATCTCCTGTGCGCCTTCGGGATCGGCGTACCGATCCTGATGGCCGAGATCTTGATCGGCCGCCGTGGCCGCATGTCGCCCCCGGGGTCGATGCGCGCGGTGGCCGTGCAGGAAGGCCGGAGCGAACACTGGCAACTCGTGGGCGGCATGAACTTGCTCGCGGCATTCGTCATCGAAGTGGTTTATTGCGTGATCGCCGGGTGGGTTTTGTTTTATCTATATACCGCTGTCACGACCGGTTTCGCAAGCGTCGATGGGATCGCGGCGGCAGCGCAGTTCGATGCGGTACTGGGAAGCACGGTGACGATGTGGCTCTGGACCGTCGTCGGTTTGTTCATCACCGGATTGATCATCTATTCCGGCGTCGGCGACGGCATCGAGAAAGCCGTGACGATCTTGATGCCGAGTCTGTTCGGGATCTTGATCGTCCTGGTCCTGTACAACGCGTTCGCCGGCGGCTTCCTGGAGGCGGCCGTGTGGTTGTTCGCGCCGGATTTCAGCAAGCTGAGCGGCGATGTATTCCTCGCCGCCTTGGGCCAGGCTTTTTTTTCGATCGGCGTCGCGATGGCGGGCATGATGACTTACGGTGCGTATTTGCCGAAGGACGTCTCGATCGGCAAATCGGTCGTCATCATCATCAGCGTGGACACGTTCGTGGCACTTGTAGCCGGGATGGTGATCTTCCCTGCGGTATTCGCCAACGGGTTGGATCCTGCTGCGGGTACCGGCCTGACGTTCCAAACGCTGCCCGTGGCCTTTGCACAGATGCCCGGCGGCCATCTCGTCAGCAGCCTGTTCTTCGCACTCCTGGCGGTAGCCGCCATCACGTCCATGGTCGGTTTCGTCGAACCTTTGACCCGCTGGATGGAAGAACGCAAGGGCTTCAACCGGCAAAACAGTACGCTCACCGTGCTGACGGTAATCGGTGTATTGAGTCTGACCAGCATTTCGTCGTACAACGTCTTATCGGAATGGACCGTCGCGGGTAAGGATCTGAACGCGAGCTTCGATTATTTCTCCAATCAGATCTTGTTACCGTTGGGCGGACTGGCGATCGCGGTCTTTGCCGGTTGGTTCCTCAGCAGGGAGGCATCGGAAGAAGAATTAGCCTTATCGCGAGGTGCGCTCTTCGACGTGTGGTATTTCCTAATTCGGTTCGTCGTTCCCGTTGCGGTGGCGATGATCTTCGTGTTCGGCATTTTTTAAGGTGAGTCCAAATCATGCATGCTAGAAACAAATCTACTCGGGTGCTGTCCGCCGTCATGGCGTTGACTATGTATAGCGCTTGCGCGGCTGAGCCCAGAGGCGCGGAGGTATTCGCGGCAGAATGTGCCGCTTGTCATTCGGGAGCGACCTACGGCCCCGATCTCGATGGGTTGTCGAACATGAGGGCCGAGGACATATACCAGGAACTCTGGTACGGCGTGATGGCGCAGTTCGTCAACGGTATGGAAGACGCCGACCGGTGGGCGGTGTCGAAATGGATCGCCGATCGGAAGCCCGATAAGGATACGCGTGACAGCGGCGTGCCGTTGTGCGAGAAGAGCGCGCCGCACACACCCGATCCGGCCCACGACTGGCCGGGTCTGTCGAACGACAACCGCATGAACCGGCACGTTCAAATGGCGGGCTTGAGCGTACACCGCATACGCGGCATCAAACTGAAATGGGCCGTCGCGCTGCCGAGCACGCGTGCCTTTGAGGGCGGCGGCAACCCGGTTTCGGTCGTGGGGGATCGACTCTTCGTCGGCAACTTGAATCATTGGGTTTATGCGCTGGACGCCGAAACCGGCTGCGCCCATTGGACGTTCCGCGCCGATTGGCGGATCCGCTCGAACGTCGCCGTTTCCGACGGCATCGTGGTATTCGGTGATGTCGGCACCAACGTCTATGCGCTCGACGCCGAAACCGGTGCGTTGCTGTGGCGCGACAAAGCGGAATCGATCCCGAGCTCGCGCGTCACCGGAAACGTCACCGCGCATGACGGCATCGTGTACGTTCCAATCTCTTCGATGCAGGAGGTGTTGAATATCGTCAAGGATAAGGAATACCCCTGCTGCACGTTCAGAGGCAGCGTCGTTGCCTATGATTTGAAGCGCGGCAAGCGCTTGTGGAAGAGCTACACCATCGACCAGGAGCCGCAGCTCGTCGGCACGACCAAAAACGGCACGAAGCGCTACGGCCCCTCGGGCGCGGTGGTCTTTTCCGCCATTACGGTGGACGAAAAACGCGGGCTCTTCTACGTGACCACGGGCAATCAGATGACCGAGCCGCGCGTCGATGCATCTGACGCCATCATGGCCTTCGATCTGAAGACCGGCGCCAAGCGTTGGATCTCCGGATTCGCGCCGGAAGAACGGGGCGGAAAAGACATCTACCACCTCGGCTGTGAGAACTGGGTCGACCCCGAGCGCCCGACCTGTTCGCCGGAGAATCCGGAAGGGGGTGGCGATCGTGATTTCGTCGCGCCTGCGGCTCTGGTCGCGGGACCGAGCGGCAAGGAGGTCGTGATGTCGGGCACCAAGGACGGGATGTTCTATGGCCTCAATCCCGACGACGGGACCCTGCTGTGGCAGCTTCGCGTCGGCCGCGGCGGCGAGCTGGGCGGCCTCGTATGGGGATTTTCGACCGACGGGCAGAATGCGTACGTGCCAATAATCGATTCGATCATTCAATTTACGGATAGCGGAATGGACTGGGGTGCCGACGGTTCGTTGACGGCGGTGAACGTGGAGACCGGCGCGGTGGCGTGGAAAGTATCCGGCGTGCCGGGTGATTGCGAAGGCAAGCCGACGCCACCGTGTACGAATGCGTATAGCTTACCGACCACGGTGGTCGGCGGGTTCGTCTTCGCCGGCGGGGTAGATGGCGTGCTGCGGGCGTTCGATACGGCCACGGGCGAGCAGGTATGGACCTACGATACGTATGGAGAATACGACGGTGTGAACGGGCGCAAAGGTCGCGGCGGCTCGCTCGCCGCTTTCGGAGGACCGGTTATCGCGGGTAATCGGCTGTTTATCATGTCCGGGATGGATCAGTTCAATATCGGCTTACCTGGCAATGTGTTGTTGGCGTTTGAGATCCCTGATTGATTCGCCGGCATGCCGGCTCCTACCGTGCGTAACGAAATCTATTCAGCCTTTCAATAATCAATACAGGAGCCCGCTTGCGGGCAAATCGGCGTAAAAGGAGATAACAACATGGCAACACGCCCTACCGACGAGGAGGTGCGACAAGCCCTCGAGACGATCTTCGCTGCTGATTCGGAGGTCTACCAGTCGCGCGGCTTTCAACGCAGAATCGGCTTTGGCAAGCATCCCGCCTTGTTGATCATCGATCTCGCCAATGCCTGGACCCGGCCGGGACATAATTTCAGCTGCGACGGCATGGACGTCATCATCCCGGCGAACCAAAAACTCCTGGAGGCCGCGCGCAAGAAAAATATTCCCATTATCTACACTACGACCGCATTTCAAGATCCAACCGGTCCGCGTTCAGATGCAGGATTGTGGGGTTACAAGATCCCCGCGGAAACGCTGCAAGAAGGATCCGAAGGCGCGCAGATAGATGATCGAATCGCCCCCGTGCCCGAGCGCGGCGAACAGGTGATCGTCAAGAAGCGGGCGAGCGCGTTTCACGGCACTTACCTCGCGGGGTATCTGCGTGCCCACAACATCGACACCGTGATCATGACCGGCGTTACGATGGCGGGCTGCGTGCGCCACACGGCGGAGGACACGATTGCCGAAGGCTTTCGGCCCATCGTCGTGCGGGAAGCCGTCGGCGATCGGGTGCCGGGCGTCACCGAATGGAATCTGTTCGACATCGACTCCAAGTTCGGCGACGTCGAACCGCTCGAGCGGGTGCTGACATATCTCGAGGGCATCGAGCCCCACAGCGACAAATAGAGCATATCGACGATGGCTAATCTTTCCTACGTCAACGTATTCGCCAGGGATGTCCGTAAGTTGTCCAAGTTCTATATGGACGTGTTCGAATTCGAGGAAGAAAAGTCGTTTCGGTCGCCGATTTTTCGCGGCATAAGAACGCCCAAGACGCACATCGGGTTCAACGCGCTGGAAGCCTACGAATTATTGGGACTCGACAAACATGCGAACCCGAAAGGCATCAAGTTCCTGCTCAATTTCGATGCGCGCTCCATGAAAGAGGTGGATCAACTCGTTGCCAAGGCGAAGAAGCGCGGTGCGACGTTGATCAAAAAACCGTACAAGACCTATTACAACTGGTATCAGGCTGTACTTTTAGATCCCGAAGGAAACTGCTTCCGGATCAACAAGGTGCTCGGCGGCACGTGGAAGGCCACGGATTGGGATAAGTAATCGGGACGGAGGCCTCGTTGCTTAAGGCGGCGACCGACAGGCTGATTCGCCCACACGCGGGCGAATAGAGCCTAGGCGGCTGCCTGCCGCTGTTCGTTCCACCGATTCAAGCGGAGTAAACGCCCCGGCGTCGCTCCCGTGCATTCACCGTCCTTGAACGTGATCTCACCGTTCACCAGGATCCACCGGTAACCTTCGGCACGCTGCACGCGGCGCCATTGATCGGCCGGGAAATCGTGCGCGATCTCGTAGTCGATCTCCGGCACGCGTTTCAGGTTCTCGAAATCGTAGACCAGGATGTCCGCCGGCGCGCCTTCGCGCAGGAAGCCGCGGTCGATGAACCCAGCTGCCTGTGCAGGCAGGTAGCTCAACCGGTAATGCGCCTGCTCCAGCGTCAACTCGCCGGTTTCGCGCACCAGCCAGGCGATCAGATCGGTGGTAAAGGATCCGCCGGTAAAAAACTTCGTGTGCGCACCGCCGTCCGATAGGCCCGGAATGACGTGTTGATTGCGCGCCAGTTCGCCGACTTTTTTCGGGTCGACGCTGCCGATGTCTCCGGTGCGGTAGAGCACCTTCAGATCGCCAGCGACGCCGATATCCAGCATCGCGTCGATCGGATGCTTACCTTCTTCGGCGGCGATGTCACCGATGGTGCGCCCAAGATAACGCTCGAGCTCGGGGTGTCCGGGTACCTCCTGGACCGTCAGACCTTCGATCGGGCCGCCGACGCCGGTCGTTACGAGCATCTCCTCTTCGGCGATCATCTGTTTACGGACGGCGGGATCGGACAGCTTCGCCAACCGTTCTTCGGTGCTGCCCTGCGTGGCCTGATTCCAGGCGGGGCTCGAGTCATAGAGGTTCCAATCCTCGAGCGTAAACTGGAATGGCGCGCGCACGGTCACCGCCTGTCCGTAAACCTGCAGTCCCCGTGCGAAACAATCGTCGATCCATGCCATTGATTTGCGATGCATGTCTTGGAAATCTGGATCGTCCAAAGCGATGAGCGCGTTGTACAAGATCGGCCGCTCGGATCGGCGCGCCACTTCTTCTACGAATTTGAGGTCCTCGTCGGTTTTGGACCGCAGTGGTTCGCCATTGGTCCCATTGAAGATCTGGATGAAGCCCTCGCCGCGTTCGGCCAGGATCTCGCTGAACGCGAGCACGGTTTCGTCGGCCAGGATGTCGGTCGGCATCGGCGTGCCATCGAAATCCGCTTGCACGGAGTATTGCCCAAAGCGCTGCAAGCTGAAGCCCATCATGCCGGCGTCCATCGCCTCGTTGATGAGGTGCTTCATCTCACCCAGCTCGTCCGGCGTCGCAATCAATCCGGCCTTGGCGTCTTCGAGCCCGAGTACATAGACCAGCAGCGGGTTCAAGGGCACATAGCTCAACAGGTTCACACCTTTTGGAATGCGATCGAGATGGTCCATCCATTCCGGCAGGGATTCCCAATCCCAATCGAGACCCATGCCCGCCATCATTGATTCGTAGGGGATCTGCTCCGTGCGAGTCATCATGTTGAGCAGGCGCTCGCGATTCTCCTTGCGGGCCGGCGCGAACCCGAAACCGCAGTTGCCGATTGCAACGGAGGTAACGCCGTGCCATCCGGAAATCGTGCAGTAGGGATCCCAGTGGATCTGCGCGTCGTAGTGCGTATGCAGATCGACGAAACCCGGCGCGACGATCAGGCCTTCGGCCTCGATGACGTCCCTTGCATCGCCGATGTCGACGCGACCTACTTTTGCGATGCGGCCGTTGCGAATACCGATATCGCCCTTGAAACGGGGAAGCCCCGTCCCATCGATGATCGTGCCGTTCTTTATAACCGTGTCGAACTGGATCATGGGTATACCTCCTGGGGCGCGTTTGCCGGGCAACCGATCCGGACCCGCGCTTCAGATTGTCACAGAGACGATTCCGCTGAGATGAACTCTACCGTAGGGTAATGTCTTGATCACGTGCTTCGGCACCGATCTATCGTGCTGCGCTGCAGCGGGCGAACAAACAGCCCGGTTATTGAGCTGCAGGTTCGCGAACTGAATTGTTGATTCGCCGCCACGGTGGATTCTACGGAGTCATTGTTATGTACCGCGGGAGCCAGCTCGTTGGCGATTCGTTGTGCCTTACAAATTGGATATGCGGTGCGATAGTATCGCCGTAACCGGATCAGGGTTGCCTAAAATGTATCACCGCCTAACGTCAACGCTCGCCCTTTGGCTGACTGCCCTCACATACACGGGGTTATACGCCACTGAATTACCGACGATCTCAGACCCGGACGTTCAAGCATGTATCGACAAAGGCGTGCCCGAGCACTCTTTGACGCAAAAACTCATCTTGCGCGCCCTCGACGATACCGGCATCAAGAGCGAATCGAGCGGTAACATCTATTGGCGAAAAGAGGTGCAAGGGAGCCAGCGGGCGACCATCCGATTGGAGGAACCTGCGAGCCGCAAGGGCTTGACGGTCCTGGTGATCGAACGCGAAGGATAAAGATCCGGAGATGTATCTCTATGTACCGGAGCTCGGGCGCACGCGGAAAGTTACGGGCAAGCAGGTCGCCACCGACATGATGGAAACGGATTTCAGCTACGAGGAGTTTTCGTATTTGCAGTCCATCGCCGGTAACAGCGAGACCGCGCGCATCGAAGACCAGGAGATCGACGGGCGTCCGGCTTATGTCCTGCAAACCACGCCGGGAGAGGACACATCGGTGTACAGCCGCGTCCTTACTTTTGTCGATCAGGAGCAATGCATTCCGGTGCGCACGCAGTTTATCGGGACCAATGGCGAGGTGCTCAAGGAGATGGTCGCAACACGCGAAGAGATCAAGCAAATTGGTGATCGATTCGTACCGCACCACATCGTCATGCATGACCGCGAGCATCAAACGCGAACCGAGCTGATCGTGTCCGATGTCGAGATTGACACCGAGATAGGCGACGGCCTTTTTAATCCGAGAAGCATGGGTAAGGCGCTTTAGACTAGTTCGCCGCGAGCTTGTCTAAAAGGATCATTACTGCGTTTGTCGAGCACCCCTATGTGGTGGTGCTCCTGGCGCTGCTCGTCGGTTTCTTTGCACTACAGGAAGTCGTCGATCTCGAGAACCGGACGCTCAAAATCAGCGTCGACAGTTCGATCGAAAGCCTGCTCCCCGCGGGCGGGCCCGAACTCGAAACATATGCAGCCGTGCGGGACCAGTTCGTCGGCGACGACCTGCTCATCATCGTCTGGCAGGCGGACGACTTATTCACGCCCGAGGGCCTGGCTGCACTCAAGCGGTTAACGCGACGGCTCGAAAAGACCGAGGGTGTGGTGCGGGTCGACAGCCTCGCCTCGGCGACATTCGTCCGCGCCGAAGACGATTTCACTAACGTAGACGAATTTCTCGCCGAGCTACCGACGACACTGAGTGAAGCCCAGGGTCTCCGCGCGGAGGCCATCGTCCATCCGCTGTATGCGGGGCAACTCGTATCACGCGACGGGCGCGCGACGATGCTCGCGGTGCATTTCGACCCCGACCTCTCATCGAGCGAAGTTCAGGCGGCCGTCGATGCGGTCGCGGCTGCATCCAAAGCCGAAGCCGGGGATATCGAGCAATATCTGACCGGGCCTGTTTTTGCCCGACTCGCGACCGGGCTCACGTTATTTACCGATATTCAGGCGGTATTTCCGCTCGCCGTGGCGGCGACTTTCGTGGTTTCGGTGGTCGGACTGCGTTCGCTGCCGGGCATGGTGTTGCCGTTGCTGGCGAACGCGATCGCCCTTTTGGTCACGATCGCCGTTTTCATTCGGACCGGACACAAACTCAATTTCGTCACGATCATCATGCCGCCGGTCGTTTTCGTCGTCGGCTTCGCGTATGCGGTGCACGTCGTCAGCGACTTCGAACGGGAGCTGGCAAAGGGCTTGGACAAGATCGCGGCGCTGAAGCGCTCCTTGGAAGACGTATTCGTTCCGCTGACCTTGACCGCATTCACGACGGGCGTTGGTTTCTTGTCGCTCACCACCAGCAACATCAAAACCATTCAGGTCTTCGGTGCGTTCTCCGCGTTTGGCACCGGTCTCAGCTGGTTGTGCGCGGTGACGCTGGTGCCGGCCGGGCTGCGCTTTCTACCTTCGAGTGCGCAGCGAAAGGTCGATCAGGGCGTCCTGCTTAAGCTCGCCCCCCGCATCTCGAAATTCGATCTCGAAAATCGCAAGTTCATCCTGTTCGCGGGTTTCCTGCTCGCGCTTTTTTCCCTTGCCTTTGCCTCCAAGATCGATGTCGGGACGGATTACCTACGGAACTTCCCGGAGGACAGCGAGATCCGTCGCAATTTCAACGAAATCGGGCAGTCCTTCTCCGGGGCCGTCCCGCTTCAAATTCTGATCGAAAGCGATATCCCCAATGTGTTCAAGAACCCGGCCGAGCTGCATATCCTCGATGACCTGCAGGCGTGGGTAAAGCAGCAGCCGGAGGTGCGCGGTGCGGTCTCGTTCGTCGACTACATGCGCATGCTCCACCGAACGTTCGTGCCCGAGCTCAAGCCGGAACACGCGATACCCAAGTCTTTCAACCTGTCCGATCAACTGCTCGCGCTCGGGGCCAGCGAGGACGCCGAGCAATTCATCGACTCGCGCTACAAAACGACACTCATGCATGTCCGCTCCACGGCTGTCAGCTCGAATGAGCTGGGCGATCTGGTCGCGCGAATCGAGGAGCGCCTGAATCAATTACCAACCCATCTACGCGGACAGGTCACCGGGAGCTCGGTGTTGATCGCATTGACGATGGACGACATCACGCGGGGACAGATACTGAGCTTATCCGGCGCGCTGTTCGTCATTTACGTCATACTCTCCACGCTCTTCGGTTCGTTGCGGGTCGGGGCGATTGCGCTCGTGCCTAATTTGCTTCCGATCGTCGCTTTCTTCGGGCTTCTGGGCCTGACGGGGATCACGCTGAATCTCGCGACAAGCTTGGTGGCGACCGTCGCACTGGGCATCGCGGTCGACGATTCGATTCATTACTTCTCGCGATTCAACAACGAATCGCGAAGATTGGCGAACGAAGAGCAGGGCGTGGAGCATGCGATCGCCGGAATCATCCGCCCCGTGACGTTTACCACGGCGGCGTTGTGCGCCGGGTTCCTCGCGCTTTTAGTCAGTGATCTGCGCAATCAAGTCGAGTTCGGCGTGTTGGCGGCGGCGACCTTGTTTCTGGCCTGGGCCGTGGATCTCACCATCAGCCCGGCACTGAGCAGCGGCTTGCGGTTCGTTACGCTGTGGGAGGTGCTGCTGATCGACCTCGGCGACGAACCGCACAAGAAGATCCCGTTGTTCAATGGTCTTACGCACCGCCAGGCGCGAATCGCGGCCTTGTTCGGACGCATCGAGGCGTATAAACCCGGCGAGCGTATTATCAAACAAGGCGAGGAAGGCCACGAGATCTGTATTCTGATCGAAGGCACGGTGGCCGCTAAAGTCACGCGCGATGACGGGGATGCGCTCTTACGCGAGATGCATCCGGGGGAGGTCTTTGGCGAAGTCGCACTGTTCACGGGCCAACGCACGGCGCACATCGACGCGGTGGATGACGTTCGCCTGCTATGGATGAACCAGGAGAGCCTCGAGCGCATCCGGATCCGTTATCCCAAGATCGCCGCACACATATTCTGGAATTTGACAGGCACCGTCGCGGAAAGGCGGGCTGACGTCACGGCAAGGTTGTAACTGCGATGGAACATCTCAAGCTGGTGCTGCCGGAATTCATGAACGATCAGGGCAGTCTTTTCGGCGGCTACCTGCTCAAGTGGATCGATGAATTCGCTTACGTCACGGTGAGTGTCGAGTTTCCCGACCACCGTTTCGTCACCGTCGGGCTCGATGACGTCACATTCAGACACCCGATTGCATGTGGTCAGATCTTGCGATTTCTCGTCAACCGGGCGCGCCTCGGCAATACATCCGTCGATTACGCCGTGAAGGTGTTCGGGGAAAACCCAACGAGCACGCGCGGGGCCGTGTTGTTCGAGACGCGCATCACGTTTGTAAACGTCGACCAAGACGGCAGCAAAGTCGCGATCCGCCAGGCCTGACATATGGTGACCGACGGCAACGGCGAATCAATCGCTATCGTTCGTATACGACCTGTCCGTCGATAAGCGTCAGATCCACGTCAAGGTCTTTGATCGCATCGCGTTCGCAGGTCATCGGGTCACCGTCAACGACGATCAAGTCGGCCCGCTTCCCCGGTTCGATGGATCCGATGGCATGCTCCATATGCAGCGCCCAGGCGGCGTTGATGGTGAAGCAGCGGATCGCCTCTTCGCGTGAGATCTGCTGATCGGGACCGATCACTTCGCCCGTCAAACCAGCCTGCCGGGCGAGACTCTGCCACAAGGTAAAGAACGCTTCGCGCGGGCCCCAGTCGGTGCTCTGCGCGATCGCGACGCCGCCGTCCAGCCAGTTTCTGAGCGGGATCGCCTCATCGGCATAGTCGTCACCGAGACGGGCCTTATACACCTCCGCGCCCTTGCCCCAGATGAAGTTCGTCGACGTGGTCGGCGCGACGCCGAGACGCGCGCACTCGGCGATCTGATCGGTCGTCGGAAACTCGCAATGCTCTAGCACGTAGCGTTTGTCGCGAATGGGGGACGTTCGATCGATCTCGCCGAACGCGTCCAAGGCGATCGCGATGGATCCGCGGCCCGCCGCTTCCGCATGGATGCGGAAGTTCATCGACGCGGCGAGCTCGAGGATCGCCCGATACAGGTCCTGGGGAACCAACGGTTCCGGGTCGACCGTATCGCCAAAGGGTCCCGGATAAGGCCGGTCATTGACCGCCGCGCCGTGCCAATAGGGGCCGTCCAGACCGATGCTGACGCCGCAGACCTTGAGCCTCTCCGTACCGAATCCGCCGTTTGCCGCGAACCTCACGGTGCGCAGGTATTCGGCAATGGCATCCAGAGGTTTCGTGAAATCGATCTCGAACGTATAGAAGATGCGGAGCGGCAGGCGCTGGTCGTCAAGCAGTTCGGCATAGGCGCGCAAGTCGTCCGGGTTGGTGAGATGCGCTTCCAGCAGCGTCGTCGTACCGTGAGCGACGAACGCCGGGGCGAGCGCCGCGATGCCATCGCGTAAGTCCTGATAGCCGGGTTGCGGTGCGACGCGCGCGATCTGTTGGTACAGCGGATCGAAGTTGTAGATCGATTGCAGAGCGCCCTCCAGGATCTCGGTCGCCGATCCCGCTGCATCGACAGCCACGGATGAATGCGGCGACACCCCGGCGCCAGCGTCGATACCGGCCGCGGCAAGCGCTGCCGTGTTGAGTACGGCGAAGTTGGGTACGCGGTTCGTGGGCGCCTGGATGTAGACCGGATTGTCGGGGGCGACGGCGTCGAGTTCGTCGCGTCGGGGAACGGCGCCGTCGGTCCGCAGGGCATCCGCATTGAGAAAGTACGGCGGATCGCCGATCGGCATGCTGACCACCCAGGCGCCCGCCGGCGTCGACCGGGCATGCGCCGCGATGCGTTCGAGAATGACGGATTTAGACGTCGCGCCTGCGAGTTGAACTTTGAGTTCATCGAGGCCGAACAGCGCGATATGGCCATGCGTGTCGATGAAGCCGGGCATGAGGGTTCGACCGTCGAGGTCGAAACGCCGCGCGCCCGCGGGCGCATCCCGTTCGAGGTCGCGGCTGCGGCCGACAGCGACGATGCGTCCGCGTTCGACGAGTACGGCTTGTGCGATCGAGAACGCGCGGTCGACAGTGAGCACGCGCCCGTTCACGAACAGCGTCGTTGGAGATTCGGACATGACGTGCGTTCCCCCCGATCGCATTATGTGCGCGATCCGAGGATCGACAAACCCGTCGCATAGCGATCTGGCATAATCCGGCGACCATCGAGCCGGGAGCCATATCCGTTTGACCACGAACCGCCGCGGGTTTCTGCAGTCATCGCTGATCGTGTTGAGCCTGCCCTTGTCCGCCCGTCTGCACGCAGGGCGGCGCGGCGAGAACCGGCGGCTATACGTGGTAACGGAAGCACGGTGCGCCGCGACGCGGCCGTTCATGGCGATGTGCGGAATCGAGGGTGAGGCGCTCGACGCCGATCCGTCGCGCTGCCTCTCGACACTGGAAGGCGATCTACGTTTGCGCAAGCTTGATACCGTATTCGGCCTGACCTTCGATTCGAACCGGTTCCTGGCCGAGCAGATCGCGCTCGACTATGGATTTACGCGCGAATATTTCGGCGTGCACGACTTCCGGCGTGGCCGCGCCCGCCACACGCTCGACGGCCACGCGGGCTTCGTGGATGTGGCCTGCGCCGCGTTGGATGTCGATCCCCTTGCGTGGACCGAGGCATTGGCCGCATCGCTGCCGGTGTTGTCCCGGCCGGACGCAACGGTGAAACGCCGCTCGCTTGATGGGCTCTCCAGGCGGCGCACCGACGCGGCCGACTACCTCGTATCCTGGTCACTGCGGCGCGCCTGAACGCGAGATGCGATCGATGCTCCCGGACGGCGTGACCCAGGCCGATTTCGATGATGCGATCGGCGAGCTGCGTGAAGCCCTGGGCGCCGATGCGGTCATCGCACAGGACGACAGCCGTATCGTGAGTTATACGGACTCGTATACACCACGCCGACCCGAAGACAACGCACCATCGGCCGCCGTCGCACCGACCGGCGTCGAACAGATCCAGCAGATTCTGGCCATCGCGCGCAAACGCAAGCTGCCGCTATGGACCGTGTCCACCGGTCGCAATTTCGGTTACGGCGGCGCCGCGCCGCGCAAGGCGGGATGCATCGTGCTCGATCTCAAGCGCATGAATCGCATCATCGAAGTCAACGAGAAGCACGCCTATGCGGTGGTCGAACCGGGCGTGACCTACCACGACCTGTATAGCTATTTGCGAAAACGTGATCTCAAATTGTGGCCCGATCCATCCGCGCCCGCGTGGGGCGGTGTGCTGGGTAACTTCGCCGATCGCGGTGTCGGTTATACCCCGTACGGCGAACATTTCACCGCACAATGCGGCATGCAGGTGGTCCTTGCCGATGGCACCGTGGTCGATACCGCGATGGGCACGGTTTCCGGCGCCCGCAGCAAGCACCTGTATAAGTATGGCCACGGACCTTGGGTCGACGGTATCTTCACGCAATCGAACTTCGGCATCATCACGCAGATCGGGATATGGCTGATGCCGGAGCCGCCGGGCTACCGCCCCTACCTGGTCACGTTTCCCGAGGAAGACGATATTCACGCGCTGACCGAGGTCGTTCGCCCGCTCAAGCTCAACATGCTGATCCCCAACGCCGCGATCATGGTCGGCCTGATCTGGGAAGCGGCCTCCGCCGTGACAAGAGCCAAATACTTCGACGGCAAGGGGGTGATGCCGGACAGCGCGCGCCGCAAGATGGCGGAGGACCTGCGCATCGGCAACTGGAATTTCTACGGCGCGCTGTACGGGCCCGAGCCGGTCATGGATGCCAATTGGAAGGTGATCGAGGAGGCCTTCGGTCAGATAAAGGGCGCACGTTTTTACTCCGCCGCGGACCGCGAGGGCGACGTGTCGTTCGAGTACCGCGCCAAACTCATGCGCGGGATCCCGAATATGTCGGAGTTCGCGCTGCTGAACTAGCTCGGACCGGGCTCGCACATCGATTTTTCACCGATATCGCCCGTCACCGGCGACGGTGCGCTCAAGCAGTTCCACGTCATGCGCGATCTCTGCCATCAATACGACTTCGATTACATCGGGGAATTCCTCGTTGGATGGCGGGACATGCATCACATTCTGATGCTGGTCTTCGATCGCAACGACGAGGCGCACAAGAAGCAAGTTCGTGAATTGTTCAACGCACTCCTCGAACAAGCCACGCGTGAGGGTTACGGCGAGTACCGCACGCACCTCGATTACATGGACGCGATCGCCGAATCCTACGACTGGAACGACCGTGCGCTTTACCGCACTCACGAAGCCATCAAAGACGCACTTGATCCGGATGGCATCCTGGCGCCGGGCAAGCAGGGCATCTGGCCGGGTCGATCGCGGCGCGCCTGAACGATGCGCCTCGTTGCCGTGTTGACTGTTATGACCGTGGCAATCGCGGGTTGCTCCGACGACAACGCGATTGACGTAGGCGAGTGGGACGCACCCGCCGTACCGATTCAGTTCGCGCTCGCACCGCCGTCGGATGACCCTGGGCAGCGGCTTTTCGAACATCATTGCGCCATGTGCCACGCGGCCGGACCCGGTCATCCAGGGACGATGCGCCTGGCACTGCGTCTCGGTGACGAGCGAGCCGCGCTACTGGCACGAGACGACCTCGCGCCATCCCATGTCGAAGAGATCGTCCGTTTGGGTTCGCAAATGATGCCCGCGTTTCGCCCAACCGAGCTCAATGACGAAGAGCTGGTCGCGGTCGCGGGTTACGTCGCGCAGCACTACGCCGATGAGTGAGTGAGGGCCGAGGCCATGCAATCGATCGAAGGGATCATCGCGCGAGCTGAAGCCGTCGTGGGCAACGCTCACGTTCTCGCCATCGACGACGCGAATGCCCCGCGGATCGATCACCTCATCGGCCCCCGGGTCCCGGATGTCGCACGGCCGGGGGCCGTCGTTCAACCCGCGTCGGTCGATGAGCTCCAGGCGCTCGTAAGACTCGCCGGGGAGACCGGTTCCAGCCTGTGGTGTACGCCGAATCGCGCCGGCAACGGCGCCCTTATCGGTAACTTGGAGCGCCCGTCGGTGCTGCTCGATCTCAGTCGTATGAACCGCATCGTGGAATTCGACACGGATTCCGCTTGCGCGTTACTGGAACCGGGCGTCAGTTTTAGCCAACTACAGGCCTACATCGACGATAACGGTCTGCCGCTTTGGATCGATTGCGATCCGAACGGCGCGCATTCGGTCTGCGGCAGCATTTACGACCGCGCCTATGGCTACACACCTTATGGCGATCACCTGCTAATGCAGTGCGGTATGGAGGTCGTCCTCGCGAACGGGACGGTCACCCGCACCGGCATGGGCGCCTTGCCGGGCAGCAATACCTGGCAATTGTTCAAGTACAGTTTCGGACCCTACCTGGACGGGTTGTTCTCGCGTTCGGATTTTGCCGTCGCGTCCAAGGTCGGGCTGTGGCTCATGCCCGCGCCGCCGGCCTATCACCCTTTCATGGTCACGCTGCCCGACAATGCCGCGCTCGACGCTGCCGTCGAACTGATGCGACCGTTCAAGATCCAGATGGCCGTGCCCAACACCGTCGCCATCAGTCATATCGACACGGAACGCGCCCTGATCGCGTCCGCCGGCGCGAGCGATAAGGTCGATGTCGATGCGCTACTGGAATCCGGAGCGCTCGCCATATGGAATCTGTACGGTGCGCTGTACGGCCTGCCGGACAACCTTGCATTCGTCTGGAATTTGCTGGCGGACGCATTGTCGGCGATACCGGGGGCGAACGTCTTCACGGCTCAGGATCAACGCGACGATCCCGCTTGGACGATCCGAAGCCGGCTGATGCGCGGCGTCCCCGCATACGACGACGCGAGCGCGGGCGATGACAAGATGTGGTTCGTCGCCTGTGCAGCGATGGAAGACACCGACGCGGCAGCGATGTTGGACATCGTCACGGAAGGATTGGGCGGTTCCGATCACGCCTATCGCGCCGAATTCGCATTGACCTGGCGCACCTTGTTCCTGCGCATCGAGATCCCCTACCAGGCTGACAACCGTGCAGGCCAATACGACGCCGTGCTCGCGACGATGCGACGACTGACCGATTCCGGCTATGCGATCTCGCACGACAGTCCGGATCTGACTCACGCCGTCGGCGAACACCAGAACGGCACCGGGCTCGCACATCTCTACGCTGTCCTCGGCCGGGCCCTCGATCCTGCGGGCACGCTGGGCACGCGATCCGGATGAACGTTTAGTGTCACACGCGCGATCGATACACGCGCCCGAATCCGACCTGAGCGCTGAAACGGTTATCGCACGGTCGCGGGAGTTGATCCCCGTACTGCGCGAGCGCGCCCAGGGCGCGGACCTCGAGCGCGATCTGCCCGCAGAATCGATCCGGGATTTTCTCGACGCGGGCTTTTATCGGATCCTCCAGCCGCGCCGCTTCGGGGGCTACGAGTTGGGGTTGCGCACCTTTTGCGACGTGATGATCAATATCGCGCGCGGCTGCGGTTCGTCGGGTTGGGTGCTGTGCCTGACGTCGGCACATACATTCCATATCTCCGCGTTTCCCGAGGAAGGCCAGGTGGAGATGTACGGTGAAGCCGGTGAGTTCCGTGCACCACTCATCTTCGCACCGCAGGGAACCGCTACGCCCGTGACCGATGGATACCGCCTCACTGGCCGATGGAATTACAACTCCGGCGGCGAGCATTCGAATTGGGTCGTCCTCTCTGCGGTGGTTCCCGGGGCGACGGCCGAGGCGGGTCCGAAAGATCTCGTCATGGCGTGCATCCGACGCGACGACTACGACATCTTCGACAACTGGCACGTGATGGGCATGCGGGGCACCGGGTCAAGACAAGCGGTCGTAGACGATGTGTTTGTCCCCGACCGGCGGGTGATCTCGCAGACAGCGTGGCTCGCGGGCGATTCACCCGGCTATGCGATACACGAAAACCCGTTCTACCGGACGCCGCCGATGGAGGTATTCAGCGCGGAGTTGAGCAGCGTCTGCGTGGGGCTCGCGGAATCGGCGATCGACGCGTTTCACGAGCGGGCGATGACCAAGACCGATCCCTTTTTCCCGTTTGGCGCGCTCATAGAGGAACGCTCGACGCAGCGCCGCATCGGCTACGCCCGCGGCATGGTCGACGCCGCCTCCGCCGTGCTCGACCGGCAGATCAACGACCAGTTGGCGCTGGCCGAGCAAGCTCGTCACAAACCGCTCGTGTTTACCGAGGAAGGTCGGCGCCGGGCCTTCATGGCGACGCAACGGGTCGGGATCCTGGCCCGCGACGCGATCGACATTCTTTTCGAGGCCAGCGGCACCAGCGCGACCCAGACAGGACAACCGATCGAGCGGATCTACCGGGACATGTCGACCATCCGCACCCACTATTTGATGGATGTCGACCGGACGGCGGAGAATTGGGGCGCGACGGCGTTTGGCCTGGAGGCGCATTCGCCGAATTAGGGGCGAATCAAGAATTCGAACGCTCGTCGAAGCGAGACTCGGTCTCACCGGTGCCGTACAACTCCGCACTCGTCTCCGACCATTCCTCGAACCGGGTCTGCCGGGTATATTTTTCGGCGATGTAGTCGGCGGCTGTAATGGGGGGATACTTGGCCGGTTGCTCCGCGCTCTGGCAGGTGGGCAGACATTCGATCAGCGCGTCGCAGTTGCATTCGTAAAAGCAGATCAAGGACAAGCGGCGCCGGTTGGCGGCCGAGTCGAGCGGCGGGTTGACCACACGATGCCGGGTCGAGATCCAGCGATCGTTCGTCCACCGCATCAGAAAATCACCGAGATTCACCACCAAGCCATGTTCAACGGCCGGCACGTCCAGCCAATCGCCATCTCTGTTGCGTGCCTGTAGTCCCGGGTCGACATGACAGATGGTTAGATTGTCATAGTCGGAATGCTCGCCCGCGCGGCTTTGGCCCGGTTCAGGGTCGTGCGCGAGCGGCGGATAATGCAGCGCCCGCATCGCGCTGGTCGTTTTATCGATAAAGCCGTCGAAATAGTCTTCGGGTATTCCGAGCGCGCTGCAAAACAAATGATGCAGATCGATCCCGAACTGCATCATGGCGCGAAAGTAGGCTTCCCACAGCGGCCGCAGCGCGCGTGGCTTGGCGGGCCAGAGGTTCGGTACGAAGCGATTACAGGTGTTTTCGCCCGTGTAGTAGGGATCGCCGAGTAAGTATTTCGCTTCCGTCGGTCCCGGCGGTCCGATCGTCAAACACTCCTTCAGATCGGGCGGCGTCTTTTTGCCGATGCTGTAGGACAGTCCCTCGGATAGCATCGGGCCATAACCGCGTAACTCGTCGTCATTGGGTTGCCTGATCTTGAGTTTTTCCGCTTCCGGAAGGTCGAAAAATTCGAAGGTAACCTCGCGAACTTTTTCGATCAGCTTGGGATCCACGGGATGCCCGGTGACCACGAGGAAACCGATGTCCTGGCAGACCTTGTCGATCGCTTCCGCGAGCTCGCGCCTCGCTTGCGCGTCGCCCGAGTAAAACGGACTCAGATCGATTACGGGGATCTCGAGCGTTGCCACGGCGGCGTTTGCCCTATTCGAATGCCGCGTGGTACGCATCGAGCGCTGGTGAACCGCCGAGGTGTGCGTAAAGCACCTTCGATCCCTTGTCGAATTCGCCGGCTTGTGCGATCCCGATGAGGCCCGCGACCGATTTTCCTTCGTAGACCGGATCCGTCAGCATGCCTTCGAGCCGTGCGGCGGTGCCGATCGCGGCGAGCGTGACTTCGTCGGGGATCCCATAGGCCGGACCGGCGAAGCGCGGATCGATGATGATGTCGTCGTCGGTAATCTCTCGTCCGAGGTCTACCAACTCGGCCGTGTTGCGGGCGATCTTCTTGACGGCCGTGCGGGTCATCTCGGGAATACCGGCGGTATCAATCCCGATGACACGGCGTTCGGTATCCTGCGCCTTGAAGCCGACGACCATCCCGGCCTGGGTTGATCCCGTACAAGTCGCAACGATGATGGCGTCGAAGAACACCCCGAGCTCTTCTTCCTGTTGCGCGACTTCATCGGCGAAATTCGCATAGCCCAGACCACCCAACCGATGATCGGATGCGCCCGCCGGTATCGCGTAGGGTTTTCCGCCGTCAGCACGTACTGCGTCCAGCGCTTGATTCCAGGTTTCCTTCTCTGCGGTCGAGTAACCCTCGCCATCCAGCACGGTTTCCGCGCCCATGATGCGCGACAGCAGGATGTTGCCCACTTTGTCGTAAACCGGATCGCTCCACGGCGCCCAGGATTCCTGCACGAGGCGGCATTTCATCCCTGCCGCTGCGGCGACCGCGGCGACCTGGCGGGTATGGTTCGACTGCACGCCGCCGATGGAGACCAGCGTGTCGCAGCCCTGTGCGATGGCATCCGGCAGCAACCATTCGAGCTTCCGGATCTTGTTGCCGCCGTACGCGAGACCGGACGAGACATCGTCGCGCTTGGCCCAGACCTCGACGCCGATTTCTTCGGACAACCGTTCGAGGGGTTGGAGCGGCGACGGGAAGAACCCGAGCTTATGGCGAGGGAAACGCTCTTCTAGATTCAACATGGCGGTGTATCCTCGTTTACTGCGGACACGGTGCATTCAGTGCGCTGAATCCGTACCCTCGAAACGCGACTCCGTGTCCACCGTGCCGTATAGCTCGGAGCTTTCGTCCGACCATTCTTCAAACCGAGTCTGGCGCGTGTATTTCTCGATGATGTAGTCGGAGGCGCCGATCGGCGGATATTTCGGAGGCTGATCGTCGCTCTGACAGGTGGGCAGGCATTCGATGATCGCATCGTAGTTGCATTCGACGAAGTGTATCAACGACAGGCGGCGGCAGTTGCTGTCTGAGTCAATGGGGGGGTTGATCACCCGATGTCGGGTCGAGACCCAGCGGTCGTTCGTCCAGCGCATCAACAGATCGCCGAGATTGACAACCAAGGTCCCCTCTATCACCGGAATATCCACCCAATCGCCATTGCGATTGCGGCACTGCAAGCCTGGACCGACCGTGCAGATCGTCACATTGTCGTAGTCCGAGTGCTCGCCGGCACGAACCTGGCCCGGCTCCGGCTCGCATTCGAGTTTCGGGTAGTGAAGTGCGCGGAAGGAACTGAACGGCTTATCGATGAACGGATAGAAGAAATCCTCCGGTAATCCGAGCGCGATACAAAACAAACGATGCAGGTCGAAACCGAATTCGGTCATGGCGCGAAAATGCTCTTCCAGGAATCGGCCGGAGTTCCGGCGGCTTGTCCGGCCACAGGTTCGGCAAGTAATGGGTGCCGGCCGCCTCGCAGCCGTAGTATGGGTCACCCAGGAGATATTTCGCTTCCGGCATGCCCGGCGGTCCAGCCCATAGGCCTTCGTTCATATCCGGCGGCGTTTTCTTACCGATGCTGTAGGAGAGACCCTCGGACAGCATCGGACTGTAGCCGCGCACCGTGAAGTCGTGCGGCTGCAGAATTTTCATCTTTTCCGACTCTGGCAGATCGAAGAATTCGAGGCAGACCTCGTAGGTCTTTTTGATCAACGCGGGATCGATCGGGTGGCCCTTCACGACGAGGAAACCGATATCCTGACAAATTACGTCGATCGCTTCGGCGAGTTTCAATTTCGCCGCCGCGCCGCCTGCGTAAAATGGGCTCAGGTCGATTACAGGGACGGTGAGCGTTGTCATGCGAGAAAATGATACACGGCATTCGCGCACAAGCGCCTAGTGCCCTGTGCCGTTAATAACGTTTTTAATTGCTTAATACCGGTGTTTTTACCACATCGATGATCTCTTCTACCGTGAGAAGGTCGGCATATTTTTGACCCATATCAAACAAATTTGCTTCGTGTGGACCGATGGCGCGGTCACCGACGCCGTCAGTAGCCACCACCGTGCGAAAATTACTACTCATAGAATCGACCACCGAAGCGCGTACGCAGCCCGATGTCGTGCAGCCCGTGACGATCACGGTGTCGACACCTTTAGCGACCAACCAGCCGGTGAGGCCCGTGCCGAAAAAAGCCGACGGTTGCGTCTTGCGGACGATGTACTCGCGCGCGAGTGGCGTTAACTCCGGAACGATCTGGCTGGTGGGCGCGCGTTCGGTCAAGGCCTCGATTCCCGGCGCCTTTAAACTGAACACGCCCAGGTCCGAACCGTCGTCGGCGTATACCACGCGCGTATACGCAACCGGGTAACCGCCCTCGCGCATCGCTTCGAGCAGCACCTGGGTCCGCGCGATCGCCGGCGCGATGTTGCCGCCGCCGAACTGATCCGGATCGTTGAAGCCATTGACGAAATCGACGATCAACAAGGCCGGCCTCTCGCCAAAACCCGAGCTGTTGCCGAAACCCTGTTTTGTATAGACGTCAAGATCGTTCATGCGGCATCTCGATTGCTAAGGGATGGATGTTGCATTGTAATGGTTTTAAAGAGGTCCAAGCAGCCATGAAACTCACGGGCGTAAAAGTGATCGATCTGTCGATGTTCCTACCGGGACCGCACTTCACCATGATGATGGCGGACCACGGCGCCGAAGTGACCCGGGTCGAACCGTTCAGCGGCGAGCCCGTGCGCAACGTCGGCTTGCGCAAGGCCGGCCATTCGGTGTGGTTTCGCAACACGCATCGCGGCAAGAAGAGCCTGCGTATCAATCTAAAGGATCCGCGTGGTAAGGAGCTGCTGCTCAAGCTCTGCGAGGACGCCGACGTCCTCGTCGAAAGCTTTCGGCCGGGTGTCATGCGACGCCTCGGGCTCGATTATGAGAACGTGAGTCGCCACGCCCCTCAGATCGTCTACTGCTCGCTGTCGGCCTTCGGTCAAGAGGGACGGTATCGTTTGAAAGCCGCCCACGATATGGTCATGCAGGCTATGGCCGGGACGCTCAGTTTCAGCGTCGGTCGCGACGGCAAGCCGACCAACCCGGCCATGCCCTCGGCCGACATGACCGGTTCGATGATGGCGTTTTCCGGCGTGCTCATGGCGCTGTTGGCACAACGCCGGACGGGTCGCGGCGACTACATCGACATCGCTTTACACGATTGTTTACTGGCGTGGACACCCAATTACACGGGCCCGGTATTCGCCGAGCACCGGGCGCATGTCGTCAAGCACGAGCGCAATTGGGGCGGCGCCGCGTTCTACAATATCTATGCGACCCGCGACGACGACTGGATCGTACTCGGCGGCGTTGAACGGAATTTTTGCGAGAACTTCTTGAACAAGGCCGAGCGCGCCGACTTGATCCCCGTGTGCCTGGAACCTCCAGGCCCAGCGCAGGATCCGGTCAAAGCCTTTCTCGGGGATTTCTTCGCCGAACGCACGCTCGTGGAAGCCTTGGACTGGTTGTCGGATATCGACGTCTGTTATGCACCGTTGCGCACGCTCTTCGACGGATTATTCGATCCCAATACCACCGAGCGCGACATGCTGCTCACCGATAGCGAGGGCGCCGAACATCTCGGTATTCCGATCAAGTTTCAAAACGAACCGGGAACGGTCGATTTCGACGTGCTGGAAAAAGACGCAGTGATATAGACGCGTCGCGTGAGCCTCGTCAATCCCGACGATACCTGGTTGGTGTGGGCCGCGATCCTCGCGGTTGCGGCGTTTGGCGCCTAGTCGGAATCGTACAAGATTGGACGCATGGTCTCAGCAGCCGTGGTCTCGATTTTCTTGGGGCTCGCGCTGTCGAACCTCGGCGTGATACCGACCGATTCGCCGGTATACGACACCGTCATCACCTATGTCCTGCCGTTCGCCATTCCGCTCATCCTGTTCCAGGCTGACCTGCGTAAGATCGCACAGCAGGCCGGTCGGCTATTGATCGGTTTTACGGGCGCCTTAGCCGGAACGGCGACCGGCGCGATCGCCGCGTACTGGATGATCGACCTCGGTGTCGAGGGCGCCGCGATCACCGCGGCGTTTACCGCCGCTTACGTCGGCGGAAACGCGAATCTGGTGGCGACTACCGCGGCCATCGGCCTCGAATCGAGTGACACGCTCGCGGCGACGATCGCCGCCGTCAACATCGCCGTATTTCTCTACCTCATGGCGATGTTCCTCGCGAATAATCTGGCCTGGCTGTCCCGTTGGCTGGGTCAGGGCGCGGCGCCTCGGACTGCGCCCGCGCTGGTCACGGAATCATCCAACACCGGACCGATCGAACTGCTCTTGAGCATCGCGATCGGCGCGCTCATTTGTGCGGTCGGTTTCGCGCTTCAGGATCGCCTGGCCTGGCCCGGCGCTGCAATTTTATCGATCACGCTGATCACGGTGACCTTGGCAACTGCGTGGCCCAGGTTTTTCGCCACGCTCGATTGTGCGGGCGCACTCGGCTTCGCGCTGTTGCAGATCTTCTTCGCAGTGATCGGGGCGCGTGCGAGTATATATGCGGTGACCGAATTCGGACCGGTGCTGCTGCTCTTTGGCGGTGTGATCCTGTCTATCCATTTCCTGTTCGCGATCGTGACCGCACGGCTGTTTTCGCTGCGCTTGGACGAAGCGCTAGTTGCCTCGAACGCCTGCGCGCTGGGCGCACCCACCGCCGCCGTCATGGCACTGAGCTTACGGCGCGATGAGCTCGCCCTTCCTGGCTTTTTATGCGGGACCTTAGGGTATGCGCTGGGTACGTTCGTCGGGATCGGGATGTATCACTTCATCCACTGACGTGGTTTCGAATTGCAGAAGCGCGAGAACGTACGGAACGAAGGAGCGCCATACCTCCATGTGAAATCGATCCTCGGCGCGGCGCCACAAAATGATCTCCGCTTTTGCAAATACGGTTCGCGTACATCGATCCACGGCAAAACGATCCAGTTCCAGCGCTTGCGGGCAGGCCGTCGCGAGCTCGGTGGCGACGCCCGCCCCCTTGAAATCCATCCCCACGTTGCGGTGGCTGACGTCGACGAGCGCATAGTGGTGGGTACTGCCGACACGAGCGGTTGCCGCGAGAAATTCCGGCGTATGCGGTGCATTCACCAATACCAGCCATTCATCCGGCCCGACACGCAACGATGTACCGCCGTCGCCGCTCGATGCACGATTGATCGGTTGCGCCAGCGTTATCCCGGTCTCCGCCGCGACGGCCTCGGCGGTGGCATCGTCGCCGCGAAATACGAAACGGGAAAGGACATCGAGTTCTTCGACTTCGAAGAAACCCGTACGGCTCGGTAACACGAGGCCATAGGTCGCCGCCAGATGGGACAACGCCTGCTCAGACATGCAGGCGCTCCCCGTCTGCATCGTAGAAAATCGGTGCTACGACCTCGACAGCGATCGATTCGTCCGGCATCGGGACGTACAAACGCTCACCCATCCGTTCGCGCCCGCCGGCGACGAGCCCGAGCGCGATGGAGCGGCCGAGCGTAGCGCTGTCGTAGGCCGAACTCACGAAACCCAGGGCTGCCGTTCCCGCGGGCGGCCTTTCGAACTGCGTAACTTGAGCGCCTTCATCCAGGACCACGTCGGGCCGCTCGGTCAAGAGCCCAACCAGATGGCGCCGGTCCGCGCGCTGCATCTCGTCGAGTTCGAGTGCGCGCTTACCCAGGAAGTCCGGTTTGTCCGCGCCAACCATGCGCTCCAGTCCCAGATCGCCCGGCGTAACGGTGCCGTCGGTCTCCTGACCGACGATCACGAACCCTTTTTCCGCCCGCAGCACGTGCATGGCGTCGGTGCCATATACACAGCCGCCGGCCGCGGTCACCGCCCGCTCGAGCGCGACCCATAATGCGTAACCGAAACCGTATGGCACGTTGATCTCGAAACCCAGTTCGCCCGTAAAACTGACTCGAAAGATCCGCGTCGTCGTTCCGAGTGCAGGACGCTCGATCACACCCATATGGGGCAGGGTCGCCGCGCTCAGATCGACGCCACCGATGACGTCCTCGAGCACGGCGCGTGCCAGCGGTCCCTGTACCGCGATGGTGGCCCATTGTTCGGTCGTCGACGTCAGCCACACGTCGAGATCCGGCCATTCGGTTTGCAGGAAATCCTCCATCCGATGCAGCACGCTCGCCGCCCCACCCGTCGTAGTCGTCACGTGAAAGCGTCCAACGCCAAGGCGGGCGATCACGCCGTCGTCGACAACGAAGCCCGCGTCGTTGAGCACAATGCCGTAGCGGCACCGGCCCACCTCGAGGCGCCGCAGGCGGTTGACGTAGATGCGCTCCAGAAATTCGACCGCATCCGGCCCTACGACTTCGATCTTTCCGAGCGTCGACGCATCGAAAAGACCGACCGCGCTTCGCACCGTTTTGCATTCGCGCGCGAGCGCACTCGAGAGGTCTTCACCGTCGCGCGGGAACGAGCGCGCCCGGCGCCACGGCCCGACGTCTTCGAACACCGCGCCCTGCTCGACAGCCCAGTCGTGGCTGGGCGGACAGCGCATTGGATCCAACAGCTTCCGGCGCACGGGACCGGCTAGCGTACCGAAGGTAACCGGGGTGTAAGGTTGCCGAAAACTCGTCAACCCAACCTCCGGAATCGTTTTGCCCGTGGCGCCCGCGACGATGGCGAGCGCGTGCAGATTTGACGTCTTACCTTGATCGGTCGCCATGCCGGTCGTGGTATAGCGCTTTACGTGTTCGATCGAACGAAAGCCCTCACGCACCGCGAGTTCGACGTCCCGCACCGTCACGTCGTTCTGAAAATCGACGAAGGATTTCGACCCCGCGTGGTGTTGCGTTCCAGCGAGTCGCCCGAGCACACCGCCGTCGCATGACGGCGCGTCAGCGACCGCGGCTGGATACCGCTTGACCGGTTTCGCCCCTGTCGCCTGCGCGGCCGCATCGCCTGCGGCATAGCCGTCATCGATGACCGCCTCCAGCGCCGTGAGGCCCCGACACGCACCCGCAGAGCGCTCCCGTTGTGCCGATTCACCGGGTAGATAAGCCTGGCGCTCGCCGTCCCAAACGGGTTTGCCTCGCGATTGCGAGAACATATGGATCGAAGGCGTCCAACCGCCGGATACGAGGAGGGTATCGCATGCGATCCGTGCATCCGGTGTCGGCGTGCCGTCGCCGTTGAGCCTGGCCGTCGTAGCACCGTTCACGCGCAGGCGTCCGCTCGTAGCGGTGACGGCCGTGCCGACACGCACTGCAATGCCGCCGGTCGCGGCGTGTTGTACGAGCGCTTCCGGCGGGCGCCGGCGCAGATCGCACAGGGCCTCGACCTCGACGCCTGCCCTGTGCAGATCCAAGGCGCAAGCGTAAGCCGAGTCACAGGCCGTTACGATCAGGACCTTATTACCCGGTTTCACGGCGTAACGATTCAGATAGGTGCGGGCGGCGCCGGCCAGCATGACGCCGGGTCGATCATTGTGCTCGAACACGAGCGGCCGCTCGATAGCGCCGGTTGCGATCACGACTTCTCGCGCGCGGACTTGCCATAGTCGTTCACGCGGCGCGCCGGGTTCGCATTCGTGGTGATCGCTCAGGCGTTCGGCGAGCGCGATGAAGTTGGACGCGTAATAACCGAACGCGGTGGTACGGGTCAGTAAACGCACGCCGGCGCGGGTCAGGTCGGTGACCCGATGGTCGAGCCAGTCGGATGCCGGTTCGCCATCGATGACGGCGCTTTGCTCGCCGAGCAAACCGCCGCCCAACTCCGCTTGCTCGTCACACAACATCACATCCGCCCCCGCCGCCGCGGCGCAGATAGCCGCTGCGATTCCGGCCGGCCCGCCACCGATGACGAGCACGTCACAGTGGGCGTAGCGGTTGAGGTAAACGTCGGGATCAGGCGCTACGGGTGCGCGGCCGAGGCCCGAAACGCGCCGGATCATCGGCTCGCAGAGTTTCGACCATGTACGCGTCACCCCCAGCCAGCGCGGGCCCATAAACGTCTTGTAGTAAAAGCCCGCGGGAAATAATGGCGCGAACATGCTATTGACCGCGGCCGCATCCCATTCGAGCGACGGCCAGCGATTTTGGCTCCACGCTTCGAGTCCCTGGTAAAGCTCGACCTGTGTGGCACGCAGATTCGGTGTGTCGCGGGCCGCATCCCGCACGATCCGCACGAGCGCGTTGGGTTCTTCCGATCCCGCGGTGACGATCCCGCGCGGGCGATGGTACTTGAATGACCGTCCGACGAGATGCACGCCGTTGGCGAGCAGTGCCGAAGCCAGCGTGTCGCCGGCCAAACCCTCATAGGGGCGACCGTCGAAGGTGAACGACAACGTGCGTGTACGGTCGACCCGTCCACCTGCGGCGATGCGGTACGGTGCGTTCACGACGCCTCCGTCTCGTTATCGTCTAGTGGCGCCGGTGCGTCTCCCGCCGGGTAAGTTTTGACGATGACGTCCTTAAGCGTATCGCGCACGGCGTTGAAAAAACGCGCACAACCATGCGTGTGCCGCCAACGTTCGCGATACAGCCCCCGTTTGTTCGAGCGTATGTATAAATAGTCGGCCCATTGCGCGTCGGTAACCGGGGACGAGCCGTCGGGGCGCAGAACGTGTGCTTCACCGGCGTATTGGAATTCGACTTCCGGGCGCACCTCCTGGCAATAAGGGCATTCGATCAGCAGCATCGTAAGCCTCAGTGCGACACGGCCGCGGCCGCGGCTTCATCGATCAAACGCCCGGTCGTGAATCGATCCAAATTAAACGGCGCGGCTAAAGGATGCGGATCGTCGTTAGCGATCGTGGCGGCGAACACGTGGCCCGAGCCCGGTGTCGCTTTGAAACCGCCCGTGCCCCAACCGCAATTGACATACAGGCCTGGAACGGGCGTTTTCCCGATGATGGGCGAGCGGTCGGGCGTGACGTCGACGCTGCCACCCCAGTTTCGCAACATGCGCAAACGCCGGAACATCGGAAACAGCTCGCAAATCGCCTCGAGCGTGTGCGATGTGATGTGCAGCGCACCCGTCTGGCTGTAAGACACGTATTGATCGGTCGCGGCGCCGATGACGAGTTCGCCTTTATCGGACTGCGAGATGTAGGCATGCACGGTATTGGACATCGCCACGCACGGAAAGATCGCCTTCACCGGCTCGGAGACGAGCGCTTGCAGCGGGAATGTCTCGAGCGGTAAACGGACGTCCGCCAATGCCATGACGACCGAGGTGTTGCCCGCGGCAACGACGCCGACACGGCCGGCCTCGATGCGCCCCTTGGTCGTCGCCAACGCCCGTACGGCGCCATCTTCGCCGCGTTCGATCCCGGTGACTTCGCATTGCTGAATGATGTCGACGCCGAGGCGGTCGGCGCCACGCGCATAACCCCAGGCGACCGCGTCGTGCCGCGCCGTGCCGCCGCGTCGCTGGAGCGCACCGCCGAGGACCGGATAACGCAGATCGGGTGAGATATCGAGCGGCGGACAGAACGCTTTCGCCTCCTCGGCGTTGAGCCATTCGTTATCGACACCGGCCAGGCGGTTGGCGTGTACGTGACGCTTGAAGACCTGTTCGTCGTGGAGGGTGTGGGCGAGCATCAACACGCCGCGCGACGAAAACATCACGTTGTAATTGAGCTCCGCGGAAAGGTCTTCCCATAGCTGCAATGCATGATCGTAGAGCGCGGCCGAAGGTTCCCAGAGATAATTGGAGCGGATAATGGTGGTGTTACGCCCGGTATTGCCGCCGCCGAGCCAACCCTTTTCCAGCACGGCGATGCGGCCGACGGCATGCTCTTTGGCCAGGTAATAAGCCGTCGCCAGGCCGTGGCCGCCACCGCCGACGATGACGACGTCATAGCGCGGTTGTGGATCGGGCGAGCGCCACTGAACCGGCCAATTGCGGTGGCCGGTGGCGGCGTGGCGCAGCAGGGATAGAAAGGAAAATTTGCTCACTTGCCCGGCCTCGAAGGGGGTCGCGGTGTTGCGCCAGTGTAGTACGCGCCCCACCAATGTCCTTGAACCGGGACGACGTGCGTTTTACCCTAAGCGTCGCTGCTAACAGACAATGCAGGAGCCGGCTTGCCGGCGAATCTGAAGCTTCGGCTCGCCCGCAAGCGGGCTCCTAGGAACGGAAAACACCATTTGAATTTCAAAGCGCCCAAGCTCCGGATTGGTTTCGTGTTGACGCCGAAGTTCACGTTCACTGCATTTTCGGGCTTCATCGACACCTTGCGCCTAGCGGCTGACGAGGGAGACCGGAGCCGTCCGCTCGAGTGCACGTGGAGTGTTTTGGGCAAACCGGACGCGCCGATCGCTTCGAGTTGCGGGGTTGCCATCGAGCCATGGGAAGCGATGAACGAACCCGAGCGCTTCGATTACATCGTCGTCGTCGGCGGCCTCATGCATGGCGGGCAGCAGGTTCCCGACGGCATCCATCGGTTCTTGCGCCACGCCGTCGACGCGGACATTCCGCTCACCGGTCTGTGCACGGGCTCGTTCGTGCTCGCGCGTTTCGGCTTTCTCGATGGCTACGCGGCCTGCGTGAGCTGGTTTCACCGCGACGAGTTCCTGGCCGAGTTTCCGCACCTCAAGGTCGTTTCGAACCGGCTCTACGTCATCGATCGCGATCGCCTGACCTGTGCGGGCGGCACCAGCGTCGTCCACCTCGCCGCGCGTCTGGTCGCGCGCCACTGTGGTGAGGCACAGGCGGAAAAAAGCCTGCGTATCATGATGGAGGATCATCCGCTGCCGGGATCCACTCCGCAGCCCGAACAGGTGATCACCCGCGCCGCGCACGATCCCTTGGTCAAGCGCGCTATGCTCCTGATCGAGCAGAATCTCTCGAGTTCCAACGACCTCGGCGCACTGTCCGAGCTCACCGGGGTCAGCACCCGACAGTTGCAACGACGCTTCGTGTCCGACATCGGCATCACGGCGAAGGAATATCGCTCGCGGCTGCGCTTGAGCCGGGCGAAATGGCTCATACAGCATACCGCCATGCCGCTCACCGAGATCGGATTCGAATGTGGCTTCGCCGACGGCGCGCATCTGTCACGCTCGTTTCGACGCTACTTCGGCACGCCGCCTTCGCAGATCCGCCAACAGGCCCGCCAACGCTGACGGTTATCAGGGTCTCGTTGGCGTCGCGGACATGTGACGAGCAGATTCACATTCCGTCGCTTGAATCAAAAAGTATGGCGCTTGCATACAAGGATTTTGCCGCATTCTAGCCTAGACTTGGCCTCGACGATCACCCGAATTTCGACCACTTGGCGGCGAGATCACGCGCGCCACGAACGCGAAAACATTGTAGGATTGCCGGCGTCACTGCCGACGCTTGAGGTGTTACCGCATTCAATTGGCCCGCGCGTGCATTCACGCAGTCAGCGAAAAGAAAAATTGGGTAGTGATGAAGGGCGATAAATGTCGCGTGCGACCTGCGTAGCGCGTCGAACCGCGACGGCCTTCAAACAACATTTAGGAGCAACCTGTTATGTACCGGAATTGTTTAGTACTCATAGCGGTGCTGGTCGCAGCGTTCGTGCCCATCCAACTCATGGCCGCTCAGGCCTTTAACTATGAGGATGGGGCGGGCTTCGTCTATGAGGATTTTCTGAAATGGTATAACGAGAACAGGGACGCAGTGCCGCAGTTCGTCGACGGTGATGTCATCACCGAGGCGGAGCGGCATCTGACCGATCCGTTCTTGCCACCCGGTCTGCAAATGGCCGATATGTACGGCGAGCCCGTCACGATCAAGGATGCCGGTGATATCTCACCGCCGCAGTTTTTCAAAGACGCAACCGCGAAATTCGCGGGCACGGTGAGCATCGACGGGAACGGCGCCCTCGAGGGCTACGTAGCGGGCACACCGTTTGACCGCGCGACGTTCACGCCGGGCAGCCGCGAGGACGGCTTCAAGGCGATGTGGAACTTCAACTTCCGCTATCAGTACTACGGCATCGTGCTGCATAAGAACGACTGGATCTGGGCCGTGCGCGGTGGTGACCACGACAACCATGAGATCATGAAGAACCCGGAGACGGGGAAATATTACGGTGGCGGCGGCACCTTCAGCCGTAACCTCCATCTGCGTTACCAGCGCGTGAACTGCATGAACCTGACGATGGGTGATCATCCCAGCGAAGGTTACAAATTCGGTCATCGCTGGTGTGACGGCATCGAGTGGCGTGAGTTTTCCGACTTCTGGCATCCCTTTGACATCGCCGGAACGGGCTTCATCGTCATGCGCTATGTCGATCCCTATGCAACCGACGACGCCTGGGCCTATATTCCGTCACTCAGACGCGTACGGCGTATCTCGGCCGAGGTCAAGTCCGACAGCTTGCTGGGCACCGAAGATACACTCGAGGATTTTTACGGCTTCAACGGCCGCGTTCTCGAGTGGGAATGGGAGTACGTAGGACCGAAGCAGATCCTCGCGATCTCGCGCTCGCGCTACCCCTATCCCTACTTCGGCGGACCGAACGGCATAACGGCCATCGATGACTGGGCGCTGCGGAACGTCGACGTGGTCATGGGCAAGCCCAACTGGAAAGGCCACCCCTATACCACCAAGATCATCATGTTCGATTCGCAGAACAGCATCCCGTGGTACTCGGAAGCCTATGACCGCGGCGGCAAGCTGTGGAAGGTTTGGCGCATCCCGAGCGTTTGGACCGAGGACGAGCACTTCGAGGAAGGCAATAAGGCCAATTCCACGAATCCGTTCACAGGCGCACACGAGCCGACGCCTCCAGGTACACGCATGTGCACCTTCCAGGGCATCGACGTGTTCAATCTCCAGAACGGTCGCTCGACTTTGATTCCAAGCCGGGAAGGTATCGTTTATCCGACAGTGACCATCAAGGCGGCCAAGCGCGTGCTTGACTTGAACCGCCTGACCCAGGGTCGCTAGTGGATTGAGTTAACGGCGCACTTTCCCTGCGGGGACAGCCGCGCCAGGCGAATAACAGGGGGTTCCGGAGCCGGAAACAGATCCGGTTCCCGGAACCCCTGATTTTTTTTATATGGACTGCTAGTGTGGCGTCCCACCCCCAAAAACCCATGAGCAGAGGGTAAAACAATGGAAGAATTCGATCTCTTTGAAGTAGGCGGCTACAACAGCGGCAAAATTGGATTCGGCAGCACGATCGGCATCGTGTCGGTTGACATGATGAACTGCGTGACCGACCCCAAGGCGCCGATGGGCCGCAGCCCGATGGCCCAGGATTCGGTCAACAAGTGCGCGATCCTGTTCGATGCGGCGCGCGATAACAACATCCCTATCGTGCATTGCTGTACGGCGTTCCAGCCGGACTTGAGCGACATGCTGCCGTGGAAGGTGTCGTGCATCAAGGATTGGATCATCGGTTCCTGGGAAGTCGAGATCGATGCGCGCCTGTGGCGCGACGGTGACGTGCTGGTGTGCAAGAAGACACCCTCGATTTTCTTCGGTACGCATTGCGGATCGGTGATGAACATGCACGGCGTCGACACCGTCATCGTGACCGGTGCGAATACCAGCGGCTGCATCCGTGCGACCTCCATCGACAGCTTTGCGCTGGGCTACCGCACGATCGTGCCGGAAGAATGTGTGTTCGATCAGGGCTCGGTGGCGCACCATCAGAATCTGGAGGATATCGGCAAACGCTACGTCGACGTCGAACCCTTCGATTTCGTACTGGAACATGTAAAGAAGGCTAAACAACTCGCAGCCTGAGGAAAGGTTCGATGGGTAATCGGCTCGCGGCCGATATCGGCGGCACGTTCACTGATCTCGTGTTATTGGACGAGGTCGGAAACCTCCACGTTCACAAGACGCCTTCGACGCCCGACGATTTCAAAGCCGGCGTGCTGACCGGTGTCAAAGACATCATCGGCAACGGCGACGCGGGTGGATCGCAGACCGGCGACGGCCCGCTGTCGGAGACCGACTATTTCGTACACGGCGCGACGGTTGTCCTGAATGCGCTGATACAGCGCAAGTTGCCGGTCACGGCGCTGGTCACGACCGAGGGCTTTCGCGACGTACTCGAGATCATGCGGACCAACAATCCGTATATGTACGACATGCAGTACGTGAAGCCCAAGGCCTTGATCCCGCGGCGGCTGCGCTTCGAGGTCAAGGAACGCACCCGCCATACGGGCGAGGTCCTCCAGCCGCTCGACGAGGATAGCGTGCGCGCGGTCGCGGAACGCTTGAAAGCGTCCGGTGCGGAAACCGCGGCCGTATGCCTCCTGCACGCTTATGCGAATCCCGAGCACGAGCAAAGGGTGCGGGACATCCTGCTCGAAGCGTGCCCGGATCTGGTCGTATGCCTATCATCCGAAGTGGCCGCGGAGCTGCGTGAATTCGAGCGCAGCTCGACGACCAGTATCAATGCCGCAACGGTGCCCATCATTACCTCTTATCTCGACCGTCTGAGTAGCGACCTGGTAAGCATGGGGCTCAAACGCGATCTGTGTGTCATGCAATCGAACGGCGGCGTCATCACCGCCAACGTCGCGCGCCATCTACCCGTGCGCACCGTCATGTCGGGGCCCAGCGGCGGCGTCGTCGGCGGCACGCATCTGGCCAATCAGATCGGGCTCGATAACGTGTTGACCGTCGACATGGGTGGTACCAGTACCGACATCGGCGTTATTTCCCATGGCCGCGCGATGACCGTCGATGAAAGTGAGGTCGATCGCTGGCCCATCATGGCGCCTATGATCGAGATCCTCGCCATCGGCGCCGGCGGCGGCAGCATCGGCTGGATGGACGCCGGCGGCGGTCTGCGCGTGGGTCCACAGTCGGCGGGCGCGCTTCCCGGCCCCGTCTGCTATAACCGCGGCGGAACCGAGCCTACGGTGTCCGACGCCTGCGTCGTACTGGGCCGCCTCGACCCGGACTATTTTTTAGGCGGCAAGATGGATCTGAACGTCGACGGCGCGCATCAGGTCATCGAAACCAAGGTCGCAGAAGCGCTGCATATGAATAAGTTCGAAGCGGCGGCGGGGATCTTGACGGTCGTGACGGCCAATATGGCCAAGGCGATGCGCCAGATCCTCGTTGCGCGCGGCCTCGATCCGCGCGATTTCACCTTGATGGCGTTTGGCGGCGCGGGCGGCATGGTCGCCGGCGATCTCTTACGGGTGAGTGAAGTCGAACGTGCTGTCGTGCCCAATAATCCCGGGGCGTTGTGCGCCATCGGCATGCTGGTCACGGATTTTCGTCACGACGCGTCTGCGACCATGGTGCGCAGCCTCGATAAGGCGGACGGCGCCGAAGTGATGGCTCTGTATGAGGATCTCGAAAAAAGGGCGGTCGGACAGCTATTGAGCGAGGGTATCGTTCAAGGCGACGTTGCGGTGGAGCGCTACATCGACGTCCGTTACATCGGGCAGGAATACTACTTGCGCATCCCGGTCGGTGAAGAGGGACTCGACGTTTCCAAGCTCGGTGATCAATTCAATGACGAGCACGAGCGCAACTACGGATACGCAAACCGCGAGTTTCCCTGTGAGCTGGTCAATCTGCGCGTTACCGCCCTCGGCCGTGTCGAACGCCCGTCCTTTCCCGAATACCCGCAACGCAAGAAGTCCGATGGCCCGCTCGAGCCATCCATGCGGCGAGCGGTTTATTTCGACGGCGGATTTGTCGACACCGGTATTTATAAAGTCGACACCCTGCGTGCCGGCGACACGATCGACGGACCCGCCGTGATCGAGGATCCGCGTTCGACGGTCGTCGTGCAAACCGGTCAACACGCGCGCGTCGATCAATTGCGTAACATTCACCTGGAACGTATGGAATAGAAACACGTAGGAGCCGGCTTGCCGGCGAATTGGCATTAAAACGAGGCATCCGACATGAGCGAAGCAAGAGAAACCCTCGAAGGCGAGATCTCCAGTTCAGCACCCAAAGTCGATCCCATCACCCTCGAAGTCGTGCGCGCGGGGCTCATGTCCATCGTGCACGAGATGTCCATCACCATGGATCGCACGTCGTATTCCACCATTATCCGGGAGGTCCACGACTACAGCTGCGTACTCTTCGACAGCCACGCCCGCCTTATCGCCCAGGCCGAAGGCATTCCGATCTTCAACGGCAGCATGAACTTCGTGATCGACGCGGTGCTCGACCGCTATCCGGCGAGCGAAATGAAACCCGGCGACATGTATATCTCCAACGATCCCTATACCGGCGGCGGCACGCACAAGAACGACATCAACGTGGTCATACCGATCTTCTGGGAAGGCGAGTTGGTGATGCTCGGCGCGAGCAAGGCCCATCACCTCGACATCGGCGGTAAGGACCCGGGGAGTTGGTCGTCGGACGCCCGCAATACCTATCAGGAAGGCCTGAGTCTACCGGTCTTGCGTCTGGCGCGTGACGGGCAGATCAATGAAGGTATAACGGACATCTTGTTCGCCAACATGCGCGTGCCGCAACTCTCGCGGGGTGATTTCTCGGCGCAGATCGCCGCGGGCAAGACCGCGGAGCTGCGTGCGCACGATTTCTTGAAGAAACACGGCGCCAAGCTGTTCCGCGATGCCGTGGAAGAACTCATCGACCACGGTGAGCGTATCGCCCGCGCCGCGATCGAGCAGATCCCCGATGGGGTCTATACCGCCGACGGCTATGCCGACGGCGACGGCGTGAGCGAAGAACCGATCTATATAAAACTCACGGCGACGATCGAGGGCAGCGATATCTGGTTGGACTTCGCTGGCAGTGACGAACAGCGCTCGGGTGCTGCGGGGAACTGCCACTGGGTGAATACGGTGTCGGCCACGCGCGAGTTCATGATGTTTTTGACCGACACCGCGCTCGGAGGCAACGAAGGATCGTATCGCCCGGTCCATATCGACGCCCCCGCTGGCTCGGTGTTCCGGCCGCAGTACCCCGCGCCGGTCACGACCGGTATTGGCGACATGTGCACACGATTGATCGAGCTCCTGTTTCAAGCCTTTGCCGACGTTTTTCCGGACAAAGTCATTGCCGGCACCTTCGGCACGGTGCACGGCATGACCCTCGCCGGCTTCGATGAAAAAACCGGTGAAGAGTACGTACATTTCTCGCCCTATGCTGGCGGTTGGGGCGGGCGCTCCAAAGCCGACGGTAACAGCGGCATGGTGTCGCTCATCAGCGGAGACAACTACAACATTCCCTGCGAAGTCATGGAAACCAAATTCCCGGGTCTGCTGGCTGAGAGTTACAGGTTGCGCGACCGATCCGCGGGCGCCGGCAAATATCGCGGCGGCTGGGGCATCGAATACGATTACCGGATGTTGTGGCCGGGCGAAATTACGGTTGCATCCGACCGCGACAAATACACGCCCTATGGGTTGTTCGGCGGCACCAAAGGCGCGGCGAGCGGCGTTCACGTCAATCCCGGCACATCGGAGGAACGGGTTTACGCGCGGGACAGCGGCATTCAGACGAGTGCCGGAACCGTGATCAGCCACCGCACGGCAGGGGGTGGCGGATATGGTGATCCGAAAACTCGCGAACCGCAATTGGTTCTCGACGACGTTTTGGATGAATTCATTACGATCGAAGACGCGTATGACACGTACGGCGTGGTGATCGATCCGGTAACAAAAAGCATTGACGAAGCTGCGACTGCGGCGCTACGGTCACGATGACCCGTTCGCCCGCAAGCGGACTCCTACGGAGCTTGGAATAAAACTATGTAGGAGCCCGCTTACGGGCGAACAAAATTCGAAGAGGCACCACACATGAGTGAAGCCAGAGACATCCTCGAAGCCGAGATCTCCAGTTCAGCACCCAAAGTCGATCCCATCACCCTCGAGGTCGTGCGCGCGGGACTCATGTCTATCGTGCACGAGATGTCCATCACCATGGATCGCACGTCGTATTCCACCATTATCCGGGAGGTCCACGACTACAGCTGCGTGCTCTTCGACAGTTACGGCCGGCTCATCGCTCAGGCCGAGGGTATTCCGGTATTCAACGGCAGCATGAACTTCGTGATCGACGCGGTGCTCGACCGCTATCCGGTCAGCGAGATGAAACCCGGCGATATGTACATCTCCAACGATCCCTATACCGGCGGCGGCACGCACAAGAACGACATCAACGTGGTCATGCCGATCTTCTGGGAAGGCGAGTTGGTGATGCTCGGTGCGAGCAAGGCCCATCACCTCGACATCGGCGGTAAGGACCCGGGGAGCTGGTCGTCGGACGCCCGCAATACCTATCAGGAAGGCCTGAGCCTGCCGGCGATGCGCCTGGCCCGCGATGGCGAAATAAACGAAGGTATAACGGACATCTTGTTCGCCAACATGCGCGTGCCGCAACTCTCGCGGGGTGATTTCTCGGCGCAGATCGCCGCGGGCAAGACCGCGGAGCTGCGCGCCCATGATTTCCTGAAGAAGCACGGTGTGGCGCGTTTTCGCGATGCCGTGGAAGAACTCATTGACCACGGTGAGCGCATCACACGCGCCGCGATCGAGCAGATCCCCGACGGCGTCTATACCGCCGATGGATACGCGGATGCCGACGGTGCGACCGACGAGCCGATCTACATCAGGGCCACCGCAACCGTAAAAGGCGGCGAGATCTGTGTCGACTATTCGGGCAGCGACCAACAGCGCTCGGGCGCCGCCGGAAATTGCCATTGGGTCAACACAGTGTCGTGCACCCGCGAGTTCATGATGTTTCTGACCGATACGGCGCTCGGCGGTAACGAAGGATCGTATCGACCCATTCATATCGACGCGCCGGCCGGCTCGGTATTCCGACCGCAATATCCGGCGCCGATCACGACCGGTATGGGCGATATGGGAACACGGCTCATGGAATTGTTGTTTCAAGCGTTGTCGGACGTGCTTCCGGAAGAGGTGATCGCGGGGACCTTCGGCAATTTTTCTTGTATGACGCTGTCTGGCTTCGACGACAAAACGGGCGAGGAGTTCGTGCATTTCTCACCGTACGCGGGCGGTTGGGGCGGACGCTCGAAAGCCGATGGGAACAGCGCCATGGTGTCGCTTGGCAGTGGCGACAACTACAACATTCCTTGCGAAGTCATGGAAACCAAGTTTCCAGGCCTTCTCGCCGAAAGCTTCATGCTGCGCGATCGCTCGGCAGGGGCCGGCAAACATCGCGGCGGTTGGGGCATCGCATACGATTACCGTACCTTATGGCCAGGCGAGTTCACGGTCGCGCTCGACCGCGACAAATACACGCCGTATGGCTTGTTTGGCGGGCATAACGCCGAAGGCAGCGGGCTCGTGGTGTCGCCCCCGGACGCCCAGGAGACGATCTACAGGCGGATCAGCGGCGTGTCGATCCCGGCCGGAACGGTGCTCAGTCACCGCACGGCCGGCGGCGGCGGCTACGGTGACCCGAAGGAGCGCGACGTGATAGCCGTGCTCGACGACGTATTAGACGAGTTCATTACCGTCGACGATGCGCGCGAGATCTATGGCGTGATCATCGATCCCGCAACGCATAGCATCGACGAGGCGGCGACGGCTAAGTTACGCCAAGCAGGTTGATCGGCGCCCCTGTAGGAGCCCACTTGCAGGCGGATCCGGCTCATCGTTCGCCGGCAAGCCGGCTCCTACAGCGAATCAAAGTAATTTAGCCGAGGTGTTCTCCAAAGAACGCGAGCGTTCGCTCTTTTGCGGTCGCTGCCGACGGCGCGTCGTGGCTTTCACGGTGATCGCAGTTGAAGCCATGATCCGCATCGTACACGTAGATCGGGATGTCCGGTTGCGCCTGACGGACCTTCTCCACATCGCTCATGGGAATATGCGCGTCCTTCTCCCCGAAGTGCATGATCACCGGACATCGGGCGGCGCGGCTCGCCTCGCCGGCGACACCGCCGCCGTAATACGAAGACGCGGCTGCAACGCCGGATAGTTCACAAGCCGAAAGCCAGGTCAGCAATCCACCGAAGCAGTAGCCGACCACGCCGACCTTCCCGTGGTCGGACGCCGCATCGACGGCGGCCTGCAGGTCCTTCAAGGTGTTCTCCATTTGCATCTCTTCGAAGGCGAACTTCAAACCCTTGTCGAACTCCGCCTGATCGGTGTATCCGAGTTCGACGTCGCGCTCCACGCGGTCGAAGATCTGCGGCGCTATGGCCGCGTAACCGGCAGCCGCGTAGCCATCGGCGACCTCGCGGATGTGCATATTTACGCCGAATATTTCCTGAATGACGACTACACCGGCCTTGGGTACGCCTTGCGGCAACGCTTCATATGCCCCGAGCGTAAAGCCGTCGCCGGCGGTCAATTGTCGCTGTCCCATTATTCTCCCCCTCGCATGGTTCGAGTTCGTAACTATATAGGGGTTCGGAATGACTGGACAATCCATCGCAGGTCTGTCCACGGTCCGCGACATCCCCTATGCTAAGGCGTATTCAGAAGACAGGACCCGGGGAGGGACTTCTTATGAGCGCAACCGCAATGAGTTTAACCGGTTTGATCGCGTGGACCATCGCGTTGACATTTGTACTCTTGGGCGTACGCGTGAAAGCAATCGTAGCAGGCCACGCGTTCGCGGGGTTTGCCCAAGACGGCAGCGACCTCGGTGGATTTCCCGAACGTGTCACATGTGCGCACGGCAACAGCCTCGAATGGCTGGTCGTACCCGCAGCGCTTATGGCTTATGCGATAGCATCTGATCAGACTGCAGTGACCGATGGCTTGGCGATGTGGGTATTGTATGCACGCGTAATACAGTCGATAGTGCACATCGCCTCGATCAGTACCCCTGCAGTAGGCATCCGCGGAACCATGTTGACCGTACAGATCGTCATCTGGATCATCTGGATGGTGAACTTCGTCTAGAGACAACTCGCATCGACGCACTGCAGCGTATTTGCGCTGTAGTGCGTCTGTCCTCATGGAAGATCCACTCGAACTCCTCGCGCGCCTCACCGACGAGGATTGGGCTGGTGCGAATCCGCTTTCGCCTGAGTTTCGCGACGATCCGTATCCCGCGCTCCACCAGCTTCGCGAGCGTGATCCGATCAACCTCTCGCCGATCGGGACGTGGCGCATTACGCGTTACGATGATGTTGCGCAGGTATTCAAGCACGCCCCGACGAGTATGACCTTACCCGATGGTTCGAACCCCAACTTCGATCCACTCGACCGGCGCGGCAGCTTCAATGACTTCCTGCTGAACAAGGACGGCGACGAGCATATGCGCCTACGGCGCCTCGTCGTGAAAGCATTTACACGCCGCGCGCTGGACAAGATTCAGTTCGAAATCGATGAAGCCGTCGCCAGCGCACTCGACCGCGCCGTGCGTGACGGTGGTATGGACGTCGTTCACGATCTGGCGCTGTACGTACCGAGCCGCATGATCTGCCGCATCATGGGTGTACCGGAGGCCGATCGCCTGCAATTCACCGAGTGGACGGCAGCGCGAACCAGCGCCTTCTTTGCTCGTTTTCTACCGGAAGAGGTCAAACAGCGCGTGCGTGACGCCGGATCGGCGATGGCCGATTATTTCGATGCACTCGCTAAAGAGCGGCGCAAGAACCTGGGAGACGATCTGCTGAGCGAACTGATCCGGGCCGAGGAAGACGGCGATCGACTCCGGGAGGGTGAACTGACCGTTCAAGCAGTCGGTTTACTCGTCGCAGGGTTCGAGACCACGATTGGACTCATTGGCAACGGATTGCGTGCGTTCATCGAACATCCCCGGCAAATGCAGGTCCTGCGCGACCGTCCCGAACTCCTCGATAACGCCGTTGAAGAATGCTTGAGGTACGACGCTCCGATCCTGTTCAACTGGCGTATCCTCACCGAGGATTATGAATTCGGCGGGCGTACCCTTCCGCGTGATGCCGTGTTATGGCCGATGCTGGGCGCCGCCAACCGCGATCCCGCGCGCTTTCCAGATCCCGATCGCTTCGACATCGAGCGCGAAGACGTCGCGCATCAATCATTCGGCGGCGGGACGCACTTCTGCCTGGGTCATCAACTGGCGAGGATGGAGGCGAGGAGCGCGATCGGCGCATTCATCAGGCAGGTCGAAACACCCCGTATCGACTATCACGGACTGGCCTGGTCGCAATCCTTCTTCCGGGTCTTGGGCAAGATGCCGGTCGCGTTTGCCTGAACGATCGAAGCGATCGTCGCCCGGATGAAGCGCAACGTAATCCGGGGATCTTCCTTACAGATCGGTTACAACGTTTATTCGAGCAGGCTGCGCAGCATCCATGCATTCTTTTCGTGGACCTGCATACGCTGGGTGAGGAGATCTGCGCTCGGTTCGTCACCGGCTTCATCGACCGCGGGAAAGACGCTTCGAGCAGTACGCACCACCGCTTCCTGGCCTGCCACGAGCCGACGGATCATCTCGGTGGCGTTCGGCGCATCGCTCTCTTCGGTGATCGACGTCAATTCTGCGAATTCACGATACGAACCGGGGGCCGGATGACCCAGCGCGCGAATACGCTCTGCGATCTGGTCGACGGCGAGCGCAAGTTCAGTGTAGTGCGTCTCAAACAAGGTGTGCAGCGTCGTGAACTGCGGCCCTGTGACGTTCCAGTGATAGTTGTGTGTTTTGAGGTACAGGGAATAGCTATCGGCGAGTAATCTCGATAGGCCACCGGCGATCGCCGCGCGCTGTTCTGGCGTAATTCCGATGTCGATATCCATGTTTCCGCCCCTTCGATCAAGGTTGATGGAGATACGTTAAGAAGATGGGATCGATACGAAAATTATCAACCCGTCGCGGCGGCTTGCTTGGCAGTAGCTCTACGCTTGCGCCCTATGCGTTGCCCGAGGTCGAAGGTGAAGGTCAAAAGGGCCGGCATGAACGTGATAGTAACCAGCGTCGAGAACAGAATACCGAATAACACGATTGCGCCGAGTCCGCGGTAGAGTTCGGTTCCCGCGCCTGGATTGAGAACCAGGGGCGAAAGGCCGCATACCGTCGTAACCATGGACATCATGATAGGCCGCAGGCGCGAACGCGTTGCTTCGACCACGGCCTGACGAATATCCATTTTCCGATCATTGAGATTGCGCGCCGCTCGTTCGACCAACAGTATAGGGTTATTGACGACGGTTCCGATCAAAACGAGAAACCCCAGCATCGTGATCACATCGAAGGGCTGTTGAACGACGGGTAATCCAATGCGGTCCAGTTGCTGTCCGAAAACGTTCATCAGCCACAGACCGACGATGCCGCCACTGATCCCTATAGGCACCGAGGTCAAGATCAACAGCGGATATCCCCAGTGCGAAAAGATCGCAACGAGCAGTAAATACGAAATAAGCACCGCAATGATGAAATTGCCGCCCAAGGCCTCGCGCGTCGCACTCAACCGATCGTTAGCGCCGCTGATCTCCATGGAAATACCAGGCGCGATCTGCCCCGATTCCTGCATCACCGCAATGAGTTCCCGTTCGACGCGTTCGACTCCAACTTCGAGCGGGATATCTTTTGGCGGGATGATATAAAGCGTAATGGTCCGGCGACCATCGACTCGCCGAATGGTTTCCGTATTTACCGTTTCCGTAACATCGGCTACGGCACCGAGGGGAACGACGCCGCCGTTCGGAGAATAGAGCAGGACATTTTCGACATCCTCCGGCGCTTCGATAGCGCCGTGCGTGGAATAGATGAATATGTCGATCTTGTCGTCACCGAGAAAGAATTCGTCCACGAACGCGCCGTCGGAAAATGCCCAGATCGCATAACCCAGATCGTCGGTTTCTATCCCAAGCTCCGCGGCCCGTTCCCAATCGGGCTTGACTTCGATCAACGGCTGTCCCATAGCAAGGCTCGACGGCTTCGGCCTCACCTGTGGGTTATCGAATATTTCTCGCGACCGTTCGAAAGCGCGTGCGCCGGCGTCGAACAACGGCGCCAATTCGGTGCCCGAAATATCCAGATTGATACTGCGGCTGCCGCCGAGGTTACTCGCGAAAATGGAGCCCCGAGACGCGAAGGAAATGACGCCGGGGACTTCGCCAAACCGCGCTGTCGCGACCTTGACGAGGGCATCGGTCTGGGCGCGATCGGTTGCTTCAGGGATGAGTAAAACCATCCCGGCCCGGGCATAACTGATCACGAAGTTGAGCGCCGGAACGTCCGCTTCACCGTTAGCGAATGCTGCCGGATCCTGGCCGACAAAGGGCACGAAGTAGGCGTTGAGTTCACCTAGGATGCTGTCCATGACTTCGATGTTGTAACCCGGAGGCGAGAACATGAAGGCAAAGATCTTTTGTTCTTCGCCCTCTGGAAGATATTCGGCCTTGGGCGTCAGAAAACCGATGATGCCCGCTGATATCGACAGCACCACGGCGATCAATACGGCGCGCCGCAGGGCACCCGAGATCAGCCAATCGACGAATGCGACCGTGGCCTTGCTCATCCGCGTGCCCATTTGGTGAACGCTGCCGAGAAACCCTGAGGCGGCCGCCTGCTCGGCGCCGACCCAGCGGCTCATGGCCGCCGGTACCAATGCGATCGCCACCATCATCGACATCAAAATCGACGCCGAAATAGCCACAGCGATGTCCGAATAAAGCTGCCCTGCCTCCTCCTTGACGAAGATCACGGGCAGAAATACGAGCACCGTGGTCAAGGTCGACGCTAATACCGCCGGCCAGACCTCACGCACGCCGGCGATCGCCGCATCGACGCGCGCCTTGCCTTCGGCCAGGTGGCGATAGATGTTTTCGAGCACGACGATGCTGTTATCGAGCGTCATCCCGATCGCGAAGGCTACGCCGGCGAGAGAAATGACGTTGATCGTGCGGCCCGCCAGCATCAGGCCCAGGAACGCGACGACTGTGCAGATCGGTATACCGATTGCGCCGATCGCGGTTGCCGCCCCAGAGCGGAGGAACATGAATAAGACGATAATGGCGAGGCTGGCGCCGATGAGGAGGTTTCGTCCTACCACTAAAACGGCGTCTTTTACGTATTGAACGTCCTCGCTGGATAAATCCATCTGCATTCCACGCGGGTTCAATACGGTTCTATTGATCGTTTCGACCCGTTTCACGACGCCGTTCATCGCCTCCACGACGTTCGCGCCGATCATGCGCCGCACCCCTATCGTGATGTTCGGACGTCCATTAGCGTAGGAAACATTCCTGATCTCGAAACTTCCCATTTGCGCGTATCCCACGTCGCGCAAACGAACCGAAAAATTTCCCCGCCGGGCGATGATCAGGTCCTCGATCGATTCGACCGTATCGAAACGGCCGACGGTGCGCAGGATGTATCGCCGTTTGCCGGAATCCAAATCGCCGCCTGACACATCCCGATTGCGGCTCCGAATGGCGTCGCGCAATTCGCGCACGCTGATGCGGCGTTCGGCGAGCTTGATGGGATCCACGAAAATTTGGATCTGCCGCTCGGTGCCACCCCAGACCTCGGCCTCCGACACGCCGGCCACGCGTTCGATTTGCGTAGCTACGTAGTCCTGTACGAAATCGCGCATCAAATGCATGTCGATGTTCTGCGGGTTACCGGGCAGCGGCGTGACGCGGTAAAACATGAACGGATTATTTGAGTAGGAACTCGTGATGATGCGCGGTTCGTCGACGTTTTCCGGATAGGACGGTACCTGAGCGAGCGCGTTGTTTACCCGTATGAGTATTTCGTTGAGATCGGCGCCATGCGGAAAATCGAGCTCGATCTGTGCTTGCCCGGTCCGCGCCTCGGAGATCATCCGCTCGAGACCGATCAAATTCCGCAGGTAGTCTTCCTGCTCGATGAGGATCTCCTTCTCGATGTCCTGCGGCGTCGCGCCAGGCCAGGTCGTGCGCACCGTTACTGTTCGCACATCGAGATCGGGGATCATTTGCTTCGGTACGCGATAGATCGACGTGAGGCCGAACACACAGATGATCAAGACGACAACCGTCAGAATTACCGGCTTGCGTACGGCGAATTCGAACATGCTAGGAGGGGTCCCGGATTCCGCTTCGCTCCATCCGGGCTACATCCGCCTGGTAGCCTGGATGGAGCGGAGCGGAATCCGGGGGCAACATCTAAATGTCCTGCACGTGCTCTTCGGCGACGAGTACGGATTGCCCGGGCCTCAAGATCTCATTTCCGCGGATCACCACCTGCTGGCCAGGCCTGACGTCGCCTTGCACGATTTCGACGTGATCGCGGTACGATCGACCCGTTTCGATCAACCGCGGTACGGCTTTGGTAATGCCGTCTTCTACGATGATGACCCAGACGTTAGCCGTGCCATCGGGTTTGCGTACCACGGCGTCCCGCGGTAACAGCAAGGCGGGAGCGCGGTCGCCGGCGGCAATCCGTAAGCGCACGCGCGCCGACATGCCCGGTGCGAGCAAACGTTCGTCATTGGGAATTTCGATCCATATTCTGAACGTTCGCGAGGCCGCGTCGCTGACGGGGATCTTGCGCGTCACCTGCGCTTCGAAGCTACGATCGGGCATTGCGTCGAGGCGAATGCGCACCTGTGTCTCGGTATCGACGTCCGCGTAGTAAAACTGTGGTACCGGCACTTCCAGTCGCAATACGCCGACATCGACGAGTTCCGCGATAGCAGTATTCGTTTCGACCCATTCACCGCGTTCGACGAGCTTACGACTTACGACGGCCGCAAAGGGCGCATACACGACGTGTCGTTCCAGCAGTTCTACAGTACGCGCGAGTTCGGCTTGCGCCCGCTTGACGGTGGCGGCATCGATATCGATCTGCGCTTTTGCGGCGTCCACACTCGTATCGGCTACGTGTCGGGTCTCCTGCAATTCCATTAACTCGCGATGGCGGCGCTCGGACTCGCGCTTGCGCGCCCGCGCTTCTTCGAGTCTGGCGTTCGCGGCTTCCCTGTCGATCCGCGCCAAACGAGGATCGAGGCGAATCACTACCGCACCGCGCTCGAGCCGGTCACCATCGTCAACCAGTATTTCTGAGATCAGGCCGTCGATTTCCGTAGACAAACGCGACGTCCGGCGTGCGATGAGGCTGCCGTTTAACGTGACTTCCTCGTGGATTTCGGCCGTTCGCGCCGTTGAAACGCCGACGGGAACAGGCGGCTCGGACATCACTCGGCCGGGCAAAAACGATACGCTTACGATCACCAGAGCGCTCATCACGCACTTGATTCTCATACCGCAGGACCCTGTCTCATCGAAACATTATCGACTCGGCCGGGGACGCTTGTCACACTAAACCGCATTTTTTCCCGACGTTCCTCTGACAACGACTTCGCGCAAAATCGTCAAAAACTGTTGCTTATCGCCCTGAAAGCGTCAAACGTAGACGCGCGGTGCTGTAATCATCACCGTTCGAGGCTAATCGTCGCTGACACCGACTTCAACAAGGCTTCACCTCTACCATCGTGCATACGCTGGAAAACTCGATGCCAGTTGCTATAGTTAAACTATGGGATGAATTAACGACGCGCTATGCTGGCGACGACGTCTGTATTCATCTCAGTAGTGCCGCGTCACATCGCAGAAGCGCACTTCAAGCCCTTACGGGAAGACCTCGCTCAGCGAGGTCCAATCGCCGGCGCAAACCCCGCTTATATAGCGGGGTTTGCTTTTATGGGCGCTCTTTGCATTTTAATGATCTGCCTCCGGAGATCTTGAAAATTCGGGACCTGTTTCTTTTCCGACAGCGTCAGTTGCCGCGAGTACCTAGGAGCACGCCGCGATCAACCATACGTGCCAAGATCGGCCGTCCCGCGGAAATGAGAACGGAAACGTCCGGCTCGTCTAATTCGCGTGCGACAGTCTCGAAGATCTCTCTACCGGTAGAACCGTGTTCCTCGCTGATGAGTTCGAGTAAACGAGCCGCGGCACCATTTAAATCCAAAAATCCGTAGCGATTGTCGAGATCGCGGAAGGCGGCGATACGGGTAGGCACCAGCGGTGCTTCGGCAAGTTCGTATTCGGGTCCGATGGCGTGCACGGGGAAGCGGTAGGTCACGACCTTCAAGATCGGATTGGCGACCGGAACTCCGGTGATGAGATCGCCGTCGCGATCGATACCGGTCAGATCGATACGGCGTTCATCCGCGCCGATCAGGGTTTCCAACCAGTCGAAATGCGCAAGTTCGTACAAATACTCCGGATCCGCGGGCTCATTTCGTTCGTTTTCCAGGTAGTCGAGAAATTCAAGCGGTACGTCGATGAAGGCGTTGGACATCGACACGTGCCGGATCAAATAGTCGCGCAGCATCGCCTGCCAATCGGCCTCGTGCATCACGTCGCGGACCCGCGGGTAATTGTCTTTCATGAGCCCGTCGACATTTGCGAATACCGCGTGGCGATAAATAGCTAAACGGCGCTCTTCATGACCCGCCGGAGGCGTTTCCTCATCGGGGTTACGCAAATACCGGGTGAACGCGCGTTGCAGGCGCACGAACTCGGACTCAACCGCCTTTCCCCTCATGTGGCGGCGCTGCGGCGACTGTGAGCATATTGCGCTTGCAGTTCGCGTATCGCGTTGACTTCGCGTAGTAATTCCGGCAACCGCGGAATGTTCTCATCGCGTTCGAGCAGCGTCGGAAACACCCCGAACGTTTGATAGGCGAACTCCAATAACGACCAGACGGGATCGATCACTGCAGCACCGTGCGTATCGACGATCAAATCGTCGGCCTCATACGCATGACCCGCCATATGCGCATACGCGATTCGGTGAGGCGGCAGGCTTGCGAGGAACGCCTTGGCGTCATACTGATGGTTGACGCTGTTGACGTAGGTATTGTTTATGTCCAGCAGCAAGTCGCAATCCGCTTCGTCGAGAACCGCATTTATGAAAACGATCTCGTCGATTTCCTCGGATAACTTGAGGTAATAGGATGCGTTCTCGACGGCTATGCGTCGCTCGAGTTGTTCTTGAACCTGGCGGATCCTCGCGGCAACGTGAAAAACCGCGGCGTCGGTAAACGGTATGGGTAGCAGTTCGTAAAGCTGTCCATGGTCCGCACAGAAGGCAAGATGATCACCGTAGATCACGGTTTCGTGGCGATCGAGGAATCCTTTGAGGCGCTCGAGAAATGCGGTGTCCAGCGGATCCGGGCCGCCGAGATCGAGCAGTAGGCCGTGGCACACGAGCGGTCGCTCGCCCGTAACCCTATCGAGCGCTTCGCCCAGGCGACCGCCTATACCGAGCCAGTTCTCGGGCGCAATCTCGAAAAAATCGATAGTTTCTGAAATGTGCGCGGCCAGCGGACCCAAATGTGGCCGCCGCAGTCCGAGCCCGGCGCCGTTAACTGCGTATTCACGCACCGATAGGGAATTGGTCCTCTCGGCAGCTATTCTTGCAGGTGCTTCATCGAGCACGCTTCGTTGGCAAACGTTCCGCACACGGCCGGATCTTTCTCGCCGGTCCCGAGCTTGCCGCCGGCGTACTTCGCCTGCTGGTCACCGCCATACTCAAATCCGGTTTCGTCATCGATCGTGACCTCGTTGCCCTGCATGTCGGTCGCTTCACCGGCAACGTTTATGCCCTCCCCGAATTCCACCATTTGAAACGGGTTTTCGAATGCATTCGAGGGTGCAGCCAGCGCCAGCGCGATACTGGAACCGAGCGCTGCGGCGATGGGCTTCAGGTTATTTTTCTTCACGTGAGTTTTCTCCTCACCGATACGCAGCGCAGTCAATGTGCCCCCGGGGCGCCAGAGCGGGTATCGGTCGGGGTATTATTACGCGGACCCTAGTGTGCTGTCCCGCAATAATGTTACATAATTCGCTGGTCTTTTTTGTCCCTGGCGGCGTTGCTCCTCCTTGTGTAGAGCCCGCACATAAGCGTCGTCGCGCCTTGCCAGGAACAAAAAATCCGGCGCGACTCACCTAACATTATTGCGGGACAGCACACTAGCCGAGGTGAACGGTTGCCGTGCGAAGCAAAAAAAAACCCCGCTGTGGCAAAACGCCGCGGGGCAACGCAAACAAAGCGTAACGCTATCGCTACGCGCGCCATAGTAGCGCTTGGACACGGCGCCACCTTGGGAATTTTTCCTAAACATATTGCGCCAGCAGCGCGAAATTCCAATGCAGTATAACATCCTGATCAGGCTCACTTTATTGGTCTTGATGCCGCAAATTGCGGCGGCCGATACGGGCGGCGAGGCTTTTCGGCGCGGGGATTTCGACACCGCCGTCCGGCTCTTCACGACCAAGGCAGACAACGGTGATGCGATCGCCCAAAACAACCTCGGCGTGATGTATCTGAAAGGCCGCGGTGTAGCCATCGATTACGACAAAGCGCGGGGATTTTTCGAGGCGTCTGCCGAGCGGGGGCTGGCCGGCGCCATGTTCAATCTGGGGACGATGCGCCTGCGCGGCTACGGCGGGGATGTCGATTACGAAGCTGCTTCTCATTGGTTCCGCCAGAGTGCCGCGCTCGGGGATCGCGAAGCACAGTTTTTTCTGGGCTTGATGTATTACAAAGGACAGGGCGTCATGAGTGACCCGCCCCAAGCTCGCGAATGGTTTCTGCGAGCAGCCGAAAGTGGCCTGGCAGCGGCCCAGTTCAACCTCGCGATGATGATGCTCGATGATGACGAAAGCGTCTATGAAGACGAAGCGCTTCGATGGCTCAATGCGGCTGCCGTGCAAGGCCACGAGCTAGCGCAATTACAAATCGCGAAAGTGCATCTGGCGCACGTAGACGATCCCGATCGAGCGGCGATCGCATTCAGAACAATGGGCGAGCTTGCAAATGCCGGTGAGCCGGAAGCGCAGATGCAACTTGGTCTGATGTATACCTTCGGACATGGTACTGCCGTCAATCACGAGGAAGGCCGCTTTTGGTTGAGGCAATCGGCATTGCAGGGACTCACTGCCGCGCAGATCAATCTCGCGTCGTTATATGTGGAGGGTATTGGTACGAAGCCGGATCTCGTCAAAGCTTATGCCTGGCTGGCGCTGGGCGCTGAGAATAGCGCTATGGCATCCGAGGCGCTGGCGGGCTTGCGCCAGAGAATTAAGACCGAAGACCGGGAATTGGCGGAAGCAATGCTCGTTGAGCTTCGACGCAAGGCGCTCCGAACGCCGCCAAACGAGGCAATTGAGCGTTAGCTCGATAGCGGATCGTGCACTTGATTCATATTTGGTTCATCCTTTATCTGCAGAATGTATCTTGACAACCCTTGTTTCCAGTTGGATTGCAACATGCACACGCACACACCTTGTTTCCGTTTGAGCGCTTTTCGGCTCGGCGTATGGCTGATATTTGCGGTCTTCATTGCGGGCCAATATGGCCAGGCAATAGCGGCCGACGACGCGACGCCGAGAACTTCACAAGAAGAACGTCAGGAAATTGTGACTGAATCCAAGGACAAAGGTACGACGTGTGTACATGGATGCATGAGGTGGGGCAAGTTCTGCAATGTCGATCCTCGAGGTGTATACAAATGCCGACGCCGCTGTGAAAAGTTTGGCGAAATTTGCGAGTGATTGGGCCGACACAGATACATCTGGACTGGAATACCGTTGAATATGCCGTCCTCGATATGGACGGCACCTTGCTCGATCTTTATTTCGACGATCAAGTCTGGAACACCTTGCTACCAAGACGATACGGCGAAGTACACGCCACAGACGAGGCCCGTGCGCGCGATGAGATAGATGCCCGCATGGTTACGCGGCGTGGCACCTTGATCTGGTACTGCCTCGATCACTGGAGCCGGTCGTTCGCGATTAACATCAACTCGCTTGAAGCTGAATTAGAATCGTTCATCTGCGTCAGGCCCGAAGCACAAGCTTTTCTCGAATTTCTCGTCGGCCGTGGCGTATATTCGGTCCTGGCGACAAACGCACATCCGAAAAGCCTCGCGCGTAAGCTTCGACAAACCGGCATCGGCTCTTATTTCGAAGATATCGTCAGTTCACACGATCTCGGTGTGGCGAAAGAACGTACGGCGTTTTGGCGTGAACTGGAAACGCGCGCGGGAATCGTTGCCGCACGAACGATAGTCGTCGACGACAATCACGACGTATTGCGCGCGGCGCGCGAATACGGAATTGACCGCGTCTACGGCATATTGCAGCCAAACAGCCGAAAGGCTCCAATCCCCGCATCGGAATTCACCAGCTTGGCCTCGTTTAGCGAGCTAACAGGCTGTTGAAAAACTTGTTTTTCAACAAGCCGACGATCCCGGCATATTGAGTTCAATTTGACGCGGTGGCCAGCGCGAGCTCATAAACCCGCCGCTGGTCGTTATTCGCCCGCTGTTCGAACCGAGTAACCGATCGACAGTGGGGTCGCAGCGCGAAACGGTCAGGGCCGGCGAGATTCAACCAGCGTCGCGATCGTTCGATCGCATCCAGAACCGATTCCGCATAACCCGCATCGTCGGTCGCAAAATATAGTCGTCCCGAAGCTTTGAGCCTTTCGGCGAGCAGATCGAGCATCGGTTCCTGCACGAGACGCCTTTTGTGGTGGCGCTTTTTCGGCCACGGATCGGGAAAGAAGATGTAAATGCCGTCGAGGGAAGCAGGCGCCATAGCTGGCAAAAGATCAACGGCATCGGATTCAATCAGGCGCACGTTGTCCAACTGCTCGTCCCGTATTCTGAGTAAGGCATGTCCGAGCCCCGGCCGATGTACCTCGCATCCGAGATAATTGTTCTGGGGAGCCGCGATTGCCATCGCGAGCAGATTCTCCCCGTCACCGATACCGATCTCCAGATGCAGCGGAGCGATGCGCTCAAAAACCCGGAGAGGAACCGTGCTCAAGTTTTCGAGCTCGATTCCATAGGTAGGCCACAGTTCTTTGAGGGCCGCCGATTGACCGCGCGTGATCCGGCCTTCGCGGATCACGTAGCTGCGGATCTTTCTCGTGCGGCTGGACTGCGGCATCGCCGCTTCGGCGTTTCGTTGCGGCGGGCTCAGGGGAGAAGTGTACCGTCGATAGGAGAAGAGGCCGAGGCATAAGCCCTTCGCGGCATGCGGCCGGCGATAAACGCTTCGCGTCCTGCCTCCACAGCTTTACGCATCGCCGATGCCATCAGCACCGGGTGCCTGGCCTGTGCGATCGCGGTATTCATCAACACTGCATCGCATCCCAGTTCCATGGCAACGCTTGCTTCGGACGCCGTACCTACCCCTGCGTCGACGATGATCGGAACGCCGGCATTCTCGACGATAGTGCGAATTGTGTAACGATTCTGTATACCGAGGCCCGAACCAATCGGCGCAGCGAGCGGCATTACCGCCGCGCATCCGATGGCTTCGAGCTCGAGCGCCACGATGGGATCATCGTTGGTGTACACCATCACGGAAAATCCGTCTTCACACAACGTGCGCGCCGCAGCCAAGGTTTCCACGACGTTGGGGTAAAGCGTTTTTTCATCACCCAGCACTTCGAGTTTCACGAGCTCATGGCCGTCGAGGAGTTCGCGTGCAAGACGACAGGTCCGTACGGCTGAAGCTGCGTCAAAGCATCCGGCGGTGTTCGGTAGAATGGTATATCGATCGGGCGAGATCACATCGAGGAGATTGGGTTCACCCGGTGTTTGCCCCAGGTTGGTGCGGCGCACCGCGACCGTAACCATTTCGGCGCCGCTGGCCTCAATCGCTTTCGCGGTTTCGTCAAAATCCCGATACTTTCCGGTACCGACGAGCAAGCGTGAGCGGAATTCGCGCCCCGCGACATGGAGGAGATCGGGTTCGTCCGCGGTGATGGGCTGCGTATTGGTCATCTATTCTGGACTAACGGCGTAACGGGATTATACCCGAGCCCGCTTATCCGCCGCCGATCGCCGCTACGATTTCAATGACGTCGCCCGACCCGATCAATCGGCTGGGGTGTTCGCTTCGCGGCACGATTTCGCCGTTTATTTCAACGGCGTAACGGCCCTTCACCGCCATTTGCTTGATCAGATCATCGATGCGAAATGACGCGGGAAGCTCGACCACCCGGCCGTTCACCGTTACGGATTTGCGGGACAGGGCACTAGCGCGTACGTGGGAACTCACGATCGAGCCGGATTCAGATGTCGACAATCATGCCCTCACGAGCGACGAGGCACTCCATATCCGATCCCCGCTCGCGGATGATCTGTAAGCTGTCCCGGTGGATCGATTCTACGCGATCATCGTTGTAGGTGGGATCGTGATGGTAGAGATAGAGGCACGCGACACCAGCGTCGATCGCCAGGTTGACGGTATCGACGTAGCAAGAATGGCCCCACCCGCGCTTTTTATCGTAATCGAATGGCGTGTACTGGGCGTCGTGTATCAGTATATCCACGCCTTCGATCGCCGAGACTTCCGCGCTACGCTGTTCGGACACCATTCGATCGAGGAGCTCGTGTTCGTCTTCGTCAAACTCGTGGAGGCGTTTTGCAATTGACGTCTTCAAAAAGTGGACTTCGTTATCAGACACGTAAACCACATTCTTTCCAGCCACCTCGATCCGGTACCCATAGGTTAGGCCCGGGTGGTGTACGTTGTGATAGGTGACGTCGATCGGTCCGTGTGATACGCCGTCGGTATTGGGTTCGAGATATTCGATATCAGCCATCCACGTCTCGGTCTCGACCGGAAAGTAGGGCGCCTTCATTTGGTCGGACAGACGTTGTTCGATATCGCTCGCGCTATCGCCAGGACCGAAAAATTTGATCTTCCAATCAGGCGAAAACGCCGGCTGAAAAAAAGGCAGCCCGCAAATGTGATCCCAATGGTAGTGGGTGAATACGACCATCATTTCGGACAGATCGCCATCGCGCATCATCTGTTCGCCGAGCGAAATAATGCCGGTGCCACCGTCACAAACCAGCAGGCTGTCACCAGTGCGTATTTCAACGCAGGATGTGTTGCCGCCGACGCCCAGATGTGACTTGTGAGGGGCGGCGTAAGATCCTCGAACGCCCCAAAAACGTATATAGCTGCTGCTCATACGTTGGCGTTGCCGGTGCCTACGTATTTATCTATCAGCGATCGGATCGCCTTCTTCGAGATGGGCTTAGCCACGAACTCCAGGACCCCAAGCTCTTTAGCGGTGGTTCGGTCCTGCGCATAGTCTTTGGAGCTAATCATGACCGTGGGCGTATCGGCGTGCAGTTCGTGGCTCCGGAGTTCCTTGAGGAACGTGAAACCGTCCTTGTTGGGCATGATGATATTTAGAAACAACAAGTTGGGCTGTTGCGTGTCGAGGAAACCCAGAGAATCGTCAGCCGATTCGTAGGCGTGAAACTCAACGTCTGCTTCTTGTGCGACCTGCTCAAAGAACGTCCGCATAGCGGTGCTATCGTCGACGAGAACGATTGTCGGTTTGCCTGTTTGCATTCGCTCTTGATACCCGAGTCCCCGCGTGCGGTCGGCTGAGCGCTTATGCTCGGCCTTAGGCTTTTATCCTAACCTCATGAGATCAGGCCTATTATAGACAAGGATTCTGCGATATCCCTTGCTCTGGGACAAGCTCAATTTAAAATTGTGTCGCCTCGGAGCCATGATACCCCACCGCAGAGCGTAAAAATATGCCGGTTCCGGGCCACACTCGGCGTGCCGGCCGGTGCTCGAGGACCCTGCTTTAAAGGCGCGTTGACTGCGATTGTCTAGACAATAGAATCGAGTTTGGTACGCGATCGGTTCAACGGTCGAAGCGCCGGGGCGCGTAACCCGATTACGTCTAGTGATGGGGAACGCCCGGCGATGCAACGTCACAGCGGGTGTAGTTCAATGGTAGAACATCAGCTTCCCAAGCTGAGAACGTGGGTTCGATTCCCATCACCCGCTCCATCCCCTCGATCACGCCACCCCGGTCGCGTCGCATGATGGAACGGATCCGAGACGAAGCGTTGGAAACGAAGGCGCGCGCGTTATACAACGACGCGCTTCCGTACCACAATTTCACCCACATTCAGGATACTTTGGCGTCAGCGAATACGATCCTTCAGCGCTGTCGAGAGGAGAATATTCGTATAAACGCGGATGTCGTCTACTTCGCCTTGCTGTTCCATGATGCTGGTTACCACGAAGACCACATCGCCCTCGGCTATGAAAACAAAGAGCTGTATTCGGTCGCGCTCGCGGTTCCAATTCTTGAAGACCATGGCGTACCCGCGGGCCTCGTCAAAAAGGCCGGCGAGGCGATTCTAGCGACCGAACGAAATGCGCGTTTCGTCAGTGCCGAACACAAAGCCGTTCGGGCTGCAGACCTCGCGGGTCTGGCAGCCGAATACGGTCTTTTTCTCCAAAGCTCGTTGAAACTGAAGCGCGAATTCGAGGTACTGCATAAAAAGGCGATCAATTGGCCATCGTGGCAATCCGTGTCCCATGAAGTGGTCGGTTTTTATCTATCCCAGGAGATACGGCTTACCAGCTACTTCCATGATGAGAATGGCGAGTCGGCATTTCATAAAGCCGTTCGTGAGAACCTCGATCGGTTAATGAGCGAGCAAGAGGAACCGGTTCTGGCTTGAGTTCCCGAATTTCGCCGGCGAAGCGAATCGCTCGTCACGTCGTACCGGCGACTCCAATCTTCAGCAAAATGAAATCCATATCATTTTCGATGAGCTTAACGCGCATCGCACGGATATCCGCGACATCTGAGAATGGCCCGACATGCACTCGAAACCATACGTCCTGACCGTTGATCACGACGCGCTGGATCCGAGCGCTTATGCCTCGGAAGGCGAGGCGCGCTTTGGCCCGATCGGCATCCTCGAATTGCTTGAACGAACCGACTTGTAGTACGTAGGTTCCCGGCGCCAATCCCGGTTCATCGTCATCTTGGTCGCCCGACAACGCCCATTCCGGCACCGGCACTTCCATTTCAGGAAGAATCTTATAAAAGTCGAAGGTTGGGCGCGGCAGGGTTTTGCCGGCGTCGGGCATGATCTCTGGAACGTCGAAGTCGTCGACGCTTTCCAGATTACTTTCGATACTGCTGATCAGCGCAGCAGGCGGAGGGAGGCGCTCGGACCAGAGGTATATTGCCAGCGCAACCAGTAATCCAACGCCCAAGCCACTGATAAAAGAGATCCAACTTCCGCTACGCGGCGCGGGTTTTGTGCCTGGTCCTGCGGTGTTCTTGTAATCCTTCGGGCCCATAACTCAGTGCCACGCCTACATTTCGCTCGGCGCGCTAATTCCCAGAATACCAAGACCATTGGCGACGACCTGTCTGACCGCCCCAATGAGCTTGATCCGGGCGCTTCGCAAAGAATCATCCCGAACGAGAACTTTGTGGACGTTGTAATACGCGTGGAATCGGGTCGCCAATTCACGTAGATAATTAGTTAGCTGATGCGGTTCGCGGCTCGAGCAGGCAGCTTCCACGACGTCCGGATAGCGCGACAGCAAAACTGCTAATGCTCTTTCCTTAGGTTCAACGAGGAATTCGTCCAGAACTGTGAGGTCTTCGATGGTGCTTAGCTTGCGTTCCCCCAACTGCCGCATCACGCTACAAATTCGTGCATGCGCGTATTGAACGTAGTAGACCGGATTGTCGTTGCTCTGCGCGGTCGCGAGGTCGAGGTCGAATTCCAGATGCTGATCTGAACGACGCATTACGTAAAAAAATCGCGCTGCATCCACACCGACTTCTTTCACTAGCTGTTTCAACGTTACGAACTCCCCTGCGCGAGTCGACATGGCTACTTTTTCGCCGCTGCGAAACAACGATGCGAATTGCACGAGCAGGATCTCCAAACGCTCAGGGTCCACGCCGGTAGCCTGGATCGCGGCCTTTACACGGGCGATATAGCCGTGATGATCGGCTCCCCAAATATCTATCACATTCTCATATCCGCGCGCGAACTTGTCTTGGTGGTAAGCGATATCGGCCGCGAAGTAGGTATTCACACCGTTGTCTCTCACGACTACGCGGTCTTTTTCATCGCCAAAATCCGATGACCGAAACCAGCGCGCCCCACCCTCATCGAACACGTGTCCGCGTTCAACCAAGGCATCGACCGCTTGATCGATCAGGCCCCGTTCAGACAGTGAAGCTTCCGAATACCAAACGTCAAATAGCACCCCGAAATCCGTGAGATCGGACTTGATTTCCTCGAGTATGCTGTTTTTGGCGGACTCTTGAATTTCTTCATAACGCGCTTCGCCGAGTAAATGCTTTGCCGTTGCAATCATATCGTCAAGCACGCGTTCGGGGTCTGTCCCCGGCGCTGCCGGCTTAAATTCCACGCCGTTGACCAACAGCGTGTCGTCCCGCCGTGCGCGAATCTGGGTAGCGATCTCCTCTATATATGCGCCTTGATACGCTTGCGCGGGAAAATCGACGACATGGCCGAATGATTCAAGGTAGCGCAGCCATACACTGAGGGCCAGGATATCCATCTGCCGCCCGGCATCGTTGACGTAGTATTCGCGGCACACGTCAAAGCCGCAGGACTGTAATAGATTTGCAATGGATGAGCCGATTGCGGCGCCACGACCGTGTCCAATATGCAGGGGACCGGTTGGATTGGCCGAGACGTATTCCACGTGTATCGTGATCCCCCGTCCCAATTGAGACCGCCCATAGTCCGCGCGTTCGGCGTGAATTTGATTCACGACCTGAAACACGCCCTTGTCGTGGATCAGGAAATTGATGAACCCCGGGCCCGCAACATCAATGCGTTCGAAAAAATCCGAATTTGACAGCTTCGCGGCGATCAAACCGGCTAGCTCCCGAGGTGTACGCTTACAGGGCTTGGCCAGCACCATCGCGACATTGGTGCTGTAATCTCCATGTTCGGCCTGCTTCGGAACCTCGATTTGATAGACCGGGATTGCGTCGAGCGCAAGATCGCCACGCGCAAGCATGTCCTCGAGTACGGCATCGAGCGAGGCGCGTAGCCGCTGCTTCAATGCCCGCGTTTCACTCACGTTCTATCTCCGAGGTGCCCGTTTACATCGTGTCCTGAGGGTCTATATCCAGCGACCAGCGCACGCTGGAACTACGCGCGAGATCTTCGATGTCGTCTAGATGATCCGAAAGTAGCTGGCCGGATTGCGCCCGGCTGCGCGCGCGGATCACGATGAGCGCCCGATATCTGCCTGCGCGACGTTCCATCATCGCCGGAATAGGATAGCTGACCTCGAGCTGGCCATCGCCAGTTCGTGTAAGCACGCCGCGCACGAGACCTAGGAAATCCAAGGCCTTCGCGGGGTGCACGGACTCCGCGCGGATGAGCGCCATCGCACAATAGGGCGGCAGACCAGCGTCTTTACGCTGTTTCAAGGCTGTCTCGGCGTAGACCTCGTAGCCGTCTTCCAAGATCCGCCGTAACACCGGATGGTGCGGGTGGTGCGTTTGGACCAAGACGAGGCCAGGCGCTAATCCGCGTCCGGCCCGGCCGGCGACCTGGATCAAGAGTTGGGCCAGGCGTTCCTCGGCGCGAAAGTCGACTGAGTACAGGCGGCTGTCTGCGTCGACCACGCCGACGAGCGTTACGTCGGCAAAATCGAGGCCCTTCGCCAACATTTGCGTTCCAATGAGGATATCGACGCGGCGGTCCGCAACGTCCGTCAGGACTTCGTCAAAGAATCCTTTGCGACGGACGGAGTCTCGATCGACGCGGCGCACCTGGTTGTTCGGGAACAACTCCTTTATCGTCTCTTCTAATCGCTCGGTTCCCAAACCTATATGTGCGACTTCGGGCGCTGAACAACATTGAGCCGGACGATTCACGAACCATTGTTTGTCGCAATGATGGCAGCGTGCGCTGTCGAACGCCTTGTGATAAACCAAAAAGGCATCGCACCGGTCGCAGCGCTGTGGTTCTCCACAATTGCGACATATCAATAACGGACAGTACCCGCGCCGATTGAGAAACAGCATCGCCTGATCACCGTTATTGAGGTGTGTCTGAATCGCATCGATGAGCTCTTCGCTGAGTCCAGCCGTGAGCGGCAGGCCCCGAACATCCAGGCAGGAGATGCGAGGCATGGGAATGTCTCTCGGGCGGGACCTTATAACCGTATGCAGGTACTTATCCCGTTTCACGTTAGCCAGAGTTTCCAGCGAAGGCGTCGCGGACCCCAGTACAACGGGTACGTTTGCGCGCTGCGCACGGACGGTCGCGATATCGCGGGCTGAATATCGGAAACCGTCTTGTTGCTTATAGGACTGATCGTGCTCCTCATCGACGACGATAAGACCCAAATTTCGCAGCGGCACCCACACGGCGGAACGCGTGCCGATCAGTACGCCAACCTCGCCGCGCCCGCATTGAATCCAGGTCAGGGCGCGTTGACGATCCGTTAAACCGGAATGCAGAACTCCGATACGGGCGCCGAACCGCGCCTCGAACCGCCTTACCAACTGTTGCGTCAGGCCAATTTCGGGAACCAGTACGAGCGTCTGTTTGCCGGCTTTCAAACAGCGGTCGATAACGTCCAGGTACACCTCGGTCTTACCACTGCCGGTAACGCCCTGCAACACGATAGCTTTGAATGTATCCAGACTGTCGACGATCGTTTCGGCGGCGTGGACCTGTTCGTCATTCAGCGTGATCGATGACGAATGCTCATTCTTTTCGGGCGTGACGGTATTACGATCGATTTCGGCCACCCAGCGTTTCGATAAAAGCCGTTTAAGTACTGGCCTCCACGCAATGCCCAAGTCCGTAAAGGACTCCGCGGTGCACGGGTTCTGCTGTAACAGACTGAGTAGCTGTCGTTGCCGGGGAGCGCCGTTCCCGAGATTCTCTAAAGCTTCCCTTCCGGTACTCGTCAGTTGCCAGGCTTCACTTTTCTCTATTGGCAATGATGCATTACGACGCAATTGTGTTGGCAGCATTGCAGCAATGACTTCACCGAGGGGATGGTGGTAGTACTGCGACGCCCAGCTTGCTAATTCGAGACATTGCGCCTGCAGCAACGGTACGTCATCCAACAATCTGATGACCGACTTCAATCGATCCGGCTCGAGATCGCTGGAACCCTTGGTTTCGACGATGACGCCGACACGGCTAGAGCGTCCGAAGGGAACGAGCGCCCGGCAGCCCTCGAGCCGCGCGGGCGGCCGGGGCGCCGCCGGCATCAAGTAATCAAACGTCTGGCGCAGCGGTGCGAACACGGCTACCGCAACGATGGGGGCGGATCTGGAACAGGCGGTCACGGTGGAACCTATCCAGGTTTCGGCCGAATCACGTCAATAAATATCGACACGCGACGGCAGAATTCTGTCCATATTGAAGACCTTGCCCGAATGAATCAGCCCGGTGAGCGCCCGCGTGCCGATACGGGACATCGGTTTGCCGTCGATCTGGCTCAAGGGATGACGCGTCGCCCCTTCTATCGGGAACACCGCAAGTTCGATGGCCTCGCGCATCATCAGCTTGAATACGGGTATGTTATGAGCTGAATCTGCGCGACCAAACCGGAAAGGCGATTCGGAAAGCTCATAGTGGACACGGCGTTCGAGGAGAAAGCGCGTTACGGCCTCGAGCTCGGCGCTGAAAAGATGCAAGTTAATTGCTGAATGATCGCAAGCTGTTCCATACAGCACCGGACCGGTGAGGCGTGGATCGAAACGATTAAAGTAGGCCATGGCTTCGAGCGCGCATTCACGCAAACGCAGTAATCTGGATTCGTGTTGCTCGCCGTGAAACAGAGCCAGATAGTCGGCGACAGCGCGATGTAGCTCGAGGTTATCAGGGAGATGTCGCCGGGAGTCCAAGCCTAATTCGCGCGCTGCCTTGCGCTTCGCGCCCTCGAAATCACCCGCAGTACCGTCGACTATCATGCGCGCAGCGGTCGTCGCAATCTCAAATCGCGTCGTTGGCGACTGGCGGGATTTTCGAGCCATTCGTTATTCTAGTGCCCTGTCCCACAAATAACTTCCATAGTTGGCGGCGGATTTTTCGTCACTGGCAAGGCGCGACGATGCTTATGAGCGGGCTCTACACAAAGAGGAGCAACGCCGCCAGGGGCGAAAGAGACAAGCCAACTATGGAAGTTATTTGTGGGACAGGGCACTAGAAAAGATGCTCGGGAATGACGTCCCGCTGCGTCGCTTGTTTGCTTCGATCCGTTCCGGTTCGATCGCCGCGTGGCGGAACCGAGCCCTCGCGAAACGATTCGAAGATCGCATTAGGGTGATCGGCGCCGGCCAGCAATCCCGTATCGGGATCGATTCGCACGGTGATCAACCCGGGCGGACGCACCATCTGCGTTTCCGGTATGTTTTCGAGTGCGGCGCGCATGTAGTCGATCCATGCGGGCAACGCAGCCCGCGCACCTGTTTCACGTTTGCCGAGCGGCGCGACGTGATCGAAACCAACCCATACCGTGGTCACGACGTGTCCGTTGTACCCCGAAAACCACGCGTCTTTCTGGTCGTTCGTGGTACCGGTCTTGCCCGCCAGATCCTCGCGCGCTAATACCCGCGCCTTACGGCCCGTACCGCGTTTGATCACGTCCTGCAGGATCGAATTCATAATCCATACATTCTCAGCATCAATGATGCGAGGAGCGGACCTGTTTGGCGGGAGTTGTTCCATGTCGATCAGCGTCGCGATATCGAGTGGCTCACCATCGTCGTCGAGCGCAACGTTTTCACAGACTTCGCACACCGTTACCGGATCAGCTTCATAGACCAATTCGCCGCTTCCCGACTCGATCCGCTGAACGAAATATGGATCGATCTTGTAACCGCCGTTGGCGAATACGGCATAACCCGTGACGAGTTCCATGGGCGTCAGCTCGCCACTTCCGAGCGCCAGCGAAAGATTTTCTGGCAAGGTCGCCGAGTTAAATCCGAAGCGGGCGACGTAATCGAGTGCATAGTCGGCTCCCATGGCGCGGAGCAAGCGAATCGAGACGAGGTTGCGCGACTTGGTTAACGCTTCTCGCAGGCGGGTGGGCCCGAAATACTTGCCGCTGTAATTTTCAGGTCGCCAGGCGCTTTCCAGCCCCGGTGCGTCGAACACGATCGGTGCGTCATTGATGAAACTCGCGGCGGTAAAACCCTTTTGAAGGGATGCGGTGTAGATGAATGGTTTGAAGTTCGATCCCGGTTGCCGCTTCGCCTGCGTGACCCGATTAAACTTGCTGCGGTAATAATCAAGGCCTCCGACGAGCGCCTGAATGCTGCCATTCAACGGGTCGAGAGAAACCAAAGCGCCTTCGATTGTCGGAACTTGCTCGAGCCGCCAATGGCCGGCCGCAACCGCGTCGCCTTCCGTTTCAGCACTGCCGGTTGGCTCCGGCGCATGCCATTTGACCCGTACGATGTTGCCGATCGTAGCGATATCCGAGGCCGTTTTCGGCCGTGCCCCACGGGTGTCTTGCGACAAATATTTTCGCGCCCAACTCAAGCCCTCCCAAGCGATCGGGATCGCCCCGTATTCCTTGGTGTAGGTGATGAGTTTCTGTTCTTCCTGGGCGATGACGAGCGCCGGATAAAATCCGCCGATTTCGTGATAATTCAGTAGCGCCGCGCTCCATTCTTCTTCCGCCGCGCTCGCCGATAATTCGACCGAAGCTTCAGGTCCCCGATATCCATGTCTGCGGTCATAATCGACCAGCCCTTTGCGTACGGCCTCGGTAGCGGCTTGCTGAAGATAACTGGGGATCGTCGCATGCACTCTAAAGCCCGAGGTATACGCATCGTCGCCATAGCGATCCAACATGTAGTCGCGCACCAATTCCGCAAAGTGAGGCGCCGGCGTTTCGACTGCCTGACCGTGACGCTTCGCAGTCAAGGGCGCCGCGTTCGCCGCCTCGAATCGTTCTTCATCGAGCAGGCCGCGCTCCAGCATGCGGCCTAGTACATAAGCGCGCCGTTCGCGCGCTGCAATCGGATTGCTGATCGGATTCGTACGTGATGGCGCTTTAGGAAGCCCCGCGATCATCGCGATTTGCGGCAGGTCGAGACCGTTGAGCGGCATGCCGTAATAAACCTGGGCAGCAGCAGCTACGCCATAGGACCGATGTCCCAGGAAAATCTTGTTGAGATAGAGTTCGAGGATTTCATCTTTCGACAATTCGCGTTCGATGATGACGGCCAATACGATTTCTTTGAGTTTGCGCTCATAGGTTTTTTCAGGCGTCAGGAAAAAGTTCCTCGCGACTTGCATCGTGATCGTGCTGCCGCCTTGCTTTTTTTCGCGCGTCTGCAATAACCCGATCGCGGCTCGCGTGATCGCCATCCAGTCGACGCCCGGGTGATCGTAAAAGCGGTCGTCCTCGGCGGCGATGAAGGCGTGCTTCATGAGCACGGGAACATCTTCGACGGCGACCGGATCGCGGCGTTTTTCCCCGAATTCAGCGATCAGTTTGCTGTCGCTGGTATACACTTTAAGAGGCGTTTGCAGTTGCACGTCTCGAAGCGATTCAACCGGCGGCAGCTGGGGAACGATGTACCACAGTACGCCCGCCGTGCCGGCCAGCGCGAGGGCGAAACAGAGCAGCAGGGAATAGAAGGCTAATCGCAACATCTTGTGGTTCAGTTCAGTGCGACGCCCATATATGATGCATTAATACTTTAGAAAAATAGTGTAACAGTCGATTTCTATTAGACTTTACCCAGAAACGGATTGTTTTTCCCTCGATGATTGTCTATAGTTAGCCCTGGTTTCTAAGGTTAATGCGCAACGTTACAAGTTAACTAGTTAATTTTAAAGAATAAAATAGTGGCTTTATTCTCACGCGCAAAGATACCATTGCTCGGAGTCGACATCAGTTCCACGTCGGTCAAACTCCTCGAGCTCGCGCGCGGCGGCGGCAAATACAGGGTCGAGAGCTACTCGGTCGAACCGCTGCCGCCTAACTCCGTTGTCGAAAAGAATATAACGGATGCTGAGCTCGTCGGCGAGGCGATCGGGCGCGCCGTGGCTAAGTGCGCGTCCAAGACGAAAACGGCAGCCTGTGCGGTCGCCGGTTCGGCCGTGATCACCAAGGTGATTACGATGCCCTCGGAGCTCAATGAGGACGACATGGAGAGTCAGATACAGATCGAAGCCGATCAGTACATCCCTTATCCGCTCGAAGAAATCAGCATGGATTTCCAGGTTCTCCAACCCTCTGAAAGCGAACCGGATAAGGTCGACGTGATGTTGGCGGCCTCGCGTAGCGACAATGTCGACATCCGTGTCGCGGCGTTGGGCGTCGGGGGCTTGCAAGCGAAAGTCGTTGACGTGGAAGCGTTTGCGCTTGAAAACGCGGTAACACTGCTGGCCGAAAATGATGGGCGCATCGGTGACTCGCACATCCTCGCGATCATGGACGTCGGCGCAACGACGTCGACGCTGAGTGTGCTGGAAGATTTCAAGATCATTTATACCCGCGAGCAAATGTTCGGCGGCCGGCAACTTACCGACGAAATCCAGCGACGCTACGGCTTGTCTTACGAAGAGGCTGGCCTGGCTAAGCGGCAGGGCGGATTGCCGGACAACTATGAACCCGAAGTGCTCGAACCGTTCAAGGAATCGATGGCGCAGGAAGTCAATCGCGCGCTCCAGTTTTTCTATTCATCGAGCCAGGTAGGCGCGGTCGATCACGTCGTTATCGCTGGCGGTTGTGCATCGATCGAGGCGATCGGTGAACTCATCGAATCGAAGATCGATACGAGCGTTACGGTTGCCAACCCATTCAAAAACATGTCTGTATCGACGCAGGTACGAGGCAACGCACTTGCCAACGACGCGCCTGCAATGATGATTTCATGTGGACTCGCGTTGAGGAGTTTCGACTAATGCCACGCGTAAATCTACTTCCGTGGCGTGAAGAGCTACGGACACAACAACGAACCGAATATCTGGCGGCACTGGGCATCTGTGCGGCCTTCGCCGTTGTCGTTTGGTTTGGTATCCACCTTTACTTCAACGAGCTGATAAAGCAGCAGCAGCAGCGCAATACGTTCCTTACCGAGCAAATCGTCTTACTCGATAAGAAAATCGAGGAAATCAAACGACTCGAGCGTGAGAAAGAGAGTCTGATCGCACGAATGAAGGCGATCGAAACGCTCCAGACGAGTCGCCCGATCATCGTGCACCTGTTCGACGAGCTCGTTTCCACTTTGCCCGAGGGCGTTTATCTGGAGGAGGTGTCCCAGAAAGGTGACACCGTTACTATCAAGGGTATCGCGCAATCGAATGCGCGTGTCTCCAGCTACATGCGTAATGTCGAATCGTCAGAATGGGTTAAGGATCCGAAATTATCCATCATCCAATCGGCAATAGATGGCAGCCGTAGAACGGCGAATTTCACCCTCACGTTGAAACAAGCTTCCTTGAAAACCAGCGAGGAAGAGGAGGATGAAATCTGATGGCTATGTCAATGGCAGATCTGAACGACCTCAGTCTCGACAACTTAGGGAGCTGGCCGCTACCGATCAAAATCACCGGTGCCGTTGTCATATTCGCCGCGATCGTCGGGGCTGGATGGTACTACGACATCAAGGAACTACAGGTGCAACTCGAAAAAGTGCGTAGCGAGGAAGGCGATTTAAAGCTTTCATTCGAGGCGAAGCAGAGGAAAGCGGCGAATCTACCGGCGCTCAAGCAGCAATTAGAGGACATCAAGGAAACATTCGGCGATTTACTCAAGCGCTTGCCGGACAAGACCGGGGTCGCCGAATTGCTCGTCGATATCTCGCAACAAGGTCTCGGTGCCGGCCTCGAGTTTGAACTGTTCAAACCAGGCAATGAGCAACCTGCGGATTTTTATGTGGAATTACCGATCCAGATCCGCGTAATGGGCAACTACCACGAATTCGGTAATTTCATCAGTAGTGTGTCCGATCTGCCCCGAATTGTCACTAACCACGACATCAAGATCGTACCTGGGCCGAATAATGAAGCTGGAGGTGCACCGCGGCTCATTCTTGAAACGACGGCCAAGACTTATCGCTATATCGACGAAGAAGAGGAAGGCGAGGGATCCTAATCATGAAGCCGGAGCAGAAAACCAAGCTTCTTCGCGCATTGATTGCGCTCGGGCTGATCGTTCTCATGAGTGGCTGTGTCTCGAAAGACATGACCGATCTCCAGAATTACGCGGATGAAATGCTTGCGCGTCCCGGCGGGGAAATAGAACCGCTGCCGCCGATCAAGCCCTATGAACGCTACCTATATCAAGCACAAGAATTACGACTACGCGATCCATTTCGATCGATTTTCGATATTCGGCCGGAAGGACCGAAGATCATCGAGATGGACGATCCCAAACAGTTGGAATACGCCAATGAGATCAGCACCCACAATCGCGAGGAGCTCGAAGGCTACGAGTTAGACGCTCTGCGTATGGTCGGCGTACTCGAAAATCCGGAAAACCTGTGGGGCATAGTGCGAGACCAGGAAGGCACGGTGCATCGGGTTCAGGTCGGAAATTACGTAGGCAGAAATTTCGGCAAGATCATCAATATTCAGGAAGATCGGATCGACATCCGAGAAATCATCAAGGATTCGGTAGGGCGCTACGAAGAACGTTCAGCGGCCCTGGCCTTATCCGAGGAATAGGGTAGGAAGATGACCATTCTAAAAAGCTTCACCATTTTCAACTCCCGGCAAAACCCCAACCGCCGGCGGCATCCTTTGAGGTTCGCCGCTTTGTTGTTCGGGGGTTTAATGACGCTCGGCGTGCATAACGGGTCAATCTTCGCTGCGACCTTGGACGATGTCAGTTTCACCTCGCTTCCTGGCGATCGCGTATAGATCATGATGAAGCTCTCCGACCCGGTCGCCGATCCATTGAGTTTCACGATCGACAATCCGGCGCGTATAGCGCTCGACCTCCCCGGGACGACGCTTAACCTTGAAAATCGTTCTCAGACGATCGGTGTAGGAAACGCGGAAAGTGTAACGGCGGTGGAAGCCGAGGATAGAACGCGGGTCGTCGTCAATTTGGCCCAGCTCGTACCCTACGACATCGAAACGAGCGGCAACACGATCAAGGTTACTTTGGAAGGCACGCCTGCGAACCTCGAGACGCTGGTGGGCGGCGACGTGGCGAGCCTGCCCGGCGCCGCGACGGGCGCCGAAATCGCCGACATCGATTTCCGCCGCGGTTCCGCAGGCGAAGCTCAGATCGTGGTCGACCTGTCGGTCCCGGACATCGGCATCAACATCACGGAGCAAGGTGAAAACGTGATCGTGGACTTTGCCGAGACTTCGCTGCCCGAGTCCTTGGATCGCAAATTGGACGTCATCGACTTCGCCACGCCGGCGCGCGAAATCGACACCTTTCGCCATGGTAATGGCACGCGAATGGTCGTTACGCCAACGGGCTTATTCGAGCACCTCGCCTACCAATCCGACAACGTCTTCACCCTGGAATTACGTCCTCTGACGCCGGAAGAGGAAGAAACGCTCAAGAGGGACAAATTCGGTTATACGGGCGAGCGTTTGTCGTTGAACTTCCAGAACATCGAAGTTCGCGCCGTGCTACAGCTCATCGCGGATTTCACTGAGAAGAATCTCGTCGCGAGTGACACGGTCGGTGGCAACGTCACGTTGCGTTTGAAAAACGTTCCCTGGGATCAGGCACTCGACATTATCCTCAAAGCGCGCGGTCTCGGTAAGCGCGACATGGGCAACGTAATGATGGTTGCACCGCAGGAAGAAATTGCAGCGCGCGAGAAACTCGAACTCGAGTCCATGCAGCAGATTCAGGATCTCGCGCCATTGCGTACTGAGTTCATGCAAGTGAATTATGCGAAGGCAGCGACGATTTCGGATCTGATCAGAGACGAATCGAACAATCTCTTGTCAGAACGCGGAAACGTAACGGTCGATGACCGTACAAACACGCTACTCGTACAGGATACGGCCGATAAGCTGACGGAGATCCGAAAGGTCGTGGAGGCGCTCGATGTGCCGGTACGGCAGGTGTTGATCGAATCGCGCATCGTCGTCGCGAATGAGGATTTCTCCAAGGACCTCGGCGTGAAGTTCGGGTACAGCCACGCTGGGAACCGGAAGAACCTTGCCATCAACCCGCTGAACAGCAAGTCCGGTTTCCGGTCATCGGTCGGCGGCGGCATAGCGGGTGACGTTAACTACGGTGGCAATACGACGTTCAATGTAGACGGACTCGAAAACTACATCGTCGATTTGGCTGCAGCCGGTGCGGTGGGTAACTTCAAGTATACGGTCGGTAAAGTCGGCAGTTATTTGCTTCAATTGGAACTGACTGCACTGCAGGCCGAGGGCCGCGGTGAAGTCATTTCCGCGCCGCGCGTGATCACTGCGAATCAACGCCAGGCATTGATCGAGTCCGGAACGGAGATCCCGTTTCTCGAGGCTTCGTCAAGCGGCGCCACATCGATCTCGTTCAAGAAAGCCGTGTTGAGCCTGCAGGTAACCCCGCAGATAACACCAGACGACCGGATCATCATGGACCTGACGGTGAACCAGGATTCCGTCGGCCAAGTTTTCTCCGGCATTCCGAGTATCGACACGAATGAGCTTCAAACTCAAGTATTGGTCGACAACGGCGAAACCGTGGTGCTCGGTGGGATTTACGAATCGACGAACCGTGACGACCGTACCAGCGTGCCGTGGTTCGGCGATCTGCCCTATCTTGGAAAATTGTTCCAAAGGACCGAGGTCGAAGCGAACAAGCAGGAACTCCTGGTCTTCGTAACGCCGAAGATCATAAAGGAGAGCTTGTCGCTCTCATCCCGTTAAATCCGGGAAAACGCTACTATCAAAAAGCGGGAGCCGGGCTCCCGCTTTTTTTATTCACCGGGCGCCGGCGTACCCACCGGGCGAGCGCAGCCCGTCAAAGCCGTATCCCTCACGGCGATTTCCGAGCTAATCGGCGCTCCGAATTGCAGCGACGAACGCCGAAATGCGCGAAAATAGTGCGCATCGTGCGAGATCAAGAACCTATATTTCTCGTTGGGCCCATGGGTTCCGGTAAAACGACGATTGGGAGTCAGCTTGCGCGCAAATTGAGCTTCGATTTCCGCGACCTCGACCACGAGCTGGAACGCCGTACGGGCGCCAGCGTGTCGCTGATCTTCGATATAGAGGGTGAATCCGGTTTTAGGGAGCGTGAGTGCAAGCTCTTGGAAGAATTGACTCAGCTCGAGAGAACCGTGCTCGCAACCGGCGGAGGCGCTGTTCTGAGCGAAGAAAACCGACGGTGGATGAATGAACGCGGGTTCGTTGTCTACTTGAAGACGCCACTAGAAAAGCTCATTGAACGAACTCGGCACGATAACTCTCGCCCGCTGCTACGCACGGGCGATCCGGCGAAAACGCTCGGTGAAATTCTAGACGTGAGAGAACCTCTGTACAGCGAAGTCGCCGATCTGGTGATCGATACCGGTAAGTTGTCTGTAAAACAGGTCGTCGCGAAGATCATGGGTGAGCGAGAATGAGCGCGACGCTCCAGGTTGACCTCGGCGCCAGATCCTACCCTATTCATATAGGCGCAGGTCTGCTAGCCAAGCGCGAGATATTCTCGACATCCGCGGCGTCGGACCAAGTGCTCATCTTGACCAACGACACGATCGCACCGCTTTATTTGGATCGTTTATGCGCAAACTTCGACGATCGTTCATGTCATACGCTGGTACTCCCCGACGGCGAAGCGCATAAAACGCTGACGAGTTTCGAACGCGTGCTTACTTTCATGCTCGAACAAAGATTCGAGCGCGGCGCTTTATTAGTGGCGCTCGGCGGTGGCGTCATCGGCGATTTGGGAGGGTTCGCTGCAGCTTGCTATCAGCGTGGAATTGCCTACCTACAGGTCCCGACGACGCTGCTCGCACAGGTCGATTCGTCGGTAGGCGGCAAGACTGCGGTCAACCATTCATTGGGCAAAAACATGGTGGGGGCCTTCCATCAACCACAAGCCGTGATCGCTGATACAGAAACCTTGGACACGCTTCCCGATAGGGAATTGCACGCTGGCATCGCCGAGATCATAAAGTACGGATTGATACGTGATTACCCATTTTTCGAATGGCTCGAAGCCCACATCGATGAACTCCTGCAGCGTTCGCCGGATGCACTTAGCCACGCGATTCAGCGCTCCTGTGAAAACAAAGCTGAAATCGTCGCCGCGGATGAACGAGAAGTGGGGATCCGGGCGACGCTCAATCTCGGACACACTTTCGGGCACGCCATCGAAACGGCGCTCGGTTACGGAACCTGGCTGCACGGCGAGGCCGTGGCAGCGGGGATAGGCATAGCGGCACGTTTGTCGGAATCTATCGGTACGCTCAGTCTGGACGACGCCATTCGAGTCGAATCGTTGTTACGCAAAGCAGGGCTGCCGATTAGCGCACCGCCGGACATCTCCGCGGAGTCCTTGCTGAATGTGATGCGCGGTGACAAGAAAAATGTCGGTGGTCGAATCCGTCTGGTATTGCTCGAATCATTGGGTCGCGCGCAGATCACGGTGGATTATCCCGACGAATTGCTTGCTGGCTCGATCGAAGGCGAGCCCTTGTCAGGATGATGAAGAACGATAATTCGCCAGCTTGCTGGCTCCTACGGTGCTCGAATTCAACCTGTAGGAGCCAGCTTGCTGGCGAATCATCGGCTGCGATTTAGACACTCACCGTGCGCACCGGCGACGAAGCAGATCTGGATCGGAACCTCGAGCTTCCTTATCTGATTGCCCCGGCCCTGCGGCAACGGCTCGACCTGATACATCACCTGCTCGAATTCGGTAATCAAATCGTCCTGATCGAAGGTGACGCGGGCGCTGGTCGCACCCGTATGCTCGAGTGCATTTGCTCCGAGGCAGAAGCGACGTGGACCGTCCTTGAACCGCTCGATGAAATTGCATCGCCCGAAACGCTACTGCGCTTTCTCGCCGAGAAGCTGTCGATTCCCAGCCAGACGCTCGACCTCGATATCGACGAAACACTGACTCGGATCCGGGAAACCTTGGCCGGCTTGGAGAGCGATCGATACCTGTGCGTGCTCGTTATCGACGATGCCGAGCGGCTTTCCGACGATTTATGCGCGCTCTTGTTCACGCTGGCACACGCGGAGAACGAAGCCGGCGAACTCCGCATGCTGCTCGCCGGGCGCGCACAGGCGGAACTCTCGGACCGCTTGCAGCGGATTGCACCGGCGCCGAGTTTGATCCATCTCGTCGACATTCCACCGCTCAACACGACTCAGACCGATGAACTTATGGAGGCGTTCGCCCAGGCTGCGGATCAGGACGGCGTCTTCGCGGCGCTCGATCATAAGGATGTGGCGCTCGCCGCACGCGGAAATCCGGCCGCGACGATCGCGGCGCTCAATGAATATCTGGACCACGGATCCTCGACCGATCCGCCCGCGTCCGCACCCCACGCCGGTCATTATCCCCGCCTCGCCCTATTGTCACTGGTGTTGTTGATCGGCGCCGCCGTGGTGTTGTATTTCGGTATCGGCGATCGTCAAAGTAATCTCGAAGAGCGTGAAATCGCCCTCCCCGACGACGTTCAGGCGAGCGCTCCAGCGGCGGCCGTTGCGCCGGTACCCGTCGCCGTGGTCGAGACCGTCGATACGGATGTCGACACGCAAGCGGCGCCTGCGCGATCCGCCAAACCGTCTTTTGCACCGCCAGCGGTGACGGCGGCGGCCGACGATCCCCTGTCGGCCAGCGCACCAAGCACAGCGACCACGGATTCAGGCGGGCCGGATCCAAACCTTCCCGAGGAAGCGCCCACCACCATCGAAGCGAACGTTTCCATGAACGCCGTTGCAGCGCCACCGGCCCAACATGAATTGCCGTCGGGGGCATCCGCCCAGACTGAGCCACGGCCCGAACGTGAGGCGGAACTGCCTTTCAGCGTCCCCGTGGCTACGCCGCCGCCCTATTCACGTCAGTGGGTGCTTACGCGCGATCCCCAATCGTACGTCCTGCAGTTCATCGGTGTGCGCCAACGCGACGCGGCCGAGCGGTTTTTGCGCGCCCATGACCTCGCGTCACGCGGCGGGGTCATCGAGCTAACCCACGAAGGCGCCCCGTGGTATGTCGTGGTATTTGGCCATTTCTCCGATCGGGAGGCCGCCGTGACTGCGATCAAAGGCTTAGCTCCCGACCTCGCCGGGCTCGATCCGTGGGCGAGGCCGATCCACAGTCTTCGAAATTAATCCTTTTATAACAAACCTTTACAAATCATTTAGCCCGCCGCCAACGGCCGTGATCGGGCGTTCACGTGATGACAGTCGAAAAGCCTAACCCGTATAATCGCCGTCCCTTTCGCGCGATTCATCACGATATCAACGAGCCAGACCCTGGAGGTTACCTTAGGGATGGAACCAGTTCGCACGCGATTCCCGAGCACCGGAGGCCCGACGGACGGCCTCTACGATGCCGGCATGGAACACGATTCGTGTGGCATCGGGTTCGTGGTCGATATGAAAGGCCGAAAATCGAACGCCATCGTCCGCCAGGCGCTCACCGTGCTCAGGAATCTGATGCACCGCGGTGCCTGCGGGTGCGAGGAAAACACCGGAGATGGCGCCGGGATCTTGTTGCAGATGCCCGATCGCTTTTTGCGCGAGAAATGCAGCGGGCTCGGATTGCCGCTACCCCCACCCGGCCATTACGGCGCCGGCCTCGTGTTCCTGCCGCGGAATGCGCCTGGGGGCGGCGTTCTGCGCTGACGAATTCCACCGCATCATCGTCGAAGAAGGCCAATCCGTCATCGGCTGGCGGGACGTTCCCAGCGACGATTCGATGATCGGCCCGACGGCGCGGTCCGCCGAACCGGTATTTCGTCAGATTTTCATCGGGCGCAGTCCTGAGGTGGCGAGTGACGAAGCGTTCGAGCGCAAGCTCTACGTGATCCGCAAACGCATCGAACACACGGTATGGAACAGCGACATCACCGAAAAATCGTTGTTTTACCTGCCGAGCCTGTCGCATCGCACGCTGGCCTATAAAGGCATGCTGATGGCGTCGCAGCTCGAGCCGCAGTTCAGTGATCTCAACGATGAAACCATGGAGAGCGCGCTCGCCCTGGTCCACCAGCGTTTCTCGACGAACACGTTTCCCTCGTGGCCACTGGCGCAACCCTTTCGCTATATCGCGCACAACGGCGAGATCAACACCTTGCGCGGCAACATCAACTGGATGCGAGCGCGTGAAGCGCTCTGCCAGTCGGATCTGTTCGGCGACGACCTCGCGAAGCTGTTTCCCATCGTGCTCGAAGGGAATTCGGACTCCGCAACGTTCGACGAGGTGCTCGAATTCCTGCATATGGCCGGACGCCCGCTGCCGCTGGCGGTGCTCATGATGATCCCGGAAGCCTGGAGCGGCCACGAGTCGATGGACGCGGCGCGCAAGGCATTCTACGAATATCACGGCTGCCTCATGGAGCCGTGGGACGGCCCCGCCTCCATCGCGTTTACCGACGGTAAAGTGATCGGCGCGGTGCTCGACCGCAACGGCCTTAGGCCCTCGCGATACTACGTCACCACCGACGGTCTCGTGGTCATGGCATCGGAAGTCGGCGTTCTCGACATCCCGCCCGAAAACGTCAAGATCAAGGGGCGCCTGCATCCCGGACGCATTTTCCTCGTCGATACCGAGCGCGGCCGTATCATCGACGACGCCGAGCTCAAGCAGCAATACATCGAGCAATACCCCTACGCCGAATGGCTCGAGAAAAATCACGTCGCGATCGGCGCGCTCCCCGAGCCACCACACGTCCACGAACCCGATCACGCCACCGTTCTACAGCGCCAACAAGCCTACGGTTACACCCATGAGGACCTGCGCTTGCTCATGCAACCGATGGCGCAGGACGGCGTCGAGGCACTCGGGTCGATGGGCACGGATGCGGCGCTCGCGGTGCTGTCGAACCGCTCACGATTGCTTTACGACTATTTCAAGCAGCTCTTCGCGCAGGTCACGAACCCGCCCCTGGACGGCATACGGGAAGAACTCGTAACCCAGGTCGCAACGGGGCTCGGTCCGGAGGGCAATCTGCTCCAGCCGAGCGCCGAGAGCTGCCGCCAACTCAAGTTGCCCACACCCATACTCGACAACCGGGATCTGGAAAAGATCCGCTATCTCGACACGCTGGGTTTACACAGCAGGACGCTCGACACGACCTACTCCATCGCCGACGGTGCGCGCGGGCTCGAATCCGCTATGGAGCGCTTGACTGCCGAGGTCGATGCCGCGATCGACAACGGTTATGCCTTCATCATCCTCTCCGATCGCGAGATCGATCGTGACAATGCCGCGATACCCGCGGCGCTAGCGACCGCCGGGGTGCACCATCATCTGGTGCGCAATGGACGGCGCACGCGGGTCGGCCTCGTGGTCGAATCCGGTGAACCGCGCGAGGTGCATCACTTTGCGGTGTTGTTGGGTTACGGAGCCGGCGCGATTAACCCCTATCTCGCGTTCGAAACCCTGGATGACATGGTGCGTCAGGGCATGCTGACCGAAATCGCGGGCCGGGAGCCGAACGAATCAATGCACGATGCCGCGGTTCGCAGCTATATCAAGGCCATCAACAAGGGTTTGATCAAGGTGATGTCCAAGATGGGGATCTCCACCGCCCAGTCCTACTGTGGCGCCCAGATCTTCGAGGCGGTCGGCCTCGATTCCGCGTTCGTCGACAAATACTTTACCTGGACCGCTTCGCGTATCGGCGGTATCGGGCTGGACGTCGTAGAAAAAGAAGTGAGCATGAGGCATCACGACGCGTATCCGAACCGTCCCGTGAAGAAACCCGATCTCAACTGGGGTGGCGAATACCAGTGGCGGCGCGATGGCGAATTCCATCTTTTCAACCCGCATACCGTTTACAAGTTGCAGCACGCGACCCAGTCGGGACAGTACGCGATTTTCAAAGAGTACACGCAAGCGGTCGATGAACAAAACGAAAACCGCGCGACTTTGCGCGGCCTGTTCAAATTCAAATACAGTTTACAACCGATCCCCCTCGAAGAAGTCGAGTCAGCCGAATCGATCATGAAGCGATTTCATACCGGCGCCATGTCATACGGTTCGATCAGCAGTGAAGCGCACGAAATGCTCGCGATCGCGCTGAACCGCATCGGCGGGCGTTCGAACACCGGCGAGGGGGGCGAAGATCCGGCTCGCTACACCCCGGATGCGAACGGAGACTTCCGCCGTAGCGCCATCAAGCAAGTTGCCTCGGGGCGCTTTGGCGTGACCAGCGAATATCTCGTGAACGCCAATGACCTGCAGATCAAAATGGCCCAGGGCGCCAAGCCGGGCGAAGGCGGCCAGCTGCCGGGACACAAGGTCTACCCGTGGATCGCCAAAGTGCGTTATTCGACGCCGGGCGTCGGATTGATCTCGCCGCCGCCGCATCACGACATTTACTCCATCGAAGACCTGGCGCAATTGATCCATGACCTCAAGAACTCGAACCCCCTGGCTCGCGTGCACGTCAAGCTGGTGGCCGAAGTCGGCGTCGGGACCGTCGCGGCCGGCGTCGCGAAAGCGCATTCGGACGTGGTGTTGATCTCGGGTTACGACGGCGGCACGGGGGCCTCGCCCGTAACCTCATTGAAACACGCAGGCGTTCCGTGGGAACTCGGCCTGGCTGAAACGCAACAGGTCCTGGTCGCAAACAAGCTGAGAGACCGCATCGTCGTGCAGGTGGACGGTCAGATGAAAACCGGCCGCGATTGCATCATCGCAGCGATGCTCGGCGCCGAAGAATATGGGTTTTCGACCGCGCCGCTGGTCGTCATGGGCTGCATCATGATGCGTGTCTGCCACCTCAATACCTGTCCCGTCGGCATTGCCACGCAGAATCCGACGCTGCGTGAAAAATTCGCCGGCAAGGCGGAATTCGTCGAAACGTTTTTCCGCTTCATCGCCGACGAGATGCGCGAATACATGGCTGAGCTCGGTGTGCGCAAGCTCGAGGATTTAATCGGGCACGTCGACCTCCTGGATGTCGTATCTGCGGTCGACCACTGGAAAGCAAAGGGTCTGGATCTCTCACGCATACTGCATCGTCCCGTAGTCGGCCCGGAAGTCGCGATCCGCCGCGTACGCGAGCAGGATCACGCACTCGATGAATCGCTCGATCGAACGACCATCGTGCCCTTGTGCGAAGATGCGCTGGAGCGCCGCGAGCCCGTCATCGCCATTTTGCCGATCAGAAATATCAATCGTACCGTCGGCACGATTCTGGGGTTCGAGATCACGCGGCGCTATGGCGCCGAAGGCCTTCCGGAAGACACGATCAAACTACGCTTCAACGGATCGGCGGGGCAAAGCTTTGGCGCCTTCGTTCCGAACGGCGTGACGATGACGCTTGAGGGTGACGCCAATGATTACCTCGGCAAGGGATTGTCCGGTGGCAAAATCGTCGTCTACCCGCCCCGGCATTCGGCATTCGTGCCGGAACAAAACATTCTCATCGGTAACGTTGCGCTGTACGGCGCAACGGGTGGAGAAGCGTATTTCCGCGGCATCGCCGGCGAACGTTTCTGCGTCAGGAACAGCGGTGTAAATGCGGTCGTCGAAGGCGTCGGCGATCACGGCTGCGAGTACATGACGGGCGGCCGCGTCGTCATCATCGGCGCGACCGGCCGTAACTTCGCGGCTGGCATGTCGGGCGGCGTTGCTTACGTGTTCGACCCTGAGCAGAAGTTTCCCGCGTCATGCAACACCGACATGGTGGATTTGGAAGCGATCGAGTCGGACGAGGATGACGCCGCGGTGCGCGGGCTGCTGAAGAGCCATGTTCGTTATACGCAGAGCACCGTTGCTCAGAAGATCCTCGATCGTTGGAACCTGAATGTCGAACGGTTCGTCAAGGTCATGCCCAAGGATTACAAGCGCATCCTTGAAGCGATGGAGAAAGCCCGCCGCACGGGCATGTCTGAAGACGAGGCCGTCATGGAAGCCGCCCATGGCTAAAGTCATGGGTTTCCTCGAAGCGGGGCGGGAAAAACAGCCTTATCGGCCGATCGAAGAGCGGTTGCTCGATTGGAACCAGGTGATGGCTGACTATCGTCCTGATCTGCTCAACGTTCAGGCGGCGCGCTGCATGGATTGCGGCATCCCCTTCTGTCACGACGGTTGCCCGCTCGGCAACCTGATCCCCGATTGGAATGATCTGGTTTACGGCGGACGTTGGGATGAGGCCATCGATCGCCTGCATGCGACCAATAACTTTCCGGAGTTTACCGGCACGCTCTGCCCCGCACCCTGCGAAGGTTCCTGTGTGTTGGGGATCAACGATGATCCCGTAACGATCAAGGCCGTCGAGCTCGCGATCATCGATCGCGCTTTCGCTGAATCCTGGGTCGTGCCGCGGCCACCGACATCGGAAACCGGAAAGAGCGTTGCGATCGTCGGTTCGGGCCCCGCAGGGCTCGCGTGTGCTCAGCAGCTGCGCCGCGCGGGTCACGCCGTTACGGTTTTCGAGCGCGACGACCGGATCGGTGGATTGCTGCGCTATGGCATTCCCGAGTTCAAAATGGAAAAGCGGATCCTCGATCGGCGCTTGCAACAAATGGTAGGCGAGGGGGTGACGTTCAAGGCCAACGCTGATGTCGGCGCAAACGTCGCGATCGATGATCTACGCGATTCGTTCGACGCCATCCTGCTCGCAGGCGGCGCCACCGCCTCGCGCGAGCTTCCGGTTCCCGGGCGCGAGCTCGGCGGCGTCCATCTCGCGATGGAGTTCCTACCGTTGCAAAACCGGCGTTGCGAAGGCGACGACATACCGGACGATGAATTCATAACGGCAAAGGACAAACACGTCGTGATCATCGGTGGCGGCGACACGGGTGCGGATTGCCTGGGCACCGTACACCGTCAGGGCGCGCGTTCCGTGCGCAGTCTCGAGATCATGCCGCAACCGCCGGCGCTACGCGCAGCGGATAACCCGTGGCCCGAATGGCCGAACATCTACAGGGTCTCCGCCGCGCACGCGGAAGGCGGAGAACGCGTGTACGCCGTCTCGACTAAACGATTCATTGGCGACGAGCGCGGAGGCGTCACCGCGCTCGAGCTCGTCGAGGTCGATGTGAAGCTGGTCGACGGCAAACCAACATTCGCCGACGTGCCCGCTTCGGCGCACGAGTTGCCTTGCGACCTGGCGTTGCTGGCGATGGGCTTTACCGGTCCCGAGCACGACGGCGTGCTCGCGCAACTCGGGGTCGAACTCGACGGACGCGGCAACGTCAAGCGCGACCCGCGATGGATGACGTCGATCGACGGCGTGTTCACCGCGGGGGACATGCAACATGGGCAGTCACTCATCGTATGGGCCATTGCCGAAGGGCGCGCTGCCGCCGCCTCGATCGATGAGTTTCTTACGGGCAGTTCGGATCTGCCCGCACCCTTACCGTAAGCTCCCGGATTCCGCTACGCTCCATCCAGGCTACATTGAGAACGTAGCCCGGATGTAGCGCAGCGGAATCCGGGATGATGTTGTATTGAGATAGGTTCCGAAATGAACGATCGATTTCTGCGCGCGCTCAAGCGGCAACCCGTCGATTGCACGCCGATATGGATCATGCGTCAGGCGGGACGCTATCTGCCGGAATATCGCGCCTTGCGCAAGCAAGCCGGGGATTTCCTGACGCTCTGCAAAACCCCGGAACTCGCCTGTGAAGTCACCTTGCAGCCCTTGAATCGGTTTGATCTCGATGCAGCGATACTGTTCTCCGACATCCTGACCATACCGGACGTGATGGGTTTGGGCCTGACCATTACCGAAGGCCACGGGCCGCGTTTTGAGCGACCGATCGGCACCCGAAAAGACATCGATGACCTGCCGATCCCCGATCCATCCAGCGACCTCCGTTACGTGCTCGACGCGGTCACGGCGACGCAACGCGAACTCGACGGGCGCCGGCCGCTCATTGGGTTCGCGGGCAGTCCATGGACGCTGGCAACCTACATGATCGAGGGCCAGAGCAGCCGGGATTTCGACAAGATCAAACGCCTCATCCATGCGAGCCCGCAAGACGCGCATCGATTGCTCGAGAAACTGGCGCAAGCAGTCGCCCCTTATTTACGCGCACAGATAGAAGCGGGCGTCGACGCCGTGATGCTGTTCGACACCTGGGGCGGCGCGCTGTCATCAGCGGCGGCGTTCAAGACCTTCTCGTTGGATTACATGCAACAGATCATCGCCGAGTTGCCCGCCACCACACCGAGCATCGTGTTCACGAAAGACGGCGGCGCATGGCTGGAAGCGATCGCGTCGATCGGTAGCACGGCCGTCGGACTCGACTGGACGGTCGATATCGGCGAGGCTCGCGCGCGCATCGGACAGCGGGTCGCCTTGCAGGGCAATCTCGATCCCACCGTGATGTGCGCCGCGCCCGATGTCATCGAGCAAGAAGCGCAGCGTGTCATCGACGCCTATGGCCGAGGCAGTGGCCACGTGTTCAATCTTGGCCACGGTATTACACCGGACGTGCCGCCCGAAAACGTGGCGGCGCTCATCGATACCGTCCACAGCTATAGCCGCAAGTTTCATGAGCCTGTCGATTAAAGCCAGCGTCGTCATCGCGGCCAAAGGTTTTTGCATGGGCGCGGCGGACGTCGTGCCGGGCGTCTCCGGCGGCACGATGGCTTTCATTCTCGGTATCTATACGCGCTTCATCGATGCGATTAAATCCTTCGACGCAGTATGGGTGGCGGCCTGCCTCAAGTTCGATTTCAAGACCGCGATCAAACGGCCCGATTTGCCGTTCGTCGTGCCTCTCGTGATCGGGATCTTTTCCGCGGTTTTGTTCTTCACCCACGTCATCTCGCTCCCGCGCCTGCTCGTCACGCATTCCGAGCACGTTTACGGTGTGTTTTTCGGATTGATTACCGGTTCGATCGCCGTTCTGGTGAACGAGCTGGGCCGCTTGCGCACCACCGATCTTCTCGAGGTGACAGTGGGCTTCGGTATCGGCATCCTCATCGTCACGGCCGTCCCCACGGCCACGCCCGATTCCTGGTGGTTCATCATGTTCGCCGGCGCGCTCGCCATTTGCGCGATGATCGTACCGGGCATATCCGGGTCGTTCGTGTTGTTGCTGCTCGGTAAATACGCCTACGTGCTGGACGCCGTCGGCCATTTGCAGATGGCGGTCATCATTCCGTTCGCCGCGGGCGCGGTCGCCGGCCTGTTCACTTTTACCCGGGTGCTGTCCTGGTTACTGCATCGTTACGAGCGCGGGGCGCTACTCGGTATCGCGGGCTTTCTCGTCGCATCTCTGCGGGTCATCTGGCCCTTTCAGCAGCGCAGCTACGTCGACGTCAGAGGCAAGTCGAAATTGATCGAATCCGCTCCGCAACTGCCGGAGCTTTCGACCGCCACACTCACGGTCCTGGCATTGGCAACGGTCGGATTTATCGCGGTTGTTGCGCTGCATCGTCTAGCCGCGGTACGGAGCAATACCGCGAGCCGCGGATCCCACGATTCGCGGTAATTTTACCGAGATCGCGTAATAACGCGGCGTGGTCCGCAGAATGGGGCCACACGCGCTGCTAGGCTGCCGGTCCGAACAAGATCTTTAGGGTTTTCAAGCGCGTACCCGACCCCTTTGCATGAAACCGGATATCCAAATTTTTATCCTTTGGAACAGTTGTTTATCCGTATACGCCTACTTACCAGGTTTCGAGTCCTGGGGGTGGTAGGGGTGTGACGCTGCACATCGGAAATCTATCGATCTGTATCTTGTTGGTTTTGATCGCGCCGACTGCGTTCGCAGACGCCGTGCTCGATGAAGCGCGCGCGCTGATGGGACAAAACAAAGCTGCGGCGGCTTTCGCTTTACTCGACCCATTGGAAGAGGACCGTTCGGGCGATCCCGAATTCGATTACCTGCTCGGCATCGCGGCACTCGATTCAGGCGAATTCACGCGAGCCATATTCGCACTCGAGCGCGTACTCGCCGTCGAGCCCGGGAACGACATCGCGCGTGCCGAGATCGCGCGCGCGTATTTCCCTGGTCGGTGAACGCGGGACCGCACGCCTGGAATTCCAGACGGTACGTCAAAGCGCGGGGGCGCCCGCTAGAGCCTTGCAGGTGATCGACAAGTACCTCGAGCTCCTGGAACGCGCCCGGCCACCCACCGAGCTCGGTACGACGTACGCGGGCTACGTCGACGTGACGCTCGGCTACGACTCCAACATCAACTCGGCGACCGATCAGAAAGCGGTCCTGATACCGGTATTGGCCCCGATCTTCGGCGGCGGCCCGTTCCCGCTACCCGGCAACGCCAGCGAGATCGACCACGGCTTCACGACCGTCGCGGCTGCCGTGGACGTCGCACATGCGTTCGTCGAATCCTGGCGGATCATCGGTGGCGCGCGCGGCGTGAACAAGCTCACCGACGCACCGTTCAGCACGCGCGACGCTTACGCTTATCTCGGCGCCTCGATGGACTGGGGCCGTCACCGCTTCACCGTCGCCGGCACGGCCGAGAACTTCGCGCTGGACTATTAAGACGCTGCGCAGAACTTACGGCGGCTTCGGGCAATGGTCCTACGACCTGGACGATCGCAGCCGTGTCAATTTAATGTTTCAAGGCACGACCGTGAATTACGTCACCATTCCAGTCCGTGATCACGATAGGTACGTCGTCTCGTTGGGTTACGTCCGTGCATTGAGGTACTCGACCGATCCGATCTTCTACGCCACCGTGTACGGCGGCGTGGAGGACGATACGTTGAATTCCGTGGGCTCCCGGCAGTTCGCGCACGACCTCTACGGCGCGCGCATCGGCGACAGCTCACAGCTCCCTTCGATTCACCGCAACGTCCGTGGCTTCGTGAACTTGACCGTGGAGCAGCGCGAGTACCACGGGCAGAGCACTTTCTTTTTCGTAGACAGAAACGACACCCAGTTCATTGCGAGCTTCGGCTTGGAATGGGACGTATTGGAAGATTGGCGGGTAATCCCAGAGGTAACCATCATCAAGAACGACTCGAATATCGTGCTCAACGAATATGACCGGGTCGTTGCTGGCGTGCGCGTGCGTTATTCGTTCTAAGCGCGCCGCCTAAGGAGAACAACTATGAACCATCCGCTCAACTTTCCACGTAAACCCCTTGCCCTCGCTGTTGCCATCGCCACGGGCGCTGTGCCCGTGATCGCGAACGCCAACGCTGGTCGCGTCGAATTCGCCTACGGCCAGGTGTCGATACAGGACGCCGACGGCGCTCAAAAAGCGGTCAAAAAAGGCACTCAGGTGGACTCCGGCGACACCATCACGACCGAGCGCGGCCGCGCGCAACTCCGGTTCACCGACGGCCAGTTCGTATCGCTAGCGCCGAAGACGACCTTCAATGTCGAAGATTACAACTACGCAGGCACCGAAGACGGCACCGAAAAAAGTTTCTTCAACCTGTTCCGCGGTGGCCTGCGCACGATCACGGGGGCCATCGGCAAGCGCAACCGCAACGCCTACCGCATGAAGACGCCGGTGGCGACCATCGGGATCCGCAGATCGGAGTATGTAGTAACCCCGATATCGGGAGGCGGCTATTTGGTTGGAGGACACGGAATAATCGCGAACGGGGTACCGGTCGACAAGTATTACGAAATCTATCCTAATGGAGATATGGTGGAAATTACGGCCGCGGAGTACGCGACCCGCATGGATCAAATCGTTCAGCAGACCATACCGGTTCTAACGCCCCCGCAACAGATCGCGGCCGAAGACGACGTGTCCCAACGAATAGAAGCAGAAACGGGCGAGATGGGCGTGATGGCAGAACTGGAGTTCACGGGTGTGCTCCCGAACGCGGCCGTCGCCTATGCATTCTGCATGGATTGTCCCGACTCGGGCAATCCTATCGCTAACGTCGAGTTCCCCGTCACGGCGACTGTACAATCCGACGTAATCACGGATTGGGGAAGCGATCCGGCTGCTCACGAAGACCTCGCCCTTGCCCCGGAGTCGGATTTCGACGGGATCGTCGGCTGGTCGCGATGGATATTCGACCCAACTGCGCCAAGCGGCGAATTCGATGAGCCGGGTATGGGTGAAGACGCCGAATTCGTCCAGGGCAAACAGAGTATTCACATTGTAGGCGCCACGCCGATCGCCGACCTCGCTATGCTCGCTTCGATGCCGCCCCACGCCGGCAACTTCACCCTGATAGGCAACACCATACCCACCAGCGGCGACGGCGTGGAAGGCATCTTCAACAGCGCCACCTTGGCCGTCGACTTTCCCACGCAGACCGTAAGCGGCACCGCCTCGGTCACCTTCGCCGAGCGCTATGACCTCGCGTTTTCGACGTTCTCGCCCGACGGTACGTTTGCGACGGGCGCCACCGTCATGAGCCCGACGGGCGGTTGCTCGGGCAGCGTGGGTTGCAACGGTTTCGTCGCCGGTTTCATCGCCGGTTTGTTGGGGGAACGCGGGGCGTTTGCGTTCCACATCAACGATTATTACGCCATGCCCGATGAAGATTTTTCCGGTGCGGCCGCGTTCACTCAAAATCCGCCGCCGCCCTAGTTTTCGCTATGGACTCGAGAGACGCGTCCGGATTTGAGTAACAGGCTTGGGCTCGTCAGACGGAGCTGACGAGCGCCAGCGCGTCCGAGCACTCGTCAATGACGGTCGCCACGCGGAAGCCGCGCAGGTACTCGAATCCATCTGCAGCGATCCATCGGTCACGCCCCGTGACTGGTTCGTTCTCGGCGAGCTGCGTCTCCGATTGAACGAGGCCCAGGCCGGGCTAGAGGCCTTGCAACGAGCGGATGATGGTGCGCCCGGACACGCTCAGATCGCGAACGCGATCGCCCACGCCCTGTTCGGCCTGGGCCGCTTCCGCGATGCGTACACGCGTCTCGAAACCCAGTGGGCGCTGACACCCGACGACGCAGAAACTGCGGTCAACCTCGGTTATGTCGCTGAACGCCTCGAGCGGACGGACGACGCGATTACGCACTATTTCGCCGCGCTCGAGCTCGCGCCTAACGATTTTCGCGGGCGGCTGAACCGCGCCGCACTGTTGGCCGATCGCGGAGCTTACGAAGACGCGCTTGCCGATTACCGCCTTTTGGTCGAGGCCCATCCCGAGTCCGCGATCGCCTGGTTCAACCAGGCGGAATGCCTGAGCAAAGCACACCGGTTTGAAGAGGCGATCGTATCGGCCGATCGCACACTGGCGATCGAAGCGCATCATGTCAACGCGATGATGTGCAAAGCCGTAGCGCTTGCGTCAGCGGGTGCGATCGACGCGGCGCAGGCACACTTCGATCAGGCCTTCGAAATCGACCATGACACCGCTGCACGTTATGGTGAGGTGGACATGCCTGGAAGCGCGCCACCCGATGCGCGTGCGATCCACGTCTACCAGTCCTTTCAGCGTCTGTATCAGGCCGATTGGCGCGGCTACGATGGTTTCGTCGCTGCGTTGAAGCGCTACGTCGGGAGTCCGTCCGGTCCCCCGAACGACCTATCCATGGCCTTCCCCGCCATGTACGCGCCGTTAACGCCGCAAGAAAGCGGCGCGATACACGCAGCCATTGCAAGCGAAGTCGTACGCCGCGCAGGCCCGTCGCTGACCCCCGCTTCCGCTGCGCATCGATCGCGACTGAGAATCGCCTACGTCTCGTCGAAATTCCACCCCCACCCGTCGTTCATCCTGACGCGGGGCTTGTACGTAGCGCACGACCGCGATCGATTCGAGGTCTTTGCCTACGCCCTGGATGCGGATGACGGCAGCCCCGAGCGCGGCGACGCCGCGCGCATTCCCGACGCGTTCTTCGAGTTTTCGGAATTGAGCGATGCCGAGGCTGCGTCGCGTATCCGTGCGGACGGCATCGACATCGTGATCGATCTCAATGGATTCAGTGACGATGCACGTCCCGAAATCCTCGCACGCCGCCCGGCGCCGATTCAGGTCGCCTACCTCGGTCACATGCACAGCTTGTATGCGCCGTGGGTCGATTACCGCTTGACCGATACGGCCGCCGAACCCGATGTGCCGGGTTACGCGCCGCCGGAGGCGCGCGCGTTTCTGCCGCCCAGCTTGTACCCGTACGACGAACGCCGCATACCCCACGGGGAAGTACCTGGGCACCATGCGCTAGATCTGCCCGAAGATGCGCTCGTGTTGTGCGGATTCAACGGGCCCGCCAAGTTCGATCCAACGGTGTTCGACGCATGGATGACGATTCTGAAACGCGTCGACGAAGCGGTACTGTGGCTGCTCGACCCGGGTGAGACAGCGGCGGAAAATTTGCGGCACGCCACTCGACAGGCCGGCGTTTCGCTGACGCGCCTACGGTTCGCGCCGCGTATCCCACACGCGGAGCACATGTTACGGCAGCAGGCGGCCGATCTCTTTTTGGACACCTTCGCCCACGGCGCGCACACGAATGCGCTGGACGGGCTCCACGCGGGCGTCCCGCTGGTGACGCGTGCGGGCGACACGTTCGCGACGCGCGTCGGTGCGAGTTTGCTCAATGCCTTGGACATGACCGAATTGATCACGCGATCGACTGACGCTTATATCGAACTGATCTACGAGCTCGCGCGCGATCCCGGGCGCTTGAGCCGGCTCAAGGCCCAGCTCAAAACGGCCATAGAAGAGGCTAACCCGTTTTCGTCCGCAGCCGTGGCCGCCAAGCTAGAAGCCGCCTATGAACGGATGTGGGCGCGTTCCGCGGCAGGCGAACCGCCGGCCGACTTCGATGTGAACGTCTGAAACCCGTTTTATTCCGTCTTGGAGCGTCGGCGCGAACCGATCGCGACCGTCAAGGCGCTCAATCCGAGGATCACGAGCAGGGGCATGTCGCCATAGCGTGTATAGGGTGTCGCGCCCGTTCGCGGATGAAAGGCAGCGCGCACACTGTTCGGCTCGAATGGCGGTGACTGTGCCACGATCGTGCCGCGGTGATCGATGATGGCCGTAATACCCGAGTTGGTGCCGCGTAAGAGATAACGTCCCGTCTCCAAGGCGCGCATGCGGGCGATCTCGAGATGTTGGTGAGGTGCGATCGTATCGCCGAACCACGCATCGTTACTGACGTTAACGAGAAATGCGGCCTCGGGTAGGGACTCTGCAATTTCTCCTGGAAACGCGACCTCGTAGCAGATCGAAACACCCGCACGGTGACCGGCCACGGACAGTGCCGGCTGCGACGCGCTTCCCTCCGTGAAATCCGACATCGGAATACTCAACAGCGATGACAGGTCGCGCATCAGGCTTTTGAACGGGAAGAATTCGCCAAACGGCACGAGGTGGCGTTTGTCGTAATGGCCCGCGGCTGTGCCGAGATTGACGACCGCGTTGTAATAGGCCCCGGTCCAAGGCTTGCCACGCAGCATGCCGACCAACAGGTCGGTGTCCGTTTCGTCCGCCTGTATCCGTAGCGACTCAATGGTCTCGGGGACTTCGAATGGGAAAGCGGCGATTGCGGTCTCAGGCCAGATCACGATGTCGGCGTCCCAATGCGGCTCGGTCAACGAGCGATAGAGTTCGAGCGACGGTCCGCGCACCTCGCTGGCCCATTTAATCGCTTGTGGCACCGCGCCTTGGATGAGCGCGACTTCGAGCCGCGCAGGCAGTGCCTCGGTCCAATTCACCCGCATAAACCCCGCGCCAAGCGCGAACGAGGCAGCGACCGCCGCAGCGATCGCGACACGTTGATGCGATGACGTTACGACCGCCCAGGCCAGGCCGCCTGCGATGGAGACGACGATCAAGGAACAGCCATACACGCCGATCAGCGGTGCATACCCGGCCAGGCTTGAATCGATTTGACTATATCCCAGCGACAACCACGGGAAGCCGGTAAACAAGGTTGCGCGCACCAACTCGACCATCACCCATAGGGGCGGGCCGACAACGATCGAGCGCCATGCTTCATTGCGGGCGGGCAGTCGATTCAGCGCCCACGCGAACAGTGCCGGGTAACACGCCATGCCGGCGACGAAGAGCGCCGTTACGGTGATCGAGAACCAGTAATGGGGTACGCCGAACTGATGCACACTGACCTGGATCCACCAGACGCCGGCGCCAAACATGCCGAGCCCGTAACACCAACCGATTACAGCGGCGCGGCGCGGCGTCCTGCCGCGAACGAGTAGCATCAACGCGGCGGGCGAGAGGATGGCCAGGGGCCACAGCCCGAATGGCGAGAAGGCGAACGTGAGTGAGGCGCCGCTCGCCAGGGCGCCGAGGGATCTGAGCCGCATCGTTCGGGCGCTCCTGCGCCTATTCCGAATCCGCCATTTGCGCCGGTACTGACGGGTCTATTCGAATGACCCGGGCCAAGCGGACACGCCGTCGATCGGCGCGCAGAACTTTGAACTCGAATCCTGAATATTCGATCTCCTCACCGCGCAGAGGAAGGTGTCCGAGCGCATGGATGATGAGGCCGCCGATGGTCTCATAGTCATTTGTTTGCCAGTCGGTTTCGAAGAACTCGTTGAACTCTTCGATCGACGTACGGGCTTTCACGGTGTAGCGCTCGTCACGATGGCGCTTGATATTATCGTCTTCGGCGAGATCGTGTTCATCGTCGATCTCTCCTACGATCTGTTCGATCACGTCTTCAATCGTGATCAACCCCGAGATCCCGCCATACTCGTCCACTACGATGGCCAAGTGATTGCGGCGCGCGCGAAATTCCCGCAACAGGATATTGAGACGCTTACTTTCAGGTACGAACACTACCGGACGGATAATGTCTCGGATGTCGAACTGATAGTCCGGATCGTGCGCCAACGATAAGAGATCTTTTGCAAGCAATATTCCCAGAACGTTTTCGCGTTTGTCATCATAAACAGGGAATCGAGAATGGCCGGATTCGATAATTTCCGGTAGAAAATTTGCAGGCAGCGATTCTTCCTCAATGAATACGATTTCGGACCGCGGCACCATAATGTCGCGCACTTGTATCTCCGATACGAGTAGCGCCCCTTCCATCATCGCCACGGTATCAGGGTCGATGACATGACGTTCTTCGGCGTCGTGAAGTTTTTCGACGAGCCGTTGGCGGTTATTGCGTTTGGCCTTGAAAGCGTCCAGCAGGCGCCTGAATCGCGTCGTCAGCCGCCGCGTTCCGCTAGCTTCGCGGTCGGTCATTGATTTATTTCACGCGGCATAGGGATCTACATATCCCATTTCCGATAGGACCGCGCGTTCTACGTCCTCCATCTCCTGGGCTTTAGATTCTTCTTCGTGATCGAATCCCAATAAATGCAATACACCGTGAACGACCAGATGCGCCCAGTGCGCTTCTGGAGAGATCCCTCGAGCTTGCGCCTCGGCATGAACTACCGGAACGCAAAGTGCTAGGTCGCCAAGCAGATCGGGCGCGGCATGTTCCACGTCTTTCGCGGGAAACGATAGCACATTAGTCGCTGCGTTTTTGCCGCGCCAACGGCGATTGAGATCGCACGCTTCGTCGCGGTCAACCAGGCGGATCGTCAATTCCCCGCGCTTGCGATATGCCGATAGTGTATGGGCAACACAGGTCTCAAAAAAGTTTTTCGTTGGAACATCAATGCTGGAAGACGCAATCTGCAACTCGAGTAGGACCAAGCACGGCTGCTCGCTTATCATGGGGTGAATTCGCGGCGCGGCGTTTAATCAGGTGCCGCTGTTGCCTTGCTCCGATTCTCGATCATCGGACTCTTCGTGCACTGCGTAAGCATCCAGAATTCTGGCGACTACCGTGTGTCGAACGACATCGCGCGAATGAAAGAACGTAAAGCTTATTCCATCGACCGAATCCAGGATATCGATCACATGTTTCAAGCCTGATGTTCGACCACGCGGCAAGTCGATCTGCGTTACGTCACCGGTAATCACCGCCTTTGACCCGAACCCGATGCGTGTAAGGAACATTTTCATCTGTTCGATCGTCGTATTCTGGGCTTCGTCTAGGATGACGAACGCTTCATTTAGCGTGCGGCCGCGCATGAAGGCCAGCGGTGTGACCTCGATGACGTTGCGTTCGATCAATTTCGCTACGCGCTCGAAACCGAGCATTTCGAAGAGCGCGTCGTAGAGCGGTCGCAGATAGGGATCGACCTTCTGCGCCATGTCCCCGGGAAGAAATCCCAGGCGTTCACCGGCTTCCACCGCCGGTCTGACCAGGCACACGCGCCGCACCGAATCGGTCTCCAGTGCGGCTACGGCGCAGGCTACCGCAAGGTAGGTCTTGCCGGTGCCAGCCGGGCCGACGCCGAAGCTGATATCGTTCGTTCGTATCGCCTCGAGGTAGCGACGCTGATTGCTTCCACGCGGCTTGACCAATGCGCGTCGCGTGCGGATCGCATCTTTGCGCTTGCCCGCAGGCTGCTCTGCTTCGTCGCCCTCGAGATTAGTCAATTCCAGATGGACGTCACCCGCGGAGATCATTTTCGACTCGGTCAATGCATATAACTGCCGAATGACCCGCTCCGTACTGATGACGTCGTCATCGGTACCGGTAAGGTTGAAATGGTTCCCGCGATTTCCGATTTCGACCCCGGTGCGGCGTTCCAGCAGCCGCAGGTGCTCGTCGAACTGGCCGCACAGATTAGCCAGACGATCGTTGTCAACCGGTTCGAGCGTGACTTCGATTGCTGTGATATTCACTTACACCGCTTCAGGTAACGAAGCGAATTTTCTACCGCGCAAAGAATTTGGTAGCGCTTCGGTGATCGTGACCTCGATGAACTGGCCCATGAACGATGCGTCGCCGGTAAAGTTTACGACGCGGTTATTCTCCGTTCGGCCACTCATCTCATCACGGCCTCTCTTTGAAGCGCCGGTTACGAGTATGCGCTGATTCGTTCCGACCATCGCACTGCTGCGCACGGCCGCCAACTCGGAGATTCTACGCTGCAGGATCGCCAACCGATGGCGTTTTTCTTGCGCGCTTACCTCATCCGGCAAGGCCACCGCCGGGGTGCCGGGCCTCGCGCTGTAAATGAAGCTGAAAGACTGGTCGAATTCAAGCTCGTCGACCAAATCCACGGTTTTCTGGAAATCGTTTTGAGTTTCGCCGGGAAATCCAATGATGAAATCCGACGAAATAGAGATCTCCGGACGCGCCAGCTTGAGCTTTTTGATGATCGATTTGTATTCGAGCGCCGTATATCCGCGTTTCATCAGCGAGAGAACGCGATCAGATCCCGATTGCACAGGCAGGTGAACATGACTTACGAGTTCCGGTACGTCCCTATAGACGTCGACCAAACGATCGGTAAATTCCACCGGGTGGGATGTCGTATAGCGGATCCTATCGATGCGATCGATGCTTGCTACGTATCGGATCAGGGCCGCGAGATCGATTAACCTACCGTCGTGGGTCGCTCCCCGGTACGCATTGACATTTTGGCCCAATAGTACGATCTCACGCACGCCACTCGCCGCCAGTCCACATACTTCCGTAATGACGTCATCGAACGGGCGGCTGAATTCTTCTCCCCGTGTATAGGGAACGACGCAAAAACTGCAATATTTACTGCAGCCTTCCATGATTGAAACGTAGGCGCTCGGACCGCTGACCTTGCTCTGCGGAAGAGCGTCGAATTTCTCGATTTCCGGAAAGCTGATATCGATCATCCGGCCCCCACCGCGTTCAATTTCGGTGAGCAGATCAGGCACGCGGTGAAGTGTTTGCGGTCCGAAAACCATATCGACATACGGTGCACGGTCCCAGATGTGCTCGCCTTCCTGACTCGCAACACATCCGCCGACCCCAATGACGACACCGGTTTTGTTTTCCTTGATGGGCCGCCAGCGCCCGAGCTCGGAGAATAATTTTTCCTGTGCCTTTTCCCGGACGGAACACGTGTTCATCAGGAGTACGCGAGCATGTTCCGGCGCTGACACGCGCTTCAGACCATGTGTCTCGTTCAGTAACGCCGCCATTTTTTCCGAATCATAGTCGTTCATTTGGCAGCCAAATGTTTTTATGAACAGTCCGTTTTCCATGACTTTCAAGTAAATCCCGTCGGATCCCCTAAGCTACACTGTCTGAGCCGTCATTTGAACATCCCTTTCAGGCGTTGGTTTCGCGCAGTGGTTCGGTGAGGCGCACCTGAACGTTGTCAATGAGCCGGGTGTCATCCAGCCATGCGGCGGTAAGAATGATCAACTCGCGGTCGCCGGCTTGCGCAGGTGTGAGATCCGACGGACGCCGTATCGATACATATTCGGTGCGCATACCATTTGATTCCATCCCGGCGCGACACTCGCTCTCAAGCGCGGCGATGCTCGCCGCTTGGGCCTCGAGTTTTTTCGCCGCCTTACTCAGAGCAGCGAAAACGCCGGTCGCGCGACGGCGACAATCGGCGTTGAGATAATTGTTTCTCGAGCTCATTGCGAGGCCGTCTTCCTCGCGAACGATCGGCAGACTCACGATTTCGACCGGTATCAACAGATCATTGACCATGCGTCGGATTACGAGAACTTGTTGATAATCCTTATCTCCGAACAGCGCGTAATCCGGTTGAACGTTGATAAGGAGCTTGATCACGACGGTTGCGACGCCGGTGAAATGCCCGGGTCTGAACTCACCGCATAAAATGTCCGAAATCGCTGGAACCGTTACCCTGGTATCCTCCGAGATACCTCCCGGATACAACTCCTGCAGATCCGGTGCAAACACGAGATCGAGCCCAACGTCCTCGAGTTTGGAGAAATCGTCGTCCAAGGTGCTCGGGTAACGCTCGTAATCGTCCCCGCGACCGAACTGTATGGGATTGACGAAAATACTTACGACCGTCCGGTCAGCAATTTCTTTCGCATGCGTGAGCAAGGAAAGATGCCCGTCGTGCAAATTCCCCATAGTCGGCACAAGTGCGACGGAGTCGCCTGATCGCCGCCATTCGCGTAAGGCATGCCGAAGCGATCGGATATCGAAACTGGTATCCACGCGCTCAGCAATGACTCCGGATTCCGCTACGCTTCATCCAGGCTACCCTGTGCGCCGATTCGGTTCACATCCGAACCGTCGATACCCACAAGGAGTTCATCTATCGACCCGAGATCGGGAATTACGATCTGCGGGTCAATTTCACTGAGCGGTATCAAAACGAAAGCCCGCTCTGCAAGTCCGGGATGGGGAACGCGCAGGCCGGGCTCGTCGATGATTTCGTCGCCGTATATCAATAGATCCAGGTCTATGATTCTGGGACCCCATCGTTGGCCGTCGCGAACCCGGCCCTGCGATCGTTCGATCGCCTGTAGCTCTTTCAGTAAGGTATGCGGATCCAAACCTGTGCGGAGCCGTACGACGGCATTGACATAGTCAGGTTGGTCCGGCGGGCCCATGGGCGGATTGCGATACAGCGACGAACATCTTTCCAGTCGGCTCGATGGAATAGTCCCGAGACTGTCCATCGCAGATCGGACTTGAACGATCGGCTCGTCGAGATTGCTGCCGATCCCAATATAGCTCGAGGCGTCCCGTCGCTTCATGATGGCGCCCGTTTGCGCCAGCTGCGCTTGGGCTTCGATTCCGATCGCTGTTTGAGATTGTCTAACAAGGCGTCTTGTTCGACCGGGTCGGCTTCCTGGTACCGGGTCCACCAATCGACAAGCTCGTCAACCGGATCTCCGGATTCGGCGCGCAACTTGAGGAAATCATATGCCGCCCTGAATCGAGGGTGTTGCACAAGCTTTCGGACGCGCTTGGACGTACGTTTGGGCAGGCGAAGCTGCATCGACCAGATCTCACGCGTGACTTGAGTAAATCGCCGCGGTACGGCGAGTCGGGCGATTTGTTGCGATATGAGTTTGTCGGCGGCGATCGCCATGGCATCGCCGGGCTTCACACCGGTGCCTTGCAGGCGCTCGCGCTCGCTGTCGACGGCGTCCCACAGCAATGCGGCGATGAGAAAAGCGGGTGTTACCGGTTTGGATTCAGCAATGCGGGCGTCGGTATTCGCGAGCGCGAGGCCGACCAGGGTGCCCGGAAATCCGCCTCGTTGGTGGGCGAGCTCAGCGTCCGTGGCCGGAAATAATTTCGCGAACAGACCATGATGTCGCAGCGCTTCGAAAGTTTGTAAGGCCGCGCCGCCGTGGAACAGTTTCAGCACTTCGTCAAAGAGCCGGGCCGTTGAAATTGCTTCGAGCAGGTCGCCCAGTTCCGCAAGGGGCGCACGGGTTCGATCCTCCAGCCTGAAACCGAGTTTCACGGCAAAACGAACAGCCCGCAGCATACGAACGGGATCCTCGCGATACCGCGTATACGGGTCGCCGATCAATCGCAGCACGCCTTTTTTCAAGTCCTCTACACCGCCGACATAGTCGATTACGCTGAAATCGTGGATGTCGTAATAAAGCGCATTCACCGTGAAGTCGCGCCGCCATACGTCGTCATCGATATCGCCATAGGCGTTGTCACGCAGGATACGGCCCTCCTCGCTCACTTCCGCGGAACTGATATCCGTATCAATCGCAGCACGAAAAGTTGCAACTTCGATGATCTCGCGACCGAAACGGACGTGGGCGAGCCGGAAGCGGCGGCCAATCAATCTACAATTTCGGAATAATTCGCGGACCTGTTCGGGCCTCGCATCAGTCGCAATGTCGAAATCCTTGGGCTCTCTACCCAATAAGAGATCGCGGACCCCACCACCCACGAGGCAGGCTCTAAAACCGGCATTGTCGAGACGGTAAAGCACCTTCAGTGCGTGAGCGGAAATGTGTTTGCGCGAGATCGTGTGTTCATCACGCGTATAGATCAGCGGCGCGCGGCGGATACTCGCTACATTAGTTTCGGCAGTCATGAAATCATCGTGAGGCGTGCGGCAATGCGCGTGTTAGGCGGGTCGGGCGTTATGATAACATCTCGGGCCGATTCAGCGCCTGATCGCATCAGCAATTGTAGAAGCGGTCTCAAAATTCGCCAGAGGCGTTCAGGCAAGGCGCGCGACCTTCGAGGAGCGCAGTTTATATACAATCTGCGGCTTCACCGCCCCGCACCGGAGAAGGTCGTGCAACGCCGCATCAACGTCTCAGGCGAATTTTGAGATCGCTTCTAGTCACGCCGCTCCCTTCGTCTAGCGGCCCAGGACGTCGGCCTCTCACGCCGAAAACAGGGGTTCGATTCCCCTAGGGAGCGCCACCTGTGCGCGCCGTACCATATGAAGGCGAACGCCGTAATCTTGAAATCCGCGCCTGCATCCGTATCTATGCTGCGTCGCCTCGCCGCGCTCGCTTATGACGCTGTCTTGGTAACGACCATTTTATATTTGGCTTCCTTCGTACCGGTTATTGCCGCCGGCGGCGAGGCTCTGGCGCCGGGAAATCCAATATTCATCGCGTATTTAGTCAGCATCGCTTTTGGATACTTTGGCACCTGTTGGACGCATGGACGAACCTTAGGTATGCAAGCTTGGCATCTAGAACTCGAATCGACGGCGGCAGCGCGCCCTGTCGGTTGGGGCGAATCGCTGCTCCGCTTCCTCGCCGCAGGATGTTCGCTCGCTGCGTTCGGCCTCGGGTATATCGCCGCAGTGTGGGACCCTGAGAATCGCACCTGGCACGACCGCGTATCGAAATCGCGTCTCGTCAAACGCGATTAAAGCGTTCGGAAGTTCAAAATAATGCCGATCGAAAACAGGGCTAAAGTCGGTCCCAGTGCGCTCACGACGGCAGGGGTGCTGAAAACGACGCCGAGATGGCCGGAAGCCTGGTTCATAATGTGAAACACAAGTCCGATCAGCGCTCCGATCATGATGCGTCGACCCATCGATATGGATCGCGACGCGCGTAGTACCAGTGGGATCGCCAAAAACACCATCACTGCGGTAGCGATGGGGTATCCCATCTTCACCCAAAGCGCGTGTTCGTAACGTTGTGCGCTTTGCCCGCTGCTGCGAATAAAATTGACATAACGTGCCAGATCGACCAGCGAAAGCGCATCCGGGTTAATTGCAACCATATTGATTAGACCGGGATCAAGCAGCGAATCCCAGCTCGCCTTTTCGCTATGGCGGGACTCAACGGGCCCATCCTGAAAAAATGTCTGCCGGATATCGCGCAACTCCCAGTGCCCGCCCTCGTAATGCGCCGACTCGGCCCGTGTTGCGGTCCTGAGACGATTGTCGGCATCGAACTCATAAATATCGATCTCGGCGAACCGATCATTCGGCAAAACTTCACGGATGTTGATATAGCTATTACCGTCGCGCGCCCAATACCCATTCTCGGAACGCTGGGAAATTCGATCGTTGATTGCCAGGGAGCGGTATTCACGCGCATAACGTTCTGCGGGAGGCAAAAGCAACTCGCCGACAACGACGGCGATTACGACGAAGAATAACCCGGCCTTCATGACCGACCATATGATCCTGATTTTGGAAACGCCTGCGCAGCGCACGACTGAGATTTCGCTGTTCTCTACCATTGAACCTAGACCCAGCAAGGATCCGATCAAAGCGGCGATTGGAAAAAGTTCATAGGCCAGTCCGGGCGCGCGTAGCGAGACGACCATGGATGCCTGCAGCAGGCCATAAGATCCGCGGCCTATTTCTTCCAGTTCATCAATAAAGTTAAAGAAAGAAAAAATTACCAACAATACGAACAGCACCGTGAGCGTCGCTGAAATTACTGCGTGAGCAATATGGCGGTCGATGATCTTCATTTGTCTCAACCGTAGGTTGGCTGGTGCTTTAACGATGAAGCGTTTTTTTGCGCCCCATGACGCAAAAGAATACACTGCGATCCGATCGGACGCAGCCTACTTTCAGCGCTCCGGCACCCCACTCCGAACACAAAAGAGCAAACGGGTTAAGAAGCACCATGGAGTTTTCCATCAAACGCGGGACACCCCGTACTCAAAAAACGGCGTGTGTTATCGCCGGCGTGCACGCCGGCAAGATTCTCAGCGATGGGGCACAGGACCTCGACAGGGCCAGCCGGGGCACCCTGCAACGGATCGTGCAACGCGGCGACGTAACCGGCAAGGCGGGAGAACACGTGTTACTGCCCGAAGTCTCGGGCATCGCGGCTGAACGCGTGCTTCTGACCGGCGTTGGTAAGCGTAGCGGTGTGACCCCTGGCGAGTATCGCCAGTTACTCGGCAAAGCGGCCGCCGCGCTCAAAAGTTACAAGGTGCGAAACGCCGTCAGTACCTTGCTCGCCGTCAAAGTGAAAGACCGCGATCTGCAATGGAAACTCGAACAGCAGGTGCTGGCTTTTTCCGCCGCGGCGTATCGATTCGACGATCACAAATCCAAACCGACAGCGGAACGCCCGCGCCGCCTGGCCTTTCTCATAGACGACGGCGAAATAGCCGATGCGCGCCGTGCACTGAAGGTATCCCGCGCCAAAGCATCGGGTATTTCATTCATGAAAGATCTTGCGAATCGGCCGGGTAACTTATGTACGCCGACCCACCTGGCCGAACAGGCAAGCACGCTGGCGGAAAACTCGGATTCATTGAAGGTTACGATCCTCGAAGAAGCCGCCATGGAAAAACTCGGGATGGGGGCGCTGCTGTCCGTTGCCAGAGGCTCGCGACAACCGGCGAAGCTGATCACCCTCGAATACGAAGGCGTTAACGACGGTTCGCAACCCATCGTACTCGTCGGTAAAGGTGTGACCTTTGATTCCGGCGGTATTTCAATCAAGCCATCGGCGGCAATGGATGAAATGAAATTCGATATGTCCGGCGCCGCCAGTGTACTAGGCACGATGGCCGCGTTGGTAGAAATCGAACCCCCCATTAACGTCGTGGGCGTGATCCCGGCAACCGAAAACCTCCCCGATGGTAATGCGAATAAACCGGGCGATATCGTGACGAGCATGTCGGGGCAGACCATCGAGGTGCTCAATACGGATGCCGAAGGACGCTTGATCCTGTGCGACGCGCTGAGCTATAGCGAACGATTCAAACCCGACGTAATCATCGATATCGCGACCCTCACGGGGGCCTGCGTCGTGGCGCTCGGCTCGCATGCCAGTGGTTTATTGAGCAACGACGATGAACTTGCCGAGGATCTCCTCGCTGCAGGCATGCGCAGCGGCGATCGGGCCTGGCGCCTGCCGTTATGGAACGAGTATCAAAAACAGATCGATAGTCCGTTCGCCGACATGGCGAATGTCGGTGGACGGAGCGCGGGAACCATAACGGCGGCCTGCTTCTTATCCCGATTCACTGCTGATTACCGGTGGGCGCACATCGACATAGCCGGTACCGCCTGGACGTCGGGTAAGTCCAAGGGCTCCACCGGACGTCCTGTGCCGTTGCTGTTGGATTTCATCATGGCGCGTGTAAATGGTATTTAGAAGTGGTCCCAAAATTTCTCTGGGACGGAAAGCCTTGGCGCGCGGCCTTCGAGGAGCGCAGTTTATATGTCATAAATGAGCACCGGAGAAGGTCGTGCAACGCAGTATCAACGTTCCAGAGGAATTTTGGGGCCGTTTCTAAATGACGCAGGTTGACTTCTATGTGATCGACTCACCTTCGGCCGACAGCCATGACCGTATGATCTGCCGAATCGTTGAAAAAGCCTGGCAGCAGGGGCATACGGTGTACGTGCACTGCGGAGATCAAAATGCAGTGGGTTCGATCGACGATCTGCTGTGGCAGTTCAAGGACGTGAGTTTTGTCCCGCACACCATCGAAGGCGATGATTCAAATCCCGCCCCGGTCGCATTGGGCACGGCGGCGGCCACTGCCGGTCATTCCGATGTATTGGTGAACCTCAGTCTCGAGGTACCCGACGGCGCGAGTAGCTACGGCCGCCTGATCGAAACGGCGGGCTACGATGACGCTACGCGCACTGCGGCGCGAAAGCGCTATCGTCATTACCAGGATCAAGGTTTTCCGCTGAAAACGCATAACGTCAGCGGTTGAGATGGCAGATCGACGCCCACCGCGGCTGACCGAAAAAATCGAACAAGGAACGCCGCCACGTTTGAGTGATCGCGTCGCGGGCGACGCGTCGGATCCACTGTCGCCAGCGGATCAGGCGGCATCCCGACCCAACCTACCCTCTTCCTCTCGGCAGAGCCCGGTCGAGATGTCCGAGCTGTCGCAGGAACTAAAACAACTCGTCTCGGATAGTATGACCGATGCCATTGTCGAGCTAAAAGCGGAACTCAAACGCGAGATCGTGCAGTCGGACGCCATTGACGACGAGGCCGCAGAGGAGGGTGTTACCGATTCGGAAAAACCACCGCTTACACCGACGGCGGCGACGCCGTCCATCGTGATGGAAAAAACCTACGATCCGCATGCCATAGAAAGGCAACACTACGAGCACTGGGAGGAATCGCGCCGTTTTCAACCGGCAGGCGCGGGGCGTTCGTATTGCATCATGTTGCCCCCTCCGAATGTCACCGGCAGTTTGCACATGGGCCACGCGTTTCAAGATACGTTGATGGATGCGCTCATCCGCTACCACCGTATGTGCGGTGACAAGAGCTTGTGGCAATGCGGCACCGACCATGCGGGTATCGCAACCCAAATCGTCGTCGAACGGCAGTTGGCGGCCAGCGGCACGTCCCGCCATGAACTCGGTCGCGACCGGTTCGTGGATGCCGTTTGGGACTGGAAAAAGGAATCGGGCGGCACCATTACACGGCAACTTCGGCGGATGGGCGCCTCGATGGACTGGACCCGTGAACGATTCACGCTGGACGCCGATCTTTCCCGCGCCGTACGCGAAGTTTTCGTGACCCTTTACAGGGAAGGTCTGATCTACCGAGGAAAGCGGCTGGTTAACTGGGATCCGGTGTTGTATACGGCGATCTCCGATCTGGAAGTCGTGGCCGAGGAAGAACACGGCAGCCTTTGGCACCTGCGCTATCCGCTTGCCGATGGCAGCGGTCACGTCACGGTTGCAACGACGCGACCGGAAACCATGTTGGGCGACGTTGCGGTCGCCGTGCATCCCGAGGACGACCGCTATCGGCGCTTTATCGGTAAAACCGTGAATCTTCCACTTTCCGAACGGCCTATTCCGATCATCGCCGATACCTATGTCAACCCGGAATTCGGTTCGGGATGCGTAAAGATCACGCCCGCCCACGATTTCAACGACTACGACGTCGGCCAACGGCACAAACTTCCCCTCATCAACGTCTTTACGGATGACGCGGCGATCAACGGCAACGCCCCGCAGCGGTTCCGCGGACTCGATCGCTACGAAGCGCGGCGTCGCGTCGTTGCGGAGATGGAGGAGCGGGGTTTGATGGCGCGAATCGACGAACATAAACTCATGGTGCCTCGCGGTGATCGCACGCATGCGATCGTCGAGCCTTACCTCACTGATCAGTGGTTCGTGAAGATCCGGCCGCTGGCCGAACCCGCCATCGCAGCGGTCGAGGACGGCCGTATCCGTTTCATTCCGGAAAACTGGTCAAAAACCTATTTCGAGTGGATGCGTAACATCGAGGATTGGTGCATCAGCCGACAACTCTGGTGGGGGCACCGGATTCCGGCATGGTACGACGTGGACGGAAATATTTATGTCGGACACGATGAGGCGGACGTCAGAGAACGCGAACGTTTAGACCCGTCCGTCAAAATAGTCCAAGACCCCGATGTCCTCGATACCTGGTTCTCGTCCGCACTGTGGCCGTTCTCGACCTTGGGTTGGCCGGAAAAAACTCCTGAGCTCGAGACTTTCTATCCGACCAGCGTCCTGGTCACCGGCTTCGACATCATCTTTTTCTGGGTGGCGCGCATGATCATGATGGGCATGAAGTTCATGGGCGACGTACCGTTTCGCGAAGTGTACATCCACGGCCTGGTGCGAGACGCAGACGGCAACAAGATGTCGAAATCCAAGGGTAATATTCTCGATCCCATCGATCTCATCGATGGTGTGGCGTTAGATACCTTAGTGGAGAAACGCACGACGGGTCTCATGCGTCCCGAGGATGCGCCGAAGATCGAAGCCGCTACGCGCCGACAGTATCCGGAGGGAATACCCGCCCATGGGACCGATGCGCTGCGTTTTACATTCGCTGTCATGGCAACGCAAGGCCGCGATATTCGATTTGACCTGGGACGTATTGGCGGATACCGAAACTTCTGTAACAAGATCTGGAACGCATCGCGATTCGTGATGATGGCGTGTGAACAGCAGCGTGGAGACACCGTCGCCGATAAGCTTGAACTAAAGATGCCGGAACGGTGGATCAGAAGCCGGTTTGGTGGCGTGGTATACGGCGTGCGCGATGCTTTCGATGGATACCGCTTTGACCTCGGCGCAAATGCGCTCTACGAATTCATATGGGACGAATACTGCGACTGGTATATCGAGATGGCGAAAGTGACGCTCTACGATGAATCCGCGTCGCAGGCCGAGAAAGACAGTGTCTGCATGGTCCTCATCGACGTTCTTGATGGTCTTCTTCGCGCGCTCCACCCCTTTATGCCATTTATCACCGAAGAGATCTGGCTCAAACTCGGACCGCTGGCCGGTCACGCACCCGACACGATCATGCTGCAACCCTTTCCAGCACGGTCGGATTACGCACCGAGCGATGCCGATGAAACAGCCTTCGGCTGGTTGCGGGAATTCGTCCTGGGCGTACGCCGTATCCGCGCCGAATACGATATTGAACCGGGGCGGCGCTTACCCACGTACGTTAAAGGCGGAACGCCCGCAGAACGCGTATGGTTTGAAGAATTTCAGCGCATCATCGCGCAGTTGGCGCGTGCCGACGTCGAAACCCGCGCGACGGCCGACATAGGCGATGCGGCGACCGCGCTGGCGGGTGATATGACCGTGCTCGTGCCGATGGCCGATTTAATCGATCGCGAAGCCGAGCGCGCGCGCTTGACGAAAGAGTTGGAACAGCTCGAAGCTGAGATCGAGCGGTCAATGTCCAAACTAGCCAATCCGAAATTTGTCGAAAGGGCACCGGAGGATATCGTTGCGAAAGAGCGCGCTCGTCTCAAGGAGGCAACCGCCAAAGCAGAACGGCTTCGCGCGCAAATCACTCAGCTTCGTTAGACAGGCTTTAGCCCGTAGATACGGCGATGATGATCTTCACGACCGTGAAGATGGTCGCTACGAATAGCGCTGTCGCTATCAACCCGACGACGATAAATTGTTTCGCCGAACCGCGCGAGAAATCGCGTTCACGGTTGCGCTGACTTTGAACGCCTATCCCTGCCGCGAAAACACTACCGATGACTTCGCGCAATGTCATCGGTTCTTGGTCTTGATCATCTTCGGGCATAGTCAGGAAATTCTCGGATGATTCGGAGGGTAATTCGGGGGCATGCTGGTTTTAAGCGGTGATACACGCTAACCTTATTTTTGAAAACATGGAATGACGTGATGCTCGAGCGTATTAAAGAGGATATTAACTGTGTATTCGCGCGCGATCCCGCGGCGCGGCATGCGCTCGAAATATTGACGGCCTATCCCGGCGTCCATGCCTTGTTGATTCACCGGCTGAGCCACCGCCTATGGCAGATGCAATTTAAATGGGTGGCGCGTCTGTGCTCCCACGTGGGACGTTTTATTACGGGCATCGAGATACACCCGGGCGCGACTATTGGCCGGCGATTTTTCATCGATCACGGTATGGGCGTGGTGATCGGTGAAACCGCGGAAATCGGCGATGATTGCACCCTCTATCACGGTGTCACGCTCGGCGGCACCACTTGGGAGAAAGGTAAACGTCATCCGACCTTGCAAGACGGCGTCGTCATCGGCGCGGGCGCAAAGGTGCTTGGCCCCATTACCGTCGGCGCCAATGCGCGCATTGGTTCCAACGCGGTGGTCATACGCGAAGTCCCGGCCAATGCGACGGTCGTCGGTATTCCGGGACGCGTCATCGAAGCAGTCACCGATAAGTTCCAGCAACGCGAGGAGACGGCGAAAAAAATCGGATTCGACGCCTATGGGCAGGTCCGCGGAATGCCGGATCCCGTGAGCCAGGCGCTCGATTCACTACTCGATCACGCCCGTGACGTGGAGAAAGAAATAGCCAACATCAAGCGCAAACTGGACGCCGCCGGCGTCAAGCAGCGCGACGACGAGCCGCTCTCCCCCCACTCCGGATAGCCGGCTGCTCGACCGAGCAGCAATACTTGACCAATTTAGTCGGTTTCCTGGACAATACCCAAGTAATTTACTCGGAATAGAGCTGATTCGTCGGCTCGCAGGAGGTAAGTAGCGATGAGACTTACTACGCGCGGGAGATATGCGGTCACCGCCATGCTCGATCTGGCATTGCACTATGACCGTGGACCGGTATCACTTGCTGCGATTGCCGAGCGCCAGGGCATATCGCAATCTTATCTAGAGCAATTATTCGCCAAACTGCGTCGTGCGGGGCTGGTCGACGGACTTAGAGGACCTGGCGGTGGTTACAAGCTCAGCCGCCCGAGCACCGCCATATCCATCGCCGACGTCGTTGATGCGGTCAACGAAACGGTCGATGCGACCCGCTGCGGCGGGCAAAAAAATTGCCAGGGCGAACATCGCTGCCTCACCCACGACCTCTGGGAGGACTTGAGCGCCCAAATTCGGTATTTCCTGAGCGACGTCAGCCTCGACCAATTGGTCAAGCGCAAGAGCGTTCAAACGATACATCGGTTACAGGATACGCAAATCAATGAAGTGCACACGGAAGCTTCGCTCTGAGGCGTCCGGAGGATTAGATCATGGCAATCACCTTAACAGAGCGCGCCGCCGACCATGTGAAAGATTTCATGGCCGAAGAGCACAATGCATACGGACTACGCGTCGCGGTCAAACCCACGGGTTGTTCCGGTTTCATGTATGTCGTCGAGATGGCCGGTGACGCGCTATCCCATGACGAGGTTTTCGAATCGCGTCGCATCAAGATCGTAGTCGATACCGAAAGCCTCAAATATCTCAAGGGTACCGAGGTCGACTACGTCCGCGAGGGTCTGAACGAGGGTTTCCGTTTCGATAATCCGAACGTGAGTGCGACTTGCGGGTGTGGGGAAAGCTTCAGCCTCGATTCGGTTGACGATTAAGGATTACGATCAAATGGCGAGCAATGCCCCCGATGTAAACGACTTCGTTGCGCGGCAATATGATGCCGGGTTCTACACCGATATCGAACAAGATACCGCGCCGCCAGGACTGAACGAAGACATTATCCGCCTGATATCTTCGAAAAAGGACGAGCCCGAGTGGATGCTCGAATGGCGTCTCAAGGCGTTCGCACGGTGGCGCGACATGCGAGAACCCACTTGGGCGCACGTGCATTATCCGCCGATAGATTTCCAAGCTATTTCGTACTATGCGGCGCCTAAATCGGATAAGGACCGCCCGAATAGCCTGGACGAAGTCGATCCCAAACTGCTGGAAACGTACGAAAAGCTAGGCATACCGCTCGAGGAACAAAAGATGTTGGCGGGTGTCGCGGTCGACGCGGTATTCGATAGCGTTTCCGTACACACCACCTTCCGTGAAAAGCTCGCCGAGGCCGGTGTCATATTCTGTTCCTTCTCGGAGGCGGTAAAAGAACATCCGGATCTCATAAAGCAATATCTCGGCTCGGTCGTGCCAGTTAAGGATAATTACTACGCCGCACTCAATTCAGCCGTGTTCTCAGACGGCTCATTTGTATATATCCCGAAGAACACGCGTTGTCCCATGGAGTTATCGACCTATTTCCGTATCAATGCGATGAATACCGGACAATTCGAGCGGACGCTGGTCATTGCGGACGAGGGCAGTTATGTCAGTTATCTGGAAGGTTGCACGGCACCGCAGCGCGACGAAAATCAGTTGCACGCCGCGGTGGTCGAGCTCGTTGCATTAACCGACGCTGAAATCAAGTATTCAACCGTGCAGAACTGGTATCCAGGCGACGAAGAAGGCCGTGGCGGCATTTACAACTTCGTAACCAAACGCGGCGATTGTCGCGGTGCGCGTTCAAAGATTTCCTGGACCCAAGTCGAAACGGGCTCTGCGATCACCTGGAAGTATCCGAGCTGCGTTTTGAAAGGCGAACGTTCGATCGGTGAATTTTATTCGGTCGCGTTGACGAATAATCTCCAGCAAGCGGACACTGGGACCAAGATGGTTCATCTCGGGCGTGATACGTCCAGCACGATTATTTCCAAGGGGATTTCCGCGGGACGCAGCCAGAATGCTTATCGCGGTCTCGTTCGAATTGCGGCGGGCGCCGAAGGCGCTCGTAACTACACTCGATGTGATTCCTTACTGCTCGGCGACCGTTGCGGCGCGCACACGTTTCCCTATATCGAATGCAAGAATCCCAGTGCACAGGTAGAGCATGAAGCTTCGACGTCCAAGATCAGCGACGATCGGCTGTTTTACCTTCGACAACGCGGCATCAAGGAGGAGGATGCCGTCAATATGATCGTTAACGGATTCTGTAAAGACGTGTTCAAAGAGCTGCCGATGGAGTTCGCCGTGGAGGCGCAGAAGCTGCTCGGCATCAGTCTCGAGGGCGCCGTCGGTTAGCGCCGGCGGATCATTGGATTCGCCCACTAATATTGCGAACAGAACCATGTTGGAAATACGGAATCTCAAGGCGCAAGTCGATGGTGTCGAGATCTTGCGCGGCATCGATCTCGACGTCGCGCCGGGCGAAGTCCACGCCATCATGGGGCCTAACGGGTCGGGCAAGAGTACGTTCGCGCACGTTCTAGCGGGCCGGGACGATTATACGGTTACCGCCGGTGACGTTACTTTCAATGGCAAACCCTTGCTCGAGCTCGATCCCGAGGAACGCGCCGGTGAAGGTGTTTTCCTGGCCTTTCAATATCCCGTCGAAATTCCCGGCGTCAATAACGTTTACATGTTGAAAGCCGCACTCAATGGGGTACGCGCTTATCGTGGTGAATCGGAACTGAGCGCCGTCGAGTTCTTGAAGCTGGTCAAGTCGCGCGTCAAAGCCGTTGGCCTGGATGAGAGCCTGCTCAATCGACCGGTAAACGAAGGTTTTTCGGGTGGCGAGAAAAAGCGCAATGAAGTATTTCAGATGAGCGTTCTCGAACCGCGGCTCGCGATTTTGGACGAAACCGATTCCGGTCTCGATATCGACGCATTGAAGGCCGTTGCCGAAGGCGTTAATGCGCTAAGAGACGGCGAGCGGGCATTCGTCCTAGTCACCCACTATCAGCGTCTACTGAATTACATCGTACCGGATTATGTACACGTGCTGTCGAAGGGGCGCATTGTCAAATCGGGAGGCAAGGAACTCGCACTCGAGCTCGAAGCCCGTGGCTATGATTGGATCAATGACGAGGCCGCCGCGTGATGGACGCGTTCAGCGCTTCCCTACATCAGGAACTCGAGCGTTTCAAACAAGGCGATATGGCGACTGCGTTGCCGTGGTTGAGATCCTTACAACGAGAGGCGGTGGATCGTGTTGCCGCCCAGGGCTTACCGGTGACGACGCAAGAGGCGTGGAAATATACCAACCTCGCATCGTTGTCTAAAACCGGATTCTCTCTTGCCGAAGAGCACGATCGCACGAGCATGAGCGCGAACGCCTTCGGGCGTATACAGCTTGCCGCTGACTGCACGGCGCGGATCGTGTTCGTCAATGGCGGATACAGACCCGCATTATCCAAGCTCGGATCTCTGCCGCCGGGACTCGCGGTAGAAAGTATTCGCGCAGCGTTGGGCGCCGGCAATGATGAAGTCACCGCGGCGCTTGGGCGAGCGGCGGACAAGGAGCGCATATTCACCGACCTCAATACCGCCTTTCTGCACGATGGCGTCGTCATTGAAATTGGCGAAAACCTTTCCGTTGATGAACCGCTGCATCTCATATTCGTTGGAACGACCGAAGAATCACGCTTATTGCGGCTACCGCGCGTGATCGTTCGCGGGCGGCGTAACAGCGCTATTCATATCATCGAAGAATACGTCAGTGGCGCGCACGACCTTGGCCTTACCAACGGCGTTACCGAAATCACACTCGACGAGGGCGCGACGATTCACCACCATCGTCTACAGGCCGAGTCTCTCGACGCATCCCACGTTGGGCGGCTCGCGGTTCGAATCGGCGCCAATAGCACGTTCGTTTCGGATTCGATCGTATTCGGGGCCGATCTGACGCGTGTAGACGTCGACGTCGCGCTGATCGAGCGGGGCGCGCGCTGCCGGTTGAATGGCTTGTTCGTTGCCGGTGGACATCAACACATCGACCACCACACGCTGATCGATCACGAAGTCGCGGACACCCATAGCGAGGAACTGTATCGGGGAATCCTCGACGATCGCGGGCGCGGCGTGTTCAACGGCAAGGTTATCGTGCGTAAGGATGCCCAGCACATCAGTGCGCAGCAGACCAGTAATAATTTATTGCTGTCCGCGCAAGCCGAGATCGACACGAAACCGGAGCTGGAAATCTATGCAGACGACGTGAGCTGTGCCCACGGTGCAACTGTCGGCGAATTGGATAGCGCGGCCCTGTTCTACTTGAGATCTCGAGGTATGAACGAGCAAGACGCGCGGGCGTTGTTGACGTACGCGTTCGCGCAAAAGGTCGTCGAGAACATTCCGCTCGAAGGCGTACGAACGTGGGTGGAGAACCGTTTCGTCGGCCATCGCGATTACAGCGAATTGGGCGCGGCTCTGGAGGCATCATGAGTACGCCGACCATCGCGCTCCCGGAGCACCCCGCCGAGAGCCGCTTTGACGTCGATCGCTTACGGCAGGATTTTCCGATCCTCGCGCGGGAGATCAACGGGAAACCGCTTATCTACGCCGATAATGCCGCGACCACCCAAAAACCTGCAGTCGTCATCGAACGCCTGCGCCGCTACTACGAGCACGAGAACGCAAATATTCATCGTGGCGTTCACACCTTGAGCGAGGACGCGACCGAGGCCTATGAAACCGCTCGCAAGACCGCTCAACGATTTCTGAACGCCCGCGATGACAAGGAAATCGTCTTCACACGGGGTACCACCGAAGCGATCAATCTAGTCGCTCAGACCTACGGCCGTGCTCGACTATCCGCGGGTGACGAAATACTGATTTCCGAACTCGAACATCACTCAAATATCGTGCCGTGGCAGATTTTGTGTGAACAACTCGATGCCGAGCTCAAGGTCGCACCGATCACCGACGAAGGCGAGATCGACCTCGCCCGCTTCGACCGCCTTTTGACCCCTCGGACTAAATTGGTCGCCATCGGTCATATCTCCAACGCGCTCGGCACGATAAACCCGGTCGAGGAGATGATTCAGCGCGCCCATGCTAGCGGTGCGGTCGTCCTGATCGACGGCGCCCAAGCAAGCATTCATTTGCCGCTCGACGTCCAAGCCATGGGCTGCGACTTTTACGCGTTCTCCGGCCACAAAGCCCTCGGCCCCACGGGCATCGGCATACTCTACGGGCGAGCCGAATTATTGAATGCCATGCCACCGTATCAGGGTGGCGGCGATATGATTAAGGTCGTCAGCTTCTCGGGTACGCAATACAACGACATTCCCTATAAGTTTGAAGCCGGCACACCCCATGTCGCAGGCGGTTTGGGTCTCGCTTCGGCGCTCGATTACTTCAGCGCTTTAGATCTGGATGGTATCGTCGAACACGAGCGCCGGCTTCTCGAAATCGCAACCGAGCGCGCCCTCGGCATTCCCGGGTTACGCATTATCGGCCGCGCTCGTGAAAAAGCCGCAGTCATCTCATTCACGATCGATGGCATTCACCCGCATGATCTAGGGACGTTGCTGGATCAACAGGGCGTTGCGATTCGTACGGGTCATCACTGCGCAATGCCGGTGATGGAACGCTATGAGATCGCCGGCACGGCGCGTGCTTCGTTCGCTTTATACAACACCGTCGAAGAAGTAAACCTGCTGTTCGATGCGATCGACAAAGTTCGGCCAATACTATTGGGCTAAGTCACTCTCAAATGAACGACCCTAAAGATTTCAGTAATCCGTTGACCCTATCACGTGATTGCGCCGCCGTGCTCATTCCCGAAGGCTCGAGCGTGACCTTGAAAAAAGGCCAAGAAGTATACGTGACGCAGGCACTGGGCGGATCGGTAACGGTCAACGTTCAAGGTAACCTCGCGCGGGTTAGTGCCGATGACGTCGACGCGCTGGGTATGGAAGCCGAGTCTCTTTCGGTTGACGGCGCCGCCCGGAGTGGTGACGGTAGTATCGACATGGACCTTGTATGGGAACAACTCTCGACCTGTTACGACCCAGAGATTCCTATCAACATCGTCGAACTCGGATTGATCTACCGCTGTGAGATAAAGCCGGGAGCGGACGGTCAGCGCCTCGAGATCGATATGACCCTGACGGCGCCCGGTTGTGGAATGGGGCCGTTTTTAGTCGACGATGTGCGGTCAAAATTGGTGCAGGTGCCGAACGTCGTCGATCTCGACGTCGAGTTGGTCTTCGATCCTCCGTGGAATCCAGAGATGATGTCGGAAGCCGCGCGACTGGAGGTCGGCCTCTACTGATCCGCGGGCGACCGGGTGGTGCCAGTGCGCCGGCGTGGGTTTGTACCCCGGTCGCCGGCCGGCCGTTGCCGCACGTGGTTTTATCCCCGCCAGCCAGTATAATATCGTCCAGTTTTTCGCGTTTTATCAAGAAGTTAGCGAAGTATTGAACAACCGTCGCGGCGTCGGTCAATCAGGAGACTCTTCGGACATGGCCATCGAACGGACGCTCTCGATCATCAAGCCCAGCGCGGTGCGTGCGAAGCATACCGGCGCGATCCTCGCCAAGCTCGAGTCGCAGGGCCTGCGCATCGCCGCCGCGAAAATGCTCCGGCTGTCACGGGCGCAAGCCGAAGCGTTCTACAGTGTCCATCGCGATAAACCCTTCTTCGATGAACTGGTGGAATTCATGAGTTCGGGGCCGATCATGGTGCAGGTGCTGGAGGGAGATGGCGCAATTCAGCGTAACCGTGAGGTGATGGGTGCGACTGATCCCGCGCAAGCGGCGCCTGGGACCATACGCGCGGAATATGCGGTGAATATGACGGAGAACGCCGTGCACGGTTCGGATGCGCCCGAGACGGCGAGTTCGGAAATTGCGTTCTTTTTTGAGGACGCTGAACTAAGCGCGGTGGCTGAATGATGCAAGTCGACGCCACCGTTAACTTGCTTGACCTCGATAACCGCGGTTTAACGCATTATTTCGAGCGCATTGGTGAGCGCAGCTACCGCGCCACGCAAATCATCAAGTGGATCCATCAATTGGGCGTGACGGATTTCGAAGCGATGACGAATTTGAGCAAGGCGTTACGCTCGCGCCTCGCCACCACCACCGAGATCAAGGCCCCGGAAATACTTTCCGAAACGGTTTCTCAAGATGGTACGCGTAAATGGCTGCTCAAGGTTGGCAACGAAAACGGTAATCGCAACGCGATCGAAACGGTATTCATCCCCGAAAATGACCGTGGCACCCTATGCGTGTCGTCACAAATAGGCTGCCCGTTGGACTGTAAATTTTGCGCAACGGCGCGACAGGGTTTCAATCGAAACCTCGGTTTAAGCGAGATTATCGGGCAGGTCTGGCTGGCGGCGCGTCAACTAGGACAATCACCGAAATTCGGACGTCGAATCACGAATGTCGTCTTCATGGGCATGGGTGAGCCGTTATTGAACTTCGAAAACGTCGTATCTGCGATACAGCTAATGCTTGACGACAACGCGTACAATCTCAGCCGCAAACGCGTGACCTTGAGTACAGCGGGCCTCGTTCCCGGCATCGACAGGCTCTCCGCGACATGTCCGGTCAGCCTGGCGGTGTCGTTGCATGCGCCTGAAGATGAATTACGCGATTCGCTCGTTCCCATAAATCGAAAGTATCCGGTTGCTGAACTCATCGCCGCCTGCCGCAGATACGCGGCGGCTGATACACAGCGCGAAATAACGTTCGAGTATGTCATGCTCAAAGGCGTCAACGATTCAATTGCCGAGGCAAAAGCACTCGTTCGTCTGCTGCATGGATTACCGGCAAAAATCAATCTCATTCCGTTTAATACTTTTGCACGAAGTGGCTTTGAGCGCCCGAGCGAATCCGTCATTAACGCCTTCAGAGACAGACTCGTGAGCGCCGGAATCGTTACAATTACACGTAAGACGCGAGGAGACGACATCGCTGCAGCCTGCGGTCAGCTCGTAGGTGAAGTGCAGGCAAAAGCGCGCCGCCATCAAACCGGCGCACATTGATATGTGTATTGTCGCGGAGAATTCTTGATGCCGATTCGTCTTCGTGTATTTGTCGCAATCGCGTTGATTTTGATCTTGGCAGGATGCCAAAAGGACGAGGTCATCAAAAAGCAGGACGGCGACCGCAAAAAGCTGGCCGAGGTCAACACGCAACTCGGCGTCGAATACATTCAGAAGGGCGAACTGGAGGTCGCTCTCGAGCGATTGCGACGCGCACTTAATGCCGATCCCGACTACGTCGATGCACACACTACACTCGGATTACTCTACGGCAACCTCGGCGAATACGATAAGGCTGAAAGCAGCTTTAAACGCGCCCTGAAAATCGACTCGAATCACTCGGCCACCCTGAATAATTACGGCCAGTTTTTGTGCCAGTTGGACCGGCACGAGGAAGGGCAGACATTATTCTTGAAAGCGATAGAGAATCCACTTTACGAGAATCCCGACGTGGCATTCAGTAATGCCGGAACCTGCGCCTTGAATTCAGGCGACGTCGATTCCGCGGAGAAGCATTTCCGCGCGGCACTCGAAATTAATCCGAAACTTCCCCCGACTTTGTATCACATGGCACATTTGAGCCATCGGCTTGAACGCTATCTCTCCGCACGGCGATACTTGCAACGCTACCTCGAGATCGGTCGACACACCGCGCAGTCGTTGTGGCTGGGAATTCAAATCGAACGTGAGTTGGGCGGTAAAGATGCCGAGGCGAGCTATGCATTGCAGCTGGAAAAAAACTTTCCAGATTCCGCGCAGACCCGACTATTGCTCGAATCTAAGACACAGTGACCTCCACGGACAACAGTGAGACTGATCGCAGCGGGGACGATGTCGACGAAGCTAATCTCGGCACGATGCTGCGACAAGCCCGTGAACAACGCGAGCTCAGCGTATCCGACCTGGCGCGATGCCTGCGGCTTGAACCGCGCACCATCGAATTCCTCGAAAACAATCGGTTTGAAAAGTTACCGGCTCCGGCGTTCATCCGCGGTTACGTTCGCTCTATTGCCAAAGAGTTGGAGATCGACAGCGCGCCGTTGATAGCTGTCTTTGACCTTCGAACGCAGGATGAACCGCCTTCGATCGTCGATTTCGAGTCGCGGGCGCCGGTACAGATCACCAGCGACAGCAATATCATCCGGTACACGACGATTGCGCTTTGCATCGTAATGGTGATGATGGTTGCCCTCTGGTGGCAAGCGCACGATGTCGAGCTGCCACCATTTATCGACGGTTTCGATTCAGGTCCGAACACCGGTCAGGTGATCGTCCCCGCTTCGGATCCCCTCCCTTACACATTCGAACTCGTCGTACACCCGGAAGGACCGTTCTATCGCGCAGAAGCCCCAATCAAGCACGCACTCACGACGCCCGAGAACACAGCCGACGAACCGGTCGGCGCATCGGCAGGCGATGCAGACATCGTGATTACAACCCGTGCGGAAGCTTGGATTGAGATCGAAGATGCTGCCGGCGATCAACTGTATTACGCCCTGGCGAAACCGGGGGTGGTCATCGAGGCCGTAGGGCAACGGCCCTACGCCTTATTGATTGGCAATTGGCCGAGTGTCAGCGTCACCTTCGACGGTGAAGTGATCGACATCGAACCATTTTCCGTAGCAGGGGTCGCGCGGTTCGAGTTGGGGAGAGTTGGCGATTAAGAACGGAGGAAACTGCCGACATGGCCGATAAGATTCAGGCGGTTCGCGGAATGAACGATATTCTCCCCGCGGATAGCTTGAAATGGCGCGAGCTGGAAGATCACATTATTTCGACGCTGGCGGCCTATGGATATCGGGAGATCCGGTTACCGATCGTAGAACGATCCGAGGTCTTCGAGCGATCCATCGGCGACGCGACGGATATCATCCAAAAAGAAATGTATTCCTTCGAGGACCGCAATGGCGATAGCTTGACACTGCGGCCCGAAGGCACGGCCGGATGTGTTCGTGCAGCGCTCCAGCATGGGTTACTCCGACAACTCCCGCAGCGACTGTGGTATCTCGGACCCATGTTTCGGCATGAGCGACCGCAGCGCGGCCGACACCGTCAGTTTCATCAATTCGGTGTTGAAGCGTTCGGCGTGCCGGGGCCGGATATCGATGCCGAGCTCATCTTGATGACGGCGCGCATGTGGCGCGCGATCGGCATCGATCGCCTGACCTTGGAGCTGAATTCGCTCGGCGCGCCAGCCTCGCGGTCAGCTTATCGCGACGTCTTGTCGGATTACTTCAGCTCACATGCGGACGACCTTGACGAGGACAGCCGCGAACGGCTGTCACGCAATCCTTTGCGTATTCTCGACAGCAAAAACCCAGCCATGCAACCGTTGATCGACGAAGCGCCACGGCTGACTAGCCACATCGACGACGAATCGCGCGTTCACTTTGAAGGCCTGTGCGATTTGCTTGCGCGTAACGATATCGAATTTCAGTACAATGAGAGATTAGTGCGAGGATTGGATTATTACTCGCGCACCGTTTTCGAGTGGACTACTTCGGAGCTTGGCGCCCAAGGTACCGTTTGTGCGGGCGGACGCTACGATGGATTGATTGAGCTCATCGGTGGAAAGTCGACGCCCGCCGTCGGATTTGCGATGGGCATCGAGCGTCTGATCGAACTCATCGCCGCACAGGAATCAGCGCATGCCCCCGAGGACAGTGATCTCTACGTACTGGCCACAACAGATGAACTCGAAATTCACGCGATATCGTTGGCCGAAGCGCTGCGAACGAGTTTTCCCGATTGGCGTATCCTGTCTCATGTTGGCGCCGGCAGCCTCAAATCACGCATGAAAAAGGCCGATCGGTCCGGTGCACAATTCGCGCTCATTATCGGAGAGTCAGAGCACGCCGGCGGCGAAGTAGCCCTGAAATCTTTGCGCACCAACGGAGCACAACGCATCGTCACGCAAACTGCGCTGCTGGATGAGTTACCGCGTCTAGTCAAGCGCTGAAGAGCGCTCGAGACCGAACGATCCCGAAAACCGTTATACTCTAATGTTGACCCCGGATTCCGCTACGCTCCATCCGGGCTACATCGTAGATCAGGCGTAGCCTGGATGGAGTGCAACGGAATCCAGGAGCAACGGCTTCCAAGATACATGCAGGATCTCTTCAGGGGAATCCAGTGGCAGATCACTACGCGTCCGAGCAGGAACAAGTTGAGCAACTCAAACGTTGGTGGAAGGACAACGGACGGTCGCTCGTCGCCGGACTTGTCGTAGGCATCGGCGGACTTGCGGGATACCGGTATTGGGACAATGTCCAAACCGCGCGGGCCGAAAACGCATCCGTCAATTATGAGCATTTTCTGCAGATGGCCGCCGAAGGCCGTAGTGACGATGCAATTACCGCCGGCAGGTCAATCATCGACAGCTATCCGGGTAGCGCATATGCCGGATTGAGCACTCTGGTGCTGGCCAAGATTGCCGTCAGTGCAAACGACTACGCGCAAGCGAAGCAGCATTTACAGACCCTCATGGAGGCATCGGACAATGGCGAGATCGCGCTGATCGCGCGAGCGCGAATGGCCCGGATCCTCCTTGCAGAAGGGGCGATAGACGATGCCAACGAACTGATCGTCGCCATACCGGCGGTCGATGGGAAAGAACGTTTCGCTGAATTGCGCGGTGATATATCCGCCGCGCGCGGCGATAACCAAGCCGCCAAAACACTTTATCTCGAAGCGCTTTCACAAGCTGATGAACTGGGCCTGGAACGGGGCGCCGTGCAACTGAAACTCGACAATCTCAATGTAGGCCGTGAGGACAACGAGTCGTGAAACGCGTTGCCGTGCACATCGTGGCGGGATTCTTGACGATGTCGCTCGTCATCGGCTGCGGATCGATGAAGTCGATGAAAAATTCCGTTTTCGACATTATTCGAAAGGAATCAAGCAACGCCGTCGCGCCAACGGAGCTCGAAGAATTCGAACCACAGATCACCGTTAACGATTTGTGGTCGAAACGCGTCGGCAAGGGTGCCGGCGAGCATTATCTCAAGTTGACACCGACCGTACTCGGAACACATTTGTTCGTAGCGGATCGCTACGGCCGGCTGGCCGCTACCGATCTCGAATCCGGTGAAGTCATCTGGGAGGTACGTGACAAGAATCTGCAATATACGGGCGGCCCTGGCGTTGGCGGCGGTATCGTATTGATCGGAACCGGCGACGCGCGCGTTATCGCGCGCGAAGCGGACACCGGCAAGCTTCGGTGGGTAGCCAAGGTCTCGAGCGAAGTCCTAGCGGCGCCCCGTGGCGCCGACGGGATCGTGGTCGTACGAACGGCAGACGGAAAGATGTATGGTCTGAATGCGCAAACCGGTGGCCAGATCTGGATCTACGATCGCACGGTCCCAACGCTGACCTTGCGCGGCAACGCGGCGCCGGTCATCGACGACGATCTCGTGCTGGCCGGTTTCGATAACGGACGGCTGGTCGCTTTGCAATTGAGAACGGGAAAACTCATTTGGGAAAGCCGCTTGGCGATTCCCAGAGGCCGCTCCGATTTAGAGCGCATGGTCGATGTTGACGGCGAACCCATCGTCGTCGGCGCGACGGTGTATGCGGCGAGTTTTCAGGGCGGAGTAGCGGCGATATCAATGATCGACGGCCAGATCGAATGGACGCGCGATATTTCTACTTATGGCGAGTTATCCGTGGGTGAAGAACAGGTCTATATCACTGACGAATACAGCGCCATATGGGCGCTGGACCGGCATTCGGGCGCCTCGCTCTGGAAACAAGATGGACTGTCCCATCGCCTGGTTAGCGGGCCGAGCTATTTCAACGGCTATATCGTCGTAGGTGACTTCGAGGGTTATATGCATTGGCTAGACGCAGCAAGCGGCGATTTTGCGTTTCGAGCCAAAATCGATAGGGAGCGGATTATCGCGCCCGCGATCACCGCGGGAAACGTACTGCTGAGCTTCTCGGCAAATGGCCGCCTTCAGGCGATGCGGCTCAAGTAGCGGTAAGCGACTGCCTAAGCGCCGGTCGAATTCGGCGCCGTCCCGAGATCATGACCACATACGCCCTACGCGAGAACACACCGACTATCGCGATCGTCGGACGTCCGAACGTCGGCAAATCGACCCTATTTAATCGGCTGACTCGCACGCGGGATGCGCTGGTTGCCGATGTCCCGGGACTCACCCGTGACCCCAAGGTAGGCATCGGCAGGCTCGGGTCTACCGGTTATATCGTGGTTGATACCGGTGGCATAGGCGGGCTAGATGAGGATCCACTGAGCGATCTCGTTGCGGAGCAGGCGCTGAGTGTCGCACGGACCTGCGATGCCGTGATCTTCCTGGTGGACGGCCGTGCCGGCATCAACGTGAGTGACGAACACCTCGCCCGGGATCTCAGAGAGAGCGGCTGTTTAACCCTGCTCGCGATCAACAAAACCGAAGGACAAGATCCCGATATCGCCGCCGCAGATTTCGCTCAACTCGGGATCGCCCGCGTTCATGCGGTATCGGCGGCGCACGGCGATGGGATCGAAAGTCTGATCGACGCGATAACCGCGGATTGGCCTACCGCTGCCGACTATCAAAAAGAAGCGTGCGGTGACCGCATCCGGATAGCGGTGATCGGACGTCCGAACGTCGGTAAATCGACGCTCGTGAATCGCTTACTGGGCGAGCAGCGGATGATCACCTACGATCTTCCCGGGACGACGAGAGACAGTATTGACGCAGACTTCGAACGTGACGGCGTGGCTTTTGCCGTCATTGACACAGCCGGCTTAAGGCGCAAGAGCCGAGTGCGAGGCATCGCCGAGAAGTTCAGTGCGATTCAGGCTTTGCATGCGCTCGAGCGCGCGCAAGTCGCATTACTCATCGTCGACGCACGCGACTCTGTGACCGACCAGGATTTGAACCTGCTCGGACTGATCATTGAAAGTGGCCGGGCCCTGGTCGTCGCGGTGAACAAATGGGACGGACTGTCGTCGGAACAACGTGCGCGAATTCGCCGTGATCTGGATCGGCGTCTGAGCTTTGTCGATTACGCCGAGAATCATTACATCTCGGCCTTGCACGGGACGGGCGTCGGACAACTTTTTCCCGCGATAATCGCCGCGCAGCGATCGGCGTTTGTCGCGCCGAAAACCAACGATCTTTCAGTCTTACTCGAAGCCGCTCTCACCGCACACCAACCTCCGCTCGTACGTGGACGCCGGATCAAACTCCGATTCGCCCACCTCGGTGGTAAAAATCCGCCTACGATCGTGATCCATGGAAATCAGGTCGACGCAATACCGCAGTCGTACAAACGCTTCCTTGCTAATTTTTTTCGTACCGGACTCGGCCTCGTGGGGACGCCCGTGCACCTCGAATTCCGGCAGGGAGATAATCCGTTCGCAGGTCGGCGCAACCGGCTCAACAAGCGGCAGATCGCCAAACGGCGGCGGCTGATGAACCATGTCAAACGCCGTAAATAGACGCGGTCTAAAGCGCCGATGTCACTGCAATGCCTGAACGGCCCAACCGCATGGAGCCCGTCGTCTGGCCCCCGTTCCTGGCATCACCTGCCGCACCATTACGGCAGGTGGTCGCAAATCTCGATAAATCGCAACACTGGAGCGCGGCCGACGTATTGGAAGGGCACCAACGGCAATTGGCCCGCCTAGCGGGGTGGGCTGCCGAAAACGCACCCTATTACCGTGCCATCGGCGCACAGGCGCGCGAGCTGGCGGAACTCAACGAAGACACTGATCGGTTCTGGGCAGCCTGGCAGGCGCTGCCGATCGTGACAAAACCACAGATCCGGAGCCACCAGAAACAGATCTTCGCTCAGCGTTTACCGCAAGCCCACCAACCTGCCTCCACGGGGTTCACTTCCGGCTCGACGGGGGTACCGATCGAAATACGCACGACCCGCCTCACGGCCCTCATTTTGGGCGCGCTCACCGTCCGTGAACACTTGTGGCAGGGACGGAATTTTCATCGGCGCCTGGGCATCATCCGGTTCTGCGCGAAGGGGCAACGCCACCCTCGCGGTCTCCGTTCCCCATCCTGGGGTCCTCCCGTAGCAGATCTGTTTCCGACCGGACCGGCCGCCGCCATCCACATCGGCCTGTCGATCGATGACGTGGCGCGCTGGCTGGTTGATTTCGATCCGCATTATCTTCTAACCAGCCCCAGTGTCGCGGCCTCACTCATGGACACCCTCGAAACCAAGCCGCCTGCGCTCGAAGAGATCCGGTCCATGTTCGAGCCGCTTGTGCCCGAGCTTGAAACACGTCTCGCTGATGAATGGCAAGTGCGATCGACGGATTTATATTCCGCCCACGAAGTCGGGCATATCGCTGCGCGTTGCCGGGAGGCCGGTAATCTTCACGTGCATTGTGAAAGCATCGTAGTCGAGATCCTCGATGACGCCGGCCGCCCGTGTGAGGTCGGCGAGACGGGTCGCGTCGTGATCAGCTCGCTGCATAATCTGGCCATGCCGCTCCTGCGCTACGAATTGGGCGATTTCGCGACCGTCGGTGCCCCGTGTTCCTGCGGCCGCGAATCACCGGTGATCGAGCAGGTGCTCGGCCGCGTCCGAAATCTCGCTCGCACGCCGGACGGACGGCGCTTCTGGCCGGTGTCGCTCGGCCGGATCCGCGGCATCACGGCGATACGACAAGCACAGTATGTGCAGACCGGCTTGAATTCGATCGAACTACGCGTCGTTTTAGAACGACCGTTGCGGGCCGAAGAGCACGCCGACGCGATTCTGAAAGCCCAGAGCGCGCTCGGCCACCCCTATGAGATCGCCATCGTCCCCATAACGTCGGTCGAACGCGGACCGACGGGGAAATTTGAGGAATTCTTATCTCAACTGGATGATTGACGGCGCGGTGTACGGATCAGAAACCGTCCTCGCGGCGGTCGGCGAAATAGTCGCGGACTTGCCCGTGGAGCAGCGGTTTATCGGAATTCCACGCCCAGGCACCCGATGAATTGACCCGCAGGTCCAATTCCGGATCAAAGTCATGGTGAACCAGGATGAGGTGGCGCTCGCGTGGTTTCCGATCGGCGATGGTGCCGTGCCAGAGGTGGGCGAGCGCGCCGTCCAACGTTCCAATTCGGCCTTTCACCGACTCGAAATACGGCCCGGCCCAATCGCGGTAGCGCGCCGCCTGGCCCGGCGTCATTTGATGGAGCGCCACGACGGCGTCTTTCGCTCCCCAACCGGCGAAAGCCATGGCCGTGTCGCCGCCGCCGACGATACAGCTGTCGAAGAACCCCGATCCACGCAGTAGCTCGCGCCGGTAAATCCAGGCGTGTCCCGGCGCGATGGCCCCGTTCGAGCGATGCATCGTATCGGCCCGTGTGGCGGCGGGGTCATTGACGGCCGCCATTGCGGGTTGTTGGAAAACGATATGATCCGCGGTGGGCCGGCCGGCTACCCAGTCTCGATCGAGATGCTGGACGACCGAATAGGGCTGTACGACAGCATAGCGCTCGAGGAGATTCAGGGCGCCCGCCAACCAGCCCGGCGAAAGAAAGAGCACATCGCAATCGATCGATAACACCGCTTCACAGTCGCCGGGCAGGTGCGCGAGGCCGACGTTCAGAAGACGTTCCTTTTGCCATAGGACGTCGCCTTCGTCGATTTGCACCAGAACGTCGGCATCGCGATGGTCGAGTTCAAAGCAACCATTGAAGCCGAGTTCGACCGCAAGCAATGGGACGTCGAGCCGTGAACGAAATTCACGGTAGTTAGCCAGTCTGCAACGATAGCCTTGCGGATTGAAGTAAGCCGTTGCAGCCCAGAGCATCAGCGTTCTAGTCGACGTTACCCGTCTTCCTGCCGGGACGCGAAGTAGGACTCGAAAAGGTGACGCAGCGGTGGGTTGTCCGACCGCCACCGGAAGCAGTCGGCATCGTCCACGAACAGATCCGACGCAGGATCAAACGCATAGTGCTCGAAGTCGAGGTGTCGCTCGGAGTATCGGCGCCGCTCGGTGTCGCCGTGCCAGAGGTGGTAGACCCGACCCGGCACGCACCCGACCTGCCCGCGCACGTCGTCGTAGTACGGCCGCGCCCAGGCGAGATAGTGCTCCTGCCATTGTGGCTGCATGCGGACATACGCCATTACGTCGTCGAAGCGGCCGTACATCGCGCTGTACAACGCCCGATTACCGCTACCCATCACGCATGCGTCATAGAATCCGTGCCGGCGCAGAAACTCGGCCCGGGTAGCCCAGGCGAACCCGGTTACGAACCCGAAATTGCGTAATTCATTGCGCTTCCAGTCCGGAGCGGTGACGCCGGTAGCCGCGGCATGGGTAGCCGAGATGAGACGCCTGCCACGCGCGGGCTCGCTCCCATCAAAGGATACATCGGGCTCCAAAACATAGGCATCCTCGAAGACCTGCAACACGGCGAATTGCTCCAACAATTCGCTCGTGAGCTGTGGCCACTCGGCGTTGACAAAAACCAGGTCGCAATCCAGCCAGGCTACGTATCGACACTCGTCTGGCAGCGAACCCAGCGCGATATTGAGCAGCCGTTCCTTCTGCCACATCAGGTCCGGGCTCGAGCGTTGGATCAACACGTCGGCGTCGCCCGGGCCAAGCTGGAATCCAGCGCCGTCGGCCCACGCCCATTCCACGGTGATGAGCGGCACATTCAACCGCTGGCGAAACATCCGATAGTTGGCTAGGCGGCTCCGATAACCCATCGGGTTGAAATAGCTGGTGACCGCCCAGAGCATGAGCCGCCTACTCCACGGCCGCGTTACGAACAAGGGTCACTCCGTCGGCATGGGGCAGATCTATGACCTGCAAATCGGCGCGTTGTTTGAGTTCGTCTATATAACGCACGACGCGGTGTTCGTATACGCGATTCTCACCGTAAATGCGCGATGTGCGTACCCGTACGGAGTCGTGAAAGAGTACGATTCCCTCATCAGCAAGCTGAGGCAAGAACGATTCGTGATCGAGTTTCGCCTGCGTGTAAGAATGGTGGCCATCGATGAAGAGCATTCCGATCGATCCGATATTTTTGTAATGATCGGTCTCTACGAATTGTTGCGTCGTCATACCGTAGTGCCGGATATTGTCTACGCCGAACTGCGTGAACCAGCTCGAGACCTTTTCGGGTTCCTTCCAGAACCCGTCGACCAACGACGGCTCGATGAAGACCACGGCGCCGCCTTCGAGGTTATCGGCTAGCGCCTTGCCGATGACCAGCGGCACGAAACCACGCCACGATCCGATGACTACCGCGAGCGGGTGTCTGAGCGCGCGCGCCAGACCGTAATAAATCCAACCAAGACCGAGGTTAGCGTCTTCGATTCGCTGGTGGTGCCCCATGCGAGCGAGTTCGGGGTATTCGAACAGGTGTTCGATCCAACTTTGCATGCATTTTTCTCGCGGTGTGCCGCGAATCAAATGCGGCCGCTATTCAGGGCATCGTGAAGTTTAGTGAGTAATTCCCCCGCTTGATCACCGGTTTCCCATCGCCCGTCTTTATTCAGGACGACGACTTCGGTTTTTTCCCCAACGCCCGTCAAACTCACCTGTAACTCCGCTCCCCTTTCGCGATCCCAAAATTTGAGCTTATTCCATACGCCCGGTTCATCCCCTTCGGCGGCTTGTCGCACTAACTCGACTAAGTAGACGCCACGCCCCTTGTCTGAATCCTTGACGTCTACACCCGCTTTCTCGAGCGCGCGTCCGGTAGTCTTCCAAGCCGTCGGAAAATCCTGAGCGACGGTCAAATAGACTTTCCCGCCGCCGACACTCACGAGTTCTGCATGTTGCGGTCCAGTTGTCGCGGGGACCGGCGTTCCGACCACTTGCGCATCGGGCGAGATGAGCGCTTCATCCGGCTCGAACACGGAGGTATACGACGGCGCGATATCTTCCGTTGAGGTATACGACGGCGAGATATCTTCCGTTCTCGCTATCGCCACCTGCTCGCCCGTCATATGTTCCTGCAACCGTTCGACGAATCCGCGTTCGATATCGACATTTCTAGGTTGCCGTTCCCAAACGAGGTCCTCACCCTGCGGCACCAGCGCCTCACCTTCATGTGATATGTACAGCACCGTAGTTCCGCTTTCCTCGCCAGGTTCGGCGAAGATCTTGAATCTATCGCGCTCCAGATCGCGCTCGTTTTCACTCCAAGCCGTCTCGATTACACCGAGCTCTACGTCGTCAAGCTCCAGCATATAGCCCTGAGCTTCCCAAAATTCACGCAATTTCGGCCATACCTGTACGGCAGCGCCTTCTACCGCGAGGACGTGTTCGTTCTCCAGCAAACGAATCGCCGCGGTCTGGGTTTTTTCCAGGTCTACCTGCATCTGCTCGTCGGCGCGCCGTTCTTGATACGTGGAATAACGCGCGGATGAACCGCCTTCAGGAATCGACATCCGATCTTGGATCGCGGCGGTGCTGAGGTCGGGCGGTACCTCGAGGTCCGGCAGGGATTGGCTCTTTTGATAAGCCTTGCGGGTATCCGGCATGACTTTGTCGAATGCCGGGAGGAATCCGCACCCACTCGTGAAGGCGATGATCATCAAGCCGATCAGAACGGCCCCGCGCTTCGCTATTGTTCTCCCTCGCCGGTTCGCGAGCCTGCCGGCATTCATACCTGAGTTACTACCTCGGCGTTGCTCATCGCATCCTTAACACGGGGTTGGTGCTGCTCGGACAACCAGGTCATAGGGAGCCGGATTCCGGCCTGGATAAGTCCTAACTCGTGAACGGCCCATTTTACAGGGATTGGATTTGCTTCAAGGAATAAATCGCGGTGCAGGGCTTGCAGGTGAGCGTCGATTTCACGGGCTGAATCTTCGTCACCCTGCGTTGCTGTGGAACACAGTTCATGCATCAGCCGCGGGGCTACATTTGCGGTGACCGATATTACACCGTGGCCACCAGCCAACATGAAATCGCATGACGTAGCGTCATCACCACTGAGCAGTATGAAATCTGAACCTGCGAGCTCCCGTATCCTAGAAACGCGGTCTATTTCGCCCGTCGCTTCCTTAATACCGATGATATTGCTTACCGTCGACAGCCGACCCACGGTCTCCGGCAGCATGTCGCACGCGGTGCGGCCGGGCACGTTGTAAAGGAGTTGTGGAATGTCGACAGCATCGGCGACCGCTTTATGATGCTGATATAAACCTTCCTGCGTGGGTTTGTTGTAATAAGGCGTTACCAATAAGCAGGCGTCCGCGCCGACCGACTTCGCGCATCGCGTCAGCCTGATCGCTTCATGCGTTGAATTTGCACCGGTACCTGCGATGACCGGAATCCGTCCACCAACCAGATCGACGACCATTCGAATCGCGTTGCAATGTTCATCCTCGGTTAATGTCGCGGATTCACCAGTCGTACCTATCGCGACGATGCCGTCGGTACCCTGACCGATGTGAAATTCGATCAAGCGCTGAAACCCATCCTCGTCGAGCGCGGTTTCGGGCGCGACGCCTTCGACCATGGGAGATACGAGTGCGACGAAGCTGCCACTGAGTTCGGACATAAGGCCTTTTACCGAAAACCCTTTAAAACAATTGCTTATGCTAACTTCTGGGACGATACAGAACAAGGCGGGCGGCGGCGGGACGCGCCCTTCTTTACGCGCCGGCGGTTCAGGCTTGCGGCTGAACCGGTACTCCATGCACAATCCCCGATGCGCGGGTCGCGTACAAGCGAACGCCGCCACTCACTCCCTAAATGCAGAATTTCCTTGCCATTTCCGCGATGGGCGCAAACCGCCCCGGGCTTGTAGAACCACTCGTCAAAGCGATACGTGAATGTGGATGCAATATCGCCGAATCCCGTATGTCGGTGATCGGGGATCGATTGGCATTAATGATGTTGCTGTCGGGGACCTGGGACGCGATCGCCAAGATCGAAAATCTACTCGTGCGGCTGGAAGGGGATCTGGACATTAGCTTCCTCGTTCAACGGACCAAAACACGTGAACCGGAGCGCGAATTGATGCCCTACGCCGTAGAAGTTGTCGCGGTTGATCAGGTCGGCCTCGTGCATCAGATCGCACAGTTTTTTGCACGGCGAAGTATCAACATTGAAGATCTGTATTCGGGCAACTACGCCGCGGCGCACACCGGGACACAGATGTTTTCCTTACACATGACGATCAGTATCCCTACGGATATTTCGATTTCGGCGATGCGCAATGAGTTCATGGACTTCTGTGATCAGCTAAATCTGGACGCGATCATGGAACCGGTAAAATAGCACCGCCTCCGACTCCATCTAATACCCCGACATTTCGCGCCATGGCTGACCGGCCAAAGACTTACGTTATCGACACGAATGTGTTGATTCACGATCCGACGGCATTATTCCGGTTCAAGGAGCATCACCTTTATGTACCGATGATGGTACTCGAAGAACTCGATGCCGTTAAAAAGGGCATGTCCGAAATTGCGCGCAACGCCCGTCAGGCGAGCCGGTTCTTGGATGGAATCATCGGCCGGGCGGATGCACCCACTATCGAAGATGGATTACTGATACAACCGTATTCAGGAGACGGAGAGCTCTCGCAGCCAAGCGGAAAACTATACCTGCAGACGCAACCGTTACGCACAGAATCCGTACCGCCGACGGCCGGCAATACCGCGGACAACACCCTGCTCGAAACCGTCCTGGCGCTGAAGCAGAGAAACGACGAAAGCGAAGTCATCGTCGTATCGAAAGACATTAATCTTCGGATTAAGGCTCGTGTCCTTGGTATCCATGCGGAAGATTATTTCAGCGATAAAGTACTCGACGATATCGAGATGCTTTATCCCGGCATCACGGCGCTGGAGGATGATTTCTGGTCTCGATATCGTGACGAAATCGAATCATGGAACGATGAAGGTACGGCTTACTACAGCATACCCATCGACGCGTTGAATGAATGCATGCCGAAGGAATGCCTGTGCACGGCGGGTGAGGATAATTTGGAACTCATCGTGCAGGCGATCGAGCCCAATCGGGTGATTTTGCGCGAGGTTCGCGACTTTCGTGACGGAAGGAACACGGTTTGGGGCATTAACGCGCGTAATCGCGAACAGAATTTTGCGCTGAACCTGTTGTTGGACTCGGACGTCGAATTCGTCTCGCTGGTTGGTGTGGCTGGCACCGGCAAGACCTTGCTCACACTCGCGGCCGGACTGACCCAGTGTATGGAACTGCGGCGCTACCGCGAGATCGTCGTCACCCGTGTGACCATACCGGTCGGGGAAGATATTGGTTACCTCCCGGGTACAGAGGAAGAAAAGATGACGCCGTGGATGGGGGCGTTGATGGATAATCTCGAAGTCTTGTCGGAGACGGACGAAGGCGGTGATTGGGGCCGGGCGGCAAGTGCCGATCTCATTCAACACCGCATCAAGATCCGGTCGCTCAATTTCATGCGCGGCCGAACGTTCTTAAACCGTTTCGTGATCATCGATGAAGCTCAAAACCTGACCCCGAAGCAAATGAAAACGCTCATTACCAGAGCTGGGCCAGGCTCAAAATTCGTCTGTCTGGGCAATGTCGCGCAGATCGATACGCCCTACCTGAGCGAAAATACCTCGGGCCTGACGTACGTCGTCGATCGATTCAAACGCTGGGATCACAGCGGACACCTCATCCTGACCCGTGGCGAACGCTCGCGCCTGGCCGATTACGCTACGCAGAACCTATAGGGTACGAGACCGACTCACGCGGCAATTTCTACGTTCCCGTCAGTGTGACTCGGCCAGGCCTCCAACAAGGACTTCACCAGGGTAGCGAGTGGGATTGCGAAAAAAACGCCCCAGAAACCCCACAATCCTCCGAATACGAGTACCGCAATGATGATAGCGATCGGATGCAGATTGACGACGTCGGAGAACAGTAAGGGTACGAGCAGATTTCCGTCCAAGGCCTGAATGACTCCGTAAGCAACCATGATCCAGATGAAATCGGGACCCCATCCGAATTCAATATAGCCCGCGACCGCTACAGGTACCGTAATGACGGCGGCGCCGATGTACGGGATGATCACTGAAAGGCCAACCAGAACCGCAAGCAACGGCGCGTACGACAAGCCTAAGAGCGCGAACGAGCTGTAGGTTATCGAACCGACGATGAAAATCTCGTATACCTTGCCCCGCACGTAGTTACCGATCTGATCGTCGACATCGTGCCACACTTCGACGAGCACTTTACGGTCGCGCGGCAGATACGATGACAGCCAGGCGGCGAGCTTGTCCTTATCCTTCAAAAAGAAAAAGACCAATACGGGCCCAAGAATCAAGTAGACCAACACCGTTATCATCACTGGAATGGACGCGATCGAAAGCGTCAGTGCGCTTTGGCCGAGTTCACTCACTCCGTTTCGAATCGTATTGATGAGTTCGTCGATTTGCGCCGCTGTCACGAAATCCGGATAAGTTTCCGGTAAGCGCAACAGCAATTCCCGTCCTTGCGAGACCATACGCGGTAGATCCTGTACGAAATTCGATAATTGGCGCGATACAATCGGCGCAAGCCCGATCACGAGAAACGCCAGAACCGTTACAAACACCGTAAAAACGATCAACACGGCGACGATGCGGCTCAATCCTCGCGATTCGAGATAGGCGACCGAACCCTCGAGCAGGTAGGCGATTACGAGCGCTGCCAATACCGGCGCCAACATGTCGCCGAAAAAGAACACGAGAACGAAGCTCGCGACGAGAAAAACCACGAGCAGAACCGCTTGCGGATGCGAAAAATGGCGTTGGTACCAGTCGCTAACAAACTCGATCATTCAAGTGTCACACACGTAATAGAAGCGGCCAGTTTATCAATCCATCGCAAACATTTCGTTGCATGTTGTTCTACTTGTGGGAAAATTTCCACTCAACAGTGAACCAGGCTTGGTAAATGGCTGCTCACGAAAAGCTTCCCCGGGAATCAAAGGCGCTTAATGGCGTGGTGACCGATTCCATCCAACGCTGGGCGCACGAACTCGGATTTCAGCAGGCAGCGGTCACCCATATTCAACTGCACGAAGACGAGGCGCGCTTGAACGAATGGTTGGGGAAGGGCTATCACGGCACCATGTCGTATATGCAACGTCACGGCAGGAAACGTGCGCGCCCCGACATGTTGATCCCGGGTACGCTATCCGTGATCTCGTTGCGTATGGATTATATGGCTCAGACGACAGACGAAGCGCGCGCCGCGCTTCGGAATGCCCGGCACGGCTACGTGTCACGTTACGCCCTTGGCCGTGATTACCATAAGACGCTTCGTTCGCGTCTGAAGCGCTTGGCCGGGCGCATCGAGGACATGGTCGGGCCTTTCGGCTATCGTGTGTTTACCGACAGCGCGCCGGTGCTGGAGCGCGCGCTCGCCCGTAACGCCGGATTGGGATGGGTGGGCAAACACACGAACCTCATCGCACGCCACGACGGCTCCCTGTTCTTCCTCGGTGAGATCTTCACCGATCTCCCGTTAACACCCGATCCGCAGACCGAAGACGACCATTGCGGAAGCTGTACCCGGTGTATCGAGGTGTGCCCCACCAAGGCTATCGTCGCACCCTACGAATTGGACGCCAAGCGTTGCATCTCGTACTTGACTATTGAATTCCGAGGCAGCATTCCCGAAGTGTTTCGGCCGATGATCGGTAACCGCATCTTCGGCTGCGATGACTGCCAGTTGGTCTGCCCGTGGAATCGCTATGCGAAGATCTCGCCGGTGGCCGATTTCAACCCGCGTAACGGCCTCGATGCAGCCGAGCTGGTTACGCTATTCGCCATGAACGAGTCTGAGTTCGATCATTTTACCCGTGGATCGGCGATCCGGCGGATCTCCCATGAACAATGGCTGCGCAACGTCGCGATAGGCCTCGGTAATGCGCCGACCGATCCCGATGTAATCGGCGCGCTGCGTGCCCGTAAAGAACACCCATCGGCGCTGGTTCGCGAACACGTCGAATGGGCCTTGGAACGCCACGGTAATGTGCGATCTTAGCGCCAGCGACCGGATAATAGGCTACATTTATTGGTCAAACGGCCGTTGATCCCAATATGGACAGATACTTCGACCTCGATCAACAAACCTATGATTGGTGCGTACGTGCGTTCGACCAGGTGCGTAAAGTTTTGGGCGTGCGCATCAAGATGCACCACCAGCATCGCCAGATCGATAGCGGCGAAATCTTCCTGTTCAATCATTTCGCGCGTGTCGAAACCTTTATTCCGCAGTATCTGATCTACAAGGAAACCGGAGAGTTCTGCCGCTCGATTGCGTCGGCGGAGTTTTTCTCGGGCAACGATCGGTTCGCCGAAGCGCTCCGCAATCTCGGTGTCGTCCCGAACGATCACCCGCATCTCATGGAACTACTCGCAACCGATATCCTGCGCGGCCGCAAGATCGTAGTCTTTCCGGAAGGCGGAATGGTCAAAGATAGAAAAGTCGTCGACAACAGCGGTCGCTACAGCGTGTTCTCGCGCTCCGCCAATGTAAGGCGCAAACATCATACCGGCGCCGCTCGACTCGCCATAGGATTACAAATATTCAAGCTCGCCGTCTTGTTTCGCGAGCGCATCGGCGATCAAACGCGACTCGAAGCGTGGTCTCGAGAACTCGGCATGAGCGGTGTCGATGAATTGCGCGAAGCAGCTTCGCGGCCGGTGACCATGGTACCGGCCAGCATCACATTTTATCCGTTACGGATCAGCGACAATATTCTGCGGCGCGGCGCGGAAATGTTGCCGGGTAATCTCGGTAAACGCGCCGTCGACGAACTGGTCGTTGAAGGCAATATCCTTCTCAAAGCGACCGATATGGATATCAATCTCGGTCAGAATCTGGATATAGAAGATCAATCGACCTGGTTTGAGAAGCGTCTATCCCGATATCTTGCCCGCGATTTGCCGGACCTGAATTCGATATTCGATATCGATTATCTGAGCGAACGATTATTGCGCCGAACGGCAACCCAGGGCGTTCGAATTGCGATCAATCGCCTTCGCGATCGCTACATGCGGGATATTTACCAAACGGCGACCGTCAATCTGTCACATTTGGCGTCGAAGATTTTGGTCGCGTACGCCGAGGCCGGCACCATGGTCATTCCCGAGGGCCTGTTTCGTGAATCTCTGTATCTCGCGATCAAACGCCTACAAGCGCATCGAGAAATTCGTTTGCATCGCGGATTGTGCGATCCGGAACGCTACCAACCCGTACTCGACACCGCGCCTTCGGCGCTTAGCCAGTTCCTAGAATCGGCTCAAAACGCAGCTTTGATCGAACGCGCGAAAGGCGAATTGATCCTCAATGACAAACTCGTCGAAGAGCATCATTTCGACGAAATACGGCTCGAGAATCCGATCGAGGTTTACGCTAACGAGGTTGAACCCTTGAAACCGGTCGATGCGGTGGTGACCGAAGCTTTGGACAAGGCAGGCACGATGTCGCGGCGTGATCTGGCCTATGAGTTCTACGACGATGAAATCAAAGCATTGGACTGGGACAAAACCCTGTACAGCAAACGCAAGCATTTCGAAGTTAATTCACGGGAAACCGCATCGGCCGATCCGAGTCCGTTCTTTCTGGTTCCCGACAATCCCAAACGTATGGGCGTGGTTCTGATTCATGGGTTTCTCGCTTCTCCGGCTGAGGTCAGGGAATTCGGACAGCAGCTCTACGAGCTCGGCTATGTGACCTACGGCGTGCGGCTAAAAGGCCACGGGACGTCGCCGTGGGACCTGCGCGAGCGCTCGTGGAGAGACTGGATGGAATCGATCACAAAAGCGCGCGAGGTCATCGAAGCCTTCGTCGACGAATACGCGATCGTGGGCTTCTCCACGGGTGGAAGTCTTGCGCTCGTGTCAACGGCTGAGCATCCCGGCGCAATCGCCGGCGCCGTCGCGATCTGCCCGCCGATAAAATTCCGGAATAAGAACATGCGCTTCGTCCCGCTCATGCACGGTGCGAATCGAATCGTTCGCTGGTTGTCGACTTACGAAGGCGTAATGCCGTTCCGGCCCAATGAATCGGAACACCCTTTGATCAACTACCGCAATATGCCGTTACGCGGCCTCTATGAACTTACTCGATTAGCAAGCCATCTCAATTCAGTGCTCGCCGACGTCGAACGTCCGGTGTGCGTAATTCAAGCCGATAATGACCGGGTCGTGGATCCGAAGAGCGGAACGATCGCATACGAGAAAATGAAATCGCCCGTCAAGGAGTTGCATTGGATCGAATCGAACCGGCACGGAATCTTGAATGAAGATATCGGCGATACCCGAACTCACGTCATCGATTTTCTCGAGCGGCTCGACCGGGGATTGACCATCGGTAATGCGGATTCGGAAACGGGCAAGAACGACGGAACCGACTTCGAAATCTCGATTCAAGCCACGTCGTGATCCGCGTGCGGATTACGACCGCGGCAGCGCTCGAAGCCGAATTAGAAGCGGTCTCAAAATTCGTCTGAGACGTTGATGCTGCGTTGCGCGACCTTCTCCGGTGCTCATTTATTGCGCATAAACTGCGCTCCTCGAATGGCCGCGCGCCTTGCCTGAACGCCTCAGACAAATTTTGAGACCACTTCTAGTCTAACGCCACGACGCGATCCGCCCAACCGCGCACCCGTTTAGCGATCTCTCTCTCGAAGCCGGTGTAGGTTGGATCCGCGGCGGCGACCATGACGAGCTCATATGGCTGAGATTCGATACGCTCCGTTTCCGTCTTACGGCCTTTGGATAGCTCCAAAGCGGAACTGTCGCGTTCCGCGACGAGTTCAAACACCGGAACACCGATATCGTCAACCGCACCCACCCAGCGACCGACCGTAGCAAAGGCGGAGACGCCGGCGGGTCTACTGTCCACGAGGACTCGCCGAGCGAGCACGGCGCCCTCGGCATTAGCCACGATCACGATCCGCTCCGCACCTTCTCTTTTGAGGAACTCGATCGCATGCAGGATCCGCGCGACGGTTTTATCGGCAAGGGCGTCGTAGTCACCGCGCTCGGCCAGACGCGATAAAAGCGGCGGTTGCACGGCGAGCGCGGACCAGCCATTCACCGGAAATTCGCCTAAGTAGGCATCGGTCATCTCGTCCTTCCCGATGAATTCGCCATAGGGCGGCACGACCAGTAACGCACCTTTCGGCGACGGTTCATGTGCGGGTTCGCAACGGGCGGCGAACGGTTGTTCCGGTGGCCCCAGGCTTACAAAATCGCCCGGTAGTGCCCCCGCTTCGATCATGTCCATCAAGTTACGTTCGCGCTCTGATAAACCCAATGTGTCCGCTTGGGTTGACTCTTCGGCATTCGGGATGGTGCCATCGCCGCCTTCTGACTGCGCCCGCGTCATCGTGGTCGTCATCACGAATGGAACCAAAACGATGACCGTCCAATGGCTCAGTCGTTGGGTAAGAGCGTATTTTCGCGCCATGAACTTCGTATCGGCATGACGCCGTAAATCCGTACCTCGGCTACATGCAATCGCGTGCAAGGCCGTACCGGATCGGGTAGAGTGCGCGCGCACCGTTTACTCGACTACAACCGTCCTGGGTCCAGTCTGATCTGGAAATCTGGCGCATGAAACTCGATCCATTTATTGCCCCATCTATCTTGTCGGCGGATTTCGCCCGTCTCGGCGAAGAAGTCGACGCGGTGCTCGCGGCGGGAGCCGACCTTGTTCATTTCGACGTCATGGACAATCACTACGTGCCCAACCTGACGGTCGGACCACTCGTGTGCAGGGCGCTTCGGGACCATGGGGTAACGGCGCCGATCGACGTACATTTGATGGTCACACCCGTCGATCGATTGATCAGCGATTTCGCCTACGCCGGCGCCGATTTCATCACGTTTCACCCGGAGGCCAGCGAGCATATCGATCGCAATCTCCAACAGATCCACGATTCCGGCTGTCGCTCGGGTCTTGTATTCAATCCCGCCACACCATTGAGCTTCTTGGATTATGTATTGGATAAGATCGATATGATTCTGATCATGTCGGTCAACCCGGGATATGGAGGGCAATCCTTCATTCCCGCCGCAATAGAAAAACTTCGCCTCGCGCGGAAACTGATTGACGATTCGGATTTATCGATACGGCTCGAAGTAGACGGCGGCGTCAAACTCGATAACATCGGCGATATAGCGATCGCCGGCGCCGATACCTTTGTCGCCGGCTCGGCCATTTTTGGCAGTGCTGATTACAGCGATACGATCTCGGCAATGCGTACGGTGATCGAAAAAGCCGGCAATGTTGGTTCAGTGTAATGTGCAATGATCTTGATGATCGACAACTACGATTCCTTTACTTACAACCTCGTCCAGTATTGTGGCGAGTTGGGACAAGAGGTCGAGGTTGTACGCAACGACGATATTGAGATAGCGCAGATCCGAGCGCTCGATCCGGATTACATGATCATTTCACCCGGGCCCTGCACGCCGAATGAAGCAGGGATATCGATGGACGCGGTGCAATCGTTCGCCGGTGAGATACCCATACTCGGCGTGTGCCTAGGCCACCAAAGCATTGCCCAGGCATACGGCGGCGCAATCGTACATGCGCGGCGGGTCATGCATGGTAAGACTTCAGAAATACATCACCAGGGAAAAGGCGTCTTCCGCGGGCTTGAGAATCCTTTTACCGCGACGCGTTATCACTCCCTCGTAGCCGCACGCGAATCTCTGCCGTCATGTTTCGAAATAACGGCTTGGACCGTTGACAGCGGCGGCGAATTAGACGAAATCATGGGAATACAACACCAGCAATTCCCCGTGCACGGCGTTCAGTTTCATCCAGAATCGATCTTGACCCAATCCGGTCACGAGTTGCTGAACAATTTTTTCATACATCCTTCTTGACTCCGTATGGACATTCAAACCGCCATCCATGCCGTCGTCGATGGGCACGATCTAAGCTTCGATGATATGCATGATGCAATGCAAACCATTATGTCCGGCGATGCAACGCAGGCGCAGATCGCAGGGCTTTTAATCGCACTGCGCATGAAAGAAGAAACGATCGATGAGATCGCCGCCGCCGCAACCGTCATGCGTGAATGGGCGACGCGCGTAGAAGTCGCTGTCTCGCCTTTGATAGATACGTGCGGGACAGGTGGTGACGGTATCGGCACGTTCAATATCTCGACCGCCAGCGCGATCGTAACGGCGGCCGCCGGTGGACATGTCGCAAAGCACGGTAATCGCGCCGCTTCGGGCGCAAGCGGCAGCGCCGACGTTCTCGAAGCGGCAGGTGCACGTATTGATCTCGATCCCAAACAAGTCGCTGCGTGCATTGAAGAGGTCGGCATCGGCTTCATGTTTGCCCCCGTTCACCACGGCGCAACGCGCCATGCCGCCGGTCCGCGACGGGAACTCGGCACGCGGACCTTGTTCAACGTCCTCGGCCCGCTGACGAACCCCGCCACGGCGTCGACGCAAATCATGGGCGTATTCGACAAGAACTGGGTCACCCGCGCGGCACGCGTGTTGCAGCGACTAGGCGTCGATCGCGCATTAGTGGTATGCGCGGAAGATGGGATGGATGAGATCAGTATCGGCAGCCGAACCCATGCAGCCGAGCTTCGCGATGGCGATATCGAAACGTATGAGATCGATCCGGAAGACTTCGGCGTCACGATACAGCCACTGGACAGGCTTACCGCGAGCGACGCCGATGCCAGCCTGAGGCTCATTAACGAAGTGTTCGACGATCAGCCAGGACCGACCCACGATGTCGTTGCGTTGAACGCCGGCGCTGCGATCTATGTCGGGGGACTTTCGCCTGATCTTAAACAAGGCGTCGTGCGCGCACAGGAGGCCATTGCCGAAGGTGCGGCTAAGAAAAAGTTCGAGCGGTTCATCGAGTTTACTCGCTCGGTGTAACTATCACGCACTGCTAGTGTCCTGTCCCGTGAAAAACTTTCGTAAGTCGCGACGACGCTTATGAGCGGGCTCTACACAAGGAGGAGTAACGCCGCCAGCGGCGAAAAAGACGAGCCAAATATGGAAGTTTTTCACGGGACAGGACACTAGAACACACGATGTCCAATATTCTCAACGAAATCGTCGAACACAAAAAAACCGAGGTCGCGCAGCGGAAAGACGAGCGGCCGTTACGGGAGATCGAAGCGGCGATTAAGGCGGTCTCAAAGCCGCGCGGTTTTCTCGCCGCGCTTGCACGCTGTGTCGCCTCGGGCGATGCCGCTGTAATTGCAGAATGTAAGAAGGCCTCGCCAAGCAAAGGCGTGATTCGCGAGATCTACGACCCGACGTCGATCGCGGTAAGCTACGAACGAGCTGGAGCCACCTGCCTGTCCGTCTTAACCGACGGACGCTATTTTGAGGGCTCCGATCAGCATCTAGTCTCCGCTCGAGCGGCGTGCGAATTACCCGTAATCCGAAAGGATTTCGTGATCGATCCCTACCAGGTCTTTGAGGCGCGAAGCCTCGGTGCGGATTGCATTCTGCTTATCGCCGCCTGTTTGGACGATACGAGGCTCGCCGAATTTGGGAACATTGCGGCCGAACTGGGAATGGACGCGCTCATCGAAATCCATGACCGGACCGAACTCCAACGCGCGCTCAGGCTGAGAACGCCATTGATCGGCATCAACAACCGCGACCTGAAACGCTTCGTCACCGACATCGAGACTACTATCGGATTGCTCAAAGATGTTCCGGACGATCGGTTCGTCGTAACCGAATCCGGTATTCAAACCCGCAAGGACGTTGATTATCTGAGGAGCAACGACGTGCACGCCTTTCTGGTCGGCGAGGCGTTCATGCGGGCCGATGATCCGGGCGAAAAACTACACGATCTATTTTTCGGGGGTTAACTTTCGACGCTTTCAAGCGGTCGAAAAGATCGCCTGCGGATCCCTGAAGGCCTTGAATTCAAGGCAGTTACCGGCCGGATCCTCCAGAAAGAACGTTGCTTGCTCCCCGGATGTATCTTTGAATCTAATATGAGGCGCGACGCGAAAGTCGACGCCAATGTAGCTCATGTGGTCGACGGCGCGATGCCAGTCTTCCCAGCTCATGATCAAACCGAAATGCGGCACAGGAATACCTTGTCCGTCGACGGCGTTAGATTCGGATCTCGAAAAACCGGTTACGAGATGAGCGGTTATCTGATAACCGAAGAAATCGAAATCGCTCCACTTTTCATCGCTGCGGCCCATCGAGCATCCCAGGATGTCGACGTAGAAATTGCGAGCGGCTTCTAGATCAGTAACCGGAAACGCAAGATGAAATAGCGGGCGTTGCTGAAATTCCTCAACTGCAGCCGGCTTTTTTTTAGATTTAGCCACTTTCGATTCCGTAGTCTTTGAATTTCTCTATGACTTCAAGCATTTCAGAATCGCTTAACAACACGGGCTCTCCGATCATGAGCGTTAACACATACTGCCGCGCCAGCTCTTCGACTTCAACGGCAAGCAATAAGGCCGATTCAAGGGTTAGGCCAAGCGTAATCATGCCGTGGTTAGCCAACAGGCAGGCGCGGCGACCTTCGAGCGCCTGTAATGCAGCGTCCGCCAGGGCCTGCGTACCGAACGTGGCATAGGGCGCGCAGCGGATGGAGTCACCGCCTCCTACTGCGACCATGTAATGAAAAGCGGGGATCGCGCGCCGTTGACATGCGAGCGCAGTCGCGTAGGCCGAATGCACGTGTACGATGGCCCCGGCTTCGCCACGGGACGCATAGATATCCTTGTGAAACCGCCATTCGCTGGAAGGGTTTAAGCCATGCGCAGTCGGCTCGGCGGACGTGTCCAGATAAACGATGTGTTCAGGCGTGAGACTCTCCGGCTTCAATCCACTCGGTGAAATTAGCAAACCGTCGCCGGTGCGGATGCTTACGTTACCGGCCGTGCCGCGATTCAGTCCAGCTTGTTCGAGATCCCTCAGGGCTCCGCAAACCGCCTGACGCGATTTATTCTGTGATCGATTCGACGCGGTTCGAGGCATGTCGGCGCCCTATTGCAAAAATAGACGGTAAGCGGGGTTCGCCGTTTCGTCTTCGAACGGCATATCGAGTTCGTTAATCATCGCTTCGAATGTTTCGTATTGCGCTGGCGGCACCTGAATACCCATCAACACCCGACCATATGCCGCACCGTGATTTCGGTAATGGAACAAGCTGATATTCCAACGTCCTCCTAAACGGGTCAAAAATTTGAGTAGTGCTCCCGGCCTTTCGGGAAACTCGAATCTCAGCAGCCTCTCGTGTTCGACATCGCCGCCGTGGCCGCCAACCATGAAACGTACGTGCATCTTCGCAACGTCGTCGTCGGTCATATCAATTGCTTCGTAGCCTTTTTCGCGAAGATTGGCAATGAGCAACTCGCGTTCAGCTTCGCGGTCCTTGACCTGTATCCCGGCAAATACGGTCGCTCGTTCGGTATCAGCATAACGGTAATTGAACTCCGTAATGAGACGCGGGCCCAGCGCATGACAAAACTCATGAAAACTACCGGGCCGTTCGGGAATGACGGCGCCGATCAGTACCTCGCGTTGTTCGCCCAGCTCAGCGAGCTCAGCGATATGACGCAGACGATCGAAGTTGACATTTGCTTCGCTGAGGATAGCAACGAATTCGGCATTCTCGGATCCTTCGCGAGCAGCGTACTGCTTGAGACCGGCAAGCGCCAGTGCGCCCGCGGGCTCGGCAATCGAGCGTGTGTCCTCGAATATGTCCTTGACCGCGGCGCAAATTTCATCGATTGAGACGGTCATGATCTCATCCACGAACCGCTGCGCGATGGCAAACGTTTCCTCTCCGACCTGACGTACGGCGGCGCCGTCAGCAAAAATACCGATGCGTTCGAGTACGACGCGCTCCCCAGATTCCAGCGCCCGTTTCATACTCGGCGCTTCATCGGGCTCGACGCCGAAGATCTTGATTTCCGGCGCTAGTGCCTTGACGTACGCCGCGATTCCAGCAATCAGACCGCCGCCGCCGACGGGCACGAAAATCGCGTCGATCGGCTTGGTCAACTGTCTCAAAATCTCCATAGCGACCGTCCCCTGGCCGGCGATGACCAGCGGGTGATCGTAAGGCAGTATATACGTGAGCCCACGCTCTGCTTCGAGCTCATGCGCAAATGCGCTCGCTTCATCATAAGTGTTGCCATGAAGCAAGATTTCCGCCCCCAGGCGACGCACGGATTCGAGCTTTATCTCCGGTGTGGTCTCGGGCATTACGATCACGGCGGCCGTATCGAGAACGCGCGCCGCATATGCTACGCCCTGCGCATGGTTTCCCGCGGAAGCGGTGATCACGCCCCGATCGAGTTCGGCGCGCGGCAACGCCACCATCAGGTTGTAGGCGCCGCGAATTTTGTAGGAAAACACGGGCTGCATATCTTCCCGCTTGAGCCATACGCGGTTTCCGAGACGCCGCGATATAGCCGGTGCGAGCTCCAGCGGCGTTTCCTTAGCGACGTCGTAAACCGGCGCTTTCAGGATCATCTTGACGTAATCGTCTAGCATGTCGAGGTACGTACCCGGGACGGGACTGGCTTAAGATAACATTTAGAGCGTATCAGCTATTGCCCCTGGATTTCGCTACGCTACATCCAGGCTACGGTACACAAGGTAGCCCGGATGTAGCGCAGCGAAATCCGGGATCATTCTAATCGGCCTCTGTAAATGAAACCTTGACCATGCGTTCCCAAGACGACAAGAAGCAAGCAGTAGCGCGTGCGGCGCTGGAGTTTATCGAAGACGATACGGTGGTAGGTGTCGGTACCGGCAGCACGGCAAATTACTTCATCGACGAACTCGCCGCGCGCAAAGCGCGGATCGATGGCGCAGTGGCGAGTTCGCAAGCCTCGGCCGAGCGTCTTCGTGGCCACGGCATTCCCCTCATCGAACTCAATTCGACCGACGAGATATCCGTCTACATCGACGGCGCCGACGAAGCAACGCGGCACCTCCACTTGATCAAGGGCGGGGGCGGGGCGCTGACGCGCGAGAAGATCGTGGCAACCGCAAGCCGTAAGTTCGTGTGTATCGTGGACGATTCCAAACTAGTCGAGCGCTTAGGCGAATTCCCTCTGCCCGTCGAGGTGATCCCGATGGCGCGCAGCTACGTCGCCCGCCAACTCGTGATCCTAGGTGGGGCGCCGGAATGGCGTCAGGACTTCGTCACGGACAACGGTAATTACGTCCTCGATGTCTACAAGCTGAGCATCACCGAACCGGTAAGCCTCGAAGAACAACTGAACCAGATTCCAGGCGTGGTTACGAACGGCCTCTTTGCTCGCAGGCCGGCCGACGTGCTGCTGGTCGGAACAACGGACGGCGTCGAACAGTTCGACTAGAGATGACCCCGGATTCCGCTTCGCTTCATCCAGGCTACCTTCTACACCGTAGCCCGGATGAAGCGAAGCGGAATCCGGGGACAATACCAATCTACGGTTTTTCGGGCGCTGAGGGTTCGCCTGCCCCATCACCCTCTTCTTCGCCTTCGTCTTCTTCACTGATCGTGTAACGGCAGAGTATCAAACCTAGTTCGTACAACGCCCAAATAGGCAACGCCAGTAAGACCTGGGAAATCACATCCGGCGGCGTCAACAGCATTCCGACGAAAAACGCGCCGACGATGATATAGGGTCGTTTGGTGCTCAACGACTCGACGGTCGAGAGCCCGGTACGGACGACGAGATACGTCGCGACCGGAACTTCGAATGCGATCCCGAACGCGAAGAACAACTTCAACACGAAATCGAGATAGCGACTGATATCCGTCATGATGGTCACGCCTTCGGGGGCGATCGCGGTAAAGAATCCGAACACGAGCGGAAATACGATGTAATACGCGAATGCGATACCGAAATAAAATAACAAGGTTGTGGAAACCAACAACGGTAACGCGAGGCGTTTTTCTTTCAGGTACAAACCTGGCGCGACGAATGCCCACGCTTGATAGAAGCAGAAGGGCGCGGATATGAAAAACGCGACGAACAACGCCAGCTTGAACGGCGCCAGGAAGGGTGATGCGACTTCGGTCGCGATCATGGATGAAGATCCGGGCATATGCGCCAGCAACGGCTCGGCAAGCCAGACGTAAAGTTGATTCGCGAGAGGCATGAGGCACAACAGCACGATAAATACACAGGCTAATGCGCGCAGGATCCGCGTGCGCAGCTCGACCAGATGCGAGATAAAACTCTGCTGAGTCTGATCTGGACTATCGTCTTCCTGTGACTGGGTCTGCAGCTCTTTCGGAGGCATCTGGAGCGTGTGCTTAGGGCGCTACAGGAGGCGCCGGCAAAAAATCAGGCTTTGGCTTCTTCGCCGGGCTTTTCATCGGACGTCGCCGATTCGGGATCACCCGCAAGCCCTTTCAGGATCTTGTCTTCAGCACGAAATTTTTCGTTCACGGACTTGTATTCCAGGGCCACGGCTTCGCGTTCGAGTTCCGCGCGTAACTCGCGCGCGAGGCGCTGACCGCGGCCCACCCATTGGCCGGCGACGCGAATCATCGACGGTAAACGCTCGGGGCCCACGATCAGTAGCGCCACGATGGCGATGATGCCAATTTCCCAAAATCCGATATCGAACATGGGTCCGGATCGTCAGACCTGTTCCTTCTCGGCGTGGGCTTCGCCTTCGATGACGCGGTTCGTCTCTTTCTGGGCGAGTTCTTCTTCCGGCTCCGGCTCTTCTTTCATCGCCTTGCGGAAATCGCGTATCCACCCGCCGACGTCAGCGCCGACGCCTTTGATCTTCTTGGTGCCGAACATCAACATCACGATGATCAGTATGACTACGAGTTCTTTAATACCGAATGACATAAGGTGCCTCCGATGCGTTACTACATAGCGCTCTGGATCATGACGGCTTACCCTCGCGCGCCGCCTTTTCCGTTAGTCCCGAGATCCCGAACCGTGTTTCGAGTTCTTGGAGTACTTCATCGAGTTCTATGTTCCTGAATTTCAGCAATATCATTGAATGAAACCACAAATCGGCGGTTTCGTACACGATTTGCTGCCGATCTCCCGATTTTCCCGCAATGATCGTTTCACTGGCCTCTTCACCGATCTTTTTCAGAATCCGGTCAATACCATCGCGAAATAGACCCGCGACATAAGATTCGTCCGGGGAGGCGTCCTTTCGTGCTTCGATCACGCTCGCGAGGCGTTCCAGTATATCGCTCACTTGAGATCCCCCGATGTCGATTTCGCTTTACCGTAAATTTCGCTTGGTTCACGCAATACCGGGTCGGTTATTGTCCACTGGCCGTTTTCGAATACGCGATAAAAACACCGCTCGCGTCCAGTGTGGCACGCGATGCCGCCGACCTGGTCGACCGATAACAAAATCGAATCCGCATCACAGTCGATCCTGATTTCTCGAATGATCTGTTCGTGCCCGGACTCCTCGCCTTTGCGCCACAACTTCGCGCGCGATCGAGACCAATAGACGGCACGGCCCTCTTGTAAGCTCGCTTCCAGCGCGTTTTGGTTCATCCACGCAAGGGTCAATACACGTCCACTCGTAGCATCTTGAGCGATTGCGGGCACCAAACCCTCTTCGTTCCATCTAATTTCATCCTGCCAGTTCACAATCTTACCTCTATACCGGCGGCGGCCATCGATAGTTTCGCTTCCTCGACGCTGTGTTCTCCGAAATGGAAGATGCTCGCGGCCAGTACCGCATCTGCGTGACCGAGCAATATGCCGTCGACGAGGTGCTGCAGCACGCCGACGCCGCCGGACGCGATCACCGGTATCGATACGGCTTCGGCCACGGCACGAGTCAATGCCACGTCGTAACCGTCACGGGTTCCGTCACGATCCATACTCGTGAGCAGGATTTCCCCCGCGCCGGCTGCGCTCATTCGGGCGGCCCACTCCACTGCATCGACACCCGTCGGTTTGCGCCCGCCATGAGTATAAACCTCCCAGCGATTATCGCAGCCGGCAACCGATCGGGCGTCGATCGCGACCACAATACACTGCGACCCGAATCTGGTGGCGGACTCTTGAACGAGGTCCGGGTTCTGTACGGCAGCCGTGTTGATGCCGACCTTATCCGCGCCGGCTTTCAGCATCCGGCGTACATCGTCGACGCTGCGAACACCCCCGCCCACGGTCAACGGTATGAATACTTGCGCCGCGACGGCCTCCACGACAGGCACGATGGTGTCGCGCTCATCACTACTGGCGGTGATATCGAGAAAGGTAATTTCGTCCGCGCCTTGTTCATCGTAGCGCCGTGCAACCTCCACGGGGTCGCCGGCGTCGCGGATGTCCACAAAGCGAACGCCCTTTACAACTCGCCCGGCGTCCACGTCGAGACAGGGAATGACCCGTTTGGCGAGGCCCATCAGGGTGCCGTATCGGCGCAGAGTTCGTCGGCAAGATTTTGAGCGGTTGAGAAATCCAGCGTTCCTTCGTAAATGGCGCGCCCCGTTATCGCGCCGTCTATCCCTTCGGTATGCACGTCGCACAACGCACGAATGTCGTCGAGGTCCGTGACGCCACCCGAAGCAATCACCGGAATCGCGAGTTCCCTCGCGAAATCGACGGTCGACGCGACATTGAGGCCGGTCATCATGCCGTCTCGACCGATGTCGGTGTAGACGATCGCCGCCACGCCGTCGGATTCGAAATGTTGCGCCAAATCGATGGCATCGTGACGAGACAGCTTTGACCACCCATCGATCGCGACCTTCCCGTCGCGGACATCCAAGCCGACGATGATATGCCCCGGAAACTCGAGGCATACATCCGATACGAAATGCGGGGCGGTAACGGCTTTCGTGCCGAGAATCACATAGCGAACGCCGGCATCCAGATACCCCTGGATCGTATCCTCGTCACGAATGCCACCGCCTACCTGAATGGGTACCTCCGGACAGGATTCAGCGATTTCATGGATGATTCTCGAATTAACCGGTTTCCCGTCGGAAGCTCCATTCAGGTCAACGAGGTGCAACCGTCTGGCTCCTGCCCCCACCCACTTCTCGGCCATGCCGACGGGGTCGTCGGAGTACACGGTATCCTGCGACATATCGCCCTGCTTCAAGCGGACGCATTTTCCGTCTTTGATATCGATGGCGGGGATCAATAGCATGGCGACGCAGTCGATCGTGGCGGGTGATCTAAAAGGCGACGGTCGGGATCTACCGGTAGGTGGGCGTGGAGGACGGATAATTCCGTTTTTGCTCTATCAGATTAATGTTAGCACAAGGATCCTCGAATATCGTCTTGGATGCCGATAACAGCCCCCTAATGCGCCACGTCCCAATTACTTCCGCGGCCGACTTCAACGATTAGCGGTATTGATAAATCAGCGGCCTCAGACATCAATCGAACGACTTCGCGTGCGGCGTCCTCGGCGCTTTCTTCGCATACTTCGATCACGAGTTCGTCGTGTACCTGCATGATTAAATCCGCATCAATTTGTTTCTCACGGATCCAAGCGTCGACCGTGATCATGGCGCGCTTGATGATGTCTGCGGCAGTGCCTTGCATCGGCGCATTGATCGCAGTGCGCTCGGCATATTGCCGCCGCTGGGCATTTCGAACGTTGATCTCGGGTAAATACAAACGACGGCCGAAAACTGTCTCCACAAAACCCTTTTCACGGGCCGATTCCCTGATCTTGTCCATATAAGTTCTGACACCGGGATAGCGATCGAAATATAGATCGATATACGCTTGGGCGTCGCCGCGTTCTATGCCCAACTGACGCGCCAGGCCGAATGCGGACATCCCGTAGATCAAGCCAAAATTGATCGCCTTGGCGGCACGGCGCTGTTCGTCGGATACGTCGTCTAGCGTAACCCCGAACACCTCGCCGGCCGTGGCGCGGTGAACGTCGAGTTCTTGTTCGAATGCACTTCTCAAATTCTCGTCTTCAGACAGGTGCGCCATGATGCGGAGTTCGATCTGAGAGTAATCAGCGGCGAGTAAACATCTACCCGGCGGTGCTACAAAAGCTTGGCGTATACGACGGCCTTCGGCGCTCCGGATGGGGATGTTCTGCAGATTCGGATCGGTTGACGACAACCGGCCGGTCGCGGCGACCGCTTGGTGATAGCTGGTATGAACGCGTTGGGTAGCGGCATTGACCTGTTTGGGAAGTTTGTCCGTATACGTTGATTTTAATTTGCTGAACGCGCGGTAATCGAGTATCAGCTTCGGCAACGGATAGTCGTGCGCCAGCTCCTGTAATACGGATTCGGCCGTCGAAGGTTGGCCCTTGGGCGTTTTAGACAACACGGGTAAGCCGAGCTTGTCGAAAAGAATGTGCTGGATCTGTTTTGGCGAGCCGATATTAAACGCCTCGCCCGCTTCGCCATGAGCATCGAACTCAATCTGACGCATTCTCTCGTCGAGTTCGGCGCTCTGCTCGATCAGCATCTCCGTATCGATGAGGACGCCGCGTCGTTCCATATCGGCGAGCACGGGAACCAATGGTATTTCGATATCATTGAGCACGCTCTCGAGCGCCGCCTCGGTATTTATCTGCGGATAAAGGTGGTGGTGCAGCCTTAAACAGACGTCGGCGTCTTCGGCGGCGTACGGTCCTGCCTGCTCGAGCGCAATTTCTTCAAAACCAATCTGCTTTGCGCCCTTCCCGGCGATGTCCTCGTAATGGATCGTGTGATGGTTGATGTATTTGAGCGCTACGGAATCAAGGTCGTGCCGTGACGCGGTGCTGTTTAGAACGTAGGACTCCAACATCGTATCGTAGGCTATCCCCCGGAGTTCAATGTCATGGTTGAGAAGAACGTTGCGGTCATATTTAAGATTGTGACCGAGCTTCCCTTTAGTATCGTCTTCGAGCAGGGGCTTGAGTTTTCGCAGTACTTCATCGATGTCGAGTTGCTCAGGCGCACCTGGATATCGATGATCCAACGGGATATATGCAGCGCGGCCCGGTTCGCACGCAAACGACACACCGACCAAACTGGCAAGCATGTAATCGAGGCTGGTCGTCTCGGTATCGAACGCGAACATCTCGGCGTTCTTCAATTCTTCGAGCCACGCATCGAAACGATCCATGTCCAGTACGGTTTCATAGTCGCCGGCGTCATCATCGGGAACACTGGGTTCGGACTCGGATCCGGAACGTAGCGCCTTCAGCCAGGTGTTGAATTCAAAGTCTTCATATAGCTTAACCAAACGCTCCGGGTCACCGCCCCCCGGTATCAGTTCGTCTACCGAGACGCCGGTGTCGATATCTCGGATGATCGTTACGAGTCGCCGCGATAGCGGGATCTGATCGAGTGACGTGCGCAGATTCTCGCCCACTTTGCCCTTAAACTCGTCCGCGCTCGCAATGATGGCATCGAGACTGCCGTATTCATTCAGCCACTTAACCGCTGTTTTCGGACCGACTTTTGGTACGCCGGGTATGTTGTCGACGCTGTCGCCGACCAAGGTCAAGTAATCGACGATCAAGTCCGGCCCTACGCCGAATTTCTCCCGTACGCCGTTCTCATCAAGCACGGAATCATTCATCGTGTTGATCAGACTGACCTGTGCGCTTACAAGCTGTGCCAAGTCCTTGTCGCCGGTTGAGATTACGACCCGAATACCCGCTTCAGCCGCCTGATGTGCAAGCGTACCGATAACGTCATCCGCTTCGACGCCCGAAACCAGCACCAAAGGAAATCCGAGCGCCTCGATTATTTCGTGCAGCGGCTTTATTTGCACCGCAAGCTCGTCCGGCATCGACGGCCGGTTCGCTTTGTAGTCTGGGTACCACTCGTCGCGCAGTGTCGGGCCCGGCGGATCGAACACCACGGCGAACCGATCCGCCTCATAGCTTTTCCGAAGACGATTGAGCATCGAAATGACACCATGAATTGCACCCGTTGGGTGGTTCTTCGAGTTCATCAAATCTGGGAGCGCGTGATAGGCGCGGAACAGATAGGAGGATCCGTCAACAAGGACGAGCAATTGATCTGACATTCGTTTTAGCGCTTTCTTCTAGTAAGGGTACTGCTGCTCCGAATCTCCGCCGTGGGACGGGATTTCCGCACAACACCCGGGGGTCTAAGGTGATATTCTATCGATTCCGCAAAACGATAACGCATTGCCCACAAGGTCACCCGCATGAGAGCAAGCCCGTTTTACCTCCTACTCGGTCTATTCGTCCTCTGCACTGCGTCCCCTGCTGCGGACAAGGACTTCGGCACCGTGATTGACGTACCGCCGCCGCCGCCCATGACGGAACCCGTAGAAGTAGACGAGGATGCCGAGCTCGAACCCGAAGTCACGATCATTCAGCGCCGCGATGCGACCGATGAGGAATACAGGCTCAACGGTCGCTTGTATATGGTCAAGGTTACGCCGTCTATAGGGCCACCGTACTATTACGTCGATCGCGATGGGGATGGATTGATGGAAACCCGCATGAACGACCACGCCTGGGAAGTAAAGATTCCGCAGTGGGTTATTTTTAGTTGGTGATTGGCCGAACTAGAAATTGTTGCCGGATTCCGCTGCGCTCCATCCGGGATCATTCCTAAACGCCAAAGACCGCTCCATGTCCGTTTACACCGTCATCGAGCGTGATGAGCTGCAGGCGTTTCTGCAATTATTCAAGCTGGGCCCGCTAAGCTCCTACGAGGGCATCACCGCAGGCATCGAAAACACCAATTATTTCGTGACGACGACGAAAGGGAATTTCGTGTTGACGGTGTTCGAGTTCACGCCGGCTTCCGAGTTGCCGTTTTTTCTAGACCTGATGGCACACCTGGCTGAACAGGGAATTGCAAGCGCCCATCCGCTCGCCGATGAAAACGGCCGGTATTTGCAACGTCTGAAGGGCAAGCCCGCCGCGCTCGTACAGCGCCTCAATGGTGCGAGCGTGATCGAGCCCGATACCCTACATTGCGCCGCAATAGGGGCGGCCATGGCGCGGATGCACCGCGCCGCCAATGGATTCTCCGCTTGTCGCGCGAACGATCGCGGCCCGCAGTGGCAGACGTCGACCGCTGAACTCGTCTCACCCAAACTGAACCGGGCCGACCGCGCGCTGCTAAAAGAGACCTTGGCGGAACGCCAAAGCGTACCCAGCGAGGCCCTCCCCGCAGGCGTGATCCACGCTGATCTATTTCGCGACAACGCCCTGTTCGTAGGCCACGAGCTCAGCGGCATTATCGATTTTTACTACGCCCACAACGGCCCCTTGATCTACGACCTCGCGGTCACCGTCGCCGACTGGTGCTTCAACGCGAGAGACGAATTCGCGGTGTCCGAAGCCCGTGAACTGGTCAAGGCATACGACGGGATTCGAAAGGTTTCCGATGACGAACGCGAATCCTGGTCATATTGCGTTCGCGCCGCTGGCTTGCGATTCTGGTTGTCGCGATTGAAAGATCAGTATTTCCCCCGCGAGGGCAATCTGACCCATATCAAAGACCCCGACCCATTCAAGCAGGTGCTGGTAGCCGGTCGCGATGCGCATGCGGCGATCAACGGCGTTTGGGCATAAAAAAGGCCCTCCTTACGGAGGGCCTTGATCTAAAACGGCAGTTGGCGCCGCTAGTTCGCGGTGACTACGAGGTCGACGCGCCTGTTCTTATACATGTTTTCAGGCGAATCGTTCGGTGCTACCGGGGCAGCTTCACCGTAGCCAATAGCCGACAGTCGATCAGCAGCGATACCCTTACTGACCAAGTATGCGATTACTGCATTCGCGCGGTTCTCGGACAAGGTCTTGTTGTAGGACGCTGATCCGCGACTGTCGGTATGCCCTTCTACGCGCACGTGCACCGAGGCGTTCTCGTTCAGTACGGTAACGGCATTGTCGAGTATTCCCTCGGAGTCCGCCTTGATATTCGCGCTATTGGTGTCGAAATTGACGCCTTCGAACGTGATCAGCTTTTCGCCGACCTTCGGGCAACCGACTTCGTTCACTTCTACGCCTGCCGGCGTTCCGGGACACTCGTCGTTAGCATCGATGACGCCATCACCATCGGTGTCCTTGGGCGGTGCGGGTTTCGGCTTCGGCTTCGGTGCCGGCGCGCGTGGCGCTGCCTTCGGTCTCGGCGGCGGCGGGCGATCCATGCACAAGAAATGGCCCAGCGCAGCACCGACTACGGCGCCACCGGCCAAGGCTCCACCATCGCTGCTGCCCAAACCGCCACCGGCAATGCCGGCGCCGAGCGTCGCGCCCAGGATCGGGCACAGAACCTGCCCGGGTTTGATGTCGTAATTGGCACAGCCGGATGCGACGGCGCTGATGAGCAAGATCAGTCCAAATTTATAAAGTTTATTCATCACCGATGTCCCCGTACGTTGGCGCGTGTTGGTAGTTCGTGTGTGTACGCGTTTTGCGGATGTCTCATCTTCGTCTCGGGCGATCCATGCACAGGAAATGGCCGAGAGCGGCACCGACTACGGCACCACCGGCCAAGGCTCCACCATCGCTGCTGCCCAAACCGCCACCGGCAATGCCGGCGCCGAGCGTCGCGCCCAGGATTGGGCACAAAATTTGCCCCGGCTTAATGTCGTGGCTGGCGCAACCGGAGATGGCTGCGCTCATTATCAGAGCCAGTCCGATTCGATGAAGTTTTGCCATTGAGAAGAATCCCCAGTCATGCTCCCGTTCTTTTGTCGTTCGTTTGCTGAATCGTTGTATGAAATTTGTTTTCAAGGCGTTGCACGCCCGCGATTTCCGCGACCCGGGCTTTGTTGCGGAATTACAACGAATTGACAGCAAAGGCGATCATAGCACAATTTTTGTCAAATCCCAGCGGCACCCCGGATAACGGATGCAGTGTTGCGTTTGGGCCGCATTAATCACACGAGAAATACCGATGCCAAGCCCAGGAACGCGAAGAATCCGACCACATCGGTGATCGTGGTCAAAACCACGCCGCCGGCGAGCGCCGGGTCGATCTGCAAGCGTCTCAAGACCAGCGGAATAGCGGCGCCCGCAAAAGCCGCGGTCAGCAGATTGAATACCATCGCGCAGCCAATGACGACCCCGAGTTTGAAATTGTCGAACCAAAGGGCCGAGACCACAGCGACGACGAGCGCCCACAGGACGCCGTTCAAGAACCCGACGGCGAGTTCTCGCGACACCACCGAGCGTGCATTGGCGGCACCGACGTGCCCGAGCGCCAATCCCCGGATCACGATCGTGAGGGTTTGGGTGCCGGCGATTCCGCCCATACTCGCGACGACGGGCATCAGCACCGCTAGAGCCACCAGTTGCTCGATCGTCGCTTCGAACAATCCGATGACCCATGCGGCGAGAAACGCCGTTGCCAGATTGACGGCGAGCCAAAGCGTACGCCGTCGGCTTGTCGACCAGATCGGCGCAAAGATATCGTGCTCTTCATCGAGTCCGGCGGCCGACATGATGCTCCGCTCACTTTCTTCCCGTATCACGTCAACGACATCATCGACCGTGATGCGGCCCAGCAGGTTGCCGTTGTCATCGACGACCGGGGCGGATATCAGGTCGCGCTTTTCAAATAACAACGCCACTTCACCCGCACTCACGCTGGCCGGAATAGCGCTCTCGTCAGTCAACATGATCTCGCCAACCGTCGAGTGCGGATTTGCCGTCACCAGATCGGACAGCGGTAACGCGCCCAGATAGAAATTCTTCCGGTCCACGACCATCAGGCGATCGGTGTTGTCGGGCAATTCGGGTAATAACCTCAAGTAGCGAAACACAACGTCTATATCGACGTCCGACCTGACTGTGACCGTATCGACATTCATCAAACCGCCCGCCGTGTCTTCCGGAAACGTCAGGATCGCCGCAATACGGTCGCGATTTTGATCGTCCATCGACTGCAGGATTTCGTCGGCGATCAGCACCGGCAGATCCTGCAGAATGTCGGCTACGTCATCGGTCTCCAATCCTTCCGTCGCCGCGGCGACTTCGGCTGGATTCATGTGCTCCAGAAGGCTCGTTCGGACACCCGCGTGCGAATGGGACAGGACGTCGCCGGCTGTATCCTCGTCGATCTGCACCCACAGTTCTTCGCGCGATTCCGGCAGCAACGACTCGAGTACGTCTGCAACGTCCGCGGGGTGCAGGTTTTCCATGAATTCCCTTACGCGCGGCAAATCGTTCGCTTCGAGAGCGTTCTGTATCTCTTGAACGAGTTCCTGGTTGCGATTGCGCGGTTCGGTCATGCGTCTATCGTGCGGTTTAAGGCGGGACGAACAGTGTAAATATTGACCCTGGATTCCGCTACGCTCCATCCAGGCTACGTTCTGGATGGAGAGAAGCGGGATCAGTCCTGGGTTGTAGTTAACCCGGCGAGGCGACAGATGATAGCAGCGTATCGAGCAGTTCCTTACGGCGCTCCCCTGTCGTTGCATTCAGGAGTTCCCGCGCCCGCTCCTCTGCGTCACGCGCGGATGTGTTTCTGACGATATGTTTGATTTCTAAAAGGGCCGCCGGGTGAACGCTGAATTCCTCGAGCCCAAGGCCGAGTAACAAACGCGTGTAGCGGGGATCGCCTGCCATTTCGCCACACATCGCCACAGGTATACCCGCGTCGCGGCCCGCGGCGATCGAAGTTGAGATCAACCGCAGCACACCGGGGTTGGTAGGATCGTATAGATAGCTGACTTCGTCGTTGACGCGATCGATCGCAACCGCGTATTGGATCAAATCGTTCGTACCGATCGACAGGAAATCGAGCTCCCGGGCAAATTCATCGGCGCAGATCGCAACTGCAGGGATTTCGATCATACCGCCAATCGGCATTTTCTCGTCGAATGCAATATTACGCCGTGCGAACTCGTTACGGATGGTTTGTACGATGTCCTTGATTTGGTGAACTTCATCGATCGCTGACAACATTGGAATCATCATGCGCACCGGTCCGAATGCCGACGCACGAATGATCGCCCGTAACTGCGGCCAGAACAAAGAAGGTTCACGTAGGCAAAACCGCACGCCGCGCAAACCCAGCGCCGGATTGGCCGCCAGTGGACCGCTCGAAGGCGAGGTATCTAATGGTTTATCCGCGCCCACGTCTGCGGTACGGATCGTGATCGAAATCCCGCCGAGCGCGTCGATCATTTGACGATAGGTATTGAGATGTTCGTCCTCGTCCGGGTAGTCGCCACGATTCATGAACAAGAACTCGGTACGATAAAGTCCTACAGCATCGGCTCCGACATCACGGACACTCTCGCATTCCTCCAATAATTCAACGTTGGCGTGTAGCCGGATTGCCAAACCGTCGGACGTAACCGCGGGTTCGCTTTTGAATACTTGTAATCCGGCAAGATAATCGCGGCGTTTAACCTGGCGTTCGCGGTACTGGTCGAGGATTCTGGCATCGGCGTCTCCAATGACGACGCCTGCATCGCCGTCGACAACGAGTAATTCGTCCTTGACGATATATCGCTGGGCATGGTGCAGCCCGACTACGCCGGGAATACCGAAACTACGGGCAAGAATAGACATGTGCGACGTGGGGCCGCCGAATTCTGTTACAAAGCCCACTACTCCGTGATGTTGGATCAGAATCAGATCGGCAGCGGTCAAATCGTCCGCTAGTACGATCATATCTTTCAGGCGTTGATCGGGAACTTCGTGGTGCGCGGGAGCCAGTCGCAGCAGATTTCGAAGCACGCGATCGATGACGTGATCGACGTCATCCTTACGGGTTCGTAAGTACGCGTCTTCCATTTGTTCGAACACCGCGACCAGGGCATCGCGCTGCTGCTTGATCGCCCATTCTGCGTTACATAGCTGATCGCGAATGATCCGTGCAGGTTCATCACTGAATGCGGCGTCGTCGAGCATCAACAAATGGGTGTCGATAAACGTTGCGATATCGGCCGCCGTTGATGCCGGAATGTGGTCCCTTATTTCACGCAAGTGATGTTTCGCCTGCGCGATTGCGTTGAGTAGCCGTTGTATCTCTGCATCTATCTCCGTTGCTTCGAGACGGTATTCGGAGATTTCCAAGCGATTTCGTTCGACGATGTGAACGTGGCCGATCGCTACGCCTTGAGAAACCCCTACGCCGTGCAAAGAGAAGGTCATGCAGACTCCCCGAACCGATCCGAAACCAGTAGTTCCAGCGCCTGCAATGCTTCTTCTGCATCAGAGCCTTCGGTGCGAATCTCGATCTCGGCACCTTGCGCAGCGGCCAGCATCATGACGCCCATGATGCTCTTGCCATCGACTTCTTTCGTTCCCTTGAGGATCGTCACCTCGCTTGCGTAGTGTGATGCAGTCTGCACCAGCTTCGCCGCTGCACGCGCATGCAGCCCCAGCCGATTCTCGATCGTTATAGTCGAACTCGGCATGGTTCAGGACGCGCCGGTCGCACTCATAGCGTCGCGATGGCTAATCACCGCTTTCTTTCCGGTTTCAACAAAGCGCTTCGCCAATCGCTCCGCCATATAAACCGAACGATGGCGCCCTCCGGTACATCCGAGCGCGACTGTAAGATAACTTCGATTCGCATCTTCGAATTTCACGATCCAGGTCCCGAGAAAATCTTCGATATCCGAGACCATATCGTTAACCATCGGCATTTCGTCCAAGAAATCACTGACCTGCTGATCCGTGCCACTCAGTTCGCGCAAAGCGGGATCCCAATACGGATTCGGAAGACAACGTACATCGAACACGAAATCAGCGTCTTGAGGTACGCCATTCTTGAATCCGAACGAACGAAACTGCAATGCGACTGTTCCCGATGGTTTAGGTGCGATTTGATCTCGAATTAGGGTTCGGAATTCATGCACGTTCGTATGCGTGGTATCAATTCGCACGTCCGCCCGCATAATTACCGGTTCAAGCATGGCGCGCTCCTGGGTTATTGCATCAGGGAGCGATACATTTTCCGAAGAAAGTGGATGCTTGCGGCGCGTTTCACTGAACCGTCGTAACAGGGTTTCATCGCTCGCGTCTACGAAGATTAACTCTGCCGTGAAACTTTGAGCTTGCAGCGCATCGAGACTGGCGGGTAGTTCAGCAATCGCCACAGGATGATTTCGAGCGTCGATCCCTACCGCGACCTGGTGAAAATGGGGGAGGTCCTGCTCGGCTATATAGGCCGCGAAACTCAAAAGTATGCCCACCGGCAAGTTGTCGACACAATAATAGTCCGCATCCTCCAGTGCGTGCAGCGCGACGGATTTCCCAGCGCCGGACAGCCCGGAAACGATCACAAGCCGTCGCTCGTTCACCTGTCGTCGCCCTCTAGTCGCCCCTTCGTCTGCTCTTCGTTAGTTAGATGTGAATATATTTCGGTGACCGAGGAAATGTTGCGTAACGCCTTTATGAAACCAGGATCGCTGAAATTACCCGCCAATGCGGCGAGCAGCGCGAGATGTTCATCGGTCGCATCTTCAGGAACGCAAAGCGCGAAGAAAATGTCGACTGGCGCATTATCGACGGCGTCGAAATCTACTGGATTCACCGTACGGATGAATGCACCAATTGCCTTGCCGTTGCTAGCAACCCGCCCGTGAGGAATCGCAATGCCGCTGCCTAAACCAGTGGTTCCTAAACGCTCGCGCGCGACCAGGCAGTCGAACACGGTCTTCGCAGTTAACGACGCGTCGGCGCTGGACAGCATGCCCGCTAGTTTTTCGAGCACGGCCTTTTTACTCGTCAGTTTAGCGTCGACGACGACCCGTACTGGATCAAGTATTTCGGCTATATCCATCTAGAAGCGGTCTCAAAATTCGTCTGAGACGTTAATGCTGTGTTGCACGACCTTCTCCGGTGCTCATTTATTGCGCATAAACTGCGCTCCTCGAACGCTCGCGCGCCTTGCCTAAACGCCTCAGACGAATTTTGAGACCACTTCTAGTGTGCTGTCCCGTAATACGGTTCAAGCGCGATGGTTTGTCAGCTTTTCCTTATGCTTTTTTATCTGCCGGTCGAGTTTATCGAGTAACAAATCTATCGCTGCATACATGTCTTCGTGCTCGCTTCCCGCATGAATTTTGTTACCGGTGACGTGTATCGTCGCTTCAGCTTTATGTCTTTGTTTTTCGACCCCCAGAACAACGTGAACGTTCACGACCTGTTCGAAATGCCGCTCTATTCGCGCCATCTTGCTCTCTATGTATTCTTGCATTGCGACGCTCACGTCTACGTGACGGCCATCAATACTGATCTGCATTCGGGCCTCCTGAATGTTCTTGATCCCGGATTCCGCTGCACTCCATCCAGGCTACGCAAGCCGCTTTCTTTCGTTTGACGGGGGAATCGCCATTGATTCTCTGTATTTTGCTACGGTGCGGCGCGCCACCTTGACGCCCTGTTCGGATAGAAGTGTCGCGATCTTGTTGTCGCTCAGTGGTTTTTCTATGTTCTCGGCGGCGATCAATTTCTTGATGACCGCGCGGATCGCCGTCGACGAAGCTTCGCCCCCTAAAGTGGTACTTACATGACTCGAGAAAAAATATTTGAGCTCGTAGATACCTCTCGGGGTATGCATGTATTTGCGCGTAGTTACGCGAGAGATCGTCGATTCGTGCATTTCCAGCGTCTCGGCGATATCGTGCAGCACCAACGGTTTCATCGCTTCTTCGCCGTGCTCGAGGAACGCTCTTTGGCGTTCAACGATAGCCGTCGCAACCCGGAGTAAAGTTTCACTGCGACTCTGTACGCTTTTTATGAACCATCTGGCTTCCTGTAGATGGGCTTTTAGGGACGAATTATCTTCGCTATCGTCAAGTCGTTTGATCATCTTCGCGTAGTAGGGGTTAACGCGTAACGGCGGTACCGTATCCGCGTTCAACTCGACTTTCCATCGCGCTTCTTTCTTATAGACGAATACGTCCGGGATTACATATTCCGGTTGATCGGCGTTGTACTGTGCGCCTGGTCTTGGGTTCAACGATTGGATTAGCGCCACGATTCGAGTGAGATCTTCTTTGCTTACCTTGAGTTTGCGCATCAGCTGGTTGAAATCGCGCCCACCGAGTAAATCCATGTGTTCCGAGCAGCAACGCCGAGCTTCCGCAAACCATTTCGTATCCTCCGGTAGATGATCTAGTTGCAAGAGAAGGCATTCCCGGATGTCACGAGCTGCGACGCCGGTCGGGTCAAGGCCTTGTATGAGCTTCAATACGGCCTCAACTTCCTCCGGTTCGATGGCGATTTCGTCGCCGGCGCTGATCGTCATACGCAATTCTTCAATCGACGTATCGAGATACCCGCCGCTATCCAATGCATCGATAATCGCCACACCGATCGCGTGATCGGTATCGCTGATCGGCAGGAGGTTAAATTGCCAGTGTAGGTGCTCCGGTAGCGACTCGCCGGCGGCCGAGGCGCGCTCGAACTCGCCGCCCGACGTTTCTCGCAACGGCGGTCCGGCGCCTGATGTCGGAAGGGTGTCGTAGATATCCTCCCATTCGGTATCGACGGGGAGATCGTTGGGAATGTCTTCGGTCGTCGCTTGTGACTCCGCTTCGCCCGGGTCCCCGCCGCCTACTTCGTGAGCGAGTTCGAACTCCGCGTCCTCAGATTCCCCACTAGCCGCCTCCGGTCCCGCGTCTTCGAGATCGTCGCTGCCGTCTTCGAGCTCCAACATCATGTTCGATTCCAGAGCCTCTTGAATCTCTACCGTCAGTTCCATGGACGAGAGCTGCAATAGGCGGATCGCCTGTTGCAGCTGCGGGGTCATCGTCAGCTGCTGGCCTAGCTTGAGTTGCAGGGACTGTTTCATGACCTCGGGCGGCGGGTGAATTATCGTTCAGAGGGGTATGTTAACGCACCGACGGCAAGGTTGGATCAATTTTTGCATGGCGGCCGGTTCGAGCGCCCTGCCTGGTATCTTTTCGGCTGACCTGAGGTGCGGCTTTAGAGTCTGAAATTATCGCCGAGGTAGACCTCCCTGACTTTGTCGTTGCCCAAGATCGCCTCCGAGTCGCCTTCGGCAATGATGCTGCCTTCGTTCACAATGTATGCGCGGTCGCAGATTCGGAGCGTTTCTTGAACGTTGTGATCGGTGATCAAGACGCCTATCCCGATCTGTTTCAAGTGGTTAATAATGCGTTGGATGTCACCGACGGAAATCGGGTCGACGCCGGCAAACGGTTCATCGAGCAATATGAACCTCGGCTCGGTGGCCAAAGCTCTTGCGATCTCCACGCGGCGCCGCTCTCCACCCGATAGTGACATGCCGAGATTGTGCTTGATGTGTCCAATGTGAAACTCCCGAAGCAAAGCGTCTAGTCGGCGCTGCCGCTGATGTGCGTTTAAATCCGGAATAACCTCCAGCACACCCAGGATGTTCTGCTCGACGGTGAGTTTCCGGAAAACGGACGCCTCTTGCGGGAGATAACCCAAGCCCCGTCGTGCCCGAACATCCATCGGTAACCGTGTCAGTTCTTCACTATCGAGATGTATCGAGCCCCCCTCACTGACGACCAAGCCGATGATCATGTAAAAGCTGGTGGTTTTACCAGCGCCATTGGGTCCGAGCAGCCCAATGACCTCACCGCTGTGCACCGACAACGTAACGTCCTTAACAACTCGACGGGAGCGATAGGTCTTGGAGAGATGTCGGACTGACAGGACGCTCATGGATAAATGGGGTTAGAAAAATGGGGTCGGTGTAAATATTTCGGGTTGGAGTTAAATAGTCGTCGTGCCGGTCTTATGTGTCACTAAATTTAGCTAGCCCTGATCCGAAATAATTACACCGACCCCATTTTTCGACCCCATTTTTCTAACCCCATTTTCTCATGCGATTTTATTTCTTCTTCTTTGGGGGAATGATTATGCGCACGCGGCCACTAGTTGCTTTCGGATGTTCGTCCTTATCCGCCTGCCCCGCCCGCGCCGAGCGTGCGGTTATTATGCTTTTATCGGTGTCATAGTTTATTCGGTGCCCTGCGAATAATCGTTCGCCCTGCGTGACTTTTGCTTTTTCGATTAGATACAGAAAGCTCTGCAACGCATGGTACTCGATCAAGATCGCTTCGCCCTCGATATCATGAATGGCATTGTCTGGTGTCTGCTTGAAGGTCGCCGGTTGCCCTTCGAGAAAAGCCTCCTTGAGGTCCCGTTCTTCAGTAAAGTTCACGCGCAGGCGATCGCCGGTCATGAAAATCGAGCCCTGCGTAACGGTAACGTTTCCGACGTAGACCGTAGTTCCTTCTTCATCATCGAGTTCCGCAAAATCGGCTTCGATTTCTATGGGTTGTTGCGAATCGGTGGATAGCGCCACGCACCGTCCGCAAAACAGAACCAGAAAAATAATCGCGAGAATAAAACTAGCTTTGCGGCTTGACTTCATGCGTGCTGCGCACCTGATCGAGTAATTCCAGCCGGTCGTGAGCAAAATTCGCGCGCATGCCGATCGCATGCGTTACCGTCGATGGACCGATGATAGTCGTTGGATTGTCGGTTTCGGCATATTGTTCCTTAGGTAACAACCGCAATTCCGACGTTATGACCTGATAGACCCGCTGCCCTTCGCCGCCGAGTCGCCAGATCTCGACCTCGCCATGCAGCAACACAACGTCATTACCGGAGCTTACCCACCCGCGCTCTGCTACGACATGCCAAGGTTCGACCTGGCCATTGTAAATCTCCAGGTGTGGGCTAGCCAGTTCCGTCGAGTCATCGTCCGGGAAATGCTCAACAAGGACCGCATGCAGCACGTTCTTCAATTCACCTTCAATGCCGGTGGTCGTGCGTGTCATGTCCTCGATGTAATAGTCGAGCTCATGCGGATCGGGCTGCCGGAGCGCGATCTCTTCTTGATCCAGGTTCTGCCATAGCCAGAAACTCAAAATACCCACGGCCAAGGTGGTGAACGCTGTTATCCACGTCGTCAACGTGCCGCCCCACTCGTGATTTGAACCGCTTTCAAGATTCGGTCACAGACCTCGCGCACGGCGCCCTTGCCGCCGGCACACTCGGTCGTCCACTTCGCGCACGCGCGCACCCGCGGCGCGGCATCCGCGACGGCGATGGGAAGACCCACAAGATCCATAGCCGCAATATCCGGTTCATCATCGCCCACGTAACAGACGTGTTCGGGCGCAATGCCGGTCGCTTCGAGAATCGCAACCAACACCGCGCGTTTATCGCTCTTTCCTTGATAAACGTGCTCGATGCCGAGCTCCGCCATGCGCTTGGTAACCATGGTTGAGCGCCGCCCGGTAATCACGGCGCGTTCTATACCCGCGCGTTCGAGCATGACGAGTCCGTGTCCGTCTCGCGCGTGAAAGGCCTTGTACGCCTCACCATTGGACCCGAAGATGATTCGCCCATCGGTCAGGACGCCGTCGACATCGAACACGGCGAGTTTGATCCGTGCGGCGCATGCACCGATGTCCGGTCCGACGTTCTGGATCACAAAACTCTTGCTCTCAGGAGGTCATGCATGTTCAGTACGCCGACTAGATTATTCTCGTCGTCGACCACCAGCAGCCCATTAATCTTGTGGCTCTGCATGATGTGCAACGCCTCTGCGGCAAGGACATCGCAGCCTACGGTTTTACAATCGCGCGTCATGACATCATTCATGCGCGCTTCGCGAATATCGTGATCGCGCTCGAATACGCGGCGCAGATCCCCGTCGGTAAATATCCCCGTAACTCGACCGGCCGCGTCGACGACCGCTGTCAACCCGAGGCCGGAGCGCGTCATTTCGACGACGGCATCGGCCAGCGCCGATTCCGGCCGCACCACCGGCATCGCCTCGCCGGTATGCATGAGATCGTCGATCTTCAACAACAATCTGCGGCCGAGCGTGCCTCCCGGATGAGCGCGCGCAAAATCCCCTTCCGTGAATCCTCGTTTCTTGAGCATAGCGATAGCCAGCGCATCGCCCATGGCCAGCGCCGCAGTGGTGCTCGAGGTCGGTGCTAGACCGAGCGGACAGGCTTCTTCGCGCACGTCGACATGGATATGTACCGTCGCCGCACCTGCAAGCGCCGAATCGCAATTGCCGGTAACCGCGATGAGCGGGATTCCCAATCGCTTTATCAGCGGTAATAAAACGATCAGCTCTTCTGTCTCTCCTGAATTCGAAAAGGCCAATACCACATCGCGATCCGTGATCATGCCCATGTCTCCGTGACTGGCTTCGCCCGGGTGAACGAAGAAAGCAGGTGTTCCGGTGCTCGCCAAGGTCGCAGCAACCTTGCCCCCTACGTGACCGGATTTACCCATACCGAGTACGACCACGCGCCCCTCGCACTTCAGCATGAAACGCGCCGCTTCTACGAATGACATGTCGACGCGCTCGATCAGATCGACCACGGCGCGCGCCTCGATTTCCAGTACCGCTTTTCCCATATCCGCCAGTCCCTTGGCGTCGGCATCGTCATATTGATCCGGATGGCCCGTGATTGTCGTCATGCTGCGATGCTCCTCGATAAATCGATGGACCGGCGTTCAGACCGTTTGCCGCGGGGCTTGCGTTCGTTACGAGCCCGGCTCGAGATCGCTTGGGTGAACTTCGTGGATCTCGGACTTAATCAGAGTTTCCTCAGAAAAGAAAGGTACTGGTAACAAACAAAAGCGCCGAGCAATATTGCTCCTTCCAAGCGGCCGATACGGCCGGGTTTCTTATACGACCAGGCCATCAAAAAGAGCACCACCGTCAGCACCAGCATCATCGATACGTCCCGCCGTACGACTTCGGGTCCGAAGGAGGTCGGATGGATCAGCGCCGGAGTCGCGAGCACCGCCAAGGCGTTGAACATGTTCGAACCGATGATATTGCCGAGCGCGATCTCGGGTTCCTTTTTCAGTGCGCTGGCCAGCGATGCGGCGAGTTCCGGCAAGCTGGTCCCGACCGCTACGATCGTTAAACCGATTACGATATCGCTGACGCCGAAGTGGCGGGCGATATCGACGGCGCCGGAGACGAGCAACTTCGAACCGGCTAACAGCAGTACCAGACCGATCGCGACCCAGAAAAGCGCCGACCATGTCGAGGTAGTCCTCGCCAGTTCCTCATTGAACTCCTGCGCGAGCGGATCCGTTCCCGGTGCGCGCAGACCTAGCCAAACCGTTGCGGAAATCATCCCGACCAGGGCCAAAGCCAGAAGTACTCCATCGTCGCGGCTCAAGTGATCGTCGAACAGCAATACGGTGGAAAACATCAATGCGGCGAACATGATGGGGAATTCCCGGCGCAGTATCGCCGAGCGGACCGTCAGCGGCGCTACGATCGCAGTAGCGCCGAGCACGAGACCGATATTGGCGATATTGGAACCGATGGCGTTGCCGATCCCCATGGTCGGATTGCCATTGAGCGCCGCGGCGCCGGACACCAGAATTTCAGGTGCGCTGGTCGCAAATCCGACGACCACAAGGCCGATTAAAAGCGGTTGTACGCCGAGGATTGATGCCGTGGCGGCAGCGCCGTCAACGAAGCGGTCCGCGCCATAGGTGAGAATGATCAGTCCGCCTAAAACAACCGCGAATGCCTCTACCATGACTCGGTTGCGCCCACGGACATGCCACCAATGATGCCAGATTGATCCTCACGATGACACAGAGCCGTCGATGACGTGAGCCGCCCGTATAATTGCGCGGCAAAGCGAGTTGGAATAGGACTTTTGTGAAAGCGATGATTCTTGCAGCGGGCAAGGGTGAGCGCCTTGCACCGCTGACGAACAGCGTGCCGAAACCATTGATTGAAGTCGGCGGCCAATCGCTCATAGAACGACATTTGTCGACGCTCGCGGCAGCCGGTTTCGTCGACGTCGTAGTCAACCTGTCGCACCTCGGTCACATGATCGAACAGCGTATTACAGAAAATACGAGTTTGAAGATCCGTGTTACCTATTCTCGCGAGCCGGACGAACCGCTGGAAACCGGCGGCGGCATTCTACAGGCGTTGCCATTGTTAGGAGATAGTCCCTTTTTAGTGCTCAACGCCGACATATGGACCGACCACCCTTTCGATATCGACCCACCTCGGGGCGACGCGCTGGCCCATCTCGTCTTGACGCCGAACCCTCCCCATCACCCTGCGGGTGATTTCACGCTCAATGATTCTGCGATTGAGCGTCGTTCAACAAATCCCTATACCTATACGGGTATCGGCGTCTACATGCCGGAACTATTCGCAGGCGCCACGAAAAAACAATTTTCCTTGACGCCCTTGTTGTTCGATCTCGCACACGCGGGCCGGCTCACGGGCGAGGTCTACCACGGAGCCTGGTTCGACATCGGAACCCCGCAACGTCTCGACGAGGCCCGTGAGGCAGTCGCGCGATTACCGTAGCTAAATAGGAAAGCGCAAATATGAAGCACTCACGCTTGCGGCTGCGTTCCCTCCCCCTCGAATCGAGGGGGAGGGACAGGGAGGGGGTGTAGGCAAGGCACCGACAAACGAAGTCTCCGAATGAAGCATATTTACGCTCAGCTATTTAGTGCCCTGTCCTGAGGAAAACGGCGGATCGGGCCCTGGACCTGCATGTCCTGACCGGTCATAATTTCTCTGCGCACCAACTACAGCCCACCACGGCGTCACCTCACCCGCGGCTGACGACCCGATGAAGCTTCAAATTTTGTCGATCATTTGGCCGTACCGCAGATGGCGCGTTTCCACATGCACGGCCGGTGGGCCAATTGGCACCGGCGCTTACCCTCCCTACCCGCGACGGTAGCAGCGACGCTTTTTTTCTGTTCCTGTCTCATTGCACCTGTTTCGCCGGCGAATGATGGCGTTCGCACGTTACGGGTATTGAAACTCAAACACCATGAGCTCAATCATCCGCATCGCGACGCGCACGGCGAGTTTCGCATGCTCGCCGACTTCGCGCGTCGTCATGGATTGAGGATTGAATGGCTCGACGCCTATCAGCCCGGCGAGCTTCATCGCCGCCTGGTCAATGGTGAAGGCGACATACTCGTCGCAGATCTACCACCTGGGCTGGCAAGCGATCCACGTCTACAAGCCAGCGTTCCGATGGGCGCCTTTCGCTATCATGTGATCGGGCGCGCGGACAACGCCGCCAAAAACCCGTTGGAGCTGAATGGTTACCGCATTGCAGTACGGTTGTCGTCACCGATGTGGTCCTATTTCAACCGACTTACGCGTGCCCTCCCCGGTGTAATCGTCGTCGTGTTGCCGGTCGACACCAGCCGCGCTGCGATGCTCCAGGGGACGACTGATGGCCGTTACGACGCCGCCGTTATCGCCGCGCGGCCCGACGAAAATCCGATCGAATACCTACCGCAGCTGAAAGCGCTGTTCGGGTTGTCCGAGCTCAACGCCATGAACTGGTATTTCCTTCGAGACCGACGCAACCTGAAGCTCGAAGTCGATGGTTATATCCAGCGATTTCACGCGTCCTTTCTCGCTCCGGATATAGCGCTCGGGGACTTGGACGCGATTAAGAAGCGACGCGTGCTGCGCGTGATAACGCGAATGGATCCACAAAATTATTTCGTCAGAGGCGGACGGCATGCCGGTTTCGAGTATGAACTGGCGCGCCTGTTTACCCGCCAGCACCAACTCGACATCGAGTTTCTAGTCGGCGAGACCGATCAACAGATCATGCGATGGTTGCGGTCAGGTGTCGGCGACCTCGTAACGACGCGCGTCAATACGCGCGATGTAAGCACCGATCCTGAACTCAACCAATCGCGCGACTATTTTCATTCGGCTTCCGTGATCATCAGTCGTCGAGGTAACAGCATTCGGCATCCCAAAGACCTGGCGGGTAAGCGCGTCGCAGTATTGGCGAATACCATTCATCATCGCACGCTCGGCAAACTCGTCGCCGCCGGCACGTCCATCGAGCCTGTGATTATCAGCCCCGACACGCCGCTCGACCGCGTTATCGATCACCTCGAAAACTGGGTCATTGATGCGGCTATCATCGATGCTTACGCGGTCGACGATATTCGAAAAGAACATCCCTTGATTCAAGCGGGCGCCTCGCTGCCCGTACAGTTCAATTACGCGTGGACGATGCGCACCAGTAATCCTGAACTGCAATCAGCCGTCGATCAATTTTTGCGCGATCAGTTTCGTATGGAAACCTATAACGTACTCGCGCGACGCTACTTCGGTCGCTCACGCTTTGTGCAGTTTACGCAGCTAGCCCACATTTCACCTTACGATGTTCTGGTAAGGCGTCATGCCGATACATACGACTTCGACTGGCGCTTGATCGTTGCTCAGATGTATCAAGAGAGCCACTTCAATCCCGGGGCGCAGTCCGAGGCCGGTGCATGCGGATTGATGCAACTCTTACCCGGGACGGCAAATGACATGGGTGTTGCGGATCCATTCGATCCCGAATCCGGCATCCGCGGCGGCGTAAAATATCTGCGTTATCTATGGGATCGTTTCGACGAAGCTATCGCCCCGCGCGAACGCACCTGGTTTGCGTTGGCGGCCTATAACATCGGCTTCAATCGGATCGATCTCGCCCGCCAGCGAGCGCGTGATCGGCAGTTGGATCCAAACCGGTGGTTCGGGCACGTGGAGCAGGCGATGCGGACCATGGCCACGGACGGAACGCCGTGCAAATGTGGACAGACCGTCGTATACGTCCGCGCCATACGTTCGCTCTATAACACGTACCACAGGCTGCACGACGCGTTGACGGCCGGTCTGGGGTCGGAGGATTCCGCCCCGGCGATTTGATTCGCCCACAAGCGGGCGCCGACGTCCGTTGTTTTTATTCTTGGTAAACGGTGGGATCGGCAACACCCGCTGCCGCAAATCCATCGCGGCGCAGTCGACAGGCGTCGCAGGCGCCGCAGGCACGTGCCGCGTCGTCGGGTTGATAACAACTTAAGGTGTGGCCGTAATTCACGCCGAGCTCAGTACCCTTTTTTATTATTTCAGCCTTGCTCATATCGATCAGCGGTGCGATGACGGATAGGGCTTCGCCCTCTACGCCTGAGCGGGTGGCGAGCGCCGCCAGGCGCTCGAATTGCTCGATGAACGCCGGTCGGCAGTCGGGGTAGCCGGAGTAGTCGATCGCGTTCACGCCGATGTGTAATTCCCGTGCATCGAGGACTTCGCACCAGCCGAGCCCAATGGCGAGCATGAGCGTATTCCGTGCCGGCACGTAGGTGACCGGAATACCCGCGCTCGGTGCGTCTGGTACCGCTATACGGTCGTCGGTCAACGCCGACCCGCCGAACTGCCCGTAGTCGACTTTGACGACGCGATGTTCCTCAACCTCCAAATCCGCCGCGACCCGGCGTGCCGCCACGAGCTCCAAATCGTGCCGCTGCCCGTAATCGACACTCAAAGCGTAGCATCGTCGACCCCGCGCCACCGCCATGGCCAATACGGTGGCGGAATCGAGACCGCCCGAAAGCAAAACGACCGCTGCGGGATCAGTGCCCCGGTTCATCGCCCCATAGGTATTTATGCAATTGCACTTGGAGTCGAACGTCGAGCGCATCCGCGAGCACCCACTCGGCAAGGGTGCGGGCTTCGAGTTGCTCGTGGCTGGGAGAAAAGAGGATTTCGACCTCGGCGTCGACTCTTAAGGCACGAAGCCGATCGCGGCTCCATTCGTAATCGGCACGATCACAGATCACAAATTTCAATTGATCGCGCACGCCAAGCTGACTGAGATTCGACCAGAGATTACGGTCGACCTCACCCGACCCAGGCGTCTTGACGTCGATAACCTTCATTACCCGTTCGTCGATCGCCGCTACATCGAGGGCTCCACTCGTTTCGACGGAGACGTCGAGATCTGCATCACACAGTCGCCGCAGAAGCTCGAAGCTCGCGTTCTGTGCGAGCGGCTCACCACCGGTCAAGGTCACGCAGGATACGCCGAACTTAACTACTTCATCGACTACGGCATCGAGACTCATCAACTCGCCGCCTGAGAACGCGTAAGCGGTATCGCAGTAACCACACCGCAATGGGCATCCGGTCGTCCTCACGAAGACGGTCGGCTTGCCGGTATTCGTCGATTCGCCTTGGATGGATAGAAATATTTCGGTGATGCGCAGCGTCTGCGCGTTATCGGGGGATGAAGACGAAGTATCGATGAGGGCGGTCTCGCCCTAAGCACCGCTGCTCAGGGCGACTCCGCGCGGATCCGCTGCATGCGTTCGTCGGCAAGGCGCGAAGCGGCTGAGCCCGGGAACTGGGTTTTTAGATCGGTCAATATACCGACCGCCTCATCCGCCAGACCGAGTTCGTGGTAGCAATAGGCGATCTTCAACATCGCATGCGATCGCTTCTTACTGTCAGGGTATCCATTTACTAACTGTTGGTACTGATCGATGGCCGGTTCGAATTGGCGCATGACGTAATACGCTTCGCCCAACCAGTACTGTGCGTTGTCCGCGTACTGACTGGACGGATAGGTTTGCAGGAAGTTATTGAATGATGCGATCGATTCGTCATATTGCCCCGCCTTCAACATGACGAAGGCGCCGCGATACGCAGCTTCCGACTCGGCGCTATCGATCGTCGGCACGGTGGGCACGATCGAAGGCACCGGCGCGCTGATGATCTCGGATGGGGCGGGAGCGGCTTGCTCGACCATTGCGACGCTGCCTGTCGCCTCCATTTGTTCATCGTTGGGTAATGCGTCGACGTCTTGGTGCGGCCCTTGATCGGATCCGGCCAGGTCGGCGGCCAGTGCGGCTACGGATGTTGGAATCTCGAGCGCCATCATCGCCTGATCCGAGGGCGTACCGGCCACTGCGATACCGGTTGGCGGTGTCAAGGTCGGTAAGGGCGGATCGACCGCGACGCCGGCAGCCTGTGATGCCGTGGTCGTGGTTTCGCCGCCTTCCAATTGGGCGAGGCGACGATCGGCGTCACTGTAGGCTTCACGCTGGCTCTTGCGTATTTGTTCCAGCTCGAACACCTGATTTTCGAGCTCGCCGCGTAACTGCCTGAGTTCCTGCTGCAGTAGTTCCACTTGTTGTAGGAGATCGACTAGGCCGTGACTGTCGAGCGCCCGTTCCAGGCGGTCGACACGGGTCGCGAGCGTGCTTTGGGTCTGTGCGAACGAGGCGCTCGAGACGCATACCGTGATCCCGATCCATGCGAGCAGCGGCCACGATACGCTCGATCGCGGACTCGGTTGCTTGTTGGTGTTAGCACTTGCCATCCAAACCGTCACCGGACACCGTCAATAAACTAGTTCTACGCGACGGTTTTGGGCGTAGGATTCGTCGTCATGACCATCGACGACCGGACGTTCTTCCCCGTAACTCACGGTCTTGACCTGTCCAGCCGAGGCGCCGAGTAAAACGAGCTGACGTCGCACCGTCAACGCCCGGCGCTCGCCGAGCGCCAGATTGTACTCGCGTGTACCGCGTTCATCCGCGTGACCTTCCAAGGTCACGCTGGTCGCGGAGCTCGAAGCCAGATACGACGCATGAGCCGCGATGGTGTCGCGGAATTCCGCGCGTATGGAGCTGCTATCGTAATCGAAATAAATTACGCGAACCGACAGCGGGCTATCCGGATCGTCCAGTGCCGCTGCCGAGAACTCGGTGTCGTCTTCCAAACCCTGGGTGGTAGCCGGCTCAACGTCCGTTTCGGTTTCAGTTCGATCGACACTTCGTTGTTCCACACGCGCCGGCGCCGGCTGCTCTTTCTTGCCGCCGAAGGCCTCACAACCCGCGAGCAATATCACAACCACTAACGTGAGTACGAGTCTAAGGCTAGCTCCTTTCATCTCCTTCTCCTCTTGAAGTCATGCGGTTGACCAGAACTGAGCTCAGTTCTTGGTCGATTCTACGGGGGACGCGAATCATTTTCTGAAAGGGCCCCATACGGGTTCTCGTACTTCGCCGCGTTGCAAGGCCAATCGTTGCTTGAGGCGACCATCGGTCGACGTCGCAGCTAGTTCCGTGCCACGCGATCCCATTGTCGCATAAATAATCATGCTACCGTTGGGCGCAAAGCTCGGAGATTCATCGAGCCGAGCACTGGTTAGAATTTCATAAATTCCGTTATTCAATTCCAATATTGCGATGTGGTATCCGCGATCGCCGCCGTGAACCACAGCGAGCTTCTTCCCGTCGGGTGAATGCCGTGCGCGGGCATTGTAGGTTCCCATATTGAATGTAATCCGTTGTGGCGCACTGCCATCGAAGCCGACTCGGTAAATCTGAGGTCCTCCACCACGATCGGAAGTGAAGACGATGCTCGTGCCGTCAGGTGACCAGTTCGCTTCGGTATCGATTGCAGGATGCCGGGTTAACCGCGTGAGCTTTTTCGTTTTGAGGGTATATAGATAAATCTCGGGATCGCCATCGCGCGAGAGTGTAACGGCGAGCCGTCGGCCATCAGGTGCAAATGCCGGCGCACTGTTGATACCGTCTCCCGAAACGATTTTCTCCCGGCTTCCGGTGCGGATGTCCTGCAGATAGATGGCTGAATTCCTGTCCTCGAATGAAACATAGGCCAACTGCGATCCGTCCGGCGACCAGGCCGGCGACAGCAAGGGTTGTGATGACTCCAGTATCGTGTGTGGATCGTGGCCGTCGGCGTCTGCGACTTGGAGGCGGTAGATCGATTGCTCCTTATTGACTTTATCCACGGTAACGTAAGCGATACGCGTGGCGAAGGCGCCCTTTTCATTCAATATTTTTTCATAGATCAGATCCGCGACGTGATGCGCGGTCAGGCGCATGTTGTCCGCTGAGGTCGGGATCCGAAAGCCGAGTAACTGTTTACCCCTATAGACGTCGATCACCCGAAACTCGACGATAAACCCGCCTTCGGCGGCGCGCAGGACCTTGCCGATAACGAGATTCTCCATGCCCATCAAGCGCCAGTCCTTGAAGTTAACGGCTGAGAAGCTGGCGGGGCGCGATGGCAGGTCTTCGGGTGGCATCGGCGCAAACTTACCGCTGCGCGCCAGATCGGTACGAATGACCGCGCTGACGTCGATGCTGCCGCGCATATCCCCAATAGTCGCAAACGGCACGACCGCGATCGGCAACGCCGATTCGATGCCCTGTTCAATGCGAATTGTCAATTCGCTCTCCACCGCCCGGGGGTCCGCTGGCAAGGTGACGCCGAGAAGCGTTGCGCCTGCGATGGCCAACAGGCCGTGTTTAATCTTGTGGATCGAAAACAAAGGAAATGTTCCTCATTTTGTTGAACAAGCGCGGTTGCAGGGGGACCGGCAGTGGTGCTGCCTTGCGTACCGCGTTTTCGGCCTGCCGGTCGAAAGTCGCATTACCGCTCGATTGCACGACCTCGACCTTCGATACTTCGCCGCCGGGGATCAAAGTGATACGCAACGTACATGACAAGCCGTCGAGTCCGGGCAGAATCGTAAACGATTGACGAACGCGATTTTGAATCGCCGCGACGAAGCGATCGATCTCCTGCTCGTCGGCCACTGCTTCCTCCGCAGCGAGGTCATCGTGCAACGCACGCTCGATGCGTTTGCGCTCACGCTCGGCCTGTTCCTGCTCGCGAAGTTTACGTTCTGCTTCGGCACGCTTTTTCTGTTCGTCGGCCTTGCGTTTTTGCTCGGCAATCCGGTCCTGATCCTTGTTAATCTGTTTGTTAAGACGTTTGCGTTCGGCTTCGAGTTCCTTCAGGCGCCGTTCCTCGGCTTTGCGTTTTTTCTGCGCCACCGCCGCTTTCCGCTCTGCTTCGGTGATACGTTGCTCTCGTTCGAGTCGCTTTTTCTTCTCGGCAGCCTGGAGGCGTTTGACCTCCTCGTCGACCGCGCGGTTATCTACGACGACGGCCTGCACGATCTTTTTACGTTGCCCCGTCGCTCGGACCTCGGCCGGCCCGAAATCGATACTTACCGTCAATAAGACCACGAGCGCCACGTGCAGCGCGATTGATAGTGCAATGGTCCGTTTTGAATACATCCGGTTGTGGTGGTCTGGAACGCGACGGCGCGTTGATCGCTGCCGCCCTATTGCTCGGGTGGTTGCGTGATCAAACCGACCGAGGGAATGCCGGCCTGTTGCAGAAGCGCCATGACGCGGACCACGCTTCCATAATCCACGGCCCGATCGCCCTCGACCATGACCTCGATCTGCGGTCGGTATTTCTTCAGCGCGGCGACACGCGTCACCAGTACCTGATCACCCACGGGTTTGTCCGGATCTTCACCGAAATCGACGAATACGCTACCACCGGCATCCACCGTGACGATGACGGGTTCATTGTCACTGGGCGGGAGCAGTTCAGACGGCGCCTGCGGCAGATCGATCTTGACGCCTTGGCTTATGAGCGGCGCCGTAATCATAAAAATAATCAGAAGCACCAGCATGACGTCGATATACGGAACGACGTTAATCTCGGACATCAATCGCCGGCGTTCTCCTAACTGTCGCATGTCTCACCTCTTCAGTCGTGCACCTGGCGCCTTAGGATCGATAAAAATTCTTCGTGGAAAATATCGTAGCGCCCAAAGATCCGGTCGATATCACTCGAGAAACGGTTGTAAGCAATGACCGCCGGAATGGCGGCAAACAGCCCCATCGCCGTAGCGACCAGCGCTTCGGAGATGCCTGGAGCCACCATCGCGAGCGTAGCGTGGTGGACGTTGCCGAGCGCCTGAAACGAATTCATGATGCCCCAAACGGTGCCAAACAGACCGATATAGGGACTGACCGAGCCGACGGTTGCGAGCGTGGGAAGACTCGCTTCGAGCGCTTCGAGTTCGCGGCTTACGGCAACCTTCATGGCGCGTTGGGCGCCGTCCAAGATGTCCGCTGCATCTAAACCGCCGCGTTTACGCAAGCGGGCGAATTCGCGAAAACCCGACTCGAAAATACGCTCCATCCCCGTGGCATTGCCGTCTTGCGACGACACGCGGTTGAACAAAGCCGTCAGATCTTCGGTCGACCAGAATTCGTCTTCGAACGTCTTCGCGTTGCGTTTGGCGGTCAACATCTGGCGCCGCTTTGCGAATATCAACGCCCATGACGCGACGGATGCAACGAGCAGCACCAGCATGACGAACATGACCAGCGGGCTCGCTCCCAGGATCAGGGTCGTAATAGAAAGATCAGCCTCCACCTTGAAACACCCTCAACATGTTCATTGGGATTCGACGCGGTTTGAGCGATCGTGGATCGACGCAGGCCACGCCCACAGTGGCGGAACAGATAGAATTGTCCGCGCCGTCTTCGATGACCTGCCGGACTTCGAAACTTGCGCCACGTAATCGGTCGAGCGTGGTCGTGACCACGAGATCATCGTCTAACTTTGCCGCGCGAACGTATTTCACGTCTGTGCGATTGACGACGAAGAGCACATTGAACGACTCCGCCAGAATGTCTTGTTCGAATCCGAGCTTGCGCAACCACTCGGCGCGGGCGCGTTCCATAAAGCGGAGGTAATTGGCGTGATAAACGATTCCAGCAGCGTCCGTGTCTTCATAATAAACGCGAACCGGCCACACGAAACGTTCATTTCTCATCGAACCGTGATAGGTGGGCGCCGTTACTCGCCCTGCGAAAACAAATCGGTGGGCGCCCGCATGGATTCAGGCACATCCAAACCAAAGTGATGCCAGGCTGATTTGGTCGCCATGCGCCCGCGTGCAGTGCGCATGAGAAAGCCCTGTTGAATCAGGTAGGGTTCGAGTACGTCTTCGATCGTGCCGCGCTCTTCGCCGATGGCCGCGGCCAAGCTGTCGATACCGACCGGTCCGCCGTCGAACTTCTGCATGACCGCCAGCAAGAGTTTGCGGTCCATGACATCGAAGCCGTTCATGTCGACATTGAGCATGTCGAGCGCACGCGTAGCGACCTCGGCGCTTAATACACCATCGGCCTTAACCTCCGCGTAGTCTCGCGATCGTCTGAGCAAGCGATTGGCAATGCGCGGTGTGCCACGCGACCGTTCGGCGATCGCCCGGGTGCCGCCGTCGTCGATCGCAACGCCGAGAATATCCGCTGCGCGGCGCACGATCTTCGCCAGATCATCGACCGAGTAGAATTCGAGGCGCTGTACGATGCCGAAGCGGTCACGCAAGGGCGACGTCAACAGGCCCGCCCGCGTGGTGGCTCCGACCAGGGTGAACTTCGGTAGATCGAGTTTAATGGCGCGCGCTGCCGGGCCTTCGCCGATCATGATATCGAGTTGATAGTCCTCCATCGCCGGATAGAGGATTTCCTCGACCACCGGGCTCAAGCGATGCATCTCGTCGATGAAGAGCACGTCGCGCGGCTCGAGGTTGGTGAGGAGTGCGGCCAGGTCACCGGGGCGTTCGAGCACCGGACCCGAGGTCTGGCGCAAGCCGACCTGCATCTCGTTGGCGACGATGTGCGCCAGCGTGGTTTTTCCCAGGCCCGGCGGGCCGAAGATGAGGACATGGTCAAGGGCGTCGCGGCGTTTGCGCGCGGCGCCGATGAAGATCTCCATCTGCTCGTGCACCGCGGGCTGTCCGATGTAGTCCGCGAGCAATTTAGGGCGAATGGACTGTTCGTCCACCGCATCTTCGGTGGTTGCTTCGGCTGCAATGATGCGGTCGGGGTCAGGCATCGTATACGGGTCTGATTTGTAAGCTAGTCATGGGTTAACGTTTTGAGCCGTTAGTCGGGGTTAGCGTGAGCGTTCTCAGCTACCCACCAGGCCCCTAAGTACCTCGCGAATGATGTCCTCGCTTTGCATGTCCTGGGTGTCGAGCTCGTGAACGAAACGGCTGGCTTCATTCGGTTTGTATCCGAGCGCGATCAATCCACTGACGGCATCCTCGATGGGATCGGCAAAGCGCGGCGGGATCGGCGCGCCTGCGACGGGTAACCCTTCGATCAGGGCGACGCGGTCACGCATTTCGACGATGAGGCGCTCGGCGGTTTTCTTCCCGACACCCGGCAGCGCGGTCAGGCGCGCTGCATCTCCGGCGTGCACGCATGCGGCGAACGCATCGGCGTTCATGCCCGATAAGATCGCCAGCGCCATCTTGGTGCCGACACCGTTGACCTTCAACAGGCTCCTGAACAGAGCCCGCTCTGCTTCGCTTAAAAATCCATAGAGCAGATGCGCGTCGTCGCGCACCGCCAGATGGGTGTATAGCGACACTTGCTCCTCGAGCGCGGGCAAGGCCCAGATCGTCGTCATCGGCGCCTCGATCTCATAGCCCACGCCGTTACAGTCGATGATGATCTGCGGCGGCCGCTTTTCGATCAAACGACCGGTGATACGGCCGATCACCTCGCTGCACCTGCAAGCGCGAGCTGCGCCAGCCCTTCACGCATATGGCCGTGGCAGATCGCCGCGGCCAAGGCGTCGGCGGCGTCCGGTTTGGGGACTTCGTCAAGCCGCAACAGCGCTTTGACCATGTGTTGTACTTGCGACTTGTCCGCGTGTCCGCGGCCGACCACCGCTTGTTTGATCTCGTTCGCCGAGTACTCCGCGATCGCGAGGCCCGCTTTGCGCGCGGCGACGATCGCAACGCCACGCGCCTGGCCGAGCTTGAGCGCGGAATCCGCATTGCGATTCATGAAGACCTTTTCGATCGCCGCTTCCATCGGCGCGTGGTCTTGAATGATCGTCGAGAGTTCGTCGAACAACAGCGACAGGCGGTCGTCCGTGGCGCCGTCGCCGAGGCGAATGCAGCCGCAACTCACGAATGAAACGCGGTGACGTTCCGTTCGCACGATCCCGTAGCCAGTGATCCTGGACCCGGGATCAATACCCAGTATGGTCGTCAACGCTTAACCGGCGCCGATTCAGGCGTCGAGCGACGCGAGAATGTCGTCGGATATACCGGCGTTGGAATACACTTTTTGCACGTCGTCCAGATCCTCCAGCAGATCAAGTAGTCGCATCATCTTCTGGGCGCCGTCGTCGTCGAGGTCGTTGTTGTTTTCTGCCCGCATGGTCACCTCGGCGGTCTCAGGCTGGTGACCCGAAGTGACCATGGAGTCTTTGACATCCGAGAATAGATCCGGGTCGGTCAGTACATCGATCGATCGATCATCGTTGACGATGACGTCGTCCGCCCCGGCTTCGAGTGCCGCCTCTATAATAGCGTCCTCGTCGACATCGCTCGAATAATTCAGCTGACCGACCTTGCTGAACATATAGGCCACCGAGCCATCCGTGCCCAGATTGCCGCCGCATTTGGTGAAGACATGGCGTATTTCGGCTACGGTGCGTTTGCGGTTATCGGTCATGCAATCGACCATGACCGCGGTGCCGTCGGGCCCATAGCCTTCGTAGCGGATCTCCTCGAATTGCTCGCCTTCCGTGCCGCCGGCACCGCGCGCAATGGCCCGCTCGATGGTGTCTTTGGGCATGTTGTTACCCAGCGCATTGTCGACGGCGGCGCGCAGGCGCGGATTGCCTGACAGGTCGCCGCCGCCCATGCGCGCGGCCACCGTGACTTCCCGGATCAGGCGACTGAAGAGTTTGCCGCGCTTGGCGTCCTGGCGGCCCTTACGGTGACGGATATTGGCCCATTTACTGTGTCCGGCCATAGCCTGCATTGTCGCAAATCGGGCGGAGGCTTGCAGCGAAAAACAGGGCGGGATGTCCGCCCGCAGGCGGTCTCCTACGGCGCATAAGCTTACCTTCGTGGGAGCCTTCTTACGGGCGAATTGAGATCTCTACGCGTCGTTGTTGCTGAAAACGACCCGGCCTCGCGCATCCGCAAAGTCGAGCAGCCTTGCGATGGGACGGCGTGCCCGCGTGACGATATCGTCCGCGACCCTGATTTCATTGGCGCCGTGTTTCAAAACGTCCCGCAATTTCCCAAGACCATTCATCGCCATCCACGGGCATTCGGCGCAACTGCGGCAGGTGGCGCCGTGACCGGCGGTGGGCGCCGCGATCAAGCGCTTGTGCGGCGCAGCCTGCTGCATCTTGTAGAAGATCCCCTTGCCCGGATATTTCATAAAAAAAGAGGGCAAGCCCTTTCTAATCCGTTATAATTCAGTTAGTTAGGCTGAAAACGGAAAGGACTCGCCCGTGACAGAATGTACCCAGACTGCGCTGCAATTTCCAGGCTTTTCTCGCCGCAAGATCGACGTCTCATTCAACGCCGGTGACATCACTTCCAACGGTGGGGTGCAGTTGCTGCGCTGGGCCGATGAACGGACCGGGTTGATCAAGGCCGCGGCACGGGCCATTGGGGATTCGCGCCGGAGAAAGAGCTGCACCCACGCTCTGGAGTCGCTGGTCCGACAGCGGGTCTATGGCCTTTCCCTGGGCTATGAGGACCTCAACGACCACGAGGCATTGCGCGCGGACTTGGCTCTGCAGACGGCGCTTTCCCGGGATGCGTCGCTGGCGAGCCCGTCGACGTTGTGCCGACTGGAGAACCGCGCGAACCGGAACACCGCGGTGGCCCTGCACAAGGGACTCATTGATAACTTTATCGCCGCTTACAAACAAGCGCCCCGACGACTGATACGCGATGTGGATGCCACCGACGATCGGGTGCAGGGTGATCAAGCGGGCCGCTTCTTCCACGGCGACTACGACCACTACTGCTGTCTGCCCTTGTACGTGTTCTGTGGCGATCAACGGTTGGTCAGTTATCTGCGTTCGAGCAAGATCGACGGCGCAAAACACAGTGGGGCGATCTTGGCGCTGTTGATCAAACGGTTGCGCCAGGCGTGGCCGAAGGTCGAGATCCTGGTGCGCGCCGATGCCGGCTTTTGCCGCTGGCGGATGCTGCGCTGGTTCGATCGCCACGGCGTGGATTACGTCATGGGTATCGCGAAAAACCCGCGTTTGCACGATCAATCGTTAGCGTTGCGCACGTTGGCTCAGTGGCGGTATTGGATGATGGGTGAGAAGCAGCGCCTGTTCAGCGAGGTCCGTTACGCCGCACCGACTTGGGATACCCCGCGACGGGTGATCGTCAAGGCCGAGCACAGCGCCCGCGGCAGCAATCCCCGCTTCGTGGTGACCCACCTCACCGGCAAGGCCCAACGCATCTACGACCGCCTCTACTGCGCCCGCGGCGAGATGGAGAACCGGATCAAGGAGCAGCAGTTGGGCCTGTTTGCCGATCGCACCAGTTGCCACACCTGGTGGGCCAATCAGTTCCGGCTGTTGCTCTCAAGCTTGGCTTACACGCTGTTGGAGACGATCCGCCGGGTGGCACTACACGCAACGGCACGGGCTCGCGCGCAAGGCGGCACGCTGCGCCTGAAACTATTACGCATCGGCGCCATCGTCTTGCGCAATACCAGGCGCATCCGACTGTTGCTCTCCAGTGCTTACCCCCATCGAGAACTGTTCTGCCTGGTGGCCGCTCGCCTCAAGCCGGGATAGTCGTCCCAACGCCAGTCGCCTCGTGTGCGATTCCTTGTGAGTCGGGGTGTCGCTCGCCTCCGAAACGACTCGTGCATCGCAATCGGCGATAAATCCACCGGTGGCGCGCCGAAACGTCGCGCTTAAGCGCCGCTTCGTGCCACCACCAACGAATTCCGACCCATGATCGACCAACTCCACGCACAATCTCACTGCCCATGCAATATCCGGGCTTGTCGGTCGCGACGATGAATGCCTCGGCCGAGGCCGTACGCACTTCGTTGATCAAGCCCGAAGCCGAGCCCACATAGTCGGCCTGCTCGATCACCGATGGCGGTGACTCGGGATGCACGACGACGCGCGCATGCGGATGCTCTCGTATCAGCGTGGCGAGTTCGCGGCCCTTGAATTCCTCGTGGACGATGCACGAGCCGTTCCAGAGCAACATGTCGACGCCCGTCTGATCGCGAATGTAATCGCCCAGATAGCGGTCCGGCGCCCACAGGATCTTCTCGCCGCGTGACGCCAGATGGCGGACGACGTCGAGTGCGATGCCGCTCGTGACCATCCAATCCGCACGCGCCTTAACGGCGGCGCTGGTGTTTGCATAGACGACTACGGTGCGGTCCGCATGCCGATCGCAGAAATCGCCGAAGCGGTCGGGCGGACAACCGCGATCCAGCGAGCAGTCGGCATCAAGATCGGGCATCAAGACGCGCTTCTCGGGATTCAGGATCTTGGCCGTCTCGCCCATGAAACGAACGCCGGCCACGACGAGCGTCCCGGCTTTGTGGTCGTGGCCGAAGCGCGCCATGTCGAGTGAATCGGAAACATGGCCGCCGGTTTCTTCGGCCAGCGCCTGCAGCTCCGGGTCGGTGTAGTAATGCGCGACGATGACTGCGTCTTCAGCGGCGAGGAGGCCTTTGATTTCCGCGCGCAGCGCATCGCGCTCGGCGGCGTCCAACCGCTCATGAACGACTGGAGGAACTGGACCTATCGGTATTGCCGACGCGGCGACGTTGTCTATAGAATCGTTGCGCATAGTTGTCGCACGGACTCCGGCGCCGGATGCTTACGTCGACCAGCGCCGACTTTTTCCATGTCTATTGATATGGTTGGTCGGCGCCGTAAATGCAAGGTTTGGACGGCATTTCCCATCAGCGCCCAGTCAATCCGATTGCTTCGAGGCCGGTTTCCTGAGCCGAATCGAGAGTTCCCGTAGTTGGCGCTCACTTACGTCACTAGGTGCGGAAGTCAAAGGACAGCTAGCCGTCTGGGTCTTCGGAAATGCGATTACGTCGCGGATCGAATGCTCGCCCGCGAGCAACATCACGATGCGATCGAGACCGAACGCGATGCCGCCGTGCGGCGGACAGCCGTAATGCAAGGCCTCGAGCAGAAATCCGAATTTCTCCTCGGCCTCCGCATCGCCGATGCCGAGCAGTTTGAAGACTTCACGTTGGGTCGCGGCGTTATGAATGCGTATCGAGCCGCCGCCGATCTCAGAGCCGTTCAAGACCATGTCATAGGCGCGTGACGCCGCGTTGCCCGGATCGTCTGCAAGGGTCTCGGGCCGAGCGGGCGCGGTGAAGGGATGGTGCAGCGAATCCCAGCGCGCTTCGTCTTCGTTCCAGCCGAACATCGGATAATCAGTCACCCACAGCGGCGCCCAACCCTCGGTAGTCAAGCGCAGGTCTGCTGCGAGCTGGTCGCGTAAAGCCCCGAGTGCGTCGTTGACGACACGCGACTTATCGGCGCCGAAGAAAATGACGTCACCGTCGGCCGCTTCCGTGCGCGCGAGGATCTCGGCGACGACGGTATCCGGAAGGAACTTGAGGATCGGCGATTGCAAACCGTCTTTGCCGGCTGCACGGTCGTTAACTTTGATATAGGCCAGACCCTTCGCGCCATGAACACCGACGAAGTCGCCATAGTCATCGATCTGCTTGCGCGTCAGATCACCGCCGCCGGGTGCGCGTAGAGCGGCGACCCGGCCGTCTTCGCTTTGCGCAGGCGTGGCGAATACTTTGAATTCGACGTCGCGCATCAGATCGCCCACTTCCACGAGCTCGAGGGGGTTGCGCAGATCAGGACGATCGGTTCCGTAACGCAGCATCGCCTCTTCGAACGTCAGGCGCGGAAACGGATCCGGCAGCACGATATTCCCGACCGTTTCGAACAAGGTCCGCATCAGTTGTTCCATGAGGCCCGTAACCACCGACTCGTCGATAAAGGACATCTCGACGTCGAGCTGCGTGAATTCCGGCTGGCGGTCGGCGCGCAGATCCTCGTCCCGGAAGCAGCGCACGATCTGATAGTACCGATCCAATCCGGACATCATCAGCAACTGCTTGAACATTTGCGGAGATTGGGGCAGGGCGAAAAAGCGGCCTTGGTGCGTGCGGCTCGGCACCAGATAATCGCGCGCGCCTTCGGGGGTCGCCTTAGTCAACATCGGCGTTTCGATCTCGAGAAAGCCCTCAACGTCCAAGAAGCGCCTGATCTCACGCGCCACTGCCGCGCGCAGACGCAGATTCTCACGCATGCGATCGGTTCTTAAATCGATATAGCGGTATTTGAGGCGCGTATCGTCGTGGACATTCTTATCATCGAGCGGAAACGGCGGCGTGCGCGCTTCATTGAGGATCTCGAGATCCTTGATCAGGACTTCGACTTTGCCGGTCGGCATGTCGGGATTTGCGGTGCCGTCAGGCCGATACCGCACCCGCCCCGACCCGCGCAGCACGAATTCGCCGCGCACACGTTCCGCGATCGCGAAGCTCTCGGGGGTATCGGGATCGATCACGATCTGCGCCACGCCTTCGCGATCGCGCAGATCGATGAAGATGACACCGCCGTGATCGCGGCGATTATGGACCCAGCCGCACAGGGTCAATTCCTGGTCGACCAGGTGCTCATCGAGTTCGCCGCAATAATGGGTTCTCATCGACATGGGTCAGCGGCCATGGGGCGTGGGGTCGCGGGAAGGGCGGCATCATACGGACTGCCGGTCGTACCCGCAAACCGGCCTTGCACGTCAAAATCCGTGCTCAATTGTCGGTCGTTGAGGTCGATGTCTTACTGGAATCGGCGCTGTCCGATTTCTTGGAGTCCGTTGTCGTGTCCTTTTTAGCGTCGTCTTTTTTCGATTCTTTGGCCCCGTCTTTGTCGTCCGACCCTTCCTTGTCGGCGCTTTTCTCGGCTTCGGGTTTGCCTTTGTTCTTGAAATCCGTTTCGTACCATCCCGTACCCTTGAGTTGAAAATTCATCTTCGAAATCAGTTTTTTGAGGGCGTCTTCCGCGCACGAGGGGCAGGTCTTCAACGGATCCTCGCTCATGCGCTGCATGACCTCGAGCTTGTGCCCGCATTCGTCACACTGATATTCGTATATCGGCATCGGGATCCATTAAAACGAAAGGCGGGGAGATCATGGCGATAAATGTACAAATTTCAAGTGATTTAGCCCGATTTCACGAATCGGGTGGCGTGTACTTGGCGGGTTGGATTCGCTAGGATCGCGGCCCGGTTCGACGTGCCCACGCGGACCGCCTATCGCACGATTGATCTCCGTGGGTCGTTAGCTCAGTTGGGTGAGCGACGGTCGTCGCGAAGCGGCGAGCCCGAGCACTGCTCGGGCAGAAGCGAACGACCGGCCAAGGATGGCCGGGCCGGCGTATAACGAAGACATAGGCGTCGCGCCATGGATGGCTGGCAATGAATCATCACTCTGGGTCGTTAGCTCAGTTGGTAGAGCACCGGACTTTTAATCCGATGGTCGTAGGTTCGATTCCTACACGGCCCACCAATATTTTCAACAGGTTAAGCGGTTTTCGGCGTGAGTCCGGTGGCCGCACCTTTTTCGTGGTGGCAGGTTTAGTGGCAGGAACGATTTCATAGCACTCGCATTTAGCGCTCTCTTCGATTCGATTGCATAAGTAGCTCGACCCCCACTTACCTCTTATGCTCACAACAGCGTTGTCGGGTGTTGCTCCGCGCTCGGAAACCACCTCGATTACATGATCGTAGTAGCCATCGCGATTGTCTGACTTCGGAGAGAAGGGATGGAAATACCAAACGAATTCAAAAGCGGCGAAACCGCCCGCCTGATTCCAGTTGTCGCCGACAGCAAAAAGGAAGAGCGAGCCACCTCGATCGTATTAGCTGCAATGGCCGCCGTTCATGAATTTGGCCATAGCCTGTTGCAGGCAGTCGAAGCACCTGTTCGGAAATCTTCGACAATTACCTGCTACACCGAGGTGGTTTTTAAGAACCAACCGACAGGCTCAAAACTTCGACCCGATGGGGTCATTATCATCCGAACCCGAGGCGAAGAGTGGAAGGCAATCGTCGAATCCAAGATCGGAAGTGCGACCCTCGAACCTGAGCAAATTGAGTCGTATCTCGAGTTGGCAAAGGCCGTTGGAGCTAACGCCGTAATCACAATTTCGAACCAATTTGCGCCGCGGCCAACGCATCACCCGGTTCAGATCGCGAAGGGGAAATTGAAATCAATAGCCCTGTTTCACTGGTCTTGGATGTTCATCACGACTGAGGCCGTGTTGTGCTCCGAGCACCGCGGCGTTTCGGATTCCGATCAAGGGCTCATCTTGCGCGAGCTCATTCGATATCTGTCTCACAGTAGCTCTGGCGTTTCCTCTTTTACGAGGATGCCCGCTGTTTGGAAGGACTTGTGCGGAAGCGTTCAGCAAGGGCTACAACTCACCAGAAATATGCCTGGCGTGACCGACTGTGCTCAATCGTGGCGAGAGCTCGTTCGGTATATCGCACTTGAGATGAGCGTAACGGTTGGCCGAAGCGTCAACGTCTACCTGACCCGACCTGAAGCGGTTGATACGAACGTTCGGCTACAAAATATCGTGGATCAGCTCTTGAAGACGGGCGTACTCTCAACGTCGTTTGAAGTGCCTGACGCCGCATCGAGGATCATATACTCAGCGGATTTACTGCGCCGCACGCTTACCGCTTCGATGTCCCTTAGAGCACCGAAGGATAGAACCCAGGCCCGAGCGTGTGTAACGTGGCTCCTTAATCAACTCAATAAGTGTTCAGATGAGGAAGTGATTATCGTCGCCAGTTGGCCCGGCAGAATACCAGACACGACCGCGTCTCTTGCCCAGCTACGGGAAGACCGAAATTGCATTCTTGAGGGAACGTCCGGCCACCTTCCAACCGAGTTCGAAATTCGGAGCGTGGTGGATTTAGGTGGTCGATTCCGCGGAGCAAAGACGTTCGTAGAAGATGCTGTCGAGCATTTACCAAAATTCTATCGAATCGTGGGTCAGTATCTGCAGGCGTGGGTGCCGCCCGCGCCGCGAGTAAAAGACCCCACGTCAGTCGGGAACGGCGAATCGGGCAATATTTTACAACCTCAGTTTCCGTCATCTGAAAGACAAAGTGCGGTGCAAGAGTTCGAAAATGCCACACCCAATATCGAGCAGTCGCCCGGTCAAACCGGTGGGGACGATATTCAACCAGAGTCGGGGACCGAAGATAGTTCCGAAATTGATCCCTAACCTGTCTAGTTCGTCCTTGTAGCCCGCCAAGTTCCGACACCTGAGCTTTCCCGACCATCCTTGTCTTTGCTCCTGCATTCGACAGTACCGGATACGGACCTGGGCGAAGTCTGGAGCACAAATCCAGAATAGGCGCATGAGCCAGCCGTAAATTTCAAGTACGTACCATCCAACGAGCCTTTGTCTATCGGAACGGTGCCACTATTATCGACAGGCCCCAAGGGTCCACTGCAGCGCCCCGTTTCCGTGGACGGTATGGCGCTTGGGTTTCAAGCAGCCTGTTGATAATTATTTTCATAGTTTAGCGGTGATTGCTGACCGAGGGATGAGTGACGACGGTGTGGGTTGTACCCGCCTTCGATGAACGCGAAGATCGCCATCTTCGCGTCGGCCTGCGTCTTGAAACTGTGGCGGTCGATGAGTTCGCATTCGAGCGTCGCGAAGAAGCTCTCGGCCATCGCGTTATCGTAGCAATCGCCGACCGATCCCATCGACGGTTGTACACCCATTAACCGGCAGCGCTTGCCGAAGGCGAACGAAGTGTACTGGCAGCCCTGGTCACTGTGATGGATCACATTCTTCGGTCGACGCTGCCATAGCGCCATGTTGAGCGCCTCGAGCACGAGCTCAGTGCGCAGATGCGTCGCCATCGACCCGCCTACGACGCGCCGACTGAATGCATCGACGACAACCGCCAGATACACGAACCCCGCCCACGTCGGCACGTCGGTCACGTCAGCAACCCACAGTGCGTCCGGCCGCGAAGCCACGAAGTGACGCTCGACCAGATCCGGCGCCGGGCGGGCATCGTGATCGCGGCGTGTCGTGCGCGTCCTTGTGCGTCGACTCACCCCGGCCAAACCCCATTCACGCAGCAGCCTGGCGACGCGCTTGCGACCCACGTGCGTCCCCTCATCCGCGCGCTCGGCGTGAATACGCGCTGCCCCATAGGTGCCTCGACTCCAGCTGTGGATGGCCTGGATACGGGCCTTGAGTTGCGCGTCGCGCTTCGACCGCGCTGAGGGTTCACGTGTCCGACACGCGTCGTAGCCACTCGGGGAGACACCGAGTAGCCGGCACATCGGCGCGATCCGGTAGGTGGCCTGATTCACGCTCATGAACGCGAAGATTTCCTCGAATCGGTCTCCCGAGCGAACCAGGCCGTGGCTTTTGAAAGGATCTCCCGTTCCTCACGTAGCCGCCGATTCTCCCGACGCAGACGCCGCAGTTCTTCGCGTTCGGCAGTGGTCAGACCGTCGTTGCGGCGACCTTCATCACGGTCGGCCTGCGCGACCCCGTTGCGTACGGTCTGTGCGGTCGGCTCAAACTCGCGTGCCAGGTCTTCCGGGCTGCGGCCCGCCCGTACCCGTTCGATCATCGGTTGCCGGAAGGCCGGTGGATAGGCAGTTCGTGTTGTGGGCATCGTGGAATCCTCCTTCTAAAAGGGTCAGGTATCCACGAAAGCGGGTCAACTCCAGTTCGATTCCTACACGGCCCACCAAATATTTTTGGGTCCATTCCGGCCACATGACGTTAACTAGCCCGGATATTTCATAAAAAAAGAGGGCAAGCCCTTTCTAATCCGTTATAATTCAGTTAGTTAGGCTGAAAACGGAAAGGACTCGCCCGTGACAGAATGTACCCAGACTGCGCTGCAATTTCCAGGCTTTTCTCGCCGCAAGATCGACGTCTCATTCAACGGCGGTGACATCACTTCCAACGGTGGGGTGCAGTTGCTGCGCTGGGCCGATGAACGGACCGGGTTGATCAAGGCCGCGGCACGGGCCATTGGGGATTCGCGCCGGAGAAAGAGCTGCACCCACGCTCTGGAGTCGCTGGTCCGACAGCGGGTCTATGGCCTTTCCCTGGGCTATGAGGACCTCAACGACCACGAGGCATTGCGCGCGGACTTGGCTCTGCAGACGGCGCTTTCCCGGGATGCGTCGCTGGCGAGCCCGTCGACGTTGTGCCGACTGGAGAACCGCGCGAACCGGAACACCGCGGTGGCCCTGCACAAGGGACTCATTGATAACTTTATCGCCGCTTACAAACAAGCGCCCCGACGACTGATACGCGATGTGGATGCCACCGACGATCGGGTGCAGGGTGATCAAGCGGGCCGCTTCTTCCACGGCGACTACGACCACGACTGCTGTCTGCCCTTGTACGTGTTCTGTGGCGATCAACGGTTGGTCAGTTATCTGCGTTCGAGCAAGATCGACGGCGCAAAACACAGTGGGGCGATCTTGGCGCTGTTGATCAAACGGTTGCGCCAGGCGTGGCCGAAGGTCGAGATCCTGGTGCGCGCCGATGCCGGCTTTTGCCGCTGGCGGATGCTGCGCTGGTTCGATCGCCACGGCGTGGATTACGTCATGGGTATCGCGAAAAACCCGCGTTTGCACGATCAATCGTTAGCGTTGCGCACGTTGGCTCAGTGGCGGTATTGGATGATGGGTGAGAAGCAGCGCCTGTTCAGCGAGGTCCGTTACGCCGCACCGACTTGGGATACCCCGCGACGGGTGATCGTCAAGGCCGAGCACAGCGCCCGCGGCAGCAATCCCCGCTTCGTGGTGACCCACCTCACCGGCAAGGCCCAACGCATCTACGACCGCCTCTACTGCGCCCGCGGCGAGATGGAGAACCGGATCAAGGAGCAGCAGTTGGGCCTGTTTGCCGATCGCACCAGTTGCCACACCTGGTGGGCCAATCAGTTCCGGCTGTTGCTCTCAAGCTTGGCTTACACGCTGTTGGAGACGATCCGCCGGGTGGCACTACACGCAACGGCACGGGCTCGCGCGCAAGGCGGCACGCTGCGCCTGAAACTATTACGCATCGGCGCCATCGTCTTGCGCAATACCAGGCGCATCCGACTGTTGCTCTCCAGTGCTTACCCCCATCGAGAACTGTTCTGCCTGGTGGCCGCTCGCCTCAAGCCGGGATAGTCGTCCCAACGCCAGTCGCCTCGTGTGCGATTCCTTGTGAGTCGGGGTGTCGCTCGCCTCCGAAACGACTCGTGCATCGCAATCGGCGATAAATCCACCGGTGGCGCGCCGAAACGTCGCGCTCAAGCGCCGCTTCGTGCCACCACCAACGAATTCCGACCCATGATCGACCAACTCCACGCCCAATCTCACTGCTCATGCAATATCCGGGCTAGATACTTTTCATCAGGCGTGAGCCGCGCCAGGCTGGAGTGTGAACGATATACGGGGAGCGATTAATCGCATCAAGTCCCCTGGCCGGTTGCTGCCGAAATCGTCGCACCGAAGTTTGGCCGGAATGCCTTCGATAGCGGACATGCGTGTACGTCAGCGCGATAGTTCATGCCGGGTATCGTGCTTGACTTTTCACATGAGAGATCGAGTCTGAGTTTTTACCGCTAAAATGACTGGATGCCTGATCCAACCCCGGCCACCATCTATCTCACGGACTACTCTCCGCCACCGTTCCTGATCGAGAGTGTCGATCTCGACATCGATATCCGTGATGACCACGCGACCGTCAAAGCCACGCTTGCGATCGCGCGAAACCCCAACGCAACCCACGCCGATGCACCGCTGATCCTCGACGGCGACGAGCTCACGCTGGTCGCCGTCCGGATAGACGGACGAACCCTGGTCGAAGCCGACTACACGCTCGACGCGGAGCACCTGCGTATCGATGACGTACCCGACGCGTTTACGTTAGCGACCGAAGTACGCATCCACCCGGATGAAAACACGCAGTTGATGGGGCTCTATGCTTCACGGGACGGTTATTTCACGCAATGTGAGGCCGAAGGCTTCCGCCGCATCACCTTTTTTCTCGATCGCCCCGATGTCATGGCGCGTTATGCGACGACGATCCACGCGGATCGAACGCGCTGCCCGATACTATTGTCGAACGGCAACCTCGAAGCCGAGAACGAGGAGGCGAACGGCCGGCATGCGGCGCGCTGGGTCGATCCCTTCCCGAAACCGTCCTATCTCTTCGCCATGGTGGCGGCCAAGCTCGACCGGCGCGAAGACGATTTCGTCACCGCATCCGGGCGGCAGGTAAAGCTCCTGGTCTTCGTCGAGCCCGGCAAACCCGATCAATGCGCGTTCGCCATGGAGGCCTTGAAACATGCGATGACATGGGACGAAGAGGTCTTCGGTCTGGAACTCGATCTGGATCAATACATGATCGTCGCCGTCAGTGACTTCAACATGGGTGCGATGGAGAACAAGGGCCTCAATATCTTCAATACCAAGTACGTGCTCGCGCGCGCAGACACCGCGACCGATTTCGACTTCATGATCCTCGACCGCGTGGTCGCACACGAATATTTCCACAATTGGACGGGCAACCGCGTGACCTGCCGCGATTGGTTTCAACTGAGCCTCAAGGAAGGGCTCACGGTATTCCGCGATCAACAATACGGCGGCGATCGCTACTCGCAAGCCGTGCAACGCATTCAGGAAGTGCGCGGCTTGCGCGCCGGCCAGTTTCCCGAGGACGCGGGGCCGATGGCGCATCCGGTGCGGCCCGATCACTACATGGAGATCAGCAATTTCTACACGGCGACGGTCTACAACAAAGGTGCCGAAGTCGTACGCATGATCCACACCTTGATCGGGGCGGACAGTTTCCGCACGGGAATGGACCTCTATTTCGAACGCCACGACGGGCAGGCGGTATGCACGGAAGAATTTGTCAGCGCGATGCAGGATGCTTCCGGCGTCGACCTCGCACAATTCCAACGCTGGTACGAACAGGCCGGCACGCCAGTCGTCAACGCTCGCGGTGAATACGACGCCGCGCAAAAGACCTACAAACTCAGCTTGACGCAGGACTGTCCACCCACGCCCGGACAGGATGCGAAACAGCCCTTCCATATCCCGATCGCGGTCGGCCTGATCGATCCCTCCGGTCGTGACCTGCCATTGCAATTGGACGGTGAACAAGGAACGTCGGAAACGACCCGCGTGTTCTCGTTGACCGATCCGGAGATGAATTTGTCCTTCGCGAACGTCGCCGAGCCGCCGGTGCCATCCTTGCTGCGCGGCTTCTCGGCGCCGGTCAAGCTGCGCTTCGGTTTCAACGCGGACATGCTCGCGCACCTGATGGCTCACGACAGCGATCCCTTCAATCGTTGGGAAGCGGGGCAACGCCTGGCGCTGGACACGTTGCTCGCAGGCATCGAAGCCTACCGCGATGGCCGCGATGTCGTGTTTTCCGACGCCTTCGTCGACGCGTTCGCGCGCGTATTGGCAGATGGCGGCGACGACCCGGCGTTCACCGCCGAAGCGTTGGTCCTGCCGCAAGCGGGCTATATCGCCGAACAGCTCGATGAAGTCGATCCGGAGGCGATCCTGACCGTGCGCACCGGACTCAGGCGGCATATTGCGACCTGTCTCGAGCAGCCTTTGGATGATGCGTATCGGCGCTTCGTCGTCAGCGGCGATTACAGTCCCGATCCGGTCTCCGCAGGCCGGCGCAGCCTGCGCAACCTCTGCCTGTCGTATTTGATGGAACGCGAAACATCCGAGATCCGCCAGCGCGCGCTCACGCAATTAAACAACGCCGACAACATGACCGATGCCATGGCGGCACTAGGCGCCCTCGCGAACAGCGAATGCCCGGAGCGCAATGAGGCCCTCTCGGGGTTTTACGACCAGTGGCTGAACGAGCCCCTGGTGGTCGACAAGTGGTTTTCGGTTCAGGCCGTCTCGCGCCTGCCCGGCACGCTCGACGCGGTACGGCGGTTGATGGAGCACTCGGCTTATGATGCCGGCAATCCGAACCGGATCCGCGCGGTCGTCGGCGCCTTTTGCCACGGCAACCACGCGCGCTTCCACGCGGCGGACGGCGCGGGTTACGCCTTCGCCGCGGACCAGGTGATCGCACTCGACGCCGTCAACGCCCAGATCGCGGCCCGTCTAGCGCGCGCCTTCGACCGCTGGCGAAAATTCGACGCCGGCCGGCAAGATCATGCTCGCCAGGCCCTGGAGCGGATCCGCGACACCTCAGGCCTGTCGAAAGATACGTTTGAAGTGGTGACGCGCGCGCTGGATTGAATCGGCCGCGCTGATGGAAAACCGTTGACCCGCTATCGCAGTTACGCAGAACTCGCCGCGAACGAGATCCATGATCGCGACTATCGGATCACCGTGACCTATCGCGGCGTGAGCCCGGTTGCGATCATCGCCCCCCACGCTGGGAGTATAGAACGGCGCACGACCCACATTGCCCGCGAGATTGCGGGGGATGATTTCAATCTGTACTTGTTCGAAGGTCTGGATTCGAACGGCAGCTTCGACGAATTGCATATCACCAGTCACCAGTTCGACGAACCGACTTGTTTGGCGCTGATCGCCTCGTGCGACGTCGTCGTGGCCGTCCATGGGTGTCACCGAAAAGAGGAAGCGGCCTATATCGGCGGTCTCAACCTGTCACTGAAACACCGTTTGGCCGATGCAATCCGTGCGGCAGGCGTGCCGGTGTCGACCGACGGCCATGATTACCCCGGCACTAATCGACACAACATCTGCAACCGCGGAGCCGGTGGTCAGGGCGTGCAATTGGAGTTGACCGATGCGTTGCGGGGCGGCGATCGCGAGCCGCGCATGATCGATAACATCCGCAGCGTTTTACTCGACTGCCACGGGCGGCGACAGGTCACCGCCCGTGGTCGATGACGCCGTTCGAGATCTAATTACCGCTCAATTCCTTCAGATCCGCGGCCCAGTTCTTGTACGGCCGCAAAGGGATCCATTGGATGTTCTGCGCCATTTCGTGGTGGCCGTCTTTCCAGATCGGCAAAGAGTGCAGCGCAGCGTCCATCGCGTCTCCGTCGGGAAAGTCGAACACGCCAATCACCTGATAGCGGCCAGCGGCCTTCCACAGATGCGTGATGGCGCCAGAATCGATTGCAGCCACGGCCGCTACCGCTTCGTCGTTCCAGATCTTGAAGAACTCCGCATCGGACATGCCCGTTGGCTTGACGACATCAGTCATGAACAACATCTGCATGATTAGATCCTCCTCTTATCGGATGGGCTTGGTTTCGTAGAGTGAGTCAACAGTCTGACACCGAACCCGACGCGTTTGAACGGCTGGACGCGTATCCGAATTGTTATGAGAGAATGACGGCCGGAGCCCACCCAACGATCAACTAGAAATTCGGAGGATCACCCCATGAGCGACCCCATCATCGAAGCCAGCGAGAGCGGCTGGATCGCCGACCATCGCAAGCAATATCAGCAAGACGGCGATGCCGGCCACCTTTGGGATTCGACCTTTGCAGGTGGACCGGGGCCGTTACCTACACTGCTGCTGACCACGAAAGGCCGAAAATCCGGTAAGGAAAGCATCATGCCGCTGCTCTACGGCAAGGTCGATGGCGGCTACGCGATCGTCGCGTCCAAGGGCGGCGCGCCGAAACACCCGGGCTGGTATCACAATCTCAATGCGCAGGGCGAAGTGAAGGTCCAGATCGCGAACGATTCCTTCGTTGCGAACGTACGCACGGCGCAGGGCGATGAGCGCGCCGCGATCTGGGATCAAATGGCCGCGATGTATCCGCCTTTCAATGATTACAAAGCGAAAGCGGGCGATCGTGAGATCCCGATCGTCGTATTGGAGCGCGTGGGGTAGCGGTCTTACCTTATCGGGATTGCGCCGCCGCCGCTTTGATGCGGTCGGCGACTTGCTCGCGGGCTTGCATGCTCCGATTGGGCGTAACGAGATCGCCGGTGAAACCCAAGTATTTTTCTGCGTTCCGACTACCGCCTACATAGGCGTGGTAGAACCAGCCGTAAGCGCGGCTGTAATCCTTATCGACGCCGTGGCCGCGCAGGTACATCACACCGAGGTTACGTTGGGCGCCGGCATGCCGTCCCAGGGCCGCGGTTTCGAACCATGCGGCGGCTTTGGCGAAATCGCGCGTGACGCCGAGACCGAGATAATAATGAATACCGACGTAATTCGCGGCGGTGAGATCACCACTCTCCGCTTGCCGGGTAAACGACTTCAAAGCCGCCTCGTAGCGGCCTTCGTGAAACGACGCGAGCGGGTCGTCGCCACCACGGCATGCAGCGATCGCACTGACAATGAGGATGGCGAAGATGATTACGGCCGGCATAAGCTTACCGGCGGCCAAAGCTAGCGATCGCGATCGCATAGGTCAAGAAAATAAGGGGACAGATCGATGAAGATTGGCACGATGCTCAGAAACATGGGACCCGAGGCAACCGCGAGTTGCTTATTGCATTGCGCGCATCGGGCGGAAGAGGCCGGTCTCGATCACATCTGGACGGTCGACCATATCGCGATCCCGCCGGAAGAGTCGGAGGGCTCGGACGGGCGCTATCTCGATCCGCTGGCAACGCTCGCCTTCCTGGCGGCGGCGACGAAGAGCATCGAGCTCGGCGTATCGGTCCTGGTCATCCCTTATCGTCCGGCACTCCCCACCGCCAAGTGGGTCGCCACGATTCAAGAGCTTTCGGGCGGGCGATTTCATTTCGGCGTCGGCTGCGGATGGATGAAACCCGAATTCGACGCCCTCGACGTACCGCGCAACCGGCGCGGTGCGATCACCGACGACACGATCGATTTCATCCGCGAATGCTTCGCTGCCGAGGACGACATCGTGGAATCGAACGGTCAACGGTTTCTGTTTCGCCCGCGCCCCGCGACACCGCCGATCTACGTCGGGGGCATGAACGAAGCGGCGCTGCATCGGACGGTCCGCGTCGGCGATGGCTGGATGCCGATGGGGGTCGATCCGGACGCGTTGCGGCCCAAGGTGGAGCAATTGAAGGAATTATCCGAAGCGGCGGGGCGCAGTAGTCCGGAAATCGTATTGCTGGGCGGTCTACCCGACGCGCAAACGGAAGCCGAGGACAAACTCGCGACCTGCGGAGAGCTCGGCGTCACGCAATACATACAGGCTTCGCGGTACGCGGATGAAGCGGCCTTCGACGGTCTCGTCGAGCGCTTGGCCGGTCTCAAGGCCCGGTTGAGTTGAAGGTCACGCTGAACTCTGCTCCCGGATCGCAGTTTTTGACGTCGACCTTGCCATTCATTGCGGTCGTCAGTTGGTGCACTAGCGCGAGACCGATGCCGGTACCGACCGTTTCCCGCGTCAGTTCGTTTTCCGAGCGATAGAACAGCTCGAAGATCTTGCGCATCTGATCTTTCATGATGCCCGGCCCGTAGTCACGCACCGTGATACAGATGCGGCCGTCGCTCTGGCGGGTACACCCCAGGACGATTCGTTTGGCCGCTTCAACGGGTGAGAATTTGATCGCGTTGTCAACCAAGTTGATCAGGATCTGGGTGAATGCGTCGTCGTCGATTGCAATGGTCTCGTCCAGTGCATCTTGGCGAAAATCTTCCTGCAGCTCGAATCCCGCGCTTTGAAGCTGTGTATTGAGCTTCGGCGTGGTTCGCTCCAGTAGGTCGCTCATCTTCATCGATTTCAGTTCGAGTTGATGATTACCCCGTGTTATCCGCGCAAGCTGTAAGACGTTTGCGATGAGCCTCGACAGTCGCTCGCTCTCGTCATGGATGAACGCGTAATACGTCGATTTCTTCTCTTCATCGGCCCATCCCGCTTTCAGCATCTCGCTATACATGCGGATTGAGGTCAGCGGCGTCTTCAGTTCATGGCTCACGGCCGCGACGAAATCCTGTTGCTGACGGTAGAGGTTCATCTGTCCGATGCCGAAGCGATAGATCGCATAACAACCGCAAGTCAGGACAGCGACGAGCGCGAAGGCCACCCATGTGAGATAACGGACGCTCGGACCGAGCGGCAAAGTCGTGACGCTGTAAATCAATTCAAGCCCGCTCATCGGCGAGGAGAGGCGCGCGTGGTACAACAACTCGCCGCTTAGTTCCTGCGACCGCGACAGGTATGCGCGGCCTTGTCGTGCCCGATAGGTGGTTAAGACGTCACCTTGATAGGCCGTGCGCAAATCGCTCATCGTTGAAAGCGCCGCGCTTTGATAGACGGTTTCGATCGTGTTCGCGATGAACGCCGCGCGCTCGATGACGGCGCCCTGGATGTAGCGCTCACCTTCCCGCCACACGTTGCGGAACATGACGAAATGCGTCTCGTCGAGGATATCGAAGCTCATGGGATCGATCTCGCTTTCGAAAAAGCGTACGCGCGTCCTCGGCTGTCGGAGGATCGATGCCGGTGCGGGGAGTTCCTCCTCCAGTTCGTCTGCTTCCGGTGAGAAGGCCTCGCTTTCAACGACCATCGCATCATCGTCGCTGTAGGCGTCGGCGGCCACCTGCGCCGGTTCGTAAACGGCGATCTGCTCCTTGCGGGTCGCGCGTTTTCCTCCGGCGAGATCTCGCGCCACGGCGGATTGCTCGTCTTTGGATTGTTCGCGGCTCTTCTTCTCCAGGCGGGAATCGAGTTTGAGATCCTCGACGCGACCGTAGTTCCTCAATATCTGCCGCTGTGATTGGCCTTCGCCTACACTGGACAACCGATCGAAGACGTTCTGTGGTTCACTCAGGGCGTAGTTTTGCGCCTCCAGCGCGGCGGCGAACTCGAGTTCGGCTTTCTGCTTCGAGTGCGCCTTGCCAGGCGTCTCGTCGGCGCGACGCGGCGCCACGGCAGCCGACCGGTTGAGGATGGCCTGCAATTCACGTTTTAACCATCGGCGGTCGGTCAGTTCGTTGTTGGAGATCCCGTAGTTTTTGTAATTCGATTCGCGCTCCGGCAGCACGGGCGAGCTGAAATTGCCGGCGCTGTCGACCTGGAAATAGCCGATGAGGCCGGGTATCTCGCTGTCGGGAGGATAGCTCGACAAGGGCGAGCGCTGTACGAGATTCGATGTCGGATCGCCCGCCAGAACGAGAAAACTGTAGTCGGTAAGAACGCGCTTCCTCGGCTTCGACCAGGCGGCGCATGTCGGCGTCGATGCGTGCGGACAGGTCCTCGGCGAGCACGCGATACTGGTGAAACACCTCCCACTTCACTTGGTCGTAGGCACGGATGACCAGCAGCAAGGCGGGGATCGCGAGCGCGAGGAAGAACGCGAGCAACCACGCTTTGAGCCGCTTCTCGTTGAGTCCTTTGGCTAAGCCGGAAGACACGCGCTCAATCCGTAACCAGCTTATAACCCGCGCCGCGCACTGTGATTAAATGTGAAGGCGATTTAGGATCGGACTCGATCTTGCGCCTGGGCTTCGCGACGTGGATATCCACGGTACGCGTTTCGATGTCGAGGTGTTTGGCATAGCCCCATACCTCCGATAAGAGCTCGTCTCTCGACACCGGCCGCTCCGCGTGCGCGTGCAGGTACCGCAGGATCTCGATCTCGCGGCGTGTGAAGCTGATCTCGACGTCGCCGCGGCGGCCGTTCAGGTTACGGCCGTCGATCTTCAAGCCATCGGCGAACGCGATCGTCTCCGGCAAGTCCGTCGCGTCTTTGGCGCGGCGCAAGACCGCTTCGACCCGCAAGACCAATTCCTGCACGCCAAACGGCTTGCCAATGTAGTCATCCGCGCCGAGTTTCAGGCCATTGACGATGTCCTCGTCACTGACTTTAGCGGTCAGCATGATGATCGGCTGATCGCGGTCAACCTGCCGGATCTCATTGCAGATATCGAAACCATTCATCGACGGCAACATCACGTCCAGGAGGATCAGATCGAATCCGCCCGCGAGCGCCTGATTCAGACCGTCGCGGCCGTCGGCCGTGCTTTTCACGTCGTAGCCGTGGAACACGAATACATCGACCAGCCCCGAGCGAATGGCTTCTTCGTCTTCGACGATGAGCAAACGTCTCTTGCGGTCCATGGCGTGCTATGTCGTCTCACATTTAACGATCTGAAGGCTATCAGTCCCGGCCGCATGGCGCATGTAAAAGTTTTGTAAACACGGGCCTCGAACTTTTACCAAACAGTGCCTACCGTCCGCGTCCCTCACCGACCAAACTCTCCGTACTCGAAATCGAGGCAACCCGGAGTATTCAACATGGCACTGATCAATCGTTTTTCCCGATTATTCACCGCAGACCTGCACGCGGTGCTCGACCGCATCGAAGAGCCGGATGTGCTGCTCAAGCAAGCCGTCCGCGAGATGGAAGACGAGCTTGCAAAGATGCAGGCCACGTCCCGATCGCTCGAGCAGGAACTGGAGCATTTTGATGCGCAGGAAACCTCCGATCGGGCGCTTTTGTCCGACTTGGATGAAGAGCTCGACGTGTGTTTCCAGTCCGAGGAAGAAGAGCTGGCCCGCAGCCTCATCAAGCGCAAGCTGGAAGCCGAGCGCCGCCTGAAAGCGGTCGCGGCGAAACGGGCCGCGACGATCAAGACCCGCGAAGGTCTCGAAGCCGGCATCGCCGAAAACCAAGGTCGCCTCGCCAACATGCGCCAGAAGCTGGAGCTGTTGGTCGATGAGGCGCAAGCAGCGAGCCCGCATATCAGCGTCGCCGGCGATATCAACGTCGGCAACGACGAGATCGAGCTCGCCTTTCTCAAGGAAAAGCAACGGAGGACGCACGCATGAAACGCCCCACTTTTTTTCAAGGCGTCGTTATCGCGTTCGTATTCGCACTGATCGGCGCCGCAGCGTTCTCAGCGCTGCAACTCATTTACGCGTCCAGCTTCGTCGTGAAGCTTTTGATCACGTGTTTCGGCGCGCTCTATGTCATTTATCTCCTGGCTCGAAGCGCTGAACGAACCGGGCGGTTGACGATACCGGCACTGTGGATCGCAGGCGCGCTTACGGCCTGGATCGTCCTGCCCGAACTGACGCTGTTTCTGCTCGCGCACGTGGGCATGGTGTGGCTCGTTCGCTCGCTCTATTTTCATTCGAGCGTTTTACCGGCCTTGCTGGATCTCGGTCTTTGCGCCCTCGCCGTGATCGCGGCCATTGCCACGGCGCTTCACAGCCACAGCGTCTTTTTGAGCGTTTGGAGCTTCTTCCTGGTGCAGGCCCTGTTCGTCGCCATCCCTGCGGTGATCAAGGCCAAACGCGAAGTAAGCGCCGACACCACCGATCAGCACTTCAAGCGCGCCCTGCGTACCGCCGAAGCGGCGGTGCGGCGCATCCACACCGTCAGTTAAACCCCGATTCACAGAGGACATCGATATGAAAACCCAACTCATCGGCATTACCCTATTTGCGGCAACGGCATCCGTCGTCGCGCTCTATCCGGCGCTGGATTCAGACGCCGTAACCACGACCGACCCGATCGTGGCGCCCATCATCGATCCCGGTCACCACCTCGTGGCGCCGGTCGATCCGATCACCAACCAGGCGCCCAAGATCGAGGTCGTTTTCGCGCTCGACACGACCGGCAGCATGAGCGGTCTGATCCAGGCGGCGAAGGACAAGATATGGTCCATCGCGTCGACCATGGCATCGGCGCAACCCGCGCCCGAGATCAAGATGGGCCTCGTCGCCTATCGTGATCGCGGTGACGCCTACGTGACGCACGTGATCGATCTGTCAGACGACCTCGATTCCATGTACGCGAAATTGATGGACTTTCAGGCGCAGGGCGGCGGCGACGGGCCGGAGTCCGTCAACCAGGCGCTGCACGACGCGATCCACGACATCTCATGGAGCCAGGATCCGAACGCCTACAAAGTGGTGTTCCTGGTTGGCGACGCACCGCCTCACATGGATTATCAAGACGAGGTTAAATACCCCGAGACGATCAAAGTCGCGAAGTCGAAGGGCATCGTCATTAACGCCATCCAGTGCGGACAAAACCCCGCTACCGCGCGCAAGTGGCAGCAGATCGCAAGCCTCAGTCGGGGCGACTTCTTCAACGTCGCACAAGATGGTAGCGCCGTCGCCGTCGCTACGCCGTTCGGTGACGACATCGCCGAGCTCTCGAAAGAAATCGACGCGACACGCATGTTCTTTGGCAGCAAGGTAGAAAAAGCGAAGGCGGAGCTGAAGGTGAAGGCTACGGGTAAGCTGCACGCGTTCGCGTCACCTTCATCGCGCGCGCGTCGTGCGACGTTCAACGCCTCGGACAGCGGTAAGCGGAACTTGCTCGGAAAGAACGAGCTCGTAGACGCGGTCGCCTCCGGACGGGTCGATATGGACGAGATGAACGAAGCCGAGTTGCCCGCGTCCTTGCAAGCCCTAACCCGGATATTGCATGAGCAGTGAGATTGTGCATGGAGTTGGTCGATCATGGGTCGGAATTCGTTGGTGGTGGCACGAAGCGGCGCTTGAGCGCGACGTTTCGGCGCGCCACCGGTGGATTTATCGCCGATTGCGATGCACGAGTCGTTTCGGAGGCGAGCGACACCCCGACTCACAAGGAATCGAACACGAGGCGACTGGCGTTGGGACGACTATCCCGGCTTGAGGCGAGCGGCCACCAGGCAGAACAGTTCTCGATGGGGGTAAGCACTGGAGAGCAACAGTCGGATGCGCCTGGTATTGCGCAAGACGATGGCGCCGATGCGTAATAGTTTCAGGCGCAGCGTGCCGCCTTGCGCGCGAGCCCGTGCCGTTGCGTGTAGTGCCACCCGGCGGATCGTCTCCAACAGCGTGTAAGCCAAGCTTGAGAGCAACAGCCGGAACTGATTGGCCCACCAGGTGTGGCAACTGGTGCGATCGGCAAACAGGCCCAACTGCTGCTCCTTGATCCGGTTCTCCATCTCGCCGCGGGCGCAGTAGAGGCGGTCGTAGATGCGTTGGGCCTTGCCGGTGAGGTGGGTCACCACGAAGCGGGGATTGCTGCCGCGGGCGCTGTGCTCGGCCTTGACGATCACCCGTCGCGGGGTATCCCAAGTCGGTGCGGCGTAACGGACCTCGCTGAACAGGCGCTGCTTCTCACCCATCATCCAATACCGCCACTGAGCCAACGTGCGCAACGCTAACGATTGATCGTGCAAACGCGGGTTTTTCGCGATACCCATGACGTAATCCACGCCGTGGCGATCGAACCAGCGCAGCATCCGCCAGCGGCAAAAGCCGGCATCGGCGCGCACCAGGATCTCGACCTTCGGCCACGCCTGGCGCAACCGTTTGATCAACAGCGCCAAGATCGCCCCACTGTGTTTTGCGCCGTCGATCTTGCTCGAACGCAGATAACTGACCAACCGTTGATCGCCACAGAACACGTACAAGGGCAGACAGCAGTCGTGGTCGTAGTCGCCGTGGAAGAAGCGGCCCGCTTGATCACCCTGCACCCGATCGTCGGTGGCATCCACATCGCGTATCAGTCGTCGGGGCGCTTGTTTGTAAGCGGCGATAAAGTTATCAATGAGTCCCTTGTGCAGGGCCACCGCGGTGTTCCGGTTCGCGCGGTTCTCCAGTCGGCACAACGTCGACGGGCTCGCCAGCGACTCATCCCGGGAAAGCGCCGTCTGCAGAGCCAAGTCCGCGCGCAATGCCTCGTGGTCGTTGAGGTCCTCATAGCCCAGGGAAAGGCCATAGACCCGCTGTCGGACCAGCGACTCCAGAGCGTGGGTGCAGCTCTTTCTCCGGCGCGAATCCCCAATGGCCCGTGCCGCGGCCTTGATCAACCCGGTCCGTTCATCGGCCCAGCGCAGCAACTGCACCCCACCGTTGGAAGTGATGTCACCGGCGTTGAATGAGACGTCGATCTTGCGGCGAGAAAAGCCTGGAAATTGCAGCGCAGTCTGGGTACATTCTGTCACGGGCGAGTCCTTTCCGTTTTCAGCCTAACTAACTGAATTATAACGGATTAGAAAGGGCTTGCCCTCTTTTTTTATGAAATATCCGGGCTAGCGCCTGAAGACCGCGAAGCGGTGGTGAAGGAAAAGGCGGCCAAGCGCGACGAACTGCAAGCGCAGATCAAGGACCTCGCGCAGAAGCGTGACGGTTATATCGCAGAGCAGATCGAAGCCGAAGGTGGCGCGGAAGAGTCGCTGGACCACAAACTCTATCGCACCGTTCGCAAGCAAGCGGCGGGAGCGGGCTTGTCCTACGAAGCCGTACCGAAATATTGATCGCTGCCTGAAAATGGGGCCGGAGTGGATAAAAATAATCCACTCCGGCCCCATTATTTTTTGCCGGCGAGGTAGGTATCCGCGAGTTCGACGAGACGCTCCCGGCCGAAACTCGGCTCATGCCCCGCATGCACCACGTCAACCGGCAGCTCGCGCAGGCGCTTCATGGTGCGGATGTAGGCCTCGATGTCGCTGTCGGGCAGCATGTCGAGCAAGGGCCCGTCGTAAATGGCATCGCCCGAGAAGAGCATGCCGCTGGCTGCTTCCCACAGGCCGATGCTGCTCGGGGAATGTCCCGGCAGGTGCAGAACTTCGAAATGCCGATCGCCCAGATCGATCCCGTCGGCCTCTTTGAGCGTGCGCGTCGGCGCTGTCGACACCGTGGAGAAGGCCGCCGGATCGTAGCCGGCGTGTGGCAAGGCATCGATCAAAATGTCCTCATCGATGACGTAGCCCGCCCCGATCAAGAGATCGAGAAATGGTCCGAAATCGGCGCACACGAGCGAGTTGAAATCCTGATACGGATTCATCATCGGCGCCTCGGCCTCGTGCATGAGTCGGGTATCGAATTCATGCAGGCCACCGACGTGGTCGTAATGAATATGTGTGGCGACGACGGTGAGGGGTTTGTCGATTAAATCGGCGATCGCGTCCTGAAGCGGCGCTACGCCGAGCCCCGTATCGACGAGTAAGTTCGCATCGCGCCCCCGGACGTGCCAGATATTACAGCGCAGCAATGGGTGCACGTGCGGTTCCCACAGCCAGGTAACGCCGCCGGCGAGCGTGTCGCGCTCGAACCAGCGGCCCGCGATGTCGAGCGTTGACAACGTCGACGCCTAGAGCGTATCCAGGAACGCGAGAATGTGCCGGTCGAACGGCTCCGGTTGTTCGACGAACGGCCAGTGTCCCGCGCCCGCGATGACCTCGAGTCGGCAGTTCGGCAGGTGATCGCGAAAGTACTCGTGGTACTTGACCGGTGTGAACTCGTCTTCGTCACCGCAGATCGCGAACGCCGGCACCGTGATATGCGGCAGGCGGCTCATGAAATCGCAGCTGTCGTCCGCAACCCAATCCTTGTAAGTAACCTGGGGGTTGCAATCGTTCCTGATTACGTTAGCTGAATCGATGATCGCCTGCGGGGTGTTGGTCGCGAAACCTCGGCGGGGGTTCGTGGCCGGTATCTGTTCGCCCACGGCCAGGCGGCGCGCCAGTTCCAGGATCACCGGATCAACGCGTAATCGCGCGCCGGTGTCGATCAACATCAGGCCTTCGACCCGATCCGGGCAAAATAACGCAAGGGCGAGCGCGATACCCCCGCCGAGCGAATGGCCGGCCACGATGCATTGCGGCCAGCCGAGATGTTCGATGAGTCCTGCGGTGAAATACGCATAATCCGCGACGCCGCGAAAACCGGTGCCCTCGGAGCCGCCGTGTCCCGGGAGATCGATCGCAACGACTTCATGTCTGGACGACACGACTTCGAGGTGGCGCTCGAATACCCGCGCGTCGCAGCCCGTGCCGTGAACGTAGATCACGCGCTTGCCGCCGCCGGCCTGCGCCGGTCTATGCGCGTACGTGATCCGCAGACCTTCGATCTGTGCGTGGTTCATCGCAGCCTTTTCCAGCGGCGCTCGGGAGCCAGGCGCCGCCGACCGGTGCTAATCAATCGAGTACGGCGAAACCCGTGATCTCGACCATTTGCCCGGGCACGAACAGCCCTTTGATCTCAACCCAGGTGCTGGTCGGCGGAAATTCGCCGAATACGTCGACGAATACGTCAGCCGCCTTATGCAACTCCGCCATATCCGTTCCGTAGACGGTTTGTGCGACCCATTGTTCGAGACCTATGCCTTCGGCGGCGAGGCAGCCCTTGAGAACGTCGCAGCAAAAGCGGACCTGCGCTTTGATGTCGCCTTCTCCCACCAACTCGACGTTTTCCGCGTTACCGCGCAGGGGCGCGATGCCGGAGAGATAAATGTGGTTGCCGGCCCGGATGGTTTGCGTGAACGCATAGGCCGTAAATACGTCTTCGTCAAAATAGCCGATATCGGGGTTGCTTCGAGTAACCATGGCTTTCCTCCGTCTTCTTTATAGGGCTTTAGCGAGCGCCATTGAGCAGAGTACGGGAGTATTAACCAAAAAGGGGCCGGAGTGGATATTTTTAATCCACTCCGGCCCCTTTTTTTTGGGGCTTATATACATGACTAGACAAGTCCCTATTTAGCTTCGCGGATCAGCAAGAAGCCCTCATAGATGAGCAAGGAAACCGTAAACGGCACCATAACCAGCCACAAGGTTCCGCTCTCCAGTCCACTGCCTGCCATCTTCGCCAAGTAATTGTAGGCGTATAAATGAACCAGCGCCCCGACCAGGACCGTTACTACGAGACGAGGCCATTCGGTTTCACCGCGCATGGAACCGAGGATTTTCTCCAAGAAAACGAGTACGAGGGCGACGACTGCGAAAGGGTCAATCCAATCAAATATGGGCTTGGCCGCTGCGGGATTGACGGCGTAGAAGAAATTGTTGAGCGTCAAAACGAAAGCTACGACGAGCATGAAGCATCCTTTTAGTGACCGCATATTTCAACCTCTCCAATTCTTCCGTTGTGTCTAGTCATGTATATAAGCCCCTTTTTTTTGGTTCTTATGGCCTTCGTCGCAGGCCTGTCAGGAGTAAAACGGCCGGCGCCAGGAACAGCATACTTCCCGGCAGGGGTATGGGCGTGAAATGGACGCCGTCCAAGGTTTTGAAATGAGGATCCACGCCGAAAGGCACGAACGCACTATACGAATATTCGATGCGATAAAACCGATCGATAAAAAGCTGTGCCGGGCCAACGTTGACCGGCGCGCCGACGGCACCGTTGACATTGACCAGGACGGTCGGCGTCGGGCCGACGAATTCCAGGATGGTGACGTTCAGCGCCTCGAAGGGATCGAGCGCCCCCAGCGGATCGAATTGCAATTCCCCAACGAAGGTCCCGGCCGGCGCAAACAGATCATCGAGGAAAAACTCGAACGTTCCCTTGAAATGGACCTCGGCATTCAACGGATCGCCGACGATGGTGCGTGCATCGAGCGCACTGATATCGCCTTCCAAATCGAAGGTCAAGGAGTCATCCCCCGTGCCGACCGGCGCGCCGTACGCGAAACTCATCTTAGGGATGATCTCGGCGATATCTTTCGGATCGCCCAACGGCGGGAACTCGGTGAAGATGCCAGGCGCCAAGTCGATAATCGGCGGGCTGGGCGGCGGTAGTACCGGCGCAAACCCTGCCGGTGAATGGATGACGAGCGCAGAGCCCGGGCCGCTGAAACCCAGGGTCACGTCCATGCTCATGAAGCCACCGTTGTCGGAATGCTTTGCAATGATGGAATCGGCAACGGCGACAGCGGTCGTTCCGAGACACGCGAGCCAAATCAGGGCGGCAGCCACGGTACGTGCCGTCACAGTGCCGTGACGCGCCTTGGCAAAATGAAATCCCCGCACCATCGATCCTCCTCGTATGGCCCGCATCGAAGCCTTATGTGCCCGGGGCCGATTCTAAGGAAATCCTAACAGGACTACTGCAGCGTTGTCGCTAACCGGGGCACGTTTACAACGCCAGATATTACCGTTTTAGCGGTAGACGCCCGCCCAGCGGCGGATCCCCGCCGAAACCGATCGCACGCCATGCGGACATGTGGTTCAATCCAACCAACTGACTCGGAGGTGCCCTGATGACCCAGCCTCAAGCCGACACGATCAAGCAGACGGGCCTGTGCCCATTCTGCGAAGCCAACTGTGGCGTCATTCTCGAAATCGACACCGAAAACCAGAAAGTGATCGCCGCACGAGGTGATAAAGACGATCCGTTCAGTCGCGGGTTCGTGTGCGCGAAAACGCATGCCCTGACCAAGATCCAGGACGACCCCGATCTGGTGCGCAAACCGCTCAGAAAGACGGGCGATGATTTCGAAGAGGTGAGCTGGGACGACGCGTTCGACGAAATTGCCCAGCGTGCTAAGGCGATCCAAGAGAGCCACGGACACGATGCGTTGGCGACATATTTTGGCAATGCGACGATTCATCATCCGGGTGTAATGCTCTACGGCGGCGCCTTGGGTGGCGCCCTGAAATCACAGAATGCCTTTGCAACGTCGAGTATCGACCACGCACCGAAGCTCTTGTCCAGCGGCCTGTTGTTCGGGGATCAGGCGGCCATCCCGGTACCGGATCTCGATCGCACGGACTTCCTCATGATCGTGGGCGCGAACCCGGTGGCGTCGGGCGGGAGCCTGTTGACCGCGCCCGGCATGCCCCGCCGTCTGAAAGACATGCGCGCCCGCGGCGCCAAAATCGTCGTGGTCGATCCGCGCTATACCGAAACCGCGGCTTTGGCGGATCAGCACATCGGCCTCAGACCCTCTACGGATGCGCAGCTCATGCTGGGCATGCTGAACGTCGCGTTCGAGGAAAACCTGGTCAGCTTGGGATCGGTAGCGGACTTGGTCGATTCCGGTCAGCTCGAATCGGTGCGGCAGGTCGCCGCGAAATTTCCACCTGAACGCGCCGCGGAGATCACCGGTCTGTCGACCGAGGTCGTCCGTCAGCTCGGCCTCGACTTCTTCCGCGCCGAGCGGGCCGCTTGTTATGGGCGGGTCGGTACCTCGCTACAGCGGTTCGGATCGATCACGTCCTGGTTGCTCGACGTGGTCAATATTTTGAGCGGCAATCTGGATAAGCCAGGCGGCGCGATGTTCCCCGTCGGCGTCGTCCCGTCCCTGATCCTCAACGACACCTACGACGGCGATCACCCGCCTTACGGAAAGTGGCGTTCGCGCGTTCGCAACCTGCCCGAGATCGGCGGCATTCTGCCGGCGGTTACGTTGGCGGATGAGATCACGACGCCGGGTTACGGCCAGATACGCGGGCTGTTCACCGTCACGGGTAACCCCGTCAGCTCGATACCGAATAGCGAGCGTACGGCGGCGGCTTTTCGAAGTTTGGATCTGCTGGTCTCGCTCGATATCTATATCAACGAGACGTCGCGGTTCGCCGATTTCATTCTGCCGACGCCTACGCCAGCGCGACATTCGGCGTTTCCCTTGTTCTCCGTGCCGTTCATGGTGCGTAACTACGGCAAATACGCGCCGCCGGCGTTGGACCTCGAGCCCGGCACGCTGCACGACTGGGAGATCCTGTTGAACCTGGGCGCGAAGATCACGGATCAGGAACCCGCGGACCTCGAAGAGTCCTTGGTCAAGGGCCTGTTGGAAAAGCACATGGCCGCGCATCCCTTGCACAATCAAGTCACCTTCGAGCAAGCGCGTGCGCTGATCGGCGACGAGCCCGGCCCCGACCGCATGTACGACGTGCTGTTGCGAACGAGCCCGCACGGCGATTTTTTCGGCGCAAAATCGGGTGGACTCAAACTTCAAACGCTCAAGGACAATCCGCATGGCCTCGATTTGGGCCCGATGGAGCCGCAGCTACCGAATTTGCTGAAGACGCCGGACAAGAAGATCGACTTAACGCCCGAGATCATTATGAGCGACGTTGCGCGGCTGGACGCGTACGTCCCGGAAGACGGGCTCGTGCTCATCGGCCGCAGGCACGTCCGTTCCGTGAACTCGTGGATGAACAACCTGCACTTTCTCGTCAAGGGCAAGAACCCGTGTTTGCTTTTGATGCATCCCGACGATGCTGAGCGCTTGCACATCGAAAACGGCGAACGCGTACGGGTCAAATCGCGCCACCTGGCGCTCGAAGCGCTGATCGAGGTCACGGACACCATGCGGCCAGGCGTGTTGTGCCTGCCGCACGGCTACGGGCAGAATGCGCCCGGCGTGCAGCTCTCCACCGCGTCGCAACTCGACACGGTGAGTTTCAATGATATTTCCGACGAAACCGATCTGGACGTGCCGTCGGTCACGCCGGCCTTGCACAGCGTGTCGGTCACCGTCGAGAAGCTCCACGCCGCGGCGTAAACAGGGTCGAGCCGTAGCGGGTACTTTTCACCCACGCCGGGATCAATCGGGATCGACGACCGTCTTCGCCGCCGCTCGCGAAAACACACCGACGTACTCGGGCTGGCGGATCCGCACGACGATCAGAAACACTTTCAAAGGTTCGCATACGGCCAGCATGACCGGCCAGTAAATCGCGGGCGCGCGGATCAACGCCAAGGTGAGCATCAGAAACGTGACGTACCAGTACGATTCCAGTCGGTTACCGATCCGAAAAACGTTACAGAACAGGAAAAACGAACCGCCGATATAGACGGGCAAAAGATAAAAATGGTGGTACGGATAAATCTGAAAACTGTACGCGCTCAATCCAATGAGGACGGCGATCAAGACAAAATCGGTCAGGTTGAACCGAAAGCCTGGTTCACGCTGAACCCTAAATGTAAGCCATTTCATCGATCAGCTTACCGTCGTTGTCGAAGGTAAGTACGGTACGTCCAATGCAAAGGGGTCAGACTCGATTGAAATTATAGTTTCAATCGCATCTGACCCCTTTGATTTGGAGCTATTCTACGCGGAGAACTTGATCTCTTCCTCAGGCATCATCCCGTCGAGGTTATCGAGTTGTTCGGTCATGCTATTTCCCAGCTCTGCCAGTTGCCGATGCACTTCGTCGGCAGCGAGGAGTTTTTGCGCCAGTTGCCGGCGCGCGAGCTGAATCTCCGCCTTTTGGTGGGTGATCTTATTGGCCATGCGTTTTAGCTTTTCGTAGTTTTCCCGCAATCGTTCTTCGGCTTGCTTTTTGAGCTCCTTGTCGCGGGCGCGTGCAAGTAACAGTTTCTCGCGAATCACCTCTTCAGCGCGTTTACGAACCTTCGCGACGCGCGCTTTCACGTGCCCCTCGACGCGTTCCCGTTCCTCCTTGCGCACGTTCTCCAATTGCTCGCGAAACGCGTTCTCCAATGCTTGTAACGCCTTTGCGATCGGATCCTGAAGCCGGGCGGAAACCGTGGTAATCGCCTCGGTGTCCAACGCGGTAACGTCGCGTGGATCATCATGCAGCGAATCGAGCTCCAAGCCGAACGAGGTGCTTTCGAGACTGATATTAGACGTTCCCGTGGCGGTGACCTCAGTCGGATCTTGCACTGTTTCACTTTCAATCTGCTCGTGGTCGCTGTGGATTTCCTCCACGAGCTGCGCGAGTCCTTGACCGGATTGTGTTTGCGCATAGAACTCGGGCTCAGCAGGTTCAATCTCAGTTAAATCTTCACTGCGTTGGGCCTCGATTGGCTCGGGCGTACTATCACGCCTCGACAATACGGACTTGATCGTGAGCCCCGGTGAGCCTGCCTGGCCATCTGTCGCTGCGGTTACCGGTGGCCTCACCGGCGCGTTCACATATCGTGTGGTGAGGCCCCGCGCGGATAGCAGAAATGCCGCGACGGCGCTGGTGGCCGGGTCGTTGCTGTATACGACGTAACTGCGCGCAGGATCGAGTTCTTGATACTTCACGCGCATTAGCGGCAGCGGGACGTTAATCGCGGCTGGCAACGCGCCTCGGGCGAACTGGTCTTCCGAACGCGTATCGATCCACACAGCGCCCTCGTCGACCCTATGCTTCGCTTCCTCCAGCGGAATGTCATCGAGTAGTGAATTGCGGATCAACTTATTAAAGTCTTCCCGCTTCATCTTCAATAAGACGCCATCGGAGGTCATCGTTACCGTTGCATTCCGCGCCTGATCCGCGACCAGCGCTTCTTCACCGATGCCGTCGCCGGGTTTGATGTCGGCCAAATGGATCGATACGGAATCCGGTGTAGCCCGGCGGTGTACCACCGCGGTGCCCGATTTGATCACATAGAAAAAATCACCGGGCTCGCCTTGCATGACGACCGTCTCGCCTTCCTCGACATCAATTTCCTCAACGCGGGCGAGCAGGAGCTGGATTGTTTCGATCGGTAGGTTGGCGAACAAACCCTGTCGAAGCGTGGCGATGATCCAATCGGTTTCATCGGCGTTGGTGATATCGATGACTTCCGGCGCCTGAGGCGCCGATGCTGAATCTGGCTGATCGGCCTCGCGCTGCAATATGGCGTGCCTGACCCGAAACACCTGAGCCGGATGTTCCACCGCTACCGAGGTTTCGCGTCGCTTGCCCGGCTCGTCGAGCGGGAAAGTGCTCACTTCACTGTTGGCGGAGAAATGCCCGTTTATACCTTGACGTCACTTATATAATGGGGTAAAGTAGCAGTCATCGGAGGCAATAACCATGACGATGACGATAGCCAAGTTCTTGAAGCAGTTCCCAAACGACGACGCATGCTTGGATCACCTGATGCGCACCCGCTACGGCTTGCGCCGCGAGTGCGAGGGTTGCGGGAAGGAATCGAACTACCACCGTGTCACGACGCGCAAGGTCTACAACTGCCAGTGGTGCGGCCATCAGATTAGTCCGTGTGTCGGAACCCCGATGGAAGGCTCTCGCACTCCGCTCGTTAGTTGGTTTTATGCGATCTACCTGTTCACCACGTCCCGCCACGGCGTGGCCGCCAAAGAGCTTGAGAGGCAGCTTGGCGTTACCTACAAGTGCGCGTGGCGGATGGCGCACCAGATCCGCAAGTACATGGCCGAGACGGACGGCGAGATCCCGCTGGGCGGGAACGGCGGAGCCGTGGAAGCGGACGAAACCTACGTGGGCGGGAAGGCCAAGGGCAAGGGCCGGGGCTACACAGGTAACAAGACCGTCGTATTCGGGATGCTGGAGCGGGATGGCGACGTGATGACGAAGGTCGTCCCCAACGTGCGTAAGAAGACCCTCCAGCCCATCATCAAGGCGAATATCAAGGCAGGCAGCACCATCCATACCGACGAACTCAAGTCCTACACGGGGCTCAAGAAGGCCGGATATGAGCATGAGACGGTCAACCACGGCGCGGGCGAGTATGTGAACGGCGCGTGCCACGTGAACACCATGGAAGGCTATTGGGCGCGCCTCAAGCTTTCGATCCGCGGGACCCACGTCCACGTTTCCCCGAAGCACCTTGAGAAGTACGTGAAGGAGTTCGAGTACCGCTACAATCGCCGGAGCCAGCCCGAGCGGATCTTGTCCGATCTGCTGGCTTTCCAGCCATCGCATTGAGCACGGCGTTAAACCGCGCCTTACCGTCAGGATGCGGATCGGAAATCTTGTGCTGGCGGGCGAATTCCCGCTGTTTCCCAGCCGCCAGGGCCTCTGGCAGAGTAAGTTTCTTCGCGGGATTCATCCGTTGGTTTCCTTTGTGCGGTGGCGCATGTGAGCGATTATGCACTGCGATTTTTGCATGCGGCATTCATGCTCCAGGAACTTGCGCGTATCGTCGAACAAGGACTTGCCGAATCTCTCGTCGTCTGATTCGGCGATACAGGAGAAGGCCGTGATGTATTTAGCCATCCGGTCAAGAGCCTCTTCAGAGGGCTCAAGATATCCTTGCGGCGAAGTGTACTGTAGTAAGGGCGTTGGAAGGCCTAAACGCTCAATTTTCTTGTAGATATTCTCGCCTTGTATTAGCAGGGGCAGCATTTCGACCCCTACCGATGCGTGTCTGGCCTTGTCGAACCACGATTTCGAGATCACCGCAACATGCTTGGCACGCCAACCGCGCGGAAGAACGCAGAATTTCACTGCCATCCCCATGGCGGGTTTGTAGATAAGCGCCACCACACGCTCAATAAGAAGCTCGAACACCTCAGCATTATGCCGCCCCTGTTGTAAGTGACACAAGGGCATATACGGGGAGAAATGTTTCGCACGCTGGCCGCCGATCAGGATCGCCACGCTGCCCTCCAATAAGTAGTGCACGAATTCGTCCTGCGAACCCTCGATGAAAACGCGTGAACCGCGCGGAAAGCTCATGATCTCGCCTTCCTTGATCACGGTGTCCTGGTTTTGATGGGGAAGGTTGTTGATGGGCGTGAGCCGCCGGATACGGGCTACTGTATTGGGATCGAACTGTTTCATAACCACCTCTGGTGCCGAATTTGCATTGCCAAGGCCGAGGCGTTGTCGCCGCGCCTCCTCCAATGCCTGCTTTATTTTTTCCATCTTGATTGGCGTCCCTAATCAGCCAGATGGTGAATTTTTGTAAAGTATGGGTAAATTCCTCCGCGAATTAATGGACACAGTTGGCAAATTGCGATGATGAACATGGGCAGGGTAGACACAATTCTGACGAATCCGCTCGTTCACGGCTGCCTCGCAGCAGCATTGTGCTGGATTCAGATCGCTGCAGCCGCGCCGACGCGGAACGAAATCCTCGTCTGGGTGGAGCGCCACAGCGGGGCCACCACCCTCGATGAGCCCTTGGGTGCAATCGGAGCCGACGGGCTGGATGCCCTGAAACCCTACCTGGCTCCGGGACTCTTCCAGGAGTTCGATTTTCCCGCATTGGAGATGGAGGTCGAGGCCACGCAGTCCTACGCGCCGCATGCCATCTACCTCGAAGCGACTACCGTCTTCAGCGGCCAGGCGACTTTGGGCGACGATAGCAGCCTGCAGGGCTACACCGCCGGGCAACCGTTCAGCGCGGCGCAGATCGAGCGCGCCGGGCCGGAAGAGGCGGGCTTCATGATCGCGTGGAATCACATCCACCGCTGGCAGAACCGCGGTTACACGACCGCGGAACTCGTGATGAATTACGTGGAGCCGTCCGCGAGCGGCACGGGGGGCGTGCTGCGCGACGGCTTCCGCGGCGGCGGACACATCACGCGTTACATCGCGCAGAGTTATTTCCGCGTCTACCTCAGCCACCTTGCGGGATTGTCCGAGAATGACTATCGCGTCGATGCAGAGGACAGCGACCGGTTGCTGTGGAAGGACTACCTCGATACGTTCGAGCCTTTCGACGTAAAAGGTACCCGCTTCGTGGTGGAGCGCAGCCTCGATCCGCACGAGGACGATCAAGTTAATTCCTATCTGCCGACCGAGCGGCGCGTGCGGCGGCTGTCGGCCAAGGAGCGCGCCGACAGCTTCATGGGCTCAAACTATTCGCTCGACGACTTCGAAGGCTTCTCCGGCCGCGTGCTCGACGCCGATTGGACCTATATTGGACGTAAGGCCGTACTACAGGTCGCGAGCTCGCGCGAGACGCGCATCAAACTCCACGGACCCGGCAGCCGCCTGCCCGTCGATCGCTGGCAGGTGCGGCGCTGCTACGTGGTGGAGTCCCGGCCAAAATGGGACGGGCATCCGGTCTCGAGCCGCCTCATATTTTTCGATGAAGAGACCTGGAACGCCAATCTCGCGCTCATCTTCGATCGCGACGACGTCATGTGGAAGTCGATCTTGACGTCCTATCGCAGGCCGGAGCATGCTGGCGCCGATGCTGCGCCCGGCGATACCGTCAGCCGTTGGACTTCTTCGATCGCAATTGACTACGGGGCGAATAACGCGACGGTGACGCGCGCCATGAAGCCCGTCGAGTTCCCGGAATTCAAGGCTTCGCAGATCAAGCGGATGTTCAGCGTGTCGAGTCTGACGGAAGGACGTTAAACCGATATCGCGCCATCCGGTCCATTGATTTATATTGGGGCCGAACAGGCCCATTAGTTCGAACGGAGGACCTCCATCATGTCAGCCACCGCCGAAGCCGCATCGCCCCTGCCCGATCTCTCTCCCGAGGAGAATAAGGCCGTGTATCGCCGTTACATCGACGAGCTTTGGAACGCGGGTAAGGTCGAGGTCATCGACGAACTCATCCATCGCGATTGCTACTACCACGAGCCAAGCTTTCAAGGCCCAACGCGATTCGACGACATGGCCGGCATCATCCAGGGATTCCACAAAGCATTCCCCGACGGATCGTTCTCGTTCGAGATCGACGAAATGATCGCGGGCGACGATCTGGTCTTCGTGCAGCTGTCGTTCGTCGGCAAGCAGCACGACGAATTCTGCGGCGTAGCGTCATCGGGCAAGACGCTGAAGTTCAAGGTCCTCGGCTGGTATCGCTTCAAGGAAGGCAAGATCATCGAGTGCCGCAAGCATAACGTCGGCGACAACCACGACTTCATTTCCGCGATGGGCATACGCGAGCAGTTGGGCGCCTGACTGAGTTCCTCACATCGCCCGAAACGCGGGGATCACTTCGGTCGCCATCAATTCCAAATGCTCCTCGTTCCATGACGGCGGCAGACCCGGTGGCACCGCCCAGGTATACCAGTGATCTGCACCGGTGGCGTCGATGTAACCCTTGATCTTCGCGATCGCTTCATCCGGTTCGAGGATGAAGCACGAATTCGCCTCGAGCGCTTCCTGCGTCGCTTCCACCTCTTGGATGCCGTAGGTATTCGCCATGCCGGCACCGCTGATCCACTTCGTGTACAGATTCTGCTGGTAGGCCCAATGCGGTGCGACTTCTTTCCAGCGCTTCTTGGGATCGCGCGAGACGTGCACCCACATGTAACCGCCTGCGACCGAATGATCCTGACGGTCTTTGCCGAGGCGATCCAATTCCGCCCAGTACATTTGCGCGAACTCCGCCGCCGGTCCGAGTAGCAGGAATCCGCAATCCATGCGCGCGGCGCGCCTGACAGCGGATTTGCTGAAGCCGCCCATGCGCAGGTACGGCTTCTCTTGCACGGGTCGGGGATACAGTTCGATGTCCTTATATTGGTAATGCTGTCCGTTAAAACTGAATCGTTCGCCCGCAAACAGGCGCTGAATGATCTCCACGCCCTCGTCCATGCGTTGCGCCCGTTCTTTCGGATCGACGTTCATTCCCGCGAATTCCTCCACGCGGTAGCCGACGCCCAAGCCCAATTCGAGACGACCGCCCGAGATTACGTCCAGCGTGGCGGCGTCCTCGGCGACTTGCACCGGGTGATGTAACGGCAGTAGTAGAAGACTGGTACCGATCCGGATCTTCTTCGTGCGCGCGGCAATGGCGCATCCGATCGGAAGCATGGACGGCGAGTAACCGTCTTCGATGAAATGATGTTCGGATAACCACACGTTATTGAAGCCCATGTCTTCCACGCGCGCGATTTGATCGAACGACGCTTCGTACAGCTCGGTCGGGTCCTGGCGCCACTGCGGCGGGTTCCTAAAGTCGTACCACACGCCGAATTTAATGTCATATTTGCTCATTGTTATTGATTCCCCTGTCTACGAAGATGGTTAAAGCGATGGGTTATCCAATGGTAAGCCCAGCAAAACCCGCCCGTAACTTCCGCCGTTGACATCCCAACTGTGGGTGAAGTGGCGGCTCGCGGCGCAGAGGTCGCGGTAGTTGCGTGCGATGGGATTGCTTTCGTAGACGCCGCGTCCCATCACGGCATCCCAGATCACGTTGCCCGCCCGCCACGCCTGCCGGCCGATGAACGTCCCGTGCGCGCGGTACTTGGTTCGCTCCTCGTCATTGGGCAAGGTGCCCGCATCCGCGTGCGCCATAATCTCATTACAGATGGCGCGCGCAATCGCATAGGCGGAGTCCACATACACGGTCGCTTCGGCGACCTTGAGCTGTTGCGGTACTTCCAAACGGGATACTTTTCCGGACATCAATGCCTTGTGTCCGGCGATGAATTCCCGGTAATACTCCACCATGCTCTCTGCGATGCCGAGCGACCCACTGCAGATCAAGATCCCGAATTGCGCATAGCTCGGCATCTGGTACATGGGTGCGGTGTTGATCTGGTTGCCGGGCGACGGACCGCCTTTCAGGTGTTCGATCGGCAGCGTCATGTGATCCGGGATGAACACGTCATTGACTTGGATGTCGTGGCTACCCGATCCCTTCAATCCCATGGCTTGCCAGGTGTCGAGGATCTCGAACGCGCCGTTCTGCATTAAAAAGTAGCGTTCCTCGTCGTCGCCGTCCGCGACCTCCGCCATGCCGGACAGAATGCACCAATCGCAGGTGTTCACACCGCTTACGAACGGCCAGCGGCCCGTCAAACGATAGCCGTCGTCGACCTTGTGTGCTTTACCGCACAGTGGGATCAAGATCCCAGAGATAAGGCTTTCGGGTTTGACGCCCCAGATCGCTTCCTGCGCCTCGAGGGGCCACTGCGCCACCATGAAGTTGTGCGCGATGTATTGGGCGAGACACCACGCGGTGGAGCCGCATCCGCGCGCGATGCGCGACAGGATGTCGACCATGCCATACAAATGGCCTTCGCATCCGCCGTAGCGTACGGGCTGAAAGATCCGCGCAACGCCCGAGGCGGCCAGATCGTGCTTTGTCGCCGCAGGAAGCTGTCTCAGTTCTTCGGCCTCGTCGGCGCGTTCACGGAGGATCGGGATCAACTGCTCCGCGCGTTCGACCAAGTCGTCGTACGTTCCGACAGACGCAGGGCGTGTCTGCGGCGCCGCGTGCACACCTTTAGATGGGGATGACATGATAAAACCTCGCTTCGCCCACCCTAGCGTGCTGTCCCGCAATAAACTTCATAATTCGCTGGTTCTCGTGCCGCGCTACGGCGTTGCTCGTCGTTGCCGTATTCCCGATACGACGCCTCCTCGCGCTTTGTAGCGCAACACGAGCCCTGCGCGACTTATCGAAGTTTATTGCGGGACAGCACACTAGCGTTGCTAAGTAAACAAAACCGATGCCAGTTCCGGGATCGCGCGAACGGCATACTCGGGTGCCGGTATCCCGGCCGGTAGTCCTTGGGCACGCGCATTGACCCACGCGATATCCATCCCGACACCTTTCGCTCCGACGATGTCATCATCGACGGAATCGCCGACGAATAAGGCGTCGCGAGGTGCGACGCCGAGCAAGGCCAAGGTATCGGTGAAGATCTTGGCGTGCGGTTTCCGCCAGCCGTGATCGTCGGATACGACGATGCAATGGAAAAACGGTGTCGCGCCGTCCCGAGTGAGGACGTGCCGCGCGGTCGGGCCGTGGTCGAAATTGGACACGAGTGCGACGGCATAGGCGGCGTAGACGCGCTCCAAGAATTGCGTGTGATCCGTTGGAACTTCAACGGCGCCGGCGAGTTGTTCCAGGTGTCGGCTGGATATCTCCTGAGCGAGTTCGTCCGTCGCATCCGTATCGGTTAGTCCGGCTTTGGTCAATGCGAACTTGAACCGCTCTTTCGACGGGATCTCCTTCAGATCGCGCGCACGGCGCGTAGCGAGTTCATCGTTCGCATCGGCAAAGGCGGCGTAGAAATCCTTGAAGTCCAGGTCGGGCACGCGTTCGGCGAGAATCGCTTGTATGACGCCCAAGGTCGACAGCGAGGACTGGCCTTCCCAGGTGAATTTCGGCATGCGCTCCGGTCGCCACAGCGCCACCGTGGCGAACAGGTCGAACAGGACAGCCTTATAGTTTTTCACGCTCTAATTCTTCGTAGAACCTACTTCAGTGGGCTGATAGGCATAATAGCGCAGGCGCGGAACAGTGCACCTTACAATGCGTGTAGAAATAGAGGGATTCACCGGTGGACGCAGCCGAGACACATCAGCCGAAGACTTTGCGCGAACTCGAAGCCCTGCCGCTCGATGACGTCCGTTCGTTGATTCGGGCCAACGCGTATACCGGGCATACCGCCGGCCTTGGACGCGGCTTCCAGCAATGCAACGTCGTGATCCTCGCGGAAAGCCACGCGCTCGATTTTTTGCGTTACTGCCAGCGCAATCCGCGACCCTGTCCGCTGATCTACATCTCCGACACCGGTGATCCGTCGATGCACGCGCTCGGTCGCGATATCGACATCCGCACCGACGTGCCGTTCTACAATGTGTATCGCGACGGGCGTCTCGACCTGCAATGCGCGGACATCGGCGATTTTTGGCGTCCGGATTTCGTGGCTTTCGCCCTGGGATGTTCGTTTACGTTTGAACACGCCCTCGTGTCAGAGGGGATCGCGATGCGGCATATCGAAGAAGATCGCACGGTGTCGGTATTCCGCACGACGATCGATACGGCGCCGGCTGGACCATTCAGCGGGGCCATGGTCGTTTCGATGCGCCCGATCAAGGCATCGCGCCTCGAAGACGTGATGCGCACCTGCACGGGCTTTCCTCACGCGCACGGCGCGCCGATCCATACGGGCGATCCAACCGCCATCGGTATTGCCGACATCATGCGACCCGACTGGGGCGACGCGATCGAGATCCGAGCCGATGAAGTGCCGGTCTTCTGGGCCTGCGGCGTGACGCCTCAAAACGTTCTGCTACAGGCCAAACCCGAGATCTGTATCACCCATACCCCCGGCCGTATGTTGCTCACCGAACTGCGTGCGGAAGCGGATGATGGTGAGCTTAATACGGCGGCGCCAGCCGTCTGAATCCGTGTGACAGGACGACGATGAGGAACACCAGGTTTCTCGGCAGCAGACCTGGGACCCAATACGCGGGACAGCGTACGTCATCTTCGCCCGCGACCGATCGGGCCGCTGTCCCACCGAGTTGCCTGATCCAAGCGACGCTTCTAGGCCATTCGCCGATGTTATCGAGCCACGGCGCGGGAATGCCCGCTTCCCCGACGCGTGCGCCTAAGATGGCGCCGTAGATCGCGCCGGCCGTGTCCGTGTCGCCGCCGGCTTCGATGATGGCTCGAAGGCCGGACTCGAAATCATCGGGATAGCGAAACCAGGTCTGCAACACGCAGGGCACAGTGTGATAGGTATAACCTGAAACGCCGTTCAGTGATCCGATCGCGGTGGCGAAATCCGACACCGATTCATGTTGGCCGGCCGAAGTGGCAGCGCGTTCGATCAGATCCAGGAACTCGACAGCGGATTCTCCGTCAAGCAGGGCGTCCAATTGCTGTCGGTATGCCGTCGGCGAGCGGTCGTCGCCGGCGGCGCCTTGCCAGGCAGCGAGCGCCACCGCCAATGCGCCGAAATAGGCCTTTGGATCGACATGCGTAATCACGGTCGACGCTCTGACGAACCGTTTGAGCTGCGCGACGTCGCGACCGTAGGCCACGCCCAGGACCGCGCTGCGCATCGCGGGTCCATTGCCGGCGGAGAAGACGCCGCTCTTGTCGGGCGAGATGCCGAGCCACAGCTTGATGGCCGCGCGCAGCGTTGCGAACCCGACGCCGGCCGGCAAACCGAGTACCCACCAGCGCAGCGAGCGGGCGAGTTGCTTTTTGAACGCGTTCACGTCGCCTTGCGAGCGGATTAGCGCCTGCGCGACGAAGCACGCGTGCTCGGTATCGTCGGACACCATGCCTTTGCCGAACAGGAGGTGGTGTTTCGATGTATCAGGGAACACTTTCACCCCTCGATACTGCGACATCCCCTCGTAGGGCAGACCCAATGCGTCACCGGCGGCGGTGCCGAGCAAGCACCCGATCAATGCGTCGTTCAATGGACCATGACTTCAGCTGGCACGATGAGCGCAGCCTTGTTCGGGACCGTGCCGATGGTCAGCTCCGCACCGGAATTGAATTCGAGGTAATCGGCTTCCACGCCGTCGCTGAACACGATGCCGTTGCGGGCCATCTGCGACGTGATCCTGAGCGGCATGTCGTCATCGAACGCACCGTGCACGATCGAGGTGTCCGTTGCAACGCTGGGAAAGGGTTCCCGCACGGAGTAAACGAGTTGTTCCGTATCCCAGGCGAGGCGTCCGCCGTTCGGCGGCGGCACGACGCGTCCACCCAGCGCTTCGATGACGCCGGCCGCACCCGCGCACACGGACTGCAGCCAGCCCGTGGACCCGGCACCGGTTGATACAATGATGCCGCTGGAGGACTGGTTCTCACGGCGCGCGCCAATTTCTATCGCGTAACGCGCCGAGACGTGCGAGCGCGCACCGATGTAGAAATCGTTGAAGGCGAGCAAGGTTTGGCCGTCGGCGAGGACCGCTTTCGCGAGCGTCACGCGTTTAACGTGCGCTCGGCCGGTGAGCGTGCTCGCGAGCGGTTTCTCGAACGTCGTCGCGGTGAAGGGCAGCAACACGCCGTCGAAGCGTTCGGGATCGGGATTGACGGCGAGGATCAGCTGACCCGAAAGGTATTTGGCCGTGTTTGAAACGAGGCCGTCCTGCCCGACCGCGATGACCAGATCTTCGGCGCCGAAGGTGAATTGGGGTACGAACTCACGGTCTATGACCTGGCTCTTGAGCGTGTTGGGAATCGCGCGTCTTACGTTCGTGAGAACCGCCTGGTGCATGTCGTGGGCACGCTCGATCTGCTCGAACGAGTGGCCGGATTGCTGCAGATAGAATCGGGCCTGCGCGCGGGTATTGAACCGGGCCACGAGATCATCGAGCTCGGTTTTCCGAGTCACGATGATCACGTGTTCGTAGAGGGAAGCGGCCATACCCGAACCTATTGCGCCCGCGCCTCGGTCACGTAGGAGACGACCTTGGCCAGCAGATCCGGGGTGATGCTCAGATTGTCGATGGTGCCCGCATTGCCTGCCCATTCCTTGAGCGCCAGGCCGATCAAGGCCTGTGGCGGCAAGGCGCCATAGGGCGAGAGTTTGAGCTCGTCCGCCTTGGCTTCGGCTTCGGCCAGCGCCAGATTGTTGCGGGCTTGCGTGTCGACCAGGTCCTTGCGGCGGATCTCGAGCTCGACGTCGGTGTTCATCTCCGATTCGCGGATCTTCCGCTCTTCGTCGACGGCTGCCTTGCGGCGGTCGTAGATGGCTTGATCGGCGCGTTTGTTGAGGCTCTCGCGATAATCCGCCTCGAGTGCTTTGTGCATCTCCGGCGTCGTCTTCACCGCGGTGAAATGCAGGCCTTCGAGCGCGATGCCGAGATCGGCGAGTTCCGGCGACTCGGCCGCTTTTCCAAACACCACCGACGACAAGTCTTTGACCCGGGTCAGCGCTTCTTCGAGTGGCAACCGGTTCATGACACTGCGCGTATGCGCCTGGACGATGTTCACGACGCGCTGCACCACGTGCTCCGGGTCGTCGCTGGTGTAGTGGTGCGTCTTCGGGTGGACGGTGAAGTCGAGGCGTTCGGCGAGCGCCAGCGGCTCGGTCAAACGGTAGCTCAGCGTGCCCTGAATGGAAACTTCCTGAAAGTTTGCGGTGGTTTCGTTGAAGATGAACGGACTTTCCTGGCTCGCCAAGGGCACGGCCGCGATCGACGTCGTGAGCGGCATGTAGAAGAAATTGATCCCCGCGCCATGGGCAACGAGCGTGCCGTTCCGGTAGCACAGGACGTAGGTATTCGGTTCACCTTTGTAGTAATTGATCAGCATGATGCGGCTCCCTGCATTACTTGATGACATCGACCCGGCTGCGGTCGACGACGCGATAGAGTTTGGCCGGCCGGTGCGCGCCTTCGCGCTTTTCCTCGCCGGTTGGTTCAATGAGATTCAGCGCCAGGATGCGTTTTCGAAAATTGCGCTTGTCGACGGGCGCTCTGAAGATCACCTCGTAGACCTGTTGCAGTTCGGAAAGCGAGAACGCCTGCGGCATGAACTGAAACGCGAGCGTCGAGTAATCGAGCTTGGCGACTAGTCGTTCGTGCGCAGTCTCGAGGATCGCCGCATGGTCGAAAGCGAGCTCCGGCAGTTCTTCCATGCCGAACCAACTGACGCCCTCGGCGTCCGTGGCCGCCTGCAGCACGATGCGGTCCGAGGGGATCAACGCATAGTAGGCAACCGTGATCACCCGCTCGCGGGGATCGCGATCGGGCGTGCCGAAGGTATAGAGCTGTTCGAGGTAGACCCCGGCGACGCCCGTTTCTTCCTCGAGCTCGCGGCGCGCGGCCGCGTCCAGGCTTTCGTCGAGGTTGACGAGGCCGCCCGGCAGCGCCCATTCACCCCGAAACGGGGACAGCGCGCGCTTGATGAGCAGCACTTTGAGTTCGTCCTGGCGCAGCGTGAAGATCACGATGTCGACCGTGACGGCGGGGTGGGGATAGTCGTAGGTATAGGCCATCGAGGACAATTCGGGTTAATTCAACACGAAGTATGGTGTAGAAATTACACGAAGTCAAGTTGCGATCCCGCGGATGGGCGAGATCATCGATAAGCCATTGTTTTTCTGTTTAGTCTGGTAGACCGAAGGCGATCACGGTGTCGCCGAGGGGAAACCGGAACAAGCGATGGCCGCCCGCCGCGACCGCCACGAACTGCCGGCCTCTGACCGTATAGGAGACAGGCGGCGCGTTGACACCCGCACCGGTATTGAAGCGCCACAGGACTTTGCCGTCCTCGGCATTGCGCGCGACGAAATGCCCGTCCGATTCGCCGTGGAAGATCAATCCCCCTGCGGTCGCGACCGATCCACTGACCACCGGCAGATCCGTTCGGGCCTGCCATTGGATCGCACCGTCACTGGGATCGATTGCCGTGAAGGTGCCCGAGCGTTCGCCGTCGTCCAGGAAGTCGAGTGTCGCGACGGATTCTCCGGCGTCGTCGGTTTCGAGGCGCAGGCGCGTGGGGTTGTGGGACCCTGCTACGTAGAGCCAGCCGGTGTCGTGGCTGAACGCGGTCGGCGGCCAGTTGGCGCCGCCCGCCGCGCCGGGCGCGTAGATGATGCCTGCGGGGGTCGGGCGCTGAAACATCATGTCGTTCATCGGCACGAACGGTTCGGAACGACGCAGCGCTTTTCCGGTCATGCGGTTGAAGAAGTAGAGCCACCCGGATTTCGACGCCTGCGCGACGACGTGTACGGGCGTCTCGCCCAGTGTCTTCAGATCGAACAGTACCGGCGGTGAAGCGACGTCATAACCCCAGATGTCGTGCGGCGTGATCTGTTGATACCACTCGAGCGCGCCGGTCTCGACGTCCAATGCGACCAGCGACGCCGTATACAGGTTGTCGCCAGGCCGTTTGTGATCGGCGTACCCGGGCGCTGCGTTACCAGTGCCGAAATAGATCAAACCCAAGTCCGGATCGATGGAGGGCGAGGAATAGATCGAACCCCCGCCGGATCTCCACGCGTCCTTATATTTCTCGGCGTTCGCGCGCTCTTGGGCGACATCGCGATGCAAGTCGTCACCAAACGCCGTGCGCTCGACGTACTCGCCTTCCCAACCATCGGCGGCGGTCGCGTACCAGCGCCAGATCAAGCGGCCGGTCTCGGCATCGTAGGCGGAGAGGAATGCACGCTGCCCGCGCCGGATACCGGGGCGGCCGAGCGCATGCGCGACGTTCGTCGCGCTTTCATCCAGGATTGCGGTGTAGCCGGCGCCGCTGACGCCGACGAAGACCTTGCCGTCATAGACGATCGGCGCCATGTTGCCGGCGAAACGCGTGAGCTTGACGAGCGCGTCGGGCGGCAGGCTCTGCGCCTGGCGAATCGATTCGAGATCGCCCGAGTTACCAGTGGCCGGATCGACGACGGGTATGTCCCACAGCACGGTGCCTTTCGAGATATCAAGGGCGATGAGGCGCGCGTCGGCGGTGATCATGTACAGCCGCGAATAACCGATCGCGACGCCGCGATTGTGCGATCCGCAGCAGAGCTTCTCAGTTTCCATCGCGTGGGTATAACGCCACTTGAGCTTGCCGGTTTCGGCATCGAGCGCGACGACGTGGTTGTACGGCGTGCTCAGATACATTACACCGTCCGCCACGATCGGGCTGGCCGGAAACGTGCCCAGCACGCCGGTCTGGTAGATCCATTTCGGCGCGAGCCGGTGCACGTTGTCGACGTCGATTTGATCCAGGCCGCTATAGCGTTGATTGGCGTAGCCGTGGCCGTAGGTCAGCCAGTTGTCGTGGTCGTCCTGGGCGGCGCCGAGGCGCTCGCCGTCGACGGCGGCTACCCGGATACTGAGTAGACACAGCGCGGCGACCGCGGTGAGCAATCGAAAACGCATAGCGATGATCACCACGTTCAGCGGATCGAGTTCTTGAAGAAGGCGCCGTCTTTCATGATCGCGGCGAAGGTTTCCTCGGGCCGCGTCAACGCTGAAATATCCGTCAACGGATCGGCGTCGAGCACGAGGAGATCGGCCCGTGCGCCGGCCGCGATTGCGCCGATGTCTCCATCGGCCTCGAGCAATTTCGCATTGATCGTCGTCGCGGACTTCAGCACCTCGTGATTCGACTGGATGTCCGCGCGCAGCAGCAGCTCCTCGCTCTGGCGTTCCTGCGCTTCGCTGCCGAGCAGATCCGTGCCCAGGCCCATAGGAATGCATTTTTCGGCACACAGGGCCACGGCGCTCGAGCCCGCATCCATTACGTGCTCGAGTTTTTCGATCTGCCCCGCCGTGAGACCGAAGCGTGTGCTGTAGCGCTTCATCGTGTCGTAGGTGATCAAGGTCGGCACGATGAAACAATCGTTCTGAGCGACGAGATCGGCGGTCGCGCCGTCGATTAGGTTACAGTGTTCGAGCGAACGTACGCCGCAGGTCACCGCACGCGCGATGGCCTCCGGCGAATACACGTGGGCCATCACGTATTTACCCCAGCGTGCGGCCTCGGCGGTGATCGCCGATAGCTCTTCGGGCGAGAATTGCACGCTGTCTATCGGGTCGTTGACCGAGGTCACGCCGCCCGACGCCATCACCTTGACCTGCGACGCGCCCCGGCGGATCTCGTCGCGCACGCCCTGCAAGGCCTCGGGTACGCCGTCCAGGGTTCGGAACGCGTATTCGAGCACCGATCCGCAGCCGCAAAGCGGCGCTTCTTCCACGCGAAAGCGTTGATCACCGTGGCCGCCGGTCGGACTCAGGGCGTGGCCGGAGGGATAGATGCGCGGCCCCGCGATCACGCCCGTGTCGACCGCGTCGGCGAGGCCGCGATCGGCGCCCGCCGCGTCGCGGATGGTCGTGAATCCACGCGCGAGCATCGCCTCCAGGCTCATCGCCGCTTCGGCAAACATGCGCGAAGGCTGCATCGCGCGCAACGCAGTCAAGTTGTAATCCGGCAGGCAGACGTGCGCGTGTGCGTCGATGAGTCCCGGGATCACGGCGCGGCCCGCGAGGTCGAAGCGCTCGGCATCCGAAATCTTCGGCCGCACGTCGGTCACTTCCTCGATGCGTTCGCCGTCGATAACGATGTGATGGTCGTCCTTGAGCGTCGGGCTCGCGGCGTCGAATACGCGACAGTTTTCTAAAACGATCATTCCGGTCTATAGCGCCGGCCGGTAGTCGCGCCAAGGCGCGGCATTTTCGTACGCGCTGGCAATGCGAAAGACGCCGAGATCGTCAAACGTCTGCCCCACGATCTGGATGCCGGTTGGAACACCCGTGTCCTTGCAGACGCCGGCCGGAACCGCCATCACCGGACAGGTACTCACCATGTTGAACGGCCACGTCAACAACCAGTTCAAATACGCCGGAACCTTCTTGCCGTTGATCGTGAAATCGGGATCGGCGTTGTCGTGATCCGCTTTAACGGCCGGGATCGCCAAAGTCGGACAGATCAGCGCATCGTAGGATTGCAGGATCGGCGCCAGCTTCTGAAACATCTCCCCGCGTACGATGTTGATCTTGTAGTGATCGATTGCCGAGCGCGTCATACCGCGCTCGATCATCCCTACGAAAAACGGATCCATTTCGTGGTGCCAGCGTCTCAAGATATCGCCACCGAGAAAGGCGGCCGCCATCGCTTCCCAGTATTGCAGGTAGGGATCGAGGATCCCCGTATGCCAGCCGAGATCGACGTCGTCGACCGTACATCCGAGTCCGCGGAAGACGTCGAGCGCCGCGCGGGTGCTGGCCTGAATCGTCGGATCGATCTCGAAAAATCCCAAATCCATCGAGAACGCGAGCTTCATGCCCTCGATGGGTTCATAGGCGTCAGGCAGGCGGATACGGGATTTGAGCGACATCATGTCAGCCGAGTGCGGGCCCGACATGACGTTCTGCATCAAGGCGGCGTCCGCGACGCTATGGGTCATCGGACCGTAGTGAAGGAGCGTTTCAAGGGGATGATCGAGGTCCAGAGGATTGCGCCCGAAGGGCGGTTTATAACCGACGATGTTGCACGGCGCGGCGGGGATGCGCACTGAACCGCCCGCGTCGGTGCCGTCCGCGATCGTGGTCATGCCGGCGGCGAGCGCGGCGCTGGCGCCGCCGGATGAACCGCCCGAGGTATAGTCGAGGTTATATGGGTTACGCGTAATGCCCCACAGCGGACTGTGGGTCGCACCGGAATGCGCGAACTCGGGTGACGTGGAACGGCAATGCATGATTGCGCCGGCGCGCATAAGGCGCTCGATCGTCGGCGCGGTCGCGGCGGGTCGGAAATCGGCATTCATCTTCGAGCCCGACGTCATGATCTCACCCTTGACCGGATGGAAATCCTTGATCGCGCAGGGCACGCCCTCGAGCCGACGCGGCCGGCCGTCGGGTTTCATGTAGCGGTCTTCCGCTTTTTGGGCTTGCTCGAGTGCGCGCTCGAAATGGGTGTAGGTGAAAGCGTTGATCTTCGAGTTGACCGCTTCGATACGGTCGATCATGGCACGCATCAATTCGACCGGGGACAGATCCTTGTTCTTGAATGCGGCGATCGCCTCCGTCGCGGACAGATAGCAAAGTTCGGTCGCTTGACTCATCGTGGGCCTCCCGTCTTGTTGTAGTACCGCATTCTTTCAATTATTCGCCGCCGGGTCATTATCCCGGATGCAGCTCAGCTCCATCCGGGCTACACCGGAGGCAATCGTAGCCTGGATGGAGCTGAGCTACATCCGGGGGCAATTGAATCCGCTCTCTCGCGTCGATCGGGTACTATCGTGGTCAGGCCCGGAAGATAACAACTAATGAGGAGAATGACATGATTGGATACATCACCGTTGGGACCAACGACATGGATCGCGCCGCCGCATTCTACGATGCGCTCCTAGCCGAAATGGGCGCCAAGCGGGCGATGGAATCGGATCGATTCGTCGGATGGTCGAGCGCGGAAGGCTCGCCCATGTTCATGATCATCAAACCGGCCGACGGTAACGACGCGAAAGCGGGCAATGGCAACATGGTCGCGTTCCACGCCGGCTCCAACGACAACGTGAATGCACTGTACGCCAAGGCCATTGAACTGGGCGGCACCGATGAGGGTGAGCCGGGGCCGCGGGCAGGTACGTTCTACGGCGGCTATTTCCGAGATCTCGACGGCAACAAGTTCGTGTTTTTCAATATGTAATCGTGCAGGTACATTTCGCTCGCAAGCGAGCTCTTACGACACGTGCTGAAATCCCAGTAGGAGTCCGCTTGCGGGCGAACCCGTCTCAGTTCAACACATTCAGAATGTTGACGAGGTGCTGGACCACTTTTTCGGCCAGTGCTTCATCGACGTTGATGTGTGCAAAAGGCACTTCTGCGGCCATACGATCGGTATTGAATCCGATATCGATGTAATTCGCGCCGAGGCCGAACAGGGCATCAACGTCCTCCACCAGTTCATCTGGAACATCGTCAGGGCGCCCATCACGTGCATTGATTTCGACGGTTTTCGTCAATGTCTGGTCGAGATCGAATTCGATGGTCACGGTTTCCCAGTCGTAGCTGGTCGCTGAGTAGGCAACACCTGAGGCGTTTCCCTGCCAGGGTTCTGGCGGTTCCATATCGTTTGTTTCCTGGTCTGCGAATAAGGGTCCTGACGTCAAACAGAGCAAGACAGCCATCGTGATTGAATTGCGAAAGCGGTTCGAACGATGTACGTGGATGGCCCAGATCGATATTTCCATCGACACCAGGAAGGAACAAAAGAGGATGTAATTATTGAAAAAGCTGTGCATGAAGGCGGTAGGTGGAACGGGAAGATGCCTGTACACCTTTTCGGCATATAGAGACCGATCTTGATTCTTTTAACCTGCTCACGTGTTGACACCTCGGGCTTTGCCGCATGCGCCCTCGGTAGCTTGGTCGACTCGAGCTTATACCACCGGCGGAAATGTGAGGCTGGTCGATATTTCAAGCGCATCGTAGACCCAAAGAGCAACCGTAATCGTAGCCGAGCCTAAACAGATCCAAATTGCGACGGCAACCATCCCAAAGATTGAATCGCTTGTTCTACTCCGTATCATCATGCCGCGCATCGAGATGCGATTTGCGTGACGTGCCTATGATCCGTCCCGCAGCAGCCACCTAACACGCGTAGGTTGGGTAAGCTCAAGCACAGTGGGATGTGTTCTTGTCCGAGGGCTTCGGGATCGCCTTCGCCCAACGTTTCTGATGCATCCAGTTCGGCATGACTCTTGCTGGATGCGTTCGCCCTCAAACCGCCGATACGATTCGTCCAGGCGCCACCACCGTTGATCTCCCGATCGAAATGTGTCGGATGCGCGCAATTGATCATGTAATACACCGGGCCACCATCGGACTCGGCATCTACGGTTTCTATGGCGTCCTCGAGCGAATCTACCGAGGGCAATCAGCCGTCGGTTTCGACTGTAAACGAGATTACCGACGGCAGACCGGCGCGTCGTGTCGCGTTCACGATGCCGACGCTCTCATTGACATTGGTCATGGTGAACGCTGACACCATGTCGACTGACGTCGCCTTGAACGAGGCGATCTGCACGCCATGATAATCCGCGGCCTCTTCCGCGCTCATCAACGCGTCCGCGACGTAACCATCACCCCGCGGCCCGATGCAACCGCTGATTGCAATCGGGTCGGAAGCTGTCTCGAATTCGGCGCGCAATTCATGCATCAGATCCACACTGGCGCGATTGATGCGATCGAGATCCGACGACGAATAACCGATCTTTTGTGCCCAATCGGGGTTGCCGCGCCACGTCGGCGGCTCTAGAACGAAACCCGTTGAGTGGCGGCGAGCGATATCGAAATAGCGCCGGTAATAGTCGCGCAGATAGCGGCGGCCATCCTCATCGTCCATGAGAACGAAGGACGCGAATTCGGGGAGGTCCCAACCCTCATGAAACACCAGGGTGGTTTCCAGACCGCCGTCGGTTAGGAACAGGCCGCGTGAGGGATCCGGTACGCGCGAGGTGTCGAGGCTCATCATTTGTCTCCATAGTTGCCGCTTGTCGAATCAAGAATCGCTTCGAGGCTTCTTCGGCCTGAGGGGAACCTTAAGTCGGCCTCGTTGCCGCCACCAGTTCAAAATCTGTACCATCGTGGTACAAAATCTGGACCGGCGGTGCTTCCGATGTACGATAATCGAGAATACTGTCCAGTGGCCAAGGCGAGCCAACTATTGTGCGAACGCTGGACGGTGTTGATCGTTCGAGAGCTGTTGAACGGCATTTCGCGATTCAACCAGCTCAGGCGCTGTCTGCCGCGTATTTCTCCAAGCCTGCTCAGAACACGACTTCGAACGCTGGAGGCAGAGGGGATTGTCGCGCGGGTGAAAATCCACGCCAGTGGCAGCTACGAATATCAGCTTACCCCGGCCGGATGCGACCTCGGATCGGTGGTGTTGGCGATGGGCAACTGGGCGACGCGCTGGCAGTACGAAAAGTTTATGCATGAGGAGGTTCATGTCGAAGCGTTGATGCGCGATCTCGAAATGACGCTGATCCCGGCAGAAATGCCTGGCCCACGCTCTGTATTGCGGTTTCTGTTCAGTGATCTCGATGTAGCAAATCGTTGGTACGTCGTGATCGAAAACGGCCACGCCGAAGCGTGCGACGATGACCGCGGACTAGAAGTCGACGTCTATTTGAGTGGCGAGCGCAAGACCGTAGCAGACATCTTAATCGGTAAAGTCGCTTTGCATGCCGCGATGACGAACGGACACCTCAAGGTCACCGGTTCGAAAGCGCACATCAGTCGGATTAGAAACTGGTTCGGGTTGGCGCCTTTTACGGTTACGCGCAGCGAATCCCACGGCCTTGGTGCTCGGTAAGGTCTCGCCTTGCGTCCACCGTTAGCGCCAGTGACGACCTGTATCTACACCACCGTCGGATAGGCCAGGCTGGTCGATAATTCAAGGACCAGGTAGACCCAAATAGCGACCGTAATCATCGCAGAGGCTAAACCGGTCCAAATCGCGGCGGTAATCATCCCAAAGATCAAATCGCTCGTGCTGCTCTTCATCCTAGTACTCCTTGAATCGGGATTCATCCTGTCGTTGCGGTCCCATCATCCTCCGTAACCGGTTACCGGCGCACTCCGATTCTTGACTTCGATTTCGACTTGATGCCATTCGTATAGCGACGACCCAAACGCGTAGTCGCGCAGCATTGATCGAAAAATTTCAGGGACTACAGATGCCGTACAGGCGGCCCGATACGCGCACCGGGCATGACGGGGAGGTGAGCTAACGCGTCCTAGGCGTTAGTAAGATTTAGTTAAACGGCTGGCAGCAATTATAGAAGCCACCTGGCGTCTCATCGCGGACTTTACAATCCACAACTGAGAGCCCGACTTCCAGCATAAATCGATTTTGGGGGCTATGCGTCAAAGTGACGGATTTCTCGCATGTCGATTCCCGAATCATTCGCGGCCACGACAATCTTTGTGCTACAAGTATCTGAGCACCGGGCAATTACCGGAATCAACCACATGTCCCTAACCGAAACGACGAAAAACCGAACCGCAATACGACGTCATTTTGACGTGAAAGAACACGTCAATTTGATGTCTACTTAACTGTTAGGTGGATCAAGAGACGTAAAGGATGGAATGGGAAGTCATAAGGGTAGTAGCCGAAGTCATCGGCGCAGTCGCAGTCGTATTCACGCTATTGTTTGGGACTTATCCAGTTGACTCCACTTTGCCGCGCTTTTTCGATGGGCGGTAGGCGAAGATTCTTTGTACTGCGGCATTGAGCGCCGCTGGCGGTTTCTGTTTGGATGCGGGCTCGGCCTTGCTCGATTGGCCACGAGCCTGGGCCGACGCGGCCGCAGTTTTAGGCTTGGGCTTGCTTCGAGGAATGGAGATTTCCTTTGTGCTCCAACTATTTTCCTACGCCGCGCGCAGACGTTCTTCTATGACCTTATCCCAGAGCTTATAAGTCCACGTAATCATCCGTTCGAGCTCGTCCTTTGAGAAGAGCACCACCCCTTGGTCGGTGTACCATTGGACACGCCGCACATCGCAGTCGACATCTTCGAACTGGATGATCGCGAGACCGATGCTGGCGTAGTCCGGTTTTGACTCTCGGATTCCTTTATGCATCATTGAGAAAACGAATTTCCGGCCTCCTTCGGTGAGGCCACGGCGACGGCGTGGGTCGATGAAAAGAGCAAACGGCTGCCCTTTAAAGGCAATGATCATAGGCATCCAGTACACAACCGTGCGGCCTGGTCCTAGCAGAAGGGGCATGAAATCCTGATGTCGCGCCGAGATGCCGTGTGTGCAGGAAAAAGCGTGTAGGCCCTTTGCGACAACCAGGTTCGTTTTTTCTATCTTTTCTGACCAGCAGCGTCTGTGCCTGCGTACCTTGTTCTCGATGATGCTCCACTCCGGCGGCGAGGGTGTGCCGTCATCGATCTCAGCCCCAACGTTGAATATGTCTGAAAAACAACTCTCAAACGGCTGGTAGGAGCCGCGCCCTTTACTCTTGAGATATTCCTTCAGGGGAGCTTCTTGTTCCTCGCGCGGCATGGCCGTAATCCGCGCCAGGTCGGTTCTGTGTAAATGGCTCATCTTCCCTAGGCTCTCCTGTGCTTGATTTGTCGGCAACCGAGATCAGATGGTAACGGAACCGCTCGGCGATTATATCATTCGGTATCTGCATACCCAGCACAATGGAGTGTGCGGCCTTTTCCACTATAAAGTCCCACGGTCCTCTTTTCGCATGGACGATATTAACAAGCTGGCCAGGGGAAAGGTCCCCGTATCCAGCCAAGACCTTTTGAGCCAGGCGTCTTACATCTGTAGCATCAATGTCGGAGAGCGCGATTGATTTGCCGGTAAGGACATCACAGGCTTGGGCCTTGAATGTGATGGGGTTTGCCTGCGCTGATTTGAAGGCCTCGTAAACGGCCGGATGCACCGGCCCGTAGTGCCATGCCTCGAAGTAGCCGGAGACGAGCGGTATTTGGTGCTGTATCAGAGCAAACCCGTGGCTGAAATATAGAAGTTTCTGGAGCGATAAGTTGCTGATTGAAAGGCCGATACGCCTTGCTTCACCGAGCAGGAGGTTAGCCACCCTTCTGGGATCATATGGGGCACCGTCGAGCACGCGAGAAGAATTTGGTCTTTTAATCGTGGACATAGGGACCCCCTCGACTACCATGAAATGGTCGAGTAGGAGTTCTCTGTACCGTCTCTCCAGCCCACCAGCCTTAGAGACGGTTTAGAATTCGATAGGCGGGGACAGGGAGTCCCGTGGCCTCCCACCCCTTGAAACGCTCGTGTATCACGCAATCATCAGGCGCTTCGGCTCGAATGAAGTCTAGGCAGTCAACTGCCTGTACGTCAACCGCCGCCTGAAGGCGCGGCGAAGGAAGGCCGCCATCCGATCCAAAGTGTGGATCTTGACGTTGCCCTCATTGAGCCGGAAAGTCGCTTCGTTGACGTAGCGGCCAAGATGCTTGTCGGACACGTGATGCCAGGTGCCGGTCAGCGAGCGCTTGAACACACTCCAGACACTCTCGATAGAGTTCGTGTGAATCTCGCCCCGGACGTACTCGCCCGCGCTGTGCTTAACGGATTCGTGCTGATACTGGTTCAGAATCGTCGGCAGATTCGCGTAGGCTTTGGCATCGTCCGTGTAAACTGTAACCCCTTGCTCGGTATGGGCTTCGACGAATTCGATCAGTGAGCGCTCGTCTGTGGACGCTAGAGGCTGTGCCGCGACCTTGCCGCCGCGCTCGCGGGCACCGATTACGGGGGTCTTGTCCGCCGTGCCTCGGCCCTTGAGTTCCTTCCGCTTGGCCTTTGACATGTTCTTACGCTTGCCGCCGATGTAGGTCTCATCGACTTCCACGATCCCGCGTAGCTGGTCGAAGTTGCCGCCGCAAGCCTCGCGGAGCCGTCCGAGGACAAACCACGCGGTAGGTTGAGTAACGGAGATCTCTTTGCTCAATTGCATCGAGGACACGCCTTTGCGGACCGTCACCACCATGTAAATAGCATAGATCCACTTGTGCAACGGAACGTGCGAGCGCTCGAAGATTGACGCTGTTCGTACGGTGAACTCAGGACCTTTGCACTCGCGGCAGCGGTAGTAGCCCAACCGCTTGCCTTTGCGGGCCGTGATCTTTTCCGCGCTTCCGCAATGCGGGCAAACCGGCTTACCGTTCCAGCGTTGATCTTCAAGGTAGATCCGCGCAGCCTCAGCATCAGGAAACCGGTCGAACATCTGCAACAAACTAACCGTCACTCCGTCGTTCATTGCCACCTGATTTTCTCCTTTCTCGCCAACCTCTAGCGGTATTCTCCCATGTTAGGATGGTGGAGTCAACTATATAAGTCCCTATTGTTTCTTGCCGTTGAAGTGCGGCGGAATAGACGTGCAACTCAGGCGGCTTCAGCCGAGGCGCAAGCGTCTGGAATCAATTCATTGAATTCGGTACTTGTATCCGATACCGAACTTACAGATATATGGCTAATCGGCCTTGCAGATCCGAGCCAACTTGACGCTCAAAGCCGAATGAGGCTGGCTATCCACCTTCAGAGTTACATTAATCACTATATTGCGTTGCGCAGGCACTTTGATTCAGGCTCACTTCCGGAACGGAACTGGGATTTCGGGTGGCGACCTTTTTGCGCCTTAATGAATACCCCTGGTGGCCGCATCATGGCGAAAGAATTGGCGATTCCGCGAAATTTGCTAGCCGATATTACAGCGTATGGAGATGCCAACGACGAATATGCCTGGATGCCCGCATCGCCAAAAATTTGAGATGGAGTTGACCCGCTTTCGTGGATACCTGACCCTTTTAGAAGGAGGATTCCACGATGCCCACAACACGAACTGCCTATCCACCGGCCTTCCGGCAACCGATGATCGAACGGGTACGGGCGGGCCGCAGCCCGGAAGACCTGGCACGCGAGTTTGAGCCGACCGCACAGACCGTACGCAACGGGGTCGCGCAGGCCGACCGTGATGAAGGTCGCCGCAACGACGGTCTGACCACTGCCGAACGCGAAGAACTGCGGCGTCTGCGTCGGGAGAATCGGCGGCTACGTGAGGAACGGGAGATCCTTTCAAAAGCCACGGCCTGGTTCGCTCGGGAGACCGATTCGAGGAAATCTTCGCGTTCATGAGCGTGAATCAGGCCACCTACCGGATCGCGCCGATGTGCCGGCTACTCGGTGTCTCCCCGAGTGGCTACGACGCGTGTCGGACACGTGAACCCTCAGCGCGGTCGAAGCGCGACGCGCAACTCAAGGCCCGTATCCAGGCCATCCACAGCTGGAGTCGAGGCACCTATGGGGCAGCGCGTATTCACGCCGAGCGTGCGGATGAGGGGACGCACGTGGGTCGCAAGCGCGTCGCCAGGCTGCTGCGTGAATGGGGTTTGGCCGGGGTGAGTCGACGCACAAGGACGCGCACGACACGCCGCGATCACGATGCCCGCCCGGCGCCGGATCTGGTCGAGCGTCACTTCGTGGCTTCGCGGCCGGACGCACTGTGGGTTGCTGACGTGACCGACGTGCCGACGTGGGCGGGGTTCGTGTATCTGGCGGTTGTCGTCGATGCATTCAGTCGGCGCGTCGTAGGCGGGTCGATGGCGACGCATCTGCGCACTGAGCTCGTGCTCGAGGCGCTCAACATGGCGCTATGGCAGCGTCGACCGAAGAATGTGATCCATCACAGTGACCAGGGCTGCCAGTACACTTCGTTCGCCTTCGGCAAGCGCTGCCGGTTAATGGGTGTACAACCGTCGATGGGATCGGTCGGCGATTGCTACGATAACGCGATGGCCGAGAGCTTCTTCGCGACGCTCGAATGCGAACTCATCGACCGCCACAGTTTCAAGACGCAGGCCGACGCGAAGATGGCGATCTTCGCGTTCATCGAAGGCGGGTACAACCCACACCGTCGTCACTCATCCCTCGGTCAGCAATCACCGCTAAACTATGAAAATAATTATCAACAGGCTGCTTGAAACCCAAGCGCCATACCGTCCACGGAAACGGGGCAACTCCAAGTTCCACTTGCGTTAGGACGTCGAGGCCACTGTGCGCGTGCTTTGTCGTACTAATGCCATAGATAATTATCCCACCGGCGGTATTCGCGAATCCAGACGCAGCCTTTGCCAAATGGCTTTGCACATCTTTAGTTAACTTAGGTTCAGTTGGGGCTTTGCATTCTAAATGCAGGGTCTCAGCTTCAGCGTTATCAACAAGATCCTTTAGCCGGGCGAACGAAGAGATTTGCTTATAGAGTTCGAAGGCTCCATCGATCATATTCGGCCTCTAATTCCGCCTAACGACCAAGGCTAAGGTATCCCCACGAATGTGAGGAGAAAAGTGATCTAAAACAGAGAGATAGCAGCGCATCGTGTTCTCTGATCCAATGATCGTTACCACACGTAACATCGGGCAGAGGAAACACGATGCGCATACTCAAAGTATTACATAGAACCGTATTCGACTCAGTCCCTTCCATTCACCAAACCCGCGGCCGTGCATTGGCGGTAACCGTGGCGTCATTATTAGGTGGCGCCTTCCTTACCGTAACCGCGCTCGGACGCGGACTCGATAGCGCGGCACGAACCAAACACAACATCAAACGCGTCGACCGATTAGTCTCCAACCCGCACCTACAACGTGAACGGCTCAGCCTCTACCGGGCCTTGTGTCATCGTCTCTGCCAACACCTCCCTCAACCCGTCATCATCATCGACTGGTCCGATATCATCCAACAACAACGGATCATGCTGATCCGTGCAGCGCTGGTCGTCGACGGGCGGGCTATCCCACTGTATGAAGCCGCCTATCCCTTAAAGCACTACAACAAACCGCGTACCCATCAGCGCTTCTTATTGGAATTGAGCACCTTGCTGCCCGCACACTGCGTCCCGATTATCGTCACTGATGCGGGCTTTCGTGGACCCTGGTTCAAGGCCGTCGAAGCGTTGGGATGGCATTGGATAGGTCGCGTGCGCAATGTCATCAATTATCGGCTTCTATCACGTAAAACCTGGCGTAAAACCACAGACCTATACTATCGCGCGCGCACTCAACCTCGTTATCTCGGCGCCGCTGAACTGTCCTCTAAATCACCCTATCTGTGTCATCTCTATCTCTACAAAAAGCGCAAGCAACATCGCAAAGCCAACCGCTCTGTCATCCACTTGGCCAAACACGGCACCAGTGAAACCTTCGCCGAACAACAACGACAACCTTGGCTCATCGCTACCAACCTGTCACCGCAATCATTCTCACCAAAACACATGATCAATCTCTACGGCAAACGCATGCAGATCGAGTTGTCTTTTCGTGACCTGAAAAATGACCGCTTCGGCTTGGGTTTCTCGCTCACTCGAACAACGCGCATCGACCGACTCAATAGCCTGCTCCTGATCGGCACCTTGGCTACGTTATGTTTATGGTGGCTCGGTTTACTCGCGCGCGCAAAGCAATGGCATCTACACTTCCAGGCCAACACCGTCCAACATCGTAACGTGCTTTCTGCAACCTTCCTTGGCAGAGAGGTCTTGGCGCGAAACGATTACGGCTTCAGTTTCAAAGACCTGATCCGGGCACATCGACAACTACTCGAAGCTATCGAATCCGCCCATCAACTCGACTAATTCGTGGGGATCCATCAGCGACTAAGCTCAGCGGCATTTCGCAGCGCGCTTTCTTGGGACGAAAATAAACCGCCGGCCCAAGAAAGCTCGCTGTGGAGTGTCCGGTTCAGCGCCTTGTTAGGTGGCGGGGTGTTTAACGAAGCCGTGGCCATTTTTTCTTTATCTCCCGGCGTCTATTCAGTTGCACTTCGATTGGAAATCTACGTGCATCGTCTCAAGTCTTGGGCGGCACGGGCATCCAGGGATATTCACCATTGGCATCTCCATACGCCGCTATATCGGCGACCAAATCCGGCGGAATTGCTAATTCTTTTGCCATGATGCGACCGCCGGGGGTATTCAATAAGGCGCAAAATGGTTGCCATCCGAAATCCCAGTTGCCTTCGGGGAGCGAACCTGAGTCAAAGTGCCTCCGCAACGCAATGTAATGATTAACGTAACTCTGAAGCTGGATGGCCAGCCTCATCCGGCTTTGGGCGTTAAGTTGCGCCGGATCGGCTAGGCCGGCTAACCAAATGTCTACGAGTTCGGGATCGGATACGAGTACTGAGTTCAGTGAGTTAATTCCAGACGCTTGCGCGTCAGCCGAAGCCGCCTGGGTCGCATGTCTATTCCGCCGAACCTCGACAGCAAGAAATAGTAGCGTTACTACGATTGCGACTCCGCCGATGACCTCAGCTACTACGCCTACGACTTCCCATCCCATGTGTTATGTCTCTAAATGCACCTAACGCTGAGTTGAGCGGCGTTTCACAGCGGGCTTGCCGGAAGCGAAAATACGCAGCCGCTGGAGGAAAGCCCGCTGTGAAACGTCCGCTCCAACGCCTTGTTAGGCGGCAGGGCGTTAAACGAAGCCTTAGCCATTTTTTTCTTTATATCCCTACGACCGGTTAGTCGCACTGCAATTGTTATTTCACTCGTCTTTTCGATCGAAGATTCGAGCTTTGGCGTGATAGGACCATCCGCTGTCTTTACTTTCTTCTCGGAGACGGTCTAAAAACGATACAAAGCCATCGCTAAGGGGGATAAAGCCGGCATCCAAACACTTAGTTATAGATTCGTAGTTCATTAACCCTCGCAGAATCTTTTCATGCACCGCCCAGGTTCCTTCCGGCAGCATCCCGGCCATATATTCTTGGTACAAAGTGTCTTTCATCAAGAAGTGTTCGGTGTACCACATTATTAGACGTTCGCGTTCTACGTCTTCGAGCGTCTCTGGGTTCTCTAATCCAACCGAAAGGATCTGAGCGAAATCTGGGCTTATAGCTCCCTGCATCGCCTCGTTCGACCAGTATCGACCCGATTCGAACCGCGCTGCCGATTCGCTAGCACGTGTACTCTGACGTACCTGTACGGCGAGATAAACAAGCGTTACAACGATAGCAACGCTGCCGACGATATCTGCGATCGCGGAAATTGCCTCCCAATTCACTGATGCTCTCTTTGACGCCTAACAGTTAACTAGACAGAATCATTAAATAGAGCAATAGATAGCATCTGCCTAGCATCGTATTTAGTGCCTCATTTTTATGGTGCGCCATGTCTGAAAGCCTGTTTACTGCCTACTCGTCCCAGTGAGCGACCATTGGGACCCTTCTGCTCGGGCACGTTCTTCAACTTTCAATTTAAGCAGATGGGCGTGCAGTGATTTCGCCGCCCATTGGTGCAGGCTCTCATCGACGTCGTCATAGACGACCGGTGTGAGCGCTTCAATCGCAGCGGGCCCGATCCGTTCCAGCGCATCGATGACTTTTCGTTCACGCATGAGTCGATGCTCGATGAGATGCCGAACTTCCGCTTTCGGGTCGTCGATCAAATCACCGTGTCCGGGCGCGATGTAGGCAATGTCATAGTTCAACATGCGTTCCAACGAGTCGATGTAGTCTTTCATATTGCCAGCCGGTGGCACGATGACGACGGTCGAGCCGCCCATGATGTGATCGCCGGTCATCAAGATCTGATCTTCTTCGAGGAGATAACAGACGTGATTGGAGACGTGGCCCGGTGTGAGCAGCGCACGAAGCGTGAATTCGGGCGTCTTTATACGTTCGTCTTGTACAACGGCACGGGCCGCGCCGAAGCTCACATCCTGATAGCCGTCGTTTTCGATCACGTTACCGATGAGTTCGGCACCGGTACGCTCGGCCAGCGGGTATGCCGCGGGCGAGTGGTCGCGATGAGTGTGGGTGACGATAATCCATTTGAGCCGTGAGCCAAACAGTCGAATGATGGCTTCCATGTGCGCTTCGATCGCGGGTCCCGGATCGATCAACGCTAGCTCGTTCCTGCCGACGACATAGCTATTGGTGCCGGGCCCGGTCATGACGCCGGAATTGGGCGCGGTGATGCGCCTAAGCCTGGGCGACAGATCGACGGCCTCTCCATAGGTAATTTCAGGCATATTTAATCTCTGATGTGGTCATGCGTGATGAGGTGCCCGCCGTGCCTGCCAGGGCATCGCGGTACCGAGTTGCGAGGCGAGGCGAATGAGTAAATCGTCCGCGTAGATCTTGGCGATGAACATCATCCCCACGGGCAGGCCGCTGGCGCTCCAGTGCAACGGCAGTGAAATCGATGGCTCTCCAGTGGCGTTGGCGACGGGTGTCGACACCACGAATCGAAAATTATTGTCTGCGAGGTGTTCGAGGGCCTTGCCGAATTTAGCGATCGGCCCCAACGGTATGCGGCTCGAGACTTTCGCAAGGATTAGGTCGGCGCCGCGGGCCTTGAATACGCCGAGTGGCGCGGGCGGCGTTGCGAGCGTTGGCGTAAGCAATATGTCGTAGTCCGTCATGAACCGGCCGATCTTGCGTACCTCCATTTCAATCACGCGATTGGCAAGCGTCAAGTCGATTGCGGAGAAACATTTTCCGAGGTTCGCCAGCGCTCGGGTTTCCAGCTCGAAGTCGTCGGCTTGCGGTTTTCGGCCGATGTATTTACGCGCGGACGCGACTTCGGCGCCGGTGCATGCCGCCACGCGTAACAGATAGCCGGTCGCTAACGCCATTTTATCGATCGGGGGCACCGCATCTTCGACGCTGTGTCCGAGATCCTCGAGCACGGCGACTGTGGCATCGAGGCCGCGGATACATTCCGCATCTAGCGGCGCATTGGACAACAACGCTTCACGACAGACGGCAATGCGTAACTGGCCGGCGTCGCGGCCGACTTCTTCCAAATATGGGCGCGCGGGCGGCGGTGCGCTGTACAGCGTCCCGGCATCGGCTCCGGCAGTTGCATCCAATGCTGCTGCCGTATCGCGTACGCTGCGTGAGAGTACGCCTTCCTGTACTTGCCCGTACCAGCCTTCGCCGATGATCGGTCCCGATGGATTGCGGCCACGCGACGGTTTCAATCCGACGAGGCCGTTACATGAAGCGGGGATCCGAATCGAGCCACCCCCGTCGCTGGCGCCTGCCATGGGTACGATGCCAGCGGCGACGGCCGCCCCGGCGCCGCCGCTCGAACCGCCCGCCGTGCGCGAGAGATCCCAAGGATTCAAGGTCGCTCCGAAAAGATCGGGTTCAGTTGTGCCCATCAAGCCGAATTCGGGTGTATTGGTCTTGCCGAAGACGACGAGCCCGGCCGCCCGGAAGCGCTTGACAATCTCCGCATCGTAATCAGGCACGTGGTCTATGAAGTAGCGCGATCCGATCCGCATCGGTACACCCGCCCATGCCTGCCCGAGATCCTTCAGAAGAAACGGAACCCCTGAAAACGGCCCCTCGGGTAGATGGCTCTTGACGATGTCCCGCGCGATTTCGGACATGTCGTGGACCACCGCGTTGATTTCCGGATTGATACGATCACAACGAACGATCGCCTCGTCGAGCAGCTCAGCCGCAGACACATCGCCTTTGTTCACAAGTTCTGCGAGGCCCACAGCGTCGAAGTTGTCGTATTCCGCAAATCCGCTCATGGTGGTGGAGTTTCCGCCGGGTCACTGAAGCGTGCTTAATCTCCCATATATCCTTTAGTTAAGAAAGACGATCGGCACATTGGTACTCGCCGGCGTGCGCTTATGATAGATTTCCGACCATTGATTCGACGAACGTAAACGAGCAGAGGTAAATTTATGAACGCGGCAGTCGTAGAAGAACGAGGCGTGCAAGTCGCCAAAGGCATGATCAGTCAAAATGATTGGGTTACTTGTACGGATGCCATCGTGATGAAGGTCCTATCGGTCGATGAGTCGAGAAACTCTGTCGAATTCCTGATGAAGATCGCAGCGGGATTCAACTCAGGCCTGCATCGCCACACCTGTGAGACGTCTGTGCTCGTCCTCGAAGGCAAAGTCGTCAATCGCACGACCGGTTGCGAATTCGGCCCGGGTGACTATTGCTATCAGGCGTATAACGACGAACACGTAGAAGAGTTTATCGAAGAAACCATCGTCTACGGCAGCTATCGCGGCGACAGCGACAAGCTGGTCGAATTCATCGATGAACATGGCGAAATCTGCGGCGAATTCAAAGTTTCCGATTTCGCGGCGGCGTTACCGAAATAGCTTAGCGGTCTCAATTCATTTCGCCCGTAGGAGCCGGCTCCTACGGGCTATTCATTTAAGCCATCCGTTGCGGCGCTTTGACTACGCTCGGCCAGAAGTCGGGATCGTGGCCGTAGACTATTTCCGCGCCGCGGCTTTGCAGATCACGCAGTTTGTGCAGGGACGCGACAGCGCCTTCACGGTCGTAAAGGACGCCGGGCATGTGTAATTCATCGAGCGTGCGTTTGAGGTAGCAGGCATCGCCCGTTAAAACGAATTCCCTGACGCCCGTGCGCACCCGCAGTGACTGGTGCCCCGGCGTGTGACCGTAGGTCGGCATACAGACCACGCTGGCGTCACCGAAAATATCGTATTCGCCATTCACCTGCTGAATATCCTGCCCGGTGACGTAGTCGGTCGGGTAGTAGCCGAGATCGGGTTCCGATTTTGTCGCCCATGCCCATTCCTTTTTCTGCACCACGATCGGTGCGTCCGTGATCTTGCAGTTACCGCCGCAATGATCGAAATGCAGATGCGAATTGACGAGATGGGAAACGTCCGCGACGTCGATATCGACCGCCGCCAGACAGGCTTCGATCGCTTCGTCACCGCGATAATGAACTTCAACCAGTTCATTGAGATCCGCGCCGAAATAATCCAGGGGATCGCTGCGCAACTTATCGTGCAGCCCCGAATCGAACAGCACCGTTCCCTTCGCGTGCTTGATGAGAAAAGCGGGTACCGGCACCGTCATCATGCCTTCTTCGTTCTCTAGAAACGTCCCCGTCGGCATCGTGAGTTGGCCACAATCAAAAGCGTACAGTTCAACCGTCATGTGCTTCCCTTTGAATCGACTCCCCTGAGCCTGACACTATAATGCGCGTCGCGATCAAGATTATGCCAAGGAGCCATAAATGTCAGCAGTGGTGCTGGACGGCAAAGCGCTGGCCGCCGCGCAGGAAGAGGCATTGGCCAGGCGCGTCGGCGCGCTCAAAGGGGAAGCAGGGGGCCGCGTACCGATCCTCGCGACGATCCTCGTCGGTGACGATCCGGCGTCAGCGACCTACGTCAAAATGAAGGGTAACGCGTGCAAGCGGATCGGCATGGACTCAATGAAGGTCGAGCTCGGTAACGACACGACGACAGCGCAGCTTTTGGATCAAATCGACGCGCTCAATGCGGATCCGGACGTCCACGGCATCCTGCTTCAGCATCCCGTACCGGGACAGGTTAATGAACGTGCGTGTTTCGATCGCATCGCGCTCAACAAAGACGTCGACGGCGTGACCACGCACGGATTCGGACGGATGGCGATGGGCGAAGCGGCCTACGGATCGGCCACGCCGGCCGGCATAATGCGCATGCTCGCCCATTACGACATTGCGCTCGAAGGCAAACTCGCCGTCGTCGTCGGCCGCAGTCCGATCCTGGGCAAGCCGATGGCGATGATGCTGCTCAATGCGCATGCCACGGTAGTCGTATGTCATTCACGCACCCGCGAACTCGCCGATCTGGTACGGCAGGCCGATCTCGTGGTCGGTGCCGTCGGCAAACCGGAATTCATACGCGGCGACTGGATCAAGGACGGCGCGGTGGTCGTCGATGCCGGATTCCATCCGGGCGGCGTGGGTGACGTCGAACTCAGCACGATAACCGGGCGTATCGCGGCTTACACACCGGTACCGGGAGGCGTCGGTCCCATGACGATCAATACGTTGATCGCGCAGACCGTGGCGGCGGCCGAGCGTCATGCTGGACTCGCGTGAATGCCCTGCTCTGCATTCGGATCGTGAGTTCACATTGGCCCGTTGCGGCTAGGTTATCGGCATAGTTAAGGAGGAACTGGCCCGGCCGCGCTGGTTCTTACGCGATCGCTTTCGTCATATACTCGCCCTCATCATGAGCGTTCCGCACGAACATCTTCTGACCGGATTCCGCATACTCGATCTGACGCGCGCCCTGGCGGGCCCGACCGCGACCCGTTTGTTTGCCGAAATGGGCGCCGAAGTCATCAAAGTCGAAAGCGCGCCCGACGGCGATCTCATTCGGGCGGTTTCGAAACTCCGCAACGAACGCGGCCTGTTCTTCGTGCAACAAAATTTGAACAAGAAGAGCGTTTGTGTCGATTTTCGCAAACCCGATGGCATGGCGATCATCCGCGAGCTGGTCACACAATGCGATGTAGTGGTAGAAAATTACAAACCGGGCACCATGGCGAAGATGGGTTTGGACTATGACGAGCTGAAGAAGCTGCGCGAGGACATCATCCTGTGCTCGATCTCCGCGCTCGGTCAGACAGGCCCACTGTCCAGGCAACCGGGTTACGATTACATCGCTCAGGCCTATGCCGGCGTCACCTCGATGATCGGCGAAGCGGATGAAGCGCCCTATATCCCTCTGGTCGCCGTCGGCGACGTCTCTACGGGTGTTACCGCGGCGTTCGGGATCGCGGCGGCCCTGTTGAACCGTGCACGGACCGGTGAAGGACAGCATCTGGATATCGCCATACTGGATTGCTATTACCACTGCCACGAAATCAACGTCCATCAGATCAGCGGCAGTAATGGCGAGCTCAATCCAACGCGCGGTGGCCGTCATGTAACCTACGTTTGCCCAGCGGGCGTTCACCGGGGACCCGGCGGTGATGTAATGTTGATGGGATTTCTCCAACATTGGCCCGACTTGTGTACGGCCATGGGCCGCCCCGACCTCGTCGACGACGAACGCTACGCGACGGATGCGGACCGGCTCGAACGCCGCGATGACCTGGTGGAACTGATCGAAGACTGGTTGGCGACGTTCCCGGACGTTAACGCCGTGATAGAGCATTTGCAGTCGCACGGCGTGCCCTGCGCGCCGATCTTGAGCGTCGCGGAAACCCTCACCCATCCGCACATCGTCGAACGCGGCACCATTCGCACGATAACCGATCCCGTTGCGGGCGAATTCCAGATCCCCGGACACCCCATCAAGACCTCGGGTTACCCCGCGGACAACGACTATGTGGCGCCGTGCCTGGGGGAGCACAATGCGGAAGTCCTGAGCGGTATATTGGGTAAGAGCGACAGCGATATAGAAGCGCTGCAAAGCGCCGGCGTGCTGCACTCTGGTGACGTCTAGAGATGTGACTTCTGGCGCTGATCTCAAAGCCACCGCCCGCCACCTCGCCAAAGGCCATCTGTTTGAAGACTTCTCGGTCGGGCAGGTGTTCGAACATCATTGGGGCCGCACGCTGTCACAGGCGGAAAACGCGCTGTTCTCGACGCTCACCTTGCATTTCAATCCGCACTACTTCAATGCCGTATACGCGACCGAACACGGGCATCCCGATACGCTGCTCAATCCCTTATTGATCTTCAACACGGTTTTCGGATTGAGTGTCGAGGATCTGAGTGAAGCGGGCATGGGGCCGTTTCTGGGCGTCGATGAGCTGACCTTCCACACACCCGGTTACGCGGGCGATACGTTCAGCGCACGCAGTACCGTCGTCGACATGCGGGATTCCGGCAAGCGGCCGGCATTCGGTATCGTCACCTGGCATACGGAAGGCTTCAATCAAACGGGCGAACGCGTGATCGATTTCAAGCGGGCCAACCTGGTCGGCCGGCGCGAAAAGTTGAACGTATGAGCAGGCGAACATAAACGTTATGGATCAAGCCACCGTGGAACATCGCTATATCACGGACGAACGCCGAATGATCATCGACACGGCGCGCCAGTTCACGCTCGAAGAGGTGTTACCGGTGGCCAATGCGCTCGATCCGGTGCAAGGTGAGATCCCGCTCGCGCTGCGCCAAAAGCTCGCGGATATGGGTTATTTCGGGATTCGGATCCCGGAAGCGTACGGCGGCAGCGGACTCGGGTGCTTTGAATATTGTCTCGTGACCGAGCAGCTTGCCCGTGGTTGGATGAGCGTGGCGAGCATCATCGCCCGCGGCAACGGCACCCTGACGATGGACCTGCTTTCCGACGAGCGGCGCACGGAGATGTTGCCGCGCGTTGCCCGGGGCGAGTATCTCGCAGCGATGTCTTTGTCTGAACCCGACACGGGTTCGGATCTCGCGTCGATCTCCTGCCGTGCGGAACGCGACGGCGAAGATTGGGTGATCACGGGCAATAAATACTGGTGCACGTTCGCCGATGGCGCCGACTACATCGTGCTATTCGCCCGCTCGGCGCCGCCCCCGGACGAGAACAAGCGCCACCTTGGCATCAGCGCGTTCATCATCGATAAGGAGCGGGGCTCGCTTCCCGACGGCATGCACGGCAGCGAGATCCCGAAGATCGGCTATTTCGGCTGGAAGACCTGGGAACTCGCTTTCGACGGATACCGTCTGCCGGGGAGTGCCCTCATCGGCGAGGAAGGCAAGGCTTTTTACGCGCTCGCAAAAGGATTGGATGAAGCGCGTGCGCACACGGCGGCGCGCTCTATCGGCTGTGCGCAAGGCGCGTTGGAAGATGCGCTCGAGTACGCGCAAGAGCGCAAACAGTTCGGGCGTCCGATCGCTGCATTCCAGGATTTGCGTTTCAAACTTGCGCGCATGGCGACCGAGGTCGAAGCGGCGCGGCAGTTGCTGTACTACGTCTGCGACAAGATCGACTCCGGCGAGCGTTGCGATAAAGAGGCATCGATGGTCAAGTACTTTGCCAGTGAAATGTCCGAACGGGTCACGAGCGACGCCTTGCAGATCCTCGGCGGCGCCGGCTATACGAAGCTGCACGCGGTCGAACGGCACTGGCGCGACGCGCGACTGACCAAGATCTTCGAAGGCACTTCGGAAATTCAGTTGCGTATCATTTCAGATCACCTGCTGGGCAAGGCCGGGCGTTAATGACCTTGTACTTCGAAGATTTCGAAGCGGGCGAAGTTCTACGCCATCACCGCGGCAAGACCTTGACTGAAATGGATCAGGTTTTGATCACCAACCTCGTGATGAACACGGCCGCCGGCCATTTCGACGAAGAGATCATGAAGGATCACATGTTCGGCCAGCGGGTAGCCTTCGGCGGCGTCACGATAGCCTTGATCATCGGCCTGGCGGCTCAAGACACGGCTGAGAACGCCCTCGCTGAACTGTCACTCGACAAGATTCGGCTGACCCATCCGGTCTTTCACGGTGACACCCTCTATGCCTATTCGAAGGTGGTGGACAAGCACGATGCCGAGCGCGATGACGCCGGCATCGTCGAGTTCCACCACTGGGGCGTCAATCAGGACGATGAAATCGTATTCGAGGGTGATCGCCGTGTGCTCATAAAGCGGCGCAGTCACTGGATGAAGGAGGATCCGGTATGACGACGAAGCGCCCATTGCGCCTACGCCGCGCTGAACTGGCCGTTCCCGGCAGTAGCGAAAGAATGATGCAAAAAGCTGCACAACTGGATGTCGATCTCGTGTTTCTCGATCTCGAAGACGCCGTCGCCCCGGCGGAGAAGGTCGCCACGCGGCCGAACGTGGTGCAGGCCTTGAACGAGCTCGATTGGGGCAAGAGCGTCCGCTGCGTACGCATCAACGATTTGGAAACGCACCTGGCTTATGAAGACATTATCGAAGTGGTCGAAGGCGCGCGCGAAAACCTCGACGTCATCATTATCCCCAAGGTCAAAACGGCCTTCGACGTGCAATGGGTCGCGTTGTTGCTGGACCAGATCGAGACCAAGCTCGGCCTGACCAAACGCATCGGCCTCGAGGTCCTAATCGAAGAAGTCGAGGCGATGGCCAATGTCGAAGCGATCGCCGGCGCGTCGCCGCGGCTCGAAGCGTTGATCTACGGCGTCGGCGATTATTCGGCGTCGCAGGGGATCAATCCGGACGTCTTCAAGGAGTCGCATAGCTATCCCGGTGACGTGTGGCACTACGGACGTAACAAGATCAGCATCGCCGCGCGTATGCACGGTATCGATTTCATCGATGGACCGTATCCGAATTTCAAGGATCCGGACGGCTACACGCGCGAATGCGAGCGCGGCATGTTTCTGGGCGCGGTTGGCAAGTGGGCGATCCACCCGTCGCAGGTCGAACTCGCGCAACAGGCGTTCACACCCGATGAGGACGTCGTGGCGCGCGCGCGTAAGATGAACGAGGCGTACCTCGCGGCGGTCGAGGACGGTAAGGGCGCGGCGCAAGTCGATGGGGTCATGGTCGATGCGGCGACGATGCGGCTGTACAACGGCGTATTAGCGATGGCCGAGCGCATCGGCATGTAAGCAAAACAAACGGAGCCCATGTAGCCCGGAAGGAGCGTAGCGGAATCCGGGATCATTCTAACGACGGAGCAAAAAATGAAACTCGGTGTCTTGAGCTTCAACACCGAATACACGATCCGCGCGGATGAATTAGCGATCGCTGCGGAGGAACGTGGCTTTGAATCGGTGTGGTTTCCCGAACACACGCACATTCCGGCCAGTCGCGAAACGCCATGGCCGGGGAACGGACCCCTGCCGAAGGAATATGTGCATATGTCCGATCCGTTTGCGAGCGCGGCGGCCGCCGCCGCGGTGACGAAGACGCTCAAGATCGGTACCGGGATCTGCCTCGTGATCGAGCACGATCCGATCGCCTTGGCGAAGACTGTCGCGACCGTGGATCGCTTATCGGACGGGCGCTTCCTGTTCGGTGTCGGCGCGGGCTGGAACCGCGAGGAAATGCAGAACCACGGCACCGCTTACGATGAGCGCTGGAAGATACTCGAGGAACGCGTGCGCGCCATGAAAGTGATCTGGACGGAAGAGGAAGCGTCGTTTCACGGCGAATAAGTCAACTTCGACCGTATCTGGTCCTACCCTAAACCCGTACAAAAACCACATCCCCCCGTGATCCTCGGCACCTTCGGATCGAAGTGGGGACGCCAGCGTGTCGCGGACTTCTGTGATGGCTGGATTCCGATCGACTTGTTTCACAAGGACATGCAGGAAGACATTGAGGATCTGGATGAACGGCTTCAAGCAAACGGGCGATCGCTAGCGGAGATCAGCATTTCCATGTTCGATATTTTCGAGACGCCGGAAGCCGATCTGGCTCGTTTCGCTGAAATGGGTTGTATCGAACGAGCGATCCCGCGCTGCCCCACAGAAGACTAAAGAGACTGTGCTACGCTGGTTAGATAAATATGCCGAGATCGGACAACGGATCGGCGCGATTTAATTCGGACAATTGAAGTGATGCCCATTGGCGTAAATCCCTTACGCCATAGAAAAGACACCCGAGGAGGTCAATAACGATGATTAAGTTGCACGGTGTTGGATTGAGTAACTACTACAACATGGTGAAACTGAGCCTGACAGAAAAAGGCTTGGAGTTCGAGGAAGTGGAGAGCGCACCCAGTCAAGAATCGGACTACAAAGCGAAAAGTCCAATGGGGAAAGTTCCCTGCATCGAAACTGATGGCGGTTGCATGGCCGAGACCACTGCCATCATGTCTTACCTCGAGGCGTTGAAACCGGATCCCGCTCTACTGCCGACCGATCCATTCGCCCGTGGCAAGGTCATCGAGCTCATTAGAGTTCTGGAACTCTACGTCGAGTTGCAGGTGCGCCGGCACTACGGCGAAATTTTCTTCGGCGGTGAGCGTAACCAGGCGGCCTTCGACGAAGTCAAGCCGATCGTCGAGAACGGACTCGCAGCCTTGAAACAGCTCGGCAGCTACAGCCCCTATATCGCCGGCAGCGATTTCACCTATGCCGACATCGTATCCGCTTATACCTTCTGTTACGCCGCACCGACCATGCAGGCCGTCTACGGTTGGGACATCATGAGCGAGGTACCGGGGTTGCAGAGCGCCATCGATGCCACGCACGCGCGTGATGCGGGCGCCAAAGTTGCTGCCGACCACCAGGCGGCACTGAAAGCCTTTCAAGAACAGGCTGCATAATCGGTAATCACGACTCAGCCGGGCTCGCGTTGTGCGAGTCCGGCTCCTTTGTGGGCGGCGAAACATTAAAAATCCCGGATGGAGCGTAGCGGAATCCGGGGGGCTTCAAATTCGCGTGCGCGGTTACGAAGCGCGAATGATGTGCGTAGCGAATTCAGAAATATCGGTCTCGTCAGCCCCGATCGCGACCTGATCAACGCCCAAAGACGCCATCGCATCGATGCGCTCACGAATCTCGTCGGGGGTACCGGTCAAGGTCGTCTCCTTGATCATGCGCTCGGTAATCAATGGAACGTGCTCCGGTTTGAGCTCTGCGCAGTAGTTCGTATATAGATCTAAATGGCGGGTCTCGATCGGTTCGGTCGGCGACCGGTAAGCGTCCTTGAATGCAAGAATCTCGTGGCGGATATCTTCCGGCAACTCCATCGGATCTTTCACGGATAGCGCAAAAATATTGCATTCCGACGCGACGATCGGACCGACGGCCCGCTGTACATCGTCTAGACTCTCACCCGCCTTGACGAAATGGGCCGCAGTGAGAACCAGGATGTATAGATCTTCGAACCGCTTACCCGCGCGTTCCGCGCCACGACGGACATGGCCGAGCGTGTACTCCAGCAAACCGTCGCCAACCGTGCCGAACAGGATCACGCCATCCGCGATTTCGCCCGCGAGTTCGAGTGTCTTCGGTCCGCTGCCGGCAATATAGACCGGGATCTCGTCGGCGAGATTGACGAAGCCGCTGTCGGGATTCAAGAACCGGATCTTCCGCATCCGATCCCCTTCCTGGTACGGCACCGTCTCGCCACGGAGCAGCCCGCGACATGTGTCGATATGTGCGCGCAACGCGGCAAGCCGGGCCGCGGGCATACCTAATGTGCGCCGCGCGGTATTCCCCGTGCCGATGCCCAATATGACGCGCCCCGGCGCGATTACGTTGAGTGTGCCGAAGCTATTGGCCGTTATGGGGGCGATTCGCGAACTCGGATTCGTTACGTTGGTGCCGAGTTTGATCGTATTGGTCCGCCTCGCACATAGCGCCATGCACTGGTAGACGTCGCTCCAGACCATTTGCGAATCGCCAAACCATAGGTGGGTATAGCCCATGTTCTCCACCGTCACGGCGTTCTCATCGCAACCGGGATGGGAAAGGAAGATCACGCCGTAGTCCATTTTTTTCTCCTCGCTGATATACGTGTTGCTAAAGATTAACTAAAGAGAGGTGCCGTTTTGTTCCGGGCATATTCGACGTAAAAGTCGAGCGCTTCGGGTACGGCCACGGAATCGCGGTATCCGGCTTCGTCGGCGGATTGGCCCATTAGTATTCTGCGGACAGGCACTTCCATTTTCTTTCCGGTTCTGGTGTACGGGATCCATTCGACTTCGCAAATCTCGTCCGGGACGTGACGCGGGGAGTAGGATCTCAACACGACTCGAACATTTTCACGCAGAGATTCGTTCAATGCATAACCGTCTTTGAGCTTAATGAACAAAGGCATGAAGAAACCACCGCCGGGCAGGTCGAGATTGACGATTAAACTGTCTGCGATGTCCTCGATCGCCTCGATCGTTCGATAGATCTCCGCGGTGCCCATCCGCACGCCGTAGCGGTTGAGCGTCGCGTCGGAGCGGCCGCGAACGTAGCAGCCGCCGCGGGAATTCATCACGAAATAATCACCGTGTCGCCAGATCCCCGGATAGATATCAAAGTAGGTTTCCCGGTAGCGCTTGCCGTCCTCGTCGTTCCAAAAATAAAGCGGCATGGAGGGCAGCGGTTGCGTGACTACGAATTCGCCCACCGCATCGAAAATTTCCTTGCCATCATCGTCAAAGGCATGCACGTCGGCGCCGAGGAACCGCGTCTGGATCTCGCCGGCCCGTACCGGCAGCGTCGGGCAGCCGCCAACGAAGCTCGACGAGATATCCGTTCCGCCGCTCGCCGAGGTGATCCAGATATCGGATTTGACGTGATCGTAAAACCACGCGAAATGATCCGGAGATGCGGGCGATCCGGTGCAAAAAATCCCCTCCAGGGCGCCCAGGTCGTAGCGGTCTTTCGGTACGATGCCTTTGTCCATCATTAATGTGACGAACGCGGGACTGGCACCGAAGAAGGTCGTGCCCGTATCGGCCGCCATGCGCCACAGTACGTCGGCATCGGGGAACGTGGGGTTACCGTCGTAAAGGACGACCGCGCCGCCGGTCAGCAAACATCCGGTCAGCACGTTCCAAGTGATCCAGCCGCTGGTGGTGAACATGAACGTCACCGAGCTCGGCTTGAGGTTCATGTGGAAAGTGCAGAATTTGAGCAATTCGAGCAGGATCCCGCCATGGCCGTGTACAAAAGGCTTCGGTAATCCCGTCGTCCCGGACGAGTACACGATCCACAGCGGATGGCTGAAATCGACGTCCTCGAATTCACCATCGGAACCAGCGTCCGCGCTCGATTGAATCGCCTCCCAGGAGATCGCATTCGGGGTCGGCAGGAATGCTTCTTCGGGAAACAGATATGCGACGCTGACGACACTCGTAATGCCCGGTAGCGCGCCGATCAACTCGCGAACGGCGTCGCGACGATCGAAATCGCGGCCGCCGTACCGGTAACCGTCGACGACAAACAAGACCTTGGGGCCAATTTGCGTAAAACGGTCCAAGGCGCTTTTCGTCCCATATTCCGGCGAACAGTTCGACCACACTGCGCCCACGCTGGCGGCCGCCAGAAACGCAATGACCGTTTCAGGGATGTTCGGCATGAAGGACACGACCCGGTCGCCCGGTTTGACACCCAAACCGCGGAGTTCAGCCGCCAGCGCCGATGTTCGAACCGCGAGGTCCTTCCACGTGATCCGCCCGAGCGGGCGGATTTCAGACAGGTATTGCAGCGCGATGTCGTCCGAGTGGGCGTGGCGCAGTATGTGTCGCGCGTAGTTGACCTTCGCACCCGGAAACCATTCGGCTCCCGGCATCTTCCGATTCTTCAATACGTATTCGTACGGGGTTGACGACTCGAGTTCGAAATAGTCCCACAGACATTGCCAGCAGCGTTCGATATCCGCGACCGACCATTTCCATAAGGCCTCGTATTCGGAGAACTCACACCCGTAACGTGCATTCACCCACTGCATGAAGGCATGGATGTTGGTCTTTGTTTTGAATGCTTCGCTCGGATTCCAGAGAACGTCGCTTTCCTGCACCATGAGCGTGAACTTCTTTTATTTCCTGGGATTTTGTACGCTGTCGGCATCGCGGTACGAGGAAATTATATGGACATGATCGTGCGAAATGCGAGGATCGATGACGAACCTGGCGCATCGCAGTTCGACATAGGCATCGAACGAGGAAAGATCGTCGCGATCGAACCTCGATTAAATACCGATTTCGAAACGCTGGATGCCGCAGGCGGGTTGGTGACCGGCGGATTTATCGAAACCCACATCCATCTCGATAAGTCGTGCATTCTGGATCGTTGTAAATCCGAGAAGGGCGATCTCGATGAGGCGATCGAAGAAGTCGCCAAGGCCAAAACCGAATTTACCCCTGAGGACGTTTACCGAAGGGGTAAGCGAACGCTCGAGAAGTGCATCCTGCACGGTACGACGCATATGCGCACGCAGCTCGAGGTGGATCCGGGCATTGGTTTGCGCGGGCTCGAAGGGATCCGTCCGCTGATCGACGAATACAAATGGGCCATCGACATCGAGATCTGCGTGTTTCCGCAAGAAGGGCTGTTGAACAATCCCGGTACCGACGCACTCATGGTGGCGGCTTTGACCGATGGAGCCACTGTTGTCGGGGCGGCGCCGTACACGGATTCCGACCCGCACGGGCAGATCGATCGGATCTTCGAGCTGGCGCGCGAGTTCGACGTCGACATCGACATGCATCTCGACTTCGGACCGGATCCACAGGCGCTGGATCTCGACTACGTGTGCGAGTTGACAGAAAAGTTCGATTACGGTGCTCGCGTGGCGGTCGGGCACGTGACGAAACTCTCCGCCGTTCCACCCGCGCGTTTGCGCGACGTCGCCCGGAAAATGGCCGATGCCGGCGTCGCTTTGACGGTATTACCATCCACCGATCTGTTCCTGATGGGGCGCCATCAGGATCACGCCGTCATGCGCGGCGTCACCCCCGCGCATATGCTGTTGAAGGAAGGCGTGAACTGCTCCCTGTCGACGAACAACGTCCTCAACCCGTTTACGCCGTTTGGCGATTGTTCATTGATAAGAATGGCGAACCTCTATGCGAACATAGGCCAGGTCGGACTACGCGACGACGTGGTGGAATGTTTCGACATGATCACCCGGCGCTCGGCCCGCCTTATGCGTTTACAGGATTACGGTGTCGCGGAAGGTAATTCCGCCGATCTGGTCATGCTGGACAGCGATACGCGCGCTACCGCGGTTGCTGAAGTCATCACGCCCCGTTGGGGATTGAAGCGAGGCCGGTTGACCTTTACCCGTGACGCGCCAACGCTGCACGGACCCTGAGCAACTGCGAGCGCCGAGATGACACGGCTAGCGGCGATAATATGAACGAAAAAACGCACGACCTGCCCGAAGACGCCCTCGGCGCCTTTTGCCGAGAGAATCATGTCGCTCTGAAACCTACCGGGACGGGCGTACTCGACGGCCTGACGTTCGGCGCCAAAGACGTGTTCCACATCGCCGGCGTAGCTACGGGTTTCGGCAATCCCGATTGGCTGGCGACCCACCCCCCCGACGATCACACGGCCGCGGCGGTGCGATCGATGCTGGACGCCGGCGCCGACATGCTCGGCAAGACGCGGACCGACGAACTGACATACAGCTTGACGGGAGAAAACGCGCATTACGGCACACCGGTCAATCCCGCGGCGCCCGATCGCATCCCCGGCGGATCATCGAACGGCTCGGCCTCGGCGGTTGCCGGCAACCTGGTCGATTTCGCCCTGGGTACGGACTGCGGCGGCTCGGTGCGTCTGCCGGCCAGTTACTGCGGCATATTGGGCATGCGGCCCACGCACGGCCGCGTGTCGGTGGACGGCGTGATCCCGTTCGCGGGTTCGTTCGACGTGGTCGGCTGGTTCGCCCGCGATCCCAACACGTTCGAACGAGTAGGTGGTCTTTTGCTGAACGAAGACCCGACCGAGGCCCTACCGGAGCGCCTGCTGCTTGCGGAAGACGCGTTCGATTTAGTTCTCCCCGAGGTGCGAACGGCGGTCCAAGCCGGCGTTACCCTGGTCGCCGGGATCACAGGCGAACCGGAAAACCTGACCGTCAGTACAGATGGCCTGCGGTCCTGGTTCGAAGTCTTTCGCGTCGTCCAGGGCTCGGAAATATGGGCGAACCGCAAGGCGTGGATCGAGGAGGTGAAGCCGACGATCGGCCCCGGCGTCCGCGAGCGCATCGAATGGGCTTCGTCGCTCGGCAGCGCAGAAATCGCTGCTGCGACCAAAACCTACGCAGAGATTAAAAACTATCTACGCGCACTGCTCCAGCCTGGTGAAGTACTCTGTTTACCGACGTCTCCACGCGTTGCCCCATTGAAAAGTGAGCCCGCCAGTACATTGGAAAACGAATACCGCATGCAGGCGATGTGTCTATTGTGTATCGCCGGACTCGGCGGTTTGCCGCAGATCAGCCTGCCGGTGGCGGATGTCGACGGCCTTCCGCTCGGCCTGTCCATCGTGGGCGCGCCCGGGAGCGACATGCGCGTGCTTGCATTGGCAAAGGCGGTGATGGCGGCGGCGCCGTGAATATCGATCCCGGATTCCGCTCCGCTCCATCCAGGCTACATCGCGCTTCGTAGCCTGGATGGAGCGGAGCGGAATCCGGGGTCATCAATTATTCGACCGATACGATTGGGAGCGCATCCATGCCATACAAAAACATCATCCTCGAGTCCGACGGCGCGATCGCGCTCTTGACGGTCAATCGGCCCAAGAGTCTCAATGCCTTGAACCCACAGACCATGGAAGAGATCGAGGATTGTGTCGAATCACTCCGCGGACATGTGGAAACGCGCTGTCTGATCGTCACGGGCGCGGGGGAGAAAGCCTTCATTGCCGGCGCGGATATCAGCGCCATGCTGACGATGTCCCCCTTCGAGCAGAAGAACTTCGCTACGCACGGGTTGAAAGTGCTGCGTAGCTTCGAGGAGCTTCCCATCCCCGTGATCGCGGCGGTCAACGGCTATGCGCTGGGCGGCGGTACCGAGCTGGCGCTGGCTTGCGATCTGATCCTGGCGTCGAGCAATGCGAAATTCGGGCTACCCGAAATCAATCTGGGAATCATCCCCGGCTTTGGCGGTACGCAAAGGCTCGCACGCCGCATCGGGCTGTCGAGGGCCCGTGAGATGGTCTACACAGGCGACATGATCGATGCGGACACGGCGCTCACCTACGGCCTCGTGAACTACGTCCATTCCCAAGCAGAATTGCTCGATAAAGCGCGAGAGTTTTCACAAAAATTGGCGGCTAAGGCGCCGCTGGCCATTCGGCAGGCCAAGGCCAGTATCAACGCCGGTGTGGAAACGGATCTCGACAATGGCGCGCGTTTCGAAACCGAAGCAATGTGCCTCACATTCGCGACCGCGGGTAAGCAGGAAGGGATGGCTGCATTTCTGGAGAAGCGTCAACCGGTGTTCAGAGGAGTGTGATGTAATGCGGTCGCACTGCGGTCCCAGAGGGGATCAGTGCTAAACGCTCCGGCGCATAAAGAGAATATCGAGTTACGCGCGCGACCCGTAAGGAGGACACCATGAGCAACGAACATTGGCGGCGCGAAGATCCGCAGTTATATACGTATATGGATCTGCCGCGTAAGCCTATCGACGGACCTGCGGCTATCGCGGGACTCAATGGCACCTTGATGAGTCGCGATGGCTTAAGCGAAGCGGAATCCTTTCTGGTAGAAATACCGCAAGCGTGGCGCAAACAAGTTGACGACGCGGTCGGTTCGATCGAGTTCTTCGTTCTGCGCGGCGATCTGAGCCTGAACGGCGATCGGGTAGGGCCCAGCGGTTACGTGCATATCCCGCAGAGTTGTGGCGGCGGCGAAGCCAGTTCGGAAGCCGGGGCGCTGGCTTTCGCGTATTGGAATCCCAACATGCCCGCGTTCCCACCGCCCTATACCGTCAATCGTATTGCACAGGTATCGGATCTCGAATGGCGCCAAAGCGTGCCGACCTCGCACAGCATCCTGCACAAGCCCCTGCGCTTACCCGATCCGCATGGCGACGGCTACGAAGGCGGACCTGCTGGCCACCTCCGGCTCGAGTACATGGCGCCGGGCATGCAGACACCGTTCGAGCACAACCACCACGAATGCTGGGAGGAGCTGTTCCTGCTCGAAGGCGATATCTTCATTGCCGACGAGGGTGTCATGGGACCCGGTTCGGCGGTCAGCCATCCGCAGGAATGGTGGCACGGCCCGTTTGCGACGCGGCGCGGATGCGTCTTCCTCGTGCATACCGACGCGCCGATGGGCATTCCCTGGGGGATCCGCGATTACCCCTTTCAGGAAGACATGTGTAATGCCTATTTGTCGGAGGGCCAGTGGGATGTGCCGATCGAACACGAGGCCTGGGCGGACCTGCCGTGGAAGCGATTTCAAGACAACCCCGAATTCGAGGCGTGGTTGAAAACGCCTGACGGTGCTGAATGGGGCGACAAGGTCGGGGTGAACACGGCCTCGCGGTTCCGCGCGAGTTGGAAGCGAACGATCGATAACGGTTAACGGGCTCGAATCGATTTACGCAAGGTGACGCGCGATGTATCCCCGACCGATCGAACATTACTTTGCGCCGACGAGCCTGCCGCAGGCACTCGAGTTGCTGGCCGAGCACCAGGCGGGTGCGAAGTTACTCGCTGGAGGCCAGAGCCTGGTCTCGCAACTCAAGGCACGCGAAACGAGCGCGGACTGCATCATCGATCTGAATCGCATCGCGGAACTGTCATATATCGAAGAGCAAGACGGTGTTCTCTTACTGGGCGCCATGGTTCGGCATGCCGATTTACTCAACGATGCGCGGCTGGGCCGGCTCTGTCCGATACTGGTTGACGCGGTACGCAGCATCGGTGACCCGCAGATTCGAAACCGGGGCACCTTCGGTGGATCGCTCGCGTTCGCCGACGTGTTCAGCGATCTACCGGTCGTGGCCCTGGCGCTGCAGGCGGAGTGCGTCGCGGTCAAGAAGGGCGGGGTAAGCCGCACCTTAGGCATCGACGAATTCTTCATCGGGCCCGGCGAAACCGCGCTCGACCCCGATGAGGTGCTGAGCCAGATAAGGGTTCCGGGGATCGGGAGACGGAGCGGTGGCGCTTACGCAAAGCAAAGTCACGTCGTAAACGGGCTCGCGATCGTGAGTGTCGGTGTTCAGCTCGAGCTGGATGACAGGTCGGGATGCGAAAGCGCTTCGATCGTCGTCGGCGGCCTTTCGTCCATTCCTGCCCGTGCAACCGCCGCGAGCGCACATCTCGTAGGACAACAACCGACATCGAGTGCTATCGCGCGTGCGGCTGAACTCGCGTCCGAAGAAATCGAAGCACCGAGTGATTTTCGCGCATCGGCAACCTACCGCCGGGGGCTGATCGCGCATTATGTCGATACGTTGACGCAATCTGCGTACGAGAGGGCGAGCGCTGCCCGATGAATCAGCAGATCACGGTGACGATCAACGGCGAAGTTTATACGGGCAGCGTCGAGAATCGCATGCTGCTCGTCGATTTCATCCGCGATACCGCCGAACTCACCGGTACGCACGTGGGCTGTGCGTCCGAAGGGCGTTGTGGCGCGTGTACGGTCATCTTCGATGGCAAGGCGGTAAAGTCGTGTCTTTTGCTGGCCGCGCAGGCCGACGGTTTATCCATAACGACGGTCGAAGGTCTCGCGGTCAACGGCGAGATGCATCCGATCCAGGAAGCGTTCTGGGAGCGACACGGCCTTCAATGCGGCTATTGCACGCCCGGTATGCTCCTGGCGCTTTGCGAGTTCCTGCGCAATCCGTCGCGGGATGAGGACGACATTCGTAACGCCATGTCCGGCGTCTTGTGCCCGTGCACGGGCTACGTGCATATCGTGGACGCGGTGCGGGCGGCGATCGACAAGCTCGACGCGATGACGGCTGACGACCGGGCGCGCGTATTTGCAGCCTTTGGTGAGACATGACCAGCGAAGCGAGAAACCCCTGGGTCGGGCAATCGATCAAACGTAAGGAAGACGAACGCCTGCTGAAGGGCGAAGGCCAGTACCTAGTCGACTTGACCGCCCCGCGCATGGCCTACCTCGGCTTTATCCGCAGTCCACATGCGAGCGCCGTGATCAATGCCATCGATACCAGCGCGGCCGAGCAGCTCCCGGGTGTCCATGCCGTGATCACGGGTGAGGAATTCAGCACTTCACGCCCCGTTTTGGCCGACAACAGCATTCCCAATCTTCCCGGCGACGTGACTAAACGGCCGGGCTACTGGCCGTTGGCCATCGGCGACGTCAAATACGCGGGCGATCTGGTCGCCGCGGTCATTGCGCGCGACAAATATGTCGTCGAAGACGCGATGGAGTTGGTCGAGGTCGATTACGCGCTGAGAACCCCGGTGCTCGATGCCGAAGAAGCGCTCAAACCCGACGCGCCCCTGGTTTATCCCGAATGGGGCGACAATATTATTTATCACCAGCACGTGACGTCCGGCGACGTCGAGAAAGGCTTTGCGGATGCCGATTTGATCGTGAGCGAACGTATCCCTTGCCATCGTACGGGCGGCCAAGCGATGGAAATGCGCGGCTGCCTCGCAAAGTACGACGCCAACGAAGGGCTGGTGCTGTGGTTGACGACGCAACGCCCGCACGTCATCAGGAACTTGATCGCGGAATACTTCGAGCTCCCCTACGACAAGACGCGCGTCATCCAGCCGAAAGACATGGGCGGCGCCTTCGGTACGAAAGCGCCTCTGTACCGGGAAGAAATCGTCGCCAGCCATCTGGCGATGAAACTCAGGCGTCCGATCAAATGGGTCGAGAACCGCGTTGAAAGCCTGACCAATCTCGGCCAGGAACGGGATCAGATCCACTACGTCGAAATAGCGCTCAAGCGCGACGGCACCATCTTGGCGATACGCGACAAGATCATTGCCAACGTCGGTGATGCGCGGACCGCCATTTACGTTGGCTTTGCGATGCCCTTCATCGGCGCCTTGTACGTGACGAACGCCAACGAGGTCGTCGCCGCCGACGTCGAGTTGACGTGCGTCGTCACGAACAAGGCCTGCATCACGCCGGTCAGGGCATTCGGATCGTACGCGGGACGCGTTGCCGTCGATCGGGTCTTGAACATCGCCGCGCGGAAATTGGAACTCGACGCGCTCGAGATGCGGCGCAAGCACTGTATCAAGACCTTCCCCTATGAAACGCCGCTCGGCGTCCACGTCGACAGTGGAGATTTTATCGGGTCGCTCGATATCGCTGCGGAAAAGATCGGCTATGAGGCGTTCCGTGAAAAACAACTCGAGGCGTGGGATCAAGGCCGCTATCTCGGCATCGGCATCGCCATGGGCATCGAGCTGTCCGGCATGCGCTCGGAGGTGCTCGTGCGCATGGAGCACATGCCCGGATTTGGATCTGCCTCCGTGCGTTTCGACGCGCATGGCAAGGTTCAGGTGTCGGAGGGCGATTCGCCGCATGGACAAGGCCACGAAACGACATTTGCGCAAGCGGTGGCGGGCGAACTCGGACTCACGCCCGACGACGTCTACGTGACTTATGGTGACACGATGTCCACGCCTTACTCCTGTGGCACCTTGGGCAGCCGCGGCGCGTCTTACACGGTCAGCGCGGCGATCATGGCGGCGCGCGCGCTCAAACCGAAAATGAGCCAGATTGCGGCGCATATGTTGGAGATCGCCGACGGCACCGCGGACCGCGAGTCGTTCAATTTTATCGATGGTGAGGCGGTGTGGATCGCGGATAACAGCAAACGCGTATCAATCAAGCGGATCGCGCATGCCGCGATCCAAGCGCCGATCCACCTGCCTCCGGGGATGGACGCCGGGCTCGATCACACTTCGTATTTCGAAGCACCGGCAACGGGTATGCACAGTTGTAATGTGCACACGTGTACGGTGGAGGTTTTTCCCAAGACGGGGCAGTTCAAGATCCTGCGTTATATCGTCGTTGACGATGCCGGCGCCCCGATCAACCCGATGCTGGTGCGCGGACAGATCAACGGCGGTGTGGTCATGGGGATCGGTAACGCGACGATGGAAGAGTATATTTACGATGCGGATGGCCACCAATTAACGACCACCTTACGGGACTATTCGATGCCGTCGGCCCGCGATCTACCCTACGTCGAAGTGGTTCACCACGACAGCCCGTCGCCTTACACGCCGCTGGGTTCCAAGGGTAAGGGGGAGGGAGTTCCCGGTACCTGCTCCTCCTGCCTGATCAATGCGATCGAAAACGCCTTGATGCCGTTCGACGTGCAGGTGACCAGCTTGCCCCTGCGGCCCGAAAATATCTGGCAGATGGTGCAGGCAAAGCGCTCATGAGCGCCCGGGCGATCCTATTACAGCGACCCGCGCGCTTAAATCGATTCGTCGGGCAATGAGACCGAATTGGCAGCGTCTAACAACTCCTCGGTCTGCTGCGCTGAGCGCTCGCAGTCGTCCAGGCTGTTCAGTACTTTGAACTTGAGACCGAGCGACGGCTCACGGCCTTCGAAGTTCGCCAGCACCGCGCGGGTCAGGTAACTGCAGGTTTCCATCATGCGCGCCGCGGCGGCGATTAAGATCGGATCGGCCTTCTCGAACACTTCGACCAAGGGATAGCGGTCGAGCAAGGCATCGGAAATGCGGCTCTGATAAAGAAACACGCGTTCGGCGCGTGATCGCTCGTTGTCCGATTGCGCGGCAACCGCATGAGACGCCGACGGCCCTGAATGTGTGGTCGCGCAGCCTGCGCTGAGGATGGCGAGGCAAACGAAGGCGAGTACCTTCCAGGTCGTGGAACCGGTGATGGCGATCCCGTTCATCAACTACTGCTCCCGTGGTCCGAGTCGAAACGTTGTTCTTGAATCAAGCGTAGTCTCTGGGTACAGGGTAGCGAGGTCGATGCGGCCAGAATGTGATATTGGCCACATCCGCGGCGTACTGGAATGTCAAGGAATGTGAAGTGCCTCACACGCGGCGCGGATACGGGCCGCGTCAGGTGCTGAATTGTGAATAATTGATTCAACGTCCCACCGCCCACGGGAACCAATCTAGTCCCCGTACGGTTATTTAGACGTTAAGGATGGATTAATGTTGCGCTTGGTTGCAGCGCAATAAAAAGCCGGCACGGTCAGGGACCGCAGCCGGCTGTGAGATCGCTAAGTCGCGTCGCCCAGATCAGGCGGCGCCACGCAGCGCTTGTGTCTCTTTCTCGTTGATCGTCCGTGCTTCTTTATCGACCGCGACTTTGTAAACGTCACGCGCCTGTTCGACGGAGATGTATTCGTCGATGACGTCCTCGAGCACCGCTTCGGGCGTGCGCTCGTGTGGGTGGCCCCATCCGCCGCCGCCGGTCGTTTCGAACAGGAAGGTATCGCCGTATTCGAACTTATGGCGGCACAACAACGGGCTGATCCACTCGCCGTCCTCCTTGATGCCGCCGACGACTTCACGCCGCCCGTCTGCATAGAGGTGCCAGAGACGCTGAGGCACACTGCGCAACCCGCCGTTGACGCCGGGCGTCCCTTCGATGGTGCGCGCGGTCTCGACGTTCATCTGGCCTTCGCAGCGAAAGCGCACCTTGAGATTCGAGCCGAGCCCACCGCGGTAGCGCCCCGCGCCGGCCGAGTCCGGGCGCAGGTCGTAGGCTTCGTAGGCGATCATCGGGAACAGCAGCTCCGCCGTTTCGGCTTCCATGTTCATGCAGTTGCCGAGCGGGTCCATGGTGACGTTCATGCCGTCGTTGAAGGGCGTGCCGCCCCAACCGCCGGCCGGCAGATCGGTGAACACGTCGGTCTTGCCGTCCGGATCGCGGACGCCGCACACGAACCAGTTGCCGTCTCCGCAGGCCGAGCCGACAGCGCGTTCCGGTATGGCTTTGGCGATCGTTTGCCATATTGCGCTCGCGACTTTGGGCGCGGCCAATACCGTACAACCGATGGTTGGACCGGGCCATACCGGATGCAGCCAGGTGCCTTCCTTGGTGATGATCTTGATCGGTTCGAACATGCCTTCGTTCTGTGGCGCCGTCGGATCCAGGAAGAACTGCATCGCGTAATAAACCGCCGACATGGTGTTCGCGATGGGAGAATTGATGGCGCCCAGGGTCTGGGGATCGGATGCCGTCAGATCGACGGTGATCTCCGAGCCCTTGACCGTCATCTTCACCCGTACCGTGACGATACCCTCCTGCTGGCCGTCGCAATCCGCGTAGTCTTCTCCTTCGTAGACGCCGTCCGGGATCTCCTCGATCTTCTGGCGGACTATCCGCTCCGTATAGGCGATGAGTTCCCGCATCGCAGTTTTCACGGTCTCGATCCCATAGCGGTCGGCGGCGTTCTGCATTTCGAGCTCCGCGGCCTTGAGGCAACCGACGTGCGCCTGGAGATCGCCCTGTATGAAATGCGGTGTGCGCGTATTGGCCATCAGGATCTTCATGAGGCTCGCATCGATCTCGTTGTTCTGGAATGCGCGGATCGGCGGTAACCGCAGGCCTTCTTCCGCGATATGCGTGCCCCAGGACTGTCCGCCCGGCGCGCCGCCGCCGAAATCCATCCAGTGGCCGCGCGTCACGGCGAAGCCGAGTAAGGTCTTGCCCTTGTAGAAAACCGGCTTGATCCAGGAGATGTCGTTGATATGGGTACCGCCGCAATAGGGATCGTTGACGACGTAAATGTCGCCGTCCTTCATGTTCTCGATGCCGAATTCGTCGCGTACGGCATGGGCGCTGAATTTCATCGCCGCCAGATGGACCGGTACGTTGGCGGCCTGGCTCAGCAGCCGCATGTCGGCGTCGTAGATCGCGTTCGAGAAATCCACCATGTCCGAGAGGATGGGGGAGAACGAGGCCCGTTGGAGCACGGCCGACATGCGGTCGCAGGTGTACTCGAATAGATTTCTCAAGACCTCGAACGTGACGTGGTCGATCCCCGTAACGCCGTAATCGGTGTCTTTCTTATAGAGCGCACCCGTCTGCATCGTCTGTCTCCTTGATCAAAGGTTGTTAAAGCCTATGCCGCCTGCTGTTGCAATGCAATTTCTATGGCCATATTGCCGTGGTCGTCGACCCGCGCGCGGGCGTCTGGCGGCAGCACGCAGACCGAGTCGCTGTATTCGATGACCGCCGGGCCTTGGGTGTCGTCGCCCGGTTGCAGGATCTGGCCGTTCAAGACCGGGCATTCCAGCCACACGCCGTCGAAATAGACGTCGCGTTTATTCTTCAGGCTCGCCATCTTCTCGCCCGAGAGGCGTTTGAACTCCGGCGGCTCGGCCATATGCGCGGTCGCCGCGACGCTCAGAGAAACGAAGGCCGGTTCGAAGATATCCGAGCTCACGCCGTATTCGCGCTCATGCATTTTGTGAAATTCGGCCGTGATGGCGGCCACGGCAGCCTCATCCAAAGTCCCATCGGGGATCGGCGTTTCGACTTCGAAGGTCTGGCCCACATAGCGCATCTGCGCGCTCCTTTGGATCGCTACGCGCTCGCCCGGTACGCCGTCCTGCGCCATGAGCGCGCGGGCGTTCCCTTCGAGTTCCGCATAAAGCGCATTCAACTGGGCTAGATCCACCGATTGAGTCGGTGCGTACATCGAGGCTTCGACATCCTGGCGCAAGTCCATGACGGTGGCGCCAAACGCCGATCCGACGCCGGCAGAAGCGGGCACGACGACGCGCGATATGTTCATCGCGCGCGCCACGCTGCACGCATGCATGGGGCCGGCCCCGCCGAAACTGACGAGCATGAAATCGCGCGGATCGCGTCCGCGATCGATGACGACTTTTTTCACCGCCTGGGCCATGATCTCGCAGCTGATCTTGACCATTGCTTCGGCCGCTTCGATGGTTTCGATCCCGAGGTGTTCGGCGATACCACCGACGGCTGTCTCCGCGGCTGCGCGGTCGAGGTTGATCTTGCTGCCGAGGGTCGGTTCGAGTCGGCCCAGGAGCAGGTTCGCGTCGGTGATGGTCGGCTCGGTACCGCCGTTACCGTAGCACGCGGGTCCAGGATAGGAACCGGCGCTACGCGGGCCCACGCGCAGCGAGCCGCCCGTGTCGACCCAGCCGATCGATCCACCGCCTGCGCCAACGCTGTGAATGTCCAGCATCGGCACGATCACGGGCACTTCGAACTCGAGTTCGTAATTGCGGTTGATCAGGCCCTTGCCGTTTTCGACGATGGAGGCATCAAAACTGGTGCCGCCCATGTCGGTGCAGATGATGCTCGGTGTTTTCGTGACTTCGGCCAGATAACGCGTGTAGGCCACGCCGCCGGCCGGCCCGGACTCGAGCAGTTCCTCGGGATGGTCCTTCGCCAGGTCGATGCCCATGACGCCGCCGCTGCTCTTGAGGATCAATACCGATCCCTTGAAGCCGTGTTCTTCCAAGCGCGTCACCAGGTGATTGAAATATTCCACCATGACCGGTTTCAAGGCTGCGCTGATCGCGGTCGTGACGAACCGCCCATGCTCTCGAAACAACGGCTTGACCTCACCGGACAACATGACGAGCGCGTCCGGAATATGTTCCAGGATGATGTCCCGCATCTGCCGTTCGTGCGTGGCGTTGACATAAGAATTGATAAAGCACACGGCGATGGACTTGATCCCCTCCGCCTTGATCTTCTTTGCGACTTCGTGGGCGGCGTCGACGTCCAATGGGCGCTCCTCATCGCCGTTTACGTCAGTGCGTTCCGGCACCGTATATCGGAAGCGGCGCTTGATGATCGGCTTCGGTTTGACCTGGTAAGGGTCGTAGAGGTCCTCGCGGTGCTGGCGCCCGATCTCGATCGTGTCTCTGAAACCATCCGTGGTAACCAAGGCCGGATCCGGGTAGGAACGTTCGATCAGTGCGTTCGTCGCGGTCGTCGTGCCGTGCACCAGCGTCGAGATCTCATCGAAGGGCAGGCCGGATTTCTCGACGACCTCGATCGCGTCATGCGCGGCTTTCCTGATCGCATCGATCACGCCTTCGGAGCGGTCCCACTGCGTGGTGAGTACTTTCGCCGTTACCCGTTCGCCGCTTTCTTCGCTCCAACCAAAGAGGTCCGTAAAGGTCCCTCCAACGTCAACACCTACACGCCACATGACGACACCTCCGTCTTATTGATCCGGGCAATTTATTCTCGGATATGGAACCGTCGAGCTTACCTAGGCGCCTGGCAGGGTTCAACCGTGGGATGGATCAGGACGGCTTCTTGAGGCCGAGCCGCTCATAGTATTTCGCAGGCACCTTGTTGGGGTCCTTGTACACCACCATGGTGCAGTATTCCTTGCCGAGCTTCTCGGCCGGTTCGACCACCACGAAGGGTTTGCCGTTTTCTTCCACATCGACTTTTTCCATCGCGTATTCGTGCGCGCAATAAACCGGAAAATCCTTACGCCCGTAAGTCAGTGGCTGTTCGTTTTTGAGCGTCAGAAACGCGTCCTTGCCTTCGTACTTTCCTTCCGAGATCAAGCGGCCGCCACTCCCGCACGGGCACAATTTTATCTCGACTTTTTCGTCGTCTTCACTGATCTCCAGTGGCTGCAAGTGGCCGCGCAAGCCGGCGGCGAACATCTTGATCTTTTTGGGTAGGGCTTCCGGCTCCTGCGGTAAGCTCTTGACGATGGGCTTCCACCAGGCGCGCACCCCCTCGACCATGATCCCTTCCAGCGCGTCATCGCCGTAACGGCGTCCGATTTCGCTCAAGGTCCCCGTGATCCAGTTGCGATAGAGGTCATGCATGCCCAAGAATTCGTTATACATGCGTCGTGCAAGCTTCTTGGCTTCGTCGGTGTCGCCGGCGTCGATGGCCTCGGTCAGGCGGTCGACGGTGCGTTGGCCCATGACACGCAGTTCTTCGTCGGTGAATAATCGTTCGTTCATCTGTTTGATCCTTTGTGGCAGTGGGTGAATGGTGATCCGAAAGTCATACCGGTTTGTCGCCCTTCAACGTCACCCGATGCATCACCCGCCGGTGTCCGTGGTAATCATTCAGCGCGTTGTGTTGTGCGCAACGATTATCCCAAAAGGCGACTGATCCGGGTTTCCAGTGAAAGCGGCAGAGGAATTCTTCGCGTTGTTGCACTGCGTACAAGGGTTCGAGCAGCGGGCGGCTTTCCTCCGGCGTCATCCCTTCGATCATGACCGTATGGGCATTGCTGCAGTAGAGCGCTTTACGGCCGGTCTCGGGATGCGTCCGTACGAGCGGGTGTGACGACGTCGTGACGATGCCCGCGGCATCCTTGGGGTTTTCCGCAATCCGATCGGTTCGCGTCACCGCGGCGTCCGGTTTCTCGGCGCTGTTGACGCCGCGCAAACCATCGAGCGCTGTTTTCATGGCGTCGGACAAGGCGTCATACGCCATATACATGTTCGCGAACAGCGTATCGCCGCCGACGGCTGGGACATCCTTCGCAAACAAGATGGAACCCAGCGGCGGTGTTTCGAGGTAACTCGTGTCGGTATGCCACAGACCGCCGAAATTGATCGTTTCGTTTTCCTTTTTGACGACCTCCACGACTTCCGGGTGACCGGCCATGCCGTCGACGAAGGGGTAGTAGCCGATTTCGCCGAAGCGGCGGGCGAATGCGACGAGACGGTCGGGCGTCAAGGACTGATCGCGAAAGAAAATGACGAGATGTTCGAGCAGTGTGGCGCGGATCTCGGCGATGACCGTATCGGGTAGCTCAGTCGAGATATCGACGCCCGCCACGATGCCGCCGATAGCCGGCGTCAGCGGTTCGACGCTTATCGTGTCGTAGCCCACGCCATTAATTGAGCATGCCGCGTACTTCGCCGTCCACCTGAGACACGACTTCCGCATATTGTGCGGTACTGTCGTAACCCTGTGTATGCACGAGTTGTGTCACGCCGACGTCCTGGTAGCCTTGCGCGAGTTCCACGGCCTGCGGCATGTCATCGAGCGGCAGCGTTTTCATCGCGATGACCTCCGGTGACGATTTACCGGCGTCTGCAGCCCGCTCGCGGAATGACGCGATGTCCGCTTTCAATTGTTCCGGCATGGCCCCCACCGGCATCCAACCATCGCCATACTTGAGCGAGCGCGGGATCGCGACGTCCGCGCGGCCGCCGATGTAGATCGGGGGCCTTGGCAAGACGGGGTTGAGTAGAAACGGCTGACCGTTCGCTTCGATCAGCGGATCTTCAGACGTTGCATTGAGGAAGGCGAGCGTCTCGTCAGTGATCTTCCCGCGTCGGTTGCGCGCCACGCCCAGGGCTTTGAACTCCTCTTCGAGGTAGCCCGGACCGATGCCTAAAAGGAAACGATTGTTCGATAAGACCTGTATCGTTGCGATCAACTTGTTAGTCAATATCGCCGGGCGGTAGGGTACGACGAGTACCGCCGTACCGAACGCGATGCGTTGCGTGGCCGCGGCGAGGTAGTTGCCGAATGCCAGGGGATCGAGGATCGCACCCATGTCTTCAGGGATGCCGTATTCATTGTTCTCGATCTTGGGCGGGAAGCCGATGTGGTCATTGAACCAGATGGCGTCGAGCGTCGAGCGGTCAGCAGCTTGTGCACAAGCGCGCAGAAATTCAGGCGTCGCGGTCGGGCCCCAGTTGCGGATGTTCATCGCTAATTCCACGGCTTCGATCTCCTCTCGATTTACGTTGGGAAACAGGCGCGGCGGCGCATTATTATTGTGGTCGAAGTGATTCTGCCACACGCTAATAACGAAAGGGGAGTAGTTCTATGTCCAACCGCATCCCGGCCGGCGGGGAAGTTGCGCTCGATGACGTCCATGTCGCGAGCTTCTCGCGCCTGCTCGCACCCGCGGAGCTTCACAGCCGCTTGCCCCTCACTGAAACGTCGGCGCGGACGGTCCGGAACGCGCGGCGGGTCATCGGCGATATCATCGCGGGCCGTGATCCCCGGCTACTGGTCGTAGTCGGTCCTTGTTCCATTCATGATCTGGACGGCGCGCGCGATTATGTAAAACGTCTCCACTCGGCGGTACAGGATGTTGCCGACCGATTGGTCATTGCCATGCGCGTCTATTTCGAAAAACCGCGTACGACGATCGGCTGGAAAGGCTTCATCAACGATCCGCATCTAGACGATAGCTTCGCCCTCGAAACGGGACTATCGAGCGCGCGATGTTTTCTGCTCGAACTCGCCGAACTCGGTATGCCGGCGGCGACCGAAGCGCTCGATCCCGTCGTGCCGCAGTACTTGGGCGATCTCATCAGCTGGTACGCTATCGGTGCGCGCACCACCGAGTCACAGACGCACCGGGAGATGGCGAGTGGCCTGTCCGCGCCGTGTGGATTCAAGAACGGCACGGACGGCGGCATCGACGTCGCAATCAATGCCATCGTCTCCGCGCGCAGTCCGCATCATTTCCTTGGAATCGACGCCGAGGGGTACGTCGCCATCGTACGCACGCGCGGCAATGCCGACACCCATGTCATCCTGCGCGGCGGCCTAAACCCGAATTATGATTCGGCGAGCATTGCTGCTTGTACGGCGTTGATGCGTGAGAATTCGCTACCCGACGCCGTCGTTGTCGACTGCAGCCACGGCAATTCGAACAAGGATCCCGCGCGCCAGGAAATCGTCGCCGGCGAGGTCGTGGCCCAGCGCGTGGCGGGAAACAAGGCGATCGTCGGTTTAATGCTCGAAAGCAACCTCGAATGGGGGAATCGAGCACTCGTTATGGGCGCCAACGATCTTCATTACGGGGTATCAGTGACGGATGCCTGTATGGACTGGAGCACGACTGCAGAACTGCTGATGAGGATACACGCAATGCTGGGCGGATAATCTGCCCTGCCCCTGGTGAGTGGCCAGCGCCGTTTTACTGCGTGGATCAATTGACCTGGTGCGCTTTGTTCGCCCAGAACGGCTTACGCAGTTCCGTCTTGAGTATCTTGCCCGCTCCGGATAGTGGCAGGGCCTCGTCGCGAAAACTGATCGAGCGCGGACATTTGTAATCCGCAATCCGTGCGCGGCAATGGGCTTTAAGCGCTTCCGCGTCGGGTGTGACGCCCTCACTGGGCACCACGATCGCATGCACGCGTTCGCCCCATTTCTCGTCCGGCACGCCGATAACCGCGCATTGCCCTACATCCGGGTGTTCGTAGAGCGCGTTTTCGACTTCGGTGGAGTACACGTTTTCGCCGCCGGTGATGATCATGTCTTTGAGGCGGTCACTGATGAAAATGAATCCGCCTTCGTCCATGTGCGCGGCGTCGCCCGTATGCAGCCATCCATCGCGCACGGTTTCCGCCGTCAGGTCATCACGACCCCAATAGCCCTTCATGATGTTGGGTCCGCGCGCGATGATCTCGCCGACCGTCCCGCGGGGAACCTCGTCACCCTGGTCGTCGATGATCTTGATCTCGACCGCCGGCAGGGCGCGCCCACACGATCGCAAGCGACCGGCATGCGGGCCCTCGGCCGTGTGGTAACGGGCGGGGAGGGCGGTCAACAAGGGCGCTGCCTCGGTTTGACCATAGAGGTGAAACGCCGATACCCACGGCAGTTTCTTGACCAGGTCGATGGCGACGGCTTCGGGCATCGGCGATGCGCCGTAAAACAAACGTTGAAATCGCCCGAGATCGAAGGTCTCGAAGTTCGGTTGTTCGAGCAACATTTGAATCATGGTCGGGACCAGGATGGTGTCCGTAACGGCGTGGTCCTGCATCGCTTGGGCGCACGCGGCCGGCTCGAAACGTGGCATGAAGACATGGCGGCCTCCGATGTGCGTGATCAAATAGACGTACAGCGCGTCCGCGATATGGAATGTAGGCGCGGCGTGCAGGTAAACGGTTTCGGAAAGCGCGCCCACCATCGTGATCAGTTGCAATGTATTCGAAACGTGATTTTCATGGGTGAGCATCACACCTTTCGAACGCCCGGTCGTGCCGCCGGTGTAAAAGATCCCGGAGAGCGATTGAGATGTATTCGGGTATTCCGTTATCGCGTTCGAGGTCTCGATGAGTTCATCGTGGATGGCTTCGCGGTCGTCGAGTTCGGCGTCGATGCAGATGATCTTGAGGTCATGGTCGACCGCTGCACGCAGCTCGGGCACCAGCGGCCAGAACTCGCGATCGATAAACAGCACGGTCGTGCCCGAGTCGTTCAGGGAATACGCGATCTCCGGCGCCGACCAGCGGTAGTTGATCGGCACGACCACGCAGCCCACCCACGGTACGGCGAATAACACTTCCAGATAGCGATCGGAGTTGAGCGCAACGATACCGACGCGGTCGCCCGGTGTGACACCGAGACTGGCTAACCCACCTGCAAGACGCGCAATTCGCTCGACGAGTTCCGACCACGTACGTCGCCGCCCGCTATCGATCGTGGCTAGCTCGTTCGGCCTCTGTTGAACGTTGCGTTGCAGAGCTTGTGTGATTCGCATCGGCCCGTAGTGCTCCGATCAAATGTTCGACGCCACGATTATGATGTCGCGGTATCTCATTCATCAATGCGTCAGTACCGCGAGTCTATCCTACAGGCGTCAGCGTCACCGCCGCCTTCTATTTCGAACAACCGGGCAACGGGCAGGTCAGGGGTGCTGTAATTCTTGGTACGCAGCTCGAAAAGCGGCCGAAATCCCAGGGGCGCCGTGTCGTTGAGCAGCAGTTCGGCCCGCAACCCCGCGTTGGCGCGCGTGATCGCTCGAATGTCGTTGCTAGTGTCGAGGATGTTGTCCTTGCGGCGTGCGAGAACGTAGCGCACGCACGGCGCCGCCGTTCGAAGTTGCGCTGCGCTCATTGAGAACAGCCGTTTCACCTCTGCAATCTTTGCGCGGCTCGAGCGCGTGAGGATGAGGTTATTTGCGATCACCGAGCACTCGGTATGAAAGCGGATGTAGTGTCCGTCATTGTGGATCGCGAGGACGATCCCCTGCCGTTCGGCGCAGGCGCGGGCGAGCGGCCGGTATATCGGACGGGTGATCACGTAATCGAAGTCGAAAGCAGGTACCGCGCTTTTTGCCAGCGATGGCAGGACGGGGAGGTATGCGAGTGTCGCCACGACGCTAACGCCGGCGATCACCCAACGGCTCGGTAATGTGTCGAACCGGCTCTGTGCCCACGCGAGCGCAGGCAGATACAACGCGAACGAACCGTAGGGATGGAATCGTTGCTGTGCAGCCAACATGGCGAGTCCGAATAGGACGAATGCGTCGAAATAGTAATGGCGCAGATCAGTGTGTTTGGAAAAGCGCGCCGCGCAGGCGACGGCGGTGATCGGCGCAAGCCAAACGAGCGCCGAATACTCCTCGGCCGCCAACCACCAGCCGGCGGGACCGGCCATGAATACGTCGACTAAGGAACGCGCTTCGGGCATGTCTCTGAGCGCATCGAGGCCGACGGAAACGAACTCGATCCCGCTGCGTAATTCGGCGGCGATAGGGCCTACGAGCGCGACGGCAACGAGCGCGATCGCAATCGCGCTTCGGGCGCTTGGCCGTGTATAGGTGAGCAATACAAGCATCGTTGCGGTGCCGAATGCGACATAGACGTGAAACCACGACAACAGTTCGTAGGCAAAGAAGCCGTGGCGAAAAGGCGCGGAGGGCAGCGCGCAGATCACCTGCGATCCGACGAGCATGAGCCCGATGGCCCAAACGCTACCGCCGTCGATGTTCGCAGTACGGCCGACGGGCGCGGCACGCCGGGCGACCCATTCCCGGCCCAGCGCTGCGAGCAGCGGAAGCTGAAGGAGGAATAGGCCGTTATGCACCGTGGTGGCGCATCCGAGTACGGCGCCCAGCGCCAACGCGCGCGCCTTCGACGTCGTTCGCTCCGCCCACAACAGACCCGTCAGCAATGCGGCAAGTACCGCCGTCTGTTCGGCGAAGTGGTGATCGATCCGTCCGGCGCCGTGAATCGACTGGGTGATCGGCGCGAACGCGAAACATAAGAGCGCCACGCAGGAAAACGTAAACCCGAGTCTCAAAGCGCGCGCGACGGCGAGTACGAGTGCGGCGTTGATAAACGCCCATAGTGGCGGCACGTAGACCAGTACCCGGAGTGGATCATCGACGGGCGCGATCGCGACAACCGCACGAGCAAGCGCCGCCATCGCCATGTCGAACCCCCACGGCCAGGGAACCCATGCACCCTCAGGCGCCTCGATGTGGGGGTCGAACTGCAGGAGCGCAAGCGGCGCTTGCACCGCGTCGAGGATGCGCCGGCCGTGGTAGAAGGAGTCGTGGCCGGTCAGCAGCACTTCGCCGTCGATGAAAACGGCAGGCAGCCACGCGAGCGCCGCGAAGCTTGCGATGGTTCCTCCGAGGAGCCAGATGAGCGCGAGACGAAAGTCGTCGGACATATACCGGTCAGGGTTTTGAGGCAAACACCGCGTACTGAGCGCCAAACGGGACTTTTTCGAGGTACCGCTCGAGAGGCCGCAGCGCCGCCAACGCGCGTGGGAACCAAAAAAGATAGGCGGTGTGTTCCACGTGTAAACCCGGCGCGCGCAGGCGGCGCATGGTCTCCCACGGCGGCAGTGGTATCGCATCCCGGTCGAACGGAATGCGTGACATGACCCAGCGCGTACCCAAATTGAGCGGATTGTTCTCGAACACCGCCACCACACCGTGCGGCGGGAGCGCTTCGAGCAACATGCCGAGCAAGGCATCGCGCTGATCCGGCGGCACGTGATGCAACACACCGTTCATGTGCACGAGATCGGCCGCCGGGATCCGGGGTTGTCCCGGGCGTATCTGATCGAAGGTGACGCGATCATGTGTGATTCGCTCGTGCGCACGCGCCACGGATTCGCTGGAAACGTCGACACCGTGTACGCGCGATGTCGGAAATGCGTCGGCGAGGGCAACGCTGCCATCACCCGTGCCGCAGCCGTAGTCGACGATCAAGGTCGGCGCCCCACGTCCCGAGCGTGACCACCATGCCGCCAGGTGCGCGCCGCGCGCCCGCGCGAAAAAATCTCGCGACTCACCGCTCAAGGCGAGACCGCGTATGCAGTCAGCGTCGTAGGTGTCGGCATGCCCATCGAACGCGGCGCCGGGAGAATCCGCGAGCGCCTGATCTGCGCCTTCACGCGGGTGGTGCATGCGATCCGGCGGCGCGGTGCGGGCGCCCCCCGCACGCTGGTCGACGATCAGTTCCATCATTTCGAGCAGCAAAGCGGTCAGCACCAGCATCCCCGCGAGCATCACGAGCAGCGACGCGAGCGCCGGGCGCGACCAGTGCATTTCGACGTGGCCGGTCGTCACGTATTGCACGATCCCCTGCCACACCAGCGCAACCGCTATCGCCAAGCTGCCGCCCGCGACCACCCAACGCCCATGCGAGCGGGACCACTTCCGCAACCGGTTTACGGCGGCGCCCGAGGCCATCGCACGCCCGTGGGCGGTTGCGGCAATCCGATCGGCCACGATGGCGATGCAGGCCGTAAATGCCGAGAGGGTCGCGAGGAGCGATGAAAGCAGGATGCGATAGATCATCCATTCCTCGAGTTTGCCGTAGCGCAGCCAATGACCGCTGGGCAGCGCACCGAGGAGTACCGCAAGCACACCGAGTAGTGCCGCCGCGATGAGCAGGGGGCGTGCCGGGCGATAACACATGGCGGCGCGAACGATCGCGGCGAGAAAGCGCAGCCCATCTTTCACCACGGAAAGTTTGGAGCGGCCGATCCGCTCGGCGTAGGGGATGGGTACCTCCATGAGCTTGAGCTGGCCTTCGAGCAGTGCCCGTGCGCTCATGGCCGGAGTGAAATGGAGTCCGTCGGGAAGCGGATAAAGATGGGCGAGCGCGTCGCGGCGAATGACCCGCATGCCGCTCGCGGTGTCGTTGAGCCGGCGGTCGCTCAGCAGGCCGAGCATCCATGCAAACAGGATGTTTCCAATTCTTCGCAGCGCGGGCATCTCGCTACCTGGCCCCAGGCGCGAACCGAGAACGACGTCAGCGCGCTCGGCATCAGTGGCGTTGACGAGGCGGACGAAATCCCGCGGATCGCAGGTACCGTCCGCGTCGAGAAATGAGAGCAGGTCGCCTTCAGCGTGCTCGAAGCCACATTTGAGCGCGGCGCCGTAACCGCGGTTCACATCGAATGCGAGCACCTTGACCTCGGCAAAGCTGCGTGCGATGGATTCGGTCGCGTCCGTAGAGCCGTCACTGACGACGATGATTTCGACTGCGTCGAGATTGCACTCGGCCGTGATACCGTCGCGCGCCGCGAGGCAGCGGCGGATCGTTTCACCGATCGCCGCTTCTTCGTCCAACGCGGGAATGACAATTGAAAGGGTGGGCATGGCGTGTGGCGGCCGCGGGTAATCCTTCAGTATGGAGAATTATGATCCCGGATTCCGCTGCGCTCCATCCAGGCTACATCACCCGCGTAGCCCGGATGGAGCGTAGCGGGATCCGGGTTCATCGTTAAAATGATATAGTTATGGGAACTTCGGAGATTTTGAGTGAAGATCGCTGGGATCGGTCGGCGGCGGCTGATCGCGCTGCTCGTGTGCCTTGTGTCGCCGCTGGCAGCCGCCGGCGGTCTTGGCGATCTGTGGTCCAAATTCGATCGGTCGATGGCTACGTTCGACCCTATCGGGCGGCACGTACGCACGCCGATCGAGCGTGCGATTCCAGATCTGCGTTTCAAAGGGTTCGTGAGACAGTGGTCGGACGTGCTCGTCGACGAAGACGACATGGTGGGCTTTCGCGACCAGGATTATCGATTTCTGCAGCTCCAAAACCTGCTCGAACTGGAAACGGGGTACCACCTCGCGCATGGACTCGACATCAACATCGTCACGCACTTCCTCTACGACGGCGCATACGACTGGCAGGATGCACGCGGGCTGTTCGCCGACGAGCTCAACCGCACGGCGGAGGTCTACCACAACCGCGAGCGCATATTGCGCGAGGCCTACATCAGCTACCGCACGCCGCGCATCGACTTCAAGCTCGGTAAGCAGCAGATCGCCTGGGGCAAGATGGACGGGCAGTTCATCGACGCCATCAATGCCATGGACCGCCGCGAATCGGTGCAGCTCGAATCCGAGGACTTTGAATGGCGTCGCCTGCCCACCTGGATGGCCAGCGGTACGTTCTACTTTGGGCAAAATTCGGTGCAGCTCTTGTACATCTTCGATTTCGAGCACGACCGCCAGGCGCTGCCGGGATCGCCCTGGGCTTCGCCGCTGGCGCCGCCGCCGTCGGCCGTCACCGACATCGTGTTGCCGGTGCTGCGGCCGAGTACGCGTGATTTCAGCGATCACGAATACGCGCTGCGTTTCGATCGGACACAGGGGGCGCTGACCTACGGATTTATTTATTACTACGCCTGGGACAAGAATCCAGTGCAACACGTGGTTGGAACCGAAGTGAGGGGCGCAGACACCCTTTTACGGCTGAGGCCCCGGCACGAACGGCTCCATCACGCCGGGATTACCGCCGATTACGCGACCACCTTCACCGGCATTCCCATAGTCAATGCCTTACCGACCGTCTTCCGCGTCGAAGCGCTGTATACGAATGGCGTGCGCTTCGCCGATTTCGACAAACGGGCCGGCGCGCGTGCGGGTGCCAGGCTCGATGGCACTTCAAAACGCGATACGTTGCGTGCGGCGGTGGCCGCTGAGGTCGGCTTACCCGCGCGTTCAACTTTCATTCTTCAGGGTTCGCTGTTCTATACCTTCGACTGGAAAAACACGCTAGGCCCCGGTTTCGGTGGCGGTATCGGTGACGAGTGGACGGTGATCCCGGTGGCCTTCTTCTCGCGGCCTTTTGCATTCACCCGCGACCGCCTGAGTATGGAGCTGACGCTCTTTCCGGTCGTCAGTGGACCCCAAGCCGACTGGCAAGGAATCAAGACGAAACTCAGATTCAAATATAAATTCTCGTCATTTGTAACCGGGCAGTTCATCTATACCGGATACGACAGCGGCGGCGACCTGGACCTTTACGGACAGTACGAGGAATGGGATAACTTCGGCTGGGAGCTGAGTTATGAATTTTAATTCCGGAAGGCATTGCGTCACGTGGGTGCTCGCGACGCTCTGTTGTCTTTGTGCCGCTGCGGGCGCGATCGCCGAGCAAACCTGGAAATCGGTCGAACAAATGAGTGCGGAAGACCGCGCGCTCTTCGATCCCGCGACCACGACGCCGCGTGATGCCGCATTGCCCTATACGCCGGCCGAACGTTATCCCTTCGAACCGCCTTACACGGCTGAGGAAATGGGCTTCCGCTCGGCGGAGTTCCCGCACATCTCGCGCTGGGCCGGGAGCGCGCTCGACGTATACGGCGTGATCACGAGTTCCGGTTACATGAATCAGGGCGAAACCATCTTCTACTTCATGCAGGTCAACGGCGACGGTTTGAAAAGCTATCTATACGAAGCGCAAGGCGGGCAGGTCCAGGCGCGCTGGATGACCTATGACCTTTTCCCGCCGGAGAACGAGGGGACGCAGCAGCTCTGGATGCCCTACCGCACCGATGCGGATGCCCGCACGAAGATGGACTATTTCATTTATTCACCGCAACTCCGCCGCGTCCGGCGCTTGCCCGCGCCGCGCCGTGACCAGCGATTTCCCGACAACGCCCAGACCTTCGACGACGTAATCGGCCGCGACCCGTGGGAATTCGACTGGACGCTGTTGGGCACTGACGTGCTCTATGAAACCGTTCGTTTTCCCAACACCCGCCCGACCATCACGCTCAATCGTGGCGACGATAAAGGATTCGTCGAGCGGGCGACGGACTCCCTGAAGTTGATGGGCGATGATTTTCCGCATTACCTGCCCGACGGCGGCGTCGCCTGCTGGGTACTGAAGGCGACGCCACGCGACGAGTGGCTGCCGGGTTACCGCGAGGGCATGTTGGTTCTCTGGCTCGAAAAAACCACCTTCTATCCACTGCGCCAGGAGAAGTACGGCCGCGACGGATCGCTCATGACGATTGAAGTAAGGCTCGCCGAGCATTCGATCCCGGAGCAAGGTTCGTTCGGATATTCGCCGCTGCTGAACGTGTATTGGAATATTCCGAATGACCTGATCAGCTATAGTTTTCACGATCCGCACCGCCCGCACGGCTGGACGGAGGAAGAGAAGAATATGATCTTCACCGCGGAGTTCATGCGCCGCGACTGGCTGATCGAACCGATGAAATCGGAAGTCCGGATCCTTACGCCCGACACCTTTTACATGCGACCCGATCTACATGCCGAGAAATTTCCGCAGGCGCGCAATGCCTCGCTACCGCCGGATATTGCCGCACGCCTACAAGCACAGAATGCGGCGGGGCGCCTGGTCTTCGAAAGCGGCGGCGCTGAGCTCGAGTAGGCCGCACGGTTTCGAGCACCCGCTGATTCGCTTGTCGCGCGCGCCCGGCGCAGTCCATCATGGCGCCAATGCGCTACCCGATCACGATTCTTGCCGCCGTGCTCGCGCTTACGAGTTGTACGGAGGATGGAAACGGTCAATTCGAAGGCCGACCGGGCGGCCCCTATCGCTTGACCTTGACGCTGGATCCACCAACGCCGAAACCCGGGCGGGACACGCTCCTGAGCTTTCAGCTGGCTTACGCGCAGAGCGGCAAGCCCGTTACCGATCTACAAATCGCTCACGAGCGATTGATTCACAACTTTATCGTGAGTATGGATTTTTCGAGTTTCTCCCATATTCATCATGAAGATTTTTCCGCCACAAGCGACCGCGATCGGGCCGCAGGAGCGCTACGCTTTCCGTTCCGATTTCCGGCTGCGGGCCACTATCGCATCGTCAGCGAATTCGCGCACCGCAATCGGAGCTGGACGAAGCATTTCGATGTCGAAGTGGGTGTCCCGGAACCCGGTTCTGAACGCCCGCCAGATATGGCGCGAACCAAACAGTTTGGGGACTACACTGCGTCGTTACACGCCTCGCCGCAGACGCCCGCGGCGGGTTTCGAGACCGAGTTAGTGCTGGCGCTCGAGCGCAACGGCACGCCCGTGACCAATCTTGCGCTGTACCTCGGTTCCGAGTTGCACGGCGCGACGTGGCGGGACGACGGGCGTTATTTCGGTCACCTGCATAGCTACACGCCTAAAGTCGCCGCTATTTTGGAGCTCGCCCACGAGCGCGGCGGTGATCCGGCAGCGCGCGGCGCGCGGATCCAGGAAATGTTGGTGCAGTTGATGTGTCTGCAGTCCGAATTGGTCTTTCCGGGCCCGGAGGTACCGATGCGCTACGTGTTCCCCGCGCCAGGCCGCTACTACGTGTTCCTGCAGGCGGCGCCTGATGGCGAGCCGCGCGTGTTCCGCTTCGTACTCGACGTGGCCACTGACCCCGAGGAATCGAACTCGAGCGCCGCCCTATGAAGGCTAGAGGTTTCATGGCCGCTGCGTGTCTTCTCGTCGCGACAGGTGCGCATGCGGGGCACGGTTTGATGAACTCATTCGGCGACGTCGAATGGCTGCCGGATCCCGGCGCGACGCCCGACCAGTTTCTCTATCCGGTGGATCGAATGAGAGAACGCATCGAGCTCGAGCTGGCCGAATCGAGCGACGAAGAGATGGCCTTGTGTCTCGCATTCGGTCGCGAAAAACTAGCGGAGGCGACCACAATGATCAACGCAGGGGAGTCCAACGCCGCTGTCGTAGCCATTGAAGCGTATGGTCGATATATCGAGCAGGCCGCGGCAGCCGTCGAAAGCGCGCCGGCAACGCAGGCGCCCACGCGCCGGCATCGATTCGTCAACGCGTTGTTGGAACACCTCTACATCATGTCCGTGGAATATCTCGACATGCCGCTCGAGATCAGACGGGTCGTGGCGGCTGTCTTTACCGCCGACATGGCCCATTACGAACGCCACAGCGCGAAGTTGCCGAAGCGGGCGCAGGAGGCGCTGTTTTTCAAAGAGGACGAGATCCACTGGTCGCTCGAAATGATCCGTCAGGCCGACCTGCAGAGGATCACGAACTAATGGGTCATTCTGATCCTTCTATGTATCGTTTGTTGGGAGCTCTACGATGAAACGATCAGCCTTGTGCCACTGCGGACAAATGAAGATCACGGCTGACGGCGATCCTGAACACGTCATCATTTGTAATTGCACCTTATGCCAGCGCCGTACGGGCACGACCTACAACATGAGCGCCTGGTTCGATCGCTCGGCTATCACGATTCAAGGCGAGGTCAAGCAATACGTGCGGACCGGTGACGAGGGTGTCGAAATTGAATTTAAACTTTGCCCCGAATGTGGAACGACGATGTATTGGGAAATACCTGCACTGTTCCCGGACGGTGCGGCCGTGGCCGTCGGATGTTTCGCCGATCCGGATTTTCCGGCGCCGACGATGTCGCTTTATTCCGAGCGTCGGTACCGGTGGGTGCCGAAGCCGGAGAATATCCCGAGCCACGTCGGCTTTCTCGACAGCGAACTCGAGTAGAAGTGGTCTCAAAACTCGTCTGAGACGTTGATGCTGCGTTGCGCGACCTTCTGCGGTGCTCATTTACTGGCGTGTAAACTGCGCTCCTCGAATGGCCGCGCGCCTTGCCTGAACGCTTCAGACGAATTTTGAGACCGCTTCTAGTGTTCTGTCCCGTGAAAAACTTTCGTAAGTCGCGACGGATTTTTCGTCGATGGCAAGGCATGACGACGCCGTGTAGCGGGCTCTACACAAGGAGGAGTAACGCCGCCAGCGGCGAAAAAGACCAGCGAATTATGGAAGTTTTTCATGGGACAGGACACTGGTTAAACGCCCACCGTACGAAACACTGCGGTAAAGGGCTCGTGGATCCCCGCGAGATAAAACGACTCGAAATCGCCGGCGGTTGAATTCTGTATGAGCGCTGCGCTGATACCTGAGTCTGCGTGGTGCCCCATTGCCGTCGCGTGTCCGGGGATCTGGCCGAGGTGCCCTTTGAGCTCCAGCTCGCCGATGGTCGAGACCAGGATCCCGTGTGCGTTGTGTGTGATCGGCGAGCCCGGGAAGCTGGCCGGCATGAGATGGTTGGCCATTTCGTAAAAGCGCTCGGCGTCGAGTACACGCCCGCTGAAGAGGTGATCGATCCAGCGCGCGAGATCGGACGCCGTCGAGACCATGTCACCGGCGGCGCCTGCGCCTGACAGCGGAAACCAGTCCGTCGCATCCCATACGCCATCGACAGGGTCGCCCGCGCCTTCGATGGACCACTGTCCATCCGTCTCCTCGGCGTGCATGTAACCGCGCGCGAGACGGTGCGCAGGATAGGCTTCGTCCGTACCGACCCAGGTGTCGGTGAGGCGGAGCGGCACGAGTAGGCGGGCGCGGATCTGTTCCGACAACGGCACGCCGCCGGCTTCCGCGGAGATGATCATGCCGGCCAGGATGTAGCCGGTGTTGTTGTATTGCATCTCGCCCCAGGGCTCCTGTTGCGCGGTGACCTCGAACGCGAAATCGACGATCTCCTGCGGACTCCATCGTTTATCGGAGATCATCGGCATGTGGTTCTCGAACTCGGGCAGGCCGCTGCGATGGTTCAAGAGGATGCGGACGGGAAGGTGTTCCGCCCCCGCGATATCGGGGAACCAGCGCGCGATGGACTCGTCGAGATCGAGACGGCCTTCCTGCGCGAGCTGATGAATGACCGCGGCCACGAAGGTCTTGGTGCAGCTGCCGATCCGGAAGAGATGATCGGGGCGCATCGGCACGCGCTCGGCGCGACCGGCCAGGCCGCTGGTCAAAAGCACTTCCGCCTCGCCGGGAACACACAACGCCAGCGATACGCCGGTGATCCCTCGCCCTACATAGGCGTCCAGGATCTGTTGTAAGCGATTTTTCAGCGTGCTTATTGCCCTGTGCTCCGGTGCTTTATGCGCCGCAGTGAATCCTATTCGTGGTTTTCGAGTTTTACCGTGGGCAGGCGGGAATGGGTCTGACTCAGGTTATCCCGCCGCTAATTACGCTGTCGCAGCACGCAGCTCGTCGACGAGTTGATCGATGATACGGGTGGCGGGTTCGATCGTATCAATACGTTCGACCGATTCACCCGCGTACAGCGGCGTCGCTTCGAGATCACCGTCAAAGCCTTCCATCGGCATGAAGACGGTATACCTGGGCAGGGCGATGTTGTCTTCGCCGACGGTGACAGTGCCGATCTCGTCATGTTCTCCCGGACGCTCACCGGGTGGAGGCTCACCCGCTTCCACCCAGGCGTCATAGCTCGCGTTGCGGATCACGCGATGGTTTGCATCCGGCCACCCGATGTCGAAGAGCTTTGTGAGTACCGTATCCGACGCCTGGGCGCGGACGATGCGCGCCTTGTAGTCCGGAAAGGCACGGGCTTCTTCGCTCGCGACGAAACGCGTTCCCAAGGATACGGCGCGTGCACCAGCGGTCAGCGCGGCGGCAATATCATCGCCGGTCGCGATGCCGCCCGCGGCGATCACGGGTACAGGCCCCAAGGCTGCAACGGTTTGCGGAAGCGTTTCGCCGAGTCGGGCGAGCGCTTTCACATGGCCGCCTGCCTCGATGCCCTGCACGATTACGGCGTCGACGCCGGCATCAGCGGCGCTCGACGCTTCATCCGGGTTTCCGACCTGCGCCACGACGAACATATCGCGCTTATGGGCATCGGCGACGAATGGTTGCGGATCGCCCCAAAAGAGGACCAGTACCGGTACCCGCGCATCAAAACACGCCTCCACGTCCGAACCATCGGACATGGGCAGGATGACGTTCGCGCCGAACGGGCGTGAGGTCAGGTCACGTGTAGCCCCGATCAAGTCGGTCACGAGATGCCTTGGGAGCGCCCCGGCCCCCAACACGCCGAATCCGCCGGCTTCAGCGACGGCCGCGGCGAGCGCGGGACCTGCGAGTCCACCGCCCATCCCCGCGTTCCAGATCGGGAGTTTTACACCGAGTCGGTCAAAGAGGTCGGCCATCGTGATTGTCCAACGCCATTATTGCCCCCGCACGGCGATTGCAATTCTGGCTCAAGATTGGGTAGAAATCGAAGTGCGCGCGCAATAATTCAGGAATTCACGTTCGGGGCTTGACGGCAGGAACAGGAACCCTTGATAACTGTTACAACGCAGGCGCTGCAAGAATTCGAACTGTGCCTGCGTTTCCGCGCCTTCGGCGACGGTCTTGAGCCCTAAATGGCGCCCCATCGCGACGATCGTTTGACAGATGATCTCGTCATTGCGGTCGCGGCCGATATCGGCGATGAACGAACGATCGATCTTGAGCTGGTCGATCGGGAGACGTTGCAGATAGGACAGGGGCGAATAACCGACGCCGAAATCGTCCAGCGCGAAACAGATCCCCAGGCGGCGCAAGCGCTCCATGATGACGATCGTCGCCTCGATATCCTCAATGACCGTGCCCTCGGTCAATTCTAAAACGAGGTGATGCGGTGGAATGCGATAGGTCAACAGCAACCGTTCGAGATCTTCGACAAATGCGTCGTCGCGCAACTGCCGAGAACTGACATTAATGGACAGCTCGTCGATGTCGATCGCGCGATCGCGAATCCACCGGTTGTAAGTCGCGAAGGCCGATTCGAACACCCATTTACCAACCTCAACGATGAGACCGCGCTCCTCGGCGATGGGAATGAACTGAGCCGGCGCCACCGTGCCGCGCTCCGGATGATGCCATCTGAGCAGGCATTCGGCGCCGATCGTGCGGCCCTTGCGGTTCACTTGAGGCTGGAAATAGATTTCGAGTTCGTCGTTTTCGACGGCATGGCGCAGATCTTCCTCGATGCGTAGTCGTTGTTGCGCGCTCTCTTCCATTTCACGGCGGAAAAACCGGGTGACGTTTCGACCGGCGGCCTTGCCGCTGTACATCGCCGTGTCGGCTTCCTTGAGGACATCATCGACGCCTTTACCGGGTTCCGGGAACAGGGAAATACCGATGGTGGGCGTGATGTGAAACTGGTGATGTTCGATCTGGAACGGTCGACCCAGCGATTCGTTGATCTTGTCTGCCACTAACTGCGCCTGATGCGCAGTGGCTTCGAAGTCGCCTGCCAAATCCGGTAACAGCACGACAAATTCATCGCCGCCAAGCCGCGCCACCACGTCCTCCTGCCGCGTCACGTTCTGCAGGCGCGCGGCGACCGCTTGCAGTAACGCATCCCCCACGGAATGGCCCAAGGTATCGTTGATCTGCTTGAACTGATCCATGTCGATGAACAGCAAGGCCCCGGCCGTACCGCGCCGCGCGGCAGCGGCAATGCTCGACTCGAGGCGCTCGGAAAAATAGCGGCGGTTGGGCAGTTCGGTGAGCGGGTCGTAAAGCGCGAGTCGTTGCACTTCGTCTTCGGCGTGTTTGAGGACCGAGATGTCGTAGATCGCGCCGAGGATCCCGATTACCGCGCCATCGTCATCGTGTATGGGGACTTTCGTGACTTCGAACCAACGGTGGATGCCCAGGCGATCGACGAACGGCGTCTCGAGTTTGAAATGGCTGGAATCGCCGTTCAGCAGAGGCTGAGCTTGGTGTTTGAACCGGTCCGCATCGTCGGACCACCACAACTCATCATCGGTCTTGCCAACCAGATCGTCAGGGTCGGAGAAGTCGGCCAACTCGGCAAAATATTCATTGCAGCCGAGATAGCGAAGTTCACGATCCTGCCAGAAGATACCCTGTGGCACGGTATCGATGATCAATTCGAGGAATTTTTGAGAACGCTCGAGCGCTGCTTGGGTTTGTTTGACTGCGGAGATGTCCGTATGCGTCCCGATCATCTTGGTAACGCGGCCCGCGTCGTCAAATGCCGCCGCGCGCCCACGGATCAGCGTCCAGTGATAGCTCCCGTGTGCGCGGCGCAGACGGCTTTCCAATTCGTAAGTCGGTTTGTGCCCACCTAGGTACTGGCGAACCTCGGACAATGCCTTTGCGCGGTCCTCGGGGTGCAGGTGATCTGCGAGTGCTGCGCCGGTGCCGATAGCCTTTTCATCGGAATAGCCGAGATCGCGAAAGTGACGTCCGAACGCCACCATGCAATCGGAACCGGACTCCCATTCCCAGACGCCCTGATCACCGCCTTCGATCGCGGCGTTTAATCGTTGCTCGCTGGCCTCAAGTTCGCCATGGGTGCGTTCCCGTTCGAGCTCGACCGCCGCACGGGCGGCGAAAATGTCGATAACCGTGCGTAAACGCGAGGAGTCCGACGGCGGCCGGGTGAACAGCAATCCAAAAATTCCGATGACGTCTCCGTCGGCGGAGCTCAGCCGCTGCCCGGCATAACCGCGGATATTCCATTCGCGCAGTATGTGGTTATCCGGGTATTCCACACCCATGTCGGTCGGCATATGACAGTCCGTTAAGCGTACGGTGTCGTCACAACCGGTGCCGGCGAGTGTATAGGTCAAACCATCCAACGGGGTTTTAGGCGGAAAACAAGCGGTGACTGTCGCGGTGCCATCGCCGTTGAGCAGCGCGACGAAGGCATACTCGGCGTCGGCGAGGTCGGCCGCGGCTTTGGTCAACGCGTTCAGGAGCCGGGCCTGTTGTCCCGAGGTCAGCGCATTGGCGACGATGCGAAGCTGTTGTTCGCGGTGCAGCCGCTCCGTAATGTCTTGCAGTACGCCGAGCACGCCGATCACCGTGCCGTCGGGCGCGCGTAATGCAACCTCGGTCGTTTCAAACGAGATCGCTTCTCCGTGGGCGGTCGTGATCTGTCGCTCGACGACGATTTTCTGTTCCTCGCCGGTGATCAGACGGCGGTCGTCTGCGCGGAATTTCTCGGCCAGTTCGAGCCACGGCAGGTTGTAGTCGCTTCTACCCACAATGTCGGCTGGACGGGCCAAACCGAGGAGGGCCGCGAGGTGGTCGTTGCACCCGAGGTAACGGCTATCCGTATCTTTCCAAAAGATACTGTGGGGCACCGTATCGATCACCGTTTCGAGGAAACGCCGCGATTCGATGAGGCGCGCTTCGGCCTCCTTCAGCGATGAAATGTCGACGTGCGTGCCGATCACGCGAGTGACGCGACCGTTTGCGTTGCGTTCGAGTACGCGGCCCCGTTCGAGTACGGCGATGTAATGGCCGTCACGGTGCCGGAACCGTTGTTCGACCTGAAAATCATCGCGCTCACCCTTGAGCATGGGCATGATCGCCTCGTAGGAGGCGGCCGCATCGTCCGGATGCATGATGCGTTGAATATCCTCGCGAGTCGAAGTGATGCTGCCTTCGCGATAGCCGAACAGCGCGTACCACTCGCGGGAGAAATGCACGCGGTCGTCGTCGGGCTCCCATTCCCAGAGCCCTTGACGGCCGTTTTCGAGCGCGATTTGCAAGCGCCGATCCTGCGCTTTGTCCGCGGTGATCTCCGTGAACGTACCGATCAGTCTTTTGACCCGGCCTCGGGCATCGCGCTCGGGTGCGCGGCCCCGGACCATAAAGTAGCCGTAGCTGCCGTTGACCCTACGCAACCGGATCTCGCCTTCCAATGATGGGACATCGCCGCGCAGGTAATTGAGTATGAGGTCGCGCATGTAAGCCGCGTCGTCGGGATGCATGCGCGACATGAGATCGGCGCCGCTGACTTCCGCGCCGAGGTCATAGGCCTCCATGCGGGGACTCCAAAAACCGTGCCGCCTGAAGACGTCGGCATTGACGTCCCATTCCCAAATCCCCTGTTGGCCGCTTTCCAACGCGAAATGCAGCAATTGCTCTTGAACGTTCAGCCCTAGCTGCGAATGCTCTGGGTCCGAGTTCGGAGCGGCGTACGATTCATCGTTGCGCAAGGTGATGACCGAGCCGCCCGGGGCACCTTGGCGCCCGGATTCGATCGCTTGTGTCTGCATACGGACGCGGCAGACGACGGCGTCTCCTACTACCAATGAAACGCGATGGCCGCCGGGCGGAGGTGGCTCGCTGGCGTCGAGCGTCGCAACCGTATGATCGCCCCCCGTAGCAATACGCAAGACGACCGACCAGTGAGCGCCATAGGCGTCGCTTTCGGACCAGCGTGTCAGGGCTTCCGCGGCGCGGTTCACGCGCCGAATGCAATGCAGGTCATCGAGTACGATGAGCCCATCGCGGATGAGATCGAAGGCGGCGTCGACCAGGCGATCCGTGTCGCTGAACTTGTCGTCTATCTGAAACTGCGTAGACATCGCGTGGGCTTATTGATGTTGATACGGCCCAGTCAAATGGATTGCATCTGGCGGGCGCCCGGGCGAACGCCAGCCGGTTTCAGTTATCCTTATTGAATAATGGTGATGATGTAGCGAGAGATTTTAGAGTATAGCCAGTGCGTGTATCTGCATCACACGTTAGTCTAGTGTAGACGACGCCCCGTTGTCCTGCATTACCTACGCGAGTGGTCCAAACGCGCCGGCGGCTCTGAACCGTTCGATATCGGCGGCTGCATAACCCAAAAAGTCGTTAAGAATCGATTCCCCGTGCTGATGTAAATGAGGCGGCGGCGCAGGATCGGCCAATTCACCCGCATCACCGCCGAGCGTCAAAGTTCTGACGCCTCGCAAGGTCCGACCGTCGCGTTCTCCCGTCAACAACAGGCGCTTGGCGCCGGCTTGCTCGAATACCGCGGCCATGTCGTTCACGAAGCCGTACGGCACTTTTGCTTTATCGAGCACGCGCGCGAGCTGCGACGAATCGACCGTCGCGGCTCGCGCCCGAATTTTGTCCAGCAATTGGTCGCGGCGTTCGACCCGATGTTGTCCGGTTGCAAAGTTTGGATCATCAGCGAGTTCGGGCAGCCCGAGCGCGATGACGAGCTCACGGAATTGACGTTCGGTCGCGGCGGCGATGACGAGTTCCCGTTTGTCGCTGCACTTCAGGATTGACCCGTAGGGCACGATGTTCGGATGTTCTGAACCCATGCGTTGTGGTACGACGTCGCCGATCAGATAGTTCGTCGCTTGATTGGCGAGCGAGGCGACGCCCGCTTCGAACAGTGAGGTGGTCACGAGCGAACCCTTACCGGTCCGTTCTCGTTTGAGCAGGCCGATGAGTAGTCCTTCCTTGAGTTGATGAGCCAGCAGGAGGTCGATCAAAGCGACGGGCATCTTGGTCGGCGGCCCGTCGGGCTCACCGTTCAAAAACGTAAACCCGCTTTCGGCCTGCAGGATCGCGTCGAAGCCCGGGCGCGGATCATCGGGGCCGTAGGCCGTGATTTGACCGTATATCAATCTCGGGTTTTGTGCCGCGAGCGTTTCATAATCGAGCTTGAGCTTGATCTCATCGCCCGGCTTGAAACTCGCCACGACGATGTCCGCCCGTTTCACCAGGGCATAGGCCACTTCCAACCCGGCCGGTTTGGTGTAATCGCAGGCCAGCGATTCTTTGCCCCAATTGGCGCACGCGAAGTAGGCTGAAATATCGGTGTCGGGCGACTCCTCGGCTAACTTCCAGCCGCGGGTCGTATCGCCGCCGGTGTGCGGATTCTCGAGCTTGATCACGCGCGCGCCGAGCTCGGCGAAACCCATCGTCGTGATCGGCCCCGCCAGGATATTCGCGAGTTCCAGAACGATGAAATTGCGATCGAACACGGCTGATCTTGAAACTGCTCGCGGGCGCCAGGCGTTTCGTAGCTTAAAACGCGCCGGTTGGTTTGCGCCCATCTCGACTTCGAATGGGCTCATGGTAGTGTACCGAAGCCCAAGCTGGGCATCTAACCCATCTCGGCATCAAGACGCGAGGCGTGAGCGACACGGCTATTTGGAAAGTTTTAGATCCCCTCAGCGAGGCGCGTCGGGTGTCCCGCGGGGATATGGCGGATCACCTGGGTATCGAATTCCTGGAAGCGGGTGATAACTGGTTACGTGCGCGGATGCCCGTGGACAACCGTACCCGCCAACCCGCCGGCGTGCTCCACGGCGGGGCGTCGGTGGTGCTGGCGGAAACGCTGGCCTCCACCGCCGCGTACTTCAGTCTCGATGCATCATCGCAATACTGCGTTGGCCTCGAAATTAACGCGAACCACATTCGATCGGCGCGAGAAGGCTACGTATATGGACGCGCAACGCCGCTGCACATGGGGCGCAGTACGCAAGTCTGGGAGATAAGAATCACCGATGACGCAGGCGCCATCGTTTGTATCTCCAAATGCACGATGGCGATCCTCCAAAATCAAGAGAAAGGGGGAAAACGTTAAGCTCACGTGCTGTCTGAACGTTCTTCCAGAATCGCCGCCGCCAATCCCGCGTGTCCGACGCATGCGCCGGCGCCCATTTCAATTGCGACCCATACCGCTTCTGCCACTTCCGCTTCACTGCGGCCGGCGTCGAGCGCGGCACGCACATGGGTGTCGATGCAAAACGGGCACTGCGTATTGTGCGCGCAGGCGAGGGCGATCAGTTCTTTAAACCCGGTGGACAGATCACCTTCCTTAAACGCGGCATGATTGAGTTCCGAATAGGCGCCGTAGGCTGCGGGCGCCATGGCCGCCAGCGATTGCAGTCGGTCGGTCGCGCCGGGCGCGTAGTAATCCCCCTTCTCGCCGGCGAGCGTCTGTATTGCAACCGCCGCATGGGCGTAACACGCGCCGGCGCCCATCGCGATAGCGACCCAGATCGCTTCGGCCAACGCCGGTTTTTCCACACCCGCTTGCTGCGCGAGGGTGATGTGATGATCGATGCAATAGGGACAGCGCAGCACGTGGGCACAGCCGACGGCGATGAGTTCTTTTTCACGCGTGGATAGCGCGCCGTCGGCAAAGCACTGTTCGGCGAGTTCCCGGAACGCCTTTAGGGGGCCGGGCGCCCATTGTTCGAACAGCGCCACTTTTTGCAGATGGCTGGGATGGGAGAGCGATTCGGGGTTGTTCATTGCAGGTGGTCTCCGGCGCGGAAGCATTCGATTCGCCCGCAAGCGGGCGCCTACGCGAACCATATCGTAGGAGCGCGCTTGCGTGCGAACGATGTCTTGCAAACACCCCCCATTGGCCTATAGTGACGCGATGCAGCGATGCTAGGGGTGCTCCACTGCCGGGGCTGAGAACACACCCTTTGAACCTGAACCGGTTTATGCCGGCGTAGGAAAGCAGTGGCCCTCCTAGACGCAACGCTTGGCGATGCAATCACACTTGAGGTGCCACTATGAGTGCTGTTCCAGAGACCCCCTTGCGCGAATCTGCGACCGTCGACCAAAAGGCGGTGCAACCTTTCCCGCGGTCGAAAAAAATTTACGTCGAAGGCAGCCGTAGCGACATACGGGTGCCGATGCGTGAGATCGAACAGTACCCCACCGCAGGTATGGGGGGCAGTCAGCCCAACCCGGCGATCACCGTCTACGATACCTCGGGTCCGTATACCGATCCTGAAGCGCACATCGACCTGCGTAAGGGGCTGACTCCCGTCCGCGACGGTTGGATAGAAGAGCGCGGCGATAGCGAATCACTCGGCGGCTTGAGTTCCAGTTATGGCCGCCGACGCGAAGCGGACCCCGGTCTCGCGCACCTGCATTTCGCGCGGCCGCGGCAACCGCGGCGCGCGAAAGCGGGTCGAAATGTCTCGCAAATGCATTATGCACGCCAGGGGATCGTGACACCGGAAATGGAGTTCATCGCGATCCGCGAAAACTTGCGAACTGAAGCCCTCAAAGATCATGATTTCGGCCGCATGCATCAGGGAATGGACTTCGGCGCCGCGATTCCTGAGGTCGTGACGCCCGAGTTCGTGCGCGACGAAGTCGCGCGCGGGCGCGCCATCATTCCGGCCAACATCAATCATCCGGAATCGGAGCCGATGATTATCGGACGTAATTTCCTCGTGAAGATCAACGCGAATATCGGTAACTCCGCGGTGACTTCGTCGATCGAGGAAGAAGTCGAAAAGATGACCTGGGCTACGCGTTGGGGCGGCGATACCGTGATGGATCTATCGACGGGTAAGAACATCCACGAAACCCGTGAGTGGATCATCCGCAACGCGCCCGTGCCGATTGGAACCGTTCCGATTTATCAAGCGCTGGAGAAGGTCGATAGACCCGAGGATCTGACGTGGGCGATCTATCGTGACACGTTGATCGAGCAAGCCGAACAAGGCGTCGACTATTTCACCGTCCATGCGGGCGTGCGGTTGCGCTACGTTCCGTTGACGGCCAGTCGCGTTACCGGGATCGTGTCGCGTGGCGGCTCGATCATGGCCAAGTGGTGCCTGGCGCATCACCGCGAAAGTTTTCTTTACGAAAACTTCGAGGAGATCTGCGAGATCATGAAGGCCTACGACGTGAGTTTTTCTCTCGGCGACGGCTTGCGCCCGGGCAGTATTGCCGACGCCAACGACGCTGCGCAATTCGGAGAGCTGGAAACCCTGGGCGAGTTAACGCAAATCGCTTGGAAACATGACGTGCAGGTCATGATCGAAGGCCCAGGACACATACCCATACACATGATCAGGGCGAATATGGACAAGCAGCTCGAAGCGGGCTTTGAGGCGCCGTTTTATACGCTGGGACCGCTGACGACCGATATTGCGCCGGGCTACGATCACATCACATCCGCCATCGGCGCCGCCACGATCGGATGGTACGGCACGGCGATGCTGTGCTACGTCACGCCCAAAGAGCATCTCGGCTTGCCGGACAAGGACGACGTCAAGGAGGGGATCATCACGTACAAGATCGCCGCGCACGCGGCGGATCTCGCCAAGGGGCATCCCAGCGCGCAGATTCGCGACAACGCATTGGCCAAGTCACGTTTCGAGTTCCGCTGGGAAGATCAGTTCAACTTGAGCCTCGATCCGGATCGCGCCCGTGAATTCCACGATCAAACGCTACCCAAGGAAGGGCACAAAGTCGCGCACTTTTGTTCGATGTGCGGGCCGAAGTTCTGCTCCATGCAGATCACGCAGGAAGTGCGGGACTACGCCGAGGCGCATGGTATGAGCGGAGACGCAGCGACGCTGGAACGAGGCATGACGGAGAAAGCGGTGGAATTTCGAGACAACGGCGCCCAGATTTATCGAGATGCCTGACCTCGCGCAAATGCGCGCCAATCCCAAAGCTCAGGCCATTCTGGTTCTATTGCTGATCGCGGGCGCGACCGTCCTAGGTGTCGTGTTCGCCGGGACGCACTCGTTTGCCGCGGGCGTTGCTGTCGTGATCGCGATTACGGTTGCGCTTACTTCCTTTGGACATAACTACTGGCCATTCGCGACGAAACTGCGCGAGGACGATGACCGTTTCATGTTCGGGTTATGTGACTCGGGCTTGATGGGACGACTTCGCCAGCTCTACCGCCATCTGCCCGCGAACCCTCGATGTCGCGTGTGCCTCGTACCCTTCGGTGGATTCGGTCGCATCCTTCGCATCGCACCGTCGCGCAAGAACCCGAATTTCTGCACCAGCTGCATCGACAGCGCCCCGGAGGGCGGGCACGACATGGAGGTCGGCGTTCTTTTTGCCGACATCCGCGGATTCACAGCGTGGTCGTCCTCGCAACCGGCCTCGGTAGTGGCCGAGCGGGTTACGCAGTTCTACGACCTCGCCGGCCGCGTACTCATGCGCGACGATGCCTTGATCGAGTTCGTCGGCGATCAAGTCATGGCGCTTTATCTTCCAAGCTTTCCGTCGCTGCGCAATGGCATCCCGGATGCCATGCTGGTGGCGGCGGAACGCCTGGTGCGGGATGTGCAACTGGAGCCGGGGGCGGATCCCCTTCGCATCGGGATTGGCTTGAACCTCGGCGTCGCGTCGATCGGTAACGTTCGCAAAGGCGGGGAAAAGGACTTTACGGCCGTCGGCGACGTCGTCAACACCGCGTCGCGGCTGCAGAGCGCCGCCGGACCAGGAGAGATCGTGATCGCCGACGCAGTCATCGAACATCTCGCCACGCCGCCCGCAGGCGCCGAGCGCCGGCTTCTGGAGGTGAAGGGCAAATCTGAGGCCGTGCCGGTGCAGGTACTGCAGCCTGGTTAGAAGCGGTCGAATGTCGTGTGGAACGTTGATGCTGCGTTACGCGACTTTCTCTGGTGCGGGGCGGTGAAGCCGCAGACTGGCGTGTAAACTGCGCTCCTCGAAGATCGCGCGCCTTGCCTGAACGCCCCACACGAATTTTGACACCGCTTCTAGCTGAATTAAGTAAACTGTCCCCGAAATTCTCTCCTCGAAACAAAGGAAACCACAGTTCATGACCAGGTGCGGTGTCATTATCTTTACAACGGATCGATCCATGCAGCCAGTCGAGCTGGCGATAGCCGTCGAGGAACGCGGGCTCGATTCGCTATTCGTGCCGGAGCATACGCATATACCAACCGACTCCGTGTCGCCGTTTTTGCCGGGCGACAAATTACCCGACCATTATCTGCGCACCTACGATCCGTTCGTCGTGCTCGGCGCGTGCGCGGCAGTGACCGAACGCATCTCGCTCGGCACGGGAATCTGTCTGGTCTCGCAACGGCATCCCATCACGCTCGCGAAAGAAGTCGCATCACTCGACCAGATCTCCAATGGCCGCTTTATCTTCGGCATCGGCGCCGGTTGGAACAAACCGGAAGTCGAAAACCACGGTACGGATTTCGACCAGCGCTGGCGGATCGTACGCGAGCGCATACTCGCGATGAAAGCGATATGGACGGAAGAAGAACCGGAATTCCACGGCGAATTCGTCGATTTCGATCCGATGTGGTCCTATCCCAAACCGGTGCAGGCCGGTGGGCCCCCGATCTGGATCGGCGCGAATTCGAAATACGTCGCCGATCGAATAGCGGAATACGCCGATGGTTGGCTGCCGATCGGCGGCCGCGCAGGTTCTGCGACGATCGACCAGGTGCGCGAAGCCTGCGAAAAACGCGGGCGCTCGTTTGATGACATTACACTCGCGCTGTTTTTTCCGCCGATGGATGAAGCCGGCGCGGCCGAGCAAATCAATCTCGGCTACTCGGAGTTTATTTTTGGCCTGCCCTCCGAACCGGCTGACAAGGTCCTGCCGGTACTCGACGATATCGCCGCGCTCGCAAACAAGCTGCGCGGCTGAACGTGGATGCAGCCCACCCCTTCGACCGGTTGACGCCGGATTTCGTCCTTGCCGCAGTCGAGTCGAAGGGCTACGTGCCTGACGGCCGGCTACTCGCGCTCAACAGTTACGAAAACCGCGTCTATCAAGTCGGCGTCGACGGCGCGGAGCCATTGATCGCGAAGTTCTACCGGCCCGGGCGGTGGAGCGATGCGCAGATCCGTGAGGAACACGAATTATGCTTCGATCTGGCTGCGCAGGATCTGCCCGTGGTCGCGCCTTTGGGCGAGGGCGCATCGTCGAGCCTGAGTCACTTCGAGGACTTCCGCGTCGCGCTCTATCTGCGCCGCGGGGGGCGGGCCCCGGAGTTGGACGTCGAAGACAACCTTCGCATCATGGGCCGCTTCCTGGCGCGCATGCATACCGTCGGCGCGGGTCATCCGTTCGAGCACCGCCCGGCGATCAGTATCCAGTCGTTCGGTTCACAAAGCGTTGATTTCGTCAGTCGCCAATGCATCCCTGCGGATCTGCGCTCGGCCTATGACAGTTTGACGGCGGATCTATTGCGCTTATGTGAGGATCGGTTCGACATGTGTGCGAGCGTTCGCTCCATTCGAGTCCACGGCGACTGCCACGCGGGAAACGTGTTGTGGCGTGATGACGCACCGCATTTCGTCGATTTTGACGACGCCCGTATGGCGCCGGCGGTGCAGGACGTGTGGATGCTGTTGTCGGGGCATGCGGAGGAACAGCGCCGCCAGCTCGACGTCATTATGGAAGGCTACCTCGAATTCGCTGATTTCGATCGGCTTGAAATGGTCTTGATCGAGGCACTGCGCACCTTGCGCATGCTGCACTACGCTGCCTGGCTGGCGCGGCGTTGGGACGATCCCGCTTTTCCACTCGCCTTCCCGTGGTTCAATACCCAGGCCTATTGGGAACGACACGTGTTGGAGTTACGGGAACAGTTCGCCGAACTGTCGGAACCGATGTGGGCTGGAGAAGTGCTACATTAGCGATCCGCAAGGGAGGGGGATCAGCGGCATGCAGGAGGGTGACGAACGCCCCCGCGAAAACGGCAGCAAACTCGTTGGATTGTTCACGGGCATTGGCCTCGCGATTGCGCTGCTCGCCGTCTTCGGTATCGGATTATCGGGTCGGGCCACCTCGATGGTCATTCTGTTCTGGTGCGGATGGGGCGTCATTACGGCCTCGATGCTGGTGGGCCTCTGCATGGTCAAGGCGCCATGGCCCCTGGACGGCCCGCTGAAGGTCATTCAGTTCGGCATTGCCACGGTGATCCTCGGTTTTGCGATGGAATACATGTCCGGCGCCTCGATGCGACCGTTGTGGAGCTTCGGTGCGGCGACCATGTTCGGCGGTATCGGCTGGGCCTTATGGGCGATCGGCGGGATGCGGCAATAGGTAAAGAACATCGTTTGCGCCGCGCGCGAACGCATTATTTCAGTTTTTTCCATTACCCCGATGCTTACATCCGGGATCGAGGTGCGAGATGTTCGCCGACAAAGTGTATGACTCGATGGCAGCAACCGAGATCATCGGGCTGCATGAATTCCTCGAAGACTGGTTCACCGGTCGTTGCGAGAACGATGATCCCGCGTGGAAGGAACGGCTGTTGCAGCGCTTCACTGATGATTTCCATATTTTCATGCCGGCCGGGGTGCTGTTGACCGGCAGTGGCCTATGGGATCCTCTACGTGCGGAACACGGACGTAACCCGGATTTCAAGATCAATATCAGAAAGATTGAACGAGGCGCTGCGCTGGGTGAGGGTGTTACGGTGTGGACTTATGAGGAATGGCAGCGCAATGCCCTCAACGCAACGCCGCCGGACAACGGCCGCGGATCGAGCGTCGTGTTCGTGGATGATGCGTCGACACCGACCGGTTTGAAATGGGCGCACGTGCACGAGACCTGGTTGCCGGGCGAAATCATCGCTGCAGATCCTTTCGACTGGTGAACTCAACATGCAAATAAAACTCGAACTATAAAGAGGACCGGGAGAATTCTTGCCATGCCCTATTACGATGACAACTCACTGTCCATTGGCAACACGCCATTGGTGAAATTGAACCGCGTAATCGATCCGAGCAAAGCGACCGTGCTCGCCAAGATCGAAGGACGCAATCCGGCTTATTCGGTGAAATGCCGCATCGGCGCTTCGATGATCTGGGATGCCGAAGAGAAGGGCTTGTTGAAGCCGGGGGTGGAAGTCGTGGAACCGACCAGCGGCAATACCGGTATCGCCCTGGCCTATGTGTGCGCCGCGCGCGGCTATAAGCTCACCTTGACGATGCCGGAGACGATGAGCTTGGAGCGCCGCAAGGTCTTGAAGGCCTTCGGTGCGGATCTGGTGCTGACCGAGGGACCCAAAGGCATGAAGGGCGCGGTTGCGAAGGCCGAGGAGATCGCGGCGAGCGATCCCGATAAATATTATCTGCCACAGCAGTTCGAGAATCCGGCGAATCCGGCCATCCATGAGAAAACCACGGGGCCTGAGATCTGGGAGCAAACGGATGGCGCCATCGATGTGCTCGTCTCCGGGGTCGGCACCGGTGGCACGATCACCGGCATTTCTCGTTACATCAAGAACACGCGCGGCAAAGCGATCACCTCGATCGCGGTCGAACCCGAGGCCAGCCCCATCATCACCCAGTCGCTGGCGGGCGAGGCGCTGAAGCCGGCGCCGCATAAGATCCAGGGCATCGGCGCGGGCTTCATTCCCGGCACGCTGGATTTGTCCATGGTCGACCGCGTCGAACGCGTATCCAACGAGGAATCGGTCGAAATGGGGCGGCGCCTCGCGACCGAGGAGGGCATTCTGTCAGGGATCTCCTGCGGCGCCGCGGCCGTGGTTGCGAAACGCGTGTCCGAGGAAGCGGCTTTTGCGGGCAAGACCATCGTGGTGATCCTGCCGGACGCTGGCGAACGTTATCTGACGAGCGTGATGTTCGAAGATATCGAGGTGTAATTCTCCCCGATTTAACCGTCCGCGCGTTGCGCCGCTGCTTTACGCAATCCTTCCCCGATGGCGGGGCACAACGCGACGGCTTCCTCCACTTCTCCGCGGCTCAGTTCATACAATGCGCAAGCGGTCGCGGCACGGCAGGTTGCGATACGGGGTTCGTCGCGCAGGATAGCGATCTCGCCGAAGAAATCGCCGGGAAACAAGGTCGCGAGTTCGCTGTCCTCGCCATTGTCCTCGTGACGCAGGACGCGCACGACGCCGCGTGCGATGAAATACATAATCGAGCCGGTTTCGCCCTGGCGGATGATGTCGTCGCCGGGTGCGACGGTGACCGGTTTCAGGCGGGACACGATCTGCGCGACGTCGGTGGTTGGCGCATCGGCGAAAAACGGTACCTTTTTAAGCAATTCCGACGGATCGACGTCCAGCGCCGCCACGGTGACCCCACCCAGTCTGCGGATCCGCGCGTCGAACTCCTCCAGCAATTCCTCACCCAAGCCATGGGGCAGGGCGCCGTTGTGGACATGCCCTTCGATCGCGTCGCGCTCGACGCGAAGGATCAAGCGTTCGGCCAGGCGCTGTTGCATGGCGGCTACGAATTCCGGAAACTGCTCCGCCCAGTCGTCCAAGCGTTTACGCGCATCGCCGCCGCGCACTTCATAATGGCCCCGAACCTGAACGATCGTGCGCTCGCCGAGCGTGCGGGCTTCGTCGGCTTCAGCGAGAAATGCGTCGACTCGCCGACAGGCCTGAAACTCAGCCCACGCTATCTGGTACGCACGCGTAACCGCGCGAATATTCAAGCGGCGCGCGATCGCATTCGGTACGTGTGTGGCGAAGCGCTGAAGCAGCGAGGTCCGCTCGATGATCGTGCTGATGCTCGCGTCGGTGGGCAAAGTTCCGTAGTGGCGCAGGTCGTCGATCATAGCCGAGACCGCGTGGGTCGCCGCGCGATAGGCGTCTTCGGTGATGTGATGGCGGCTGAACTGCTCGTAATATGCGGCTTTTTCGGTAGCGAGGCAGCGCAAATGCAGCACGCGGTGCTCCTCCAGTTCGTTCAGTTCGTGGACACGCATTTCCGCAATAGCCGCCCGCAAGTCCTGGATCTCCTGGCGGTGTTGAATTTCAAGGTCGCGCGCAATACGGGCTGAGAACAGACCGCCGGCGCCGAGCTCGGGGATGCGATCGACGGCGCGCAAGGAGGATTCGACCTTCGCCTCATCGCGTGCGAAACGATCGCCGACGCTGGGTTTGTCCAGCTTGAGCCAGCGTATGAGGGGTTGCATGGTCAGTCCCTGCACGATCAGCGTGAACAGCACGGCGCCCATTACGACGGCGGTAAACGCACTGGTCCATTCGAAATCACCCAGACTCAATACCACTGCGATAGCGACCGCGCCGCGCAATCCGCCCCAGTACATCACCGTCTGGTAGGCGCGGTTCACCGCTTCGGAGCCGGGCAGCCGGCCGATCGCCGGGACCAGGCCGTAGATGACTAACGCGCGCGAGATCAACATCGCAGCGATCGCGATGATTAAGACGTCGACGAATTTGACTAATGCCACGAGGTCTATGGTCAAGCCGACCAACAGGAAGATCAGCGCGTTGGCGACAAACGCGACATACGCCCAGAAATGTTCGATGTAGCTGCTGATCCCCGGTGACAATTTAGTGCGGCCCCAACCGCCGATCGTGAGCCCCGCTGCGACCGTCGCCATGACGCCACTGACATGGAAGATCTCCTCACCGACCAAAAAGGAGAGATAGGCGAGGACGGTCAAGATCGAGATTTCGATCGCTTGATTTTCGTGCACGGCGCCGAGTACGAAACCCGCGGCGAGCGCCATCAGCCAGCCGACTATGATGCCGCCGAAGAACACGATCAAAAAATCGAGCAGGCCGGCGGCGACCGTCTCCCACGTAACGAAACCGGCCAACGCGACGGCGAGCAGGATCTTGGCGGCTACGATCGCGGTGGCGTCGTTGAACAGACTTTCACCCTCGACCAGAACCGTAAGACGTTGTGGCGCGCCGAGTTGCTGAAAGAGCGCGATCACCGCGACGGGATCGGTAGCCGACAAGATCGCGCCGAGCACCAGTGCCGCAATAAACGGAACGTCGGTCAGCCCAGCCACGAGTCCTGCGATCACGACCGTCGAGATCAGCAAACCCGGTACCGCGAGCGTCAGGACCGGTAACAGGTTATCGCGTAACTGCCGCGCGTCTAGATGAAACGCGGATTCGAAGATGAGGCTCGGCAGAAAGACGTACAGGATGATATCCGGTGAGATGTGGAATGCGAGCAGGCGCGCCATTCCGTCCGGCAAATAGGGGGATAACACCGCGATCGCGAGACCGACGATCACGAACAGGATCGTGAACGGCAGGCGCAGGCGCTTGGCGATGGCCAGCGTCGCCGAGGCGAGCAGCAGCAGGATACAGAGGCCCAGTACGAGCTCGGCGATGGCGCTGTGGTGTTCCATCGATGTAGCGATTTCCCCTGAGGTGGGCTCAGCGTTTGACCGGGATCACTCTGATGACGAAATACGCCACCCCGATTTTCACCGGCATTTTATTTCGCTGTCGACCGTCTCCAATTGTCCCACAAGGTGCGGGCGTGACGGTTGAAGCCTTGCATATGCGCGGCCGTGGCGTCACGAAAATCATCCAAGCCGGTCGGACCGAGGTTCGCCTCTAGCGCGTTACGGTAGGCTGGGATCGCGCCCCAGGCGTCCACCGTGGTGTCGATGATCTCGACGTGAAACTGAAAACTGAAGGCGTGTTTGCCCACGCTCAATGCTTGCACCGCGCAGGCGGGCGATGTGGCCAATACCGCCGCTTCTTCCGGTGGATCGAGGACTTCCGCGCTATGCCACTGCAGGCTGGGAAACGCTTGCGGCATGTCCTGAAAGTAAGGGCTTTCACTACCGGCCGCGGTCAGCGCAACGTCCATCAAGCCGATTTCGCTCTGCCTGGCCTTACCGACCTGCCCGCCGAGGGCGTCGGCGAGGAGTTGATGGCCAAGACACACACCCAAAAAAGGCAATTCGAGAACGGTCACCGCGTGGCGAATCGCGTTTTTCTCCTCGCGCAACCACGGGTAGTCGTCTTCTTCCCAAACGTCCATCGGTCCGCCCATCGCGATCAAGGCGCCATAAGCACCGATATCGGGGATCGAATCGCCCTGGTCGAGCTCGACCGTCTCCCAGCTGATGTCTTCAGCGCGCATGAAATCGCGGAAGATCCCAGGATGTTCGACGTCGACGTGTTGGAAGACGAGGTAGCGCTCGCCCATTCAAGGCGGCTCGCTAATGGGCAGGGTCGGAATGCCCAAAAAAGACGCGATCCAATGCTTGATGATGCGGTTATCGTGCGCGCGGGAAAGTGAGTCGCGCGCGCGCGCGTAAGTCGCCGCAGTCATCTTGTCTTTACGCCATTCGACCAACATCGTGATGAATTCGACGCTGAACTCGGGATGGCCTTGGATCCCCAACACGCGATCGGCGTAACGCACGACGAAGTTCTCGCAATGGCCATTGTGCGCCACGCGCCGGGCGCCGGGCGGTAATTCGATCACCTGGTCTTGATGACAGACCGGCACGACGAACGACGCACGCTGCGGCTGCATCCAGGATTCATCGATATCGACTTCGTATTCGTGGATACCGATGCCCCATCCCTGTGGCACTTTCTTGACCTCACCGCCCAAGGCCTGGCCCAGGATTTGATGGCCGAAGCACAGGCCTACCATGGGCTTTTCGCTTGCGGCGACGTCGCGGATGAACGATTCGAGCAACGGGATCCACGGTAAATCGTCATACGCGCCGTGGCGGCTGCCCGAGATGAGATAGCCGTCGCAGGCGTCTACGCTCGGCGGGACAGCGCTTTCGATCAGGTCGAATACCCGCCATTCGATGGCGTCTGAGACTTCGGCGAAGGCCCGGGCGAACATCTCCGGATAGTCGGAAAACTGATCGGCGATGTGTTCCAGGACGCGATCGCAAAGCAGAAAACCGAGGCGATATGCCATAATTTTCCTTATCCACCATCAACGGTGCTGAGCGAAGTCATCGGTCCAATGTTATCGCGAAACGATCATGAAATTCGGCGTCTTCCTTCCTAACGGGAGTAATGGCTACATTCCGTCCGCGGGTAGTCCCGTCTACCTGCCGACGTTCGAGCACAACAAAGACATCTCCATTGAAGCGGAGAAGCAGGGACTCGATTTCGTATTGTCGATGATGAAATACCGCGGATTCGGCGGTGACACGGGTTACTGGGATGCCTGCCTCGAATCCTTTACCTTGATGGCGGCGCTCGCGACCGTCACCGAGCGCGTCGAGCTCTATCCCTCGATTTCGATCTTGAGTCAGCATCCGGCAGTCGTCGCGCGCATGGTCGCGACTATCGACGACGTCAGCGGCGGCCGCTGCGGGTTGAATATCGTCACCGGCTGGAACCGGCCGGAGTACGCCCAGATGGGTATGTGGCCGGGCGATTCACATTACGAGCGACGCTATGAATATGCCGCCGAGTACCTCGCGATCCTCAAAGACCTGTGGACACACGGGCGTTGCACCCACGATGGCGAATTTTTCAAGCTCGATGATTGCGCCATGTATCCGACGCCGAGCCGCGAGATCCCCATCGTGTGCGCTGGCCAATCGCCGCGCGGCAAGCAATTCGTCGCCGAGCTGGCCGATCACCAGTTCGTGATGACGCCCAAATCGAAACTCGTGCCGGGCGTCTCGGATATCAAGGCGCGCGCGCAGCAAACCGGCCGCAAGGTCGGTATCTACTGGCTGTGTCAGATGATCGTCGCCGATACCGACGATGAAGCCGTCCGTATCGGCGCAGACATCGTCGCCCGCGCCGATCGCGGCGCCATCGCCAACATGATCGCCAGCGCTAATCTCGACACCAACGTCGAGGGTACGGCCGACCATCTCAAGGCCGCGCTGGAGCAAAGCATCGAGGAGGGCAACATGGCCTTCATGAGCATCCCGGTGCTGCTCGGATCGCCCGCCACCATCGCCCGGAAGATCGATGCGATATCCGACGACACGGGTATCGACGGCATGCTCTTCAGCTGGCCCGATTTCGTCGCCGGGATCCGGCAGTTCGGGGAGCAGGTAATGCCGTTGTTGGAATGCTCGGATGTCAAATGACCCCGGATTCCGCTGCGCTCCATCCGGGCTACGGTTCAGGATGTAGCCCGGATGGAGCGCAGCGGAATCCGGGATCTTTCCCTCGCAGGCACGTTTACCTTCCTGCCAATCGAGGACGTGCATTACGGCAGCGGCGCGATCGAAGTTCTCGGCGATGTGCTCGAGAGGCTCGGTGTCGAACGCGCGCTTCTTGTAACCGGGCGGACCTTGGCAACCGAGACCGACCTCGTGGACCAAGTGCGCGCCGCCGCCGCTGGGCGCATTGGCGGTGTGTTCGACGATACGACACAACACGTACACCGCGCGTCCGTAATCCGCGCGCTCGACGCCGCGCGCGGTATCCACGCCGATGGCATCGTCAGTTTTGGGGGCGGAACGCCCAACGACACCGGCAAAGCCGTGGTGCTGGGGCTGGCCGAGAACGTCGAGACCGCCGCGGATTTCGACCGTTACCGCGTGCGCTTCGAATACCCCTCGACCTTGGAAATTCCCGCCATCGCCGGTGACCCACTGCCGATGGTCGCGATTTCGACGACGCTGTCCGCTGGAGAATTCACTCATTTCGCAGGGATCACGGACAGTGATCGCAAGGTCAAGGATCTATACGTCGACAAAAAAATGGCCGCCCGCGCGGTGATACTCGATGCCGCGCTCACCGTCCAGACACCGCAATGGTTATGGCTGTCGAGCGGCATGCGCGCCGTCGATCATTGCATCGAAGCCCTGTGCTCGACCAACGCGCATCCGATGACCGATGCCATGGGGAGCCTCGCACTCAGCATGTTGAGCCGAACCTTGCGGGCCTGTAAGGCGGCGCCCGATGACCTCGACGCGCGCACGCAGGCGCACATCGCGGCATGGATGTCGGTGAGCGGTCTCGCGAACGTGACGCTGGGCTTGAGTCACGGGATCGGGCATCAACTCGGTGCGCGACACGACGTGCCACATGGTGTGACGTCCTGCGTCATGATGGTGCCGACCATGGAATTCAATCGTGAACACACCGGCGAACGTCAGGCATGGATCGCTGAGCTGATGGACTGCGACGTGCACGGACTCGACGTCGCCGACGCAGCCGCAGCGGGCCGCGACGCGGTGCAACGACTCGTTGCCGATCTAGAACTGCCGCACCGTCTGCGTGACGTCGGCGTTTCCCAGGAAGATTTCCCTGCGCTCGCCAAAGATGCGATGGAAGACATGATCGTCGCCAGCAACCCCCGGCCTGTGACCTCCGTAGAGGATGTCATCGAGCTGTTGCATCGTGCGTGGTGACGACGCCAAATTCGTCTGAGTAAATGTCCACGCTCACCTGCCACCCGCTACATCCGTTGTTCGCCGCCGAAGTCCGCGATGTCGATTTATGCGCTTCTGCCTGCGAATCACTCGCCGCTGAAATCGAAACGGCGATGGACCAATACGCCGTCCTGGTGTTTCGAAATCAGGCGCTGGACGAGGCCCAACAGATGGGTTTCACTCGCACGCTCGGCCCCATCGACAAGGGGCTGCTCAAAGTTTTGCAACCCAAGAGCCGTTTCAAGGACCCGGGGATGATCGACATTTCGAATGTCGATCTCGACGACAAGGTCCACGATCGCGCCGATCCCAGGCTCGTCGCGATGCTGGCCAATCAGCTCTGGCACAGCGACAGCTCGTTCAAGAATCCGGCGGCAAAGTATTCGATTCTGCTGGCCTGTGTGATTACCGAGGAGGGCGGCGAAACGGAGTTCGCCGACACGCGTGCGGCCTTCGATGCGCTTCCAGAGAGCCTCGCCCGGGTGGTCGATGGACTAATCGCCGAGCATTCGGCCTTTCATTCGCGCATGCAGCTTGGCGATCGCCAGTATACGGATCAAGATCTGGCGGCGTTTCCGCCTGTTCAATGGCCCATCGTACGCGTCCATCCCGGCTCGAAGAGGAAAACGCTGTTCATTGGCGCCCACGTGGCGCGCATAACCGATTTGCCCGTGCCGGAGGGACGGCTCTTGTTGAACGAGCTGCTCGAGCACGCGACCCAGCCGCAGTTCGTATACCGGCACGCCTGGCAGCGTGGCGATCTCGTGATCTGGGACAACCGCGCCGTGATGCACCGCGGGCGGCGCTACGATCTATCCGAACGGCGTGAATTTCGACGCAGCACGGTCGAAGATATCCGGCCGTGAATAACCCCGGATTGCGCTGCGCTTCATCCGGGCTACGATAAAAGAGGTGGCCTGGATGAAGCGTAGCGTAATCCGGGATAATGTGTAGAAACTTGCCAACGGAGAAATCTCTATGGAATCTTCGATCGTTAAAGGAAGTTGTTTCTGTGGTGCGGTTGAATTCGAGATCGAATTGCCGACCCTGTTCTGTGTCCATTGCCATTGCTCGATGTGCAGGCGCCCGCACGGCGCTAGTTTCGTGACCTGGACCGCCGTGCCGCCGGAACGGCTACGGGTAACGCGAGGCCAGGCCGACGTCGTCAATTTCAAGAGCTCGAAACAAGGGTCGCGCAACTTCTGCCGGCATTGCGGCAGCCAGATGTTCTGCCAGACGCACGAGGAATATGTCGATATAGCGCTCGCCAGCCTGCATTCGAAGATCGATCGAGAACCGGAGGCGCATTATTACTACGATTCTCGCGCCGAATGGACGCAAGTGAACGACGACTTACCCAAGCTCGGCGGTGAAACCGGCGGCGAGCCGTTGGAGACTCTCGAAAAATCCGCCTGACGGGGGGTATGCAACAGCATGAAGCCGATAACGAAAATTGCTTTACTCATTCTGTTCGTCGTATCCAACCACCTTTATGCGGCGTCATCGACTGAAATCGACATCAAAGTCGATGCGTCGCTTGAGAAATTCAAACAGGAAGTTTTGGGCGGCGAAGCGTTCGTCAACAAAGCCAAGGGTGTCCTGGTGTTTCCTGAAGTCGTCAAAGCGGGATTCGGAATCGGGGGCGAGTATGGCGAGGGCGCGCTTCGGGTTAACAACGAGACCGTGCAGTACTACAACACCGCATCCGCGTCCATCGGATTTCAGATCGGGGCGCAATTGAAAACCGTCATTCTCGTCTTCTTAACCGACGCAGCGCTATCGGAATTTCGTGACAGTGACGGTTGGGAGGAGGGTGTCGACGGTTCAGTCGCGCTGGTGGAACTCGGCGCGGGCAAAGACATCAACACGATAAACGTCGACGATCCGATCGTCGGGTTCATCATCGGTAGCAAAGGGTTGATGTATAACTTGACCTTGGAAGGATCGAAAATGTCGAAGATCAATCCGTAGCCTGGATGAAGCGGAGCGTAATCCGGGACGCCTATTTTCGTTTTTTCCTCTTGCGAGCAGGCCCGCCATCCTTCTCGACGACCTCGATGGCTTTGTCGTAAGGCTCCGTGTCACCACTGGCAGCGGCTTCGAGCTCGATCTCGACGATACGCAGAATTTCACTCAGATAAGTCTCGCGCCATGCCGCGCGTTCGCCCGCGACGTCCGAAGTCGGGACGTAGGCTTCTATCTCACTGCGCGTGATCAGGCCTTTGGTTTCGAGCAGCCGCTCTATGGTGTCCAGCCGGTCGCGCGCCACCGCAACTTCGCCCGCCAGCCCCATGACCATCGACACCACCTTGTCGACGTTGGGATCGTCGAAAAAGTAAGGACGTTCGCCCTTGGCTTTACGCTTCAAGCTGTGAGTTGCGGCCACGCGTAACGCCCTATTTGGCGTTACCGTAGATGAACCACAAGCCGCCTCCGCCGAAGTCGCCGCCCTGAAACACCTTGGAGCGTTTCGCCTCCGCCACCTGAAAGGCGCTCGGGATCATCTCTTCGAACTCCTTTTCCGGATCGAACCCACCCTTGCGTGACAACGCTTTCAGATCGATCTCATGCGAGCGCGCCCAAAACGGTTCGTTATTGTTGCGCGTGTCCCAATCGAGCATAAACGCGTCGAAGGGATCCATGCCTTTGTAGGGCGGGGTTTCCGCGTGGATCATGATACCGCCCGGTTTTAGAAGGCGGTGGCTCTCCTTGACGATGTTGTGGATGGCCCGCTCTGAGGTCTCGTGTAGCAGGATGTGTGAAACGATGAGATCGAACTGACCGTCCTTGAAATCCGTCCGCTCGGCATTCTGCTGTGAAAAACGTATCGGTACGCCCATGTCTTCGGCGCGGGCGTGCGCGTAACGGAGCATTGGTGCCGCGGCATCGATGGCGTATACCTCCGCTTGCGGATAGGCCTCCGTATACGGCACCGTGCTATGACCGACGGCACAGCCCATGTCGAGAATCCGCCGCGGCTCGAAGTCGGGGTGATGGGTTTGCAGCCACATCGCGACGCTGGCCCCCATGTCGTCGTTGTACGGTCCCATCTGGCCCATCGCATAAATGTGCACGCCGCGGTCATAGACCATACCCGGCGAGGCGTCTTCGGGTGCGAACTCACTGTGGTAACCGCCCGGCTGGCAATGTATGTCGACCGCGTCGTGATAGCGCGGTGTTTTCAGATCGGGGTCGAGTTTGAGCGAGCCACCGGCGCCGTTGCCATGCTTGGCCTTGATGCCGTCGTTGAGGGCGTCGAGTTCGCGGGCGACCGGTATCTGGCACGACGACCACATCATTTCCTGGCTGGTCCTGAGCAGCGTGCTGAACATCCGGTAGTAGGGATCGCGGGTCATGGCGTCGCGTACTTCGAAACGATCTTTGGGGACGCGCTCGTGTTTGCGTTCGAAGGTCGGTTTAACGGTCCGTTCGTAACGCTCCCGATTGCCTCCGTGCACGTGCTCGACCAAGTATCGCTTATAGGACCGCACAAATTCCTGGCGCGCGAATTCGTCATGGGTAGTTTCGGGGAGCACGGCGTGCCGGGCCTGGGTCGTGGAATCTATCGTCGCTGCCATCGATTGGTCTCCTGCCTGAATCGGGGGTCGCCCGACCGTCAATTTACAGATTTTCGATAAGCTGCGAAAGTGAAAGAAACGAGGGCCCGTAGTCGTTAAGCCTGACCCCCTTTACTGGTAACATACGGGCCACGGCCCGGCGCCTGCCAATGGATCAACCCGTCGCGCGGCGACCGGCGCGGGTCGCACGGAGTGACAGCGATCGACTCGTGGGGCTCTACATGAAATTGCCGAAGCTTACCCAAATCCACTTATGCTTCCCGCTTTTGATGGCGGTTGCCGCGATGCCGCTCTCCGGGGCCGCCGAGAGCACCGATTCAGGCGATCGTGATGACCGCGGCGACGCCCGGCGCGCAGACGAGGGGGGTATCCGTCCCTACGACCGATCCCGCGATCCCGGCAAGAACCGCGGCCGCAGCTTCAGCTACAAGGAACTCTACGGGGATCGCGCCAAGGCCCAAACCGAACGCCGCAACCGCGAGCAGGCTCAGGAACAGCCCAAAAAGGCCGTCAAGTACAAGCGCCGATCCGAGTTCAAGTACCAAGGAGACAAGACGCGCGACGACCATATTTCTCACCGCAGTTATCGCGGTCGCGGCTCGCCGTATGGCAGCGGCCGTGACAAACGAGGCTTTGGAGGTGGAGCAAAGGATAAGCGCCGCGCCCGCTGAGTCCGCCCGCGTCGGCTCACCCGCTGAGTCGATCGCCTGCGCCCGAACTCGGCCTCCCGCGTATACTCGGGAGGAACTCTAAAGACGAACCCACGGAACAATGAGCTATAGACTCGGCGTCGATGTCGGCGGCACGTTCACCGATGTCCTGCTGGTCAACGAGGACACGGGCGCAATCTTCACCGCCAAAGTGCCGTCTACGCCCGCCGACGCGTCACTGGGCGTGCTCGACGGCATCGAGCGCGTGTGCACGAATGCCGGCGTGCCGCCGACGGACATCACCCACGTGATGCACGGCACCACGGTGGCCACCAACACGGTACTGACGGGTACGGGTGCACGGGTTGGACTGGTGACCACGAAGGGCTACCGGCAGGTCCTTCAGATCGCGCGTTCCTTCGTCCCTGGCGGCCTGGGCGGCTGGGTGATCTACAACAAGTCCGAGCCGATGGCGCCGTTGGAGTTGACCATTGAAGCCGACGAACGCATCGGAGCCGACGGCGCCGTCGTGCAAGCACTCGACGAGGCGGCGTTGCGCAACGACTTAATGCGGCTCGGTGATGCCGGTATCGAAGCCCTGACGGTAAGCCTCATCAACTCGTTTACGAACGGGAGTCACGAACAGCGCGTCGGTGACATCGCACGGGAAGTCCTGCCGCAGATCCCCGTGTCACTGTCCTGTGAAGTGATTCCCGAGATGCAGGAGTACGAGCGCGCGGTCACAACGGTCGCGAACTCCTACGTACGTCCCAAAGTCGCGACCTATATCAATAAACTGGAACGCGATCTGAACGAACGCACGGACGCGGTCAAGTTGAATATTTTGCGCTCCGATGGCGGATTGGCCTCGGTCGAGCTGGCGGCGAATTATCCGGTCAATATGTTGATGAGCGGGCCCGCCGGCGGTGTCGCGGGCGCCGTATGGGTCGCTCGTAACGCGGGCTTTGAAAACCTGTTGACGCTCGACATGGGGGGCACATCGACCGATGTCGCGTTGGTCCAGGATGGCGAAGCGCAGCTGCGTCGCGAAACGACGGTCGGCGACGTCACGGTGCGCGCGTCGTCGATCGATGTCAGAACCGTCGGCGCGGGCGGCGGATCGATCGCCCATGTCCCGGAGATCACCCGCGCTCTGCGCGTCGGTCCGCAGAGCGCCGGCGCGGATCCGGGACCGGCCGCATATAACAAGGGCGGCGCGGAGCCGACCGTGACCGATGCGAATCTGGTGTTGGGATACCTGCCACCGGACGCGAAGCTCGGCGGCGAGATGATCATCGATGTCGAGAGCGCCCGGTCGGCGGTAGCGGCGATCGCCAAGGCCATGGGTTTATCGCTCGAACGCGCGGCCGAGGGTATCTACGACATCGTCAACGAAAACATGTTCGGCGCGTTGCGCCTGGTGTCCGTCGAGCAGGGTTACGATCCCCGCGAGTTTGCCTTGATCGCGTTTGGCGGCGCGGGTCCGCTGCACGCCAATGCATTGGGCCGGTTGATGGGTTCGTGGCCCGTGATCATCCCGCCGGGGCCGGGCGTGTTGTGTGCTTACGGCGATGCCACGACGCGGTTACGCGACGAAGCCTCACGTACGTTCATACGCCGCTTCTCCGAGACCAGTGCTGTCGAAATCAAGGGCGCGCTCGATGAGCTGGCCGAGGCCGCCGCCCGCGCATTAACCGCCGAAGGCGTCGCGGCGGCCGAGCAACACGTCAGCTATCAGATCGATCTGCGCTACCACGGGCAGGGCTTGTTGTTGACCGTCAACCTCGAGTTGGACGATATCGCACAGAGTTTGGATATCCTGGGCGCGCGCTTCGACGCAATGCACGAGCAGCTTTTCACGTTCGTCCTGCCCGCTGAGAAAGAGGTCGTGAATCTGCGCGCAGTGGCGCTCGGTCGGGCGGCCGACGTCACCGCGCAAAACGTCGCTGAAGGTGGTGGACTGGACGCTGCCGAATACGCCCGGCATCCCGTATTCATCGCCGGTGAGACCCACGAGGCCCACGTGTTCGACCGCGGCAAGCTCGGTAGTGGTATGCATGTGCCCGGGCCCGCCATCGTCACGGAAATGGATTCGACCACCTTGATCCTTCCGGAGCATACCGGCGCCGTCGATCGTTTCGGTAATATTCTGATCACACCGGCCGCTTAATAGAGAAGAACCATGACTACTCGATTGATTGAATCCAACGATGTGCCGTTACAGCACGTTGAAGTCGACCCGGTGACACTCGACATAATCGAGAACGCATTGCGTAACACGCGCTACGAGATGGACGCCGTGTTGTTTCGTACCGCCATGTCGCCCGGTATACGCGAACAGCACGATGAGTTTCCGATGATCGCGACGCGCGACGGCAAGATGGTCGTCGGGCAGTTTGGTTCGTTCATCCACGGGTTCAACCGCGCTTACGACGGCACGATGGAAGACGGCGATATCATTTTGACGACTGATCCGTACTCGTGTAACGGGGCGATCAGCCATGCCAACGACTGGTTGGTGTTGATGCCGATCTACAAGGACGGCCGTCTGATCGCCTATGTCGCCATGTTTGGACACATGACGGACATCGGCGGCAAGGTCCCGGGCAGCCTGCCGACCGACGCACGCCAGATCTACGAGGAAGGGATCATCGTTCCGCCCGTCAAGGTCTACAAGAAAGGCGAACTGCAGGACGATCTACTCAAAGTCATCCTGCACAACTGCCGTTTGAAGCATTGGAACGAAAGTGATTTCAACGCCATCATCGCCGCGTGCCGCCTGGCGGCCAAGCGCTGCGTCGAATTGGCCGAGCGCTTCGGTGACGACGTGTTTTATTCGGCGATGGATGAACTCCTCGAACGCAACCGGCGCGCGATGGCGCATCTGATCGCCAATACGATCCCCGAAGAGAAACGCTATTTCGAGGATTACGTCTGTGACGACGGTATGGGCATGGGGCCGTACAAGCTGGCGTGCACGATGTGGCGCGAAGGCGATAAGGTCATATTCGATTTCGAGGGCACGGATCCGCAATCGATCAGCTCGATCAACTTCTATCTCAACGAAGAGATGTTCAAGATGTTCTGCGGCGTATTCATGATCATGGTGTTCGACCCGCAGATCATGTTCAACGACGGATTCTACGATCTGTTGGAGGTGCGAATCCCTGAAGGCACCTTGCTCAAACCCCGTCACCCGGCTGCACTGTCATGCCGCACCCATGCGTTGGGCCGCGTATTCGACATCATCAGCGGCTTGTTCGGGCAGGGCGCGCCCGACTTCATGTGCGCGGCCGGTTTCTCCGACAGTCCGCACTTCATGTATTCCGGTTGGGACCGCAACGGCGAGTGGTACCAGTTGTATCAGATCGGCTTCGGCGGCATTCCGGGCCGCCCCATGGGCGACGGTCCCGACGGCCATTCGCTGTGGCCGAGCTTCACCAATGTGCCGAACGAGTTTCTGGAAAGTTACTTTCCTCTTCGAATCGATATTTACGAAACGATCGCCGATACCGGTGGTCCGGGGCTGCACCGCGGCGGCAACGCGGTGCGCATCGGTTACCGTTTCCTGGAGCCCGGTGAAATTTCCGTGCACGACGATCGGTGGTTGACCTACCCATGGGGCGTGAATGGCGGTCTGCCCGGCGCGCGCAGCCGTAAGCTGCTCAAACGCACCGATGGAACCGAAGCGTTGATCCCGTCGAAATGCGATCGAATCGTGGTCAAAGAAAACGACCTGCTCCTCTTCGAGACCTGGGGCGGTGGCGGTTGCGGCGATCCGCTGAAACGCGATCCCGAGCGGGTGGTGCTCGACGTGCGGCGCGGACTGGTCACCGCCGAAGGTGCGCGACGCTACGGCGTCGTGATCGACGACCGGGGTGACCTCGCCGCGGACGCAACCGGCACCCTGCGCGCCGACATGGCCGCTCAGCGCGGTGAGCCGCCCTTGTTCGACAAGGGCGGGGAGATTGCGGAACTCAAGGCGCGTTGCAAAGCCGAAACCGGATTCGAGCCGCCGCGGGCGCCCGTATTCACGGTTGGCGCCGGTCGCGCCTGAATACGCGATTGTGCAGTTGATGGTTCGCCAGCAAGCTGGCGAATAGGCCCCGCCGCTGCGCATAATGAAGCCACACGACGGGAGCAGAAAATAATGAGTTCGCCCCAACCTGCACGGCCGCAGAGTGACGTGATCGAAAAGCTCGTCGCTATCGTCGGCGCCGATCATTGCCTGACCTCCGACGCAGACCGGCGTTTTTATTCGACCGACCTGAGTTATATCCCCGACGCGATCGCGGAGATCGTAGTCCAGCCGGGGAACGCCGAGGAGTTGGCTGCCTGCGTCGCCTGTGCCACGGCGGCCGGCATGGCGGTCGTGCCGCGTGGTGGCGGCATGTCGTATACGCGCGGCTATCAACCCGAGCGCGGCGATTCGATGCTCGTCGATATGCGCCGGATGAACCGCATCATCGAGATCAACGCCGACGATATGTACGTCACGGTCGAAACGGGCTGTACGTGGAAGGAACTCTACGAGGCCTTGGGCGAGAAGGGTGTCCGCACGCCGTATTTCGGACCCTTGTCTGGCATGTACGCGACCATCGGCGGCGCCATATCGCAAAACAGCTTGTTCCTGGGTTCCGGTATCTACAACACGGTTGCAGAGAGCGTCCTTGGTCTCAAAATCGCGCTGGCCGACGGCAGCTTGTTGCAGACGGGATCGGCTGCGCATGTCAACGGCCAACCGTTCTGGCGGCATTTCGGCCCCGATCTAACCGGAATATTCACGGCCGATACCGGTGCATTCGGAATCAAGGCCGAGGCCACGCTGCGCCTGATCGAGGCGCCCGAGGTTACGCTCTTCATGTCGTTCGGCTTCGATACGATCGAGGCGATGATCGACACGCAGACGGTGCTCGCGCGCAAGCGCCTGTGCGCCGAGTGCTACGGCTTCGATCCCTATTACAACGCGAGTTTCGAGAACCAGGGTTTTACCTTCGGCGAAGGGTTGGCGGTGCTACGCGACGTGGCGACCAGCGAAGGCGGCATCAAGGGCCTGTGGACGTCGTTCAAGGTGGCCGCCGCCGGCAAGACCTTTCTGCGCAAGGTGAACTACTCCTTGCACATGACCTTTGACAGCTATGACAAAGACGTGGCCCACAAGGCACTCGAAGTCGCGCGGCAGATCTGTCTCGACAAGGGCGGGCACGAGATCGACAACACGCTGCCGACGGTCTTCAGGGCCCACCCCTTCGGCGGCGTGCGCACGGTGCTGCTCGGTGCCGAAGGAGAAGCGTGGTTGCCGGTGCACGGTTTCATGCCGTTATCGAAGGCGGTTGAAGTCGGAACGGCCACCGAAGCGTTTTTCGCCGAGCATCGCGAGACGATGGAGAAATACGACATCAAGAGCTCCTATCTCACGTGTTTCGCGGGCACCGAATTCGTCATCGAACCGAGCGTTTACTGGCACGACGAACTCGACGAGTTCCGCTTGAGTCTGATCGAAGAGGAGTTCGCGGAAAAATGGAAGACGATCCCGGCCGATGAAGAGAAGCGCGCGGTCGCGCTCGGCTTACGCGAAGGTTTGCGTGACCTCTACGACCGTCACGGTTGCTGTCATCTACAATTGGGTAAGTACTACCCGTATCAGGAGATGATGAACAACGAAGCGCTCAAGAAGCTCTTGCACGGCGTCAAGGACGTGCTCGATCCCGAACGCCAGATCAATCCGGGTTCACTCGGTCTGCGCTGAGCACACGTGACCGTTAACATTCGCAAGGCCTATGCCGACACGAGCGCCGGCCAGATCCACCTGCGTCATTGCGGCAGCGGCGGCACGCCCATCGTAATGCTGCAGCAGACCGCGAGCTCATCACAGATGTATACGCGTTTAATGGAGGCGCTGGGCGGTGATCTGTGGTGCATCGCGTTTGATACGCCGGGTTTCGGCGGATCATTCGATCCTCCAGGGCAGCCGTCGATCGAGGATTACGCGGCATGGATAGGCGAGGCCATCGCCACGATCGGCCTGTCCGCGTTTCATGTGTTCGGTCACCACACGGGCGCTTGTATCGGCGTTGAGATAGCAGCCGCGGAACCACAACACGTTGCGTCCTTAATGATGTGTGGTCCGGCGCCGCTGACTGCGGAAGAGCGCCAGGAATTCAGCCAGCACTTCGGCGATCCGATCGCGCCCACGGCCGACGGCGCCTACCTGCAGGAAACCTGGGACTATCTGCAAAGTCTCGGCGCGGATCGGGATCTCGATCTCCATCATCGCGAAATGGTCGATACGCTGCGTGCCTGGCGCGGACGTTCGACGGCCTATAGCGCCGTATGGGAGCAGGATTGGACGGCTACCTTTGAGCGCGTGACTTGTCCGGTCCTATTGCTATGCGCCGAGGACGACGTGCTGTATCCGTATTTCGCACGCGCGCAAGCGCTGCGCCCCGACGCCAAAGCAGCGACGATTGCCGGCGCGAATTTCGAGCCGGATCTGGACGCCGACACCGTTGCGCTTGCAATTCGTGATTTTCTTGCCGGAAAGTAATAACGAATGCAGGCTGGCTAGATAAAGAAGGTAATCACGGGTGCAGGTTGGTTAGATAAAGAAGGGGAATACCGATGCATATTGGATACATCGGCGCCGGCAATATGGCCGCGCCCATGATCGACAACCTGTTGGCGGACGGGCACACGGTTGCCGTGTGGAATCGCACCGCGGAAAAAGCCGAAGCGCTCGCGCCGCAGGGTGCGCGCGTCGTTGCCGGACCAGAGCAGGTATGCGAGTCCGGCGGTGTCGTGATCAGCTGCATCGCCGACGACCGCGCGTTGGATGCTGTGTTTAAAGACGGCCGCGTGTTGGAGGCGCTCGGTGACGGTGGCTTGCATCTGTCGATGAGCACGGTATCTGCGGCCTGTGCCGGACGACACGCAAAGAAGCACGGCGAGCGGAGCGTGGCTTATGTCGCCGCGCCGATCTGCGGGCGTCCGGAGGCCGTCAAGGCGCGCATGGAGTCCTTCCTCGTCGCTGGAGACGCGGCGGCCAAGCGTCGCATCGGAGACTTGCTCGATTCACTCGGTCGCAAGGTGTTCGATTTCGGCGCAGAGCCGACGAGCGCGAACATCGCGAAGATCAATTTCAATTTCCTGATCGCCGCCGCGACCGAAGCCATGGCCGAAGCGTTCTCCGTCGTCGAGAAATCGGGGCTCGATGTGGAAGCGTTCTACGAGATGGTGATCGGTACGGCGTTTGGTTGTCCGCTCTATGAGAACTACGGCCGCATGCTTCACCAGCGTGGGTGGGATAGCGTTGGATTCTCACTGGTGAATGGTCTCAAAGACGTCAAATTAGCCGCGGAGACGGCTTCGGATTGCAGCGCGCGAATGCGCCTCGGTGAATTATTGCAAGCGCGTTTCGAGCAAGCCGTAGCGAACGGATTGGGTGACAAGGATTGGACGGCGATCGCGGCAGAGGCGCGCGCCGAGGCCGGCCTTTAAATAGGGGCTTATATACATGACTAGACACAACGGAAGAATTGGAGAGGTTGAAATATGCGGTCACTAAAAGGATGCTTCATGCTCGTCGTAGCTTTCGTTTTGACGCTCAACAATTTCTTCTACGCCGTCAATCCCGCAGCGGCCAAGCCCATATTTGATTGGATTGACCCTTTCGCAGTCGTCGCCCTCGTACTCGTTTTCTTGGAGAAAATCCTCGGTTCCATGCGCGGTGAAACCGAATGGCCTCGTCTCGTAGTAACGGTCCTGGTCGGGGCGCTGGTTCATTTATACGCCTACAATTACTTGGCGAAGATGGCAGGCAGTGGACTGGAGAGCGGAACCTTGTGGCTGGTTATGGTGCCGTTTACGGTTTCCTTGCTCATCTATGAGGGCTTCTTGCTGATCCGCGAAGCTAAATAGGGACTTGTCTAGTAATGTATATAAGCCCCTTTAAATAGACGTGTATAAATATTGAGGGAGAAATCAGTGACAACGGTCGGCGTAATCAAGGAGATTTGGCGTTTCCCGGTTAAATCCATGCAGGGCGATACGGTCGAGCGCTGCACGGTCTCCAAGCAGGGCGTGCTCGGCGATCGTTGCTGGGCGATGCGCGACGAGGCGCGCCGGGAAGTGCAGTGGGGCAAGAAGTACCCCCAGCTCATGCTGTGCAAAGCGCGCTATCGTGAAGAGCCGGACGGTGGCGACATCAAACCGGTCGATATCACTTTTCCCGACGGCGAGACGGTTGGCAGTGACGACGGGGCCGTGCATGCGAAGCTGACCGCGCTGATCGGTAGAGAAGCGCAGTTGTGGCCGCTGCAACCGGCGAGCGATATCGAATTTTACAAGCGCTACAAGCCGGACGAGGCGCAATTCTTGAAAGAGATTGCCGATGTGTTCGCGCGCGAACCTGGCGAGCCGATGCCTGAGATGAGCGATTTTCCGGAGATCCTCTCGGATCACGTGGCCGTGCCGGGAACGTTCTTCGATAATGAAGAGATCCACATGATCACGACCGGCTCGATGCGTTACATGGCGTCGAAGAACCCGGAGGCGCACTGGGACATCCGCCGCTTCCGGCCGAACTTTTACATCGAAACCGACGCCGGTCTGCAAGGCCTGGTCGAAAACGACTGGGCCGGAAAAAAGATCAGGATCGGCGCGACCACGCTGGCGGTTACGGTGCCGACGCCGCGCTGCGGCATGACCGTGCAGCCACAGGCCGATCTCGATTACGAAAAAAGCATTCTGCGCACGATTGTCAAGGAAGGCGATCAGAACCTCGGCGTGGGGGCGCACTTTTACGACGGCGGGGAGATCGGCGTCGGCGACACGGTCGAAGTGCTCGGCTGAGCCAGGCAGCGAACGTGCCGCGTTTTGCAGGATTCCCTAAAGGCTGCATTCCCTATCTCAAGCAACTTGCCCGTAACAACGAGCGCAGTTGGTTCAATGAAAATAAGCAACGCTACGAGGATTGCGTGCGGGAACCGGCGCTTGCGTTCATCGAGGCGATGGGGCCCGAGCTCAAAAAGCTTTCGCCCCACTTTCGCGCCGTTTCAAAAAAGGTCGGCGGATCCTTGATGCGGGTGTATCGGGATACGCGTTTCGCCCGGGACAAAATACCCTACAAGACCAACGTCGGCATTCATTTCCGTCACGAGCTCGCCAAGGACGTCCATGCGCCCGGGTTTTACGTGCACGTCGAACCGGGAAATTGCTTTATCGGCGCCGGGATCTGGCATCCGGAGTCCAAGGTGCTGAACGCGATCCGCGAGTTCATCGCCGACAATCCCCATGCGTGGAAGAAAGCGACGTCCAATCGGGCGTTCAAACGGGACTTCGAGTTCATGGGCGATACGCTGAAGCGTCCTCCGCGCGGATTCTCGCCCGACCATGCATTGATTGAAGACCTGAAACGCAAGGACTTCATCGCCTGCATGAATTTCGCCGATGCCGAAATCACACAGGACGGATTCGTAACGTTCGTGGTCCGTGCATTCAAGCGCACGGATGCGTTGATGAGCTATCTGTGCATGGCCGTCGACGCGCAGTATTAGCGATCAGAGGTTCGATTTCTGCCTGTAGAAGCCTGCTTGTGGGCGAACGAGAAACGCCGAATCTATCGCTTATTCGGAATCGGTAACCAGACGTTTGAGGACATAGTTCACGATATTTTCGACGACTGCGAGTGAATCGGAGGTCGCGCTCCAGTCGTATTTGCAACCGTAGATATATGACCCGGCAATGGGCGTACGGTGGCGCACGCGACAGGTAATCGTGCTCGCCTGCTCTTCTTTCGGAAATTGGAGCGCGAGGATCAACGCCCGATGGTGTCGGAGCACGTCGTGGGCCGGCTCGTCAACGTCGAACGCGACATTCGAATTGGAGATCTTTCGGATCGAAACCGGAAAAGCTGCGGGCGCTGGGTCGTCGGTTGAGTCGGGTGCGATGGTCGCGTTGAGGTCGACCGCATCATTGTGCTCGATACCGCGGTACTGGGCGCGTCGATTGAACAGCTCGAAATAATCTTTTGATTTGCCGGTTATCTTTTCGCATTGTTCGTCAAACGACAAATGGACGACCTGACCGTCCGGATCGTCCGTAGCCGATACGATGCGTGCCGGCATCTCGCCTGCGTAACTGCGGCGTTGTGAAACCACCGAGAGTACGACCATGTCGCCTACGCTCAAGTTTGGGGGCGCGCCCTTGTCGAAGCGCACGCAGGCGCCTCCGTTGGAGACATCGGTCACCTCGCCATGCACCAGACGTTGCCGCTGCGCGAGCATGGCGAGATCCAACTCGTCGACGTCCGCCGGCTGCACTCGGTAGGCCGTTCTCCGGTCGTCCTGGGTCATCACGCTGCTCATTGCACGTCTCCCCGTTGTACGCACATCATCGACTATGAGTCGCTCCAAAGTAAATAAGGTTAAGGTGCAAGCGCCATCTTGAATACCGACTTTTTCACGCCATACCCGTTTTATAGGTAAAACTTTGTAACGATCATTGGAAATGCCGTACGGCGTGGAGGCGTACGGGCATTTTTATGCCGCGAAGCTCGAGCGGGGGCAGCGGCTCCAGGACGAATCGCTGGTCGATGGTATGGGCGAGCTCGTCGGTAATGAGGATGTCGGTTTCCTGCTCGCGCGTCATCGCCTGGACGCGCGCCGCGAGGTTGACCACCCGCCCGACGATGGCGAACTCCTTTTTGCCGCGACTCCCGATGAGCCCGGCGACCCCTGCGCCGCGGTACAGGCCGATGCCGATCGCGAGCGGCGCGAGCTGTCGATCCTTCAGCTCATCGTTGTAGCCCACGAGGCTTTCCCGCATCGCAAGCGCGGCGTGCACGGCGTCGTCGCCCTGCCAAGGGTTCGGTTCGAGCGCGCCGAACAATGCGAGCATGCCGTCGCCCAGAAACGTGCTGACATGGCCGCGGTGGGCATCGATCGTGGACACCATGCGTTCGAAATACCCGTTCAGAATCTCGACTAATACGCTCGGATCGGTGCGCTCGGCGAGCGGCGTATAGCCGACGAGATCCGCAAAGAGCGCGGTCACTTCCGTTTTTTCGCCGCCGGTATCGACTCCACCGGTAACGACGCGTTCAACCAGGCGCTCGGGCGCGAATTGGGAGAACGTCTGCTGCAGCCGTTCGAGATTGCCGGCCGCGTCTTCGAGCCGGCGGCGCAAGCGTTCGCGCTCGCGGCGTTCGCGCCACCACAAGGTGATGAAGAGCGCCAGCAGCACGCACGCCGCGATGAGAGACAGGTCGCGCGGATTCATCAGGTGTCGGCAAACACGCCGAGACGGGCGATGACATTCGCAAACGACGCGAAACCGACCAGATCCAGCAACTGCGGGACGTCGAGAATCGTACTGAGCTCAACTGTTCGGCGCTGTAGCGGGATCGGTTGATACCAAATGGATTCACGCGCGAACGCGACCGCGATGCGATCGGTCTCCGTAAGCGTGGGCGCGTCGAGGTGTGCGAGCACCTCATCGAAGACCTGTTCATCGACACCACTCTCGAGGGCCAATGTACGTGCTTCGCCGAGAACCAGGTCATCGCCGATGCCACGCGCGACCACGGCCGCGATGAGTGCCTTGGTACCGTGTGCGAGGGCCGTTGACGCCCAGGCTTCGTCGATCACCGTGCGCAGCGACCGGCCGAGCGGTAAGCCGTCGAATGCGTTGGTGACGGTAGCGAAGGGACCGTGCCGCTCGGTTTCGCTGAATGGGCTCATGCGCCCGCGCCGCGAGCGCGTCCGCAGCACCCGTCCGAATAGCGGTGCCAGCAGACGAATGTGCCAACGGTCGGGGAATGCCTCCAGCGGTTCGGGGTCCAGAGCGAGAAACGTCGAGTAGCGATTCAGGGCCAACATACCGCCGCAGACCAGCGCGATTTCGCGGATCGCATCGTGCTGCCAACCGGCCGCACGCAGTGGTTCGAGATCGCTGTCCGTCAAGCGCGGTGACGCCCGTGATAAACGGCGTGCAAAAGCGATCGTGGCGCGTTCCGTATCAGGTAGTTCGAGCGTCAGTAGGTCTTGCTCTAGCCGCCGGATGCGCTCTTCGGATACGCCCGCGAAGCGCATCAAGATGCGGTGGGCGGCGAAACAGTAGCGGCAGGAATTATCCTGGCTGATGACCAGGGAGAGGCGCTGGGCGAGGTCGAAATCGATGAATACCAAACGTTCATTGAAAAAATTGAAATAGGCGTTGCTGCGCGCCAGCCACGGGCAATGACTGACGAAACGCGTGCCGGGCGGCAGCGCACCGCCGTTGGATTTGCGCAGTTGGGCTTCCAGCTCGGCGTCACGATAAGGCTCGAGAAAAGACCGTTCCTAATCAATCTGTTCGATCGCCACCGCTACCCCCGCGTAATTCGGGGACAGTATACGGAACTCCGCCGCAACGCATCTCGGATCGGTGAGAATAGCGAGGTCGTTTCAAGTCCAGGAGTTTCATGCCATGAGTCTGCTCTCAGGAATCCTCCGGCTGCGCGTACGGTATCTCGTGGGCGTCTTGTGCCTCACCTGCTTGACGACCGGCTGGTGTGCCGAAGAAGTGAGTGTACGACCGGGTGCGAACGAACACTACCTCACCTCCGATATCGTCGTCGACGAGTGGGTGCAGCGCTTCGAGAGGGAACGCCGCGAAGTTTATGCACACCGCGATGCGATCACCGACGCGGTCGGTATCGTACCCGGCGCGGCGATCGCCGACGTCGGCGCCGGAACCGGATTGTTCATACCGTTATTCGCCGCGCGTGTGGGAGCCGAAGGTCATGTATACGCTGTCGACATCGTGCCTCAATTCGCCGCGCACATGCGCGACCGTGTCGTGGAGGCGGACCTGAACCAGGTCAGCGTCGTGTTGAGCTCGGAACGTTCAGTCACCTTGCCGGCCGATTCCGTCGACGTCGTATTCATGTGCAACGTCTATCACCACATCGAATATCCGCTGAGCGTGCTGGCCTCGATCCGTTCCGCGCTGCGCGCGCAAGGCCGGCTGGTGATCATCGATTTCGAACGGATCCCGGGGACCACCAAGCAGTGGATCCTCGGGCACGTGCGCGCCAATCGAGAAACCGTGATCGAGGAGATCGAGGCCGCGGGTTTCGCGTTCGAGAACGCGATCGCGATCGAAGGGCTGGAAGACAACTACATGTTGGGTTTCACCGCCCGTTGATCCCATCGTGACGGCCCAGCGCTTCGGCTTGACCACGCTGGTGTGTCTGGTGGTCGCCAATATGATCGGCGCGGGTGTGTTCACCACGTCCGGTTACGCCCTGGCCGACCTCGGTACCCCGAACCGTGTGATGTGGGCGTGGTTGGTCGGTGGCCTGCTCGCCTGCTGCGGCGCCATCAGCTACGGCGCGTTGGTACGGCGTATCACGGAGTCGGGCGGCGAATATTTGTTCCTGTCGCGCGCCGTCCATCCCGCGGCGGGCTTCGTCGCGGGATGGGTGTCCCTGCTCGCAGGCTTTACCGGTGCGATCGCGTTCGCGGCGACGGCGCTCGAAGCCTATGCCTTGCCCGCCGAGATCCGGCCGGTTTGGTGCCCCGAAGACGCCTTGGCCGTGGCGGTGATCGTTGTGGCGGGCGTGGCACACGTGCGCGTCATCACCTTGGGTGCGCTCGGCCAGAACGTTCTCGTCTTCATCAAGCTGGGCTTGATCGTCGCTATTGTCAGTTACGGTTTGCTGGTCATGGAACCCGCCACTTGGCACGGCAGCGCCGCGCTTTCTAGCGGTACGGATTTTCAGTGGTCGGCATTCGCCGTCACCGTGATGTGGATCTCGCTCAGTTACTCCGGGTTCAACGCGGCGGTCTACGTTGCGGGCGAAGCGCGTGACGCGAGACGTAACGTGCCACGCGCGCTGCTTGTCGGGACCGTGGTGGTCACGGTCCTGTACCTGGCGCTGAACACGCTGTTCGTCTATGCCGCGCCGGACGCCGTTGTCGGGCGGGAGGACGTTGCGGCGCGGGCCTTGTCGGCACTCGGCGGTGAGACCTTGGGCACGGTGACTCGGGTGCTCATCGTGCTGGCTCTCGCAACCTCGGTGTCGTCGATGATCATGGCCGGGCCGCGCGTTTACGCGCGCATGGCGGCCGATGGGGTGTTGCCCGCCATGTTTCGGATGCGTGAAGACAAGCCGGGCGGGGCGGTCGTACTGCAAGTCGTCCTGGCGGTGATCGTAGTCTTACTGTCGCGGCTGCAGAGCCTCTTGTCTTACCTCGGGTTCACGTTGTCGGTGAGTGCGGCTTTGACTGTGTGCAGTTTGTTTTGGCTCCGGCACCGGGAGGGTGGCAGCGCGGTGCCGGTTCCGGGTTACCCTTGGGTGCCGGGCCTGTTCGTCATCGCGACCATCGCCTTCGCGATCATGGCCGCGATGCGCCGGCCGGCCGAGCCGCTCGCGGGTCTGGCGACCCTATTGATCGGTGTCGTCGCCTGGGTGCTCATTGATCGGTCACACCGCCGATCACGGGATGACCCTGCGCGCGCCAGCGCAGCATCCCGCCCGCCAGATTAGCGACGTCGGCAAACCCGGCGCGGCCCAGGATGACGGTTGCCTGCGCGGATCGTCCGCCGGCCCGGCACACCGTGACGATCGGTTTGTCGGTGCCGATCTCATCGGTGCGTTCCGCCAACCCATCGAGCGGTATCAACACGGCCTGCGCAATGTGGCCGTGCGGGCCGTCGTACTCGTCCGGCTCGCGCACGTCGACGATCTGGACGGCATCCGCGTGCTCTTCCAGCCAATTCGGATCGAGTTCCCAGACGCCGGCGAAGGTGTAACTGAGCGGCGCCCAGGCCGGCGTGTCGTCGGGGAGCTGATCATTCTCCGGCCGGCCGCATCTCAGGTTGGCCGCGACGGCGATGTCGAGCTTCTTCGGATGGTCGAGACCCAGGTTGTTCATGTAACCCGTGAAGTCGCCCTCGCTGATCTGGCCGCCGCAGCGGGGATTGAAACGTTTTTCCTCACCGACGCTGGTCACGGTCAAGCCGTTGTAGTCGTGACCGGGAAAGAGCCGCGTCGTGTCGGGCAAGGAAAACACTTGCGTGCGTATCGACTGATACAGACGCGCCGGATCGCCTTGTTGGAAGTCCGTGCGACCGCATCCGCGGATCAGCACGGCATCGCCCGTGAATGCCATGCTTTCGTCATCCAGCACGTAGGTCACGCAGCCGTTCGTGTGGCCCGGCGTCTCCCTGACCTCGACATAACGTTTACCGAACGCTATTCGATCACCGCGTTGCAGATAACGATCGGCGCCGTCGATACCCGCGTTGGCCGATACCGCGATGACAGCGCCCGTGTGTTGCTTTAACAACCAGGCGCTGGTGACGTGATCCGCGTGGCAATGTGTCTCTAAAACACAATCCAACTTCAAATCGAGTTCATTCAGCAACGCCAGATCGCGGCGGGCCAATTCAAACACCGGATCGATCAAGATCGACCAACGGGTCGTCGACTCGCCCAGGAGATAGGTGTAGGTCGATGATTCCGGGTCAAATAGCTGGCGGAATACGAGCATATCTGGTCACTTGAAGGCCGGCCGATCCACGATCCAAATTACGACCGCATTCTAGTGCCCTGTCCCGTGAAAAACTTTCATAATTCGCTGGTCTTTTTCGCCGCTGGCGGCGTTGCTCCTCCTTGTGTAGAGCCCGCACATAAGAGTCGTCGCGCCTTGCCAGCGATGAAAAATCCGTCGCGACTTACGAAACTTTTTCACGGGACAGGGCACTAGTTCACCTATGAATTACAAGCCTTTCGCAATGGTGCGCTCGATGGATAGGGCGACGGTTTTCGGATCTTGAGCGCCCGTCAAGAGCAGCCGGCCGTTGAACAGGAACGCGGGCACGCCATGCACGCCCATCGCGTCCGCCTCGCGTTCCTGCCCTTCGATCACCGCGTCCGCTTCGGCATTGGCTAACAGTTCGCCAACTTCGACGCCATCGAGACCACTGGTCGTCGCGATATCCAGTAGCTCGCCGTCGTCACCGATGTCGCGACCGTCGATGAAATACGCAGCAAAAAGCGCGTCCACGATCGCATTCTGTTTCCCCCGTTCCTCGGCGTAGCCGATCAAGCGGTGCGCCGCACGCGTGTTGGGCATTCTGGCGATCCGATCGACGGCCATCGGTAGACCATCGGCTTCGGCGTTGGCCGCGACGTTTGCATAGAGTTGCCGAGCCCGTTCGATCGATCCGAATTTGCGTTCGCAATACGCCTCCCGATCCATGCCTTCCTTCGGCATCGTCGGATTCAATTCGAATGGACGCCACCGGACATCGATGTCCACGTCCGTATCCAGCATGGCGAGGCCCTGCTCGAGACGGTGTTTGCCGATATAGCACCACGGGCAGATGACGTCGGAAATGACGTCTATTCGCACTGCATAAGTCGAATCGGTGGATGCATCACTCATGGCCGAGTCCTCGTGAAACTGCTTGTCATTGTGTGACGTGGCTCCGGCGAAAATCAATATGCGGCAAGCGGTTGCCGCCTTTTGCCCTCACAGTGGCATTTTCAGGTTAAACGCGCCCCGAAACAGGCGCGCGTGCCACCTAGGCCGGTGATGGCATACGAATTGCGTTGTAAAGGGCCATGCAACCCATCTCAGATGCCTACACGGTGCCCGGCGGATCTCAAGGCCGGCCCGTGCGCGCGGCCCTTGCCGCCGATCAACAACCCGCGTTGGCTCCGCTCAAACCCTTCGGCGAGGACGGCCTGACCTTCCGCGACATCTTCGATCTGGTCAATCCGCTGCATCACGTGCCGCTGCTCGGCAATCTTTATCGACGCATAACCGGCGACGTCATCGATCCTGCCATCCGCGTCGCCGGCGGTGCGCTGTTCGGCGGTCCACTGGGTGCCGGGTTCGCGGCGGCGAGCGTCGCCGTTAAGCGCGCTTTCGAGTGGCGTGAGTCCGGGCCGCGAAACGGGTTGCAAAGCGTGCGGCGTCCCGAAGCTTTCGGTGACGGCTCGCTGGTGCCGAGGTCCGAGGTGATGGGTCCGCCGGCGAAGCGACCCGACGCCGTTCCGAATGAAGACGCCTCACCGGGCAAGGTACGGGAGCGTCGCGGCGGCTGGATCGTGCAGGCGGCCTATGCGATGGCGGATGCGCGTCTGCGGCACGAGGCCATCATCAGGGCGAGCCGCGGCATCGATACAACCGTCTAGCTCAATCAAACGCGGGCATGATCTCCGCGGCCACCTGATCGACCACTTCGCGCGTCGGCCGGATCGGCTGGATCGCGACCTGGTTCACGCCCGCATCGCGCATGGCCTCGATCATGCCGAGTACTTCCTGTTTGGTACCGGTCAAGGTCGTGGCCTGGATGATCTTCTTCGTCATCAGCGCTTCGTGCTCCGCCTTGAGGTGCTGCAGGTAGCCGCTGTAGAGCTTGAGATGCCGCGTTTCGACCGGCGCATCGGGCTCGCGGTAGACCCCGACGAAGTCCATCAATTCAGCGCGGAAATCGTCAGGCAAGGCGTTCGGATCTTTATGGCAGGACAGCGCGAAGATGTTGCTGCTCGACGCCACCATCGGACCCACGGCCTCGCGGACTTCCGGGGTTTCGATCTGTTCGTCGGACTCCGTCAGGTAAAACGCGGTCATTGAAAGAACGTACACCGCATCCGGATCGCGTCCGGCAGCTGCGGCGCCATCGCGCATGTGGCCGACCATCCACTTGACGATGGACGGATGCACCGCACCGAACAAGATCAGGCCGTCGGCGACGCGCCCGGTGAGTTGCGCGACCTTCGGGCCGCTCGCGGAGATGTAGATGGGGATCGGATCTTTGACATTGATAAAGCCCAGATCCGGATTCAGAAACTTGATCTTGCGATGGCGCTCGCCTTCTCTGTAATCGACGATGTCACCGTTGAACAGGCCTTTGCAGACGCGAATGTGGTCTTCTAGCTCGGCGATACGCGCCGCCGGCATGCCCATGGTGCGCCGCGTGGTGTTGCCCGTGCCGATCCCCATGATGGCGCGTCCGGGTGCGAGCGAGTTGATTGTCGCCATGCCGCAGGCCGACAGCGGTGCGATGCGGGATTTCGGATTGGTGACACCCGGTCCGAGTTTGATCGTGGTGGTGCGGTCGGCGCACAGCGCCAGGGCCGCGTAGATCTCGCTGCCCAACATCTGCGTGTCGTAGAGCCAAGCGTGTGAGAAGCCCTTGTCCTCGGCGTACTTGACGTCGCCGTGGATGTGACAATCGCCCATGAATACGAATCCGAAATCCATCGCACTATTCCTCTCGTTATCTAAGTTTCTAAAATTTTGATCATCCACGCCCCGATATCTTCGATCTCCTGCAGGTCGACGCCGTGTTGAACGGGATAGGTCCGGTACTCGGCGGCATAGCCCATTTCAACCAAGCGCCGATAGCTGGCCTCGCCGTGCGGTTCGGGCACCATGGGGTCGTGGGTGCCGTGGCAGATCAGGATCGGCAGACCTTCGTTGGCGGCGACCGTCGCGATCGAATTCTGCGTCGCGAAATAAGTCGAAATCGCCACGAGTCCTGCCAGCGGTTTCGAATAGGTCAGGGCCAATTCGTAACCCACGGCGCCGCCCTGCGAAAACCCGGCGATGACGATCCGCCGGCTGTCGATGCCCCGTTCGATCTCGCGCTCGACGAGCAAGCCCACGGTCTGCGCGGACGCGCGTAGCTGTACTTCGTCCGGTTCGCGCTCGAGATTCATTTCGCGGATGTCGTACCAGGCCGGCATGACGTAACCATTGTTGATCGTCACGGGAATACTGGGCGCGTGCGGAAAGACGAACCGCACCGGCGCGACGTCGGTGAGGCCCAGGTGCGGCACGATCGGTTCGAAGTCGTGGCCGTCGGCGCCCAGGCCGTGCATCCAGATCACGGCGGCCGTCGCATCCGCGGCCGGTTCGACCTCGACGCACGGTAAGTAATCCATCCGGACTCCCGCATATTGGTTGTGGCTCGCGCCGGGGTATCATCATAATCCATCGCCCTGGCGCAGGGGTCCGGGGAGGAGCCACGATGAAATATCAAGGAAAAATCGCCATCGTTACGGGGGCCGCTTCCGGTATCGGCCGGGAGCTGGCGATCCAGCTCTGCGCGGAGGGCGCGGCGGTGGTGGTCAGCGATATCGACGGCGCCGGCGCCGAAGCCGTCGCGGCGGGCATCAATGCGCAGAGCAACGCCCGCGCAGAGGCGGTGGCGGTCGACGTCACCGATGCTACGGCGATGAGCGCACTCGTGAGCGATACCGTCGACAAACACGGGCGGCTCGACCTCATGTTCAACAATGCGGGTATCGCGGTTTCGGGCGATGCGCGCGACCTCGAAATCGCACACTGGAAGCGCGTCATCGACGTGAATTTGATGGGTGTGGTCCATGGCGCGGACGCGGCCTACAAGGCCATGGCAGCGCAAGGCCACGGCCATATCGTCAACATCGCATCATTGGCGGGCCTGATCCCGTTCCCGACCAACGCGCCCTACGGCGCGACCAAGCACGCCGTCGTCGGCTTGTCCATGTCGATGCGCACGGAAGGCGAGGAGCTGGGCGTGCGCGTCAGCGTGGTATGCCCCGGGTTCATCGAATCGAACATCTACACCGCCAGCGAGGCCGTGAACGTGGCGCAGGACAAATTGTTGAGCCAGATCCCATTTAAAAAGGTACCGACTGCGGTCGCCGCGCAGAAGATACTCGCGGGTGTCGAGCGCAATAAAGCCATCATCGTGTTTCCAGGCTATGCCCGTCTGTTCTGGTGGCTCTACCGGTTGAGCCCGCGCACCGTCGCGCCGCTCGGCCGGCAGACGATACGCGATTTTCGCAAGCTCAGGCGGGATCGAGGAGATGCTTGAAGACCAGAGGAGGGGGTTGTGATCGATCGCCAATTCGTCGGTTTGCGCAGCGCACCGTTTACCGCCGAGGTTGAAAAAGGGCGCCTGCGCATGTTCGCCAAGGCGATCGGCGAGACCGATCCGATCTACTTGGATGAGGCCGCGGCGCAGGCCGCCGGGTTCCGTTCGCTGCCGGTACCGCCCACCTTTCTGTTCTGCCTCGAAATGGAACGGCCCGATGCCTACGACTGGTTCGACGAATTGGGCCTGCCGCTCGAGAAGGCCTTACACGGTGAACAGGCGTTCACCTATTACGCCACGGCCTGCGCGGGCGACCAGCTCACGTTCGAATCGGAGATCACGGACATCTACGATAAGAAGAACGGTGCGCTCGAGTTTCTCGTGCAGAAAAACACGATCACGAATCAGCTCGGCGAGCGGATCGCTGATTTCGATCGGACGATCGTCATCCGCCATGGTTGAGCTAGGGGTTGAAATGGATGCGCCGCCTTACGACGCCGTCACGGTCGGCGATGAGTTACCCCCGCTGACCGTACCGCCGATCACACGACAGACGCTCGCGGTCTATTGCGGCGCGTCCGGGGACCATAACCCCATTCACGTGGACATCGATTTCGCGCGCAAAGCGGGTCTGGACGACGTCATCGCACATGGCATGCTGATCATGGCGTACACCGGCCGTATGCTCACCCAGTGGGTCCCGCAGTCAGCCATTCGGGGATTCGACGCGCGCTTTCTGGCGATGACGCGCGTCGGCGACGAGATTACCGCAAGCGGTCGGGTGGTGGAGAAATTCATGGATGGCGAAACGCCTTGCGTTCGCCTCGAAGTCGCGACGACCGATCAACACGGCACGGCGAAGACGTCCGGAACGGCCGTCATCGCGTTATCGCCGTAACATTTGTTTGCCACGCCGTGGCCGTACTTCGTGCCGCGGCGCATAGCATGATGTATGACAACAGGAAGGGGCTTAAACGGTGATTGAAATAAACGGCATGGCGCACGTCATACTGAACGTCAGCGACTGGCCGGCGTGCCGCGCGTTCTATACTGAACTGTTGCCTTTTCTCGGTATGTCGCAGGCCTTCAGTGGTGAGGACATGATCTACTACGTCGGTGGGCGTACGGCGCTCGGCGTGCGTAAATGCGAGAGCACCTACGAAGACGAACGCTTCGTCCAAACCCGGGTCGGTTTGCACCACCTGTGTTTCCGCGCGCGGAACAATGCCGACGTGGAAGCGGTCCACGAACGCCTCGTAGCGATGGACGCAATGGTAGTGCGTGGACCCGAGCCGGGTCCCTGGGCTCCCGGATATTATTACGTGCTGTTCGAGGACCCAGTCGGCACCCGGTTGGAAGTCAACCACGTGCCGGGTAAGGGCGTGTTAGCCAACAACGCCGCGTTCGATCCAAGCGGCGACTTCCGCTAGCGACGGAATTGAGCCACCCGTGAAGTTTTGAAGGTGCCCCGTATCGGGTGTTACCCTTGACGAAACTTTGATTTCAATAGGATACGAGGAATTCGACATGGCTGCGAACATGAAGGAAGACGGAGCGAAGATCAGCTACGACCCCACTGAGCTCGGCTACAGCGTGGTGAACGAGGCACCGGAGGTAAACAAGCAACACAAAGCCGGCGCGGTCTATTTCTCCGAAGAGATCATGCAACGGGAGATCGAAGAGATCTTCATGAAGCAGTGGTTGCTCGTCGGTCGCGCCGAGGAAGTCGAAAACCCGGGCGATTATTTCACTCACCGTATCGCCAACGAACCCATCGTCGTGGTCAAGGAAAAGAACGGCAACATTCAGGCGTTCGCAAACGTGTGCCGGCATAGAGGCGTTCAGGTCGCATGGAATTCAGGCAATACCAAGTACTTTTCCTGTCCGTATCACGGTTGGGTCTACGATACCAGCGGCAAACTCGTCAACGCGCAGTACCTTGAGAAATCCAAGAACTTCAAGAAGGAGAACTGCAGCCTGCCGCGCCTGCGAACGGAGCTGTGGGAGGGATTTATCTTCATCAATTTCGATACGGACGCAACGCCCTTGATGGACGACCTCGAAAAATGGGATTTCCCGCGGATCTACGCGCCCTACCAGATGGGGCGCTTGAAAGTCGCGAACAAGTTTCAAATGGAGATTGGCTGCAACTGGAAATTTCTGAACGAGAACCTCACCGATATCTATCACATCGCCGTTCTACACAGCGATACCTTCGGACCCTACCAACCGCTCGACGGTTACCGTTATCAACTTTTTGATGGCGGGTACCACGGCCGGTTCATTGGCGGAACCTTGGTTCCCGAGGGTAAATCATTGTTTGGCCCGATCCCGTGGCTGCCGGAGGAACTGCACAGCGGCGGCTTCTCGAGCCACATACCGCCGAACGTGTCGTGGTTTCCGCGCTTCGATTACGTCTCGGTGAACACCAACTGGCCGTTGACTACCGATACGAGCCTGTCCATCACCTATCAGTTGTTTCCCCCTGAGCACTTCGATCAGCCGGACTTCAGCGAGAAGGCGCAGCAATATGAAGATTTCTACAAAGCCTTCATGAACGAGGATACGGATATGATCAAAGCGCTGCAGAACGGCATGAAATCGCGCTTTTACGAGCCGGGTCCGGTATCGTCGTTTGAAGTCGGTGGCGTGTTCAGCACGATCAAACACAGCATCGAGGATCTCGGTCACGGCTGAATACGCGTCGCCGGGTAAACGATTTCGGAGGTAGCTTATGAGTAACGGCGGCGATGTAGGCCCCGATCTCGCGCGCGCGGCGCTGCTGTTGGTGCGTGACATGATGTGCATCGTCGAGGGCGAGCACGTGCTGGTTACGTCCGACATCAACACGGAGAAACGCGCCGTCGACGCATTGGTGAATGCGTCCTACAGCTTGGGCGCGAAGGTCGCCAGCATGACCCTGGCGCCGCCTCTGCCGTTTCAAGGCGGCTTGGCGAATCCCTATATGCCCGATCCCGTTACGGCCGCCGCGCAGCATTGCGACGCGTGGATCGATCTCTGTATGCCTTACATCGCTGGCGCCGCGGTCTACGACACCGCGATGAAAAACGGCCGTACCCGCTATTTTCTGGCGGCGGACATTGGCGCCGAAGGCATCATCCGGATCTTCAGCAAGGCCGATCTGGATCAGGTGTTCGTCGTCTCCGATCTGTTCAACGCGCTGCTTGCCGAGTCGGCGGGCAAGCAGTGTCGGTTTACCACGCCGCTCGGCACCGACGTCAGCTTTATGCTGGCCGATCCCGAAGGGCTCGCCATCGAGCGTGCGACGAAACCCGGCGGCTATTTCGTGCCGGGCACGGTGATGGTGATCCCCGAGCTCGAATCCGTTAAGGGCACCGTGATCTGCGATTCGACGTTTCACGAATACTACACGCCGCTGGAGGAGCCCTACCGTTTCGAGGTCGACGGCAAGATACAGTCGGTGACCGGTGGCGGCACCGAGCTCAGAGCCATCGATCGTTCGCTCAGGCGCGCCGGCAACGGCGACTACGGCAACATCGTGCACTTCACCTGCGGCTACCACCCCGCCGCGCGATTTACCGGTAAATCGTTTATCGAGGACCAACGCGTCATCGGCTGCAACGCGGTTGGCTTAGGCCTCCCGCAATGGGTCGACGGCGGCGGCGAGAACCACCCGGACTGCGTGATGCGCGAGCAGTCCTTCTGGATCGAAGACGAGCAGATCATCGACCACGGCGTGATCGTGTCGCCAGCGGGCCTGGCCAAGGCCGCCGAGGAATTACAACCGGTTTATACGTAGAAAACGCCGTAGGAGCCCGCTTGCGGGCGAATGAATGGAAGCGAGGATCAAAATGGCCGCGAACATAAAAGAACAGACCAAAGCGGCGATCACCTACGACCCCGCTGAGTTTGGGTACAGCGTGGTGAACGAGGCGCCGGAGATCGATGCGCGGCACAAACGCGGCGACGTTTACCTGTCCGACGCGATCCTAGAGCAGGAGATCGAAGCGATCTTCATGAAGCAATGGTTGATCGTCGGCAGGGCGGAAGAAGTGGACGCGCCCGGCGATTACTTCACCGTGCGTGTCGGCAACGAACCCGTGGTCGTCGTCAAGGAAAAGGACGGCAACATTCAGGCCTTCGCGAACGTATGCCGGCATCGCGGCGTTCAGGTCGCGTGGGAATCAGGCAATACGAAGTATTTTTCCTGCCCCTACCATGGTTGGGTGTACGACACGAGCGGTCGCCTGGTCAACGCGCAGTACCTGGAGAAATCGAAGAACTTCGAGAAGGACAACTGCCGCCTGCCGCTGGTACGAACGGAGATCTTCGAAGGCTTTATCTTCATCAATTTCGACGCGGAAGCGCGCCCTTTGGATGACAGCCTGGAACTTTGGAATTTCGAACGAGTGTATGGCCCCTACGAGATGGGCCGGCTCAAGCTTGCCAACAAGTTCTCCATGACCGTCCCGTGCAACTGGAAATTCTTGAACGAGAACTTGACCGATATCTACCACATCGCTGTTTTACACAGCGACACGTTCGGGCCGCACCAACCCCTCGATGGCTACCGCTACGAGGTGTTCGACGGCGGTTATCATGGGCGGTTCGTGGGCGGTACGATACAGCCCGACGGAGAGTCGTTGTTCGGCCCCATCCCATGGTTGCCGGAAGCGTTACACAGCGGCGGTTTTTCGAGCCATCTACCGCCGAACCAAGGGTGGTTCCCACGCTTCGATTTCGTCGCGCTCACGGGTTCATGGCCGTTGACTGTCGACACCACGCTCGCCGTCACCTATCACCTGTTTCCGGCGGAGCATTTCGAGCTGCCGGACTTTCACGAGAAGGCGAAAAAATACGCGGACTTCTACGCAGCGATCCTCGGCGAGGATACGGAGATGATCAAATCCCTACAAAAGGGGATGAAGTCGCGCTATTACGATCCCGGCCCTGCATCGCCATTCGAGGCCGGCGTCCTGCAGACGATCAAGCACAACGTGGACGACCTGGAACGGTCCTGACTTTTCGCCCGCGAGCGGGATCCTACGATTATGAACGAAAGCGCCTATCAAACGTTTCGCGCGGGCGACGTCATATTGGAGTCCGACGAGGTCCTGCCCGACGCCCGGATCGCCTATTGCACGTTCGGTAGCCTCAATGCCGACAAGGACAATGCGATCATCGTGCCGACGCATTACGGTGGCACGCACGAACACAGTCAATATCTGATCGGTGAAGGGCGCGCCCTCGATCCGAACGAATACTTTATCGTCATCGCCAACCTTATCGGCAACGGCGTGTCGACGTCGCCGAGTCACGGTTTGGGCGCAGACTTTCCACTCGTGACGATCGCCGACAACGTGCGCTTGCAACACCGTTTGCTGACGGAAGCATTCGGCGTCACTAAGCTTGCCCTGGTTACCGGGCACTCGATGGGCGCGGTGCAGACGTACCACTGGGCGACCTTGTTTCCCGATTTTGTCGAGCGCGCGGCGCCGTTTTGCGGTTGCGCGAAGATCTCGCGGCACAACTTCGTATTTCTCGAAGGGATGCGCGGCATTTTGACTGCGGATCCGACCTGGAACAACGGCCGTTACGAAACGCAACCGTTGGTCGGTATACGCGCGATGGCCCGGGCCTGGGCGGCGTGGCCGCCGTCCGCGCACTTTTACCGGCACGCGCTGTACGAAACGCTCGGATACGGTTCGGTCAACGATTTTCTAGAGCGTTATTGGGAGGCGACCTTTTGCAGCATCGACGCGAATAACCTGCTCGCGCAAATCTCGACCTGGCAGAGCGCGGACATCAGCAACAACGCGATCCACAACGGGGATTTCGAGAAGGCCTTGGCATCGATCAAGGCCAGAACCTTCGTGATGCCGTGTCTCACCGACGCCTATTTTCCCCCGGAAGACAGCGAGTTCGAAGTCAGCCACTTGACGAACGCGGAGTATCGACCCATTGACTCGAAATGGGGGCATTGGGCGGGCTCCGGTCGCAATCCGGACGATACGGACTTTCTCGATCGTCAGATCAAGGAACTGCTCGCCAGCTGAGTAGATGTTGCAAAGCATGAGGGCGAACGAAGACCTGCGTAAAGGACAACGATGGATCTGACGACACTGACGGCTACCGAGGCAGCCGCGCTCATCGCCAAAAAGGAATTGAGCGCCGTCGAACTGACGCGCGCCTGCCTCGACCGCATCGCCACACGCAATCCCGAGGTGCGCGCTTTCCGGCATCTCGATCCCGAGTATTCGCTCGCAGAAGCCGCCAAGGCGGACCAGGAGGCGCCGCGCTCGACGTTGCACGGCGTGCCCTTCGGCGTGAAAGACGTGATCGACACGCAGGATTTCCCAACCGAGTGTGGTACGCCGATCCACGTGGGGCGCCGCCCCGATGCAGACGCAGCCTGCGTCGCCTTGATGCGTAACGCGGGCGCGGTCTTGCTCGGCAAGGTCGTCTCCACGGAGTATGCGCTGTTCCATCCGAATGAAACCCGCCACCCGATGAACCTCGCGCATACGCCGGGTGGCTCATCGAGCGGCACCGGGGCGGCGGTCTGCGATCGCATGGTGCCCATCGCCTTCGGCAATCAGACCGCGGGGTCCCTGATCCGCCCGGCGGCGTTTTGCGGTGTCTATGGCTTGAAGCCGAGTTACGGCACCACCGACGGCACGGGGATCCTGCCCTTGCAATTGTATTTCGACACCCTGGGTTACATGGCGCGCTCGGTCGCCGATATTCAGACCTTCTATGGCATCGTCTCCGAACAGAATCAAACGTCGGCCTGGCCGGCGGGCAGGGTACCTAAGATCGGTCTATGTGAAACGTTCCAGTGGGAATTTGCCGAACCCGAAGCGCGTGCGGTGTTGACCGCAACGGCGGCACAATTTGTCGCGGCCGGCGCAGACGTCGAAGATTTCGCATTACCCGATGCCTATGCCGATCTGGTCGCCGTGCACCGGCGCGTGCTCTACAAGGGGATAGCGCGCTCGCTCGACGCCGATTACCAGGCGGCCAAAGACCAGATGAGCGACGGCGTATTGGCGCTGCTCGAAGAAGGGCGGGCGACGACCGATCAGGAATATGACGACGCGTTCGCGTATGCGGATCAATGCCGGCGTGGCGCAAACGATCATTTCGGTGACTTCGATGCGATCATTTGTCCCAGTGCCCCGGGTGAAGCGCCTGTGGGAACGGCCACCGGCGATCCGATCTTTCAAGTCACATGGACGCTGTTGGGTGTGCCGTGCCTGAACTTACCGGTCGGTCGCGGCCCTCACGGCTTGCCTGTCGGGATCCAATTGATCGGACGGCGCGATGACGATGCGACCGTGCTGGCGCTGGGCGAGCATCTGATGCGAGATTTCCAAACGATCGACGCAAACTGAGTGGCCATGGCTGAGATCGCATTATTTAACACAGACGAACTGGCGCCAGGCGAAATCAAACTGGTCGTACTCGATGACCGCGATCCGATCGCCGTCTATAACCTGGATGGCGAGTTTTTTGCGACCGACGACACGTGTACACACGGCGAAGCGTCGCTGTCGGAGGGCGACATTGAAGGTGACGAAGTGATCTGTCCGTTTCACATGGGGTCGTTCGATATCCGCACCGGCGAAGCCGTGCAGGGCCCGTGTAGCGAGCCGATACGCGCCTACCCCGTGCGGATCGACGGGGACACGCTGTATGTCGACATCGGCGAATGATTGAACGCAAAACGTATCGCGTCGGTCAGATCGTACCGAGTTCCAACACGACGATGGAGATCGAAGTCCCGGCGATACTCCAGCGCGCGGTCGTACCCGACGCTGTCGGATTCAGCTTTCACTCCAGCCGCGCGCCGATGAGAACGGTCGCGAAGGACGAACTGACCGCGATGAACGGGCACATGGCCCGCTGCGCCCAGGAGTTGACCGACGCGCGCATGGACGTCATCGCGTCGGCCTGCCTGGTCGCGATCATGTGCCAGGGGCCGGGCTACCACCGCGAGACGGAACGGTCCTTGGGCACGGTTTGCCGCGCCGACGCCCCTGATACCGGCATCGTCACGAGTGCGGGTGCCCTAATCGCCGCGCTCAACGCCCTGGGCGCGAAAAAGATCGCGTTGATCTCACCTTACGTGACAAGCTTGACGGCGCTTGTAACGGACTACATCGAGCACGAAGGTATCGAGGTCCTGGACGCGATCTCGCTTGAGATTCCCGACAACCTCGAAGTCGGGGCCCGCGACCCAATGGCGCTGGTCGACGCGTCCAAAAAGCTGTCGGTCGCGAATGTGGATGCGGTGGTCTTGTCGGTGTGCGTGCAAATGCCGTCGTTGCCCGCGCTCGACGTCGTGCAACAGACCAGCGACGTCCCGGTTTTATCCACGGCCGCGGCCACCGCGTTTCAGATCCTCCAGGCCTTGAAGTTGCCTGCCGAAGTCCCAAAAGCGGGTGATTTGCTCTCGGGTCGATACGGTTCCATCGAGCGCTTACCAACATAATCTTGGAATTTCGGCTAACTTCGGGGTCGGACCACTTAGGTTGGTCCGATCCCATGAACCTCAAATCTCCATCAAGCGCTGGCCCTGGCCGCAGCTTCTCTAGCAGCTCTGACTTTGTCATTGGTCTGGTTGAAGAGCAATTCGCGCCGAGCTATTTCTTCTTCTTCGGTGCGCTCTTGTTCGCCCAAGGCCTTAGCTGCCGCACGGCCGCGTTGCACGGCCGGTCGCTCGCCGACTTCGTCTACCCAACGTTTCAGATGCGCATAGTCATCCCATACTTTCTCGTCGATCAGTCGCTCCAACAAACATGCCCATGACCAGTTGATCATGTCAGCAATGCTGTAATCCGACCCGGCAAAGTATTGATTTGCCGAGAGGTGGGCGTCCATGACACCGCACAGGCGATCGACCTCGCCGACGAAGCGTTTAGTGCCGTACTCCAATTGCGCCACGTCTTCCGTAAGATTTTTAGCGTAGTTCTTGAAGTGGTTGGCGTTGCCCATCATCGGACCAAGATTGGCCATCTGCCAGTGCACCCATTGCAGTACTGTGTACCGCGGCGCGCCGCTCGCCGGTAGGAACTTGCCCGTCTTGTCCGCCAGGTACTCGAGGATGGCGCCGGACTCGAACAATGCCAAAGGTTCGCCTCCGCCAACGGGATCGTGATCGACGATGGCCGGCATGCGGTTATTCGGACTCAGCCGCAGAAACTCGGCCTTAAACTGATCACCGCCGCCGATGTCCACGGGCACGATGTTGTACGGCAGACCACACTCCTCGAGCATGATGGTGACTTTCCAGCCGTTGGGCGTGGGCCAGTAGTAAACGTCGATCATGATGCAGGCACTCCGATAAGTATTGATATGCGGGGCGGGTAATCAAGCGCGGCGACGTTCGCCCGCATTCAATGATTCACTTTTCTGCTGAGCAGATACATTTTCGCTCCGGTCATTGCAACGGGCGTTAAGCGTCATTCATACAAAAAAAGTTGAGCTTATTGCCATCGAGATCGCGGAAATAACCGATATAGAAAAGGTCGGCGCGAACGCCCGGTGCACCTTCGTCGGTACCACCTAATTCCAGAGCTTTCGCATACAGGCGGTCGACGGCAGCGGGATTTTCCGCGCCGATCGAGATCATCATACCGTTGCCGACAGATGCTGGTTTTTCGTCGAACGGCTTGATCACCGCAACCATCGGTTGACCTGGTCCCGTCGCCCAGGCCGTTAAGCGCTCGTTCTCCATGACGCGTCCTGCACCGATCTCTCCCAGCAGGCCGTCGTAGAATTTTCCAGCGCGTTCTATATCGTTTGTTCCGAGAGTTATGTATGCAATCATGATTTGTTCTCCGTTGGCCTCAGGCCAAAACTATGTTCGCAAGCAGGTAACGATTCTTTGAATCGTCACCGAAAACCGGGGTTGCTCATATGTCGGGCGCCGGCTTCAAGCAGGCGGTTCGAATCCGAGTTCGTTGGGAAATCCCTCGATGTCGGGCGGCGGGTAGTAGCGGCCTGAACCGAGCGCATCGACACGCGCGAAAAAATCTTGGTCCGCGGCAAAACCCATGGGGCCGATCTCCCGCAGGTTCATCGCCTGGCGATAAATGTTCCACGATTCCGGCCTGAGCTCGACGGCCGCCTGCAGAAAGGCCTTGCCTTCCGCTTCGTTCCCGTTCGCATGGAGATAACGCCCCAATCGGAAGTTGGCGTTCGCCAATGCTACTTCCGCGGATGGCAGGTTCATGTGTGCACGGACCTGGGCCTCACTGAACGCGTGTTTGCTCGCGGCGCCGTTCTTCGCCCAGTCACGCACGGCGTTGACGTAGGTCTCCTGCGCCTTCGCGACGATCGCCGCAGATTTCTCCGGCATCGAGAGATCTTCGCGGTTCATCGAGCGCCAGCCGTCGTGGGAACCTGCAATCTCCGTCGGGCGGACGATGCGGCCGTTCTCATCGATCCACACTGACTGGGGCACGTTCACCATATTGTAGAGATCGGCGACGTGATGGTCGGTATCGATCAGTGTAACGAAGGTGGGCTACGCCGCTTCGATCCATTCGCAAGCCGTTTCCTTGCCGCGGCTCTCTTCGGCGACCGCTATGATGATGAAATCCTCGTCTTTGACCTCGTCGTACATCGCCTGCCACACGGACAGGTCATAGCGACAGCCTCACCACGACGACCAGGTGGTCAAAAATACCCTTTTGCCCCGGTAGTCGGACAGGGAATGCGGGCTGCCGTCGACATCGGGCAGCGTGAAATCGGGTGCTTCGAGCGTCTCGAGCTGACGGCTGCGATCCGCCGCGCCCGCGCCGAGCATCCACGTATCGCCGGCTGCGTCGTGTAAAACGGGACGGTTCATGTGGCGCCAGAATGCGGCAACGTTGACGCCGCCGTCGCGCACGAACTTCGTGGAGTTACGCGGTGGGGCAACACAGATATCGTCCCGACACAGGCCCTCCGGCTTCATCGTCCACCCGATCGCACGGTTAACGTCGTCAATCGGCAACCATAGGGCTTCACCCTCGTTCTGCGCACCGGCTACGTCCGCCGCACCGTTTTCCGTCAAAAGGGTAGTCATCCGGTTTTCTCCCTCGTCGTTGTTCGATTCGCGTTGTCTATTTAGAGGATAGCGTATCCATCGAGGCTAAGGAACGCGATGGGGAAAGCAGGCGCATCCTGAGGAATCCCCATAAAACTCCAACGAAATACAAAGCGATAGATTAATTTGTGGGTTCGTTGAACCTGCATGGCTCGAGTTGATCCTAGTTGTTGCAAGACAATCTGGGAACGACGAGGTGAGCCATGCAGGTATTGAAATTGTTACATGAGATGAGCAGCGACGCGCTTTATGTTGTGCATTTGCGTCGTCGATTATCGGTTTGGGCGGCGGTGGGCGGAGTACTTCGTGGTCGCCGCTTATGGCTGACGCATATCGGTCGGAGCCTGGACAGTGGCACGAGCGAGAAACACGCGATTAAGCGCGTCGATCGCTTGCTGGGTAATCGTCAGCTCGCTGGCGAGCGTTTGCAGTGGTACCAATGGGTCACTCGGCTGTTGGTATCGGACTGCGCGCATCCGGTGGTGTTGGTGGATTGGTCTAATCTAGATCAACGTCAAGAGCTGTACGTATTGCGGGCGGCCTTAGCGGTGGCTTGGAGTTGACCCTCTTTCGCGGATGCCTGACCCTTTTAGAAGGAGGATGCCACGATGCCCAAAACACGAACTGCCTATCCACCGGCCTTCCGGCAACCGATGATCGAACGGGTACGGGCGGGCCGCAGCCCGGAAGACCTGGCACGCGAGTTTGAGCCGACCGCACAGACCGTACGCAACTGGGTCGCGCAGGCCGACCGTGATGAAGGTCGCCGCAACGACGGTCTGACCACTGCCGAACGCGAAGAACTGCGGCGTCTGCGTCGGGAGAATCGGCGGCTACGTGAGGAACGGGAGATCCTTTCAAAAGCCACGGTCTGGTTCGCTCGGGAGACCGATTCGAGGAAATCTTCGCGTTCATGAGAGTGAATCAGGCCACCTACCGGATCGCGCCGATGTGCCGGCTACTCGGTGTCTCCCCGAGTGGCTACTACGCGTGTCGGACACGTGAACCCTCAGCGCGGTCGAAGCGCGACGCGCAACTCAAGGCACGTATCCAGGCCATCCACAGCTGGAGTCGAGGCACCTATGGGGCACCGCGTATTCACGCCGAGCTCGCGGATGAGGGGACGCACGTGGGTCGCAAGCGCGTCGCCAGGCTGCTGCGTGAATGGGGTTTGGCCGGGGTGAGTCGACGCACAAGGACGCGCACGACACGCCGCGATCACGATGCCCGCCCGGCGCCGGATCTGGTCGAGCGTCACTTCGTGGCTTCGCGGCCGGACGCACTGTGGGTTGCTGACGTGACCGACGTGCCGACGTGGGCGGGGTTCGTGTATCTGGCGGTTGTCGTCGATGCATTCAGTCGGCGCGTCGTAGGCTGGTCGATGGCGACGCATCTGCGCACTGAACTCGTGCTCGAGGCGCTCAACATGGCGCTATGGCAGCGTCGACCGAAGAATGTGATCCATCACAGTGACCAGGGCTGCCAGTACACTTCGTTCGCCTTCGGCAAGCGCTGCCGGTTAATGGGTGTACAACCGTCGATGGGATCGGTCGGCGATTGCTACGATAACGCGATGGCCGAGAGCTTCTTCGCGACGCTCGAATGCGAACTCATCGACCGCCACAGTTTCAAGACGCAGGCCGACGCGAAGATGGCGATCTTCGAGTTCATCGAAGGCTGGTACAACCCACACCGTCGTCACTCATCCCTCGGTCAGCAATCACCGCTAAACTATGAAAATAATTATCAACAGGCTGCTTGAAACCCAAGCGCCATACCGTCCACGGAAACGGGGCAACTCCAGGTGGTCGAGCCATCCCCTTGTATGAAGAAGTCGAACACCATTACGCGAGTGTCAAAGCGGAGAAACGCTTTCTGAAGCGACTGAAGGCCATTCTGCCTACGGGCTGTGTTCTCATCTTGGTCAGTGATGCAGGATTTCGAACACCCTGGTTAAGTCTTGTCGCCTCAATGGGGTGGTATTACGTGGGTCGGATCCGTCATCGTCACCTCGTGCGAGGTGTAGATGAGACGACATGGCATTCGAACAAAGTGCTCTACAACCAAGCCAACGCTCATCCGAAGTCGGTGGGTCGTTTTTTGATCACCAAAAGTAATCCGCTGGATACCCATTTGTTCGTATACAAAGGCAAGAAACGCGGGCGTGTCTGCTATACGGCTTACGGCAAACCGGCGCGGGCTCGCAATACTGAGAAACCGTCGGCAGCGGCGCGTGAGCCGTGGTTATTGGCAAGCAATCTACCGGAAAACCTTCGTAGTGCGCATCGAGTGGTTGCCGTGTATCGTCGCCGCATGCAGATTGAAGAGAGCTTCCGCGACACGAAGTCGCCCCGTTACGGCTTTGCACTTAGAGAAAACATGGGACGTGATCCCGACACAGTGGCGAACTTACTCTTGCTGTGTGCATTGGCCACACTGGCCCAATGGTTGGTCGGCCTGGTCGGTTACCAAACCGGCTTAGTGAAAGGCTTACAGGCCAATACCGAAAGACGTAAGCCCGTCCTATCAGTGGTATTCGTTGGTGCTCGCCTCATTGCCAAACAACTTCAAATCCAGCGCTCAACTTTATTACAGAGTCTTCGCGACCTACGAGGACGGGCTGTTGTACAACTTGAGTATTGCTAGTCGAATTTGTGGGGATCCGTCAGAGGCGCATCTATTTTCTCGCGGGTCAGGCGAGATAGGGTTCGACCGCTTCCCGCACGGCCTTCGCGACGGTAACGGAGTCCGGTGTGTCCGAATGCACGCAGATGGTGTCTACTTTGGTCGGCACGTCCTTACCGTTGATCGAGCGTACCTTGCCTTCCTTGACGACCCGCATGACCTGCTCGACCGCCTGCTCGGGAGCTACCGACACGTGGTGTCGCGTGATGATGCAACGGCCCTCGTCGTCATAGTCGAGGTCGGCGAAGATCTCCCATTTGACCTTGGTGTATTTCGGCCAAACGCTTTCATGCAGAGTTCCGGTCGTCCCGTACATGGGTACCCCGAAGGCCTGCGCGGCTTCGGCGCAGGCGACAGCGACGTCCTCGTCCGTCCATGCCGCGCCGTACAGCGCACCGTGCGGTTTAATGTGATTAAGCGGCATCCCTTCGATGTCGAGAAAGCCCTTGAGTGCCGCCACCTGGTAAATGATGGTGTCGAGCAATTCGTCTCGGTCCATCTTCATGTACCGCCTGCCGAAGCCGTCACGGTCGGGGAAGGACGGGTGGGCGCCCACCTTGACGCCGTGCCGCTTCGCGAGCCGAACGGTCTTGTGCATGACCGTGGGATCGGAACCATGGAACCCGCAGGCGACGTTCGCGGACGTGATGAAGGGCATGATGGCTTCGTCGTCCCCGCATTTGTAGATGCTGTAGGCCTCACCCATGTCGCAATTGATATCGATGGCCATCGGCTTCCCCTCCGGATTCGTGGCTTACCACCATATTAATGCCGGAGCGGGCAGCAACAAACCGGTTCCGCGAGACCCAAGCGCGGCCAGCCTTCTGCAGCGGCGCACAGGCAGTCGAGCGGCGGCTCTCGGTTGGAGTTTGCAAAGATCGGCGAGACGGCCGCGCCAAGAGTAAAATCAGAAAGACCTCAAATGCGTTGCCACTTCTTTAAGGCGAAGCGGTGGCCGCACGAGACAGGAGGGGATCATGAGCGAGCAAGAAACGCTGTATGCGCGACTCGGCGGATACGAAGCAATATACGCATTCGCGGAAGACGTCATTGCGAGGCTGATGGACGATGAGGAGACCGGGGTCTTTTGGGACTACATGTCACAAGACCGCGTGTTCAAGGAACATCAGAATTTCGTCGACTGGCTATGCCAACACTGGGGTGGCCCAATGATTTACCGCGGCCGAGACCTGGCAACGGTACATCGGGGGATGGGCATCACTGAAAGACATTGGAATAGGTTGTTCGAGAAAATCGACGAGGCTTTTGAGAAGTTTGGGACTCCTCAGGATTTAAGGGATGAAGTTAATGCGTTCCTTAAGTCTCATAAACCGCATGTTGTTGGTAGCCCGTCTTTTCGCGAGGTTGTAAGAGGCCCGGATGGCCAAAAATTCTCAGGTGGAATGGAATCCTTTGGTGTGAAATGGCCGTAGGAGGCGTAGGGCGCGCCCGAACTTCAAAGATTTGCCGTTCGTCTGAATCGCAAGCGTAATGCCCGAATTGGATCGGAAGCGCCTGATCACGGCGGCGCGCCACGTTCTATCGTCCGAACAGCCCCTTGAACGCATCCTTGACCTTACCACCTGCGCCTTTGAGCACCTCGGTGGTTTTCTTTGCGGCCTGACCGGTCACTTCGGTGACCTTGGAGGCCGACTTCTCAGCGGTCTTGACGGTAGACGGTGGCGGCTCGTCGCCGC
>CBDCJB010000004.1:0-594075 GCA_965217605.1 Gammaproteobacteria bacterium
CCGAGGCGTCGTCGAGCGTCAGACATCGGAGGTGGCGGGCGATGCCGGCCGAGCGCGTCCGCCGCAGCGCATCGCGACCGATGAAGTCGCCCTTGCGCAGTTTGACCGCGAAGCCCAAGCCGGCCTCGTACGGGTTGTACTCGGTGTGGATGTCGGCGCCCGGAACCATCCTGGGGAACCTGACGCTCGATCCAGGCCCTGTCGTGCTCCGAGGTGGCGCCGCCCGTCACGATCATGAACCGGTCCTCGGCGAGCCGGGTCACGGTCAGGTCGCACTTGATGCCGCCTGTCGGGGTGAGCATGGCGGTGTAGACGATCGAGCCGACGGGCCGGTCGATCTGGTTGGCGCACAGTTTCTGCAGCAGAGCCGTCGCGCCGGCACCGGAAACCTCGAGCTTGGTGAACGGCGTCAGGTCGAACAGGCCGACGCGCTCCCGCACCGCGCGGTGCTCGGCGCCGATGATCGGCGACCAATGCCGGGCAGACCAGCCGTGGCGCCGCAACCCGTGATCGGTCGAGCCGCCCAGCAGGACTCGGTTGGCGGCGTACCACTGCGGCCGCTCCCAGCCCGCGCTCTCCACGAAGTGCGCTCCCAGCGCCTCGAGCCGCTCGTGGTACGGCAGCAATCGGAGCCGCCGCGGCGTGCGCATCTGCTGCTGCGGATGGATGATGTCGTAGACCTCGCGGTACTGCTGGGCGCCCCGCTCCCTCACGTAGGAAGGGGTGAGCTGATGCGGCTGGAACCGCGAGATGTCGCACGACCACAGGTCGATCGAAGGCTGCCCCTCGGCGATCCACTCCGCGACGGCCCGTCCGATCCCGCCGGCGTGAGTGATCCAGACCGCCTCGGCAGCCCAGAACCCGCGCACCTGAGGCGACTCGCCCAGGACCGGCATCCCGTCCGGCGTGAACACGAACATGCCGTTGACCTTCCGGTGGAGCACGGCGCCGCGCAGCTCCGGCAGCAACTCGCCGGCGGCCGCCATTGCGGTCCGGAACGCGCTCTGCGACCACTCCGCCATCGACGGCATCACGGGCGCCTCGTCGTGGGAGAGGATGTCCTCCGGCTCGACGACGAGCGGCTCGTGGTCGTAGGACCCGATCACGAACCCCTCGCTCTCCTGGCGGAAGTACATGGCGCGATCCTGGTGACGCAGGATCGGGAACCGTACCCGTGACTCCTCACCTGCCAGGGCGGTCAACGGTTCGGTGACGGCGAACTGGTGTCGCAGGGGCAGGAGCGGCAGCGCCACCCCGGCCATCCGCCCGACCAACGGCCCCCAGATGCCGGCGGCGCAGACGACGATCTCGGTGTCGATGGGGCCGCGATCGGTCCTGACCGTTCGCACCCGCCCGCCTGCGACGTCGATGCCCGTGACCCGGGTCGAACCGAAGAAGCGCACGCCCCGCTCGGCGGCCAGCGCCGCCATGGCCGCGGCGGCCGCGTGCGGCTCGGCGACGCCGTCGGCCGGCGTGTACATCGCTCCGTGGATCCGCTCGGAAAGGAGTGGGAGCCTGGCGCGCGCCTCGTCCGCTCCGAGCAGATGCGTCTCCACGCCCCACGCCCGCCCCGCGCTCACCTTGCGCTTCAGGTCGACCAGCCGCTGCGGCGTCCACGCCACCTCCAGGCCGCCGACGCCGTTCCAGACGCGGGCGCCGTTCAGGCGGAGGCGGTCGTAGAGCTCCGTCGTGTAGTGGGCGAAGCGCGTCATCGCCTTCGAGAAGTTGACGACGAACACCAGGCCGGGCGCGTGCGAGGTGGAGCCGCCGGTTTCGAAGAGGGGGGCCCTGGTCGATGACGACGACGTCGGACCACCCGAGCTCGCTGAGGTGGTAGGCGACGCTGCAGCCGGCGATGCCGGCCCCGATGATTGTGACGCGTCCGTGCGCCGGCAGATCCGGCGTACCCGCGGCTACGGGCATGCCCCATCGTACACTGGCGGGCATGAAGATCACCGAGGTGACGACCAAGACGTTCCTCCACCGCACGACGAGCAGCCATGACGATCTCGGCCATCCGATTCGCGGACCTGCGCACGATGTGTTCGAGTCGCTGCTGACCATCAGCACCGACGAAGGGGCGGCGGGCTACTCCTTTGGCGCCAGTCCCAACCTGGTGGATCAGGTGATATCGCCGATGCTCGACGGTAACGACCCGCTCGACCGCGAGCGGTTGTGGCAACGGATGGCGATATCGCAGGGCATGATCCGTGATTTTCACCCTCAGGAACTGGCGGCCGTCGACTTGGCGCTGTGGGATCTCGCCGGACGCTATCTGGGTCAGCCGATCCACAAGCTCCTGGGGGGGTACCGGGACAAGGTGCCCGCCTACGCATCGAGCCCGCTGGGCACCTTCGGCGGCGGCGCGCTGGACACGCCGGAGGCGTATGCGGAGCTGGCTGCGGCGTGTGTGAAACGTGGATTCAAGGGATTCAAGCTCCACACCTGGTTTCCGTCCGGACCGGACCAGGAGCTGGATCCGAAGCGAGACATAGAGGCGTGCGAGGCGGTGCGAGACGCGGTCGGTCCGGAGATCGACCTGATGCTCGACTGCTGGCACTTCTACAGCCGGGAGCACGCGCTGTACATCGGGCGGGAGCTCGAGCGGCTCGGCTACTACTGGTTCGAGGAGCCGATGGACGAATACAGCATGTCGTCGTACCAGTGGCTGGCCGAGCAACTGGACATTCCGATCCTCGGCCCCGAGCGAGCGCAGGGTAACCACCGGGTGCGGGCGGAGTGGATCAAGGCGGGAGCGTGCGACATCGTTCGCGCCGCGGTGGGGCACGAGGGCGGGATCACGCCGGCCATGAAGACCGTGCATCTGGCAGAGTCATTCGGCATGGCTGCCGAACCGCATGGGCCGGCCGACCAGTGCGTGCACCTCTGCGGCGCGACGGCGGCAGCGAAGTACCTGGAGGTCGGCGCCAACCCGTCATGGGAATGGACGCCGCCGCCCTGGCTCAAGTCGGACATCACCTCGATGGACGCGGATGGGTACGTGGCGATGCCACGGGGGGCGGGCTCTGGGCTGGAGATCGACTTCGACTACATCGACGACCACGCGGCCCCGCCGCCCGCGACGCTGCGCCTCCAGCGCCAGAAGTAGCAAGTCTGCTGCTGATCTCTGGTGAGTCGGTCAGAGCTCTTCTTCATAAGCCACTCTCTCCCTTCTGGTCGCCTTGCGGGCGCTGATGATGCGTCCTACCTCTTCGCCGGTTCGCGGATCTGGCTGGGCCGTGTCAACCCATAATCACCGAGCCCGGGGTTCTGGCCGTTCAGGCAACAGCTCACTCTGCTGGCGCCGGTACCGTCCACTCCATCGTCGCACGCGGTATGAACACGGCGTCGGGCCTCGGTCCGTTCGTGGACGGCAAGGCGGAGATCGTCAGCGGAGATACCTTCTACGCCGTAGTGGAGTTCTCGGACCCGGTCGTGGCGAAGCCCTGATCGGCTACGGTAACTGGTCACGCGCGGGATCGAAACACGTCAGCGACCAACTGGAACTGGCCTCGCAGAAGCGGATGCGGCCGATCCTCCGCGCGCGTCGGGGGATCGAAGCCGCCCTGGAGTACCGGCAGGAGCTGGAGACCGACTGACGCTGCAAGGATCGTCTGCGCAGCGGCCTATCCTTCACGTGCGGCGCGGTCAAGCACCGCTTCGGCCCACTATGGCGAGCCGGGATCGAGGCGGGCGAGAAACTCGGCGGCGGTGTCGCAGCGCACCAGCCAGTCACCGATCTCGGCCAGCCGCTCGGGGTCGGCGATCGGGGTCAGCACATCGGCCAGACGGGCGGCGGTGTCGTCGTCGAAGCGCGCCGCCGCCTGGCGGCACAGCAGCGCCCGCTGCTGCTCAAGACCCTGTTCAAGGCCCTGTTCTCGTCCTTCCCTGAGCCACTGCTTGGGCCATTCGGCTGCCCGTTCGACCAACGTCATCCTGACATCCTCCCACGTCCGTACCGGCGGCACCACTGCGCCCGCCGGCGCCACCTGCTCGGCGATCTGCCGCATCCAATCCACGAACGCGCGCTGCAACTCGGTCGCGCGCGGATCCCGCAACCAGAGTTGCAGTGCCTCCCGCACCCGCAGCACGTCCTGGAACGACCGGCTCTGCTCCAGCGCCGCCACTGCGCGCAGCAGGTTGCGCCCCGGCAGATCGTCGGCCGCTACGCGCTGCACGTCAAGCAAAAGGTAGTCCTGCGCCGGCTGAAAACGCGCCAGCCACGGTCCGGCCGGAGCGACCAGCTCGCGCATCTGCCGCGTCGCGGTCCACGGCTCAGTACCGTTGTAGAGCACGATCGGCAGCACCGCGGGCAGCCGTCCGTCGGCGATCCCCGGCGCCTCGTTTCGCACCAGCTCTTGGTAGAGCAGGCCGGTGTACGTGAGGATGCGCAGCGCCATCCAGCGATCGTCCTTGGACTGGAACTCAAGCAGGATCAGCAGATACATCCAGTGCTCGCCGAGGCGCAGGCGCCAGACGGTATCGCCGTGGCGCTTGAGGAGCTCGTCACTGACGTACTCGGTCGAGAGTTCGCCCAGGTCGGAGAAGTCGGCCGTGGCCAGCAGGTCAGCGGGGAGGCAGGAGCGCAGCAGGTGCTCGACCATGAGCTTGGAGGCGAACAGGCGTTTGTAGTTCTCGTCGTGGAGCATGGTGGGACCCGCACTTCCGATATTGGCCCTGCCGGCGCTGGCGCTTCACGGAGAACCACGTCGTCGCGGCGGGCGTTCGCGTGACTCTCGATCCGCGTGGCTTGATAGCCTGTGTGCTGTCAAGCGATCGTGACCCACAATTGGCGAGACTTCGAACGTGCCGAACTGCGGTTCCGTGCCCTGGCCGCTCGTGAGTCCGTGGACGAGGGGCTTCGGATCCTGGACAAGCTCGACGCGGCGTTCGGCCGCACCACCGGTGCCGAGAGCGACGATCCGCGATAATCGGCACCGAACGACACCGAGAACCAAGACGAGCAGGGGAGCAGCACGGGAATGAGCAACGGCGACCTGAACTGGATCGCGAACTACATCTGGGGCATCGCCGACGACGTCCTGCGCGACCTCTACGTGCGTGGCAAGTACCGCGACGTGATCCTGCCCATGACCGTGCTGCGCCGGCTCGACGCGGTGCTGGAGGGCAGCAAGCAGGACGTCCTCGACATGAAGGCCACCCTCGACGACGCCGGCGTGGTAGAGCAGGACCCGGCCCTGCGCCAAGCGGCCGGACAGGCGTTCTACAACACCTCCCGCTTCACCCTCAGTGACCTGCGCGCCCGCGCCAACCGTCAGCAGCTCAATCAACTTTCCGGCGCGGCCCGACGCGTCCTACCTAACGTATAGGACATCCATCAGTCAATTGGTGTATCTTCTCAAGAATGAACAGATCCCATCCGAGCGCCACTTCACGAGAACGGCCTACGGGCCCTGAACATACCAGCCGCCGTCCACCGATAGAAGTCGCCCACGACGACGCATCGCCCATCATTATGCCGCGATACTATCGAACAAATATTGTCCAATTGCGTCCGTATGCCTAACTCAATTAGAGAGAAAGAGGGAATACAGCCACGGTCACTTCATGATCTGTGCACGACGTTCCCGTCTACTCCTGACCATGAAATCCATCGTGACCACCACCTTGAGATTTTCGAGAGCGTGTTTTCTGGTTCTGTCGACCTCCTCGTACTTGAGGGACAGGAGGGTTCTGGCAAGACCACGCTCCTGTCGCAGTTTGCGAAACGCTACCCGAGGCAAGTAGTCTCTTCATTCGTCACGCCCGTGCGACGCCACGGATACGATCCCGCAGCGCTTCGACGAGACTACTCAGCGCAGTTGCTATCGATCGTCGATCCTCGGAAGCCCTTCGCTCGGCAAGACGGGCGCGACGGTGTACTGCAGAGCCTTGTTCAAAGGCTCAAACGGAGCCATGGAACGCATACGTACTATTTCGTTCTTGATGGCTTGACGGACATCGCTGATCCGGTCATGAGACGAGAGGTTGCGCGCCTTCTACCGATAGGCTATGGCTTTCGTGTAATCGTTTCGGGTGAATTCCGATTACTTCCCCCCGAACTAAGGGATAATTACCGTATAAAGACCACACAGGCTGTAAATTTCTCTTTGTCAGATGTGCAGCAATACTTGTCCGTCCTCGACGTTAGCGACGCAGAGATTCGCAAGATTTACCAGGATTGCGGAAGGGGTGTGCCGGCAAGACTCGCAAGCGTGCGACGTATCTTGATTGCCGGATTGAACGTTCATCATGCAAGAGGCCAAGATATCCACGGTCTCTTTGAGCAGGAGTGGCAACATGTAATAGGTGATCACTTAGCGGCACGAATCCTCGGTATCTTAGCCCACTCACGGCATCGCCTGACTTCGCACACCCTCTCTGATGTCCTTTCGCTCGACCACGATACTGTCCGAACGCGAATAGCTACGATTCCGTTTCTCCGACTTGACCCGCGGACCTCATACGTGTCCTTTGTATCGCAGTCCTTCGCAGATTTCGCCTCGTCGAAAATGTCAGATACTAAGGATGTCGCTATTGCGATGATTGTCGAGCATCTGACGGGGCGAGACGCAAATGAGAGCTCAGACGACGTTGACAGCGTTCCTGGCTATCTTGAGGAGTCGGGAAAGCTCGAAGAGGTGATCTCGTTCCTCTCGCCTGATTACTTCTCGAGTGTTGTGGAACGCAGCGAGTCACTGGCTCCGCTGCGACGGCAGGTCCAAGTCGGAATGAACGCCGCTCTAAAGCTTCGCCAGGACGGCGCACTAGTGCGCTTCGGGATGGACAGTAGCGCGATTATGGAGATTGAGACCGCGCAGGTATCACGCTCGGAAATCGAAGCATTGGTAGCAACCAATCAGGTGGCACAAGCGCTTTCGCTAGCTGGGAATTGCCCGTTGCGGGAGGATCGAATTCACTTATTGGGGGTGATTGCTCGGTGTCAAAAGGAGCGCGACATACCTGTAGACGAAGACATCATCGAACAGATCCGGCGTCTTTACGGTCAAATTGATGGAAAATCGCTTGGCGACAAAGCGATAGACATCGCAGCTGACCTGTTTCCATCCTGCCCGGACGTCTCGGTTGGCTTGATCGAACAAGGTTCCTGGTCGGAAGGTGGAGAGAACGAGCTAGACGTCGCATATATTCGCCTATCTATAGCGACCGCAATGCGGCAGAGTACGGTAAGCGGAGCCGAGGATGATTTGGAGACTATTCGGAACCGAATCAGGAATCCAAGATTACGGGGCTTTGCATCCGGGCTTGCGGGTAGAGTCCAACCAGCTTCGGAGGTGATTGCCGAGGTTGAGCGAATTGAGGCGGCTTCAGACAAGCTGTATGTATTGAGAAAGTGGGCCATAGAACATGCAGCGCGAAAAGATGCTGTACATGTGGCCCGCTACGGACTTAGGACTGTTGTGAAATCTACGAGGTACGCACCGAATGCTCGGGTTCTGCGTGAACTATCAATGCCCTTGCTGCACACGAAAGATTCGTCGACGGCACGGTCATTGGTGAGGTCGTTTGATGGACAACGAGCAACTGTTGGCGAACTAGGACCGACAGAGGAAACAGTTAGGCTGGAATTGAATCTCGCGGTTGCGGAGTCCCTCTATGATGCCGATTTGACGTCGAATAGGTTGGTAGAAGTTTATCTAGGCGTGGATGAACTGGAGGATCTGTCTACTAAAGCGAGCTGTCTCGCTAGGCTGTTGTGGGCAATAGAGACCATCGACGTGCAATTCGAGGAAAAGGAGCAACTGACAGCCCTTTGCACTGACGAGCTCGATAGAGCGATCGCCGATTTGCTGCGCGACACGGCCGAGCAGACGGACGTCACCCGTAGGATAATCAGTGCGATGGCATCGTGGGATGTCAGGCGCAGTTTCGTGCTCGCACGGATGCTGAATACCGCCTATCGAAGAGAGGAAGGTCTGCTCGTGGCGATCGAATCAACTTTAGACGCCGAGGTCGAATGCGTGGACCTCAAATGCCTACGGGAAGCGTATGATTTGCTCAGAGAACGCCAGTCCCGCGACGTTGCTGCGGCGCTTATAGTAGAGTACCTCTCGAGGAAGGGATCGGACGGCCAGCGCGCGATCGTCGACGCGGGATTCAATGCGTTTCGCGAGGTGTTCTATTCGGTTTACGATCCGATGGAACGATGTCGGGTCCTGTGCTTGCTGTATGTGCTCGCAGAGAAGGGTCTGCTCAGTGCATCAGACACGGTGCGGAGCGACTTGTCCATAGGGATCAAGGATTCTCTTTCGGAGCTTGAGCCGGGATGGGGACGAATTGACGCGGGCTTTCGAGTTGGTCGTGCTATAGCTGACTGGCGTCCGAAAGCGGCAAAGCAATACCTATGTGACGCCGAAGCTGAGCGCAGGAGAAACGCACTCTCTTCGCTTACTTCTGAGTGGACGTATCAAACATGTTTGCGCTTGGCAATTCGCGCATTCGCAGGCCAACTCGGCCAAGGGTACGATGCCCAGGACGACATGTCGCGACTGGAGCATCTGATAGAGAGAATACCTGGGACGTCTCTTCGAAGCCAGCTCTGGGCTGAACTTGCGATGCGCCTATTTCTACGTGAACATTCCGACGATGGTAGACGAGTGATGGGCGAACACGTGGTGCCTCTGATAGAAACTAGGCGTGAAGGGCCGGCGAGAGTGCATAGTATCATTTCCGTCGCGCCGGCGCTATACCGAAATCATAAGACCACTGCGCTTCGGCTATTTGACAGTCTCGAAGGATACGAAAAGGATGCAGCACTCATAGCATGTGCTGAATTCATAATGAAAAAGTGCATCCCTTCAGATCCATATGAGACTCACGAAGCAGGCTACCAAATCGCCTACGAGGACGCTGTCGATGTCGCCGAGTTGGCGAGTAATATCAGTCAGGACAATCTGGTATATTCCCTAATCGTGGCCCTCGGCGATACGCTCGCTCCGTCGTCACGGTTTCCTGACGGATTAACTGAACAGCAAAAATCGGACGTTGCGCAGATGATAGAAGATTTGGTGGCCTGTAAGTTTCCCGATCAAGAGAACATACGACATGACGGTTACGTTGTCGCTAGCAACGCTCAGCTCTTGCGGATCAACAAGGGCAAGCGACAGTCCTGGATCCAGGTAGTAGACCGAGCTCGGACTATTCCGAACAGGTCTGATCGGGCTTTCGTGTTGGCTATAATCGGCCAAGTACTTCCGGCTCGGGAAGCCAGGCGTCGCGAGGACGTGTTTAGGGAGGCTATAAGTGTCGCCGAGACGATTCCGTGTACCTATGATCGACTCGCGCGGCTGAATCATCTGGCGGGAAAGATGGCACTGAAATGCCCGGAGCTGGCGCGGAAATGCCTAACTAATGCGATCGCGGGAGTCCGTAATGCTGGTGACGGCGCAGATTCTGGTGTCGTGAGAGATGTCATAGACACTGCTTTCAAGATTGACCCGGACTTTGCTGGTTCACTTGTCTCGCTAACGGACGACGATCCGGCCCGTTCGGTGACTCGGCATGAGATGAAGCGTCGGCTGGATACACTGCGAGGGAAGAAGGCTATCATTGATGAAGTAGAGTCATGGGAGGAGTTCGATCGAGGGAATCGGGAAATGCCTCGCTCAGCTTGGTTGGCTCTTGGGTCACTGAACGCTAGGAGGGCTAAAGCGGTGGGTATGGAACAGCTGAGGCCGGCGCTTCGGGCTGCGGGTCAGTACCCGCTTCGCGATGGGTATCCGATACTGGCGTGGGTGATCGAGAACGCGGTGCGGTGGTTCTCGGGAACTCCTCAATCACGGTCAGCAATTCGGATACTCTTTGAGGGAGCGATGCATGCAACGGAACTTGCGGAGAGTGCCGGAAATAGCGCTTCGGTGGCAGTCCGGGAAGGCGCCTCAATGGCTAGTACTCGACGGAGCGAGGAGAGTTTGGTAGTACAGCCCGGTGACAAGGAGGGTGCTGTGGAGTTCGTGAGAAAGTGGTTCGAACGATCGGCTTCGGAGTACGTCCACATCTGTGATCAGTACTTTAGTCCGGATGAACTTGATCTATTGATGTTGGTACAGTCGGTGAATGCAAGTCTCGAAGTCGTTGTTCTTACAAGCCGACACTGTCAGCAACAGAATGGAATTGCGTCGCTGCGCGACGCATACCAGGGGGGATGGAAACATATTTCTGATCAGAAGCCACCGAGAGCGGAGATCGTTGTGGTCGGAGTGGAGGGGTCAGAAAAATCGCCGATTCATGATCGGATTATTCTGAGCAAACAAGGAGGGATTAGCCTTGGTACCTCGTGGAAGTCGGTTGGGGCTAAACAGGATTCGATCTTGCGGGTCCTGTCCGAGAGGGAAGCAGCCGAGCTGTCTGAACGCGTTCAGCTGTTTATTGTACAGAGAAGACGAGAGTATGGCGGCGGAAGATTGTCTTACGAAACGGTAACGCTGTAGCGGAAGGGTGTTTGTGGTCGGGTCAGAGAGAAAGCCATCGTGGCGTGAAGACAGGTGGTACGCGCGGGCGGCAAAACGAGATCGACCTCACTACAAGTGGGAAGGGTGACGATTGCCCGCGATCGGCATGGCACCAGTTCGGAGAACCAAGACGTGGAAGGGCGGGAGAGGATGAGCAACGGCGACCTGAACTGGATCGCGAACTACATCTGGGGCATCGCCGCCGACGTCCTGCGCGACCTCTACGTGCGCGGCAAGTACCGCGACGTGATCCTGCCCATGACCGTGCTGCGCCGCCTCGACGCGGTGCTGGAGGGCAGCAAGCAGGCGGTCCTCGACATGAAGGCCGCCCTCGATGACGCCGGCGTGGTCGAGCAGGACGCCGCCCTGCGCCAGGCGGCGGGGCAGGCGTTCTACAACACCTCCCGCTTCACCCTGAGCGACCTGCGCGCCCGCGCCAACCGCCAGCAGCTCACCGCCGACTTCCAAGCGTACCTCGACGGGTTCTCGCCGAACGTGCAGGACATCCTGGACAACTTCGAGTTCCGCAACCAGATCCAGCGCCTGTCCCGCGCCGACGCCCTGGGCACCCTGATCGAGAAGCTCACCTCGCCCGACATCAACCTGAGCCCCGCCCCGGTGCATCACGCCGACGGCTCGGTCAAGCATCCCGGCCTCGACAACCACGGCATGGGCACGATCTTCGAGGAGCTGGTGCGCCGCTTCAACAAGGAGAACAACGAGGAGGCGGGAGAGCACTGGACCCCGCGTGACGCGGTCCGGCTGATGGCGAAGCTGGTCTTCCTGCCCATCGCCGACCGGATCAGCTCCGGCACCTATCTGCTGTACGACGGCGCCTGCGGCACCGGCGGCATGCTGACCGTGGCCGAGGAGACGCTGCGACAGCTCGCCGCCGAGCACGGCAAGGAGGTCGCCACCCACCTGTGCGGACAGGAGATCAACGCCGAGACCTACGCCATCTGCAAGGCCGACCTGCTGCTGAAAGGCGAGGGCGAGGCCGCCGACAACATCGTGGGCGGCCCCGAGCACTTCACGCTGTCCAACGACGCCTTCCCGTCGCGCGAGTTCGACTTTATGCTGTCCAATCCGCCCTACGGCAAGAGCTGGAAGACCGACCTGGAGCGCATGGGCGGCAAGCGCGACATGCGCGACCCCCGTTTCGTGATCGAGCACGCCGGCGACCCCGAGTACTCCCTGGTGACCCGCTCCACCGATATCGTGACAGACGGTCCGAAGGAGGTTGAACATGACGAGTGACGAAGTAAAACGGTTCGATTGTGTCAGGACCATGAGAGCTATTCGCGACCAAATCAGCGCCGAGATTGCTGAAAAGAGCTTCGCCGAGCTGTCCCACTGGCTCGATACGCACGGTTACGCGGATCCTGCGCTGCAACGGTTGGCGGAGCGACGCGGCCAACGGAACCCATGATCACACGCGTCGAGGCGCTCAATTTCCGCTGTCTGCGGTACGTGCACCGTCCGATGAACCCGTTCCACGTATTGGTCGGCCCGAACGCATCCGGCAAGACGACGTTCCTGGACGTCATCGGGCTCCTGGGTGACATCGTGTCAGGCGGGCTGGATTACGCCCTGTCCGAGCGCACACCCAACCCGCAGGATCTGCTGTTCGGACGCCGCGGCAGCCGACTCGAACTTGCGGTGGAGGCGACCGTGCCCGACGCCCTTCGCCAACCCGATGCGCAGCAGTGGAACACGGTTCGCTATCAGGTGGCGCTCGGTTACGATGACACCGACCGCCAGTTTGAGTTCAAGGCTGAGACGCTGCTGTTGAAGAAGGCCACCGAATCCGGGCCGAGTCAGCGCGAATTGTTCCCGACGCCGCCGGTGCCGCCCGAGTCGCTGTTGGACAGCATCAAGCAGCGCGACAACAAGGTGTTGGTCAACAAGGCGTCGGGCGGCAACGACAACTTCTACAACGAGTCCAGCCCCGCAAACCGAAGTTGGGCGCCGTCGTTCAAACTCGGAACGCAGCGGTCGGCGCTGGGCAACCTTCCGGCCGACCAAAGCTCGTTTCCGACGGCGACGTGGTTTCGGGAGTACCTTGGCGCCGGCATTCAGCGGTTCACCCTCAACAGTGCCGCGATCCGGCAGCCGAGTCCGCCGACGCGGGCCGCCGGATTCCTGCCCGACGGGTCCAACGTCTCCTGGGTCGCCGGCCGCCTCCGGCAAGACGACCCCGCGCGCCACGCTGCGTGGATCGCGCATCTGCGCACGGCGCTGCCCGACCTGGAAGACATTGAGGCGGTGGAGCGGCCCGAAGACCGCCATTGTTATATGGTGTACCGGTATGTTGGCGGCTTGTCCGTGCCGTCCTGGCTGGTCTCCGATGGCACGCTCAGGTTGACCGGTCTCACGCTGCCGGCCTATCTGCCCGATCTGGAAGGTGTCTTCCTGGTTGAGGAGCCGGAAAACGGCATCCACCCGAAGGCGGTGGCCACGGTGTTCGATTCGCTGTCCTCGGTGTATGGCGCTCAGGTGTTGATGGCGACCCACTCACCGGTCGTGCTCAACGCGGCGAATACGGAAGACGTGCTGTGCTTCGCGCGCGACGATGCGGGTGCGACCGACGTCGTCTCTGGTACCGAACATCCTCACCTGCAAGCTTGGCGGGGCGATGCGGACCTCGGCACCCTGCTTGCGGCCGGCGTACTGGGATGACCCGCCGGGACCTCGTGGTCCTTGCCGCCGACAAGGACTTGGAACACGCGTTGCGCGGGTTGCTGTCCCGTCACGAGTCGCTGCCCATCCGGCAGATCGTGTTCGATATCTTCGTACACCCCGAGCATGACGCCGCTTGTGCGAGGCGTGGCGTTTCGTTCCTCTCCCCGCTTTCCCAGCGGTACCGATACGCACTGCTGATCATGGATCACGAAGGCAGTGGCCGCGAGAAGATATCAGCAGATGACTTGCAGGAAGCGCTGAATCAAGAATTTCGGGTATCCGCATGGGGCGAGCGGGGCAAGGCAATCGTCCTGGACCCGGAGCTGGAGATCTGGGTCTGGAGCGACTCCCCACACGTCGACGCCGTGGCCGGTTGGGCAGATAGAAGGCCGCGGCTGCGCCAGTGGCTGAACGATCATGGTCTGTGGGATGACCAAGAGTAGAAACCACGGCGGCCAAAGGAGGCGTTTCATGCCGCCCTGCATGCGTCGGGTGTGGCGCGCAGCGCATCGCTCTACCAACAGCTCGCCGAACGAGTATCCCTCAACCGGTGCGGCGATCGTTCCTGAATCAGCGCCAACATGAGCAAAGGCGACCTCAACTGGATCGCGAACTACATCTGGGGCTTTGCCGACGATGTCCTCCGCGACCTCTACGTGCGCGGGAAGTACCGCGACGTGATCCTGCCCATGACCGTGCTGCGCCGCCTCGACGCGGTGCTGGAGGGCAGCAAGCAGGCGGTCCTGGACATGAAGGCCACCCTCGACGACGCCGCCGTGGTCGAGCAGGACGCCGCCCTGCGCCAGGCGGCTGGGCAGGCGTTCTACAACACCTCCCGCTTCACCCTGAGCGACCTGCGAGCCCGCGCCAACCGCCAGCAGCTCACCGCCGACTTCCAGGCGTACCTCGACGGGTTCTTCCCCAACGTGCAGGACATCCTCGACAACTTCGAGTTCCGCAACCAGATCCCGCGCCTGTCCCGTGCCGACGCCCTGGGCACCCTGATCGAGAAGCTCACCGCACCCGACATCAACCTGAGCCCCACCCCGGTGCACCCCGCCGAGGGCTCGGTCAAGCATCCCGGCCTCGACGACCACGGCATGGGGACGATCTTCGAGGAGCTGGTGCGCCGCTTCAACGAGGAGAACAACGAGGAGGCGGGCGAGCACTGCGCCCCGCGCGACGCGGTCCGACTGACTGATGCCAGTGACGTACCGGCTCCGATACGAGGGAGGTAGGAACATGACGACCACGCGAGAGAAGAAAGGATTCGACTGCGTGAAGACCACGCGCGAGATTCGTGATGGCCTCAGTGTCGAGTTGGCCGGGATGTCCCCTGAGGACCGGATCCGGTGGCTCAATAGCAGGGGTTTCTCGGACCCGCTCCTGCGCCGCCTCGTCAATCGGCTGCGGCCACAGGAAGGTCGAGAGGGCGAGTCCGCTCTGGTGCGCTCGACCGGCAGCCCCTTGCCCCGACGCGATTCCGTCCGCCGCCCGCCAGGAAGCGAACGATCACGACCACGGAGGACTGACGGCATATCGTGAAGCCCGCAAGGAAGACGAAGTGACAACTGCCAACTCAATCCCTCTTCCACCAAGAAGCCAAGTCGTACTGGTTCTGCAGGTCCAGCCAGAAGCGAGGGCTGTTGCCAAAGTAACGGCCAAGCCGCAGCGCCGTGTCAGCGGTGATCGACCGGCGTCCGTTCAGGATGTCGGTGATGCGACCGGACGGAACGCCAAGGTCAAGTGCCAGTCTGTTGGCCCTCAGGCGGCGGGCTTCGAGCTCGCGCTTGAGCAATCGGCCAGGATGCGAAGTCGGATCCACTTTCGTAACCTCCCTACATACCACGAGGCCCGGTGAACACCGTAACCCATCAGCGGCAGGCAGCCGGTTGACCAACCAGCCAGCCGCCCCCGCCGGTCGTAGAAGATGGCAGGTTGAAACGAACTACGCGGCGTGTGCGTGTGCACGGACGGGCCGCAGCCGCGGTTGCTGTCGGTCCGCGGTCTGGACACGGGGGCGGCCACCGAATTGAATGAGCGCCAACATGAGCAACGGCGACCTGAACTGGATCGCGAACTACATCTGGGGCATCGCCGACGACGTCCTGCGCGATCTGTACGTGCGCGGCAAGTACCGCGACGTGATCCTGCCCATGACCGTGCTGCGCCGCCTCGACGCGGTGCTGGAGGGCAGCAAGCAGGCCGTCCTCGACATGAAGGCCACCCTCGACGATGCCGGCGTGGTCGAGCAGGACCCCGCCCTGCGCCAGGCGGCGGGACAGGCGTTCTATAACATCTCCGGATTCACCCTCCGCGACCTGCGCGCCCGCGCCAACCGCCAGCAGCTCACTGCCGACTTCCAGGCATACCTCGACGGGTTCTCGCCCAACGTGCAGGACATCCTCGAAAACTTCGAGTTCCGCAACCAGATCCCGCGCCTGTCCCGCGCTGACGCCCTGGGCACCCTGATCGAGAAGCTCACCTCGCCGGACATCAACCTGAGCCCCGCCCCGGTGCACCACGCCGACGGCTCGGTCAAGCATCCCGGCCTCGACAACCACGGCATGGGCACGATCTTCGAGGAGCTGGTGCGCCGCTTCAACGAGGAGAACAACGAGGAGGCGGGCGAGCACTGGACGCCGCGCGACGCCGTCCGGCTGATGGCGAAGCTGGTCTTCCTGCCGATCGCCGACCAGGTCAGGTCCGGCACCTACCTGCTGTACGACGGCGCCTGCGGCACCGGCGGCATGCTGACCGTGGCCGAGGAGACCCTGCGGCAGCTCGCCCGCGAGCACGGCAAGGAGGTCGCCACCCACCTGTACGGCCAGGACATCAACGCCGAGAGCGCGGCCACCATCTGTTGGAGCTGTACGATGGGCTTGAAGCGACGATAAAAGCCGAGGCGCAGCAGTCGATTTCCGAGTTGCCGCCCTTGGGCGCGCCGAGTTGGATTGGCGAGGATCCGGACATTCGAGCATTGATAAGACAAGGAAACTCGAATTTTTCTGATTGGAGATATCTGCCCGAAAGACCACGTGTCGAGAGCGGTGTACCAAAGGTGCTGGTCAACGTCGTACAGGTGATGCAGAAGCTTTGTCTCAAGCGCGTTTTGCAATCTCCGGATGTCGCGAATGAAAAGCAAGATGGCGGAGAGTCCCCCTAGTACCGGATCATTTGGCGGACATGGCGGTCGCCTTCGAGTGCGAGCCGTTTTCCACGCCCGCCTCGCCTTGCTCACGGTTCAGTCTCGATCGGGGCAGTCACGGTAGAAGTTCATGAGAGGTTCAAAGAGGTCCAACGTACGGGTGGACAGATACATGAACTGCAGTTCACGACTGTCTAGATCGACGTTACCACGGGGCACGTGAAAAACGGACTTGCGAAGAGACTTGAGCGCTGCAAAATCGGGCTCGGACTCTATGAAAGCATCCAGTGCCGGGATTCGCAACGACGGCGCCTTTTTCATGGCCTGCTTATACAGCCTCAGCGGCTCATGTAACAATGCGAGGGTCACGCCCAGCAACGCTTGTTGGTTGTGATGCTCCTGTTCCGTTTTTGGAATGGTGTCGGCACGAAAGAACTGTTCGATATCGATTGACGTATCCTTGGATGGATCAACAGGACAGGCAAGTAACTTCTCAGGATCAATGTAGGAAGTGAATTCGTTATAGAATGCCAGTGCGCGCATGATCATCTGGACGCAACCCCGTTTTGCTTGTCTTATGCTGTCCGGGTAAAGCGTTCCGCGTCGACCGGAGTCGTTTGTTGCTGATGATTGTGAGGACCGTATTGGCTCCAGCGCGAAGAATTGAATTTGACTGGGGTTGCCGCGCAGATCCGAGGGATTGGGCCAGTGCGGCAATGGTCGATGGCAAATCCCTTTGGCGATTCGGTTGAGCTTCTCGATTCGACTGAAGCGTCTTGACTCCAGAGCCCTGCTAGCGATTTCCTTATCGCCTTCGGTAATGAAGTACGAGCCCATCGAATACCAGAATCTGACAGTATGGGCATCTATCAGGAATTGTGCGTCGAAAATCAGTTTTGTCAGGGCTTCGCGCTGTCGGTCCTCAGAAGAAAAGATTCCGTCGAGAGCGTCCTGGAATGAAGTGCGGTTTTGGGGGTGAAGTACGCTATCTCTCAACTCTCGCAAGTGCGCCAAGAAATCCTTGTTGCAGTTCAAGAAATCGGCCAGGGGTGCGTATCTGAAGTTGGAATTCCGCTTAACCAATCTCCTGTATGCCTCCAGTTCTTCGTGCAGCAGACACAGGTAGACGTCCAAGAGGCTGTCGATGAATATGCGGTGCATGTCGCGGCAGATGCCGGTGAGGTCCGCTTCTATGACTGACCTCGAATGTGTGGTGTATTTTTGACTGAACAGACCGACCGCTCCGGGGTCGATGATGGAGTTCGAGTCAGTCTCTTCCGAACTTCCCAGGTTGCGCAGGACGGCGTGGCGGACGCCTTCGAGGACAAGGCATCGATGGTAGTGGATGTTGCAGCAGTGGTGCACTGCAATGGTTTCGGATTTCTTGTCGACGGGCATGAAGTTCGAGCGCCGTAACAGGTCGATCTTTTCGTCGATATTTATGAGATGAACCGGTCATGTTGGGCGGGGTAGAACCGCAGGTCCAAAGATGAAGCTCGTCGACTCCGCGTGTGTCTGGTGGAGCGTCGCCGCTGCTGTGGGATGTGGGGGTTTTTGGGTTTGTCGATTTGAAATCCGGGACGGGCAGCGCTGCCTGTGAGAAAGATGAGTTGTCTAAGCTCGATGCTCGTCTCGTCAGGAATCCCAGGCTGCCTGGGGTGCTGTTGAACCACGCGCACAGTGCCTTCGGGATGTCCAGTGGTGTTGTGTCATGCTGGATTGGCACCCACATTGAACCCACCGTCTGCTCTTTGCTGAGGATTGCCAACAGCTTACCGGAGTCCGTCCTAAACTTCGTGGGAGTGTTAGAAATTCTGTGTCAATCCTTTAATCTAAGCGGAAAGGGGATTGAATCATGGCAGAGGAATTTGATTTTGAAGCCGCCCTGAAGGCAGTGCAATCAGGGCAATCGATTACCGGCAAAGACGGTGTGCTAGCCCGGATATTTCATAAAAAAAGAGGGCAAGCCCTTTCTAATCCGTTATAATTCAGTTAGTTAGGCTGAAAACGGAAAGGACTCGCCCGTGACAGAATGTACCCAGACTGCGCTGCAATTTCCAGGCTTTTCTCGCCGCAAGATCGACGTCTCATTCAACGGCGGTGACATCACTTCCAACGGTGGGGTGCAGTTGCTGCGCTGGGCCGATGAACGGACCGGGTTGATCAAGGCCGCGGCACGGGCCATTGGGGATTCGCGCCGGAGAAAGAGCTGCACCCACGCTCTGGAGTCGCTGGTCCGACAGCGGGTCTATGGCCTTTCCCTGGGCTATGAGGACCTCAACGACCACGAGGCATTGCGCGCGGACTTGGCTCTGCAGACGGCGCTTTCCCGGGATGAGTCGCTGGCGAGCCCGTCGACGTTGTGCCGACTGGAGAACCGCGCGAACCGGAACACCGCGGTGGCCCTGCACAAGGGACTCATTGATAACTTTATCGCCGCTTACAAACAAGCGCCCCGACGACTGATACGCGATGTGGATGCCACCGACGATCGGGTGCAGGGTGATCAAGCGGGCCGCTTCTTCCACGGCGACTACGACCACGACTGCTGTCTGCCCTTGTACGTGTTCTGTGGCGATCAACGGTTGGTCAGTTATCTGCGTTCGAGCAAGATCGACGGCGCAAAACACAGTGGGGCGATCTTGGCGCTGTTGATCAAACGGTTGCGCCAGGCGTGGCCGAAGGTCGAGATCCTGGTGCGCGCCGATGCCGGCTTTTGCCGCTGGCGGATGCTGCGCTGGTTCGATCGCCACGGCGTGGATTACGTCATGGGTATCGCGAAAAACCCGCGTTTGCACGATCAATCGTTAGCGTTGCGCACGTTGGCTCAGTGGCGGTATTGGATGATGGGTGAGAAGCAGCGCCTGTTCAGCGAGGTCCGTTACGCCGCACCGACTTGGGATACCCCGCGACGGGTGATCGTCAAGGCCGAGCACAGCGCCCGCGGCAGCAATCCCCGCTTCGTGGTGACCCACCTCACCGGCAAGGCCCAACGCATCTACGACCGCCTCTACTGCGCCCGCGGCGAGATGGAGAACCGGATCAAGGAGCAGCAGTTGGGCCTGTTTGCCGATCGCACCAGTTGCCACACCTGGTGGGCCAATCAGTTCCGGCTGTTGCTCTCAAGCTTGGCTTACACGCTGTTGGAGACGATCCGCCGGGTGGCACTACACGCAACGGCACGGGCTCGCGCGCAAGGCGGCACGCTGCGCCTGAAACTATTACGCATCGGCGCCATCGTCTTGCGCAATACCAGGCGCATCCGACTGTTGCTCTCCAGTGCTTACCCCCATCGAGAACTGTTCTGCCTGGTGGCCGCTCGCCTCAAGCCGGGATAGTCGTCCCAACGCCAGTCGCCTCGTGTGCGATTCCTTGTGAGTCGGGGTGTCGCTCGCCTCCGAAACGACTCGTGCATCGCAATCGGCGATAAATCCACCGGTGGCGCGCCGAAACGTCGCGCTCAAGCGCCGCTTCGTGCCACCACCAACGAATTCCGACCCATGATCGACCAACTCCACGCACAATCTCACTGCTCATGCAATATCCGGGCTAGGCCCGCTGGTGAAGCAGTTGACGGAGGCAGCGCTGGAGGCAGCGCTCGATTCGCACCGGGTCGAAGAACTCGCCGAGAACCGCAAGAACGGTAAATCGAAGAAGACCGTGAAAAGCACCAGCGGCGAGTTCGAGCTTGAGACGCCGCGGGATGGTGCTGGCACGTTCGAGCCGCAGCTGGTGAAAAAACACCAGCGCACGGTCTCCGATGAGATCGAGAGCAAGATTCTGTCGATGTACGGACTTGGGATGAGCTACGCCGACATTGCCGGGCACGTTGAGGAGATGTAGGGGATCAGCGTCTCGATGGCGGCGATCTCAACGATCACCGACAAACTGATCGACGCGGTTAAAGCCTGGCTGTGAATCCCGGAGACAAAATGGTCAGTGGAACCGGTCGGATAATCTGACCATCGCGGAGTAAAAGTCCGCATCTTAGGCCCGAGGCGAACGAGCTGAGGGCGGGAGATGTATTCTGTGGATTTATACAGCCGGGTGCGGCGTGCGTGCCATGTTGAAGGGATGAGCAAGAGCGCGGCGGCGCGCCAGTTTGGGATCGATCGCAAGACAGTCGCGAAGATGCTGGAGCACGCGGTTGCGCCTGGATACCGCCGGACGGGCCCTCCGGTGCGGCCCAAGCTTGACCCGTTCATTCCGATCATCGACCAGATCCTCGAAGAGGACAAAGGCCGGCTGAAGAAGCAACGGCACACCGCGAAGCGGATCTTCGAGCGCCTGCGGGACGAACACGGCTTCACCGGTGGGGTCACGTCACGGATTACGTACGTGTGAAGAAGCGCCAGATCGGGAGGTCTTCGTGCCGCTGACGCACGCGCCGGGCCATGCCCAGGTGGACTTCGGCGAGGCGCTTGGTGTGATCGGCGGCGTGCAGCGCAAGCTGCACTATGTTGCGATGGTAGTGCCGCAGTCGGATGCCTTCTTCATCAAAGCGTATCCTGCCGAGACGGCCGAAGCTTTCTGCGACGGGCATGTCTCGGCGGTTGCGTTTTTTGGCGGTGTGCCGCTATCGGTACTCTACGACAACACCACCATCGCGGTTGCGAAGATCCTTGGCGACGGTACTCGCAAGCGCACCAGCGTTTTTTCCGAGTTGCAGTCGCACGACCTGTTCGAGGATCGGTTCGGCCGGCCGGGCAAGGGCAACGACAAGGGGTCGGTGGAGGGGGTGATCGGCTTTGCCCGGCGGAACTTCCTGGTCCCGATGCCCCGCTTCGAGAGCTTCGAGGCGCTGAATGCTTGGCTGGAGGTACAGTGCCTCAAGCGCCAGAGCGAGGTGCTGCGCGGGCACAGCGAGATGATCGGCGAACGCTTACTGCACGACCTGGATGCCCTGATGGCGTTACCAGCCGTCTGCTACGACGCTTGCGAGAGAGTCAGCACCCGGGCCACGTCGATCTCGATGGTGCGCGACCGCGGCAGCGACGACTCGGTGCCAGTCGCCTACGCCCATCACGAGGTTCAGGTTCGAGGCTATGTCGACAAGGTCGTCATCGGCTGCGGAGCTGAGGTGGTCGCGCGGCACCGCCGATCCTACGAGAAGGCTGACATGGTCTTCGATCCTATGCACTTCCTGCCGCTCCTGGAGCAGAAGGTCGGCGCACTCGACGGCCTGGCCGTTGCAGGGCTGGGCGTTGCCCGGGGAGTTCGCCACGCTGCGCCGGTTGCTCGAGGCGCGGATGGATAAGCGGGGCAAACGCGAATACGTTCAGGTGCTTCGGCTTCTCGAGACCTTCGAAATGGACCCTGTCCAAGGCGCCGTCAGGCCGGCGCTCGATCGCGGTGCGATCGGCTACGACGCAGTCAAACACCTGGTGCTGTGCCGGGTTGAGCGGCGCCCGCCGCGGCTCGATCTCGACATCTATCCCGACCTGCCCCGAGCAAGAGTAGAAACCACGAAGCCGGCCAGCTACATGAGCCTGATGCCGGGAGCGGCGGTATGAGTGACACACCACAAGTGCTGCTGCACCACCACCTCAAGAAGCTCCGCCTGCCCACCTTCCACAGCGAATACGCCAAACTTGCCCGGCCATGTGCGGCCGAGGGCAACGATCACGTGCAGTATCTTCTCCGGCTCTGCGAACTGGAGCTGATCGAGCGCGAGCGGCGGATGGTCGAACGGCGCATTAAAGCCGCGAAGTTCCCGGCAACAAAGAGCCTGGATAGCTTCGACTTCAAGGCCATCCCGTCGCTCAACAAGGCACTGACGATGGAACTGGCCCGCTGCGAGTTCGTCAATCGGCGTGAGAACGTCATCGCCCTGGGCCCGAGCGGCACCGGCAAGACCCACGTTGCCCTCGGCCTGGGACTGGCAGCCTGCCAGAAGGGTCTGAAGGTCTGCTTCACAATCGCGGCTGCACTTGTGCACGAACTGATCGAAGCCGCAGACGCGCGCCGCCTGCAGCGCCTTCACAAGCAGCTTGCCAGCCAGGATCTGCTCATCATCGATGAACTCGGCTTCGTACCTCTGTCAAAGACGGGGGCCGAACTGCTCTTCGAGATCATCTCCCAGAGCTACGAACGCGGCTCGATCATCATCACGTCCAACCTGCCGTTCGACGAATGGACCGAGGTCTTCGGATCGGAACGCCTCACAGGCGCCATTCTCGACCGCCTGACACACCACGTACACATCCTCGAAATGAACGGCGAGAGCTTCCGGATGCGCCAAAGCCGCAAGACCAGAACCTGATCTCGCAACAGACCAACGGCAACAATACTGGCCTGCGGTCAGTGCGCCTTGGCACGCGTCAGCTCAATGGGGAGCACGTGCGCCAAGGCGGTGCCAGTACCCGAAAACTGGGGACTATTCCGCCGGTGAATTGACCCTTTTTGCTCCGGGATTGACAACGCATGTGTGGAGCGCTTCAACGGCAAGTTCCGCGAATACTGTTTCAATCTCAATGGGTTCGCCAGCATCGAGGACGCGAGAGCGACGACCGATACCTGACAGACGCATTACAACTACATTCGACTACATCGGTCAACCGGCAACAAACCACCTGCCGTGTTCGCAAAGCAAGCTGTCTGATAGGCTTCATCTCCCACATGCCACGTGGCTCGAAATAAAGGGTACGGTCAAAGATTGCTGGCTTCGCGGAGTTTGCGCATGATCCGGTCTTCGACCCATTGGCTGCTCCACCAATCGATCGGTGTGACAGCCGTGCCATGCAAGAGCATCGTGAAGTGTAGGTGATCGCCTCCCGCCAAGCCCGTCGCACCGCTTCGCCCGAGTTGTTGGCCCATCTCGCTCATCGCGCCGACTCCGACGTTGATAGATGATAAGTGTGCGTAAAGCGACTGCAGGCCCATGCCATGATCGAGAATCACGCTGTTACCGTAAATGCCGAGCCAGCCGGAATGGACGACGCGGCCGCTGTTCGCGGCAAGCACGGGCGCCGCAGCCGTTGAAGCGAGGTCAAAACCCAAGTGTGTTTGGTGATCGACGACCTCACCTTCATATACATAGTCGCGCTGATCGGCAAAGCCTGATTCGACAGCCGTGTTGATGAGCTGCTTGAAGGCTCCCTGCCAGAGGATCTCGGGCGCTGTCTTGGCACTCTGGCTCGCAATATACGCATCGTTTTCACGACGCATATCGCTGTTGATCGCGACATAGGACGCCAGCAGATTGGATGGGTCGTCAACAAAGAAGTCCGGCGAATTCTGCAGGATGGCCGGCACGACGCGCGACATAAAGCTATCATTTAAGTTGATGCGGTTTTCCCGAAACCGCTTTGGAAAGACACGTTGATCAAAAGTTGCACTGCCTTCGTTGCTGAGAGAATCGCGCGCGAAGACGCTGATGGGCGTGTTGAGATCCTGATCCCAGGAGAGTGCGTAAAACGCAACATGCAATGATGAATCGGCATTCTCGATACCTGCGCCAGCGGCCGGGAAACCCGGATACTCACGCTCACCTACGCGCACGCCCGAGATAGAATCGGCCGGTGTTACACGATAAACGACGAGTTCGGAACCGCCGTGATTAATGTAGTGAAATTGTGATTGCACGCCGATGGCCGGCGGGCGCAAACGAACTTCAATCTCCAGCTCGGATTTGGTCACGGCCTTGCGATAGCCAAATAATACGGGCCGGACGGCTGTGACGGCGACACTTGCCGCACCCTCACTGAGCATTTCGAACCGCTGCCGACCGATGGGTTGCCTGAGAACCAAACGATCCTCACCTTCACGCGCGAGCCCAGAGACATCACCGGGCCCAAGATTGAATACTTGCAGCGTCTCGCCATCCTGTTCGAGCGTCACATCAAGCCTGTTGAGCTCGCCACCCGGCGTATCGATCGTCATGACGAGTTCACCGATTTGGCCGATGGCCACTGGCTCTATGAATTCGATGGTGGGACCCGGCGCGCTCCCGGCCCTGAACCAAGCCGCGCCAGCGCCCGCGGCCATTAAGAGCAGTAGCGCAAAGTATTTTCTCATGCGCTAGATTTTAGCAGTCCTGCGCTGATACAAGTTCTCCGATCGCATGCCGGAGATTCTGTAACCGGGCAGTTGCGCAGAATTATTTGCAGGCTCATAACGCGACCAAATAGCTCAACTTGACAATACCGGCTCACCCAACCATGGCGGTCGCAGCTGGGTCTAGCCCGGATATTTCATAAAAAAAGAGGGCAAGCCCTTTCTAATCCGTTATAATTCAGTTAGTTAGGCTGAAAACGGAAAGGACTCGCCCGTGACAGAATGTACCCAGACTGCGCTGCAATTTCCAGGCTTTTCTCGCCGCAAGATCGACGTCTCATTCAACGGCGGTGACATCACTTCCAACGGTGGGGTGCAGTTGCTGCGCTGGGCCGATGAACGGACCGGGTTGATCAAGGCCGCGGCACGGGCCATTGGGGATTCGCGCCGGAGAAAGAGCTGCACCCACGCTCTGGAGTCGCTGGTCCGACAGCGGGTCTATGGCCTTTCCCTGGGCTATGAGGACCTCAACGACCACGAGGCATTGCGCGCGGACTTGGCTCTGCAGACGGCGCTTTCCCGGGATGCGTCGCTGGCGAGCCCGTCGACGTTGTGCCGACTGGAGAACCGCGCGAACCGGAACACCGCGGTGGCCCTGCACAAGGGACTCATTGATAACTTTATCGCCGCTTACAAACAAGCGCCCCGACGACTGATACGCGATGTGGATGCCACCGACGATCGGGTGCAGGGTGATCAAGCGGGCCGCTTCTTCCACGGCGACTACGACCACGACTGCTGTCTGCCCTTGTACGTGTTCTGTGGCGATCAACGGTTGGTCAGTTATCTGCGTTCGAGCAAGATCGACGGCGCAAAACACAGTGGGGCGATCTTGGCGCTGTTGATCAAACGGTTGCGCCAGGCGTGGCCGAAGGTCGAGATCCTGGTGCGCGCCGATGCCGGCTTTTGCCGCTGGCGGATGCTGCGCTGGTTCGATCGCCACGGCGTGGATTACGTCATGGGTATCGCGAAAAACCCGCGTTTGCACGATCAATCGTTAGCGTTGCGCACGTTGGCTCAGTGGCGGTATTGGATGATGGGTGAGAAGCAGCGCCTGTTCAGCGAGGTCCGTTACGCCGCACCGACTTGGGATACCCCGCGACGGGTGATCGTCAAGGCCGAGCACAGCGCCCGCGGCAGCAATCCCCGCTTCGTGGTGACCCACCTCACCGGCAAGGCCCAACGCATCTACGACCGCCTCTACTGCGCCCGCGGCGAGATGGAGAACCGGATCAAGGAGCAGCAGTTGGGCCTGTTTGCCGATCGCACCAGTTGCCACACCTGGTGGGCCAATCAGTTCCGGCTGTTGCTCTCAAGCTTGGCTTACACGCTGTTGGAGACGATCCGCCGGGTGGCACTACACGCAACGGCACGGGCTCGCGCGCAAGGCGGCACGCTGCGCCTGAAACTATTACGCATCGGCGCCATCGTCTTGCGCAATACCAGGCGCATCCGACTGTTGCTCTCCAGTGCTTACCCCCATCGAGAACTGTTCTGCCTGGTGGCCGCTCGCCTCAAGCCGGGATAGTCGTCCCAACGCCAGTCGCCTCGTGTGCGATTCCTTGTGAGTCGGGGTGTCGCTCGCCTCCGAAACGACTCGTGCATCGCAATCGGCGATAAATCCACCGGTGGCGCGCCGAAACGTCGTGCTCAAGCGCCGCTTCGTGCCACCACCAACGAATTCCGACCCATGATCGACCAACTCCATGCACAATCTCACTGCTCATGCAATATCCGGGCTAGGCCCTCACCATGCCCCTGTGTTCGGTCGGGTCCACGTCCTTGCTGCCGCGCGTTGGTATGCGGCGCACGGATATTAGGATCGTACTTACAGAAGCCGATCGGGAAGGCCGGGCCCTAAAATCGGCCTATTCGGGCCGGTCTGTCTCAGATACTGCTATCACCAGCAGCGTTTTTCCAATGCGAGAATAGCCACCTTATAAAATGCGGCGTTAGTTCCCTGCAATAAGTTATCGGCGGCGCGGTCCGCGCGGCGCTGTATTTCCTCGCAGGATGTCTCAGCAAGTGACGGCGTCCAGCAGCGGCCAACCAGTTCGTTAATCGCAGCCCGGTAATAGGCGGCGTTTGTCCCCTCAAGGATGCGGTCTGCAGCGCGGTTTGCTCGACGCTGAAGTTCAGCGCAGGACGCCTCGGCTAGCGGTAGGCCAACCTGACGCCCGCGCTCGGCGCGAGCAGCCGCCTGCTCTGGCGATTCAACTGCCTCCTGTAGCGCACTGCATCCGGTAAAAAGCGCCGCGATCACGACGAACCGCATGAACGGGGCTAACGGAGTCTCGCTATCCAGGGGCATAGATTAAGGGGCTTATATGCAAAGCTAGACGGGTGGGTCGATTCGACCTAGCCGTTTCAGCAACCTGCGGCACATTTCCCTCAAGTCGCCACAACAATCACCGTCTGGGTGATTTCTCTCGACCCAACTGACGATCGCGTCCAAGTTATTCATCATGTGCAAGACATCCACATTTACGCTGAGATCGGAATAGTCTTCTGGCTGTTGTGCCAGTGGGGGCTGGTCAATCCACGCTGCCCCTCCCTTGGAGTTAAAACCTTGCTCAGGATAATTTGTTTGCCACGTGTGAATCAGGGCATTCTCTAGCAGCCTGATAACTTCTTCGTCTCCCTCAGCAACCACCTTCCAAGAAAAACCATCGACGCCATATGCTCGGATGGCCTTGTGGAAAAAGGTGTCATCCACCTCTTTCTTAGCGTGGCTTTCGTGCGAACTCCGACGGAGACTCAGCGAGTCATTGGTGATGCCGACATATCGTCTCCCACTATCATTGTGCGTCGCCACGTAGCAGATCATTGAATCCTTTTAATTTTTCATACCTGCGACCGTGGCGTTTGCGCTAGGGGCTGTAATCGACGCAAAACGGGCTATATTTGACCGACTTGCGACGATAGAGCTTCAGTTCAAGGCATGCGGTTTCGGCGGGAGTTAACCATCCCCACAATAGTGCGATCGAGATTGCCCCAAAGCTCGGGAGCCGGTCCCCGGCCCGTACCGGGTTGCGATACTCGAAACAGGCTCCCTGATTTATTTCACGCAGTGAGTTTCAGCAAGCCGAAGGTAATCGCGGCGTTGCCCAAGATGATCGCGATGGCAGTCTGGTAGAGATCGACCTTGGTGGCTTGGCGCAGTTCAGCCAGGTCCGCTTTGGTCGCGAGCTCGCCTTGCCCTGCGCGGATTGCCTCGGCTATGGCCTCGGCCTGGGCACGGTCCATGCCCGCTGCTTCCAGGTTACGGGCAGCCTTGAGCGTGTCGAACGTAGTGCTCATGGCGGTAGCGTAGCACGGCTAGTCCACTGCCGTTGCCGCCGGAGCGCTTCACGGCCTCGACGAATCGGGCCGAAGCACGCACCTGCAAACCGGCCAGTGTTAATTTGCCAGGGCCGCGCTCTAGGCTGCAGGTCGCGCGCGTTCGGCTGTCTCGAAACGGCGCCCAAATTCCCCAATTTGGGTAATTTCATTCCGGACGCCCTCAAGGTTTCGAGATCACGAAGGCATACCGCCACGCGGCGCGTGAGCACTTGGCCACGGCTCGCAGTATTCGGTACGGTAAAAGAGACAAATTGTCCCTTTTCGTTCGGCATGGGGCGCCGATTTTCAAGGTTGCGTTACCGTTCCGCCAAGCCGTGATGGCCGTGACGAAAGTGCAAGGCCACCCGTCAGTCAGTCTTCAATCTCTACGTCGCCAAGATCCTCTCCGATGCGCCGAAAGACAGAACGGGACAGGTGGGTCAGGGCGCCGTAGTTCCGGTTGTGCTTTGGTGGCTCTTTTGCGTATTTCTCCCACTGTCCCGGAGTCACCTTGTACAGATTGAAGGCACCGTCCACAGTCTGTGATGCACAGATGATGTAGTCCACGCGATCTCGCATTGTGTTCGTGAGTCCGCATTGAGTGGTCGCTGGCTTCGCACACTTGATCGCGACGCGTTTGCCATCAAGCATGAATTCGTTGGCCATCGGTTGGTCGGCAGCTTTTTCAGCTTGGAGCACCGCGGCGATCTTCCGCGCGGTCCGGATTCCCCACTGCTGAGCGCGTTGTCCAGACACGGTGTCCTGCCCCCCAGATGCATCCTCTTTCGCAGGTGTCGGCACTGCGCCCGGTGCAATCTCGCTTCCTGAGAGCGCTTGCTCCACAAGCACCGCAATAGCGTTCGAGCGCGTTAACTCGTGCACTTGGGCGAACCTGTCTACACCAGCGAGCACACGTTCAGGAATTCGGACTCCCAAAGTTTGGCTTCCCGTCACGGCTTGTCTTCTCCTCGGATTACCGATGGTGCACACCCTATACGACGGGGTACCCTTTGTCAACAGGGGGTGCACACGCTTAAAGAGCGTCGAAGGGGATCCCGTTCGGTCAAGGGGATGAAGCCGTCTCCGTCGTCGGCGGGATTTCCGTGTTCTAAAGCGGCCGCAGTCGGCTTTGCCCTGCGCTTTCGTCACAGCCATCACCACGACCGATCTCCTCCCACAGCGGCCGTTCACTAGCTCGGTCCATCCAGTTCATCACGATTTGACGGAACGGTTATTTTCTTTCAGGCGGGGCGCGAGCACGGCCATTCCGGCCGCGCGCAAGCGCCACGCCCCAGCCGCCTTATTCGGCTTGGCTATGGGGCAGAGGTGGATCCCTTGAAAATCAATGCTTTAAGTCTAGAAAACTCCCCGGTTGTGCAACCGCTCAATCGCTATCATCGCGGCGCTTGCTGGCAGCCTCGGCCGGCAGTATTCGCCAGCCTACTTCTCCCGTTCGATCGTCAACCGCTCCCCGCTCAACTACCACAAGGCCCGGTAGGTCGTCCCATGATTTTTCAACTTCGGCCCGCGTGCGGTGTTTGCGATCGCGCTCGCCGAACGCCAGGCGGCGCATATCCTCGGCAGTCAAGATCGGGTAATCGTGCGGATCGCGGCTCCATCCGTAGCGGCCGCGGCGCTTCGGTACCGGCCGGCGCGTTTTGCCGGGCAGCCATGCGAGTGCGTGCGCCGCGATATAGGCCCGCCAACGCGGCGCAGAATCAACGCTCAGGCGATCCAGCGTCGGGAGGTCAATCACCGGCCCATCGCTCGCGCCGGGCGGGTACGCCACATCAAGGACAATGTGATCGTCCAAGCTCGGCAGCCCTCGCGGAGCTTCGAACGGCAGACGGCGTAGCGCGAGCATGAACCATCGGCCGCCGTCCGGTAAGCGAATCGTGTAATCGCGCGCTCCCATCAACGCGGCCTTGAGCCGGGGCCAGTGTTTACCGATCCGCCAGCCATGCGGAAATAAACCGTCGCGCAGCTCGCGGACAGTGATCGCCATGCGCACGAATTGGAGCTTGCGATCGGCGGGTTTGACAGATAGGCCGGTGCGAACGAACAGCCGGGCGGATAGCGGGGCGCCGCGCCCTTGTGCCATCACAGGCACACCGGCCGCGTCGGCAATGTCCAAGATCGCAACAGACTTGCGAACGGGCACGGCCTCGAAAAGCGGAAGTTCGGCTTGCGCTCGCCCTTCGACAAGTCCACCGAATAGCATTCCCCGCTGGCGTTCGGGGCGGCTATCAGCATCGCGGACAACAGTTAGGACGCGGCGATCTTTCCGGGTCTCCGGTTCAACCTCGCGCGGCCGATCCTGCCATGCGCGAACGGTAGCGCCGAGCGGGTGCGTCCCGCGCTCGCGAGCGTTTAGCCACAAGCCATGCACCATCCGGATCGCGGCTTCTTGGCAAGGCATAAAGGCGCAGAATTCCGCCACGGCCGGGATCGCGTCGGCCGGACAGTCGGCGCCATCGTGATCATTGTGCCAAGCGGCGCGCGCTACCGCCTCGAGAATCTCTCCCGCCGAATGAGCGCCGATCACCGCCTTGTCGAATGCCGCCCCGTCAGACACTTTTAGCCCGCTCGGATTGATTATCAGAATGCGAGTTCTGAGAAGGATCCCGGCCTTCTCGCCGGCGTTACGGGCGGTGGCTAATGAGGTTCGCGGCGGAGCAACTGATTTAGCGAAAGGCGTAAATCTGCCCGCGCTTTGTCCATTGCGTTATTTGCTTTCTCGTCGCCCTGGTCAGCCCGCCAATTAAGAAAATTACGAAATGACATGGATCTGCGAACTGATATAGATTGCCCAGATTGCGGCCCCTTCCAGGGACAGGTAGTTACCTTGTGACATTTTGCATGCTCAACTCGGCCAACACGTTTTAGGAATATCAAAAATGGACATCCCTATATCCCACCTATACAAGCCCATCCCCAAGGGTCATTGGTGCTTTATCGCCAAAAAGGTCGAGGCAGCTCGAGCCGCTGAAACCAAGCCCGAGGGCGAGCCGATTGTCTATTTCACGACGCTCAGCGGCTGCGATCAGCCGCTGGCCAAGCTGGCGGCTTAGGAGAAGAAGATGCAACCACGATAATCCTAATCGTCTCCGCCCCAGCCTTCGCCGAGTGGGGACGCCATCAGCCTAGAACGGCGGCGCACCCAACTTCCACGTAGGCAAATAGTCACTGGCCACATAGCCTCCGGCGCATTCGTTTCTGAGGTATCTGTATGCTTCCGACCGTTCTTCCACCGGCATTCCTTTCACGGCTTTTTCTGTGTCCCATGCCAAGCGGTTGAAATTTCCGCCCTCCATCTCGCTGTGAAGCTGAAGGGCGATTTCGTCTATATTACCCACGCTTGCGCCTTGGTCTTCTGCGATTTGATACATGCAGGGCATCCACACCCAGGAAAACACTTCATCCCTGTAATTGATGTCGGCATAGATTGGAGCGGCGATGAGCACAGCAAGCGCCAGTGCACTCGCGAAGGACGCGGTTAGTTGCTTCATACTGCGGTGATATCCCCACCTATTCACCAAGGCCAGGGGAGCTACCCCGAGCCGGACCGGGCGGGGCCGTAGTCTTGGCACGACTGCGCCATATTATTACGGCAACTGTCGCGACTCCGCAAGAGCAGAGGATAGGCTCGCCGCTTCGCCGTGAGCGTCACGCTGCGGATCCCGTGCCGATCGAGTCGGTTGAAATTCCCCAATTTGGGTAATTTGAGCGCCGCGATCGCTTATTAGAATCGACATTCCGATAATCGATTTTTTGCCCGATGCGCGGACGCGATCGCTATTGATATAATTCTGGCGGGCAGCTTGGTGCCTTTTAGAAGCTCTAAAAACTCCGAAATGTCCCGCCGAACGAAATTGACTCGCGAACGGATCGAGACGCTGGCCGGATATGTGGCGAACGGCTGCACGAACCGCGACGCGGCGCGACTGAGCGGGATCGCGGAATCCACCCTTTACCATTGGCTTGGCATTGCACGAGAGCATGAGCACGAGGGGCGGACCCGGACGCTGCCGGTTCAACTGGCGCGCGCTGGAAGAAGCCGAGGCCGGATTCCGCCGAGCGCAGCTTGAGGTTATCCGGCGGGCGGCGTCGGAATCGACTGTTCAGCGCCAACGTGATCAGGCGGTCTCGCACGGTATCGGGGATCCGGTTCCACACCCGCCCCGGCAGGGGCGCTTGGTCCTGCAGCGCCACTTCTCCGTCATGACGATAGTGTGCGTACCAACGGTAGAAGGTGGTGCGTGGAACGCCCAACATAGCCAGGGTTTGCTTGGCCGGCAGGTGCGATCGCTCCACCAACCGAATGATCTCAAGCTTCTCGGCGGCTGAATACCTCATTGCAGGTCGTCCCCATCCCCGAGCCTGTTTTTTTTGAGCAGCCGCAGTTCCAGCGTTTGCTCGGCGACCACTTCCTTGAGATCTCGGGCGTCACGCCGAAGCGCCGTGACGTCACTGGTGTTGGCCTGGCGAACAAGGTCCCCGGCCAGGCGCTGCTTGCCGGCTTCCATGAAGTCCTTGGACCCTTTGTAATATAGGCTTTGAGCAATACCTTCTCGTCGGCACAGCTCCGCCATGCTGGCTTCGCCACGCACGCCGTCCACTACGATGCGTATTTTCTCCTCCGCACTGGTTTGCTTGCGCGTGTTGCGCTTGATGTCACGAATGATTTTTTCTAACGACGACGTTCGTCCTGTCGGTCTCTGTTTCATCTCAACTCCTCAGGTTAGGATGAACAAAAACTCTCCCTTAAACCAGCGCTATATCTGTCCCATAGGCGCTGACGGCATACACCACTGACCATTTTGTCTCCGGGATTTACATGCAAGTTGACGCCACTCGGTCAGGGCAGCAGCTCGGTCTTGTTTGAAAATATCGGGGTGGTCGAGATGGCGTTCGTGGTTGAAGTGGTTGTAGATTGAGGCGTGGGCTGCAGCAAACTTCTGGAGAGTCTTGATGTCCCTGAACCTGGCCATTGCCTGTTAACGGCGGCGGAATAATGGCCCACGCGAGGCGCAACGGGTCTTTTTGCATGGCACTGTTCGACCCTTGGGCAAGATGTTAGTCGCGGAACTGTCCGCGAAATTGGAAACGGAGATCGCGCTGAACTTCGATCAGCTTTACATGCATGACCTAGTGGGCCGCGCCCAAGCGTTTCAAAAGCTGGTCGCCGGTGGGATGGACGTGGGGAAGGCGGCGGCGCTCTCGGGGCTTATGGCGGGCGAGGCGGCGTGATGGTCGGGCTAGTAGTACGGCACGCCGGGAACCTTCGGGGCAAACGGCCCTCATTCTCCCGAATGGAATGTGTTGCGCCAGAGCTGGTGTGCTCGGGCAAACTTTTCACGCGTCGCTAGTGCATCGACCCACGTCTCGGCAAAGAAGTGATCTAAAAACTGTCCAGCTAGACCAGCGAGTTGCCCCATCTCCGACAGAACCGCCTTAAGAAAACGCTTCTCAATGAAAGGTCCGATCACCGCATCGCCGTCCTTGTTTGGACGCATCATGAAGGCAGACTTCATCGTGGGATGTGCCGCGAATTCGGAAAACCGGCGATAATGCTCCTCACGCTTCTTGGCTTTGAATCCGTCACGGGTATCGAGGGCATCGCGCACAGCGAACGGAGAGAAGTGCTTCTTACGCTCCTTCTCGTCAGCTTGGCGCCAGCAGCTGATCATTGCGGCGTCCCTCCGGAACAGATCCAGCAGGAATGTCGTTTCCAGAATGTCTCGCATGATCAAAGCGCTGTTCTGTCCGTAGCCGGAAAGAGCGAGCTTTAGGCTCGCACCGAAGGCGTTGAAAATCCGCATTCCCAATATCTGGATCACCTTCATGTCCTCGTCCTCGGTGGGGTACTTTCGAAGAAGGTCTGCCAGATCTATTGCAGCCTCGATCACAACAAGGTGTAACTCGAGTTGGCTGTCAGGCTCTACGAACTCATACGCCTTTCGGCGTAGCGCTTCCTCGTGAGTGTGGAGGGTGAATAAGTTCTCCAATTTTGGGGACAAAATCATGCTGCTCATTTAGGCGTTACTGATTGGGGTTTGTCGGTGACATCCCGGTGACACGAACCTCAAGCAGCGCCACAGAATGATCGTAAAGACCTGATTTAATGGCTCCCCGGGACGGGCTCGAACCGCCGACCTAGTGATTAACAGTCACCCGCTCTACCAACTGAGCTACCGGGGAATCGGTGGGAGGCGCGTATGGTACTGAGGCCCCAATTAGGGGTCAATTACGCCGCGTTCAAGCCAGTGATTCTTGCAGACGCGCCGTCGCGTCCTTCAGTACGTCCATACTCGTCGCATACGAAAAGCGCATGCAGCCCGGCGCACCGAAAGCCGATCCGGGTACACCGGCGACGCCCGCGTGCTCGAGCAGATATTCCGCCAACTGAATATCGTCATTCATATCGGCAGCGCGTTCGATAACTCCACTGAGATCCGGAAACGTATAAAACGTGCCGGCGGAAGCTTGCACGGTGACGCCCTCGATGCGGTCCAACTCGCGTACGAGGAAATCGTGGCGCTGCTTAAAAATCTCACAATTGTTGCGCAGCGATGCCTGATCGCCTTTCAATGCGGCCGTTGCCGCAACCTGCGCGATCGAGGTCGGGTTCGATGTGCTTTGCGATTGAATTTTCTTCATTGCCGCGATGAGGCTTGCCGGGCCAGCCGCATAGCCGATGCGCCAACCGGTCATCGCGTAGGCTTTGGATACGCCATTGAGGACCACGGTGTGCTCGTGTAGTTGCGGCACGGCATTCAAGATGTTGGCGAAGGGTTCACCGGACCACAGGATGTGCTCGTAGATATCGTCCGTGGCGATGACGACATCCGGGTAATCGACCAGAACACTGCCCAGCGCCTCCAACTCGACGCGACTGTACACCGCGCCGGTGGGATTCGAGGGACTGTTCAATATCAAAAGGCGCGAGCGTTCATTGATCGCGCCGCGTAATTGCTCTGCGGTGATCTTGAAACGGCTCGCGATATCGGTGCGGATAATGACCGGCGCCGCTCCGGCCAGGCGCGCCATATCCGGGTAGGACACCCAGTATGGCGCAGGAATGATGGCTTCGTCCCCATCGTTCAATAGCGCCTGCATCAAGTTGTAGATGCTGTGCTTACAACCGGACGACACCAGGATCTGTTCCGGCTCGAACCGCAGGCCATTCTCCCGCTCGAACTTCTGCACGACCGCTTCCTTGAGTTCTAGCGTGCCATCCACCCCGGTGTACTTCGTGAACCCATCATTGATCGCGATGATTGCCGCCGCTTTGACATGCTCTGGCGTGTCGAAATCCGGTTCGCCCGCGGCAAGACTTAAGATGTCGCGGCCCGCGCGTTTCAATTCCGCCGCCTTCGCCGACACTGCCATCGTCGGCGACGGCTTGACGCTTTGCGCGCGTTGTGACGGCTTGATGTCCAAGATGGATACGACTCCTCGCTCGTTTACGTCCACGTAGCAGCGGGTCGTGTACTATACGGACTCCTGACGACCTCGCAACCGCGGCGCCTACGCGCCTTACCCGATTGATGATCACTCGATGAGCAAAAAGCTACAGCTCGAATCGGACTTTGCTCCAGCGGGCGGACAGCCGCAGGCGATTACCTCCCTCATCGAGGGCCTTCAGGCCGGGCTCTATCATCAGACGCTGCTCGGGGTAACGGGTTCCGGCAAGACGTTCACCATCGCGAACGCCATCGATACGGTGCAACGCCCGACGCTCATACTCGCGCCGAACAAAACGCTGGCCGCGCAACTCTACGGTGAGATGCGGGAGTTTTTTCCGCACAACGCAGTCGAATACTTCGTGTCTTATTACGACTACTATCAGCCTGAAGCCTATGTACCGGCGTCGGATACGTATATAGAGAAAGACGCCTCGATCAACGATCACATCGAGCAGATGCGCCTATCGGCGACCAAGGCGCTCCTCGAACGGCCCGATACCATCATCGTCGCCACGGTTTCGGCGATCTACGGCCTCGGTGAACCGGATGAGTATCACGCGATGGTGTTGCACTTGCGACGCGGCGACATCATCAATCAGCGAACAATCCTGCGCCGCCTCGCGAATCTTCAATACCGGCGTAATGACTACGAGCTCGAACGCGGCACCTACCGGGTGCGCGGCGAGATCATCGACATTTTCCCGGCAGAATCGGACCGCGACGCCTTGCGCCTGGAATTATTCGACGATGAGATCGAGTCACTCGCGCATTTCGATCCGCTGACCGGCGAAATACTACGCAAGGTCCCACGCTTTACGATCTATCCGAAATCACATTACGTGACTTCGCGCGACACCGTGTTGCGTGCGATCGAGACGATCAAAGTCGAGCTCGTCGAACGGCTCGAGCAGTTACGCTCGCTCGATAAGTTGGTCGAAGCGCAGCGATTGGAACAGCGTACGCGCTTCGATATCGAAATGATGGCCGAGATCGGCTATTGCAATGGCATCGAAAATTACAGCCGCCATCTGTCCGGACGCGCGCCCGGAGAGCCACCCGCAACGCTCTTCGAGTACCTGCCCGCCGACACCTTGCTCGTGATCGACGAAAGTCATGTGACGGTCCCGCAGCTCGGCGGCATGTACCGCGGCGACCGCTCGCGCAAGGAGAACCTCGTCGAGTACGGGTTCCGCCTGCCGTCCGCGCTCGACAACCGGCCGCTCAAATTCGAGGAATTCGAGCAGATGGCGCCGCAGATGATCTTCGTTTCGGCTACGCCCGGACCTTACGAGGGTGATCACGCCGGGCAAGTCGTCGAATTAGTGGTGCGCCCGACCGGCCTCGTCGACCCGCACGTGGAAGTGCGGCCGGCGGGTACGCAGGTCGACGATCTATTGTCGGAAATCAATGCTTCGGCCGCGTCCAACGAGCGCGTGCTCGTCACCACCCTGACCAAACGCATGGCGGAAGACCTGACCGATTATCTGGCCGAGCACGGTGTACGCGTGCGTTACCTGCACTCGGATATCGATACGGTCGAACGCGTCGAGATCATCCGCGATCTGCGGCTGGGTGAATTCGACGTTCTGGTCGGCATCAATCTTTTGCGCGAGGGCCTCGATCTTCCCGAAGTCTCTCTGGTCGCGATACTCGACGCCGACAAGGAAGGTTTTTTACGCTCGGACCGTTCACTGATCCAGACGACCGGCCGCGCGGCACGCAACATTGGCGGCCGCGCAATCATGTACGCCGACTCGGTAACGGGGTCGATGCAACGTGCGCTGGACGAGATGGACCGACGGCGCAGCGTCCAGATCGAATTCAACGCTGAGCACGGGATCACGCCGCAGGGGATCCGCAAGCACGTCGCCGACATCATGGAAGGCGCGTACGCACCGAGCGGCGGCAGGCCGCGCCGCGTACTGCGTGCAGCCGAGGCACGCTCCGACTACCAGGGCTTGAGCGACGATGCGCTGATGAAGAAAGTCAAACAAATGGAGAATCAGATGTACCGGCACGCGCGGGATCTCGAATTCGAGGAAGCGGCGCGCATCCGCGATGAGATCGCGACGCTAAAGACGGATTTGCTCGATATGCCGGCTACTGCCGAGAGTTAGCCCGCACCGTCCGTTAAAATATCCACCCATGGTTAAACGCGTCATCCTCATTTTGATCGTTATCGCAGTGGTCGGTGGTGCGACCTATGCGCTGCACATAAACAAAATGAATCAAATGGCGGCAATGAGCGAGCGGGCATTTCCACCCGCCGCCGTAACCGTGGCCGAAGTCCAACCCACTTCCTGGCGCCAGAGTCTATTCGCGGTTGGTTCGATTGCGGCCGAGCAGGGCATCGAGGTAACCGCCCCTCTGCCTGGGACCGTCATCGACATCACATTCGAATCCGGCGAGCAGGTGCAGCGCGGTGATGTGCTGGTGAAGATGGATGTCGTCGTCGACATGGCTCAGCTCGATGGGCTGATCGCGACGAAGGAATTGCGGATATTGCAGTTCGAGCGGGCCAAGAAGCTGCGCAACGACCGCCAGATCTCGCAATCGGATTACGATGCCGCGCAGGCCGCGCTCGACGAAGCCGATGCGGAAATGAAGGCCAAGCAGGCGTTGATCGCGCGCAAGCGCGTCTATGCGCCGTTCGACGGTACACTCGGGATCCGCATGATCGATCTCGGTGAATACCTCGAACCGGGCGATCCCGTAGTCCCGCTGCAAATGCTGAGCCCGATCCACGTCGATTACGCGCTACCGGAGCAATTCCTGAGCCGCCTGGCGGTCGACCAGCTGATCGAGATCGAAGTGCCGGCCTATCCGGGAGAAAAGTTCCACGGGCAGATCACCGCGTTCGACCCCGGCATCGATCCCAACACCCGTAACGTGCGGATCCGGGCCACATTCGCGAACGCCGATCGCCGACTGCGGCCGGGCATGTTTGCGGAAGTTTGGACGATCGAGCCGGTCCTTAAAGAAGTCTTGTCATTACCTGAGACCGCGGTGACTTACAGTCCGTTCGGCAACACGGTATTCATCGTCATTGAGAAGGACGGCGCGACCGTGGTCGATCGCCGTCAGGTGCAAACCGGCGAAGTACGCGCCGGGCGTGTGGAGATAACGGCGGGGCTCGCCCCGGGCGAGCGCGTCGTGTCGGTCGGTCAAAATAAGTTGCGCAACGGCATGCCCGTTCACGTTGTGGAGAACGTCTCGGCGGCGCTGGCCAGCGAATCTCCGTGAACCTGACCGATCTCTTTATCAAGCGGCCGGTGCTGGCTAGCGTCATCAGCCTGATGATCCTGGTGCTCGGTCTGCGCTCGATCGCCTCGCTGGAACTACGGCAATATCCGAAAACCGAAAATACGCTGGTTACCGTACGCACGACGTATCCCGGCGCCAGCAGCGAACTCGTCAACGGTTTCATTACGACGCCCTTGCAACAGGCCATCGCCGAAGCGAACGGTATCGATTTTCTCAAGGCGACCAGCAAGCAGGGGATCTCGGTTATCGAGGCCCATATGAATCTCAACTACGACCCCAATGCCGCGGTCGCCGAGATCCAGGCCAAAGTCGCGAGCCAGCGCAACGTTCTCCCCGAGGAAGCGAACGATCCAGTGATCGATTCACAAACGGGTAGCACGCTTGCCCTGATGTATCTGGCGTTTCACAGCGAGACCATGTCGCCGCCCGAGATGACCGACTATTTGATCCGCGTGGTACGCCCCCAGTTGCAAGCGCTTCCGGGAGTCGCCAAGACGCGGATTTTCGGCGCCAAGACCTATGCGATGCGGATCTGGCTCGACCCACGCCGCATGGCGGCGATGAACGTGACGGCGGCGGACGTGAGGCGCGTGTTGCTCGCGAATAACTATCTGTCTGGCGCGGGCGAGACGAAGAGTGAATACGTCGCGGTCGACTTGAGCGCGACGACCGATATCTCCGGCGTCGACGAGTTCGAAGATCTGGTCGTGCGCGAGGAAGCTGGCGTCATCGTGCGCTTATCGAATGTCGCGCGTTTGGAACTCGGGGCCGAAGACTACGAATCGACCGCATGGTACAACGGCAACACGGCGTTGTTTATCGGGATCACCCCAACGCCCGGCGCAAACCCGCTGACGGTCGCTGAACGCGTACGTGCGGAGATGCCCGAGATTCGTTCACAAATGCCGAGCGGGCTCAACGCGTTCATTCCCTACGATGCCAGCGAATTCATCCAGGAATCGATCGAGGAGGTGTTCACGACGCTGGCGGAAGCCGTGCTGATCGTCCTCACCGTCATTCTGCTAAGCCTCGGTTCCGTGCGCGCGGCACTGATCCCCGCGGTCGCGATACCGCTGTCGCTCATAGGCGGGGCGTTCTTGATGTTGCTCATGGGCTTCTCGATCAACTTGCTGACCTTGCTCGCGATGGTCCTCGCCATTGGCTTGGTAGTCGACGATGCGATCGTCATCGCGGAAAACATTCATCGGCACATCGAAAAAGGCCGTACGCCGCTCGAAGCGGCGCTGACGGGCGCGCGCCAATTGCAACTCCCCATCATCGCGATGACTACGACCTTGGTCGCCGTCTATGCGCCCATCGGCTTCATGGGTGGCCTCGTCGGGACATTATTCACGGAATTCGCGTTCGCGCTGGCAGGCGCTGTGCTGATTTCGGGTGTAGTCGCGCTAACTTTGTCACCGATGTTGTGTTCTCGGGTTTTTAAACCGGGCAAGGGCGGACGCTTCGAGCTGCTCGTCGAGCGATTGTTCAATGCGTTGGCGGATGCCTATAAAGCAATTTTACACAGATTTCTAGACTACACCTCGGTAATCGTCGTATTTGGCGTCGCCGTTCTCATCAGTATTTATTCGATGTTCGTGATGAGTCAGCGCGAACTCGCACCGGACGAAGATCAAAGCATCATCTACGTCAGCGCGCGCGGGCCGCAGACCGCTACCGTGGATTACGATGAACAATACGGCCATCGTATGATCGAATTATTCGAAGAGATCCCCGAATATCAGGAAAGTTTTGCATTGCTCGGCTTCGACAACGCGCGCAACGTCATCTTTATGGGCTTCAAGATGCCGCCGCCATCGAAGCGGGCGCGCGCGCAGTGGGATGTACAGAACGAACTCCAAGAGAAGCTCTTCGGTATCACTGGATTCGAGGTGTCAACCTTCGTGCGCCCCAGTCTGCCATCTCCGGGTTTCGGCCTGCCGGTTCAGTTCTTCCTGGTGTCGCCCGCCAGTTATGAAGAACTCGATCGGGTCGCGGAAGACCTGCTCGGCCGCGCAATGCAAAGCGGTCGGTTCATGTTTTTGCAGAAATCGGTTGAATTCAATCGGCCGAAAGCGACCATCCAGATCGATCGTAATCGCGCCGGCATTTTAGGTATCAAAATGGACGATCTTGGACAGGATCTGGCCACCCTCTTGGGCGGCAATCACGTCAATTGGTTCAATTTGGAAGGCCGCAGTTATAAGGTCATTCCCCAAGTCGAACGCGAGTTTCGCGCGAACCAGGGCATGCTCGACGATTACTACGTACGTACCGGTGACGGCAATCTGGTGCCGCTGTCCACGGTGGTTTCACTCGAGCGATCTGTCGAGCCGAGTGAACGGCTACAGTTTCAGCAGTTGAACGCCGTGGCCTTGGAAGGTGTGCCGGGGCCGGGGGTCTCGATGGGCGACGCGATCAGCTACCTCGAAGAGACCGCGCGCGAAGTGCTACCCAAAGAGTTCAAATGGGATTACGCGGGTGAATCCCGGCAGTACACCCAGCAAGGCGGTGCCTTGGTCACCACCTTCTTCGTGGCGCTGCTCGTGATCTACCTGGTGCTCGCCGCGCAGTTCGAAAGTTGGCGCGACCCGCTGATCATTCTGATGTCGGTACCCATGTCGATCGCGGGTGCGCTGATCTTCATTGCGCTTGGCTTTGCCACGTCCAATATTTACACACAAGTCGGATTAATCACGCTCATCGGTCTGATCACCAAAAACGGCATTCTGATCGTCGAGTTCGCCAACCAGGTTCAGATCGTGCGTGGCTTACCAAAGCGCGAGGCCGTCGAGGAAGCTGCGCGCATCCGGCTTCGTCCGATTCTAATGACTACGATCGCGATGATCGTTGCAATGATTCCACTGTTGACAGCCAGCGGGCCCGGCGCGGTCAGCCGCTTTCATATCGGACTGGTCATTGCCACGGGCCTCGGCATCGGCACCATCTTCACCTTGTTCATCGTGCCGGCTTTCTACCTTCTACTGGCTCGCGATCACAGTGCAGACATCGCCGCACAACAGCTCGGTTCGACGCAGGAGTCGACCGCTTAAGCTGTAGCCGCTCGTGTGCATTTTGTGTATGCTCGCCCGCCTGTTATTTAACGAATAACAGGCGCGTAGCTCAGCTGGTTAGAGCACCACCTTGACATGGTGGGGGTCGTTGGTTCGAGTCCAATCGCGCCTACCACTTACGTTCGATGGCCCCTCGTATCGGTCACGGAGACTGCCATGCCCTCGATTACGCTTCCCGACGGTAGCCAAAAACAGTTCGACGCTGCGGTTACCGTTCACGGCGTCGCTGAATCCATCGGTCCGGGCCTTGCCAAAGCGGCCTTGGGCGGACGCATCGATGGTCGAGCGGTCGATACCTCATTCTCGATCGAAAAAGACTGCGAGCTGGCCATCATCACCGCCAAGGACGATGAAGGGCTCGAGATCATCCGGCACAGCACGGCGCACTTGTTGGCGCAGGCCGTGAAGGAACTCTTCCCGGCCGCCCAGGTGACCATCGGACCCGTGATCGAGGATGGCTTCTATTACGACTTCGCGTTCGAGCGTTCCTTCACGCCGGAAGATCTGGAAGCGATCGAGGCGCGCATGACGGAACTCACCAAAGCCGATCATGCGATCGAACGCCGGGTCATGGATCGCGACGAAGCCGTCGCCTTCTTTCGCGAACTGGGGGAGGAATACAAAGCCGAAATCATCGCGGAGATCCCCGCCGGTGAACCGATCTCGCTCTATGGTCAAGGCGATTTCGTCGATCTCTGCCGCGGACCGCACGTGCCGAACACCGGCAAGCTCAAGGCCTTCAAGTTGACCAAGATCGCGGGGGCGTACTGGCGCGGCGATTCGAACAACGAGATGCTGCAACGCATCTACGGTACCGCGTGGCCGGACAAGAAGACCCTCAAGGCCTACATCAATCGACTCGAAGAGGCGGAGAAGCGGGATCACCGCAAGCTCGCGCGGCAACTGGATCTTTTCCACTTTCAGGAAGAGGCCCCCGGCATGGTCTTCTGGCATGAGAAGGGATGGACGCTCTATCAGGTCGTCGAAGGCTACGTCCGCGAGGTGTGCTACGCCGATTATCGGGAAGTCCACACGCCCCAAGTGTTGGACCGCACCTTGTGGGAGAAATCGGGCCATTGGGACAAGTTCCACGACATGATCTTCGCCACGCAATCGGAAAATCGTGAATATGCGCTGAAACCCATGAACTGCCCTGGACACGTTCAGATTTTCAACCACGCGCTGCGGAGCTACCGGGATCTGCCATTTCGTATCGCCGAGTTCGGCATCGTCCACCGCAACGAACCGTCCGGCACGCTGCACGGTTTGCTGCGCGCGCGCCGGTTTACGCAAGACGACGCGCACATCTTCTGCGGCGAAGACGGAATACAGGCGGAAGTAACCCGGCTCATTGATATGACCTTCCGGATCTACCGCGATTTCGGTTTCGACGACATTGAAATCGCGTTGTCGCTCCGCCCGGCGCAGCGCGTCGGCGCTGACGCGTTGTGGGATAAGGCTGAAGCAGCCCTCGAATTGGCCCTAAAAAACAAAGGTTTGGAGTTTCGGATCGATCCCGGTGAAGGGGCGTTCTATGGGCCCAAGATCGATTTCACGCTGCGCGATTGCATCGGCCGCTTGTGGCAATGCGGCACGGTCCAGGTCGATTTCTCGATGCCCGATCGATTGGGCGCCAAGTTCGTCGGCGAAGACGGTGACCGCCATGTGCCGGTCATGATCCATCGCGCTTTGCTGGGGTCAATGGAACGCTTTATCGGGATCTTGATCGAACAACACGCGGGACGGTTCCCAGCGTGGTTGGCGCCCGTTCAGACGATCGCATTGAGCATCACGGAAAAGCATGCGGTCTATGCCAGCGAAGTCGCGGAAACCTTGAAAAATCAAGGGTTCCGGGCCGATTCAGACTTGAGAAATGAGAAGATCGGGCTTAAAATCCGCGAACATACGCTGCAGCGTGTCCCGTATCTGCTCGTCGTTGGCGAGCGCGAAATGGAAAACCGAACGGTGGCCGTGCGCGCGCTGGACGGAGATGACTTGGGCGAAATGTCGGTCGACGATTTCGCGCAACGCCTCCGCGGGGAAATCGCATCGCGCGGGCCGCACACATTGGAGGATTAGGGTATAGCCGCTGAGAAGAAGAATCGTGTAAACGGTGACATAGTCGTTCCGGAAGTCCGGCTGATCGGCGCCGACGGAAGCAACCTCGGGGTCATGTCGATCGAAGATGCGCGGCGCGAGGCCGAAACATCCGAACTCGATCTCGTCGAAATCGTGCCCACTGCTGAGCCGCCCGTATGCCGGGTGATGGATTTTGGTAAATTCCTGTTCGACCAGAACAAGAAACGCCATGCCGCGAAGAAAAAGCAGAAACAAATCCAGGTCAAGGAGATCAAGTTCCGGCCAGGTACAGACGAGGGCGACTATCAGATCAAGCTGAGGAACCTCAGGCGATTCCTCGAAAACGGCGACAAAGTAAAAGTAACGTTACGCTTTCGCGGACGTGAGATGGCTCATCAAGAGCTCGGAGCGCAAATGCTCGAGCGCGTGGAACACGACCTCGCGATCCTGGGTAGCGTGGAGCAGTATCCGAAACTCGAAGGCCGACAGATGGTCATGGTTATAGCGCCGAAGCGGCACTAGATTGTTGCCAGTGGATTTATAGAGGATCAGTGATGCCGAAAATAAGGACCAACCGTGGCGCGGCGAAACGTTTTTTCGCGAACGGGCACGGGCAAGATCAAGCGGCGGCAGTCTTACAAGAGCCATATCCTCACCAAAAAGAGTCCCAAGAGAAAACGCAAGTTGCGCCAAGCCACGCTCATCGCGCACGCCGACGAAGAGCAAGTGCGTCGTTTGATCCCTGGAACATAAAACTGATCGAGGATACTGAACGATGGCACGAGTGAAGCGCGGCGTGCAGGCCCACGCCCGACACAAAAAGATTATTCGGCAAGCCAAGGGTTATCGAGGGCGGCGCAAAAACGCCTTCCGAGTTGCCAAGCAAGCGGTTACGAAAGCCGGACAATACGCCTATCGCGATCGCCGGCAGCGCAAGCGCCAGTTTCGCGCGCTGTGGATCGTGCGGATCAATGCCGCGTCACGGGAACACGGCTTGAGCTACTCGAAGTTTATGCACGGCCTCGCGCGCGCCGATATTGCCGTAGACCGTAAGGTCCTGGCCGACCTCGCGGTGAATGATCGCGTGGCATTCGGGGCGCTGGCCGAGCGCTCGAAGGCCGCACTCGCCGGCTGAAGCCGGCGGCGTTTCAAATACCGGCCCCGGATTCCGCTGCGCTCCATCCAGGCTACGCGACGATCTAGTCCGGATCGAGCGTAGCGGAATCCGGGGCCCTTCCTAATGACCGTTCACATGAACGACGTCGACAAAATCGTCGAGGAAGCACAAAGCGACATCGCAGCCGCAGGGGATCTGGCTGCGTTGGACGCAGCTCGGATCCACTATCTGGGCAAGAAAGGCCGCTTAACGGCGCTGCTGAAGAGCCTCGGCGATCTACCCGCCGGCGAACGCCCCGCCGCGGGCCAGGCCATCAACGCGGCTAAGCAAACGGTCGCGGCGATCATCGAATCGCGCCGTGTAGCCTTGGACGAAGCCCGCCTCGAGGACCGCCTTGCGAGCGAACGCATCGACGTCACCTTGCCAGGTCGCGGCCTTGCAGCCGGGGGGGCGCATCCGGTCACGCGCGTCATGGAACTCATCGAGTCGATCTTTCGTCACGCCGGTTTCGACGTCGTGCGCGGTCCGGAGATCGAGGACGATTACCACAATTTCGAGGCGCTCAATATTCCCGCCTACCACCCCGCGCGCGCGATGCACGACACGTTTTATTTCGCCGACGGCAGTTTGCTCAGGACGCACACCTCGCCGGTTCAGATCCGGGTCATGGAACACCAACCACCGCCGCTGCGCATCATTGCGCCGGGACGCGTTTACCGCTGCGACTACGATCAAATACATTCGCCGATGTTTCATCAAGTCGAAGGTCTGCTGGTCGACGAAGGCGTGACCATGGCCGATCTGAAAGGCGTCATCGACGCCTTTCTCAAATGTTTTTTCGAACGCGATGATCTGCAGATCCGATATCGACCGTCGTACTTTCCGTTCACTGAACCCTCGATGGAAGTGGACATCAAACTCGAATCCGAACACGGCGTCGGCGATTGGCTCGAGGTCATGGGGTGCGGCATGGTGCATCCCAAGGTCCTCGGAGACGTTGGCATCGACAACGAGCGATTCACCGGTTTTGCGTTCGGACTCGGGGTCGAGCGCATGGCGATGCTGCGTCACGGTATTTCGGATCTGCGCCTGTTCTTCGATAACGACATCCAATTTTTGAGGCAGTTCACGTGAGCCCGACTGGTCAGCGCGGGAGCGGCTGATGAAAGTCAGCGAGCAATGGTTGCGCGACTGGGTGGACCCGGCAATCGACGCCGAAGCGATCGGCGAATGCCTCACCTTGGGCGGGATCGAGGTCGACGCAATCACGCCCGCGACGCCGGCGCTCGACGGTATCGTGGTGGCTGAAATCACCGCAGTCGATCCGCATCCGCAAGCCGACCGCCTAACCTTGTGCCGCGTCTTCGACGGGGCGGCAGCACGACAGGTCGTGTGCGGCGCCTCGAACGTAACGACCGGGATGAAGGCGCCGTATGCGCCGCCGGGCGTCCGACTACCCGGTGGTCGGGTCATCGAAAGCGCCGAGATCCGTGGCGTCGAGTCGTCCGGCATGTTGTGTTCCGCCGCGGAACTCGAGCTCGGCGAAGACGTGTCGGGGATCCTCGCGTTACCGGATTCCGCTGCAAGCGGCGCACCGCTGAGCGAACTACTGCGGCTCGACGACGCGATATTCGACATCGATCTAACGCCGAATCGCGGTGATTGTTTCTGCGTACTCGGGATCGCGCGCGATCTCGGCGCCCTGACCGGTCAGTCGGTGCAGCCGCCTGAGGTCGCGCCTGTCGCGGCCGGGAGTGATGACCGTTTCGACGTCGAATTACAGGATGGTTCAGGGTGTCCGCGCTACGGGGGTCGCGTCATATCGGGTGTGAACAGCGCCGCGTCGACCCCATTGTGGATGCAGGAGCGACTACGTCGGACGGGTGTACGGTGCATCCATCCGCTCGTCGACGTGACCAATTACGTGATGCTGGAGCTCGGCCAGCCCCTGCACGCCTTCGATCTGGATAAGCTCAGCGAGCAGATCATCGTCCGCGGAGCACGCGCAGGCGAACGCCTCGAACTGCTGGATGGTCAGGCCATCGAGCTGGACGCCGGGACGCTGGTTATCGCCGATACCGCCGGTCCGGTCGCGCTGGCCGGCGTGATGGGTGGCGCGAGTACGGCGGTCTCTGCTGCGACGACGACGGTTTTTCTCGAGGGCGCGTATTTCGATCCGGTGCCGCTGGCGGGCGTCGCGCGCCGCTACCGCCTGCACACCGATGCCTCGATGCGTTTTGAGCGTGGCGTTGACCCCACGATGCAGGCCCGCGCGATCGAACGTGCAACCGCCCTGGTCGTTGAGATCTGCGGCGGCGTCGCCGGCCCATGTGAGGTCACCGAAGTTGCCTCCGCCGTGCCTGCGCCCGCGCGGATTGCTTTCCGCCCGCAGGCCGTCGAACGTCTACTCGGCACGTCGGTCGCCTACGACCGGATCGAGTCCATCCTGCGCTCTCTGGACATGTCCATCGATCGCGACGGCGAGGCGTGGGTCGTCGAGCCGCCGGCCTTTCGATTCGATATCGCAATGGAGGCCGATCTCGTCGAGGAGGTCGCGCGCGTGCATGGGTACGATGCGATCCCCTTTTCACTTCCGGCGGGCGCCGGACGGCCCGCCGTCGCCGTCAAGGAATCGACGATAGAAAACACCATGCGCCACTGCCTGAGCGCACGGGGTTATTTTGAGGCGGTGACCTACAGTTTCATCGATCCCGAACTCGCGCGGCGCTTCGAGCCAACAGCTGATGGCGTGGCGCTCACCAATCCTATTTCGCGCGACATGTCCGTCATGCGGCCGTCCCTATGGCCCGGGCTCATCGGCGCCGCGCGCTACAATCTCAATCGCCAACACGACGATATCCGCCTGTTCGAAATCGGCATGATCTTTCGCGCAGGGCCTAACGGCGTGGCGCAAACGAACCGCGTCGCAGGGGTGCGTTGCGGGTCCGCGCGGCCCGAGCAATGGGGAGAAACCCTGCGGGACACGGACTTTTATGATTCGAAACAGGATGTTGAGGCCTTGATCGATGCGTTATGCATCGACGGTGCGCAAATCGAGGCCACGCAAGACCCGGCCCTACACCCGGGACAGGGCGCGCGAATCGTGGTCAATGGCTGCGCAATCGGCCGCGTCGGCGCGCTTCACCCCGCGCTTGCCCGCCATCTGGACATCGATAAGCCATTGTATCTATTCGAAATTGACCATAACCTTGGCGCCAGTTTCGCGCCGACCCAATATCGGCCCATCTCGAAATTTCCAGTGGTGCGACGCGACATCAGCGTGGTAGTCGACGACGAGGTATCAGCCGCTGTCTGTCTCGCTGCCGTGCGAGAAGTCGCGGGCGAGATCCTTCGCGACCTGCAGTTATTTGACGTATATCGAGGGCAAGGTATTGATAACGACAAAAAAAGTCTCACCTTAGGCTTGATTTTTCAGGCCCTTTCTAGCACTCTTGTGGATGACGAAGTCGAAGAGGCAGTGCAACGCGTGGTCGAAAACCTTTCGAAGCGCGTTGGGGGGAGATTGAGGAACTAGTTCGATGGCGTTGACCAAGGCCGAAATGGCGGAGCGATTGTTCGAGGACCTGGGACTCAACAAACGCGAAGCGAAAGAACTCGTGGAGGCTTTTTTTGAGGAAATTCGCGCATCACTCGAGGCCGGTCAACAAGTTAAGTTATCAGGTTTTGGCAACTTCGATCTTCGCGATAAAAATCAACGACCAGGACGGAATCCCAAAACCGGTGAGGAGATTCCGATCAGCGCACGCCGCGTCGTCACGTTTAGGCCCGGCCAGAAATTAAAAGCCCGAGTAGAAGCCTATGCTGGAAGCATCGAACAATAACGAACTGCCCGCCATCCCGGGCAAGCGCTACTTCACGATCGGTGAAGTAAGTGAGTTGTGCGCCGTGAAACCGCACGTGTTGCGCTACTGGGAGCAGGAATTTCCGCAGCTCAAACCGATTAAGCGGCGTGGGAATAGACGTTACTATCAACGTCAAGACGTGATTCTAATTCGCCAAATCCGTAGCCTTTTATATGAACACGGGTTCACCATTGGCGGCGCTCGTCAGAAGCTATCGGGCGACGAAGTGAAGGCGGACTCCAGCATGAGTCAACAGATCGTCCGTCAGTTACGCATCGAACTTGAAGAAGTACTCGATATTCTACGCCGCTAACGGCGTTCCACTCATTTACCCAACCTGATTACCAACGCCTCGCGACGTTAGCACCGACTGGCGATCGCAATCGAATCCGTCTACCCTCTACGCCGTCGACCAGACGCCGATCATTCATCTACGCATAGTCAAGTCGGGGCGTAGCGCAGCCTGGTAGCGCACCTCAATGGGGTTGAGGGGGTCGGAGGTTCGAATCCTCTCGCCCCGACCAATTTCAATAAATTAATTGATGGCCTTTCGAAGAAGTTAAAGGCCATCAATTAATTTATTGAAATTGGTCGGGAAAGGATGCGAACCTATCCCGAGGTTCACAAAATCGCCGGGAGCGATTTTGAACAACGCCGGCCGTAGGGCGGCGTTGGCCCTGAAGGGGCGAATTACAGGGATGTAATTCGTAAATCCTCTCGCCCCGACCAATTTCCAATTAAAAATTGACCTTGTTAAAGATCTACTCGAACGAAACGCGTTAACTGTGAGTGCACGACGCTTGTCGCCCAATCGGACGATCGCTTTGAGCGCGCCGAACGTCGGCGAGGAAGAATGGCGCGCGCTGAAGGCGCCGCTCGAATCGGGCTGGCTCACGCAAGGGCCGCACGTCGACGCCTTTGAGGCGGCTTTTGCCGACCGGCATGCCGTGAACCACGCTGTGGCCGTGACCAGCGGAACGACCGCACTGCACGTTGCGCTCGCTGCGGCGGGCATCGGACCGGGCGATGAGGTGATCGTGCCCGCTTTCACCTGGGTGGCCACCGCAAACGCGGCGATTATTGTGGGAGCAACCCCGGTATTCGCCGATGTATTACCCGCTACCTATAACATCGATCCCGCCGATGTGGCGCGGCGCTTGACCGAACGCACAAAGGCGGTGATTGCGGTGCATCTCTTCGGATTGTGCGCAGACATGGACGGTCTACGCGCCGTTCTTCCAGAACAGGTCGTGATCATCGAGGATGCCGCCTGCGCCGCCGGGGCGGCTTTTCGTGATGTGCCCGCCGGAAGTATGGGAAGGGTGGGGTGCTTTAGCTTCCATCCCCGCAAGTCAATGACGACCGGAGAAGGCGGCATGATCACGACTAACGACGATGCCATCGCCGCCGCGGCCCGCTCGCTCCGCAATCATGGCGCGGAGACGACCGGTGATTCGGAATCTCCGCACGTCATGCCGGAATTTCCGCGCCTCGGGTTTAACTATCGCATGACGGACCTGCAGGCGGCCATCGGACAGGTTCAGTTGACCAAGCTCGATGGATTCATCGACGAACGCGCGTCGTGGGCCAAGGTGTATTGCGAGGAACTGCGGCCGCTAGGCTGGCTGAGCCTACCGGATGTCGACCTACGTGACCGGCACGCTTGGCAAGCGTTCGTTACGGTGGTCGATGAAGGCGCGTCTCCAGTGACGCGTAATGACTTGATGCAAGATCTGCAGTCAGCCGGCATCGCAACGCGACCCGGTACCCATGCGGTAACGGAATTGGCGTATTACCGAAATCTCGGCGTTGATCCGGCGTCTTATCCCGTTGCACGTGGCCTCCATCATCGCTCGATGGCCATTCCAATGCACAACCGCATGTCGGCGGACGATTACCACTATGTCATCGAAACGCTGCGGTCGATCTGAAGCATTGAGCCCTTAACTTCGGCGGCGATTATTCGCGTAGCGCACTGCGTACAGTGGTTAAACACCGTGTCCGGTGGTCTCCTAAGGTAGAATTCAAACTGTAATTCACTGTTTAATCTACATATGTGTGGAATTGTCGGTGCTGTAGCGCAACGGGACGTTGCGCCCATCCTGCTCGAAGGGCTCAAGCGGCTCGAATACCGCGGCTACGATTCAGCCGGTATCGCCGTTATTACTGAACCCCAAGGGATCAGACGCATTCGCGTTGCCGGGAAGGTGCGCGCGTTGGAGGAAGCCTTGAGCGAGGAACCCCACGAAGGTGGGATCGGCATTGCGCACACCCGCTGGGCCACGCACGGAGAACCGTCGATAAAGAACGCGCATCCGCACGTGTGCCGCGACAACATCGCGCTCGTGCATAACGGCATTATCGAGAATCACGAAGAATTACGCGCCGAGCAACTGGGCGCCGGCCATGAGTTTCATTCCGACACCGACACCGAAGTCGTCGTAAATCGCGTCTGTGATTACGTCGAAGCCGGCGACGATCTGCTGAAGGCCGTGCAGCGCACGACCGCCGATCTCAAAGGCGCTTATGCGTTGGGTGTCCTTGCGAAGACCCATAGTGAACGGCTCGTGGTTGCCCGCCGGGGCAGCCCCCTCGTTATCGGGCTGGGGATCGGTGAGAACTTCGTCGCGTCCGATGTGTTCGCCCTGTTACCTGTTACGCAGCGGTTTATTTTTCTCGAAGAAGGTGACGTTGCGGAGATCATGCGCAATGTGGTCCGCATTTACGATGAGTCCGGCAAACGCGTGACGCGACCGGAGTCGCTTTCCGAGCTTTCCGCCGATGCTGCCGAGAAGTCGGGTTACCGCCATTACATGCTCAAAGAAATCTTCACTCAGCCGCAAGCGGTTGCGGACACACTCGAAGGAAGAATTGAAAAGGGTACGGTAAGCAACGCGGCCTTTGGTTTTGGCGCCGACCGCATCCTCGATAAGGTTAAATCCGTGACCATCGTTGCGTGCGGTACGAGCTACCATGCCGGCCTGGTCGCGCGCTATTGGATGGAAAGTCTCGCTGGCGTCCCCTGCACGGTCGAGATTGCCAGCGAATTCCGATATCGGCGGCCCGTCGTGACTGACGACGCCCTGTTTGTGACGATTTCACAATCGGGCGAGACCGCCGATACGCTGGCCGCGCTGCGCGAAGCCAAGTCGTGGGGTTTCGCGCATTCCCTGGCGATTTGTAATGTCCCTGAAAGCTCCCTCACGCGTGAATCGGAACTCATACTCATGACACGCGCGGGACCCGAGATCGGCGTTGCATCCACCAAAGCATTTACGACACAACTCGTGGCCTTGATGCTACTCGTGATCGCGCTCGGCCGTCGCAACATGATGTCGGAAGAGCTCGCGGCAGATCTTGTACGACAACTCGAATCGCTGCCGGGCAAGATTTACGGTGCGCTCGAACTCAACGACCGCCTCGCGGATTTAGCGCAGAGTTTCGCAACCAAACATCACACGCTGTACCTCGGCCGCGGATCGATGTATCCGATCGCGATGGAAGGCGCGCTGAAGCTGAAGGAGATTTCCTATATTCACGCCGAAGCGTATCCCGCCGGCGAACTCAAACACGGGCCGCTGGCGCTCGTTGACGAGGACATGCCCGTCATTTCGGTGGCACCCAACAATGAGTTGCTGGAAAAGCTCAAATCGAACCTCGAAGAAGTGCGCGCGCGTGGCGGCGAACTTTACATCTTCGCCGATTCAAGGGTTAAAGTGACCGCGCAACCGGGGATACACGTCTTCGATGTGGCGCCGGTGGACGATCCCATCGCTCCCGTGGTGTACGCGGTACCGTTACAATTGTTTTCTTATCACGTCGCCGTCTTAAAAGGGGCGGACGTGGACCAGCCGCGCAATCTGGCGAAATCCGTGACGGTAGAGTGAACGCTGTACCTAGTGTGCTGTCCCGCAATAATGTTAGGTGCGTCGCGCCGGATTTTTTGTTCCTGGCAAGGCGCGACGACGCCGTGTAGCGGGCTCTACACAAGGAGGAGCAACGCCGCCAGGGGCAAAAAAGACCAGCGAATTATGAAACATTATTGCGGGACAGCGCACTAGCCATCAAAGTTGAAATACCTCACATAATAGATCGTTGAAAAGAAAGCTAGAATTGCCCCTCCACCCGAGCGGAATGGCGAATGGCCGAGATTGAAGAATTAGTCGTATCAGAAGGCACCGTACTTATCAACAGGCTGCTTGAAACCCAAGCGCCATACCGTCCACGGAAACGGGGCAACTCCAGTCAGCCACAACGTCGTATTTATCGGTGGACCCGGAACAGGCAAGACGCATCTGGCCACCGCTATCGGTGTGCAGGCGATCATGCATCATCATCTGCGCGTGCGTTGCTTCTCAACCATTGAACTCGTCAATCAGCTCGAGAGCGAGAAGGCGCTCGGTAAACCTGGTCAGCTCGCCAACCGGCTCGTCCATGCCGATCTCGTCGTCCTCGATGAACTCGGCTACCTGCCGTTCTCTCAAGCGGGCGGCGCACTGCTGTTCCATCTGCTCAGCAAACTCTATGAACGCACCGCCGTGATGATCACGACGAACCTGAGCTTCTCACCATGAGCTTCCGTATTTGGTGACCCCAAAATGACCACGGCAAAATGACCACGGCACTGCTCGATCGCCTCACTCATCACTGCCATATCGTTGAGACCGGCAACGATAGCTAGCGCTTCAAACACAGCTCAACCAAAAACAAAAAGGAGATAAAATCTAGAAAACCATCCAAATCTTGAGCCCTACTTCGGCTCACCGAGGCGGGTCAATATTTAGTCCAAATCCCGGGTCAGTTTTCGGTGCAAATCAATAAGTCCTCGACATGACGTTTGATGATCCCCCGTGACACTGAGGCGAATGCCGCGTATCGGACAGCGCGGGCTAATAGTCAAGCTGGTAACTAACTCTGAAGTAATAGAAGGTGCCGTCAAACCCGAACGGTGAATACTGGCTGTAGAGATTACCGGTCTGATCTCGCGCCTTTGGATTCTTATCCCCTTTCTCGTTAAAGACGTTCTGCACACCCGCAGTAAAGGTCATTCGCCCGTCGAGCGTGTATGCTGCCTCCAGATCAAACAGGTATTCACCGCCGTAGGTATTACCGTCTTCTGAGTCATACCAGCCGCCGTAGTAGCTGACCCGCCCCAGGAAACGCCATTCATCCATACCGTGGTTAGCGGAAAGATTCCAGCGTGTTTCAGGTATCCCCTCCTCAATTTGCTTGACCCGTCCCTCACCCACCGTCTCCGGGTTTCTTTTGATGACCTTGGTTTCCGTATGATTGAAGGCGAAGTTGAGATCGGTCTTGCCACTAGCCCAAGCAATGGGGTAAGTGGCCACGATATCTACACCCTGGGTTCTCGTATTAAAATCATTGATGAAAAACTTGAATGTTTGCAGGGTTTTCGCCTCAGCCAGGAGATCGCCTTGAAGATCGCTGAAATAGGCAGTACAGCTGGGATCAGGAACCGCCGGCCGATCACCGGGACATACGTTCCGCTCTGTAGACAGGTTCAAGCGATCCTCGACCTTGATGTTGTAATAGTCAACTGACACATCCAAATCGAAGATGTTGAAAAAAGTACCGGCGGTCAGGTTCAGCGACTCCTCGGGACTCAACTCCTGGCCGCCATACGCCACGGCAAGTGGATGGGTGGAGGGAATGGTTCCCTCGTTGACCAGATCTCCTAGGCTTTGATTAAATACGGTGGAGATATTGAAAGCATTGGACTGACCCGGTGTCGGTGCCTTGAACCCAGTACTGGCGGTGGCCCTGAAACCGAGTTGCTTGAATAGATGCAAGTTGCCGCCTACCTTCCAGTTGGTGGTACCGCCAAAGTCTTCGAATTCCTCGTGGCGTACCGCCCCGGTCAGCAGCGCATTGTCAGTCAGTTCCCATTCGGTATCAAAATAGAACGCATGGTTATAGCGGGAGAAAACGCCGGCGGTACGGGGGCCAAAGCCTGAGAAACCGTTGGATGCTGGCGTGAAGCCTTGGTCCGCCAAGGGCCCATCCTCCCACGATGCCTGCTCGCCGATGCGAATTTCAAACTCTTCCTCGCGCCATTCGTAACCAATTGCGATACTGATGGCATCCGTAGGCGCGTAGCCCAGATCAACATTGAAATTCACCTCTGTCTGTATGTAGGCGCCGGGGTCAAAAGAGAGTGGCGTGTCCGGTCCCAGGGAGGCATTCACCGTGTTGTAGATGAAGAAGTCCACCTCATTCTGACCGTAGCTCGCACTGAAATCCCAACTAAACGCGCCAAGCTTACTGTCGGCTTCGCCTTCCACACCGCTAACCAGGGAAACATCGGTCAGCTTTCCGCCAAAACGCGGGGTAAAGCCGCCGGGTAACAGTTTCTGCAGAGTGAAACAGTTGTCGTTTTCGAGTACCTGGTTCCATGCATCACGATCATCCGCGAGGACGGTACCATCGTCGGCAACTCCCACAGCAGGACACCCTGCTGACCCGTCAGGCGTCAGGTCGCCGATCAGCAGCTGGGTGCCACCGCCGGTTCCGAACACCCCGCCACGGGTATTGGGGTGGCGGTAGTAGAAACCACCATCCACTTCTTTCGACAAGTAGTTGGCGTGGGCATAGAAGTTATTGTGGTTGCCGAGCTCCACCCCCAGGTTGCCCCAAAGTTTGAGATCCTCATCAATGACCGGTGAACCCCAGATCATCGCAGGCGCGGGCACGGCCGCGCCACGTTCACCCAAATAGCTGTCCAGTGCCCCCATCCCCGTAGTAAGGGTATTGCTTTCGTCGATCAGGGCCTGAGCATCATTTCTCTGAATGCTGCGGACGGTGGGGTCCGTCTCACCGTACTCGAAACTCAGGTTGGCGAAGCCCGAGGCGGTGAAAGGCAGGCCGATATTGCCGGAGACGCGAAACATGTCCCCATCATTTTCGGTCGTCTGGCCGTAACGTGCCTCAAATGTGGCGCCCTCATCATAGTCTTTCAAGATGAAGTTGAGCACGCCGGCGATGGCGTCACTGCCGTACTGGGCCGAGGCACCATCACGCAGCACTTCAACCCGTTTCAGGGCGATGGCCGGTATGGACGCAAGATCGGGGCCCTGCGACCCGTTTGCGATACCGTTTCCTATCCAAGTAATAATACTCGCGCGGTGGCGGCGCTTGCCGTTGACTAGGACCAAGGTATGGTCTGGCGCTAGCCCCCGGAGGTTTGAGGGTCGGACAATGGTGCCGGCATCGCTGATAGGTTGGGTGTTGAGATTAAGGGAAGGAACGATATTACGCAGCAGGTTCCCCAGATCGCTGTCACCCTGATTGACGAAATCATCACCAAAGATGACGTCAATCGGAGCGGGTGTGTCCTGAACGACTCTCGCCTTGGCGCGTGTACCGGTGGTGACAACTTCCTCTAGGACATCCTCTTGCGCAACCCCGGTGATGGCCGTCAACAGGCCCATCAGCAACGTCAACCCTCGGTATGCTTTGCGATTTTTCATGCGCGAGATCCTCGTCTAAGCTGTGGCCGAACGGCCGATGTCATAACCTGCAACGCGGCCATGCCCTGGGTGCGCCTACCGCCCAGGCGGCAGGTTGGAAGTGGACCCCAATGATTGGACAGTGGGGCAGCAGATTTAAGGTGGTATCTGCAGTTCATCGTTATGCTGCCAAAGTCAGTGGCCGAATTCCAGCATAGACTTCACTCGGGGTGAGGTCGTCTAGCCCGGATATTTCATAAAAAAAGAGGGCAAGCCCTTTCTAATCCGTTATAATTCAGTTAGTTAGGCTGAAAACGGAAAGGACTCGCCCGTGACAGAATGTACCCAGACTGCGCTGCAATTTCCAGGCTTTTCTCGCCGCAAGATCGACGTCTCATTCAACGGCGGTGACATCACTTCCAACGGTGGGGTGCAGTTGCTGCGCTGGGCCGATGAACGGACCGGGTTGATCAAGGCCGCGGCACGGGCCATTGGGGATTCTCGCCGGAGAAAGAGCTGCACCTACGCTCTGGAGTCGCTGGTCCGACAGCGGGTCTATGGCCTTTCCCTGGGCTATGAGGACCTCAACGACCACGAGGCATTGCGCGCGGACTTGGCTCTGCAGACGGCGCTTTCCCGGGATGAGTCGCTGGCGAGCCCGTCGACGTTGTGCCGACTGGAGAACCGCGCGAACCGGAACACCGCGGTGGCCCTGCACAAGGTACTCATCGATGTGGATGCCACGGACGATCGGGTGCATGGTGATCAAGCGGGCCGCTTCTTCCACGGCTACTACGACCACTACTGCTGTCTGCCCTTGTACGTGTTCTGTGGCGATCAACGGTTGGTCAGTTATCTGCGTTCGAGCAAGATCGACGGCGCAAAACACAGTGGGGCGATCTTGGCGCTGTTGATCAAACGGTTGCGCCAGGCGTGGCCGAAGGTCGAGATCCTGGTGCGCGCCGATGCCGGCTTTTGCCGCTGGCGGATGCTGCGCTGGTTCGATCGCCACGGCGTGGATTACGTCATGGGTATCGCGAAAAACCCGCGTTTGCACGATCAATCGTTAGCGTTGCGCACGTTGGCTCAGTGGCGGTATTGGATGATGGGTGAGAAGCAGCGCCTGTTCAGCGAGGTCCGTTACGCCGCACCGACTTGGGATACCCCGCGACGGGTGATCGTCAAGGCCGAGCATAGCGCCCGCGGCAGCAATCCCCGCTTCGTGGTGACCCACCTCACCGGCAAGGCCCAACGCATCTACGACCGCCTCTACTGCGCCCGCGGCGAGATGGAGAACCGGATCAAGGAGCAGCAGTTGGGCCTGTTTGCCGATCGCACCAGTTGCCACACCTGGTGGGCCAATCAGTTCCGGCTGTTGCTCTCAAGCTTGGCTTACACGCTGTTGGAGACGATCCGCCGGGTGGCACTACACGGAACGGCACGGGCTCGCGCGCAAGGCGGCACGCTGCGCCTGAAACTATTACGCATCGGCGCCATCGTCTTGCGCAATACCAGGCGCATCCGACTGTTGCTCTCCAGTGCTTACCCCAATCGAGAACTGTTCTGCCTGGTGGCCGCTCGCCTCAAGCCGGGATAGTCGTCCCAACGCCAGTCGCCTCGTGTTCGATTCCTTGTGAGTCGGGGTGTCGCTCGCCTCCGAAACGACTCGTGCATCGCAATCGGCGATAAATCCACCGGTGGCGCGCCGAAACGTCGCGCTCAAGCGCCGCTTCGTGCCACCACCAACGAATTCCGACCCATGATCGACCAACTCCACGCCCAATCTCACTGCTCATGCAATATCCGGGCTAGCTTGGAATGCGGCCGTTCATCATTGTAATAATTGAACCAAACACCGAGCTGGTGCTGTGCGTCTTTGTGTCCGTCTTCAAACAAATGGGACAGATGTTTGGTCTTGCTAAGGGAGTATTTTGCTCATCATTTTCATGTTACGCAGCGTGTCGTTGATAGTGCAAACGACGTTTCGCGATAGTCTTTCGTTTGATCCTTTCTCGTTTTGCCAAAATAGATTGCCCGCGCCCGAAGTAAACGTCGGCTGGCGTCAGGTTTTTCAAGCGCTCATGGGTTCGCTGATGATTGTAGTGATCGACGAACCGCTCGATCTGCTGTTTCAGATCGCCGGGCAAGAAGTCATTCTCCAGTAGTATCCGGTTCTTCAGCGTCTGGTGCCAGCGTTCGATCTTGCCTTGTGTCTGCGGATGGTACGGTGCACCGCGAACGTGGCTCATCCCATTGTCGCTGAGCCAATCAGCAAGGTCGCTCGAGAGGTAACTTGAGCCATTGTCGGAGAGTAATCTCGGCTTTTGCACGACGTCGGCCTGGTCGCAACCCGAGGCCTGCAAGGCAAGTTCCAGGGTCTCGGCCACATCCCGGCTGGTCATGGTCGTACACAGCTTCCAGGCCACGACATAGCGTGAAAAGTCATCCCGTATCGTGGATAGAACCATCCAGCCCCAGCCAATGATCTTCAGGTAGGTAAAATCCGTCTGCCACTGCTGATTGATGGCCGTGGTCTTGTCTGTGAACTCGCTGGCGGCCTTCATGACGATGAAGGCCGGACTGGTGATCAGAGCGTGGGCTTTGAGAAGCCGGTAAACCGAGCTTTCCGAGACAAAATAGCCCTCGGTATCGGTGAAGGTAACCGCCAACTCGCGCGGACTCAGTTCCGGCCTGTTCAGCGCCAACGTGATCAGGCGGTCTCGCACGGTATCGGGGATCCGGTTCCACACCCGCCCCGGCAGGGGCGCTTGGTCCTGCAGCGCCACTTCTCCGTCATGACGATAGTGTGCGTACCAACGGTAGAAGGTGGTGCGTGGAACGCCCAACATAGCCAGGGTTTGCTTGGCCGGCAGGTGCGATCGCTCCACCAACCGAATGATCTCAAGCTTCTCGGCGGCTGAATACCTCATTGCAGGTCGTCCCCATCCCCGAGCCTGTTTTTTTTGAGCAGCCGCAGTTCCAGCGTTTGCTCGGCGACCACTTCCTTGAGATCTCGGGCGTCACGCCGAAGCGCCGTGACGTCACTGGTGTTGGCCTGGCGAACAATGTCCCCGGCCAGGCGCTGCTTGCCGGCTTCCATGAAGTCCTTGGACCCTTTGTAATACAGGCTTTGAGCAATACCTTCTCGTCGGCACAGCTCCGCCATGCTGGCTTCGCCACGCACGCCGTCCAGTACGATGCGTATTTTCTCCTCCGCACTGGTTTGCTTGCGCGTGTTGCGCTTGATGTCACGAATGATTTTTTCTGACGACGACGTTCGTCCTGTCGGTCTCTGTTTCATCTCAACTCCTCAGGTTAGGATGAACAAAAACTCTCCCTTAAACCAGCGCTATATCTGTCCCATAGGCGCTGACGGCATACAGTCTCGGCCACGTCCCGGCTGGTCATGGTCGTACACAGCTTCCAGGCCACGACATAGCGTGAAAAGTCATCCCGTATCGTGGATAGAACCATCCAGCCCCAGCCAATGATCTTCAGGTAGGTAAAATCCGTCTGCCACTGCTGATTGATGGCCGTGGTCTTGTCTGTGAACTCGCTGGCGGCCTTCATGACGATGAAGGCCGGACTGGTGATCAGATGTCTGACGTCAGCGCCTTTGGGACAAATTGAGGTAATTGCATAACGGAGGATTTCTGGCTCATCGTAGTAACCGAAGGGAACGAAGATGAGACAGAAATCAATGAGCAAGAACGACCCGGCGGAGAGAATGGTTCGGGATATTCGCCGCAAGACACGCAAGCAGTATACGGCTGAGGAGAAGATCCGGATCGTGGTGTCGGGCCTGCGCGGCGAGGAGAGCATCGCCGCCTTGTGCCGCCGCGAGGGCATCGCCGAGGGTCTGTATTACAGCGGGTCGAAAGAGTTTTTGGAAGCGGGCAAGAAGCGGCTCGCCGGCGACACCGGGCGCCAAGCGACCTCGGGCGAGGTTAAAGGCCTGCGCCAGGAGATGCGCGACTTGAAGGAATTGGTCGCCGAACTTTCGCTGGAGAACCGGCTTCTCAAAAAAAACATGATCGGGCATGGGGGAGGTGAGGAATGAGGTATCCCGCATCCGAGAAGCTGGAGATCATCCGCCTGGTCGAGCAGTCCCACCTGGGCGTCGGGTCCACTTTGGACAAGCTGGGCATTCCGAAGACCACCTTCTATCGCTGGTACGATCGCTTTCTGGCCTTTGGCGACGCCGGTCTTGAGGATCGCAACAGCAGCCCAGGCCGGGTGTGGAACCGTATCCCGGATGATGTCCGGGGGCAGATCATCGATCTTGCCCTGGAGGAGACGCAACTGTCGCCCCGGGAACTGGCCGTCAGGTTTACGGACACCAGGGGCTACTTTGTCTCGGAAGCCTCGGTTTACCGGCTTCTCAAGGCCCACGACCTGATCACCAGCCCCGCTTTCGTGGTCATCAAGGCAACCGATGAGTTCCGCAACAAGACCACGGCGCCGAACCAGCTGTGGCAGACCGACTTCACCTATCTCAAGGTCATCGGCTGGGGCTGGTTTTACCTGTCGACCATCCTGGACGACTATTCCCATTCGATGGTGGCCGGCGGTTTACCGGAAATGTCGTATGTGACCCGTGACACACCTTCGATCTCGTTGATGATCCGCCGCGAGACGAGATCCAGAAAATCGTAGGGCAGATGGGCCCACTGCGCGGTCATGAAGTCGATCGTTTCCACGGCGCGCAACGCGACCACGTATTCGTAGCGCCGGGCGTCGCCTTGTACGCCGACCGATCGAACCGGCAGGAACACGGCGAACGCCTGGCTGACTTGGTCGTACAACCCGTGTCCGCGCAGTTCCTCGAGAAAGATCGCGTCCGCGCGGCGTAAGCAATCCGCGTATTCGCGCTTGATCTCACCGAGGATGCGCACCCCCAGCCCGGGCCCCGGGAAGGGATGCCGGTAGACGATCTCGCGCGGCAGGCCGAGCGCGAGCCCGATTTGCCGGACTTCGTCTTTAAACAACTCGCGCAGCGGTTCCACCAGCGCGAGCTTCATGCGCGCGGGCAGACCGCCAACGTTATGATGGGATTTGATCACATGCGCCTTGCCGGTTGCCGCACCCGCGGATTCGATCACGTCGGGATAGATCGTGCCTTGGGCGAGCCAGCGAATATTCGTCAGTTGTTGAGCTTCGAGTTCGAATACCTCGATGAATGTCCGACCGATGATCTTGCGTTTCTCTTCCGGATCGTCAACGCCATGCAAAGCGCCGAGGAACTGTTCCGACGCATCGACGTGCCGCACGTCGAGCCGCATAGCTTGCGAGAATGTCGCCATAACTTCGCGCGCTTCATTCAGGCGCAGTAGACCGTTGTCGACGAAGACGCAGCTTAGACGGTCGCCGATCGCCTGGTGTAAAAGCGCGGCAACGACCGAGGAATCAACACCGCCTGAGAGCGCGAGCAGCACCCGGTCTTTGCCGACCTGCGCGCGGATGCGGGCGATGCCGTCGATGATGATGTTATCCGGATTCCAAAGTGTTCCGCAGTCGCAGATCTCGTGTACAAAGCGGGTGAGTATCGCCTGCCCCTGCGGCGTATGCGTCACCTCGGGGTGAAACTGTACGCCGTAAAAACGACGCGTCTCGTCGGCAATGGCAGCGATCGGCGCATTGTCCGACGACGCGATGCACTTGAATCCTTGGGGAAGCCCAGTGACGTGATCGCCATGGCTCATCCAGACGTCTAGCAAGCCGTGCCCCGCATCATTGCTTGCGTCCTGAATATCACGCAGCAAACTCGAATGTCCCCGTGCACGGACGCGCGCGTAGCCGAATTCACGCTCACTCGATGCCTCCACCTTGCCGCCGAGTTGCATCGCCATCGTCTGCATGCCGTAACAGATCCCCAGCACCGGCACGCCGAGTTCGAACACGCATGGCGGTGCACGAAAATCCGCGTTGTCAGTTACGGACTCCGGTCCGCCGGAAAGGATGATGCCGTTGGGAGAAAATTTGCGGATCGCGGCTGCATCGAGATCGTAGGGCCGTATTTCACAATAGACCTGTGCTTCGCGTACGCGCCGCGCGATGAGTTGGGTATATTGCGCACCGAAATCGAGGATGAGGATCCGATCGGCGTGGAGGTCAAGACCGGCGGCTTGAGGCTCCGACTTAATCGAGGCGGTAATTGGGCGCCTCTTTAGTGATGTGAACGTCGTGTGCGTGGCTTTCGCGCATACCCGCCGCGGTCACGCGCAGAAATTTCGGTTTGCTGCGGAATTCATCGATGTCGCGACAGCCGGTGTAGCCCATCGCGGCGCGCACGCCGCCGACCATCTGATGCACGATGACACTCATCGGTCCCTTGTAGGGCACCCGTCCTTCGATTCCTTCAGGCACGAGCTTTTCGATCTCACCGCTTTCCTGAAAGTACCGATCCGACGATCCGTGCTGTTGCGCCATCGCACCCAGCGATCCCATGCCACGGTACGATTTGTATGAGCGGCCCTGGTACAACTCCACTTCGCCCGGCGCCTCTTCTGTACCAGCAAAGAGCGATCCCAACATCACGCTATGCGCACCCGCCACGAGGACTTTAGCGACGTCGCCCGAATAGCGGATGCCCCCATCCGAGATCAAGGGCACTCCGGTACCTTCAACTTGTTTCGCGACGACGGAGACCGCGGTGATCTGGGGCACACCGATACCCGTCACGATGCGCGTCGTACAGATCGAGCCCGGCCCAATGCCGACCTTGACTGCGTCAACGCCCGCCCCGATCAGGGCCTCGGCGGCTTCAGCCGTCGCGATATTGCCGCCGATGACTTGGGCATCGCGATACTGCTCCTTGATCCACTTGACAGTGTTCAACACCCCCAATGAATGGCCGTGTGCCGTATCCACGACGATCACGTCGGCGCCGGCTTCCACCAAGGCTTCGACGCGTGCATGCGTACCTTCGCCGACGCCGACCGCGGCGCCCACGCGTAAGCGTTCATGGGAATCCTTGCAAGCGTCGGGGAATTCCGCGGCTTTCTGAATGTCCTTTACCGTGATCATCCCGCGCAGTTCAAACTCGCCGTTCACGACCAGTAATTTTTCGATGCGGTGACGGTGCAGAAGGGCGATGACCTCTTCTTGATCGGCATCTTCCCTGACCGTCACGAGCCGCTCTTGCGGTGTCATGATTTCACTGACCGGGGCGTCGAAACGCCGCTCGAATCGCAGGTCGCGACTGGTGACTATACCGACGACTTGATTATCGTCGACAACCGGTACACCGGAGATGCCACGCGCACGGGTCAACTGCACGACTTCCCCGATGCTGACATTCGGATCGATGGTGATCGGATCCCGGATCACTCCGCTTTCGAATTTTTTCACTGTGCGGACTTGAGCCGCTTGATCTTCGGGGCTCATATTCTTGTGAATAATGCCGATCCCACCTTCTTGCGCCAGCGCGATTGCGAGGCGCGCTTCGGTGACGGTGTCCATCGCCGCGGACAACAGGGGGATGTTGAGATCGATGTCTCGCGTCAACTGGGTTTTGAGATCTGCGTCCCGTGGGAGGACATCCGAGTAGTCGGGGACCAGAAGAACGTCATCGAAAGTCAGTCCGTCGGCGTCGACGCGCATGGATGCGGGACATCCCGTAAAATGTAAGCGGACAATTATAAGGTTTCGGTACCCACGGGTAAATGTCACGAGACATCTATACGGTCTCGCGTCTCAACGACGAAGCGCGCGCGCTACTCGAACACGAGTTTGGAACGATCTGGGTGGAAGGTGAGGTCTCCAACCTCGCCCGGCCATCATCCGGCCATATCTATTTTTCGCTCAAAGACACGAGCGCCTCTGTGCGTTGCGCGATGTTTCGCAGCCGTAATACGCACCTCGGCTTCGACGTGCGCGACGGTCTTCAGGTCGTTGCCCATGGTCGCGTAAGTCTCTACGCCGCGCGCGGCGATTTTCAGATCATCGCCGATTCACTCGAGCCGGCGGGCGAAGGATTGTTGCGGCTCAAGTTCGAGCAGATGAAACGCAAACTCAATGAAGAAGGCCTTTTCGACGCCGAGCATAAGCGGACTTTACCTTATTGGCCGCGTGCCATCGGCGTCGTGAGCTCGATAACAGGGGCTGCGTTGCGGGACATATTGAACGTACTCGAGCGGCGGTGCCCGGCGATCCCCGTAGTCGTTTACCCGACCCCGGTACAAGGTGAAGGCGCCGCGGATCAAATCGTCCGAGCGATCGAGAACGCCTCGCGGCGGCAGGACTGCGATGTCCTCATCGTGGGCCGTGGAGGCGGCTCCCTGGAAGACCTGTGGGCGTTCAACGAAGAGCGCGTTGCCCGCGCTATTCACGCCGCATCCGTGCCGGTCGTGAGCGCGGTGGGCCATGAGATCGATTTTACGATCGCCGATCTCGTCGCCGACGCGCGCGCGCCGACGCCATCGGCAGCCGCAGAGTTGGTATCGCCCGACCTGCTGGAAGTCAACGCCACGATCCTGAATCTAGGTCGCCGTCTCGCTACGAGCATGACGTCGACCTTAAGCGCCCGCCATGCCGAGCTCAGACAGCTGATGCAAGGCCTTATATCACCACGCCGCCGCCTCGAGTCGCACTTTCAGCGTCTGGATGAGTTGACTCAGCGTTTACCGCTTGCCCTCGGCACGCGCCTCGAACTCCATCGCATGGGGTTGCAGACGCTTTTATCGCGCGTCCATGCCGAATCGCCGCGATCACGCATCGACGGGTTATGGCGCGACGTAAGCTTCGTCCGTCAGCGCCTCACGGCCGCGATCAGGCTGAACCTTGTCGAACGCGCCCAGACGCTCGCCCGCTTCCGGGACGTTCTCCGCGCCGTTGGTCCCACGGCCACGCTCGAGCGCGGCTATGCCATCGTCACCGACAGCGCAGACCGTATTGTCACCGATGCCAGTCAATTGAAACCGCGAGACGCCGTCACGACACGACTCGCACGGGGTCGATTCAAGAGTTCGGTCCAATCGATCGACAAAGAATGATCACTGCGGCAATGCGTACCAGAGTCCCGCGAGGTACTCATAAATCGCATAATGCGTACCGGAAAATCCGTCATAGGTCGGGAGGAAATCGCGTAAGACATAATCCGGCTGCTGCTCCGAAACGAACCCGAGCGGCGCGGGAACCACGTTAAATCCGACCGCTTGGAATACGCGCACCGCTCTTGGCATGTGCATCGCATGCGTAACGAGGATGATGGTATCGAAGGCGAACCGCGCGCGGGTCATCTGTGCGTTCTCCAGGGTGTTTCGGCTTTCGGTTTCGGCCCAGCGCACGGTTACGCCGAAATCCGTTTCCAAGGCCGTTCGCATCAGACCCGCTTCGGGCTCTTCTGGATGGCGTGGGGTCCCGCCGGTCACCGCGATGTCGATACCCGTGGCGCGATGCACGCGGGCGCCGTAACGCAGGCGTTCCAGAGTCAGGCGGGAGACCGCGTCGGAGCCCCCGAATTCCACAGCTCCGCGGTAATTACCGCCACCGAGGATGACGATCGCGTCCGCCTTTTTCGAGGCGAATCGCTCGATTTCCAGCGGTGGGAAATACTCGAATGAGCGGGCGAACCACCTCGCCGTAACGGGCATGGACAACAGCCACATGGAAGCGACGGCAATGCCGAGCAAGGTCAGGCCGAGGCGCCGCCTTCGCCCGTACAAAAAGAGCCCGAGCAGGCCGACCGCAGCCGGCGCACCCGGCGGCACAACGAGCGCCTTGATGACGATATAGAGGTAACTGCCCAAGGGGCGGCCGAACGGGCCTAGTTCACACCCTGCCCGGCCGCCTGCAGATCCGCGTGATAGGACGACCTCACCAGCGGCCCGCTCGCGATATTGCTGAAGCCCAGCGACCGTCCGAATGCCGCCAGCGCCTCGAATTCGGCAGGTGGTACGAATCGCGCGACCGGAAGATGAGCACGGCTCGGCTGGAGATACTGGCCGAGGGTCACCATGTCGCAATCGTGCCGGCGAAGATCGCCCAATACCGCCTTTACTTCGTCGATCGTTTCGCCGAGTCCCAGCATTAATCCCGATTTCGTCGGGATCTCCGGTGCTTGGCCCTTGAACTTACCGATGAGATCCAACGACCACGCATAGTCCGCGCCGGGACGCACTTTGGTATACAGCGCGGGTACGGTTTCCAGATTGTGATTAAAGATGTCCGGCGGCGCGCGCAAGAGCGCCTCCAGAGCCTTGTTCATGCGTCCGCGAAAATCGGGAACCAGGATCTCGATGCGGATCGCGCCGGCGCGTTTGCGTACCGCGTGTACGCAATCCGCGAAGTGTGCCGCGCCACCGTCCAGCAGATCGTCTCGATCCACCGAGGTTATGACGACATATTTCAGGTCCATGCGCGCGACGGCATTGGCTACGTGTTCGGGCTCGGTCGGGTCGAGCGGTTGCGGGCGGCCGTGCGCAACATCACAAAACGGGCAACGCCGCGTGCAGAGATCGCCCATGATCATGAAGGTTGCCGTGCCGTGTGAGAAACATTCGCCCAGGTTTGGACACGATGCTTCTTCGCAAACCGTGTTGAGCCCTTCGTCACGCAACAACTTTTTGAGCTCGATCACGCGCGGATCGGTGGGCGCACGCGCTTTCAGCCATGGGGGTTTGCGCTGTCGCGCGCCCGTCTCCGCCACGACTTTGATCGGTATGCGGGAAACTTTGTCAGCGCCTCGCTGCGCGCGTGTCGGCTTTGTCTTTACGTGTGCAGCCACGATCGCGAATCACGCCTCGGCGGGGCTGGTCTGGGCAAACGCGTCCCGATCCTGCCGCAAGGTGATCGGGGCGCCGTCGAAAAGGCTATTCGCCAGTATGGGCACGAGGTCCGACATGACGTCTGCGCAAGCCGTTGGCCCGCCGTGCGCTGACAATTCCGTCACGGTCAGTCCCGCGTAGCCGCAAGGATTAATACGGGTAAACGGTTCGAGGTCCATGGCAACGTTCAACGCCAGTCCGTGGTAACTGCAGCCGTTGCGAATGCGCAAGCCGAGCGCCGCTATTTTCGCTCCGGCGACGTACACGCCGGGCGCGCCCTGTACCTGCTCGCCTCGGATCCCATAGCCCGCCAGATAGGCGATGACCCCGCGTTCTAACCGGCGCACGAGTGTGCGCGGACCGATGCCGAGCCGTTTGACGTCCAACAACACATACACGACCAACTGACCGGGGCCGTGGTAGGTCACCTGGCCGCCGCGATCGCTTTCGACGACGGGGATCTCACCCGGCTCCAGCACGTGCTCGCTCTTGCCGGCGCGACCTTGCGTAAAGACGGGCGGATGCTGAACGGCCCAGAGTTCATCCGCCGTCGCGGGCGTACGCAGGCGGGTGAAATCCTGCATCGCGCGCCATACACGCTCATAATTCACTGCGCCTAAGTCGCGCCACAGAACGTTCATAACACCATCAAGATGCGCTCGTGGCGGCATAGCTCCATGTAGATGCCGTCGAGCTGCGCTTGAGATTGCGCCTGTATGGTCACGGTAATCGATACATATTTGCCGTTGCGGCTCTGTTTGGCGCTGATCGCGCCCTCGCGCAGGTCATCGACGTGTTTGCGCACGATGGCGACGACCAGTGCGTCGAAATCATCGGTCTTGAGCCCCATCACTTTTAGCGGAAAATCGCAGGGAAACTCCAGCAGGGATTCGGTTGGCTGCGCCACCGCGCGGCCCAATTTTTCTGCGCTCATCGGCGATATTGTAACGTGCGCCTACAGTTTCAACGGGTCGGGGCCGCTACATAGGGGCATCAGGGCATTTTCGCATAAGTAATTGATTTCGAAAGAGCATGACGACATTTCTAAGAGTTTACTTTAAATATAAGCTCTAATGTGCCAGAATTAGGCAATGATTGGCGCCCGCGCCGATATGCCTGTGAAACGAAGGGGACTCACGGGATGGAAGACATCCTCATAGCGCTTTACTACGTCGCGGCGATCGTCGTCATCGTCATGCACTACATCGGGTGGCTCGAAGACCGCGGTCTGGAATGGATCGTATACGTCGTCGCGGTCTTGCTCTTTCCGATGCTGTATTTCGCCTATATTCCCTAACCCTACCGGCCCTCAGCCCTGCAGCGCTTTGGGGCGCTGATGCGCGGTAATGCGTGCGCAGCGTGGTTGCAGCATATCGAACCGCCGGCCCGTTTCTAATACGAATAATCCCGCGGTCGGAACACGCTTGTTGAAAGCAGCCGCAGGCGGCCATTCGTCGACGAGGAAATCGAGGAGGTCTTCCAAGCCCGGATTGTGGCCGAGCAGCATGAGGTCACGCCGTCGCTTTTGGGCCTTCAAGACCGCCAAAATTGACTCGAGCGAGCTGTGATACAACTCATCGATCCATTCCGTACGAACCTCTAGATCGGTAGCTGCGCCCTCTGCGAGGAGGCGCAGCGTCTCGCGGGTCCGGCGCGCTGGTGAGCTCACGATCCATTCCGGCAGGATCGCTTCTGCCGCCATCCATTGCCCCATGCGGCGTGCGTCGGCTAAGCCGCGCTCCGACAAGGGTCGCAAGAAATCCTCCGGTGCGCCGCTATACCAATCAGATTTAGCGTGACGCATGACCACTAATCGGGAACTGCCCATAGCCTATATATCACCACATGAAACCCGAATTTGCAGTGCCGGAGCAACGCGCCGATTCCAGCGGGCAAACCCATGAGATCACGCTCGACCTCGCGGAGCTTGCCGGTATCAGCCGCAGCGACAAAGTCGAGGTTCAGGGTCTGGTCAATCGCACCATCGATCTCTTTGACCACACGCTCGACTTGGTCCAGACCATCGAATCGAGTCCCGACGCGCCTGAATCTCCACTGGCCGCAGTACGCTTCATTCCTCAGGAAAAAGACCTCCGGTCACGCTTTAAGTTCGCGGAAGCACTGGGTAGTTATTCGACTCTAAACAGTCTGCTGGATCGTTACGCGCCCGCTTACCAGCTTACGCGCGCGCTCGAGGAATCTTCAATCGTTGCGGAAATCTCCGCACCCGAGATCCGGATGCTGGAAGAATACCGCGATCAGATCGAGCTCGCCTTGAACCACGCGAGCGAACATCTAACCGCACATGCGATGTGCGAGTTTTCATCGGATGAATTACAGGAACTCAATGCCATATTGCGTGAAGCGCGTGACCGCTTCCGCGCGATCGAAACCGTGCTCGGCATGCGTCTTATCTACGATGTCGAGCAATCCCTCCAAACGCTTTACGACCTTCGCGAAAAGATCCAGACCGTGCAGCGCACGATTTCCGGCATTTTCATCGTCGACAGCGAGATCATGTTCATGCCCGCGAATGACCTGATCAGAATTGTGGATGGTATCTTCAAGGCCATCGGCAATCCGTTTGTCGTGGAACACATCGACGGTACCATGCTACTAGCCGCAAGAAACCTCCTTATTCAGGTCGTTTCTTTCTACTCCTATTACGGTCGTGAACAGATATATCGCGTGTTCGAAAAAAGCCCGAGCAAAAATAGCGGCCTGTATGAGAAGCGAGATCAAAACGCTGTTCGGGGCGTGTAAAGCGAACAACAAATTGGTGTTAACGCGTGTGATGGACAGCGCCGAGCGAGAATTCGAGCTGTCTGTCGAATCCCTTCAGACCGAAGCGACCAACCGGGCCATCGTCGCGGTCGAACGCCTGATGCCCGTGCAAACGATGATGCCAAAACCGCCACCGCGTACGATGATGCAACGATTCAGGCGCTGGCTCTTCCGCTCCGCAGAATAGCGGCCTCGCGCGCGCTCGGAGCGCGATCAACGCGATTCCTTTTCGTGCTACATTCTGGCGCCCGCTGATCGAGCCTCAGTTTCTTGAACGCTCTCGAAATCAAAGGATTGCGCAAAACTTACCGCAACGGCGTCGAGGCGTTACGCGGTATCGACCTGACGGTCCCCGCAGGTGATTTCTTCGCGCTGTTAGGCCCGAATGGCGCAGGAAAGTCGACCACTATCGGTATCATCAGTTCCCTGATCAACAAGTCCGCCGGTCTAGTGTCGATTTTCGGAATCGACATCGACTCCGACTTTCCGCGTGCGCGCTCGCATATCGGTCTCGTACCCCAGGAAATCAACTTTTCGCAGTTCGAAACGCCATACGATATCGTCCTGAATCAAGCGGGCTATTACGGGATTCGCCGCCGGATCGCATACACGCGCGCAGAGAAATACCTGCGCCAACTCGATTTATGGGGCCGCCGCAATGGCGTGTCGCGCAACCTCTCCGGTGGCATGAAGAGACGGCTCATGATTGCACGCGCTTTGATCCACGAGCCTCGACTCTTGATTCTCGACGAACCGACCGCTGGCGTCGATATCGAGATCCGTCGGCAAATGTGGAATTTCCTGATCGAGCTCAATGAATCTGGAACGACGATTATCCTGACTACGCACTACCTCGAAGAAGCGGAACAACTTTGCCGGAACATCGCCATTATCGACGGCGGTCTGATCATAGAGGATACGACGATGCGTGCATTGTTGACCCAACTGCATGTCGAGTCGTTTGTCCTCGATTGTGACGGCAGCCTCGATACGATCCCGACGTTGCAGGGATTTCCATTGTTGAAAGTGGATGATCACAGTCTCGAAGTGATCGTAGAAAAACATCAAAACCTCAATGACGTATTCGAGCAACTGTCGCATCACGGTATCGAGATCAAAAGTATGCGCAATAAGCGAAACCGTCTGGAAGAACTATTCATCAAGCTGGTAGATAACAATGGTTAAATTGTATGCAGTCGCGTTTGCCACCATCGCTACCAAGGAAATCCATCGATTCTCGCGCATCTGGGTGCAGACGATCCTGCCGCCCGCGATAACCATGGGCCTGTATTTCGTCATATTCGGCAGCCTGATCGGCCCGCGCATCGGGCAGATGGGAGGGTTCACCTACATGCAATTTATTGCGCCCGGCATCATCATGATGGCGATCATTACGAATTCATATTCCAATGTCGTGACGTCGTTTTTTGGTGCTAAATTCCAACGGCATATCGAGGAAATCCTGATCGCGCCGGTGCCTAATGTTTTAATCGTGTTGGGTTGGGTTTGCGGTGGTGTCTGTCGCGGCGTTATCGTCGGCGCTTTAGTGACGGTAATCGCCTTATTTTTTACTGATCTACAAATAAATTCCTGGTTCGTGACCGTTGCGGTCGTCGTCTTGACGTCAGCGCTGTTTTCTTTAGGCGGACTCATCAACGCGATTTTTGCAAAGAAGTTTGACGACATCTCTATTGTGCCGACGTTCGTATTAACCCCGTTAACCTATTTAGGGGGCGTGTTCTATTCGATCGAACTGTTGCCGGAGATCTGGCGCCAGATCTCGTTATTCAACCCGGTCCTGTACATGGTGAACGCCTTCCGATACGGGATCTTGGGCGTCAGTGACATCGAGATCATCCCCGCCTTCGCCATCATCATCGCATTCATCATCGGGCTCGGTAGCCTGAGTGTAATACTGTTGCAGAAGGGTGTCGGCATCCGCACGTAATCGCCAGGATTTATTTATACTCGAAGCCTCAAGACCACGGGAGGACATGATGGCATCGATTCGGGGTATAGGCAGTCGGCGGTCTGCATACCGCGTGCGGCCGGATTCCGTGCAGGAATTGGATCTCGCCCTGTTAGAGAAAAAATACAAGTTGGTACGTGGCAACGTCGCCGATATTGCATATGGCGGGGCGCAGGTGGAGTTCGATAAAGACACCGCTCAACAAATCGCAAGCGGCGACAGAATCATGCTGGCGATTGCCTCAGAACGTTACGATTTCGACATGACCTTATGGGCGCGTGTCGTGGCGCGCGCCGAAGGCACCGACGAACAGGTCGTACGTCTATCATTTGAAGACGAAGAAGAAGAGCTGCTAAAACCCGAGACCGCACGCTTCTTCGAGTTGTTCAACCGCCGCGCGAAATTTCGCCAGATGGAGTCGGGATCCGAATCCTTATGCGATGCTAAGGTTGCGCCGGACGTGGATGGCCCCGAGACGGCGCCGGCCTTTTCCGCCGCCATTCGCAATATCTCGAACATCGGGGTCAGTTTCGCGGTTGACGCGGAAGCCGATCGGTTACTCGAAAAACATCCCAGATTCGTCTTGAGCCTCAATCTGCCCAATCTTACGGGGACGAAACTAATATTCTGCCAAATGCGGCATCGTAGCGTACGCAGCGACATGTCTTTATACGGCTGTGAGTTTGACTGGAACCGGACCGCGGATGCGTCGACGGTCATAGCGGATCTCGTAGCCTATTTATTAGAACGTTTCTCAAACCCGAAACGCATCGCCCCGGATCGGCGTGACGTCGGCACCTGAGGGAGATTCCCATGGCACCAGGACTCGGGGCCCTCGTCGATAGTAAAACGATCGAAGCGCATACAGGCGGCCGCGGTGTCGTGAGAGCGGCACAGACACTGCGCATCGTCGATATCGAAGGCCAACAGGTCGCAGACTTCGTGTCGATTAAATTGGACGATCCAACTGAATATCTGGATTGCGTCTATACCAGCTGGAATAACGGAAGGTACAAGTGGCGGCAAGGCGATGTGATCAGCACCAACTTGATGCATCCCATGTGGACCATCGCCGATGATAAAACCGCCAACCATTACACGGGTGGCGGATTTTGCTCCCGGGCTGCACGTCAATTGTATTTAAATGATGCAGAGCGAGGTTGTCGTGACGTGATCCAAGACGAATACCGGGCACAAGGACTCGATCCCAATCTGCTACAGTCAGTGTCCTGTTTCAATATCTTCATGACCGTGGACTATACGCCGGACGGCGAATGGAACATCGGGCCACCCGTCACACAAGCCGGCGATTACATCGATCTTCGCGCCGAGATGGACGTTATGTGGATGGTTTCCGTCTGTGCCTGGCCGGAGGTCGTGAATGGTTCTCGACTCACGCCACTGCGGTTCGAACTCTATGATGCGGTTTAAGGGCTCCGTGTTCTTCACCCGACCCTTGGTGTCTCGATGTGTTCCGGCCGTATGCCGACGCCGATGATCCGCGCCGGGATCCGCTGCAGCAACGGAACGCGTGAAATGATACGCAGCGGAAGTGGTGGGACCAGGGTTTCCGAACCAGCGAGCACACGCTTGATCACGCGATTTTGTACCGCCACCTGAAGACGTTGCGTCAGACGTGTCGGCAGTAGACGGCGCGCCTGCACGGCGGCGAGATCATGATCCATCAGGCGGCCTTCGCGTAAGGGCGCAGCAAGCAAGTTAGCGCACGCGACTGCGTCTTGGATAGCAAGGTTGACGCCAACCCCGCCGATCGGTGACATGGCGTGGGCGGCATCGCCAATACAGAGCAATCCCGACTGGTGCCATTGTTGGAGGCGATCGACCGCAACGGTCAGCAGCTTGACATCGTCCCAGCTCGCGATCTCGTGGACGCGATCGGCTGCAAAGCTTGCTAGTTCGGCAATACTCGCACGAAAGGCGTCCAATCCGCGCGTATGCAATTCATCGAGTGTGCCTTTCGGGATCACGTAGCCGAGCTGCCAATGTTCGCGGCGGATGATCATGATGAGGATCCGGCCGGCAGCGAAATGACCCGTTGGTGCTTCCGGATCGCCGTCCTGTTTCGACAAACGAAACCACAACACATCCATCGGCGCGCCGAGCTCATCAACTATGAGATTGGAATGAGCGCGGACTGTAGAACCTCGGCCGTCGGCACCGATTACGAGCTCGGCCCGGACTTCGAGTTCACCTTCGGGCGTTTGAGCGCGCACGCCGCGCACCCGGCCGTCCTCCTCGATTAGGGCGGTGGCTTCAGTTTGCATATGTAAGTGGAACGCGCTGAAGCGCCTGCCCTGGCGCGCGAGAAAATCGAGGAAATCCCACTGTGGCATGAAGGCGATAAAGCCGCATCGCGTCGGCAAGTGGGTAAAGTCGGCAATTCGTAGCGTGCGTGCGCCGAACTGGCCATGTAGGTGATACGCTTTTTGGTGCGGCAGAGTTAGAAACTCTTCGAGCACGCCGAGTTCGTGCACCAATTCGAGTGTCGACGGGTGTATGGTGTCGCCACGAAAATCGCGCAGGAAGTCACCATGCTTTTCAAGCACGATGGATTCGACTCCGGCGCGTGCCAATAGCACACCCAGCATCATGCCCGCGGGCCCACCGCCGACGATGCAGCAAGTGGTATTGAGGGTTGTAATCATGACATTCTCACGGAGGTGCGATTTCGCGCCGAATACACGTCACCTGACGGCAGATGTTAATGGGCAGTTCCGATCTTTATTCAAACAAGAGCAATACATTATCGTAAAGACGGGAGAAGAACGATCCCGCTTTGATATCGTCCAGAGCAATCAGCGGAACCGCCGTGGGTTGCTCGCCATCAAGTGAAATACGCATCTGCCCGAGTACCTGACCGGCGTCGATGGGCGCAACGATAGGCTCGTTGAATTGCGCGATCGCTTCGAGTTCGTCGTACCGGCCGCGTGGAATGGTGATATGCACGGGGTCTGCGGCGCCAAGCCGCAATTGCGCGACCGCGCCTTTCCAGACTTTCGAAGAAGCGATGATATCCGTGCGCTCGTATAGTTTACGCGTCTCGAAAAACCTGAAACCGTAGTTAATCAGGGTCAAACTTGCTTCGTTTCTCGCCGTATCGGAGTTCGCACCCATGACTGCCGCAACCAGCCGCGTTCCGTTGCGATCCGCTGAAGACACGAGGCAATAGCCAGCCGCCTCCGTGAGGCCGGTCTTAATGCCATCGACGGTGTCGTCGCGGCCCAGCAGTTGGTTACGATTGGATTGGCGAATGTTGTTATAGGTAAATTCGTGAATGGCGAAGCGGGCGTAGAGCGTCGGAAATTCCTCGATCAAGGCCGCTGACAACAGGGCCAAATCCCTGGCTGTCGTGAACGTACCTTCGTCCGGTAGGCCGGTGCTGTTCGAAAAACTCGACCCGGTCATACCGAGTTCGCGCGCATGCTCGGTCATGATGGTGGCAAACAGGTCTTCCGTTCCCGATATGTGCTCGGCTAAGGCCACGCTCGCATCATTACCAGACTGTACGATTACGCCCTGCAAGAGATCATCGACTGAAACATACTTTCCCGCTTCGATGAACATGCGTGACCCTTCCATTTTCCACGCCTTTTTACTCACTTTAACTTTGTCTTCGAGCGCGATGTGTCCCGAGCGAAGCGCATGCCCGGTGACCTGCTCCCCGGTTGTCCCTCATTCATAATGAGAGTCTGCAGGGTTGATAATCATTTGTTTCCGTTTGTGCAAGCGCCTCTGGCGCGAAGCCCTGACCTGGGTAAAGCGTCTGGCGCGCTTCTGCGGGCGTTTTGTTTCTAAGCGAGGCATGCGGCCTGACGTTATGGTAATCATAGCGCCAGAGCGCCAGCTTGAGACGGGCATCGTCCAGCGTATCGAACAACGCTTGATTGAGTCGTTCGTTCCTTAGGCTGGCGTTGAATGATGCGATAAAGGCATTCTGCTGCGGCTTGCCCGGATCGATGTCATGCCAGTCGACGCCGTTGTTGTCGGTCCATCTTAGGATCGCGCAACGGGTAAACTCGGTTCCGTTGTCACTGACAACGCTAGTGGGTTTCCCCTAGATCCGAACAAGCGCGTCCAGTTCCCGGGCCACTCGGTCGCCTGAGATGCGGGTATCCGCGCTCAGACACAGGTTCTCACGGCAGCCGTCGTCGTTCACGGCCAAGATCGGAACTTCCGCGAAGCCCCGAACGTGTCTGCCACGAAGTCCAGGGACCCGCGCTGGTTTGGCCTTGTGGCCTCGGGCATCGGTGACCTCGATCCTCGGGCGCGCTTACGCCCCCGCCGTCGCTTAACCGACAGCCCCGCTTCACGGTAGAGACGATAGCGCTTCTTAGGGTTCATGATCATACCCTTGCGTTTGAGCAACACACCTGTCCGCCGGTAGCCAAACCGTCGGCGGGTGCCTGCCATCTTCTTCATCTCCTCGCGCACCTCGGGGTGGTCTGGCGGGCGTTCGCGCCGGACCGTCTTGGGATCGACACCGACAAGCCGACAGGCCCGGCGCTGCGAGATGTCATGATCCCGCATCGCCTTGAGCGCTGCCTCCCGCCGCTCCATCGGCGTCATCAGCCCTTTCCCAGTAGGTCTTTGAGGACAACGTTATCGAGCAGGGTGTCGGCCAGCAGCTGCTTCAGCTTCGCGTGCTCGTCTTCCAACGCCTTCAGCCGTTTCGCATCCGATAGATCCATGCCGCCCTACTTGGATTTCAGCTTGTAGAAAGTCGCGGGACTCAGACCGTGCCTACGGCACACTTCGTCTGTCGGCAGCCCCGCCTCCTGTTCCTTGATCATCCCGATAATCTGCGCCTCGGTAAAACGGCTCTTACGCATGCGTCTGCTCCTTCTTTAGGTGGGCAGACTCTACATCAAAGTGAGGGAGCTTCCGGGGAGCAGGTCATCGGCAATGTCGACGCTTACGATCGGTCCGACTTGAACTCTGTAGATCGATTTGCCGTTTTTCGTCGCTTCACGAATATGCACGTTCTTCGGAATCACATCGGCAACCTGATCGGTTAGGCGTACGGCATTTCTGTGTTCTTGGAAGGCACCGATCTGCAAATAGATACCGGAAGACACACTCGCACTAGGCGGGCGCGCGGTGAGCACCGGGCCCGAGGGGCGCCCACTATCATCGAGCGCCCGAACTTCGACGAACGCCGTGCCTTTATCCGCGACATCGAGCTTCAAGGCCGCCGCGTACGATAGATCGATGATGCGATTGTCGTGAAACGGCCCGCGGTCGTTGACTTTGACAACTGCTGTTCGGCCGTTGTCTAAATTGCGCACTTGTACATACGTCGGCAGAGGTAAGCCTTTATGTGCTGCCGTCATCTTGTACATATCGTAGATTTCACCGCTCGAGGTTTTACGACCGTGGAATTTCTTGCCGTACCAGGACGCAACGCCCCGCTCAGAGTAGCCCCGAGCGGTCTTCAGCGTGTAGTAGCGTTTGCCCATGACCACGTACGACTCAGGGTTGCCATACTTGCTTCGCGGTTCCTTGCGCGGGACGGCATCCTTGATGTTGTTTGGCGACAATGTCCGCCCGGGTCCGTCGCGCTCAACGATAACGCCGCAGCCGGCGATGGCTAATATCGCAATGCAGAGCACGATCGGCGCCGCGGCGTCGCGCCACCGAATCAATGGATCCCGGTCAGCTACCCGATGCACTTCGAGAATTTCGAATAGCTTCCGAAAGCTGCGCCACGGCCATGGCGTATTTGACCCTTGGATTGTAGCGACTGATGACATAGAAATTCGTGTAGCCCACCCAATACTCATTACCTGCCGCGCCTTCGAGTTCGAACAAGGCGGCCGCCTCTTCGTCGCTGATGCTCTGGTCGACAGGTGTGATACCGGCAGCGATGAGTTCCGCCAGTCGGAACGTGGGTTTCATGGATGATTTTAAGAATTCCGAGGGATCCCCGTTGCCAATTTCTACCCGCGAGGTAACGGGACCCGATTGCCGCCAACCGTGGTGATTCAGATAATTTGCCACGCTGCCGATGGCATCGTGGGAGTTGGTCCAGATGTTGCGTGCGCCGTCGCCATCAAAATCGATCGCAAGTTTGCGATAGTTTTCGGGCATGAACTGTGGCATCCCCATTGCACCGGCGTACGACCCGGTGAGTTCCAGAGGATCGAGCGCATCTTCACGCGTAAACAGGAGAAACTGCTCGAGCTGAATGCGAAAAAATTCCGAACGTCTCGGATTATCCGTCGGATAGTGAAGGGCCAGCGTCGCGAGCGCATCCATGACTCGGTGTTTGCCAGAGATGCGACCGTAAGATGTTTCGACACCGATGATCGCAACGATCACTTCGGGGGCTACACCGTATTTCAACGCCGCCCGCGCCAGTGCATCATCGTTTCTGTTCCAGAAATCAACGCCGTCGCGGATCCGCTTCGACGTTACGAATATGGGCCGATATTGTGACCACGGCTTAACCTTCTCGGCGGGCCGTGTCATCAGCGCCAAAATTTGATCGGAACGCTGTGTATCCGCGAAGACATGGCCGAGCTTGTCGTGCTCGAAGCCGTGCGTAGACACCATGTAGGTGATGAATTTTGCGACTGCGGCCTCATCCAGAGACGCCGCGTAGGGGCCGCCGCCCGGCGCCGCCAACACGCAGAAAAGAGCGATTATTGCACTTCGCATTAGGATTAAGATCTGGCGCTAACTGCTCACGTTTCGGAAATAAATTTGCGATGTGTCTGTATCGACATGAGGATACCGAAACCGATCAAGATAGTCACGACCGAGGTTCCGCCATAGCTCAACAAGGGCAACGGGACACCCACGACCGGTAGTTGCCCGGTCACCATGCCCATGTTCACGAAGATATGGATAAAAAGCGTCAGCGTCAGGCTTGCGGCAACCAGGCGCCCGAACATCTCCTGCGCATCGATCGCGATGCGCAGGCCACGCACCAGGACAAGCCCGTAGGCGATCATCAATATAAGCACCCCGGCCAGCCCGAATTCCTCGCAATAGACCGCAAAGATGAAATCGGTTGCGCGTTCCGGGAGGAACTCTAAATGCGATTGCGTTCCGGTTAGCCAACCTTTGCCGTAGAGCCCGCCAGACCCGACGGCGATCGTCGATTGAATGATGTGATAACCCGAACCCAATGGATCCTGTTCGGGATCGAAAAGGGTCAGGATCCGGCTCTTCTGATATGCATGCAGTGAAAACCATGCGAACGGCGCAGCAGCGACGGCAAGCAAGATGCTGTTTCTAATGAAACGCCACCGAACGCCGGCGAAAAACAGTACGAACAAACCCGATGCAGCGACGAGTATGCCGGTGCCGAGATCCGGTTGTTGCACGATGAACACTGCGGGGATCAAAACGATTATGAGCGCGATAGCGGTCGTGCGAAAACGTGGCGGCAATACTTTCTCCGCGACGAGTCCGGCGACCGTGAGGGGCACCGCGAGCTTCATCAATTCCGACGGCTGAAACTGAAACAATCCCAAATCGAGCCAGCGCTGCGCGCCTCGACCGGTGCCTATAAATAACACCAGCGCCAACAAACCCAGGCCAATCAGGTAAATGATGGGGGACCAACGCTCCAGCTGTTGCGGCGATACCTGCGCGATCAACACCATGGCAACGATACCGAGCAACATGCGGATCGCTTGCTTGATCACCATATCTGTAGACTGGTCGGCCGCACTGAAGAGCACGACCAGGCCCAACGCGCAAACGACCAAAACGCCGCCAATTAATGGCGGATCAATGTGTAATCGATTTAGAAGTCCCTGCGGCTCAACCATTAGTGGGCACCGCGTTACCCGTTTGTTTGAAATAGTGATCGATGAGGCGCCGCGCGATAGGCGCCGCAGTGCGGCTGCCGCTGCCACCGTTCTCGACGATGATCGCAATCGCAATCTCAGGAACTTCGAGCGGCGCGTAGGCAATAAACAACGCGTGGTCTTTGAGGTGCTCGGGCAGATCGTCGTTATCCGGATCTTCGTCTTGGGCAACGCCGAAGACCTGTGAGGTACCGGTTTTCCCCGCGAACCGGACGGGCGCATCGTTACCGATCCGTCGCGCAGTACCGCGTGGTCCATGCACGACGTCCACCATGCCGTCGATAATCGTATCCCAATGCTGCTCGTTGGACAGATCGACTCGCGGACGGTGGTAGACCTGTGGGTACATCGAGGTGTTATCCATAGGATCTTCGATCTGAGCGACGAAATGTGGGATTGATACCTCGCCTCGGTTCGCAATGATGGCGGTGACGTAAGCGAGCTGCAGCGGGGTCGCCAGCATAAAACCCTGCCCGATCCCGGCGATTACCGTTTCGCCTGGATACCAGGGCTGGTTGCGCGCGCGTTGCTTCCATTCGGGCGACGGCAGCAGACCGGTTGCTTCGCCAGGAATATCGACACCGGTAATCGCGCCGAAACCGAATTTCGACAACACTTCGTGCAGCCGCCGGATCCCTAAATCATGCGCCAGGGTGTAGAAATAGACGTCACAGGAACGCGCGATCGAATGTTTCATGGCGATGTGGCCGTGTCCCTCTTTGCGCCAATCGCGATAGCGGTGATCGTCGCCGGGGAGTGAAAACCAGCCAGGGCACCAAGTGCTGTTATCGGGCGTGCGGACACCGTGCTCCAAACCGGCCATTGCGACGAGCGGCTTAATCGTCGATCCGGGCGGATACTGTCCTTGCAGCGCGCGATTGAACAACGGACGGGCCGTGGAGGTACTCCAGCGCTTGTACAAAGCACGGCTGATGCCGTTGACGAAGGCGTTGGGATCAAACGAAGGTTCGCTCACGAATGCGAGGACTCCGCCCGACGCAGGGTCGATGACGACGACCGCACCTTTGCGCCTGTTGAGCGCCTCGACAGCCTCGGCTTGCAAACCGGCGTCTATGGTCAGATAGATGTCTTTACCGGCAATCGGTGGCGTGCGTTCGACGACCCGTAAGATTCGCCCCTGCGCATTTACTTCGACCCGCTGATAACCGACGCGCCCGTGAAGCACACTTTCACGTGCCCGCTCAACTCCACTCTTACCAATATGCGTCGTTGCGCTATAGTTAGTCTCGTCTATCGTTTCGAGGTCGGCTTCACTGATGCGACTGACGTAGCCGATCACGTGCGCCATGTTTTCGCCGTGCGGGTAGTGCCGAGCAACGCCCGCTTCAACGCGAAAACCCGGAAATCGGTGGCGATTGACTGAGAAGATCGCGAGCTCCTCCGGATTCATATCGCCCTTTAAGGTCACGATTTCGAACCGTCTCGCCCGCCCGAGCTGCTTGGAGAACGCCGCGAGTTCACCTTGAGACAGGCCCAGCAGTTGGCTCAATTCCGTCAACGCGGCGGGGACGTCATCCGCGTTTTCCGGCACAACGGTGAGCGAAAATGACGGCCGGTTCTCGGCTAAGGTTTGACCATTACGACTGAAGATCAATCCGCGCGGCGGCACGATGGGTACGATCTTCAACCGGTTTTCTAGCGACAGTGTCGTGAAGTATTCGTGGCTGAGGATCTGGAGGTAGGCAAGCCGGGCCAGGAGAATGAGGATCAGGATGCCCATCCCGGCAGTGGCGAGCCCCACCCGATGCTGGAACATACGACGCTCAAGGTTGGCATCCTTGAGAGTAGGTAGCGCTTTCACACGACTTTAGCGCGGCGTCTTACGTCTCTAAGGATGATGAACACCCAAGGCCACAGTAAGACCGTGGTCAAGGTGGCCAATAAGTAATTAGGACCGTACCTGACCGTGCCCAGAACATGATAGATCCACAACATCACCGCGAGATAGATGAAGATAACCGATGCGACGAACACAGCCTGTTGTGTCAATGGAAATACGCGCACCCGCTGATGGTACTGGACGGTGATGTAAGCTACTAATGCGAGTCCGAACGCATGCTGGCCGAGTATCGAACCGTGCATGACATCGAGCACCAGCCCGATCGTCCAACCGGATAGAACGCCGACACGTTCTGGCAATGCCATACACCAATAAACGAGCACCATCGCGATCCAAGCGGGACGCCACGGCAACGCCCAATCGGGCAGGGGCGCCGCTGTCAACATAAAGGCGACGACGAAGCTCAATGCGATCACCCAACTTCGATTCGGCTTATCCACCTATCCGGCCTCTATTGTCCAACTGCAGAGATTTGGTCGCGCCCAATGTCATCTAACTGTGGTCCTACCAGCAACACTTCACGGGAATGCCCGACTTGTGCACTGGGATCCACCACGATCGTCGCGAACGTAGCGCCGGGTTTAAGGGATACATCGTTGACTTGCCCGACGGGATATCCTGATGGGAATCGGCGGCCCAAGCCCGAAGTTACAACGAGGTCACCAACGCGGACATCGGCATTGGGCGAGACGAACGAAAGCGACAGTCGATCGGGGATCTCGCCGCCGACCGCGATCGCGCGCAGACCGCTACGGTTGATCAACACCGGTAAGGCGTGCCGGGGATCGGTAATCAATAAAGCGGTGCTGGAGAAAGGCCCTACATGTACGACTTGTCCGATAACTCCGTAGGCATCCAGCATCGGTTGGCCGACGAAAACACCTTGGTTCGACCCCTTGTTGATGACGATTTGACGCGCTGATGGCGTAGTCTCGATCGCCAGCACATCGGCCGCGATGACCTGCGGTTGAAACGTGGATGAGGAATCCAACAACTCACGTAAGCGTCCGTTTTCCTGCTCAAGCGCTGCATAACGCTGCGCTTTCGAGCTGAGCAGCAGGTTATCGGATTTCAACCGTTCGTTCTGCTCAATCAAATGACGCCGCGTGCGTAAATTACCGGCGATATCCGCGCCGAGCTGCACGGGTGCGTTGACAATATATTGCACTGGGTAGACCAACACTGAGAGCGCCGAACGGATCGCGGAGAGATGATCGTTGCTGTGGTCGATTGAGATACACAGAAACGATAACACCGCGCAGGTCGCGAATCGCACGGTGGTCGATGGTGCATTGATGAAGAGTGGCTTGATCGCGGCCTCCTCGTCTTATTCGCGAACGCTCAGCTCATTCGAGCGCCAATATGTCGGGGCCGTGTTCTTCGATCATCTCGAGTACACGGCCGCCACCACGGGCAACACAGGTAAGAGGATCTTCGGCCACGATCACCGGCAATCCCGTTTCTTCCATCAGTAAACGATCAACATCCTTCAGCAGAGCGCCACCGCCCGTCAGCACCATACCGCGTTCTGCCACGTCGGAGCCGAGCTCCGGCGGCGTGTTTTCGAGCGCCGTTTTCACCGCCTCGACGATGCCCGCGAGCGGCTCCTGCAAAGCTTCGAGGATCTCGTTGCTATTTAAAGTAAAGCTGCGGGGCAGCCCTTCCGCAAGGTTGCGTCCCTTGATTTCGATCTCGCGCACCTCATTACCTGGATAAGCGCAGCCGATCTCGTGCTTGATCCGCTCGGACGTGGCATCGCCAATCAGGCTGCCGTAATTCCGTCGAACATAGTTGATGATCGCGTCGTCGCATCGATCGCCACCGAGACGTATGGAATCGGAGTACACAATGCCATTGAGTGATATCACCGCGACTTCGGTCGTGCCGCCACCGATATCGAGCACCATCGAACCGCTCGCATCGCTGACCGGCATCCCCGCGCCGATCGCGGCGGACATCGGCTCCTCGATTAGGTAGACATCGCGCGCGCCGGCGCCTTGGGCCGATTCCTTAATGGCGCGGCGCTCAACCTGAGTGGACCCACACGGGACGCAAACCAACACGCGGGGACTGGGCTTGAACAACTGGTTGCCGTGCACTTTACGAATAAAGTGCTGGAGCATTTTCTCTGTCACGGTGAAGTCCGCGATGACACCGTCCTTGAGCGGCCGGATAGCGTCAATGTGACCGGGCGTACGGCCGAGCATCCTTTTCGCTTCGGCCCCTACAGCGGCAATAGCCTTCTGGGTCCCTGATTCCCGTCCCCGTCTAATAGCGACGACCGACGGCTCGTTCAGGACGATGCCTTTACCACGTACGTATATCAGTGTGTTGGCGGTTCCGAGATCGATCGACAGATCGTTGGAGAACATTCCCCGCAACATGCGAAGCATCGAATACCGTCCTTCTTAGAATGAAGTAGCCGCAGTAAAATGGCTGCTTATAGAGCTGCGCCCGTCCTGTGTGGCAATGGTGCCACAGCACAAAATTTCTTTCAAATCAAACAAATATTCGAGGATCCTAAATGTCAATCAGCGCTGACGAAGTGAAGGCGATCGCGCGCCTCGCACGTCTTTCGATCGACGCTTCCGATATACCCACGTACGCAGATCAATTGTCCCGGATTTTGATTTTCGTCGAACAAATGAACGCCGCCGATACGGACGGCGTCGATCCCATGGCGCATCCTTTGGATCTCACTGCACGTTTGCGCCCAGACGCGGTAACCGAACGCGACGAACGCGAAGTATTGCAAGTCCATGCGCCGCAGGTTGAAAACGGTCTTTATATAGTGCCAAAGGTCATCGACTAAGACATGGGAAATCTCTTCCCACGAACAGTAGCGGCGATCGCAAGCGCGCTTGAAGCGCGCGAGTTTTCAAGCGTCGAAATTACAAAGCACTATCTCGCACGCATTGCAGCGCTCGATGGCGATTTAAACAGTTTCATAACGGTCGACGAAGATCGCGCAATGGCGCAGGCACAAGACGCCGACGACAAGCTAGCCGCCGGCAACGCGCGTAAACTCACCGGGGTGCCCTATGCAAACAAGGATATTTTTTGTACGAAAGGTATCAAAACGAGCTGTGGTTCGCGCATGCTCGACAATTTCATAGCGCCGTACGATGCAACTGTAGTCGAACATCTCAATCGGGAAGGCATGGTCATGCTCGGCAAGACCAACATGGACGAGTTTGCAATGGGCTCGTCGAACGAGACGAGCTATTACGGTCCGGTATGCAACCCTTGGGATAGAGAACGCGTATCCGGCGGTTCCTCAGGAGGCTCAGCCGCAGCCGTCGCCGGGGGCCTCGCGCCCGTCGCGACCGGCACCGATACGGGTGGATCGATACGACAACCGGCGGCATTCTGCGGGGTTAGCGGCCTCAAACCGACCTACGGGCGCGTGTCTCGGTACGGCATGATCGCGTTCGCCTCGAGTCTCGATCAGGGCGGTCCCCTGGGATCAACCGCAGAAGATCTCGCATTGTTGATGAACGTCATCGCCGGGTTCGACGAACGCGACTCAACCTCTGTGAACAAACCACGAGAGGATTTCACACGCGCGCTGGGCGCATCAATAGACGGCACCAAGATCGGGATCCCACGCGAGTACTTCGATGCATCGCTCGACCCGGAAATCGCCACATGCATTCACGCCGCGGTCGCAGAACTGGAAAAGCTAGGCGCTATCGCAATTGAGATATCGCTGCCCAACGCGCCGCTATCCATACCCGCCTATTACGTGATTGCACCGGCGGAGTGTTCATCCAACCTGTCTAGGTATGATGGCGTGAGATTCGGCTACCGGTGTCGGGACCCCAAGGACTTGGATGACCTTTACTGCCGTTCCCGCGGCGAGGGATTTGGCGCAGAAGTGAAGCGGCGGATCCTGGTTGGGACATACGCTCTTTCGTCCGGTTACTACGACGCGTATTACCATAAGGCACAACAGGTAAGACGGCTCATCAAGCAGGATTTCGAAAATGCCTTTGCCGAAGTGGACTTCATCATTGGCCCGACCACCCCTGGTCCTGCATTTCGCCGCGGCGAACACGCCGACGATCCGGTCACAATGTATTTGACAGATATTTACACGACAGCGGTAAATCTATCCGGCCTCGCAGGTATTTCCATTCCGGCCGGCTTTGCGCAGGGACTTCCGGTCGGCCTACAGATCATCGGTAATTATTTCGACGAAGCGCGGCTGCTCAACCTCGCACACGCTTTTCAAGGCGCCACGGACTGGCATGCGCAAATCGCACCCGGCGCAAGCTAGGAAAGATCCATGGCATGGGAAGCAGTAATAGGTCTTGAGATTCATGCGCAACTTGCGGCTGAAAGTAAGATTTTTTCAGGGGCGTCCACCGCGTACGGTGCGGAGCCCAATACGCAAGCGTGTGCGATCGACCTCGGACTTCCGGGCGTTCTACCGGTAATCAATGAACGCGCAATTGAAATGGCAGTGTTATTCGGGCTCGCGATCAATGCCGAGATCTGCCGGCATTCAGTCTTCGCACGCAAGAATTATTTTTACCCGGATTTACCGAAGGGCTACCAAATCAGTCAATACGAAGCCCCAATAGTCGCGCACGGCAGCCTGGAAATTCGTGTCAAAGGTAAACGAAAAATCATCAACATAACCCGCGCCCACTTGGAGGAGGATGCCGGAAAATCACTCCACGAAGATTTCCACGGCGCAACCGGCATTGACCTTAATCGCGCCGGCACCCCGTTATTAGAGATCGTCTCAGAACCGGATATGCGCTCGTCCGAAGAAGCAATCGCCTTTATGCGCGAACTGCATCGCTTGGTCAGATATCTCGACATCTGCGACGGTAACATGCAGGAAGGATCATTCAGATGCGATGCGAACGTTTCCGTTCGCACGAAAGGCGACGAAAAGCTAGGCACCCGAACCGAAATAAAGAACGTAAATTCCTTCCGATTCGTACAACAAGCCATCGATTACGAAATCGAAAGGCAAATCGAAATCGTAGAGTCAGGCGGAACGGTCGTACAAGAAACACGCCTATATAATGCGGACAACAACGAGACCCGCACCATGCGTACGAAAGAAGATGCGCACGACTACCGGTATTTCCCCGATCCCGACCTCCTACCTGTAGCACTGTCGAACGAGTTCATAGATTCGCTAAAAACACGACTGCCCGAGCTTCCGCAAGATAAAATGGCTCGGTTCGTGGATCAGTACGGACTATCCGAAGTAGACGCGACGACCTTAATCCAAGATCCCATAACCGCGACGTACTACGAAGAAGCGACAAAAGTAGGGGGCACCGAACCAAAACAAGTCGCAAACTGGATCATCAGCGACCTCTTCGGCGCAATGAACAAGGAAAACGTAACGATCGAAAATGCTCCCATTGCCCCGGCGGATCTAGGCCAACTTGTCACACGGATCGCCGACAACACCATTTCAGGAAAAATGGCAAAAGAAGTTTTCCAGGCAATGTGGAACGATGAAGGCCCACCTGATCGAATCATCGAAAACCGTGGCTTAAAGCAACTCTCAGATACGTCAGAACTCGAGTCCGTCGTAAGAGAGGTAATAGAGGAGAACCCACAACAGGTCGAACAATACAAAGCGGGCAAGGAAAAAGTGCTAGGCTTCCTGGTGGGGCAGGTAATGAAAAAGACCGGTGGCCAGGCTAATCCGAAGGTGGTGAATGAGATGGTTAGAGGTTCTTTCTTGCGCAAGTCGTAATTCTTTTTTGCTCCAGCTGCCCCGAGAATCACTCATAAGAGTGAACTCATCCGCTACTTTAATAATCATATCGTAGGTTAATTCGTGTATTGGCAAATATTTAGAGGCGTCACCACTATCTAACCAGTCAACATGATGATTATGTGACAGGCTTAGAAGAACCCCAAAAATCTAAATGTAATGCTGGAGTTACCTTACGGGACCAAAAAATAATTATTGGTATTTTGGCAAGGTTCAAAATACGACCACTAGAGGAGGGTAATCATGTTAACCGCGGTAAGCGAATCGTCACTTATACCTATAGTCTCAAATCCGGATGAATCTACAACGAGATTCCAGAATTTGGAACTTCGCTATGACCAAGCTAACGGGGTCTTGTGGAAGTTTATTGCATCCGACTCAACGCCTTATTTTTCCCATGATCAATTGAGCGATATCCGGGCCGTGCAATCAGCTATTACAAATGGCTCACGCCTTGAATTGCCGAACTATGATTTCGAGGGATTGAAGTTTGTTGTGTTCGCCTCAAAGATTCCAAAAGTCTTCAGTCTCGGCGGTGACCTGGAGTTGACCCGCTTTCGTGGATACCTGACCCTTTTAGAAGGAGGATGCCACGATGCCCAAAACACGAACTGCCTATCCACCGGCCTTCCGGCAACCGATGATCGAACGGGTACGGGCGGGCCGCAGCCCGGAAGACCTGGCACGCGAGTTTGAGCCGACCGCACAGACCGTACGCAACTGGGTCGCGCAGGCCGACCGTGATGAAGGTCGCCGCAACGACGGTCTGACCACTGCCGAACGCGAAGAACTGCGGCGTCTGCGTCGGGAGAATCGGCGGCTACGTGAGGAACGGGAGATCCTTTCAAAAGCCACGGTCTGGTTCGCTCGGGAGACCGATTCGAGGAAATCTTCGCGTTCATGAGAGTGAATCAGGCCACCTACCGGATCGCGCCGATGTGCCGGCTACTCGGTGTCTCCCCGAGTGGCTACTACGCGTGTCGGACACGTGAACCCTCAGCGCGGTCGAAGCGCGACGCGCAACTCAAGGCACGTATCCAGGCCATCCACAGCTGGAGTCGAGGCACCTATGGGGCACCGCGTATTCACGCCGAGCTCGCGGATGAGGGGACGCACGTGGGTCGCAAGCGCGTCGCCAGGCTGCTGCGTGAATGGGGTTTGGCCGGGGTGAGTCGACGCACAAGGACGCGCACGACACGCCGCGATCACGATGCCCGCCCGGCGCCGGATCTGGTCGAGCGTCACTTCGTGGCTTCGCGGCCGGACGCACTGTGGGTTGCTGACGTGACCGACGTGCCGACGTGGGCGGGGTTCGTGTATCTGGCGGTTGTCGTCGATGCATTCAGTCGGCGCGTCGTAGGCTGGTCGATGGCGACGCATCTGCGCACTGAACTCGTGCTCGAGGCGCTCAACATGGCGCTATGGCAGCGTCGACCGAAGAATGTGATCCATCACAGTGACCAGGGCTGCCAGTACACTTCGTTCGCCTTCGGCAAGCGCTGCCGGTTAATGGGTGTACAACCGTCGATGGGATCGGTCGGCGATTGCTACGATAACGCGATGGCCGAGAGCTTCTTCGCGACGCTCGAATGCGAACTCATCGACCGCCACAGTTTCAAGACGCAGGCCGACGCGAAGATGGCGATCTTCGAGTTCATCGAAGGCTGGTACAACCCACACCGTCGTCACTCATCCCTCGGTCAGCAATCACCGCTAAACTATGAAAATAATTATCAACAGGCTGCTTGAAACCCAAGCGCCATACCGTCCACGGAAACGGGGCAACTCCTTCAATTGTTTCGAGATCTTATCGAAAGGCGTGACCGGACAGGACTTCAGTTTTATGCGACAAAAGCGACTGATACAATTTTTCACCACGCCGCAAATTCGCGAAATATCCTCACCTTTTCATTAGTCCAGGGTAACGCAATGGGCGGGGGCTTCGAGGCAGCACTAGCCGGTAACGTATTAGTAGCAGAGCGAGGAACTAGACTTGGGTTTCCGGAAGTCTTATTCGGCCTTTTCCCAGGCATGGGGGCCTATACTTTGCTTCGACGTCGTGTGGATGCTGTCGCAGCAGAAAAGATAATATTAAATGCCAAAAACTACCCGGCCGAAGAGCTTCACGCAATGGGAATTATCGATATTCTCGTTGATCCGGGCAAAGGTGAAAATGAAATTTACGCATATATTTCTAGGCAGAAAAGTCGCCCTGGTACCGCAGCATTTAGAAAAGCATTAAATAGAACTCGGGTAATCGATCACGACGAACTTTATACTATTGCTGATGAATGGGTAGATGCGGCGATGGAACTCCCCCTGCATAATCTTCGTCGGATTGATCGTCTTATTTCGAATCAACACAAAGAGTACAACAATCCAAAAGTATTGCCTATAAATGCAGCATAAAGTACTTTATTCAATATGTGATGTATTGATAAAAACAGTCCTCACTGTCCTGGGTAGAACGTCCGTTCTACCCAGCAGTTTCATGATCAATTTCTATTAGCAACGCTTCAACGCTTCTTTCTAAAATCTGTATGCCGTCAGCGCCTATGGGACAGATATAGCGCTGGTTTAAGGGAGAGTTTTTGTTCATCCTAACCTGAGGAGTTGAGATGAAACAGAGACCGACAGGACGAACGTCGTCGTCAGAAAAATCATTCGTGACATCAAGCGCAACACGCGCAAGCAAACCAGTGCGGAGGAGAACATACGCATCGTACTGGACGGCGTGCGTGGCGAAGCCAGCATTGCGGAGCTGTGCCGACGAGAAGGTATTGCTCAAAGCCTAACTTACAAAGGGTCCAAGGACTTCATGGAAGCCGGCAAGCAGCGCCTGGCCGGGGACATTGTTCGCCAGGCCAACACCAGTGACGTCACGGCGCTTCGGCGTGACGCCCGAGATCTCAAGGACGTGGTCGCCGAGCAAACGCTGGAACTGCGGCTGCTCAAAAAAAACAGGCTCGGGGATGGGGACGACCTGCAATGAGGTATTCAGCCGCCGAGAAGCTTGAGATCATTCGGTTGGTGGAGCGATCGCACCTGCCGGCCAAGCAAACCCTGGCTATGTTGGGCGTTCCACGCACCACCTTCTAGCGTTGGTACGCACACTATCGTCATGACGGAGAAGTGGCGCTGCAGGACCAGGCGCCCCTGCCGGGGCGGGTGTGGAACCGGATCCCCGATACCGTGCGAGACCGCCTGATCACGTTGGCGCTGAACAGGCCGGAACTGAGTCCGCGCGAGTTGGCGGTTACCTTCACCGAACCCGAGGGCTATTTTGTCTCGGAAAGCTCGGTTTACCGGCTTCTCAAAGCCCACGCTCTGATCACCCGTGCGGCCTTCATCGTCATGAAGGCCGCCAGCGAGTTCACAGACAAGACCACGGCCATCAATCAGCAGTGGCAGACGGATTTTACCGACCTGAAGATCATGGGCTGGGGCTGGATGGTTCTAGCCACGATACGGGATGACTTTTCACGCTATGTCGTGGCCTGGGAGCTGTGTACGACCATGACCAGCCGGGATGTGGCCGAGACCCTGGAACTGGCCTTGCAGGCCTCGGGTTGCGACCAGGCCGACGTCGTGCAAAAGCCGAGATTACTCTCCGACAATGGCTCAAGTTACCTCTCGAGCGACCTTGCTGATTGGCTCAGCGACAATGGGATGAGCCACGTTCGCGGTGCACCGTACCATCCGCACACACAAGGCAAGATCGAACGCTGGCACCAGACGCTGAAGAACCGGATACTACTGGAGAATGACTTCTTGCCCGGCGATCTGAAACAGCACATCGAGCGGTTCGTCGATCACTACAATCATCAGCGAACCCATGAGAGCTTGAAAAACCTGACGCCAGCCGACGTTTACTTCGGGCGCGGGCAATCTATTTTGGCACAACGAGAAAGGATCAAACGAAAGACTATCGCGAAACGTCGTTTGCACTATCAACGACACGCTGCGTAACATGAAAATGATGAGCAAAATACGCCCTTAGCAAGACCAAACATCTGTCCCTGAAGGCTCCCCACGAAAACAGGGAGAAACGAGAAGGAAAATAATAATTTAGGAAAAAAACTAACGACGTTTAGGGAACATGCATGACGTTCGGTGATCAATAACGGTGACGAAACCAAATTGGTCACGGGAGAACGCCATGCATGCACTGAGATTGTTACACAGAATAATCAGGCAAGCTTGTCCACAGGTCCACGCGGTTAGACTCAAGGCCTTGATGGCGAGCGTTAGAGCGCTGTTAGTCGGTCGACAGATGAGCTTATCGGGTCTTGGCCGCGCGCTGGAATCAGATGCTCGGGTCAAACACAACATCAAGCGAGTCGACCGGTTAGTCGGTAATCGTCATCTTCAGTCAGAGCGACATGCACTTTATAAGACGATAGCGACGGTGGTGCTTGGCCAAGCGCGGCGTCCGGTGATTATTTTGGATTGGTCGGATATGCGCGAAGACCGGTCGTGGCAGTTATTACGTGCGGCAGTTCCGGTGGGAGGCCGTGCCCTGACACTTTACGAAGAAGTGCATCCGCTGTCGGTGTACGACAACCGACAGGTGAGGAGGCGCTTTCTGGCCCACTTACGGGACATCTTGCCGCCGGGGTGTTGCCCGATCTTAGTGACAGATGCAGGTTTCCGCACCCCTTGGTTTAAACAGGTCGAACGGATGGGTTGGGACTGGGTCGGTCGCGTGCGCGGACGCACCCATTATCGGTTGGACAACGAGGGCAGTTGGCAACCGTGCCGAACGTTGCATGTGACGGCCACCTCACGTCTACGGCATATCGGGAGCGTCGAACTGACCCAAAAGCACCCGTTGGCCTGTGACCTCTATCTGGTAAAGAACAATAAGCGGGGCCGTCAACTTTTGACCTGCCGCGGCACGCGTGCACGCGGTGGTCGCAGCCTGGCGAACGAACGACGCCAGCGCGAACCGTGGGTATTGGTCACCTCTTTGGGCGCGCGGGCGGCCAAACAGGTGATGCGGTGTTATCAATTGCGTATGCAGATTGAAGAGAGTTTCCGTGATATGAAGAATGCCCGGTTAGGACTCTATTTCCGCAGCGCACGTTCAAACAGTGCACAACGGCTTTCAATCCTTGTTCTGATCGGTACCTTGGCAACGTTGGTTGCTTGGTTGGTCGGCCATACGATGCAACGTTTCGGCCTTCAGCGACATTACCAGGCCAACACGACCCGGCATCGACCCGTGCTCTCGACTTTCTTTTTGGGCTTACAAAGTTTTCGCACGAAAACCCTGACGTTGACAATAACCGACATCGAACAGTCCATGACTGCCTTACAGCAAATTACCTTAACCCCCTTGACTGAGGCCTAGCCCGGATATTTCATAAAAAAAGAGGGTAAGCCCTTTCTAATCCGTTATAATTCAGTTAGTTAGGCTGAAAACGGAAAGGACTCGCCCGTGACAGAATGTACCCAGACTGCGCTGCAATTTCCACGCTTTTCTCGCCGCAAGATCGACGTCTCATTCAACGGCGGTGACATCACGTCCAACGGTGGGGTGCAGTTGCTGCGCTTGGCCGATGAACGGACCGGGTTGATCAAGGCCGCGGCACGGGCCATTGGGGATTCTCGCCGGACAAAGAGCTGCACCCACGATCTGGAGTCGCTGGTCCGACAGCGGGTCTATGGCATTTCCCTGGGCTATGAGGACCTCAACGACCACGAGGCATTGCGCGCGGACTTGGCTCTGCAGACGGCGCTTTCCCGGGATGAGTCGCTGGCGAGCCCGTCGACGTTGTGCCGACTGGAGAACCGCGCGAACCGCAACACCGCGGTGGCCCTGCACAAGGTACTCATTGATAACTTTATCGCCTCTTACAAACAAGCGCCCCGACGACTGATACTCGATGTGGATGCCACCGACGATCGGGTGCATGGTGATCAAGAGGGCCGCTTCTTCCACGGCTACTACGACCACTACTGCTTTCTGCCCTTGTACGTGTTCTGTGGCGATCAACTGTGGGTCAGTTATCTGCGTTCGAGCAAGATCGACGGCGCAAAACACAGTTGGGCGATCTTGGCGCTGTTGATCAAACGGTTGCGCCAGGCGTGGCCGAAGGTCGAGATCCTGGTGCGCGCCGATTCCGGCTTTTGCCGCTGGCGGATGCTGCGCTGGTTCGATCGCCACGGCGTGGATTACGTCATTGGTATCGCGAAAAACCCGCGTTTGCACGATCAATCGTTAGCGTTGCGCACGTTGGCTCAGTGGCGGTATTGGATGATGGGTGAGAAGCAGCGCCTGTTCAGCGAGGTCCGTTACGCCGCACAGACTTGGGATACCCCGCGACGGGTGATCGTCAAGGCCGAGCACAGCGCCCGCGGCAGCAATCCCCGCTTCGTGGTGACCAACCTCACCGGCAATGCCCAACGCATCTACGACCGCATCTACTGCGCCCGCGGCGAGATGGAGAACCGCATCAAGGAGCAGCAGTTGGGCCTGTTTGCCGATCGCACCAGTTGCCACACCTGGTGGGCCAATCAGTTCCGGCTGTTGCTCTCAAGCTTGGCTTACACGCTGTTGGAGACGATCCGCCGGGTGGCACTACACGGAACGGCACTGGCTCGCGCGCAATGCGGCACGCTGCGCCTGAAACTATTACGCATCGGCGCCATCGTCTTGCGCAATACCAGGCGCATCCGACTGTTGCTCTCCAGTGCTTACCCCAATCGAGAACTGTTCTGCCTGGTGGCCGCTCGCCTCAAACCGGGATAGTCGTCCCAACGCCAGTCGCCTCGTGTTCGATTCCTTGTGAGTCGGGGTGTCGCTCGCCTCCGAAACGACTCGTGCATCGCAATCGGCGATAAATCCACCGGTGGCGCGCCGAAACGTCGCGCTCAAGCGCCGCTTCGTGCCACCACCAACGAATTCCGACCCATGATCGACCAACTCCACGCCCAATCTCACTGCTCATGCAATATCCGGGCTAGTTTCGTGGGGATCCTTCAGCATCTGTCCCATTTGTTTGAAGACGGACACGAAACGCAGGGGCTCAAGAGCGGAGATGAGCTGTTGCAGTCGTACGCATCTCACATGCAAGAGAACTTGGCACCCGGTGATCAGGTCGCGCGCATTGGAGGAAGTGTTTTCGCTGTGCTTCTCGCACCCGATTCAAATCTCGAAAGATCGATCGTAGCCGCGAAGGCGGTTGCATCGAAGCTGGGTGATGTTGGTCGCAGCCCGGTAAGGCAGAAAAACAGGGAAGGTGGAATATCGGCCCGTGTCGGCGTTGCAATTTTCCCACGAGATGGCGAAAACGTAGAAACTCTATTCGATAACGCCAATGAGGCCATGATGCACGCTAAGGGACCGGATGAGGATCATGTCCAATTCTTTTCGCGACGCATGGCGGCCGAAGCGAAGCGGGAGGTCTTTATAGAAAATGGGATACGCCAGTCATTGGCGAATGGCGATTTCGAAGTCTACTACCAACCGCAATATTCGTTACGAGAAGCACGGTATATCGCTGTCGAGGCCCTATTGAGGTGGCCAGATCCGACTGAAGGTTTTATTCCTCCATCGGAGTTTATTCCGGTCGCAGAACGCGCAGGATTAATGAACGAAGTTGGGGCGTTCGTGATGGGGCGAGTGTGCAAGGATTTTTGGCTATGGCTAAGCGAAGGTATTGCGCCGGAACGCGTGTGCATCAACCTATCGCCCGTTCAGCTAGAAACGCCAGACTTGGTAGAAAACATCACGGCTTTCAGCAGCAGATTCGACATAAGCCCAGAATACTTGGAGTTTGAGGTTACGGAATCCGCTATTACGTCGGACGTGGCGGGCACCATCGCAAACCTGCAAGCGTTCAAATCAGCTGGATTTCGTATCGCGATTGACGATTTTGGCTCCGGCAATTCGTCGCTTGCTTCTTTGCAGAAATACACCGTCGATGTACTAAAGATCGACAGAAATTTCATCCACGATATCAATACGGACGAGTCGGCTAACACGCTCTTGGACGCCATTTTGGATATGGCATCCAAGTTGGAAATTTCAGTCGTCGCGGAAGGGGTTGAGACCGTCAAACAACAACGGTTCCTCGCCGAGCGTGATTGTGAGTTGACTCAGGGTTCTCTATATAGTCGACCGTTGCCCGCGGCTGAAACCGAAGCGTGGTTACGCGAACTTGAAGCCGAGCGACCGGTTGCCACGCTCAGGCGAGCGTAAACGACGCGGGCCGGCTCCGCAATCGTTCATCGGTTTGTACCAAGCCATCGACCGCCCTATCGAGGTCCATTGCGTCACCGTACCAGTTCGGCACACACGTTTCCGCGGAAACGCGTATCCCGGCCGCCGCGACGTCGTCGGCGATGTCTCGTGAAGCCAAGACCGGCGCCGGTACCGCGGGTATGTATACGCCATCCGGCCGAAAGAATAACAGCCGACCATCATCGCGTAGCGCGAGCTTGAAACCGCCTTCGTGCAACAAGCGATGGTGGTAGCGGCAGAGCAAGACCAGGTTACGCAGGCTCGTTTCGCCGCCGTCCGCCCAATGCCGGATGTGGTGCGCATCAACGTAACGGTGCTGGGTGCAACCCGGGAATCGGCAGCCCTGATCGCGGGCTTCGAGTGCGCGCCGGATAGCAGATGGTACGGTGCGCGTCTTGCGTCCGACATTGAGCACCTGCCCGCTCTCGTCTTCCTCGATGTCGACGCGGCTCGCGTCACAGGCGAGTCGGCGGGCCGTTTCAACCGCTAAGGGTTGTCCGTTTTCGAATTCGCAGTGCGTGCGTTTCCCCTCGGCGCGCAAAGTATCGCGCTCGACATGCACGATGACCTGATGGCGATCGGCCTGTTTGGACCGGATGGCGCCGCGTGCGAGGCATTGCTCGGCGAGATGACACAAGGCATCCGCGCGGCGCGCGCCCACCGGACAGTCGGCCGTGGCCCACGTTTCAGCGGCAAGGTGCGGCAGGACGCGGGCCCGTTTTTGCTCGGCCTCACTCAACTCATCATCCGCCACCAGATCGTCCGCCGCCGCGTCCAAGGCCTTCAACACCAAGGCGCCCACCTCGCCCGGTAATCGCGCATGGATGACGAACATTCCATCCTCGTCGTAATACCAATTGAGGTCACGCCGCGCCTGCGCACCGTTGGCCTCTGCCGTCTCTTCAATGCGCTGAACTCGCCGGAACGAGCGCACCAACCGTTCGAGCTGCGAGGCCGTGCCGTGGTGCGCGATCATCAAAAGATAGTCCTCATTCGAGGGCGTTGCGATCCGCGTCATCGCCCGAACTTTGGAATAACTCACGGTGCCCGCCGCAAACGCCTGGTCGATCAGCGGTAACTGGTCCAACGCCCGCGCCACGCGGACCTTTTCACGAGCAGCGCCGAGGGCGATGCCGCATTTCCAATTGAGCCAATGCGCGCAGGTCTTCACACCCCAGCCGCCCAGGCGATCGCGGCGATCGAATTCCGCAATGAGCTTGAGGAGTTGCCAGTTGGCGGCGGCGATATTGGCGGCCAAGGTGGTGATGGCGTCTTCCAGATCGTCGTCGACTAGGCGTTCGGGGCGGAGATGGGGAGGTAGAAGAACCGGCGTGACGGGTGTGGCTTCCATGCGATTTACTCCTTTGTAGAATACTGTGATTATATACAGTATCTCGTTAATCCACTAGCTATTCGTCCACAAAAAAGCCGGGCTAAGCCCGGCTTCTCGACGTCAAAGTACCGACCCTATTCGTCGACACCATCCAAGGATGCATCGTCCTCTTCCGGCGCTGGCCGATCGACGAGCTCGACGATCGCCATCGGCGCCTTGTCGCCCGGGCGAAAGCCGCACTTCAATATGCGCAGGTAACCGCCGGGTCGCTCTTGATAGCGCGGGCCCAGTTCGTTGAAGAGCTTTTGCACGGCATCGCGGTCGCGCAGGCGCGAAAAGGCGAGGCGTCGCTTGGCGAGGGAATCAGTTTTGGCCATGGTGATGAGTGGCTCGGCAGTGCGCCGCAATTCCTTCGCCTTCGGTACGGTCGTACGGATCACCTCGTGCTGGAACAGCGAGACCGCCATATTCCGGAACATCGCCTTGCGGTGCGCGCTGGTGCGATTGAGATGCCTACCACTTTTCAGGTGTCTCACAATAGCTTCCTTCCTGAGCGCAGCTTAGACGACGACCGCTCGATCTCCTTCATAAAGACCCGAGGGCGGCCAGTTTTCCAAGCGCATACCGAGCGCGAGGCCGCGCGCGGCGAGGACGTCCTTGATCTCGGTTAGCGACTTCTTGCCCAGGTTCGGTGTCTTCAGCAGTTCGACTTCGGTGCGCTGGATCAGATCGCCAATGTAATAAATGCTCTCGGCTTTGAGGCAATTGGCTGAGCGCACGGTCAGTTCCAGGTCGTCTATCGAGCGTAACAGGATGGGATCGATCTCGACGGATTCGTCAGACGAAGCTTCCTGGATGTCATCGGCGCTGATGTCGACGAATACCGCCAACTGGTTGCGTAGTATTCCCGCTGCTTCCTTTACCGCCTGCTCGGGATCGATCGTGCCGTTCGTTTCGATCGTCAAGATGAGCTTATCGAGGTCGGTCTGCTGTTCGACGCGCGCACTCTGCACTTCATAGGCGCATCGGCGTACGGGGCTGAACGAGGCGTCGAGCTTGAGGCGTCCGATCGCTTGATCGACTTCTTCGCCTACTTCGCGCGCTGTCGAAGGTTGATAGCCGCGGCCGCGCGCTACGCGCAGGGTCATGTTGACTTCGCCATTATCGCTCAGGCTTGCGATATGGTAGTCCGGATCGACGATTTCGACGTCGTGATCGAGGACGATATCGCGCGCGCGAACGTCGCCGGGGCCCTGCTTATTCAACGTTAGCGTCGCCTCATCGCGGGCGTGCATGTTGATCGCGAGATCCTTGAGATTGAGCAGAATATCGGTGACGTCTTCTTGCACGCCTTCGATGGTCGTGTATTCGTGCAGTACGTTTTCGATTTCCACCTCGATAATTGCGCTACCGGTCATCGACGATAACAACACGCGCCTGAGCGCGTTGCCCAGGGTGTGCCCGAATCCTCGATTTAACGGTTCGATCGTGATCTTCGCGGTACGCGGATTGACCGCTTGGACTCCTACGATCTTAGGCTTCAACAACTCATTTAATGCTGACGCCATAATTCAATCTCCTGTTGAGAATTACTTCGAATACAACTCGACAACGAGTGATTCGTTGATGTCGGCCGGCAGATCGGCGCGCTCCGGCGCCATCTTGAGTCTGCCTTCCATTTTCGTCGCATCGACTTCGACCCACTCCGGGAATCCGAGTTGTTCGGCAATGGTCAACGAATCCTGGATTCGCACCTGTTTTTTGGCGCGTTCGCGAACGGCCACAATATCCTCAGGTGAAACTTGATACGACGGGATGTTCACGGTCCGTCCGTTAACCGAGATCGATTTGTGATTTACCAGCTGACGTGCTTCCGAACGCGTCGACCCGAAGCCCATTCGATAGACGATATTGTCGAGGCGGCATTCCAGGAGCTGCAGCAGGTTCTGACCGGTGGCACCCTTCTGGCGGGCGGCCTTCTTATAGTAATTTCGAAACTGACGTTCGAGCACGCCGTAAATAAAGCGCAGCTTCTGCTTTTCACGAAGTTGCAATGCGTAATCGGAAAGTCGTCGTCCACGGCTATCGCCGTGTTGACCCGGCGGTTTTTCGAGCTGGCATTTGCTCTCGATCGGCCGCGCGCGGCTCTTCAAGCCAAGGTCCATGCCCTGGCGCCGGCTCAATTTACACTTTGGGCCTATGTATCGTGCCATGACGTTAAACCCTCCGTTTCTTCGGAGGCCGACAGCCGTTGTGCGGGATCGGCGTGACGTCAGTGATGTTGGTGATCTTGAATCCCGCCGCATTCAATGAGCGCACCGCAGATTCTCGACCTGGACCCGGACCTTTAACGAAGACGTCCAAATTCTGCATGCCGAAATCGTCGCGTACGCTGCCGAGGCGCTCTGCAGCGACCTGCGCCGCGAACGGGGTGCTCTTGCGTGAACCCCGAAATCCACTGCCCCCGGCGGTGGTCCACGCGAGCGTGTTGCCCTGGCGATCGGTGATCGTGATGATCGTGTTATTGAAAGACGCGTGAATGTGGGCGACACCATCCAAGACGGTGCGTTTGACCCGCTTTTTCGTGCGTGGCGATGAAGTTGCCATAAATCGGTTCAGATCCTATTTCTTGATTAATCGACGCGGCCCCTTGCGGGTGCGCGCATTGGTTTGCGTTCGTTGACCTCGAGTCGGCAGGCCGCGGCGGTGTCGAATGCCACGGTAACAACCCAGATCCATGAGGCGTTTGATGTTCATATTCACTTCGCGACGCAGATCGCCTTCCACGCCGTAATTCGTCACTGCGGTTCGGAGCGAATCCAATTGGCTCTCGGTGAGATCCTTGATCATGACGTCCCGCGGTACACCGGTGGCGTCACAGATGATTCGGGCGCGTGTAGGCCCGATGCCGTAGATCTCCGTCAAGGCGATGACCGCATGTTTACGGTCGGGGATATTGACGCCAGCTACACGTGCCATATTTATCTACCTTTCGTTTCGCCCGCTGCCATTCAACCCTGGCGCTGCTTATGGCGCGGATCCTTGCAGATGACCCTCACCACACCCTTGCGCCTGATTACTCGACAGTTGCGACATATTCGTTTGACCGATGCCTGCACTTTCATTTCATTTCGCTCCAATACATCGCGTTCAACGGCGCCCGTAACCCTTGAGATTCGCCTTTTTCATCAGGCCTTCATATTGATGCGACATCAAATGCGCCTGCACCTGCGACATGAAATCCATGACCACGACGACGATGATGAGCAACGACGTGCCACCAAAGTAAAACGGAACGTTCAACTGAAGGATCAGGAACTCCGGCAGAAGGCATACCGCCGTGATGTAGATTGCGCCTGCCGTGGTCAAGCGCGTCATGACGCCGTCGATATAGCGGGCTGATTGCTCGCCGGGCCTGATACCCGGGATAAAGGCCCCTGATTTCTTCAAGTTATCTGCCATCTCCTTGGGGTTGAACACCAGCGCCGTATAGAAGAAACAGAAAAATATGATCGCGGCCGCGTAAAAAAGCACGTAGAGGGGTTGCCCTGGGGACAGCGTCGTACTCAAGTCGCGCAGCCAGCCCATCCCTTCGACGTTGCCGAACCAGCCACCGATGGTCGCGGGGAAAAGGATAATGCTCGACGCGAAGATCGGCGGTATGACGCCGGCCATATTGAGCTTCAGCGGCAGATTCGTCGACTGGCCACCATACATCTGGCGGCCGCGCTGCTGCTTGGCGTAATTAACCGTGATGCGCCGTTGCCCGCGCTCGACGAACACGACGAAGCCGGTCACGGCGACGGCCAGCACGAACAATCCGAGTACCAGGATCAATGACAATTCGCCCGTGCGGGAGAGTTCCAGGGTCCCGGCCACAGCTGATGGCAGACCGGCGACAATACCGGCGAAGATGATCATCGAGATGCCGTTACCGATACCGCGCTCAGTCACTTGTTCGCCGAGCCACATGAGAAACAGCGTGCCGGTGACCAGTGTGGAGATGCAAGTGATGCGAAAGGCGAGGCCAGGGTCGATGACGAGTTGCATGCCGGCTGCCGTTTGCTGCTCGAGCATGATCGAGACGCCGGTGGCTTGAAACAAACAGAGCACCACAGTGAAGTAGCGCGTGTATTGTGTGATCGTTCGGCGACCCGATTCGCCTTCTTTCTTCAGCTGCTCGAGTTTCGGATGCACGACGGTCAACAACTGCATGATGATGGAGGCCGAGATATACGGCATGATGCCGAGCGCGACGACCGAGAAGCGTTGCAGCGCGCCACCGGAGAACATATTAAACATATCCAGGATCGTGCCGCGCTGCTGATCGAACAATGCGTTGAGTGCAACTGGATTGATCCCTGGCACTGGAATATGGGTGCAGATTCGAAAAACGATCAGGGCGCCCAGCAGAAACACGAGCCGTTGGCGGAGTTCCGTCAGCTTGCCGAGCCCGGCGAGACCGCCGGGAAGATTATTGGTCGTCGTCGCCATGGCTAATCTTCCACCTGGCCTCCCGCCGCTTCGATCAATTTGCGCGCACCTGGCGTTACGGCGATGCCTTTTAGTTTCACGGCTTTTCCAATCTTCCCAGAGACGATCACTTTGACTTTCTTGACATCATGGCGGACCAAGCCAGCCGCTTTTAGCGCCGCGATATCGATTCCGTCACCACCCACCGCTTCGAGTTCATGCAACCGGATCTCGTCGCTGTAACGCGCGCCGCGAGAATGAAAGCCAAACTTCGGCAACCGCCGCTGCAAGGGCATTTGTCCGCCTTCGAATCCGGCTTTGATTCGCCCGCCCGAGCGCGATTTCTGACCCTTGTCACCGCGACCGCATCGACCGCCGAGGCCCGAACCGGGACCCCGACCGACGCGTTTGCGTGTCTTTTTCGAGCCCTTGGCGGGCCTTAAGTCGTTCATGTGCATCTTCAGGACTCCCGCACCTCGAGCAAATAGCTGATCTTCTCAATCATGCCGCGATTTTCTGCGGTGTCTTCCACTTCGACCGTCTGTCTGATGCGACGCAGACCCAAACCGCGGGCGCAGGCCTGGTGGGTTTTGAGGCGGCCACCGAGGCCCTTCAACAACGTGACGTTCAACTTGTTGCCAGCCATCGCCTCAGCCCTTTATTTCCTCGACCGTCTTGCCACGTTTCATCGCCATTTGCTCCGGCGAGGCCATGGACATCAGGCCATTCATGGTCGCCCTTACAACGTTCACCGGATTCGTCGTACCGATGCATTTCGCCAAAACGTTGTGCACGCCCAGCACTTCGAACACGGCCCGCATCGGCCCGCCGGCGATGATCCCGGTGCCTTCGGACGCCGGTTGCATGTAGACCTTCGCCGCACCATGTCTGCCGACCAATGCGTATTGCAGCGTGTTGCCGTTCAAGGCGACCTCCGTCATATTCTTGCGTGCGCTTTCCATCGCTTTCTGGATGGCGACCGGCACTTCACGTGCTTTGCCATGTCCGAAACCCACGCGGCCTTCGCCGTCGCCCACCACCGTCAATGCCGAAAAACCGAAGATTCGCCCGCCCTTGACGACCTTGGCGACCCGGTTCACTGCAATCAATTTTTCGAAATAGCCTTCGCTGCTTTCGGGAATGCCGGCGTGGACTGCCATAGCTAAAACAACTCCTAGAATTTGAGCCCGCTTTTGCGCGCGGCATCGGCCAGGGCTTTGACGCGGCCGTGAAATTTAAAGCCCGAGCGATCAAAAGCGACTTCTGATACACCCGCCGCCAGCGCGCGTTCCGCAATCAACTTGCCGATCGCGGTGGCCGCCGCAACGTTGCCGCCGATTTGTCCGCCCTTACGGAAATCCTTCTCGACAGTAGAGGCACAGGCGACGACCGCACTTCCGTCAGCCGAAATGACCTGCGCATAGATATGCCGCGGCGTCCGGTTAACGCACAGTCGCGTCGCAACAACCTCCTTGATTTGGTATCGCGTCTTACGTGCCCGCCGTAACCGCATTGCTTTTTTATCCAGTGCCATGGTTAAGCAGTCTTCTTCGCTTCCTTTCTGACAACGTGTTCGTCGCTGTATCGGACACCCTTGCCTTTATAGGGTTCCGGCTTGCGATAAGCCCGTATGTTGGCGGCCACCTGACCAACGCGTTGTTTGTCGATACCTTTGACGATGATCTCGGTCTGGCTTGGCGTTTCGATCGTAATCCCTTCGGGAATCTCGAATTCGATAAGATGAGAATAGCCGAGAGTCAGGTTGAGCTTCTGACCTTCAACTTGTGCGCGAAATCCGACCCCGATGATTTCGAGTTTGCGCTCGAAGCCCTGGGCTACGCCTTTCACCATATTGTCCAGCACCGCTCGAGTCGTGCCGGACAAAGCCCTGGAATCCTTGCTTTCGTTCTTTGCACCCACAGTGATCTGCCCGTCGTCCATAGCAACCGATACGAGATCGTGGACGTGGTGTGACAGCGTTCCGTTCGACCCCTTGATGTCGACGACCTGCCCGGCGATCTTCACCTCTACGCCTTTCGGGATTTCGACCGGAGCTTTCGCTACGCGTGACATACCAGATCCGCTCCTAGTACACCGAACAGACCACTTCGCCGCCGATCCCCTGGGCGCGTGCTTCGCGATCGGTCATAAGGCCTTTTGATGTCGAGATGATTGCGATGCCCAGGCCACCGACGACGGATGGCAGTTTGTCTTTGGTGCTATAGACGCGCATTCCCGGGCGGCTGACCCGCTGCACGCGTTCGATGACGGGCTTACCCTGAAAATATTTGAGCTCGATCGTCAATTCGCGGCTCGTGCTCTCACCCTCGACGCGAAAATCGGTGATAAAGCCTTCGTTTTTCAATACCTCGGCAATGGCGACCTTTTTGGTTGAAGACGGCATGGCCACTTCACGCTTGGTCCGGTGCTGCCCGTTCCGGATCCGGGTCAACATATCGCTGATTGGGTCTTGCATGGTCATGAGCTACGACCCGCCGCTTACCAACTCGCCTTCACGAGTCCGGGTACGTGGCCTTCCATCGCGAGCCGGCGCAACTCGTTGCGACCGAGCCCAAACCTTCGATAGTAACCGTGCGGCCGACCCGTAAGTCGACACCGGTTTCGCGCTCTAACCGGACTCGAGTCGCGTGGTAATTTCTGCAAACGCATGCGCGCTTCTTCACGTTCTTCGAACGACCGATTTTCGTCGGTGATGATGGCTTTCAAATCGGCTCGCTTGAGTGCAAATTTCTTAACGAGCTTCGCGCGTTTGAGTTCGCGATTGATCATGGATTTCTTGGCCATACAAGTACCTTTATGATCTCAACGGAAAGTTAAATGCTTCGAGTAGGGCGCGGCCTTCGTCGTCATTCCGCGCCGTGGTTGTGATACAGATATCGAGTCCGCGCAGCATGTCGATCTTGTCGTAATCTATCTCCGGAAAGATGATCTGTTCCTTGACTCCGACGCTGTAGTTGCCGCGACCGTCGAATGCTCGTGCGCTCAATCCACGAAAATCCCGGATACGCGGGATGGCAACGTTGATCAGGCGATCGAGAAACTCGTACATGCGGCTGCGGCGCAGCGTCACCTTAGCGCCAACCGGCCAACCTCCGCGGATCTTGAAATTTGCGATCGATTTGCGCGCTAAAGTAACGACCGGTTGCTGGCCAGCGATCAACTTGAGATCCGCTACCGCGTGCTCGATGATTTTTTTATCGGCAACCGCTTCACCCAACCCCATGTTGAGCGATATCTTCGAGATCTTTGGGACCTGCATGGCGCTCCCATAGTTAAATCGCTCCATCAGTTCCTTGAAAACCGTTTCGCGGTAGAAATCTTCCATTCTGGGCATTTTTTTATCCCATGCCTTAAGCGTCGACGACTTCACCGTCGGATTTGAAGTAGCGTACTTTGCGTCCGTCCTCGAGGTACTTGAAGCCGATGCGATCCGGTTTTTGACTGACCGGGTTAAACAGCGCGACGTTCGAGATCTGCATCGGCGCTTCGTGCTCTACGATGCCGCCTGCCGTACCCATTTGCGGATTCGGTTTGGTGTGCCGCTTGACCAGATTGACGCCTTCGACGATCACGCGGCCGTTCGGAAAGACGCGCAATACCGTGCCCTGTTTACCGCGATCGCGGCCGGCGAGGATATATACGTTGTCACCTTTTCTGATCTTATTCATGAGCATGTCGTCGGGGTGCCGCCTAGAGCACTTCCGGTGCCAAAGACACGATGCGCATAAATTTCTCGGTGCGCAGTTCACGGGTTACAGGGCCGAAAATACGGGTACCGATGGGTTGTAGCTGCTTGTCGAGCAGAACGGCCGCATTGCTGTCGAATCGGATCAGTGAACCGTCGGGTCGACGCACACCTTTGCGTGTCCGTACTACGACGGCTTCGAAGATTTCACCCTTGCGTACCTTTCCGCGTGGTATGGCCTCCTTGATCGTCACCTTGATCACGTCGCCGATATTGGCATAGCGTCGGCGCGATCCACCGAGAACCTTGATACACATCAACCGACGCGCACCACTGTTGTCGGCGGCATCGAGCATTGTTTGCATCTGGATCACGGTTATACCTGTGTTGCGCGTCCGATCACGCGCTGTAAACGCCAGCTCTTGGATTTGGAAATAGGCCGGCATTCCTCTATGGAGACCATGTCGCCCTGGTTACATTCGTTGTTTTCGTCGTGCGCCAGAAGCTTCGACGATTTGCGTACGTACTTGTGATACAGCGGATGCTTGACTCTGCGTTCAACAAGCACCGAAATCGTCTTATTCATACTGTTACTCACGACCTCGCCAACCAGCGTGCGCTTCCCCTTAGCCGGTTCGCTCATTTGGCATCTCCCTCACGGCGTTCCCTCATAATCGTTTTGATACGAGCGATATCGCGCCTCGCCTCGCGAACGTCACTGGCCCGCGGCGCCTGTCCCGAACCCATTTCCATGCGCATATTGAATTGCTTGCGACGGATCTCGAGTAACAGCGCCGACAATTCTTCGCCATTTTTGCCACGCAGCTCGTTCACTTTCATCCCAACACCTTGCGCGTTGCAAACGTCGTGCGTATGGGGAGTTTCGCGGCTGCCAATCGCATCGCCTCACGCGCTATGTCTTCGGTAACGCCTTCCATCTCATATAACACCGTGCCGGGTTTGACCTGCGCTACCCAGTACTCGACGTTGCCTTTACCCTTGCCCTGGCGAACTTCCAGCGGCTTCTTCGACACCGGTTTGTCCGGGAAGATCCGGATCCAGACTTTAGCGCCGCGCTTTACATAACGCGTAATGGCACGCCGGGCCGCTTCGATCTGGCGCGCCGTTACCCGCCCACGAGCAGTCGATTTGAGCGCGTACTCGCCGAACGTCACACGGTTCCCGCGCAAGGCGAATCCGCGATTGCGCCCCTTCTGCTGTTTACGAAATTTGGTCGTTTTGGGCTGTAGCATCGATTACGCGCCTGCGGCGGCGGCCTCCGTCTCCTCTTCCTCGACTTCTTCGACTTGCTGCACGATTTCGCCCTTGAAGATCCAGACCTTGACGCCGATGACCCCGTAGGTGGTGCTCGATACCGCGATGCCATAATCGATATCCGCCCGCAGGGTATGCAGGGGCACGCGGCCTTCGCGATACCACTCGGAGCGGGCGATCTCCGCCCCATTCAAGCGGCCTGCGACATTGATCTTGATACCCTGCGCACCTAGGCGCATCGAGTTCGACACCGCGCGTTTCATGGCACGCCGAAACATGATGCGCCGTTCGATTTGCTGCGCTACCGATTCCGCAACGAGATACGCATCGAGTTCCGGTTTGCGGATCTCTTCGACGCTGATATGGGCCGGCACGCCCATCAAATCGGACACTTGTTTTCTCAACGATTCGATGTCTTCGCCTTTTTTACCGATGACGATGCCCGGACGCGCAGTGTGTACCACGATACGCGCGTTATTGGCGGGCCGTTCGATCTGAATGCGACTGACGGACGCGTGTGCGAGCTTCTTGCGCAGGAAATCACGCACGGCTAGATCGAGATTGAGGTAATCGGCATATTGCTTAGTGTCCACATACCAGGTGGACGTCCAATCTTTGACGATCCCCAATCGAATGCCGTAAGGATGAACTTTTTGTCCCATGTAACTTATCCCATTGCCTCGACCGCTACGGTCACGTGACTGGTGCGCTTGAGTATCTTCGATGCGCGGCCGCGCGCGCGCGCGCGCCAGCGCTTCATGGTAGGCCCCGCGTCGATCGTAATAGAGCTAACGTTCAACTCATCCACGTCAGCGCCGTCATTGTGTTCAGCGTTCGAGACGGCGGATAAAAGAACCTTCTTGATAATCGCAGCAGCCTTTTTGTTACTGAACGTAAGTACATTGACCGCGTCCTCGACGGGGAGGCCTCGAATTTGATCCGCGACGAGGCGCATTTTCTGCGGCGCTATCTTCGCGTTCTTGAGTTTCGCGACCGTTGCCATTTACTTGATCTTCCGGTCAGCCGCATGGCCACGAAAGGTTCGAGTCGGCGCGAATTCGCCGAGTTTGTGACCGACCATATTTTCGTTGACGTAAACGGGCATGTGCTGGCGGCCGTTGTGCACCGCGATAGTCATACCGACCATATCGGGCACGATCATCGAACGGCGCGACCAGGTTTTGATCGGACGCTTGTCATTCGTCGCGCGTGCCTGTTCGACCTTACGTAAGAGGTGATGGTCGATGAAGGGACCTTTTTTAATCGATCGCGGCATGGTTTCTCCTAAGCTCAGCGCTTACCTCGCCGACGCATGATGAGCTTGTCGGTGCGTTTGTTTTTGCGGGTCTTATGGCCCTTGGTTGGCTGACCCCACGGGCTTACCGGGTGGCGGCCACCCGATGAACGCCCCTCGCCACCGCCATGCGGATGATCCACGGGGTTCATCGCCACGCCGCGTACGGTCGGCCGTATTCCACGCCACCGCTTCGCGCCCGCTTTGCCGAGCGAGCGCAGAGAATGTTCCTGATTGCCGACCTCGCCGATCGTCGCCCGGCATTCGATCGGGGTTTTGCGGATCTCGCCCGAACGCAAACGCAACGTCGCGTAGCTGCCTTCACGCGCGATGTATTGCACGCCGGTGCCCGCGCTGCGCGCAATCTGCGCGCCTTTCCCGGGTTTGAGCTCAATGCAATGCACCAGGGTCCCGACCGGGATATTCCTCAACGGTAGACAATTGCCCGCCTGTATGGGCGCATCTATCCCGGAACGCAGTGTCAGACCCGGCTTTAGTCCCTTGGGCGCGATGATGTAACGCCGCTCGCCGTCTTCGTACTTCAGCAAGGCGATGTGCGCCGAGCGATTCGGATCGTATTCGAGGCGTTCGACCGTGGCATTGATACCGTCTTTGTTGCGCTTGAAATCGATCACTCGATAGCGCTGCTTGTGTCCGCCGCCCCGGTGGCGAACCGTGATGCGGCCGTGATTATTGCGCCCGGCAGTGCGCGACTGTTGCTCGACCAAAGGTCGATGCGGTGCGCCCTTATGGAGATCGGGCGTGGACACCGATACGACGCCGCGGCGGCCGGGTGTCGTCGGTTTTGCCTTGATCACAGTCACAGTGATTCCAATTTATTCGCCACCCATAAAATCGATTTCGAAGCCTTCTCGTAGCTTCACGTACGCTTTCTTCCAAGCGCTGCGCACGCCCGGCCGTCCGCGAAACTGTCTGAATCTCGACGGTACGGTCGAGGTCGTAACGGCTTCCACTTCTACCTTGAACAACTGTTCGACGGCGGCCTTGATCTCGGGCTTCGTCGCGTCCATCAAGACCTTGAACATATATTGACGGTGTCGATCGGCAAGGCGCGAGGCCTTTTCCGAAATCTTCGGCTCCACCAATACCTGCATCAAGCGCTCTTGATTCATTTCAGTGTCGCCTCGAGCTCGCCTAGGGCTTTTTCGGTAATGATTATCGTGTCGTGTGATACGAGCAGCACCGGATCGATCGCACCTGGTTCCACCACCCCGATGCGCGGCAGGTTGCGCACCGACAAATACAAGTTTTCCGATACCGCATCGGTCACGATGAGCGCGTTATCGGCGCCTAGCAAATCCAGCGCCTCTTGGGCGAGTTTAGTTTTCGGTTGTTCGAAATCAAATGTCTTTACCGCCATGATGCGATCCTGGCGCGCCAATTCGGAAAGGATCGCGCGCAGTGCGCCGCGATACATCTTGCGATTGACTTTTTGTTGGAACTTGCGCGGCTTCGCCGCGAATGCACGTCCACCGCTGCGCCAGATAGGGCTGCGAGTCGTGCCTGCGCGCGCGCGCCCCGTACCTTTTTGCCGCCACGGTTTGGCACCGCCGCCGCGGACTTCCGAGCGTGTTTTCTGTGCCTTCGACCCTTTGCGCCCACCGGCCAGACAGGCGGTGACCACCTGGTGTACGAGCGCTTCGTTGAAGTCACGCGCAAACACGTCGTCGGACACGGCGATCTTCCCGCCTTTGCCCTTACCGACCGCATGTAGCTTCAGATCCACTGCACTCAGCCCTCGGTGCGCATCTTGATCGTTGGTCTGATCATCACATCGCCGCCTTTTGCACCGGGTAATGCACCTTTGATCAATAACAGGTTGCGCTCGGTGTCCACACCGACGATCTCCAAACCCTGGACCGTGCGGCGCTGGTTCCCCATCTGCCCTGCCATACGCTTTCCCTTGAACACGCGTCCGGGGGTCTGACATTGACCGATGGAGCCCGCTACGCGGTGCGCGAGTGAATTTCCGTGAGTCGCATCGCCCGAGCGGAAATTGTGGCGCTTGATGGTGCCGGCAAAACCCTTGCCTTTGCTCGTGCCCGTAACGTCGACGCGCTGACCGGTTGCGAAGATGTCGACTTTGATTTCCGCGCCGATCTCGAGGCCGTCGCCTTCATCGCCCTCGATACGAAACTCCCACATACCGAGCCCCGCGCTGACACCCGCCTTTTTGAATTCGCCGGCCGAAGCGCGGTTGACGCGGTTCTGTCGTTTCTCGCCACGCGTAACCTGCACTGCTTGATACCCGTCAGACCCTTCGGTTTTGAGCCGCATGACGCGATTCGGCTGGACTTCGACCACGGTCACGGGAATGGATGCGCCCTCTTCGGTGAAGACGCGTGTCATCCCGCATTTTCGTCCGATTAACCCAAGACTCATGCCCGCTCTCCAGTCCGCCTAATTCAACTTGATCTGTACGTCTACGCCGGCGGCGAGATCGAGCTTCATCAGCGCGTCGACTGTTTTTTCGGTCGGATTGACGATGTCCAGCAGCCGTTTGTGCGTCCTGATCTCGTATTGGTCGCGCGCATCCTTGTTGACGTGCGGGGAGGTCAAGACAGTGAATCGCTCCTTCTTCGTCGGCAATGGAATCGGCCCTTTGACCTGTGCGCCGGTACGCTTAGCCGTCTCCACAATCTCTTTCGTCGACTGATCGATGAGGCGGTGATCGAACGCCTTGAGCCTGATTCTGATGATTTGTTGATCCATCGTAGGCCCGGCTATTCGATTATTTTAGCGACGACACCGGCACCGACCGTGCGTCCGCCTTCGCGGATGGCAAACCGCAACCCGTCTTCCATCGCAATCGGCGCGATCAGCTTCACCGTCACCTTCACGTTGTCTCCAGGCATCACCATCTCTACACCTTCCGGTAACTCCACCGCACCCGTCACATCCGTCGTGCGAAAGTAAAACTGCGGCCGGTAATTCGCGAAAAACGGCGTGTGTCGTCCGCCCTCCTCCTTCGACAATACATACACCTCCGCCTCAAAGTGCGTGTGCGGATTCACCGAGCCCGGCTTGCACAACACCTGTCCACGTTCCACTTCCTCGCGCTTCGTACCCCGCAACAACACTCCCACGTTGTCTCCCGCCTGACCTTCGTCCAACAGCTTGCGGAACATCTCAACACCCGTGCACACCGTCTTCTGCGTCTCCTTGATGCCCACGATCTCGATGTCTTCTCCAACCACGATCTTGCCCCGCTCCACACGGCCCGTGACCACCGTCCCGCGTCCCGATATCGAAAACACATCCTCGATCGGCATCAAAAACGGTTGATCAACCGGACGCTCCGGGATCGGGATGAACTCGTCCATCGCCGCCACCAGCTTCTCCACCGAGCCCTGACCCAGCTCGCCCTCGTCTCCTTCCATCGCCTTCAACGCACTGCCCGTGATCACCGGCGTGTCATCCCCGGGAAACTTATACGTGTCCAATAACTCACGTACCTCCAGCTCCACCAGCTCCAACAGCTCCTCGTCGTCAACCATGTCCGCCTTGTTCAGGTACACCACGATCTTCGGCACACCTACCTGGCGCGCCAACAATATATGTTCCCGCGTCTGCGGCATCGGACCGTCCGCCGCGCTGCACACCAATATCGCTCCGTCCATCTGCGCCGCACCCGTGATCATGTTCTTCACGTAATCCGCATGGCCCGGACAATCTACGTGCGCGTAATGGCGCGCATCGCTCTCATACTCCACATGCGCCGTCGCTATCGTTATGCCTCGCTCCTTCTCTTCCGGCGCGTTATCAATCTGATCGTAATCCTTCGTCTCTCCTCCATACTTCGACGCCGATAACATCGTCAGCGCCGCCGTCAACGTCGTCTTACCGTGATCTACATGACCAATCGTTCCCACATTCACATGCGGCTTCGTTCGTTCAAATTTCTGCTTGGACATGTTCTTGCGTCTCCCGAATCAGGTGCGATTTTTTGGAGCCCATAACCGGAATTGAACCGGTGACCTCTTCCTTACCAAGAAAGTGCTCTACCGACTGAGCTATATGGGCTCAGTAACGTAAAAAGCAGAAAGGGATAAGCGGAACGCTTCTTTCCTCTCGTTGGAGCGGGTGATGGGGATCGAACCCACATCATCAGCTTGGAAGGCTGAGGTTCTACCATTGAACTACACCCGCCGAATGCTGTTGCCGTCGAAGCTATGATAAGAGGCGTCCCGTCATTACCGCCTGGCTACTGCCTGGTGGAGGGGGTAGGATTCGAACCTACGAAGGCTGAGCCGGCAGATTTACAGTCTGCTCCCGTTGACCGCTTGGGTACCCCTCCAAAACGGTAGCAGGAAATTGTCGAAATATTTTGGGGTTATGTCAATAACCCTAGCTGCGAATGAGGCGGCCTGAGACCCCGTCTCGAATGGTCGTCGGCCGGTCTTGCAGGCCGGTGGGGCCGGCTAAATAACGGTCGATACGATCGCCAAAATAGGCGCGAGCCATGAATGCGGTCAGCGCGGGTTTACGGCCGGGGGGATTCGCGCTGGTCGAGATCAAGGGGCCCGCGCGCGCGCACAGCGCCGCGGCTTGCACATGGGCGGTGACACGGACCGCGATCCGACCGCTGTGGTCAGGTAACCACGGGGGTGCGGACCGACAGGCCGGCAACACCCAGGTATGCGGCCCGGGCCAGCTTTCTAAAATCGATCGATTCAGCGGTAATTCGAGGCATATCAAGGGGATGAGCTGCGCGACGTCGGCTGCGAGGACGATGAAGGACTTGTGGCTTGGGCGCTGCTTGAGGTGGGCGACCTTCGCACATGCCCGTCCGTCGAACGCGCTTGCGGCCAGCCCGAAAACCGCTTCGGTGGCATGCGCGACCACCCCACCCCGCGCCAAGACTGCGGCCGCGGCCCGGGTTTGCCAATCGACTGGGCCGGCTTCAGTTGCGCAGCTTGCGGTCTTTTTCCAGAATCTTGGCCGCATTGTCCCGCCGCTCGTCGCGTAAGGCTTCAGCGAGCCCATCGTCATCCAAGGCCAGGATCTGAGCCGCCAGATAACCGGCATTCTTAGCGCCCGCACGACCGATCGCGGTGCACGCAACGGGTACTCCGCCCGGCATCTGCACCGTGGAAAGCAGTGCATCCATGCCCTTGAGCGGCCCGCCGTCCATGGGTACACCGATGACGGGACGCATCGTATGGGCCGCGACCGTGCCCGCCAGATGGGCAGCGAGACCGGCGGCCGCTATGAATACGGCGCACCCCCGAGCATCCGCTTCTGCGACGTAGGCCTGCGTTTCGGCCGGGGTGCGGTGCGCGGATTTGATATTCATCTCATAGCGAATATCGAAATGATCCAGCACTTGTGCGGTGGCTTGCATGGTATCCAGATCGGAATCCGAGCCCATCAGGATGGCGACGAATCGCTGATGTTTATCGATCAACGTTTTAGTTATCCATCGACTTTGGATTTGGCCTTGGTTTTGGATTTCGATTTGGCCTTGGCCTTGGCCTTGGCCTTGGGCTTAGCCTTAGCTTTGGGTTTTTTGGCACCGCGGCGGCGTTCGCGGGTGGCGGCGGCCTCGGCGAGAATCGTCTGACATTGTTCCAAATCCAGCGTTTTGGGATCGTGATCCTTGGGTACGCGGGCATTCTTGCTGCCATCGGTGATATACGGGCCGTAGCGCCCATTAAGGACCTTGATACCGGAGTCGGGAAAAACTTTGATTTGCTTGGCCGCATCCGCCTTCTTTTTCTCCTCGACGAGCTCGACGGCGCGTTCGAGAGTAATCGTGTAGGGATCATCGTCCTTGGCGAGGCTTGCGAATTTATCCGCATAACGCACATAAGGACCATAACGGCCGATGTTCACGGATAACGGCACGCCGTCGGGCGTTTCTCCCAATTCGCGCGGTAATTTCGTCAACTCCAGCGCATCCTCGAGCGTAATCGCGTCCATCCGTTGTCCCGTGCGCAAACCGTAGAACTGCGGTTTCTCCTCGTCCTCCGTGGATCCGATAATGACGTAGGGTCCGTAACGCCCCATGCGTACTGCCACCGGTTTGCCCGTTTTCGGATCCGTACCCAGTTCACGCGCCTGATTCGCTTCCTGGCGCGACACGTTTTCTTCCTTGTCCTTCACGATTGCGAAGAAGGGTTCCCAGAACTCGCGCAACAAGGGTATCCATTCTTTTTCTCCGCGCGAAACCGCATCTAGATCGTCTTCGAGTCTGGCCGTGAATTCGTAATCGACGTAACTCGAAAAATGGTTAGTTAAAAAAGCGTTGACGATGCGGCCGATATCGGTTGGCTGAAACCGTTTCTTTTCGAGATCGACGTACTCTCGCTGAACTAGAGTCGAGATGATCGAAGCGTACGTTGATGGGCGTCCAATCCCGTATTCTTCGAGTGTTTTCACCAGACTCGCTTCGGTATAACGCGGCGGCGGTTCAGTGAAATGTTGCTCGTTGCGTATTTCCTTCAGCTTGATCGTTTGTTTGACTTCAAGCGGAGGCAGGGTCTTGTCTTCTTGTACGGCTTCGTCCGATCCCTCGAGGTATACGCTCATGAACCCCGGTTCCGTTATCGTCGAACCCGTAGCGCGGAATACACCAGTTGAACCCGCATCGAGATCCGCCAATACCGTGTCTATCGTCGCGTGAATCATCTGGCACGCGACCGTTCGCTTCCAGATCAAGTCGTAAAGTTTGAATTGTTCGGTTGATAGATACGATTTGATCTCGGCCGGAATACGCAGACAGGACGTTGGCCGTATCGCTTCGTGCGCTTCCTGCGCGTTCTTAGACCTCGTCTTGAATGGACGCGGGCTATTGGGAATTTGATCCCTGCCGTATTTTCCCGTTATGAAATGTCGTAATTCATCGATCGCTTCCCGTGCAATGTTGAGTGAATCGGTACGCATATAAGTAATGAGCCCGGTGCTCCCGGAACCGGTGTCGATACCCTCGTACAGTTGTTGCGCGATACGCATGGTACGCTGCGCGGTGAATCCGAGTTTACGCACGCCCTCTTGTTGCAATGTCGACGTAATAAACGGCGGTGCCGGATTTCGTTTGCGCTTTTTCTTATCGACTTTGGATACAACGAGTTCGCCGCTTGCCGCGCTAAGCAACTGATCTCTGATTTCCGCGGCTTGATCTTCAGACGTTACCGTGAACTGACGAACTTTCTCGCCGTTGAGCTGGTTCAACTTGGCGACGAAGGGACTCGTTTCAGTGAGGAGATCCGCCTCTATCGTCCAATATTCGCGCGCCTTGAATTTCTCTATTTCAGCCTCGCGCTCGCAGATGAGCCTCAGCGCGGGACTTTGTACGCGTCCGGCCGAGAGGCCTCGCTTGATCTTTTTCCATAAAAGGGGAGATAGGTTGAACCCGACGAGGTAGTCGAGCGCGCGCCTCGCCTGCTGCGCGTTAACGAGGTTCATGGAAACGGTGCGCGGCGTATCGATCGCTTCCTTAATCGCGCGTTCGGTAATTTCGTGAAAAACAACCCGATGAACGTCTTTACCGTCGAGGATCGAGCGCCCGCGGAGTAATTCCACCAAATGCCAGGAAATAGCCTCCCCTTCACGATCCAGATCTGTGGCGAGATACAGCGCGCTCGCCTTTTTCATCGCCTTGGCGATTGCGTCGACGTACTTTGCGTTACGTTCAATGACCTCGTATTTCATATCGAAGTCACGATCGGTGTCGACCGCGCCTTCCTTCGGCAACAGATCGCGAACATGCCCGTAAGAAGCCAGGACTTCGAAATCCTTACCGAGATATTTCTTGATCGTATTGGCTTTGGCCGGGGATTCGACGATGACGAGATTATTTGCCATGGGAACGCGACGTTGATTGTGGTTAGTGCAGGTTCCCGTAAAGGTCATCCATTACAAGTTCTTCTACCCACACGAATGCTTGTTCCTGACCCGGTTGATTGAACAAGACCATCAATATGACCCATTTGAGCTGCTCTAAATCTATATCGTCCGGTTCAAGCGCGAGGACACGGTCAATGACGAGTTCGCGACTACGCGTGTCAAGGACCTTGGCTTGCTCCAGGAAATACAGGAAGCCCCGGCATTCCGCGTCGAGATAGCGTTCTTCGTCGACGGTAAAAATTCGAGTCGAAGTTTGCGCCGGCGGGGGTAAATCCCCCGTGAAATTCCGATTCGCAGCCAATTCCTGCACCCAGTCGAATGCCTCTGACACTTTTCCAGAATCAAAACCTGCCTCACGAAGCTCAGATTTCAAGCGGTCCCGGTCTGCATCGAGATCCAAATCATCGTCGATATGGTGCTCGAAGAGATAAATCAGAATATCAATAACCGTATGCTTCATCACCAATGATTCCACGTTCGAAGGCCGCAATGCGGATCCGCACAGAACTAGCGAACGCGCACGTAGGATCCCGATGCTTGCGTCACTATTATTCCCGCAAGTTCGAGCGCCAACAGCATGGAGGAAACCTCCTGGGCCGTCAATCCGGACTGTGAAACGATTTGATCTATTGTGAACGGTTCCCAACCGCACGCATCGAAAGCATCGATTTCGCGCTGACCGAGCGTTGGTAATACGGAATCAATGCAAAAGTCGGTACTCGATGCTGCGGGTTGTATGTGAGGTAATGGCTCGAGATCGGGAAACTCATCGGTAATGTTCGAAGCGCTTTCGATGAGCATCGCGCCCTGTTTGATCAGCGCGTGACAGCCTTTACTCATCGGGTTGTGCACCGAGCCCGGCACGGCAAATACTTCACGACCCTGCTCGAGGGCATGCATCGCGGTCGATATCGAACCACTGCGAAGCGCCGCCTCAACAACGACGGTACCGCGTGCTAGACTGCTGATCACGCGGTTTCTCTGGGGAAAATGATGCTTGAGTGGCGGCGCACCAAGTGGAAATTCAGACACCAGAGCGCCAGCCTGAACGATTTCCCGAGCCAGGTGCCGGTGCCGGGCTGGATAGATTCTATCGATGCCACAGCCGAACACCGCGATGGTCGTACCGCTGCGTAGCGCGCCGCGATGCGCGGCGGCATCGATACCGAGTGCCATGCCGCTCGTGACGCTCAAGCCGGCGTGCGCCAGTTCGGCGGCGATATCGGACGCAAATTCGCAACCGGGTTTGGTCGCTTTACGGGCGCCGACTATGGCGATCTGATCGGTACTCAAGTGGTCCGGTGCGCCCGCGACGAATAATATGATCGGCGGCGAAGCGATTTCCCGCAACCGGTTAGGGTAGCGAAGGTCATCGAGCGGGATCAGGGCGTGGTCAGGCGCCTCGGCCCATGCGAGCGCGCGGTCGGCTAAATCCCAACGCGGTTTAGCACCGCTGGCGCGCAGCCGCTGAATGATCTCAGGCAGGCCACCGGTTAATCTGCGGTCGTTTGAAGAGGTTTCGCGAATCGCTGCGAAATAGCGCTTCGCTGCATCCGCGTTCGAGTAGATCGCGCCGTGGAACGCAAGCGATTCGCGCAGCCGCTCGATGTCCAGTCCCTTGTCCATCGAGGAACATGATAAACAGGCCGTGCACGAGATGCACGGCCCAGTTATCTAGTGTGCGTGTAGGCGGGCGCGGTATTACGGGTTACGAACGTTGTCGAGGATGTGGATCGGGCGTTGAAAGTTCATCACCAGCCCGTAGCTCACCATGTCAAAGGTTCGAAACACCATCAATTCTCCGGCACGTTCCTCCGGTAATCTCACCGTTATATTGGCGGTGCTCGTGATCGGCGTCCCGAGGAAATCCCTCATCGTGCGATCGACGGTGCGTAAGTCTGTGACGACGCTATCGAGAAAGGATCGGCCTTCTTCGGTACCCGCCAATGCCTGTTGCTTTTCGCGGTCGGCGATGTCGCCCGCGGTCGAGTCGGTAATGACCTTGCCATCCTGATAGATCGCCAGCACATGACCTGGCTCCAGGCCGTCCGCGACGCCGCGATTCAGTACGACAACCTGATGCTGCCCGATCTGTGAGACGCCATCGATCACGGAAATGACCTTGCCGGCGATTTCCGCATTCGGGGCGTGTGGGATGAATTCGGGTATCTCGTCACTCATCTCCGGCATCAATCGATCGCCTTTGAGCACTTCCTTGTTTGAAGTGACGATGTGGATCGTCGCTGGATCGCCAAAGCGCTCGACGACGCCATCGCCCACGTGTTCCGCTTCGTATCCCAGTACGGCGCCCGTATCCGGATCGCGATATTCCGGGCCCTTTCGAAAGATAGAGAACTTGTTCGTAACCGGCTGGCCGAGGCCGCGTACGTAAACGCGATGCCCGCGACCGAACGCCAAACCTTCCTCCAAACTGCCGATGATGTAGCCCGACCGCCCGATTTGATCATCGGTTACGACGCGCGGACGCGACAGAAACTGCTGGATGGCGTCGAGTGGGATCTGCCGGACGATGTCGACATGCTGTGTTTCACGAATCGTCGGCGACAGTTTGACGTCGCGCCGGCTCCTATCCACACTGGCAACGGGCGCCGGGGCGGACGTGTCGCTGGTTGGCTCGCCGGGCGCCTCGCCGGAGGCGATACTCAAAGTCGGTTTGCCGTCTTTGAACTGTAAGGTAACGACGTCGCCCGGGTAGATCAGATGGGGATTCTCGATCTGCGGATTCGACTCCCAGATCTCTGGCCATTGCCAGGGTTGGGCTAGAAAGCGCCCCGCGATTTCCCACAGGGTGTCGCCCTTTTGCACGGTATAAGTATCGGGATGATCGGCGCGCAGTTGCACCTCATCGGCGGCGGCGCCGGCCATGAACGCAAACAATCCCAGGCAAATTAGTATTTTTCCTGACATGTCAGTACCCTTACATGCTTTATTTAATGTAGTTTAGCAGATCCAGTGAAAAAGAAAACCGCCGTAAGGTTGTCGGCTATAGTGCCGCCCCCGCCGGAATCTTGTTGAGTAATCAGTGTCTTACAAGTATTCTGCCGACGGTTCGAAAGCCCCTAGATACACCATGGCGCTGCTCCAAATCCTGCATCACCCCGACCCGCGATTGCGCAATCATGCGCGTCCGGTCACGGCCTTTGACGATGACTTGCGCACCTTGATCGACGATATGCTGGAGACCATGTATGCGGCGCCCGGCATCGGTCTGGCGGCGACCCAGGTGAATGTGCATCAGCGCCTGCTCGTGCTCGACATCTCGCCCGATAAGAACGTGCCGATGCATTTCGTCAATCCGACGATAGTCAGCCGTGAGGGCGACTATGAAATGGAGGAGGGATGCCTTTCCATACCGGGGGTGTTCGAGGTGGTCGCGCGTGCCGAGCGGATCCGGGTAGCGGCATTCGATCGCGATAACACCGCCTTCGAACTCGAAGCCGAAGGCTTGCTCGCGGTCTGCATCCAGCATGAAATCGACCATCTTGACGGTAAGCTGTTCGTTGATTACCTCTCCCAACTGAAACAGAGCCGCATCCGCAAGAAACTGGAAAAGGAACACCGGCTGGCCATCTGAGCCCGTGTGATCGGCGCTTGCTATGCGACTGATCCGAACAATATTCGCCGGTACGCCGGAATTCGCAGTACCCAGTCTGCGCGCCGCGCACGCCCGTGCCGACGTCGACGTCGTGGCCGTCTACACGCAACCCGACAAACCGAAAGGCCGGGGACGGCAGGTGAGATCCGGCCCGATAACACGTGTAGCGCGTGAATTAGGACTCGTCATCGAACAGCCGTCGAACCTCCGCGCGCCGGACGCACACGACAGGTTTGCAGTCTATGCGCCTGAACTGTTAATCGTCGCGGCGTACGGCCATATTCTGCCCGCGGCGTATTTGGATACCCCTGCGGCGCCGATCAATATCCACGCATCGTTGTTGCCCCGCTGGCGGGGCGCGGCGCCGATTCAACGCGCGTTGATGGCCGGTGACGACAAAACAGGGGTTTCGATCATGCGCATTGTCGAAAGCCTGGATGCCGGCCCGCTCTGGCTGCTCAAAGCCTGCGGCATATCGAACGCCGATACCGGCGGTACGCTCCACGACCGCCTCGCCGCACTTGGAGCGACGGCATTGAACGAAGCGCTGGATGTGTATGTGAATGGTGCGGTCAATGAAGTAAGCCAAGACGAAGCGTTGACGACGTATGCAGAAAAAATTTCCAACGCAGAGCTCGTGATCAACTGGTCCGAACCGGCATTGAAAATCGACAGACAGATCCGTGCGTTGAATCCAAAGCCCGGCGCCCGTACTCAGCTCGGCGGCATCGACGTCAAGGTCTATGGCTGCCGCCTCGACGGCGCCGACACCGACGCGTCGCCCGGGAGCGTTCTGGAATTCGATGGCGCGGGCGTCAACATCGCCACGGGTGACGGCGTCCTGTCCATTCTCGAGTTGCAACCGGCCGGCAAAAAGCGAATGTCAGCAAGCGCTTTCATCAACGGCTACGGGAGTCAGCTCTGAGCGCTCCGCCCCAGTCGACGCGTACCGCTGCCGCCCGGTTGATCAAGGCGGTCGTCTACGATGGGCGTTCGCTGTCCAATGTCACACCGCCGGCGCTGGCGGGTCTCGAAGATGAGCGGGACCGGGCTTTCGTACAAGCGTGTGTATACGGCGCCCTGCGCCGCTATTACTCCTTGCGCGCTCGCCTCGACACGCTGCTCGAACGGCCGCTCAAATCCAAGGATGCCGATATCGAAGCCCTGCTGATCGGAGGATTGTTCCAGATCTCACACATGGGCGTTGCTGCACATGCTGCGGTATCGGCGAGCGTCGATAGCGCGAGAGAAATGCGCAAAGCCTGGGCATGCCCGTTGGTAAATGCCGTGTTACGCAACGCATTGCGCGGGAATCCGCCCGTTGAAGACACGGCCGACGAAGCCGTTCGTTTTGAACATCCGCAGTGGATGATCGACCGGTTCCGCAGGGATTGGCCGGACGATTGGATGTCGATTCTGCATGTCAACAATACCCAGGCCGCGATGACCTTGCGCGTGAATCAGAAACGAACAAGCGTTGAAAACTATATGTCGATGCTCGCGCAAGCCGGAATCGGCGCTGCGCGGACGGTGTATTCGCCGGTCGGAGTAAGCTTGGTTGACCCTGTACCGGTGTCGGCTCTTCCAGAGTTCGACGCCGGTTGGGTATCGGTTCAAGACGAAGCCGCGCAGCTCGCCGCACAACTGATCCTCAGCGAACAGGCGCGTCACATCCTCGACGCCTGTGCCGCACCCGGGGGTAAGACCTGCCATATCCTCGAGAGCGTCAAGACCGACGTCCACCTTGTCGCCGTCGATATTTCCGCCGATCGTATGCAGCGCGTTGAAGGGAATCTAAAACGCCTCGGTTTACATGGCATAACCGAAGTCGCCGACGTTGGCGCGCCGGATGACTGGTGGGACGGCGAGCTTTATGACCGTATCGTGTTGGACGCCCCGTGTACGGCGACCGGGGTCGTGCGCCGGCATCCCGACGTGCGCTTGCATCGGCGGCCCGACGACATCGACACTCATGCCGCGGAGCAATGCCGCCTGCTTGCGGCACTTTGGCCGTTACTTGCAGGAGACGGTAGGCTGCTGTACGCGACCTGTTCGATAATACCGGCCGAAAATGATGAGGTCGTTGGGGTGCTGCTTGAGGACCATTCCGATGCGCAGATCGCGACACCGTCGGTAACGTGGGGGCGACCTACACGTTACGGCCGTCAGATCCTTCCAGGCGAGGGTGGAATGGACGGGTTCTACTACGCTTTGCTGAGCAAGGGTTCACCCCGCCGATGAACGGATATCCGCAACCCGTGCGGCATCGCTGCTTTTTTGTCGGCGCGATGTTCCTGCTCTGGATCGGAAGTGTTCACGCGAGCGATATCACGGTTCGGGATGCGCAAACAGAAGTCGTTAACGATATGTTTTTCGTCAATGCAGATGCGTCCTTCAATTTCAGCGAAGATGCCTTGGACGCCCTTAACAGCGGCATCCCCATCTATATCGAACTCGATGTACGGATCACCCGGCCACGCAAGTATCTCTGGGATCCGAAACTCATCAGCACCCATCGTAAATATTCGATCGAACGCCATGCCTTGAGTGAGCAATTCATTCTGTCGGATCTGATCACGGGTGACCGTAGCCTTCATGGCTCGTTGGAACTCGCGATTGACGACCTCGGTACGATCCGTGAGCTGCCGGTCGCCGAAGCCTCCGAGCTCGATCAAGAAAGCGCCTACGACGTCAGTTTGCGCCTGCGCTTGGATATCGAGTCTCTACCGGCACCACTCATACCCCTTGCCTATATTTCGCCTGGTTGGCATATGTCCAGCGGCTGGTATCGATGGAAAGCCAACCCTTAAGGCGGCGCGCAGTCGTGCTCGGCTCGGTCACACTGCTGGGCATGTCGCTGTTGGGATCGCTGATCCTCATGAGCGCTGCGATCCAGAATTCCGAACAGTTTGGAGCGCTATATGCCATTTTGCTGATTTCGAATTCCGCGGGCTTGCTCGCGTTCATCGTTCTGATCGGCATCAACGCACGACGTTTAACGAGGCAGTTGCGCTCCCGTGAGCCCGGCGCCCGGCTAACCTTGAGGATGTTGTTGATTTTCGTTGCGCTGGCGATCACGCCGGTTATCGTGCTGTACAGCTTTTCCCTGGATTTTCTGCGCCGCGGTATAGACAGCTGGTTTGACGTGCGTATCGAACAAGCGCTCGACGACGCTTTGGAACTGGGTCGCGAGGCGCTCGATTTACGCATGCGCCAGCTGCTCGGGCAGACCGAACTCATGGCCGACGAGCTCGCTCGCGGAACGCCAAGGGGTACTACGCTCAATCTGGATGCGTTGAGAAATCCGGACAGTTTCGTCGTCGGGAGTACCTGGGAGCCGGGGCCGGCGCTACTCGACTCAATGCGCGTGCGCAGTGGTGCGGAGGAACTCACCTTACTCAGCAGCGGCGGCGATCTTCTGGCGTCAAGCAGCAGGATCACTGATATCGTTCCGCATCTGCCTCCAGAGCCCGTACTGATACAGGTGCGCCAAGGGCAGAGTTACATTGGCCTGGATCCCATGCGCCATGGCGAGCTCCTCATCCGCATCGCAGTCAGCGCGACCGATGCATCCGGCTCGGGCACCCAACGCATCCTCCACGCCTTGTATCCTGTAGCGGCGCGCGTCAACGAACTCGCGGAAAGCGTTCAATACGCCTACGCCAAATACAACGAGCTTGCCTATCTGCGCGATAAACTGAAGCTCAGCTTTGCCATGACGCTTACGCTCGTCCTGTTGTTCAGCATCGTGACGGCAGTCTGGGCGGCGTTTTATTCAGCGCGCCGCCTAGCGGCCCCGATCCGCGACCTCGCCGAAGGTACGGCGGCGGTCGCGGCAGGGAACTATGAGAAGAGCCTGCCCGTGGAGAGCAACGACGAGATCGGGTTTTTGGTTCATTCCTTCAATGATATGACGCGCCGCATCGCCCTCGCCCGTGAGGAAGTCGAAACCCAGCATGAGTATCTCGACACCGTACTCCGCCAGCTATCATCCGGCGTCATTGCGCTGGACGAACATGCCGGCATTACGACGATGAACAGCGCCGCATTAAAAATGCTCGAAATCGATCGCGTCGCGGAACCGGGGACGTCGTTGTTTGCCATATGCGGACGCTATGATCACCTCATACCTCTCAGCGATGTACTCGGTCCGCTCATTGCGGAACATCGTCAACACTGGCAGGCGCAGATTACGATCTTCGCTTCCGACGGGCGCCGCGTTTTGATGTGCAGGGGCACCGCGCTTCCGGCGAGTCAGGGAACGGCGGTCGGTTACGTGATCGTATTCGAGAATATAACGGCGATTATTCGGGGCCAGCGCGATGCCGCTTGGTCCGAAGTCGCGCGGCGTCTGGCGCATGAAATCAAGAATCCTCTGACCCCCATTCACCTCGCCGCGGAACGATTGCGTCAGAAATACCTCGGCAAACTCACCGATCAAGAAAAAGAGCCGCTGGAGCGCCTGACGAGCACGATCATCCAACAGGTTGAAACCATGAAGGCCATGGTCGATACCTTCTCTGATTACGCCAAACCACCGGTGATCAACAAAGACCCGGTTGACCTCAATTCGCAGCTCGGGGGTGTCGTCGAATTGTTTCGCAGCGCACACCCCGGCGCGCGCCTGGAAACCGAATTCGATACCGATCTACCCGATCTTTCTGCGGACGCGAAGCGCCTGCGCCAGGTATTCAATAACCTCGTGAAGAACGCGATTGAAGCGTCGCCCGATGTCGCAAATGCGCATATCATAGTAACGACATTAAAAACACGTTACGCGTCAGCGGATCACGTCGAGATTCGGATCGAAGATCGTGGCGAAGGGATACCAAAAGAATTGCTCCAGAACATTTTCGAACCCTATGTGACGAATAAAACGCGTGGTACGGGACTCGGCCTCGCTATCGTCAAAAAGATCATAGAAGAGCACAACGGCGTCGTTACATTGCGCAACAATGAAGGCCGTGGTGCAGTGGCGATCATCCGCCTGCCGCTGGAAAGAGACGTAAAACTCGCCGAAGAGGCGTTGCAAAAGGACGCGGTATGAACACCGGCCATATTCTCGTCGTCGATGACGAACCGGATATTAGAAGTCTTTTAAAAGAAATTCTCGAAGACGAGGGATTCGAAGTGACCGCTGCGGAAAACGCGGAACAAGCGCGTGAAAGCCGCCGCCATCGCCGACCGGACCTCGTGCTTCTCGATATCTGGATGCCGGATACCGACGGTATAGCCTTACTCAAAGAATGGTCGGACGGTAACGCCCTCGACGCACCGGTCATCATGATGTCCGGCCATGGCACCGTGGAGACGGCCGTCGAAGCGACGCGGCTAGGCGCATACGATTTTATCGAGAAACCGCTTTCGATCGCCAAAATCCTGCTCACGGTTCAACGCGCGCTCGAAAACGCGAGCTTGAAGTCCGAAAACATCGGGCTGCGGCAGAGAACACAGTCGACCGTCGAACCCATCGGTTCGAGCATGACGATGGAGAAACTGCGCAACAATGCTTTGCGCATTGCCGATCACAAAACGAGCGTCTTTATCAGCGGTGAATCGGGAACAGGGAAAGAAGTCGTCGCGCGGTTCATCCATGCCAATAGCAGCCGCGCAACGGGAAAATTCGTAAACGTCAATGTCGCGGGTCTGGCGCGCGAGAATCCCGATACTGAACTGTTCGGCGTGGAAGAATCCGGAAAAGTGATCTTCGGATCGCTGGAACTCGCCAACGGCGGGACCTTGTTCCTTAAAGATATCGCCGATATGGATTTGAGCACTCAGGCGCGCTTGCTGAGCGCGTTGGAAAATCAGGCGTTTTTGCGCGTCGGCGGTCGAGAACCCGTATCCATCGATATCCGGATCATCGCCAGCACGCGCAAGAATCTGGTTGACCTCGTGGGCTCGGGCGAGTTTCGAGAAGACCTGTTCTACCACCTCAATGTACTGCCTGTCGTCGTCCCCGCCTTGCGCGAACGCCGCGACGACATCGACGACCTCATTGAATACTTCCTCGAGGGGTTCGAAACGCAGGAGGCGCTGCCGCGCCGCAATTTCCCAGGATCGGTACGAAATCGCCTGAAAGACTATGACTGGCCCGGAAATATCCGCGAGCTGCGGAACTTCGTACAACGCTTGTTGATACTCGGATCCGGCGACCACGTCGAAGTGGCGGAGATCAATTCGATGCTGGGAAGGAGCTGGGAAGTCCAGGGTGAGCCCCTGCTGCCCGGATTTGATCTGCCGCTGCGTGAAGCGCGCGAACATTTCGAGAAAGCCTATCTCGAGTATCAGCTTCGAGCGGTTAACGGCAGCGTAAGCAAAGTTTCCGAACGGGTCGGCATCGAACGCACGCATTTATACAGAAAATTACGCAGCCTCGGCATAGATCCCAAGCGCATCAAGGAAGCCAGTAAGGCATGAAGATCATTATCCTGGGAGCCGGGCAGGTCGGCTCTTCGGTTGCTTCCAATCTGTGCAGCGAGGCGAATGACATTACGGTAATCGATTCTAATCCCACCGTTTTGCACCATTTGCAGGATCGCTACGACCTGCGAACCCTGGTCGGCCATGGATCGCACCCGCAGGTATTAGGGCGCGCAGGCGCGCAAGACGCGGACATGATCATTGCCGTCACAAACAGCGATGAAACTAACATGATCGCATGTCAGGTCGCTTACACCTTGTTTCATACGCCGACGAAAATCGCGCGCATTCGTGAAAGTCAATATCAGAATCACCCGACGCTGTTCGCACAAGAGGCGCTGCCGATCGATGTGTTGATCAGCCCGGAGCAGGAAGTTACCGAATACACACAACGCTTGATCGAATTCCCGGGCGCCATGCAGGTCCTCGATTTCGCGGGCGGTAAAGTGCAGCTCGTCGGGGCCCGTGCGTTCTACGGCGGGCCCTTGGTCGGACACCGCTTACGTGAGCTGCCCGAGCAGCTACCCGGAATCAAGACGCGGGTGACAGCGATTTTCAGGCGCCACGAGGCGATCATTCCGCAGGGTGATACCGTCATCGAGGCCGGCGACGACGTGTTCTTCATCGCCACGCCGAAGCATATTCGTTCGGTCATGAGCGAATTCCGCAAGCTGGAAGGACCCAATCGCCGCGTCATCATCGCGGGTGGCGGGAACATCGGCAAGCGGCTCGCAATGGCTCTGGAGAAGACCTGCGACATCAAGATCATCGAAAATAACGCAGCCCGCGCAAAAGCAATATCCGAGGATCTGAAGCACGCCTACGTCTTGTTGGGCGATGCCGCGGATGAAGATCTCCTGGTCGAGGAAAACATCGAGAGCACGGACGTGTTCTGCGCCCTCACCAATGCGGACGAGGCCAACATTATCTCTTCTATGCTCGCAAAACGCCTCGGCGCTAATACCGTTATGGCTTTGATCAATCGCGCCGCCTACGTGGACCTCGTGCAGCGCGACATCATAGATATTGCCATTTCTCCGCAACAGGCCACGATCGGCAGCCTGCTCGCCCACGTGCGTCGCGGTGACGTGGTCAAGGTTCACGCGCTGCGCCGCGGCGCAGCCGAAGCCATAGAGGCGATCGCGCACGGTGATCCGCGCTCGAGTCAGGTCGTTGGGCGTTCGATTGAAAATGTCGAACTGCCACCGGGGACGACGATCGGTGCAATCGTGCGTAAAGACGAAGTCATCATGGTGCATCACGACACCGTGATCGAACCCGAGGACCACGTCATCCTGGTGGTTACGAACAAACGACACGTCAGGGACGTCGAGCGGCTGTTCCAGGTCAACGTCACCTTCATCTGATTACCGCGCCCAGCCCGAACGCCAGCGTCATGCGCATACAGGTAATTCAAAAAATCCTGGGGCTGCTGCTATCCATCTTCAGCGCAACCCTGGTGCCGCCTTTGTTGATTGCCGTATGGACCCAGGACGGCATGGCAAATGCGTTCGGGACCGCAATAGTCGTCATCCTCGTCGCAGGCCTCGGCCTCTGGATACCGGTTCGTACGGTCCAACGGGACTTGAAGTTACGTGACGGTTTTTTGGTCGTGGTGTCGTTCTGGCTCGTCCTCGGCCTGACGGGTTCGATTCCCTTCCTGTTAGCGGAAGACCCCAATATGAGCGTTGCGAACGCCGTGTTCGAGTCCATCTCCGGATTGACGACAACTGGCGCAACGGTGATCGTCGGCCTCGATCAACTGCCACCGTCGATCCTGTTTTATCGCCAACTCCTGCAGTGGCTTGGCGGAATGGGAATCATCGTACTCGCCGTCGCGATCCTGCCGATGCTAGGGGTTGGTGGCATGCAACTCTATCGCGCCGAAACGCCGGGCCCCATGAAGGATTCCAAATTGACGCCGCGCATTACCGAAACGGCGAAGGCACTGTGGTACATCTACGTGAGCCTGACTGTGGCGTGTGCGCTTGCCTATTTCGGCGCCGGGATGAGCTTTTTCGACGCCGTTGGGCACAGCTTCAGCACCGTTGCGATCGGCGGATTCTCTACGCACGATGCGAGCATCGGATATTTCAATAGCGGTACGATCGAAGCAATCGCGATCGTTTTCATGTTCATTTCTGGAGTGAGCTTCTCGCTGCACTTCATGGCATGGCGCTACCGCAACCTGAAACCGTATTTCTTCGACTCCGAATTCAGAATGTATGCGAGCCTGCTCGCCGGCGTATTTCTGATCTCGGTCATCGCCTTGGCGCTGGCGAAGGAGACGGACTCGCTGGGATCAGCGCTACGCTACGGCTTGTTTCAAACGATTTCGATCGGCACCACGACGGGATTTACCACGACCAACTATCAACTCTGGCCGAGTTTTCTTCCGCTGCTCCTGGTGTTCTTGAGTTTTGCCGGCGGCTGCGCCGGCTCCACGGCTGGCGGCCTCAAGGTCGTTCGTGTCTTGCTGTTGTTCAAGCAGGGTGTGCGCGAGATCCGGCGTTTGATCCATCCTAACGCAATCATCACGATTCGCATGGGTGACCGCCCTGTCAACGACCGCGTGGTGGAGGCCGTGTGGGGATTCTTCGCCACCTATGTCGCCGTATTCGTGTTGTTGCAACTGGCACTGATGGCAACGGGACTCGATCAGGTGACCTCGTTTTCGGCGGTCGCCGCCTGTCTCAACAACCTCGGCCCTGGACTCGGCGATGTCAGCGCAAACTACGCCGATATATCACCGTTGGCCAAGTATCTGCTGTGCTTCGCGATGGTGCTCGGGCGGCTCGAGATATTCACCCTGCTGGTCTTGTTCACCCCGTCCTTCTGGCGCTCGTGAGCAAGCTCACGGAGAATTTGGAAGCCCTTCTTGCTCGAGGTGAGGAAACGGCTTTACTTCGTTTCAGTTTGGGCAATGCCTACCTTGACGACGATCCGGCGCTTGCAGCTACACATCTCGAGCGCGCCGTGGCGCTCGATCCCGACTACTCCGCCGCTTGGAAACTCCTCGGCAAATCGTTGCTTGACTGCGATCGGGAGGAAGAGGCGCGGGAGGCGTATCGCGCCGGCATCGAGACGGCCGAGCGCCGCGGTGATATTCAAGCCGCAAAGGAGATGCGCGTATTTCTCAGGCGCCTCGGTTAAGAACCCCGGATTCCGCTTCGCTTCATCCAGGCTACATCCCTTACCGTAGCCCGGATGGAGCGAAGCGGAATCCGGGGACATTAAAGTACGATCGCTCCGGTAAGGTCCGCGATCGTTTCGAATCCGTGTCGGTCGAGATACGCGAGCATCCCTGCATTGAGTGACTTACACACCAATGGATCGTAAAACAGGCTGGTGCCGACACCGACCGCCGAGGCTCCGGCTAACAGGAACTCGATGGCATCCTCGGTGCGCGTAACGCCGCCTTGGCCGATGATGGGTATGCCATGCGGTTTCGCCACCTCATAGACCTCGAACACCTTGTACAGTGCGATGGGTTTGATGGCGGGACCCGAGAGCCCGCCTTGTTGATTACCGATGAACGGCCGCCGGGTCTCTACATCGATAGCCATGCCCATCAGGGTGTTGATCACGGCAAACCCGTCGGTGCCCGCTTCAATGCAACGCCTGGCGTTCTCGGCGATATTGGTTTGGTTCGGGGAGAGTTTCGTAATCAGCGGCTTTGCCGTCACGCGGCGGCAAGCTTCGACGACGCGGGCTGACATATCCGGATCGTTGCCAAACGCAACGCCCCCTTCCTTTACGTTGGGACAGGAGATATTGATCTCGATCGCATCGATCGGAGAAGCGTCGAATATGCGCGTGACGGATGCGTATTCGTCAACGGTCGATCCGGAAACGTTCGCGATGAACCGCGTTTCATCAAAATCGAGCTCAGGAAGGATGGAATCGACGACCGCCCGTGCGCCCGGGTTCTGTAAGCCGATCGAGTTCAGCATGCCGTCCGGCGTTTCGTAAACCCGGTGCGGCGGGTTTCCCAGACGCGGTTCGAGGGTCGTGCCTTTCAGGCAGATCGCGCCGGCATCGGCGTTGGAAAAACCAGCGACCCGCGTATACTCTTCGCCGAAGCCGACGCAGCCCGAAAGCAGTACCAGCGGGGTCTGCAGGGCCAAGCCGCAGAGATCGACCTGCAAACGATCATCTTGTTTCACGTAGTTCTTTACGAGCCCGAAATACCGCCCAATACGGGCAATATTATACGCCTGTGCGCCAATGCCGGTGCTCATCTGCACTTGATCGAACCGCTCGGATTCGAACTCTCGGATCGCGATCTGAAGCGTGCCGGCCTCGACTATCATGAATATGTGACGATCGATCGACACCCGACACTCGAATCGTGTTTAGAAGGCATTGGCGACGTTGAAGTGTTTGCGTTTTCGACGAAAGGCGCAAGAGAATTTTCCGGCGCACAATTTCGTGGCGGCAGCGCCTTATTGTTTGGTTCAGAAACGCGCGGATTGCCGGACGAAGTGCTCGACCAGTTCGACAGCGCGCATGTTTTGCGCATACCGATGGTGTCCGGCAGCCGCAGCCTGAATCTTTCCAACGCGGTGGCCGTGGCCGTGTATGAAGCCTGGCGGCAGACCGGGTACGCGGGCTAAGGCGCTGAGGTGATGGACGCCGAAATAGTACGGCTGAAATAGTCTTCCTGCCCCGAGGTACCGAATTCAGCGATCGCGTCGATGTCAAATACCGAATAAGTCGTCGTGGCTTCGGTTACCGACGTCTCAACGCACTGCAGGGTCACGTTGAAATTGCCAACCGCGGTGACCGCGAACGTCGTTGGTGACGCAAAACAAGCGGGGCCGCCGCCGACGTTGAGCACTTGGTGAGCGCCCCACTCCACGGCGCTCAGTGCGGCAAAATTCGCGCGCGAGCCGACGATCGAGAACGCCGACGTCGTCTTTTGAATCGAACCGATCGTGACCATGAAACCGGCGACCAGTGCGATGACGACGATCAGGAATATCGCCGTTACCAGGGAGAAACCGCGTTGCCTGAGTCCGATCACGGGATGTTGGGTACGTGGGTCTGCTGGAACAAACGAATGTTCTCATTCGGCGCCGTGCTGTCGCGGAGCGTCAAGGTGACCGAAACCAGGGCGGCGCGTGTCGCCGTGCCCGGATCGTATTCGATGTTGCAGGCCACGAGATTTTCAGCCAGCACCCGCCCCGGTGCGGCGGGCGGCGACGCGACGGTCGGTTGCATAGCGGCGATCGGGTAGCCGTCGTAGCGGTTGAGCTGACCTGTGCCGAGGTTGCAGATGTAGCTCACGGGCGTATCGACCACGTGGAAGCGTTGATTCGGCGACGGGAACGGGAAGGCGCCGAGATCGTGGACGAAACGGATGGTCCGCAGTACGGGATCTGCGATATCGATGCCCGCGACGTTCTCGGCACAGTAGGCATTCGTCTTTCCGACGACCGGGAGCGAACAATCCGCCGGTTGGCCGGTATTGAATATGACGAGACAGTCGATGGCGGTACTGGCCATACAGGCCGCCGTGCTCGTCGCCATCACGCCGCCGCAATTCGGACTGGCGCCCGCACAGATCTGGCCGAACTCGTTGAGCCGGCCGAGCACGTCGAATTGGGTGTCGACCGGGGGAAAGTCAAGCGGATTCGACGCCATCCCGGGGTCGATTTGCGCGCGATAGCGGCCTCCCGACCGGGTGCGCAGAAATTCCAACGCCAGACCGCCGTCGATGCGCACACTGTTCGGCAGCGCCAAACGGACCTCGCGCGTGATGCGGTTGATCGCGGTATCCGCTTCGTCGACCAGTCCGCCCCGACGCGCCGTGTCCGTGAAACCCTGAATCGGTCGTGAAATATTCAGCCCCGCCATCGCCGCGACGATGCTGCTGATCACGATCACCACGATCAGCTCGATGAGCGTGAACCCGCGTGCCGATTGATTTTTCACCGGGTGATCGTTCATTGCGCATTGGCCCGAAAAGCGGACAGGTTGAAATCGCTGTCGAGCGCCGCATGGCTCACATTGACGTCGATGCGTACCACTTCGCCCGCATTCGAGTTGATCGCAGGTGTGCCGAAGCTGATGCCGCTGTCCATGACGCTCACCGAAACCGTGTACAAGGACAAACCGGCGATCGCGCTGTCGCTGCGGTCGCGGGCGCCCGCGTCGCTCAGTCCGTTGTAATCGCAGACGTCGTCATACAGATCGCGGGTGGCTTCCTTGAGCGGTCCGACACCGCCGCAGGCCGAGCACGCATTTGTCCCACACTGCACTTGGCAGGTGTTCCCGGGGGTCAGAAAATCCGGATCGCAAAAATTAGCCAGCATCACTTCTTCCATGTAAGCGTGCGCGATGGCGCTGGCCTGACGTTCCGGCATCGGATCCCCGGTCCGCCCGGCGACACCGGCGGTGACGAGTATCAATCCCAATACCGCGATCGAAATGATGACGATCGAGGCGACGAGCTCGATCATGGTTACGCCATGTTGCTTGATAGAAAGCTCGCTCATCTCAGTTTTCCAGCACCAGACCCGTATCGGGTATGACCTGGAGCTGGCGGGGACCGATCACCACATCGAGATCGGCCGGATCGGTGATCAGATTACCACTCAGATCGTGCGGCCGCCCGATGCGGTCGAAGTAGAACGTCAGACTGTTACCGACGTTCACCCCGGATGGGGCGCTCGATTGAAACGGCGTGTCGCTGCCCGGACGTTGGACCGTTTGCAGCGGCGCCGTCAGCTGGGTGCAGTCGGTGCCCCCGGTCCAGCGAGCTACGTCGAAGCTGTTCGAGCCCGCATCGAAATTCATGCGGATACTGCAACCGGATGCGACGGCGAGCTTTTGCGCGTATCGCGTCGCTGCCAGGGCTTCCTCGAAAAACCCGCGTTCGGCGAATGGATCGATACCGGCGAAACGCGGCAGCGCAAACACGGCCAGCACGCCGACGATGACGATCACGGCCACCAATTCGATCAACGAGAACGCGGCCTGCCGCCGATGAACCTTGAAGGTGATCAAGACGCGGCGCCCACGAGTTCCTGGATGCGCCGCAGTTCTTTGTCCGCGGCGCGCGCACCAGCCGCATCGCCCGTCTCTTTGCGTAAATCGCGCAGCAGAGTCAGATAATCAACGACCAGCGGATGGCCCGGAATAGGATGGCGCAGCCCCGCTTCCAAAATCGCACGGGCGCGTTGGCCCCGTCCGCGCTGCTGCAGAAAGCGGGCGAGTTCTATTCGAGCGGGAAAGTACCGGTGATCGCGCCGCATGGTTTCACGATAACGAGCCGCGATTGCAGCGACTCGCGCGCGCTCATCGAAGCGCGCGTCGTGTATGGCGAGCAGCATTTGCGTATAGGCAACCTCGGCGCTATAGCGATTCATCGCCTGCGCCCGGGCGGCATGTTCTTCGGCCAGCGCAAAGTAGCTGCGCTTTTTCTGAGCCTCGGTCTGAGCGGTGAACGCCGCGAGATAGAGATGCGCGCGCGCAGCTTCGGTCGTGGCATTGGGATTCAAACGCGCGGCCATCGATAGCAAGGCTTCCGCCTCGGCGAGCAGACCGGCGTTCAGCGCGGCCATGCCGCGCTCATGGAACATCGCCGTGGCAGTGGCGCTGATCAAAGTGATGGTCGGAATCGACGTAAGCACGAGGAGGATGAATATGACCGACGGGCGCCGGAAACCTCGGAAGGGCGCGATCGATCGCGAGCTTTGTTGGTCAGCTGTGGCCAAACCGAAACGGGCAAGCACCAAACCAAGCACCATGAGCGTAGCGGGCACATAGAAATTGTAAGTGAACACGCTCTGCCCACCTACGCCGACCATCCCCCAGAACAGGGCGTTACTCTCCATATACCCCTCGGACCTGTGTCGCTGTCTGAACAGACGCGTCCAACGCCATGCCACGACGCCGGCGAGTAGCGCGCATAAAGCGAGGCCACATATCCCGAGCTCCGCGTAAATCTGTAAATAATCATTGTGCGCGTAGTTGCGCGATGAACGGTCCGTGGCAAAGCCAAAGCTTGGATAAACCGCGCGAAAAGTCCCCGGGCCGAAGCCGCTCCACGGCAGATCCTCGACCATATTCAAAGTCGCACGCCAGATCAGCAATCGCTCGTTGGCCGATGAAACCTTCGACTGCAACAGGGGCGGAAGAACGCCACCGGTTTCGCGATCGGAAACTACCGAGAATTCATCATCCAAAAGCCCGTCGCGCGCGCCGATGAGTTGCGCGGATACCAGGCGCACGCTGTGCACGGATTGACCGAGATCGCCTTGCAAAGCCACATCAGCGAGCAAGAACGCCCATAGCGCAAGGGCCAGGACGTACTTGCCCAGCCCGTTACGGCCATGCCTGCCGCCGGATAAATAAAAGCCCCCGAAGGCGACGACTAACGCGCCGATCGCGGCGCGACTCGTGCTGAAGGACACGACGAAGAGACTGAGGAAAATCGGAACCGACCAGATGACGATGGCGCGGCGGCGATTGACCGCGGCGGCAAGTGCGCGCTCGAGCGCCGGCAGCAAGATGAAGGTCAACAACAGCAGGAACCCGCTGAGCGAGTTGCGCTGGACAAACGACGCGCTCAAGGTCGGGACCTCTCGATAGACGGGCTCAGCCAGCGCCGCCACGGCCAATCCAACACAGGCCGCGCCGCTGAACCGGATAATCCAGCGCCACGCCAGCGCCTTATCCGGCGCGAGCAGATAAGCGAGAAAAGCCAGCGGTAAAGTCAGTTGTTGATAGAGTCCGATCCGGGTGAGCGAATCGAGCTCGGACAGGTGCGCCGATACGAACAGCCAGACCGAAAACAGGGCGAGGATGAGCCCGGCATAACCCGGGGCAATGGTTTCAACTCGATCGAATGCGCGGCGTAGTCCAAGCGCGTTCAGCGCCAGCAGCGCGACGACGATCAAGGTCAGCGACCAAAGCTGGAATCCCTGGACGAAGATGCCGAGTGCAATTATTGCAATCAGCGCCCCGGCATACATGGCGGAGGATTACCGGCGGGCGAAGCCCGCCGGCGAAACGTCAAGCGAATGCGTTAGCTGCAATCGTTGTTTGTTACGGTGATGAGTGGCGCCACGGCGGCGTTGTGCACGTACATCACCCTGCAGGTACCGGTGCCCACGACGCCTTGCATGCTCCATTCGCCGGCTCCGATATTCAGGAATCCAGAAACGGCTGGATCTTCCTGCAATGCATTGACGATGGTGGTTTCATCCGGCCAGCCATCGTCGACCGTGAAGCTGACACCGTCCATCGTGATCGACTGTACTCCGAGCGTCGCGCCGTCCGCAAGCCACACCGCATGGGCTAGCGCGGCGGCACTTCTGATCGCGCCACCGAGACCCTCGATCGCCGCGGCACGCGCCTGGACCTCGAGATTGGCGAAGCGCGGTAACGCGAAGGCGGACAGGATGCCCAGGATCACGATAACGGATATCAATTCAATCAAGGTGAAACCCGATTGCTGCTTGTTCATCATTGTCTCCTCGTCTTTCGTGTCAGTACCCGTTTTACCTGACCGTCAGTGAGTGCGTATTAGATTTTGTTTCTGGTCTGGAAATTGTGATTCAGCGCACATTCGAAAACACCTTTTCGTCGAGCAATCTCAAGACCGCGCCTTCGAGGCGGTCTTCTGTTTCGTCGTATTGCCCATTGCGATTGGTATCGACATATCGTGGTTCGAGTTGAAATCGGACCCGTTTGGGCTGCTCGCTCTCAACATCGAAGTAATCTTCATTAATGACTCTATATTCAATGTGTTGCGTGTCCTTGAAGTATATCCAGGCGCCGCGCGGGACGTCTTCCCAGCGCACCTCGGCCTGCGATTCGAGCAAGGGCAGCGTCCCCCGACCGATGTGGCGCGCAATACCGCTCAGTGTTAGCGGCTGATCGCGTTTTTCCTGAAATACCAGGCTCACTTTGAGCGTAATCAAGCGTGACTGCATGTCCTGATAGGTTGCGCGCAGTATCGATTTTTCCGCAGCGGCCTCGACGCGCGTGACCCGATTCATGAACATCGCGAACAGTACCGCGATGATGACGATCGCGGCCGGCAGTTCCACGCGGCTCAGATTTCGTCGTAAGACTGCAGTTTCTATGGCCATTCATAAACGCGTCAGCGATTCAGTTTTACGCTGGCCAGATCCCACATTGGCAGGAACACACCCAGCGCCAGTACGAGTACCATGGCCGCGATCACGACGATCAGAATCGGCTCGATGGTCTGCGCCAGGTTCTTGATGTCGTAATCGACTTCGCGTTCATAGAAGCCGGCGACTTCGGCCAAAAGATCGTCGATGGAACCGCTCTCCTCGCCTACCGACAGCATCTGTAACACCAAGGGTGAAAACATGTCCGTTTGCGCGGCGCTGCGCGTCAGGCTGTCGCCGCGCTCGACGCTCTCGCGCATATCGCGAACCCGCCCACCGATGAATTCGTTATCGATCGCGCGTGATACCACGTTCAAGGCCTGCAACAACGGCACCCCTGCCGATAGCGACATCGAGAATGACCGCGCGAAACGACCGAGCGTAGCGCGATACAGAATGCTGCCGATGATCGGTATCCTGAGCTTGTATTTGTCCCATTGATAACGCCCGCGTTCCGTACGAACGTAGTTGCGAACGGCAAAGATCGCTACGACCAAGGCGACGACCATCGCCGGCCAATACGCCACGAAGAAATTGGACGTTCCGATCAAGATTCGAGTTGCGAACGGCAGTTCAACGTTGGCGCGTTCGAACACCCTGGCGAACTGCGGGATCACTACGACGTTGATGATGCCCATCGCGACCGTTATGGCGATGATGACGAACGTCGGATAACGCAACGCGCTCTTGATCCGCGCCCGCGTATCACGCTCGAGCTCGAGATAATCCGACAGCCGCAATAACGCCTCGTCGAGCCGGCCGGTATTCTCACCGATACGGATCGTGTTTACGAACAGCGAAGAAAAGATCTTCGGGTGACGCCCCAAGGCCGTTGAAAAATCCCGGCCGCTTTCGAGATCGATCTGTATCTCACCGAGTACTTCGACCAGGATCTGGTTGCGGGTCGAGCGCGCGAGACCGTCCATGGCCTGATTGATGGGTACGCCTGCACGCATCAAGGTATACATTTGCCGTGAAAATAAGATCAGATCTTCAAGGCCCGGCGCCTCCGCCGTGAGCACCTTGCGAATGCCGGCGAAGACGTCGCCGCCGGGCGCAGTGGCCTCGGCGATATCGACGGGCGTGACGCCGCTGTTCATGAGTTGCGTGGCGACTGCGTCGACGGTCGCGGCTTCGAGTACGCCTTCGACGATACCCCCTTGCGCATTACGACCGCGGTAATTGAAACTGGCCAATGTGCTGTCCCGCTAAGATGGAATGGCGGCTGTGTCGGCCGTTTTCGGCGCTGGATCGATTTCGTCGCCGATGTCGGAGGATATCCGCATCACTTCTTCGATCGTGGTGATGTCTTGGCGCGCATAGGCCAGGCCGACGTAATCGAGACGGGTAAAGCCCTTGGCTTTGGGGGCGTTCGCCTGAAAAGCCGCGGCGTCTTCACGCGCGAGTATATGCGCGAGCGTGTCATCGACTTCGAGCAACTCGTAAACCCCGATGCGCCCGTGGTAGCCGGTGTTGTTACAGTGGTGGCATCCAGCGCCCTTCTTATATTCATGTTCGAGCGCAGTCTCGCCGTGGTACGCCTCCAACCACGCCATTTCCCGGGCGGTAAGTTCGTAATCAGCTACACAACTCTTACACACGCGCCGGATCAACCGTTGCGCCAGCACCGCGTGCAGCGACGACGCCAGTAAAAAACCCGGCGCGCCCATGTCCAGCAGGCGGTTGACCGAGCTCACCGCATCGTTGGTATGGAGCGTCGATAACACCACGTGGCCGGTCATCGCCGCACGCAGGCCGATCTCAACGGTTTCCTCGTCACGCATCTCGCCGACCAGGATCACATCGGGATCCTGGCGCAAGGTCGAACGCAGGATCCGCGCGAACGTGAGACCGATGTCCGCGTGGACCTGCACCTGATTGATGCGCGGCAGGCGGTATTCGACGGGATCTTCGACCGTGATGATTTTGGTTTCGGCGCGGTTGAGCTCGCGTAACGCGGCGTACAGGGTCGTCGTCTTGCCGCTGCCGGTGGGTCCGGTGACGATGACCATGCCATAGGGCCGCTGCACGATGCTCCTGAATCGCTCGAGCAGACGGCGCGGCATACCCAGCGCCTCGAGTTCGCGCACGCCCTCGGTCTGGTCGAGCAAGCGCATGACCACCGATTCGCCGTATTGAACGGGCATGGTCGACATACGGACGTCGATATTGCGTTCCATCACGCGCAAGCTGAAGCGCCCGTCCTGCGGCAAGCGCTTCTCGGAAATGTCGAGGCTGGCCATCAGCTTGAGACGCTGCACGAGTGCGGCCGCGATGCGTTTTTCGTTCAACACCTGTTCTTGCAGCACGCCGTCGATCCGTTGCCGGATACGTAAGACCGCCTCGTCCGGTTCAATGTGAATATCGGAGGCTTTGACCTGGATCGCGTCTTGAAACAGCGTCTTCAGAAGTTTTACAACGGGGGCGTCAGTGACATCCGCGGCCACCAGTTGCTGCACGTCGAAATCGGACTCCCCTAACTCATCACTTAGCTCTTCGGCGAATCCGGAGATCGCTTCGCTGTGACGGTAGACGGCATCGATCGTCTCGAGTAGGTCGACTTCACGCACGACGGCCATCTCGATCGGTTTGTTGACGATCCTCGAAAGTTCGTCGTAAGCGAATATGTTGGTGGGATCGGACATGCCGACCAACACGCTCGCGCCTTGATCCTTCAATGCCAATGCGCGGAATCGCCGTGCTTGTATCTCGGGTATGAGCGTGATCGTCTCGGGTTCGAATTTATAACGGACGAGATCGATGAAGGGAATACTGAGCTGTGTGGAGAGCAATCCCAGCAACTCTTCTTCGGTAACGTAGCCATTATCGATCAAGATCTTGCCGAGCTTATGGCCCGACGTTTTCTGCGCGGCCAGCGCTTCCTCCAATTGCGCTTGGGTGATGACCTGCTCTTCGACAAGCAAGTCGCCGATGCGTATTTTCTTGCGGCTGGACATCAACTACTGCCGGACAGGCGCCTGATCTCGCGTTTTGCGTAATCCCGTAGGTTATCGGATAAATCACCGTCGACCCCCGTCTTCTTCCAGGTAGATGAAGGCCACGCCACCGACGTCCTTCGGCAGCAAGGCGGTCAAATTCCTTATCGCGAATTCAGGAATATCGACGTACTCGAGGTCGACCCCGGTATCCGAGAATTCGTCGATCAATGCGCGCACGGCCGGGCTGCGCGCCACGACCGCGTAAATCATGTTCTCCTGGCCGCCTTTGCGGGTCGGCACTTCGAATATGTCGATCACGGCTTCATCGACGTCGAAATCGATGAGGTCTTTGACCCGCCACCGGACCGCTTGGCGTAACTCCGCAGTCGGTACGTCGGGGGTTTCGACCAGGATCAGGCTGTAATCGCCGATGGTAACCAGGCTGGTTGCGCGCGGTTCTTCCAACTCGCGGGCTTTCACGAGTTGCTGGATGGCCACGCGGCGTGCCGCGGCGTCGCCGTCAGTGGGTACAAACTCGGCCCACTCCAAAACCGGTTGGTCGTTGGCCGTGCGCTTGACATACGCTGCGGCAATTCCACGCGCGCTCGGACACAGCGACAAAAGGCCGTCGGATACGCGCCGCTTTTTGAACAAGTCGATCACCTGGTTATTATAAGAAGTTTCTGTAGGTTTTAACAGTAACTATATAAATATGAAGAGTATTTAATGGTCTGGGATGGGTCCGCTCGTGCGCTCATGGCGGACCGACGCGTGTGTTGAGCCGCCTGTTCTACAGGATATTGGGGTAAACCCGGTGGCCTTACCCCAGATCTTGGGCTCGGGCCGAACTCAATCCCAGGGTTCGCGGATGTAGATGACCTCGTTACGTCCCGGGAAGATGCCGAAACTCGCGCGCCCTGTCGGATCGTCATCGAAGGTGCCGCCGCCGTCCCAGTCGTAGCGCAGCCATTCCATGCCGTCGGCACTCAGGTCGATGCGAATATCGACGAAGCCCGTATTGCCCGACGGCGTCGGCGCTTCGAACAGAAGCGTCGCGAGTCCCAGATCGAATTCAGGATCTGGCGCCGGCGGCGTGCCGGTCGCCTGGTCAACGAGCTGGGTTGTGCCGCCGGTGCCTTGTAACGGTACGACCGTGTCACCGTCCTGTTCACCAGCGCCGCCGGTCAGGCGCACCGCGGTTGCAAGCGTGAGCGTGGTGCACGTATCGGTGACGGGATCCGGCGCATCATCCGGATTCGTAACGAATACGCCCGTTCCGCCCCCTTGATTTTCGAAATATTCGACGCGCATCGGCGCGGGCAGCGCGAGCAGCTCCGACCCGGCTGCGCTCAACACCACCAGACGACCGAAACGTTGTTCGACGCCCGGCGTCGTGATATCGGACTTCACGTAATCCACGCTGGTGTCGGGACCATTGGTGTTACAGATCGTCATTACCCCGGGATGGCACACGCCATCGGCGTCGGTGATATCAGCGGCCGGCACCGTTAACTCGAGCTGCGGTTCGAACTCGATCTCGGGCGCCGCGGCCTTGTCGTAGCGGAAGCTCTCGCCCATTAAAGTGAGATCGAACAGGCCGTCGAAATCCTGCTCCGCGGAGATGGCGGACGCGGCCGGTGCGGTCTCCAAGGCGAACGTAGCCGTGGGTGCCGATGGGGTGTTGTCCGTGTAGTTGCGATTCGGCAAGGTGCTCGTGAATTTGAAAAAGTTCTCACCGGGTGCCGCGTCGCCGGAATAATTCTCGGCGTTGGTACCCAGCGCAGTTCTAGCCGCGACGGTGAGCATGGGCGGCCCAAGGTATTCGAACGGTTGCCCGATGTAGGTGAAGCCGCAGGTCCATGGTTGAGCCGCGAGGCCGTTCCGAAGGTCGAAGTTAGACGCAGCGACCACCTCGAAATAGGCTGGAATGTAGCGGCCGATCGCCCCGCTCACGCCCCGGATATCGGCCGTCGCAGCACCCCCGATCCCGAGGTAATCCCCGGTTTGCACCGCGTCGATTTCGATCACGCCGACTTCGTCGAAATTGATCGTGGGACTGCTCGCGGTACCGCCGGTGAAAGGTCCGATCCGCAGCGGTGTCGCGCCGCTGTCCGTGAGCCCGGGATCCACGGCGGACGGATCGGACGGCCGGTGCAGGTAACTGCTGATCAAGGCGCGTCCGTCGGGCACTAAACCCGTGGTGTCGTAGTTGACGGTCACCGCGTTGTCGCTCAGGTCGGCGAAGGTCGCGGGGTTGTTCTCACCCATCTCGTGGCCGTCGGCAACGCCGTCCATCGGCGCGTTATCGTCGTTGGGATCCCAGCGCACGGGCGTGAGCTGCACGTCGAAGTCCTCGCCCGCGCGCGTGAAGACGTTCGGATCGGAGGCGTCGAAGGCCGCTGGGTTACCGGGAATATTGACATACAGGGCAAAGGGTCGCGCGACGAATTGATTGGTCGCGCCCTCAACGGTAGCCGGCGGCGTGCCCACCATGGCGCTGCCCTTGAGACTGACCAGGCCGGCATCGTTGTATTGCGCTTGAAACATCGTCGTCGACGTAGCATCGAATACCAGCGTTGACACCGTGTCCGCGGGCACCGCCGTTCCCATGTCGAACGCCGAGATCGTGATGCTTTCGATCACGCCGTTCGTGATACCGGTACAGCCGGTGGCGGGATCAAAGCACTCATAGGCGAAATCGACGTCGCCGGGCGGCGGCGTGGCCGCCTGGCAGGCGCCGGTACCGCCGGTTTCGATGACCTGCATGGTGAACGTCTCGGACTTGCCGGCCACCTGCACGCCAACCGGATCGAAGCGCAGGATCACATCACGGAATTCGAGGTTCGGGCCTTCGCCCACACCGATGCCACGACCCCCCGTGTCGGTGATCCCGAACGACACTACGGCCGGTGTCGGTTGCGACAGCAAGAGCTCGATCTGCGTCTCGATGCCGTCGAACACGTACTGCGCAACACCGCCGCCGAGATCGGTGAAGCTGCCCGGGTTACCGATACTGCCGATCGCCCAGGTATCACCCGGCGTGGCGGTGATCGTCATCACGGTGCCGGCGGGCGGCGCAGTCGCCACGTGGCCGGCGTCGTGCGAGGTGATGGTGACGGGTTCGGCCTCGCAGGTCACGGCAAAGCCACCGCCCGCGCCGACGTGGTCGATGTCGTAGTGGTCATACGCCGGTCCACATGGCCGCGTCACCTGGCGAATGACTTTAATCTCGTCGAGTGACAGGGCGCGCCGGTACAGCCTGACTTCATCCACCAAGCCGTTCAAGGCGTGATAGTTGGCGCCGGCATTCGCCGACTTACCGACGTTCAACACGCGGCGCGCATCGAACGCGACGAAATCACCCGAATGCGCGCTGTTGGCGAGTAGCACATCATCGACATACAAGCGTACTTCGGCGCCGTCATAGACACCGGTGACGTGATACCAGGTATTCATGACGACGATATTGGCGGTCTGCACGGTGCGGTTGCCGCTGCTCGTTCGCACGCGAAACTGGATACGTCGGTCGTTCGGGTTACCCCTGAGCGAGAATTGATAATCGTTGAAATTGAGCGGCCGGTCATTCTGAATGTAAACCCAGCGATTGTTGCCTGCCGGGGGGTTGACCGCGGCCCGAACCCAAGCGGACACCGTGAACTGATCGACCAGCGCGAGGTCGGACGAACCGATGTCGACCCCGTCCGGGATCGCACCCAGATCGGCCGAGCCGTCGAACGTGCCATAGCGGCAGGTGCTGTCCGGTCCCACCGTAAACGCCGGCGTCGTGACCGCGGTTTGGGCGTTGTCGATCGGGGTGCCGTTGAGTGCCGTATCGACGGTATTGATCACCTGGCCGGGCGCGCCGTTGTTCCACATGGCTTCCTCCATCTGATACCAGGCGAAGAAGGAGAAGTCGGCGTCAAAGGGTTCGGAGAAGGCGAGGAGTCCGGTTTCCTCCCAGATATGCGCGCGCTCGGCGTTCGCATACTGGTCTTCGTCTTCGGCGATGCGCATGTGCGTGGTGGTCAGATTACAGCGGCGGTGCCAGCCGCCGTCGCCGCCGAAATGGCTCATTTCATGCGCGACGGCCACCGGTGGCGCCGGATAGACATTGAGAAAAGGTATGCCGAGCACGGCGGGGTTGAAGCAGATGTCATCCCAACCCGACAGCGCGAAACCGTTCAAGAACGAGCGCTGGGCTTCACCGAAAATGGTAACGCCCGAATTGTCGACGAAGCTGCCGATGAGCCCGGGGTCGATCGCGAGATAAGCGACCGTTTCCGGATTCGTAATGGGTCCGCCGGCATTAACCTCGGAGCGCTCGAGCGCGATATTGAACGAACTCGTCGTAGTCGAGTTCGATTCGTAAGCAATAGTCAACCACGGTACAGCGGGATCGGCGGGGGTGTTGGCAACGCCTATGATCTGCGCGATCACGACGGGCGGCGCAGCAAAAGCGCCGCTCAAGTTGACGGTTTGAAACGAATCCAATCCGCCGAAATTCTGTTGCAGGGCAGTGATCGGGGCTTCGCCGATCTCGATCAGCGTGGCGTCGGGAAAACTGAACAAGCCTTTTTCCACGGCGATGTAGTGCACCGTGCTCGGGGTGCCGCCCGGCGTGCTCGGTACGCCGCCGCCGGTCGCGCCTTGGGGCTCCACCGCGACCGCGGTGAAACTCGTCGTGCCCGCCACGAGGTCCGTCGTGACGCTGGTCACGCGGATCGCGGTCGGCTCGGGATTGCTGCTGTCGATCAGAAAAAAGACTGCCGGCGGTTGTTCGTAGAACTGCCGCAAAGTGATCGTCGACGGCATGCCGGGAGTGAGCGTGATCGTGTCCGCCTCGATCTTGAAATTGGGCGCGGCGGTCAAAGGCACGAAATTCGAATCGAAAAAGAACGCCCGCGAAAAAATAACGACGGCTACGCCTTCACGCATCGCTTTACCGCGTTCGCCGTCTCCGCTAACGTCTTCATCAACCACGACCCGCACGCGGGTGGAGGTCAGATTGCAGCGGCGCAACCAGCCGCCGTCAGACTCCAGCCGCGTCTGCTTGGTCGCCATCACATGTCGGCTCGGCATCGATTTCGAAAAGTTGATGTTCAGCGACCCGCCGCAGCCGTTGTTCCATCCTAACGGCGCGGGTGCGGCGCCCGACAATACGCGTATCGTTTCGAGCTCGACGAGAACGCTGGCAGCGCCGTTGGCGCTGAAATCCGCAGCGGTAATGTTCGAGTCGAAGGCCACGTAGCCGACCTGCTCCAGCGCTGCTTCGACGCCGGTTAAAGACCCACCGGAAACTTCGTGCCGATCGATCGCTACGTCAAAGCGGTCGGTCAGAACGTTATCGACGGTGGCCGTAATGTAAGGCTGGGGCGGGGCTGCAAGTACGTACGCGGGTGGATTTTCGAACGTCTGCAGCTGTGCGAGGACGACCGGTGGCGCGGCGTACGTGGAAATCACCTGCGTGGTATAAATTCCGCTACAGACCGCCGGGGGATTACAAACGACGTTCGAGGTCGAGAGCATGCCCGCGTCTATCGTGATCGTCCTCGATCCCAGGACTTCGTCGACCACCGTCATGCTATGAACACCCGGTTCGATCGCGAAGTACTGCACGTCCATGAAGGTGTGAGGCCCGTCTTCGCCCGGACTTTCCACGACGGTGGCTTCGAAATTCGTAACGCTGACGTTTCGGATCCGTACGACCGTGCTATCTCCTCCCCGATTGGTCGTCAAAATAATTACGATGGGGATGACGTCGTAGGTTTGTTGAAACGAGCGCGTCGTAAAACTGGGGCTGCCACCCGTGGTCGCGTTGATCCGGAATGAACCGGTTTCCATCTTGAATGCGAAGGCGTCTTGAGCCGGCAAGCCCAGCGCCAGTAGGATGGCCAGAATCGCAATCGGTGTATTTCGAACGTTCATGACTCGGAGCAGTTTTAGACCAGGCTGAAGTGTCGCGCGGTGACGCCGCTCACAGCTTGAAGATCCGATATGCACTCGACTCTGCGCGTTGCCTGCTACATGCCCTCAGCAGCCGGATCGCGGGACAGTAAGTTGTGCGCCGCTTCCTGCGGAGACGTCTGGCCGTCTAAAACAGATGCGACTTCGGACGCTATCGGCATCTCAACGTTGCATTTGTTTGCCATCGCCGTAACGGCTTTCGTGGTGGGTATGCCCTCGACCAGGGCACCGACGCTGGCGGTCGCTGCCTCGACCGCGCCGAGGCGCGCCAGCTCTAAACCGAAACGCCGGTTGCGCGATTGATCGTCAGTGCAGGTCAGCACCAGATCGCCCAGACCCGATAAACCCATAAAGGTCTCCATTCTGCCGCCGCGGGCTACGCCTAATCGCGCGATCTCCGCCAGGCCTCGCGTAATCAGTGCAGCACGCGAATTGGCACCGAGTTCCAGACCATCTGCTATGCCAGCGGCAATGGCGATGACATTCTTTAATGCACCGCCGACTTCTACCCCGACGACGTCATCAGTGTAATAGGGTCGAAAGAAAGGCCCGTGCATTGCGTGCACCAGATCGCGGCCGAGACTGGGATCGGTCGCCGCTACCGTGATAGCCGACGGGCTTTTATTTAGCACTTCGGATGCAAAGTTCGGACCTGACAATTGTGCAAAGGGGATATCCGGAGAATACGCATCGGCGACGATTTCGTGGGCCATCATCTCGGTGTCGATTTCGAATCCTTTGCTCGCGCACGCAATAGCCGGCAGATTGGGCACGGCGGCGGCGAGTGCGGTCAATGCATCGCGCATAGCCTGGAACGGCACGACGAGCACGGTGCAGGAGACCTCGCTGCTATCGTTCAGATCAACCAAGGGCTTGATCCGAGCGTCAAGCTCTAATGCAGGTTCAAATTTGGGATGTCGGCGGGATTTCGCCAACGCCTCCATCGTCGGACCATCACTGTCCCACAACAGCGTCTCGCGGCCGGCGCGCGCGAATACACTCGCCAGTGCGGTTCCCCAACTGCCCGCGCCGACCACCAGCACCGGTCGCTCTCTCATTTGTTCAACGCAACGCGACTCAGTGCTGCGCTCCCGGTTCGTTTTGTGACGCCTGCCTGCGCTGAAGCTCCTGGGCGTAAAGCACTTCAAAGTTTACCGGCGCCAGCAGCAACTGCGGGAATCCGCCTTTAACGATGAGATCACAGATCGCCTCGCGAGCGAATGGAAACAAAGTATTTGGGCAGGCTGTAGCCAAAATCGCGGGCAGGTGCTCTTCGGGAAAACCGCGAATCGTGAATATTCCCGCTTGCTGCACCTCGACGAGATAGATCGTGCGGTCGTCCTGTTGAACCTTCACCGTTACCGTCAGTACGACTTCATGATTGTCGGCATCGAGCGCGGTGGTCTTATTGGCGAAATGCACGTCCGCGGAGGGGTTGAGTTCGCTGCTGAATATGCCCGGCGAGTTCGGCGCCTCAAACGAGATATCCTTCACATAGATTTTTTGAATCGCCAACTGCCCCGTGATCGGTTGCTCCCCGGCAGCGGGACCTTGCGCGCTTTCTTCAGCCATGTTGAGCGGCTCCTATGTCTTGCTTGCTGCGCCGGTCACCGGCAGATTTTCTCCTCGCCAGGCGCTTAGTCCGCCTTTTAGTGCATGGGTCTGATCGAATCCCATACCTTTCAATTCTTTGACCGCCTGGCTCGACAAGTTGCCGGCGGCGCAATAAACCAGTAGTGGTTTGTCCTTGTGTTTTTTGAGTTTGTCGGTCGCTTGCTGTATTTCCCCCAGCGGGATGTGTATTGAATTGATGATATGCCCCGATTCGAAATCCGATTTCGTGCGAATGTCTATGGTCACCGCGCCATCGTGATTGATCAAATTAACTGCGGCCTGCGGCCCAACACCGCCGACCGACGATACAAGATTGGAAATCAGTAAACCGAGCACGGCGAAAAAGCTCGTGACCAATATCCAATGGTTGACGACGAATTCCGAAAGTTGATCCACGCTGAGTGAACGTTGTTGTGAGTCGTTTCACGGTAAATCCAATGGGCGGCATGATACACTGAACGATCCTTTTTTCTCCTCGAATTGATGGCAACGGTCAAAAATCCCGTCACGTTGATCGTTCTCGATGGCTGGGGTCACAGCGACGAGACGGCGTACAACGCAATTCACAACGCGAACACTCCGGTTTGGGATCAACTCTGGTCGGAACGGCCACACCTGCTCATAAGATGTGCCGGTACCGATGTGGGATTACCCCCTCGCCAGATGGGCAATTCCGAAGTCGGTCATATGCACATGGGCGCGGGCCGGCCCATCGATCAGGATCTATTGAAAATTTCCAGGGCCATTGAATCGGGCGCGTTCAGGGTGAATGGCGCGCTGGTCGAGTCGTGTCGATCTGCGGCGCTCAACCGGGGCGCCGTGCATATCCTTGGGCTCGCGTCACCGGGCGGCGTACACAGCCACGAAGAACACATGCTCGCGCTCATCGATATGGCAATCCTCGAAGGCCCGCGGCAGGTCCACGTACATGCGTTCCTCGACGGCCGGGATACACCGCCCAAAAGCGCCGCGGCGACGCTTGAACGCATCCACCGTCATTGCGCCAAATGCGGCAATGCCCGCATCGCTTCGATCGTGGGGCGTTACTACGCGATGGACCGTAATAAACATTGGGAACGCATCGCGCTCGCTTACGACCTCATCGTCTCGGGCCAGGCTGATTACCGCGCCGCCGATCCATTGGGCGGCCTAGAATCGGCCTATGCCCGCGGTGAATCGGACGAGTTCGTCAAGGCCACTGTGATCCACGATGCCGAGGCCAAGAGCCATCGAATCGAAGACGGCGACGTAGTGATCTTCGCCAACTTTCGCGCCGACCGCGCGCGGCAACTGACGTCCGCGATGACGCATCCGGAATTCGACTTTTTCGAACGAAAGCGGCGACCTGCACTCGGCGCATTCGTCACACTGACTGATTACGGCGTTCAGTTCGACCTTCCTATCGCCTTCCCGTCGGCGGATCTACCGAACACCTTTGGGGCCGTAATCGCGCGCCAGGGCCTGCGACAACTGCGAATCGCGGAAACCGAGAAGTACGCACACGTTACGTTCTTTTTCAACGGCGGCGAAGAGCGCGTATTCGAAGGGGAAGATCGCGTACTTATCCCTTCACCTGACGTCGCGACCTATGACCTGATACCGGAGATGAGTGCAGTTGAAGTCACCGACGCGTTAATCGACGCGCTCACGCAACGCGAATATGACGCGATCGTCTGTAACTACGCGAATGCCGACATGGTGGGCCACACCGGTGATTTCGAGGCGACGATTAAATGTATCGAAACCCTCGACGAATGCTTGGGTCGTATCGTCGAGGCGGCGCGGGCGAGCAGCGTTGAAATCTTAATCACGGCCGATCATGGCAATGCGGAGAAAATACGGTCGGATTCCGAGACAGCCGAAGCGGGCGATCCGCATACGGCGCACACCAGCAATCTCGTTCCTTTCGTTTATGTCGGAAGAAAAGCTGAAATAGCGTCCAACGGAAACCTCTGCGACATCGCCCCCACGTTACTGTCTTTAATGTCGATCGAAATTCCCGAAGAGATGACGGGAAAGTCACTACTGACAATCGTTGATTCAGCGCAGGATGCAGCTTAGGGCCCAGATTATCGCGGCTCTGATTTTCTCGTTGACGGTTCAGCCGGCGCTGCCGCGTGACCACGAAGCAGACCGGTTAGACCGCTTACGTACCGAGATCCAGCAACTCAAGACTACGCTCGAGAGCGATTCCAGCCAGCTCACGTCGGCGCGCGATCAGACGTTCGAAATCGAACGCGAAATTACCGTTGAAGTGGCTAAACAGGTGCAATTCGACGAAAGGATAAAGCGTAAAACGCAACGCGTTGATGCGCTCAAAGTTCAGAAATCGGAAATTGCAGAACGACTAAAACACGGGCGTGAAAGGTTGGCGCGTAACGCCGTTGCGAAATATGCGCTGACGCTGCAACCCAAACTCAAATTTCTCCTGAATCAGGATGACAGTCGCAGGCTCAGCCGGAACCTCGCGTATTACGATTACGTATTGCACTCATATGGCCGGGAGGTGCAATCAACGCGCGCGCAGTTCGATGCGCTGGACCGGACACAGGCTGCGCTCAAGCTCGAAACGAATACGCTGAAGGCGGTGGAGTACGAATCGAGACTTCATGAGGATTCGTTGCGCTCAGTTCAGAGCGATCAGGCCGAATTGATCGATACCATCAAAGTTCGCATGGAGCACGGTAATAGCCGCTTAGAACAGCTACGTGAAGACGAGAGGCATCTGCTTGCTCTGATCAATGAACTTGCCGACAAACAACAACTACGCCCACCGGTTTCATCGTTCATCGATCTCAAAGGCGACCTTGACTGGCCCACTGTCGGCCGGGTGGCGAAGGCCCCCGGCGCGGCTTTGCGAGAAGGTGGCGCACGCTGGTCCGGCGTGCTCATCGAGGCGCAAGCGGGGGCGACGGTAAAAGCCGTTGCCCGTGGACGTGTGGTCTTCGCCGATTGGTTTCGCAATCTCGGACAACTCGTAATCATCGATCACGGCGGCGGATACATGACACTATATGGCAATAATTCCGGGCTGCGCGTAACTCCAGGCGATGACGTCGAACCCGGTGATTTGATCGCGACGGTTGGGCCTGGTGATGGCGAATTACCGCGCGGTTTATACTTCGAACTGCGCGCAGCCGGAGAACCTCTCGATCCTCGGAACTGGTGCGTTGCGCGCTAAGGAAAAATGAACATGTTTGGGAAATATACGGAAACCGCCACCAGGCTTTTCTTCGGCTGGATATTGATTACGGGTATGGCCCAGGCTCAAGAAGCCACGCCCGAACCGGCGGACCCGCCCGCTGCCGCGACGACTGATGCGAAAACCGATGTAAGCAAATCGAGCGCGCGCGAACCGATCCCCGTAGACGATATTCGCGTGTTGGTCGAAGTTTTTCACAAGATAAAAAAGGACTATGTCGAATCCATTGCCGATAAGGATCTCATCGAGAATGCGATGCGCGGGATGCTTGCCGGACTCGATCCGCATTCATCGTATCTCGACCAGGATGATTACCTCGATCTGCAAGAGGGTACCTCCGGTGAGTTTGGTGGTCTCGGAATTGAGGTGGGTATGGAAGACGGATTCGTAAAGGTCATTGCGCCGATCGACGATACGCCGGCGCAGCGCGCTGGAATTCAAGCGGGAGACACCATCGTGCGTTTAGACGATACGCCGGTCAAGGGCATGTCACTCAATGACGCCGTCAAGGTCATGCGTGGAAAACCGGGTTCTGAAATCGTGCTCACGGTCATTCGAGATGGCGAAGAGCGTCCACTTACCATCACTATCGTGCGCGATCTGATCAAAGTGCGTAGCGTTCGAAGCCGCACGCTGGAGCCCGGTTTTAACTACATTCGAATCTCACAGTTCCAAGCGCGCACCGGCGACGATTTGAGGAAGCACATTCGCGACCTCAAGTCGGAGACGCCTGACGGTTTGAAAGGGGTGGTGCTGGATTTGCGAAACAACCCAGGGGGCATTCTTGGCGCCGCAGTATCGGTAGCGGATGCGTTCCTCGAGAAAGGTCGGATCGTGTACACAGAAGGGCGGATAAAGGACGCGCAACTCGAGTTCTCCGCCAAACCGCCCGATCTATTGCACGGTGCGCCACTGGTCGTATTGGTAAATGAAGGTTCCGCGTCGGCTTCGGAAATCGTGGCTGGTGCGCTACAAGACCGCGGACGCGCAGTCATCATGGGGCGCCCGACATTTGGTAAGGGCTCGGTCCAGACGATCCTGCCGATGAATAACAAAGCCGCTCTAAAATTGACTACCGCGCGTTACTACACACCCTCGGGCCGCTCGATTCAGGCTGAAGGGATCTCGCCGGATATCGTTATCGACAAGCTCAAAATATCGACCGCGCAATCTGCATCCACCGATATAGTCAAAGAAGCGAACCTGAATCGACATTTGGACAATCCCGAAGAAACGTCCGACGAAGACAAAGAAACAACGACCGAAGACACGGACCAAACGCCCTTGGCTGAGCGAGATTACGAACTCTACGAAGCCTTGAATCTTCTCAAAGGAATGGATTTGCTACACGCACGCAGCTCCGCTCTTTGAGCACATGATTCCATTGCTAATGGTGTTTTTGACCGCATGCATGGCGGTCGAAGAAATCGCTATACCAAAGATCGCGATCATCATCGATGACCTGGGAAACCGGCCGCAGCAAGACCGCGCCGCAATCGATCTTCCGGGCCCATTGGCATACGCAATACTGCCCTATTCGCCGTTCGTCCATGAACTTGCCGAAGCGGCGAGGGCGTCGGGAAAAGAAGTTCTGCTCCATCTGCCCATGGAAGCCGAGACTAATAATCATCTGCTAGGCCGCGGCGCCTTGGATACGACCATGCCGCACGACATTTTTGTCACAACGCTGCGCGACGCACTAATGAGCGTCCCCCACGTGAGCGGTGTAAATAACCACATGGGAAGCCGATTAACCCGGGATCTGGAACGCATGCGGTGGCTAATGACGGAATTGCGGGCCATCGGCGATCTCGTATATGTCGACAGTAGGACGACACCGAAGACCGTTGCACGGCGGGCAGCGAGCGAGATCGATGTCCCATTCGTTGCCCGCGACGTATTCCTCGATAATCGGCGCGAGGCGGACTACATCAACTTGCAGATCGATGCACTCATCTCGCACGCACGCTCCAACGGCGAAGGCATCGGGATCGCGCACCCTCACCCGGAAACGATTGCCGTTCTCATCGAACGGCTTGAAGGGCTCGACAATGTACGTCTGGTATCGCTGTCCGCGTTGGTTGGATCGCGGAAATGCGTTTCTAATTCGCGCGCGTATTCAACGCCGCGAATATCGCAATCACGCCCAGCGCAGCGAATAACCACACGCTGAGCGGAAACGGCCCGAGCATCTGCGTAAAGGCGCCTTTGAAGCCGACCAGTATCGCCGAGCACACCACAAACCCGACGCCGACAAGCGCCAGCACCAGACGCCGGTGCAATTGTCGGATCTCGTTTCGGATCTCATCCAACTGGGGATCATGAGTTTGAACCTTCAAGCGCCCGCTCTTAGCCTGATCGAGTACGTCCAAAGTTAATCCGGGTAATTCCGGCAGACGATCGGCCCAACCGGGAACCGTCTGCCTGAGCGTGCCGAATAGGCGGCGAACGCCAACCCGTTCCAACATGAATCTTTCCAACGGCGGTCGCGCCGCCCGCCACAAATCGAGCTCGGGGTGTAGTTGACGGCCAATCCCTTCTACATAGACCAATGTCTTCTGTAACAAGAGCAGTTGCGGGAGGATCTCCATGTGAAAACGCTGCGCCGTTTGAAACAAGCGCAGCAGAAGGTTGCCGACGGAAATATCTTTCATGGGTCGATCGAATATGGGTTCGCATACCGCGCGGATGGCAAATTCGAACTCGTCAACGCGCGTATCCGCTGGGACCCAACCCGATTCGACGTGTAGTTCCGCGACCCTGCGGTAATTACGGTCCAGAAACGCAGAAAAATTTTCCGCCAGATATCGTTGATCGAACTCACTCAGGGATCCCATGATGCCGAAATCAACCGGGACGTATCGCGCGGGCTTGTCGTCATTGGACGGGATAATGAACAGGTTGCCGGGATGAACGTCGGCATGAAAGAAGTGATCGCGAAACACCTGCGTGAAGAAAATCTCCACACCCCATTCAGCGAGCAATTCCAGATCGACGCCCGCTCGTTCGAGGCCGTCTCTATCGTCGATACTCAACCCATTTACCCGTTCCATGACGAGTACGTTACGCCGCGTGTAATCCCAGTAGACGTCCGGGACGTACATCTGGTCTGAGCCTTCGAAATTTCGGCGCAATTGTGACGCGTTGGCTGCTTCGCGCATCATGTCCAATTCATCGAGAAGGGTCTTCTCGAACTCCGCAACCACGACTGTAGGCTTCAATCGTTTGCCACGCGGCCAATAGCGCTCCATGGCATCGGCGATGACGTACATCAACGCGATGTCCTGGTCGATGGTCCGGCGCAGATTCGGGCGCACTACCTTGACGATGACCTCACGCCCATCGAGCACGCGCGCAGCATGGACCTGCGCGATCGACGCCGAGGCGAGCGGTTGTTCGTCAAATGATTCGAAGATTTCGTCGAGCGGTTGACCGTAAGCTTTTTCGACTATCGCCCGGGCCTCTTCACCCGGGAAAGGCGGCACGTGATCCTGAAGCTTGGACAGTTCCTCGGCAATGTCATCGCTCAAGAGATCCCGCCTCGTCGACAGGATTTGCCCGAATTTGACGAATAGTGGTCCGAGATCTTCGAGTACTGCTCTGATGCGTTCGGCGCGCGAATCATAATCCCGCCGGCGCCAGTTCCATGGCAGCAGGTATAAAACAAAGCTCAATGAGCTCAGAAGGGGGGTTGAAAATATGATCTCGTCGAAACCGTGCCGTATCAGGACGCGTTGTATAGTAAAAATTCTGAAAAATTGGCCAGGCGTGATCATCACTGCTTCGCCCTGCCCTGCTCGAAGCGCTGCATACGGGCTTCGAACCGGTCGATATCGGCGGCCAGGATATACACCGCACGCTCCAAACGTTCCGTATCGCGACGGCTCGGTAGCACGCGCGCCTCGATCTGCAGGTAGGCCGCCGCATCCGCTTCGAACCTCGCGGCGACGGTCGCGCCCCATTCGTTCGCGGCGCGCATTAACCGGCCGGTTTGATGGGCGCCGACGTCGCCGATATACCTCGACAGTATCTCATCCCAATCGATCTGCAACTCGGACAGCAATCCCTGAACGCATTGCGCTGTGGACAGATCGCCACTGATCTCTATGCGTCCCGCGCCGATCGACTCGCCGCGTTTGCTCGCCCTGGCATAGGCGATGAAATCCGCTATTCTGCCGGTTACACGGACATCGACTTCGCCTTCCTCTTCGAAAGAAGGCAACACCCGTATACCGTCCGGGCATGGCGCCGCGTACGCGACGAGGTCCGTATCGCGTATGCAAATGGCCACGACACGTCCGTCTAGTTGCCGAAGTTTAGCCATTGCATTGTCGTCGCTACGCAGAAACTCGTTGAACGTGCGAGATACAGCGATCGCGATCGATCGCTCGAAGGGCGTGTTTCGCTCGCGGGACATGACGAGACTAAGTCTTATGGCCGACGTGAATCGCGACCACTCCCGCCATGAGGTTGTAGTACCGGACCATCTCGAATTCCGCCTGCTCCAACATGTATTTCAATGCGTCTTGATCCGGATGCACGCGAATCGATTCGGCAAGATAGCGGTAGCTGTCGGCGTCGCCGACGACGATTTGGCCGAGTAACGGCAGAGCGCGAAATGAATAAAGATCATAAAGCTTCGACAAGAGTGGCGCTTTTACGGTAGAAAACTCGAGCACGACCGCCCGCCCGCCGGGTCGTAGCACGCGGTGCATTTCTTCGAGCGCGGCCGTGCGCCGGGTCACGTTGCGCAACCCGAATCCGATGATCAATCGGTCAACGGAGTTCGAAGCCACGGGTATCGCCTCGGCGCTACCCTGAATATATTCGATGCGGTCGACGAACCCTCTGTCGATGGAGCGGTCGCGGCCGGTTTGCAACATCGCCGCATTGATATCGCACACGACGACACTTATTTGCCCCGACGCGCGCTTGTCGATCAAGCGCGCCAGATCGGCCGTGCCGCCGGCCAGGTCCAGCACGGTCTGCCCGGGCCGTGCATCGAGAATCTCGACTGCAAAACGCTTCCACAGGCGATGCAGCCCCACCGACATCAGATCATTCATCAAGTCGTAACGATCCGAGACCGAATCGAATACGCCTTTGACCTTATCCGACTTTGCAGCGGCCGTTACGCGCTCGAATCCAAACAAGCTGTCGCGTTCCACGTGTATCCTCGGCACGGGTTTAACCGGTCTCTCCGTTTCGTTGGTGTCCAGCCGATTCGAGCGCATCCAGATAGCGCTGCCAGTACTCCTCATAGGCCACGCCGAGTTCGTACAGATAGTCCCAGGTGTAAAGCCCGGTATCATGGCCATCGTCGAACACCAGTTTCACGGCGTAGTTTCCCATCGGCTCGATATCCCGGATATTCACGTCCTCCTTGCCTACTTGAAGTACAGCTTGATCCGGACTGTGCCCACGCACTTCAGCGGACGGCGAATAGACACGGAGGTATTCGCAAGGAAGCTCGAACGCTTCTCCGCCTTCGAACGCGACTTCCAGAATGCGTGATTGCTGGCGCAGTTTGATATCGGTAGGCAGGTGGTCGGGCATTGCAGGCCGCCCTTAAAGAATGTATTTGGCGAGGTCGTCGTCTGCCGCGAGTTTTGCGATATGGGTATTGACGTAATCCTCGTCCACGATCACGTTCTGTCCGTTGATGCCTGGCGCGGTAAATGACAAAGCCTCGAGTAGTTTTTCCATCACGGTATGCAGTCGCCGGGCGCCAATATTCTCGCTGCGTTGGTTGACGTCGAAAGCAATCTGAGCGATGCGTGCAATGCCGTCCGGCGTGAATTCCAGTTCGACGTTCTCTGTCGCGAGTAAGGCCTTGTACTGGCGACTCAGCGATGCATCCGGTTCGGTGAGGATTCGGATGAAATCATCGGTGGCAAGCGGCGAAAGTTCGACTCGGTTGGGTAGGCGCCCCTGGAGCTCGGGAATCAAATCCGCGGGTTTCGCGAAATGAAAAGCCCCCGACGCGATGAACAGAATATGGTCCGTTTTTATCAGGCCGTGCTTCGTATTTACGGTGCACCCTTCGACGAGCGGCAAAAGATCGCGCTGCACCCCTTCGCGGGATACATCCGGCCCGGTTGTTTCAGAGCGGCGCGCCACTTTATCGATTTCGTCGAGAAACACGATCCCGTTTTGCTCGACATTGTGTAGCGCTCGCGCCCGGATATCGTCTTCGTTAATGAGCTTAGCCGCTTCTTCTTCGATGAGGATCTTGCGGGCGTTGGCGATTTTCAACCGGCGAGTGCTCTGCCGGTTCGAACCCAAATTCTGAAACATACCCTGCAGCTGACTCGTCATCTCCTCCATGCCGGGCGGCGCCATGATCTCAACGCCAATGCTCGGCGATGAGACTTCGATTTCGATTTCCTTGTCCTCGAGCTGACCTTCGCGCAGCATCTTTCGAAAACGTTGACGGGTCGTCGACTGGTCTGGCGGTTCGCCGCCGTCGGCATTCCTCGGCCCTGGAAGAAGAACATCTAGTATGCGCTCTTCGGCAGCATCCTCGGCATCGTTCTCGACCCGAGAAATCGCTTCTTCCCGCGCCAGATTGACCGCAACGTCCGCGAGATCGCGAACGATCGATTCGACGTCGCGCCCGACGTAACCGACTTCTGTGAATTTCGTCGCTTCGACCTTGATGAAGGGCGCGCCGGCGAGGCGCGCGAGGCGCCGCGCGATCTCCGTTTTACCGACACCGGTCGGCCCGATCATCAGAATATTCTTAGGTACGATCTCGTTGCGAAGCTCCGCATCGACTTGCGCCCGCCGCCAGCGATTCCGGAGCGCGATGGCAACGGCGCGTTTCGCGTCGTCCTGTCCGACGATGTGCTTGTCGAGTTGTTCGACGATCTCCTGCGGCGTCAGTGTGCTCATGCTTTCTGCGCTCATGTCTCGTTACGAAGGGCTTCTATCGTCACGTTGTCGTTCGTGTACACGCATATTTCGCCGGCGATCGCGAGTGAGCGGCGCACGATGGTTTCCGGATCGAGCGAGGTGTCCTCCAGCAGTGCACGCGCCGCGGCCCGTGCGTACGCACCCCCCGAGCCGATCGCGAGGATCTCGTGCTCCGGTTCGATCACGTCACCCGTGCCGGAAATCATGAGCGAATGTTCGCGGTCTGCCACGACCAGCATGGCTTCCAGACGGCGCAATATTCGATCGGTTCGCCAATCCTTGGCTAATTCGACCGCAGCACGCAGCAGATTACCGCGGTGCTCCTCGAGCTTCGCTTCGAAACGCTCGAACAGGGTAAAGGCGTCCGCGGTCCCACCCGCAAAACCGGCGAGCACCTCTTCCTGATAAAGCCGCCGTACTTTACGCGCATTGCCTTTCAGGATCGTTTCCCCTAGAGACACTTGACCATCGCCACCGATGACGACGTCACGGCCGCGACGAACCGACAAGATAGTAGTACCGTGGAACACGTTGGGCTTTTCGTTCGGCAGAAAGCCGGATTGTACTATTTATGAGGCGTTATCGCGTTTCTTAGCGCGCGGATGCGCGTCATCATAGACCTTTGCCAAGTGGTGAAAATCGAGGTGGGTATAGATCTGCGTGGTGCTGATATTGGAATGTCCCAATAGCTCCTGAACGGCGCGCAAGTCGCCCGACGATTCGAGCAGGTGGCTGGCGAAAGAGTGGCGCAGCATATGTGGGTGAACGCGCGTCTCCAAACCTCGCTTGAGCGCCCAGGTGCGCAAGCGCTTTTGCACTGTCCGCGTCGACAATCGCCTGCCCAGGCGGCTCACGAACACCGCATGCTCGTCAGTGCCTGCCATCTTTTCACGCACAGTCAACCACTGAACGAGCATCTCGCGCGCGTGGCGGCCCAGCGGCGCGAGGCGTTCCTTGCCACCCTTGCCGATGACTCGCGCTTCGCCGTTAGGAACATCAAGGGCGTCCAGGTCCAATCCGACCAGCTCGGAAACGCGCAGTCCACAGGAATAAAGCACCTCCCACATCGCTCGATCGCGCAATTCGATCGCGGTTTCGGCCGGTTGCTCCAGTAAGGTCAACATTTGGTCGACATCGAGTGCGCGCGGCAGTCGCCGGGCGGACTTCGGCGGACGAATGGATTGCGCCGGATTCGACTCGATCAAGCCGCGGGATGCGAGGTACTTGAAGTACGACCGCAGAGCGGACAATGCGCGTGCCAGCGAACTCCCTCGACTACCTTCGCGATGGCGGTTTGCGATGTATTGACGTACGCAATGCGAGTCTACGCCACCAAAGCTGTCGACGCCGGTTGATGCACAATACTGGCGGAAACGATACAAGTCTCGCCGGTAGCTCTTTACCGTATTGTTCGAGCGCCCTTGAATACTGCGCAAGAACGCTTCGATCGAATCGTCAAACACGTCGTTAATGCCGGCCATTAGATAAGCGACTCAGTCGGGTTTGGGCCGTTGTACCCAGGGATCGAGAACCAAAGTTACAACATCGCTGAGGTAGGTCAGAAATTCCGTGCCCATGTCAGCCTCGTAGCGGTCCGGTTCGTCACCGCTGACGATCAGCACGCCGTCCCAACCTTTACCGTTCAGAGGCATGACGACCGCGGAACCCCGATAGTCCTCATCATCGAATAGCACGAGTCTCTGTTCTGCTGACAAGGGACCGCAAACCGTGCGAGCCGTTTCAATGACGCCCGCAAAGGCCCCGCGGGTCGCGGCATCCGCGCCGACAAATTCCGACACGTCTTCGCTGTCGACGAAGGCAGGATCTGCAAATACGAAACCGAATACTTTATCAGCGGCGAAGTCGTCCGCGAGACAGCGTTCCAGATTCGAGAAGATCGCCTGTGGGCCCACTGCATTCATGAGCACCAGCGCGAGATCATGGATCTTGTGGTTGAGCGCTTCGTTGGTGCGCGCAAGCTTGATCAGCTCGTCGAGTTGCTTCTTGATTCGGGTGTTTTCATCGCGTATGAGCGCGATCTGCCGTTCGAGCAATGACACCGCGTCACCGCTGGAGTGCGGTATCGACAGATCACGTAAGAGCTCCGGGTGCTTGTCGAGAAACGCTGGATTGGCCCTTAGAAAATCGATGATCTCGGCTTCGCTCGACCGGGAAGTGCCGGTCGAGCCGGCGGATGTCGGTGACGTCATAGTTCTATTGTCCCCTCGTACACGTACGTCGCCGGGCCGGTCATCCAGATCGGATCCTGCGGCTCGCCGCCCCAACTGATTTGCAAACCACCCCCCGGGAGTTCGACCGCGACTTCACTGTCCAGCACGCGCCATCTTCGGCCGATCGCGATTGCGGCGCAAGCGCCGGTGCCGCACGCCAGGGTCTCCCCGGCTCCGCGTTCGTACACGCGCAACTTGATCGTATTGCGATCGACGATCTGCATGAATCCGACATTGACGGCCTGCGGGAAAAGGTCGCTATGCTGCACCTGCGTAGCAATCGATTCCACCTTCGCGGTGGCGACGTCCTCCACCGCAATGACTGCGTGCGGATTGCCTACCGAGACCGCGCCGAACTCGATGCGTTCGTCGTCGATTTCGAGTTCGTAGCGCGGTTGCTCGTCCGTGTGAGCCAAGGGAATGTCGCGGGGTGAAAAACGCGGCGGCCCCATGTCAACACGCACCATTTCCCCGGGTGCGAAGCTCATGAGCAGGATCTCGTCGCCAATCTCAATCGAGACATCTGCGGCATTCGCCTCGCCACGATATGCCAGGTAACGCGCTACACAGCGCACCCCATTACCGCAGTGCTCGGCCTCGGAGCCGTCCGCGTTGAATACGCTACAGCGCCCGAGCGCGCTGGGTGATCCCGGTTTACCGATGAGCAAGATCTGATCACAGCCGATACCGAGCCGCCGATCCGCAAGGTAGGCCATTTGCTCCCGGTCGAGTGCGAAGCAGGACGTGCGTTCGTCCAGCACGACAAAGTCATTGCCGAGCCCGTGCATCTTGACGAACGGGATCCTCATGCTCGCACTGCATCTTGTAGGTGGATGATCTGCGTGGGAAACGCGCATTCGGCGCCGTTCTGTTCGATGATCTCGATAACCTTCAGCATCACATCCTGTTTGATCTCGTGGAATCGTACCCAATCGGTCGTCTTCGTAAAGGTATAGACGAAGAAATCCAGCGAAGAAGGCGCGAATTCATTGAAATTCACGATCATCGTCTTCGAGCCGTCGATTTCCGCATGCGCTTTCAACATCGCCTTCACCGCAGTGACGATATCGGCCATATGGTGCACGTCGTCGTAGCGTATTCCGATCGTTTCATAGATCCGGCGGTTGGTCATGCGCGATGGGTTTTCGACGACTATTTGCGTGAACAGGGAGTTCGGAATGTATAGCGGGCGTTGGTCAAAGGTTCGAATGCTGGTGAGCCGCCAGCCGATCTTCTCGACCGTACCCTCGATATTTCTATCGGGCGAACGCACCCAATCGCCAACGCTGAACGGTCGATCGAGGTACACCATCAATCCGCCAAAGAAGTTGGCAAGCAGGTCTTTCGCCGCGAAACCGATCGCAATGCCGCCAACACCGCCAAACGCAAGAACACCGGAAATGCTGTAACCGAGCGTCTGGAGTACGACCAGCGAGGATGTGATGATGACCGATATGCGAAGAAGCTTGGCGATCGCATCCGCAGTCGTTCGATCGACGTCCTCACCCGCGGCCCGGCGTTGCTTGATGAATGAATCTTCACCTTGTGAGATGAATCGAACCAGAAACCAGGTGATGACGACGATGACACCGATGTCTCGCAACGGGTCGACCGCGGCGAAAATGGCGGAAGCTTGCTCAGCTTGCGCAATGGATATCGCGTAAGCAATCCCGATGATCCATACGATCACCCGCAGTGGCGCACGCAGCGCATAAACGAACGCGTCGTCCCAGAGATTCGCCGTTTTCTCAAAGCCCTTTTGTAACCGGTCGAGAGCCCGTTTCTGAAGGAAATCGACCAACGCGATCGCGAATACGACGATGAACACCTGCATCGTCCACGATTCACGTTGGAAAAATTCAATTACGTTCTTGACGAATTCGCCATCCATCGGAATTGCTCAGTAAATCGATTGCACCGCGAAGCCTTGCCGCTCCAATTGCTGCAGGATCCCGCGTTCGCCCGGTAGATGCATCGCGCCGACAGCGATGAAAGCTTTACCCTGTTCGAGGATAGGCGCTAGTCGCTGCACCATGCGTTCGTTGCGTTGCCACAGTAAGGCATCGAGAAATGCCTGCTTTTCCTCACTTTGGTATTTCAACGACAGCTGCACGAGCTTGAACAGCTCGCGCGACGTATAAAACTGCACCATCTGCTCTATGTCGCTTTGAAACTGTTCGTAATGACACGCGAGTTCACGCAGGATTTCAATCTGGTCAGGCTCGGGTATCGATTCGAATATTGCGATCTGCTCTTGAATCGTTTCGAGGCCGAGGACTTCTTTGCCGGCTGTTCGAGCGGATGACATCAACGCGAGGTCGAGAGGCACCCCGGCTTGCCCCGCCGGTAGGCTTAGCGTCGTAAATACAGCCCAGGGTTTCATCGACTCGGCGATAACGGCAGGTATACCGTAGTTTTCCAGGCGGCCGGATGCGAGGTCGAAAATTTCGCGACCAGCGACATCACTCAAGCGCCGCCCGTCCGTGTAGAACATCGCGGACTGCAAAAGGACGGTCGCGTTGATGTCGAGCACGACCTCCATTACGAAGCGATCGCTCTGTTCGAGCTCTTCTCTGACAATTTCTACGAGATCGGTCACTCGCGGATCGGAGACATGCATCGTACCTAATAAATAACTCGCCGCTTTATCTGCACGTGTAATGCGCCACAACAGCCCGCTGCGATGCTTGATCGTGCCAATGCCGAGTTCATTCGTCGTAACGAGCGGGGGGCACTCGAATGCAAAACAACCGGTGGGGCTCGCGAACGACGCAAACAGGGAAAGCAACAGTATTCCGATCCGTTCTCTAGTCATTCCGCTACCCCAGCAGATTGTCGTCACCCAGACCAAGTTCTGAGAAAGGATTGTGAGCCTCTACGCGGTCAGCCACTGCAAGCCATTGTGCAGAATTGTGTAATTCTTCCATATTGAGGCGCGACCCGCGCGCATGCATGCGCATCAACCGGGCTTGTATCAAGGGATTGATTTGATCTCCCATTACGTCTAAAACCTCAGTCGCTGCCTTACGTTGATTACAGATAAGCAACATGTCGCACCCGGCGGCCATGGCACTACGAGCCCGATCGACGTGGTTTCCGGGCGAGTCGGCGCCGGCCATGCTCAAATCGTCGCTAAAAACCACACCGTCAAAGCGCATGTCCCGACGCAGCGTTTGTTCGATCCAAACTTTCGAATAACCCGCGGCGCATTCGTCCACCTGGGGATAAACGATGTGCGCTGTCATGATGCCCTCGATTCCTGACTCTACCAGAGCACGAAATGGCAGTAGATCGGCCTGTTCAATGTCATAGAAGTCGCGGTCGTCTAACGGAAGTTCGCGGTGTGAATCGGCGGCGACATAACCGTGCCCGGGAAAGTGCTTGCCGACGGCCGACATACTTACATCGTGCATACCGGCCACATAAGCCTGCGCGAGCCGTGCCACGATGTGCGGGTCCGCATGAAAGGCGCGGTCACCGATAACCGAACTTTGTGCCGTGCGTAAATCAAGCACCGGTGAAAAACTGAAATCTATGCCAACTGCACGGAGTTCCACAGCCATGAGCCACCCGCAATCCGTCGCCAGAGCCACCGCTTCGGCTCGATTCTGATCGAAAAGCTCGCCTATCGCGGCCAGCGCGGGGAGTTCTGAAAGTGGTTTGCGGAAACGCTGCACCCGTCCGCCTTCCTGGTCGACGGCGATCAATATACGTGGCTCGCGAAGACCGTGGATCTCGTCTGTCAGAGCACGCAGTTGCGCGGGATCCACGAAGTTCCTGGAGAACAGGATGACACCGCCCACGAACGGATGTCGCAGTAGTTCGCAGTCCTCCGCCGACAGGCTGGCGCCCTCTATGTCAATCATTAAAGGTCCCAGCATCAGACTGTCGCTTCGCGCCCTGTAGCGAGGTAATCCCGCACGCGATCACCCAGTAAGTTGAGTGCGATAACGACACTCATCAGCGCCAGCCCGGGCATGATCACGAGATGCGGTGCAACCACCATATAGCGCGTTCCATCCCTGATCATACTCCCCCACGACGCAGTCGGCGGCTGGATGCCGAGGCCGAGAAACGATAATCCCGCCTCCGCGACAATGACCCCGGCAACGCCAAAGGTCATTTCCACGATCAGCGGCGCGGCGATCAACGGCAATACATGGCGCATCAAGATGACCGGTGACGGCGTACCGAGCGCTTGCGCGATAACGACGTGATCGCGATGTTTGATCGATAAGGTTTGGGCCCGCGCGAGTCGCGCGAAACCGACCCAACCCACCACTGTAAGCGCAATGACTACATTACCCGCACCCGGTCCGAGGATTCCGGCTAGCGCGATCGCCAGCAGGATCCCCGGGAAAGCCAAAAAAATATCCATGGCCCGCACGAGGATCAGATCGATCATCCCGCCTTTCCAGCCGGAGTAGAGGCCAAGCAACGTTCCGAACAGGCCAGCCGCGCTTACCACGACGACTGCGATTCCGAATGAGATCCGAGCTCCCGCTATGACGCGGGCGAGTACCCCGCGACCAAGGTCGTCGTGGCCCATAATTTGGTCCATCGACGGCGCGTCGAGTATGCGGGTTAGATCGATCGCGTTCGGATCGGTGGACATGATGGGAAACGAAATACTTACGCCCAACCAAATCGCCAGCGTTGCAACCGCTATTCGGGTTATCGTATTCATCGGCCGAGGTCGATCCTGGGATCGAGCGTGGCGTATGTAATATCGGTCAAGGTATTAATGAGCACGTAGCTGACGCTGATTAGCAGGACGCACGCTTGCACGACCGGGTAATCACGGCGGTGAATCGATTCGACGGCGAGTTGACCTAGGCCCGGCCACCCAAACACGATTTCGGTAATCACGGCGCCGCCCAATAAAGCGCCGAGCTGTAGACCGATGATCGTGATTACGGGCAGAGCGGCGTTGCGACAAGCGTGGTTGACGATTACGGAAAATTCAGTCAAACCACGCGCGCGCGCAGCAGTCAAAAAGAATTCGTCCAACACGTCCAGCAGCGCTGCTCTCACCATGCGCGCCAGGATCGCGGCGAGCGAAATACCCAATGTCGCCGCCGGCAACAGGAGAGCCGCAGGGTGCGCAGCGCCGCCGCTCGGTAACCAATTCAATTTCACTGCGAACACGATGATCAACACCGGTCCGAGTACGAAATTAGGTACCGACATACCGAGCACAGCGAGCGTGCTTGCCACGGTATCCCAGGGCCGGCCCTGATTAAGCGCCGCGATCGTGCCCAACGGAAGGCCGATCGCGACGGCAACCGCTAACGCGGCCCCCGCCAACACTATCGTCATCACAAAGTGGTCGGTGATTACTTCAGCGACGGGACGCCCGGTAAATAGGGATGTGCCGAAATCAAACTGCACGGCGCCTTTGAGGAAGAACAACCATTGCTCGTGCAGGGGTTGATCGAGCCCTAAAGCCGCGCGCAGTGCACTCCGGTCGGCGCTGCTCGCATACTCGCCGAGCATCACTTCGACAGGATCGCCCGGTACGAGGTAAATGAGCATGAATACCATGGAGCTCACGCCGATCACGACGACTATTGCCGCCACAATTCGCGCCACGATGTTTGCGCTGGCCGCCATAGTGCCGGATAGCCTACATTAATCCGATGCGGGTGCGCGGTAGTGGGCTTCCGGGCCGATGCGTGTAAGATCGCCCGTGTGCCACGTTTCGAATTCGATCAAGCTACCGACAACGGCGATTGGGTCGACAACAGTACCCGCATCATGAACCTCGTCGTACGCGGTTTCGGGCTCGCGCTGCTACTCGTCGGCATTTTCGTCGCGCTCATGGTGATCTCGAGCGCTTGGGCGCTTTACGACGACCCCGCATCAATCGAGGCTTTTGCGCTTGCGATCGAACGCGGATCAAATCTTGACCTGACTTTGTCGAGCGCAGCGGATGCCGGCCAAAAGCAACTCGAAAGTACGCCCAAGGTCGACGGCGAACGCGCCGCAACCCCGCCTCTGCCACCACAACCGGAATTCCGATTTTCCTACTTCGCGGCGTGGCTTATCGCGCTACTACTGTTGATGCTGATCGGACGTCTGGCGATCGCGGCCGTGAGAACCGGTGGCGAGTTGGCCTTATACGACGTACAAGTGAAGAAACTGGCTCGCGCGCTCACCGAAGAGCGCGCGAAAGCCGCCTGACATTACAAGGTTCCCGGATTACGCTTCGCTCCATCCGGGCTACGCCGAACTTGGTAGCGAAATCCGGCATCAATTCTAGGAAGCGTCCTCGGATTCGGCAGCGTCAGCGTTTCCAGCGTGCCGGATTTCGGGCAGCGCCGGTGCGTTGCATTCGGCGGTCATCGCCACGGCCCGCGAATAAAGATCGCCGTAATAGTTTTTCGTGCTGGTCCGCATGATCGGCATCAATCCGATCTTATAGGAAGCCTTGAGCAGGCCCATGCCGTCTTTCGCACCGTTACCGAACATCAAGTCCATGCGAATGTTCGAGTTCAACACCTGATCGTAGGCGCCCCATAAGCGCGGAGCGGTGAAGGGACCGCCGCCCGCCAATACGTCGAGTATCACCTTGCCCTTGTCGGCGTGATAGCCGAGCGCGGCGAATCCGTCACCCTCGTAATAGCTGAAGGTCTTACCCCCGCAGGATTCCGGCATTTGATAGTCAAAGCGATCGATGAAGCTGCCGGCGTACTCGGCCGGCATCTGTACGCCTCGCGTCCGTACGCGATGTTTGTCACCATGGGCGCGAACCTCTTCGGCGACGCCCAGGATTAATTCGACCTCTCCGTAGGGCTTGGAGATGTAGCGCTTGCCCGCTTGGATCAGGTACGCCCGCTCTTCCGTTTCAGCCTGCCCAACGACCTCTATGGTAGGCACAACCGTGGCACCATTTTCGGTCAGCGTGCCGTCGTCGGCGAGCGCGCCGTTGGCGACCAATCCGGCCGCAAACATCAGGACCGGCGCGAGCCGGCGGCGCTCGTCGCGGCATTGCAGTTGCTGTTTGCGGCGATCTTCGAGCAGTTTAAAGCCATTGGCGCCAGCGAACGCCTTGAGCTTTTGGAATACGCCGGGTTGTTCCTGGCGCAGATCACGTCGGTGTACGAGGGTGCGTATCCCGTTGATTATGCAAGGGTGCAAAGATGCCATCTGGCGGATCGGCGCCGTTGAGGACGCGCTTGAAACGGCCGCGGATATGCGGGTGAGAAACGACGGTGGCGCGGCCAGCGCGGCGTCGTCACCGGCGCCAGTCTGGGGCTCTTTGCGTTGGGTGTCTGCTTGCATGGCGTGTCCTCCGGCCTGGCGACGGGCCCAAGGCTGGGGGCCCGTAAAACGCTGTCCGCTGAGGGGGTATTCGGCCGGGAACCGCCAGACTTTACGACTCAGTTCACATTTCGTATGGCGCTTGAAACTACTTCAGCGCTGCCGCTTCGATGCGCCGGCGCCAGAGCGGCCGACCCGTGCCGTCGAGGGACGAAAGCGTGACCGCGCGGGCCTTTGCCGGACCGTCGAAAGACAGTAGGCAGAAATTTCGTTCCCGCACCAACGTTTCCGGGTCGATATCGGGATTCGCGCTCGCCTCGTAGTCCTGAAAAGCATTCGACGTCAAGGGCGAACACGTCAATTCGTATAAGTCATAGGCTTGCGGCCGCGATCGTTTTGAGAGCTTCGTGTAATGTCGATCACCGCTCAGAAAGATGACGCCGCTGATCTCGTTCGCCTGCAGCCACGTCAGGAAGTCGCTTTGTTCCTCCGGAAAATGGTTCCATCCCTCGAGGCGATTGTGGCGGTTCAGCATTTCACTACCGCCCGTAATGAATTTGAACCGCGCGCGGGACATCTTCAGCGCATTCTTGAGCCACCGCACTTGATCACGACCGTACATCCGCTTATCGGGTAAGCCGCGAACGAAGTCGGAATCACGATAGTAGCGGTCGTCCAACAGGAAGAATTCCGCGTCGCCATAAACGAAGTGGGTAAAAATCCCGGGTACCTCAGGTAAGCCGTAGGATGGGTTTGCCCAATAGCGCTTGAAGGTTTCCAGGGACTCTTGTTTTAAACCGTAGGCCCGGTTTGCATTATTCGGTCCGTAATCGTGATCGTCCCAAATCGCGAGATGGTGCGTGCGTTGCAATAGCGCTTGAAGTTCAGGCAGGGAGCGAGTGTGCCCGTATCGATACGCGGCGCCGCCATAACTTGGGAAATCCGCTTCCCTGAGATACACGTTATCGCCCAGCCACAGCATGAAAGCCGGCTCTTCGGCGGCAATGCTCGCGAATATTTCGTAACCGCCGCCGTACGGTCGACCGGGTCGATCGTAGAATTCGTCATTGACGTAAGCACAAGAGCCCAGCGCAATCACGAAGTCCGGCGGGCTCGTACGGAACCGCCACAATGTCTGGGTATGAAACTGGAGCCCCGAAGATGAAACGGACGCATCGCCATCCAGCACTTCGTATGCATAGGTCTGGCCGGGCAGCAGTTCGGCGATATCGAATCGGGTTATGAAATCGTGAACCTCGACGAGCGGTTGCGGCGGCGTCAGCGTCCGCTCCTGTGGGGCATCCTGTTGCCAGTAGGCAATACGGGCGCTACCCGGCCCGTCAGCCTGCAGCCATAGCGTCGCCGAACGCACGCCGACCCATCCGGGCATCGGCCCCGCGCGCAGAGTCCAGCCCAGCGCGGGCCCGCCGAGGCAAACAAGACCGAAAATCGCGAGTAACGCTTTAGAGAGTCGCACTTAGGCCTAGATTAACGCCTACTTGGTCTCGCGTCCCGCCGGCGCGGTTGCGCCGGCCTGCGGTTGTGTGACCCCGGTCTGCGGTTCCTGATCTGTGGTCGCGCGTTTCGCTCCGGGCGCCGCGTCTGTCGGCGGACGTCTGGGCGCGCTCGACGCTCCCCGGCCTGTGGCCTTATATCCCTCGACCGCGGCCGCGTTTGCCTGCGGCCGTCTGGCCTTGGCCTGCGTTGGGGTCTCACATCGCCCCGCCCCGGCCGGGTTTGTTCCCGTATCGCGCGGCGCTTGTCGGGATCCATGTTGCGAAACCCTTCGCTCTTGCGGCGCCGCTCCCGTACGAATTCCCGCCGCTTTTGCGGGGATGCGGAACGCCACTCGCGCCGTAGATCGCGGCGCTTATCGGCCGGCAGCGACTGAAAGCGTTTGTAGGTCTGACGCAAACGCTGTCGTTTCTCACGCGGTAAGGATCTGAAGCGCTCCATGCGGTTACGCAAGGTCTGTTTCTGCTCCGGACCCATGGATTTCCAACGATCTAGGCGCTGCTGCGCGTGTTGGCGTTGTTGCCCGTCCATATTACGCCACGCCTCGGCACCTTCCATCAGGCGACGCTGCTGTCCAGGCTTGAGGCCGTCCCATCGTTCACGCATCTTGCCGAGAACACGCTGGTGCTCCGAGTTCAACGATTCCCACGCGATCGCATCGTCCGCCCACACCGGTTGCGACGCCACTGAAATCGCGCCGAGAAGAACGCCGACGACGATGTAGCTAATGTCCATCATAGAAGTCATCAGGTTCTTCGATACTGGCTTCCTGCTCCGACAACAGCGGCTCTTCGATGAGTAGCTCAGGATCGATGAGCTCTCCGTCGCTTTGCCAGTCGGCCAGGAATTCCAACAGCTCCATGTCGGGCAGTTCGTCTTCAGTCGTGTCGGCCAAGGCATTCAACCACATCGCAACTCCGAGCCAAATGAGCGCCTTAACCCGCATGATCACGGTTTTCAAGCCACTCGTAGAACTCGAGATCCTCGATTAGTTCTATATCCTGGCTCGCCGCGACCAACTCCAAGTCCGAAGCCACCATTTCGATGTGAGCGGGACGCGAAAACGTCAATGCAACGATGAGCGCGGCTGCTACGGTACCCACGGGCACGAACCGCTCGAAGCTCCGTCGGCGCGGTCGCGCACGGTCCAGCGCATTCAGGCGAATAGCTCTGAGGCGCGCTTGCAACAGCACGTCAGGCGTGTCGATCTCCGCTTCTAGTGCGTCTCGAACCCGGTTTTCCAATCGTTCATCTCTTGAAGTCATATCAATTCGTCATCCAAAGCGTCCCTTATTTTCTCGGTTGCGCGAGACAAGTGCGTTTTGACGCTGCCTTGCGAACACCGCATTGCGGTTGCGGTATCGCGCACGTCCAAACCCTGCCAAATCCGTAACAAGAAGACCTGTTGTTGTCGCAACGGCAATGCCTCCAATGTTTGCGTCAATTTGTCGAGGGTACGCTCGGCGATCACTTCATCTTCCGTCGATGCCGCGTGCTCGAACATGCCGCTACCTGACTCGTCGCTGGACGTCGGGTTATCCACGTCAGGCATCGCCGAGTTCCAACCGAACACTTTTCGTCTGACGGTGTTGCGCCGATGCCAATCGAGAATACGCCGCTCGAGAATTCGGTAAAACAGGGGTGCCCATTCATCCTCGGGCCGTTGGGAATATTTTTCGCAAAGACGAAACATTGCGTCCTGAACGATGTCCAGCGCATCATCTCGATTGCGCGTTGCGAACTCGGCCATACGTAATGCGCGGCGTTCGATCTTTGCTAAAAAAGCATTTAGCGCTTTGTCGTTGTCCTGCATCCGCGCGGCATCGTCCCCAACCGCCCGAATTATAGTGCCGGCGGCGCATTTGAAATTCGAACTAGCGGCGTCGCGCTACCCGTCCGCCTCGACCACCACTACCTCGTCCGCGGTCAGCTCGCCCGGCTGCACGATTGCCACTTCGGTCCATACGCCTGTCCACGCGATTGCCCCTGCGATCCATACGGCGATCGACACGGTTGCCCCGCTGGTCCATACGGCGATCGAGGCGGCGGTCGACACCGTCGCCTCTGCGATCCAGACGTCGGTCTACTCGCTCACCTCGATGTTGCGGGCGCAGAGCAGCGCCGTCAGCCCTGCGATCAAGGCGTCGGTCGATGCCCTCGCCCTTACGGTCGAGACGACGATCGACCCGGTCGCCCTTGCGATCGAGACGATGATCGACGCGATCGCCCTTGCGGTCTAAGCGATGGTCGATGCGATCGCCCTTGCGGTCCAAACGATGGTCGATGCGGTCGCCGAGACGATCGGGGTCCACATTGGCGTAGTCGCCCTTGTGATCGAGGCGCCGGTCGATGCGGTCACCTTTACGATCCAAGCGGTGATCGACGCGATCGCCTTTGCGGTCCAGGCGGTTCTCAATGCGATCGCCTTTACGATCGAGCCGTTCGTCGATGCGGTCGCCCTTACGCTCCAATCGTTCGGCTAATCCGTCTTTACCGGCGTCCGATGCGCGTTCAGCCGCGGTGTCATACCGGTCTTCTAACCGTTCACCCTTGCGGTCGAGCCGCTCGTCGATGCGTTCACCCTTGCGGTCGAGCCGCTCGTCGATCCGCTCGCCTTTGCGATCGAGTCGTGCGTCGATCCGGTCGCCGCGAACATCTAGGCGATGGTCGATGCGATCGCCTAGATCGGGCACTGGCGCCTCATCCTCGGCGATGACCGGACACGCTACAGAAAGTGTCAAAACGGCTATGGCCGGTCTTAAAACATAACGAAACATGGCTTCGTCCTCCGAATTTATTGACTATACACCCCTAACAACGCAGCAGGCGGCCACCGGTTGACAGGGAAAGAAAGGATTTTCGGCCGAAAATTCAGCCCAGGATATCGACCGGAGTGCCCTCTTCCACGCGGTCGAACAAATCGACAATGTCCGTATTGTTCATACGAATGCACCCGCGCGAACCGGGGCGGCCGAGCGGCGTACCGTCCGGGCTCCCGTGAATGTAGATGTAACGGGCCTTGGTATCCCGGTCGCCGCCGGCATTGCGCCCAGGTTCCAGGCCGCCGAGCCACAGGATGCGGGTCAGGATCCAATCGCGCTCCGGATGGTTGCGAGCGAGATCTGCGTGGAAGATCTCGCCAGTCGGTACGCGCCCGACGAATATGGTGTTGACCGCGCAACCCCGGCCGATTTTTTCGGTGACCTCATGGCGGCCGCGCGGTGTACATTCGCTGTCTAGAAGTTCGCCTGCGCCGTTCGTCGACGTCGATACTCGATACCGCATCAAGACCTCGTCATCCTGAAGCAGTTTCAGCTCCTGGCGGCCTAGATCGATTTCAAGTCGTTCAACGGTTTTCAATACTGCCTGCCTTCGACGTGCGATCGAGTGCATCGAAGTTACCGTCTACGTTCGTCGAATACCCGATGATGTCGTCGCGCATGACGACCAGGTGATCCTCGAACCACAACGGGATGTAGGGTAGATCGTACATCAAGCGCTCTTGTAACGCGTGATACAGGGCAACGCGCTCGCTACGATCGTCGGCGCGTTCGGCTTCCTCGATCAATCGATCCACTTCCGGTTCCCGATAACGGCCGCGGTTGGCGCCGACCGGCGGCATCGCTTCGCTGTGAAACGCATGCCGAAAGATATCCGGCAGTTTGAGTCCCACCCAGGACAGGGAATAGACCTGAAAGGCGCCGCGCTTTATATCGCCGTAGAACGTACCCCAATCGAGGCTTTGGATCTCGAGATCAACGCGGACGTTGGCAAGTTGGCTCTTGAGGATGGTCGCAATCCTCAAGCGAAAATGGTCACTCGAGGTCTTGTAATGCAGCACCAGGCGACGGTCTCGAAATCCAGCATCGGCGAGCAAGGCGCGGGCGCGCTCGGGGTCGCGTTCAAGCGCGCGTATATGTGGCGCGCCGGCCCAATGCTCAGGGGGGAATACCGATTCGGCCGGCCGTGCGTAACCCCGAAAGACGTATTCGATGATGCTCGCGCGATCGATGGCGCGGCTGACAGCGAGCCTTACATTCCGCACTCGCGAGTGACCGGTTTCCAAATTGAATCCCAGATAGGAAAACGTTGCGCCATCGTAACGTTCACCTTTGATTCCGGGTTGCGAGGACAGCCAATCGAACATTTCAGGCGGTACATTGCCTTGTATGATGTCCAACTCGCCGCTGATGATCTTTAGCGCCCGTACCGTAGCGTCTTTAACCGTGTGAAATTCAAACTGCGCGCCGTCGCTGCGCCGGCGCAACAGAACCGTCCCGTCGGCGCGCGTTTGGTGGTATTCGAACTTCCCCGAGCTGATCTCAGGCGCTGTCGCCCCGCGCGCGGCATGGACGTCGTTAGGCGCCAACACGCCGATCACGAGCGTACCCGGAAACAGCAGATCCGGTTGTGTGAGATGAAAATCGACGGTCTTCTCGTCGACAACCTCGATGTTGTCGATGTTTGCCAGCGAGGCCTGATGCGGTGACGCGGTCGCCGGCTCCAGAACCGAGCGATACGTCGCCGCCACATCGCCCGCGAGCACGCGCGTGCCGTCGCTGAAGCGGGCGCCCTCATCGATGAAAAAGCGGTAGTGGCGAGGAGAAAGTTGCCGCCAGTCGGCGAGATCAGGTCGGGGGTTTGCGGCGGCGTCGAAGTCCACCGGCGGTCGGTGCAGCAACCGCACCAGACGATAAGACGCCGCGTCAGTGGCGAAGCGCGGGTCGAGCGTCACCGGGGCGACCGGTATGCCGATGCGAATCGCATCACGGTCGCGTTCCGAGCAGGCCGTTAGCGACACGACTACTGCCAGAGCGACGTAACCGCAGTACCGGCTGACCGACTCGAAATGCTTGTGACGAACCCCTGGGATCACCACCGTTCGAACAGCGAAATCGATTCAGCGTGGGCCGTTTGTGGAAACATATCGAGTATGCCCGTCTCAACGAGTCGAAATCCGCGTTTTTGAGTCAACAGCGACGCATCCCTGGCGAAGGTCACCGGGTTACACGATACGTATACGAGACGGGTGACGTGGTTGAGCGGAAATGCGTTCAGCACCTCAAACGCTCCCGTACGTGGCGGATCCAGTAGCAGCTTCGTCGTATCGGTCAGACTCAATGCTGCGAGCGCGTCGGCTCGATTCAAGTCTGCGCACAAGAATCGCGTATTCGTTTGTTCGTTTCGTCGTGCATTGCTCGTTGCGCGTGCCACCAACGCCGCATCGCCTTCGACACCGGTAACGGATGTCGCCCGACACGCTATTGGCAAAGTAAAGTTACCGATACCACAAAAGAGATCGACAACGCGATCCTGCGGTTCGAGATCGAGGTAATCCAACGCACGCGCCACCATTTGCTCGTTAATGCTCGCATTTATCTGCGTGAATTCCGCGGGAGCGAACGCGATCGACAAGCCGTCCACGCGATAATCCAGAGTATCTACACTGCCGTCGATATTGATGACGGAATCGAGCCCAGCGCTCTGGGTAAAGACCGCAAGCCCTGTTCCCGACGCGAAGCGCTGCAAAGCTACGACGTCGGGATCGTTCAAGGGTTTCAGATGCCGTACGACTACCGCACCCATCGCGTCGCTCAGGGCGACCTCGATCTGCGGCACGTCGCCCGGGATTGACAATGAGCCGATCAAGGCGCGCAGTTCGAGCAGTCGCTCGCCGATGCGTGGATCGAGTACCGCGCAGTGTGCGCAATCCGTAATGTAGGATTTCCCTCGTTCTCGAAATCCGACCAGCACGCCGCCTTTCTTGGGCACCGATCGGACACCGAGCCGCGCCTTGCGTCGATAGCCCCACTGCGGTCCGCGAATGGGAAGGGCGGTACGGTCCGGAGCGATCCCAGCGTGATGATGGAGCAACTCGATGAGTACGTCTTGTTTGTGCCGCAATTGAAACGCTTCGTCGACGTGCTGCATGCTGCAGCCCCCGCAAACGCCGAAGTATTCGCAGCGGGGTTCTATGCGGTCGCTGCTCGACTCGATGACATCGACCGTCTCGGCCTCGTCGAAGCGGGGGTGTTTACGCACGAGCTTTGCGCGCACGCGTTCACCCGGAAGCGCGCCGTGCACGAATACCGTTTTCCCGTCGATGCGGCCGACGCCGCGGCCTTCATGGGAAAGGTTGTCGATCGTAATCGCTACGGGTTCGGCGCGTCTTCCCATGCACCCAGATATTCGCGCAAATGCGAGGATTCGCTCGACGCCAAATAATTTCGCGTCCGCTCCAATTCTTCGCGTAACTGGCTTTCCTGTAAATGTCCGCGCATGTGCTGAAACTTCAAGAATATAAGATAGGTATTCAGAACATCGGTCTCGCAATACTCGCGTATGGCCTTTATTTCACCGCCGCGAAATCGATCCCACACGTCCGCGCCCGTCATTCCGAGTTTACCGGGGAACCCCAGCATGCTGGCCATCTGATCGAGGGGGACGAAAGCCCTCGCCTGATAGCCGGCGAGCGCGTCCATCAGGTCGATATGTCGCCAGTGAAACCGGCCTAGATAGTTGTTGTAGCGAAAGCTCCGGTCCTCGTCGCCGGTATCCCAGTACCGCGGCGCCGCGACAGCATGCAGCATTGCCCGATAATGCAATACGGGCAGGTCGAACCCGCCGCCGTTCCACGAGACCAGCACCGGTGCATAACGCTCCACGCCCTCGAAAAAGCGTTGGACCAATTCCGCTTCGCTGGATTGCTCGTCGCCGAGGGACCACAACGTGAAACGATCACCGTCGCGGAAGGCCGCCGCGATGGCCACGATGCGATGCAAATGATGGCGGATGAATTCTGTCGCGCCCGCTGTTTCCTGCTGGCGCTTGCTGTACATGACGGCGGCGACGCCGTCGTCGTCCAGTTCCTGGAGATCCCATAAGCGCCGCGCCGTTTCGACATCCGGTACGGTCTCGATGTCGAACACGAAAACATTCATGACTCGGGAAACACGCCGGTCGAGAGATAGCGGTCGCCGCGATCACAGACAATGGTAACGATAACGGCGTCTTTCACGTCGGCGGACAATTTCAATGCGGCCGCCATCGCGCCGCCGGAGGAGATTCCGCAGAACAACCCCTCTTTTGCCCCCAATTCCCGGGTCATCGCCTCGGCTTCCGGTTGTGTTACCGCGATGATCCGATCAACGCGAGCGGATTCGTAGATCTTCGGTAGATACGCTTTGGGCCAGGCGCGGATCCCCGAAATTTTCGCGCCTTCGGCGGGTTGCACGCCGATGACCTCGATCGCGGGGTTTTGCTCTTTGAAAAACCGTGACGCGCCCATGATGGTTCCGGTCGTGCCCATGGAAGAAACGAAATGCGTGAGCCGGCCACCGGTATCTCGCCAGATCTCTGGCCCCGTTCCTTCATAATGCGCGATCGGATTATCGGGATTGGCAAACTGGTCGAGCACGAGTCCTTCACCACGCCGTTGCATTTCAGCCGCCAGATCGCGCGCTGCTTCCATTCCGCCCGCTTCGGATACGAGCACCAATTCGGCCCCAAATGCTTTCATTACGGCGCGTCTTTCACTGCTCATGTTCTCGGGCATGATCAGAACCATGCGATAGCCGGCCATCGCGGCAACCATGGCGAGCGCTATCCCGGTATTGCCGCTGGTCGCTTCGATCAAGGTATCGCCCGGTTTGATGTCACCGCGTCCTTCGGCGCGTTTGATCATGCTGAGCGCCGGTCGGTCCTTGACTGAACCCGCCGGGTTATTGCCTTCGAGTTTTGCGAGAACGGTGTTGGACGTGCTGCCCGGTAGCCGCTGCAGGCGGACGAGCGGTGTTTGACCTACGAACTGCTCGAGAGTGGGCCAGCTCAGCGCAGATCTCAGAAATGATAGCCGAGTTGAACGGCGTGGAAGTTGATACCTGGATTGTCGTCGCCCAGTCCTGCATTCGACAGATGCTGAAACCGGTAGACCAGTTCGTATTGACCCTGTGCGCCAAAGCGGGTGCCGAGTCCGAAATGGGTTCCAAAAGAAAATGGTATATCGAAATCCCGATCGCCGATTCCGTCTTCGGTAGCGAGGTGAGCGCCGACCCCGACTTCGGCAAACGGCGCCAAACCGGATGTCGGATTGCGCTGATAACGCAATACCGGGGTTATTCCAAAATCGATGAGGTCTTGTTCACCCGTCGTACCGTTGGTCCCATCCCAGTAATGAATGGAGAACTCCAGGTACATACCAAGGCGCCACTCGCCGGACTCCGTCCAATCCGGTTCGAAATTCCAACGCACGGCGCCGCCATACCGTTCGACGTCTTCGTCGCCTTCGTTTTTACCGCCTTCGAGCAGCAGTGTGGTATCGCTCGCGTGGGCAACGTAGCTCAACGCTAACAAAACTACGACGCGCGCGGCAGCGTGCCGGAGCTGCGACGGAGAGCCGAATTGCTTCATGGCGCGGGTGACCCGGTGCTCGTTATTATGGGTCGCTAGGCTATCAGGCTGATGCATCTGTCGCAATTAAACGCGGCTGTTAATGACCCCGGGTTAACCGAAATTTTACGTACATTCCTCCAGCGGCATTACCAACGAAATGCTCAACACGTGAGCGTCCTCGCGGCCTTTATGGGCCGGATAATAAGCGCGACGCGTGCCGACATGGCGGAATCCCAAGTCGGTGTAGAGTTCGATTGCCGCCGTATTCGCAGGCCGCACTTCCAGATATGCGATGGTCGCGCCGTGCTGCGCAGCTGTCGTGACGAGATGGTCCATGAGCATCCGCGCGTGTCCTTGGCGCCTGGATTCGGGCGCGATACAGACATTGAGGATATGACATTCATCCGCGGCAACTGACATGATGCCGTAACCCGCGAGATCATGACCCGTGTCCAAGACCCAGCAACAATAACCAACACGCAGACAATCCGTAAAGATCCCCGCGGACCAGGGAAAATCATAAGAGTGGCGCTCGATGTCCAGGATATTGGCGATGTCCTGTTCGCCCATCGGGCGGATTGCCAGATCATCTAGCTGTAGCACTGCGCTCACGACTGCGGCGTCCCGGATTGTTTATGTGCTTTCATGGCTAAATTGAGGTCCTGCCAAACTTTGCGTTTTTCACCCGGAGATCGAAGCAGATAGGCTGGATGGTAGGTTACCACGACTGGGATCGCGTTATCTCCGTAGTGATACAAGCGCCCACGCATGCGGCCGATCGGCGTATCGTTTTTCAACAAATTCTGCGCAGCGACACGTCCGACCGCGAGGATAATCGCGGGGTCGAGGAGTTCGATTTGACGTTTTAAATAGGGCTCACAATGCGCGACTTCCGAAGGCCTGGGGTCGCGATTCTTCGGTGGCCGGCATTTCAGGATATTCGCGATATAGACCTGTTCGCGCGACAGCCCGATAGCCCGCAGCATCGCATTCAGCAACTGTCCGGCGCGGCCCACGAACGGCTCGCCGCGGCGGTCTTCCTCGGCCCCCGGCGCCTCGCCGATCACCAGCCACGACGCCTGCTTATCGCCGACGCCAAAGACCGTTTGAGTGCGCCCTTGGTGTAGTTCACATTTCGTACATACCGCGACTTGCGCCTCGAGTTCGTCCCACACAGGCGACGCGCTCGAAACTCGAGCGGGATCGCTCGTATCGGGATTCGTCTCCTCGCCGGAATCGCGCCGGATCCATACATCGATGCCGATCTCATCGAGAACGGCGTGACGCGTCGCGTCGAGGAAGGCCAAATCCAACCGCCGCGCTATAGCCGTTCGCTCAACTGCGGATGTTCGCGATGCACGGGAAACATGATCTTGTTCAGCCCGTTGATATACGCTTTGACCGACGCCACGATAATGTCGGTATCCGCACCGTGCCCATTGACGATACGCCCGCCGTGTTCGAGGCGGACCATGACTTCCCCTTGTGAATCCGTTCCGGTCGTGATCGCGTTTACGGAATACATCTGCACGGTCGTTCCGCTTTCGATGATTGATTCTACTGCACGGTAGGCTGCATCAACCTGTCCGTCTCCGCTTTCTTCGGCCGACCGTTCATCGCCGTCTATGGCCAAGGTTACAGCCGCAAAAGGTACTTCGCCCGTTTCGGTCTCCGTGCGCATGGCGACCAGTTTGATGCGTTCATTGGACATCGACGGGTCCGCATCGCTAACGAGCGCTTGCAGATCTTCGTCAAAGATTTCCGACTTGCGATCGGCCAGTTCTTTGAATCGTTTGAACGCTTCGTTCAGATCGTCCTGACGCGAGAACTCGATGCCAATTTCCTTTAGACGCGTGCGGAAAGCGTTCCGGCCGGACAGTTTGCCGAGCACGATGCGGTTGGTATGCCAACCGACGTCTTGCGCCCGCATGATTTCATAGGTTTCGCGTTGTTTCAGTACACCGTCCTGGTGGATGCCGGATTCATGTGCGAACGCATTCGCTCCGACGATGGCCTTGTTCGGCTGAACGGGAAACCCGGTAATCGTGGATACGAGTCTCGAGCAATTTACGATCTCGGCGGTGTCGATACGCGTGTCGCAATCGAAGGCGTCCTGGCGCGTGCGTACCGCCATGACGATCTCTTCCAGCGATGCATTACCGGCGCGTTCACCCAGGCCATTGATGGTGCATTCGACCTGTCGAACGCCGTTCTTGACCGCAGCCAATGAATTGCCGACGGCGAGACCGAGATCGTTGTGGCAATGCGCGGACCACACCACCTTGTCGCTATTCGGCACGCGCTCGATGATGTCGGCAAAAAAGGCGCCGATTGAATCGGGCAATCCGTAGCCTACAGTGTCGGGCAAATTGACGGTGGTCGCACCCGCGTCGATCACGGCCTCGATTACGCGACAGAGGAAATCCGCATCGGAGCGAATCGCGTCTTCGGCCGAGAATTCGACATTATCCGTGTAACCACGCGCGCGTTTGACCGCAGCAATAGATGCGTCCAGAACTTCTTCGGGCTCCATGCGGAGCTTCGCCTTCATGTGGATCGGCGAGGTCGCGATGAACGTATGGATCCGCATCGAGCGCGCATCTTTCAGCGCGTCCGCAGCGCGGTCGATGTCTTCGAACCCGGTCCGGCACAGCCCGCATACGGTGCTGTCCTCGATGACACGGGCGATGGCCTGAACGGCCTCGAAATCTCCCGGGCTCGCGATGGGAAATCCCGCTTCAATCACGTCGACCTTGAGGCGCTCCAAAGCCTTCGCAATGCGGAGTTTCTCCGCCTGCGTCATCGCGGCACCCGGACTCTGCTCGCCGTCCCGCAAGGTCGTGTCAAAGATGATCAATCGGTCTGCCATGGAACTTCTCCAGACAAAAGAACAAAGGGATTAATTTTTTGTTTGAAGTAAAACTGCCCTACCAGGGCAGCAGACCGAGCAGAAGCGCGCGCAGCAGCGATTGACCGGGTGAGGTCAAGGGCAGGAATTTTTCAGAGCTGCAGTTCGGCATGTTCAATGCACACGGCTTCCGGATTCGGAAGAAATAGTAGCCACCGCCTGCGGATTACGCAAGCGGCCGGCGGCGATTCGACTCGCCATCCGCTCGTTTCGTCTCGCGCCGCGCAGCCTTCTTGCGTCGCCTTTGCACCCAGGTCACGACCGGACCGGAGACGACGTAACCGGTGAACATCACCAATAACACGGTTGCGGGCTCGAGCGAAATCAATACAAAAACCATGACGACGGCGAGCACGCTCACGAACGGCACGCGTCCGCGCAGGTCCAGGTCTTTAAAGCTGTAATAGCGGACGTTACTGACCATCAGTAAAGCCGCGCCGACAGTGGCGATTAAGGTCACGGTCAGCGCCACGCTCGACTCGCGCAGGTCCAGGATCGACCCGAACCAGATGATCGTCGCAATCAGTGCAGCGGCCGCGGGACTCGGTAGACCCTGAAAGAATCGTTTGTCGGCGTTGCCGACCTGCGTGTTGAAACGCGCCAGGCGCAATGCGGCGGCCGAGGTATACAGGAAAGCGGCCAGCCAGCCGAGCTTACCCAGCTCGAACAGAGACCAGAAGTAAACGATTAGCGCCGGCGCGAGCCCGAAAGACGCCATATCCGCCAGGCTGTCGTATTCGGCGCCGAAATCACTTTCGGTATTGGTCAAACGCGCGATGCGGCCGTCCATACCGTCCAGGACCATCGCGATGAGAATGGCGATCGCCGCGGTTTCGAAACGGGCGTTGATGGCGGCGACGATACCGTAGAAGCCCGCAAACAACGCGCCGGTGGTAAACAGGTTCGGCAGCAGATAGATCCCGGTTCGGCGGCGGCCCTCTTGAGCGGTGCGTGGCTTGCCCGAATCGGGACCCGATCGTCGCGAATGAATGAGGCGCATGGTTTGGATTTTACTCTGGGATACGTGGCTCGAGCGAGGATACGGCGTGTTCATGCACCAGCATCGCCAGTATCGTCGATGCGGCCGTCGCGTGCTCGCCTGCCGTCACCTGGACCTGCGACGTGGCGGGCGCGTACACATTGATGCGGCACCCGAGCGGGGCGTAGCCAACGCGGCGCCCATGACCCACGCGCTCGCCCGGTTGGTAGGGAAAGCGTACGGGACCGCGCCACGGACCCTGGGCAATCTCGAGCACGACGTCGTCACCTTCGTCCGTACGGATCTGGTAGGCCAGCATATTCGCGATGCGCGTCTCCTTGCCGTCCTCATGTTTGGGATGGGTCCATTGCTCGATCAATTTCCCTTCGATGGGGCTGAACAGGCTGTGTACGTCCAACAGTCCCGTCGCTAGGCCCACGCGCACCGATTCACGGCCGAGCCACGGGTCATGGCTGCTGCCTGCGGCGGTCACCTTGCCATCCAGCGGGCATATGAGAGCCAGGGGCAGTGAAGGCGCGTCGCGCGGTGGATCGCGGAAATAAACGATCAGGACCGTGAACAACATGACCGCGGGTGCGGCGCCGGCGAGGCCGAGGACGGCGTAGAGCAGGAACGCGACCGCTACCGTGACGGTCAGCGCCGTCCATCCCTCGCGTGCGATGACCGTATGTCGTGCGGACGGCATGGGACGGACAGCCTCGGCGCCAAGCCCTAGTTCTTGCTCACGTCGACCAGTTTATTCTCTTTGATCCAAGGCATCATTGCGCGCAGCCGTTCTCCAACTTCCTCGACCGGATGCTGGCGTGCGAGGCGCCGTTTGGCTTTGAGCACCGCAGTACCGGTGCGGTTTTCGCCGATCCACTCGCGCGCGAACTGGCCACTTTGAATCTCGTTCAGAATTTGCTTCATCGTCTCACGGGTGTCGTCATCGATGATCCGTGGTCCGCGCGTGAAGTCGCCGTACTCCGCGGTGTTGGATATCGAATAGCGCATATTCGCGATGCCGCCTTCGTAGATCAGATCGACGATGAGTTTGACCTCATGGAGGCATTCGAAATAAGCCATCTCGGGTGCGTATCCGGCCTCCACCAAGGTTTCGAAACCGGCTTCGATCAACGACGTGATGCCGCCGCACAGGACGGTCTGTTCGCCAAAGAGATCGGTCTCCGTTTCCTCGCGAAAACTGGTTTCGATGACGCCGGCGCGCGCGCCGCCGTTCGCCGACGCATAAGACAGTGCGATGTCCTTGGTCTGGCCCGACGCATCTTGGTAAATCGCGATCAGCATCGGTACGCCGCCGCCCTCGCAATAGGTCGAGCGCACGAGATGTCCGGGACCTTTGGGCGCCACCATGAAGACATCCAGATCCGGACGCGGTACTACCTGGCCGAAATGAATGTTGAACCCGTGCGCAAACGCGAGCGCCGCGCCGTCCTTGATATGCGGTTCGACTTCGTTGGCATAGAGATCGGCCTGATGCTCGTCCGGCGCCAGGATCATGACGACGTCCGCGCTTTTGGTTGCATCCGGGATGGACGCAACCTCGAGGCCCGCGGCCTCGGCTTTTTGCCAACTGCCCGACTCGGCGCGTAAACCGACCGTCACCTCGACGCCCGAGTCCTTGAGGTTATTCGCGTGCGCGTGGCCCTGGGATCCATAGCCGATAATCGCCACCTTGCGTGCCTGAATCAAAGAAAGATCAGCATCTTTGTCGTAGTAAATATTTAGAGCCATCGTTGTATACCTGTTGAATTTAGGCTTTGAGCGCCTTGTTGCCTTTGAGCAAGCCCAGCACGCCCGAGCGCGCCGTTTCCATGATCTGGCGTACGTCCACCGCCGCGATGAAATCGTCCAGGCGCGCCCGCGAGCCGGTCAACTCCACCGTATAGCTGGAATCAGTCATATCGACGATATGGGCGTCGAAGGTGTCAGCGAGCCGCTTCAACTCCTCGCGCTGTTCGTCACCCGCGGCATGCAGCTTGATGAGCATGAGCTCGCGCTCGATATGGTCCCCTTTATTGAGATCGATGAGCCGGATGACGTCCACGAGTTTATTCAATTGCTTGGTGATCTGCTCGACGATTTCGGGCGATCCCGAAGTAACGAGCGTCATGCGTGAAACAGTGGGATCTTCCGTCGGCGCCACGGCCAACGATTCGATGTTATAAGCGCGCGCCGAAAACAATCCGGCGACGCGGGACAAAGCCCCTGCTTCGTTCTCGAGCAGGATAGAAATCGTGTGACGCTCGTTCATGCGAGTTCACGATCATCGGTGGCGAGGTGCATTTCGTGGTGGCCCTTGCCGGCCGCGATCATCGGATAGACGTTCTCGGTCTGATCGGTGATGAAGTCCATCAGTACGAGTCGATCCTTCATCGCCAGCGCTTCCGCTATTGCAGTTTCAACGTCGCCGGGTTTTTCGACGAGCATGCCGACGTGCCCAAAGCTTTCGGCGAGCTTCACGAAGTCCGGCAGCGAATCCATATACGAATGTGAGTAGCGGCGATCGTAAAAAAACTCCTGCCACTGCCTGACCATACCCATGTAGCGGTTATTGAGATTCACGATCTTGAGCGGCAGGCCGTATTGGAGGCAGGTCGATAATTCCTGCACGCACATGACGAAGCTCGCCTCGCCGGTGATGCATGCAACGGTGGCGTCGGGAAACGCGAGCTGAACGCCCATTGCGGCCGGCATGCCGAAGCCCATCGTGCCGAGTCCGCCGGAGTTGATCCAGCGCCGCGGTTTGTCGAACACGTAGAATTGCGCGGCCCACATCTGATGCTGACCCACATCAGAAGTGATATAGGCGTCGCCGTCCGTTGCCCTATACAACGCCTCGATGACCGCTTGCGGTTTGATGACGTCACCGGACTTGTCGTATTGCAGACAGTCGAGCTTGGTCCACTCGCGGATCTGCTGCCACCAAGGATCACTCTCGCGATCGACCGCCTGTTGACTACTCGTTTCCAAGACTGTAATCAGATCGTCGAGAACGTTGGAAACGCTGCCGACGATCGGGATGTCGACCGGTACGTTCTTCGAAATCGAGGACGGGTCGATATCGATGTGAATGATCTTGGCCTCCGGACAGAATTTTTCCAGATCGCCGGTCACGCGATCGTCGAATCGCGCGCCGATCGCGATCAGTACATCACATTGGTGCATGGCCATATTGGCCTCATAGGTCCCGTGCATCCCCAACATGCCGATGAATTGCGGATCGGTACCTGGAAACGCGCCGAGCCCCATCAGCGTGTTGGTAACGGGGTAGCCGAGTAAGCGGGCAAACCGGGTGAGCTGCTCCGACGCGTCGTCGAGTACGACGCCACCGCCGGTGTAGATCATCGGACGCTTTGCGCCCGCGATCATTTTCGCGGCTCTCTTGATTTGGCCGGGGTGGCCCTTCAGCGTCGGACGATAGGAGCGCATGTCGACGGTATCGGGATAGACGTACTCGGTAACGTTGGCGGTCACGTCCTTGGGTAGATCCACGACCACTGGCCCGGGTCGACCCGTCGATGCCACGTAGAACGCCTTCTTGATCGTGTTGGCGAGATCTTCCACCCGCTCGACCAGAAAATTGTGCTTGACGCAGGGCCGCGTGATGCCGATCGCATCGACCTCCTGAAAAGCGTCGTTACCGATGAGCGCGGTAGAGACCTGCCCCGTGAAAACGACCATGGGGATCGAGTCCATGTAGGCGGTCGCGATCCCGGTCACCGCATTGGTTGCGCCCGGGCCGGACGTCACGAGTACGACACCCGGCTTACCCGTCGCGCGTGCATAGCCATCGGCCGCGTGCGATGCACCCTGCTCGTGCCGCACGAGGATATGCTTGACCTTGTCTTGCTTGAATATCTCGTCGTAGATGTGGAGGACCGCACCGCCCGGATAACCGAATACGTACTCGACACCTTCGTCGGCGAGGGCCCGCACGAAAATCTCGGCACCCCTGAGCTGCTCACCCACTTGTCTTCATCCTCATATCTCTGCGGCCGGACCGTGTTATTTTTCACCCCGCGCGGCACTTTACGTATGGCGCCCGGGGGACCCTTCAAATTACTTATAAACCGGTATCAGGTCAAGCAGTCAACCTATGGATTTGGCGGGGAAAATTGTGGGCGGACGCGCGCTTGCGCGTGCTTGGCGAAGTCCCGAGAATGCGCACGCGAGCAACCCCTGGATAGGCAATAGATGCGAATCTCTGGACTTTTGATCCCGACCTTGCGTGACCCACCCGCCGATGCGGAGATCATCTCTCATCAATTGATGGTCAGGGCGGGCATGATTCGACAGCTCGCCGCGGGTATCTACACCTGGCTGCCGGTGGGCCTGCGTGTATTGCGCAAGGTCGAGCGCATCGTGCGTGAGGAAATGGAACGCGCGGGCGCACAGGAAGTGCTCATGTCAAGCGTGCAGCCGGCGGAATTGTGGACGGAATCTGGACGCTGGGACGCTTATGGGCCGGAACTCCTGCGCTTTACCGACCGCCACGATCGCTCCTTCTGCCTTGGCCCGACACATGAAGAGATCATCACAGAGCTGATCCGTGGCGAGATCCGGAGCTATAAACAACTGCCTGCGAACTTCTATCAAATCCAAACGAAGTTCCGCGACGAGATCCGGCCGCGCTTCGGCATCATGCGCGCGCGCGAGTTCCTCATGAAGGACGCGTACTCCTTCCACATCGATCAAGCGTCTTTGGAAGAAACCTATCAGGACATGTATCGCGCCTACTGCCGCGTATTCGATCGCGTCGGTTTAAGCTATCGCGCGGTCATTGCCGATACCGGCGCGATCGGCGGATCCAATTCCCATGAATTTCACGTGTTGGCGGATTCCGGCGAAGACGAGATCGCCTTCAGCACCGATGGCGACTACGCGGCAAACCTCGAAATGGTGCCGGTCGCGGCGCCCAGCGGCGCGCGCCCGCCGCCCACGCAGACGCTCGAGAAAAAGGCGACGCCGGGGCAACACACGATCGCAGACGTCGGAAAATTCTTCGGCCTCAGCGCCGCTCAATGCCTAAAAACCCTGGTGGTCGAAGCGGCGGACGGCGGCCTCGTCGCGCTCCTGCTGCGCGGCGACCATGATTTGAACGCCATCAAAGCGCAGCGTCATGAGGCGATCGCCGAACCGTTGCGCTTTGCGCAAGCCGGGGAAATCGAAGCCGCCGTCGGCTGCGGTCCCGGTTCGCTCGGGCCTTTGGGTCTGCCCTTCGCGATCGTCGCCGATGCCCACGCGTTGAGCTTGTCGGATTTCGTCTGCGGCGCGAACGAAGCGGATGCGCATCTGATCGGCGTCAACTGGGGACGCGATCTGCCGGAGCCGCCGAGCGCGGATCTGCGCAACGCCGCTCTGGGCGAACCGAGCCCCGATGGCAAGGGCACGCTCGATATCAAGCGCGGGATCGAAGTCGGCCATATCTTCCAGCTCGGCACCAAATACAGCGACGCCATGAAGGCCACGGTGCTCGATGCGAACGGCGCGGCCGTGACGATGACCATGGGGTGCTACGGCATCGGCGTGTCGCGCATCGTCGCCGCCGCGATCGAACAGAACCACGATGACGACGGGATCATCTGGCCGGCCGCGATCGCGCCCTTCGAATGCGCGATCGCGCCGATCAACATGCACAAATCGGAGCGATTGCGCGAGGCCGCAAATACCCTCTACGCAGCGCTTGCAGATGCTGGCATCGATGTCTTGCTACACGACGCACGGGAACGGCCGGGCGTCATGTTCGCCGATCTCGAGCTGATCGGTATTCCCCATCGCTTAGTGGTCGGCGACCGGGGATTGGATGCGGGGACCTTGGAGTACAAGTCGCGGACGGGCGAGAGAGCCGAGGAAATAGCGATCGAAGATGCAGTGCCGTTTCTGCGCGCTTTGTTGGCACCGTAGGCACCCGTTTGCGGGCGATTCGCTCGATCTACCGGATCTCGAATCCTTCTGCGGGCCGCTCACCCGTGGCCTCGCTGATCACGCCCGACACATGCGCGTGCGCCGGACCGCTCGCCAGCCAACATTCGAATTCACCCAGCGCCTCGGCGGTACCGCAGGCAAGCGCTTCGACGCGTCCGTCCACCATATTCCGCACCCAGCCGTTCAAGCCCAGTCTGCGCGCCGCGTCGCGCGCCGAGGCGCGATAATAGACCCCCTGCACGCGCCCGCTCACCCAGAACTTTTTACAGGCGGCCGTGTTCACCTAAGACGCTTTGATCCGCGGCGCGTTGACCACCGCGTCACGTTGTGCAGGCGCGGCGGACAGCAGATCGGCCAGCGGTGTCGTCATCGCCTCGTCCGCCCAATGGCCGAGTTCCTCGAGCTTTGCCTGCAGGCGTTCGTCCGCGTCATCGCTCGCCATCGAACGTACGTTCTCCTGGCGTGCAAAGCTCGGGACCAGGCGCAGGAGATCGAGCAAGGTGACTCGGTGAAGATCGCGCATCAGCACCCATTGAAACGCGTCGTTGCGGCTGATCCAGGCGCCGTGATCGAGCGTTTCCAGCGCCGTGTTGATGGCGTCATAGCCGAGATCGATCTCCAGACCCAAGAGCCTTTTTTCCGACAGGCCCCGGCCGTCCGTTTGCGCCTGGTGCAGACGCAGCACCACTCGATACGCACAGTACAGAGGATCCTTCCTCGCGAGCGCAGTGTGGCGCCGTGGCTGAACCGAGCGAAAGGTCGTCAAGCATTGCGTGATCTCGGCACCGAGCAGCACGATAACCCAGGACAAATAGATCCAGATCAAAAAGATCGGAACGGTTGCAAAAGCTCCATAAACGGCTTGTTGCGCGGGAAAATTCGTCACATAAAGGGCGAATACGCGTTTGGCCAATTCAAAAAGAAGACTGGCGACGACACCACCGACCAGGGCGTGTTTGAGCGGCACCGGCCGGTAGGGGATGAGTTTGAAAAACATGACAAATGCAACAGTGGTCGCGATGACGGGAAACGCGGCGATGAGGCGCGTCTTCAAATCTGCGGTAACCCCCGCCTCCGAGAGAAGCGGCAGTGAGATGACATAGGATGTCGCGACCATGCCGGCCCCGATCAATACCGGCCCGAGCGTCAATACCGACCAATAGACGAGAAATCGAACGACGATGGGGCGTTTGCGTTTAATACCCCAGATGACGTTGAACGTGGATTCGATGGTCGACATCATCAGCAGCACGGTGATCAGGAGCACCGTGACCCCCGCCGCCTGCAGGCCTCTCGCCTTATCCGCGAATTGCACGAGATACGCTTGGACCTGATCGCCGAGCGCGGGCACGAAGTTCTCGAATACGAACCCCTCGATCGCCTCCCGCCAGTCCTGAAACGCCGGGAACGCCGATAAGGTTACGAATACGACCGTAAACAGCGGCACCAGGGCGAGCAGGGAGGTATACGCCAGAGAAGCCGCCGCGCGGGTACAGCGATCGGCCTCGAATCGGCGTTTCAGGTATTTCAGGAACGCCCAGGTCCGCCACAGGTGCTCGGCGTAGTCGACGCGGTGTTCCGTTGTTTCCTCAGGCGCCATCGGCGTGGATCATACGCTACCGATCCGGCATTCGATATCGTATCGTTATCTTAATATGGACATCACCATTTACCACAATCCGCGTTGTTCCAAATCTCGTGCGGCGCTCGAGCTCTTACGCGCCCGCGGCGTTGAGCCCAACATTGTCGAGTACTTGAAAACGCCGCCGAGTAAAGAACAACTGCTGGCGATCCTGGACATGCTCGGCATTCGCGCACCCGATCTCGCCCGCCGCAACGAGGAAGCGTGGCGGCAAGCCGGCCTCGACGATGAATCAACCGATGACGCAATCGTCGATGCAATGGTCAGTCATCCGGTGCTCATCGAGCGTCCGATCGTCGTCCGCGGTGACCGCGCCGTCATTGGTCGGCCACCGGAGAACGTGAACGCGCTCATCGGTTGATGCCGATTCGCCGGCAAGCCGGCTCCTACGATGCGTTGTCGCGGCTTTCCAATACGCCCTTCACGAAAGGCGCGGTTAGACGGCGCCCTTGACTCAACGAGGCCTTATCCAGCAGCTCCAACACCTCTGCGAGCGCTTTCATACCCCGTCGCTCCCGACGCATGATGAATTCGAGCGCGGCGTCCTGGATGTCGAGTCCGCGACGCCGCGCTAGCAGACGCAGCGCGGCGGCCTTGTCGCCATCCTCCAGTTCGTGGAGTCGATACACGAGACTGGCCTTGATCCGTGACGCGAGATCGCCGAGTTCGAAGGGTGCCGCTGCGGGTGACTGCCGCCCGCCCATGAGCAGGCGCCGTCCGGCTGCCTGGATGGCGTTGTAAAGCGTGAACAAACCGCTTTCCCACTCGCGGTCACCGGCACACAAGTCGACGCCATCCAGCGCGATCATGTCGAGTGTGTGGAGATCGTCGAGTATCTGCACGCCTGCCCGCAGAAGCTTATCGACCGGTACGTAAATCGCTCGGCCGTCGGCGGCTTTAACCGCCGCCTGGAGCAAATGCGATTTGCCCGTTCCGGCACCGCCCCACACGTAAACTACGGGTGGCCCGTCGCCGCGACTCCAGAATTTCAGCGCCTGTAGAACCTGGCGATTCGCACCGGGAAAAAAGCCCTCAAACTCGCGTTCGGGAGCGCCGAACAAATCCAGCGTCAACTGCCGTTCAGCGCGCGTTTGAGTCATTGCCCGTAAAGTTCGCTTTGCAGGTATTCATCGCGCGAATGCCGTAATAAGACCACGATGACTGCGGCCACGGGCAGGGCCAGGAGAACGCCGAAAAAACCGAACAACTGTCCACCGGCCATCACCGCAAAGATCACGGCTACCGGATGCAGACCGATCCGATCGCCGACCAGCAAGGGGGACAACACCATGCCCTCCAACAACTGCCCGACACCGAACACACCCGCGACAGCCAAGATGTGAACGACGTCCTGAAACTGCAAAAACGCGGCAAAACCAGCGACGACCAGCCCTACGATCACGCCGAGATACGGCACGAAACTGACCACGCCAGCGAGCAGGCCGATGAAGAATGCGAGGTCCAGGCCGACGATCCACAAACCGGTCGTGTAGATCACCGCCAGCGCGAGCATGACCGTCAACTGCCCGCGCAGGAACTCTGCGAGTACCGCATCGATGTCACTGGCGAGCTTGACCACCGTCGGTTCAATGGGTTTCGGCAACAGGTCGCGAATAGCGGCCATGAGATGATTCCAATCGCGCAGGAGATAAAACGTGACTACGGGGATCAGGAGCAGGTAGGTCAGCCAGGCCATCAACATCTGGCCCGATCGACCGACATGCGTCATGAGCTGGCCCGCAAGGGATCCAACCTGGCGCCAATGCTCGACGAGCGCCTCGCGTACCGCGGGTACATCGATTTCCATTATTTCCGCGCCGATGAACGCCGCGAGCCGGGGCGCGAGGGTCTGCTGCAGCCATTCGAGACCCCGCGGGATGCCGTTGATCAAGCCAGCCGCTTGTTTCTCCAACATCGGCAATAAGACCACCAGCGACAGCAAGGCCGCGGCGAACATCACTGCGAACACAGCGACCACGCCGAGCCCGCGGCGCACGCGCAACACTTCCAGGCGGTCAACCAGCGGATCGCCGAGATAAGCCAAAAATGCGCTGATGAGGAATGGCGTGAGCACGGGCGCCAATAGATACAACAACCCTGCGCCCACGAGCCCTAGGGCGAGCAGCAACCACCTTTGCGAATCGCTCATTTAGGATATTTCCGACACCGCTTATGGCAATAATTGATACGCGCTAGCTCGTTCGTCCACGGGTGCGAGCACCTCGCCGAAGGAGATGCTTTGCGCAAGCGCGGGACGTCCGCCCTGCGCGGTTATTTCGAAAAGCACGCGTCGATTTTCGACGCTGCGCACGAACAGATCCGTCACGGCATCCAAAGATTCGAGATATTTCAATACGCGGGCGTAATCGATAACGGTTTGGACGCCAAGAACGGTCAGATCGAATTTGTCCGCGACGGCAAGCATCATCGGATCCGCAAAACGCCGCGCCAAGGCGTCGCCCAGCGTATCAACACCCTCTTCAATCATCAGATCGACGATGTCGCCCTCGGCGCGCCACGTGAATCTCTCCTCGCCGACATGGAGCTCCCATCGTACATCCCAGAACCCCGGGACCGATTGGCGCAAATATCCGATCAAAACCGATGGCGTACCGTAACGCTCCGACAATGCCAGCGAAGTACTGGCAAGGCCGGCCCAGTCACTCGCATAGATCAAATGCTGTGATTCCTCGACGTCCATAATGGGCAGCAACAGCGGGAGCCCGCGCGCCTCCGCCCGCGCGAGAAGCACTTCGCCCAGGCGGCCGGGCTCGCCGCCGCCGATCAAGAGCCGCGCGGCGTCCGCGTCGACGATGATCCAAGCGATCGTATCCGGACGCTCCTTCGCCCAGATGACCACGCCGAGCGCTTTCAACTCGTTCGCGAGCGCCTGCTCGTCGAATTCGGCCTTGAGCATGAGTTGCCCGCCTTCGGCTTCTTGCTCATAACCGAATCGGAGTAACAAACTGGATGCCTTGTTGAGGAGAGCGCCGACGCCTTCGGTTTTACCGATGCGCCGATTCCCGGTCAGCCTGACCAGCACCTGTGCCAGGGCCATCGAGGCGCTGCGAGAAAATTCCGCGTCGGTGCGATCGTTAACTGGAACGACGACACGGTGCAGTTGCGGAACGTCGCCCGCCTTCGATCCAATCGCATAGCAGGCCAACGTGAATGCAAAGGCGATCGATATAGCCGACCAAGGAAGACCCCGACGGGACATACGATATATAGCGTTGCTCGTCACTTTTCGGAATGATCCCGGATTCCGCTACGCTCCATCCAGACTACACTGGGCGAGTAGCCTGGATGGAGCGTAGCGGAATCCAGGAGCAATATTCAAATCGCGGCCGGCGCTCTCGCGAATAATCTTGATATAGGTTCTACTATTCATCCATGAGCAGCGGGAACAAGCGCGGCCTGTCGTACCGCGAAGCGGGCGTCGACATCGCACGCGGTGAGGATCTAATCGAACGCATCAAGCCCGCCGCCCGCGCGACGAAGAGACCTGGCGTCATGGGGGAACTCGGCGGTTTCGGCGGCTTGTTCGACCTCAACGATAGCGGTTACCGGGATCCAATCCTGGTGTCATCTACCGATGGCGTCGGTACCAAGTTGCTGCTCGCGATCGAGTTGGACCGACATGACAGCATCGGCGTCGATCTCGTTGCCATGTGTGTCAATGACATCGTCACACACGGCGCCGAACCCTTGTTGTTTCTCGATTACTTTGCGACGGGCGAGCTCCGTGTCGAAACGGCCGCCGCGGTGATCAACGGTATCACCGAGGCGTGCAGCGTCTGCGGCACCGCATTGCTCGGTGGTGAAACGGCGGAGATGCCCGGCATGTATCCGCCCGGCCATTACGACCTCGCCGGATTTTGTGTCGGTGCCGTCGAGCGCGAGCGCCTGATCGATGGCAGCGCGGTGGTTGAGGGCGATGTCATCCTGGGCCTCGCGTCCGATGGCGTGCACGCCAACGGCTACTCACTCATCAGGACCATGCTGCAACGGGCCGATCTACATCTGGGCGAGCCATTCCAGGACGTAACCCTGGGAGACGAACTTCTCCGCCCGACGCGACTCTATGTCAAATCGGTCCTGGGCGCCCGCGAACACGGGGACATCCGTGCGGTCGCGCATATCACCGGCGGCGGCTTGACGAACAATGTGCCCCGCGTGCTGCCCGCGCACCTGGCCGCGTCCATCGATCTCGATAGTTGGCGCCTGCCACCGATCTTCGCGCGGATCGGCGACGCCGGCGAAATCGCTGAAAACGAAATGCTCACGACGTTCAATTGCGGCATCGGGATGATCTTGATCGTGGCGCCCGATGACGTCGATGCCGTGACGAATGGCCTCCATGGCGCCGGCGAAACCGTGATTCGAATCGGCAAAGTCGTCGAAGGCGAACGCGGGGTCCGTTTCGCAGGTCATCTGGCCTGGCGCTGAAACGGCCTAGCGGTCGCCCTCAGGGCGGCGCTGCGCCTCGATTGCCGTCAAGAATCCGCGCAAGATCTGTACTTCACTGTGCAGCAGCGTAGCGCGATTCAACAGGCGGCCGATGCGCCGCTCGAGCAGCTTCGGACGTTTCGGATTGTGGTACCCGACGGTCTCCATTACCTGTAGCAGGTGCGTTTTCAACGCGTTCAACTCGAACGCCGATGCCCGATGATCGGCGGACTGTTCATCCAATGTGACGGTCAGCCCAGTCTGCTCCGAGTGCGCGAGAAGGTGTAACTCATAGCCGAGGACCTGCACCGCTTGAGCCAGGTTGAGTGACCGGAAATGAGCCACGGTCGGGATCCATATCGCACGCTGACACTGATCGAGTTCGTCGTTACTCAAGCCGGACTGTTCGCGCCCGAACACGATCGCAACCGTGTCTTGCATCGCATCTCGAATAATTTCAACGGCGGCTTCCCGCGGCGTAAACGTCGGCCAATCGATATGCCGTTCGCGCGCTGTCGTACCATAAACAGCGGCACACCCGTCGAGCGCCTGGTCCAGCGTTGCATGTACGGCGGCGTTGGCAAGCAAATCGTCGGCGCCGGTGGCGCGCGCGGTCGCTTCGGCTGAAGGAAAGTGTTGCGGCGAGACGAGATGCAGATCCGTCAAACCCATCGTTTTCATCGCTCTCGCGCTTGCCCCTATGTTGCCTGGGTGGGTCGTGCCGACGAGAACGATGCGCACTTGTTGCAAAATTCCGTCCGACGTCTGCGCGTCTTCCTCAATTGAATTCGTCAAAGGGACTTGCCGTTGATGGGTTAGAATCGTGGTCTATTTTAATCGTCGGATCACTGCATGCACCCGATGCTCAATATCGCGGTTCGTGCCGCGCGAAGGGCCGGAAATGTCATCGTGCGCGGCCAGCAGCGTCTGGATGAGGTCAGATACGAGGCTAAGGGTCGCCACGACTACGTTTCGCAGGTCGACCGGGACGCTGAATCCGTCATCGTCGAGACCCTGACCACGGCTTATCCCGCGCACCAGATTCTGGCCGAAGAGTCCGGCACCACGGGGAAATCAGATCATATTTGGATCATTGACCCCCTCGACGGCACATTGAATTTTCTCCACGCCTATCCGCAATTCGCGGTTTCCATCGGCTTGACGGTTTCGGGTAGGCTCGATCAGGCGGTGGTTTACGACCCGATGCGTGACGAGCTCTTCACCGCGAGTCGGGGCGAGGGGGCGCAACTCAACGGGCATCGAATCCGGGTTGCGAATCGAAAGCATCTCGATTCAGCCTTACTCGCAACGGGCTTTGCAGTGCGGCGCCCACCGGAATTGCGCGCGCAGTTACCGTTCTTCAACGACATGCTCGAGCAGTGCGCCGATGTACGTCGCGCCGGTGCGGCCGCACTCGATCTCGCATACGTCGCGTGCGGCCGTCTGGACGGGTTCTGGGAATTCGGCTTGAAGCCCTGGGACGTCGCCGCCGGTACCTTATTGATTCAGGAATCGGGCGGCTTGGTGGGAGACCCCGAGGGCGGTGAATCCTATCTGGAAAACGGCGACATCGTTGCCGCCAATCCAAAGCTGTTCCGTCACATACTCACCCGGCTCGCTCGGTATCGTACCGTGGCATGAGTCAGTCGATCAGCATCATTCTCCCGGCTAAAGACGAAGCCGAAAATCTGCGCACCTTGCTGCCGGAAATACGACGCCTGTATCCGAACGCCGAAGTGATCGTCGTCGACGATGGCAGTAACGACGATACGGCCGAAAGATGCGCGGAAAACGGCGTGCGCTACGTTGCGCATCCCTACAGTATGGGCAACGGTGCTGCGGTGAAGACCGGGGCGCGCCATGCTGACGCGGATATCCTGGTGTTCATGGACGCCGACGGTCAGCATGATCCCGCGGTGATCGATCTGCTGGTCGAAAAACTTGCGCAAGGCTACGAAATGGCGGTCGGTGCGCGAACCTGGAATACACATGCTTCGGCTGCGCGGCGCGTAGCGAACTATATATACAACCGCATGGCGTCCTATATGACCGATAAGCGTATCGAAGATCTGACGTCCGGATTTCGTGCGGTCCGCACCCGGCATTTTTTGCGCTTTCTGTATCTGCTCCCGAACGGTTTTTCTTACCCAACAACCTGTACGATGGCGTTTTTCCGCTCCGGACTACCCGTCGCCTACGTGCCCATCAATGCGCGTTCGCGCAGCGGCCGCAGCCATGTCAAGATCGTCGAGGACGGCCTGCGTTTTATAATGATCATCCTCAAGATCGGCGCGCTGTTTTCGCCCATGCGTCTATTCCTGCCGCTGAGTTTGCTTCTGTTCGCAATAGGTTCGAGCTACTACGCCTACACGTACGCCCTGTTTCATCGTTTCACCAATATGTCGGCGTTGGTACTCGTCTCGTCGCTCTTGATCTTTTTGATCGGCATCCTGGCGGAACTCGTATCCGCCCTGCATTACAGGGAAGCGGACTTCGAACGCCGTCTCGTAAGGCGCAAGCCCGATCAGGACAATTAGCAGGCTGTTAGGGCGCGGGCAACAGTTCCGCGACGGCCGCGTCCATCGGTGCGTAATCCCGGCTGGCGTGGCGCGCCAGGCGCCGGGCTTCGTCCAAGTATTCACGCGCGGTATCGGTCTGACCCGCTTCCACTGCCCATTCGGCGCTCAAGTACCAGGGGAATGGATCGCTCGGGGCCATTGCGGCAGCCTGAATCAACGCGGCCAACGCCGCCGGCGTCCTGCCCTGGCCATGATGCAGCATCGCGGCATAGACGTACGCACGATAGCGACGGGCTGCCGGCAACGGCCGCCTCGCTACGGCTTCGAGCGCCGAAATCAGTCGCGGTGTATTCACGGCGCATTGAGCGTCGAGCGCGTTGCGCGCGAGAAGGATCAGCGTCTCGACGGCGAAGTTACTCGGCTGCGGCGCATCGACGACCGCGGTCAAGACGCCTTCAGGACCACCTGCCGTTGTGCCGTCACACGCACATAGCACGCGCAATCGATGTATCCGCGCAGTCAGGTTGTCCATCCCGTTCAGCGTAGCGAGTGCCGCCTGAAATTCGCCGGTCACGGTGTGCCATTCCGCGAGCGTAACGCGCGCTCGCGTCGATTGCGGACCTGCTTCTGCAAAGGCCCGATAGAGTTGGCCCGGGTCGCCCCAATCCTGCGCTCGCAATGCAGTGGCACCGGCAAAAACGATGACAAACGCAGCGCCCGCGAATACGAGAAGGCGACGGTTATCGAGCTTATGCGCCGCCCAGGCAGCGATCAGAATGATACCGATAGCAGGAAGGTAGTTACGGTGTTCGTACATCAGATCGAGACCAAAGACACTAGACTCCAGCGCGTGTCCAGCGAAGAAGATCGCGATACCGAGCGATGGTACGGGTGCTTTTCGCCGCATTGCCCACGTAGCCGCGAGCGTTACGGCGATCGCCGACATCGCGGCGAGCGTATCGGGTTCGTCGAACAGGCCTCGCGAAACCCGCATATCATCGTGATAAAAACCGAAGCTCGCAGTCCGTGGCGCGGCGATCCACCCCGCATAGGTCAACAGTGCACGCGGCTGCGTAAGAAGGCGTTCGACGAGGCCAAAATCGCGCATTACGTAACCGGATAGCAACCGCGCGTCGATATCGCCGAAAAAGTATACGGCGCCGGCGCTATAAGGCAGGACGAAGCCCAACACGAACACCCATGATAGCCAGCGCGGACGCGCCCATTTGGGATCGGCAAAGACCGTAAGCTCCATGCAGACCAAATAAAGCGGTAGCAATACACCGCTTTCCTTGCTGAACGCAGCGAGCGGCATAAACAGAAAAAACGCTGCGCAGATAGCCACGCCACCTGCACGGCCCTCTGCGCAGGCGACGCGACCTGAAACGTAGGCGTACATGCCGATGACGCTGAACAAGGTAGCGAGCTGAGTCATGCGTTGCGCGGTGTACATCACTGTACTGACGTGCAGGGGATGAACCAGCCAGAGCAGCGCGCCGAATAGAGCAACCATGCGTGCGGCCGCAGGCTGGGCGCCATGTATCCGAAAGATCTGATTGAACAACGCGTAAATGACGAGTGCGATCGTCGCGTGTATCACGAGGTTCGTCGCTTTCCAATGCCACAGCGAATCACCGTTAAGGCTTGCGTTTGCGATAAACGTAAGCATTGCCAGCGGACGTCCGAGCAGTCCACTTTCAGTAAAGAGATACTCCAGCCAACCGTGCTCTAATGCGCCCGCTTCGAGAAGTGGCCCGATAGTTTCCACATCGTCGAGCAACAATGGACCGTCAAGTGCGGGAAAGTAGAGGCCGAAGGCGATGGTAAACGCGCTGATCACTCCAACCAGCGCGGCGAGCATGGGCGCCCGCACGAGGCTAAACATCATCAGGCGTGGACGTCGCGATGTGCTGCAGGCGGCGGCGCAAGGTCCGTTCGGTAAAAACCGACGCCCACGGCAGGGATTGTTGCACCTGCCTGGCAAGCTCAGCGGCTTCTCGCATCCGGCCGGCGCCGAACAGCGCTTCCGCCAGGCGCGCGCGGGTGAGGTAGGACGCCGCGGACGCCGCCGCAAGGTCCGTTAGCATGTCGAGCGCGGCATCCGGGTCGCCGAGTACGCGCATGTAGAAAACCGCGAGCCATTCGATGATATGGCGGCGCCCAAGCTCTGACAGCGTTGCATCGCCGAGCAAGGCGTGCGCGAGGTCGCGAACCGCGTCGGGTGCCTTAGTGCACACCCGGTAAGCCTGACATTTCACGAATTCCTCAAAAACATCCATCTTCACCGATTCGCGCGGCACATGGGCGAGCTTTGCGATCACCTCCGCAATACGCGCGTCATCGTGTTCATCTACCGCAGTTTTAAGCAAGGCTGTGAGTGGTAGCGTCGGTATCGCGGCGAGGTCAAGGGCCCGCTCCATCGCTTCGCGGCCCTCCGCGCGCATCGTCGCATCATCGGTTAGTGCGCTGCGCTCGAGTTTAATGCGACCGAGTTCGTAGACAGAACGGGCGGACTTCGGATGATGTGCGGCTTGAAAAGCAATTTGCGTTTCGGGATCGGCCCAAATCGAGGCGCGGGATGCGGTTACCGACGCGAATACCGAAATCGCGAGAACCGCCGTCAGCGCACGACTGCCGCCCCACCGTACCCTTCCGAGTAATTCCGCGACGGCGATGACCGCGATCAACACGATACCGATCGACGGGAGATAGTTGCGATGCTCGTGCACGAGCTCGAGCGGATAAACCGTCGATTCCAGCACATGGCCGGCAAGGAACCACGCGATGCCGAATGCGACGTAGCGGCGCCCACTCAAGGCCGCCGCCGCCGCCAGTGCGCCCAGACCCGCGATCGACAGTATCGTCGTGGGCGGAACGAGCAATCCTTTTGAAACGGTTATGTCGTCATGGAACAGTGCGAAGTTCGACAGATCCGGCACGCAGATCAGGTGCAGGTAAAACATCAGGACCCGCGCTTCGGTCAGTACCCGTTCGACGGGGGAAAAGCTGCGGCCCGCGTACCCGGCGAAAACGATATCCGCCGCGCTGATCAGCATCGCGATACCCGCGATCGCCCCCACGGCGATTAAGCCGTAGTAAATCGATCGCAATCGAACGGTCGCCTGAAACCGAAACACGACGATTTCCACAACAAAAATATAGAGAGGGAGGAGTAGCGCCGTCTCCTTGGTCAGGATCGCGCATATGCCACAGCCCAACACGGCGCCCCACCAAATCCATAACACCTCCTGCTTTTCGATCTGGCGTATTCGCAGTATCACGTAACCAAGCAGTGCGAGCAGCATCCAGGTGCTCGCCAGGCTCGTCATCCGCTGAGCGACGTATAGCACTGAAGTCAAGTTGATCGGATGCGCTGCCCACAGCGCCGCTATCACCCACGCCAATGCCGGCGCACGCGTCGCACAAGATGGCGTCAATACGGGAAGGATACGGCGCACGACGATCAGGAGAAGTACGGCATTGGCCGCATGGATCGCGATATTCGTCAATTTGAACGGTATCGGGTCCAATCCCGTGAGGGTGCGATTGACTGCGAATGTGAGCATCGCCAACGGGCGCCTGAACGGCCCCGAGTTGGACGAGAATGCGGCGTCCAGAAGTGCCCCGGGGCTGAGAGACGTCAAGGTAAGCGGGTCGTTTAATACGATCGAAAAGTAATCGTCGAAAACGAAACCGCCCTTCACGCCCGGGAGATAAATTGTGGCTGCAAGCAGCACCAGAAAAAGGTAGGCGGGTGCTGATCTCAGCGCCATAACTCAAACGAAATTCAAAAAAAAAGCACGCTGCGTTTCCGCAGCGTGCTCTGTTGTATCGATGACTATCGAGCGATCAACGACAGGACGATGGACGATACTTAGCTTCGAGGTTGCCGCCGGTGCAATTCCACACAACCTTACCGGCTGCGGTGGTCGGCGTGAGAATAATAGTCGAGCCTGCAATCTGCGCAGTTGACATGACGACCGAGATGGCGCCCGCGCCGGTCACGGTGACATTGTCGACGGAATTACCGCTGATTTCTTCTGATAGCGCCATACCGGCCTGCGTGTTATTGCCCGGGAGCGTGCCGTTGCTGGCAAAGTATTCCGAAATGGCGGTCTTGCCGGCCGAAGCCAAGCTCAAGCCTTCGGTGACCTTGGCGCGAATGGTGTAGTCCTGATAAGCAGGAATAGCTACCGCGGCCAGAATGCCGATGATCGCGACAACGATCATGAGCTCGATGAGCGTAAAACCTTGTTGTTTCTGCATGTGACGTCTCCTATTCAAAACGACTCGTCAGTGCGGCGCTCGTACCGATAGGGCTCCGCGCCAGTTTAAATTCCAGTGGACCGATGACGTGGGCCCAGTGTCTGCTGGAGCTTAGTGGCAGAAATTGTGCCAGTCCCACAAAATACCCGGCAAACCCGCGGGGAACGCGCGATCAGAGCCGAATTGAAACGACGCCAGCCCCCTCATTCGGGTGACCGCTCAACGCCCGCGCGTCAGAAAGTGACGCAATGCGTCACCTACGGCTACTTGTCGATACCGAGCTTCTGTAAACGGTAGCGTAACGCGCGAAAGCTGATCCCCAGCCGTTTTGCGGCCTGCGTTTTGTTCCAGCGCGTTTGCTCGAGCGCCTCGAGAATGCGTTGCCGTTCGACTTCGTCGAGGTAACTCTGCAGTTCGCCATCGCCGTCCGTCCCGGCCGTGGCCGCCGCCGTGCGGCTGGCAACCGATAGCTGCAAGTCTGTCTGGTTAATCGTGTCCTGTTCGCACAGTGTCATCGCGCGTTCGAGGATATTTTCCAGTTCGCGGACGTTGCCCGGAAAGCCGTAGGCCTGCAGCGATTCTGCGGCGGCCGAATCCAGGCGCGGCGTCGGTATGCCGAATTCTTTGCTCCGAGACGCGAGAAAATGATCGACCAGCAGTGGAATGTCGTCGGTGCGCTCGCGCAGCGGCGGCACCGGGATCTCGATGACGTTGATCCGATAATAAAGATCCTGGCGAAATTCGCCCGCCTCGACCAAGTCAGCAAGATTTTTATGCGTCGCCGAGAGGACGCGGCAGTCGACCGCGTGCTCTTCTTCGACCCCGACCGGCCTAACGCGCTTCTCCTGAATCGCGCGTAACAATTTGACCTGCATCGATATCGGCAATTCGGCGACTTCGTCGAGGAACAAAGTGCCGCCATTCGCCGTCTGGAACAAACCCGGTTTATCCGCCACCGCGCCCGTAAAACTCCCCTTCTTATGGCCGAAGAACTCGCTTTCCATCAGTTCGCCTGGAATTGCACCGCAATTCACCGGCACGAACGCCGCCTGCGCGCGGGCACCCTGTTCGTGGATGAGCCGCGCCACCAGTTCCTTGCCCGTGCCCGATTCGCCGCTGATATAGACGGGCGCCTGACTCCGTGCGAGCTTTGCAATCGTCTCCCGCAGCCGTTCGATCGCGGCTGACCCGCCGATCAAAGAGCGCGAACTGACTGCCGACGAACCGCCCAGTTTGAGCGCCTGTGACACGAGATTACGCAGGTCCGCGAGATCGACCGGTTTAGTCACGAAGTCGAAGGCACCGGATTTGAGCGCCGCGATTGCCGATTCCATGTTGCCGTGCGCCGTGATGACGGCGACCGGCATGCTCGGATAACGCCGCGCGACGTATGCAACGAGGTCGAGGCCGTTGCCGTCCGGGAGTTTCATGTCGGTGAGGCACAAGTCGAACGAATCCGATCGCAGCATCGATTCGGCCTGCGCGATATCCGCGGCCGCCAGGCAATCGACATCCATACGGCCGAGCGTGATCGCGAGCAATTCACGGATATCCGGTTCGTCGTCGACGATCAATGCACGATGTTCGCTCATACGTCACCAAAGCGCTGGTGTTTTTCCGGGTGCGCAAAGGTGATGCGAAACCGGCAACCGCCATCACGGCTCTCAAGCCTGAGCGACGCCTGATTCGATTCACACAGTTCACGAGCGATGTAGAGGCCCAAGCCTGTCCCCTGCGCTTCACCCGTGGCGAACGGTTCGAACAAGCGCTCGGCTATCGTATTGTCCAATCCAGGGCCACAATCAACGACGTCGAGAAAAGGGCGGCCATTGGTTTCGGCCAGGCCCGCTTCAAAAATCAAACGCGGCGCCGCGTGACTGTAACGCAAGCCGTTCTCGCACAAGTTCCACAACACTTGGTGCAACTGGCTCTTGTCCATCGTTACGATGACCGGGTCGTTCAGCCACTTGAATTCGAGGTCTGTATCAGCCAGCGCAAAACGTTCTTGAAGCTCTTCGCGAAGGTGCTCGAGCCAGGGCCGCAGATCGAAACTTTCAGAAACCACGTCACGTCGCCGTCCGATCGTGAGGATATTTTCGATGATCGAATTAACGCGCTGCGTGTGCTCCGCAATAATGTCCGTCAAGCGCCGGTCCTGCGGGGACATCTCGGGTGACTCGGAGAGCAGTTGACCGGCGTGGCTGATCGCGCCCAACGGGTTGCGTATCTCGTGTGCGATACCGGCCGTCAAGCGTCCCAAGGAGGCCAGCTTCAGCTGTTGTGCCCGCTGGCGGGTTTCCGCCGCATCTTCGAGAAAAACCAGGGTGCCTAATTGGCCGCGTTGCGCCGCGCCGAGCTCGGTAAAAGAAACCAAGGCGTTGATATTTCCGGGACCGGTGATCGTGCTTTCCGGGTTTTCTCCGGTTGTGAGCCAGGAGCGGTAAGCCTGATGAATGGCGTCGGAAATTTCGCGGAGATCACTGGCCGGAACTTGCGTCCCACGCCCCAGGATTTCGGCCGCAGCATCGTTCAGCAACACCACGTTCGATGCCTCGTCGAGCACCATGATGCCGGCGCGCATGCGGTGCACGATGTGCTCGTTCAAAAGCGACAGGTTTTCGATATCGACCGCGCGTTTGGCCGCCAATACTTCGCTTTCGCGAGCCCGCTCGGCCAACACCGACGCCAAGATTGCCGTCCCGAAGCAGGCGGCCCCGAGTAATCCGGCCTGGGTATAGTTGGCGCTGGAATAGCCGAGGTAGAGCGTTCCGTATACGGTTTCGCCGAGAAATGCAAAGCTCGCTAGCGCCGCGAAAAAGACCGACGCCCTGCCCGAAGCCAACAAACATGCACCGGCAACCGACACCACCAACAACATGCCGATACCGCTGGTTACCCCCCCGGCGGCATGCATCAGCAAGGTGATCGCAAGGATATCGACCAGCACCATCCCGTAAACCTGAAACCGGTACACGACGCGCTGCTGTTCGGCCGCGATTTGCGCAACGGCCGCCAGCCCTACATAAATCAGCGACGTGATCGTGAATAACCGCGCGTCCGGATCGGAAAGATTGGGGGGCATCTTTCCCGCCATGCTGAGCACCGCGAACAAGCCCGAAATGACGATGCGGTAGAAATTAAAGTAGCGTAACGCGCCCCAGTTCGTATTCTCAGTACGCTGATAAACCTCCGAATAAACCGGCGCCGCAGCGACCATCAGTCTGCTCCGTCCTGTTCGGCATGCGCCTTGGAACAGTACTCGAGCCCGTGATGGGAAATGCCTTCACCATGTGGGAAATACACGCCGCAATGCGCGCAGCGTGCCATTTTCGCCTCGATTTCGCGAGGCCGCTCAGTTCGATTGAGCATGACTTTCACGCGGCGTAGAACCGATAGGACTACAAACAATACGGCAATGCCGATCAGGATTCGAATGAGCACGGATCAAACGACTCCAAAGCGAAACGGATGTGCGTGGCGTGCGGACTGCGTAGCGATGACAAAGTACGCGGGACGCGCCATACTTGATCTCCAAATTCCTGATATCAGATCCAAGGTGTATGTTCACCCGTGGCTCCCTCTGACTCAAGGCAGACCTTGTGCCCTGTCCCGTAAATAACTTTCGTAATTGGCGGCGGATTTTTCGTCACTGGCAAGGCGCGACGACGCTTATGTGCGGGCTCTACACAAGGAGGAGCAACGCCGCCAGGGGCGAAAAAGGCGAGCCAAGTATGGAAGTTATTTACGGGACAGGGCACTAGCGGGGCCGATCACTAAATACGCTCCATGTATCCGTTGAAGGGGGAACGATGAATCTGCACGAGTATCAGGCGAAACGATTATTCGCCGAGTACGGTATTCCCGTCGCAGAGGGCGACGTTGCACACAGTGCGGCTGAAGCGGTAGCGCAGGCGAAGCAGCTCGGCGGTGAGGCGTGGCTGGTGAAAGCGCAGGTCCACGCGGGCGGGCGCGGCAAGGCCGGCGGCGTAAAGTTCACCCGTGATCTGAAGGAACTCGAGGACGCCGCTGCGGCGCTGATCGGGTCACAACTGGTGACCAAACAGTCGGCGCCTGACGGCCAACCCGTCAACTGCGTATTGGTGGCTGCGGCATCGGATATTGCGCACGAACTGTATCTGGGCGCGGTAGTTGACCGCGGCAGCCGGCGGATTGCGTTCATGGCGTCGCGCGCGGGCGGCATGGATATCGAAGAAGTGGCCGCAACGACGCCGGAAAAAATCGCCACCGTCATGGTGGATCCGGTGCTCGGCCTCCAAGACTATCAGTGCCGTCAGGTCGGTTTCGCTCTCGAGATGGACGATGCCCAACGTAAACAACTGCAAACCATCCTTCGCGGTCTCTACCGTTTGTTTACCGAGCGCGACCTGAGCCTGGTCGAGATCAACCCGCTGGCCATTTTGAAAGACGGCTCGCTATCCGCCTTGGACGCCAAGATCAACGTCGATGACAACGGTTTGTTCCGGCAGGAAATCGGAACGTGGCGCGATGCGACGCAGGAAGATGAAAAGGAAAGGCGCGCCAAGGAATTCGATCTGAATTACATCACCCTCGACGGCAACATCGCTTGCATGGTTAACGGTGCAGGACTTGCCATGGCTACGATGGACATCATCAAGTTAACCGGCGGAGAGCCAGCGAATTTTCTCGATGTGGGCGGCGGCACGACGGCGGAACGCGTCGCCGAGGCCTTTAAGATCATCGTATCGGACAGCAAGGTCGAAGCGATCCTCGTCAACATATTCGGCGGTATCGTTCGATGCGACCTCATTGCCGAAGGCATCATCACCGCGGTCAAAGAGGTGGGCGTCAGCGTGCCTATTGTGGTGCGGCTCGAGGGCACGAAAGTCGCGGAGGGCAAGAAGCTGTTGGCGGACAGCGGATTGGCGATCACGACGGCGGACGACCTGGCCAATGCCGCACAAGTCGCCGTCGCCGCCGTAGGAGGAGCCTGATGGCGATTCTGGTCGATAAGAACACGCGTGTTTTGGTCCAGGGTTTCACCGGTAAACAGGGGACTTTTCACGCCGAACAGGCGATCGACTACGGCACGCAAATCGTCGGCGGCGTGACGCCGGGGCGCGGCGGTGGCACACATCTCGATCGCCCGATATTCAATACCGTGCCGGAAGGCGTGGCCGCAACCGGGGCGGACGCCACGATGATCTTCGTGCCGCCGCCATTCGCGGCCGACGCAATCGTGGAGGCTGCCGACGCGGGAATTCGGGTAATCGCGTGCATTACCGAAGGGATACCGGTACTCGATATGGTACGTGTCAAAGCGAGCTTAATGGCGCGCGATAACGTGTACCTGATCGGACCCAACTGTCCGGGCATCATCACGCCCGGTGAATGCAAGATCGGTATCATGCCCGGCCCGATACACATGCCGGGTCGGGTCGGCATCGTGTCCCGCTCCGGAACTTTAACCTATGAAGCGGTCCATCAAACCACCCAAGCGAAACTCGGTCAGAGTACATGCGTCGGGATCGGTGGTGATCCGATCCATGGCATGAATTTCATCGACTGCCTGGGGCTCTTTCAACAAGACCCTGACACCGAAGGCATCATCATGGTCGGCGAGATCGGCGGTTCCGCCGAGGAGGACGCAGCGGCGTTCATCGGTGAGCACGTCACCAAACCGGTCGTCGGGTATATCGCCGGCGTCACGGCGCCACCCGGTAAACGCATGGGCCACGCGGGCGCCATTATCTCGGGTGGCAAGGGCACTGCAGACGATAAATTCGCGGCCTTGGAAAGAGCCGGCGTGCACACCGCTCGCTCACCGGCAGAGATGGGGACCGCCATGCTCGAGGCCCTGAAGGCATAGTGACCGATCACGTCCGTCTCTTACTCGCACAATGCAATTTGTGCGTAGGGGACATCAGCGGTAACACCGACAAGATCATCGCCGTCGCGAATCGTGCACGCGATGAATTCGACGCAGACGCGGTGGTGTTCCCTGAACTCGCAGTGACCGGATACCCTCCTGAAGACCTGTTGTTCAGGCCCGGCTTGCACCGTCGCGTCGACACCAGCTTGAATCGGATCGCTGCCGCCGCTCGTGACATCTGCATACTCGTTGGATATCCGGAAATCGAGGCCCAACTCATCTATAACAGCTGCGCGATCCTCGTTGAAGGTCAACGCGTCGCAAACTATCGCAAACAAGAGCTGCCGAATTACGCCGTATTCGACGAGAAGCGCTATTTCGAACCGGGAAATACCGCCACCGTCATCGAGATCGGTGGCGTGCGGCTCGGTATCAGTATTTGCGAAGACATCTGGTCGCCGGTGAGCGCGGTGCGCGCGCGCGATGCCGGTGCGGAGATCATATGTAATATCAATGCGTCGCCTTTTCACATGGAAAAACATCCGGAACGTATCACCGCCGTTTCCGCAGCCGTGAGCGCCGGCGGTATTCCCGTAACCTACACGAACGCGGTCGGCGGACAGGACGAGTTAATCTTCGACGGCGGTTCCTTTGTCCTCGACGCGAACGGCGCGATTGCAGCGCAGGCGGGCCTGTTCGAAGAAGAGTACATGCCTGTGGACATCACGAGGGATGCGGGAAAACTCACCATTAAAGGCCCCGAGCGTAGACTGCCCGGCCTCGAAGAAACCGTTTACCAGGCGCTGGTTCTGGGAATCAAAGACTACATCCGTAAAAATCGATTTGGCGGTTGTGTACTCGGATTGTCCGGTGGTATCGACTCTGCGTTGACACTCGCGCTCGCGGTCGACGCGCTGGGGTCCGAGAGCGTGGTTGCGATATCGATGCCCTCGAAGTACACCGCCGACATCAGTGTCGAGGACGCGCGCGAGGAGACACGCACGTTAGGCTGCGAGTTTCACATCGTGCCTATTGAGGCGCCCGTCAGCGCATTCACGGAAACGATGACGTCCGTGCTCGACGATTCGCGTCCCGGCGTCGTGTCCGAGAATATCCAGGCGCGATCCCGCGGCGTGATATTGATGGCCGTATCGAACGCGACGGATCACATCGTGCTCGCGACGGGCAACAAGAGTGAAATGGCGGTGGGTTACGCGACTTTATATGGCGACATGGCGGGCGGCTTCGCGCCGTTGAAAGACATACCCAAAACGATGGTGTACCGCCTTGCTAATTGGCGCAACGGATTGGGGCGGGTCATTCCGGAACGGGTTATTACTCGGCCACCGACTGCTGAACTCGCGCCGGGCCAAAAGGATTCCGATTCATTGCCGCGCTATGAGGTTCTGGATCCGATCCTCGAACGCTACATCGAAGCCGACATGACCCCCCGCGAGATCGCCGAACAAGGATTCGACATTTCAACCGTCAAACGTGTTGCGGCGATGGTTGACCGCAATGAATACAAGCGCCGACAGGCGGCCCCCGGTGTGCGGATCACCAAGCGCGCATTCGGGCGGGATCGGCGGTTTCCGATCACCTCTCGCTACAGCGAGGAATAGATAATAAATGTAGGAGCGGGCTTGCCCGCTCCTAGGGAGATCCTATTGAACGACGGTTTGCTTTACCTCTTCCACACCCGGATGATTCGGATAGTTGAGTTCGAGCACCCGCAATGCGTCACCGGCCAGATCGGTCAGTTCGAGCACCGTGTATGATTTGGCAAGCAATACTAGCGCTTCCGGCATGGCCGGCGCCTGCTGATAGTTCTCTACGACATAACGCGCTCTATTAGCCGCCGCAACGAAGGCGCCGCGGCGCATGTAATAGTTGGCGACGTTGACTTCATGCTGCGCGAGCCTGTTTCTCAGATGACGCATCCTGAGCTGCGAGTCTTCGACATAGATACTGTCGGGGAATTTTTTGATCAACTCGGCGAAGTCTTGAAACGAACTCAGGATTACTCCAGGGTCGCGTTGCGACGGGTCTTGCGGAAGGTAACGCTCCGCCAATCCAAAACCGCGGCCGAAATTGATCAATCCGCGTAAATAGTGGGCGTACGCCATGTGCGGATGGGACGGATAAAGCTTGATGAAGCGGTCAATCGTCGCGACGGCCTCTCCCTGATCGTCCGTGCGGTAATAGCAATACGCGAGCTCCAGTTGCGACTGTTGGGTGTAGATCCCGAATGGATATCGAGATTGAAGTTTTTCGTAGTATTCGATTGCACCTGTACACGATCCAGAATCAAGTCTGTCCTTCGCGGCGAAATAAAGTTTGTCCTCGGGCCATTTCGACTCTTCGCGATCCTTGTGGCTTTGGCTCTGAAAATAGCCGCAACCGGCCATCAGCGTGATGGCAACGATCGAAAGGATCCGGCAGAAGGCATTTACTTTTTCGAACTTCATGTAGCGTAGAATCTCCCAAATCTATTACGCGATCAATGGGTGTGTGATGGCCTCTCGAACGCATACCGCGGTGATATCCGAAGAACTCACCGGCATGCGTCTGGACCAGGCGCTCGCTCGACTATTCGAAGAGTATTCGCGGACGTCGATCAAGCAATGGATTGAAACCGGGATGGTTACGCTGAACCTCGAGCGTACTTGCCGCCCCAGTCATAAAGTAAAGGCAGGTGACGCGATAGAGCTGTCTGCAACGCTCAGCGCATCGGCTCTGATCGAACCGCAAAACGTCAACTTTGGCATCGTCCATAGTGACGACGCAGTCATCGTGGTCGACAAACCTTCCGGAGTCGTCGTTCACCCAGGTGCGGGTAATCCCGACCGGACCCTGGTTAATGGATTACTGGCGGCCTTTCCGGAACTCGAAGCCTTGCCTCGCGCCGGCCTGATTCACCGTATCGACAAACTCACCTCGGGCCTCCTCATTGCCGGACGCACCTCGGCGAGTTACCAGAAGCTGGTGCGTGCGATGGCCGGCCGCAAGATCACGCGTGTCTATGATGCCTTGTTGAATGGCGTGTTAATCGCCGGCGGTACCGTTGATGCGGCGATAGCGCGCGATCCACAACAGCGCACACGCATGCGCGTTGCGGGTAGCGGCCGCCATGCGGTTACGCACTTTCGCGTAAAGAAGCGCTACAGGGCGCATACGCTGGTCGAAGTTCAATTGGAGACAGGGCGCACGCACCAGATCCGCGTGCATATGTCGTCACTGCATCACCCCATCGTCGGGGATTCGCGCTATGGGGGTCGCCGCCGACTGCCACCGGCGCCAAGTGATGCGCTCGTCGGCGCTTTTGACGATTTTTCACGGCACGCTCTGCACGCCCGGCGTCTGACGTTCGTGCACCCGAGCACCGATGAGCGAATGGCATTAGAATCTCCCATTCCGGACGACCTGGCCGCCCTGCTATCGGCGCTCGAGACAGATCTGACCGCGGCGGCGCTTTCCGAACGATGAGCGCCACGATCGAACTCATCGAACCGGATTGTTTCTCATCGAGTCATATCCGCGCGTGTTTTACGACCCGTATCGGCGGATGCAGCAAAATGCCCTGGGAGAGTTTCAACCTCGCGATCCACGTCGGTGATGATCCGGACGCGGTACGGCGCAATCGCAACTTACTCACCGAAACCTTACAACTACCGGAAGAACCCTGCTGGCTCGATCAAACACACGGCAACCGCGTGGTGCGGATCGACGCACCGACGAAGAACCTCGATGCGGATGCTTCCACGTCGACCACGCCGGGACGGATATGCGCGATATTGCTCGCCGACTGCGTCCCCCTCCTCATCTGCGACCGGGCGGGTTCGCAAGTAGCCGCGGTGCATGCGGGATGGCGGGGATTGGACGCCGGCGTGATCGCGGCTGCCGTCGCTGCGTTTGCCGTGCAACCGGCACATCTAATCGCCTGGATTGGCCCGGCGATCAGCGCGGATGCGTATCAGGTCGGAGCCGATCTGAGACACCGGTTTATCGCGGCGAGCACCGAAAACGAGGCGGTGTTTGATAAACACGGGGCAAACTGGCACATGGACCTCGTCGGATTAGCCTGCCGCCAGCTCACCCGCGCCGGGGTCGAATCCATTACCGTGTCCGAGCATTGTGTCCATCGACAAGGCGAACTGTTCTATTCCCATCGCAGAGACGGATCGACCGGCCGCATGGCGGCATTGATCTGGATCGATCCGCATTAGTGCGACCCGGATCGACCATCCAAGGATTCAAAATATCGCGTCAATAGCCGCTATAGTGGCGTTTGGGGAATATCGATTTTTTGAGCCGAGGAGTCGTGATGTCGACAGCACAGGATTGGTCGTTCAGCGACAGCGTCAATCAGATGGCGCGCAAAGCGTTCGATTCCTTGACCTTGGAGGACGGTGTAGCGCAGGCGATTACATCGTGCAGCGCGGTGCTCCAGGTGACCTTTCCGGTCGAGATCCGGGGCAGGGTCGAAAACTTTACCGGATGGCGAGCGGTGCACAGCACTCACCGTTTGCCGGCGAAAGGCGGCATCCGCTATGCGCCGATCGTCAACCAGGATGAAGTCGAGGCGCTCGCGGCGCTGATGACCTACAAATGCGCCATCGTTGATGTTCCATTCGGCGGCTCGAAAGGCGGCTTACTGATCGATCCGGCTCAATACGACCGCGGCGAGATGCAACTCATCACCCGTCGTTTCGCGCGGGAGCTCGCCCGCCGTGGTTTCCTGAGTCCTTCGACGAACGTACCCGCGCCGGATATGGGTACGGGCGAGCGCGAAATGGCCTGGATGATGGATACCTACAAGGTTCTATATCCGGAAGACATCAATCACGCTGCGTGCGTGACCGGAAAACCGGTCGCACACGGCGGGATCCGCGGGCGTAAGGAAGCGACGGGTCGGGGCGTGGTCTTCGCATTGCGCGAATTCTTCAGGCATGCCGACGACGTCAAAGCCGCCGGGCTCGAAGGCAATCTCGGCGGTAAACGCGTGGTCATACAAGGTTTGGGTAACGTGGGCTATCACGCGGGCTTGATCCTCGCCGACGAAGACGACGCCAAAATCATCGCCGTCATCGAGCGCGACGGCGCGCTGGTGAACGAAGAAGGTATTTCGGTACAAGCATTACACGAATACATATGCGAAACCGGAGGTGTCTCGGGATATCCGGATGCGAGGTATTTCGCCGACGGCCCGCCGGTACTCGAAATCGACTGTGATATCTTGATTCCAGCGGCTTTGGAAGGTCAGATCGATGCGGATAATGCCGGGCGAATCAAGGCGCCGCTCGTCTGCGAAGCGGCCAATGGCCCGGTAACCTTCGAAGCCGATCAGATCTTGAGGCAGCGCGGCATATCGGTATTACCCGATGCGTACGTGAATGCCGGGGGGGTCACGGTTTCCTATTTCGAATGGATCCGCAATCTCGCGCACATCAGGTTCGGCCGGATGGAGCGCCGCTACGACGCAATGCGCGGCCAACATCAGGTCGACGTGCTGGAAGAGTTGACCGGTCAGAAGTTGCCGGATGCGGTTCGTGCGGACTTTGTCCGGGGTGCAGACGAGTTGGACCTGGTGCGTTCGGGCCTGGACGACACGATGCGACTCGCCTACCAGCAAATCAGTGAAGAATTCCATAGCAATGAGGCGATCGATGATTTCAGAACGGCAGCGTTCGCGATAGCGATCAAAAAGATTTCCCGTTCCTACTTGGATATCGGCGTTTATTAAACCGTCCGCCGCCTTGATCGAGCCGGGCAGCGCCCTTATCTGATGGTAGTAGGTTCGGGTAAGTGAGGTACCGCCCATGCGCGCGGACAAAATGACCAACAAATTTCAGATCGCGCTCAGCGAGGCGCAGAGCCTGGCTATCGGTCTGGATCACCAGTTCGTCGAGCCGCTGCATGCGATGGCCGCTTTGCTCGATCAAGAGGGCAGCATGGTACGGCAGGTCTTGATCGACACCGGCGTCGACGTATCGCACTTACGCTCCCAACTGGGCCGCAGCATCGAGCGCTTGCCGAAAGTCGAGGGGACTGCGGGAGAAGTCCATCCGTCGAACAGCCTCGTCAAACTGTTGAACATTACCGACAAACTCGCCCAGGAACGCAAGGATGCCTATGTAGCGAGCGAGTTGTTCGTACTTGCTTCGCTACAGGACACCGGTGAGCTCGGGAGTTTGTTACACGAACTCGGCGCGAATGAAGCAAACTTGCGCGACGCGATAGACAATTTGCGCGGCGGCGAAGCCGTCGGGGATCCCAACGCAGAAGAACAGCGCCAAGCGCTCGAGAAGTTCACCATCGACCTCACGGAACGCGCCGAACAAGGCAAACTCGATCCGGTGATCGGCCGTGACGAGGAGATCCGCCGCACGATCCAAGTTCTGCAGCGCCGCACGAAGAACAATCCCGTATTGATCGGTGAGCCGGGAGTTGGGAAAACGGCCATCGTCGAAGGACTCGCGCAGCGCATCGTGAATCGTGAGGTATCCGAGGGTCTGAAGCGGAAACGCGTGCTTTCGCTGGACATGGGCGCCTTGATTGCGGGCGCCAAATATCGTGGCGAGTTCGAGGAACGGCTCAAGGCCGTACTCAACGACCTTGCAAAGCAAGGCGGTCAGATCATCATCTTCATCGACGAGCTGCACACCATGGTCGGCGCCGGTAAAGCGGAAGGCGCAATGGATGCGGGCAATATGCTCAAACCGGCGCTTGCCCGCGGCGAGCTTCATTGCATCGGCGCGACCACGCTCGACGAGTACCGGCAACACGTCGAAAAGGACGCCGCGCTCGAACGCCGTTTCCAGAAAGTGCTGGTCGATGAACCGTCGATCGAAAATGCCATCGCAATCCTGCGCGGATTGAAGGAACGCTATGCGGTGCACCACGGTGTGGAGATCACCGATTCCGCGATCATCGCATCAGCCAATTTGTCGAGTCGCTATATCACCGACCGCCAACTGCCGGACAAGGCCATCGATCTGATCGACGAAGCAGCGAGCCGTATCAGTATTGAAATCGACTCGAAACCTGAAAGCATGGATCGGCTCGACCGCCGCGCCATCCAGTTGAAGATCGAACGTGAAGCGCTACGCAAAGAGCAGGACGACGCGTCCGCGCGCCGACTCGAAGATCTCGACAAACAGATCGGCGAAGTGGAACGGGAATACGCCGATCTCGAGAAGATCTGGAAAGCCGAAAAAGCAGCGCTGGCAGGGACCCACCAGGTTCAAGCCGAGTTGGAACGCGCCCGCATGGAGTTCGAAAACGCGAGACGCGCAAGTGACCTCAACCGCATGTCCGAATTGCAGTACGGCATCATTCCCGAACTCTCGAAGCAACTCGCGGTTGCTTCGCATCGCGAAAACTCCGCGCAGCAATTGTTGCGCAACCGTGTCACCGCCGAGGAAGTCGCCGAAATCGTATCGAAATGGACCGGCATACCGGTTGCGAAGATGCTCGAAGGTGAGCGCGAAAAACTGCTCCGTATGGAAGAGGCCCTGCATGCTCGCGTCGTCGGCCAGGGCGAAGCAGTGAACGCGGTCGCTAACGCGATTCGCCGTTCCCGCGCCGGCCTATCCGATCCCGATCGGCCGAACGGCTCGTTCATGTTTTTAGGCCCGACCGGAGTCGGTAAGACCGAGCTCTGCAAAACACTCGCAGAATTCCTTTTCGACAGCGAGGATGCGCTGGTACGCGTCGACATGTCCGAGTACATGGAAAAACACGCAGTCGCCCGTCTGATCGGCGCACCGCCGGGATACGTAGGCTATGAAGAGGGCGGTTACCTGACCGAAGCCGTACGTCGCAAACCTTACTCGGTGCTGCTACTCGACGAGGTCGAAAAAGCGCATCCGGACGTCTTCAACATTCTGCTGCAGGTGCTCGACGACGGCCGCCTTACCGATGGTCATGGGCGCACGGTCGACTTTCGAAACACCGTGATCGTCATGACTTCGAACCTCGGGTCAGACGCGATCCAGAGTATGACGTCCGATCGTGAATACGACCGCATGAAAGACGCCGTGATGCAGGTCGTCTCGACCAACTTCCGACCCGAGTTCATCAATCGCATCGACGATGTCGTGGTGTTCCATGCCCTGGAGCAGGCGCAGATCCGCGCGATAGCGGAAGTCCAGATCGCGGGCCTGGAGAAGCGGCTGGCTGAACAGGAGATGATGCTTGAGATCACCTCCGCCGCCCTGGACAAGTTGGGCGAAGCCGGCTTCGACCCGGTCTACGGGGCGCGGCCACTCAAACGCGCGATTCAGAACCTCTTGGAAACGCCATTGGCGGAAGCGATTCTCCACGGCCGTTACCAGGCCGGCGACACCGTACATGTCGATTGCGGCGACAGCGGCTTGATACTCGACGGAGCCCGCGCTGATGCGGCTTGAACGGCGACGCCGCGCGGCTTGTAACACGGCAGTGCAGTTCTCAGAAATCGCCCGCTCTTGTAGCTATTTAGCGTCGATTAATCTACCATTTTGTGTGGAACCAACCGACCGGTGAACTATTCCAATGGCGGTATCGAGTAACCGGGTGCCTTTAAGCGGCCTGGCCCGCAAGCTTGTCGCTGACGGCCTCCTTGAAGAAGAAGCGGCGAGCCAGGCGTTTCAGGACGCACTCAGCAATAAGGTCCCCTTCGTAAAATTCCTGGTCGAAAACGGCCTTGGCGAGAGTAAAGTCATCGCCCAGGCGGCATCGCAGGAATTCGGCGTCCCCATCGTCGACATCGACGTGCTGGAGATCGACCCCGACATCATCAAGATCGTCAGTCAGGATCTGGTTACCAAGCACAGCGCGCTGCCTTTGTTCAAACGCGGCACTCGGGTGTTCGTCGGCGTTGCGGACCCCACCAATCTACAGGCGCTGGATGAAATCAAGTTCAATATCGGCGGCGGCAGCACCGAAGCCGTGGTTGTCGAATGGGACAAACTGTCGAAAGCGATCGATCAGGCGCTCGAGGACGCCGACGGCGGACTCGGGGATATGGAGGACGGGGACCTCGAGGACTTTGACGATCTCGAAGTGAGCGATGGGGAGCAGGAGCAGCAGGACGACGCAGAAATCGACGACGCTCCAGTCGTCCGCTTTGTCAACAAATGCCTATTGGACGCGATCAAAAAGGGTGCGTCTGATCTCCATTTCGAACCTTACGAAAAAATCTACCGCGTGCGATTTCGAATCGACGGCGTGCTCGAGGAAGTATCGCGCCCGCCGCTCGCGCTCGCCGGCAAGATTGCGGCGCGTATCAAGGTCATGTCGCGGCTCGACGTATCCGAACGCCGCGTACCGCAGGACGGCCGCATCAAGCTGAAGCTGTCTAAAACCAAGGCTATCGATTTTCGTGTCAGTACTTGCCCCACGCTGTTCGGAGAGAAATCCGTTCTGCGTATCCTCGACTCCGACGCGGCGAAGTTGCAGATCGATCAACTGGGTTACGAGGAACACCAGAAAGAACTCTTCCTCAAAAACCTTGTGAAACCCTACGGGATGTTCCTGGTTACCGGGCCTACCGGTAGCGGTAAAACCGTGTCGCTCTACACCGGCATCAATATCCTCAACAAGGACGACGTAAACATTTCGACGGCGGAAGACCCGGTGGAAATCAATCTCGCCGGCGTCAACCAGGTCCAGGTCGACGAGCGTACCGGCATGTTGTTTACGAAAGCCCTCAAAGCGTTTCTGCGCCAGGACCCGGACATCATTCTGGTCGGTGAAATCCGCGACCTCGAAACAGGCTCGATCGCGGTCAAGGCCGCACAGACCGGTCACATGGTGATGTCGACGCTACATACGAACGACGGTCCTCAGACCTTGACTCGACTGCAGGATATGGGCATTCAGGCCTTCGCGGTGGCGACCACAATCAATCTCATCACCGGCCAGCGGCTATGCCGCCGGCTGCATAGCGACTACAAAGTCCCCATCGAAATGCCGGCGGATGCGCTGCTCGAAGAAGGCTTTCCGGCGGACTGGGTCGAAGACGGCATCAAGGTATTCGGCCCGGGTGACGGCGGCACGGATTGCCCGAGCGGCTACAAGGGACGCGCGGGTATTTATCAAGTCATGCCGATCTCCGACGCTATGAGCCGACTGATCATCGAGGGCGCCAACGCCGTTCAACTTGCTGATCAGTCCCTTGAAGAAGGGATCTGGGACATACGTAAATCGGGTCTGTCGAAAGTCAGAGCAGGCGTCACCAGCCTTGCAGAAGTCAATCGCGTGACAGTGGAGTAAGCCATGGCAGAAGCTGCAGCCAAAATGGACATGTTCGCTTGGGAAGGCGTCGACAAAGCTGGAAAGCGTATCAAAGGAGAAATGTCCGGCCGCAATGACGCGCTCGTCAAAGCGCAGCTTCGCAGTCAGGGCGTCAACCCGCTCAAAGTCAAAAAGAAGGGCAAACCCTTATTCGGTGCCTCCGGTGGCAAGATCTCGACCAAAGACATTACCGTTTTTGCTCGCCAATTAGCGACCATGATGTCGTCCGGTGTACCACTGGTACAGTCCTTTGAAATCGTCGGGCGCGGCCATGAAAACAAGGCCATGCAAGAGCTCATCATGACCATTAAAGGCGATGTGGAAGCCGGTGGCTCATTGAACGAGGCGTTTTCGAGACATCCTAAATATTTCAACGAGCTCTTTGTAAACCTGGTCGTTGCCGGTGAACACGCCGGTATTCTCGAGGATATTCTCCACAAACTCGCGACCTATATGGAAAAGACCGAAGCGCTGAAATCGAAGATCAAAGGCGCGATGTTCTATCCGATAGCGGTCGTGGTGGTCGCATTCGTGATCACGTGCATACTCATGATCTTCGTCATTCCACAATTCCAGGAACTCTTTTCGGGATTCGGCGCCGATCTTCCGGCATTGACGATGATGGTCATCCAGATGTCCAAGTGGTTTCAAGCCAATTGGTGGATCATGATAGGCGGCATTGTCGGCGGCGTTATCTTCATCATGCAGATGATGAAGAAATCGTTGAAATTTGCGCATTTCGTCGATCGCCTGCTGCTCAAGATCCCCGTGTTGGGTGACATACTCAACAAATCCGCCATCGCTCGCTTCGCACGAACGCTCGCCACGATGTTCGCCGCGGGCACGCCGTTGATGGAAGCGATGACTTCGGTCGCGGGGGCGTGCGGCAACATCGTCTACTATGATGCCGTCATGAAAATGCGTGACGAAGTCGCTACCGGTACGCAAATGCAGGCTGCGATGCGTGACGCCAACATATTCCCGAATATGGTCGTGCAGATGGTCGCCATCGGTGAGGAATCCGGTGCGCTCGACTCGATGTTATCGAAGGTCGCAGACTGGTATGAACAGGAGGTCGATGACGCAGTCGATTCGCTGACGAGTTTGCTCGAGCCGATCATCATGGCCGTGCTCGGCGTTCTCATTGGCGGGCTGATCGTCGCGATGTATCTACCCATTTTCAAGATCGGCCAAGTCGTCTAAAGACCCTATCTCAACATTTTTCGCCCCGATTTCGGATCGCCACCCCACCCCGACTGGTTGATCCCAACGGTCGGGGCGGGGCGGCACGGTCCGCACGACAATGGGCATGATTGACGTCTTTGCTGCTCACCCCGGTTTTTTTGTCGGCACGATGACAGCGCTCGGGCTTCTCATCGGCAGTTTTCTCAATGTTGTCGTGTTGAGATTGCCGGTGATGATGGAACGGGAATGGCGCTCCGAGTGCCGCACGCTTCTCGAAATCGACGATACCGAAAACGACGCCGAGCCTTTCGACTTGATCCGCCCGCGTTCGCGCTGCCCCAGTTGCGAACACTTGATCACCGCGCTGGATAATGTGCCGGTCTTGAGTTACCTCGCGCTGCAAGGGCGTTGCCGTCACTGTAATACGGCGATCTCGCTGCGCTACCCCATTGTCGAAACCGTGGCGGGATTAGCCGGTGGTTATGCGGCTTGGCATTTTGGTGTATCTGCGGACCCCCTGACCTACGCATTGCTCGGGAAATGTCTGGCGGCGGCGGCGTTCGTGTGGGCGTTAATCGCACTCGCGCTCATCGATTTCGATACCCATTACCTGCCCGACAGCATCACCATACCGCTGCTCTGGTCCGGTATTGTATTGAGTTTTTTCGCTGTTTTCTCCAGTGACCTGAATTCATCGGTGCTCGGCGCCGTGCTTGGGTATTTGAGTCTCTGGAGTATCTACTGGATCTTCAAATTGATTACCAAGAAAGAGGGTATGGGTTACGGCGATTTCAAGCTTCTCGCGGCGCTCGGTGCCTGGATGGGCTGGCAGGCGCTTCCCGCAATTATTCTCATTTCCTCGGCGATCGGTGCGGCCATCGGTTTGACCATGATCGCCAGCGGTCTCATGAAGCGATCGCAGCAAATTCCATTTGGTCCCTATCTTGCCCTCGCCGGTATCGTCGCTCTTTTTTGTGAAGAGCCGCTTGCAGGCTTGTTCGCCGGATCGACTTCATTGTGATGCCGACTTTTGTCGTCGGTGTCACCGGTGGGATCGGCTCGGGCAAGACAACGGTTTGCAATGAATTCTCAACCAGGCACGAAGTACCCGTGATCGACGCCGACGCGATTGCCCGTGAAGTCGTAGAACCCGGACAACCCGCATTGAACCACGTTGTCGACGCATTCGGTCCGGAAGTACTCGACGACGGCGGCTGCCTCGATCGCGCTTATCTCAAACGCATCGTCTTTGCCGATGAATCCAAGCGTAAACTACTGGAAAGCCTGCTTCATCCCGAAATACGCCGCCAACTCGACGCGCGGGTTCGCGTTATCCGTGAAGCGTACTGTCTGCTCTGCATCCCCCTCCTTGCCGAAGGCAAAGAAAACGAATCGATCGACAGAATTCTGGTCGTCGATTGTGAAGAGGCACTTCAGATCGCTCGCGTTCGAGAACGAGACAATTTGACAGAGCAAGAGGTGATCGCAATTATGCGCACACAGGCGTCACGGGAAGCGCGATTGCAGATAGCTGACGACGTCATAGTGAATGATGGTGATGCTGCGTTGCTAGGTGAGCGGGTAGATGAATTACACGGTAGCTACCTCGAGCTTGCTGGATCCAGAGCATGAAGACGACTTGAAGATGAAGGACGAGGAGTCCGCAAGGCAAGCCAGCTTGTTCCCTGAGGGCGGGCATCCGGTCGTCTACGAACAACCGCTCACCGAACGCATTAGAAACTGCCTGCGTTTGGAGCATTTGTTCGTGGGGATCGAATCCGGCATACACGGCGGCAGTGCCTGGGATGCCCGCGGGGCGCTTACCCGCATACTCGAAGTCAGTGATTTCCTTGTACGAACGGATATCAAAGGTGCGCTGATTAAGGAAATGGAGCGCGAGATCGCCACGTTCAACAGCCTGCGCAACAATCCCGGTGTCAGCCCCGAAGCGTTGGACAAGACCTTTGACACGATCAACGACGTGTTATCGAAGCTGAAGGCGCCGGATTGCCAGCCGGGCAATCGGCTGCGTAATGACGAGCTCGCCAATCAGGTTCGCCAACGTATCAACATTCCGGGAGGGACCTGCAGCTTCGACCTTCCGGCCTTGCATTTCTGGCTGAATATCGAGCCGGAACTACGCGCTGAACAACTGGCGGAATGGATGCAGGATCTGCAGATTATCGATACGGCGACGCGCACGATTCTCGGCTTGATTCGCGGTAGCAGTAATCCACGAACAGTGACGGCCACGCAAGGCTTCTATCAACAGCAGATCGATCCAGCCGTACCCTGCCAGATCGTGCGCGTCGTGCTGAGTCCGGAAGTCGAGATCTACCCCGAGATCAGTGGCGGAAAGTACCGGTTCACGATCCGGTTTTACACCCAGAGGGATACGAGTAGTCGGGCGGCACAGGTCAAGGACGACACTGAATTTGAACTTCACTGTTGCGGGATTTGACCGATCTCATAGGCTGACGCCAGTGATGCGGTGCGACAGGCATCGATGACGTCTTTTGGATCCGCGTTGTTCCACAGGCCTCGGATCATTGCGATGCCCTGACAACCGGCTCGAAGCGCGAATCGGGCATCGTCGGCACCCAGGCCGCCCAACGCGTATACCGGGACTTTGGCGCGCTTGACGAGGCGCTGCAAACCGTTCCATCCAAGCGGCTCAGCTTGCGGATGAGACGGCGTCTCGAAGACGGGCGACACATAGATATAGTCCGCGCCCAGCCGTTCGGCATGTTGCAGCTCTCCGACGTTGTGGCACGAAGTACTCAACAGTAAATCATCGCCCAGCGGGCGCTCGCTGAGTTGCAACAGACGCCGGCTGTTCAGATGCAAACCGTGCGCGTCGGCTAGCGCGACGTCGTCAACGACGCCGTTGATAACCAGCTTAGATCCATATTGATTACATAGTGAGACGGATTGTGCATTGACCTGCCGAGAAACGCCCGGTCGATCGGACTTGAGGCGCAACTGCACCAATTTGATACCCGCGGCAAGGCAACGTTCCAAGTCATCCAAAAAGGCAGTCACGTCGCCGCCGAGCGGCGGCGTCACGAGCGCAATTTTTGGTAGATTCAATGCTGTCGTTACCGGTACGTTCGCTGCAGGGAAGTGAAACGACGATAATTGGCTCGGATCCACCCAGCGTATTTCCTGGCCCTCGCGCCCCACCGGTTCTCCGGTCCATTCCGCAACTTCGAGAACCTCCAGATCAACCTGTTTATCCGGGTATTGATGGAGCAGGCGGATCAAAGGTGTGGCACGCTCGATACCAATCCCGAGTTCCTCACGTAATTCGCGCGCCAATGCGTCGATCTGGCGTTCGTTGCGCTCGAGTTTGCCGCCCGGGAATTCCCACAAATCGCCCTTATCCGCGTCTGCCGAACGCAAACCAAGCAGCACGGCGCCGTCGCTACGCCGGATGACGGCGGCCGCAACATGCACTGGAAGTTCATTAACTTCGGTATTCGGCATTGATTTTGACGTAATCGTAGGACAGGTCGCAGGTCCAAACCGTCGTATGTGCGCTGCCCGATCCGATTTCGATGTCGATATTAATCTCCGATTGTTTCATTAAAGCCGCAGCTTCAGTTTCATCGTATTCAGATAGCGGCTCTCCATGAGTTACGATCCCGTATCCGCCGACGGCGATCGAGACGTCCCCGATCGACAGGTCTTCGACGTCGGCACGCCCGATCGCTGCAAGGATCCGCCCCCAATTCGGATCGCCCGCGAACAGCGCCGTCTTCACCAGCGGTGATTCAGCAACGGCGTAGGCTACTTGTAAACAACCGGCTTCCGCCTGTCCGCCCCTGACGTGAACCGACACGAATTTAGTAGCGCCTTCGCCATCGCGAACGATGTCTTGCGCGAGATCCCTGCAGACTGTGGTGACGGCGGCGGTGAGTGCTCGGTAGTGAGCGTGGTCGGCCGCTTCGATGAGACCGTTACCAGCCCGCCCGGTTGCGATCAAGGCAAAAGCGTCGTTGGTCGAGGTGTCGCCGTCGACGGTAATGCGGTTGAAACTCAGATCCCCGGTCTCGACCGTGAGTTTTTCCAACAGCGCTGGCGTGAGCGCTGCATCGGTGGCCACATAGGCGAGCATCGTCGCCATATTCGGTTTAATCATCCCACTGCCTTTTGCGATCCCGGTCACCGTGTAGGTCGCGTCGCCGCAATTGACCCGTTGGCTTCGGATCTTTGGCACCGTGTCCGTCGTCATGATAGCGGCGGCGGCAGCTCGCCACGCGTCGGGGCTCAGTGAGGACAGCAGTTCGGGGATCAGGCGTTCTATCGCTGCGGTTTCGAGTTGTTCTCCAATCACGCCTGTCGAGAAAGGCAACACCTCGTCTGGGCTACACCCCGCGTGTTTGGCAACCGCTGCGCAGATGCTCGCCGCCGTACGCTCGCCTTCAAGACCCGTACCCGCATTCGCATTCCCGGCGTTGATAACGAGATATCGTGTATTCGCGGCCGCCAAGTGCCGTCGCGCGACGGTAACAGGTGCGGCGCAGAACTTATTGCGGGTGAATAAACAGTGTATATAGCTGGACCGGTCGATCTCGATAATCGTCAGGTCATCGCGCCCCGAATATCTGACTGCGCTCTCGCCGGATGCAAGCCGTACGCCCGCGACCGCAAATGGCTCAATTGAGTTTTCCATGGCATTGCTTGTACTTCTTTCCAGAGCCGCACGGGCACGGCTCATTACGCCCGACTTTTCGACCCTCGCGCACGTAGGGTGTGTTTGGGTTGCTGTTTGCCGCGGGTGAATCGTTGTCGTCCGCGGAAGATTGATATTGATACTCTTGTTCTGAAGGCCGATTTTGTTGTTCGACGGCGTCGACATCATCCTTCGCCTTTACTTCAACCTTCGACAATATCGCTACTACGTCGCGGACGATCTCATTCAGCATCCGCGCAAACATTTCGAAGGCTTCGCGTTTGTATTCTTGTTTCGGATTCTTTTGCGCAAAGCCCCGCAAGTGTATCCCCTGGCGCAGATGGTCCATTGCGGCAAGGTGCTCTTTCCAGTGCGAATCGAGCACCTGCAGCATGATCGCTTTCTCGAAGTTCCTCAGGACCTCAGTGCCGGCCAGTTCTTCTTTTTCAACGTATGCCGCTTCAACGACTTCCAGAACTCGAGCGCGAACGCCGTCCTCATCCAAATCATCCTCGCTGTTGAGCCACACCTGAATATCACTTTTAACCGCAAACTCCTGCTCGACCGCATTGGTCAATCCGGAAATATCCCAAGTTTCCTCGACGCTTTGAGGCGGAATGTAGCTGTCGATCAAATTGTTGACTACGTCGTGCCGGATACCACGAATGTTTTCAGCAATGTCGTCGGCTTCCATCAAGTCACGACGCTGTTCGTATACGTGTTTTCTCTGATCGTTAGCCACGTCATCGAACTCGAGGAGCTGCTTTCGAATATCGAAGTTGCGGCCTTCGACTTTTCTCTGCGCGTTCTCTATGGCTTTAGTTACCCATGGATGTTCGATCGCCTCGCCTTCCTCCATACCCAGTTTCTGCATCAGTCCGCTGACGCGCTCGGAGGCGAATATCCGCATCAGGCTGTCTTCCAGCGACAGGTAAAAACGACTGGAACCCGGATCACCCTGACGACCGGAGCGGCCTCTCAGCTGATTGTCGATACGGCGCGATTCATGCCTTTCCGTACCAACGATGTGCAAACCACCCGCGCCGATGACGTCGTCATGCGGTTTTTGCCATGCATCACGCACGGCTTGTACCTTTTCTTCAGCCGGTTCATCGAGGTCGGTGATCTGCGCCTCCACGTTACCGCCCAAGACGATATCCGTGCCGCGGCCCGCCATGTTCGTCGCGACCGTAACATTCCCTGGCCGCCCCGCCTCCGCCACGATATTCGCTTCTTTTTCGTGGAATTTAGCGTTCAAGACCTGGTGGTTGATGTTCTGCTTGTGCAGCAGGCCGGACAGGTATTCCGAGGTTTCGATCGAGGTCGTGCCGACCAACACCGGCTGGCGCCGCTCAACACAATCCCTGACATCCTCGATGATGGCGTCGAATTTCTCCTTTGCCGTGAGGTAGATCAAATCGCCTCGATCGTCTCGGACCATCAACTTGTGCGTTGGGATGACCGCGACCTCCAGACCGTAGATCTCCTGGAATTCATAAGCCTCGGTGTCGGCCGTGCCGGTCATACCCGATAATTTGTCGTATAGGCGGAAGTAGTTTTGATACGTGATCGAGGCGAGCGTCTGATTCTCCAGTTGAATCGCTACGCCTTCCTTGGCCTCGACCGACTGATGAAGACCCTCGGACCACCGACGTCCCGGCATCGTGCGGCCGGTGAATTCGTCCACGATTACGATCTCGCCGTCGTTCACGACGTAATCCACATCGCGCTGAAACAGGGCGTGCGCCCGAATCGCTGCATACAAATGATGCATGAGCGAGATATTGGCCGCGCTATAGAGGCTGTCGCCAGGATCCAGCAGGCCGGTTTTGACCAGGAGTTCCTCGACGTGTTCATGCCCTTCTTCGGTCAGATAAACCTGTCGAGACTTTTCATCGACCGTGTAATCGCCGGGTCCTTCCTCTTCCTCCTGGCGCGTTAATCTCGGAATTAAGGTGTTGATCTTGACGTAGAGATCGCTGCGGTCATCGGTCGGACCCGAAATGATGAGCGGGGTCCGCGCCTCGTCGATGAGAATCGAATCGACCTCGTCAACGACCGCGAACACCAATTCCCGTTGCACGCGGTGTTCGGCCGCGAAAGCCATATTGTCGCGAAGGTAATCGAACCCGTATTCGTTGTTGGTGCCGTATGCAATATCGCATTGATAGGCCTGCTGACGTTCCTCGCCTGCCATACCACTGAGCACCACACCCACGGACATATCGAGCGCGTCGTAAATGCCGCCCATCCATTCAGCGTCGCGTTTAGCCAGATAATCGTTAACCGTGACAACGTGAACGCTGTTACCCGACAAAGCGTTGAGGTAACACGGCAAGGTCGCTACCAGAGTTTTTCCTTCGCCGGTGCGCATCTCTGCGATCTTTCCTTGATGCAGCACCATCCCGCCGATTAATTGAACGTCGAAATGCCGCATATCCAACGTCCGCTTGGCGGCTTCTCGTACGACGCCGAATGCCTCTGGCAGCAGATCCTCCAGCGATTCGCCGCGTTCGAATCGCTGCCTGAACTCACCCGTCTTATCGCGCAATTGCCGCTCACTGAGCGATGCGAATTCGGACTCGAGGTCGTTAATGGCATCGACCGTTTTCTGCATTCGCTTCAGCAGCCGCTCGTTGCGGCTACCGAATACCGATTGCATGAATCTGACCAGGAACGACTTCAAGGAAGCAAACATGGGATGGCGCATTGTATCAAACAGCAAGCTGCGCCAAGCCTGAGGCTTCGAGCGAAACCTCATAATCGGTATCTAGGTTTTGACTAACTCCAGACGGGAGTTACGTGTGTCCCACAATCCTTACTCTTCGGCATACTTGCGAATGAACTTCCAGGGATTGACGGTGCGGCTGTTGCGGACGACTTCGAAATGGACGTGCGGCCCAGTCGATCGTCCGGTGGATCCGAGCAAGGCAACCGCCTGGTTTTTCTCGACCTTCTCGCCCAAGCCAACGAGATTTGTGCGGTTATGCGCGTAACGCGTCACGTACCCATTCCCGTGATTGACCTCCACCAGGTTTCCGTATCCCCACCGCCGACCGGACCAGGTGACGACGCCGGCTGCTACGGCACGTACTCGCACGCCTGATTTACCCGCGAAATCGATCCCGCCGTGAAACTCACGGCCGCCGGAAACGGGATCATTACGATAACCGTAACCGGAGGAGATCCATCCACCATTCACGGGTTGTCCCTCTGGCCGGCGTTCGTTCTGCAGCTGAATATCGAGTAACAGAGACTCGAGCGTCGTGAGCGTCGAGTCACGGACCTGGATCTCCTGCTCAAGCGCACCAATATTATTAAGCAGGCCGGGCCACTCAGGGGGATTCAGTTGATCGGACTCCGGTCCACCAACCGCGGGCGAGTTGGCAAAATCAAATTCCGCCGGATCGAGTTTGGTCGCCGAGGCGACGCGTTCAGCAACGGCGTCCAAGCGCGTGAGGTGGCCCTGGAGTCTGCCCACGGTGCTTGCCAACGCACTCAAATCCGCTTCCATGTCACGATCGAGGCCGTGCAGAAACTGGCGTTGCAGAACGATTTCCCGCTGCCAGATCTCCGTGGAGCGCTCCGGGTTGTTCAAAATGAGGTCAACGGTGTCATTGCCGCCTTTGGTGTACCCCCAATAGGCGGAATAACCGGTGCTACCGGCCACGATCGCGAGAACCAAGGTGACGGTCAGCCAATTCAAACGGATCCTGGCCGCCGTTCCCCGCGATTTCGATATGATCAGTATTTCCATTGGATTATGCTGCACCCACACTGGATGGTGGCGCAGAATCAGGCCCGTCGATGAAACTCCCCCGCACGGTTTCGCATATTGTCACCAGATTTGGGCAACTAAAGCAATTAAAGGATCAAACCGACCATCTGCGTACGCTCGATGCGCGCCTGAAAATTCACGTTCAAGAGCCTCTATCGCAGCATACCCGGTTGGCGACGATACGTGACGGCTGCCTGGTCATTCAGGCGGACACCCCCGCATGGGCTGCCCGCCTGCGCTTCAAAACGCCGGAAATCCTCGCCAGCCTGGCTGATGACGGGTTATTTCCGGGGATTCGCAGTATTCGCATCCGCGCGGAGACGGCGGAACGACCGCCATCACCGCCCTCGAGCCGCCCCAGTATCAGCCCCGATTCCGCCGCCGAGTTGAGGGCCCAGGCAGACTCGATAGAAGACCGTGAGGTACGCGACGCGCTCCTGCGTCTGGCGAGTCGAGGCGAAAAATAGGGGACGCGGAGAAAAGCCGGCGCTAGTTCGCAGGCATCGGTTGGATGAACCAGATCGGTGCTTCTTCTTCGGAATCGTATGTGATGAGTTCCCATGCGTCTTCGGTTGCGAGCAATTTGCGCAACAGGCGATTGTTCAATTCATGGCCCGACTTATAGCCGTGGAAGGCGCCGATCAGGCTGTGGCCAAGTAGGTAGAGGTCGCCGATCGCGTCGAGGATCTTGTGCTTGACGAACTCGTCCTCGTAGCGCAAGCCGTCCTCGTTGAGTACTCGGTAATCATCAACGACGATCGCGTTATCGAGGCTGCCACCAAGCGCCAGATTTTGATCGCGTAATAATTCGACGTCTCGCATAAACCCGAATGTTCGCGCCCTGCTTACTTCTTTTACGAAAGACGTTGTCGAAAAATCAATCTCGGCAAATTTACTGCGCTGTTGAAAGAACGGATGATCGAATTCGATCGCAAATGAAACTTTAAAGCCGTCGAATGGTTCGAACTTTGCCCACTTATCGCCGTCTTTTACATCGATATTGCGCTTCACTCGAATGAACTGCTTCGCTTTGTTCTGCTCTTCGAAACCCGCTGATTGAATTAAAAATACGAAAGGTCCGGCGCTGCCATCCATGATCGGAACTTCGGCGGCGCTCAAGTCTACATACGCGTTATCAATTCCAAGACCGGCGAAAGCCGATAAGAGATGCTCCACGGTAGAGATACGCACATCCGACTTTACCAGGCTGGTCGAAAGGCTCGTATCACCGACATTTTCTGAACGGGCGACGATTTCGACTTGGGGAGAAAGATCCTCGCGGCGGAACATGATGCCTGTATCGGCAGGCGCGGGCCGGAGGGTGAGAAAAACTTTGCGCCCCGTATGCAGGCCGACACCGGTCGCCCGAATGACATTCTTCAGGGTTCTTTGCTTTATCATGCTACCCGCTTCCCCCGAGCTGGGCTTATTTTTGCGAGGATGGTACCACACGTTCGTAATGTGCGGTAAACCCTGTTTTTTCCTGAATTTTACATCGTCCGCCGGACGCGTTTAGCGTTCTTCTCAATACACCATTTAGTCGGCTTGTCGCCGCAGGAACGCAGGGATGTCGAGATAATCCGTTCCTGGTTCCACCGCGCTATCCGATTCACTCTGATCGTCTCGATTCCGGATTACCGTAGGGCGCTCCAAGGTCTTATAGTCGAGTTGCTCTTCGCCATGCTTTGTCGCCAACGCTACGGGTTGTTCGCTGCCGCGATGATCGGTGCCGATGCCGGTAGCGACGACCGTAACACGAAGTTCATCATCCATATGTTGATCGATGACAGTGCCGACGACGACGGTCGCATTGTCCGACGAGAATTCCTTGACCGTATTGCCGACCTCTTCAAACTCACCCATCGTTAGATTCATTCCTGACGTGATGTTGACGAGAATGCCCTTCGCACCCGAAAGATTGATGTCTTCGAGTAAGGGGCTGGAAATCGCCGCCTCCGCAGCGGCGAGCGCTCGATCCTCTCCGCGGCTGGTACCCGAGCCCATCATGGCCATACCCATCTCAGACATCACCGTACGCACGTCGGCGAAATCAACGTTGATGAGCCCGGGACAGGTGATCAGTTCGGCGATACCTTGAACGGCGCCCAGCAGAACGTCGTTTGCGGACTTGAACGCATCGAGCAAACTGATGTCGCGCCCGAGCACGCTCAACAGTTTTTCGTTCGGGATCGTAATGAGCGAATCGACGTACTGCGTGAGTTCCTTAATACCATCATGGGCAATTTCAGCGCGCTTGCGTCCCTCAAAGGGAAACGGGCGTGTCACGACGGCGACTGTGAGGATCCCCATCTCCTTGGCGATTTGCGCGACGACCGGGCCTCCACCGGTGCCCGTGCCACCGCCCATTCCGGCCGTGATGAAGATCATGTCCGAGCCTTCCAAGACATCGCTGATGCGCTCGCGGTCTTCCATGGCCGCTTGACGGCCAATGTCGGGATTAGCGCCCGCGCCGAGTCCCTTGGTGATGTCGGCGCCTATCTGCAGCGTTGTTTTGACGGACGAATTCTTCAACACCTGCGCGTCGGTGTTCACGCATACGAATTCGACGCCATCGATGGAAGCACTCAGCATGTGCTGAACGGCGTTCCCTCCCCCGCCGCCGACGCCGATCACCTTGATGATTGCGCTTTGGCTATAAGAGTCCATCAGTTCAAACATAGCTTCCCCTCCGTCCGTTATTTATGATTAAAAATTCCCATGGAACCAACTTTTCATTCGTTCCCAGATTGAGTTCGACGATTCGAAACGGCCGGGTTGGCCGAAACCCGTGGATGCCTGGTTTCCGAACAGCAATAAGCCGACGCCCGTTGCGTAGATGGGATTTCGCACCACGTCAACCAGGCCCGCCACGTATTGCGGCGACCCGATTCGAACGGACATGTGGAATACTTCCTCGGCCAGTTCGATAGTGCCTTCCATCTTCGCGCCGCCGCCGGTCAGTACGACGCCCGCCGCGATCAGTTCCTCGAACCCGCTGCGTTTGAGTTCGGTGGCTACCAAGCTGTAGAGCTCTTCGTAGCGCGGCTCCACGACTTCAGCAAGCGTCTGTCGCACGAGGCGCCGTGGTGGTCGATCGCCGACGCTCGGCACCTCTATCGTCTCTTCGGGATTCGCGAGTTGCGTCAGCGCACAGGCGTATTTGATCTTGATGTCTTCGGCGTGATGCGTGGGCGTGCGCAGCGCCACTGCAATATCGTTCGTCACTTGATCTCCAGCAATAGGGATCACACTCGAGTGGTGAATCGCGCCGTTGACGAAAACGGCAATATCCGTAGTGCCGCCGCCAACATCGCACAAGCACACGCCGAGTTCTTTTTCGTCCTCGGTGAGAACGGCATGCGACGAAGCGAGTTGCTGCAGTATGATGTCGTCGACCTCCAATCCGCACCGCCGCACGCATTTGATGATGTTCTGCGCCGCCGATACGGCGCCGGTCACCATGTGCACTCTCGATTCCAGTCTTACACCAGACATCCCGATGGGTTCGCGGATATCCTCTTGTCCATCGATAATGAATTCTTGCGGCAGGATATGAAGGACCTTCTGATCTGCCGGAATGGCCACGGCCCGCGCTGCGTCGATGACCCGTTCGACATCGTTATGGTCCACCTCGGTGTCTCGAATCTTCACGATGCCGTGAGAATTGAGGCTGCTTATATGGCTACCGGCAATTCCCGCATACACGGAATGAATTTCGCAACCGGCCATCAATTCTGCTTCTTCGATCGCGCGCTGAATCGATTGCACCGTTGATTCGATATTGACGACCACGCCTTTTTTGAGACCGCGTGAAGGATGTGAGCCGATACCGACCACTTCGACTTCATTTTCAAGTGAGATTTCTCCGACGATGGCAACGACTTTCGACGTGCCAATGTCGAGTCCAACGAGTAACTTTTTCTCCGGCTTCTTCACTATTGCTTCCTGTCAGCCATTTCGCCTGTTACCGCTGACTTCGGCCACTGCAAAACCGTTCGTATAGCGCAGGTCGACACGGCCGATTCGATTCCATATGGCGCTCAATCCATGCGAATATCCGAATACAAAGCGCGCGAGTCTGATCTCGAGATCCTTGCGCCCGAGCACCAAGGTACGTCCGGCCGTGGTCGATATGGTCCATGCATGTCTTTCCGACAAACTCACCGCCGCCGGACTCAAGCCTACGAGCCGCAGTTGCTCTACGATGTAGGCGTACCTTTCAAGAACTTCGAGTTCCGTACCAACGGGTCCGCTGAGATGCACGAGATCCGACGGAATCTGTTCGGGCGCGGGCGCAAAGATATCGGCGTGTTCATTCAGCAAAGCGTGGTCGCCCCACCGAGCCGTGGGTGTTTGCTCGGTGATGCTGACGCGTAATGCATCCGGCCATACGCGTCGTATCGTGGCGTCGCGGATCCAGGGCTCATTGAGAAGTATCTCTTGAATCTCACTCACGCCAACACCGAAGAATCCCGCATCCACCGCTTCAACGACGACGGTCTGAAGGTCTTCCGGATCGAGGTGATTGAATTCACCCTCCACCATCACTTTTCGAATCGGCAAGGCAGACGGATCCGACAACGCGATGGCCAACCAGGCAATACCGGTGATCGTTATGAGCAACATGAAACCGAATGCAATCAGCGTCGGCGACGGTATGCTCCGTTCCGGTGGCTGTTTAGATTTTGCGTGTGAAACCGCGCGATTTGTCAATTGCTTTCTCTATTAACTTCTAACTTCTAACTTCTAACTTCTCGATTTCTCAAAACTCGAAGCGAGGATCGACAGCGAAAGTTCTTCGAACGACATGCCCGCATGACGCGCCGCCATTGGCACGAGCGAATGGTCAGTCATACCCGGCACGGTATTGAGCTCGATCACCCACATCGTTCCACTTTCGTCGCGCATGAAATCGACGCGCCCCCAACCGTACCCATCCAGCACGTCGAATACGCGCAATCCGAGATCGGCAGCCGCGTGCTCTTCCGCATCCGGTAAGCCGCAGGGGCAGATATACTGGGTGGTATCCGCGACGTATTTCGCGTCGTAATCATAAATTTCATGGGGTGTCTCCACGCGGATGATCGGAAACGCCGTTTCCGCCACGATCGAAAGCGTGTAGTCGCAACCTTCGATCCATCGTTCCGCCAAGATGCGATCATCGTATTGCCGCGCATTGCGATAGGCGGTATTGAATTCCGCTTCCGACTTGACTTTCTGAGCGCCAAGGCTCGAACCTTCGCGTGCGGGCTTCATCATCAATGGCAGTCCAAACTCATCGATGATCTCGCTGGCGGGCGTGTGTTCGTCGACGAGTTCGAAGGGCGGGGTGGGTAAACCGGCGCCCAGCAACGTGAGCTTGGCCCGCGACTTGTCCATGGCCAGAGCACAACCGAGAACACGGGTTCCGGTATAGGGGATCCCGATGAGGTCGAGCACCGCCTGAATCTGACCGTCCTCGCCGCCTCGGCCATGCAAAGCAATAAAATACCGATCGACCCGCGTATCGAGGAACGCCGGATTGAGCGAGCCATCCCAATCGATTCCCCGTGCGTCGACGCCCGCGGCACAGAGTGCATTCAGAACAGCCTCCCCGCTTTTGAGCGACACTTCGCGCTCACCGGTACTGCCGCCCATCAGAACGCCCACGCGTCCAGCTCGCTCGGCAACCTTGTCCAGTTCAATCGGCAGCGGAGAGGTCATGATGTCGCCGCCCCTTTATTACCGCTTGTGCCGACGATTAGCACTTCCGGTTCGAGACTGATGCCGGTGGCCGCTTTTACGGTTGCCTGTACGTGTGCGATGAGGCCCTCGAGTTGAGCTGCGGTCGCAGCGCCTTCATTTACGATGAAATTGGCGTGTACGGTTGATATCAAACAACCTTCAGTCCGATATCCCTTGAGCCCGCATTGTTCGATCAAACGCCCTGCGAAATCGCCGGGTGGGTTCTTGAACACCGAACCGCAGGTCGCTCTTCCAGTCGGTTGCGTTGCGGCCCGTTGGGCCAATACCCGTTTGATGTGTTCTGCGCCGCGGCCGTTTGCAGACTGAGTCAAACGCATCGCGCCCGCGATGAACCACTCGCCCTCCGGTCCCACGACGCGGCGGTAGTCCGCAGCGTATTCAGAACCTTGTCGTCGCCGGGTGCGGCCCTCGTGATCGATCGTTTCGACCCACTCGACAAAGTCCCAGGTTTCGCCGCCCAGCGCACCGGCGTTCATCGACAAAGCGCCGCCGAGCGTGCCGGGAATACCTGCCAGGAATTCGATACCGGTGCGATCCATGGCCGCAGCCTCCCGCGCCAGTCTGGAGCAAGTTGCGCCGCATTCGGCGTATAAACAGTCGGCATCGATCCAGTGAAACCTGCTGAGACCGGGTGACGTCGCGATCACGGTTCCACGCAAACCGCCGTCGCGCACCAGCATGTTGCTGCCTAAGCCTAACCAATGTAGTGGTTCGTCACCTGCAACGAGGCGCAGGAAGTTGGCCAGATCGTCGCGGTCGAGCGGCGCGAAATAGCGGTCAGCCGGACCGCCACAGCGCCAGCTGGAATGGCGCGACATCGGCTCGCGATAACGAACAGCTCCGCGCACGTCCGGTAATCGAGAAGTGCCGTTCATGCGACGATGGCCTCGGCAATTCCGCCAATGTTGCCCGCCCCCAGCATGGCAACGATGTCGTCTTCACGGACGACATCGGCAAGCACCTCTCCGATCGATCCCATGTCCTCGACAAATATCGGATCGACCAGGCCCCTCGTTCTGATCGCCCGGCACAGGGAGCGCCCGTCAACGCCCGGGATCCTCGGTTCGCCGGCTGCGTAGACTTCAAGCAGTAACAGAATGTCGGCACGCGATAATACGTTGACGAAATCCTCGAACAGGTCCCGCGTGCGGCTAAACCGGTGCGGTTGAAAAACGACGATGAGCCGGTGCTCGGGCCATCCCCGCCTGATCGTATTGAGCACTGCGTCGATTTCTTTCGGGTGATGACCGTAATCGTCGATAAGTGTCACCACGCACTCACCGATCGCTACGGCGGGGTGGACCTGGCAACGACGCGCTATACCTTGAAACTCCGACAGCGTCGTTCGAATTGCATCAACCGGTATTCCCAATTCGCGCGCCACCGCGATCGCGGCCAGCGCGTTCTGCACGTTGTGCTCGCCAGGAAGATTGAGTTCGAATTCCTGTTTGCCCGATTCCCCGGAAAACGAAACGTGGAAATGTTCACGGCCATCGATATGCCGCAGGTTCATGCCGCGTACATCAGCGCCATCGTGCATGCCAAAGGTGATCACACGCGTACGGATCTCGGGTATGAGAGATGCGGCCTGCGCATCGTCAGTGCACACGCAGGCGACGCCGTAAAAAGGCAGTCGGCGGAAGAACTCTACAAATGTCGCCTTCAGAACCGAGAAATCACCGTCATAAGTCGCCATGTGATCGGCATCGACGTTGGTCAGGACCGCCATCAAGGGATTGAGCAACAAAAAGGAGGCGTCGCTCTCATCGGCTTCGGCGACGAGATAGGCCCCAGTACCGAGTCGGGCATGCGAATTGACGCTCTTGACCAGTCCCCCGACGACAAAGGTCGGGTCCAATCCGGCCTCCGCGAGAACGCTGGCTATGAGACTGGTCGTCGTCGTTTTACCGTGAGTTCCAGCCACCGCGATGCCGCGCCGGAAGCGCATCAATTCGGCGAGCATTTTTGCCCGCGGAACCGTGGGAATGCGTTTTTCACGCGCCGCCAGCAATTCAACGTTGTCGTCGGGAATCGCGCTCGAATAGACGACCACGTCCGCTCCTTCAACGTGCACGGCGTCATGTTCATGTGCGACGGGTACCCCGGCATCGCCGAGACGTTGGGTAACGCGCGACGCATGGATATCCGAACCGGTCACTTCGTACCCTAGATTGCTGAAGACTTCGGCGATGCCGCTCATACCTGCTCCGCCGACGCCGATGAAATGGATCTTCTCGACCCTTTGCATGAGCAATTCGTGGGCGTCATGCATCGATGAATTCCAAACAGTGCGTAGCCACTTCGTCGGTTGCGTGCGGTCGACCGAGCTCGCGCGCGTTGGTCGCCATTCGCATCATTTCGGCACGGTCGCCGAGCACGCGATCGAGATGGGCGCCTAAAGACTCGATCGTCATTTCGCCTTCGGGAAGGAGAATCGCCGCACCCCGTTCCGATAAATAGCGTGCGTTCAGGGTCTGATGATCGTCGACGGCGTGCGGATAGGGGATCAGTATCGAGGCCACGCCGCACGCGGCAATTTCCGCAACGGTGAGCGCACCGGAACGCGCGATAACTAAATCAGCCCAGCGATAGGCCGACGCCATATCATCGATGTAAGCCTCGACTTGGACGTCCTCGATATTCGTACAAACCCGATACCGGCCGGATGTTGCGTCGACGTCGTCCGCTCCGCACTGGTGCCGGACACAAAGGCCCGGTACCGCACATCCGTGAATCGCCGCCGGCACGTGTTCGTTGAGTGCATGTGCACCACGGCTACCGCCAAAGACCAGGATATTGACGCTCTCGCGATGACCCATGCGTTCCACCGGCGTTTCGATGCGCGTTATCTCCGCACGTACCGGATTGCCCGTCGTTAACGCCTTGACCGCGGCCGGGAAACTGCCGGGAAAGGCTTCGAGAACCTGGCCTGCGATGCGGCTCAGGACTCGGTTGGTCAAGCCCGCTACCGAATTTTGTTCGTGGATGATCAGCGGCCGCCTGCACAACCAGGCAGCCACGCCGCCCGGTCCGCTGACGAAGCCACCCATGCCGAGAACGACTCGAGGTTTGGTGCGAACGATGGCTCGCACCGCTTGAAGCAGAGCGACCGACAAGCTGACGGGTGCGGCCAACCAACGCAATATTCCCGAGCGCCTCAGGCCCGATACCAGGATGGGGCACAGCGGCAAACCGTGTTGTGGCACGACGCGCGCCTCGAGGCCCCGTCGCGTCCCCATCCAGTAGAGTTCGATGCCTTTCTCCTGCAAGGCTTGCGCGACCGCGAGCCCCGGATAGACGTGCCCGCCGGTTCCTCCCGCGACGATCATCACGGACCTAGTCACGCGTCCTCGCCTGCAGCGCCGCCAAGCGTTGGGCTTGACGCGCCTCGAATCCCGCCCGGCACACCAGGCCGACGGCCGCAAACGTCACGACCAGGTTGTTGCTGCCATAGCTCAAGAACGGCAGCGGCAAGCCTTTGGTTGGCAATAGTCCGATGTTGACCCCGATGTTGACGAATGCTTGCGTGCCCAATAGAAGCCCGATGCCGTAGGTGGCATAAGCGGCAAAGATCAGGTTGGCGCGCTCGGCGAGGCCGCCTAAATGAAATATCCGCCAGATCAGGAACACGAACAGCAAGATCACCGTGATCGTGCCAACCAAACCGAGCTCCTCGCCAATCACGGCGAACACGAAATCCGTATGGACTTCGGGCAGGTAAAACAATTTTTGCACGCTGTTACCGAGCCCTACGCCAAACCACTCTCCCCTTCCGAACGCGATCAAGGCCTGCGTCAATTGAAATCCCGAGTTGAATGGATCGGACCAAGGATCCATGAACGTCATCAGCCGTTGTAGCCGATACGGCGCGACCATCGATAATGCAGCCAGGCTCGCGAGGGCGGCAAACCCCCAAAAAAAGAACCGCAGAAACGGGACGCCCGCTAAGAACAACATACCCAATGCGGTCGTAAACAAGACGACTGCGGCGCCGAAATCGGGTTCGATGAGCAACAAGGCAGAGATTACGGTGAGCACGCCGATGGGTTTAATGAATCCGACAAATTCCTCCTGCACCTGTTTGTTGTGTCGCACCAGGTAGGCCGCCAAATAGATCACGACGGCAAGCTTTGCGGTTTCAGACGGTTGTAGGGAAATCGGCCCCAGCTGTATCCATCGCATGCTGCCATTTACTTCATGTCCTAAACCCGGTGCCAGTACGGCAACGAGCAAGGCGATTCCGAGAAACAGCAGCGGCGTGCTGAATCGCTCGAGTTGCTTCAGTGGAACCTTCATTAGAACCGTCGCACACGCGATGCCCAATCCCGTTGCACCCAACTGGCGCCAGAAATAGTGGAGCGGCGCCAGATCTCGACGTTCCGCGATCGAAACTGAGGTCGAAACAACCATGATCAAACCCATACACAATAACGTCAGCGCCGCACCGATCAGCCAGATGTCGTAAGAGAATATGAACTTGTCTGTGCGCCTGCCTTGCGGGACTGCTTGAGCGATCTCGTGCGAATGAAGGGCTGCTTCGATCATGATTTTTCTATTTCTTTCGCGGCGTCTCGGAACGCACGCCCGCGCGCTTCAAAATTTTCATACATGTCGAAGCTGGCACATGCGGGCGACACAACACGATATCTCCCGCCCGCGCGGCTTGGGCTGCGGCGGAAACCGCAGCGCGCATATCCGTTGCATATAGGGTCGCGATCTCCCGCCCCATTGCTTCGCCTATCTCGGCGGCAGCAACGCCGATAAGCACAACCGTGTGCAGGTGCCGGGTCGCAACCTCGACCAACTGGGAAAAATCCGCGCCCTTCGGTTCGCCGCCCGCGATCAACACACCGGAGCACTCACGGCACAATCCTTCAATCGTCGCGCAACTCGCACCAGGATTGGTCGCTTTGGAATCATTGATGAAGGTGATGCCACGCACCTGTGTTACATATTCCGCGCGGTGCTCGAGACCCTCGAAACGCTTGAGCGCAGTGATCGCAGCGTCATCATCTACGCCGAATGCCGTACAGATCGCGAGCGCGGCCAGGCTGTTAGCCACGTTATGCGTACCCGCCAATCTCAATTCGTGAGTCGTAATGAACTCCCTGCCCGGTCCGACGAGTACGACGTCCGCATCGGCATCGCGCGTGCCGAACGCGTCCGGCCGCGGGTTTCCGAGCGTGAAATCGATGCGGCGTCCTGAGAATGGGAGCCCGGCGATGACGGGATCATCCGCGTTCATGACGGCGATTTCCGCGCCTTCGAGGATCCGCGCCTTTGCTTGCGCATAACTATCGAACGACTTGTGCCGATCGAGATGATCGGGTGACAGGTTGAGGATGCAGGCGACCCGCGGCGCGAGGCGGTGAGTAAGTTCCAGTTGGAAGCTAGACAGTTCGAGCACGTAACAATCGGGTTCGTCGACGTGAATCAGATCGAGCGCCGGCGTGCCGAGATTGGCGCCGCAACCGACTTGATACCCTGCTGCCCGCAACATCTCAGCGACCAATGTCGTGACCGTACTTTTTCCGTTCGTCCCGGTAATTGCGATGATGGGTGCGCTGGTGAACTCGGCAAAGAGCTGGACGTCGCCGATCAAATCGATCCCGCTGCTCAACGCTCGCCGAATCGCCGGTTCATCCGGCGAAACACCTGGGCTCATTACGACGCAACCGCTGCTGCGTAACGCCTCATCATCGAGCCGGCCGGTAACAACCGTCAGATCGGGGTACGCCGTACACAGTTCATCGACGAACGGCGGATTTTCACGCGAATCCATCGCCGTAACCGTGGCGCCGCGGGCGCGTAGAAATCGCACGCAGGAGCGTCCGGTCGCGCCCATTCCTACGACGGCGTAATCGGCAGCACGGTTACTCATGATCGATGCCTTGAGTCCTAATTCCACACCTTCGCCCCGATCTATCTGATCTTCAGAGTCGCCAGGGCGGCGAGTACGAGCACCACGGTCACGATCCAGAACCGCACGATCACGCGCGGCTCCGGCCAGCCTTTGAGTTCGAAGTGGTGATGGATTGGCGCCATTTTAAAAATCCGTTTCCCCGTCAATTTGAACGATACGACTTGCAAGATGACGGACACGGTTTCCATCACGAATACCCCGCCCATGATTAATAAAACGAGTTCCTGACGTACCACTACCGCGACGGTCCCGAGCGCCGCACCCAGCGCCAATGCACCCATGTCACCCATGAATACTTGAGCTGGATACGTGTTGAACCATAGAAACCCCAAGCCGGCGCCGACTATTGAGCCGCAAAAGACGCAGACTTCGCCGACACCGCTCACATAGGGCACGGCCAAATAGCGCGCGAAATTGACATTCCCGGCGACGTAGGCGAATACGATCAAGCCGGCCGCCACCAATACCGTCGGCAATATCGCTAATCCATCCAAACCATCGGTGAGGTTCACCGCATTGCTCGTTCCGACGATTACGAAGTAGGTCAATACGATGTAAAACCATCCGAGATCGATTGCAATGCTTTTGATGAATGGCACGATCAACTGCGTTTCCGCTGCAGATTGCGCCGTTAAGTAAAGCGCAACCGCGGTTGCGATCGCCGCGATCGATTGCCAGAAATATTTCTGCGCTGCGGACAATCCTTTCGAATGCTGATGGGTTAGTTTGAGAAAGTCGTCGACCCAACCGATTGCGCCGAACACGAGCGTCGTCAGCAATACGACCCACACGAATCGATTCGCGAGGTCACTCCACAATAGCGTGCTTACAGCAATAGAGACGAGGAGCAAAAGCCCGCCCATCGTCGGCGTTCCTGCTTTCGCCAGATGGGATTCCGGCCCATCGTCGCGGATGTTTTGGCTGATCTGGAAACGCGTGAGGTTCTTGATCATCCACGGACCGATGATCAACGAAATAAACAGTGCGGTAAGCACGCCGAGTATCGTGCGCAACGTACTGTACTGGAACACGTTGAACCCCGAGTGGAATTGGGTCAAATAGTCCGCCACGTAGATCAGCACGGCGACGTCCCTCGTTCGGCGAGCGCGTCCGCCACTTTGTCGAGCGCCATAACGCGCGATCCTTTGATCAGGATCGCGATATTTTCGCGCTCACCGAGTCGCAAAACTTCGGTCAAAGCGTCGATCAGTTCGCCTCGTTCGCGAAATCGTTCGGCCGGCTTACCGAATGCGTGTATCGCGAATTGCGCCGACTCACCGAGCGTAAAGAGCTTATCTACTCCGGCGTGTAGCGCCGCCGCGCCCGCCTCGCGATGATAGGTCTCGCTCTCGTCCCCGAGTTCAGCCATGTCGCCCAGCACCAGCCATTTTTCTCCCGGCTCTGAGGCAAGAACATTCAAGGCAGCCTGGAGCGAAGCGGGATTCGCATTGTGCGAATCATCGATCAAGCGCACGCCACCGATCCCGCGACGCAATTGCAACCTACCGGGAACAGGTGAAGCGCTTTCGAGGCCGATACGGATCGTGTCGAGGTCGGAGTCGATCGCACGGGCGGCGGCGGCCGCTGCAAGCGCATTGTCGACGTTGTGTCGCCCCCGATACGCGATCCTTACATCCACTTCACCAATATCGGTGTGCAGGCGAAATGACGTACACCGCCCGTCGTCAGTGATCGCGTCGCATTCGATCATGCCGCCGTCACCAAATGTAATAACGCGGCGGTCAGCTGCCATTTCCATCCACATTGAAGCGAATTGGTCTCGGCAGTTGATGACCGCTACACCGTTCGCATCCAAGCCTGAGAAGATCTCGCCTTTAGTACGTGCGATGGTTTCGAGGTTGCCGAAACCCTCCAGGTGGGCCGGCGCAACCAGGGTTATGACACCGACGGTCGGGTGCGCGATCTCACTTAGCCAGGCGATATCGCCGACTTGATTCGCGCCCATTTCGACGACTGCGAAATCGTGCTTGCCGCTCAATGCGAACAATGTCAGAGGCAGACCGATGTCATTATTCAGATTCCCTTCCGTCGCAAGCGTTTCACCCCGCACTTGCATGATGGAAGCCAGCATTCCTTTGACCGTGGTCTTTCCCGAACTGCCGGTTACGGCGAACACCGGGATCTGAAATCGACGTCTCCAGCTGCGCGCGAGATCGCCCAGACTGCGGCGCGCATCAGAGGTGCGGATCAAGCTCAACGGTAGCTTAATGTCGCGCTCGACCACGGCCCCGGCCGCGCCCGCAGCTTGCGCCTCGTTCAACATGTCGTGCGCATCAAAGTGCGGACCGCGCAGAGCAAAAAATAGCTGGCGGTCGGTGAGCGTCCGCGTGTCCGTACTAACGCCGGCGAACGGACCATCGCTCCCGGTGAGTTCCCCATTTACAGCCGTTGCCGCTTCCGATAACTGCATCGCGATCATCGCCTGCTCTCGTTCAATGTCCGGACAACTTCGACGTGATCGCTGAACGGGGTCCGCACGCCGCGGTGTTCTTGGATCGATTCATGCCCTTTACCGGCGATCAGTACAATATCGTCCGCGCCGCCTTTTTCTATGGCTGATTCGATCGCAAGCGCACGGTCGTGCTCGATCAATACAGCATTCGGCGCAAGCATGCCCTCGGTGATATCCCGCGTGATGTCTGCATTGTCTTCGCCGCGCGGATTGTCGGACGTAAGGATCACCCGATCGGCATGCGCCTCAGCGATTTCCCCCATCCTCGGACGCTTACTGCGGTCCCGCTCACCGCCACATCCAAAAACCACGATGAGCTTTCGCGGACCGAACTCGCGCAATGCACGCAGCGCCGCAAGGAGACTGTCCGGCGAGTGAGCGTAATCGATAAAAACGCGCGTACGCGCGGTTGACACACCACAATATTCCATGCGACCCGGAACCGCGCGTACGCGTGAAAGCGCGCTGCAAATACGATCGAGAGGATGCCCGAGCGACAATAAAAAGGCGCCGACAAGCAGTAGATTATCGACGTTGAACCGGCCCGGAATGCTGGTCTCGACGCGACCTCTGGCGCCATCTGCGATCAAAGTGAAATGCACCCCATCGGCCAGGCTGTCTATTTCGTCCGCGGTAGCGCGCGCGCGTTCACTGCGTGCTCCATGCCCGTGGCCCGAAGAACACGACCATGTATCGACCGAAGACTCGAGGGATGTCGCAACGCTGGCGCCCAAGGGATCATCGACGTTCACCACGGCGGTCGCAAGACCGTCATGCTCGAACAAGGAGCGTTTACTTTGTGCATACCGTTCGATACACCCGTGGTAATCGAGGTGATCGTGTCCGAGGTTGGTGAAAGCGGCCGCAATGACCCTGAGTCCGGCGAGGCGGTTTTGATCCAATGCGTGTGACGACGCCTCGAGTGCGACGTGGGCAACCTGATCGTCGACCAGGCAGCTTAACCACCGATTGAGCGTAATGACGTCCGGCGTCGTTAAACCTACGGACTTCAACCCATCGAGCGTACCTGCACCGAGCGTACCGATGTAACCACAGGCTGTGCCGAGTTCATTAAGCGCTTGTGCGGCCAGATGAGCGACCGTTGACTTACCATTCGTTCCCGTCACCGCGAAGACATTCAACGCTGCGGAAGGATCGCCGAAGAAGCGTTTGGCGATTTCTCCGAGGGACGCCCGTAATGATGTCAATTCGAATACTGGAACGCCGAAACTAGCCTGGCCGGCGTTATCTTCGACCACACAGGCAGTAGCGCCACGCGCGATCGCGTCGGCGGCATAGCTCAATCCGTTTACTTGTGAGCCGCGTAATGCAAAAAAGCAGGACCCTGGACCGGCATCGCGGCTGTCCAATGCGATATCGCGAACCTCCCGATCTTGATTCGGAGGCACTGTAATCATGCCGTCCAACAGGGTTGACAACGGGATTGCTGCTTGCGCTTGCGGCGCCATCATTGTCCGAAGCCCATCGACGTTACGGAATCGAAGCGTGCGGCTAGATTCGCGTTGTCTGCCGCCTTGGGCGAGGGCAAATCCGGCGCTATATTCAGGATCCGCGTCGCTTCATGCATGACGTTCGCGAATATCGGTGCCGCGACGCGGCCGCCAAAGTGCTCCCCGCTTTTCGGTTCATCGATGACGATGACGGCAACGAGGCGCGGACGGTGCGCGGGAATCATGCCGGCGAAAATCGACATATAGCGGTCCTCCGCATAACCGCTTACGGTTGATTTGTGTACTGTTCCTGTCTTACCGGCTACCGAATAGCCTGGAATTGCAGCGGCGCGCCCGGTTCCATTTCTAACTGCGCGTTCCAGCATGGTGCGGATTGCACGGGCGGTTGAACCCTTGATCGCGCGTTGGCGAGGTGGAATTTCATCCCTGCGCACGATACGCAAGGGCTGTGCCCAACCATCGTTCGCAAGGGTCATGTAAGCTTTCGCTAATTGAATCGTGGTTACTGATAAGCCGTATCCGAATGCTAGTGTCGCATGTTCGATCTCGCGCCAATTCCGATATTCGTTCAACCGGCCGTAAGCCTCACCTGGAAGTAATACCTCGGTCACAGACCCGAATCCGCACGCGCGAAACACTCGCCACAGAAGCTCTGGTTCGAGCGACAGAGCGATCTTGCTGGCGCCGACATTACTCGACTTCTCAATAATCTCGGCGACATCCAGGCGCCGAAAGTTTTTGATGTCGCGCACAATATGCCGACCGACCTTGAAATATCCTGGAGCGGTATTGATGACGGTTTGCGGCGTATACCGACCGCTTTCCAGTGCGGCTGCAATCGTAAACGGTTTGATTGTCGATCCAGGCTCGAACAAGTCGGTTATGGCACGATTTCGGTAATGCTCGCCCTTTAGATCACCACGATTGTTCGGATTGAACGAGGGCCGATTGACGAGGGCGACGATCTCGCCCGTATTCACGTCCAGGATCACGACCGATCCGGCCCGCGCGTTGTTTGCTTTCACCGCCGATTTGAGCTCGCGGTAAGCAACATATTGAATGCGTTTGTCGATGCTTAAGGTAACGTCGCGGCCGGGGCGGATAGGACGCAAGCGCTCTACATCCTCGATGATTCTTCCGAGTCGATCCTTGATCACTCGCCTCAGTCCGGGTTCTCCCTTCAACAGGGCGTCGAACGACAATTCGATGCCTTCCTGGCCCTGGTCGTCCACGTTGGTAAACCCGACGACGTGCGCTGTGAATTCAGCGGCGGGATAGTAGCGTCGATCCTCCTCGGTAAGCGCTACGCCCGAGATGTTGAGCTCGCGAATGGCCGTGCTTTCATCCGGGGTCAGATGACGGCGAAGGTACACGAACTTCCGGTCAAGCCGTGGAATGACCAGCGTTTCAACGTGGTCTACAGTCATGCCCAGCAGTTCGGCAAGCACCGGCCAGCGATCGCGAACTTGAATGAACCGGTTGGGATTTACCCATGCCGATTGGATCGGCGTGCTGATTGCCAGCGGCTCACCCGTGCGGTCCAGAATCATGCCCCGGTTCGCATCAATTTTCTCGGTCCGGAGATAACGCGCATCTCCATGGCTTTGCAGGAACTCCCGATCGTTTAATTGAATATCGATCGCGCGCCACCCCAAGATCGACGCCGCGGCGATAAAAATCGTCACGATAACCCGCCGCCGCAATCGCAATTCTTTGCGCGTGACCGAGCGCGGATTCATCGAAGTTCCACGACCTGATCGGTTCCCGGTGTCAGCATGCCGAGTTCTTCGTAGGCTGCTTTTTCAATGCGAATCCGCGTACCCCAAGTCGCCTGCTCGAGTAGTAGCTGCCCCCATTCGTGGTCAAGGTTTTGTTTCGTCTCCCTCAAGCTCTGCAGTTCCACGAAAAACTTGCGGCTTTCGTGTCGATAAACGACGAGCTGCACCGCGGATGCAAACACGACAACTGCGGCGAGTAACATGCCGGCGGCCCGTTTCACGCGTAGCGTTCCAACGCGCGCAGGCGGGCGCTGCGTGATCGCGGGTTACGCCCTTTTTCATGTTCTCCCGCCTGCAGCGGTTTCGGCGTAAGCACCCGATAACGCGGCGTGGGAGTACCGGGATCTTCGACCCGGAATTGCTTGGCAAGAGTGCGAAATCGACGTTTAACGAGCCGGTCTTCCAGTGAGTGAAATGCAATGACGAGGATCCGGCCGCCGCGCTCCAACAGACTTAACGCTCCCTGCAAGGCGCGCTCGATCTCGTTGAGTTCGTCGTTAATGAAAATACGAACGGCTTGAAAAGTTCGCGTTGCCGGATCGATCCGACCGCGCCGCTTGATACATGAACGCGCCAACGCGGCCAGGTCGTGTGTTGACTTCAGAGGATGCTGGTTGCGGGTTTCTACGATCTTGCGCGCTATCTGCCGTGAGCGTCGCTCTTCGCCGTACTGCCACAAAACGTCGCTGATCTCCCGCTCAGCGGCGGTCATCAACCAATCCGCCGCTGACATCGGCGCCGCGGGATCCATGCGCATATCGAGTGGTCCGTCGTGCTGAAAGCTGAAGCCGCGTATCGGATCATCAAGCTGGAGTGTAGACATGCCGAGATCGAACAATACGCCGTCGATCTTGCGTGCGCGTTCTAATAGAACCTCTTCCAATTGTGAAAACCTCTGCCGTAGCGCGGTGACACGCGCGTCGTTCGCCGCAAACGTCTGGGCATGTTCAAAAGCTTCCGGATCGCGATCGAATACGAAAAGTCGGCCTTGCCGTCCGAGGTATTGCAAAAGTGCCCGGCTGTGCCCGCCCCGGCCATAGGTCGCGTCGACGTATGTTCCTCCGGGTCGTACGCTCATAAGGTCTACAACCTCATTCAATAAGACCGGAATGTGTTCGGGCACTCAGAATCCCAGTCACAGCGATAAAGACTCGAGCGCGGAAGACGGGTCAGATCCATTACCGACATCGTTCAGCCAGCGGTCACGCTCCGCGGTCCACGCCGCGCCATCCCAGATTTCGATCTTGTTTCCCTGGCCGAGTAATGCGGCCTGCTTGTCAATGCCGGCGATCACGCGTAACTCCTGCGGCAACAGCACGCGCCCCTGCGCATCGCACGCGCAATCGGCGGCATAGCCGCGCATGATCTGTTTGGTTCGGCGGCTTTGTTTGTCGAAGTCGGATAGCGCGGAGAGTTTCGTCTCGATCAACTCCCATTCCGCAAGGGGATACAACCACAACGCGCGGTCCCAGGGATTGAGTGTGATGACGAGCTCCAGGTTGTCGAGCGCGGCCAACGCGTCACGGCAGCGCACCGGGATAGCCAAGCGGCCCTTGGCGTCTATACTGACCGTGCTGAGCCCTCGAAACATTCGCACGCGCGGGATCCCCCGCAATGGCGCGCCGCCGGAACCGATTAGGGACGGACGGTTTAAGCACCGGAATCACTTGGGATCCACTTTCCCCCACTTTTTACCACCAGCGCGAACTATAAGGAGTGAGGAGGAAAACTGTCAAGCAAATCTAAGGCAAATCTTACTTATACAACAGTAACTTAGCTTGATTCTGGACCGGCTGTTCAGGAACTACGGCGGCGCCTTAATCGAAACATTGAGAAAAATCATTCATATAAAGGTTATATCTAGAATACACCTCACATCTAATCGCGGCGAATGATTCGAATATTGCCCCTGGATTCCGCTTCGCTCCATCCAGGCTACGATTCGCTTTCGATGTAACCTGGATGGAGCTTAGCGGAATCCGGGCTCATTCAAAGTTGGCGCAAGCCGGCCTGTAAGCCGGGTTCTGTGAAGTTGCGTGGCAACTCGGCGATCATTCATCTGCGACGCGTGTCGCCACGCGCCTGAAGCGACCTACCCGGAAACTCGTGCGGACCACACCGAACCGCATACGCGGCGCGTTTCCCTATTAGGTCTTGCTCCGGGTGGGGTTTACCCTGCCGCCGGCGTTGGCCGGCGCGGTGCGCTCTTACCGCACCTTTTCACCCTTACCCCGTGTGGGGCGGTCTGTTTTCTGTGGCACTTTCCGTAGGCTCACGCCCCCCAGGTATTACCTGGCACCTTGTCCTGCGGAGCCCGGACTTTCCTCTATCGATCTCGACATAATGAATACGCGGACGATAGCGATCACCCGGCCGACTTGCAATAACCAGTGTGTGACTAAGCTACTTAGATTTCAATATCTGGGTCGCGTTCCCCGCACCGGAGCCCGGCCTGGTAGAGCTCGTTGCGCCGCAAGCCGGTGAGCGTCATCGCGACGCGTACAGCGGCTTTCATATCCATCTCTTCGAGCAAGATGGCCATGACGCGTTCCGCTTGCGGGGCTGCGGGAATTTCATCTCGACCCGCAATCATGATCACGAACTCGCCGCGCGTTGCATCGGGATCGGACGCGACTCGTTCAACGAGCGAACCAAGCGGACCGCGATATAACGATTCGAATTTTTTCGTCAATTCGCGCGCGATCGCCGCATCGCGATCGTCACCAAACGCCGCCTGCATCGAACTCAGCGTATCGAGGATACGGTGCGGCGCTTCGAAGAAGACCAGCGTTCGCGGATCCGATTGCAATTCAGTTAGGCGCTGCGCGCGCGCCTGGGCGCGACTGGGTAGGAACCCTTCGAACACAAAGCGATCCGTTGGCAAGGCGGCGACGCTCAATGCCGCGGTAACCGCGCACGGCCCCGGTACCGCCATGACCGGAATTTCCGCCGCCGCCGCACCTCTTACGAACTTGAACCCTGGATCTGAAATCAGAGGTGTACCGGCATCACTGATCAGTGCGCAAGCCTCGCACTTTTTTATCAGCCGATCGATGAGGCGGGGTACGATTCGTTCCTCATTGTGATCATGCAAGGGTTCGAGTTTGGTTATGATTCCGTAAGTATCCAGGAGTCTGCGGCTATGACGTGAATCTTCGCTCAAAATGAAGTCGACGGCGTCGAGCATCGCGATTGCGCGGACACTCAAATCGCCCAGATTGCCTATCGGTGTGGCGACGACGTAGACGCCCGGCCGTTCAATTGACAGGTCCTCAGACGGAAAAGATACTGGTGGCGTGTCACGCTTGGTGCTCATAATTAATCCGAGATCGTTGCGCCTATTCGCGAATGTCTTCGCAATTTTCGCAATCGGTCTTATTACATGCGCCTGCGGGCCACAAGGCAACGTCCGCGAACCGGTGCAACCGCCGGATCCGCTAACCATGGCCAAGCGCTTACTCGATCGCGGTGATTACGCTGCCGCTGCCGCTGCTTACCGCGCGCTGGCAGACGATGGCGATACGGCGCAAGCGACGTCACGTAAAGCGGTTGCCGCCCTCGCTTATCAGGATGCACAGGATTTTGGCAGCGCTGACGTTCTCATCGGTGAAATCGAAGACTCGGCCAGTAAATCCACACCGGTCGCCGCGCTCGCGAAGGCGAGGTCAATGCTGCACGCCAACTTTCCGTCCGACGCCTATGCCATCGCCGAAGATGTCGATCAATCCCCCCTCGACGCTTATCAACGTGGCGTGCGCGCCCGCGTCATGGGCGCAGCGGCCCTCGTGCTAAACGATTTGACCGCGGCCGCGGATGCGTGGGTTTCCGCTCACCGCTTTCCCTATCCGGCCGATCAATCCGAAGCGATCCTGCAATCGACATGGCGGGCGGTCTCGCGGCTCTCTGAATTCGAGCTCGGCTCACGTCTGTCAACGGCGGACGAGTTGGCGCAAGGATGGTACTCGCTGGCCCATATCGCATCGCGATCCCTGTTCGATAATGCGCAATTCGTACAAGAATCCGAAACCTGGACGCTGCAACATCAGGGGCACCCGGCAATGGCCTTGATTGAGGAACTCGTCGAACGTTCCGAGATGGTGTCCGTGCGCCCCCGGCAGATCGCACTCTTCCTCCCGTTTGATGACACGCTGGGTATCGCTGCAAAAGCGGTACGTGACGGCTTCATCACGGCATGGTTCGCAGATTCCCGTATCGAATCGCGGCCGAAGCTCAAAATTTACTCGAGTGCGGCCGGTGATATCGCGGTAGCTTATGGGAACGCGGTTGCGCAAGGTGCTGAATTCGTCGTTGGGCCGCTCAGAAAGGGCCTGGTGCAGGCGTTGCGAAACAAAGCCGATCTGTCGGTCGGCCTGCTCGCGCTCAATGTCATCGACCCGTCATCACCCGCGGGTGGATCGCCACCCGGTCTTTTTCAATTCGGCCTTACACCCGAAAACGAAGCGCGACAAGTCGCACAACGCGCGCGAATCCGCGGTCAGCGAGCGTTGATCATTGCGCCCGACAGCGCTTGGGGCAAACGGCTGATGGCCGCATATGCCGATACCTGGGAGCAGATCGGCGGCGTCGTACTCGCGAAGGTGTTTTATACCGATGAAGCCGAATCCTATCCGGACGCGGTTAAACGCGCGTTGAATATAGACTTGAGCGAGGCCCGTGCTACCGGGCTGCGCCGCAAACTCAACGTTCCCGTCGAAGCCGAGCCGCGCCGTCGCGCAGACGTGGACGTCGTATTGCTGGCGGGATTTCCGGATAACGCGCGGCAAATCCTGCCGCAGCTGCGCTATTTTCGCGCCGAAAACGTTCCCGTATTCGCTACGTCACACGTCTATGCGGGCGGTACGGATGCCGAGCGCGACGGCGATTTGAATGGACTCGTTTTCGGCGACATGCCCTGGCTCTTCGGTGCGGCCGACGTCGATGCATTTAATCTGGTCCGCCGTAACTGGCCCGTCGAGGCAAGTAATTACGCACGACTATACGGCCTTGGCGTGGACGCGTACCGGATCATTCCCTACTTGGCGAAAATGCGCTATCAACAGAATATGCGCATTCCCGGCGTTACCGGCGAACTCTGGATGGATTACGACGGTATCGTGCACCGTCAGATGACGTGGTTGAAGTTCGTAGATGGATTCCCGACTTTCATTGATGGGTCTGGCGCGCGACGTGCACATTGACGCATTGAACTCGGCGAGATCGTCGCGGACTTTTGGGCGCGATATCGAGCGTATAGCCGAGTGTTACTTGAAGAACCGAGGGCTTTCAACGGTTGCCAGAAATTACGCGTGCCGTGTTGGAGAAATCGATCTCGTCATGCTGGACGAAAATATCCTCGTGTTCGTCGAGGTTCGCTACCGGCGATCCGCCGAATACGGCGATGCGGCCGAGTCCGTAACGCGAACGAAGCAACGACGGCTAATCCGCACCGCTGAACATTTTCTGTTGCACAAAAATGACTTTGCCGAGTCTGTATGTAGGTTTGATGTCCTTGCCATACACGGGTCCGAGCCGCGTTATGCGATCGACTGGATTGAAGGTGCGTTTTCTGCATAATTCCTTGAACTATTGGGCGTAGCGCGAAGTGACGACATTGGATCCCATCGAGCGAATTCGGAAGATTTTCGATGAAAGCATTGCGGTCAAAACGCTGTGCGTCGATGCTTTAAGCCCCAAAATTGCCGATGCCGGTGCATGCATCGCCAATGGCATACTGAACAGCGGAAAGGTTCTGACTTGCGGTAACGGTGGATCTGCAGCCGACGCCCAGCACTTTTCCTCGGAGATGCTCAACAGATTCGAGCGCGAGCGTCCCGGATTACCGGCCCTAGCCTTGACCGTGGATGCGTCGACGGTGACGTCAATCGCAAATGACTACCAGTTTGCGGATGTATTCGCGAAGCAGATCCGTGCGCTCGGCCAGCCGGGTGACGTGTTGCTCGCGTTTTCAACCAGCGGCGGCTCGCACAACATCGTCAATGCCGTCGACGCCGCGCATGAGCAGGATATGCGTGTGATACTGGTCAGCGGCAGAGATGGTGGTCAGGCGGGTAAGAGCCTCACCGACGATGATATCGAACTGCGGGTACCGAGTTCTTCGACGGCTCGAATTCAGGAATCGCATTTAATTATCATTCATTGCCTGTGCGATTTGATCGATTGTCATTTGTTGGGACAGGATGGATAGATGAGTCGAGTAAATGATCTCGCATTGCTAAACCTGCGGCCGCTCGTGTTGATCGCCGCTGCACTGCTGCTGATTACGGGATGCGCCGGCGTGGCCATCGGCGGGGCGGCCACGACCGCCGTCGTCCACCAAGATGCGAGAACTACAGGCACGTTTGTGGAGGATCAGGTGATAGAATTAAAGGCACTTAAGGCGCTGCGCGAAGACCTCGCGGTCAAAGAGCAGACACATGTCGCGGTGACGAGCTACAACCAGGCCGTGTTACTGACTGGACAGGCGCCGACTGAAGATCTACGCGCCCGTGCGATACAAATCGTGTCGAACATAGAAAAAGTACGGCACATCCACAATGAAATCGCCATTTCAGCACCGAGTTCCATGATGTCACGCACAAACGACAGCGTGTTGACCACCAAGGTCAAATCCAAGCTGTTCGCGTCCAAGGAGTTGAGCGGCATGCGGATCAAAGTCGTCAGCGAAGCCGGGACCGTCTATTTAATGGGGTTGGTATCGGATGACGTAGGCGATACCGCAGCACAGATCGCGAGTACGACCGGGGGAGTGCAGAGAGTCGTTAAGCTCTTCGAATCAAAATGACTGATTATTGACCCCGGATTTCGCTACGCTGCATCCGCGCTACGGCCTACTTTACGACCGTTAAATGCGGTGCGCCGCGTTTGGGACGCGCCGGTTCTTTTTCGGGCTCATCCGCTTCCGATTGCGCGCCGTCATTGCGTTCTTCGGGCGCTTCCACCTGTTCAGATCCCTCGCCTGGCTCGCCCAAGAAGATACCTTGACCATTCTCGCGTGCGTAAATGGCCTGAACGGCGTCGACTGGCACGGATATGTCATACGATTTCCCGCTGAACCGCGCGCTGAATACGATCAATTCGTTTCCGAGATCGAAATCGCGAACCGCGCTCGGAGATACATTCAAAACGATCACCCCGTCTTCAATGTATTGTTGTGGAACCCGTACCTGTTCATCCTTGACCTCGACCAGCAGGTGCGGTGTTTGTTGATTATCGACTATCCATTCATAGATAGCGCGGATGAGGTAGGGTCTGGTCGATGTCATGAACGGCCGGCTCAGCGCATCTCTTGCTCGAGCGGTGAAAGGCTGTTCTGAAAAGCGGCCCGATCGAACAGTTTGTCCGAATACTTCACCAGCGGCTTCGCTTGCGCCGTGAGCTTGACGCCATAATGGGGCAGACGCCACAACAGCGGCGCCATGGACAGGTCAACCAGCGAGAATTCTTCGGACATGAAGAACGGATACTGAGAAAAAATGGGCGCCAAGGCCATCAGATTATCGCGTAATGATTTCCGGGAATTCGCAGCGGCGATGTCGTTATCGCCTTCGAGGTCGAGGGCCAATGTAAATAAATCGCGGACGATGCGAAAGCGAAACTGCCGGTTGTTGGCGCGCGATACAGGATCGACCGGCATTAAAGGTGGGTGCGGATAACGTTCATCGAGGTATTCCATCATGATCTGCGCGTCGTATAAGACGAGATCACGGTCGATCAACGTAAGCAAGGTGTCGTATGGATTCAAATCATTGAGATCTTCGGGTTTATTTTCTTCATCAACGAAATTGATCTCGACGTTGATGCCTTTTTCCATTAGAACCAGTCGTACACCGTGACCGACCGGATCACTTTCGTGTGCGTAAAGCGTCATTACGGACCGTTTGTTCGCCAGTGCTTTCATGTCAGTGTACGTCTTTCCAATATTCCCGCTTCAACATGTATGTGACCAGCAGCAAAACGAGAAGAAAGGCGATGGTCCAAAATCCAACTTTATAACGCACGAGTTTAGCAGGCTCTCCTACGTAGACGAGAAAACTCACCAGGTCGCGTGCGACCCGTTCGTACCCTGCTGAATCCAATTCCCCTGCAATCGCCATTTCCAACGGCGCGCCGTGGGCGCCGCCAGCATCGTCTGGCGACTCCACTATACGTTGAAGCCCTTGTAGCTCCCACAACACGTGCGGCATCGCGGTGTCCGGAAAATAGAGATTATTCACCCCCGTCGGGCGGCTTTCATCGAGGTGAAATCCCTGCAAATACGAGTAGAGCCAATCGGCGCCGCGCGAACGTGCGATAACCGACAGATCCGGCGGTGCCACGCCGAACCATTGCTCTGCATCCTGCGGTTTCATCGCGGCGGTCATGGTGTTTCCGATCTTGTCGGTGCCGAACATCAGATTTTCGAGAACTAAGTCCTCACTGAGATCGAGATCTTCCACCAGACGGTTGTAACGCATGTACTGCGCTGAATGACAACTCAAGCAGTAGTTTACGAATGTTCGAGCCCCACGCTGTAGAGACGCTTTGTTGCCCAAGGTTACATTGGCATCCATCAGGACCGGGCCATGGCCGCCTGCCGCGAACGCGAAATGGCCGCAGATCCACAGAGCCAACGCGCATACGATGCGCTTCATCAACTCGTCACCCGCTCCGGAACCGGTTTGTTTTTATCCCACTTGGTGTAGAACGGCATTAATAGAAAAAAGGCGAAATAGACAACGGCGAAACCGCGCGCCAACCAGGTATAAAGCGTCGTTGGATTCTGCGTTCCTAGAAAGCCGAGTGCGATGAAACTGATCACGAACAAGCTGAGCGCCGTCTTGAACAGCGGGCCCCGGTATCGAATCGATTTGACCGGGCTGCGATCAAGCCACGGCAACGCGAAGAAAATCATCGTTGCCGCGCCCATGGCCATGACGCCAATTAATTTGTCCGGTACGGCCCGCAGAATTGCGTAGAAGGGCGTGAAGTACCAAACCGGTACGATGTGTTCCGGCGTCTTCAAGGGATCGGCGGGAACGAAATTGTTGTGCTCCAGGAACCAGCCGCCGAACTCGGGGGCGAAAAACACGACGGCCGAGAACACGATCAGAAACGCGACCACGCCCACCGAATCCTTGACTGTGTAATACGGGTGAAACGGTATGCCATCGAGGGGTTTACCGTTTTCGTCCTTCTTGTCCTTGATCTCGACGCCGTCGGGGTTGTTCGAGCCAACCTCGTGAAGGGCGAAAATATGCAAAGCCACGAGCCCCGCGATGGCGAAAGGAAGAGCGATGACGTGGAAGGAGAAAAATCGATTCAAGGTGATGTCCGATACGACGTAGTCGCCCCGGATCCAGAGCGACAAGGTCTCACCGACAAAGGGAATCGCTCCGAACAGCGAGATGATGACCTGAGCGCCCCAGTAGGACATCTGCCCCCACGGCAGCAGATAACCGAAAAAGGCTTCCGCCATTAGCGTCAAATAGATGAACATCCCCAGGATCCAGACCAACTCACGTGGTTTTTTGTATGACCCATAGAGCAGTGCTCGGAACATGTGGAGATAAATGACGATGAAAAAGAACGATGCGCCGGTGGAATGCATGTAGCGGATCAGCCATCCCCAATCGACATCGCGCATGATGTACTCGACTGAAGCAAAAGCCAGCGCCGCGTCCGGCTTATAGTTCATGACGAGCCATATGCCTGTGACGATCTGGATCACGAGTACGACCAGCGAGAAAACGCCAAAGTAATACCAGAAATTGAAATTCTTGGGCGCGTAATAACGACCCATATGGTCGTTCCAGAACTGCATCAGCGGGAAGCGGTCGTCGACCCAGTCGCGCAGGGCGACCAAGCCCTTGACTATCGTTCTTTTTGCAACCGCGCTCACGTCGTGCTCGCGCCTTCGCCAATCAAGATGCGCGACTCGGTCAAAAACCGGTACGGGGGCACGGCCATATTTCGGGGCGCCGGCACGCCTGAGTATACCCGGCCGGACAGGTCGAACTTGGAACCATGGCAAGGACAGAAAAAACCGCCGTGCCAATCCGTACCCATGCCCTTCGCCTCGGCAGACGGGATAAAGCTCGGTGAACAGCCGAGGTGCGTGCACAGGCCCACGAGGACGAGGTATTCGGGATTCGACGACCGCCAGGAATTCAACGCAAACTCGGGTTGTTGGGATTCGTCGGAGCCGGGATCGCGCAACGCTCCTGACGGCATGGATTCGAGCGCCTCGAGCTGTTGCGGCGTTCTACGCACGATCCAAACGGGTTTGCCGCGCCATTTGTAGATAATCCGCTGCCCGGCTTCGACCTTGCTGATGTCGACTTCGACCGGGGCGCCTACGGCCTTGGCGCGCGCGCTCGGTTGGAAGGTCGAAATGAACGGAATGGCCGCGATACCGCCGCCAATGCCACCGATAACGACGGCTGTGCCAGTGAGAAAGCGGCACCGATCCGAATCGGCAGCAGTCTCGCTCATGATCGAGTTGCTCCTAAGTCGTATCGGTGAGGATTGATGTCGTCTGCCGACATATTTGGCGTCCGGCTCCCCCTGTTAAAGCCGAACGGATGTGCGGTGCAGGACTCGCGGCGTAATGTCGATTTGTGCGCGTTATGCGGTAGATTATACCACTAATGAATCTGTTCATTTTTACTCTCAAATGGTCGCTCATCGGTTTAGGCGCAGCGGTACTCGTCATCCTATCGTTGCGCGTGACGGGGTTTAGTCCGGGCGTTCGGTTAGTCATTGACGATACATCAGCAATCAAACAAGTAGCGCACGCGTCCGGTTACTCCACCGCAGTCGCGAAAGCGGCGCCCGCGGTGATCAGCATTCAAGCGGTGAGCCGACATGCACAACGTTCGAATCCGATCGTTGAAGACCCGATTTTTCGCCAGTTTTTCGGAACGCCGTCGTCGCGCCGCACGACGCGAGAAGAATCGAGTCTCGGTAGCGGCGTGATCCTGGACGCAGCGGGGATATTGTTGACCAACTATCACGTGATTCGCGCAGCGGAGGCGATTCAGGTTTTTCTTCGTGACGGACGCATGGCAACGGCGGAGGTCGTAGGCATCGATCCCGACACGGATCTCGCGGTACTGAGAATCAAGCTCGACGATCTACCGCATATCAACATTGCCGACTCGGATGAGTTAAAAGTAGGTGACGTCGTTCTCGCCATCGGCAATCCGCTCGGGATTGGTCAAACAGTGACCCAGGGCATTGTCAGCGCCACCGGCCGCAACCGCGTCGGTATCAACACTTTCGAGAATTTCATTCAGACCGACGCGGCGATCAATTTCGGTAACTCCGGCGGTGCACTCATCAACACCCGTGGAGCGCTGGTCGGAATCAACTCCGTCAGGGTCGATTCCGAAGGCATCGGGTTCGCCATTCCAACGAGTATCGCAGTCAAAGTGGCAAAACAAATCCTCGAATCGGGTAGCGTAGTGCGCGGCTGGCTCGGAATGGAGGCGCGAAACCTCAGTGCACGCTTGCGTGAAATGCTGGGGGTCGATGAAGGCATCTTGGTGCTGGCGGTCTTGGCCGGCGGCCCTGCGGACGCGGCCGGCATTCGCCCCGGTGACGTCATCACCCACATCGACGAAATGCCTATCACCGATTCGCGCACCGCGACCGAACGCATCGCCGATCTCAAACCCGGATCCAGCGTACCCGTGACCGCGATCCGCTCACAGCGTGCCTACACGGCCGAAGTCATCGTGTCGCGGCGTCCGCCGCCGAGCGGGTGATTAGAAGCGGTCTCAAAATTATTTCCGGATTCCGTCGCGCTTCATCCAAGCGACAAAGAGCCCTTTAGCGCCGCCAAAAATTTTCGATTTTCTTCCGGCATGCCCACGGTTACGCGCAGGCAATCCTCGACCAGCGGGTGACCGCCCGACAGATTTTTGACCAGTACGTGGCGCTGTTTCAACGATTCGAATACCTGTTTTCCGCTACCGCTTGACGTGCGGAACAATATGAAATTCGTCTCACTCGGCCACGCCATTACGGCGTCGAGTCGTTTGAGCGCTTCGAACAAGGTTTCACGTTCGTCGATGATGGCTTCGATCTGCCCCTGAAACGCGTCCTCATGATCGATCGCGAATTTAGCGCCGGCCTGCGACAGGGTGCTGATGTTATAGGGCATACGCAATCGGTCGATAATGTCGATCCAGGGCTCCGCGCCGAACAGCGCGCCGACCCGCAGGCCCGCAAGACCGATCTTCGACAAGGTCTGCAGTACCACGAGATTTTCGATCGCGCTTGTTTCCGCAACGCGTGAATGGCCGACGAACCGATAGTACGCCTCATCCAACACGACGAGGCCTGGCGTACGTTCGCAAATCGCCTCCAGCGTGCCTTCATCCAACCGGTTCGCCGTGGGGTTATTGGGACTGGCGATAAACACGATGGCGGGCTGGTGTCGATCGATGGCCGCGAGCATGGCGTCGAGATCGAGGTGAAAGTCACTCGCGTTGAGGGGCACGCCGATATAATCCATACCGAGCGTCTCGGCGGTTATTCTGTAGACCACGAACGTCGGCTCCGGACACAGCACAGAGACACCTTGACCGCGCGCAAACGCGAGGCACAACAGGTGGATCAGTTCGTCCGAACCGTTGCCCAAGGTTACGAACACGCCGGGCCGAAGCTGGTGTGACTCCAGAAGGCTGCGCTTCAGCTCGCTCGCCGCCGTATCGGGATACCGATTGGGCTCCACATTGATGAGCACATCGTTCCAACGTTCACGCAGCTCGGCTGGAATCGAGTACGGATTTTCCATCGCGTCGAGCTTGACCAGATCACCCGGCTCTTCAACGTTGTACGGGGCGAGCTCGCGCACCCACGACGCTCCAAATCGTTCCAGGCGGTCGTTTATGCTCATTCATCACCCATGCGGTACTCGGCGGAGCGGGCGTGTGCGGTCAGCCCTTCGCCATGCGCAAGAACAGACGCTACTTTGCCGAGCCGCGCGGCAGCAGCGACGGAACATTCGATTACGGACGACCGCTTGAGAAAATCATACACGCCCAGTGGCGAGGAGAATCGCGCCGTTCCCGATGTTGGTAAGACGTGATTTGGCCCCGCGCAATAATCCCCCAGAACTTCAGCCGTGTGCCGTCCCAAAAATATCGCGCCCGCGTGGCGGACCTGCCCTAGCCATTGATGCGGTTCGGCGACTGAAAGCTCGAGGTGCTCCGGCGCGACGCGATTTGCGATCGACACCGCCTCTTCAATGTTTCTAACCTGTATCAGTGCGCCGCGTGCCGCGAGCGCTCGGCTGATGATCGCGCGGCGTTCCATCTGCGGCAGAAGGCGTTGAATACTGCTGCCCACTGCGTCTAAAAACGCTTCATCAGGACACAACAAGATCGCTTGCGCCTCCTCGTCGTGCTCCGCCTGCGCGAACAGGTCCATCGCGATCCAATCCGGATCGGTGTGGCCATCGCAAATGATGAGGATCTCGGACGGCCCGGCGATCATGTCGACACCTACGCGCCCGAAAACCATGGATTTCGCCGTGGCGACATAGATATTGCCCGGCCCGACGATCTTATCGACCGGTGGAATCGTTGACGTACCGAACGCCAGCGCCGCGATCGCTTGGGCACCGCCGACCGTAAAGACGCGATCAACCCCCGCTATGCTCGCAGCCGCGAGGACCACCGGCTCGAGCTCCCCATCCGGCGCGGGTACCGTCATGACGATCTCGCCGACGCCGGCGACTTTCGCAGGTATCGCATTCATCAAAACCGTAGACGGATAAGCCGCCTTACCGCCGGGTACGTAGATTCCTACCCGGTCGAGCGGCGTCACCTGCTGCCCGAGAACGGTGCCGTCGTCCTCGCTGTAGTTCCAGGATGCCGATTTCTGCTTTTCGTGATAGCTGCGTACACGATCGGCTGCGTGCTCGAGTGCGTCGTTGAGTTCCGGAGCAATCGATCCGGCATTGACTTCGAAGTTCGTTAGTTCGAGATCTCGGGCTGTTTCGACGTTACGACGATCGAATCGGTTGGTGTATTCGACGAGCGCAGCGTCACCGCGCCGTTTAACGTCTCTGAGAATATCGCGCACGGCATCCACGATATCGGGCCGTTCATCGTCTTCCCATGCCAGCAGTGCCTGAAGCCTCTCATCGAAATCTGCCGACGAAGAATCAAATCGCGTACATACATCAGGCATTGCTTTGTGCCACTGATTCCCGAAGCGCCGAAACGATTTCACTGACGCGTTGGTGTTTCGTTTTCATCGCGGCCTTGTTCACGATCAACCTGGAGCTGATTTCACATATCGTTTCCAGTGGGACCAGGCCATTGGCCTTGAGTGTATTCCCCGTATCGACCAAATCGACGATTCGATCAGCCAAACCCACCAATGGGGCGAGCTCCATAGAGCCGTAAAGTTTGATAATTTCAGCCTGCACACCTTGCTGCGCGAAGTAATCCCGAGCCGTTCGCGCATATTTCGTCGCGATCCGCGGCCGATCGGAGTTCAATTTGATATTCGGCGGCCCCGCCACCATCAGCCGGCATCGGGCCAGACCTAGATCCACCGGTTCGTAATAATCTTTCCCGTCATACTCGAGCAGTACGTCCTTTCCGGCGATCCCGAGGTCGGCCGCGCCATATTCCACGTAGGTCGGGACATCGGACGCGCGTATGACGAGCAATTTGACGATTGGGTTGGAGGTTGCGAAAACCAGTTTTCGGGACGTTTCTGGATCATCCTCGGCAGCGATCCCGATCCGCTCGAGCAACGGTAATGCTTCAGTCAGGATCCGGCCCTTGGAGATGGCAATGACTAATTCGTCTGTATCGGCGTTGAGCTTTTTAGCCATGTCCGTTAACTCGGCACACGTTTGATTTGGGCGCCCAGATTCGCAAGTTTTTCTTCGATCGTTTCGTAACCCCGATCGATATGGTATATGCGCTCGACCTCGGTCTCACCTTCGGCAACCAGGCCCGCAAGGACCAGGCTCGCGGACGCGCGCAAGTCGGTAGCCATCAGCGGCGCGCTGGTGAGCTTGTCGACGCCCGTGGTGATTACGGTATTTCCCTCGAGTTTGACTTCCGCGCCCATACGCTGGAGTTCGAGAACATGCATAAACCTGTTCTCGAAAACCGATTCAGTGATCGTTGCTGTGCCGTTGGCGACACAATTCAAGGCGGTGAATTGGGCCTGCATGTCCGTCGGGAAACCCGGATAGGGTGACGTGTGAATGTCAACGGCGCGCAGTTTCTGCCCGATCATGTCGAGCTCTATCCAATCGTCACCATTCACGATCTTCGCGCCCGCTTCCAATAGTTTTGCGAGCACTGATTCGAGCAACTCGGGTCGGGTGCTTTTAACCTTGACTTTTCCACCCGTTATCGCGGCTGCGGTCAAATACGTTCCCGTTTCAATGCGATCAGGCAAAATGTCATAACGCGTTCCACTGAGCGACTCGACGCCGATGATGCGGATGGTGTCACTACCCGCTCCTTCGATATTCGCTCCCATGCTGATCAGACAGTTGGCAAGATCCACGACTTCCGGTTCACGCGCTGCGTTGCGGATTACCGTGACGCCGTCAGCCAGAGTCGCCGCCATCATCAAATTCTCAGTGCCGGTCACGGTAACGAGATCCATCACGAGATCGACGCCTTTTAATCGCTTCGCCTTAGCGCGAATGTAACCGCCTTCCACATTCAGATCCGCGCCCATCGCCGCCAACCCCTGAAGATGCAAATTGACCGGTCGCGAACCGATGGCGCAGCCGCCCGGCAGCGAAACGTCCGCCGATCCAAAGCGCGTCAGCAACGGGCCGAGCACGAGGATCGATGCGCGCATGGTTTTCACCAGCTCGTACGGCGCGAAAAACTCCTTAATCGTGCTGCTGTCGACTTCGATGTGCATGCGCTCATCGACCATCAACTGCAAACCCATTCGCCCCAATAACTCCATTGTCGTCGTGATGTCGTGAAGATGCGGAACGTTGCCGATCACGACAGGACCGTCTGCGAGCAAGGTCGCGGCCAGAATCGGCAACGCAGCATTTTTAGCGCCCGAAATGCGGATTTCTCCCTCGAGTGGAGTTCCACCTTGGATGATCAATTTGTCCATTTAGCGTGGGGCACAGTGTGCTGTCCCGAAATGATGTTCGATAAGTCGCGACGGGCTCGTGCTTCGATACAAGGCGCGAGGAGGCGCCATATCGGGAATACGGCACCGCCGAGCAACGCCGTAGCGCAACACGAGAACTAGCGAATTATGAAGATTATTTCGGGACAGCACACTTTAGAGCGCTTGGAGTTTGCGTGCTTTTTCCCAGGCCTCTTTGGTATATGTCTGTATGGACAGGGCGTGAATTGCGCTTTCCATACTGTCGCCCAGGGTGGCGTACACCATTTTATGTTGTTTGATCACGGTTAGGTCTGCGAATTCATCGCTGATGACGCGCGCCGTAAAATGTGATCCATCGCCGTCGACGTGCGCTTCGGCGCCGGGTAATCCCGTTTCTATCATTTGCTTTATGTCACCCGGATTCATGTAAATGCAGGTTACCGGCTGCTGGAATACTGTTGGTTCTTTGCGTTCAGAGAATCGATCAAGCCGCTCAGGCCGTCATTTCTGATGATAGAACCGAACGATGCGCGATAAGTCTTAATCAGACTCACGCCATCAACCGATACGTCGAATACCTTCCAATCCCCCGATTTGTTATGCAGCCGGTAGATCACGGGGATAGTGGTTGCTCCGGGTTGCGTAATTTGCTGCTTGACCATCGCGGTATTCACACCACCCTTTTGATCGATCGGAGGATAGGTAATCGTTTGATCAGAGAAATTGAGTAGCGCAGTCGCGTAGGTTCGCACCAGAAGCCGGCGAAACTGGATGAGGAAATTTTCGCGGGTCGCCTCATCGGCTTCATTCCAGTGCTTACCCAACACCCATTGCGACATGATTCCAAAGTCGAAATGCGGAAAGATCATCTCCGCCACGAGGTTGTACATTTTGCCGGGATCGGCGCGCAACGCTTCTCGATCGTTCTGGATCCGCTCGAGTACTTTATCGGTCGTCGATTTTACAATATCGGACGGCTCCATCGCCGCCGCGAAAGCGTAGCTCGCCCAGACGACGAGGAACGCCGCCGACGAAACGCCTAGGAATCGCTTCATGCCAAAAGATCCTTCTATCACCAGATACGTTTATCGATGCCTGACCAGCACAAACGCCTTCGCCAATACACCGTGCTTTTTGTTGGACCGCATCGCAGTCGGATCGTTGCGCTTTGAAGTCGCAATCGTACCGTGGAAGAGATTGATACCGCCGGCCCAAGCGGGCGCTAATGTAGCATAATTACGCTGTTCAGGCGTGGTCCTGCAGCAGTTCGATCTTATAGCCATCCGGGTCCTCGACGAACGCGATCACGGTCGTTCCCCCTTTCATCGGTCCGGCGTCACGCACGACGTTGCCGCCGCGGTCGCGTACGTCGTCGCAGGTTTTATACACGTCGTCCACCCCGATCGCGATGTGTCCATAAGCGTCGCCAAGTTCGTACGTTTCTGTATCCCAATTATGTGTAAGTTCGAGCACCGCCTGCTCGGACTCATCGGCATAACCGACGAATGCCAAGGTAAAACGTCCTTGCTCGAAATCCATGCGTCGAAGCAGACGCATGCCGAGGATCTCACAATAAAAATTGAGGGACTTTTCGAGATCCGTAACCCGCAACATCGTATGCATCATTCTCATCGTTATTCTCCCTTTATAAATGCGTTTTCGCAGTGAAATCCAAGGGTGCGGAGCGCCGTGACAGTATCGGGTGCCAGCTCGCCGCATGCAACGCTAACACTAGCGAATTCCCGCCGCAGCCCGTAGCGCCGACGGGCGTCATCGAAGTGCGCTGCGCGACGGTCCGCGGGCAGGGCCAACATTCGCCGCAATCGCCGCGTGTGATCGGCCAGCGGGTGTACCTTGGACAACAGGACTGCGAGTCCAGCAGGCGCTGCGGGCTGGTCCAGGGTCTCCGATCGCACATCGATGTTCGCGGGAAACCTTTCGCTGCAGCGTAGAAACACGTTCACGGCCGCATGCAGCATGCGCGTCGCTTCAACTCGCGCTTCGAGGGAATGCCCGGCAATATGTGGCGTCGCGATCCAGGCCCGGCGCAACAGTTCGAGATCGATATCCGGTTCATCCAACCAGCAATCGATCGCCGCATACACCGGTGCTTCACCGTCGAGCCTTGCACGCAGCGTCGGTTCGTCAACGACACCGCCGCGCGCCGCGTTGATCAACAGCGCGTTTGGGCGCAGCTTCCGCACCGCGGCGGCATCGACCAGATCGACGGTCGGATATTGCCCCGTAGCGGTCAGCGGTACGTGCAAGGATACGACGTCGCACGCGAGCGCCTGCTCGAGCTCCACACATTGGACACCCGTCAACGCGTCGGCCAGAGGCGGGTCATTCACCACGTATGTGATGCCGAGTTGATCCAACATGGCACCCAATGCGCGGCCTACGTGACCGTATCCGATGACTCCGACGTCCAAGTCGCTAGGTGCTTGATCCCGTAACGCCGCGTAAAGATAGATACAGGTTAGGACGTGTTCGGCCACTGCGCGCGCATTGCTGCCCGGCGCGGCGGCGAATTCGATCGATGCGCCGTTCAAATAATCGGTGTCAATGTGATCGATGCCCGCCGTCGCGGTGCCGACAAAACGAACGGGCGTCCCCTTCAGCAAGGTCTCGTCGACTCGGGTGATTGCACGAACCAGCAGGATTTCGGCGTCTCGGACCTCGTCGCGACTCAGGCGCCGGCCGTCGAATAGGCGTACCGATCCGAACGCAGTAAAGGACTCCTCTACCGCGGTGATATCCTTATCCGCAAGTATTTCCACATTCGTTCAATATGCAGCACGCGCTACTGCGCGTGGCTTATGGGCGATCGTCGGGCGGCTTGTCGTCTTTATTCACGGGCATCAAATCGATTTTACTGACGCCCAAGGCGAGCGCGGACGTACTCGCGACGAACATCGACGAGTATGTCCCGATCACTACGCCGACGATGAGCGCGGTGGCAAACGCGTGGATGAGTTCACCACCAAATATGAATAACGCAAAGAGCACGAGCAAGGTCGTAAATGACGTCATCAAGGTGCGTGCCAAAGTCTGGTTGAGCGAGCGATTGACGACCTCCAGCGGCGACCCTTTACGCACGCGCCGGAAATTTTCTCGAATCCGATCGAATACGACGATGGTGTCGTTGAGCGAGTAACCGATAACGGCAAGTAGCGCTGCCAATACGGGAAGATCGAATTCCATCTGCGTCAGCGCAAAGAACCCGAGCACGATCAGCACGTCATGAACGAGGGCCGCGATTGCGCCAGCAGAAAACTTAAGCGTGAAGCGCACCATGACATACAAGAGGATTCCGCCGAGCGCGTAGAGCATTGCCAGCGCGCCGTCCTCGGTAAGCTCCTCGCCAACCTGGGGGCCGACAAACTCGATACGCCGCATCTCGGCATCGGGCAAGAGGTCGAGTACCCGCGTGCTGATTTCCGCGGCAGCGATTTCATCGGACGACGCAAGGCGCACCAGTACATCCTGAGACGAGCCGAAATTCTGCACCACGGCGTCCCCGAATTCGGATTGTGCAAGCGTGTTGCGAATCGCATCGAGGTCCGCGGTTTCCGCGTAACCGAGTTCCAGCAATGTACCGCCGGTAAAGTCGATCCCGAAACTCAACCCTTGCGTTGTGAGCAGCGCGATCGACCCGATCATGAGAGCCGCAGAAAAAACCGCCGCAATTCGGCGGCGACCCATGAAATCGATGTTAAACGCGCGTGGTTTCTCGGCCATCGTCCTAAATCGTGACCTTGTCGAGCCGGCGCCCGCCGTAAACCAGATTGACCACCGCACGGGTACCGATGATCGCGGTAAACATCGATGTCAGAATGCCCAGCGACAGCGTCACGGCAAAGCCCTTTATGGGTCCCGTACCGAAGCTGAACAACACGATGGCAGCGATCAGCGTCGTGATATTCGCGTCCGCGATGGTGGAAAGCGCCTTCTCATAGCCCGCGTGTATGCTCATCTGCGGCGAATTGCCGTTGCGGATTTCCTCGCGGATGCGCTCGAATATCAGCACGTTGGCATCGACCGCCATGCCGACCGTGAGCACGATACCCGCAATACCGGGTAAGGTCAGCGTTGCCTGCAACATCGATAAGAACGCCACGATGAGCACCAAGTTGAGCGCGAGCGCCATGTCGGCGATCAACCCGAACACCCTGTAGTAGAAGGCCATGAAGATCAGCACGCCAGCGAAACCGATCAGCACGGAATCCAGTCCCTTATCGATATTTTCCTGGCCGAGGCTGGGCCCAACGGTGCGTTCCTCGACGATTTCGATCGGCGCCGCCAGTGCACCTGCGCGCAACAACAACGCCAATGTGCGCGCCTCCTCGGTCGTATCCAAACCCGTGATTTGGAAACGCTTCGATAACTCGTCGCGAATCGTTGCAACGTTGATGACCTCTTCCTGTGCGCGGCCCTTGCGCTGTTCGATGTAAACGACCCCCATCGGTTTGCCGATTTGATCGCGGGTTGCCTTGCTGAATATCCGCGCGCCCTTGCCATCGAGGGTGATGAACACGGCTGGGCTGCCCGATTGCTGTTCGATGCCCGAAGACGCATCGATGACGTATTCGCCGGTTAGCATCACGCGTTGCTCGAGCAGGATGGGGTTGCCGTCGCGTTCGTAATAGAGCTTGGAGTTGATCGGGACGCGCCCTTCAACCGCGGCAGCGGTATCGCCGTCGAGATCAACCATGCGGAACTCCAGGGTCGCCGTCGCACCGAGGATCTTTTTCGCGTCGGCTGTATCTTCGACGCCCGGCAGTTGCACGACGATGCGGCTCGATCCTTGTTGCTGAATCACGGGCTCGGCCACGCCGAATTCATTGACCCGGTTGCGTAAGGTGGTCAGGTTCTGTTTGAGTGCCGTACGGCGCGTTTCCTCTATCAAGGCTTCGGCGATGATCAGGCGAATCTCCGCCGGGTCTTCGAGGTCTTGAGATTGCAAGTCCGGGAAATCGGCGCTTACAACAGCCGCGCCGCGCCCTTTCATTTCCTCGTCTAGAAAGCGCACGCGTACCCCACCTGAGGGGTCGCGCGCGATCGATCGGTAGCGCGCCTTTTCTTCACGCAACGCGGTACGCAGATCCGACACGAACCGGTCCTCGATCTGTACGCGCACCGCATCCATATCGACCTGCATGAGAAAATGCACGCCACCGCGCAGGTCCAGCCCCATGTACATCGGCCTTCCGCCGATCGAACGAAGCCATTGCGGGGTCGTCGCCGCCGTATTGAGCGCGACGATATAACGCTCCTCGTCGGCCGCCTGTTCGACAACGGTCTTGGCCGCCTCTCGCGTTTCCCGGTCGTTAAAGCGAACCAGTAGCCGGTTTTGCTGGAGCTCGATGCCTTTCGCCGCAAAACCGGCATCCGATAAGGCAACGCTGATCCGCTCTCTCAGCGCAGTATCGACCGGCTCCGCACGACGCGCGGAGATCTGCAAGGACGGATCGGCGACGTATACGTTCGGCAGGGCGTAAATAACGCCCGTGACGACGACGTATACGACCAAAATGTAGCGCCACAGCGGATACTGGTTCATCAGGTGTATTTATTACATCTCTTTCGTCGTGCCTTTGGGCATGATCTGCGAGATCGCATGTTTTTGAACCTTGACCTCCATGTCCTTGGCGACTTCGAGCTTGACGAAGTTGCTACCGACTTCGGTGATGCGGCCCAGCAAGCCGCCATTGGTCACGGCCTCGTCGCCCTTGGCGAGCGCTTGAACCATTTTCGAATGCTCCTTTTGCCGTTTCATCTGCGGTCGGATCAGAAACAGGTAAAACACGACGAACAGGATGATCAGCGGCAGGAATCCGACGAAGCCAGCTTCCGATGGCGCGGCACCCTGAGCCCATGCATTCTGGAATATAAAATTCATCGGATCCCTCGAAAAATGGCGGCGTATTATGACACAGGCCTGCGCGAGAATCCGCGCGCGAAGCTGTCAAAACGCTGGTCGCGGATGGCCGCACGCGCTGCGCGCATGAGCTCGAGGTAATGGCTGAGATTGTGAATCGTGTTGAGCCGGGCACCGAGTATTTCATTACAACGATCAAGGTGATGAAGGTAGGCGCGCGTGAAATGGGAACAGGTATAACACGGGCAGTTCGGATCCAAAGGCGCGGTCGATTCACGATGTTCGCTGTTGCGGATCTTGACGGTTCCCGTTGATGTAAATAAGTGGCCGTTACGCGCATTGCGTGTCGGCAGCACGCAATCGAACATGTCGATGCCCCGACCGATCGCGTCGATCAGGTCCGCCGGCGTGCCGACGCCCATCAAGTATCGCGGTTTTTCGAGCGGCAGGAGAGCCGCAGTGTGCCCGACCAAAGCCAACATGTCGGCTTTGGGCTCACCTACCGACAGTCCGCCGATGGCGTAACCATCGAACCCGATATCGATGAGCGCGGCGGCGGATGCGCTCCGAAGCTGCTCGAACACACCACCCTGAACGATGCCGAAGAGTGCGGCGCTATCGCCGCCATGGCGAGTTTTACTTCGCTCGGCCCAGCGTAGGGACAGCGCCATCGAATCCGCGGTTGCCGATTCATCCGCCGGATAAGGCGTGCATTCATCGAAGACCATAACGATATCCGCTCCGAGCTCGCGTTGGACATCAATCGAAATTTCCGGTGAAAGGAATACTTCGTCGCCGTTTACCGGTGAACGGAAGGTTACGCCTTGCTCGCTGATCGCGCGTCGATCACCCAAGCTGAACACCTGGAAACCGCCCGAGTCCGTGAGGATCGGCCGACGCCAACCCATGAACTCGTGCAGACTGCCGTGCGCGGAGATGACCTCGGGGCCCGGCCGCAACATCAAATGGTAGGTATTGCCGAGCACGATTTCAGCACCTAGCGTGTCCAGGTCCGCAGGTGTCATCGCCTTGACCGTGCCATAGGTACCCACGGGCATGAAGACCGGCGTCTCGATCACACCTCGCGGCAAGGTAATTCGTCCCGCCCGTGCACCGCCGTGCCGCGCTTCAATCTCGAACATCATTGTTTCGTTCGATCCACATTGCATCGCCGTAACTGAAAAAGCGATAACGAGTGTCGACGGCGTGGCGATAAGCCGCCGTGACGCGATCGTATCCACCGAAGGCGCAAACCAGCATGAGTAAGGTCGATCGCGGTAAGTGGAAGTTCGTCAGCATCGCATCGACCACTTGAAATTCGAAGCCTGGCCGGATGAAAAGCTGCGTTTCCCCGCAATATGCCCCGATGGGCCCGGTTTCTCTAGCCGCCGTTTCGAGCGCTCTGACGACCGTGGTACCGATCGCGATGATGCGTCCGCCGCGCGCTCGCGTATCTTCGATCGCGCGGCACAATACGCTCGAAACTTCAACACGCTCCGCGTGCAGCGTATGCGCGTCAAGGTCTTCGCCGCGCACCGGTTGGAAGGTTCCGGCGCCGATATGCAGCGTCAAATAACCCAACGCCGCGCCCTGCGCGCTCAACTCCCGCAGCATCTCCCTGTCGAGATGTAAGCCCGCAGTCGGCGCCGCGACGGCACCGGATTTGGATGCATAGACCGTTTGGTAGCGATCGATATCCACGGGCTCATGCGCGCGATCGATATAGGGCGGCAGGGGAACGTGCCCAATTTCATCGAGCAACACGTCGATGCGGCCTTCGGATTCAATGACGAAGAGCTCACCCTCCCGGTCCGCGATCACACACTCCCCATGAGGGTCCAGCAAGATCCGACTGCCCGGCTGCGGCGCTTTGCTGCTACGAATATGGACCAGAGCGCGGCGCTCGGCGATCAACCGCTCGATCAAGATCTCAACGCGGCCTCCGGTTGTCTTGCGGCCATACAGGCGCGCCGGGATCACGCGTGTGTCGTTCAAAACGATCAGGTCGCCGGCTTCGATCAGCGCAGGCAAATTCGAGATGTTGCGGTCTTCCAGCGCTCCGCGCGCCCGCCGCAGGATCAGCAGGCGCGCATCGCGCCGCTGCACGGTTGGATACTGCGCGATCAGAGCCCGCGGCAGATCGAAGTCGAAATCGGCGAGCTGCACGTAGCGATCCTAGCAGAGTGAGATTATCGTCGGCTCGACGTCCGAGGAGTGGTTTAATGCTGCCACTGGATTCCGCTACGCTCCATCCAGGCTACTATCCCAACGTAGCCCGGATGGAGCGTAGCGGAATCCGGGAACAATATTTACACTGGCCCGTGATCCGAAGCCGGGATGGCGGAACTGGTAGACGCGCCAGACTCAAAATCTGGTATGGGTAACCATGTGTGGGTTCGAGTCCCACTCCCGGTACCAAACGTTACACAGGTGGCTTGATTTATGTACTACGACCTGCTGATCCGAAACGGAACCGTCGTCGATGGAACCGGTTCGCCTCGCATATACGCCGACATCGGTATCCGTGACGGGATCATCGTCGAGGTCGGCGAGGTCGACGGGACGGCCTCGCACACCATCGACGCGTCCGATCTCATCGTGGCGCCCGGTTTCGTCGATCCGCACACGCATTACGATGCGCAGATCTGCTGGGACGATCTGCCGTCACCCTCGTGTTGGCACGGTGTCACCACGGTGATGATGGGCAACTGTGGCGTCGGGCTTGCGCCGTGCCGGCCGGAAGCCCGCGAGATCGCGGCCTGGGATCTCGTCAACGTCGAGGCGATCCCCTTTGATGTGCTGAGCGAGGGCGTGACCTGGGACTGGGAATCGTTCCCCGAATACATGGACGCAGCCGCGCGGCGCGGGCCTGGTCTCAATCTCGGGTTCTCCGCGGCGCTCACGCCGTTTCGACACTACGTGCTCGGCGAGGAATCGATGGAGCGCTCGGCTACGCCGGCGGAAACCGAGACGATCGCGGGCTTGCTGCACGAGGCGGTGGAAGCGGGCGCGTTCGGATTCACTACGACATTCGCCGGCCAGCACGTCGGCTTCCAGGGTCGCCCGCTCGCGTGCCGCCGGGCGAGCCACGACGAGCTCAGGGCTTATTGCGAAGTCCTGCGCAAGCTCGGGCGCGGCACGATCGAGCTGGCACTCACCAATGAAGTCTCCAAAGTCGATGCAGCAGAGCGCGAGCTGCTCGATCTATTGCTTTCGGCCAGCGGCCGGCCGGTGACCTGGCTCGCCTTGTTGAACCGCGATGACGATCCGGACGCCGCCAAGAACACGCTCGTAGAAGTAGCCGATCTGCTCGAACGCGGTTCGGTGCCGCAGAGCACCGTCCGGCCGTTCATCATCCAGCTCGATCTGCGTACGCCGTTCATCTTCGGAAACATGGCGTGTTGGAACCCGGTTTTGAATCGGCCGGTCGACGAACAGATCGCGATCTTGAGCGACCCGGAGTTCCGATCCGCGTTCAAAGAAGCGCTTAAGCGCCCGTTGATCTTTTCGTCGCGCTGGGAAGTCATGACCATCCTCGAAGCAACGGCTCCGGCGCTCGCGCATTTCGTCGGCCGCAACATCGCCGAGATCGCCGCGGAGCGCAACGCGGATCCGGTCGACACGTTCCTCGATCTCGCGATCGAAGATGATCTTCGCATGCAGTTCAACTACGAATTATTCAACTCCGATGAAAGCCGCATCCCCGAAGTCATCACCGATCCTCGCACGATGATCGGCTTGTCCGACGGCGGTGCGCATGTCGACAGCCTATGTGACGCGGGCTATTGCACTTACCTGCTCGGGACCTGGGTGCGCGACCGCGCGGTGATGACGCTCGAGCGCGCGGTACAACGTATCACCACCGAACCCGCCGCGCTCTTCGGCATCACCCAACGCGGCCGCATCGCGCCGGGGCTGGCGGCCGATTTTGCGATCTTCGACTTCGCCACCGTCGGCTCCGACAAGACCGGCGAGATGCGCCACGACTTGCCCGGCGGTGGACGGCGACTGGTGGTGCCGGCGCGCGGCATGGAATATACGATCGTAAACGGCGAAGTGCTGTTCGAGCACGGCCGCGACACAGGAGTCCGCAACGGTCAGGTCCTGCGTTCCGGTCGGGCTTGAGGCAGGGAGCAAACGAGTCTGTCGCTGAAGGATCCCCACGAAACTAGGCCTCAGTCAAGGGGGTTAAGGTAATTTGCTGTAAGGCAGTCATGGACTGTTCGATGTCGGTTATTGTCAACGTCAGGGTTTTCGTGCGAAAACTTTGTAAGCCCAAAAAGAAAGTCGAGAGCACGGGTCGATGCCGGGTCGTGTTGGCCTGGTAATGTCGCTGAAGGCCGAAACGTTGCATCGTATGGCCGACCAACCAAGCAACCAACGTTGCCAAGGTACCGATCAGAACAAGGATTGAAAGCCGTTGTGCACTGTTTGAACGTGCGCTGCGGAAATAGAGTCCTAACCGGGCATTCTTCATATCACGGAAACTCTCTTCAATCTGCATACGCAATTGATAACACCGCATCACCTGTTTGGCCGCCCGCGCGCCCAAAGAGGTGACCAATACCCACGGTTCGCGCTGGCGTCGTTCGTTCGCCAGGCTGCGACCACCGCGTGCACGCGTGCCGCGGCAGGTCAAAAGTTGACGGCCCCGCTTATTGTTCTTTACCAGATAGAGGTCACAGGCCAACGGGTGCTTTTGGGTCAGTTCGACGCTCCCGATATGCCGTAGACGTGAGGTGGCCGTCACATGCAATGTTCGGCACGGTTGCCAACTGCCCTCGTTGTCCAACCGATAATGGGTGCGTCCGCGCACGCGACCGACCCAGTCCCAACCCATCCGTTCGACCTGTTTAAACCAAGGGGTGCGGAAACCTGCATCTGTCACTAAGATCGGGCAACACCCCGGCGGCAAGATGTCCCGTAAGTGGGCCAGAAAGCGCCTCCTCACCTGTCGGTTGTCGTACACCGACAGCGGATGCACTTCTTCGTAAAGTGTCAGGGCACGGCCTCCCACCGGAACTGCCGCACGTAATAACTGCCACGACCGGTCTTCGCGCATATCCGACCAATCCAAAATAATCACCGGACGCCGCGCTTGGCCAAGCACCACCGTCGCTATCGTCTTATAAAGTGCATGTCGCTCTGACTGAAGATGACGATTACCGACTAACCGGTCGACTCGCTTGATGTTGTGTTTGACCCGAGCATCTGATTCCAGCGCGCGGCCAAGACCCGATAAGCTCATCTGTCGACCGACTAACAGCGCTCCAACGCTCGCCATCAAGGCCTTGAGTCTAACCGCGTGGACCTGTGGACAAGCTTGCCTGATTATTCTGTGTAACAATCTCAGTGCATGCATGGCGTTCTCCCGTGACCAATTTGGTTTCGTCACCGTTATTGATCACCGAACGTCATGCATGTTCCCTAAACGTCGTTAGTTTTTTCCTAAATTATTATTTTCCTTCTCGTTTCTCTCTGTTTTCGTGGGGAGCCTTCAGAGTCTGTCGCCATTGATCGATCGCCGTGTGCTACTCAAGCGCGCCATGGGCGCTGCACTGTACGCCGGTTTGCCGGCGGCGGCCGCGGCCGCCGTCGATCCCCGGAAACTGCCGCCACAGATCGGCGACGAACTCGCTTATCCGTCCTGGGAGCACGATGAACGGCTGATCGCGCCGGATGAGGTCGTGCGAAACGCGGCGCCGATCCTCGCCTATCCCCGCGATCCCACGACCCGTGTTGCACGCGAGCGCTCGCGGTTGAATCAAATCTTGCTGGTGCACTTCGACCACGCGGAACTCGACGAGGCCACGCGAGCGCAGTCGGCCGACGGCATCGTCGCCTACTCCGGCGTCTGCACACACACGGCCTGTGGCGTGTCTGAATGGAACGACGCGGCCGGCCACTTCGTGTGTCCGTGCCATGGCTCCGAATTTGACCCGCGTAAGCATGCGACCATCATCGGCGGACCGGCAACGCGTCCATTGCCCGGGCTCCCGATTGCATTGGACAACGGAATTCTGACCGTCAGCGGACCATTTACCGCCAAAGTAGGTGCCGATGAGACATAAACGTTCGTTCGCAGCGTGCACGGCAGCGCTGCTCGGGATCGTCGCGGTGTTTGCGCCCGAATTGCGCGCAGAGTTACCTTACACCGCGGTGACCGGGGAACGTCTGACAGTGCCTGAGGATCACAATTGGCTCATGTACCGTCGGACCTACGACAGTTGGGGTTACAGCCCGCTCGGTCAGATCACGACCGAAAACGTTGCGCGCCTGCATCCGGCGTGGACGTTCTCTACGGGCCTAATCGAAGCGCACCAATCGCCGCCCATCGTCAACGACGGCGTCATGTTTATCACTACGCCCAAAAACAATGTGCTGGCCCTCGATGCGCGCACGGGCGAACTGATCTGGCGTTACCGGCGCGAATTGCCGAACGACCTGTTTCAGCTGCACCCGACCAACCGCGGCGTCGCTCTGTTCGGAAACCGTGTTTACCTCGCGACCCTCGACGCATTTCTCGTCGCCTTGGACGCGCGCACGGGTGAAGTCGTATGGGAACGCGAGGTCGAGGATTACCTGGCAGGATATTACATGACGCTCGCGCCGCTCGCGGTGGAAGGGAAGATCATAATCGGGGTATCCGGCGGCGAGTTCGCCATCCGCGACTTCATCCAGGCGTTCGACGCCGACTCCGGCGAACCCGAGTGGAAGACCTACATGGTGCCCGGCCCCGGTGAGCCCGGCCACGACACCTGGCCGGGCGATAGCTGGAAGCGCGGCGGCATTTCGATCTGGGTAACTGGGTCCTACGATCCCGCCACCGGCCTGAGCTACTGGGGCACCGGTAATGCCGGCCCGTGGATCGGCGACCAACGACCGGGCGACAACCTGTATGCGACCTCAGTCGTGGCCTTGGACGTTAAATCGGGCGCCGTTCGCGGGCATCATCAGTATCACTGGAACGACTCCTGGGACTGGGATGAAGTCTCGGCGCCGCTTTTGATCGATCTCGAACGCGACGGCAAAACGATCAAGAGCCTGGTGCACGCGGGGCGCAACGCCTATCTGTGGGTGCTCGAGCGGCGCGACGGTGCGATCAGCTTCATCGAGGCGGCTCCCTACGTCCGTCAGTACGTATTCGCGGGTCTCGATCCGGAGACCGGCCGGCCCGAATACGCACCGTCCCGAAAACCGGTAACCGGCAAGCGCGTCGAGTTCTGTCCAAGCGTGTGGGGCGGCAAGGACTGGCCGCCGGCCGCCTACAACCCACACACTGGATTGCTCTACATCCCGGCCAACGAAAATCTGTGCAGCGCGTTCACCGGCTTGCCCGCGAAGTACCGGCGCGGTGAGCTGTATCTCGGCGTCAAGTTTGCGGATATCGAAGTCTTTCCGACCGCAGCGGGGCGCAAGCACATCGGTGAGTTGCAGGCCTGGGATCTGTCGACCGGCACCAAAGTATGGACCGAGAAATTCACCTCGCACAACTGGGGACCGGTACTGACCACCGGCGGCGGCCTGGTGTTTTCCGGCGGCACCAACGACCGCTACTTCCGGGCGTTCGATGCGAAGAGCGGTAAGCGCCTGTGGCGGCAACGCACGAATTCCGGCGTGGTGGGCGTACCCAGCAGCTATGCGATCGACGGCGTACAGTACATCGCCGTGCAATCCGGATGGGGTGTCGATGCGGAGCGGAAACAGGAATTTCTGAACAAGGCACTAGGCACCAAGACACAGGTACCGCAAGGCGGCGTGCTGTGGGTGTTCGCGTTACGGGTTGAAGCCGAACAATGATGACGCTCTACCAATTCCCAATCTCTCATTACTGCGAAAAAGCGCGTTGGGCACTCGAATACAAGGGTCTCGACTACCGTATCAAAAACCTCGTGGTTGGGCCGCACTTTCGTACCTTACGAAAGATCGCACCCGGCACGACCGTACCGTTGCTGATCGATGGTGATGAGGTCGTGCAGGGCTCCGATTCGATCATTACCTACCTTGATAAGAAGCAGTCGCACCCGGCATTGACGCCGACGACGACCGAGGACGCTTCGATGGCGCATGAATGGGAACGCTATGCCGATAAGAACGTCGGCGTACCGCTGCGCCTGTTGTTCTATTTCCATCTGCTGCAGAACCGCAAGCTCGCGACGAAAGCGCTGACTGAAGACGGCCCGTGGTGGTCGGGTCCGTTATATAAGATCGTATTTCCGGTGGTGCGCAAGGGCATGCGAGCCGCCATGGGCATCGACGCCGAGAGTGCTAAAGCAGCACAGGAAAAATTGCTCGCGGCGTTCGAATACATCGAACAGCGGCTCGAAAAACACAAATTTCTGGCCGGACCGCTATTCAGCCGCGCCGACCTCTCGGTCAGCGCGTTGCTGGCTCCGACCTGGCGTGCCGGTTTTTCCCTTCCCCAAGCGGTCGATACCTTCATCGGCGAACATCGCGAGCGGCCGGTATTCACGTGGGCGCGCCTCGTATATAACGATTACCGATATCCCAAGGCATAGATTGAGAAGCGATTATGAAGCCCGTATTTCTCGCGTCTGCGCTCGGTCCAGCACTCATTATCATCGCGGTACATTCCGCGGCGGAAACGATCGTCGATGACGCGGCGCTCGGCGCACTCGATCAAGGCGGGAACTGGCTCGGGTTCGGGCGCAACTACAGCGAGCAACGATTCAGTCCTCTCGAGCAGATTACCGCCGACAACGTGAGCGAACTGGGTGTCGATTGGTTTATAGAGTTTCCCAATGATCGTTCGCTAACGGCCACGCCGCTGATCGTCGACGGCGTGATGTATATCGTCGGGACCTATAACGTCGTGCGCGCGCTCGATGCGAAGACCGGGACCTTGATCTGGGAATACGATCCCAAAACGATCGAAATCGGCGGCGACCGCCTGCGCATTACCTGGGATCTCGATCGCGGCATCGCCTTTTGGAAAGGCAAAGTCTACGTTTCGACGCTCGATGGCCGCTTGATCGCGTTGAACGCGAAGGACGGCCGACCTGTGTGGACCACGCAAACCTTCGATACCAGTCTCTCGCTCTACATCACGGGCGCGCCGAAGGTCTTCCGCGGCAAAGTACTCGTCGGCAACGGCGGCACGGAAGTCGGCGCCAATCGCGGATTCGTCACGGCCTACGACGCCCAAACCGGTGAAGAGGCGTGGAAGTTCTGGATCGTGCCCGGCAACCCCGCTAAAGGCTTCGAGAACAACGCGATGAAGATGGCCGCCAAGACCTGGAACGGTGAATGGTGGAAGTACGGCGGCGGCGGCAACGCATGGCACGGCGTGACCTTCGATCCCGAGTTCAATCACGTCTACATCGGCACCGGCAACGGCTCGCCGTGGAATCAAAAGGTGCGCAGCCCCGGCGGCGGCGACAATCTGTTTCTGTGCTCCATAGTCGCACTCGATGCCGATACCGGCGCTTACAAATGGCATTACCAGACGACGCCCGGTGAGACCTGGGACTACAACTCCAACATGGACATCGTGTTGGCCGATCTGGACTACGGTGGCCAGGTCGTAAAGGCACTGATGCACGCTCCAAAAAATGGATTTTTCTACGTCATCAACAGACCGAACGGCAAACTGATCGCCGCCAAGCCGTACGTAAAACTCGACTGGGCGGTCGGCATCGATCCGAAAACGGGGCGGCCCATCGAACGTCAGGGCGCACGCTACGAGGACGGCGAAGAGCTCGTATGGCCGAGCGCCGTAGGGGGTCATAACTGGCACGCCATGTCCTACAACCCGATGACCAAGCTGGTCTACATACCCGTGGTCGAGATGCCGGGGACGTTCAAGGACTCCAACATTCAGGTCGAAGCGTGGAAGTCACCGTATTTCAAATTTCAAGCTGGGGTCGAGTTCGGTGATGAGATCATTCCCAGAAACTACGGCACGGGCGCGCTACGCGCCTGGGATCCAATCCACCAAAAGGTCGTGTGGGAACATCCGCTGCCGGGCGTGTGGAACGCCGGCACGATGACGACCGCCGGCAATCTGATGTTCCAGGGCTGGGCGGACGGCACGTTTCACGCGCACCGCGCGAGTGATGGAAAATCCCTATGGAGCATCGCTCTCGGTCACGGCATTTCCGCGCCGCCCGTGACGTATGCGATCGACGGTAAGCAGTACGTATCGATCCTCGTGGGCTGGGGTGGCGCGGCCATGAGCGTGCTCGGCGGTGTCGCTGATCACGGCTGGGCGTACGGTGTGCATACGCGGCGTCTGGTTACCTTTTCGCTGGACGGTAAAGTCGAGTTACCGAAACAGCCTCCGCCAATCTATGCAGAGCCGATCAAGGACGAAAACTTCGAAATTGACACCGATGTCGCCGCGCTGGGCGGCCAGATATGGAGTGATTCCTGCGCGCTTTGTCATGGCGTCGGCGCCCATTCCGCAGGTGCGGCTCCGGACCTGCGAGCCTCTCCGATTCCGATCGATTTCGATGCGTTAAAAGACGTCGTCATAACGGGCCGCCTCGCAGCGCGCGGCATGCCGCGATTTACCGCGTTGACGGATGACGACTTGATAGCGCTACAGCATTATCTGCGTAAGCAGGCAAACCTCGAAGAAACCGAATAAGAAAACGGCCTCAAGCCGATTCGGTCGCGCGCTCGGTTTCGAGTTCACAAGTGACAAACGCGCCGTCTTTGATGACGGCCTTTAAGTTCGAGCGATCGGCCAGGATCCGCAGATCCTGTGAAGGATCGCCGTCAACTACAAGCAGATCCGCAAGCTTACCCTCTTCGACGGTACCGAGCTCGTCGAGCCGACCCTGCAGCGCCGCGCCGTTGCGCGTGGCCCAGCGAATGACGTCGAGATTGGACACCCCACAGAGCTCCGGATAGACCGCGAGCTCCTTGGCGTAATCGCCGTGCGGCATGAGCGAGCCGAAACCGAAGTCGTCGCCGACGACGATCGGCACGCCCGCCTCGTCGGCGCGCTTCACGGTCTCCGGATGGATCTCGAGCGTACGCTCGAGATCCGGAATCACCGAGCTGAGGTACGGAGCCTCGCCACTGAGGTAGGCACTGACCGAGCGCGACGGGAAATATAGACTCGGTACCAGATAGCTGCCCTGCTTCAAGAACAATTCGAGACACTCGTCATCGGTACCGTCGCCGTGATCGACGACGTCGATACCGGCCTTGAGCGATGCCAGGATGCCGCGCTTGCTAATCAGGTGGCCGCGGATCTTGGCTCCCCGTTCGTGCGCCGTTCTGACCGAGACTTCGATCTCGTCTTCGCTCATGCTCATGAAATCCCGCTCGTTCGGCAAGCCGTGCCCACCGGTCGGGTACAACTTCACGATGTCGACACCGTTGGCGATCTCCTCGCGCACGGCTTTGCGGAATTCGTCGGGACCGTCGCAGAGCTTGCCGAGACCGTCGAGTTTCAAATTCCACCATTTCGGGTGGCAATCGACGGAATCACCCGTACTGATGACGTCACGTCCGCAGGCGAGGATACGCGGGCCGGGAATGAGACCGTTGTTGATGCAATCGCGGAGTGCCACGTCGATGTAATGTGCGGCGCCCGCACCCACCGCCATGGTGTAGCCGCAATGCAAGAGCAGTTCTGCGTTTTTGGCGGCGATTAACGTCAGCGTCGTCGGCGGATGCTTAAGATCGATCTCGGCGAGGCTGTTCACGTTGTCGTAGGCGACGTGGTAATGACAGAAAGCCATGCCTGGCATGAGCGCGCGTCCGCCCAGGTCGTATACGGTATCGTCGCTAGCAGGCGCCGGCGCCTCGGCTGCTGTCGCGACACGCGCAATGCGCTGTTCCTCCAACACGACGACCATATCGTCACAGGGTTCGTTGATGCCGTCGATGAGCCTTGCTCCGCGCAAAAATGTTTTTGCCATCATGTGATCCCCGCGTTGAGTGTCGCTGCATTGTATGACCGCAGCCGCGAGGGCGTCCAACGACATCGGTCATGTAAAATGCCCATCGATTTTGAGGCAGATCACATGAAAATCGGTTTCATGCTTCCGATGTTCGGGTCCATGGCGACCCACGAGAACATGATCCATATGGCGCAGCTCGCCGAGGAACGCGGCTTCGAGTCAGTGTGGGCGCCCGACCACGTGATCATGCCGACGAAGATCGATACCTACTACCCGTACAACAAGTCGGGCACCTACATCGCAGACCCCAAGGGTGCGCATCTCGAGCCGTTTACGAGTCTGTCATTCATCGCCGGTTGCACGCGTCGCGTACGGCTGGGGTTTACCGTGATCGTGGCCCCGTATCGCAATCCCATCGTCACGGGAAAGATGATGGCCTCATTGGATGTCCTGTCGAACGGGCGCCTCATCGTCGGCGCCGGCGCGGGATGGCTGCAGGAGGAATTCGAGGCGCTAGAGGTTCCGTTTGCGCGGAAATGGCAACGCACCGAAGAGCACATCCGTATTTGGAAAGAGCTATGGACCGCTGAAGAGCCGCGTTTCGACGGTGAGTATCACCGCTTCTCGCATGTGCAGTGCCGGCCCCAGCCGATCCAGAAGCCGCATCCGCCGATCACCATCGGCGGCAACGGCAAGTCATGCTACAAACGCGTAATCAGCCTCGGCGACGGCTGGCAGGTCGTAACCGAGGGCCCGGACGACGCTTATAGCACCGAAGGCAACCTCGCAAAGTCCATCGCGACCTTGAAACAGATGTCCGAGGAAGCCGGTCGGGACTTCGACACGATCGAAATCACCGCCGTGGTCATCGCCGGGACTGCCGAGGGCGTGCTTCAGCACATTGTGCACTACGAACAGCTCGGGGTGAGCCGCCTGATCTTGGATTTCCCGTCCTTTGTTTCCGACCCGCGGGAAATGGCGTCTATCTTGGAGAACGTTGCGGCTGGCGCGGACATGGAGCCAGTGTAGGAGCTGGCTTGCCAGCGAATTCAGCCCGCCGCCCGTACAGGCAGTGTGGAATAGCCGGATACGTGTGTATTGGGGATCCGCGTGCCTTCACCCGCGAGCTCGAGCTCGGGCAGGTACGGCAGCACCGCTTTCAGCATCGAGATCAACTCGGCCCGTGCAAGGTTGGTGCCGATGCAGAAATGCGCGCCGAACCCAAAGCTCAGGTGCTCGTTCGGCGTGCGCGCGATGTCGAAACGATAGGGATCGTCGAAGACCGCGTCGTCGCGGTTGGCGGATGGATAGAACATACACACCGTGTCGCCTTCGCGGATCGGCGTGCCGCTGAGATCGAAATCGCGGGTCGTCGTGCGCAGGAAACTAATCACGGGACTGGTCCAGCGCAACACCTCTTCCGCAGCCGTGCGCATGAGATCCGGGTTCTCGAGCAAGCGGTCGCACTGCTCCCGATACTCGAGCAGCGCCGCGAAGCCGCCCGCGGTGGCGTTGCGCGTGGTGTCGTTGCCGGCGCCGATCAGCACGAACAGGTAGCCGATCAACTGCTGGTCGTTCATCGGTTTGCCTTGCACCTCGGCGTTTACCAGCCGGTTGACGAAGCTCGATGGCCCGCCGCCCGGCACGCGGTGCTCGTGGATCAAGTCTTCGAGGTAGCAGCGAAAATCGTTGTTGTTCCGCTGGGCGGCCTCGGCCAGCGTCTCGCCCTCACGGATCTCCTCGGGCTCGACCTCGCCCAAGATCGCACGAGACCAGGCGAGGAGCTTTTTCCAGTCACCGGTAGGGAGTTCCATAATCTCTCCGACCGCGGCGAGCGGCAGCTTGCACGCGAACTCGCCGACGAAATCGCAGGTCTCCCCGCGCGCGGTCGCGGCCCTGACCGCGTCTACGAATTCAGCCGCGAAGCCATCGGCCAGCTCGTCGAAGTGCTGGATCATGCCGCGCATGCACTTCTGGGTGTAGGCCCAACTCGACGCCTTGCGCACGTGGCGGTGGCGCGGATTGTCCATGAAAACCAGGTCCGGCGGCTCGTCCAGATCCCATCCACGCGAGGTGCCGAATTCGCCGAGGCCGTCGCGCAGTATTTCCACTTCGCCCTTCAACGCGAGGCGTAGCCGCGGCCCGCCGTTGATGAACACCTCGGGATGCCCGGAGATCGTCATCACGTCGTCGTAGCGCGTAACGGCCCAGAACGGCTCGATGTCGTCGCGCTCGTACCAGAAGATCGGCGCCTCGCGGCGCATCAAATCCCATTCCGCCCACGGAAAACCCTGCTCCGCGTAACGTGTCGGCCGATGAATGTCGATGGCATCTAGCGACAATACCATTGAGCGTCGATCCTCGTTATGCGGGTGCGGGTGCCTTGGATAGCAACTCCGGTATGCCCGATTCCACATTGTGCTCGTTAATGATCTCGAGCTCCGTCGCTGTGGCCCAGTTTTCATCCCAATCCTTGAGCATGGGGATCATGAATTTCCAATACAGCGGCGGAATCCACGAAATTAGCGTCATCGTGAGGTAGCCGTACGGGCATTCGGGCATGGGCTTCCAGTGGAATTGATAGTAGGGCGTGTCGTGCTCGTGATGCGAGCCGTGGCGTCCGATATTGAAGGTGAAATGATTACTGATCGGATTAATACTCGAGAAGGTATTCCGGGTGGTGATCTTTTCGCCCGGGATCCGGATGAGCCCATAGTGTGAAAAGAAATTGAGCCCCTCCAGGATGTACTTGGAGAAACACGCGCCGATAAACCACACCGTGAATCCGAGCCCGCCACCAGCCAAGCACACCAAGGCGACGACCACTGCACCGCGCGCCCAGGCATGGAAGATGCGATTATCGAGCGAGAATACGCTCTTACCCTGTGACTCGAGGCGGTTTTTTTCGATCTCCATGCCGGCCGCCCATTGTGTCCAGCCGCCAAACGTCAGAAATTCGTAGAACCCGACCCCGCGCTTGGGTGACACCGTATCGACGCCCGGATAGCCGAGATTTTTGTGGTGGCCGTACACGTGTTCAGTTGCGAAGTTTCCGCCCAAGCTCAACGCGAAATCCCAGCGGCCGAACTTCATGTCCAACGGACTGGCCGTGCGGTGGGTCAACTCATGTGCTGCTGAAATACCGCTCACGCCGAGCAAACCGCCGAGCGATAGCCCGGCGCCCAGATAATCGAGCCCCGCGTTGCCCGCACGCACCACGAATACGTCGTGGGGCATGCCCGCAGCCGCGAGCAACCAATTCGTTAATTGACCGAACCCCAGCACGTCCCAACTGCTGGCGGTCCACACCGCGACGAACAGGACCAGCATGTGGCACAGCACCGCCGAATAAAGTATCAGGTCGTGGATGATCGGGTAGCTGTACTCGGGATTCGAGTCGTCCCGCCAATTCTTGGTCAGCACTTCGCCGCCGACGCCAACGCCAAATAAAAACAGCACGCCGCTCCACATCCACCAGCCGCCCGCGAGCAGTCCGGCGACCGTCACGGCCGTCCAGATCCAGTGGATGTAACCGAATCGCAGATATTTCCACATGGCGCCAGCCTCCGGCCCGCCGCGCGTTACGGGCAAGTGTGTCCTGCGAACAATTATAGATCCGTTACGGGGCTGAACTCACCAACGGCGTTGGCGAGCGGTCAGTTCTTCGGTTTGCCGATTACGATGTGCTTGGTCCCCTTCAGGCCTCGGCGCTGGTTCATTTCCTTAGCAAGGGTCGAGGCATGCGTGAGAACGTGCTCCTTCGTGCCGATGTGAAACCCGGTGATCGGCGCGTAGCCACCTTCGATCACGTAGCGGTAGCCACTGGGGCCGCTTTGATCCAGCTTGCATTTTTCGACCCGCGTGACGTGGTAGATGGGCTCTACATGCCCGGCTTGCGAGTCGGTTTTGGATGGGGCGGTCGATTTTGCTACTGCGCTCATGTTATTCCTCCACTGATCGCGAACCGCAGCGGGGAACCGGACCGATTGAGTACTGGTCAGGTGGTCGTAACGCACGCCGACCGAGGCTCCAACGCTGTTGCGGGGGGCGTTCGTACCGCGTTCTGTTATGAACGAGTTGACGAAACAGGGGAAGGAAACACGCTCAGCTAGGTGAGAATGGGCGTTTCTATTAATTCTTCCGACCACCCGGGCACTGAAACCCTACCATGTCGGCCCCGGCGCAGCCAGCGGGAATTGATTCGAAATCATGTATCATGCGCCCTGCAGCCCCTAGAGGAGACACCAAAATGAGTCGTTTGATCAGTATTTGCTCCATCATCGGATTGATGATGGCGCTATCCATAGGCACCGCGTACGCCGTAGATGTAGAGAAAGGCGTCGAACGCGTCGGCGAAGGCACTGTGGACGCAGTGACCGCGCCCGGTAAGATTGTCGAAGGCATCGCCGAAGACGCTGAGGAACACGGCCCCGTCGTCGGCACCGTTACCGGTACTACGAAGGGTGCGGTCAAAGGCGCCGCAAAAGTCGTTGAAGGCGGCGCCAAGATCGGTGTTGGCGCGGTCGAAGCCGGCGCTGGCGTAGTCAAGAAAGTCCTGGAGCCGATCACCGGCGAGTGACAGGACCTACTTAACTTACGATCGTATAAACGGGGGCGGCATAGCCCCCGTTTTTTTGCTTCGAGCTACATCAGGGGTGGTAACAAAGCCTCGAGACGCTGACTCGCTTTTTCGCAAGCCGGCACCGCTTCGGGTAGCTGCAATTTCAGGAAAAACCCCAATTCCCGCCCTTCGATCGTCGCTGAAACGATGTCGTTCAAAGGCTTGCACCTTGCCGCCGCCGTTTCCTCGGCCCGTACGAGCGGTGAATTCGGGTCGAGTTTGGTCTCATCCATGAACGCAGTCGCAGTGATGAGATCGTTCTCCACGCGATTGTGGTACCTGAACACCGCTTCGACGTAGCGCTCGAAATCCTCTTTACTCTTGTATTCAATCGATCCGTCCGGATACCGCACTTGCACCGACGAACAGGCGAACAAGGCCGACAGAGCCAATACGGAAAATCGTCGGCTCACTGCACATAGCGAGAACGAATCGATATCGCGATGCAATATCGTCAATTTACGTGCTGTGAAACGACTCGCTCCGCGATCGCAATTTGAGAGGCAAAACTGCGTGCGGCGGAGAGCTGGCCGCGGGCACGCGCAAGGTTGTGCTCGCCGCGGCTCCCATACCGTTCCGGGTCCCACGCGAAATAGTTTTCTTCCAGGACGTCCGCCAAGAAACGCGCGGTTAATTCCAGGTGGATCTCGAGCGTTGCGGGTACGATTGCCGCTGCTTCTTCGGCGGTGAGAAAGTCGCGCGCATGGCTTGCATAGGCCGCGATCGCAGCTTCGAATAAATCGATATCAAAGACGGCTTCGGCATGATCTTCGGCGGTCGGGTTGCACCACGATCGAAAGGCATCTCCCAATTCCAAAGCGAGCGGCATGTAAGTCAAGGTATCGAGATCGATCATGCAAAGCGCTGCGCCGTTCTCGAGATCGAACATGACGTTCGAGATCTTGGGATCACCGTGCACCAGGCGCGAGTTATCGGCCTGGAATGTATAGTCGTTTCTAACCGAGTCGTGCACTTGTTGAGCCAAGCGGCGCACATCGTCGTAAAGCGGGTGATGTGCGCTTTCGCCCAGCACGGATTTGAGTCGTTCGAGATGGCGGTCGATATCGTGGACCGGTGGCCGATCGATCTTGAGCTCACCTTCAAAATCGAGCAAGGTCCGATGAAAGCGCGCGAGAAGGCTCGCCGATTCGTGCGCCGTGCGTGATTCGTCGACGCGGTCGACGGTATAGCCGTCGACGAAGCTCAAAAGGCGCCAAATCCGACCGTTGCTTTCGACGTCGAGCGCGCCACCCGACGTCCTGAGCAGCCGCGGCGTCAGCATACCCTTATGGCTCAGATGCGCAGTGACGAGGTCGATATTGTGATTGACGCTCGCACGGAATACGGGATGCAAGCGTTGCAGTATGTAGTGGTCTCCCCCGGTCGTACCCACCTTCACGGTCAGGTTAACCAATCCTTGGGCGACGCGCTCGAGCACGGCGCCCTCTATCGCATAGTGTCGTAAAACAACCTGGGCCTCCGTATGCCAGGCGTTCCGATGCTGAGAGGACTCGGCCACACCTGCCCCCTCATCACTTGCCGAACCCGTCCAGAATATCGAGCGGGAACGGTGCCAGGCCGCCACGCCGGTCGTTCTTCGCGGCTGCCTCTGCATGCTCGATGTCCACGGCCTGTTGTTCGAGTTGCTTACGCATGCGCGCATGCTGCGCCATGATGGAATTGGGGTGGTAGGTGTCCAGGATCGTACCGTCTTCTCGTATACCTTTCGGCGGAATGTTGCTGATACGGGCTTGACCGGTTTCGTCGGTCCATTTGTAAAACTCTCCGTGAACCGAACGTGGGACCACCGTTGCGACCGTTGCGAGGGTGGCGGCTAAAAGAACCGGCGCACAAAATATTCGTGAAACCATTTCAACGTCTCCTCAGTTCGACCCATTCTTTGTAGCGGCGTCCAGAGCCTGCTCGAGTTCCGTGACGCGTGCCAGCGCCGAATCCCGTTCGCGCGCAACCCGCGCGGTTTCGGCGAGCGCATCGAACGACGTTTGCTCCGCGCGCTCTGCGCGTCCAAGCGCGGCACGCCGTTCCTCGCTCAAACGCAGTTCGCGGCGCGACGGCCCTAATAAGGTCCGCCAGAAACTCTGGCGCGCGCCCGATCGAGCATCGCCAACCTGGTCCTCGCCGCGTTCACGTAAAGCGTCAAATTCCGATCGCGCCGTGTGCGCGACGGCCGAAGCCCGCAAGGTGTCGATCACCTGGATCTCATGGCTGTCCCCAGTGTCACTGTCAGCCGCGTACCGTGCGATGACTTGCAGTGCCTGTGCTTCGAGAAAGCCCGCTTCTCCATCCGCGAAATTGATCTCCATAAACTTCTCCCGACACTCGCGCTGCGCTCGTTCAGATGATCATAGCCTGCCGAACCGTATTCCCGCCTGCTCGAAGTTGGCCCGGCTGGCGGCGCCGCTAATCACGCCCAGTCGACCACGCGACGGTTCGAGGTATTTATCGGCAACATCGGCCAGCGCTTCATGCGATGAATTGAGAACGCGCTCGCGAAAAGACCGCCGGAACTGATCGTCGCGACCGTAAAGCCTATTGAAAAACGCGCGCTCCGCTTCTCCGGCAGGCGAACGCGGATGGTCCAGAGCACGGATCGTTCCAAGGATGGATTCCTCCAGACGGCGCGCATCGCGTTGCGTGGTGAACCATTCGAGCGCTCTATCGAAATCCGATAAGGTTTCGAGCGCGCGTGGATCCCGGTAAGAAAAGAACCGAAACGTGCGCCCCTCGGGATCATAGCTGGCGCCGGATCCATACGCGCCGCCTTTCTCCCGGATCTCCCCGTGTAAGAATCCATCCTGCAGATAGCGGCCGAGGACCGCCAGCACGGGCGCATCAGGCGAATTTTCAGCAGGGGCGGGATAAGCCTTTGCACAGAAATTGACTTGCGAGGCTGTCGTCCAGCCATCGTATTCATCCAATACGGCGATGTCGGGCGAAAACACCGCGTGCTTTTCGACGTCGCGCAATCCGGTGACGTCACAACGGTCGGCGGCGTCGCTCAATACCTGCTCTTCACCGATTAGAACGACGCGCGTCGGGGACCCGAGTAATTTCGTTCGTATCGAATCGAAAGAGCGAAACACCCTCGCGAGTTCATCGTCCGAGATATCGCCAAGCTCCTGCAGATATCGAATGGCCCTCGGGCCGTCCCACAGGTCATCCAGCGCGGCACCGGCCGAAAGTTTGTTCGCAGCCGTGGCGATCGCCAAATGATGACCGCGATCGGTAATCGATTGTTCGGCTTCCGCACGTGATTGCAGGATCAATTCGCGTAATCGCGCACCTTCGTCGAACCGCACGCCTGGCAACAGATCATTCGAAATACGCATGATTTCGTCGCGCTTTCGGGCCAGGCCCTTACCGGCGACGACCAGCCATCCCAGCAGCTCCTGCGTGGCCTCGACGCGTGAACGTGCGATCGCGTGCGCGGAGAAGTTTCCGGTAAGCGCACGTCGGGATTGTACCGTCAGATAATCGTCGCGGCCGTGACCGAGTTCAGTCAGGTATTCGCAAAATAACGGAAGATCTTGAAGTTCGCCGGCCGACAACTGCGGAAGATCGATCACGATTTGAATACGGAAAATGCCGTTGGTGCCGCATTCGTATTCGAATATTTCGATTCCGCTTCGCCGTTCGATTTCAGCGGCAGCGGCTGGCGGGGGCGACGGCACATCGCTCAGCGTAACCCGGGGTAGGATGTCCGGGTCGTCCTCAATCGACTGCCTTGCTCGCAATGCCTCGGATTGCGCGACAACGCGTTCGAAATCCAGCGCAGTCATGTGCCGTTCGATATGCTCGAGCCGATTGCGTTCAACGGCTTCATCATCAGCCGCCTTATCCGCATCCGGACACATGACCACGCACGCGCAATGCGGGTTTTCCAGTAACAAGCCGCGCACCAAGCGGTGAACGAAATCCGGATTTCCGATCGCCTGGCGCAAACGCGACAACGGCGGATCGAGATCGAGCAAGGGCTCGGGATCACGGCGATACATGGCCGCCGGCAGCAATCGCCCCATCAATTGCAGGCCAAACGGATAACCACCGCTGCCGATGTCTCGCTGCGCCATTTCTAGGCGGTCGACGATCGCCTCTAGCGCCGTTCGGTCCGTCGGTTTCGACGCGACGCGATTCAGAACTTCGTACAGCCCGTTTTGCAGCGCCTCAACGTGGTCCGACTCCGTCCCCTCGACACCGCACATAAAGATCAACTGGCATGCTGAATCGTCGATCCCGCAAAGTTCCGACGGCGCATTTGCCATCTCGGTCGTTTCAAGATAATGCCGCAATGGCGACGCACTGTGGTCGAGTAACACCGATGAGAGGAAATGCGCGTTGACGAACGTGTCGACATCGGCGGTTTCACCTACAACCCAGGCCCATACCGCATGCGTGCTGCGCGGCTCACGTTCGTCTACCGCATATTTGAGCTCGATCTGTTGCGGCGCATCGAAGGGCGGTTGGGGTGCACTGACGATGACATCGTCGGCGATGGGGTATCGATCAAGGACGAGATTGACGAACTGGTTTTGATGCTCTTCTTCCGGAAAATTGCCGTAGGTCATGAAGACCGCGTTGCTCGGGTGGTAATGCTTGCGATGAAACGCTTGCAAGGCCTCGTAGTCGAGCTCGGGGATTGCCAGCGGATCGCCTCCGCTGTTATGGCGGTATACCGCATCGGGAAAGAGCGTGTGATGAAGATGCTGCCATAGTTGCGCTACGGGTGAACTCATCGCGCCCTTCATTTCGTTATAGACGACACCGTGGTACTCGAGCCGCTGACCTGCGGCACCGCCATTTTCCTTGACCTCCATCCGCCAGCCTTCTTGCGCAAAGTCCAGAGGGTCCAGGCGTGGAAAAAATACGGCATCCAAGTAGACGGCCAACAAATTGTCGAAGTCCTTTCGATTCTGAGTTGCAAACGGATAGGCGGTGCTGTCACTGCTGGTAAATGCGTTCATGAACGTATTGAGCGAACGTCGCGACATCATGAAGAAAGGATCGCGCACCGGAAATCGTTCGCTACCGCATAACGTCGTGTGTTCGAGGATATGGGCGACGCCGGTCGAGTCCTGCGGTAAGGTCGGGAACGCCACCATGAAGGCATTATTCGTATCGGCGCTCCGCAGATGGAAGTGACGGGCACCGGAAGGTTCGTGCCGATAGCGTCGTAGCTCCAAGTTCAGGGAGGAAACCGCTGTCGATGACTCTAATTTGAAACCAGATACCGTCATTTAAAAATGATCCTCAATGAAGCGTAGCGGAATCCAGGGGCAAATTTAAAGTTCTACCGGCTATGATATCTATCAATAGGATGGATATCGCCGGCGGTATTTGGCTTTTAGTGGGAACGGGCGTCGTGACCAGCTTGTGGTTCTGGGCCACCCGGGCGCGTGAACGCGTCGACGTGGTCAGCCGCGAAGTATGTACCGATTTGAAGCTGCAGCGTCTGGACGAATCAGTGACCTTGCGGAGCATCTCGCTGCAACGTACGGCGCAGGGTATCCGCGTGCGCCGCGTATTCAGCTTCGAGTTCAGTGTCAGCGGCGCCGACCGACGCCGCGGTGAGGTGTGTCTTTTAGGTTCGCTACCGGCCTGGGTCCAGGTCGATCACCCCGATGGTACGATTTTCATCGATATCAATCCGCCCAGTGGATCGCAACATTGTCGGATGTAGCGGCGATCGCCGTGTGCCGGGCTGGCGCTATTCGGTCGTTTCCGATCCCTCTTCACGTTGCCGAAGTCGGTTTGCTAATTCGTTGATCAGATCCTGATCGTGCGACTTCGCCGCCTGCCGAGCTGACTGAGCGCGCTTTCTAATTCGATCCATATGCGCCTTCTGGTTCGCCAGGATGTTCTGTTGGACGCCGTCGTTTTCAATCTCGTTCTGTTCTTTGAGCCACTCGTCCAGTTCGCCCTTGAGGTCTTCTCGTATCTGCTTCTCGTGAACCTTGTGGGCCGCGAGGTCCCCTGCCGACGCCAACGCGGCGGCCTGCGCATCGGCGCGACTGCGTTCGACTTCGGCAACATGGTCAGCGGCATCGCGGGCCTGCGCCTCGAGCTCGGCCAGGTTCGATTCGAAGTCGGACAATTCGTCTTTTGTCGACGCTTGTAACGCGGCGATCTCCTGCTCGATTTGTCCCTGTGCATCGAGTGCCGTTTGTTTTTCGCGTTGCGCCAATTCGAGTGCCAGGCGCAAGTGCTCCGAATCTGCCTGCAGGCGCTCGCATTCGACGCGCATGTCCGTCTCTTCCTGCAGGCGTTTGCACTCATGGGCTTCCTTGAAGTCGGCGACGATTGCCTGGGCTTCTTCGGCAGCTGCGATGCGCGCAGCTTCCGCGGCATCTCGTTCTTGCTTCGCGCGTTCCAACTCAGCCGCGTTACGCGTCAGTTCTTCCTCGAGCTGTTGGCGCTCGGATTGTACTTTCTGCTTCAGCTCGTCGCGTAATTTGCCTTCGAGTGCAAGCTGTTGCTGCTCGCGCATTTCCGCTTCGCGGGCGCTCGTGAGCTGCACTTCCTCCAACCGCTTTTGGTAATCCCGGGCTTCTGCAAGGCGCGCGCGCGATTCTTCTGCTTGGGCCTTCACGCGTGCTTGTTCTTCCTGTAGGCGTACTTCCGCCTCCTTTTTTTGCACCTTGAGGCGGTTGAGTTCTTCGCCCTGCCACGCATAACTCTCCTTGAGTTTACGTTCCTCGTCCTTGAGCTTGCGTTCCATTTCCGCGCGAACCCGTTCGACTTTCTCGCGTTGCGCTTCCCGTTCGTTGCGTGCTGCCTCTTCGGTCGCCGCTTTTTCCCGTTCTATTTCCGCTTTTAAACGCTGTGCCTCTTCAAGCTCACGGCGCACCTGCTCGGCGTCCGCTTGGAGGCGCTTCTTTTCTTCTTGCAGCTTAGCTTCGGCAACGCGTTCCGCCTCCTGACGTGCGCTTTCGACTTCAGCGGCGATGCGTTCGCGTTCCGCTTCGATCTGTGCCGCGGCTTTCGCTTCGGCTTCCGCACGCGCCTCATCCGCGGCAGCCTGCACGGCTTCGGCGCGGGCCTGCTCGGCCGCGTCGCGTTCGGCGGCTAGCCGTTCCGCTTCTTCAGCCTTGCGCTTTTCTTCGACTTGCTCCTCTGCGGCGGCGCGTCGCCTCGACTCGGCGTCATCTTGCCCGGACTCGCGCGCCTCGGCGTCGGCGATGCGCATTTCGTTGATTTCGAGTTCAACGCTGAGCGCCGCTGCTTTTACTGCTGGGTCGTCTCCCCGTTCAGAATCGCTCAAATGGGAAGTCGGTACGGGTGCGAGGGTCGGGCCATCCGTTACAACGGCGGTGTCATTGTCGTCGGTGAGGGTCATATCCAGATCGTCGCCACCAAGATCCGTGGCTGCGTCGATCTGGAATTCGTCGTAGTTCATCATGCCGCCATCCAGGCAATGCACGTCGAATCCCCGCTCGGCCAGCAGAAAGGCCGCAACGTTGCTGCGTGTTCCGCTGTCGCAATAGACGATATAAGTGCGATCGGAATTGAGACGTCCCGAGTGCATGCGCAGCGTGTTCAATGGGTGGTTGACGGCGCCTTCGAGCGCATTCGTTTGAAATTCTTCCGGGAATCGAACGTCGAGCCATATCGCGGACTTGGTCGCTTCGATATTTTTTCCTTCCTCGAGCGAAACGGAACTGAGAAGCGGGCTTTGGATGAGTTCCCTGAATCCCTCTTTGGGCAGACGCACGAGTTGTCCGTCCGTCAGCATGCGAACCGATGCATTGCGGGTGGAACCGGCGACCAGCGCTTCCTCGCCGAATGCGTCACCGGCGCCTATCAAGGCGAGCCGATAGCCAGGTGCGTTGGCGCCGGCCGATCGCGTGACCTCGCAGCGGCCCTGGGTGATGACGTAGTAATAATCACCGGGGTCGCCTTGTTCCACGACGATGTCGCCCTGGCTGACCTCTACCGTTTCGAGCGAGCTGAAAATCTTGTGAATATTGGACGCCGGTAACTGCGCGAACAGATTGGACTGCAGCATGCGCGTCATCCAGTCAACGCCGTCGTCCGCTTCAATCTCGTTAACTTGAACGTCACAGTAATCGTCGGACAAATCGGCCGCAGCGAGTTTGTCCAAAAGATCTCTATTCAATCTGAGCACCGCCGCTTCGCTTTCGGCACGCGCCGACATTTTGCGGGGTTGTAATTGAGCCAGTGCGTGCACGGCATCCGGCGTCCCGCCGGACAAGCGCTGAATCGTCTCTCCGTCGCAAATGAGTTCGAGACGCCCTTCGAGAAGATAAAAGCAAAACGGGTCGCGTTCGCCCTGTTCGAATACGAACTCACCGGGTCCATAACGCAAAATCTCCGCCTTCGTAAGAACCTGCGCCTTGCTCTGGGGCGTGAGGTCGCCCAACGGCACGAGTCCATCGACCAGGCTTTCAAAGTTTGATTCGAGCGCCGACATAGTTCCTATGCATGGAGGTTATGGGTTTACCCGGCAGCCTTATCCGGCCTGTCCAGGTACGAGGGCATCAGTCCACACGCAATATTATGTATAAACGATTCCAAGATCATGACGGATAGGGCCAACTGTGAAAGCCATCACGAGGAAATCGGCCGTAATTCGAAAAAGTGTGAAGCAATTCACTTGCCCACCGGTTAAACCTGCAGAATTAGGGCATATTCTCCATTGTCCGGGGACGCCACCCGGACGGGCTCAGGCGGTCAAACGCCTGTGATTCGAATCGGCGTAGAATAGCGCGGTCAGCGTGCCCCGAGGAACCTGAGCCAGCGTGGCCTCTACGGAAGAAAAGTCCATCCAACGCCGTATTTTGGAGTTGCAAACGGAGCATCGGGATCTGGACAGCGTAGTCGACGAACTCGCCTCTTCACCCAATGTCGATCAATTGATGCTGCGCCGCCTCAAGAAGCGGAAATTGCAGCTCAAAGACCAGATAACGAGGCTCAAGAGCAAGCTGATCCCTGATCTGGACGCCTGAAAACCAATAATAAAAAACGCCACCAAGATGACCGAACAAGACGACACTCTACAAGCGAGATTAGATTTCCTCGTACCGCTCAACAAGCTGCCCCCGGACCGCCAACAGAGACTTCTCGAGCAGTCCGGAGTGCTTGATTTGAAGAAGAAGCAGACCTTGTTCAAACAAGGTGATCGCGACGATTACACGTATTACGTGCTCGATGGCGATCTTGAAATGTACGCTGATGATTCGCTGATCAAATCAGTTAGCGGCGGCGATGCCGCGTCCTTCCAACCACTGGCCCAGTTGCAACCGCGGCAGATGACTGCGATCGCAAAGTCAAAAGTCAGGGTATTGCAAATTGACCGAGGGCTCTTGGATCAGTTGTTGAGTGTTGACGAAGGCGAGGCGGCAGACGCGCCTGAAACGGGCGTCGAAGTCGAGGAGATGGAAGCCGATGCGTCCGGCGACTGGCTCATGACTATGCTCCAATCCGAATTGTTTTCACGTATCCCGGCATCGAATATCCAAAGTTTGCTCGACACCTTGGAGACCGTCAGCGCCGCGGCCGGCGAGAACGTCGTTACCCAGGGCGAACCAGGGGATTATTACTACGCGGTCCAAAGCGGCAAATGCGAAGTCGTGCGCACTGGCTCAAAGAACAAGGAGGTTCGCCTCGCAGAACTGGTTGCCGGCGACACCTTTGGTGAAGAAGCCTTGATTTCGGGCGCCAAACGGAACGCTACCGTCCGCATGACAGCCGACGGCGATCTCGCGCGCTTGACGAAGGACGACTTCACCAACTTGATCAAAGCGCCGCTTTTGAGCACCGTCAACCGCGACGAAGCCGACCAACGCGCCGCTAATGACGCGCTGTGGCTCGACGTGCGTTTTGAGGACGAACACAAGCACAACGGCTTACCGAAGAGCCTCAATACCCCATTGAGCAGCTTACGGACGCGCATGGAAGAACTCGACGCCGAGACGAGCTACATCGTGTATTGCGACAGCGGCGGACGCAGTTCGGCGGCCGCCTTCCTGTTGGCGGAGAAAGGCTACGACGTCGTTTATGTCGAAGGCGGTGCGGTCGAGGAACCGATCCCGGAAAAGCCGGAACCAGCGCCGGCGAAAAAGGCCCCTGCGAAGAAAGCCCCCGCGAAAAAGGCCGCGGAGAAGCCGGCGCCTGCAAAGAAGGCGGCGGAGAAACCAGCGCCCGCTAAAAAGGAGTCGGGAAAGACTGCGCCTGCAACGGAAGAAACGAGTGATTCGACGCTCGAGGCGGACACTCGCGCGTCGTCCCTCGCCGCCGAGGTCGAGAAAGCGACCTTCACCATCGAGCAGGCGCAGAAAATGATGGCCGAAGCCGAGGCGATGAAAGCGGAGGCGGAGAACATCGTCGCCGATAAGCTCGCCTCAGAAAAGCAAAAAATAGATGAAGAGACCGAAGCCCTACGCGACACCTTGGCGCAGGAGAAGCGCAAGGTCGAGGAGGAAGCTGAGGCCCTCGATCGCACCATGGAGATAGAAAAGGAAAAGCTCGAGCAGGAAGCCCAGGCTCTCGGACAGACGTTGGCGGGGGAAAAGGAAAAACTTGCACAGGAGGCGACCGAACTAAAAGAGAAATTGGCCGAGGCGGAGAAGCTCAAAAGCGCTCTTAGCAAGCAACAGAAGTCCGCTGAAGCCGAGGCCGAGAAACGACATAAGCAAATCGACAAGCAACTCGCCGAGGCCGAGAAAAAGGCTGAAGCGAAGCTCGCCAAAGAAAAGAAACAACTCGAGTCCGTTTACGAAAAGCAAGCCCACCAACTCGAATCAGCGCAGGCCGATCGCGAGGCCGAGCTTCGCGCAGAACTGAAGGAAGAGATGGCTGCGGAACGCAAGAAGTTCGAAGCGGAGTTTGCGCGCACCACCGAAGAACTCGAACAAGCACGTGAAGAGCGTGCCGCAGCGGTGACCGCAAAGGAGGCGGCGGCCGAGGAAGCGCAACAGATGATTGCTGAGTTCAAGGCAGAGCAGAAGAAAATACTCGACGAGCAGCATCAGGCGATCGAAGCAGAACGTGAAAAGCTGCATGCTGAAGCGGAGCGCATTGAGACGCTTCAAATAGAAACGGCTAAAGCGCGCGAAGCGGCTGAAGCGGCACAACAAGCGGCGGAGCGTGAGCTGGAAAAAGCGCGTACCGAGCAAGCGGCCGCTGCCGATGGGAAAGTCGATACCACTATCGTCGAGATCGAAGAACGGGCCGCCGCCGCCGACCTCGATTTGGAACAAGCGATCGAGGCTGAAACCGTCGTCGCGACTGCTGCGAAGAATAATGAAGATGAACTCGAGCGAACCTACGATACCGGGGACGAAATCAATAATTTATTGAAGCGCGAGCTGACGGACTGGGTCGATGAGCAAGAAAAGATGCAGGAATCAACGCTCCAGCGCGAAGTCTTATCCAAGCAGAAGGAAATGGTGGAACGAATCAAAGCGCGAGCCGCGGCCGCGGCTGCCGACTCCGTGAGTCATGATAAATCGCTGCTCGACGAAATCGAGGAACAACTACAAAGTGGGTGAGGTCACGCCCCTTTGCAATGGACGCCGGGGAACAGTCCCGGCACTACGCTAAAGCGGCTTCGCCGGCTTCCAGTGCAAGCTGGTCCGCAAAGAACCCGGTAATGATGCTTTCGGACTGGGTATCGAGTTGATCGAAACACAGACCGACGACGCAGCACGGTTCGGAATCCACGGTCGTCAAATACAATATCCGGCAGCGCGTCGCCAGAGTACGGCGTCCTTCACCAATGGGTAATGCGAGCGCGGCGTTTATATGCGGTCCATTTTCTGCGTCGATTTTGCCGCCTTTCGGGTGCAATATCTTCGCGGACTCGACGTCGCAGCGCATTTGCAAGCCATCGGGTGAGATATTGATAACACGGGCCGAACACTTGGTGCCGCGGTCCGTTACGAGGGCCACTTTGAGATCGATTGGAATGCGTGGGTGACGCCTTACCTCATCGAGCATTTCGACGAGCTGCCAGACGAGCTCGCTCCGTTTGCCAGCGACCTGTACGCTTGGCTTTTGCATGGGTTTTTCCTACAAGTAAAAAAGTTCATGCTCGGTAAGTTACCCGTACACGTGTAAATGGTTTGGACTTCCATCACACTTTCGGGTCGTCGATGCGTCTGTATAAACTGCGTTTTATGACCGCCGTCACAGCTTGTAGCATGTAACATTTTTTATATCTTTCGTGCGGCCTCTTCTCTTGTATCGAACGAAAATTCTGGATCGGCTTAACCGCGCCTCCACAATGCCATCCGTTTTCGGTCACAAATCGGCCGATTGAGTCAAGTGGCCACCCATGTTTTACAATGGCCGCGAATTCAATATTTGTAACAGCCAATTCGATGCAGCAATTCACCGGTACTGATACCTATATCGTGACTGAAGACCTGATGATGGCGGTAAATGCCGCGATCACGCTCGAGCGCCCGTTGCTCGTGAAAGGTGAGCCTGGCACGGGAAAGACGATGCTGGCCTTGGAAGTCGCCGCGGCGCTCGACCGGCCCTTGACTCAATGGCACATCAAGTCGACGACGAAAGCGGCCCAGGGATTGTATGAATACGACGCGGTGGCGCGTCTTCGAGATTCACAACTCGGCGAGGAAGCAGTCCACGATATTTCGAATTACATCGTCAAGGGTAAGCTTTGGGAAACCTTCGAATCCGACGTACAACCCGTGCTTTTGATCGATGAGATAGATAAGGCTGATATCGAGTTTCCCAACGATCTCCTTCTCGAACTCGATCGAATGGAGTTTTACATTTACGAGACCAAGAAAACTATCGAGGCCAACCATCGTCCCATCATCATCATAACCAGCAATAACGAAAAGGAGCTACCGGACGCATTCCTGAGACGATGTTTTTTTCACTATATCGCGTTTCCGGATCACGAAACGATGGAAGCCATCGTCAGAGTTCATTATCCCGATATCAAGAAACGTCTACTCGCCGAATCGCTCGAGTGTTTTTTCGAATTGCGCGACATTCCCGGGCTGAAGAAAAAGCCGTCGACGTCGGAATTGCTCGACTGGATGAAATTGCTTGTAGCCGAGGACATTCCACCGGAAGCCTTGCGTGAAAAGGATTCCCGCAAAGCGATCCCGAAACTTTACGGCGCCCTGCTCAAAAACGAGCAGGATATGCATTTGTTCGAGCGGCTGGTGTTCATGTCGAGACACAGCGGTGCTAATTGAGCTCTTCCACAAACTCAGAAAGGTTGAGATCCCGGTATCGATAACCGAATACCTGACCTTGATGCACGCGCTGGACGCGCGTATCGCCGGATTCAGCGTTAACGATTTTTACTACCTCTCGCGTGCGACACTCGTCAAGGACGAACGGTACTTCGATCGCTTTGATCAGGTTTTTGGGGAGCATTTTCGCGGTCAGGAGATGCTCTTCGACGAAATTTTCGGCGAGATCCCGATGGAATGGTTGCGCAAGCAAAAAGAGCTAAACCTCACCGACGAAGAAAAGGCGTTGATCGAAAGCCTCGGTGGTTGGGACGAACTGATGGAAACCCTGCGCAAGCGCCTCGAGGAACAAGAAAAGGAGCATCACGGCGGCAACAAGATGATCGGCACGGGCGGGACTTCGCCGTTCGGTGCGTACGGCTACAATCCCGAGGGCGTGCGCATGGGGCAGGACGAAGGGCGCCAGGGCCGCGCGGTAAAAGTCTGGGATCGCCGTGAATATCGGAATCTGGATGATCAAGTCGAGCTCGGGACGCGCAACATCAAGCTTGCGCTGCGCCAGCTACGACGATTTGCCCGCGAGGGCGCGGAAGACGAACTCGACCTCGACGACACGATTCGCTCGACGGCCAAAAATGCGGGGCTGTTGGATATCAAGATGGTGCCGGAACGGCACAACGCGATAAAGGTCCTATTGTTCCTCGACGTCGGCGGTTCGATGGATCCCTACGTGCGCGTTTGCGAGGAGCTTTTTTCGGCCGCGCGAGCCGAATTTAAACATTTGGAACATTTATATTTTCACAATTTCGTTTATGAGACGATGTGGCGGGACAATAATTTACGCGCTAACGTACGCGTTCCGACCGCGCAGGTTATGCACACCTACAGCGCCGACCATAAGATCGTATTCGTCGGCGATGCAACGATGAGCCCCTATGAAATCATGGCGGTTGGAGGCAGCATCGAGCACTGGAACGAAGAAGCCGGCGCCACGTGGATGGCCCGATTGATGGCCATTTACCCGTTTGCCGTGTGGCTGAATCCGCAGCCCGAAGATTACTGGGGTCACATCCCGTCGATCGGTATGACCAAGGAGTTAATGTCGGATCGGATGTTTCCACTGACCGTCGACGGCCTGGAACGCGCCATGAAAGCGTTGAAGAAGGCGCATTAGACTCACAGGTGTGGCATCGCTTTTTCTGGTTGAGCATATGGGCCGTCGTTGCCCTTGACGCCGGCGCGCTCGACGCATCGCAACTCGCAGTCGTCTACAACGAATCCGATCCTGACAGCGAAGCAATCGCGTATTACTACGCACAACACCGCCACATTCCCGATCACCATATGGTGCCGATATCGATCGATACGCCGCGACACACGCTGGATGAAAAAAGCTTTGGGCGGCTTCTCAACGAGGTAATCGCTAAAACCTCGGACTATGTAGAGGCTTTCGTGCTGGCGTGGACCTTACCTTTTCGCGTCGAATGCATGTCGATTACATCGGCCTTCGCGTTCGGTTTCGACCGCCGGCACTGCGCGGAAGAATGTGGGCCCATCGCATTGAATCCGTACTTCGACTCGCCTTCGCGCACGCCTTACGATGATTATGATATTCGACCAACGGTCATGCTCGCCGGACGAACGGTACGAGACGTGAAAAGCCTCATCGATCGCGGCGTGCGCTCCGATTATTCCCATCCGCCCTCATCGGCCTACTTAGTAGTCACATCGGACCGCAACCGCAATACGCGCGTTCCAAGGTATGCGGTAGCGGCGCGGATTTTTGCTGAGCGCTATCCGGTGAAGATCATTGAGTCCGAAGGCATCCGTGAGGTCGCCGACGTGATGTTCTATTTCACCGGTACAACGCGGGTACGCTATCTCGATCAGGTTCGTTTTGTGCCTGGCGCGTTGGGGGATCACCTCACCTCGACGGGTGGCGTGCTGCAGGGGGGACAGCAGATGAGCATTCTCGAATGGCTCGAAGCGGGAGCGACGGGTTCCTATGGTACGGTCGTTGAACCGTGCAACTTTCCGCAGAAATTTCCCGATCCGCCATTGGTAATGAAGTATTACCTCAACGGCGAAACGCTCATAGAAGCATATTGGAAGAGCGTCTTTTGGCCGGGGCAGGGCGTTTTCGTCGGTGAACCGCTGGCGCGGCCCTTCGCGAGGCGCCCACGTGCCAACCCGGGCCCGGGTGACGGCTGAACGCGCAGAGTTCCGCGCCGAGCCATGACCCGCATCGCACCGCTGATCTATATCGCGCTGCTGATCGCAGCGATTCCGTGGTATTGGCCGGCCGATAATCACGGCCTGCTATTCGGGATGCCCACGTGGGTGGTGATCGCCATCGTCGTGTCGGTTGCGGCATCGTGTTTTACCGCAGCGCTACTCACCCGGCCATGGCCCGGGGAGAGCGATCCGCCTGATGAGTAGCCTCATTCCCCTCGGACCCGGCGCCTGGGCCTTCCTGTCGCTATATCTCGCGTCACTGCTGGTTATCGGCTGGGTTGCAAAGCGCGCGCGCCGCGCCGATACCCTGCAGGATTTTTATTTAGCCGGAAACGGATTCGGATTCACGGTGCTGTTTCTTACACTCTTCGCCACGCAATACAGCGGTAATACATTCTTCGCATTCACCGGAGCAACCTATCGCATCGGTTATGCATGGATCATGAGCCTTCATTTCATGACGACGGTCGTGATCGCCTATCTGATCTTCGCACCGAGACTGCATCGGCTTGCCCGCGCTCGGGGCTACCTGACCCCAGCGGATTACATCCAAGATCGTTTCGACAACAAACTGCTCACGATACTCGTGACAGTGGTCATGATCGTCGTGCTGTGCAATTTTCTGCTCGCGCAGTTGATGGCGATGGGTCGAGCGATGCAGGGACTGGCCAACGATCAAGGCGCGGTTGCTTACACCGGTGGCGTAGTAGTGCTGGCCTTGATCATGGTGATCTACGGTACGCTCGGGGGATTGCGCGCCGTCGCATGGACCGACGCCATTCAGGGCGCGATACTCGCGCTCGGCTTCGTGCTCCTGATCGGTATGCTGCTCGACCGATTCGGGCCGCTCGAAGGGGCCACGCGCGCGATCATGCAGGCTGATTTGTCGAACGGCACGCGCAAAAGCCTGCCGCCGGATGCCGCGCAATGCCGGCAGTGGTTGAGCTACGTCCTCGCCGTCGGCTTCGGCATATCGCTCTATCCGCAGGCGATACAGCGGATTTACGCGGCGCGATCGCCGCGCGTCCTGCGTCGGAGTCTTGCGATCATGGCGTTGATGCCCGTACCTACGATGATCATTTCGGTCATCGCCGGGATCATGGCGCTCGCCTACCTGCCTGGTCTCGAAGGCGCGTCAGCCGATCAGGTCTTCGGGCGAGTGCTGCGGGAAATTCAGCTTCATTCCGCGCTCGGGTACGCATTGGTCGTGATCACGCTGGCGGCCGTCCTGGCCGCCATGATGTCGACCGCGGATTCCGCGCTGCTCTCGATCTCCTCCATGTTGACCAAAGACATCTGCGCGGCACACCTCATGAAGGGTGCATCACAGGAAACGCTGACGCACTTGGGCAAGGCCATTTCCTGGTTGATCATCATTGCGTTGATCGGCCTCGCGCTGGTGTTGCGCGAGAAGTCATCGCTGATCGCCTTGATCGATCGCAAAGTCGACCTGCTGATCCAGCTCGTACCGGCCTTCATGCTGGGATTGCGATGGCGAGGCCTGAAGGCCAAACCCGTTCTCAGCGGTTTGTTCGCCGGTGTCGTCATCGCGCTCGTGCTGGCTTTTGTCGAACTGCCGTTCGTCGACGCGGGCAAGGTGTTCGGCTTCCATCCCGGGCTCGTGGCCCTCGTGCCGAATTTCGCGCTCGCCATCGGCGGCTCCCTGCGTCATAAATCCGACTAATTGTTGCGTTGCAACATTCATCCTAGAGCGTCGCTCTGGGGTGACACCCCCGCGGGCTGGCACGCGGCTTCTTGCCGCAAGAGCGCGAAACAGCTCACATTTTGCCGTCCAAAGTTTTAACTGGTTCTCAACTCACGCCCGTTTCGCGCCATGTTCGCCGGCTTGGAACGCTTGTTGCTTCATGCCGGGTAACGACCGAAATGCCAATGGAGCAGATCATGAACGCCTTGCAGCAACTGACCGAAGAATCCCCCCGCTTTGCCGGGTACCAGGATTTGAACGGTGAATACATACCATTCGAGACGGCCGATGAAGTATTCAGCCGTGCGCGTGCGATCGGCGCGCGGGTGTTGTTACGCCTCGAACTCGACGAACATCAAGAGCTCAAGGGCATCTTCTACACGAACGACCGCAGCCTGAGCACCTAATCGGGCTGCATATAGGCACGAACCACCACCTAGCCCGGATATTGCATGAGCAGTGAGATTGTGCGTGGAGTTGGTCGATCACGGGTCGGAATTCGTTGGTGGTGGCACGAAGCGGCGCTTGAGCGCGACGTTTCGGCGCGCCACCGGTGGATTTATCGCCGATTGCGATGCACGAGTCGTTTCGGAGGCGAGCGACACCCCGACTCACAAGGAATCGCACACGAGGCGACTGGCGTTGGGACGACTATCCCGGCTTGAGGCGAGCGGCCACCAGGCAGAACAGTTCTCGATGGGGGTAAGCACTGGAGAGCAACAGTCGGATGCGCCTGGTATTGCGCAAGACGATGGCGCCGATGCGTAATAGTTTCAGGCGCAGCGTGCCGCCTTGCGCGCGAGCCCGTGCCGTTGCGTGTAGTGCCACCCGGCGGATCGTCTCCAACAGCGTGTAAGCCAAGCTTGAGAGCAACAGCCGGAACTGATTGGCCCACCAGGTGTGGCAACTGGTGCGATCGGCAAACAGGCCCAACTGCTGCTCCTTGATCCGGTTCTCCATCTCGCCGCGGGCGCAGTAGAGGCGGTCGTAGATGCGTTGGGCCTTGCCGGTGAGGTGGGTCACCACGAAGCGGGGATTGCTGCCGCGGGCGCTGTGCTCGGCCTTGACGATCACCCGTCGCGGGGTATCCCAAGTCGGTGCGGCGTAACGGACCTCGCTGAACAGGCGCTGCTTCTCACCCATCATCCAATACCGCCACTGAGCCAACGTGCGCAACGCTAACGATTGATCGTGCAAACGCGGGTTTTTCGCGATACCCATGACGTAATCCACGCCGTGGCGATCGAACCAGCGCAGCATCCGCCAGCGGCAAAAGCCGGCATCGGCGCGCACCAGGATCTCGACCTTCGGCCACGCCTGGCGCAACCGTTTGATCAACAGCGCCAAGATCGCCCCACTGTGTTTTGCGCCGTCGATCTTGCTCGAACGCAGATAACTGACCAACCGTTGATCGCCACAGAACACGTACAAGGGCAGACAGCAGTCGTGGTCGTAGTCGCCGTGGAAGAAGCGGCCCGCTTGATCACCCTGCACCCGATCGTCGGTGGCATCCACATCGCGTATCAGTCGTCGGGGCGCTTGTTTGTAAGCGGCGATAAAGTTATCAATGAGTCCCTTGTGCAGGGCCACCGCGGTGTTCCGGTTCGCGCGGTTCTCCAGTCGGCACAACGTCGACGGGCTCGCCAGCGACGCATCCCGGGAAAGCGCCGTCTGCAGAGCCAAGTCCGCGCGCAATGCCTCGTGGTCGTTGAGGTCCTCATAGCCCAGGGAAAGGCCATAGACCCGCTGTCGGACCAGCGACTCCAGAGCGTGGGTGCAGCTCTTTCTCCGGCGCGAATCCCCAATGGCCCGTGCCGCGGCCTTGATCAACCCGGTCCGTTCATCGGCCCAGCGCAGCAACTGCACCCCACCGTTGGAAGTGATGTCACCGCCGTTGAATGAGACGTCGATCTTGCGGCGAGAAAAGCCTGGAAATTGCAGCGCAGTCTGGGTACATTCTGTCACGGGCGAGTCCTTTCCGTTTTCAGCCTAACTAACTGAATTATAACGGATTAGAAAGGGCTTGCCCTCTTTTTTTATGAAATATCCCCCGTTTATACCTTGACGTCACTTATATAATGGGGTAAAGTAGCAGTCATCGGAGGCAATAACCATGACGATGACGATAGCCAAGTTCTTGAAGCAGTTCCCAAACGACGACGCATGCTTGGATCACCTGATGCGCACCCGCTACGGCTTGCGCCGCGAGTGCGAGGGTTGCGGGAAGGAATCGAACTACCACCGTGTCACGACGCGCAAGGTCTACAACTGCCAGTGGTGCGGCCATCAGATTAGTCCGTGTGTCGGAACCCCGATGGAAGGCTCTCGCACTCCGCTCGTTAGTTGGTTTTATGCGATCTACCTGTTCACCACGTCCCGCCACGGCGTGGCCGCCAAAGAGCTTGAGAGGCAGCTTGGCGTTACCTACAAGTGCGCGTGGCGGATGGCGCACCAGATCCGCAAGTACATGGCCGAGACGGACGGCGAGATCCCGCTGGGCGGGAACGGCGGAGCCGTGGAAGCGGACGAAACCTACGTGGGCGGGAAGGCCAAGGGCAAGGGCCGGGGCTACACAGGTAACAAGACCGTCGTATTCGGGATGCTGGAGCGGGATGGCGACGTGATGACGAAGGTCGTCCCCAACGTGCGTAAGAAGACCCTCCAGCCCATCATCAAGGCGAATATCAAGGCAGGCAGCACCATCCATACCGACGAACTCAAGTCCTACACGGGGCTCAAGAAGGCCGGATATGAGCATGAGACGGTCAACCACGGCGCGGGCGAGTATGTGAACGGCGCGTGCCACGTGAACACCATGGAAGGCTATTGGGCGCGCCTCAAGCTTTCGATCCGCGGGACCCACGTCCACGTTTCCCCGAAGCACCTTGAGAAGTACGTGAAGGAGTTCGAGTACCGCTACAATCGCCGGAGCCAGCCCGAGCGGATCTTGTCCGATCTGCTGGCTTTCCAGCCATCGCATTGAGCACGGCGTTAAACCGCGCCTTACCGTCAGGATGCGGATCGGAAATCTTGTGCTGGCGGGCGAATTCCCGCTGTTTCCCAGCCGCCAGGGCCTCTGGCAGAGTAAGTTTCTTCGCGGGATTCATCCGTTGGTTTCCTTTGTGCGGTGGCGCATGTGAGCGATTATGCACTGCGATTTTTGCATGCGGCATTCATGCTCCAGGAACTTGCGCGTATCGTCGAACAAGGACTTGCCGAATCTCTCGTCGTCTGATTCGGCGATACAGGAGAAGGCCGTGATGTATTTAGCCATCCGGTCAAGAGCCTCTTCAGAGGGCTCAAGATATCCTTGCGGCGAAGTGTACTGTAGTAAGGGCGTTGGAAGGCCTAAACGCTCAATTTTCTTGTAGATATTCTCGCCTTGTATTAGCAGGGGCAGCATTTCGACCCCTACCGATGCGTGTCTGGCCTTGTCGAGCCACGATTTCGAGATCACCGCAACATGCTTGGCACGCCAACCGCGCGGAAGAACGCAGAATTTCACTGCCATCCCCATGGCGGGTTTGTAGATAAGCGCCACCACACGCTCAATAAGAAGCTCGAACACCTCAGCATTATGCCGCCCCTGTTGTAAGTGACACAAGGGCATATACGGGAAATATCCGGGCTAGTCCCCCTCCCCCACGCAGGGAGCCCCCCGGCCAAGGACGGCCACTTTCTTAGTCCCATTGAATCGATTAACCTGTGCCGCCCCATGGCCGGGCACGCACAACACCTACCGGATGCGGCATATAACCGGGTGCCGTTGACTCGCCGCGTGCTCGCCGATCTCGATACGCCGCTGAGCGCCTATGTGAAACTCGCGCTCGGTCGATACAGCTTCCTCCTCGAATCGGTGGAAGGCGGCGAAAAGTGGGGCCGTTATTCGATCATCGGTCTGCCCGCCCGCCGCACCATCGAGGTTCGCGACAACCGCGTCATCGTCAAAGAAGGCGGCACCGTGATCGACGATCTGGAGGTCGACGATCCGCTGGCGTACATCGAAACCTACCAGGCCGGGTTCAGCGCGCCGGAGCTTGAAGACTTGCCGCGTTTCTGCGGCGGTCTCGTCGGTTATTTTGGCTACGATACGGTCCGTTTCGTCGAGCCCCGGCTGCGCGGATCGAACCCGCCGGATCCATTGGATATGCCGGACATCTTTCTATTGCAGGTCGACGAGTTTCTGATTTTCGACAATCTGCGCGGCGAACTGGTACTCGTAAAGTACGTAGACGTGGATGACGAAGCGGCCCGCGTTTGCGCAGAACGCGACCTTGAAAAACTCGCTCAACGCTTGAAAGCACCGCTTCCGAACGTGGCAACGATCGGTGCAGCGAGCGCCGTCAAAGAATCGGATTTCGAATCCGAGTTCGGGAGCGAAGCATTCATAGCCGCGGTCGACCGCATCAAGCAATACATCGTTGACGGCGATGTCATGCAAGTCGTATTGGCGCAACGCCTGTCCGTCGAACTCGACGTAGCACCGCTGGACGTTTACCGCGCCCTGCGACATTTGAATCCGTCACCCTACCTGTTTTTTCTGGATCTCGGCGAGGCACACGTGGTCGGCTCGTCACCGGAAATACTGGTCCGATTGGAGGACGGCGTGGTCACGACGAGGCCGCTGGCCGGCACACGGCCGCGCGGCCGCACGCCGGAAGAAGACGACAAACTCGAGAAAGAACTACTCGCCGATCCGAAGGAACGCGCCGAACACTTAATGTTGATCGATCTCGGTCGTAACGATATCGGCCGCGTCGCGAAGACGGGTACGGTGCGGGTCACTGAAAAAATGGTTGTCGAACGCTACTCGCACGTCATGCACATATCGTCCAACGTCGAAGGTGAACTGCAAGACGGCCGATCAGCAATCGACGTGTTGCGCGCGACGCTTCCGGTAGGGACTCTTTCCGGCGCGCCGAAAATACGCGCAATGGAGATCATCGACGAACTCGAACCGGTGAAGCGCGGGGTCTACGGCGGCGCGGTCGGCTATTTATCGTGGAACGGCAATATGGACACGGCGATTGCCATCCGCACCGCCGTCATGAAAGGCGGCCGTCTTTATATCGAGGCCGGCTGCGGCGTCGTGGCCGATTCCGTTCCGCAACTCGAATGGGACGAATCGATGAACAAGGCCCGCGCGATCTTTCGCGCAGTCGCGATGGCGCAGGGCGGGCTGGAGCCGTCGGATTGATCGACATCGGGGGTCGGCAATGAAAGTAGCTGCGGGGCGGGAGTTTTTCGAGCGCTATGGCGAACGCGCGCGCACCATCGTTCCCGATCTCGACTGGGCGCTCATCGAAGCCGATGCGTCGTGGTCGGAATCGCCTGACGATTGCGACCTCATCGTGCTCGCAGGCGACGCCTATAGAAAAGAGTTTGTCGATACGACGATGTCGCTGCAGGCGCCACGGTGGGCACATAGCGAGGACGCCGGAACGGACGGACCCTTCTACGATGCGATGCGGGAAAAGGACGTGATCATCACCAACAGCCCCGGCGCGAATGCGCCGGAAGTGGCTGAATTTGCACTGGGGCTGATGTTGTGGACGACCAAGCGGCTGGACACTTTTCGACAACACCAAGGACAACACCAGTGGGAATGGATCGACCTGGAAAGTCTCAGCGACAAGACACTGCTCGTCGTGGGCCTCGGCGCTATTGGCAGCAAGATCGCATCCTTTGCCAGCGGTTTCGACATGCGCGTGTTGGGCATTCGACGATCGGCCGCGCCAATCGCGGGCGTCGACTCCCAGGGGACGCTGGACGATTTACCGCAATTTCTCGGTGAGGCGGATTTCGTCGTGCTGTCCCTGCCGGCAACGCCCGATACAGAGGGGTTGATTGGCACGAACGAATTCGCCCGAATGAAAACGACAGCCACGTTTATCAATGTCGCGCGCGGGTCGATCGTCGATACCCCAGCGTTGAAGAACGCGCTGGAGACGGGTCAGATCAGCCAGGCATGCCTCGATGTGATTTCGATCGAGCCGTGGCCGGCCGATGACGCGTTGTGGGATATGCCCAACCTGTTTCTAACGCCGCATAACGCCTGGTCTTCACCATTGTATTTGCCGCGAGTGGCCGAGTTTTGGCTGCAAAACCTCGAGCGTTATGTGCGCGGCGATGAACTAATGCAGCGGTGCGACTAGATGTGAAAACAACCCCGAAGAGCTATCCAACACCCACGGAAAACGATTTCACGCTGACCGATTTTCAGTTCGAAAGCGGGGAGTCCTTACCGGACCTCAGGCTTCATTACCGGACCATCGGGACGCCGCTCCGAGACGAAGCCGGAACGGTGCGCAATGCCGTCCTGATCATGCACGGCACCGGTGGGTCGGGCCTGCGATTCTTGACCGAGGAGTTTGGCGGCGTGCTGTTCGGCGCCGGGCAGCCGCTGAGCGCCGAGGACTATTTCATCATTCTGCCTGACAGCGTCGGCCACGGTCAGTCATCCAAACCGAGTGACGGGTTGCGGGCGCGCTTCCCGCGTTACGGATATGCGGATCTGGTCAACGCACAGCATCGGCTTGTGACCGAGGCGCTCGAGGTCGATCATCTGCGCCTGGTCATGGGCACGTCGATGGGCGGCATGCATACCTGGGTCTGGGGGGCGCACTTTCCGGATTTCATGGACGCCTTGATGCCCATGGCGAGTCTGCCGGCGGCAATCGCAGGGCGCAATCGCATGATGAGGCGCATGATCGCCGATTCGATACGCAACGATCCCGGGTGGCGGGAAGGCGACTACGAAAACCAACCACGTGGCCTGATCGCGGCGATACATACCTTTATCTTCATGATCAGTTGCCCGCTTCAATGGCAGCAGCAAGCGCCGACGAGAGACGAGGCGGACGAATTATTCGACGAATTGGTTCATGGTTATATGGACACACTCGATGCGAACGACCTGCTCTATCAGATCGAAGCCTCGTCCGATTACGACCCGGCGGCATTACTGGAACAGATCGAAGCGCCGCTCGTGGCCATCAACTCTTCAGATGATCAGGTCAACCCGCCGGAGCTCGGCATCATGGAAGCAGCGATGAAGCGGATCAAAGACAGCCTATATATCCTCATTCCGACGAGTGATGAGACCAATGGCCACCGGACCTATGCCTTTGCCGAACTGTGGCAACAGCACCTGGCCGCTTTACTCGAGAAGTCGAAACGCTAAATCCGACCGGATCTCATTCAGACCGCTGGTAGACGATTCGTCCCGCCGTGATGGTCGTATCCGCGACGATGTCCGGTATGCTCGCCTCGTCGACCGTCAGTAAGTCTTCGTTCAGGATCGCGAGGTCGGCGGCCTTGCCGGGCTCGATGGTTCCTTTGAAGTCCTCCTCGAAACTGAGCCAGGCGCCTTCACGGCTCGCGCACGCCAGCGCCTCGGTGCGCGATAGACATTGATCCGCCCCGAGAACGGTGCCTCCGTCACGCGTTAGACGGGCGATGACGTGCCACATCGGGACGAATAGCGTCGGCGGCACGTTGTCCGTCGCCAGCGAGACGTGAATGCCCGCATCCAGCAGATCGCGCATCGGCACGATCTGCTCCGCCCCCGTATCGCCGTGTTGAGACCGTAGTTTTTCGCCTTCCTGCCAGATCCACATGTTGGTATAGGCCTGCATGACGACGCCCAGGTCGCGTGCGCGTTTGATCTCGTCGTATCCGAACATGCCGATGTGCTCGATGATCCATCGCTGCTCGGCGATCGAGGCGCGGGCGTCGACGCGCTCGAAGAGCGCGAGGATGTTCGGGCTGAACGAGCCGACACGAATGCCGGCGCGTGCAGCTTCGACCATCATCTCCACCATGACGTCCTCGGGTAGTGCCGCGTCGAAGTTGAAGCCGGCCCAGCCGGTGTAGGGGCCGCACAATGCCCGCAGGCGGTTCTCCTCGGAATAATCGGACTCGGTGTAAAGGCCGCACATGCGTAAGCGCGCATCGCCGAGTCCGCGGCCCGCAAGCCACCTTCCCCAGTCCTCGAGCAAGTCTTTCACGGTCTCGATATCGGCGCCCGGCCACGCGGGGCTGAACATGAGAACCGATCGGACCGGTAAAGGCGCACGCGCGTGCAGGTCTTGATAAGCGGCAAACACTTCAGCTGCGATCCCGTGCCCTTCGAAAACGCTGGTCGTACCATAACCGTTATAGACTTCCATCGAGCGTCGTAGGCCGGCGATTCGATCATCGAGGGTGAATCGCGGTATGCATTTGAGCAACGTTTTTTCGACGAGAGGTTTGTACGTGGATTCGTAGAAGATCCCGGAAAGCTCGTCACCATCATCTTCACGATCGATTTGAATCGATGGCGCCGGTGGCAGGGTGTCGCGATCGACGCCGGCCCGTTCGAGCGCCCGGCTGTTCGCGATCGAAACCAGGGGCAGGCTGTTGCGCCAATGTCCCCAGATCGGACGGATGTAGACGGGATGCTCGGGTGACACGCGATCGAGCTCGCGCCGGGTCGGGAAACGATTCTCCAGCAGGTTGTTGGGCACACCTTCATAGAACGGCGGCTCGCCGACCGGCATGGTAACGATCCACTCGCCTGGAGGTGTGTCACGCACCAGCACCTCGATGCGCTCGAGGATATCGTCGATGCATACGCAACCGGCGAGCGACGGCAACACCTCCTTGAGTCCCTCCCGGTCCATGTGGGCGTGCCCATCGATCAAACCTGGAATCACGAGGCGGCCGGCCGCATCAATGCGCTGCGTCTCGGTCCCGCAGACTGCTTCAATGTCCGCATCGGAACCAACTTCGAGGATATGTCCGTTTGCGATTGCGACCGCCTCGACGATGCGGCCTTCCCCATCCAGGGTCGCGACCTTGCCGCCCGTGATGGCCAGGTCGGCAACGTCATTGGTCTGTCCCCGGATTTCGCTACGCTTCATCAGGGCTATGAAACTTTTTGTGGATTACGCAATTATTCCGATCGATCGCCGCAGACGTTATTCGCAAATTTCACCGTACTCCTCGCAGCGCCGGCGGCATGTATAGTCTCCGCGCGGATCGACGTTGCAGAACTCCCCCCATCTCAGGCATCCGGGAACGCACTTCCCGCCTTTGCCAGTACCCTGCGATTGCCCGGTCGGTGAGGCGGCGAACGTGGTGCCGCTTTTCGCTGCGATTTCTCGAGCGAGCCCCGCCGCTGTTTCCTTTTCTTCTGCGGTCAGTTCTTTGTCCAGAGCTTTCAAACACAGTGACAACGTCTTGCCTGTCTTCGAGTGGAACGGCGTTCTCTGCATCACTCAGGTCTACGTCTTTGTCGGTGAAATAATGAATCGACAACGACAACCAGGCATAGGCTTTGACTTTGTTTCGTTTGAAACCGTCGCCTCTGGCGTACTTCAATCCCATCATCGCCTGAGCCGGCACGTAGCCGTGTTGCACCGCTTTCTGATACCACCTGATCGCTTTCCTGTTGTTTTGCTTGACCCCTATTCCGTGGTCGTACATCAGGCCGAGTCGATACTCGGCATCGGGACGGTTATGTTTCGCCGCTTCCTTAAGCCACACGAATGCTTTCTTCGGATCCAGAGAGATTCCAAGGCCGGCCGCATACATCGACCCGATGATCGACATTGCCCGGTGATCGCCCTTTTCAGCGAGTTTCTCGAAGATGCTCGCGGCGGTCTCGTAACGTCCTTCTTTGTAAGCGACCGCGCCCTTGTCGAATTCGTCCGCAATCGCCGGCGCCACTGCCGAACACAGGACGACACACAGAAAGCCGCTTTTGATTGTTGATGAGCTAATCGATTTCAACTGCCACCATGCCGGCATCCAAGCCCTCTGCACCCTCCTCGACATGTACGGCTTTGACCACACCGTCCGCAGGCGCTTCGTGCGGGACCTCCATCTTCATGACTTCCATGATGAACAAGGTGTCGCCCGCCTTGACACTGTCTCCGGCTTTGACCAGGACCTTCCACATGTTCCCGGCCGTTTGCAAACTTACTTCGTGGGACATCCCCTTCTCCCTTGTCGCTTATTCGATACTCGATTCGACACACAGCGCCTTGATGTCCGCCGCGGCCTGCTGCGCTTGTTGAACCGTTACGGATTTGAAGTTCAATATCTCTCCGGGCTTCGCTTGCCCCAACTTCCAGAACGCGCACTGCGGGACCGTGTACGGGTTGATGAAGCCGCCCATGCTCGGCCCGTCGTTCACCAGGATGATCGGCGTTTGACCGGCGAGGTTGATCGCGCCCAGCGGATAGCCCTGGTCGATGATGTTCGAAGGTTCTTCGCCATGCTCCGGTAACTTGTTGGTCGCCTTTTCGGTGAAGGTCCAATCCGGACCATCCAGACGAAAACCGGTGCGGTCACTCTTCGACGATAGTTTCCAATCGGTGGTGAGGAAACGTTCGTGTCCGGCCGCGTCGATCCAATCGTCATTGGGTCCGGGTACGGCCTCGACCTCCCAGCGTTTGTCCGTTTTGATCACGGGTCGCGCGGCCTCTTTGACCCGGCGTCCGGCCGTGCCCTTTCCCTCGCCCACCGGTACCACCTGTTCCGCTTTGAGCGCGTAGCCGCCCATGCCGCCGACGCCGGCCTTGTGGAACGTCGAGCGCGAGCCGAGCAGTGATTCGACGGCGATACCGCCCGCGATCGCGATGTAGGCGCGCGCGCCGGTTGATGCGAAGGCCGTTTCGAGCGTTTGTCCCGCCTTGACGGCGATACTTTCCCACATCGGACAGGCATCGCCGCCGATCTTGGCCTGGATATCCGCGCCGGTCAGTGCGATCACGCCGTCGCGTTGGAATTTGAGCGTCGGGCCAATGTACTGGCATTCAAGGCCCGCTTCGCCCGGCTCGTTACCGACCAACAGGTTGGCGAGACGAAACGACCAGGCATCCATCGGGCCCGACGGCGGAAACCCTTGATTCCAATATCCAATCCGTCCCGGCCAATCCTGTACGGACGTTTCGAGACCCGGTTTGAGCACCTCCAGCATTAGCGTCCTCCGTCAGAATTTTTTGTCCGGATCGAGCTTGCTGACCCAGGCTTTATAGTTGCGCACTGAAAACCGTTGGTACTCGACGATGTTGTATCGATAAGTCCCTTCCTGAACCTTGCGATCGATTTCCTCATATTCCTCCATGGAGCACGGAACGTACTTCAGGCGATCGCCGGGTTGGAATATGCACAACTCTCCTTCGAATTCCTCGAACCGTTTGTCGCGGTCCCAAATGGGCACCGGTGTGCGTCCGAACAGTTGATAGCCTCCTGGCGTCGCGACCGGATAAATCGACGACGACATACCGCCCATACCCAACGTACCCTGCGGCGTCCAGGTTCGTGGTGGATTGTATTTCGGTACGGTAAGACGGCATCGCGGATCGAGCGGCATCATGAAAGGGAGGCCCGGCCAGAAACCGAGACTGGCCGCCCAATATTCCGTTCCGGAGTGAACGCGTACGAACTGGTCGACGTCGTCGAGCCCGTTGACCCGCGTAATGAACTCGGGATCTTGTTCCTTGTCCGGATTGATCTTCTCACGGTAGTCATTGATGCATTCCGTGCTCCATGGATCGAGGTACAGCGTTTGGAAATAGAACAGCCTGCTGTCCATTTCTATGTCATCACTGCCTCCCAGCGAACCGATCAAGCTGGACACTTCGCGTTGCAAATCGTCGTAAGAAATGATCTCGGGTTCATAATGAATGAGCGTCGTCGCAAAACAAGGCGCTGTTTCGATGACGCCTGCGACGGGGTTTTCTTCGAGCGCCACCGCAAGGCCCTGACCCATGAAATTCAGATCGAGATTCATCTCATCACCGAATTCGATCAGCATGTAACGATCGCCCCCGGGACGGTATTTCGGTTGCTCATAGATCATCGTCGTTCATACCTGAATGAGATCGTTGGAAAAGGTGTCGACAAAGGCGGTTGTGATTCTACCGGCTTTGAATTCCGGGTGCTCGATGACGCATTTGAGAAATTGGGTATTCGTGAAGACGCCGTCGATCGCGACCGCGTCCAGCGATGCGCTCGCCGTGGCCAGCGCGGATTCGCGCGTGGCACCGCGGCAAATGAGCTTCGCAAGCGTCGGATCGTAATAAGGCGTTACGGTGTCGCCTTCGCGCACGCCAGCGTCGATGCGAACGTCTTCGCCGGCTTCAGGCATCGCCATTCTTTCGAGTGTCCCAGGTGATGGCAGAAACATCTTTGCAGGATTCTCGGCGTATATGCGGCATTCGATCGCGTGACCGGTGTGCTCGATTTGATCTTGGCGCAGGACCGCCGAAGCGTTACCGAACGCGTGTTCGAGTTGCATCGCCACCAGATCCCTGCCGGTCGTCATTTCCGTTACGGGGTGTTCAACTTGTATGCGCGTATTCATCTCGAGGAAATAGAAATCACCCGTTTGCACATCCAGAATGAATTCAACGGTTCCCGCTCCGCTATAGGACTGGTTCGCGGTAAGAGCGACCGCCGCTTCGGCCATAGCGCGTCGCACATGAAGGTCGAGTCCGACCGCCGGCGATTCCTCTATGACTTTCTGAAATCGCCGTTGAATCGAGCATTCCCGCTCGTACAGATGAATCGCCGAGCCATCGCCGTAACCGAATACCTGGATTTCGATATGGCGTGCGCTGGCTACGTACTTTTCGAGGTAGATCGTTCCGTCCCCGAATGAACGGTCCGCCATACTCTGGGTTGAGGCGGCTATTTCGACGAGTTTTCCCGGTTCGTCGACGAGCCGCATGCCAATGCCGCCGCCGCCCGCCGATGCCTTGATCAGCAGCGGGTAACCGACGGCGCGCGCGGCTTCTTCGAGGCCGGCGAGATCGCCGTTCGCAAAGCGCGGGCTACCAGGCGATACAGGCACACCGGCGGCGCCAGCGATCGCCCGTGCGCGTTGTTTATCGCCCATGGCCGCGATGTCCTCAGGTGACGGCCCCACCCATATCATCCCGGCGGCAACTACCCGCGTCGCGAAGGCTCCATTTTCCGCAAGAAACCCATAACCCGGATGAATCGCATCGCAGCCTGTATCGCGCGCCGCGGTCAGTATCGCATCGACGTTCAGGTAACTGTCGGCCGGCTTGGACGCTCCGATATGCATCGCACGATCGGCCAGTCTTCGATGCATTGCGTTTTCATCAGCGTCGGAATATACGGCCACGGTTTCCATGCCCAAGGTCTTTGCGCTACGTATGATGCGGCACGCGATCTCGCCGCGATTGGCGATTAGGAGGCATTTGGTCACGGGCATTCTTGATTAGAAGCGGTCTCGAAGTTCGGCTGAGGCGTTCAGGCATAGACCGCAGCAGGTAGCTTGCTGCATAGCTCCCGCAGGAGCAAGTCAACGGGTATACTGCACGCCCGGTTACGAACGGCATTCGCCAGCAGCTTGCCGAACCCCAATTCCATGCAAAGATTATTAGAAGAGCACATCGAGCGTTTGATCTCGTCCGGGAGTTCAAAACTACTCGAAGGTGGCAAAAAGGGCCTCGAAAAGGAAAGCCTCAGAATCGCGAGCGACGGTACGATCGCACAAACGCGCCACCCACACGCCTGGGGTTCGCCGTTAACGCACCCCTACATTACGACTGATTACTCGGAGTCTTTACCGGAACTCATTACACCGCCTTTCTCCGACACAAGCGCCGCGACCGGATTTCTCGAAGACGTTCATCGAATTCTGCATCAGGATCTGCCGGCCGATGAAATGCTTTGGGCGGCAAGCATGCCCTGCGCCGTTTCCGAGGATAGCTCGATCCCGATAGCCGAATACGGAAGTTCGAATATCGGCCGCATGAAACACGTTTACAGAGTGGGCCTGGATTACCGCTACGGCCGACGCATGCAGGCGATTGCCGGCGTGCATTTCAATTACTCCGTACCCGATCGTTTCTGGACGGCCTTTAAGGAGGATGAAAGATCGGCGGCTCAACTACAGAGTTTCATCAACGACAGCTACTTCGCCTTAATCCGAAATTTCAAACGCTTTGGATGGATGATTCCGTTCCTGTTCGGGACATCACCCGTCGTATGTAAGTCCTTTCTCGCGGGTCGTACGACGAGATTCAAGGAATTTAGCCGGGGAACATACTACCTGCCATACGCAACTTCGTTGCGGATGAGTGATATCGGTTACAAGAACAAGAACCAGTCAGCCTTACTCGTTTCCTATGATGATGTAAACAGTTATATCGGCAGCTTGCGTAAGGCGATCAGAACGCCTTACCCCGAATACGAAGCGATCGGGATGCACGATGGCGACACATTGATTCAACTCAGCACCAATGTGCTCCAGATCGAAAACGAGTATTACAGCTTCATTCGTCCGAAACGTACGACACGCTCGGGTGAGCGGCCGACTTCCGCGCTAAGCGAACGCGGTGTTGAATACGTTGAAGTACGGGCTTTGGACGTCAATTGCAGGAACCCGATCGGAGTTGAGATCGAACAACTCTACTTCCTCGAAGCGTTCCTGATCTTCTGCCTATTGGAAGAAAGCGATGCATTAACCGGAGACGAATTGCGCGCCATTGAGTACAACGAACTTACCGTAGCCCTGCGTGGACGAACACCAGGCCTCGAATTGGTGTTTGCGGGGAAGCACCGTCCAATCCGCGAATGGAGCCTCGAGATCTGCGACCGTATGCATGCGATCGCCGAATTTCTCGACGCCGACGGTGATTCAAGAACTTATCAGCACGCATTGAGGAACCAGATCGCGGCCATCGAGGCGCCCGACGTTCTACCCGCCGCAAGAGCACTCCAGGATCTACGCGACGCGAACGAACCGTTTCATAATTACTCTCTGGCGTTGTCCGTTCAGCATAAGGAATATTTCGGCTCACATCCTCCGAGTGCGGAGACTAGGCGCCAATTCGAGGAACTGGCGGTTCAGTCGCACGATGAGCAGCGTCGCCTCGAGTCGAGTGATTCGATCAGTTTCGACGACTTCGTCAAAGCCTACCTCGCGGGTTGAAGCAAACCCTGCCGTGCGGGAACTTAGCGGTAAGCTGCTAATCTCAAGTTAAACAGCCCATATAATGTTTCAACAACTGTTCTATAAGGCCGCACACGTGCATCGCAGACAGGTTCTCAAATTCGCCGGTATCGGCGCAGCCGTACCCCTGCTCCCGATCGCCGTTTTCAGCGCCGGTACGGGCACGACTCCGCCGAACATTGTGGACATGCAGAAGCGTTGGCAAAGCTTTCAACGCGAAGGCGTGATCCCGGTCGCGGCCGAACCGGCCGTAAAGAGGACCATGGAGGCGTGGAAGCGTGAATTACCGCAGGCCGCTTACCGGGTATTGTTCGAAGAGGATACGGAACGGGCGTTCACCAGTCCCTTGAACGACGAACATCGCCCCGGCTTGTTCGTGTGCCGTGCCTGCGAGCTCGCTTTGTTTACGTCTGAAATGAAATACGACAGCGGTACCGGATGGCCGAGTTTCGTCACCGTGATCCCCGGTCATCTTGCCACCAAGACCGACTATCAATTGATCTGGCCACGGATCGAATATCACTGCGTTAAATGCGGCGGCCACCAGGGCCACGTATTCGATGACGGACCGCCCCCGACGCGTGAGCGGTGGTGTAATAATGGGATAGCGTTGCGCTTCATCGCGCGTGATTCATAGTTAGATCTATAAGTGTTCGAGCGCGTATAGCACCACGTTCGAATCGCGCTTGATGTACAGGCCGCCACCAGCGTTCGCGAATTTAGGCGCGAGGTTCTTGCGGTACCACTCGCTTGGCCTCCGGTAGGTTTCCCCGTCCGTCAGGCCCTGATCACAGTTCGATTCCCAGTCCTCCCGGGTCAGCACACTGAAATACAGCGCGCCGCGTGTCAGCTTTTCGAATTTCTTCAACGCGGTTAAGGCAGCCGGGCGATCGAGATATTGTAGGACGTCATGGCAGATGACGAGGTCGTAGCGGCGCTTCGTCTCGAAGTCTTCGATAGCCGCGCATTGCCAGCCGTATTTACCGCAGAGGTATTCGCTGACGTCGATGGCGTCGATGGGGACGTCGGGAAAGGCCCGCCGCAGACCGCGGTGCAGGAATCCCGGGCCGCAACCCGCGTCGAGAATACGCTCGACCGGACAATCCAGAAACGCTAGATAGGCGCCCAGGAACCGCGCCAGGCGATCGAAGTAGGTCCGATCTGCAATGCGGGTATGCGCATCGAAGTAATACCGGTTGAAATAGGTTTCATCGAACGCGGCGCCCTTCAAAGTGTTGCCCCCGTGGCGTCTAGTGCCCTGGTGTGCTGCACCGGGGCATTCGCCGCCCAACTCGGCCAGCTTTCAACCCATTCTCACCTGGGCGAACCCCTGCTTGCCCGCATTGAATTGTACGGCCTCCAGGCTCGGGAGTTCGCCGGCGCAGACCTGGAACTACGGCCTGAGATAGGTGTGCCCCGAGACAGCGCTGAACGCCGCGTGCTGGCCTCCATCACGCCGGCGATGGCGCGCGACGCGCGCGGTTTCCCCTATGTCAAATTGACCTCGAACGCGCCCGTGTCCGAGCCCATCGTGTCATTTCGACTGCGGCTCACCACGGGAACCGTGACGAACGTTAGGCATTACGCGCTGGCGCTCGACCCTCCGGCCTATCGACAGACCCGCACCCCGCCCGAAGTCGTCGAGGCGGCAACCGCGCCGTCCGTGGTCGTAATGGAAACACCGACGCGAAGCTACGGACCGGTTCGCTCGGGCCAGACCTTATGGCGGATCATGCAGGAAACCGGGTTGACCGCTGGGGATACGGCGGCGACGATCGCGGCCATCGTCAACGACAACCCGCACGCCTTCATGTCGGGTGATGCAAACCGCATGCGTGTTGGCGTCATCCTGACCTTACCGGGCTCTGAACTCGCAGCTGCCCCGCCCGCGGCACCGGTAACCGACGCCATCGCACAAGACGCGGTACCGGTCCCGGTGCCGATCGTCGCGCCTCCAGTCGTGGAGATAGCCACGGCGCCGGCCGACGCAAGCACTGCACCAAGGCAGTTCGCGCAGGATGCCGCGACCGCGGCTCGCCTGAAAGCGCTAGAGGAAAAATTCGCGGCGATTCGGGCGCGCTATGAACGACAGCGCCAGGCAAGCGCGGCGGCGCCGTCTAAAGATGCGGCCGCCGAATTCAGCGTTGCAGTGAGCCCGGCGTCACCGACCGCCACTGCAGTGGACGAACCGGCTGTGCCGGAAGAAACCGCGGCGCGGTTGCCTGAAATCACGCCGACGGAGGTTCCGAGCCAGGCTGACACGACGAGTACTTCCGGCGAGGGATCGTTCCTTTATCTCATCGTGACGATCGTAGTCGGCGCCCTGGTACTCGCGCTGGTAGTTAAGGCCGCGCTGATGTTGATTGCGAATGCACGGCGTCGCCGGGTCCACGTCAGGACAGAAACCACCGATGCGGGTTTGCGCGCCGAGATAGCGGCTAAGGCCGAGAAGCGCGTGAAACTCGAAAGCGAAGTCAAGCGCAGGATCGAAGAAAACCGACAAGCGCCCGATGCCGTTGCAGAAACGACGATCGAACGCGCAATCGAGAGCACGAGCGAAGCTCAAGCCATCGACGAGGCGGAAACCAAGATCGCTCACGGGCATTACTCGGAAGCGGAAGACCTGCTTCTCAACGTCATTGCCAAGACGCCGAACAACTACCGCGCGAAGCTGCGCCTCGCCGAGATCTACTATCTCAACGAGCGCCGCGAAGATTTCGTGCGCATCGCCGACGTGATCTATAACAGACATCGAGAGGAAATCGGCGACGAGAACTGGCAGCGCATCATGCGGATGGGCAAGATCATCGCACCGGAACGCCCCCCGTTCAGCGGGCCGGCGGCGATTGAAAGCGAGGCCTGATCCCGCTACCGTACCGGCACGCGCGGCTCGTTGGGAGCCGCTTCAAGCAACATTGACAGCCTTATGATGCGCGCGCTGATCGTCGCCCTTCCCCTGCTCGCAATGTGCGCCGGATGCGCCCGCCCGCTGCCGCCGCAGGATGTCGCCGACCGTTTCTGGCGTTCCGTCATGACCCAGCATCCGGCCAAGATCCGACGTTACGTCCGCGAGCAAGATAGGGCGGCGTTGAAAGACGATCCCGAGATCATGCCCATTTCAGAATTTGAATTGGGCCGCACCGTGATCGACGGCGAATCCGCGACCATTGAAACCCGCATTACACTCGATGCCGATAAGCCAGTGCCACTCAACATCGATACCGTGCTGGTACGCGAAGGCGAACGCTGGCGAATCGATTATGCGGCCACGATCGATGACATTTCGACGCAAAGTCAATTGGCGCAGGTGATCGATCAGATCGAGGCGTTTGGCGGCGCACTCAAGGATGGGATCGATAAATCCGTGGAAGAAATGAAGAAGGTGCTACCTCAAATCGAGCGGCAATTGTCGCGTATCGAAGAAGAAATCAAACAAGGCGTGCCGGAATTACGCGAGCGTCTGGAAGAATTCTCCAAGAGCATCGAAGAATCGCTGAAAGCGCCGCCCGAGGAACAGGGTATTCCGGCCCCACCGGAGACCATCGAGATCTAAAAGACCGTAGCCTGGATGGAGCGCAGCGGAATCCGGGATCAACCATCAGGTGCAAGAGTCGATAAATCGGCGCGCGCTTCGGGATGCCCCTGATCGGCGGCCCTGCGATACTAGCGGATCGCTTCGTCCACGTTGCGGGCGACGCCCTTACCCGATCGATACATATAGCCCAGACTATATTGCGCCGACGCATGGCCACTTTTCGCTGCTGCTAAATACCATTTCAAGGCTTCCGCGTCATCCTGATTGATACCTTTCCCGGCGCGATGCATGTAGGCCAGGTTGTACTGCGCGGGTGGATAACCTTGTTCGGCGGCCTCTCTATACCACGTAGCGGCGGTGGCATCGCTTTGTTCAACGCCCTCGCCCAAGGCATACGACACCCCGAGGCTGTACTGTGAGATCGCACTTCCCTGTTCAGCCGCCCGGCGATACCACACCACGGCTTCAGCGTCGTCCTGTGGCACGCCTTCGCCAAACGCATAGGCGACTGCCAGATTGTATTGCGCATCCCGATTCCCCTGCACCGCCGCCCGGCGATACCAGTCGACTGCTCTACCCCGATCCCGCGTCACGCCCTCGCCCTGGTAAGTCATGTAGCCAATGTGCGCTTGGGCTTGTGCATCGCCATTCTCCGCCAGTGCGAGGAACATCGCCGCAGCCCGTCGGTATTCGCCTGCCGCCAGCGCCTGTTTGGCCTCGTCTACGGTCGGTGCGTCCGGGATCGGACGCGATTCCGCCTCCCGTGCCAGCGCAAGTTTCAATTCATCAGCAGATGCAGGACGGGCTTTTTCTGAAGATCCGTATCGAGGGTCGGGCGTACTCCCGGGAGCGCGGCTCGTGAACGTTTTTGAATCGTCACCGCCAATAGCGTCCTTTAACTTGCTGAACAGTCCCTGCTTCGTCTCCTTGGGCGCTGGAAAGGGAGACGCGCCCATCACTTGCGGTTCGCGCGTTCCAACGGTTACCGGAGCGGAAAGCGGGGGCGCCGCGGCGACAGCCGGCGCTTCGTCGGCCACGATGAGTTTCGCGTCGTCTTCCATGACCGCTACGGTTTCGCTCGGCGGCGTGGCGGTTTCGGTAACCGCTGGCGTACTCGGGATCTCGATCAATTCGGGTATCGCATTGACGACCGGCGTCGCGGCAGCGATCTCGTTCTCGACCGGGGGCAAGGCCTCGATCTCCATTTCGGGCTCGACAATGGCGCGCTCCTGGGCTAATTCACCGCCGGAGATGATGGTGTGATCGGCGGGCTTGGCCGGATTGATCTCATCGATATCGGCCGCAGGCATCGCTTCGCTCTCGTGATCGATGATCGCGTATTCGTACGGCTCACGAACGGACACGGCGGGTTCCGGTTCGACGGCCTCGACAACGGGTATCGGCTCCGGTTCGATCACAACGATCGGCTCGGGGTCGACTACCGCTGTCGGTTCCGGTTCTACGGCGCCGATCGGCTCGGGCTCGACGGTCTCGACGGCGGCGGCTGGTTCCGCTTCAACGGGCTCTACGGCCGCAACCAAGTCTTCTTCGATCGGCTCGGCGGCTACCTCCGGTTCCGGTTCGATGCGCGCAGCCGCTGCAGCTTCGATCGGCGCTTGTTCGGGAACATGTTCAGCGGGCGTCTCTTCAATCGGATCCGCAATTGCCACGCGCGACGGCTCGACTCGCGCGACGGCCGGCGCTACTGGGCCGTTTCAAATCGGGTAGCGGGACGCCGGCATTAGCGTAGATGCCGGCAAGCCGTTCGCGCGCCGCTCCATGGCCCGACCGCGCGGCGTCGCGCAACAAGGTGATCGCCATCGCATCATCGACTTCGACCCCCGCTCCTATGAGATAGCGATTACCCAAATCGAACTGCGCCGTAGTGTGCCCGGCGTTTGCCGCATCGTGCAGCCAGCGCATGGCGCTCGCCGTGTCCTGCGAAACACCGTGCCCGGCGAGAAACAAACGTGACATTTCATATTGCGCAGGTCCGTATCCGCGTTCGGCTAAGCTGGTCAAGCCGTCGAGGCCGGACTCGAATTCGTCGCGGGCGATCGCCTTCATCGCATCTTGTAAGGCCAGTTGATCTTCATCCACGGGTACGCGCGCCGCAGCGACGGCATCTTTCGGGTCGATGGTGACTTCGACGCCGTGCTCTTCGGCGCGGCGGATGGCTTCGATTTCGTCCGGGGACGTAGCCGGTGCAGCCGCTGCCTCGACCGCTTCGGGCGCGGGTTCACCAACGGGTTCATCAACGGGTTCGCCGACGGACTCGCTTACCGTTTGCGGCGCGTCGGCCGCTTCGATCGATTCACGACGACGCGCTTCAGCATCGACGTCCTCGGCTTTGTAACCCGTTCGCGTCGTCGGCGCGAGGGGATCTTCGTCCACGGCAGGCTGGGTCGGTACGTCCGCCTCGGTATCGGCTTGTGCGACGTCGTCGGGCGCCGCCTGCTCGAATACCGGCGGTTCCAGTCCCGCTGCCCGGTAAAGCTCGGCCATGTTGCGGGCAGCGAGTTCGTGTCCCTGACCGGCTGCCTGCCGGTAATAGGTCAATGCCCAGGATTCGTCCGCCTTGACCCCTTCACCGAGCAGATAGATGTTACCGAGATTGAACTGCGCTTCCGCGTTACCCAATTCGGCCGCGCGGGTGTAGAGCTCAATGGCGCGTTGGGTGTCTTTTGCCACGCCTTCACCACGGTGATGAAGCGCGGCGAGCAGGGTCAGCGCTCGATCATCGTCTTGCGCCGCGGCTCGTTCGAGTTCCGCAATGGCCGTAACGTAATCGCCGCTTGCGATGGCGTCGCGGGCCGCGGCCAGCTCATCGGCGGCGGCCCCCGTGCCCCATGCCAGACATGCCAAAAAGATCCCGGTTATGAGCCGCAACGAAGCCCCCTTTGGACGATCTTTATGCAGTATATTGTGGATTAACGCCGGATTCTATCTATATATAGTGTAGTCGCCTGCCCCATACAGGCGGGAGTGGGGCGAACGGATGTCTAAGAACGCGCGGCGTTCAACGCAACCCGGCGGCCGCCGTCATTGACGGATTTCGACGCCGAGCACGACGATGTTCTTTCCGGATACCGAGATGTGTTTCTGTTCTTCCATATCTTTGAGCACCTTGCCGACCATTTCGCGCGAACAACCGACCAGTCGGGCCAATTCTTGCCGGGTTACGCGGATCTGCATGCCGTCCGGATGGGTCATCGCGTCGGGTTGGTCGCATAGATCGAGCATGGTGCGGGCGACGCGTCCATAGACGTCCATGAAGGCCAGATCGCCGAGCTTGCGGTTCGTGTTACGCAAACGCCGCGCTAACTGTGACGTCATCGCGATAATCAGGTCGGGGTAGATGTCGGTCAATCCCTTGAGTTTGTTGTAGCCGATTTGCGCGATCTCGACTTCGCCGCGAGCGCGCACGAGCGCGGTGCGGTTGGCGTCTTCATTGAACAACCCGATCTCACCAAAGAAATCGCCCGGATTGAGATAGGCCAGCACGATCTCGTGACCTTTATCGTCTTCGAGCAAAACGGTTACCGAGCCACGAATGATGTAATACAACTCTCCGGCCGGATCGCCTTGGCGGATAATCGCCGCTTTCGACGGAAAGGTCCGTCGATGGCAATGCACTAACAATTTATCGACCGATTCCTCGACGTTGGCTGTCGTCAGTAGCGACATCTTGCTGTACCCCTCGCACGGCGGTTCATGGTGGCCCTTAGTGCGGGATCTGTATTGATCGTTAGCGCTAATGGATTCACTGTGCAGTCCACCGCGCCTGTTCGAAAGAATAGTGCAAGCGCCGACGGTCTGCCGTTGGCGACCACCCACCGCCGGATTGCTCATATACCTGGAACATACGTATGAGTCGACCATCCTGTACTGCAAATTCGTCGTTGCCGCGATATCCGAGCCTCTGAGCGTCGTCGAGTTCGGAAACGGCTAAGGGCTGCAAAAGGTATTCCTTCCAGCTGTAGACGTGAATATCGGATTCGTGGCCATCGGGATGACTAAACGTTACGACGACTTCGAATTCGCCGTCACCGTTAAGGTCCGCGACAAAGCTGTTTGAAAGCGTGCCGTCATACGCTGCCGTCAAGCGGGACACGAGAAGTTCTTCAGTTTCCACCGTGACCTGATAGTCGGCTTCGGAGAGCACCGATGTTGCGTCCGGTACGACGGTCACGACGAAGCCGTCAAACTGATGTGCGCCGACGGCAGCGACGATCAGCGACCATGCCGGCAAGGCGGTTAGCAGCACGACTGAAAACAAGCGCAGCGGTTTACACATCTGACGATGAGGCCTCTACTTAAGCAAGGCGAACGATGGTCCCCGTCGCTATTCTACGTCCGTACGCCCGCACTTCCACGTCGCGTGAGCCGGCTTGGAGCGCCGTTCGTGCATACCCTGGTGGCGCTAAACCCTTGACTTTCTGAAATTTACCGCTATATTCCTGGCACTACTCACTGGAGAGTGCTAACAGCACTCGTTTAAATTCAGTAAAATCAAATAGTTAAATCAGCGTTTCAGGAGAGTAAAGCATGAAGATTCGTCCTTTACACGACCGAGTCATCGTCAAACGCTGGGATGAGGAAAAGACCTCGCCCGGCGGTATCGTGATCCCGGACTCGGCCACCGAAAAGCCCATCAAAGGTGAAGTGGTCGCCGTCGGGAACGGCAAGATACTCGAGAACGGCGAACAGCGCGCACTCGACCTCAAGGTCGGCGACAAGATTCTGTTCGGCAAGTATTCCGGAACAGAGGTGAAAGTAGACGAGGAAGAACTACTCGTCATGCGCGAAGACGACATCATGGCGGTGTTCGACGGCTGAGCCTTATCGGCACTACAGCAATCAAGTACAGCTTATTTGAATAAGAGGTTAGTAAGAAATGAGTGCTAAAGAAGTCCGTTTTTCCGACGACGCCCGGCACCGCATGGCGGCCGGCGTCAATATTCTGGCCAACGCGGTCAAACAGACGCTGGGGCCCAAAGGCCGTAACGTCGTAATCGAGAAAACCTTCGGCGCGCCTACCGTCACCAAAGACGGGGTCACGGTCGCCAAAGAAATTGAACTGGAAGACAAATTCGAGAACATGGGCGCGCAAATGGTCAAGGAAGTCGCGTCCAAGACCTCCGATGTCGCAGGTGACGGCACGACTACTGCGACCGTCCTGGCGCAGGCGATCGTACGCGAAGGGCTCAAAGCCGTCGCTGCGGGCGTCAACCCGATGGACTTGAAACGCGGGATCGACCGCGCAACGATCAGCGCAGTCGAGGCGTTGCAAAGCGTGTCGACGCCGTGTACGGAGAGTAAGGCCGTTTCTCAGGTCGGTTCCATCTCTGCGAACTCCGATCAGGCGGTTGGTGACATCATCGCCGAGTCCATGGACAAAGTCGGTAAAGAAGGCGTCATCACCGTCGAGGAAGGCTCGGGTCTCGAAAATGAACTCGAGATCGTCGAAGGCATGCAGTTCGATCGCGGCTATCTCTCGCCGTACTTCATCAACAATCAGGAAACGATGAACGTCGAAATCGAAGAGCCCATGGTGCTCTTGCACGACAAGAAGGTCTCGAACATTCGCGACCTTTTGCCCGTGCTGGAAGCTGTAGCCAAGTCGGGTAAAGCGCTGCTGATCATCGCTGAAGATTGCGAGGGTGAAGCGCTCGCGACACTGGTCGTGAACAATATGCGTGGCATCGTCAAGGTCGCGGCCGTCAAGGCCCCGGGCTTCGGCGATCGCCGCAAAGCGATGCTGGAAGATATCGCGATCCTGACCGGCGGCACCGTCATTTCCGAAGAAGTCGGCTTGAGCCTCGAGAAAGTCGGCCTCGATGATCTCGGTAGCTCCAAGAAGATCCTGATCTCCAAGGAGAACACCACCATCATCGATGGCGCGGGCGATCAGAAGGCTATCGAAAATCGTGTCAATCAAATCCGTGCTCAGATCGAGGAAACAACCTCTGATTACGATCGCGAAAAGCTGCACGAGCGCCTGGCCAAGCTGGCGGGCGGCGTGGCCGTCCTCAAGGTCGGCGCCGCGACGGAAGTCGAGATGAAAGAGAAGAAGGCGCGCGTCGAAGATGCGTTGCATTCGACTCGCGCAGCCGTTGAAGAGGGTGTCGTACCGGGCGGCGGCGTCGCTTTGCTGCGGACCCAAGCCAAGGCAGGAAAAGTTAAAACCGATAATGAAGATCAGAGAATCGGCGTTAACATTCTCGTACGTGCGTTGGAAGAGCCGATCCGCCAAATCGTCGGTAACACCGGTGATGAGCCTTCAGTCGTCACGGCTAAGGTCGCCGACGGCGAGGGCAATTACGGCTATAACGCCCAGACGGGTGAATTCGGTGACATGATCGAAATGGGTATTCTCGATCCGACCAAGGTCGCGCGTTTTGCTCTGCAGAATGCGGTATCCGTCGCGTCGCTGATTCTCACGACTGAAGCGATGGTCGCGGATGCGCCGAGTAAGGATGAACATCCCCCGATGCCGGGAGACCCGGGCGGCATGGGCGGCATGGGCGGCATGGGCGGCATGATGTAAGGACCCCTGTCCCGCATTCCTTATTCAGAACCCCGCTCATGCGGGGTTCTTTTTTGGGCGATGACCACTCGTTGGGCGCTGACGTCCTGCGGCTAGCTATGACCTATTTCGGCGCAATCTGTCGTCCGATCCAAGAATACCGCCTGGCAGCACACCCATCGACTGCTACAGGGTTTCGCCTTTTCAATAAATTACGAGAGCCTTTTGAACTGAGATCTCTTGGCACGATAATTGTATCGCTATTGGTAAAACATACTTAAGGAACGGGAGATTAGGGGCCGCTAAACGTTGTAGACAAGCTGAAATCGAACCAAGAGGTAGCGCTGTGAACACCGCCGACGCAGGTTTAATCACGTCGATGAGTGTACGTGAACACTTCCGCGACGCTCTCGAAACGGCCACACACAATCAGGAAGTCCGGTTGGACGACATGACGTTCGTCTACGTCGTCAATCTCCTTACCACTTTCTCCGATTCGCGCGAATTACGCGCGGTATCCGACGAGACGAGTCTCAAACCGCTCGCACTGATCTATGCCGAGGCGGTTGACGCGCCCTCGCCCGAGTATCGCTATCGCGCGCTGCAGAAACTCGGCGACATTGCGCTCTTTATCGCGGGATTGTTTACCGACAGTTTCAATCGACGCGCCGTCGATGTCGATTACTACATTGGCATGGGCGAAGCGGCGTATGGATCGCTGCACGATTCAACGCAGACCGGCTGCGCGACCTTGCTGACCGGCGATCTATTCGACGACCTATGCCAACAATTCGCAGTGCTGGTCGACCTCCTCGGCGAGATCAGCGAGATGAGTGGCGTCAAAACGAATAGCGATGTTCTGCGTGCATACGAAACATGGTTCAGAACGGGGAGCGAGCGAGCGCGCAAACAACTCATTCGTTCCGGCATTCACCCGCTGGCGGGATTCAATGCTTCGGTCGCGCATTGAGGTTCTAGTGTCCTGTCCCGTGACAAACTTTCGTAAGTCGCGACGGATTTTTCGTCGCTGGCAAGGCGCGACGACGCTTATGTGTGGGCTCTACACAAGGAGGAGCAACGCCGCCAGCGGCGAAAAAGACCAGCGAATTATGGAAGTTTGTCGCGGGACAGGGCACTAGAGTCATGCTGATTAGCGACCTCCAGCAACAGTTGTCGGCGTTCTATGAAACGCCCGTCGAACATTGCGTGACCGATTTTCTCGTGACGGATGCGAGGATCGCGTCCTTGTTGGCTGCGGATTGCGCGAGCGACGACAAACGTGAACGGCTGTTACTCAGACAATCCGGTGATTACCTCGATGTGTCGCTGTATATCGACCAAGAGATCTTGAATGCGCTCGCCGACGAAGATCCGTACGACCGGCTCACGTCGAATAACCTCAACGATTTCCTCGTTGCGCTCGAGGGCGTGAGCCACTTCAATTACTTGCTCTGGAATGCCGTGCACGAAAAACCCGTGACCCAACTCGAGCTCGAACTCCAGGCGGAGGTCGATAAATTTGTAACCACGACGATGTTACTGGCGGACCAAGGCGCGGCCCGCGCGCTGGAAACGTTTCACTTTGCGTTGTTCACGAACGTCAGCTTCGACGCCGGTCTCAGCGAACGGGATGAAATGCGTTATCGCGAAGCTAATCGTTACGCTGCGAAATACTGCGACGGACTGAACAGACGGTTTGGGCACCGGCACCGCGAACCGTCTTTTATCAATGAGCTTCGGCGTTTCTATCGCATGCCGCAAAACGACAAGATCAAACGCATTGAGGCGAGGGTGAATTAGGGCGCCGGCGATTCGCGCGCAAGCGCGCTCCTAGCGCCTTAATCGCCGATTTTTTTGTGTATATGGGGAAGGGTCTCGGGTTTTCCCGCTTCCATGTAGCGGTGTTCGCCGTCGGTTGCCGTGACGTTTTCGTATACGCCGTCATCGCGCCTCACGAGTTTCGTGAATCCGGCGTTCTTGAGGGCCGAGTTCCCGGTTGGCAGCGCAATGGCGGCGGCTGAAATGAGTTTCCTCACCGGCGTCTCAAAATCGGTTTCGCCGAGCGGTACTTGCGCGGCGAAGCACAACTCGCCCCAATTGCGAATGACGAAATCCATACCGTGCTTAACCTCCACGGTCTCGCCATTGGCCTCGCATAAGTATTCGTAGATCGGCATTGTGGAGTTGCCCCGTTTCCGTGGACGGTATGGCGCTTGGGTTTCAAGCAGCCTGTTGATAATTATTTTCATAGTTTAGCGGTGATTGCTGACCGAGGGATGAGTGACGACGGTGTGGGTTGTACCAGCCTTCGATGAACGCGAAGATCGCCATCTTCGCGTCGGCCTGCGTCTTGAAACTGTGGCGGTCGATGAGTTCGCATTCGAGCGTCGCGAAGAAGCTCTCGGCCATCGCGTTATCGTAGCAATCGCCGACCGATCCCATCGACGGTTGTACACCCATTAACCGGCAGCGCTTGCCGAAGGCGAACGAAGTGTACTGGCAGCCCTGGTCACTGTGATGGATCACATTCTTCGGTCGACGCTGCCATAGCGCCATGTTGAGCGCCTCGAGCACGAGCTCAGTGCGCAGATGCGTCGCCATCGACCCGCCTACGACGCGCCGACTGAATGCATCGACGACAACCGCCAGATACACGAACCCCGCCCACGTCGGCACGTAGTCACGTCAGCAACCCACAGTGCGTCCGGCCGCGAAGCCACGAAGTGACGCTCGACCAGATCCGGCGCCGGGCGGGCATCGTGATCGCGGCGTGTCGTGCGCGTCCTTGTGCGTCGACTCACCCCGGCCAAACCCCATTCACGCAGCAGCTTGGCGACGCGCTTGCGACCCACGTGCGTCCCCTCATCCGCGCGCTCGGCGTGAATACGCGCTGCCCCATAGGTGCCTCGACTCCAGCTGTGGATGGCCTGGATACGGGCCTTGAGTTGCGCGTCGCGCTTCGACCGCGCTGAGGGTTCACGTGTCCGACACGCGTCGTAGCCACTCGGGGAGACACCGAGTAGCCGGCACATCGGCGCGATCCGGTAGGTGGCCTGATTCACGCTCATGAACGCGAAGATTTCCTCGAATCGGTCTCCCGAGCGAACCAGGCCGTGGCTTTTGAAAGGATCTCCCGTTCCTCACGTAGCCGCCGATTCTCCCGACGCAGACGCCGCAGTTCTTCGCGTTCGGCAGTGGTCAGACCGTCGTTGCGGCGACCTTCATCACGGTCGGCCTGCGCGACCCCGTTGCGTACGGTCTGTGCGGTCGGCTCAAACTCGCGTGCCAGGTCTTCCGGGCTGCGGCCCGCCCGTACCCGTTCGATCATCGGTTGCCGGAAGGCCGGTGGATAGGCAGTTCGTGTTGTGGGCATCGTGGAATCCTCCTTCTAAAAGGGTCAGGTATCCACGAAAGCGGGTCAACTCCATTGTAGATCTGGTTAATTCGCCCGCAAGCGGGCTCCTACAACAGAGACTCCGTAGGAGCCGGCTTGCGGGCGAATCATATGTTTTATCGTCTGAAACACCGGTCTAGTGTCCTGTCCCGTGAAAAACTTTCATACGTCGCGAAGGATTTTTTGTCGATGGCAAGGCACGACGACGCTTATGTGCGGGCTCTACACAAGGAGGAGTAACGCCGCCAGCGGCGAAAAAGACCAGCGAATTATGGAAGTTTTTCACGGGACAGGACACTAGTCTATACCCTCTCGGGAAAAATCAGCTTTCGACTCGCGCAAAGAACTCGAGCGCTGTGCTTGTTTCATTGTCGCCGATCGGCTCCAAATTACCGGTGTGATCGAGCGCCGGGTAACTCAACGCGTTGCGGCGGCAATAGGACGCAATGGCGGGATGTGTCCATTCGAAAGCCAGTTTGACGAATTCCTCGTCGCTGATCCGGCGACGCTCGTAAAGTCCCGCGGCCCGCCTTTGGCGCATGGCTTCATAAAGGATTACGGCCGTCGCGACCGATACGTTGAGGGACTCGACCATGCCGTATACGGGGATCCGGATGGTGTGATCGGCTTCATCGATCGCACACGCCGACAGGCCATCGAGTTCGTTTCCGACAACGATTGCCGTCGGCCGCGCATAATCGACCTTATCGTACTCCTTCGCCTCTATCCCGACCCAGGCGGCCAGGATCTGGAATTTTTCGCGCCGCAACGTCTGACAGACATCCCGGATATCGGCGTGCACGGAGACATCGACCCACTTCTCCGTACCGCTTGCTTTCTTATGGCCCAAACGGATCCCGGACTGATCACTAACCGCATGCAGTCGGCCGATACCGACCGCATCGCAGGAGCGGGCGATCGCAGCGAGGTTATGGGCTTTATGCACGCCCTCCATGATTACCGTCAGGTCCGGCTGACGCCGATTCAACATCTCTACGATGCGGTGATAGCGAGCGGTGGTCACATTCCGAGAAACGGCGTATTCCAACCGTCGCCGAACACGAACTCGTCTACAGGCTTGCGTTCACGTTCATCCGGTTTTTTCTCCTCTACGCCTTCGGGCAAATCGCCCGGATCACCGACATAACCGAGCGCCGCAGCTGCAACTGCGTCGAACCCATCAGGGATATCGAACTTCGCACGCGCGAGGTCGGGATCGAAGCCCGCCATCTGGTGCGCCACCAGACCGAGATGCGTCGCCTCGACCAACAGCTGCGCCATCGCCTGCCCGACGTCATACCAGGCATGGCGGTTAGGCTTACCGTTATAGGCAAAACCAGCACGCGCGACATTGACCAACAGCACCGGAGCGGTCACGGCCCAGCTTTGATTGAATTCGACCAGACATTCGAGCAGACGCTCGTAGGCATCCCCCTGCCCGCGTTGGCCGACGATGAAAAACCACGGCTGATCGTTGAAACAAGAGGGCGCCCACCGCGCCGCTTCGAACAAACGTTGCAGCTTTTCCGGCTCCACATCCCGCGCGGCGAAGGCGCGCGGACTCCACCGGCGTATGAGCAAATCGTGTATTTCAAGCATCAGATAATATGGCGCTTACGGATGCGTAAGTCGACACGCAATAAGGTACGCAGTACGTCATGAGCATCTTCGCCCACTCGACTGGGAGGATGTTTCCCGTTACCAGTTTGTCACCATAGTTGATCGCAACCAAGATCGTTCCGACCAGTACAGCTACTTTGCTCGACCGGCGGACGATGTCACCACGCATCGCCATCTGAAACCATTCAGCCATCAGTGGCGGATTTCTCTAGCAGTACAATTATGATTATGAAAAGATGGCTTGCGGGTATAAGCGCAGACTGAATCGCTACGTTCATAAGGCCCTATCATTACTTCTTCTCCGCATTTAGGCAAAATTGGCCAGCCGCACGCGGCCGCATACCCACGTGATTGAAGTCGCCGATCTAATTTACGAATACCCCGGGCTGCGCGCACTCGACGGCGTGAGCTTTGCGGTCGATGCCGGTTCGATCACTGCCCTGGTGGGCCCTAACGGAGCCGGGAAGACGACTTTGATGCGGTGTCTCGCCGGTATGGACCGGCCGCTCGCCGGTTCGATTAGGGTGAACGCCGTGGACGTCATCGACGAACCGCGGCGCAGCCACGAATCGGTCGGTTACCTGTCCGATTTTTTTGGACTTTACGACGATCTGAGCGTTCGTCAATCGTTGACTTACGTTGCTGCCGCAAACGGCATCGACGAAGCTGACAGCGCGGAAGTCGTGGTGCAAACAGCGGCAGAACTCGGTATCGGCGAGCGCCTCGCACAACGCGTTGGTGACCTTTCGCGCGGCTTGCGCCAAAGGGTCGCGATCGCTCACGCGATCATTCACGCGCCGCAGGTGGTGATCCTCGACGAGCCGGCGTCGGGCTTGGACCCCGAAGCCCGCTATGAACTCGGTGAACTGTTCCTGCGCTTGAGAAACCACGGGCGCACCTTGCTGGTTTCGTCCCATATCTTGTCGGAACTCGAAGCCTATTCCACACACATGCTAATTCTCCGTGAAGGCAAAATGGTCGAACACCGGGCACTCGACACCGCTATCGAAACGGCATCGCTGATGGAAGTGCAGATTCTGAGCGGCAACGACGCCTTGATGGCGGTGCTTACAAACGATGACCGCGCTTCAGCATTGGAAGAAACCGATCGCGGTTGCCAGTTCAATTTTATCGGCGACGCCGCCGAGCGTGCCGTGCTGTTACGGAGTTTGCTCGACGCTCGCGTCGAGGTGTCGAACTTCTCGGTAATAACCGAAGATCTGCAGCAATCCTATCTCAAATCGATCACGCGCACGGACGATCATGAATCCGGAACTCAAACGTAATCTCTGGCTCGAGGTCACCACGCACCGGTTGGTTTTGACGCCGGCGATCATTTTCGCCATCGCCTATGTCGCCCGTGGCGCGTTGTCTTACCTGACCTTATTCGGCTTCGTCGTCTTCGCCGTTATTTGGGGTGGCCGGCAGGCTGCCCACACGGTTATCGAAGAGGCGCGGGAGCGCACTTGGGATATTCAACGCATGTCGGCCATGGGTCCCTGGACCATGACCTGGGGCAAACTCGTAGGCGCCACGTCGATCGCCTGGTACGGCAGCTTGATATGTCTGGCGCTCTACCTGGGCGGCGATTCGATCGAATCACTGGAGAGCCGGTTTGCGGCAGCGGGCATCGTGGTGTTCGCGGCGATCGCGGTGCAGGGTGTCGCGATGACCGCGGCCCTGGTCGGCGTGCGTCTCGAACGAGGCGTTAGTTCGCGGCTGAGCAACACCGTAATGATCATCGTTTTGATCGTGCTCGCTTCCAACGTATTGGATTTAGTCAACGATAACGACTCCATACGCTGGTATGCGGACGATTATCGGCAGCTCAGCTTTACCTTGTATTCCACGGCGCTTTTCGCCGCGTGGGCTGTTATCGGCGCTTACCGTGCCATGTGTACCGAATTGCAAGTAAGAACCACGCCGTGGGTATGGTTGAGCTTTGCCGGCTTCGTCGCGGTATACGCAACCGGATTCTACGTCGACGAGGCGATGTCGCCGGCAACGCTCGGCATTCACGTCGTTTCCACCGGCAGCGTCGTTGCCATCGCCTTGAGCTATACGGCTGCCTTCGCTGCGCCGCGCGACCCTATCGACTATCGCCGTGCCGTGCGCGCAATACGAGGCAAAGCCCACCGGCGCGCTTTCGAAGAACTACCCTTGTGGTTGTCTTCTGCAAGTGTGGGTATCGTGCTTGGATGCATTTGCTTCGTCGTGGGTTCCGAATCTCATCTCAGCAACGAACGCATCGATAACCTCGGGCCAACCGCGCTTGCGCTCGGCTTCATGATGCTGCGCGACTTGGCGCTGTTGGTTTATTTCAGTTTCCAGTCGCACACCCGCCGCGCCGCCGCTACGACGCTGGTCTACATCGGTGTTCTGGATCTCTTGTTACCGGCCCTGTTGAACCTGGCGGAAATGAGTGCGCTTGGCAGCCTGGTCATGCCGGCGGTGTTTGAAACGCCGGTGTTCGCCGTCGCTGTGTTCGCGGCGCATGCGGCGCTCGCCGGCACGCTGGCGCTGCGTGCATATCGCGCGGCGTTACCTCAGCCCGAGACCAGGTGATCGAAGATACGGAAACCCGCCACATAGGTGCCGATCGCCGATCCCAGCGTACTGAAAACAAAGACCAGCAGCGTGCGCGCCACGCGGTTACGGCGCCAGCCCGCGAACTTGGCCGTGTCGGCGCGTAAATCGCTGAAGTCCGCGACCGTCGGCTTACGCACCCAGGCCTCGACCATGGCGGTGACCATGCCGGCGCCGATGGTCGGATTCAGCGACGTCAATGGCGCGCCGAGGAAGCCGCTCAACATCGTGATGGGGTGTCCGCCGGCGATCGCGACCCCGAGCGCGGCGAGACCGCCGTTGATCAGGACCCATTCCGTGACGAGCGTCAATCCGAGTTCCGGACTTCGGTAAAACCCGATGCCGAATCCAGCCAGCACCAGCGCGACAACGATCCAGATCAGCAATTTGCCCCAGCGCCGCGACGGCGGATTCGTCTCGAGTTCGCGGATCAAATCCGCGCGGTTCTCGATTCCCGACGTCAGATAGTTCTGGATCCCCTTCAAATGCCCCGCACCGACGACGGCGAGTAGCCGTCCGGTTCGGTTTTCACTCAGATCGAGCAGTTTGGCCGCCATGTATCGATCACGTTCGTCGATCAAGGGCGTGTAGATCCGCCCCGCCTTGTCCACAAACTGCGCGAACGTGTTTTCCAGCACATCGCCCTCTTTCAACGCTTCGATTTCCTCTTCGGGAATCTCTTCGTCAACTAAGACGCTCGCGAATAAACCGGAGAAGAGGTACAGGCGCTTCCACCAGGGCACGTTTCGGTAGATCCGGCGCAAGGTCGTCCCGATATCCCGATCGACGAGGTGCAGTTCCAAGTTGCGATCGCGCGCGCCTACGATCGCAGCGCGCATTTCTGCGCCGGGTTCGATACCGAACTGTTCGGCGATACGTTGCTGAAACGCCCCCATCGCCAACATCGCCGTCACCATCGGCGCTTTACCGGCGCGAATGACCTCGAACAGATTCATACGGCCGAGCGCCTCGGGATCGACCATGCCATGATAGCGGTTCGAGCAGAGTTCTATGGCGACTTCATCATAGGCCCCGGAAGCGATTTCATCGGCGACGGCCGCCGCGCTGGCGCGCGATACATGGGCGGTGCCGAGCAGACGTACACTGAGGTCGCCGAGCGTGATATCCGCGATCGGTTGTCCGTTAACCGGATTCATATATCGGCTTCTTTGCGGGGGTCGACGGCAAAGCCGAAGTTCAACCAATTGCGGCCCAGGAGTAATTTCTCTCCCGAGCGGCTGCGATCGTTCAGATTGGTCAACACGCGATAGGCCTTGCCGCGATGCTGCACGGTGAGATAAACGTGGTAACGCAATTCGCGGCAGTCGGCGGTACGAATGCCGCGCACCTCTTCGATCTTGGCCGTGACTTGCCGCTGTTCCCCGTCACGATTGACCAGCGTGAAGCTCGCCATCTTGCCGGCGTCCTCGCGCGAGGGTTCATCGCCGCCGCCGATCACCGCGATCTGCTGCGCGTTGATCGATGACACCGTAGCGCCCGTATCGAGTCGCGCGACGAACTCCAGTTCGGCCTCTTCGACGACGACCTTCTCCAAGGGCGGTAAGATTTTGCGGTCGGACCACCACGCGCCCGCGATAAATCCGCAAGCGGCGCTGAACAGGGCGAAAAAGGCGCCTATGGCAATCGATTTTCTCAAGGTTATTATCCGGCGTGTTCGAATGCGGCGTTCGGACGACTTCAGTGATAGCGGTACAACAAGTTGAGTCCGACGCTGAATCCATTGTAGTCGTTACCGCCCCGGCCACGTGATTCGAAATACCCGGCGCGTGCATCGAACGACGCGTTGGGCGCGATGCCCCAGTTGAAGCCCGCCCATACGTCGTAGACCGATGCCTCTATCTGATACGCGACCCTCGGGACCGGGTGAATCGTGCCTGGTGGCAGGTTGGGGTAGCCCGGTCCGGACGGAATCGGAACCATGCCAAATGCCGGGTCGGGTGCGAGTGCGTTGGCAACCGCACCGATGATGAGTGCCGGTGTGGACGTCGAGACGATCTCGCCGTCCCGCCAACCACCCGTCACATAGACCGTGAAACGCTCGAACCGCGAATAATCGATATGTCCGAAAACCCGGTGAACTTCGGTATCGAATACCTCCGATTCGCGCCCACGGCGGAGGTCGAATCCGTAGCCTGCACGGAACAACAATATGTCGGTCGGCCGCATCGCGCCGGCTGCGAGAATCGTGCCGTGCGGACCATCGCGGATCGCGCTGTCCTGGTGCCGGCGATACCCGCCCTCCATGTCCAATTCGAACCACGGGGCGCTAAACCGGCGCACCGGCTGAAAGCGCCAGCGCAGCGCACCAAATCCGTGCAGCGCGTCGAAGTCGTCGAACGAACCCCATTTGGTCCCGGTGCCCGTCGCGTCAACACCCAGCCCCAGGCTCTCGGTCAACACGAACGTGCGCCTGAGGGTCGCGCCGAGATGGGCTCGTTCATCGCTAAAGCGGTCCACATCCCGTTCGGCGCGCCCGATGTTGTCGTCGTAAGTGAGCCCGGCGTCGACATCGATCACCCACCCGGCCCCCGAGGCCGTACCTGATCCAACGCACAACGTCAGGGCGCAGGCGGCCAAGCGCAGACGAATGGGGGACGCGGCTGAGGGCATATCTAAGTATTTACATCATAAAAATACGCCAATTATATGTTTTAAATTTTAAAAATTCTTATATCATTGAATTCCATGCATTTTCCCTTCCGCTCCGACACCCACCGCATTAAGCTGCCGTCCATGCGAGATGAACCGCTATCGCCACGCGATGAGCAGCGCCGACAGCTGTTGTTGGCATTGCTGGCGATGGGGGCGTTCTCGAGCGCATCCCGGTCGGGCCCGTTGTTGGGCGCCCAGCCAGGCGCAATGCCGGATGGCAAATCGATCTATCTCTTGGAGGGCGCCGTGCAGGTGAATGGCACCGCCGCAACCAAAGAGACACATATTCCCGCAGGCGCGTTGGTCGAGACCGGCGCGGATTCGAAGGTCATTTTCCGCGTGGACAAGGACGCCTTCATCATGCGCAGTGACAGCCGCCTGCAGTTAGAGGGTGAAGACGACGTGGTGGTCGAAACCCTACGCCTGATCACCGGACGCCTGTTATCGGTGTTCGGACGCCGGCGTCATACCATGCACACTAGCACCGCCACGATCGGGATCCGTGGCACCGGCGTGTACGTCGAATCCGAGCCCGAGCGCAGCTACGTATGCACCTGCTACGGCGTCACCGACATTGTCTCGGCGAGCGATCAGAACGCGCGCGAGACCATCGATTCAAAACATCACGACGCACCGCGATACGTGATCGCAGGCGGCGGCGGTGACGCATTGATCCAGCCCGCGCCCTTCATCAATCACACCGACGAAGAACTCCTGTTGATCGAGACGCTGGTCGGCCGCGAACCGCCGTTTGCGGTCGATCCTAGCTACGACCGCCCCCGACCAAGAGTCTACTGACTCGTTCAGGCTTGATTCAGCGAGGCGGGCATAAGCTTGCGCCGTGCTCAATCATGGGGACTCAGCCATGCAACGCTCATTTCAGCTCCTGAGCATCGGCGCATTGCTTCTGATCGGATCGGGTGGCGAGGTGCTCGCGCACTGCGGGCGATCGCACAGCGTCGTGGCCCCACACTACGGTTATTCCTATGGCCAAGGGGGTCCCAACATCAATCGATATTCGCACCACTTCCGGCCGCGGCAATTCGATTATGGGCAAAGATATTACCAGCCGCACCGCCGTTCCTACGGTGGTTATTACAACAAACATCGCCGCGATAACAACCACCACCGTTACTACCGGCCGCGTCGGGGCGGGCCGTATAACTTTCGGTATAACCATTAACGATTGATCCCGGATTCCGCTCCGCTACATCCGGGCTACCCCACACCCCAACCGCTCCTTGCGCCAGCGCGGTTATGCGACAATGCGGGGGACTTGGACAAACTCAACGAGCGACAGCGCGAGGCGGTTCGCCACAGCGCCGGGCCCCTGCTGGTGCTGGCCGGCGCCGGCAGCGGCAAGACGCGCGTCATCGCGCACAAGATCGTCCATCTGATCGAGCGACGCGGCGCCGCTCCGGAACGGATCGTCGCTATCACCTTCACCAATAAAGCAGCGCGCGAAATGCGCGAGCGGGTAGACGGCTTGGCGCCCGGCGCGGAGTCCCGCCCATGGATCTCCACCTTTCACAGACTCGGCCTCAGGATCCTGCGCGCGGAGCTCGACGCCTGCGGTTATCGCCCCGGGTTCTCGATCTTCGATGCAGCGGACTGCGCCGGGTTGCTGGCCGACCTCATGCGGCGCGAACAACCGGGCAGCGACATCCCCGTGCCGCGGGTTCAACAATGCATCTCCTCGTGGAAAGTCGCCTTAACGCCACCCGAACGCGTCGCTAACGCCGATCTAACCCCGGCGCACGCATTATCGGCGCGCTGTTACGCGCGCTATTGCGAAGCCCTGATGACCTTTAATGCGGTCGATTTCGATGATCTGATCACGCGGCCGGTCGAATTCCTACGGGGAAATTCAGACGCGCTCGCGCGCTGGCGTGCCGAGATCGACTACCTGCTGGTCGACGAATATCAGGACACCAACGCGTCGCAGTACGAATTGGTCAAGCTCCTCGTGGGCGGCCATCAGCGGCTCACCGCGGTCGGTGACGACGACCAGTCGATCTATGCTTGGCGGGGTGCGCGGCCGGAGAACCTGGGGCAACTGTCCGGGGACTTCCCGGAACTCAAGGTCGTCAAGCTGGAACAGAATTACCGATCGAGCGGTATTATTCTCAATGCCGCCAACGCTTTGATCGCACACAACCCGCATCTTTATGAGAAGCGCCTATGGGCCGAGCACGGCGTCGGTGACAAGATCCGGGTGTTCGCCTGTACCACCGAGCACGACGAGGCCAGCCGCATCGCCGCCGACATCATGCATTGTCGTTTATTGCAGCGGCGCGTCTATTCGGACTTCGCGGTCATGCTGCGCAGCAATCATCAGGCGCGCTTATTCGAACACGCATTTCGCGAACGCAATATTCCATACGTGCTGTCCGGCGGGCGCTCCTTTTTCGATTATTCCGAGATCAAGGATTGCATCTGCTATCTGCGCTTGCTGGCTAATTCGTGCGATGACAACGCGCTGCTGCGCGTCATCAATACACCACGGCGCGCGATCGGTCCGCAAACCGTCAAGACGCTCGTTGAAACAGCCGCGCGGATTAACACCGATCTCTGCAGCACGGCGATGAGCGAAGCGTTCGCCGATGGTGTTTCGCCATTGGTCCTGAAACGCGTGTGGAAGTTCACCGATTGGCTGAGTGATTTCCAGCGCGATTGCGCGGCAAGCAGACCGTCGCAGGCGTTTGCACAACTCCTCAAAGACATCGCCTACGAAGACTGGCTGGAGGCCGGCGCCGACACCGACAACGACGCCAAACGTCGCAAGGAAAATCTGGTCGAACTCACACGGTGGATCGAACGCATCGAACAGGCCGATCCGTCGCGCACCATCGCCGATGTCGTAGCGGCGCTCACCTTGTTTGATATCGCCGAGCGCCAGGATGCCGAGCGCGATTCCGACGCGGTTGCGCTCACCACGCTGCACGCCGCCAAAGGCCTGGAGTTTCAGCATGTTTTCTTGGCCGGATTCGAGGAAGGGCTTCTCCCTCACCACAGTTGTAGCGATGACGACGCGATAGAAGAAGAGCGGCGCCTCGCTTATGTCGGTATTACTCGCGCTCAACGAACGTTGACCATCACCTTTAGCCGATCGCGCAAACGCTATGGACAGATCGACCTGTGCGAACCGAGCCGGTTTCTGGACGAACTCCCCACCGAAGACCTCGTGTGGGACGGGCAGCCAGACGAGGATAACGATAGCCGCGAAACCGGCCGCGGTACCCTGGCTCATTTGAAACGTTCATTGACGACATGAGCGCAGCGCATCGAATAAGTCGTTCAGTTTGCGCGGTTGTATGGCCGCTCGCGTGTATCTTTCCGATCTACGCGCAAAATAGCTTCGAAACGCTCGATGAAGTCGCGACACCCACGATATTACCGCCGGTATTTCTGCGTTCCGCGAATTACGAAATCGATCAGGTCACGCGCGCGAAGGATAATTTTTACCACTTCATGGTGACGACCGATCACGGTGCTTACGAAATCGCGTCCCGCACGATGCTGCGTATTCGGCTCCACGAGATCGCTACGATTACGCAATTAGCCGCCAAGTTGAATCGTCAGGACGTGCGCTTGAACCGGTCTCCGGCAGGCCGCCGCGGTGTCGCGTCCGAAAACGTCGTGGACATTCTGTCCGATCCCATCAGTACCGCTACGCAACTCCTGGGCAACATTCAGTACAGCCTCGAGGAAACATTCGAGCGACACGACGCTGCAACGCAAGACCTTTCGAAATCGAAAGGCACCAACATCAATCCCGGTCCGCACAAACGCAGCGCCGCGGCCCAACTTCAGGTTGACGTTTATTCCAGTAATCCGGCGCTCCAAACCCTGCTCGACTCGCTCGCGCAAGCGCGTAGCGCAGGGCGGTTTGCTGATTCGATCTCGCCCCTGGTCAGAAATATTTACGCCGAACCCGCGTTCGACGGCGGGGTATTCGATACGCGCATGATGTCACTCATCAAGAACTCGAGTAGCGAGGCCATGAATGCGCTCGTCAGGGATAAACTCGAACGCATTGGCGTACCCGCCGCGGTACGTATCGCCTTCGTCACCCAGCCCGTGTACACGCCTCGAACGCGGCTCTTTTTCACGGCCTATCTCGAGTTGCTAAGTGATCTGCAAAACGTCGATTGGCTGGTCAGTGCGGCGATTTCGGCACAGACCGAGGCGGATGCCGTAGCCTACGTCAACTACCTGCGCATGCTCGCCTTCTATCAACTGAATGCGGGCGATCTGACGCAGGTCGTCACCGAAGCGCGGTTTCCAACATTGGCGACGGCCGACCGGAGCGCCGTACTCGCGCTACCGCTCGACTACCTCGCGTGGACGCCGCAGGTGGCTGAAGCGGCGGATGCCTTACACGAAGTCCGAGAATCCCACGAACTCGGCCGGTTCGTCGTCTTGCTGGCCGGCTCGCCCACCGACCGCACCACCGATGAACTCGCCGCCCGGGCGGTCGAGATCCGCGCCCGCTATTCCTTCTGAGCGTCGCTCGCGGGCGACACAATGACTCCAACGGTCGGGCCGTGCAGCCTCCGGCTGCGCCGCAGGCTTTCAGAATACTATTATAATTCAGTATGTTAACGCACTAGAGCAGCGCGGTGCCGGAGCTGGCATGGAATCTGCAATCCCCAGGGGAAAGGAGATTTGCCCCATGCAAGACCCACACATGGAACCCCAGCTGCAGACTGTGGCAACGGACCCGAACCCGGCGACTCAACGCCTGATCGACAACTATGCGGCCGAGATCCTGCTCCGCCGCAACCAGCTTCTCGACGACCTCGCGATCTACGAGAGCAAGCTCAGGGACCTCGATCAACTCGATCCCCTCGACTTTACCGGGCTCGGCAATCTCTACCGATCCCATATCTCGCAGATAGAAGCCTTATTGAAAGAATTCGACGACGACGACTAGCCCGGATATTTCATAAAAAAAGAGGGCAAGCCCTTTCTAATCCGTTATAATTCAGTTAGTTAGGCTGAAAACGGAAAGGACTCGCCCGTGACAGAATGTACCCAGACTGCGCTGCAATTTCCAGGCTTTTCTCGCCGCAAGATCGACGTCTCATTCAACGGCGGTGACATCACTTCCAACGGTGGGGTGCAGTTGCTGCGCTGGGCCGATGAACGGACCGGGTTGATCAAGGCCGCGGCACGGGCCATTGGGGATTCGCGCCGGAGAAAGAGCTGCACCCACGCTCTGGAGTCGCTGGTCCGACAGCGGGTCTATGGCCTTTCCCTGGGCTATGAGGACCTCAACGACCACGAGGCATTGCGCGCGGACTTGGCTCTGCAGACGGCGCTTTCCCGGGATGAGTCGCTGGCGAGCCCGTCGACGTTGTGCCGACTGGAGAACCGCGCGAACCGGAACACCGCGGTGGCCCTGCACAAGGGACTCATTGATAACTTTATCGCCGCTTACAAACAAGCGCCCCGACGACTGATACGCGATGTGGATGCCACCGACGATCGGGTGCAGGGTGATCAAGCGGGCCGCTTCTTCCACGGCGACTACGACCACGACTGCTGTCTGCCCTTGTACGTGTTCTGTGGCGATCAACGGTTGGTCAGTTATCTGCGTTCGAGCAAGATCGACGGCGCAAAACACAGTGGGGCGATCTTGGCGCTGTTGATCAAACGGTTGCGCCAGGCGTGGCCGAAGGTCGAGATCCTGGTGCGCGCCGATGCCGGCTTTTGCCGCTGGCGGATGCTGCGCTGGTTCGATCGCCACGGCGTGGATTACGTCATGGGTATCGCGAAAAACCCGCGTTTGCACGATCAATCGTTAGCGTTGCGCACGTTGGCTCAGTGGCGGTATTGGATGATGGGTGAGAAGCAGCGCCTGTTCAGCGAGGTCCGTTACGCCGCACCGACTTGGGATACCCCGCGACGGGTGATCGTCAAGGCCGAGCACAGCGCCCGCGGCAGCAATCCCCGCTTCGTGGTGACCCACCTCACCGGCAAGGCCCAACGCATCTACGACCGCCTCTACTGCGCCCGCGGCGAGATGGAGAACCGGATCAAGGAGCAGCAGTTGGGCCTGTTTGCCGATCGCACCAGTTGCCACACCTGGTGGGCCAATCAGTTCCGGCTGTTGCTCTCAAGCTTGGCTTACACGCTGTTGGAGACGATCCGCCGGGTGGCACTACACGCAACGGCACGGGCTCGCGCGCAAGGCGGCACGCTGCGCCTGAAACTATTACGCATCGGCGCCATCGTCTTGCGCAATACCAGGCGCATCCGACTGTTGCTCTCCAGTGCTTACCCCCATCGAGAACTGTTCTGCCTGGTGGCCGCTCGCCTCAAGCCGGGATAGTCGTCCCAACGCCAGTCGCCTCGTGTTCGATTCCTTGTGAGTCGGGGTGTCGCTCGCCTCCGAAACGACTCGTGCATCGCAATCGGCGATAAATCCACCGGTGGCGCGCCGAAACGTCGCGCTCAAGCGCCGCTTCGTGCCACCACCAACGAATTCCGACCCATGATCGACCAACTCCACGCACAATCTCACTGCTCATGCAATATCCGGGCTAGTTCAGTCGAACGTCACGTCGGCGTCGTCGGGTACGCCATAGTTCCCTTCTCTACGTGGCACATGCCCGCTCTTTTGAGCGGGCTTTTTTATGGGGCCTGCGCTTTTCCGTAAAGGCGGGCATAGAGACCCTGTTTGCGGATCAATTCGTCGTGGGCGCCTTCTTCGGCGACCGTACCGGCCTCGAGCACGAGCACGCGATTCGCGCGGCGCACCGCACTCAACCGGTGCGCGACCACGATCATCGTGCGGTCGCTGAGTCGCTCGTGCAGCGCCTCGTGGACACGCGTCTCGGTCACGACGTCGAGCGCCGAAGTCGCCTCATCCAGGATCGCGACATTCGGATCACAAAGCAGCATCCGCGCGATGGCGAGCCGCTGCCGCTGGCCGCCGGATAAACGGACGCCGGAGCGGCCGATCACCGTTTCAAGCCCGTCGTGTTGCGCAATGATGACGTCTTTGAGTTGCGCTACTTCGAGCGCCTCCTACAATGCATCGTCACCAAACGCGCGACCGAGCGTCAGATTTTCCCGCACGCTGGCATGTAACAGTGCGGGGTGTTGTAAAACAGTGCCCACGTGTTCGCGTACGACGTCGAGCCCGATCTCGTTGACCGGTACGCCGTCGAATAACACCTCGCCCGATGCTGGCGTGTAGAGCCCCAGGATGATCTGAACCAGCGTCGATTTACCACCGCCGCTCGCCCCGACAATTGCGATCTGCTCCCCGGCGGCGATCGCCAATTCGAGGCCGTCTAAAACGAGCGGCCCGTCACCGTAACGAAATCGCAGGTCCAACAACTCCAGGCTATTGGCCCGGCGCTGTTCGAATGGGTTAACTCGATGTGCGTAGCGCGGTTCATCCTTCAATTCGAATAAGGAATTGATGCGATCGAGCGCGGCGGTTGCGCTTTGGTAGGCGTACTGCAGGCCCAATATCGTTTCTATCGGGCCCAACATGAACCACAGATAGCCGAATACCGCAATCATGCGGCCGAGACTCAGATCGGAAAAAATCACCATCAACATGGCGACTGCGCGAAACGCATCGATACCGATGAGGAATACGACGAACGACATGCGGTTGGCGGCGTCGCTCTTCCACGAATAAGCCGCTGAATGCGAGCGGATATCACTCGCGAGATCAATGACGCGCCCTAGATAGTGACGCTCCCGGTTGGCGGCCCGGATCTGATGGATGGCATCCAGCGTCTCGGACAACGCTTCCTGGAAGATCTGCAACGCTTTGTTTTCACGCCGCTTGAGTTCTTTGACACGTTTACTGATCACCAGCGTGAAGTAGACCGAGACCGGGTTCATTACGAGAATGAATACACCGAGCGGCCAGTGTATCCACATGAGAACAGCGGCAGCGCCGATCAGCGTCAATACGGCGATTAACAGGCGACTCACGGTAACGCCGGTAAACTCATCCACGGTGTTCAGATCGACGACCAGATGTGAGGCGACGGTGCTGCTGCCGAGCGTTTCGTATTCCGACATGGACACGCGTTCGAGGCGCGCGATCAATTCGCAGCGCATGCGGTAGATGAGATCCTTCGCCACCAGTGAGAACTGCCGCGTCTGCCAGACCTGCAGCACCATACTCGCGAGGCGCAAAACGATCGTAATGACTAAGACCGCCGCGATATATGCGGTGGGCCCGGAGAGCGACTGCGGTATGAGCGCATTCAAAGCCGCAAGCATATTGCCGGGTTTATCCAGCAATACTTCATCGACCAATAACGGCATCAAAAGCGGTACGGGTACGCTAAGCGCCGCCGCAATGATGGCAACGGTATTTGCCACAACGATCTCTCGCCTGTGGCGGAGGAATATCGACAGCACATAGTGCCACGTGTAAGGTTTGTGACCGGCCGCCGTCGCAACGCGAGTCGACGAGTGCGTCTCGCGAAATCGTGGTGCGGTGAGCTCCAAATCCGTAGACATCGAGTAGGCGATTACAGCTTCAGCGAGATAATCCGAAATAAGGATATAGGGCGCCGATTTTCGTTGCCCGTACGTGATGGTACCGCGTCACCGACTGAGGAACAGATAACGTGGACAAGATCTGGCTGAACGCCTATCCGGCGGACGTGCCGCCGGCGATCGACCCCGACCGGTATGCGTCATTGGTCGAGATCTGTGACGCGGCCTGTTTGGAGTTTCCCGATCGCCCGGCCTTCGGCAATTACCGCTCGACGATCAGCTTTTCGGAAATCGAGGTGCAATCGCGTCGTTTCGCGGCTTACTTACAACAGCGATGCGCGTTCAAGCCAGGTGAGCGCATCGCGCTCATGATGCCGAACATTCTGGCCTATCCGGTGGCAATGCTCGGCGCGCTGCGCGCGGGCGGTGTCGTCGTAAATACCAATCCGCAGTACACCCCGCGAGAACTCGAACATCGGCTGAATGATTCGGGTGCACGCGTGATCGTCGCGTTCGAAAACGCCCTTGGATCGGTCGACGCAGTTCGCGGCGCTACGCATATCGAACATATCGTCGTTGCCCGGATCGGCGACTTCATGCCGAAACCGAAATCGTTTCTGTTCAACCGGTTCTCGCGTCGTCGCTCACCGGCACCCATTCCCAAGATTCCAGACGCCGTCTCGTTGTCAGAGGCCCTTCAATTGGGCGGCGAACGCGAATTTTCACCGCCCGCCATCGTCGGTTCCGATCTGGCGTTTTTGCAATACACCGGTGGTACGACCGGGCGCTCGAAGGGCGCGATGTTGTCGCACAGAAACATCATCGCCAATATTCTTCAGGTCGTCGCATGGTTTGGCGACCTCACCGAGCGCGGCGAAGAAATCATCATTACCGCGCTGCCGCTCTACCACATCTACGCGTTGACCGGGAATTGCTTCGCGTTCCTGTCGCAGGGATGTATGAATTATCTAATCACCGATCCACGAGATATCGGTAGCTTCGTCAAGGAGCTCAAACGCGTCCCCTTCACCGCGATCACGGGCGTCAACACCCTGTTCAATGCGTTGTTGAACCACCCGAAATTTTACGAAATCGATTTCACGCCACTCAAATTCTCGAGCGGGGGCGGCATGGCCGTGCAGCGTGACGTTGCCGAACGCTGGCAGGAAATCACGGGGTCGGTACTGGCCGAAGGCTATGGCCTGACTGAAACGTCGCCGGTCGTCGCCATCAACCGATTCGACATCGGAGAGTTCACCGGTTGCATCGGCTTGCCGCTACCGTCGACCGAATGCAAGGTCATCGCTGATGACGGCCGCGAAGTAGCCGTCAATGAAGTAGGGGAACTTTGTGTCCGCGGCCCGCAGGTGATGCAGGGTTACTGGAATGATCCTGAAGAAACCAGCGCCGTTATCGAGTACGACGGCTGGCTGCGCACCGGCGACATCGCACTGATCCGCGATGACGGTTACATCAAGATTGTAGATCGCAAAAAAGCCATGATCCTCGTATCCGGATTCAACGTTTACCCCAACGAGATCGAGGATATCGCCGTTTCACACCCAGTGGTCATCGAGGCCGCCGCGATCGGCGTACCTGATCCGAAATCGACTGAAGCGGTAAAGCTCGTGGTCGTACGCGCAAACGATTCGCTATGCGAACAAACGTTACTCGACCATTGCAGGAAACATTTGACCGCGTACAAAGTTCCCCGGCAAATCGAGTTTGTCGATGAACTGCCCAAATCTAACGTCGGGAAAATACTCAGGCGTGCTGTGCGCGACGAATATGGTGTATCGAACTAGGTTTCGCCGAACCGTTCGCGATCAGGTTCTTAAAATCAAACGACGCCGTATCCGCGAGATGCGATGGAACGATCGACTGCAGACTCCGAAAGATATTTTCCAGTCGCCCGGGTTGCGCGCGCTCCCACTCGCGTAACATCTGTTTGATCTTGACCCGTTGAAGGTGCTCCTGACTGCCGCACAGATTACACGGGATGATGGGAAACGAACGTGCGCGTGCGTAGCGCGCGATATCCGTCTCGCTGCAATACGCAAGCGGGCGAATCACGACGTGACGACCGTCGTCACTCAACAGCTTCGGGGGCATCGCCTTGAGTTTGGATGCAAAAAACATATTGAGGAAAAGTGTCTCGACGATATCGTCACGATGATGTCCCAGCGCGATCTTGCTGACGCCGTGCTCTGCACCGAAGGTATAGAGGATCCCTCGCCGCAGCCGCGAACACAGTCCGCACATGGTTTTGTCTTCGGGAATCACGCGTTTGACGATGGAGTAGGTATCCTGCTCGATCACGTGAAACGCGATCCCGAGTCCCTCGAGATAGTCGGCCATGACGCCCGCCGGATAGCCCGGTTGTTTCTGATCGACATGCACGACGAGCAATTCGAATTCGATGGGCGCACGTCGTTGAAGACCAGTCAGTATTTCCAACAGCGTATAGGAATCCTTGCCGCCTGAGACACAAACCATCACGCGGTCACCGTCTTCTATCATATTGAAGTCCGCGATCGCGCGACCGGTCAAGCGCCGCAAGCGCTGCTGCAGTTTGCCGACTTCATAGCGTTGTTTGCGATCGAATGGGTGTTTTTTCACGGTGCCTTGCTCGAGTAATTTCACGAGAGCGGCGATTCTAGCGGCGCCGCGATCGATCGTCGAGCTCAGGCCTCGACCACGTCGAACGCCGACAGTAAAACACGAGCGAGGCGCTTTCCCCACGCCCGTTGCGGCTCGGGATCCGTGATCAAATCCTGGCGCAGCTCGAATAGCACGTTCAACAGCCCGCGCTTGATCGCGTGTTCAGGCAGACCGAGATCCCGCTCATCGATGCGGTAGGGTTCGTTATCACCGACGCACAAATCGCCAGCGCTCTGCAAACGCTGCAGGATCGGCCGCGCCAAGCGGTCATCGCGGCCGTACAGAACTCCAATCTCCCAGCGCCGCCTGCAGCCGAGAAACACCGGGGTGAAACTGTGTACGGATACGTATACGGTTTCACGGCGGCCTTGCTCGCGGTCGTCGAGCAGCTCGCTGATGGCCCCGTGGTAGGGATCGTAAACAGCGGTTTCGCGCATGCCGCGTGCGGCGGGCGACAATCCCTGGTTTCCGGGAATATCGGTCGCTTCACTGCGCTCCACGATGAGTTCCGCGTGCGTTTTCGGTCGATTGCAATCGATCACGAGGCGCGAGTAGGTTTGCGCCACCAGCGCTGCGTCGAGAATCGTAGACAGTTCGCGCGCGACGCCCAGTGCACCGATGTCCCACGCGATATGCCGTTCGCGATCCGCACCGTTCAAACCGAGATCGCCCAGGGCACGAGGGATCGCGTTACCCGCATGATCGCAGCTGACGAAAAAGGGTGATGCGCCGTGCGGCCGTTCGAGAATGACCGGCGCCGGGTCATCTGGCGCCAACAAGGCGGTCACGGGTCTTGACCGTCCTCGCTCGCGTCCGGATAAAGTTCCGGATGCTTGTAGCGCGGGTGCCAACCGAAGCCCTGCCAGGTCGTAATCTTCTTCGGCGCGATACGAAACGTCCAACACGGCTCGACGTTCACGCCGCCACGGTATTCAGCCGCTTTATCGCCCAGGTAACGCGGTCCGGTGTGTTCCTCGCCGATCTTGTTCCAGATCGATTTCTCGCCGTTCTCGAGATAAGGCCCCACGGCTTCTTCGACCACCTCGGCGGTACCTTCGCAGATCACTTTGCGAATCGGCGGCTCTGGTTCATCGACCACCAGTGATACGCGCGGATCCGCGGCCATGAAATGCGCCCACTCCGAGCGCTTGCGGCCTACGACCCAGAATGCATCACCGTCCCAGTGGTACCACAGCGGCACGATATAGGGCGCACCGTCCGGCGTTAGACAAGCGAGGCGCGCGAGCCACGGTCCGGCCAGGAACGCGTTCATCTCTTCGCTCGACATCGGCCCGAGTTTGTCGCCACGCCAACTCATTGCCTTCTCCTTATTACCGGCAGGAAAGACCCTGGATCGAGCGTAGCGGAATCCAGGGGCAATATTTAGATCGGTTCTAGAACATCTCGAAGTACTCGAGCTGCTCCCAGTCCGTCACGTGCGCCAGAAAACGATCGATCTCACTCTGCTTCACCGCGAGGATGTAATCGACGTAGGCGTCACCGAATGCCTCTTTAAACAACGCGCTTTGTGCAAGCGCGGCGACCGCGTCCATCAGACTCGCAGGCATCTTCGGTTTATCGGATTCATAAGGCGCGATCTCCGCCGGACCCGGATCGAGTTTGCGTGACACGCCGTCCATTCCCGCGACAATTTGCGAGGCCATATACAGATACGGATTAGCGCACGGCTCGCCGGCGCGGTTTTCGATATGCGTCGCGATATCACCCGCTTCTCCCAGGACACGGATCATCGCGCCGCGGTTCTCCGTCCCCCAGGTAATGCGATCGGGCGCAAAAGAATTGGGGGCATAACGTTTGTAGCCGTTGATGGTCGGCGTGGAAAAAACCGATGCTGCAGGCGTATGTTCGAGAATACCCGCAATGAATTGCAGGCCGAGATCGGAGATCGTTTCCGTTGCACTGGTGAATCGATTTTCACCGCTGGCGTGATCGCACAGCGATTGATGAAGATGCCAGCCGCTCGAGAAAAAATTCGGCAGCGCCGGTCGCGTCATGAACGTCGCGTGATAGCCATGCCGGCGGCACACCTGCTTCGTCGCATTGCGAAACATCAGCATCGTATCCGCGCTGGCGAGGCCGCGCAGCGGATCGAACGTAAACTCACACTGTCCGGGCCCCCATTCATCTTCCATCGTGCGTAACGGCAGCCCGAGCCCCTCGAGGTTATCGTGCAGCAACTGGAGGATGGGATCGATCTCATCCTGACGCTCTTCGGTCAGATATTGAAAGCCGTGGGCGATGGTGCTGATCCGCGGCGGCTCCGGTGGATATCCCGATTGTTCCGGCGTGTGCATCGGGTCTTCGATACGTGTGATGTAAAACTCGATTTCGAGCCCGGCGATGTAGTCCAGCCCCTCGGTGTTGAGTTTCGAAAGCGTCTGTCGAAGCAGCGAACGCGAATCGAAGGGGCAGCGGCTCCCGTCTTGCAAATGCATTTCCGACAACACCCAGCCCGTGCGCGGCGCCCACGGCAGGATACGGAAGGTTGTGGGATCGGGTACGAGGATCGCGTCCGGTCCACCGGCCAGAGCGGCCATGCCGATACCCGCGTCACTCGAGAACATGGGCGCAAAGATGTGATTGGTCGTGTCCATGAACAGCGTCGCCGTTTGAAAATCGACACCGTTATTCAACGCCAGCAGGAAATCGTGCGCCATGACGTTTTTGCCGCGCACGAGACCATGCTGATCGCCCCAGGCGATCCGAATCGTTCGCAGGTCATGCTGCTCGATCTCCGCCGCTATACGGCGCGCCGCCTCCTGTTGTTCATCGCTCCAAAGCCCGTGGTGCTCGATGAAATCGAGTTTCCCTACGCTCCCGTCCTGCACGGACATCGAAATCGCCTCCCGATTAATTTTGAGACAGTTTAAATATTGCCCCTGGATTCCGCTACGCTCCATCCAGGCTACCTTCCCGACGTAGCCCGGATGGAGCGTAGCGGAATCCGGGATCGTTCTTAAACGACTTTAGGCTCGCGAGTGCGCCGAGCCTTCCGTATCATCACACTCGTGGCCTATACCGACGCCGACTGCCAGCGCGCACGCGCGGATTTCCCCGCCCTGGACGCCACCGTTAACGGACAGGCCGTAGCGTATCTGGACGGCCCGGGCGGGACGCAGACGCCGGAGATCGTGATCGACACCGTCGCCGAGTGCTATCGCTCACGCAATGCCAATTTCGACGGGATGTTCAGAACCTCAATCGCGGTGACCGAGTCCGTCCGCCAAGCGCGAGAGGCGGTCGCCGATTTCCTCGGCGCGACCGATCCGGCGTCGATCTCGTTCGGCGCCAACATGACGTCGCTGAACTTCGCCTTGAGTCACGCACTCGGTCGTGGCTTGGAGCGTGGCGACGAGGTGGTGATCACCGCGCTCGACCACGAGGCCAATCGCGGACCGTGGCTGGGTCTTCAATATCAAGGTGTGGTCGTACGCGAAGTAGGCTTGGACGAAACGGGCGCGATCGACATCGACGATTTCGCGGCCCAACTCAATGCGCGCACACGCATCGTCGCTGTAACCTTGGCGTCGAACGCGCTCGGTACCGTGCCGGACGTTGCACAGCTCCGGGCCCTTGCGCAGCGCACTGGCGCCTATGTCGTGGTTGATGCCGTACATTATGCAGCGCACTTTTCGGTCGACGTCCAGCGGCTCGATTGCGATTTTCTGTTGTGTTCAGCCTACAAGTTCTATGGACCGCACGTGGGCATTCTCTACGCGCGACCGGGCTTGCTCGATACGCTAGAAACGGATCGGCTGCGCACACAGAAGGGCCACGCGCCCTATCGCATCGAAACGGGAACCTTGAATCACGTCGCGATCGCAGGGGTCAGTGCGGCCGTCGACTATCTCGCGACTTGGGGTGCGGGTCCGGATCGCCGTCAACGCCTGATCGATGCGATGCATGGGATCGCGGCGTACGAACACGAACTCGCACACTATTACTACGACGGCCTGGAAGCGATCGCCGGCATCAACCGCTGGGGCCCTCCATTCGATGTGGCGCAGCGCGCACCGACGGTTTCCATCTCACTCGAAGGCCACACCCCCGAAGCAGCGGCCAGTGCGCTGGCGAAAGACGGGTTGCAACTTTGGCATGGACACTTCTATGCATTGCGCGTCATGGAATGGCTCGGCGTGGCGAACGAAGGCATGCTCCGGAGCGGTATTTCGATGTACAACACACGCGACGAGATCGATCGGTTGTTGTACGCCTTGGACTCGATTCAGCACAGCGACGTGTAAGGCCGGCATGAACCCCCGAGACGACCCGCAGGCAGCGATCGATTTTCGGACCTCGCCCGATCGATACCGGCACTGGGATCTTCGCATCGTTGACCGCGTGGCATGGCTGAGCATGAACGTCGACGAGCACGCCACCTTGGGTCCAGGTTACGAACTCAAGTCGAACTCTTACGATTTAGGCGTGGACATCGAACTTCAAGACGCGGTGCAGCGCTTGCGTTTCGAACATCCGGAGGTGGGTTGCGTCGTCATTCAATCGGGCAAGGATCGCGTGTTCTGCGCCGGCGCCAACATTCAGATGCTCGGCCGCGCCACCCACGGCCACAAGGTCAATTTCTGCAAGTTCACCAACGAAACGCGCAACGCCATGGAGGATGCAAGCGCCGCTTCGGGGCAGGTTTATCTCTGCGCCATTAAGGGATCCTGCGCGGGCGGCGGTTACGAGCTCGCGCTGGCCTGCGAGGAGATCGTGCTGGCTGATGACGGCGCCAGCGCCGTCTCGCTGCCCGAATTGTCGCTGCTCGCCGTACTGCCCGGTACCGGCGGCTTGACCAGGCTGGTGGATAAACGGCACGTGCGCCGCGATCACGCGGATTACTTCTGTACCCTTGAAGAAGGGATCCGCGGTGGCCGCGCCGTCGACTGGCGGCTCGTCGATGAAGTCGTCCCGTCCTCGACCTTCGAAGCGCGGTTACGGGAGCGGGCCGCGCTTATCGCCGCTGGCTCCGACCGTCCCGGCGATCAATCGGGTATCTCGCTTGCGCCGCTTACGTGTAGTTTTTCAGATGGCGCACTCGCTTATGAGCACCTCGAAATCGAAATCGATCGCGAAAGGCGCTGCGCCACGTTCACGTTCAAGGGCCCACCCGGGCCGCCGCCCGCTACGCCGGCTGCCGCAGTCGCCGTGGGCGCCGCGTTCTGGCCGCTCGGTATCATGCGCGAGCTCGACGACGCCATACTGCACCTGCGCTTCAATGAAGAGGAGATCGGCACGTGGATATTCAAAAGTGCCGGCGATCCCGAGTACGTTCTCGACACGGACCGCATGCTCGACGCGCATGCGACACACTGGTTCATCAGGGAGGTCTTGCTGTTTACGCGCCGTGTACTCAAACGCATCGACGTCTCCGCGCGAAGTCTCATCGCGGTGATCGAACCCGGCAGTTGTTTCGCCGGCACCTTGTTCGAACTCGTCCTCGCCGCCGATCAGAGTTACATGCTCTTGGGTCGCTTCGAAGACGACGGAGCACCGCCGGCGACCGTCGCACTGAGCGGACTGAACTTCAACCGCTACCAGATGGTCAACGGGATTACCCGCCTTGCGACGCGTTTTTCGGACGCCGGGTCTGGATTGACCTCCGCGCGCGGTATGATCGACACACCGCTGGATGCGGAACGTGCCTCGGCCGCGGGTCTCGTCACGTTTACGCCGGACGATATCGATTGGGAAGACGAGTTGCGTCTGGTCATCGAGGCACGGGCCGGCTTTTCACCCGACGCGCTGAGCGGTATGGAGGCCAACCTGCGATTTGCCGGCCCTGAAACCATGGAGTCCAAAATATTCGCGCGCCTGAGCGCGTGGCAGAATTGGATCTTCCAACGCCCGAATGCAGTCGGCGAAAAAGGGGCCCTGGTGGTCTACGGGACCGGCGAACGACCGAGTTTTGACAAACATCGCGTCTAGTGCGCGATATTCGCAATACCAAGCCCCAACGGGAGCCCGCCTCCAAGCGAATCGAATTGTGAGACGACGATCATGCCGGCGAACGCAGACTACAACGAACTGATCCCGAACAACGTCGGGCTGGCCTCCGACCGCCGACTCAAACGCGCTTTGGAACACTGGCATCCGAAGTTCCTGGCGTGGTGGCGTGCCTATGGGCCCGAGCGGTATCAAGACAAAGACGTGTATCTACGCACGGCCGTCAGCGTCGACAAACACGGCTGGGCGCACTTCGACTACGTCAAGATGCCGGCCTACCGCTGGGGCATCTTCCTGGCTGAAGGCGGCGACGATAAACGCATCAAATTCGGTGACCATCATGGGGAAGCCGTGTGGCGGGAGGTGCCCGGCGAATACCGCGGCCCGCTGCGCCGCCTGATCGTGACCCAGGGGGATACCGAGCCCGCCTCGGTCGAGCAGCAACGCCGCCTGGCCGCGACTGCGCCGTCGCTGATCGACATGCGGAGTCTCTTTCAGATCAATGTCGAGGAAGCCCGCCATCTATGGGCCATGGTTTACATCCTCATGGCGCACTTCGGTCGCGACGGGCGCGCGGAAGCGGAAGCGTTATTGGAACGGCGTTCGGGCGATCCCGACAAGCCGCGCATCCTGGGCGCATTCAACGAGCGCACCTCGGATTGGCTGTCATTTTTCATGTTTACTTTTTTTACCGATCGCGACGGCAAGTATCAGCTCGCCTCACTCGCGGAATCCGCATTCGATCCATTGGCGCGCACCTGCCAGTTCATGCTGACTGAAGAAGCACATCACATGTACGTCGGCGAAACCGGCGTCAGCCGCATGGTTCAAAAGGCCTGTGAAGTGATGAGCGAGAAAAAAGCCGACGATGTACGTAAACACGGTGCGATCGATTTACCGACGATGCAAAAGTACATCAATTTTCACTTCAGTGTCTCGGCCGATCTGTTCGGTGCCGAACACTCGACTAACGCGGCCAATTACTTTACGCAAAGCCTCAAGGGCCGTTACCAGGAAGCGCGCATCACCGACGATCACAAGCTCCAGGATGAAAGCTATCTCGTCAGTGAAGTTCGCGATGGACGCCTGGTCGAAACCGAGACCGCCGCATTGATGTCGATCAATGAACGGCTGCGTGATGACTACATCGTCGATTGCCAGCGCGGGGTCGACCGCTGGAATAAAATCATCGCGGAGCACGGTATCGACTTCGAGCTCAAACTTCCGCATCGCGCTTTTCACCGTCAAATCGGCCGGTTCGCCAACGTTGCCGTGACACCGGAGGGCGAAATCATCGCGCAAGACGACTGGCAGGCGCGCAGGTCGGAATGGTTACCGGACGACGACGATCAGCACTACGTTCTATCGCTCATGCAGCAGGTGACCGAACCGGGACGATTCGCCTCCTGGATTGCACCGCCGCGCATCGGTGTCAATAATCGGCCGATCGATTATTCCTATGTGAGGCTGTGACCGTTGGGCGTTGTCTATGCAACCGATCGAGACGGTAAGGAGCATGAGCTGGACGCCCGCCAGGGGTATACCTTGATGGAGATCCTGCGCGACGCGGGCCTCCCCGTGGCGGCCATCTGCGGCGGTCAATGCATATGCTCGACCTGTCACGTCTATGTCGAGCACGCATGGTTAACGCGTCTCAAACCACGCGAGCCGGATGAACAGGTCATGGTCGAGGATTCGGGTCATTTTCGGGACAATTCGCGGCTCGCTTGTCAGATCGATTTCAGCGAATCCTTGAACGGGATCAAACTGACGCTGGCGCCCGAGTTCTGATGGCCGCGTTGAGCAGCGCGGACCATCGCACCTCACCGCCGTCCATCGAACTGCCGCGCGATTACAACGCCGCATTCGATCTGATCGCACGCAACCTCGACGCCGGGCGTGCCGACAAATGTGCGTATATCGATGACCGCGGCCGCTACAGCTTCGGCGATCTCGATGAGCGCTCGGCTCGCGCCGCCGCGCTCTTGCAAGAGATGGGACTCGAGATGGAACAGCGCGTGCTCATCTGCATGCACGACTCGTTCGAGCTGCCAAGCCTGTTTCTGGGCGCCGTCCGCGCGGGCATCGTGCCGGTGCTGGTCAATACGCTGCTGACCGCTACGGATTATGCGTGGATGCTCAACGACAGCCGTGCGCAGGTCGCGGTCGTTTCCGCGCCGCTGGCGCCCCTGTTCGAACCGCTGCTCGACTCGGTCCCGAGCTTCGAGCGACTGATCGTGAGCGGTACGGACGCCGATAGTGAAACCGGACTCGAGACATTGCTCGAACGCGTAACGCCGCAGGCCGAAATCGCCCCTACGCTTGCCGATGACGCGTGTTTCTGGCTGTACTCATCCGGGTCTACAGGCACCCCCAAGGGTACGGTTCACGTTCATTCGAGTTTGATTCAGACCGCTGAGCTGTATGCGCGCCCGGTGCTCGGGATCAGCGAGCGTGATTGCGTTTTTTCCGCCGCAAAGCTCTTCTTCGCCTACGGTCTCGGCAATGCCTTGAGCTTCCCCCTGGCCAGCGGTGCGACGACGGTGTTGATGGCCGAGCGGCCGACACCCGAGGCCGTTTTCGAGCGACTTCAGACCCACCAGACCACGATCTTTTATGGTGTACCGACGCTCTATGCGGCATTGCTGGCAAGTCCCGCCCTGCCACCGGCCGAGGCCTTGAATCTCAGACGCTGCACGTCTGCAGGAGAAGCGCTGCCGGAAGACATCGCGCACCGCTGGCAGGCGCATTTCGGGATCGACGTAATTGACGGCATCGGCTCAACCGAAATGCTCCACATCTTCATCTCGAACCAACCGCAACAGGTGCGTTACGGGACGACGGGCAAACCCGTGCCCGGTTACGAGGCGCGTATCGTTGACGATGGTGGCGCCGCAGTACCGCGGGGTGAAATTGGAGAGTTACACGTCGCCGGCCCTACCACGGCATCGATGTATTGGAACAACCGGGAAAAAAGCCGTACGACGTTCATCGGCCGCTGGACTCGGACGGGCGATAAATTCCGTATCGACGATGATGGCTATTACGTTTACTGCGGGCGTAGCGACGACATGCTCAAGGTTGGTGGCATCTACGTGTCGCCGACCGAAGTGGAAGCGGCGCTCGTGAGTCACGCGGCGGTGCGTGAAGCTGCGGTCATCGGCCGCGCCGATGACGAAGAGCTGGTCAAACCCGCCGCCTATGTCGTGCTGGAACCCGGCGCGGAAGGTATGGTCAGTCTGGCCGATGAACTCAAGGGCCACGTCAAATCGCGCCTTGCCGCCTATAAACATCCGCGCTGGATCGAATTTGTCGACGATCTCCCTAAGACCGCTACGGGGAAAATTCAAAGGTTTAAGTTGCGCAGCTAAGCCTGATTCGCTCAGCCGCGGGCTTGAGCTTTACCCCTCGAAATTACACAATGCTTACCGCCAGGGGGATCTAACTGGGGTGGCTACTCTAGGGTGCCGGAGCGCGTCGGTAGGACCCCCGACGAGCTTTTTTTCGACCTGAAAAACGTTCAGGTCCCGGTATGGTTTGTGGTCACGGCCTGCAGCAGGTATCGCATTGCTACGGCACAACAATAATGACGAACGTCTTCTCACAAGCTGATGACGATGTCGCGCGCGCCTGCCATTCTCGTCATTGATTCCAACACCAGCGACAGCGACCTCTGCGCACTGTTACTTAAACGAACGTTTCCCGAAGCCGGCGTCAATGTGGCCAATGACGCGATGTCATTTGCAGATGCCCTGGCATCCGGACGGCACGATGTTGCCATCCTCGCGCCCAAGCTCGCCTGGGGCCAAACCGATCAGGTGCTCGGCGATCTAAAACGCCGTTTTCCAGGCACCGCCGTGATCCTGTTCGGCCACGAATCGGACATCGTTGAGCAATCGATGGCACCCGGTCTCGCGTTCGAAGGTGTCGCGCGCAAGAGTAGCGCGGGCTTCCTGGCGCTCGCAGACATTGTCGTGCAGGTGCTGGAGCGTAAATACGAAGGCATGAGCGCCGCGACCGCCGGCCTGTCCATCGACGATTTCCCGTTGCCGGCGATCGTCGCGGACGAAAACGCCAGGATCCAACAGATCAACAGTCTCATGGCGCGCTTTCTCGGCGAAGAGGGCGAACGCCTGGTAACGACCAAACTCGAGGACCTCTTGGGTGATGACGAAGCGGTGGCGCGGTGGCGGGATTTTTGTATGAACCCGCATTCGGATCTGGAGTCGATCGACCTCGATGTCGAGGGCGCAAACGGGCGCGCCGGAATCATTTCAGTGTGGCGTACAGCGAACGCCTATGCTGCTTCGCGTTTCCTCGCCTGCCTCAACGACCAAGACGCCGCTGACACCGAAACTCCGATTCACCATTCGGGCACGGCTGGTTTATTGAATCAAGAACTGCGCGATATCGCCTTAGTCTTCTCCCACGACCTCAAAGAGCCGATTCAGCAGATCATGCGGCTCAGTCGACATATCGGGGACCAACAACAATTCAGCCCCGGTAATCCCGCCTATAAATGGATGAATCAGATCCTGCAATGCTCGCAACGTACCAGCGACATGCTCGATAGTATGCTCGAATACCTCACTGTTTCATCGAGAGATTCGTCACATAGTTTGGTTGATCTGAACCAAACTGCAGAGCAAGCGCTGGACAATCTGCGCGCCGCGATCGACGATACCGGCGCCGAGATTACATTCGACCATCTCCCTGCGGTTGCGGGCGACGAGTATCAGATGCTGCATCTCTTTCAGAACCTGATATCAAATGCCTTGAAATTCCACGGCCGCGACCGCCCGGTCGTGCGGATCGATGTGGAACAGCGCGGTCCGGAGTGGCAGCTCGCCTTCGCCGACAACGGCATCGGTATCGCCGATCCCTATTTGAACCGGGTGTTCGAAATGGGCCAACGACTGCATACCCAGGAGGAATATCCGGGCACGGGTCTGGGCTTATCGATCTGCCGCCGCATCGTCGAGCGACACGGCGGTCAAATCTGGGCGAAATCGAACGACGGCGCCGGCTGCACCTTCTTCATCCTCCTTCCCAAAACGCCGAGCCACGTCACCCGTCTTGCATGAGCTGAGCTTTATCTATCGCTCGCCCACAGTCGCATGAATCGGCAACCAATCCGAATTTTGTTAATCGAGGATGACAGTGTAGAAGCGGAATTAATCCGCGAGCAACTTGCCCAATCTGCACACATCAAAGCACATCTAGAGCATGCGCTGCAGCTCAACGACGGCATTGACCGTTTACATTACGACGACTTCGAACTCGTGCTCCTCGATTTGAACCTGCCCGACGGTCGAGGTCTCGAAAACCTCCGCCGTGTAAAGCTCGCGGCGCCGGCCGTGCCGGTGATCATTCTGACCAATGTCGAAGATGAGGAAGGCGCGGCGGCGGCCGTAACGGAAGGTGCGCAAGACTATCTCATTAAACGCAGCATTACGCCCGAGCTGCTCGGCCGTTCGATCCGATATGCCATCGCGCGGCAGGAAGCGGACGCGTCGCGTCGCGAAAGCGAAGAGCGCTATGCGCTTGCCGTCGCCGGTGCGCGCGACGGTATTTGGGACTGGGATCTCGAACGCGACCACGTGTATTACTCGCCACGCTGGCTGGCGATGCTCAAGCTTTCATCGAATGACGCGGATTCTTCGCCCGGCACCTGGCTGAACCGCGTGCACGCCGAAGATCGGATCGGCCTCAAAAAAGCGCTCGACGCGCACATGAACGCCGATACGGATCACTTCGAATACGAATTCCGGATGAAGAACGGACCGGGGAAATACGTCTGGGTATTGTGTCGTGGCGTAGCGGTACGCAACAACGAGGGGCGCGCAACCCGCATCGCGGGGTCGCTCACCGATATCAGCGATCGCAAGAACACCGAAGCGATGCTCGTACACGAAGCCCTGCACGACGCGCTGACGGGATTACCAAACCGTAATCTGTTTCTCGATCGCCTCGACATCGCCTGTAAGCAATATAAGCGCGACTATAAGCGAAAGTTTGGTGTCCTGTTCCTTGATCTCGACCGTTTCAAGAGCATCAATGACAGCCTGGGGCACACGGCCGGCGATGCTTTACTCGTCGAATTCGGAAAGCGCCTGAGCATGTTTTTGCGTCCCGGTGATTCCGTCGCGCGGCTTGGCGGCGATGAATTCGCCATTCTATTGATGGAGATCAGCGGGCTCAGCAAGGCGACACTCGTGTCGGAACGCGTACGTGAATTGCTGTCGCAGAAATTTATCATCGCCGATAAAGAACTGTTCGCTACGGCGAGCATCGGCATCGCCTTGAGCGACCCCAAATACGACCGGCCGGAGGACCTGCTGCGCGATGCTGATCTGGCGATGTATCGCACCAAGCATCATCGCGTGGGTTCCTATGCGGTATTCGACAATCTCATGCATGAGACCGCGCTGCAACGGCTCGAACTCGAAACCGACCTGCGCACCGCGCTGAGCAGAAACGAATTGACCGCCCACTACCAACCGATCGTATCGCTCGATCAAATGTCCGTGATTGGATTCGAAGCCCTGCTGCGTTGGTTCCATCCAATAAGAGGTTTAATCGCGCCGAACGACTTCATCCCGCTCGCCGAAGACAGCGGCACGATCGGCCCCATTAGCTGTTGGATCATGCGTGAAGCGTGCCGCCAAACGCGCATCTGGCAAAACAGCGATCCCGCATACGAGGATCTTTCAATCAGTGTAAACATATCGACGCGTTTGTTCTCGGAACCCGATTTCGATATCCGTACCAAAGCAATTTTGGAGGAAACGGGATTGCAACCGCAGTCGCTTCACCTCGAGATTACCGAGAACGCTTTACTCGAGCATGAGGCGGAAACGATCAAAGTGCTTTCCGCACTGCAGGCGATTGGCGTCAAGCTGCATCTCGACGATTTCGGTACCGGATATTCGTCACTCAGTTACCTGAATTTGTTTTCATACGATACCTTGAAGATCGATCGCTCCTTCGTTTCGCCGAGCCACGATACGAATATCGACGGCCGGATCATCGACGCGCTGATCAGTCTCGGTCGTGTGCTCGACATGGAGGTCATCGCCGAAGGCGTCGAAACACAGGATCAGGCGCAGAGATTGCGCGAGCTCGACTGTCGCGTTGCGCAAGGTTTCTGGTTCTCGAAACCCCTGCCTGCCGATTCCGCCCATGAGCTTCTCGCGCGCGAGAAGGGGATCGCGAAAAGTTCAATCAAGTCGATACCGCATTAAGCGCATCCCTAGTGCTGATAATATCCGCCTGTGTTCGATTGGCCTGACCCGCCAGCACAAGCGCATGACCGAACCTTCCCGCGAATCCGCCGCCGACCTCGAGCGCAGTCTCACAGTCGGCACGGCGGAGCTCGCCAGGGAGCGCGCGCACCGGCAGGCGATCGGCGACGTGCTGCAGGTCATCAGCAGGTCACCGACGGATCTGCAGCCGGTGTTCGACGTCATCGCCGAACGCGCGATGACGCTGTGCGATGCGGTGATGGCAGGCACGACACGCGTCGATGGCGAGTTGCTTCACCTCATGTCGGTGAGCGGAACGGCAGATATCGACAACGTCCGCGCCGCCTATCCGATGAAGCTGAGTGATTCGGGGCTGAATGCGCGGGCATTCCGCGCATGTGCGCCCGTGTAGGTCGCAGATATCCTTACAGACCCCGGTTACAAAGGCGCGCTGAAGGAGGCCGCCGCGCGCTCAGGTGGGCGCAGCGTCCTCGCCGTGCCGCTGCTGCGCGATGGTGAGGTGGTCGGAACCATTGCTGTGGGGCACGCCGATCCCGGCGTGTTCTCCGACGAACTCGTCGGCCTCCTCGAAACCTTCGCCGAGCAGGCGGTCATCGCCATCGAGAACGTACGCCTGTTCAACGAGACTCAGCAGGCCCTAGAACGGCAGACGGCGACCGCGGAGATCCTGCGCGTCATCAGCCGCTCGCCGACCGAGGTGCAGCCCGTGTTCGACGCTATCGCCGAACGCGCGATGGAGATGTGCGGCGCTCTCGGCGCGATAACGACGCGCTTCGACGGTGAGATGGTGCATGTCATGGCTTCAGCCGGCGTTACCGGAGTCGTAGAAGGGGTGATGGACGGGATTCTTGCTGCATTTCCGATGACGGTCGATGGGGCCAGCCTCAACGCGCGCGCGGTCCGTGAGCGAGCGCCTGTGCAGATCCCCGATGTAATCTCCGATCCTGATTATCCCGATGCGCTCAAACGTGCACTCGAAAGGACCGGTGCGCACAGCGGCGTCGCCGTGCCCATGCTGCGTGATGATGGGGTCGCCGGCACGATCATGGTCCTCCGCGCCGAAACGGGCCTGTTTCCCGATCAGCTCATCAGCCTGCTACAGACTTTTGCTGACCAGGCCGTGATCGCTGTCGAGAACGCACGGTTGTTCAACGAGACCAAAGAAGCACTGGAGCAGCAGACCGCGATCAGCGAGATCCTGCGCGTGATCTCGGAATCGCCCGCCGACGTGCAGCCCGTGTTCGACGCCATCACCGAGCGCGCGATCGCGTTGTGCGATGCCGAGCTGGGTGTCGCGACGCGCTTCGATGGCGAGCAGATGCATTTGGCGGCCGTCTATGGCTTGTCGCCCGAGACGCTCGATGCGACCCGTGCGGCTTTCCCGATGAAGCCCGACCATAGCTCCACCAGCGGGCGCGCGGTTCTCGAGCGTACGCCGGTGCAGATCCCGGACACGGTCACCGATCCAAAATTCTTCCTGCCGGGCGGCCCCGCGCAGGAAATGCGCAGCGTTCTCGCCGTGCCGTTGATGCGCGAAGGCCGTGTGGTCGGCTCGATTGCCGTGGGCCGGCACAAGGCCGGTTCCTTTTCGGCAAAACTCGTTGACCTGCTCGAGACCTTCGCCGACCAGGCCGTGATCGCAATCGAAAACGTACGGCTGTTCAATGAAACCAAGGAAGCGCTCGAGCAGCAGACCGCAATCAGCGAGATCCTGCGCGTGATCTCCGAATCGCCGACCGACGTGCAGCCGGTGTTCGATGCGATCGCCGAACGCGCGATGGCGCTTTGCAATGCCGGATTGGGCTTCACGACACGCTTCGACGGCGAGAAGATGCATCTGGCAGCCGTGCGTGGCTTGTCGCCGGAGGCGCTCGACTCGACCGTTGCGCTTTTTCCGCTGAAACCCGCGCCAAACTCGGCTACCGGACGCTCGATTCTCGAGCGAACGCCCGTGCAGATCCCCGACACGCTGGCCGAACCGAACTACGCCTTCGCTGTCGTCGGACAGGAAATGCGTGGCGTGCTCGCCGTGCCGCTGATACGCGAAGGCCGCGTTGTCGGCTCGATAGCGGTCGGGCGGGAAGAGCCCGGTTCGTTCTCCGACAAACTCGTCAGCCTCTTACAAACCTTCGCCGACCAGGCCGTGATCGCGATCGAGAACGTGCGCCTGTTCAACGAGACCGAGGAGGCGCTCGAGCAGCAAACCGCGATCAGCGAGATCCTGCGCGTGATCTCGGAATCGCCGACCGACGTGCAGCCGGTGTTCGACGCCATCGTCGAGCGCGCGATGGCGCTCTGCAACGCCGAGACGGGTGCGGCGATACGCTTCGACGGCGAGCTACTGCATCTGGCGGCCATCCGGGGCTTCTCGCCGGAGGTAATCGAAGCGGGCCGCGCCGCTTTCCCGGTAAAGCCCGGACGCGACCTGATCAGCGGGCGCGCCATTCTCGAACGCGCGCCGGTGCAGATCCCCGACATCGTCGCAGACCCGGATTTCCCCATTCCGGCCGCCGCGCAGGAAGTCCGCAGCCTGCTCGGTGTGCCCCTGATGCGCGAGGGCCGGGTCGTGGGCGCCATCGCGGTTGCGCGCAAGGAAACCGGTTTGTTCCCCGACAAGCTCGTCAACCTGCTGGAGACCTTCGCCGATCAGGCGGTGATCGCCATCGAGAACGTCAGGCTGTTCAACGAAACCAAGGAGTCCCTGGAGCAACAGACGGCCGTCAGCGAGATCCTGCGGGTAATCACCGAATCGCCGAGCGACGTGCAGCCCGTGCTCGAGGCCGTCGCCGACCGCGCCGCAGGATTGTGCGACGCGGCCTCGGCGTCGATCTTCCTGACCGAGGGCGACAATCTACGGCACGTTACGTCGCGCGGCCCACATGCGAACGAGGTGACGACGGTGGAGCTGGTGCCAATCGACCGCACCTCGACCAACGGACGCGCCGTCCTCGATCGGAGGACGGTGCAGGTCGAGGACATGCAGGCCGAGGCCGACGAGTTTCCGCTCGGCCACGAGATCGCGCATCGCCTCGACCATCGCACGATCGTCGTCGCGCCTCTGCTGCGCGAGGGCCAGCCCTTCGGCACCATCACCCTGCGCCGCCAGGAGGTACGGCTTTTCAGTGACCCCGAACTCGCGCTGCTGCGTACCTTCGGCGACCAGGCGGCTATCGCGCTCGAGCACGTGCGCCTGTTCAACGAAACGAAAGAGGCGCTGGAGCAGCAGACCGCGACCGCCGAGGTGCTGCGCGTGATCAGCAGCTCGGTGGCCGATACCGCGCCGGTGTTCGAGAAGATACTCGACAGCTGCCAGCATCTGTTCGCCGCAGAGCAGCTCGGCATTTTCCTGGTGGGCGACGACGGGCAGCTGCACATCGGGGCGGTTCGGGGTGAGCAGCTCGAGACCTTGAACAATGAGTTTCCGATGCCGCTCGAGAACACGGCGACGGCGATCGCCATCCGGGAACGCCGCCCGGTGCACTACCCGGACGTCGCCGCCATGGACGATGTCCCGGAGAGCATACGCCGGGCATTCGACCAGGTCGGCAGCAGCTATTCGATCGCGTTCGCGCCTATGATGCTGGAAGACCGCAGCGTCGGTTCGATAGCGGTACTTCGCGTTCCGCCGAATCCGTTCACGGACAAGGAAATCAAGCTGCTGACGACCTTCGCCGACCAGGCCGTGATTGCGATCGAGAACACGCGCCTTTTCCACGAGATCGCGAACAAGAGCCACCAGCTCGAGGTCGCCAACCAGCACAAGTCGGAATTTCTCGCGAACATGTCGCACGAGCTACGCACGCCCCTGAATGCGATCATCGGCTTCTCGGAGGTGCTGATCGAGCGCATGTTCGGCGAGCTGAGCGACAAGCAGGCCGACTACCTCGAGGACATCCACGGTTCGGGCAAACATCTGCTCGCGCTGATTAACGACATTCTGGATCTGTCCAAGATCGAGGCCGGGCGCATGGAGCTCGAGGTCGAAACCTTCGACGCGGCCGCCGCGCTCGACAATACGCTGACCCTGATCCGCGAGCGCGCTCAGCAGCATGGCATCGAGCTATCGCTCGACACCGACGGTGGGCTCGGTGAGTTCCGCGCCGACCAGCGCAAGTTCAAGCAGATCATGCTGAACCTCCTGTCCAACGCGGTGAAGTTCACACAGGACGGCGGGCGCATCGGCGTGCGGGCGGCGCTCGAGGGCGACGTGCTAGAAGTCGCGGTCAGCGATACCGGCATCGGTATCGCCGAGCAGGATCAAGCCGCCGTATTCCAGGAGTTCCGCCAGGTCGGCGGCGACTACACCAACAAGCAGGAAGGCACGGGCCTTGGCCTAGCGCTGATCAGGCGCTTCGTCGAGCTGCACGGCGGCAGCCTGCGGCTCAACAGCGAGCCGGGCCGTGGCTCGACCTTCACCTTCACCCTGCCGAGGCAGCCATGAGCCGGATCCTGATCGTCGAGGACAACGCCATGAACATGAAGCTCGCACGGGACATCCTCAAGTCCAAGGGTTACACCACCCTGGAAGCGATTAGCGGGGAAGACGGTGTGCGCCTGGCGACCGAAGCGCTGCCGGATCTGGTGCTGATGGACATCCAGCTACCGGGCATCGACGGCATCGAGGCCTTCAGGCAGTTACGCGCGGATTCACGCACTGCGGCGATACCGGTGGTGGCCTTCACGGCCTCGGTGACCGCAAGCGATCGAAGCCGCGTCGCCGAAGCCGGTTTCGACGCCTTCGTCAGCAAACCCATCGAGCTCAAAACCTTCGTCGCCGCGATCGAGGGCCTGCTCGAAAGTGACGCACCGTGAGGGCGCCGCCGGCGGCGAAGATCCTCGTGGTCGACGATACGCCGGCGAATCTCAAGCTGCTGGTCGACATGCTGACCGCGAGCGGTTACGCCGCCAGCGCCGCCGGCAATGGCGAGGATGCATTGGCGCAGATCGCGAGCGAGACGCCGGATCTCGTGTTGCTCGATATCATGATGCCCGGTATGTCCGGTTACGACGTGTGCCGGCGCCTGCGCGCGGACCCGGACACCGCCCTGCTGCCGGTGGTCCTGTGCACGTCGCTCGATCCACAACAGGAACGCATCAAAGGCATCGAGGCGGGCGCCGACGATTTCCTGCCCAAGCCGATCAACCGGCCCGAGCTCCTCGCGCGGGTGAAGTCCTTGTTGCGCATCAAGACGCTGCAGGACGAAGTGAAGTCCCAGGCAACCCAGCTCGCGGAGTGGAACCAGCGGCTCGAGGAGCGGGTCGAAGCGCAGGTCGGCCAGTTGGAACGGCTATCGCGTCTTAAAGGATTTTTTTCTCCACAGCTCGCCGAGGCCATTGTCGCCGACGGCGAAGCGATGCTCGAGACCCACCGCCGCGAGATCAGCGTAGCGTTTCTGGATCTGCGCGGTTTCACCGCCTTCACCGAAAACGCCGAGCCCGAGGAAGTGATAGCGTTGCTACACGCCTACCACGGGCAGATGGGCGCGACGGTGCTCGCGCACGGCGGCACGCTCGAACGCTTCGCCGGCGACTCGATGATGGTGTTCTTCAACGACCCGCAGCCGGTGGAGCAGCCGGCGCTGGAGGCAGTGCAAATGGCGCTCGCGATGCAGGAGGCGTTCGCGCCGCTCGCGGATTTGTGGCGAAAGCGCGGTTTCGAATTGGGCCTCGGCTGCGGCATCGCGCAAGGCTACGCGACACTGGGCCTGATCGGCTTCGAGGGGCGTCGCGACTACGCCGCGATCGGCAATGTCACGAATCTCGCCGCGCGCCTGTGTGGCGAAGCAGCGAGCGGCGTCGTGCTCGTGGATCGCAAGATCATGACCAGCGTTGAAGGGGCCGTCGCGGCCGATCCGCTCGACCCGCTGGACCTGAAAGGGTTCAGTCACCCGGTGCCGGCGTTTGCGATCACGGGTTTGCTAGAAACGACTTGAGTTTGAACCCCGGGATCCAATAGAGCTTTATCCTTGACTCATGCTTGAGCGTCGCACCCTACTCAAGGCCGTTGCCACTACCGGGTTGATGCCCTACGCCGCGTTCGCGACGGTGGCCGTGCCCGACATCGCGTTACACACCATCCCGTCTTCCGGTGAAAAGATCCCCGCGGTGGGTATGGGCTCCTGGCTGACCTTCGACGTCGGTGACTCGCAACACGAACGTAACGTGCGGGTAAAAGTACTGAAGGCCTTTTTCGAGCACGGCGGCGGACTCATCGACTCGTCGCCGATGTACGGCACTTCACAGGCAACCATTGGCCACTGCCTCGATGAACTCGAGCACGTTCCCAGCCTCTTCGCCGCGACCAAAGTCTGGACACCCGGCCGTTGGCTGGGTGTAAGACAAATGGAACAGGCCGAACGGCTGTGGCGCGTATCGAGTTTCGATCTGCTGCAGGTCCACAACATGCTCGCCTGGGGTTCGCACCTCGCCACGCTCAAGGCGTGGAAAAAGGAACGTCGGGTGCGCTACATCGGTGTGACGACCTCGCATGGTCGCAGGCATGATGAGCTCATTCGGATCATGCGCAGCGAGCCGATCGACTTCGTGCAGCTCACCTACAACATCGTCGACCGTGAAGTGGAGCACGAGGTGTTGCCTCTCGCCCAGGAACTCGGTATCGCCGTGATCGCCAATCGCCCTTTCCAGCGCAGCCGGCTGTTCGATCCCGTGCGGGACAAGCCCCTGCCCTCGTGGGCTCGCGACATCGATTGCGACAATTGGGCGCAGCTGTTCTTGAAATTCATCATCTCGCATCCCGCCATCACCTGCGCCATACCCGCGACGTCGCGCCTCGATCACATGATGGAAAACATGGGGGCTCTGCGGGGTCGGATGCCGAACGCCGCACAACGCGTGGCAATGGCGGTTTACTACGCCTCGCTGTGAGCGCGCCTTTGCGCAAGATCGTCCACGTCGACATGGACGCGTTCTATGCGTCGGTCGAGCAACGCGACCGGCCGGAGTTGCGCGGTAAGCCGGTGATCGTCGCGTGGCTCGGCAGACGCTCCGTAGTCTGCGCGGCCTCCTATGAAGCGCGCCCGTTCGGGGTGCATTCGGCGATGCCGGCGACGCGGGCGGAACGCTTGTGCCCCGACGCCGTATTCGTGCCCCCGGATTTCACGCGTTATCGTGCCGTCTCGGCCGATGTACGCGCGATCTTCCGCCGCTACACGGAACTCGTCGAACCTTTATCGCTGGATGAAGCCTACCTAGATGTCACTGAAAACAAGGCCGGCCTGCCTACGGCAACCGCGGTTGCGCGTCAGATCCGTTTGGATATCAAAACGGAAACGGACCTCAATGCCTCGGCCGGTGTAGCGCCGAACAAGTTTCTCGCGAAGATCGCCTCCGATTGGCGAAAACCGAACGGCTTGTTCGTGATTCAGCCGCATGAAGTGGAAACGTTTTTGACTCCCCTACCGGTACGCAAACTGCCCGGCGTCGGCAAGGCGACAGCGAAATCGCTCGACGAACTCGGCATTGAAACCGTGGGAGATTTGCGCGAGCGACCGCTAGAGGAGTTACGCATCCGCTTCGGTAAATTCGGGCGTAGACTTCATGAGCTCGCCCGCGGTATCGATAACAATCCGGTGCGCTCGCATCGCCTGCGCAAATCGCTATCAGCGGAGACGACGTTTGACATCGACCGCACCTTGGACGAACTCGCGGCCGTGATCGAAGGACTCGCCGAGCGCGTGTGGCGCCAGATCGATACGTCCGAGCGGCGCGCGCATACCGTGGTGTTGAAACTCAAGACTGCGGAATTCCGCATCATTACGCGCAGTCACACGCCGGAATCACCGCCGAATTCGGTCGCGGCCTTGACGACCATGGCGCTCGCGCTCATGGCTAAGGTCGATTTACCGAAAGACACCCGCTATCGGCTGGCGGGCGTAGGGCTTTCCAATTTCCGTGAAGCGGAGCCCAGCGCGCCGCAAACGGAGCTGTTCTAAATCCGTTTATCGACTCGATTCTTCCACGGTAGGAGCCCGCTTAACACAATAACGCGCTTCGCGGTGCAGCGTCCAAGGCGGTGAACTCGCGCAAGGCGAAGTGATCGGGACGCGTGGGTTTTTGGATCGCGTTATCGAGGCGGTTGTAACTGAGGTAGATGAGGTTCCGCGGCCACGGCGATAGATTGGGTCCCGACGCATGGGCCGTACAACAATCGAAGATGACGACCGATCCCGGCGGTCCCTTCGGCGCGACGACGCCGTTTTGCGCCGCGAGTTCGGTCACCGTCGCCGCCGGCAAGCTCGGTATGGGCGTCGTACCCGGCACGTCCAGGACCTCGAAATCGATCAGGCCGCGCGTGTGTGATCCGGGGATGTACATGATCGGTCCGTTGAACTCCGTGACTTCGTCGAGGTAGATACCGAGACTGACGGCCTTGGGTTCCGGCATGCCGTCGTGGTGCAGCCATGGCCCGAAATCCTGATGCCAAGGCAGGGAGAGCGTACCCATGGGTTCTTTCAGAATGATCTTGTACTGGTGGCAATAAAGGGGGTTGCCCAGCAATTGTTCGGCGATCCCAAGTAGACGTTCGTCCCGGAGCAGGCGATGGTAGAGTTCGCTCACGCGATGCATCGCGGTCGTGCCGAGGAATTCGCCGTTGGCGGCCTTCAGATGGGCCTCGAGATCGAGCGCGAGAATGCGGTCCAGCTCGGTCTTGAGCGCATCGGTTTCGTTCGAGTCGAACAGCCCGGGAAAGAACACGAGACCATCTGCACGGTATCGGTCAAGCTGTTCGGAACCCAGTTCCACGATCGTCGCGGTCAGGCCGCCGCCGCTTTCAACAACTCGCCCGCGATGATCAGCTGCCGCACCTGATTCGTACCCGCGCCGATCTCCAGGACCTTACCGCTGCGATAGAGGCGATTGGCCTCCGTTTCATTCATGAAGCCCATGCCGCCGTGGATCTGTACCGAGTTGTCGAGCACCCGCATGGTCGCGCGACCCGCGTGCAGCAACGCGGCTGCCGAACGCTTGTGTACTTCGCCGTGGCCGCCTTCGCCAGGTTCGAGGTCGACGATTTCGCGCCCGAGTTGATAGGTCAGCGCACGGATCGTCTCCACATCGGTATACATGTCGGCGATCATGGCTTGAATCATCTGAAAGTCGCCCAGCGGCCGCCCGAATTGCTTGCGCACGGTCGAATACTCGAGCGCCAGATCGAGCGAGCGCTGCGCGAGCCCGAGCGAATAGAACGCGACGATGACGCGTTCGACATCGAGCCCGCTCATCATGACGATGTGCCCGGCATTCTCCTCGCCGACCATATTACCGGCCGGCACCCGGCAGTGATCGAACACGAGCTCGCCGGTGGGGCTGCCGCGCCAACCCATCTTGTCGAGCTTTTGTGCAACCTTGAAGCCATCGTAGGTGTTCTCGACGATGAACGCGGAAATACCGTGCTGCTTGCGTTCCGGATCCGTCTTCGCGTAGACCAGCAACACGTCCGCGACGGGGCCGTTGGTGATGAAGAGCTTGCGGCCGTTGAGCACGTAATCGTCGCCGTCACGCCGTGCGGTCGTCGCCATGCTGCCGAGCGCATCGGAACCTGCGCCGGGCTCGGTCATACCCAGCGCGCCGATGGCGCTGCCGTCGCAGAAGCGCGGCAGATAGGTTTGTTTTTGATCGCTGTTGGCGTTGCGTACCAGGTTATCGGCGCAGAGGTTGTCGCTCGCGAGCACCGAGGCCGCGAAACAGTGATTCCAATACGCCATAGCCTCGGAAATAAAGCATTGCGCCAGGACGTCCATCCCCGCGCCGCCGTATTCCACGGGCACGGTTGTGCCGAGCAAGCCATGCTGGCCGAGCGCACGGAACTCCGCTTCGGGGAACCAGTCCTCCTGATCCATCTTTTCGCAAAGCGAGAATAGTTCCTCGCGCGCATAGCGATACGCCGTGTCGTAAACGGCTTGATATTCGGGCTCGAAACCGAATTGCTGCAGATCGGGAATACTCATTGGGATCAGTTCTCGTAGTAGAAATGTGATTCAGGATGATAGAGAAAAGTAATTGGTGCCGTCATCATGCGTGACCGTGACCGGGCGGCCGATAACGTCGTTTTCGAAGAGCACCGCCAGCGACGATCGATCGTCGGGATCGAGTAATGCGAGAAAACGCGAATCGTCGGAATCAAGGCGCCCCGCGATGAAACCGGACACGGGATTGCCGTTGGCGTAAATCGCCGCGTAGGTTTCGATGGATCCTGCGCCCTCAGCCGTCTCCGTAACACGAATCGAGTCATCCGCCTGCGCTTGCTGTTGTTCGGCTGCACTCGATATCGGCGCCCAGGGCGCCTCCAGCGCCCCTGCGTAGACGCCGACGGAATGCTTCGACAGGTAACCGCCGTTAGCGGCGACAATACCGTGTGAGTCGCGTGCCCGTCGAATTCGGTCGACCGTTTCCGCGATCGCGTGCATGCTGTAATTACTACCGGCGCCCCCGAAATAAGGCAGGCCGCCGGTCACCGTCAGCTCGCGCGGCCCGCATGGATCAATGTCCAGGTGCTCGCACAGGCTCGACACCGCAATCGGAAAGCAACTGTAGAAATCGATGTGATCGACGTCGTCGATCGCAAGGCCTGCGCCGTCCAGCGCCTTGCTTGCCGCCAAACCTTGAGCGAGGGAGCTCGCCATCCGTGGCCGCTGTACGACGGGCAGGTCGTCGACGTCGGCATAGGCTTTGAGATAAACCCAGCGATCCTCGCCGATACCGAGTTCGCCCGCCAGAGCGACCGAAGTCAGTACCGCCGCCGCGCCTTGATTGACGGCGTCCTGGGCGACCATCCATTTGGTATAAGGCTCGCATACCGCGTAGTTGCGCGCGGAAATGTGCCGCAAAAACGTGGCATCGCGTTCCGAAGGAAACTGCGCATAAGGATTACGCGCCGCGATCTTTGTAAACGGCGCAAACATGTCGGCAATACGCGCGCGATAGTCGCTCAAGGACAACCCGAGTTCATGGCGCCGCGCCTGGTCGAACATCGCATAGACGTGGATAGGGAACACGATGCCGTGGCGTGCTTCATACTCGCTCGCCATCGGAACGTCGCTCCAGACGTCGTCGAATTCACCCTCGATTTCCTCGTGCCAATCGAGCTCGACGCCGCGGCGCGAGGCGCTGCGGATCGTCGCGACTGCTTCGCCGCCGGTCAGGACGACCATCTTCGCCGCGCCCTCATGGATGCGTTCGCACATCGTATTGACCAGCCGCTGGGGTGACTGACCGCCGACTGCAGCGTAGATGGCAGTAGCCGGTTGGACTTCAATCCGCCGCGCTACCGACCATGGCGTATTGTTCGAACAGCCAAAGGGGTTTTTCCACAACGAGCCGCCGCGCACGGAATGTTCGAACAAGCGCACGACGGCAAGCGTATCGACGCGTGAACGGAGGTCGGTTGTCGCCCGCGCATCGGCGAGCGCGCGTCGCGCAGCTTCGCTGGCGATCTCGACCGGCGACAACATAGCGGCGTCTTCGCCGGTGTCCCGGGACACGTACTGTCCTACGCCGACGAGAATCGGTGTGTTTGGATCCATGCGCATAGTTTTCGTCAATGGCAAAGACATGTTGCCTCCAAATTGAATTGAATGAAATGCTCGGCCAATACAAGCCCGTTTTTCTCATCCAGGTTCGAACGTCGTATGCTGGTAGCACATGCCTGCCGAACGATTGATATTTCCGGTATCGGTCGCCGTGATCGCTGGGTGGTATATCGCGTTCACCCTGGGCGCCAACTTCGCCGGCATTCAGGTCGACGGCGCGCTATACGTCCTGATGGCCGAGTACTTCTCGCCCTTTCTGGAACGCGACGGGTTGCTCGAATACGTCGGACGGGTCAATCACCTGCCGCCGCTCTATCCGCTCGTACTCGGTTGGAGTAGCGCGTCGGCCGGCGATCTGACGCAGGTTCATGTGGTGCAAACGGTGTGTTTAGTGCTGAGCTTGGTCGTGCTCCACCGGCTGGCGGCGGCGCTGACCGGCGATCGCGTGACCGCGTTACTGGTGTTCTTCGCGTTCGCCTTATTGCCGGCGACGCTGCTCTACGCCGCCGAGATCTGGAGTGAATTTCTGTACCTCGTGATTGCGGGCGGCGCGCTCTACGCCGCGGTGCGGGCGCGCGCCGACCCACGCTGGTGGTGGTGGGCCGGTGCCCTGTCCGGCCTCGCACCGCTGGCGCGCGGCGTTGGGGTGCTGCTGATTGCGAGCCTGGTTTTGGTATTGGCGCTACGGCGCGTGCGCTGCGGCGGTCTGATCGTCGCGCTTGCCGTTGCCCCGCTCGCGCTGGCTGAGACGCTCGGCCTGGGCGGTGGCTCAGCGTATCTCGATATCTTCCATCTCTACCGCCAGGGCGGTATCGCTGGCTTTCTGGACACGTTGACCGGCAACGTGAACGCCCTCATCGCAGGCTTCGTCGCGCTCTGGGCTCCGGCGCCACACGGACTGATCGGGAGTGTATTGGCCCTGTTGGCGCCGTGCGTATACATCGGATTCTGGCGACGTTTGCGCGCCTTTGAAGTCGACGCCATTTATGCGCTCGCCTATTTTGGAGTCGTGCTGATCTGGCCGTTTACCCACGTGATCGAACGGCTGGTCTATGCTGCCTTGCCTTTGCTCATGATCTACGCCGCGCTCGGTGCGGGACGAATCGCCGTTTATCTCGGCGCAGTTGAGACGCACAGGTTCGTACGCTGCACCGGTTTGGCGCTCGCGCTACTCGCACTACCCGGCACGGTGACACTCGCGGCGCGATTTATCGGCAGCGAACTGCCACCCGATCTCGCAGGTTACCGCAGCAGCCGGTATTGGTTGATGCCGGCCGCGCGCACACGTGCGCTCGCGGATTTACGCGCCAAGTACGCGATGGTCGCGACGATGTGGGCCGCGCGCGACCATGTACCACGACTCGATTGCATTCATTCGCGCTATCCTCAAGCCGTAATGCTGCACAGCAGGCGCTTGAGTTGGCCCGCGCCGGATCGGAATTCGAGTGTGTTTCCCTGCCGCTTTCACCTGGTGGTGAGCGATGACCGCGCCGATCAGGAGATCGCCGCGCTCGCCCCCGGATACGAAGTGATCCACAGCGAACGGATCGCGGCCGGTGTCGCGGGTATCCTGATCCGCTATCCCGACCGCATGAATGAGGCGGCAGCCGCTCAGCGGTAATCGTTCTTGGACTTCGAAATCCTCGAGGTCTATTCTTTTTCCCAATAGGCGAAGGAAGCTCAGATGCCGGAAAGCCTTGCGCAAAAGACGTGTACGCCCTGCCGCGGCGGGATACCGCCATTGTCGCCGGCAGAAGTTGAGCAGTTCTTACCGCAGGCGTCGAATTGGGAAGCCTTCGAAGACCACACGAAGATCCAAGGCCAGTTCAAGTTCAAGAACTTCCGTTCCTCGCTCGATTTCGTGAACCAGGTTGGCGAGTTGGCCGAAGCGGAGTTTCACCATCCGCTGTTCGTCAATTTCGGCTGGGGCTTCGCCACGATCGTGTTGCAAACGAAGAAGATCAAAGGCCTGCATGAAAACGATTTCATCATGGCCGCGAAGATCAATGACATCGCGGAATCGATCTCGAGCGAGGCGGCAGATTAGCGCGATGCGGATATTTCGACTGAGACGCTTTCTGATCGCCGTTACCGCGACCGCGAGCTTCTTCCTATCGTCCATGGTGCTCGCCGCCCCGATCGTTTTCGACGTCACGAGCAACGGTGTCGGCACCGTTCTCAATGCGTCCGGTATGGCAACCGTCGCTGGCGTCACGTTGACCATTGCCACCGTCGTAAATCATGATTTCAACCCGACGCCTACCCAGGCCGCCATCAACCAGCCCGCCAACCCGCCTTCTCCACCCGACGACCCGACGGTATTCGATGCCGTGCCGCTTGCGGAGCGCCTGTTCCTGTCTTTCGATACCACCATCATGTCGATCGCCATCGACTTCGTCGGTTTCGAGGCCGGCGACCTCGCACTCTTGACGCTCGGCGCAAATACCTTGCCCACCATTACCAGCGGCGATTTGAACTCGGAGGGCTCATTTTTCTTTAGCACCACACTCGCTCAAAACACGGGCATAGCGTTAGCGTTCCACCCGGGCAGCGCGTCGCCGTGGGCGATAGAAGCTGTGGAAATAACGATCCCATTACCCGCCAGTGCGGGCCTCTTGGGACTGGCATTGGCGAGCTTGAGCCTTCGCAGGCGTACCGCAGCCTAAGTAGCACTCACGCTAGATGCGTGGTGAACCAGTCGACGGCGGCGGATACGGCCGGTTCGAATTCCTCGTCATAGCAGGTGAAATGCCCGCCGTCCAAGAGCACGAGTTTCTTGGGCTCCAAGGCGCGGTTGTAAGCCTCCAGCTGCAGGTCGTAACAGGTCAGCGAATCCTCTCGCCCGACGACCATGAGTAATGGTGTCGGGCTGATAAATTCGATATACGCCCCCGGTTCATAGCCGCGCGCATATTCGAGGGTTCTCAAGGTCACTTCGTTGCGCCAGCTCGGCGCGTCTGGAGCCAGGCGGTCGAACCAGGTGCGGACTTCTCTGGATTGATAGATCGGGTGGTCGTCCGCGTCGCCGACGATCGGCCGCATGGTCGGCGCTTCCCCTTGCATGCGTTTGATGCGATCGGCAGCGAGCGCTGCGGTCACCGCGCCGATCTGATCCATCGGCACGCGCCTGAAACCGCTCCAGTGGCCGCTGATGGTCGGCATCTGCACGGCCACGCACTTGACGCGGCGGTCGGTCGCGCCGACCACCAGGCTGTGTCCGCCGGAATAGCTGGTCCCCCACAGCCCGATGCGATCGGCGTCGACTGAAGACAGCGTCTGCGCGTAAGTAATGGCATGGCGCAAATCCTCGATCTGCTTCCAGGGGTCCAATTCCTGACGCGGACTGCCATCGCTCGTCCCGAGGTTGCGGAAATCGAATGCAATCGCGGCGAACCCGGCATCCGCGAACCGCTCTGCGAAATCCGCCATACCCATTTCCTTGACGGCGGCGAACCCGCCGCCGAGGACGATGAGTGGCGTTTTGCCCTCAGCGCCGGACGGCCGGAACAACCAGCCGCGTAGCGTCTCACCATCGGCGTTAATTTCGATATCTTCACGGGTGCATTTAGCTGCGTCGACCATAAGCGCTCAATCCCTCAGGCGGTGGGTTGCATCGGTCACATTGTAAGCGCTCCTTTCGCCCGCACGGCCTTGCCGAACGCAGCCAAGATCGGTAACTTCCTGGACATCCCGCTAGCCGAAAACAAGCTGACACCAAAACCCATGCTGAGGAGACATTGATGAACCTACGATTTGGCATCTTATGGCCATTCCGCAACCCTGAATTCAACCGCGTGCCCTGGGAGGACCTGTACCGCACACATCTGGATCTGATAGTCGACTCCGAAGCGATGGGCTACGACAACTGCTGGCTCACAGAACACCATTTCGTCGATGACGGCTATTCACCGTCGCTGTTGCCGATCGCGGCCGGAATCGCGACCCGGACGTCACGGATCCGCATCGGTACTTTCCTGATCTTGTTGCCGCTGCATAATCCGCTGCGCATCGCCGAAGATACGGCGACCGTGGACTTGATGTCGGGCGGACGCTTCGACCTCGGGGTCGGACTCGGATACCGGCGTAAGGAATTCGCCGATCAAGGCATAACGCACAAGGAGCGTGGCGGGCGATTGCGGGAGGGCATAGAACTCATTCAGCGCCTGTTGAGCGATGAAGAAGTGACGCACAACGGCAAATACAGCTATCTGAAAGAGATCCGTATCGTGCCGCCCGCGCTTCAGAAACCGCATCCGCCGATCTGGATCGGCGCGATTGCGGAAAAGGCCATCGAGCGCGCGGCCAAGATGGGATTTCATTTTCAGGTCGTCGGTCCACCGCAAATGGTCGACTATTACGACAGTTGCCTGGAAAAGGCGGGACGTAATCCGCAGGAATTCAACACCGCGCAATTACGCTGGGTCCACGTCGCGCAAAGCCGCGAACAGGCGTGGGAGACCGCCACGCAATCGCTTCACTACACCGCAAATCGTTACGCCGAGTGGTTCGCGGAGGCGAACGACAAACCCGGTGACGATCAGGCGACCGCGAATTTTCCCAGCGTTGACGAAATCATCGCGAAACAGGAATTCAACATCTTTGGCGAACTGGCGATCGTCGGCACCCCGACGGATGTGCGCGACATGATCGCCGATTATGTGAGCCGCGGGCGGATCACGCATTTGGTGTGCGGCATGGCTTTGTCCGGGCTCGCCCCACATCACATCCGGTCGAGCATGGAGCTGTTCGCGAAGGACGTGATACCGGCGTTCAGAACCTGATGCGATCGGCGGCGCTGCTTTGGACGGCGGCTCGGGTTTCGTCGCGGTAGCCCGCCGAATGGAGTCGTATATCATTCTTCGATGGCCAAGAATAAGAACGATCCCTGCATCTTCTGCGTGTTCGACCGGCCCGTAATCATGGAAAGCAAACTGGCGCGCGCCGTTCTTGATTCTTACCCGGTTTCTAAAGGCCACGCGCTGGTCTTTCCCAAACGTCATGTGAGAACGATGTTCGATGCTGACGCCGAGGAATATCAGGCGTGCTTCGAGTTGGTTCGTGAGGTGCGTGAATTATTAGTGGCCGAACATCGACCCGATGGGTTTAATGTCGGGATCAATTGCGACGCAGCCGGTGGTCAATCCGTATGGCATGCGCATATTCACGTCATCCCGCGCTACGCCGGTGATGTGGACGATCCACTCGGTGGCGTCAGAAACGTCATACCAAGAATAGACAAGGCTTAATTCACCAAGGAGGCCCTATGATCGATCTACACTATTGGCCGACGCCCAACGGCAAGAAAGTGACCATATTGCTCGAAGAGTGCGGTGTGCCTTATAGGATGGTTCCGTGCAACATCGCCACGGGCGATCAGTTTACCGACGAGTTTCTCAAGATCAGTCCGAACAACCGCATGCCGGCGATGGTCGATAACGAGCCGCTGGACGGTAGCGAACCGATCGCCGTTTACGAATCAGGCGCGATGATGATGTACATCGCGGAGAAGACCGGTCAGTTCTGGCCGCAGGACATACGCACTAAGTACGAAGTCAACCAGTGGGTGATGTGGCAGATGGCCAATCAGGGCCCCAAGACCGGGGAGTGCGGCCACTTTCGGCGTCTCGAAGACCGGGAAGGTGATCAATCCTATGCCGTGAGACGCTTTACGGACGAGGTCAACCGGCTCTATGGCGTCATGAACAACTGCCTCTACGAGCGTCCCTACCTGGCCGGCGATGAATACACCATCGCCGACATGATCGCCTATCCATGGACCGTGGGTTGGGAGAGCCAGGGTCAGGACATCGAGGAGTTCAAATACTTTAAACGGTGGCTTGAAGAACTCGGTGCACGGCCGGCGGTGCAACGCGGCATGGAGGTCGGCAGCGATCTCAGCATCAATTTGGATGACATGTCCGAAGATGAGCTCGCCGCGCTGCGCAAGCTCCTGTACAACCAGCGCGCCCGGCCGGTCGTAGAGCACTGAATGTTTCCTTGTTTACTCCTGTATAGCTTGCTGTAATTAGACCGACACGCGGAGGAAAATCTTATGCTCGATTACACAGAACTCAAGGATAAGGGCGGACTCGAGACTTGGCCGTCCTTCGACGAACTACCGTTTGCGAAGATCCTCGAAGGGGATCCGGTCCAATCCGGCCGGTTCGATCTCGGGGGCTTCGGAACGCGCACGATGGCGGGCGTGTGGGAATGCACGCCGGGTCGTTTCGAATACACCTATCCGGGCGACGAGATCTGCACCCTGCTTCAAGGCAAGATCAAAGTGGTCAGTGAGGACGGCGAGACGCACGAGTACAAGGCCGGGGATACGTTTTACATGCGCAAAGGCGAGTTCGCCACGTGGACGGTCGCGGAGACGATCCGCAAGATCTTTCACTGTCACGACCCCGATGCGGCGGAGCTTGCACACTGAATTCGGCACATTTTTCGCCGGCAAGCCGGCTTCTACGTCGGTTTCGGTACAGTAGGAGCCCGCTTGCGGGCAAATCGGGTTTGCAGGCCCACGAGGCGAATTGATGGTGGACACGAAAACGGTTGAGCGTAAACCGGGCTATTGCGCGCTGTGCTGGTCGAGTTGCGGCTGCATCTCAGTCATCGAGGACGGCCGGCTGACCGCCGTCGAACCGGATCCCACGCACCCCACGGGCAAGGCGCTCTGCGGCAAAGGGCAGGCGGCGCCGGAGCTGGTCTACAACGAAGAGCGCCTGCTCTACCCCATGAAGCGCACGCGCCCCAAAGGTTCGTCCGATCCCGGCTGGGAGCGGATCAGCTGGGATGAGGCGCTCGATACGACGGCGTCCGAGATGAAACGGATCGCCGAAGACGGGGGCCGCGAGTCGGTCGCGTTCAGCATCACCACGTCCGCCGGCACGGCCATGCAGGACGGCTGGTCTTGGGTCGAACGCCTGCGCCAATCCTTCGGCACGCCGAACGCGGTCGCCTCGGTCGAGATCTGCGGCTACTCAAAGGACTACATCTACCCTCACACCTTCGGCGTCAGCCTGCCGATGTCCGATCTCGAACACAGCGACTGCATCATTTTGTGGGGCCACAATCCAGGCACAACCTGGCTGGCACATGCGACGCGCGTCGCCGACGCTCGCAAGCGCGGCGCCAACCTCATCGTGATGGATCCGCTGCGCGCGGGGTTCGCGGCCAAGGCCGATCAATGGCTGCGAGTGCGTCCCAGCACCGATGGCGCGTTGGCGCTGTGTCTCGCCGGCATTCTGATCGATGAAGGCTTATTCGATCGCGATTTCGTACGCGATTGGACCAACGGACCGTTCTTGATCCGCGATGACGATGATCGATTCCTGACCGGCGCCGACCTCGAGGCCGGTGGTGATCCCGAATCGCGCGTCGCATGGGATGGCGCCGCTGTCGGCCCGGTCATGTATGCGCCGTCGACAGGAACGTATGAACGCGACGGTATCGATCTCGCGATCGACGGACGGTATGACATCGCGACACCCAACGGTACCGTTTCGTGCCGCACCGCTTTCGATCGCTACGCTGAACTCTGCCGCAGTTTCCCGCCGGAACGCACGGCCGAGATCACGTGGATACCTGCGCAACAGATCCTCGAAACGGCCCGCCTCATCGGCGCTTCGAATGCCGTGTGCTGCTATTACTGGGCGGGCCTCGAACAGCAATCGAACGTGACCCAAACCGGCCGCGCCGTCGCCTGCCTGTACGCGCTTACAGGCGACTTCGACGCCAGGGGCGGAAACGTGCTGTTCGAGAAGATCGCGACGAACGACGTGGGCGGCAGGGACCTGATGCCTGGGAAACAGCGCGAAAAATCCCTGGGACGTGAAAAGCGTTCACTCGGACCGGAGCGCATTAACGGCTGGATCACCAGCGATTCGTTTTATGACGCGGTGCTCAAGCGCGAACCCTACGGCGTCGATGCGCTGGTGAGCTTCGGCATGAACATGCTGCTCTCACATTCGGATGGGAAGCGCGGCGTAGAAGCGCTGGAGGCGCTCGATTTCATGGTGCATGCCGATCTCTTCGTGACGCCGACCGCGAGCTACGCGGATATCGTTCTTCCGGTCAATACGCCGTGGGAACGGGAGGGCTTGAAAACCGACTTCTATGTCGATCAGAAAGCCTGCGGCTACGTCCAATATCGGGAACAGATGATCGAGTCCCGTGGCGAGTCGCGGTCCGACGTGTGGATCGCGTTCGAGCTCGCTGAACGGCTCGGGTTGGGCAATGCGTTTTGGGGCGGCGATCGAGACGCGGGTTATCGAGAGATGCTGGCGCCCAGCGGGCTCGATCTCGATGAGTTGCGCCAACATCCGGCTGGGGTCGCGGTGCCGCTCGAGACCCACTACCGCAAGTATACCGAGGGCGGTTTCGGCACGCCGAGCAAGAAAGTCGAATTCTATTCCGAGACCCTGTTGAATCACGGCTACCCGCCCTTGCCGGAGTATGTCGAGCCGGCGATGGGGCCAGTGTCCGAGCCGGATCTGGCCGAGGACTTCCCACTCATCCTGACCACCGCAAAGTCACCGCATTACTTGCACAGCCAGTTCCGCGCGTTGCGCGCGGTACGCCGGCATGAGCGCGAACCGCGCATCGATCTGCATCCGGAAACGGCGGCGGCGCGCGACATTTCCGAGGGCGATTGGGTCGCGCTAACCACGCCGCATGGTGAAGCCCGCGCCAAGGCCCGCTTTTCGAAGAACCTGGACCCGCGGGTGGTCAGAGCGACTCACGGCTGGTGGCAGGGATGCGGGGCGCTGTCACTGGATGGCTACGATGCCAACAGCGATGCGGGCGCCAACGTAAACCGCGTTATCGGCGATGACGCGGTCGATCCGGTCGGTGGCTGCGTACCGCTCAAATCCTATATGTGTCAGATTGCGGGGGTGTCGGCGTAGATTCAATGTCCATTGAAGGAAACAAAGCGGTCGTAAAGTAATTCTTCGCCTAGGGAATTCCTTCATGGAATTGGGCCTCATCTTCACCGGCGCCGATACCACCGTCCGCGAATTATCGACCCTCGCAAAACAAGCCGAAATCGGCGGATTTTCGTCACTGTGCATGGCCGAAGCCTGGCGTAGCGGCTGGGTGCCGCTAACCGCCATGGCCGCGGCGACGAACACCATTCGACTCGGTCCTTACGTGCTGAATGCGTACGGCCGCAGTCCGCTGCTCGCGGGGATGTCGGCGATCGACTTTAATGAATACAGTGGTGGGCGCCTCGTGCTGGGCGTCGGTGGCGGCAACCGCAACATCAATGAGCAGTGGCAAGGCATTCCGCACGAGCGTGTGCTGACTAAGATGCGCGAATACGTCACTGTCATGAAACGAATGGCGCGTACGCGTCTCGGCGAACGCCTTGAGTTCGACGGCGAAATACACCGTATGAACTGGTCGCCAGCGGTCGATCCCATTGAGACACCGTTTCCCGTTTATCTGGCCGCCGTATTCCCCCGCATGATGCGGGTCGCGGCGCAAGTGGCCGACGGCATTGCTGGCGGCGCGACGCTTGCGGCCGAATTCCTGCGCGACGTCGTCAAGCCGCAAGCTGCTGAGGCCGCAGAAGCAGTCGATCGTGACCCGGAGTCAATCGCGTGGACGGCCGTGTCCCTTATTGCAGTCGATGAAGACCGTGAACGCGCCCGACGGGCCGTTCGCGAAGCCATTTGTCGCCTCTACGCGCCGTTACCGCATCCCTATTACGAATATACGATGCGTGAGCAGGGATTTGGCGCAGCCGTAGATGCCCTGTTGAAGCTGATGCCGTCAGGCGATGTGGAAGGTTCAGTAAACGCGATCCCGGACGAGTGCGTTGACCGGCTGGTGATCGCCGGCACACCCGACGATTGCCGTACCCGTTTGGCGTCCTATGAAGGCGTGCTTGATGAAATGCTCCTGCTCAACGCAACGCCCGCGACAAACGCTAACATCCTGGATTGCTATGCACCAATTATGGTACTGGGTGGAACACATAGGGGACGGACGGATCATTAATTAACCGCTCTGTCCCCTTTATTCACCTTTTTTCGATGAGCGACAACGCGAATGTATAAAAACTTCGCTGCCGTATTCTTCTGCTTGAGCTTCGCAGCAGCGTACGCCGAGATCTATCAATGGGTCGACGATAACGGCAAATTGCATTTTGGTGATAAACCCCCACCGGAAATAGGGCAAGCGGTAACCGATCTCACCGACCGCTATGCCATTGACCGCAATTTCGACGTGCTGATCGTTCCACACGATTACCAGATGGGCTTGGACGTGAAGACCAAGGTCACCGTGGCCGTTTCCAAGATCTTCAGCATTTACGCCGCCGATTTCACCATGCGTCCCGACACCGATGCGCGTCTCGAGATACATATTTATGGCTTGGAAAACGAATTTCGGGCGTTGACGCGTGAGCGGGGACTGCAGATCGAAAATGCCTCGGGCTTTTACGCGCCAAGGGAGAACACCATCCACGTCTGGAAGAACCGCAATCTCGACCGTTTGCTCGAGGTGCTGACGCACGAGGCCAGTCACACCATCATGCACCACCAGATTGGGCGGGTACCGATGTGGATCAACGAAGGGCTCGCGGAATACTTCGAGACCATGGAGGTCTTCGGGCAGACGGTGGTCGTCCGTCCTAACGAGCACTGGATCGAAACGGTCAACCGCCGCGTGCGACGCGACGGGATGCCTATCAGTAATTATCTGGCGATGACACGCGATCAGTGGTACGAATTCAATGGCGAGGATGGCCTAGCCTACGCGTTCGCATGGTCCGTGATCTTCTTTTTAATGTCGAGCGAACCCGGGATCGCGACCATTCATTCCGTGCTCCAACATTACAAACAGGGCGGCGAGGAAGGTGCGGATACGCTGATCGCCGCCGCCTACCCCGGCGGTCTCGAAGCGTTCGAAGAGGCGTGGAGCTATTGGGCGATGTACGGCAAACGAACGCCGCATCGATATTAGTTAGAATGATGTTGCCAATTGGGGTTCTAATATGATCAATCGAATCTTCATCGGCCTAGTGCTGTGGTTAACCGCTCTGCCGCTGCTCGCACTCGATCTCAGCGACTACCAACTCGTGGATCTGAGTTATGCACTGAATAGCGATGCGATCTACTGGCCGACGCTGCCGTCTGGATTCAAGAAGGAGGAACTGGCGTTCGGAGAAACCGAGGGTGGGTTTTTCTACTCGGCGTTCTCGGTCTGCACGCCGGAGCACGTCGGCACGCACCTCGATGCGCCATTGCATTTCGCGGCCAAAGGTCAGGCGACCGACGAGATTCCGCTGGAGAACCTGATCGCGCCCGGCGTCGTCATCGATGTGACGAGGCAGGCGGAAGCCGATCCGAATTATCTGCTGGAGACGCGCGATGTGCTCGCCTTCGAAGCAGAATACGGGCGCATCGAACCGGGTACCGCAGTGCTGCTGCGAACGGGCTGGAGCCGGTACTGGCCCGACCGCAAAGCCTTCCTCGGAGACGACGCACCAGGGGACACGAGCAAGCTCCGATTTCCAAGTTATGGCCCCGAGGCGGCCCGATTGCTCGTCGTCGAGCGCCATGTGGCGTTGTTGGGCGTCGACACCGCATCCATCGACTATGGAACGTCGACCGATTTCAAGGTACACCGCCTCGCCGCCGAGGCGAACGTCAGCGGCCTCGAGAATCTGATGGCGCTCGAGCGGCTGCCGCCCAGCGGCTTCCTCGTCATTGCGCTGCCTATGAAAATCGAAGGGGGATCCGGTGGACCGGTAAGGGTCGTTGCGCTCACGCCCAAGTAGAAATCGCACGCCGCATTTTTTGCGGTGTATCGGGCCAGAATTCGAGCGCAAGAACCTGAGTGCGGGGGTATTTCGGCGACACTATACTGTGTGTCAATCAAGCGCCCTCGTAGGGCCGAAAACTTCGAGGTATCCACAGTGACCACCGTATTCGCCGATTGCAAAGACGACGGGATAGCCGAAACAAGCCCACGATTCGCGACTGATACGGACCGCTGGCAAGCAGTTCGCGGGCGGGACCCCGAGGCCGACGGACATTTTTTTTATTCGGTCAGCACCACCGGCGTATTCTGTTACCCATCCTGTGCATCTCGTCCCGCGTTGCAAGAAAATGTCGCGTTTCATCGAACCGCGGCGGATGCTGAACGTGCAGGATTCCGGCCCTGCAAACGATGCCGCCCGGATCTCGCGCCACGGGCCGCCCGTGAGGCCGCTCTAGTCGCGCGCGCGTGTCGGGCGATCGAAAGCGCGGACGAACCGCCCCGTCTCGCTGCCTTAGCCGCAGCGGCGAACCTGAGCCCGCACCATTTTCACCGAGTCTTCAAACGAGTCGCGGGTGTGACACCCAAGGCCTACGCGGACACACACCGCCAACAGAAGTTGCAGGACGAACTCACGGCAGGGTCAGGCGTGACGGACGGTCTCTATGCCGCCGGCTTCAATTCGTCCGGGCGCTTTTACGGTGTTTCGGCGGAACTCCTTGGGATGCGGCCGTCGACTTATCGCGACGGCGGGCAAGGCGAGGATATCTGGCATGCCGCCGGCGTATGCTCGCTCGGGTACGTGCTGGTCGGGGCGACAGTGCGAGGCGTATGCGCGATATTGCTGGGCGATGACGTGGTCGCGCTCGTTGACGAGCTCGAAATGCGATTCCCCAATGCCACGATTCAGGTCCCGGGGCGCGAGTTTGAAGATTTAGTGGCGCGCGTAGCTGCAGTCGTTGACGAGCCCGCGCGCGCCGCGGATCTGAACCTGCCGCTGGACATCCGTGGAACGGCGTTCCAACGCCGGGTGTGGGAAGCCCTACGCAATATTCCCGTGGGCGAAACGGCGAGCTATAAGGAGATCGCCAAGCGGATCGGATCGCCGGGCGCATTTCGTGCTGTTGCCCAGGCGTGCCGCTCGAACGCACTCGCGATCGCGATTCCCTGCCACCGGGTTGTGCGCAGCGATGGGGGGCCGTCTGGTTACCGTTGGGGGATGGAACGCAAGCAACGACTTCTTGCTGAGGAACGTCTGCAGACCAATAAGTAACGGACACGTTCAGCGGCGTTTCGCAGCGGGCTTTCTTGGGACGAAAATGCAACGCCGGCACAAGAAAGCCTGCTGTAAAACGTTCGGCTCAGCGCCTTGTTAGGTGGCAGGGCGTTCAACGAAGGCTTGGACACCTTTCTTAATATCCCTGCGGCTTCTCAGCTGCGCTTTCATTGGAAATCTACGCAGCCGATTCACTCGATATTTCCCATCCGGGAAACACGAGGACGGCAGGGTGACAGCAAAGCGATTCTGCGAGGACTTTAGCTCGTTCGACTCCAAGGTTTATGCGATCGTTTTCAATAGCGGATATGGTGGATTGTGGAATACCTGTAGCATTCGCAAGATCATTTTGACTCATCCCCTGAAGTTTGCGGATTATCCGTACTGATTCACCGACGGAAACATCTATCCGTTTCCGCGACGGGGAGAAGTTTTTTTGTCTATTTCTTTCGGTAGTCATGAGTTGTTACTTCCATTACCAAGGCAAGAATTTCGTCCTTTTCAACTCTGTAAATGATGCGGTATTTGTCTCCTAGCCGAGATGACCGATGCCCTTTCCATTCACCGCGCAACGCTTCGTCATGGAGCCATTTGATCTGTCGCATTCCTTCTGGGCCCGATATCGTGACAATATCCTTCCATTTCTCGTAGCGTTTCAGAACATCAATAGGCGCGGAATTCAGTTGACGGACTGCACGACGGTGCTCGAATACTCGCCACATACCTTAAATAGTATAAATACCATATAAGGTATGTGCAAGTCACCTAACGCTTGAATAACCTGCGTGTTACAGCGGGCTCTTTTGGAGCGAAAATGCGCAGCCGTTCCAAAAGAGCCCGCTGTAACACGTCAGGTTGATCCACTTTATAGGTAGTCCGATGTTCCACTTCATTTGTGAATCTTCGGCTAATCGGTGGGCCCACCGGTAGCTAGGCTCAATAGAACATATATCGATATCGCAGAAATGGTTGCGCCAATGTTTATTATCGTCTCAGTTAATCTTGAAGGCCCTGGTGACTTTTCCGTACAGCTATCGATTAAACATATAAATCCGATACTGAAGGCTCCCCACGAAAACAGAGAGAAACGAGAAGGAAAATAATAATTTAGGAAAAAAACTAACGACGTTTAGGGAACATGCATGACGTTCGGTGATCAATAACGGTGACGAAACCAAATTGGTCACGGGAGAACGCCATGCATGCACTGAGATTGTTACACAGAATAATCAGGCAAGCTTGTCCACAGGTCCACGCGGTTAGACTCAAGGCCTTGATGGCGAGCGTTGGAGCGCTGTTAGTCGGTCGACAGATGAGCTTATCGGGTCTTGGCCGCGCGCTGGAATCAGATGCTCGGGTCAAACACAACATCAAGCGAGTCGACCGGTTAGTCGGTAATCGTCATCTTCAGTCAGAGCGACATGCACTTTATAAGACGATAGCGACGGTGGTGCTTGGCCAAGCGCGGCGTCCGGTGATTATTTTGGATTGGTCGGATATGCGCGAAGACCGGTCGTGGCAGTTATTACGTGCGGCAGTTCCGGTGGGAGGCCGTGCCCTGACACTTTACGAAGAAGTGCATCCGCTGTCGGTGTACGACAACCGACAGGTGAGGAGGCGCTTTCTGGCCCACTTACGGGACATCTTGCCGCCGGGGTGTTGCCCGATCTTAGTGACAGATGCAGGTTTCCGCACCCCTTGGTTTAAACAGGTCGAACGGATGGGTTGGGACTGGGTCGGTCGCGTGCGCGGACGCACCCATTATCGGTTGGACAACGAGGGCAGTTGGCAACCGTGCCGAACATTGCATGTGACGGCCACCTCACGTCTACGGCATATCGGGAGCGTCGAACTGACCCAAAAGCACCCGTTGGCCTGTGACCTCTATCTGGTAAAGAACAATAAGCGGGGCCGTCAACTTTTGACCTGCCGCGGCACGCGTGCACGCGGTGGTCGCAGCCTGGCGAACGAACGACGCCAGCGCGAACCGTGGGTATTGGTCACCTCTTTGGGCGCGCGGGCGGCCAAACAGGTGATGCGGTGTTATCAATTGCGTATGCAGATTGAAGAGAGTTTCCGTGATATGAAGAATGCCCGGTTAGCCCGGATATTTCATAAAAAAAGAGGGCAAGCCCTTTCTAATCCGTTATAATTCAGTTAGTTAGGCTGAAAACGGAAAGGACTCGCCCGTGACAGAATGTACCCAGACTGCGCTGCAATTTCCAGGCTTTTCTCGCCGCAAGATCGACGTCTCATTCAACGCCGGTGACATCACTTCCAACGGTGGGGTGCAGTTGCTGCGCTGGGCCGATGAACGGACCGGGTTGATCAAGGCCGCGGCACGGGCCATTGGGGATTCGCGCCGGAGAAAGAGCTGCACCCACGCTCTGGAGTCGCTGGTCCGACAGCGGGTCTATGGCCTTTCCCTGGGCTATGAGGACCTCAACGACCACGAGGCATTGCGCGCGGACTTGGCTCTGCAGACGGCGCTTTCCCGGGATGAGTCGCTGGCGAGCCCGTCGACGTTGTGCCGACTGGAGAACCGCGCGAACCGGAACACCGCGGTGGCCCTGCACAAGGGACTCATTGATAACTTTATCGCCGCTTACAAACAAGCGCCCCGACGACTGATACGCGATGTGGATGCCACCGACGATCGGGTGCAGGGTGATCAAGCGGGCCGCTTCTTCCACGGCGACTACGACCACGACTGCTGTCTGCCCTTGTACGTGTTCTGTGGCGATCAACGGTTGGTCAGTTATCTGCGTTCGAGCAAGATCGACGGCGCAAAACACAGTGGGGCGATCTTGGCGCTGTTGATCAAACGGTTGCGCCAGGCGTGGCCGAAGGTCGAGATCCTGGTGCGCGCCGATGCCGGCTTTTGCCGCTGGCGGATGCTGCGCTGGTTCGATCGCCACGGCGTGGATTACGTCATGGGTATCGCGAAAAACCCGCGTTTGCACGATCAATCGTTAGCGTTGCGCACGTTGGCTCAGTGGCGGTATTGGATGATGGGTGAGAAGCAGCGCCTGTTCAGCGAGGTCCGTTACGCCGCACCGACTTGGGATACCCCGCGACGGGTGATCGTCAAGGCCGAGCACAGCGCCCGCGGCAGCAATCCCCGCTTCGTGGTGACCCACCTCACCGGCAAGGCCCAACGCATCTACGACCGCCTCTACTGCGCCCGCGGCGAGATGGAGAACCGGATCAAGGAGCAGCAGTTGGGCCTGTTTGCCGATCGCACCAGTTGCCACACCTGGTGGGCCAATCAGTTCCGGCTGTTGCTCTCAAGCTTGGCTTACACGCTGTTGGAGACGATCCGCCGGGTGGCACTACACGCAACGGCACGGGCTCGCGCGCAATGCGGCACGCTGCGCCTGAAACTATTACGCATCGGCGCCATCGTCTTGCGCAATACCAGGCGCATCCGACTGTTGCTCTCCAGTGCTTACCCCCATCGAGAACTGTTCTGCCTGGTGGCCGCTCGCCTCAAGCCGGGATAGTCGTCCCAACGCCAGTCGCCTCGTGTGCGATTCCTTGTGAGTCGGGGTGTCGCTCGCCTCCGAAACGACTCGTGCATCGCAATCGGCGATAAATCCACCGGTGGCGCGCCGAAACGTCGCGCTCAAGCGCCGCTTCGTGCCACCACCAACGAATTCCGACCCATGATCGACCAACTCCACGCCCAATCTCACTGCTCATGCAATATCCGGGTTAGGACTCTATTTCCGCAGCGCACGTTCAAACAGTGCACAACGGCTTTCAATCCTTGTTCTGATCGGTACCTTGGCAACGTTGGTTGCTTGGTTGGTCGGCCATACGATGCAACGTTTCGGCCTTCAGCGACATTACCAGGCCAACACGACCCGGCATCGACCCGTGCTCTCGACTTTCTTTTTGGGCTTACAAAGTTTTCGCACGAAAACCCTGACGTTGACAATAACCGACATCGAACAGTCCATGACTGCCTTACAGCAAATTACCTTAACCCCCTTGACTGAGGCCTAGTTTCGTGGGGATCCTTCAGCATCCGATATATATTCCCAAGATTTCTTTGAGCTCTTCCAAATCATCCTGCCTTAGCTTTTCAATTTCATATATCTCGTTAGATTTGAAATACATGGGTAATTTTATAACCTTGATTTCATTACCACCGGTTAGCTCGGCGCTACAACCTACATGTTCCAGATTTATAGATTTTGAGAATGTCATATTCCATATGTAGCTGAACGATTTTATTTTGAACTCAACGCGATGTACTTCGGGTGTCGATGCCTTTATCGAGTAGGTTTCGAAAATTGACGCTGAACCGGGTTGCTCAGATATAAGTGGCCATTCCGCTTTTTCGAAATAATAAACACATATCGATGCGGCTAATAATAAGACGGGTTCAACAACTTCGTTTCCAATATCATATCTAGGCCTTTCCAGGTCAGGCGTAGTACCGCAGGCGGTGAGAAAAAGTAGAGAAACGTACGCAAGAAATTGGGCGTTTCGATTTCTAATATCAAACATCAAGTCGGATATGGGCCTAACGCAAAGCTAACCGACGTGCCACCGCGGGCTTCCTTGGGACGAAAATGCACCGCCGGCCCAAGAAAGCCCGCTGTGGCCAGTCCGGAGCAGCGCCTTATTAGGCGCTGCTCCGAATTTATAGTTTGTTTGCACTTCAAATTTAAATCTGCTCACTCTTTCGACTCGTAAACGATCAGGCTTCACTCAGCAAAGCGATTCATGTCGATGAGTTCAAAAGCCGACATCACATTGTATATTTCTGCCACTTCACTCCAGTTCCTTTCAGGAGCACCAAACACCATAACGACGAATACATTCATATCGTCCTGACCCCAAAAATAACTGTAGACCACTCGATAAGGCTCTGGCGCTCCCTGAACCAACTCCAGCGTTTCAACCTGCTCGAGGCAGACTCTATTGAACAAACCATGTTGTTCAGGTTCACATTCGCGCACCACTTCTCCCTTACGTTTCTGTTCTTCGAAACTCGCGAGCGCAATCGATTCGTGTGGCCTAGGAGAATCGCCCGCGAGATTGATGAATGTCTGAATGCTCAACCCCGTTTCGTATGGACCCAAGTTCGGGTCTTCAGCGGAGAGAATCCATCTCCAACCGTTCGCGCTATGCCGCTCTTGGAGTTGCCCCGTTTCCGTGGACGGTATGGCGCTTGGGTTTCAAGCAGCCTGTTGATAATTATTTTCATAGTTTAGCGGTGATTGCTGACCGAGGGATGAGTGACGACGGTGTGGGTTGTACCCGCCTTCGATGAACTCGAAGATCGCCATCTTCGCGTCGGCCTGCGTCTTGAAACTGTGGCGGTCGATGAGTTCGCATTCGAGCGTCGCGAAGAAGCTCTCGGCCATCGCGTTATCGTAGCAATCGCCGACCGATCCCATCGACGGTTGTACACCCATTAACCGGCAGCGCTTGCCGAAGGCGAACGAAGTGTACTGGCAGCCCTGGTCACTGTGATGGATCACATTCTTCGGTCGACGCTGCCATAGCGGGGAGTGTCCTAAACTCTGTGTATCTGGTCTGGCCCATTGGGGTTTCAGATACGGTCACGCGTTGAAGCGCTCTGCGTACATTATTGCAAATTGATTTCGGGCCTCAAACCATTTGCGGACATTTCTGCCGCCATTTTCGAAGTTGCGGATCGCCAGATAGATTGGAGTTGACCCGCTTTCGTGGATACCTGACCCTTTTAGAAGGAGGATTCCACGATGCCCACAACACGAACTGCCTATCCACCGGCCTTCCGGCAACCGATGATCGAACGGGTACGGGCGGGCCGCAGCCCGGAAGACCTGGCACGCGAGTTTGAGCCGACCGCACAGACCGTACGCAACGGGGTCGCGCAGGCCGACCGTGATGAAGGTCGCCGCAACGACGGTCTGACCACTGCCGAACGCGAAGAACTGCGGCGTCTGCGTCGGGAGAATCGGCGGCTACGTGAGGAACGGGAGATCCTTTCAAAAGCCACGGCCTGGTTCGCTCGGGAGACCGATTCGAGGAAATCTTCGCGTTCATGAGCGTGAATCAGGCCACCTACCGGATCGCGCCGATGTGCCGGCTACTCGGTGTCTCCCCGAGTGGCTACGACGCGTGTCGGACACGTGAACCCTCAGCGCGGTCGAAGCGCGACGCGCAACTCAAGGCACGTATCCAGGCCATCCACAGCTGGAGTCGAGGCACCTATGGGGCAGCGCGTATTCACGCCGAGCGCGCGGATGAGGGGACGCACGTGGGTCGCAAGCGCGTCGCCAGGCTGCTGCGTGAATGGGGTTTGGCCGGGGTGAGTCGACGCACAAGGACGCGCACGACACGCCGCGATCACGATGCCCGCCCGGCGCCGGATCTGGTCGAGCGTCACTTCGTGGCTTCGCGGCCGGACGCACTGTGGGTTGCTGACGTGACCGACGTGCCGACGTGGGCGGGGTTCGTGTATCTGGCGGTTGTCGTCGATGCATTCAGTCGGCGCGTCGTAGGCGGGTCGATGGCGACGCATCTGCGCACTGAGCTCGTGCTCGAGGCGCTCAACATGGCGCTATGGCAGCGTCGACCGAAGAATGTGATCCATCACAGTGACCAGGGCTGCCAGTACACTTCGTTCGCCTTCGGCAAGCGCTGCCGGTTAATGGGTGTACAACCGTCGATGGGATCGGTCGGCGATTGCTACGATAACGCGATGGCCGAGAGCTTCTTCGCGACGCTCGAATGCGAACTCATCGACCGCCACAGTTTCAAGACGCAGGCCGACGCGAAGATGGCGATCTTCGCGTTCATCGAAGGCTGGTACAACCCACACCGTCGTCACTCATCCCTCGGTCAGCAATCACCGCTAAACTATGAAAATAATTATCAACAGGCTGCTTGAAACCCAAGCGCCATACCGTCCACGGAAACGGGGCAACTCCAGCCTGGTTAATCTCACCGATGTCGCGGTTGACGATGGGCACGGTTTGACCGGCATAGTCGATGAAGCGTTTATCGCCGGCGCGATGGTCTTGGCGCATGACGACGTCGAGTTGGCCGCACCAGGCGCGGTAGTGATCGCAGAAGGCGGAGTACATCACCCCGTTGGGGTGTGCGGCTTTGTACGCTTCCCACAGCAACATCAGCGTGACGCCTTTGCGTTTGAGTTCCCGGTGCACGGTGGCCCACGCGGGCAGGGGTCGCGGCACCGAGCGTTCCGGTGGCGGCGGGTACAGCGCCTGCTCCAGGGCGGTGTCCGTCATCGTCCCCGGCAGTGGCCAACGCACCGCGGCTGCCCGCGCACGAGCCAGGCACTCGCTGACGGTGGACGCTGACAGCTTCAGGCTGCGGGCAATCGCCCGGTTAGATAAGGCTGCGCTGTGGTGCAGCCGTAAGATCTCGCGTGTCTTGCGCATTGATACCCTCGTATAGGCCATGAACTCTCCCCGCGCTGAAAAGGCGAAGAGGATGCCATGGCATGGCGGTTATCCTGCGGGTGGGCGTGGGGGTAAACCGTCGTCCGCACGGGTGCCAAAAGTGATCGGCTTGGCCCGGAACGGTGATCGGCTTGCGCCGGAATCAGTGATCGGCTTGGCCCGGAATATGCAACTATCGCGCGCGCACTCAACCTCGTTATCTCGGCGCCGCTGAACTGTCCTCTAAATCACCCTATCTGTGTCATCTCTATCTCTACAAAAAGCGCAAGCAACATCGCAAAGCCAACCGCTCTGTCATCCACTTGGCCAAACACGGCACCAGTGAAACCTTCGCCGAACAACAACGACAACCTTGGCTCATCGCTACCAACCTGTCACCGCAATCATTCTCACCAAAACACATGATCAATCTCTACGGCAAACGCATGCAGATCGAGTTGTCTTTTCGTGACCTGAAAAATGACCGCTTCGGCTTGGGTTTCTCGCTCACTCGAACAACGCGCATCGACCGACTCAATAGCCTGCTCCTGATCGGCACCTTGGCTACGTTATGTTTATGGTGGCTCGGTTTACTCGCGCGCGCAAAGCAATGGCATCTACACTTCCAGGCCAACACCGTCCAACATCGTAACGTGCTTTCTGCAACCTTCCTTGGCAGAGAGGTCTTGGCGCGAAACGATTACGGCTTCAGTTTCAAAGACCTGATCCGGGCACATCGACAACTACTCGAAGCTATCGAATCCGCCCATCAACTCGACTAATTCGTGGGGATCCATCAGCGACTAAGCTAACCGGCGTTTCGCAGCAGAATTTTCTGGAACGACAATGCGACGCCGGCCCAGAAAATCCCGCTGTGAAATGTCCGGCTCAACGCCTTGTTATGCGACTCACCCGCACGCACTACGGGTACACATTTCGACAAGATTATCGGAAAGACCGCGGAGCCCACACTGCCGCTCTAATTGTTCCGCTCCAACGACTTGTTAGGTGGCGGGGTGTTCAACGAAGCCTTCGATACTTTCCTTGGTTTGAGGCGCGTTCCCGATGCCATCGGTATCAACATGGCCGCTGCTAAATTTTAATCTGCTGACTTAGACTTGCGAGGTCCTAACCCCTTTTCCACGTGTAATGACTTTGCGCGATGTGCCCACTGCTGACGAGCTAAGCGCTGCATGTCGTCCGCAACGTCGGCTTCATCGACGATTTCCACGCCCAATATCGTCTCGATGAGGTCTTCGCCGCTGACAAGGCCGTCCGTGCCGCCGAACTCGTCTACAACCAACACCAGATGCTGCTGTTCCCTGAGCAATGTCCGGAACAGATCTGAAAGCGATGTCGACGCCGGTACCGCGGTAAGATCGCGGCGAAGGTCCTCCAAGCGAGTGTCATGTCTATCTTGCGCCTGTGCCGTTAGCACATCGGATTTGAGAACAAAGCCGGTGACTTTGTCGATCGAGCCGTCATAAATCGGTAGACGCGAAACGGGCAGATTGGGGTTTGCATCGAGAAGTTTCGCGACGGTGAGTTCCTGCGGAAACGCGATCATCACCGTTCTAGGCGTCATGATGTCTTGCGCGGTTTTCGATTCTAGCGCGACCATATTCTTGACCACGCGCGTCTCTTCATCAGGCATCTCGCCGCTCTCGGAACTCAAACCCGCCATCGCGGCCACTTCTTCTCGCGTCACAATCCCAGCCTCGCCTTCGCCGCCGATTGCACGCGTGATGTATTCCGAAAGCCAGACCAACGGCGCGAGCACAGTAATGAAGAAAGGCAGCACATTGGCGGTCGCCGGCGCTAGGGCACGCCAGTATCTCGCCCCAATAGTCTTGGGGATGATTTCGGAAGCGACAAGTATTGCAAGCGTCATTACAGCCGAAGCGACTCCAACGCCCACACTTCCCCATAATGAACCCGCCTGAGCGCCAACGCCTATCGCGCCGACAGTGTGAGCAATCGTGTTCAGAGAAAGGATTGCAGCGAGTGGGCGGTCGATGTTCGCTTTGGCCTGCTTGAGGAAACTGCCCGACCGCTCGCCACGCTCCTCCAGCGTGGCAATGTACGACGGGGTTACACTGAGAAGTACAGCCTCAGCGATGGAGCAAAGGAACGAGAGTCCCAGTGCGATGATGGCATAAAGGGCAAGCAGACCGTATCCACTGCCTAGCTCGACGTCCACAGAAATCGAGGCTTATGTGACCCGTCCTCCTGGAAATGCATAGTAAGAATCATAACACCTTCGGTTAGCGACGCAAGAATCGTCAAAACGATTGAATTCGAGACCCAGTCCTGCTGCAAAAGGGGCTTATATACATGACTAGACAAGTCCCTATTTAGCTTCGCGGATCAGCAAGAAGCCCTCATAGATGAGCAAGGAAACCGTAAACGGCACCATAACCAGCCACAAGGTTCCGCTCTCCAGTCCACTGCCTGCCATCTTCGCCAAGTAATTGTAGGCGTATAAATGAACCAGCGCCCCGACCAGGACCGTTACTACGAGACGAGGCCATTCGGTTTCACCGCGCATGGAACCGAGGATTTTCTCCAAGAAAACGAGTACGAGGGCGACGACTGCGAAAGGGTCAATCCAATCAAATATGGGCTTGGCCGCTGCGGGATTGACGGCGTAGAAGAAATTGTTGAGCGTCAAAACGAAAGCTACGACGAGCATGAAGCATCCTTTTAGTGACCGCATATTTCAACCTCTCCAATTCTTCCGTTGTGTCTAGTCATGTATATAAGCCCCCTGCAAAACTATGTGCGTGACCCACCTTTGTGTCTGTAGGACGACTATCGCTGTTTCCTTATGTCTCAGATGGGTCGAAAACGATCCCCCAGAGAAACCTCCATGTCGCCTAACGCAAAGCTAACCGGCGTTTCACAATGGGCTTTCTTGGGTCGAAAATGCAACGCCGGCACAAGAAAGCCCATTGTGAAACTGGAGTTGACCCGCTTTCGTGGATACCTGACCCTTTTAGAAGGAGGATTCCACGATGCCCACAACACGAACTGCCTATCCACCGGCCTTCCGGCAACCGATGATCGAACGGGTACGGGCGGGCCGCAGCCCGGAAGACCTGGCACGCGAGTTTGAGCCGACCGCACAGACCGTACGCAACGGGGTCGCGCAGGCCGACCGTGATGAAGGTCGCCGCAACGACGGTCTGACCACTGCCGAACGCGAAGAACTGCGGCGTCTGCGTCGGGAGAATCGGCGGCTACGTGAGGAACGGGAGATCCTTTCAAAAGGGGCTTATATACATGACTAGACAAGTCCCTATTTAGCTTCGCGGATCAGCAAGAAGCCCTCATAGATGAGCAAGGAAACCGTAAACGGCACCATAACCAGCCACAAGGTTCCGCTCTCCAGTCCACTGCCTGCCATCTTCGCCAAGTAATTGTAGGCGTATAAATGAACCAGCGCCCCGACCAGGACCGTTACTACGAGACGAGGCCATTCGGTTTCACCGCGCATGGAACCGAGGATTTTCTCCAAGAAAACGAGTACGAGGGCGACGACTGCGAAAGGGTCAATCCAATCAAATATGGGCTTGGCCGCTGCGGGATTGACGGCGTAGAAGAAATTGTTGAGCGTCAAAACGAAAGCTACGACGAGCATGAAGCATCCTTTTAGTGACCGCATATTTCAACCTCTCCAATTCTTCCGTTGTGTCTAGTCATGTATATAAGCCCCTTTCAAAAGCCACGGCCTGGTTCGCTCGGGAGACCGATTCGAGGAAATCTTCGCGTTCATGAGCGTGAATCAGGCCACCTACCGGATCGCGCCGATGTGCCGGCTACTCGGTGTCTCCCCGAGTGGCTACGACGCGTGTCGGACACGTGAACCCTCAGCGCGGTCGAAGCGCGACGCGCAACTCAAGGCACGTATCCAGGCCATCCACAGCTGGAGTCGAGGCACCTATGGGGCAGCGCGTATTCACGCCGAGCGCGCGGATGAGGGGACGCACGTGGGTCGCAAGCGCGTCGCCAGGCTGCTGCGTGAATGGGGTTTGGCCGGGGTGAGTCGACGCACAAGGACGCGCACGACACGCCGCGATCACGATGCCCGCCCGGCGCCGGATCTGGTCGAGCGTCACTTCGTGGCTTCGCGGCCGGACGCACTGTGGGTTGCTGACGTGACCGACGTGCCGACGTGGGCGGGGTTCGTGTATCTGGCGGTTGTCGTCGATGCATTCAGTCGGCGCGTCGTAGGCGGGTCGATGGCGACGCATCTGCGCACTGAGCTCGTGCTCGAGGCGCTCAACATGGCGCTATGGCAGCGTCGACCGAAGAATGTGATCCATCACAGTGACCAGGGCTGCCAGTACACTTCGTTCGCCTTCGGCAAGCGCTGCCGGTTAATGGGTGTACAACCGTCGATGGGATCGGTCGGCGATTGCTACGATAACGCGATGGCCGAGAGCTTCTTCGCGACGCTCGAATGCGAACTCATCGACCGCCACAGTTTCAAGACGCAGGCCGACGCGAAGATGGCGATCTTCGCGTTCATCGAAGGCGGGTACAACCCACACCGTCGTCACTCATCCCTCGGTCAGCAATCACCGCTAAACTATGAAAATAATTATCAACAGGCTGCTTGAAACCCAAGCGCCATACCGTCCACGGAAACGGGGCAACTCCAACCTTCTCGTCGGCACAGCTCCGCAATGCTGGCTTCGCCACGCACGCCGTCCAGTACGATGCGTATTTTCTCCTCCGCACTGGTTTGCTTGCGCGTGTTGCGCTTGATGTCACGAATGATTTTTTCTGACGACGACGTTCGTCCTGTCGGTCTCTGTTTCATCTCAACTCCTCAGGTTAGGATGAACAAAAACTCTCCCTTAAACCAGCGCTATATCTGTCCCATAGGCGCTGACGGCATACAGTTCTTAAGTTTGATTCGATCCCAATCGGTGCATTTGATCTCTAAGATTGTGACGAAATCACCTAGCTCAGTAATCAATATATCGGGACGTCCTCGTTTTCCATGATCTGCTCGAAGTTTACTTAGTTGGATTGTGTCGTTACTCGAGACAAAGCCGTCCTCCGAGTGCTTTCGAAAGTCGGCGACAACCTCTTTTTCGAAATCCTTTCCTTTCTTTAGGCGCTCGGGTTCAGTCATAGCCTTACAAATTCAGGTGCAACCTAACGACCAAGTCTAAGGTATCCCCACGAATGTGAGGAGAAAAGTGATCTAAAACAGAGGGATAGCAGCGCATCGTGTTCTCTGATCCAATGATCGTTACCACACGTAACATCGGGCAGAGGAAACACGATGCGCATACTCAAAGTATTACATAGAACCGTATTCGACTCAGTCCCTTCCATTCACCAAACCCGCGGCCGTGCATTGGCGGTAACCGTGGCGTCATTATTAGGTGGCGCCTTCCTTACCGTAACCGCGCTCGGACGCGGACTCGATAGCGCGGCACGAACCAAACACAACATCAAACGCGTCGACCGATTAGTCTCCAACCCGCACCTACAACGTGAACGGCTCAGCCTCTACCGGGCCTTGTGTCATCGTCTCTGCCAGTTCACTGGTGCCGTGTTTGGCCGGCGTGGATGACAGAGCGGTTGGCTTTGCGATGTTGCTTGCGCTTTTTGTAGAGATAGAGATGACACAGATAGGGTGATTTAGAGGACAGTTCAGCGGCGCCGAGATAACGAGGTTGAGTGCGCGCGCGATAGTATAGGTCTGTGGTTTTACGCCAGGTTTTACGTGATAGAAGCCGATAATTGATGACATTGCGCACGCGACCTATCCAATGCCATCCCAACGCTTCGACGGCCTTGAACCAGGGTCCACGAAAGCCCGCATCAGTGACGATAATCGGGACGCAGTGTGCGGGCAGCAAGGTGCTCAATTCCAATAAGAAGCGCTGATGGGTACGCGGTTTGTTGTAGTGCTTTAAGGGATAGGCGGCTTCATACAGTGGGATAGCCCGCCCGTCGACGACCAGCGCTGCACGGATCAGCATGATCCGTTGTTGTTGGATGATATCGGACCAGTCGATGATGATGACGGGTTGAGGGAGGTGTTGGCAGAGACGATGACACAAGGCCCGGTAGAGGCTGAGCCGTTCACGTTGTAGGTGCGGGTTGGAGACTAATCGGTCGACGCGTTTGATGTTGTGTTTGGTTCGTGCCGCGCTATCGAGTCCGCGTCCGAGCGCGGTTACGGTAAGGAAGGCGCCACCTAATAATGACGCCACGGTTACCGCCAATGCACGGCCGCGGGTTTGGTGAATGGAAGGGACTGAGTCGAATACGGTTCTATGTAATACTTTGAGTATGCGCATCGTGTTTCCTCTGCCCGATGTTACGTGTGGTAACGATCATTGGATCAGAGAACACGATGCGCTGCTATCTCTCTGTTTTAGATCACTTTTCTCCTCACATTCGTGGGGATACCTTAGCCTTGGTCGTTAGGTGCGTCTAAACGTCGTGGCGACGGAAGATAGAATTAGCGAAAAGTGGCCGTGGAATGGTGAATTTCTTCGTCTGTTCTTGCTCTTGCCTAGTGTCATAGGAATAACTGCGACAATCGCGACAATACCGTTTGCCGGCATTCACGCCTTATGGTTTCTCACTGCGATATTGGCCGGCGTCGCGTTTTACTACGTTTACGGAAACGTGGGACGTCGCGTTGAAGCTCTAAAAGCCGATTTCGTAACAGGTGACGCCGACATTGCTGAAGCACTTATCGTCATTGGCAAGATTCACTCACCCGGAATCGTAGTGCTGCATAACGGTCAACTAGAATTAGTGCCAATCGTCGGCACTCGTCAAACTATTTTCCTAGCTGAAACAAAATTAATTGGTGAAGGGCATTGGTTACCCGGGAAATATGTATGGGGAAAACGTGTGTTTACCTTCAGCGCGGCCATTCTTAATCCGTTGGCTTTCGCAGTTCCAGAGTCGGTTGGGTCTCGGTGGTCTGCGATACTTTATGCATCCAGGAACTAGGAACTTGGAGGCCATAATGCACCTTTCAAGGCGCTACAGCCGATCCTTGACGGCGAACTCCTTGCGCCACCGCTCCAATCGCCCGCTGTCAAGGTCAGTTGAATTGGGTCGTTAGGTGTCCGAAATATTTTTGAAAAAGCCGAACCCTTGAAGCAAATAAACAGTTAGGCGCCGGTGGTATCTCGAACGTCCCAGAAGAAGATCGACCTCAGTGGGAAATAATGGCGTTAAGGTGGGTCTACTTATTTCAAATGGCCCAATATCAGCGCCGAAAAGGAATGGTCGACGACGAATATTGGGAAGCGTGGGATACGGCTTGGATCGAGTTCATCTGCACGAATGTTGGGATCCGCGAGGCCTACGAGCTTAACGTCTCCGCTTGCACGCAACCTTTTCGTTCGTACACCGAATCTTGCAGAACGCGATATAAGGGGGAAACAGCGTCTTTACTCGCCGGCGGTCGAACTGAATCGAAATTGCTGGAAGAAGATAGTGCTTAGATTCAAGTTTCAAATGCAACCGCATCCCAATTTCGGATTTGCGCCTAACAAGCCGCTGAACCGAACTCCACAGCGGTCTTTCTTGGGCCGGGTGGCTATTTTCGTCCTAAGAAAACCCACTGCTAAACGCTGGTTAGCTTAGTCGATAGCTAGCCCCCCAATTCTAAATGAATGTGTCCGCTATCGACCGAAAACAACAATATGACTATTCGAATCAATAAATACATCCGTCCCGTTGTTTCAGAGCCCGGAAGGGGATCGGAGCGGCCTGACCGGAGCCGAGAGACAGTAGCGATCGCGGAAGGCGCGATCTAAGATCCATAGTCCGAATTGGCAGACAAGCCGAGTCAGAGCTCGCGCGATTTCTTGTGATCGGTCGAGCGTGAGCGAGTTTAAGATCCATCGACTTCGCGCTCCTTATGCGACAGTAAAATTACCGTCCGCGGATGAAGAATGATATTCAAGCGTGGAGCGGATTCACTTGCGGAGGAATTCCGATGAAAAAGAATGAATATTTGAATGCCTATCTGAATAGTTGGGCCGGTTGCGACAAGGATCAACTCATGAGTTCGCTGGCCGAATCCTACGAAATGGACGATCCGGCGGCCGGACGCATACCGAAACCCGATATGCCGGGCTATATGGACAGCTTCAAAGGCGCGATTAAAGAGATGCGCAGCGGCGATGACAGCTCACCCTTCATCGAGCTCAGCGAGAAGGTCGTCCGCGACGATGCCGACACTATGACAGCCATGATCTATTGGAAGGTGCCAGGCACGCCGATGGAAGGCGGCGGATGGATCAAGGTCGGTGGCGACGGCGTGCAATCGGAACGCTTGACCTACTACACGAAACCGGCGGAATAACGCTGCGCCGAAATGCAAAGCCGAACTAGTGTGCTGTCCCACGATGATCTTTCATAAGTCGTGATGATCAGATCGGCTATTGTGTCATGCAGGAGCCAGCCGATGGTTACCGGTCGACCCAGATCCTTTACGGTTAAACTGAGCGAGGAGGAACACGAGGTCCTCAACAGTTACGCGAGGTCGCGCAGTCTGCCGCATGCGCTGGCACGGCGCGCAAAGATCGTCATGATGGCAGCCGATGGGCTGTCTAACAGCGCGATTGCCAGAAAGCTCGATGTATCCAATCCGACGGTCACAAATTGGTGTCGCCGGTATATCGCCAACGGGATTGTCGGATTGTATGATCTGCCGCCGGGCCATCGTCGGCGCACATATGATGACGATGAGGTTGCACGCTTGATGCAAAAGGTGCTGAGCGAGCGACCGGAGAACGCGACCCATTGGAGCACGCGTTCGTTTGCACGGGAGACCGCGCCCTCGAAGAGTACCGTTCATCGGTATTTCACGCTGTTTGGGATCCAGCCCTATCGCAGCCGCACGTTCAAACTCTCGACCGATCCCTTCTTCGTCGACAAGGTGCGCGATATTGTCGGTTTGTACTTGAATCCACCCGATAATGCCCTGGTATTGTGCGTTGATGAAAAAAGCCAGATCCAGGCATTGGAACGCAGTCAGCCGGTTCTGCCGATGGGGCTCGGTTATGTCGAGGGTGTCACCCATAATTACTTTCGACATGGCACGACCACGTTGTTCGCGGCGCTCGATATCGCTAACGGCACGGTCATCGGGCAGTGCAAAGCGCGGCATCGTCACCAGGAATTGCTGTCCTTCCTGAATCATCTCGAGAAAAGTGTTCCCGCCGCGCTGGATGTTCATCTGGTGATGGACAACTATGGCACGCATAAGCATCCCAAAGTCCGTGCCTGGTTCGCTCGACGCCCTCGATTTCACGTCCACTTCACGCCAACCTACGCGTCATGGCTCAACCAGGTCGAACGTTGGTTTGGTCTCATCAGCCAGCGCGCTATCAAGCGCGGGTCGTTCCGGAATGTGAAGGATCTCGTTGCTCGTATCGAGCGATATATTGCTCAGCACAACGCCAACCCTATACCTTTCGCCTGGACCGCAACCGCCGACTCAATCTTGAAAAAACTCGCCCGACTTTCGAAACTTCTTTGCGGGACAGCACACTAGAAGGTGACGATAGCGGCCGGACGATTTGACTGTTGGTCGTCGGCGACCCAACAAACGCCAAGGCGCCGGCTCTGCAACGTGCGACCATGACTTGGCCACAACGCCTCAAGCCCGACTAAAAAGCTTGAGAAAATATGCCCATGGCTTCGTTATACGCCCTCCATCTAACAAGGCTTTGCAGCGGACGTTCACAGCGCGCTTTCTCCGGCCGGTGGTCTAATTCCGACCCAAGACAGCGAGCTGCGAAGCGCCGCCAATATCGGTTGTCGATGCTAACGGCGCTCGATAAAAGCTGGAATGGCATCAATGCCCAGATAGCTAAAGGCGCCTGGGAGCAAACGCTGCGACGGCTGGCGTCCTCGACGAATCAGATTAATAACATGAGCGCGATATATTTGTGGCGAACATGCGGGCACCGTTTAATTGTCACATACTGCACTAAGAGAGCACGGAACGATGACGAAGCCGCGAGAATTAGATCCGCACCCGAGGTCACCAGTGCGCGTCTTCGCGATTACGTTTGCCGTGGCCGCCGCGGTATCGGCGCTCGTCATCCCGTTCATCGTCGGACCGAACTCTTCTGATACCAGGCCTGCCGCTTCAAACCCAGATGCCCCGCCCGCGGCTGCAATACCGCCACTGAAGAATCTATCGAGGGCGACCGAGAATGAACATCTTTCACCATCCGCCGTTGATCGCGTAGTCGACGGTATGACGGCGCTCATGCGCGCCGCGTCGCTTGGGCAGACTGCGGCGGTCCAGCAATTACTCGATCGTGGCGCCGACCCTAATACCCGCGGCGCCATGAGTCGGACCGCGCTACAGTATGCCGCCGAGCGCAATCACGTCCAAGTCTCGCGCATGCTTCTAGATGCGGGAGCTGACATTAACGGTCATGACAACACTCGCTTGACGCCACTGGTGATGGCCGCTGACCGCGGTTACACCGAACTCGCAACCCTACTAATCGAGAGAGGCGCGGACGTCAACATAGCCCACGTTCAGGGCTGGACCGCACTCATCGACGCGGTCCGAACCGGTAATCTGGAGCTGGTCGAGCTCCTGCTCGACCACGGCGCGGACGTCAATGCGCGGATGCCGTCGGGTCAGGCGGCACGTGATATTGCGGTGCGAGCTGGCTATCACGATATCGCCCAACGCCTCTCCGCGGCAATTTTAGCGCCAGCGCCGACTCAGGGCAGTCGGCCGGCCGAGAACCGATAGGATTGGACTCGACTGATTCTTCTGGAATTCGTGCGTTAAATTTCATCTTTATCGTCGATGTTATTCGGGGCAGTCCAGATCAAAAAGACTTATGTCAGCTATCATCTTATGCCGGTATACGCTTTTCCCGTTCTGTTGGAAAAGATCTCAGCGGAACTCACGCAACGGAAGTGGTATGCAAACATGGGACATCGCGTGCTGGACGCAACGGATCGGGAGATCATAGCGGACGGCGGCTTTACCTCGGAGCACTATACTGAGCATCGGATCCGGGAACTACTCGGCCCGTGTGAGTTGCACTCCGTTGGTGACATCGCGTATATCGCTCAGTGTTGAACCCTGGTGGGTCGTCCGCCTGGATTCAGCGTTTGATGACAATAAAGCGCTGTAATGGCAGCCGGAGCACTCCGGTTAACCTGGTCATCAGGCAGTAACGAAAATGGCTATAGACCAGTCAAACAAGTTTTGGGACAAAAACGCAGAACGCTATTCGAAACGCCCCATCGCTGACGAAGCCGCTTACCAAAAGAAGCTGCAGGCCACACGCGAATACCTACGTCCGGATATGAAGGTATTGGAGATTGGCTGCGGAACAGGATCGACAGCCATCGTTCATGCGCCTTACGTGAAACATATTCACGGGATCGATATTTCGTCGAAAATGATTGAAATCGCGCAAGACAAAGCCGACGCGGAAAATATCGAAAATATCAGGTTCGAATGCGCCACCATCGATGAATACAGTGTGCCCGATCAATCCTTGGACGTAGTTTTGGGACTCAGTATTTTGCACATACTGGACAATTGGGAAGATGTCATCGCCAGGGTTTATAAGATGCTCAAACCGGGCGGGATATTCGTGTCGAGCACGGCGTGTATTGGCGATTCGATGAAGTTTTTTAAGATTATCGCGCCGATTGGGAAACTCCTTGGGCTTATGCCGTTAGTGAAAGTCTTTACTGCAAGAGAATTGGAAGACAGTTTGACCGATGCCGGTTTTGATATTGATCACCGATGGCATCCGGGTAAGACCAAAGCAATGTTCATTGTGGCAAAGAAGCCTAAATAGGAGCGATAACCTGTGAATGCGGGCTTTGTTGGGCCGGCGGTCTATTTTCATCGCCAAAAGGCCAGCTGCGGCACGCCGATTCGATCAGCCATTCGGCGGAGTGGGAACAATGAATTGGGAGGTTTGAGCGGCGCTAGGCGAAGTCGCTGGCGCGATAGGCGTGATCGTTTCCATTGAACCGCAATATGCCTAATATCTAAGCCCAGCCGTACTCGACAGCGAGCCCCTTGCGCCAGCGCTCCAGTCGCGCGTGCTCAAGTACGGCTGAACGTCGTTGGTAGACGGTGATCGAAAAAAGTAAAAGGTAACGGATATGTCACTACGAACAAGCTTTGCGCCGCCCGGAACTGAATGGATGGAGAATGATTTCGGCATGTCGCCAGCCGTCCGAGTTGGCGACCTAGTCTGGCTTTCCGGAGTGGTCGTTTCGCCTCAAGAAGGACAATCGTTAGAAGATGCTATAGACAAGGCGTTTTCAACGATTCAAATGATTCTTGGGGATGCAGGATTAACTTGGGATGACGTCGTCGACGTGACGTCGTTTCACGTTGATCTAGAACCGCAAAAGGAGATATTTCTGAAGGTAAAAGAACGATACGTTACCGCTAAGCCGTACCCGAGCTGGACGGCAATCGAGGTCAAGGGGCTGTGGGGCGCCACGCTGGTCGCAGAAATAAAGGTGGTCGCGAATGCCGCCTGAGAGTCCGTTGAACCGGACGTTTCGCCGCGGGTTCTGCTGTGTCGGTACCACATATTCCCCAAGAGAGCGCGCTGCGGCATGCTGGATAGCCTGGTCGCTAGGCGGTTTCGCAACCTTGAATAAAGAAGTTGGCGTCTAAACGACTGTGTTGAAAACCTCTGCCGGGGTCACCGATGCCAAGGTGCGCCGGAATAACGACCATGGGTTCTGCGCAACCGGCTACTATCTTTTAACGGACGTCGCGATTATACTGCCGCGCGTCCACGGTACTTATGTCTCGCGGCCGTCTCCCTCCCAGAAAGACTTCCCTCGAACGCCGAATCTGCAATTACGCCTTTATCGGCCCATTACCGCGGCCGACAAGCAATACTTGCAATAACTATGCGATTTTGTGTAACTCAATCTTGAAACGAATTTGCTAGAAATGGTGAATCGCTCCCGGGTCTTGTGTGTTAGGTCGCCGGAAGTGCATCTCTTGTTTAACACACAGACGAGGAATGAACGATGATGAATCTATACGTCGGCAACCTGCCGTACAGCACCACCGATGAGCAATTGCGTGAAGCCTTTGCCGCTTTTGGCGAAGTGTCCAGCGTGAACCTCATTACCGATAAGTACTCGGGGCAGTCAAAAGGCTTCGCTTTCGTGGAGATGGTCGACAACGCTGCGGCCGACGCCGCCATCAAGGGTCTGAACGAGACGACTATGGGCGGGCGAAACATAAAAGTTAACCAAGCGAAACCCCGTGGCGAACGCTCTTCCCGTGGGGACCGCTCATCGCGCGGTTCGCGCTGGTAATTCTTCCCTTCGGGCGTCGTACGATCGTAGGTTGTACGAAGAAACGCCGCGCCCGTAGAAAACCCTTTTTCGGGTGCGGCCCACCTGCCGTCTGGTTGTTTGGCCATCATTACATTGATTTTTCTTTTCCCGCCTTACGATTTCTGCAGAAATCTTCAGCCTCGCGTACAGTTTTTGAGTTGTCCTCGGTACCACTGACACGCCTAAGCCTCATAATGGGGAATGCTCGAATGCTCAGAGGCTGATTGCCATACTGCCGCGCTTCATAGCGGCACGTGAGCTTGATCGCTGATGGATCCCCACGAATTAGTCGAGTTGATGGGCGGATTCGATAGCTTCGAGTAGTTGTCGATGTGCCCGGATCAGGTCTTTGAAACTGAAGCCGTAATCGTTTCGCGCCAAGACCTCTCTGCCAAGGAAGGTTGCAGAAAGCACGTTACGATGTTGGACGGTGTTGGCCTGGAAGTGTAGATGCCATTGCTTTGCGCGCGCGAGTAAACCGAGCCACCATAAACATAACGTAGCCAAGGTGCCGATCAGGAGCAGGCTATTGAGTCGGTCGATGCGCGTTGTTCGAGTGAGCGAGAAACCCAAGCCGAAGCGGTCACTTTTCAGGTCACGAAAAGACAACTCGATCTGCATGCGTTTGCCGTAGAGATTGATCATGTGTTTTGGTGAGAATGATTGCGGTGACAGGTTGGTAGCGATGAGCCAAGGTTGTCGTTGTTGTTCGGCGAAGGTTTCACTGGTGCCGTGTTTGGCCAAGTGGATGACAGAGCGGTTGGCTTTGTGATGTTGCTTGCGCTTTTTGTAGAGATAGAGATGACACAGATAGGGTGATTTAGAGGACAGTTCAGCGGCGCCGAGATAACGAGGTTGAGTGCGCGCGCGATAGTATAGGTCTGTGGTTTTACGCCAGGTTTTACGTGATAGAAGCCGATAATTGATGACATTGCGCACGCGACCTATCCAATGCTATCCCAACGCTTCGACGGCCTTGAACCAGGGTCCACGAAAGCCCGCATCAGTGACGATAATCGGGACGCAGTGTGCGGGCAGCAAGGTGCTCAATTCCAATAAGAAGCGCTGATGGGTACGCGGTTTGTTGTAGTGCTTTAAGGGATAGGCGGCTTCATACAGTGGGATAGCCCGCCCGTCGACGACCAGCGCTGCACGGATCAGCATGATCCGTTGTTGTTGGATGATATCGGACCAGTCGATGATGATGACGGGTTGAGGGAGGTGTTGGCAGAGACGATGACACAAGGCCCGGTAGAGGCTGAGCCGTTCACGTTGTAGGTGCGGGTTGGAGACTAATCGGTCGACGCGTTTGATGTTGTGTTTGGTTCGTGCCGCGCTATCGAGTCCGCGTCCGAGCGCGGTTACGGTAAGGAAGGCGCCACCTAATAATGACGCCACGGTTACCGCCAATGCACGGCCGCGGGTTTGGTGAATGGAAGGGACTGAGTCGAATACGGTTCTATGTAATACTTTGAGTATGCGCATCGTGTTTCCTCTGCCCGATGTTACGTGTGGTAACGATCATTGGATCAGAGAACACGATGCGCTGCTATCTCTCTGTTTTAGATCACTTTTCTCCTCACATTCGTGGGGATACCTTAGGCTTCGTCGTTAGGTAACGGAACCCAGGGTTTTGGCAAGGAATTTAAAAAACGCTGCCATTCGGTGTTTAATCGTTCTGTTCGTCTCTTTTTCGGTAAATAGCTCGGCTACTGACGCGGCGAAGGCGGCGGCTAATCAAGCTGCAATGAAATGGCTGGCCTTTGTGGACGCCACGCAGTATGAATCGTCGTGGAAGGAAGCGGCGGCGCTCTTTAAGACTCAAATCAGTTCTTCCGATTGGGCAAACACCGTGGCGGCGGTGAGAACGCCATTAGGGGGCGTAGTTAGTCGAGATCTAAATTCCTCGACCTATGCGATCAGCTTACCGAGCGCCCCTGATGGGGAGTACGTAGTAATACTGTTTCAAACGAAATTTGAGAATAAAGCGGAGGCAGTAGAGACCGTTACCGCGATGTTAAGCGAAGGTCAATGGAGAATAGCAGGCTACTTTATTCGATAGCTTTCAAGTCGGTGTAACGACGTGGCTGATGGTTCGCTCGTCTAATCCGAACCATTTCGCGTAAACGGATGCCGCGGGCTGGCTATCCAGGTTGTTAGGCTGCAAAGATGAGAGCTTAACCGCTCGTTGGTTCGACCGTCTTCGACAATACCGATTGCTCTGCATTAGAGGTGCGTACTATGGGACGAAAGATTACTATTCCAAATGATTGGCAGATTCCAGCGTCGATTAGTTCCCGCATTGCTGAGATTCCAGGAGCGCAACGTGCGCTGGAAGCCGATGGCCATCTGCTCTTGATACTACATAAGCTACCGACTGTGGCGAGCGCCGAGCGTGAACTGAGGATGTTCTGGCGTAGTCCCGATGGTATTTGGGCGTCGGATGAACTAGACGTTGGCGTAGGCGCTCTGCAGCAGCATCTGGCCGAATTCAATGCGTGCGTTTCGGAGCTGGAAGAGATGGAAAATAGGGCCAGCTCGGCGGATGACTACTTCCGGATTCGTCGACAAATAACCCCTATTCATCGTGCCGCCCACAACATGTCAGCTGCGATTTCTAGGGCCTACGATATGTTTCCCGACGATCGCGCGTTGTTGGCGTGCCGCAATCTGGCGGCGACCGTAGAACGGATGTCGGAACTGCTAAAAGAGGAAGCGACCTATGGGCTCGAATACTCGATGGCGAAGCAGGCTGAATTACAGGCACTGGCCAGTCATCGCCTGAACATTATTGCCGCTATCTTCTTCCCTATCCTCGCTTTTGCGTCAATTTTTGGCATGAATCTGGAACACGGATTCGAGCACGAGGCTCACTGGTTATTCTGGTTGTTCGTTGTATTTGGAATTGTGATCGGTGTTTTGATGAAGTCGCTTGTTTTCAGAACCAGCAGAATTACCGGCGATGCTGGAAAGCGTAAGATCGAATAGCGCCGAATAGCCGATCACAATCAGGAGTCAGATCTATGGTTAAGCTCACTATCTGCGTCGTGCGCAAGCCCGGTATGTCGTACGAGGAATTCGACACCTACTGGCGCGACGTGCACGGACCGCTCGTGAAAAGCATCGACGACTTTACACGACACGTCCGCCGCTACGTACAGTGCCATGGCGTCGCTTCCGACGTCCCGCTAGGCGGCAGCGGTCGATACGACGGCATTGCCGAGCTCTGGTTCGACGATGTCGAGAGTATAGAACGCGCGTTCAACGAGCCGCGCTATCTGGAGGTCATTCGACCGGACGAGCAGAAATTTGCCGATCTGGACGGGTGCGTATCGTACATCAGCGAAGAACTCGAAGTAATTTGAGCGCATACCGTTGAGAGTCGTAATAGGACAGTTCTCGATCGCAAGCAGCGATACTTACTAAGCATCGGAGAGCAGAGCGGCTATCGTACTGAACGCGAACTCCCATCCACCGCCGAAGCCCCTGCGCACGTCTTCGCTGTGTACAGCCGAATGAACGAGGCGGACGTTGGTTCCGTTGCCTTTCGCCGAGAAAACGACTTCGACCTGCGAGTACGGTGTAGATTCGCGTTCGCCGCTTACATAGGCGATAACCTTGGACCACGTGAATACGAGACGCTCGCCAGGTTCGATGTCGAGATACTCGCCCTCGAACCCGATCGACTTTTCTTCGTCCTGCGATTCCAAGAATCGCCAGGCGCCCCCCTGGCGGAGATCGATGGTCGCCGAATGGAGTGAGTTTGGAGCAGATCCGAACCACTTCATGACGATGTCGGGGTCGGTCCACGCCTGAAATACCCGTGCTGGTGTAGCGGCAAAATAGCCTTCAACAACGACGGGATCAGCACCGAGTTCGGTTCTAAGGTATTCCAACGTCACTCACCTCGCCCGGCCAAATGGTGCGCCAGATTATCGAACTGTTGTGTCCAAAAGGATTGATACTCGGATATCCAGTCCGATGCATCTTTCATGACGCTCGCGTTGAGCCGACAATGACGGGTACGGCCGCGTTTCTCCATCACCAATAATCCAGCGTTACACAACACCCGCACGTGTTTGGAAACAGCGGTCTGAGACATGTCAAAAGGCTCGGCGAGATCGGAAAGTCGGGTTTCACCTTGCATCAACTGTTCCAGAATAGCGCGGCGCGTTTCATCGCTAAGCGCTGCAAAGATCGCGTCGAGATTGGCCATGGGCTTCCGGTTAGCTTACTGAACTATATAGTTGACTATATAACAGCCGCGCAATATAGTGAACTAGCTAGTTCAGTGTTTGACGCAGGGCCATCCGACGCCGTAGCTGTTCAATATCATTGAAATCTCTAGGAATTATCGTGCAAGAACTTTTTGAATTCCCACCGACCCGGTCCAACCGCGCGAAATGGGCGTTTGAAGAATTGGGTGTGGACTATGCCAGCCGCACGGTCAATCTCATGGAAGGGGAGCACCATTCGGCGGAATACAAATCGGTTCACCCACTAGGATTCGTGCCAGCTTACAGAACGGACGACTACACGATGTTCGAATCTGTTGCCATCGTGTTGCAGCTTCTTGACGAACATCCGGGCGCCGGGCTTGCACCCGCTGTCGGCACGCCCGAGCGTGCCGCATACTATCAGTGGAGTGTCTTCTCCTGTTCTGAATTGGATCCGGCGCTCTTTGACGTGATGAAACACACGATGCATTTGCCGGACGAACAACGCGTCCCTGAAATTGCGCAACGCGGGCGTGAGTTATTCGCGGCGCGAGGTGACATGCTCTCGAAAACCCTCGAGGACCGAGATTACGTCCTCGGTTCGGAGTTTTCCGGCGCCGACATCGTCATGGGCTACTCTTGCAACTGGGCGGCGTATACCGGGTTGATAGAGAATCATCCAACGCTTACGGCCTATTACGCCAGATTGGAGCAACGGCCGGCCTTCAGAAAAGTATTTTCGAAAACGTATTTTAATTAAGCCAGAACACGGGAAGCGCGGTTCAGCTTGGTCTCCAACCGGGCGTAAAATTGTATCCGTCAACCGACTCATAATCGGGGCGTAACACTATGTCCGTCTCACGGCTTGCACACATCACGCAAATCGGCGTCGAGCAAATGGGGGATCTCGCCGATAGTCTCGACGACCCCGATGTCTTGCGCCTTGAAAACCTAGACACCGACTTACGTCCACCACAGTCGGCCATCGATTTTACCAAGCAGGCTGTAGATCAGGACGATGCCAATAGTTACCTGCCGTTTTTCGGTCTGGACGCGATGCGTCAAGCCGCGACGGCACTAGTTGGTCAACATTCGGGGCAGCAGTACGACTGGAAGACGGAGTGTGTCATCAGTGCGGGTGGATTGTCGGGGATCTTGAATGTATTGCTCGCCACGCTTGAACCCGGTGATGAAGTCCTGATGACCGATCCAATCTATGTCGGGCTAATTAACCGTGTTCGCCTTGCGGGTGGCGTGCCGCGCTATGTGTCTTTGATCCCATCGAGACAGGGTTGGAGACTGGACACTGATGGTTTGAAAAAGATAGACCCAGGGCCGGTGAAAGCGGCGCTGCTAATGAGTCCGTCCATGCCCACTGGCGCTGTACTCGACCTGGATGAATGGCAGGCATTGATCGATTTTTGTCATCAGGCTGATTGCTGGCTTATCGACGACGCTGCGATGGAGCGCGTTCTCTTCGACGACCGTTCACTTATCCACCCCGTTTCGTTCCCAAACATGCGGGGCAAAGTGATAACCGTTGGCGCGGCTTCCAAGGAATACCGCATGATTGGTTGGCGCGTCGGCTGGGTCGTTGGACCGGCCGACATTATTGCGGACGTCGCGCGCGTAAGTATCAGTAACGTGGTGTGCCAAACCGGTGTTGCCATGGGCGCCGTGGCGACGGCTATTCGCGATCCAGACGATGGTATTCATGCATCCGTGCTCGAGTGGCGGCGCCGTCGTGACGTCTTGCTGGACGAATTGAAAGAATTTGACGTTATTCCACCTCATGGCGGATGGTCATTGCTCGTGGATGTTTCACCGTTAGGACTCGACGGCCCAGAGGCGTCCAAGCGATTACTCGAAATAGGGCAGATTGCTGCGACGCCAATGATCAATTGGGGTACCGCCCGCAGTAGCAGCTACGTGCGGATGGTGTTTTCCAACGAACCCATCGAGCGCCTGAGGGGTACGGGACAGCGCTTCAAGCGAGCGCTGGCCGGATAAGATAATCTGGGCGGGGACCTGTTGAGCTGCTAGAGGCCGACGCAATACCGCCCTCGTAGTTAAATCACTACTAGCTTGATCGCCAAACACGCCTGGTCTTAGTCGTTACACAACGATCGAATACTCCATGACGTTCGTAAAAGAAACCTGGTCAGCCGATGTCTGTGGCCCCCTGACCGAAGGAAATGTGAGAGCACTGCTTGCACAGGCGGATCGATATCGGGTGAGCCGTCGCATCTATGACAACTTGAGTTGGTGCCACGAGGTAACGCGCACCGGACACCTGTACGTCATTACTGGGTCAATTATCGTCCGCTCCGACGCCTATGAGATCGCGCTTAACCGGGGCGACGTCGTTCACTTTCCAGACGGAAAATACGAGGTGCGGGTCGTCGGTGAAGTAGCCGCTGATGTGTTATATGTCTGGGATGTCCGGCAACTCTTTTCACCGGATATATCGAAACATTAGCGCTGTCGCCTAATAAGGCGTTGTAGTTGGCGCAGGCAATTCCGTTCCACTCCGTGCCGCGCTAAGCCTGATAGTCAGTCTTATCTGCGCCGTCTTCAGAACTTACGGCAAAATTTCACGCTATCGGCAATCGAACCCAACTTAGCGCGCGGATTGAACGCGAGCACGCATAGAGACGATCGTCGGGAATCGGTGCAGACGCTTTCGAATGCACTTGGCAAATTTCAGGCAGACAATGTTCTTCGCGCGCATGTTACGCTGCTCGCCCGAAATCGAGGGAGGCATTGAGGTGGAGCTTACCGGTCGCTGCGCGTGTGGACGCGTAGGTTACAAGGTCAAAGACGACCCACTATTCACGCAGGCCTGTCATTGCACCGACTGCCAACGAACGACCGGTAGTGCGTTTATCGTCCATCTCATCGTCGCTGAAAACGATTTTGAAATTGAAGGCGGCACGCGGTCCGCAACCGTGCCGACGGGTAGCGGAGCGGGATGCGATCTCCATTTTTGCACCGATTGTGGTACCTATGTCTGGTGCCGGTATTTGTATCACCAAGTACCGGTGATTGCCGTCCGCGGTGGGACCCTGGATGATACGAATGCAGTCAAACCACAGGCGCATATCTTCACCCGAAGTATGCAATCGTGGTTTCGCCTCCCCGAAGACGTACCTTCGTTCGCGGCAGGATGTGACCGCAACGAGGTTTGGCCGGAAGCGAGCTTGAAAAAATATAACGCGTTAGCCGCTAACGGTAATCTGGAATAACAGTTTCCACGAGATGTGGGACCTCGAACTAAAAATACCGCCGCCCGCGATCGCAATTGCATGCGGCGTGCTGGCGTGGTTGATAGCGCCGCTGGCCGCTACACGTTTCGTTTTACACGGGCTGGTCGGTACGATCCTCGCAATTGCTCTCGCCGTTTTGAGCTTCGCGTTGGCCGCCGCTGCAATGCTGGCGTTTCGCCGTGCACAGACGACGATCAATCCGACGAAGCCGGATACCGCATCTTCATTGGTTACCCGCGGTGTGTTTCGATTTACTAGAAACCCAATGTACTTGGCGTTACTGCTTTTACTGAGTGCGTGGGTCGTGTATCTCGGTAACATCGTCGGGGTAGCGGTTCTGCTTTTATTTGTCGCGTACATCACCCGGTATCAGATTCGCCCGGAAGAACGGGTGTTGGCGGCGAAGTTCGAGGAGGCCTACACAAGCTACCGTGGCCAGGTCAGGCGATGGATCTAATGTACTCACTAGCTCGTTTACGAGAACAGCTAACGATCTGAATCGACGTGCGGCACGATGATGGACGATGCAGATGGATGACGTAGCGCCAGTTTCTATTTGGGGGTCGAGCACGGCAGCCGGCGCTGGTTAACGATGTACTCGTACAAAATATCATGCGCCCTGTTCGCCATTGCGGCGGCAATGACGGCCTGGTCCTCGGCTGTGATGGTGGGTACGGGGTTGTGGGGAATACTCATCCTCGGGGCTGCATTCGTGGTGGTGTTGAGCGCTTTCTACCTGCCGTTACAACTATTCGCATCGGGTATCGCGGGGTTGATTTCGGCCCTCTCGGCGATCGCTATCGCACTTGGTCTACTCGCGGAAACGATCGGCGGCTCTTTCGACATATCTAAAGAATTCGGTACTTTACTTGGCAGTTTCGGGCTCTTGTTCATTGCCGGGCTCGCGGTGATCAGAACCCGCCACAGGCCCAGCGAGACGTAATATCGGCGCGGGTTTCAGGTGTTATGGAGGATATCCCTGCTTTTCGAGAATTGACTCTGGCGGACAAGGTCTTCAATAAGCTCTTCGGCGCCGCCCTCGGGATCGGGTTCGGCTTATCGCATCACCATATACTGGAGGTGCGCGGCCGCAAGACCGGCCGCTCGTATTCGACCCCGGTTGATGTTTTGATTATCGATGACAAACGATATTTGGTCGCACCGCGCGGAGAAACGCAGTGGGTTAGAAATGCGCGGGCGGCGGGAGCGGTCACGTTGAGAAAAGGATCTCGAAAGCATTCTCACCCGATTGTCGAGCTCGACGATGAAGCGAAGGCGCCCATATTGAAGGCCTATCTGGAACGATTTCACTTTACGGTGCAGCGCTTCTTTCCGGTAAAGGCGGGCGCCGATCGCGCCAACTCGCGAGGCGACGTACGGCACATTGGCCTCGAAATACCCGGTATTCGAGATCCGCGGCTAAAAACGTAAACCGAACCGTGATCCATAGTTGAGGTAACACCATGACAAGCACCGGACGGGGCGGCTCGACCGTCATTCCAACCCTACGTTATAACGACGCGGCGGCAGCCATCGACTGGCTTTGCGCGGCATTCGACTTTGAAAAGCACCTCGTGGTACCGGACGAGGCCGGTGGCATTGCGCACGCTCAGCTCGTGTTCGGAAACGGCATGGTGATGCTCGGATCGGCCCGTGATGATGGGTTCGGACAGCTTCAAGTGCCGCTCGACGCGCCCGACGGACCGGTATCACAGAGTCCTTACATCATCGTCGATGACGTTGATGCGCACCACGCGAAAGCCGTAGCGGCCGGTGCGAAGGTCGTCATGGCGCCGGAAGACCAGGAATATGGTGGGCGCTTTTACGCGTGCCGCGACCCGGAAGGCAACCTCTGGAACTTCGGCAGTTATGATCCCTGGGCAGCCGATTAGAAAAAAGCAGTATTATGGATGGGCAACCGGCATTTGATCTCGTTGTTCCGCGTGGCGTTTGGCATACGGCGCGCGTCCAGACCCCCAGCGAGGTATTACATATCACGCCAGGCGCCGGGACCCAGCACCGCGCCGTCTGAGCCTGTCGCGCGGGCGGCAGGGTCGTTACTTCGCGTCGTGAAAGATCACGCCCAGTGCGTAGCGGTTCCCACGCCGCACCGTACTGATCCCATGACGCATTTTCACGCGGTAATAGCCGCGTTTCCCTAAAACCGGCCGTTCGTTGACGGCGAAAACAACCGCATCGCCGCGCATTATCGATACGACCGTAGCGCGGGACTGCATGCGCGGCCGCTGCTCCGCCACGATGAATTCGCCGCCGTCGAATTCCACGTCCGGTTCGCTCAACAACGTTGTGACTTGCAGTGGGAAGTACGCATCGCCGTAGAGATCCTGATGCAGGCAGTTATAGTCATCGGCGCCGTACTTGAGTAACAGGGGCGTCGGCCGCGTTTGCCCGCTACGGTGGCAGCGCTCGAGGTAGGCGTCCAACGTTCTCGGGTAGCGGTGCGATTGACCTAACCGGTCCAACCAATCATTGGCGAGCGGCACGAGCTGTTCGTACAGGTCGCGGCGCAGCGCTTGCACGGTGTCCGGCAGCGGATAGTCGAAGTACTGGTATTCACCCCGGCCGAAGTTGTAGCGCGCCATTACGATGCGACTGCGAAATAGATCGGGCTGTGAATATGCTCTGATGAGCCTTTGGCATTCAGACGCCGTTACCAGCTGCGGCAGTATCGCAAAGCCCCGCTGATCGAGCTCGTCCAGGAATGTGTCTCGCGGCGTGGGAAGGCTGCGACGTTCACGCGGCAAAAATCGTCTCCGGGCCTTTGGGTACAACGCCGGCCGGATTTATTTGCCGGATCGTGTAATAAGTCCGTTTGATGTGATCGAAATCGACGGTTTCCGCGACGCCGGGTACGTCGTAGAGCCGTTTGAGGTAAGCAGACAGATTCGAATAGTCGCTCAACCGACGCAGATTGCACTTGAATAATCCATGGTAGGCGATATCGAAACGGATGAGCGTGACGAATGCTCGCCAATCCGTTTCCGTGATGCGATCGCCCAATAGGTAAGGACGGCCGTCCAAGCGCTCCTCCAACGCGTCCAGGCAATCAAAGACCTCAGTGACGGCGGTTTCATAGGCTGCCTGGGTGCCGGCGAACCCCGCCCGGTACACGCCGTTGTTCAGACTTTCATAGATGCGATCGTTACACGCGTCGATTTCGACGCGCAGCGCTTCCGGATAAAAGTCTACCGCAGCGTCTCCGTGGCGGTCGAACGCGGAATTCAGCATCCGGATGATGTCCGCCGATTCGTTGTTAACGATCGTGTCTTTTACCTTATCCCAAAGCACGGGCACGGTCGGACGCCCCGTAAATCGTGGATCGGCCAGCGTATAGAGTTCATGCACATAGCGAACCTCGTGAATCGGATCGGGAATTGAGCCTGGATATGCTCCGAAGCTGTAACCTTGATCGGTGAATTCGGGGATCGTGATAGACACCGAAATCACGTCGTCCAGATCTTTGAGCTTGCGGTATAAAAGCGCCCGGCACGCCCACGGACAGTTCAGGGCTACGTACAGATGGTAGCGCCCGGGCTCTGCTTCGAACCCGCCATCTCCCGTCGGGCCCGGTGCGCCGTCGGGCGTGACCCAATGCCGAAACGTCGACGCTTTTCGAACGAAACGCCCCTGGTCGTCAGTGCGGCTTTGCGTTCGCCAATCATCTTGCCATTTACCGTCTACGAGCATGGCGCCCCCTTTTCGGCAATGTGATCCAGGTTAAGTTCGGAACAGTATAAGATAACTGCGCGTCGTTCCTCGCGGCGCAGCGTCACGCAGGGACACCCACGCGGAGGATTCAAGATGGCTGAAGAGATTTTGGAGAACCCGGTAACCGGTGAGACGATGCGGATTCTCGAGTCGACGCCGGAGACGTTCGCGATCGAATATGCGCTCAAAGCGCATGGCGAGATTGCGCTGGCACATTTTCATCCGAACATCGCGCAGGAGATCGAGGTTCGATCCGGCGAAATGCATGTGACCGTAAACGGAGAGCACAAGGTCATTAAGGCGGGTGAGACGTTAACCGCGCCGCCCAGCGCGAATCATTTTCAGTGGAACCCGGGTGACATAGAGGCCATTGCGGTGGAAAAGTACAGACCTGCGGGGCGCAATCACGATTTTTTCAGAACCCTGTTTGGTATCGCGCGGGATGGCCACACGGATCCTCAGGGGATGCCGTCGCTGTTATTGAGAGCCGCGATTTTCAACGAGTTCAAGGACACCATACGGCCGGTATCCGTGCGCTCGCGCATGCTGATCGCGGCGCTCGGGCCGATCAGCTGGGCCTTGGGGTATCGCCGCAAGATCGAGAAATACGCCGCGCAACCGGTCGCCTAGCGATCGACCACACATCATAAGGAGAACAACATGAGTGCATTCTGTTTCTTCGACGTCTACGAGGTGAACAATAATGAAGACATGGATCGCTACCGCGCCGGCGTTCATGCGACGGTTAAACAATACGGCGGAAAATATCGCGTCGCGGGCGGCGAATGTGAGCAAATCGAGGGCGCCTGGGCGCCTACCTTTGCCGTTCTTCTGGAATTCCCCAGCATGACTGACGCACGCGCCTGGTACGATTCCGAAGAATACGCGGATCTGAAAGCGTTGCGTTTGGGCGCGAGCGCCAGTCACGCCGTATTCATGGAGAGCGAATCGCATCCCTTCGTCGAGTAATGAGCGAGTTCGTCGATCACTTGAGCGAGGTTTTTTCCCGGTTCGGAACAATAAAGGCGCGCAAGATGTTCGGCGGCCACGGCATCTATCATGACGGCGTGATGTTTGCGCTGGTCGCTGACGAGATCTTGTATCTCAAGGCGGATAACACGATAGCGGCCTACTTCGAATCCGCAGGTCTGCCCCAATTCGAGTATGACAAGGGCGACAAGATCGTGAAGATGTCGTACTACCGCGCTCCGGACGAAATATATGACGATCCCGATCGCGCGCTATCCTGGGCGCGACGGTCATATGAAGTGGCGTTTCGCACAAAGGCCAGATCGAAAGCAAAGAAGAAGAAATGACATCGCACCCCGATCAGCAACGGGGCGCGATCGAGGGCATGGCGACCGGCGATGCAATCACCGCGGCCGTCCTGGCGCGGGCCATCGTGTTGGGCCCGGCCATGCTTACTCATTTAATTTGGGCCGCGACAATGCCATTATCATGACAGGCTGCGGTACCGTGCGCCGCCGCGCTCTACGTAATCGGGCGGATTTTGCTCGGCAGCGGATACGCGCGTGGCGCACCGGCTAGGGCGACGGAGTTTGTGCTGTCGTTCTACCCTACCCTAATGATGTTGGCGATCCTGGTGATGACATGAATCGCAGAACTGGCGGGTTTACCATGAAGTAACGATGGCAACGCGCGAAGCATGAACGACACGCTGATCAATATCTCTCGATATTTGTTTTTCGGCAGTCTCGCCGCCGCGCTCGCGCTGTTCGTCCTCGGTCAGCAAGGTTTCGAGGCCAACCTGTGGGCCACCGGTTTGACGCTGTGGCTGTGCGGTCCCGGGTTTCTCGCCGGCGGACTATTCAGCGTAGCTAGCTTGTCCAGACCGGCGTCAAAAAAAGATCTGGCGGGTATGTACCTCGTATTAAACCTCGGCGGCTTCACCGCCGTTTTCGCTCTGGTCTCGAATGCGACCCAGGGCATTTTCTAGTCAAGCGTCCACGCGATTCTTAGAGAGAGTAGACATGAGTACAAAAAGGCCCCAGGCGGAACCCTTCAAACAACTCGAAACCGACCGAGTGATCGTGACCGAATGGCGCTTCGCGCCGGGTGCGGAAACCGGGTGGCACCGTCACGGTTACGATTACGTCGTCGTGCCGATGACGACGGGTACTTTGCTACTTGAAACGGCCGAGGGTGAGAAGAACGCTGATCTCGTAGTCGGCCATTCGTATGCTCGCAATGAAGGCGTCGAACACAATGTAATCAATGGCAACGATTTCGATTTTTCATTTGTCGAAATAGAGCTTAAACCATAGATACGGCGCAGGGCTGAGCGTGTGACGATTTCAGATAACGGTGTACCAGTAGAGTTCGACAGCGCGACCATCATCGATGGGTACGACCTCACGTTCGATCCGGGTGATTCCCTGAACGGGAGCTTGTATGTATGCACCGTGCGCGATTCTCTCGCCGTCGATCCATCACCGATGCTCACCGCTCTACGCAAAGCCGACCTTTGGTCGACTGACGACGAAAAACGAGTGGCCGATGATCAACGCCAGGCTTACAAGGATGGCCTCGAATTCGTCGGGGCAATCGCATACCGCGCAGAATCCGAACATTTCGTGATCGCGCGCTTCGATCATCCCAAATTCCCGTCCGACAGCAAACGCTGGCAGGCGTGGATCAACTTCTTCGACGGAGGTTACGAACGTGCAGAATAAGGCGATTAAGGGCAGCTGTCTTTGCGGCGCGGTGCGTTTCGAGATTACCTCGCCGGTCATCTCGATGGGCAACTGTCACTGTACGATGTGCCGAAAGCAGCACGGCACTGCGTTCTCGACTTACTGTCAGGTCGAGAAATCCGGTCTGCGGATGACCGAGGGGGAATCGCATATTCAACGTTATGCGTCGTCGGATTTAGCCGAGCGCAGCTTTTGCGGTGATTGCGGTACCAAGCTCACGTTCACCTATCACGAAATGCCGGAAAGCATATGGATTGCCGCCGGTGCATTAGACGACGACCCAGGCGTCACGCCGCGATACCATATTTTCGTCGCCTCCAAAGCGCCCTGGTACGAGATCAAAGACGACATCCCGCAACACGAGGCCTATCCCGACAACCTGGATCAATTGTGATGGTGAATCTCGACGTACGCGGCGGTGATAAAGGCGATCGAAAACGCCCGTCGGCCGGATGGATCGTCCTGGTGGCCGCGTTGAGCGCGTGCGGCTCGGGCGAGGAACAGGTATTCGAGGAGATCGAATCGCCGGACGGCGCCTACCGATTACGGATCACTGTGGCGGAGCCGCGTATGCCGCACGGGCGATTTCGGATCGGCGCCTATATCCTGAAACGCGGTGAGGACACGGGGCAGAGAGTCATCGATGAGAAGCTCGAGAATGACGGCGTGCCGTTTACCACGCGGAACCTCGCCGCGCGATGGACCAGTCATCAATCAGCGCTTGTCTGTTTGCGTGCCACTGACCTGCCCGATCGCGGAATGCGGATCGATATCGGCGATACGACGCGCGTCGAAGAGATCGATCAGTGTTAAGGGATCTACAGCGCCTAAGCCCGCGTGCTCCATAATGGCGCCTGCGCCGATCGGATCTGTGGCAGCACGGTGAACGATGCATTAGGACGCAATCAACGCGTATGGGCGGTCGTGGCCTGTATCCCGGCCGGCCGTGTCGCCACCTACAAACAGATCGCGGCGCTGGCCGGCATCGAGGGCCCGACCGGGGCGCGACAGGTGGGTTATGCGCTCGCGGCCCTGGCGCCGGGGAACGACGTGCCCTGGCACCGGGTTGTGAACATCAAGGGTACGATCAGCGAGCGCGGACGCAGCGCCTCGATGGGCGAACAATACGATCGGCTTGCGCTCGAAGGGATCAGGTTCGATAGTTTCGGACGCATCGATCTGATTGCCTTCGAATGGGACTATCGCTGATCCGCCTGCACCGTGAGCGAACAAAGCGCTAAACGGCCGAATCGATGGCCGACGATGTTTTTTGGCAGCGTACTCGCGGCTTGGATCGGGTTAATGGTCTTGACGGCCCCTTCAAATCGGCCGCCGGTCGAATGCGAAAAGCACGTGACCCCCGACGCGAAAACGGTGGTCATGCTGAGCGCCTCATGGTGCGGCTACTGCAGGCGTGCGCGCGCGTTCATGCAGGATGAAGGCATTGTGCATTGCGAGTACGACGTGGAAACGAGCCCACGTGGGCGGCGGGAATACGCAGCGATGCCGGTCAAGGTCGTGCCGGTGATCAAAGTCGGCGACGATACCCTGATCGGATTCAGTCGCGAAGAACTAGAGCGGTCTTTATTTGCTCAAGGAATCGATCATCGCGGCGATAGGACCGACTAAAGAGTAGCTACGGCGATCGGGCGCGCGCGTCCAGATCGACGGTGACCCGATACAGCCGGTGCGCGCTCGCGAGGTATTTGCGCTCGAAGGGGCTGACAGTGCGATCGGGCCGCCATGCCGATAGCTCGGCGCCGGCAAATCCCAATACCCTCAATGCGAAGACGAATTCCTCAGCATAGATTCTCCAATTTGAGCGCAGGTCGATCTGCCCGCCCAGCCGGATGAGGTCCATGAGCGCGGGATGCCCGTGCCAGCGTCGCAGCAGGTGCTTCTTCTTTGGCCAGGGATTGGGGTAGAGAAGGTAATGCGCTTCAACGGGCCAGCCACTGTCGGCTGCGAGGCGCCAGAAATCGCCTAACTCAGCGCGGACGTAGCGCAGGTTCGACAATGGCTGCTCGCGCGCACGGGCATGGGCGTGCGCCAGGCGCACGGCGCTTTTATCGACGCCTACGACCATCGCTTGCGGGCGCAGAGCCGCCAAGGCGCGGGTATTCTCGCCGCCGCCGCATCCGGAATCGATAATGACGGGCAAACGGCTTGCATGCACTTCATCGTCTATCGATAGGAACGCGTGGAGGCTGTGCGCGGCGACCGCGCGCCTGAAGCGCCTGCGCCGGTGTCGCAATACCACGCGTTCGAGATCCGGATGGATGCCGGTCTGATTGCTGGCGACCGGCGCCGAAGGGCCGCTAATTCTGGAAGACGACCGTAGCTGCATCGAACACCGGGCCATCGACGCACACGCGTTTCATTGCAGGACCCGCAGGCGTTTCGATCTGGACGGTGCAGCCCGCACAGCCGCCGACCGCGCACGCCATGTACTCTTCCAACGAGATTTCGCAGGGCAGGCTGAATGCGCTGCTCAGCTCGGCGACCGCGCGCAACATCGGCGTCGGGCCGCAGGCGAAGACCTCCACGTCGGCAAGATCCGCATCTAAATTTTCGAGCCAGACACGGGCCAACTCGGTGACGAATCCGTCGTAGCATCCGGCATAGCCCGCGCAACTCGCGAGCCGCGAAGCAATGCCCCAATCGTCGAGCAAGGGCATAGCCGCGATGACCCCCTCCGGCACGCCGGCGACCATGATCTGCGAGGGTCGCGCGGTGAACGGAAACGGAATTTCCGAGCCCATCAAAACCAGCGGATCGAGCGTCTCGCCGCTCGCACGCATGTGTTCGGCGAGAAAGATCAGCGGTGGGATCCCAACGCCGCCGCCGATCAGCAGCGGCCGCGGACGATAGCCGGACAAGCGAAAAGACTTACCGATCGGTCCGAGCGTGCTAAGCATGTCGCCGACCTTACGTTCGGCGAGCTGTCGCGTGCCGCGGCCGTGCGCCTTATACAGAATGTCGATCCATCCATTGCGCTGCGATGCGCGCATGATCGACATCGGCCGACGCATGAGGAGATCGGCGTCACATTGCAGGTGCACGAAGTGACCGGGTAAGGCACGCGCCGCGGTCGCCGGAGCATCGAGGCGCATGACGTACTGCGCGCCGTCGTATGCGTCGTTACGCAGGACTTCGGCTGATTCAAGCCAGATGGTGTTGCGGTGCGGGCGTTTTGGATCGCGCTCGGCCATCGTATCCAAGGTGTCGCCCGCCGCCGCCATCTCAGGCCTTAGCCTCATACGCGATACGGCCCCCAACCAGGGTGAGGGTCGCTTTTCCGCGCAAGGTTTGTCCAATGAACGGCGTATTCTTGCCCTGACTCAGCAGCGTCTCTTCGGTCACGCACCATTCCTTCTGCGGATCGAATATGCAGATATCGGCGGTGTCGCCGATACCGAGCGCGCCGCTGTCGAGACCGACGATCCGCGCGGGTTCGAGCGCGGCCGTGGCGATCGCACGCTTGAGGTCTACCGCACCTTCATCGACGAGTTTAAGCAAGAGCGGCAGAAAGGTGTCGAGGCCGGAAATGCCGGATTCGGTCGCGCTGAAGGGCGCCGCTTTAGCATCGACGTCGTGCGGTTGGTGGTGGGCGCTGAGCGCGTCGATCTGCGTATCGGCCAGACCCTTGCGCAGGCGTGTGCGATCCCGCCGGGTACGGAGCGGCGGCCGTACGTGGCACTGCGCGTCGTATCGACCGATGTCCTCGTCACACAAAAATAGATGCGCGATGCCGACATCCGCCGTGACATCGAGACCGGAACGGCGTGCGTCGGTCAAATACTTGATCGAGCGTGCGCTCGAGAGCGTGCGAAAATGCGCGCGGGCTCCCGCTTCCTCGACCAGGAGGAGATCGCGCCCGAGACCGATGAGCTCGGCTGCCGCTGAAACCCCGGGTACGCCGAGGCGGGTGCTGACCGCACCTTCGTGCATGGTCCCCTGTGATCCGAGCCACGGATCCTCGGCTGTCAGGAACACGGTCAAATCGAGGGTCGAGGCGTAAGCCAGCGCATGTCGCAACACATTGCTATCGGGAATCGCCTGTCCGGCATTGGATACACCGACGCAGCCGATTTCCTTGAGCGCATGCATCTCCGCCAGGATTAGGCCTTCGAGCGCCTGGGTCAATGCGCCGATGCAACGCACGCGCGCGCCACGCACCCCCTTGGCACGTTGATTGATCAGCTCGACGACCGCGGGCGTGTCGATTACCGGCGCCGTGTCCGGCATGCAACAAACCGTCGTGAATCCACCGGCCGCGGCGGCGGTCAACTCGCTAGCGATCGTCGCCTTGTGTTCCTCACCGGGTTCACGCAACTGCGCGCCGATTTCGGTAAAACCCGGACAGACGATAAGCCCGCTGGCATCGACGTCACGTTGCGCCTTGAAGCCGGACGGCGTACGGCCGATCCCGGCGATGGTGTCGCCATCGATGAACACGTCAGCGACCTCGTCGCGATCGTTGGCGGGGTCGACGACGCGTCCTTGACGGATCTTGAGTTTCACTGGGTCGTTGCCTGTGTCCCCACCGCCATGGACATCACGGCCATGCGCACGGCAATGCCGTGCGTTACCTGTTGCAAGATGACTGAATGCTTCCCGTCAGCAACGGCGGAATCGATCTCCACGCCGCGATTAATAGGACCCGGATGCATGACGATCGCATCCGCTGCCGCGCGTTTGAGCCGCGCCGGGGTCAGGCCGTAGGTATGGAAATATTCGTGGCCGCTCGGTAGGAGCGCGCTCTGCATGCGTTCCTGCTGCAACCGCAACATGATGACGACGTCGGCTTGCTCGATGCCGCGCTCGAAGTCGTGAAATACCGATACGCCGAGCTGTTCGATGCCGGCCGGTAGGAGTGTCTTGGGCCCGACGACGCGTATTTCCGGTACGCCCAGCGTTTTCAGCGCGTGAATTTCTGAGCGCGCAACCCGCGAATGAGCGACATCGCCGACGATGGCCACGATGAGGTTCTTGAAATCGGGTTTGTGACGGCGAATGGTGAACATGTCGAGCATCGCTTGCGTCGGGTGGGCATGGCGCCCATCGCCGGCATTGATCACGCTGACGCCCGGCGCAACCTGCCGGGCGATGAACTCGGGGGCGCCGCTGTTTTGATGACGCACGATGAACATATCGGTCTGCATGGCCTCCAGCGTGCGCAAGGTATCGGCCAGGGATTCGCCTTTGCGCGTGGCGCTCGCTTCGATGTTCAGCGACATGACGTCGGCGGACAGGCGTTTCGCCGCCAGGTCGAAGGTCGTACGCGTCCGCGTACTGGGTTCGAAGAATAAATTGACGACGGTTTTGCCGCGCAGTAAGGGCACTTTCTTTACCGCCCGGTCGCCGACGACGGTGAAGCGTTCGGCGTTATCGAGTATTTCGATGAGCAGTGCGCGCGGCAAATGCTCGATGGTCAAAAAATGTATCAGGCGGCCTTGGCTATCGAGTTGAATCGTCTCGTGGGGCATCAGCGGACGACGACGCGATGGGGTTCGAAGCGGGAATATGGGTGTCCAGTGCCGCGGCGGCCGGCCGTGAATGCGCAAGCTTTCAGGACTTGGTGGCGCAAATCTCGAGTCGCAGGGGATCGGGCCCGATGAGTTTAACATGCTCGCCGGGCGGAAGGGTGATGCGCGTACCGTAAACTTTGGCGTCGATCGGTAATTCACGCCCGCTGCGGTCGACCAGCACGATCAGGGAGACCGAGCGTGGCCGCCCATAGTCGAATATCTCGTTCATCGCAGCACGCACCGTGCGGCCGGTAAACAGAATGTCGTCGACCAGCAGCAAATGACGATCCGTAACATCGAAAGGTAGCTGCGACGGTTCGACGGTGGGATGAATGCCGATGCGACTGAAATCATCGCGGTAGAACGCAATGTTGAGTTCGCCGACCGGTTCGGAAAGCCCTAGCCGCTGGTGCAATCGCTCGGCGATCCACACGCCGCCGGTCCGAATCCCGATAAGGGCCGGGTCGTCCAGGGCCGATTCGCTGATCCGCTGTAATAGGCGCGTGCCGATATCCTCGATCACGGCGTCGACGTCAATGTCGTTAAGTTGTGTCATGCGTCCTGTCGCGTGCGGCGTTCCGAGAACCAGGATTCGAGTATCAGCCGCGCAGCGACGGCATCGACACCGATCCGCCGGGATTCCGGATCGCCTTCGGCGGCAACCGATGACAGCCGCTCGTCGATAAACGACACCGGGATGCCGTAGCGGCCTTCGAGGCGCCGCGCAAACTGATCGATAGGCGCGGCCAGCGGATGCTTCGTGCCGTCATCCGTCGCTGGTTTTCCGAGGACCAACAGGTCTGGCGCCCATTGCTCGATGACGTTTGAAAGGGTTTCCCAGTCGGGGCGGCCTTTGTGCACCGAGACGGTTGCCAGCGCCTGTGCGGTACCGGTCGTGTCCTGACCGACCGCCACACCGATGCGTTGGGTTCCGAAATCGAAAGCTAAAACGGTGTTGCCTGGCAACGTTTAAGAATGACCGATATCGTGAGAGATGGACGCGAGATCGATGCCGATCAGATCGGCTGCGCGTTGCCAGCGTTTGTCGACCGGCGTCTGAAAAATGATCTCGAGATCGGCCGGCCCGCTGAGCCACGCGTTCTGCGCCATTTCGTGTTCGATCTGCCCCGCTCCCCAGCCGGCGTAGCCGAGCGCAATAAACGCATCGTTCGGACCGTCGCCGGCGGATATGGCTTCCAGAATATCGCGCGATGTTGAAATACCGACGTCAGCCGTGATCGTGATCGTAGAGTTCCATTCCTTCGCGGGGCGGTGGATGACGAACCCGCGGTCCTGGTGCACCGGTCCGCCCTGATAAATGGGACGCGATACGATGTCCGGGTCGCCGCTGGCTAATTCCATTTGCTCGAGGACATCGCCGAGTTCGATTTCGAGTGGCCGGTTGATCACGATCCCCATCGCGCCCTCTTCACTATGCGCGCACATGTAAGTCACCGTGGCTTCGAAATTAGGATCGACGAGCGTCGGCATCGCGATGAGGAAGTGATTCGTAAGGTCGAGGTTACTCATGTCAGGCCCTAGTATTCCCGCGTGAGCCGATACATACAAGGCGAGTTCCGCGTGATTTCCGCGGTCAGCGCGCCGAAAACTGATGGCTGTTCAGAAACTTCCAGGTTCTCGTGACATGAAGAATGTCGACTTCTTTGAGGATATCGGGCGGAAAAGGCGCAAATGGAGCGGCGAGCTTGACGATCCGCACCGCAGCGTCGTCGAGCACTTTGTGTCCGGACGAGCGGCGTACCATGATCTCTTGCACGGAGCCGTCCGGATTCAGCGCGACGTCCAGCAACAGCGCGCCGGATAGCTGCCGCTTGCGCGCCTCGTCGGGGTAGTTGATGTTACCTACGCGTTCAACCTTCGAGCGCCAGGCTTCCATGTACGCAGCGTAAAGGTATTCCCGCGTATTGGCGGAAATATATTTACGCCGCGGCCGTTTGGCGTGTGAATCGAGCCGTTGCTGAAGCTCGGCGTTGAGACTTGCAAGCGCGAACGAACGGGTGAGTAACTGCGCCGCCGTTGGTAAGGGCAGCGATCGGATCTCGTGCTTCGGCGGTGTGTCGGCAAGCTCGGGGTCTTCAATAGGGCGCGCTTCCGGCGGCGCCTGTTCCAAGGGATCGGGCTTTGGCAGCACGGCGTCGTCGGCCGTTTGAACCAGGCGTTCCTCGACCTCGGCGGCTGCGTCCGCCGGCGCCTCACGCGATGCGTCGGCCGGCGGCGCCGGCTCGGCCATCTCGGCGGTGGGGGCAGGTACGGGCTCCACTTGCGGTACGGGTGCGGAAGCAATATCGGCCGTCTGTGCCGGAATCGGGGCCTTGACCGGCGCGGCCGGCGGATCGGATAGCTCCGCGTCACCGCCGCCCTCGAGATTCGCCTGGGCCAACATATCGGCGTCCTCGGGTGCGCGATCGGATTTTTCCGGGACGAGCGTGATTTCAAGTGATTCATAGCGCGCTTCGGGTACGGGTTCGGGTGCGAAGCTGACGCCGAGCACGAACATCGTGTGCAGGATGATGGCGACACAGATCGTGAGACCCAGGCGATCATCGGGCGTTATCTCGGGTTGAACGGCAACGGCACTCAACGCGTATCAAGCCTCGCTTCTATCGCCATCATTAACTGGCCACCGATATCGACGTCGCACTGCGCTTCGATCTCCCGCACACAGGTCGGGCTCGTCACATTGATCTCGGTGAGTTTGTCGCCGATTACATCGAGCCCGACGAATAGCAGGCCGCGCTGCTTCAACTCGGGCGCCACGCGCTCGCAAATGATCTGGTCACTGGCCGTCAAGGCTTGTGCGACGCCACGCCCGCCTGCCGCCAGGTTGCCTCGCAACTCCCCGGCTGCGGGAATGCGGGCGAGAACGTAAGGCACAGCTTCGCCATCGACGACGAGAATGCGTTTATCGCCGTCGACGATCTGAGGGAGATAGCGTTGCGCCATGCAGAAGCGCTGCTCGAACTCGGTGAGCGTCTCGAATATGACACTGGTGTTGGCGTCGGAACGCTGCGCCCGAAACACTGACGCGCCACCCATGCCGTCCAGCGGTTTGACCACGATATCTTGGTGCTCAGCCAAAAATGCGCGTAAATCATCGATGCGCCGGGTGACGAGCGTTGGCGGGCACAGGTCGCTGAACCAGGCGGTGAACAGTTTTTCGCTGGCGTCACGGATCGAACGGGGATCATTGACGACGAGGACACCGTCGACTTGCGCCCGTTCGAGCATATAGGTGGCAAAGACGTATTCCATATCAAACGGCGGGTCCTTGCGCATGAACACGCAGTCGAGCGCCGCGAGCGGTTGCGGGTCGTCCGAGGCGGGCCCCGAGAAGTCGAACCAGCGCTCGAGGGAATCGTAGACGCACAGCGGTCGGGTGCGAGCGCAAGCGCGTCCGTCGAGCAACGCCAAATCCTTCATCTCCATGTAATGCAATTCCCAACCGCGCGCGCTCGCCGCCAGCAGTAAGGCGAGTGTCGTGTCCTTCTTGGGATTGATCCCGGCCACGGGATCCATGATTACGCCCAGGCGCCTCGGCATCAGGTTGGCATCACCGCACCGTTCATGAATCGACACCTTACCACAGGAAAAACTGCTAGCATTGCGCACCGGATCACGATGCGCCGGAACCTGAAGTGGCGATAACATTTTGACATGGCCGTGCGAACGCGGGTTCGTATTGCAACGCGTAGAAGCGAACTGGCGTTATGGCAGAGCAACCATGTCGCGGCCCGCCTGATTGCCCTTCATCCCGATTTGGAAACCGAACTCGTACCGATCACGACGACCGGCGATCGTATTCTCGACACGCCGTTGCAACACGCCGGCGGAAAAGGCCTCTTTATAAAGGAACTCGAGATCGCGTTAGCCGAGCAGCGGGCAGACATCGCGGTGCACTCGATGAAAGACGTACCGGCGGAGCTACCGGACGGGTTACATCTGCCGGTGATGCTCGAGCGCGACGATCCAAGAGACGTGTTGGTGAGTACCGATCGGTGCGCACTCGATGAATTGCCGCCGGGGTGCCGAGTTGGCACGTCGAGTCTGCGACGCAAGAGCCAGCTCCGCGCGCGACGTGACGATCTCGCACTGTATGACTTACGCGGTAACGTGCCGACGCGGATCAGCAAGCTCGAAGCCGGCGACTTCGACGCGATCGTCCTTGCAGCGGCGGGCTTACGCCGACTCGGTTTAATGAACGAGACTTGTGTCTATCTGGACCCGACCGTCATGTTACCCGCAGTCGGGCAGGGTGCGATCGGGATCGAATGCCGCCTAGGCGACACGGACGTCGAAACATTGATCGGCGCAATCAACGACCTACACACTTCGTCTTGCGTCCGCGCGGAGCGCGCCATGAATGCCACCCTCGGCGGTAATTGTCACGTGCCGGTCGCCGGCTACGCGCACATCGAGGGGGATCGTCTGACACTGACCGGCCTCGTCGCGGGTGTCGACGGCAAGGAAATCGTGCGGCGCACGGCGGCGGGATCGCGCGCGGACGCGGAACGGCTCGGCATTGAACTGGGTGAGGTCGTGCTGGCCGAGGGTGGGGATCGCATTCTGCGCAGCTTAGCGAAGCGCTAGACGAGACAGCGGCAGCATGAAGCCACTTGAGGGCGTCTCGGTGTTGGTCACCCGGCCACAAGCGCAAGGCGAAAGTCTGGCGATTGCGATCGAAAACAACGGCGGGACCGCGATCAGGGCGCCAATGCTGATCGTCGATCGCCTCAAAGACGATGCGACAGCCCGCACCGTAGTGGCGGGATTGGCGACATTCGACACCGCGATTTTCGTGAGCAAGAACGCGGCCGATTTCGGGGTCGCGTTGATCAACGAGAACGGCTGCTCGCTTGACCGCATTGAAGTGTTTGCGGTTGGTCTCGGCACGGCCGCGCGGTTACGCGAACGCGGTCAACGCCACGTTACAACGCCAAGCAGCGAGTTCAGCTCGGAGGGGTTGTTACGTCTGGATGGCCTGACCGAATCGCGCGTCGCGGGTAAACGTATCCTCATTTTTCGCGGCGCGGGAGGGCGCGAATATCTGGCTCAAATCCTGGAACGGCGCGGCGCCGAAGTCGTGTACTGCGAATGCTATGAACGCCGTAAATCGGAGATCGTTTTAGCTGACGTACTCAGGCAATACGATGTCAAAGTTCCTGACGTCGGGCTCGCCACCAGCATAGAGTCGTTGGATAGTCTGGCCGAAAAAATCGAGGACGAAGGGATCAAATTCCTATTCGATATGCAAATGCTCGTGGTCGGTTCGCGCATCGCCCGGGAAGTTGAATCGCTGGGGTTCACCAACCGGCCGCTTATCGTTGAAAATCCCGCCGATGAAAGCATAATCAGACACTTGATCCATTGGGCCACGGCAACGCATGACTGACGACGCGAAAAAACGAAAACCCGCAGGTTCCGCGAAAACCGGATCCGATGCGCAAAAGCCGAAGGCGGCCACGCCTGAACCTCGCTCGCACGGCACCGCTATTCTGACCTTTGCCTTGATATTGACGGTGGCGGCCGCGGGTTATTACTGGGTAACGGAAATCTATACGCCGAGCATGAGCGCGCTTGAAGGCCGCATAGCCGCTATCGATGCAGAACGCGAAAGCTTCGGTCCACGCCTCGACGACATCGAAACCCGCAACGCTAAAATCGCTGGTAATCGCGAAGCCTTGGGCAGCGATGTCGCGGCGCTCGGTATCGCGCAGGACAATCTAAAAGCTTCGGTCCAGGCGCTCTACGCGAAAGATACGCAGTCCTCGCTCAACTGGGTCCTGGCCGAAGCGGAGTACTTGATATTCGCCGCAATGCAACGGTTGGCGTTGGAACGCGATGTAAATACCGCGATCGCCGCATTAAAAGCGGCGGATGTTCGTCTGCGGTTGGCCGAACACCCTGAATTGATCGCGATCCGGGAGCAGATCGCGCACGACATCGCGGCGCTCGAGGCGGTCAACCTTCCGGATGTCGAAGGATTGGCGATTTATCTGGCTGAAACGGTGAGCCGCGTCGGCGATTTGCCGACGAAACCGGAAGCGGAGATCGACATGAGCTTTTCGCGCATGCAAGGCGAACCGGCGACGGCGGAAAATTGGAAGGGCGTCGCGAAAGCGATGTGGTCCGACCTGGTGAATTTGATAGAGATTAAGGATGGTGAACTGCCGGACGGCGTTCTGTTCGATCCGGAGTTACGCTATTTTCTGCAGCAGAATTTGCGATTGGAGCTCGCCAGCGCACGCCTGTCGGTGCTGCGCCGGGACAACGCCAACTTCCGAGCGGCCAGCACCTTGATCGTCGGCTTGCTCAATCAGTACTACGATACGCAGGATGCCGGCGTGGCCGCAATTATCGTTCGTCTCGAAGACGAACAAGGTACCGATCTCGATCCGAACGTGCCGGAGATATCGGCAAGTCTGGATACGATCCGCGCCAAACGCATGTCGACGCGAACGTCCGACGCCGCCGACATCGCGGTAAGGAACTGACCGTGCGTTTGCTGGTAGTCACACTGTTCGCCCTAGGCTTGGCCGTGCTTGCCGGTTCGTTGGTGGCCGAGGACCCCGGATTCATCGTGATCGGCTATGGCGGCAAGGTCATTCGCACGACCTTCGCGTTCTTTATGCTCGTGCTCGTAGTCGCCATCATCGGCCTCTATATGGCGGTGCGCTTACTTGTCAACGTCTTGGAATTGCGCCGCCGTTGGCGGCGCTGGTCGGACGAGTATCGGCGCCGGCGTGCACACCGGTCGCTTGCAACCGGGATGCTGGCTTTGGCGAAAGGCGATTTCGCGCGCGCGGAGCGCTTGTTCACAAAGGGGGCGGAGGGCGATGCACAACCGGAAGTGCATTACCTCGCCGCGGCCCAAGCCGCACAGGCGAGGAACGCACCGGCCCGGCGCGACAACTATCTCCAGCTCGCGCACGATGTGCAGCCCGACGCGGCCGCGGCGTTGGATATCAAGCGCTCGGAATGGTTGATCGAGAATGGCCAATTAGCGGGCGCAGGGGCGCTCATCGACGATCTCGAGCAGGCACAAGCCGGTAACCTGCAGGTGCTCCGGCTGCGCATGAGTTTGCTGCAACACCTGGGCGACATGCACGCATTGTTGGCGTTGATACCCGCTTTGCGGCGCGACCGTGTCATTCCGTTCGACGATGCCAATGCAATGGAACGCGATTGCGCGATCGCCGTGCTCAACGAGCAGTATGCATCGCAGGAATCATTGGTTGACGTATGGAACGGCTTATCGAAGCCGATACGATTCCTCGCACCGGTGATCGGGCGCTACGTTCAGGGGCTTTGTACGTTCGCCGCATACGACGAGGCGGAAGCCCTATTGCGCAAAAGGCTGGAAAGCGCCTGGGATTCATCGCTCGCCGCGCTCTATGGTGAGGTCGAGTGCGAACCGCCGACGCGTCAATTGCGCAAAGCGGACGGCTGGGCCGTCACACGCGAAGACGATGCCGGTTTGCGATTAACGCGGGCGCGGCTTGCGATAAGGGCGGGATTGTGGGGCCACGCGAAGGATCACTTGGAAGATTTGATCGCAGCCCAGCCCTCACCCTTGCTCTACCACTTGCAAGCGGAAGTCGCCGAGGGCGTGGGTGATGCCGATGCGGCGGCGGCACTGCGTAAGAAAGGACTCGATCTCGCTACGGGAGAGAAGGCGGTCACGTCATCGGAATTGCGACACGACGCTGCGTGAGTGTGATCTCGGTTCGCCCGCAAGCGGGCTGTACGGGGGCACCGCGAAAGCTCGGTAGGAGCCCGCTTGCGGGCGAATACCGAGCTTATCCGCCAGGTAAGCTCCGCGCGCTCGCGAGCCAACGCAGTAGCGGCGCCCAATACTCACGGTCAGGGGCGGTCGCCAGCGGCGCGAATTCGAAGATGGAAATTCCGCGCTCGGCAGCGCGCAGATAATTCGCGCTTTGGCGCAATATGGTCAGGAACGGAAAACGGCGCCCGGAAGGTAGTTTGAGTTCGTAGAGGTAGTCTTCGAGTGAATCGGTGGCGCGAGTCCCTTCCCGAATGCGACTGCCGACCGTCGCGAGTTTAATGTCTGTTTTGATCAGGTGACGTACGTCGCGAAGCTCGCCGATAAAACGCTGCGCTGCGCGGATGTCGACGGGCGACGGTACGACCGGGATGATCACCGTGTGCGCCCGGCGCAGCAGCGTAACGAGTTGGTCGCCGTGGGTCCTGGACGGCGCATCGATGATCACGACTTCGCTGCGGCGCGGCACCCGCAATCCCGAGTCAAACGCGGCTATCCCAGTGATTTTCGGGAATTTATCGGGCCGCTCGGCGATCCAATCCAGCGCACTACCCAACGGGTCGTAATCGGCGAGTGCGACCTTCGCGCCCGCATCGGCATAGTAGCCGGCAAGGTTGGTTGCAATCGTCGTTTTCCCGCTGCCGCCTTTGGCGTTGAGAACCAGGATGGTGCGCATCGCCTATTCCCCCAATGCAGAATCCGGCCGTAGTATAACCGCAGAAAAAATGGGGTCAGAAAAATGGGGTTACGGAAAAATGGGGTCAGACCCCTTTTTCCATCTGAACCTATGGTTAGCGATGATCTTTTGCGGAAAAAGGGGTCTGACCCCATTTTTCCGTAACCCCATTTTTCTGACCCCATTTTTTCATACGCGCGAGGTTACGACGTTCCATCATGCGTTCGATCACCGGCGTCAGTAAACATTTCATTGCGTCGACCATCTGTCCTGCCGGCACCACCAGCGTATCGGATTGCGACATGAACGATCCATCCAGCATATCGAGCAGCTTGCGATAATCCGGGTTGATCTTGTCGTCGTTAGCGACGTGGATCACGACCATGCTGTGATCGCTCGTCGGTATTTCGACTGACGTAAAGGGATTGGAGGTATCGACGGTCGGCACGCGCTGAAAATTGATGTCGGTGCGGGAAAACTGCGGACAGATGTAGTGCACATAATCGGGCATGCGCGCCAGGATCATCTCGGTTGCAGCCTCCGCCGAGTACCCGCGTACCGCGCGATCCCGATGGATCTTCTGGATCCATTCGAGGTTGATGATCGGTACGACCCCGATCGTGAGGTCGACGAAACGGGCGATATCGACGTCGTCAGTCAGCAAAGCGCCGTGTAAACCCTCGTAAAACAAGAGATCCGTGTTGTTCGGCAAGGGGGTCCAGGGCGTGAAGGTGCCGGGCTCACTCAGCAGGGCCTGCGCCTCGTCGTCGGTGTGCACGTAATGCCGGCGCTGTCCCCGGCCGGTCTCGGCATAGGTCCGAAACAGCGCCTCGAGTTCGGCGAAGAGGTTACCATCCGGTCCGAAATGCGTGAGGGTGTTGCCGCGCAGCGCGGCTTTTTCGACCTCCCAATCCATTTCCGCGCGTGCGTGACGGTGGAAACTGTCGCCTTCGATGATGGCGGGTACGATGCCTTCACCGTCGAAAATATGCTCAAAGGCCAGTTTCGCGCTCGTCGTCCCAGCGCCCGAGGATCCCGTGACGGCGACGATAGGGTGCAATTCGGACATGGCTAGGAATCACTCAACGGGCGGGAGGCAGGTGCCGTTATTGTAGGCAGAACTCATTTGGCGGACCAGAATGCTGCATTGCAAGGTATAGATCAGCAGCGCTTTCCCGCGCTTGGGCGCTAGTGTCAGAATGCGCACTGTGGATTCCGAATCTGGCCGTATTTATCTGAGATTATTGGGCTTTGTGCGGCCGCATGCGCGGGTATTCGCGCTCGCCATCGTCGCCATGCTGGCCCTGGCCTCGACGGAATGGATGCTGCCCGCATTACTGAAACCCCTGATCGATGAGGCGTTTGACGTCACGGCCCAGGACGGGATCTATCTGACGCCGCTGCTGCTGGTCGCTTTATTCGCGGTGCGTGGCGCCTTGAGCTATGTGGGTACGGTCGCTCTGCACTGGGTATCGCAACGCACCATCGCCGACCTTCGCGCGACCATGTTTCGTACATTGGTGCGCCTCCCGGCGGAATTTTTCGACGCGCGCTCGAGCGGGGAGCTCGTGTCGAAATTCACGTTCGACGTGACCCAGGTGGCGCAGGCCTCGACCCGCGTCATCACGGTAATGGTCAAGGATTCAGCCGTGATCCTCGTGCTGATGGGCTATCTGCTCTACCTCAATTGGCATCTGGCGGCGCTGTTAGTGCTACTCGCGCCGCCGGTTGGCGTCGTGATCTACCGCGTGTCACGCCGCATGCGGGAAATGAGCCGGCGATTGCAGGAGTCCGTCGGTGACATCAACGAGGTCACGGAAGAAGCCGTGCGCGGACAGCGCGAGATCAAGATTTTCGATGGCTATGACTATGAGAACCGGCGCTTCGGCAAAGCGATCGACAATGCCCGCAAGTTCCACATGAAGGTCGTGCGGACCAGTGCGTTCACGGTGCCGGTGATCCAGTTTTTCGTTGCCATCGGCATTGCCGTCATGATCGTTTTGGTACTGCGTGAATCCGCGCAGGGTTTGATGACGCGCGGCGATTTCATCGCCTTTGTTACGGCGACCGCATTGCTGCTGCCGCCGACCAAGCGTCTGGCGGGTGTAAACGAATTCCTGCAGCGCGGCATCGCCGCGTCCGAATCGATCTTCGGCCTCGCCGATGCCGCGATGGAAGTGGACGAGGGCACCGATGACGCCGTGATCGCCGGGCGCATTCGATTTGAAGGCGTGGGTTTGCGCTACGCGGACCGGCCGGCTCTCGACGGCGTCGACTTGGAGATTGCGGCCGGCGAAAACGTCGCTTTCGTCGGTCGCTCCGGCGGCGGTAAAACGTCGCTGGTCAATCTCGTACCCCGGTTCTACGAACCGACCACCGGCCGAATCTATATCGATGATCGGCCACTGGATGGATTCCGCCTGGTGTGTCTGCGGCGCCACATCGCTTACGTCGGGCAAAACGTCGTGCTGTTCAACGATTCGATACGGAACAACATCGCCTACGGCGCGCTGCGCGAAGTTCCTGTCGAGGCCATCGAATCGGCCGCGCGTCAGGCGCAGGTCGAGGCCTTCGCAAACGCGCTACCTGACGGTCTCGATACCGTGATCGGGGAAAATGGGATACGCCTGTCCGGCGGACAGCGGCAACGTGTCGCAATCGCCCGCGCGATGCTCAAAAATGCCCCGATCTTGATCCTCGACGAAGCGACGGCTGCGCTCGACAACGAGGCCGAACAATTGGTGCAGGCGGCATTACGCGCTTTGCGCGCCGGGCGTACGAGCTTGATCGTCGCCCACCGTCTATCGACCGTCGAACAGGCGGATCGGATCGTCGTACTCGACGGCGGGCGTATCGTGGAAATCGGCACCCACGCTACCCTGCTTGCGGCGGGCGCGGCCTACGCTCAGCTTTATGCAGCGGGCTTTGAGAGCGATGACGAGGCCCAAGCGCCGCTCGACGCAATGGCTTGAGGATCGTGCGTCGGTTCGTCGCGCGGTCAGCGGCGCCGTTTTGGCTTGAATTCGGCCACACGCGCGCTGAGCCGGCGCGGGTCGATGACGACGCGGCCGTACCGGATCGCGGTGTATAAACGGGTGATCGCAAACACCTCGGCGGCCAGATCGGCGCGCGCGTGAGTGACGCGCCGTGCAAAAGCGAGCGGCGCTTCACTCGAGCGCCGATCCAAGCCCACGCGATCGAGTTTTCCGCAAAAGCGCAGATAAGCGCGCAGTGCCGGGTCGGCGGCGACCTGTTCGGCGCGCAGCAGCAATACGGCGAGGGTCACGGTCACCACCGCCAGCACGAGCGTCAAGGTGATGACGAGGTTGCCGTAATCCCAGTCTTCGAATCCCAATTCATCGAGCAGGCGCCGTTGCCGTTGGGGGGTGTAACCCAGCACCCATTGATTCCAGCTATAGGTCACCGCGTCCCAGGAATCGCGCACGCGTTCCCAGAAAGCCGACGCGACCGCGCTACGCGCAAACGGCGAAAGCGTGGTGCGGCGGGGTAATAGATCGCCGATCCCGAGTGACACGCGTTCCGGCGCCACGGCGGCGGTCGGATCGACGCGCACCCAACCCCGGTCGTCGAAATAGACTTCCGCCCAGGCGTGAGCGTCGCGTTGCCGTACGACCATGTAGTCTCCGACCGTGTTGTATTCGCCGCCCTGGTAACCGGTGACGACACGCGCGGGAATACCGGCCGCGCGCATGAGCACGACGAACGACGCGGCAAAGTGTTCGCAGAATCCCTCCTGAGTATCGAACAGGAATTCATCCACCGAATCATCGGGCAGCAGCGGCGGGGTCAGTGAATAGTAAAACTCATTCTCGCGAAACATGGTGAGGGCGGCGTTCACCACCTCTTGTGGTGTGCGTGCGCGTGCGGCCCAATCACCGGCCAACTCGCGTGCGCGTGGATGCCAACCACGTGGCAAACGCAGTGCCGCGCGGCGCTCCGTCGCGGTGATCGCGCTGATGCGGTAGTCGACGGTCGAATTCAGGTCATAGCGGATACGCCGCCGCACCGGCCGGTTGGCGAGCAGGCGATAGTCGCTCGTACGTCGCGCCTCATAGCCGGCAGAGGTGACCATTTCCAGGCCCATCAACCAGCGATCACGATGCGGTTCCAAGGTGAGTGTATAGCGGTAATTCTGACCCAGGGTTTCAACCGGCGCCGGCGGTCCGTTGCCGGCGTCGCCCGCCGCCCAACGACGCCCATTGGTATTCCACAAGACCGGCCCACGCCAATAGAGGTTCTCGGCGCGTGGCTCGTCGCCGTGAAACTCGACCCTGAACGCGATTTCATCGGATAGGCCCAGACGCGCGATCTGGCCGACCGCCATGTCTTCGCTCAAGCCGCTGACGGCGTCGAAGGCATCCTGCGGCAGGCCCCACAGGGGGCCGGGCAGGCGGGGGAACAGCACGAAAGCGATCAGCATGAGTGGCATCGCCTGAACCGTCATGGCGCCGGCGTGCTTGAACATCCCGAGCGGGTGTCGATATTCGTGCGGCGTATTGAATTGGATCAACACCGTGGTCGCGGCCACGACTACGAACAACATATACAGTGCGGTTGCGATGGTTTGTGAATAAAAGAAATTGGTCACGACCAGGAAGTAGCACAGGAAGGTCACGACGTAGTAATCGCGCTCACCGCGCATTTCGAGCAACTTGAGTCCGAGCAGGGCAGCGAGCAACTCAACGCCCGCTTCCCGCCCGAGTTGGCCGTGATAAGCGATGTAGATGCTGATGAAGGCCAACACCGCCACGAACTGTTTACCCACCCACAGCACGACGTGTTCCCGATCCGGGAGCGGCAGGCGTTGCATCGCGCCGAGCACGCGCCACAACGCGCACCCGACGAAAGCCAGGCTCAGCATCAGCGGAAAGCGCTCCATGTGCGGTAACAAGGCGAGCAGCAGGGCCGTGGTGACCCACACCACTTCACGTGTCGACAGGGTGCTCGCGTTCATGCGGGGAGCTCGAACAAGGCCAGGGCGGCCAGGCATTGAGCCCGATGGGCGGGACCGTGCCCGAACTCGATACGCGTGCCCGGGATATCGAGCCCGAACGTCGTCCCGGCGCGGCTCGCTTCCAGCGTCCATTTAGTCAACTGGGACAAGCGCGCCTCGAGGTTTGCAATCGAACTGACGGCGTCCCAGCTCAACCAGACCCGCGCCAGAGCGGTACCCTGAAAACGCTTGATCATGAGCTCCTGCTCTTTAGCCAGCGTCTTCCAGGCGATGGCGCGGGGCGGATCGCCCGGTGTATAGGGACGCAGGCCCGCAAAATCATCGTTACCGATCTGGTTGGCCGCACCGGTCCCGGTCGCCGCGGACTGCGCGTGGGGCATCGGCAGCCTGCCGCGTGGCGCCGGATAGACGAGGCAGCGCGCGTCCGTCTCGAAATAGGCCCAGGTGCGCAAGATGCCGAGCGGGTAAACGCTGCGTAAGCGGATACGGCGCAACTCCAGCCAACCGCGGCGCAGCGCCTCGACGGCGATGAGCGGATTACCGTGCGCGGATGCGTTTATATTGAAGGTGGTCTCAAACTGCTCGAGATAACGCCGCGCGTCGCGGCTCAAGCCGCGCGGCCATTGACCCACGGCGATAACGAGTCGCACGCGCTGTGATTCATTTTCAATATGACATTCGAACTGTGCGGTGTCCCCGACGAATACGGCCGGTGAGCGCACCCCTTTGAATTCGAGCCCGGCCAGATTTCGGTAGGTGTGCAGCATCGCGACGAGAAAGAGGCCGCTCAGCAAAAAAGTGAGAAGGTAGCCCAAGGCGTTGTCGTAGTTGATGGCGCCCATCAGGATCACGACCAACATCGTGCCCAGGGTAAATCCCTGGCGCGTCGGAAAGATGTAAACGCGCCGCCGATCCAGACGTTGTGCGGGCGGGTGGACGGCGAGCGCGGCGGTTTGGTTCAAGGAATGGGAACGGCGTTCAAGAGCGATTCGGCGATGAGTGCCGGATCGTGCCGGCGTTCGTCCACGGCGGACCGCAATCGGTGTACGGCTACGCTCGGCAATACGGCTTGAACATCGTCGGGTAAGACATGGGTACGCCCGTCGGTCAGCGCCCACGCTTTGGCCGCGTGCATGAGCGCGAGGCCCGCTCGCGGCGACAAGCCGGTGGAAAACGCAGTGGTCTTGCGGCTGTAGTCGATGAGATCCTGAACGTAGTTGATCAGCGGGTCGCTGACATGCACCTGCTCGGCTTGGCCTTGAAGCGTATGTAGCAACTCCGAACCCAGCACCGGTGTCAGTTCTTCGAGGAGTTGGCGGCGATCGGCGCCGATTAACAGTGAACGTTCGGCGCGCCGGTCGGGGTAACCGAGCGACAGGCACATCAGGAAGCGGTCGAGCTGTGACTCCAGCAGTGGAAAGGTGCCGACCTGGTCTTCCGGATTCTGCGTGGCGATGACGAAAAAAGGCTTCGGCAACTGATGCGTTTCGTTCTCTATCGTGACCTGCCTTTCCTCCATGGCTTCCAACAGCGCGCTTTGCGCACGCGGCGTGGCGCGATTCACTTCGTCAGCCAGTACGACATTGGCAAAGATCGGCCCGGGATGAAATTTGAACTCGGCGTTTTCACGGTTATAGACATAAACGCCGAGGACATCGGCGGGTAATAGATCGCTCGTGAACTGCACGCGCTGAAAACTCAAGCCCACGAGTTTGGCGAGCAGATGCGCCATCGTGGTCTTGCCGACTCCCGGCAGGTCTTCGATCAATAGATGCCCTCGCGCGAGCAGGCACGCAAGCGCGAGGCGCAACTCACGCGATTTACCGACCACGACCCGCGACGCGGTCGTGATGACGTCGTTTACGTGCGCGCGCGCTTCATCGGCGGTGGCGTATTCTCGATTTCGAGTATCCATCTTGTCATTCGAACCGTTGTTCGGATACCACTATCCTGACGTCAGCACTAACGGGCGATCGAGTGGAATGCACCGATCAGGCGACCCATGATCGTCAGGGCTGCGCCCGAAGGTTGTCGCGAATCAATCATGGCTCCGTCAGATCCCCCTTAAAGTTATCGGCAGCGCGCCCGATTTCTTACCCAAAGCGGCATTGGCAGACATCGCACCATCGGTGGCCGACGACATATACTCACCTCGTCGGCCCATGAGATCAAAAGCTTAAAGGAGGCCAACCGCCGTTGCGAGCGGCGCTGTGCGATGTTGCGCACTAATCGACACCCTTTGTGTGTAATGGGCTTGATCAGGGGAAGTCATGAATAAATACGATTTTATCGTCATCGGCAGCGGTCCTTCGGGCCAGCGAGCGGCGATACAGGCGGCCAAACTCGGTCACACGGTCGCGGTGATCGAGCGCTCTTTCAGTATTGGCGGGGCCTGCGTACATACCGGCACGATCCCGAGCAAGACGCTGCGCGAAGCCGTGCTGTACCTGACGGGGTGGCGCCAGCGCGGGTTCTACGGCCGGAGCTACCGAGTCAAGGAGCGGATCAGCGCCGACGATCTCATGCAGCGCCTGGACATTACGGTTCGGCACGAGATCGAGCAGCTCATGCACAAACTGAGCCGCAATTTCGTCGACATCATTGCCGGGCGCGCTGAGTTCGAATCGCCGCGTACGCTGAAGGTCGAGATCAACGAGGATGAAACCCGCACGATCGAGGCCGACAAGATCCTGATCGCGACCGGCTCCAGGCCCGTGCAGCCGCCTAATGTTTCGTTCGATGAGCCGAACATCATGGACAGCGATCACATCCTCAAGATCACCGAGATCCCGCGCACCATGGTCGTGGTCGGCGCCGGTGTGATCGGCGTCGAGTATGCCTCTATCTTGAGCGCACTCGACATCGATATAACGTTGATCGATGGCAGACGCGAGATGCTCGGATTCTTGGATCGAGAGATCGTCGATGAATTTGCACATCATTTGCGTGACCGTGGCGTCAACCTGCGCCTCGAAGAAACGGTGGAGTCGGTCGACGTGATCGACGACAGGAACCTCGTGGTCCATCTCGCGAGCGGTAAACGCGTGCGCGCGAACATGGCCCTGTTCGCCTCGGGACGCCAGAGCAACACGGACCATCTCAGGCTGGAGAATACCGGCTTGAAACCCGACGAGCGCGGGCGCCTGTTCGTCGACGAGTATTTCAGGACGTCGGTGGACCACATCTACGCCGCGGGCGACGTGATCGGGTTTCCAGCGCTCGCTTCGATCTCGATGGAACAGGGTCGGCAAGCGAGCATGCACGCCTTCAATCGCGTTTTCGAACCGATTTCGCACACCATGTATCCGTTCGGGATTTATGCCGTTCCGGAGATGAGCGTCGTCGGTAAGACCGAAGAAGAGTTGCGCGCGGACGGAGTCCCCTATGAAAGTGGCACGGCCCGTTTCCGTGAAACCTCGCGCGGGCAGATCCTCGGGCTGCGCGAAGGCCTGCTGAAATTACTCGTCAATCTGGAGGACCGGCGTTTGCTCGGCGTGCACATCGTCGGCGAAGGCGCGACGGAATTGATCCACATCGGGCAGGCGGTGCTTGCGCACAGTGGCAACCTCGATTTCTTCGTGGACGCGGTGTTCAATTACCCGACGCTGGCGGAGACCTATAAGATCGCGGCCTTGGATGCGTGGAACAAATTGTAGGGCGGTTCCGCATTCAACTACCGGCAATGGTCATGTGATCGATCAAGATCGATCCGGTGCGAATCGTGCCCCGCGTGTCGATGTCGTTGCCGACCTCCACGATCCCTTTGAGAATGGTTTTGAGATTTCCAGCGATGGTGATCTCCTCGACCGCATGGACGATTTCGCCGCCTTCGACGAGAAAACCGCTTGCGCCGCGCGAATAATCGCCCGTGACGGCGTTCACACCGAAGCCCATGAGCTCGGTAACCACGAGCGCTCGATCGAGGCCGGCTATCAGGCCATCTAAATCGCGCTCGCCGTGGTTGATGAGTAGATTGTGCACGCCACCGGCATTGCCCGTGGGCTTGAGCCCCAGGCGCCGGGCCGAGTAGGCGCCCAGTAGATACGTTGTCAGACGCCCCTGCTCCACGATGGGTTTACTGAAAGTCGCCACGCCGTCGCTGTCGAAAGGCGCGCTGCCGATCGCGCTTGGGAGGTGTGGCTCCTCACGCAGGGTGAGCGATTCGGTCATGACCGAATCGCCCAACGCGTCGAGAAGAAACGACGCGCGGCGATACTGGGCCGGTCCCGAGATCGCGCCGATCGCATGCCCGATGAGAGACGACGCCACCTTGGCCTCGAACACGACCGGCATTTCGGTCGTGTCGATCTTGCGGGCGCCGAGCCGCGCGACGGTGCGTCGCGCGGCCGTCGTACCGACCGACTGCGGCGAATCGAGCTCGGCGGCATTGCGTGCCGCACTGTACCAATAGTCGCGCTGCATGCCGCCGGCATCTTCGGCGATCATGACGGCGCTCAGACTGTGCTGCGTACCCCGATAGGCGGCGTGAAATCCGTGGCTGTTGGCGTAGGCGCGTGCGCCGCGATAGCGGTTTACGCTGCAACCATCGGATTGCTTGATCGCGGCATCGAATCCCAGCGCTGCGTCCTCACATTCGAGCGCGAGCTCGATGCCAGGTTCGGCGTCGAGCGCCCATGGATAGTCCAGCGCGAGATCCGGCACTTCGGTGGCCAGGTATTCGGGCTCGGCGAGCCCCGCGTAGGTGTCCGGCTCGGCGTAATCGGCGATGCGTTTCGCGGCGGCGACGCTGTCCACCAATGCCTGCGTCGAAAAATCGGACGTCGTCGCCGTGCCTTTGCGGCCACCATCGAAGACGGTAACCGCGAGTGATTTGTCGCGCTGGTGTTCGATCGTTTCGCACGCGCCACCGCGCACGGTGATCGACAATCCCTCGCCCGCGGAAACCGCAACCTCGACACCGTCCACGCCGAGTTTCACGGCGCTCGCCACGGTATCTTCCGCGAGCTGATCGAGGATGTCCGGCGATGCGAATTCGTGCGATTGAATAGCCGTCATGAACGTTATCGTAACGCTTCGCCGCTTCCGCGGCGATGCCGGTTACACTAAACACGTGTCTAGATCAAAATCGTATTCGCCCGCAAGCGGGCTCCTACGACGCCAGAAAATGACTCCGTAGGAGCCCGCTTACGGGCGAATGAAAACCGTAGCAGATATGACGGACGACGCGATCCTATCAACGCTCAACGAACGCCAACGCGAAGCGGTTACGTCGACCGCGCCCCAGGTGTTGGTGCTCGCCGGCGCCGGTAGCGGTAAGACGCGCGTATTGGTCCACCGCGTCGCCTGGTATCTGCACACGGGGCAGGCGTCTCCCCGCGGGATCCTGGCGGTTACCTTCACGAATAAGGCGGCCGCAGAAATGCGCAGCCGCATCGAGGCCCTCAACCAGCGGCCGATCGGGGGAATGTGGGTCGGCACCTTTCACAATATCGCGCATCGGATATTGCGGGCGCATTGGCGTGAAGCCGATCTGCCCGAAGGATTCCAGATCATCGACAGCGAAGACCAGCAACGGGTGATTCGGCGCACGATCCGCAGCCTCAATCTCGATGACAACGAATGGCCGCCGAAAGAAGCGCAGTGGTTTATTAACGCGCGTAAGGACGAAGGGCTGCGCCCGGGGCATATCGATGATTTTGGCGACGGCGCGCTGCGCACGTTCATTGACATTTACGCGGCTTACGAGGAAGCGTGCACCCGCTCGGGCCTGGTGGATTTCGCCGAGCTCTTGCTGCGCGCCCACGAACTGTGGCAATCGACACCCGGACTGCTGCGGCACTACCGGGAACGCTTCTGGAACGTGCTGGTGGATGAATTCCAGGACACCAATACCATTCAATACGCGTGGCTCAAGCAGTTGGTGGGTGACGACGGGAATATCTTCGTGGTGGGCGATGACGATCAGTCGATATACAGCTGGCGTGGCGCGCAAGTCCAGAATATGCAGCGGTTCCGGGAGCACTTTGCCGGGCACGCACTGATACGCCTGGAACAGAATTACCGATCGACGGCCAATATTCTGAACGCCGCCAACGCCCTGATTGCGAATAATCCCACGCGCCTGGGCAAGGAGCTGTGGACCGACAGCGACAACGGCGAACCCTTGACGCTCTATGCGGCCTACAACGATCTCGACGAAGCGAGGTTCTGCGTGGATCGCATCCTGCAATGGCGCGAGGTCGGTGGGCGATTGTCCGAATGCGCCGTGCTCTACCGGGTCAGCGCACAGTCGCGCGTGTTGGAGGACGCGTTGCGTCAGTCCGATTTGCCCTACCGCGTTTACGGCGGTTTCCGATTTTACGAACGTGCGGAGATAAAGGACGCGTTGGCCTACCTGCGGCTGGCGACGATGCGCGGCGATGACGCCGCTTTCGAGCGCATCGTCAACACGCCGACCCGCGGCATCGGCGAGCGCAGCGTCGAAGCCGTGCGAAACGTAGCCCGGCGCGAGCGGGTGCCGCTGTGGGAGGCCGTGCGTCGCCTCGTCGAAACAAAGGAATTGACGGCGCGCGCGCTGGGTGCGCTCGGCCGATTCATGGAATTGATCGACCGAATGAGTGTCATGGTTGGCGAATTGGCGCTGCCCGAGCTGCTGGAGCACGTGATCGAGACGAGCGGGCTCATCGATCATTACCGCAAGGAAAAAGGCGAGCGCGGACTCGACCGCATCGAAAACCTGGAAGAACTCATCGCCGCGGCGCGCGATTACGAACCGGCCGAAGAAGACGCAGATATACCGCTGGTCGCGACGTTTTTAACCCATGCTGCGCTCGAATCGGGCGAAGGTCAGGCGGAGGACTTCGAGGACGGCGTGCAGCTCATGACCCTGCATTCAGCCAAAGGCCTCGAATTCCCCCAGGTGTTTCTCGTCGGCCTCGAAGAGGGGCTCTTTCCGCATCGACGGTCCAGTAACGATCCCGATCAACTCGAGGAAGAACGCCGCCTGTGCTACGTCGGGATGACGCGCGCCATGCACAAGCTCGTAATCACCCACGCCGAGTCACGGCGCCTGCACGGGTCTGAATATTATCCCCAGCCGTCACGCTTCCTGCGCGAAATTCCCACCGCCATGATTGAAGAAGTGCGCCTCGGCGGACGCGTGAGCTCCGGGCGGTCGTCGGTCTTGAGCGACGACGGCGATAACGCATACGGCCTGGAACTGGGGCAGCGCGTCGTCCACAAGATCTTCGGCGAGGGCGTGATCCTGCATCTCGAAGGCCGCGGCGACCACTCGCGCGTACAGGTCAATTTCGAAACGGAAGGCATCAAGTGGCTGGTCGCCGCCTATGCCGGCCTGGAAGTGAAATAGAGGAATCGGTTCGATGTACCCAATGTTCGGAACAAAGTTGCGTGCGACACCGGTTTATCCGCTCCTCATTGCGGCGATTCTGGTGGGGTGCGGCGGAGATGAGCTCAGCGATACCGCTGTGCCGCCGGACGATCGCAGATTCAACTGGAAGATGGTGACGTCCGTTCCCCCCAACTTGCCCGTCAATCGGGAGACCGTGCAGAAATTTGCCAAGGACGTCGAAGTCATGAGCCGCGGCCGATTGAAGATCAAGGTCTTCGAAGGCGGTGAATTGATCCCGTCTTTGCAAGCGTTCGATGCGGTGTCACAGGGTACGGTCGAACTCGCCCATTCGGGTTCTTACTATTGGGCCGGCAAGGTCCCGGCGGCGCAGTTCATGGCGGCCGTGCCGTTCGGTATGAAATCGAACGGGATGTTGGCCTGGTTGTACGGCGGCGACGGGCTCGAGTTGTGGCGCGAAATCTACGCGCCCTTCGGCGTGATCCCTTTCCCGATGGGTAATACCGGCATGCAGATGGGCGGGTGGTTCAATAAGAAGATCGAATCGATCGACGATATCCAAGGGCTCAAGATGCGTATACCCGGATTGGGCGGCAAGGTGCTGGCCAAAGCCGGCGGCAATCCCGTGTTGATGTCGGGTGCGGAGATATACACGGCGCTCGAGCGCGGAACGATCGATGCGACGGAATGGGTCGGCCCGCTGCACGACGTGCGCTTCGGCCTCGACCGCGCGGCAAAATATTACTATTACCCAGGTTGGCACGAGCCGGGAACCCAGCTCGAATTGATCGTCAACGCCAAAGCCTGGGCCGAGCTACCCGGAGACTTGCAGCGGATCGTCGAAAACGCGGCCGCGGGCGCGGCGCTTTACATGTACGCGCATATGGAGGTCGGGAACGCGCAAACGTTGCGCAAGCTCATCGAATCGAATCACGTCGAAGTACTCGAGTTCCCGCCCGACGTCATCGATAAACTCGCCGCCTTGACCGCGCAAGCCCTGGCGGAAGAAGCGGATAAGGACGCATCGTTCGCCAAAGTGCTCGCGGCTTATGAGTCGTTTCGCGAAGGTCGGCGAGAGTGGGAGGCGGTAACCGATGGAGCGTATCGAAGCGCCCACGATTACGAGTTGAAATAAGTCTCCTGTCCCCGAATTATTGGGCGTCGGAGACCATGTAGTCGACAGCGGCCTTGACGTCCTCGTCGGAGAAATCCGGGCGGCCGCCTTTGGGTGGCATCATGCCGGCCTCTCCCATGTAGCCTTTGATGGAATTGTGGTAGAGCGCATCGATGCCCTTCTCGATGCGCGAACTCCAGGCCGCGGCATCGCCGAGTTTCGGCGCACCGGCAGCGCCCGGGGTATGGCAGACGAAACACGCCGCGTCGTAGACTTCCTTACCCTTGGCGTTGTCGGCGGCCGCCGCAGCGACCGGCTGAGGTTCCGGAACGGGCGCGGGCGCCGGTGTGGTATTTTCGCTCGCGTTTCCGGCGCCGACGGCGGCCAACATGTAATCCACGGCGGCTGCAAGTTCGTCGTCACTCAAAGACGGGTTGCCGCCCCGCGGGGGCATGACGCCCGTCGATCCGGTGTAACCACTGATTACGTTGGCGAGGTTGGCGTCGTGACCTTTTTCGATACGCGTCTCCCAGGCCGACACATCACCGAATTTGGGTGCGCCAGCGATGCCTTGAGCATGACACGTAAAGCAGAGTCCATCGTAAACCGCCTTGCCGGAATCTTCGGCGCCCGCGGCTTCGGCGACGGGCGCCACGTCCACGGGTGCGGCCGTTTCGACGACCTGCGGGCTGGCCAGTACGATGGTTTCGGAACCCGTATTGACTTGACCGACCGGCGCGATACGGGTGATCAGGATGTCGTCGCGATCCTGTGTATCTTGAAAAAAACTATTGACGGTTTTGGCGAGGATCGTGGCGATCAAGGCGACGACGAATAGCCCCGCCAGGACCAAGCCAAAATTATGTACGAATAGTTCGTCTTCGTGGATGCTCATGATCGGGGTGTGGAGGAACCGCTGGGTTATGCGATGGCCGGCGAAACCACGGCCGCACCAGTATAGCCGTCCAGCGAAGGTCCCCGTTTGCCGCCAGCTGCGCTAACTGACTCGACTGACCGATTCGAGCGGGGCGAGTGCGGCGGCGTCACTACTCTGGGCGCTGCTGGTGACCGTTTGAGCAAGGAAGAATGCGATGAACGCGATCACAACCAAACCCAGCAGCACCAAACCGAAATTGCGTAGGAATACCGCGTCGTCTTGGTCGCTCATGATGTCCCCTCAATTGAAACAGAACTAAAGAAATCGTTCGCCGTGCGGATTTTTCCGTTCGTCCGGGTCGCCGCATTATAGCCGAATCTCCTGCGCTCACTACCCTGACGCAAGACGGGAATCCGGGCGCGGCCGATCGGCGCCAGGCCTTTCACTCGCCGCCCATTACTTATAAGTTAGCGTGCGGAAGAACCGCAGCAAGCGTCGATGTAATGACTCAGCTTTCGATCATTATTCCGGTATTAAACGAGGCGGCCAGCCTGCACGAATTATCGCGCCGTATCACCGATGTCATGGAGGAGCACGATTTCGATTACGAAGTGATCTTCGTCAACGACGGTTCCTCCGATACGTCAGGCTCCACTCTCAATGAGATCGCGCAATCAAACGAGCGGCTCAAAGTCATCCATTTGCGGCGTAATTTTGGCAAAACGGCGGCAATGATGGCGGCCTTTGATCATAGTCGAGGGGACATCATCGTACCGATGGACGCGGATCTGCAAAACGATCCGAAAGACATACCAAATCTGCTGGACCAAATCGCTCAAGGCTACGATGTCTGCTCGGGATGGCGCAAAGAACGGCAGGATGATTTTCTTACCCGCACTTTTCCGAGCCGCATCGCGAATTGGATCATTTCCGTAATTTCGGGCGTGCGGTTGAGGGATTACGGGTGCTGTCTAAAAGCCATAAGGCGCGAATTCATCATCGATGTGAAGCTTTACGGCGAAATGCACGATTTATTCCGATCTATGCAAGCTGGTACGGAGCGAAGATCGTTGAAATACCGGTCATGCACCATCCTCGAGTTCACGGTAAATCGCATTACGGACTCGAGCGCACGTTGAAGGTCATACTCGATCTCATCGTGATCAAGTACCTGGCAAGATACGCGGAGAAGCCGATATACGTGTTCGGCGGTTTCGGAATTCTGAACATAGGCTGCGCAATTCTGAGCGGCATTGCCATGCTCTACTACAAATTCTGGGGCGGTAGAGCTTTCGTTGAGACGCCTTTGCCGGTGCTGGTAGCGATTTTCTTGCTAATTGGCTTCGGTTCGATACTTGGGGGCTTGATCGCGGAACTGATGATGCGCACGTATTACGAAACGCAAGGGAAGCGCATCTATATGATCGAATCCGTCCGCAATCTGGAACCGGAATAGCATGTGCGGGATCGCGGGTTTTGTCGGCGATGGAACCGCTGCGGATCTCGCGCGCATGCAAGCCGCGCTCGTGCACCGGGGGCCGGATGACGAGGGGGTCTGGATCGATCGCGATAACGGCGTCTTTTTAGCGCATCGACGGTTGAAGGTCATCGATCCAATGGGCGGCGCTCAGCCCATGTGGACCGCCGATAACTCCATCGGGATCCTCTATAACGGCGAAGTCTACAACCATGGGGAACTGCGCGAAGAGCTCGAACGCGACGGCATCCGCTTTGCCAGCGATCACTCCGATACCGAGGTGATCCTTTGCGGTTATCAACGCTGGGGCGATGCGGTTGTCGACCGGTTGAACGGCATGTGGGCGTTTGCCATATACGACAAAGGCCGACGGCGTTTATTGTTGAGCCGCGATCGCTTCGGTGAAAAACCCATTTATTACGCGCTCAGAGGAAGTACGTTCGTTTTCGCATCGGAATTGAGCGGTGTTCTGTTACACCCTTCGGTGTCCAATGAGATCGACCCGCTCGGGGTGCAGAAATATTTCGCCTATGGGTTTAACCCGAATCCCGGCACCATCTACCGGGACATATGCAAACTTCCCGCCGGCCATAATCTGATCTTTGACTTGGAGCGACGAACGGCTCGTACGGAGGCGTATTGGCGATTCGAACTGAATCCGATCGAACCGACCGGAACGAACGTCGAGCGCGATCTGAGCGAGGAGTTATTAGAGCTTCTCGATCGCGCGGTAGCGCGTCGATTGATCGCGGACGTGCCCTTGGGCGTCCTGCTCAGTGGCGGTATCGATTCATCGGCGATCACCGCCGCTGCGTGCGAAATGCGCACAGGCGTCAAAACGTTCAGCCTGGGGTTCGACGTTCCGCAATTCGACGAATCGTCCGCCGCGGCGCGGGTCGCAGGCTTGTTGGACACCGATCACCATGCGCAAACGGCGAAACTCGATACGGCCCAAGACGTCATTCCACAGATCTTAGAGCGCCTCGACGAACCCATGGGCGACAGCTCCTTAATCCCGACCTACATGTTGTGCAAGATGACGCGGGAGCAGGTCACGGTTGCGCTGAGCGGCGACGGAGGAGACGAGCTATTCGCGGGATACGCACCCTTTAAAGCGTTACGATATTCGAACTGGTATGCGCGAGTGGTGCCGCGAACGCTACATCGAATCATTCGCAAGGTCGTAGAGCAACTGCCCGTGCGCCACGGCTACATGAGCCTCGATTTCAAACTCAAGCGGACCTTGCACGCACTGGGGTATGAGCACCGTCTGTGGAATCCATTATGGCTGGGGCCGCTCAGACCCGACGAACTGAACGAATGCTTCGCCCGGCGATACGACCTCGACGATATTTATTCGGAAGCGATTGCCATTTGGAATCGCGCCCCGTCGGGCGATTTGATCGAAAAGACAACGCAGTTTTACGTGAATCTTTATCTTCAGGATGGCGTGCTAATGAAATCCGATCGCGCGAGCATGATGCATTCGCTCGAAGTTCGTGCGCCGTTTTTGGATATCGATTTGGTTAAATTCGCCGCGCGATTGCCGAACCGTTTCCGCCTGCGGGGTCAAACCGGGAAGTATTTGTTGCGGCGCGCGCTCGCCCGCCGGCTCCCAGCGGATATCTTGAATCGCCGCAAACAGGGATTTGCCGTTCCTATCGGGCGGTGGATTAGCGAAGGGATACTCGGCGACGATGCAGACGTCGCAATCGGAGACCAGGCGCCTGAATTCGTGCGTGGCGCACTTGCTCGGCACCGCGGCGGGAAGGTCGATCACCGCCTGTTTTTATGGTCACAAATCGTTCTCAGGCATCATTTGCAGGCGACGCAAGGATCCGCTTGATGTCGAAACCGCGGACGCGGATCACGCTTAGCGGCGATAATTCGAATTCGCCATTCGCACCCTCGATGCGATATCGACGTTTAGCGTCGATGAGCAATCGGCGTGCATCGAACGACCCTGGCGCGTCCACCCTGAGTTCGAGGTCGAGATAACCGATTTCCCGCTCGAGCACCTCACCGCTGAGGATCCAATCGGTCCCGTCGGCGCGCCGCAATGCGTCCAAATCTATGATGTCTCCCGAATCGGTTTTCAGTGTGTTCCGGGATTCGGCGCGCCATCGAACTTCTTCGCAAATCGCGAGCGTCAAGGTCGGCGAATCTTGGCGAGGCACAAGGATGCTTGTCCACGGCACGAATTCCACGAACGGGTGCGAATCCGACCAGATCACCGCCGTAGAAGCCGGCCAGCCATCCACGCGCCGGAATGCGTCATCATTTACGAATCGCACCTTTTCCAATGCATAGCCGAACAGATTTGCGACGTGGTGGGGCGCCATCATGAACAGACGAGGAAACGGATCACCGACCAGAGGCGAGTCGCCCGGCGCGATCGCGCCGAGATTGGTGTTCATGAGTATCTCGGCCGGGTGCCCGGGGCCTGATTTCAATGGCGCCAAAAACTCGCGCATTTCCGCGTTTCGGTAAAAGGGCGCGAATACAAGCGCGGCTTCCGTCAGCGGTGAATACGGATTGATGGGTAAGAAGCTCAAGCCGAGAACTACATACGCGGCCGTTGCCCTCCACCGGCCGGATAGAATCCATTGCAAAGGTTGGACGATCAGAAAGGCGGATAGCGGCGCAAGAAATGCGAGGTAGCGCACTTCCTTGTGCGATAGGAGCACCATCGCACACACGGACACCAGCCAGGCAAGCGCTACGGTCCGGTGTAGGCGATCGCTCGTTAGCGCCATCTTCAATCCTGGAATGATCAAGAGTATGGGGATGACACCGTAGGCAGGTGCATTTCTGAAATAAAGCCACCAAGGCGCTATCGTTTTGCCAACGGACTCGTCCACGAGGAAGCGCACCTGAAGATAAGGCTTTATCCACGCCGGTGATTCCGGAAACGCATAACGGAGCGCGGCCATGGATACTACCCAGACGATAACGGCGCTAACGATCGCGGACAGAAACAACTTGACCACGTTCGAACGGTACCGGGCCGGCTCGTCTCTTACCCAGACATAGGCATGGGCACAGACGATTGCGAACCAAATTAATGCGAACGTTGGTTTGATTAAGGCTGCAGCCGAGCCTAGTGCCGTCAGAAGTAGCCAGCCGGCGCGTTCACTCCGCGCCGCGTACCGGTCTGCGAGAAAAAGCATCCACAAGAACAGGCCCCCCGGAATAATGTCGTGGCTGATGAACGGGGCATATAAGAAGAATATATACGTCGGGATCGTTGCGCCGTAGGCGAACACGCTTGCCGGTGTCGTTCCGAAACGCCGCGCGAGAAGGGCATAAACGCCCACGAGGTAGGCGATGTGGAGGATGCCCGTAGCCAAGTGATGCGGCCGCATATCGAGCGGGTGAAACGCCAGCTTTCCTCGGAGGAACTCTATCGGTGCGAGGACATACCCCATCAAGGGCGAGCGATTGTATATGTACGCGGGCGCCAGACCTGCGAAATAACTTGCATTAGCGACCGTGTCATAACCATCGTAATTTTCCCGCTGAACAGTAACCGCGGCGGCTAGTTGCCACGCGATCAGAATGCCCAGCACCAACACTGCGATGGTGTGTAGCTGACGCGTACCGTCATTCGAACGCACGAGGCGGGGCCTGAATCATTCAGAAGTATCAGATCGAAGAGAAATCTCGAGAAACATATACGGATGAAATCGATAAAGCACCCGAAAATCAAACAATCGCAAAAGGCCCAGCCGCATGAAAAGTTTTGCCGGCCGAGCCAGCAATTTCTTCCGTGCCTTGAATGTTGGATCTTCGGATAAGCGGTTAATGAGGTCCTTGGTAATGTTCGGATTAAACGCGACGTCGAGCTCGATACATTCGCAATGTTTTCGAACCGCCACCCAGTTGACGAAGTTCAGGCTGGACCAGTAACCAGCGCAGTCATTCACTCTCTCATAATTTTCAATGTGCCTGCGAAAAACAAATTTCGTAATTCGAGGAGATAGCAGATAGGGTATTCCAAAATGGGCGTCGTAAGGGAAGCCGTAATTCGCGCATAGCACGACGCACCGGCCGCTCGGCGACAGTATATTTTTTACGAATTCGAGAAAATGCTTCCAGTCCGGGAGGTGTTCGAACACATTGATCGAATAAACGAGATCGAATTTATGTGCCGTCTCGAACATCTCGTAACCGCCGTCGTACAATTCAAAATTCGTCATGGATTTCGTTTTGGCAATGAAGTCTTTATAGGCGGAGAACCCCGGCCCTATCGGCTCGATTCCGTAAAAAAGGATGTCCGGAAAGCGGAAAGCGAGATCGCCAAGCAGCAGGCAGGGACCGGTGCCAACCTCGAGGACGCGCTGCCCCTGCTGTAATCCTTGCACGAAGGAATGAACGTGCTTCAGACCAAAATTCGCATCACCGACGTACATCGCCCGCTCGGGCACCTCCGGTGAAAGTCCGATGATGTCCTCGGAAATTTTCATGGCGCAGGTAAACGGAACACCGGCATGACATCCTCGCGGCAATATTCGAGTGTGACAAAACGTTGAGGCCCAGGCCGAATTGACTCGCTCTTACGGGTTGAATCGGTATACTCCGAACCTGATACCCGCTCAAGTAGCTCAGCTCAGTGAGGGCACAACGCACAGGCGGATAATTTTGAGGTAGGTTCTGATCAAAGCGCCCGTAGCTCAGCTGGATAGAGCGCTGCCCTCCGGAGGCAGAGGCCAGGGGTTCAAATCCTCTCGGGCGCGCCATATTGATACGTCACCGAGTTAAGGAGCATTGATGTCACAGACACGATCGGATTCAAAGCGCGCAGGGCAACCTGCATTCGACGCCGTGATCGTCGGCGCCGGGTTCGCCGGGCTCTACATGCTTTACCGCATGCGCGCCTTAGGTTTGACCGCGCGCGTCTACGAAGCTGGCGACGGGGTGGGTGGAACCTGGTTCTGGAACCGCTATCCCGGCTGTCGCTGCGATGTCGAGAGTTTGGAATATTCCTACCAGTTCTCCGAAGAACTGGAACAGGATTGGGAATGGACGGAACGCTACGCGGGCCAGCCCGAGATCCTCGCGTATTTGAATCACGTCGCCGATCGATTCGATCTGCGGAAGGACATTAAATTCAACAGCCGCGTTACCGCGGCGACGTTCGACCAAGACGACAATCGCTGGATCGTCGAGACCGACGGGGAAACGGTGTCGGCGGGGTTCTGCATCATGGCGACCGGCTGCTTGTCATCGACGAATACACCGGATTTCAAGGGTATCGACTCGTTTAAGGGCGAGACCTACCACACCGGCGACTGGCCGCACGAAGGCGTCGACTTAACCGGCAAGCGCGTAGGCCTGATCGGCACCGGTTCATCCGGCATTCAAGCCACGCCTGTGATCGCCGAGCAGGCGGCACACCTGACGGTCTTCCAGCGCACGCCGAATTTTTCGGTCCCCGCGCATAACAAGCCGATGGACCCTGCGTATCAAAGCGAAATCAAGGCCGATTACCGGAATTTCCGGAAAAAGCTCAAAGATTTACCCATCGCGTGCATGCGCCCGCCCGGCGAAAAATCGGCGCTCGAAGCGACTCCGGACGAGCGGCAACTTGAATACGAAACGTATTGGCAACGCGGCGGCCTTTCTTTCTTGGGCGCCTACTCGGATTTGATTACCAATCAGGGGTCTAACGAAACCGCCGCGGAATTCGTGCGCGCCAAGATCCGCGCGATCGTAGATGATCCGGCCGTTGCCGAAATGTTGAGCCCGGATCACGTCATCGGATGTAAGCGCCCGTGTTCCGATAGCGGTTATTTCGAAACCTTCAATCGACCGAACGTCACACTCGTCGATGTGCAGGCGGCGCCGATCGAAAGCATCACGCCGGGCGGCGTCGCGACGACCGATGCAAACTATGAACTCGATTGCATCATCTTCGCGACGGGCTTCGATGCGATGACCGGATCACTGAACAGAATCGACATCCGCGGCAGAGACGGCATAAGACTGAAAGACAAATGGGCGGACGGTCCAACGACCTATCTCGGGCTCACGACGGTCGGGTTTCCGAATCTGTTCACGATGACGGGGCCCGGCAGCCCATCGGTACTGGCCAACATGGTGACCGGCGTAGAACACCACGCGGAATGGATTTCCGAATGCATCGTCTACATCCGCGAGCACGGCTTCGAACGGATCGAGCCCACACCCGAGGCCGAGGATGCGTGGGTCGCGCATGTCAATGAAGTCGCTGATTCGACCCTCTACCCGACCTGTAACTCGTGGTATATGGGCGCCAACATCCCGGACAAACCGCGTGTGTTCTTGCCCTACATCGGTGGATTTCCGACTTACCTCAAGAAATGTGAAGCGATCGTACAGAACGGCTATGAAGGTTTTTCAATGCGCTAAGCGGCGCTGAGCGCTTTTACATCGTCGATGGTCTTCTGCGGTTCCGGTCGCCGCGTATAGTCGGGATCGATATCCGCAGCGCGGACGACACCGCTGCCGTCGATGACGAGTCGTGCGGGCATCGGCAGCGTCCAGCTGTCATCGCCGTTACAGGTGGGCAGATCGATGCCAAAGCCACCGTAAATCGGCACGACGTCGGACGGAACCGCAAACTTCAACCCGAGTTCGGCACTGTAGGCGTTAGCGGGATCGCTCAACAAATCGAAGCTGAGGCCGTGGGTGTCCGTGATTTCGAGACTGTATTTCGCAACCTCCGGCGTGATCGCAACCAGGGTCGCGCCCATGTCGCGCAAGGGTTCTGCAATCTCCTGCAAAGCGTACAGCTCCGCATTGCAGTAGGGTCACCAATGACCTCGAAAGACGGTCAGCACCAGTGGTCCATGATCGAGCAGGTCTGCCGACTTGACCTCGATATCCTGCGCATTCGACAACGCGAAAGGCGGGAGGGGGTCGCCTACTTTGACCACGCCGTCCATGATGCCGGAGTCGCGCAACTGTTGGGTTGCGCGATGCATGACCTTCAATGTATCCGCGGGAATGCGCTTCGCCGAGGCCTCGCGCATCTCTTGTAGCTTCGTTTCCAACCCCATGACAGATTCCTCTAGCTAGTGTGCTGTCCCGTAAATATGTTTCGTGAGTCGGGCAGGATTTTTCGTTCCTGGCAAGGCGCGAGGAGGCTTATGTGCGGGCTCTACACAACGACGAGCAACGCCGCCAGGGGCGAAAAAGACCAGCGAATTATGAAACATATTTGCGGGACGGCACACTAGTTCCGATATGGCAAAAACTTCTTTTCGATATCACTCAAGATCTCGTCAGCCCAGGCGAACCGATCCTCGTCCCGCCCGATCACGCCCGCTTGCAACGCGGACTCGCTGGCTTTCTTGGCAAAAAAGATGGGTGAGGTAACCGGGTAGTAGCCGATGTCCCGCAGTTCATTGAGCGTCAAAATAAAGCCCTTCATAAAGAGCGTTCCCTGCTCCTCGCGTGGCATGGACGTCGAGATGAGCCGCACGCGGCCGTCTTCCGAACGCACGTGGAAATGTAGCACACCGAGATTCGGCGGGATCAAAACGTCACCGCCGAAGTGATACTCGTAGGCCTTCCCCGAATCGGATCGATTGCGCTGGTTTTCGGTGAAGCTGAGCGCACCCGCACCCCCGTTCCATGATATTTCGAGATAGCTGGCGATGATGTGATCGGAGGTGTCGAACGAACGCCGGTAGCCGGTGTACTCGCCGACGTAGGTGCTGACGGCGTCCTTGCGGTAGCCGCCGAATGCCGTAGGCGCCGCGTCATCGCTCTCGCTCGGAACCTTTCCGATGAGCTCGAGCTTCAGCGCTTCTTCGATCCATTGCAGAGTCTGAGGGCGGACCGCTCGGCCGGCACGCAAGCGATCGACGGTCTTGCGATCGACACCGGCCCTCGACGCGACGTCCTGCGACGACAGCCGCGCCTTCGACAAATGCGAATTCAAGTGGTCAGCGATGTGTTTCCAGTCGCGGGCCGACATGCGCTGCGCTCTCTCCCGGGGTAATCGGCTAAGTCTAAGCCAAGGCCGCGCCGTGTTGTACGGATTGGTGCATTCTGGGGCCTTTCGCCCTTTCGGGGCGCTCGAGCGGACACAAACGGACCGCGACTTTCCACCGACATTCCTGCCGGCGGGCTCGCTGCCCTAACTCCCCGACTAGGCTCTCTGGAGTTGGTCGACATTTCCAGGCGGAGCCACAACCATGTCTTCCAGTTACTCCCGGTCCGTTTCCCACTCAGGCCATCATTCCATCGAATTTCTCGTTTGCACCTTGACGCTCCTCATCACCGGCGCGTCTTTAGCCATTGGACAGGCATCGGCGGCCGCGCCGAACCACGCCGATTTAGGCCCTGCTATGGCGGTCGAAGACGTCGAACAGGGCACCCTGTTGCTGCAACCGAACGGCAAACGCGAGCTCTTCGCGGCGCCCACGGTGGATACCGACGTCAGCATGACCGTTACGGGCATGGTCGCACGGGTCACCGTCGACCAGGCCTTTTCGAATCCGGGTACCGAGTGGGTCAACGGGATCTATGTCTTTCCATTGCCGGAAACGGCGGCCGTGGACCATATGGTGCTCAAGGTCGGTGAACGGATCATCGAAGGACAGATCAAGGAACGCGAGGATGCGCGCCAGATTTACGAACAGGCTAAAACGGCTGGAAAAAAGGCGAGCCTCATCGAACAACAGCGGCCCAACATCTTTACGAACAACGTCGCGAACATCGGTCCCGGCGAACGCGTGCGCGTGACCATCCCCCATCGAGTATCAGCAAACCCTCGACTACGACAAAGGACAATTCTCGATCCGGTTCCCGATGACCGTCGGTATCCGTTACATTCCCGGAACGCAACGGATCGGGGGCTTTGACGGCGGCGGCTGGGCGTTTAATACCGACGCGGTGCCGGATGCAAGCCGCATCACGCCACCCGTTACGGAAGCGAATCAGGGTCATTCCAACCCGGTGTCGATCACCGTCGGACTCAATACCGGTTTTCCCCTGGCGCGCCTGGCAAGCCGCTATCACAAGATCGTGACCAAACAACTCAGCCGCCATTGCTATCAGGTAGAACTCGCCCAGGGAACCGTCTCGGCCGATCGGGATTTCGAATTGACCTGGACACCGGAGCCGCAGTACGCGCCGCGGGCCGCGCTCTTCACGCAGCAGAAAGATGACGAATCCTATGGGCTCTTGATGATGATTCCGCCCGAGACCCAATGGGCGAAACGTACCGCGCTCGCTAAAGAAATGATCTACGTGATCGACACGTCGGGCTCCATGCACGGGACGTCCATCGATCACGCCAAAGCCGCTTTACTGCTGGGTCTCGGTCGTCTCAAGGCCAATGATTTCTTCAATGTCGTGCAGTTCAATTCGTTCACGGCGAGCTTCGAGCCGGCTGCCGTTCCGGCCAACGCGACGAACATCGCGCGTGCCAAGGCCTACGTTCAAGCACTTAAAGCCGATGGCGGCACGGAGATGGCGGGCGCATTGCGTACGGTATTGCATGGCAGTGATGACGCCAGCCGCGTACGCCAGGTGATCTTTCTGACCGACGGCAGCGTCGGTAACGAACAGAGCCTGTTCAAGATCATTCACAAGCGGCTCGGCGACTCACGCTTGTTCACGATCGGCATCGGTTCGGCGCCCAATAGCTACTTCATGCGCGAAGCAGCCAGCGTCGGCCGCGGTACGTTTACCCATATCGGCGACGTGCAGGAAGTCAAAGAAAAGATGCGCGCCTTGTTCGAAAAGCTCGAATACCCGGTGCTCTCGAATATCGAACTCACCTAGTCCGGCGGCGAACCGGGCGACTTCTGGCCGAACCCTTTACGCGATCTCTATATTCACGAACCATTGGTCGTGAGTTTCAAGGCCCAAGGAAAACCGGGGCGACTGGTGGTGAGTGGCATGATGAACGGCTCAGCATGGTCTTCCGAGTTGGGGGTCGGTGCCGGCGGTGCGGAAGTCGGGCTCGACGTTCTATGGGCGCGCAACAAGATCCAGAGCCTCAATCAGCAGATCAGTCGCGGCACGCCGCCCGCCGAAGTCAAGGACGCCGTCACTGAGCTCGGTCTGAAGCACCACATCGTAACGAAACACACGAGTCTGGTTGCAGTCGACGTCACGCCGTCGCGGCCGAGCGATGCGGACTCAACGGATGCGGCGGTGCCCTCGAAGAAACCGCACGGCTGGCAAATGCAAACGCCGCAAGCACGATTGCGGCGGTGCCCTCGAAGAAACCGCACGGCTGGCAAATGCAAACGCCGCAAGCACGATTGCCGCAAACAGCAACACCGATGGCCTTGCACTGGATACTCGCCGCGGTATTGGCCTTGCTCTCAGCAGGCGCCGCCCGCGTCCAGCGGCTCAAGAGGATCCGATGATGGCCGCCGGGATCGACGGTAGGGGCGCACGCATGGCGATCGTCGCCCTATTGGGTGGGCTCGCCCTCTGGAATGCGGGCGCGGCGGTCTACATCATGGCGAAGGCCGAACTTGCACAGGTGTTGCTGGAGGGCGCCTGGCAACAGACCCTCGACGGTGCGACTCGGGTGCGGCCGTGGAATTGGGCGGATACCTGGCCGATCATGCGGATTACGCTTCCCGGGGACGGCGAGACCGTGATCGTATTGGAAGGCGCTTCGGGCCGAAATCTCGCGTTCGGCCCCGCGCATTTGAGTTCGACGCCACTGCCGGGTGAATCCGGGAACAGCGTCATCATCGGCCACCGCGACACCCATTTTTCCGCCCTCGAAACGATCGCCATCGGGGACGTCGTCGCCGTCGAGCGTCCCGGAAAGAGGCTCGCCTACCGCATCAAGGACATCGCCGTCGTACACGAGACGAACGTGGCGGTCCTTGAAGATGTCGGGACGGATGCGCTGACCTTGATTACCTGTTATCCGTTCGACGCCGTGAATCCGGGGACCTCCGATCGCTATGTCGTCATGGCCGAGCGCGTTCGAGCCCAGCGTATGATGTGACCGCATCTCGATGTTTGTTCGACGGGTCCGAACGCCGCGCTGGCGTTATGATCCAGCAGGGGAACCGGTCCTTTATGCACGCCCATTTCGTCAATGTCATCGCCCTCATCGCAAGCGTGGGTCTCGTCGTGCAATGGGTGGCCTGGCGGTTTCGAATTCCCGCCATCGTCCTGCTCACGGCCGCAGGTTTCATCGTCGGACCGGTCACGGGGCTCGTCGACCCCAGCCGCGACTTCGGCGCCCTTCTCGAACCGTTCGTTCAGCTTGCGGTAGCGGTGATCCTGTTTGAAGGCGGGCTGAATCTCCGTTTTCACGAATTGAGCCAGGCCGGCACCGGCGTGCGACGGCTGACCACCATCGGCCTCGCTTTCAGTTTCGCATTGGGCGCAGTGGCCGCGTACTACATCGGCGGCCTGTCGTGGCCGGTCGCCATTGAGTTCGGCGCGATCATCGTCGTTACCGGCCCGACCGTCATCATGCCCTTATTACGCCAGGCGCGGCTACAAAGCCGAACGGCGTCGCTGTTGAAATGGGAAGGCATTGTGAACGACCCGTTAGGCGCCCTGCTGGCGGTGGCCGTGTTCGAGTATCTCGTCTTGAGCGGTGGCGATGATCTCGGTTACGAACTGGGCGCCGTAGTGTTGCTTACCGTGATGCTCGCCGGCGGCTTGGGCTGGTTCGCGGGGCGCGCGCTGGGCGCCGCCTACCGGCGTGGATTCGTACCGGAGTATCTGAAGGGTCCCGGCATGCTCGCCACGGTGCTCGGCAGTTATGCGCTCGGCAATGTACTGATGCCGGAGGCGGGGCTGTTGACGGTGACTGCGCTCGGCGTCGCGCTCGGCAACGCGAACCTCCCGAGTATCGAAGAACTGCGTCGATTCAAAGAGTACATCACCATCGCGCTGGTGTCGGGTTTGTTCATCGTGCTGACCGCCGATCTGGATCCAAGCTTGATCGCAGAGCTCGACTGGCACGGCGCGGCCTTGATCGCTGCGGTGATCTTCGTCGTTCGGCCGGTGGCGGTGATCGCCGCCACCATACGCAGCGATCTCGAATGGCAGGAACGGGCCTTATTGGCCTGGATCGCGCCCCGCGGCATCGTGGCCGCCGCGGTGGCGGGCGCGTTTTCGACACGCATGCTGGATGCGGGCTTTACCGACGCGGCGAAGTTGCTGCCGTTAGTCTTCGCCTTGATCGTCAGTACCGTCGTATTGCACGGATTCTCCATCGGGTGGCTCGCGCGCAGGCTCGATCTCGCATCACATCGTTCAAACGGGCTCATCATCGTGGGCGCATCGCCGTGGACCATCGATCTGGCCGGCAGGCTGAATGAACTCGAAGTACCGAATATCGTCATCGATGCGTCTTGGCACCGCTTACGGCCCGCGCGCCTCGCTGGAGTCGAAAGCCATTTCGGACAGGTGGTCTCGGAGTCGGCGGATGAGAACCTCGACCTTGCATCGATGGGCTACGTCCTCGCCGCGACAGACAACGACGCCTACAACGCGCTCGTCTGTACGCGGTTCTCGAATGAATTCAATCGCAATGCCGTGTTTCAAATGCCGATGCCGACGGCTGATGAACACGAGAAAAAGGGCTACACGGCGACCCTACGGGGCAGTCGGGTATTCTCGGAAGATGCGCTCTACGAGGTCCTGCTGCAGCGCCACTTCGAGGGTTGGCGTTTTCAGAAAACCGGATTGACGTCGGAGTTTACGTTTGAGGACTATCGCGAAAAAATTGACGATGATTTATTCGCAACGCTGATCGTAAGGCAGTCGGGCGCTCTGGTGCTTGATCTGGGGCGTTACAAACCCGACGCAGGCGATACCGTCATCAATTATCTTCCACCGTCGGATAGAGGCTAGAAGCTTATCGTGCAGTCGTTTCGAGCTCGGCCTCGGAACAGATTTGATTGCGCCCGCTGTGCTTGGCTTGATACATCGCCCGGTCCGCACGCTCAAAGACGTCCTCGATACTGTCACCGACGTGGAAGTGGGCGACGCCGCCCGAAATGGTCACCGGCACGGGTGTGTCTTTATAACGAAATCCACAGCTTTCGATGTGACTGCGTAGTTTATTCACGAGCATTACCGCATCGTCGGCCGTGGCTTCGGGCACGAGCAGAACGAATTCCTCGCCGCCGAAACGACACAAAGTATCGCTGTCACGAATTAGATCGCCGAGATTTGACGCAACGGTCGCGAGCACTTTGTCACCTGCGGCGTGGCCGTACTGATCATTGATCGACTTGAATCGATCGAGATCGATGACCGCGAGACTCAGTGCGCCACCGTAACGTTTCCACCGCGCAAATTGCTTATCGATCGTTTCGATATAGCCCGAGCGGTTGAGTACACCGGTGAGCGGATCGATCAAAACGCGGGCGGTTGTTTGCTCGAGATCTTCGCGCAGATTTTCCGCTTCACTTTCGAGATCCTGAAGCTTGGTGACCATGTTATTGATGGTCTGACTCGCCTCCGATGCACGCTGCTGCTGGGAGTCGACAAAGGTGCCTAATCCTTCACTGATGGTCTCGAGTTTGGAATCGATCGCGGATTTGAGGCCATCGACATCCGTGGCGACGAAAACATCCTCGCGCATCAGTTGGATCTCCCCACACAATGTTTCGCTCAACTGCAATGCCGCGTCAGATGCGCCGGTATGAAGATCGCGCGATCGCCGCATGACGGTTTCGAAATCATTCAGCCGATGTGCCGTGTTGCGGAGAAAATTCGACATATTGTCGATTTCATTTTGCAACTCGTCGCGCATGTGGCGGATCAAATCAGCGAGAGCGGCGATGCACGGCTTGAAATCGGTTTGAGCGCGCACGGTGAGGATCGAATGCTTGACCGCAGCCGCCTCACTCGAACAAGCGCTCGATATCGGCATGCGTTCGATGAGTTCCGTCAACACATCGCGGGTTGGTTCGACTGCGCCGTGGCCGTGGATTTGATTCTCGAGTTCGTCTGAAATCGCCCGCGCCGCCCTTTCCGTTTGCGTAATGATGTCCGCCGTATGCTGCTTCGTGGCGATCAATTCTCGAATGCCGTCGATCTCTTTCTGTATGCCGGCAGGCGTCGTCAAATGATCGAGGAAATGAACCAGGGGCGCTGATCCGCCGTCATGTGTCGAATCGTCGCGTACCTCGGCTGGCTTCTGCCCAGCCTCTAGCGCCACGACGATTTCAACGATTTCGTCGATGAGGTCCTGCAAGCGTTCGTCGCGGCGTCCGCTGCGAAGCAGGCTGCCGAGCTCCTTGAGGTGGCTGTCCAGGTTGGCGTCTTGGCCGTGGTGGGGCAGCGACAGGCGCAGGATGCCGCGCTGCAGTCTGGAGATCGTTTCTGCAGTGGTGCGGTTTTTGTTCGAGTTTCCCTTAGGGCTGTGAACGTGTTGAGCGGCCGCCGAACTACTCACGTGATGAACAGACATATTCCTTCCGAGTCGCCAAATTTGTCCGCTGTCGGCCCGGGTTGCAGTGTCGAAGATGCAATCCGCGCCATTCCGCTACCGGTGGCCTGCATTTAAGCCGGTACCCGAGCCCGTCCAACGGCGTTCCGCCGCCGCAACGATTTTTACGGGGTCTTTTCCTTATCGGCCAGGTAGTCCACGAGCTTTAGAAGGTTCTCGTAGCTTCCGACCGAGCGCGCGCTGCTGCGGTATTTGCCGTTGATGATGATGGCGGGAACGCCGGTAATACCGTAGCTCCGGGTGGCGGCCGCGGCTTGGCGAGACTTGGTATCGACGTCGAAGGAATTATAGGCTTCCCGAAACGCTTCCTCGGCGGTGCCGAACTCGGCGAAGAACGTCGCGAGGTCGTTTTCGGTGAAGAGCTTGCGTTTTTTGACGTGTATGGCTTCGAACAACGGCGTATGTACCGTGTCCAAAACGCCGAGTTGCTGCGCCGCGAAGAAGGCCCGTGCGTGAATCATCCAGTCGTCAGCGAAGATGGCGGGCATGCGGACGAATTCGACGTAATCAAGTTTTGACTCGAGCCATTGCTTGATGTGCGGCTCGAACGTATAGCAGTGCGGGCATCCATACCAAAAGAGTTCCATCACTTCGATCTTGTCGCCGGTGCGGGTTGGTTGCGCCGGCGTGATGACCTCGTAATGCCGACCGGCCGTGAAATCGTCTTCAGCGAATACGAGAGCTGAGAATAAAACGAGCAAACAGGTTATGAGGTATCTACGCATCAACGAATATCCAAAATTTTGATTCGCCCGCAAGCGGGCTCGTACGCGTACGTTAGCACCGGGAGACCCGCTTGCGGGAGAATCCTAATGTAGCGCGGAAATATAGTGCGCGACCGCCTGCATTTCGGCATCCGACAACTGCTCGGCGATGTCGCGCATCATCTGTTGAGGGTCGGTCGTTCGTTTACCGTCGCGGTAGGCTTTGAGTTGCAAAATGGTGTATTCGGACTGCTGGCCCCGTAAGGCGGGATATCGGGCGGCGGCATTTCTGGCGCCGTTTGGTCCGTGACAGGCCATACAGGCGGGAATACCGCGCGCGCTGTCACCGCCTCTATACAATCGCTGTCCGGCCGCGACCTTGTCGCGCGCGATCGGTTGAACGGTCACGGGCTGCGCGGCGTAGTAGGCCGCGATCTCCGTCATATCCGCTTCCTGCAGGGTATCCGCCATCGATGACATGGCGGGGTCGTTGCGCTTACGCGATTTGAACGCTTGGAGTTGATCGATCGCGTATGCCGCGCCCTGGCCCGCCAGGCTCGGCCAAATCGGCGTGGTGCTATTGCCGTCCGTGCCATGGCAGGCGCCGCACACCTGCGCTTTCGCCTTGCCGTCGGCCTGGGCATCGAGTGAGATCAAGGCGCCGCACATCAGGCTGAAAACAAGCAATGATTGCCAGTCGCGCATCATGTCGCTCGCAATTTCGACAACTCAAGCTTATTCATGATAACCGGAAGTTCGGGGGTAGAGCGCATTAGCGGCGGGGGCCAGTCGCGTTACTATCAGTCAATCTGCCGATGATGTCTATCTCGATCCTGCTTTCGGAGCACCGCGGAAATGAACCAGACGGCCGCGCTTAATACGCGCAAGCTCATGCAAGGCGCGCAATTCGCCTTGAGCGTGTCGAAGGCGGATGCATTACCGGATGATGCGGGAATCGAGATCGCGTTCGCAGGGCGTTCCAATACGGGTAAGTCCAGCGCTATCAACGTATTGTGCGCGCAACGTGCGCTCGCGCGTACCAGCCGTACCCCCGGTCGTACACAGCAATTAGTGGTGTTCACGCTCGACGGCGAGCGCAGACTCGTGGACCTACCCGGTTTCGGCTACGCCAAGGTGTCGAAAAGCGTTCGCGCGCACTGGGAACGTGCGTTGCCGGAATATCTCGAAACGCGACGATCGCTGACCGGTCTCGTGGTGGTCATGGACGTGAGGCATCCACTGAAAGAGCAGGAGGAGATGTTACTCGACTGGTGTGCGCGGGCTGAGGTGGCCACACACGTGCTGCTCAACAAGAGCGACAAATTGAGCAAGGGACGCGCGCAAGACACACTCGAGCAGGTGTCGCGATATTTGGAAACCATCGGAGGGACAGCCAGCGCCCAACTGTTTTCAGCACAGAAACGCACCGGGATAGACGAAGCCTACACCGCGATCTCGCACTGGTTGGACACTTCGTAGCGCAGCATTAAAAAGGACCCCGGTTCTAGTGGTAAGGGGGATTTACAGGACCGGGGCCACTTTGGTTGCCCGGCTGGGGAGGCCGGGCGAAGCCCACCTGGGAGGTTGCGTGGGCACGTTCTGGCGAACGTAGTATTGAGACAACAGCGATGCCCAGTGGTTCCGCGCCGAGCGGGCTCAGCGAATCGCGCTAGGTCGTTGATTTCCCAGGGCGAGGGCGGGCGGCGCTCAGGACATCCCGTATTTGCGCCGGAATTTGTCCACGCGGCCCGCGCTGTCGACGATCTTCTGTTGGCCCGTGTAGAACGGATGGCATGCCGAGCAGACGTCGATATGCAATTGGCCGCCGGTTAGGGTCGAGCGGGTTTCGAAGGTATTCCCACAACTGCAGGTGACGGATATTTCCTGATAGTCGGGATGAATTTCGGGCTTCATCGGCGTCACTCGAATCACAGCTGAGAGGGCCGGCGATTCTAGGCCCGGCCCAGATGCAATGCAAGTAATTACCGGGTACCGAACTGCGCCAAAACCGGCGCATGGTCCGACGGCTTTTCCCAACGACGGGGTTCGACATCGACCACGCAGCTCAGCGCTTCACCGGCGAGCGCGGCGCTGGCGAGTATGAGGTCGATACGCAGGCCGTGATTGCGGCGAAATGCGCCGGCGCGATAGTCCCACCACGAAAATTGTGCTTCGGGTTGATCGAAACGACGGAACACGTCCGTTAATCCGAGTCCGAGCAGGCGCTGCAAGCGCTCGCGCTCGTCGTCACTGCACAAGATCTTGCCCCGCCAGGCTTCCGGGTCATAGACGTCGCGGTCCTCGGGCGCGATATTGAAATCACCGACGATGAGCAGTTTCGAATGTCGTTGCAGCAGATCGCCGACCCATCCGTGCAGCGCATCCAGCCACGCGAGCTTATAGCTGTATTTCTCGGAACCGACGCTCGCACCGTTCGGCACGTAGAGGTCAACTAACACGAGATCGTCGCATGCGACCGCAAGCACGCGGCGTTGATCATCATCGAACCCTGGAATTGCCATCGCCATGACTTCGACCGGACGCCGGGACAGGATGGCTACACCGTTATAGGACTTCTGGCCGGCAACCGCGCTCGACCACCCGCGGGCATTGAATTCGTCGGCGGGAAAGTCGTGATCCTGAACCTTGGTTTCCTGCAACGCGAGGAGGTCCGGTTCGTTCTGTTCGATCCATGCGGTCACATGGTCCAGGCGCGCGCGGACCGAATTGACGTTCCACGTGGCGATTTTAGTCATGCCGAGGTCGATCCCAGACGGGGCTGAGCGGAATCCGGAGACGACAGATCAGACGCGAAATCCGCCGTGACGCTTTCGAATCAACAGGTCCATGAAATAGATCCCGACGCCGAAGGCAATGACGGCGATGGCGATGATGATGACCAGGAACGTCGTCGCGTAGGCTTCCAATACCATCGGTAACAGCGCCGCGGCGTCGTCCTTTGCCGATTGCGCCTCGAGTTTGTTGATTCTTTCCCGGGCATCGTCCAGCGAAGTCTTCAATCCATCTCTGATCCGCTCGAGTTCGGTGACGCGCACATCAGGTGGTGTTGCCGTCTGTTCGACCTCGGCGCGCAGGGCGGTATTTTCGGTTTGAAACTTCCCGGCGCGCAGCCGCTCGCTAGATAATTTTCCTTTGAGATCGGTGTTCTCTTTGGTCAGGACTTCGACCTGAGCTTCGGCAGCGCGTAGATCGGCCGTGTTAACGACCGTCGCCGTTCCGGTCGAGGGTTGTTGCTCGAATGCCTGAATACGCGTTTGAAGCTCAACTTTGTCGCGTTCGAGTTCCGCCACACGAAGCTCCGCCGGGCGCTCGATGGTGAGATAGGCGGTGTCGACCCAGCCTCTGGTTTGGTCCGGATCTTCGACGTAGGCGAGTTCGCCTTCGCGCCTCAGTACTTCGAGGCGCGTTCCCGTGGGCAGGACCTTGATGATCGCACTGTCGAGATCTCTTTCCTGGTGCACGCCGACGAGGAGTTTATCGATAACGTAAGTGGTTTCGGCCGCGAGTCCCGGGGGCAGACAGCTCAATATCGTGATCAAGCTGATTGTGAGACGGACTCTGTTCATGGGCTGCGGATTATCCGGTCTCGTCACGCATTCAGTCCAGCCTGCCGCAGCAGCGGCTCAACGCTCGGCGCCCGGCCGCGGAAGCGCTCGAAAAGGTCCATGGCGTCTTCAGCCCCGCCGTTTTCCAGGATGATAGACCGGAATTTCGAGCCGGTCGTGCGATCGAATACGCCTTCTTTTTCAAACAGCGAAAATGCGTCTGCCGATAGGACTTCCGCCCACTTGTAGCTGTAATACCCGGCTGCATAACCGCCTGCGAAGATGTGCGAGAAGCTATGCTGAAACCGGTTATACGCAGGTGGGGTGACGACGGCGACTCGTTGCCTGACGTCGTTCAGCAATGTTTGGACATCGGTTCCCGCTTCAAATTCGATATGCACGAGGAAATCAAACAATGCGAATTCGAGCTGGCGAACCATCTGCATGGCGGCTTGAAAACGTTTCGTCGTGATGAGGCGTTCGAATAGCGCGTCTGGAAGGGGTTGGCCTGTTTCGAAATGCGCGCTGATGATGTCGAGAGCCTTGCGCTCCCAACACCAGTTCTCCAGAAGTTGGCTCGGAAGTTCGACAGCATCCCACGGCACGCCATTGATTCCAGCTACCGCGGGGCGGTCGACCGTCGTCAACATGTGGTGCAGCCCGTGGCCGAATTCGTGAAACAAGGTGATGACTTCTTCATGCGTCAACAGCGTCGGTTGGCCTGCTACCGGCGGGGTGAAATTACACGTCAAATAGGCGACCGGCAGTTGCGCGCGGGTTTGATGTCGCCAGCGTATGAGGCATTCATCCATCCATGCGCCGGGCCGTTTGCGTTCACGCGCATAGAGATCCAGATAAAAGTAGCCGAGAACGTCGCCGCCAGCGTCGCGTATGGCGAAGAACTCGACGTCGGGATGCCAAGTATCGATGTCGGCCATGTCATTGAACGCGAGATTGAATAATTGACCCGCGACCTCGAACATGCCCGTTACCACGCGCGCCACCGGGAAATAGGGCTTGAGATCTTCTTGTGAGAGATCGAATCGGTACTGCTTGAGCTTCTCGGTACAGTAGGCGATATCCCAGGCTTCGATGTCGGTGATGCCGAGGTGCGAGAGCGCGAATTCTTTCAGCTCGTCCAGTTCGCGTTCTGCCGCCGGACGCGCTTTTGCAGCGAGTTCATCGAGGAAATCGACGACTGACGATGTAGACGGCGCCATCTTGGTCGCGAGCGACAATTCGGCGTAGTTCGCGAACCCGAGCGCATGCGCTAATTCTTGTCGTTTCACGAGTATCGCCGTCATGATCTCGGAATTATCGAACGCTTCGGCCGTCGGTCCCTGGTTGGACGCACGCGTGCAATACGCGTTGTAGAGCGCGCGCCGCAATTCGCGATCGTCGAGGCGATTCATCGCCGGTATATAGCACGGAAAATCCAGCGTCAATATCCAGCCTTCACGTTCGTCACGCGCCGCGTTCTGGCGCGCCAGGGCGATGACGGATACAGGCAATCCAGCGAGTTTTTCTTCATCATCTACGTACAGCCTGAAAGCCTGCGTGGCATCGAGTACGTTTTCTTCGAAGCGGGTCGCGAGTTCTGAAAGCTCGACTTTGAGTGCCTTGACCCGCGCTTGTTCGGGAGCGGTCAGATCTACGCCGCCGAGTCGAAAGTCTCGAAGCGCATTCAAGACGACCTTTTTCTTAGCGTTATCGTAGTGCTCGAATTCGGCGCTCGCTCGTATGCTTTTATAAGCCCGAAACAGCTGTTCGTTCTGGGCAATTTCGCTGCTGTATTCAGAAATGAGGGCGACGCAGGCTTTATACGGCTCGCGCATGTTTTCATCGTCGGCCACGTTGTGGAGGTGGGAAACCGGCGAGAAAAAGCGATGCAGTTCATCAGCCATCGCCTCAATCGGCGCGGCGACCTGCTGCCAATCGGCGAGGTCCGAAGTGCTGGTTATCTCGCCGATACGCGCGCGATGCTGGTCGAGTAAGGCAGTCAGGCGCTCGGCGAGCGTGGTGTAGTCAATCGAATGAAACTTCGGAAGTTGCGCCAGCGTATATGCCGTGGCATCAATGTCGGTCATTGCCGCATTATGCAGAACGGCACACGGCCGCCCAAGCGGTTCAACACGGATTTTGAGACCGCTTCTATTAAACGGCGCTCAAACGAATACCGATAGCCCAGATCGCCGTGCAAAGCAGCGGCACCGCCAACACCAACAAGCCAAGCGCCCGGCGATTGCACTTCGCGATGATCTCGTCCTCGGCGCCGGCGGCGATGACGAACGGACGACGTTGGCTGCCTGTGCGGCCGAGTACGTCGACGGGTGGTGCGCCGGCGTCACCCGTTTGCTCGGCGAGGACTTCCTTTTCGGCTTCTCGGCGAGCCGTATCCCATTCGTCGACGTCGATTTGACCATCTTTGTTGGCATCGAAACGCTTTAACATCGACGCCTGATCTCGTTTCCATTCGCGCAGGCGCTCGCCGACGGCGGCGTCCTTGTCGAACAGCGCCGCAGTGCCGCCGTGCGTCGTAAAGTGGCCGAGCGCGTAGATTTGATCGCCCGGTTCGATGCGCCGTTCGGTGTAGCGGTAATGCTGCCCGATTTGTCCCATCGTACGCGCCCACCAGGTTCCGTCGTCGTCGTGATAACGGCCCGGGATCCGGGTATTGCCGTACCAGATATTGCGATGCGTCGGCGTGACCGCGGCGCCATCCGGATCGATCGCGCAGCGCCCGCTCGTATCGACGAGAAAAAACAGATCCTCACTCGTACCCTGGTCCACGGTGGCCCAGCGCGAACTCTGCTTGGAGTCTGCGTAATGCCGTTCGCGATGTTCGACCTTATAGGTGTACCAGGTGCACACACGCATCGACAACGGCGCATGTATGGGATCGCCGTCCATTAGATCGGCCATCCCTTGTAATTCGGTGTAACCCTGCGAGGCGGATCGGACGAGCGAAGTCGGTGTGTCCTCTATGATCCGTTTGCGTTTCAGGAATACGAATGCGCCCCAAATTGCAGCGACGGCCAACACGGCGCCGATGATAGCGAAGAACCAGAATTCTCCGGGCGGCGTGTGTTGTACGGAGTTTGCGTAATGTTCCAATCCGAGCATGCGCGTCGCGCGGCGTCCGCTTTAAGCCGCTTCAGGTCGTCTCGTTGAACAGTGCTTTAACATCGACGTCCTGGCGTTCTTCTTCAGAAAATTCCAGCAGTTCGCGTTGATGAAAGCGGAACCAGCGCGCGATGGTGACATCGGGAAAAGTCTCAGCTCGCACGTTGTGCAGATTGACCGTATCGTTGTAAAACTCGCGGCGGTCGGCGATCGTATTCTCCAGGGCGGTGATGCGATTCTGCAGGTGTTTGAAGGTCTTATCAGCTTTGAGATCCGGATAATTTTCCGCCACGGCGAAGAGCTTACCCAATCCTTGGCGCAACGATGTCTCGGCGGTGCCTACGCCCCCTACGTCGCCCGCCTCATTCGCGGAGTAAACAGCCGCACGCGCCGAGATGACGCGCTCGAGCGTGTCTTTCTCATAGCTCATGTATTGCTTGCAGATTTCGACGAGCTTCGGTAGCTCGTCATGCCGTTGCTTGAGCAAGACATCGATGTTCGACCACGCTTTCGACACGTTATGTTTCAGCGTCACCAGGCCGTTATAGATCGTAATTGCATAAGCTAAGACGACCGTGGTGAAAACGAGAACGATTATCGTTCCGATGTCCATTTGCAGCTCCCGATCGGCGTGCGTCAACGGTGTACCATTGTACTTAATCGGCGAACGTCGCTTAATCCTGAATGGTCAAAACAGGCGATCACTTGACGATATACAGAGCAGTGCGTTCGCCACGCTTATAGGAGAATAATTCAATGAAAGGTGATGCGAAGGTAATTGAATATCTCAATCAAGTTCTAAAGAACGAACTGACCGCCATCAACCAATACTTTTTGCATGCGCGAATGTTCAAGAACTGGGGCTTGAAGGAGCTCGACGAGCATGAGTTCAAGGAGTCGGTCGACGAGATGAAACACGCCGACAGGCTCATCGAGCGGATCCTCTTCCTGGAGGGTTTGCCCAACCTGCAAGACATCGGCTTACTGAAGATCGGTGAAAACACCGAAGAAATACTCAGCGCCGATCTCGCGCTCGAGCACGAAGCGATGCCCGTCTTGAAAGAGGCGGTCGCCTACTGTGAGTCGTCGCATGATTACGTTTCCCGTGAAATATTCGAGGCCATCCTCGAGGGCGAGGAAGAGCACGTCGACTGGCTCGAGACGCAGCTGGACCTGATCGACCGGGTCGGGCTCGAGAATTACCAGCAGTCGCAGATCTAGCCCCGCTGGGGTGTTGGCGACCCGGGACCATCCGGTGTTGCAAATAATTCTCATTTGTACTACCGTTATGATTAACACTCGCGTGTTGAGCAAGCGACTAAGAAATCGCCCAGATAACCATGTACGTCTGCATCTGCAACAACGTCACCGAGCGTGATATCAAAGACGCCGTTCAAAACGGCGCCCGCACCCTCGATTGCCTGGCCAGCCAATTGGCCGTGTCGACGGGCTGCGGCCAATGCCTGTACTACGCCCACGTCTGCCTCCAAAACGAGCTCGAAGCGGTCCTGCCCATAGCGGCACCGGTCGATTCCGTCCCTCAGCTAGCTACCTAAGCCTCCCGACGCTGCGCCACGTAACCGCGGCGATACCGCTTTCTTCATAAATGTTAATGATTCGCATTTATACTTTCATTTAGATTTAAGAGAAACCGCCCGCCCCGCCCGACCTGGAGTCCACAATGAACCCGAGAAATGCCTTCGCGATCGGTCTCGCCATCGCTTGCCTACGCCCGTCAATGGTTCCGGCGGCAACCCCGGACCTCGAGGAGGTCTGGCGCATCGTGCAGCAGCAGCAAGCCACGATTCAGGCGCTGAACGACAAACTCGACCGCGCCTTGGGCGCGCTCGATCGATCCGAGTCCAAGCTCGCGACTGCGCAAGAACAAATCGCGGTTCATGCAGAGCGCATCGAAGCGACCGTCGACATACTGGAAGGAACCCAGGGCGGAGACGTATCGGTTGCCGCGTCCTGGGCCGAGCGCACCAACCTCGGCGGGTATGGCGAGTTGCACTACAACAACCTGGACGACGATGCCACCATCGCCGATGGCGGAACGGACGATCTCGATCGCGCCGACTTCCATCGCTTCGTTTTCTTCATCAATCACGCATTCAATGATTGGCTGCGTTTGTCCTCCGAGATCGAATTCGAGCATTCCGTAGCCGGTGATGGTTCGCCCGGCGAGGTCGAGCTGGAGCAGGTGTGGATCGAAGCCGATCTGAATGAGAATCACCGCGTCCGTGCGGGCCTCGACATCCTGCCGGTCGGCCTCATCAACGTGACCCACGAACCGAACACGTTTTATGGCGTCGAGCGCAACCGCATCGAAACGGAGATCATTCCGGCCACCTGGTGGGAAGCCGGGGTCGCGCTCAAGGGTGTCGTCGTCCCGGGGTTGAGCTACGACGTCGTGCTGCACTCGGGACTCGTCGTCCCAACGACCGGCGGCAGCGCGGTTCGGCCGCGCAGCGGGCGTTTGAAGGTTGCCGAAGCCGACAATCAAGACCTCGCCTTCACCGGCCGATTGCGTTACACGGCGATACCCGGCCTGGAGCTCGCCCTGTCCGGTCAATATCAAGCTGATTACACGGGCACGGCGGACAACCTGGACGGATCGGCGTTCTTGATTGAAACGCATTTGGATTACCGCCACGCGAGCGGTCTCGCGCTGCGCGCCTTATATGCGCGTTGGAAACTGGGCGACGACGAGAACCAGGGCCTCGACCCTGGCTTGCGGGACGCAGACACGCTCTCCGACTGGTACGTCGAGCCGGCCTACCGATTCAGCACCGCGTTCCTGATCCCGGGCGAGGCCGGTATCTTCGGCCGCTACAGCCGCTGGGATCAGCGCGATCAACTCGGCATGCGGTTCCAAGAATTCGCGCGCTTCGACGTGGGTTTGAACTATTGGCCGCATCCCGACGTCGTGTTCAAATTCGACGCGCAATGGGAGGATGCGGATGACCCGGTCGACCGATTGCTCAGCGGTTTCAACCTAGGGATGGGCTATCGCTTTTGATCAGCCGGGCATCGCGCATGCGCCACCGTCTCGACATCCAGATACTGGTCTGGAGTTTCGCGCTCGTCATCGCGCTGCCGTGCGCCGCGGTGGATGTTTATCTCGAGCCAAAACTATTCATTGCGCAAGCGTTTCATGACCAGCCACCGAAGCCGAAAAAGGTATGGATAACCGGTTCGCTGAAGAAACAGGTCCATGCCATCCTCGGCGCCGGGCTCGGCTCGATTCGGATCAAGTATTGGCTCGACGGTGCGCGCACGGCATGGGTCCTCGAAGCGCTCGGGCGGGATCGACCCATCACCACGGGATTCGTCGTCGAGGACGATAAAATCCTGCAAGTCGCGATACTCATATACCGTGAAAGCCAGGGCTTTGAAGTGCGTTACCCGTTTTTTACCGATCAGTTCCGCGGGGCGCGCTTGACCGGCGCCGATCATCTCGACCGGAACATCGATGGCATTACGGGCGCCACCTTATCCGTCCGCGCGATCACCGGCTTATCGAAGGTGGCCTTGCTGCTGCATAGTGAAGCGCAGCGTTCCGTCCCATGAATAGCGAACGCGGTCCCAGAAACCTGCCGCCCCCGCCGCGCGTCCATCCCGTTACGCGCTGGCACCGCATTCTCAGCATCGCCAGCGTGCTCATCGTGCTGATCACGATCTCGACCGGTCTGATACTCAATCACAGCGACGCGCTCGATCTTTCGAAAAAGCGTTGGCGGGGTGCCGCCATGCGGCATCTGTACGGGTATGGGAATCTCGAAATGACAGCCAGCTATCGGACGCCCCGCGGCTGGGTCACGCAACTCGGCCCGCGCGTATTTCTCGATACGTTCGAGATCCTTCAGCGCGAAGCGTCGTTGGTCGGAGCGCTCGCCGTGCAGGACGAGCTCATGGTCGCGTTCACCGATGGACTCGTCGAATTCGACCAGGACCTCAACATCGCCGAGCGCTACGAAACGCTCGACGGGATCGAACCGCCCATCGAGCAAATGGGTGTTTACGCGGATTCACCCGTGATACTAACGGGCAGCGGGCTTCTGCGGTTCGAAGCGTCGACCGGAGAATTCATGGCCGTGAATACGGATGCCGAGCCCGCCTGGCAAACGTCCGACGTATTACCCGCGACGCTGCGCGACGAACTCGTCATCGCCTACAGCGGACCCGGCGTGAGCTACGAGCGGTTGTTGTTGGATCTGCACTCGGGGCGCTTATTCGGCGCCGCGGGCGTGATCATCGTGGACGTCGCAGCCGTCTGCCTGTTGATCCTTGCGGTGACCGGGGTCTACATGTACTTCAAGTTCAAGCGCAACCTTCCACCGCCGCCTCCTCCGCCTTAAGCGGTAGCGGCCGCGCCGGCGCCGCCGCATTCGGGACAGCGCGGATCCTTGCGAAAGCGCATCTGCTGCCATTCCATGCTGAGCGCATCCAACAGCAGCAAACGCCCGGTGAGATCGCGACCGACGCCGGTCAGCACCTTCAGGGTTTCCAACGCCTGCACGCTACCGATGATGCCGAGCAGCGGCGCGATGACACCCGTTTGCCCGCAGGTTTCCTCGATACTCAAACCGTCGGTGTACAAGCAGCGGTAGCAGGGACTGTCCTCGGTTCCGGGGTGGAAAACACTGACCTGACCCTCAAAGCGGATGGCCGCGCCCGAGATCAGCGGCTTGCGGTTGCGCACGCAGTGCCGGTTGATGGTGAAACGACTGTCGAAGTTGTCGGTCGCGTCGACCACGGCGTCGACCGTAGCGAGCAACGCGTCGAACTCATCGTCCTCGAGTTTGTGGTCACGCACCTCGATCGTCGTGGAGGGATTGAGCGCAAGTAATCGTTCGCGCGCGGAGATCACTTTCTTCTGTTGCAAATTATCGGTCGAGTGGACGATCTGGCGTTGCAGGTTCGACAGCTCGACCTCGTCGTGATCGACCAATACCAAGCGCCCGACCCCCGCCGCCGCGAGGTACATGGCCACCGGTGAACCGAGGCCACCGAGACCGATGACCAAAACCGAGGAGGCGACCAGGCGTTCTTGCCCTTCGATATCGATTTCAGGCAGCAGGATCTGGCGGCTGTAGCGAAGCAATTGCTGATCATCCATCGTCGTTCTCCTGGGCTTCTATCGCACTATCTCCGGCACTATCTCCGGTATCCGCGACCTCGTCCGCACGCCTTTGTCCGGCGTGTTCGCCGGGACGGTATAAGGCGCCATAGATCGACCGAACGATAGTGTCCCAGCCGCCTGCAGCGTTCAAATCATCCGCGTGGATCGATTCGCGGAAACGGATCAGCGCCCAACGGATCCGTTCGAAAAACGATAAGCCACGCGCGTCGAATGCCAGGATCTCGGCGATCTCTGCGAGTTGGATCGCGCGTAGATCATAGGTGAGTTTCACGGCCTCGTCGGACACCTCACAACTTTCGATGCCTGACAGCGCCGCGAGTTCAGCGGATTGAAAATCGGCGCTAATCGCCCGCCGCGGAAGTTGACGCTGACGCAAGCACGGGCCAATGTTCTGCATCACCGCCGAACGCCTGAGCTGACGCGCTCCCAGCCCGCTAGATCCTCGGCCGTCGACACCGCGGTGAATCCGTTTGCGCGGAACAACTCGCGTACCCGGCCCCCTTGTTCTGCGCCGTGCTCGAGGATCAAGGACCCGCCGCTTTTCAGGCACCGCGGCGCCTGCGCGACGATCGTCGTCAGCGCGGACAAACCATCCGGACCGGAGAACAACGCCTCGGGCGGTTCGAAACCCAGTGCCGGATCCACATCGGGCCGTTCTGATTCGGCTACATAGGGCGGGTTGGCGACGATCAGATCGAAGGCCCCACTAGTGAACGGCGCCAACCAGTCCGCGACTACGCCCGTCGCGTTGAGGGCGCCGAGCCGACGCAGATTCCGGCGGGCGAGCTCGACGGCGGGCGCGGCGTGATCGATCGCAATGACGTAGGACGATGGGCGCTCGAGGGCGATTGCCGCCGCGACCGCACCGCTCCCCGTGCCGAGATCCGCAATGCGCGTCGCCGCGGTATGCGGATAAATCTCGAGGGCTCGTTCGACCAACAGTTCCGTTTCGGGCCGTGGTACGAGCACCGCTTCGTTGATCTCGAGTTCGAGCGAAAAGAACTCGGCGCTGCCGGTGAGGTAAGGCACCGGTTTTCCGCTTGCGCGCGCTCGAACGAGATCCTGGAACCGCTCGAGCGCTAGCGCGTCGAGCGCGCGCGCCGGTTCCCGATAAAGACAGGTGCGCGATACCGCGAGGCTTTCAGCCAGCAGCACCTCGGCGTCGAGGCGGGGGCTCGAACTGATCTCGAGCTCGGCGCAAGCCGCGTGTAATGCCCCTGCAATGGTCATGACCCGCTGCACCGCTTCAGTTACTCGCGAGCTGCGCCATCAGATCGGCTTGATGCTCGGCGACCAGGGGCTCTATCACGTGATCGAGTTGGCCGGCCAGCACGTCCTCGAGCTTGTACACCGTGAGGTTGATGCGGTGATCCGTCACGCGCCCTTGAGGAAAATTATAAGTGCGGATGCGTTCGGAGCGATCACCGCTGCCAACCAGATCGCGACGCGTACTGGCCTGCTCATCGAGTTGCCGCGTGCGTTCGGTTTGTAGGAGTTTCGCTTTCAATAGGCTCATCGCGCGGGCGCGGTTTTTGTGCTGCGAACGTTCGTCCTGGCATTCGACGACGACGCCTGTCGGCAAGTGCGTGATGCGGATGGCCGAATCGGTTTTGTTGACGTGTTGACCGCCGGCGCCGGACGCGCGAAAGGTATCGACGCGTAGATCGCTGGTGTTGACTTCAATGTCGCTCACTTCATCGACTTCCGGCATGACCGCCACGGTGCAGGCGGACGTATGGATCCTGCCTTGTGATTCCGTTTCGGGAACGCGCTGGACTCGATGTGCGCCCGATTCGAATTTGAGCCTGGAATAGGCGCCCTTGCCGATGACCTTGGCGATGACTTCTTTGTGGCCGCCGATTTCGGCGTTGCTCGAACTCATAATCTCGATCTTCCAACTGCGCAGTTCGGCGTAGCGGAGATACATCCGCATCAGATCGCCGGCAAACAGGGCCGCTTCATTACCGCCGGTCCCGGCGCGGATCTCCAGGTAAATATTCGCGTCGTCATTCGGATCTCTGGGTACGAGCAGATTTTGCAGCTCCACATCGAGTCCTGCGAGCTCTTCGCGCGCGGCCACGGCTTCGTCGCTCGCGAGCGCGCGCATCTCGGCGTCGTCCTCGGCCATGAGCTCCTCGGCATTGACTAGGGCCTGTTCCGTATCGCGGTAACGCCAGAAGCAATCGACCACCGGACTGATCTCGGCGTGTTCTTTCGCCAGCGTGCGAAATTGATCCTGGTTGGCGATGATTTCCGGCGCCGCCAGCATCTGGTCGAGTTCGTGACGGCGTTCCACCAGGCCTTCGAGTTTTTCGAGCAACGAGGCTTTCATTTGTTGCCCAGGTCGAGTAATTCGCGGGCAACGGCCAGGAAGTCTTCACGGCTTCCGGCGCGGCGCAGGCTACGCGTTGGATGGTGCAGCAATTTGTTGGTCAGGCCGTGGGCCAACGACGCCAATACGTCCTCGGGGTTGTCGCCGCGCGCGATCCGCTGGCGCGCTTTGTCCAACGCTTCGTCACGCAATTTCTCGCCGCGGGCGCGGAACGCGGCGACGGCGGCATCGCCGCTCTGGACGTCGAGCCAATCCATGTAGTCCTGAGTCTGTAGATGCACCATTTCTTCGGCCTGCGCCGCCGCTTCGCGGCGCAAGTCGAGGTTCGTGCGGACGACGCTCTCGAGATTATCGACCGTATACAAATAGACGTCCTGGAGGTCGCCGACGGTCGGCTCCACGTCGCGTGGCACGGCGAGGTCAACGATGAACATCGGATTGAATCGCCGTCGTTGCAGCGCGACTTCGACGATCCCCCGCGTGACGATCGGTAAGCGGCTGGCGGTTGACGTAACGATGATGTCGGCGTCCTTGATGCGGGCTGGTAATTGCGTGAGCGCGATCGCTTCGCCGCCATAGCGGGATGCAAGGGCTGCGGAACGGTCGACGGTGCGGTTGGCGATGATCAGGCGCCCGACGTGCGCGCTCGACAGATGGTTAGCGACCAGGGCGATGGTGTCACCGGCGCCGATCAACAACGCGAAGCGTCCGGACAAGTCGCCGTGTATCTGTTCCGCGAGTTTTACGGATGCATACGCAATCGAAACGGGCGTACTGCCGATATCGGTTTCAGAGCGGATTAGTTTTGCCGTCGAGAATGAAAACTGTAGGAGCCGATTGAGCACCTTACCCACCGTCCCGGCATCGACCGCGAGCCGGTAGGCGTCTTTTAACTGGCCCAGGATCTGTGCTTCGCCAAGCACCAGCGAATCCAATCCGCTCGCGACACGCAAAACATGGCGCACCGCGTGCTCGTTGTTGAGGCGATACACGTGGGGCTCTATTTCGGTAGCGCCGAGTTCGCGGTAGTTCGCGAGCCAGGACATCGGCTCGGCATTCGACTGGGCCTCCAGCTCGCAGTAGATCTCGGTGCGGTTACAGGTCGAGAGGATCATCGATTCCGCAATCCCGCGGCAGGCGTGCAGCGCCCCGAGCGCCGTGGGCAGCTGGCCACTGTCGAAAGCGACCTTTTCCCGCACCTCGACGGGCGCGGTCTTGTGACTCAATCCGAGAATGAACAGGGTCATGGGGCGGGTGCGGTAATTCTAAGTTTTTCGGGCACTTTGCCCGATATGAAGTAGGCTAAGGGAACGAATGTCGACGAGCGTGAACAAAATTAAGGTCAGCGGCCAACGAGTTATGGAAGTTTTTCACGGGACAGGACACTAGGTTATAGTTTAAACCACAAAGCCCTGGTGCGAGGCAGCACCTGGGCCGTGTAGCCGCTGCGAGCGACCGCCAATCATCGAAATAGCAGACACGTGATCCAACTACCACTCCGAATTCGAGCCTTACGTCTGTCGGTAGGCCTGACCGTCTTGGCCCTGGCCCTGGCCCTGGTCATGGTCATGGTGGGTTGCGCCCAACCGGCGCCACGTCCGGTTGCGCGCACCCTACCGGTATCGCCGCCGACGACCGCTGCGGCGCGCCAGCCGGTCGCGCCGCCGCCCGCATTCGAATTCGAAGATGATCCTTATTATCGTTTGCTGATCGCTGAGTTCGCCGGGCAGCGCGGGCACATGAAGGTGGCGGTCGAGCATTACCTGGCGCTCGCCGAATCGTTGGGCGATGCGGTGTTGGCGAAGCGGGCCACGCGCATCGCAGTGTTTGCGCGCGACGATCCGGCTGCCTTGAACGCGGCGCAGGTGTGGGTCGACCTCGAACCCGAGGACATGGAGGCGCGTCAGATCATAGCGGCGATGTACATCCGCCACGGCGATGCCGCCGCCGCGCTCGGCCATCTGGAGTATGTGCTCGCAAACGAAGGCGAGGAATCCGGTAATCGTTTGCGCATGATCGCGAATCTCCTGGGCAGGGAAGAAGACCGCATCACGGCGCTCCTCGTCATGGAACAACTGGTACAGAAGGTGGGCGACAACATCGATGCCCTGCTCGCTTACGCATTGTTGTCCATCCGGGCGGAGCACTTGGACAAGGCGCGCGATGCGATGGACCGTATCGTCAAGCACACTGAACTGAGTTCAAACGTCGCCATGGCGTATCTGGCCGTTCTGCAAAAGCAGGACAAACTGCCCGAAGCGATCGAGTGGCTGGAACGCATGCTGAGCGTCAACCCGGAACAGTTCGGATTGAGGCTCATCTTCGCCCGGCTATTGGCAGACGCAAACCGGTATGAAGAAGCGCGTATCCAGTTCACGTTGCTTTCCGATGAGCAGCCGGACAATACGGACATCATCTTCGCGCTGGCGCTGTTGAATCTGCAAGCGAACCGCACCGATGACGCCGAAACCTACTTCAAGCGCTTGCTGGAACTGGAAACACGCGAAGACGAAGCTTATTTCTATCTGGGGCAAATCGCCGAGTCGCGCGATGAGCTCGACGTCGCTGTTACACAGTACCGGGCGATGCAAGGGGGTTCGAACTACTTTTCAGCACAGTTGCGTATAGCGCTGGCCTTATCGACATTGGGGAAAGTGGAGGACGGACTCGAGCATTTGAGCAATGTCACGGTTCAGGATGAGGAACAGGGCTTCCATCTCGTTCGTGCGAGAGGCGAAATGCTCACCGAGCACGACCGGTTCGACGAGGCCATGGCGGCTTACGACGACGCCTTGATCGATGGCGTCTATAACACCGAGATTCTATATACGCGCGCCATGCTCGCCGAGAAAATGGGGCGCCTCGATGTGCTGGAGCGGGACCTCCGCGCCATCATCGCAGCGGAGCCCGACAACGCCCAGGCGCTGAACGCGTTGGGCTATACGCTTGCGGACCGCACCGAACGCTACGAGGAAGCGTTGGCCTTGATCAACCAGGCTTTGGAATTGACGCCTGATGATTTCTATATCCTCGACAGTATGGGATGGGTCCTCTACCGTTTGGGACGGCTCGAAGAAGCCGTGGACTTCTTGGAGAAAGCGCGCGAGATCCGCAACGATCCCGAAGTTGCGGCCCATCTCGGTGAGGTGTTATGGGTCATGGGTGATCAGGACGCCGCGCGGGACGTGTGGGAAAGCGCGCTGCGTGACACGCCGAACGACAAGAAACTATTGGACGTCATCAAACGCCTGACGCCGTGAAGGCGGTTCTCACGGTCGTGACGATGGCCTTACTCGCCGGTTGCGCGGAACTCGTACCGCCGCGTTCCGACCCCGTCACCACCAAGCCCACCGGACCCGCGCACGCGGAACAAGTGAGCGCGTTCGACACCTGGCGACTCACGGGTCGAATCGCGGTACAGCGCGCCGATAAGGGGATCACGGCGGACGTCGAATGGCGGCAAGCCGGCGATGATTTCGACTTGCGTATCATGGCGCCACTCAATCAGGGAACGTTCCGCCTGAGCGGTGGCGCGCGCAAAGTCGAGTTGTTGACGCCCGAAGGCGAAACGTTCACGGCCGCGCGGCCCGAGGCACTGATGCAAGACCACCTGGGTTGGTCCATTCCCCTGGCGGGGACTCGATACTGGATCCGAGGCATGCCCGATCCCGGTACGGCGTCTTCGCAGGAACTCACCGACGCCGAGGGTCGATGGACCGATTTCGAGCAGGATCGTTGGCGGGTCAGTATTCTCGATTATGTGAAGCTCGGCGAGCTCGACTTGCCGCGGCGCCTGTATCTGGCGCGCGACGATCTCAAGGTACGTATCGCCATCAAAAAATGGGAACGTCGCTAAGTGAAAGCCGCCCGCGGTTGGCCCGCGCCCGCCAAGATAAACCTCTTTCTACACGTCACCGGCCGGCGGGCCGATGGCTATCATCTTTTACAAACGCTATTTCAATTTTTGGACGTCGGTGACGAACTCGGGTTCGAGGTGCGCGCCGACGGCGCGATCAATCGCAGTAGCGAGCCGGCGTATGTCGCCGCGTCCGAAGATCTCGCGGTCAAGGCCGCGAAGCTATTGCAAAGCGAATCCGGCACGAGCCTCGGTGTCGACATTGCCCTCGACAAGCGCTTGCCCGTGGGCGCCGGTCTCGGCGGTGGCAGTTCGGATGCCGCAACGGCACTCGTCGCCTTGAACGAACTCTGGGCATTGGGTCTACCGCGATCCCAGCTTGCGGAAATGGGTCTAACCTTGGGCGCCGACGTACCGGTCTTCGTCCACGGCCGGGCGGCTTGGGCGGAAGGCGTCGGCGAAGTCTTAGAGCCAGCAGAAATGGACGAGACGCCGGTCGTCGTCATCACGCCTGCTTGTCAGGTAGACACGGCGCGCGTGTTCCATGATCCTGATTTGACACGGCATACCCCGCCAATCACAATGCACGCCGCTTCGCTTACCCGCGCGGGCAATGACTGCGAACCGGTAGCGCGACGCCTTTACCCGGAGGTCGGTGAGGCACTCGACTGGTTATCGCGGTTCGCCGAGGCACGCATGAGCGGAACGGGTTCAAGCGTATTCGCGTTTTTCGACGATGGTGACGAGGCTGCGGAGGTTGCGCGGCAGGTGCCTCGATCCTGGACCTGCATTACGACGCGGCGCATTAATCGATCTCCGTTGCTCGATTTCATCGACATGCACGATGCTGGCTGATGCGGTGCGCTGCTCCGGTCAGAGTCCCCAGGTTTTTTTGGGGTGTAGCCAAGTGGCAAGGCACGGGGTTTTGATCCCCGCATTCCCAGGTTCGAATCCTGGCACCCCAGCCATGATCAAGGCGACACGGCGGCAGGGTCGGGGGTTACAGAGGCGATGATGGAAGAATCGATGATGCTGTTCACCGGCAACGCCAATCCCGCGCTGGCGCAGGCGGTAGCGAGCCATCTTCACGTGCCGCTCAGCAATGCCGCGATCGGCCGCTTCAGCGACGGCGAGATCAACGTCGAAATCGCCGAAAACGTTCGCGGGCGTGAAGCCGTCGTGATTCAACCGACCTGTGCCCCGGCCAATGACAATTTTATGGAGCTCTTGGTGTTGGTCGATGCACTCAGGCGTGCATCGGCGCTCAGTATCATGGCGGTCGTGCCCTATCTCGGCTATGCGCGTCAGGATCGCCGACCGCGCTCCGTGCGGGTGCCGATTACAGCCAAAGTCGCCGCGAACCTGATCTCCAGTGTCGGCACGGATCGGGTCCTGACGCTCGATTTGCACGCCGAGCAGATCCAAGGTTTCTTCGATATACCGATGGACAACGTCTATGCATCCCCGGTGTTGCTGGGGGACATCTGGAAGCACGAGTATGAAAATCTCATGGTAGTGTCGCCCGACATGGGCGGCGTCGTTCGCGCTCGTGCTATTGCCCGCCGCCTCGATAACGCCGACCTCGCTATCATCGACAAACGCCGCCCGCGCGCGAATGAAACCGAAGTCATGAACATCATCGGTGACGTCGATACCCGCACCTGCGTCATTGTCGACGATATGGTCGATACCGCCGGAACCTTGTGCAAGGCCGCGCAGGCCTTGAAGGACAACGGAGCGCGCAGCGTGGTCGCCTATTGCACCCATCCGGTATTGTCCGGCAAGGCCATCGAGAACCTGGAGAACTCGACGATCGACGAACTGGTGGTCACCGATACCATTCCACTGTCGGCGGAAGCAGAACAGTGCGAGCGGATCCGGCAGTTGTCGGTCGCCGAGTTGCTCGGCGAAAGTATTAGTAGAATTATTACAGGACAGTCATTGAGCTCTATGTTCATTGATTGAAGAGCGGGCCTGGTCGCGGGCCTGTGACGGAGAATTGAAACTAGGGAGAACCGGACGATGAACACATATGAAATCGAAGCCGAGACTCGCGTCGACAAGGGGAAGGGTGCGAGCCGCCGCCTGCGTCGCGACGGCAAGATACCGGCCATCTTGTATGGTGCGGGAACCGAACCGGTGGCCATCGAGATCGGCCATAACGCAATGATGTTGAGCACCGAGAACGAAGCATTTTATTCGAGCATTCTCACGCTTAAGCTGGACGGCGCAGCGGAGAAAGTGGTGCTCAAGGACATGCAGCGCCACGCTTACAAACCGACGATATTGCACGTGGATCTCCTTCGCGTGGACGAAGCGGAACGCTTGACCATGCGCGTCCCGATCCATTTCATCAACGAGGAACGGTGCGTCGGCGTTAAGGAGGGCGGTGGGCTCATTTCGCATCTCTTGACAGAGCTCGAAGTAACCTGCCTGCCGAAGGACCTGCCGGGGTTTATCGAGATAGACGTCAAGGATTTGCAACTGGGCGATTCCGTGCACTTGGGCGACGTTACTACGCCCGAAGGCGTCGTGATCACGGCGTTGCAGCATGGTGGCGACGGTAGCCGACCGGTCGTCGCGGTCCAGGTACCGAAGATGGCGATCGAGGATCTGGAGGAGCCGGCCGCCGAAGACATCGAGGGCGAGGAAGGACTCGAAGGTGTCGAAGGCGTCGAAGGCGAGGAAGGCGAAGAGGCAGCTGCCGAGGGTGCCGAGGGCGCCGCAGTTGCGGCGCCAAGTGATAAAGAGGATAAGAAGGATAAGAAAGATAAGAAGGACAGCTAAGCGCGTCCCCGAGCAGCTTGGCTACCCGTGTGGCGGCAGCAGACGCGGTTCAGCTCGTCGTGGGCCTCGGCAATCCCGGCCTGGGTCACGTAAGCGATCGGCACAACGTGGGTTTCTGGCTTCTCGACGCGCTCGCTGAACAGTGGAAGGTCGAGCTGCGTATGGAATCGCGCTTCAAGGCGCTACTGGGCCGCACGGCGTCCGGGATGCGGTTGCTCAAACCACAGACCTATATGAATCTGAGTGGAGAGGCGGTAGCGGCTTGCGCGAGCTACTTCCGCATTCCGGTCTCATCCATCCTCGTGATGCACGACGAACTGGATCTCAACCCCGGTGTCGTAAGGTTGAAGCGCGGCGGCGGTCACGCGGGTCACAACGGCTTACGCCACATTGAATCACTCCTGGGATCGAGCGAATTCCTGCGCATTCGCCTCGGCATCGGTCACCCCGGTCCAAACGTCGACGTCAGCGAATACGTGTTGAGATCGCCCACGATCGAAGAACGGGACGCGCTCGGAGCCGCAATCGACCTCGCTGTGGAACAGTTCGATGCCATCGTGGATGGGCGCTTCGATCGCGTGATGAACGTTCTCAATCAACGCGATAATTAAAACGGAAGTATGTACTTGAGTAAATCCTAGAAACGGAGCATTCCCGGGCTAAACTGCAGGCCCTATTCCTTGTCGCCCGGCTTTTTCTTGTCGGAATCAGGCCAGCCGTCGGCGGGGCGTGGCTTCTTCAAAGCATCGTCAACGGCATCCTTCCAATCGCCGTCGATTTTGACGCGTTCTGGCTTTGGGCCGGTCTTTTGCATAGGCTTCTTTTTCATCATATCTCATCTAAGCAATGTTTTACATGACCTGCATAAGAAAAAAGGCCTATCCTAGCAATACTCCATTGACCCCGGAGAGCAAAGATGGAAACACCTGACAAGTTGGGCGAATACTTTTTGGACGAAAAACGTAAGTTGCAGCAGCAACTTAAGCAGTTGGCAGTAGAGATTGCTGATCTTGAAGATAGGCACGGTGCGGTTAAGGCCGACCTCGATGCCTACAAACGGCTTCTTAAAGTTCACAACATTGATGATCCCGACCGCGACGAAGATGATCGTGATTTGAGGACGCATGCATTGGATCATGCGCGAGAACACTTGGACCATTTGGTCGCTCGGCGCAGGAGGTTTGAAAAGCCTGGACCGAAGCCAGAACGAGTAGACAAATATCGAGAACTCGGTATCCGTGATGCGATTCGCGCAGTTCTCCGGGACGCCGGTAAAGGCCTGAGACCAAAACAAATCACAGCCAAGCTTAGAAGCGAGGGATACGAAATTAATAATTCCAACAAAACGAGTCTCGCAACCCGTGTTGGAACTGAGGCGTGGCGGATGGGGCGTACGGGTCAGCTGTTTAAGCGAGGATCTGCTTATCGGTTGCCGCCGGATGAAAACTAAACGCAAATCAGGAAGGAGGCCAGCCGTGTTAGGTGACCCCGGCTGATCCGGCAGCCACGACCAAGCGCCGGTGGTGAGTTCCCCTACTACGAGCGTTCTCACCACCGGCGGCCCGGATACTTCTATCAATGCGGACGTGGCGGAATTGGTTAGACGCGCCGGCTTTGGGTGCCGGTGGGCTTTGAACCGTTGACCCCGGTGAGCCCATGCGAGTTCGACTCTCGTCGTCCGCACCACCCTTAAATTCCGTTGCCCGCAGATAGCATTATAGTTGTTGTAGCTGCGGGAAATCAAGGGATCTATCGAAATATCAGTAAGTTATGGATTCTTATACAAAAGGCGCTTCCCATTGGATGCTTGAATAGCAGCCGTAACCCGCTCCCCATCTTCAATCTCGCGGCGGTTGTACCGGAACTCAAACTCGGCCATGTAACGGTGCAAATGCCTGCGGCTGACGCTGTGGTAGACGCCGTTCAAACCACGTTTGAAGATGCTGAAAAAGCCCTCGACCGTGTTGGTTGTCACGTCGCCTCGGGCGTATTCGCGGGCTTTGTGCTTCACTGCTTCATGACCACCCTTGAACTCGCGGCCAATGCCAAGATAGCTGCTGTGCTCATCCGTCAAGATGCGGGAATCAGGATGGACGTGCTCTCGGATAGCTGCTTTGAGTGATTTTCCGGTTACGTCCGGTATAACCCTAGTTCGGACTTCGCCGCTCCTCTGAACCAAGGCGACAACGGGCTGTTTGTCGCCGTGACCGCGCTTGCTCTTACCTTTGTACCGGGGCTTTCCCCCCACGAAAGTTTCATCAACCTCCACATCGCCGTTCAACTGTCCTTCATACGCTGGTGCCATGGCGAACCGAATTCGGTGCAACATGAAAAGGGCCGACTTGTAAGAAATGCCAGTTTGTCGGTGAATCTCAAGGGCTGACACGCCTTTCTTGGACGTGGCCGCACGCCAGAACCCAAAGCACCAATGTCGTAGCTCAATGCGGCTGTCCTCGAATACAGTACCGGTGCGCACAGTGAATTGCGCCGTGGCTTTAGCCTTGCCGCAATCTCGGCAGCGCCAGCGCCAGTTTTTTTGGCGTTCACCCGTTTTACTGTCGGTCATCTGATAGACGTTTTCGCTACCGCACCGGGGGCAGCAGGGATGCCCGCTCCAACGCTGCCGCTCCATAAACTCAACCGCAGCTTTCTCGTCAGCACAGGCTTTTGGAACAGCCTTGATTACCGGATCGTTTTTGGTAGAGCGGTTTTGTACTTTTGTCTTAGCCATCGTATTTCCTTACTGATGGCTATTATTATACTTGACATACCGACTCTGACCACTTAAACTAGCACATAACATACCGAGACGGCGATTATGTGCGACTTAACAAACCCAATCTACAACGATCCAGATGCGGCCAGAAAGCATCTTGAATCGATCCGCTGGCCAGATGGCCCGTTTTGCCCGCATTGCGGAGAGGCTGAGAACCTCAAGCGGCTTACAGGCAAATCGCATCGTCCGGGCCTGCACAAATGCTATTCATGCAAAGGCCATTTCACGGTCACGGTTGGTACTGTGTTCGAGCGCTCGAAAGTCCCGTTGCATAAATGGGTTTTGGCTGCTCATCTGCTGGCCTCCAGCAAAAAGGGGTTCAGCGCCCATCAGCTACATCGCACTATCGGTGTCACCTATAAGACCGCATGGTTCATGTTTCATCGCCTCCGTGAGGCGATGAGGAGCGATGACAGCGTTGATTTCGGCGCTGACGGCGGCACTGTTGAGGTGGATGAGACTTTCATAGGCCACGACAAGACGATCAAGCCGAAAGGCGACAAGAAGGGGCGTGGTTACCATCACAAGCACAAGGTGCTGGCGTTAGTAGATCGCACCACTGGCCGCGCAAAATCCATGGTGGTAGATGATCTCAAGGCCAAGACGTTGGTCCCGCTCCTGAAAGAGAACATCGCCAAAGAGGCGACGGTCTACACTGACGAGGCCACGCAATACGTCTCTCTGGATCGCCATTTCGCCGACCATGATTTCGTCCGCCATGCTTCTGGCGAGTATGGTCGTGGCGAGGTTCATACCAATACCATTGAGGGTTATTTCTCGATCTTCAAGCGTGGAATGAAGGGCGTGTACCAGCATTGTGCTAAGAAACACCTTCACCGCTATGCAACAGAATTCGAGTTTCGTTACAACAACCGCATTGCCAATGGCATTAACGACACTATGCGAGCAGATTCAATCATCAAAGGAGCAGAAGGGAAGCGCCTCACTTATCAGTGACTACTGGCGCGGCTTGGGCGGAGTGTTTAGCATTTTCCTAAGCAAGTAATCCCCATTGTCCGAAGACGTTTCTTCTGTCGTTTGCACTTCGGCAATAGGAATATCTCCGAGCAATTTCCGCAATCTGGCGTTCTCCAGATCACGCATTTCTTTGAGTTTTGGCATTTCTAAGACCTCAAGAATATTCCATGCTGGAAGAACGCACGTCATACCGCTAAGCCCTGTAATAAATCGACTCCCTGTCATTAATGGTTGGGCGCTTTCGTTTGTCTGATAATTTAATTTACCATGTTCCGAAATTTCCCATAGCTCTGGGAATTGCCCCCAGTGAATTCCCAAAAACGCTAGAAGAGTAGTCTCTTCCCTTAAAGCGCTCACAGTATCATTACTATTCAGATGCTTTTCTAAGTCGTAACCGGCAGTTCTGTATACAAAAACTGGAGACCCTGAATACCCAGATCTCGAATGAATATCAATGCAATAGGATTCCGCCTTTTTCCCGTTTTCTTGCGCTAACGGTGCGGGGTCCATGCTGATATTCCCGAACCTGACGGCTGGGACATTACAATGAAGACCCTGTTGGTCGATGAACCTCCCGACCATAAAAACGTCGTCCCCAGGTCCAATATCATGTTGTTCTTTATAATTCTCCGTCATAAACGAATGTAGAGGTACAGCTACTACGTTATGTTTGTCTGGGGCCAACTCCACTGGAACAACGGCGATATCGTAATCGGGCGAAAAATGCCAATCCGCACAATCAAAATCAAATATTTCAGGACTTCCCGAATGGGTTTCTAAACGAACAACAGGGAATCCCTTTTTTACTGCTACGTGCCAATTGGTAACAAAATATAGAAATGATTGACGTGGAGACACTGATTCGCCAGAAACGATGAAGCCAGTTCCCCCTTCCTCCGCTCCCTGTTCCGCATCTTCTCGTGTCCTGTATAGGAAAAATACAGAATTCAAATAATTTTTCGGCAATCTCGGCATACCAATATAAATTCTTTTGAAGAACGAACCGCCGTGCGGCGTTTCGCATCGAAGGTAAGTTTCATCAAACCCAAGATCATTAATGTCAATATGACACCCTACTGTGCTGCTTGTTTTATGGTATGTAAAGTATATAAACGCCTTTTAATTAGGGACCTATATACTTGACGATCGTTAAATAGTAGTGTATTCTCTCTTATAACGTCAATAAAACAAAGAACGGCCATGACGCTATTAGAGTTCACACAAGCCTTTACCACTACTGAAGCCTGCCTAAAACACCTAGAAACAGTCCGTTGGGCGGACGGGCCTTTCTGCCCGCATTGTGGCAGCGCCAGGAAAATCTATCACTATTCTGACGGACGCCGTCACCGCTGCGCTGATTGCGACAGAGTTTTCCGCGTCACGGTTGGTACGATCTTTGGTGACAGCCAGCTTAAGATGCTCCCGAAGTGGTTCTTGGCCGTCTACTTTGAAACCACGCACTCCAAGGGGATAGCATCCACCCAACTAGCGAAGCATATCGGCGTGACGCAGAAAACGGCGTGGTTCATGCTCCAGCGCATCCGCAACGCATCGACCAAAGGCGCGCGCGGCGGATTGCTTGGCGGGCAGGTAGAAATTGATGAGACGTATATTGGCGGCAAGGAGAAAAACAAGCATTCGAGCAAACGCACGCCGGGCACACAAGGGCGCAGCATCAAGACCAAGACGGCCACCTTTGGCATGAAGGAGCGCGGTGGCGAAGCCAGAGCCTTCCAAGTAGACTCCGTGAAAGGGAAAGATGTTGCGCCGCTGATGCTTTCAAATGTCGCGCTGGGTTCAAAGGTGAGCGCTGATGATAATCGTGCTTACGGATCGCTCGACGGCTTCTATGCGGTGGATCGTGTCAATCACAGCGCCGGGGAATACGTTCGCGGCGCAACCCACACCAATAGCATAGAAAGCCTTTGGGCGATGACGAAGCGAGTCTACGTTGGAACCCATCACTGGTGGAGCAAAAAACACACGCAGCTCTATTTGAACGCGATTTGTTACCGCCAAAACAGACGAGACGAGACCAAGCGTAGCACCGTCAACGATCTGCTAACGCGCGGCCTGCACAAGGACGCGCGGTTAACCTATCGCGGCTTGACCGCATGACGGAGCAGACACGCAAGGCCGACCCCCTATCCGACTTCAACCGTGTGCTTGAGCGCACGACCGTCGAATACCTGGATCGGGCAAGGGCTTATCCGTTCGTGAAATGGGCGGGCGGAAAGCGCTCGCTCATACCGGAAATCTTGAAGGTGATGCCGGAGCAATTCGGATCCTATTGGGAGCCGTTCGTCGGCGGCGGGGCCGTGTTCTTTGCGCTGGACAGCAGGATACGTAAAGCCCACCTGTCAGACATCAATCTTGACCTCATGATCACCTATAAAATGCTGCACAAGCGGCCCCAAGACGTGATAAAGGCGCTGCGCAAACACCAGCGCGAGCACGGCCCACGTTATTACCTCCGCATCCGCAACAAACAGCATGACGAACAAGATCCCGTGCTACTCGCTGCGCGATTCATCTACCTCAACAAGACCTGCTACAACGGCCTTTACCGCGTGAACAAGCAGGGCAAGTTCAACGTGCCCATCGGTCGGCACACCAACCCGGCGATCTGCGACAAGGACAATCTACTCGCCGTGTCGAAGGTGCTCGGAAAAGCCAAGCTGAAAATCGAAACTTTCGGTAAGATCAGTCCTAAGCAAGGCGACCTGGTTTACTGCGACCCTCCGTATGACGGCACTTATAGTGGGTACACAGGGGCGGGCTTCGATGACGACGACCAGAAAGCATTGCGGGACGCTTGTATACGCTGGCGCGAAGATGGATGCTATGTCATTGTTTCGAATAGCGATACCGGATTCATCCGACAACTATATAAAGAGTTTGAACTGCATGAAGTATCTGCGCCGCGCCACATCAACAGCAACGGCAAAGGCCGTGGCCGCGTCGGAGATCTCCTGATAGTCGGAGAATGACGCCCGTTAAAGGCACCGGAGCGAATCGATCAGGCGGACGGCTCGAAGATTTTGTAGCGGATATTCTGGATGAACGAGGCTACCGCTTCATACCACGCGAACGCTTCTTTCCGTCCCGCGAGCTTGAGCAACCTGTTTTCACGCGCCAGTACGAGATGGGTAAGGATATCTACGGCAAGAAACGGCGCGTGGACGCTATCTTGTACCATCCGAGGCTATGGCCGGACTGCTTGGTCATTCAATCCAAGTGGCAAGCGTCCAGTGGCAGCGTCGAGGAAAAGTACCCCTACGAAGTCCTGTCCATCGCTCAAAATGAGTTCGACACCATCATTGTCCTGGATGGTGGTGGCTATACGGCTGGCGCGAAGCAGTGGCTGGTTAATCAGGCAGGAAAGAACCGCTTGCTCGGCGTATTTGATCAGGGTGAATTCTCCCGTTTCGCTAGCCGTGGAAGACTATGATGCCATATCGTTGTAATGAACATGGCGGCATCAACGCCGTTGAAGGTAAGCCAGTAGACGACATCATGCGAATGTTGCCGGAACGTCAGGCCAATCCGGGCCGACACGGATGTACTTATTGTGCGTTTGAAGAAGGACGACAGTGGGGGATTCGGCAGGCGAGAACGCGAATAGCCAGCTACCTGGGCTGCCCCATCGACCAAATACCAGAGGTTAAATAGGGATCGTCAAGTATATAGGTCCCTTTAATTATGGGGTTTAAGTGCGGCATCGTGGGCTTGCCCAATGTCGGCAAGTCTTCCCTGTTCAATGCGCTGACGAGCTCCGCGATCGCGGTCGAGAATTACCCTTTTTGCACGATAGAGCCGAATGTCGGCATCGTGGCGGTGCCCGATCCCAGGCTGGACCGGATCGCGGCGATCGTCGCACCGGCGAGAACGGTGCCCTCGCACATGGAATTCGTCGATATCGCGGGCCTCGTCGCCGGCGCGTCTAAGGGAGAGGGCCTCGGCAATCAGTTTCTTTCACACATCCGTGAGACGCAGGCGATCGCGCATATCACGCGATGCTTCCACGACGACAATGTCACGCACGTTGCGGGCCGAATCGATCCGATCGCCGATATCGAAGTGGTTGAAACCGAGCTCGCGCTGGCGGATCTGGACACCGTGAGCCGCGGCGCGGAACGCGCTCTGAAACTGGCGAAGACAGGCGACAAAGATGCGCGTATGCGCGCCGAATGCTTTGCGTATTTGGCCGATGAATTGGCATCGGGCGTACCGGTTCGCGCGATGCAGCCCAACCCGGAGACCCGTAGCCTGTTACGCGAGCTCGCCCTGCTGACCGCACAGCCCGTCCTGTTCGTCGCAAACGTCGACGAGGCGCACCTCGCCGGCAATGCACAATCAGAGGCAGTCGATGCGTATGCCGCCGCGTGTGGTGCGCCGTCGGTCGTATTGTGCGTGGCCGTCGAAGCCGAGATCGCAGCGCTGGACGCGAGCGAGCGCCCGGAGTTCCTGGTTGAGTTGGGGTTGGAAGAGCCGGGTTTGAATCGCGTGATCCGCGCCGTTTATGAGCTACTCGGCCTGCACCATTTCTTCTCGGCCGACGCCAAGGAATGCCGCGCCTGGACCATCCCCCACGGCACGACAGCCGCGACGGCGGGCGGTGTGATCCACACGGATTTCGAGCGCGGATTCATCCGCGCGGAAGTCGCGACCTACGAAGACTTCATTGCATACAACGGCGAAGCCGGCGCGCGCGATGCGGGCCGCTTACGTATCGAAGGACGGGATTACGTCGTCGCGGACGGGGACGTTATACGCTTTAAAATTTAAGAGGTGTTCTCCGCAATGCCGCCGGCAACCGTGATCTTGAACCAGGAGCTCAAGAGTGGAACGTCTCGAGGCGAATCAGGCTTTCCACTGCGTGGTGGACTTGCACAACATCGCTTGATGATCGGTTCCTAAAGTATTTCAAATAGGCTCAAAGATTTTCGGGTTAGCCGACGCACAAAGCAGAGAACACCAAGCTTAAGTCGGTCGATTGTTGAGAATCTTTAGGGTTTATATCCCCTGTTCTCGCGGAACGAGGGTTGCAACCCCCTGTTCCTCTAAGCTGCCGCGCGTCAGGGCTTCGGCGATTTTGCCCTGGATCCGCGCTATACCGTCGCCGATGTCCGTGGCCATGGACTCGTTGTTGCGACGAATCTCGAGATATTCGTTGGTGATGTTCAACGCCGCCATCACCGCGATACGCTCGCTTCCAATGACATTCCCTTCATCGCGTTGCTCGTTCATCTTGTCGTTGAGGTATTGCACCGAGGCAAACAACGCTTCGCGTTCATCTTCGGTGCACCCGACGACGTAGTCCTTATCGAAAATGGTCACTGTGATTGGCTTGACATCGTCGCTCATGAACGGGTCTCCATGGCCTTCAACCGGGCGATCATGGCCTCCACTCGGCTGCGCGCCTGTTCCGTTTTCTCGATCAAGGCCGCACGCTCCGTTGTCAGGGTCGATTGCTGATTACGCAAGGCCTCATTTTCACTGGCGAGGCCTTCCACGGTCTTAATCAGCTCGTCTACGCGGGATTCCAGCGCGGCCAGTTCGAGGCGATCTTCATTGTCTGATGTCATGACGTAGAAACGTGCCCATCGACGGATTGGATTCTGCTGAACCAATATAGAGCGGCAGGCATCGGACGGTCAACACCGTAAGAGTCTTTATACGACGCGATCCGCGCCGATTGCTTTAGCGTATCGCGACAGCGTGGGATAATTCACAGTATTCGGACTGTTACTACAAGCACGTGGTGTTAGTGAGCCGACAGATTTATCAACGCTTACATCGTGTCTTAGACACGCTCGATTGTGACATCGGGGCGTCGGAATGCCACGGCATGTTGTGCGGTGTCCTGTGCGGCGGTACACAGTTCGACCAGCAGACATGGTTGCGACACTTGAGCGGCCGGGACGATCTGGGTCCATTCGAATCCGGAGAAGCGCGCGAGGCAATTGAGGAACTCGTGAGCCATACGCGGAACGCGCTCGATCGCAGCGACCTCGGCTTCGCGTTATTGTTGCCCGAAGACGACCGGGCGCTCGACGAGCGCGCTCGAGCATTCGCCCATTGGTGCCGAGGTTTCTTATCCGGTTTTGGTTTGTCGGGGATTGCCGATCTACGCGTGTTGGGTGAAGATGCTCGCGGCTTCCTCGAAGACGTCGAACGCTTTGGATCGCTGGCGATACCGGAAGGCGGCGACGAGGACGATGAACGGGCCTTAACTGAATTAACGGAATTCACGCGCATGGGCGTTCTCATCGTACGCGACGACGTGTCTGCGACCGAAGATGCCCCCAACGCATACTCGGGTGTCCACTAAAGCGGCCTTGCATTGATGGAAAAGAGAGAATTTACGCGCCGCCGGAAACGGCTCATGAACATGGTCGACTCCGGTGGCATCGTCATCCAGCCCAATGCGCCGGAGCGCCTGCGCAATCGCGACGTCTACTATCCCTACCGGGCGGACAGCGACTTTTACTATCTCGCCGGATTTCCGGAGCCTGAATCGGTATTGGTCCTCGTTCCCGATCGCAAGCAGGGCGAGTTCATTCTGTTTTGCCGTGAGCGTGACGAGGAAGCGGAAACCTGGCACGGACGGCGCGCGGGGTTGGAAGGCGCGTGTAAGGCATACGGCGCCGACGATGCATTTCCGATTACGGATCTCGACGATATTTTGCCGGGCCTGCTGGAAAACAAGGAACGCATTTATTACACCATGGGGCGGTATGCCGATTTCGATCAACGCCTGATGAGCTGGCTCAATCGCGTAAGCGACAAGGGTCGCGCGGGCGTGCACGCGCCCGATCAGTTCGTTTCGCTCGGACATATCGTGCACGAAATGCGGCTGTACAAGAGCAGCCAGGAACTCAAGGCGATGCGCAAGGCCGCGGCCATCGCCGCGGAAGGCCACTGCCGTGCGATGGCGTTATGCAGGCCCGGCATGCGGGAATACCAGGTCGAAGCGGAGCTCCTGCATTGCTTCATGCAAAACGGTGCGCGGGCGCCGGCCTATCCTGCGATCGTCGGCGGCGGCGCGAACAGCTGCATTCTTCATTACACGGAGAACTGTGACGCGCTGAAAGAAGGCGACATGTTGCTCATTGACGCAGGCGCTGAGTATGACAACTACGCGAGCGACGTCACGCGCACCTTCCCGGTCAGCGGGGAATTCACCAAGGCGCAACGTCAGGTCTATGAGGTCGTACTGGAAGCCCAGCTTACGGCGATCGCTGAAGTCATACCGGGTAACACCTGGAACGAACCGCACGAAGCGGCGATCGAGGTGATCACCCACGGACTCGTCGACCTGGGTATCTTGAAGGGGCGCTTGCGTAAGCTGATCGAAGAAGAAGCCTATAAGCCGTACTACATGCACAAGACCGGGCACTGGCTCGGTATGGACGTGCACGACGTCGGCGACTACAAAGTTGCGGACGAGTGGCGGGTGTTCGAACCCGGGATGGTGACGACGGTGGAACCCGGTCTTTATCTGTCAAATACGATCAAAGACCTTCCGAAGCAATGGTGGAACATCGGTATCCGCATCGAGGACGACGTCCTCGTCACTGAAACCGGAAATGAAGTACTGAGTATCGCGGCCCCCAAGACCGTCGACGCCATTGAGGCCGCGACGCGACTCGCCAGTGCCGCCTGACTTTGATTGCGTAGTCGTCGGCGCCGGCTTGATCGGCGCCGCCACGGCCGTGGCGCTGTGCCGTCACGGACTCGAGGTGGCGGTCGTCGAACGGCGCCCGCCGTTGCAGGAGGTTGACCCGAGCACGGATATACGCGCGCTCGTATTGAACGTCGCTTCCCAGCGGATCCTGCACCGTCTAGGCCTGTGGGAGCGATTGGCAGGGCACGTCAATCGCATCGGCCGGATCCACGTCACCGATCGCTTCGGCTTCGGGACGGTCCGCCTCGAGGCACGGACCGCACGGCTCACGGCGTTGGGCTGGGCCTGTCCGGCGGACATTCTCAGGCGCGAACTGACCGCGGCCCTGCAAGACCACGTGGGCGCAGGGCTATTGTGGTCGACGCATTTCGAGCACCATGTATCGCGCGACGCGGGTATCAGCGTGTCGACACGCTGCAACGGCCAGGTTCGCGGCATCGACGCGCGCCTTCTGATCGGCGCCGACGGCGGAGACTCGCAGGTCGGCCGCGCACTCGGCATCGACGAACAAACGTTCGACTTCGAGCAGACCGCAATCGTCGCGAACGTCGAGGTCGACGCGCCGCAGGCGGACACGGCGTACGAGCGGTTTACCACGCAGGGTCCGCTGGCCATGATCCCGCTCGGCGGACACCGATATGTCAGCGTGCAATGTCTCGATACGGACAGAGCCCGAGCAGCGCTTGCGCTCGATGACGACGCTTATCGAACCATGCTGCAACGACGCTTCGGCGAATCGCTCGGCACGATCGAGCAACTCGGATCGCGTCGTTCGCATGAACTCTGGCGGCGGCGCGCCGCGCGCGTGAGCGGGACGCGGGCGATCATCGTCGGCAACGCCGCAGCGACCCTGCATCCGAACGCCGCACAGGGTTTGAACCTCGGTTTGCGCGACGTCTCCGCGCTCATTGACGCCTTAGACGCCGCACCGGATCCGGGCGCAGCCGTGGTTACGGACCATTACGCCGCGGCACGCGCTTCCGATCACAAGCGCGCGGTCGCGTTCACCGATCTGCTCGCGCAAACATTTCACTCGCGATCGTGCACGGTGACTGCAGCGCGGCGGGCGGCGATGGTGGTCACCGAGGCGCTACCGTTTCTCAAACGCCGCTTGATCCTAGAGGCAACGGGTCTCGCGCCGCTCGCGCGCGAAACTTAGTGTCCTGTTCCGTGAAAAACTTCCATAATTCGCTGGTCTTTTTCGCCGCTGGCGGCGTTACTCCTCCTTGTGTAGAGCCCGCACATAAGCGTCGTCGTGCCTTGCCAGCGACGAAAATCCGTCGCGACTTACGAAAGTTTTTCACGGGACAGGACACTTGACACCATCATGATCGCCACCAGTCCCGTCCACGACGTCGCGGTCGTTGGCCGCGGTGTAATCGGTGTGCTGAGTGCGGCTATGCTCGCCGATGCGGGCCACGGGGTGGCGCTCATCGCCCCGGATACCGATACGCGCGCGCCGAGTGGCGCGATCGGCGCACAATGTTATGCCATCACTCCGGGTTCGCGCGCCGTGCTTGACGCGGTCGGCGCATGGCGTCGACTCGATCACGCGCGCGTCGGGCATTTCGATGGCATGGACGTCTGGGACGCCGGGTCAAACGGCCGCATTCGATTCGATGCGCCCGTTACCCATGATGGACCGATGGGTTTTATCGTCGAGCATCAGAATTTGATCGCGGCACTGACGGCGGCGCTGAACGAGCGCGCGTCCGTAACGGTGTACGGACAGGCGATGGCCGATCTCTTGCATGCCGATCCGCCGGGTGTCGAACTAGAGGACGGATCGGCGGTGCACGCGGATCTGATCGTCGGCGCCGATGGCGCCGGCTCCGCGGTTCGGCAAGCCGCCGGCATCGATGTCAAACGCAGCCGCTATGAACAGATCGCGGTCGTATGCAACGTCGTTTGTGACGAACCGCACGCGGGTGTCGCACGGCAACGGTTCCTCGTGTCCGGGCCGCTCGCCTTTCTGCCGCTGGCCGATCCCCATAGTTGCTCCATCGTGTGGTCCTGCTCGGCCGAGCTCGCGCAAAGCGTCTTCGCCGACGATGACGCGGTTTTTTGCCGCCGGCTGGAAGAAGCGTTCGAGCATAGGCTCGGCGCGATTCGAGATGTGGGTCCGCGCGCGTCGTTCAAACTCGAACGCCTGCGCGTCACGCGCTACATACGGGATCGCTGTGTGCTCGTCGGTGACGCGGCGCACGTCGTTCACCCCCTCGCCGGGCAGGGGCTCAATCTGGGGATCATGGATGTGGCGGCGTTGGTCGAATGCGTCGGTCCGCGCGGAGCCGCTGCGGTCTGGCCTTCAGGCGCGGCGTTGCGGCATTACGCGCGTTGGCGCGCGAGTGAGACGTGGGCGATGGATCGGGTCACCGACGGTCTCAATCGCCTTTTCCAACACGACGAACGTACGGTCAAGGCCATCCGCGGCGCCGGCATGCGCATGACCGATCGCATGACCGGCATCAAGGACTGGCTGATCGAACGGGCCATGGGGATCGACGGCGACATCCCCGCCATCGCGAACCCCCGATACCTGATGGACGCTTAAACCTATGACCGATATCACCCCTGCGTTATTCGAGTCGAATCTCAAGGGTCTGCCTTTGATTCAGAAGGGCAAGGTCCGCGACATCTACGCGGTCGGCGATCGGCACCTGCTGATCGTGACCACCGATCGCATATCCGCGTTCGACGTCGTGCTGCCCGATCCCGTTCCCGGCAAAGGGGCCGTGTTGACGGCCCTTTCGAACTTCTGGTTCGGACGCATCGGGCGCTCGATCGCGTGTCATCTTGCCGATTTACCGCTGGCCGACGTATTGCCCGACGAAGCCGAGCGGCGCGAGGTGGGCGATCGGGCCATTGTCGTCGACAAACTGAAACCGTTGCCGATCGAGTCTATCGTGCGCGGTTACATCATCGGTTCCGGTTGGAAAGACTATCAACGCAGCGGGCAGGTATGCGGCATCAGCCTGCCCGCCGGACTCGAACAAGCCGCGCAGTTACCGGAACCGGTGTTCACGCCTTCGACCAAGGCCGACGTCGGCGACCACGATGAGAACATCGATTTCGGCCGCGCCTGTGATTTGATCGGGCGCGAACGCGCCGATCAAGTGCGTACGATCAGTATCGATATCTATCGATCCGCGGCCGAGTTTGCGCGGACGAAAGGCATCATCATCGCCGACACCAAATTCGAGTTCGGGCTCGATGACGACGATGAGCTGGTCTTAATCGACGAGGTGCTGACACCGGATTCATCGCGCTTCTGGCCCGCGGACGAATATCGCACCGGTATCAGTCCACCGAGCTTCGACAAGCAGTTCGTGCGCGATTACCTCGAAACCCTGGATTGGGACAAGCGCCCACCGGCGCCACCGTTACCGCCCGAGATCCTCGAACGTACGGCTAATAAATACCGCGAAGCGCTTGACCGGCTGACGGGGTAAGGTTCCCGGTACGCGTTGATCACGTTACGGACGCATGTTGAAGGAGTAGCCTGGATGGAGCGTAGCGGAATCCGGGATCAGGCAGCGAGCTCCGCCTCTACGACATCCGAATACTGCCCCATCGCCGCGAGCCCATTGCAACGCTCGCGGTGGAGCAAGATCGCCCGCGCCCGCGCCAGATTATCCGCCTGACCCGCCCAGGCTTTGAGCGCGTCGGCTTGGAGCGCACGGCCGTAGGAGAAACTGAGGGGCCAGGGTACGTCGAACCCCGCCGCATTCATCGCGTTCAAGTGGCGCGTCGCGTCCTCGCCGCTCTGACCACCGGACAGGAACACGATGCCGGGCAGCGCCGCCGGCACCGCGCGCTTGAGGCAGCGCACGGTTTTTTCGGCGACCTCGTCCACGCCCGCCTGCACCACGCACTGCTTACCCGACACGACCATATTGGTTTTCAAGATCGTGTGCTCGAGCGCGGCGTCCTGGCGGGCCAGCTCGTTGAACACCGTGCGCAGCGTGATTTCGGTGACCTCGAAGCAGCGATCGATCGTGTTGTCCCCATCCATCAGGACTTCCGGTTCGACCATGGGGACGATCCCGGCTTCCTGGCAGAGTCCCGCATAGCGCGCCAGCGCATGGGCGTTGGCTTCGATGCAGGCCATCGAAGGAATGCCGTCGCCGATCGTGATCACCGCGCGCCATTTCGCGAACTTCGCACCAAGCGACCGGTACGCGTCCAGTCGTTCGCGCAAGCGGTCCAGGCCTTCGGTAACCTTCTCCCCAGCATGGCCCGCCAGATCCTTGGCGCCGCCATCGACTTTGATCCCAGGCATGACGCCCTTGTCGATGAGAACCTGCGGGAAGGGCCGGCCGGCTTCCGTTGCCTGGCGGATCGTTTCATCGAACAGGATCATGCCGCTGATGTAATCCGCGTCACCGGCGTTATCGATCAGCAACTCGCGGTAGGCCCGGCGATGCTCCTCGGTAGACTCGACCCCGATGGTATCGAAACGCTTTTTGATCGTCGGCAGGCTTTCGTCGATCGCGAGCACGCCTTTGCCCTTTGCGACCATCGCCTGCGCCGTTGCTGCGAGTTCCTGAGCTGACACGGCTCACCCCTCTTTAATAGTGAGATCGAACGATGAAAATTATAGGAACAGGTTCGCTCGAGTACCAGCGGGCGTCGTGCTTACCCGACGTGTTCGACGAAATCACCGACCGTGACGATCTTCATGCCATTGGTCCCGCCGGAATGGCCGTGCAGGTCACCCTTGGTAATGATCACGCGGTCGCCGTCGCCGACCGCGCCGCGCGTCTGTAAGAGGCTCAAGACTTCGCGCGTCACCTCACTGTACTCGATCGACGTGACGTCGAAGAAAACCGGGTAAACATCCCGGTAAAGCGTGACTTTGCGCAGTGTTTCGGGGTGACGCGCGAGGGCGAAGATCGGAATGGCGGTATTCAGCCGCGAGGTCCACAACGCCGTCGCACCCGATTCCGTCAGCGCGGCGATGGCGGTCGCGCCGATGCGGTTACCGCAATAAATGGTCGACATCGCGATCGCCTGGTCGACACGCTCGAACTGGGCGTCGAGCGGGACAGGCGACGCCGGGGCGCGCCACTCGTTTTCCGCGCCTTCGCAGATCCGCGCCATCGCGGCGACGGCTTTGTCGGGATTGAGGCCGACGCTGGTTTCGCCCGAGAGCATCACGGCGTCGGTGCCGTCGAGCACCGCGTTGGCCACATCGAATACCTCGGCGCGCGTCGGCATCGAGTGCTCGATCATCGATTCCATCATCTGCGTGGCGGTGATCACGGTGCGATGCTGGCTGCGGGCCGTCGCGATCAGGTGCTTCTGCGCTGGCGGCAGGCGCGCGTCGCCGATTTCAACCCCGAGGTCGCCACGCGCGATCATGATGCAGTCCGACGCCGCGATGAGATCGGGCGCCGAGTCGAGGGCCTCGGCCCGTTCGATCTTTGCGATGACGCCGGCACCACCGCCGGCAGCGTGGATCAAACCGCGGGCGTTCTCGATATCTTCCGCGCTGCGTGGAAACGACACCGCGATGTAGTCGACCTCTTGTGCGACCGCGTGGATGAGATCCGCGCGGTCCTTCTCGGTCAACGCCGGCGCCGACAGCCCGCCGCCCTGGCGGTTGATGCCTTTGTGATCGGACAGCCGTCCGCCCGTCACGACGGTCGTCTCGATGACGGAACCGGACACGCGCGTGACATGGAGGACGATGCGGCCGTCGTCCACGAGTAAGGTGTCGCCCGCGTTCACGTCTTGCGGCAGTTGTTTGTAGGTCACGCCGATCCGTTCGGCGGTGCCCGCATCCGGTGCACACTCGGCGTCAATGAGAAAGCGCGCGCCCTCGTGGATATCCACGGCGTGCTCGCTCAGGCACTCGAGCCGGATCTTCGGCCCCTGCAGATCGGCGATCAGCCCGATCTCCCGCCCGGCGTCCGCCGCCGCAGCGCGCACCGCCTGCGCGCGACGCGCGTGGTCCGAAACGGTGCCGTGGGAGTAATTGAGGCGCGCCGCATCCAGGCCCTCCGCAACGAGGCGTTCGAGCATGCCGGGCCGATCGGTGGCCGGACCCAGGGTCGCGACGATCTTGGTGCGTCTCATGTTCGCGTCTTCAATGAATAGTTGTGATTAAGCCGCGGCGCGTCGCTCGAGGATCTCCACGGCGGGCAGGGTCTTGCCTTCGAGAAACTCCAGAAATGCGCCACCGCCGGTCGAGATATACGAAATCGAGTCAGCCACGCCGAACGCGGCGATCGCGGCCAAGGTGTCGCCCCCGCCCGCGATCGAAAACCCGTCCGCATCCGCGATCGCGCGCGCGAGTTCCCGCGTGCCGTTGGCGAACGACTCGAACTCGAAAACGCCGAGTGGGCCATTCCAAACGACGGTGCCGGCGTTTGCGATCGCGCCGCATATGGATTTCGTCGATGCGGGACCGAGGTCCATGATCAAATCGTCCGCCGCCACGTCGGTAACATCCTTGATCGCCGGCTGCGCCTGGTCGTCGAAGCTTTTTCCGCACACCACATCGATCGGGACCGGCACCTGTGCATCGGAAGCGATGAGCCGCGCGGCGATATCGATCATGTCGGCTTCGAACAGCGACTGGCCGACCTCGTGCCCCGCCGCTTTCAAGAACGTATTGGCGATGCCGCCGCCGACGACGAGGTGGTCGACCTTGCGCGCCAATGCCTCGAGAACCTGTAGCTTGGTCGATACTTTGGCGCCGCCGACGACCGCGACCAATGGGCGCGCGGGGTTGCCCAGGGCCTTGGCCAGGGCGTCGAGTTCCGCGGTCAAGAGCGGACCCGCGCAGGCGGCCGGCGCATATTTCGCGACGCCGTGGGTCGAGGCCTGCGCGCGGTGGGCCGTCGCGAACGCGTCGTTCACGAACACGTCGCCGAGTTGCGCCATGCGTTTCGCAAGCGCGTCGTCGTTGGCTTTCTCACCGACGAAGAAGCGTACGTTCTCACACAAAGTGACCGATGCATCGGCCACCTCGATGCCGTCGAGCCATTCGGATTCAAAACCCACCGCACGGTCGAGCAATGCCCCGAGCGCATCCGCCACCGGGCGCAACGACAGCTGTGGGTCGATCTCACCTTCGCATGGCCGCCCGAGATGCGACAGGAGAATGACGGCCGCGCCCCGGGCCAAGGCGTCGCGGATGGTCGGCAGTCCCGCTTTGAGCCGCGTGTCGTCGGCGATCACGCCGTCTTTCAGCGGCACGTTGAAATCCTCTCGAATCAGGACGCGCTTGCCGCGCAGATCTACATCGGCCATACGCAACATGGCGTACGATTCAGGCACCCATCAGCGCGATCGTCGTATCGAGCATGCGATTGGAAAAGCCCCATTCGTTGTCGTACCACGCGAGAACCTTGACTAAACTGCCTTCGATCACCTTGGTCTGGCTCGCCTCATAGATGGATGAAGCCGGGTTGTGGTTGAAGTCGATCGATACCAAGGGCGCGTCGTTGTACGCGAGGATGCCTTCGAGATCGCCGTTCGCGGCAGCGCGGATGATGTCGCCGACTTCCTCGATCGACGTATCGCGCGCCGCTTTGAACGTGAGGTCGACGAGCGATACGTTGATGGTCGGCACGCGGACGGCGTAACCGTCGAGCTTGCCATTCAGTTCGGGCAGCACCAGCCCGACCGCCGCGGCCGCGCCGGTCTTGGTCGGTATCATCGATTGCGTCGCCGAGCGCGCGCGCCGCAGATCCGAATGATAGACGTCGGTCAGCACCTGATCGTTGGTGTAGGCGTGGATCGTCGTCATGATGCCGGACTCGACGCCGATGCGTTCGTGCAGCGGCTTGACCAATGGCGCGAGGCAATTGGTGGTGCACGACGCGTTCGATATCACCGTGTCGGTCGCCTTGAGCACATCGTGATTGACGCCGTAGACGATCGTCGCATCGACATCCGTACCGGCCGGCGCCGAGATCACGACCTTGCGCGCGCCGCCTTCGAGGTGCGCCGAGGCCTTGGTCTTGTTGGCGAAGAGCCCGGTGGACTCGTGCACGACGTCGACGCCGAGATCGCCCCAGGGCAAATTCGCCGGGTCGCGTTCGCTCAGCACCTTGATCGAAAAACCGTTGACGATCATCGCGCCATCGGTGACCTCGATGGTTCCCGGAAACGGGCCGTGCGCGCTGTCGTAGCGGGTCAGATGGGCGTTGGTCTCGGCGTCACCGAGGTCATTGACGGCGACGATCTCGATCTCGTCCGTACGGCCGGATTCGAAAAGCGCGCGCAACACGTTGCGGCCGATGCGGCCGTAGCCGTTGATCCCGACGCGGATGGCCATGGTCTAGTGCTCCAAGTAGTCCCTGATTAAGTTCGTGCAGTTGTCGGCAGTGAAGCCGAAATGTTTGAACAGATCGGCGCCCGGCGCCGACGCGCCGAAGCGGTCGAGGCCGATGACCATGCCGTCGAGTCCGACGAAGCGGTACCAGAAGTCGCGTCCGCCGGCCTCGATCGCGACGCGCCTGCGTACCGATGGCGGCAGCACCGATGCGCGATAGGCCTCGGTCTGGCGCTCGAAGTGTTCGGCGCAGGGCATCGCAACCAGCCGGATCGCACGGCCTTCGCCATTGAGGCGAGCGACCGCCTCGCGCGCGACGTGAACTTCCGATCCCGTCGCGATCACGATCGCCTCCGGTGACTCGCCGGCGTCGATCAATGCGTATGCGCCGCGAGCCGCCGCGTCCAACTGCACGTCGGTCCGCGCCTGTTGCGGCAGGCCCTGCCGCGTTAACAACAGGCAGGACGGGCCGTCGCGGCGGTCGACGGCGGCCAGCCACGCAACCGCGGTCTCCGCGCCGTCGCACGGGCGCCAGACGTCCATTCCCGGCATCAGGCGCAGGGTGCCGGCATGTTCGATCGGTTGATGGGTCGGCCCGTCCTCGCCGAGTCCGATCGAATCGTGCGTATAGACGAAGATGCTCCCGATCTGCATCAGCGCGGCCATACGCACGGCGTTCCGCGCGTAATCGGAGAACACGAGAAACGTACCGCCATAGGGGATCACGCCACCGTGCAGGCACAGGCCGTTCATGATCGCGCTCATGGCGAACTCGCGCACACCGTAAAAGATATAGTTACCGTCCGGCTCAGCAGTCGACAAGGTGCGGCTGGTGTCGTGAAAGGTGTTGTTGGATCCGGTCAGATCGGCCGATCCACCGATGAGCTCCGGGAGCACCGGCGCGATGTGATTGAGTACGCGCTCCGACGACTTGCGCGTCGCTTCCTTGCCGTCGGCGCCGGCTAAGGCGGCGACGCACGCCCGTGCGACGTCCGGCCATTCATCCGGCCGCTGGTTTGCTATCAGACGGTCGAACTCGCGCGCCGCGTCGGGAAACTCGGACGCGTAGTCGGCCAGTGTTTGCCGCCAGGCTTTTTCGCGCTCGGCGCCGGACGGCCGGGCATCCCAGGCGGCATAGATCGGATCGGGAATCTCGAACGGCGGATGCGCCCAGCCGAGCGCTTCACGCGTAGCGAGAACTTCGTCATCCCCGAGTGCGGCGCCGTGGCAGGCGGCCGTGCCGGCTTTGTTGGGCGCCCCCCAGCCGATCGTCGTGCGGCAACACAGCAGTGTCGGGCGGTCGGTGGCGGCTCGCGCCGCTGCCAGCGCCGCCTCGACGGCGGACGGGTCATGCCCGTCGATCGCAGCCTCGACATGCCAACCATAGGCTTCAAAACGTGTCGGCGTGTCGTCGGTGAACCAACCGCCCACCTCGCCGTCGATAGAGATCCCGTTGTCGTCGTAGACGACGATGAGTTTGCCGAGCCCCAGCGTGCCGGCGAGCGAGCACGCTTCGTGCGAAATGCCTTCCATCAGACAGCCGTCGCCGGCGAAGGCGTAGGTGTGATGATCGACGATGTCGTACCCGGGACGGTTGAAGCGGCGCGCCAGGTGCCGTTCGGCGATCGCCATGCCGACCGCGTTCGCAAGGCCTTGGCCGAGCGGTCCCGTGGTCGTTTCCACGCCCGGCGTATCGCCGCGTTCCGGATGCCCCGGTGTTTTCGAACCGAGCTGGCGAAAGCGTTTGATCTCATCGATCGATACGTCATAGCCGGTGAGATGCAACAACGCGTACAACAGCATCGAGCCGTGGCCATTGGACATGACGAAGCGGTCGCGATCGAACCAGGCGGGATTCTGCGGATTATGTACGAGAAAGCCGCGCCACAGGACTTCGGCGATGTCCGCCATGCCCATCGGTGCGCCGGGATGTCCGGAATTCGCGCTTTGAACGGCATCCATGCTGAGCGCTCTGACGGCATTCGCCAGTTCACGCCGCGCCGGCTCGCTGGCGGCGTCGCTCCGCTTGCCCAGCGGTTCGCTCATCACGGATACCTCAATGGATGGCCCTCCGGAGGTGCGGAACCGGCAGGTCGGGATCGAAACCTTGCTCCGGAAGATAGGCTATTCTAACGCGTTAAATGCAGTGAAAAAACTGAGCCCCAAGACAAAAATTGCCCGATGGATAAATCCGTAGACACCGCCGGCCATGTCAGCTTCGAGTTCTTTCCGCCGCGCACGCCCGAGGCCGTCGCCCGACTCGAGACTACCCGCCGCAAGCTCGCGGCGCTAAATCCCGAATTCTTTTCGGTCACCTTCGGCGCAGGTGGCAGCACCCGCGACCTCACCCTCGAGACGGTCTTGGATACACGCGACGACACCGGCATCGAGAGCGCGCCGCATATCTCGTGCATCGGATTTCCCATCATCGAGTTACGCACGGTCTTGGAGCGCTATCAGCAGGCCGGGATCCAGCGCGTGGTGGCGCTGCGTGGGGATATGCCGTCGGGTACCACGGGTTTTGGCGAGCTGCGCTTCGCCAACGAACTGGTGGCATTCATCCGCGCTGAAACCGGCGACCGCTTCCGCATCGGAAGTGGCGGCCTATCCCGAGGCGCACCCGCAATCATCCGGTGCGAGCGCCGACCTGGACAGTTTCAAGCGCAAGGTCGAAGCGGGCGCGGATGGCGCCATTACGCAATATTTTTACAACGCGGATGCCTACTTTCACTTTGTCGAACGGTGTCGGGACGCGTCCATCGACATACCCATCGTGGCGGGCGTGATGCCGATCATCAACTACACGCAACTGAAGCGCTTCTCCGACATGTGCGGGGCCGAAATTCCGCGCTGGATCCTCAAACGCCTGCAGGATTTCGGCGATGACCGGCCATCCATTCGCGCGTTCGGCGTGGACGTCACGACGGCGTTGTGCGAGCGCCTGTTGAGCGGCGGCGCACCCGGCTTGCATTTCTACACGATGAACCAGTTCGAGGCGTCGACCGCGATCTGTTCCAACCTCAACCTTAACCGCGACGCCGTAGTGGCGGATTGAAGGCCTGCCGTGACTAAGGGATCGTCGTTACGGCCGTCGCTGTTGCTGGTCGATGACGATGATCTCATCGTCGAATCCTTGCAGTTCGCATTGGCGGACGAATTCGACGTCATTACCGCGGATACGCGCGGCCGCGCGCGCGAAATTTTGCAGAATTTACCCGCGGTGCCGCAGGTCGCGCTGATCGATCTGGGCCTGCCGCCCACGCCGCACACGCCGGAAGAAGGATTCGCCTTGCTGGGTGAGTTATTTGCGTTCGATCACGCGATGAAGATCCTCGTCCTTTCCGGGCAGGACGAACCCGGCAATATCCAGCATGCGCTGACGCTCGGCGCCGTGGATTTCGTGCCCAAGCCCTGCGACGCCGAGTTGCTGAAGACCCGCTTGCGCCATCAATTGTTGCTGCTCGAGGCGGAGGCGCCGCACGCAACGCCTAGGGAAGATGTCGGGGCCGACCTGACCGGCTCGAGCGCCGGCATGACGACGCTGCGCGCCCTGATCGAGCAGTTTGCCGATACGCCCTTCCCGGTCTTGATCGAAGGTGAATCGGGTAGCGGCAAGGAGCTCGTCGCGCAGTGTCTGCACGCGGCCAGCAAACGCCGCGAGGGCCGCATGTTGACGCTCAATTGCGCCGCGTTCGGACCCGAACTGCTCGAGGCGCAGTTGTTTGGCCACGCCAAGGGCGCCTACACCGGCGCCGACAAAGCGCGGACCGGGTTCTTCGAAGAAGCGAGCGGCGGCACCCTGTTTCTCGACGAAGTCGGAGAAATGCCATTGGACCTGCAGTCGAAGTTCCTGCGGGTTTTGGAAAACGGCGAATACTATCGGCTGGGCGAAACCGAGACGCGCCACTCCAGCGCGCGTATTGTCGCAGCGACCAATCGTGAGTTGGGTGAGTCAGCGCGGGCCGGGGAATTCCGCCCCGACGTATTTCACCGCCTGAGCGTGCTTACGATCAGCGTACCGCCGCTCCGCTCCCGCGGCGATGACTGGCGCGCGCTGCTCGATATTTTTCAGAACCAGTACGCGGACAGCATTCGGCCGTTCAAGCTGACGGCGGACGCGCAAGACATGCTTGCCGAATATTCGTTTCCGGGCAATGTGAGGGAACTGCGTAACATCGTGATCCGCCTCGGCGCGAAATACCCGGGCCAGGCGGTTGACGCCGACTGGCTGCGCCCCGAGCTCGAGTTCGATTACGACGGCCGCGGATCCGACGGCGCGACGCAGTCCAGTTTCGAAAACGTCGAACAGCGGATCAAATCAGCCGGCTTTCGTTTGGACGACGAACTGGGCACGATCGAACGCCGTTACATCGAGACGGCCCTGCGCCTCGGTGACGGAAACCTGAGCAAGGCCGCGCGCCTTTTGGGAATCAACCGCACCACGCTCTACAGTCGCGTGTCGCGAATGGGGCTGGCGCCCTCGCCGGACGACGCTTCATAAGCGGATGAGTTAAAAAATGTACGAGAAACATTTCGGTCTCGCCAAGCCGCCGTTCAAGATCACGCCTGATCCGGAGTTCTTCTTTCCGGGCGGCAACCGCGGAGCGGTCTTGGAGGCGCTCGTCTACGCCGTGTTACGCGGCGAGGGGATCATTAAAGTCGTCGGTGAGGTCGGGAGCGGCAAGACCATGCTGTGCCGCATGCTCGAGCAGGAGCTTCCACACTTCTGCGAGATCGTCTATCTGGTCAATCCGCGCCTGACCCCTGCGGAGATCTTGCACGCCATCGCGTTCGAACTCGGCATCGAGGTCGAAGCGCCCGACGACAAGCTCAAGGTGCAGCACGCCTTACAGAGTTATTTGCTCGCCAAACACGCCGACAGTATTCGCGTGATCGTGTTCATCGAGGAAGCCCAGGGCATGCCTGTGGAAACGCTCGAAGAGATCCGCATCTTGAGCAACCTCGAGACGACGCAGGACAAGCTGTTGCAGATCATTCTGTTCGGCCAGCCCGAGCTCGACGAGAAACTCGGGCGCCAGGAGATCAGGCAGCTGCGCGAACGCATCACACATGGCTTCGACCTGGCGCCTTTCGATCGCGATCAGATCCGCGACTACGTATCCACGCGCATTCGCGCGACGGGTTACCGCGGCAACGAGCTGTTCGACGCGGAGGCGATCAAGGAGCTCGAGCGCCACTCGAACGGCTTGTTGCGGCGCATTAACGTGTTGGCCGATAAGGCATTGCTGGCCGCATTCGCGGCGAACGATACGGCGGTCAAGCCCATGCATGTCCAGCTCGCCGCGCGCGATAGTGAATTCGGCGCGCGGTACAGGCGACCACTGCCACGCTGGCTGGCCGCCGCGGCGGGTATCGCCATCGTCGCGATCGGGGTGACGTGGATGCTGACGCAGAATCGGGAGATCGTCCCGCCCGCGCCGGTCGCACTAAAGCCCGCGGCACCGGTGATCGATATCCAGAATGTGGCTCCCGATACGCCAGCCGCCGATCCAGGCGCCCTCGCTGCACCCACGGCGGATCCTCAGCTCCGCGACGTAAGTTTGCAATCGATCACTGCACGGGCGCCGGAATTTGAAGATAATCGACCCAGAGCGCCGGTCGTTTCCAGGGCCTCGGGCCTGGTGACGATCGACCACTTGCGCCCACTGACGGGAACGAGGCTATTCTTACCTGACCTGCTCGCGAAATGGCCGCAGGAGACGAAGTGAAGCGGAGCGCTGTAAAAAGACGCTTAATGATGCCCGGAGATGGTAAATTAGTTCTTTATCATTAGATAGTTGTAATAATTTTCTAATGTGTTATCTTAGAACATGTGAAGCAATCCGTCTCGTATTCAAACGTAAGCACATGAATATTTAAGAGAAATTATCGCACTGCTCTCGATGCTCGGTCTTCTGAGTTGTGCGCAAATGCGCCCACCGGCGCCGCCCGCGGACCGGGGCCATCTCGACGCGGCGTCCGAACCCCAGGCGGGCATTCCGGACGTCGTTCAACAGGCGCCCTTCGTCCCGCCGCCGGAACCGGTGCCCGAAAGTGAACGCTATACGGTCGTGGTCAATGACGTACCGGTGCGTGAACTCCTGTTCGCGTTGGCGCGGGATGCGGAACTCAATATCGACGTCGCCGGGGACATCACCGGTAACGTCACGCTCAACGCCATCGACCAAACACTGCCCCAGATCCTCGAACGCATCGCGCATCAGGTTGACCTGCGCTACGAGACGCACGGTGACACGGTCATCATTTCGCCCGACACGCCTTATCTGAGAACCTACGACGTCGGCTACGTGAATATATCGCGGGAAGCAGACACCACCGTGACCGTCGAAACCCGTGTCGCCACGACCGGCGGCAGCGCGGTGGACGATAGCGGCGGTGGGGGCGGAGGCGGTGGTGGCGGTGGCGAAAACGTTTCGTCGACCCGGCTGAATACGCGCTCCTACAATCGCTTCTGGGAAACCCTCAACGCCAATATCCTCGCGATACTCGGTGAAACTGAGAACAGGGGCGGTAGCGACCAGGTTTCGGACAAGGTCATCATGAATGCGGAAGCGGGCGTGATGTCGGTCAGAGCCACCAGCCGCGAACACCAGCTCATCGAAGAATACATCGATAAAGTGCTCGTCAACGCAAGACGGCAAGTCCTCGTCGAAGCCACGATCGCCGAAGTGTCGCTGAACGATCAATATCAAGCCGGAGTCGACTGGGATCTGTTTCTGCAGGAAGAAGCGGGTTTCTTTGTCGATCAAGAACTGCTGGGTGCGGTGACCGATGGTGTGATCGATAATGCTATTTCGTCGACCGTCTTGAGCTATTTCGATCCGACCGTCGGTAATAATGCGGTACAGGCCACCGTACGCCTGCTACGGGAATTCGGTGACACCAAAGTGCTGTCGAGCCCGCGCCTGATGGTGCTGAACAACCAGACGGCCGTGCTCAAGGTCGTGGAGGAGTTGGTCTATTTCACCGTTGAGGTGACGGACAAGGACTCGACGGCCGTTACCCAGGGACGGACCATCGTCGAATCGGAGGTCCACTCGGTTCCGGTCGGCCTCGTGATGGCGGTGACGCCACAGATCTCAGCCAACGACGAAGTGACCCTGACCGTACGTCCGACCATTTCGCAGCGGATCGGCGATGCTATTGATCCCGGCCCGCAACTTGCGGCGCAAGTCGCAGGCGCGACCAATCCGACCGTGACCAACCTCGTGCCCATCATCAGGACGCGGGAGATGGAATCGGTGCTCAAGCTTATCGATGGGCAGATCGCGGTTTTGGGTGGCTTGATGCAGGACGAAGTCCAGACCGGCGATCGCCAAGTCCCGGGACTCGCGAAAATTCCTATAATCGGCGACCTTATCTTCAATACCGACGAATTCAGGACCGCTAAAACGGAACTCGTCGTCTTCCTGCGCCCCGTCATCGTGCGTGATCCGAGCATCAACACGGATCTGCAGGACTATCGGGAATTTCTAAGTGGCGCGACGAAGCCGTAAACGGGACGGTCGGAGTACGCACACATGAGCTTGTTGATGGACGCCTTGCGCCGCGCCGAGGAAGAGAAAAAGCAACAGGAAGTCCGCGCGGACGACGCACCGGAAACACCACCGGTCGAGGAACAAGCGATCCCGGACGCCGGCGTCGATACGAGCGCGGTCACCGTGCAATCGCCGGTCGCAGGCCCCGAAGACGTGACCATGCAGATCGAACAGACGGCGCTGCAAGAAACGTCGGAACTATCGACTGAAGACCTCCCCGAAGAAGCGCCCGCCCAGCTCGAGATGGAACCGCTGGATACGCCGGATGACGGCGATAGCAGTCGATCGATGGAGCTGGGGGACGATCTTCAACTCGAACCCATCGATGAAAACGTGCTCGACGAGGCCAGCATTGGGCGCGACGACACCGACACCTACGAGCAGATATCGGATTCGACCGGGGCTACGACCCGCGGCGGTATGCGCGCGACCAGCGATCAGACCTCGACTTTGCCCTCGACGCGGGCGGTGCAGAACGATCTCGAAGCCTACTTCGACCATTCACAGTCGATGGAGTTGCCCCGCGATGTCGGCGACGACACCGCCGACAATACGCTGGAGGACGTTGCTTCACACACGGTCGTGGGCGCACAAACGGTATTTGCCGCCGGGGAGCGGCCGCGCTCGCGACGCATCTTTATCGCGGCCGCCTTTATCGCGGTATTCATCGTGTTGGGGATCGGGGTGGTGGGCGTCTTTTACGCCCAACAGACACCGGAGGCGCGTTACATGCCCTCGCCCGACGTCGCCAGCGGCGTCGAACGCGACGTCGCGCGTGAGCTGCCGGTCGTGCCACTCGAGCCCCGAGTCGTTGACGCGGCGAGTACGAGTCTGGTGCGTATCGATACGCAGCCACCGCCGGCTACAACCGACGTAGACGTGCCGGATGCGCCGCTCATCGAAGACCGGCACGACGCCGTGCCGATGACCACCGACGCGGTAATCGACATCCCCGAAACCGCGACCGATACAGCCGAGACGGCCGCCATCGATCTGCCACCCGAGCCGGCATTGGAGACCGTCGCCGCCGTGACGCCGGCACCCGAACTGCTTCAGACACCCACGGCGGCGCCCATATTCGGCATCAGCGCGGGTGAATTCAGCATATCGCGTAGCCGCAAACCGGCGGGTGTGGACGAGAACGTCCGGCGCGCGTACGACGCGTTCGTCAACGACGACATGGATGCGGCCGAGGCGGCGTACCGCGAGGCATTGGACACCAATCCCGATCAGCGCGATGCGCTCTTGGGGCTCGGCGCGATCGCGGTTCTGAACGGCGATTTGGAACACGGCTACCGGCATTATGCGCTCGTTCTCAAACGCTACCCGGGCGACCCGATAGCGAGCGCGGCCTTGTTTTCCTTGACGGGCAGCAAGGGCGAGGCGACCGCGGCGCGGCTCAGACTGCTGCTCGACCGGCACGCCGATCAACCCGTCGTCCACTTTGCGCTCGGTAACTGGTATGCCCACCGCGGCCGTTGGGGCGATGCGCAACTCGCCTATTTCGACGCCGTACGCCTGGCCGGCGATAACCCCGATTACAACTACAATCTCGCGGTCAGTCTCGATCGCATGGGACAAAGCGGTGCAGCGCTCGGCTACTACCAAAAGAGCCTGAGCCTCGCGGACGCCTCTGGCGGCAATTTCAATCCCGCGAATGTACGCCAACGAATCGGCAACCTGTCAAACACGAACGCGCCGTGAGCCGGTAGCTGCCGCGCACGCCCGCCCACGATGAACGCGCCCAAGAGTTCCCAACGCATTGGCGAATTGCTCGTTCAAAAGGGCGTGGTCAGCCCCGATCAAGTCCGCATCGTATTGACGGAGCAGCGCAAGAACCGCGATCACCTCGGCAAGATTCTCGTGCGGCTCGGCTTCGCGACCGAAGCCATCATTCTCGACGTACTGGGCGGCGCGCTCGGCCAACAGAAAGCCCAGCTATCGCAGGTCGTCGTCGATTCCGAAGCCATTCGACTCATCCCCAAGGATATGGCGCGGCGTTTCCACGCCCTGCCCCTCACGTTCGAGGCCAACAGCAATCGCATGACGCTCGCGATGGCGGATATCTTCAACGTCGTCGCGCTCGATCAGATCTCGGCGCTGCTCGGCGGTGACGTCGATCTGCGCCCGTTGATGGCGGGTGAAGCCGAGATCGAGAAAGCCATCGATCAGTTTTACGGCTTCGAACTCTCGGTGGACGGGATCTTGAGCGAGATCGAAACCGGTGAGATCGATTACGAAAGCCTCGACGCGGATACGGAAGAGTATAGCCAGCCCGTGGTCCGCCTGGTCAATGCGCTGCTATCGGATGCAGTCAAGCGCGGCGCATCGGACATTCACTTCGAGCCCGAAGAAGGTTTCTTACGATTTCGATATCGCATCGACGGTGTATTGCGACAGATCCGCTCACTGCACAAAAACTACTGGTCGGCGATCGCAGTCCGATTGAAAGTCATGTCGGGAATGGACATCGCGGAAACCCGGGCCCCTCAGGACGGGCGCATCACCTTGACCTTGTCCGGGCGGCAGATCGACTTCCGTGTGTCGACCATACCCACCGTGCACGGCGAAAACATCGTCCTGCGCGTGCTCGACCGGCAGAAAGGTATCGTCCCGATCGACAGGATCGGACTCGAAGAAGAGGTCTTGACGACCCTCAAACTCATGGTTGCGCGTCCCGAAGGCTTGCTGTTGGTGACCGGACCGACCGGCAGCGGTAAGACGACGACCCTCTACAGCTTGCTCAATCACCTGAACACCGAATCCGTAAACATCATGACGCTCGAGGATCCGGTGGAATACCCGATGAACATGATTCGCCAGACCTCGATCAACGAGTCTGCGCGACTCGATTTCGCGGGCGGCGTCCGTTCGATATTGCGCCAGGATCCGGACATCGTTCTGATCGGCGAAATCCGCGACGAAGATACTGCCTCGATGGCCTTCCGCGCCGCGATGACCGGACATCAGGTGTTCTCGACGCTACATACGAATTCGTCGTTGGGCGCGATACCCCGGCTGTCCGACATGGGCATCAAACCCGACATCATGGCCGGCAACATCATCGGCATACTCGCGCAGCGTCTGGTGCGCACGCTGCGCGAGGACTGCAAAGAAGCCTACAAGCCGAGTCCCGTGGAGCGCCGCATCCTCGGCATCGATCCCGCCTATCGCGGCCACACGATCTACCGCGTATCCGAAGAAGCCAGTCACGCGCCGCACCAGGGTTACGAAGGCCGCGCGGCGCTATTGGAATTATTGCGCTTCGATCGCGAGCTCGACGAGTTGATCGCGCAGAGTGCAACCCTCAAGGAGTTGACCGAGGCTGCACGCCGGAAGGGTTTTCAAACGCTCGCCGACGTCGCCGTCAAACGCGTACTCGAAGGCGCGACCTCGCTCGACGAAGTATCCCGCGTGGTCGACTTGACGGACCGCCTAGCCTAGGACAGGACACTAGCCAGTGGAAGCCTACCGCTACAAGGCCATCAACGCCCAGGGCCGCGTGTTCCAAGGCCGTGTAGACGCCGCCAATCCGGCCGATCTCGAAGTCCGTCTGAGCCGCATGGGGCTCGATCTCGTGAACTTTCGGGAATTGCGCTCGACCACCAAGAACATTACCGGGCGTGGCATCAAACGCGTCGACCTGATCACGTTCTGCTTTCACCTGGAGCATCTCGTGCGTGCCGGCGTGCCCATCCTGGAAGGCCTGGCGGACCTGCGCGATTCGGTCGACAACAAACGCTTGCAGGAAGTGACGGCGGCGATGATCGAGTCGATCGAAGGCGGCAAGAATTTATCGGATTCAATGGCTGAATTTCCGTTCGTCTTCAGCCCCGTGTTCGTGTCCCTCATTCGCGCCGGCGAGGAATCCGGACAGTTGAATCGCGTGCTCGGAAAGATCATCGAAAACCTCAAATGGCAGGACGAGCAGGCCTCCTACACCAAGAAACTGCTCATGTATCCGGCGATCGTGACCGTCATCGTCATCGGCGTCCTGTTTTTTCTGATGCTCTACGTCGTTCCGCAATTGATTTCGTTTCTGGCGACCATGGGGCAGGAACTGCCGCTGCAAACCAAGGCGCTGATCGCGACCTCGGCGTTCATGACCCAGTATTGGTATGTCGTCTTGTTTACGCCGATCATCCTGATCGTCGGCATCATCGTAGCCTTCACGACGAACCCGAAGTTCGCGGCACGCATGGACAACGTGCTATTGCGCCTGCCGCTCGTCGGGTCGGTGATGAAAAAATTGATCGTAACCCGCGTCTGTAACGTGTTTTCAATCATGTACTCGTCCGGGATCACGGTGCTGGAGTGCATTAGAAGCGCGGAAGACGTTGCCGGTAACCGCGCTGTGGCTTCGGCGATGCAGGACGCCGGTAGAATGATCGCGGACGGCGGCGGCATCAGCGCCAGTTTCGAGTCAACGGGTCTCTTTCCGCCGCTGGTGGTGCGCATGCTTCGCGTCGGTGAGAACACCGGTGCGCTCGAAGAAGCGCTCGATAACGTCAGTTACTTTTATGCGCGCGACGTAGCGGAATCCGTGGCGCGCTTGCAAGCCATGATCATGCCCGGCATCACGATGGTTCTGGGCGCCATTCTATTCTGGATCATGGCCTCGGTTCTGGGTCCAATTTATGATCTCTTTACTCAAATCGACTTTTAGCAGCCCCGATACACGGGTGCTCCTGGTCGGCGCTGATCGCGCCATACTCTACCTGTTCGAGGCCGGTGAGCTGGCGCAGGCGTACATCTTTAAGGCCGATGAGGCGGGACTGGGCTCGTTCAGCCGCGCGATCGGTGATCTCGTCCCCGCGCCGATTTGCGTGCTCGTCGACATCGTCGAAGAGGAATACCGCCAGGATACGATTCCGCATGTCGGCGGCGCCGATCGCAAGGCCGTGCTGCAGCGTAAATACGCGCGTTTGTTCCGCGGCACCTCGTATCATTACGCCCTGCGCCAGGGCCGCGAAGCCGACGGGCGGAAAGACGACCGGTTGTTGCTGACCGCCATTACGCGACCGGAGATCGTATCCTCGTGGATCGATATTTTGATCGAGCACAAAGTTCCCGTCGCGGGGATCTACTCCTTGCCGATCCTGAGCGAAAAGCTCCTCAAGACAATTGGCGCTACCGGCCCTAACGTGTTGTTGATCAGCTTGCAAAAGGCAAGCGGTCTCAGGCAGACCTTTTTCCGCGATCAGCAACTCAAGATCAGCCGCCTGGCCCATATGCCGCGCCTTGGGTCCGTTCCCTTCGCTTCGCACCTCATGGGTGAAGTCGAGAAACTGCGTCGCTATCTGAACAGCCTCGCGCTGATCTCGCGCGACAGCCCGTTGAGCATTTACATATTGAGTCAAGGCCAGTTATTGACCGAGATCGAGCAGCATTGCCGTGATACGGAACAGGAACGATTCCTGCTGTTGGAGGTCGACGACGTCGTGCGCCGTCTGGGTTGTAAGCAGACGGGGGACTCACATTACGCCGACATGGTCTTCGCCAAACTTCTGGCCGAGAAGGCGCCGCCCAACCATTACGCGCAAGACGACGAAACGCAGTTTTACTCCATGCACCGCTCGCGGGTCGGCCTCGCCGTGGCCAGCATGATTCTGTTATTGGGCAGCGCGGGCTGGAGCGGTATCAATTTCATCGAGGGCGTGACCTTCAAACAACAGGCCATCGATGCCTTGCAAAAGGCCGACTTCTATCAGCAACGTTACGAATTGGCGAAGCAGAAGCTACCGCCAACGCCGGTCGAACCGCGCGAGATAAAGACCGCGGTCGACGCCGTCGATACTCTGCGCGCCTATAAGAGCAGCCCCGAGTTATTGTTGCGCCTCGTGAGCGGCGCGCTGAGTGCGGTACCGGACGTAAAGCTCGACGGGCTGAGCTGGGAAGCGAGGCCCGACGCCGATCCCGAGGCGGCTAAGCAACGCAAGCGCAAAAGAAAGCGGGCCGATGCGGACGACGCGTCTGCGTCCGGTTATACCTACTATCACATTGCGGAATTCAGGGGTCATCTCGAACCGTTCTACGGCGATTACCGCGGTGCCATTGAAATCATCGACGGGCTCGCCGACAAACTTGGCGCCAACGATCACGTTCAAGACGTCGTCGTCGTCCAATATCCGCTCGATATCCGTTCTGAGGCGAGTGTCACGGGTTCGACGACCGCGGGAAACGAACAGGTTGCCGCGGAATTCAAGATCAAATTGATCGTGGGAGTGAACGGTGGCGGACAACAAAGCTGATTGGTCGATTCTGCGCGGCTCACTGATCCTGTTCGCGGTCTGTGTGGTCGTATCCGCGGGCATGCTCGCCGGAAGTTATTACTTCCGACAAAACATGGAACGCGAATACGATGGTAATCACGGGCGTTTTCGCAGTGCGAGCGCGCAGTACCTCGCGGTCGACGAAGAAGAACGCATCATCGATGAGTTCTATCGGGAATTCGTGCGGCTTTACCGCTCGGGCTTGCTCGGCGGAGAACGGCGCCTGAGTTGGCTCGAGACATTGCGCGAGGCCGGGGACGCGATCAAGATCCCGGAATTGAGCTACAAGATCGAATCCGAGCGCGAATCCGAGCCCGATTTCAAGGTCCAACTGGGCGGCTACGGTCTCTATGTGAGTGCGATGAATCTCAATTTGGGCTTATTGCACGAAGGCGATTTGATCCAGCTTTTGAACGCACTCGACCGCGATGCCTTGGGCCAATATTCGGTCAAAAGCTGTGATTTCAAACTGAGTGAAGGCGAGCTTACGCTCGATCCGGGCAACGCGAATATCAAGGCGAATTGCGTTCTCGACTGGATGACCGTCGATCTCAGTGGCGATGAGGAATTGACGCTGTGAAACAATTGTTCACGCTTACCGTGCTGGCGTTTCTCGTGACGACGGCCGGCGTACAGGCGGCCGAACTCGGGCGCCTGTTTCTCACACCACAGGAACGCGCGGCGCTCGACAGAGCGCGTCACACGGTGAAGAAACCGACCGTAGAGCAGCCCCGGCTTGTCGACATCGCGCCCGACGATGAGACACCCGAGGCCGAAGCGCCGATCACCGTGGACGGCTACGTATCCCGCTCTGACGGCCCGGCTACGGTTTGGGTCAACGGGACCGATACCTTTCAGGGTGACTTGAGTGAATTCGGGATCGACGCCCAGCGGGTGGACATCGAAACCTCGCGGGTCAGGCTGCCGATCGGCGGCTCGGACGCACCGGTACTGCTCAAGCCCGGGCAGTCGTTCGACCCCGGCTTGAATGCGATTTCCGACGTCTACGAGCGCCGCGATCCACCCTGACAAGGGGCCCGTGGCGTTGATCCGGAACTGCGAACCGGTTCTGCGCCTAAGCGGTATGAAATCGCTATAGTTTCTGGTATGCGAAATCAATTTTCGAACAGCTTTAAACGCCAGCAAGGCGCGGTCATCCTGACCTTGATGCTCGTCGTGTTGTCGGCGTCGTCGTTCGTCGTGATCAAGGCACTCAATGCGAATACGGTGCGCCGGGCGCAGGTGGATTTGACCACGAAGCAGGCGCTCATGGAGGCGAAGAGCGCATTGATGGGATACGCCATCGCCTATCACGCCACCACGCCGACACTCGGGAAAGGCCCCGGCCACCTGCCCTGTCCCGATCACGATGCAGCCGGTACGCAAGGCTCGTCAGACGCCGTGCCCGACTGCACGGTTGCGAGCAGCAACGAAACGGGACGCTTTCCGTGGCGCACGCTCGGCATGCACGAATTATTGGACGGTAGCGGCGCACCCTTGTGGTATGCGGTATCGAACGGCCACCGCGCTATGGCTAACCCGCCACTCAACAGCGAAACGGCCGGCGCCCTGCAAGTCGATGCAGCCACCGACGTGGTGGCGGTGATCATCGCGCCGGGCGCCGCGCTGGCCGGACAATATCGTGATACGGCAAATGAGTACGACGCCGCCGATTTCCTGGAGGACGAAAACGCGAGCGTAGGCGACAACACGTTCGTAAGCATCGCCAGTGATGATTTCAACGACGTCATCGTCCGTATTACGCGCGGTGAATTGATGGCCGCTGTGGAGCGGACCGTCTTGAACGAAGTCGCCGCTGCGCTCGATAATTATTTCGATGATCCCGACGCGGATGACGACACCAGCGGTGATGACCCCGATTGTGGGGCGGATACCGATTGCGACGACGGCTACCCTTGGTTGTCCGATTTCGCCGATCCAAGCACCAGCAACTATGTCGGCGCGATCGATAATTTCGGCGGCGGTGATTTAGCCTTCGGTCATCTGCCGCTCGTGCGTTGGAACCAACCGGTCACGAACAACGCCGACTTTACCGCGAACTGGAACGTTGCGACCGGCGGCACCTACACGCCGACGGGTACGGAGACGCCCAACGAGACCTGTGTCCGCGATCCCGGTTGCACGGATGAATATGAGGTGCTGCTAGGGGGTTGGTTGCCATTTTCTTGGCCCGTGGTTTTTCCGGCGAACGTCTCCGGGACGCTCGGTGGAAATTGGTCGCAAGGTACGTGTCAACTCAGTAAGGAAACGATAGGCCCGTCTGTTTATCAAGTCGTTACCTGCGTAGCGACCTATGATTTCGTTATCGATGTGCCTGCTCAGTTGGTGTACCGCCCCTTGAGGCGCGTGTACACGCTCCAGTTCAAGAACAATCTACGCACCCTGGCCGCGCCCAGTAGCACAGCTCGCCGGACCTTTAGCATGCTCGAGAGCGATAGCTGGTCCGGCGCACCCTCGACGGTCACGATAACGGATTACGATATGCTGGGCGTAACCGAGATCGGTTCGTCGGTCTTTACGTTCGATACGTTTAACACGGGCGATGACCTCAGCATTGCAGGCGTGCCGTTCGATCTCGAAGTCAGTGACGACGCGACGATCGCGCACAACACGTCGCCGGGAGAGTTACCCAATTGGTTTGTCGCAAACAATTGGCATCAACAGGTACTGGTTCAATACGCGGAGGCCGAAAGCCCGGGCGATACCGATCTCACCTGTGCTGACGATACGACCTGCCTCACCCTCAACGTTACGCGTCCTGGAGGAACACCGATCGCCGATGCCAACGTGCGAGGAGTGGTGTTGGCTGCAGGTTCAGACCTCGTAGGGAACCGGCCGACGGCGACGCTCACCGACTACCTTGAAGGAAACAACGCGACAGTCGATATCAACTTCGACAAGCAGCAGGTCACGACAACCTTCAACGATCATCTGGTCACGATCCCATTACAACGACCATGAGCTACGGATCAACGCAGAACACCCCATCGCGACCCGGCGGCTTTACGCTGGTCGAGCTCGCCATCGTGGTCTTCATCCTCGGCATGCTGATCGCAGGCCTCGTCGGCCCGGTCGACGTCCAACTGGAGGCGCGTGACCGTAACCGGACACGCGGCGTGATGGAGGATGCGGTCGAAGCGCTCTACGGGTTTGCCCTGACAAATCGGCGCTTACCCTGTCCAGACACGGACGGCGATGGGCTGTCCAACCCGACTTATCTCGGCATTGCGAACGCGGCTTGTACTGCAGACGAAGGGTTTCTACCGTGGGCTGAACTCGGCGTTGGCCAAGGAGATGCGTGGGGAAATCGGTTTACGTACCGCGTGACGAGCACGCGCTTTACCTTGCCCGCACAAGACGCGACATGTAACGGCATCGCGGCCTTGCCGAATCCTGAATTCGATCTGTGCACTATCGGCAACATAACGATCGACTCCCGAGGCGACAATCCCGCTACTGGCGGTGCAACCGAGGGGAAATTCTTACTCACGCCGTCAATCATCATAACCAATGTTGCTGCCGTCGTGATCTCGCACGGGCGCAACGGCTTCGGCGCCACGTCGATCGCAGGCATCGTGCGCCCCGCCGTACCGGCCGCGCAGGCGGACGAAGCCGAAAACGCCGATAACGACCTCGTCTATTTCAACCGCAGTTATTCACGCGATCAGACCGCGTGCGCGGATGACCCGAACGAAGGCACCCCGATGTGCGAGTACGACGACATGGTGTTGCCCGTGTCGCGGACGATCTTGAATAGCCGAATGGTCGCCGCGGGTCAGCTCCCCTGATCCCCGCCGCCCGCGGGCGGCCCGGCATCGCCACGCCATCTCAAGTCGAAGCGCACCGCGCCGTCGCGGTTCTCCCCAAGCGTTAGTTCGTATCCGGCCAACTGGGCCTGCCGCGCGGCTTGATACAGGCCTATGCCCAGACCGTTCGACGAGGGTACCGGTTGACGCAACAAGGCGCGTACGACTGCGCCTTCGATGCTGCTGCCGTCGTCGCTTACGGAGCAATAGACCTCGCCATCGCTCGCGTCTAGTTTCACGGTAACCGAGCGCGCACCGCCCGCGGCGATCTTGTTGCGCGCGTTGTCAATGAGATTGTCCACGACACTGTCGAAACACTCGCGCGGAATCTTCGCGTCGGGATCCGCGATCTGCGCTTCGAGCGCAATCTCGGTATCGGTCAGCCGCTCGCGTAACTCGTCCCACCAGACGGAAATGGCGATGAGTTCCTGGCGATCGGTTTCCGGGCGCTGCAGTTTATCGAGCGCGAGCTGCAGGCGGCGCGCAATATCGGGCAGACGACGCTTCAGGAGAATGAATCCCTCATGCTCTTGTTCCTGGTTTCCAACGGCCTGCATGGAACTCGCCATCGTGTTGAGGGATTGCAATAAGTTTTTAATGTCGTGCGTTACCCGCGCACCGGTCTCGTAGATGGCGCGCAGGTGGGCCTCGTTGGCCTCTTCGTTCTCGCGGCGTTTAGCGACGTAGAAATGGCCGAGTACCTGTATTAGGAGCCGGCAATGGATTAAGAGCGCGGAGCTGAAGGACCGTTCAGTGAAAAGCGTGATCTGCAGGGCGTCGGTATCGACGGTCAACTGATGCGGCGTACGGCTGCCTTCGATGCCCGTGCCGGAATCCGTGCGCCATTCGACGGCCGACACCCAAGGGATGTCGACCAGTTCACCGACCGCTGATTCCAGAAAGTCCTCGGCTTCCGCGCGCTGCCGCGCCAGGTTGGCGATGTTCCCGAGCCAGGCCTCGAATGGCGTGCCGATGTTGAATACGGATTTTTCCCATACGGACCACAGCCCGACGTTGTCGGAACCGGGTGTCGTAATCCAGCTCAAAAATAGCAGGAACAGGCCGAGCCCCATCAAGGTCGCGACCAAGGCGATGGGATAGTCCACCTCCATGCGGATCGTAATCAGCACGCTGAACACGGCGAGTAGCGCGGTCATCAACGCAAACGTAATACCGCGAATGAAATCCACCGGGAAGGGTTCGCGTTGCGGCGCGGTGATCGACGGGATCGCGTAAAGCAACGCGGGAAGCATGTACAGGCCGACGCGAAACGGCTGCGAGAACGTGGGCGCCAGGGCTTCGCTGAAAAACAGCATCGCGGTGCAGTTCACCAGGAGTTCCGACACCAGGAACGCGAGCGTCAACATGTACACGTAGCGTTCCTGTCGTGTCGAAAACGAACGGCCCGCGACGATGGCGATCAACAATACGAGCCAGCCGAATACGATCCACCAACTGAGCAGCGTCAACATGCCGGCAACGAGCACGACGATGAGCGCGGCGCCGCGTAAGTCGAGGCGTTGGTCGCGTTGCCAGATGGGCTGCCAAAGGAAGAATAGACCCAGATGAGCGGTCATGAGCGCGGCGGATAAGGCGCTCTCGAACCCGGCGTCCAGCGACGCGTGCAGCACGAGCAGCATCGACGCGAGGATCCAGTGTTCGTGGCGCCGGTCGACGAGCGCAGCCATCGCGCGCGCCGCGGCGTTGCTTTCAGTCACTGCAGCAGTCGATCGTGGTTTGGCTACTTCGGACACGCCGTGTTCCTCGCCGGCACCAGCGGTATAGTAATAGAGCGCCAATCGGAATCGCCGCCGGTGATTCCGCCGAACGGTACACTAATGTTTGATTCGCTGCTAAGTATCGCGCGATTTACCGTCATCGAAGCCGTCCGCACGCGGTTACTCTGGATGGCCGCCGGATTACTGCTGGTGGTCGTACTCGCCGCCGAGTTCGCCGCGGCACTGGCGTTGACTGACAGCCAGGGCTATCGCCTGGGCGTCTATGCGACCCTATCCAGATTGTCATTGGTGTTCGTCATCGCTCTGTTCGTATCGACCAGCACGGTGCGCGAGTTTCAGGACCGCCTGCTCGACCTCACCCTATCGCGGCCGGTGCCGCGCGCGTCGTGGTATCTCGGCCGCCTAGTTGGATTCGGCGCGGCTGCGTTCGTGCTCGCCGGACTTGCCGCCCTGCCCTTATTTTTTTTCGTGCCCGCCGTAACCGCCGGCGTCTGGGGGCTATCGCTTGCCGCAGAACTTTGGATCGTCGTCGCGGCGAGCCTGACCTGTGTCATCACCTTGAGCCAGGTCACGCTCGCGCTGATTGCCGTCACCGCGTTCTATCTGTTATCGCGCGTCATGAGCGCGATCGTTCTGATGAGCACCGGCCCGACCGTCGATCCCAGCGCCTGGTCGTCCATCGTGATCGAAAATCTGGTCACTTTGGTTGCACTGTTACTGCCGTCGCTCGACCGATTTACGCAAGCGTCGTGGCTGATCGCCGGTCAACCCGTGGGAGTGGTAGACCTTGCGGCGCAGACCGTGATCTATTCGGCGCTTTTGATCGGCATCGGCTTATTCGATTTTTATCGCCGTGAGTATTAGTCGTTCCCGGATGGAGCGAAGCGGAATCCGGGGTCTTTAATGCACGAGACAAGCCCTACCGATGCGTGAACATGAACGCCCCATCACCGCCGTGCCCTGGCCAATCATGGCGCTATTGGCCGCGGCATTGGCGCTGCAACTCGCGTGGGCTACATACCGTGTTCAACCCACGGCACGCATCCAGCCTTTGCCCGCCGCGCCGAGCGTGGCGGTGCTACGAATCGCATCGTTAGGCGAGCCACAGATGATGGCGAGGCTCCTGATGTTGTGGCTGCAAGCTTTCGACTACCAGCCCGGTGTCAGCATCGCATTTCGCGATCTCGATTACGCGCACGTTGAAGCATGGCTCGACCGCATGCTCGAACTGGATCCGAAATTTCAATATCCGTTACTCGCGGCGAGCCGGCTCTACGGCGACGTCAGCGAGCCGGCGAAGCAGCGCCGCATGCTCGAATTCGTGGCGAAACGCTTCGACGCGGATCCGGGCCGGCGATGGCAATGGCTGGCGCACGGTGTGTATCTCGCCAAGCACCGATTGGGCGATCTCGACTACGCCCTCACCCTCGCTCGAAAATTGACCGCCGCCGACGCAAACGCAGACATCCCGAGCTGGGCGCGACAGATGCAGATCTTCGTGCTCGAAGACATGGGCGCGGTCGAAAGCGCCAAGGTGCTCTTGGGGGGTCTGCTCGACAGCGGTGAGATCGCCGATCCGCACGAGCGTGCGTTTTTGTCCCGGCGTCTGCACGAACTCGAAAACCGGGAAGGCCAACCTACGCCACCCTAATCCTCATGCGCCGCCTGGTCGGATTCGCTGGCATCCGATTCCATCGAATAATTCAGATCGCCGCTGAAGACCACGACGCCCTGCCAATTCGGCGGCAGCGCCCGGTCCGCCATGCGCGCGATCATCATGTCGTAATACGTCGATTTCAATGGCTTCAGATCCGCGAATATCTTTCGTGCCTCGCTCCAGGCGCCGCCGTAGTAAGCTTCGAGGCCTTCTTTGTGACGCCGGATTGCCTCATCGTTATCGTTTGAACCTTTATGCGGCTCGAAGATCCGAGTCGGCCGATCTTTCCCTTTAACCCGCACGTGATCGATCTCCCAAAACGCGCCGTCTTGGCAAACATTCCGCGTCGATTCACTGACGAGGATATCGACGCCGTATAAGCGGGTGAGCGCTTCCAGCCGCGCCGCCACGTTGACGGCATCGCCTACGACGGTGTAGGCAACGCGATAGCGCGAACCCATATTGCCGACGTTGACGACGCCGGTGTTGATGCCGATCCCGATTTCGATCTCCGGCCAGCCACGCGCGCGAAACTCGGCGCGCATTTGATGCATCGCATCCTTCATCGCCAAGGCGCCGCCGATGGCCCGCTCGGCATGGTCGGGTTGTGACACGGGCGCACCCCAGAAGGCCATGACCGCGTCGCCGATGTATTTATCGATGGTCGCGCCGTGGCGATGCAACACCTCGGTCATTTCGGTGAGAAAGTGATCCAACATCAGTATAATTCTGGCTCGATGTTTTGGTATTAATTTTTTATATTCAAATATTTATAAACGATGTGTCGTCGCTTATAAAAACCTGTATCACCAATGTATCACCACACCGCCAGAATTCTGAGGGAGACGGAGCAGGTAACACAGCGTCACGTTTCAACGGGCCGAGAACGAGGTGGCCCTGTTTTGTGCGGAACCCGGCGAGACAGCGGTTTCTGCACGCGGTGGATTGTACCGCGGCCCGGACGCAGAGCGCTCGGGCCCTGGGCGATGATGCAATTGAGGTGCCCAACGAGGCCGGTACTATGGACGCTGCGCGATGTCGAACGGCCATGGCCGCATCGCTACCGCCGGTGCGGGCAGGGTTTGAAGTCTGCGTTTGCGCAACGGGTGCCGACGCGCTAGGAGCGCTGGGCAGCGGGCAGGTCCGGCGTGATGAGCCAAGTCTTGCGATACGATCCTGGTTGAGAGCGTGAGCGGCGTGGGGCACAACGCCCGGGCGTGATGCTTCACCGCGGCTGACAGGCCTTGTATCTTGTCTCCCCGAAAAGGCCTGCAAAATTGCGCCCATTGCGCCCATTGCGTCTTTCATCGGCGCCGTTTGGGCTGTGAGCGCCGTTTTGGCTCCACGTTACAGCTCTTCTAACAATGTCTTAGGTCCCTGAAATTGACAGCCAACCCACCTCGCCGCGACTTGAGTTGGAAGTTGTTTCGCACATTCCTTTTTCTCAACGGCACGTCGACGCACGCGCCGCGCAATACCCCTTCGTTGCAAGCCGTCATAGATTGATGGTCCCGTAATTTCCGTCGCCGCACCGAGCAAGGCGTGCCGGTGGCCACGGGGCAATAACCCCATGCGGTGGCGCGGGGGCCCTGGCGCGCAGAATCTCATGGCCCTGCGATAACACCCTGTGTGAAGTATTGCAGGCGCCTGTCGATCTTGGTCTGCGCGCGCTCACTCGCGTCCCAGGCGCTCAAATCATGGCTTAATCAGGTTCCCGATGCGCAAAAATTGAGTTTATCGCGCACTTGAAAAGAGTCGCGGATGGGACCCTTTGGCTTGAAGCACCAGGGGGGGTCCTCCAACACCGTCGGCGTTTTGCTTAAGTACCTATGGGTCTCGTTGTCTCACTTGTTGGGGCCTGCGCGCGAGGCGGCGGCGCCGTTGACACTGCGCTTGATCGCTTCGCCCGGCCGGCCGTCGTGGTCGCGGATCGATGGCGTGAAGCGGAACTCCGTGATGCTTTGGACAAGGCCGGAATACCCGCGGCCGATCTCGAAGTACGCGGGATGGGCTTCAGGGATGGAGCCGACAATGTGCGAAATTTCCAACGTGCGATCGCCGATGGCCGGGTAATACCGGTCCCGTCGCTACTGTGGCGTTCGGCGATGTCCGAAGCGCGCGTGACGTCCGGTCCGGCCGGTAACATGAGAGAGTAAATCGGCTTGAGCCGGGTGGATGAATCCAGTTACCAGGCGCATACTCAGGCAAAACATACACTGGTTTCCGGCAAATGATCACTATCCCCAGCCGTCGTGATCTGCTCAAGATTGTCGTGCTCAACCCCAAAGGGGGTTCGGGCAAGACCACCCTGTGCACCAATCTGGCAAGCTGTTTTGCCCTGATGGAAGGCGCTCCGGCCCTGATGGATTGCGATCCTCAGGGGTCGAGCATGCATTGGCTCGACAAGCGTCCACCCGAGCGGCCGGCGATACACGGCATTGCCGCTTACCACTTCAATTCCCGCAAGACCCGTAGCTGGCAACTCAGTGTACCGGCAGAGGTTAGGCAGTTGATTGTAGACACACCGGCGGGTCTTGGGGTGCGGCGGCTGTGCGAGTTTACCCAGTCGGCAGATGCGATTCTGGTGCCGGTTTTGACCTCAGACACCGACATTCACGCCGCGTCGCATCTGATGGCCGACCTGCTGCTGGTTGCCAAAGTCAGCCGTTCATCGGGCAAGCTCGGCGTGATTGCAAACAGAGTCCGGGAAAAGACCATCATGTACCGCAAACTGATGAGCTTCCTGGACAGCCTGGGCATCGAGTTGGTGACGGTTTTGCGCGACACCCAGAACTACTTGCACGCCACCGATCGCGGGCTTGGCGTCCACGAGCTTGCGTCGTCCCGTGCGCGCAAAGACATCTCTCAATGGCAACCTCTTTTAAACTGGATCAAGTCCAGAAAAGACCCGCCACCCAAGCCTCGGGGGATACGGCTGGACTTTGCGCCGGAAACGCAACACAGTAATTCCAAGCACCGGCCGCATTAGTTGAGTGCCTGTTCCGTCATCTGTTTCTAAGGGACGGCATGACGCTCTGTCTACGGAACACGTGCGTGGTCAGGCATGTTCCGAACTTCACGATGACTGGGATGCATTTGGACTCCGCAACCCGACCTATCTGACGGAGCCGTTCATCATCAGCTCGAACTTCAAGCGCGAGGCGGACGGCTCGAACTGGCGCCCGGCGCCGTGCCGCCCTTGATTCAATCTGGATCAGACGGCGTGAACCAGGAACGCGCCGACCGCGACGCCGAAGATTAACCAAATCCGGATCAAGAACGTTGGCTTCCCTTCGAACCAGCCAAGCAGCGCGTTGATGCGCACCCTGCCCACGAACGGCAGAGCGACTGCCGCCGCGATCGCGAGCCAGCCGAACACTCGGAATGTGGGCGTTGGCTGAACAACCGGGCAGAAAACTCACATCAGCCCTTTCGAAGGCGGGAAGGGGCAATGGTGCGGTTCAGAGACATCAAGACCCTACAGAAATTCGCCTCTGTCCATGCCTCGATCTATAACCATTTCAACCACCAACGCCATCTCAACCGCCGCGCTATTTTCAAACAAGCTCGAGCCGCTGCCCTGGCTGAGTGGTGTCAACTTACAGCTTAAAAGGCCTCGATTGCAGGTTCTACCGGTCCGACCCAGTTAGTCTGACAATGCCTCCCTTAGAACGGGTCTAGGTTAATTATCGGTGCCAAACCCGGGTCCTTTCAGCTACGGTCGAGGCGTGGCTTAGCCTGAGCTATAAAATTTCGAACGTCGCCGTACGCAGAAAAACTTGTCCCCGGGCAAGCAGCAACGATGGCGTGCGGCAGCTATCTTCGTCGGCCATTCCTAGCGTAACCGGGCTCCACGTGCGCGAAAATTGAGTTTATCGCGCATGTGGAAAGAGTCGCGGATGGGACCCGTTGGCTTGAAGCACCAGGGGGGGAGCCTCCAACGGCGTCGGCGTTTGACTTAAGTCCCTATGGGTCTGAGCCTCACACTTTTCGCGCTACGCGCGAGCGGTGTACACCGCCCTGCCAAAGGCGCTCAACCCCGGTCCGGTTCGCGGGCCGCCTTAACGCCTCGAACCATGTTGTTTGGGCTCGCGTTGCGCTTGTTCGCAGCAGCAATGTTGCGATTGCCCCATCGCAAGATGTGATCGGTTGCGGCGTCACCTGCCCACCACCACTCGGATACGGCGGCCACCCGTGGCCGTCAAGTTTCGAGGTAGCGATGCGATCGCGGGTGCGCTCCTCGCCGGCCACAGCCGCCATCTCGGCCTTTTCCGCATCGTCTGCGACCGCCACTTTGGCAGCCGGCGCAGGAGTCGGCCTCTCGATCGTGGCGGCGGGTACAGCGGTCAGCGGCGCGGCCCGGTCATCGCCACAGGCGCCGATGAGCATGCCCGCCAGGCAAAGCAATACTCCACGGTATGACAGGGCGTCCTCCCAGGCCGTGGGTGCAAGCGCCAGTGAGGTCAGGTGACTACCGGTTAACCCTCGTCCTCGTCGTCCGCGGCAACCGGCTCCGCCGGCGTCTCGGTCGCGGCGGGTGCGGTGGTCTGTGTCTCGGCCTGGTCTCTGTCACAGGCGCCGATGAGCATTCCCACCAGACAAAGCAGTACTACGCGATAGGGCATGATGGCTTCCTCCCAGGTTGGTCCAAGTGTAAGGGCTGATGATGTCAGATGATTGCGAGTTAAGCATAACAGCGAAATCGTCTCGGCCGATGTTTTTCGAAGGGCGTGTTGCCGCCACCAACGCGATTGAGAGTCTGCACAGGCATTGTCAGAGTAAATGGGCTTGAGCTGAAAAGTAAGGCCTCGTAGCCTCCGGTGATGCACAATCCTTTCCGTTATTTCAACAGTTCGCCCGAAGTGATCCGCTTCGCGGTGATGTTGTATGTCCGATATCCTTTGTGCACAGCAGCGAATATTCGAGCGGCACCAGCGGCGGGGGCGCGGGAAACGCCCAGGCGATATAGAAGGGCGGCGCCATCCCGAACAGCGTCAACATCGAAGCTGCGGTCGGCGAGAGCGTAGGCAGGAGCACCGCCAGGATCGCACCGACGATAAGGAATGCGTTGAAGTCCACATACGCCAGCGGCCCGGGAAACTTGCCCGACAGGAGATCACCGGCCACCTGCGCGTTGACCGAAATGCCTTGCCCGAACGCGAACTCGAAGCTCGTGAGGCCGACGGCATTGGTGACGAAGACTAGGAACACCGTAAAGATCAGCGCGGACTGCGCGCGCGACCGGACGCGCGGAATGCTGAGTTTCATTGTCGGTTACCCACGTGCCGGTGGACGTTCATTGCGGCTGGAATCTACCCCATCGCCAGCCACGGAAAAAGCTGGCCTGATAAAGAATCGGCCGCCAAGCGGTTGACCTTTATAAGGAAAACGAACGAGATCTCAACACCATACGTTGAGATCTCGACACTTTACGGCCGCGGCCGGGCGGCTGCTGGCGGCCAATATTTGAAGCATTGTCTTTAAATTCAACGATTTGGCTTTACTGGCACGATGGTTGCACTCATCTCAGGCAAATTTGGAATTCTGTGAGGACACCAAAATGCCCAAGATCAACCGCCAACAAGGTTTCACGCTGGTCGAAATGGCCATCGTACTCGTCATCATCGGATTGCTGCTCGGCGGCATCCTCAAAGGACAGGAACTCATCACCAGCGCCCGCGTCCGCAACATCGCGGATCAAAACAGCGGCGTGCAGGCTGCTTATTATGGCTTCATCGACCGCTACCGTCAGGTCCCGGGTGACTGGGGCAGCGCGAATGCGGCGCAGTCGATCCCCGACGTCACCACCGGTGGCAATGCCGATGGGCGTCTGAATGATGCGGGCGCCGGCGACTGGGTGGAAGCCCTGGCGCTATGGGAGCACCTTTCGAAGTCCGGTTTCATCCAGGGCAACTACGTCGGTGGGACCACGCAGCCCAATCAGAACGATACCAACAGAGCACCGCGCAACGCCTTCAACGGTTTCCTGATGCTCTATCGCTCGACCGATTACTACGATGCCGGCACGGCGACCGACAAGCTCAACCTCGTCCTGGGCGCGGGCATCCCGGTGAACGTCCTGGCCGAGCTCGACCGCAAGATCGACGACGGCTTGCCGCAGACCGGTGTACTGCGTCACGGCGTGACCGCCAGCGGAACGTTCGGCAGCATCTCTGAATCCACCACGACTTGTGTCGACACGACCCCGACGCCGCCGATCTGGGACATCGCCACCAACACGCAACTGTGCAACGCGGTCTATCTCTATTGATCGCAGCCTTAAAGCTCGATAAAAAGCCCGCATCACGCGGGCTTTTTTTTCCTAGATCTGCCATTGTCCATTGAACTGACGGAGCGTATTCGACCCATGCCAAGTGCGCTTGAGTTCCGATCTGTACGCAAATCATTCGCTGGACGAGACGTGCTCGAGGATGTCTCGTTCGACGTGGTGACCGGTGAAACGGTCGGCTTGGTCGGCGTCAACGGCGCCGGCAAAACCACCCTGATCAGAGGTCTGCTCGATCTCAACCGGATCGATGGCGGCACGATCTCGATCTTCGACCGTGCGCACACCGAGACCCGAGCGCGGGATCCGATGAGTTATCTGGCCGAGCGCTTCGCGCCACCCTATTTGCGACCGGCGCGGAGCTGCTCGCCTACCTGGCAGCGCTACACCATGTCGCCTACGAGCCCGCGGCAGCCGAGCGCGAAGCGCGCGCCCTCGACCTCGCGACGGAAGCGCTGGCCTTACCGGCGCGGCAGTACTCCAAAGGCATGGCGCAGAAGCTCGGGCTGATCGCCTGCATCCTCCCCGCTCGCCCATTGCTCGTGCTCGATGAACCGATGAGTGGACTCGATCCGAAGGCGCGTTCGCTGTTCAAGGAGCGTCTGGCCGAGCTCACGATGCAGGGTGTCACGCTCTTCTTCAGCACGCACTTGCTGGTGGATGTCGAATCGCTGTGCGATCGCATCGTCGTCATACACGACGGCCGCGTACGCTTTCACGGCACACCTGCAAACCTGACTGCGACGACGCAGTGCGCGACGCTCGAGCAAGCCTTCGTTCGCTGTATCGAAGACGGCAACTAGCCGGACCCGCCGCGTAAAGATTCCCGCGACTGCGCCGCTAGCATGGGCGACGCAGCGAGGAATTCCAGACGATGGTGGATCTACATCCGGAGCAGGCGCGGGCCGTGCTCGAAAACCTGGCGGTCGGTGTCGTGCTGATCGACAAGAACGAGCGCGTGAGTTGGGCCAACACTTATGCCAGCGATCTGCTCGGCGCGCAGGTTGACGGATTGCTCGGCCAAGATGTTGCGAGTCTGCCGCTGCCTTTTTCGGCACCGCAAGCGACCGACGACGAGCCACAGATCTGCGTCGCCGGCACCATCGTCGGTGTTACGCAGCGCTACCATCATCCCTCCGGGGAGGGCTCCGTCCTGCTGTTATTAGACCGGGGGCATGCGCTGGTGTGGTTCTTGACCGCGCTTTCGAGTGGCGCCTCGGGCAGCGTCGCAGGTTTCGGTGTCTTGTCGCGCGGCGCGATCAGCAACCGTCTCGAAGCTGAAATTTCGCGCAGCCGGCGCTATGCCAATCCCCTCTCCTGCATTACCGTAAGGTTCAGCGGCGTTCGCGACGCCCGTGCATTGAGCACGGTCGCGCGGCGCGTGAAAGGGCAGTTGCGTTGGGTCGATCAGCTCGGCCAGTGGAACGACGATACGCTGCTGGTCATCCTGCCCGAGACCGACGAAAGCGCCGCAGGCGCACTCGGCGAGAAGCTCGTCCTGACCGTCAGAGGCGCGCTCGAATCAACCGACGATGGTCTATCGGCGACGCTCGGTACGAGTTCGTGGCAACGTGGCGACAATGCCGAGCAACTGGTGTGCCGGGCGCTCGCGGCGGGTCGGGTCGTGCTGCGCGGTCAACCCGTATTGGCGAGCGTCTAATCGCCCTCGACGATCTCGAAATCGTGTGTGATCTCGACGGTCTCGCGCAACATGATCGTGGCCGAGCAATATTTGTCGGCGGACAACTTGATGGCACGTTCGACCGCCGCCGCGTTCAGGTCGCGGCCCTCGACGACAAAATGGATATGGATGCGCGTGAAGACCTTGGGTACGGCTTCCGCACGCTCGGCCTCGAGCTCGGCGCGGCAATCGGTCACGTGTTGGCGGGCTTTTTTGAGAATGGAAACGACGTCGAAGCTCGTGCATGCGCCGAGACCGGTGAGCACCAGCTCCATCGGCCGGATGCCCGCGTTGCGGCCGCCCGCATCTGGCGGTCCGTCGATGACCACGGCGTGGCCGCTGCCCGCCTCGCCCACGAACATCGCGCCGTCTACCCACTTGATCGTGGATTTCATCCGCCTGGTCCACTCCCTCTGGCGTGCCGATAGTGTGAGAAATGCCCGGTATCGGGCTTAACTCTCTCGCTTGATAAGTAGTCTAATTAGTATCTTATAAGAATCTTCTATAAGATTTCATGGAACGTCCGATATATATAACAAGATCGAATAATCGGATGTCGCTAGCTACGTAGAGGTCAGAACCATGAGCGCCGTACAGCCGATAAAATTGAAGGACGACGAGGCGATCCAGAAGTTTCTGGAGCATTGCCATCGCAAGCAGTATCCGGTCAAGAGCACCATCATCCGGCAGGGCGATCCGTCCCATGATTTGTTTTATATCGTCAAGGGCTCGGTGTCGGTTACGTTGGAAGATGAAGAGGGGCGCGAACTGGTTTTGGCCTATCTGAATCCGGGTGATTTCTTCGGCGAGATTGGGCTGTTTAACGAGCATGTCAATAGAAGTGCTCTGGTGCGGGCGAAGACAGCTTGCGAGGTTGCCACCATCAGTTATGACAAGCTGAAGAGCATGTCGACGGTGTTTCCGGATCTTCTCTTTGCGATTTCTTCACAGCTTGCTACGCGGCTGCGGAAGATGAACCGAAAGATTGGGGACCTTGCGTTTATGGATGTGTCCGGGCGGGTGGCTCGGGCCTTGCTTGACTTGTGTAAGGAGCCGGATGCGATGACGCATCCGTCCGGGATGCAGATCCGGGTGACGCGGCAGGAGCTTGGGCGGATTGTTGGGTGCTCGCGTGAGATGGTTGGGCGGGTGTTGAAGAATCTTGAAGAGCAACATTTGATTAGTGTTAGCGGGAAGACGATTGAGGTGAACGCGAGCGGATAGCTAACATCCTCGCTCTCAATCCTCTTCCATGTCTCCGCGTTGCATTCCAGTGAATGTGGATCGAGACTTGCAAGCGTCTGCCGGCAGGAGAGTTGAAAATGCGCGACAGGTCTTCACTAGCAATAGATGCGGCACCTGTTCTTTCACCAATGAGCGAGGACCGAACATTCTCTCCGGTCGCTGTAAAGAGATCGTGGGCGGTAATAAGCTCCTCAACCTTGTCTCGTCCAATGACCAAAGCGGTGGCGGAGGCGCTGATTTTCTCCGCAACGCCACGTGCGCCGATATCTCGGACATCTACATCCGGCAAGTGATCGGCAACCTTGTTTCCGAGCTTCTGATCGGCCGTGATCAACATCGACCCCGTTGCTTCGGCACAAGCAAGATAAAGGCAGTCATAAACCGGATGGTCTATTTCCACCGCGATTTGAGCGGCGCGTTCGATGAGGTCGCCGTCCGAGTGGAGAACAACCACCTCACGCAGATCCGGAAGTTCATCGAAATATCCTCGAGGATCGGCAATTTCGTTTCGGCGGGCCTTTTCCAAATGGTGTTCGCGAATTCGGCAAGCAAGATAACGGGCGCATGCCGTTCAAGCCGGTGGGCAAGCAGCAGACGTGCTTCTTCAGAATATTTCTCGGATATGTACCACTTGACGACGATGCTGGCGTCGACGGTCAGCTTCACCGATCGCGATCTTGGCGGAGAAGTTCAACACTGTCGGTTTGGGGCACGTCAGCGGTCGCGCGGGCGATCTGAGCTGTGCGCTCCCGAAAATCGACCATATGGAGGCGATGGTTGACCTTTTGGGTGAGCACGTAACGCAGCTCGGCCTCCAGCGAGCGCTGGTTGGCTTTGGCCTGCGCCTTCAACGCGTCGATCACCTGGTCGTCGAGGTTTCGGATTGTTACGTTGCCCATTGTCGCCTCCTTTCGAATGAAGGCGTAATGCTAGCATATCGCTATCACCCTACCAAACCTGCATGGTCAGCAGTGGCCTCTTCCTATCAAGTCCGTGATGGTCGGACCGAGCTTGCAGGGTACTGTCAAGTTAACTGATCTCATGGCGGTTTCACTGAGCGCGATACTAGCTAAGTTGCTGATTATTGCGCTTGGCTGGAATCGACTGCGCCCCGAAAAGGAAGCAATCTTAGTTAACTCGACAGTACCCCTCGGGGGGGACTGGCGGGCGTCCGCGCCGGACCGTCTTGGCATCGACACCGACAAATCGGCAGGCCCGGCGCTGCGAGATGTCATGACCCCGCATCGCCTTGAGCGCTGCCTCCCGCCGCTCCATCGGCGTCGTCAGCCCTTTCCCAGTAGGTCCTTGAGGACGACGTTGTCGAGCAGGGTGTCGGCCAGCAGGCGCTTCAGCCTAGCGTTCTCGTCTTCCAACGCCTTCAGCCGTTTCGCATCCGATAGGTCCATGCCGCCCTACTTGGATTTCAGCGTGTAGAACGTCGCGGGGCTCAGACCGCGCCTGCGGCACACTTCGGCTGTCGGCATCCCCGCCTCCTGTGCCTTGATCAGCCCGATAATCTGCGCCTCGGTAAAACGGCTCTTACGCATGCGTCTGCTCCTTCAAAAGTTGGGCAGACTCTACATCAAACTGAGGGAGCTCCCGGGGAGCAGGTCACCCTTGCAGCGCCCCCCGAATCGCCTAAATGGATGCCGAGAGCGGCCCCCGGCGCTTCACCCCACACATCTCGATCCAGCACAGGGAAATAACGACATGACGATTAAGGTTGGCGACAAGGTACCCGATGGCACATGGGGCGAATTCACCTTTATAGAAAGGTAGGACACGGTCAGTTCGGTTAATAGGTATAACGGATTTCCGCACCCCAGGTCAGACCTTTATTCAGCGGCGAAAAGGTGCCGCCGATGCCGAGCGGAAAGGGTATCGGCGTGTCGCCGCCCTCAGTGACCTCATCCAGCAGGTTCTTGCCGAACACCGAGATCTGGATCTGGTCGTTCCAGGTTGTCAGCGCAATGCTCGCGTCCAGCATATCCGCTTCATTCAAGGTGCCGAGGTTGTTGTCCGTGAACGCAGCGTCGTCCCGGTGGCTGAAGTTCAGCCGCGACGTCAGGGTGCCCAGGTTGCCGATCGGCAGATCGTGGACAAAGCCAATGCTGTAGGTCCAATCCGCGAGACGCGGAATGTCCAACGCCAGGTCAGCCGCGTCGATCATGCCGTCACCGGTCAAGTCGAAGCGCACCTCGTCATACTCACCGTCGACATAACCCAACGAACCCATGACCAACAGATTCTCGAGTACGACAAACCGCGCGTCGAACTCGACTCCCTGGATGGTGGCATCGGCGGTGTTACGGATCAGTTGCACGACGCCCACTAAGGGATCCGCCAGGTTGAGTTCCCGCTGCATGTCGTCGATTTCATTGTGGAAAAAGGCGACATTGGTCCGCAGACGCCCCCTCATCCAATCAGCTTTAGCGCCGACCTCGACGCTGCTTTGCTCTTCTTCGTCGAAACGGGCCGGCCGGAATGTCAGCGAGGTATTGCGGAAGTTGTAGCCGCCGCTGCGAAAACCCTTGGTCCAGAACGTATACAGAAGGACCTCGTCGGTCGGATGCCATTGCATGCCGACCTTAGGCGTCACGTTGTTCCAGTTGGCGTCATCGACAAAATCGAAGTTGCACGTCTCGGCATCGAAATCGCATGCGGACGGAACCCCACCGAGTGCGGCCGGCAAAGGAACGCCGGGCGCCAGAAATATGCCGCCACGAAACGTGGCGATTTCCGCCTCTTTCTTCTCGTAGGTATAACGCAGCCCAAGCGTCATCGTCACTTCAGGGTTGAGTTCGATATCGGCGTTGGTAAAAAACGCCAGTGTCGTTTGGTCCTGAGTTCCGCCCAGAGTTGAATTAATTAACGCCGTTGGCGGCAGCACCATTGACGGAAAGAACACGGGCTCAGTAAAGAGTTGCCGGTTTTCAAAATACTCGATGTCCTGCGTGAAATAATAAAACCCCGCGGTCATGTCGAGCCGATCAAAAAACCGGCCGGCATAGCGGATCTCATGACTCAATTGATCCTGTCGAAGCTTCCCCGGTGCAGTGAAAAAGTTGCCAAGCGTTGCATCGATGTCGCCGCGGGAATCCGAATCATATTCGCGCCAACCGAAAACGTGGGTAACGGTGCCGTCACCAAAGGCGACGTCCCAGTTGAGTTCCGCGGTCACCTGATTCCACTCTGTATCGACAAAGCCGGTTTCTTCGTAGGCGACATCGAACGTATCACGCCGGTTAACGCCTCGGTTCTGCGGAACCGGGCCGTCACCATCGGATTCACCGTGCTCGAAGCGGATGGTGATTTCAGTGTCGTCTGTCGGCGTCCACCTCAGGCTTGGGCGAACCAGCAGGATTTCTTCGGCGCCAACCTCGCCACCGTCGAAGTCGTTGTCGAACCAGCCGTCATCGTCGTTGTAATAGGCCGTGATTCTGCCGCTCAGTGTGCCGTCAACGAGTGGGCCTGAGACGGAGCCGGCCACGGTTTTCTCGAGACCTTCCTCGAACGAGACTTTGAATCGGGTGTCCAGCTCGTCGGTCGGTTTGCGCGTCTTGATGAGTACGGCGCCGCCGGTTACGTTGCGGCCGAACAACACACCTTGTGGGCCGCGCAGAACTTCGATGCCCTCCAAATCGAAGAGGTCGAAAACCACGCCGGCATTGATACCCAGATACATGCCGTCGACGAACACGCCGACGGTCGGATCGATCGACGGAATGGAACTGTTGATGCCGAGACCACGTATCGAGAAGTTGGCGGTTCCGCCGACGGTGCCGATATCATCGAGGGCGACGTTGGGCATGGTGAAACTCAGGCTTTGCAAATCGCGAGCAAACGTGGCCTCCAGGTGCTTGCCGCTCATCGCCGTTACCGAGACCGGTACGTCCTGGGCCGCTTCCACGTCACTTTTCTTACGCGCAGTTACCGTCACTTCTTCGATGAGGCTTTGTACAGCGCCTTGCGCTGATACGGTCAGTGGCGCCAGCGGTGTGAGCGTCGTCGCACACGCGAGGCCGAGCAGCGTGCCTCGCCTTTTCGACAGTAGCGATGGGACATTATCCAGGCACTTCGACGTTACCGCCGTGCGATTCATGGTGTCCTCCGCTCGATCCCCGAAGCGTTCGGTTGGGCGACTTTCGCCAACACGCCAGTGGGGCGAATATTCCACGAAATTCTACACAACTCGTGTTCCAGTCAGAACGCAGGATCCCCAATGGGTGGATTTACCGTTGACGGGCTCAAGGCCCGCGGCATCCACTTGGTCAGTCTCAAGGAACGCCTCAACACTTCGTCGGCCGCCGCTCGGGAAATTATAGGGTTCTCCACCTTGGCTGGCTGCTTGAGGAAGTGGCGGACTGCCATTGCGCAGACAACGGCCGGCCGGGCATCGCTCCGGAGGTTGCGGTGCGGCTGATGCTCGCTGGCCTACTGCTCGGCATCGTGCATGACCGCAGGCTGATGCAAAAAGCGCAGGTCAACGTCTACCCCCGTGCGGATCCAGCGCCACGTGACACCGGCGTTGTTCGCGGGACCGGGGCAGCCGCTGGGCCTTGTTCGCCCGTTCCCAAACATGGTGAAGTAGGCTTATAGTAGAACGATGGTAGAGGCGGCGCTGATCCTCGACACCCACGCGGATATCCAAGAGCTGGTGGCATCCGGCATGCCGGAACCGCAGGCCGAAACTGTGGTGCGACAGCATGTGCGGCTGCTGGAACGCAACGTCGCCACCAAGGCCGACATTGCAACCACCAACGCCAATATCGAAAGCCTGCGTGAGGAGACCAAGGCCCATATCGAGACCCTGCGTCAGGAGACTAAGGCTGACATCGAAACCCTGCGCCAGGAGACCAAAGCCGACATTGCAGCGACCAACGCCCATATCGAGACCTTGCGCCAGGAGACTGAGAAACTGATAGCGCTCAGCAAGAACGACATTATCCGGTGGGTTGTCGGCGCCAATCTCGGGTTCGCTGCCCTGGTCATCGCCGCGATTAAACTCCTCTAATTGCACCGCGCCGCAGCAGGTGAAAGGCGGCAAGTCGTACCCTGATGGGCATTGTCAGAGTAAATAGTCTTGAGTCGGGAAGAGGCGTTTCATAGCCTCTAGCGATGCATAATCCCTTCCGTTATTTCAACAGTTCGCCCGAGGTCATCCGCCTCGCGGTGATGATGTACATCCGTTATCCGCTGTCGCTACGGCAAGTCGAAGATCTCTTGTTCGAGCGTGGTATCGATATTTGTCACGAGACTGTACGGTTTTGGTGGAACCGCTTTGGGCCGATGTTCGCCGCCGAGATCAGGAAGCGGCGTATTCATCATCGATCATACTCATCGTGGCGCTGGCATCTTGATGAGGTGTTTGTCCGCATCAACGGCGAGACACATTATCTATGGCGTGCCGTCGATCACGAAGGCGAAGTCCTCGAAGCTGTCGCCACAAAGCGTCGGGATCGCAGGGCTGCGCTGAAGTTCCTGAAGCGTGCAATGAAGCGCTACGGCCGGCCAAGAGTCATCGTGACGGACCGACTTCCTTCGTACGGTGCTGCGATGAACGTCATTGGGGTCAAGGATCGTCAGCTTTGCGGTCAGTGGCTCAACAATCGAGCCGAAAATTCACACCAACCGTTCCGCCGACGAGAAGGCGCGATGGCGCGGTTCAGGGACATCAAGACCCTGCAGAAATTCGCCGCCGTCCACGCCTCGGTTCACAATCATTTCAATCAGGAACGTCGTCTTTATAACCGCGAGGACTTCAAACTCAATCGCTCCGCCGCTTTGGCCGAGTGGCGTCAACTTGCAACCTGAGAGACCTCGATTGTTGGTTCTACTGGTCCGATCAAGTTAGTCTGACAATGTCGTTGTCAGTCGTTAGGATTGACGTAAACGTTAAGCCCTATTTTAATCTCCACACCGTTGGCGTCTTTAACGCCGACATTACCCTGAGTAGACGCTACCCTTCTGGTTTTTCCAGAGGCGCTGATGTCACCGCGGTGGTTCAGATCAACTTGAATCACCAAGCGGTTGCTCTCCAGCACTTCGAATTCGACGTTTTCCACTGATATGGCCTTCTTTTATATGAGTCTACGAGTCAAGCAATTGTAGCCGGAAACCGGAGTGGCATGCCCCAGATTTCACAGACACCAAATAAAGGTGAGATGGTGAAATCGGAGAAGTGCAATGGGAAGAAGAAAGTTTACGCGAGAGTTTAAGGTCGAAGCGGTTGGGTTGGTGCGAGAGCGAGGAATGACGATGGCGCAGGTCGCGGGAGATCTGGATTTGCAGGCGACATTACTTTCCAAAAAAGATAAATCTATCCGTTTACTCGCGGGCCGAGCTCAACAAGGGCACGAGGCGTCTCAACCAGAGACCAAGGAAAACGCTGGACTTTGAAACGCCGGCAGATAGATTGCAAGCGAGTGTTGCAGCGACCAGTTGAATCCAGAACGGCCTTCTTTGCGGAGGAATCGAGTTGAGGTTTCGGCTCATCGCAAAGCATCGGAGAGTTTGGCCTGTGGTGTAGATGTGCGAGATGCTCAATGTCTCGCGAAGTGGATTTTATGGTTGGATGGGACGTCCAGTAAGCCGTCGTACCTGCGAGGACGAGGCGTTATTGACCCAGGTGAAGAGAAGTTTCGCGGCCAGTGACAGCACCGACGGAGGCGGCGAGTAGTCAGTGGCTCAACAATCGAGCCGAAAACTCACACCAACCGTTCCGCCGACGAGAACGAGCGATGGCCAGGTTCAGGGACGTCAAGACCCAGCAGAAATTTGCCGCAGCCCACGCCTCGATCCACAATCATTTCAACCAGGAACGTCATCTTTACAACCGCAAGAACTTCAAACTCAATCGCTCCGCCGCCTTGGCCGAGTGGCGTCAACTTGCAACCTGAGAGGCCTCGATTGTTGGTTCTACTGGTCCGATCAAGTTAGTCTGACAATGTCACAGATATAGTTCTGGTTTAAGAGCGTGTTTTTGTTCCTCCTAACTTGAGGAGTTGAGATGGATCAGAAACCAACGGGACGAGCGTCGTCGTCCGAACAGATCATTCGTGACATCAAGCGCAAGACGTGCAAGCAATACCGTGCGGAGGAGAAAATCCGTATCGTATTGGACGGACTGCGTGGTGAAGACAGCATTGCCGAGTTGTGTCGGCGTGAAGGCATTGCTCAGAGCCTGTCCCGGAGGTTCTGTTGAAGCGCTCGTTCGTCCGTCATCAAAACATTCTAGATTTTTCACCGTCTGATTATGTAAGAGACACACTGCCTAACGAACCGCTTGGACTTTGAGGTGAAGGCCCTCGCATTCCTGAAGGTAACCGATGATCTCGAACAGGTTGCGGGCCTGGGGATTGCCGTTGGGGCCGAACATGCGCATCAGACTCTTGGGCGACTTCGCGGTCAAACCGCCCAGTTCCTGAAAGCCGATGGTGGCGTTGATGTAGTCGCGCAACACCGCCTTGCCGGTGTCCACGTCGCCCGAAAGCAGGCACTCGACCCCTTCCTTGAGCAGTTCCTCCCGGAAAGCCGAATCATGCACGATACGCGCCTGGATCGTCTCCTTGAAGTCTCGTGTCAGGGACATGGTTTTCAACGCTCCCGTCGCTTGCGCCGCCTGTATTCCCGCCAGAGGTCGCGGGCGATCTCTATATCCTGGTGCTGACGCTTCTTCGTCCCACCGCCCAAGAGGACGATCAGGGCATCGCCGTCCTTGCCGAAATAGATTCGATAGCCGGGACCGAAGTCTATCCGGCATTCGAAAACACCAGCGCGCGCGCCCTTGATGTTGGAGAGGTTGCCCTGCTCCATCCGAACCAACGCCGTCGCCACCTTGGCTGCGGCTTGAGCGTTAAGTCGATTGAACCATCTGGCGTACGGGCTACGGCCTTCGGTGTCGATGTACTCTCTGATCTCAAGCATCGAGATCTGGTAACTAATATGTTACCATCTGACAAGTCCCGACGGCAAGTGTTTATCGTGAGAGCAGGGTAGCTGCCCCATGCTTCGCAATCTACCCGTCGGAAGCCGTTACTGCCAATACCGGCCTTTCGCCTTACCGCCAACGTAGGTTTCATCGACTTCAACCACCCCGAGCAGGGTGGGGCCGGTGAGAAGGCCATTGTCTATGGCTTTGCGGATCCGGTGACAGAGATACCACGCGGTGCGATACGAGATCCCGAGGGTGCGTTCCAACTGGTTGGCCGACATGCCTTTGCAAGAATCGCGCATCAGGTAGACGGCGGCGAACCACTTGCGCAGTGCGAGATGCGAATCGTACATAATGGTGCCTGCCGTCACGCTGAAGGGGTAATCACATGAGCGGCACATCCATTGAGCGCGGCTTTCGATTCTCGATTCGGCCATGTCGCCGCGTCGGGTGCAGGCAATGCAGGTGGGCCAGCGGAGCTTTTCGAGGCACTTTCGCTACTGGCGTCACGTGCATAACGGCTCGTTCGACAGGCTCTGCGGAGACAGATGCGCGCGCATCAGACGGGGTAATTCGACTGTGCTAGATTTGTGCTAACGTGAAAGCATAGTCAACCGTAAGTGATTGATAAGTCAACTGCGGTATTGAATGGGCAAGCGCCACAAGTGACTGTTTAATAATGAAATATAACCCTTATATTCGGGCTACGAACTAGGGGGTCGGGAGTTCGAATCTCTCCGGGCGCGCCAATCAAAAAGGCCCCATTCGGGGCCTTTTTTTCCATGCGTCGGTGATCCTCACCCACACAAATTCTTAATCTCTTCGTCTATCCGACGCATGTCTTCAATTCGTGCCTCTTCTCCAACGCGTTCGCGGCTACCGTCGGCGTTCACGACGAACAAGCGGTTGGAGGATACGAGCCGTTGCCGGTGCGCTTTGGCGCTAGCACATTGCTGCCCCTTGACCTTTGTTTCTTCCGCTTGGGCGCGCCGCTCGGCGCGTTTCTGCAGCCGTTCTTCGCGGGCTGCGTCGCTGGCTTCCTGCATTTCCGCCAATGCTTTGAGCGCCCGGGGATCGGCGTCGCCATTGCGAACTTTGACTTCCTCGGCATCGCCGTGCCCGGGCGGTCGTTCACCGAAGTGCGTCACGCCGTTGGCGTCCGTCCAGCGGAAGATCTCGGCGTGGGCAGACGTCCCACCGAACATCACGATCAGGCACAAGGCCGAACATTTCGCAATCGTGTTCATCTTCAACGCTCCCGTGTGCCGTTACCAGCATTCCGCGACGGCTTCGCGATCCGCCTGCACCGCTGAATTGGAGCACGTTACGCCGGCAAGAATGCATTGCGTGCCGGCTTCATCGATGCGCAGCTCCCCGCACTGGGTGTCTTCGACTTGGCCACCGGCGGGGACGCCGCGCAACGTAAATGTCGTTGCATTCAACGCTTGTAGGGAGATGTTGTATTTCACGTTGGAGTCCCCTTGGGGAGACGTGGTAAACGGAAACACATTAACCAGATTGCCCGGATTACCAACATCGTCGTAGCGGCCCTGCGCGCTGAACGCCCGTTCCAGAAACAATGACAGTTCTTGCAGATCGCCAGCCACCGCTTTACGGCCGGTATCGATGGCGTAGGCGCGATAACTGGGCATGGCGACCGCGGCGAGAATGCCGACGATGACCAGAACGATCATCAATTCGATCAGGCTCACGCCGCTAGAAACCCGGATCGTGGGGTTCATCGTTCCGGCACTCCCTCTTCATCTTTGATCTCCGGTATTTTGTCGATCACTTGAATCTTGAGCAGGTGCATTGCTTGATTCCGGTATACACGTTCGTATTTCACCGGCGTGCCTGGTTTAAAGCGGGTTACATCGGCGACCAAGGTTCCGGATTTGTCGCGTATTTCCAATCCGGAACCGTAAAACATCGCCTGGTCGTCAATGACCACCCAGCTGTGTTCCTCGTCGACGCTATGCACGATGCCGTAACTAACCGAATCGTGTTCGTCGGCCGAGGCGATGATGGAGACCGCCAGGAGCGCGGCCGAGATGATGAGTTTATTCATGCGCGTAACTCCGTTTGCGTCTTACTTGAGTTGCCGCCAGGACTGACGTCCGAGGCTTTGTGCGGCGGCGTTTACATCATTGACGTCCGTTGACCCGTCGAGTCCTGAAGTTATCGCGTGATTAACGGTGCCGTCGGCGCTGGAAATCAACGTGACTGGAGCAACGGTCGGCGTACCAATCAAGCCGTTGTCGTGGTCGTAACCGCCACTGCCGTCGTCCTGTGCGTCGCCGTTGTTAAAGGATCCGTCGCCATTCAGGTCAAACACGGCGAAATCCGTTTTCCCGCCATTGACCGGATCGAAGGCCATCAGCGCCGAAAAGCCGCCGGCGCTTTCACAGCCACCAAGCGGTGCAAAAGTGTTGAAAAGGACGAGAGGTTCATTGCCCTCGGTGATCGCAACGATCGGATCAGCGATGATGCGCTCACCCTGCGAGCCGAACACGGGTGACACGAAATCGAGGTACCAACCCTTCTGGGAACTGTAATCCACGTTGTTCTGGCTCAGTGTTCGAGTGTACTGCGGGGTCGATCCGAACGTTTCCACGTCTTCTTCGACAATCTCTTGATGTTGCAGCGGTGTCGTAGGCTGCGTGCCGCTGCCGGACAGTGAGCGTGCGCCGACGGATGCGACCGCCGCGCCGTTGTCCCAGATCCCGTAAAACGTATCGACCTCGGCGGGGCTGGCGACGATGTCATCACCGGAGACGAAGAAACGCCCGGTGCCGAAGAGGATGATATAGCCGCCGTTTGGATGCACGATGATCGCGGGCTTGCTCGTTATCGCCTGGGCATTGCCGCTGGGTGCGATCGCCGTATAGAGCGGACTCCCGCTCAGGTCGACGGCCCAGTTCGCGGTGTTGGTATCGTTCAAATCGAACTTCCACATGTTGCCGCGGAGATCACCGGCGTAGACGTATTCATAAGTGAAATCGCCATTCGTATCGACGACGAGCGGCGTCGCCAGGCCATTCGGATTGGCTGCGGATCCGTTGCCTGTGTCGAGCTTTTTGATCAGTGCGCTGGTCGCCAGATCGATGATGAAAAGCTGCGCTCGCTCGCTCGTGCTGTTATAGCCATTGCCGGTTATGGCCACCCACGCGCCGTTTTTAAGGCGGGCTATCTGGGGCTTTGCCGAGTATCATTCCGAGTTCGGCGTGGGTGTATTCCCACATCACGTCGTTCTTGTCGAACGTCGACGGCGTGGAGACATCCAAGCCGAATATGGCATTGCCGCCGCGCCCGGTGACGCCGACGAGCATGGTCTTCCAGTTGCTGCTGACGTAAGCGTCGGCTGCCTGCAGGGAGCCGTCGACGTAGAAGCGATGCCCGTAGCTGGTGCTCGTCAGATCGGCCAAATTCGGGAAGGTGACTTGTGGCACGAAAGCGAACTCCTCGGCACCCGTGTCGGTGCGGAAGCCGTGCAGCATGCCATCATTGGCGCCGACGTAAACCATGTCCTGACGCGACTGCTTGGACTGCAAAAAGGCATTGAAACTCGAGCCTTCGGTTCCACCCAAGGTCTGGTAGGGCGGGGTGGATTGCTGTTTCGTGACGGCGACGGGCGTCGAGTGAATGATGTCGCCCAGGAGCTCGTCGCGATTGCGGAACGTGCCGCCATTCGATACTTCGTTACTCTGATCGCCGCGGATGTAATCGACGATCGCCTGGCTGCCGATGCTGGTCTGTTGGGCGGCGGTCAGGTTGGCCCATTCAAACTCTTCGCCGTCGACACCGCCGGAATCGACCCAGGTAAAGATATCGCGGTTGGCTTCGATGGGAATGTTATCGCCCGCGTTCCAAACGGTGCTACCGATGATGCCGCCTGCGAGGAACTGGATGCCAAACAGATCACCGTCCCAATTCTCAGTATCGAAAAATCCTTGAAAGATGAGCGTCCCGGTTTGTACCGATTGGGACGTTGCAGCGACGGCTGACGCCGATCCGGTACGGTTGCCGATGTCAGTCAGCACGGCATTCAGGCTGTCGATGAGTTGCTGCGGATTCTGACCGGCGAGATAGAGACCGCGTGAGTTGAACGCCGCATGCCGCATATCGTCGATCGTGGTCAGATTGTTTGATGTCGGCAGCGGCCACGGCGGCGCCGGTGTTGCACCGTCATGGTCGGCCGGCGCGGCCGACAGCGTGCCGTTCAAGCCGAAGGCGACTGCGTAGGTCACCATATGCTGGGCCTGATTCTCGTCGATATTGGTGATCACCGGGACGTTGTCGTCGAGCGTGGACGATAGATCCCGCTCGTAGTATTTCATCGCAACGTCGGCGAGCGTGTTTGAAAACGTGTCCGCATGGGGACCGCCGTCCCAGCCGAGCGGACCGTCCGTATCCGTATTACCGACGCTCGGCGCGCCGCCGTTCCAGAACCCATCGGAGAACAATACGGTGAAATTCTGTTGGCACTCACCGCCGTCCGCTTCCGGCAGGATCGGAGAGGATGTGGTAAAACCGAGCGGGCTATGCAGGTTGTTGCCGGAATCGGTTTGATCGAAATATTCGCCGGTATTCTCCAGTAGACGCCTGAGTGGCGTACCGCCCGTGGAATTGACCTGGAACAGCTCGTCGAGCAGAGGCGTCTTGGCCGCGGCGTTGCCCATGTCCGCGACGGGTGTGCCGACGTTGTTGTTATTGTGCAGGGTCGCTAGGCCCATGCGCTGCGTCGAGTTGGTGATGAGTTCCGAGACCGCCCGCTTCAGGACGTATTCACGCTTGCGGTAGTAGGAGTACCAGTTCGCATAATTAGTCTGCTGTGCGGCGGTGAGCGTATCGACGAAGATCCAGCGCGGGTCGGTGTAATTCGGCGCGCGACTCGAGTACCCGGCCGATCCGGTATTTGAGACCGGGCATTCGCCATTCTGGTAGACGCCATCGGTAGGATTTCCGCCCGAACCGTCCACCCACTGGCCGTAGCCCGCCGCATAACCCGTCCAATCGGCGTTCAGGAGGTTGCGCGTCCAGCCGTTCGCGTCATAGGGATCGCTCAACGCCGCGGTGATGGATTGATTCTGATAGGGATCGCCGTTTTCGTCGACGCCGAACCACGGGACATAGGTCACGGCAGGGTTATAGGCCATGACGCTGTAACCAACGCACATTTCCCGGTCTTCTTCAAAGTTATTGGGCGAAAAATCCATGTTGCCCCAGTTGGATGCACCTGGATGCGCCGTCAAGGCGCCGTTCGTCAAGGTAACTTCCCAGTCCATCGAACCCGAATCGTCGAGCGAGAAGAAAATGTTGGCTGCGACGTCGTTGGCGAGAAATATCGGTGTATTCGGGATCGATAACGCGGCGCCGGCGGTGATCCAGTTCCCCAACAGGAAACCGGCCAGTACAGGCCGCCAAAACTTGGCTTTGACGTTCGAAGGATGAGTTGGCACGTTCATAGGAGTCTGTCCGTTACGGTGATCTGCGGGTGGAGCTCTGCTGCTTCACTTCCTCGACAAGATCGTTGATTGAGTCATGGATTGAGCATTGAGATTCGCGCCGAAGCCTTGTGCCGAAACGCGATAGGCATAACGCCAGCAGTCCTGGTTGGTGCTGGCATCGGAATCCAACAGGCAGTTGTCGTCGCGCGGTACGCCGCCCATGTATTCGGTGATGAATTGGGGTTGCTGCGCGACGCCTGCAAGCACCGAATCGTCGCGGGTCTTCCAAACGGTCGCCGCATCGCTCCACTTCGGCTCCCCGGCGGGATTCGGTAAAAACAAGCCATCGGTGCCGTCGGTCGGCGCATAGAGCGGAAAGGCATCGGAGTCGTCTTCGCCTTCGCGTAATGCGGCTTCGGCGGAATCGAACGAGCTTTGCTTATTAAAAAAATGACCGGCCATGCGCTCGCCAATCACGGTCATTTTTACCGTGGACACACCTAAGAGGGTCATGACCGTGAGCATGACGAGTGAAACGATTAACGCGGCGCCGGACTGTTTCGATTGCATGGTTATGCTCCGTATCACGGTACGCGGTTGCGCAAACCGACGGTGGTTGAAAAGACCAGTCGAAGCCGGCGGTCAGCACCGGCACCGTTATTGACGACGGTGCCTTCGACGAAGGTCACGGAGACTGGGTAATCGGTTACGAAATCGTCTTTGCTCTTGATCAACAGCGATACGCGAACGCTCACGACCCGCGACCAATCAGTAACGGCGCCGGCGGCCACATACGCATCCGCGAATTCGTCACCGCCCGTGTCGACGCCATAGGTCAAAGTCATCATTTCCACGCCTTTGGCGATCGGTAACGCGACCGGCGCGTTACCACCGTCGGTAATACCCATGCGGTAAAGCGCGGGGATGGGATCGGGATTTCCGTCGCCGTCTTCGTCGGTGTTATCGTCGGCAACGAAATAATTCGCGGCGACTACCGGTGTCACGACGGCGTCGGCCAAATAGGCTTGTTGTAGGGCCGCGTTCGGCGTGAGCACTTGATCGGTGCCCGCCACCGCGCTCCCAGTCGCACGGAACAGATCGGCACGGCGGCAATCGGTGATGAGCACGAGATCTTCGCCGGTGGGTGAATTACCGCCGACGGTCACGGGCGGATCGAAATTATCGAAATCCGTTTTGTGTACGCGGACCGTGTCGCCTGTCGTCGCCATATCGGCGTTCAACTGAACGGCGGATTCCGAGCCGCGGATGAGTTGCAGGATGTCGCTGGTCTGGCAGACCGCGTTACCGCCGCCAACCGTATCGCATATGGTCAAGTCGCGACCGATATGGTCCTGTGGCGGATTGACGCCGCCCCACCAGCCGGTTCCGTTGTCGAAGCCGAACAGCGCGGTACCCAGGTTGACGGTCGGCGGTGTTCCGTTTGCCACGGAATTCACGCCGACCTGTTGGCGGCTGCTGCAACCGACATAGCCCGCCATACGGATATCACGTGCCATCGATTGCATGGCGAAGCGCCCATCTTCCTGAATGCGCGCCAGCGCGTGGCTTGTGCGGAAACTCTGTTTGTTGGCCGAGAATACCTGTAGGGCAGAGCCGAGGATAACCAGACCCAGGGTCATCGCGACCATGAGTTCGATCAAGGTGACGCCGTTTTGCTTATGCGTGCTCATTTCAGATTTCACTCGTGAAATTGAACTGCTGCGCGCCCGCGCTGGTGTCCGCGCGGCTATCGTCCCACTGCACGGTGACGGTACAGATGCCCGTGTTCGCGCAGTTGATGGCCGCGTCGCCGGAGGGCAACAGCGTAATGTGGGTACCGAACCATTCGGCGAGGTCGTCGTCGACCAGCGGCGGATTGCCGTCGCCAGCCGGCGCGGCATCGGTGATCACCATGTTGTAATTGCCAGCGAGGGCCACGTTGCGGTTGCTGCGCAGCCGGTCCATCACGTCGTAAGCGATGAGCACGGCCTGCGATCGGTGATGTGAGCTCGATCCACCGCGCATGCTCGTCGCGTGTAAGGCCGAAAGCCCGAGGATGCCGATCGCGAGTACGAACAAGGCGACCAGGGTCTCGACCAGTGAAAATCCAAACTGTTTTTGCGGCTTGTTCATAGGACTCTAGGGGCAGTTTTGCTTGGTTAAATCGACGTAACCCGCCATCGCGATGCTGAGCGTGCGCTGCCGGTTGTTGGCGTCGTTACAGTGGGCCGGGACCATTGCGAAACTCGCGAGCGCCGCTACTTCGCCGGTCGGCTTGAATTCGATGCGCACCGGCGCTGCCGTAAACGTGAGGGAGTTCACGGCATCGAATGTTCGCAGTACGGGTTCGCCCGTCTCCGGGAACGTGTCGTCGCCGTCCGAATCGATACCGACGACCCATCCGGTCGTCCAATCGTTTCCGGATTGCGGGACGATCGTGACCTCTACACCGCGCCCGACGGCCTCGCTGCGCGCGAGATTCACTGCGGTAACGAGATGATTGACGTCGGTTATAGCATCGTTGCTGCGAACAATATCGACGAAACTAGGCACGCCAACGCCGAGTACGATCATCGCTACGGTGATCGATGCCATCAGTTCGATGATGGTAAAACCAAGCTGTCGTTTGATATTCATGGTCGCAACCTTAGTAGACGAAATGGCTAGGTGCATATCTGAAGTTAACCAATTTAATGTTCATTCACGAAGAAACAATTCGTATCACGTTGCACTATGAAACTGATCACAACTATTTCCGATGAGACGAGTTCAAATGTGACCGAATTCAAATTCTTCTAGCGGCAACTCCTTGTGAAAAATTACCGGTTGGATAGAACAAGCATGAGTGATACCCGCGGAACCAGGTCACATTCCACGTGAGCAATGCGTACGGACGAAAAGCGTTCCCGTTTCGCTCCCAAGCCGGTTTTCTCCGTCAGGCCTGAAGGAGGTTAGCGGCGAATTTTCGTGAGGCTTTAAGGGGTTGGGGCGTGTGTTTTCGGCATCTCGGACACGGCCTCCGGGCCGCTGAAAAAGCGGTCACTGAGCTGCTCCGCCACGAATTGCGCCGCCGCTGCGCTTCCTGAAGCGTTGAAATGGAGATTATATATAGAGGTTGATTTCTGTCCAGGGCCTGCTATTATTGACTTCAGTTAGATAGATAGACAGGCGCTCGGCAATGGCACAAAAGGCCCCTGGTAAAGCCCACCGCGAAGGGATCTCCGTCATGGAGATCGGCGAGATGTTCCCGGATGAAGAATCGGCCCGCAAGTGGTTCGAGGCACATGTGTGGCCTACCGGTCGCTGTTGCCCGCGTTGCGGGAGCGTGCGGACCCACGAAGCCAAGCATGCGAAGTCACCCTACCGCTGCACCGACTGCCGCGCCTACTTCTCGGTCAAGACTGGCACGGCCATGGAAAATTCGAGGATCCCGCTCCGCAAGTGGGTATTCGCCATCTACCTTGAAGTGACCAGCCTCAAGGGCGTGTCCTCGATGAAGCTACACCGGGATATCAAGGTCACACAGAAGACCGCATGGTTCATGCTCCATCGGCTTCGCGAGGTATGGGCGAAGGATAAGGCGGGGCGGTTCTCTGGTCCCTTGGAGGTCGACGAGACCTACATGGGCGGCAAGCGCAAGAACATGCCGAAGTCGAAGCGGGAGGAATTGACGGGTCGCGGCACAGCCGACAAGACGATCGTCATCGGGGCCAAGGACCGGGATACCAATCAGGTGAGCGCTGAGGTGGTCTCAAATACGGATAGTGAAACCCTGCAAGGCTTTGTGGCGGACCACGCAGCCGCAGGGGCCACGGTCTACACGGATGACGCCAAAGCTTACCGGGGCATGCCCTACGACCACGAGAGCGTCAAACACAGCATTGGCGAGTATGTTATCGGCCCTGTCCACACTCAAGGGATCGAATCATTCTGGTCGATGCTCAAGCGGACGCACAAGGGCACGTTCCACAAGCTAAGCTCCAAGCACATGAACCGATACGTCCAGGAGTTCGCCGGTAAACACAACATTCGTGACGAGGACACGATGGCTCAGATGGTGTCGATGGCGGCTGGATTGATCGGACGGCGGTTGATGTATTCCCAACTCATTGCTCCCAATGGATTAAGTTCGGGAGCGCGTTCATAATGTAGAGTCGCGAAATTTTAGGTATGCGCGTGCTATGCATAAATCAGAATTCATGGCGAAAAGTTTTTCGGGAACGCATGAAGAAGCGTCGCGCACAGCCTCCGAGTTTGAGGATCCTCTGGATAACCTGGATATCTACCGCCGGCTTCATCCTCATCGGGATCCAGTCGCTGTAAGAGCCCGATATAGAGAGTTCGGAGTTCGGGCTGAGGAAGCAACGAAAGGCACAATCGAAAAGTATCAGCAACGGCTTGAGGAGGAAAGAAAGCGTCTTCCGTGGGTTCTATGTTGCTTAGAATCTCTTTTGCAATTTTTGAGAGTGCGTCTGCATCACCTAAAAATCTACTATCTCCGGAAAGCTTTAAAGGCTCAGAATGAGAAGTAGCCCCCTTATTGGCAAATATCTCAAGAATGTACTTGGGATCGTCTTCAAAGTTTTTGTCTTGGCGCGTAACTTTGCAACCGCAGAGGTGGGGCAGGTCGTCGTCCAATTCAAGCAGTCTCCCATTGCGGGAGAGTCCTTGACTGAGCCTGTCAGGCAGCAGACAATCCGCCCGTTCTAGGACACTCTGCCGGACTCTCCTTTAAGGTTGCGGCAGGCGATTAAGCCGAGTTCCAGCTCGGCTTTTTCGCGTCTGGGTCAGAATATCACATCGACTGTGGCCCGGCTCCCTTAAGCCGGGAACCAATCTCAGCGTGTGCCGCAATGGCAAGGGGGACGCAATGAAGAAGACAGCTTTGGTTACGCTGGTAGCGCTATCCATTCAACCCGCAATCTCACAAGAATTCACCAAGGCGGAGCAAGGCCACCTTGACGTGAGCAAGTGCTATATCACGTGCTCCGACCAGATCGCGAGAATGATTCCGGCTTTTATCGTCATCATGCAAAACGCAGAAGTGAACGAATATTCGGTGACCTATGAAGGTCGCACGCTGTGGTGCTACTCGACACAGATCATGATGAACGCCGCGGATACCTGCCAGGCGGGGTGTCGCGATCTTGAGGCCGTGTACGGGCCGATAAATTCATGGGCCAAGACGCGGTATCGGAGTTCCTTCAATAACATCAAGGATGATATGGTTGAATCAGGACTGTGGACGAACTACAAAAATTATCCTGACCCTAACGATAGTCCATTCGCCTTCGAACAGGCTTGCGACCGTTTCTTAGGTAATTGATCGCTACGGTCGGAAAAGGAGCAATTGCTATGCCGAAGCACCCGCCCGCGACAGATGCCACACCGGAGGAGCTTGTTCGGGCTTTAGCGAGACACGGTCCTAGTGCTCGGATTCCTCCTTCGGATCCAGCATCACCCAGTCCGCATCGTGATACAACTCGTGAAGAACCTCCCGAATCTGACCAAGGTCGCGCAACTCCTCAGGGTTCAGGTTCTCGTGCTCCGGAAGCAGCTCGAAAAACTGTTGAATTTGGTCCTCTACCTGAAGGAACAGATCCCGACGTCCGGGATGGGGTGATGTACGGTCGGCAACTTTTAAGGCAATGGAAAGAGCGGAAAGAAAAGCTAAAACAGCCCTCGCGCTAAGCTTAGACTTCATTCGGCAACCTGTCAGACTCGTTTACGAAGTCTGATGGTCGCCTTCCCCCTTCCAAAAATCAACCTCTATATATAATCCCCGTTGAAATGCACCGCATCGTGGAAGTAGTCGCCACGATCGGAAAGCGCGGTATCCATATCGATCACGAACACGTCGCGCATTCGAGCGATATCGTCGATCACGTCGTAACAGGCCCGGTACGCCCGGGTCAAAGGGGATTGAGACAGGCCGGTATTTGTCAGCGCGTATTCGCGAGTTTCCGCCCCTGAGCGGCCTGCGCCCACGGTCCGGCGCGCCTGCTTGCACAACACCAATTGCGCCAGTCCTGTCGCCACGAGATGGGTTCGTCTGGCGGCAGTCCTCTATAGGGGGCGCCGGGATTCAAGCGCGCGAAATACTTGACGTCGTTCCAAGCGCTACACATGAAAACGATGTACGGTTGGAGAATCCAGTAGTCGGTGAGCAGCGCCGCCTGCGCGTGAGTGGAGTTGTAGCCGGGCACCCCACCGTTCAAAACGTCGACGTCATGGCCATGCTGTTTTAAAAACCAAAATCGTGCTTTCGCGAATCCCTCGTTATAGTGAATACATGGCGACCAATATCTCGTCACCCGACGAAACCGCCGATGTGCAGCAAACTGCAAACGCGCTGATCGAGGTCGTTGATGCCCTCGCGCGTGAGCTACATGCGGGTAACGTATCCCTGCCGGACGCGACACTCGATAGCTCGCTGGAACATGATTTTGCATTAGACAGTCTTGCGCGGGTTGAATTGAGCGCGCGTATCGATCGAACGTTCGACGTCACCCTGACTGAATCGCTGATATTCGATGCGCAGACGCCCCGCGATCTGCTGCGCGGGTTAATGCGGGCCCGTGGCGTAAAACCGTTGGCCTTTCAATCGATCAAGGCGGATACCCGCTCGACACATGTGAATGCGGCGCCCGATGGCGCCGAGACTCTCGTCGACGTGCTCGCATGGCATGTCGCTAACCACGGCGAGCGGCCACACATCCAGTTCTACGACGACTATACCGACGGCGCGATCTTGACCTATCGAGATCTTTGGCAGGGCGCCTCGGCGGTGGCTGCGGGACTGCGGAGCCGTAATCTGGACCCCGGCGAAAGGGTTGCCCTGATGTTGCCGACCAGCAGCGAGTACTTTTTCGCGTTTTTCGGCGTGCTGCTGGCTGGCGGCGTACCGGTTCCGATCTACCCGCCGGTTCGCCGTCAGCAGATCGAAGACCACCTGCGTCGCCAAAGCCGTATCCTCGCAAACTGTCGCGCCGCGATGCTGCTGACCACGGCCGATGCGAGCCGGATCGCTCACCTGCTCCGGGCCGCCGTCGCGTCCCTGCGTCACGTCCTGACCGTAAGCCAAGTCACGGATCGTACGGCGCTTCAAGATCGAGTTCCGCGCGCCGCGGACGATATCGCGTTTCTTCAGTACACCTCGGGCAGCACCGGGGATCCCAAAGGCGTCATCCTGTCACACCACAATCTCCTGGCGAATATACGCGCGGACGGGATCGCGCTGGAAGCGCAGCCGAACGACGTATTCGTCAGCTGGCTGCCGCTTTATCATGACATGGGCCTCATCGGCGCTTGGCTCGGCAGCCTCTACCACGCCGTGCGTCTCGTGATCATGCCGCCGCTGACGTTTCTGGCGAAGCCACAGCGATGGCTGTGGGCGATCCACCGTTATGGCGGCACCTTGTCGGCCGCGCCCAACTTTGCTTTCGAGCTCTGTTGCACCCGGATCACGGACGAGGACACGAAGGGCGTGGATTTGAGCCACTGGCGCATCGTCGCAAACGGTGCAGAGGCGATCAGCGCGCGCACGCTGGACGCGTTCTGTGCGCGTTTCGAGGCCTACGGATTCCGCCGGCAGGCGATGTTTCCGGTGTACGGCCTGGCCGAATGCGCCGTGGGCCTCACGTTTCCACCACCTGGCCGGGGACCGCTGATCGACGTCATCGAGCGTGACGCGCTGACCCGAAGCGGGCGCGCCGTGCCGGTCACGGCGACAGAATCGGGCGAGGATGGGTTGAAGATCGTCGCCTGCGGTCAACCACTACCGCAACATGAAATCCGCGTGGTCGACGAGGCCGGACGCGAATTACCGGAGCGGCACGAAGGCCGCTTGCAATTTCGCGGGCCGTCCGCGACTTCGGGTTACTACGAACGGCCCGCGGAGACTGACCAACTGTTTGAGAATGGCTGGCTGCAGACCGGCGACCGCGCCTATATCGCGGCGGGTGATCTCTACCTGACCGGACGCACGAAGGACATCATCATCCGCGCCGGTCGGAACATTTACCCGGCCGAAGTGGAAGACGCGATCGGTGATCTCGACGGCATTCGCAAGGGGTACGTCGCGGTATTTGGCACGATGGACGCGGATACGGCAACCGAGCGAATCGTAGTCGTCGCCGAAACGCGCAGGCGCCGCGATGAAGCGCAGCGATCGCTGCGGCGTGCCATCAACGCACGGGCGAGCGACCTCATGGCGACGCCGCCCGACGAAGTCATTCTGGCTCCGCCCAATACGGTCCTAAGAACCTCGAGTGGCAAGATCCGGCGCTCCGCAACCCGCACGCTCCATGAGGCCCACGGCCTCGGTAAATCCGAGCGCGCGCTCTGGTTACAGGTATTGCGTCTCGCTGCCGCCGGTATCGTGCCACAACTCAGGCGCGCGGCCCGCGCGGTGAGCGTTTGGTGTTACGCTGCCTACGCGTGGAGCGTGTTCGTAATGCTCGCGACCGCGGCCTGGGCGTGCGCCTGGTTACCGCTGCCGCGCTTGGCGATATGGCGTATCGAGAAAACGATCGCTCGATGTTTAGGCATCGTTACCGCTACGCGCATCAAGTTGACCGGATTGAACGAGCTTCCAGCGGCCGGCGAACCCTGTGTGATCGTCGCGAATCATCAGAGCTATCTGGACGGTCTGCTTTTGTTCGCGGTACTGCCGCGCCCGCCGCGATTCGTCATCAAGGGAGAACTCCGGGACTCGTGGGCCCTGGCACGGCCCCTAAAGCACCTGGGCGGTGTCTTCGTGGAGCGCTTCGACGCCGCTGAAAGCCTTGTCGGTTTCAATGTGTTTACCGAGACACTCGCCGGGGGCGACGGCTTGACCGTTTTTCCTGAAGGTACGTTCAAGCGCATGCCGGGTCTCCTGCCGTTTCACATGGGTGCGTTCGCGGCCGCGGCCGAAGCCGCAGTCCCGGTCGTGCCCATTGCGATACGGGGGACGCGCTCGATCTTGCGAGCGGGAACCTGGATACCCCGCCACGGCGAGATCATCGTCAACGTCGGTACACCCGTGGTCGCGCCCGCGCAAGGCGACCACTGGCAAACGTCACTCGCACTGCGCGACGGCGCGCGAGCGCATATCCTCGCCCATAGCGGCGAACCGGATCTCGCGCACGAGTCGAACGTGGTCGATTCAGCCGCCTAGGAAATCTCGGGTTCACCCGTGTGCCGCGCCATCGAAGGCCCGGCTGAGATAATCACCGATGGTATTGATCGTGCGGAAGTTCTCGATCGTGAACTGTTCCGGCGGGATCTCGATGGCGTAGCGTTCCTCGAGATACGCGACCAGTCTCAACATCCCGAGCGAATCGACCGCACCGTCTTCGAGCAGGTTCTGGTCGTGCTCGACCACCTGCCCGCCGAGCAGTTCCTCGGAAATGAACGTCGCGACGGCATCCCGGGCATTCATTGGTGTTCCACCTGACTGGACACGGGGTTGCACATTGATGCGTTACGCCCGTCCCGCGAGCGCTTCTTCGCGCAGCAGTCGACGGTCGATTTTTCCCGTCCTCGTACGCGGAAACGCTTTGCGCACGGTCAGTGCGCCCGGTACGGCATAACTCGGAAGACTGGTCTTGATATGGCCTAGCAATGTATCCCCCGTGGCCTCAGCAGCGTCACCTTTCAAGGTTACCATCGCAACGATCTGCTGGCTTCCCTCGATACCGGGAATCGCGATCGCGGCCGCTTCCTCCACATCATCGACGGCCACGAGTGCGGCCTCGACCTCATCCAACTCGATGCGGTAACCGCGCACTTTCACCTGCCGATCCTTGCGCCCGAGAAACCACAGCGTCCCGTCGGGATCCTGGGTCACGAGATCCCCGGTGCGATAAAACACATCCTCGCGGTCGCGCGCGACGCTGCGTTTGAACAAGGCCTTTTCGTTCAAATCGTCGCGGCCCCAGTAGCCTCGCATCATCGTCGGCGTCCGGACCAGCAGTTCCCCGGGTTCGCCGGATGCGACCGCCTCGCCGTCTTCATCGACGACGAGCGATTCGGCCTGTGCGGCGATCTTTCCAATCGGAATCGCGTCGTCGGTGTCGGCCAAGTCCGGGACGGTATAGTGCGTGATGCCATTCACTTCCGCGGGGCCGTAGATATTGTCGAAACGCGCCTGCGGAAGTCGCCGCATCAGCTCACGCAGGTGTTTGGTCGAAAAGGGCTCGCCACCGAAGATCACCCAGCGCAGCGCGCCCAGATCGTGATCGTCCATCGACCCGCGCAGCAACAGTTGGATGAGCGCAAACGGCACGGTGTAGAGCACCGTAATACGGTGATCCGCGATCAACTTGCAATAACTGGCTGGAAACTTGGTGTATGCCTCGGGAATGATCGAGGTAGCGCAGCCGGCAACGGCGCCGGCAAAAAAGTCGAGAATAGACAGATCGAAATGCAAGGGTGCGTGGTTGCTCAAGAGATCGTCCGGCCGGAGTCCGTATTCCTGTGCGGCCCAGCGCGAGAAACTCAAACTGCTCGCGTGGGTGTGCATGATGCCCTTCGGTTGACCGGTCGATCCGGACGTGTAGATGATGTAGGCGAGATCGCTTTCCACGATCCTGACTGGCGGACCACGGTCGGCCTGCGCCGCGTAAACTTCCTTCCATGACATGGCCTGCCATCGGGGCTCTGCCGGATCCGAATCGACCCCGAACAGGTATTCGATCGAGGTGTCCTGTGCGGCCGATTGCATGGTCTCGAGTTTGTTGGGCGCCGTGACGACGTGCCGGATGCCGCAGTCCCGCACGACGGTCTGGAAGCGGTCGATGGGCGCCGCCGGGTCGAGTGGCACGTAGGCGCCGCCCGCTTTCATGATGCCGTGCAGCGCGATCGGTATCTCCAGGCATTTGTCCATGAAAATGCCCACCCGGTCGCCGCGGCGCAGTCCCGTGGCGGCAAGCACGTTGGCCAACTGGTTCGACCGCATGGCGAGTTCCGAGTATTTCAGGCTGGCGTCCAGACAGCGCATCGCCACGCGTTCCGGCGCACGCTCCGCGGTCGCATCGATGGCCTGTGGAAGTGAAGCCATCACGTTATCCCGTTCATAAGCCCAGCATACCGGCGACGATATTGCGCTGAATGTCTGAGGTCCCCGCATAGATGGTGCCGCCGACGGCGTCGCGCAGATCGCGTTCGATGCCCGCTTCGGTCATGTAACCCTTACCGCCGTGGATGCGGATGGCATCGAGGCTCGACTGGACGAAGCATTCGCTCAGATGAAGCTTCAGCAGCGCCGCTTCCGTCATGACGCTCCGCCCCTGCTGTTTGAGCCACGCGACCTTGTAGAGCATCAGGCGCGAGGTCTCAAACCGCAGCTTCATATCGACGATGCGGTGGGACACGGCCTGAAATTTTCCGATTGGCTGACCAAACTGCCGCCGTTCGCGTGCGTAATCGATGCATTCCTCGAGCTGACGTTCCATCGCACCGAGCTGGCTGGCGAGAATGCAGCAGCGCTCCCATTCGAGCGAATTCGTCGACAGACTCACGCCCGCGCCCTCCGGTCCCAGCCGGTTCTCGCTTGGCACGAAACAGTTCTCGAAATACAACTCGCCCATCGGCACGGTACGCAGACCCATCTTGTCGCGCGCCGGGCTCGCGGTTATTCCCGGGCTGGCGCACTCGACGAGGAAAGCGGTCACGCCCCACCTGCCGAGTTCCGGATCCAAGGTCGCGAAGACCAGCGCGAGATCGGCGACGGGTCCAAGCGAGATATAGTGTTTCATTCCGTTCAACAGATAGCCGCCCTCGGTCGGCTCGGCGCGCGCCGTCATGCTGAACACGTCCGAACCCGTTTCAGGCTCGGTGATCGCATGCGCGCCGATCGAGTCTCCCGAACACATGGGCGGCAGATACTTGGTCTTTTGCAGGTCCGTCCCGAACTGCGCGATAGGCAGTTGCACGGTCCACATCTGAGCGTTGAGCGCGAAGGTCAGCCCGTTGTCGCGACACCCGCGGCCCATGCCCTCCATGGCCAGCATGGCGGTAGGGAAATCGGTGTCCACGCCGCCGTTGAATTGCGTGGGAACCGACAGGCCAAGGATCCCGAATCGGGCGCATTTGTTCCAGTGCTCGCGAGAAAACTCCGCCTGCCGGTCGCGGTCGACCAGGCCGTCATTCAACTCCTGTTCGGCGAACGCGATCACACGTTGCTTGTAGGCGAGTTGCTCTTCAGTCCAGTCAAAATCCATATTCGGAGCCCTCCGGTCATGCGGCGTCTGGATGTGCTAAGGATAATCGACCTAAATTAGCCCCGATCGAATCCGAACATTCTGAGAACCTCCCACAGAATGGATCCGGCCGGCAGGTCCACCTCGAAAGCGCGTTCGATGAACCAGTACATCGAGACCATGATCAACGCTATCGCGCCGCCCTTGATGAGGTATCGCGAGTAGGTAGACCAGTTGCGCGCAATAAAAAGCGCCGGAAACAGGACGCAAACGATCGCGACCTGCCCGACTTCCACGCCCACATTGAATCCGAGCAGCGAATGCACGAGGTAGTTGGGCGGGATACCGATCTCGCCCAGCACGCTCGCGAAGCCGAAGCCGTGAAACAGTCCGAAGCCGAATACGACCAGGTAGATGTAGCCGCGAAACAACGGCAGCAGGATATCGAGCGCGGCGATGGCGATAGAGGCGGCGATGATCGATTCAACCAGCCGCGACGGCAGGATCACCATTTCCATCGCGGCCAAGCTCAACGTAAGCGTGTGCGCAACGGTGAACAGCGTCACGATCGCGACGACGGTCCACAACGCCGGACGAAAACCGGAAACCGGCTCCCAGTATCCCGACGGCCGTCGCAGTACGGACGGCAACAAAAGCGCCAGCAAGAAAAGGACGTGATCGATTCCAATCCAGATGTGATGCATGCCGAGTTGCAGCATCGCGATAAAGCCGCGAAGCACCGACGAGGCTGAAAGATCGACCGTCTGCCGTCGATCCGTGGGCGTGAATATCAGCGACACTTGTGCTTCGTTGTCGAAGGTGCCGGCCTTCCAGTTGTTTTCGACGACGAGAAAACCGCGGTGCTCGGGGACGGCATCGAAGGCGATTCGGTAATCAATTTCGATGGATTCGGGTGGTTCCGAAAGTTCATCGAGTGCGAAATGGAATACGGCGTATTGCGCCGGATCCAAGGTTAGAAGCTCGTGGTGCTTCAATCGGAGCGCTGCCGGCCTGTTGTTGACGGCGAATGAAATGCGCTCGAGCGCGTACGCTTTAATGGTGTTCACGTGTGCTTCGAGATCCGCAGCGCTTGCGGTGCGGTCTTCTCTGAAGTCGAGGTTCAGCGCCCGGTTTAGATCCGGCAGCGTGAATTCGAAACGCCCGTCGACCGCATCGTCGTAGACGCTCACGAAGATGTAACCTTGACCGAGATAATGCGCCGTCGCTTTATCTGACGCCGCGGCGAGTATCAGAGCCGTTAATAGCGTGAGATGGACTTTGTCGATCATCGGTACTTCAGCACGATGCGCGGCACGCGATCAGAGCGTAGCGCCACTGCACCAACGTAATCGGCTGCGGCATCGATATGGTGTAGCGACCAGCGACGGCCATCTTCGTCATGAACCGGGCATTTCCGCATCAACGCCGGGCCGTCCGGCTCGAGCGAGACTTCGAATCCGTCGAGTGGCATCGCGAGGCCCGCGCCAGTGGCTTTGATGACTGCTTCCTTGCGGGTCCAGCAGTTCAGGAATCCGCGAATCCAGCTAGCGCGGGGCAGGGCATTCAGCGCACGCCGTTCACCCGGGGCGAAGAAGCGCGCGGCGACGTCGTCAGCGTCGGGAATTGCCCGCAATCGTTCGATGTCGACGCCGATCGGCGCGAGACTGGTCACGCCGATCATGGCCATCGCGTCCGCATGCGACAGGTTGAAGTGAACGGGTGGATGCGCGCCAGCGAGACGGGGTTTGCCGTTACCCTCATAGTCGAAACGGAGCGTGTCCGCAGAGAGCGATACGCATTGTGATAACAGATGCCGCAGCATGGCGCGGGCGAACGACCAGCGGCGTGCGTCAAGCGGGCGCTTGAAACGCCGCGCCCGCGCGCGTTCGTTATCATCGAGGACTGCGGTGCGTTCTTCGAACAGCGCATCGCCGACGTCGAGGGCGACGCACCAGATCCCTATCTCAGCGCCGCCGGGGATCCGGGTGTCAACGCACGATGCCAAACGCCCGTCCGGCGGCTACAGCGGTCTCGTCGAACGGCGCATAGGGATTCTTCGGATCCGACGCCGCGGATTCGAGTTCGACCTCGCCGCCGACGCCAGAGCGCCGACCGCCAGCGAGGTGGCTGTACACAGGATTTGACTGGATCGCACGACAGTTCCGAGGGACTCGACCGTAATCGAGGGTCCGCCGATTCTAAGCGATCGCGCGCGCTCGGCGAAGGAACGGCTCGTGTTCGTGTCGACGCCGTAGACGAAAACGCGTGTATTCACTGGGCTTGTTTAGACTTTTTCCTGGCTGCTAACGCCTAATGGAGCTCTGTTCGAATTGAATCGAAAACGGTTCATGCACGCCTACGTTCCGTTGAATGTTTCACAATCTATTACAAGTCCACAGCGCACGAGGTGTAGCGAGTAGCGGCAACGGTGGCGCGACGGCGTCGGATATACTGGCGGGGACCGCCCTACAGGAATCACGCATGTCGACCCGAACAGTGGTTATCACGGCGCCGATGCGCGCGAGCGTGGTCAGCATCGATGTTGCGCCGGGCGCCGACATCAGGCCCGGCCAGCAGGTCGCCGTGCTCGAGGCGATGAAGATGCACCACGTCGTCGAGGCCCATGCCAGCGGCACGGTGACCGACATCCCCGTCGCGGTCGACGACGTCGTCGACGAGAACGACGCGCTGGTGATCTTGGCGTCCGTGGACCACGCTGCCGAAGCGATCCAATCTTCCAGCACGATGGACCTGCACGCGCCGCGCGCGGATCTCGATGAAGTACGTGCGCGTCATGCGCGTGGCACGGACGCCGCGCGTGCCGACGCGGTCGCGAAGCGGCGTAAGATCGGCGCGCGAACGGCCCGGGAAAACGTCGAGGACCTCTGCGACCCCGGCAGCTTCATCGAATACGGCGCCTTGGCGATCGCCGCACAGCGCCGTCGCCGATCGCTCGACGACCTCATGGACAACACCCCGGCGGACGGCATGATCGCCGGCTTCGGTACGGTCAATGCAGGTGATTTCGGCGTTGACGCGTGCCGCTGTGCGGTCTTCGCTTACGACTACACGGTGCTGGCAGGCACGCAGGGCCATACCAATCACAAGAAGAAAGACCGACTCTTCGAGCTGGCCGAACAATGGGAGACCCCGGCCGTCTTCTTCACCGAGGGCGGCGGCGGGCGGCCGGGCGATGTCGACACCGATGATCTGATCATGAGCTGGCTCGACATCAAAACCTTTGCGACGTGACCGAAGTTGAGTGGCATCGCGCCCCGCATCGCGGTCAATGCCGGGCGTTGTTTTGCGGGTAACGCCGTCATCTTCGGATGCGCCGACATCACGATCGCCACCGCCAATTCGAATATCGGGCTGGCGGGGCCCGCGATGATCGAAGGCGGTGGCCTCGGCCATTTCGCCCCTGAAGATATCGGGCCGATGGACGTACAGACCGCCAACGGGGTGGTGGATATCGCCTGCGATGATGAGGCGCATGCGACCGCCGTTGCGCGCCAGACGCTCGGCTACTTTCAAGGTGTGCTCGAGGACTGGACCGCGGGCGATCAACGGCGCTTGCGGCACTTGATCCCCGAAGATCGGCTGCGCGTCTACGACATGCGCGCGGTCGTCCAGGCGTTGGCGGACGAGGGCTCCGTCGTCGAAATGCGCCGTGACTACGGCGTCGGTTTGATCACGGCGCTGATACGCGTCGAAGGCCGACCATTCGGACTCATCGCCAACGACCCGCGGCATTTGGGTGGCGCGATCGACGGCGACGGCGGTGAAAAGGGCGGACGCTTCCTGCAGTTGTGCGACGCCTACGGCTTACCGGTCATTTCGCTGTGCGATACGCCGGGCTTCATGGTCGGACCCGACAGCGAGAAAACGGCGGCCGTGCGGCGCGGGTCGCGGCTGATCCTCGCGAGTGCGAATCTTTCGGTGCCGCTGTTCGCGGTGGTCGTGCGCAAGGGTTACGGGCTCGGGGCGCAGGCCATGGCCGGCGGCAGTCTGCATCAGCCGTTCTTTACCATCGCCTGGCCGACCGCGGAGCTGGGTCCGATGGGCCTGGAAGGCGCAGTACAGTTGGGTTTTCGCAAGGAGCTCGAAGCCGAACCGGACGCGGACGCGCGCAAGGCGCTCTATGAAAAGCTGGTCGCGGGCATGTACGAGAAGGGCAAGGCGGTGTCGGTCGCATCCGCCTTCGAGGTCGATGCCGTCATCGATCCGATCGAAACGCGCGCCTGGTTGCTGCGCGGCCTGCAGTCCAGCGGGCGGCGCTCGAGGCGGCGGCGATTCGTCGACGTGTGGTAGGCGACGACACCTCAAGAAATCTCCGTTTCCGCCGATAGCCCTCGCCGTATCGTCCAAAGCGAGGAACAACAATAAGCGTGAAAGCGAGAGAGCTCGTCGACGGCAGCCTGGAGCTTGTCAGCCTCCCCGATGTATATCTCCGCGTGAAATCGGTATTGGACGCGCCGGAATCCTGCGCGGCCGATATGGCGCGGGCGATTGAGACTGATCCGAACATGACGGCACGGCTGCTGCGTATGGCAAACAGCCCATTCTTCGGTTTCGCGGCGAACGTCGACATGACGGCGCGCGCCGTGAGTCTGTTGGGCACCCTACAGATCCACGATCTCATGCTCGCGACCTCGGTCGCGTCCATGTTCTCGGGTGTACGCAGTGATGTGCTCAACGTCGCGGATTTCTGGGAGGACAGCGTGCGACGCGGCGTGGCGTCGAAGCTATTGGCGGCGCACTGCAACGTGCTCAACGCCGAGCGCGTGTTCCTGGCGGGTTTGCTGGGCCATATCGGCAAGATGGTCATCGCAATAAAGGCGCCCGGGTTCTTGCAAGAGGCCGCTCAAGCGGCGCGCTTGCGGGGCCAGGAGTTGCATCTCGTTCAGCGCGAGATGTTCGGTTTGGATTACGCGGAAGTCGGCGCTGAGCTACTCAAGGCCTGGCGTTTGCCGGCGTCTTTGGAGGAACCCGTACGGTACCAAAATACGCCGGAGGATGCCCAGTCCTACGCCGTAGAGGCGGCGATCGTACACATCGCGTCCCGCATCGCGCCGGCTGAGCTGTCGCCCGATCCGCCGCCATTACGCGCTGACGTCATTCCCCTCATGACGCTCGACCACAACGGCATCGATGAAGTCAGGGGACAACTCGATCAACGCACCACTGAGGCGCTGGCACTATTGTTTCCGGTACGTAAATCAGCTTGATGTTAAATTTCTATAAATTTCAGATCTTGCTAAACATTTGACGAATCCTGGCCGATAATTCTTAAGATAGCCAGAACGAGGGCCCGCCCAGCCGCATGTCACCGCCCGGCGCTAAATTCGGTTCTCAGTCCGTCAAGGTTCCCCTCGACAACAGCTGGCCCGGTATACGCGAGCAGCTCGCGGAGCGGATACCTCGGTTTTCATTTCCTTTCCCGTTCCGGACCTCGTCGCACGAGCCCGTCGAACGGGGCGGCTACACGGAACACATCGTCCAGAACTCACCTTCCCTGATCGCGAGTATCTCGCCCGACGGTTCGACTATCTCGATCAACGACGCCGGTTGCCGCATCACCGGTTATACCCGCAAGGAGATCATCGGCAAGAATTGGTGGTCGACGATTTACGCCGGCGAAAAGTACAAGCAAATAGATCAGCTCATCATCGATTTCGAACGCGACGGTTGGATTCACGACTACGAACTCGAAATCGAGACCAAGTCTGGTGAGACCCGCATCATCTGCTGGACGTCAGTCAACCGGTTTGACGAGAACGGCAACTTGCTGGAGATCATCGGCATCGGCGATGACGTCACCGAGCGCAAGCGTGCCGAGGCGGAATTGATCGCGAGTGAGGCGCGGCTGGAAGAAGCCCAGCAGATCGCGAATCTCGGCAGTTGGGAATTCGATCTAGTCAACGATCAAATTTGGATGTCCAAGGCGTTGGTCGCCATTCTCGAACTCGATCACGATCACGAACGCAAGATGGAATGCTACGAGGACTTACTCGCGTTAGTGCACCCCGACGATCGTGAAATTCTCGATAAGGCATTTACGCTGCATCGGGAGGGCAAGCAGCCCTACGACATTACTTCCCGCTTCAGGGTGACCGCGTCAAATTCATAAGAGCCCGATGCGAAACGCTATACGACGAAGAGGGCAAAGCCATCCGCTCCATCGGTACCTCGCAAGACGTGACCAAGGAGATTGAACAGGAAGAACAGCTTCACCGCACGCTCGAAGAAACCAGGACGCTCAAGGAGTATACCGATCATATCGTCCAGGAATCGCCATCGTTCATCGTCGGCGTCGACGACAACGGCAGCACCGTTTCGATCAATGATACGGGATGTAGGATCGGCGGCTACAGGCGCGACGAGATCATCGGCCGAAATTTCTGGCGGACGTTCTTCCCCGGAGAACGATTCGTGGAAGCCAAGAAGCTGTTTAAGTATTTACACGAGCACGGCGGCGTAAACGATTACGAGATGAATTTGGTAACTAAGGATGGAGAATCGCGAATCATGTCGTGGGCTTCGGTCAACCGATATGACGAGACCGGCAACGTGCTCGAGCATATCGCCGTCGGCGAGGACATCACCGAGCGTAAGAAAGCCGAAGCTGAACTGATCGCCAGTGAAGCGCGCCTAGAAGAGGCGCAACGAATCGCCCATGTCGGCAGCTGGCAGCTCGATCTGGTGGCCGATCGTTACTCGTTCTCGAACGAAGCCGTGACTATTCTCGAAATCGACACGGTTCGAAAATTGAATCGTTACGAGAATTTCATCAATCTGGTCCACCCCGACGATCGGGAAGCCACGGATCGGGCTTGGATAGAACACCGGGAATTGGGACGGCCGTACGATGTGACCTATCGATTGATGTTTCCTGATGACCGCATCAAACATCTACACGTTCGGTGTGACATCGTTTACGGCGAAGGCGGCGAGCCCAAGCATGCGATCGGGACGGTTCAGGACGTTACAGAGGACGTCGAACGGAAAGAACAACTCCGTCGGAATTTCGAGGAGACCCGGGCGCTTAAGGAATATACCGCGCACATCGTTCAGAATTCGCCGTCGTATATCGTCGGCATCGATTCCGATGGTATCTGCGTGTCGGTCAACGATGCCGGATGCCGGATGCCGGATCAGCGGTTATACGCGTGAAGAACTGATTGGGAAGAACATCTGGACTATTAACTATCCTGGAGAAAAGTACGCGCAGGTCGAGCGGCTTTTCCGGATATTCGAGATTTCCGAGTCCGTTAAGGACTACGAAATGACGATCGAAACCAAGAGTGGCGAGTCGCGCGACATTTCGTGGACCTCGATCAATCGCTATGACGACGAGGGCAAGCTGCTCGAGGTCATAGGCGTCGGTCAGGACATTACCGAGCTCAAACGATCGCAGGCGGAACTCGAAACCCTCGCCCATCACGATCCCCTCACCGAACTTCCTAATCGACTTTACCTGTCCGTGCGAATGGACATGGCGCTCGAGCGCGCCAAGCGGCGTTCGACCAGCGGCGCGTTGCTGTTTTTGGACCTCGACCACTTTAAAAACATCAATGACAGCCTGGGGCATTACGCAGGCGACGAGCTGCTGATGCAGGCCGCTACCCGTTTGAAGGAATGTGTCCGTCAGGAAGATACCGTCGCGCGGATCGGCGGAGACGAATTCACGCTCTTGCTGGAGGATGTCAACTCGACCTCCAATGCGATAAGCGCGGCCGAGAAAATCATCAAGGCTTTCGATAAACCGTTCGAATTGCAAGGTCGGGAGCTTCACATCACTCCGAGCATCGGCATCAGTATGTATCCTCGCGATGGCGAATCGATCGACTTGCTCCTGCGCAATGCCGATGCCGCCATGTACGAAGCCAAGGAGCAAGGGCGCAATGCATACGCTGTGTATACCGAATCGCTGACAAGTGAAGCTTTGGAACGCATGCAACTTGAACAGAACCTGCGCAAAGCCCTGCAGAACGACGAATTCGTCCTGTGCTATCAACCGCAGATCGATATGCGCACGGGTGCGGTGATCGGCGCCGAATCTCTGATCCGCTGGCATCATCCGGAGAAGGGCATGATTCCGCCCAATGACTTCATTCCGATGGCCGAAGAAAGCGGTCTCATCGTTCCCATTGGCGCCTGGGTGCTGTACGAAGCGTGCCGGCAGGCGAAGATATGGCTGGATGCCGGGCTGCCGTTGCATCGCATGGCCGTAAATATCGCCGGTCCACAGGTGAGCCGCGGCGACCTTATCGCCCTTTGCCGGGAAGCGTTGGACATATCGGGACTGCACCCCGAGCATCTGGAGCTCGAAGTGACCGAGGGCTTTATCATGAGCGAAGCTGACGACGCCATCGAGACCCTCGAGGGTTTGCGCGATCTCGGCGTGTCCTTGAGCGTTGATGATTTCGGCACCGGTTATTCTTCACTCGCCTATCTCAAGCGGCTACCGATCAACAAGATCAAGATCGATCGTTCATTCGTGCGCGATATTCCCGAGGATGCCGACGACATCGCGATCACACGTGCCGTGATCGCACTCGGTGATAACTTGCGCCTGGAGGTGATCGCAGAGGGGGTCGAAACGGAAGAGCAACGTACATTCCTCGTCGACGAAGGATGTTTCAAGGGGCAGGGTTATCTTTTCAGTAAACCCTTGCCGCCCGAAGAATTCTGCTCATGGGTACTGTCGAAGCTCAATAATTGATCGTTCGCCCGCAAGCGGGCTCCAACAGAATTAAAACAAAACCCCCGCAGGCGCCCGCTTGCGGGCGAATCAAATACAGCGTAAGAATGCCGGATGAAATTCTGCCCCCATTGCGGCGCACCACTGATGCGCTTACCCATCTCGGGTCGCGAACGCTTCGCCTGCCCGGACGGACAATGTGGATTCGTACACTGGGACAATCCGATCCCGGTCGTCGCCGCGATCGTCGAGCACGACGACCACGTCGTGCTGGTGCGCAATGTCGGCTGGCCCGAACATTGGTACGGGTTGGTGACTGGATTTCTCGAATCCAATGAAATGCCTGAGGAAGGTATCCTGCGCGAAGTCGAAGAAGAGATCGGCCTTAGGGCTGAATTGCAATCCTACATCGGTATGTACGAGTTTTACCGTCGGAATCAACTCATCATCGCCTATCACGCGACGGTCGACTCGAAGGACGTGACGCTATGCCGGGAAGAAATTGCCGACCATAAATGGGTGCACATCGAGGAGGTCAGGCCCTGGACGGCCGGCACCGGAAAAGCATTGCGGGACTGGTTGCAGTTGCGCGGGATCGAACGTGAACTGGTTGACTTCGATCGGGCTAATTAAGGCACCGGATCGTAACCGCGCGTTCCCCACGGGTGACAACGCATGATTCGTCCGATACTCAGACGCATCCCACGCCAGAACCCGTGTCGCTCGAATGCTTCGAGCGCAAACTGTGAGCAGGTGGGAAGATGCCGGCAATGCTGCCCGAGGAGCGGCGATATAAGAAAGCGGTACGCTTGAATCAGCGCTTGGACCGGCCGCACGAGCGGTGACGTGGTGCCGGCGACCGTGCGCTCAATGTCCGGGCGAGGCATCGGGTGTTTCGTAGTCTGCTTTTGCAAAACGCTGGCCGCAGTAATAACAATCGACGTAGCTGCGTCCTTCAAACGGTAGGTAGATCAGTGGATGCCCGGAGGCGTTGGCGCCGCCATCGCAACCGACGTCTTTAGCCGCGTCTTCTACGATCTTGATTTCCCGGGGTTTGGTGGTCACAAGTTCTATATTACCGGTCCTGTAGCGGACGCGACACACGCAGGTGTTCCTCGATCCGCTCGCCGATTGAGATTTGCGGGTCTGACGGTTCTTGATTCGCGTCTTCTTCACGTTCGGTGACTGCCGCGCGGGCACGTTCGAACGCCTCGATAAAACTCCGTGTTTCGACTAAGGCCTGCGCGAAGTAGGCCTGGCCGAAATAGGTCCATTCGTTCTCGTGGCTGCAGCCGAACGATGACCGGTCCTCCGCCGCAGCGGTGATGACGAGGGTGTTCGGCGACTTCAATGCGTCGATGAAGCTACCGGAAAAGCAGGCCGAAACCACGATGATTCGCCAGCGTATACCCGCGGCGTCGAGCGCGCTGCGGATATCGCCGGCGTAGATGTCGTTGGGCGCCAGCGGATCGAATTCGACGGTGACCGACGCATTGTCGTTACCGTGTGAAGTGACGAACAGTACGAGCACGTCTTGGTCGCGGTCCATGACGTCACCCAGCCGGTCGAATGTCGTCGCCAGGTTATGGCGATTGGCCAACGGTAGCTCCCACACGGTGCGCGGGTTGTTGACGAGCGAGACCGTGTGACGACTTAAGCCGAAATCGCGCTCGAAGATGTGTCGGACCTGGTCGACCTCGCGCATGAATACATCTTGCGCGGCATATGCGCCGAAGCCGACCAGGTAAAGATCCACCGCGTTTGGATCGCCCGTCGCGAGACCATCGAGCTGGCGGTCGAGTAACGCGGATTGTCGGTAATAGACCGACTCCACGTCCAATCGGGGGCGCGCCTCGACTTCCTCATAGAACATCGATGATTCGGGCAGGAGCGCGCCGATCGCGACAAGTGCACCACCGTAGAGCGCGATTGCGCCTACCGTTTGATGTAATCCCGATGGAGGTAGTAAGCGCCAAACCCCCCAGAAAACGGCGAGGTGCCACGCGAACAGACCGTAAAACATCGCAGCTTCATACGTGTAATTGAGATCTACACGGTACGCGTCTATGAGCTGTTGCAGCGCCGCCGTCATCAACCATACCGGGAAGAGCGCGTACACCAGCGCGATAGCCAGCGTCATGAAAGCGCCGCGTTGCCGCGTCACCCAGGCGATGATGGCCAGGCTTGCCAGCCACAGTTGCAGCTTCGCCAGATCATTCGCGAAACCCCAGATCCAAAAGCGCGACGCCAGGCCCGCCGCGAGGCGTTGCTCGACGCTTACCACGCAACAAGCGAACAGCAACGCTAACAACAGATGGCCCAGCGAGACGTGAAGCGCATCGGCCGCGACCCCGCGTCCGCAGGCGATACGACATCCGAAAATAAGATTACGAATCACGGTGGCCGATGCTATAGAAATGCATTTGCCCGGTCGATAACGCACGATGCGGGCACGCGTGGGCAACACTCGGTGATTTGTGAAATCATTCGGCCTGCTGATCAATAGGTAAGGGAGTGGTCTATGCAGGCCGATGTGGTTGTCTTGGGCTCTGGACCTGGCGGATATTCCGCGGCGTTTCGCGCGGCCGATCTCGGCCTCCAGGCCGTGCTCATCGAACGCTACCCGAGTTTGGGCGGCGTGTGCCTGAACGTCGGCTGCATCCCCTCGAAGGCCCTTTTGCATGCCGCCAAGGTCATCAGCGATGCGCGCGATATGGCGGCGCACGGGATCCGATTCGGTGAGCCGCAGATCGATCTCGACGGATTACGCGGCTGGAAGGACAACGTAGTCGGCCAACTGACCAAGGGGCTCGACGGGCTCGCCAAGCAGCGCAAGGTCGAAGTCGTACGCGGTGTGGGCCGCTTCACCTCGCCAAACACGATCGAGGTCGAAAACGCCGAACGCGCGGAAAGCGTCGAATTCAAACAGGCGATCATCGCCGCTGGGTCCGAACCCATCGCGCTGCCGGGCATGCCTTACGATGATCCGCGCGTGATCGATTCCACCGGCGCGCTCGAACTCACGGGGATCCCCGAGCGGCTGCTGGTCGTCGGCGGCGGCATCATCGGACTCGAGATGGCCACGGTTTATCTCGAACTCGGATCGCGAGTCAGCGTGGTCGAACTCATGGACGAACTCATGGTTGGCACCGATCGTGACCTCGTGAAACCGCTCGAACGGCGCCTCAAGAAAAGCCTCGAAGCGATCTACACCAGTACGCGCCTGGCCAGTGTGACGGCGGCTGGCGATACACTGACCGCCGTTTTCGAGGGTGAGAACGCACCTGCTGAAGCGGCATTCGACAGCGTGCTCGTCGCTGTCGGCCGTCGTGCGAATGGCGATCGCATCGGCGCCGAGCACGCGGGTGTCAGCGTCGACGACCACGGCTTCATTCCGGTCGACGCGACCATGCGCACCAACGTCGAGCACATCTTCGCGATCGGCGATATCGTCGGGCAGCCCATGCTCGCGCACAAGGCGGTGCATGAGGGCAAGGTTGCGGCCGAATGCGCGGCCGGACACAAGGCCGCCTTTGAAGCGCGGGTCATTCCCTCGGTCGCCTATACGGATCCCGAAATCGCCTGGGCCGGGGTGACCGAAACCGAAGCGGTGGCCCAGGGGCGCGAGGTCGGCAAGGGGGTTTTTCCGTGGGCGGCGAGCGGGCGCTCGTTGTCGCTGGCTCGCAGCGAAGGGATGACCAAGCTTCTGTTCGATAATGATGACGGCCGGGTGATCGGCGCCGGGATCGTCGGGCCCAATGCGGGTGACCTGATCGCCGAGGTGGCGCTCGCGATCGAAATGGGCTGTGACGCCGAGGACATCGGACTCACCATCCATCCGCATCCGACCTTGTCCGAAACGGTGGCGATGGCGGCGGAAGCGTTTGCGGGCACCATCACGGATCTTTACCTGCCGAAACGGCCGTGACGCCGATGTATCTGCCGTTTGCTTGACATGAATGCAACGCGGCTTTAGATTGCTGCATCGCAGCATTCAGACTTACCGATGGCGCAATCTCCGCTACCGACCGATCTACCCAGCCCGCTCGACGTCGCTGAGGCGTTTCGCAATGTGAGCGCGCAGTCCCAGGCGCTGCTCGAGGATTTTTTCACGACCCACGCCCAGCAGGATCTCAAACACGTCGACCCGCTCGGGATCGTGCCCGCGTTCGCGGCGTGGACCCAAACCCTGTTGCGCGATCCGTCGCGCTTGGTCGTAGCTCAGTTCCAGGCCTGGAACGCCTATATACAGATCTGGCAGACCCAGGCGCAGCGCGCATTGGGTACGGAGGCCGAGCCGGTTGTCGAGCCGGCCCCCGGTGATCGGCGTTTCAGGGCGGAAGACTGGGAGCAGAATCCGTTCTTCGATTACGTCAAACAAACCTACCTCGCGACGGCCGGCGCGCTGCAATCACTCGTCGCAGGCAGCGACGGCCTCGATGACAAGACGCTCAAAAAGATCGAGTTCTACACGCGCCAGTACATCGATGCGATGGCGCCGACCAACTTCGCGCTGACCAATCCCGAAGTCCTGCACGCGACGGTCGCCACGGGTGGCCGCAACCTCATCGACGGGCTCAAGAATCTACTCGCCGACATCGATCCCGCGAGCGGTCGCCTGAGCACCCGGATGGTGGCGCCGGATGCGTTCGAAGTCGGCCGGAACATTGCGATCACGCCGGGCCAGGTGGTGTTTCAAAACGATCTGATGCAATTGATCCAATACGCGCCGACGACGGCCGAGGTTTACCAACGCCCGCTTATCATCGTGCCGCCGTGGATCAACAAGTATTACGTCCTCGATTTACAGCCGCAGAACTCGTTTATCAAATGGGCCGTGGCGCAGGGATTGACGGTCTTCGTCGTGTCCTGGGTCAATCCCGACGAGCGCTTCGCGCACAAGGACTTCGACGACTACGTGCGTGAAGGCCCGCTGGCGGCGCTCGATGCCGTCGAGCGCGCGACGGGCGAGTCCTCGATCAATGCGATTGGCTACTGCCTCGGCGGCACGCTGCTGGGCGCCGCGCTGGGGTTGATGAAAGCGCGCGGGGATCAGCGCATACGAACGGCTACCTATTTCGCTTCGATGCTCGATTTCAGCGAACCGGGCGACCTCGGCGTCTTCATCGACGAAGCGCAGCTCGAGCACCTCGAGGCCATGATGGACGAGCGCGGGTATCTCGATGGCTCGGAGATGGCGACTACGTTCAATATGCTGCGCGCGAACGATTTGATCTGGTCGTTCGTCGTCAACAATTACCTGCTCGGGCGGCAGCCGATCGCGTTCGACCTGCTGTACTGGAATGCGGATTCGACGCGCATGCCCGCGCGTATGCACAGCACTTATTTACGCAAGATGTATCTGCATAACGTGTTCTGCGAACCGGGCGGCATGGACATCGACGGTACGCCGATCGATCTGCGCGCCGTAGACGTCCCGACGTTTATGGTGTCGACCCTGGAAGACCACATCGCGCCGTGGCAATCGACCTATGCCGGCGCCCAGCTGTTCACCGGGAATGTCGATTTCATCCTGAGCAAAGCCGGGCACATTGCGGGCATCGTCAACCCGCCGGGCAAACGGCAGTACGGCCACTTTACGGGTCCCGACATCAAGGATCTCGACGCCGAGGAGTGGCTGCAACAAGCCGAGGTACACGCTGAATCGTGGTGGGATCGATGGCTCACGTGGTTAGTCCGGGAAGCCGGGGACAAGGTCGCGGCGCGCACGCCGGGCGACGGCGACCTCGCCGTCATCGAAGACGCGCCGGGATCCTACGTGAAGGTCCGCGTCAGTACGGACTGAACTCCGCAGAGCAACCGCCTCAGGGCTGAGGCATCAGGATAGAAATAGACTCCACGACCTCGTCATCGGCAGCGGTCATCATGGTTACGATGGCGTCGGCGTCCACGCCGGTTTGGGTCATTGCGGTCGGGTCGTATTCGGGCACGGGCTCGCTTTCCGCCGATTGCCATAGGGCCGCCCGCGATGTCGTCGCCGCGACTTGAATGACGGCGGCGCCCGGCTGTTGCTCGGGCGTCAGATTCGCGATCGAGCGTGTATGCAGTTCAACCGGCTCGATCAGTGCATCCGGCAGATTCCATTGCCGCATCAGCTCGGCACCGACCTTGGCGTAATCGAAGTCGAATAATTCGCGCTGCAGCTCATGATACGGACGTTCTATAGCCGCGGCGCGAGAACGACACTCGGCAAACGCTTCGGGTAACTCGTGGGCCATGATCAACGTGCCGATGTTGTGCATCAGTCCGGAGACGAACAGACGCTGCGGTGCCGGCAAGGCGCAGTGCATGGCGAGCAGGCGCCCGCATACGGCCGCGTAGATGCTCAAGCGCCAGAAATCGTAAATATCAAACAGATCGGCTCTGAGTTTCGACAGCGATCCGACCGCCGAAGTTGCGAGCGCCATGTCGTGCAACTGGCCGACGCCCGAAACACGCACGGCGTGTTCGATCGATTCGACTTTCGTGACCAATCCCATATAGGCGCTGTTCGCGAGTCGCAGGACGCGGCCGGTCAAGGCCGGATCAGCGGCGACGATTTCGCCGAACTCGCGCAGCGGTACATCGGGGTCGTCGACGATTTCGCGGATGCGTACGTAGGCTTGCGGCAGGGGCACGAGGTCGACCATGCCGCCGACGAGCGTGGCAGCCGGCGAGCGATCCGGTGCTGAGGCGGTTGCGGTGCTTGCCATAGCTACACTATCGGCCTATCCGGACGGCGCTTGAGGCCGTAGCCCGATACCGCGGCCATTCTGCGACCTCGGTCGCAATCACGCTATGGCATCATTGCAGCACGATGCCCAAATCGAAACCCCCGATGGACGATAGCGCGATCAAGCGGTTGCTCGCCGAAGCAGAGCAGGGCGATCTTCAGGCGTGCTACCAACTGGGCGAGTGTTATGCAAAAGCTTGGGCGGTGGCGCGTGACGATCCGCGTGCTTACGACTGGTATATGCGCGCCGCGCAGGGCGGGCATCCACAAGCCGCGTTTCGCGCGGTCAGCTTGTATCTCACCGGCGGTGTGGATGAACGGGATGAAAGAGCCGCGTTTACGGTTTTAGTCGAGGCCGCCGAAATCGGCCATCCCAATGCGCAGGCGTTGGCCGGGTGGTGTTATCAGACAGGTGCGCTGGTTCAAGCGGATATAGCGCACGCGCTCGCATGGTATCGCCGTGCCGCGGACGGCGGCAGCGCCGCGGGCCGCTACAACCTGGCGATGTGCTACTTGCGCGCAGAGGGCGTCGAGCAAGACGAACAGGCGGCGGTTACCTTGTTAGAGCTTGCCGCTGAACAGGGCTATGCGCGCGCGCAGCTCAATCTCGGTCGGGCGCTGTCCGAAGGGCGCGGTGTTGGCCGCGATACGAACGCCGCGCTGTACTGGTACCGCTGCGCAGCCGAACGCGGCTACGCGAAGGCGCAGTACAACCTCGGGCTCTTGTTAGCCGGTGGCGACGCCGCCGAGCAAGACGATGCCGAAGCGGCGCAATGGATCACGGCAGCCGCCGAACAGGGCTTCGCAAAGGCCCAATTCACGCTGGCGTCCCTGTACCGGCGGGGCCTTGGCGTCGCCAAGGATCCGGCCCAGGCCATCGCATGGCTCGAAAAAGCGGCCGCGGCCGGTTATCCGAAGGCGCAATATCGCCTGAGCCGCTTGCTTGCGAAAGGGTCGAACGTTACGGACGGTGCGGACGACGCGCGACGCTGGCGCGAAGCCGCGGCGACCGCGGGGTACCCCGCAGCACAATATGACTTAGCCCGCGATTGCCTGCGGCAAAACGCACCCGAAGCCGCGCGGCAAGCCTATCGTTGGTTCAAGCGTGCGGCCGATCAGGGTCACGCCCAGGCGCTGTACAGCGTCGGCGTCTGCCATCTCAAAGGCACGGGTACGAAGGTCGACCTCTTAGCGGCCTACCGCTGGTTTCGACGCGCCGCGCCGGCGGGTTCCGATAGCGCGACAAAGGCGCTCGGGAAATTAGAACGAAAACTCGATCCAGCAGACCTTGCACGGATGCGTGATTCAGATACCGGGTCCACGCGGTAGGACCGGGGAAAAAAGGTTGCGCGGTGGCCGCGCCGATTCGGGATCAACGGTCGAATCACTTTCCAGCCAACGCAGGACGTCGTAATAACGACGGATGTTTTCGACGAAATGCACGGCCTGATAGCCGCGGGCATAGCCGTGGCGTGCTTTGCGCGCCCAGGTCTTGTTCGCGAGCCTGGGTAAGAATTCACGCACTTCGACCCAGCGATCCGGGTTCAAACCCGCGCGCTCGGTAAACACCCGCGCGTCTTCCAAGTGTCCGAGTCCGACGTTATAAGCGGCGAGCGCAAACCATGTCTTATCCGGTTCCCCGATACGCTCAGGTAGGCGGGCCTTAAGCCGGGCCAAATATTCCGTACCACCGTGAATGCTTTGATCGGGATCGAGGCGGTCGACCTCGAGCGCGGCCGCGGTCTTTTTTGTGAGCATCATCAAACCGCGGACGCCGGTCGGGGATTTAGCGTTCTCGAGCCAGTGCGATTCCTGATAGCTCATCGCGGCCAATAGCATCCAATCGACGCCGAATTGTTCGGCGGTACCGATGAACGTGTCGCGGTATCGCGGCAGGCGTTCGTCGTAATGACGCAGAAACGCCCGCGCTTCGACGTAATCGAAGTCCTTGGTGTGACCGAAGTAGCGATCGCGAAGGATCTCGAGTTCACCACTCGCGCGTAGCGCGTTCAAGAACTCCAGTTGGGCCGCCCACATACTGTTCGCCGGACCGCGCCGAAATAACCAGCCGACGGCCTGCGGCGCGCCGAGCGCGAATGCGTCGCGGGTTTCCGGGTAATAGAGACGCGCTGCTTCGAACTCGCCGGCGGGCACGACGGCAAAGTCGACCTGATAACGATCGACGAGCTCCAGCAGGCCTTCGATCGAGAGGTCGTCTCGAATCGTCCAATAAAAATTCTGCGCCGCAGGCAGTTCCTTTTCCAGGATTGAGCGCGCGCCGCGTCCCATCGGCGCCGCGATCGTTTTGCCGCGTAGATCTTCTATCGCCTTGGGCCGGCTGTTGCCGCGGCGATAGATCACGGTTTGCAACATGGTCGCGTAGGACGGACCGAAGGCCAGATCGTGCGCGTGATCGCCGTGAATCGGTAACAGCGCGGCGGCGAGATGCACCTTTTTTTGTTGCACGAGCTCGGTCAGCTCGCGATGGTTGAGGGCGATTTGAAAACGCGCGGTAACGCCTAGATGCGCGGCGAATGCCTGCACCAGATCGTGTTCGAAGCCGCTGTAGCCTTCGGGCCCTTCGAAGTAGGTTGTACCGGTGTTCAGCGTCGCTACGCGCAACTCACCCGCGGCGCGAATCGCCTCCACCGTCGATGGCGGTCCCGTACAAGACGAAAGCAGACCGCAGATCACGGCGAATATTGCGGCGGGAGATTTCAAGATCATTCTAATATCGGTTCTAATCTATCGTTTCGTTGGACCCGCGGATTACGACAATGATTCATAAAAGCCCATTGCCCTCCATCGACATTCCCGACCTCAGTTATCCCGCGTTTGGGTTGGCGCGGGCATTGGAGTTCGGCGATCGCGCCGCCTTCATCGACGCATCGACCGACCGCAAGCTGAGTTACGCCGACTTGCACGCGCAGGTCGACCGGCTCGCTGCCGGATTCGCGGCGCACGGGATGGTCAAAGGGGATGTCCTTGCAATCTGTTTACCCAACCTGCCGGAGTTCGCGGTCGCCGTCTATGCCGCGACGACGTTGGGCGCCATCGTTACGACGATCAATCCGCTTTATACCGCCGAAGAACTGGCGCGACAACTCACAGACGCGAACGCGAAATACTTGTTAACCCTCGGGCAGTTTCTCGAAGCTTATAAAAGCGTGATTCGGGAAACCGGGCTCGCAGAGGTATTCATCATCGGTGAAGGCGTAGGCGGAACGCCCTGGGCGGAGCTGTTCGCACACGACGGGCCGCCGCCCGCGGCCACGATCGATGCGGCCAATGACATTGCCGTATTACCGTATTCCAGCGGCACCACCGGCATGCCCAAGGGCGTGATGCTGACGCATCGGAGCCTCGTGGCTAACGCCACCATGATCATCAACGGGCCGAACGATCTCGGTGAAGGCGAAGTCTTCGCCTGCGTGCCCCCGATGTTCCATATCTACGGCATCACGATGTACCTCGGCACGGCGATGCAGTTGGGAGGTACGGTGGTGTGCATGCCGCGCTTCGATTTCGAAACCTATGTCACGGTCATCGCCAAATACCGCGCGAGTTTTGCGGTGGTCGTACCGCCGGTTGCCCTGGGGCTCGCGAAACACCCGATCGTGGAACAGCATGACCTTTCGTGTCTGCGCACGATCGTGTCATCCGCCGCGCCACTCGCACCCGCCCTCGCGGACGCCATGGAGGACCGCCTCGGTGCCCGCGTTCTGCAGGGTTTCGGCATGACCGAGATCGCAGGCGCGAGCCACGCCCAACGCGAAAATGATCCGCCGGAATCGGTCGGTGTCGCGCTGCCAAATGTGGAATGGAAGGTGATCGGCACTGAAAACCGTGAGCTGCTGCCGCCTGGCGAGCAAGGGGAGATCTGTGTACGGGCGCCGAGCCTCATGACCGGTTATTTGAACAAGGCGGAGGCAACCGCAGAAACTTTGGATGAGGACGGATGGTTGCACACCGGCGATATCGGCTATGCGGACGCCGAGGGGCGCTGCTATCTCGTCGACCGATTGAAGGAGTTGATCAAGTACAAGGGGTATCAGGTCGCGCCTGCGGAACTCGAAGCGCTGCTGCTCTCGCACCCGAATGTGGCCGATGCCGGCGTCATCCCGATCCCGGACGAGGAAGCGGGCGAAGTACCGAAAGCCTTCGTCGTTCCGAACGGCGAAATCGAGGCCGCGGACTTGCAGGCCTTCGTCGCCGAGCGCGTCGCGCCTTACAAGAAGATCCGTGAAATCGAGTTCGTCGAGAGCCTGCCCAAATCGCCGGCAGGAAAATTGTTACGCCGCGTGCTCAAAGCACAGATCTGATTCAGGCGTCCAACATGATGAATACGGACGCGGCCATGATCAGGACCATGACGCAGGCAAACCCTAAATTCTTCCGCCAATCTTCTGCGCCAAACAGCGACGCGGTACACGCGGCGAGTGCGAAGACGAACACCCACAACGCGATCCAAAACGACATTTAGGGCTTGGGTAGCGCGACCCCGGAACTGGGATCCGCGAAAAAGTTGTCGCGATTGGGCATCTCAATGGTGGCTAGCGCGGCCGCGTCGAGCACGGATTCGGGCGTGGAAATGATCCCAGCCCGAGACAGCAGAAACGCGACCAGCCCGTAAACTTCGTCGTCGCTCAGCGAGCCGGGCGCAGTGAGCGGCATCGCGCGGCGAATGTAGGCAAAGAGCGGTGGCGCAAAGGGGAGGTTGTTGACGGCGTGGCGGAAGTCGCTGACCAGTGGCCGTACGCCGAGGTCCGGGTTGCCCTCCAGGTCGCTCCCGTGACACGCGGCGCATTTGGCACCGTACGTCACTGCGCCCTCGGTGGCGCTGCCACGTCCGGACGGTAGTCCTAATCCGTCGAAGCGCACGTCAATGTCTGCGCGCGCGATCTCCTCGGCGCTCGCACTACGGCCAAGCCCGAACTCGCTTTCGGTTTGGTCGGAGACTTTATCCGCGTGACAAGCCAGCGCGAAAAACCCGAGCGCGGCGAATATCGTAACGTTAACTGTGATGGACATTCGTCACCTCCCCATCACGTGCGATGCGCCAGCTTTGGATCGCATTATTGTGGTTTCCGCCGTTCGCGGCGTGGACCTCGTGGAGCGCTGCGAGCGTCGGCTGGACATAGCCGCTGTCGTCGGTCACCCGGCTCTGCAGCACCGCTTCGCCGCCTTTCCAATGCCATGCCAGGCGAAAGCGAGTGTGGCACTTCGAAAGCAAGGGGCGCTGCAGCTCTGCATCTTGCCAGCGGTGTCCACCGTCGGTCGAAACTTCGACCCGGTGCACCTTCCCTAACCCACTCCAGGCCAGACCGGTGATCTCATAGAACCCTGCCGCGTCGAGCCGCATCCCGCCCGAAGGCGCCGTGATCACCGACTTTGCGCGCATCTCGAAAGAAAACACGCGGGTCTTGCCACCGGCCATCGGATCTGCGTATTCGGCCACCTCTGACTGGGTCCACCACGGCTGGTCGCCGAGCTCGAGACGGCGCAGCCATTTCACGTTCATATTGCCCTCGAATCCGGGCACGAGGAGCCGCAACGGATAGCCCTGCTCGGGGCGCAGCGGTTCGCCGTTCTGCGCATACGCGAGGATGGCGTCGTCCATCGCCTTTTCAATTGGAAAGCTCCGCATCAAGCCGGCGCCGTCGCCGCCCTCGGCGAGGACCCACTTTGCATCGCCGCGGACGCCGAGCTCGCGCAACAGCGTCGCGAGCCGAACCCCAGTCCACTCGGAGCAGCTCGTGAGACCGTGCGTCCACTGCACGTCTTTGCCGACCGGATTTTCCCACTCGGACCACCCGTTTCCCGCGCACTCGAGAAAGTGAAAACGCGTGATGGACGGGAACCGCATCAAGTCTGCCACGGTAAAAACTTTCGGAGATTTCACACCGCCGTGTATCAGCAGCCGATGTTGGCTCGGATCGATGGTCGGGCAGCCGTTATGGTGGGCCTCGTAGTGGAGACCAGCGGGGGTCACGATGCCATGCCCGTTAGCGAGCGGCGTGAGACTGCCCCCCGTGAGGCCGTTGCGGGTGAGCGCAAGCCGGGACGCCTTATCGAATGACGAACGTACTCCGTACGCGCCTGTTTCGCTGAACGTTTTGCCGGGATTACGCGTCGGGTCGAGGACATCCGCAGCAGACGCTGCCGCCCACAACGTGGTGCCTGACGCAAGGCCCGCTTGCAGGAACCGCCTGCGAGATACCTCTGAACCTTTTTTCGTTTCCATCTAGCACGCTCCTGAATGAAGCACTCTTTATAATACTGTCACTGAAGGCTCCCCACGAAAACAGAGAGAAACGAGAAGGAAAATAATAATTTAGGAAAAAAACTAACGACGTTTAGGGAACATGCATGACGTTCGGTGATCAATAACGGTGACGAAACCAAATTGGTCACGGGAGAACGCCATGCATGCACTGAGATTGTTACACAGAATAATCAGGCAAGCTTGTCCACAGGTCCACGCGGTTAGACTCAAGGCCTTGATGGCGAGCGTTGGAGCGCTGTTAGTCGGTCGACAGATGAGCTTATCGGGTCTTGGCCGCGCGCTGGAATCAGATGCTCGGGTCAAACACAACATCAAGCGAGTCGACCGGTTAGTCGGTAATCGTCATCTTCAGTCAGAGCGACATGCACTTTATAAGACGATAGCGACGGTGGTGCTTGGCCAAGCGCGGCGTCCGGTGATTATTTTGGATTGGTCGGATATGCGCGAAGACCGGTCGTGGCAGTTATTACGTGCGGCAGTTCCGGTGGGAGGCCGTGCCCTGACACTTTACGAAGAAGTGCATCCGCTGTCGGTGTACGACAACCGACAGGTGAGGAGGCGCTTTCTGGCCCACTTACGGGACATCTTGCCGCCGGGGTGTTGCCCGATCTTAGTGACAGATGCAGGTTTCCGCACCCCTTGGTTTAAACAGGTCGAACGGATGGGTTGGGACTGGGTCGGTCGCGTGCGCGGACGCACCCATTATCGGTTGGACAACGAGGGCAGTTGGCAACCGTGCCGAACATTGCATGTGACGGCCACCTCACGTCTACGGCATATCGGGAGCGTCGAACTGACCCAAAAGCACCCGTTGGCCTGTGACCTCTATCTGGTAAAGAACAATAAGCGGGGCCGTCAACTTTTGACCTGCCGCGGCACGCGTGCACGCGGTGGTCGCAGCCTGGCGAACGAACGACGCCAGCGCGAACCGTGGGTATTGGTCACCTCTTTGGGCGCGCGGGCGGCCAAACAGGTGATGCGGTGTTATCAATTGCGTATGCAGATTGAAGAGAGTTTCCGTGATATGAAGAATGCCCGGTTAGGACTCTATTTCCGCAGCGCACGTTCAAACAGTGCACAACGGCTTTCAATCCTTGTTCTGATCGGTACCTTGGCAACGTTGGTTGCTTGGTTGGTCGGCCATACGATGCAACGTTTCGGCCTTCAGCGACATTACCAGGCCAACACGACCCGGCATCGACCCGTGCTCTCGACTTTCTTTTTGGGCTTACAAAGTTTTCGCACGAAAACCCTGACGTTGACAATAACCGACATCGAACAGTCCATGACTGCCTTACAGCAAATTACCTTAACCCCCTTGACTGAGGCCTAGTTTCGTGGGGATCCTTCAGATACTGCCATGTACTGTAGGGAGAGGTGCCAGTGACTTGCGGTGCGAAGCACCGCTGGTTGCGGCAGATAACGAGTTTTAGGAGAGGTGCCAGAGTGGTCGAATGGGGCTGACTCGACAATCTCGCGAAGCGAGATTGGACGCCGGAGCGTAGCGTAGGCGCCCCGCAGGGGTGAGCAAACAAGACTTTGTTTGCGAATCAATTCAGTTGACTTGCGGTACGCAGCGCCGCTGGTTGCGGTAGATAATGAGTTTTAGGAGAGGTGCCAGAGTGGTCGAATGGGGCTGACTCGAAATCAGTTGACCGGTTCTCCCGGTCCGGGGGTTCGAATCCCTCCCTCTCCGCCATAAAATCAATTAGTTATATTATTAACGTGTCTAATTTTAGGGGTGTTTTAGGGCTGTTTGGGCTCGAGTTAGACACGATTTTAGACACGTTTTCCTCGCACCGATCGCGCGGTAATCGCTGCAGAATCTGACGCTCCACGCGACGGCACGAGTGCGACTGTCCTCATGATCGCTTCAGGATGTCCAGCCTCATCGAATGCGCTTAATGCAAGGACGGCGACAATCCCGCGCCGGGTGTTCCGGGAGTTTGCCGCCGGGGTCATCGCGCGACGTCTCAACGACGACGGCGCCCGAGCGTGAGTTCCAGACGGGGATCGGGGAGGTTGCCGGTACGCCGGCCGCGGGTGTGCAACAGTCCCCCGGAGGTCGGATCTGCTTTACGTCTTCGATCCTGCCGCCATCTGGCAGACTTTTGCTCTACCGTTGACAGCGCCTATTCTGTCACGCTCATTGCGGATATGTCGGTCTTTCGAGATCACCGGAATCGACGCGGGGATTCCTCGAACAGGCGTTGGAACCATCGGTTTAGACGAGAGCTGTCGGCGAACCCGCATTCATGGGCTATTCGGGAAACCATACGGGGCTGTTAAACAGAAACCATCTCGCTTGCAAGCAGACGCATCTCGCGCCAAAGTAGGGCTGGCATCACCGCAGAGCGCTTGGTGAAGGCCCGGTTGGCTCACGCTCGTTGCCAGCTTACGGATAAGGCTGTGGATGGAGATCGGCTCCGCGAGACCGCTTTAGATCAGGTGCACGGCTCGCTCGACACGCCAATCCCCGCAACTCAGGGGATCTTCATAGAGATGCGGGGTTTGTGACGGGCGGTGCGATGCTCATCGACAATCAAGTCTGGAAGACTTTTGAGTGCCCGCGCTTTACCGCTGTGCCGCATGCTCAACTCCACCGCGACGTCGATCGCCCCCCCCCAAGACAGGTAATGGCATCTCCGTCGATCACGAAGATCTCGTGCGTTGTGGCCTTGACATCGGGGTGGCGCACCACGAACTCCTCGCGATGCCGGAAATGAACAGAGCATCGTTTCCCGCTCAGTAGTCCGGCCTCGGCTATGGGGAAGCAGCCCGTGCATAGATCCACGACGGGGATCTGCAGACCCCACACGATCCTAATAGCTTTTAAGGCGGACAACGCTCGTCAGAACGACCGACCTGCTAATCTGCAATAGACATCTCGCTCAGGAATCGCGAGTATTCTTTGCTCCAGCCTTTATATTTCTTGGCCGCTGTCAGAATTAGACGCCTCTCAGTGCGAGTAATGGCCACAAAACAATTACGACGCTCCTCTTCCATCTCCTGCGATGCGTCTCCTTTCTTAAGGCTTTGCCAGGACGGCATAACACCCTCCCCCAAGCCCAGTAGATAGACGGTCTGAAATTCCAAACCCTTGGAGCCGTGCACGGTGAAGAGACCCACAGTGTTTGGGTCGTTGGGCGGCTCTTTTGATCGCAACGCTAAACCTTGGACCACTTCAGATAGCTCGGCGCTAGCACCGAGTTCCGCCCGAATTTCTTTCATACACGAATCCCAGGCCTTTTGATCATCCGCCGCATCACCTACACCACCTTCTGCCATCGCCTCGGTTTCGAGCAACAATGGGATCGCGTCCTTGATAACTTGCCTCCATTCATTCCGTGAGTTGACCAATTGCGCGATAAGCTTCCCCAGTTTTTGAGCGGTGGGATTTTCAGCTGACAGCGCAACCAAGCTCCAATGTTCAATGTAGCTCAACCCTGATGCTTCTGCTTCGGCAATGAGAATTGCCGGTTCAAAATTTAGATCAGCGATTCGGTTGCCAGCATTTACGAAAACTATGAAAACTCTTGTATTCATTGGCCGTAGCGCTTGATCAAGACCAGCTTGAAGCCACACGAACTGTGGAGAAATGAAGTTATCACGGCGTTGAGCTAGTACTGCATTCACTCCTTTCCCCCTGAGACAATTGAGTACCGGCTCCAACAGCGATCTGGTTCTACCTATGACTGCTATCTCTCCCCACGCATCTTCCCCGGCGGCCAATATTTGGTTGGCAACAAACTCCCATTCCTCGATATCCGATTCAAAGGAATAAAATGATATTGCCTCGGATGGCGCTTCTCGCGTAGCCACCGTTTCTTTCTTATCAGGCGTCCGTTGTGTGTTGTATGCAACGAGTTGGTTCGCAATTTCCACTACCTCCGCTGGGCAGCGATGATTTTCGACAAGCTGAATAAGCTCCGGCTGAAACTCCTTTCGGAACTGTTCGATTTGCCGATAGCTTGCGCCAGCCCACTGATAAATAATCTGATCATCATCAGCCACAACAAACACGTTCTTAAACTCGTCTCCTGACATGTAGTGTAGGAGCCTGTATTGTGCTGGTGATGTGTCTTGAAATTCGTCAATCATCCAGTATGGGTATGTTTGCCGAATCCTCTTTGCGACAGCCGGTATCTTCGCCAACAACCGACACGTCTCTAAGATCAATCCATTGAAGTCGAGAGCATTCTCTGCCTTTAGTGCTTCCTCATAGAGCTGATAGACGAGAGGCATATGCGGATTGAGAATCTTCTCTCCCGCCTTTTTGGGCACGACCAACTGTGCCTTCATTTCGTCAATCGCATCTAACCAAGAAATGTCTTCCATCGAAAACTCTTGCCCTGCATCTATCGCTGTCTGGAGCGCATCGCCGAGTAAGGCTTCTCGTTCTCGCTTTTGACCATAAATCCCGAAGTCGGGAAGGACGTTCACGTGCGAACCATGTTGGCGCAATGTCTGTGTACAGAACGCATGAAATGTTCCGATGAAGGTTCGGTCCTCCGCTACACCGGGCACATGTGTGTCGACCCGATCGCGCATCTCTGCCGCTGCTTTCGTTGTGAAAGTCAGAGCCAAAAGTTTGAAATGGCGACCTGGGGAACCCTGAAGAAGGCGTGCGACACGCGTGGTCAAAACTCGCGTCTTTCCAGAACCCGGTCCAGCCAGAACCAAGGCTGCTCCATCGTCCCAACCAACCGCCTTCTCTTGTATCTGACTGAGGCCGTCTAAAGCCTCTTCGTATTCGGCACTCACGTCGGGCCGTTCTTTAGATGTTCGACCGCCTTCACGAAGGGCTCCGGCATTTTCATAGCCAGCGCTGTGTCAGCCGCCACCATCGGCGCTAATTCGCTCATATAGGCGGTTTTTTTATTTTTGAGCCGTTTTTTGAATTCGTCCAACGAACACGTCTTTGCGCTCTCACCTTGAATATTGGCAAGGATATCGCGGAGCAGATTTTCGTGACCATCGGCGATCAACTGTTCTTCCAGATCGTTCGGAGCCGCCAAGCTCGTTACATGGTCATTTACATCGTCGTCCGTGAAGCCTCGCTTGAGGAGAAGTCCCTGGAATCTTTCGCCTTCAGCGTCGCCATCTGTGATCATCATCCACGGGATTCCCAGCGCGTCTGCCAGACCTGCATACACACCGGGATTGCCATTGTTTTGGAAGTCAATTACCGCGACGCCATGCTGATCGAGATCGTATCCTAGAGCTACACCGACCGCATGCAGGAGCAAATGGTCCGACTGTCCTTCGGCCAGCAGCCACTGTCTGGCAAAAAATATCTCTCCGCGTATGCGCCTCCCAAGTAGCGCCAGATCGCTTTCGTCTTCTTTGGATACCAGACCCCGGCAGTCATGGCGGAATGACGACACCCTCTCGCTCATCTCATCTTCATTTGGACCGCCTTTCCAGCAATCCACCAGATCATTGGCTGTGCGCTCATCGAACCAAACGGTCGCCGTAACGGTGCCTGCCTGATCGTCTTTTTCGAGGTGATCGAGCCGCTTTCCACCAACAAGATTCTCGACCTCCTGCGTCCATGGCAAACTCGACACCATCCGTTTTTGTAGAGCAGACACCGAAGTTGCATTGCCGGCGAAGCGGACCAATCGAATGTTGTGAAGTGGAACGTGTTGGATGAAATAAGGTGAATGAGTTGATACGATTTTTTGCCCAGGTAATTCAGATATCCGCTGCCAAAGCGTACGGGCTGCCTGTGGATGCAGGTGTACCTCTGGTTCTTCTATCGCAAAGATTGGCTCTGCGCCCTCATCAAGCTCTTCTAAGATCGCGTGTGAGATTGCTGCTTGCAGTAAAAAGATCACTGCAAGGCTTTGGAGGCCTTGTCCGTGGTGGTCGAGCGGTAGCCACGGTAGAGGCTCTTCGTTTTTCAGGACAATGCCCGCTCGCGCCAGTAGATCCCACAAATTGAGGGGCAACATTCGAAGCTTTGCCGCTCCTGGCGTATCGCCAGCTGCTACCTCGGTCGCATGCCCAATTGTTTCTGCTATCTGCGCAAACCGAGGATCAGACTCTAGTAGCTTCAAGTCTAGCTCGTCCAGCGTCTGCATGATTTCTTGCTCAAGCTCAGAAGACACATTCATCGATTTAAGAAGGCCACCCCAATGCCGCGATCGCGCCGTGAATTCATCCTCTGCGTCGCGTAGTGCTCCGAGCCAATAGAAAAGGACGTAGTTGTAAAGGCCTGACAGATTGATCGCTCGCCGCCGAGGCGGTTGCGCATTCCCATCCGTATCCAGAAATTCCCACGCTGGCTTGAATACCTCGTCATCTGCATCCCACGAGTACGTTATCGCCATCGAAACACGATTCAGCCCGTCGCCCGTCAGCGTCACGATGTAGTCCAAGTTGGCTATCATATCTTCGGGCCACTCGCCCGCTGACGATTCCTCGAAGATGATCAATATTCGTGGGGCTGGAGCAGTGCGTGGATCGTCCTCAGGACCGGCGATGTGAATATCATTCTCAGTAAAGCCGGTGCCCCTTTGGCCCCATCGTCGTGTCAGCGCGACCCGGACGGCTTCGAGAACCGCCGATTTTCCCGAGTTGTTTGCTCCGATAAACACGGTCGTATCTTCAAGCGATAGCTCTAAATCGACGATCGACCGGAAATTCTCAATATGTAACTTTTTGATCTGCATACTTATGTTCTTCTGTTTTGTCCGCCGATACTAATGCACTATTAACGAGTCATGTAACGGTCACTCACATTGATCATCTTGGCTTGCCTCCATGGGTTGAGTTGAAGGGCCGACAGCGTAGATCGGCCTTCTCTAATCGGGTTGTCTAAGTTAGGTTATCCGGCATTCACCGAGTTCGTCCCGCATCAGGTTATGGATGCCTGCCCGTGGGTATCGCGCTGCTCTTCGTGACCGGCCCCGCTGTCCGGGGCCGTCGATGGGATCGGATCGGAAAACGAGGCGAAACAATCTTTCAGGTGGCCTCTCACCGTCAACGACAGATCGGAGTCAGCGGATTCGGCGAACTCACCTCGTTCTTCGTCCCCACAGGGGTATCCTTCCGCCGGGGCGGAAGCTCCCGGTCTGGTTCGTCCTATGCGGCGACGCCTGCGCCCCGGCTCCAGCGGAACTTGCCGCCACCCACCTACACGCGGTACAGGATCACACCGAGCCGGTGGGCGAGCACGACCTTCACTTGCATCTAGCCGCGGCGCTTCGCAACCTACATGGCCCACGCCACGACCACCTCGTCGTTCACATGAGCACGACATGGGCGGCCTCGTAGAGTGCCGATCGCATCATCGCATCACCGTATGCGGAGATCCGCTCCCTGCGGTCGATCTCCCCGGACTGCCATTTGTGGGGCGTTAGCCCGAAGTGCCCGCCAGGACATCCGTGGTGGTGCGGAAGGTCGACGCGGTCACCGCACCGACGCCGGGGACCATCATCGGCCAGCGGCAGACCGGATCGGCGCGCACTGCACCGAACATCTTCTTGTGCAGCCGGTTGAAGGCGGCCAGCAGCTCCGTCCGCGCGCGCAGCATCGTCACCCTACATACTAGCGCCGCCTGATCAGCGACCAGTGCCAGGACGCGCGCCGCGAACCCGCAACGGCCAATTTTGTGCACCTTCAATCCGAGGTTACTCAACGTGCCGCGGATATTGGCCTCCGCGTCACACAATTGCTTTAGCATGAACTTACAATTGGTCACGGGCATTCGCCGCTCCTGGCTCGGCACCGTCTTCACATGCACCGGGCGGAGCATAGTCACCGGAGCCCTCTGCGGGGCCCTGGCGAAGGATGCAGCCTTAAACGCGGCGTGATGACTTTCGCGGTACACCGACAGGGCTGTCGCGGAATGGGTAGACTGGACTTGGCGAAGATCCGGAGGTGTCGTCTAGTTTGATCATTATGCGCGTTAAGCGTCATTCGCAGAATTCCACAACGTAATGCCAACGTCAAGTTGGTGCCTATACCTCGATTCGACGCATATCATCCGCTCCGCCTTCGAACATTTCGACGACAGCCTTGAACGTTCAGAGTGGTTCTCGATGATGAGGCCGCGCCTTGAACTGCTACGCGAGCTGCACCGAGGACGGCTCGGTTTGGGTGTCCATCGATGACAAGAAAGGTCATTACCTCAAGGTCATCATGGGCGAGATTTTCGGGCGGAAGAATTTCATCACGAACCTAAAGAAACAACTACACACCTCAGTCGAGCGCACGACACTTTCCCAGGCTCACGATCACATCTTGATTTACGCTCGGGATTCCGAGCACCAGCAGGTGTGTAGCCTAAATGTAGTACTTAAAATTGTGTTGCCATTTTTCTTTAGGAAGCTCTCGATTTGAAAGTAAGATCTCCCCGACCCGATCTGAGTATTTCACAGTGATCGGCTCACTTTCCCCTAGCTGGCACGCGTTGTAGTTGGCCTTACTTAAAGCCAGAACATCACGCGCGATCACCACCAAGTCGACTTTGCCATGTTGAAGCGTGATGCTTAACGGCACCGGCACTTCCCAGCCGTCATAAGCGGCGATCCGCTCCTTAAACCCGGACGTGAACAGAAGCCCGTGGCGCTCGGTTCGCTGCCAGAATACGCCTCGAAGCACTGGATACATGCCGCGTCGAGAAACGTCGGGATGTGCGTCGTGCCGGAACAGCCTCGGACCCAATCGATCTTTGCGAACACGGATACCGACGAGATTGACGTCATTTGGACACGCCTGACGAAAACCAGCAAACTCGTCGTCGTCGAGTCCTGAGCGCGCATGCAGGAATACTTCGCACAAGGGGTGGCCGCCTTGAGCGGCATAGGTGGTGAGTGCACCTTTCAACAACTCGCGAGCCGCGGCTTTTGTGAGGTGAAACTCGTTTTTATCTTCAGAGTACCACGGCCCGAAGTCACCGACGAACACTAAACCATCACCACTGTCCAAGAATAGCTGCGCGGCACAACACGCCGTTTGGCCACTACTCGCGCGTTTGTATGCCAGACCGATGTAGCACACACCGTCGCGCGCGGAATCCAGCCGCCAGGGTTTACGTCCAAGTTTGTAGAAAACACCGGTGCTGAAATTCCACAGGCGATCCGAGAGGGGATTCGTCCCGGGCTGCCCCTGCCGAATCTCCTCGGTAATTCTCAGCGTGGATTCTTGGACGATCTGCACGGGCAACTCGTGTTGCATCATCCGTGCCTTGAGCTGCCGACGAAAGTCCGGGGAGAGGCCGTACTTTTCAAGTGTGGGATCGTCAACCGAATGGGAATCACTCTCCTTGAACATCCGCGTCTGACCGGATGAGCGGTCATCCAAGATTGATTGGAGCTGACGCCGCTCCGTGGCGGTTTTTCGCTTGTCACTCGGTTCACTCACCGACTTTAGCACGCGACAATTCTGGTACACCTCGTCAGGGACAACGCAGATTGCTAAAGCCGGTTTTTCGTCCAGACGGCTCACGTTCGCCACTTGCTCGAGGTAGAGATTCGCAACTGCATAGGTTCGTTCATGCCGATCCGCGAGAAAAGCGGCGTGACGCAATTGCTCGTTTTCCAAAATGTAAGTCTTCACGGGTGCCGGCCATGGGGCGCCGAACGCGACGTCGAACCCGGGATAAGGCGGCCAGGGGCGCTGACGAGCTAAGTCCGCACACGCCGCCGGTTGATTCATCGCTTCCCACCAATCGCGCCACAAGTGCAATCCTTGTGTGGTTCCGAGCACCACGTGATTAGGAAGACCAACCCGGGCATCTACAGCGCCAAACAGCGCAAGACCATCGCGGGGGTCTTGCGCGCGTTGTTCCATGCCGAACACGAGGCTAGGTTCTTCTAGGTAGTGAAAAAGATCACCCATCCGCTTCTTCCTCAGGATAGAGACCCCCTTCATCGTCAATCTCATGGGCGGCCGCAAACTCGGCCTGGAAATTCCCGACGCGATCGAGCGCCTCCACATCGATGGAAATCGGGCACTCCCAGGACAACGGCGCCACGTTGACGCTCACCGCTTGTGCCCCGCTTCCTATAATGATGTGGCTGTTGATATCCGATCCTTTTCCGGCGATAAACTGCATCACACCGAGAGTTCGCTGCAGCCATTGGCGGTTCCACCAACTTTTGGTTACGCGTTTACGGCGCGAGGGGATCATTTTTACGGTGAGCAGGCGGCCTTTGTCGTCCGTGATGCGTACATAGAGGCGCACCGTGACCCACACTGAACCCTCACCATCGAACGTGACGCGAAATACCGGCCCGAGCTGATAGCGGAACTTGGACGTTCGTTCGCCGCTGCCCCAAGAACGCTCGCCGGTGAAAGAGACGTGCGTGTACACCCCGTCGACGTGTTGATAGCCGTGTCTTTGACGCTTTTCCTCATCGAGGTAAAAGGTAAAACGCTCATCGCACCACTGAAAGCCCGCTTCATAACACGCCACAAACAGTGACCGCTTAACCAACATCTTCACTAAGTTTTCTGAATTCACGCCGTAGCGTGTGGGGTAGTGGCGCCATGCGTATTTGTGCGGATTTACTTCAGGCAGCGATAGTCCATCTGGAGCGTTCGAAAATGAAAAGAGGTGTTTCCGGCGGCGCACATGCGCCCATCGGCGCTCAAGCATTGGATCGAGCACGACTCCCTCGTGGTCGAGCTCATAGAGAAGAACGGCTGCGGGTACTTTTGCGGAAAAAACATTTGCGTAGACACGCTCTGGCTCCGGCCGGAGTAATGGTTCCGTTTGGTAAGCGCCAAGCGCGATGCGTCGGCCGAGGCCCTCCTCGAGGGGCTTGACGACACCGCCGCTGTCGAGCTGCTGGGCAAGCAATACCAATCCGGTCGACCATGACGCATCGAACCTCGCCGGGACGATGGCAGCCAGTTGCGAGTGAAAGTCTCGATCACTCAGGTCGCTGAGCCAACAAGGTAGCGTACAGTTGACCTTATCGGTCGCGATGGCGATTCGACCACGGAGATTTGGATCTGTCACGGACGTAGACGATAGCACCGGCAGGTAGCGCGCAGCGCGCTGACGAATTAGCGTTCGAATGGAAGCATCGGCATTCTCGCCGGCCAGCGGAGCCAGACCATGACACCAGACCGAATAGCCTGCAGCACTGAGTTTGCCAAATAACCAACTAGCAAACGCGTGATCGACCGCCAAGTGATCGATGAGGATCAAATCGTGCTGTTCATGGGCGACGAGCTCGCCGCCGCGGCGTTCGAACCAAGGCGGGACAAAGATGGCAGGGTGTTTACCGACAAGCGATTTTAACGGCCCCGTCAGCAGCACGCGTATTCGCTCAATATCGTAGACCTCAACTGACCAGCCGTAGCGCTCGTGGATTTCAGCGCGCATGTTGTCCTTTTTCCGCACGTCGATCACTTGTGTGGAGACAAATACAATGGTGCTCGCAGAATGGTCCATTTCTGCGATCCGCTTGCAATCCGCCCGAAGCTTGGTGTCCCAATCGCTCCGTACACTGTAGGCAAAGATTGTTGTCGTACCTGTATCTCGATGAATGTACAGCGCGTCACGGCCACCGTCTCCGGTTCCGCCAAGCGGCTCGATGCCCGGGTAGTCAGCACCGACCATCAAGTCCGACGCCAACCGTTCGAACTGCCGATAATCTGTGAGTCGTTCAAGGCAGTAGACGATGGGATCCGCTGACATGATGACTCAGTCCGTAAGAAGTTGCGGGTTGAGAATCACAACTCGCGTTGTTTTCCAGCCCCGGAAAAAATACTTGGTCGATTGCTTGAGTCTATCGAAGATCTTGACGTGAGTCCGAGAAACTCGATCATCATTGGTACGTTGAGGCCCCTCAGGGCTATTGACGATCAGGAGGGGAAACAAGAAAAAAATCAAAACCGAGCTGAACTCGGTTATTGGCAATGATCAGGAGTCGGTCGACAAGAATCTCGCATTATTTGTCTGTGTGAGCATGTTCGGTCACCCGTTTGGTTCAATCTATTCGGAGGAGATTCTCAAGCTCGACGAAAAACATCATCATAGCTTTTATCGGCGTGCGCTTCATTCAAGCGTTTCCCCACTTCATCGTGACCTTCTCGCCCGCGTCACCAGCGTCCTTGGGGATCCACCGATAATAGACCCGAGCCGTGAACGTCCAGTCGGTATGCCCCATCTGTACGGCGACCCATTGCGGTGATTCACCCGCCATCAACGACATGGAAGCAAACGTGTGGCGCATCTGCCCGGGCGGGCGGTAGCGCACGCCGGCGCGTCGGCACAGTGTGTTCCATTGTCGCGCGCGTAGCGCATGATCGCCTGCCCAGCGTTTCCGCGTATACGGATTCTGGAACACCTCATCACCTTGCAGGAACGTATGTTTCTTCTGCAACTTCAGTGCGGCCAGCGCAGGGGATAGCAGATCGACGGTTCGTTCACCGGCTTCTGTTTTTGTTTTTTCTATCTCTTTGGCATCCTGAGTGAGTGCACCGTCGATATAGAGCCGGCTGTTCATCCAATCGACGTTGCCCCAGTTGAGGGCGAAGAGCTCGGACAACCGAAGCCCGCTCCAGAATCCGAACTGAACCAGGTTTTGCAATTGGCCTCGCGCGGCATTGATGAGTGCCGTGCGCTCGTCATGGCTGAAGGGGTCGATCTTGGTTTTTGTGCTGGCAGCCGATCCGCTCCGCGACTTGCGCCGGCGAATGACCTTGTTGGCCATCGGGTGGTGATGGATCAGTTCCTGCTCCACCGCTTCGTTCAAGGCGCGCCTTAAGACACTGAGCTTGTTGTTTTGTGTCTTGCGGCTCCAGCCTTGGGACTTGGCCCAGTCTCGGATCATGTGCCACTTGAGATCGGTGAGCGCGAATTGCCCGAATGCCGGAATGATCTGATTGAAGACAATGCGCTGGTCGACGGCGCGCGTGGACGCCTTGAGTTCCTGCTCCTCACCGTGCCACCAATCCGACAAGAAGCGTTCTAGGCTGATCGTCGCGCCGGGCTGATCGCTGAACAGCGGCGCGTTGTTCGATTCGGGAAAGGTGGTCGCGTAGTCGAAGGTGCCTTTTTCGATCGCGTCGAGGATGGCGGCGCGGTGGCGCTCGGCGCGTTTCAGGTGAGCGGGGGTGGGCTTGAGCTTGAGCTTTTCGCGGCAGCGCTTGCCTTGACAGGTGAAGGAGATCTCGATGGACGATGCGCTGACGGCGCGCACCCCGGTACGTGGTTTTCTACCCATTGGTGATAGCCCTCAACACTGATCAAAACTCGGCCATCGGGCGCCTTTTTCCAGACGGTCCCTTCGAGCCAGATGCCGTCGCGTATTTTCGTACGAATGGCGTGCTCGGAGTAGCCCGTGAGTTCCGCGCACTTTCTGATGGTGAGCCAGTTGACGGACATCGCGCCGGTCAGCCGCGGTGGGCGCAAGAGCGCGATAGCAACCAGCAGGATCCGGTAAACGGCGTGTGTGCGTGGTTGTGCGGGGGCTCGACCATGGTTCTGTGCTGACTGATCCTGGGTTTTGGCACTCAATCGACGTTAGGGATCGGCGTAGCAGACGGAACGTTAGCATAGGGCTAATATTAGCAGCAAAGGAAAACTGTTTAGCATGGAGATAAGCATCGGCCGGCATGGCGACGTGGGTGACACCGATGTGGCTCACACCAGCTCGCCCTTGAACACGACCACGCCGCAGATGGTCGCGTTGGCGTTCACCTCGATGATCCGTTTGGGCCAATCGGGATTCACGGCCTTCAGGTACTGGTGGCCTCCTTCGACGATCAGTTGCTTGAAGGTGGCCTCGTGCACGTCCTCGATACGGACCACCACATACTTGCCGCTATCGGGGGATACCTGCGGATCGACGAAGATGAGATCACCGTCGTGGAACTTGGGCTCCATGCTTTCCCCACGGACACGCAGGACGAAGGTGTCGGGGCTGCACCGGACCGGGCAGGGGAGCAGGTCTTCGGCGTCGCCGATATCGAAATTCCCCGCGATTTCGGCCCATTCCCCCGCCTGGACCCAGGAGATCAACGGCTGCATGCTGTGGAGCGCCGGGCCGGGCTCGGCGTTGTCGGGCAGCGGCGCTTCGTCGCCTTGCCGGTGTGACTCATCCAGCCATCCGTGCGGCTTGCCCATGGCCTGCTCGAGCTTCGCCGCCAAGCCGTCGCCGACGCCCCGCGGTGTGCCCTTGGCGGTCGTGAGCTGGTTGCGGATCTGACTCAAGTAGGAATCGCTGGTGTGGGCGAGACGGGCCAACGCGACGGCCGAGCCGGCTTCGGCAACGAGGCGTTCGAGGTTGTCCAGCCGCAGCTGTTCATGTCTGCGCTTCATGTCAGCCACCGGCGTTATATTTAGCACAGTGGTAAATATAAACCGGTGAAAGGGCCTTGGCAAGCTAAGAATGAGATGCTAGGGTCTTGTGCATGGAGCTAAGACACTTTCTCAGGGCGGCGGGCAAGCGTGAACGGGCAGCCGTCGCCCTTGTCTGCAACGGCTCGGTATCCTATCTCTATCAGCTCGCCGGCAAACACCGCTACGCGAGCGCGTTGCTGGCGGCCCGGCTCGAGGCACAGACCCGCGTCGTGGCTGCGGGATCGAACGGCCGCTTGGCGCCGGTGCCTCGCGAAAGCCTCGTGCGGCATCCGGAGATCTTCGAGCGCGACGCGTCGTTACTCCGGGTGGCCGAGGGGCAGCCGTGAGTGGCACCCCCGCGGTGCTGCGCCCGGGTGTCGGCCAACCCGCGATGGATCCACTCGAGCTCGTCCATCTCGACATCGCCGCGATCAAACCCTACGAACACAACCCGCGCCGCTCTGTCAATCCGGAATACGACCGCATCAAGGCGTCCATTCGCATGGATGGGCTCGGCCAACCCTTGATCGTCACCCAGCGTCCGGGCGAACCGGACTACGTGGTGCAAGCCGGCGGCAACACCCGTCTGCGGATCGTGCAGGAACTCTTCGCCGAGGCGGGTGAGCCACGCTTCGGCACTGTCGCCTGCGTGGTCCGGCCGTGGACGCACGAGGCCGATGTTCTACTCGCACATCTCAAGGAGAACGACCTGCGCGGCGCGCTCACGTTTCTCGACAAGGCCTTGGCCGTGGCCGATGCTAAACGGCTTCTGGCCGCGGAGCTAGGCGTGGATGCGCTGAGCCAGAGCCGCTTGGCGGCGCTCCTCGGCCAGCGGGGCTATCGCCTGAGCCAGGGCT
>CBDCJB010000005.1:0-72669 GCA_965217605.1 Gammaproteobacteria bacterium
AGTTGACTTACGATAGGCCCGCGTATTCCAACCTGCCGCACATACCCAAGGAGGGGTAAGCCATGAAGATCAGGGATTGGCCAACTTCGGAGCGACCGCGCGAAAAGCTCGTCCGCGACGGCGCGCAGACGCTGTCGGATGCGGAGATCATCGCGATTCTGCTGCGTTGTGGCGTGCGCGGCACCGACGCCGTCACACTCGCCCGCGCCTGGCTCAACGAATGCGGCGGACTGCGGTCGCTGCTGGAAGCGGATCTAAGGCGTTTTTCGCGGCTGGCGGGCGGTGGCGTCACCGCCTTTAGCACGCTGAAGGCCGCGCTGGAACTCGGTCGGCGATATGTCTATACCGGACTGACCCGTGACGGGCCCTTGCAGAATCCGTCGGATGCGCGCACCTATGTCGTGTCACGTATGAAAGCGCATCGCAGCGAAGTTTTCGCGTGCCTGTTTCTCGATACCCGGCACCGGGTGTTAGCGTTTCGAGAATTGTTCTTTGGCTCCGTCGATACCGCCCAAGTCCATCCGCGTGAAATCGTCAGGGCCTGCCTGGAACTCAATTGCGCCGCGATCATTCTGGCCCATAATCATCCGTCCGGCGTTGCCGAGCCGAGCGCCGCCGACCGGGCCATTACGGCGCGCATTAGCGATGCCGTCGGTCTCATCGACGTGCGCGTGCTCGATCACCTCATCGTCGGCGAGTGCGAAGCGGTTTCCATGGCTGAAATAGGCCAACTTTAATTCGAGCGCGGCACGGGTTGAACTTGGCGCAGGGGGTCAAGTCCGTTAGAATTGCGCGCCCTTCCCGAACCCCGCCAGGAATCCAACATGTCTCGGGTATGCCAAGTTACAGGCAAGAAGCCGGTCGGCGGCAACAACGTCCCTCACGCGCACAATAGGACGCGGCGGCGCTTTCTGCCGAACCTGCACACCCACCGCTTTTGGGTCGAAAGCGAACAGCGTTGGGTCCGGTTACGGGTGAGCACCAAGGGCATGCGCATCATCGACAAGCTGGGCATCGAAAACGTGCTCAAGAAGATCCGCAAACGTGGCGAAAAAGTGTAGGCGTCGTTTAGGAGTCAATCATGCAAGAGAAGATCAAACTCGTATCCAGCGCCGGCACCGGCCACTATTACACGACGACCAAAAACAAGCGCACCCATCCGGATAAGCTCGAGCGCATGAAGTACGACCCGGTGATCCGGAAACACGTGACCTATAAAGAAGCGAAGATCAAATAAGCGATGCAGGAGCCCGCTTGCGGGCGATTCGTTCAATCAGATCCGCGCTATGGTTCGCCAGCAAGCTGGCTCCTACATGGATCCCTTCGATTAAATCGGCTGCGGCGTATAACCCCGCAGGGTCTGCGCAAAATCCTCCAGCGCCTGGATGCCGGTCGCCTCGGCGCGCTGACACCAATCCTGTAGCGAATCGAGCAGATTCTCCCGGCTGGTCGTACGCTGCTTGTAGATCTCTTGCAGCTGTAACCTGAAGCCGTACACGATTTCCAGCGGTTTACTATGCGCCAGCGCATCGCTCAGCGTGCCGCGTTCGAATTCACTCAGGCACTCTTCCGCACGCAGCAGTAGCGGCCGCAGCGACTTGATGACGCCCCGTATGTCCGCCGCGGCATTGCGTAGTTCCTCTTTGTGCACGCGTTTGACGACCATGCGGCTGTAATCCGCCATGACATGCAGGCGGTTCCCCGCGACGGCTTTGAGGGTTTCGATGTCCGGTACCAGTTTGGCCCGGTTAACCGCGGGACGTTGGGGTGCGAGATTGCGCACATCGGCCAGCCCGCAGATAGACAGAAGGCGGATGTAGATCCAGCCCAGGTCCAGCTCCCACCGCCGGGTCGAGAATTTCGCGGAACCGCTGAAGGCGTGGTGATTGTTGTGCAGTTCTTCGCCGCCGATCACGATGCCCCAGGGCATGATATTGGTCGATGCATCAGGTGTTTCGAAGTTGCGGTAACCGCGCCAATGTCCAACCCCGTTAATGATTCCAGCCGCGAACAATGGGATCCAAATCATCTGTACCGCCCAAATCGTAATCCCGAGCGGGCCGAACAGAACGACGTCGATGAGGAACATGAGCGCGATGCCCGCACTCGAGTGCGGGCTATACAGACGGCGTTCGATCCAATCGTCGGGTGTTGCATACCCATACTGTGCGAGGATCGCGCTGTCCGATGCGTTGACGCGATAGAGCTCCGTACCCTTACCCAGCACTTCGCCGATACCGTGTACCTGCGGGCTGTGAGGATCGTCTTCGGTTTCGACCGCCGCGTGGTGCTTGCGGTGGACTGCCGTCCACCCCTTGGTATTCATACCGGTCGTCAACCACAGCCAGGCGCGAAAAAAGTGGGCGATCACCGGATGCAGTTCGAGCGCGCGATGCGCCTGATATCGATGCAGAAAGATCGTTACCGCTGCGATGGTGATATGCGTGAACGCAAGCGCGACGAGGACATATCCCCACCAGGGTAATGGCACGAGACCTTCTAGCATGGCGCCTCCTGATGACAACCGTACTGGCTTAACTCTATACCCAATCCGGGCAGATTTTCGAGCCCCGATCGTTAATATTTATTAACATGATACCTATTTTACTTCATGCGGAGCTTCACCTTCGCGCCGCGGCCATGCAGCGCGGTGACACCCGCACCTCGCCGTCACTCTTCCGCTATCGGCCGTAGGCGCCGGTTTCTCCAGTTTTTGCACCGCAGAGGCCGGCCGGACGGTGTGCTTGGCAGCGCTCGAGACCTCAACAATAATGGCGACCCATGGCGGACGATGTCCTGGTGGCGGCGCGCGGCTTGAATCGCTATTACGGCAACCAGCACGCCGTCCGCGACGTCGATATCACCTTGAAGCGCGGCGAAGTCCTCGGCTTTCTTGGCCTGAACGGCGCGGGCAAGACCACGACGATGAAAATCCTCGCGGGTGCGCTGCGTCCGCACGCCGGCGAGGTCGAAGTCTGCGGCATGTCGCCCGCGACCGCTCCCTTGAAGGCCAAAAAGGCGGTTGGCTATCTGCCGGAAGTGCCGCCCTTGTACGACGACGTGGGGGTCGACGACTATTTGACGTGGTGCGCACGCCTGCGCGGGATGGCGCGAGGCGCGATCGCTACGGCGGTGAGGCGCGCGCGCGCCCACTGCGGTCTGCAAGACGTCGGCCAGCGCTTGATCGGCCATCTCTCCAAGGGTTATCAGCAACGGATCGGTATTGCCCAGGCGATCGTCCACAGCCCGGACGTGTTGATCCTCGACGAACCGACGTCGGGGCTCGACCCGCGGCAAATTCGTGACGTCCGGGATCTGATCAGGGCGCTGGCGCGCGACCGCGCCGTCATCGTGTCAACGCATATCCTGCCCGAAGTCCAGACACTCGCGACCCGCATCATGATCCTGCACCATGGTCGTGTCGCGCACGATGCACCCGTCGATGCATCGAGCGGGCGATTGCGGGTACGGTTCAAGGGCGATCCGCGGCTCGAGGTTCTGGATGCGATCGCCGGCGTGCAACACGCCCGGTCGAACGGGGACGGCAGTTGGGAACTCGACGTCGACGACTGCGAGGACGCCGCCCGCGCCTTAAGCGAGCGCGCCGCTGCCGAAGGGTGGGGGTTGATTGAGTTGCAGCCGAACTACGATGCGTTGGAGTATTTGTTCATGCGCTTGACGGCCGGTGATGAACCGGCGGGCGACCGCGCGTGAGTGCCGCCACCGGTGCGATAGCCCGGTTCGAGATCGCACGGCTGTTCAGGCGCCCGTTCGCCTGGGTCGTCTTGACCTTGGTCGAGGGATCCATGGCGGTCTTGTTCCTGCTTTTGATCGTGCAATACATCAGTCTGGACGCGACGCAACATTCACCCGGTGCGACGCGTGCGATATTGATCCCGTATTTCTATCGCGCCGCGCTGCTCGTGATCATCATCACGCCGATATTGACGATGGGGATCCTCAGTAACGAGCGCCGCGAAGGTAGACTCAGTTTCATGTTTTCGGCGCCGATCTCGGCGTTCGATATCGTCGCCGGGAAACTGCTTGGCGTGCTTTCGATCACGGGCGTGCTGTGGATCCTGATGGGCGTGATCCCGTTGACTTTGTTGTGGGGCGCGCCCATCGACATGGGCGTCTATTGCACCAATATGCTCGGCCTCGCCTTGTTCATCGGGCTGCACTGTTGCCTCGGCCTCATGACGTCCGCGATGACCCGCCAACCCGTGATCGCGGGGCTGGGCGCGCTGGTCGTGTCCGTGTCGCTGTGGCTCGCCGATTGGGGCCAGCGACTCGATCCGGCCGCTGACGCACTGAGCACGATATCGACCCTGGGCCGGCTGCGTGGATTCTTGCTGGGTTTCATCAATTCGGCCGACGTCGTCTATTTCCTGATCGTCGCCGCATTGTTTGCGCTCACCGCGATGTGGTTGATCGAAAGCGAGCGGCGCTACGCCTGAGGTGATGATGCGGCGCGTATTGCACTTTGCGGCCCCGATCGTGTTGCTCGCCGCCGCCGTGATCTCGATCGGTCTGGCCGACCAGCACGCTTCGATCGCGGATCTGACCCGCACGGCAACCCATTCCCTGCGCGATAAAAGCGTCGAGGTCCTGAACTTGTTGACCGGCCCCATCAGCATTACGGCCTTCGTCCCGGATGAACCGGATCTGCGCACCGGACTCCGGCAATTCTTCATGCCTTATCGACGCCATAAACCGGATCTCCATCTCGCCTTCGTCGATCCGCGCCTCGCGGTCGACACCACCCGGAACCACGGCGCCAAGCTCGGAGAGATCCTGATCGAATACGAGGGCCGCGTCGAACGCCTCACGCGGTTGACGGAAATCGAGGTCAGCTCGGCCTTGGCGCGCTTGGCGCGCGGAGCCGACCGTTGGATCACGTTTCTCGCCAACAACGGTGAACGGCGGGTCGAACGCGAAGCCAACGACGACCTCACCCGGTTCGCGCAATTGCTCGAACAACGCGGTCTCAGCGTGCGCGAATATACCTTGGCTCGGAACGCCATCCCCGCCGACACGGCCGTGCTGGTGCTGGCCTCCCCCTCAGTCGCCTACCTGCCCACCGAGATCGAAGCGATCACCGGCTTCGTTGCCGCGGGCGGTAACCTGCTGTGGCTGACGGAGCCCGATGCGCCGGAGGCGTTGGACGCTTTGGAAGCGATACTCGGTATCAAGGCCTACCTCGGTACGGTCGTCGATCCGGTCGGGCTCACCAAGTTTCGAAATCTGGCCTATGCCGTAGGGTTACAGCAACCCGCGCATCCGGTTCTCGCGGGCTTTAATCAGACCGTGGTGTTTCCATTCGCGGCCGCGCTCGCAGCCGGCGCCGATACGGACTGGGCCGCAACCACCCTGGCGCACACCGAAGACATGGCGTGGACCGAAACCGGCCGGTTCAAAAGCAACGTCAGTTTCGACGCGCCGGACGAGGTGCAAAGCCAGCTCAAACTCGCCATCGCGCTAAGCAGGCCGTCGCATGCGGCCGGGGCGAAACAGCGCGTAGTCGTGATCGGCGACGGTGATTTCCTCTCGAACCGGTATGTCGACAGCGTGGGTAATCTCGAATTCGGGCGCCGGGTCTTGGAATGGCTGGCGACGGACGATGCCTTGATCGACATCGCGGTGCCCGCCATCCTAGATGCCGAAATGAACCTGGAGATGTGGCAACGCTTGAGCATCTTTTTGTTCTTCGCGGTTGGCCTGCCGTTTGTTTTTGCGCTTAACGGCGGCTTGCTGTGGTGGCGGCAGCGCCGTGCCTGAATTGCCCGAGGTCGAAACCACCCGGCGCGGTATCGAACCCCTATTGCACGGCCGCGACGTCACTGCGGTCACGGTGTACGAACCGCGTTTGCGCCAACCCGTGAGTGACGATCTGCCCACGGCCTTGACCGGCGCGTGTCTGGACGGGATCACCCGGCGCGCCAAATACCTGTTGTTCGATTTTCGGCGCGGCACACTCATCATCCATCTCGGCATGTCCGGAAGCCTGCGCGTGCTCGCACCCGCCGTACCGCGTCAGCCACACGACCACGTCGAGATCCGGTTTGGCGGTGCGCATTGCCTGCGTCTGCGTGACCCGCGTCGCTTCGGTTTGATGTTATGGACCGACCGCGACCCGATGCGCCACGCTTTATTGCGCGACCTCGGGCCGGAACCTTTCGATGCGGCGTTCACCGGGGCTTATTTACGTGCACGCTCACGCGGCCGCAGCCTGGCCATCAAGAATTTCATCATGGACGCGCACACGGTCGTCGGCGTCGGCAACATCTATGCGAACGAGGCCCTGTTTCGCGCGGGGATCCACCCGGCGCGCGCGGCCGGTCGCATCGGTCTGGCGCGCTATGAAGGCTTGACGTCCCACATTCGCGCGGTCCTCGAGCAGGCGATCGAAGCGGGGGGGACGACGCTGCGCGACTTCGTCGCCGAAGACGGGCGGCCCGGCTATTTCAGTCACGACCTGCAGGTCTACGGGCGTGACGGAGAACCCTGCTTACGCTGCCGGCAACCATTGCGGGTGCGCGTGATCGGCCAGCGTTCCAGCTTTTTTTGCACGCGCTGCCAGCATTGACGATTCAATCATCCGCCCAGACTTTAGCCTCGCCTTCGCCGCGGGGATCGCTGGCGGCTTTGACTTCGCCGGTTTCGCGGTTCCAGAGGATGGCGTGCATGTTGCCGTAATTGCGCGTGAGTTCACGCAAAGTGTGGCCTTTTGCGCGTAACGCAGCTTGCTGTGCCGGGCTAAGCCCGGCGCGCTCGAACTGTACTTCGTCCGGCAGGTACTGGTGATGATAGCGGTTGGCGTTGACCCAGACGTCAGGATCCGCGCCACGCGCAAACTCGAGCGTGCCGATGAGCACCATGGAGATGATGCGGCTGCCGCCCGGCGTGCCGAGTATCCCGACCGCGCGCGGACTTTCGAGGAACGTCGGGGTCATGCTGGAGAGCGGGCGTTTGCCCGGTCCGACCGCGTTGGCGTGCGCGCCGACCAGCCCATAGGCATTCGGCGTGAGCGGCCGCGCGGAAAAATCGTCCATTTCATTGTTCAGCAACACCCCGGTGCCGGCCGGTACCGCACAGGCGCCGAAGGGATAGTTGACGCTGAGCGTGGCCGCGACCCGGTTGCCGTCGGCATCGAGTATCGAATAGTGCGTGGTATTACGGCCTTCGGAATCGCCCGCGATGCCCGGTAGCGTATCGCTCGGCGTCGCACGCTCGAGATCGAAATTCTCAACGAGTTTCGCTGCGTAGGCCTTGGTAATCAGGCGCGCCGTAGGCACGTCGTAGAAATCGGGGTCGCCCAAAAACTCGGCGCGGTCGCGGTACGCGCGTCGCATCGCCTCGATGACGGCGTGCATGCGCGTCATGGGATCCAAGGCGGGCAGATCCACGTGTTCGAGGATGTTGAGCGCTTCGACCAGCACGATACCGCCGGAAGACGGCGGCGGCGCCGATACGACCTTGATGTCGTGGTAAGTGGCGACGATTGGCGCGCGTTCCTTGACGACGTATGCCGCAAGATCGGATAGCGTCCAGATCCCGCCCGCGGCTTTGACGCCCGCGACGAGCCGCTCGGCCATCTCGCCCTGATAGAAACCGGCGTTGCCGTAGGTCACGATGCGTTCCAAGGTCGCGGCCAGATCGGGCTGTACGATGCGGTAACCCGGCGCGGGTGCTTGACCGGCGTCGAGGAAGATCCCCGCGGCTTCCGGCGAAGCGGCGAACACCTTGGCGCGAAACCCGGCCATGCGGCTATACCGCCGGCCGATCTCGAAGCCGTCACGCGCCAGTGCGATGGCCGGGGCTAAGGATTGTGCGAGCGTGAATCGACCGTAGTGTTCCGCCAGGTGGACGAGCGCGGCGGGCAGCCCCGGGATGCCGGCTGCGAGCGCCGAGTTCAGCGCGCGCGCGCGTACGTATTCACCCTGCTCGTCGAGAAACATGTCGACGGTCGCCGCCGCCGGCGCCGTTTCGCGCGCGTCGATGAAAATGTCTTTACCGTCATGTGCCCGGTGCAATAAGAAGAAACCGCCGCCACCGACACCTGAGGCATACGGCTCCACGACTGCGAGCGCCCCGGCGACCGCCACGGCCGCATCGAATGCATTGCCGCCCAAGGCCAGGATCGTTTTACCCGCTTGAGTCGCGGCGGGATGCGCGGCGGCGATGGCGTTGTCCGGGCCTCGTACCGGCGCGTCGGCAGTAACCGCCGCGGGTACGAGAATCCACAGGATGCACAACGATCGCATCACGCGACGCATGCGGCGCCCCTTCATATCACGTTCGATCCAGGTTCGGCCGCCGTCAGCCGCTGGAATTTCAGCAGGAGTGCCTCACGGTCTTCCTGATGCTCGGGGTCTTTCGGTATGCAATCGACCGGGCAGATCTCGACGCACTGCGGGGTATCGAAGTGACCGACGCATTCGGTGCACTTGGCGGGATCGATCTGATAATGCGCCTCGCCTTCGAAGATCGCCTCGTTCGGACAGACGGGCTCGCATACGTCGCAGTTGATGCACTCTACGGTGATCTTGAGCGCCATGCTATTGTCCTGTCCCGCGAAAAACTTATCCAAGTCGCGACGGATTTTTCGTCGGTGGCAAGGCGCGACGACGCTTATGTGCGGGCTCTACGCAAGGAGGAGCAACGCCGCCAGCGGCGAAAAAGGCAAGCGAATTATGGAAGGTTTTCGCGGGACAGGACACTAGAACTACTGAGGCAGCCGTTCTGCGAGCGCCTGTTTGATGCGCGGGTGCACGAAATCAGTGATGTCACCGCCCAGCTGAGCGATCTCGCGGACCAATGAGGACGATATATAGGTGAACTTTTCCGATGTCGGCATGAACACCGTGTCCGCTTCGGGCATCAATTTACGGTTCATCCCGGCCAGCTGAAACTCGTATTCGAAGTCTGTTACCGCGCGCAAACCACGCAGAATGAGGGAGGCGTCGTTCGCGCGGGCGAAGTCGACCATCAGACCGTCGAACGATCTGACTTCGACGTTATCGAACTCGTCCAGAATTTCCGCCGCTAAGCGAACGCGTTCTTGCGCTGAAAACACGGTATTTTTAGCCGTGCTGCCGGCGACCGCGACGATCAGGCGATCGAATACGTCCGCGGCCCGCGAAACGATGTCGGTGTGTCCGTGGGTGATCGGATCGAAAGTTCCGGGGTAGATGACAATGGTGTTCAAGGCGTTCCTTTCTTCAGGATTTCTCACATCACCCGCGCGCGCGGGCCACATAGTTTATCCCCTGCGTTGCAACAATGCGTAACTCACTCTTCGCGTGGCGTCCCGTTTCAGCGCATGCCAACGATCGTCATCGGTCCAACGATCGCGCGGGGCTTCCACGTAGATCATCGATTCCGGTGCGATCCAACCGCCGTTTAGTCGTTCCAGCACCCGCATGGGCGCAATCGAATCGAAGGGCGGATCGACGAATACGATGTCGTAGCGCTGTGGCGGGCCGTTCAACCACGTGAAGGCATCGGCATGGTGGATCGCGATCGACGTCGCGGCCAGGCGGTCTTTGAGCGAGCAGAGGGCCTCGGCGAGGATGCGGTCGTGCTCGATCAGATCGCATGACGCCGCGCCGCGCGAAACCGCTTCGAAGCCGAGCGCCCCCGTGCCGGCGAAGAGGTCCAGGCAGCGCGCGCCCGGCAGATCGTCTGAGAGCCAATTGAAGACGGTTTCGCGCACGCGATCAGGGGTGGGGCGCAGATGTTCCTTTGCGACAACGGGGATACGGGTGCCCCTCCATTGTCCGGCGATGATGCGGACCGAGCCGGACGCCCCGTGCTTAGGAATCGTTGGATTCCACGTCCGCGCGGCCCACGATGATCGTCACCAGGCCGTCGATATCGACGCGGCGGCTGAAAGCGTCCTTGACCGCCTCCTGCGTCACTGCGGCGACTTTCTGCGTAAAGGTGTCGAGGTAATCGAGCGGCAGCTCGTAGAAGCCGATCATGGCGAGGTATTCGACGATCTTGGCATTGCTGTCGACGCGCAACGGGAAACCGCCGATCAGATTTTTTCTGGCCGAGTCCAGATCAGCGGCCGGTGGACCCTCGGCCACGAACTGCTCGATCGTCTCATGCAGCACTTTGAGCGCTTCCGCCTGTTGGGTGCGGTCCGTCTGCAGTGCGGCGACGAACGGGCCGGGTTGCGCCATCGGCATGAAATAGCTGTACGCGCTGTAGGACAGCCCGCGCTTGGATCGGATCTCGCGAAACAGGATCGAGACCAGCGAATTACCGCCGAGCGCGTGATTACCGACCAACAAGGGAAAGTAGTCCGGGTCGTCGCGCCGCATACCCGGCAGGCCCACGCGTACGTGGCTCTGGATCGACGGAAAATCGATGCGCTTTTCCTGTGCGGACGGCGCGGCGATGTCGGGCAACATCGGCGCTTTCTCGCCGGCGGCCAGCGGTAGGCTGATGCGCTCGGCGATGTCTTTTGCACGGGCCGCGTCGAGCGCGCCGACGATGGCGATCACGGCGTTGCGCGCGACGTAGTAGCGCGCGTGAAACGCAGCGATGTCCGCACGTTTGATGGCGCCGACCGTTCGTTCGTTACCGTCGGTCGGCGAGGCATAGGGATGATCGGCGTACAAGGCTTGAAAGAACGCTTCGGTAGCGACGGTCCCCGGAGATTGTTGCTTGTGCTTGAGCGCGATCAGTATGCGGGCACGCAGGCGTTCGATCGCACTGTCATCGAAGCGCGGCCTTGAGATGGCGTCGACGAACAACTCGAGCGCCGGTTCGGCGTATCGCGGGTCGGCCAGCGTTCTCAACGTGCCGTAGGCCATATCACGCGCCGAACCCATCCGCAGCCGCGCCCCCGTCGCGCCGAGCGCGCGGCTGAAGGCGTCGGCGTCGAGTTCGCCCGCGCCTTCGGTGAGCAGACCGCTGGTCATATTGGCGAGGCCCTTGGACGCACCGTCGCGCGCGCTGCCCGCGGCGAACACGATGCGCACGTCGAGCATCGCGATCTCGGGGGCGGCGACGAAATAAACGCGCGCGCCGTTGGCCGTTTCCCAATGTTCGATCTTGGGGTTGCCGGCATCGACGTTCAGCGTCCAAAAGCCGATCACGAACAGCGTCACGATGTGATACGAGCGGGTCATGAGGCCTCCTCCGGCACCAGGTTCGCGACGGTCAATACGCCGCGTTTCAAATATTTCTCGGCGACTTCGCGAACCTGCTCACGCGTAACCGCTTTGATGGCGTCAACGTAGGTGTCCTTTAAGCGCCAATCCAGACCCACGGCCCTGAGGCTGCCGATAATCATCGCCTGATGCTGCATGGAATCGCGCTCGAAGACCGTGTCGGCGACGACTTGCGTTTTGATCCGTTCGAGTTCTTCGGCCGACGGCGGATCGGTTTTGAGTGCTTCGATCTCGTCCAGGATCGCTTCTTCCAGTTCGGCCAGCGAGGTTCCTTCGCGCGGCACCGCGCTGCAAAAAAACAAGGACGTCAAGCGAGCCGCCGACGAGAATCCAGCGCTGATCTGCGTTGCGATCTCACGGCCGCGGACGAGGTTGCGATTGAAGCGCGCGCTGTTATCGCCGTCGAGGGTCTCAGCCAGCACGTCGAGCGCATAGATCTCCCATTCTTCGACGTCCTCGCGCGCAATGGCCTGCAGCAAAACGGGGACTTTGAAACCCATCACGAGATAGGGAACCTTAGCCTTGGCGCTCGCAAACTTGACACGCTTGATACCGCGCTGGGGCACCTCCGGGCGCGGTTTGGGCGGCGGAATATCACGGTTCGCCAACGGCCCGAAGTGTTTCTTGGCAAGCGCGTGAACCGTGTCCGGATCAACGTCACCCACCACCACCACGATCGCGTTATTGGGTCCATACCAACGGTCGTACCAGGATCTCAGATCGACCGCCGTCATGTTCTTGATATCGGCCGCCCACCCGATTACCGGGTAGCGATAAGGACTGGTTTGGAACGCGGCAGCGCGCGACGTCTCCTGCGCCAGCGACTGCGGATTATCGTCCGTGCGCAAGCGTCGTTCCTCGAGCACGACGTTGATCTCTTTCGTGAACTCGTCGTCCTCTATTACGAGGTTATGCATCCGCTCTGCTTCGAGCTCGAAACTGAGTTCGACGTTCTCGGCGGACCATTGCTGGAAATAGGCGGTGTAATCGGAGCTCGTGAAGGCGTTCTCGCGCCCGCCGCGCTCCGCGACGATCTTGGAAAACTCGCCCGTTTCGAGTTCTTTGGTACGCTTGAACATCATGTGTTCCAGCGCATGCGAAACGCCGGTAATACCGTCATGTTCGTAGCTCGAACCGACGCGGTACCAGACCTGCACCACGGCGACCGGCGCGCGATGATCTTCCTGAACGATGAGCTCCAATCCGTTATCGAGCTTGTATTCATGGGTGCGATTTTCAGCGGCCGCAGGTATGCCGAAAACGAAGCACCCGACGGTTATGACGATACAAAGGCTACGCATCAGGCACATGCTCCAAACCGATCGGTGATGAAAATGATGGACTCCTCGTCTGCGCGATCGTTCCCTTAGGATCGGCGCTCTAGCGAATGCTAGGATAGCCTATCCATGGGGGGCAATCGGTCTTTCATCCCAAACTAATACTGCCCCGGATTCCGCTACGCTCCATCCAGGCTACTCGGGCAATGTAGCCTGGATGGAGCGTAGCGGAATCCGGGGGCATCCCCATATCAGCATCGAATAACGCCGAAATGCTCGAAATTGTTGCCGGCCCTGCGCCTTGAGATAGGTTCTAGCATGTTCAGTCGACTCAAGGCCGGCATCGCCCGCACGCGCGAAGGGTTGGCTCGCACCTTCAAGCGCCTGCGCGGACCTGCGGTCAAAGTCGATGCGCGCGCGCTCGAAGACCTCGAAACGGTGTTATTGCAAGCCGACGTCGGTGTCGCCGCCACGGAGCGTATCGTCGGAAGCGTGCGCCGCGTGCCGCAAGGGCAATCGCCGGCCGGCGCAATGCTGGAAACCATGACCGCCATCCTCGCGCCCTGCGAAGACGCGCCCCGCTATGCCGCATGCGCCGACGGTCCATTCATATTATTGGTTGTCGGCGTAAACGGCGTCGGCAAAACCACGACGATCGCCAAGATCGCGGCCAAAGCGCAGCATGAAGGCCACTCGGTGATGCTGGCGGCCGGCGATACCTTTCGCGCCGCGGCCGTCGAGCAATTGAAAACCTGGGGTGCGCGACTCGACGTGCCGGTCATCGCTCAGGACGCGCGTGCGGATCCCGCATCGGTGATCTTTGACGCCTGCGCCGCCGCGCATAAACGCGGCATCGACATCCTCATCGCCGATACCGCCGGCCGGCTGCACACGCAGGATAACCTGATGGCCGAACTCATGAAGGTCCGGCGCGTGATCAACAAACATCACGACGGCGCCCCGCACGAAACGCTGCTCGTGCTGGACGCCACCATGGGTCAGAACGCACTCAATCAAGCACAGGAATTCTGCGCGGCCGTCGCGGTCACGGCGCTGTGTCTGACCAAGCTCGACGGCACCGCCAAGGGTGGGGTGATCTTCGCTTTGGCGGAGCGGTTCGGCTTGCCCATACGCTTCATCGGGGTCGGCGAAGGCGCGGACGATCTACAGCCGTTTAACGCCGCCGATTTCACCCGCGCGCTACTCGGCGACGCCGACGACACGGCGCCGAACGAATAACGTGATTTCGTTCACCGACGTGTCGAAATCCTATCCCGGCGGAAACGAAGGTTTACGCCACGTCAACTTGCTCATCGATGCGGGTGAATTCACCTTTCTCACCGGCCATTCCGGCGCGGGGAAAAGCACCTTGTTGCGCCTCATTGCGCTCATGGAGCGCACCAGCCGCGGCCAGGTCGTCGTCGACGGACGTAATCTCGAACGCGTGCCGCACGATGAGATCCCGTATTACCGCCGTCGGATCGGTATGGTGTTTCAGGAACACAAGCTCTTGTCCAAACGCACCGTGTTCGACAACGTCGCCCTGCCGCTCGTGTTTGCAGGGATTAAGCGCAGCGAGGCCCGCAAACGCGTCCACGCCGCGCTCGACAAGGTTAACTTGCTGAAAAAAGAACGCGTCACGCCGGAAACCCTGTCCGCGGGCGAACAGCAACGGGTCGGCATTGCGCGCGCCGTGGTCAACCGCCCGACCATCCTGCTGGCCGACGAACCGACCGGCAATCTCGACCCCGATCTGTCACACGAAATTCTCGGTCTTTTCGATCAGTTTAATCAGGTGGGCGTCACCGTGATCATCGCGACACACGACGCCGATCTGTTAAAAACGGCGAGTCGCCGGATCATCGAGTTGCGTTACGGTAAGCTCGTGGCCGATTCGGCGCGCAGCCTGTGAATTTACGCCGCTCGAATACGCCCGGCGGCGCGCAGCGCTATCGGCAGGAGTCGATCCTTGCACAACATATGCAGGCCTTAACCGAAAGTGCTGGACATCTGCGCGCGAATCGATCGGCGAGCATGATGGGTATCGCGGTCATGGCGATCGCCATCGCGCTGCCCGCGTTGATGTATGCGTTCGTGCAAAATCACCGCATGCTTTTCGAAGACTGGGGTGGTGAGCCCAGCCTGACCGTATTCCTCGCACAGGCGGTCGACGAACCGGCGGCCGACCTTTTGCGCACCCAACTGCTGAGCGATCCGCGCACGATGAGCATTCGCTTCATCCATCGCGATGAGGCGTTTGCAGAGTTCGCCGCGGCCTCGCGTTTGGCGCACTCGATCGACGCGCACGCCAACCCCTTGCCGCACGTGTTCATGTTGACGCCGAACGCCGAGGCGTGGGCGGTCGACCGAGGCGCCGCGCTGATCGAATCGCTCGAGGCCGACGCATCGATCGACGCCGTATTGGTCGACCTCGCCTGGGTCGAGCGCCTGGATGCGATAGGCCACTTGGCCGAGCGCGGCGTGATGCTGCTGGCGGTGGTTCTGGCCGGCGGCGCGTTGCTGATCGTCGGCAATACCATTCGCGCGCTGGTCCACGAACACCGCGACGAGATCGACGTGTTGAAGCTCGTCGGCGCGACGGATGCGTTCGTGCGCCGCCCGTTTCTTTATAGCGGCGCCACCCATGGCTTGTTGGCGGGCGTAGCCGCGGTAGTGCTGGTGCAGGCGATCTTCGTGGCCCTCGATAGCCCGGTCGCGGGTATCGCGCGCGCCTATCTGAGCGACTTCCGCGTGCACGGCTTCAGCGCCACACAAGCGATGACGCTGATCGCTTTGTCCACCGCGCTCGGGTGGTGCGGCGCCTGGTTGGGTGTGCGTTTAAGCCTCCGTCCGTTCGGTTCGTCTGCACTCTAGATCACCGCGTTAGCGTTGAACTTCAACCGCCTTTAGCACTCTAACCCCGAGAGTGCTAAAATGCGCGCCGCCAAACATCGAGGGAGGTGTGGACACTGATGGATTCAGCCCTGAATTTGCAACTTCCGGTACCGGTAGGGTCACTCGAAGCCTATATCGATGCGGTCAATCGCATCCCGCTGCTGTCGGTCGAACGAGAGCAGGCGCTGGCACGTCGGTATCGCGAGGAAGACGATCTGGACGCCGCGCGCGAGCTCGTGCTCGCACATTTGCGCTTTGTCGTGAGTGTCGCCCGCCGCTACAAGGGCTATGGACTGGCGTCCGGCGATCTGGTTCAGGAGGGCAACATCGGCTTGATGAAAGCGGTCAAGCGCTTCGACCCCGATGTGGGCGTACGCCTCGTGTCCTTTGCCGTACATTGGATCAAGGCTGAAATACACGAATTCATCCTCAAGAACTGGCGCATCGTCAAGGTCGCCACGACCAAGGCCCAGCGTAAATTGTTCTTCAATTTGCGGGGGGCGAAGAAATCGCTGGAGTGGATGGGCGCGGACGAAGTCGACGCGATGGCGGATGAATTCGACGTCGATGCGCGCGATGTGCTGACGATGGAGCAGCGCTTGAACGCGCGTGACGTGCCGTTCGACGCCAACCCGGAGAGCGACGACGACGAATTCGCGCCCGCCGCTTACTTGCAGGACCAGCGTTTCGAGCCCTCCCGACTCCACGAAAAAGCCGAAACCGGTGCGGCGCAAACCGAGAGCTTGCGCGAAGCGCTGGCTGAACTCGATGACCGCAGCCGGGACATCGTCATCAGTCGCTGGTTAATCGAACCGAAAATGACGCTGCATCAACTGGCCGAAAAATACGACATCTCCGCCGAGCGCATTCGTCAATTGGAGAAGAAAGCGTTTGAGGCGTTGCGAGAAGCGATCCCAGGCTTGCAACACGAACTGGAAGAAGGCGCTTAAGACCGTCCAGCGCGGGCGTATAAAGACGCCAGGTACAGCGTAAGAAACAACGCGAAGTAGTATTCCTGCGGTTCGCTGTAGCGCAGTTCGTACGGCAATGCTTCTATATCAAAAAGCTCTTTGACGCGCTCCGGTAACCGCACGACGATGGCCAATGTCGCGGCCGGCATACAGTCCATCGTCGGCCAGAACCAATAGCGAAACGTGTCCGGTGCGAGTCGGGAGCCACGGCGCAATTCCAACAGGGGTACAACGACGCCGCCGACGAGCACCCAGATCTCGAGCAACAGGCGCGGTTTCTGATCGAACCAGCTACTCACATTATGCAGGTTGGTTTCGCGCTGATCGTTAATGCGCTCGATGGCTGCCGGCGTCTCCCACTTGAAAAGATGCTGTCCCCACGAGATTTCTTCGCCGGCGAGATAAATACAGGCGACTGCGATCAAGCCAACCCAAGCGCGGAGCCCGGTGCCGCCGGCGCGTTCAGCACGCCTTAAACAGCGGATCCCGATCACCGCGCCGATCAGGGCGAGTACGGGCGTAGCCAGTTCGATCAGACCCAGCTCACCGTCGATCCACGCACTGTAGGCGCTTGGATCGATGACTCGAACGGGAAGGATGACGACGAGCAGCAGTGGCGGAAACCACAACCACAACCACCTTGGTAATACCGGCGCCGGGCGTGCCATCGGCGCGGTGTCTAAGCGAGCCCGAGTAACTTCAGCAGCGCCGACCAATAATGGTCGAGAAAGAAAAAGAAGAACAAGCCCGTCAAGTACACGATCGAATAGCGAAACGCCGCCATCGCCAGTTCGTCGTCGTGATCGGTTTGCATACGGATCGCGTAGTAGAGGAAACCGGCGTCAAGCGCGAGCGCTCCGATTAAATAAACTACGCCGCTCATGTAGGTCGCGAAGGGCAACAGGGTCGCGACGACCAGGATCACGGTATAGAGGAGGATCTGCAGGCGCGTGTAATCGACGCCATGCGTGATCGGCAACATGGGAATATCGGCGTTTGCATAGTCTTCGCGCCGATAGATCGCCAGCGCCCAAAAGTGTGGCGGCGTCCACGCGAAGATGATGAGAAACAAGAGCAAGGCATGGGGATCAACCTGCCCCGTGACGGCAGTCCATCCGAGGACTGGCGGCGCCGCACCCGCGGCGCCGCCTATCACGATGTTCTGCGGGGTCGCGTACTTGAGATACATCGTGTAGATCACGGCGTAGCCAATGAGCGAGGCGAAGGTGATCACGGCCGTCAGCACGTTGACGAACGCCACCAGGAGGTACATCGATATCGCGCCGATGAGCAGCGCAAACGCGAGCGCTTGCGCCCGGTTCAAACCGCCCTGCGGCAGCGGGCGGTTGCGCGTTCTCGCCATGAGCGCATCGATGCGGTGTTCGGCGACGTGATTGATCGCGGCAGCGGATGCTGCGGCGAGCGCTATACCGAGCGTCGCCGGGATAAACAGGCTCAACGGTACGGCGCCGGGCGTCGATAAAAACATCCCGACCACCGCGGTAAATACGATGAGGACGACGACACGCGGCTTGCACAACTCGGCGTAATCGCGCCAGTGGCCGATCGACGCCGAAACTGCAGTCGTGCTTGTCATGAGCTCAGTCGTTCACATCCGGCGCGTTAGGTAAAGCAGCGAAACCAGGCACATCAGGAGCACGGCGGCTCCCGCGTTGTGGGCCACGGCGACGGTGAGCGGCAGTCCACCGACGACGTTCGAAATACCCAAGGTGAGTTGGCCTACGAGTGCCGCGAGTATACACCAGGCTACGCGCAGCAAGCGTTGCGCGCCGCTCTGGAATACGCGCCAGACCAGGCCCAAGATGACTGCGGTCGCGACGATCGCGCCCAGCCGATGCACGACGTGAATGGCCGTTCGCGCGGGTGTCTCGAGGACGCCGAACTCGTAGTTGATGCCGAGGCCGCGCCACAGTACGAAGGCTTCGCCGAAATCCATTTGCGGCCACCATTGTCCCTGGCAGGTGGGAAAATCCGTGCAGGCGAGCGCGGCGTAGTTCGCGCTCGTCCAGGCGCCCAGAAAGATCTGCACGAGTAACACGCCGGTTGTAAACCATACCGCTCGGCGCAGCGTACCGGCGTCGTCCTGCGATCGTGGCGCCGTTCGCAAACCGAGAAAATTCCACCAGAGCAACGCCAACGTCGCAAACCCGCCGAGCAGGTGCGCGCCGACTACGAGCGGTTTCAACAGCAGAGTCACGGTCCACATACCGAGTGCCCCCTGAAAGACGACCAGTGGCACCAAGCCGTATACGACGAGGTTCGAGCGGCCGCGCCGCTCGGCGTTGCGCGCGGATACCGCCATGATCATGATCCCGAGACCCAAGGCGCTCGCGGCATAGCGGTGCGCCATCTCACGCCGTGCTTTGCCAGTCTCCAACGGCCGCCACCGGGGATCGTTACCGCGGATCTCCCCAGGCGCGCTCGGCACGGTCAAACGCCCGTAACAGCCGGGCCAGTCCGGGCAACCGAGACCAGCGTCGGTGAGCCGCACGTAGGCCCCGAGCACGATGACGATCAAGGCCAACGCGGGCAACACACCCGACAGGAAACGGTAGATCGCGTTCAATTGATTTTTGACGCCCTGAGCAGGCGCTTGATGTCTTTTTTGATATCCCCGGGCGGCACGTCGACATCGAAAACGATCATCATCTGCCGCCGCCAGTCGAGGAACACGATGCCGCGGTCCTGCATGCCGGCGCCCCGTTCTGCGAGCGTCGCACTAAGGAAGGTTCGCGCGGTTCGATCCGCAATCATTACAACGCGTAATGCGGAATCGGTCGTGTCGTCGATCAAAGCCGCGATGCGTACGCGTGTCGCGCCCTGCCCGAGGACGGTGCGTATGGTCGCGAGTTTGTTCAAGGCCGCCTCACAAGTGGCCGCACATGGGCCCGGGCCGACGTATACGATCGCCCATTCGCTGGGCTCGAGTTTGATTTCATCCAGCGCCTGCAGTTCGGGATGCGCGCCGACATCGACCGGCGGCTGAATCAACGTGCCGTGGTTGAGCAAGCCTTGGCCCGTCGACGGCGGGCGAACGACCGCCAGCCACCAGGCCGCTATCATCGGTACGGCGAACACCGCCACCAAAGCTAAGATCGTCGGTGCTGCGCGAGGTTTCCTTGCGGCGGGTTCAGACATCGTTCTCGTCGCCGCGCCGGCGCAAGAACCATACCCCGAATACGACGACCACGCCGGCCATCGCAAACCACTGTACGGCATAGGCTGAATGGCGCGCCGAGCCGTCACCGGGTGGCGCTCGATCGACGTTCAACGCGCCGACGGAATCCGCGTCGAGGTAGATCAAGGTCGGCCACAGCGCAACGTCCAACGCCTCCGCCATCACGGCCATCATCGGTCGCTGTAGCCTGTACAAGGCCGGACTCAACGCTTCGATCGCATCGGTTTCGCCCGGTAGCACGATACCGACGACCGGCTCCGGACCCAGATAGCCGTTGATCGTGACCGACTCAATCGGTGTGGGAAGGTCCGGCACCTCCTCGCGCCCGCCGCGCAGAGGTATCCAGCCCCGATTCACCAGTATCGTTCGCCCACTTTCCGATTCGACAGGGCTCAATACTTCATAGCCGGCTTGACCTTTGTAGATCCGGTTGTCGAGCAGTATCTGCGTCTCGAGGTAGCGGCCGGTGAGCGTCGTTCGACGCCACAGGTATTCTGCCGGCAGTGTGTGTTCGGCGATCAATTCGAACGGCAGCGGCGCGGCATTGAAGCGTTCGCTGAACGCCTCATGGCGCACGCGTTTCTCATCCGCGCGATGCAACTGCCAGAAGCCCAAGGCGCAGAGCAGCGCGAATCCCAATATGAAAACCGCGATCGAAGCGATGCGTTGCATCAACGCCATTATGTCCTCGTCGAGCGATCGCCGATAATGATGCCGAGCCCTTGCGTCACGCTCGTCTGATACCCGACATGTCATTCGCCAAGATTTTGATCCTAGGAGTATTCGTGCTCATCCTGGTTTCTCTGGGGACGGCCGCCTACAGCTTGTTTAAAGGCGATGACCGTGACGGCACGGCGACGGTAAAAGCGCTTACGGTGCGGGTCATCTTATCGATCGCGCTGGTCATCGTAATCATGGCCTTAAATGCTCTGGGGTTAATAGCACCGCACGGGTAAGCATGATCCCGGATTCCGCTACGCTCCATCCAGGTTACACCGAAGGAAAGAGGTAGCGGAATCCGGGATCATTATGAAAAAAGGGCGCTCGTCGGCGCCCTTTAATCGTCAGAATACTGGTGCGCTATATCCAATACACGAACGTAAACAGCCCGAGCCATACCACATCCACGAAATGCCAATACCAGGCAACCGCCTCAAACGCGAAGTGGTGTTTCGGCGTGAAATGACCCCTGAGCGAGCGCACAAATATCGTCGCCAGCATCACCGCGCCCATGGACACGTGAAAACCGTGGAACCCGGTCAACATGAAGAACGTTGCCCCGTAGATCCCGGAGTTCAAGGTCAGGCCGAGTTCGTGGTAGGCATGGCCGTATTCGCCCGCTTGCAGGTACACGAATAAGACGCCCAAGGCCACGGTCATCCCGAGCCCGATGGTGAGCTGCTGCCGGCTCCCTTTCTTGAGGCCCCAGTGCGCCCAGGTCACGGTGGCGCCGCTCGACAGCAGGATGATGGTGTTCCAGAAGGGGATACCCCAAGCGCCGATCGTCTCCTTGAACTGCATGAATCCGTACGTCGACGGCGTAGCGAACAGCGGCCACGCAGCGGCAAACTCGGGCCATAAAAATTCATTCGTCGCCATCCCGGAGCCTTCACCCCCGAGCCACGGCACGGAGAAAATCCGTGCGTAGTACAGCGCGCCGAAGAACGCCGCGAAAAACATGACCTCTGAAAAGATGAACCACGCCATGCCCATGCGAAAGCTGACGTCGACCTGATCGTTGTAGACACCGCCTTCGCTTTCCCCGATCACGGTGCCGAACCAGCCGAACAGCATGAAGACGAACAACAGGAACCCGCTGCCCAAGATAAACGGCCCGGCACCGAGCCCGTTGAGCGTGGTCGCGCCGCCGACGAACATCGTGAAGATCGCGATCGTGGCGATGATCGGCCACTGACTCGGTTCGGGGATGTAGTAATCGGAATGTGCTTCAGCCATGAGGGTGATCTCTGTGTAATGTCCTGTTGGTATCTAGTTCAAAAACGCGTTCGCGGTCTCCGACGACTCGAAGAACGTGTAGGCGAGCGTCAGTATCTCGATTTCTGCCGGCAATTCCGCATCGACGACGAACCGGACCGGCATCACGCGCGACTCGCCGGCTTCGAGCGCTTGGCGCGTAAAGCAAAAACACTCGGTTTTATTGAAATACCGCGCTGCCTTGTTCGGCGCGACGCTTGGCACCGCGCTGCCGGTGACGGGCCATTGTGCGTAATTCGTCGCCTCGAATTCGACGGTCGTTTCCGCGCCGGGGTGCACGGCGATCTTGTTCACGAGCGGCTTGAAGTCCCACGGCAGGTCGGCGTTGACGCTGGTCACGAACTCGACGGTGACGTAACGGGTTTCATCGACTCGGACCACCGCTGCGTCCGTTGCCGACAAGCGCCCGGTCTTGCCATTCAGGCCGGTGAGCTCGCAGAAGACGTTGTACAAAGGCACGAGCGCATAGCCGAATCCGAACATGAGGCAAGTCGCTATCAGCAGTTTCGCCACCGTACGCCGATTAGCTGTTTCAGGTGATGCCGTCATGGTCCTAAAAGCGCGACAGGATACCGTAGCCGTAGATCGCTACTGCAATCACCGCGAGCACGATCGCCATGCGCACGGCGTTGCGGCGTTGAGCCTCATGTAGTTTCGACGATTCATCCTGCTCCACCATCGTGTGCTAGCGCATGCCGCCTTCGATCGTCGAGGGCTCGGGCGGCGTAGTGAAGCTGTGGTAGGCCGGCGGTGAGGTCAGCGTCCATTCCAAGCCGTGCGCGCCTTCCCACACCTGGTCCGTCGCTTTCTCTCCCCCGCGTACACACTGGATGACGATGTAGAGGAACAGGAACTGCGAAAGACCGAAGACGAATCCGCCGATACTCGACACCATGTTGAAATCGGTGAACTGCACCGCGTAATCGGGAATGCGCCGCGGCATGCCGGCGAGCCCCAGAAAATGCTGGGGGAAAAACAACACGTTGACTGAGATCGTCGACAGCCAGAAATGCCATTTACCGAGCGTCTCGTTGTACATGTGCCCGGTCCATTTAGGCAGCCAGAAGTAAGCCGCCGCGAAACACGAGTAGATCGCGCCCGTTACCAATACGTAGTGAAAATGCGCGACGACGAAATAGGTGTCGTGATACTGAAAGTCCACCGGGGTCACGCCGAGCATGAGACCCGAGAACCCGCCGATCGAAAACAACACGATGAAGGCGATCGCGAACAGCATCGGCGTCTCGAAGGTCATCGAGCTTTTCCACATCGTGGCCAGCCAGTTGAAGATCTTCACACCGGTCGGTACGGCGATCAGCACGGTCGTATACATGAAGAACAATTCACCCGCCAGTGGCATACCGACGGTGAACATGTGATGCGCCCAGACGATGAATGACAGAAACGCGATCGCGGCCGTTGCATACACCATTGAGCTGTAGCCGAACAGCGGTTTGCGACAGAACGTCGGCAGGATCGCCGAAACGATACCGAAGGCCGGAAGGATCAGGATGTATACCTCGGGATGGCCGAAGAACCAGAAGATGTGCTGGAACATGACGGGGTCGCCGCCCGCCGCCGCGCTGAAGAAACCCGTGCCGAAGAACTTATCGGTCAGGAGCATCGTCACGGCGCCCGCCAATACCGGGATCGAGGCGATCAACAGAAAGCCCGTGATGATCCAAGTCCAGACGAACAAGGGCAGCTTCAACAAGCTCATGCCCGGTGCGCGCATGTTGAATATGGTCGCCATGATGTTGATCGCGCCCGCGATCGAGGATGCGCCCATGAAATGTATGGCAAAGATCAGGAAGGGGAACGCGGCCCCGGTCTGCAGCACGAGCGGCGGGTACATCGTCCAACCGCCAGCCGGCGCGCCGCCCGGCAGGAACAGCGTACAGAGCAACAGGGTAAAGGCGAACGGGAGGATCCAGAAGCTCCAGTTGTTCAAGCGCGGCAAGGCCATGTCGGGCGCCCCGATCATCATCGGGACCAACCAGTTCGCGAAGCCCGTCCAGGCCGGCATCACGGCGCCGAAGATCATGACCAGGGCGTGCACCGTGGTCATCGAATTGAAGAACTGCGGGTCGACGAACTGCATGCCCGGCTGGAACAACTCGAGGCGGATGATCATCGCCATGGCGCCGCCGATGAAAAACATGACCAGCGAGAACACCAGGTACATCGTGCCGATGTCCTTGTGGTTGGTCGTCGTCAGCCAACGCATGATGCCGGTTGGATGATGGTCGTGATGATCGTCGTGGGTCGCTGCCTCACTCATGGATCTATCCTCTGTAAATGCTTAAATGGGTGTCTCGCCCCTCGGATCCCGTTGCGCCACGGCGGTCTTCTCTCGAACCTGCCCGGCCGTGCCCGCCTCGGCTTGCGCCTTTGCGGCTTTCATCTCCGCGACCCAGGCGGCGTAGGCCTCCTCGCTCACCGCTTCGAGGACGACCGGCATGAAACCGTGGTCCTTGCCGCAGAGTTCAGCGCATTGACCGCGATAGACACCGGGTTCCTCGATCAAAGCCCATGATTCGTTGATGAAGCCGGGGATGGCATCGCGCTTCCAACCCAGCGCCGGTACCCACCAGGCGTGGATGACGTCGGCGGCGGTGGTCAGATAGCGAACCTTTTTACCGACCGGCACGATCACGCGCTTGTCGACGTCGCGCAGGTAATGCTCGACCGTGTTGGGATCGATACCGGAAGCTAATTGCCGCGCAACGTTCGCTTCATGCGTGATGGTGGAGAAAAAACTGATGTCGTCGTCGATGTATTCGTACTGCCATTTCCATTGGTAACCGGTAACCTTGATGGTCATGTCCGCCCCGGACGTGTCTTCCATCATAATCAATGCCTTGGTCGCCGGGATCGCCATGCCGACGAGAATGAGAAACGGAACGATGGTCCACGCGATCTCGGCCTTGGTGCTCTCGTGCCATGTCGCGGGCACCGCACCCTTGGACTTTCGGAACGCCAGCACCGAGTAAAAGATCACGCCGAAGACCACGATGGCGATGATCGTGACGATCCACAGGATCAACATGTGCAGGTCGTAGATCGTGTGGCTGTAGGGCGTCACGCCCTCGGGCAGATTCAGGTCCCAATCCGCGAGCGCGCTGACTGGCATCAGCGTCATGCCGCCGGCCCATGCGAGCTTCCTGCACAGGTCAGAACAATTCCAGAATGTCATGCTTTTTCGCTCCCCGTAGCGCTGCACCCGAACGGCCGGGACCGGTGCAAACCCAACGCTGCATTGTGTAGATGTACGGACGCCGGCGGCGGTCTCCCCCTGAGGGCCGCGGCCTACCGCTCAGGCCTCGCGAACCGGCCTATTCTACCGGTTTTTACCCAGCGCGTTAATCAGGGCTCGGGCGAAGGATTGGCGTTCGCCCTCACTCAGAAACTGTCCCAATTCGATGCGCTGTCCCTGTGCGGCAACGACGAGACGCGACGGGTGGTAACGGTACTGTGACGAGAGCAATTCCACGCGCACCCAGAAGCGGTTGAACTCGACGCGGTCTTCCACGTCCCGCTTGCCGGTCTCGATCACGACTTGGTCACCCGCGATGCGCACCACTTCGCGCCGTTCACCGTCGCGCAATACCAGGTAGAACGCGAGCGCGACCGCGAGAACCTCGAGCCCGGAAAACGGCAGGACCAAAGGCAACCCGAGCGCCAAAAAGAACCCGCCGATCGTAAAGCTCACGACCGCAATGAATGCGATGAAGCGCTTGGCTTCAGTCCAACTCATCGAGCGCGTTGGTTTCAATATCCAACACGCGTCGTCATCGCGGGGATCATCGAGCTGTGTGACCAACCGTCTCTAATGCTCCTGCTTCATGGGATAAGGCCGCCGTGCAAGCGCGTCGACTTCGGTCGCCAGCGTGCTCAAGCGCGGCGCGAGTTCGTCCAAGTCGGCGTCCGGCGCCCAATCTAGCATGGCCAGGCGCGGCGCGGGTATGCGCGCGGTCAGGGTCGCGATCACGTCGTCCAGCGCGAACAACGTGGGTTCCAGAATGTTCGCGACCCAGCCGATCAGCGGCTGGTCTGCCTGTTCGATCGCGTCGGCGGTGAGTACGGCATGATTGATGCAGCCGAGCTTCACGCCGACGACCAATAACACGGGCAGGTCAAGCGCCGTAACAAGGTCCGCCAACCACAGGTCATCACCCAGCGGCACGCGCCAACCGCCGACGCCTTCGACGACGACGACGTCCGCCCGTGAACGGCATGCGGCGTAAGCGCGGCTGATGCGATCCAGATCGATGTGCGTATGCGCCGCTTTGGCGGCGATGTGCGGCGAACAAGGCGGCTCGAAGGTGTACGGATTCACGTCTTCGATCGGTAACGCGGTCGGCGCAGCGGCGGTCAACGCTTCGACGTCATCGTTCACGAGGCGCCCATCGATCAACGCCGCGCCGGTCGCGACCGGTTTCATTCCCGCCGCCGACACGCCATTGCCGGCCAGCGCGCGCAGCAGCGCGCAACTCACGCGCGTCTTACCGCATTCTGTATCCGTTCCCGTAATGAACACCGACATCGCTTCAGCGTCGGCGCAGCCGCTCCAGCGGAAAGGTATGCTCGCCTGCCGCCTGCACCGACAGCCCTTCGGTCGCCCAGGCATGGCCGTAGATCACTTCATAGGTTGCGGGCAGTTTGCCGTCGACCCTGAAAGCCTCGTACGCATCGATCAGGGCACGCAAAATGCGCTTGCCGAGTAGACCCCGCGCGCGTTCCCGGGCGGCATTCGATGCCCCGAGGCCCTTCAGATCGCGCATCAACGTCAATACGTCATCGTAGTTGACGGTGATGTGTTCGGTTTCCATCACGGGCTCGGTAAAGCCGTTGTGAACCAGCGCATCACCCACGTCGTGCATATCGAAAAAGCGATTGATGTGCGGCGCGTCGGAGGCCTGCGCCCAGGCTTGCCGTAATTCCTTCAGCGTATCCGGCCCGAGCGTCGTGAACAGTAACAAGCCTTCCGCGTGCAGGATCCGTTGAATTTCGGCGAACGCCTGGCCCAGATCGAGACACCACTGCAGTGAGAGATTGGAGAACGCGAGATCGAACGCGTCCGCTTTCAAAGGCAACCGTTCGACGTCGCCGCACACGTAACGGTGCCTCGAGAACAGTTTGCGCGCGTGATCGCGCGCCTGGTTGAGCATCGCCCAGGCGATATCGCACTGTAGGACGGTCGCGCGCCGATAGCGTGCCGCCAGCGCCCGCGCACAGCGTCCCGTGCCCGATCCGATATCCGCGATCAACGACGCCCGCAGGGTCATCAGATCGAGTCGCTCGAGCGCGCGTTCGGCGATCTGGCGCTGCAGAAAATCATGCTGCTCGTAGTTCGCGGCCGCCTTTTCGAATGTCGCCGCGACCTGTTGCTTATCGAGATCGCTCGTCAGTTCGGAGGGCATCGTGACAGCCGGTGTTCGAGTGCATCGACGAGGCCATGTAATTCCTGTCGGCCATGCGCGGCGCTCAAGGTTACACGGATGCGCGCGGTGCCGGCCGGCACGGTCGGCGGGCGGACTGCGCGCACGTAGAAGCCGTCGTCACAGATCACGTTGGCCACCGCGGTGGCGCGTTCGTCATCACCGATGACGACGGGCTGGATCGGCGTATCGCTCGGCATCAGCGGCAGATCCGCTTCAGCGGCGAGTTGCCGGAAACACGCGATGTTGTCGGCTAATGCGCGCGCCGGATTGTCGTCGCCCTTCAGGATCTCGAGCGCCTGCAGGCTTGCCGCCGCGCACACCGGCGGCAGCGCGGTGTCGTAAACGAACGTCCGCGCATACTGCACGAGGTGGTCGATGACCGGCTGCGAGGCGGCGATCGCGGCGCCCACCGATCCCAAGGCCTTGCCGAACGTGACCATGACGATGCAGCGCCGGCGTTCGGCCGCGGGGAGTTCCGCGAACGTGCCGCGCCCGTGCGCTGTCACGCCGAAACCGTGCGCGTCGTCGATGTAAAGCTCGGCGGCGTGGTGTGACGTCAAGTCAGCGAGGCGATCCATGGAGGCGCAATCACCGTCCATGCTGAACACGCTTTCGGTGACCACCCATTGCCGTGCCTCGGCCGACCGCGCCAGTCGATCGCCAAGCGTGGCGTAGTCGAGATGCGGGTAGCGTCGATGGCGCACGGGCGTGGCCACGACGGCATCGATCAAGGACGCGTGGTTCAAGCGGTCGTGGTGCACGGTCGCGCCGCGATCGAGCAAGGCGCCGAGCGCGCCGAGATTGGCGAGATAGCCGGACGAAAACGTGAGCGCCGCCTCCATCGATGCAAACGCGGCGAGTTCCCGCTCGAGTTCGACATGCAGCGCTGAACGGCCGGACAATAGCGCCGCCGCGCCGCTGCCAAAGCCATGCCGGCCGAGCTCGGCGTGCACGCGCTCGACGATGCGCGCATCGGCCGCCAGGCCCAGGTAATCGTTACTCGAAAAATTCACGAGCTCGCGCTTGCCGATCGCGATGCGCGCGCCCTGCGCGCCCGAACGCGCTTCGAGCGTGCGCACGCGCCCCGTGCGGCGCCGCTCATCCAAGGCGCCGGCGAGTTGCTCTAGGAGCGTGGCCGCCATGTGCCCCGGGTCGCGGTCAAGAGGTCGCGACGAGTCCGAGTCGGTCGAACAGGATTTGGTCTTCGACGGCGACGGGATTAGCCGTCGTCAAGAGTTGATCGCCGTAAAAAATGGAATTCGCGCCGGCGAAATAACACAGCGCCTGGAGCTCGTCGGTCATTTGCGTGCGGCCCGCCGACAGGCGCACGACCGCCGCGGGCATCAGGATCCGCGCGCACGCGATGGTGCGCGCGAAATCGATCGGATGGACCGCCGCGTTATCTGCCAGCGGCGTACCCTCGACACGGATCAACATATTGATCGGCACCGACTCGGGGTGTTCGGGGAGATTGGCCAGGATACGCAGCATCTCCGCCCGATCACCCGTAGCCTCGCCGAGACCGACGATGCCGCCGCAGCAGACATGGATGCCGGCATCGCGCACGCACGCCAGCGTGTCGAGCCGGTCGTCGTAGGTTCGCGTGGTGATGATCTCCCCGTAGAATTCCGGCGAGGTGTCGAGGTTGTGATTGTAGTAATCGAGGCCCGCGGATTTTAGGCGCCGCGCTTGCGCTGCGCTCAACATGCCCAAGGTCACGCAGGTCTCCATGCCGAGCGCCTTCACCCCCTCGATGAGCGGAATCACTTCGTCGAGATCCCGGTCCTTGGGCGCGCGCCATGCCGCCCCCATGCAAAAGCGCGTGGCGCCCGCTTCTTTCGCGCGGCTCGCGGCCGCCATGACCGTTTCGGTATCGAGTACCGGCGCCGCCTCGACGCCGGTGTCGTAGCGCAGGCTTTGTGGACAATAGGCGCAATCTTCCGGACACCCGCCGGTTTTGATATTGAGCAAGGTGCTCAGTTGGACCTCGTTGGGCGCGAAGAACTGGCGATGCAGGCACTGCGCCCGAAATAGAAGGTCGTTGAAGGGTTCGGCGAACAACGCGCGGACTTCTGCGGCCGTCCAATCGTGGCGCAACGACGGGGGGGTATGGTGGGCCGGTTCAGCGAATTGAGTTTGCATTGGCGACGTCTTTTTTCGATGATCGTTCAGAACGGCGACACGGAGGACGCCTCGATGGCTGCATGGAAGCGGCGGTCAACTTTATTAGAACTCCCAAAGCTGTACAACTCATGCCGCCAAGTGCTGCAGGCGAAGCCGTGCTGGCTGTGTGGCGCGAGCGCGCCAGCGGCGGGACTGTGCCCGCCCTGCGCCGCCGATTTGCCGCGCAGCGAGGCGACCGCCCGCCGCCGCGCAGTGCGCGACATCGAATGGGTGTATGCGCCGTTTCGCTACGCGTTTCCCATCGACGCGATGATTCAACGGGCGAAATTCACGCGCGACCTCGCCGCGCTGCATGCGTTGGCCTGGGCGACATGCAATGAAGTGAGCATTCACTTACCGCCCTGTGACCGCGTCATGCCCGTGCCGCTCTCCGCGGCCCGTTACGTTCGGCGGGGCTTCAATCAGGCGGTCGAAATCGCCCAGCCGTTGCAGACATTGCGGGGGTGGACCGTCCACACGAATGCCATCAAACGCTGCCGCGGCGGCCCGCCGCAATCATCGCTGCCCGCGAACCGTCGCGCGGCGAACGTGCGCGGCGCCTCCGAGTTGGTGCATCCAACCACGGCGCTTACGGTTTTGATCGTCGATGATGTCGTCACGACCGGCGCGACGCTGGCGGCGGTCGCTCGCGCGCTCAAACGAGGCGGCGTGGGTCGGGTCTACGCCCTCGCTGTTGCGCAGGCGGAGGTGGCGTAGCTCAGGTATCGAGGTTGGTCACCGACAAGGCATGCTGCTCGATGAATTCACGCCGCGGCTCGACCTGGTCGCCCATCAAGGTTGAAAAGATCTGATCCGCCGCCACGCCGTCTTCGATACGAACCTGGACGAGATTGCGGGTTTGCGCATCGAGGGTGGTTTCCCACAGTTGGTCCGGATTCATTTCCCCGAGGCCTTTATAGCGCTGCACGGTGGTGCCGCGTCGCGCTTCAGCGAGCAAGCTCCGGTAGGTTTCGCCCAAGCTCGTAATGGGTGTCGACACCTCGCCTTTGATGAAGGCCGAGCCGTCACCGAGCCCGTCATCGAACAGCCGGCCCAAGCGGCTCAGATGCCGGTACTCTGAACTTAAGAAAAACTCCCGGTCGAGCCGGCCGTGTTGTTCGCTACCGGCCGTGGTGACTGCGATTTCGATATCCCAGCGGTCCGGCGCCGAATAATTCAGCGTGATCGCGGCGCTGCCCTGCCCGCCGTCGACCGCATCGAAGCTCGCCAGGAGTTCGCTCCCCCACGCGTCGAGGGCCTCGCGTTGAATGACCTCGGGATGCTCGAGTTCGGCACACCGGCGCAACGCCATCAGCACCGATGCCGGATAACGCGCCGACAAGCGCCCGTGAATTTGCTCCAGCAGCAGATATTCGCGCCCAAGCTCGGCCAGGCGTTCGCCTTCGATGCGGTTATCGCCGAGATCGATCTGGACATCGTCGATCGCGAGCTCCATGAAATAAGCGTCGAGTTCCCCATCGTCCTTCAGGTATCGCTCAGCCTTGCCCTTCTTGACCTTGTACAACGGCGGCTGTGCGATATAGACGTGGCCGCGCTCGATCAACTCGGGCATCTGGCGATAAAAAAAGGTGAGCAACAGGGTGCGGATGTGCGACCCGTCCACGTCGGCGTCCGTCATGATGATAATGCGGTGATAGCGCAAGCCCGCAGGGTCGTATTCCTCGGCGCCGATGCCGCAACCGAGCGCCGTGATCAAGGTCCCGACCTCCGACGACGACAGCATCTTGTCGAAGCGCGCTTTTTCGACGTTCAAGATCTTGCCTTTGAGCGGTAACACCGCCTGATTGCGCCGGTCGCGCCCTTGCTTGGCCGAGCCGCCCGCCGAATCCCCCTCGACGATGAACAATTCGGAGCGGCTCGGATCGCGCTCCTGGCAATCGGCCAGTTTCCCGGGCAAACCGGCCACGTCGAGCGCCGTTTTGCGGCGCGTCAGCTCGCGCGCCTTGCGCGCCGCTTCGCGCGCGCGGGCGGCTTCGACGACCTTGCCCATGATCGTGCGCGCGTCGTTCGGATGTTCGAGCAGGAAACTGTTCAAATGTTCGGACACCACCGACTCGACGACGCCCTTGATCTCGCTCGACACGAGTTTGTCTTTGGTCTGCGAGGAGAACTTGGGATCGGGCACCTTGATCGAGAGCACCGCGGTCAAGCCTTCGCGCACGTCTTCGCCCGCAACGGTCACCTTGTTTTTGGCGGCCAGTCCTTCGCGATCGATGTACTGGTTCAAGGTGCGGGTCAACGCCGCCCGTATTCCCGCCAGATGCGTACCGCCGTCACGTTGCGGGATGTTGTTGGTGTAGCAGAAGATGTTTTCCTGGTAGGAATCGTTCCACTGCAGCGCCATTTCGACGGTGGTGCCGTCTTTGTCCGCGTTGATGTGGATGACGCCCGGATGGAGTGGATTTTTCGTCGTGTTGAGGTGTTCCACGAACGCCGCGATGCCGCCCTGGTATTCGAAGCAATCTTGTTTGTCCGTGCGCTCGTCGTGGAGCGTGATCTTCAATCCGGAGTTGAGAAAGGACAGTTCACGCAGCCGCCGCGAGAGGACGTCGTAATTAAACTCGGTGTTGCTGAAGACCTTGGAACTCGGCAGGAACCGGATCTCGGTGCCGGTACTGTTGGCCTCGGCGACCGCTTCGAGCGGTTGATCGGGTACGCCGTCGTGATACTCCTGGCACCACAGTTTGTCGCCCCGCCGGATGAGCAGGGTGAGGTGTTCCGATAAGGCATTGACGACCGAGACGCCGACGCCGTGCAAACCGCCAGAGACCTTGTAGGAGTCGTCGTCAAACTTTCCGCCGGAATGCAAAGTTGTCATAATAACTTCCGCCGCTGACAACTGTTCCTCTTCGTGTATGTCCACGGGTATGCCGCGGCCGTCATCGACTACCGTAATCGCGTCATCGCTATGGATACGCACCTCAATGTTGGCGCAGTACCCGGCCAGCGCTTCATCCACACAGTTATCCACCACTTCAAACACCATGTGGTGCAACCCGGTGCCGTCGTCCGTATCGCCGATATACATCCCCGGACGTTTCCGCACGGCATCCAGGCCTTTCAGAACTTTGATGTTCTTGGAATCGTAACTCATTGGTTTCTCCGTAAATTAAGTAACGGCCGCTGCACGGTGGTGTTCCACGTGGAACACCTCGGGCGTGACATCCGCGATTTCAGGCAGATCCGCGGGTTTGATCGCCGTATAGATACGTTGGCCTGCGCGCCCATTGATCATATCCACAATCTCCGAACGCATGCCGTCATCGAGCTCCGCCGCTAAATCGTCCACCAGCATGACGGGCGGTCCGCCCCGCCGGTCTTCGATAAAATCCGCCAGCGCGGTGATGATCGTACAGGCGATGACTTTGCCTTGTCCGCGTGATAAACGCGTGGCGATCGGCTGGCCCGCCGCGGTCAGCGACAAGTCCGCGCGGTGCACGCCGATGGTCGTGTAACCGGCCTGGGCGTCTCGCGCCCAGCGTTCGGTGAGCTGCGTCAACAGCGCTTGTTGACGACGCCAGCCGGGTTGGTAGTCGAGCGCCAGCGACCCCAGCGGTTCGCTCAAACGACAGTGCTCGAGCGCCTGATTGATCGGATCAACGACCTGCCTACGCTCCGTATCGATCAGCATCGCATAATGCGCCAGCCGACTATTCCAATACTCGGCCTCGGTGGGACTCCCGCCGTCGCGGAGCAGCCTGCTTCGCTGGCGCAACGCGTGTCGATAATGCTTCCACAACGTGCCGTAATCCGGTTTCACGTGGAACACGGTGCGGTCGATTAAGGCCCGGCGGCTGCTCGGGCTCGCGGTCAGCAGGTCCGGCGATTTCGAATTGATCACGAGTATCGGCACGTGCTGCGCCAATGAAGACGCGACGACGATGGGCTGACCGTCGAGTTCAATTTTCGTCTGGCCCTTTGCTTTTTGCACCGCAACAAACGAACGCAAGGCTTGCGGCGAGACCACGGTTGCCTGCACGGATACCCCCGCTGTCCCACTGCGCACGATGTCGGACGTGCGGCTCGTCAGAAACGACTTGCCGAGGCTCGCCACGGCGAACGATTCGAGCAAGCTCGTTTTACCGCTGCCATTCGTGCCACAGACCAGGTTCAAGGTGCTGCGTGGCCTATATTCGAGCTGTTCCAGGCATCTGAGATTCTGAACGCGTATCGACTCGAACCACATGCGACGCCGGGCTAAGACCTGCCGCTGTCCGCTTACAATCGCATGGGCATGACGACATAGCGTGAGCTTTCATCGTCCGGATCGCGTAAGAGGCAGCTGCTGTTCGCATCGATGAGGTCCATCCGCACGGTGTCGGTGCGCATGACGCCGAGCACGTCCAGCAGGTAGGACACGTTGAATCCAACCTCGAGCGTGTCGCCGCCATACTCGATTTCTATCTCTTCTTCGGCTTCTTCCTGTTCCGGATTATGAGCCACTGCTACTAGGAGATTCTCCTTAAAATTCAGACGGATACCGCGGAATTTCTCGTTCGATAGGATGGACGCGCGGCCTAACCCGGCCCGCAGTAACTCGCGGTCCGCAATGACGCGGTTGTCGGTTTCACGCGGGATAACGCGCTCATATTCCGGGAACCGGCCGTCGACGAGTTTCGTTGTCAGCGATTGTGCGGCTGCGGCGACCTGAATGTGGTTCTCGCCGAGCCGCACATGTACCGATTCTCCGGCAATATTGAGCAGACGGACGATTTCGAGCACACCCTTGCGTGGCACGATCACCTGCCTGGCTGTCTGCGCCGCGTAATCGATGCTCTTATCGGTCAACGCTAGGCGGTGCCCGTCGGTTGCAACGGCCCGCATCTGATTACTGTCGAGTTCCAACAGCAGCCCGTTCAGGTAGTAACGCACATCCTGATGAGCCATCGCGAAATGCGTACTCTCGAGGAGTTCCGCGAGCGTGCTTGCCGTAAGGTCGAACTCATCGCTTGCGACGAAGCTACCGATACTCGGGAACTCTTGCGCGGGCATGGAGGCCAGCGTGAAGCGGCTGCGACCCGAGGTCACTTTCGTCTTGTTGCCGGTATTCTCGATCGACAGGGTCGCGTCGACGGGCAGCGCGCGGCAGATATCGAACAGTTTGCGCGCCGGTAAAGCGACGTTGCCCGTCACCTCGGGCGTGTTGTCTAGATCGCAGATCAATTCGACTTCCATATCGGTCGCGGTGATCTGAATGCGCGTGCTTTCCGCGTTCAAAAGGAGGTTACTCAAGATAGGCAATGTCTGCCTGCGTTCCACGACATTGTTCGCCGCTTGCAAGACAGGTAATAATGATTCTCTAGATATTTCGATCTTCATTTGTTGTTGTAGTTATTAGTGCCAGCCTTATCGGGTATTACTCTTCTTTTGTATGAATTTCATAAACTTATACCTGGTTTGCGCGCTGGTTTTGTGCCCTTTTCCTGTGCATAAACGCTGTACAGATCAGCCCCATACAAGCGCCCGATATTGTCCACAACTTTCGCTCACCTTACGCCTCAGGTTGTGAGGATCCTTTCCAGATTGGCGAAATCTTCCTGGATCCTGGAATCGCTCGCCTTGAGCGACGCGACCTTTCTGCACGCGTGGATCACCGTCGTGTGATCGCGGCCACCGAAGGCATCGCCGATCTCGGGCAGGCTGTGATTCGTCAGTTCCTTGGACAGGGCCATCGCAACCTGGCGAGGACGTGCGATCGAGCGGTTACGGCGTTTCGATAACAGATCGGCCACACGGATTTTGTAATATTCGGCAACCGTTTTCTGGATGTTGTCCATCGTCACCATCCGGTCTTGTAAGGCCAGCAAATCGCGCAAGGCCTCTTGTGCGAACTCGAGCGTGATGGGCTTGCCCGTAAAGTGCGCATTGGCAACCACGCGGTGTAAGGCGCCTTCCAACTCCCGGATGTTAGAACGAAAGCGCTTGCCGATGAAGAACGCGACTTCGTGCGGTAGATCGACATTGCTTTGCTCCGCTTTGCGCATGAGGATGGCGACTCGGGTTTCGAGTTCCGCAGGCTCGATCGCCACCGTGAGCCCCCATCCGAAACGCGATTTCAATCGCTCTTCAACACCCGATACCTCCTTCGGATAGCGGTCACAAGTCAATACGATCTGATGTTGGCCTTCCAATAACGCATTGAATGTGTGGAAGAATTCCTCCTGCGATCGCTCTTTTCCGGCGAAGAACTGGATATCGTCGATCAGCAGGGCGTCGACCGACCGGTAAAACCGTTTGAAATCGTTGATGAGGTTGTTTTGTAGCGCCTTGACCATGTCCGCGACGAAGCGTTCGGAATGCAGATAAACGACGGTGGCGGTCGGCCGCGACTCGAGAATGACGTTGCCGACCGCGTGCATCAAATGTGTCTTACCCAGACCCACGCCCCCGCAGATGAACAGCGGGTTGTATGCTTTCCCTGGATTTTCAGCCACTTGTAGAGAGGCCGCGCGCGCGAGTTGATTCGATTTGCCCTCCACGAACGTGGCGAAGGTGAAATCCGCGGTAAGGCCGCTGGCGCGCTTGGCGCCCGGCTCCGCGGCCCGGGTGACCGGCGCTTGCGGCGGTTCGGTCACCGCCGTCTTGGCTTGCGATAAGCTGCCGACGCCGAGCGACACCGACATGGCGCGCGACGGCGAGAGCCCATCGAGGATCGATTGGATCCGCGAGCAATACTTGTCGCGGATCCAGTCCAACACGAAGCGGTTGGGCGCGAGGATTTCGACCCCGTCGCCGCCTTCGACGGCCTGCAAGGGGCGTATCCATGTGTTGTATTGTTGTGGAGATAACTCGTTTTCGAGTTGTCTCAGGCACTGTTGCCAAAGCGAAGTCTGCACGCGTTTTTAGTTCTTTCGTTTGCGTTTTTGGGGGTGAGTCCGGGGCGAGTGTATACGCGATTTCTGAACTTATCCACACGGCGCTAGGCGGTGTGCTAAGCGCCCAAAAAGATTGACAGTTTTCTATTCCTTGGCCTAACATCGCACGCCTTTTTTACGGTCTTGTGAACGCGTGTTTCGCAAGTCTTTGTAAACAGCGCGATCCTTGAATTATGAAACGAACATTTCAACCAGGACGACTGAAACGCGCGCGTAAGCACGGCTTCCGCGCCCGTATGAAAACCAAAGCCGGCCGGCGTGTGATCAAAGCGAGACGCGCACGCGGCCGCGCGCGTTTGAGCCACTGATCCTGGCGTCCAATGAAGGGCCGTCGGCGGCCTACCGCGCAACCCGCCGTCTCTGGATAAAGCTGAGTTCGGACTTCGACCGAATACTGCGTTCGGGTACGCGAAGCAACTCAAAATATTTTTCGATCTACTTCCGATCAACATCGTTGGGTCATCCGCGCCTGGGTGTCGGTATCGGCCGACGCGTGACGCGTAAGGCGACGCGCCGCAATCGAATAAAGCGTTCGATCAAAGAAGCGTTTCGACATCGGGCTCTCGACCTCCCTTCGATCGATATCGTCGTACTGGCCAAGCCGTCATGCGGTATGCTGTCGAACAAACAACTCAACGCCGCTGCGGCGGCGTGGATCGCGGCCCTGATCATCGATGCAGAAGACCGATTGAAGGCGGGGTATCGTTCAGCTAATTAAGCGCGATCAACAGTTCACCGATCATCCCCGGCGACCGACTCGAGAGCACCGCGACTCAACGATCCATGGAAAACGTCCGACTTTTGCTCGTCGTCGCATTGGCGTTTATCTCGCTCATGTTATGGGAGGCGTGGCAGAGTGATTATGGTGAGGACGAGCGTCCGGCGACTGCACAGCCACTCGATACACCGGCTTTGGATACGCCGCAACCGCCGGAACCCGCACACCCGCAAATCGATTTGCCGTCCACTACGGACGCCGAAGCTCCGCTAGAGACGCTAGAGACGCTACCGACGACACCGCAGACCGCGCCGGCGCCGGTCGACGCGGCAGCGGAGATCGTCGTGCTCGAAACCGACGTTCTTCTAATGAATATTTCGACCTTGGGCGGTACGGTCGAACGCGTCGCCTTACTCGACTATCCCATCAAGGTCGCCGAACCCGATCGCCCCGTCGAACTACTGACACAAACGGAGAATCGCACCTTCATTTATCAAGGCGGGCTTGCGGGCAACGCGCCAGCGCCGACGCATCACGACCGGTATACGAGTGCGCATACCTACAAGCGCTTAGATGAGGGTCAGAACGAATTAACGGTCACGTTGCGCTGGCAAAGTGGATCTGGCCTTGAAGTCGATAAGCATTACACAGTGCGGCGAGGCAGTTACGTCGTCGACGTCGAATACGAGCTTCGAAACCGAAGCGATACGCCGTGGCGCGTTCATTTTTACGAACAATTGCAGCGTTCCGATGCGTCGGGACGCCAAGGCATGGTTTATACGTATACCGGTGCGGCCTTTTCGAAGCCCGATAAGCGTTTCGAAAAATTCGACTACGACGATCTGGAAGACGCTGCGCTCGATGAAGCGGCGGTCGATGCCTGGATCGGCATCATGCAACATTACTTTATCGCCGCGCTGGTTCCGCCCGACAACGACACCTTTCAGTATTATTCGAAAATATTGAACGACGAGCGTTACATCGTGGGTTTTGTCAGCCCCGCGTTCGACGTCGCTCCGGGTGGATCGAAGCGCTTGACCAGCCAGGCCTATATCGGGCCCAAGCGTCACGACATGATCGCCGCGGTTGCACCGGGGCTCGAACTTGCGGTTGATTACGGCGTGCTGTGGTTTATCGCCAAACCCTTGTTCCTGATCCTCGAATATATCCATGAGCTAACGGGCAATTGGGGTTGGGGTATCGTGATACTCACCTTGTTACTCAAGATCGTGTTCTATCCCTTGTCGGCGGCCGGCTACCGTTCGATGGCGAACATGCGCAAAGTCCAACCCCGCCTGCTGGCGCTGCGCGACCGCTACGCGGACGACAAGGCCCAGCTCAACCAGGCCATGATGCAGCTCTACAAGGAGGAGAAGATCAACCCGTTGGGGGGCTGCTTTCCCATCCTCATTCAGATCCCGGTGTTCATCGCCCTGTATTGGGTCTTGCTCGAAAGCGTCGAGATCCGCCAGGCGCCCTTCGTGTTGTGGATCCAGGATCTGTCGGGTAAGGATCCGTATTTCATCCTGCCGGTCTTGATGGGCCTCAGCATGTGGGGACAGCAAAAACTCAATCCCGCGCCGCTCGACCCCACGCAAGCCAAAGTCATGCAGTTGTTGCCGTGGGTATTCACCGTTTTCTTCGCATTTTTTCCATCGGGACTCGTGCTCTACTGGTTGGTCAACAATATTCTGTCCATCGCCCAGCAATGGCGCATTACCCGTATCATCGAAAGCGAGTCGAGCGGCTAGAGGATCCCGAATAAGCGGATGGCGGACGACACGATCGTTGCGATATCGACGCCACCCGGACGCAGCGGTATCGGCATCGTGCGCAGCTCGGGCCCGGATGTTCGGGACCTCATCGTAGCGATCGCAGGCCGCCTGCCACCCGCGCGCCACGCGCAGCTTTGCGCGTTCAAAGGACGCGACGACGAGCTCATCGACGAGGGGATCCTGCTCTACTTTCCGGGGCCACGGTCCTTTACCGGTGAAGACGTCGCTGAATTTCACATCCACGGCGGCCTCGTGGTGTTGCAGCTCCTGTTTGAAACCGCGTGCGCCTGCGGGGCCCGCCCGGCGCGTCCGGGTGAATTCTCCGAGCGCGCTTTTCGCAATGGCAAGTTGGATCTGGCACAGGCCGAAGCGATCGCGGATCTGATCGACAGCCGCTCCGTGCGTGCAGCCCGTTCGGCGATGCGCACGATGCGGGGCGAATTCTCGACACAGACCGGCGCCCTGATCGATCGCCTGCATAAGGCCCGTGCAGAGCTCGAAGCGTCGATCGATTTTCCCGAGGATATCGCGCCCGAGGAAATCGTGGGAGCGCAGATCGCCGAGACCACGGCCATACGGGATGCGCTCCACCGCATGGTCGCCGGAGGCCGACAGGGCGCGCGGCTCAATGGCGGCGCGGCGGTCGCAATCGCAGGTCGGCCGAACGTCGGCAAATCGACGCTCATGAACGCACTCGCGCGTGAAAACAAGGCGATCGTCAGCGACATTCCCGGCACCACGCGCGACGTCATCGAAGCCGACACGCTGATCCACGACATCCCCGTGCGCCTGTATGACACAGCGGGCCTGCGCGAGGCGACGGATCAAATCGAACGCGAGGGCGTCGACCGGGCGACACGGGCCATGGACGATGCCGACGTCGTGCTCCTGGTGACCGACGCGCCGGACGGTTCATGCGCCGGCATCGACGCCCCATGTTCGCCCGATAAACCACACCTCGTGGTCCATAACAAAATCGATCTCCACGGACTCGAAGTCGGCGTCACCACGAACGGCGAGACGACGCATGTATTCGTATCCGCATTGCACGCGAGGGGACTCGCCCAGTTGGCCGACGCGCTCTCGAGGCATCTCGGCATCGAAGACCTGGAGGAGAATGAATTCGTCGCTCGCGAACGCCACCTCGCCGCCCTGAACACCGCGGCACGAGAGCTCGACGCGGTGCAGCGCCCGGTGCTGTCGGATACGCCGGAAGTTGCCGCGGAATGCTACCGGCGCGCGGCGCGGGCGCTGGGTGAGATATCCGGCGCCTATTCCACCGAAGACCTGCTCGGTGAAATATTCGCGCGCTTTTGCATAGGCAAGTAGCTGCGGAGTCCCCATGCGCGCAGCGGGCCCGGACAGACTGTTGGTCGTGACCTTGAGTAACATCGGCGATCTCGTAATGACCACGCCGGTCTTCGAAGCGCTAAGCCAAGCCTTCCCCGGCCAACCCATCGATTGCCTCGGCGATGCGCGCTCATGTGCCTTGCTCGCCGCCGCGCCGTATATCGGCGACATCTTCATGCGGGATAAACGCGCAGGAGTCGTTGCGCAGTTCGCGCTCCTCGGCCGCTTACGCCGGCGGCGTTATCGGCTGATCGCCGACCTGCGCACGCCGCTCATTCCGTACCTGCTGCGCGCAGAGTGGCGCCTGATCAAAAAGCGCACCGATGTCCCCGGCATCCACGCGGTCGAAGAGCATTTCAACGTCGTGCGCGCGGTGGTGCCAGCCGATGCGGCGATACCGGCGTGCCGCGTTCACCTCGACGCCGGTGCGCAATCCCGCGCGGGCGAATGCCTGAGCGCCCTTCCGGGCAGACGCTGGCTCGCGGTCGCGCCGGGCGCCAACTGGCCGGGAAAACGCTGGCCGGCTACCCATTACCGGGCGTTGATTGAGGCCGCGGCGCCGCTGTTCGATGCTGCGCTCGTGTTGGGCTCCGGCGCCGACGCCGACGCGGCAGACGGCCTCATGGATGCCGGCTTGCCGGTGTTGAATATGGTTGGGCAGACCGATCTAAGCCTTGCCGCGGCGTTGCTCGCCCGCGCCCACGCGTTTGTCGGCAACGACTCCGGGCTCGGACACCTCGCCGCCGCTGTCGGGGTGCCGTCGTTGACACTCTTCGGACCCGGCCGTCCAACGCGCTATCGGCCCTGGGGCGATCACGCCGAGATCCTGGTCGCGCCGGATCTGGACTTGGAGCGTTTGACGCCCGCTGAAGTGTTTGACCAACTACGCGTTCTAGTTGCGCCGGAGGGGGTATGAACTGAGGTGCGTATCGCCCAGATCATGTTGGCGAAGCAATTCGGCGGGGCGGAACGGTCGTTCGTCGACCTGAGCCGCGCGCTCGCCGCGCGCGGGCACGCGATCCTCGCGATCGGGGAGCAACGCGGGGTCGCCTTGCGGCAACTGGCCGCCCACCGCGACATCGAATGCGCACCGGTGCGTTGCCGCGGCGCCTGGGATCCGTTCTGCCGGCGGCAGATCAAACGTTGCCTCGTCCGTTTCGCGCCCGACCTCGTGCAGACCCATCTCGCCCGCGCGGCGCACCTCGGGGGAAGCGCCGGGCGAAGCTGCGGATTCCCGACCGTGGCCAAGACCCACGAGCTGGTGGATCTCAAGTACTACCGGAACATCGATTTGCTCGTTGCAACGACCGCTGAACAGCAAGCCTATTTGCGCGCGCACGGCGTCGCCGCGTCATCGCAAACCTTGATCCCCAATTTCAGTGCGGTGAGCTTGGCGGCAGCCATACCGGCGGCGCCGGATCAGTGCGTCGTCGTCAAGTCCTTGGGGCGCTTCGTGCGTAAAAAGGGATTTGACGTGTTAGTGCGGGCGCTCGCAACGATCCTGGCCGACGGCATCGACACGCGTCTCGAGATCGGTGGCAGCGGCTCGGAAGGGCGCGCGCTGCAGTCGCTCGTGGATAAGCTCGGCCTGCATGACCGGGTCACGTTCCCCGGTTGGATCGGTGACGTCCCGGCGTTTTTGGCCGATGCGCATCTGTTCGTGCTGCCCTCGCGCGACGAACCCTTCGGGATCGCGCTCCTGGAAGCGATGGCTTGCGGCGTACCCATCGTCACGACGCGCACCTCGGGTCCGCTCGAGATCCTGAACGAGGGCCTGGCGTTGTTCGTCGACCCCGGCGATGCGGATCAGCTTGCCGCGACGATTACCGACGCCATTCATCATCCGGACGCCGCCGCGTCACGCGCGGCCGCGGCGCAGCAGCGGTTCACCGCGCATTACCACACGGACGTGGTCGTTGAGCGGTATGTGGAGCTCTATGGGCGATTGATTAAATGATTCACCCGCAAGCGGGCAAATCGATTTTCAAACCAAATGCTCCGCAGCCAACCTCGACCACACATCATCGACGGAGATCGCCGACAGCCGCTCCGCCGTAATCGCGCGCTCACCCTGACCGAGCGCGTGATTGCGACGCCAGTCGCTGGGCCCGAACAGACCAAACACCGGGATGCCCGAGGCGGATAAGAGATGCATGGGCCCTGAATCGTTGGTGACCGCAAAGCGCGCGTGTCGCCCGAAAGCCACGATCTCGGCCAGCCTGAACGCACCCGTCGCGTCGATCCCCGTTTGGGCGGCAAGCGCGGCATTCCCCTGACGATCCTCGGCGCCGCCCAGCCATACGACCGCCAGGCCCTGCGCGGAAAGACGTTCGGCAAGCGCCGCGAAGTGCGGCCAGATCTTCGCCGGCCGTTTCGCACTCGCGCCGGCGTGCATGAGCGCGAAGCGTTGCGGTTCCAGCGCACGCTCGTCCAGCCAGCCCGCCACGCGATGTGCTTCGTCTTCGCTGCACGGCAGTGCGGGCAGGCGCCGAACCTCCGAGATCCCGGCGCTTGCGAGCACCTCCACCATGCGCTCGAAGATATGGCACTGTCCGCGCCAGCGGGTCGGCGGATGATGGGTATAAGGGTATCTGTTATGGTTGCCGACGCGCTCCCGCGCCCCCGACAAGGCGCACCACAAGGCGGTTCTGTCATTGCCCTGCAGGTCGTAGATGCGATCGAAACCACCGCGCCGCAGCCAACGCACGGTCTCAATGTTGTTCAGCCATCCGCGGCGCGGAAACGCTGTGAGCTCGAGCCCCGGCCAGGCCTCGAACAAGGACCTAAAGGCCGGCGTCGTCAATAGGTGGATCACCGCTTCGGTGTGGAAATTCTGGATGGCTTCGATGAGTGCGGTGGCCATCACGACGTCACCGAGCGCCCCGAGTTTGATGATGAGCACGCGGCGCATCACGGCGGCCACGGCATCGCGAGGTCAGCCATGTTAGATCCGCGCCCGCACATCATCCGCTATCGATTGCATGCCTGGCACCGCAACCTGGGCAACTTCGCGTTGATCAAACATCGAGCTTGTGACGGCCATCTGTTGAGCATGCATCAATCCGGTACGCACTGGCTCAAATTCATGTTGGCCAACGCATTATCTCACCAATACGAAACGCCGCCGCCGCAATACAACCATGCCAACGACATCATCGGCGGGCCGCGGGACGTCGTACGCTACCCGCAACTACCTCGCCTGATCAGCAGCCATTCGATACCCCATCCGCTTTTGCTGTCACGCACCGTGCATCGCTTACTCGCGCTGCCACCCTACGTGGTGCTGGTCCGGGATATCCGCGCGACCCTGGTGTCGAATTACGCCAAGTGGCGCGACGCCTACCGCACTGATTTTTCGACATACCTGCTGGGCGATCCGCGCGGGCGACGATACAACAGCGACATCTGGTGGGCGCTGCGATTCCTCAATGGCTGGGGGCGCGTACGCCGGACGATCCCCGAGCGCGTCTGCGTCATTCGCTATGAAGATCTCGCGCGCGATCCCATGGCGGAACTGTTGCGCCTAGCGGGCACGTTCAATCTCGAACTGTCACCGCAGGCCCTCGATCACGGCGTCGCGGTGTCGAGCAAAGCGCATATGCGGGGCAAAGATGATCCGGAGCGTCCGCCGGGCGCCGTGCGTGAGAACGATGCCGATCCGATGGCGGTCTTCGCCTACGACGACCGCCGCGTCTTTGAAGGCATCTGCGCGCGTTGTCTGGAGGACGACTTCGGTTACGATTACCGCACCTGGTAGATCAGAATGGCCATTGAGATGACTGCCGACCGTTTCGACGCACATCAGCACATCATCACCGAAGCGTATCTCGCGGCGCTCGAGCGCGTCGGCATCACGGGCACCAGCGGACTCAAGTTTCCCGCCTGGAGTCCCGAGCTCGCGCTCGAAGTCATGGACCGCCAGGCGATCGCGACCACGATGACCTCGATTTCGTCGCCGGGTGTGTTTTTCGGCGATGAGAAAGCCGCAGCTCGGCTGGCGCGCGAGGTGAACGACGGTTTCGCCGAGCTGGTCGCGCGCCGCCCGACCCGCTTCGGCGCGTTGGGGCATCTGCCGCTACCCGACGTCGATGCAGCCCTCACAGAGCTCGATTACTTGACGCACGAGCTCAAGCTGGACGGCGTGATCCTGCTGTCCAGCATCGGCGGGCGGCACCTCGGCGACCCGGCCTTCGATCCGGTATTCGCGGAGCTCAATCGTCTAGGCACGGTGGTGTTCATCCACCCGACCCTGCATCCGAGCGCGGCGAAAGTGTCCCTGGACCTGCCGGAATTCATGCTCGAATTTCCCTTCGATACGACCCGCGCGGTGGCTAATCTCGTCTACTCGGGCACGCTCGAACGCTACCCCGATATCCGATTCATCCTGGCGCATGCCGGCGGCACGGTGCCGTTCCTCGAATGGCGCATCGCGATCGCCGAGGCCGTCGACGCGCGGCTGAGGGACCGGCTGCCCCATCCCGCCACCCATTACCTGCGACGGCTGTACTACGACACCGCCATGTCGCCTTCGCCCGCGGCGATGGCGGCCGTACAAGCACTCGTCGATCCGAGCCACATTTTGTTTGGCAGTGATTGGCCGATGGTCGCGGAGGGCGTCGCAGCACAGACGGTCGCCGATCTCGAAGCACTCGCGTGCTTCGATGCGCAAACGAAAGCCGCTATTTTCTCGCAGAACGCCAGAGCGTTGTTTCCCCGGTTCCAGGTTCGGTAAGGATGTCGACACCGGACGCCAAGGACGTCGGCCTGTTGCTCGGCACGCTAATCGGTCCGGAGCAACTCACGCGCATGGCGCGCCTGGGGGAAGAACTCGGCTTCGGCGAGTTGTGGGTGGCCGAGGATTTTTATTACACGGCCGCCATCTCGACGGCGACCGCGGCACTCGGCGCAACGGCGCGCATACCGGTCGGTACGGGCGTCGTGTCCGCCGTCACCCGACACCCGGCGTTACTGGCGATGGAGATCGCAACGCTCGGCGGCATGTATCCCGGACGTTTCATCCCCGGGATCGGTTTGGGTCTGCCGAGTTGGCTCAAGGAAATGGGGCTGCATCCGGCCAAGCAGCTCAAACCGGTCCAAGAGTGTGTGGACGTCGTGCGGCGCCTGCTGCGCGGCGAGACGGTCTCGTTCGAAGGCGAGACGTTCCGTTGTTCCGAAATCACCTTGCATTACCCGCGCGAAGTGCCCATTTACATCGGCGCCTTCGGTCCGAAGATGCTGACCTTGAGCGGCGCGATCGCGGACGGGACGATCATCGGTTTGATCACGAGCACCGATTACGTCCGCTGGGCGCGTGAACGCATCGACCACGGCGCGCGGGCGGGCAGCCGCACCGGTCACCATAAGGTCGTCGTGTTCGTGTTCTTTTCGATCGACGAAGACGCCCAACGCGCACGAGACAAGGTGCGCGGATTGATGGCCTTGTACCTGCAGATCATCCACGCAGGCGAACTGCACGCGACGACCGACATCTCGGGGATCACCGAAGACCTGCGCGCCATCCTCGCGAGCGGTGGCGTCGAAGCGCTCGAACGCGAGATGCCGACGGCCTGGCTGGAGGACCTCAGCGTGACCGGCACGCCGGCCGAATGCGCGACGCGAATCGAGGACTACTACGCGGCCGGTGCGGATTCGGTGATCCTGATGCCGATGCCCCACGAGACCGCGGAAGACGCGATCCGATTGGCGGCACGTGAGATGTTGCCCTTGCTCCAAGTACGCATAGGGCGCTAGTCGTGGCGACGCGGATCGGCGTTGACGTCGGTGGCACGTTCACCGATCTGATCTTCTACGACGACGAATCGGGCGACGTGCTTCTCGCGAAGGAACCGACCACGCCGGCTGCTCCGGACGAAGGTGTGGTCGCCGCCGTCGTCACGGGCGTTCCGCAAGCTTTGATCGGCGGTGCGGCGTATTTTTTGCACGGCACGACGGTCGGCTTGAACGCGCTGCTCGAACGCAAGGGCGCGGTGGTCGGATTGCTGGCGACACAAGGTTTCCGCGACATCCTGGAAGTGCGGCGCGGCGACCGCGGCGAGACCTACAACATCTTCTGGAAACAGCCGCCTCCGCTCGTGCCACGGCGATTGCGCTTGCCCGTAGACGAACGGATGCGAGCCGATGGCAGCGTTCACAAAGCCTTGGACGCAACGAGCATCAGCGCAGCCGTTGAGGTTTTTGCCAAAGCACAGGTGACTTCGGTGGCCGTCGCGTTCATGAACGCCTACGCCAATGCCGAGCACGAACTCGAAGCCGAACGGCTGCTCAGATCATTCGGGTTTACGGGCGAGATCTCACTGTCGCACCGTGTCGGCGGAGAGTTCCGCGAATACGAACGCACCTCGACGACGGTGATCGACGCATACGTGCGCCCCAAGGTCGCGACCTATCTCGAACGCCTGGCGGAGCGATTGCGCGCGGAAGGCCTTCGCGGTGATCTGCTCATTACCCGATCGGGCGGCGGTGCGGTGACCTTTGCGGAAGGCGAGCTCCGTCCGGTCGAGACGATCCTGTCCGGTCCCGTGGCGGGCGCCGAAGGGGCGGCGGAGCTGGCCCGCAAGCTCGACCTCGGCGACGTCGTCTCCGCCGATGTCGGCGGCACGAGCTTCGACACCTGCCTCGTCACGGGCGGCCGTCCGCAGATCATGTATGAAAGCAAGATCATTGGCCTGCCCGTACAAACGCCGTGGGTCGACGTGCGCTCGATAGGCACCGGCGGCGGGTCGATCGCGCATATCGACGTCGGCGGTTTGTTGCGCGTCGGCCCGCACAGCGCCGGGGCCGATCCGGGTCCCGCGTCCTATGGCCGCGGCGGTACCGAGCCGACGGTTACCGACGCGGCGTTTTTCTTGGGCATGTTCGGGGAAGGTGAACTGGCGGCCGGGATCCGGCTCGACGCAGCGCGGGCCGAGGCTGCGCTCGCGCCGCTCGCCGAATCCCTCGGGTTATCGCTGGAAGACGTCGCACGCGGCGTGTTGACGATCAGTACCGCGAGCATGGCCAATGCGATCAGAGAGATCACCGTCGAACAGGGCAGCGACCCCCGCCAGGCCAGGCTCGTGGCTTTTGGCGGCGCGGGACCGCTGTTCGCAACCTTGCTCACACGCGAACTCGGTATACGCGAAGCCGTGATCCCGCCCTATGCCGGAAACTTCTCGGCGTGGGGTTTACTCGGCGCCGATCTCACGCGCACCGCATCGCGCACGCGAATCTTGAAGTGCACGCCCAAGGGGATAGACGAAGCCAATCAACTACTGCGTACGCTCTTTGCGGAGGTCGAATCACGCACGAGCGCAGCCGATCGCAGGGGACAAAGCCGCGAGGTCGCGCTCGATGTCCGCTATGTCGGGCAGGAACACACGCTGACGATTGCGGCGGTAAACGCAGATGGCGACATCGCGGCCACGCCGGACGAGATCCGCGCGGCGTTCATGCGCGAATACGCACGCACCTTCGGGCACACGATGGACGAGGCGGTCGAACTCGTGAACGTGCGGGCAACGGTGCGCAAACCGTTGGCCCACCGAGAGCAAGAACGCATTCAAGCTGTCACGGACGGCGTCTCGAACATCGCGCAGAGCCTGCCCGCCTACTCCTTCGCACGCGGCGAGCGGCTGTCCTTTAAGATCGTCCGGCGCTCGGAACTGGCGGCGGAGACACGGCTCGACGGGCCGGTTATCATCATGGAAGACACGGCAACCACCTATGTCGACGCTGATTTCACGGTGCGCGTCGACCCATCCGGCTGCCTGTTTCTCATCGACGAGGAGACCGCATGAAAGTCGAACAACACGCGCTGCACGAAGCCTCCGGCACCCTAGCGCAGGCCTCCGACGTCGATCCGATCACGACCGAAGTCATCCGCCACGGTTTGACGTCCGCGGCGGAACAGATGAAGCGCGCACTGGTGCGCACGGCGTTTTCGCCCGTGATCTACGAAGCCCATGATTTCGCCGTCGCGATCTACGACCGCGACTACCGCATGCTGGCCCAGGCGCTCGGCCTGCCCATCTTCATGGGCACCTTGAGTTTCTGCGTTGAAGCCGCGGTCGAGGCTGTCGGCGGAGAAGGCGCGCTCGAGCCCGGCGACATCATCTTGTACAACCTGCCCTATGGCAGCGGCTCGCACCCTCAGGATGCCGCGTTCGTGATGCCGGTGTTCTGGCAGGAGCAACGACTGATCGGCTACACCGCGCTGAAGGGACACTGGCTCGATATCGGCGGTAAGGAGCCCTATTGCACGAACACCATCGACGTGCTCCAGGAAGGCACCGTGTTTCCCGGCGTCAAGATCTACGAGCGCGGCGAGCTCGTCGATGGGATCTACCGCATGGCGCTCGCGAATTCGCGCATGCCGAAGATGGTCGCGGGCGATATCAACGCCGAGGTCGTCGGCGTGCGCACAGGTGCAAAGGCGCTGATCGCGCTCGTGGAGCGGTACGGCATGGAACGCTTCTGGCAATCCGTCGAGCACATGCTCGATCACGGCGAACGCGTGGTGCGCGCGTATTTCGACAAGATTCCGGATGGGCGCTATCTCGCGCAGAGCCAGATGGACAATAACGGCGTGGACGACGACGTCGTGCCGTTCGAGATCGCGGTCGAGGTCAAGGGCTCGGATATCCGCATCGACTATTCAGCGGCGCCCGATCAACAAGCCGGCCCCATTAATTGTCCGCGGCCGACGACCGAGTCGGCGAGCCGCGTCGCGATCAGCATGCTGGTCGGCGGTGCGGAAATGCCGAACGAAGGCCATTTCCGATCGATCGAGGTCGTGACGGCTAAGGGCTCGATGTTCGAACCGATCTATCCCGCGCCGTGTTTCCTCTACGCCTGGCCCGCGTTTCAGGCCATCGAGGCGATCTTCCGTGCGATCGCCCAGGCCGATCCGACGGCCGTGCCTGCGGGCAGCGGTGCGGACACCTGCGCGCTCGTGTGGTGGGGTGTGCGCGAGGCGACCGGCGAACCCTGGGGCGACGGTTATCCGACGCCGGTCGGCCAGGGCGGCCATTGCAACGGCGATGGCGCGAACGCCGTGATCCATTACGGCGAATCGTCGTGCCGATTTCCGCCCGCGGAAGTCTGGGAAGCGCGCTGTCCCTGGTTGATAGAAAAATTCGAGCTCGTGCCCGATTCGGGCGGCGCCGGCCAGTATCGCGGCGGCTTGGGGCTGCACCAAGTCTATCACATACTCGAGGAGTGCTTCGTCACACCGACGATCGAGCGCACCAAGCTCGCCGCCTGGGGCCTCGAGGGCGGCGGCGACAGCGAGCTGACGAACGGTGTCGAGATTCACTATCCGGACGGACGGCCGACAGAATTCGTCGGCAAAGCCACCGGCGTCAAGCTTCCGAAGGGTGCGAGCTTGGATCTCTTCTGCAGCGGCGGCGGCGGTTACGGGCCGCCGGAGAAACGCGATACGGCTGCGGTCTTAGACGACATTGCCGACGGTTACGTCACCGAAGCATGCGCGCGCCGGCATTACCCGCACGCCTTCGAATAGACACCTGAGGGGCCCGCTTGCGGGCGAACGAGAGATCGAATGGATTCCTTAGGCCGCTGTGCGGCGACGCCGCGCCGTTATCCGGATTAACACTACCGCGCTCAAGGTAAGCGGCAAGGCGGCCGGCAACGGGATCGCCGTGATAAAGATGGGCTGAATATCCACAAAAGCGGCCCCCGTCGGATCCTGCAGCGGAGACCCTACCGCTGAAAAAATGGTATTGACCTGGGTCACGGTCAACAGATCGTCCGCATCCAGGAATTCGAACATCAAGTTGTTCGCCGCCGGATCGTGATCCAAGCCCAAATTGTGGCCGAGTTCGTGCGCGCCCAACACGTCGCCGTTGCTTTCGGCCGCCGTGCTCGACCGCAACACCATGTCATTGCCGGGCATATCCGCACAACCGACGATGCTCCCGCCCGGGCCGCCGCACCACATGATCGCGTCAACGAAAAACATATTGACCGTCGGAAATACGCCGGCAGGCGGCCCCAGCGCGAACAGCTGATCGAGCTCGTCTTCGTCGTCGATAGTGAGTAGTGCCGGCGCGAAGATACTGGCTACCGGATGGAAGTTGGTGGTGATCGGCGTAGAACCGAACGACGCTTGCATGAAGATGTCGTTCATGCCCGTGTCGATGTCGCTCAACTCCTGGGGCGTGACGCCGACAGCCCAGGCGAACGCCGGCGCCAGCATCGCGGCGAGCAGCACCGCAGTCGGCAGAGCCCGCCCGCCGCGCCTGGCTACGCCGTCTATCGACATGTTGTCAGCGTCGACCGCTTGACGCGGTACTTCAGGCCTTCTGCCAGAGCGTCTGGACCGGACCGCTGTCGCCCATCATGGGATCGAACTCCGGCAGCGGCGTACCCGTGATCTGCGCGCGCACCGCGTTGCGCTCGGCTTGCCCGAGCAGACGGATGTCCAACCCTTCCGCGTCATGCGCCTCGTGCGCCTTGCCTTTGGTATCCGGGTCCATGACACAGACGTCGGGGCCCTGGTCCGGCGGGTATGCGCCGACCACGGACAAACCCGGCGCGTCGTCGAGCCGGCAATGGCTGACGCCGGCCGGTATGACGCACGCGTCGCCCGCTTCCACTTCGACGATCGGGCCGTCCGGTCCGCCGAGCTGGATGGTGGCTGAGCCGCGGGCGAACCCGAGCGCTTCATGGGCGTTGGAATGGTAGTGATGGAACGGGAATACGCCGTTGCGCCAGCCGTTGCCCCAGTCATGCTTGGCAAACGCTTCCTCGAAGACGGACTCCGGTTCGCGGTCGCCGAAGTCGGCCACGCCTTTGTATAAGATGACGGGTAGAACTTCGTTATTCGGCGAATCGCCGCTTGCAGCGACGATGAAATGTTTGATGGAATCCTGCTTTGACATGGGTATCCTCCGGCGGCTTCGCAAGGGTTCTCAAAAGCTTAGCTCTACGAGCCACGGCTTGGCAAATGTAAATAAGGGTTTCCCCAGGAGGTACACGATGACCGAAGCTGAATTAAGCAATTGGCTCGACAAGTACGGCGCGGCGTGGGAGAGCCAGAATGCCGGCGCGGCAGCGGCGTTATTTACCGAAGAGGGCACCTACGCCTGGGGCCCGTTCAACGAGCCCATACAGGGCCGCGACGCAATCCGGGCGGCCTGGGACTACGCAACCAAAGGTCAGCAGGAAGAGATCCGTTTCGGCTATGAGGTGCTCGCGGTGACCGAAGACCGGGGCATCGCGCGGTGGTGGGCCTCGATGACGGTCAAGTCGACCGGCACCCAGGTGCGCATGGAGGGGATCTTCCTCGTCACCTTGACGGCCGACGGTCTGTGCACGGTATTCCGCGAATGGTGGAACGAAGATCCGCCCGCGACCGATGCCGCGGACTATAAATAGCACCATTCCGCTCACATACAGGTCTCGCGATACCAGTCGTTGACCTCATCGCCGGTCGTCAACCACACGTCGTCGTGGCCGGCGATGTACTCGAATGCGCGCTTCAAGTGCTTGAACTTGTTCGGCTGGCCAACGTGGAACGGGTGGATGCAGACGGGCATGCAGCGCGCATTGGTGGCGCCCTCTTCATATAGAACATCGAACTGATCGATGATCATGTCGCCAAACGTTTCCGATGAAACGCCCATGAACAAGAACGCGGGAACATCGTTCAGTTCGAGCGTATAGGGCACCGAAATCAATGTCCTGCCAGGTGTGTTGAACCGAAACGGGTGATCGTCAGCCGTGTAATCGCAGAGATACTCGACACCGTATTCTTCCAGCAGAGCGGGAGTGTCGTCGGTATGTATCAAATACGGCGACAACCAACCCTTGGTCTTGCGCCCGAGGGTTTTCTCCAGCGTATTCAGTGAATCCTCGAGGATGGCGCGTTCGGCAACTTCGCCGAGATAAGCGATGCTGCCGTCGGATCCACGCAGGTTTCCGATGATGTTGGCCGGCGCGTTATTGCGGCCGTGACCGATCCACGCCCAATCGCGTTTCTCGCCTTCCTCGACGATACGTGGATACTCGCGACAGACTTCGCTGTTCAGGCAGACCGTCGCACGCATGCCGCAGCGGTCCATCATCTCCATCATGCGCCAGATCCCGACCCGGGCGCCGTAATCGCGCCAGCCGTAGTTCATGGTATCCGGCGCAAATCCGGTCGTCGCTTTTACCAGCGCAGTACCTGGAATGTCCGCGGGGAAATGCTCGATATTGATAAAAGGCACGACGGCGACGCGCTTGCCATCCGGTAGTTTGAATGGTTCACGGTCGATGATCGGTTCGTAATTGTAGTGTCGGGTTTGGGTTAGATCAGGCATAGCGTTTCTCGTACCCCGTTTTTCGGTCGACTGAATTACATGACTAGAATGTATACCAATGGCAAGCACTCTGACCCATTCGATCGTAAGCGGACTGTTGTGTCTGGTTGGGTTGGTGCTGGTGCTGACCGGCTTGAACATCATTCCCGGCGCGGCCACGTCGCCTTTTCCGAATCACATCCTGCTTGCATTGGGCGGCATGTTTGCACTCCCCGGCTTGATTATCGTCGGGCCATTGGATTCGACGATCGTGAAGTTAGCGACCTTTGCCTTCATCGGTTTGTTTACGTATCTCTTCGTGTGGCTCACGCTCTTTGCGCCGGCGGCGCTCGCCGATGAAGCGGTTGGACTTCCGCGCCCTTACAATCTCTGGATATTCAGGTCGCTCAGTGGCATCGGTGTGTTAGTCGGTGCGATCATGTTCGCGTTCGCGCTGCGTCGGTTCATTGCAGATCTGCGAGAACCACGCAAGTATGAACACCGAAAATTGATCTCGAATAAGGATAAACAACGATGAAGTGCGGCTTGCAACTGGCGATGGGCGCCGCCGTATCCAACTGGGATGCGCTGCAGGGCGTGGCAGCCCTGGCGGACGAACTGAATTACGACTCGCTGTTGATGGGCGATCACGTCGTCGTTCCCAAACACATTGACACCAAATGGCCTTACGACGAGTACGTCGCCGGCATGCCGCCCTATCACGTGTATACCGAGTGGGACATCTTGGACCCTTTCGATACCGTCGCTTTCCTCGCGGCGATCACCGAGAAGGTGCGCGTCGGCATCAGCGTCGTCATCGTACCCTACCGGCATCCGTTCGACATGGCCCGCCGCATCGCCACGATCGACGTGTTGTCGCGGGGGCGCTTCATCCTGGGCGTGGGGATCGGGTGGTTGGAAGAAGAGTTCCAACTGTTGGATATCCCTTTTAAGGAACGCGGCGCGCGCACCGATGAGTACGTCGAGGTCATGAAAACCCTATGGACGGAGGACAAACCACGCTATTCGGGTCGCTTCATCGAACTCGCCCATGACGTCAATCCCCTGCCGCAACCGTTGCAGAAACCCTATCCGCCGATCTGGGTCGGCGGGGAATCCGATCTCGCCCTGAAGCGCGCGGCGCGGATCGGTAACGGCTGGCACTTCGGCCTCATCACCCCCGAGCAGATCCGCCCGCGTCTCGAGCGGCTCAAACAACTGATGGATGCGGCCGGCCGTGATTACGACAAACTCGAGATCACGGGGCTGGTCGACTATGAACGGCTGACGTCAGAAACCGTGCGCGCTTATCGCGATCTCGGCGTCGACGTGCTTTACATCCTGCCGATCAGCCTCGATACGGGGCCGGTGCTGCAACAGATGAGGGATTACGCCGACATGATCGGCGCGTCCGGTTAAAGGACAACTGCAAGGCCCGAATCGTTCGCGCTAAATATCCCGCTGGCTGCCCACGCGATCATGCGGGCGGCCGCAGTTACTGATGGCGAGCGCGACGACGATCTCATCCGGACCGGGTGCGTCGGCCACGCGCACTTCCATCGCGTCGAAATTCGCAAAGCGCCAAGCGTCGTCTTTTGCATGCAAGGGTACGTCGATCGCGGTACCGGCTGCGCCCCGTTTGATGCTCGAAGGAATGATCGCTTCGCCGCCGCCCAGCACCGCCCGAAACGGCTTGCCCAGGCGTGGATGCAGGATCGCTGCGCAGTGTTCGAGGTCGCCGTTGACGCCGACGATCGCCGCTTTGCCGTAACTCTGAACGTCCCCGACCGGAACATCGAGCACACGGAGCGCACGCTCTCCGAGCAGGCTGCCGAGTTCCGCTCCGACGTCGATGAGTGTCGAGAGATCATCGACAAATGCGCCCGCGAAGGGATTTGCGATGACGGCGAGCGCCGCCGCCTTACCGAAGTTACCGGAAACGGCGCGGCCGCCTTCGCGGTAGGTTTCTTCGAGGAGCACAACCACTTTTCTCAAATCAAGCGCGCTCATTGCCTATCCCCGTCGTTTCAGTCGATGTCCAGTCGGTAGGCATCCCTGTCCCTCACGATCTTACCGGCGGTTGGCGTCGGAAAGTGCGTACCGATCACGAGCACCGGCCCATCGGCGTAGCGCTCGAAGAATTCACAGCGCGTCGCGCGCGACTGTGCTTGATCGAAATCGACCTTCGCCGTCCACTCGGGATGCGCCAACTGGCAGGGGGAATGGGTCATATCGCCCGTAATCACGGCGTCTTCCCCCTTGGAGCTGATACGCACGCTGACGTGTCCGGGCGTATGGCCGGGCGTCGGCTCGAACCACACTTCATCAGTCAGCCGGTGATCCATCTCGACCAGTTTGGCTAGACCCGCATCGACGATCGGCCGCACCGAGTCCTGCACGGCTGGTCCCATCTCGTCCTGCTCGTGTTGGCTCCAATAATCCCATTCCTGTTTAGCGAACACGTACTCGGCGTTGGGAAACGTAGGCACCCATTTGCCACCGACGAGCATGGTGTTCCATCCCACGTGATCGACGTGCAGATGCGTGCACATGACGGCATCGATCGACTCGCGCGGGAATCCCGCGGCGGCGATATCCGACAGGAACGGTCCGTCGCGCATGCCCCAACCTTCGACCAGCCGCTGCTTGTCGTTGCCGAGACAGGTATCGACGATCATGCGGCGGCCCTTTGATTCGAGGAGCAAGGCATGGATGCTGAGCACCATATGGCCCTTGTCGGTCACGAAGTGGGGCTTGAGCCATTCGATGCTGAGCAGATCGGCCTTCGACACGCCCTCGAATAGAAACCGCGCCGACGTCGGCGCCTCCAACTCGACAACGCGCGCTACCGTGACGTCACCGATTTTCCATTTCAGCATGGCGATTGACCCGTTTCGGAAGCGTCTGTTAGTGTCGTGGCACATACGCCGGAGAGCCCGACCCATGCAACAGGCGGTACGTAAACCAGACGCAGGGAATGCGCGCACTGCGGATCCCATTACCCTCGACATCATACGCGGAAAGCTCGTCGCGACGGCCGATGAAATGGGCCTCGTCGTCGCCCGTACCAGCATGAGCCCCGTGATCTACGAAGTGCTGGATTATGCCTGCGGCATCACCGACGCCGCGGGGCAGGTGATCAGCCAGACGAACGGGATCACCGTGTTCACGGGGACCTTCGCCGGCCACGTGCAAAACGTCCTCGACAAGTTCGATGGCCGGATGCAACCGGGCGACATCTATATGGCCAACGATCCCTATCGCGGCGGCACGCACCTATCGGACGTGGCGATCATCAAACCCGTCTTCGTCGAGGGCGAAGTGCTCGCCTTCGGCATTACGGTGGCCCACTGGACGGACGTCGGCGGCATGACGCCGGGGTCGATGCCGATCGACGGCACGGAGATTCTTCACGAAGGGCTGCGCTTCACCGGCCTGCGGATCTACCGCGAGGGTGAACGCGCGGATGATCTGGTCGACCTCATCGTCGCCAACACGCGTCTGCCCAAGAATGCGCTGGGCGATCTGAATGCGAGCCTGGCCGCCGCGCGGATCGCAGACAAGCGCTTGCAGGAGATCTGCGCAAAGTACGGCGTCGAGCAAACGCGCAACGCCTTTGCGCACATATTGACGACGAGCGAGACGCTGAGCCGCGCAGCGATCCGAGCACTGCCTGACGGAACCTTCGAGGCCGAGGATTTCATCGACGGCGACGGCGTGAGTGACGTGCAATATCCGGTGCGGGTCAAGGTCACGATCGATGGCGACGATATTCAATTCGACTTCACCGGCACCTGCGATCAGGTGCCGGGACCGGTGAACTGCGCGCGCGGCGCACTGTCGTCGGCCGTCAAGACCGCATTCAAGGCGCTCGTGGGGCCGCACGACCGCGGCAACGAGGGCTGGTTCCGGCCGGTGGAGATCGTCGTGCCCGACGGCACCGTGTTCAGCGCGACGCCACCGACGCCCGTCAGTTGGTATTTCGAAGCGGCGTGTTTCGCCTCCGAGCTGATCTGGAAAGCGCTCGCACCGATCGCGCCGGACCGCTACAGCGCGGGGTCCTATCTCAGCCTGTGCGCGACCGTCATCGCGGGCAGCGAGCCACACAGTGGCGATCCCTTCGTGTTGATCGAACCGCACATGGGGGGGTGGGGCGCGGCCGACGGCCAGGATGGCACGAGTGCCCTGGTCGGGCTCATGGACGGCGACACCTATAACTATTCCGTCGAATTGCTGGAAGCGAAATTTCCGCTGCTATGCCGCCGCTATGCGCTCAACACCGAGGACGGCACCGGCGCCGGACGATATCGTGGCGGCTACGGCACGGTGCGCGACTACGAAATGGTCGCCAATGACAGCATCACCTATGTGAGCATGGGCCGTTCGATCGAACGTCCCTGGGGGCTCGACGGTGGCGGTAAAGGCACGACCAACTACGTGCGGATCAAGACCGACGGCGCAGTGCAACGCGGCGCGCGCGTGCCGTCGACCGCGATGGCGCAGGGCGACGTGATCTCGATCGTCACCGGCGGCGGTGGCGGCTACGGCGATCCATTGGAGCGGCCGGCCGAGGATGTCCACGCCGATGTGATCGACGGTTATCTCACCGCTGAGCGCGCCGAGGCGGAATACGGTGTTGTGATCGGAGGCGACGGCGCCGTCGACGCCCGGGCTTCGCAAGCGCTGCGCGAGAAACCTTAACCGGCGCCCCCAATGGGACGGCTGGCGACCGACATCGGCGGGACGTTTTCGGATCTCGTTTACTTCGATGAAGCCACGGGCCTGCTCGAGACCACCAAAGCGCTGACTACGCCACGCGAACTCACTCGAGGCGTCATCAATACGATCGAATTGTCCGGTCTCGATCCGAGCCAGGTGACCTTCTTCGTCCACGGCGGCACGACCGTCATTAACGCGGTGACGGAACGCAAGGGCGTCAAAACGGCGCTGATTTCAACCGCGGGTTTCCGTGACGTGCTGGAGATCGCGCGCGGCAACCGGCCGGACATGTATAACTTCCGATTTCAAAAACCGGTGCCGTTCGTACCGCGGCGTTTGCGATTCGAGGTGCGTGAGCGCGTCGACGCCGAGGGCAAGGTACGCGACCCGCTCCAGCTCCAAGACCTCGATCCGATCATCGAAGTCTGCCGCGACGCGGATGTAAAGGCGATCGCCATACAGTTCCTGCACAGCTATATCGCCTTCGATCACGAGATCCGCTGTGCGGAGTACTTACGCGAACGTTTACCGGGGGTTGCGGTCACGGCCTCGCACGAGATTACACGGGAATGGCGGGAGTTCGAGCGCGCCAACACGACGGTGCTCAACGCCTATGTCCAGCCTATTGTGCAGCGGTATTTCGACACGCTTGAAGCCGCGCTGGCGGGCTTGGGCGTCGCGTGTCCATTTACCGCGATGCAGTCGAACGGCGGTACGACGAGCTTCCAATGGGCCAAGCAACGACCCATCACGTTGATCGAATCCGGACCGGCGGCCGGCATGAACGGCGCGGCCCTCGTCGGCGCGCTGTCGGGTGAGCGCGACGTGATCTATCTCGACATCGGCGGCACGACCGCGAAATGCGCGGTGATCGAGGACAACAAACCCAAGGTGACGACCGAGTACAAACTCGAATGGTCGCCGCGCAATCCCGGTTATCCCGTGCGCGTGCCGGTGGCCGACATCGTCGAGATCGGCAGCGGCGGCGGCTCCATCGCCTGGTTCGACGCCGCCGGATCGCTGCACGTCGGGCCCCAGAGCGCCGGCGCCGATCCCGGTCCCGCGAGTTACGCACTAGGCGGTGAAGATCCCACGGTGACCGATGCGAAGCTCCTGACCGGCGTGCTCGACCCCGATTATTTCGCCGGTGGGCAGATCAAGCTCGACGTCGATCGCGCGCGCCGGGCGATGCAACAGGTCGCCGATCGGTTGAAGGTGCGCGTCGAGCAAGCCGCGATCGCCGTGATCCGCGTTGCGGACGCCAACATGATCAACGCACTCAAATTGGTGTCGATCCAACGCGGCTACGATCCGCGCGACTTCGTGCTCATCGCGGCGGGCGGTGGCGGCCCGATGCACGCAGCACCGCTCGGGCGCGAGCTCGGCGTCAAAGCGATCGTCATCCCGCGCTATCCAGGCTATTTCTCCGCCTGGGGCATGCTCGCCACCGAGCCGCGCGGGGATTTCATTCAAACGAAGCTCAGCCGCGACACCGATACCGCGATCGAACAAGTACGTGACGTATTCGAAGCGCTGGAGGCCGAAGCGAAGACGTATTTTCAAAGTGATGAGAGCATTGCGGGCGCCGATCTCAAATACGAACGCAGCATTGATCTCCGCTATCTGGGACAGGAGCACTCCGTTACCGTCGAGCTCGACCCCGAACAAACGAGCGTGGATGCAATCCTGGTCGACTTCCACGCCGCACACGAACGCGCTTACACCTTTCGTTTAGACGATACACCGGTCGAGTTCGTGACCTTCCGGCTCGCAGCGACGGCGCGCGTCCCGCTGCCCGAGCTGAATCCGATCGGGACGGATGGACGCAGCGATGCCGCGGCGCTCAAGGGCCGCCGCACAGTTGATTTAGGTGAGGACGGCAAGCACGAGGCCGCGGTCTACGAACGTGACTTGTTGCCGCCCGGTTTTTCGGGTGACGGACCACTCATCGTCGAGGAGCCGTCATCGAATACGCTCGTGCACCCCGGGCAACGCCTCACGGTTGACGAGTTAGGCTTTCTACATATTACCGAGCGCTGACTATTCGTCCGCAAGCGGGCTCCTACGGTGTGTATGAATCGTTTCGTGCCCGCCATCCATGGCGTTACGCCGCGAACTTCGATTTAACCCGGCCCGGCCATCCGTGGCCGGGCGTTCGCCGGGAGGAAGCCATGTTAAATGGCTTCCTCTTTATTCCGGCTCACCCGCTTGCGGGCGAATAAGGCCATACGGAGCTTTTCACAAATGACGAAACCCCATATCCACTTCACCCGCGAAGAATTCGCCGAGCGTCAGGGCAAAGTCCGGCAACGGCTCAGCGCCTTGAACCTCGACGGGTTATTGCTTTTCAAGATCGAAGACATGTACTGGCTATGCGGATTCGAATCCGACGGCTTTTGCATCTTCAATAACCTGTTCATCGGCACCGAAGGCGGCATGACCCACGTCGCGCGACCGGCCGATCTCGCGAATATCAGCTATTCGTCGATCTGTGAAGACGTGCGCATCTCGCCCGATTCAGAGCACCTCACCCGCTCGGCGGCGATCAAGGACATGCTGGATTCGCATGGCATGCAAGGCAAGCGCATAGGCATTCAGGTCGACACCATGGGTTTGACGCCACGCCTGTTTCTCGAGATCCAAGACGCGCTGTCGGGTTGGTGCGAACTCGTCATCGCACCGGACTTCATTCGCGAGCTGCGGCTCGTCAAGAGCCCGAAAGAGCTCGGTTACTTCCGCAAGGCGGGGCAGATCATGGGCGCCGTGATGAACAAAGTCATCCACGCAACTTACCCTGGCGCATTCGAGGGCGATATCTACGCGACCTTCTACGACAGCCTGTTTCGGCAGGATGCGGATCTGCCCGCACATATCCCACCGTTTGGCAGCGGCGAATCCGCGCTCAACCTGCGCTATACCTCAGGGCGCAAGCACGTCCTCGAAAACGACCAGGTTACGCTCGAACTCGGATTGGCCTACCGGCATTACCATGCGGCGTGCATGTGTGTCGTGCTGACCGGGCCGGACGTCGATGATCGCCATCTGAACATGCAAGCCGCGAGCGTCGCCGCGCTGGACGCCGTGCAAGCAAAGCTGCGTGCCGGCAATACCGTCGGCGATCTATACGATGCTTATCGCGAGACCCTGATCGAACATGGCCATGAGGACGGCGTACTGACCGTCTGTGGATACACCATGGGTGCGGCCTGGCCGCCGACCTGGATGGAACAACCCTTGATCTTCGAAGGCAACCCGACCGTGCTCGAACCGAACATGACGTTTTTCACGCATATGATCCTGAACGACCGCAAAGCGGGTTTGTCGATGGCCGTCGGCGAGCAGGGCATCGTGACCGAGGATGCGCCCGAGATCATCACCCATGCGCCGCGCGAGCCGGTCATTGCGGAGCCGCGCTGATAAACGCCATACTCTGAACTGATCGAGCAGAAACGATCAGGCCAATCGGCCGGATCTTCGAACGAGAGGATTCCCTATGAGTTACGTCGACGTTATCGACAAAGTCGAAATTCCGAAACCAGACAGGCACTACACCAAACCTTCGTTCGAAGAAACGCTCGGCCTCCCGGTCGCTTACCGGCGCGAGGGTTCGGGCGAGGCCGTCGTCTTCCTGCACGGCGCGGGCTATACGCGCCGTTGGCTTCCCATGTATCAGATGATGGCGGCCCGTGTCGATTTCATCGCGCCCGAGGCCCCGGGTTTCGGTGAAACGCAGCTGCCGGCCTCATTCCGGGATTTCAATGATCTGGTCATCCTCTACGATCAGTTTCTCGATCAGCTCGAGGTAGACGCCATCCATCTCATCGGTTATTCCATGGGCGGTTGGGCCGCGGCGGAATTCGCCTCGTATTATCCGCGCCGCCTCAAGAGCCTGAGCTTGATCACACCGATTGGCCTGCGTCTGGAAGACAATCCCGGCGTCGATATGTTCCAACTGCAACCTGAAGAACTCATGGATCGGCTCTTCAACGACAAGGCGGTGATGCAGGAGTACCTGCCCGATCCGGACGATTTCGACGAAGGCATTCACCTTTACGCCGAATTCAGCGCGGCTGCCCGCCTGATCTGGGCGCCGCGTTACAACCTCGCGCTCGAACGCCGGCTCAAACGATTGCCGTGCCCGAGTCTGGTCGTGCGCGCCGAGGACGATCGCCTGGTGCCGAACGAGATGGCCGAAAAGTTTGCCGAAGTATTGCCGTCGAGCCGCCTCGAAACGATCCCTGAAACCGGCCACGAAGTGTGCCTGGAACGGCCCGAGCAACTCACCGACGTCCTACTTCGCTTCATTGAGGAGGCATCGCAATGAACAAGCTGCGTTTCTATTTTCTTCATTTAATGCCTTATCCGTTCATTCCCCCGGTCGATGACTATGATTCCTGTTGGGTGAGCCTGTCGAACGAGCACTACGATCCGCATCGCGGTCAAATTCTGTACAACGAGTATCTCGACCAGCTGGCGGCTGCTGAGCGTTACGGTTTCGACGGCGCGATCGTCAACGAGCATCACGCCAACTACTACGGCACGATGCCTGCACCGAACATCATCGCGGCGATGTTGATCAAGATGACCTCACGCCTTCCTATCGGTATCGTCGGCAACGCGATCCCGCTGCACGGTAATCCGTTACGCGTCGCCGAAGAAATCGCTATGCTCGATGTCATTTCCGGGGGGCGCATCATTTCGGGGTTCGTCCGCGGGATCGGCTGCGAGTATTTCAACAACGACGTCGTGCCGGCGGACTCGGTGGATCGCTTCAACGAAGCGCACGACCTCATCATCAAGGCGTGGACCGAGGACGGCCCGTTCACCTGGCAGGGCGATCATTTCTATGTGCCGAACGTAAACCCGATCCCACGGCCCATTCAGAAACCATACCCGCCGATCTGGATTCCGGGCCAGGGGTCGCTGGAGACGCTGAAGCTGATCGCCAAACACCGGCATACCTACATGATGATCTATGCGCCGCAGTGGTTTACGAAGATGGCCTTCGACGGCTTGCGCGAGGAATGCAAGCGGGTCGGATACGACGCACCGAAAAGCATGTTCAACGCCGCGGTGCCGACCTACGTCGCGGAGACCGACGCGCAGGCGCACCGCGAAGCCAAAGCGCACCTGTCGTGGTTGTTCAACACCGGCCTCAAGATCCCGACGGCTACCTATTTCCCGCCCGGCTATATGACGACCAAGTCTTATCGCAATTTCGCCGGCCTGTTGAAAAAGGGCCGGGTCAAGCCGCAATACCAGGTGAGCTATCACGATATGCTCAGGGAGAAATATATCTTCGTCGGCTCTCCGGAGACGGTGAAGAACCTGCTCGGTGAATACTGCGACGACATCGGCGCGGGCGGCATCCTGAACGTCGGCTCGGCCTTTGGTCCGATGCCGAGCTGGATGGTCTACAAGAATATGCAGATCACCGCCGAGGAGGTCATACCGGAATTCCGCGAAGCGGACGGCAAACCCGATTACCTGCGGGAAGAACCATTGACTGCGTCGACCCGCGCCGGATTCGCGGCGCAGAGCGGCCGGCCGCCGGAAGAAGCGCGCTCGAAGGTCACCGGCCTCGACGAACTCGTCGATCACCGCTTTGCCCACGTACCGGAAGTGATCGATTCCTCGATGCTGGCGCCGGAAGAAGAAAGCGAGGAATTCCGGGCATGGGGTAGCTAGCTGGCGATCGCGGGACGATAATTAAAGATGATGCAAAAGGACAAGACCAACCAGGGGTATAAGTACCAACCCAAGCACGTTGACGAGATCATTGTGCGGCCGTTCGCGTTCGAGTTCCCGGATGACCTCGACCCGGTTTGGGCGCCGGAGCATGTCGTGCGTTCTCATTTGTTCAACGGTTTTTCGTTGACCATGCCGTATTTGGAGCCGTACCTCATCAAAACGATGCACGAGGCCACCCAACACGTCAGCGATCCGGCATTACTCGAAGACATGAGGGGATTCAACGGCCAGGAGTCGCGCCATTACGAATGCCACGCGCGCCTGAACAAACTGTTGAGGACCAACGGTTATCCCGAGTTCGCCACTGTCGAGGCGCGGCTCGCAGCCACCTTCGACCGCGTATCGAAGATGAGCTTGCGCACGCGCCTCGCCTACAGCGCCGGGTTCGAGTGCATGACCAATGGGTTCACCAATTGGTTCATCAACAAGCGCACGGAACTTTTTGGCGGCACAAACCCGCACATCGCCTCGTTCTGGCTGATGCATATGATCGAAGAGACCGAACACAAGACGGCGGCATTCGATGCTTACATGGCCTATTCAGGCCAATACCTACCTCGAGCCTTCGGCGTCTTCCATGGCTCGAGTCACGTGCTTGCATACGGTGTAGTCGGCATGTTTACCGCACTCAAAAAAGACGGCACGCTCTACAAACCAAAAGTTATGCTCGACGTGTGTCGTGAACTCTGGTCGGTCGCGCGTCACATCGTCCCGTTTATGCTGCGTGCGTTACTGCCATGGCACGATCCGCGGTGCGAAAGCGATCCGCAGTGGATGAAAGACTGGATCGCCGGGCACGCGACGCTGCCGAGCGGCGCGCTGATTCCACTCGTCGATACGAACGACCCTGAGATACCGGTGCCTTTCCCGGCACCACAAACCGACTGAACAATGTAGCCTGGATGAAGCGTAGCGGGATCCGGGCCGCGCTGAGTTCCCGGATTCCGCTACGCTTCATCCAGGCTACGTCGGGAGAGAAACATCATGGAGCGCCTGCAAAGAATCATGATTGGAAACGGGTTGCTGGTCGTCCTGGCTGCGATGCTGGCCGGGTTCATGTTGATGTTTTCGCTGATCGGCGGCATGGAGATCTGGCCGGGCAAGATCATCGCCTTCGAGGTCTACGGTACGAACGACGGCTGGGTGCGCGCGCATTCCGGCGGCGTAACCAACGGCCTGCTAGTCATCGTGGTTGCTCTGGCCTTGCCGACGCTGCGGTTGAGTCCGCTGATGGAGCGCGTCACGGCCTGGGGGTTCATCTATATCGCCTGGTCCTTCACGTTCTTCTACTGGGTGGGGAATGCGGCGGGCAATCGGGGCCTGACCCTCGGCGACAGCCAGCTTGGACAGACGGACCTACTCAGCGTCATCAGTTTCTTACCCGGTTTACCGAGCGTGTTCCTCGTCGTCTATCTTTTATACGTTGCGTCCAGGAGCGTGTTGTCACGCACCGCTTAACACATAAAAAGGAAAGAACATGGAAAACTTCGATCAGGCGAAATTTGAAGCACTCCAGGGCAAGGTCCTGACGGACGTCGGCGGGGCCGTCGGTCTGTTGATGGCCTACATCGGCGATCAATCGGGCGTGTACAGCGCGCTCGAAGCCATCGGGCCTTGCGGCTACGAAGCGCTGGCAGAAAAAGCGAACGTCGACGCACGGTATCTGCGCGAATGGCTGTCCTCGAACGCGGCGGCGGGCTACGTCACCTATCACGCGCAAGACGACACCTTCAGCCTGAAGCCCGAGCAAGCGGCAATCTTCTCCCACGAAGGTGAGCCGACGTGCATGCAAGGATTCTTTCAGGCCGTAGTCGGGCAGTATGCGACGCACGATACGGCCGTGGACGTATTCCAATCGGGCCGCGGCCGGCCATGGTCCGAACACGACGGCTGCTGTTTCTGCGGCACCGATCGATTCTTCCGGCCCGGCTACGTCGCGAATATCGCCGACAACTGGATCACGGCGCTCGACGGCGTCGAAGACAAGCTGAAAGCAGGCGCGAAGGTCGCCGACATCGGCTGCGGCCTGGGCTCGTCCACCATCCTCATGGCGCAGTCCTTCCCGAATTCCACGGTGTACGGCTTCGACTTTCACGAGCCCTCGATAGAAAAGGCGAAGCTCAGCGCGCGCGAAGCGGGCGTCACGAATGCCGAGTTCGAGGTGGTCACCGCCAAGGGATTTCCCGGCGACGATTACGATTTCGCCTGCATCTTCGATGCGTTGCACGACATGGGCGATCCGGTCGGCGCCGCGAGTCACATCAGGCAATCATTGAAACCCGACGGCACCTTCATGCTGGTCGAGCCGATGGCCGGCGATACGCTGACCGATAACCTGCACGTGTTGGCGGGTATTTTTTACGGGTTCTCGACCACGGTGTGCGTGCCGACCTCACGGGCGCAGGAAGTCGGTCTTGGACTCGGCGCGCAGGCCGGCGAGAAACGCCTGACGGAGATACTCACCGAAGCCGGTTTCTCACGCGTGCGACGGGCGACGGAGACCCCGACCAATATGGTGTTGGAGGCGCGGATCTAGGCGCTTTTTGAACGCTGCCAGTCCGCGAGCGTGTCTTTCGCTTTGGCTGCGTCGAAGGACCCCGAACCGGATTTGGGCGTACAGAGCTCGACGACGTAGCCGTTGGGATCGCGGAAATAGATGGAATCGGCGAAGCCATGATCCGCGATCCCGCGTGATTCGATCCCGAGCGATTGCCCTTTCGCCAGCATGGTATCTAACACGGGTGGTTCGACGGTGAGCGCGATATGCAGGTCGTAATCGTGTTGGTTCTTGAACTCGAACGGTTCGTCCGGCACCTCGAAAAAGGCCAGGCAGGAACCGTCGTCCATCTGAAAAAACGAGTGCAAGACGTTGGTGGTGCGTCCCGTTTTCGATTCTTCGATCCACAACGCTTCGACGAACGGCAAGCCGAGGAAACCCTCGTAGAACGCGCGGGTCTCTTCGGTGTCTCGGCAGCGGTAAGCGCTGTGGTGCAGGCCCTTTATCATCGGCGTCTCCTTACACACGGAATCATCCGTGCGCGGCTGGATTCGTTCATATAATCCCTATTCTAAGCGCGAATAAGACCTGTCGTCGCGCGACCAACGCCTCGCGGCTGCTTGCTGTTGACGAGCGGGCCGACGTCGCGCCCCTGCTATACTCGATCGAAACCCGAAACGGAGACACGCCCATGGCCGCCAACGACGAAGCCGACCGCGACGCTCGCATCGCGTCCATGATCACGATGCACGATTACCAGTGGCTGTTACTTCACACCCTGCACGCGGCGGCGTCGAAGCACCTCGGCGGCGCGGGACTTGAGTCCCTGGAAAAAGGCATTAGGCGCTATGGCTATTACCGCGGCCAGCACCTGCGCGATAAGCCCGAATCGTTTGCCGACGGCCGCGACGCGCTGTCACTCCTCGGCAATTGGGATTCGGCCGAATTCATGGTGTCGTCGCTGAGCGGGCCCGTCAAGATCAGCGGCAGTCCTTCGCGCGCGACGCTCGACCTGCCAACCGTGCCCGGCAGCGAATACTACAAGACCCATGATGGCGGAGAGATGCTGGTGCCGTTCTGGCGCAACATGCTGCCCGGGCTTGCCGAGGGCTACGGCGATGACACCAGCGTGGAATTCGGCGCGATACCGGATCAACCGGATACGCCATGGGCCATCACCTGGAGCTGCCCGGGCGAGTCAACGGCGCCGCGTGCGGCCACATTCGAGGACGTCTTCGACGATCGCCTGGTATCCATACAGATGAACCGGCGCACCTTCGGCGTCTTTGCGGCGCTGCAGATGTACGTCGGTTTCCAGTTGACAGAGGATTTTCCCGACAACGGTGAGATGGTACTCAAGGAAGCGCTCTACGAATTCGGTCTGGCGCGCGGCCGCGAGCTCCGCGAACGCGCGGAGGCCAAGGGCAAGCCGATCAATTTCACGACCTGGTTCGAGGAGCTGCAGGAACGCGACCCGGGCGAGGCGGTCTTCGTGTTCCGCGGCGAAACGCGCGCCTCACCCGGCGTGTGGGCGGCGGAATGCACCTATTGCCCGCTGGCGCACGTGTGGGCGGAAGAAGGCCACCGCGGCATGGCGATGGGTTACCTGTACGACGTCGAGAATCATCGCGGTCTGGTCAAGGGCTTCCACCCCGATGGTGAGGTCAATTGGGATACCGTCAAGATGCGCGGCGATAAAACGTGCAAGTTTCAGTTCTGGATCCCCGATCTGGTGACGAAAGAAGACCCCGATTGGGCGCAGCCGGAGAACAAGCTACAGGGTTTGTGAAGAAAAGGGGTCTGACCCCATTTCTTCGCGCGCCTATAAAAAATGCGGCATCAAGTGATCGTGCACATCGCGAATCGTCTGAGGCCCGCTCGTACCCGGCATATCAAACGCCACGACTTGCGTGACGCCGGCCTCGACGTACTTGGCTAGTGTTTCACGACATCGCTCGGGACTGCCCGCGACGGTTACGGCGTCGATCATGTCGTCGGTGAGCAGATGGACGGGTGGTTTTCCGTCGCTCAGGTAGGCCTCTCCCATGGCGCGGATCCGATCGGGATCCAATCCCGCCAATGTGAACAACGGTTTGTCCGCGTAAGACGTCATTACCGACATGCAGGTCGCAAGAAACGGTTTCACGGCTTCACGCGCGGCGGCATCGTCCTCCGTTACGGACGTGAGTACGTATAGGATGACGTCGTAGTCATCGAGAGAACGGCCCGCACGCTCGGCGCCGATGCGTACTTGTTTGAGCGCGTGATGCGCGTAGGCATGGCCGGAGACGTAACCCATGATGACGCCATCGGCGATCTCGCCGGCAAGTTCGAGATACTTGGGCCCCGTGGCGCCCAAACTGATCGGCACCTCTCGACGCGGCGGCGTGAAATGGAGATGCACGTCGGATGTTTTGAACACCTCGCCGTCGTAACTAACCTCGTCACCGCGGAGGATCCGTTTGATGAGGTCGATTGCCTCGCGCATCGCCGCGCCGGGCGTGGTGTAGGGGATGTGCAGTTGATCCTCGACCCAGTAGCGTAATCCGGCGCCGACGCCGAGCACCCCGCGCCCTTCGGACAATTCATCGAGGGCCGCGAACTCCATCGCCGTGAGCGCGGGATGGCGCGTATAGGGGTTTACGACACCGACACCGGTCTTGAGCGTTTTTGTCTGGCTGGCGATGGCGGACGCCACGACGAACGGACCGCGATAGAAATAATCCTCCGGAAGCCAGTAGGTGCCGTACCCTAACTCCTCGGCCAATTTGGCCGTTGCGAGATACGCTTTGGCATCGAGGTTTTCAGAGCAGAAGCCGAATTCCTTGACCTTTCCCATGAACCACCCCCGGGACTTGCGACAACACGAAAGCGCTTCATATTAGCCCGTTTCCGGCAGCGGTCAGAATCGGCCTTTGCTCATCGGCACGCGCCGTATTTGAAAAGTCAGCGCGTGGATGGCGTCACGCGCCTCGGGGGCGGTTTCGCTAAATCGCAACACCACCTCCAGCTTTTTCTTCAACGGCAGCTCGCGATCGCTCGTAATGCGAAACAGCGTCACCGCGCGTTTGTCCGGGGCCACCGGCTGATCGAAGCGCTTCGTATACAGCACTTCACCTTCGCGCAAAACATCGAACGTGAAACGCACGTCTACCGAGCTCCCCGACATCTGCTCGGGGCGTTCGAAAAAGACCTCCGTGAAGTAAGAACCTCGGCGGGAAATATACAGCGGCAGCGTGACCGTCGATTCCCGAGCGAACGGTATCGTGTGGTTGAATATGGTGGAATCTGGGCGGGTCGGCCCTTCGACGGCGAATGCGGAAGAGCTAAAAGCGAGCAGCAGGAAACAGCTTATTCGGATAGCGCACATCGGGACGCTCCTGAGTGAGGTCATGTCGTTTGGAGTCTGGCAGCTAGCCCGGATATTGCATGAGCAGTGAGATTGGGCGTGGAGTTGGTCGATCATGGGTCGGAATTCGTTGGTGGTGGCACGAAGCGGCGCTTGAGCGCGACGTTTCGGCGCGCCACCGGTGGATTTATCGCCGATTGCGATGCACGAGTCGTTTCGGAGGCGAGCGACACCCCGACTCACAAGGAATCGAACACGAGGCGACTGGCGTTGGGACGACTATCCCGGTTTGAGGCGAGCGGCCACCAGGCAGAACAGTTCTCGATTGGGGTAAGCACTGGAGAGCAACAGTCGGATGCGCCTGGTATTGCGCAAGACGATGGCGCCGATGCGTAATAGTTTCAGGCGCAGCGTGCCGCATTGCGCGCGAGCCAGTGCTGTTCCGTGTAGTGCCACCCGGCGGATCGTCTCCAACAGCGTGTAAGCCAAGCTTGAGAGCAACAGCCGGAACTGATTGGCCCACCAGGTGTGGCAACTGGTGCGATCGGCAAACAGGCCCAACTGCTGCTCCTTGATCCGGTTCTCCATCTCGCCGCGGGCGCAGTAGATGCGGTCGTAGATGCGTTGGGCATTGCCGGTGAGGTTGGTCACCACGAAGCGGGGATTGCTGCCGCGGGCGCTGTGCTCGGCCTTGACGATCACCCGTCGCGGGGTATCCCAAGTCTGTGCGGCGTAACGGACCTCGCTGAACAGGCGCTGCTTCTCACCCATCATCCAATACCGCCACTGAGCCAACGTGCGCAACGCTAACGATTGATCGTGCAAACGCGGGTTTTTCGCGATACCAATGACGTAATCCACGCCGTGGCGATCGAACCAGCGCAGCATCCGCCAGCGGCAAAAGCCGGAATCGGCGCGCACCAGGATCTCGACCTTCGGCCACGCCTGGCGCAACCGTTTGATCAACAGCGCCAAGATCGCCCAACTGTGTTTTGCGCCGTCGATCTTGCTCGAACGCAGATAACTGACCCACAGTTGATCGCCACAGAACACGTACAAGGGCAGAAAGCAGTAGTGGTCGTAGTAGCCGTGGAAGAAGCGGCCCTCTTGATCACCATGCACCCGATCGTCGGTGGCATCCACATCGAGTATCAGTCGTCGGGGCGCTTGTTTGTAAGAGGCGATAAAGTTATCAATGAGTACCTTGTGCAGGGCCACCGCGGTGTTGCGGTTCGCGCGGTTCTCCAGTCGGCACAACGTCGACGGGCTCGCCAGCGACTCATCCCGGGAAAGCGCCGTCTGCAGAGCCAAGTCCGCGCGCAATGCCTCGTGGTCGTTGAGGTCCTCATAGCCCAGGGAAATGCCATAGACCCGCTGTCGGACCAGCGACTCCAGATCGTGGGTGCAGCCTGAGGAATCCCCATAAAACTCCAACGAAATACAAAGCGATAGATTAATTTGTGGGTTCGTTGAACCTGCATGGCTCGAGTTGATCCTAGTGTGCTGTCCCACGATGAACTTTCATAAGTCGTGATGATCAGATCGGCTACTGTGTCATGCAGGAGCCAGCCGATGGTTACCGGTCGACCCAGATCCTTTACGGTTAAACTGAGCGAGGAGGAACACGAGGTCCTCAACAGTTACGCGAGGTCGCGCAGTCTGCCGCATGCGCTGGCACGGCGCGCAAAGATCGTCATGATGGCAGCCGATGGGCTGTCTAACAGCGCGATTGCCAGAAAGCTCGATGTATCCAATCCGACGGTCACAAATGGGTGTCGCCGGTATATCGCCAACGGGATTGTCGGATTGTATGATCTGCCGCCGGGCCATCGTCGGCGCACATATGATGACGATGAGGTTGCACGCTTGATGCAAAAGGTGCTGAGCGAGCGACCGGAGAACGCGACCCATTGGAGCACGCGTTCGTTTGCACGGGAGACCGCGCCCTCGAAGAGTACCGTTCATCGGTATTTCACGCTGTTTGGGATCCAGCCCTATCGCAGCCGCACGTTCAAACTCTCGACCGCTCCCTTCTTCGTCGACAAGGTGCGCGATATTGTCGGTTTGTACTTGAATCCACCCGATAATGCCCTGGTATTGTGCGTTGACGAAAAAAGCCAGATCCAGGCATTGGAACGCAGTCAGCCGGTTCTGCCGATGGGGCTCGGTTATGTCGAGGGTGTCACCCATAATTACTTTCGACATGGCACGACCACGTTGTTCGCGGCGCTCGATATCGCCAACGGCACGGTCATCGGGCAGTGCAAAGCGCGGCATCGTCACCAGGAATTGCTGTCCTTCCTGAATCATCTCGAGAAAAGTGTTCCCGCCGCGCTGGATGTTCATCTGGTGATGGACAACTATGGCACGCATAAGCATCCCAAAGTCCGTGCCTGGTTCGCTCGACGCCCTCGATTTCACGTCCACTTCACGCCAACCTACGCGTCATGGCTCAACCAGGTCGAACGTTGGTTTGGTCTCATCAGCCAGCGCGCTATCAAGCGCGGGTCGTTCCGGAATGTGAAGGATCTCGTTGCTCGTATCGAGCGATATATTGCTCAGCACAACGCCAACCCTATACCTTTCGCCTGGACCGCAACCGCCGACTCAATCTTGAAAAAACTCGCCCGACTTTCGAAACTTCTTTGCGGGACAGCACACTAGTTGTTGCAAGACAATCTGGGAACGACGAGGTGAGCCATGCAGGTATTGAAATTGTTACATGAGATGGGCAGCGATGCGCTTTATGTTGTGCATTTGCGTCGTCGATTATCGGTTTGGGCGGCGGTGGGCGGAGTACTTCGTGGTCGCCGCTTATGGCTGATGCATATCGGTCGGAGCCTGGACAGTGGCACGAGCGAGAAACACGCGATTAAGCGCGTCGATCGCTTGCTGGGTAATCGTCAGCTCGCTGGCGAGCGTTTGCAGTGGTACCAATGGGTCACTCGGCTGTTGGTATCGGACTGCGCGCATCCGGTGGTGTTGGTGGATTGGTCTAATCTAGATCAACGTCAAGAGCTGTACGTATTGCGGGCGGCCTTAGCGGTGGGTGGTCGAGCCATCCCCTTGTATGAAGAAGTCGAACACCATTACGCGAGTGTCAAAGCGGAGAAACGCTTTCTGAAGCGACTGAAGGCCATTCTGCCTACGGGCTGTGTTCTCATCTTGGTCAGTGATGCAGGATTTCGAACACCCTGGTTAAGTCTTGTCGCCTCAATGGGGTGGTATTACGTGGGTCGGATCCGTCATCGTCACCTCGTGCGAGGTGTAGATGAGACGACATGGCATTCGAACAAAGTGCTCTACAACCAAGCCAACGCTCATCCGAAGTCGGTGGGTCGTTTTTTGATCACCAAAAGTAATCCGCTGGATACCCATTTGTTCGTATACAAAGGCAAGAAACGCGGGCGTGTCTGCTATACGGCTTACGGCAAACCGGCGCGGGCTCGCAATACTGAGAAACCGTCGGCAGCGGCGCGTGAGCCGTGGTTATTGGCAAGCAATCTACCGGAAAACCTTCGTAGTGCGCATCGAGTGGTTGCCGTGTATCGTCGCCGCATGCAGATTGAAGAGAGCTTCCGCGACACGAAGTCGCCCCGTTACGGCTTTGCACTTAGAGAAAACATGGGACGTGATCCCGACACAGTGGCGAACTTACTCTTGCTGTGTGCATTGGCCACACTGGCCCAATGGTTGGTCGGCCTGGTCGGTTACCAAACCGGCTTAGTGAAAGGCTTACAGGCCAATACCGAAAGACGTAAGCCCGTCCTATCAGTGGTATTCGTTGGTGCTCGCCTCATTGCCAAACAACTTCAAATCCAGCGCTCAACTTTATTACAGAGTCTTCGCGACCTACGAGGACGGGCTGTTGTACAACTTGAGTATTGCTAGTCGAATTTGTGGGGATCCGTCAGGGGTGCAGCTCTTTGTCCGGCGAGAATCCCCAATGGCCCGTGCCGCGGCCTTGATCAACCCGGTCCGTTCATCGGCCAAGCGCAGCAACTGCACCCCACCGTTGGAAGTGATGTCACCGCCGTTGAATGAGACGTCGATCTTGCGGCGAGAAAAGCGTGGAAATTGCAGCGCAGTCTGGGTACATTCTGTCACGGGCGAGTCCTTTCCGTTTTCAGTCTAACTAACTGAATTATAACGGATTAGAAAGGGCTTGCCCTCTTTTTTATGAAA
>CBDCJB010000006.1:0-20952 GCA_965217605.1 Gammaproteobacteria bacterium
GAATGAAGCATATTTACGCTCAGCTATCTAGTGTGCTGTCCCGCACACTAAAACACGAGCGGTACACCAGCGATGTGAATGTGCGCCCAAAAGACGATGAGCGCATAGATGCCGAGGCCGGCGAGGACTGCAACAACGTCGTAAACCGCCTTCGGCGCGGTGACGACGGAACTCCGCCCGGTGCGTTTCACCGCGATGAGGTCGACGACGCCAAACACCAGAAACATACCGAACAGCAGTATCGATGCGAGATCGCCGTTGATGAGCAGGTGCGCCAAAGCCCAGGTCTTCGTGGCGATCAAAAGCGGGTTTTTGACTTTCGCCTTGATGTGCCCCGGCATATTGGCGGCGACAAGGAGAATGAACACCGGTAGCATCAACAACATCGTTAGGTGCTGCATCCACAGCGGCGGCATCCAGATCCCGATTCGGGGCGCATCCGCATAACCCATGACCAGCAGCACCAATCCGATGAGCACGATCACCGAATAGAGGCCTTTGTAAGGGCCTTCGCCAAGCCGGTCGACCAGGCGCCCGCGCACGCCACGAAACATGCTGAACGAATGTGGAGCGAAAAATACGATCAGACCTAAAACGAGAACCGCCATGCGTTCGCCCTCATTTGACGCGTGGATTGTATCTGAAGGGCGTGAGCGCCCTGAAAACGGGGCTGCTTCAGGTCATTGAACGTAAAAAGGAACCAGCGACCTTTGAGTTTCGTTGAGGTCGTCTGCTCAGAGGAGTCCAACCGTCAGCGAAAAGAATGACTGCTGAAGCGCAATACCGATGAGCAAAACGACCGTGACGAGGATCGATTTTTCGTAGATTCTGCGGATCATTTCTACCTCCTTGCTGGGAGCTTCGGCCGGCCCGGGCGCGACCCGGCCTGGATGGGACGTACACTGTAAACATACGACGTAAGTTTAACGTACGCTGTAAGTTTGTCAAGTGGAACCGCGATCCTGGCCGAAACTTACTTTGTACGTTAGAGTCGGGCAGCGAGGAGGATGGAAATGGCTACGGAAACCGATCCGGGCGCAGGGCCGCGTACCCCCTTGACCAAGGCGCGCGTGCTGAGCGCCGCCATCGAGCTTGCCGATGAAGGTGGTATCGAATCACTCACCATGCGCAAGCTCGGCGAGGCGCTCGGGGTCAAGGCGATGTCGCTCTACAACCACGTGGCCAATAAGGACGACGTACTTGATGGCATCGTCGATGTCATCGTGAGCGAGATCGACATGCCTTCCCATGCAACCCACTGGAAGGCGGCCATGCGTCAGCGGGCGGTCTCGGCCCACGGCGTTTTCATGCGCCACCCTTGGGCCTGCAGCCTGATGATGTCACGGGTCACCGTCGGTCCTGCGATGTTGCGATACATAGACGCGACCATTGGAAGCCTTAGGGAAGCGGGCTTCTCGATCGAGACTGCCGATCGAGCGTGGACCACCCTTGACGGCTACATCTATGGGCGCACGCTCCAGATTCTGAACTTTCCGTTCGCACCGGAAGAGTATTCAGAGGCGGCCGCTGCCTTCCTTCCGCATACACCCGCAGACGAGTACCCCTACCTCAACGAGTTCGCCAACGAGATCGCTATGGAGTCCGGTCACGACGGTGTGGTCGAGTTCGAATTCGGGCTCGATCTGATCCTCGACGGCCTCGAGCGGATCCGGGCGACCGCCTAGCCGAGAATGCTCTAAAACGTAGCCGAGGGATTAATATTCAACCGTTCCACGGGAGGCGCACATGTTCTGGTTCTGGCCCGACAACTACACCTGGTCCTACCAGTTTGTCCGCACCGCGGGCGAGGGGGATTTCGGCGGTGCACAGTTCCACGAGTTGTACGGCGCAGCCGAGCGCATCACCCCACATGACGGGCATTCGTGGTACGCGGAATTTGCGGGCCTGGCCGGGCGAGTGGAATCCCTGGGACGTGAATCCCATGTGGGCGGCCATTTCGCGAGCGCGCGCGAGGCGCTGTTCCGCGCCTCTAATTACTATCGGAACGCGGAGTTCTTTCTCCCCCACGACGATCCGCGCCGCAAGGAGAATTACGCCAAGATCCTGGAGTGCTTCCGTGACGCTTCGGAACTCCTCGATATGCCACCGGAACCCATCGAAATTCCCTACGAGAACGGCCACTCGCTACCGGCCTACTTCTATCCGGTCCAGGGCACGGACCGCGCACCCACTCTGCTGATCGTCGGTGGACTGGAGTCGATCAAAGAGGAGCTATTCTTCATGGCCGTCCGCGGGGCGGTGACACGGGGGATCTCGTGCTGCATCGTCGACGGGCCGGGTCAGGGGGCCAGCCTGCGCGAGCGAAATCTCTTTACGCGTCACGACTTCGAAGAGCCGGTCTCGGCGGCGGTGGATTACCTCGTCAGCCGTCCCGATGTCGATCCCGATCGCATCGCGCTGATGGGCCTCAGTTTCGGGGGTTACCTGGCGCCGCGCGCGGCCTGCTTCGAACATCGCCTGTGCGCGTGCATCTGCTGGAGCGCGATCTGGGATTACGCCGAGGTCTGGGATGCGCGAGCGGACGACCACCCGCTCATGAAGCACTTCGTCTGGCTGTTAAATGCGAACGATGTGCCGGACGCGCGCGTGCGGGCCAAGAACTTTGCACTGGCGGGCGTCATCGACCAGATGCAATGTCCGCTCCTCATCACGCACGGCGCAGAGGACGTTCAGGTCAACGTCTCTCACGCACAGCGGATGTATGACGCCGCCACCTGTGAGAAGCAGCTCAAGATCTTCTCAAGCGCGGAGACGGGAGAGACCCATTGTCAGATGGACAATCTTCCGCTCGCTCACCGATATATGTTTGACTGGTTGGAAGACAAGGTGAAGTAAGGCTTGTTTACGCCTTTGAAATCCCAACACGGCCACTGCTAATCCCATAAGCGCGACGGTCGGGGGCTCAGCGATGATAGATAGGAACGCGCTTGCCAGAATCTGCTTGCCCGCATCGTTCGGATGGGTGCCCGTATAGGGGCCCGGATCCGAGTAATGCTCAGCGGCCAGGAGCCCCGCCTGATCAAGGCATTTGACATTTCCGAAGCTATCGCAGAGGAGACCGTAAACGCCGACATAAGGCTCGATGGAGAACAGGACCATGTTGTTGAAGAACGGCGTCAGTCCGTCCAGGACCGCACGCATGGAAAAGAATGTCTGCGGGAAGGCCGGGATATTCCAAAACGGTGATCGATCATTGCTGCCCAGATTGATGGCCGCCGTCTCGTGGCCCAAGCTGCAGCCGAGCGCCTCGGCGTAGAACGCGCCGCCCGGCCGCCAGTTGTTGACCGTAGAGCCGGGATGGCCCGTCGTCGTCACGTTCCATTGATTGGCCGGAAGCTTCGACGACCACCCGTTTAAGCCCGCCGCCAGTGAGTCTCCGATCACGCAGAGCGTCATAGGGATTGGCGTCGCCTGCGCGGCCATCGGCCAGAGCGCCAGCGCCGCCAAACTCATCCAGGCGGTAAGGAAGCGACGACGAATCATAGTCTCCATGACCCATTGATCCCAAGTGGGAGTCTTTCTGTCAACGTCCAGCGGCGCCGGCGGGTACTTCGCGGATATCTCGGGTCCTGGGCGCGGCCGCAAGGTGCGAAAAGGCACGCATGGATGGCGCTTGGGCGTCGACGGTTCTGAAGTTGGTCGGGGTGACAGGATTTACGAATTACATCCGTGTAATTCGCCCCTTCGGGGCCAACGCCACCCTGCGGGCGGCGTTGTTCAAAATCGCTCACGGCGATTTTGTGAACCTTTGTTACGGTTCCAAGCTTTGCCGGCCGAACTTCAGAATAAAAGGTAGTGGGTCAGTTTGAAACCTGTGCTTGATTGTGCTTGGCTTTGCTTGACTGTGGGTCATTCTAAAGTTGCGCTCGTAGCCGTCTGCGAGCGTACTTCAAACAGGAGACCCAATGCGGTGATGAAGAAGCGCCCCAGAGACCAAATTTCAAACTGACCCACTACCGAATAAAAGATGGCCTTCCCTTTCTGCGAAAGGCCATTTTTTATTCTGAAGTTGGTCGGGGTGACAGGATTTGAACCTACGACCCCTGCCTCCCGAAGGCAGTGCTCTACCAGGCTGAGCTACACCCCGACTGTTAACTAGGAACCGCGATTGACGGCGAGGTCTACGAAGGTTTCGAGGCCGTCTCGGTAGGAGGATTTCGGGATCTCCGCACACGCCGCGAGCGCTTTGTCGGCTTCGGCCTGAGCGCGCGCGAAAGTGTAAGCGATGGCCCCAGTCGATTCAATTGCGCTCGAGATTTCGTCGATGCGTTCGCGCCCGCCTTTTTCAATGGCTTCACGTACGATCTTCGCTTGCGTCGGCGTGCCATTCCACATCGCATAGAGCAGGGGCAAGGTCGGCTTTCCTTCGGCCAGATCGTCGCCGATGTTTTTCCCGAGGTCTGCAGGCGAGGCGCTGTAATCGAGTGCGTCATCGACTAGTTGAAAGGCGGTGCCGATGTGGCGGCCGAATGCGCCCATCGCGTGTTCGAATGCGGTTTCGCGCCGGGCGACAACTGCGCCAAGAATCGCGGCGGCTTCAAAGAGTTTGGCGGTCTTATTGTGGATGGTAGTCAGATAACGCGCTTCGCTCGTGTCCGGATCCCGGCAATTGACGAGTTGCATGACTTCGCCTTCGGCGATGGTGTTCGTGGCGTCCGCGAGGATTTCGAGCACGCGGATATCCTCGAGGTCGACCATCATTTGGAACGCCCGCGAATAGAGAAAATCGCCGACGAGGACGCTGGCCTCGTTACCCCATACCAGATTGGCCGTTTCGCGGCCGCGCCGCATCGTCGAGGCGTCGACGACATCGTCGTGTAACAGGGTGGCGGTGTGGATCAGTTCGATGATCACCGCGACTTCACGGTGCCGAGTGCCTTCGTAACCCGCTACTTTCGCGCTCAATAATGCGAGCAGCGGGCGCAAGCGTTTGCCGCCGCTGGCGATGATGTATTGGCTCAGCTGATTAATCAAAATGACATCGGAATAAAGCCGTGCTTTGATCAGGCGGTCAATGGCGGCGACGTCCTCGCGTACGAGCGTACGTAGGTCTTCGATATCCGGTTTGTCTTTAGTCTCGTGCACCTTGGTCACTGCGGGCGTCGGTTCAGGTGAGCATGAGGATCTTGCCAAGAGCAGGGGAAAATTGCCATTTTCTATCCGCCGATCTTGTCTCCTGTTGGCGAATTCCGTAGAATCGCGCGCTCGTTGCGACCTCAAGTAATTCCATACGTTTTCGCGATGCATGCAGTCATTAAAACCGGCGGAAAACAGTACCGTGTCAGTACGGGCGATAAACTCGACGTCGAGACCCTTGCCGCTGACCCAGGCGGGGACATTGAATTCTCGGAAGTCCTGTTGGTGGCGGACGGAGATGAGGTCGAAATCGGGACACCGTTTATCGATGGCGCCCGGGTCACCGCCAAAGTTTTGGAGCACGGCCGCGGAGACAAGATCCGCGTGATTAAATTCAAACGGCGCAAAAAGTACCGTCGCCAGATGGGTCACCGGCAAAACTACACCCGCGTCGAGATAACCGGCGTCGCCAAAGGATGAACGATGGCCCATAAGAAAGCCGGTGGCAGCACGCGCAACGGTCGTGATTCAGAATCGAAACGGCTGGGCGTCAAACGCTATGGCGGTGAGCCGGTACGGGCAGGTAATATCATCGTGCGCCAGCGTGGCACGAAATTTCATCCCGGTAAGAATGTTCGTTGCGGTCGCGATCACACCTTATTTGCGACGCTGGACGGCGAAGTGCGATTCGAACGCAAAGGTCCGCGCAACAGACGGTTTGTGAGTGTCGTTGCCGAACAATAACGAAAACGGCACCTGAGCGCTTGCAACCCCGTCCCTGACGGGGTTTTTTGTGTCCTAGGAAAGGCTAGGTTTTGAGATAGGTTCTAATGAAATTCGTGGACGAAGCGGCAATCACGGTCCTTGCCGGTAAGGGAGGAGACGGCTGTTTGAGTTTTCGCCGCGAAAAGTTTGTCCCGAAAGGGGGGCCGGACGGGGGTGACGGCGGCGACGGTGGCAGCGTGTACCTCGAGGTCGATGCCGGACTCAATACGCTCGTTGATTTCCGTTTCAAGCGGATTTTTCGCGCTCGCAACGGGCAACCGGGCATGGGACGCGATCGAGTAGGTAAAAGCGCGGAAGACCTCGTTATCAAAGTACCCGCCGGGACCCTCGTATTTGATGCGGACACCGCCGAACAGATCGGCGATTTGATCGGCGACAAAATACGACTATTGGTCGCGAATGGTGGCCACCATGGATTGGGCAATGCGCGTTTTAAAAGCAGTACCAATCGGGCGCCGCGAAAAACGACGCACGGCGCGTCGGGTGAGACACGCGAGCTTCGCCTCGAGCTCAAGCTCCTTGCCGATGTCGGCCTGCTCGGCCTGCCTAACGCCGGTAAATCGACACTCATTAGCGCCGTTTCGGCGGCACGGCCGAAGGTGGCGGATTATCCGTTTACGACCCTGGATCCAAATCTTGGCATCGTCCGATTGAGCACCGAGCAGAGTTTCGCGATGGCGGATATTCCAGGCATTATCGAAGGCGCGGCCCACGGTGCGGGGCTCGGCTTGCGTTTTTTGAAGCATCTCGATCGCACTCGGTTGTTGTTACATTTGATCGACATATCGGGCCTGCAACCGGATCGCGATCCGGTGCATGACTACGCAGCCGTCTCGACCGAGCTCGAACAGTACGGCAACGAGTTGGCCGCAAGACCGCGATGGATCGTCGTGAACAAGATAGACGCGGTCGCGACCCACGTCGTCGACGCCTGGATAGACAAGATCGTGCAAGCCGGCTGGACGGGCCCGGTGTACCGTATTTCCGCCGCCGCGCACACGGGGTGCGACGAACTGATGTGGGCCGTCCAAACGTGGCTAGAGCAGCAGGACAATGCCGATGGCGTCGCCGTCAAAGGTTGATCCCGACCAGTTGCGCCGCGCGATCGCGCGAGGCACGCGCTGGGTGATCAAGATCGGCAGTGCGCTGACGTCCAAGCAGGGCGTCGGCCTCGATCTTGGCGCGGTGAATACTTGGGCCGAGCAGATGGTCGATTTGCAAACCGCCGGGCGGCAGATCGTTGTCGTCGCGTCAGGCTCGGTGGCGGAGGGCGCGGCCCGCCTCGGATGGTCCGATCGCCCCCATGTGCTGAATCAGCTCCAGGCCGCCGCCGCCGTCGGGCAGATGGGAATGGTCCGCGTGTGGGACCAGGCGTACGAGAAATTCGGGCGGCACGCTGCGCAGGTATTGCTGACGCACGAAGACCTTGCGGATCGGCAACGTTACCTCAACGCGCGAAGCACGCTATTGACCTTACTCGAACTCGGCGTCTTTCCGGTTGTGAACGAAAACGACACCGTCGCGACTGAAGAGATTAGCCTGGGCGATAACGACACGCTCGCGGGTCTCGTCAGTAACTTGATCGATGCGGATCTCATGATCATATTGACCGATCAGGATGGCCTCATGACCGCCGATCCGCGCGATGATGCCGACGCTCGCCTGATCGAGCACGCGCCTGTTGATGCCTCTATGCTGGAGACGGCAGCCGGCGAAGGCGGCGCATGGGGGCGCGGCGGTATGCGCACGAAATTGCGCGCCGCCAGGCTCGCCGCACGTTCCGCTACCCCGACGATCATCGCGTCCGGCCGCCTCGCCAATGTCCTGCGCGATATCGCGGTGGGTACGCCGGTCGGCACGCTGTTGTACTCCAACCGCGAGAAGATTGCGTCGCGTAAACAGTGGTTGGCGGGTTCGCTACGCGCGCGCGGCACGCTCAAACTCGACGCGGGTGCCGGTCAAGCCGTATGCACACAAAGCAAGAGTCTGCTCGCGGTCGGGGTCGTAGACGTTTCGGGCACTTTTTCGCGCGGTGATTTGGTTGCCCTCGAAGACCCCGAGGGGCGTGAGATCGGGCGCGGTCTTGCCAATTACTCGTCAGACGAATGCCGCAGGATTGCAGGAAAACCATCCGACCGCATTGAGGACGTGCTGGGGTATACGCGGGAGCCGGAACTCGTGCACCGGGACAATCTAGTCATCGATGCAGGCGGGTAAAGCGCGATTCAGGCCATGGACTGGATGCGCGTGTTCAACCTCGACTTATGACGGGCCGCCTTATTTTTGTGAATGATGTTGTCACCGGCCATGCGGTCAATGATCGGAACGGCCTTGGCATAGGCGGTTTTGGCGTCTTCTTTGCTGCCTGATTCGATCGCGTTTACGACTTGCTTGATGCGGGTGCGCAGCAACGAACGCCTGGCGGCATTGTGCTTGCGGCGCTTTTCCGATTGGCGGGCGCGTTTTCTCGCCTGAGCGGAATTGGCCAACGATGCTCCTCCGGCTGGGACGTGGACGGCGCGGAACTATGCTGCTTTGCTTGCGCCTTGTCAATGCCAGTTCACAGGAGAGGCGCTGTCGCTTGCGTATAATTCGGTGTCGATACGTATCACGGGATTAACACGCTGACATCGAAACTCCTGCGATCGACCGCGGTCGTCAGTCAGATGACGTTCATTTCGCGGATCTTCGGTTTTATCCGGGATGTCGTGATCGCGCGGCTCTTCGGCGCAAGCCTCGCAGCGGACGCGTTTTTCATCGCCTTCAAAATTCCCAACTTGTTTCGCCGCCTGTTCGCCGAAGGCGCGTTCTCACAAGCCTTCGTTCCGGTATTGGCGGAGTACCGGGAAACCGAAGGCGACCCGGCCGTGGGCCGTTTGATCAATGCCACCAGCGGTACGCTCGCGATCGTACTGTTGGTGGTCGTGACCATCGGGGTTCTCGCCGCGCCGTTGTTGATCGCAATATTCGCGCCAGGCTTTCTCCAGGAAACCGACAAATTCGATCTCGCGACAGCGCTCTTACGGCTGACCTTTCCCTACCTTTTATTTATCTCGTTGACCGCGCTTGCAGGGTCTGTACTCAATACCTATGGGCGCTTCGCGATTCCTGCGATTACTCCGGTATTGCTCAATTTCGCCCTGATCGGCGCAGCGATAGCGCTGGCGCCGCGCCTCGACCAACCGGTCATGGCCCTGGCAATCGGTGTCTTCGTCGGCGGCGTCGTACAACTCGGCTTGCAACTCGTCGCCTTAATACGGCTCGGATTCGTGCCGAAACCGGTGATCGGGTTTGCCGACGCGGGCGTCAAAAAGATCTTGCACCTCATGGGGCCCGCCATGTTTGGCGTCTCAGTTGCGCAAATCAACTTGATGCTCGACACCCTGATCGCATCGTTCCTGCAGACGGGCAGTATCTCCTGGCTCTATTACTCCGATCGATTGGTTGAGTTTCCCTTGGGGATATTCGGCATCGCGCTTGGCACGGTGATCCTGCCGAGCTTGTCGGCACGCTTCAGTGAGGGCCGCCCGGAGGCCTTTTCGGCAACCCTGGACTGGGCCTTGCGATGGGTATTTCTCCTCGGGTTTCCCGCAGCGATCGGTGTCGCCGTACTCGCCGCGCCGATGTTGAGCACGTTGTTTCAATACGGCGAACTAGCAGAGCGCGATGTGATCATGGCTGCGCGCAGTCTCGTCGCCTACTCGGGCGGTTTGATGGGATTCATTCTGATCAAGGTGCTCGCGCCGGGCTTTTTTGCGCGGCAGGACACGCGTACTCCCGTTCGGATCGGCATTATCGCGATGGCCGCGAATATGGTGATGAATCTGATATTCGTGTTCCCGCTGGCGCATGCGGGTCTTGCGCTTGCAACGACCTTGTCGGCTTATATCAATGCGGCGCTGCTATTCGCCGCACTGCGCCGGGAAGGCGTTTATCGTTCGGAGACGGTATGGCGCCCGTACTTGCTGCGCGTCGGATTGGCCGCTGGCGTGATGGGGCTCGTCCTCTGGTGGGGTGCGGATCCGGTATCGACCTGGAGCGCTTGGAATGCCTGGACGCGCGCAATGAACCTCGCGATGTGGATCGCCGTCGGCGCCTTAATTTATTTCTCAGCTTTATGGCTGAGCGGGTTGCGCCCGCGTGATATGGCGATGCAAGAGCGCGGCGTATAATCAGCAAAAGCAACGCCCGCCCTACCGCCGAACGTTGTCCTGCTTGTCATGGAACTTATACGCGGCACACATAACATCCGGCCCGAACACAACGGCTGTGTCGCGACGATCGGTAACTACGACGGTGTGCATCTCGGACACACCGAAATTTTCAAACGCCTCAAGCGCCTTGGCGAAAAACTCGGGGTACCGAGCGTGGTCATCATCTTCGAGCCGCACCCGGAGGAGTTCTTTTTCCACGATGAATGCCCCGCGCGCCTGTCCCGGCTGCGTGAAAAGTATCGCCTGATTGCCGAGCGCGGCGTCGACCGGCTCCTCTTGCTCAAATTCAACCGCCAATTAGCGTCCTTACCGCCCGAGCGGTTCGTGCGCAGCTACCTGGTCGATAAACTCGGTATCAAGGCGCTGATCATCGGCGATGATTTCCGCTTCGGGCGCGGGCGAACCGGCAACTTCAATACGCTCACAGCGCTCGGTCGGGCCTACGATTTCGAAGTCGAGCAAACACCACCTTTCCTGTTCGTCGGCAAGCGGATCAGCAGCACTTATGTTCGTTCGCTTCTGCGCCACGGTTATCTGACGGAGGCAGAGCGCATGCTCGGGCATCCCTATTGCATGGAAGGCCGCGTGGTACACGGGCACCAGCGCGGCCGCGAATGGGGTTTCCCGACCGCCAATCTCGATCTTCATCGAATCGAAAGCCCGGTGTCCGGCATCTTTGCCGTCAAAGTACATTGGCTCGAGGACGAGCCGTTAAACGGCGTCGCCTATGCGGGCTCGCGGCCGATCATCGATGACCCACGCTACGTTCTCGAAGTGCATATCTTCGACTATGACGCCGACTGTTACGGTAAACGCATCAGCGTGCAATTCGTACACAAGATTCGAGAGGACATCGCGTTTGATTCTTTCGACGCGATGGCTGAGCAAATTGGCCGTGACTGTGATGCCGCGCGGGAAATCTTGACATTCGAATATGCGTTGAACCACAGTGAACCGGTGCGCGATCGCCGCTCAATTGCGCGCTAGGGATCAGGCGTTACGCGGCTGTCACTGAGATGGTTTCGACGGCTCAGGACGCAAAGTGGCGGCATTTGCGCTTGTGGTTCGCGCTGGCTGTAACGCTGTGCGTGTTGGATCAATTGATGAAATATTTCGCGGGCGCGCATTTGACCTACGGCGTGCCTCATCCCGTCATGCCGGGTTTCAATCTGACCTTGTTGTACAACACCGGCGCGGCGTTCAGTTTGTTCGACGATGCGTCGGGTTGGCAACGTTGGTTTTTTACCGGGATTACCGTGGTCATTGGCGTCGGCATCGTGTTTTGGCTTACTACGATCGGCGCCGATGAGCGCTGGGCGCCCGCGGCGCTCGCGCTAATACTCGGGGGAGCGCTCGGTAATTTGATCGATCGGATCTATCTCGGCTACGTCGTCGATTTCATCCAGATCTATTACGATCGTTGGTCCTGGCCCGCCTTTAATCTTGCGGATTCGGCGATCTGCGTCGGCGCCGTGATGCTGATCGTGCGCGGCCCTCACTATGGGCGTGCGCGCAACGGACAATAGTACGCGTTCCTAATGGCAACGAGCGCGGCGTATAATGTGCCGCGTCATCCAATCGTTCGGGTATGCTCGGTATGCAGATACATCTGGCTAATCCACGCGGCTTTTGTGCGGGTGTGGATCGCGCGATCGGTATCGTCGAGCATGCGCTCGATCTCTTTGGCGCACCGGTCTACGTCCGCCATGAGGTCGTGCACAACAAATACGTTGTCGACGGTTTGCGGGATAAGGGTGCGGTATTCGTCGATGAACTCGACGAGGTGCCCGATGACGCGACCGTTATATTCAGCGCACACGGCGTCGCCAAGGCCGTTCGCGAAGAAGCCGCCCGGCGTAGATTACGCGTTTACGATGCGATCTGCCCCCTCGTGACCAAGGTGCATATGGAGGTTGGCCAATATCAGGATGAAGGCCGTGAATGCATTCTCATCGGCCACGCGGGTCATCCGGAAGTGGAGGGGACGCTGGGGCAGTACCGGAATGCGGATTCCGGGCGCGGCGGTATGTATCTCGTCGAATGCGTAGAAGACGTCGGCGATCTCGAGGTCAAGGACCCGCAATTCCTGGCGTTCGTAACACAGACCACCTTGTCGATGGATGACACGGCGGAAATTATCGACGCGCTGCGCAAGCGTTTCCCCAAGATCGTGGGCCCCAAGAAAGAAGACATCTGTTACGCGACCCAGAATCGCCAGGACGCCGTCAAGCGTATGGTCGAATACTGTGACTTGATCCTCGTAGTCGGTTCGCAGACGAGTTCTAATTCGACACGTCTCAAGGAGATCGCAGAAAAACAAGGGATCTCCGCTTATTTGATCGACAGCGCCGCGGAGATTAAAACAGAATGGTTAGTGGATAAAAAGAGCGTTGCCGTAACGGCAGGCGCCTCGGCGCCCGAAGTGCTCGTGGAGCAGGTCGTGCAAACGCTACGTGATCATGGTGGCGAGAAGGTGAGCGAGGTGCCGGGGATCAAAGAACAGGTGGTGTTCAGTCTGCCTCGCGAATTGATCAATGAGGCCGACCAAACCGCCTGAAGGTGCCGCAGCGGGTTTGCCGGCGGGCCCGACCTCAGTTGCAGTATTTTTCGGCCATCGCCTGCGCTTCACTCAGGCGCGCACCTCGCACCTCCGGCGTGAAAAACGCGAGTTCGCCATTCTCCAGCCGGTACTGCCTGCGATAGATGCGCGGATAGTTCATCTCTTCGATATTCTTTTGCGCGCTCACACAATTTTGCTTTTTGCGCACCATTTGCTCGGGCGTAAGTTCCTCGGCCGCCGGCTCAGCATCGCCGTCCCCAGGTGTATCCGCCGGCGCCTCGGCGGCGCCCTGTTTGGCCGCGCCGGCAGGCTGTTTGGCGAAGCGCGGATTGATCTCTTCGGCTTCCTGGCCGGGCGGCCGCGACCCTGAGTACACCTCGACGCCGTCTCCATCTTCCCATTTGTAGACCACGCCGTGCGTCGGCGCACTGACTAGCACGGTCATCGCGACGAGCATTGCGCTGAGATTACGCATGACGCCTACTTATCCCAACATATTGAATTGCCGGTGGTGCTGCCTTGGGTACTTCGCGAGTCAAGCGTCAGCGCACCGCAGTCTGGATCGTTATGCGGGGACAACGGCGTGACCGTCAGTGTATAGCTCGTGTTGATGTTTCCCGTCGCGCCCACCGCCAGGGTCAGGTCGTAGTTTTCTTCCTCGGAACACGGGTTCGTACTCTGCGTACAGGCGTCGGCCGCGGGGTTGTAACCCAGCGCGGTAGCCGTGATCGTGTACTGGTTGTTGTCGAAGTAAAACCGCTCCTGGCGCACCGCGGCTTCCATGAGTAGGGTCTTGCCCTCGGCACGCTTGGCGCGATCGACATACGCTTTGTAGGACGGGAACGCCACGCTCGCAAGGATACCCACGATCGCCACGACGATCATCAGTTCCATCAAGGTGATACCGCGCTGCCGAAACCGGCATACCGCACCCGACGATGAATGCTCTGTAAGGTTCCTCACGACTATAACCTCCGTACTGATCCGTTCGTCAGCCACCACTCAGGCGCAGGGCTAAAATGTCCGATACTCGCGCCAAGATATCTCACCATTGGCAATACCGCCTAGTGTCGTCGCCTCGGTCGTCTCGATCTCGCCGGTGGATTTCTGCGTGATGACCGTGACCTTGCCGGGTATATCCTGGTTGCCGATGTGAATACTAGGCGTTGAAGCCAGGCCGGCCCCGAGGTCGACATAGCGATTCGACTGGCTCTCGTCGTCGGGACAGGACGGGCAGGACTCGCCGAAGATCGGGCTTGGCAAGGCCGTACCGGTGTTGAACGCGAGGCCGAGCAGAATACTACTGCCCTCCGAGGTACATAGGTCGGTGCTGGGTGTAAACGCCGTATTGAATAGCACGCCGTCGATCAAGGTCGAACGGTTGATGCTGCGTTCGGCCGGATCGGGCGAGAAGGTGCGGTAATCGCGCCGCCATCCACCGGCCGTCTCGACATTGGTCTGCAGCGTGTCAAAGGTGAAATCAACGTTGCCGTCGGCGTCTAAATCGACGTCACCGTTGACGAATACTATCGCCTTGGTGGTGTCGATCAGGGATCCGATGGTCGGAGACAACGTCGATGAGTTGTCACCGGTTGCTGGATTCTCATCGATAAATCCGTAGAGCGTCTGCTTCGCCGTACTCGATTTATCCGGATTGACATAAAGGCGTCCGGTTCCCGCCATCACCCAGGTCTGGAACTTCTCGTCGACCGTGACGGATGGTTGCGCGATGAAGGGTTGATTGGCGTCGAGTATCTTGAACGCACCGCCCCAGTTGAGGGCATCGGGCTCTTCACCGACCGCAATGCGGTACAGCGATCCATCGTCAGCCACGGCGTCGCCGACCGTGCCGAAATAGATAGCTTCGGCTTGCATGTCGACATCCAGATCGATAACCACGGGATCACCGACGAAGGTATTGCTTTCGTTCACTTCTTCGAAACCGCCGTTGAACGGGCCGGTGGTGACGCGGGCGTCGTCCAGCGTCACGAGCGACGCGCGCCCGGCAGCCAAAGCATTCAAATCGTAGGCGAAGAGTCGGGCATTTTGCGTCGAGTCAGCACTGCCGAGCTCCGTCGGCCCCGAACCGAAGATCAAATACCACTTGTTGGGCGTCGATACCGTCGATGCAGAACCCGGCTCGATCGGATCGCCCACGACCACGACCTGTGGAAATGAGGTCGTGAAATTGAGCGTGTCGGGAGACAACTCAGCCAGGACTTGCGGCGGTTGCTCGGGATCGGTGACATCGAGGATCACGTACGCTGATTTCATTGTCGCGTCGTCCGTACCGTTGTTGTCGATATCCAGGGAAACTGCGGTACCGTCCGAAGCGCCGCCAAAACGCATTCCCATGACCAGAACCGTTCCCCAGCCAAACGGGTGGGTCGTATCCGGCGTGAATATCTTGGCGTCGAATACGCGTGGTGTCTGGTCCATGTAGAAGACGTGGGAATAACCCGGAAATGCCGCCCACTTAAGGTACGGCAACAGGTTCTTCGGCACGTAGGCCCAAATTTCGGCACCCAGCGGGTGTTGTACCTGACCGCTCAGGGCGAGTTTGAACTGCTTCGTCGAGGCATCGAAAAAGCCGGCATTGAAGGCATGGATCATGCCGTCGTTGCCGCCGATGTAGACCACCTGACGCCGGTTGACGTACTTCGCCCGGAACGCGCCGTAGGTGATATCCAGCGCCAGCAGATCGAAGGCTTCGATCGGGGTCGCTACTGGGATCGGTGTCGAGTGAATGATGTCGCCCAGACGCATGACTTCGAGATTGCCCGAGGCATGTGTCGCGGTGCCCCCGACATTGTCGCCATCGTAGTCGACGACCCGGTTGCGCGCCCCGGCGAAATGCTTGCCCCGTGTGAAGTTGAGAAATAAGTTGGCGATGTTTACGTCGTCCTCGTCTAACCAGCGATGACGGTTGTTCGAGGAAAAGGCCGTGGCGTCGAAATTAACCATTTCCGAACCGCCGACGTCGACGATGTCGTCGAAGTCGTCATCGACCCAAGTCAGGATATGGCGCCCTTCGTTGGCGCCGGTGCCGACTGCCGTGTTGAACGTTCGTTGCACCTCAATCGTATCGTTGTCCAGATCCGACAGCCGTTCGCGCGCGTTCCAGATCGTTTGCAGCTCGACTAATTCGAGCGGCGTCGGATTGGGGTCTACGACCGTGAAATTATTCGGATCGCTGCTGTCGAAGCGTTTGATCTTGGCGCGTCGGTCGATATCGTCGAAGAAGATCTCGACCACTTTATCGACGTCGTAATTGTCGAGTCTGCCGTCTTGATCGTTGTCCTCGCGAATCAGGCCTTCCGGGTCAACCCACAGCGCGTGTAGGGTCCCGATCCATTCGGCTTCATTGGCCGCCACCGTACTGTCGGATTTTAACGGATCGTATAGGGCTTGGAACACGGCACCCACACCTTCCTGGTCATTCGCGACCACGGCTGCGGCGGTACCTGAAGAGACGCGTTCGATGATGATGTCGAACACAGCCTGCAGCGCGCCCTCGAGCGCGGCGGGATTGGATACAAAGAAGAAATTGTCCGGAATGCCGTCGCCATCAGGTAACCCGTCTGCCGGGCTGACATCTGGCGTGAATCTACCGTTCTGGTCACGGACGTCCCATTCCTCGCGAAGGTTGGGCTTATCGTCATCGTCGGAGTCACTGAATCCGCCCCACTTGGCCGCGTAGAACAGCGGGCTTTCGAGCTGTCCCGCGGCGCCCGCGGCGCTAACGGTGAACGTGTGGGACTGCGGACCGCTCTGTCCGCCGCCTTCAGATACGGCGCGGCAATTCGTACAACCCGGTACGCCGGCGACGGGGTCGGTAAAGTTGCTGCCTAAAATGCCGGAGTACGCGTGAAAACCGCGCTGTAGCTCGGTTCCGCTGATGACAAAGCCGAATAACTGCCCGTTGGCGGTCGACTGCGCGATCGCATTGGTCGTGACGGTTACCGTCGCGGGGCTCACGTTGGTGTTGACGACGTAGTCGAGCACGCCCCACATGTCCTGGTCGTAGTCTCCGCCCTGCTCGGAGTCTTCCCAGTTGATGTAGTACTTGCTGTGATAGATGCCGGTGCCGGCCAGCTCGATGGGGAACTGCACCGTCGGCACGCCGGCCGCCGTTACGTCTGGGGTACCGTCCGGCGTCGTGTTCGGAAGGCCGGGTGAGGCCCGGTCGATTGGATCCACTTCGGTGTGCTTACGCACGATTTTGAAATCCACCAATGCGCCGCCACCGTCATTGAACACGAGGCGGTAGGCGGGGAGAATTTCTATGGACTGAGCGGTACCTGCGGGCCCGATGGGAACCGTGATGGTCGGTACCGTGGTCGCAAGCGCGACGGCGAATGTATTGATCTCCTGATCGCCGTCGAGATCGGTACGCAGGTCGTTGGTCCGCCCGTAATGCGCGAGCCCCGCCATGTGATAGGAACCGAGCACCGTGGGACCTTCGGGGCAGATGCCGAACGAATTACCAAGGCTCGAGACGGCCTTGGCGCTGCAGAACTCATCGGTAGACCCGCCGGAGCGCCCGATAAAGAAATTGTTACCGTGGATGTTTTCGTCGGCGCCGATGACATCGGTCAGCGCCTCCGGCGAGTTGCCACCGAGAATCGCGCTACTGGTCGCGTTGTCGTCGTAGGAGCTTACGCTCGCATTGAACGTGACGACGTTGAGCGACGCACAGGCGTTGTCCGCATTCAGCGGATCGGTTGCCCAGGACGCATCGGTCAAGCCGGAGAAATAGGACGTGTCATTAGGGTTGAACGCCGTTGTCGGTGCGCGCCCGGTCTCGAGCGCGAAATAGCGCATGGCTTCGAGATAAATCTCCGAGATCGGGTTGCCCCATGACGCGCACCGCCCTTCGACGATGCTCGAGAGCTGAAAGTTACAATCGTCGCCGCCGCGGTCGCCGGGGAGGTAAGTGCCCTGGCTATAGCCGTAACCCCACATACGCATGGTATTCAGCGTATTGATGATGCCGCCGGCCGCGGGCGGGGTCTTGAAGATGCCGTCAACGGCCGAGTCGATCTCGTCGGTCATCACGCCGACGTTTTTGCGCAGCGCACCGCCCGATATGTTTTTGTCCCAGCTACCCGTCATCAGGCCAAAGTTGATCAGGCCCGTTTCGCCGTAGCGTTGCAGCAGCCCCGTAGGTTTCAGATTCTGTTGCGGGTATTTTTCGCAGTTTTCGCGGTCGTTGGCCGCGTTGAAGAAGCTCGGATCGCATACCACCACCCGCACCACGCGGTCCTGTTCGTTGTTGGGCGAAGTGAGCAGCCGGAGCGAATCGGGCGGATCGGATCCCTGTGAATCAATACCGGATTGGGCCGGTGTGTTTGCGTTGCCGTTGTCACCACGCTCGCTTTCCCAGGTGCACTGCCAGCGCTCGTTTGCTGCCCAGAGCTGACGGTTGTTTTCGACAACCCGCATAACAGGTGGATTGGTCGCACCTTGCGAGCTGCCACCTGAGTGGTAGGTGGTGTTGCAGATGGTGATGCCTTCATCCCCGTCATCGAAGTCGTCGCCGTCGCCGCCATTCAGATCGTCGGTGCGGACCGTGTCGAACGGCGTCAGCTTATCGAGGTCATCACCGTTGTAATACTTCGCGAAACTGTGCGCATCGGTCGGGAGATGTGCGCGTTCGAGGACTGTCAAGAGCGGTATATCAGTCGAACGCTTACCGCCGTACAGAATCTTGCGGACGATGTCCATGCGCGTCATCGACGCCCAGTTGAGGAAGTTACCGCTCCAAGTAGTTGCGGTCGTCGTGCAATAGTGCTTGTTATCGCCGACGTCGGTCGTGGAGACCGGTTCAAACCGGTCGTCATTATCGTCGTAGTCGTAACAGAGCTCGGAATGGAAATACCCGTAATACGAAAACGTGTCGTCGTAGGTGGTTTCGACGACCCCATCAGAATCGACGTCGGAGAAATCGTTATAAGCCTTGAAGAAGTACTGATGATCGCGCGACATCGCGAGCATCACTTGCGGTGTCACGGATTCCACCCCCGTGATTGGGCCGGTGGTGAAATCCGTATTTGTAGCAGTGGAGATCGGGGCGGCACTGGCATCGACCGACACGATGACCGGAAGAAATGCAACGCTCAATACAACGCCATTCAGGAAATGTTTGAAGCGATTAAAAACGTGCGTAAGATTGCGCATTATCTTATCCTCGTATATCGGAGCCCGGCTCAGTTTCGTACCAGGACGCGATAATCCGCGCCCGTTATGATCTGCGCGTTACCCGCAGACTGCCCCCTCGAGCGCATATCGAAAAAGACATGCGCGCCCGCCCCCGAAGCGCCAACACCCGGGCCCAGATAACCTGAACTCTGCGCCACGCCAGAACCCGGTGACGGCAAGCTCGCGACGCGTGTAACCCAGATATCCGAGAACATGTCCTCGTTATCCGGAAAGTTGTCGCCGTCGACATCGAGCGTAAATTGCACGTCGTGGACCCGCGAAAAATTCGGCGGGCCCAGATCAGCGAGCACGCCATTGGTACCCATGAAATAGTTCGAGGCCCCGTTCATGACCGTGATCTCGGTCGGAATATTGAAGTTCGCGGTCACGGGCGCGGTACCGCCCGCGATCGTCGACGGCCAGGCGCGATAGAACACGTGATCTTCGAGCGATGGCCCGAGCGAAGTCCGGGATCCCTCGGAATTCTGGAACGCGCGCCTCGCCAGCGTCGTATTCGTGGTCATTTTTAGATCGACGGTGGTCGTGCGCGTAGCGACGACGGCGACCATGGTCATGACCAAGAGCAGGATTAGCGCGACCACTAGCGCCATGCCGCGCTGACGGCGTGAATAATTTGATGTGGGGTTAAATTTCATACGTTATGCCCTCGTCAGATTTCTTACCTGCACGACAAAATTAAACAGCTTGCGACGAAAATTCTGGTCACCAACGGCGGGTGTATAAGTGAATCCGCCGTACATGCTGAAGTTACGCGTATCGGTGAACGTGGCGTCGAATTGCTCACCACGCACGATGACCGAAATCTGCACGTTATCCACGCTGCTCCATTGGTTGTTCGTGGTGATATTCGTGGCGCTGTTGTAGCTGATTTGCGGCGGGTTGACCGCCTCATTGAGGATCCCGTAGGTGATCTGCATCTGCTCAACGCCGGCAACGATGTCTTCTTGCACCAGGTTCGTACCGTCGAGCACCAGGCGAGCGAGCGTCGGCGTCGTATCGTCCGCACCGTCGCATACGCCGGCTGCGCCCAGATCCTGCGACGCGCATTGGCGGATGAAATAAATCACGGTGTGGTAGCGATAATTGGTGATTGGGGTCGGATCGGGATCGCTCGCGTCGTACATATCGGAAGGCAGGCCCGCAAGCGCGCTGCCCTGGAAGATCATCGCGCGACGTCCAATGGCGGTGCGCACGAAGATATCGGACGACGCGGCGACGGTAGCCGAAACGACCCGCTCCGGCTCGCCGTACGGGATGATCAAGATATCGGTATTGGGCGCGTAATCGGCGTTAGGAATACAATCCAGGGGCGAGGCCGCCGCACCTTCAAAGCCGCGGAAACCGATCCCGGACACCGCCGGGCTTTGGGTACAAGCGGTCGCAATGGCCAGCGCCCCCAATGGCGCGTCGACTTCAACGGCATCTCGCTCGACGCCGCCCCAATGATCGCCCATGCGCAGATGATATTGCACCTGGTTCAACGCGTAGCGGGCATTTTCGTTCAGGATATTCGTACTTTCCTGGAGCGAATAAGCCTGCTTGTTGCTGACGAAGATGCTGATGATGCCGGACAGCAGTACGAGTCCGACGGTTACCGAGACCATCAACTCGACGAGTGTGATGCCCTGCTGTCGCTTGGTCGTGAAAGCTTGCATGATGTTCATTCTCTGCACAGGTTCGAATCCTAAATTGCCGGTAACACGGACATGACGAACAGTTGGTTCTGGACGTCTGATCCGCCCGCGTCCTCGGCGCCGACGGCGCGTTCCTGCCACTGAATCTTGATGGCGAAAACGTTGCCGAGATTGTCACAGGCCCAGCCCGCTGGCGTACCATTGTTGGGTGTCGAATCGACGCAGACCATGCCGACGCCCTGCGGCAGTACTTCGTTGTTGGCCTGCAGCGGCTGTCCGCCGGTGGCCTGATTCCAGGTGACGAGGTCGAAGGTCGCACGCGCCGCCGCGGCACAAACCGTCGTCGAACAGTTCGTCGGAAAGGTTGTGGGCATAGAGGTCGGGCCCATGTTATAGAATCCGTTGCGTACAGCGAATTCATTCGCGCGCATGAGGTCCG
>CBDCJB010000007.1:0-370265 GCA_965217605.1 Gammaproteobacteria bacterium
TGTCCTCGTCGATATCGACGATGACGACGCTGTTATCGACGGTATCCGGCATGGTGAACCGCAAGTGCGTGTCGTAGGCCAAATTCTCCATCAGTTCGATGAATCCGATCGAGAACACGCCGGTCGCATGCGCCAGAAAAACGAACAGCACAAGCGCGCTCAGTGCCACACGCACCCAGTTGTCTTGAGCTTGTCGAAAAACGCCGTCACTCCTATTCCCCCTGCACTCACTCCGCGAGATGGCGGCGAAGATCACCGGTAAACGACACGAATATTTCGGCCGTTCCCTCGCTCAAGGCTGCCACACTTGCTGCAATCGAGCTATCCCTGACCGCGATCGAGCGCTCATAGTCGCGTTCGAACGCCGGTACCGAGCTGTCCTCCCCATAGAGCGCCAGATTCAATGCGATCTGAGCCCCGCCGCCGTTGGATCGTTCGAAGCGACGCACACGGCCCCGCACGACGAATTCAGCGCTGACTGCGGGTTCGATCACGATCTTGGCCTTGCTCGCAGTACGAAGATGATCGGCCAAGGCGTGCTGAAGCATGGTCCGGGGGCTGTCGATCCAGAAATGGTAGGCGTGCTGTTCGAGTGATGTGCCGTCATTGTGCGCGAATATCAACGCTCTTTTCACTGTGTAAACCGCTCGCACTAAAGGGCGGTACGTAAATGATATCGTCCGCGTGGCCGATATCTTGTGCCGGTTCGTGCGAATCGAGATTCAACCGGTAGAACTTATCCTTGGGTGGGGGCGCCAGTGAGCCACAACTGACGCTGGATGCAATCAACGAGGCGACGAATATCACCCGTATCAGTTTCATTGCGGTCCGGGCTCCGTCGCACTTGATTTGCGCAGCAGGCGCGACGGATTCTCACGAATCGAGCGCGTGAATTCGTTCATATGACGACTGCCGCTCTCCAGGTTGATGAGAATCTGGCTCAGGTGCTGATTGACCGTCTTTAGCGCCAACTCCAACTCTTCCATGGAATCTTCCGCTGCCGTAACGGCACCCGATACCTTGTCGTTGCTGTGGTCGACCAAATCGTTAACGGAACTGAGCACGCCATTCATTTGCAAGCGGGTCTCTTCGATTCGATTGATGAGACCGTTCAAATTGAGTGCAACTACGTCGATGTGTGCCAGGAAGTTTACGACAGTTTTTGGTTTTCATCGCCCAGCATAGTCTTAAGATGACGCGCACTTTCATTGAGATGCTCGACTAATTCGACGGTCTCGTTGATCAAATCGTCGTTCAATCGTTTGTGCATCATCTGTACGAAAGGAGACATATCGTCCTGCTTGAAGGAAACCATTTCGTCTGCGACCTGGGTTATCCGCTCATTGAGATTTTTGACCAGCGGCAGGATGCCTTCCTGAGACAAGGTGCGAAAATCTCCTGCGGCCTGATTGATCACAGAAAACAGATCCGACTGACCACGTCCGTTTATCGTGTCGCCGGGTTGCAAAAACGTAGCTTCGTCTCCTTCATTGATCTGAATCGTAATGGCTGAAATGAGGCCCGACGACTGTACGCTGGCCACACTGTCGCTCGGGATCTTCCAGTCGGCCGTGACGCTGAGCTCGATTTTGTAGCGCATGCCACGGTCGGTCGACTCCGGCGTAATATTTTCTATCTGCCCGACTCGATATCCTTCATAGTAGACGCCGGTCCCGAATTTGAGGCCTGAAACGTTATCGTAGAAGACAAGATACTCATCGGTAGGACCGCTGCGCCCCGTGATTGCGACGAGCAAAATAAAGCCGGCCACTAACATCACCGCCACAAAGGCGCCGACCATCAAATAGTTGAGGTTATCGCGTTTCATTTTGGGACCGGTCGCTTCAGGTTTGAGGGGGCCTTATCCTTCCGTTAGGCGTTGGAGGTAGGCATCTGCGTCGATGTCTTCATCCCGCGGGCGCCGGTTCAAGAGATCCTGTACGCGTTCATTATCGGAGTTCCGGACTTCATCTACCGTCCCTTTCAAAAGGATTTTGCCATGATCCAGCACCGTGATGCGATCGGCGATCTTGAACGCGCTGTCCAATTCATGTGTAACGACGACGATAGTCATCTGCATACTCTCGCGTAATTTCAGAATGAGGTCATCGAGCTCAGCGGAAACTACCGGATCCAGACCCGCTGACGGTTCGTCGAAGAACAACAATTTGGGATCCATAACGATGGCTCGCGCAAGGGCGGCGCGTTTAATCATTCCGCCGGAAAGCTGGGACGGCTTGAGATCGCCGAACCCGCCCAGGTTGACGACCTCGAGCTTCATTCGCGACATGATGCCCATGGTTTGCTCGTCGAGCTTGGTATGCTCGCGCAAGGGCAACATGACGTTTTCTCCCACCGTCATGGAACTGAGCAATGCACCACCCTGAAACGAGACGCCCATGTTCGTCCGCAGCTCATGCAATTCGTCGGCATTGATCTCAGTAATATCCTTTCCGAGTAAACGGATCGATCCACTGGTCGGTGAATGCAAGCCGAGCAGGTGCCGCAAAAGCGTGCTCTTACCCGAGCCCGAGCCGCCCATAATGACCATTATCTCGCCGTAATCGACGTCCATATCGACGCCGTCCAGGATCATGCGCGCGCCGTAATGTGTGACGAGATCGCGAACTTCGATTGCGCCGGATTGCATCAACGGTTAAGAAAGTAGGTAAACATCATGTCAGACAGCACGATGTAGGATATGGCCAGCACGACCGACCGCGTCGTCGACTTTCCGACGCCCTCGGCGCCGCCAGTCACCATAAATCCGTTACTGACGCCGACCAGGGCGATAATGATGGCGAAGACGACACTTTTCCAAAGTCCCTGCATGACATCATCGACCTTGATGAAGCCCGTCGCCTGATCCCAATAGGCTGCGTAACTCAAACCCAATTCGAGATTACAGAATACCGCGCCGCCTAACATTGCAGAGAAATCTGAAAATAGCGTCACCAAAGGCACCATGAACAACATCCCGACGATGACGGGGGAAACCAGATAGCGCACCGGGTTAATACCCATCACGCGCAGCGCGTCGATCTCCTGGTTCACCATCATGGTGCCGATGCGAGCGGCAAGCGCCGATCCCGACCGGCCCGCGATCAAAATGCCCGTAATCAACGGGCCGAATTCACGTGTGACGGACAGCGCTATGCCCGAAACGACCTGCGTCTCAGCGCCGAATTGTTTTAACGTATGTATTCCTTGTATTGCGAGCATGACTCCGATCGCAAACGACAGCATGAAAACGATCGGTAGTCCGGACAACCCAATCTCAACCATTTACTGCGCAGACGCGGAGAACCGCACCGGTTGCCGTTTAACCGTGCCCCAGGTGATCCAATAGAAACTTTCTAGTGTTAGCGTGAGGTAATAGCCGAACTCTTCGATCAGGTCGAGAATAGCCTTACCGAAGCGTTCGAGTAGATTTGAAAGCGCGCCCTGCGCGGATTCAGCCATCCGCCTCTAATCGCGCCTGCAGATCTGCATGTATTGGAAAAACTTTATCCAGACGCGCCAGCTCGAGCACGTTCATTGCAGCTTCGCTAACACCGATTAATCCTAAGCGGAGATCGTTCTTCTTGGCAGTTTGTAAACCTTCGACCAGACTCGCAACTCCAGAGCTATCGATATAGCTGACGGCGCTGAGATCGACCAGCGTATGGTGACCGTCGCCGAGGCACGCCAAAATGGTCTTGCGCGCTTCGGGGGAGCAAGACAGATCCACGTCCCCAGTCAATAAGACAACGTCGTATCCACCTTCTTCTTTGACTTCGTAGGCCATCGTGGAGCGTCCTTAATCGAGATATTGTTTAAACGCGGCTTTTTTTATCAGTGTGTGATCACGCACGCTGCGCATTAGGAAGCGAATCGCTTGGTCATGCGCAAGACGTTGCCGTTGTCATCCTTCAAATGACCGTATGCACACTCGTCCATAATTTCCTTTATGAAATGCGTGCCAAGGCCACCTGGACGTATTTCGTCCAGTTCTCTGGGCTTTATAGCGTCTAAGTCGACGGGGGCGGCAAAATCCGTGAGTACGACCTCAACCTCTCCGCCATTATCATTGATCTCAAGTACGATTTCACCAGACCGATCGCCTTTGTAAGCGTGCTGGATGATATTCATACATGCTTCGTTTACCGCGATGATCAGGTCGGATGCGAGCTTCTTCGTACACTCGAGTTGCCCGGCCGCCTGCTGAACCTGATCCCGAACCATTTTCAACCGTCTCGGATCGGACGAAAAGCGCAACTCGAGGAGGCGTTTCTGGCTCGTCATCGGTACAAGCCGGGCGGTTGAATCGCGCGACTCATGGAGCCGTCTCTACGAGCAGCAAGGTGATGTCGTCGTGGGTTTCGTGCCCGGAGAGTTTCCACGCTTCGACGATTGCGGGCAGGCGCTCACTCGCGCGCATGGGCGCGGTCGATTCGAGCATCTGTTTCAATCCTTCGGTTTCCAGCTGGTTACCATCCGGCCCTTCGCTTTCACTGAGCCCATCGGTGTACAAATAGATGGCGTCGTCTCCCAGCGCGAGTTTGCAGCAGGGAAAGTCGACGTCCGGCAATACGCCTAAGGGTGGCGCTTCAGCCGGGAATTCTTCGAATGAACCATCACGCCTTCGAATAAGCGCGGGTTGGTGGCCGCCATTGGCAATTTCGACGATGTGACCGTCCGCGCTGAGAAATCCGGCGACGATCGTAACGAACATGCCCATCGTCGCGGTTTCACAAAGTTCATCATTAACGCTGCGGAGCAAGGTGCCGGCGTCCGGTGAAGACTTGGCCAAGCAGCGCAGCAAGCTCGTGGTCTTCGCCATGAGCAGCGCAGCATTCATACCCTTGCCGGACACATCAGCCAGCGTGAAATACACCCGTCCATCGTCGAGCCGCATGAAATCGAAGAAATCACCCGACACTTCCCGTGCCGGGATATTCAAGCCATGCACTGGAAAATTTCCCGCCTGACTGAGCGGCAACAGGCTTTCCTGGATCTGCCGCGCGAGCTCCAATTCCTTGCGCACGCGCTCTTGTTCGACGAGTTCGAGCGCCATGCGCGCGTTGTGAATGGCCAATGCCGCCGCCGATGCGACCGTCGTCGCGAGTTGCATGTCATTGAGATCGAACAATCCGTCTTCGCTGCGCTTATTGAGCAGTTCCAATGCGCCGATGCACTTGCCGCGCACGGACAACGGTGCGCACAAAATCGAGCGCGTGACGAAACCGGTGTCTTCGTCCACGACGGCTGCGAAGCTCGGGTTCTTGGAGACGTCGCGTACGATTTTGGCTTCGTTCTGTGACACGGTCTGCCCGACAATACCTTGATCCGGCTCGAGTCGGAGGCCTTTGATATCGACGGGCCCCGCGCATTCCCTGCAAATTAACGCCGATTCATCGTCCTCGAGTAGAAAGATCGACGCCGCTTCCGCATTGAGGTACACGATGAAGCGGTCGATGGCGTGCTTCAGTGTTTCGTCCACGTCCAGCGAGCTCGCGAAATCGTGCGTGAGCTTCGCTAGAAAGACGGCCGCCTCGTTCAGCTCGGCTACATCCATGGCTTGGGGATTCAGTTTGTTCACACCAGACACCGGAATTCGAGCTTAAGTTCTGCGGTCATTTTTTGCCACACCAGGATAAAAAGCTGCCGCAATTTGTCCCGTGATTCGACGACAATAAGCGCCACTCAAGCACAAGCATACCGGTCTTTGTCCCGCCATTCACAAAGATCGAAAACCACGCATTCACCGCACCGCGGACTGCGCGCCGCACAGGTGTATCGGCCATGCAGGATCAACCAATGGTGGGCGTCATCGATATAGGGTTCGGGCACGGACTTGAGCAACGCGCGTTCAACAGCCAACGGGGTTTTACCCGGCGCCAGGCGCGTGCGGTTGGCGACTCGGAAAATATGCGTGTCGACCGCGATCGTCGGCTCTCCGAAGGCTGTGTTCAAAACCACGTTTGCGGTCTTGCGACCGACACCCGGTAGTGCCTCCAAACCCTCGCGCTCGCGCGGCACCCCGCCGTCGTACTGCCTGACGAGGATGCGGCAGGTTTTGATGATGTTTTTCGCCTTCGAGTTGAACAAGCCTATCGAGCGAATGTACTTGCGTAGACCTGCTTCGCCCAAGTCCAACATCGACGCCGCATCCGGGGCGGCACCGAAAAGCGCAGGCGTGACTTTATTCACGCTGACATCGGTGGCTTGCGCCGACAGGATCACCGCGATCAATAATTGAAAATTCGAGGCGTAACTGAGTTCGGTGCGCGGCGACGGGTTGCGCGCCTTGAGGCGCCGAAAAAATTCTTGCCTCACGGCCTTTTTCACGCTGCGGGGTCGGCGACAGGCGAGACGTCGGCGACGCCGACTTTTGCGGCGCCGCGTGCCATGTTTGCGGCTGCCGCCGCAAGACCGAGCAGGATCAGCGCGCCCGCGGGCGATCCCGCCAATGGGATGCTGCCGAGACTGCTGTCCTTCACCGTCGTTAGAGCTTGCAAGGCTCCCGTAGCGAGAACTTCGCGCAATGCGCCGAACGCGACGACGGAGATCCAGATGACGGCGCCTATCGTAAACACGTCGAACAAATTTTCAGTTAACCGTCGGCGCACGGTACACGCCTGCACGTGTTCCAGAATGAGGCAATTCGCCGCAATCAACCCCAAGTAGGCGCCGTAGGGCGCGGTAATCACATACAAACGCGACAATGCTACGACACCGAGCGCCGACACGATCAGCGCGACACCGATCTGAAACATCAGCGGACGCAAGCGTTGCGTTACAAGGTATCGCGAACCCGGCACCAGTAGCGCCGAAGCCCACAACACGATCACGAAGAAGCCCCCGAAAACCACGCCGTCCAATGCGCTATCGGTGATGGCCAGCAATGGGCACAAGCCGAGCATCCGTGCGAGGACCGGATTGCGCTCGTAGCACATCGACGCGCAGCGCCCACAAGTCTCGCGCAAACCCATGTTTATACTGTCTCGTTCACGGCGTCGTTCCGTTGCCGGTCCGATGCGAAAGCGCCTGGTACTGACGCAACGCCCGCAGCACGCCGTTGGTCACCGCTGTTTTCGTAATCGTCGCACCGGTGACGCCATCGATCCGGCCTGCGCCGACCGCGACTTCCCACTGGGCTTCATCGTCCGTGCCTGAACGACCGATGAAACTTCGCAAGAATCCATCGTCGCCGATCAAGCGGGCGCCGTAGTCGGGCGTCTCATCGTGCGTTGGGACGTTCACGCCGGTAACGTGGCCGGTCGAATCAATGCCCACGGCCACCGACATCTCACCGTTATACGCTTCCGGTACCGGTACTTGAATAACGTGGCCGGCCCGGGTGGTTCCGTATTCGAGTGTCCAGATTTGTGCCGCTGACCGCGTGCCGAACAGTCGCTCATTTTGCATCTCAATTCTCGAGTCGATCGGATCCTTGTCATAGTCGACATCGATAACCTGCTCGATATTTCTCATCCATGCCTGCTCTATAACGCGTTCGCGGGCCGCATCGATACCAGCGCCGGCGATGGACAGCAGGCCCGTGGCAACGAGCAATGTGGTCACAACGACCACGCTATCGACGACGTGCCGTTTAACCGTCATCACTCTCAGCTAGCGTTCGGCGCCCGTAAGAAACGGGCCGAAACAAGCGATCCAAACCCGGCACCAGAGCATTCATGATCAAAACGGAGAATGCAACGCCGTCCGGGTAAGCACCCCACTCCCGAATACAATACGTCAATAGACCGACTCCAAAGCCAAATATCAGCATCGCTCGAGGGGCGGTCGGACTCGATACCGGATCGGTCGCGATAAAAAATGCAGCCGGCAGTGCGGCGCCGGCAAAGATATGGAACAACGCGCCCGCCCGCAGCTCCGGGTCCAGACCTCCGAATATCATCGCCGGAATGGCAATCCCACAGATCACGGCGGCCGGAATTCGCCACGGAATCACATTCAGATAGATCAACCACACGCCCCCAAGCAAGAAGCCGGCGTTGATCCACTCCCACGACGTTCCGGCGATCACGCCAAACACGCTGGCGTCCAACATTTCGGAGCGCATTATCATCAAAGCGGCCTGGGTACGACCGTAATCAAGCACTGTCGCGCCGGTCACCGCGTCGACCGCCCTACCCGGTGCAAAGACATAAAGCGAGGCGCGCAAGGGCCCGATAAATCCGCCCTCCGCATCCATCGCCGGCCATTGCGCGGCCACGGCGGGAAAACTCACCAGGACAAAAGCGTAACCGGCCATCGCGGGATTGAAAATATTGCCGCCGAGGCCGCCGTAGATATGTTTGCCGATAATGACCGCAAACGCGATACCGCCGACCGTGAACCAATACGGCGCATAGGGCGGTACGGCGATGACGAATAGCGCGGCGAGGACGAATATGCTGAGGTCGTTGAGTCCGTCCCGCCAGGGTTTCCCGCGTAGGCGCAGCAACAAGATTTCCAAGCTTGCCGCCGTCAACGCCGCCAGCGCGAATTGGATCAAGATGCCGCAACCCATATAGACGACATGGAGTAATACTGCCGGCACCAGAGCGAGTAATACGTAGCGCATGATCTGCGCGACGGACGTGCGGTGTTGTAAAAAGGGCGAGCTCGGCGGCACAGGAATCGCTCAGGTTTCGGTTGGTCTAGGCGCGCAGCGGTTCGGATTGCCGTGACTGTCGAGTCTGAACGCGCGGTTCATGCATCTCGATGCAGTCGGTCGGACAAACCGGCGCGCACAGGTCGCATCCGGTACAGGCGCTCGACACGACGGTATGCATCATGCCATTCGCACCGATGATCGCGTCGACCGGACATACCTGAATACACTTCGTGCACCCGATACAGTTCGCCTCGACAATCACGGCCACCCGCTTGGCGACGTCGGCGTTACTCCGCAGGACGGTACCGCTATCGCAGCCTAGCATCCGTGCCAAGGCGTGTTGCGTGGCCGCGCCGCCCGGCGGACATAGAAAAATCGATTCGTTTTGATAGACGATGGCCTCGGCATAGGGAGCACAACCATCGTAGCCGCACTGGCGGCATTGCGTTTGCGGTAATACCGCATTGATTCGTCGTACCGTTTGCCGACGAATCGCGCGTAGTACGTCCCGCTCTGAAGCGGACAACCAGGCAACGACGATCCCCACCACGATGACTACCGAGGTCGCCACGATCATCGAGCCGGTAAACACCTGCTTGTGAAACTAAAGTGTGCGCATGCCGGTGAAACCGAACAGCGCGAGTGCGATGATGCCGAGGGTGATCAGTGCGACCGGTGCGTCTCGAAACGGTTGGGGAATATCCGATGCAAGCAAGCGCTCGCGGAGTTGAGACAACACCGCCAGCGCCAGCGCATAGCCGCAGGACAGGGCCAGTGCGCGCAGCGTGACCCCCATCGCGCCACCACCGGCGTGCAAGGAAAGCAACACGATCCCCAACAGCGTGCAGTTGACGACCATCAGTGGGACATATGAGGCGAGCAAACCATGGGCGCGGGGTAACAAGCCCTCCAAGGCACGTGCACAGCCGTAAATAGAGACAAAAACGACCGCGATCAACAGAGGTAAAGCGACGATGAGATGATCGACCGTAGTCGCCGCCCAATAACCCATGAACGCGGCCGGCGGCGCCATGAGCATGGTTACGGCTCCGAGCCCGACTGCAGCGTCGAATTGGCGTGACAAGGCCAACGCGGGGCACAGACCGATCAAATAGACGAGGACGATGTCGCCCGCGAGTCCGCCCGTGATGCTCGGCGTCACGCCCTGTCCTTCATTTGACCCGCATGCCCGGTTCAGCGCCGGCGTCTGGCGCGAGCAGGAAGATGTCTTCACCGCCCGGTCCGGCAGCCAATACCATGCCTTCGGACACGCCGAAACGCATCTTGCGAGGCGCCAGATTGGCGACCATCACGACGTACCGGCCGATCAAGCTCTCCGGCGCGTACGCTTGCTTGATACCGGCGAATACCTGGCGCTTCTCACTGCCGATATCGAGCACCAGTCGGATCAACTTGTCCGCGCCATCGACGTGCTGCGCGTCCGAGATCCGCGCGACCCGCAAATCGATTCGCGCGAAGTCATCAATGGAAACTTCGCTCTCCAAGGCGTCGTGCTGCGAACCATTGCCCCTATGCTCGGCACCTTGATCGTGTTTACTCGCTTCGATCATCTGCTTAATCTTTTTCCCATCGACCCGCTGCATGAGCGGCTTGAATTTGTTGATGCGCTTAGCCGCCGGGATCTGCAATACATCTTCCCAACGCAATTCGCCTGTGCCGAGAAACGCCTCCGCGTTTTTCGAGGTCACCGGCAGAACGGGTTTCAAGTAAACCACGAGGATACGGAAGAGCAGAATACCCATGCTGCAGATCCGCTGCAGTTCTGCGTCGTCGGCGGGGTCCTTGGCAATGACCCACGGTTGGCGCTTATCGATATACTGGTTGGCGCGGTCCGCCAGCGCCATGATCTCACGCATCGCCCGATTAAACTCGCGCGCTTCGTAGAGTTCTGCGATGCCTTCCGACGCAGATTGAAACTCTGCGAGCAGCGCTCGATCGTCGATTTCGCCGCTGAGCGCACCGCCGAACCGTTTAGTCAGAAACCCTGCACACCGGCTGGCGATATTCACGACCTTGCCGACCAGATCGGCGTTTACGCGGGCTTCGAAATCCGAGAAGTTCAAATCGATATCTTCGATCGCCGCGTTCAGTTTGGCCGCAAAGTAGTACCGCAGATATTCAGGATTCAGATTCTCCAGATAAGTCCGCGCAGTGATAAACGTACCGCGCCGCTTCGACATCTTCTGACCGTCGACGGTCAGAAAACCATGGACGAATACATTCGTCGGCAAGCGAAAATCCGCGCCGTACAACATCGCCGGCCAGAACAGCGTGTGAAAGTACATGATGTCCTTGCCGATGAAATGATAGAGCTCCGCTTCGCTCTCTTTACCACAGAACGCAATGAAGTCGATTCCGGTGCGTTCGCAAAGATTCTTAAAACTTGCCAGATAACCGATCGGGGCGTCGAGCCAGACGTAAAAGTACTTGCCCGGCTCATCGGGAATCTCAAAACCGAAATAGGGCGCCTCGCGCGAAATATCCCAATCCTGAAGCCCGGCTTCGAACCACTCGTTCAACTTGTTGACGATACCTGCCTGCAGATTGTGTTCGCGCAACCATTGCCGCAGTACGTCTTCGAATGCGCCCAAGCGAAAAAACAGATGCTCCGATTCCTTTAGTTCAGGGGTATCGCCGCTCAGTACCGAAACCGGATCGATCAGATCGGTGGGGCCATAGGTCGCACCGCACACCTCACAACTATCGCCAAATTGATCGGGCGATTTACAGCGCGGGCACGTACCGCGTACGAAGCGATCAGGCAGGAACATCTGCTTAGTCGGATCGAAGGCCTGTTTGATCGAGCGCTTGGTAATAAACCCGCTGTCCAGTGCCCGCAGGTAGATAAATTCGGAAATCTCGCGATTTTCGTCCGAGTGCGTCGAATAATAATTATTGAACTCGATACCAAACCCGGCAAAATCCCGCTGATGTTCGGCCCCGACGCGCTCGATCAACTGCTCGGGCGTTACCCCTTCCTCCTCGGCTTTGAGCATGATGGGCGTGCCGTGCGCGTCATCTGCGCATACGTAGTAAATCTCGTGTTCGCGCATGCGCTGATACCTGACCCAGATATCGGTCTGAATGTATTCGACCAGGTGACCGATATGAATCGGACCATTGGCATAGGGCAATGCACTGGTGACGAGGATTTTTCTCTTTTGCTCGGACATGCCCTGTGAATCTTACGGAAATTCTGACGCCGAAGATTATAAGGAGCGCCGGGGACCGCGACCATTAGTGTAGAATACGACCCTCCGCACGAATGAACGCATGGACCTGATAGAAGAACGCATCACGCAGGCGCTTGCAGCCGAACCGGACCCCTATTTGGGAAAAGATCTAGTCGCGGCCGAAGCCATAACGGGCATCGACGTCGACGGCGACAAGGCGACGGTCAAAATTCACCTCGGATTCCCGATCGATCGCTATCGCGCGGAACTCGAGCAACGTCTGCAGACCGCGGTGTCGGCGATCGATGACATCGAAATCACGTTCGAGATCGATGCCCGCGTCGTTGCACGCGAAGTTCAGAAAGGAACCAAACCGCTACCCGAGATCCGGAACATCATCGCCATCGCTTCGGGCAAAGGGGGGGTCGGCAAATCCACCACAGCGACCAATCTGGCGCTTGCGCTCAAACAGGAAGGCGGCAAAGTCGGGGTATTGGACGCGGATATCTACGGGCCCAGCCAAACGCGGATGCTGGCCAGCCACGGCAGGCCAGAAAGCCGCGACGGCAAATCCATGGAACCGAAGATGAGTTATGAGCTGCAGACGATCTCCATCGGCAACCTGATCGAAGAAGACACCCCCATGATATGGCGCGGCCCCATGGTCACCGGCGCGCTCGAGCAGCTGCTCAACGACACCAATTGGCGGGATCTCGACTATCTCGTCGTCGACCTGCCGCCGGGTACCGGCGACATCCAGTTAACTCTGTGCCAAAAAATACCGGTCAGTGGCGCCGTCATCGTAACCACACCGCAGGACATTGCGCTCCTCGATGCGCGCAGGGGCCTCAAGATGTTCGAAAAGGTCAACGTGCCGGTGCTTGGCATCATCGAAAATATGAGCGTGCACGTGTGTAGCCAATGCGGCCATGCGGAGCATATCTTCGGCGCCGGCGGTGGCGAATCCATCGCTAAACAGTACGACACCGAACTGCTGGGCTCCCTGCCGCTCGACATCGCCATCCGCGAGGGCGTCGACAACGGGCGGCCCACCGTAGCCATCGAGCCCGAATCGCAAATCGCCGATGCCTATCGAGGCATCGCGCGCAAGATCGCAGCCAAACTCGCGCTGCGCGCACGGGATTACTCCGCCAGGTTTCCCAATATCGTGATACAAAATAATTAGATAGTGCCCGTCAAATCCGACCGCTGGATCAGGCAAATGGCCGAATCGCATGGCCTGATCGACCCCTTCGAATCACGGCAGATCCGCGAATTGCAAGGCGCCAAAGTCATCTCATTCGGCACGTCGAGCTATGGTTACGACATGCGCTGCGCGCCTGAATTCAAAATATTCACGAACATCAATTCGACGATCGTCGATCCAAAGGATTTCGATTCAGGCAGTTTCGTCGATGTCGATGGAGAGATATGCGTCATACCGCCAAATTCATTCGCCCTGGCGCGAACCGTCGAATATTTTCGTATCCCGCGCAACATACTCACGATCTGTTTGGGTAAATCGACTTATGCACGCTGCGGTATCATCGTCAACGTCACGCCGTTGGAACCCGAATGGGAAGGCCACGTTACGCTGGAATTCTCCAATTCAACGCCGCTGCCCGCCAAAATCTATGCCAACGAAGGCGTAGCACAGGTGATTTTCCTGCAGTCCGATGAAGACTGCGAAGTGTCGTATAAGGATCGCGGCGGTAAATATCAAGGGCAGAGCGGTGTGACCCTGCCGAAGGCGTGATTGTTGATGTCGAAAAACGATGTCCTATCGTTTTTCGACTCAGCTCACGGTGAAAACGCGGTTTCCGCCCTGCTCCATCGATTAAGCTGCGTCTTCCGACCGCTCTTCGCGTTGTTCGCGCAAAACTTCGGACTGTTTGTGGACGATGTGTTGAATGAGGACGTCGCGATCCTCCTCGCGAATATCCTCGAACTCGATCGCAATCGCATATCCGCCGGCGTCGATTTCCCTGCAATCCACCACCCGCCCGATCACACGCATCGGATGATTCGTCGGCAGCAGCACGATGTCGATAGCGAGGTAGGCGTTCAGGGCAAGCGGCGACTTCGCGTTGAGACTGATACCGCCGCCGCTGATATTGACTTCGGTTGGGTCGTGGTCGTTGTATTCCGAATGCGCTCCATAGACGCTTTCCAGAGAAACGACGCGCTCCAGCAATGTCAGTTTTCGATTGAGTAAATCGACCGCTTCGGCCACGAGCTTGTTCTCCCGGCGTAATGCGCCCACCAGGTCCTGCAGGCGTAAATCGATACCGACCAGCGCGGCATGGACGTTCTCCACCTTGATCTCATTGAGAAAGATGAACTTGCGCTCTTCATCGAGCATGCCTTCCTGTACCACGCGGTACTTGATCAAGGCTCGCTCCTCTATCCGATAATACCGCCGACGTTCAGTAGTCATTACCCTATCTCCGTTCAAGCTCGTGCGTATTATTGATGCACATTACGCACCTCCTATTCCGCCACGAATCAGGTCGAGGCGCGATTTCGGACGGTCCTCGGGTGCTTCCGCAGCCGGTTCCGGTAACGTGGGCGGCGCCGTATCCAGAGCAGGATCCGTGGCGTCTTTGGTCTCGGTCTCCACGCCAGATCCAAAATCGAGTTCCGAATAGGCGGCGACGGTCTCCTGTATCGGACCGACGTTACGCTGCCCCTGTCGGATGGTAATTTCGACGCGACGGTTGTGCGCGCGATTCGCGAGCGTATCGTTTGGTACCAGCGGATGGGCATCGCCATGCCCCTCGACCACGAATCGCGCGGCCTCCAATGCACCGTGTTCGAGCAGCGCGTGTACGACCGAAACCGCGCGCGCCGACGACAGGTCCCAGTTGGATCGGTATAGATGCGTCTTGATCGGAATATCGTCCGTGTGACCGGCAACTGCGATCGTACCGTCCACATCCGACATGGATTCACGCAGCTTGGCGAGAACGGGCGCGAATGCGGGGTCGAAGCGCGCCTCCCCGGACGGGAAAGAACCTTTTTCTCGAATCCTGATCACGATGGAAGCATCTTGCGTTTCGATTTGAATCATGCCCTCTTCGACTTCTTCTTTCAGCGTTTGCGCCAGCCGTTCAGCGTCTTCCTCGGTCTGCTTGACCTGTTCCGCATCGGCGCCATCCGAATCCTCGGGGTCCTCTCCCTCGGTCTCGTTCCTGATTATCCCCTTGACTGACGTACTCCATCCTGCTACGATCTCTCCTGACGTAGGAGAGAATCATTGAGCAAACCACTGAGCATCCAAGAATTCTTCAAAATTTTCCCGGACGATAACGCCTGCCTCCATCATTTGATGCTGCATAAGCACGGTGAATCCTTGGATTGCCCGAAATGCGACAAGCACGGCAAGTTCCACAAGATGAGAAAAGAACCAGCCTACGAATGCCAGTGGTGCGGCTACCACCTCCACCCGATGGCCGGCACGATCTTCCACCGCTCCCGCACGTCGTTGCAGAAGTGGTTTTATGCGATCTACCTGTTTACGACCTCCCGGCATGGCGTGGCCGCCAAGGAATTGCAGCGTCAACTGAGCGTGACCTATAAGACCGCATGGCGGATGGCTCACCAGATCCGCAAGCTTATGGCGAAGGCCGATGGCGAATGGCCGCTCGGCGGCATCGTCGAAGCGGACGAAACCTACGTCGGCGGGAAGGCCAAGGGCAAGGGCCGGGGCTACACGGGCAATAAGACGGTTGTGTTCGGGATGATAGAGCGCGGCGGAGATGTCATGACGAAGGTCGTCCCGAACGTGCGCAAGAAGACACTCCAGCCCATTATCAAGGCGAACGTCGAAGAAGGAAGTGCCGTGCATACCGATGAGCTTAAGTCCTACACGGGACTCCAGAAGGCCGGATACGAGCATGAGACGGTCAATCACGGTGCGGGCGAGTATGCGAAGAACGGCTGCCATGTGAACACGATGGAAGGCTACTGGGCGCGCCTCAAGCTTTCGATCCGCGGGACGCATGTCCACGTTTCCGGGAAGCACCTTGAGAAGTACGTGAAGAAGTTTGAGTACCGCTACAACCAGCGTCGGCATCCTGAGCGGATGTTTGATCATCTGCTGGCAAGTCTCTAGCGGCCAGATCGAGCACTTCCCAAAATAGGGTGCTAGGCTCGCACGGGTGTTCCTTGATGAACTGATCGATACGGCCCGTTTTGCGGGCTTCGTGCAAAGACATGTGCTTACCGCGTGACATCAGATTACGTCCTCGCGGATGAACTGTAATCCTCGTCTCTGAAGTCCCGCAAAAAGTTGTACCACAGCTTAAAAGACTGTTGTTCGTCCTCGCAACGATTTGGAACTGAGACTCCGCGCTTTTTCAATTCAATGCGTACTTCATTGATCTGATCTCTGAGTGATAGAGTCGGGATCGGCGGGTTAGTATAATATCTAGCATGCATCGTTCGTAGAATTTCATAGACATAATCAACATGCGCGCGGATTCTTCGTTCAGCCTCCTTCTTTTGATTCCTCTTTTCTCTGCATAACGCCTCTTCTTCAGTCCTGCGCCTTTCATCCTCAGCATTGCGTTCCTGCACCGCTAATCTCTGAGCGGCTTTTCGGTCCCCTACGATCTTTCGAATGAATCCCGTCAGGCCACCGGCAATCAACCCGGCGGCTATAGGAGCCCAGATGAGAGGATGGACAAGCGAGGTCACTTTCCCGACCCCAAGCACAGTCGCGCCAGCGGCGATGACTGCTGAAAACACCTCGTAACCGCTCGCGAACCTGTGGATCCACTTCCAAACCATGCTTCCATCATGTCATCACCCATCTACGTTGGTCAAGGGGATAATCAGGGTCTCGTTTACCAGGGCGTCGGTAAACTCGAGCGTCTGCTTCTCTTCGTCGATGGTTTTTTGTCTGACCTCGTCGAGTATGGTCGGATCGGGTTTACCCGAGCTGTACTCCTGGGCGATGATGCTCGTGCCTTTCGGCACTTCGATCGCTTTGATGTCTCGCTGTACTCCGAATGCCAATCTCATGGAGCCGGCGATCGCCTTGAATTTCAAAACGTCGAGCTCGGCAAACGACAGAAGCAGGACAAAGAAACACATGAGCAACGACATCAGATCGGCGAACGTCGTGATCCATCCGCCGCCGCTGTTTTCTTCCTGATTGCGCGGCTGTTGTTCGATCATTTAGGCTGGAGCTTCTTCTTCTTCCGGAATATTTCGTTTCGAGTTGGGAAGGTAAGTCTTCAGGATCTCTTCTATGACGCGCGGATTGCGGCCTTCCTGTATACCGAGCAGGCTATCGATGATCATCGATTTGAGCATGCGTTCCTCGTTGGACCGCAGCGCCAACTTGTCGGCGATGGGGATGGCGAAGATATTGGCGATCATCGCGCCGTAAAGCGTCGTCAATAACGCGACCGCCATCGCGGGGCCAATGGAAGCGGGGTCACTCATATTCGCCAGCATCTGCACGAGACCGATGAGCGTTCCGATCATGCCCATGGCCGGTGCGGCATCGCCGATGGATTTGAAAATACTCCGCCCGACATCGTGGCGACTGACGGCCGCATTCATATCCGTTACCAAAGTTTGTTTGACGACGTCCGGTTCATGGCCGTCCACCATCAGCTGAATGCCCTTGGCCAGGAAATCGTTGTCCGTTTCTTTGCCTTCCAGCGCGAGTAAGCCGCCTTTGCGCGCCTCGTTTGCCATCTCCACGGTCAATTCGATCAGATCTTCGGGCTTGTCGAGCTTGAATATGAAGGCACGCATGGCGACTTTGAACGCGCCGAGAAACTGTCCCACGGTGAACTTCATCATCACTGCGCCGGCCGTGCCACCGACGACGACCATGATGCCCGGCCCATTGATGAACAGGCCAATCTCCCCGCCCGTAAAGATGGCCGCGAGAACGATGCCGATAGCGCCGAGCAGGCCCAACAGGGTGGCGAGATCCACTACTCTTCCTTCCTAACTCTTTGATAATTGGTCATTATGAAAAATGGAGCGCCTGGATCGAGCCGCACCTGGAGACGACACCCCGGCTATGGGTAGGTATCGGTGTTGGGGGGGTGAAACTTTAGCTGGCTACGGGCGCCCGAAGCGCCCGGAAAAATTGATGTAGGAGCCCGCTTGCGGGCGAATTAACTACGGCGCAAAGGCCTAGTCGCCCTCCGGCAGATCCAGCGCCACGGAATTGATGCAATAGCGCTGATTCGTGGGTTCGGGACCGTCGTCGAATACGTGGCCCAGATGCGCGTCGCAGCTCGCGCAAACGACTTCGGTGCGCACCATGCCATGGCTTCGATCCGCATGCAGCGTCACTTTTCCATCGTCCACGGCGCGCCAGAAGCTCGGCCATCCGGTTCCGGAATCGAACTTGTGCTCGGAACTGAAGAGCTCGGCATGACAACAAACGCAGCGGTAGACACCGTCGTCCTTCGCCGCATGGTAGCGCCCGGAGAAAGGCGGCTCCGTGCCCTGTTGGCGGCACACCGCATAAGCTTCGGGTGACAGGATATCCCGCCATTCATCGTCGGATTTCGCAATTTTACTCATAGCTATATGGCGCTATTATAAGCGCGCCACGGACTTAACAATATGCCGGTATTAAAATCCCCGGCAACACGCCCCGCGCGAATCGGGGCATTCGGGAGATAGGATGTGAGGGTCGCACTGCTCGAAGACGATTTGGATCAGGCCGCGCTCTTTATGGAATGGTTGAAATCGGCGGGGCACAGCTGCGAGCACTTCGACGCCGGCAAGCCGTTCATCCGTAACATCAAACACGACAGTTACGACGTTCTAATTCTCGACTGGATGGTCCCGGACATGGACGGATTCGAGGTCTTGCGCTGGGTCCGGGAGAACTTTGATTGGCCGATTCCCATCGTCTTCGTCACGGCCAAAGATCAAGAAGACGATATCGTTCGAGCCCTGGAAGAAGGCGCCGACGACTATATGGTCAAGCCCGCCAAACAACGCGAGCTGGTGGCCCGTCTGTCCGCCGTCGTGCGCCGCGCGACCCCGGTAGACGATAACGAGGCGACGATACAACACGAACCCTTTCTTATCGATCTCGGCAACCATCAGATCCAGCGCGACGGAGAGCGCATCGAAGTGACCCAAAAAGAATACGAGCTAATCGTATTTTTGTTCAGAAATGTGGGCCGCGTGCTATCCCGCGCGCACATTCTCGAAAGCGTGTGGGGCCGCAACCCGGATATCAACACCCGCACGGTCGATACGCATGTGAGCCGGATCCGTTCGAAACTCGCGCTGGCCCCCGACACGGGCTGGAAACTCTCCTCCATCTATCAACACGGCTATCGTCTCGAAAAAGTGGCAGCCTAGTGTCCCACCCGGAACCTACCCATTGCTTAGATAGGTTCTCTATATCGCTGAGGCATAAAAAAGCTCGGCGTCGCCCTGGGGATTGGGGGAGGGAGGAGCGGGCGGCCACCGAGCGCGTCAGAAGCATCTTGGGAGGTAATCCTGACTTGCATTCAGTGTAGACCCTCCCACGGCGCCGTGCTGTGACTGGAATCACACTATAGAGGGTCCGCGGCCTTGTCCCACAACCAGGCCGCACCGCGGACTCCGCTACTATCTCCATGACGCGCGGTCACCAGGCGGGTGGCGACATCGTCGGAAAATACATGAGCCGGCAGCGCGTCTGAGACGCGTCCGCAGAGTTGCGGCAGGTTCGAGACGCCGCCGCCGATCACGACGGTATCGGGATCGACGATGTTAATGACCGTGGCCAGGGCTTCGGCAAACTGCTGCGCATACCGTTGGAGCGCGCTTTGCGCCGGTGTTTCACCGCGCGCGGCCGCCACGATGATGTCCTCGACGCCCGTTACGGTTCCACCACCCGAATCCGCATAGGTGCGGATGAGTCCGGGGCCGGACAGGTAGGTTTCAACGCAATGCGCACCTCCGCAATAACATGTGCGTTCGGGGGATCGGGACACGTCCCAGGGTACCCGATTGTGCCCCCACTCCCCGCCGATCGCGTTCGCGCCGCGCACGAGCGCGCCGTTTGCAAACAATCCGCCGCCCGTGCCCGTCCCGACGATGATCCCGAAGACAACGCTGGCGCCAGCGGCCGCTCCGTCGCTCGCTTCAGATACCACGAAGCAATTCGCGTCGTTTTCTATCCGCACGGCCCGGCCGAGCCGCTGGGCTATATCCTCCGCGAACGGTTTGCCGATCAGGCTCACGGTGTTGGCGTTTTTGATCAGGCCGGTCGTGGGAGAACGCGCGCCGGGCATCGCGATACCGACGATACATCGGTCACCCACGTCAGCTTCCAGTGCACGAACGAGTTCAACAATAACGTCGCATAGCGCCACGTAGTCCTTACTCGGCGTCGGTACGCGTCGCCGTTCGACAAAAACATCGTTGTCGCCCAGCACCGCACCCTCGGTTTTTGTACCGCCGAGGTCAATTCCGATCCGCATATTTAGAACCTATCTCAAAATTATCCGCGTGTGCGCCGGGAGCGATTTTCGCGCAGTTCAAGGCGCGAGGAGCGGTTTAAATGTTGGTCCCGGATTCCGCTACGCTCCATCCAGGCTACGTGACCGATGTAGCCCGGATGGAGCGTAGCGGAATCCGGGGACTTTCCCACATGCGACGAGCAACGCCGAAATGCGCGAAAATAGCCCCGGCCCGAAGGGTTGCGCGTCGGCGCGCGCCTGCCGCGTTGCAACACTTGAACATAGAAGCAACTCAGCCCTGCGCGCTGCGCCTTGCATCCGCGCTTTGAGGACACAACGCACAGGCGGATAATTTTGAGATAGGTTCTAGTAGAATTTCACCATGTGGGGGTTATTAGTCCCGGATTCCACTACGCTCCATCCGGGCTACAGGCGGCGCCGCCTGGATGAAGGGTAGCGGAATCCGAGGAATATTATTGAGATAGATACTGTTTATGTCAGAAGAACGCAGCCACAATCGCCGTAGATCTGTGCCCGTTCGAGTCGGCGAAATCACCATCGGCGGCGATGCGCCGATCGTCGTGCAATCGATGACGAATACCGATACAGCAGATGCCGTCGCCACCGCGAAGCAAGTGCAGGCGCTGGCCGCCGCGGGTTCCGAACTCGTGCGCATCACGGTCAACACCGAGGAAGCGGCGGCGCAAGTCGCGCGTATTCGCGAGTTGCTCGATGCGACCGGATGCCGGGTTCCTTTAGTCGGCGACTTTCACTATAACGGCCACACCTTGCTGACCAAATACCCGGAGTGCGCCGACGCGCTCGGCAAATATCGCATCAATCCGGGTAACGTCGGCTTCGGACGCAAGAAAGACGCGCAGTTCGCTATCATGATCGAGGCAGCGGTCGAACGCGACAAACCGATTCGTATCGGCGTTAACTGGGGCAGCCTCGACCCGGCCCTCGTAACCGCGATGATGGATGAAAATGCCGCTCTGCCCGATCCGAAAGACGCCCGCGAAGTCACGCGCGATGCATTGATCCGATCGGCCTTGAACAGCGCAGCGCAAGCGGAAGAACTCGGGCTGCCACGTGATCGCATCGTTCTGTCGTGCAAAGTCAGCGGTGTTCAGGATCTCATCGCGGTCTATTCCGAGTTGGCGCGGCGTTGCGACTACGCCCTGCATCTCGGACTCACGGAAGCGGGCATGGGTTCGAAAGGTATTGTCGCGTCGTCTTCGGCGATGGGAATATTGTTGCAGCAAGGCATAGGCGACACGATTCGGGTCTCGCTCACACCGGAACCGGGCGGTGACCGCACGCAAGAGGTCGTCGTCGCACAGGAACTTCTGCAGACCATGGGTCTGCGCTCGTTCACGCCGTTAGTGACTGCCTGTCCGGGATGCGGACGCACGACCAGCACCGTCTTCCAGGAGCTTGCCGGCGATATCCAGGCCTACGTACGCACGCAAATGCCTGCGTGGCGGGAGCGTTACCCTGGTGTGGAGGACATGGGCCTGGCGGTAATGGGTTGCGTTGTAAACGGCCCGGGCGAGAGCAAGCACGCCAACATCGGTATCAGCCTGCCCGGCACAGGCGAAACGCCATCCGCACCGGTATTCATCGACGGCAAAAAGCAGCTAACTTTGCGCGGCGACAACATTGCTGATGAATTCAAGCGCATTCTCGACGAATACGTACGCACACGATACGGACGTGAAGGGCAGCAAAACGGCAGCAAAGACCCGCCCGCGGCGTGACGGCAGACTTCTTGGCTTCAAGCGCGACGGCAAGCAGCGTCCCGCTTCGGCTTGATTGAGCCGGCTCGCGTCGTGTCCGCAGCCATGGCATCCACGCTGGCGACGCTGGCCAAGGCGTTCTGGGGTGTTTGCACCCTCAGACTCGCTCCCCAGGATATCCCGCATTCGACCGCGCTGCTTTGCGTAACGTCGGGCGCCAATCTGCTCCTGAGCACGGTTATCAATCAACTCAATTTGTCGTTCGGCTCTTCGGTGCTGGTCGCATTGCTGGAAATAGTCGTTTTATTCGGGCTCACAATCGCATTGCTCTTCTCGTTTTCTCGAACCCAACGCGCCGTTCAGACCCTGACCGCGTTAATGGGAGCGGGGGCGCTGATCGGCGCCCTGGTACTCGCGTTGTTGTTGTTGTTCCCGGCGCTACCGCAACCCGCACGACTCGCCATCTTCATGTGGAACCTCTTGATCATGGCGCACATCCTGCGCCATGCGCTGGAAACGCGATTCATCGTCGGCTTTTTTATCGCGATGGGGTATGCGATCTTCCTGCTTCAGCTGGTCGTATTCATCGATCAAATGTTGCGGCCCGCGGTTTAGTCATGGATTTACACATTCTCGGAATCGGCGGTACCTTCATGGGGGGTCTGGCGAGGTTGGCCGTGGAGACCGGTCACCGGGTGACCGGTTCGGATGCAGGGCTTTACCCGCCCATGAGTACGCAACTCGACGCGTTGGGCGTCGACGTGCGCGAAGGCTACGATGCGGATCACTTGAAGCCGGCGCCGGACCTCGTGATTATTGGCAACGCCTTGTCGCGCGGGAATGCCGCCGTCGAATACGTCTTAAGCGAGGGGTTACCCTACGCATCGGGACCAGCATGGTTAAAGGACAATATCCTGCCCGGCCGCCATGTGATTGCGGTGTCGGGCACGCACGGCAAGACTACGGTTGCCGGCCTACTCTGTTGGATGCTCGAACACGCCCATCGCGCCCCGGGTTTTCTCGTCGGCGGCGTGATGGAAAACTTCGGCCTGTCGGCGAGACTCGGCGCAGGCGAGGTTTTTGTAATCGAAGCGGATGAGTACGACACTGCGTTCTTCGATAAACGCTCGAAGTTCGTTCACTACATGCCGCACACGCTAGTCATCAATAACCTCGAGTTCGACCACGCCGATATCTTCGATGATCTCGAAGCCATCAAACGCCAATTTCACCATTTGATTCGTACGCTACCCCGCGAGGCCGCGATCATCCGGCGCCACCCCGATGCGGCCATCGACGACGTCATTGAGATGGGATCCTGGTCACGTATTACGACCTTCGGGCGTCAGGAAACATGTGCATGGCAGTTCAAATGGGAGCCCCGCGAGGGCACGCTCGAAATCGCACCCCCCGACGACGCACCGATACGCGCGATGACGCCGTTGTTCGGGGAACACAATGCCTGGAATACGGTCGCAGCGGTCGCAGCGGCCGCCGATACCGGCCTCGAGCCCACCGCGGCAGTCGACGCCCTGCCCTCATTCGAGAACGTAAAACGGCGAATGGAACTGCGCGGCGTTCGACGCGGGGTGCAGGTATTCGATGATTTCGCCCACCACCCCACCGCCATCGCGGCGACCATTGCCGCGCTGCGGTCAGCGGTTCCGAGCGGACGCATCATCGCAGTTACCGAACCGCGCTCCAACACGATGCGAATGGGCGTGCATAAGGACAGCCTCGCGCGAGCATTGAGCGAAGCCGATGTGGTCGCGATACTGATCCCTCCTGAAATGGAATGGGACATTGAACGCGAGTTGAGTTCGTTGACCCAGTGCCGGTTCTACTCATCAACCGATGATCTGATCGCGGAGGTCGCGGCGTTGGCGCAGCCGGGCGATCATATTCTAATCATGAGCAACGGCGCGTTCGATAACATTCACGAACGCATCCTTGACCTGCTGGGTGAACGGTCTTGAGTTATACCCTTGCGCCGGAGCTGCGCGATCCAGTCCCATTGTTTCCGCTTGAAACGGTTTTGTATCCCGACGGCTTATTGCCGCTGCGTATTTTCGAACCCCGGTACCTCGATATGGTGAGCGAATCACTTCGTGATAACACGCCGTTCGGTATCGTTCCAATCAAATACGGCAGCGAGGTTGGCAGCACGCCTCACTTCTTCCGGGTTGGGACCATCGCAAGCATTGCGTCGTGGGATCAAGGCGAAGACGGCCTCCTCCACATCGAGGTGCTGGGCAGCAGGTTGTTCCGCGTCATCAATCACAATATTCGTGTGAATCGTCTTTTAATTGGCGACATTGATTACCTGGAAGAACAAATCGACGCGGCGATCCCGCAACAGTTCGACTATTTGCGCAGCCTGTTGAACGACATATTCGACAATAACCTCGGTCAGACGCCTCACGACAGCCGGCAAATGGACAGCGCCTTATGGGTCGCGCATCGACTCGCGGAGGTACTGCCGCTGGACATCTCTCACAAAGTCGACATCCTCAATGCCGCTGACGGCGCTGATAAATTGTCTCTTATCGATACGTATTTGCGCGAAATTGAGAAAGACGTGCGCAAGGCGCCTCGCGAAGAGGGTTAAATCGACGTTAAAGAACGATGTCCTATCGCCTTTCAACTCGATTCGAGCGAAAACGCGTCAAAAAATATAGCCGGCGCCGAGCTCCACCCATCAAGCACTTACGGGCTCGAACAACGCTGGGACATCCCGGTGCCGGATGCGGTTGGCGTGAAAAACGCAGCTTATTGAAGCGACACGGGATCTATGCGACTTTTAGGCCCACGCTGGTCAGTACTTACCTACCTCGCGTTAATGAAAAGAAGAATGATTTCGCGTATGCCGGTCGCGGTTCCAGCACGATTCCCGCTCGCGCTGCTGTTGGCGCTCGGGGTCGGTGCGATCATCGAGGCGCATGCCGGAGCATTCGACAAACCCGCCGATAATTATCAATGGCGATTATGCCCGGCAGGCCGCCTCATTCCGATTCGTCCTGGCTACACGGACGAGTCCACCGACCGCGCGAGTACGGAGATCCGGTCGGATACCACGCGACTGGTCAAAGACGGGCTTTCGCAGTTCCATGGTGACGTCGAAGTCGTGCAGGGCAATAGAGCGCTGCGTGCCGACTCGATAACTTACGACGATGCCAAAGGGGTGGTTACCGCCGAAGGCCGGACCCACATTTGGGAGTCCGGCATCACGTGGTCCGGTCAGAGCGCGATCTACGATCTCAACAGCAAAGTGTCGATACTCGACGAGGGGCGATATTGGATTCAAGGCGGTCGCGGTCGCGGCGAATCTTCCCAAATGAGTAACGATCGCAAGGCCGACATGACGGTTCTGGAAAATGTCGACTATTCCACCTGCCCGCTATCCGACGAGGATTGGCGAATATCGGCAAGCGCGATCAAACTGAACCACAAATCAGACCGCGGCTCGGCGCGTAACGCCGTCCTCCGAGTCAGGGATGTGCCGGTCTTTTATTTTCCGTACGTTAATTTTCCGATCAGCGATAAACGCAAATCCGGATTCCTAGCACCCTCATACGGTTCGACTAATGAATCGGGTTTCGACGTGCGGGCGCCGTATTACTGGAACATCGCGCCGCACCATGACGCGACCCTCACGCCGCGCTACATCGACGACAGAGGTGCAATGCTCGGCGGCCAATTTCGCTACCTGGAGCAGGATTATGCCGGTCAATTGGAATTCGAGTATTTGCCCGGCGACGATCTGCGTAACGACGAGGACCGATCCCTGGTTTCGCTCCGGCACCGTCAGTTTTTCCATCAGCGCCGCGGCGCTTTCACCTTGCTGGTCAATAACGTATCCGATGATCGCTATTTCGGAGATTTCGGCAACAGTCTCAATGTGACCGCCCAGCGTTTTCTCGATCGACGGGCCACCGTCCAGTACAGCGGGGCACGCTTCAACATCTATGGATTGGCGCAAGATTACCAGATCGTCGACGACACGCTGCCGTCAACCTCGGAGCCGTACCGGCGCCTACCGCAGGTCACACTCAACTTATATTCGCCGCCCAATCGGTACAAGCTCAGCGCCACGCTCAATGCGGAAACGACTTACTTCGACCGCAGTAAGAGTGTTACCGGCGCCCGGATCGACCTCAGACCGGCAATTAGCCGGCGGTTTGGAACGGAGTATATGGCGGTCGTACCACGGTTAGCCGTGCGGCACACCGAATATATCGTCGATGATCCTGCGCGGTTTTTCGACGATAACGAATCACGTACCGTTCCAATTTTTAGTCTTGATTCAAAGCTCTTCCTGGAGCGCCAGTTTTCACTCTTCGGAAAACCACAACTGCAGACGCTGGAACCCCGAATCTTCTACCTTCTGATTCCGCACATCGGGCAAGACGATATCCCTCGCTTCGATGGTGGCGTGTACGATGTCTCTTTCCAGAACCTCTTTCGGTACAACCGTTTTTCTGGTCGCGATCGCGTCGGCGATGCAAATCAGGTCGCGCTTGCTTTTACCACCCGTGCGCTCGACGCCGAAGACGGCCGCGAGACATACCGGTTCAGCCTCGGTCAAATCTTTTACTTCCGCGATCGCGAAGTCACTTTGCCGGGGCGCATCGAACAGCGAGACAATCAATCGGAGATCATCGCCGAAGCCGCGACGAACCTTTTCGGCGATTGGAGCGCACGTGGCACGATCCATTGGGATCCTGACAAACCGCAAACGGAAAAGATGGCCGTGTCGCTACGTTATCGGCCGCGCTTCGATACGGTCCTCAACCTGCGCTACCGGTTTCGGCGTGCCGTCACCGATGTCGAGCAGACCGACATATCGGTACGCTGGCCCGTAACGGAACGGCTGGCAATGGTCGGGCGTTGGAATTACTCGCTACAACAAAAGCGATCGCTGGAAACCGTATGGGGCATGGAGTACGAGAGCTGTTGCTGGGGGGCGCGCCTCGTTGGACGCCGCTTTCTACGCAATTCGCAAGGGGAATTCGAAAACGGGTTCTTCATGCAGGTCCACTTCCGTGGTCTGGGTGGATTCGGCCAGGATCCCACCAGTTTGCTCCGCCGTGGGATTGCGGGTTATTACGATCCGTTCGATTAAAGTTAATCCCGAACAACGACGCTCCGTCATTTTTCGACTCGTTGTCGCGAACGCGCGTTTTCCGCACCACTCCGCTTTTTGGACCTTCGGGTTGTCCGCGGTTCGATGCTACGGTGGAATTTCTTGAAATTTGGCGTAATGCGATACAATCTGTGCCCTGATTCGTCATAAAAACCGAGGGTTAGGGAGGTTCGCAGCGCATCCGAGCCGCGACGTGCACTGCGGATTTCGACGCCAGTCACAGCCGAATACTCATGCCAGGCACGACGTCAGTCATACCCACGCTTCCCGCGCCGTTACACCTCGTGGCCGTCGCATGTGCATTGTTCGCTTTCAGCGGCAATGCGGTGGAACTCGATCGCATCCTGGCCGTCGTCGACGAAGATGTCGTGATGCAAAGCGAGCTCGAAGAACAGATGAACCGTGTACGCATGCAACTCCGGCAGCAAGGAAGTCAAATGCCGCCAACCTCGGTGCTGGAACGGCAGGTGATGGAGCGTTTGGTATTGGAAAAAATTCAGCTGCAGTTGGCTGACAGGGTCGGTGTCGAAGTTGCAGAAGAGGCGCTCGATCGGGCTGTGGGTGATATCGCGGTGCGTAACAATCTCACGCTCGAGCAGTTTAGGGAAATTATCGAATCCGAGGGGCATGAATTCGAAGGTTTTCGCGATCAGGTCCGCCAAGAGATCGTGATGGCGAAGTTACGCAAATCGGAAGTGGATAACCGTGTAAGGGTGCGGGATCGCGAGATCGAGAACTTTCTCGTCTACGAATTCAATGAAGAGTCCAGTGGGCTCGAATACCGCCTGTCGCATATTCTCGTTTCAACACCCGACGGCGCCGACAACGCCGAAATCCGCACCGCTCGCGAGAAGGCCGAAGACGTCGTCAGGCGCGTTGACGAAGGTGGCGATTTCGCGACGCTCGCGATCAGCGTTTCGGACGGCCAGACGGCGCTCGAAGGCGGTGATCTCGGATGGCGCAAGGCCGAGGAAATTCCCAGCCTGTTCGCCGATTCGGTAAGCAACATGGACGTCGGTGACATCAGCGGCGTCATTACCAATCCCAGCGGTTTTCATATCGTGATGCTCACCGACCAGCGCGAAGGTGAAAAGATCATGATCGAGCAACACAAAGTTCGACACATACTCGTGGAGCCCAACGAGTTAGTCGCCCCGGACCAGGCATTGATTCGTATTGCGCAGCTCAAAGCCCGCCTCGAAGGTGGTGACGATTTTGAGCAATTGGCGCGTACGCACTCCGATGACCGGGTATCCGCGCTGGAAGGGGGCGGCCTTGGCTGGGTCAGCCAAGGAAAAATGGACCCCGCTTTCGAGGAAGTCATGCTCGTGATCGACATCGGCATGATCAGTGCGCCGTTTAAATCCGAGTTCGGTTTTCACATCCTGCAGGTCCTGGACCGGCGCGAATTTGACGGCACGGAGGAGGTCAAACGCGATCGCGCGCGACGCGCGATTCGGCAGCGCAAGCTCGATGAAAAGCGCCAATCCTGGTTGCGTCGTCTGCGCGACGAGGCCTATGTCGAATACCGCGTCGACGAATAATCCAACGCTGCAACCCATCGCGCTCACGCCAGGAGAACCCGCGGGTATCGGCCCCGACCTCGCGCTGCTGATCGCATTACAACCGGCGCCGCGGAACGTCATCTGTTTCGCCGATCCCGGCGTGATCGCGGATCGCGCGCAACAGTTGGGAATCACCGTCGACATCGCCGAGGTCACCGATCCGGGCGCCTGTCACGCGGCGCCGCGTGGCCAATTGCAAGTATTTCCAATCCGTGCGGCGGCGCGTGCGGTTCACGGACAACTCGACCGGCGCAACGCGCGTTACGTACTCGATTGTATCGATGCCGCCGCCGATCATTGCCGCGCCGGCAGTGTGGCAGCGATGGTTACCGGGCCCGTTCAAAAGGCCATCATCAATGACGCCGGCGTTAAGTTCTCCGGTCATACGGAATACCTTGCGGAACGCGTTGGGGCATCCATTCCGGTCATGATGCTGGTATCCGGCCCCATGCGGGTTGCACTGGTGACGACCCATGTGCCGCTACGCGAGGTGCCCGGGCTGATTACCTCGGAACGCTTAAACGATGTACTGGACGTGCTGCATCTCGACCTGCAACGGCTATTCGGGATCGCGAATCCGCGCCTGTGCGTATGCGGACTCAACCCCCACGCCGGCGAGGGCGGCCATCTGGGCGATGAGGACAGCACGGCTATCGGGCCGGTAATCGACGACCGCCGCGAACACGGGTGGACGATCAGCGGGCCGGTTCCAGCCGATACTGCATTTGCGCCTGCGAATCGACTGGAGCATGACGCTATCGTGGCCATGTATCACGATCAGGGTCTAGCAGCTCTCAAGGCCGTCGGCTTCGGTGGCGCGGTTAACGTGACCCTTGGCCTCCCTATAATCCGCACGTCGGTCGATCACGGCACCGCACTGGATCGCGCCGGAACCGGAAATGTCGACACCGGCAGCCTATTGGCCGCCATCGATCTCGCGGGCACGATCGCCAGAACCCGGAAAGATCATGTCCAGCAGTGATGCCCCGATCGCGCGTAAGCGATTCGGACAGCACTTTCTCGTCGACTCGTTCGTCATCGATGAAATCATCGCTCTGATCGGTCCGCATCGACATGACCGCATCCTCGAGATCGGGCCGGGTGGCGGCGCGTTGACGGAACAACTCGTGGCGTCGGGCGCGAACGTTGTCGTCGTCGAGATCGATCGCGATTTGAGTGCACGGCTCGAAGCGCGATTTTCCGGGGCGGCCAACGTCACCGTCGTGGAATCGGACATCTTGACCTTCGATCTCGACCGACTCGGGCACCCCGAGAACCCTTGGAAGCTGGCCGGGAATCTCCCCTACAACATTTCGACCCCCCTGATTCAACACCTGCTCGGCCACGCGGCGCGATTTTCTAACATGATCCTGATGCTGCAGAAAGAAGTCGCGGAACGCCTCGCCGCGGCACCCGGGCGGAAGGCCTACGGCCGCCTCAGCGTCATCGCGCAACGACGCTGTGCGATAACGCAACATATGGATATCGGTCCGGACAGCTTTCGGCCGGCGCCGCGTGTGGATTCGGCGGTCGTAGAGCTGCGCCCCTATGCGCGAGCCGACGATCGGGAATTCGAGCGATGGTTGTCGCAGATCGTGAGCGCGGCGTTTTCGCAGCGGCGTAAAACCTTGGCCAATACGCTGGGAGACTATGTCGATGCGGCCGGGTTCGCGCAGTGCGATATCGATCCAGGCGCGCGCGCGGAACAGCTCTCAGTCGCTGACTTCGTACGCCTGGCCGAGGCCACTCGGCGTTGAGCCGACGCGCGGGCGGCGGCGGCACAGTGCAAGCGTTCACGCCACATCGACGGCCAAGCGCCTGACGCTCACGGCGCGCGGATCCCATTCGTCATGCCTCGCATTCGCTGTGGATAAGCCTGTGTATCAAACGTGCGCGAGCTATGGGAATCAATGGTCTAGGCGCCCCATCCAGTCGATCAGCCAAGAATTGGCCACCTCGATGCTTTGTAATCCAAAACAATCGTTTACGTGAATTTGTGATACTGAGTTCGGGGAAACCTACGATAACCATCGAATCCTTTACCCAGCGCCGGTTTTCGTGTGCATAACGCCCTCGCCAAGGTTTTAACGCTATTCGACCGCGTGGCGGAACTGGGCGGCCGCCTCACCACCTCGCTGGTGGTGCTGTTGGTCGGCGTCACGGCGTACGACGTGCTCATGCGCTACGCGTTCCGCCAGGGTTCGGTGGCGCTGCAAGAATTGGAATGGCATCTGTTTTCCGCCATTTTTCTACTTGGGGCCGCTTACACCCTGAAACACGATGGCCACGTCCGGGTCGACCTCGTTTACCGCAGCCGCCTGGTGAGCGCGCGCGCGTCGCTGTATCGATATTGCCGGCATCCTGTTCTTGCTGTTGCCGTTCTGTGCCCTCGTTATCTGGGCGTCGGCACCGTTCGTCTACGACGCCTGGGTGCATGGCGAGGTGTCGCCCGATCCGGGCGGCCTGGACTACCGCTGGACGGCCAAAGCGCTCATTCCGCTCGGCTTCACGCTGTTGTTCGTGCAGGGCCTGGCCGAGCTATGCCGCCTTCTATTCGGCAATCCAAGGGGCAATGCGTGAACGAGGTATGGGCCATCGTCATGTTCGCGGTCGTGATCGGCGCGCTCATGATCGGTTACCCCGTCGCCTTCACGCTCGGTGGGACCGCACTGCTATTCGGCGGTGTCCTGCTGGGGCTCGATTTTTTCAACTTGCTGCCCTTACGCATCTGGGGCGTCATGACCAATTTCACCCTCCTCGCCGTCCCCCTGTTCATTTTCATGGGGGTGATCCTCGAAAAATCGGGATTGGCCGAAGAATTGCTCGAAACCATGGGCTCGTTGTGCGGCGGCTTGCGCGGCGGCCTCGCGTTTTCGGTCGTCATCGTCGGCGCCATGCTCGCCGCAACCACGGGCGTGGTGGGCGCCACGGTGGTGACCATGGGCGTCATTGCGCTGCCGGCCATGCTCAAGCACGATTACGACGCCTCGCTCGCGGCGGGCACGATAGCCGCTTCGGGAACGCTGGGTCAGGTCATTCCGCCGAGTATCGTGCTGATACTACTGGCCGACGTGGTCGGCGTGCCGATCGGGCGTTTGTTCATGACCGCGATCCTGCCTGGCATGGTCTTAATCCTCCTTTACATCGCTTATATCGGGTGGCGCACGTGGACGGCGCCGCATCTGGCGCCGCCGGTCACCGCAACGGGCGTAGCGGGGCTCTTTCCACGCGTGATCAAATCCCTGATACCGCCGTTGGTCCTGATCCTGGCGGTGCTCGGTTCGATATTCTTCGGAATCGCGTCACCGACTGAATCCGCCGCGCTCGGTGGCCTCGGGGCGCTGTTGCTCGCGAGCGCGCATCGGCGCTTGAATCGCGGCAATCTCTATCAGGCGGCGCGTCAGACCATGATGCTGACCAGCATGGTGTTTCTGATCTTGGTGGGTGCGACCGCATTCGGACTTGTATTCCGGGGCCTCGGCGGGGACCATTTGGTGCAAGCCTTTTTCAGTACGGCGCCCGGGGGTAAAGTCACCTTTTTGTTCCTCAGCATGGCTACGATCTTCGTGCTGGGATTCTTCCTCGACTTCGTCGAGATCTGTTTCATCGTCGTACCCATACTCGCGCCCATTGCGAGTTTAATGGGTGTGGATTTGCTCTGGTTCGCACTGCTCATCGCCGTAAATCTACAGACGTCCTTTCTAACGCCACCGTTCGGCTTTTCACTGTTCTACCTGAAGGCGGTGGCGCCCGACGGCGTCGACATCACGCATATTTACCGCGGCATCATGCCCTTCGTGATGATCCAAATCGCGGCGGTGGCCGTAATCGCGGCGTTTCCAGGGCTCGCCTCGTGGTTGCCGGACGTTATGGATCGATGGCAAGGGCTGGGTTGAGCTGAGCCCCGGATTCGCCCGCACGCGGGCGCCTACAAGCGAACCATCGGTTTAGCGCGTTTAGCGCAGCTTCGCGATCACAGGCGCCGTATCCGGCCTCACGCCATGCCAGATTTCAAAGGCCTCCGCGGCCTGTTCCACGAGCATACCCAAGCCGTCCAAGGCCCGCGCCGCGCCCGCCCGGTTCGCCCAGGCCGTAAACACGTTCGCGTCGCTGCCGTACATCATGTCATAGCAGACGCTACGCGGATGCACCGCCGCCGGCTGCAGCGGCGGCAATTCGCCACGTAGACTGAGCGAGGTCGCATTAACGATGATGTCGAACGGGTAGGTCGTGTCAGCGCCCCACTCGAGCAGGTCGATCGTGCCACGAGCTTCAAACCGCGTTGCCAACGCCGTCGCCTTGGATGCCGTGCGATTGGTGATCACCGGCGTTGAATGAGACGTCGATCTTGCGGCGAGAAAAGCCTGGAAATTGCAGCGCAGTCTGGGTACATTCTGTCACGGGCGAGTCCTTTCCGTTTTCAGCCTAACTAACTGAATTATAACGGATTAGAAAGGGCTTGCCCTCTTTTTTTATGAAATATCCGGGTTAGCGCAGCTTCGCGATCACAGGCGCCGTATCCGGCCTCACGATCGATGCCGGTCGCGCCGCAGCCAGCGCAGGTAGAACACCACGGGCAGCGCCCCCAGCACCGACGACGAGTATGCGTTGGCCAGCGAGCTCGACACCCTGGTTGACGGTGAGATCACGTACGAGGCCGGCGCCATCGGTGTTGTCGGCGATGACTGCGCCGCCGGCGTCAAACCACAGCGTATTCGCGGCGCCCGCCGCCTCGGCCCGTTCCATCGTGCGTGCCGCAAGCGCACAGGCTTCTTCCTTGAGCGGCACGGTGACGTTCATACCCTGCCCGCCGGCCTGCTGAAACTCCGCGACCGCCAGCGCCAATTGACCGGGCATTACCTCAATCCGTTCATAGGTCAACGCTCGTCCGGTCTGCGCGGCGAACGCCAGGTGAATCTGCGGAGACTTGCTGTGGGTGACCGGGCTGCCGGTTACGCAGAAATAGGGCGTATCAGAGGACTCTTTGTGAAACCATCGCGTCACTCAGGCGGCAGATTCAGCGTCGTCACCCTGCTCCATTAAGCCGCCCTGCAGAACGTAGGTTTCGAATCCCCGTTCGCTGAGCAAAAAGGCCGCGGCCGAGCTGCGGCGGCCGGTATCGCAGTAAACGATGTAGGGCGTCTCGGGATCGAGGCTGTCCGCCTTTAGCCGCAGCATGAACAGCGGAATATTGTCGCTCCCTTCGATGCCCGAATTCGAATGTTCGCTCTCCAGCCGTACATCGAGCAGCTTCGCGCCCTGGCCGACGCGTTCTTTGGCTTCGGGAAGCGTGATCCAACTCAGCATGGGCTCCTTCAATAAGGCATTGAAGTCATCTTTGGACAGGCGCATCAACATGCCGTCGGTTTCCATCGTGATCGTAGCGTTGCGTTTGGCTTCGGAGAGCAAGGCTTCTTCTCCGAACGCGTCGCCATCCTTCAGCGTCGCGAGCGTCAACTCCGAACCGGTCTTCGACGAACGCGTAACCTTGGCTTTGCCGTGCTTGATGATGTAGTAATAGTCGCCTTCATCACCCTGCTTGATGACCACTTCACCGGGACTCATCGGCACTTCCTGCAAACGCATGAACAAGGCTTGAATGTTGGCCGGTGGTACCTGTAGAAACGCCTGTGATTGCAAAATGCGGGTCATCCAGTCGCCGTCATCACTGTCAGCTTGCTCTTCTTCGTCCACCGAGATCTCGGCGACTTCGATTCCGGACAACTGGTCCCAGGTCAATAAGATATCGAGCAGATCGCTGTCGAATCGCGTAATTTTGCAATTGCCTTTGGTCTTCGCGGATTGTTTGCGCGGCTGCGCGTTAGCCAGCGGATGCTTGGCCGCATCCGTTCCGCCGCGGACGGACGACGTCTGTCCAGCGTCGTCGGTCAGGGTCACTTCGCCTTCGAGCAGGTAGGTGGTCTTGCGATCAACCTCGCCGACCTTGAATATCGTCTTGCCCGCACCGATTTCTTCGACGAAGGCCTTGCCCGCGAGCTCCTGAAAATTTTCCGCGTTTAGCGCATTGGGCGGAACCAGGGTTTTCAGGATATTTTTATCTACGAGTTGTCCGTCTGCCATGGTCGTTCGCTAATGGAGTGGGTGCCGGGTTATGGCGTCCGATGTCGGCCGTGATCGCAACCACCCATTGTATGCATTCACCCAGAGCTTGGGAACAATTTTCGTCAAATTTCGCCGCTATCCTTCGGGCCCGACCGGGTTTTCCCGTACTCAGAGAATGTAACCGCGCTCGTCATGTTCACTCAAGTCCAGGCCCTCGGTTTCCATCTCCGGCGAAACGCGTAAGCCCACCAGAACGTCGACGATCTTGAGGAGCGCGAAGGTCACAACGGCGCACCATCCGACGGTCGCCGCGACACCGATGAGTTGGGTCAAGATCTGGGACCCCTGAGTGACCCCCTCCGCAAGACCCGCGCCACCGAACTGTTCGGCCACAAAGACGCCGGCCAGGATCGTGCCGAGCATCCCGCCGACGCCGTGTACGGGAAACACGTCCAGGGAGTCATCGATTTTGAGCGTGCGTTTGATCGTCTGCGTGGCGAAATAACAGACGATGCCGGCCGAGATTCCAATGATCAGGGCGCCGATGGGGCCGACAAATCCGGACGCCGGCGTGATCGTACCCAAACCCGCCACCATGCCGGTGACGATGCCCAGCACGCTCGGCTTGCCGTGCCTAATCCATTCGACGCACATCCATGCCAGCGAAGCCGCAGCCGCGGAAATGTGCGTCACCAGCATTGCCATCCCGGCGTCGCCATTAGCCGCGACGGCGCTGCCGGCGTTGAAGCCGAACCAACCGACCCACAACATCGACGCGCCGGTTACGGTCAGGGTCAGATTGTGGGGCGGCATCGCCGTGCGCGGGAACCCGCGGCGATTGCCGAGCACGACAGCGGCAACGACCGCGGCGACGCCGGCGTTGATATGGACGACGGTACCGCCGGCAAAATCGAGCAGCCCCATGTCATAGAGCCAACCGCCGTCTGCCCAGACCCAATGACAAACCGGGGCGTAGACGAACACGAGCCACAAGCCACTGAACAGCATGACGGCTGAAAACTTCATGCGTTCGGCGAATCCACCCACGATCAATGCCGGCGTAATGATCGCGAACGTCATCTGAAACATGACCCACACCGATTCCGGGATGGTCGAATGCATCGAGTCGCGAGTCACATCGGCGAGGAGAATATTGCCCATGCCGATATAGGCGTTAAGACCCCCGCCGTCGCCGAATGCGAGGCCATAACCCACCAGCACCCACATTACGGACATCAGACAGGCGACCGCGAAGCATTGCATCAAAATCGAAAGGGCATTTTTACTGCGTACAAGACCGGCATAGAACAGTGCGAGCCCTGGCAAGGTCATGAACAACACCAGCGCAGTCGACGTCAGGATCCATGCACTGTCCCCCGTGTCCAGCGTATCCGCCGACGTGGCAAGTGGTAACGCGGCCAAGGTCCAAAAAACGAAAATTCGCGACATCATCGCCCTCCCTTCAAGCTTATGAGTTTATGCGGGCGCCAAATGGCGCCACGAGCCTAGTGTGCTGTCCCGCAAAGAAGTTTCGAAAGTCGGGCGAGTTTTTTCAAGATTGAGTCGGCGGTTGCGGTCCAGGCGAAAGGTATAGGGTTGGCGTTGTGCTGAGCAATATATCGCTCGATACGAGCAACGAGATCCTTCACATTCCGGAACGACCCGCGCTTGATAGCGCGCTGGCTGATGAGACCAAACCAACGTTCGACCTGGTTGAGCCATGACGCGTAGGTTGGCGTGAAGTGGACGTGAAATCGAGGGCGTCGAGCGAACCAGGCACGGACTTTGGGATGCTTATGCGTGCCATAGTTGTCCATCACCAGATGAACATCCAGCGCGGCGGGAACACTTTTCTCGAGATGATTCAGGAAGGACAGCAATTCCTGGTGACGATGCCGCGCTTTGCACTGCCCGATGACCGTGCCGTTGGCGATATCGAGCGCCGCGAACAACGTGGTCGTGCCATGTCGAAAGTAATTATGGGTGACACCCTCGACATAACCGAGCCCCATCGGCAGAACCGGCTGACTGCGTTCCAATGCCTGGATCTGGCTTTTTTCGTCAACGCACAATACCAGGGCATTATCGGGTGGATTCAAGTACAAACCGACAATATCGCGCACCTTGTCGACGAAGAAGGGAGCGGTCGAGAGTTTGAACGTGCGGCTGCGATAGGGCTGGATCCCAAACAGCGTGAAATACCGATGAACGGTACTCTTCGAGGGCGCGGTCTCCCGTGCAAACGAACGCGTGCTCCAATGGGTCGCGTTCTCCGGTCGCTCGCTCAGCACCTTTTGCATCAAGCGTGCAACCTCATCGTCATCATATGTGCGCCGACGATGGCCCGGCGGCAGATCATACAATCCGACAATCCCGTTGGCGATATACCGGCGACACCCATTTGTGACCGTCGGATTGGATACATCGAGCTTTCTGGCAATCGCGCTGTTAGACAGCCCATCGGCTGCCATCATGACGATCTTTGCGCGCCGTGCCAGCGCATGCGGCAGACTGCGCGACCTCGCGTAACTGTTGAGGACCTCGTGTTCCTCCTCGCTCAGTTTAACCGTAAAGGATCTGGGTCGACCGGTAACCATCGGCTGGCTCCTGCATGACACAATAGCCGATCTGATCATCACGACTTATGAAAGTTCATCGTGGGACAGCACACTAGAAGCGGCCTCAAAATTCGTCTGAGACGTTGATGCTACGTTGCGCGACCTTCTGCGGTGCGGGGCGGTGAAGCCGCAGATTGCGCATAAACTGCGCTCCTCGACTGCCCGCGCGCCAAGACTTTCCGCCTCAGACGAATTTTGAGACCACTTCTAGATTGCGTCGGAGCCGGTTTCCCCGGTGCGAATACGCACCACCTCGAGCAATTCGCTGACGAATATCTTGCCGTTCCCGATCGACTCGGTATTCGCCGCATTACGGATAGCCTCGACAACGTCGTCGAGCTGTCCATCGCTGACGGCAACTTCGATGCGGATCTTCGGTAGAAAATCCACGACGTATTCGGCGCCTCGATACAACTCTGTATGACCTTTCTGACGACCGAAACCCTTGAGTTCCGTAACGGTCATCCCTTGCACGCCGCGCTCCAATAGCGATTCCCTAACGTCGTTCAGCTTGAATGGCTTGATGATTGCCGTTATCAACTTCATTGCACCCCTCCCGTTTCGTGTGAGCGTTTACCGGCCGGTTCGTCTTCCGCTGGAAATCGGCACGTCGCGCCGCGTCGGATTCTCTCGTATTTCGACATCGAATGCCGCCTGTTTCGAGCCGTTCGTGACGGCTACCAACTGCTGGAGACCGAAAATACGAAAGCCTCGCAGATATCGTTGGCCCCGCAATCGGCACTCGCATCGTTCCACGATGCGTCGAAGCTCAATACGCTGTAGGTGTACGTCAGCCCGAGCGCATAGTGGTTGTAATCGAAACCCACGGGACCCGATGTCAAGTCTCCGTCAACGTCCTGGTAGCCGAACAGGGTGTAGGCTCCAAAACGGTACGGGAGCGTGAAACTGAGTTTGCCGTGCAGATACAGACCGTCGCCGTCCTCACCGAAGAAATCGGGAGACCAGGCAAAGCCGATATCCACGGTCGGTTCGAGCGTCGTTTCGAAGGAATATCCGAGGTTGCCGTAGAGCTCGACGAAATTGAAATCCGCACCCACGTCTTCGTTCGTATCCGGGTAGTAGTAATACAGCCCGCCGATGTCCCAACTGACGCCCAAGGGCCATTCGCCGGCGAATCCACCGTAGAAGTTGGTCTCAATCGAGGAGGTGTCGGCCGCCATCGCATTGAATTCGATGCTCGACGCCCAGAACCCCATATAGAAGCCCAGGGGTTCGTAAGCATAATCGAAGCCGCCCTGCAAGGCTGGATCCTCGTTCGACTGTGAAATGCCGCGATACAGGTATTCCGTCGTAATGAGAACGTTGGCGCTGAGCTTGTGCGGCGAACCGTCGGCCGCCTCGTCCGCAGGTGCGGGCGGCGACGTGCAGGCGAGTGCGGCTACAGCTAGCGTGGCGTGCAAAATTCTCAATATCATTTCTCCCCATCACGGCTGTCGTTAGGCCGTCGATATCGTCGCAAGTAGTCCGGCCGTTCCTCGGAGAACGTTGCATCTTGCGTGCCATGCCTTGATTAATTTTCGCGTTTATCCCCTTGACGTATGTTCATCGTTCTTCTATACTGCATCCATACAGTGGAGATAACGATGGCCTGGACCGTACAAAGTTTTTTCGAACACTTCCCCGATGACGATACGTGCTTGGATCACTTGTTCAAGACACGTTTTGGGAAAAAGCCTGCCTGCCCCAAGTGTGGCGAGATAGGCAAGTTCCATCGCCTTAAGAAGATGCCCGCCTATACGTGCAACTGCGGCCACCATATCCACCCGATGCAAGACACACCGTTTGCCCTGTCTCGGACGCCCCTGCAAAAGTGGTTCTACGCGATGTTCCTGTTCACCACGACCCGCCACGGGATTGCCGCCAAAGAGTTGCAACGGCAGCTCGGCGTGACGTACAAAACGGCGTGGCGGATGGGTCACGAACTGCGCAAGTATCTGGCAAAAACGGATGGCGAGTGGCCGCTGGGCGGCACTGTGGAAGCCGATGAAACCTACGTGGGCGGTAAGAAGTCCGGGGGCAAACGCGGCCGTGGCGCTCCAGGCAAAACGGTCGTGTTCGGAATGCTTGAACGTGGCGGCGACGTGATGATGAAGGTCGTCCCTAACGTCCGAAAGAAAACCCTCCAGCCCATCATAAAAGCGAACGTCGAAGCGGGGAGCACGATCCATACCGACGAACTGAAGTCCTACGGTGGCTTGTCCAAGGCCGGATACGAGCATGAGACGGTTAACCACGGCGCGGGTGAGTATGTAGACGGCGAATGTCATGTCAACGGCATGGAAGGCTTCTGGGCGCGGCTCAAGCTTTCGATCCGCGGGACCCACGTCCACGTTTCCGGGAAGCACCTTCAGAAGTACGTGAAGGAATTTGAGTATCGCTACAATCGCCGGAAGCGGCCCGAACAGATGTTCGATGAGCTGCTGGCTGCCTTTTGAGTTGGCTGTCGGGCTTCTCACCGTGCGCCATAGAATTCATGAGATCATCGAAGATCCGCTTAGCACCAACGGATGGGTGCTCCTTGGCAAACTGATCCAGCTTCCCAGCCCTACGAGCTTCCTCTAGAGAGAGGTATTTACCTCGGGACATTCGCGTAGATCCTCTATTTTCCCTGGCCTTTTGTCACCGTGCTTTCTTTCTTGATAACTCTCATCATCGAGCTTCTGTAGTGTAACGCTAGCGCTCCCACCACATACCCTATGAGAGATACCACCCAAAGTCCTGGAGCAATGAATTCAGTTAGCACCACGCCAGCCGGGCTAATTGTTTCTTGAAATTGTGCCTCAATTCGGATGCCAAGACCGAGCGTTAAAAGACCAGAAGCGAAAGAAAAAGCTATCATTGCGAGTGTATTAGCAAAAGACGATGCTTTGATTTCATTTTCTTGGATGGCGTAAAACGTCATCTTGCGCGCCACATAGTGAGGTGTGATAAGAGCTCCCTGAGAGGACTGAAAGTTGAGATCCCCACCTCCACCGCCTGTTTGAACTGTATCGCCTGGCATGTAATTAACCTTTCTCGATTTCCTGAGGATCGTCTTTCACCACGCCTATAAGGCGTGCATTGAAAGACAGCGTAACCGCACAGTTCCCGCAAACCAGCATCACTTGTGGGTAAGTCACGCCTCCTAAAAGGATGTCCCCCTTCTCGCTTATTTTGGTAGTGGTGACTAGGTGCTCTCCAATTATCCAGTTGTTCTTTTGGCACACAGAACAGATAGGGCTGCTTGCCCAATGGGCTTTCAGCCATTTCTGAAACGTCGCTATTTCTTGATCCAACAGTTTTCCCTGTTCGTCCGGCAAGGCCGCTTCCTCCATCTGTTTGAAGGAGAAGATGCCTTAGCATTGTACATATGTCAAGGGGATAAACGCGTTAATTTTTAATAACAACTAGATACGCTTCGAACTCGATCGGCTAAAACAGCGATAGTGGTGCGTTGCGGCATCCCGGTGCACCAAAAGAACGCGCACCGCGCGCCGGCGTCGCGCTGGGGGCAGCCGCTAGCGGCTGCGATCGCGGCGGATTAAGCTTAGGCGTAGGCGCGCACTGCACGCGGCGTCCATAATGGCGTGCAAAGGAGGATCCAACCGATGCTCGATCCGCGGGCTGTGGAAGATATCGCTGAGCGCATCAGCGGGCTGTTACCCGCCGATGCCCGCGTGTTGCGCGAGGAATTTCGCAGTAATGCGCGCGCGCTGCTCGAGACCGCGCTCGCGCGCATGGATCTCGTAACGCGTGAAGAATTTGAGGCGCAGACGGCGATGCTGCGCCGCACGCGGGAAAAACTCGAACGGCTCGAAACGCGCCTGGCCGAACTCGAAAACACCTGACGCGAACGCGGAAAATTAGCTAAACTTTCACCGACTGTCGTTCTCCATTGATTGTAAGCAGGTGCGGGATGCACCGATTCAAGCGGTCACTGATGCATGGAAGCAAAAGCGCTTGCGCGAACCTATAGCCGCTGCCAGATAGGAACGTCGGCGCTCGCCGTCAGCGTCGAAACCCATCTCACCGGCGGACTCCCGAAATTCATGATCGTCGGTTTACCCGAGACCGCGGTGCGGGAAAGCCGCGAGCGGGTGCGTTCTGCCTTGCTCAACTCCGGGTTCGATTTCCCCCGTGGACGAATCACGGTCAACCTCGCGCCCGGGGATATCCCCAAAGACGGCACGCGCTTCGATCTCGCGATTGCGCTCGGTATTCTGGGCGCGTCGAAACAAATCCCGATCGATGCGTTAACACGCGCGGAGTTCCTCGCGGAGCTTGCGCTGGACGGCAGTCTACGTCCGGTCGGCGCCGCGCTCGCCGCCGCGATCGCAGCACGTGATGCCGGTCGCGATCTCATACTAAGTCACGCGGACGCATTACAGGCGGCCCTGTTGGATGACATGCGCATCTACGCAGCGCGATCGCTCCTCGAAGTCAGTGATCACCTACTCGAATTAAATCAGTTACCAGCGATCAAACCGCAAGGTCACGATGTCAACGTCGAGCCTTGCCCGGATCTCCTCGACATCATTGGACAATTTCGCGCCAAGCGTGCATTGGAAATTGCTGCCTCGGGTGGCCACAACCTCCTCCTGGTCGGACCGCCAGGTACCGGTAAAACGATGCTCGCCGCACGCCTGCCGGGCTTGCTGGACGAGATGTCCGCGGACGAGGCGTTGGAGACTGCCGCAATCCATTCGCTTTGCGCGATTCCATTGAATCTTTCCGCCTGGCGCCGACGGCCATTCCGCGCACCGCATCATTCGTGCTCTGCCGCCGCACTCGTTGGGGGTGGTCGCATACCTCGTCCAGGGGAAATATCCCTGGCGCACAATGGCGTGCTCTTCCTTGATGAATTTCCGGAATTCAATCGGCGCGCGCTCGAAGCACTGCGCGAGCCACTCGAGTCTGGATCGGTTGCGGTCACCCGCGCGATGCGCACGATTTCTTTCCCCGCGCGTTTTCAGTTGATCGCGGCGATGAATCCTTGTCCGTGTGGTTACGACGGTGATACCCGAATCGAATGCCGTTGCACGGCTGACAAGATCGCAAGCTATCGCGGACGGATTTCTGGACCGCTCACTGAACGCATCGACATGCATTTAGAACTCGCGCGCCAAACAGGGGAATTAATGCGAGCCGACACGGAAGGCAGTGAATCCAGCACCGTCGCAGGAAAACGCGTCCGCCGTGCACGGCACCGCCAGCTAAGGCGTCAAGGAAGGCTCAACAGCGACCTCCTGCCAGGCGTCATCGGAACCCAGTGCGCCGTTTCCGAGACGGCGTTTGTACTGCTTTCACGTTCCGCTGAAAAGCTCGCGTTGAGCGCGCGTAGCTATCACAAGGTTTTAAAGATCGCTAAAACAATTGCCGATATGGAAGAACAAGACGTGATCGAACAGCAGCATATCGCCGAAGCGATCAGCTTTCGCAGTGTCGACCAAACGCGATCTCGAGCTTGAGCGGATCGAACGCATAGACGAACGGCGGTCGGTACAGCGGGCATGGTGGATAAAGTGAAATACAATATCAGCGTTACCAGCGATACCATTTACGTTGAAGAACAATCGGACCCCGCATCCGATCGCTACGTATTCGCGTATACGATCACGATCGAGAATTCGGGATCGATCACGGCGAAGCTGCTCAATCGCCATTGGATCATCACCGACGCGAGCGGCCGGGTGCAGGAGGTCAAAGGCGAAGGCGTAGTCGGCGAACAGCCCGTGCTCGCCCCCGGCGGCGCGTTTCGCTATACCAGCGCGGCGATGATCGAGACGCCGGTCGGCAGCATGTATGGTAGCTACGAAATGGTTGCCGAGGACGGGATCCGGTTCGATGCTCAGATCCCCGCCTTCAGTCTCTCCATACCGAACTTGCTACACTGAGGATCCCGGATTCCGCTGCGCTTCATCCAGGCTACTCGAACGATGTAGCCCGGATGGAGCGCAGCGGAATCCGGGGGTAACATTCAACGTATTCATCGCGGGAGAGCGTCGCTTTTAGTGGCAACCTACGCCATCGGTGACATTCAGGGCTGCCACCGTGAGTTCATGGCCTTGCTCACGGCCATCGCATTCAATCCAGACTCGGACACATTGTGGCTCACAGGCGACCTGGTCAATCGTGGCCCGGCTTCACTCGCTGTCTTGCGCGAGGCCAAGGCTTTGGGCGAACGCGTCGTCACGGTGCTGGGCAACCATGACCTGCATTTGCTGAGCCTCGCTTATCGCGCCGGCGCCAAGCCGCGCCGCACCGATACGCTGGGCGAAGTACTCGCCGCGCCCGATCGCGAAGAATTGCTCCAGTGGTTGCGACAACGGCCGTTGATGCACCGCGATCAACACCTGGATTTCACCCTCGTTCACGCCGGTCTGCCCTCGGCTTGGTCGGTGGACGAAGCGCTCGTGCGTGCCGAGGAGGTGACCACCATGCTGAGGTGCGACGATTTCCCCGCGTTTCTCGACGCGATGTACGGTGATGTGCCCGATCTTTGGGACCCGCGGCTGGCCGGTCCCGAGCGCCTCCGCTTCATCACGAATTGTCTGACGAGAATGCGCTACTACGACGCGCAGGGGCGTTTGAACCTGGCCGAGAAAGGCGCGCCTGATGAACAAAACCGCGCGCTTCTACCCTGGTTCGAAGTAGGCGATCGCGCGAGCCGGCATACGCGGATCATTTTCGGACACTGGTCGACGTTGCGCTTGAGTGCGGCGCATTCCCGGCGCTACAACGTCTACCCGCTCGATACGGGCGCTGTGTGGGGCGGTGAACTCACGGCGATGCGTCTCGACGACCGGCAGCTGTTCAGCGTGCGATCGTCGGAGGCCGTGCCGCTCAATTGATTCTGTCGAGGACGATGAAACTATAAGCGTAGGGGTGGTTTTCGTCCGCCGCATGGCGTTCCAACGATACTTCACGCCAATCCGAGCGCGCGAATGGCGGGAAGCGCACGTCCCCGTCCAATCGTTCCAGATCAGCATCCACTTCGGTCAGGTAGAGCCGCGTGCATACCGGCAGTGCGCGGGCGTACAACGCGGCGCCCCCGACAATCATCGCCTCGGGCTCATCGTTTAGCGCCGCGAGCGCAAGGTCTAAAGACGCAAAGACTTCACAACGGTCCGATACATAAGCCGTATTACTCGTCAGTACGATATTTCGCCGGCCCGGCAGCGGCCGCCCGATCGATTCATGCGTTTTGCGCCCCATGATGATCGGTTTCCCCATCGTGATCGATTTGAAGCGCTTCAAATCCGCCGGTAAGTGCCAGGGCAATTGCCCGCCGCGACCGATCAAGCGGTTTCGGTCGAGCGCGACGAGGAGGCTTAATCGCACGGTCGGCTGTGTCGCTTACGGGCTTCGCGAACGCGCAGAATTCAAACCGCGACCGGCGCTGCGATATGCGGATGCGCCTCGTAATTGTCCAGGGTGAAATCCTCGTAGCGGAAATCGAACACGGAGCGGACGTCCCCATTGAGCACCAGGCGTGGCGGTGGAAAGGGATTACGCGCCAGCTGCAGGTCGGCTTGCTCGAAGTGGTTCAAGTAAAGGTGGGCGTCGCCCAGTGTATGGACGAATTCACCGGCCTCGAGCTCGCAGACCTGTGCGATCATCATCGTGAGCAACGCGTACGACGCGATATTGAACGGCACGCCGAGAAATATATCGGCGCTGCGTTGATAGAGTTGGCAGGACAGTTTGCCGTCGGCGACATAAAACTGAAACAACGCGTGACACGGCGCCAACGCCATGCGCGGCAGATCGGCGACGTTCCACGCACTGACGAGCAAGCGCCTCGAGTTGGGATCGGCATTGATCGCGGCGATCACTTGGCTGATCTGATCGATCGCCTGCCCGTGGGCGGTGGGCCACGACCGCCATTGCACACCGTAAACAGGTCCCAGCTCGCCGCTCTCATCCGCCCATTCGTCCCAAATTGAAACCCCCTGCTCGCGCAAATAGGCGGTGTTCGATTCGCCGCGCAAAAACCAGATGAGCTCGTGAATAATGGATTTCAGGTGAAGCTTCTTGGTGGTGAGTAAAGGGAATCCCGCGCTGAGATCGAAACGCATCTGGTAGCCGAAGACGCTCCGGGTTCCGGTACCGGTGCGATCGTCCTTGGGCGTGCCGTGATGCCGCACGTGATGGAGTAAATCGAGATAGGTCTGCATAGTCGAGCGTCAGTTCCGCGGCGACACCACGTACAGTAGTGCGAGACCCGCCACCAGCATCGGCACAGACAGAGCTTGTCCCATGGTCAGCCAACCCCAGCCCAGATAGCCGATATGAGCGTCCGGTTCCCGCACGAATTCTACCGCGCCCCGAAACACCGCGTAGAGGATTAAAAACCACGCGGTCACGGTACCGGCCGCGTAGGCGCGAACACTGGCCAGATGCAGGATGATGAACAGGCACAAGCCTTCGAGCATTGCTTCGTAGAGTTGCGAAGGGTGGCGCGCCAGGCCGCTGGCGGCGGGATGCGTGAATACCACCCCCCACGGCAAGGTGGTCGGCGCCCCCCATAACTCCTGATTCACGAAATTCGCGATGCGGCCCAAGCCCAATCCGATCGGCACCGCGGGCAGTACGAAATCGCTGACCTTCAATAGGCGCCGGCCCTGCGCATGCGCGTACCACGCCAGCGCGATGATGACGCCCAACACGCCCCCGTGGAAGGACATGCCGCCACGCCATACCGCGAACACCGACGCCGGCGCTTGCAGAAATTCAGCGAAGCTATAAAACAGGACGTAGCCGAGGCGCCCGCCCAACACCGCGCCGAGGGCGGCGTAAAAGACCACATCGGCCACCTGATCGCCGCGCCAATCCCGCTCGGCGCGACGCGCGCACCGGTGCAGGTAAAGCCACGCCAATCCAATACCGGTGATGTAAGCAAGCCCGTACCAATGCACCGCCACCGGCCCCAGCCTGAATGCGACCGGATCGATATCGGGGAACGCGATCATGGTTTATGACCTTACAAAACCCGCCATCAAAATACACGCCTGGAAGCGGCCTCACGCAAAACCAAGTGTGCTAGTGTGCCGTCCCGCGAGGCGCCGATGAACAAGCTCAACGATCAAACCAGCCCGTATCTGCTGCAGCACGCCGACAATCCGGTCGATTGGCATCCCTGGGGCCCTGAAGCCCTCGAACGCGCGCAGCGGGAGGACAAACCCATTCTGCTGTCGATCGGGTATTCGGCCTGTCATTGGTGTCACGTCATGGCCCATGAGTCGTTCGAGGATGCCGACACCGCGGCCTTGATGAACGAACTCTACGTCAACATCAAGGTCGACCGCGAAGAACGGCCGGATCTCGACAAGATCTATCAAACCGCCCATCACCTCCTGACGCGCAACCAGGGCGGTTGGCCCCTGACGATGTTTCTGTCGGCGGATGACCACATCCCATTTTTCGGCGGCACCTATTTCCCGCGCGAGGCGCGCCACGGCTTACCCGGCTTCAAGGACGTACTTGCGAGCGTAGCCAACGCCTACCGCGAACACGACGGCGACATCCGTGCTTACAAGGCGGAAATGGCGCAGGCGCTGGCCCAAACCATTGCCGACGATACGCCCGCGACGAGCACGCTGGATCCGGAGCTCGCCCAGCTTGCCTGCACCCAACTCAGCGAGGCGTTTGACGAAACGCAGGGCGGTTTTGGCGCCGCACCGAAGTTTCCCCACCCGAGCGGACTCGAGTTGTTACTCACGATGCACGCGGGCTCCGGATCGGACGCAGCGACGTGTTTGCACATGGCCGATCGGACGCTGCAAGCCATGGCGCGCGGGGGTATTAACGACCACCTGGGCGGCGGGTTTTGCCGTTACTCGGTGGACGCGAGTTGGACGATCCCGCATTTCGAAAAGATGCTTTATGACAACGGCCCGCTGCTGTCTCTGTACACCCAAATTTGGGCCGTCACGCAGACGCCGTTTTACCGCTCGGTCGCCGAGGCGACGGGCGATTGGGCCTTAGCTGAAATGCAAAGCCCGCGAGGCGGCTTTTACTCGAGCCTCGATGCGGATTCCGAAGGCGAAGAAGGCCGCTATTACGTGTGGGCCCTGGACGAAGTTCGCGAGGTCGCCGGTGACGATTACAGCGCCTTTGCCCGGCGTTACGGCCTGGACGGCCCACCGAATTTCGAAGGCCGTTGGCATATGCGACTCGCCGAGCCGGACAACGATGAATCACCCGTCGATGCATCGACGGCTGCGTCGATCGAGCGCGCGAAACGCGCGCTCCTCAAACGACGCGAAACCCGCGTGCGGCCGGGGCTCGACGATAAGGTTCTGACCTCGTGGAATGCGCTCATGATCAAGGGTCTGGCGACCGCAGGCCGCCTGTTGCAACGGGATGACTACGTTCAAGCCGCCTCACGCGCAGTCGCTTATCTCAAGTCGGTACACTGGCGCGAAGAACGCCTGCTCGCCACGAGCAAAGACGGCAACGCCCATCTGAACGCTTATCTGGATGACTACGCCTATTTGATCGACGCGCTACTCGCCCTGCTGCAGGCGCGCTGGGACGACGGCGACCTCGCCTTCGCGCTGGGCTTGGCCGACGTCTTGCTCGCGCAATTCGAAGATAGCGAGCGGGGCGGATTCTTTTTTACCGCGAACGATCACGAAAAGCTGATCCAGCGGTCCAAAACATTCACCGATGATTCGATGGCATCCGGTAATGCCGTCGCCGCGTTGGCGCTCTTCAAGCTCGCCCATCTCGTCGGCGAAGCGCGTTACGCCACGGCGGCCGAATGCACGCTACGCGCCGCGATCGGCAGTATGACACGCTGGCCTTCAGCGCATGCGGCGATGATGACTGCACTGAACGAACTGCACGATCCACCACCGGTCATCGTACTGCGTGGCGCGGATGCGGCCGTGATGCAGCCATGGACGCAGCGCGCGCAAGCTCAAACGCTGGTCCGCGGGAGCAGTTACGCGATCCCGGCCGACGCCGGTCCATTGCCCGGTATCCTCGACGAGCGCGTCGCACGGGACGGAGGCCCGATAACCGCATACCTGTGCCGCGGGCACGTCTGTAGCGCACCAGTGACGACGCTGGACGCCTTCGAGGCGCTACTGGCCGGTGCAGCCCGGTAAACGTGGAACGGTGTCCCCGCCCGGGCGCGCGTTACTGCGCCACGACTACCTCGACACCGCCGACCTTACCATTCCAAAACCGCGCCGAACGCCTGCTCATAGCGTTTGGCGAATTCCTCGCGTGTCACGCGATGGTTCTGTGTGCCCGCGTGTTCGATCTTGATCGCGCCGAGCAGTGAGGCGATACGCCCGGTCGTGGCCCACGGCAAATCATGCATCAGGCCGTATAATAAACCCGCCCGATAGGCGTCACCGCAGCCCGTGGGGTCGCGCACCTCCGCCGGTGCGGCCGCAGGGACATCGAGCCGTCCCGCATCCGTGTAGATATACGAGCCTTCGCCCCCCCGCGTGACGATCAACGCCTTTACGCGCTCGGCGATCTCCCCGGGTGACAAGCCGGTACGCTCCTGCATGAGCTCCGATTCGTAATCATTGACGGTGACCCAGGTCGCGCCGTCGATGAAACGCATCAAGTCCTGGCCGTCGAACATCGGCATACCCTGACCGGGGTCGAAGATGAACGGCACGCCCGCCACCTGCATTTGCTCGGCATGCTCGATCATGCCGTCACGGCCGTCGGGCGCGATGATACCGATCTCGATGCGACCCGCATCGGCAATGGCGTTCACGGCGGAGTGTTCCATCGCACCGGGGTGAAACGCCGTGATCTGATTGTCGTCCAGATCGGTCGTGATGAAGGCTTGCGCGGTCAATGCATCGTCGATCTGCCTGACGCAGCGACGATCGACGGACTGGCGATCCATCCATTGTGCGTAAGGGCCGAAGTCGCTGCCCACCGTCCCCATCGGCAGGGGATCCCCGCCGATCATCTTGAGGTTGTACGCGATATTTCCGGCGCATCCACCGAACTCGCGGCGCAACTCCGGGACCAGGAACGACAGATTCAGAATATGAATCTTGTCGGGAAGAATGTGGTTCTTGAAGCGATCCTTGAACACCATGATGTTGTCATAGGCGAGCGAACCGCAGACCAAAGCCGGCATCTGACATTTTCCTTTGAGCGCAAGGGCAATCTCCATCATACTCGATTCGCGTTTTGCAACTCGACCGGCTGAAACACGACCGAACATGTCTTTCACGGAAGTATTGACGACGCTCGACGTGCTCTTCGCACTGATCTTTTTCGTGATCGCCGGTCTCGCGGAGCCCTTTATTGAGCACCGCTTGAATCGCGTGCTCGAAGGCAATCATGCTTTTCACTGGAGTTGGGATCACCTATTCGCGCCGTTCGCTCGCGCGGTCGTGATCGTGACGTTCGTGTTTTTAGCTTATCCGTCTTTATTCGGCTTACGCGACGCGCCGGAACTCGGCCGGCTGCTCGGAGAAGAATCGCTGCGCCTGAACAATCTGCTCGGGTTCGTATTCGTATGCACCTTTCTGCTGCCACTCATCCCGCCGTTTTCGCGGCGAACGAAACTGATCATGCCCTTACAGGGGCTCATCGCGACCGCCGCCGTGTTCAGTTGGTATACCGACTACTTGGGCGCGACGGCCGCCTCGGCGTGGCCGGGTTTCGTCATGGCGCTGCTCATCGCCGGCATGATCGTGCTGGGCGATCGGATCGCGTCCGACATCGGTCAGCGTTGCGGCTATGGCCTGGATAAGGCGTTCAATACCTCGGGGTTCGACCGGGTCGTGCCGAATGCCGTGGAATTATTGGCGCAAGCGCCGGTGATGTTGTGTTATGGGATAGCGCTGGGACAACAAATCGCGATTTAAACTGGTAGCCTGGATGAAGCGTAGCGGAATCCGGGAAATCGGAGGCATAGGCCCCGGATTTCGCTACGCCACATCCAGGCTACGCTAAGACGCGTTCCTTTGGCCCCGTGCGGTCGAGCACGCGGGCCAGAAACACGCCGGTATAGGAGCGCGGATTTTCCGCGACCGCTTCCGGTGTGCCGGTCGCGATCACCTCGCCGCCCTTATCGCCCCCTTCCGGGCCCAAATCGATGATCCAATCAGCGGTCTTAATCACATCGAGATTATGTTCGATCACGACGATCGTGTTGCCGTGATCGCGTAGCCGATGGAGCACTTTGAGGAGTTGCTCAATATCATAAAAATGCAACCCCGTCGTGGGTTCATCGAGTATATACAGGGTTTTACCCGTGTCGCGTTTCGATAATTCACGCGCGAGTTTCACGCGTTGCGCCTCGCCGCCGGACAGTGTCGTCGCATTTTGGCCGAGCTTGATATAGGCAAGACCGACTTCCGTGAGCGTCTGCAGCTTGCCCGCAACCGACGGAATGGCATCGAAGAAATGGCGCGCTTCCTCGACCGTCATTTCGAGCACATCGCTGATGTTCTTTCCCTTGTAAGTGATCTCCAGCGTCTCGCGGTTATAACGCGATCCTTTGCACAGATCGCACGGTACATAGACGTCCGGCAGGAAGTGCATTTCCACCTTGATCACGCCGTCGCCCTGGCAAGCCTCGCAACGTCCGCCCTTGACGTTAAAACTGAAGCGGCCCGGCTTGTATCCGCGCGAACGCGCCTCCGGCGTCGCGGCAAACATGTCGCGTATCGGGGTAAATAAGCCCGTGTAGGTCGCGGGGTTCGATCGTGGCGTGCGGCCGATCGGGCTTTGATCGATGTCGACCACTTTGTCGATCCGATTCAGGCCGACGATCTCACGGTATTCAGCAGCACTCAAGGCCGCCCCATTGAGTTCACGGGCGGTGACTCGATAGAGCGTATCGTTGACCAGCGTCGACTTGCCCGAACCCGATACACCCGTCACGCAGGTCATCAACCCGAGCGGGATTTGAACGTCCACTGATTTTAGATTGTTACCGCAAGCGCCGGAGATTTCGAGTATGCGCTTGGGATTCGCAGGTACCCGCAGCGCCGGAATGTCGATCGTGCGCCGGCCCGAGAGGTATTGCCCCGTCAGCGATTCAGAACAGGCGGCGACCTTGTCCGGGAGCCCCTGCACGACAACGCCCCCGCCGTGCACACCGGCCCCCGGGCCCATGTCCACGACATGGTCGGCGGCTCGGATCGCTTCCTCATCGTGCTCGACGACGATGACGGTATTACCCAGATCCCGCAGGTGACGCAGCGTATTGAGCAGGCGTTGGTTATCGCGTTGGTGCAGTCCGATCGACGGTTCGTCGAGAATGTACATCACACCGACCAGCCCCGCGCCGATCTGGCTCGCCAGGCGGATGCGTTGCGCTTCACCGCCCGACAGCGTGTCCGCGCTGCGATCGAGAGCAAGATAGTCGAGTCCGACGTTAACCAGGAACTCCAGGCGCAGCTGCACCTCCTTGATGATCTTGCCCGCGATCTCGCCGCGCTGGCCCGGCAATTCGAGCCCCTGAAAAAAGTCGAACGCACCACCGATGGGCAACGCCGTGATGGCTGCAAGATTGCGTTCGTCAATGAAGACGTTGCGCGCGGCGCGGTTCAACCGCGTACCCTCGCAATCAGGGCAGGGTTTGCTGCCCAAATAGCGTGCGAGATCCTCGCGAACCATGTTGGAATCGGTTTCCCGGTAGCGGCGCTCCATGTTCGGCAGCACGCCCTCGAATGCGTGCTTACGTTTGTAGGTGCGTCCACCGGATTTGAAGTAGGTAAACTCGATCTCGGTTTTTCCGCTGCCCTGCAAGATCACGTCCTGCACCGCGTCATCGAGGTTGCCGTACGGCGTATCGATATCGAAGTCGTAATGGCGCGCGAGCGCCGAAATCAATTGGAAGTAATAGGCGTTGCGTCTGTCCCACCCGCGAATCGCTCCGGCTGGCAAACTGATCTCCGGACGTTGCACGACGCGATGTTCGTCAAAAAACTGAACGATGCCGAGACCATCACAGGAGACACAGGCACCGACCGGATTATTGAATGAAAACAAACGCGGCTCGAGTTCATTGATGCTGTAACCGCAGGCCGGGCACGCGAAACGCGAGGAGAACAGCAGCTCCGCGCCATCGCCTTCCATCGGTTGTACGCGCGCGACGCCTTCGCCAAGTTCGAGCGCGGATTCGAAAGATTCGGTTAACCTGAGCCGCAAATCGTCGCGCACCTTGAAGCGATCGACGACCACATCGATGTCATGCTTTTTACGCAAGGCCAGCACTGGCGGGTCGTCGAGCATGATGACCTCACCGTCGACCAACGCGCGCACGTAACCGAGGCGCACCAGATGCTCGAAGATCTGATGATGCTCGCCCTTACGGCCGCGCACGACCGGCGCCAGAAGCATCCAGCGCGAATCTTCGGGCCGTGCGAGCACTTGGTCCACCATCTGCGAGACAGCCTGCGCTTCGAGCGTTTCCGCGTGGTCCGGACAGCGCGGCTCGCCGACACGCGCAAAAAGTAGCCGCAGATAGTCGTATATTTCCGTGATCGTTCCGACGGTGGAGCGCGGATTGTGCGAGGTTGATTTCTGTTCGATCGAGATCGCTGGAGACAGACCTTCGATGTGATCGATATCGGGTTTCTCCATGACCGATAGAAACTGTCTCGCGTAAGCCGAGAGCGATTCGACGTAACGGCGTTGCCCCTCGGCGTAGATCGTGTCGAATGCGAGAGAGGATTTGCCCGAGCCGGAGAGCCCGGTGATCACGATGAGCCGATCACGCGGCAGATCGAGATCGACGTTGCGAAGATTATGCGTGCGTGCCCCGCGCAGATGAATGGTGTCCATTAGCGACGTCGATCGATGCTCTGGTGCACGGCTGCAAGGACCCTGTGCCGGGAAGGTAAACGGACACTATAAGACGTTTTTAGACTACCGCCCAAATCGTTTTCACTTTATCCGTCGACCGCGCCGACCTGCATACCCGCTGCGGGTGGCTATATCTTACCGATCGAGCCCGCGGGGACTGACGGCCCGGTTCGCCTCCGGTAGAATTCGGGCCTCCGCCAAAGGCGGTGGTTTCACATTCACGGACGCGAGAACCTATCTCATGATCATTCGCGTACGCGTTGCATCCTGAAAACGGTGATGGCAAGGCGCAGTACGCAGGGCATAGTGGTTCTATGTTCAAGCGCTGCAACGCAGTCAGCGCCGTTTTCAGGATGCAACGCGTACGCGAATGATCATGAGATAGGTTCTTAGGGAGAAATAGTTATGGCACGCGGCGTAAACAAAGCGACTTTGATCGGTAATCTCGGCGCGGATCCGGAGATCCGCTACACCAACAGCGGCAGCGCGGTCGCCAACGTGCGCCTAGCGACTGCTGAATCGTGGCGCGATAAGGATTCCGGCGAGCAACAAGAACGCACGGAATGGCATCGGGTGGTCTTTTTCGGACGCCTGGCAGAAATCGTCGAGCAGTATCTACGCAAAGGCTCACAAGTTTACGTTGAAGGGCGCATTCAAACCCGCAAGTGGCAAGACCGTGACGGTAACGATCGTTACACGACCGAAATCGTAGCGAATGAAATGCAGATGCTGGGCGGCCGCGGCGGTGGTGGTGGCGATGCGGTCGAGCCACCCAACGAGGCGCCAGCGAAGGCGAACGCCGAACCGCCGCTGGACGATTTCGACGACGACATTCCCTTTTAGCACCGTTCAGCGATCGCTATCAGACCTGCAATAAGGTGATCGACGGCGTATTCCATTGCGGATCGGCGTGGAACCCGCGCACCATGACGACGTACTCACCTTCAGCGGCGAGACCGAGTTCTTTAGCCACACGGCGCGCGATCTGATTCGGGTTCTCGGTTCCGGCCGCATCAACACGGTGCGGGATCATGCCCCACATGAGATTCATGCGGCGGCAGGTCTTGGCGTCGTTCGAGATCCCGACCACGGGCGCGGCAGGCCGCGCGGCGCTGATCGTCGCCGCCGAGGTGCCCAGCATCGAAATCACGAGCACGGCGCGCGCCTGCATGTCGCCGACCAGCTTGGCGGCCGCATCGGCGATGGCATCACCAAACGGAATGTTATCGTCCTCGACGGCGGTTGGGTCAGGGAAGGATATTCCGGCGTGCCAGTGATACGACTCGGTCTGACGCGCGATACGGTCCATCATTTTGACCGCTTCGACGGGAAACTGACCGACCGCGGACTCGCCGGACAGCATGATCGCATCGGCCCCATTCGCCACCGCGTGCGCGACATCGGAGACTTCTGCACGGGTCGGCCGCGCATTGCCGATCATCGACTCGAGCATTTGGGTTGCCACGATCACCGGTTTATTGCGCGCGCGGGCCCGGGTGATCAGCTGTGATTGGGCGAGGGGCACCTGTTCTGGATTGAGTTCCACACCCAGATCGCCACGCGCGACCATGATGCCGTCGGCCCGGTAAATAATGTCTTCGCCGTTCGCCAGGGCCTGCGGCTTCTCGATCTTGGCGATGATCCCGGCTGGCGATCGCGCTGCCTCGACGATCTCGCGGAGTTGCATGATGTCCGCGCCGCTACGCACGAACGACAGCGCGAGAAAATCGACCTGGCACTCGAGAGCGAAGGCCGCGTCAACGCGATCCTTGTCCGTCAACGACGGTGCGGATACCTCGGAACCGGGAAGATTGATGCCCTTATGATCGCCCACGGGGCCGCCTGCAACGACCTCGCAGCGCACCTCCCGCCCTTCGATCGATGCGACTTGCAATTCGACGGCGCCGTCATTCAACAGCACTCGATCGCCTTGTCGCACGTCGTCCGGCAGGGCCTTGTATTGTGAAGGAATCAGTGTTTCATCGCCCAACACGTCATCCGTGGTGACGGTAACCGTATTACCCGCCGTCAGGCGAACGCCGCCGTTGTGAAACTTGCCCGTGCGGATCTTGGGTCCACAGAGATCGGCCAAGATCGCGGTCGGCTTGTCGAGTGCTTCGGACACCTTGCGAATGATCGCGATCGCCTCACCGTGCGCCTCGTGACTGCCATGTGACATATTTACACGAAACACGTCGACGCCGACTTCAACTAGTTCGCCAACGAGCGGTTCGGTATTCGACGCGGGTTCAATCGTCGCTACGATCTTGGTGCGGCGGTACTTGAGAAAGTCGAGTTCGGTTACTATCGACATCGCGTCCGTAGAAATGCTCTCAAAGCCTAGAAGCGGTCTCAAAATTCGCCTGAGGCGGTAAGACTTGCGCGCGCGACCTTCGAGGAGCACAGTTTATACGCAATTTGCGGCTTCGCCGCCCCGCACCAGAGAAGGTCGTGCAACGCGGGATCAACGTTTCAGGGGAATTTTGAGACCGCTTCTAATCGTGAGTATCGCACAAACGGCAAGTAGCCAGCGGTGACGGAGCGCTGACCATGAGCCAATTCAACCTGATGCGTTCGCGCCGTTTCGCGCCGCTCTTCTACACACAGTTCCTCGGCGCGTTCAACGATAACGTTTTTCGCTTTGCGCTGATCATCTTCGTCACCTTCACCGTCGCCGAGCGCACGGGCATGGATACGCGCATGCTCGTGGTTCTGACGGGGGGCATTTTCATTTTGCCTTTCTTTCTGTTCTCCGCCTTAGCGGGACAGATCGCCGACCGTTATGAAAAGTCGCGACTCATACGCCGTATCAAGACCGCGGAAGTGGTCGTCATGGGGTTCGGCGCGATCGGTTTCTGGCTCGAAGACCTGTACATGCTGTTGACCGTGTTGTTCTTCATGGGCGCCCAGTCGACCTTCTTCGGCCCACTCAAATACGGCATCCTGCCGCAGCACCTCGAGGAGTCCGAACTCACCGGGGGCAACGGTCTGATCCAGATGGGCACCTACATCGCCATTCTGGTCGGGGGTATGGCCGGCGGGATGTTGGCGGGGCTGGACGAGATCGGGCCCGGGATCGTCGTCGCCAGCGTGATCGCCTTGGCCGTGATCGGACGTGTTTCCGCGGGCTTCATTCCGGTCGCCCAGGCGAGCGCTGCGCACATTCGTATCGATTTCAATCCAGTGCGGTCGACGTGGCGCATTATTGCCAACGCCGCAAGCGACCGCGCGGTGTTCACGATCATCCTACTGATTTCGGGATTCTGGTTCGTGGGCGCGACCTATCTGAGCGTCGTGCCGACCTTCGGTAAAGAACTGTTGCATGCGAACGAGCAAGCGGTCACGTTGCTCAACGCCGCGTTTACCGTCGGGATCGGAACGGGTTCCTTGCTGTGCGAGCGACTTTCGCGCAGTCGTATCGAACTGGGTCTGGTACCGCTGGCCGCGTTTGGATTATCCGTCGCTTCGTTCGATGTGTTCATCGCAGGTGTGCCCCAGGCGCCCGCAGAAACATTGACCTTGACGACGTTCTTCAGTCACGGCCCCGCGCTTCGAGCGTTTTTCGACCTGACCCTGATAGGCGCTTTCGGCGCGCTCTACATCGTCCCGCTCTACGCCGCCATGCAGGCGCGTATCGCCGGCGAACATTGCTCGCGCATGCTCGCCGCGCTCAATATTACCAATGCCTTGTTGATGGTCGTGTCAGCACTGTTCACGATGGGGCTTTATAAAGTTGGCGTGACGATACCCGGGGTGTTCTTGATCGTCGGGGCGATGAACATTATTGCGATGGGTGCGGGGATCGTGGCGCTACCGGAGTTCAGTGCACGAGTCCGCGTGATCTTGGGAGTAAGAGACTCGTGATTCGCCCGCAAGCGGGCTCCTACAAGGGGGGCTTTGCTACAACTCTCGTGGGAGCCCGCTTGCGGGCGAATTTAATTGCCGATCAACCAAAAACGAGCGCCGCGACTTCGGCATACTCGGATACGAAATGAACCGTCATGTCCTTGTGTACGTATTCCGGCAGCTCGTCGAATTCACCGCGCACGTCTTCGGGAAGAATGAGCTCCTTCACACCGGCCCGGCGTGCCGCGATGATCTTCTCGCGGATCCCGCCCACCGGCAACACGCGTCCGGTGAGTGTGAGTTCACCCGTCATCGCGATCGGGCGCCGCATACGCTCGTTGCGCGCGAGCGACAACAGCGCGGTTGCCATCGTGATCCCGGCGCTCGGTCCGTCTTTGGGTGTCGCGCCTTCCGGGACATGCAAATGGACGAACGCATGATCGAAGAATTCCGGATTGCCTTCGAACCGTTTCAAATTTGCCGCGATATAGCTGTAGGCGATCTCGGCGGATTCACGCATGACGTCACCGAGTTGCCCGGTCAGCTTGAAGCCGCGGTTCTTGCTGTGCACGAGACTGGCCTCGACGTCCAGGGTCGCGCCACCCATCGCCGTCCATGCCAGGCCGGTCACGATCCCGATCCCGCGCTGCGGGATCTGCTTGCGGAAGACGGGCGAGCCAAGGTAGGCCTGTAAATTCTTCATCGTGACCGATATGGTCTTCTCACTGCCGCGGATCGTCTCGATCGCGCCTTTGCGCGCGATGCGTCCCAATTGTTTCTCGAGATTCCGCACGCCGGCTTCACGCGCATAGTTCTCGACGATCAACTTGATTGCGCCGTCGCTAACCTTGATCTGCGCGCTGCTCAGCCCTGCTTTCGCACGTTGCTTGGGCCACAAAAAGCGTTTGCCGATCGTGACTTTCTCCGTCGTGAGATAACCCGACAAGCGCAGCATTTCCATACGGTCCAGAAGCGGCCGCGGAATGGAGTCGAGCTGATTCGCGGTACAGATGAACAGGACTTTCGACAGATCGAAGCGGACGTCGAGGTAGTGATCGAGAAAGCCCGAATTCTGCTCGGGATCGAGCACTTCCAGCAGCGCGGACGCCGGATCACCCTGAAACGAAGCGCCGATCTTGTCGATCTCGTCTAGCATGATGACGGGGTTGGCGACGCCGGTTTCACGGATCGCCTGGATGAATTTGCCCGGCATGGCGCCGATATAGGTCCGCCGATGGCCCTTTATCTCGGCCTCGTCGCGCATCCCGCCAACGCTGAAACGAAAAAACTCACGGCCGAGCGCGCGAGCGACCGATTTGCCGATCGAGGTTTTGCCCACGCCCGGCGGTCCCACCAGCAGCAGGATTGAGCCCGCGATCTCGCCCTTCAATTTCCCAACGCCGAGAAACTCAATGATGCGCTCCTTGACGTCGTCGAGACTGGCGTGATCCCGGTCCAGCACCTTGCGTGCGGCATCGAGATCGATGTAGTCGTCGGAATAATGGCCCCACGGCAGATCGGTGAGGGCATCCAGGTAATTTCGGGTCACGCCGTATTCGGGCGACCCGGGCTCGAGAAAGGACAATTTCTGCATCTCGTCGTCAATGCGTTTCTGCGCATCGGCGGGGACGTTACGGTTCTCGAGGCGTTCTTTGAATCGCTCGAGTTCCAAGGTCTTGTCATCCTTGGATATACCGAGTTCCTTTTGTATTTCCTTGAGTTGCTCTTTGAGAAAGAACTCGCGCTGCTGCTCGGATACGCGTTCCTGCACGCGTTTCTGGATCTCGGTCTGTAAACCCGCCACTTCGAGTTCACGCTGGACCAGCACCAGCACCTTCTCCATGCGCCGCAGCAACGGCACCGTTTCCAGCACCTCCTGGAGTTGGTCCGCGTCGGCACTGGTCATGGCGGCCGCGAAATCGGTCAGCGGAGAAGCGTCGTCCGGTGTAAAACGCTCGAGGAACCCCTTCAAGCTTTCTTTGTATAGCGGATTGAGCGGCAGGAGCTCCTTTATTTTGTTGATGATTGCGAGCGCGTAAGCCCGAGTCTCCTTCGGATCTTCTTCCTTCACGCGGGGATATTCCGCCTGCACGACAAAAGGCGCCTGCGCATGGACCCATTGGCTGATGCGAAACCGTTCGATGCCTTCGGCGATGAACTGTATGCGCCCCGCTTCGCCCATGGGATGGTGCATGCGGGCGACCGTTCCGAAGATCGCGAAGTCCTCTGGCTGCGGCAAGCCGGCATCGTCGTGACGGGCATATACGAGACCGACCAATTGATGCGGCGTCTGTCCAACCCGTTCGATCGTGTCCCGCCAGAGGTCTTCCTCGATGAGGATCGGCATCGTCTGCGCCGGGAAAAAGGGCCGCGCTTTGAGCGGCAATATCAGCAGTTGATCGGGCAGTACTTCGGTGACGCGCGCAAGCACCCCAGCGGGTTGCTCGATGGTTTCCGGAGCGACGATTTCGGGTTGTTCGTCTGGCATCGCTTGATTTCAGCTATCGTGGTGGAGACTGGATAAATAGGTGCGATCACGGCCAATTTCAAGCCGTGGCCGGCATGTCACAGGCGCCGGTACCGTTCAGGCACTCGGCGCGCCACGGACTTGATCGATGGCATCGATCAAGGCGGACGCCGATTGGATCCGTTCGCAGGGATCTTTGATCAGGATTTGATCAACGAGCGGTTGAAACTCTGAGACGCTTTCCGGTAGTGACGGGATCGCGGCATGAACGTGTTGATAAACGAGTGCGGCCGGCGTTTCCGCCCTAAACGGTTTGGTTCCGGCGAGCATTTCGAACAGGATGATGCCCGCGCTGTAGAGGTCTGCGCGATGATCGACATCGTGACCCTGCGCTTGCTCGGGGCTTAGGTAATTCGGTGTGCCGATCACGCTGCCGAGGTTGGTCAAATCGCTGGGCGCACCGTGGCGTTTTGCGATGCCGAAATCCGCCAAAGCAAGGCTGTCGTCCGCGCGGAACATGATATTGCCCGGTTTCAGATCGCGGTGAATGATGCCCTGTTGATGTATTGCATGGAGCCCGCGGGCGATATGTCGCAGATAATTCACGGCATCCTCGATCGCAACGCCATGCTCCATGCGCTGTTTGAGGTCGCCCCGCGTAAAAAATTCCATCGCGATGTAGCCGTAAGTCTGGGTTACACCGTGATCGAAAAACCGCACCACGTAGGGGCTTGAAATGGTGGCTACGAGTTCGGCTTCACGCATGAAGCGTTCGATCACCTGGACATCGTAGATCGTCGCCGTGTCGATAACCTTCAACACCAAGGTCGTCGCGTCGCTCGTACGCTCCGCCAGGTAAACTCGTGAACTCGCACCCTGGCCTATCAGTCGCACGAATCGATACCCAACGGAGTCGCCATCCGGGACGGCTGGCGCGTCCGGCTTTTGTGCGAGCGCCTCGAGGATCGCGAGATGGGGTGACACGCGTTCCTCTGGCAGCGTAACCTCGAACTCGCGGTGACCGCACGCTGCAGCCACCGCCGCCGTAACGATGTCGCCGAGGCGCTCAGAGGTAACGTCTCGTTTATTGATGCAGTCGTAAGCACCGCATTTGATTGCGCGTGCGGCGATGTACTCATCGTTTTCCGCACTCATCAATACCGCGGGCGGAAATGCGGGCGCGGCGCGGAATTCTTCCAACCAAGCGAGACCGGTGTCGCCCATACCGAGGTACTCGTCCAAAAAAACCACGTCGTAAATCGACCAATCGAACCCCCGGCCCGGTTTACCCTGTTGCTCGGTATCGAACTCGGTCACCTCGACGTCCGGCAGGCGCTCGGCCAGCAGGCGCCGGATCCGCACCAGATCGTCACTCGAATCAGCGAGAACGATAATGCGCAGCGGTCCGATCGGATCGGGCTGTCGAGATAACTTCGATGCAACGGCCATGATTTAACGGAAACTCTGGGTTATCTATGTGTTTTCGGCTTCGTTTCACGGAAGTTGAGGTACCCGCCCATAAAAAAAGGGCTGCGCGAAGCAGCCCTAAACGCTGGTGACAGGATGGAGTTGACCCGCTTTCGTGGATACCTGACCCTTTTAGAAGGAGGATTCCACGATGCCCACAACACGAACTGCCTATCCACCGGCCTTCCGGCAACCGATGATCGAACGGGTACGGGCGGGCCGCAGCCCGGAAGACCTGGCACGCGAGTTTGAGCCGACCGCACAGACCGTACGCAACGGGGTCGCGCAGGCCGACCGTGATGAAGGTCGCCGCAACGACGGTCTGACCACTGCCGAACGCGAAGAACTGCGGCGTCTGCGTCGGGAGAATCGGCGGCTACGTGAGGAACGGGAGATCCTTTCAAAAGCCACGGCCTGGTTCGCTCGGGAGACCGATTCGAGGAAATCTTCGCGTTCATGAGCGTGAATCAGGCCACCTACCGGATCGCGCCGATGTGCCGGCTACTCGGTGTCTCCCCGAGTGGCTACGACGCGTGTCGGACACGTGAACCCTCAGCGCGGTCGAAGCGCGACGCGCAACTCAAGGCCCGTATCCAGGCCATCCACAGCTGGAGTCGAGGCACCTATGGGGCAGCGCGTATTCACGCCGAGCGCGCGGATGAGGGGACGCACGTGGGTCGCAAGCGCGTCGCCAAGCTGCTGCGTGAATGGGGTTTGGCCGGGGTGAGTCGACGCACAAGGACGCGCACGACACGCCGCGATCACGATGCCCGCCCGGCGCCGGATCTGGTCGAGCGTCACTTCGTGGCTTCGCGGCCGGACGCACTGTGGGTTGCTGACGTGACCGACGTGCCGACGTGGGCGGGGTTCGTGTATCTGGCGGTTGTCGTCGATGCATTCAGTCGGCGCGTCGTAGGCGGGTCGATGGCGACGCATCTGCGCACTGAGCTCGTGCTCGAGGCGCTCAACATGGCGCTATGGCAGCGTCGACCGAAGAATGTGATCCATCACAGTGACCAGGGCTGCCAGTACACTTCGTTCGCCTTCGGCAAGCGCTGCCGGTTAATGGGTGTACAACCGTCGATGGGATCGGTCGGCGATTGCTACGATAACGCGATGGCCGAGAGCTTCTTCGCGACGCTCGAATGCGAACTCATCGACCGCCACAGTTTCAAGACGCAGGCCGACGCGAAGATGGCGATCTTCGCGTTCATCGAAGGCGGGTACAACCCACACCGTCGTCACTCATCCCTCGGTCAGCAATCACCGCTAAACTATGAAAATAATTATCAACAGGCTGCTTGAAACCCAAGCGCCATACCGTCCACGGAAACGGGGCAACTCCATGTAAACGCCGCCGTCGCCGTAGTGATGGGCGATGACCCAGGCTATGGCGCGCTCGCTGTCGGTGATGGGCTCGATTTGCATATCCACCCAGTTCGTCCGGGGTCGTGCCGCTGATCGCCGACACAATTCACCTTACTATTAGATGGATAGGATAGTTATATAATGATTATTGTCAAGAAAAACTTTTATCCAATTGTTTTTATGAGAATTTATCGTCTCGTCAATCCGAAATATGGGGCCGCGCCAGGTAATCGTGCGAGCGCATCTCGCGCAACCTGCTGGCGGTCCGCAAAAACGGCTTCGCCAGACGGGCCCCGTGATAGAGGTCGTCAGGTTCCGCGGCCGCGGAGACGATGAGATTCACATTGCGGTCATAGACCTCGTCGACGAGGTTGATGAATCGCCGTGTCGCGTCGCTGTCCTCCGCTCCCAGGCGCGGCACGTCACTCAGGATCAAGGTATGGTGGCAGCGCGCGATCTCGATGTAGTCGACGGTCGAACGGGGTCCGCCGCATAAGACGTCGAATGTGAACCAGGCGACGCCGTCCGCCAGGCGCACGGTCGGGATTGCGCGGCCTTCGATGTCGAGACTCGCCCCCGACACACCCCGCTCGGGCGCGATCGCAACGAAGCTCGTGTCCAACTGGTCGTTGACCTGGCCTACCGCGCAGCGATAGTAGACCGGTGCCTGCTCCAGAGCCCGCAACCGGTAATCCGTCGCCCCGGCCAATTCGAACACCTCCAGGTGTTGCTTGATCAATTCGATCGCAGCGAGAAATCGCTCGCGCTGCAGGCCACCGGCGTATAGATCATCCGGTTGCTCGTTGGAGGTCGCGACGAGGGTCACGCCTTGCTCGAATAGCCCCTCGAGCAGGGTCGCGAGCAACATCGCATCGGTAATGTCACCCACGTGGAATTCATCGAGGCAGAGTACGCGTTGATCCGCCGCCCATTGCGCCGCGATGAGCTTGAGCGGATCGGATTCGTGCCTGACATCTTTCAGAGCGTCGTGCGTACGCCGCATAAAACTGTGAAAATGGATCCGCCTTTTCTCCGCGAATCCCAAGCAGTCGAAAAACGTGTCAACGAGATACGTCTTGCCGCGTCCGACGCTGCCCCACAGGTAGACGCCCCGGACCGGCTCCCACTGCCGGACCGTACGGTTGAGAACGCGATCGACCAGGCCGCTGCGCGCGCGGGTATGCGAGGCGTTCAGTTCCTGAAACATGCGCTCGATGCACCCAACAGCGCCTTCCTGGGCCTTGTCTGCCGAGATGATGCCCGCGTCGAGATCGGCACGATAACGGGCGAGCGGGGTTGGGCTGTTTTCCGGATCTACGGAATTCATATTCATGGATAATTAGAGATCGGACATCGATTCGTTCTGGAGGAGCCGAATTGCCGGCGTTTCATTCGCAAAACCTGATCATCGATCGACATGTCACAGCTTGACCAGATCCAGATTACCTTCGTCCCCGGCGAGGATCGACTGCTGCTGCGCATGTCGACACAGAACGAGGAAGAATTCCGTTTTTGGCTGACGCGTCGTTTCGTCAAGGCGTTGCGCCCCAAACTGACTCAAACGCTGTCACATCAAGCGCGTATTCAAGTTCAAACCAACACCGACGCGAAGCGGGAGCTGCTGAATTTTCAGCATGAACAGGCCGTGCAGGCGTCGGATTTCAAAACGCCCTACAAGGATGAACAGAAATCCTTACCACTGGGTGAACAACCCATCACCTTGACCCGTTTTCAACTTCGACCCGAGGCTCAAGATCGCGTCATTCTTACGGTTGGACCCGAGCAGGGAAACGGCATCGACCTCGCCTTGACCCCTCATCTCGTTCATTCGCTCATCGCGCTATTAGACAATGCGCTCAAGGCCGCAGACTGGGCTCTCGCCGATCCTCCTGCGTCGGCAGACGACAAACAACCAGCCGCAGGGCCCTCGACGATCAACTGACGCGCGTAAGACCACCATTAGGTCCAAGCCGTGATATTCATCGTCATCGCACTGCTCCTACTCGCGATTTACGCACCACAGATGTGGGCGCGTCACGTACTCAAAAGCAACGCCGTAGAACGCGAAGATATTCAGGGGACCGGCGCCGAATTCGCGCGACATCTCCTGCAAAACGCGCGTCTGACGGAGTATGGCGTCGAGAGAGCTGACGGCGCCACCGGCGATCACTTCGACCCTGCAGCGCGTATGGTGCGTTTGAGCGAGGCACATCATAGCCACCGGTCGCTGTCGGCCGTCGTCGTCGCGGCGCATGAAGTCGGGCACGCGATTCAACATCACATCGGTTACCCGCCGCTAAAGGTCCGCTCTCGGCTCGCCGGCGCCGCAGCCTTCGCCGAGCGTATAGCCTCCTTTATCTTGATCGCGATGCCGATCGTAACGGTGTTGACCCGTGTGCCATCGGCCGGGGCAGGCATGCTGTTGATCGGCGTCGCCGTCATGATCGTCCCGGTTATGGTCCATTTGGTGACCTTACCGGTGGAGTTCGACGCCAGCTTCAAGCGCGCCCTGCCGATCCTAGGCATGGGCTATGTGTCGTCGGAGGACTTGCCGAAGGCGCGGCGGATCCTCACCGCCTGCGCATTAACCTATCTATCTTCGTCGCTTGCCAGTCTGTTGAATTTCTGGCGTTGGATTCGGGTATTGCGGCGTTAGCGAATCTCGTTTCGCCCGCAAGCAGGCTCCTGCGAAGTATAACGACGCCACCGTGGGAGCCAGCTTGCTGGCGAACGTCTCATCGCTCTACTCAAAATAATTCCATCTGCGCGGCGTTCAACCTCGGTGGACGAAACGCGGCTGTATCCAATTCGAACCTCGATGTATTTAGATTCAACGCCCGACACACCCGTTCAAATCTCTGCGCAAGCAATTCTGCAAACACGCCCTGCCCCTTCATGCGGCTGCCGAATCGCGTGTCGCTCTCGTTGCCACCGCGCAAATCCCTGATACGGTTCATGACGCGGTCGTATTTCAAGGAGTAATGAGCAGCCAACCATTCTTTAAAGAGTGGGTTCACCTCGCGGGGTAGACGCAGGACGATGTAGCCCGCGGACGCGCACCCGGCGAGCGCAGCCTGCTCCAACACCGCTTCCAGTTCATGGTCGTTTAGGGCCGGGATGACGGGTGCGAACATGACCCCGGTCGGTATACCCGCGTCGTTCAAGCGCCGCTGCGTTTCGATTCGCCGTTGCGGCGCCGCGGCGCGCGGCTCCATGCGCCGTGCGAGTTCGCGATCGAGCGTCGTAACCGATATGAACACGCGCGCGAGTCGTGCCCGCGCCATCGGCGCCAGCAGATCGATATCGCGCTCGATGAGGGCCGATTTCGACACGATCGTGACGGGATGCCGGGTCTCGGCAAGCGTTTCGAGTATGCCCCGGGTGATCCGCAAGCGCCGTTCAATCGGTTGGTATGCATCGGTGTTAGCGCCCAGGGAAATCACTTCACAGCGATAGTCGGGGCGGCCGAGTTCCCGGCGTAATACGTCCGGCGCGTCCGGTTTGCTGAATAGACGACTCTCGAAATCGAGGCCGGGCGACAGATCCATGAATGCATGTGCCGGCCGCGCGTAACAGTAGACGCAACCGTGCTCGCAGCCCCGATATGGATTGATGGATAAATTGAAGGGCAGATCCGGTGACTGATTGTGGGTAATCACGCTGCGTGAACGCTCGTCCGTGACCGTCGTGGCTAAGCGCGGCGGGCGTTCGTCGGCGCTCCCCCAACCGTCATCGAAGGCCTCGCGCTCCGTATCCACATAGCGTGGCGCCGGGGAATAGGTGCTGCCCCTGCCTTTACGCGGTTGCTCGTGTCTGTTGCTAGAACCCATCTGCACAGGAGCTTAGAATTCTCACTACGATAACGATAGTCCGGTGCGATGCCAAACGGGCCTGTCGCCGGGCGGTGAACGGTCCCTATATGCGTTGTACAACGACCACGATGAACCCGGCTCGGCAATGAGCGGTTCCGAGCTCATTCTCCTAACTTTGCTCGCTGTCACGCTGGTGGTCGCCGCGCTGCTCGTGGTCGTATTGCGCCGGATCCGGTACTCCACCGCCGCCGCCAAACTCGAGGCATTAGCGGAGCAGGGCGCGGCACAGAAAGCGACGCTCGAAATGATCGATCAGCGTCTCGGTCAGTTGCAGGGTCAGCTCTCGACCGATGACACCCGGTTACGCGAGCAGGTCATTGAAAAGCTCGGCGAAACGCGCGAGCAAATCACCGCCAACATAGGCGAGCATCGCACGCGGGTCGAAGAACAGAACGCGCGCGCGCTCAAGACTTTGCAAGACAGCATGCGAGCGGGCTACGAAAGCTTGCACAAGCAACTCGGAGAATCGTTGTTACGAAGCTCCACCGATCTGGGGCAACGCGTCGAAGCCCTGACCAAGGCGACCGATGAGCGGCTGAAAGAGATCGGCGGCCAGGTCGATAAACGGCTGTCGGACGGCTTCGAAAAGACAACTGCGACTTTCGCCGATGTGATCAAGCGGCTCGCATTGATCGACGAAGCGCAGAAGAAGATCACGGCGTTGTCGACGGAGGTCGTCAGTCTGCAGCAATTACTGTCGGATAAACGTGCGCGGGGTGCGTTCGGTGAAGTTCAGCTGAACTCACTCGTGACCAACGTCATGCCGCCAGAGAGCTTCGCGTTTCAGCATAAGTTTGAGAACGACAGGGTCGCCGATTGCGTTTTGTTCCTGCCGCCCCCGACCGGAACGATCTGCATCGACGCCAAATTTCCCCTCGAGTCATACCAAACCATGACCGATATGGAGCGTAGCGAACTCGAACGAAAACGCGCTGAATCCCAATTCAAACAGGACATCAAAAAACACATCAAGGATATTGCGGAGAGATACATCATCCGTGACGTGACCGCGGAGGGCGCCGTCATGTTCATTCCTGCGGAAGCTGTGTTCGCTGAGATTCAAGCGCACCATCCGGATCTGGTCGAGACTGCACAGACCAGCCGCGTGTGGCTGGCCTCACCTACAACGCTCTGGGCGATCTTGAATACGGCGTCGTCGGTGCTCAAGGACGCGGCGACGCGCGATCAGGTCGACATCATTCAAAATCAGCTGGGTTTTCTAGCCGATGACTTCAAACGGTTTCGCGAACGCATGGATAGACTCGCCAAACATATCAGTCAAGCGAATAAAGACGTCGATGAAGTCAACATATCAGCGCGCAAGATCAGCGACCGCTTCGACAAGATCGAGCGCGTCGAACTCGACGGGCCTGAAGTTTCCACCCCGGAGATCCGAAAACAAGAATAGAGTCTCCGCAACTGTGACTCGATTCACAGTAAATCAATAGCTTAATTGCGAATGATGTCGTAGACTTGCAACATAACGTTGTAAATAACCACACCTGGGACCAAACGGTGGAGCGACTCAAGGCGATCATATTCGACGTCGACGGCACACTCGCCGATACCGAGGAAGTTCACCGGCTCGCGTTCAACCATAGCTTCAGTGAATTCGGGCTCGAATGGAGTTGGGCGCCCGAACGGTATGAACAGCTGTTGTCGATTTCGGGCGGGCGGGAACGCATTGCCGCCTACGGTACGGAGCTGCGCGGCCGTTTCTCGAGCGACGCGGAGTTCGATGAGTTCGTGGCCTCGCTGCATAAAGCGAAAACACGCAAGTACGCGGCCATGCTCACCGAAGGCGAAATTGGATTGCGGCCCGGCGTCGCACGCCTCATCGACCAGGCCCGGGATGCGGGCGTGGCGCTGGCGATCGCGACGAGCTCCGCGCGGTCTAACGCCGAAACGCTACTCGACAACAATCTCCCGCCGGGATGGCGCGACTGGTTTACATCGATTGAAACTTGCGATTCGGTGGCGCAGAAAAAACCGTCACCGGCGGTCTACTATGCCGTTCTCGATCAAATCGGCATTGAACCCGACTTTATCGTCGCTGTTGAAGATACGCCGAACGGTTTGCGCGCCGCTACCGGGGCTGGCCTCTGCACCGTGGTCACCACACATCGCTTCACGCGGCACCACGAATTCTATGGCGCGGAGCTCGTGATCGACACGATTGGCGAACCCGACGAGCCCTTCGAGGTTGCCGCAGGAGACGCATACGGCCGACATTACCTGGATCTCGATTTGCTCGATCAACTCTTGCTGAACCGGGCGCGCGCTACGGCGTCCCCCGCTCCAGCACGCGCCACCGCCTGACGGAACAGCAGGGTCTGACCCTATCGATCAGTCGATGACGATAAACGCCGCTTGATCACCGCGTAATACGCGCAGTACCAATCGATCCTTGATTTGGTTTACCACCTCGAGAAACACCCGTAACGACGGTGTCGGCTGGCGATTCACCGAGGTGACGATATCGCCTTCGCGCAAACCGCCTAGCCATGCCGGTGAATCGCGCTCGAGGCGGTAAGTCATGACGCCTTGGGCCCGTCCATAAGCGGGCGCGTCCTCGGGGATGTCGCCGAAACTCGTGCCCGCCAGACGCTTATTGCCGAATTCTGGTCCGCTCGCCGCCGATTCCTTGCGTTCAGCAATGGTGATGGCGACCTGCTTCGATTCGCCATCGCGCAGAAAAGTCAGCTCGGCCTGCGATCCGATCGAGGACAGACCAACGCGGTTACGGAGATCCGCAGCGCTCTTGATACGACGAGCGTTCATATGCGTGACGACATCGCCGGATTTGAGGCCGGCCGCCGCGGCCGGCGATCCTTCGATGATGTTCACTAACACCGCGCCTTCACTGATGGGCAAACTGAACGCTTCGGCCAATTCTGCGTTGAGGTCTTGCAAGTGTGCGCCGAGATAGCCGCGCTTCACCTCGCCGTGCTCCAGCAACTGCGTCATGACCTGGTTTGCCATGTTTACCGGCACGGCAAAACCGATGCCGATATTGCCTCCACTTTGAGACAGAATCGCCGTGTTGATGCCGACCAGCTCACCGCGCAGGTTGACCAGGGCACCGCCGGAATTGCCCGGGTTAATGGAGGCGTCGGTTTGGATCAGTTCTTCATATCCGGTAATACCGAGACCGCTGCGGGCCAGCGCGCTGATGATCCCCGAGGTCACTGTCTGGCCAAGGCCGAAGGGATTGCCGATCGCAACGACGAAATCACCGACGCGCAGCTTCTCTGAATCAGCCAGCGGCAAGGCGGTCAGGTTATCGGCAGGGATCCTGACCACCGCGACGTCCGTATCCGGATCGCTGCCCACGAGCTCCGCTTTGAACGTGCGGCCGTCGCGCAACTTGACCGAGATCTGATCGGCATTGGCAATGACGTGGGCATTGGTCATGACCAGACCGCGCCCGGCGTCCACGATGACACCCGAGCCTAGACTCTGGGTCCGGCGTTCGCGCGGCTGGCCGCGAAAGTTGAAAAATCGGCGAAAAAACGGATCGTTGAACAACGGATTCATTTGCAGCGCGACCCGTCCTTCGGTCGCGATGTTGACGACCGCGGGCGTCGCTTTCTCAACCATCGGCGCGAGGGTTGGTAAATCGTCGCCCCCGACACGTTGCGGCAACGCCGCGAACCCAGTCGCCTGCGACAGCAGCCCAGCGATAAACAGAAGGTTTCGAATTGTCGTCATCGGTCGATTCCCCGTTGAATTCGTTGTTCTGACAATCACGGCACGAAAACTATCCACGATGCTTAAGTCTCCGCCTTAGATCCAGTACGCGACCTTGGTCATCACGCGCGCATTCAAGGTCATCCAGGTACGCACCGGTACCGGCAGTCGCGCGGCGCCCTGGTGCGCGGCTTCGTCCGCATGGCGCGCCTCGTCGTCCCGCATCGCTGCGACGATCGCGCGACTTCGTTCATCATATGTGGGAAGCGCCGCCAAATGGCCTTCGAGGTGACGCACGACCTGATACTCGGTTTCCTCGACAAATCCTAGACTCCACCGGTCGCCCGCTGCCGCCGCAGTCATACCGATGGCAAATGAGCCAGCGAACCAGAATGCGTTCAAGCGACTGGTCACACTGCCCAACTCCTGCAGACGTTCAGCGCACCAGAATAGATGATCGCCTTCTTCGCGGGCAGCATCCAGCAGGGCCGCACGCGTCGCCTCGTGCCTGGACAAACTCGCCTGTCCAACGTAGAGCGCCTGAGCGCACACCTCACCGGTGTGATTGACGCGCATCAAACCCGCGGCATGGCGCCGGTCACGCGCCGACATCGAGGGATCTGGAAGACCTTGCGCGGGCGATGGACGCCGTTGCCGCATAGCGCTGCCGCCCAGGACTGCGCGGAGGACTGAATCCAGTCGGGTGATGCCCCGGTCAAGTGATGAAAGCTTACGCATCATTTGGGGGTCGGTGGCACGATTCGGTTTGACAGCAGATCTCAGAAAAGTCAGCAAAATCACGGGGTTTCACATTGACACCCCGCATCGCTCTCCGTACCATTGCGCCTCGTTTTCTCGCCCGATGACCCACTCGTCATGAGAACTTACACCGCGACGCCGGCCACGATCAAACGCGATTGGTACGTCGTGGATGCGACCGATAAGGTTCTCGGCAGACTGGCGACTGAAATCGCCCGCCGACTGCGGGGCAAGCACAAGCCGCAATACACCCCGCACATGGACACGGGTGATTACATCGTCGTGGTCAACGCCGAGAAGATTAAGGTCACCGGAAACAAGATGCGTGACAAGATCTATTACCGGCATTCGGGCTTCCCGGGTGGCTTGAAACAAATCAATATGGAAAAGCTGCAGCAAAAATCGCCCGAGATCATCATCGCGCGTGCAGTGAAGGGGATGCTGCCGAAAGGCCCTCTGGGCCGCACGATGTTCAAGAAATTGAAAGTCTATGCGGGTCCCGAACACAATCACATGGCACAACAACCGATCCAACTGGAACTCTGAGCGCATGGCCGAAGATATTCATTACAGCACCGGGCGCCGCAAGACCTCCGCCGCGCGTGTATATCTGCAACGCGGTAGCGGCAACATCACCGTCAACGACAAACCGCTCGACGAATACTTCGGCCGTGAAACCGGCCGGATGATCGTTCGGCAACCGCTCGAAACGATCAACATGCCGACGGACTTCGACATCAAGGTCAGCGTCGAAGGCGGTGGTATGTCGGGCCAGGCCGGTGCCATACGTCACGGTATAACACGCGCTTTGATCGCCTACGATGAAACGTTGCGCCGGCCCCTGCGCGTGGCGGGATTCGTAACGCGCGATGCGCGCGAAGTCGAACGGAAGAAAGTTGGACTGCACAAAGCGCGGAAGCGGCCGCAGTACAGCAAGCGCTAGATAACACGATGAAAAAAAACGAGCAGGATGCTCGCCTTTAGAGATACATGGAGGTAGATATGAATGCGCTAAATGGATTGAGCGTTTGGAACCGAGCCTGCGATCTCGCAGTAGATATCCACATTGCCACCCATGAGTGTAGCGATCGAAATGTCCTCGATCGAATCGTTAGATCGTCCCTCTTGGTCCCCTCGCATATCGCGAAAGGCTACGAACGGAGGTCGGAAGCGCAATTCGCCCTGCACTTGAAGAACGCAAAGAGCGCTTGCGCGGAACTCCGCACGCAACTTTACATCGCCGCGCAGCTTGACCTCATCACCTTGCAGAAATCGACGCAGCTGATGCAGGAATCACTCGAAATATCTCGTATGATCCAGGGTTTGATCGAGTGGTGTGAAACACAAGAGGACTCGACACCATTAGAATCTAAATCCCCTCGCAAGCATGAGTTAGAAGCTTGATATTTCGATTTTTGCTTTTTGCTTTGTTCGTTGTGCTTTACACTCCTCAGCCCAAGCTTGGGGGATCGTCTAATGGTAGGACTGCGGACTCTGACTCCGCCAGTGGGGGTTCGAATCCCTCTCCCCCAGCCAACTAAATCAATGAGATAGCTGAGCCTGACAAGAGTCCGCCGAATCGGTCCCTAACTTTTCCCTAACAGATATCCCCGAACCTAACTGCCCATTCGGCCGTGGCGGCTTGACTCAAACTAAATCGTCTCCTGAAAACCCGGCCCGGTTCACTTTGCAATCAGACAATCAGTGGCGCCAGGCTCGCAACCACCCCGAAGCTCACGACAGTAGTCAGAGCGAACGTCAAAAGCGTGATGATGACAGTCGTGGATACGTCATAGAATATGGCCACAGTTATCTCCTTAAAACTACTGCGAGGTCGCGCGACCGCTATGTAACCTTAGAAAGACGTTCCAGGGATAAGTGCGCACCGCTGATGTGGTAATTCCCACATCAGCGTGTAAATAGGCAAAACTTATTGGAGGGGAGCGGTGAGAGAAGTATCCACGTAGGCTGTATAACCCGTAGACCAAAAGAAACCCGCACTTGGCGGGGCTTCGTTTTTACTATTGGTTTGGCCGCACCTAGTTGGCGGCTTGATCTAGTGGTCGTTCAATAGAATATATTTCACGCGATATTCGTCTAAATTCATCATATCGCTCTTCAACTGTACCTGACAAGGGAATAATTCGCTCATCAATCGATATGTTATGCGATCGAACAAACTCATTTAATGATGTAGCCAGCTCGCGTAACCCTTCCTGACGCATTCTGGCTTCGTGACGCATGTCGAGCCCCGTCTCTATTTGCTTTATAGCGTGGCCCATGCCAACTGGCGCTGTCGGATTTGCGATCAGCTTAAATAACGTCAAAAGGTTTAAACTGGTGAACGCTCTAACTGCTCCTTGAGAAATATGACTTTGAGATTGAGCGACCGTACTTCGGTATAACTGATTTTCTTTATAGCTCTCTTTTCTCCATTCGTAATAGGGCCTATTTATCTTTTGTGCGAAATTCTCATATTCAATTTGAAGAACATCAATAAATTGGCTATTTCTTCTTCGAATTTCACGTAAACGCCGCAAGTTTGGATCTTCATGTGCCGGCAATCTCACCGCTTCGTAATTACCATTGCCAGATTGGTGTAAATAACCGTCAAATGCACCAGGTTCGAATTCTCGAGCAAATCGAAGTTCTGACACTGTCTTGATTCGTACCTTTTCAGCGACGGATACTTGATTACGCGCCACTAGCAAATCATTTGCTATCTCAGCGTATAGTGTATGAAACGGCTCGTAGTCTTCGGTTTCGTCGTTTACGTATGTCGTCGGACTAGTTCTTTTCGCATAAGTTTTCTTAATCCATATTTTGCCAACTGCATCCCGCACGGTGATTTGAATATTGAGTTGATCTCCGTTCGAGATAAGTATTTCTCCGGAAACTTGCAAATCCATAGGGTCATAATCATTGGGAACCAACCTTACGGCACCCCATGCTTTTTGATCTTGTAAGGCTGTCTTCAGTCTTTGGGGGATATATTTGGCCTCAGCTGCTCTAATTTCTGGAAATACAATTGTCTTTGCCTCATCTGTACCAGAATTGAATTTCGATATAGATACATCAAATAACGGGGCGTCTGCCGGGTGAGTTTGCTCTAATACAGAAATGTTCCGCTGTGGGCGTTTTGGAGATGCCGAGTTACATCCAATAAGTAAAGGAACAATTAGAAAAGTAATGCAAAGCAACCGCAACGGGATGAGATTAGAGGAACGAGGGTATGCTCCGCTTTCCATTACTAATTAGTCAGCTATCGGAAAAATCGCTCGAGCACTAGGAAGGCCGGCCGCCAGGTTCATCTATTTGTCACATTCGGAGGATCGACTATGCATCCAAAAAAAATGAACGGCTGGAGTTGCCCCGTTTCCGTGGACGGTATGGCGCTTGGGTTTCAAGCAGCCTGTTGATAATTATTTTCATAGTTTAGCGGTGATTGCTGACCGAGGGATGAGTGACGACGGTGTGGGTTGTACCCGCCTTCGATGAACGCGAAGATCGCCATCTTCGCGTCGGCCTGCGTCTTGAAACTGTGGCGGTCGATGAGTTCGCATTCGAGCGTCGCGAAGAAGCTCTCGGCCATCGCGTTATCGTAGCAATCGCCGACCGATCCCATCGACGGTTGTACACCCATTAACCGGCAGCGCTTGCCGAAGGCGAACGAAGTGTACTGGCAGCCCTGGTCACTGTGATGGATCACATTCTTCGGTCGACGCTGCCATAGCGCCATGTTGAGCGCCTCGAGCACGAGCTCAGTGCGCAGATGCGTCGCCATCGACCCGCCTACGACGCGCCGACTGAATGCATCGACGACAACCGCCAGATACACGAACCCCGCCCACGTCGGCACGTCGGTCACGTCAGCAACCCACAGTGCGTCCGGCCGCGAAGCCACGAAGTGACGCTCGACCAGATCCGGCGCCGGGCGGGCATCGTGATCGCGGCGTGTCGTGCGCGTCCTTGTGCGTCGACTCACCCCGGCCAAACCCCATTCACGCAGCAGCTTGGCGACGCGCTTGCGACCCACGTGCGTCCCCTCATCCGCGCGCTCGGCGTGAATACGCGCTGCCCCATAGGTGCCTCGACTCCAGCTGTGGATGGCCTGGATACGGGCCTTGAGTTGCGCGTCGCGCTTCGACCGCGCTGAGGGTTCACGTGTCCGACACGCGTCGTAGCCACTCGGGGAGACACCGAGTAGCCGGCACATCGGCGCGATCCGGTAGGTGGCCTGATTCACGCTCATGAACGCGAAGATTTCCTCGAATCGGTCTCCCGAGCGAACCAGGCCGTGGCTTTTGAAAGGATCTCCCGTTCCTCACGTAGCCGCCGATTCTCCCGACGCAGACGCCGCAGTTCTTCGCGTTCGGCAGTGGTCAGACCGTCGTTGCGGCGACCTTCATCACGGTCGGCCTGCGCGACCCCGTTGCGTACGGTCTGTGCGGTCGGCTCAAACTCGCGTGCCAGGTCTTCCGGGCTGCGGCCCGCCCGTACCCGTTCGATCATCGGTTGCCGGAAGGCCGGTGGATAGGCAGTTCGTGTTGTGGGCATCGTGGAATCCTCCTTCTAAAAGGGTCAGGTATCCACGAAAGCGGGTCAACTCCATCTTGGAAGATCCCGAAGCTTGCACACACGCTGAAAACCTTCTTGTCGATGACTTGATTTACGGTTGGGGAAATGAATCTTGGAGCGCTTTACGAGAATACCTTGTTGTTTGTATCGATCTTTCGCTGTCGTCGCGCGGACCAATATTGGAATGTGGCTCTGGGTTGTCCACCATCTTGATTGGGGCTGTCGCGAAATCTCGAGGCCTCAGTTATTGGGCTCTTGAGCACAGAACAGAGTGGGCAACGAAAGTGCAGAAATGTCTGAATGCATATCAAATAGATTCAGTGATCCTGTGTAACAAACAGCTCAAAGACTATGGTGATTATTGTTGGTACGACGCTCCGTTGGAATCGATGCCTTCTAATTTTGACTTAGTCTGTGACGGCCCCCCTGATCAAACTAAGGGAGGAAGATATGGGCTTGCCCCGGTCATGAGGTCGCGGCTAAAGCAGGGCTGCGTCATACTCCTCGACGATGCCGGTCGGGAACAAGAGTTGGCTGTTGCAAAACGCTGGGAGGCCGAACTTAATGCGTCGTTTGAATTCCTTGGTTCTATAAAGCCCTACATCAAAATGACGTTGATGGATAAACAACACGCAAACTTAGTCCAATAGAGTGCTACACCTAACGTCTATTCCGCTACGCTTCATGCTGGGGGTACGCTTAGTCGCTGATGGATCCCCATAAGTTAGTCGAATTGGTGGGCGACGGAATTGCGGATGTTGTCGACCAAGGGCGAATTCGCCGAGTGAATGTTCCGCGAGATGAGTAACACTTTACCGCCTTACAAGACGCTAAACGGGTCGCTAGGCCGAGCAACGTGAAGCCCACTGACGAAGAATTACGACAGCGGTATTCGGAATGTCTGGATGACGAACTTAGAAATAGCCCTCAACGCTGACCTAACATCTCCCGCCAGGCAACTACTCGACGAAGAGATTTCCAACCGAGGACTCACTGCTGACGATTTTGGCGCTGATGAAAAAAGCCGCCGAAGCGGAAGCGGTAATTCAAGCTGACCGACGGAAACCGACTGAGTGAAAAAAGCCGCCGAAGCGGAAGCGGTAATTCAAGCTGACCGACGGAAACCGACTGAGTACGCGCGGCGGTACAGGTGGCTTAGACGCGTATTGATCGTAATTACGCTCATACTCGTGGTCATCCAGTGGTCAATTAATCACCTGTGATATTAACGCTGCGTTGTAAAGACACTTTTCAACGAAAGACGAAAATTCTCATAAACTCAGAGCAAAGGATGAGTCGCTTCAAGCCCGAGCCGCATTCGTCCCGCCTGTTCAGCCCATTGCGGACCCACGATCATGTGCTGCGCGACCGCCCAAATATCGCGCTGACAGTGTTCGAGGTCGCAGGCGACATACAGCGATGACGTCCCTGCGCCCGTATACAGGGAGCCGATGAGGTCCCGCGAGACGCGCGTGGCGTGGTAGCCTGCGACGAAGATCTCACCGCGTTGTGCAAGCGTCGGGCCGCCGTTGGCGCAAGCGTTCCATACGCGCTCGACTACATCGTGGAGAAGGATGCGGGCGGCACTGAGACTGGTTTCCGCTTCGGCGAGAATGCGGTGGGTGCTGCTGCGATGCAGCGTCGGAGTCCCCGGATCGACCTGCGGTCGATCCGCAACCAGTTCGACAAATGCTTCGATCGCCGCTGCACCAAGTCCTAGCGCGACCGACGCACAGCCAGGTGCTAGCAACGCCCCGAAAGGAAACCGGTGCAGTTGCCCGTCGAGCCGCGGCGCCTCGAAGATCGAACAGGTATACCGGTCGGATACATACACGTCCTCGACCACGACATCGTGACTTCCGGTGCCGCGCAAGCCGCCCGTGTACCAGGTATCCAGGATTTCGTACGAACCCTTCGGTATGAATAACATGCGGATGACGGGTCCTCCGGTAGCCGCCTCGCGAGGCTCACTACCCGCGTAGACCACTGCCGCGAGCGGGATCCAATCGGCGAGCCCGCAGCCGGATACCAAAGACCAGCGACCCGACAGGCGATAACCGTCATCGACTTCGACGGCTTGGCCGGAGGGGCGCGTGGAGTTGCCGAAGATCGTATTGCGGTCGGCGAAGATCTCCATGCGCGTGTCTTCGTCGAGGTAACGCGACAGCACCGAAGGGAGTCCGTTGTTCCACGCAACCCAGGCGGCGGAGGCATCGGCACGGGCCAGTTCTTCGTAAGCCCGATACGCCTCGAGCGGTTCAACTTCGGGTCCCCCTACACCGGAAGGTACGAAGAGTTGAAAGAGATTTTCGGCGGCCATCGCCTCGGCCAGCGCGGTGGGGATGCGCCGGGAAGCTTCCATCTCGCTACGCGCGTCGAGGATCTTGGGCCGCAAGGACCGAGCCGCATCGACCGGTCGAGTTGCCATCGGGTTCCTCCGCGTTTAGCTGGCGGCGCCGATACTAATCTCGAAAACTGGAATCCTTTCGATCCAACATTCGCAATAATGCCGGCCACGCCAAAGCATCCATCTCGCCCGATGCCATCAATACCCGTCCCTGTTCACGCGACGTCTCGACGGATTGTTCCGACGGCTGACAGAGCTTCCCGCTCGCCATCGCTCGCACTTGCATCGTACATGCCCTTTCCAGGATATAGAGCATGAGAAAACACGCCGAAACGGTTTCCCCCACGGCGAGCGTGCCGTGGTTGCGCAGGATCATCGCGTTTTTAGCGCCGATGTCCTCGACCAATCGCCTGCGCTCATCGAGATCGAGCGAGACACCTTCGTAGTCGTGATAGGCGACTTGATCACGAATCATCATCGCCGTCTGTGTGATGGGCAATAAACCTTCGGCCATAGCGGATACTGCAGTGCCGTCGTCGGTGTGCAGGTGCATCACGGCACGCGCGTCTTCGCGTGCCATGTGGATCGCGCTGTGTATGCAGAACCCGGCGGGATTGACGTCGTAACCGTTCGACAGCACCACGTTTCCATCGAGATCGATCTTGACCAGATCCGAGGCGGTTACTTCGTCGAACATCATGCCGTAGGGATTGATCAGGAAATGATGCTCGGGTCCAGGAACTCTTGCCGACAGATGGGTAAAGATCATATCGGTCCAACCGTAATGGTCGACCAACCGGTAAGCCGCCGCCAGATCGATTCGAACCCGCCACTCTTCGTCGCTCACCTGCGCGCGGATGTCGGACGGTTGCTTTAACGCTTGCGCCATGATGTCGTGTCCTGCGTAATAATTCGATAACAGTATACGCAATTCCGTTCTGCGATATTCCAATCCGCGACCGGTTGATCGAAATACGTATACTGTCCCCAAACAAAACTAAATAAACGGAATTCAGCGCCATGACGGTGCGCTCTCTTGACGAAGTAACTAAAACGGATCTGGACTTGGCGGGCGGTAAGGCGGCCAATCTGGGTGATTTGATGGCACACGGCTTCCCGATTCCACCTGGATTCGTCGTCTGCGCCGATCATTACCGCGACGCCTTGGCGCGCATCGACATCTCTGATGGTGTCGAGCTCATCAGAAGGCGTCTCGCAACCGGCACCCTGAACGCCGACCTACAGCGCGACATCCACACGGCCCACGCTCATATTCAAGCGGCCACAACGCATCCCCCCGTCTACGCCGTGCGCTCCTCCGCAACTGCCGAAGATCTGCTTCGCCGGCCAACACGACACTTATTACTACGTTACGGAAAACAATCTGAGCGAGATGATCTGTAAATGCTGGGCATCGTTGTGGAGCGATGCCGCCGTGTCCTATCGGGCCAGTCACGGCATTGAACACACTGGTGTGATGATGGCGGTCCTCGTTCAGAAAATGATTTCGGCTGAAGCGTCCGGCGTTACCTTTACCGCCAACCCGATCAGCGGCGATACCAATGAAATCGTGACTGATGCGACTTGGGGAATGGGCGCGGCCATCGTCGACGGGCGCGTGTCACCCGACCATTTTGTCGTTGATCGCTCCAACCTGACGGTACTTGAAACACGTATCGCGAATAAAAAATACATGGTGGGCGCTGAACTGCCTAAAGATGAGCACCGCATGTCGGAGGTGCCGTTCGATCAGCGTCTGACGCCGAACCTGTCCGATGACATGCTCGTCCAAGCGACCGAGTGGGCCATCAAGGCGGAGGCGCATTTCGGCACCCCTCAGGACGTCGAATGGGCGGTGCGGGATAACGCGTACTTCATGCTGCAATCCCGCCCCATCACGATCATGGGTGAGGAACCGTTCGCGCCGGATGAGAAACGCAAGCTGGTGTTGTTCAAACCCGCCGCAGAAAACTTTACCGATCCTGTATTACCGCTGAGTCAAGACGTCTTTCCTCCGGGCGCCCGCTGGATCAAAGGGCGGCCATACGGCGAACTCACCCCGATGCATTTGCTCTTACCGATCAAGCTCACCGACGCGCAGGCGGCGCAACTCGCTTATTTCGAGACGCCGGATGATCTCGACATCGAGATCCATTGGTGGAAATTGCCGTTGACACTGTTAGCTTGGTTCTTCATCTACCTCTGTTTCGGTTTGATCGCCGCTCGCTCCCGCAGCATGCCCGATGATTTCATGGAGGCGTTCCGTGACTTCACACAGGAAATAGAAGCGGACGAAACCTTGAGTCCGCGCGCGACGATGATCAAGCTGTTCAGTGGCGCCAAGCCGTACGCGCCCTGCGGGCGCCGGGTGATCTGGATCAACATCGCGGCCGTTCCGCGGTATGTCCTGCTGATGGGGATCATCAACAAGCTGCTGGCGCGCTGGATCCCGGCCGTGCAGAAAGACGCGGGTTCGTTACTTTGCTCCGGTAGTGAAGGTATCCTCTCGACCGACATGGGGCGTTCGATTTTCCGCATGTCTAAGACGGCCCGGAGCATGCCCGAGGTCGTCCGATGCATGAACACGCACGGCCCCGATTCAATGCTGGAAGCCCTGCAGTCGGAGCGTGCGGCGCAACCTTTTCTCTACGAGTTGAACGAATTTCTGGCAACCCACGGGCATCGGGCATTGAAGGAATTCGAGATCGCATCGGTGCGTTTCGAGGAAAACCCGGCGCCGGTGCTTGCGATGGTGAAAAACTATCTGGCAGCCGACATCGACCCTGCCGACATGGCGCGGCGGGCATTGGCAAACCGCGAAGCGATGATCGCATCGGTAAAAGGCGAATTGGCACAACGCCCGCTCGAGAGGCTGTTGGGTTGGCGCTGGCGCCTCATCGACTATCTCGCGGCGCGTGCCAGATACTTTGCCAAGCTTCGGGAAAACTCTCGCTACTACCACATCATGGTGTGGTATTCGGCACACAAACGCATCCTCGCGGCTGAAAAGGCCTTGCTTGGTGCCGGTAAACTCAAAGTCAAAGACGACATTTTTTATTTGCACTGGGCCGAAGTGACCGCATTGCTGACCGGCAAGCTGGCCTGGTCCGACGTCGAGGACCGGATCCGCGAACGCCGCATGGAGATCATTCGCTGGACGAAGCTGACGCCGCCGAAGGCTATCAACGTCGATACCCAGCCTGCACAGCAGTTGGCCGCGTATTCGGCGGCGGACATCGTGGGACAGGGCGCATCACCCGGAAGCTACGAAGGTATTGCGCGCGTGATCCTCGATCCAAGCGTCAATGCCGATCTGAAACCGGGTGAAATTCTGGTCGCCCCGTATACCGATCCGGCGTGGACGCCGCTGTTCCTGACGGCCGGGGCCGCGGTCGTAGAGGTGGGCAGTTATCTGTCCCACGCCGGCGCAATCGCACGTGAATACGGCATGCCCTGCGTTGTCGATGTCACCGACTGCACGATTCGAATCAGAACCGGCGATAGAATTTTCGTCGATGGAACGCACGGCACCGTGCAACGCGTGCCCCAGCCGGAGAATGCCGGGTGATCGAGTTTTTATTAACGCCTATCGTATTTCTGCTCGGCGCCGTGCTGTGCATACAGGCGATGGGCGCGTGCTATGCGATCATCGACCTCTGGTACACCATCGAGGACCATCGAATCCGCGTCGGCGTCGGCGTGCTCGCGTGGGGCGCGGCGTTCGTCGGTACGTGGTGGTGGCTACCGGGCGCGCTTGCCGACGCGTACGCGTGCGGCGGCTGGCTCGTCATCATATTCCACGTGAGTATCGCCATAGCAGGACAGCTTATGCCCTACGTCGCAATGTGGTTGGATAAACGCGATAACTGGGCACTTTCTCGAAGAGAAGCGCACTCTGTTAAGCGTAAACCCTGAGTCAAACCACCGTTATTTAGCAGTCGATCGCTCTTTCTCCAAATGCGCCAACAGTGATTTCGATGCGCGCAGATCGCTCGTGTCGAGCCCTTCGGTGAACCAATCGCACAGGTCAGCCAATACTCTATGGGCATCGTCATGTTTGCCTTGTCCCTGCCACAATCCGGCAAGGCTGGTCGCGGCGCGAAGTTCCAGTGATTTTGCGTTTTGCGCGGCCGCGATCTGTAACGCTTTTTGAAAACTTGCCTCCGCTTCTCGGTGGTCAGACGATCGCATGCGCAACTCACCCTGCAACCGGTAAAGTTCGGCCTCGTACCACCGCTCGCCGCGCCGATCGTTGATCTCCAGCGCCTCCGTTAATACGTTCAACCCTTCATCCAATTCACCGGCCTGGCTGTGAATCTCAGCCAACCGGGCGCGATAGAACGGTTCCCAAACCTCCGTGCCCGATGCGGGAAAGATGTTCAAGTTCTCTCGAGCCTGGATTACCGCTTGATCGTGCTGTCCTTCCTCGGCCAGAGAGACACTTTGAAGGATCCTCGCCCAAGACAGAAAGAGCGTTAAGCCGCGTTCCTGCGATCGCAGCACCGCGGCTTCGACGTGGTCGTGAATCGCCTGCGTTTCATCCAGCAACTTGTACAACATGGCCGCCAATACCGAAACCCACGCCGAACTGAACGGATGCTCCAACGCATCCGCCAAAGCCAGCGCCTCGCCGCTGCGGGCGCGCGCCTGGTCTGGATAGCCGAGCAGCCACAGGCTCAAGGCGTCAATGGCGTACGCGACGACACCGACGTCCAAACCGGCGACTGCGATCAAGGCGTGGTGCTGCGAGGCGTCATAGAGATCGATACTGCGTTGGGTATGCACGCGAGCCGCGGCAATCTCGCCGCGGTAGAACAAGGTCAATGCATTCGCCAAATGGGCTTGCAGGCCGAGCGCCGTATCGTTTTCCTGGTCGGCCAGTTGCAAAAGCTGCCCGGCGAGTTCGTGTGCGATCTTCATCTCCGAGCGCCCGGCCAGATGAAATACGCACAAGCCCACTAATATTCCGAATAGTTTCGGCGTCTCGCCCAGTTGCCTGCACAACTCCCGCGCGCGGTTGAAGACCCGTTCGACGTCCGGCGCGCCCCAACCCTTGGCATTCATCAACGGCAAGCCTAAAGCCATCTGCAATTCGAGTTCGTGTTGCACGCGTGCCGGCGTATCGGGCAGAGCCTGTAGCACGTCCAAGCCCTTGGTGTAATGGGCCACGGCCTCGGCATTGGCCCAACGCTCGATGGCGCGCTGGCCCGCCTTCAACCAATACGGTAGCGCTTCCTCGACCAAACCGGCTTCGGTGTAATGGTGCGCCAGCCGGTCGGGCTGAACGTCCACCGTATCCGGGAATCGCTCGATGAGCCGTAAGGCGATTTGCCGGTGGTAGTGTTGCCGCACACTGCGTAGCAAGGATTCGTAGGCGGCTTCCTGAATGAGCGCGTGTCTAAAAAAATAGGTCGCCTGCGGCGGCTGTCCGCGCTGATTGAGCAACTGGGTATCGACTAATTGCGCCAGGCGATCCTGTAACGTCGATTCGTCCACGGGTGACAGATCCGCAATCATTTCGTAATTGAAATCCCGCCCCAGTACAGCACCCAATTGGGCGATTTCGCGGACGTCGGGCCAGCGATCCAGGCGAGCCATCAATAAGTCCTGCAACGTGGCGGGGATGGGGCGAGCGACGGTAAGGTTTGCGTGGCAAACGCGTAGGGATCGTCGACTTCACGCGGGAGATCCGACTCCAATACCATCTTGGTCAGTTCTCCGACGAATAGAGGCACGCCGTCCGTCCTTTCGATGATCTCATCGACGATCTGCTCCGGCAGCGTCTCACCTGCGCTAAGACCGGTAATCATCGCTTCCACTTCGGAGCGCTCCAATCGATCTAACGCAACCGGCGTGATATGCGCGTCAAGATTCCATTTCGGGGTGAAATCCGAGCGGAAGGTCACAACGTTCAGGAGTGGTATGGTCGCCGTTTCACCGATGGTCAATTCGAGAAGTTCAAGGGTCGTGGGATCCGCTAAATGCACGTCTTCCCAAATCATTAATACGGGCCGCCGCTTCGCCTCTTCCGCCATCCAGGCATTCAAGGCGTCGTGGGTACGTTGCCGCAGTTGCTCAGGGCCGACGTCCAGCGGCGCATAACGGTCGTCGTCGACGTCGATCGAAAGCAGGGACGCGAACAGCGGTACGACTTCTTCGAGATCGAAGGGATGGAATCGATCCAATACGCGTTCGATCTTCTCCAATTTGACGCTCGACGAATCGCCCGATTCGAACCTGAAGGTCCGCTCCAAATGCGCGATCAAGGGATGAAACGGGCTGTTCTGATGATAGGGTGAAGAATAAAATGTCAACCGCGTAAATCCTTCGCGGACCACATACTCGGCGATCGCCCGTGTCAACGCGGTTTTGCCGATTCCGGCTTCGCCTTTGATTAAAACGGTTTGCCCCGATCCGTTCTTGCTCTGTTCCCAGCGCCGCAGAAGTAACCCCAATACGTCATGCCGCCCCATCAGGAATGGGACACTGCCTCCGGCGCCTGCGTGCGGAACGCCCTCGCTCTCATCCAGCAGGCTGAGCACGCGGGATACAGCGAGCGGGTTCGTGACCCCATCGAACTGCTGGGTCCCGAGCTCCTCGAGATTCACGTGTGCGCCGACCAGCTGGGCCGTCGCAGCGCTGATCACCAGCGTGTTGGGTTCGGCCCACCCCTGTATACGCGCAGCCACGTTCGGGGTCTGCCCAAGGGCGAGCTGTTCGCGGCGCAGGCCTGTTCCAACCTCGCCGACCACGACGAGTCCGGTATGGATCCCGACCCGCACCGCCAGGTACCGCAACGCATCGCCCGGCCCTGGAACACTTATGGTTTGAATGGAACGCACGATCTCGAGGCCGGCGTGAACGGCGCGGCGCGCGTCGTCCTCGTGCGCACGCGGATACCCGAAGTAGACGAGCAGGCCGTCGCCCAGATACTGGGCAATATGACCATCGTGAGCATCGATGATCGTTGCCGCGGTTTCCTGATAGGTGCGCACCACCTGCCGTAGATCTTCGGGATCGAGTTGCTCCGAGAGGATGGTCGATCCGACCAGGTCGCAGAACATAACGGAGAGCTGGCGCCGCTCGGCGGTCGTGTCCAGCCCGTCGAATTCAATGCGCGGCGCGCCACCCGGAACGGTCGGCGCTTCGCGAGGCTGAATTTCGGGCTGCGGTCGTGATTCACCCGACCACACCAACATCTTGCCGTCTTTGTCGACCGCACATTCCTTAATTTCGATCAACTCATAGGTCAGTGCTTCCAGCACATCGTCGCCCAGACTAAATTCCAATCTGAGCGCTCGATAAGAAACCCGTCCCTCGCGCTTCAGCCACGCGGTGGCGTTGGTAACCAGTTCGGAAAATTTCACATCAAGCTCGAGATTCCGACACGCCTACTTTACCTATCCAACAACCCTTCATTACCCTGCGGAATTTGAACTTCGGGCGCCGCTGCCCCGTATCCGAATCGTGGCGCATATAGAAATTGAAGTAGCGCGTACCTCGATTGTAATTTACGAACGGGCAATTGAGGCCCCGGTTCGCGAGTTGTTTGTTGAGTTCGCGGCGAGTGGGTGTGCGCGAACCTTCGACAAAGCAGGTCGTGCCCACGGTAAACAGCTTGTACTGGTCCGGTTCGAGTAGTCCATCGATCACGACGAGGTCATAACGCTTGTTATTCGACAGTAAGCCATCGATCTCATTAAGGAGTTCGTATCGTCCTGCGTATCGATCCCCGATGTTCTTAGCGAGTTCGTGGATACAAAACGGATTTTTTTCAGTCGCCGTCACGTGCGAGATATGGCTCGGGTGTTGCAACAAAAATTTCGTAATCGTGCCGATGCCGGCGCCGAACTCGAGTACAGTTTCCGGTCGCTCCGAGTTCAAAACAGCGCTCAGGTGCGCGAGGGCGAACGCCGTCGCGATATATCGGGCGCCCGGTTTAGCTGCGAAGGCCCCATGCACTTCTTTTGCAAAGGCCCAGTCAGCGTCGGTCGGACTGATATGCACTTGTGCTGCTCAGATTATTTAGTACGGTAATCGCTTTTCAACCGATAACGGCGCCGTTGCAAGAACCTCGGCAATACGTACCCCTGCACCACCTTCTCCGTAGACCAAATCAGGTACCAGCCGCCCTTGTTCCCGACATGCCCGGATCGCAGCGCTGATCGCGCCGCTGTCGTAATCAACATCTCGAACGTTCGCACCGCGGTCGCGCCCCGTCTGCCGGCTGCCGATATTCACCGCCGGAACCCCTAGATAAGCGCACTCGCGTATACCCGTACTCGAATTTCCGACGATGCATTCGCTGCCATCGAGAATTCGAATGAAATCTTCAGGCGCCGTGCTTTTGAAAAAATGTATGTTCTGCGGCGCATGTATTTCGCGAAAAGCGCGAATTCCGGAGGATGTTCCGTCGGCACCCGCATCGACGTTGGGCCAGAACCACAATGTCGCGAGGCCGAGATCGCTCACCGCGTGCAATGTTTCCTCCACGTGCCGCCGCGATTCGTCATATTCGGTCGTGACGGGGTGCTGCATCACCACGATGTAGCCACGCGATAGATCGAGCCTCGGACCGACACCGGTATACCGCTCGAACACGTCGAAATTCGGATCCGGATTGGCGAGCGCCTGCTTGACGACGTCGATGGACGGACAACCGCTCAGGAATACCGTCTCCGCCCGCTCCCCCAAGGATTCCACACGTTTCTGCGCATGGGGTGACGCGACGAAATGGAGATCGGCAAGTTTAGTCACCGCATGCCGAACCTTCTCATCGATGGATCCGGTGACCTCGCCGCCCTGGATATGCGCGAGCGGTATATTCAGGTAACTCGCCGCTACGGCGGTCGCCATGGTTTCGAAGCGATCGGCCACCGTCACCACCACATCCGGCCGTAAATCATCGAATACGGTCGCGAGTTCACCGAGCCCGATACCGGTTGATTTTGCCGAGGTGACGAGATTCTCGCCCTCCATGATCATGTAAACCCGCCGATCGATCGCGAATCCTTCGTCCAGGATGATGTTTTCGGTAGCGCCATAGCGATTTAACAGAGCGGACGCCGCGACTACGAGTTGCAATTCGAGCCTCGCGTGCGCCTTTATCGCCGTCAGTACCGAGCGCACGCGCGAATAACTCGGCCGTGCGGTGATCACTACGCAGACCTTACGCACCATGATCGGATTTACTCCAGGTCGTCGAATGACAGACGCTGGTCGAACGCCACCTTAGACTTCAGGCGACGCCCGATGAGTCCGGGTAGTGCATTCGCCGGAATGCCCGACCCTGGTTTTTTCGCCGTGAGGTGCTGCTGTTCCAGCACGGTTCCCGCCGCCAGATCTCCCGTGACGACGACGCTCTTGGTAAAAATGTCCCGCAGCGCCTGAATGGGTTCCGAAATCGATTCCTTATCCATCGGGTGGGCGCGCATCGTTTCGATGAAGCGGATCCCTTCGACCAATTGGCGCAGCTGGTCCGGCGTGACGGAGGCCGACACATCGGGTCCAAACATGTCACGACTCAGCGTCAAATGGACTTCGAGGACGCTGATCCCGTAGACGGAGGCCGCTAGTCCGGGATAGATCGTCGCGGAATGATCCGACAGGCCAACCGCGCAGCCGCACTGCTCGCGCAGCTCGGGTATTAAGTTCAAACCGACCAATTCCGGTGGACAGGGATAGGCGGAGGTACATTGGAGTACCGCAATCGGCACGTCATGTCCGCGAATTCGGTCGACGACTTCGTCGATCTCACTCAGCGTGCTCATCCCGGTCGATAAAACGATGGGTTTACCGGTTGATGCCATCGCATCGATCAGTGCGTGATTGTTCGTTTCGCCGGAGGCGACCTTCCACGCCGCGACACCAACGCGTTCGAGCAGATCCACGGCCTCGTTGGAAAACGGTGAACTCAAGAACAGCAGATCGCGATCTACCGCGTGCGATTTGAGCTCCACCCATTGCGCTTCCGTGAATTCCATGCGACGCCAATAATCCAGGCGCGTCTCATCCTGTGAAGTGAATCGAGTGCGCCAGGGTTCCTCGGCGGTGCTCTCGGCGGCGGCGATATGAGTTTGAAACTTGACCGCATCGGCGCCGCAATTCGCGATCGTGTCGATAAACGCATGCGCCATGCCCAGGCTGCCGTCGTGCGCCTGTGCCACTTCGGCGATGATCGCGCAGGGTGCATCCGCTCGCGGATTATGCAGCCAGGTCTCGGTCACCCCTATACGTTCCCTTTGGCTTTATTCAGCCTCACCCTTCTTCGAGAGCATGAATGCAGCGAATTCCAGCTCGATTGGATCGTCAATATTCGCAGTGTGTTCTGCGATCTCGACGGCAATGCAGCCGTCTTCAACGATATGGCCATGATCGATCAGGGCCTCCCGGGTCACCGCATAACATACGCCATTGCGATGATAGTACTCTGGAATCGCTTGGCGCGCGGTATGGCCCGCGCCGTCTTCCCGGTAAAAATGGATGATCTTGCGTTCGTCGAGGGTCAGACACTTTTCCGGCGTGTAGTGGCCCGGCAAGCGACTGACCGTCGCTGCGGCACGGTGGTTTCCGTCGACCATCGCCTGGACAGTGCGCTCTACGTCGGACGCCTTGCGTAGCGGGGTCGTCGGCTGCAACAAGATCGAGATATCGAATCGTTGCTCGAAACACCGCTCGCTTTCGCACCAGGCGTGCCGCCACATGTCCGCCGACGACGCGGTATCGGTAGCCAGCGACTCCGGGCGCAGAAATGGCGCGTCCAGCCCGCAGCGACGCCCTTCCTCAGCCATTTCGCGATCATCGGTTGAGATCACGGCCTTATCGATCCAGGCCAACTCGGACGCGGTCTTCGCTGCCCATCCGATGAGCGACCTCGATCCGAGTACGCGCATGTTTTTACGCGGGATCCCCTTACTCCCGCCGCGCGCGGGAATTACCGCGAGGACCGATAAGCCTGCCCAAGTCAATTTAGAAGCCGTCTCAAAATACGCCTGAGACGTTGATGCTGCGTTGCACGACCCTCTCCGGTGCTCATTTATTGAGTATAAACTGCGCTCCGCGAAGGTCGCGCGCCTTGCCTGAACGTCTCATGTGAATTTTGAGACCGCTTCTAGTGTGCTGTCCCGCAAAGAAGTTTCGAAAGTCGGGCGAGTTTTTTCAAGATTGAGTCGGCGGTTGCGGTCCAGGCGAAAGGTATAGGGTTGGCGTTGTGCTGAGCAATATATCGCTCGATACGAGCAACGAGATCCTTCACATTCCGGAACGACCCGCGCTTGATAGCGCGCTGGCTGATGAGACCAAACCAACGTTCGACCTGGTTGAGCCATGACGCGTAGGTTGGCGTGAAGTGGACGTGAAATCGAGGGCGTCGAGCGAACCAGGCACGGACTTTGGGATGCTTATGCGTGCCATAGTTGTCCATCACCAGATGAACATCCAGCGCGGCGGGAACACTTTTCTCGAGATGATTCAGGAAGGACAGCAATTCCTGGTGACGATGCCGCGCTTTGCACTGCCCGATGACCGTGCCGTTGGCGATATCGAGCGCCGCGAACAACGTGGTCGTGCCATGTCGAAAGTAATTATGGGTGACACCCTCGACATAACCGAGCCCCATCGGCAGAACCGGCTGACTGCGTTCCAATGCCTGGATCTGGCTTTTCTCGTCAACGCACAATACCAGGGCATTATCGGGTGGATTCAAGTACAAACCGACAATATCGCGCACCTTGTCGACGAAGAAGGGAGCGGTCGAGAGTTTGAACGTGCGGCTGCGATAGGGCTGGATCCCAAACAGCGTGAAATACCGATGAACGGTACTCTTCGAGGGCGCGGTCTCCCGTGCAAACGAACGCGTGCTCCAATGGGTCGCGTTCTCCGGTCGCTCGCTCAGCACCTTTTGCATCAAGCGTGCAACCTCATCGTCATCATATGTGCGCCGACGATGGCCCGGCGGCAGATCATACAATCCGACAATCCCGTTGGCGATATACCGGCGACACCAATTTGTGACCGTCGGATTGGATACATCGAGCTTTCTGGCAATCGCGCTGTTAGACAGCCCATCGGCTGCCATCATGACGATCTTTGCGCGCCGTGCCAGCGCATGCGGCAGACTGCGCGACCTCGCGTAACTGTTGAGGACCTCGTGTTCCTCCTCGCTCAGTTTAACCGTAAAGGATCTGGGTCGACCGGTAACCATCGGCTGGCTCCTGCATGACACAATAGCCGATCTGATCATCACGACTTATGAAAGTTCATCGTGGGACAACACAGTAGTGTGCGGTGCCCGGGATTATCAAGCAGCGTGGGTCTCAAACAGATCGGCCTCACGCCGCAACACGCGCACGCGCCGATTGCCGTTGATCAGTTGGGTCAGGCGGTCGGCCTTCTCCTGCACGTCCTCGACCGAAATACTCGGGAATCGTTGGCGCATGAAATGGCGGTCGTAACGCGCAACACCCAAAAATCGTTGCAGGCGCTTCTTCAGAGTGCGGAATTCGGCGCGGGCTAAGCCAGCCAGGCGGGTGCTCGCCGCCGGGAGATTTGAGTCAAGGTCGAGATGGTTCGTCACGACATCAATGATCTTTTGTGACGCGAGTTCGCCTTCCAAGGAACTGATGTAGTGCGATATGAGCTCCTGTTTGGCGCAATTTTCCTGCGCCGTGCCTACACCACCGTCGCTGATTTTATCGATGACCTCTTGCGGTGTCTTCGCCTGGTCACCGAGGCCGTTCGGCAATTTGTTTTCATAGCGATCGTCGTTCAACGGCACGAAAGTAATGACTCTCGTGCCCAACAGATAGGCTTCAACGGCCGTAGTGCACCCGTTATGAATCAGACAATCGGCGGCGAGCAACCAGGGAATCACATTACCTTCAGCAGTAACTTCGATGTTTTCTATGCCAGCGCAGCAATGCTGCCAAAACCCGTGATTTTCGGCTGGGTGCGGACGAAGAATAATTTTTCGATTCGGGTATGCTCTTGCGGTCAGTTTAACGAGCGCTTGAAATTCATGAAACACCTGATGACGATGATGGAACAGTCCAGTTGCATATTCCTTGGGCATCCCAATCGACATGCGACCCTGAACCCACTCACCCGTCGAGCCATTTACCTGCCTGAGTAGATTCAACTTATCCGAATAGCCGTTGACCGATCCGAAGTTGGTATTCATGAGGATGAAATCGCCGTACCGACGCTTCAGTGCATCGGCCTGTTCCGCATAGAATCCGCGTAGCTCAGGGCGCAACAGGTCTGACCGCGGATTACCGAGCACGTGTATCGGGGCGCCGTTAAAATCCGGGTAGGCCTCGAGCAGCGAGCGGTTGTCTTCTCCCCAGGCGATAAACAAATCGATCAATTTGATCGATTCCGGGCCAATCCGCCGCGCGTAGTAGATCTGTTGCGGGTAGTGGACGACTGCCTCTTCGTCCCAGGCTGCAACCTGATGTCCGAGCTTTCGTTTGATACGCAGAATCGTCAGGTTTGCGCGTGTCATCGATTTAGCGAGGTAGATGCTCGGCGGAAGCCGGCCTACGCGAGCGTCGATTAATCCTTTCCAGCCAACGAGACAGCGGTAATCGTTCTGCGCAGCTACACACGCCAGTAGCAACTTCGCATCCAATTCCCTGACCTGATTCTCTACCGGTATTATCAATAACGGCTTGGACATGCGTAACTGTTTATCACATCGGGAATTTTTCAACAACGTAGCCCATCCTTCCGGGGCGGTCCCGGACCTCACCATCACGCGTATACCCGGTAAACAATCCGTTATTGAAAGGTTAATATTCGGTCAAGTCAGCGCTGCATTAACATAGGTAGCCTATTGCAGATACTTGATTTACAGTCGCCGTATTTTTCCTCCAAGTTCACTTCAACCGCGCATGACATCGACGCTGCTTATCCCCGTCGAGAATCAGGTCAGGGAATTGGACGCAAAGCTGCTCTTTGCCTGCGTGGCCGCCGAGCGCGGTTTCCCGAGCGTACTGGGATCCAAGCAGTATCTGTATTTCTCGATGCCGCGCTTCGATCGAGGCGTATTCATCGCCAAAAGCATGCGCGCCAGAAGCACCTTGATGTTCAACGTGATCCGCTCGCTCGGTAACGACATCGTTGCCTGGGACGAAGAAAGCCTGGTGCGATACGCATCGCCTGAATACCCCGCATGGCGGTTTTCAAAATCGACGTTCGATTTCATCCGCCATCTGTTCGCCTGGGGTCACGACGATGCCGAGATGTTTTCGGCGTACTCTGGCAATGAACATACATCCGTGTACGCGACAGGAAACCCACGCGCGGATTTATTGCGGCGCGATGTGCGGGAGTATTTTCGCGATGAAGTGGATAGCTTACGCGCGCGCTGTGGTGAATTCATACTCGTAAATACAAACTTTTCTTTCGTCAATCCGTTCGTAAAAAAACTCGCGCTCGTGCAGCCGGCCGAAGATCCGGGACGCTATAAAGTGAGCCGAACGGGCAGCGGCATGAGTGAAGAATTCGCCGCTGGTACGGCGGCCCATCAGCAACAGATCTTCGATCACTTTCGCACGCTCGTATCGCATCTCGGTAAATGGTTTCCCGAACGTCAAGTCATCGTGCGGCCACATCCTTCAGAGGATCACGATGTCTGGCGGCGAATCGTGGCCGACGACGCCAACGTAACCGTCAACCATGATGGTAATGTCGTGCCCTGGCTGATGGCGAGCGAGGTCCTGATACATAATGGCTGCACGACGGCCGTTGAAGCAGCGGTGCTCGATCGACCTGCAGTTACCTACCAACCGGTGCGTTCAGACTGCTACGATTTTCATTTACCGAACGCCCTCAGTCATCGCGCGTTCGACCTCGATGAAGTCAAGCACCGCGTAGAATCGATCCTCGATGGCAATACCGGTTTAATCGAGGAGAATGCACGGCGACGCATCTTCGACCGCCATCTCGCAGCGATCGACGGTCCCTTGGCTGCCGACCGCATTATCGAGGTCCTGGACGAACAGGGCTACGGCCGGAGCGCGCCGCCGCCGGCGCCGCTCTGGCGTTACACCCGGGGACGCTTGACATCGAGCGCCCGCACCGTGATTAAACGAATTAACATGATGCACCAGGATCATTGGAACAGCGCGCGTTATCATGCGCACCGGTTTCCGGATATCTCGGTTCCGGAAATCAACAGCCGGATCAGCCGGTTCAGCAATCTGCTCGGTAGATTCGACGGTATTCGTGCCGAACAACTCTCACAGCACGTCTTTCGTCTCGCGCGAGCCTGATATCGGAGCGTGCCAACACGAGGTCAATCCTATATGGATACCCCAAAAGTCGTCGCGGAGATCGGCTGCAACCACATGGGCGACCTCGCCATTGCGCGTGAGATGATCGAAACCGTGGCGACGTTCGCGAAGGCGGATTACGTCAAGTTCCAAAAACGCGCTAATCGCGAATTGTTAACGGCGGCGGAATACGACGCGCCGCACCCCGTCCCGAACAACAGCTTCGGGACGAGCTACGGTGAACATCGTGAGTTTCTCGAATTTACGATCGAAGAGCACCGGCAGTTGATGGCCTGGTGTAGAGAGTTTGGCGTCGGTTACTCGACATCCGTTTGGGATCTGACGTCAGCTAAAGAAATAGCAGCGCTCGAACCCGAGCTCGTAAAGGTGCCGTCAGCATGCAATCTCAATTCGGCACTACTGGAATACCTCGCCAGCGACACCATATGCGGCATCCACGTATCCCTCGGCATGACGACACCGGACGAACGGCGGGACATCGTCGATCACCTCGACGCCCTCGGGGCATTGGATCGCGTCGTGCTCTACGCCTGCACATCGGGCTATCCCGTGCCCCACGAAGACGTCTGCCTGTTGGAGATCGGCAGGCTCAAGGACGAATTCAGCGATCGAATAAGCGCCGTCGGATTTTCCGGTCATCACCTCGGTATCGCAGTCGACGTTGCGGCGATCACGCTGGGCGCGACCTGGGTCGAACGCCATTTCACGATGGATCGCACCTGGAAGGGAACCGACCATGCGGCGTCTTTGGAGCCGGACGGCCTGCGGCGCCTGGTACGGGACGTGCACGCGGTAACCAAGGCCTTGTCATTCAAAAACACGCCCGTGCTCGAAATCGAAGAGGTGCAGCGGAACAAATTGAAGCGCCTGCCCGGCACGCATTTCTAGTGCCCTGTCCCGTAAATAACTTTCGTAGTTGGCGCCGGATTTTTTGTCACTGGCAAGGCGCGACGACGCTGAATCGCGGGCTCTACACAAGGAGGAGCAACGCCGCCAGGGGCGAAAAAGACAACCCAAATATGCAAGTTATTTGCGGGACAGGGCACTAGACCCTACTTCTTTGAAGTGGTTTCAAACTTCGTGCGGGGCGTTCAGGCATGGCACGCGGCCTTCGAGGAGCTCAGTTTATATGCCAATTTGCAGTTTCACTGCCCCGCACCGAAGAAAGCCGTGTAACGTAGCATCAACGGTCCACACGCAGTTTGAGACCGCTTCATGAAATGGGTTGCACTCATGCCTCTTCGAGCGGGCTCGAAGTCCATCCCCGACAAGAACGTCAAGAACATCGCAGGCCGTCCTCTATTTTCATGGAGTCTCGGCGCGGCGGTGCATTCGGAATGCTTTGATGAGATCTACGTCGCGTCCGACTCGGCCCGTATTCGAGAGATTGTGGCGGCCGCGTTCCCGGCCGGCGTGCAGGTCATCGATCGCTCTCCCGAGACGGCGTCCGATACCGCGACGACCGAATCGGCTATGCTGGAATTTCAACGGCGTGTGTCCTTCGACGTGCTGTGTCTGATCCAAGCCACGTCGCCGTTGACGCGCGCCGTCGACTTCGTCGCAGCGAAAGAGCAATTCATTGCCGAATCCTTGGACTCGCTGCTGACGGCAGTCAGGTCGAACCGATTTGTGTGGAACGCGCAAGCCGAAGCGCTGAATTACACACCCGCCACGCGTCCGCGTCACCAGGATTTTGAAGGCAGTTACGTTGAAAACGGTGCGTTTTATCTGACCGCCGCACAGGTGCTAAAACGCGATGCCTGCAGGCTGGGCGGCGACATCGGTATCCATGTGATGCCGGCGGAAACCGTGCACGAACTCGACGACGAACGTGATTGGGGGCTTATCGAGCAGGCATTGTCACAACGTGCGGCGGACGAGCAGCTCTCGGAGCGCTTGCGTCGCGTAAAACTGATGGTCCTGGACGTCGACGGCACATTGACTGACGGCATCATGGTTTACGGTCCCCAGGGGGAAGTCCTCAAAAACTTTCATACGCGCGACGGTAAAGGGCTCGAGCGGCTCGCTTCGATCGGTGTGCGCGTGTGCGTCATGACCGGCGAAGACAGCCCGACCACCGCCGCACGCATGGCGAAACTCGGTATTGAAGACTATTACCCGGGTGTTGAAAACAAGCTGGCGGTGCTCGAAAAGCAGCTTGCCGCATGGCGTATCAACCTTGACGAGGTCGCGTTCATCGGTGACGATTTGGGCGACCTGGAGTCCATGACCCGTGCCGGGATCTCGTTTTGCCCAGCCGATGCCGTTGCTCGGATACAGGCAGCCGCCGATTACGCCTGTTCGCGTCGCGGCGGCGAAGGCGCCGTAAGGGAAGTATGCGATCTGATCTACGCTGCGCACGGCGAGGAATAGTACGCCGCATAATCGATCGATTTAGCCGACAAAGGTTCAAAATTCTATGAGCACCCTGTTCGCACTGTTGCGAACATATCCGGCGCGCAGCGCGCTCATGTTGATTGCGCTCCTGATTGCGGGCGCCGCCGAGGGGCTGAGTCTCACCGCCCTGCTGCCCCTACTCTCCGTCGCAGCAGGTGAAACGGTCGATGGTGATCTTAACGAGTTCGTAGTCGGCCTGCTCGCGCGAGTACAACTCGAACCGACCATCGGCACGATACTGATCGTGATCGTTCTCGGCATCACTACTAAAAGCGGGTTACTGCTCATCGCCAACAGCCAGGTCGGATATACCGTCGCCCGCATCGCGACGGACTTTCGCGTGGCCTTGATCGATGCGTTACTGGCCAGCGAGTGGCAGTATTTCGTCAAACAACGCACGGGGGCATTGGCAAATTCTGTCGCGACCGAAGCATATCGCGCGGCGATCGGCTTCGAATATGGTGCGCGTTTCCTATCCCTGGCTTTGCAGGTTTTCATCTATACCGGCGTCGCGCTCATGGTTTCGTGGCAAGCGACGACGGTCTCTCTCGCATTCGGCGCCTTGTTTACCTTAGCCCTGCATTCCTTGCTTCGGATGGCGCGGCGCGCCGGTTTGAAGCAGACGCAGTTGATGCGGGAGCTTTTGTCGTATTTGACCGACGTGTTGGGCTCGGTCAAACCATTGAAGGCCATGGCCCGCGACCGTGCGGCCGATGCAATCCTGAAACGGCAAACCGGGGATCTAGAACAAGCCACCCGGCGCGACGTCATGAGCCGCGAAACTTTGCGGGCGCTGCAGGAACCCATTCTCGCCTGCCTCGCAGCACTCGGTTTGTATTTCGCGCTGACGGTGTGGTCGCTGAAGCTCTCGGCAGTGATGGTACTCGTCTTCCTGCTCGTCAGATTGCTCGGCTTAGTCAACAAAATGCAACGTACTTACCAGCGCGTAATCGTCCAGGAAAGCGCGTACTGGGCGTTGCGCCAGACCGCGGAGCAGGCGCTCGCTTCAAGCGAACAAACGACCGGGACGCAAACGCCGACGATCACGCGTTCGATAAGTTTGCGCGATATCACCTTTACTTACGGCGAGCATCGCATCTTCGAAAATCTACAGCTCGATATACCGGCACGGACATTGGTCGTGCTCGCCGCGCCATCGGGGACCGGAAAGAGCACCTTGCTCGACCTTTTATGCGGTCTGCTCAAACCCCAGCAAGGCTCGATACGCATCGACGATACGCCGCTCGAGGACATCGATCTGCGCGCTTGGCGGCGTATGATCGGTTACGTACCGCAAGAAACGGTATTACTGCACGACAGTATTCTCAACAACGTCATCATCGGCGAGCCGGACCTGACCGAGGCCGATGCGGCGCGCGCTTTGCAGCAAGCGGGCATGTGGGATTTTATCGAACGCATACCGCACGGACTGGATACGGTCGTCGGCGAGCGCGGTGGACAGATTTCGGGCGGACAGCGCCAGCGCATCGCGATCGCCAGGGCCTTGGCGCATCAACCGCAGATTTTGATCCTCGACGAACCCACGAGTTCGCTCGACCGCGAATCGGAGCGCCTGATCTGCGAAACGCTGCGTGTGCTCGCGCGCGAACTCACGGTGGTCGCCGCTTCGCACCAGCATTCACTCCTCGACGCCGCCGATCGCGTGATATCGCTCGAAGAAGGTAAAGCGACGCTGTTGACGAACGGGTCGCGCGATAGCCTATCGGCATAAAACGACAATCGGGGGAACACGATGAGTCAATCGAAGATCGGTAACACCGCGGCGTTGACCGCGGTGATAGTCGCGTTTGTCGCCGGGGTCGTCGGAAGCTTAGCCGTGCGCCCCGCGGGTGGCGGGATACAACGCGAAACCGCCGGCGCGGCGGCCGTGGTTGAGCGGATCCGCTGGCGATTGCCGGTCGCCTTTCAAACCACGATGCCGGTTCTCGGCGACAACCCGCTACTCGTCGCAGACATGGTGCTGACGGCAAGCGGCGGCACGGTCAATCTGCAGATCTTCGAGCCCAATGAAGTGGTTCCAGCGTTCAGCATCACCGATGCGGTGCGCGACGGAAAGGTCGAAGCGGGATACACGTGGTTAGGCTATGACCAGGGTAAAACGCCAGCGTCCGCGCTCATCGCAGCGGTGCCTTTCGGCATGGAGCCGTGGGAATACACGGCCTGGTGGTTCGACGGCGGCGGACGTGAACTCGGCGAAGCGCTGTATCGGAAAAAGTACAACGTGCACCCATTGGTCTGCGGTCTGACGGGGCCCGAGACGGCAGGCTGGTTTCGCAAGCCCATCCGATCGCTGGACGACGTGCGCGGTTTGAAGATCCGATTCGCCGGGATCGGCGGCAAGGTCATGGAACGCGTCGGCGCCTCGGTTACGATCCTGCCCGGCGGCGAGATCTTTCAAGCGCTGGAAAAAGGCGCTATTGACGCCACCGAATTCTCGCTGCCTTCCGCCGATCGGCTGCTCGGATTCCATCACATCGCGCCCTACAACTATTATCCAGGCTGGCACCAGCCGTCCACGGCCACGCATTTGATCGTAAATCTCGACATCTGGCGCGCGCTCAACGCGGCTGATCAGAAACTACTCGAAACCGCGTGCACTGCCGGCGTGCTACGTAATCTCGCCAAGAGTGAAGCGGCCCAAGGCGCTGTCATCGCGGGTTTTCCGGACGTCGGCGTGTCGGCCGAAACCCTGCCCATGGAGTTGCTGCGAGAACTCGAACGCATAACCGATACCGTATTAGCCGAAGAGGCCGAAGCGGACGAGGATTTTGCCGCGATCCTCGTATCGCAGGAGCGCTTCCGCGCCGAGTACGCCTACTGGAAGGCGCGCGCCTATCTCCCGAGAGACTTTTAGAGCCCCGCGCGTGGATTTTCCACACACCTGCGTTTCGCGGTTGATCGATCCAATACTGATTAAAGTCGGCCGGTGGACGTCATGGCTGTGGTTGTTACTGCTCATAACCATCGTCGCCAACGTCATCCTGCGCTACGTGTTTGGTGAAGGCCGAATCGAGTTCGAAGAGTTCCAGTGGCACATCTATGCCACCGGCTTTCTCTTGGGTCTAAGCTACGCCTATCAGGACGATGCGCATATTCGCGTAGACGTCATCCACGAGCACTTGTCGTTGCGCCTCAAGGCGTGGATAGAACTGTACGGTATCGCGCTCTTTCTGCTGCCTTTCATCGCCGTCATCGTGATCTACAGCGTGCCGTTCGTGTGGACCGCCTACGAGTTCGGTGAAATATCCCAGGCGCCCGGCGGTCTGCCGTTTCGTTGGGTGATCAAGTCCATGCTGCCGGCCGGATTCTGCTTGTTGCTGCTGGCGGTGGTGTCACGCTTTTCGCGCGTATGGTCGTTTTTGTTCATTGATGCCGGGGTCGACCATGGCGGCGAATGAAATCATGGCGGTCGCGATGTTCCTGAGTTTCATCGCACTCGTCTTCACCGGCTTTCCCGTGGCGTGGATCCTGGGTGGCCTGGCGGTGCTCTTCACGGCTTTTTCGATCGTGTTCCGGATCGATCTCGGGATGCCGATCAGCGTGGATTGGGCCTATACCTCACTCACCGTCGACCGGATCTGGAACGTCATGGAGAACTGGGTGATGGTGGCCTTGCCCATGTTCATCCTCATGGGCTTGCTGTTGGATCGCTCGGGCATCGCGAAGCAGTTGATGACGAGTTTCGCGCGTTTGTTCGGTGGTATTCGCGGCGGTCTCGCGGTCACGGTTACCTTGATCGGGCTCTTGTTGGCCGCGACCACGGGCATCATCGGGGCGTCGGTCGTGCTACTGGCGCTGCTCGGCCTGCCGGTGATGCTGAATCAGGGCTACGACCGCCATCTGGCATGCGGCACGGTCTGCGCCGTCGGCACCTTGGGTATTCTGATCCCGCCCTCGATCATGCTGGTGATGATGGCCGACCGCATGTCGATGAGTGTCGGCGACTTATTCTTGGGCGCGGTGTTTCCCGGCATGTTGTTAGGCGGGCTTTATATCGCCTACATCCTCGCTTACGGCTTGCTGCGACCCGAGGCGGCGCCGGCCGCCGCCCACGAGCCCGTGGATTGGCCCGCCGTACAAGCCCTGTTTTTCGCGATCCTGCCCCCGGCATTCCTGATCCTGGCCGTCCTCGGCAGCATCTTCTTCGGGATTGCGACGCCCACTGAAGCGGCCGGCGTGGGCGCCGCGGGCGCGTTGCTCCTGGCCTGGCTCAAACGTCAGATCAACGTGCAGGTCATGAAGGACGTGCTGTTCGAAACCACCCGCACCACGGCCTTCATCTTTGCCGTATTGATCGGCGCCACCGCGTTCTCGCTCGTGTTGCGCGGTCTCGGCGGCGATGAGTTGATCGAGCGCGTGCTGCTCGACCTGCCCTTTGACGCCAGCGGCATCGTCATCTGCATTCTGCTGGTGACGTTCATTCTCGGGTTCTTCCTCGATTGGATCGAACTCACCTTGATCATCCTGCCGCTGGTGTCGCCCGTCGTCGCGGACCTCGGCTTCGATCCCGTATGGTTCACGGTGATGTTTGCGGTATGCCTGCAAACGAGCTTTCTCACGCCGCCGGTTGGCTTCGCGATCTTTTATCTCAAGGGGGTCGCGCCGGCATCCATCGACGTGCGCTCGATCTATAAAGGCGTTGCGCCCTTCGTCGCCCTGCAGGTGCTCGGGCTCATCATCATCTTCAATTGGCAATCGCTGGTGACCTGGCTACCGGCGCAGGCTTACCGTTAGCGCCCTGTCCCGCAAAAAACTTCCGTAAGGCGCGACGACCAGCGGGCTCTGCACAACGAGGAGCAACGCTGCCAGCTGGGAAAAAGACTAGCGACATGGAAGTTTTTCGCGGGACAGGGCACTAGGTATCAGGCGACGATCAAATAGATCGATTCGATGAATTGAATCTCGACTTCAGCCAGCAGTTCGACATAGTCGAATTCGCCCGGCAGTCCGATAGACTCGAAAAGCCCTGGCTCGATATCTTCATTCTCGGGGATGAGTTCGGAGAACCCGCCGGTCGCACTGTAGTTCGCCAGTTCATCGGCAGCGTGAACGAGCGCGGCTTCGAGCGGGTTCGTCGCGGCTGACGCGGGATCGTGGTGAAATCGGATCGCTTCGCAAGTCGCGGCGGGCATCTGCCAACCCTGGAGCATCAATGCCCCCATCGCCGCGTGATCGAGACCCAACCATTCGCGCTCCGCGTCGGCCAGGGCCCTTTCACTACCTGCCGTTTTAATGATGTTTTCTTCCGCGAGCTCGGGCACCTTGGCGTTGATCGTAAGCGTGCCGATATCGTGCAACAGGCCCGCTACAAACAGGCGCTCCGGTTGCAAACAGTTGGCACGCACCGCCAAGGCCTTCGCCACGAGACCGCAATAGACGCCGTGGCTCCAAAACGTCTTCATATTGGTAACGGTATTCGAGATCCGCGAAAACGACTGTACTGCGCACATCGAATAGACGACGCTGGCGAGGTCGTTCATGCCGATGATGGTGATCGCTTGTGACACCGTATCGACCTTGTTACGGAGCCCGTAGTAGGGACTGTTGACCATCCTCAGGACCCGAGCCGCGAGGCTGGGGTCGCGCAAAATGACATCGGCAAATTGATTGGCGGTCGCGATGTTCTCCGCGAGCATGTCGCTGATCTTGACGTAGACCTCCGGCGGCGAGACGAGATCCGACATGTCGTCGATGAGATCGCGCGCGAGCCGTTCGCCGCGATAGATTTCTTCAAATGCGGGGGTTTGAGCACTGCTCATCTACGCGGTCCTTCAATCACCAGGGGTCAAGGACAGCATCGGCTTCAGGCCGGAATCCTTGAGCACATCCCCCGTTAGCCGCACTCGAGCGGCAATGTAAGTAGACCTCGGAAACGCGCGCGTTTCGCACGTACCGCCGGGCCCGCCAGTTCGATAGCGCTGAAACGCGCCAGGAATCGCGCGATCGCGATCTTTGCTTCGAGACGCGCGACGACAAGGCCGGCACAGGTATGGATGCCGCCACCAAACGCATTGTGCGCGTTAGGCTCCCGGCCGATATCGAGACGGTCCGGCTCCACAAACGCGTCTGGATCTCGATTTGCGGCGCCAATGCACAGCGTCAATACCGTACCGGCTTCAAGTGCGACGCCGCCGACCTCGGTTCGCTGACTCACGGTTCGATTGCCGAGTTGCACCGGGCTTTCATAGCGCAGGAACTCTTCGATGGCGCGGTCGATCAACGCGGGGGCGTTGCGCAGACGGGCGAGTTCTCCGGGGTTTTCGATGAGTGCGAGCACGCCGTTGCCAATCAGGTTGGTCGTCGTCTCGTGGCCGGCGTTCAACAGAAAGATGCACTGATGGTAGATCTGCGATTCCGAAAGCTTGAATTCGTTCGATTCCCAACGGATCAGGCGACTGACGATGTCATTGCCGCGCAGATGCCGGCAGCGTTCGGCGATCAGCCGCGTAAGAAACTCAACGAATTCGGTCACCGCGCGGTTGCCCTCGTCGAGCACGCGGGTATCCGAGCCGAACTCGAGCGCACCGAGTATCGCATTCGACCAGCGCTGCAGCGGCCCGCGATCGGCGCGGTCGATATCCAGCAAGTTACCGATGACTTCGATCGGAATAGCGGCTGCAAGTTCTTTGATCAAATCACATTGCCCTTGGTCCGCAATCCGATCGAGGAGTTTGTCGACCAGCGCGATCAGGCTCGGCTCCATCGCGGCGACGACCTTGGGGGACAGGGCGTCGCCGATCGCCTTGCGGACGTGCGTGTGCAAGGGTGGATCGTTGAAAACCAGACTGGTGGTGTGATGTTCGAACAGCGGACTCGCACCGAACATCGGCTTGAACTGCCGGCGTTTATCCGATTGAAAGAGCTTCGGATGGCGATAGGCCTGATTGATATCGGCGTGACGCGTAAGAAAATACGTTCCGTCAGGACATAAATGGACCGGTTTGCGTTCGCGTAGTACGCGATAGGTCGGGTACGGATCTTCGTAGAACGCATCGGGCAGGTTGCGTGGATCGAAACCTTCGATCACGTCGCTGACATGGTCTTCCATGCCGACATTCTGGCGGGGTCCGGGTCACGGTGCTAGTGCCCTGTCCCGCAAATAACTTCCATAATTCGCTTGTCTTTTTCGTCCCTGGCGGCGTTGCTCCTCCTTGTGTAGAGCCCGCTACACGGCATCGTCGCGCCTTGCCAGTGACAAAAAATCCGGCGCCAACTACGAAAGTTATTTGCGGGACAGGGCACTAGATGATCACGTCGAAATATGGCGGCCGCAGCTATAACATGCGTGACCGATGGGGGAGGACTATCAGGCTTGATCAAACGGTTGTTAACCACGGGCCCGCGCGGGCGATTCGCCGCGTTCGCCGCTTTGGTCGCCATCTCGGTCGCGGCCTGGCTCGAGCTTCCCCATCTCACGCTCGACCGCAGCGATGACCGGCTGATCAGCAAGGATGATCCGGGCTGGGCGCACTTCGAGCGGTTGCAGCGCGATTTCGGCAGCGAGCAGTCGATCATCGTCTATCTTCGGGCGAGAGATCTGTGGACGGTCGAGCGGCTCAAACAACTCCAGGCCCTCACGATCTCCTTCGAGAACACGCCCGAATTCACCTCGGTCAGCGATCTGCTGACGGCGACCAGCATCCGCGATAAGGGCGATTACGTCGATGCCGGCCCGCTGATGGTGCTGGTCCCCGCGACCCCCCATCGCCTGCCGGAATTACGGGACGACGCCCAATACAGTCCCATCATCCGAAATAATTTCATTTCCGCGGATGGCCTCGCGACCGCCATCGGCCTCGGCTACATGAGCAAACCCGAGGATCCCGACTACGAGCTCGAGATCTACGACCTGATCGAGCGCCGTGTCGCGCCGCTGAGGGACGACTTCGAGGTCATATTCCAGCTCGGTCGGCCGCGCCTGAACGCTGAAATCGACGCCGGCCTGTTCATGGATCTGAGCGAACTGATCCCCGCATCGCTGCTGATCCTCGTGATCGTGATCACGTTTTTCCTGCGCTCCGGTCGGGTCATTCCGATTCCACTCGTCACATCGGGCTTGAGCGTGTTGTGGACGCTGGGCTTTATGGCGGCGGCGGGCATTCCCGTGACCCTACTGACCGCGATGATCCCGGCGCTCGTCATCGTGGTCGGATCGGTCGAAGACGTGCATTTGATCGCGTCCTATCTCGAAGGCCTGGACGACCAGGCGGACGGTTTGAGACGCCGCGCCGTCGCCCACATGGCCCGCCACGTTGGACTTCCAATCGTCATTACCTCGCTGACGACGGCGATCGGATTCATTGCGAACGTCATTACCGAGATCCCCCTGATTTACGAATTCGCGATCGCCAGTGCGTTCGCGATGGTCGCAAATCTCGTCGTGACCGTACTCGCCGTGCCGCTGATGCTGCACTGGTTCGGGCCGCGCGTCAGCCGCCTCGATCGTGTATCGGATAAGCCACGCGGGATCATCGGAATCGTCGTTCGCGCGGTCGAAGGGGCCAGCGAGCGCGGGTCCGTGATCGTCATTGCCGCAACGATCGCGATCATGGTCTGGTTCGGCGCCAAGGCGTTCGATATCTATGTTAACAATGACCCGCTGTCTTACTTTCCCGATCGCCATCCGTTTGTGCGTGACGCGCAGACGGTGCACGAAGAACTTGCCGGATTGCAGGTTTTCAGCGTGACGATGACGGCTGCAACGGCCGGATTGTTCAAGACTAGCGCGGGCATGAAAAAGATCGACCGCGCACAGAAGCGACTGGAAAAACAGGACCTCTACGACAAAACCTTATCGCTCGCGACTCTGATGTCGCTGATGCATCAGGAATTTCACGCAGGCGATACGGACTACTACCAGATTCCCGACGTGGCTGAGGATATCGACCTTTACTTATCGAGTTTGACGCGCAGCGATCTGGAACCGTTCGTGACCGAGGACTATACGACCGCCCGCATATCGGTCCGCCATAACGTCACCGATTCGGTGAGCTTGAACGCCGCGGTCGATGAACTCATCGAGGATCTACCGACGATCCTGGGGCCCGAGATCGAATTCGCGGTGACCGGCAAAAACTTGATGGTCAACCGCGCGGCCGAATCGCTGATGAAGGGTCAAATCGCGTCCCTCATCCTACTCCTTACGATCATCTTCATGCTGTTCTCGGTGCTCTACACCTCGTGGCTGGCCGGCCTGCTGGCCCTGGTGCCAAACCTGATCCCCATCGTGATCAATTTCGGCCTGATGGGTTACCTCGGCGTGCCCCTGAACCCCGGTACGGCGATGGTCGCGGCGATCGCCATCGGTGTCGCGGTCGACGACACCATTCATCTCATGACGCGCTTCGGCACCGAAAGTAAATTGCACCTCGACGAACGCGATGCCGTACGTGCAACGATCCGCGGCGAGGCCGTACCGATCGTTTCGACCTCGATTGCGCTGGCCCTCGGTTTCTCGGTTCTTTCTCTGTCGAATTTCAGCATCGTTGCCCAATTCGGACTGCTGGCCGGTGCGACGATGATCTATGCGGCCGTCGCCGATCTGCTCATCATGCCGATCCTGCTGCGCCATTTGCGTCTGGCCACGGTGTGGGACATCGTCGCCCTGCAGCTCGACCGGCAGGTGTTGGTCAACTGTCCGCTGTTTCACGGCATGTCGCAGTACGCGGTTAAAAAGGTCGTCGTACTGTCGAACATGGAGGACTACGCACCCGGCGAAGTCGTGATCGAGCAAGGATCGGTATCGAGCGGCATGTATGTCCTATTGCAGGGCCATGCCGAAATATCGATTAGGGGCGACCGCATCAATCTCGGCATCGACAGGATCGGTCCGGGCGACATCGTCGGAGAAATCGGGTTCTCAGGTGAAAACGTCGAACGCACCGCGACGGTGACCGCCACGGAAGCGATGACCGTGGTGCGCCTCGAAGCCCACAGTACGCGTAGAGGTTTGCGCTTTTATCCCCGCATCGCGGCGCGCCTGCACCAGAACATCAGCAACATCCTCGGGGCGCGCCTGGTCGAATCCCATCAGCGCCTGATCGACGTGGTGAAAACCCAGACCGCTACCAGCCCGCCTCCCGACTAGAAGCGGTCTCAAAATTCGTTCTGCCTCCGTGTGGAAGCCATTCCGCGCGAGCCCTCAGGTCGCTTCAACGAATGTTCACAATGTTGAACGCCGCGTTTTGATAGAGTCGGGCGAGGCAGGTCATCGATGACAGAACATACATCTCATCTCGAACGACGGGCGGTGTACCGCCATAAGCCGCCGACGGTGTTGGAGCCCATTCTCAGCATCATCTACGACGGGCGGCGCGTCATGGCGTCCACGGTCGTAGACGTCACCCTGACCGGTATGCGCATTGAATTCGACGACGCCGACAACGTTCATTTCACGCCCCGGCAGGAGGTTATTGCGTCGATGCAAGCCCCGGGGCTGGACGGTTATGCCGATATCGCCGCGCGCATCGCATTTGCGGCTCATACGCCCGAGGATTACATCGTTGGGCTCGAGTTTATCGATACACCCGAACTCTCCGAACGCGTGACCAGCACGTTTTTCAGCGTCTTCAACCGACGCGGAAAGATGCGTGAAGCAGTGATCGTAGGAACGGGGCAGGTCTCGGCTTACCTCCTCGATTCAGCGCACGATTCCAGCGTTTCCGCGACTCTCGAAGTCGGCGTCGTGAATTATTCTCCGACCGGAATCGGGTTTCTCGCGAGCGCCGAAATCGACAGCGTGCTGCGCGACCGTGAGTCTGCGTCGCTGGCACTCAAGCAATCGGAAGCCGATGAATTCACGACCGTGCCGGTGCGCATTTGCCATCGCGCCGTGCGATCCGACGATGTGTACTACGGATGCTGGTTCCAGGAGGCGTCGCGCTAGGCGATCAATCCGTCCGGATAATCCGGGAACAGGTCAATATCGTCGGGCAACTTGAGCCACGGCTGCCCGCTCGAACACCAAAGCGAGAACGCCGGCTTGATGCGGCTCTTGTCGTCGACCGTACCCCCCATCATCGAGCGGATTTGGGGATAACGATCCAGCGTAACCATCACCGCCGAGCCGCAGGTCGGACAGAAATGCCGGGACAGGCCGCTACCGTCGTCGGCACGGGCCTCGAAGGTCTTGAGTTCACCCTGCTCTATGGTGACGCTCTCTTTGGCGAAAACCATTGCAATGAGAAAGGCCGAGCCCGATTGCCGCTGGCAACGATGACACTGACACAATCCGATACTGTCCGGTTCTCCCTCGCAGCGATAGCGGACCGCGCCGCACAGACAACCACCGGTTAAGGCATTACTCATGGCAAGCTCCGATGTACGCCAAACGTCCGGCGCACGATACCGCCGTCGTTCAGTGAATGGAATCGTTTCATCGACAATGCCTTGCCCTTCTCCGTGCGGGTCACTATGTTGGCGTGTCCTAACACGATACGTGCCCACTTCTAGACGATGAGAACCGATATTGAATTCGATGCGGACGGTACGACGCTCCGCGGCTGGCTGTACCTGCCCGAGTCCGGTAGCGCGCCGCATCCCACGATCGTGATGGCACACGGGTTTTCCGCCGTCAAGGAAATGGGCCTGGACGCCTACGCCGAGGTCTTTGCGACAGCGGGACTGGCTGCGATCGTGTACGACAATCGCAATCTCGGCGCGAGTGACGGCGAACCGCGTTTTGAGATCGACCCCGTCGCCCAGATGCGCGATTACGGGCACGCGATCACCTATGCGGGCGCTCTCGACGATGTCGACGAGAATCGGATCGGCGTTTGGGGAACGAGTTATACGGGCGGCCTCGTCTTGATCGTCGCCGCGGTCGATCGCCGGGTGAAATGCGTCGTCAGCCAGGTCCCCTATCTACACGGCTTGGAAACGATGGAACAGGTCACGCCGCTCGAAGCCATCAAGGGTGTCTATCGCCTGATCGACGAGGAGCGGCGATCGCGAGCGGCCGGTAATCCACCGAATACCATCCCGGTCTACATCGATGACCCCACGAAGCCGCCAAGCTCCGCTGGACGCTTGACTGCGGCGTTCTTTGATAAGTACTTGTCCGATGGCGTCGCATGGGACAACCAATTTACCGTGCGTTCGCTCGAGCTGCGTCTCGAATACGACGCCGTATCGTTTATCGACCGTGTCAGCCCCACCCCGCTCTTGATGATCGTGGCCAGCGACGACAACATCACCCCGACCGGAATCGCGCTCAGCGCATACGAACGCGCACTCGCGCCGAAAAAGTTGGTGATGATCGATGGACATCACTACCGGGCTTACCTCGATGCGTTCGACGCGAGCAGCACCGCGGCGCGCGACTGGTACGTGGCGCACCTGTGATAGGCTCGACGCATTACAAGCCTGAGATTCAAGAGAGCTGGCCCAGTGAATGAGACCCATACTACCGTAGAAGGGCAGGTTGCCTATCTAACGCAGACCGAAGGGCGCGCGCACCATCTGATCTATCCGCCGTCGAGCGGGCGCAAGATGGTTCGGCCTGCGCAGACATATCAAATCATGCGCATAACCGACGCGCGTACGCTTAAACCGCCGCCGAGCTTGGACACCGCTGGATTCGAACTCTGTCCACATCGCTCAGCCATGCAGGATTTTTATGACGACGATGCGGTACGCGATCGCTATTACCCCGAAGTTATTGAACTATTGAAGGACGCGACCGGTGCACTCGATGTCCTGGTCTTCGATCACAATCAGCGCAGTGCGCGCGGCGCAGGGACAACATGGCGTGCGAGCGCCGGTAGACGCAGCGCATAACGATTACACGCCGAACTCCGGGCCGAAGCGATCGGGTGAAATCCTCGAAGACGCGGGTCAAACCGACTTGGGCAGACACCGGCTCGCGCTCATCAACGTATGGCGTCCGATCATCGGTCCCGTACAGGATGTCCCGCTCGCCGTGTGCGATGCACGCAGCATTGTGCCGGAGGATTTCATCGAGACCGACATCCACCACTTCGGCGAGGATGACCTCGAGCACCCTCGGCACAGCGGCATGATCTATTCGTTAACCCACAATCCACGGCATCAGTGGCACTACGTCTCCAACATGCAGACCGATGAGGTGCTGCTGCTCAAGAACTGGGATTCCCTGGACGATGGGCGGGCGCGCTTCACGCCGCACACCGGCTTCAAGAACCCACATTCACCGGACGGCGCCGTGCCGCGTGAAAGTATCGAGGTCCGCACACTCGTCGTTTACCCCTGACCCCTCCGAAACCGAGAATCAAGATGGACTTAATGGAAGCAATGCGAACGACGCACGCCTGCCGCGAGTACAAAACGGATCCCGTGCCGGACGCGCTATTACTCAAGGTCCTGAACGGCGCGCGCTGGGCGCCGAGCGGATCGAACAAACAACCCGTGACCTTTTTGATTGTGAAGGATCCGGCTAAACGCCAGGCGCTTCACGACCTCTATCAGCCCATCTGGGAAGGCTTGATGCAGAAATACCAGTCGGGCGACGCCAAATCGGGATTCCGCCCGGGCTTCCTGGAGCGCGTCGATTACTTCGCGAGGCACCTGGCCGAGGTGCCGGTCATGATCGTCGTCTGGGTCGCGATCGACGCCATCACGGCCGTCGATGCGAACCTGGGGCGCCTGACGGTCTCGGGCGGCGCGTCGATTTATCCCGCCGTTCAGAACTTGATGCTGGCCGCGCGTAACGAAGGGCTGGGCACGGCGCTAACCACCATTCTCTGCCTCGTTGAACCGGAGGTGAAGAATGTACTCGGCATTCCTGACGCCACCGCCACCACGGCAATGATCACGCTCGGCTGGCCGGATAAACCGTTTCCGAAAAAGCTTTACCGCCGGCCGCTGCAGGATATTGCCTTTCTGGATACCTACGGCGTCGTCATGCCGGGCACGGAGACCGTCTGACGCTCGATCAAGCCTTTCTCAATCCCGCGCTCCAAGCGACCGTGAACCTCGCCGTCTAACACAGGGCCGCCAACTCGTCCAGTGCCCGACGACTTGTAAGTCGTTTGTAGGTCCGAATTTCCGATTCCCTCCACGACGCTTCCTGGTGATGCAAGTTGAATCCGTCTGGGACGGCATTACCATGAAGAAATTGATGTTCGTCGTTTCGTTAGCGTTCGTCGTCTCCTGCAGTCACGTATCGGATGTCGCCCTATTTGACGAACCCGACCCATGTGTTGATCTGATCATCGAAATTTGGGACCCGGATATCTTCTAGGCACCCATCGATGTTGCAGCGGAGGAAAAACAAATGCCTATACTTTTAGGAAGGAAACGCGATTTCCACATCATGCTTTGTATGCTCATAATAGGGTGCACAGGATGCGCTTTGACGCCACAGAAAATAGAGATCAAACCGCAACTTCAAGTGGCGAAGACCAGGCCCGTTGGAGAGGACCGGGAAGTATCCGTAGTCGTCGTCGACCTCCGCCCGAGCGACATTATCGGAAATCGAGGTTTGACGAGAACGCTGCTCACGTCAATACGGCAATGTCGGGTGCGCTCAACGCCTTGCTTGCTGATCGCGAATTGATTAGCTGCCTGACTGGAAACTGAAGGGACCGCGTGTAGTACCAGCGCCTAATTCAAATGTCAGGTCTAGCCATACATCGCTTTTCGTTCGCCTCGCCACTCGAAGCGGCGTTGCGTTCCCTCTGCTACACCTTTCTGTCACACATTGAATACGGGCATTTGAGGATGACGGATCCAGAGGGCCGGACGTTCACGTTCGGTCGAATTCGATCCCAGCCATCAGCTCGAATAAAAATCAATAATCCGGATTTCTATCGCCGTGTAGCTGTCGACGGCACCCTCGGCTTTGGCGAGAGTTACATGGAAGGATGGTGGAACGCCGAGGATGGAAAGCTCATGGATAGTGTGGCGATCTTTCTGATGAACAATCTCCATCAACGTGCGCGGATCAACCCGCTACTCAAGCTCTGGATTCTGAAACAACGATCGTTTAATCGTGCTACCCGTGTTTTCAGTAAGCGCAACGTGGTTAGCCACTACGATGCAGGAAATGATCTGTACGAACGGTTTTTAGATGAGAACATGACCTATTCCTGCGGGTACCAGAAGCATCCAAGCGATTCCATCGAGCAAATGCAAAACCAGAAGCATGATCTGATCTGCCGCAAATTGGGATTGAGGGCGGGTGAGCATATCGTAGACCTGGGTTGCGGGTTCGCAACCATGCTCATTTATGCCGCCACGCACTACGGCGTAACGGGTTTAGGCGTAACGCTGAGCGAGGAGCAACTGCGCTGGGGCGAACGGAAAATAGCGGAATTGGGCCTGTCAGACAGGATCTCGCTGGAGTTGAAGGACTATCGAGACCTTACCGGCACGTTCGACAAAGTCGTTTCCATCGGGATGATCGAACATGTCTATGACGAGGGCTACGAAGGCTTCATGGACAAGGTCGCATCCCTCCTTCCACAAGGTGGTGTTGCCCTCCTGCATACAATCGGCTCAACAGAAAGCTTGAGCTACCATTGTGATCCATGGATCAACAAGCACATCTTTCCCGGTGGCCGCATACCCCGCCTGGAAGAGCTGGCAAAGGCCGCTCGCGAGGCCAACCTGACTGTTGGCCACGTGGAAAACTTGAAACTCCACTATGCCGAAACGCTCCGGCATTGGGATGAAAAGTTCCGTGCTAACCGGGATGCAATCCGCGCTGCGGGCCGCTATGACGAAGTTTTTCTACGCAAATGGGATTACTACCTTCAGGCCTGCGAGGCGGCGTTCCGTTATGGCAGACTCCAACTCAATCAGTTGCTGTGCAGCAAGGGCGACCGCTGGACGCTGCCGATGCGTCTGGATTTCGTGGAACCGCGGTGAGCCGCACGCCGTTGCAGGGCGTCCGTGGCCGCGCTCCAACCTCAGGCCGCGCTCTCTATACCCCAGCTCTTGACCTCGGGCAGCACTTCCTTTCCGATCAGTCGCATGCTCTTCTCGACTTCATCGAAAGGCAGTCCGGCATAGCTCAATATCAGCATCAATTCGAAGTCGCCGACCACCTCGCGCCGTTTCTCGAGCTTGTCCAGGATCTGTTGCGGCGTGCCGCAGGCCTGCACGTTTACGAAATCGGCGAGCGCCTGCTCCTTACCGGCCGCTTTGAGAATATCGACGGCCGCGGCGTAGGCTTCGTAGCCTTTGGTTTCACGGTGGTAGTCATCGAGGAACTCGTAGTGTTCGAGTACCGAGAGGTAATACTCGGCGACGTATTTGTTCGCCATCGCCTCGGCCCGCCCCGCGTCCTTGTCACAGTACGCGATGTCGATAATGACCGGTGGCGGCGCCGCACGCTTGTGCACCTTCTCGAACTCGGCGCGGAAGGTCTCGACACCCGGCACGTGATTCTCGATCTCGAACTGCAGAAAGAACATCATGTTGAGGCCCAACCCCGCGACGACGGGGACGGTTTCGGGCGACATCGCAACGCCGTACAGACGTCCCTCGAAACTCCGGCCCGGGCGCGGGCGGATCTCGGTGCGCTTCTGAGGATAGAACGGGCCGTCGCCTTCGATGAAGCCCGTCTCCAACGCTTTTACGATCATGGGAGCCGCCTCGTTGAAACGCGGCCGCGCCTCTTCCATATCGATGCCGAAGGATTCGTATTCCATGCGCGCTAGACCGCGGCCGATGCCGTAGACGACGCGCCCGTCGCATAGCGCATCGAGCATGGAAAGCTTCTCGGCGACGCGAATGGGTTGGTTCCACGGTAGGATGACGGCAGCAGTGCCCAACTTGATCTTCGACGTGCGTGCGGCGACCCAGGTGAGCGCCTGCAGGTTGTCCGGAATCATGGAGTAGGAGTCGAAGTGGTGCTCGGCCGACCAGCACACGTCGAAGCCGCACGCCTCAGTGAGCTCCGCCAGGTGCATTTCCTTCTTGACCATTTCAGTGTCGCTCATGCCCGTGTGGGCGTTCTGGAACACCATCAGGTATCCGGTCTGCATGTGTGATCTCCCGTTAAGATTTAACGTTCGGACTCGCCGCGGCGGGGTCGCAACTCGATTGCCAGATTACCGTAAATTCCCGGTCCGGTCGCGTTGAAACGCGGCGTAAATCGTGCACGACGAGGATTCGCCGGAATACGGATTCGAAAAATCGACGACTTCGGCGCGCGACGCTGCGAAGACGTCGCCGAGCACGCGCTCGAATTCAACATCAGGTGGATCGTTCGACCATAACGCGAAGACCCCACCGGGACGCAGTAACCGCTCCAGCCCGCGAAGTCCGGCGGACGTGTAAAACGCGCGGTTTCGATCCCGCAGAACGTGGCGCGGCGAATGGTCGATATCGACGAGCACGGCGTCATAGCGGCGCCCTGCATCGAGCGGGTCGAAACCATCCGCGCCGGGCGCGGCCAAGGCTAAGAAGTCACCGTGGACCATACGGCAGCGCGAGTCCGACGTTAGGCGCCGGCCGAGTGGGACCAGGCCGTTTCGATGCCATGCGATTACCGCTTCGAGCGCTTCGACGACGATGAGCGTATCGACGGAGCGGTGATTGAGCACAGCATCAGCGGTAAAACCGAGACCGAGGCCGCCCACTGCGACGTCAATGCGTGTCTTGTCGAGCATGCCGAGCGCGATGTCGGCGAGCGCGATTTCGCCGGCCGTAAACAGGCTCGACATCAGGAAATCATCGTCGAGCTTGACTTCGAATACGTCCCGGTTGCTCGCCATCGGCTCGCGTCTGCGCCGCAAGATCAATTCACCGAGCGGTGTTTGCTGATAATCCAGCTCCTCGAAGTTAGCGCTCAAAACGAAGCCTGCCGCAGTTACGCCGAAGTCACGTAATTGAGGATCTCGACGACCTGCTCCGGCGTCTGGGCCCACGCCATGGCGGCGGCATCGACCTCTTTCAAAGGATGAATGATGTCTTCGGCATGGAGCGTGATGTAGGGCTTGCCCACAGCGGCGCAATAGCCCGCGTCAAACGCCGCATTCCACTGCTTGTACTTGTCGCCGAAGCGCACGACCGCGAGATCGCATCGTTCGATCAGCGTCTTGGTGCGGATCCCGTTGACCTTCGACGATTTGTGATCCCGCCAGAAGTTGCGATTCTCCCCGCCGAGGACATCGCCTGCAGCGTCACTCGCCGCGTGATCGGTTACCGCGGATGTGAACGAGACGGGCAAGTCATTTTCCAACGCGCCTCGCTCAATCTGACGGCGCCAGTCTGTATGGATTTCCCCGGACAAATAGATGACCCAATTCATAAGCAGCCCCGCTCTCGTTGATGAAATCGGCCCCGAAGCCTAACAGATCGCGCTGCGATTACAGCAAGACGAGGCTCAAGCCCGGCAGCGCGATCAGACATAAGGTCACCCCCAGCATCATGAGCGTAAACGGGATGGCGCCGATGAAGATGTCGTTCAGGGATATCGATTGATCGTCGAGCGCAGATTTGATCGCGAATACGCTCAAGCCCAAAGGCGGCGTCAATAATCCGATCTCGACGCCGATGACGGTGATGATCCCGAACCAGATCAAGTTACCGTCGAGTTCGATCACGGCCGGCACCGCCAACGGCACCATGATTAAGAGTATGGACGTCGAATCGAGCACCATGCCGAGTACGATCAAAATCGCGAGGTAACCCAGCGCGTAGCCCGTGAGGCCAAGGCCTGCATCGGCAACCAGCGCGCCGACCTGCCCGGGGATACCGGACAGGGTCAACATCATCCCGAACGCGGACGCCGCGACGATCAAAAACAGGATCGACGCGGAGGTCCCGGCCGCGTCGAAGAACAAGCGCGCGAGTTGCCCGAATCTCACGCGTCTCATGATCAATGCGATCAGAAACGCGAACAGCGAGCCGACCGCGCCCGCTTCGGTAGGGGTGAACACACCGGCGTAGATACCGCCGAGCACGATGACGATCAAAACCGTTACCGGGATCGCTTTGCGCACGGCGATCGACGCATTGATGTCCGGATCACCGGCCACTTCCGCATTTTGCGAGATCGCAAAACGCGGCTTGAGCCAGGCCACCACGACAACCGTAAGCGCGAATACGCTCGACAACAGCAAACCGGGAATGATCGCGGCGACGAACAGCGCATTGATGGATACCTCGGCGACCAAGCCGTAAATGATCAAGAGCAGGCTGGGGGGGATCAGCATGCCGAGTACCGAGGAGCCCGCGACGAGTCCGACCGCAAAGCGCGGCGTGAAGCCGTGTTCGATCAAGGGCGGTACGGCGACCTTGCTGAAGATCGCGGCCGAAGCGATCGAGATCCCGGTGATGGCGGCAAACACCGCATTCGCGGCCACGGTGGCCACCCCGAGGCCACCCTTGAGCTTGCGCAGGCACCAGTGCGCGGCCTGCAGGCTGTCACGCCCGATATCGGCGGCCCCGACGATGAGCCCCATCAGCACGAACAAGGGCACGGCCGCGAATACGTAAGAGAATACGGCGTCACTGGCCGCGAGCCCGAGGCCGGCGACGGCGATGGCGGCGCTACCCTTGATGGCGCCGATACCGAGCACGGCCGCGCTCATCAACGCGAACGCGACCGGCATCCCAGTATAGAGCAACACGAACATGACGGCTATCGACAAACCACCAGCCACGCTCCGCGAATCGACGAACGCGTAGAGCACGGGAATCAATGCAAACAACGCGCATACGGCAATCCACGCGGCCAGGCCCCGAGCTGGGCGAACGCTTGATTTGAGATAGCGGTGTAAGGCCCCGATATCCGATCCGGTAGCGCGCAGCGAAAACACCGCGACCAACAGTGCACCCACGATCACCGCGAGCTTCGCCGGCCACACGGGTGCGGTAAAGTCCCCTTCGACACCGAGGAATTCCGCATCACGCCATGCCCGTAGTAAATTCGGCCAGGTCGCGGCGAGAATGCTCGCAGAGAGGAGTGCGGCGGTGGCATGGAAGACCGTCTCGAGCGCGATTCCTATGACATGCGAACGCGGATCGAACCATCGCGACATGAGGCCCGCGCGGATCAGGCCGCCCGCCACATACAGCTGGCCGACGGTGAGAAAGACGATCGACGGAATCGAGATCGCGACGATTTCGGGTACACCGCGCAAGGGCCGATCGAACAAGCTTCGGCTCGCAATATCGGCGTTTATCAAGAGGACGATCGCAGCGATCACGAGCGCCGACCCAACCGCGAACGCGGCCGCGACTTGATGGCCGGCGGATCCCGTGCCCGCGATCGATTCGGGTATTGGCGCAGATTCGGAACTCAAGGCGATATCATCGATCGATCGTCTCATCCCACGCCTTCATCGGTGATACGCCCTCTGCACGTAAACCGTCCATCAACGCCCGCAGTACCTCGCCCGCCGGCAGGCCTTTCGCTTCGTTGCGCGCGACCCATGCGCGCCCCAGATCCGGCAAGCCGTCGATCCAACGCTGTTTCTCGGCGGCCGGCAGGGTCGAGAATATCGCGCCTTCGCGCTGCAATCCGTCATAAGCCTCCTGGTACTTGCGCATGACTTCGGCCACGGCCAATTCGGTGTATTCATGCCCGAGCGCCGTCAGGATCTCGCGTGCCGTCGCAGGCAGCCGTTGCCAAACATCGAGGTTCACGGTCAGGCCACCGACGCACTGCGCGCCGATACCGACGAAGGTTACATAAGGTGTCAGTTCGTGGATCCGGAACGGGTATACACCCGTCAGTATTGAAACCGTGCCGTCCGCGACGCCCGTTTTGAGTTGCGTGTAGTAGGTCGATAATGCGCCGTCGACGGCGATGGCACCCGTGCCTTTCAGCCAGATCGCGGAACTGCCGGGCGCGAGGATCTTGCGCCCCTTCAAATCGTCCAGGCTCCGCACCGGAAACTTGGTCATCAGATGGTAGGTATCGACCCCGCTGACCCCGAGGAAATGCGCGTTGTGCCGGGCCCAGGTTTCGCGCAGCGCGGGCACCTCGTCGTGCATGCGGTTGATGACGCGCAGCAAAGCCGACAAATCGTCGGTGATGAACGGCAACGCGTAGGTAATATTCTGCAGCGGCAGCTTGGAGGATTCCCACAAGGCGCCGACCCAACCGATATCGGCAAGGCCTATCTCGACGGCTTCGAGGCTGTTGTGCCATTTGTACAGCGTGCCGTAAGCCTCGGTCCACGCCACCTTCGTCTCCGGCAAACGTTGCGCGAGGCGCGCATCGAACTCCGGGATGAGGAAATCTCTGATCATGTAAACCCACGGCACGGTCGTTGGGTGCGTCGTCGCGATCGTCAATTCAATACGTTGTTCTGGAGGACCTTTCGCCGCTGCCGTAACGCACATCAGCCCCGCGCAAAATCCTGAGATCACGCGATGGAGAACGCGTCTAGACGATCCAGCCGTCAGCATCGCCGCGGATTATCGAATAATTGGAGCGCGGGTGTGTCGTCATTTGCGAACCCATCCCGGATGATACGATTACACGCGAATGTCCAGGTCGAACGAGGAGGATGACGACAATGGCCGATAACGACACTTATAAGGGCAGCTGCTTTTGCGGCGCCGTCGAGATTGAAGTCACCGGCGTGCCTGCCGCGATGGGTTACTGCCACTGTGAATCCTGCCGCCATTGGTCGGCCGGGCCGATCAATGCGTTCTCACTGTGGAGCCCCGACGCGGTCAAGATCACCAAGGGTGACGCGCAGGTCGATACCTACGCTAAAACCGACAACAGCCACCGCAAGTGGTGCAAATCCTGTGGCGGGCACCTCATGACGGACCATCCCGGCATGGGACTGGTCGACGTCTTTGCCGCGATCCTGCCCGATCTCAATTTCCAGCCCATGCTGCATGTGTTCTATGCGGAATCCGTGGTGAGCATCAAGGATGGATTACCGAAGATGAAAGACGTGCCGGCGGAGATGGGTGGCTCCGGCGACACGCTTCCGGAATAGGAAAATGTAGGAGCGGGCTTGCCCGCGAATAAAGCTTTCGGTTCGCCGGCAAGCCGGCTCCTACGATGCCGCAATCAAACCTCCGTCCACCGGAATAACTGCTCCGTTGACATAAGCCGATGCGCGCGCCGCAAGAAAGATCGCAATACCTCCGGCATCGTCCTGGGATCCCATCCGCTTGAGCGGTACCTGATCGGTGATTGCGTCGCCCATTCGCTCGATCATCGGTTTCATCATGTCGGTCGCGAAGGGCCCGGGTGCGACCGCGTTGACCGTAATGTTTCGCGGCGCCAGGTGCGCCGCCAGATTGCGCGTCATGTGATGCAGGCCGGCTTTGGACGCACCGTAGGAAAAGTTTTCGAACAGTGAATTGTGCAGGCCGTCGACCGATCCGATATTGATGACCCGGGCGGGGTCGTCGGCTGCGGCCGCGGCTTCCAATACGGGCAGCAACTTCTGTATCAGGAAAAATGGCGCCTTGAGATTGACGTCGACGACTTTGTCCCAGCCCTTCTCCGGAAATTCGTCCACCGCCGCGCCCCAGGTGGCGCCGGCGTTGTTGACCAAGATGTGCAACGTTTCTTCGCGCGCCTTGAGCTCGTTCGCCACGCGATCGACTTCTCCCATTTGCGACAGATCGGCTGGTAGCGCAATACAGGTACCGAGCTTCGACAAGAACGCTTCGGCTTCGGCGCAAACATCGGCCTTGCGCGACGTGATGTAGACTTTCGCGCCGGCTTCCACGTAAGCGTGGGCAATCATGAGACCGATTCCGCGCGACCCCCCAGTTACGAGCGCCGTTTTTCCCGCGATGGTAAAGAGATCATCCGTCATAGCGTCATGACGCGGGTCGCCATACGACATCTAAACGCAGCGGCGGCTGGGGCGAGGTCATCACAGGGTTTCCCGTGCCACACCACCCGCAGCGCTTCCTACGGGCAACCGGCAGGGGGGATTGGGGAGACGACGGGAAGCGGGCAGTTAAACCCGACACAGTAAAAACCGTTGACAGCATTCGCGGGATTGGGCTCGATGGCTTCCGACTGCATGCGGATTAGTCCCTGCGCGAAAATGGGAATCGACGGATTCTGCCGGGCCGTGTCATTGATGCAGTTCGCCGCAAAGCTATTCGGAGGCGGCGTCCAGACCGGACTGGCCGGAGCCACGTCGAAGGGCCCGGGTTGGGCCGGCGGTTGTACGCCTCCCATAATTGTGCTTAACGCTCGATTCGCGATCGGCACGATGAGCTCGTAACAGTAGCCGATATGCACCTTGAGCAGATTGGCGTCCTGCACAGATTGCTGCGAGGCGCCGGTTGCGGCGGCGTCGCGATACATCAGGTTGTCATTCGGGATGACCGTGTTTCCGCTCGCATCGGCGAACCCGTGGTCGCCGTAAGAGATCGCGCTCGGATTGATAATTCGAATCTGCGCGTAACCGTTCTGGACGTCGTCGCACAATTGTTTCTTGGAGCAAAATACCGCGTTGCGCCGATCGCTCATTGATGAGTTCGCAATGTCCTGCACGTAGGTGTGCACGGGCAGCATCCCGCGTTCGAAGCCGTTTTGTATCGCGGCGAGATCCGCATTCGCCAGACTGCCCGCCCGCGCGGCCTCGAACGCCGCGTAATTGAGCGTGATCTTTGCATGATAGATGAGCGAGAACTGCAAAGTACCGAACACCAGCAACAGCACCAGCGGCAGCACGATCAGGAACTCGACCATGGCCTGGCCGGTGCTCCGCCGTGTACGCGTCGCGACGCAGACCTGCTCAGTCGTCCGCCGCGCCGCCGCGCAACAGCGCGTTGATGCCATCCAGGGTCGCCTTGCCGTTCTCATACAGCGGGTCCTCGGGGTCAACGTGTAACCGCATTTCCTTGAAGCTGTTCGCAGTTTGTCGCAACTGTATCACGCCCATGTTGTGCCAAGCTTTGGCATGCGCGGGATCGCGGATCACCGTCTCGCGATACGCAGCCACGGCCAGCTCGGGGCGGTTGGTGCGTCCGAAGATGTTACCGAGGCGGAACCAGGGCTCGACTTCTCTCGGCACGCGCTCCGCCATATTGCGGTAAAGCCGTTCGGATTCCGCCCAGCGCCCCTCTGCGTAGGCTGCGGCTGCTTGCCGAGCGACCTCGTCGAGTTTGGCTGGCAGCACAGGTTCTTTAACCTCGCCTTTCGACGCGCAGCCGTCCAGTGCTACGGCCAATGCGATCAAAACCGCATAACGGAACCTGCCAGCATCAACCCACATGGTTCACCAACGGACGTTACACGGCGCACTCTCACAGAATGCCCTCCGAAAGGAACTTCATCACGATCGGAAACGCAAGCACGATAAAGGTCACCGGAAAGATAAACAGGACCAACGGTCCCACCAGCTTGATCGGGGCCTCCATCGCCTGCTTCTCCGCACGTTGGAAGCGTTCGTCGCGGCGCTGCTCGGCCTGCAGGCGTAGCACGGTGGCGAGGCTCGCACCCATCTTCTCCGCCTGGATGACGGCGCTGATGAACCCCGTGATCTCGGCGATGTCCAGGCGATCGGCCATGCGCCGCAGCGCTTCGGCGCGAGACAGGCCGGCGCGCAGATCCCTGAGCACGATCGCGATCTCGTTGCGTAGCGGGCCGCGCGGCGCCTTTTCCAACGCCTGACCGAAGGCCCCGGCCAGGTTCAGCCCGGCCTCGACGCACATGGTGATGAAGTCGAGGTAAACGGGCAGCGCCCGGACCACGGCCAGCTCGCGGCGCTTTGACGGTGTCGAGCGACGACACGTGCCCTTCGTCGATCTCACCGGACAGCACGATCCGCTCGCCGACCACCCTCACCTCGAGCCCGTCGACGTCGGCGAGTAGCGTGCGCACCTCCTCAGCGCCCCTCGAGGCCCGCGGTCCGTTTGAGGTCTTCGATCTTGGCTTCGTCGATCTGCACCGTGCGGTCCGACTCGCGTCCGTCGCTGTACCAGATGTGGAGCGTGGTGACGCCGACGCCCTCGCCGATCACCAGCAGCTGCCCGTTGTTGAGCAGCGAGGTGCTCATCAGGCCTGCGTTGCCGACGGCGACCCGCTCGACCTCGCCGACCTCGAGGATCTTGCTCTCACCGACGTTGAGCTCGATCACCTCCTCGGAGTCAACGGTAAAGGCCGCGAGGGCCAGCAACACAATCATGACTATTCTTTTCATCGCATTCTCAGTTCTTGGCGCACGTTGCGGCGGCCGCGGTGGGCGTGCCCGGGCATGCGACCGCCGTGCGCGTTCGTTATTCGGTTCAAGGCCGGATCGGCAGCACCCCCGTCTTCGCGACGCCATCCTCGCTCTGCCCGCCGACGACGAATTTCACCCCCGGCCCGCGATAGGCTTGCGCCGGTTCCGCGCTCTCGGCGCCACCCGGCGCGACTGCCGCCGCCGCACCACCCGACGCCGCGAGGATCTTGCGGTCCCGGGAGGTAACCTCTCCGCGCGCATTGAGGCGGAGCTCGTCGTTGGAGTAGACGCGTCCGTTCGCGCCGACCACGCTGCTACTCTCGCCGAATTCGGCGGGCACCACTTCGAGCCCGGCGGCGACCACGTTGCCATCCATGTCCACCACGACGCCGTTCGGCAGGACATACAGTTCTTGCGCAGTGGCCGATGCCACGTTTGCAGCGAGGATCAGGCAGCTACAGGAAATGACGGCACGGCTGCTCACCCAATCACTCCGTAATCGGCAGCGTCTGAGATTTAGCGACGCCGTCCTCGCTGGCACCGCCGATGATCATGTCCACCCCGCTCGGTCCGGCGGCCGTGCGCGCAGTCTCCTCGGCGAGTGCGGTGGCCGTAGCCGGCCGCCCGAGGCTTTCTCTGAGTTCGTTCACCGACACCGGATCACCATTCGCGTCCACGATCTCGCCCCGCTCGTTGACCGCCAGCCCGGCCGCGGCGAGCCCGGACTGCGTGGTGAGCGTGCCGTCGGCCGCGATGACAATCTCGTCGGGGTCGATGACGTTGCCGTCGGCATCGACGATCTGGCCGTTGGCATTGATGCTGAGACCCGCCTCCGCGAGTTGCTCTTTGGTCAATATGCGGCCGTCCGCGGTCATCGCCACCTCGTCGGGATCGACCACGCGACCGTCCGTGTCGACGATGCGGCCGTCGGCATCGACCGACAGGCCCGAGGCCGCGAGCTGCTGGCGGGTGACCACGCTGCCGTCGGCCGTCACCACCAGGTCGTCAGCGGAGATCACGTTGCCGTCGGCATCGACGATCTGACCGCTGGCGTTGACGCTGAGTCCGGCGGCCACCAGTTGCTGGCGGCTCATGACCTTGCCGTCCGCGGTCACGACCAAATCCGCCGGATCCACCACGTTGCCGTCGGCATCGACGATCTCGCCGTTCTCGTTGACCGTGAACCCGGCCGCCTCGAGCTCGGAACGGCTCATGATCTTGTTACCGTCCGCGTCCACTAGATCGCCGTTGACGTTGACGCCACCGGCGGCCGCTACGCGCGAGCGCCGCTCGGCCCCCGCCTGCACCATGCGCTCGGCGTTCGCGAACAGGTCGCGCGACGATACGCTCGAGAAATCGGCGCCGCTGCGGTCTTTGCGGTTACGCAGCAGGCCGAGCAGATCGCCTTTGTCCTGGGCGGCAGTGATCAGCGCCGCCTGCCGCGGGGACACATCGAGGGTCAGCGAGGTGTAGATCTGCTCGCTCCGGTACTGGGGCTGGCGCAGATCGTCCAGGTATCTTCGTAGGGATCCTTGCCCGTGGCCAGCACGAGGACGTCCTGGAGCACCGGCACGATCACGTCACCGGGCGCGGCGAGCGCGATTAGCTGCGCGGCGACTTCCTCGCCCTGCGCCAATAGTTCCCGGGGAAGCTGGTTCCGTAATGAGGCCGGTATGGCACCTTCGAAACCTGCAGCGGCCGCCTGCGGATTGAAACCGGACTCGCGATACGGAATGTTGACATAGAGGTCGACGTGGTTGCCCGGCCGGATGTGGCCGGCCACCGAATTGACCTCGTCGACGGTCACCGTGATCGCGCGGCGCCCCTCGGCGATCAGGTCGGAGAAGTCGACCGGAAACTCTTCATCGAGAAAGCTCTTCAGCAGCGGCCTGCCTTTCCCGAGCGAGGCCGTAATCGCGCGCGCCTGGTAGCGTTCGAATTCACCCGGCAGCACCGCGTCGTCGTGGACGAATTCCCGCGGAACGGGGCGCACCGCAAAGCCGTCGGGCGTAACCGCGGCGCCCTTGGGCAGGTCGAGCCTGGCCACGACCACGGAGACCTCCTGCACTTCCTTGCCGGCGAGCAGGTCGCGCAACGCCGCTTCGCGGCTCTTTAAGTACAGCGTCGCGAACAGTGCCGCGACGAGCCCCAGCCCGACCGCGCTGATGATGATGGGCGTGCTTCGCGGCCCCTCTTTTTCTTTTTTACGCGCCATCGCGTTGCGCCCCTCCCGGTGCGCTCGCCCGCGTTAAGGAATTGTTGGCAAACCCGTGAGCCCCTGGATCGCGGTATTGATGATACCACCGGCGTTGGTCGGGAGTGCGTTGGTGACCTGGCCGATGGCGGCGTTGGTCAGCTGGCCCGTGAGCTGTTGGGTCGTCGGAAACGTGGTGAACGTGTTCAGCTGATTCAAGGCGTTTTGGACGCTTGCGGGCAACGGCGTGACCGGGCTGTCCGGGATCTCCGACAGGGAGACCGCGTAGGCGTAGCTCTGGTGCTTCCACTTGAACACGTCCACGAACGCCGCAATGACGTCGGTGCCCGGACCCACGAGCACCATGACGCCGAAGGCGAGCACGATGGTGTATTCCGTCATGGCCTGGCCGCATTGCATGCGCCGCATCGTCGATCCGATTCGATCCTTCATCGCGGCCCTCCTCACAACAGATCCCGCTTGACCGCGTGGTGCATGATCCGCGTCCCGTCGCGATCGCCCATCAGGGTAATGGTTACACGTTCCAGCCGGCGCCGAAAAGCCAGCACGTGCATCTCGACACCGGGGATCGGCCGGTCCATCTCGGTCGACCAGCCGTGTCCCTTGTAATGCGAGACGTAAAAATTCACGTTGCTCGTCAGCGACAGTTCGTTGACCAGCACCGTCGAGCGTCCACGCTGCCCCGCATCTTTGCTCGCTACCTCGTTCACGGTGGTGCTCTTCCCCGGTGCCGGCACTTTGGCGCCGATCGCGCCGCCGGACACGCTATCCGGATCGGGCGGGGTGCTCATCGCGAGGTAGCCCCAGGTGCCGCCGCGCGTACCGGCTTGATATTGCACGGTCATCAAGTGGCCGTCCTCGACGCGCGTGATCAGCTTCCACGGTGACAACAGATCACTCTCGACGTAGCCCTGCTCGCCGTTTTCACCGGTTTGCCACACCTGCCGATAGAAGCGCGCTACTCTATCCATGCGGCGATCGGTGTCGAAGCGGCGCACCTGGGTCGGGACCCCGTTGATCTCGATGGCGCGGCCCACCCATTGCACCCGCGCGTCGGGCGGCGCGGGGAAATCCGGCTCGCGGGCCGGCGCGGCGACGCCAACGAGCATGAGCAGCGCCGATGCGGCGACTGCTAACCGACGTCTCGCGGCAGCGCTCATGGAAGGCAGTCCTTTTCAGGCGGGGACGCGTTGTACTCGAAATCGCACATGCCGGCCTCATTACACACGTGCTTGCCACCCGATGCGAGCCGGTCCGGATGCACTGCGTCGAGGTCGATGTGCCCGAGCCACAGGATCCCTTTGCCATCGTTCATGTCGGGGATGTTCGGCGCCCCGGCCGCGTCCAGGACGATCCAGGGGTTAGGAGGCGGCGGCTTGCAGAGTGTCAGCTCGGGCGCCAGCGTGCTCACGGCGCTCCAGAGGTGCGAGATCCCCGGCAGTGCGAACAGTTGCTTCAGCAGCGAGGTCGGCACCGCCCCTGCCGCCTGACGGTGGGTGTGCTGGTAGCCGCCGGCGTTCCAGGTATCACTCAGCACGCCCGCCTGGCCACTGAAATTGAGCGGCGTGGCGGCGAGGGTGTCGGTTGCCGGGCCTTGCAGCGTGCGCACGTTGCGCAAGGGTGGCGCGACGGCGACCGTCGTGCCGACCTGGGTGGTGACGAAGCCGTTGGTGTTGATCGCGTTGAAGACGTCGGAGCGGCTCTATGACACCTACCGCACGAGTCGGGCCTTTCCAGACTACGCCGCGACGCTCACGAACCTCGGTCTGCGCATGAACTTCGGGCGCATCCGCACCGATGACGGCGCCGCCTTGGCGGACGTGCGTCGTGCGATCATGCGACCGCACCCTCGCCTGACCGTAGGCCCCAGTGCGGCTCCCATTTGCGATGAAACCCCGCGCTAGCCCGGATATTTCATAAAAAAAGAGGGCAAGCCCTTTCTAATCCGTTATAATTCAGTTAGTTAGGCTGAAAACGGAAAGGACTCGCCCGTGACAGAATGTACCCAGACTGCGCTGCAATTTCCAGGCTTTTCTCGCCGCAAGATCGACGTCTCATTCAACGCCGGTGACATCACTTCCAACGGTGGGGTGCAGTTGCTGCGCTGGGCCGATGAACGGACCGGGTTGATCAAGGCCGCGGCACGGGCCATTGGGGATTCGCGCCGGAGAAAGAGCTGCACCCACGCTCTGGAGTCGCTGGTCCGACAGCGGGTCTATGGCCTTTCCCTGGGCTATGAGGACCTCAACGACCACGAGGCATTGCGCGCGGACTTGGCTCTGCAGACGGCGCTTTCCCGGGATGCGTCGCTGGCGAGCCCGTCGACGTTGTGCCGACTGGAGAACCGCGCGAACCGGAACACCGCGGTGGCCCTGCACAAGGGACTCATTGATAACTTTATCGCCGCTTACAAACAAGCGCCCCGACGACTGATACGCGATGTGGATGCCACCGACGATCGGGTGCAGGGTGATCAAGCGGGCCGCTTCTTCCACGGCGACTACGACCACGACTGCTGTCTGCCCTTGTACGTGTTCTGTGGCGATCAACGGTTGGTCAGTTATCTGCGTTCGAGCAAGATCGACGGCGCAAAACACAGTGGGGCGATCTTGGCGCTGTTGATCAAACGGTTGCGCCAGGCGTGGCCGAAGGTCGAGATCCTGGTGCGCGCCGATGCCGGCTTTTGCCGCTGGCGGATGCTGCGCTGGTTCGATCGCCACGGCGTGGATTACGTCATGGGTATCGCGAAAAACCCGCGTTTGCACGATCAATCGTTAGCGTTGCGCACGTTGGCTCAGTGGCGGTATTGGATGATGGGTGAGAAGCAGCGCCTGTTCAGCGAGGTCCGTTACGCCGCACCGACTTGGGATACCCCGCGACGGGTGATCGTCAAGGCCGAGCACAGCGCCCGCGGCAGCAATCCCCGCTTCGTGGTGACCCACCTCACCGGCAAGGCCCAACGCATCTACGACCGCCTCTACTGCGCCCGCGGCGAGATGGAGAACCGGATCAAGGAGCAGCAGTTGGGCCTGTTTGCCGATCGCACCAGTTGCCACACCTGGTGGGCCAATCAGTTCCGGCTGTTGCTCTCAAGCTTGGCTTACACGCTGTTGGAGACGATCCGCCGGGTGGCACTACACGCAACGGCACGGGCTCGCGCGCAAGGCGGCACGCTGCGCCTGAAACTATTACGCATCGGCGCCATCGTCTTGCGCAATACCAGGCGCATCCGACTGTTGCTCTCCAGTGCTTACCCCCATCGAGAACTGTTCTGCCTGGTGGCCGCTCGCCTCAAGCCGGGATAGTCGTCCCAACGCCAGTCGCCTCGTGTTCGATTCCTTGTGAGTCGGGGTGTCGCTCGCCTCCGAAACGACTCGTGCATCGCAATCGGCGATAAATCCACCGGTGGCGCGCCGAAACGTCGCGCTCAAGCGCCGCTTCGTGCCACCACCAACGAATTCCGACCCATGATCGACCAACTCCACGCCCAATCTCACTGCTCATGCAATATCCGGGCTAGCCAGTAGTTCGGCCGCGGTCCGTGACACGAAAGGCCGAGTTTGGTTACCCTTAGCCGGGTGAATGGTCAAGATTGACGAGGAGAACTCAGATGAGCGATGTAGGCACGACCAAGATTTTCGAGAACGACAAAGTGATCATCTGGGAGTTCGCGTTAGAGCCCGGCGGGGAAACGGCGATGCACACCCACGAGCATGACTACATGTTCTACGTCCTTAACGGCACCACGCTCGACGTTTTCGATGCCGAGGACAAACCGCTTTATGACCTCGAACTGAATACGGGCGAATCCTTCGCGTTCACCTGCGAAGGCGATGAATTAGTATCGGCGGACGGCAAGGGCCATCGCCTGCCGGCCACGCACCTGGCGCGCAACAACAGTGAGAGTGCGTATCGCGAGATGTTGGTGGAAACGAAGTAAGGAAACCTTGCCCCGCCCGCGGGCGGGGTTTGACTCCGTTGCGTTGCCGCTCGTGACGCGTCCGACCATAACGACAACCAAGCGCGGAAGAACATCGACATGAGCTGCTACGTATTCGTCCACGGCGCCTGGCATACCGGTGAGTTGCTGGAAGCCACCGCGGCACCGATGCGCGCGGCGGGGCACGACGTGCATCTGCCGACGCTCGCCGGAAACCGTCCGGGCGATGCTAAAACCGGCGGGCTTAGCGACGCCATCGACTCGTTGGTCGAATTCATCGGCGCAAAAGACCTCACCAACGTCGTGCTGGCCGGCCACAGCTACGGCGGCATGGTCATCACCGGTGCCGTGGATCGCATCCCCGAACGGGTCCGCCGGCTGGTGTATTGGAACGCCTTCGTCCCCAACGATGGCGAAGCCCTTGACGACATGATACCGCCGGAATTCATCGAGCTATTAGACAGCCTGACAGGCGACGACGGATCGGTGATGTTGCCGTTCGAAATCTGGCGCGAAGCGTTCATCAACGACGCGTCGTTCGAGCTCGCCCGGACGGCCTACGACCAACTCAATCCGCATCCGCGCAAGACCTTTTCCGAACCGATCAAGCTGTCCCGGAACCCGGCTGAATTCGCGCTGCCGAAATCCTATCTCAACTGCACCGAGGATACGTCCTTGCCCCATCATCTGCCCTGGCACCCACGGCTGTCGCAAAAACTCGGGTTGTTCCGTCTGATACAGACGCCCGGTAGCCATGAACTGTGTTTCACCGACCCGGGCTTGCTCGCGCAAAAGCTCATCGAAGCGGGGCGGGACTGAATAACCGGTCAGGCATGAAAGCCGAAGACTCGTCCGACGCGGAGGCAACCGCGCGCGCCGCCGGCGCTTCGATGTACGCGCGCGACCGCGCGTCAAAGGAGCTCGGTATCAAGCTCGACGAGATACGGCCGGGCCACGCGCGCATGTCCTTGCACGTCGAGGACTGGATGCTCCAAGGCTACGCCGTTTGCCACGGCGGCTTGCTGTTCGCGTTGGCGGATACGACGATGGCTTTCGCGAGTTGCTCGTACAACCAGCAACACGTCGCGTTACACGCGAACATCGATTTCCTGCGCCCCGCGCAGGCCGGCGACACGCTGGTCGCGGAAGCCACCGAGGGCAGCCGTACGAACCGGATGGCGATGTATACCGTCACCATCGAGAACGGCGATGGCGAGACCGTGTGTTATTTTCGCGGGCGTACCTACGGGGTTCGTGGGCAGGTGATCCAAGACGCAGACGATTCGTGACTGAGACCAGTGGACACCGGTTTCGCGATCGCTTGGTCTTCGGCTTCGTCATTCCGTTGGTCGCCGAGGTCGTTGCGGCTGCGTTGATCGCGAGTACCGAGTCCGGCGCCTACGCGGAAGGCTTCGCTTACGTGGTCGTACTGGTCATGCTCATAATCGCCGTACCCGTGACGATTTTCGGCAACCTCATCATCGTGTCTTATGGTGAACTGGCCGCGGCTGACTACCTGATGCGGTCCATGATCCTGCCGGCGGTTTTCGTCGCAGCCTGTTTGATTTATCACACCGGCTTTTGGGATAAGGTAATCGACCCCTTGCTGCCGAAGTCGGTGGAAAAATTCAGCCCAGCAGGTAGCGGTTGGGTCGACGCGACGACCAATGAGGTTTTCATCGTGGTGAACGACTACGGAGGCACCGATGAGGACATGGACGCAATAGCGCAGCACGCAACCGACGATTTGGCGAGGTCGATGCGCGAGAGTCCCGATTACGCGGGGTATAACGTCGCTTATTACTTTGTGCCGCGGGAGAACTACGATGCGATCGACGACGCCGCCAGCCGGGCTGCCGCCATCGCGGTGTTCAAGTATGCAGGTGGAGATGGGGATCCGACGCTCGAGGCGGTCGATTAGCGATCGACGGCAGGCCATTCGCCGGCAAGCTGGCGAATGCGCTCACCCATTCAATTCACTCAAAAAAACCTCACCGTAGCGCTCGAGTTTCGTTTCCCCCACCCCGGCGACGGTCAACATCTCGTCGAGCGTCGTGGGGCGCAATGCAATCATTTCGCGCAGGGTGCGGTCGTGGAAAATCACGTAAGGCGGCACTTCGTGCTCGTCGGCAAGCCGTTTACGGCAGGCGCGCAGGCGCTCCCAGAGTTCGCGATCGGGTTCGGCGATTTCTTCGCTCACCGGCGGGCGTTTTGCCCGGCGTGTCTCAATGATGTCTTCGCGCAACCGGAGTTCGATCTCACCGCGCAGAATGCAGCGCGCATCCTCATCGAGCTTAATGGCGCCGAATCCCTCTACGTCCGTATACACGGCGCCACGTACCATGAGTTGACGCAACACCGAGCGCCAGTGATTCACACTTTGTTCACCGCCGATACCGAAGGTGCTGAGTGTCGCATGGCCGTGCAGGTGAACTTTTTCCGTTTCCGCACCGCGTAACACGTCGATCACGTGCGCGGCGCCGAAACGCTGACCGGTGCGATAGATACAGGACAGAAGCTTTTGCGCTTCTTCGGTCGCATCCCAGGTGGCGGGTGGTTCCAGGCAATTGTCGCAATTGCCGCACGGCTCCGGCAGCGTGTCACCGAAATACGCCAGTAGCGGTTGGCGCCGGCAGGAAGTCGCTTCACACCAACCGAGGAGCGCGTCGAGTTTTTGCCGTTCGATCCGCTTGTGGTCGTCCTGGGCCGGTGACGCCTCCAGCATCTGTCGCAAGCGCACTACGTCCTGCAGACCGTAGATCATCCACGCCGCCGCCGGCTCACCGTCGCGGCCGGCGCGCCCGGTTTCCTGGTAATAGGCCTCGATGCTTTTGGGCAGATCGAGATGCGCGACGAAGCGCACGTCCGGCTTGTCGATTCCGAGGCCGAAGGCAATGGTCGCGACGATGATGACGCCATCGTCGCGCAGGAACCGTTCTTGATGATCCGCACGGATCTGCGACCCCAGGCCCGCATGATAGGGCAGCGCGTTATAACCCCGTTCAACTAACCACGCAGCCGTTTCTTCGACCTTACGGCGCGCCATGCAATACACGATCCCGGCGGCACCGCGATGCGATGCAAGGAATTTCTCGAGTTGCGGGCGCGCGTTGAGGCGCACGCGCACCGTGTAGCGAATATTGGGTCGATCGAAGCCCTCGACGAACCACTGGGGTTCATTCAACGCGAGTCGTTGAGCGATATCCTCGCGCGTCCGGGCGTCCGCCGTTGCGGTCAAGGCCATGCGCGGCACGTCCGGAAAATCCGCGCCTAGACGGTGCAGTTCGAGGTAATCGTGGCGGAAATCGTGTCCCCACTGCGAGACGCAATGCGCTTCATCGATGGCGATCAAGGTGACGGCCGATCGTTTCAATAGTTCGAGCGTGTCGGACTGCAACGCGCGCTCCGGCGCAACGTACAAAAGGCGCAGCGTATTGGCCGTCAGACGTGCGATCACGTCAGACTGCTGTGCCGCGCTCATCGCCGAATTGAGGCAGGCCGCCTCGATGCCAAGCTCGCGAAGCGCAGTTACTTGATCGTGCATCAGCGCGATCAGTGGCGAGATCACGAGCGTACAGCCGCCGCTTATCAAGGGCGGGACTTGGTAACAGAGCGATTTACCGCCGCCCGTAGGCATCAACACGACGCAATCCTGCCCCGCGAGCGCGGCCGCGATCGCGTGCGCCTGGCCCCCGCGAAACGCGGCGTAGCCGTAGGTGTCTTTAAGAATGTGTTGCGCTCGATCGAGCACGTCGGGTCCCTGCTGTTCTGTCATCGAAGTTCCTTTTCGATTTCATTCGCGGGCATTCTAACCTATCCGGCCGTTGCCCGAATTGCTACTCTCCGCGCCACCTACAAGGGAGGATGAACGGATGAACCGTCTCCAAAATAAAGTCGCAATCGTCACGGGCGGCGCGGGAGGCATTGGCCTGGCGAGTGCAAAACTCTTTGCGGCGGAAGGGGCGCGGATCGTGCTCGTTGATCTCGACCAGGCGCAGCTCGACGCCGCCGTTACCGAGATCGGGACCGAGCACGCGACGGGCGTTGCAGCGGATGTTAGCGACGCGGAACAGGTCGACGCCTACGTGCGGGCGGCCGTCGAACGTCACGGACGCATCGACGTGTACTTTGCCAATGCCGGGATCGAGGGCGCCGTGCAGCCGATCACCGAATATCCCATCGATGTCTTCGACCGGGTCATGGCCGTCAACGTGCGCGGCGTGTGGCTCGGACTAAAATACGTCATACCCGAAATGGCAAAACACGATGGCGGCAGCATCATTCTCACCTCGTCCATGGGCGGGTTGCGCGGTATGCCGCGCGTATCCCCGTACATCGCATCCAAACACGCCGTCGTCGGTATCATGCGTTCGGCGGCCATCGAATGCGCAAAGCACGGGATCCGGGTCAATACCATCAATCCGGGTCCCATTCAGACCCGCATGATCGACGCGATCGAGGAAGGATACGCGCCCGGCGCCACACAGATCGTGCGCGACAAGATGGAAGCGTCGCTGCCCATGCGGCGTTACGGCGAACCCGAGGAAGTCGCGCGCCTGGCGCTCTTCCTCGCGAGCGACGAGAGCAGTTATTGCACGGGGACGACGTTTCCGATCGATGGAGGGATGTCGGCGGCTTGACGGCCCGAAAACCTAAGTCTCGCCGAACGCCTCGATCGGCGGGCAGCTACAAAACAGGTTCTTGTCGCCGTAGGCGTTGTCGATGCGCCCCACCGGTGGCCAATATTTGTCCTCGTGCAAGTCGTCCATCGGGAAAAACGCCTGCGCCTTGGTATAGGGCTTGTCCCAATCGTCTTCGATCAACATGCGGTGGGTGTGCGGCGCGTTTTTGAGCAGATTGTTATCGGTGTCGGCGATACCCTTCTCGATCGCCGCAATTTCACCGCGGATCGCAATCATCGCCTCGCAAAAGCGATCGATCTCGCGTTTATTCTCACTTTCAGTGGGCTCGATCATCAAGGTGTCGGCGACCGGGAACGACATCGTCGGCGCGTGAAAGCCGTAGTCGACGAGCCGTTTCGCGACATCGTCGACGGTAATTCCGGTCGCAGCCTTGATCGGCCGCAGGTCGATGATGCATTCGTGCGCGACCATGCCGTTCTTGCCGGTGTATAGCACGGGAAAATGCGCATTCAATCGCTGCGCGATGTAGTTGGCCGTAAGGATCGCCACCATCGTCGCGCGGCGCAGCCCGCGCGCGCCCATCATTGCGATATAGGCCCACGAGATGGTGAGCACGCTGGCCGAACCCCAGGGTGCCGCGGAGACAGCGCCGACCGTACCGTGTTGACCCGCGGCCGGATTCACGCCGCCGACGACCGGATGATCGGGCAGGTAGGGCGTGAGATGAGGCAGTACCCCGATCGGGCCCATGCCCGGTCCGCCGCCGCCGTGTGGGATGGCGAAGGTCTTGTGCAGGTTGACGTGCATGACGTCGGCGCCGATCTCGGCAGGCCGGCATACGCCGACCAGCGCATTGAGGTTCGCGCCATCCATGTACACCTGCCCGCCGTAGTTATGCACGATTTCGCACACCTCGTGGATCGACGACTCATACACGCCGTGGGTCGATGGATACGTGATCATGAGCACCGCGAGTGCGTCGGCGTGTTTCGAGGCTTTCTGCTCAAGATCGTCGATAGCGACGTTACCGTCGTCATCGCAGGCAACGACCACGACGCGCATCCCGGCCATCACCGCGCTGGCGGGATTGGTGCCGTGTGCCGATGCGGGGATCAAGCACACGTTACGGTGTGGCTGCCCCAGCACCTCATGGTATTTGCGGATCACTAACAAGCCCGTGTATTCGCCCTGCGATCCGGCGTTCGGTTGTAACGAAAAAGCCGCGAATCCCGTCAGGTCACACAGCATGTGTTCGAGCTCCTCGAACATCTGTTGATAGCCCTGCGCCTGGTCCAGGGGAACGAAGGGATGGAGATTGCTGAATTCTCGATACGACAGCGCCTGTAATTCGACGGCGGCATTCAGTTTCATGGTGCACGAACCCAGTGGAATCATGGCGCGGTCCAGTGCGATATCGCGTCTCGAGAGGCGCCGCATATAGCGCATCATCTCCGTTTCCGAGTGATAGAGTTCGAACACCGGGTGGGTCAGGATTTCATCGTCGCGCAACAGCGCAGCGGGGATGCACTCGACCACGCGTTCGTCGAATGTACCGATGTGCAGATTGTCGTCCGGCTCGCGCGCAAAAACGCGCCACACGGTGTGTAAGTCGTGTCGATTGGTGGTCTCGTCGAACGCGATGCCGAGGTGATCCGCATCCACTACGCGCAGATTGATCCCAGCTTCACGTGCTTTCGCAGCGAGTTGGCGCGCGCGGTTCGGGACGCGCACGGTAATCGTGTCGAAATACACGGCACTCAACACGTCGTAGCCGAGGTGCGCGAGCCCCGCGTGCATGATCTGCATGAGCCGGTGAACGCGGTCGGCGATCAGGGCGAGGCCCTTGGGGCCGTGGTAAATCGCGTAGAACCCGGCGATCACGGCTAACAGCACCTGAGAGGTGCAGATGTTACTGGTCGCCTTTTCGCGGCGAATGTGCTGCTCGCGCGTTTGCAGGGCCATGCGCAACGCCGGTTCGCCGGCGCCGTCGACGGACACGCCGATCACGCGGCCCGGCATCGAGCGCACGAATTTCTCGCGCGTCGCATAAAAGGCCGCGTGCGGGCCGCCGTAGCCCATCGGGACACCGAAGCGTTGCGCATTGCCGACGACGATGTCCGCGCCCATCGCTCCCGGTGACTTCAACAGCACCAGGCTCAAGAGATCGGTCGCGACCGTAATCACTGTGCCGACGCCGTGCGCAGTTTCGATGAGGTCGGAATAGTTCCTGACTTCACCGCTCGAACCGGGGTATTGCAGCAATGCGCCGAAGTAGTCACCGCGCTTGATGGCGGCGCCTGGTTCATCGACGATGATTTCGAATCGGAAATATTTTGCGCGCGTTTTGATCACGGCAATGGTTTGCGGATGGCAATCCGAATCGACGAGAAAGCGCATCGATTTGTTCTTCGACACGCGTTTCGCCATCGCCATCGCCTCGGCTGCCGCCGTCGCCTCGTCGAGCATCGAGGCGTTGGCGATCTCCATGCCGGTGAGATCCACCACCATTTGTTGATAATTCAACAGAGCTTCGAGCCGGCCCTGGCTGATCTCGGCCTGATAGGGCGTATAGGCCGTGTACCAACCGGGGTTTTCGAGCACATTGCGCTTGATCACTTCCGGCATGAGCGTGCCGTAATAGCCCATCCCGATCATTGAAACCAAAACGCGATTGCGTGCGCGCATACCGCGTAAATGCGAGATGACCGCGCGCTCGCTGATCGTTTCCGTCAACGCCAGCGGTTCCGGTGACACGATGTTGTCCGGAACCGCGCGCGCAACGATGTCATCCAGTGATTCGAGTTCCAGCGCCTCGACCATGTCGGCGATCTGGTGGCGATCGGGGCCGATGTGGCGGCGCATGAACTCACCGCGCATTTCGAGATCAACGAGTCTCGTTTGCTGTGTCATCCGGCGTTGTTGTTAGTGTCGAGTACCGTGCTACTCGTCAAAGATCGGCGACGTATGACTGATATCCAGCCTCGTCCATAAAGCCTTCCAGGCCATTGATATCGTCTGCCTCAATGCGCAACAACCAGCCGGCACCATAGGGATCTTCGTTTACGATTTCCGGCTCGTCCGCCAGGCGATCGTTGATCGCCTGCACCGATCCCGAGAGTGGCATTTTTACCTCACCAACGGCTTTGACCGATTCGATGACCGCAAGATCGTCACCGCTATCGAATCGCGTATCGATTGCCGGCAGTTCAACATAGACGATGTCACCGAGTTGTTCCTGCGCGTAGTCGGTAATACCCAGGCCCACGCTGCCGTCTTCTTCAACGCGCAGCCACTCATGCTCGGTGGTGAATTTCAGCGTGCTCATCGGAATGCGCGTGAGCCTCAGGTTCTATGGTAGCGGTGCGCCACAAAGGGTAATGCCGAGACTTCCACGGCATGCGCGCGCTCACGGATAGAAACTTCCAACACGGTGCCCTCCGCTGCCAGTTCGCGGTCGACGTAACCCATCGCAACGGGGTGCCCCACCGTCGGTCCGAAACTGCCCGAGGATATTCTACCAACTTCATCGCCGCGATCGTTCATTACGGCCGTACCGCCGCGCAGTGGAATCCGCCCTTGCGGGCGTAGGCCGACGCGTGTGCGCTGAACGCCGTCCCGAATCTGCTGCAAGATGATCGGCGCGCCGGGAAACTTCGCGGGTACGGGGTCGCTGCGGCGGTATTTCTTGGCGATCAGCCAACTCAAGCCCGCTTCCACCGGTGTCGTCGTCGCATCGATGTCGGTGCCCGACAGGCACAAGCCCGCTTCGAGCCGTAAAGAGTCACGCGCACCGAGACCGACCGGTTCGACCTCGGCGTTGGCGAGCAGTACACGCGCCAGCGGATCCGCGTCGCCCGCCGCAACGGAGATCTCAAAACCGTCCTCGCCGGTATACCCGGAGCGGTTGACGAGGCAATCGATTCCGTCGATCACGCCCTCGGCCGCCATCATGAACGCGAGCGCCCCCGCCTGCTCGCACACCGCCGTTAATACGCTGCTCGCCGCCGGACCTTGCAAGGCCAGCAGGGCGCGATCTTCGTGCAGATCGATGACGCAGGCGCTATCCAGACACGCCGACAAGAGTGCGTAATCGGTTTCCTTATACGCGGCGTTAACGACCGCGAAGAGCCGTTCCGGCAAGCGTGTCACCATGAGATCGTCGACGATGCCGCCGTTCGCGTTCGTCAGTACCGTATAGCGTTGCTGACCCACGGTCAGCGACTCGATGTCGCCCGGCACCAAGTCTTCCAATGCCGTAAGCGGCCCGCGAATGGATATTTGCCCCATGTGCGAGACGTCGAACAGGCCGGCGTGCTCGCGCGTATGGGTATGCTCGTGTTTGATCCCGCCGGCGTATTGAACCGGCATCGAGTAGCCCGCGAACGGTACGAGTTTCGCACCCAACTCCTCGTGCAGCCCGTGGAGCGGTGTGCGCTTGAGGTTTGTCGCCTGATCATTCATCGGAGCGTATCCCCCGACTATCGCATATCGACCTGTGTGGCGGTACTGTGTCGCCGCGCTGGAGAAAATTTTATGTCGCTGCAAATCATCGGTGCAGGCGTCGGTCGTACCGGCACGCTTTCGCTGAGGCAAGCCCTCGAGCACCTATTGGGGGGTCGTTGTTACCACATGTTGGAGGTCTTTCCGCGACCACAGGATATTCCCGTATGGCATGCCGCGGCCGGGGGCAAGATGCCCGACTGGCAGACCTTCTTCGGCGATTACACGGCGGCGGTCGATTGGCCGGCCTCGGCTTTTTGGCCGGAACTCCACGCGGCCTTCCCCGCCGCGAAGATCGTTCTATCGGTGCGGGATGCCGAATCGTGGTGGCGCAGCGCGTCGAATACGATCTTTCCTGCGATGGCGGTCGAGCATAACGACTGGCGGCGGATGATCGATGCTTTATTCGAACGTCGCTTCGTCACTACCATCGATGACAAGGACGCGTGTATAACCGCCTACGAGGCGCATAACGCCCGGGTACGCGCTAGCGTGCCGGCTACGCATCTGGTCGAATGGCGGCCGCAAGACGGGTGGGGGCCGATCTGCACGGCGCTCGATTTGCCGATCCCCGACGATCCGTTTCCGCATGTCAATTCGACTGCGGAATTCCACGAGAGACGCGCCGACAGAAAAAAGCGTAGCGCGGATGGAACGTAGCGGAATCCGGGAATGTTGAACGATGATCGAATGTCACCCTGGACAACGCTGGATCAGTAACACCGAACCCGAACTCGGTCTCGGCATCGTTTTTCAGGTGGAAAATCGCCGTGTCGTGATGACGTTTCCGGCCAGCGACGAGCGCCGGACTTATGCTCTGGATAACGCGCCCCTCACCCGCGTGCAGTACCGCGCCGCGGACCGCGTACGCAGTGAGGACGGCGCCGAGATCATCGTCTCGCACATCGACGAAATCGAGGGCTGCGTGGTGTACCAAGGTATCGATGTCCGCGGCCGGGAGCTGAGCGTGCACGAGATCGACCTCGACAGCTTCGTGCAATTTAACCGGCCTCTAGACCGCCTCTTTACCGGTCAAATCGACAAAGCGACGCGCTTTCGTTTGCGCAGTGAAACCCTCAACTATCAACATCGGCACCTCATGTCGCCCGCTTTCGGTCTGCTCGGGCCGCGCGTGCAGCTCTTAGCGCATCAGTTCTATATCGCCGACGAGGTGGCGCGCCGCCACGCGCCGCGCGTGCTGCTCGCCGACGAAGTGGGCCTGGGAAAAACGATCGAAGCCGGCCTCATTCTCCATCAGCACTTGATCAGCGGGCGCGCCAACCGCGTACTCATCGTCGTTCCGGCAAACCTCGTCCACCAATGGATGATCGAGATGCTGCGTCGGTTCAATCTGAAGTTTTCGATCCTCGATGGAGACATTTGCGATGAACTCGAGGCCTCCGGAGAGGCCAATCCGTTTGAGTCGGCACAGTTAATCCTGACCAGCCTCGCTTTCCTGGTCGAAGACACAAAGCGGTGCGCGCAGGCGTGCGCGGCGGATTGGGACCTTTTGGTCGTCGACGAAGCGCATCATCTGACCTGGTCGCAGGAACGATCGAGTCCGGAATACGGCGCTATCGAGCAACTCGCCGAACGCATACCGGGGTTGCTCTTGCTCACCGCGACACCCGAGCAGCTGGGTGTCGAAGGCCATTTCGCACGCTTGCGCCTGCTCGATCCGAATCGTTATCACGATCTCGCTGCATTTCTGGACGAGGAGGCGCGCTACGCGGACGTCAACGCCTCCATCGAGCAATTGGATGACAGCGACGAGAGCGCCGTGCGGGAACTGCTCGATCATCACGGCACCGGCCGCGTCTTCTTCCGCAACTGTCGCGACGGGATCAGCGGGTTTCCCGCGAGGCGCCTGTTCAGCTACGACCTCGAAGCGCCGAGCGTCTACGTCGAAGCCGCAGCGGAGATGGCGGCAACGGCACGCTTGACGCCTGAAACCGCGCTCGGGGATGACTGGTTGAGTGTCGATCCGCGGGTCGAATGGCTCGAGGCGTGGCTGGCCGAACACCGCACGGACAAAACGCTGGTGATCTGCGCCCATGCCGACACGGCTCAAACGCTCGAAGCCTATCTGCGCTCTCGCAGGGGTCTGCGTTCCGCGGTATTTCACGAAGACATGGATCTCGTCGCGCGCGACCGCGCGGCGGCTTACTTCGCGGATCAAGAAGACGATGCGCAGGCATTGATCTGCTCGGAGATCGGCAGCGAGGGGCGAAATTTTCAGTTCGCACGCCACCTCGTCCTGTTCGACCTCCCGCCGAACCCCGATCTCCTCGAGCAGCGCATCGGCCGCCTCGATCGTATCGGCCAGGCCCACACGGTGGAGATTCACGTACCCTATCTTCAGCGTACCGCACAAGCCGTACTGCTGCGCTGGTTGCATGAGGGCATCGACGCCTTCGAACACATTTGTCCAACCGGGCCCGCGCTCCTGGCGGAATTCTCCGCACCGCTCGAGCGGTGCATGGAACGACCGGACGACGGGAACGCGCTGACGCGATTACTCGAACAAACGCGAGCGAGGCGTGATGAACTGACGGAAAGACTCGAACGCGGCCGCGATCGCCTGATCGAGCGGAACTCTTTCAACGCTGCCCGAGCGGACGACGTCGTGGGCACGGTCAATGCGGCCGAGCAGGCGCTCGAATTACGCACCTATCTCGAGGTCGTCTTCGACGAATTCGGCGTCGAACATGAAGACAACGGCGACATGAGCCTGGTATTGCAGCCCGGGGATCACATGAGTTGCCATGAATTTCCAGGGCTCCCCGAAGGCGGTCTGACCGTGACGTTCGACCGCGCCCAGGCGCTATCGCGTGACGACATGCATTTCCTGACTTGGGAACACCCGATGACCAGCGGTGCTATCGACATGGTACTCGGGGGCGAATTTGGCAACGCGAGCTTCGGGGTGGTCGCCACACGCGGCGTGGAGGCCGGTACACTGCTGATAGAAACCCTTTTCGTGATCGTCTGCCCGGCGCCGCGCGGCTCCCAAGTTCAGCGCTTCCTGCCGCAGTCGATGCTGCGCGTGGTCGTCGACAGCGCCGGCGAAGACCGCACGCTGAGCTTCGCCCCCGAATGGTTCCACGACAAGGTGCGCGACGTCCCGCCGGCAACCGCGCACAAGGTGTTGACGAAAACCCGCGATCAGGTTTCAGCGCTGTCCGATCACGCCGCGCATCTCGCGGAAGTGAGCCAGGAAAAGCTCATCGAACGTGCGTGTCTCGCGGTAGCCGACGAACTCGACGGTGAGATCGCCCGGCTGCAACGTCTGGCGCAAGTCAATCCGAACGTGCGTGAAGAGGAAGTATCATATCTGCGCTCCGCCAGGCACAGCCTCGAGCGTTACCTGCGCGGTGCGCAGTTGAAACTCGACGCCGTGCGTGTCGTAATCGCCACATGACGAACATGGAAAACAATCGCAGCGAACAGGGTCCGCGCGTACTGGATGGCGTGCGCGTGCTTGATTTCACCGGCGTTGTGGCCGGGTCTTATTGCACGCGGCTGATGGCCGATCTCGGCGCCGAAGTGATCAAGATTGAAGCGCCGGGTGGGGAAATACTGCGTAACGCCGGCCCCATGCGCGGAAACGTCAGTACGATGTTCAGTGCGGTGAACAGCGGCAAGTATTGTGTGTCGATGGATCTAAAGCGCCCGGAAGCGGTTGTGCTGTGCAAGCGATTGGTGGAGAAGTGTGATGTCGTCGTCGAAAACTCCCGTCCCGGCGTCATGCGGCGGCTCGGCCTCGATTACACATCGCTCAAGGCGGCCAATGCAAAGATCATCATGTGCTCGGTCTCGGGCTACGGGCAGACCGGGCCGGAAGCATCCCGGCGAGCCTACGCTCCGATCGTACAAGCCACCAGCGGTTACGAGATCGTGACGCAGCGCGCACAAGCTAACCAGCAGAAGCCCATGAACATGGGTTTACCGGTCGGCGATACGAGCGCGTCGCTTCAGGCCTTCGGCGCCATCGTTGCGGCGCTGTTCTATCGCGACCGCACGGGTATCGGACAGTACATCGACATCGCCATGCAGGACACGATACTCGCGACGATGCACAAAGACTTTCAAGCCGCGTTCAATCACGAAATGAACGACAGACATTATGGTCCCCTGGAAACCCGCGACGGGTTCGTCATGGTCATACCGCTGTCGCAACAACATTTCGAAGATCTCATGCACCTTATTTCCCGCGAGGATCTGATCCCGGATCCGCTGGTGTCTACGATTACGGCGCGTATCTACAATTACGACTACATGCAAGACGAGATTGAGAAATGGACGCGAACGAAAACCTGCGCTGAGGCGATCGAGGTGTTCGAATCGAAGAAGCTCCCGTGCGCCGAATATCGCGGCATTATTGATCTCGAACACGATCCGCAGCTCAATCATCGCGGCATGTTGACCGAGATCACGGATCAGGCGGGCCCGCTCAAAGTGCCGAATTCACCCTTTTTGTTTTCCGAGACCCAGGCCGCCGTACGTCCGACCGTAGCTCGCGTCGGCGAGCACAATTACCAAATTCTGACCAATCATTTGGACATGACCGAAGACGAGGTTGCGGCGCTGGAGAAAGCCGGCGTACTCGGAACACCGCCCGTTTGATCATTCGACCATACGCCGCAGGCGATCTCGACGCCGTCTTCGCGATCATCAACGACGCTGCAATCGCGTACAAGGACGTCATCCCGCCGGACCGGTGGCACGAACCCTATATGCCGCGCGATGAGCTCGAGGGGGAGATCGCCGATCGCGTCGAGTTCTGGCTCGCCACCGACGCTGAATCGATCGTCGGTGTCATGGGCATTCAAAATTGCGGCGAGGTCGCCCTGATCCGCCACGCTTACGTGCTGACGGGGCAGCAGCGCCGCGGCATCGGACGCGCCCTGCTCGATCACGTGCGCAGTTTGAGTGTGAAACCGATGCTGATCGGAACCTGGGCGGACGCTTCCTGGGCGGTCGAATTCTACGAGCGCAACGGGTTCACCCGCGTGACCTACGCGGAAAAGGAGCGGTTGCTGCGCGAGTACTGGAACATACCCGAGCGCCAGGTTGAGACGTCGGTGGTACTCGCCGATCGCCAGTGGTTCGAGCGCGGGGAATAGACCCCGCGAGAATGGGTAAGTTTCCCGAACTGTGTTCCGTACATCTCCGGCCTGAACCAACCGATCGGCCTGGTCCGGGGGCCTATCGTTCCGATACTAGCATCGCTGTGTCTGTTGGCCGGCACCATACTAATCTCGGTCTTCGGCTATATCCGTGTCGAGACGTGATCGCGATTCGCGCGTGCAGTTTGCAGGCAAAAGCATTGCCACGACTACCCTGCGAATAGTAGGGTAGCCGCCCAATAACACCCACAACAAGGACGCCTCCAGTGCCCGAATACGCCGGCATCATGACGGGGTCGCTCTCCGAGCGCACCAAACAAATCCTCACCACCAATCGTCGCATCGCCATGGTCGGCGTGTCCGGCAGCCCGACGCGTGCGAGTTACCGCGCGATGGTGCATATGCTGAGCAAGGGCTACACCGTTTATCCGGTCAACCCGCGCTACGAGGAAATTTTGGACGTGCGCTGCTACGGCTCGCTTGCCGAAATCGACCAGCCCGTGGATATCGTCGATATCTTTCGCCGCGGCGACACCGTCATGCCACTGGTCGATGAAGCGAAGCAGATCGGGGCTAAAATTTTCTGGATGCAGATCGGGGTAATCAATGAAGACGCGGCGGCCGCCGCCCGGGAAGCCGGCATGGAAGTGATCATGGATCGCTGCGTGAAGATCGAGCAGTGTCGCTTTTTCGGTAAGAAAGACTACGGGCTCGACGTCGTGGGGCTCAGCACGGGCGTGCTGAGCGCTAATCGCGTCGACTGTCATTTCGAATTCAAATAAGCCGCGGGCATTCGCACCGCGGCGATAATACAGCAGGGGATCTCCTATGGCTGAGAAGTTCGATTTCGGTTTCAACACCCAGATGTTGCACGCCGGCCAGGTGCCGGATCCGACCACGGGTTCGCGCGCGATGCCGATCTATCAGACCAGTTCCTACGTGTTCGAGGACACCGATCACGCGGCCCACCTGTTCGCGCTGAACAAGTTCGGCAACATTTACACCCGTATAGGGAATCCCACCACTGCGGCATTCGAGGAACGCATCGCGGCGCTCGAAGGCGGCGTTGGCGGCCTGGCTTGCGCCTCCGGCCAGGCTGGGCAGCTCACGGCCATCGCGACTTTGCTTCAGGCCGGCGATGAAATGGTGTCGTCCAATACCTTGTATGGCGGCACCTATAACCAGTTTGCGCTGACCTTCAAACGTTTCGGCATCAAAGTCCATTTCGTCGACGCGGCGGATCCGGAAAATTTTCGCCGCGCGATCACGCCGAAGACCAAGCTCTGTTACGGCGAGATCATCGGTAATCCCAAAGCGGACATCTTCGACATCCAGGCGGTCGCCGACATCGCACACGAGCACAAGCTCCCGCTCATCATCGACAATACGTTCGCGACGCCTTACCTGTGCCGGCCGTTTGAACACGGCGCCGACATCGTCGTGCATTCGGCAACCAAGTTCATCGGTGGGCACGGTACCAGCATCGGCGGCGTGATCGTCGACGGCGGCACCTTTCGGTGGGACAACGGTACCTTCCCGGAAATGGTCGAACCGTCGCCCGGTTATCACGGCATGCGCTACTGGGAAACCTTTGGGAACTTCGCCTTCATCCTCAAAGCGCGGGTCGAGATCATGCGCGATCTCGGCGCCTGCATGAGTCCGTTCAATGCCTTTCTGTTTCTGCAGGGGCTCGAAACGTTGTCCATGCGCATGGACAGGCACGTCCAAAACGCCAAGGCCGTCGCCGAATGGCTGGACGAGCATGCGGCCGTACCCTGGGTGAATTACGCCGGTCTACCGGACAACCCGTTCTACGAGCGCAGTCAAAAGTACCTGCCCAAAGGCCCGGGCGCGATCTTTACCTTCGGTATCAAGGGTGGACGTGAAGCCGGAAAGAACTTCATCAATGCGGTAAAGCTCCATTCGCACCTGGCTAACGTGGGTGACGCGAAGAGCTTGATCATCCATCCGGCGAGCACCACGCACCAGCAGCTCACCGACGACGAGCAGATCGAAGCGGGCATCAGCCCCGACATGATCCGTATTTCAGTCGGGCTCGAGGACGTCGACGACATCCTCTGGGATCTCGACCAGGCTTTGAGCGCATCGCAAGACGAATCCGCGCCGCAACCCGCGGATGCTGCGAGCGCGGGATGAGCGCTTACGATGGCTAAACAAGAGACAACTGCGTTTATGCCCTATCTGGAGCGCGCAAAGATCCAGGCCGAAATCCTGTCGCCGTTATATAAGCGCCTGAAAGCGGAAGTTGGCGTCGAGCGGGCCCGCGAAATGCTGAAAGAGGCCGTAGAGGAATTCGCAAGCGGCCTCGGGCGTGAGATCGCCCAGGGTCCGGGCACGGGATCGCTCGACAAGCTGCGCCAGGCGGCACCGATGTTTACCGCCGGCGATGCGTTGGAAATCGAAACGCTCGACCAGTCGGATACGCGCATGTCGTTCAACGTCCGGCGCTGTAAATACGCCGAATTCTTCCGCGAGCTGGGCGATGCGGAAGTTGGGCGCATCATGGTGTGTGGTATCGATCCGCCGATGACGGCGGCCATTGGTCCCGATCTCAAACTGGAACGAACGCAAACGCTGATGGAGGGCGCGGATCACTGCGACTTTCGATGGTCGAGCACGGCGGACGATTCCTGGCAAGACCTTTAGAAGTGGTCTCAAAATTCGTCTAAGGCGTTCAGGCAAGGCGCGCGGGTTGGATATGCTGGTGGTGGTCTATCCACACGTGGAGCAAGATTTCGTCACGAATACGAACCAGAACATACGCGGCTACGGCCTGCAGCGGGCGTTTGACAGCGATCCGTTCGCCTATGCGGCGGTGTATGTCGAAGCGGTTAACGTCAAGAAGCAATTTGTCGCCGCTAAATCGGAAGGCCTGCAAGCTCGCGCCGCTTGAACTCGACGCGTGGCGGAAAGAGTTTGAAACCAGCGCGACGCCCCAAACGTTCGGTAAACGGGATCAAGCCGCCGTTACTCAAGCCGTGTCGAAGGTATTGACCGACGCGATCGGCTCTGCCACAAGAGAATCGGGCTTATAACGCATCTAGCGCCGCGTCGTTGCGCCTAAGCGCTGCTTCACCATAACCTCGATGAGACGCGGTCCCCGCGATCGCATCGCAGCGTCGAACTCTCGATGGAATTCCTCGATCGTGGCCGCGCGGCTCGCCGGTACTTGCATACCGCGGGCGATGCTCACCCAGTCGATGTCGGGATTCGAAAGATCGAGCATCGATAGTGTCTTTGGCGTTGGTTCGTCGGTTTTTAAACGCGCGAGTTCCACATTCAAGATCGCGTAGCTGCCGTTATTCAAGAGTACGACCGTGATGTCGCATTCCTCGCGCACCATGCTCCATAAGGCCTGCACGGTGTACATAGCGCTACCGTCGGCCTGAAAGGCAACGCCTTTGCGCTCCGGGCAGGCGATGCTCGCGCCAAAGCTGACCGGTAATCCCTGCCCAATTGAACCACCCGTGATCGCAAGCCACTCGTGCGGAGCAGCGGCCTGGGTGCGGTTGAACAGCTCGATCCCGCAGGTGATGCCTTCGTCGGCGACGATCGCCGAATCCGGTAGCAACTGGCTTATGACATCGCCGACCGCGGCAGGTGTCAGGTCGCCTTCGGGTAGTGCCGGGACGATGCGCGGTTGCGTTTGAACCTCTACCGGAGCGTCGATGGCATCGGCCAGTGCGGCACACGCGGCCGGAATGTCGTCGTCGACGCCGGCGAGTTCGATCAACGCGCAAGCGTCGTTCGCCAACACGCTGGCCACACCGGGATAAGCGAAAAACGCAACCGGTTGCTGCGCCCCGATCAAGATCATTTGTTCGAACTCGTTGAGAAATTCGATCGCCTGCTGGGCAAAACACGGAATGCGCTTCACGGCCACGCGATCGGCTCCGCGCTGCAAGCGAGCTGGAAACGTTTCGCACAACAACGCTGCGCCGCTCGCGGCTGCGATCCGGCCAAGCGAGTAGAGCGAGGGTTCGCGCAGCGCCTTGCCGCCGAGCACGAGCGCGGTGCGCTTGCCGTTCCCGAGCAGCGGCGCGACTTGCGCGATGACGTCGTCCGATACTACAACGGGTGGCGCCGGTTGCAGGTGGTCGTAGGATTCCACCGCAGGCTCCCAGGCGTGATTGGCGGGCACGATCAAGGTCGCGATCTTGCCCGCGCCCTCCAGCGATGCACAGACCGCCTCGGCCCCAGCCAAAGGCAGATCTTCCGCGGATTCCGACACCCGTAGCCAGTGCGAGTGAAGGCGCGCATGGCCGGGAACGTCGGACGTGAGCGGCGCGTCGTATTGGTGATGCCAGGTAGCGTGATCACCGACGATGTTGACCAAAGGTGAATGCGCGCGGCGGGCATTGTGCAGGTTCGCCATGCTGTTCGAGTAGCCAGACCCGAGGTGCAGCAAGGTGATCGCCGGTTTCCCGCTCATGCGTGCGTAACCGTCCGCGGCACCGGAAACCACGCCCTCGAACAGACACAGGATCGGCCGCACGGCCTCCGTCTTGCCGATCGCCGTGACCAGGTGCAGCTCAGAAGTACCGGGGTTCGCGAAGCAGACCTCGATGCCGGCGTTAACCAGCGTGTCCAGCAACGCCTGCGCGCCATTCATGATCGATCCTTGTCGATAATGCTCATTTCGCCCGTCAGCCCTTCCCTTCTCAAGTTCTATGGGGTATGTGTCGAACTGCGCTCATGACAACCCGTATATTTTATGAAGAATCATTTACTCATGCTCGCCGATTATCACGTGTGGGCCTTCGAGGTGCTTTATGGCAGCCTGGTACCGATGAACGATGAACGATGAACAATATTACGCGGATGCCGGGCTCTTCTTCGGCAGCGTGCACGGCACGCTCAATCACCTTCTTCTCGCCGACCGCGTCTGGTTTGGACGCTTCTCCGATGCGCCCTACGCGGTATCCAGCCTCGACGCCGAGCTCGAGTCTGGCCGGACTGAACTCGAGAACGCCGTATACGCGCATACCGCCGTTTGGAAAGCCTGGATCGGCGAGCGCAATGCTGACGAGTTGGCGGGCGATATCATCTACAGGAACCTCAAGGGCACCGGATTTCGCAATCCAATGACGCCGGCGCTTCTGCACGTATTCAATCACGCCACCCACCACCGCGGACAAATTTCAGCCGCGGTCTCGGGTTTCGGCTATGACGTACCGGAAATGGATCTGATGTGGTACCTCCGTAGCTTGGATTGAGTCCGCATCGCAACGCGAAGCGATAATATCCCGTGATGGACACCCTACTCGCCCGCCTAGACGTATTCGACACGTTCGACTACGCGGTCTTGGCGGTCAATCTGCTGTTTTTCGTATTCGCTCGGCATGTCGTCCGGTTCGTGCGGCCCTCGGGCGACGAGACGACGCTGGCGACCCGCGTATACACGATACGCATGGTCAACGTGGCGCTGTTCGTCCTGTACTTCAGCGAGATCTTCTTCGCGGACCTCGGTAAGCAGCTCTCGCAAACAGGTCTAACCTTGCTGTTCGCAGTCCTGATCAGCAACGTACTGGATGCGGTCATCCTGCGGCGTTACGGCCGGGTGCGGGAGATCGACGGCGTCGAATACCGCACCGAGACCTACCAGTCGGAAATCTTCGCGCTCCTGACGCTGGTGTTGACCGCGATCTCGGTCATTCTGATCATCATCAACATCTGGGGCATGACAGACTGGTTGAAGGCCACCAGCTTACTCGGCGGATTGGCGATCATTTTGTTTTCGACCAAAGACGTGTGGGCGCCCGACAACATCAACGGCTTGATATTGCTCTATAACGGGGACGTCGAACCCGGCACGCTGGTGCAAGTCGAGGAAATCGACCTGCTCGGGATCGTCATTCAAACCACTTTGACACAGACGCGCCTGCGCGACCTCACATCAAAGCACGTCATCGTCGTGCCTAACTCGCGCCTGCGGGGCTGTAAAGTGGAGATACTCTCCAAGAGCTCGAGTAAGGGATTAATGCGGACAGCGGACTTTCAACTCAACTACGGTGTGCCGTCGGAGCGTGTCGAACAATTCTTCACCAGCATATGGGAGCGGGCCTGCGAACTTGAAAAAGGCATCAACGAAGAAAAACCTGCAGTCGCACGCCTGAAAAATCCGGGAGCCACGGCGTAACGTGGCGCCTGTGTTATTGGCTAAAGAACAGCTACGCGCTCATCGACGCGCGATATGCGATCAACCGCGCGGCCTACGACGTATCACAAAGCGAAGGCATAGAACTGAACACGCCGCTGACGCACAACGTGGTCATTGCCGAAAAGGCAGGTCCGTAAAGCGAGGTGCGCGCATACCGCAATCCGGGATCAGGGTTCCGGTACTGGAACCAATACTACGGTCACCGTCTCTTCGCCAACGACACGGCTGCGGTGGCCCTGCCCGGCTAAGTCTTCGACGATGAAGAATGATCCGGCGCCAAACTGCCGGACCTCTCCGTCGCCCGTTTCGATCTCCAGTAATCCGCTGAGCATCACCGCGAACTGCCGGCGCGGCGCGGGATGCCAGTCGCCGTACCAACCGGATTGCAGTACGCCGAAGGCGATATCGCTGGCGGGGATGCGTGACGACATGGCGAGCGGTGGGGCCGGCGGGGCGAAGTCCTTTAATTCGAGCGCCAATACGTCGGTCGCGAAATGCGTCAGTCCGTCTTCCCCGGTAAACACGCGAATGTAAGACAGCGATTCCGGCGATGTGGGATCCGCCGCGATACACGCCCCGGTCCAAAGCGCGGCGATCAAAACGATGTTGCGTATCATTGTTTACCTCTCATTGACCTGCGATATCGAGCAATTCGTTACAGTGACGATCGAACCGAGCGTCCACGCGCGCGAAATTCAGCCAATCGTTACCCATGGTAGCCGTTATTTCGGCTGCCGCATCGCCCATCAGGCGATCGACGGTTTCGCGTCCAAGCACACGTGCGGCACGGTTGAACGCCTGCTCGCCCGCACTGTATAAAGTGTCGTATTCCGCCATTGGTTTCGCTTTGGCGGCGTTAAAAAAGTAAGCGGCGCATTGTGCGAGTTCCCGTGCTCGCGCATCACTCTCTCCCACCGGCTGCGCTCCGGCGATACCGGGCCAATGCGCCACAATGATGGCCAGACTGCAGCACACCGCGAGGCTGACACGAGCCCTGATCATTCGTCCAGCTTGAATTTGAGTTGACTTTTTTCACCGCGCTGAACGGCGGCGGCATGGTCGCGGTAATTCAGCATATCGATGAGCGAATGACCGGCGGACAGGCGTTCACGCATTAACGTCTCCTTGCGCTCGATCTCTCGCGCGATCGGCACGAGTTCGATGAATTCGTCTGCGCGCGCAATCACGATTCCGTCATCGTCACCGACCACGACGTCACCCGGATAAACGGGTACGCCGCCGCATTGGATGGCGCATTGTGTGTCGGTCACGGCCGCCGTCGTTCCAGAGCAAGGGCAAAAAGCATTCGCATAGACCGGCATATCCAGCCCGCGGATGGTGCGGGTATCGCGCACGGGACCATCGACGACGATGCCCGCGAGGCCGCGTCGCGCCGCTTCGAGCGAGAACAGTTCTCCGAGGACGGCGCGCCGGCTCGCGCCCGCATCGATGACCAGCACTTCACCGGTGACTGAGTCGTCGAGCGCTTTGATCACCATTAAGAAATCATCAATGCACCGGACGGTATGGGCGACGCCGACGAGCTTATGCCCGGGATTGACGGGGCGGATCGTGCTATCGACGACCCGCAATCTCTTGTCGGCATCTGCGAGCGACGCACAATCAAGTTCGATCAGGGCGTCACGCAGATCGGCATCCATCACGACGACCTAATTCGACGTCAAGAATTCGAGAAGCTCGCTCGCGCCTTGCGCGAATAAGCTGATGTCCGCACCGCAACACAACAAGGTGTAACCCTCTGCTTTGCGCGGCGAAATCGCGTCGGGCGAACGGCCGTAGAGACCCAGTTTCACGCCCTTTTCCAGACACGTATCGCGCACGCGATCCATCGCATCGATGACCTCGCGGTCCTGCAGGCGTCCGATCTTATTCAGGCTCGCAGACAGGTCGTAGGGCCCAATGAAGACGGCGTCGACACCCTCGACCTCACAGATCTCCTCGATGTTGTCGACCGCGTCGATATGCTCCGCCTGCACGATGACGGCCGTATTTTCGTTCGCATTAGCCACATAGTCGTCGAAACTCAAGCCGAACTTGCTGGCCCGGGTGAGCCCGATACCGCGCGTGCCCATGGGTGCGTACTTCGCGTAACTGACGACGAGTCGTGCATGCGCAGCCGAATTGACCTGGGGCACGATGATTCCGGCAGCGCCGGCGTCGAGCGCACGCTTGATGGAGATTTCGTCGCTGCGCGAAAGGCGCACGACGCAGGGCGTATCGCCAGCCGTCTGAATGATGTGTTGCACGGCACGGGGCAGAAGCGGTGAGTGTTCGGTTTCGATGAATAGCCAATCGAAGCCGATATGACATAGAACCTCGACGATCTCAGGCGATTCGAGCGTAACGATCGTACCGATCAGCGTATCACCCGCTATCAGTCGTTGGCGAAAATTCGTATTCACGTCACGATTCGATCTTAAAATTCTCCTCCCACGCCAGACCCTTGGAATCGGTCACCTCTGCACGCAATTCCGCCGCCCCGTTAGGACGGAAGAAAAAACGGAAGGTCGGATCCTCGCTGACCGAGAATCCGGTCTCGGCGGTCATCAAGAGCGTTTCGCCCTGATAAAGCTTGATGGTCTTGACGTAATGCGCGGGACGGATGAGTTGAGTTTTCTGGTCTTTCTGCATCCCGGTCACATTGGGATGGCTCAACATGAATTGGCCAATCAAAAGATCGTGATCGTTGCGCTCGCCTACAGTGCGGAAACGCATGGTTCCGATGCGCTCCATCGCTTTCGCGAAATCGGACGCCGGGGGTGCGGAGCAACCGCCCTGAGCTTTGACGAACGTGGTAACCATATGATGTTCGCCCGAGTTGAGCACCGCCACCGCGTGGACATTCGTGTACATATCGATCCGCACGCGCATTGCGAGATCCGCCTGCCCCATCTCGGGAGTCAAATGAAAAACGCCGGCGAGGGGCTGTGGATTCTTCTCGACGAATAGATAGATTTTTTCGATATATCGGTTATCCGTTTGAAGAATATTCGCCGTTATCGATACTGGTGTAAACGCTGCGTCTTCTGCCCGATAAGGCGTCTTCACGTCGATAATGGAACGCCCTTCGATCAATTCCGCGTCGCCGAAGTAGCTCGGCTTCAGCAGAGCCGCCCAAACGTCCGTCTCCGATTGCTCGGCCGCTACCGGCAAGGCGACGCCGCATGCGATGAACAAAAGCACTACCGTTATCGTGTCGAGCAAGCGTCTCAAATCACTCTCCTTCGGGTAGCATTGTCCCGCTTCACTGCAACGATGTAAAAGCGTTCACCGCGACGATATCATATGTCTAACGGCAGCCCATGAACGTAGTCTATAAATCTCTCGTGCTGACGAGCGCATGCTTTGGAACAGTCCTGTTGCTGTTATTTTTGTCCGCTCCGGCAGAACGGTCACGGAAAGTCGATTCCGTTCCGGAACCACAAACCGCCGCGCCAACGACTGTCGTTGCGCCGACTCCGGATCCTAAGCTGTATTTCGATGTTCACGGTCACAGTTCGGACGAATTCAGCGCGCTGCTCGACCGCGCACACGCCATTTACAATGAGACGCCGACGACGGAACGCGCCGCCCTTGAAGTCGTGTTGGTATTGCACGGGCCTGATATCGATTTCTTCGCCGAGAAGAATTACGCAAAGTATCGGGACATCGTCGACCTCTCGGCGAAACTCGACGCCTTCGGGGTGTTCGACTTCAAGATGTGCGCCGCGTCCGCCGCGAGCCTGGGCTTGGCCGAATCCGAAGTGCCTCCTTTCATCGAATTCGTGCTTTACGGTCCAGAAGAGATCGAACGCTTAGAGGCCGCCGGTTTCGTGCAAATCTGACCTGCGGCGGGCTAACCTCGTTCCTCGAAGTGCCGATAGCCGTGCGCGGCTGGGATCACCTCGTCGCCCTTGGCGTCGCGACATACCACGCCGGTCCCTGTCATCACGCGTCCCACGGCAGTCAACGGCACGGCGATTTGTGCCGCCTCGCGCATGACCGTACTCAGATTTTCCGGCGCTACACATAAGGCCAATTCATAATCGTCCCCGCCGCTGGCTGCATATTCGAGCGCGCGCTCGAGGCCGCAAACCGCACGTATTTCAGATGACAGTGGCAGGCGTTCGAGTTCAAGTTCTGCACGACAGCCGCTACTCGACATGACGTGGCCGATATCCGCGAGGAGGCCGTCGGAGATGTCGATCGCGGCATGCGCATGCGGACGAATTGCTTGGCCCAGTGCGAGACGCGCCTGCGGACGCGCGAACCGTTCGATTAACCTCTGTTCGTCGTCGCCCGGAAGTCCGGCGCGCAGATTCAACAGCTCGAGTCCGGCGCGCGCGTCACCCAGCGTCCCTGAAACCACGATCACATCGTCGGGCTGTGCGCCCGCGCGCGACATGGGCTGGCCTTCGATCACGCCGATGAGCTGGATCGTGACGGTAAGCGGGCCCTGCGTCGTATCACCCCCGATCAGCGCGGTATCAAATGCGACGAGCGCTTCTGCCAACCCGGCGGCAAAGGGTTCGAGCCAGGTCGCGTCGACCGCCGGGAGCGTCAGTGCCAACGTTGCAAACCTGGGCGTCGCGCCCACCGCTGCGAAATCGCTGATATTCACAGCCAGCGCCCGGTAGCCGACGGCGTCGGCCGCCATTGCAGCGGGGAAGTGTATGCCTTCGACGATCGTGTCTACCGCGACCGTCGTTGATCCCGGCGCGTCTAAATCGACGATCGCGGCATCATCGCCGATGCCGAGCTTGATGTCATCATGTAAAGCTTGCAGTGGCTCGAAGTATCGCTTGATGAGATCGAACTCATCCATAAAAGGACCCTATCTAATGCGACGCTGTGACTTCGGGCGCGCGTTGCACATGTGCAAGCTTGTCAAGCACCCCATTGACATAACGATGCCCCTCTGCGGTTCCGAACATTTTGCAAAGCTCAACGGCCTCGTTGATCACGACGCGGTAAGGCATCTCTGGGCAATTGCGCATTTCGTAGGCGCCGATCAGTAACACGCTGCGTTCCACCGGATCGAGTTTTTTCCATTCACGATCCAGACAGGACTCGAGATCGGTTATCAAGGCGTCGAATTGGTTTGGAATTTCGGCTACGAGAATGGAGAAGTAGTCCATATCGACGTGTAGTAACTCGCGCTCGGAGACGAATTCGGTGAGTATGTCGAGCGGTTCGTGCCCCGCTATCTGCCATTGATACAGTGCTTGTACGGCGCATCGCCGAGCTCGGACCCGAGCCCGATGTCCCCCGCCCGCGGCCATGCCTACAACTGGCGCATGAGGGAAATCATTTCGATCGCGGTGACAGCCGCGTCCGCACCCTTGTTGCCCGCCTTACTACCAGAGCGCTCGACGGCTTGTTCGATGGTATCGGTCGTCAATACGCCGAATATAACCGGTACGCCCGTGTCGTGTCCGACAGCCGCGAGACCGCGCGAGCAGGCGCCCGCGACGTGATCGAAATGAGCGGTCGAACCGCGGATGACCGCGCCTAAAGCGATCACGGCGTCGTAGGATCCCGAGCTCGCCAGTTTTTTCGCAACGAGCGGCAGTTCAAAAGCACCGGGGACACGCACCACGGTGATGCTGGCCGGCGGTACGCCGTGGCTTCGCAAGGAATCGACACAGCCCGACTCGAGATGATCAACGATGAAGCTGTTAAAGCGCGCGCAAATGACCGCGATGTTCGCTTTGCCGTCGAGCACGGTCTGACCTTCGATTTGGTTGACGTCTGCCATGGGTCGCTACCTGTCAGGTTACATAATCGACGACTTCCAGGCCGAAACCGGAAATCGCGTGATACTTGCGTGGGTTACTCATGACGCGCATTTTGCGTACGCCGAGGTCGACGAGGATCTGGGCGCCCAGGCCAAACTGGCGCAAATCCATAGGATTCGATTCACGACGCGACTCCGACGACACATCTTCTGCTTCTTCTTCGCGAAACCGCATGACTTGACGCACCATATCCGCGTTCGAGACTTGATTGTTGAGTACGACGACGACCCCCTCACCTGCTTCATTGACGCGTCGCAACGCATCGCGTAGCGGCCAGCCAGAATCCGCGCGAATGCTCGCGGTCAGATCGTCGAACGGATTGTAGACGTGGACCCGCACCAGCGTCGGCGTATCCCCATTGATCTCGCCCTTGACCATCGCGAGATGAAGATCCTCATGGATCGCGTCCTGATAAGCATAGATGTGGAAATCACCGAACTCAGTAGGTAAATGAGAATCGGCCACGCGCTCGACGGTTTTTTCATTTTTGATCCGAAAATGGATGAGATCCGCAATCGTGCCGAGCTTGAGATCGAACGCTTGCGCAATACGCTCGAGATCAGCACGCCGCGCCATCGATCCGTCATCCTTTAGGATCTCGACGATCACTGACGCGGGTTCCAGCCCCGCGAGGCGCGCGAGGTCGCAACCAGCTTCAGTGTGGCCCGCCCGCGTCAACACGCCGCCCGATTGCGCCATGAGTGGAAAGATATGTCCCGGCTGAACGAGGTCGGACGGATTGGCATCGGCCCCCACCGCAGCTGAAACGGTACGGGCCCGATCCGCGGCCGAGATCCCGGTGGTAACGCCCTCCGCGGCTTCGATCGATACGGTGAAGTTAGTGCGGTGGGTATAGAACGTGTCCTGCACCATAAGGGGCAGATTGAGGCGGCGGCAGCGTTCCTCGGACAGCGTGAGGCAGATCAACCCACGCCCGTTCTTGGCCATGAAGTTGATGTGTTCAGCCGTGCAGTGTGCGCCCGCGACGACGAAGTCGCCTTCGTTTTCGCGGTCTTCGTCATCCATGATGATGACCATGCGCCCTTCGCGCATGTCATCAATGAGTTCCCGCGTCGAATTGAGTGACATGTTCCGATTTTCGCTGTTGCGATGGACCGATTATATCTTTAAGCCGATGTGTTCTTGCTATCGCGCAGTGAATCCAGCATCGATCAACTTTGCTAGCGTCATGCCGGAGCCGCCTTCTTCGGCTGATGGATCGGCGATGAGACGCTCGATATAACGTGCGATCAGGTCGACTTCGACGTTCACCGAGTCCCCTTCGTCGAGGGTACCGAGTGTCGTGCGCTCGAGCGTATGCGGAATCGTAAGCACTTCGAACCAATCATCACCCGCAGCATTGATCGTAAGGCTAACGCCATCCATGCAGACCGAGCCTTTGAATGCGAGATAGCGTGCCAGCTCTACCGGCACCTGGGTGACAAACCGGATGTATTCATCCGCAGGTTCGCGACGCGACACCTTACCAATTCCGTCGATATGTCCGCTTACTAGATGCCCCCCTAGTCGGTCGTTCAGACGCAGGGCTTTTTCGAGATTTACACCATCGCCCAGTTGGCGCTGGCCGAGCGTCGTCCGCGCCAGGGTCTCCTGCGACACATCGACCTCAAAGCTGCCCGTCGCTATTTCAACGACCGTCAGGCAAGGCCCCGATACCGCGATCGAGTCGCCCAGAACCACATCGCTCATATCGAGCGTGCCGGGGTCGATGCGCAGACGCCCCGCATCTCCGCGGAGAACCATCTGGGAGATCGTTCCGACCGTTTCTACGATGCCGGTAAACATGCTTACGCTTCGCTTTGTGCCTGCGCCGGGCGCATAACCAACCGCAAATCGTCGCCGATGTGATCGCTGGCAACAATCGTCAACGCCTGCGTTAATGCCAGGCTTTGCGGGGACGCGACGTCGAACGCGCGTTTGGCGCTAGACCCCAGGACCCTTGGCGCCACGTAGATGACGAGTTCGTCCGCGTGGCCACCGGTGATGAACGCGCCCGCCAGCGTCGGACCACCTTCAACGAGTAGCTCGTTGATTTCGAGTTTGGCAAGGCGCGCGAGCAAATGCGCGATATCTATGCGTCCGTCACGCGTCGCGACCGCTTCGACGCGAGCTCCCGCGCGCTTCAAGGTATCAATCGAATCACCTTGCGCTTCACCGTGGAAAATCCAGGTCTCACCCTCGAGCGTCAACATGCGTGCTTCGGCCGGCATACGCAGACGGCTGTCCAACACAACCCGCTTAGGTTGGCGGCCGAGCGTTGCATAATTCCTGTCGCGCATGTTGAGTGAAGGATCATCGGCAAGCACGGTGCCAATCCCCGTTGCGATGGCGCAGGATTCCGCGCGTAGACGTTGCACGTCGGCACGGGCCGCTTGTCCGGTAATCCACTGGCTCTCGCCGCTCGCGAGCGCGACACACCCGTCGATGCTCATTGCAATTTTGACACGTACAAACGGCCGACCGCGCCGCATGCGCATCAAATAACCCTGGTTTAACGCGGCTGCTTCATCGCGGCAGATATCACCTTCGACCGCGATACCCGCAGCGCGTAACCGCGCCGCGCCGCCGCCATGAACGCTTGGATTCGGATCGGATAAAGCGTAAACGACACGCGCGACACCCGCATCGATCAGCGCCTCGGTACACGGGGGCGTATGACCACTGTGATTGCAAGGTTCCAACGAGACATAGGCCGTGGCGCCCTGTGTATCGTTTTTGACCTGTTCGAGCGCTTCGATCTCGGCGTGCGGCGCACCGGTCCGATGATGAAACCCGCGGCCGACTTCAATGCCATTTTTAACCAGCACGCATCCGACTCGGGGATTCGGCGACGCCGAATACAAGCCCTGGCGGGCAAGATCTATCGCCGCTGCCATAAAGTGCTCGTCGTCGTTCAAGGCTGGCGTGCTCCGCGTTGAGGCTCTACCGCGCCTTTTTAGGCTTGTCCGCCGCTAACAACTCGAGTTGCTGTTCGCGAAGATCCGGCGGTAGTTCGTTCTCGAGGCGCTCGATTTCTTCAAGAAACGCCCGGACATCTTCGAAACTCCGATAAACAGACGCGAAACGTACGTAGGCCACTTGATCGAGCCCACGCAAGGCATCCATCATCATTTCGCCGATCTTGACGGTTTCGATTTCACGTTCGCCGCTCTCACGGATTCGGCGTTTGACGTGATTGATCGAACTTTCAATACGTTCCATCGGCACCGAACGTTTCTCTAACGCTTTTAGGATACCCGTGCGGAGTTTGTCGTCGCTGAACGCCTCGCGGCGTCCGTCACTCTTAACGATACGTGGCAGACTCAACTCGGCTGTCTCATAGGTCGTAAATCGTGCTTTACAACTTTGGCATTCGCGACGTCGACGGATCTGATCGCCCTCACCAAGCAAACGGGAATCGATAACCCGCGTATCGGAGTGATCACAAAATGGACAATGCATTTAATTCATCCATAGTCGCATGAGTTCAAGATTGCACGCGTCCCGATCAAACACCGTAAACCGGGAAGTGCCCGCAAAGTTCTTCCACCAGGCCACGTACGCGAGCGATCACCTCATCGTCGTCAATCGCGTCGAGTACGTCACACATCCACCCGGCAACGCTGCGGGATTCGTCTTCGCCAAAGCCCCGCGTCGTCATTGCCGGCGTACCGACACGGATGCCGCTGGTCACAAAGGGTGACTGGGGATCGTTCGGTACGGCATTCTTATTAACCGTGATATGCGCGGCGCCCAACGCGGCGTCGGCGGCTTTGCCAGTCAATCCTTTTGCAACCAGATCAATCAAGAACAGATGATTATCGGTTCCCCCCGACACGATCGTGTACGATCGATTCATAAAGGTTTCCGCCATGACTCGCGCGTTCGCGATGACCTGTTCCTGATAACTTCGAAACTCGGGACGCATCGCTTCTTTGAACGCCACCGCCTTTGCGGCAATGATGTGCATCAGCGGTCCACCCTGGATCCCCGGGAAAACAGCCGAATTCATTTTTTTCTGGAGCCCTTCATCAGCGCGGCCGAGAATCAATCCGCTACGCGGACCGCGCAGGGTTTTGTGCGTGGTCGTCGTCGTGATGTCGGCTAAATCAATCGGACTCGGATACAGGCCGACGGCAATGAGACCCGCCACGTGTGCGATATCGGATACGAGATATGCCCCGCAATCGTCCGCAATTTCGCGGAATCGCGCCCAATCGACGATCCTCGAATACGCGGAGAACCCCGTCATGATCATTTGCGGCTTGTATTCGCGAGCAAGCCGTACAACCTCATCGTAGTCAATCTCTCCCGTGTCGGGATTCAATCCGTATTGCACCGCGTTATAGGTCTTCCCGGAAAAATTAACGGTGGCGCCGTGCGTCAAATGCCCGCCGTGCGCCAGACTCATCCCGAGCACGGTATCGCCGGGCGCCAAAAGCGCGAAATAAACTGCGCCGTTCGCCTGGGATCCGGAATGCGGTTGAACGTTAGCGTAGGCGGCGCCAAATAACTGTTTGGCGCGATCGATCGCGATCTGCTCAACCACGTCGACGTGCTCGCAGCCGCCGTAATAGCGTTTCCCCGGATAACCCTCGGCGTATTTATTGGTCAAGACAGTCGCCGCTGCCTCGAGCACACGCGGGCTGACATGGTTTTCGGACGCGATCAATTCGATGTGGGTCTCCTGTCGAGCGCGTTCTGCATCCAGAGCACGGGCCAGATCGGGATCAAATTCTGCAATCGTCATGTCGCTGGAAAACATTCTTCGTGGAGCCTTTGAGTCAAGGAGGGCTAGTACCCGAAATCATCGGGGTGGGGGCTGGATTATCGACGATTCGGCTATCAGACACAATTCAAACACTTTGAAATTACAGGGTTTATTGGAGTCGTTCAGGTGCCAGATCAACACCTGCAAACGCCCCGGCTCACTGAAGAAATCGCAACATCGGCCGCTAAAGCACCGCATGGGTACGCACTCACGACGCCGTGGGGCCGGCGCTGATGAGACCATAGAAAAGCGCTTTCTTACGATCAATCACGATCGCCTGCGCCGCGTCTACGACAATCTGACACCACGGCAACGCGATTTCCTCGAGATGCTGCCGCTGTTGTTCCACATCAATCACCCGCTTCTGCCCGGCTACGTATCGAAGAGCACGCCCTTCGGAATCAATGGTTATGCGCCGGCACAAACGACCATCCGCGCCGCTAAACGGCTCTGCCGATCGTTCGATCACGATCGACGTTCGGTCCCGACATGTTCGATTCGCGGTCTCTACATGATGGGGAGCCTAGGGACCATCGCTTATTCGCGCAATAGCGATCTCGATATGTGGCTGTGCCACGCGCCCGAAATCGACGCCGATGGGTTTGAAATGCTTGCGGAAAAGTCATCGAAGATCGAGCAATTCGCCGCGGAGCTCGGACTCGAGGTCCACTTTTTTGTATTCGACGCCGACCGATTCCGCCGCGGCGAAACGCTGTCATTGTCAGCCGAGTCGAGCGGCAGTTCGCAGCATTATTTATTGTTGGACGAATTTTATCGCTCGAGTTTGCTGGTCGCCGGTTTAAAGCCTTTATGGTGGCGTGTTCCCCAATCGCGCGATGCAGATTACGACGATTTCGTGAAAGAGGTGTTTGAGAAACGAATTATCGACCGGCGCGATTACATCGACTTTGGCAGCCTTGCGAGTATCCCGGCTGACGAGTTCTTCGGCGCTGCGGTTTGGCATCTCTATAAGAGTATTCAGTCACCGTATAAATCAGTCATGAAATTGTTGCTGATGGAAGCATACGCCGCTGAATATCCGAATATAACCCTGTTGAGCCAGCGCTATAAGAACAATATTGAATCCAAAGAGATCGATTTGAACGCCGTCGATCCTTACATCCTGATGTATACCAAAGCCGAGGAATACTTAAAAACACAAGACGACCCCGTGCGCCTGGATGTATTGCGCCGCAGTTTCTACCTCAAGACGCAAATTCAACTCAGCGAATGCGCGATAGGCACGGACGACGATTGGCGAAGCGCAGTGTTAGCGGAGATGACGCAAACGTGGGGTTGGGCTCAGTATCAGGTAATCCGGCTCGACCAGCGCGATACATGGCGAATTAACACGGCTATCGAAGAACGCCGAGACCTTATCAATACCCTTAAAGAAAGCTACGCGGCGCTTTCACAATTCGCGCGTGATCATTCCACCGACCGCAAGATTACAGAGCATGATCTACACGTGCTCGGCCGCAAGTTATATGCCGCTTTCGAAAAGAAGCCTGCAAAAATCGAGGTGCTTACCGGTGGGATCTGCAGCAATCCCGTGGAATCGACGCTGTCTTTGCATGAGGTGCGGCGCAACGACGGCAATCGCAGTTGGATATTGTTTGCCGGTATCGTCAAGCCTGGCGAAATTGGTAAACGAAAGCCTATGAAACGCTGCGGCTTCGCCGCTGAGTTATTGACGTGGTGCCATATGAATCGGCTCAGCGACGCCAATACGATCTGGTACTTATTCACCAAGGGCAGCGATCTCAATGCGGCCGAGATCAAGCGCATCAATGAGGCCCTTTATACGGAATTCCCAACCGAAAACGTCGAAGCAACGGCTGACGATCTGAGTGCTCGTCCACGTCTAACCAAAGTGATGCTTTTGGCGAACGTCGGTACGAACCCATTCGCCGGATCGAAATTTGCCGGCGGTGTGCTTACCAGCGATCGCACTGATGCCTTCCAATTCGGGGGGCGCCGCACTAATCTGATCCGGACGATTGATCTCATATTCTCAACGACGTGGTGCGAAACGTTCTGCTTTCACTATGAAGGTGGTGACGCATTACTCCAAGCGCTCGCAGAATGCCTGCAATGGCTGCCATTGCACGGTAACGATATCTCGCTGCCACGCATCGACGCGCGTTGCTTTACATCAGACCATGCGACCCAGATTGAAGAACGAATCGGTACTACCTCGAATGGCGCGCTTGTATTTCTCGCCCGTAACGCGGCGCGGAATACGCCACATTTCATCATCGAAATCGAGAACCAGTTACACCGGATACACCTATCCAAGGGTAATCCACAGGTCGAAACCTTCAGCGGTCAGAGCAGCCTGATCAACGCGCTAGCTAAAACTTCTGACGACCGCTTCAACAAGCTCAAGTTTGACTCGAGCTGCCGCCTCGCAGGAATTCTGCCCGATATCTATGCGCAGAATCGCGAAGGCCATGTTCAGATTTTCGCGCAATCTAGCGGCGGCAGAGCCGATGTATACGTGCTCGACGAACGCGGCCTACTGCTCGTCCAGCGTCAGGATTGCTACACGGTCGAGGCGTTGTTGCAGCATTATCGGCGATTTCTCGAATCCGCCCTGCCCCGATGTTTCGGATCGCATGAAGACAGTGAACAAATAGCGGAGGTCGAAATCGATACATCGGAAGTAATCGCCGGTCACCGCGGGATCCGATTCAAGCCTTATGTCGATGACTTGGAATCCACATCAGCTTATCTCTCGGTGCAGGTGTTGGCAGACGCCGATTCGAGTGGCCATCAACAGTTCACCATTTATTGCAATCATAAGGAATTCTCAACGTTGGAATACGGCGGATCTTTGTTTGTCGCCGTCGCCGAACATGTCCGCTCCTGTCGCCGCGAAGCGGAAGCCTATCCAATCTACATAACGGATCTCGATTTCTCGACCTTATTCAGAAATCAGATCGGTATCGAATCGCTGCGTCCATTCGATTTATTGAGCTATAAGAAACGTATCGAAAATCAGTTGACGCGCGCGCTTAAAACGCAGTCGACCACGGATGCTCCCGTAGCGCTTGCCTCTTGATCTCTGCGCGGGAAAGGATGAAGTAGAATAGCATCCGAATTTTTTAACTCGGATCGCCGTGAGCAAGGTGGAAAAATTTTTCGAGCGGGCGGAGCGCTTGATCGAGCGCGTGGAACGCTTGCTCCCATTGCACAACGACAACGGCATCGAAGATGCGATTGCATGGCGTTGGCGCAAGAATGGCGGGGCCGGGCGCCTGCGTGTGATCACGCGGTTCAACCCCGTGACGCTCACCGATCTCTTGCACATCGAACGCCAGAAAGACGCTTTAGTACGCAATACGCGCCAGTTCCTCGCCGGCGTGCCGGCCAACAACGCGCTGCTATGGGGGCCACGCGGCACGGGGAAATCATCGCTGGTAAAAGCCTTGCTAAATGATTATGCGAGTAAGGGGCTGCGACTGGTCGAAGTCGATCGCCTCGATCTGACGGATTTGCCGGACATTGTGGACCGGCTGCACGACACCGAATCACGGTATGTGATCTATTGCGACGATCTGACCTTTGACGAAACAGACGCGACTTATCGCGCCCTCAAAACAGTACTCGACGGCTCAGTCCTCGATACACCGGAGAACATCGTGATATACGCTACATCGAACCGCCGACATCTCATGCCGGAATATCAAGCCGATAATCTCGGCGTCAGGCGCATCGACGGCGAACTCCATCACGCGGAAGCGGTGGAAGAAAAGATTTCGTTATCGGAGCGATTCGGCTTATGGGTATCGTTTCATCCGCTCAATCAGGAGAAGTATCTGGATATCGCCATGCATTGGTTAGGATCGTTCGACGCCGATCTATCCGAGCCCGGACCGATCCGTGAAGCCGCATTGCAATGGGCGCTGTCGCACGGTTCGCGCAGCGGCCGTTCGGCTTACCAGTTTGCGCGCGATTGGGCGGGCCGCACGGCGCTGGAGCAATAGCGATGAATGAGCCGAACGCGCCGCCGGAGCTCACCGATGTACGCAAACAGGCGCAATGCCTCGCCAGCATCGAAGAAATTGAAGCCGCCTTCGACCGCATGAGCGTGGCGATCACGGAAAAGCTCAGTCAAACTAATCCGTTACTGCTTGCGATCATGACCGGTGGCATCGTTCCGCTGGCGATGCTCCTGCCGCGCCTCGGATTTCCGCTGCAGGTCGACTACACCCATCTCACGCGTTACGGCATGCGCACGACGGGAGGCGAATTGCGATGGGTCAAAAAACCACCGGACAGTGTGCGCGGGCGTACGGTGCTCCTGGTCGACGATCTACTTGATCACGGTATTACGCTGGCGGCAGTCACTGAAGAATGTCACCGACGCGGCGCTGCAGAAGTCATGACCGCGGTACTCGTTACGAAGACCATCGAACATCGCGCCGGGCTATCCCACACGGATTTCTCCGGCATGTCGCTTCCAGATGAATACCTCTTCGGTTACGGCATGGATTACAAGACGTATTTGCGCAACGCGCCGGGGATATTCGCAGTCGTATCCGAAACATGAAGCTCGCGATCATCGGCGGTAGCGGACTCGAAGACTTCCAAGGATTCGAACGCTCGAAAAAGCAACGCATGATGACGGCGTGGGGCGAACCTTCCGACGTGATTCAAACTGGGCTCCTGAACGGTGTCGACGTCCTGTTTCTGCCCCGGCATGGACCGGCGCACCATCTACCGCCGCATGGCATCAATTACCGCGCGAACGTCAGCGCACTGGCCGAACTCGGCGCTGAAGCCATCATCGGTACCGCTGCCGTGGGCGGTATCGCAGCGAAGGCAACAACCGGCATGATCGTGGTCCCGCATCAGCTCATCGATTACACCTATGGCCGCGAACATACCTATTTCGATGGATCGCAGCCGTCGCCGCAACATGTCGACTTTACCGATCCGTACGCCCCGGCGCTCCGCGAAATGCTGATCAGATCGGCTGGGGCATCCGATATTGCGGTACTCAGCGACGGCGTCTACGGCGCCACTCAGGGCCCGCGCCTGGAGACCGCCGCCGAAATCGATCGGATGGAACGCGATGGGTGCTCCATCGTCGGCATGACCGGGATGCCTGAAGCGGCGCTCGCACGCGAATGCGGGATCGATTACGCCAATTTATCCCTGGTCGTGAATCGTGCGGCTGGCCGCGAGCCCGGTCCAATCACGATGGATGACATCGAGCGAGAATTGTCGCAGGGGATGACAAAGATCAAGGCGATCATCAACGGCGTGACAGCGACGCTCGACAAAGAGGACGGGCGCTAGGCTGCCGGTATTCGATTCATATCCAAATATTCCGGCGTGATCTTGAGACCGACGGCCTGAGCCAGCCGATTCGCGCTGGCGTAGAACGCCGCCGTCGAAGCGATATACCAGATCCCCTCGTCGTCAAATCCGGCGTCGCGCACCGTCTGCCGATCGGCCGCGTCGATACTTTCCGCATCCCGGCTCACCTTAATCGCGAAATCGAGCATCGCGCGATGCCGCTCGGACAGGTCGGCCAGTTTGTAGTTGCGCGATAGATATTCAGTCCACAGCGGATCACCGCTTTCCCCTCTGAGTCTCGCGCCGTGATGCGCACAACAATACGAGCAGCCGTTCTCCACCGAACACACCAGCGCGATCATTTCGTGCTCGAGCGCAGTCAGCCCCGAATCGGCGCGCATGACCTCCATGTACGGCACCATTAACGCCTTGAATCGCTGGTTATCAGTCGCAAACAGTTTCACGAAATTCGGCTTGAAACCGTATTCCTGCTCGATGCCTTCGACCAGCACACGCATTTCGTCATCGAGATTCCCGCGATCACGGATGTCTAGATCGCAAATCGGGTCCAGGTGCTCTACCGACATCGCTTTTGCCATCTTTGCCTCCTCGTTCCAAAAAGAGAATCTGTCTTCGTCAGGAAATTATAGATCATGCGGCGACGACGGTTTCGACCAAATCGCATCGCCGTTGCTAAGATTTCGAAACTGATATTCGTAGGTAGCGTGTACTACAGTAGAAAGCCAGGGTTGGCGCAGATTACGTTCATAATTGGGTTATTTTGATATATACCACGGAGTATTTCTTCAGTATTGACGCGCGCGTTTTACGCCATCGTCGGGTGCATCGTATTTGTACGTCCGGCTGTCGTAGTTGTAGCTATTTCGTATCACCGAAAGGTCTTTCCGCGCTCTGAGGTGGAGAGGGCGCTGTCGCGGGTCTGCTTCCGCGCTTGATTAGGCTGTTACCTAACTATTCGGGAGGATTATGCGACGATGTAGCTTCACGAGCCACGAGGACGAGGCAAGCGATAAACACTACCAACGGAACGATTACTGTCCATTCCATTTAAGCGTCCTCAAGCCCCTTTATCTGTCATCTTTGAATTCCCGGATTGGATTAGCCAAGTACTTCGAGGCCCTTTTCATCGACGATGTTAAGCAACTTCAATGACGGTCCGTTCGGTTTCTTTTGACCTTGTTCCCATTTCTGCACGGTCGACGTGCTGGTGTTCAGATATGCCGCGAACACGGCCTGGCTAGCCTTGAAACGCCGGCGCAGCTTCTTGATCTGATTCGCCGTATAGTGCTTCAGGGGCGGTAGGCACAGTGCATCAAACTCACGCATGGTGGTCGCGCCCATCGCACCTGCCTTACGCAAGCCTTTTGCAGTTTCGTGGACTGTTTCCAGGATGGGCTTAGTCGTCACCAGTCTCTACCTCAATCAGCTCTTTTGCCTTGAGTGCTTTGTCGAGCACTCGGTTGGTGTAACCAAGCAGTTCATCGGCCAACAATCGTAACGCTTCCAGCTCGGTCTTATTGATGTTGGCGCGTGCGTTTTTAGCAAAGCCGTATACGAAGAACATATGATGTTCTTGCTTGAACGCGATCAGGGTTCGCATGCCTCCGCTTTTACATCGGCCAGGTAGCGACACCCGCTTTTTGAACACATGCCCTCCGAGGTCGGCAGCAATCAACCCGCGTTGTATCTCGTCAATCGCCGCGCGCAGACTCGTATCATTGAGGCCTTCCTTGCTGGCCCACCGATGGAAGCTCTTCGTCTTGAAGACTCGCATGGTGCGATGTCAAGTATAGCACTTAGTGCTATAGAATTCAGATCGTATTATTAGGCGATAAAGGATGCGCGGCTGACCACATAAAGCGGGAATGGCAGCGTAGTACGAGTCGCAATCGCAGACGAATCGATTTGTGCCATACGTTACATTGAACGTAGGCGTAGGTGTTGATCTCCCCAGTCAGCGGATTGGATCAATTGGGACGTAGTCATTTCAAGATCTGGCCTTGGTCTCCAAATGCGAATGCCTTTTATTTTTTAGCCCAATTTTGATCGTTAGGAATAAGCTGAGCACGATAATCACCAAAGGCAAAAAATCCAATGCCCAGTGATTTCGTTCGAATCCGCCAAGTTTCACGATAAACAGTGACAACAAAACTAAACTTAGTAGTGTTGCACAAGGCCATAGATAAGAATGTTTCTCTGAATTAATCCTTTCTTTCACATGACGTACATATTGAATACCAACTAATACTCCCATAACCGCGAAAAATACGTAGGAGATGATGATTGGCATTACTGATAGCTGGTTCATTGCTGTCGCCCGACGCATTCGCAATTTGATCCGTTGGTTTAAATTGCAGACTACCCAAAGCTACCCCCCGTACTAATCAAAGTAGAAACAGCCGCACCGTGACTCCCACCAGTCGCCAATGCTTGAGCGATCGGCGCTCCTGCTCGCGTCGCAGAGAGTGCTGATGGAAGCCCAACTGCGTTTCCTGCACTCAACGCTGTAGCCCCGATCACACCGGAGGTCGCAGCCTGCGAAAAACTAAAATTACTCGGCCCGCTGTTTGCCGCGAATTGTCCTACTGTATTCCCGCCAAAACCTGCCGCACTACCCCTGATCGCGGCTCCACTCAGTGCCCCAATTCCGGGAATAAAGCTTGACCCGGCGCCTACTAGTGTGCCGGCACTTACGACCGCCAGGAGATTCCCGTCGAAACACGGATCAGACAACGCGCCAACAGTAGCTGACAAACCTCCCACTAATCCGCCAATACCAGCCCTTACCGCAGCAACGCAAGCCGGGTTTGTCGCACAAGCGGCGATTAAGGCCGGTACGACCAATCCGCTGGGATCGGTGTACCTAACGGGATTATTGAAAGCATAAGCGTACGTATTTATACCGCCATCGAGCCCAATCGGGTCACTCTGAAGATACCGAGCCGATCGAAAGTCATATTCCCGGAGTCCATTATGCACGGAGGTAAAACCAAACGCCGGAGTGAACTGACCAGGATAATTACCTCCTCCTTCTTCTCGAAACGGAGACACCGGGCCGTTTGAATAATGAAGCTGGCCGGCATCACCCGTGTTTATTTCCGGCACGTCGATGTGATCTGAGAGGAGGTAGGATAATGTGCTTGTCTGGGAATGTGTTGCTACAGATGCAACCGTCATATCGTCGAGGTAAATAAATTCCCTTTCTTCTGGATAAGTTGTTCCCGTGAGTCGCTTTTTTCCAATTAATCTTAGATTGTCATCGTAATGGTAAACGGATTCATCAATGATGAATTCGAATGGTCCAACTGAGTTCTTTTCGTACGCGATTCTTCCGAGTCCGCTTACGCGAACTATCGTTTCATACGTAGTAAAGAGTGTATAAGTTTCCCGCCGATTGTCATCTCCATACGTATAGCTCGATCCCATGCCCGCATTCGTTCGTCAGTAGTATTCCCGGCGGCATCCGCATCATAATCGTAATAAGACCCACCGTTATAAATGATGGTGTCGAGAATATTCGTTCCGGGTTCGTATTCGTAACCCCATTCGTTCGTAACAGACTGACTACTTTTTGTTTTACTTAGCCTGACCCCCCATGACCACGGTCCGCTTGCAAAGATCAATCTAGACAGATTGTCATATTGGTAAGCCTGATTGTCGGAAGGATCGAGGTGCTCGGTAATATTCTCAATATTTCCTGCTTCGTCATAAAAATATTCTCGATCCATTTGACCCGTGTAGGTTAAGCGCCTGAGCTGGTAACTGAAGTCATAGCTGCGGGTCATTGCAATCCCGTTACCGTAATCCATCGCCTTCTTCGGACCGAAAGGCTCGTATTCGATGTTCTCAACCACAACGTTTTCGGTACCGCCGGATGCTGTCTCCGTTACTCTATCGATGCGGCCGGCTACATCTCGATAATATGTAACCAACCGCCCAGATGGATAGGTTATCGTTTCGAGGCGATCTGCGCTGTCATAGGTACTCCTTGTTATGTAGATCGCCCCTTCGTTGTCAATTTCTTTACATACGACGTTTCCACGAAGGTCATAGAAGAAATCTGTGGTTCCGCTTTCGTCTTCGATAGACGTGAGGCGCCCGATACCCTGCCGCGCCTGCGTGCACTGCGTGCCGGCCGTTAGTTCGTCGTAGTTGTATTTCGTATCGGCGTGATCGGGGTAGTCGACCAACGTTAGTCGATTAAGTCCATCATAATCGTTCGTCACCGTGATACTGCGGGCATCCGTTTGTGTCATGCGGTTGCCCGCTTCGTCATAGGTGTAGACCGTTGTTGCAGTATCGGGACTTTCTAATTGCTTCAGGTCTCCGAATCCGGTGTAGGTGTAGATCGTATCGAATCCATTCGGATCATTGACGGTCTTGACGTTACCGTTCGCGTCATAGGAAAACGACGTAACGCCGCCTTTGGCATCCGTCGTCTGACGCACGCGATTCAGCGCATCGTACAAGTTGCTCGTGAATATTTGCGGATTCTGGTTCGCAGGATCGGGAAACGGGTCGCGCGGATCTATCGCTGTAAGCAAATTGCCGTTGGCATCGTATTGGAACGCCGTCGTTTGCCCCTCCCCAGCGATGAGCTTTGATAATCGATTCAACGGATCGAAAACGCGATCGAGCTGCCGCACGACCGTCGCGCTCGAATTGACCGTAGTCTCGGCAACCCGGTTTCCTAACGTATCCAGCTCATAGGCGATCTGATTATTGGCATTGTCGCGGATAGAGATAAGACGCCGGGCGTCGTCGTAACCGTAATCAAGGTAAGATCCGTCCGGCAGCGTTACGCGATCGAGCTGCCCCACGACGTCATATTCGAAGTCCGTCGTCTGGCCGTCGACGGTACGCGAGGTAAGCCATCCTCGCGGGTGATAGGCCAATGTCATAACCGCCCCGTTGGCGTCGACGATCTCGCTGGGCCGTCCATGCGGATCGTGTTTATTGATATGCGTCGAATGATCGAGCGCATTGCGGATCTCGATCAAATCGCCGACTTTATGATTCGCATCCTCTACCGTCGCATAGCTAAAATCCGTCGTATCTGTAACATCGGTTCTGGGGCCATCGATGCGTTTGATTAGCTTTAAAGCCGCCAAAGCGGGATCGTCGCCGGCGTTTTCTCCGTAGTAAACGAAATCCGTTGTCCTCGGCGGAGCGCTTGGATCAGTAGGAAAGCTCCGCTCCGTTTGCCAATCGGTGCGGCCCGATCCGGATACCAGCGCAGTTTCGATCTCGTATCGGCGATTCCATACACCGGGGTTGGGATCGTCGTCACATACCGTCGGCGGCGCCATGAGCGGATCTGCAGGTTCGTATTTCGTCACACGGGTCGCAACACGAAACTGCGTGTCCCATTCCGTCACCACGAGTCTCAGCGCGTTATCGGCGGCGTCCCCACTGCCAGGAATACCTTCTAAGCGGCAGGTTTGATTGCCATCAGCGTCGTTTTCGAAATACCTGATATTGCCTGCACTATCGGTGCTCGAGGCCAGATAGCCGTTCGTATCGTAGGTCGCCGATTTAGGGCGCCCCTGGCAAAGTGCACACTGGCCGCCGAGCACTGCGCTCATCTTCGCCGAGCCGTTGATCACCTCGTACGTCTGCGTTTCCGAAACACCGTTCGCGTCAATGAATTTTGTAGTTCCAAACGCCGTTGTCCCATCCGGTGGGGAGAAACTATTAATCGTGACCGCGTTTGCACCTCCAGCGCGTTCCGAGTAATACGCGCGTCCGATGGCGTCGTATTTCCACGTCGCGAAACGATTTCCGTTTTCATCGATAATCCCGGTGAGTTTCATGGTGTCATCAGGCGAGCCACCCACGAAAGCGGATTCCCCGTACAGGTATGTTTTCTGTGGCGAGTCTGGGCCCGGATAGGTCACCGATTTCAACACGTCTTCACCACCGAGCGGCGTTTCGTAATCGTAGGTATAAGTGTTCCCGGCTGGATCGGTTACTGACTCGATATATCCGTTGTTTGTATTGACCGTTAGCGTGCGGCCAAGATGATCGACGATCGACGTGATTTCACCGTAATCGGCGCGATTAATCGTGATTTTTGTACCGTCGTTGCGCCGGATCTCGGTCAACCACATTCTGTGTTGGTCCAGCGACACGGGATTGCCGAAAAATGGTGTTTCTAGCGAGTAGAGTTCAACGTTTCCGTCCGCAGTGTGATATTCGTATTCGGCCACATAGAGGATTGAAATAAGCTTGTCAGCGACATCGCTCGGTCCACTATAGACCCCCGGCGCTAGGTTGAAATATTCATGGGCTTGTCCGTCATGGCGAAATACCATCACGTTGTAAAAATTCGCGTACCACCAGATCATGCGATTGTATTCGTGGGTCCAACCAGCGCCCATCTTTTGGGTCGTCGGACTGGCCGCTTCCGACATGCCATCGCTGTTGTAGTATCGAACCCATCTAATCGGGAACGGGCTAGCGCCCACATAATCCGTTTCTTTTTGGAACTTATTCCCGGTCGACGGGTTAATGGGATTGCCCACCTTGCACATCGGGCACTCACCGGTATTTCGGGTGGGTAGGAGGCGGCCGGAAGGCAGCGAAACGCAACCTACCGGATTCTCGGTCTGCCCCGGCAGGGATTCGTCGGTCAGATCGAGAAATTGACCGGGCCCCGGGATGATTTCGTTTGAGTATGCGACGATTCCTCCCGGTCCTTCGGTAAAAGGCTCGCCGGTATTGCAGAAAACTCTGCCTAGGAAGGTAGAGCCGCCAAATAGACAACCTTCGTTCTGAGATGGGTAGGCCGCCATTTCGAATGTTGATTTTTGATTTACGATCCAACAGCTGTTTTGAACAGGATTGTTTTCAAGTGAGTCCGCGACCGCCTCGTGGCTTTCTTCCCATGCCACAATAGGGGAGTGTTTCTAATAAAACGGCCCATCGACGTTAACAGCATTGACTTGCACGGCTACGGGCAAAAGCAATATATAAATGATTCGGGGCCATAAATCAGCGCGACCGAGTTGAATTGAATAAATTCGTAAGCAACATGGATGTTCCGTCATTTGATTTGGAGTCCTTTCCAACAAACATTGATAACACCGTATTCACCGGTCCGGAATACGGCTTCCCTTCTTCATTGTGTCGAGATCAAATACGCCGAGCGCCGCGAATTTGATCATTAGATGGCGGGTTAACCGGGAGATTTTCCTAAGGTACTTAAATCGGTATCTTTATCGGCAGGAACCGGATCCGGATCGGGCAGTTCATAAGGCGACACCTGCAGGATCACGCCGAACAGCGGATGATCGAAATAATGCAGTTCATTGAGTTTGAGTTGGCGGGTCTCGGTGAGACGCACCGGGATACCTGCGTGGTAGTAGAGAAAATCCAGATCGACGTGTAAGAGACGGCCGATCTTGACGCGCACGATGCCCTCGGCCTGGGGTGTCGATGCCAAGCCAGCTTCATCCTCAGCCGCGTCGCCCAACTGCAGGCGCTCGACGTCGGATAGGTACACACGCTTGGCGCCGCGGACGCCGAAACTCGGTTGCCGCCACGCGGCGAAAAGCAGCGGTTTGTATTCACTACTGCCACGCAGGCGGCGTTCAACCGCGGTCAGCGTGCGCTCCGCGCGATCCAGCAGTTTGAAGGCGATCGGCCCCGCGAAGGCGCCCTCACCCTCCAGTGGCGGCGGCTCGTCGGACATTTCAGGGAGATCGACGATCAGTTCCATGGCCCGCCCGAACGCCGGCAGACTCATCAGTTCAGGCCATTCTTCGCCGCCACCGCTCATCGCTTCGAGGTGCTGGAAGACAACGACCTCGACTTGGTACCAACGCGCGTGCGCGATGTTCGAAAAGAGCGCCGTGGCAGCGATCACTGCTGCGTAAACGATGCAGTTACGCAGCATGACGGCGGCGAAATCGCTCAAAAAGGAAGGCTAATTCTTCAAACCTCGCCGTTGCATCCGGTAAGTCTTTGACGATGCGGATTTTCTCGCCGCCGTCCATGCGGTAGTCGGGATCGGTTTGGATGAGGTCGATGACGCTCGACGGATCGATGTCGGGGTTGGGATGAAATTCGATCCGGCCACCGCGCCGGCCGAGATCGATTCGGCGTATGCCCAGCCGCTCGCCGTCCAGCCGTAACGAGGTAACGCGAAACAGGTTGTCGACCGCGCTGCCGAATACACCGAACCGGTCGATGATCTCTTCGCGCAGATCGTTCAGGTCTTCAGGCCCTTTAGCACTGGCAATCCGCTTATAGAGGATCAACCGCGCATGAACGTCGGGCAGATAATCCTCGGGCAGCAACGCGGGAATATGTAACTCGACTTCGACGCGTGCGTCCAGCGCATTATCAAGGTCGATACCGCGTCCGGATTTCAACGCAGTCACGGTGCGTTTCAACAGTTCCGAATACAATCCGAAGCCGATCTCCTGGATGTGCCCGCTCTGTTCTTCGCCGAGGATCTCGCCGGCACCGCGGATCTCGAGGTCGTGGGTCGCCAGGGTAAAGCCGACGCCCAGTTCTTCCAGCGATTCGATCGCTTCCAAGCGCTTGATGGCGTCCGTGGTCATAGCTTTGCGGTGCGGCACGACGAGATAGGCGTACGCCCGATGATGCGAGCGACCCACGCGGCCACGGAGCTGATACAACTGTGCGAGTCCGAATTTATCGGCGCGGTTGATAATAATGGTGTTCGCGTTCGGTACGTCGATGCCTGTTTCGATAATCGTGCTGCATAGAAGCACATTACAGCGCCCGTGATAAAAATCGAGCATGACCTGTTCCAGCGCGCGCTCGCGCATTTGGCCATGCGCGATACCGAGGCGCGCTTCGGGGGCGATCGTGCGTAATTCATCGGCCATCTGTTCGATGGTTTCCACCTTGTTGTGCACGAAATATACCTGCCCGCCGCGCCCGATCTCACGCAGGATCGCTTCACGCAACAGAGGCGCGGCCCACTCCCTGACGAAGGTCTTGATGGCGAGTCGTTTGGACGGTGCGGTGGCGATGATCGAGAGCTCGCGCGTCCCGGACAACGCCAGATTGAGCGTGCGTGGAATGGGCGTTGCCGTCAGCGTCAGAATATCGACGTTGCTGCGTAGCGCCTTGATCCTCTCTTTCTGGCGGACGCCAAACCGATGCTCTTCATCGACGATCAATAAGCCCAGCCGTTTGAATCGGATATCCTTGCCCAGGAGTTTATGCGTACCGATCACGATATCGACGGTTCCATCCGCGAGCCCGTCGAGCGCATGCCGCGTCGCTTTGGAATCCCGAAAACGCGATAATTGTTCGATACGCACGGGCCAATCGGCAAAGCGATCCATGAACGTTTCGTTGTGCTGGCGCGCCAAAAGGGTCGTCGGTACGAGGATGGCGACCTGTCGACCGTCGTTGACCGCGATGAACGCAGCGCGCATCGCGACCTCCGTTTTACCGAATCCGACGTCTCCACAGATCAAGCGGTCCATCGGTTGTTCGTTTCGCATGTCTTGTAAAACAGCTTCAACCGCACTTATCTGGTCGGGCGTTTCCTCGAACGAAAAATCCTGCTCGAACGTTGCGTACGGATCCTGTTCTACCGTGAATGCGTGACCTTTGCGCGCCGCGCGTCGCGCATTGATCTCCAACAACTCGGCAGCTACGTCGCGGATCTTCTCCGCCGCCTTTTTACGCGCTTTATCCCACTGGCCGCTGCCCAGTTTGTGCAGCGGCGTGTGATCGGGATCGACGCCAGAGTAGCGGCTGATCAGATTGAGCGCGCTAACGGGCACGTAAAGGATATCGCCGTCCGCGTATTCGATCTTGATGAACTCGTTGGTTATGCCGCCGGCGGTCAAGACTTCCAGTTTCTGGTAGCGCCCTACGCCGTGCTGCTCATGCACCACCGGCGAGCCTTCGTGAAGTTCAGTCAAGTTGCGCACCACCGCTTCGTTGTCCGTGGCGCTGCGGCGCCGGCGACGGCGCTGATACGCGCGCTCGCCGAATAACTGCGCTTCGGTCAGGAGACTGATGGGCGGCCGGTCGAATTCCGCGCCTTCGCTCAAGTTTGCGACCGCGATACCAACTGCCGCATCAGCGTTCAGGAAGTCAGACCACGATTCGAACACCTGTGGGCGAAAGGGCTGCGCGGAAAAGAGCTCCAGGAGAGTTTCACGGCGCCCGAGCGAATCGGCCAGAAACAGCACGCGCCCTTCCGCACGCGCGGTGTGGTCGCGCAACAGGGCGAAGGGATCCGCGGCGCGTGCATTGACCGGCACCTGCACCGGCGCGCGCGTGTCGAATTCAATACTTGACGACTCCGGTGACGGTTCGATTCCGCTCAGATGCACCCGCGCGAACGCGGTTGAACGCGCGGCAATGGTCTCGAAATCCGTAAACATCCGCGCTGGTTTCACGAGCGGACGCTCGGAATCGTGGCACAGGGCTTCGTAGCGTTCCACAACGGTACGTCCGAAATGCTCGGCGGCATCTTCGACATCTTCGTCAATGACGATCAATGCGTCTCGAGGGAAATAATCGGTGATGAGATCGAGTTCGTCGAAGAACAACGGCAAGTAGTACTCGATTCCGGCGGGAGCCAGGCCTTCCGACACGTCCTGATACAGCGAGCAATCCTGCACTCGCCCATCGAACTCGAGCCGCCACGCGCGTCGAAATTCTCGGATCGCCACCTCGTCCAGCGGAAACTCGCGCGCCGGCAAGACATCCATGACGTCAACATTGGTGAGCGAACGCTGGCTTTCGACGTCGAACAGGCGCAGCGTCTCGATGTCCTCATCGAAGAGATCGATACGAAATGGCGCATCCGCGCCCATCGGGAACACGTCGATCAAGGATCCGCGCACCGCGTAATCGCCGTGTTCCGCCACCTGGGCGCAGGCGCGGTAACCCGCCGCGTCGAGGCGGCGGCGAAACGCATCGCGGTCGAGACGCTCGCCGACCTTCAGGCTGAACGCCCGTCCGCTCATCCAGTCACAAGGCGGATAGCGGTGCATCGTCGTCGCGGCCGTAACGATGATCACACCGCGTTCGATCCGCGGCAGTTGACTCAGCGTCGCGATCCGCGCGGAGATGATGTCCTGATAGGGGCTGAACCGATCGTAGGGCAGCGTTTCCCAATCCGGGATCTCGAAACGTGGCAGCCGCGGTTGAAAAAACGCTATTTCGCGTTCGAATTGCGACGCGGTCGCGGCGTCGGGCGCGATGAAAACGACTGGCAGATCGTGTGACGCCGTCAGGCTCGCGACGGCGAGCGACTTGGCCGCGCCATACAGACGGGTCCAACGTTGCACCTCACCGGGCGCGCCGGGTGGCGGCGGAGTGAGTGGATTGCAGCGCTCGCCTACTTCATCCACGAGCTTGGGCATTTAGGCGCGTTCGGTATTCGATCGGCCGTGCGCTTCGACGCACGCATTGTTAATTGCGGCGAGCGCCTCATTGGGTTGCGCCGCCTGGGTTATCGGACGCCCGATAACGAGGTAGTTCGCGCCCGACGTAATCGCGTCGTCTGGCGTGGCCGTGCGCGCTTGATCGTCACCCGTGCTCCCGGCCGGTCTTACACCCGGCGTCACCAATGTGAAATCCGCGCCGATGCGATCGCGCAGCGACGTTATTTCGAGCGGCGAACAGACCACGCCGTCGAGGCCCGCATTCACGGCGAGGGTCGCGAGACGGCAAACCTGTTCCTGCGCGGTATTCGACACCCCCACTTCGGACAATGCCGCATCGTTCAAACTCGTCAATACGGATACGCCGATTAGGAGTGGGCGGTGCTCGCCGTCGTCTATCGCGCCGCGCGCCGCTGCCATCATCGCTGTGCCGCCGGCAGCGTGTACGTTCAGCATCCAACAGCCGAGATCGGCCGCCGCGCGGCACGCGCCCGCTACCGTATTCGGAATGTCGTGGAATTTGAGATCGAGGAAGACCTCGAAGCCCCGCTGGTTAAGGGCGCGAACGGAAGCAGGCCCCGCGCGCATGAAGAGTTCCTTGCCGATCTTGACCCGGCAGGCGTGCGCATCGAGTTGATCGACGCATGCGAGCGCTTGATCGAGATCTGGAAAATCGAGCGCGACGATGACGGGTTTGAACGGCGTGTTCACGTCGGCAATCGCGCGCCTCGCGGTCGGTTCGGGCAGTCGGAAACGCGCGTGCTGGCCCTCAGAAACCCGACTCGGCGGCTCACTCGCCCTCGATACCGTGTATCGGTTTTACCGAGTTCCATAATTTGCAACTCGGACATTGCCAATGCAGGGATCGCCCCTTAAACCCGCAGTTACCGCACATGTAACTCGATTTTTCTTCGATGAGGCGGGCGGTCAGCTCCTTGAGCAGGGAGAGGTTTTCCTTCGCTTCTCCCTCGGCATTGGTGAGCGAGTAATCGATCAAGCGATCGATCCCACGCACGGTCGGTCTGATCTTCAATTCCTCGACGATGGCCTGCTTGGCTTCGTCGATACTGCCGAGTTCCGTCATGATTTCGGCGAGCACCAAAACCGGCGTGATACCTGCGTGCAGCGCACTCAATCGTTTGAGATAACTGACTAGATCGTCGATCTGATCGAGCGCCCGATAGCTGTCGACGAGCGGGCCGATCGCTTCGGGAAGGAAGGCCAGGTCTTGTTTTTCGATTTCCTGAAGGTGGCCGATCGCCCCTTCGTATGCGCCCGCAGCCATTGCGATCTCGGCTTGCATCAAACTCGCGCGTACGCAGTTGCCGTCTACCTGCACAGCGTCGCGCAGCAGCTCGCCGGCGGACTCAACCTTGCCTTCTTCCATATCGGTTCGGGCCTGCTCGCACAGAAAATGCGCACGCATCTCGCCCAGGTTTCGACTGGCAATCTTCTGCAGGCGACCGGTGTATTCGAGCGCTTTGTCCCAATCTTGTTCCTGCTGGTAAATATCGATCAAATGATCCATGGCCTGGCGTTGATGCGCACCTGATTCGAGTAATTCCTTGAACAGGCTTTCGGCGCGATCGAGCAGACCGGAGCGCATGTAGTCCAGGCCCAACTCCAGTAATGCGAGTGCGCGCTGGTCGAACTCGAGACTCGGTCTCGCCACGAGATTCTGGTGAATACGAATGGCGCGATCGACTTCGCCACGCCGGCGAAACAGGTTTCCGAGCGCGAGATGTGTTTCTACGGTCTCACTCTCGACTTCGAGGACCTTGATGAAAACCTCAATCGCCTTGTCCGGGCGATCGTTGAGCAGGTAATTGAGTCCGCGGAAATAGTCCGAAGACATGCTGGAGCCGCCGTTTGCGCCGTTGTCGGCAGCGGTTTCGCGGCGCCCAAAATACCATCCCGAAACCGCCGCGAGCGGCAGTAATGAGACAACGATGAAAAACAGGTAATCAGCCGGCATCGTTGAGCGAAACCGACCGTAGGCTCGACAACTCGCGGGTCGCGATGTCGTTGCGTTTGGCGAGGCGTCTGATCTCGCGCTTGAGGCGCACGACCGTGGCGGTCATGGCCATGACGCCGAGCACCGCACCGACGGCGAGCGCACCCACGACGACGATGGACAACTCGGCGTGGAGGCTCCCGGCATAGTAGTTCAATACGATCTCCTGATCGTTTCGCACATGGAACGCGAGCCCAGCCAGTGCCATGAGGATCGCGAAAGCCATGTACAGGACGCGGGACACATCTTTACCCTGTTCGCTGTGGTCCGAGTTGACCCGCCTTAATGATCGCATGGATTCCGCGTAGCGATCGAGCCGCATCGCCGGAGGCGGTGCCTGGCGCGTCGCGCGGATTTTCGAATCCCGTCCCGGAGGTAACAGGTCAGTGCGGTCTACGCGCCAAATCCGGCTTGATCTTGATCGGACTCGGTGTCTGCTTCGTTATCGCGGGCGGGCTTGATTTCTCGTGCTTCGGCCGCGCCCGTATTGACGCGTTCGCGCAATTCCTTGCCCGGTTTGAAATGCGGCACGTATTTAGCCGGCAGCGACACGGGGTCGCCTGATTTCGGGTTGCGGCCGACGCGCGGAGGCCGGTAATGCAGCGAGAAACTGCCAAAGCCTCTGATTTCGATTCTCTCACCTGAAGCCAGGGTTTGACCCATGTGTTCCAGCATCGTCTTAACGGCGAGTTCAACGTCGCGATAGCCGAGTTGAGACTGCTTTTTCACTAGCGATTCGATGAGTTCAGACTTCGTCATGCTTCTTCTCGACAAGCTTTGGGCGAATGTTCGGGCATGGATTCAGCCAGTGCCCTGTCTCGTGAAAAAGTTTTAGTAAGTCGCGACGGATTTTTCGTTGCTGGCAAGGCGCGACGACGCCGTGTAGCGGGCTCTACACAAGGAGGAGCAACACCGCCAGCGGCGAAAAAGGCCAGCGAATTATGAAAGTTTTTCACGGGACAGGGCACTACGGCGTTACTTGGAATCGAGCTGCTCTTTGAGCAAATCGCCGAGTGTCGTTCGGGTCGATTCTTTTTCGGTACCGTACTCTTCCAGGGCCGCCGCTTCCTCTTCGCTCTCCATGGCCCTAACCGATAGATTAACGACGCGGCGTTTGCGATCGACGCCGACGACCAGCGCTTCGAGATCCTCACCTTCCTTGATCACCTTGCGTGCATCGTCGACGGGTTCGATGGATAACTCCGAAGCCCGGATCGTACCTTCCACGCCTTCGGTGAGCTCGATGGTGGCCGATTTGACGTCGACCTCCAGGATCTTGCCGGTAACGCGGGTGCCTTTGGCATGTTGCGCGAGGAACATCGAAAACGGATCCTGAGCCAATTGCTTGACGCCGAGCGAAATGCGTTCGCGCTCCGCATCCACCGCCAGCACGACGGTCTCGAGTTCATCGCCCTTTTTATAGTTACGCACCACTTCCTCGCCCGGCAGATCCCATGACAGGTCCGAGAGGTGCACCAGACCGTCAATACCGCCGTCGAGGCCGATGAAAATCCCAAAATCGGTGATCGACTTGATCGTGCCGACAACGTGATCGCTCTTGTTGTGCGTTGCAGCGAACTCCTCCCAGGGGTTCGAGCGGCACTGTTTCATACCGAGCGAAATGCGACGCCGCTCCTCATCGATATCCAGCACCATCACCTCGACGTCCTCGCCCAGGTGGACCACTTTGGAGGGATGCACGTTCTTGTTGGTCCAATCCATTTCGGAGACGTGGACCAGACCTTCGACGCCTTCTTCGATCTCGACGAAACAACCGTAGTCGGCAATATTCGACACTTTGCCGAACAGTCGGGAATGTTCAGGATAGCGGCGCGCGATATCGACCCAGGGATCGTCGCCGAGCTGTTTGAGACCCAGCGATACACGCTGGCGATCGCGATCGAACTTCAATACCTTGACTTCGATTTCGTCGCCGATGTTGACGACCTCGGACGGGTGTTTGACGCGCCGCCAGGCCATGTCGGTGATATGTAGCAGACCGTCGATGCCACCGAGGTCGATGAACGCGCCGTAGTCGGTCAGATTCTTGACCAGACCCTTCATGACGGTGCCTTCCTCGAGGCTGTCGAGCAGCGCCTCGCGTTCCGCCGAATTCTCGCTTTCCACCACCGCGCGACGCGAAACGACGACATTATTGCGGCGCCGATCGACCTTGATGACTTTGAACTCGAGCGGCTTGCCTTCGAGGTAGCTGGTGTCACGCACGGGCCGCACATCGACGAGTGAACCCGGCAAAAAGGCGCGGATGGTGCTGATATCGACGGTAAAACCGCCCTTGACCTTGTCGCTGATGACGCCAGTGACCGTCGCGCTCTCTTCGCAGGCGCGTTCGAGCTCTTCCCAGGCCTTGGCGCGCTTGGCTTTTTCACGTGACAGGCGGGTTTCGCCATAGCCGTCCTCGACCGCGTCGAGCGCTACGTCGATCTCTTCGCCGACGATGACCTCGAACTCACCATCGGGATTGCGGAATTGCTCGGCGGGGATGACGCCTTCCGATTTCAGCCCGGCATTGACGACCACATAGTCGGGGCGGATTTCTACGACCGTGCCCTTGACGATGGTGCCCGGCCGCATCTTGGATTCGATCTGGCTCTGCTCGAATAGCTCTGCGAAACTCTCCGCCATAGTATTTATTTATCGAATGCCCGGGGCCGCTGCCGTTTCATGAGGTGCGGGCTTTAGGCAGACGTTTTCTTCTCCTCGTCTTGTTGATGGGCCATCCGGCGTGCCACGGCGCAATCGCGCTCATCAGGCCAGACCAGTGTCGCGCACCAAACGCTTTACCTGGTCCCCCACCGCGGCAATGTCCATGCGGGTTGTGTCGAGGATTACGGCGTCGGTTGCGGGCTTCAATGGGGATAGCTTGCGTTGTTCATCGCGCCGATCACGGTCGGCGATGTCCCCCAAAAGCTGCGCGAGATTAACACTCATTCCTTTTTGTTTCAACTGCTTATAGCGCCTGCGGGCCCTTTCTTCCGCGCTTGCCGTTAGGTAGATCTTCAAGTCCGCCTGAGGGAAAACCACCGTGCCCATATCGCGTCCGTCGGCCACCAGGCCCGGTGGCTGGCAAAACGCGCGCTGGCGCTCGAGCAGGGCGTCGCGCACCGGCGCCAGCGCCGCGACCTGTGATGCGGCCGCGCCGCATGACTCCGATCGCAACGCGTCGGTGACATCGGCGCCGTCCCACTGCACCCGCATTTCATCGGCGTCATCGATGAATTGGACCGCAAGCCCGGCGGCCAGATCGGCCAACGCCCGGGCATCATCCAGCGTGACGCCACGGTCTGCGGCGCACAGTGCGACCAGCCGGTACAACGCGCCGGAGTCCAACAGGTGCCACCCCAACCACTGTTTGACGAGCAGCGCTACCGTGCCTTTCCCTGTACCGCTGGGACCATCGATCGCCAACACGGGCACAGGGGCCGTCATGTTTAGATCACGCGCAAACCTGCGTCGCGGGCCGCAGACAGAAAACCCGGATACGAGGTCGCGATCCCAGCCGCGTTGTCGATCACGATGGGCGCCCGCGCACGTAGCGCGGCCACCGCAAAGGCCATTGCGATCCGGTGGTCGCCGTGCGCGTCGATCGCGCCGCCGGTCAACTCGCCGCCGTCGACGGCGATGCCGTCCGGATAGACTTTCACGGCAATACCGAGGCGCTGCAATCCGTCCGCCATCACGGCGATTCGATCGCTTTCCTTATGGCGCAGCTCCGCGGCACCGCGCAACACGGTGCGCCCGCGCGCGCAGGCAGCGGCGACGAGAACCGCCGGGAATTCGTCGATCGCCAGCGGGATCAAGGCCTCCGGGATCTCGATACCGCGTAGCTCGGAGCCACGGATGGCGAGGTCAGCGACGGGCTCCGAACCGCGCGAACCGGCATTGTGGACCTCGATCCGCGCGCCCATGGCCCGCATGATATCGATAACCCCGGTGCGCGTCGGGTTGACCCCGACCGCGGGTATCGACACCTGGCTGTCGGCGGCGATCGCGGCGCCGATGATGAAGAAGGCAGCCGCGGACAGATCGGCGGGAACGGTGATATCGGCGGCCGACAAGCGTTGGCCGCCCTCGATCTCGATCCACCCCGATCCGGCGTCGAGGTCGACGCCGAACGCCTGCAGCATGCGTTCCGTGTGGTCCCGGGTTGGCGCCGGCTCGGACACCTTCGTCCTGCCGCGTGCAAACAAGCCGGCCAGCAATACGGCCGACTTGACCTGCGCGCTCGCTACCGGCAGCGCATACTCGATTGCCTGCAAACGCTCGTCGGCGGTAATTACGAGCGGCGCGGTTCCGTCTGCGGACATCGCAAGCCGCGCGCCCATTTGTTCGAGCGGCTCGGCAATGCGCTGCATCGGCCGCTTACGCAGCGACGCGTCACCGGTCAGCGTCGCGTTGATGCGCGCGCCTGCGAGGATCCCCGACAGGAGCCGCATGGAGGTTCCCGAATTACCCAGGTCGAGCGGCGCGGTCGGTTCTTTCAAGCCATCGACCCCGACTCCATGAATCTGGAGCGCATCGTCGGCGCCGCAGTCGATACCGACACCGATACCGCGGCAGGCTTCGATCGTCGCCAACACATCGTCACTCATCAGGCAGTTCTGCACCGTGCACGGTCCATCGGCCAGCGCGCTCAACATGACGGCGCGGTGTGACACGGATTTGTCACCGGGCGGCGCAACCTTACCGGTCAGCCTGCCGCCAGCTTGCACGGTAAAGCTATTTTTTGACGACACGACGGTCGCGCACCGCCTTGGCGCTGGTAAAGACTTGCTCCAGGGCTTGCGCGTCACCGGCTTCGATGGCCAGCTTGAGTGCGTCGAAGCGCTGCGCAAACGATTCGCAGACGTGCAGCAGGGCGTCGCGATTGGCCAAGGTGATGTCGCGCCACATTTCGGGGTTGCTCGAGGCGATGCGCGTGAAGTCGCGAAACCCGCCCGCAGCGTAAGCGAAGATCTCGTCGGAATCGGCCGAACCCGCGAGCGTATCCACCAGCGCATACGCCAATAGATGCGGTAGATGCGAGGTCGCGGCCAGCACTCGATCGTGATCGGCGACGTCCATCTCGACGACCGTGGCGCCCACGGTTTCCCACATCTTCGTCACCGCCTGCAGCGCTTTAGCACCGGTCTCCGGCAATGGCGTCAAGATCACTTTATGTCCGTTGAACAACTCGGCGAAGGACGCAGACGCGCCGCTTTGTTCGGTGCCCGCGATCGGATGGCCCGGTACGAAATTCTCACAGCGCTTACCCAGAATTTTGCGCGCCAGCGCGACCACGCTGGCTTTGGTGGAACCGACATCGGTCAGTACGGTATTAGCCTCCAGGGTCTGACTGAGCGCTTCGAATACGGTGCCGGTCGCGCCCAGGGTGGCGCCGATCACGACCATGTCCGCACCCGCGACCGCCGCCCCCGGGTCGTCTGCAATGCGGTCGACGATCCCGAGTTCCAGGGCCTGATCCAAGTTGGCCCGGCTGCGTCCGAGCCCTACGATTTCCCCGACAGCTCGGGCTTCGCGTAGCGCGCGCGCCAGCGAGCCGCCGATCAAACCGACACCGATAATCACCAGTTTATCGATCATGAGGCCGTCAAAGCATTGCGCGCGGGCAACTCCCGAGCACTTTGAACAGGGCCGCCCGCGACTCGATCTCGGCGAGTGCTGGCGCGACATCGGCATCGTTACGATGCCCGAGCAGATCGACGAAGAACAGATAATCCCAGTCGCCCGAACGCTTGGGGCGTGATTCGATGCGCGTCATATTGATACCGGCTGTAGCGAGCACGCTCAATATTGCGTGCAGGGCGCCCGGTTCGTTCGGCGTGCTGAACATCACCGACGTCACGTCGTCGCCCGTTGCTTGCGGCAACGCGTGCCCCAATAACGCGAAGCGCGTGGTGTTCTGCGGATGATCCTCGATATTCGCCGCGCGAACCTCGAGATCGTAACGCTCCGCTGCTTGGGTCCCGGCGATAGCCGCGGCGCCCGCCTCGCGTTGGGCGCGCTGCGCGGCGGCCGCATTACTCCCGAGTCCGACGCGCTCGATGCCCGGTAAATGCCGGTCCAACCACCCACGGCATTGCGCCAACGCCTGCTCGTGGGCGTACACGCACTGTACGTCTTCGAGCGCCGCTTCGCGGGTAAGCAATTGATGATGAACCGCGAGCACGATCTCGCCACAGATGGCCAAGGACGAATCGGTCAGGCAGTCGAGCGTTTGATTGACCCAGCCTTCGAGTGAATTTTCGACCGGCACGACGCCGTAATCGCTCGCGCGCGCTTCAACGTCGCGAAACACGTCACCGATACTGGGCATGGCCACCGGTTCCACCGCGCCGCCGAAGTGCTTGAGTACTGCGGCGTGGGTGAAGGTGCCTTCCGGCCCGAGATAAGCGATACGGAGTTTTTGCTCGAGCGATAAGCACACCGAAATGATCTCACGCACCACACGCCGGAGATCTTCGTCGGGCAAGGGACCGGCGTTGAGGTCGCTCAGACGCCGCAGGATCTGCGCTTCGCGATCGGGGCGGTAAAAGCGGGGATGCTCGTCGAGCGCGCGTTTGATCTCACCGATTTCGATGCCGAGCGCCGCGCGCTCGTTCAGCAGGCGCACCAGTTCGTCATCGACGGCGTCAATCTTGGTTCGTAATTCGCTGATACGTTGGTCGGACGACATGGTCGTTCCCGAAGCTTTCCTCGGAGCTAGTCGGACTGGTTGTCGGCCTCCTCGGCCTTATCGTCGTTGGCATCGCCGTTACCGTGGCCGTTACCGTCGCCGTTGCCATTCAAATCCGCAATGGGTTCGACGCCGACCAGTTGTTCGCCGTCTCCGAGTGAAATCAGGCGGATCCCCTGGGTATTACGGCCCAGCACCGATATCCCCGTAACCGGCGTACGCACCAGCGTGCCGCCGTTACTGATCAACATGATCTCGTCGTCGTCGGCGACCGACACCGCACCCACCGTAGAACCGTTGCGTTCGTTCGCTTGAATCGCAATGACGCCTTGGCCGCCGCGGCCCTTGACCGGGAAATCGCCGTATTCCGTCCGTTTACCGTAGCCCGTGGCCGTGGCAAACAGAATCGTGCCCTCACCCTCGATCGGGATCAACGCGATGACTTCCTGTCCCGCAGCCAGTTTTATCCCACGAACACCGCGCGCCGTGCGCCCCATGGGCCGCACGTGGGTCTCCGAGAACCGCACGGCCTTGCCGCCTGAACTTACGAGCATGATGTCGTGCGCGCCCTGCGTGAGCGCAACGCCGACGAGCCGATCGTCGGCGACGAGATCGACGGCAATGATGCCGGATGTGCGCGGGCGCGAAAAATTGGCGAGCGAGGTCTTTTTAATGATTCCGCGCGCCGTGGCCATGACGACGAATAGATCGGGATCGAATTCCTTAATTGGCAGGACCGCGGTGATCCGTTCCGCCTCTTCCAGAGGGAGCAGGTTTACCAGTGGCCGCCCGCGCGCGGTGCGGCCGGCCTGCGGTAATTCGTAGACCTTGAGCCAATAGACCTTGCCGTTATTCGAAAAGCACAACAAGGTGTCATGCGTGTTTGCGACGAACAATTTATCGACGAAATCCTCATCCTTGGTCGTGGTCGCGGTCTTGCCCTTACCGCCGCGCCGCTGCGAGCGATAGACTTCGATCGGCTGCGATTTCGCATAGCCGGCGTGCGACAGGGTGACGACGACGTCTTCTTCGGAGATCAGGTCCTCGAGCGACAGGTGCTCTTCGGTCTCGACGATTTCCGTACGGCGCTCGTCGCCATAACGTTCGCGGACCTCGAGCAGCTCGTCGCGAATGACCTGCATCAAGCGCTCCGGCCGTTGCAGGATGTCGAGCAGATCATCGATGCGCACGAGCACCTCTCGGTATTCGTCGAGGATCTTGTCCTGCTCGAGGGCCGTCAGGCGTTGCAGGCGGATATCGAGGATTTCTTTGGCTTGGCGTTCCGAAAGGCGATAGCCGTGCGTCTTCAAACCGAATTCTTCGGGCAAATTCTCTGGTCGTGAACGCTCAGCATCGGCGCGTTCCAGCATCACCGTCACGAGCCCGGGCTCCCATGCCTGGGCCATCAAGCCCTCGCGGGCTTCGGCGGGCGTCGGCGAGGCTTTGATCAAGGTGATGATGGGATCGATATTCGCGAGTGCGACCGCGAGTCCCTCGAGCACGTGCGCGCGGTCGCGCGCCTTGCGGAGCTCGAACAGCGTTCTCCGCGTGACGACTTCGCGGCGGTGGCGCAGGAAGCAATCGAGCAAATCGCGCAAATTGAGCGTCTTCGGCTGACCGTCGACCAGGGCCACAGTGTTGATGCCGAACACCGACTGCATCTGCGTGTGGCGATACAGGTTGTTCAGCAGCACGTTTGCCAGTTCGCCGCGCTTGAGCTCGATGACGACGCGCATGCCGTCCTTGTCGGACTCGTCGCGCAAGCCATCCTGGCGAATGCCCTCGATCTTTTTTTCCTTGACGAGCTCCGCGATCTTTTCGATCAACCGCGCCTTGTTGACCTGGTAGGGCAGCTCGGAGATGACGATCCTGGGCGCGTCCGTTTCCGCGTCTTCGATGGTCGTTTTTGCGCGCACGTAGATGCGCCCGCGACCCGTGCGGTAAGCCTCCCGGATCCCGGCCGAGCCATTGATCATCCCGGCGGTCGGGAAATCGGGGCCGGGGATGTATTGCATCAGGGCCTCGATATCGAGATCGTTTTGATCGACCAGCGCGACACAGGCGTCGATCACTTCGCACAGGTTGTGGGGCGGGATGTTCGTCGCCATGCCGACGGCGATGCCACTGGAGCCGTTGACGAGGAGGTTCGGGATGCGCGACGGCAGAACGGTCGGTTCCTCTTCCTTACCGTCGTAATTCGGCGCGAAGTCGACCGTCTCCGCGTCGATATCGGTGAGCAGCTCGCTCGCGATCCGGTCGAGACGGCATTCGGTATAGCGCATCGCCGCGGGCGCGTCACCGTCGACCGAGCCGAAATTTCCCTGGCCGTCGATGAGAGTGTAGCGCAGTGAAAAATCCTGCGCCATGCGCACCAAGGTGTCGTAGATGGCGCTGTCGCCATGGGGGTGATATTTACCCATGACATCACCGACTACGCGCGCGCATTTGACGTACGGCCGGTTCCAAATATTGTTCGCTTCCTGCATCGCGTAAAGCACCCGGCGGTGCACCGGTTTGAGCCCGTCGCGGGCGTCCGGAAGCGCCCGTCCGACGATCACGCTCATGGCGTAATCCATGTACGATTGGCGCATTTCGTCTTCGATGTTGACGGGTGATAATTGACGCGCGAAATCGGCCATCAGAAGCAAAATAACTTGTTGATTTTAAAGGAGTTAAATCGACCCCCGGAAGGTCGACATTATAGCATGGCAGGGCCCGCCACTGCACGCTTTGGACGGCTTGTTTTCAGGCTTCAAACAGGCGTCGAATGCCCTCTTCATCGGGGTTTTCAAGAACGCCATTTTCGGTCGCCAAAACGTCGATCAAACGCGCCGGCGTGACGTCGAAAACAGGGTTGAACGCACGCACGCCAGCGGCGGCCACGGGCTGCCCGGAGAGGTGGGTGAGCTCCGCTTCTCGACGAAGTTCGATCGGAATTTCCGCACCCGTCGCGGTGTCGCGATCGATGGTCGACAGTGGCGCCGCGACCATGAATCTGACACCGTGCGCGCGCGCCAGCGTGGCCAGCGCGTACGTGCCGATCTTGTTTGCGGTATCGCCATTAGCAGCGATGCGGTCGGCGCCGGTGATCACCCATTGCACGCGTCCCTGTTGCATCAGATACGCGCTCGCGATGTCGGCGATGAGCGTTGCATCGATGCCGTCCTGCTTGAGTTCCCAGACGGTGAGGCGCGCGCCCTGAAGCCATGGACGCGTTTCCGTCGCGAATACGTCAGACAGGCGTTGGGCGCGCCAGGCGCTGCGGATGACGCCGAGCGCCGTTCCGTAACCCGCCGTCGCCAACGCGCCGGCGTTGCAGTGGGTCAACACGCCCGAGCCGGGTGCGATCAAGTCCGCGCCATACCGGCCGATCGCTTCGTTTGCTGCGATATCCGCAGCGTGCATTGCCTGTGCCTGAGCGAGCAGCGTGGGATACGGATCGGTGGTGATGCGCTCGAATTCGCCGCGCATCGTATCCAAGGCCCACTTGAGATTAATCGCCGTCGGGCGCGCGTCTCGTAGCGCGTCCATATCCGCACGCATGGCATCGCGCCACGCGGCTCCGGCCTGCTGAAAATGAGTCCGCGCCGCAAGCGCCACGCCGTAGGCGGCCGCGATGCCGATCGCGGGCGCGCCGCGTACGGTCATGTTTGTGATTGCATCGATCACGGCGCGCACCGAGCGGCAGTGCACGTAGGCGACTTCGTGCGGCAGCCGCGTTTGGTCGAGCAATACGAGTGCGTCATCGACCCAGCGTAGGGGAACGGTCGTGTCGTCGGTCTTAATCATCAGCCGCTATGGTATTTTAGAATCTATCTCAAAGCTTACGCGGACATAGAGGATCCCGGATTCCGCTACGCTCCATCCGGGCTACATCGAACGTAGCCTGGATGGAGCGTAGCGGAATCCAGGGACAATAGTTGGTTTATCGATGCACGCAATGCAGGCTATACACGCGGGCTGGATCATACCGGTTGAACCGGACGGCAATATCTACGAGAACCATACGGTCATCGTCGAGGATACGCGGATCACGGCGATCGTGCCGACCGCGCAATGGCGCGCGCCGTCCGATCCGGTAACGGAGATCGCCTGCCCCGAGCACGTCTTGATCCCGGGCTTGATCAATGCGCATACCCACGCAGCGATGAGCCTGTTCCGCGGCATGGCCGACGACCGCCCGCTGATGGAATGGCTCGAGCAACACATCTGGCCCGCGGAATCGACCTGCGTCGACCGAAGTTTCGTGCGTGATGGCACCCGCCTCGCCGCGACGGAAATGTTATTGGGCGGAACGACCTGTTTCAACGATATGTACTTCTTCCCGGACGAGACGGCAGCCGCAGCCATTGAAGCCGGCATACGCGCCGTCGTCGGCATGATCGTGATCGATTTCCCGAGCGCCTGGGCCGCGAACACTGACGAATACTTCCACAAAGGACAGGCCGTCCACGACCGCTACCGCGCGCACCCGCTGATCACGAGCGCCTTCGCGCCGCATGCACCCTACACCGTGAACGATAGCGCCTTGCGCCGCATCGCTACTTTGGCGGAGGAACTCGATTTACCGGTGCACATTCACCTCCACGAGACGGCGGGTGAAATCGACGCGGCGCTCGCCGCATCGGGTGTGCGACCGCTGAGCCGCCTGGACGGTTTGGGCCTCGTATCGCCGCGGCTGATCGCAGTGCACATGACCACGCTGGACGCGCGCGAAATCGCATTGCTGGAACGCACCGGTACCCACGTCGTGCACTGCCCGGAAAGCAACCTCAAGCTTGCCAGCGGTTTTTGCCCGGTCGCGGAACTCCTCGAGCGTGGAATCAACGTCGCCTGCGGCACCGATGGCGCGGCCAGCAACAACGATCTCGACATGCTGAGCGAAATGCGTACCGCCTCGCTATTGGCCAAGGGCCATGCGCGCGATCCCTGCGCGCTGCCGGCCGCAGCTGCGTTGCGCATGGCCACGTACAACGGCGCAAAAGCGCTCGGGATGGAAGCCGACATCGGCACCCTGGAAGTCGGCAAACTCGCCGACATCGTCGCGATCGATCTGGGGGACGTACGCGCCAGGCCGCTCTACGACCCGATCTCGCAGGTGGTCTACAGCGCGCATCGCGATCAGGTTCGACACGTGTGGGTCGGTGGACGCCACGTCGTCTGCGATGGTCTACTCACCACGCTCGATACCGACGCGCTGCGCGCCAGCGCCGATCAATGGTGCAGCCGCATCAGCGCGGCTTGAGATCCGCCAGGTCGGCGGTAGCTCGATCCCACCGGTTGACGATGGCGCAAAACAGCTCGGCCGTACGATCGGCGTCGTAGATCGCCGAGTGCGCCTCGGCTGCATCCCATTCGAGGCCGGCGGCCTGTACGGCGCGCGCCAGTACCGTCTGTCCAAATGCCACGGCGGCCAGCGCCGCCGTATCGAAGGTACTGAAATTGTGTAAGGGCAGATTCTTGATGCCGGCCCGTGCCGCCGCGGCCTTGACGAACGCGAGGTCGAAGGCGGGATTGTGGCCGACCAGTATCGCCCGGCTGCAGCCATGGCGCGCGATTTCCTCGCGAATGGCGTCGAAGATCTGATCCAGAGCCTCACCTTCGTCGACGGCGAGCCGAAAAGGATGATAGGGATCGATCTTGTTGAATTCGAGTGCCCGCCGTTCGAGGTTGGCGCCCTCGAACGGCGTCACGTGCCGCGCAATCGTCGCATGGGGGCACCAACCGTGATCCTCATCGTATTCCAGCAACACGGCTGCGATTTCCAGCAACGCATCGGTGTCAGGATTAAAGCCGCCGGTCTCCACATCGATGACGACGGGAAGAAATCCCCGAAATCTTTCTGCAACCACACGGTCAGACATAGCTTAAGCATACGGTGCTTCTAGTGTGCTGTCCCGCAATAATGTTGTGTAAATCGCGCTGGATTTTTCGTTCCTGGCAAGGCGCGACGACGCCGCGTAGCGGGCTCTACGCAAGGAGGAGCAACGCCGCCAGGGGCGAAAAAGACTAGCGAGTTATGAAACATTATTGCGGGACAGCACACTAAGTTGTGTTTCTATTGGATTCGTAGCCCGGATGGAGCGGAGCGGAATCCGGGATCATTGTTATGCACTATCGCGAACTCGGAAATACAGGTGTAAAGGTCAGCACGTTCGCCCTCGGGACAATGACTTTCGGTGAGCAGATCGACGTCGGCGAGGCCCACGCGCAATTGGACCGCGCATTCGACGCGGGTATCAATTTCGTCGACACCGCGGAAATGTATCCGGTGCCAACGCGGGAAGCAACCTATGGTGACAGCGAACGTATCGTCGGCGACTGGATCAAGCGCCGAGGCGTACGCGAACAATGCGTCCTCGCGACCAAAGCAGTGGGTCCGGGCGCGTTCTTACCGTGGATCAGAGGGGGGACGTCGGTCCATAACGAGACAAACCTCCACAGCGCGGTGGACGCGAGCCTTACCCGCCTCGAGACCGATTACATCGACGTGTTTCAACTGCACTGGCCCGACCGCGCCGCCAATTTTTTCGGTCAACTCGGATTCAAACCGGCCAAAACCGAGCGCGGGTTCAACGTCGAAGATACGCTTAAGGTGCTCGACAAGATCGTGCAGGCGGGCAAAATTCGCCACGTTGGCCTGTGCAATGAAACGCCGTGGGGCATGATGGAGTTTCTACGTATCGCCACCCTTCATGATCTGCCGCGTATCGCCTCGATTCAAAATCCCTATAACCTGCTCAATCGGAGTTTTGAAGTCGGCCTCGCCGAGGTTGCAATCCGGGAACGCTGCGGGCTACTCGCTTATTCGCCGCTCGGATTCGGCACCTTGACCGGCAAATACCTAGACGATGGGGGCCCTCCTGACGCGCGGCTCAACCGCTTCAAACATTACGATCGCTATTCGAGCCCAGCCGGCTATCGCGCGATCGAGCGTTACGTGGACATCGCGCGCGCCGGCGGCCTCGATCCGGCGCACATGGCGTTGGCCTTCGCCGCATCGAAACCCTTTGTCAGCAGCGTTATCATAGGTGCGACGTCGATCGCGCAACTGGACCATAATCTGCGAGCGTCCGACATCGACATACCGCGCGACGTCGAAAAGGCCATTGACGCCGTGCATGAGGAGATCTCCAACCCGTGTCCGTAAACGAGCCCTCTAGCGACTCGACGCCGCTATCGGCACTCAACGCCGTATCGCCCATTGACGGGCGCTACGCCCGGCACACCGCGCCGTTGCGCGGGATCTGCAGCGAGATGGCGTTGATCCGCTACCGGGTATCGATCGAACTCCGCTGGTTGCACGCCCTGGCAGCGGAACCGGGGGTGGTCGAACTGGCGGGGTACGATGCCGACGCCCACGCGGCGCTCGAACGGATCGCCGACGATTTCGATGAAGCGGAAGCGCATCGCATAAAGGCCATCGAGGCGACGACCAACCACGACGTGAAGGCCGTTGAGTATTACCTGCGCGAAAAAATCGAAGCCGACGACAAGCTCAGCGCGGCGGTCCCTTTCATTCATTTCGCCTGCACCAGCGAGGACATCAATAACCTCGCCTATGGCGTGATGCTGCGCGATGCGCGCGACACGGTGATATTGCCGGCGTTGAACGGCATCGTGGATGAACTCGGCGCCCAGAGCGCGGCGTTCGCGGATCACGCGATGCTGGCCCGCACGCACGGGCAAGCCGCCTCGCCGACGACGATGGGCAAAGAGCTCGCGGTATTCACCACGCGCCTGCGACGCGAGACCGAAACCTGGTCGGAAATCGTCGTGCGCGGCAAGATGAACGGCGCGGTTGGCAACTACAACGCCCACCTCACCGCCTATCCCGACATCGATTGGCAGGCATTGAGCAACCGCTTCGTGACGGCCTTGGGCCTGAGCTGGAATCCTTACACGGCCCAGAACGAACCGCACGACTGGATCGCTGAATACGCCGACGCGCTGGCGCGTGCGAATACCATCCTCATCGATCTCTGCCGCGATGTGTGGACCTATGTATCGATCGGTTATTTCTCGCAAAAACAGGTCGCGTCCGAGGTCGGATCGTCGACCATGCCGCACAAGGTCAACCCGATCGATTTCGAGAACGCCGAAGGTAATTTCGGTGTGGCCAACGCCCTGCTGGCACACTTTTCGCGCAAACTGCCGATCTCGCGGCTGCAACGCGACCTGACGGATTCCACCGTACTCAGGAACGTCGGCGCCGCGCTCGGGCATACGCTGATCGCCTGCCGCTCGCTCCGCCTGGGCTTGGGGAAACTCGAAATTAACGCAGACGCCCTCGCGCGCGATCTGGACCAGGCGTGGGAAGTACTCGCAGAACCCGTGCAGACGGTCATGCGGCGATACGGCGTCATCGATTCCTACGAGCAATTGAAAGCGCTCACTCGCGGTCAGCGTATTGATCAGGCCCGCCTCGCGGCCTTCATCGATCAACTCGACATACCCGCGGACGCGAAAGCAACGCTCAAGGCACTGCGACCCGCGACTTATATCGGTGCCGCCGCCGAGCTCGCTAAAGATGTCTGAAATCGAGGTCAAGGCCACCCATCCGGACGACGCGGTCCTGGGCGATACGGCGTTGACCTTCGACATCGAAGAGCGCGCCGCGCTGGTTGCCGTCAGTTTGTCGATGGCGCGCCAATGCGCCCAGACGCTTACGATCGTGAGCCGCCATCTCGATCCCGCCATCTATGACAATGACCCCTTCGCCGACGCGGTCAAGGACATGGTCTTGAACAATCGTTACGCACGGGTCCGGCTGCTCATCATCGATTCGCGCCCACTCATATCGACCGGCCACCGCATGCTCGAGCTCAGCACCCGGCTCGCCAGCTTCATCGAGATCCGCGCGCCGTCCAGACTGCACAAGCGATTCAATGAAGCGATCCTCGTGGCCGATAACCTGGGATACGTACACCGCCAGTTTTCCGATCGCTTCGAGGGCACGGCAAGCTTTAGCGACAAGCGCGTCGCCAAGGGTCTCGCCGCCCGGATTGACGAGATGTGGGAGCGCGGCGTACCCGATACGAACTTCCGGAGGCTACATATATGAGCCGGATCCTAGCCACCCTCACGATCGTGTGCTTGAGCGCGTCCGTTTACAGCGCAGAGATGATCCTGCAGATCGTGCCGCTCAAATACCGTTTCGTAGAAGACGTCGTGCCGACCTTGCAGGCCCTGGTCGTCGACGGAGGGACCGTGACCGGCATGAACGGCCAGCTCATCATCCGCACCACCCCCGATAACCTCGCCGACCTCAAAAAGGTGATCGAGGCACTCGACGCCGAGCTCAAGCAATTGCGGATCACCGTGCGGCAGGACATCGACGCCCATTCGCAGTTGCGCGAAGACGAGCTGTCGGCGCGCATCTCCGGCGGCGACGTGCAGGCGCGCGTGAACCGGCCCAGCGGCGGGCCCGGCGCCAGCATCACCTTCGGCGACGACAACAGCCATATCCAGTACCGCAACTTCAATACGCGCGGCACACACGACACCGACAACACGCACTTCGTGAATGCGGTCGAGGGCACGCCCGCCTTCATCAACGCCGGCACGTCGGTGCCTCTGCCGCATCATTCGAGCGTGGTGGGCCCATTTGGCGCCGCTGTGCACGAGTCCATCGCTTACCGCGATGTCGGGTCCGGGTTTTACGTCCTGCCCCGCGTCAGCGGCGATCGCGTCATGCTCGAGATCTCGCCCTATGCCGAAAGCTTCAACTCGAGCGGCGGCGGCTTCATCGATTCCCGGGGCCTGACGACGACGGCCGGCGGGCGGCTCGGCGAGTGGATACCGCTGGGCGGTGCCGCCGAGGCGTTCAACGACAGCACCACGGGTGTGCTCCGTAGCACGCGGCAGCACGGCAGCGACGTCTACGACGTGTGGGTAAAGGTGGAAGTCTTACCCTGAGTTCACGACAATAGCGCCTCGGCGCGTGCGGCACGACCGCCGCGCAATGGAGGATCACGGACTTAATGCTGCTTCTCCGGGGCGACCGGGCCCTCTCGCCGTTCCGCATCGAAAAGCTCACAGCCGAGTGCCGGATCGAGGCGCCCGCGCTGACCTCACTCGACGCGCGGCATTTATTCGTCGCTTGGTTCTCGGATGGCGAGGCCATGACGCAAGCGGCGCGCGAGCGCTTGTGCGACCTGACGCGCGCCGAGCCGATCGCCGACGACGGCGGCGCGCCCAAGCCCGACCTCCTGATCACGCCGCGCGTCGGCACGCTGTCGCCCTGGTCCAGCAAGGCCACCGATATCTGCCGCAACTGCGCGGTCTCGGGGCTCACGCATATCGAGCGCGTAACCGCCTGGCAGGTCGACGGTGTGGAGCCGCAGGATCTGGAGCGGCTCGCGCCCGCACTGCATGACCGCATGACCGAAACCGTGATGCATGAATTCGAAGAGCTCGCGCAGCTCAATTCCAGCGCGACGCCCGCGGCGCTCGGCCGCGTGCCGTTACAAGCCTCGGGGCGCGCGGCGCTCGAAGCGGCCGACGCAACGCTCGGCCTCGCGCTGAGCCCGGACGAGATCGACTATCTGCTCGCACGCTATCGCGAGCTCGCGCGCGACCCCACCGACGTCGAGCTCATGATGTTCGCCCAGGCCAATTCGGAACACTGCCGCCACAAGATCTTCAATGCCGCTTGGACCGTGGACGGCGCGGCGCAGACGTCGAGCCCGTTCGACATGATCCGCAATACTTACGCGCGCAACCCGAACGGCGTCCTGTCCGCGTATAAGGACAACGCGGCGGTCAGCCGCGGCTATCGGGCCGAACGCTTCTATGTCGACGGCGCCGATCGGCAGTACGGCCCGCAGGCGGAAGACGTACCGATCGTAATGAAGGTCGAGACGCACAATCACCCCACGGCGATATCGCCTTTTCCCGGCGCGTCGACCGGCGCGGGCGGCGAGATCCGCGACGAAGGCGCGACCGGACGCGGCGCGAAACCGAAGGCGGGGCTCACCGGCTTCACCGTCTCGCACCTCCGCCTCCCCGGCCGCACCGCGCCCTGGGAAACCGCGCGGCCACTCAACCCACGGCTCGCGAGCGCCTTCGACATCATGCTCCACGGGCCCATCGGCGCGGCTTCGTTCAATAACGAGTTCGGGCGGCCCGCGCTGGCCGGCTATTTCCGCAGCTTCGAGCACGCCGAATCAGGCAACGGCACCCTGCGCGGCTACGACAAACCGATCATGCTGGCCGGCGGCATGGGCAACATCCGGCCCGCGCACGTCGACAAGCAGCGCATTCCCGTCGGCGCCGCAATCGTGGTGCTCGGCGGACCGGCGATGCTGATCGGCCTCGGCGGCGGCGCTGCGTCGTCGTTGGAGTCCGGCGCCATCGACGCCGATCTGGATTTCGCCTCGGTGCAGCGCGACAACCCCGAGATGCAGCGCCGCTGCCAGCAGGTGATCGATGCCTGCTGGGCCGCGGGCGAGGCGAATCCGATCGTGATGATCCACGACGTCGGGGCGGGCGGTTTGTCGAATGCGATCCCGGAGCTCTTGCACGACGGCGAACGGGGCGGGCGCATCGCGCTGCGCGCGATTCCGAACGCCGAGCCCGGCATGTCGCCGCTCGAGATCTGGTGTAACGAGGCGCAGGAGCGCTACGTGCTGGCGGTCGCGGCCGACGGCGTCGATGGCCTGGCCGCGATCTGCGCGCGCGAACGGTGTCCGATGGCGGTGGTCGGCGAAGCGACCGAGGCGGACCGGCTGTTGGTGGACGACGCGCACTCGGGAGAGCCCGCGATCGATATTCCGATGGATGTCATCTTCGGCAAGCCGCCGCGCCTTGAGTGCGACGTCCGTCGCGTCGACGCGCCGCTCGCGGCGTGCACGACCACGGGGATTGCGATCGAGGATGCATTCGATCGCGTCTTGCGCTATCCGGGCGTCGGCGACAAACGGTTTCTGATCACGATCGGGGATCGCACGGTGGGTGGATTGTCGGTGCGCGATCAGATGGTCGGCCCCTGGCAGGTACCGGTCGCCGATTGCGCGGTAACCGCAAGCTCTTTCGTCGACTTCGTCGGCGAGGCGATGGCCGTCGGTGAACGCACGCCGGTGGCCTTGATCGATGGTCCCGCATCGGCCCGCCTGGCGGTCGGCGAGGCCGTCACGAATCTCACGAGCGCGCGCATCAAGCGCCTGAGCGACGTGGTGCTGTCCGCCAACTGGATGTGCCCGGCGGGTCACGCCGGCGAGGACGCGCGTCTGTACGACATGGTGCGCACGGTCGGTCTCGAATTCTGCCCGGCGCTCGGCATCAACATCCCGGTGGGCAAGGACTCGATGTCGATGCAATCGACCTGGCAGGTCGAGGGCGTTGTCCGGGATACGGTGGCGCCCGTATCACTAGTGGTCTCCGCCTTCGCACCCGTGATGGACGTCGGCCAGAGCCTCACGCCCGAGCTCTCGCGTGACGCCGACACCGTGCTGCTGCTGATCGATCTCGGCCGCGGGCAGAATCGCCCGGGCGCTTCGATCCTGTCGCAATGTTACGCGGCGCCCGGCGGACCCCCGCCCGATTGCGACCAGCCGCAGGATCTCGCGGATCTCTTTCGCGCGATACAGATGCTGAACGACGGCGGCTACCTGCTCGCCTACCACGACCGTTCCGACGGCGGTCTCGCGGTAACCCTCGCGGAGATGGCGTTCGCCGCGCGCATCGGGCTCGACGTCGGCATCACGGCGCTCGGCGACGATCCGATCGCAGTGCTGTTTGCCGAGGAACTCGGCGCCGTCATGCAGGTCCGCGCCGCGGACGTCGAGGCGATCGAAACCTACATCAGCGAAGCCACCGGGCTCGCCGATTGCCTGCACGTCGTCGCCCATCCGAATACCGATCGCGTCCTGCGCATCGAACACGCAGGTCGAACGGTCTACGAAGCCACGCTCGAGACCCTGCTCGAAGCGTATGCATCGACCACGCACGCGATGCAGCGTCTGCGCGACAACCCGGTCTGTGCCGACGAGGAACTCCTGGCCATCCTTGATCGCGAGGACCCGGGCTTAAGTCTCAAGCTGCCGCACGCCGATTTCGATCGCCACGTCGCGGTTGCGCCGGCCGCGGCAGGCATGCGTCCGCGCGTCGCGATCCTGCGCGAGCAAGGCGTGAACGGCCACGTCGAAATGGCCGCCGCCTTCGACCGGGCCGGCTTCGCCGCGATCGATGTGCACATGACGGACATTCTCGAGGGCCGCCATTCACTCGAAGACATCGTTGGTCTCGCGGCTTGCGGCGGTTTCTCCTACGGCGACGTACTGGGCGCGGGACGCGGCTGGGCGGGCACCATCCGCTTGAACGCGCGGGCGCGGGACGCCTTCGAGGCCTTCTTCGCGCGGCCCGATACCTTCTCGCTGGGCGTGTGCAACGGCTGCCAGATGTTGAGCGAGCTCAAAGCACTCATTCCCGGTGCCACACACTGGCCAACCTTCGAGCGCAATACCTCCGAGCAGTTCGAGGCACGCCTGGTGATGGTCGAGGTGCTGCCTTCGCGTTCGATCCTGACGGCCGGCCTCGAGGGCCTGCGGGCGCCCATCGTCGTCGCACACGGTGAAGGGCTGGCGGTTTGGCCTGGCGGAGCGGCCTCGGACGGCGCGGGCGCTTTCCTACGATTCGTCGACAACCACGGACGCGTTGCGGAATCCTATCCTTACAACCCCAACGGATCGCCCGGCGGGGTCACGGGCCTTACGACCGACGACGGCAGAGTCACGATCATGATGCCGCATCCGGAGCGCGTGTTTCTGCGGAAACAATACTCATGGTATCCACCCGAATGGCAGGGCGTCGACGGCCCGTGGATGGCCTTGTTCAACAACGCACGGCGCTGGGCCGATGATGCGTAGAAGGGCGCGCCGATAAACGCTAGAATCCGCGGTCCGCAAAGCGAGCGGCTCGCAACAATTCAGGGACGCCGAAGGAGACTCCGATGGCACGCGGTTTATTGTTGATCGACATACAGAACGATTATTTCCCAGGCGGTGCGATGGAGCTCGTCGGCATGGAACAGGCCGGGGACAATGCCCGCCAGGTGCTCGAAGCTTTTCGTAAGAGCGGTGAGCCCATATTCCACGTCCAGCACATCTCGACCCGTCCCGAATCCGGCTTCTTTCAGCCGAATTCGACCGGCGTCGAGATCAACGAGCGGGTCAAACCGTCGGGCGAGGAATCGCTGACGCAGAAGAACTTTCCCAACGCGTTCCGCGCGACGGAGATCGACAAGACGCTGCGCGACGCCGACATCGACGAACTCGTCGTAGTCGGCGCAATGAGCCATATGTGCATCGACGCGAGCACCCGCGCAGCCTTCGACCTCGGCTACACCTGCACGGTGGTCGATGACGCCTGTGCCACCCGCGATCTCACCTTCGGCGACCGCGACGTCAAGGCGCAGGATGTCCACGCGTCCTTCATGGCCGCGCTCGGTTGGGTCTACGCATCGATCGCCGACACTAAGTCAGTGATCGGCGTCTGACCCCGTGGCAGCCTACGATGACCATCGACGACAAGGACGAGGAGTCCTTTGAACGCCTGATCGGCCCGGTCAAACGCATCGAGCAGGACACCGTCGCCCCGTGGCGGCGGCGACCACCGGCCGTGCCGCGCCAGTCTCAGCACGACACGGATGCTGTCATGCGCGATCTCGAACGCGGCGACGTCGACTGGGACACCGTCGACAGCGGTGACGAAACCGAGTACCACCGTCCCGGACTGCAACGCAGCGTTTTGCGAAAGCTTCGGCGCGGCCATTACGCGATCCAAGACGAGGTCGATCTGCACGGCTTGACCGTGCCCGAAGCGAAGACGCGCCTGGCGGTGTTCCTGGATCAGGCGCGCGGCCGACGCCTCGCTTGCGTGCGCGTGATCCACGGCAAGGGGCTCAGCTCGCCGGGAAAGACGCCGATGCTCAAACCCAAGGTCGGGCGTTGGCTACGTCAACACGGCGGTGTGCTCGCCTATACTTCGGCGCGGCGGAGCGACGGGGGATCGGGGGCGTTGTACGTGCTTTTACGAAGAAAGTAAAAACGACCAGGTCGAAGCGCGATTTTCTAACATACTTCGAACAGCTACGGTGAAAAAGCGATTTACCCTGTGTTCCATTCATCGAACGTGACACTGCTTAATGCATGCTGTTACGTCCATATACTCCAGCTTTCTAACGACCCAGTTCAGCGGGCGTGGTCAGTTTTTACTCTGACGCCAAATACCCTAGCTGCTATCACTAAACGCACTCTTACTCTCGTCATATCGAACTTTTTCATCGCGCAGCCTGCTCGATATTGCGGCTAATAGATTGTCCATCATCGCCAACGCTGTGAATATCGCTAGCCCGGATATTTCATAAAAAAAGAGGGCAAGCCCTTTCTAATCCGTTATAATTCAGTTAGTTAGGCTGAAAACGGAAAGGACTCGCCCGTGACAGAATGTACCCAGACTGCGCTGCAATTTCCAGGCTTTTCTCGCCGCAAGATCGACGTCTCATTCAACGGCGGTGACATCACTTCCAACGGTGGGGTGCAGTTGCTGCGCTGGGCCGATGAACGGACCGGGTTGATCAAGGCCGCGGCACGGGCCATTGGGGATTCGCGCCGGAGAAAGAGCTGCACCCACGCTCTGGAGTCGCTGGTCCGACAGCGGGTCTATGGCCTTTCCCTGGGCTATGAGGACCTCAACGACCACGAGGCATTGCGCGCGGACTTGGCTCTGCAGACGGCGCTTTCCCGGGATGAGTCGCTGGCGAGCCCGTCGACGTTGTGCCGACTGGAGAACCGCGCGAACCGGAACACCGCGGTGGCCCTGCACAAGGGACTCATTGATAACTTTATCGCCGCTTACAAACAAGCGCCCCGACGACTGATACGCGATGTGGATGCCACCGACGATCGGGTGCAGGGTGATCAAGCGGGCCGCTTCTTCCACGGCGACTACGACCACGACTGCTGTCTGCCCTTGTACGTGTTCTGTGGCGATCAACGGTTGGTCAGTTATCTGCGTTCGAGCAAGATCGACGGCGCAAAACACAGTGGGGCGATCTTGGCGCTGTTGATCAAACGGTTGCGCCAGGCGTGGCCGAAGGTCGAGATCCTGGTGCGCGCCGATGCCGGCTTTTGCCGCTGGCGGATGCTGCGCTGGTTCGATCGCCACGGCGTGGATTACGTCATGGGTATCGCGAAAAACCCGCGTTTGCACGATCAATCGTTAGCGTTGCGCACGTTGGCTCAGTGGCGGTATTGGATGATGGGTGAGAAGCAGCGCCTGTTCAGCGAGGTCCGTTACGCCGCACCGACTTGGGATACCCCGCGACGGGTGATCGTCAAGGCCGAGCACAGCGCCCGCGGCAGCAATCCCCGCTTCGTGGTGACCCACCTCACCGGCAAGGCCCAACGCATCTACGACCGCCTCTACTGCGCCCGCGGCGAGATGGAGAACCGGATCAAGGAGCAGCAGTTGGGCCTGTTTGCCGATCGCACCAGTGGCCACACCTGGTGGGCCAATCAGTTCCGGCTGTTGCTCTCAAGCTTGGCTTACACGCTGTTGGAGACGATCCGCCGGGTGGCACTACACGCAACGGCACGGGCTCGCGCGCAAGGCGGCACGCTGCGCCTGAAACTATTACGCATCGGCGCCATCGTCTTGCGCAATACCAGGCGCATCCGACTGTTGCTCTCCAGTGCTTACCCCCATCGAGAACTGTTCTGCCTGGTGGCCGCTCGCCTCAAGCCGGGATAGTCGTCCCAACGCCAGTCGCCTCGTGTTCGATTCCTTGTGAGTCGGGGTGTCGCTCGCCTCCGAAACGACTCGTGCATCGCAATCGGCGATAAATCCACCGGTGGCGCGCCGAAACGTCGCGCTCAAGCGCCGCTTCGTGCCACCACCAACGAATTCCGACCCATGATCGACCAACTCCACGCACAATCTCACTGCTCATGCAATATCCGGGCTAGACATCGTCGAAGCCGAACTAATCGGTAACGCAGGCCCAATCAGATGCACGATCGTTACGATCAGCCCTGCAAGGACGATAGTAACCAGCAGATGAAATAGGGCGCAGCGCATTCGATACCATGATTTCGTTTCGCCGTGATTTGGACTCGGGCCAAATGACTTATTCAATAGATTCCTAGAAGAACCGTCTCGAAATAAGTAGATCGAAACAAACACAATTAGCGCAATGCCAAAGCCCAGCCCTATGATAATCGGGAAAGTCACGCTTTCTTGAGCCTAACGAGTTGAGCGGCGCGTTACAGCGGGCTTTTCTGGAGCGAAAATGCGCAGCCGGAGCAAAAAAGCCCGTTGTGAAATGTCCGCCGCGACGCCTTGTTAGATTGCCCCCGCTCTTGCGTTCCAATAGTCGGGACGCCGCTTATCGTGGGCCACCGCAACGATTTCGGTGACTCCCCGATCAATGCGGTAAACGACTTGAAACGGAAACACTCAAACAATAAAGCGGCGGGTGCCGTGCTCATGCATTGGCCAACTTTGAGGGTTGTCCGTGATGCGGGTGATTGCTTCGTCGATTTGGTGCAAGAATGATTGAACGGCCGAAGGGCTGTGCTCCAAGTACCAATCAAATGCCGCACCAAGTTCTTTGCGCACATCTGGGTGGAAGCGTATTTCAGCCAAGCGAACTTAACTTTGCTTCAAGCTCAGATCGAACTTCGGACCATGAAATTGTTTCGACACGGCCGGCCTTAAGGTCTTCTACTCGCCGCTTGATTTCGTCAGCCCACAAGCTGTCCGCGTCGGGGTCTGTAGGCTCCAAACTCTCTAGGATCGAATTCGCGAGTTCCGCTCGCTCTGATTCGTTTAGCGAAAGCGCTTGTTCAAGAATCTTTTCAGTATTGGCCGACATGCTTGCAGTTTAACACCGAGCTAAAAGGCAATCTAACGACCAAGCCTAAGGTATCCCCACGAATGTGAGGAGAAAAGTGATCTAAAACAGAGAGATAGCAGCGCATCGTGTTCTCTGATCCAATGATCGTTACCACACGTAACATCGGGCAGAGGAAACACGATGCGCATACTCAAAGTATTACATAGAACCGTATTCGACTCAGTCCCTTCCATTCACCAAACCCGCGGCCGTGCATTGGCGGTAACCGTGGCGTCATTATTAGGTGGCGCCTTCCTTACCGTAACCGCGCTCGGACGCGGACTCGATAGCGCGGCACGAACCAAACACAACATCAAACGCGTCGACCGATTAGTCTCCAACCCGCACCTACAACGTGAACGGCTCAGCCTCTACCGGGCCTTGTGTCATCGTCTCTGCCAACACCTCCCTCAACCCGTCATCATCATCGACTGGTCCGATATCATCCAACAACAACGGATCATGCTGATCCGTGCAGCGCTGGTCGTCGACGGGCGGGCTATCCCACTGTATGAAGCCGCCTATCCCTTAAAGCACTACAACAAACCGCGTACCCATCAGCGCTTCTTATTGGAATTGAGCACCTTGCTGCCCGCACACTGCGTCCCGATTATCGTCACTGATGCGGGCTTTCGTGGACCCTGGTTCAAGGCCGTCGAAGCGTTGGGATGGCATTGGATAGGTCGCGTGCGCAATGTCATCAATTATCGGCTTCTATCACGTAAAACCTGGCGTAAAACCACAGACCTATACTATCGCGCGCGCACTCAACCTCGTTATCTCGGCGCCGCTGAACTGTCCTCTAAATCACCCTATCTGTGTCATCTCTATCTCTACAAAAAGCGCAAGCAACATCGCAAAGCCAACCGCTCTGTCATCCACTTGGCCAAACACGGCACCAGTGAAACCTTCGCCGAACAACAACGACAACCTTGGCTCATCGCTACCAACCTGTCACCGCAATCATTCTCACCAAAACACATGATCAATCTCTACGGCAAACGCATGCAGATCGAGTTGTCTTTTCGTGACCTGAAAAATGACCGCTTCGGCTTGGGTTTCTCGCTCACTCGAACAACGCGCATCGACCGACTCAATAGCCTGCTCCTGATCGGCACCTTGGCTACGTTATGTTTATGGTGGCTCGGTTTACTCGCGCGCGCAAAGCAATGGCATCTACACTTCCAGGCCAACACCGTCCAACATCGTAACGTGCTTTCTGCAACCTTCCTTGGCAGAGAGGTCTTGGCGCGAAACGATTACGGCTTCAGTTTCAAAGACCTGATCCGGGCACATCGACAACTACTCGAAGCTATCGAATCCGCCCATCAACTCGACTAATTCGTGGGGATCCATCAGCGACTAAGCTCAGCGGCGTTTCGCAGCAGAATTTTCTGGAACGACAATGCGTAGCCGGAGCAAAAAAGCCCGCTGTGAAACGTCCGCTCCAACGACTTGTTAGGTGGCAGCGTCCTGCCGGTCACTGCCGCTTCAGCTCGATAACTGGAATCACGCGGTCAGTGCGAGCTTGATAATCCGCGAACGGCGGCATGGCCTCACAGATCTGTTTGAACAAAGCGTCCCGATCTTCCCCGGCTGTAACCACCGCATTAGCCATAAAGGTTTCGCCATCCTTCTCCACCAACACTTCAGGGTTAGCAACCAGATTGTGATACCAGGGAGGATTGCGCTTCGCCCCTCCCATCGATGCAATGATGAGAAGGCGATCATCTACCATTTGATAGGCCAAAGGTACTGCGCGCTTATTGCCAGTTTTAGCGCCCGTAGTAGTTATGATCAATCCGGGTAAATCGTGTAGCTCGCCGGGAACTTTGCCATTGTTTTCTCGCAGCGCCTGCATGAACATATCATTCACGCGGTTGATCTCAGATCCATCCGGGTTCCAATCCTTTGAGCCTGGACCGTTTTCGGAAATCACCTCGGCGGTTATTCTCTGTAAATCTGCCCACGTCAACGTCCCATTCTTTTCAGTCATAACAAGTACTCCATGAAAGCATATGAATTGGCCTGATAGTTCCCGTGTGCACGACCTTGATCGTAGTTCGTATGATCGACGACCACTACTGCCACCTAACGACCAAGTCTAAGGTATCCCCACGAATGTGAGGAGAAAAGTGATCTAAAACAGAGAGATAGCAGCGCATCGTGTTCTCTGATCCAATGATCGTTACCACACGTAACATCGGGCAGAGGAAACACGATGCGCATACTCAAAGTATTACATAGAACCGTATTCGACTCAGTCCCTTCCATTCACCAAACCCGCGGCCGTGCATTGGCGGTAACCGTGGCGTCATTATTAGGTGGCGCCTTCCTTACCGTAACCGCGCTCGGACGCGGACTCGATAGCGCGGCACGAACCAAACACAACATCAAACGCGTCGACCGATTAGTCTCCAACCCGCACCTACAACGTGAACGGCTCAGCCTCTACCGGGCCTTGTGTCATCGTCTCTGCCAACACCTCCCTCAACCCGTCATCATCATCGACTGGTCCGATATCATCCAACAACAACGGATCATGCTGATCCGTGCAGCGCTGGTCGTCGACGGGCGGGCTATCCCACTGTATGAAGCCGCCTATCCCTTAAAGCACTACAACAAACCGCGTACCCATCAGCGCTTCTTATTGGAATTGAGCACCTTGCTGCCCGCACACTGCGTCCCGATTATCGTCACTGATGCGGGCTTTCGTGGACCCTGGTTCAAGGCCGTCGAAGCGTTGGGATGGCATTGGATAGGTCGCGTGCGCAATGTCATCAATTATCGGCTTCTATCACGTAAAACCTGGCGTAAAACCACAGACCTATACTATCGCGCGCGCACTCAACCTCGTTATCTCGGCGCCGCTGAACTGTCCTCTAAATCACCCTATCTGTGTCATCTCTATCTCTACAAAAAGCGCAAGCAACATCGCAAAGCCAACCGCTCTGTCATCCACTTGGCCAAACACGGCACCAGTGAAACCTTCGCCGAACAACAACGACAACCTTGGCTCATCGCTACCAACCTGTCACCGCAATCATTCTCACCAAAACACATGATCAATCTCTACGGCAAACGCATGCAGATCGAGTTGTCTTTTCGTGACCTGAAAAGTGACCGCTTCGGCTTGGGTTTCTCGCTCACTCGAACAACGCGCATCGACCGACTCAATAGCCTGCTCCTGATCGGCACCTTGGCTACGTTATGTTTATGGTGGCTCGGTTTACTCGCGCGCGCAAAGCAATGGCATCTACACTTCCAGGCCAACACCGTCCAACATCGTAACGTGCTTTCTGCAACCTTCCTTGGCAGAGAGGTCTTGGCGCGAAACGATTACGGCTTCAGTTTCAAAGACCTGATCCGGGCACATCGACAACTACTCGAAGCTATCGAATCCGCCCATCAACTCGACTAATTCGTGGGGATCCATCAGCGACTAAGCTAACCGGCGTTTCGCAGCAGGCTTTCTCTGGGACGAAAATGCGACGCCGGCACAAGAAAAGCCCGCTGTGAAATGTCCGGCTCAACGCCTTGTTAGGTGGCTGGGCATTTAACGAAGCCTTGGACATTTTTTCCCCGTATTTCGGCGAACGTTCAATTGCACATCGGGTGTTAATCTAACCGTCTACTTTCGACCAATCTTCCCTTTTCGTACCTTTAATCTGAAGTGAACCAAGGAAGAGACTCTTCATACCGAACATCTTTCGCTTCAGGATGATTCTCGATTCGAGATGCATATTCTTTATCAGGCACGATCGGCTTGAAGATATTCCACCATTGCCGAAAACCTGGCTGCTGAATAATTGTTCCGTTCGCGTAGTCAGCAAACTGGGAGAGGTTCTCAGATCCCTTCGGGTCTATCATCCGTTGCGCTTGGCCTAACATATAGTGTCTAAGCAGCACTAGGTGAAGTCTCGATTTCTCGTGCCCAGTTAAAGATTCAAAATCGACGATACCTCGGCGCCAGATGTCTAGCATCTCTGGCTCGTTGATCTTGTAAAGGAAAGCGTTGTACTGGCCCAGAAAGCTTCGGACAGAATCAGCTTCGTTGAGCTTATTTCCCTGGGCTACTTGCCGCGCTAGGTAGAGAATCGATGCTAATACTGCAACAACACCAATTACCTCAGCAGACGCTGAGACTGCGTCCCAATTCATGTTCGCCATGATGCCCCCCTTATTGTGAGTTGACAGGTGCACCATATCGACGAACAAATCCTTTCGTCAAAGGCACCTAATTTCTTCGTCTCAGGCCTTTCCAAATTGTTGTTGCCACCTAACAGTTAACTAGACAGAATCCGTCTAGCGTCATAATTAGTAACACTAGTTTGATGGTGCGCCATATCGGTCAGTCGACCATCCGCCTAACGAGCACCAGGCGAAAGCAATTCAATTAAACACACTGCGGATGCGGCAATGCCTTCACCACGTCCGGTGAAACCCATCTGCTCGGTAGTCGTGGCCTTAATGTTGACCGCGTCGACGGCGAGATCCATATCGGCCGCGACGTTGTCACACATGGTCTTCACACGTGGCGCGATCTTCGGCTGTTCGGCGATCAAAGTCGCATCGACGTTGCAAATGACGTAACCCGATTGCTGCAACAATTCGCTGACCTGCCGTAACAGCTCACGACTGCTGATACCAGCATACGCGGGATCCGAATCCGGAAAGTGGCGCCCTATGTCACCGAGCGCGGCCGCGCCTAATAGCGCGTCGCAAATCGCGTGCAGCAACACGTCGCCATCGGAATGGGCGGCGAGCCCATGATCGAACGGGATCTCGACACCGCCTAGCACGACATGGTCACCGCTGGTGAAGCGGTGCGCGTCGTAACCCTGGCCTATTCTCATCGTGCCTCCACCTCCCACGCGTTCCTGCGCCTGCATGATCGATTCAGCGAGCTCCAGATCCTCGCGGTGCGTGATCTTGATGTTGTCGCCGTGTCCATGGACGAGCTTGGGACGCACGCCGCTGCGTTCCATCGACTGTGCTTCATCGGTCACGATGAGATCCGCGTCGAGCGCCGACTCGATGGCGTTGCGGAGCGGGCCCAACTGGAACAATTGCGGCGTCAACGCCCGCCACATAGCGGTTCGATCGACCGTGTCGGTGATGCGATCGTCCGCGTCACCCCGCTTGAGGGTGTCGCGCACGGGCAGGCCGAGGATGGCACCGGGCTCGCCATCCGCCACCGCTGCGATCATCCGATCGATGTCGCTCGCGCGTAAACACGGACGCGCGGCGTCGTGCACCATGACCCAGGCCGAGTTCGGCGCGCGCTCGCACAACCATTCGAGACCGGCGAGCACGGAATGGCAGCGCTCGGCGCCGCCGTGGACCGTTGCCATGTTCGAGGGTAGACCGCCGGCCAGCTTTTCAAAGTGCGTGTCGTCCGCTGCAATCGCGACCACAACTTGCGCGATTCTTTGATGGTTGGCGAGTCGCGTCAGCGTATGTTCTAGCACGGTGCGGCCGTTCAGCGGGAGGTATTGTTTCGGGATGTCGTTTCCGAAGCGTTCTCCTTTGCCGGCTGCGGGGACGACTGCGTAGAGGTTATCCTCGTTCACGCTTGGAACCTATATCGAGATAATTTGCGTGTGCGTTGCGCTCTGATACGAGCAGAGTGTAACTCTTCGGGGCGCCGGTAATTTTCGTGCATTTCGGGGATGTTCGTTCCTTCTCGGCATGATCCCGGATTACGCTTCGCTCCATCCGGGCTACGTCCTACGTCCCTGCCGGCCGGCGGCTCCAATCCATACGTCCGGGGCCCATCACGTCAAACCTGCTCATTCCCCGGCGGCTGCGTCCACGCCCGCGTGCCCGGATGTAGCGTCGGGCGGGTCCATTAGCCGAAAGAAGACTTCGCCTTGCTTGATCATACCCATCTCGCTGCGCGCGCGTTCTTCAATTGCTTCTAGTCCCTGCTTGAGGTCCATGACCTCGGCCGCGAGCGCGCGGTTGCGTTCCTCGAGTTGGGCTATCTCGTTGCGCTGTTCCGCAACCGCTTCCTTGAGCCGCTCGACGTCGTGGATACCACCGCGTCCGAACCACAATAAACATTGCAGGTACAACGTTACGAGCAGGAGGATTACGATGACGACACGCACGCCGGGCCGTCCGTCAGGGATTCCTCAGTTGTTGAAACGCCTTACGCCCGGGATAGCTGGCACGGTCACCCAGCAGGTGCTCGATCACCAGGAGCCGATTGTATTTCGCGATTCTGTCGGAACGCGACATCGAACCCGTCTTGATCTGTCCGGTGCAGTAGGCTGTAGCGATATCCGCGATGGTCGCATCTTCCGTTTCGCCCGAGCGGTGGGAAACGACCGTCGTGTAACTGGCTGAATGCGCGAGCTCGATCGCCGCAAAGGTTTCAGTCAGGGTGCCGATCTGGTTGACCTTAATGAGGATCGAATTGGCGACACCCATGTCGATGCCGCGCTGTAGCGTCGCGGTATCCGTTACAAACAGATCGTCGCCCACGAGTTGCACCTGCGCGCCCATGACGTCGGTCATGTGCTTCCATCCGTCCCAATCGTTCTGATCCATGCCGTCCTCGATGCTGATGATCGGATAGCGTTCGGTCCACGCCGCGAACATCTCGACCATGCCGCGTGCGTCGAGCCGGCGATTCTCGGATGCGAGCAGGTACTCACCGTCTGCGTAGAATTCGGAGCTCGCGACGTCGAGCCCGAGCGCGATGTCCTCGCCGAGCCGGTACCCCGCTTTGTCGATCGCGCGCACGATGAGCTCGAGCGCCGCTTCATTGGACGGCAGATCGGGCGCGAAGCCACCTTCGTCGCCGACCGCCGTACTGGCGCCGTCGGCGTTCAACAGCGTTTTCAGCGCGTGGAATATCTCGGCGCCGTACCGCAGCGCCTCACGGAAGCTCGGCGCGCCGACCGGCAGGATCATGAACTCCTGCAGGTCGACGTTGTTGTTGGCGTGCGCGCCGCCGTTAATCACGTTCATCATCGGCACCGGCAGGACGTATGCGTCCCGTTCCGCGAAGATTTGAAACAACGGCTCGCCACGTGCCGCTGCCGCGGCGTGGGCCACGGCCATCGAGACCGCGAGCATCGCGTTCGCACCCAATGCCGATTTATTGGGCGTGCCGTCGAGGTCGATCATGGTGCGATCGATCGCGTCCTGTGCGCTGACGTCCAGCCCCTGCAACGCAGCGGCGATGCGCTGATTGACATTGCCGACCGCCTTTTCCACGCCTTTGCCCAGATAGCGCGCCGGATCCCCGTCGCGCATCTCGAGCGCCTCGCGCTCGCCCGTCGATGCGCCGGACGGCACGGCGGCCGAGCCCGTGTGACCGGATTCGGTGGTGACCTCGGCACGCACCGTGGGGTTACCGCGTGAATCGATGATCTCGAGTGCCGATACGCTCGCGATCTTCGCCATCACGCCGCGCGCTTGACGGTCCGGTCGAGTGATTGCAGGGTCGTCAACAACGCCTTCATGTCCGCCAACGGCCAGGCGTTGGGCCCGTCGCTGAGCGCCTGATCGGGATCGGGATGCGTTTCCATGAACAGGCCCGCGACGCCCACGGCGACCGCCGCACGCGCGAGTGTCGGCACGAATTCCCGTTCGCCGCCCGACGCCGTACCCTGTGCACCCGGCAGCTGTACCGAATGGGTTGCGTCGAACACCACCGGGCACTGCGTTTCGCGCATGATGACGAGCGAACGCATGTCCGATACCAAGTAGTTGTACCCGAAGGCGGTGCCGCGCTCACACACCATGATGGCTTCGTTGCCTACCGCGCGCGCCTTGTCGACGACCTGCCCCATGTCCCACGGCGCGAGGAACTGCGCCTTCTTGATGTTCACGGGCTTGCCCTGGCGGGCGACGTTCTGGATGAAGTTCGTCTGGCGGCATAAGAACGCCGGCGTCTGCAGCACGTCCACTACCGCGGCCACCTCGTCCAACGGTGAATCTTCGTGCACGTCGGTCAGCACCGGCACACCGACCTCATCACGTACGCGTTCCAGTATCCGCAGTCCCTCTTCCACGCCTAGGCCGCGAAAACTCTCGTGTGAAGTCCGATTGGCTTTGTCGTAGGAAGCCTTGAAGACGAAGGGGATGTCGAGCGCTTGGGTGGTCTCCGCAAGCGTCGCCGCGGTCTCCATCACCACCGCCTCACTCTCGACGACGCAGGGGCCCGCGATTAAGAAGAAAGCTTGAGTGAGACCCACCTCATAGTCACACAAGCGCATCGCTGACCTCGGGCGATGCCTGCGATTGATGTTCGAGCGCTGCATTCAGAAACGCCGTGAATAACGGGTGGCCGTCACGTGGTGTCGAGGTGAATTCCGGGTGGAACTGGCAGCCGACGAACCATGGATGCTCTGGTATTTCGATGATCTCGACCAGATTGCCATCCATCGAACGGCCCGCAATGCGCAGGCCCGCCGCCTCGAGTTCCATCATATAGGTGTTGTTGAACTCGTAGCGGTGTCGATGGCGCTCGGTGATGAGATCCTTGTCGTATGCTCGCGCCACGAAACTGCCGCGGGCAAGTTTGCACTTCTGACCGCCGAGACGCATGGTGCCGCCGATATCGCTTTCGGCGTTTCGCACTTCAACCCCACCGTCGGCGGTTTTCCATTCGGTGATCAAGGCGATCACCGGGTGCGGTGTACTCGGATCGAATTCGGTGCTGTGCGCGTTCTCGAGCCGGGCGCAGTGGCGTGCAAACTCGATGACCGCGGCTTGCATGCCGAGACAGATGCCGAGGTAAGGGACGCCTTTCTCGCGTGCATAGCGCACGGCCAGCACTTTGCCTTCGATGCCCCTTTCACCGAAACCACCGGGCACGAGGATCGCATGCATGTCGCCGAGCGCGCCGACGCCATCGGTCTCCAGGCGTTCGGAATCGACATAGTGAACGTTGACACGATGACCCGCGCGCATCCCCGCATGGGTCAAGGCTTCGGACAGCGATTTATACGATTCGGTGAGATCGACGTATTTGCCGACCATGGCGATATCGATTTCACCGGCCGGATGTTCCAGTGAGTCGACAACGGTATACCATTGGGAGAGATCGGCCGACGGCACATCCAATCCGAATTTTTCGACGACGATGTCGTCGAGTCCCTCTTCGTGCAAGAGGATCGGGATCTTGTAAATCGTATCCGCATCGCGGGCGGTGATGACCGCACGTTCTTCAACGTTCGTAAACAGTGCGATCTTGCGGCGCTCCGACGGCGGCACGATGCGGTCCGCGCGGCACAGAAGAATGTCCGGCTGAATACCGATCGACCGTAGCTCTTTGACTGAATGCTGGGTCGGCTTGGTTTTCATCTCTCCCGCGGAATGGATGAACGGCACGAGCGTCAAGTGGATGAACAGGCAATTCGACGCGCCGAGTTCGACGCGGATCTGCCGGATCGCTTCGAGAAACGGCAATGACTCGATATCGCCGACCGTACCGCCGATTTCCACCATCGCGACTTCGGCGCCCGCTGCGCCCTGTTTGATGCAACGAATGATTTCATCGGTGATATGCGGGATCACCTGCACAGTCGCGCCGAGGTAATCGCCCTGGCGTTCCTTGCGGATTACGTTGGCGTAAATCCGGCCGGTGGTGTAATTGCTGCTGGCCGAGGTCCGCCAGTTTACGAAGCGCTCGTAATGGCCTAGATCGAGATCGGTTTCTGCGCCGTCGTCAGTAACGAACACTTCGCCGTGCTGAAAGGGGCTCATCGTGCCCGGATCGACGTTGATGTACGGATCCAGTTTCACCATGGAAATCTGGAGTCCGCGTGCTTCTAAAATTGCTCCGAGAGACGCGGACGCGATACCTTTGCCCAGCGAGGACACGACGCCGCCTGTAACAAAGATATAACGCGTCATGCAGTGTTTGGTCTGGTTCCAGGTGCCGGGTTCAGGGCGGGCGGTTCTCTCTCGCGCCGCTGTCGATCACCTGCCGTTGAAGCTACCAGAAGACCCGCCGAACCTCAATGGCGATGGTCCGATAATCAACACCTTACGCACGAAACTCGCAAGCCGCCTCGACGTCCTCGCGCCGTAGTACACCGAAGGTTCGAAGCTGCGGTTCATGATCGCGGCGACACCAACGCGCTGCAGACTTTGTGAAACCGGGTCGTGGCGGTAATCCAGACCGGCATCGCGCATCATGAGCGTAAAAATGGAATCCTGCTCGAACACGATCTTGGCCGGAAGTCTGCGCTGACGACGGCCAGCATGATGACGTAGGGATTGTCGGTCATCTCGAGCTGCGCGATGCGCCCGAGCATGCGAATGACGGCGACGAACGCGGCAGAAATGAGGCCGATCAACGCGCCCATCAAGGTAATATAAGCAAGCTCCCACAACGACGCGAGCCCGAGCAAGGGTACGAGAAACGCGGTTTGTTCACCGAACACGGCGCGCGTGATCGCCGTCGCCGCAACGGCCGACAGGATGACGGGCACGAATTCGGCGATCGTGTATTCGACCATGATGACTTCCATGGCGAAGATCACACCTGCGAGTGGCGTATTGAACGAGGCCGCGATGGCCGCGGCGGCGCCGCAGGCAACCAGGGTGCGAATGCTGTTGTTCGGTAAGCGCAAACGCCGTCCGAGCAGGCTCGCGACGCCGGCGCCCAGATGGACATTCGGCGCCTCGCGGCCGACGGTGCGCGCCGGTGCCGGTAATAGCCAGTATGCGAGGCCCAAAAGGAGGCCGCCGCCGGCGGGCAGGGCAAAGCGTTGGATCGGCTCGAGCGCTTCGAAGGCCTCGCTCGGCAAATCGGGCATGAAACCGTGCTGCAGGAATTCAATGGCGTAACGAAATCCGACGATGATCGTACCCGCCGCCACGCCGCTCACGAGTCCCATCACGGCTAGGAAGCCTTCGGCTTAAAGCGACGCCAGTCGGAGGCGGTAACGCTCGAGGATCTCGGTCGCTCGATTGCGAAGTTGATTCAAGCCCAAGCGATCTCCCACGCGTTCCCCAGCTTTTCGATTATTGATGTTAAACTCGCTCGCGTCATCGATGCAGGTGACGCGAACGCAAGGTCGGATGGCAGGCTAAGTGCCCCCGACGAACCCGCTAAAGCCCCCTTTGGACGACGAGCGCAACGGGGGAGTCCCATTCACTGGACGATTCAACTTCCGTGTGGAAGCGACCGAGTGCGGGCGATAACAAGGCGAGGATAACCCATGTCTGACATCGAAATTGCGCAGCGGGCTGACAAAAAACCGATCGTGGATCTGATCGGTGAGCGCTTTGGCATCGACCGCGCGCACCTCGTTCCGTACGGGCATTACAAGGCCAAGCTCGCGCTCGACTATGTCCGCAGCCTCGAATCCAAGCAGGACGGTAAGCTCATTTTAGTCACCGCGATCAGCCCGACCCCAGCGGGCGAAGGCAAAACCACGACCACGGTAGGCCTTGGCGACGCGATGAACCGGCTTGGGCAAAACACCATCATGTGCCTGCGCGAGCCATCGCTCGGCCCGTGTTTCGGTATCAAGGGCGGCGCGGCAGGCGGTGGATACGCACAGGTTGTACCGATGGAGGACATCAACCTGCACTTCACCGGCGATTTTCACGCCATCGGCGCCGCGCATAACTTACTCGCGGCCATGCTCGACAATCACATCAACCATGGTGACGCGCTCGACATCGATCCCCGTCTCATCCAATACAAGCGCGTCGTCGATATGAACGACCGTGCGCTGCGCAACACCGTCGTCGCACTGGGCGGTCCGACGAACGGCGTCCCGCGTGAAGACGGCTTTGATATTACGGTTGCCTCCGAAGTCATGGCCATCTTCTGTCTGGCGACGTCACTCGAGGATCTCAAAGAACGACTCGGACGTATCGTCGTCGCCTACACTCGGCGGAGCCGCCAGCCGGTGACGGCCGCCGATCTCAAAGCGCACGGTGCGATGGCCGCGCTGCTCAAAGACGCGATCAGCCCAAACGTCGTGCAAACCCTGGAGAATAATCTCGCCTTCGTGCACGGCGGCCCGTTTGCGAATATCGCCCACGGATGCAACTCCGTAATCGCTACGCGCGCGGCGCTCAAGCTCGCCGATTACGTCGTGACCGAGGCGGGCTTCGGCGCCGATCTCGGCGCCGAGAAGTTTATCGACATCAAATGCCGCATGGCGGGTCTCGAGCCTCGCGCGGTCGTGCTGGTCGCGACGGTCCGTGCGCTCAAATACCACGGCGGCGTGGATGTCGGTGACCTGAACCGTGAGAATCTCAACGCGCTAAAAGCGGGCTGCGTCAACCTCGAACGGCATATGACCAATATCAAGACGCATTACGGTCTGCCGTGCGTCGTCAGTATCAACCACTTTTCCAACGATACGGATGCCGAAGTGGCCCTACTCGAGGAAAAAGTGTCCGCGCTGGGCGGTCAACCGATCGTCGCACGCCACTGGGCTGAGGGCGGCGCCGGCGCCGAAGACCTGTCGCGAGCGGTAACGAAGATCGTCGATGCCAACGGCGAAAAACACCGTTATGTCTATGATGGCGAAGCGACGTTGTGGGACAAGATCTGTGCGGTGGCGACGAAGATCTATGGCGCCGCGGAAGTCATCGCGCCGCACAAAGTTCGGCAACAGATCGAAGATTGGAACGCGGATTACGGTTCGTTTCCCGTATGCATCGCGAAAACGCAGATGTCGTTCTCCGAAGATCCGAAAGTGCGCGGCGCACCGATCGATCACTCCGTAGAGATCAGTGCCGTACGCCTCGCCGCCGGCGCCGGGTTCATCGTCGCGATTGCGGGCAACATGATGACGATGCCCGGGCTACCCAAGACGCCTGCTGCGGAAAACATCGACGTCGATGAAAACGGCCGCATCGTCGGCCTGTTTTGAGGCTGGATCCCGGATTCCACTACGCTACATCCAGGCTACATCGTGCATTCGAAAGACCGTAGTCGAGTTTCACGTTTCACGTATGAGTTGCCAGGCGCGTTCAACGTGCTTGCGCTCGGTATAGGTCTGGCCGATACAGAATCTCAAACAGTAACGGCCATCGATCACCGTGTGAGTGAGAAAGACCAAGCCGCTTTCGTTCAAACGGCTCAATAATGCGCGATTGTCGTCGTCGCTGCCGCGCTTGCGAAAACACACGAGATTCAGTGAACGCGGCACCACCAACTCGTAGTCCGGCTCGGCGCTGATCCAGCTTTCGAACTCTTCGGCTAACGCGACGTGATGGCGGACGAACGCCTGCAGCCCGCGCACGCCATAGGAACGAATGACGAACCACAGTTTCATCGACCGGAACCGGCGCCCGAGGGGGATCTGCCAATCGCGGTAATCGATGGCGTCACCACGCTCGGTCGCTTCATTGCGCAGGTATTCCGGCATGACGGTGAGGGCACGAATCAACGGTTCGCGGTCCGCCACGTAAAAACAGTCGCAATCGAAATTCGTCATCATCCACTTATGCGGATTGAAGCAATAGCTGTCGGCCCACGCGAGGCCGTCGTGAATATGTCGGAATTCGGGGCATAGCGCCGCGGTCCCCGCCATGGCCGCGTCGACGTGCAGCCACAGGTCGTGTCTTGCGCAGATTTGACCGATCGCATCGACCGGATCGATCGCAAGCGAGGATGTCGTGCCTACGGTCGCACAAACGAAAAACGGTTTGAGGCCCTGGGCGCGGTCGTTCACGATAGCCTCGGTGAGTCGTGCGGGATCCATCGCGAGTTGGCCGTCGGTTGCGATTTTCCTGAGTTTTTCGCGCCCGAAACCCGCGATACTCATCGCTTTTTCCATCGATGAATGCGTTTCTTCCGAGCAATACGCGATTGAATCCGGCTCTAGGCCGCGTTCTCGCGCCGTGAATCCGGAAGCGCGCTCACGCGCCGCGAGCAGGGCGCACAAGGTGGCGCTCGACGCGGTATCTTGAATGACGCCGCCGCCGCGCTGCGTCGTGGACTTGAATTTCCCCGGCAGTGCCAGCATGTCGACGAGCCAGTCCAGCACCAGGGTTTCGATCTCGGTGCACGCGGGACTGGTCTGCCACAGCATGCCCTGTACGCCCAGACCGGAACTCGCGAGGTCGCCGAGTATCGAAGGCGGTGAGGTATTTGCGGGGAAATAGCCGAAAAAATTGGGCGACTGCCAATGCATCAATCCCGGCAGCACGATGCGGTCCAGGTCGGCGAGGATCGAGCTAAAGGCTTCGCCGTCGGCGGGCGGCGTGTCGGGCAGGCGTTCGCGGACCTCGCCTGGCGAGACCTGCGGCGAGACCGGCAGGGACTGGATCCGTTCGTAGTAATCCGCGAGCCAGTCGATGACGGCGTAGCCCGCGCTGCGGAATTCTTCCGCCGACATGTGTTCCGGCGCATCAGCCATTGAGACGGCCGCCCGCGCGGGCTCCGCGCATAGATCTGAAGACTTAGAGTTGGCTCAGAATGTTTTCGGCCGAACTCGCCTTGACATCCGCGGGCGATTCCTCACATAGCACCTGGCTCGCGACACCGTCGTCGACGACAATGGCAAAGCGCAGACCACGCGTGCCCATGCCGAATCCGGACGCGTCGAGTTCGAGCCCCAGGGCTTTGGTGTACTCGGCATTGCCATCGGCGAGCATCATGACGTTGTCACCAACACCTTGATCCTTGCCCCATGCATCCATGACGAATGCATCGTTCACCGCCATACACGCAATCGTGTCCACACCCTTGCCCTTGAGCGCGCCGGCTTGTTGAACGTAGCCCGGTAAATGGGTCGACGAACACGCGGGCGTGAACGCACCCGGCACGGAAAACAACACGACTTTCTTACCGCCGAACAACTCGCCTGTCGAGATCGCGCCTGGGCCTTCGGCCGTCATTCTTCCGAAACCACCTTCCGGCATCTTGTCACCTGCTTGAATTGTCACCGTTACCTCCGCATGGATTGATCTTTTTTGGGCCGGCCATTGTGCCATTGGCGGCTGAGTGATGGTAGCGGCGCCCGTTTACTTCCACCGGACCGCCACGAGAGGCCAGGCATTTTCGTGTCAGCGGATGGTGTCGAAAGCCCGATCCAGATCGGCGATCAGGTCCGCGTCATCTTCCAACCCAATCGACAGACGGATCAGGCCATCGGTGACACCCATTTCATTACGCTCCGCTTGACTCAAACGACCGTGAGTCGTCGTCGCCGGGTGCGTAACGATACTTTTCGCATCGCCCAGATTCGCCGTAATGGAAAAACGTTGCACGCTATCGACGATCTGCCACGCTCGTGCGCGATCGGCCACCTCGAAACTGACGATACCGCTGAAATCGGACTGCTGACGGCGCGCCAGGTCGTGCTGCGGGTGCGATTCGAGTCCCGGGTGAAACACGCGTTTGACCACACTCTGCTGTTCCAGCCACCGCGCCACCGCTTGTGCCGTATGACTGTGCCGCTGCATGCGTAAGGTCAGGGTTTCCAATCCTTTGAGAAAAACCCAGGCGTTGAACGGGCTCATGCTGGGGCCGGCGCTACGCAGGAACGGGAAGAGCTTTTCTTGAATCAGCGCCTCCTCGCCGACCACGGCGCCGCCGAGACAGCGTCCCTGTCCATCGAGATATTTCGTCGCAGAATGAATCACGATATCCGCGCCCCATTCGAACGGTCGCTGCAACGCGGGGGTGCAGAAACAATTATCGACGACGAGCCAAGATCCGCTCGCGTGGGCGAGGTCGGCAAGCAAGGTAATGTCGGCCACCTCGGTTAAAGGGTTGGACGGGGTTTCGAGAAAGAGCATACGAGTAGCGGGCGTGATCGCGTTTTGCCACGCCACAACGTCAGTCAGATCAACGAAGCTCGTCTTCAGACCAAAGCGACTGAGGACGTTTTTGAACAAGTTGACGGTGGTGCCGAACACGCTGCGCGAAGCGACGATTTCGTCACCCGCCGAGAGCAGCGACATACACAGGCTCAGGATCGCGCTCATGCCCGACGACGTCGCCAGGCAACGCTCGCCGCCCTCGAGCGCGGCGAGACGCTGCTCGAAGGTGCGCACGGTCGGATTAGTGAAGCGGCTGTAAACGTTGCCCTCTTCCTCTCCGGCGAACCGGGCGGCCGCCTGCGCGGCGGATTCGAAACAGAAACTCGAGGTTAAGAACAGCGCCTCGCTGTTCTCCAGCTCGGCTGTCTGGACCTGGCCGGCCCTGCAGGCCAGCGTCGCAAGTCCGGGTTCAATATCTGTATCCATAATGACCTCTGGGCAAAAAAAACCTGCTTGGATACAGCCAAAGCAGGTTGGACTCGCTTTAGCTGTTTTTTTTACGCGCCCGCAAGCTGATTTTCAAATCGGCGCGATATACCCGTCAACCGTAATCTATCGAAGAGCGTCCTGTCAATTGGGGGAAAAAGCCGCCACGGGTGGCAGCGAGAAGATAGGTGATTATTCGCCCGCAAGCGGGCTCCTACGAGCGACTCCTAGGCGTCGAGCGAAACGCCGCTGGCGGTAAACAAATCTTGCAGTGAATCGTCGTCCCTCGCGTGCTGCGCCTTGACTGCGTCCGCGCGCTGCATACCAACGCGGCGCAGGTACACGTCGCTGACATCGCCCGTGACATATTCACCGCTAAAACAAGATTGTTCGAATTCGGCAATGTCGGGATTACCGCGGCGCGCGCAGTCGATCAGCGCGTCCAGCTCCTGGTAAATCAACCGGTCGGCGCCGATTAATTTTCCGATCTCCGCATCGCTCCGGTTGTGCGCAATCAGTTCTTCGCTCGTCGGCATATCGATACCGTATACATTGGGAAACCGAACCGGCGGTGCAGCCGACGCAAAATAGACCTTGCGCGCGCCAGCCTCCCGCGCCATTTCGATAATCTGGGTCGATGTCGTGCCGCGCACGATCGAATCGTCGACAAGTAATACATTTTTGCCTTCGAATTCGAGACCAATGGCGTTCAGTTTTTGGCGCACGGATTTACGCCGCAGCGCCTGTCCCGGCATGATGAATGTACGTGGAATATATCGATTCTTAATGAACCCTTCGCGATAGTCCACGCCCAACGCATGCGCGAGCTCGAGTGCCGCCGTGCGCGCTGTATCAGGGATCGGGATAACGACATCGATGTCGTGCGCCGGCCACTCGCAATCGATCTTCGCGGCCAGAGCTTCGCCCATGCGCATTCTCGCCTTGTGCACTGAAATACCATCGATGATCGAATCCGGCCGCGCCAAATAAACGTGCTCGAAGATGCACGGCGCATAGTGCGTCGAGGGCGCGTAGTGCTGGCTGTAAAACTCACCCTCTTTGCTGATGAATACGACTTCTCCAGGAGCGAGGTCGCGTAATAGATCAAAGCCGAGCGCGTCGATAGCGACCGATTCGGATGCCACGGCGTATTCCGTCCCGTTGGCCGTCTCACGCGCTCCGAACACGATCGGGCGAATGCCGAAGGGATCACGAAACGCGACGATGCCGACCCCCGTGATCATGGCCACCGCGGCGTAGCCGCCAGAGCAGCGTTCGTGTACGCGCGCGATAGCCCGAAATATGTCGCTTGCGTCGATTCGGAACTTGCCGAAACTTTGCAATTCGTGGGCAAATACGTTCAGTAAAACTTCCGAATCTGACTCCGTATTGATGTGGCGTAGATCGTCTTCGAACAACTCGCGTTTGAGCTGTTCCGAATTGGTCAAGTTACCGTTGTGCGCGAGCGTTATGCCGTACGGAGAGTTGACGTAGAACGGTTGCGCTTCCGCGTTAGAGGCTACCCCTGCGGTGGGATAGCGTACGTGCCCAATACCCATACGCCCTTTCAGGTTGACCATGTGGCGCGTGTGGAAGACGTCGCGCACCAGTCCGTTCGACTTCCTCAAGTAAAGCCGACTCTCTTCATAAGTCGCAATACCCGCGGCGTCCTGGCCGCGGTGCTGCAACACCGTAAGGCCGTCGTAGATCATCTGATTGACCGCTGACCGCGCGACTATTCCTATGAGTCCACACATCGTTAGAGCCTTGATTTAATAACTGAAATCCTTGGCCAAATCAGGCGGTAGTCGATCAACAACCATGAGCGCTACCGTTTCGAACGGACCGATGGCCCGTGATTGTTGCCACCAGGGCGCGCCGGGAAGCGTCGTCAGTCCAGCGAGCAACACGGCGATGAGCACCAAGGCTGCGCCGCGAAGTACGCCAAACAGAGCGCCGAGCATGCGATCGGTTGCCGTTAATCCCGTTTTCTCGATGAGCTTGCCAATCAGGTGATTGATCAAACCGCATGCGAGGAGCGCTACGACGAGAACGCCGATGAAAGCCAGCACCATTCGTGCAGTCGGTATCGATATGTAGTCCTCGAGCAGCGCTGCGGCAGGCCCGACAAATGTTGCCGCCGCCCAGAAGGCCACGAGCCACGCAGCCAGCGACAGAATTTCGCGCACGAAGCCTCTGAACAAGCTGATCACCGTCGAGACCAGGATAATGCCAATGATGGTGATATCCACCCAGTTCATAACGGAGGCCGGCGTCTTACGCCGGATCGAGTTTAACAGAGAGCCCTTGGCAGCAGAACCCGCAGGGCTATTGGTAGCGTAACAGCATCCCTTTGAGTGCGAATTTGTTTTCTAGACTCGCACGTAACTTTTCCGCATCTTCGCGCCGTATTTCGGGCCCGACGCGAACCTTGAACGCAGTACCGGTCGGATCCGCTTGTCTTTCGAGGTAAGCGGGGAACCCCGCTTCGCGCAGTTTGGCGATCAATCGTTTCGCATTTTCGTCATTGGCGAAGCTGCCTAATTGGACGGTCCACGCGACGACGTCGGCACGGAGCGCGGAATCCACATTCTCTGCGGCATCACTTTGTTCCGTTTCGTTCTCAATGGGCATGACCGGCGCTGCGTCACGTTCCGTCGAATCGCCGTCGTGCGGTTCAGTATCAAATTCCGGAACCGCTACGGGTTGCATGGCCCGTGCCTCGAGGCCGCTGATCGCTTCTTCACTGAGCGGAACGACGCGCGATGTAAAATCGCCCTGCGGCACGGGCGGAATATTGCTCACGTTGGGCACTCTCGTATCGAGTGCGTCGTTATCGAGAAATATTGGAATGAATATAACGCCAAATGCGACGAGCACCGCAGCGCCAACCACTCTCTGCTGAAGCTGACGATCCATCAGTTAGCGATCCCAGACCCGATCTCGAGTATTTTCATCACTGCGCCAACGGTAAGAAAAGAACCCAGCACGAGGATACGATCGCCGCGCTCCGCGTAGCTTACGAGCGCTGAGTGGGCCTCCTCTACCCCTGCGTAACAGGTACGGGACCGGCTTGCGTGCAAGCGTTCCAGGCTGCGCGCCAAGGCGTCGGCACTGGCGCCCAGGCTGCCGGGAAGTGTAGCGAAATGCCAGGCATCGACGACGGGTGAGAGGCGGCGCAGATATTCGACATGATCCTTGGTTTTCAACATACCGATAAGTGCGTGAGTCCGCCCTGCTACCGGTATGGCATTGAGCGTGGAGACAAACGTTGCCGCTGCCTGCGGGTTGTGAGCAACGTCGAGTATGTATTCGACCTCACCTTCAATCCGTTGAAACCTGCCGTGTAACAAGACAGCGTCGAGCCCGCGATTGATTTCAATTTGAGAGACGGGATGACGGTCCTTGAGGGCGTCGACGACCTTGAGCGCACCCGCAGCGTTGCGCAGTTGATGGCTGCCTGCCAAACGCGGGGGCGACAGTTCCGTGAGCGCCTCCGGTCCCGACCACCACGACCAGGAGGAGCCGTCGTCCTCGTACGCATAGTCGACGCCGAGCACGTCCAAGCGTGCGCCGCACGCCTCGGCGGCTGCGATCAACGTGTGTGGGATGTCGTTATCGGAGCAAACAACGGGCCGGTCCGCACGGATGATTCCTGCTTTCTCGATCGCGATTTCATCTCGCGTCGATCCGAGCCAGTCTTCGTGATCGAGGCCGATGGTCGTGATCAAGGCGACGTCGGGATCAATGATATTGACCGCATCGAGGCGTCCGCCCAAACCGACTTCTAGAATTGCGATATCGGGCGCGGCCCGCTCGAATATTCCTAGCGCCGCGAGCGTCCCGAATTCGAAATAGGTTAGCGGCACCTCATCGCGTGCACGTGCAACGGCCTCGAACGCAACGCAGATCGTAGATTCGTCCACCGCCAGGCCGTCCACGCGTACGCGTTCGTTGTAACGCACGAGATGCGGTGAGGTATAGCTGCCGACGCGATAACCCGCGGCTCTCCAGATGCTTTCCAGCATCGCAACGCTCGAACCCTTGCCATTTGTTCCTGCGACTGTGACCACTGTCGGCGCGGGTGTGCGTAAACCAAGGTTTGCGGCAACGGCTTTACACCGTTCGAGGCCCAGATCGATGTGTGTTCCGCGACCCGCTTCAAGCCTTTGCAACCACGCGTCCAGCGACTCGAACTGATCGTTCGTCTGCGATGGGTCCAAGGCGAGCAGACCGTGACTTTGCGCGACCATCATTGCGCGCCTGACTGACTGAATTCCACGTGGCCGAAAATCGATAATATCGACACGATCGTCGTCTTGAGTTCGCGCCGGTCGACGATCATGTCCACAGCGCCGTGCTCGAGCAGAAATTCGCTGCGCTGGAACCCTTCCGGCAGAATCTGGCGTACCGTCTGCTCGATCACGCGAGGGCCTGCAAAACCGATCAATGCGCCGGGTTCCGCAATGATCACATCACCGAGTGTGCCGAGGCTCGCTGAAACGCCGCCCGTGGTCGGATCGGTCAACACGACGATGTACGGTAGTCGTTGCTCCCGCATTTCTGAAATAGCCGCGCTGGTCTTCGCCATTTGCATCAATGAAACAAGCGCTTCCTGCATTCTGGCCCCACCGCTGGCGCAGAAGCAAACCAGCGGAACGCGTGCTTCGATGCAACGCCGCACCGCTCGAACGAAACGCTCGCCGACGACCGACCCCATCGATCCACCCATGAATTTAAATTCGAATCCGCAAACAACGACGGGCAATCCACTGATTCTCCCTTCCATTACGATCAAGGCGTCGGTTTCGCCGGTTGCTTTCTGCGCCGCGCTGATTCGATCACGGTAGCGCTTGCTGTCCTTGAACTTGAGAAAATCTATGGGGCCCAGTTCAGCCGCCAGTTCCGTGCCGCTGTCGGCGTCCAAGAATCGCACCAGGCGCGTCCGGGCGCCTAAACGCATATGGTGGCCGCACTTGATGCACACATCGAGATTACGTTCGAGCTCGGCGCGATACAGTACCGCTTTGCACTCGGGGCAGCTGGTCCACACACCTTCCGGTATGGAGCGCTTGGCGGAGCCATCCGTGCGGATGCGAGAGGGCAGCAATTTTTTAAACCAGTTCAAGAAATCATCTCAAGCAGCGACTGCGGGCGCGTCGATAGCCTGCCGCAAGTCAGCGACGAATCGTTCCAGGGTGAGCGTGTCGGCGCCGTTGTCTTCGATCAATTCGACGAGCGCACTGCCGACGATCACCGCATCTGCAATAGTCGCGGCAGCGGCGGCAGCTTCCGGCGTTTTAATACCGAAACCGACGCCGACCGGAAGATTCGAGATCGCGCAGACCTCTGCAATCCCGGTATTGATTTCATCGACGACGAGCGCTTTATCACCCGTTACGCCCTTCACCGAAACAAAATAAACAAAACCGGACGCATATTCGCATACGGTGCGAATTCGATCCGCGTCGGAATTGGGCGCGATTAGAAATATCTGATCGAGATCAGCTTTGTCGAGTTCACGACGAAATTCGGCCGATTCTTCGGGTGGTAAATCGACGATCAACACGCCGTCCACGCCGGCATCTGTAGCGCGCGCGGTAAAAACTTTAGCGCCTAGGTGCTCAAAGGGATTGAGATATCCCATCAGAATTACCGGCGTGTTCATATCGGTTTTACGAAATTCCCTTACGCAGGCAAAGACGTCCTCAAGGGTAACACCGGCGGCTAATGCGCGTTCACTTGCGCGCTGAATGACCGGCCCGTCAGCCATCGGATCCGAGAAGGGTACGCCGAGTTCGATGATATCGGCGCCTCCGCGCGCCAACGCGTGCATCAAGGCCGGGGTCTCCTCGGCACTTGGATCGCCCGCCGTGATGAAGGCGATCAATCCCTTTCGTGCACGCGCGCGAAGGTCTCGAAATCGCGTCGTTATCCTGCTCATCGTATTCGTGGCCTGTCAGGCTCGCGATGTGTTTTCACAACGTGATGCCGTCGATGTCGGCCACCGTCTGAATGTCCTTGTCACCTCGGCCCGATAGATTCACGACGATGAATTCATCGTCTCGCATGGTCGCGGCAAGCCGCTCGGCGTAAGCCAAGGCGTGGCTCGACTCCAACGCCGGCATGATGCCTTCGCTCTGCGTGACGCGCCGAAATGCCGTCAGGGCTTCCTCATCGGTTACGGTCTCGTAGTCGGCTCGACCCGTATCTTTCAACCACGCATGTTCCGGGCCGACGCCGGGATAATCAAGGCCCGCGGAAATGGAATGCGTCGCTTCGATCTGACCACATTCATCCTGCATCAAATACGTACGGTTGCCGTGTAATACGCCCGGACGGCCCGCGCTGAGCGGCGCCGAATGCCGTCCGGTGGCAATACCCTCGCCACCCGCCTCGACGCCGATCAAGCGTACCTGGGTGTCATTGATGAACGGATAAAACATACCGATGGCGTTCGATCCGCCGCCCACGCAGGCAACCAGCGCACTCGGCAAGCGTCCTTCATGCTGGACGCATTGCGTGCGCGTTTCACGACCGATGACGGCCTGAAAATCGCGCACCATCGCCGGGTAGGGGTGCGGCCCCGCGACCGTGCCAATAATGTAAAACGTATCATCGACATTGTTCACCCAATCGCGCAACGCTTCGTTGAGCGCGTCTTTCAGCGTACGCGAACCCGAGTCCACGGTGACGACCTCGGCGCCGAGCAATTTCATCCGATAGACGTTACTCGATTGCCGTTGGACATCCTCGGCGCCCATATAGACACAGCAGCGCATTCCGAATCGCGCGGCTACCGTCGCGGTCGCTACGCCGTGCTGACCGGCGCCGGTTTCCGCTATCACGCGCGGTTTGCCCATACGCTTGGCAAGCAGCGCCTGGCCGACGGTGTTGTTGATCTTGTGCGCCCCGGTGTGATTGAGATCCTCGCGCTTGAGGTAAATCCTCGCACCGCCGATCGCGGCCGACCAGTGCTCGGCAAAATACAGTGGCGACGGCCGCCCGACATAATGGCGCAGATCCCCATCCAGCTCGTTCAGGAAATCGTCGTCTTGGAAATAGCGGTGGTAGGCGGCCTCCAATTCGGCCAGCGGCTGCATCAAGGTCTCCGCGACGAAACGACCGCCGTAGACGCCGAAGTGACCGGTCTCGTCCGGATAGGCGGTTTCCGAACCCTCACCCGCCTGCACGACCGGCTCCAGTTCAGCGCTCAAGGTGTCGCACCGCCGCTACGAATCGTTGCATCTCAACCGGATCCTTTACCCCTTTCGATACTTCAATGCCGCCACTCACGTCCACCGCATAAGGCTGGACGACCCGGATCGCCTGCGCGACGTTGTCTGCGTTCAATCCCCCTGCGAGGATAACGGGACGCGGCAAACCTGTCGGGATCCCCTGCCAGTCGATCTGCTTCCCCGTACCGCCGTACGCAGAATCATCGTAAGTATCGAGGAAGATCGCGCTGGCGCCGTGATAGCGCGCAGCTTCGGCGGCAAGGTCTAAACCGTCTTTTACTCGTATGGCTTTCATCCAGGCTTGCGGTCCCGATGCACAAATCGCGGGTGTTTCGTCTCCGTGGTACTGCACGAGATCGATGCCCGTAGCCTCCGAGATTTCCTTGACCTCGTCCGCATCGGTGTTGACGAAAAGCCCGACCGTGCACACGAACGGCGGCAGTTGCCGGATGATTTCCGCGGCTGCCGGCGGGTCGATACAGCGTGGGCTTCCGTCGAAGAACACGAAGCCCAGCGCATCGGCACCGAAGGCCACCGCATGCTCGGCATCTTCAAGTCGGGTAATACCACAAAATTTAATCTTGACCTGCGTCAAAGCTCCGGGTGCACCTTGGGCAACAGCCGCTCATTATATGCTCGTTCAATCGAACGCCGGCCCGTGATAAGCGGGAAATGCGGGATGGAATCGGCTCGGTTCCGGCAGACGGAACACCGCCGGGTAATGGACCGCGGTTAAATACAATCCCTCGGGTGGGGCGGTTACTCCGCCGCATTCTCGATCATGTCTATCGAGCACTGCCTTAGCCCACTGTGGGTCGCGTTTGCGTAAGCCGATTTCCATCAATACCCCTGCAAAGTTCCTGACCATGTGCTGCAAGAACGCATTCGCTTCGACACTCATTACAATGATCCCGTCCGACGCGGCCACTTCGAATCGCGTGATCGTTCTTATGGGATGCTTCGCTTGACAACCGCCCGCCTGGAATGAAGAAAAATCATGTTCACCCAACAAGTGTGCAGCGGCCTCGCCCATGCGCTGTACGTCGAGAGCTCGGAATTCCCAACTCACTTTGCCATGCCAAAGTGCGGGTTTGGTCTTGCGATTGCAGATAACGTAATCATAAGTCCTGCTGGTCGCCGAAAAGCGGGCATGGAACGCCTCCGGCATCGAGCGCGCCCACAGCACGCCGACCTGCGGCGGAAGATTGACATTGGTTCCGAGGATCCATGAACGCTCGCTGCGCTCTGCCTGCGTATCGAAATGGACGACTTGATAACTCGCATGAACGCCGGCGTCAGTGCGCCCAGCGCAGTGCACCCTAATCGGATCGTTGGCGACGCTGGATAAGGCGTGCTCCACCGACGCCTGCACCGTTTGGCGACCGGTCTGCCGCTGCCACCCGCTGAATTCGGAGCCGTCGTACTCAATACCGAGAGCGATGCGCATCGATCAAGCCGCGCGCCCAGGGCCGACCCTCCGCAAACTCGTTCGTACAGGTTTAGCTGGTTGTATAAAAACTACGTTTCCCGGTAATAGGATTCCGGTACATGGATGTACCGGCATTCATCGAGCACGATAGTGCTTGATGAATGGAGCAAGGCGGAAACTAAGTTTTCGCCGAGAGCTAAGTTGAAAAACGATAGGACATCGTTTTTCAACATAACTATTATCCGGAAAGCTGATCGAGCAGTGCCTGGGCTTCGGCTTTCTGCGCGTCATTTCCGTCGGCGACGACCTCATCGAGGATCGACCGCGCACCATCTGTATCACCGAGTTCGATGTATGCTTTGGCCAGATTGAGTTTGGTGTCTGCCTCATCCGCGTCGCTTTGTGTCTCGTCAGGCGACCTCGGCATCACGACGGTTTTCTCAGAGCTGTCTTCGACCAGTTCCGGCGTCTCGTCCTCCAACTTAACCGTTTCCAGATGCCCATCGTCGTCGCCACCATCGGTGACTGCTTCGATATCGAGGTCCAATTCGCCGTCGTCGGACCCATCCAAGGACACGTCGTCCATGGCCGCATCCAGCTCCATGGTCAAATCGTCCAACGACGCATCGTCGCCGATATCCAGGGTGTCCGGACCGCCGGTGTCACTCTGCGCCATGTCGAGCGTATCGTCAGCCGCGATCCCGTCCATCTCGGCGGTGTTCTCCAGGGAGAAATTAAAATCGTCTTCTTCGACGTTCAGATCGGCGGCATCGTCGATTGAGATCTCATCTTCTTCCTGAATTTCCAAATCGAGACCGGTATCGGCCGGCAGACCTTGATCTGAACTCATCGTGATTTCCAGACCTTCGTCCACGACGTCCGTTTCCTCGACATCGAGCGCACCGTCGAGATCCGCCTCTCCCATCGTTATATCGAAGTCGAGCTCATCGCCCACATCGGCATCGGCCTCTTCTTGCACTGCTTCCAGCGCAGAATCGAGATCGACGGTCGGTGCTTCATCCGCCGTGAGGTCGCCCAGTTCTTCGCCGCCCGCCTCATCCTCGGTATCGAGCCCGCCGATATCAAACTCGAGCGGATCGCCTTCCCCGCCACCGACATCGCTGTCGGACGAATCCGCATCCCCGGCATCCGTAAGGTCCAGTACGCGTTCCGCTTCGGCGTCGGCATCAAGATCGAATGCAGGCGCCACAGTGTCGCTGATGTCGAAATCGAGCCCTTCGTCATCCGCGTCTTCGGCTCCCGATTCGGTGATTTCGAGGCCGTCGTCATCGCCGGCATCCGCGCTTACGTCAAGTTCATCGTCCGCGTTCAATCCAGGCGACGTAACGTTGAGCAGGTCACCGTCTTCAACGCCGGAGATGTCGCCCGTCTTAGTCACATCGAGCAAGTCGCTCGAATCCACCGCATCGTCATCGATCGCGGTAATGTCCATGATCCCGTCCGTATCGCCGCCGCCGGTCAGATCGAGCAGATCATCGCCCGTGTCGGCGCCACCCTCGGTGATATCCAGTACGCCTGCATCACCACCGTCGGTGATGTCGAGCACGCCTTCGGCCTCATCACCGCCCGATATATCGAGTGCGGCGTCATCATCGCCAGTATCGGCAACGGTCAGGTCGAGCATTCCGCCGTCGTCATCGGCGCTAGCCGTCAGATCGAGTATGCCGTCGTCGGCAGGCGCATCTTCCTCGGCACCGATATCGAAATCGAGGCCTTCATCATCGTCCGAGCCCGGCGCCATCACCATCGTATCCGCCCCGGCTTCCTCTTCGTCGCTGTCGCCAGTAATATCCACGAAGGCTTTGGCGGCTTCTTGATCGGGCGCTTCATCGGCCGCTTCGGCTTCCGCGCCTTCTTCAAATAGCGCGCGCTCCGGCGCCATTTCCGACCACATCGCAACCGCGCTTTCCCACAGCGGATCGGATTCGCCGACCGCGTCATTCAATTCCCTGGCGGCCGTTTCATAGGCGCCTTTGTCGTTGGATGAGTAGTACACCTCGAGCAAGCGCAGCTTGTATTCGTGCCGATCGGGATATTCACCGATCACCCGCTTCACCAGTTCCTCCGCCTGGTCGAAACGTTCGTAGGCGAGATAAACGTTGACTTCTTCGAGCGGATCTTCCTCTTCTACCGGCGCCGCGGCAGCTTCGCTGGCCGCACCCGCCTGCGCCACGGTTGATTCCGCGTCCGCCGGCTCGGCGTCCGCTCTCGCGTCCACCGTGGCGTCGGGATCGAATTCTTCTTTGGTCGAATCGGGATCGAACTCTACGGATTCTTCTTCATCACCGACCGCGGTAATGGCCTCGGAGTCATTGTCTTCATCTTCGTCTTCGACTTCCGCCGTGATTTCGGGCTCTTCAGTCGCGTCGTCCGGTTCCGGTTCCGGCATTGGCGGCGCGGTCACGGCCGCTGGCGCGACCCTGCGGCCCCCGCGTGACTTGAGCAGGAATTGCACGACGACCACGAATAAAACGAGGATCGCGAGTACCGCCCCCAAGATCGTCAAGGCCCCACCAGGGACCATTGACGCGATATGCTCGGGGATCAGGTTCTGGGGGAACCCGGCTTCCGTGGGCGGGCCGGTGTCCATCTCAATGATGTCTTCAGGCTCGGTATCGACGAGTTCCTGTTCGTCGACGGGCACTTCGGCCGCCGGTACCTCCACGACGGCTTCGGCGTCCACCTCATCCTCGATCGCGATCTCGGGCGCGGCTTCGTCCTCGACCTCGGGTTCAAGCGCAACCTCGGGTTCCGGCTCGACTTCCGGTTCGGGCACGACCTCGGGTTCCGCGATAACCTCGGGCTCTGGCTCGACTTCGGGATCCACCACGGCGAAGGGATCGGGTTCGACCGGAGCCGGCTCTTCGACCGGCACGTCGCTCACACCGATATCGCCGTGCTCGATACCGAGTTCGGCTAAGCGTGCCTGTAATCCGGCGAGCTCCTCATCCTGAATGTTCACCTGTCGCTGCAGGAGGTCGATGATCTCTTCGGCTTCGGTAAGTTTGTCGTCCAGATCGACGTTCAGTTGCGCCTGCGCGTCCAATTCCTCTCGGAGCAGCTCCGTGCCGGGGCCCGTGCCCGCCTGACCGGGCTCGCCGCCGGTTTCATCGGCACCGGGCGCGAGCAATTCGAGGCGCGCGTCGACCTGTGGCTCGGGCGTCACATCGGGTGGCGGGCCGGCGGCCGGCGCGCCCAAGGGTTGCGCCGTCGGAGCGAGACCGAGCTGCAGGCGGTATTCTTCCCAGATCTGATTCTGTCGTTTTACTTCAGCGAAGGCATCGCCGGTCGCGACGGTGCCGACGCTCGCCTGGTCAGGCAACCTCAATATTGCGCCGCGCCGGAGCATATTGATGTTGCCGTCGCTGAACGCGTCAGGATTCTCCTGTAACAGGGCCAGCATCATTTGCTGCACGCTGACCGACTCATCGGGGCGCCGCGCCGTGGCGATGGACCACAGCGTGTCCGTTGCGATCATCGGCCCTATTTCGTTGCCCGCGACGTAGTCCTCGCTGGGCTCGATCACGTCCGGTGCCTGCAGGTCCGACGGCGTTTCGAACGTTTCCGTTGGGGTTTCAGGAACCGCTACAGGTGCGGGTTCGGGAATTTCGAGCGGCGCATCGATTGCGGGGCTGGGTGTGGGCTCGGCGCTGCGCCGATGCGGATCGTAGATCGGCGGATCCAAAAGCACGGTGTATTCGCGCAGCAAACGCCCGTTGGACCAGTTGACCTCGAGCAGAAAATTCAAGAACGGCTCGCGAATCGGATCCTCGGAACTGACGGTAATGTAGTTTTTCTCGGCTGCGGAATCGTCGATCGTGAAGCGAAGCTGGAACAGCACGGGCGCCCGGTCGATGCCTGCGCGTTCGAAGTGATCGGTACCCGCAAGCCCGATCGTTAGCGCGTCGAAATCTTCAGCCGTGGCGGCGAGAATCTCGATGCGTCCCTCAAAGGGTTCATTGAGGCCCGAAGTGGCGTGCAGGGGCCCGAGACCCAAACCGTAGGCGAACGGACTCGCCAGCCAGCAGAGTATCAGGGCAACGGCTCGATTCCGTAGCATGACGACGTTCCTCAATCGATTTGCAGGGGTTGGAACACAGTTACCCCTAAACCTTCGAATATTCTTTATAATTGGTTGTTAACTATAGCTTATAAATGGCTTTTCACCAACATCTCCGCGATCTGGATGCTGTTCAGCGCGGCGCCTTTGCGGACGTTGTCCGAGACCACCCAGAGGTTGATCCCGCGGGGATGCGAGATGTCCTCGCGGATCCGCCCTACGAATACGGCGTCCGCATTGGCGCCATCGGTGACGGCGGTCGGGTAGCCGCCATCCTCATGGCGGTCGATGACCTGTATCCCCGGAGCCTTCTCGAGTAGAGCGCGGACCTCCGCGGCGCTGATTTTTTCGTGCGTTTCAATGTGCACGGCCTCGGAATGCCCGAAAAATACCGGTACCCGCACGGCGGTCGGATTAACCTGAATGTCGCTGTCTCCCATGATCTTGCGGGTTTCCCACACGAGTTTCATTTCTTCCTTGGTATAGGCGTTTTCCTGAAAGGCGTCGATGTGCGGCAAGCAGTTGAACGCTATCTGCTTTGGGTAGACGCCGGCGGTGACTGCCCGCGCGTTCAATAGCGCCGCCGTCTGCGCGCCCAACTCTTCGATCGCCGCCTTGCCGGTGCCGGAGACCGCCTGATAGGTACTGACGTTGATACGGGCGATTCCGGCTGCGTCGTAAATCGGTTTGAGCGCGACGACCATCTGAATGGTCGAGCAGTTCGGATTCGCAACGATATTGCGCGTGCGAAAGAGGGCGAGCGCGTCGGGGTTGACCTCGGGGACCACCAGTGGGATGTCGTCGTCATAGCGGAACTGCGAGGTATTATCGATGACCACGCAACCCGCCGCGGCTGCCCGCGGCGCATGGATTTTCGACACTTCACTACCTGGCGAAAAGAGGCCGATATCGATGTTGCTGAAATCGACGGTCTCGAGGTCCTGGACAACCAGGCTGCGGTCTCCGAACCGCACGCGGGATCCGGCCGATCGCGCACTCGCGACCGCCGCGACCTCACCGGCGGGAAATGCACGTTCGTGCAGGATCGCCAGCATGGTCTCGCCGACCGCGCCGGTTGCACCCACCACGGCGACGTTCACCCGGTCAGACACGGCCGTCGCCCTCTAGTGCCCTGTCCCATGAAAAACTTCCATAATTCGCTGGTCTTTTTCGCCCCTGGCTGCGTTGCTCCTCCTTGTGTAGAGCCCGCTACACGGCGTCGTCGCGCCTTGCCAGTGACAAAAAATCCGTCGCGACTTATGAAAGTTTTTCATGGGACAGGGCACTAGCCGGTGAATCAAGTTAGTGCACCTATGACGGCGCTCGCCATCTCTTCGGTACTGACTCGGCGCGCGCCAGGCGTGGCGATATCGGCGGTGCGGACGCCGGCCGCGAGCGCCTCGCCGACCGCCGCTTCCACCTTGTCCGCGAGCACGGCTTCACCCAGCGAGTAGCGCAACATCATCGCCGTAGACAAAATCGTTGCCAGCGGATTCGCCAGACCCTGACCCGCGATGTCGGGCGCCGATCCGTGTACCGGTTCGAACAAGCCTTTGTCGGCGGCGTTGAGTGAGGCGGATGGCAGCATGCCGATCGATCCGGTCAGCATTGCGGCCAGGTCGGACAAGATGTCGCCAAACATATTGGTCGTAACGATCACGTCGAATTGCTTCGGCGCGCGCACCAGTTGCATCGCGGCATTATCGACCAGCATGTGAGACAGCTCGACGTCGGGATAGTCTGAAGCCAAGCCTGCCACGATGTCGCGCCACATCTCAGTCACTTCCAACACGTTATATTTGTCGACAGAACACAAACGCGACTCACGCTTGCGCGCGATTTCAAAGCCCAGGCGCGCGATGCGCACGACTTCGTCTTCATGATAGACGAGGGTGTTGTAACCGCGACGCTGGCCGTCATCCATGGTTTCTATACCGCGCGGTTCGCCGAAGTAGATACCGCCCGTGAGCTCACGAATGATCATGAGGTCGAGGCCGGCAACGACCTCGGCCTTGAGCGTCGATGCGTCAGCCAGAGATTCGAACAATATGGCCGGGCGCAGATTACAAAATAGATCCAGCTCCGAACGTAACCGCAATAAGCCGCGTTCGGGCCGGATCGAACGTTCGACTTTGTCCCATTTCGGGCCGCCTACTGCACCCAACAGTATGGCGTCAGCCGCGCGCGCCAGACTCAAGGTTTCGTCGGGTAGGGAGGTGCCGTGCGCATCGATGGCGCATCCACCCATCAACGCATGCTCAACCTCGCAGGATAACCCGAAGCGCTCGACGAGCGCATGCAGCAGACTGCCCGCAGCACCGACGATCTCGGGCCCGATGCCGTCGCCCGCCAGTATGAGGATCTTGTGGGTCACCGTTCAGCCCTGGCACAAAAAAGGGCCGCAAGAATACAGTAAAGCCCGAAGGCATTGAACCACGATGGCGACACGACGGACGCTCGCCATCCCGAGATTCGGTGAGGTTGCTTTCAGATATACTTGCGCGCTCTTCGGTCCTGCCGTCGCACGCAGATGAACCCTGGTCTAGACGAACTCATACCCTATCCGTTCGAACGCCTCGCGGAGATCCGGGCGCGCGTCGATCCGCCGGGCGACCGCACCTTGATCGATCTGTCGATCGGCGAACCGCAGCACCCTACGCCGGCCATTATTCGTGATGCCCTCGTCGACGCGCTGGAGGGGACCGCACGCTACCCGGCGACCCGCGGCTTATCCGAATTGCGCGAAACCATCGTCGCGTGGGCGAGCCGGCGATTTCACATCTCCGGCGGGCATTTGACGGCCGACCATCACGTGCTGCCGGTCAACGGCACGCGAGAAGCCCTGTTCGGCATCGCGCAATGCCTGATCGACAAGCAGGCTCAACCCGGTGGTGGGAAAGACGTCGTGGCGATGCCCAATCCGTTCTACCAGATCTACGAAGGCGCGGCCTTGCTCGCCGGTTCGACCCCTTATTACCTGCCCTGCCCCGCCGAACGTTGTTTTCGACCCGATTGGAACGCCGTACCCGGCGAGGTGTGGGCGCGAACTGCCCTCATCTACGTATGCTCGCCGGGGAACCCTTCCGGCGCCGTTTTGAGCGCGAACGATTACCGCCGCTTAATCGAAATCGCCGACCGTTACGGGTTCGTGATCGTCGCGGACGAATGCTACAGCGAGCTGTATTTCGACGAAGCGGAACCGCCGCTCGGTCTGCTCGGATACTGCTCGGGTTCAGGCCGTCATGACTTCGAGCGCTGCCTCGTTATGCATAGCTTGTCGAAGCGATCGAATGCACCGGGTTTGCGCTCTGGATTCATCGCCGGAGACGCAAAGTTGATCGCAGCGTTCTACCGGTACCGGACTTATCAAGGCGGCGCGATGCCAATCCACGTGCAACGCGCGAGCATCGCGGCGTGGTCGGACGAAGACCACGTCCGGCACAATCGCACACTTTATCGCGAAAAATTCGAGCGCGTTATGCCGATCCTGTCGCAGGTCGCTCGCGTCGAGCAGCCCGCCGCGGGATTTTACCTCTGGCCCGAACTCGAACTCGACGACCGTGAGGCGGGCGAACGGCTGCTCGGCGAAGCGGGCGTATTGGTGCTACCGGGAAGTTTCCTTGCACGTGCGACCGCCGACCACAATCCCGGACAGAATCGAATCAGACTCGCGCTGGTGCCTGACGCCGAAGCTTGCGTCGAAGCCGCGGGTCGCATCCACACGGTGCTCAGTTAGACTAGAAGCAGTCTCAAAATCCGTCTGAGACGTTGATGCTGCGTTGCGCGACCTTCTCCGGTGCGGGGCGGTGAAGCCGCAGATTGCGTATAAACTGCGCTCCTCGAATGGTCGCGCGCCTTGCCTGAACGCCTCGGGCGAATTTTGAGACCGCTTCTAAAGATATTGGGAGATGATGCATGACGGATCTCACGGCGACCATTAACGCGGCATTTGATAATCGCGAGCAATTCGACGCGCAGACCGCCCCCGCCGAAGTGCGTGAGGCGGTCAATGAATGCCTAGCCAAACTCGATGACGGGTCGCTGCGGGTGGCCGAACCAGTGGACGGTGGTTGGCAGGTCAATGAATGGGCCAAGAAAGCGGTATTGCTGTCATTCAAATTGGCCACGAACCGCGTCATGCCCGGTGGCCACAGCAATTACTTCGATAAGGTCGAGCTCAAATTCGACGGCATGACGGCCGCCGCGTTCGCGCAGATCGGCGCTCGGGTCGTGCCCCCCGCCACCGTACGGCGCGGCTGCTACATCGCGTCCAATGTCGTGTTGATGCCGAGTTACGTCAATATCGGCGCGTATGTGGATTCGGGCACCATGGTGGATACGTGGGCGACCGTCGGCTCGTGCGCCCAGATCGGAAAAAACGTGCACTTGTCCGGTGGCGTCGGTATCGGCGGTGTGCTCGAACCGATCCAGGCGGCGCCGACGATCATCGAAGACGGTTGTTTCATCGGGGCGCGCTCTGAAATCGTCGAAGGCGTCATCGTCGGTGCGGGCGCGGTCATATCGATGGGCGTGTACATCGGACAAAGCACGAAGATCTTCGATCGCGACACAGGGACCGTTTCCAGCGGCCACGTGCCGCCGGGATCGGTGGTCGTATCCGGTAACCTACCGGCCGAGGACGGTAGCCATAGCCTTTATTGCGCGGTGATCGTCAAGAAAGTGGATGCCAAGACGCGGGCGAAGGTGGGGATCAACGAGTTACTCCGCGACGTGTGATTCGCCGGCAAGCGGGCTCTTACACTGACGATAGCACTGAAGGAGCCGGCTGGCCGGCGATTTCTTGGATCAGGCGACTGCGTTAGCCCGTTGCGCGGCTTTTTCGACCTCTCGAGCAAGCGCCTTGGCGAGCTCGTCAACCATTGAGCTATCCCGTCCTTCGACCATGACGCGCACGACGGGCTCGGTTCCCGACGGGCGCAGCAGGATCCGCCCATTGTTTGCCAGGCGGGCCTCGATATCAGCGACGGCTTGTTGCACGTCGGGTAGCGCAAGCACATCGATCTTCTCATCCATGTGCACATTGATCAGGGCTTGTGGATATTTGGTCATACCGCGTTTGAGCTCGTTCAGGCTGCACCCGCTGCACACCATCGCTTCGAGTACTTGTAGGGCCGAAATGATGCCGTCGCCCGTGGTCGTTAAATCGAGACAGATGATGTGGCCGGAGGACTCACCGCCGAGCGTCCAGCCACTCTGCTGTAACATTTCCATGACGTAGCGGTCGCCGACTTCGGCACGTTCGAATCCGAGCCCGAGCGATTTGATGGCCTCCTCCAAGCCTAGATTGCTCATCTGCGTGCCAACCACGCTGCCATTCAAGGTTCCCATATTCTGGCGCCGGCGCGCGATCACAAAGGTCAGCTCGTCGCCATCGACGACCTCGCCTTCCGCGTCCACCATGATCAGGCGGTCTCCGTCGCCATCGAGCGCGATGCCGGCGTCGGCCCGGTGTTCCCGAACGGCCGCTTGCATCACTGCAGGCATCGTCGCGCCGCAATTCTGATTGATGTTGAACCCGTCGGGCGAACTTCCCAGCGCCACCACGCTAGCTCCAAGCTCAGCGAATACGGCGGGTGCGATGTGATACGTCGCGCCGTGGGCGCAGTCCACCACGAGCTTCATGCCGGATAAATCGATACCCGAACTGATGGTGCTCTTGCAGAACTCGATATAGCGTCCGGCCGCGTCGTCTACCCGTTTTGCCTTACCCAGATCGCGCGACGCAACCGTTTGCAACGGTTTTTCGATCTCCGCTTCGATTTCCAATTCGATGTCATCAGGAAGCTTTTTGCCTTCGTACGAAAAAAACTTGATGCCGTTGTCGGAATAGAGGTTATGCGAGGCGCTGATTACGATCCCGGCTTTGGCATGGAAGGTACGCGTGAGGTAGGCAATCCCCGGAGTTGGCATCGGGCCGAGCAGATGAATATCGATACCCGCCGCGGACAAGCCCGCTTCGAGCGCCGATTCGAACATATAACCTGACACGCGGGTGTCTTTGCCGATGAGAACTTTTTGTCGACCCGGCGCGCGCGCGCCCAGTACGCGGCCTGCGGCCCATCCCAATTTCATAATGAAATCGGGGGTGATCGGCGGTTCCCCGACCGTACCGCGAATGCCGTCCGTGCCGAAGTGTTTTCTTTTCCGCTTATTCATAGATAAGACGAACAGAGTACATTGAAGCCAGCCGCGGCCTCCGTGACGTGTCTCACAGAGATTGTGATTTTATGTATCGGGCGTCGGCGCCGCGAGCTTTAACCGCGCGAGACTTGCATCAATGCAGACTCGCGGGCCCGCCGATCTTTTCATCTTTCGAATCGTGCTCATCGGTCGACGGGTCGTCGGAACTGGCGCTGTCGGCACCGTCTACATCATCGTCCATCCAATCCTTCGGCGGACGCGGCGGTTTGCCTTGCATGATGTCGTCGATTTGCTCGGTGTCGAGCGTTTCGTATTTCATCAAAGCGTCCGCCATCACATGCAACTTATCGAGGTTCGATTCGACTATTTTCTTTGCGCGTTGATAATTCCGGTTGACGATGTCGCGTACTTCTTCGTCGATCAAATGCGCGGTTTCATCGGACACCGATTTATGCTGGGTTACGGAATGACCGAGGAATATCTCGCCCTCGTCGTCACTGTAAGTCATCGGACCGAGTTTTTCCGACAGGCCCCATTTGGTTACCATATTACGAGCGATATCCGTGACCCGTTCGATGTCGTTTGAAGCTCCAGTAGTCACGGCATCGGCCCCGAAAATGATCTCTTCAGAAATGCGGCCGCCGAATAAACTCGATATCTGACTCTCGAGCCGCTCCCTGCTGTAGCTGAGCCGGTCTTCTTCGGGTAAGAACATCGTCACCCCGAGCGCGCGGCCGCGCGGCATGATCGTCACCTTGTACACCGGGTCGTGCGACGGAACCAGGCGCCCGACGATCGCGTGGCCCGCTTCGTGGTAGGCCGTGAGCTTCTTTTCGTCGTCACTCATGACCATCGAACGCCGCTCCGCGCCCATCATGATCTTGTCTTTGGCTTTTTCGAACTCTTCCATGTCCACCAGGCGCTTATTTGCGCGCGCCGCGAACAGCGCGGCCTCGTTAACGAGGTTCGCCAGATCGGCACCCGAAAATCCAGGCGTGCCCCTCGCTAATATGCTCGTTTTAACGTCGTCGTCCAACGGCACTTTGCGCATATGGACCTTCAGAATTTGCTCGCGGCCGCGAATATCCGGCAACGGCACGACGACCTGACGATCGAATCGGCCGGGCCTGAGCAGCGCCGGGTCGAGCACGTCCGGGCGGTTGGTCGCGGCAATCACGATAACGCCTTCGTTGCCGTCAAATCCGTCCATTTCGACCAGCAGTTGGTTCAGGGTTTGCTCGCGCTCGTCATGCCCACCGCCGAGCCCGGCGCCGCGATGCCGGCCCACGGCATCGATTTCGTCGATAAAGATGATGCACGGCGCATGCTTTTTCGCCTGTTCGAACATATCGCGTACACGTGACGCGCCGACGCCTACGAACATTTCGACGAAATCCGATCCGGAGATCGTAAAGAACGGCACCTTGGCTTCACCCGCTATGGCTTTCGCCAGCAAGGTTTTACCGGTCCCCGGCGTGCCGACCATCAGCACCCCGCGGGGGATCTTGCCGCCAAGTTTTTGGAATTTGCCAGGGTCTTTGAGAAAGTCGACCAGCTCTTTTACTTCTTCTTTGGCCTCATCCACTCCCGCCACGTCGTTGAACGTCACCCGCACCTGGTCTTCGCCCAACAGGCGCGCGCGGCTTTTACCGAACGACAAGGCACCGCGACCGCCGGCGCCGCCTTGCATTTGACGCATGAGGTAAATCCATACCGCGATCAAGAGCAGGAAGGGGAACCAGGAAATGAAGATCTGCATCAGCAGACCCTGCCGATCCGGCGGTTGCGCCTCGATGCGCACCTTGTTGTCCAGCAGCATACCGATCAGCGGCCCATTGTCGGATTCGGGGCTGTAGGAAAACAGGCGCGACCCGTCGTGCATCTCCATTTCGATCGTGGGTCCGTCGAGCGTCGCCTTGGCAACGCGGCCGCTTTTTACTTCGGCAACGAAGTCAGAATAATCGATCGGGCGTGCGGCGCCGTGACGCGGCGTAAAATTCTGGAACACCAGCATCAGCACCAGGGCTATGACAATCCAAAGTACGAGATTTCTAGCCATCCGGAAAACTATATACCAAATTGTTGCGCCACGACATAAAACTCGCGTGACTGCGCGCGCGAAGCCGGTGGTTTTCGGCGCCGCACGTTTTTAAAGAGCGTCGAGATTTCATCGACGATCAGCTCCGTTTCTGGAAACTGGAATAACTTTATCAACAGCGATCCACCCGGTCGTAAAAATGCACGAACATAATTGAGCGCGGTATAACCAAGCTCGCTCGCCGCCGCCTCATCGGTGGGGGCCACTCCGGTAATATTGGGGGCCATATCCGACATTACAAGATCCGCGCGACGACCACCTAAGGCCACTCCTACCGCGCTGCTCACGCTTGCTGCGCGGCAGTCGCCCTCAATGAATACAGCGCCATCGATGGGTTCCATAGTTAAGACATCCACAGCCACGACAGTTCCGCTGCGGCCCACGATCTCCGCCGCAACTTGAGTCCATCCGCCCGGGGTCGCGCCAAGCTCAATCAGGCACATGCCTGCCCTTATTAATCGGTCACGGCGGTTAATTTCTTGAAGTTTATATGCGGCCCGCGAGGGATATCCCTGCTCGTCACGCTTTTTTACATACTGATCGGTATTTTGACGCTGTAACCAGCGTTGACTGGGCGGTCGTCGCGGCACGATTACTCGTAGCGGACGCCGAGAATTTCGTATTCGACCTCGCCACCGGGCGCCTCGACAACGGCGCGATCACCTTCCGATTTCCCGATCAGAGCGCGGGCGATGGGTGAATTAATCGAAACCATGGCTGCTTTAATATCGGCTTCATCCTCGCCGACGATCTTGTATTGCACGTCTGCGCCGGTGTCCGCATTACAGAGTTCCACGGTTGCGCCGAAAACGATACGACCATCCGTATCGATTTTCGTCACGTCGATGATTTCCGCACTGGCCAGCTTGCGTTCGATGTCGGCGATACGCCCTTCATTGAAACCTTGCTGTTCGCGAGCCGCGTTATATTCCGCATTTTCTCTCAAGTCGCCATGCGCGCGTGCTTCCGCGATGGCCGCAGTGATACGCGGTCGATCATCCGTTTTACGTTTTTGCAGTTCCTCACGCAGTCGTTGTGCGCCGATTGCAGTCATCGGAGATTTATTCACGCAACGCACTCCTGATGTAGATCTTGCAAGCGGCGAACCGCGCTTGCACTCGCATCAGTCAAAGCCATGACCGCGGCCGTCGCGCCGGCCAGCGTCGTCGTATAGGCAACGCGATGGTGTAGAGCCGCTGCCCGCAACGTGGAGGAATCGGAAATGGCCTGCTTGCCCTCCGTAGTGTTGATGATCAGGTCTATCTCATCGCTCTTGATCATGTCGACGATATGCGGGTGGCCTTCCAACACTTTATTGACCGCCTGGCATTCTATGCCGGCTTCGATGAAGCAAGCCGCCGTACCTCTAGTCGAGACGATACGAAACCCTAGGGCGCGTAAAACCCGCGCTAGTTCCACCACCGACGGCTTGTCTTGATCCTTGACGCTGACGAATGCCGTACCGCCGGATGGTAACGCCATGTTTGCGGCCTCCTGCGCTTTGCCAAACGCCTCACCGAACGTAGCGCCTATGCCCATTACCTCGCCCGTCGACTTCATTTCGGGACCGAGCAGGGGATCGACGCCAGGAAATTTCACGAAGGGAAACACCGCTTCTTTGACTGAATAATAGGGCGGTGTACGTTGCGAACGAATGCCCTGTGCCGCGAGCGATTCACCCAACATGCAACGCACCGCAACATAGGGAAGCGAAATGCCGATCGCCTTGGATACGAATGGCGCCGTACGCGACGCGCGGGGATTGACTTCGAGTACGAAGATCTCGTCGCCCTGAATGGCGAATTGCGTATTCATCAACCCCACGACGTTGAGCCCTTTTGCCATCAACTCGACCTGATATGTGAGCTCATCTTGTATTTCGCGAGTCAGGGTATGGGGCGGCAGTGCGCATGCCGAGTCGCCGGAATGCACGCCGGCCTGTTCGATATGCTCCATGATGCCGCCAATGAGTACCGACTGTCCGTCACAGATCGCATCGACGTCGACCTCGATCGCACTTTCCAGAAAATGATCGAGCAGGACCGGAGACTCGTTGGATACGGCCACGGCTTCGTGCATGTAATTGTCCAGGTCTTCATCGCTATAAACGATTTCCATCGCACGCCCGCCGAGCACATAAGAGGGTCGAACGACGAGTGGGTAGCCGATCTCACCCGCCCTTTTAATCGCTTCTCCTGCGCTGCGAACAGTACGGTTAGGCGGCTGCTTGAGTCCGATGTCCTTGAGGAACTGTTGAAACCGTTCGCGATCCTCCGCCAGATCGATGGAATCGGGAGATGTACCGACGATCGGGACGCCGGCGCTCTCGAGATCGCGCGCAAGCTTGAGCGGCGTTTGCCCACCAAATTGCACGATCACGCCGCGGGGCTGCTCAAGGTGAACGATCTCGAGCACGTCCTCCAGGGTTAAAGGCTCGAAGTAAAGACGATCCGACGTGTCGTAATCGGTCGACACCGTTTCGGGATTACAGTTGATCATGATCGACTCAAAACCGGCGTCATGAGCCGCGAGCGAGGCTTGGACACAACAATAGTCGAATTCGATACCCTGCCCGATACGATTTGGCCCACCCCCGAGGACAATGATTTTGTCGCGCCCGGTCGGTTCGGCTTCGCATTCATCTTCGAAAGTCGAATACATATAGGCCGTCGTTGCATTGAACTCCGCGGCACATGAGTCAACCCGCTTGAATACCGGGCGCAATTGCAGGTCGTGGCGCAAGGCGCGCACCTCGTCCTCGCGGCGCTTAGTCAAAGTCGCGATACGGGCGTCGGAAAATCCTTTTCGCTTGAGCAAACGGAGGCGCTCACCGGTTAAGTCCCCTTTACCTTGTTTTTTGAGTTCGCTCTCTTCACGGATCAGATCATCGATTTGCGCGAGGAACCATGCATCGATGCGGGTCAGTTCGGCAACCTGCTCGATCGCCCAGCCGCGGCGAAATGCCTCGCCGACGTACCAGATCCGCCGCCCACCGGCCGCGCTCAACTCGCGGCGCAGTTCATTATCCTCGAGTTTCGGACCGGAAAGGTCGACTTCGTCGAGCCCCGTCGCGCCGGTTTCAAGACCGCGAATCGCTTTCTGTAATGATTCCTGAAACGTGCGACCGATCGCCATGACCTCACCCACGGACTTCATTTGCGACGTTAAGCGATCCTCCGCCTGCGGGAATTTCTCAAACGTGAAACGCGGAATTTTAGTGACGACATAATCGATTGCCGGTTCAAACGAGGCGGGCGTTGCGCCTCCGGTTATATCGTTTTTCAGCTCATCCAAGGTGTAGCCGACGGCGAGTTTCGCCGCCACCTTGGCGATGGGAAATCCGGTGGCCTTGGACGCCAAGGCCGACGATCGGGAAACGCGCGGATTCATTTCAATGATGATCAAACGACCATCGCTTGGGTCGACCGCGAATTGAACGTTCGAACCGCCAGTGTCGACACCGATCTCCCGCAAGACCGCGAGCGACGCGTTTCGCATGATCTGATATTCCTTATCAGTAAGCGTCTGCGCCGGCGCCACCGTGATCGAATCACCGGTATGTATACCCATGGGATCGAGGTTTTCGATAGAACACACGATGATGCAGTTGTCCGCAGTGTCGCGCACCACTTCCATTTCAAACTCTTTCCATCCGAGCACGGATTCTTCGAGCAGGATCTCCGAGGTGGGAGATGCATCTAATCCGCGCCGGCAAATCGCGGCGAATTCCTCGTTATTAAAAGCAATACCACTGCCGGTTCCGCCCAAGGTGAACGACGGGCGGATGATGACCGGGAAGCCAAGATCGGCTTGCGCCGCGTAAGCCGCGTCGAAATCACGCGCGATGTGCGAACGGGCGGTCTCAAGGCCAATTCGCTGCATGGCTTTGCGGAATAGTTCACGATCTTCAGCCTTATCGATGGCCTCTTTGGAGGCGCCGATCAGATTTACGTCGTATGCATCCAAAACGCCTTCGCGCGCGAGATCGAGTGCGCAGTTGAGGGCCGTTTGTCCGCCCATCGTCGGCAGTAGCGCATCGGGACGTTCCCGTTCGATGATGGCCGCAACGGTCTGCCAGCTGATGGGCTCGATATAGGTTGCATTGGCCATATCCGGATCCGTCATGATGGTTGCCGGATTCGAATTGATCAGCACCACGCGATAACCTTCGTCACGCAGCGCCTTGCATGCCTGCGATCCCGAATAATCGAATTCGCATGCCTGCCCGATCACGATCGGACCGGCGCCGATGAGCAGGATCGACTCGATGTCAGTGCGCTTGCCCAAAGTCTGTATTACGCCTTTGCGGCATGCATGAGTTCGACAAAATGATCGAACAAGACTTGTATATCGTGTGGGCCCGGACTCGCTTCGGGGTGGCCCTGGAAACCAAAGGCGGGTTTTTCAAGATGATGTATGCCCTGCAAGGAACCGTCGAAAAGCGAACGGTGGGTGGCTTTGACGTCGCCCGGTAAGCTTTCTTCGTCGACAGCGAAGCCATGGTTCTGACTCGTAATGAGAACGCGCCCGGTGGCGAGATCCTTGACGGGATGATTTGCGCCGTGGTGACCGAATTTCATTTTTACGGTTTGGGCGCCACACGCCAGGGCGAGGAGTTGATGGCCGAGACAGATACCGAAGACCGGGCACCCGCGGGCGACAATTTCACGAATCGCAGCGATGGCGTAATCGCAGGGCTCGGGATCGCCGGGACCATTAGACAGGAACACGCCGTGCGGTTGCCGCTCGAGAACGGCGACAGCGGATTCGGTCGCGGGTACGACGTCGACTTCGCAGCCGCGGTCGGCCAGCAGCCGCAGGATGTTGTGTTTAATGCCGAAATCGTAGGCCACAACCCGCCAGCGTTTCGACGGCATCGACGAATAGCCGTCGTCGCTGATGCGCCAGCTGCCTTCGTGCCACCGGTAACTTTCATCGGTCGTCACAATCCTCGCGAGGTCCGCGCCTTTCAGACCCGGAAACTCGCGCGCCGCCGTAAGCGCACTGGATTCTGAGAGCCCGTAGCCTGCCCCGATACAACCGTTTTGCGCGCCCCGCTCGCGCAGGATCCGGGTGAGTTTGCGCGTATCGATATCCGCGATTGCGACAACGCCTTGCGCGCGCAGATAATCGCTAAGATTTCCCGTGCAGCGCCAACTGCTGGTCACGATCGATGCGTCGCGCACCACGAGGCCGCCCGCGAACAGGCGCTGTGCTTCGACATCCCGGTCGTTGATCCCTGTATTGCCGATGTGAGGGTAAGTGAGCGTAACGATTTGTTGGGCGTAAGAAGGATCGCTCAAGATTTCCTGATAACCGGTGATGGCAGTGTTGAACACCACCTCGCCCACGCCGTTGCCATCAGCACCGATTGAACGACCCCGAAAGATGGTGCCGTCGGACAAGGCTAGAACAGCGTTTTCGCTCACTCCGATTCCTGCATATACAAAACGGGAGCACCCAACCGGCTGCTCCCGCTCAAGTGTTACATTGTACTTGACGCACCTAACCCACGAAAGGACCATGCGCCCGCGGCTGCGTGCTTAAACCCCTGGAATCGCCGCGGTACGACTCGATGGAAAGACGCATCGCTGCGGTGGAAGACATCAATGACGGTGGCGCAATCGGCGCCGTCGTCGATATCGACGACGGCCCCAGGCGCGTGATCCTCACCCGTAAGGGCGATCGAGTAAGCGTGTTCCTCAACAGTTGCCCGCACACGGGTGTGCGCTTGGACTGGAAGCCGGGACAGTTTTTGGATTTCGACGACGTGCTATTGCAATGCGCTACGCACGGCGCGTTGTTTTCATTGGACTCGGGTTATTGCGTGGCCGGCCCTTGCTCGGGTCAGAACTTGGTGCGACTTGCCGTCGACGTCCGTGACGGCGCCATCTTCATCGACACCACGACGCCCGTTCCGCGCACCGCGCTGGGACATGTCGTGCGTTGACGAAGTTCGATTAACCGCTCTGCGTATCAGGCGCCGCCCCCGCAGCACGGTACCGGTTAATCCGGTGACTGATGTCGATCGCCACTTCAAGCGCGCGCTTGCCGTCTTCGCCCGTCACCTCCGGGGTCGAACCGCTGCTGACCGCACCGATGAAAGACGAGATTTCGGCCATTAAAACATCGGTGCCCGCGACCGTTTCCGTTTCGAAGGTAACTTCCCGCCGCGCCTGCTCCTCAATGCCGTCGACGACCGTGCCGACCTGTAATTCGTGATTCATGTAATCGATCGTGAGATAGGAACCTGCCTGGTAGACCTTCATCGCGCGGGCTGGCTCTTGCGAGACCCGGCTCGCCGCGAGTTCGGCAATGCAGCCGTTTTCAAATTCGATACGCCCATGCGCGATGTCGATATCGTTGGTGACCACTGCGGTACCCGACGAGTGAACGGCCGTTATGGGGCTGTCGACGATACTGAGGACGATATCGATGTCGTGAATCATCAGATCCAGTACGACGTCAACTTCCGTACCGCGGGACTGGTAGGCCGCGAAGCGTTGCGCCTCGATGAGCCGTGGGCTGGTTACACGCTCATGTAACGCATGGACCACGGGATTGAACCGTTCCAAGTGCCCGACCTGCAACACCAGGTTGCGGTCGATTGCGACCCGTATGAGTTCTTCCGCCTCGTCAACCGTTTCCGTTACGGGTTTTTCGACCAGTGCATGAACGTTTGCCGCAAGGCAATCGCGGGCGATGTCAAAATGCCTGGACGGCGGTACGACGATCGATACGAGGTCGATCTCCGGCAGAACTTGGACGTAATCCGTTACGGCCTTCGTGCCGTATTTCGCCGCGATTTCCTCGGCACGCGCGGGATTGGTGTCGACCACGGCGACGAGATCGACCTCTGCGAGTTGAGCGTATTTCTGCGCGTGAAAATTGCCCAGATACCCAACGCCGATGACGGCAGCGCGCAACGTACCCATACAACTAGAACCTATCTCAAAATTATCCGCGTGTGCGTTGCGCCCTCAAAACGCGGATGCAAGGCACAGCGCACAGGGCTGAGTTGCTTCTATGTTCAAGCGTTGCAACGCGGCAGGCGCGCTTTGAGGACGCAACCCGGAGGGCCGGGACTATTTTCGCGCATTTCAGCGTTGCTCGTCGCTCGTTTAGTACCACTAAACCACGCTCCTCGCGCCTTGAACTGCGCGAAAATCGCACCCGGCGCACATGCGGATAATTTTGAGATAGGTTCTAGAGTATACCGCACGGATTCAGCGGCTGAGACCAAGGACGTCGAGCATATCGAATAGGCCGTTGTCGCGTTCGCTGATCCACGCAGCCGCGCGGAAGGCGCCGCTCGAGAACGTCGAACGATCCGCCGCGCGGTGCGTAATTTCGACCCGCTCGCCGGGACCCGCGAACAGCGCGGTATGCTCGCCGACGATCTCACCGGCGCGAATCGTATCGAAGCCGATGGTTTTTTTATCGCGTGCGCCGGTTCGACCTTCTCGACCGTAGACCGCGCAACTGTCGAGATCGCGGCCAAGCGCTTGCGCGATGATCTCACCCATACGCACGGCCGTGCCCGAGGGCGCGTCGATTTTATGGCGATGATGGGCTTCAATGATTTCGATGTCGTAATCGTCGCTCAGCACCTGCGCTGCGAGTTCGACGAGGCGAAAACAAAGATTCACGCCCACGCTCATGTTTGGAGCGAAAACAATGGCAATGTCCGCGCTCGCTTCGCGTAATTGCTGAACGGCCGGCCCAAGCCCAGTCGTGCCTATGACCATGCGTTTACCGGCTGCGCGGCATACGGCCGTGTTTGCTAGTGTCGCCTCCGGCACGGTGAAGTCGATCACGACATCGACGTCTTCAATGACCGCTTCCAGCTCAGACCCGATCTCGAAACCCGCGGCCTCAGTTCCAGCCAGTAAGCCAGGGTCCGATCCGATGTGTGGCGATGCGGGATCTTCCAATGCGGCGGCAAGGATTAGATCGGGACGCGTGGACGTATGCGCAAACAGGCTGCGTCCCATGCGCCCCGCTGCGCCCGCGATCGCGATGCGCGTAGGCACTAGGAAAATTTCATCTCTTCGAAAAATTTCTTGACGCCGTCCACCCACGAGCTGGCCCGCGGGCTGTGCTTGTTACCCTGACCGGACGTGGACTTGCCGAATTGCTTCAAGAGATCTTTTTGCTGTTTATTGAGATTCACCGGCGTTTCGACCGATACGCGGCAGATCAAATCGCCGACGCCGCTGCCGCGTACCGAGCGCACGCCTTTACCGCGCAGCCTGAACATCTTACCGGTCTGTGTTTCCGGCGGGATCTTGAGCACGACCCGGCCCTCGAGCGTCGGAACTTCGAGTTCGCCGCCGAGCGCGGCTGCGACGAAATCGATCGGCACATCGCAGTGTAGATCCGTATCGTCCCGAGTGAAGATCGGATGCGGTTTGACCACGACGTTTACGTAGAGGTCGCCAGGCGGTCCACCGCTTTGACCTGGTTCGCCTTCGCCGGCGAGCCTGATGCGGTCACCGTTGTCGACGCCCGGCGGGACCTTGACTGAAATGGTCTTGTTGCCGCGCGCCTTACCGGAACCGCCACAACTTGCGCACGGATCACTGATGACCTTGCCGGTGCCGCGGCATTTCGGACAGGTCTGCTGGACCGAAAAAAAGCCCTGCTGCATGCGGACCTGTCCGGCACCACCGCAGCTGTGGCAGGTATCCGGGCCGCGTCCGCTGCGCGATCCCTTGCCCTTGCAGGGATCGCAGTCGATCAAGGTCGGCACGCGGATCTTGATCTCGGATCCGGCGACTGCATCCTCGAGCGACAATTCGAGGTCATAACGTAAATCCGCACCGCGATAGGCGCGGTTCCCGCCGCGCGCGCCGCCGCCGAAGATGTCGCCGAAAACCGTGTCGAAAATATCGCCGAAGCCCGACGCACCGCCGAATCCGGCGCCACCGGCCATCGAAGGGTCGACACCGGCATGACCCAATTGGTCATAGGCGGCGCGTTTCTGGCCGTCGCTCAGAATTTCGAACGCTTCCTTCGCTTCCTTGAATTTCTCCTCGGCCGCCTCATCCCCCGGGTTTCGATCGGGGTGGTACTGCATGGCCAGGCGGCGATACGCCTTTTTGATCTCGGCGTCGGTCGCGTTGCGGTCAACGCTAAGGGTTTCGTAGTAGTCGCGTTTGGCCATGAACAGTTTTTCTCAAACGCTCCTTAGAAGTAGTCCCAAAATTCGTGTGGAACATTATTGCTGCGTTGCACGACCTTCTCCGGTGCTCATTTATGCAAATAAACTGCGCTCCTCGAAGCCCGCGCGCCTTGCCCTTACGCCCCACACGAATCTTGGGACTACTTCTAAATAACATCGAAGCCCGGGCAGGCTTAAAGCCTGACCGGGCTCAGACGGGCACGTATGGAAGCGCTTACTTATCGTCCTTGACTTCCTCGAAGTCGGCATCGACGACATTGCCGTCATCTTCGCCTTCTTGTGTGTTCTCGGTGGCTTCTGCGGCGCCTTCGCCTTCAGCACTCTCAGCCGCCTGCGCTTCGTAAGCCTTTTGCGCAATCTTACCGGAGAGCTCGGCAAGATGCTGCGTCTTGGCGGTGATGTCGTCGACATCATCACCCTCGATGGCTTTTTCCAGCGTTTCGATAGCGCTCTCGATATCCTGGCGTTCTTCGTCCTCGACGTTTTCGCCCAGGTCTTCGAGTGACTTCTTGCTGGCGTGAACCAGCGTATCAGCCTGATTGCGCGCATTGACCAGTTCGTGGAACTTGCGATCTTCCTCCGCATGGGCTTCCGCATCCGTCACCATGCGCTCGATTTCATCATCGGATAGACCGCTGGACGCCTTGATAATGATCGATTGTTCCTTGCCGGTCGCCTTGTCCTTCGCCGATACATTGAGGATCCCGTTCGCGTCGATATCGAACGTAACCTCGATTTGCGGAACACCCCGCGGAGCCGGTGGGATCTCGGCGAGATCGAAGCGGCCGAGCGATTTATTCGCCACCGCCTGGTCACGCTCACCCTGCAACACGTGCACCGTGACCGCTGTTTGACCGTCGTCGGCAGTCGAAAACACCTGCTGCGCCTTGGTCGGAATGGTGGTGTTCTTCTCGATGAGCTTGGTCATGACACCACCCAAGGTTTCAATGCCGAGCGACAACGGCGTCACGTCGAGTAACAATACGTCTTTTACATCGCCGCCGAGTACGCCGGCCTGAATCGCCGCGCCCATCGCGACGGCTTCGTCGGGGTTGACGTCCTTGCGCGGCTCCTGGCCGAAGAAATCCTTGACCACCTCCTGGACCTTGGGCATGCGAGTCTGACCGCCGACCAGAATGATGTCGTTGATATCCGAGGCGCTGAGCCCCGCGTCCTGCAAGGCGATACGGCAGGGTTCTATCGTGCGTTCGATGATGTCATCGACCAGCGATTCGAGCTTGGCGCGCGTGATCTTGACGTTCAAATGCTTCGGCCCGCTGGCATCGGCGGTTACATACGGCAGGTTCACGTCGGTTTGTTGACTGGACGAGAGTTCGATCTTGGCCTTTTCAGCTGCCTCCTTGAGCCGCTGCAAGGCCAGGGGATCTCTATGTAGATCGACACCTTGATCCTTCAGGAACTCGTCGGCCAGGTGATCGATGATGCGCAAATCGAAATCTTCACCGCCTAGAAATGTGTCGCCATTCGTCGACAACACTTCGAACTGATGTTCGCCGTCGACTTCGGCGATTTCAATTATGGAAACATCGAAGGTGCCGCCGCCTAAATCGTAAACGGCGATCTTGGCGTCACCGCCCCCTTTGTCCATGCCGTAAGCAAGGGCCGCGGCCGTCGGTTCGTTGATGATGCGTTTGACTTCGAGCCCTGCGATGCGTCCCGCATCCTTTGTTGCTTGCCGTTGGGAATCATTGAAATACGCCGGTACCGTGATCACGGCCTCGGAAACGTCCTCGCCGAGATAATCCTCGGCGGTTTTCTTCATTTTGATCAGCACGCGCGCCGACACCTCCGGCGGCGCCATCTTGTTGCCCTTGGCTTCGACCCAGGCGTCCCCGTTATCCGCTTTGGCGATCGAATACGGCACCATGTCCGTGTCACGCTGCACGACATCGTCATCGAATTTGCGGCCGATCAGGCGTTTGACCGCGAACAAGGTATCTTTGGGATTGGTGACTGCTTGGCGTTTCGCGGATTGACCGACGAGCACTTCGTCATCGCTACCGAATGCAACGATCGAAGGTGTGGTTCGTGCGCCTTCACTGTTTTCAATGACCTTCGGTGTGCCGCCTTCGAGTACGGCGACGCATGAGTTGGTCGTGCCCAGGTCAATGCCGATTATCTTGCCCATGATTTGCCTCTATTTTTGCCTCTCGCGGGGCTTGAACGCCCCTGGCTTCCGATTTTAAGTGGGTCCTGTAGTCATAAATTCAAGTGTCGTCTTCAGCGCCTTTGGCCACGATAACGAGCGCCGGGCGCACCAGACGGTCATTCAGCAGAAAGCCTTTTTGCATGACTTTCAGTACCGTGCCGGGCGCCGCCTCAGCGGATTCTTCGACGGTCATCGCTTGATGAAAGTCGGGATTGAATTGCAGGCCATTGGGGTCTAACTCAGTGACGCCGACTTTATCCAGAAAATCATCGAACATCTTGACCGTGAGTTCCATGCCCTCGATCAGGCTGTCGACGTCGCTGGCCGCCGCGGCTGCGGTTAATCCCATCTCCATACTGTCTTTGACGGGCAACAATTCGCTCACCAACCGCTCGAGACCGTATTTGTGTGCAGCTTCGACGTCACGGGCCGCCCGCTTGCGAACATTCTCGGCATCGGCTCGGGCGCGTAAGACCTCCGTTTTGAGTTCCTCTATCTTGCCCAGCAGCTGTTCGGTTTCGGCTTCGATTGCTTCGTTGTCCGAAAGCGCATCATCGCTGGCGGCGGGTTCGGCCTGTCCCGCGTCCACGGCCACCTGCGGGTCCAGAACGGCTTCTGGAGCCCCGTCTACCGGTTCATGTTCGTCTTTGTCGTCCACCCGAGCACCTTAAACGCTACGTTCAATACATCGGCTGCCTGCCGTATAACCGTTGAATTTCAACGCGGGCCGCTCCCCGTGTCATGCCGGGCGCATGTCGCGGCGTCGCTTTGACGAAATGGGGACTAACTCCTGGAATTCAACGCCGTGCTGAGGATCTTCGCCGTGAGGTCGACGATCGGAATGACGCGCTCGTATTCCATGCGCGTCGGGCCTATCACGCCGAGCACACCCAGAGTGCGATCGGCGTCGGCATAGGTCGAGGTCACGATGCTGTAGTCATCGAGCACCTCATAGCCCGATTCCTCGCCGATGAATATCTGGATGCCGGACGCGCTAAGTGCTTGATCCAACAAATGCAGGATGTCCCGCTTTTGATTGAAGGCTTCAAAGAGATTGCGTAGCTTCTCGATATCGGACAGCTCGTCGATATCCATCAGATTCGTCTCTCCCGCGAGCACGTAGTCCTTACCTGTAGCGCTGTCGAGAAAGACCTTTTGGGTGATATCGATGACGAGCGTCATCAATTGGTCCATTTCTTCGCGTGTCGCTTCCATTTCCCGAACCAGGCCCAGTTTCACCGCGTCGATATCGCGGCCGGCAAATGCCGAGTTCAAGTAATTTGCCGCCTGCGTCAGCTCGGACGACGAATAAACGCGGTTGGTCTTGATGATCTTGTTTTCGACCTCGCGATCGTTCGTCACGAGGATAGCAAGGACGCGATTGTCGTTGAGGGGTAAGAATTCCACCTGGCGTAACTCGCGACGGTCCGTCAACGGCACCATCACGAGGCCGGCGAGATTCGTGATATCCGAGAGCATCGTGGAGGTCGTTTCGAGCAGCGTCTGAATATCGTCTTCCCTGTCGAGGCTCGTCCGCATCTGGCGGATTTCACTCGAACTCAGATTACGCACCGTCAACATGGAGTCGACAAACAGGCGGTACCCTTGGACCGTCGGAAGTCGACCGGCCGAGGTATGCGGAGATTTAATCAATCCCGCGTCTTCCAGATCCGCCATGACGTTGCGGATCGTCGCGGGGCTGAGATCGAGTTTTGCATCGCGCGCCAGGGTTCTGGAGCCCACAGGCTGCCCGTCGGTGATATAGCGTTCCACCAGACATTTGAACAGGTACTGGGACCGTTCACTCAATTGGATATCAGACGGCGTATTAGCCACGTGCTTTTAGTCAATAGCCTCTCGGAGCAGTGGCAAAAATCTACCACCCAGCTGTGGTTCATGCAAAATCCACGTTGCCCCACAAATCGCCAAAATGCTAACGTTCACAAGCATTTTTTGACCAGATGGAAACCTGAATGTTCACGCGCATCGGGATCGTGACCAGAACGCAAGAACCGGCGGTAAAAGACGCGCTGGAGAGCGTAATCAGCGTGCTGAATGCACGCGGCCTCGACGTACTCGTCGATACCGAGTGCGACACCGGTGACATCGCGGGTGAATATCGCGCTGCCACAGGTACCGAACTTCCCGAATATTGCGACCTCGTCATCTCGCTGGGCGGGGACGGGACGCTGTTGCAGGCCGCCGGCCAGATCTATCCGCGCGAGGTACCCCTGGTGGGCGTAAATCTCGGGCGCTTGGGTTTTCTCACCGACCTCGCGCAGGCCGACGTAGCCGCCGATCTCAACGCGGTCCTGGACGGTGAATATTTATCGGAGGAGCGCGCCGTATTGGGCTGTGAGGTTGTGCGGGACGGCAAGGTCATCGGATCGGAAGACGGTCTGAACGATGTGGTCGTGCAAAAGTGGAATACCGCGCGTCTGATCACGCTCGATACCTATGTCGATGGCAAATTCCTGCATTCGCAACGGTCCGACGGCATGATCGTCGCGACGCCGACGGGCTCGACGGCCTACGCGCTCTCGGGCGGCGGTCCGATCCTCGATCCCGGTATCGATGCACTGGTGCTGGTACCGATCTGCCCGCATACGCTGACCAACCGGCCAATCGTGGTCAGAAATTCAGCAAAGATCGAGATCCATGTCGCGACCGAACGTGAGGATGAATCACGGGTCACCTGCGACGGCAATTCGATTCAAGATTTGTTGCCGGGCGATCTCGTGCGTGCATTTCGCCGCACGCAATCGGTTACGCTCCTCCATCCGGCGAATCACGATCATTACGCGACGCTGCGCGCTAAGTTGAATTGGGGTCGCGACCCTTGCTGAGGGCATTGACGGTCCAGGATCTGGTCGTCGTCCGGGATGTCGACATCGAGTTCGAGGAAGGTTTGACGGTCCTTTCCGGCGAAACCGGTGCAGGAAAATCGATCATCATCGAAGCGCTCGGGCTTGCGCTCGGCGCGCGCGCCGACAGCCGCCTGGTGCGTGAGGGTAGTGAGCGCGCGGCGGTCGCGGCGGTGTTCGACATTACGGCGGCCGAAGACGCCCGCGCCCTGCTCTCCGCGCACGGGCTCGAGTGTGATTCGGAATGTGTTTTGCGTCGCACGGTCACGAAAGACGGACGCTCGCGGGCCTTCTGCAACGCGAGCCCGGTGCCGGTGCAACTCATGCGCCAGATCGGAAGCGCGATCGTTGACGTACATGCCCAGCACGCCGATCAGAGACTACTGCAACACGACATGCAGCGGCATATGTTGGACGTATACGGCGATCTCCAATCACAGGTCGGCAGCGTGAATCATGCTTACGAAGCGTGGAAGTCCGCGCACGACGCGTTAGCGAATCTCGAGGCCAATGGCCAGCAATCCGATCGGGTCGAGCTTTTACGCTATCAAATCGAAGAATTAAACGCGGCCCGCATCGACGCCGGGGACACCGATACCATCGAAAGCGAGTTTAAGCGCCTCGCTAACGGCGCGGCAGATCTAGAGCGCTGCTCGGCAGTGCGCCACGCACTCAAGGGCGATGACGACGGCATATTGTCTGCCCTCGAGCTCGCTGCCTCGCGGACTCGGGAACTCGTCGACGGCCACGCTGAAGCGTCTGCTTTGCTGGAACTCGTCGAACAATCGGTCGTCACGGTCGAAGAAGCGTTGCACGAACTCGACCGCATGCAGGATTCGATCGAGATCGATCCTGAGCGCCTGCAACGTCTGGACGAGCGGTTGGCCGAATTACATATGCTCGCGCGTAAACATCAGGTCGCGTTGGAAGATCTCCCTACTTTGTGCTCGAGTCTCGCGGACGAACTCGAAGCCTTCGAACAGCGTGACGCCGCGCAAGCGAAATTACGCCAGGAAATCGATGCTGCGCAGGGCGCGTATTTACAGCATGCCGCGGTGTTATCGGAAAAACGCGTCGAAGTCGCGACGACGATGCGCCGCGACATTACGGCGCGGATACGCGAACTCGGCATTCCCCAAGCGGATTTCGATATCTCGATGGAAGACGCGGGCAGCGATACGCCGCGGCTCTATGGTCGGGATCGAATCGAATTCGTCATTGCGACGAACCCGGGTCAAACACCAGGTCCGCTCGCCAAGATCGCCTCGGGCGGCGAACTATCACGCGTGGGTCTCGCGATTCAAGCCGGCACCGCAAACCATTCCGGGGTGCCCGTCGTCGTTTACGACGAAGTAGACACGGGCATAGGCGGCACCACCGCGAACATCGTAGGTCAAAATTTGCGCGACCTCGCCCGCTGCTGTCAGGTCATCTGCATTACGCATTCACCACAAGTGGCGAGTGCCGGAGACCACCATCTCGTCGTCGATAAATCGGTCGTGGACGCGCGCACGGAAACGACCATACGCCGCCTCGATAAAGCCGAGCGGGAAGCGGAGATCGCGCGCATGCTCGGCGCCGCCGAGGCGACTGCGTCGAGCGTGGCGCATGCCCGCGATTTAATGGCGACGGCAAGTCAGGACAGTTGAGTTATCGACCCCGGATTTCGCTGCGCTACATCCAGGCTACGATTCTACGATTCCGCATCCGTGCGTTTAGGAAGTACGTAAAGGACGAGGCTGTGTTCGACGAGGTCGAGCCCGTGTGCGTCCGCGATTTCGCGCTGCCGTTGTTCGATCTCGGTGTCGACGAATTCGATCACTTCCCCGGTGTCAACGCGGACCATGTGGTCGTGATGGCATTGGGCCTTTATTTCGAAAACGGCGTGCCCACCATCGAAATTGTGGCGTTGTACCAGTCCCGCGGCCTCGAATTGCGTCAGGACCCGATAAATTGTCGCAAGCCCGACGTCTTCGCCTGCGTCGATCAGGGATTTGTACACCTCCTCTGCACTGAGATGGCGCTCTTGACTACCTTCCAGTATTTCCAGAATACGCAATCGCGGTAGGGTCGCTTTCAAACCGGCTTTTTTGAGTTCTTGCGTGTCCATTTTTTTCGTTTCGCGACTCGTGTCAAAGGCTCATATTCAGCATAGCACTTTCGTCGCTGACGCGGCCGCTGTGCTAGCATTTGGCTCCCTAACCCGGATATTGCATGAGCAGTGAGATTGTGCGTGGAGTTGGTCGATCATGGGTCGGAATTCGTTGGTGGTGGCACGAAGCGGCGCTTAAGCGCGACGTTTCGGCGCGCCACCGGTGGATTTATCGCCGATTGCGATGCACGAGTCGTTTCGGAGGCGAGCGACACCCCGACTCACAAGGAATCGAACACGAGGCGACTGGCGTTGGGACGACTATCCCGGCTTGAGGCGAGCGGCCACCAGGCAGAACAGTTCTCGATGGGGGTAAGCACTGGAGAGCAACAGTCGGATGCGCCTGGTATTGCGCAAGACGATGGCGCCGATGCGTAATAGTTTCAGGCGCAGCGTGCCGCCTTGCGCGCGAGCCCGTGCCGTTGCGTGTAGTGCCACCCGGCGGATCGTCTCCAACAGCGTGTAAGCCAAGCTTGAGAGCAACAGCCGGAACTGATTGGCCCACCAGGTGTGGCAACTGGTGCGATCGGCAAACAGGCCCAACTGCTGCTCCTTGATCCGGTTCTCCATCTCGCCGCGGGCGCAGTAGAGGCGGTCGTAGATGCGTTGGGCCTTGCCGGTGAGGTGGGTCACCACGAAGCGGGGATTGCTGCCGCGGGCGCTGTGCTCGGCCTTGACGATCACCCGTCGCGGGGTATCCCAAGTCGGTGCGGCGTAACGGACCTCGCTGAACAGGCGCTGCTTCTCACCCATCATCCAATACCGCCACTGAGCCAACGTGCGCAACGCTAACGATTGATCGTGCAAACGCGGGTTTTTCGCGATACCCATGACGTAATCCACGCCGTGGCGATCGAACCAGCGCAGCATCCGCCAGCGGCAAAAGCCGGCATCGGCGCGCACCAGGATCTCGACCTTCGGCCACGCCTGGCGCAACCGTTTGATCAACAGCGCCAAGATCGCCCCACTGTGTTTTGCGCCGTCGATCTTGCTCGAACGCAGATAACTGACCAACCGTTGATCGCCACAGAACACGTACAAGGGCAGACAGCAGTCGTGGTCGTAGTCGCCGTGGAAGAAGCGGCCCGCTTGATCACCCTGCACCCGATCGTCGGTGGCATCCACATCGCGTATCAGTCGTCGGGGCGCTTGTTTGTAAGCGGCGATAAAGTTATCAATGAGTCCCTTGTGCAGGGCCACCGCGGTGTTCCGGTTCGCGCGGTTCTCCAGTCGGCACAACGTCGACGGGCTCGCCAGCGACTCATCCCGGGAAAGCGCCGTCTGCAGAGCCAAGTCCGCGCGCAATGCCTCGTGGTCGTTGAGGTCCTCATAGCCCAGGGAAAGGCCATAGACCCGCTGTCGGACCAGCGACTCCAGAGCGTGGGTGCAGCTCTTTCTCTGGCGCGAATCCCCAATGGCCCGTGCCGCGGCCTTGATCAACCCGGTCCGTTCATCGGCCCAGCGCAGCAACTGCACCCCACCGTTGGAAGTGATGTCACCGGCGTTGAATGAGACGTCGATCTTGCGGCGAGAAAAGCCTGGAAATTGCAGCGCAGTCTGGGTACATTCTGTCACGGGCGAGTCCTTTCCGTTTTCAGCCTAACTAACTGAATTATAACGGATTAGAAAGGGCTTGCCCTCTTTTTTTATGAAATATCCGGGCTAAAAGGCAAAAAATCTACGCGTAAACTGGTCTGTCTGTGTCCCCATCGCATCGAACCTCATTAGTAGCAGGCCTCGCAACGGCTGTATTTGCCGGTTGTTCAAATCCATCCCTTCCGTCGCTGGAGGCCTTGCCCGGACCAACGGACCTGCCGTTCATCCACAAGATCGACATTCAACAAGGCAATGTCATAACCCAGGACATGGTCGGGCAGCTGCGTCGCGGCATGGATAAGAAGAAAATTCTGTTCGTCATGGGCACGCCCATCATCGAAGATACCTTCAATGCGGATCGGTGGGATTACATCTACACGTTCATGCCGGGGGGCGGGGAAGTGGAACGCCGCAGTGTGACCTTGGTGTTTGTCGACGAGAAACTCGACCATCTCGAAGGCGATATCGTCCCGGCCTCGGGCGAATTGATCGTCGATACGCATCAGGACATGACCGTCGAAGTCCCGCTGTATTTCAGAAAGGGTATTTTTGCTCGAATGAAGGACAAGATGCCTTTCAGTGACGAAGAAAAAGAAGAATACGTCTACGACGTCGAAGAGCTCGAAGGTTATGAGGAAGCCGTCGAGGATGCGCAAACCGACGACCCCGAGAGCAAACAAGAGGACGACGAGGACGACACGCAAATCGCGTCGGCACCGGAGGTCCTAGTTCCGCGCGATGCCCCGACCGGAGAAAAAAAGAAGGGTTTCTTTCGCCGCATTTTCGACGGCATCGGGTTGGGCGCAGACGACGATGAAGATGACAAAACGGGCGTCTACGATCCCGGCGATCCTAAATACCGCGATATCACCAACCCTGACGATCTGTAGGCTTATTCCTTTTCCCGCGCGCGGCGGCGGCGGATCTCCTTGGGATCGTCGAGCAGCGGCCGGTATATCTCGATACGGTCTCCTGCTTGCGCGCGCGCGCCCGGATCTTTCGCGATCCCAAAGATCCCGAATTCGCAGGCGCTGAGGTCCAGATCCGGGAAATATTCGACGATACTTGAGCGTTCTACGGCGGCGCGAATCGTGGTGCCTCTGGGAACCTTCAGGTCAACGACGCGCTGTTCGGCCGTTAATGCGTAAACGACCTGCACGTGCAATAACTCATGCGGCGTAGACGTCATAAGCCCGCTTTCGAAATGCCTCCACCATGGAATCGGCGATCGGTTTGAATGCCGCTGACAATGCGGCTCCGAGAATCCGCCCGCCGAATTCAAATTCGAGTTCGAAAGTCACGAGGCACCCACCGTCGGCGGCCTCGAAGCGCCATTGGCCGTGCAATTTCTCAAACGGGCCATCGACGAGGTGCATTTCGATACCGACGTCGGTTCGCAATCGGTTCTCAGTGGTAAAAGCGTAATCGAAGCGGCCTTTTTTGAACTTTAGCCGCGCACGCATGATGCCATTTTCTTCGGTGAGCACGCCGGCTTCCGCGCACCACGGTAGAAACGAAGGATAGGCTGCGACATCGTTGACGAGCGTATACATCTGCGTTGGCGTGAACGGCGAAAACGCGCTGCGCTTCACGGCCGCCATCGGCGTTTATGCGAACGCGGATTTCATCGCTTCGACAAAGACGATCCCGACGCCGACGGGCGCGACGAAGCGTGCCAGCACCACCCAAGCTTGGTATGCAAGGGAATCACCGATGCCGAGTTCGTTCATCGTACTCGAGCGCGCCATCCCCCAACCCGCAAAGACCGCGACCAACATGCCACCAAGCGGCAGCAGGACGGTAGTGCTCAAGAATTCCGCCCAATCGAAGAAATTCCGACCGCCCGGCGTGAAGCCGCTCCATTCATTGAAGGAGAGCAACGATCCCACGCCGAGCAGCCAAGCGCCGATGCCGGCGACGAGGCAGGATTTAATGCGGCCCCACCGCGCCGATTCGACCAGCCATGCGACGACCGGTTCGAGTACCGATATGGCCGACGTCAACGCGGCAACCGCCAACAGCACGAAGAACAACACGCCGAAAAATTGACCGCCCGGCATGTGGCCGAACGCGATCGTAAGCGTGATGAATACGAGACCCGGACCCTGCCCGGGTTCGAGTCCATATCCGAACACGATGGGGAAAATCGCGAGTCCGGCGAGGATCGCGACCAGGGTGTCCGCGCCCGCAATGATGAATGCGGTTTGCGGAATCGACGCGTTGCTCGGCAAATAGGAGCCGTAGATCATGATCGCGCCCATGCCGAGACTGAGGCTGAAAAAGGCCTGGCCCAGCGCCGTCATGATGCTGGCGCCCGTGATCCTGCCGAAATCCGGTTCGAAGAGGTATCTGAGCGCACCGGAAAAATCGCCTGTTCCAATCGCATAGGCGACCATTGCGATCAGCAAGACGAACAGGGCCGGCATGAGGAATTTAACCGCCTGCTCGAGTCCGCCGCTTACGCCTCTGGCGATAATGAACATCGTCATCGCCATGAATAAGCTGTGGCATAACAGCAGGCGGCCGGGGGAATCCGTCAGCGCCTGAAACGTGCCCTGTGACACGGATACCGTCGCCCCTTCGAAAACGCCACCGGCCAGGTAAACCACGTAAGCCAGCGACCACCCCGCTACGACGGAATAAAAAGACAGGATCAGAAAACCCGCGAGCACGCCCATCCAGCCAACGGCGACCCACGACGAATGACGCCCCTCTTCTTTCGCGAGAACCGCCATGGCGTTGATTGGGCTGCAGCGGCCGCGCCGTCCTATAAGGATCTCCGCCATCATGATCGGAAGTCCGACCAGCACGACGCAAGCGAGGTAGATCAGACGAAGGCTCCGCCGCCGTTCTCACCGGTCACGTATGGGAAACGCCAGATATTACCCAGGCCAACCGCCGATCCCGTCGCCGCGAGGATAAATATCCAGCGCGACGACCACTGTCCATGGATCGATTCACGCCCCGAAACCATTAGCGCATTCTCGTGCAAGGCGCGAAGGGGGACAAGGTCATCGAATTCGGCGGCGGTATAATCTGAGCGGGAATTCGGCCACTCGGGGCTGTGGACCGAGGCGCGATCATGGCGGGTAAGAAAAGCACAAAATCCAAGCAGCCGAGTTCGATCGCACAAAACAAGAAGGCGCGGCACGATTACCATATCGACGAACGTTTCGAAGCGGGACTGGTACTGGAGGGCTGGGAGGTCAAAAGCCTGCGCGCCGGTAACGTCCAACTCCGGGATACCTATGTCCTGCTGAAAGACAATGAAGCTTTCCTGTTCGGCGCGCTGATCAATCCGCTACCCTCGGCGTCGACCCATATCACGCCCGACCCACAGCGTATGCGCAAACTCCTGCTGCATCGCCGTGAGATCGATCACCTGAAAGGCGCGGTCGAGCGTAAAGGCATGACGGCAATTGCGCTCGCCCTCTACTGGAAAAAGGGCAACGCAAAAGTCGAGATCGCGCTCGCGCGCGGCAAGCGACAGCACGACAAGCGAGCCGCGGAGAAAGATCGCGACTGGCAACGGGAAAAGGCCCGGATCATGAAAGGCGCGCGCCAGAAATAGTCGTAGTCTTTAGCTATACTTGGTGCTCAACCTCCGGGGGTGCCACGGCTTCGACGCGGGTCGCGAACCGAAGGGGCATGCCGAGGCGCAGCACACCTCGTAAATCCAACTGCAACCAATATAGTTGCCAACGACGACAACTACGCACTCGCTGCTTAAAACCCAGTAGGGTGCCGTCCGACTGAAGCCGTGCTTGTGCGTTCAGATTTCGGGCGTCATTGCTCACAAGACCGCGGAGAAGCACGTTCGGGGCGGATCCGTCAAAACTTTTCCGGACTCGTTGCGCGCTTTCCCTGCCGGTCGGGTAGCACGCAACTAAAACAATAGATTCGGCTAAGCATGTAGAACCGACGGCAGAGGGCTTGCGGACGCGGGTTCGACTCCCGCCACCTCCACCAAACAATAAAGCCCGGTCATTCAACCGGGCTTATCCTTTCGCACCTATATCCTTTAAATACGTATCGTAAAATCTCTACTATATTTAATCATACGTAATCAGAGGGTATAGCTGATGCAACTAAGTCAGATGGACATTGATATTTTCCGTATAGAACTAGAACAAAACTACGCATGGGCAAATTTATTTATCAAAATGAAAGACGAACTAACTGACAAACACCCATCCATTGAAATTAGGGTTCATATTCCTATTTCTGGGGGTACAACATATGACCAGTTACACGATCTCGCCGTGCAAAAGACCATTGAGGTGATCGATCCAGCTTTATCGCATTTGAAGAAATTAAATCGTTAATCGTTTCTGCTAATACCTTGCGAAATTCCTCATCCTTCAGTATTTCAATATTCAATTCAGACATGGTAATGACTCCTATGAACAAAATAATCTCAATAAAACAGTTTTTCAAAAAGTTCCCATCAGACGATGCCTGCTTGGAACACTTAATGAAGCTCCGTTATGGAGTCATACCCTGGTGCAAAAAATGCGATGAGCCTACGAAGCACTATCGCCTTAAGAACGTTCAGGCGTATTCGTGCGAATGGTGTGGGAACCATATCCATCCTAAGGTTGGAACGCCCTTTGAACGCTCTCACATTAGCTTACAGCTATGGTTCTACGCCATCTATCTCTTTACCACTACCAAGCACGGAGTCTCCGCCAAGGAGCTTGAGCGCGTCCTGGGGGTTACATACAAAACAGCCTGGCGCATGGGGCATCAGATACGCTCCCACATGGCGGAAATAGACGAAGTGCCATTAAAGCTGCATGGAATAGTCGAAGCTGACGAAACATACATGGGAGGAAAGCCACGCCCACCGAGAGGAACTAGAAAACGTGGGAAAGGTACAGACAAACTCCCCGTATTTGGAATGGTAGAACGCGACGGGGACCTAATAACACTCATCGTGAATAAAACTGACCGAAAGACATTAGAAAAACACATCAAGAAACACGTTGCCAAAGGTTCCACCATGAGTACGGACGAATACGGTGCCTACAACAAATTAACAAAAGCAGGCTACAAACATATCCGCGTGAAGCACAAGATCAGAGAGTACGCCAGAGGAAAGGCCCACACCAATACACTTGAAGGTTTTTGGTCACACTTCAAATGCGGTATAGCAGGAACCCACCGCAGCGTGTCCAAAAAATATATGCACGCATACCTAAAGGAATTCGAGTTTAGATATAACCGCAGGAACCAAGATCCCTGCGTTATGCTCGACGACCTTTTGCATTCCTTCTAGGTTTCTTCCTTATTGCTGACGTGGCGGACTTTTTTTTTGGTTTGGCCATTGAGCCTAATATATTGTCAAACATCTTGCCGTCAGCCTTTGAAGGATGTTCCTTAATGAAACGTTCGATCTGACCCGTTTCCTGTGCTTCCTTAAGCGTTATCTTTCTCTTTGCCATAACCACGTCCTCTATTGGTTTATAAGGTAATCATACCCACGCACAAAATAATAGTGGGCCCCGCCTGTTGACGCCCTTTAACCACCTACGTAGCATTCCTCCCTGCAAATCACAATCTTCGGTATCCCGCTGCGTCGGGTTACCTGCTGAATAAAACAGCCTCACAACCCGACCTAGGATAGCTTGCATATTCCGGCCCAAGCCGATCACCGATTCCGGCGCAAGCCGATCACCCATTCCGGGCCAAGCCGATCACTGATTCCGGCGCAAGCCGATCACCGTTCCGGGCCAAGCCGATCACTTTTGGCACCCGTGCGGACGACGGTTTACCCCCACGCCCACCCGCAGGATAACCGCCATGCCATGGCATCCTCTTCGCCTTTTCAGCGCGGGGAGAGTTCATGGCCTATACGAGGGTATCAATGCGCAAGACACGCGAGATCTTACGGCTGCACCACAGCGCAGCCTTATCTAACCGGGCGATTGCCCGCAGCCTGAAGCTGTCAGCGTCCACCGTCAGCGAGTGCCTGGCTCGTGCGCGGGCAGCCGCGGTGCGTTGGCCACTGCCGGGGACGATGACGGACACCGCCCTGGAGCAGGCGCTGTACCCGCCGCCACCGGAACGCTCGGTGCCGCGACCCCTGCCCGCGTGGGCCACCGTGCACCGGGAACTCAAACGCAAAGGCGTCACGCTGATGTTGCTGTGGGAAGAGTACAAAGCCGCACACCCCAACGGGGTGATGTACTCCGCCTTCTGCGATCACTACCGCGCCTAGTGCGGCCAACTCGACGTCGTCATGCGCCAAGACCATCGCGCCGGCGATAAACGCTTCATCGACTATGCCGGTCAAACCGTGCCCATCGTCAACCGCGACATCGGTGAGATTAACCAGGCACAGATCTTCGTCGCCGTGCTCGGCGCTTCCAACTACACCTACGCCGAAGCGACGTTAACCCAGACGCTGCCCGATTGGATCGGTGCACACACCCGTGCGTTTGCCTTCCTCGGCGGTGTGCCCAACGTCCTCGTGCCCGACAACCTCAAAGCCGCTTGTCTGACGTCAGCGCCTTTGGGACAAATTGAGGTAATTGCATAACGGAGGATTTCTGGCTCATCGTAGTAACCGAAGGGAACGAAGATGAGACAGAAATCAATGAGCAAGAACGACCCGGCGGAGAGAATGGTTCGGGATATTCGCCGCAAGACACGCAAGCAGTATACGGCTGAGGAGAAGATCCGGATCGTGGTGTCGGGCCTGCGCGGCGAGGAGAGCATCGCCGCCTTGTGCCGCCGCGAGGGCATCGCCGAGGGTCTGTATTACAGCGGGTCGAAAGAGTTTTTGGAAGCGGGCAAGAAGCGGCTCGCCGGCGACACCGGGCGCCAAGCGACCTCGGGCGAGGTTAAAGGCCTGCGCCAGGAGATGCGCGACTTGAAGGAATTGGTCGCCGAACTTTCGCTGGAGAACCGGCTTCTCAAAAAAAACATGATCGGGCATGGGGGAGGTGAGGAATGAGGTATCCCGCATCCGAGAAGCTGGAGATCATCCGCCTGGTCGAGCAGTCCCACCTGGGCGTCGGGTCCACTTTGGACAAGCTGGGCATTCCGAAGACCACCTTCTATCGCTGGTACGATCGCTTTCTGGCCTTTGGCGACGCCGGTCTTGAGGATCGCAACAGCAGCCCAGGCCGGGTGTGGAACCGTATCCCGGATGATGTCCGGGGGCAGATCATCGATCTTGCCCTGGAGGAGACGCAACTGTCGCCCCGGGAACTGGCCGTCAGGTTTACGGACACCAGGGGCTACTTTGTCTCGGAAGCCTCGGTTTACCGGCTTCTCAAGGCCCACGACCTGATCACCAGCCCCGCTTTCGTGGTCATCAAGGCAACCGATGAGTTCCGCAACAAGACCACGGCGCCGAACCAGCTGTGGCAGACCGACTTCACCTATCTCAAGGTCATCGGCTGGGGCTGGTTTTACCTGTCGACCATCCTGGACGACTATTCCCGCTACATCATTGCTTGGAAGCTCTGCACCAACATGACGGCGGCCGATGTGACGGCAACACTGAAGTTGGCGCTAGAAGCCTCAGGCTGCAATCGCGCCAAGGTCCTCCACACGCCGAGGCTGCTCAGCGACAACGGCTCGTCCTATATCTCCGGCGATCTGGCTGAATGGCTCGAGGACCACGGTATGGACCACGTTCGGGGCGCACCGTATCACCCGCAAACCCAGGGCAAGATTGAGCGCTGGCATCAAACGCTGAAGAACCGGATCCTGCTTGAAAATTATTATCTACTCGGCGATCTCGAAAACCAGATCAGCGCCTTCGTCGATCACTACAACAACCGCCGCTACCACGAGAGCCTCGCGAATGTAACCCCCGCCGATGCCTACTTCGGGCGCGATACCGCCATCATTGAAAGGAGGAACAGGATCAAGAAACTGACTATCCAACACCGCCGCTTGAACCATCAACAACAAGCGGCTTAACATCAATCCAGGATGAGCCAGATCCTCTGTTATAAAACAGGCTCCCTTCTTAGTAGCTTCCTCTTTATATAGTATATCCGTCCCTCCTTACTTCTCAAAGTTACTCCTATTAATTTCCTCCAGAACCTTGTTGTAATTTTTCATTGAAAATGCTTCCTCCTGCGAAATAGTTGGAGAATGCAATTCATGATCATGGTCACGTTTAATCTGCTTAGGAAATATATTAGCCCTTCGAGGCTCTTTACCTTTACGTTTTGGCATAAATCCTCCTTACGTATTTAAAGGATATAGGTGCGTATCCTTTTATCAGTCTTGATATCCGTCATCGCTATGTCTATTATTCCTGTAATTAGAGAATTTACAGAAATTATGAAACTCAGTGAAACCATGACCCGTTTCATCCTTCACTGGGGGGAAATGGGCAGCCGTTGGGGTGTCAACCGTTCGGTGGCGCAGATCCACGCACTTTTATACTTGGCGCCGGAACCCCTGATAGCCGAGGAGATCGCCGACACCCTGGGAATCGCCCGTTCGAACGTGAGCAACGGGTTGAAAGAGTTACAGAGTTGGGAACTGATAACCGTCGCCCACGTACTCGGCGACCGCCGCGACCATTTCCTGGCCAAACAGGACGTCTGGGAAATGCTGAATACCGTGTTGGAAGGACGTAAACGCCGCGAGATCGATCCCACGATCGACGTATTACAGACCTGCGTAAACGACATGCAAGGAGAGGACGACACACCGAAGGAAGTCCGCCAGCGCATCGCCGCGACGCTCGAATTCCTCGGCGAAGCGAGCCAATGGTATGAACAGATCAATCGGGTACCGCGCGCCGTATTGATCAAACTGATGCGCATGGGCAGCAAGGTCACAAAGATCGTCGCGTAACGCGTCTGATAGTATTTCATGCACCTCAATAATCGATCATTACCCGCCCAGGCCGATTACCGGTTCGAGCACAACTTCACGACGGATGATCACATCCGGCTCGCGATCATCGTCTACGATGAGCAATGCCGTTTGTGCACAGCGTGGACGAAGTTCGTCAGTGCCCGCGATCACCAACGCACGTTCCTGTTTGCACCCGTTCGTTCATGGCTCGGCGCCAACGTGATGGCTCGCGCCGGCATGACACCCAACGACTTCGACACAATGGCCTTCGCAGAAGGAAATCAGCTATACATGCGAAGCGAAGCGGTGATCCGCATTCTGATGCGCCTGGGTTTGCCGTGGAGCACGAGCCGGTACTTACTCGCGCTGCCGCCGGCATGGCGCAATCATGCGTATGACGTCGTCGCGCGGAACCGCTATCGATGGTTCGGCAGACAACCGGCATGTGATTGTTAACGGTCGACGCCGTTTACAAATCGGGCCGTACACCCCGCCACGGCTTCGCCTCTTCAAATGCCGCGGCGGCCCGAAACACACTCAAGTCATCGTAGGTCTTCGCCACGATCTGCAGCCCTGTTGGAACCCCTGACGACGCAAATCCGCTCGGCACGCTGATCGCGGGGATCTGCGGCACCAGGTTGAAAGGATAGGTCATTTGCCAGCCGAGATAGGCATAGGCCGGTTTTCCATTGATCTTGAAATCTTTGTCGGCATTGCTGTGGTCCGAGGCCACCGAGGGCACGGCGAGCGTGGGTAGGATCAACACGTTGTATTTGTCGAGCAGCGGCGCCAGGGCTTTGTACATCTCGCCGCGGACCAGGTTGGAGCGGTAGAAGCGCGCGGCGCTGTGTTGCAGACCGCGCTCGAGTATCGAGACACAGAAGGGGTCCATCTCGTAACGCCGCGGCAAATATTCCTCGGCGATCCCTGCGAACAAGCCCTCCCAGTGCACCATCCACGCGTCGAGGATGCTCCAGTCCCAGTTCAGATCGATTTCATCGACCGTGCAACCGAGACCGTTGAAGACTTCGACGGCAGCACGCGTGTTTGCCTGTACTTCCGTGTCGACCTCGAAATAACCGTAATCCATGGTAAAGGCGATCTTCCAATCATCGATTCCTTCAAACGTGTCCGGCAGGATTAATTTCTCTCTGAGACTGCATGCATCGGCGGGATGCGGGCCGGACATCACGTTCTGCATCAACGCCGCATCGGCCACGCTGCGGGTCATCGGGCCGTAGTGCAGCAGCGTCTCAAAGGGGTGTTCCCGGTCGAGCGGATTGCGCCCGAACGGCGCCTTGTAGCCCACGATACCGCAGGCTGATGCGGGGATGCGGACCGAGCCGCCACCATCGGTCCCGTCGGCCAGCGGCGTCATCCCCGCCGCTACCGCCACCCCCGATCCACCCGACGAACCACCGCCGGTAAACGCCGGATTCCAGGGATTGTGCGTGATCCCCCACAACGGGCTGTGCGTCGCCGAGGAATGGGCGAATTCCGGCGTCGTCGTGCGCTGGTGTACGATGCCGCCCGCATCGATCAAGCGCTCGACGGTCGGCGCGGTGTTGTCGGGCACGAAATCCGCGAAAAGCCGCGAGCCAAACGTGGTGATCTCACCCTCGATCGGGTGGAAATCCTTAATCGCGCACGGTATGCCTTCGAGCGCTCGCACGTCCGCGCCCTGCGCGTATAACGCTTCAGCGGCCGTTGCCTGCTCGAGCGCGCGCTCGTAATGGGTATAGGTCAACGCGTTCAAGGCGGGATTGACCGCGTCGGATCGGGCGATGACGGCCTCCATCAGCTCGACCGGCGACAGGGACTTGGCTTTGAACGCGGCGATCGCATCGGTCGCGGTCATGTAACAGAGTTCGAGATCAGCGGACGCCATCACAACCTCCTCGAGGTGCGTGTATTGATGCGGATTCAACACGAATTCCCGCCTAATGCAAGCCCTCGCAAGCGTTCTTATGCACACCGCGCCACGGCCGTGACACAATCGTTGCCAATCGTTAAACGGACGCCCGCAGTGGATAATTGTCGAAGCTAAATCACTGATCTAAAACGGCGTGGAACAACTGGTTAAAATTTAAGCAAATTAACCAAAACAGGTCGTCGGTAAGCGATTCCGACTTCTGTACGCAATGAGTCAACAAAGTTATCCCCAGTAATTGTGAGTAACCGGATTTGCTCTGAAAATCAAAGAGAAAGACGTGTTGCGAAAAACCATATGGCCACGCCTGACGGTCGGCTTGGGGTTGGGCGCGAGTTTGTTCGTGGCGCTTCCGGACACCTCAGCCGCGTGCGAGGACGGCGCCTGCGGCGCTAGAGCCTACCTCGAGTTCGAATCCAAAGCGGACGGTCGTTGTCAGATCCTCAGCGACGGGGGCAAACTCCGGGTGATGCGCAACGCGCACGCCGAGCGCGCGATTGCGTACCGCCTCACGCGCATTTTCGTGGGTGTCCGGCAGGGACTGTCGACGGGCGTCGCGCCGCCGGGCGGCGAAGAGGTCAAATTAGGCTGCACCAGGGTGGACGACAGGGCTCAGGAATGGTCCATCGAGCGCGCGAGCTTTACCGAATAGCGCCTGCCGGCGCACCCTCCAAATCGATCACGAGAGACGCGAATTCATTCAGCGCCCGTTTGTAGACGTTGCGCTTGAACGGTACCACGAAGCCGACGGGATCCCAGTAGTCGCACCACCGCCAGGCGTCGAATTCAGGCTGCGCCGCCGAATCGAGTTTCACCTCCCGCTCCTCGGTGGTGAATTTGAGGAGAAACCAGATCTGCTTTTGTCCAATGCACAGGGGTTGCTGATGGTAGCGAATGTAGCGCTTGGGCAAACGGTAACGCAGCCAATCCTTCGTCGAACCCAGCATGTGCACGTGGATCGGCTCGAGCCCGACTTCTTCTTTCAATTCGCGGTACATCGCCTTTTCAGGCGTTTCGTTTCGTTTGATGCCGCCCTGCGGGAACTGCCAGGCGGCCATGCCAGCCCGGCGGCCACAAAACACCTGTCCGCCGGCGTTCAATAGAACGATGCCGACGTTCGCGCGATAGCCTTCCTCGTCGATCATGGCTCAATCGAGGATCTTCTGGATAGCGGCGCGCTCTTCTTTCAATTCGGCGGCGGTCGCGTCCATGCGCGCGCGGCTGAATTCGTCGACCGGCAGATCCGGCACGATACGGTATGCGCCGCCGCTGCAGGTGACAGGAAACGAATATACCAGGCCCTCCTCGATGCCGTAGCTGCCATCGCTCGGAACCGCCATGCTCACGGAGTCACCCGGTGGCGTACCGAGGACCCAGTCGCGCAGGTGTTCGAGTGCGGCATTGGCTGCGGAAGCCGCGCTCGAGGCGCCGCGGGCATCGATGATCTCGGCGCCCCGTTTCGCGACCTTGGGGATGTAATCGTTTTCGTACCAAGCGCGGTCGACCAGTTCGGGGGCCGGCCGGCCGGCGACGGTTGCGCGGCTGATATCGGGGTACTGCGTGGTCGAGTGGTTGCCCCAGATGGTGAGGTTGCGGATCTCGGCGACCGGCGTTCCAGTCTGCGCCGCCAGTTGCGCCAACGCGCGATTGTGATCGAGTCGCGTCATCGCGGTAAATTGACGGGGATCGAGATCGGGCGCGCAGGTCATACAGGTCCAGGCATTGGTGTTGGCCGGATTTCCGACCACGACCACTTTGATATCGCGGGCGGCGCTCGCGTTGATCGCGCCACCCTGCTCCTTGAAGATACCGCCGTTCGCTTCGAGCAGATCGCTGCGTTCCATACCGGGCCCACGCGGACGCGCGCCCACCAGTAAGCCGTAGTTCGCGTCCTTGAAGGCGGCGTTTGCGTCGTCTGATGGTTCGATGTTGCTCACTAGCGGAAATGCGCAATCATCGATTTCCATGACTACCCCTTCGAGCGCTTTCATGGCCGGCGGGATCTCGAGCAGCTGCAAGATCACGGGCTGATCGTCACCGAGCATTTCACCCGCGGCTATACGAAAAAGAAGGGCATAGGCAATCTGGCCGGCGGCGCCGGTCACGGTTACGCGCACAGGAGGTTTCATGATCATTCAACGCTTAGCTATGGGTACGTAGTCGCGTTGCTGCGCACCGGTATACAGTTGACGCGGCCGACCGATCCGGAACTCGGGATCGCCCATCAATTCGTTCCACTGTGCGATCCAACCCGCACAGCGCGCCAACGCGAACATATTCGTGAACATACTCGCCGAAATATTGAGCGCCTGATAAATGAGTCCGGAGTAGAAATCCACATTCGGATACAGCTTGCGCTCTATGAAGTAATCATCTTCCAACGCGATACGCTCGAGTTCCATAGCGATCTCAAACAGCGGCTGATTAACGTGCATGTCCTCGAGCAAATCGTGGCAAGCTTTGTAGATGATCTTGGCACGAGGATCGTAATTTTTGTACACGCGATGGCCGAACCCCATCAATCTGAATGGATCCTCTTTGTCTTTCGCCCTTTCGACGAATTTCTTGATGTTCTTGGCGTCACCGATTTCTTCGAGCATGACGATCACGGCTTCATTCGCGCCGCCGTGGGATTTGCCCCACAGGGTCGCGATGCCCGCCGCGACACAGGCGAACGGATTACTCTCCGCACTGCCGGCGAGCCGCACGGTCGACGTGCTTGCGTTTTGCTCGTGGTCGGCGTGCAGGATCATCAGTAATTCCAGCGCACGCACGGCGACCGGGTTCGCCTCATAAGGCTCGGTCGGCCACGAGTACATCATGTACATGAAGTTTTCGACATAGTCCCTGGAATTGTCCGGATAGACGAACGGCAGACCGGACGCATAGCGGTAAATTTTCGATACCAGGCCCGGCATTTTGCCGATCACGCGACGCGCGGTGATCAGACGATCTTCCTCGCTATAGATGTCCGTGTTGTCGTGGTAGTAGGAGGCAACGGCCCCGACGACACCGGTCAAGACCGACATTGGGTGCGCATCGTAGCGATAACCGGAGTAGAAACGCGACAGATGCTCGTGAGTCAGCCCGTGCATCTTGAGCGCATGATCCCAATCGGCGAGTTGCTCCGCCGATGGCAATTCGCCGTGCACGAGCAGATAACACACTTCGACGAAGGACGAATGTTCGGCCAGTTGTTCGATGGGATAGCCTCTGTACAAGAGCACGCCCTGCTCGCCATCGAGGTGGGTGATCGAACTCCTGCAACTCGCCGTCGCCGCAAACCCGACGTCCAGCGTGAACATGCCGAGTTCGCCGTAAAGCTTTTTAATGTCGATTACCGGCGCGCCGTAGTCACCCTCGTAAACCGGGCATTCGATACTTTTGCCGGTGGCGTTGTCCGTTATCGTAACGGTCCGTTTCCCGTTCACTTTAACCCCCAATCAATATCTCGGCGCGCTGATCTAATCGCCAGCTATTATGCGGCCGGAACGCCCTAGAATACCGTTCGGCCAGTTTAATCAGCAAGGTCGCGCCACCGTCGACGTGTTTCGCAATTGGATTTGGCGATGGATCGCCGTCAAAGCGTCGCGCACGGCACGGGCGGGAAACGCGGGTTAAATCGTGGCGAATTAATGACTTTGGATGGGGTTTGATCAAAGATCCTCGCTCGCCCAGCCGATACAGAGACGTGCCGGCGGGGATTCCGGCCATCGCGGATCACTTTCGTCCCATGCGAGTAAATGAAGATGCAAGCTCCTTCGTGTTTATTCAGCGGTAACGCACCGTTTATTGAAGCGCTATACGAGTCCTATCTCGTCGATGCCGAAAGCGTGACGGAGGACTGGCGCGCCTATTTCGATGGCTTACAGGAAGGCGCGAACAGCGGATCACGCGATGTGCTGCATTCTGAAGTCCAGGCGCGAATGCTGGAGATCGCGAGGTCGCCCAAAGCCGCAGTGGTCAAGGTCGCCGGCTCTGGCGACACGGATTCACAAAAGCAGGTCGCGGTGTTGCAGCTCATCAACGCCTACCGCTTCCGTGGCCACCGCCAGGCGAATCTCGATCCGCTCAAACAGTACGAACGCCCGGAAGTGGCGGAATTGGATCCGGCATTTCACGGCCTGTCCGAGGCCGATATGGATTCGGTCTTCAACACGGGCTCGCTGCACGGGCCGGACCAGGCAACCTTGCGGCAAATCATGGAGATCGTTCGTTCGACCTACTGCGGGACGATAGGCGCCGAATACATGCATATCGTCGAGACTAGCCAGAAGCGCTGGATCCAGCAGCAACTCGAGGCGAGTCAGGCCAAGCCGGCGTTCACGGGTGCTAAACGCAAGCAATTATTGGAGCGCGTGATCGCGGCCGGTTCACTCGAGGAATACCTGCACACGAAATACGTCGGACAGAAGCGCTTTTCTCTGGAAGGCGGTGAGAGCACCATCGCGCTGCTCGATCAAGTGGTCGAGGGCTGCGGAAGACACGGCCTCAACGAACTGGTGATCGGTATGGCGCACCGCGGCCGGCTGAACGTACTGGTCAACGTCGTCGGCAAGCACCCCTCGACCCTGTTCGACGAATTCGAGGGCAAGGGGCCGCTCGATCTGCGTTCCGGCGACGTGAAATACCACCTCGGTTTTTCGTCGGATATCGAAACACCCGAGGGCCCGGTACACCTGACGCTCGCTTTCAACCCGTCGCATCTCGAGATCATTGATCCCGTAGTCGAGGGCTCGGTACGCGCACGCCAGGACCGGCGGGAAGACGTCGACCGCAACCTGGTGCTGCCGTTACTCATCCACGGCGACGCCGCCTTCGCCGGCCAGGGCGTCGTGATGGAGACCTTGAACCTGTCGCAAACCCGTGGCTACTCTACGGGCGGTACCGTACACGTCATCATCAACAATCAAATCGGATTCACGACCAGCGATCCGCTTGATTCACGATCGACCTTGTATTGCACCGACGTTGCAAAGATCGTCCAGGCGCCCATCTTCCACGTCAACGGCGACGACCCCGAAGCCGTCGCGATGGCCGCAGAAATGGCGCTCGACTATCGCATGGAGTTCAACAAGGACGTGGTCGTCGATTTGATTTGCTACCGCAAACACGGCCACAGCGAAGCAGACGAGCCGTTCGCGACGCAGCCGATCATGTATCAGCACATTCGCAATCACCCCGGCGTGCGGCACATCTATACCGAGAAGCTGGTATCGGAGGGATTGATCAGCGCCGGCGACGCGGAGGCTATGGCGACGCGCTACGTCGACGCGTTGGAAAACAACGAAGTGGTTTCCAGACCCTACGCCAACGTGATCGATAACCGCTTTTCAACGAATTTCGAGGCATTTCGGGAAAACGACTGGCGATGCAAAGCTGCGACCGGGCTCAGCGCCAAGCGCATTCAAACGCTCGCCGAACGCTTCACGACCGTACCTGAGGATTTCGCACTGCACCGTGCCTTGAAGCGCATCTTAGGCGACCGGAAAGCAATGGCCGCGGGCGAGAAACCCTGCGATTGGGGCTTCGCCGAAACGCTCGCCTACGCGTCACTGCTCACGGACCGCGTCGCCGTACGTATATCCGGACAGGACTGCGGGCGGGGAACGTTCTTTCATCGACACGCCGTGATCCACGATCAAAAAACGGGAGACACCTGCCTACCGCTACAGAACCTGAGCGCCGACCAAGCGAGTTTTCTCGTGATCAATTCGACCTTGTCGGAAGAAGCGGTGCTCGCCTTCGAGTTCGGATACGCCAGCGCCGAGCCGAACGCACTGGTGATATGGGAAGCGCAGTTCGGCGATTTCGCCAACGGCGCACAGGTCGTTATCGATCAGTTCATCGCATCATGCGAAGAAAAATGGGGCCGTTACTGCGGGCTGGTCATGTTACTTCCGCATGGATATGACGGTCAGGGACCGGAACATTCTTCTGCGCGCCTCGAGCGCTACCTGCAGCTCTGCGCCGAGGAAAACATGCAGGTGTGCTACCCGACGACGCCGTCGCAGATGTTCCACATGTTGCGTCGTCAGATGGTTCGTCCGTACCGCAAGCCGCTGATCGTCATGAGTCCGAAAAGTCTCCTGCGGCACAAACTGTCGGTTTCTCCATTAGAAGAAATCGAAAGCGGCACGTTTCGCGTGGTGATCGACGAGATCGACGCCATCGACACGGACAAGGTACGCCGCATCCTCGTGTGCAGCGGCAAGGTCTATTTCGATCTGCTCGAAGCGCGGCGCGAAAACGAGATCACCGATTGCGCGATCATTCGGCTCGAACAGCTCTATCCGTTTCCAAAAGACGAAATGGTGGCGCTCATCGACGGTTATCCCAACGCTGAAGGGCTCGTCTGGGTGCAGGAAGAGCCGCGTAATCAGGGCGCCTGGTCGACGCTGCTGTCGACGCGCCATCTGGGCGGTTGCTTCGACGCGAGCAAACCGCTGCTCTGTATTGGCCGTCCCTATTCGGCGTCGCCTGCGGTCGGCTACGCTTCGTTACATCGCGAACAGCAGCAGAAAGTAGTCGACGACGCGCTGGAATTATCAAGCCGCGCGGCGAAAAGCAAGAAATCCGCATAGGCCGAGCAACACAGAGGGGGAACTGTAGTGATCATCGAAATCAAGGTCCCGGTGCTGGCGGAGTCGGTTCCCGACGCAACCCTGCTGGACTGGTATAAACAAGCAGGCGAGCACGTCGAACGCGGTGAGAACCTCATCGATCTGGAAACCGATAAGGTGACATTGGAGATCGAAGCGCCGGAATCGGGCGTCATCACCGAACTGCGCAAACAGACCGGCGACGTCGTCCTTCCCGACGATGTACTCGCCGTGATCGACACGGACGGCGCAGCGACCGTCAGCGCAGAGGCGCCTGCGCCTGCACCCGAGGCGGCCGATCCAGCAGCAGGGTTGCCGGAAAAACAGAGCCCCGCAGTGCGCAAGCTGCTCGACGAGCACGGCCTCGATCCGGGCCGCATTCAAGGCACGGGCAAAGGCGGGCGCCTGGTCAAGGCCGACGTGCTCGCTCACATCGAAAAGGGCGGCGATGAGGCCCCTGCCGTCGGTGCCACCACACAAGTGCAGGAACGGCCCACGCCAACCGAAACCGTACGCGTGGAAGAACGCGTGCCGATGACGCGGTTACGCAAACGTACGGCCGAGCGGCTGCTGACCGCACAACAAGAAAATGCGCTCTTAACGACCTTTAATGAAGTCAATATGCAGCCCGTCATGGACCTGCGCAACCGTTTCAAGGCCGAATTCGAAGAGCGCTTCGGCACGCGCCTGGGTTTCATGTCCTTCTTCGTCAAGGCCACCGTCGAAGCATTGAAAAAGTTTCCCGTTGTAAACGCCTACGTCGATGGTGACGACATTCTCTACCATGGATTTTTCGATATCGGTGTTGCGGTCGGCTCCGAACGCGGCCTGGTCGTTCCGATCTTGCGCGACGTTGAACACATGCCCTTCGCGGAAGTTGAACGCAAGATTCGAGATTTTGGCGAACGCGCGCGCGACGGCAAGCTCACGCTCGACGAATTGACGGGCGGCACCTTTACGATCAGCAACGGCGGCGTGTACGGCTCCCTCGTGTCGACGCCGATCATCAATCCACCGCAAAGCGCCATACTCGGCATGCACAAGATTCAACCACGCCCCGTGGCGGAAGACGGCGAAGTCGTAATCCGCCCGATGATGTACCTGGCATTGTCGTACGACCATCGCATCATCGATGGGCGTGAAGCGGTGCAGTGCCTCGATACGATACGCCAGACCCTCGAAGATCCGGCACGCATGCTGTTGCAAATATAGATAAGTTGATGTTTTAGGCGATAACTCTGATGGACAAATACGATGTCGTCGTAATCGGCGGGGGTCCCGGCGGCTACGTCGCGGCGATCCGCGCAGCGCAACTCGGACTCAAAACCGCCTGCGTGGAACGCTGGCTGGACGGCGCGGACAAACCCGTACTCGGGGGGACCTGCCTGAATGTCGGTTGCATCCCCTCCAAAGCATTACTCGATTCGTCGCACCACTTCGAATTTCTGCGGCTTCACGCCGAAGACCACGGTATTGCCGCGGAAGCCGCCATCGACGTTTCGCGCATGCAGGCGCGCAAGGACGAGATCGTGCAGACCCTGACCCAGGGCATCACCGGATTATTCAAAAAGAACAAGGTGACCTGGCTCCAAGGGACCGGCAGCTTCAAAGCACCGGGCGAAGTCGCAGTCGAAGGCGCAGACGGCAATCCTACCGTCGTCGGCGCCGATAACGTCATCATTGCCACGGGTTCGATCCCCGCCGCGATCCCGCCCGCACCAGTCGACCAGGAGCTGATCGTCGATTCCACCGGCGCGCTCGCTTTCGACGCAGTGCCTTCAAAGCTCGGTGTCATCGGCGCCGGCGTGATCGGGCTCGAGCTGGGCAGCGTGTGGCGCCGGCTGGGCGCTGACGTCGTGATCCTGGAAGCCCTGGACGATTTTCTTGCGACAGCCGATCAAACCCTGGCGAAAGAGGCGTTCAAGATCCTCAAACGTCAAGGACTGGATATCCGCCTCGGGACCAAAGTCACCGAAGCGAAGGTTCAACGCGGACGTGTCAACGTACGCTTTGAGGCGGCCGGAAAAGAAGAAACCGTAAAATTCGACAAACTCATCGTCGCCGTCGGCCGCCAACCCCAGACGCAAGGCCTCGCGTTGGAAAACGTTGGAGTCAATGTCGATGAGCGGGGCTTCATCAGCGTCGACGAACAATGCCGCACGGGCGTCAGCAACGTTTACGCGATCGGCGATTGCGTGCGCGGGCCGATGCTGGCGCACAAAGCGAGTGAGGAAGGCATCGCGGTGGCCGAACGGATCGCCGGCCAAAAACCGCATATCGATTTGGACTTGATTCCCTGGGTCATCTACACTTGGCCCGAGATCGCCTGGGCCGGTCATTCCGAGCAGGCGCTCAAGGCCGCCGGCCGCGAGATTCGCACCGGCACGTTTCCCTTTTTAGCGAGTGGCCGGGCGCGCGCGATGGGTGACACGGAAGGCTTGGTCAAGATCATCGCCGACGCCGCGACCGATACCGTACTCGGCGTTCACATCGTGGGGCCTACCGCTTCGGAGCTGATCGCTGAAGCGGTGTTGGCGATGGAATTCGGCGCCAGTAGCGAAGACATCGCGCGCACCGTGCACGGCCATCCGACACTGGCCGAATCGATGCACGAAGCGGCGCTCGCCGTCGACAAGCGCACCATTCATTACTAGTAGCGCGCTTGCATAATGGTGCAGTGCACCGTAGATTGAGCCGAGCCCCCGCCCAAAGGTTTATACCGATGAGCGATGACGATAAACGCATAATCAAAAAGTATCCGAACCGTCGCCTATACGACACCGCCGAGAGCAAGTATGTGACGCTCAACGACGTGCGTAAGCTGGTGTTGGAGAACGTCAGTTTCTGCGTGATTGACAAAAAGAGCGGTGAAGACATCACGCGTAACATCCTCCTGCAGATCATCATCGAACAGGAAGACGAGGGTGAGCCGCTGTTCACTACTGATGTTCTCGAGCAGATCATCGGTTTTTACGGTAACTCGGTGCAGGGTGTTGCGGGGGATTTCCTCAGCCAGAGTCTTAAACTGTTCCGCGACCAGCAAGAGCAGTTTCAGGCGCAGGTGAGCGATGCCATGCAAGCCAATCCGATGGCCTCTGCCCTCAATGACCTGACCAAGCAAAACTTGGAACTCTGGCAACAGATGCAGGACAATTTTTTTAAGAGCGTGGATGCGTCGCGGCGCACGAAATCTGAGGATTCCGATTAGAAGCGGTCTCAAAATTCGTCTGAGACGTTGATGCTGCGTTGCGCGACCTCCTCCGGTGCTCATTTGTTGCGCATAAACTGCGCTTCTCGAATGCCCGCGCGCCTTGCCTGAACGCCTCAGACGAATTTTGAGACCACTTCTAGCTATATTCGCCCGCTTGCGGGCGAATAGCGATTGTCAGGCCGCGCGCTGTTCGTCGAGCGCAGCACGGATCCGGGCGGCGGTTTCGAAAGTAATTATGGGTGACACCCTCGACATAACCGAGCCCCATCGGCAGAACCGGCTGACTGCGTTCCAATGCCGGTCAGGACAATATCGCTTGTCGACGAAGAAGGGAGCGGTCGAGAGTTTGAACGTGCGGCTGCTTGAGGCAGCCTGTCTCCGAACGATCCGAAATAGGCTTCGACTTCGTCGATTTCGCTTCGCCAGGTTTCGGGATCGATCGACAGGAGATCCTTCACCGCGTCGCGATCGAGATCGAGACCGTCGATATTCAAAAACGCCGGATCGGGCACATAGCCGATCGGCGTCTTCACCGCTTCGCCTGAACCGGCGCAACGCTCAAGTATCCACTGTAAAACACGCATGTTGTCGCCGAAGCCAGGCCACAGGAAATTGCCATCGCCGTCTTTGCGAAACCAATTCACATGAAACACCCGCGGCAGGTTCGACGACCGTTGGCGGAAGCTCAGCCAATACGCCCAGTAGTCGGCAAAGTTGTAGCCACAGAAGGGTTTCATGGCCATGGGATCCCGACGCACCTGGCCGACCGCGCCCGTAGCAGCGGCCGTCGTTTCCGAGGCCATGGCGGCGCCGGCGAAAACGCCGTGGTCCCAGTCGAGCGCTTCGAACACGAGTGGCGCTACGGTCGAGCGCCGGCCGCCAAAGATGATGGCGGAGATCGGTACACCTCCAGGTGCTTCGCCTTGCGGCGAAAAGCTCGGGCACTGTTTTGCCGACACGGTGAAGCGCGCGTTCGGGTGCGCAGCCGGACCGGTCGTATCGGCATCGTGCGGGCGGCCTTGCCAATCGATCAATGACGCGGGTTTCTCCCCGTCTATGCCTTCCCACCAGGGTTTCATGTCCGGCGTGACGGCGACGTTCGTATAAATCGCATTACGTCCAAGCGTATTCATACAATTCGGGTTGGTCTTGAGACTCGTTCCGGGCGCGACACCGAAGAATCCGGCTTCAGGATTGATCGCCCACAGGCGGCCGTCCTCGCCCAAATGCATCCAGGCGATATCGTCACCGACCGTCCACACCTTCCAACCTTCGAATTCACGCGGCGGTACGAGCATGGCGAGATTGGTCTTTCCACACGCAGACGGAAACGCCGCGGCGACATAGCTGGTATTACCTTGCGGATCTTCGATACCCAGGATCAACATGTGTTCGGCGAGCCAGCCTTCGGTTCGCGCTTGTGCGCTCGCGATCCTGAGCGCATGACATTTCTTGCCCAACAGCGCGTTACCACCGTACCCCGATCCGATGCTCTTGATCGTGAGTTCTTCCGGGAAATGCATAATGTAACGACGCTCCGGATCCAGATCGCCGATCGAATGCAGACCTTTCACGAAGCTGCCACCCGCTTCGATGTGCTCGAGTGCGCGGACTCCGATACGCGCCATGATGCGCATGTTCATGACGACGTACGGACTATCGGTGATTTCGACGCCGCCGCGTGCGAAGAGGGATCCGTATGGGCCCATCAGGTACGGCACGACATACATCGTGCGTCCGCGCATACACGCATCGAACAAGGCATCGACCTTCGCATGCGCCTCGGCCGGCGCCATCCAGTTGTTATTCGAGCCGGCGTCTTCACGCATCGGCGTGCACACGAAGGTCAGGTGTTCGACGCGCGCCACGTCTTTCGGATCGGAGCGGTGCAGATAACAATTCGGATGCGAAGACGGGTTCAAGCCGATCAGATCGCCACGCTCCAGCATCAATTCGATGAGGCGTTCCTGTTCTTCGTCCGAGCCGTCACACCAGTGGATCCGTTCCGGTTTGGTCAATCCGGCGACGGCGTCGACCCACGCCGCCAACTCAACGTTCTTCGTCACTACTCAACTCCAGCCCAACGTTCGAGGGTAACAAACCCCATGTGCCAAATTGAAGAAATCCCCGAGGATTTGGCAATTTTTATGATTCTGAGCCCATTCGCGTCCGTGCGAGGCTTGACTTTCCGGACACCGGCTTCTATGCTGCATTGCAATAATTGCTGCAGTGCAATATACTGCGCCCAGCAGACGTAATTTAAGGGCCCAAAGGCCCCAAAATAGCAACAGGAGGCCCCAAATGGGCAACAAATACGCGGAAAACTGGCAGGAATATAACAAATCTGCGCTTGCAGCCGCCAAAGAGCTCGAAACCATCAATACCGCCGTCATCGAGAAACTGACGGCCAAACAGCTCGAACTCGCGAACGTGGCGTTCGAAACCGGCACAAAATCGGTCAAAACCGCCTCCGAGAGCAAGGGCCCCCAAAACTTCGTCGTCGAGCAGACCAAGCTCAGCCGTGAATTCAACGAGAAGCTGATCGAGTCCGCGCGGGCCACCGCCGACATCATCAGCGAGTCGCGTGAAGCCTATCAGGGCTGGCTGGAAAAGAGTCTGGAGGCGATTTCGGCGAACGTGCAAATGTTCGTTCCGAATACCACGACCGCGAAAGAGCCGGCAAAGAAAACGGCCTAAGCACGGATCCACTCGGTGACCAACGCCGGCACCGAGCGCGGCGACTTGAGGCTGACATAGATGCCGATGTGGCCGCCGGGCAACTCAGCTTCGGTGTAATCCGGCGTGCCGATCAAGGTTTTCAAGGCTTGAGAAGATTGCGGCGGCACCAGGTGGTCGTTGCGCGCGAAGATGTTCAAGACGGGCATCGTGATCTGCTTGAGGTCTACCGGCTGCGCGCCGATGGTCAAGTCGCCCTTCACGAGTTTGTTGCCTTGATATAAGTCCTTGGCGAACTCCCTGCAGGCGGTTGCCGTCAGCGCGGGGCTGTCGAAGATCCACTGTTCCATGCGCAGAAACATGGCCACCGCCTCGTCATCGTCGATGTGCTCGAGGAATCGAATGTATTTCTGCTGGGTCAAGCGATACGGCTTGAGCGACAGGAACAGCCAGTTGAGAAAATCTCCGCTGATGTTGCCCGAACTATCGACCAGCGCGTCGATGTCGACCTCGCGGATCAGGTGGCTCAACATGTCGTTCTCGGTGTGAAAATCGATCGGCGTGACCGTCGTGATCAATCGCTCGACTTTTTCCGCATGGAGCGCCGCGTAGCAGGCGCTGAAGGTGCCGCCTTGGCAAATCCCCAACATCGGAATCTGTTCGCGTTCTAAAAGGTTGCGAAGGTGGTCCACGCAGGCGTCGATATAGCGATTGATGTAATCGTCGAGCCCCAACATTCGATCACTGCCGTCGGGCTCGCCCCAGTCGATCAGATAAACATCGAAACCGCGTTCGATGAGGGCTGCGACAAGCGACCGCCCTTCTTGCAGGTCCGCCATGTCCGGGCGATTGACCAGCGCGTAGACGATGAGTAGTGGGACTGGATCAGACAGGCGTAACGGTTGCTGATAGCGGTACAGGATCATGCGCTCTTTGCGCATGATGGCTTCGCGGGGCGTGGCGCCGACCGTGACGTCTTTGACCTTGCGCAAACTCGCCAGGCCTTTTGGCAGGCGCGCATTGAAATCCTGGACTTCCCGTGCGACGGCGTCGGGGCGCAGTTCAAGCTTGGGCATGGGGGTCAGTCCGACTCGGAGATTCTTGCCGCGAGCTCCGCGCGCAAGGACTCGACCTCTCGTGTAAGCGCATGTTGGCGTTCCATCAGGGCATCGAAGTCGCGACGCTGCGGCATGTCGACGCCGGCCGTAATGCGGTCGATCAGCGTGCGCAACTTTATCCGCGCTTCGCTGCCCGTGTTGATCCAGGCGCCGAAATCAACCGCGAAGCCGGCATCCATGACGACCTCGGCATAGGCGCGTTCCGCGATGTCGATCCAGGCGTCGTAGAGCGCTTTGAGTGACGTGATGGGCTCGCCAGTTTCGTCTCTGAGATAGTCCGCGAAACGGTCCAGAGCACACATGACCGCACTTTGGTAATGCTCCATTAGAACTTCAGCGGCGCGTTGCTGGGCCACCATGGACTGCTGCGCCTGCTTCACGGCGTCGGTCCATTCGCGATGCGGACCGACCGCCGGCAGATCGAGCCAGTCGAAAGACCCGAGGTCAATAGACGGCGCCGTGGGCACGGCCGCCAAGAACGCCCCGAGCATGCGATCGCTGTCGTCGACACGGTAAGCATCGCGGATCCGGTCGATGGCCGCTGCGAACTGCGCGGATAGATCGCCCGCGTCCGTTTCCGCAGCGCCCATCACGCTGTCTGCAAAGGCTTTGTAGTTCTCGGCAAGGCCGCTCAAACCACCCGCATCCATTCCCTGTGAACGCGCGGCCCAAGCGGGAAAGGCCGCGCCACCGGCGTCCTGCCATTTCTTCCAGGCGTCGAGCCAGACTTGTGATACGTCCCCGGCGCGCGCGGTCATTTATTCGCGCGATTGTCGATGAGGTCGTCGACTACGCTGGGATCGGCGAGCGTCGTCGTATCGCCGAGATTGTCGAGTTCATTGGCGGCGACTTTGCGTAAGATGCGTCGCATGATCTTGCCCGAGCGTGTCTTCGGCAGCCCCGGCGCCCACTGGATGACATCGGGCGAAGCAATTGCGCCGATTTCCTTGCGCACGTGCTGTACGAGTTCCTTGCGGAGATCTTCGTGCGGCGCGACGCTCGCCATGAGCGTAACGTAGGCGTAGATCCCCTGGCCTTTGATGTCGTGCGGAAATCCGACCACGGCGGCTTCAGACACCGCGTCGTGTAACACCAGTGCGCTTTCGACTTCAGCGGTGCCTAAGCGATGTCCGGAGACGTTGATGACGTCGTCCACACGCCCGGTAATCCAGTAATAGCCATCTTCGTCACGTCGCGCGCCGTCGCCCGTAAAGTACTTGCCCGGGAACGACTTGAAATACGTTTCCTTAAAGCGTTCGTGATCGCCGTAGACGGTGCGCATCTGGCCCGGCCAGGCGCGCTTTATGACGAGCGCGCCTTTGGCCGCGCCCTCGAGTTCGGTTCCCTGGTCGTCGACCAGCGCCGGTTCCACGCCAAAAAAGGGCAGCGTCGCAGAACCGGGCTTCAACGCCCGTGCGCCGGGCAAGGGCGTGATCAGAATGCCGCCCGTTTCCGTCTGCCACCAGGTGTCCACGATCGGGCAGCGCCCGTCGCCGACGACGTTGTAATACCACTCCCATGCTTCAGGGTTGATGGGTTCGCCGACGGTGCCGAGGATACGCAGGCTGGCACGGCTGGACGACTTCACGAAATCGTCGCCCTGGCCCATCAGTGCGCGTAACGCGGTGGGCGCGGTATAAAAGATATTGACCTTGTGCTTATCGACGACTTGCCACATGCGGCCGGCGTCTGGATAGGTCGGAACGCCTTCGAACATCATCGTGATGGCGCCGTTGGCCAGGGGGCCGTAAACGATGTAGGAATGGCCGGTGACCCAGCCGACGTCGGCAGTGCACCAATAAATATCACCTTCGTGATAATCGAATACGTATTTATGGGTTATCGCGGTGTGCAGCAAATATCCGCCCGTGGTGTGCAGCACGCCTTTGGGTTTCCCGGTGGAGCCTGACGTATAGAGAATGAATAGAGGGTCCTCGGCGTCCATCGATTCCGCCGGGCAATCGGCGCTGGCTGCCGCGACGCATTCGTGATACCAGTAGTCGCGGCCTTCGTTCCAGGCGATCTCACCGCCGGTCCGCTTGAGCACGAACACCGCCGTTACGCCCGGACAGCTTTCCAGCGCTTTGTCGGTATTCGCTTTCAGGGGTATGGGGCGGCCGCCGCGCACGCCTTCGTCGGCGGTGATCACCGCGCGGCAGTCCGAATCCAAAATTCGGTCCTTGAGCGATTCGGGTGAGAATCCGCCGAATACGACCGAATGCACGGCCCCGATACGCGCACAGGACAACATAGCCACAGCGGCTTCGGGGACCATCGGCATGTAGATCGATACGCGGTCGCCACGACCTATACCCTGCGCTTTTAGCGCATTTGCGAATCGACAAACTTCTTCGTGGAGCTCAGCGTAAGTGATGTGTTTGTCGTCGGCCGGATCATCACCTTCCCAGATGATCGCCGTTTGATCGCCGCGCGTATCGAGATGCCGGTCGAGACAGTTAACGGTAACATTGAGCCTGGCGCCTTCGAACCAGCGAATGTCGGCAGACGTAAAATCGAACGAACTGACTTTATCCCAGCGTTTTTCCCAAGTGACGAATGCATCGGCCTGCTCCGCCCAGAATCCGTCGGGATCTTCTATCGAGCGCTTGTACATTTTTAAATACTGCGCTTCGTTGATATGGGCCTTGGCCTCAACATCGGCCGGTACCGGGTGCGTTTTTATTTCGAACATTGCAGGGATCCGGGAGCGCAAATGGCTGCAAATTGGGCGAGCGATTCTAACACAGCCGTTCCCATGCTCTGCGATAACGCGGACGGTGAATTCGTAATCGACGATGGCATATCAAGCTGAAGATCTACTGGCGATCGCGGTCGATGCCGTAACGGCGGCGTGCACCGTAACGCGCGCGGTACAAACGCAACTCAAAGCGATCCAGCAACACACCAAGGATGATCGCAGCCCCGTGACCGTGGCCGATTATGCGTCACAGGCTGTGATCGCCGCGCGTCTCGCCAGTCACCTCGGGGCCCTCGATTTAGTCGGCGAAGAGGACGCTGCCGTTTTACGGGCACCCGAAAATGCGGCGTTAAACCAGGCGGTCACCGACGCAGTCAGGCCAGTATGGGGAGACGCCGGGAACGACGAGGTTCTCGACGCGATCGACCTGAGCAACCATGATGCGAGTTCGAGCACGTATTGGACGCTCGACCCGATCGATGGGACCAAAGGTTTTTTACGCGGCGGTCAATATGCCGTATCGCTGGCCTTGATCGAACGTGGAGAAGTCGTGTTCGGTGTGCTCGGTTGTCCCAATATGTCCGCTGATTTCGAACGGCCGTTCGATGACCCGGATCCGCATGGTTGTCTGTTCTATGCAACGATGAACCAAGGCAGCTGGATGCGGCCGGCGGACGATCCGGCGGCTGACGTGCTACAGGTGGAGGCCAACCACGGCGACGATGTGATCACCATGCGGGTGTGTGAATCCGTCGAAGCCGCGCATTCGCGCCTCGATGACACCGCCCGCGTCGTCGAATACCTCGGCGCATCAGGCGTCCCGGCGCGTCTCGACAGTCAATGCAAGTACGCGGTGGTCGCCCGCGGTCAGGCGGACGCCTACTTAAGGTTTCCGACCCAGCGAGGTTACGTCGAGAAGATCTGGGACCACGCTGCGGGCAAGATCATCGCCGAAGAGGCTGGGGTGATCGTGACCGACGTCCATGCCCGCCCATTGGATTTCTCCCACGGCACGGAGTTGGTTGCCAATCGCGGTGTCATATGCACGGCTGCGGGTTTCCACGCTTCGATTCACGATGCGATCCGGGCGCTCTCTTTGTACCCTTAATCAGGCGCTCGCGGCTACCGCGGGCGCAATGGCACCGAGGTCATCGAGCGGAAACGGCTTGCCGATGCCGTACCCCTGACCGTAATCGACGTTGAGATCGGCCAGCACTTCGAGCACGTCATTGTTCTCGACGAACTCTGCGATCGTACGCTTGCCCATCACCTTGCCGACATCGTTTATTGACTTGACTAAAGCACGGTTGATCGGATCCGTGTGCACGTCCCGCACGAACATGCCGTCTATCTTGAGGTAATCAACCGGGAGGCTCTTCAAATACGCGAACGACGACAGTCCGCTGCCAAAATCGTCGAGTGCGAACAAACATCCTAAATCCTTGAGCGTCGAGATGAAGCGTGTCGCCTGCGAGAGATTGGATATCACCGCGGTTTCAGTGATCTCGAAACAGATCTTGTTCGTGGGAACTTGAGATTTCTTTAACAGATTGATCGCGTAACCGAGAAACAGTTCGTCGGCCAAGGTCAACCCGGACAAGTTAACGGAATACATGCTGATTCGCTCGGCGACCGATCGATTTTCCGCCAGCCATTCGAGCAAATGCGACAATACCCAACGGTCGATCCGCGCGGCGAGGTTGTAGCGTTCCGCCGCAGGTAGAAACGCGCCCGGCGGAATTTCACCCCCCTGAACATCAATCATCCGGACCAATACTTCGTAGTGCTCGTAGCCCGATTCGGTCAACCGTACCGGTACGATGGGCTGAACGTACAGCCTGAAGCGGTTGGCCTCGAGCGCGGCCTGGATCTCGGTAACCCATTGCATTTCGCCACGGCGCTTGGCCAGTTCTTCGTCTTCGCGGAGAAATAGGTGCACGCGGTTGCGGCCCTTGTCTTTAGCCGCGTAGCACGCTGAATCGGCCTGCTGTAACACCTCGGTCACGCTTGAAGACTCACCGTTTATCGGCACGACGCCGATGCTCACACCGATGCGGAAACGAATGTCATCCCATACGAATTGAAAGTCTTCAATGGCGCTTCGCAGCGTTTCCGCGACGCGTTGAGCCTGGACTAATGGACAACCTCTCATCAATAGCCCGAATTCGTCTCCGTCCAACCGGGCGATCGTATCGTTATTCCGAACTTTGCTACGCAACAGGTTCGAGATCTGCCGCAACAGTTCGTCGCCTGCGACATGACCGCACGTATCGTTGATCACTTTGAACTGATCGAGGTCCAGATAGCACACCGCGTGCTCCCGATCATCGCGCTGTGCAGTCGAAAGCACAGATTCAATGCGCGCCTCGAATTCGCGTCGGTTAACCAGACTGGTCAGTGAATCGTGGGTCGCCTGATAGGAAAGTTCCGTCGACAGCTCACGGGCCTCGGTAATGTCCTGCACGTGCGTAATGGCGTGTTGAAAACTATCATTCGCATCGCGTACAACCGAAACGGAACACAATGCCCAAATCGGGTGTCCATCTTTATGTGAGTAACGTTTTTCGATCTGATATCGGTCGATTCGTCCAGCCTTCAACTCCTCGAACTGATGCATTCCGATCTCGATATCGTCGGGGTGGGAGATGTTCCCGATCTGCGCTCCGTCGAGTTCATTTTTGCGATATCCGAGCATCGTCGCGAAGGACTCGTTGACCTGATACATGGCGCGGTGTTCGTCGACCCGGAACATGCCGATGGCGGCATCGTCGAATGCCGTTTTGAACTGTTGCTCACTCTCGCGCAATCGCTGCTCGACATCAAACATCATGGCGTTGAAATCAGTCGCAAGACCGCCGATCACATCTTTACGGTGGACAGTCGCGCGAAGTGAATAATCGCGCGTATCGCGAATGCGGCGTACGATTTCGCCAAACGCCTTGATCGGGCTGTCCACCGTTCTGGCCGGTCTCGAAGACAGGACCGCAGCACAGTACAACGACACCAGGATGAGGGCGGTCGCGGTTACGACGTCGTAGGCGAGCGGTACTTCGAGTCCGGCCCTGGTCGCCACATCGTTCAAGGACGACGCCGCCGAAGCCAGCAGCACGGCGACCGTGGTCGTCGCGAGGGTGATAAGGCCCTGCTTACGCTTGATTGATACCGATCCGAACACCATGCCCCTGCGCACCTCAGTCTCGCGAAGGGTATCGGCCAAAGATATGAAATATTTAGCGTTTTCCGATCACATTAGCGCAACTCGAATTCCTCGAGGCGCGGCCGACGCATATCTTCCTCAAAACGCTCGAATGACCACGGCCAGGTGACGGGATTCCCATTCTTGTCCAGATACCAACTGCGGCACCCCGAAACCCAGACGGTCTTTTTCATCGCCTCGCGTATCGACCCGTTGAAAGCCATCATCGCCTCGGCTTTCGGCACGATTGCGCTGCACGTACCGGACCGCACTAGATCAATTAACTGAAAAATATAATTGAGTTGCAGTTCCGCGATCAGGATCAGGGAAAAATTGCCGATCGGGCTGTTAGGTCCGATCAGCACAAAGAAATTGGGGAGCTTGGGCAAGGTGACGCAACGGTGCGCGGCGACCCCGTCGGCCCAAAGATCACCGAGTGTCACCCCGTTCAGGCCCGTGATCTGCATCGGGCGCATGAAGCGATGTCCATCAAAGCCGGTGGCGAGTACCAGAACGTCCAACTCGTGCAGGGTGCCGTCGCTGGTATGCACGCCGCGCGCTTCAATACACTCGATTCCGGCGGTTATGAGTTCCGCGTTGGGCTGTTGAATGGCCGAATAAAACGTATCGGACATAATCAAACGCTTGCATGCAACCTTATAGTTCGGCGTCAGCTTGCGCTTGAGATCCGGATCCTTGACCGTGTCGTTCAGATTCGCTTCACAACGCGCGGCAATGCGGTTCATCTGACGCGCGTCACCGATCACGGCCCGCGCAAACGTGTGGTTGAACTGGCCCACCCAATTGTCGTACATGTCGGTCAATTGCGTGGGCTCGCACCGGAAAGCAGCTTTATCCGCTTCGCTGAACCGTGAGTTTGGATTCGGCAGCACCCACTGTGCCGTGCGTTGAAAAAGTGAGAGCTTTGCCACGCGGTCGATGATTGCGCCGGTGATCTGTATCGCGGTCGAACCCGTGCCGATGATGCCGACCCGCCGGCCTTCGACCGGCACGTCGTGGTCCCAGCGCGCACTGTGAAAACAAGCCCCCGCGAATGTATCGATACCCTCGATGTCCGGAATGACGGGATGATGCAACACGCCGGTCGCGGCGATGACGATGTCCGCTGTGTCCCGCTCCCCGTCCTTGAGCGCGAGTTGCCAGCGATCGTTCACGAAATCAGCCCGCGTCACTTCTTTGTTATAGCGAATGTGCGCAGTAATGCCGTACTTTTCAGCGGCCCGCTCGAAGTATGCACAGATCTCCGCCCCCGGTGAGAACATGTGGCTCCATTCGGGATTCGGTTCGAATGAATAGACGTAGTGATGCGAAGGCACGTCGCACGACAAGCCGGGATAGGTATTCTCCCGCCAGGTACCGCCGAGCCGATCGGCCTTTTCATAGATGACGAAATCGTCGATGCCTGCGTCGAGCAGGCGGATCCCGGTCAAGATCCCGGACATCCCGGCACCGATGACGACAACTTTGAGCGTTACGTTTCGTTCGGAACGCGCGGACTCGCTTGGATCTAAACCCATGATGTCTTCGTTGAGGTTTACGCCATGATCGCATACCGAATGTAATGCTTGATATCACGTGATCGCCGTGTCACATTCGGGTAACTTTCAGGCCTAATAATGATCGGCAAGGTTCACCATGGCTTTCACCGCGGATTTCGAAAAGTTCCAATTCCCCGAGGGCGCGTTCAAGGACAAACGCGTATTGATCACCGGGTCAGGCAAGGACGGCGGCATCGGCCAGGCGCTGGCTCTGGCCGCCGCCGCGAACGGTGCGCGCGCGGTTGGCGTCCACTTCCACAGTAGCTATCGCGACGGTTTCGACATGGTCGAGGCGATGAAAGCTCGCGGCGTAAAAGCCTTTGCCATGCAAGCGGACGTCACCAATACCCGCGATCTGTGGGCGTCGCGCAGCTATGTAATCGAGCAGATGGACGGCGCGGGCCCCGACATACTGATATGCAATTCGGGATTGACGGAAAAAGGCTATCGCTTCGGGCGTGCATTGCCTGAAGAAGAGGGCGAAAGCCGCGGTGAGCGCCGCGCGCGCGCGCGGCGCGCGTTCATCGAAAACCTGGCTGAATCAAACCTGGTGTTGGACACCAAGATCGACGGGTTCGTGGCCATGACACACCTGTGGGCGGGTGAAGCCGTCTATCACAAGCAGCCCATACAATTCGTGTATATCTCATCCATGCAGGCGATCGAACCGGGGGTCGCCGTGCCCGGCTATGCGGTCTCGAACTGGGCGGTGTTGCGCTTGCCGGAAGTCCTGCGGGTCAATCTCGGCCGTTCGGCGGACATGGCCAGTGCCTGCTGCCTGATGCTGCCTTTTATTCGCACGGGCATGACAGAGGCATACGCGGACAACCCCAAGGTCTTCGGCCGCTGGCAATCGCGCATGCTCGAACCGTTCGAAGCCGCGCATGCGGTCCATCAATTACTCGCGCGTCCGAGCGAGGAGCTCGATCTCGGTAATTTCAAACTCGGCGTGCACGGTGACGCCGATGAAATCACGCTCAAGTGGTCGCAGATCAAGCTCGAAGTGAATGACGAAAATCTGGACTGGAGTGAGGCGCAACCGATCGTCGGTCAGCGCGGTTAAAGCGCGTCATATTTGACGGCGCGACCTCTGACCTGCTCGGCGGGATAGCGCGTGGCATTCTTTTCCATCTTGCGGGCCGCCGCGCGTAACAGATCGACATCGAGCACATCGCCGAGACGGACCAGGTAAATGAGCACGTCGGCCAACTCCTCGGCGACGGCGTCGCGTTTGGCCGACGTTAGATCGCAGCTCATCTCACCCGACTGCCAGAGGAAGTGCTCGAGGACTTCAGCAGCCTCCGCACTCAGGGCCATCGATAAATTCTTGGGGCTGTGAAACTGCTGCCAGTCGCGCTCGGCTACGAAACGTCTCAGCTCATCGCGCAGCGTTTCCAGGGAATTCACGGCTAGCCCGGATATTGCATAAAAAAAGAGGGCAAGCCCTTTCTAATCCGTTATAATTCAGTTAGTTAGGCTGAAAACGGAAAGGACTCGCCCGTGACAGAATGTACCCAGACTGCGCTGCAATTTCCAGGCTTTTCTCGCCGCAAGATCGACGTCTCATTCAACGGCGGTGACATCACTTCCAACGGTGGGGTGCAGTTGCTGCGCTTGGCCGATGAACGGACCGGGTTGATCAAGGCCGCGGCACGGGCCATTGGGGATTCTCGCCGGACAAAGAGCTGCACCCACGATCTGGAGTCGCTGGTCCGACAGCGGGTCTATGGCATTTCCCTGGGCTATGAGGACCTCAACGACCACGAGGCATTGCGCGCGGACTTGGCTCTGCAGACGGCGCTTTCCCGGGATGAGTCGCTGGCGAGCCCGTCGACGTTGTGCCGACTGGAGAACCGCGCGAACCGCAACACCGCGGTGGCCCTGCACAAGGTACTCATTGATAACTTTATCGCCTCTTACAAACAAGCGCCCCGACGACTGATACTCGATGTGGATGCCACCGACGATCGGGTGCATGGTGATCAAGAGGGCCGCTTCTTCCACGGCTACTACGACCACTACTGCTTTCTGCCCTTGTACGTGTTCTGTGGCGATCAACTGTGGGTCAGTTATCTGCGTTCGAGCAGGATCGACGGCGCAAAACACAGTTGGGCGATCTTGGCGCTGTTGATCAAACGGTTGCGCCAGGCGTGGCCGAAGGTCGAGATCCTGGTGCGCGCCGATTCCGGCTTTTGCCGCTGGCGGATGCTGCGCTGGTTCGATCGCCACGGCGTGGATTACGTCATTGGTATCGCGAAAAACCCGCGTTTGCACGATCAATCGTTAGCGTTGCGCACGTTGGCTCAGTGGCGGTATTGGATGATGGGTGAGAAGCAGCGCCTGTTCAGCGAGGTCCGTTACGCCGCACAGACTTGGGATACCCCGCGACGGGTGATCGTCAAGGCCGAGCACAGCGCCCGCGGCAGCAATCCCCGCTTCGTGGTGACCAACCTCACCGGCAATGCCCAACGCATCTACGACCGCATCTACTGCGCCCGCGGCGAGATGGAGAACCGGATCAAGGAGCAGCAGTTGGGCCTGTTTGCCGATCGCACCAGTTGCCACACCTGGTGGGCCAATCAGTTCCGGCTGTTGCTCTCAAGCTTGGCTTACACGCTGTTGGAGACGATCCGCCGGGTGGCACTACACGGAACAGCACTGGCTCGCGCGCAATGCGGCACGCTGCGCCTGAAACTATTACGCATCGGCGCCATCGTCTTGCGCAATACCAGGCGCATCCGACTGTTGCTCTCCAGTGCTTACCCCAATCGAGAACTGTTCTGCCTGGTGGCCGCTCGCCTCAAACCGGGATAGTCGTCCCAACGCCAGTCGCCTCGTGTTCGATTCCTTGTGAGTCGGGGTGTCGCTCGCCTCCGAAACGACTCGTGCATCGCAATCGGCGATAAATCCACCGGTGGCGCGCCGAAACGTCGCGCTCAAGCGCCGCTTCGTGCCACCACCAACGAATTCCGACCCATGATCGACCAACTCCACGCCCAATCTCACTGCTCATGCAATATCCGGGCTAGGCTCGCTCACAATTCTTGTAGCGAGCCCGATCATAGCCTGTTCCGCTCAGTACAGTTGCATCTGCTGGGCCTGTTGGAGATCCTTCATCAGCTGCGGGTCGACTTGTGCTGCGTTGCCGTATTTCGTCTTCACCGCCGTTTCGTACATCTGGTCGGCCATTTGATCGACGACCATTTTGTGCATGTCCGGCACGCCGGCCTGAACCGCTGCCGCCGCACGCCGCTCCGCGCTACGCTCTTTCATGCCGTTCATCGCGGTGATCAATAGACCGATGATCGCCATCGTCACGACCAAATGCAGTAGTCCAAAGCCCGATTGATGAAGGTAGTTACCCGCTTTCATGAGGCGCTCCCCGTATTCAGTATTGGGTGGTTATCGGCGCCCAAGGCGCGCGCTTAATGCTCGTTACGCGGGTCCAAGATGGCTGCGGTCCATGAACTTATCGAAATAGATATCGCGGCCGCGCACGCCGGCGTTCGTGAGAATGGGCACCGCTGCATCGATCATCGCGGGGGGACCGCACAGATAGGCCTGGCAACCGGCCAGCGCGAACTCGTCGACTGCTTCGATGAAGTCCGTCACCAGCCCGCGCGCGCCGTGCCAATCGCTACCGTCGGGCTCCTCCGACAGGACGGGCAGAAAGCGGATGGGTCCGGTCCATGCCTTGATGAAACCGTCGATGAATGGGTTTGCGTAGAGATCCGCCTGCGTACGGGCGCCGAAGAGATAAACCACCGGGCGTGAAATCCGCGCCCGCCCGCCCATTTCCAACATCGCTTTGATCGGCGCCATGCCGCTACCGCCGGCTATGCACACGATGGGCGTATCCGCATCCCGCAATCGGAAAACACCGTAAGGGCCTTCCACACCGACGCTGGCACCGATCCGATCGGCAGCAGAAAACCACCCCGAGACCGCGCCGCCGGGGATCAGCCGCACGTGAAACGAAAGGTCGGTCGTGCCGCCCGCATGCGGCGCCTCCGCGAATGAGTACGCCCGGCTCCCCTCGACCCCGGGTACGCTGAGATTCGCGTACTGGCCGGCGTAATAATCCATCGGGCGGTTCAGGCTAATGCGCACGTGCAGGATATCGCGGGTGAGGTCCGACACCGACGACAACCGGCCTTCGAACGTGCGTGCCGCAATGGGCGCGATACCGTCATCCAGCGAGGTGACGCGGATCTTGAGGTCGCTCTTGGCAAGGGACTGGCAGACGAGGATGTAGCCGCCTTGCAGTTCTTCGGTATCCAGCGCGTAGGCGAAATCGGTAAGCGCCTTGATCTCACCTTCGACCAGCAGCGACTTACACGACGTGCAGGCGCCCACCTGGCATTCGTGCGGATAGGCGAGTCCGGCCTTGAGCGCGGCCTTGAGGATCGTTTCCCGCGCGCCGACCGTTAAGGTCGTACCGAATGGCTCGACGTAGACCTGATGTGTTTTAGGCGTGCGGTTGAATAGGCGTTTAAACATGTAGGAGCCCGCAAGCGGGCTCCTACGGGCGACCTATATTCAGGCAGTTAGCTAATGCGCAGCCGCCACGCCTTGCGTATACACGGAGATCCCGCTCTCGGCATTCTGCTCGACCGCGATTTCCTTCTCCTGCTCTGTCGCGAACTCCTCGTCCCATTTGAGGATCTGCGGGCCGATTACAGCGCGGAACAATGGCGGAAAGTAGGCCAAAAAGGCGTTCGTAACGCAGCCGGTTCTCAGAATGGGCCGCTCGCCTGGTTGGACCTTCGACAGTTCGTGAAACGGCCGGTTGGGATGTGAGTGATGTTCGGAATGTTTGCTTACGTTGAACAATATGACCTGGGACATGAGCCGGTTGCAGTTCCATGAATGCCGCGTGCCATAGGGCTCGCCGGGAGCGCACACCTGCCCGTGGTGGAACATGTAACCGATCGCCTCATACATCATCTTGCTCATCCAGAAGGCGACCGTATACATGCCGACCGCGAGCCAGCCGCCCAGGAGAAACACGAGGGTCCAGACGACGCCCATGCGCAGCCCCGATCGGATCATGTGATTACCGCTCGAATAAACAGATTTGCCGTGCTTCGCCAGGCGTTTTCTCTCGACTTCCCAGGCATAGAGGATCTGCTTGAAAGGCGCGCTCGAATAAAATTTCCAGTAACTGTCGCCGCGCAGTGACAGCGACGCGTCATAGGGTTGCCCGAGCGTATGGTGATGCCCGTAGACGTGCTCCGTTTCGAACGGGATACCGCCCGACATCGCGAAGAACCACCGCCCAAAGAAGAATCCGACCGGATCCCAGGTCCGATGGATGAGCTCGTGCCCCATGATCGTGTTGATGATGGCGAACATCAAACCGAGGCCCAGGGCGCCGCCGACCAGATCCGTGATCCCGTTGCCGGCCTTCGCGGCCATCGCGTCGTAGCCCGTCAACACCGCGACCGCGCCGCCGATACCGAACATGTCGCCCGGCGCCATCGTCCAGATGAAGACCACGACTGTACCTACGATCACGGGAAAGTAGCTGTACATGATCCAATTGAGGATCTGCGGATACTTGTATTTCGGCGTTTCGCCGTGGTCGCCCAACAGGAAATCTCCACCGACAGAGCCCACGATCGCGAACACGAATCCGAGCCACATCCAGTGGCCACCGAGAATGAACCCCAGCACCGTCATGCCGATGAAAATATCGTTGGTTAAATATTTGACGTACTTGAACATTTCGATCTCTCCCGGAATGCCTAGCGCTGCGGCCCCGGAGGGCGGCGGCGCGCAAGAAAGCATGACATTATTGTCACATTATTAGGGCGGCCGCGAAACTATACGGGATGGTAGGGATGCGGCTGCGGCATCGGTTGTAAGTCCACAGCGCCGGTGATAGGTTTTGGCGCTGGAGCCACCGAACCGGAGCGACCGCGATGTCACGAGTGAGTGCCCTGCCCTTCGAGCAGGTTCCAGAGAACCTGCAAACCGTCATGCATCAATACGACGAGGAATTGGGCGGGTCGGAATTCGTCCAGGTGTATGCCCATGCGCCTGAAATCTATCAGTCGTTCATTGATTTCTATTTCCCGCTGGTTTTGGAGGCGCGTGGCGCGGTCGACATGAGGGTCACCGAGCTCGCACGCCTGATGGTGGCAAAGAAGAACGACTGCTTTCTCTGAATGCACGCCCGCCTCGCAGGTGCGAGGCAGGAAGGACTCACCGAAGCGGACATCGCCGCGATCGACGACTACCAGTCCAGCGATCTGCTGACCCCCGCCGAAAAGGCCGCGATTCACTATGCCGAGATCTTGGCCGGCGATCACGAGTCCGCCTCCACGGAGCTGTTCGACGAACTGCGTGAACACTTCACCGAAGGCGAGATCATGGATCTCGGTTGGCGCATCTCCACCTTCGTCGGCTACGGACGCTTCATCCACGTGCTCGGCCTCGAGATCGGCCAGACCTGCCCGATCGCCCAAGCCTCGGGAGGATGACCTAGACGCGCTTACTTAACCCTCGGTGGGGCTGAAACAAGGAGAACACGAACATGCCCATTTACGAGTTCCACTGCGGCGCGTGCGACACGGCCTTCGAGGTGCTGGTTCGCGCGAGCAGCACTGACCAGAGCCATTCCTGTCCAAGCTGCGACGCCAATGCGGCGCGCGTCATGTCGGCCTTCGCGGCGAAAACGGCGGACAAAACGAGCTCGCCCAAACCACTCAGTCGCAACCGGCCGGGACGGCGGGTGGAATTACCGGCGGATGCACCGAAGCCGCCGGTGGAATTGGGACGTCCGCCCCCGTTGCCCAAGAAATACGTCCACCAGCTCAAGCATCATGGCCACTGCTGACGCCATGGCAAATAACAAATAGGGAGAGGTCGACATGATCATCGACATGCATTCACACGTCGCCGGCGGCTTCAGCGAAAAGTTCGTGCGCGAATGGATCCAGGAAACCCATTTCGGCTGTATGCCGACCTGGTTCGGAGACGGCAAATCCAGTTGGAGCGCGGAGGATTTCCGCAAGTTTTGGGCCGACGAATATTGTTCGGACATGGAGGAACAGGGCATCGAGAAAGTCGTGACCTGGGGCATCGTCATGCGGCCCTACGACTGCAACTCGACCGTCGAAGAAGTCGCGGACGTCGTCAAGCGACATCCCGATCGCATCATTCCCTTCCATTGCGGCGATCCCCTGGGCGGTTCCGATGCGGTTGCCGATCTCGATCGCGCAGTGAAGCATTTCGGCTTCAAGGGCATGAAGGTGTTTCCGTCCTACAACTGGGTTTACCCGGATGACGAACGCATCTTTCCGCTCTACGAAAAATGCGCCGAGCTCAATATTCCCGCCGTCGTACACACGGGCTTCACGTTCAACCACGGCGCCTATCTGAAATACCACCACCCGGCCGATCTGGATGCGGTATGCGCGAAGTATCCGGAACTCACCGTCATCGCTGCCCACTTCGGCTTCCAATGGGTCGAAGAAGCGATGACGCTCATGTTCAAGTACCGCAACCTGCACGCGGATCTTGCATGGTTCCTGCTCTATCCCATCGACTGGGTCGCGCGCTCCTTCGCATGGGCCAAGCACTTCGACTTGATCGACCGCATCATGTTCGGCTCCGACTACCCGCTCACCGACGGCCGCAACGACGGTATCGTGCAGCTGCGCAAAGTCGCTGCCTATCAGAAACGGCACGAGCTCATTCCGAGCATGACCGAAGACGACATCGTCGCGATCATGGGCGGCAACGCGAAGCGGTTGCTCGGGCTGGACTGAGTCAGCGCTCCCGTTCTTTCTCGTCGTCAATGACGTGCGTATGACTCCGATCGATGTCCTCGATCGGCACTTCGCCTAGGAGCGAACTCGGCCCGGTTAGGTTGGACGCCTGCATGATGGCCTGAATGCGTTCTGCACTCAGCAGGTTTTCCTGCTCGATCAAGTCCACGACGCTCGAGTTTTCTTGGAGCGCCTTCTGCGCGAGGCGGGCTGCGTTTTCATAACCGATGTGCGGACTGAACGCCGTGACGACCCCGACGCTGTCGCGCACCGTGCGTTCGCAATGCTCGCGGTTGACCGTAATCCCTTCGATGCACCGCGTCGTCAGCATCTTGATCGCGTTGGTCATCATCCTCAAGGAGTTCAAAAGGTTGTAGACGATGAGGGGCTCGAAGGCGTTCAGTTGGAGCTGCCCCGCCTCGGCCGCCATCGTCACCGCAAGGTCGTTACCAATGATTTGAAAGGCGGTTTGGTTGACGGCCTCGGGGATCACGGGATTGACCTTGCCCGGCATGATGGAGGACCCGGGTTGCATGGGCGGCAGATTGATCTCGTTCAATCCGGTGCGGGGCCCGCTCGACAATAACCGCAGGTCGTTGCAGATCTTCGAGATCTTGACGGCGAGACGCTTGAGCATGCTCGAGAAAAGCACGAAGGCCCCCATATCGGAGGTGGCCTCGACGAGACTGGGCGCGAGCGTGAACGAGATGCCGGAGATTTCGCTCAGGCGATCGACGACCATCCCGGCATATTGAGGATGCGTATTGATCCCGGTCCCGATCGCGGTGCCACCCAGGTTGATCTCGCTGAACAAACGCGCGATCTCGTCCATGCGATCGATGTCTTCGCCGAGCGTCACGGCCCAGCCCTGGAACTCCTGCGCCAAGGTCATGGGCACCGCATCCTGCAATTGCGTACGGCCGACTTTCAGCACATCTACGAATTCCGCCCGTTTTGTGTTCAAGGCAGCGCGCAATTCCCAAATCGATTCAATCAAGGGATCGTCGGCGATGATCAATGCCAGCCGTGCAGCGGTCGGATAAACGTCATTCGTCGATTGCGACATGTTGACGTCGTTGTTCGGATGCAGATACTGGTATTCGCCTTTCGCGCGACCGAGGTGCTCGAGGGCACGGTTCGCGATCACTTCGTTCGCGTTCATATTGGTCGAAGTCCCCGCGCCGCCTTGAATGAGATCGACGGGGAACTGATCGTGCAAGCCGCCCGCCATAATGTCGGTGCAAGCTGTTTGAATCGCTTTCGCTTTCGCCTCGGGTAACAGTCCCAATTCCAGATTGGTCTCCGCCGCCGCCCATTTCACCTGGGCGAGCGCGTTGATCAGTTCGGGAAAGTGGTTGATCGGCACGCCGCTGATATTGAAATTCCGAACGGCCCGCAAGGTCTGAATGCCGTAATACGCATCAGCAGGGACTGCTTCTTCGCCGAGCAAATCGTGTTCAATGCGAACGGTGTCGTTGCGTGTCAAATGCCTAACTCCCTCTGCCGACGCAAATCCCGCCCTTTACAACGCACCCGTGTCGTTGACAACCGCGCCCGCGAGCACCGTCCTCATCACCTGCGTACCTTCAATATCATTGAGGGCGCATGCGCCGGGATCACGGTCGAGTACGATGTAGTCGGCGTAATTGCCATTCGCCAATGTACCGATTTCGGGCCAATGCATGGTACCTGCAGCCGAATTCGTAAACATCGCGAGTGCCTCGTCCCGCGAGATCTGCTGATTGGGACCCAGGTTCCGGTGTCCGGACTCGAAGAATTCATGCGTGAGCGACAGTTCGACGTGCTTCCAGGGACTGCGGGGCGCCCAGTCCGTGCCACCGCCGATACATAAACCCGCGTCGAAGATTTCTCGGAGCGGATAGAGATGTTCGAGGCCGGCCTCGCCGAAGCGTCGTCTGTAGAGATCACCCTTACCCCACGGTGCAGTCATGGTCGTCGTGTGATCGTAGCGCAATGCGGCATAACGTTTTATGACGTCAGGCTCGAAAAAAAAGGCGTGAACCAGGACCCAGCCGACGGGATCCTTGCCCGTGTCGCGGACCAGGCGCTCCACCATGTCGAGGTTTTCTTCCACCGCCCGATTGCCCAGCGCGCAGGCATTCAGGCGCATTTCGTGTTCGAGGCAGAATGCCATCGCCATCTCGATCTTTTCGGGTGACATTTGGTAATGCCCTACGGTGAGCTCACCGTAGGGGCCCGGGTAGCGTCGCTTCATCCGCATCCATCCCGGGTTGCAGATACCGTCCCACATGACCGAAACGCCGCTGAAGCGGAAGAACTCGTCCTCCAGATCGACCGCGGCCAACGCGGCTTCGAGCAACGCCCTGATCTCAGCGGCGGAGCGGGACTGGCTTATCGGCAAGCCGTAATCTTCGAGCTCCAACGCAGCCATCACACGCAGCCCGAGTTCCTGTCGTTGTCGCAAGCTGCGGTAGAGGTCCACATAGGCTGGCGTCAGCATGTGATTTTCAAACAGTGCGGTTACGCCGCGCGCGGAGGTCTGTGGCATTGCGGCCCGCAACGCAGCGAGTTGATCACCCTTTCCAAAACAAGGCACGTTTCGCCAGATCTGATCATTGAACGCATCGTGTGCGTAATAGCAGTTGACTGAGCCTCGAATCAATCCGGTGGGTTCACCCGCGGCGTCTTTTTCAACCCATACGTTGCCAGTGCGCTCCGGCGTATCGCGATCGATGCCGACGCGTCGAAGACCCATCGAGTTGAACGATGCCGTATTCGGAATGACGGGCGCGAAGGCGAGAATCGTTACCGGGTGGTCCATCGTCGCTTCATCGAGCGTGTTCCGCCCGGGGAGCGCGCCTTCTTGCAGGTCACCGTAGCGCTCCGGTTCCCGTTTGAAATAGTCGAGATCGCCGTCGCCGACCGGCGTCGCCATGATCCATTCGCCCGGCGCAGTCGTCTGCGCCCGCGCCCGGATGCGCGCGACGATCTCATCGTGCGAACGCGCACCGAACAGCGAAACCATGGGCGCGCCCCAAATGGCGAAGTGGAGCATGTGGGAATGCGTGTCGATCAGACCCGGCATGACCGTCGCGCCTGCGACATCGACGACGCTGGCGCCGGGGCCTGCGAGCGCGCGCATCTCGTCTTTATCGCCGACACCCAGGATACGCGAACCGAGGGTCACCATCGCTTCGCGAGTCGCATAAGCTGCATCTTGCGTACGAATCAGGCCGCCCTGAATGAGAACGGTTTCGTCGGCCGACGCTGCGCGGTCAGCGTCCACCATCGTGCTTACCTCCCGCCGATGTGGACAACCGGAACTGGGGTTGAGAAACAGTTTACCGGTTTTCTGGAATCGACTGTGGCGGCCTAACCCATTTAAGTGCGTTTCTCTACGACCAGAAATGCGAACATCGCGAGGTAGCGATCCAAAGGCGACAGCAACTTTTCTAACGCCCGGACGGAGCCATACGCGGCGCCAGGAACGATACTGCGAAATGAAATACCACCGGACAGCAAATAACACAGCGGCATCGCCAGGCGCAGTTCAAACACCTCGAGCTGAGGAAAGACCGACTCGAAGCGTTCCGCATCGCGGGCGAATACGATCCACGCCAGAGCTTCGTTCGCACTCGACAGCGGTCCACCTTCGGGGAACGCCCACGCAAGCGCTTCAGGGTCGCACGGCTCATGGTGCACATAGCGGTAGATCAAATGCGACCATGGAGTAAGCCAGGGCTCCCACATGATGATCCGGCCGCCGGCGGGCAGCACACGTTGCGCTTCGTTGAGAAACCGTTCAACGTCCGGGATGTGGTGGAACACGTTGGTCATCACGATCGCCCTTATCGAGCCCTCGGCGGCGGGAATGCGACGGCTATCCAACACGATCTCGACGCCGTCGCCTGCGAACACGTCGGATCGCAGGGCTTCGGGCATCACCGCGTACGCAAACCCGCCTGCAGAACCGAGCTCGAGTATTTGACCCGGTACGTCCGGTAACGCGCTCCTGATCGTCTCGTACCATTCGCTATACAGTCGGCGCAAAAAGGGTTTCGTCTCGATGACTTGTCGGCGCACGGCCGCGGTCGACGGATCGTCGAGATCCAAACCATAACTGAGTGGGTGGCTGAGGACCCGCCTGAGAAAGTCGAACACTAGACGAATTTGAACTTCCGCGCCGCGAAACTCACCATCCGCAACAGCAGCAAGCCGTGGCGCCAGCGGCTGATGTTCGTGTCACCGTAGGTACGCGCGTGATATCTGACCGGTAGGTCGATGATCTTGCGATTCTGTTTTGCCGCGCCAAACAGCAGATCGAAGTCCCCGAACGGATCAAACGTACCAAAATACGTCCGATTCGCGACGATGTTCTGATAGTCCGAACGCCATAAGACCTTGGTGCCGCACAGGGTGTCCTTGATCGGCTGGCCGAGCAACCAGCTAAACGCGAGACTGAAGAATTTGTTGCCCACCAGGTTGAAAAAGCGCATGGCTTGCTCTTCCATCGGATAGACCAAGCGTACGCCGTTGATGAATTCACCCTTATTGGACACGAGTGCGTGGTAAAACCGGACCAGGTCCTCGGGCGCAACGGACAGGTCGGCGTCTAAGATCATCAGGATGTCGCCGCTCGCGTTTTCGAAACCCGTCCTCACAGCGTCGCCTTTTCCGCTGCCGGGTTGGCGAAACAGCTTGCACGGCAGTTTCGCATTAGTGATCGCTCTTTCAATAACGTTGTAGGTGTCGTCCTCGGAACCGCCTTCGACAAAGAGCAACTCCGTTGCGGCACCCAATTCCGGGACGCGTTCGAGGATACGGTCTATATTGCCGGCTTCATTGCGAGCGGCCACGACGACTGAGACGCGGGGCTTGCCCGCCGGCGCCTTCTTCGTTGGACGCGCCACGATGAAGTGGCAGAAGGTGAAGAGCGAAAACGGCCAGATCCGGGCGAGGAAACGGTTGAAAAATTCCGCCAAATACCGCGTTTTCACGGGCCAAACGATCTCGTCGAATTGCTGCACAGGCTCGAAATCCGCCAGACGCAATAATCCCCGCACGTCGGGCACCGTCAGCCAGTTCTGTCCCAATACCGGCGTTGCCAAACCGAATCGACGCGCGAGGCGTACCGGAAATTCCCACACGTGACTGATCGAATTCATCACCAATCGCGTGCCCGGGTGACAGTATTGATGCAGGTGTTCGAATACACGCAGACACGCTGCACGTCGCGTACGTCATTGATGACGTCCGAAAGAATAATGTAGTCGAACGTTCGTTCACCGAGCGACAAATCGTGCGCGTCGCCCTCGATGAATTCCAAGTCAGTAAACTGTGCGCGTGCCCGGTCAAGCATCGGCCCGGAAAAATCGATGCCTACTCCTTCAGACGGCGACACCGCTGCGAGCAGTTCACCTTCCGCGCAACCGATTTCGAGGACACGGCGACCCGGTGGAACAACGAACGCGTAAATACGAGCCAACCATCGGCGGTAATAGCCTCCCCAACTCGCCTAGCGCGCGCCGCTCTGTGCCACGGAGTCCCACTGCGCTCGCCGCGCAGTTATATTTGATGTCGTTATGTCCGTTTGCACCGTTTATTCAACCGAGCAAGCATCCATCTTCATGGCCGGCGATGCTACCATCACTTGCAGCCAATCGATGCCGGCGCGGAAGCGGCCAACATGGGCATGACACCACGGTTGCGCTTAGGCGTGGTTCGACTGGTCGGTGTTTATATTGCAGGACCGTGGCGTGGCGGGCTTTCTGCGTATCGAACCCGAATACCTGCACGACGCAGTTCGCCTCGGCGCTCGACAACCTGTGGAAGGCAACCGGCAACGCGTAACGTGGCTCGACACGCTGTCGCGTTGCACGACCGCCCTAACCGCCGGTCAGCGGCCCAAGCTACTAGGCTTCGATTTTGGTCCGCAGTTCTACAGCTTCGACATCCGCATTGCGTTGCCGACGCTGTGTGCCCTGTCGGCCCAGCGTTTACGTGAAACTAACTAGGCCGCTTGCGTCGTTGCCATATCCCAGCTGCGTAGCTCGGGCATGACTTCCTTGGCAAACGTTTCATGCGTACGCTGGCAGACCTCGAACGGCATGCCCGCGTAGCGCGTCACGAGCAGAATATCGAAGTCGCTGATGACTTCGCGGCGGGCCTCGAAGCGTTCGAGCATCTGTTGAGGCGTGCCCCAGACTTGATTCTCGAGGTAGCCGTCGGCAATGGCCTCGACACCCATGTCGCGCATCGCTTCCGCGGCTTCGCCGTACTCTTCATACCCCTCTTTGAAGTGATCGTTCAGCATTTCGTAGTGATGCATGACGCTCAGCAGGTAATTGCGAATGTATTTCTGCCCATTTTCGGCCGCACGATCCGCATTGCTATCGCATAGGGAGATATCGGTGATGATCGGAATGGGCGCGGGTTTGTTGTGGTGCCGCCGGTAAGCCGTGGCATAAGCCTTAATCTCCTCGGCGTGCACGTCGATCGGCTTGTAGTTGAATTGCATCATCTGCGCGCCAATGAGCGCGGCTTCCTGACCTGAATCGGAGGACATCGCCACCTGTTTGATGCGGCCCTTGAATGATTTCGGTTTCGGCCGGATCACCGCGCGCGCTTGATCGAAGTACTCGCCGTGGTGCTCTTCCATTACGCCGGTTTCAAGCGCATTGACGATCATGTCCGCCGCTTCATCGAAGCGCCCGCGAGCCTCTTCCATGGGAATACCGAATTGATTGTATTCGCGGCGCGAAAGGCCGCGCCCGAAACCGAGTACGAAGCGGCCGCCGGACAGATGATCGATCAATGCGGCTTTTTCGGCTACGCGCAGCGGTTGGATATTCCACGGCAGGATCACGGCGCCTGTAGCCAGTGTGATGCGTTTCGTGAGGGCCGCTATGTGCGCGAGATAGACGAAATTGTCCGGGCACATGGAATAGTCTTCGAAGTGGTGTTCGACGACCCAGAGTTCGTCGTAACCGAGTTCGTCGGCCTGAACCGCGAGCTTGACCTCTTCGTCGTATACCTGGCCGTCGGTCATGTCGTCATAACCCCAGCTTTGCATAATCTGCTCGATTCCGATCTGCATCAGTATTCTCCTAAGTAGATGCTGCCTATTGTAGTCAACTTGCAAAAAAGGGGGCAGTACCCTGGCAAAATCCGACAAACCATGTATTGAATTCAGTGAGATAGCGCCAAACGCAGGTTCAAGGCGTCTGGCTGGCTTGACATTAAGAAGCCCAAGACCTGCTTCACGGGCCGCCGTGACCATCTTGTCCGGTGGATAAAGAACTCAGGCAGATCGCCGAGCATGAGCAAATAGTTCCACCGCGATCGCAGGTACTACTATCCGCGCTCCTGCGCATTTTAAATTGATCCCAAAGCTCATCCTCGACCACCTTCTCGTTCATCTGTTTCCGCATTCTCGCGCCTTTTCGTGGAACTCGGTGCTAGTCCATTGTATTCATTAGCGCCGGGCTCCTGGCACCACAGTCCGATGTCACAATCCATGCCGCTGCGCCGTCATGATGGATAACACACTACGGAGTGAAGCCCCATGATCTACCTCTACCTCGTCATCGCCACCGCGCTCACAGTGAACGGCGGCGCCATGCTGATCGATCCGCAGGCTTGGTACGCCGCCGTTCCCGGCGTAACGGAAACGGGTCCGCTCAACGTCCATTTTGTCCGTGACATCGGGATCAGTTACGTGGTGGCAGGGCTCGGATTGTTGTGGCGCGGGATCGACCCGCGGCGCGGATGGCCGGCTGCGGTCGCCGGCGCGACCTTTCTCCTCGCGCACGCGGGTATCCACGTGCTGGAAATGTTCGCGGGCGCCCATCACGCGTCGGCGCTGTTGGTCGATATCCTCGCTGTGTACCTGCCTGCGCTGCTCGTCGCGTGGCTCGCGCTTCCCGGCGAACCCAACGCCCTCATCGATCAGTTGGGACCGCTAAAATCGATCCTGCGACGCCGCGTTCAATCCTTCGAGGAAACCTTCGGTTACGACGCCGGATACATGCATGAGATCCTGGACACGAGCCTCCCCGCTTTTTTGCGCTTCGGCATGATGGAAGGCCTCGCCAAACACCGCGAGGACGTGCCGGTCGAGGTCTGGTACGCGGCCAAGCTCGTTGCGGCGGTGAGCGAAGACTGTGGGCCCTGCACGCAACTCGTCGTCGATATGGCCCTGGGCGAAGGCGTTTCACCGGATCTGATCGAAGCGATCGTTAAACACGACGTCGATGCGATGGATGCCGATACCGCGCTCGGATTTCGCTTCGCCACGGCCTCGCTCGCTCACGCTATCGAGGCGAATGCCTTGCGCGAACAAATCGCGGCGCGCTGGGGTGGACGGGCGGTCGTCTCACTTGCCATCACGATGGCGGCATCCCGCGTTTTTCCGGCCGTCAAATACGCGATGGGGCACGGCCAGGCCTGCACGCGGGTACGTGTCGGTCGAGCCGACCACGCGGTCAAACCACATGTCGCGCTGGCCGATTCCACCGCGTGAGGGGAACCCGTAATGTCCGATGCCTTGACGAAATTCGAGAACCACAAGACGTCGATCCGTGGACTCGCCTATCGCATGCTCGGTTCGCGCAGCGAAGCGGACGACGTAGTGCAGGATACCTGGTTGCGCTGGCAGGCAGTCGACCACGCTAGGGTCGACGATGCGAGTCGGTACCTCACGCGTATCGCAAGCAACCTGTGTCTCGACCGGCTGAATTCCGCCCGCGCACGCCGTGAGGTTTACGTCGGCTCATGGTTGCCTGAACCGGTGGTCGACGCGGCTTCGCTGTATCAGGCGCCGCCCGATTCAACCGGCGAGCTCGCCGAAGATCTCTCATTCGCGCTGATGCTGGCGCTGGAACGCCTGTCACCGGCAGAACGTGCGGCATTCCTGTTACACGACGTATTCGGTTACGGGTTCGACGAACTCGGAGAGATCCTCGAGCGTAGTCCCGCCGCGTGTCGTCAACTCGCATCACGCGCCCGCGTTCATGTGCGCACCGACCAGCCACGATTCAAGTGCCCCCCGGACCAGGCGCGGGAGCTCGTTACGGCCTTCGGCGCGGCGGTGCGCGACGGCGATCTGGATGCGCTCACCGGCCTGCTGGCCTCGGACGCAACGTTTATTTCCGACGGCGGCGGACAGGTCACGGCGGTACCAAAACCGTTGAGTGGCCGCGAAAAGATCGCCAAAGCGATCATGGGCTTCGCACGCCTCTATCACGATCGCACCGACATCACGGTCCGATTCGCCGAGGTGAACGGCCTCGGCGGGTTCGTAATGACGGAGGACGATGGACGTGTGATCCAAACCGTCGCATTCGAACCGAACGCAAACGGCGAGGTCAACACGATCTACGTCGTGCGCAATCCCGACAAACTCACCGCGGTCAGCGGCGCTTGAACCCGCCTGCCCGGGAGCGGTCGCAGGCTACAATGTCCCCCGGTAGTGGGCTTCGAGTGCGAACCGATCTCGGGTGCTTATAAGGACCTGCTTTGAAAGCTTTGGTATGTGAGGCCTTTGGGCCCATCGAACAGCTGACCTACCGCGAGGTTCCCGATCCCGTCCCGGGACCTGGAGAGGCCGTCATTGACGTCAAGGCCATCGGTATCAATTTCGCCGATGCCTTGGTCATTGAAGGCCGCTACCAGGTGAAACCGTCCGTCCCGTTCATCCCGGGCACGGAGATCGGCGGTGATATCAAAGCCCTCGGCGCAGATATCGAGAACCTGAAAATTGGGGATCCCGTATTTGGATATAACGACGCCTTCGGCGCCTTTGCCGAGAACATCCTAATGCCTGTGAGCTCGACCAATTCGCTGCCCGATTTCATGTCCTATGAAGAAGGCGCTGCACTGCTCGCAGCGACCGGCACGGCACATCATGCATTGCGCCAGCGCGGGCGCCTGCAGCCGGGCGAGACGCTTGTCGTCCTGGGCGCGGCGGGCGGCACGGGGACCGCGGCGGTTCAGATTGGCAAGGCCATCGGCGCCCATGTGATTGCGGTGTGCTCCAGCGATGAAAAAATCGCGTTTGCCGAGTCTCAGGGTGCAGATGATTGCATCAATTACACGCGGGAAGATTTACGCCAAGCGATCAAAGACCGTACGGATGGGCGTGGAGCGGACGTCGTCTACGACACCGTCGGCGGTGACGCGTTCGACGCCTGCTCGCGGGCTATGGCGTGGGATGGCCGGTTGCTCGTAGTCGGTTTTGCTTCAGGCCGAATTCCGCAACTACCGGTCAATTTGTCTCTGGTAAAAGGGTATTCACTGATCGGTGTGTTCTGGGGTACGTTCACCTAGGCGCAGCCGCAGGACCATGCCGCCAATATGCGGGAGCTCTTTGCTTGGATCGAAAGCGGTAAGGTCCGGCCCGTGATCGATACTGTGTTTCCCTTATCGGACGGTGTCGCAGCGTTGCGTCGAGTCGCCGGGCGGAATGCGACCGGGAAGGTGGTAATGAGACCCTAATGGCCTAATCGTCTTCCTAGCGAAACTCGAGCTTGGGTAGTTGGCGGAGAGGGAGACCGCCCCTCACTCATCCAACACTAGCTAACAACATCCGGTTTTCCTAGTTGTTACAGCTTGTTATGAACCATCGTTGTTCATTGCAATCCAGCACAATCCACGTATCATTCGTGGGTAGATTAATGGGTACACGGGTAACGCCCCATGCCGCGGCTCGTCAAACGCCTCACCGCCCGGGCGGTCGAACAAAAGCGGAAACCCGGTTACTACGCCGACGGCGGTGGCCTCTATCTGCAGATCTCGCGTAGCGGCAGCAAGTCCTGGGTGTTCCGGTTCATGCGCCATGGCCGGGCCCGGGAGATGGGCCTCGGGTCGCTCAACCACACCTCGCTGCACGACGCCCGCATCAAGGCGCGCCAGGGCCGCCAGCTGCTCGAACAGGACATCGATCCTATCGCAGCCCGGGATGACGCCGACGCCGCCCGGCGTCTCCAGGAAGCGGGGCAGCGGACCTTCAACGAATGCGCCGCCGACTACATCGAGGCGCACAAGGCGGGTTGGCGGAACGCCAAGCACGCCAAGCAATGGCAATCGACGCTCGCGACCTACGGCTCCCCGGTCATAGGACAGCTGCCTGTTCACGCCATCGACACCGAGCATGTGATGAACGTGCTGGGACCGATTTGGAACGTGAAGACGGAGACGGCGAGCCGGGTGCGCGGGCGCCTGGAATCCGTGCTCGACTGGGCGGCGGTGCGTGGCTTGCGCGAGGGCGAGAACCCGGCCCGCTGGCGGGGTCACCTCGACAAGTTGCTGCCGAAGCGTTCCAAGGTTGCCCAGGTTCGCCATCACCCGGCGCTTCCGTATCCGGAGATGGGTGATTTCATGCGCGCCCTGCGCGAGCGGGACGGCATAGCTCCTCGTGCGCTGGAACTGCTGATTCTGACGGCCACGCGCGTCTCGGAGGTCGTCCACGCACAGTGGGATGAAATCGACGTTCAAAACCGGACGTGGACCATTCCCGGGGTGCGCATGAAGTCCGGGCGGGAACATCGCGTGCCGCTGTCCGATGCGGCGTTGCGCGTGGTCGAGACCATGAAGGCCCGGCAATCGGACGATTACCTCTTCCCCGGCTGGCGGATCGGCCGTCCCCTCACGACCGCGGCCTGTCCGAAACTGTTGAGGGAGATGGGCCATGCCGACTGTACGGTGCACGGGTTCCGCTCGACGTTCCGGGACTGGGCAGCCGAGCAGACGAACTACCCGCGCGAGGTGGCCGAAGCCGCGCTCGCCCACGTCATCGAAGACAAGACCGAGGCAGCCTACCGCCGGGGGGATCTGTTCGAGCGGCGTGCCCGCCTGATGGAGGACTGGGCAGCGTACTGCGGGCAGGCCCACACGGCAGCGGGCCACCCCGATTCAGGCAACGAGGACAGCACGATGAGCACTCCGGATGGATCCGAGTATCGTCGGTTAACGACCGCGGAGTTCGATGCAATGGTCATCGCGGAAGCCCGCGGCGGTGACCGGGAATCGGCGCTGAGTATGCTCAATGGCTTCATAGAACCGGCCCGGGGGCCGGGCCGCCCTTCTGTCATGGTAATCCGCTATATCGCGGAGTGCCTGGCTGACTGGCGCGATTCGGGCTTTAAAGCGGCCAAAGCACGCGCCGCGTTCAACCTGAAGCAGCCAAAGCATCGGCCGTCCAACAAAGCGGCGGAAGACAAGTACATCGAGCGCTGAAGGAGTACACACGTCTCCGGGAAGCAGGCGTCGGTCATGAAGACACGCTCAACCGGACGGCCGAGCACACGCACCTCTCGGTCCCGATGATGCGAAAACTCCTTTACCCGGGAACGGAGAAAGGCTTCGGCGCCAGCGTGGGGACACCCATGTGAGCGGTTGCGGACCTCAGTGACGGAGAAATTGACGGCGCGGTTTACCGTCAGGCCCGGTGCCCACCGTTAGAAAACGTTCACTACGCCCCTTCAATCAATAAGGTCACCCATACAGGATTCAACACGACCTCCCCCTGAACGCCCGTCCAGGGAAACTACTTTTCTGGTGCAACATCGCGACCGTTAGAAACCGGTTTTTGATTTTTCTATAGATCAAGCTTTCTCCGCCCACCGAACGCCTCTCTCGTCCTTTTCCTTGCATCGACAAACAAAAAGGGAAGGGACCGCCACATTTCAACTGCGTATCCAGTCAAGAGGCAGAGGCCGAGTCTAGACTTGTACAGAGGAATCTGATGATACAACGAAGAGGAAATCCGATGATGAATATTTCCGAGCAACACGAGCTGCCGCTGCCGTTCCCCGAGTTCTCCAAGGATCTGCCGCTGTTGCCGGCGCGGATGGTGAACGAATACGAATATTGTCCGCGACTTGCTTATCTCGAATGGGTCCAGGGTGAATGGGCGGACTCGGCCGATACGGTCTCAGGGAAGTTCGCGCACCGGCGAGTGGACCGTCCGGGCGGTGCGTTGCCAGCGGCTGAAGCAAGCGACGAGAACGAACGGTTCCATGCCCGCTCCATCACATTGTCGTCTCAGTCGCTGGGGCTGATTGCAAAGATGGACTTAGTCGAGGGCGAAGGCGGCGTGGTAAGGCCGGTCGACTACAAGCGGGGGAAGCGCCCGCATGTGGCGAGGGGGGCGTATGAGCCAGAGCGTGTTCAACTGTGTGTTCAGGGCCTGATCCTTGAAGGGCACGGCTACGTGTGCGGTGAGGGGGTGCTGTACTTCGCGGGTTCGAAGGAGCGCGTGACGGTCGAATTTGATGAGGCGCTAAGGGCGCAGACGCTTTCCGCCGTCAATGGTTTGAGGCTGGTCGCGGCCGGCGGACAACTGCCACCGCCATTGGAGGACAGCCCGAAGTGCGCGCGCTGTTCGCTGGTTCAGATATGCTTGCCGGACGAAGTGAACTTTCTCCGCCGCTCATCGCCCGCACCGCGGCCGCTGGCGGTGGGACGTGACGAGGCGTTGCCGCTTTACGTGCAGGCAAACGGGGCCTCGGTCAGGAAGTCGGGCGAGACGGTGGCGGTGTCGGTCGATGACGAGAAGGTGAAGTCGGTCCGCCTGATCGATGTATCACAAGTGGTGCTCATGGGTAACGTGTATCTGACCACGCCGACGCTGCATGAGCTGATGCGCCGAGAAATCCCGGTGTCGTGGCATTCCTACGGAGGGTGGTTCCTGGGGCACACGGTTGGGAACGGGCACAAGAACGTCGAGCTTCGAACGGCGCAGTACAGGGGAAGCTTCGACGAGGCGGTGTGTCTTCGAATCGCGAAGGGGCTGGTGCGGGGCAAGGTCCAGAACAGCCGGACGCTGATGCGGCGTAACTGGCGGGGCGAGCATTCGGTAGACGGCTTGATGCGCGAGTTTCGCCGTGACATGGACCAATGCGCCCGATCGAGTAGTCTGTCCTCATTGCTGGGGGTTGAAGGCCAGGCCGCGGCCCGCTACTTCGGTTCATTCGCGCATCTGATAAAGCGCAGCCAGGAAGACGTTTCGTTCGCCTTCGATTTCACCACCCGCAACCGCCGCCCACCCACCGACCCGGTCAACGCGCTGCTGTCTTATGCCTACTCGTTGTTGGCGCGGACATGGACCATCATATTGGCTGGCGTCGGGTTTGACGCCTACCGGGGCTTTTATCATCAGCCGCGCTATGGCCGGCCGGCACTCGCGCTCGACATGATGGAACCGTTTCGCCCCCTGCTCGCGGACTCAACCGTCCTCACCGCCATCAACAACGGAGAAGTGAGAGCGACGGACTTTGTCCGATCCGCAGGAAGCGTCAACCTGACCAATGACGGGCGCAAGCGGTTCATTGCTGCTTTCGAGAGACGGTTGAGCCAGGAGGTAACGCATCCGCTCTTCGGTTACCGGTTGAGCTACCGGAGGTTGTTGGAAATGCAGGCGCGTCTTCTGGGGCGTTTCCTGCTGGGTGAAATAAACGACTTTCCGCCGTTCGTGACACGATGAGGTGAAGCACCCATGGACGATCACCTGTACATGGTGACTTACGATATATCGGATCCGAAGCGCTGGCGCGCGGTGTTCAGGTTGATGAGCGGCCATGGCGATTGGCTTCAGCTGTCGGTTTTTCAATGCAGGTTGACCCGCCGACGGCATGTGGAGTTAATCGCGGCACTGGAAGAGCTGATCCATCATAAGGAAGACCACGTGCTGGTGGTAGACCTGGGGCCGGCCGGGAGCGTAGAGCCTCGGGTGTCTAGCCTGGGCAAGACGTTCAGCCCGGTCAGGCGGGAAGCGGTAGTGATATGATCGGCTGGTTGGAATCCAGGCTATGTCTTTGCCCGCGGTGTGCGAGCGCTGGAGTGCCGGTCGAACGGCGGGGAGCGCTCGAATGGCGAGCGTTCTTTAACAAACAAGGAGATAAGCGATCCCGTCCGACGTGTTCAGCATGGCGCGTGATGGCGGCAAGATACATCATTGGCAGCGCTCGAAGCCGAGTTCCGCAAGCCTTGTGTCCCGGCTGGGTTCATGCGCACTGTCTTCCGCGACGTTTAGTCGCGGCCTCATTGAAGCTTGAACCACGACAGCCAGACATAGACGTCGAGCCACGTGTCTTCCGCGACGTTTAGTCGCGGCCTCATTGAAGCGACTAAAAGTTCTTTAGCATTCGCAAGATTCTCGTTGTCTTCCGCGACGTTTAGTCGCGGCCTCATTGAAGCTCAGGAGGGCGTTTCATATATCACTACCGGATGGGAACCGTCTTCCGCGACGTTTAGTCGCGGCCTCATTGAAGCAGCCCATACTGATTCGACACGATGGCGAGCGCCGCCAGTCTTCCGCGACGTTTAGTCGCGGCCTCATTGAAGCGCGAGTACGAACATACCTAGAACGACGAACCCTTGGAAGTCTTCCGCGACGTTTAGTCGCGGCCTCATTGAAGCACCGAGAAGGCGATGCCGTTGATGGAGACCGTCACGCGTCTTCCGCGACGTTTAGTCGCGGCCTCATTGAAGCACCCGTCGTGCGATAGTGTCCGTTCGAAAATCTCTGGTCTTCCGCGACGTTTAGTCGCGGCCTCATTGAAGCAGATGGGCATGGAGTTCGGCTTGGACGCCATTCAGGATGTCTTCCGCGACGTTTAGTCGCGGCCTCATTGAAGCTGGAGATTCGATTCATCGGTATGCGTGAAGTTATGCCGTCTTCCGCGACGTTTAGTCGCGGCCTCATTGAAGCGTCGCGGACCCCGCGAGGACCAAGGCAGTATCATCCGTCTTCCGCGACGTTTAGTCGCGGCCTCATTGAAGCGCGTCATGATGCGCATGGCTTCGCGAACGCACTCGTGGGTCTTCCGCGACGTTTAGTCGCGGCCTCATTGAAGCAAGATCGCCTTGACTGGATCGCGTGCTGGCGATGACCGTCTTCCGCGACGTGTAGTCGCGGCCTCATTGAAGCTCTAAACGCTGCCTTGACTGGCAAGCAGACAATGCGTCTTCCGCGACGTTTAGTCGCGGCCTCATTGAAGCAACGCATAGGCTGTCGGGGTCCCTGTCGTGGCCAGGTCTTCCGCGACGTTTAGTCGCGGCCTCATTGAAGCAATTAGATCCTCACGATAATGTCGAGGGAGCCAAGCAGTCTTCCGCGACGTTTAGTCGCGGCCTCATTGAAGCGGAGCCGGGCCACGTCAGCTCAGCACCGGAAACATGCTGTCTTCCGCGACGTTTAGTCGCGGCCTCATTGAAGCTTCCCGGCCACGGTGCAGGACAACCCCTACCTGCGCGTCTTCCGCGACGTTTAGTCGCGGCCTCATTGAAGCTCGAGCGGCGGCGGCTCATATTGCGCCATGGCTGTTGACGTCTTCCGCGACGTTTAGTCGCGGCCTCATTGAAGCCGCAACAATGACTTCACCGTTAGACCCGTGTTCGATGTCTTCCGCGACGTTTAGTCGCGGCCTCATTGAAGCCCTCCACGGCCATCAACAGCCCGTCGCGTATCATCCAGTCTTCCGCGACGTTTAGTCGCGGCCTCATTGAAGCTTCGCGACCCAGAAAGACGCCATCCGTGCCGCCAACCGTCTTCCGCGACGTTTTAGTCGCGGCCTCATTGAAGCAAGGGCTTCGTTAAGAGCGTCAAACAGGCGTTTATAAAGTCTTCCGCGACGTTTAGTCGCGGCCTCATTGAAACAGCGTGTTTCACTAAGCCACTAGCCGAGGCGTTCACCGTTCCCCTCTACTCCTTCACGGATACCACTTGCGACGGACGCTCTTTGGCGAAAGCCGCGTCGAAATCCGACGGATGAGGCCATCTTTCGGAGGCAACTTCGTGTTTGTCATTCCCAGTTCCATTGCTAAAACAGCTAGCTGACCCTTGACCGTCATACGCCGAAGCTCGCTCTCAATTTGCTCCCCATTCTTGGCTCGTTCCGTTAAGCGACCAATAGTGCGATGCGCGGCACTCCTATCAAAAATGTTGACGGTGATTTGATTTTGTCAACTCTTTGGGTGGAGGCAACACAGCCCTTACCCGTCTTTCGATTCGCAACAGCTGTTGGGACAACTCGCGAAGAATGCTTTTTACCTCCGAGAGTTCAAGCGTGAGCAGCTCTAGCTCTTCCTCGTGTCCGGTGCAAATGTTCTTATCCAGCGTCATAGCATATTCCTCGCCTCATCCCAGAGTGATCTGAAAGAGTGCTCAAGCTCGAATGGTGTGCTGCGATTCGTTATCGCATCACGTAGGGAAGCGCGATCAGGAACCCACGTGTCCATAAAACGAGCATCAAGACTATTTTTATTTCTAGCCTGCACGCATTCCGCTCGAACGTCGTCAATCCAAGCTTGTGCGGCTTTTGTGGGTTCCTGGGCGTATGTTCGTGCTCGATTTGCGAACACTCCCAGGCAGGGCAACGGGTGTGGTTGTATTCTGTGGCGCAAGCCAGCAATTAGAAGGCCGATACCGCTAGCGGCAAAGAAATCTGGATTGAATGGAATGAGAACGAGATCGCAACAGGTAAGAACGCTATACGACAGGATCGTGAATGACGGCGGACAATCAAATAAAACATAGTCATATTCTGGAAGATTTGCGGAGTTTTCAATTCGTCCCAAGAGGTTCTTGACGAAGAATTTACCCTTTCCGGGGTCAGGATTTTCAAGCTCCAGCCAATACAGTTGTTCAGTCGATGGAACAAAGTGATAGTTATCCTTTAACCTGTATACAAACCCATTATCAGGGTGGAATTTTGTAAGGTCACTTTCTAAATATTTGTTAAGAACAGAAAAAATCGTCCTCTTATTGTCAATGCTCCTTTTGTACCATCTATCGAATCTTCCGGACGAATTACCATCGGCGTCCAGCGCGATAGCCTGCGTAAGAGACATCTGAGCATCAAGATCAAAGAGAAGGACTCTTGAATTACCGAAAGTAGAAAGTATGTCTCCCAGGCACCAAGTAACAGTTGTCTTCCCGACGCCACCTTTGAAATTGATCGTTGCAACTGTTTTCATGGTAGTTACTTAATCATTCTATCCGGTGTCATATGTCCGCGACACGTGTCTATCGACCGCTTATCGTTCCGAACGTCTTTGGTCATACCTTAGCCATCTTCTTCTCGACTGTTCCTGCCACGCGCTCGGCGGCAGCGCTCAGTGTGGCCTCGTCGAGATTAGCTGCGTTTCCGCGACGTTCAGTCGCGGCCTCATTGAAGCATCCTTCCTTTGGTTATAGTCATGGGGATGAGGCCTAAAAGCCGTCCTCTACACGGGCATCTGTACGGGAATCGCGCGGATCCTTTCGGCAGCACGCGTCACGACCTAACGTAACCCCTCCGCAGAGCGTCCCATCTGCACGGAGTCCTCCTCACCAGCATCAGAGATATCGCCCGTCGCCTCCTCACGAAGGCGCTGCCGAATGTAGGCTTGCTCTTCCTCGAACGTCATGCCACTGATCTGCTTGCTCAGTTCGTCTCGGATCGAGCGCATCATCTGTACGGCGTCGAACTGTTTGTTACTCGTCGCCATAGTCAATTACCTCGCTAGGCGTTCTGATTTCCAGTATTGGATAGCCTTGGCGCAGATTCACCGAGTTGTAGGCCTGAATCCGCTGCAAGTTCACAATGTGTTTGAAATTCCAGCTCACCAAGATACCGACTCGGAGGGTTGTAGCAATAGCAATATGTTGAGCGTCAACTCTGTTTGCCGTGCTGATAACCCTCGAATCGATATAGCAATCTGCGAGTGCGGCAGCTTCGTCGGTAAGTTCAACATATTCCCGATGTGCTTCTGGCACTTCCTCGATCACTGCTCGCACAGCCGCCGGTGCTGACCGAAGCTCCAATGAGGTCAAGCTGGATAATACAATTGTTGCCTCGCCGCGCTTGAACGCTTCTATCAACAGTTCTGATGCTTCCTTGAATTCGGCATCGAGACAGCCTCCAATGACCGATGTGTCGGTATAGATTCGTCGCTTCATGCGCGGTTCCGTAGCGTCTGACCGAGTGAATCCTGCGCTGGATCGCAATCAACCCATTCATGGCCCTGACAGAACTCGGTGATCGGGGCGCAAAACTCGGTGATGCGAACCGGGTTCGTGAGATGACTCGGCAACCCCAACAGCCTGTTGGCCGTTTCAGCGTTAGATGTCATAACGACTGCCATACGACCTCAGGCGGGCCAAATGTGCCATAGCCACCTTGCCCTGATCGGCGGATCGGGGATCGAAAGATCTTGGAAACACCCCAGGCACGGAACCAGCGTTGGCGATCTGTGGCGAAAGGGTGGTCGTAAGCATGCGCCAGCAGCGACTTGACGGCGTGAAACGAGGCCTGTTTACACCAGAGCGGCCAAGAATAGTAACCCGCCTTCCACAACCCTGAGCAACCTTGCGTGAGAGTCCGCCCCCGGCTTGCGAACACGGGATACAGACTCAGTCCCAGGATGGCTAAGGCTTCGGGACCGGGATTGGTAAGTTTCTTCCTTTTCGCGGGGGCGTCGGCTGTCAGAGCGTACACGCGATCGTCGCTCACGTCCCACATGAGTGAAGGGAGTGTGCTTGCGTATTTCCACGGCCCCTCGATGCCCACCAGCACGTCCTCTCGTGTAGCGCCGTTCAGAACTTGGCGGGCCATGGCCAGAAACTTCATTTGCCCTGCCGTAAAGTAAAAATCGGAGGGCTTGGCGACGCCTTGCTTGTCCACGCTTCCTTCAGCCACAAACGCCGTAATCAGCGCACCGTCCGAATCGCATTGACGGACTTGACTGAGATACATTCGCATGTCAGCGGGCGCTAGCTTGAGTTCGTCCCCCTTCGGCATGGCCGAGCCATCCGGCCGTCGGGGGGTCACTACGGGGCTGTTCTTCCACTTGGCAAAGGCCTCCATCGCCTGATCGGCTATCCGGTCAATGCTGAAATCTCCGTCCATGACTGCGTGCGGGGTGACATCGTCACTCCACCACAGGTGCGGGCATTGCGACGCCGACGCGAAGGCCACCTGCACACCCAGGGCGGCCAGGAATCCCAAAGGGTTTGTTCCCTCAAGCCCGGTGAGATGCGTTTCGTTCATGACTGTGCGGCCTCCTCAGCGCTCTGCTGATGGTCGGCGAGGCGCAAGATCGCCTCCAACCAAGCCAGCCCGTGGTATCCGTACTGCGCTACCAAGTGCCAGAAACGATCCGCCATGTCGAGCGCGAGGGTACTGTCGGCGAGTTCGGAGCCTGCGACCAGGTCGTGTCCGTCGAACGTGTAGGCGAGTGTCTGCGGCTCTGGATCCTCAACGATGGGCGGCAGTGGACGCCCCCAGCCGTGGTGCGTACCGACCAGATGAAGCACGAGGTCCTTGTCGTGGGCGGAGCTGAGAACTTCGGGTTTCGAATTGACCATGGCGACGCTCCCGACCTCGTGTCGCATCCCTGCCGGGTATCGCCGAACCCGACTAATCCCCGGCAATGATTTGGCGAGTGGCTCTTCCAGCATTTCCAACGCGACTGGATCGCCGCCCACCAACTGGGCCTGGAAGCGCGGGTCTACCTTGCCGAGGTCGTGGAGCCGGCCAGCTAAGTGCAGATCCCCTACCAACTCTGGTGCCAGACCTAACCGTTCGGCGATGCGCCCGGCGCGCTCTCCGACACCATCGAGGTGACGGCTAAGCACCACACCTGTGCCGGTCAAAGATCCGGACTCGTCCGAACCATCCATGGTGGCCGCATCTACGACGGGTCGTCCCGTATGGGCATGCCGTTCCGTGAGGACGTAGTAGCTGTCATCTGGGAAGCTGTCATCAAGACCGACCGGCGTGAATTCGAAGCCGCCGCTCAGTCGCTTGACCGCATCGAAGAACCAACCCGGCCAGTCGCCGGGGTCGGCTAAGCACCTGTCCAGCCACTGCGAGATCCTCACCCGGGCAGGAGACGTGGCTTGGGCTTCGTCCGATGGCAAAGGCGGTGAGACTATATCGAGTAAACACGGGTCGAGACGCAACGTGGCTTTCCGGCCATATGCGATCTGGGCTGCATCTCCCAGGTCGGCGACTGGATCGGTCGAAGACGGATCCCACGTCCCGGCTTTCAAGCCCCCTCGACTCGGGTCCACGATAAGGATGTCGCCAGGACAAATTTGGCTCACGTCAATGTGCCCAGGGTCCTTGCCAAACCCTTCCCAGCGGACCCAGTCAGCGCCACCCTCGTTGCCCGAGGAGAAGGAAGAACCGTTCCCTTCGGTCCTCGCCTGCGCGACATCGCTGACATCCACCTCCTCACCGCCGGACAACCACGACTTGGCGGCATTGATGGGGATCTGCAGAAACTCGGCCTGACGCGGAGGAACCAGCCGGAGCACCCCGGCAGACCTGTCCCGGCGCCACAGAATCGACACATCGGGATTTGGCGTTCCCTCTTCAATGCCGTGAAGAAACCACTCAATGGCAGGCTGTACGATCGGCTCCGGACTGGTCTGGGTCCAAGCGTCCATGTGTGTTCTCAGCAACAGCGGCGCACAAGCCCTGGGGGCGGTCGCCCCTTCGGGGAAATCCATCAAAGTGCGTGGGCCAACGTCGATTGGACCTGACTTGCCACGCCGTTCGAGCTCCTCCCAAGTCACCTTCACCGAATCTCCGTAGATCGGATCGGACTTCTTTGAGCAGACAACCGACTTGGGCCCGATAATCCAGGCTTGAGCAGCGCTGCCGGTTCGGTTGCAGTAGGAACCGCGGCGATCGAGGCGACCGAACCGTTGCCGGAGGCTGTCAATCGCGGCGCATTCGGTGATGAGCGCATCAAAACTGAAGTCGGCGCCGACTTCAATGGCCTGGGTAGCAACGACCACAGTGAATGCGCCACCATCTCGCTCGCCATCAGGATCGACGGCCGGGGCAATACTTTCCAGAGCGTCGATCCGATCGAGCGGCCGCATGCGCCCTGTGATCAGCCAAGTGGTGTATCCGGCCTCTTCGAGCGCTTGATTGGTCTCGCGGGCGGTTTGTACCCGATTCACGACGACCCCGACACTGCGAATACCCTCGTCGGGTTTCGATTTGGCTAATGACTCGACGATTTCGACCACGTCAGCAGGCAAAGCGTCGTGGTTTAGGACCGACCGCAGCTCCGCCTTCTTGACCGCCTGTACCCGGCGACACAACTCCTCGCATCCGGCCAGGTCGAGAGCGGGATCCAGTGTGAAACGTTCAGCTTCCTGGTCGTTGGGCGTAGCTGACATCTCGACTACGGCAAAGCGTCGAGGCAATGTTCCCGGTCCCAACGCGGCGACCTGGGCGAGCGTCTCCGCGAAAGGGACGCTCAAATGCACCTCATCCAGAATCACAAGGCAGTCATTGCCCGCGAGCCCCGCGTGAATCGGCCGCATCCCCGGCGTGACGCCGTAGCCGCGGAATAGCAGGCGTGAGCCGAACTGATCCACGGTGGAAACCATGACCCAGGGTTGATCCGGGCGGTGGGCCCACTCATTGTCGATAGGCATACCGCCGCGCAAGGCGGCGACACCTAACGACTCCCCGCCACTCAACGCTCGCAGGCAGTCTCGGACGCGTTGCAGGACCGGGGTCCTGCCCGCTTCGATCCGATCCCGGATCTGTTGGGCTCGTTTGTAGACCTGATCGACAACGATGCGCCGGTCGATCACGAACACGACACGCCGGGGAGCGATCGCCGGGCAGGCAGCTAGGGCGAATACGGCGGTATCGAGCACGGCGGTCTTGCCAGCGCCGGTCGGGAGGTCGATCACTTTCGGCCATGCTGCCCGGCTCAATACCTGCGCGGTCAGGCGTTGTTGCCAGGGAAACGGCTCGTGGTCGTGGATATCCCGGAAAAATGCGGAGAAGTCATCAGGCGTTAGATTTTCCATGTGGGGCGCTAAACTGGCGTTCGCCAGCCTGTCCGGGCAGTTCGGACTTCACTCATCGGTGCTGCCCTTTCAGGAATCGGGCGGTTCCGCCATGGGCGCCGGGCGCATCAACCCCAGCCCCAGGAACCGTCCGGCCCCAAGCATCATCGGTCCGGCTACGGCCGCTTCGAACGTCAGTGAAGCATGGACGAGTTGACGCCTGACCGGTTTGTTATCGCGCCCGTTCTGGCTAAAGGTCGGGAAGCGTGTCGCTGCACGGGCGCCTGCGACGAACGGATCCAGCGAAACCTCTACCGCCGATGGCGCGGGCAACCCGACATGCGTACAGGCAGTCACCACCGCCGATTCGGCCAGTGCCCACGCCTTGGCTCGGGCTGCCCCTGACCCTCCGCGGAGTCGACCCGGGTGTCTTGGCAGTGCGATGGGCGTGGCGGACACCCACCCTCGCGATGGTCTACTCCAAACCTCGGGGCGTAAGGAAACGAGGGCGGCAGGGCCACGCAGCCGAGACAGTTGGACGACCCCCCGGGACCCTAGGGCGAGTTGCAAAGGATACCCTGTGACCGCCTTCTCCCAGGTTCCGACGGCGCGAAACAGTGCCCGACGGGCGGGGTCAGACAACGCCGTCGGCAAGGACACAGCAATCCCGAGAAGCCGGCCATCGGATCGCTCGAAGCCCGTATAAGGAAGAGGCAGGTAGGCTACATGCGGGACGGCCGTAGGGGTTCCTTCCGGGGCATGCCCGCTGAGTTCTTCGGGGATCGGATCGTCGGCGTAGTGGAGAATAGTCGAGCGCATCGCTTTGGCCAGTTCCACCGCACGCGTGGCGGGCAGGGAGCGGGAGCCGTGTGCAAATTCAAACACGAGCCAGTCACCCGCGGTGTTGGGCGCTTGCGACTCTTCCGTCGGCAAGGCCGCGGTAGCGGCCCGGTAGCGAACATCTGTGTAAGGCAGAGAACGCGGTGCGGACCCACGATGACGTGCAAATTGGCGCTCAAGTTCGGCAAGTTGCCCGCGCCGGATGCTCCGCAGACTGTCCCCGATGTCGCCACCGGGCACCAGGGTGGCGTCACACGGATCCGGCGTCACCCGGCACGACACCAGGGAGGCGGAGTGCCCCAGCCTGGTGACTCGGCAAAGTAGTTGGTCGAGGACTTCGCCTACCCCGTCGGGGGGCGGGCCGTCCCAGAGATAGGCCACACGCGGCACGTCGGGCGTGACGGACGGAAAGAACCGCTCTTGTTTGCCTCTAAGGTCTGGCAGCATCTGCGCCGCTAACGATGGATTCGTATTCCCCGCGCGAGTGACGTGAGTGTCGACCTCCTTCTCCTTGGCCAGTTTGAGTTGGAGTTGAGCCGCCTTTTTCGTGAGCTCGCCGCCGGAGACAGTAAGCTCATGGTGAAGTTGGTCGGTCAGGGCACCAATCTTTTTGGCCTTGCGCTCTTGCAAAGTTCTGCTGACTACGGCTGTGTCGTTCACCGGCACGAAATGCGAGACCACCCTGCGGGGTGCTTCGCGGGACGCGGCGATCGCGGGAGGCCCCTGTGCTTCAAGCCACTCCAGAGCCTCGCGCTCCGATCGGTCGGGTTCGTCGGCGTCTGTCCATGTCGCTACGAGCGCCGAGAACAAGCGGGCCGGGTGTGGTGGCCACTCTGCTTGCCGACGGTCGTTATGGAAAGTGGCGACATACCGGCCGGTCAGGAAATTCACTTCGATGCCGAACTGCTCGGTGGTCGACATCGTTCACCCCGCGGGTTGTTCCGTCGGCGAGACTTTTCGGCTGCGCCGAATCAACTCGACCAGCTTCGGGGCGGGGACCAAGCGAATATCATCCGCTTCCCAACCAACGCCTGCCTCAGCCGCGTGCGTTGCAGCAGCCGATAGAATCGCGGACGCAGTGGCTCGGTCCACCTCCACCGCCTCGCCGGCTGATCCGTCCCGGCTCAGCAACTCAAGGCGTGGAGAATGGTTCGGGAGGAGCAGACAACGAGATCGCAAATCGAAGTCGGTCTCGTACTGATACGCGATGGCGGCAACACCCAGCGCCGCCACCGCGGTACGGGCGGCCGTCTCTGCTTCCAGACTGAAGCTCTTGAAACGTAGCCGGCGCAGAGCTGCAAACGATATCAGCGTGGTCTGCTGAGCCTTCGAGATAGTGACACCGCCGGCCTGAGCATCTATGGAGGGCACGATGTTGCCGTGGTTGATTTTGGATGGTTGCCCGGCTTCACCGCTGTCGCTGCCTCGCGACGCGGGAACGGGGTTGCCCTTATTATCCTTCTCGGCCTTGTCTGGATCGGTCGTCCAGACCTCATCCAAGTCAGCGCTGTTGAACACGTGATCCTCCGCTGCAACTTTTTCAATTTGCAACGGATCGATGCGGCTTCCAACCTTTTTTCCGACCACCGCGTCGAAACCGACGATCTCCGAAACATAAGCTCGCTGGAACTTTGATCCCATCCCACCTTTCGGCCCCGTGGAATCCCACATGCCGAACAACATCGACGTGGGGGCGTAGCGGAACAGGTCGGTGGCATTGCGCGGTGTGGCATCGGTAACGGCACGCCCGATGTCCGATAGACGGAACAACGTGCCGTCGAGCAAGCTGTCTCGAAAGATGGCGTCCGCTATGCGATGCGGAGCTTCCAGCACGGTTAACCGCGCATAGTCTGTCACGCCGTCGACATCGGTAAAGTCCACGTAGGCAACCGGGAAAATCAACTCGCCTTGCTCCCAGCCTTCGAGCAATGCCAACTCCGCCCGATTCGCCTGCGACGCTACAGAGTCCAACAATACCGTTGTGGACACTTGGCCGCTGCCACTGACTTGACGCTCTTCGACTGCGTATTTGTGGTCGGCGCGTCCGTCGACTGCGTAAGATGGCGGAAAGACTTTATCTCCAACACCGCCAGCCGGTTGCAATGTCATGCGGGAGCGCAAGGCTACCGCATCTCCGGCGACGGCGGCACGGAGTTGCTCGAATGTCAATAAGGGCATTTCTTCCTCCAATTAATGTGGGTTTTGTCCAAGTTGTTCATGGCACGTGCACTGTCAAGCAAACGCATTTGCCCCTCGGGCCCTTCTTCCCGATGCGTGCCCGTAGTCACGCTTGACCGTACTCGCTCTTTATTCGACCCGGCGAACAGAGTCCGCACGCGACGTCTTACAATCGCGCCTCTCTCACGGCAACACGGTCGCAACATACATGGCGGAAACAGGAGCGGATGGTCGATCGAGGGGGACCTTCGCCCCGGCGGCAGGAGTTGACCGCGCGGCGTTTCCGGGGCCGGGCGGCACACCATCCGGGAACGTCCGCTGAGCGTCCGTGCCCCCGGCGAGCGCTTAAGCGCCAGCGCTGTGTTCGCCCATACACTGGTAGCATCGCGCTCGAACTCGTTTACTAGCTTCGTTATCGCTTACGTCTCCTTCTTCATTGCTGCTTGCGCTACGCTTCCCACAGCTGATCGATCGTCATCGCGTGCATGTTACCAGCCGAGATCGGCGGCGCTTCAATCTCGCCTGAGTGCGTCTCGACCAGCACACGCCCGAACAGGCTCAAGACGTCGACTTGGTCGTCGCAAGTGCCTTGCAGAAATTTCAACCCGCCCCCTTCTCGAAAAATACTGCCGGAACGTATCGAACGTATCTGAGGCTCATGACAGTCGCTCGAACGCTGGCCAGGAAGTTTACCGCCACGATACAACAGGCCCGCCATCGGAAACCGGTTTTTGATTTCGGAATTCGGAATTTCCTAGTTAACAGTCGCCAAGTAATGCGGATTTGACCCAACTGCAACAGTGAGGAACCCGCTAGCATTACGGTCAAGTCTAGGTTTCAGATGCGACCTGCCTCCAACAGACGAGGATACGATTTCTTCGGCGGTCAAATGCATACATACAAGCCTTTGCAATATGACGATGACCTCCTCCTGGTTTAGGTCGCTTACATCTTCTTCGTACGTCTTTTTGAGGCTGTCGTAGCCTTTGATTGTCCAATTTGACATTTCATCCCCCCTTCACTGATCGTCCTCAGGTGTTGATTTGCATTTAAAACTGATCCACTTAGCGTAGGTATTTGCATCTAATTTTGACCCACGTGTAACCCTGAACCTAGAGGTGGACCCCACCGGTTGGACAGAGATTTTGATCGGATAAGTGAAATCTTCTGATTTAGCATTCTCAATAGAGAGGGAGCAGAAGATGACGCGAAGAAAACGAAGAAACCATTCCCCGGCCTTCAAGGCCAAGGTAGCGCTAGCCGCCATTGTCGGTGATCGGACGTTGGCGGAATTAGCCGAGCAGTTCGATGTGCATCCCAATCAGATCCAAGAGTGGAAGAAGCAGTTGCTAAATGGTGCAGAGAACGTGTTTGGCGCTCACGCGGTGGAAGCCGAACACAGCGAGGGCGAAAAGCAGAAACTCCATGCCAGGATAGGCCAGTTGTCAATGGAGAACGATTTTTTATCACAAGCGCTCGGTCGCGGCCGATGAGTGAGCGCAAAAAGAGGGTCAAGGCAGATAGTCAGCTGACGGTGGTGAGGCGTTGTGAGCTGTTGGATGTCGCACGTTCCACAGCGTACTACGAGGCGGCAGCGGTTTCAGACGATGACCTGTTGGCCATGCGGTTGATTGATGAGATCCATTTGCGCTTACCGTTTTATGGGCGTCGTCGTATTAGAGACGAGCTGGAAGAGCAGGGCCACTGGGTGAATCGTAAGCGGGTGCAACGGTTGATGCGACAGATGGGCTTGAGGGCGCTGTACCCCAAGCCACGCACGAGCCGCCCCGGGCAAGGACACAAGATTTATCCGTACTTGCTCCAGGGACTGTCCATTGAACGACCCAACCAGGTGTGGGCAACCGACATTTGTTATATCCCGATGGCCAAGGGGTTCATGTATCTGGTTGCAATCATGGACTGGGCGACCCGCCGGGTCTTATCGTGGCGTGTGTCGAACACGATGGACAGCGAGTTTTGTGTCGAGGCGCTTGAGGAGGCGTTGCAGCGCTACGGCACGCCGGAGATATTCAACACCGACAGGGTACGCAATTCACCGCCGAGGTCTTCACGCGTGTGCTTAAAGACCATGAGATTGCGATCAGCATGGACGGCAGGGACCGCTGGGTGGACAACGTGTTTGTGGCGCGGTTGTGGCGCAGCGTCAAATACGAAGACGTTTATCTACACGCCTGCGAGGTAGCGGCGGCGCTGCGTGCTGGATTGGCTCGATATTTTAAATTCTATAATGGACAGCGACGACATAGTTCATTGGGACGGCGCACCCCGGACTCCGTGTATTTTGCGGCAGAAAATCTACCCGTGGCCGCCTAAAACTCAGGTGAAGATTTCACTTAAGCTACTGTCCAATTTTTGGGGTCCACTTCTCCTGCGGTTGTAGAGCAGGAGATAAAAGGCGTGATCGACGTGGCGTTATTAAGTGTAATCAGGCGCTGGCATCTGCGCGAAGGGGTATCCATTCGCGAGATAGCCAGGCGCACGAAGCTGTCGCGAAACACCATTGGCAAGTACCTGGGGAACGGGGAGTTGGAACCGATCTACCCCAAGCGCAAGAGCTCAAGCAAGCTGGACCCGTATGCGCAAGCGTTGGCCTCATGGCTGGAGCGCGAGTCCACGCGAGGGCGCAAACACCGGCGTAATCTGCGCCCGCTCTACGGTGATCGGGTAGCGCTGGGGTATCGCGGTTGTTACGACCGGGTAGCGGCGTTTGCCCGCGCATGGCGCGAGCAACAACAGGACGTCGCACGGGCAAGCCGCGGTACGTATGTGCCGCTGGTGTTCGCGCCCGGGGAGGCGTTCCAGTTCGATTGGAGCGAAGCTTGGGCGGTCATCGGTGGGGAGCGCCAGAAGCTGGCGGTGGCGCAGTTCAAGCTTTGCCACAGTCGGGCGTTCATGCTCAGGGCTTATCCATTGATGACCCACGAGATGCTGTTTGATGCGCACAACCACGCCTTGGCCGCGTTGGGTGGGGTACCCAAGCGCGGGATCTACGACAACATGAAGACAGCGGTGGATAAGATCGGGCGCGGTAAGGCGCGCACGGTGAACGCGCGCTTTCGCGCCATGACGGGGCATTTCTTGTTCGAGCCTGAGTTGTGTAACCCGGCGGCCGGGTGGGAGAAGGGCCAAATTGAGAAGAACGTGCGTGATGCGCGTGCTCGGATCTGGCATGCAGCGCCGAAGTTTGCGGATCTGATCGCGTTGAACGGATGGCTGGCGCACCGCTGTATCACGCTTTGGGGTCAGATCCGCCATCCCGAACAGACACGACGCACGATAGCCGAGGTGTGGGCGGATGAGCGTGTGCATCTGATGAAGATGCCGCCACCGTTCGATGGTTTCGTCGAGCAGACCAAGCGCGTCTCCCCGACCTGCCTGGTGGCGTTCGAGCGTAATCGCTATAGCGTGCCGGCGACGTTCGCGAACCGCCCGGTGAGTTTGAGGGCGTACGCCGAACGGGTGGTCATCGCCACCGAGGGGCGGGTCGTTGCCGAACACGCGCGCGTGTTCACCCGCGGTCACGACAGGCCCGCGCGCACGCTCTACGATTGGCGCCATTACCTGGCGGTCCTACAGCGCAAGCCCGGGGCGTTACGTAACGGCGCACCGTTTGCCGAGCTTCCCGAGGGGTTGCGTCGGCTGCAGCACGTGCTGCTCAAGCGTCCCGGGGGCGATCGGGAGAGGGTGGAGAGCCTCTCGCTGGTCCTGCACCACGACGAACAGGCCGTGTTGTGCGCGGTGGCGCTTGCGCTGGAGTCCGGGACGCTGTCCAAGGCGCATGTGCTCAACCTCTTAAGCCGCCTGCTCGAGACCGAGCTGCCGGCGCCGCTGGAACCACCGGCAGGACTCACGCTGCTGGAGGAGCCGGTCGCAAACGTCAACCGTTACGACCACCTCAGAGGTCACCGTCATGCCCGCTGATGCGAGGGTGACGACGATGAAGGCGTTGAAGCTCTTCGGCATGGCCCAGGCGATTGCCGAGCTGGCCGAGCAACGCGGCCCCGCCTTCCAAAAGGCGCAGCCGCTGCTCAATGACCTGCTCAAGGCCGAGGTCGCTGAACGGGAGGTGCGCTCCATCAACTACCACATGAAGGCCGCTAAGTTCCCTGCGTACCGCGACCTCTCAGGCTTCACGTTCGCCGATAGTGCGGTGGATGAGACGCGCGTTAAAACCTTGCACAGCTGCGCGTTCATCGAGGACGCCCATAACATCGTGTTCATCGGTGGCCCAGGCACGGGTAAGATGCATCTGGCTACCGCCATCGGCGTGCAGGCCATCATGCATCATCAGCTGCGGGTGCGCTGCTTCTCCGCGATCGAACACGTCAATCAGCTCGAGAGCGAAAAAACCCACGGCAAGCCCGGGCAAATCGCCCACCGGCTCGTCCATGCAGACCTCGTTATCCTCGACGAGCTCGGCTACCTGCCGTTCTCACAGGCCGGCGGGGCGCTGTTGTTCCATCTGCTGAGCAAGCTCTATGAACGTACGTCTGTGACGATCACGACCAACCTCAGCTTCTCGGAATGGGCCGGCATCTTTGCTGACCCCAAGATGACCACGGCACTGCTCGACAGACTCACGCATCATTGCCATATCGTCGAGACCGGCAACGACAGCTACCGCTTCAAGCACAGCTCAACACAAACAATGAAGGAGACTAAAACTAGAAAATCAGCACAGCCTTGAGTCATAATCTGGCTGATTCAGACGGGTCAATTTTCGATGCAAAACCCGGATCACTTTTCGGTGCAAAACAACAAGCAGGACGACGGGAGCGAGCGTGAGGTATACGGGAAGGACCCGCGCTCTGAAGCTGTACGTGTCGAACTTGATTGCCATGCAGTAACCCTACATATCGATAGCCGCAATTGCGGATGGTGAGTTCCTGGGACAGACAACTTCCTTGCCTCATACGCGATCGGGCGTCCTGGTCGGCAGTCGCCAAGTCTGCGATCCGGTGGTGACCCTGAGCTCTTCGATCATCGGATTGGCGAGCCACGGGCAGGCCGTCATCGCATCGAAAGCGCGTGATTTCAACATCCAGGCGCATTGCGCCTAGGAGTGTCTCGAAGCGACGCGAACCGCTTCCGCGATCTTCCTACCTGTCATGCGAACTCATCTACTCCCAGTAGCGGACCGGCTCCCAAGGTTTTGATATAGAGCAAGTCTCTTGACGGTCGAATATAGAGCGTAAGCCATCCGTCGTCGAACCGAAACCGGCGCGATTCGACAGTAAACCCCTCGCCATCGCCGTTGGTCGCGGCCACCAAGCGACAGGCCAGTACCGCCTCATTCCCCAATACGCCTTGTCCCGATCCGACCGACCGCGACCCTACCCACGGCCGCCTGACCGCCATGACCTTCCCGGACACGACGACTGGAGTTGCCCCGTTTCCGTGGACGGTATGGCGCTTGGGTTTCAAGCAGCCTGTTGATAATTATTTTCATAGTTTAGCGGTGATTGCTGACCGAGGGATGAGTGACGACGGTGTGGGTTGTACCAGCCTTCGATGAACTCGAAGATCGCCATCTTCGCGTCGGCCTGCGTCTTGAAACTGTGGCGGTCGATGAGTTCGCATTCGAGCGTCGCGAAGAAGCTCTCGGCCATCGCGTTATCGTAGCAATCGCCGACCGATCCCATCGACGGTTGTACACCCATTAACCGGCAGCGCTTGCCGAAGGCGAACGAAGTGTACTGACTGCCCTGGTCACTGTGATGGATCACATTCTTCGGTCGACGCTGCCATAGCGCCATGTTGAGCGCCTCGAGCACGAGTTCAGTGCGCAGATGCGTCGCCATCGACCAGCCTACGACGCGCCGACTGAATGCATCGACGACAACCGCCAGATACACGAACCCCGCCCACGTCGGCACGTCGGTCACGTCAGCAACCCACAGTGCGTCCGGCCGCGAAGCCACGAAGTGACGCTCGACCAGATCCGGCGCCGGGCGGGCATCGTGATCGCGGCGTGTCGTGCGCGTCCTTGTGCGTCGACTCACCCCGGCCAAACCCCATTCACGCAGCAGCCTGGCGACGCGCTTGCGACCCACGTGCGTCCCCTCATCCGCGAGCTCGGCGTGAATACGCGGTGCCCCATAGGTGCCTCGACTCCAGCTGTGGATGGCCTGGATACGTGCCTTGAGTTGCGCGTCGCGCTTCGACCGCGCTGAGGGTTCACGTGTCCGACACGCGTAGTAGTCACTCGGGGAGACACCGAGTAGCCGGCACATCGGCGCGATCCGGTAGGTGGCCTGATTCACCCTCATGAACGCGAAGATTTCCTCGAATCGGTCTCCCGAGCGAACCAGGCCGTGGCTTTTGAAAGGATCTCCCGTTCCTCACGTAGCCGCCGATTCTCCCGACGCAGACGCCGCAGTTCTTCGCGTTCGGCAGTGGTCAGACCGTCGTTGCGGCGACCTTCATCACGGTCGGCCTGCGCGACCCAGTTGCGTACGGTCTGTGCGGTCGGCTCAAACTCGCGTGCCAGGTCTTCCGGGCTGCGGCCCGCCCGTACCCGTTCGATCATCGGTTGCCGGAAGGCCGGTGGATAGGCAGTTCGTGTTTTGGGCATCGTGGCATCCTCCTTCTAAAAGGGTCAGGTATCCACGAAAGCGGGTCAACTCCAGACGACCGTGCCCGGCGGGAGTCGGACGGGCTTGGCGTGGATGGCGACGGCGGGTATCGCGGTGCACGCCCGCTGCTACGCATCGTGCAGCGCGTTCCGAACGAGAAGAAGCGGCAGCAAAGGCAAGACTTACTACCCGATATCCACTCTCACTGAACCGAGTCAAATTCATCGTTGCTCGCGACAGCTCATTTCTTTCCTATAGCTTTTCGGGAACGGCTAACTACCACCGCATCCAGAGAGGAACCTGTCGCTAGCCCGGTAAGCATAGCTATTGCGTCTGCTACTTCGTTATGGACTCTCTCTGGAATCTTGTGCTTGAGCATGTTGTATAGCCACACAGCCCCGATCGATGCAGCCGGCACCGTGTAATTGTCAAGGGCAATTGCGGCAGCACCCCCGATTGGAACCTGCAACTTCCAGGAGGCTAGCCGATCAGACCGACGCTCAAAGGACTTCACATCGGCGTTAACCTGGTCGACCGCCTCTTGGAGTTCTGAGGCACTTGGGGTCGCGACCATCATCTTTCGGGCTAAGTTGCGAAAACGCGAAGCGGAAAGCGAGTGAAAGTTCTCGGCAACTTCAAGAGCCGGGACGCCCGACACCGCAAGCAGTCCATTGGAGACAATATGCATCCGATTAGCAATTGGATCGGACGGAAGTGACTTTGTTCGTCCCAAATAACTAGCGATAATTTGGCTGTTATTAGTTTCATCGAAACCTCCGTAGTCCCGTGGGACATAACTGGCACCTAGCCCAAGCGCCCATTCAATCCCGGCACCACAGGTCACAAGCTCGATACGTGCATCATTGTCGCTTAACTTGAGAAAAACATTTCCGAGGTAGGCGCCAACACCAACCCCAAACGAAGCGAGAGCACCACGCATCATGAACATGTCGTGCTGTATGGAAAACAGCTCTCCGTAACTGCTGAGGAGCCCCCGATATCTATCATCGGTGACAGTCTGAGACATACCAGAGAGGATTGCCGCGCGTTGGCCGGAAGTTAGTGGCGCGTAGAGGAACGGCTCTTTCTTCTGACCATGCTCGATGGTCTTTGCCGCTAATGCGCGCGAAAGCACGATTGCGGATCGGTCAACCTCGGCTACCGCCTCGATAAGTGTAGAGGGGTACTCCACCGCCGAGTATGGGAGGATGATCCGTACCCGTTTGAGCCGCACCAGCTCCTGCAAATCTGGCAACGGGACCTGGTGTTTCAAGGACCATTCAAAGCTATGCCTTTCGGGTATGATATCGACACGTTCGTAAATGGTTAGAAGCTCAGAAAGCCGGCTGGCTCCGCAATGTTCAACATCATATAAGCAAGCCGATTTTGAGGGACTTACAGAATCAGGCTCCACAATCTCCTGGTTCGCTCGGCGCGATAAAAATTCTCGCCACTCGTCTTCGTCTTGATGCACCAGATCTCTAAGCTTGTCCGGGGCGTGTTTGAGGTGGCGGCTAGTTATGAGATCGAGATTACCCTGCCTACCGGAATCAGATACGGGAGATGGTGGCGTTGCGGCAGGAGGACTGATCACGATAAAGTCGACTGGACCAACAAAACCCACTTTGATTGCCGCTTTCTGAACGCAAGATTTTTCATCATCCCTTAAGGGGGTGAACGAGCGGAATACCCAGGTATCTTGATCATTGTCGAAGTCGATTTCACCTTCGGGCAGCGCCGACTCGGCGAGCGAAAGCAAGTTATTGCCAGCTGCGACAGGAAGCGGCTCACCATTAAGCCAGAGCTCCGCTTCGTAATTGTCGACTTCCTCGATAAGAACGCCAACAGGTGGAATCTTCTGAGACAGCGAAATGTTGCACGTGACAGGGCGAACACTATCGTGAAAGAATTTTGTTAAGGCTGCAAAAGATTCATCATCGCAATTCGCTACGTAAACCGTGAACTCCCAACCTTTACCGTAGAGCGTCATGGTCAATTCCGGGTGAATAAACCGGAATCTTTTGATTGTCCAAAGAGCCCACTGCTTGTGAATCGCTTGCAGGCCTTTACTGGCTGATCCTCCTTTCGGAAATGTGCCTGGGGTCAGGGCGGCTTCGTCGATCATTCAGGCGGTCTCCATTCTTCGACTCGCACGGAACATCGGTTCATGGGCGAATCCTGCACAACATGTAGCAATGGCGCATTGTCAGACTAAGGTGATCGGGGCAGCAGAGCCAACAATCGAGGTCTCTCAGGCTGCAAGTTGACGCCACTCGGCCAAAGCGGCGGAGCGATTGAGTTTGAAGTCCTCGCGGCTGTAAAGACGACGTTCCTGGTTGAAATGATTGTGGATCGAGGCGTGGGCGGCAGCAAATTTCTGCAGGGTCTTGATGTCTCTGAATCTGGCCATTACCCCTTCTCGTCGCCGAAACGGTCGGTGTGAGTTTTCGGCTCGATTGTTGAGCCACTGACCGCAAGTCTGAGCGGCGGTATTGCCGATCACTTTCATCGCAGCCCGGTATGATTTGAGCCGGTCCGTCACGATCACCTTTGGCTGGCCGTAGCGCTTCATCGTGCGTTTCAGAAACCTTAGTGCAGCTTTGCGATCCCGCTGTTTCGTGGCAAAAACTTCGAGTACCTCCCCTTCGTGATCGACAGCGCGCCAGAGATAGTGCATCTCTCCGTTGATCCGGACAAACACCTCATCAAAATGCCAGCGCCAGTTCGAATAGGATCCGTGATGAATGCGGCGTTTCCGGACCTCAGCTGCAAACAGGAGACCAAACCGATTCCACCAGAAACGCACCGTCTCGTGGCAGATGTCGATGCCACGCTCGAACAGGAGATCCTCGACCTGCCGTAGCGACAGCGGATAGCGGATATACATCATCACCGCGAGGCGAATGACCTCGGGAGAACTGTTGAAATAACGGAAGGGATTTTGCATTCCTACAGGCTAGAAGACCTCAATGGATGGCTCAAGACGATTTACTCTGACAATGCCAAGCAAACAACAGGAGTTGCTGAGGCGGTGGAGAAGGGGTTACCGCTACAGAGGTTCAGTAAGACTCGAAATAATTCCAAGATTCCTCTCGAAAAGATTGCTGAAGAGTTCGTCAACCGGATAGGGAGCTAACAATGCCAAACAGCCGCTCAGCGCGATACTTGAAGTTCCTTGCAAGATTGTATGAACTCGCAGCTGACTTTGACCAACGCCAGTTGATGGGCATCCAGCGCGTTGCAGATAGCGAAAACAATAAGCCAGTTTCTACCGCGGCGTCGATGCTAATGGAACTCCGCGGCGACAAGTCACTTCGCGCAGACAGTCTGTCGCGGATAAAAACTTCCGCTTCCGGCAAGGAGGGATTGCGGGAAGTTCTTTGTTCGAAGAAAGTATTCTCGTCCAATGCGGCGCTTGTGGCATTCGCGCGTCGCTTTACGGACCTATCGGAGAAGCCGAAGGAGCCCAGAAATCGCCTCGTGACAAGGATTTTGGGTGAAGTGGAGAATGGTGCCGACAAGGAAAGAGCGGCGTTTTGGAGGGCGCTTGAGGAACATATTGCTAGGCAAAACGGCGGCTCCGATTTCGTATCACGGTGGACAAAGATTATTCAAGGCCTTTAGGCATCTTAAGCGATGGCGATAAGCCAACTCGATGCAAGCGTGGCCGCGGACTTCGACCAGATATGGTCGCACTACTCATTGAATATAAACGCCCGACTTCAGGAACCCCAAAAGGCTAAGCGGCTCCTTCGTGCGGTCCACAGGTTCGCGGTCGTAACTTCGATTGTGCGCAAGTCGATTCCGGGGCAACGCCTAGAGCACAAGCGCATCTTTTTGAGAGAGTTTGCATCTGACGAGATCCATTTAATGCACGTGCTCTTGGTAAGCGATACCCGGGCCGGCTATTTTTATTTGAGCAGCGCTGTGGAAAATTTGTGGCGCCATGTCTATTTCAAGGACCACCCTGTGGAGTATGGATGGCTCTTTTCGGATTCAAAGTTCTACACGTCAATGGACGACCTTCGGAAATACTGCGCTAAGACCGAGGAGATTGATGCGCGCCTAATAAAATCGCTTGAGAGAATTGCCGGCGGTTACCAAAAATTGTCTCGATTTGTGCATGGCTCCAAGACGTCGAGTCTTCAACTCCGGAATACGCTCACCGATATCCAGCTCTCGACTAAAGCGCTGTCTGATATTGTCTCTGATCTCCGGTCGTTCGGCCGTGATCTCATTCTGCTGCCTTTAGTGCTGCACGCCGCAGATATGGAAAGGCTTCATCCGCGTGAGAAAAGATTTGCGCTCAATTATCTCGACATGCCGCGTAAACGGCTCCTTCTCGCAGTGCATTCGTAGCAACCCGAATTCAGAACAATAGGTTGTCCCCGAGTACGACCTTTGGGTTAGTCGCTCTCGTGCTGCAGCTTACAACTGTCCCCCGTCGGCGCCTATGAGACAGATTGCGGGTAATGAATAACGGAGGATTTCTGGCTCATCGTAACCGCCGGTGCGTAGAGATGAGACAGAGATCCGAAACGCGAGAATCGTCGTCTGAGCGGCTTGTCAAGAATATCCGCCGGGTGACCCGCTGGTGGGGGCCTGTGGGGCCGGCGGAAGTAAGCGGGGTTATTCGGACGAACGCTGGCCTTGGGTCCGGCTCCGCCTGAGCACGTAGCTGTCTGCGTTCATCTCCAGAGTGTGGAGGACTTAGCGGGTGGTACGGTCGAGCAGCGCGCCGTCAGCTGCTCGTTCAGAACGTCCAGCTCGGGCACCTTGGGGGTCGGAACCATGAAGCGCCGCCATGCCGTCTTCACCAGGACCTCGACTTTCCCCTTGTCGTTACCCTTGCCAGGTCGGTTGAAGCGGTCGCGGAACAAGTAGTGCGAAGATGCGTGAACGCCCGGGTGCGCACGCGCTCCCCGTCACCCAGGATCTGTACCGCGCCAGGGTCGTATTGCCATACAGCACCGAACGGGGAAGGCGAAGGCGCTGACATGGTCATCCAGGAAGGCCTCCGTCGTCTCCCGAGGATACGCCTTGACGAACCAGATATCGGCATGGGGCAGGACCAGGCAACCGTGCGGTGGTCTGTGCCGAACCGCCGCGTCGCCTCGTGATGGCTCAGACCCTCATCGACAGCCGCCAGTCGAACCGCCGCACAGAGCTCCACGCCGTACATCTCCTGCCCCCCGTCACAACCAACAAGGGGACATGGGTGGCGCGCTTTTGCGCCGTCGCGATAGGACCAACCGGCCGCTACCTGTGGAGCATTATTCCTCCGGCGTTAACAACGCTGGTCGCGTAGATTCAAAATTTCAAACATTTTGAAATTTTTATTTTTTGCTGGCTCGGACTCGGGAAAGTTGGCATGCCGGACAGCTGGAGTGGGTGTGGGGTTGATAAGCATATTTGCCAATCCTGGGACCCCTATCCATTCCGGTATGCCCCCTCGGCCGACTGGACCCTCAGTGCAAAAATGTGCCCGTGCCCGCGCTCGCCATCAAGCGGCGTGCGCCAAGTCCGGTGCGTGGTGCGATGCAACACGCACTTGGGCGTGGCTGTGGCCATGTGGTCGATTCATGGTCGTGTTGCGGTCCATTAAGCACCGATATGGGGGCTATTTGGGGGGGCGCTTCCCAACACGAAAATAGAAAGTCGTGCATTATCATAGGTTTGGGCGTGTAGTTCGGCGGATGAAATGGCTACCGCACCATTCCCAGGACCGTTTGCAATGCAGCAATTCCCCGCCGCGAAGCCTGGAGTCGCTAGGCCACGAATCTCCCCGAGCTCGTCCAGGTCTCCGCTCGCCTGGAGCCGCCGGGCCACCGATTTCCCGGGGCCGTCGCGGTTTCGAACAACAGACGCGTGCTTACCAAACAACGTTCCCAACGCGCGCGTGCGCGTCGCGCGCGCAAAGAATGAACCACTAGGATGAACTCCTATTGGGCACCATTGCGGAACTATCTGCGTGCGCGAGGTTTCGGGTCTCGATATTGTGTTGTGCAAGTGCAAAGCTATATGCCATAGACATACCAAACTTATATCTCACCCAAGGGTCGCCTGGGAGGGTGCACCAGCAACATGCCTGAGTGCTTCGAAATCCACCACTTGAATCTCCGCCTGCCCATCGACCTGTACCTCCGCTTCCAAGGCGAAGCGAAGCGCCAGTAGCACTCCATCAACAACCGGGCAGCTCGGTCATTGTTGACTAACGCAGACACCGCTTATACTGGCCACTATGGAGACATTAGAGCAGCAGAGGCACGAGTCCATACGGGGCGGCGATGCTGCTGTCCCCCACGAGGCCACACGGGGAGATGTCGCTGACCCGGCGGCAAGCGGCACGGAGACGCTCCAGCAGAAGCTTCAACGCCAGTACCCGCAGGCGGCACAAAAGAAGCTCACGAGAGCCTTCACCATTCGCCTCGACTTCGACCTTTTTCTGTTTCTGAGAGATGAGGCAAAGCGACAACAGCGCAGATCTGTGAACAACTTGGTCCAGGCCGTGATGTCGGACTTCGCCATGCGGGTTAAACACCGCGAGAAGACGGGCGAGCTCCCGCCACCGCTGGCGTGACGCGCGGCGCTTAGCAACGACGACTAGAAGAACTTCTGGCCGGTTCTTAGTCGCAGGAATAGGGCGTGGCTCGGCACACCCAGCCACGCGTAGCCGCACCTGTCACAAGATCTGAATCGACCCTACGCTCCGTACTATGGGTCCAAGGGAGATCGATCAATAGCGGCGATTCTGTGAGGCTGAATTCCGGCCGGATCGTCAAAATAGCCGTGTCGCAACATAATCGGGCGGCGTGGTGAGCGTGAGCCGCCACCCCCTCAAGTTGGCGTCGTACTGGTGAACCACGAGTACGAAGGGGCCAAAAATTGTCGGCTTCGCGTAATGTGGTACCCACGTTGCAGGGGAGGTACTAGACGTTGATCTTTTAAGGGAAGCCGGCGGCATCGGTGCAGGATGCACCGCCGGGCCCCCTCACCTCTTTCGTGTTCGGGGTAGGTTTACCAAAGGAATTTTGTAAGCCCTTGATTACCCTTAGAGCCCAACACGCTAACCGGGGGAAATCAGGCCACGTTTTCCCCAGTTAGCGCCCTGATTCTCCCCGGTTAGCGCCCTCGGATTCCATTGTTTTGAACCGCCTTAGCTGCGGCCTCGGGAAGCACGGCCCAACCTACATCACCAGTCCGATCGTTCGTGGCGCGTTCGTTGATCACGATAAGGCCAGGTAGGTCCCGGAACGCTGCATCAATTTCGTTTCGTGTCCGGTGCTTGGTGTTGCCAGCTCCGAAGCCGAACCGGCGCCGGTCTTCGAGGGTCAGAACCGGATAGGCCGCCAGATTGCGGGTCCGCACGAATTGGCCTCCGGCCCGCGGGGCGCGAACGCGCGTTGTACCGGGTTGCCAGGCCAGCGAATGCACCGCGATGTAAGCACGCCAGCGAGACGCCGAAATGACAGAGAGCCGAGCCATCTCTGGCAGGTCAACCACCGGCCCTGAGTGCGAGCCAGGCGGACAGTCCACGTCGAGCACGATCATTTCGTCGAGCCCGGGACTGTCAGGCAAACACCTGAGCGCAAGCGGGAACCACCGCCCGTACCCGTCGTGGATCGCGTAGTCACCAGCGTGCGTCAGTGCTTGGCGCAGCTTTGGCCAGTCCCGCTGTCGTTCCCAACCGTTCGGAAACAGTCCATCGCGCAGCTCACACAACGTCAGCGCCAGCCGCACGATCGGTAGCTTGCGATCATCCGGCTTTACGGTCGCCAAGGCGCGCACGAACAGCCGCAACGGTAGAGGTGCCCCCTGGCCACCGGCCATGACGGGCAGGCCAGTCGCGTCTATCAGATCGAGGATCGGGACACGCTTCGCCGACGCCACTTCAGGCCACAAGGGAAGCTCGGGGGTCGTGATGCGCCGCCCCTCGTTTAATCCGCCGAACAACATTCCGACCTTGCGTTCGGGTTGTTCGGCACCCGCCACAATGCGCGGCAGGATGCACTTGTCTTTGCGCCGCTCCGGCTCGACGCTGACGGGTTGCTCCAGTTCGACGTCGCGCGCTCGCTCCTGCAGCTGCGCCGCTGCCAAGGGCTCAAGGGGTGTATCCACCGCATCAAGCGCTGCGACCAACGGGTCCGGGTCCTTGTCAGGTGTGCACGCACGATTTTCGTGCTCTCTGTCGCACAGGGAACAGGGTTCGGTCATGTCTCGATGGTTGACGTATAAAAGGGGCCGTGCTGGGTGCGAGGCCGTTCCACCAGTGGTGTGTTCGCACCCGTTTGTCAGCGTGGCCCGGATTGCGTTCGGCTTGTCCTCGTTGATGGCACGCTCACGCGTGACCTCGTATGAAAGAGTGATCCCCAATCGCAATCTCACCCAGCACAACCTCGTGTTGATATTGGGAGAAATGGAGATGGTACGCAAGACCTCAGACAGTCGTTTGACGATCGTCAACCCGCACTGCGCGGGCATCGATATCAGGAAATCCAGACACTACGTGGCGGTAGACCCGCAGTGTAACGATGAACCAGTGCGCAATTTCGGCACCTTCACCGATGAATTGGAAGCCATCGCTCAGTGGTTACATGAATGCAACGTGACCCTCGTCGCCATGGAATCCACGGGCGTGTACTGGATCCCACTCTATGAGGTCCTCGACCGCGACGGATTCGAAGTCCACCTGGTCAACCCGCGCGCCACCAAGCAGGTCAGCGGTCGAAAGAGTGACGTGCTCGATTGTCAGTGGATATGGCAACTCATGGCGTACGGTCTGCTCAAGGGCGCTTTTCGTCCTTCCGACGAGACCTGTGTGCTCCGCTCTTATGTGCGACAGCAGTCGCGTTTGACCAGAGAGGCTGGCCGATGCGTACAACAAATGCAAAAAGCGTTGACCGAGATGAATATTCAACTCGACAACGTGCTCAGCACTATCGTCGGAAAAACCGGACAGTTGATCCTTCGCGCTATCGTTGCCGGAGAGCGCGAAGGTGAAGTCCTCGCCAGGCATCGTGACCGTCGCGTGAAAGCCGATGAACTCACCATCGCACGCAGCCTGCGCGGAAACTGGCGCGACGAGCACCTGTTTGCACTTGCGCAAGCACTCGCCCGTTACGACTTCCTCCAATCACAGATACGCGCCTGTCAGCAACGTGTTCGAGCGACCCTCGATGCACTCCCTCAGCGGGACTCCGCCGACGAGGCGCTTGCAAAGCCCGCCCGCTCAATCGACGAACGCTTAACACAAACGGCGATACGACGGACCCTTGGCGTCGACATCACCGCCATCCCTACGATTGGCGTCGATACCGCCTTGACCATCGCCTCCGAAATAGGCCCTGACCTCTCTCGATTTCCTGATAGCGAGCACTTCTGCTCTTGGTTATCTCTCGCTCCAGGGACGCGCATTAGCGGACAGAAAAAACTCTCCGGGCGCGGACCAAAGCTCGTCAACCGCGCCGGACAAGCCTTGAGAATGGCCGCCGTCAACGCCGGCCGAAGCCAGTCCTTCATCGGCGCAGCTCATCGCGCGCGTCTGCGACGACTCGACAAACCACGAGCCGTCAAAGCCACTGCTCATCAACTTGCACGCTTGATCTATCTCATGCTCACCCGAGGCGAACAATACGTCGAACGGGGCATCGAACAATTCGAAGCCAACTCCCGTGACCGTCAAGTACAAAACCTTAAACGAAACGCACGCAAACTCGGCTTCGCTCTCTCAGAACAACCAATACAATCAGTCGCTTAATTTATGTTCCATGAAAGATGGTTCGACTATGCGCGAGCGCGCATGCCGTGCGGCGATTTCTTTGGTTAGCTCGGCGGGATCGCGGTGAAGGGATCGATTCATGTCTGTGAGGTCGAATTCCGTGGCGGACCGCAACGTGATCAATATGTCAACGGTTTAGGCACGCAGCACTCATAGATGCGAGCCTGTTAACGATTGCTCGTTCATTGCCTCTCGCTGCGCCGTGTGACGTTGCTTGCGCAGCACATCCTGGGTCCGCCGCCAGGTTTGTTCGGAACGCTGCCGGGGTTGCCCTTGAAGCTGACCGCAACCGGAAGCGCATTTGCTAAATCATCACCAAATACCGCGCGCAGAAACGCGCTGTTAGTGACGTCATCGGTGCTACCGGTTTTCATCGCATCGGCTGGTACGCCGGTCTCGAGTGAGTTGACCGCTTGCCCCTTACGCCGCGATTTTGCGGGCGGCTTGCGGCTTGACCACCAAGGCACGGATTGCGTCGTCCGACTTCCCGGCGATGCGCGCCGCGTTCAAGGCTGCGATTTCATCAGCAGGCCAACCAGCCGCCCGCGCACCGAGCTTGACAGGTTTCGTCCATAACCCTTGAGACATGCGTAGATAGATCGTGGAACGGGAAAGCCCCGATTCAGACATGACGGCCGGGAGTCGTAAGGGGTTCTGCCCTGATTTCACGGACACATCGAATAGGGTCGACAATGACCCAGGAGGTGTGTCATACACAAGAGAAGACGGTTTTCGGATGAATTCAAGCAGCAGGCGGTTGAACTAACCTCCCAGCTGGGTGTGACGAAGCGGCAGATAGGCGAAGAGCTGGGTATCGGGGCGAAACTGCTGGGGCGCTGGTGTAAGGAGTTTTCGGAGCACGGTGATAAGGCCTTTCCCGGGCACGGCAAGGCGCGGGACGAGGAAGTTGCGGTGCTACGTCGCGAGTTGGCTCGCGTCAAGAAGGAGCGGGACTTTTTAAAAAAAGCGGCAGCGTTGTTCGCGAAGGAGTCGAAGTGAAGTAGCGGATGATTGAGCGTTGCCGCGAAGCCTATCCGGTACGGATGATGTGCCGGTTGCTGGGTGTGTCGGCCAGCGGATCCTACGATGCGGCTCGTCGACGACCGAGCCGGCGGGCGCTTGCCAATGCCCACTTGGTCGAGCACATACGGGTGCTACATGCCGAGAGCGATGGTGTCATGGGCAGTGCGCGGAGCACCGACGAACTGCGTTACCGTGGTGAACGGTGCGCCCGCCACCGAGTGGCGCGTTTGATGCGCGAAGCAGAGCTGCGGGGGATCCCACAGAAGCGCCGCTGGACCAAGAAGGCCTCTGGGCGGCGCCCGTCGGACGTTGTCTACCGCCGCGACCAGAATTTTGTCGCAGAGCGCTCGAACGAGAAGTGGGTTACCGACGACATCACCTCTATCCGTCAAGCGGTGCTGATGGCGCTGTGGCAGCGGCCGCAGCGTTCGCCGGTGATCTTGCATTCCGACCGTGGCTGTCAGTTCACGAGCGATGAATATCAGCGATTCCTGAAAGGGCATAAACTGATCTGCACTATGAGTGCGGTTGGTCGTTGTGCGGACAACGCGCCGCTCGAAAGCTTCTTCGGGTTGTTGAAGCGCGAGCGTGTCAACCGACGCTGCTATCAGAACCACGCGGAAGCACCGGCGGATGTGTTCGACTATATCGAGCGATTCTACAATCCAGCTCGTCGAAGACGGCTCGAGGTCCGTGAAGACCCTAAGCCACTCTTAACTAACCTGTCCGTGGAAACGGGGTAAAACCCAGATTTGCATCACCTCTAAATACGGCGGCGCGCAAAAGGAAAATTTCGCGTTCTGACTGTTGCTTTCCGCCCTTCCGAGGCACACAATTTCCCTTACAAGCATCTATCAGCGTTTCCGCGACGTCGGGTTACTCGCTGAATGAAACAGCCCATCGTGGCTTGGGAGTAGCTACCCGAGCCGGGTGAATAGGCGGGAGTTCTCTACTTGGTAGATGCTTGTAATGGCCCGGCACCCTTACGCCGGCCCTGCAACACACAGGAGACCACGCCATGAAGATAAAGCCCTTACTCGCCTCGTTCGCACTGATACTCGCGGCTCCACCGGCCTTTGCCTACGACGACTGCAGCCGGCCCTATGTGGATCCGTTCACCGGACAGGCGGATCACCGGCTCACGGAACAAGACTCGGACTGCTTGATGGAACGGAGGGCCAGAAGATCGCAAGCGATTGAGGACCGGCGCAACCAGCGCGAGCGCGACACGGAAGAACGCTGGCACCGCGACCGCGTCGAAGCCTACATGGAGGCCGAGGACCGGCGCGCCGAGGGCCGGATCCAGGAGCGGGCGAGGCTGCGCGAATGCGCGAAGTACAACCTGGGCTGCGCCAACGAGCTCGGCGGGCTCGGTTGGGAGTGACGTAAAACAGTGACGGACGAAAAATTACCCAGGGACCTTAACCTTAATGACGTCGTCGTCAGGCTGAACAGTGAGCATTTGGCCTTAAAGGCCCTTGTGTTTGCCGTCATGCTCTCTTTGGCCGAGACTGACCCTGCCCCGTCCGCCAGCGCATCATCGTGCTTCTGCGGTGCGCCACTGAGGGAGTCGCTATCGGCGCGGCTGATGGAGAGCCGCTTTATGCCCTTGAAGAACTCCAAGAGGTTTTTGACCGCCTCTTGGCCGAGGTCGAACATAGCCTGGGCCGCATAGTCGATGGGAAGTAAATCGTCATGAATAATAGCTGATATTGAAAAACTCCTTGCCCAGTAGTCTGCTTGATTCCTCGAACGTCCCGCTGGAGCCGACGTCTCTGTGCGTGGGCCAGGTGATGCTGTGGGGACTCGAGAACCTGCCGCAAGCCTACGGGAGAACGCCCGGCCCCAGCTGGAGAGCCTAGCACTGAGCCTGGCGGTCCCAGACCAGGGGACACAAGGGAAACGTCTGCTGCACCGGCTGGTGAATATGGCAATGAAGCTTCTGGTGACGGAGTTGGGGGCATTCCCGCTGAGCCGGGAAGCCTACGAGCAAGAGGACCTGCCGGGGGCGTCGTTCATGGCGATCGAGATGCTGCACGACCGGATGACGGAGTTCATAGACGGGTACCCGTAACCGCTTCAGCGCCACAGCCCACCTAAAGCGTGGGCCTTACAGCCAAGCCCACGCGCCCGGTGCCCCGCGGGTTGAACGAGCCGCGCTTCGGGACGTTTTTGAGCTGAGGGTCCAAGGCCGGGAGGGGGCATAACGGCATGGAACCGGGAACGTGCGTTGCTCATAGTGTTAATAACGTCACGCTCGCTCTCAAAAAGAAATTTGCGAAGGGAACCCGAACTATTCCAAAGCCCGAACCCTGCCGAGATGGTGATGGGGCGTTGCGTGGATTCTCGTGGGAAAGGTTTGGTCCACGTTCTCTCTCGATGAAGATCAAGATCGGGCTCTGTCACTTTTTGACCGCACGAACGTGGACGCAAAAACGGGCGCTACCACCGGTTTCCCTGAACGAGCGACAGGCGATCATATTTCGCGCACGGCAGCGCAGTCAGCGTCCTTGCCCCCGCCTCGCGCGCAGGGGTCGCCTTGCTGCGGGAACCCTTGGGCCGTCCGGCCCCCGGCCGTCTCTGTCCCTACCCGTGCCTGGCGTCGCCATCCTGAAGATCCCCTGTGACTTCCTTTCGATGTGCGATCAACAGGGTCTTCCTCCTTCCTCGTAACGTCGCTTCGATGCGCGGCCCATCACGGGGTCCGCACCGGTACACTGGCTGCCGCAGACGCTGGTGTTACCGTCGGCGGCCGCCACGATAATCGAAATCGCGGGGTTGGTAACTTCGATACTCACACCTGCCCCGCAGTACCGCGGCAGGTCCCCGGCGGGGAGTCGCCCGTCGACCCATTTCCATTCCCATTCCCTCCTTAATACTCGGGAATGGGAACGGAATACTTATAAGGGTCTCCACGCTTCCCCCCGCCGCAGCGCTCGACCCGCCGGTCCTTGACGAGGCCGCGCAGCTTCTTCTTGACCGTGGACGCCTTACGCCCGACCGCTTGGCGGATTTCGTCGGCATCGATGGGCTGATCTTTCTCCACGAGGAAATCCAAAATCTCGTCTTCAACCACGCTCCCGCGAATTTCATGTACGGTCCGGCCGGTCGTCACCCAGCCGGTGTCCTCATCGAGGTCGAGAGAAACGGCCTCCAAGTCTCGGCCGTAGCGTTGCCGAGTATAGAGCGACCGACAGGTATCGCCCTCCTGCAACAGGAGGGCCGTGTCGATGTTCGCAAGCAGTGCGGTCGAGCCCAGGATTTCGATGCCGCGATTGCCCTCGAGCTTGTTGTTGTGATGGATCAACATGATGTGAGTCCCACCATTCCGCGCCAGTTCCAGGAACGGACTAAGCCCAAAAGTGACCTTCGCGTAATCATTGAGATCGTCCACGCTCATTAGGTGCAGCAATGGATCGACGATGATAAGACGCGGCTTATACGCCGCTACCGCAGCCTCCAATTTCCGGATGCCGTTAGACGGCGGATGACCAACGTGAACATGGATGGGGTCGGATGCCTTCATGCCCATCGCGCGGAAGTGCTCCTGCACCTTCCGCTCAATCTCCTCGAGCGCGCAGTACAGGACCGGCCCTCCGTCAACGTTTCGGTCGAGCCACCGATAGTCGCGGGCGACGGACAGCGCCAGACACCGCGCCAAGGTCGATTTTCCGACCTTCGGCCGCGCAGACATGATCGAGAGGCCCCCGAGCGGCAGCATGTCTTCGACGAGCCATTCGGGCGCAGAGTATTTCCGGTTGAGCAGCTCGGCGGCCGACAGGAAGTTGAAATCCTCCTCCGCGTTGTCGGGCTCGGACTGACCCGCCTCGAACGGTTCGAGCATGTCATTGAGGATGTGCCGCGCGTCGTCCGCACCGTACCGCTCGATCAAGTCCGACAGGTCATTTCCATCAGTACCGGGATTGCGTGCGATCTCGACCGTGCAGCCAAGTTTGACCAGCTGCGCACCAATCTGCTCCATCGCCTTCCGCCCGGTGTCGTCGCCGTCCGACAGCAAGCATATGGATCGGCCGGCCAGCGGGGTCCAGTCGGTCTTGTGGACCGCCTTGCTTCCACCAGCCCACGTCGTCACCGTCCAATTGGGGAAGGTCCGGTGCGCGGTCTCGACATCCTTCTCGCCCTCGACGATGAGAACCGGACCGGGACCGGAGATGACGGCCGGTAATCGATAGAGCGGCCGGTTGCCGCACATTCCCTTGGGGTCCCAGCCCCCTTCAGACGCCGGCGTCCACTGGGAGAATTTCTTGTCCGCCGTTCGATGAACCGCCAGGACCTCCTTCCCGTCGCGGTCGTGATACAAATACGAGCCTTCCGGCGGCCGAGGTCGTGTCTTGGGCGTCCTCGAAGCGTTTCCGTTCCCATTCCCATGTATAGGGGCGGGAACGGGAACGGAATCCGAATGTGGCCAGAGTCCGAGGTGCTTGAGCGTTTTGATCACGTCCGCCTGGCCGCATCCCGCGTGACAGTGCACGAGAAGCCGGCCGTCCTCGCAATCGGTGATGGACAGGCTCGGCTTGCGGTCGTCGTGCGCCGGGCAGCATGCGATCCAGCCCGCGCCGCTCGGGCGTGCAGCCTCCAAGCCGCGCGCGACCTCTTCAGCGGTGATGGAATTCATGCGACGGTCCTACACACTGTGGTGCGATCTCCAGGACCTCGCGCCGACCAGCCGGCAGCCGCCTTGGGCGCCTCGAACATGGGCTTCGCTCCCGGCTGGCCTTTTGCGGCGGGTCTCTTGTCGCGAACGAGCGCAACGAAGAGGGTGCCGCCGCCGAATAAGTCGAGCGTGGTTAGTTTGGCGATGTCACCCATGACGGCCGCCTGCCGTTGGGTAGTGGAGCGCGCGCTGCGCAGTCGAGCCGCACGAGCCAGGGTCGCAGGTCCCGCGCTCGCTTGTGTGTCGGGATCCGTGCGCCAGCGTGATCGCTGAATTCCCCTGGACTTGCGTCAGCCGAGTTAGATACACGTGCCGGTGGATGAGGCCATCGCACGCCGGGCAGGTCGCCATGAGGTTCCCGAGAGTGCCGACTTGCGCCTGACACGCCGTCATCGCGCCGGCCGGGGTCCCGGGGACACTCGGAACCACGCAGTCGATGTGCACCGGCTTGCAGAGCTGCCTGTTCTTCGCCTTCCAGGCTGCCGGGAAAGCCCCGAGTTCGCGCCCAAGAACCCGTTTCGGCCGCTTCGAGTCAACGGCCGGAAGACCCTCCTTGATCCATCGATGCACTAGATTGCGGTGGATGCCGGGCACGGTCGCAATGTCTGCAACGGTGTCGTTTTGATCGCGCTTGACCAGACGGCGGCCAGGGTGGCGTTTCACCATGCGCGGCCGCCCTGTTCGATCAACCGTGGCGATATCGCTCCTGCACCGTTCACGCGCCCGGTTTGCGGGTGGCGTCAATCTGCTGCTGGACCCACGCCTGGATCTCGGACTCGACCCAGCCGACCGCGCGACCGCCCAGGGAGATGGGCTTGGGGAAGCGGCTTTGCGAGATGCGTAGATAGATGGTGGAACGCGAAAGGCCCGTGCGGGCCTTGACAGCGGGAAGTCTTAGTATCGATATAGCCATGTTGGCGCCTCCTCGGGCGGCGTTGAACATGGCTACGTATTCTTATTACAGATCCCCGCGATTGCACCGCAATTGCGGCGGACATGACCGCAATTGCGGTGCTACTAAGACTCTAGTGCCCGTTTCGCCTCGGGAAACTTGCGCTCCAGATTGCTCTTCGATAAACCGGGGTAACCCTCATAATGCTGGGCAATAGCATCAATCAGCTTTGCTTCGCTGGGAAAGGATGGATGGGCCTCGGCGTTCGGAAGTTTGCCGGCGATGACCTCCAGCAATGCAGCAATGATGTTTCGGTAGGTCGCCTCGGCACGCACACCCGGCACGTCCAAACGTGCGGTTTGCACCGCTAACGCGTCACAGGCTTCCTTTGTCTCGTCACGCAGGCGTTGACACTCAACCTCCGCATTCTCAAGCCGCGTTGCCAGCTTCTCGTTCTCCGCCTTCAGCGCCCCATCGGCCTCGGCACTGATCTCTGTGTCGGCACTTTGTTCAATGTCATCGAAAAGGAATGCGGGTTTATCGTTGGGAAAGGCCTTGACCATCCATTCCCGCAGATCCCGACCCATGACGTGCCTTCGCTCGTAGTGGACGAACTCATCTTCCGCGTAGGTCTCGCCGTCTTCCCATCCATGGGGCAGCTCCCCTCGATCAACCGCCTCAGCTATGGCTCGGCTTCTTGGCTCCATACAGGGCACTAACGGGTGCTTCCATATGCTTAGGCCCAGACCAAAATCTGTTAGCGTTGTCGCGCCCTCTACTATGTCTTCCACTTGGTCCTCCGGCACACTGCACCACAATGCGGCCGCCTTCGGGATTGAGTACACTGTGTAGTGCGCTTTCAAATGAGCGCAGTCATCAGCTTCCCAAGGATTAGTCATCTCCGATCACACCTGCTCTACATAAACACCCGCTAGCATCTCACCTACGGTTCGCGCTCCAGGCTTCCGCGATACAATACACATAAGACATGTCAGGACGCTACTGCATTGAAAACTCGGTAATGGGTGTAGATTCGATTTGTAGGCGAACGCTTTGCCAAATCAAAACAAACGTTCGTCATATGGCGCCGGTCAGGTGCTGCCGCTGATCGAAACAACCCCTCCCGCTGAGCTCAAGCACCTCGAAAACCAACTCCGGAAAAACTCTGGTGACCTGCAGGTCAATTCGGATCTCACCGCCAGCAACTACGACACGTCCGCCCTCGGGCTGATTTTCCTACGGTCCGGGAGCGGCGAGTTCAAGCACTATAAAACGGTGATCCAGGCTAAGTTCGACAAGCTGCAGGGTACGCGGGAAGAAGAACATGTCGAAAACATCGCGCTGGAACTTTGCGGTTTCTATTTGCTGAAAAAGGCTCGCCACAGCTACCTACTTGGTTTGGCGCAAGACACCAACATCACCCAGGCGCTCAAGGACACAATGACGGCTATCCAACAATACAAGCCGGAACTGGAAGGCGCGTTGCCCGAGTGATGGCTAGTTCGCCCGTACACGCAATCCGCTGAATGCCGGCCTGCCCAACGGGCCGAGAATTTGGGAGCTATGTAGCGTTGTAACTAGTGGGCGAGACCTGCCACCAGAGATGGGAGATGAGGAAGACTACTGCCCCCGATCCAATACTTGCTGACCGAAACTCCGAAGATTTTTACCAATTTCGATTGCCCGATGCGCTGGCGAAAAGAATCGTAGTTTCGCCGGTTGAAAATCAAAAGTTATGGCCTCTAGATATAAAGCAATGGCTCCATGCTTCTGACGTACTTGACCCTGAATCTTTGTGAAGCTGTCAACGGTGACGGGATTATGTGCCGGTGCGGCCGGACCGTCCGGTCGCGAGGGAAGGATGAGGGTTTACGCACCACCGCCCTCCAACGCGCGCGAAGCTTCGCTACCCGCTGAGGAATGCAAGGTGTCGTTCGGACGTCTCACAATCGTCATGCAGTCTTCACTCAAGAATTATCCAGGAGTCATTGATGTACAAAGACCCGTCCGGCAAGCCGCATCACCCACCACGCCCATATCCTGGAAATGAACGGAGAAAGCTATCGGCTCAAGCAGACCCGCTCCATACGCAGAACCCCCTCAAAATAGTCGCGCTCCCCCGCTTGCCCCGTGGGCCCACAGGCCCCTCCCATGGACTACGGGGACAAGCTACCGCCGAAGCCCCTGGTACATTTTTGCGCCGCCGCGCCGGGACACAATCCTGCCGCCGTTGACACGGGATAGGCCCGTTCTGAAAGACGGCACGGCGGCCCTGCCTTCCAGGAGCACCGGACTGAACGCGCGCATCCCGTTGCGGAGATCACGAGGGGAGATTCGAACGGACGAATACCGAGCGGCCGCTTCCGACGCCGAGCCTCCGAACGGATAAGCTATGCGCGGCTACTGGTGGATGAGTGAGCATTCATTTTGTGCTCTCCATAGTGCCGCTATGCCCGCCGCCGCCATTGCTCAACACCGCTTCCCGGACATAGTTCGTAACAAAAGACACGCAGACGAAACAACGGGTCATGACCCCTTGCACCACGGCTGGCTTCCTGGACACCCTGGCCGACCACGTGCCTGACCGCTACCGGCACACCATCCGCCACTTCGGACTGCTGGGGCAGATACGGCAGGGCAAGCCGCGGCGTTTGAGCTGGGCGGCCTCGCTCAGGAAAAGCTTCGGTGTCGACCCGCTCCTCGATAGACGCGGTGAAAGGATGCGCTGGATTGGACGATTGAAGCCGGGCTGACGCTGCTGTAATACATCCGGACAGCGGCTTGCGCATGTGAGCCGTCGCGGACCTCGCTGACGGAGAATTTGACGGCGCGGCCCACCGTCAGGCCCAGCGCCCATCCCCACAAAACTTCCACCTTCCCTCAATCCATACCGTCGGAACCCGTATAGGATTTCGAGATGGCTTCCCTGAACGCCGCTCCAAAGTATTTACGTCCCCGGCACAGCATCGCGACGTCAGAAACCGGTTTTTGATTTTCCTATAGATCAAGACGCGACGCAGCGCTGGATCCTCGAGCAGGGCTGATATTCTCTGGACCTGTTGACTGCGCCGATTTTTCGAATTCATTGTAGGCCGTTGAAATCATGATCCTACTGAACCCGAAAACCCCTTAACTCCGATGCTGATGGATCCCCACGAATTAGTCGAGTTGATGGGCGGATTCGATAGCTTCGAGTAGTTGTCGATGTGCCCGGATCGGGTCTTTGAAACTGAAGCCGTAATCGTTTCGCGCCAAGACCTCTCTGCCAAGGAAGGTTGCAGAAAGCACGTTACGATGTTGGACGGTGTTGGCCTGGAAGTGTAGATGCCATTGCTTTGCGCGCGCGAGTAAACCGAGCCACCATAAACATAACGTAGCCAAGGTGCCGATCAGGAGCAGGCTATTGAGTCGGTCGATGCGCGTTGTTCGAGTGAGCGAGAAACCCAAGCCGAAGCGGTCACTTTTCAGGTCACGAAAAGACAACTCGATCTGCATGCGTTTGCCGTAGAGATTGATCATGTGTTTTGGTGAGAATGATTGCGGTGACAGGTTGGTAGCGATGAGCCAAGGTTGTCGTTGTTGTTCGGCGAAGGTTTCACTGGTGCCGTGTTTGGCCAAGTGGATGGCAGAGCGGTTGGCTTTGCGATGTTGCTTGCGCTTTTTGTAGAGATAGAGATGACACAGATAGGGTGATTTAGAGGACAGTTCAGCGGCGCCGAGATAACGAGGTTGAGTGCGCGCGCGATAGTATAGGTCTGTGGTTTTACGCCAGGTTTTACGTGATAGAAGCCGATAATTGATGACATTGCGCACGCGACCTATCCAATGCCATCCCAACGCTTCGACGGCCTTGAACCAGGGTCCACGAAAGCCCGCATCAGTGACGATAATCGGGACGCAGTGTGCGGGCAGCAAGGTGCTCAATTCCAATAAGAAGCGCTGATGGGTACGCGGTTTGTTGTAGTGCTTTAAGGGATAGGCGGCTTCATACAGTGGGATAGCCCGCCCGTCGACGACCAGCGCTGCACGGATCAGCATGATCCGTTGTTGTTGGATGATATCGGACCAGTCGATGATGATGACGGGTTGAGGGAGGTGTTGGCAGAGACGATGACACAAGGCCCGGTAGAGGCTGAGCCGTTCACGTTGTAGGTGCGGGTTGGAGACTAATCGGTCGACGCGTTTGATGTTGTGTTTGGTTCGTGCCGCGCTATCGAGTCCGCGTCCGAGCGCGGTTACGGTAAGGAAGGCGCCACCTAATAATGACGCCACGGTTACCGCCAATGCACGGCCGCGGGTTTGGTGAATGGAAGGGACTGAGTCGAATACGGTTCTATGTAATACTTTGAGTATGCGCATCGTGTTTCCTCTGCCCGATGTTACGTGTGGTAACGATCATTGGATCAGAGAACACGATGCGCTGCTATCTCTCTGTTTTAGATCACTTTTCTCCTCACATTCGTGGGGATACCTTAGACTCCGATGTCAGAGGCGTTTGCCCAGAAGTAACAGAAATCGAACTTCTGCTGGGCTCAGGTCAATCGGGCGCTGGCAATGGGGATAGTCCAAGTTCCTTGAGAAACGCGTTGTGCTTCGCCGTTGACTCCTGAATCTGCTTCTCGATTTCGACCAACTCCTTGTGCGTGGCCGACAGATTGATCTCGACTTCCGGCTCGGCTGTGCTGACATAGCGGGAGATGTTCAGGTTGAAGTCGTTGGCCCCAATCTTGTCCATCGTCACTCGTCTGGCGTACCGCTCAATGCTCTCCGGACGCTGCTGGTAGGTATCGACAATCTTCCGGATATGCTCGTCGGACATATGGTTCTGTCGCTTGCCCTTCTCGAAATGCTCAGACGCGTTGATGAACAACACATCGTCGGGCTTCTTGCACTTCTTCAGGACGAGGATGCAGACCGGAATGCCAGTCGAGTAGAACAGGTTCGCCGGCAGGCCGATGACGGTGTCGATGCGCCCGTCGTCGAGGAGCTTGCGGCGGATCTTCGCCTCCGCGCCGCCGCGGAACAGTACGCCGTGCGGTAGGATGATCGCCATCACACCATCGTCCTTGAGGTGGTGAAACCCGTGCAGCAGGAACGCGAAGTCAGCCGCCGACTTCGGGGCCAGCCCGTAGTTCTTGAAACGCACATCCTCGCCCAACGCTTCGTTCGGGTTCCAGCGGTAGCTGAACGGCGGGTTGGCCACCACGGCGTCGAAGTGGGGCTTCTTCGCCGGGTTGGTCTCGCGGAGCATGTCCCAGTCGTTGGTCAGCGTGTCGCCGTGGTAGATCTCGAATTCCGAGTCCTTCACCCCGTGCAGCAGCATGTTCATCCGCGCGAGGTTGTAGGTGGTGATGTTCTTCTCCTGCCCGTAGATCTTCCCAATGCCATGCGGCCCCATGCGCTTGCGGACGTTCAGTAGCAGCGAGCCCGAGCCGCAGGCGAAGTCCATCATGCTGGCGAGGTGCTTCCGCTTGCCGGTCTTCGGCTCCTGGCTGTCGACTGTGACAATCGCGGAAAGGATGTCCGATATCCGCTGCGGCGTGTAAAACTCACCGGCCTTCTTACCTGAGCCCGCGGCGAACTGGCCGATTAGGTACTCGTAGGCATCTCCCAGCGTGTCGCTGTCCGTGGAGAACTCTGCGAGGCCCTTGGCTATCTTGGTGATGATCGTGCAGAGCTTCGTGTTCCGGTCCGCGTAGGTTTTGCCGAGCTTTTCGGAACCAAGATTGATTTCTGAGAAAAGCCCGGAGAACGTGCTCTGGAACGATTCGTTCTCAATGTACTTGAAACCGTCCTGGAGCGTGTTGAGCAGTTCGCCGTTCTGAGTCCGGGCCATGTGGGCGATGCTTGCCCAGAGGTACTCGGGGCGGATGACGTAATGCGCCTTGAGCCGCATCTGCTTCTCGAACGCCGACACATCGCCGGGGTTCTGCTCGTACCAAACAGACAGGGAGGACCGCCCGCCGTTGCCGATGGCGTTCGGGTCGGGGTAGTCGCGCCCGAGTTCCTTCCTCGCAGCCTGCTCGTAATTGTCCGAGAGGTAGCGGAGGAACAGGAACGCGAGCATGTAGTCGCGGAAGTCGTCCGCGTTCATCGCCCCGCGGAGCTGGTCGGCGATGGCCCAAAGCGTGTTGCCGAGCTGTCTCTGGTTGTTTTCTGTCACGGCCTAGCCCGCATGGGTGACGAACGCGTAGTGCGCGTTCAGCTTGCCGTAAATCGTTTCAAACAGCTCCAAGCTGTCCGGCACGAGAAGGTCGGCTTCGAAGTAGTAGACATTCTTGTGGGCGAGGGCGTTCACAATTCGAGCGACCTCTTCTGCATCATCGAAGCCGATGCGTTCGAGTGCGTAGCTGATGCGACCGACTCCGAGAAACGACGAGACACTCTCCAGCAACTGGCGCAGCAGAGCAAAATGGTATGCTCGAACATCGTTCTCCTTCCTCGCCTGCTCCAGCACCTGGAGTACACGGAGGTGATAGAGAAAAACGTCACCGCGTACGTTCTCCAGAGAGACCTCACCGTGTTTACCGCTGAGGATGCTCGCCTTTGTCTTCGGCTTGTACTTGCCGCTCTTCTCGCCCTTCATCAACCAATCGAACAGGATGGAGAACATCCCGACATGATGGGTGGCAATGATGATCTTCCGTTCGCCGAAGTGCTTCTCGATCAGGTCGTACAGCGTCGAGGCGGTCACGAAGATATTGTGGTCGTCGAGGCTTGAGACCGGGTCGTCGATGAATATGTGGCGAGGCTGCCTACCCGCCCACCCTTCTATTTCCATCATCGCCAGGAAGAAACACCAGACAAACACTCGCTCCTCACCGCGAGAGATCTTCATGGGTGGAACATCGCCCGGCTGCGTACCGGCAGGGAAAAACGAGATCGAATCGATTCCCTTCTCTGCATCCGGGTGCATGGCAAAGCGGAAGTTAAAGCTCGGCCTGTACGGCTTCAGCTTCGCATGGATGTCAATTTCGTTCAGATCGGCGTGTAGCCTGCTGAGGCTGCTCGCGAGGACGGTGAGTCGGATGTTGGCCTCACCGTTCTCGATGTCGTTGTTCCAGACGAAAAGATCCTCGCTGTATGCGTTGTAGTAGATGCCCGCGGGCGTTCCGTCCTCCTCTTTGGTCGCATTCTTGTACGCGACTGATAGTCTCGTTTTCCCCACCGAGTTGAAAGCGTAAAGCAACTGAACGGCGGCAGCGTCGTCGTGTAGTTCTGAAGCAATGTCTTCGATGGTTTTCATTTCGTCTCCAGACTGGGAAAGAGCTGCTGTAGCAGGCCCTGCTTTTGCTGCTTGAGGGCGTCGATCTTCCGGGCCTGTGCGGCGAGCACATTGTCTAGCGAGGAAAGACACGTGGCGATGCGCTGCTGTTCGGCACGCTCTTTCGGATAAGCAAACGGCAAAGCACGGACGAGTGCTTGGCTCAAGTTCTTTTGGCCACCGCTATTGCTGTTCGCGCGTATCTCCTCGTACCGCCCGGAAAGATTCAGAAACACGAAGCGTGGGTCTACCTCATCGCTAGGCAATATGGCGGCACATGCTTGATTGGTGGCAGCCTCAACACCCAGCATTGCGACCTTGCCTCGCGTCTTCCCTTGGCCGTATAACGCCACCAGCACCGTTCGCTTAGGGAACACCTTCGCAGACGAATTGGACAGCCCTGCGCTGCTGATAGACTCCCTGGTCGACTCGATGACATTGAAATCAACGATCGATGTCGTCACCCACGGAACTTCACCACCCCAGTAATCAGGTCGGGCACGGTCGGGTGTGCCGCCCGTTGTCGTCTCAAACAACTTTCCAAGTGGCGCGACACGCCACTCCTGCGTGTCCTGAAACTCGGGGAAGCGGAGGCGGGGTCGGGTTTCGCCTGCCTGGGGGAAGAGCTGCTGCATCAGCCCTTGTTTGTGCTGACGCAGGGCGTCGAGCTTGCGGCCCTCCGCCACGATCAAGTCGTCCAGCGAGCCAAGACACTCGGCGATCTTCTGCTGCTCGGCAGGCGACGACGGTATAGGGATTGGAATCGGTTTGAGCTTTCCTAGAGTCAGCTTCGGTGGGGCGGCCCCTGTCACATAGCGACCGAGGTCAGAGCGAACCAAGTACGCCTCTAGAAGTGAGTCGATCAGATCAACTGATCGCAAAACATGGGCGTGATTGTTGACCCAGTACTTCCCATCGGCGATGAATGCTGTTTGCTCAAAGGGACCCCATTTCGCGCCATCCTCACCGACTAGGATGAGCCGTTCATCAAATATGAAATCGTCGACGTAATCCACGATGCCACTAGCGCCGTAGTACGGAAATGGTCCAGCCTTGCGATCTTTCGTGGTAATCGGAACTCTTCGCTTATTGAGGACCTCACAAACGCTCTCAAGAGGTGAACTCGACCAAGCTGGCGCATCTCGGAACTCCGGAAACCGCAGCTTCGGCACAAGGTGCAATGGCTTGTCGGCTGTCATCACGCCCCGCCGTGCTCGTAGGCGTCGAGTCCCGAGATGTCCCGGCCTTGTACCCGCTTGTTCAGGAGCGGAACGAGGTCGGCCATGAGAGCGAGTTCACGCTCGCGGCGTTCACGCCAACCCAGGCCGAGCGGCTCCATCAGGTCGGTGAGTTGCTCGCCGTCAAAGATCATACGCTGGAGGATGGTATTGACGAAGGCCGACAGGGCCTGAGTCGTCAGACCATGATCCTGGGCGAGGTCGGCGATCTCCTCGACCTGCTTGTCGGCCTTGAACTGATGGTAACCGGTGCGGATGGCGGCCTCGTCAAGGCCTTCGCCCTCCTTGAGTGAGCGGACGTACTCGGTGATCTCCTCCCGCTCGTCGAGGAACTTGGCGTCGGACTGGATCAGGCCGATGAGCTGCTCGCGGCTGATCGTGAGCTTCTTGGGGTCCTGTCCGGAGTACTTGGCGATTAGCTTCATGATGTAGTCATAGTCGATGACTGCGGAGGCGAAGAGGACGAACTCGAAGTCGAGCTGGTCGACCTCGGGATTGGCCACCTCGCCGTCCCCGCCAGGCGTGCCCTGCTGTTCCTTGACCCGCTGGGCGGTTTCGAGATAGACGCCGCGGAAGGCGTGGAGGTCGTCTTTGGAGAGGGTCTGCTGGATCTGCTCACGCTGTTCGTCGGTGAGGTCAGTGTACTGGTCGAGCTGCGTCTGGAGGCGCTGGACCTCCTTGAACTGATTGATGAACTGGGCACGGGCATCGTCGCCCATCAGGTTATTAACCTGATCAGGCTTGGCCTCAAAGCCCTGCGACCGCATGAACTCACCGAGGTCGGCGACGACCTGCTTGAAGTTGTCGATGACGACAGGAGCCTTGTCCACCAGCCAAATCTCGCGGGCCGGGTCGGGCTGGGCGCCAGAGAAGAGGCCAATGGCGGCGTCGACGTTGTCCTGCTGCTGGCGGAAATCGAGAATTTGGCCGTAGGGCTTGGTCGCGTTGAGGACGCGGTTGGTGCGGGAGAAGGCCTGGATCAGGCCGTGGTGCTTGAGGTTTTTGTCAACGTAAAGCGTGTTGAGGTACTTGGCGTCGAAGCCGGTAAGAAGCATATCGACGACGATGGTGATGTCGATCTTTTCATCGCCTTTGTGGGGCAGGTCGCGGTTGGGGAACTGCTGGTCCTTGATGCGCTGCTGAACGTCCTGATAGTAGAGGTCGAAGTAGTTGATGTCGTGGTTGGTGCTGTATTGCTGATTGTAGTCGGCGATGATGGCTTTGAGCGCGGTCTTTTTGCCCTCGGGGTCGTGCTGGTTGTCCTTCTTCTCCTGGGGGAGATCCTCCTGGATCTGCTGGACATCCTTGTTACCCTCCGCAGGCGGCGAGAAGACGGCGGCGACCTTTAGGGGGACGAAATCAGCGTCGGCGGCATGGCGTTCTGCCTGTAGGTTCTTGAAGACCTCGTAGTACTCGATGGCGTCGTTGATCGATGCGGTGGCTAGCAATGCGTTGAAGCGTCGGCCTCCGCTCGCGGCATCGTGCTTGTCGAGGATGGCCTGGGCGACCGCCTGCTTGGTGAGCGTCTGGCCGGGTAGGAGGGCGGGGGTGTCGTTTGGCTTGTAGTAGTCGACGTGGAAGCGGAGGACGTTCCGATCCTCTATTGCGTGGGTGATGGTGTAGGCGTGGAGTTCCTTCTGGAAAAGGTCATTGGTGGTTCGGAGGGTGGCGACGTCACCCTCGATCTGCCTGACGGTCGCGTTGTCCTCAAAGATCGGGGTGCCGGTGAAGCCGAAGAGCTGGGAGTTCGGGAAGAACTCCTTGATGGCCTTGTGGTTCTCGCCGAACTGCGACCGATGGCATTCATCGAAGATGAAGACCATTCGCTTGTCGCGGAGGTGCTCGAGCCGCTGCTTGAACGTTGACCACCCTTGAGCAGTGTTCTGCTTGTTGTACTTGCTATTCTCGTCGAGGGCGAGCCCGAGCTTCTGGATGGTCGTGACGATGACCTTGTCCGCGTAGTCGTCGGACTGGAGGCGGCGGACGAGCGCAGCAGTGTTGGTGTTTTCCTCGACGCAGTTTTCTTGGAACCGGTTGAATTCCTCGCGGGTCTGGCGGTCGAGGTCCTTGCGGTCGACGACGAAGAGGCACTTGTGGATGCTGTCGTTGGTCTTGAGGAGCGTCGAGGCCTTGAAGGAGGTGAGCGTCTTGCCCGAGCCGGTCGTGTGCCAGATATAGCCGTTGCCGCAGTTCTGCTCGATGCAATCGACGATCGCCTTGACCGCGTAGATCTGGTACGGGCGCATCATCACGAGCTTTTGCTCGCTGGCGATGAGGACCATGTACTTGCTGATCATCTGACCGAGCGTGCACTTAGCAAGGAACCGATCGGCGAAGTTGTAGAGGTGGGTGATCTTCGTGTTGTCCTCGGCAGCGAACTGGTAGATCGGAAGGAACTGCTCGTCAGCGTCGAAGGCGAAGTGCCGCGCGTTGTTGTTGGCGAAGTACCATGTGTCCGTACGGTTGCTGACGATGAAGAGTTGGACGAAGCAGAGAAGCGTCTTGGTGTATCCGTTACCAGGATCGTTCTTGTAGTCAACGATCTGCTCCATCGCCCGCCGGGGGCTGATCCCAAGCGTCTTGAGTTCGATCTGGACCACGGGGACGCCGTTGATCAGGAGTATGACATCGTAGCGGTGATGGCTGTTGTCCGTATTGATCCGAAGCTGATTAACGACTTCGAAGGTGTTCTTGCACCAGTCCTTGATGTTGACGAGGGTGTAGTTGAGCGGTGTGCCGTCGTCGCGGATGAACGCTTCCCGGTTCCTGAGGGAACGGGTGGCTTCGTACACGTCCGGTGTGACGATCTCGTCGAGGAGTCGCCGGAACTCTCCGTCGGTTAGTGTGACACGATTAAGGGCTTCGAACTTTTTCTTAAAGTTTGCTTCAATCGTGGCTCGATCGCGGATATCGGTGCGATACTCGTACTTGAGGTCCTGTAACTTTGTGACAAGGGCCTCTTCAAGATCGCTTTCGGGTTTGATCACCGCCATCGCGGGGACTCACTCCTTTTGGCGTCTGTTGAAAGCGTCCGACTGTCCGGTGTTAAATGCGAACACGAGCCGAGGTTGGCTTCGATGCCGCGGATGAAGGAGACGATCTTGTTGTGGATGGCTTGATCCATCATTCTGCCTTCCCGGTCGTGCTTGGCGACCGCCACCCGTTCGGCGCGGGCCAGGTCGATCAGCCCGCTGAAGCTGTACTTTGCGTCTTTCGCGCTCAGGGTTTTCATGGAGTGATCCCCGCTATCCTGTCGGCAATTTTGGCAAAATTGCCCCAAGACGCAATAGCAACAGTGGCGCGAGATGCGCGAAGCGAGGCTTTCAGGTGCTCGAGAAGGTATTTCTATACTCGTTACAGCTGACTGAGACTAGCTCAAGCACCCGTGGCCGGCTCTGCGGGGCCGGAGAACTCGGGCGCGGCTGCCTATCGTGCTCCGCCTCGTCCGGTACCTGCGGCGGCTCCACCTGGTATCCCATGGCACGGGCGATGACGCTCGCCGCCTGCGCGGCGGCATCCCGGAGCGCCGCATCGTCGAGATGGGCGTAGACCGCCGTGGTCTCACGCTGGCGGTGTCCGAGCAAACGGCCGACGGTTGTCAGCTCCACGCCGTTCATGACGCCTTGGGACGCCCAGGTGTGCCGGCAATCGTGGATGCGCAGCCCGCACAGCCCCGCCTCGTCACGGACGTCGACCCAGAACGTGTAGACCCGCGTTGAGGTCAGGTCTTCGGAGAACACTCGATCCCGGCCGTCCGGCCGAGCAAGCGGAGCACGCAGTGAGCGAAGTGAACGGAGGCGCGAGGGATACCCGCCCGAAGGACCGAGACCGCGTAGCGGGCTCGGCAGGGTAGCCCGGTCGCGAAGCGACGCGCCCAACCAGCTCTGGTGCGCCGACGTCACCTACATTCCACTGGCGCACGGCTTTGTGTATCTGGTGGCGATCATGGACCGGCACACGCGGCACGTGCTGTCGTGGCAACTGTCGATCACCCAGGATACGGACTTCTGTATCGAGGCGCTGAAAGAGGCCCTGCAGCGTTTCGACGCGCCGGAAATCTTCAACACCGATAGTGAGTATGTGTGTGCCGGTCCTCGAGGTGGTTTGACCCACACCGCGATAGGCGCATGTAGGCTCGTTGGGCCGGCCGCCCCTGGGTGGCTTGACCCAAACACCGATTGACCGAGATGTCATTCCCTGGACTCGTCAGCCACTGAGGGGCAACCGGTTGAGGTTCCGGCCTCGACCGACATCGTGACCTGATGAGAGCTTGGCGTAACGCGCCCCTTCACTGTCGTGTCCGACATCGGCTGAGCCCGGTTCCAACCCTTGACTCTGAGTTGGACCAGGAGGCGGACATGACCGATATAACTCCCTCGCGCACCGAAATCATCGGCGGCGTCGATACCCACCAGGATCTGCACACCGCAGCGATCGTGACTCTTGATGGCTCGGTGCTCGGCACCGAGTCGTTTTCGACGACGCGAGCCGGCTATCGCGCGATGCTGCGCTGGTTCCTGTCTCACGGCGAGTTGCTCCGCGTCGGCGTCGAGTCCACGGGATCGTACGGAGCCGGAATCACCCGTCACTTGGCGCTGGCCGGTGTGCCGGTGCTGGAGGTGACGGGTCCCGATCCGGCGGCTCGACGAGCCAAGGGCAAAGACGATGCGCTGGACGCGATCGCGGCGGCCGAGGCCGCTCGAACGAAACGCCGGGTCCAGGTGGCCAAGGACCGATCCGGTGCGGTGGAGGCCTTACGGGTACTACGTACGACGCGAAAAACCGCCGTAAAGTGTCGCCGCGCCACACTGCAGCAGCTTCACAACACCGTTGTGGCCGCGCCCGAGGAAGTGCGGGATCAAGTCCGCAACCTGACGCGCATGCAACGCCTGCGAACGTGCGCGGCCTGGCGGCCGGATACCCTCGGGTACCGTGACCCGGTGGTCGCGACCCGGCTTTCCCTGAAGTCCCTGGCCCGCAGGATTCTCGACCTCAACGACGAGATTGCCGACCTTGATCGGCTGATCGGACCGCTGATCGGCGAACTGGCGCCCACTCTGCTCCAGCTCGAAAGCGTGGGTATCGAGATCGCCGGCGAGTTTGTCGTGGCCGCGGGCGAGAACCCGGACCGACTGCGTTGTGAGGCCAGTTTCGCGATGATGTGCGGAGCTTGTCCCATCCCCGCATCGAGCGGCAAGATCCAGCGCCACCGTCTCACGCGGCGGCAACCGGCAAGCCAATTCCGCCTTGCATCTGGTCGCCATCGGTCGAATGCGTACCGATGAGCGAACCCAAACCTATGTTGCCCGGCGCACCCAGGAGGGCTTGTCGAAGCGAGAGACCATACGCTGCCTGAAGCGCTATGTGGCCCGCGAAATCTACCGAGCGCTTACCACCTCAATCTCCACTTGACAAACATGAGAGCGTCCAAGGCGCGCAATTCACCAGCCGGGACTGGACGGACAAGCTGAAAGCGCCCGGCATTCAGATCTCCATGGATGGCAAGGGCCGCTGCTTGGACAACGTGTTCATCGAGCAACTGTGGCGCTCGCTCAACCAAGAGTGCGTCTACCTCAATGCGTTCGACTCGGTACACGACTGCCAAGCCGGCATCGGCGCGTGGATGGACGATTACAATCGAGAACGAACGCACTCGAGCCTCGGCGACCTGAACCCCAGCGAGGCGTATGAGATTCTGTTCGAAAACCTTCGGACGAATTTCAACGGCAGCATCAATCAACATCAACGCGGCTACACCTTAATTCCGCTGCCGAGTTGTTCAAACAATGGGGGCCTCCTCTGTCCGCCTAGCAAGCCACCAAAGTCTTGTAGACTTCCACCCGACGTTACATCGTAGTACGGCTCCGATGCCACGTACCCTGACTTCCACAATGGTAAGCCGAATCCCACACTGATAGCCTTGGGAAAATCGACGACGAATACCGTGCACCCTGGCTTGAAGGAATGTTGTCCTAACTGACTCTGTTCGCGGCGTTATGCATGAACTCCGGGCATGCGTCCGATCTCTCCCACGGGATCGCCACGATGTCGAAAGAACTGCCCCCTCACGATGTTCAAGCCAACACGGTTGCAGTCCGTCATACTGCGGCTCGTCGTGAGATCCAATCGCGAAGCTCCCGCCCTGGCCGCCCCCGAAGTCGTAGGTCGACAGCTTCGCAACTAGCCGAGTCGGCACCCGGGCATGCGGCGAAAGCACCTAGCCAGTCTGAAAGTCGCGGCCGGTAACGTTGCGCCAGTTTGTCACCAGAAACCACCGATCGTCCGTCTCGTAGAAAAATCCCGTACCCGACGAGATAACGCCGCCTCGATCGCACATGAACAACTGAAACGGATATTGCGAATACGTGCTTCTGATCCCGTATTCTGGCACGCTCTATTTCCCCTTCCGGGCCCTTCGCCCCACAGCTCGCCGTCATTCCCGCCACATTCGGTACGGTACCGTAGCCACTCCGTCGAACGACGACTTCGAACCCCCGAACCGGGGAAACTGGTCAACTGATTTCGAGTCCGCTCCCGCCACAGCCGTTTAATCACGTCCTTGCCATCCGGCTCCCACACCCGCTGCTGTTCCGGTATGGCAGTGCCCGTCTCGGGTATCGTGCACTTGAGAACTGTCAACGCCTCCCGATAGGCTGAGTGTTCGTTCGCGACTAGTGTTTCGAGGATGTGGAGGTTGTGGTCGCCACGCAGATACCGGCGTGCCAGCATGACGGCTTCACGCGCGAACGGATCGTTAGCCCGGATATTGCATGAGCAGTGAGATTGTGCGTGGAGTTGGTCGATCATGGGTCGGAATTCGTTGGTGGTGGCACGAAGCGGCGCTTGAGCGCGACGTTTCGGCGCGCCACCGGTGGATTTATCGCCGCTTGCGATGCACGAGTCGTTTCGGAGGCGAGCGACACCCCGACTCACAAGGAATCGAACACGAGGCGACTGGCGTTGGGACGACTATCCCGGTTTGAGGCGAGCGGCCACCAGGCAGAACAGTTCTCGATTGGGGTAAGCACTGGAGAGCAACAGTCGGATGCGTCTGGTATTGCGCAAGACGATGGCGCCGATGGGTAATAGTTTCAGGCGCAGCGTGCCGCATTGCGCGCGCGCCAGTGCCGTTCCGTGTAGTGCCACCCGGCGGATCGTCTCCAACAGCGTGTAAGCCAAGCTTGAGAGCAACAGCCGGAACTGATTGGCCCACCAGGTGTGGCAACTGGTGCGATCGGCAAACAGGCCCAACTGCTGCTCCTTGATGCGGTTCTCCATCTCGCCGCGGGCGCAGTAGATACGGTCGTAGATGCGTTGGGCATTGCCGGTGAGGTTGGTCACCACGAAGCGGGGATTGCTGCCGCGGGCGCTGTGCTCGGCCTTGACGATCACCCGTCGCGGGGTATCCCAAGTCTGTGCGGCGTAACGGACCTCGCTGAACAGGCGCTGCTTCTCACCCATCATCCAATACCGCCACTGAGCCAACGTGCGCAACGCTAACGATTGATCGTGCAAACGCGGGTTTTTCGCGATACCAATGACGTAATCCACGCCGTGGCGATCGAACCAGCGCAGCATCCGCCAGCGGCAAAAGCCGGAATCGGCGCGCACCAGGATCTCGACCTTCGGCCACGCCTGGCGCAACCGTTTGATCAACAGCGCCAAGATCGCCCAACTGTGTTTTGCGCCGTCGATCTTGCTCGAACGCAGATAACTGACCCACAGTTGATCGCCACAGAACACGTACAAGGGCAGAAAGCAGTAGTGGTCGTAGTAGCCGTGGAAGAAGCGGCCCTCTTGATCACCATGCACCCGATCGTCGGTGGCATCCACATCGAGTATCAGTCGTCGGGGCGCTTGTTTGTAAGAGGCGATAAAGTTATCAATGAGTACCTTGTGCAGGGCCACCGCGGTGTTGCGGTTCGCGCGGTTCTCCAGTCGGCACAACGTCGACGGGCTCGCCAGCGACTCATCCCGGGAAAGCGCCGTCTGCAGAGCCAAGTCCGCGCGCAATGCCTCGTGGTCGTTGAGGTCCTCATAGCCCAGGGAAATGCCATAGACCCGCTGTCGGACCAGCGACTCCAGATCGTGGGTGCAGCTCTTTCTCCGGCGAGAATCCCCAATGGCCCGTGCCGCGGCCTTGATCAACCCGGTCCGTTCATCGGCCAAGCGCAGCAACTGCACCCCACCGTTGGAAGTGATGTCACCGCCGTTGAATGAGACGTCGATCTTGCGGCGAGAAAAGCGTGGAAATTGCAGCGCAGTCCGGGTACATTCTGTCACGGGCGAGTCCTTTCCGTTTTCAGCCTAACTAACTGAATTATAACGGATTAGAAAGGGCTTGCCCGCTTTTTTTATGAAATGTCCGGGCTAGAGCCGGGTTCTCCAACAGCGTCATCGTCGGCAGGCTATTCGGTGAATCGACGGCAACGAATCGACGTTTCCGCCGGGATTGACACGTGCCCTCGGTCCGCGATCAGTTCATCCAAAAGCTGACGCGAAATTCCGTCGCCTGGCTTTTTCGCCATGCGTCTATCCTCTCAACGAATTCATCGTATCGTTCACAAACACAAGGTACTTTACAGACTTCTCGGTTAGCCTCAGAGCTTCTTCCTAGTCCTCGCGTGCCGGCCCCTTTGCTTCCTTTTGCTGGCCTAGGTTTCCGACTCCAAAACGAAGGCCCTTGTCTTTCGGACTTCCTTGATTTCCCTTAAGATTGTGCTGCGGACATTCTTCTTGAGGCCTCGTGCACCCTGTTCGATCTTGCCCAGAAAATGCCTTCCCCTCGGCTCCTTTACCACTCGCTTGAGGATCCTATGCAAAGCATTCGCGTGCACGCCTGCAACAGCCATATCAACCGGCGGCCACTCTGCCTTCATGAACGCACGAACGAGGTCCTTGCGCGCTGTCCTAGCTCGATCCCATCCGCCCAACATGAACAAATGCATGAAGCCAAAAAGCTCCCGTTCTCTTTCCAGCCTGTTATGCACCGTTGGAAAGGCTGCGATAATGATCGGCGAAGCCGGTTTGTCGCCAGCGGCCATCGCAAAAGGCAATATCCTGCAACACATTTGAATATGAGTTTCCGTTCCACATGATTTCGCCTCTTCAATAAGATTCGCCAGAGATCTCGTCCCATCCGCTGTCAAGTCGAATTCAGCCCGACTCGCTATCAACTCGGCGATACGACCGACGTTCTGTTCGACAGAAGAGAGAAATCCTCCTGCTAGTTCTTCAATTCTTGTAAGCGACCCACTAACCGTCTCACCGTCGCTATCAATCCCGAACACATCATCTATTACTACCGACATATCGATATCGGGTAGGACAAGGTCTAAAGCGTGCTCTATCTCTTCGTTGTTTCTCCGCTGACTTTCCGCAAGGACTCCGCTCGCTATGCACTGACCGACCATTACCCTTCTCGGCGGATCGAGATAGGGATACAATTTCAGCCCCTGCTCCACTTGATCTCTACGAGAAACCGCCGGAAGAGCGACGATCCTTGCGGCTACGGCATTAAATTCGTCGATATCCCTCATAAACAAATCCAACGCGCCGCCTGCTGCGTCCGGCGAGTTGAACGCCACCGCTAGATCGTTTTGACTCGTCTCGCCGACAAACATACTGAGCAGCCAGGTTCTCCGATCCACCAATTCCGGACTTTCCAAGACCCATTTCATGTCTGCAGAAATTGGTGACAAAAGCCTGAGTATGCAACGGTTCGTCGCTTCGTCACTATCGACACCCGCAAACACGGACCGCACGTCCTCCTTGACGTCCTTCTTAACCGCAGCATCGCAGAATACCTTGCCCAATTCCTCTCCGCGCAATGCCATTTGGCCCCATACCAACTTCACTGCTTCAGTGAGCCTTTCCGCTTTAATCTCCTTCACAATCTCTGCCGCTAGTGCGCTATGCTGCTCGCCCCGAATGTGACTGAGCAGGCGCATTTCCTCCGTCGCGCGCTCGCTTCTGCCCAGGTGCCGCCATCCTTCAATCACGCCATCCAGAAGCGACGTGGTGTCTCTGCCCAACTTGTCCGCCAAGGCCAACGCCAACAAATTGTCGTCCAGCAACAAAATCTGGATCAAGCAATCAGCTGCTACCAAATTGAGCGATGTCCTTAAGCCAACCACGTCGAGGGTCGCCAATTCGGCTGCTATCTCTTTCGACAACCGAGTCTCAACTGCTCTCCGGAAGCTCACATGCTCCACGAGAAACCTCAACGCTGATTCCCAATCACGTTGAACCAATCTGGCGACGGTAGATCGAAGATCACCATACACGCCCTGAGGTAATTCCATTCCTGAAAGTTTCTCCATGAGTGTGCCGAGAAACTTCCATGCTTCGTCGGGATCCATTTCGCCGGACGCAACATTCATCGCATTCGTAATCTCTGGTTCCAGCAGTCCTTTTGTAACTCCCAGCGCACCACGTGAACTCGCAATATCGATCAATCCCAGAACCGCCGTAGGTGATCTCGCCGCTCGTTCCTGGAGGTCCCCCCACAGCATCAGCAGCCGCAAGAACGTTGCGTCCACTCTCGTTTCGCCACCGCCCAACGCTCTTACGTACTTTGCATTCAACAAGGTCGGGTTATCGCTTTGAAAAACCGACTGCTGAATTTGATCAGCCCAACGATACCTCTCGCCGATATTCTTGTTGAGCGGTCCGATACGACGACCGTCCCAATCCGAAAAACGCGATCGCGCCGTTTCGGGCGCGAACACCAAGTCGAACGACTTCCCGGCAAGAGTGCGTGGCGAAAGCGCAGACGTACACAAACTGAAGCTGCCCCGCATCACCGGCCAAAAAGCGATCAGCAGTCTCAAAGCAATTGTTGATGGCATGGGCGCATCGAATACTACAATGGCGCGCCGGTCCCGCAGGAACAGTGCTTCAATCAATTCAGCGAGCATCGGGCTGCTCACAGGAGCCAATGCGCTGTCTCGGTCCTTTTCTGGCGCAGGAATAGGGACATCCCCGACCGGTCGTTCCAGCAAGCGAGCCAACGCCGACGGGCTTGCTTCGCTCTCCCAATATCGCTGGGGCACGAGCAGTGACCTAGTTTTGACGCAACCTGATCGGGGTGCGTCAAAATCCTGCTCGGTCCTCGCGAAAACATAATATTCCAAGGATGGAAGCGGGTAAGTGCTGATATAGGGATCGAATTTCTCACCTGGTCGGAGCGGTCCAGCCATGTCCGATAACTGATCGATCAGATCCTGATCCTTGCGCTGCATTCGCGCTGTGGACTGAAGCAGCTGGTGTCCGCTTCGATAACCATGCAACTGGTGATGAAGCTTCGCCGACATCAATCCATTGCACCATCTTGCATCGTCCAAGCAATAGGCAGCCCGATATCGGCGGTCTCGCGCATCTCGTTGCCACTGAAATACCTAACGTAACCCGCCCTCTTGAGTCCCGTTTTAAGCAGGTTGTCACGAAATCCTTCATCCGCTCCTGGATCGCCGCCTAAGATACTCACTGCAAAAATACCAACGTCAAACCGGGTCACATCCTCAAGACGACCCGCAAACAGGGGATACTCCTTAGCCAAGTAAGCTCTCGGTCCCGCTCCGGCGCGCTCGGCATCAAGGAGATCCCAGGCTGTGACAACGACGGCCACCCGAGGTTTGCGGCCCATATCTTGATCACGCATCTTGATTTCTAGGAACCGCAAGAACTCGCAGAGCATCACCTGCGTCGGCATGTCATGCGCGTCGGCTTCATCCCCCTGCGATTGCATTAACTCTGCGGCGTTTACCCAATCTGGCGGATTAACGTTCAGATCAGAAAGCACCCGGACGAACAGCAAGGCTCCAGCAGCCTCCTCCAGCTGCGTCATACGTTCTCGAGGAATCCCGTTTGTTTCGACTGCGGTCTTCCAGACTTCACCCGAGATATCCGGAATGACAAATTCGACTGACCCTTCACCCTGATGTCGGTCTAAGCCAACTAGTGGAATCTTGAACGAAAGTTGATCGGCGGCGACATTCTGATCCGTCCTAGGCGCAAAACTTCCTTCATGCAGGTGCCCGACCGCATCTTCAACGTACTTGATCTCGTTAGGCGTCCCGCTGAGACGAAGTACACCCTCTCCGTTTCGGAGTGCCAGCCACAACCGTCCGATAAAATTTGTCTTGCCTGTGTCCGGCCCGCCAACCAGGACAATGCTCTGGGTGCTCAACGTATCGCTTCCGTACCCACTCGCAGGGAATTTCGACCACCAAACGATCCAACAGGCCCGTCAGGCCAGAACTCTACGTTCGTATCGTGCGTTACCACCGTCTGGGCCACAAGGTCTGCAATTCCCGTCCCCGCCGACACCTCCGACGACCTCGAAAATGACGATATAGGGCTGATCGGCATCTCGATTCTGTGACGTCGGGCGTTTTCCTGGAGTTCTTTCAAGCTGCCGCTATCAGGTGCTCCCAGATCCATATGGCTCACCACAAGCCGCACAACTGGGATATGCGGACGACACAACGCCGCAATACGATCTACGATGAGATTCGTCCGGTGAATCGCTCCCAGGCGTTGGGCCCTGTTCACTAACGTCTGCCCGTTGACCATGAGCCAAATTGCATCAGCGCTCATGAGAAACGAAAGTCGATCCGTTCGATTGCGATCAATCAGGCTATTTGTCCACTCGCCTGGCAGGTCTGGAATGATCAAATTGAGTTGCGCTCCATCGGTCTTCTTGCGCAATTTGAAATGTACAAAACCTGGGAACCTTTCATCGCGATGTTCCGTGTGAACGGTCATCTGTTCCGGCATTCCGCCTTGCCACCTGCGCGCGCCCCGCGACAATTCATCAAGCGCCACTAGGGACCTGCTATCTGCAAAAGAAAACTGATCTGCGCGATCATTCGAAAGCAACAGATAAAAGCTTACAAGACAGGCTGTCTTTCCTGAACCCGGCACACCTAAAAGTCCAATCAACCGGCAGCAATCTTTCCCCATAACAGAGCGAACATCATGCATGCCAAGCGCATTGCTCGGGGGAAACCGCGCTTCGACTTCGGGTGAATCCGAATGCTGCGGATCTAACGAACCATTCTCATCGCCGTGTCCCGCGTGGTCTTCTTCAAAGGCCCGATTGGAGCACTCTTCAGGGTCGTTGTTCAGAAGGCAAATGCCCGTTTGCGCAACGGTGCATTCGGCATTCACACAGCCGTTTCCACTCATCTCTTCTGATGCTCCTGATATTGCAATCGCAACACCGCGCTTTCGAGAAGTGCTCGTGCACACCAATCTATCAGCGGCCTTGGCACTTCCGAGCCCGCCAAAGTACTTGAGCCGGCCCGAATACCATTCAAGAGGGGGAAGACCGAGGCCGCATCGTCAACAAGGCTTTCGTTTTGAAAGTTCTCTGCCAGAGCCGGACGATCATGCCCGAGAGCATCAAGGAGCCTCGGAAGCGGTAATGGCTTGCCTTCGCTTATTCCTCGCTGGCTAAGGTTGCGGTGAGACTGACTAGGCAGGCCTCGCAAAAGCCCACCCAACTCCAGTCCCGTAACAATTGCGCGGGTTTCCGGCGATAGCGAAGCAAGAGGTCGTTCAAGGACAACACTGCTATCTGCCAACACCCACCACAGGATGTCGATTTCTTCGCGGTCCAGAGCCGCATTGTAGCGAAGCGCGGTTACGGTGCTCGCCGTCGCCTCTCTAAACGCCCCGGCCCCAAGCAAGTCGTCACCGAACTGTCCGAAATCCGATACTTCATGTCGACTACGCGTGTTTAGGCTGGATTTGAGTATCCTACCCATCGCGGCCTTTATGCCCTGCAATCGGAGGTCCTCAAGTTTTGGCTCCGGGTTCGATGGCAAGAAGCTTGCTCCCGACCACAACGACACTGCCAGTACGTCAGCTCCGTGCCAACTCTTATCGACCTGCCTTCCGTTTTCGATCGCATCCACAACCGCGATCAATGCACATACACTCATTTCAAGGTCACGCTCATCACTAACAAATGACGGGCTTTGGTTCTTTATCGCTTCTTCAATCGCATCCGCATATTCTTGAGGGGCCTCAGGCGGATGTCGAAAGACCCCAAGCACTTCACTTCCAAGTGCCATCAACCTCCCGATATTTGTTTGCTTCAAAAATCGGGCTCGCAAGTCCTTGATCGCCGCCTCCCGCTTAGTTACAAAGTCATCCGTAGGATCCGGCTCGAATATCCGAACACACTTTGCTACATCCATCGCTTTCACTCCGTTTTCGCTTCTTCTTCGATTATTTTGTGTAACTCAGACCAAAGCTCCTCTGATCGCCCTGCCTCCACAAGCCTGTCAAAGGCGCGTCGTTCGATCGTTTCATTCAAGGTGCCTTGCCAATCCGACGGCAACGCCCCAAGCGCCGCGAGAATGGTTATCCGCTGGCGTGCCGAAATGTCTCGGAAGAAGCGCAATAGCATTAGCGAATATGGTCTAACCATCGCCCTCTCCCTAACCTCGGCATCCGACTCGTTCAGGACATCGATTGGTACTGTTTCGGAAACACTCTTGATCTTGTTCTCGCTGACTGGACCGATTACCGGTTGAGGCGCATCTCGAAAATTTGGACATGCTAAAACAAAGGTAGAGCCGCAACCGGAGGGACTCCCACTACCACTGGAGAACCGCTTCAACGCGTCCGCCCATTCTCTCGTCTGGACACACACCGATAGCGCATCGGTTTCTTCTTCCCACTTGAATTCCAGCAGATTGTAGCAATAGGTGAAATCCTCGTCGGCAACAGGCGGGATGGTTGCGCCCGCCGAGAGCATCATCAAGTCCTTGCCGTCATCGACATGCTCGATACGCACGCATGGATTGTGTTCGTGGCCGGAAATGAATATTCGTGCGCGGTTCCGAATGTACCGCATCGCATCCTCTGAATCCCTGAACCAATGCAAGGGATGATGGCAAAGGACGACAAGTTCCTCCCCCGGCCGTTCCCGAAGTACTCTCTGCCGCGCGCCTAGCAGAAGAGTCCCCTCTGCGTCATCATTCGAACATAAAAGCGCAGAATTAAGTCGGATGAACCGAATGTTCCTTCCTGGCGCCAATACCGCAACACGCTCTTCGGACAGCTCTGCACTGGTATCGAGGGGACAGCGGTAACCCGCCGCAAAGGGCCGATATGCGGAGAAACGCCGAAATAGCATTTCTCTATCGGCCTCCGCTTCAAGAAATTTGTCCAGCGCCGCCTCACCATGCTCGGCGATTCTCCTGAGCATCATTTCAGTAAGTGGCGTAATCTGGCTTCGATCTATATCGTGATTACCCGGGACGACTTGTATGTTAAACAGATCGCAACCGGCCGCTTCTGCCACCCTATCAAGCCATGCGGCTGCCTCGGTGTATTCAGATTGGCGGCCTCCAAAGGCGATGTCGCCTGTCATAATAATGCCACTGGCACGGCCAGCTTCTAGATCTTTGACCGCCAGCCGAACGTCTTCAATAAGACATTCCTTGACGTCATTATGGATCCACATTTTTCCGCCTTGTTCTTGGCCAAAGTGGATATCTGACAAATGTACAAATCCAATGCTCATTAACTACCCCTGGGGCCACGTCAATGCCATTTCAATAAATTGGATATGCTCGTCATCAAGAAAACTTTCCCGATTGACGTTTGGATCCCGTGCCGAACCTCCCAAAAAGAATTGCGATGCATGTCCTTAGACAATTTCAAAGCACTGGTGCCCGGGAGGGGGCTATCCGGCATAAGCTGTCCTTTCCCTGCATTCACATCCAGCATGTACCGATTATGTAAGTTCTAGAACATTTCAAATATTGAAATATATTTTATATTATTGTTTTTCAAGAACTAAATTCACCATAGCGCAACCCGCCTAATCACACCCCACCGACTTGCGGGAGCGTCTCGCAATTGGACTTACCCGCAACCGCGGCATGTTCTGGCACCATTTGGCAGTAACTGTTCGTGTTTGGCGTCAGCACAAATTGGGCAGATGAGGCTGATTGAATAGGGGCGTGTTGTGGCTCGTCGTAACTTGAAAGGGGAATACGATGAGTAGAAGCGAGAAGCAACAGAAAGACAACGCTGAGAAGGCGGTCAGAGAGATGCGTCGCAGGACACGACGGCGGCATTCGAGCGAGGGGAAAATTCGCATCGTTCTGGAAGGTTTGCGCGGCGAAGACAGTATTGCGGAGCTGTGTCGCAAGGAAGGGGTCAATCAGGAGCTGGATTAGCGTTGGTCGAAAGCGTTCCTGGAAGCCGGCAAAAAGCGCCTGGCCGGTGACAGGGCCCCGGGAGGCGAGCTGCGATGAAGTGAAGGCGCTGCGCACGGAGGCTTCACAGCTCAAGGAGATGCTGGCTGAGGTCATGATGGAGAACCGGCTGCTTAAAAAAAGCGTGCTGGGGGATGGTGAGGACGATATATGTCCGGCAACTGCGATTCACTCGTTCCTCTTCACTTGGGCGCCGTCCTTCAGAACATACTGATCGGCTACCGCGTTGCGCGCCAGCGCCTGCTTCGTCCCAAGGGGGAATACAGTGTGAAAAAGAGGCCGCCTCGTTGCGCATCGTGGGTGGAAGTTAGGCTGTTCCGAACAAAGGAAACTCGCTACACGAGTGACGACCCCCGCCAACGCCAGTCGGTGCTGCGCACCGAGGCGGTTAATTCTCGTCACGAGTTTTGTAGCTGACTCTGATGCCGCTGCTGTACCACTGGGTGGGCAAGAACTAGAGCCGCGACCTAGACTGGGGTGCCGGTTATCACCTGAACCAATCCAACCCGCTCCTACACGAGATTGACCTCGACGACAGTCTGTGTCAACGGCGGAGCAAAATTAGTCCGCCCGGGCGGAGCAAAACCAGTCCACTTAACGTGATGCGGTACGCAGTGTTGGGGGGTTGTCCCGGTAGTCCATAGGAGGGACCCGCGCTGCTTCGTGTAGCGCTTGCGTTACGCGCAGCGAAGCAGCGTGGGAGGTTCCTGTGGACCCACCGGGTCAACCTTGAGTTCGGTGGTCAAGCAGGCGTATTTGGGGATTTCCGCCGTTTTTGGCTTTGGTTGAGACGATAGCTCTCGCCGTTCATTTCCAGGATATGGACAGGGTGGGTCAGGCGGTCCAGCACAGCCCCGGTCAGACGTTCCGAGCCGAATATCTCCGTCCACTCATCGAACGGCAAGTTGGAGGTCACCATGATCGAGCCCCGCTCGTAGCGCTGGCTGAAGACTTCGAACAGCAGCTCGGCGCCGGTCTTCGAGAGCGGCACGAAGCCGAGTTCGTCGATGATCAGAAGGTGATACTTTGCCAGTTGCTTCTGCAGGCGCAACAGGCGTTTTTCATCCCTGGCCTCCATCCGTTCATGAACCAGGGCGGCGGCCGTGATGAAGCCGACGGAGAGCCCCTTTTGGCAGGCCGCCA
>CBDCJB010000008.1:0-62722 GCA_965217605.1 Gammaproteobacteria bacterium
AACGCGATGGTCGAGACCGACCGCGTCGAATTGCTCATCGGCACCGTGGAAGTCATCGACACGCCGTCCAACAGCGGCAACGGTCAGCGCATAGCGCGCTGTCCCGATTGTCATATCGCGGTGTGGAGCAATTACGCGTACGCGGGGATCGGTGATGCGGTGTGCTTCGTCCGGATTGGAACCCTGGATGAACCGGATCGCTTGCCGCCTGACATTCATATCTACACGGTGTCGAAACAACCTTGGGTGGCGCTGCCTTCTGACGTTCCGGCGGTGGACGAATATTACGAGGCCACGAAATTCTGGCCCAAGGAGAGCCTCGAGCGCCGGGAGGTCTTGTTCGCCGCCGAATCTCGACAATAAGCGCTGAAGGCTATGTTGGACAGATGGCTTTACCCATTGACGCTGATCGCGGCGCTCGGCTGCGGGCTCATGGCCGGGCTGTTCTTCGCCTTTTCCGTGTGTGTGATGCGCGCGCTGGCGCGCCTCCCTGCAGCCGAAGGCGTAGCCGCCATGCAATCCATCAACGTGGCCATCATCAATCCGGTGTTCGCGGTTGTTTTCTTTGGTACGCCGGCGGCTTGCATATTCGTGATCGTCGTCGCGGTTTCTCATTGGGACACGCTCGGCGGGAAATACCTACTCATCGGTAGCGCGACTTACCTGATCGGCGCCTTTCTCGTTACGTTTATGTTCAACGTGCCGCGCAACAACGAATTGGCATCACTCACGCCGACCGCCTCGAACAGCGCTGACGTATGGGCGGATTACCTCTCGACGTGGATCGCGTGGAACCATGTCAGAATCGTTGCCTCGCTTGCCGCGACGGTCTTTTTGACGCTCGCGCTCGCACACCCGATGACGCACGGATGAACCCGAACGTCGCGTTCTCCGGCATGCGGCGGATTTCGCTCGTAATCGCGGTGTTATTGACGTCCTGTGCAACACCGCCGCTCAAGATCCACGATCCTATAACCCATGAATCGCAAACGATTTCGGCATTGGAGTTCGGGCTGGCGCTTGGATATATCAGCCAGGAAATTGCGCCGCTAATCCGGACCTATTTTTCCGCGCATGGAAACGTGCCCGCTTCATTGACTGAATTGCAGTCCTTCACCGGGCACGGTTATCCGCTGCCGCTTGAAAAGCGATTCTGTGCTATAGATTCCAACGCGTCGGGTGAGCGCGTCTCGATTACGCTCCGGATGTTGTACCCCCACAAATCAGGGGACAACATCATTGGTGAAGGGCGCAACGGCTGCTCGGACCCGGTCTCGGTGGTCGTGGCCTTGACGGACGAACAATTGGCCCGCGATCGAGCCATCGGAAAGAGCATACATAGCAGGGTCGAGATCGCGAGGGATTGATCGTAAATAATCAGACTCGATCCAGATGTCGTTATAAAAAGGGATCGGTATATCGATTAGATCCATGTTCGAGTGTCATACCCCCACTTTGAAAAACGCAAATAGTTTTCACACAGCCTCGGCCAAGAGCAGACATCCAGATGAGGAGGGCGTGGAAGTAAATCCTTAGGCCTCTTGGCCCCAATGCTAGAATTCCCTAGCCAGCATTCGGGGAGGGTGGCTTGGCCGACTCCATCATCCAGCAGCTTTACCAGCGAAAGATGTTCCGCATTACAGCGGCGTATCTGGCGGTGGCGTGCGTACTGTGGCAAGTGGTCGGTACGACATGCCCTGCCTTTGAATGCTCGACGCAGTTTCAGCAGTCCATCTTCTGGTTTCTCGCAGCTGGATTACCCATCACGCTTGCGATTGCGTGGGTGAATTGGAAAACGGCCATTCTGGTCGGTTCGGGGTTGCTCGGTGGAGCCACGGTAATGTTTTATGTGATGCGTGGCCCTGCGACTGAGACCGAGACAGCCGCCATCACACCTTCCATGGAAATCACTCAACCCGTCACAGAATCAGAAACCGAAATCCAGGCGAAATCCATCGCGGTGCTGCCGTTTGTGAACATGAGTGCCGATCCAAAGCAGGAGTACTTCGCGGATGGCGTGACCGAGGATCTGATCGGCGCGTTAGCCGGAATCAAAGCACTGCGAGTCCGCTCCCACCGATCCGTCTTGCGCTACAAAGGCACGAAAGAATCCCTCCCACAGATTGCCGCCGAACTCGGGGTCGACGCCCTCATCGAAGGCAGTGTGCGGCGCGTTGGCGACCAAGTGCGGATTACCGCCCAACTGGTCAAGGCCTCTGACGAACACATCTGGCACGAGAGTTACGATTAAGATCTGCGCGAAATACTGGCCTTGCAGGCACGCATCGCGCGCGCTGTCGCGGATCGGGTCCAGGTGACCTTAACGGCGAGCGAAACGGAGCGGCTGACGACCGAACGTTCCGTCGTCCCGGCCGCTTACGATGCCTACGTGCGCGCGCGAAAGCTCCAAAGAATCCAATTCGGTTTTGCCGCAACTGAAATTGTCGAACTGCTTGAACAGGCAGTGGCGCTCGATCCTGACTTCGTTTTCGCTCATGTTTGGCTCGCCTACGCCTATTGGAGCGTCGCCGTCTACAACTTTGCTCCGTCCAAGGAACAAGCGCCGAAGGCACGAGCTTACGCCGAGAAAGCCCTGGCGTTGGGCGGGGTCGAAGCCAACATCACCTTGGGCAACATCGCAGCCTATTACGATTGGGATAACGCTAAAGCCACGGAGTTATACCAGAGCGTTCGAGATTCCCGACCTCATACGGCCTTTAGCACCGACGCCTAGGGCCTCCAAGGTATGGTCCTATGCGTTCTGGGTGAGTGGGAAAAAGGTCTGAACCAGATGCGCGAAGGCAGCGATGCCGACCCGCTTTACTTCGCTCAACGAGGGTTCGCGCTCCAATACGTAGCGCGGAGTCGCCGCTACGACTCGGCAATTGCGGGCGCGCATGCAATCCTCGCGATCGAGCCGAATATTCCAGACGCGTATACCGCCCTGTATCAAGCGCACTGGTGGAAGGGCGAGTTTGACGAATCCGTTGCAGCGAACGTTAGCTTGCTGAAACAAATTGGGATCGATCCCATCCCTTTTTTGGAGGCGTATAGCAAAGGCGGTATCCGCGCTTACATGCGAACTTGGATCGCCTTTTGGGAGGATTGGTGGTCCCGCACAGGTGCCGGCGCTGTTTGGCTCGCTCAGTTTTACGCCTATCTCGGCGAAGCGGACCTCGCTTTCGAGTGGTTGGAACGCGGCTGTGAGGAGCGCGATTCGCATTTATCGAGCGTATTCAATACGAATCCGGCATTCGACCCGATCCGTGACGACCCGCGGTTTGCTGCGCTGGCCGAGCGCGTCGGGATTCCGCTCGTAGAACCCGACGGGCCGCTGGTAACGCCGCCGAAGGCCTCGCTCGACGGAGGATAGCAAGCCCACTGATCGCGGCACCGCAGCACGGCTGAGCCTTACGTTTGCAATCCCCTCAAGAGCAGTCGTCGAGTTGCGGTTAGCCGAACGTTAACGGAGCAGTTCGGTTCGAAGCCATGAGCGGTTGTCGTCTTAAGTGCCAGCCTCTTGCCTTCCGGCTTCTGGGCGTGCAGCATCGAGCTTAACGGTAAGCTTTGATCTTTGACAGTTCATAACGACGGATTCGATTATTCGATTGAAACTCGTCAGTTAGGGAGATCTTGACATGACACAAGCCAGGCTACGATTCGGTGCCTTTATTCCACCTCACACACCACCCGAGGAACATCCCGCGCTCGCCCTCGAAGAAGACATGGATCGGGTGATCTGGTTGGACAAGCTCGGTTATGACGAGGCCTGGATTGGTGAGCATCATTCGACCGGATGGGAAATCACGAGCAGCCCGGAATTGTTTATCGCCGCGGTTTCTCAGCGCGCGCAGAACATACGGCTGGGAACCGGCGTTTCTTCGCTCCCGTATCACAATATTTTCACGCTCGCAGATCGAATACGTCAGATCGATTACCACACGAAAGGTCGCGCCATGTTTGGTGTCGGGCCAGGTTCGCTGCCGTCCGACTCTTATATGCAGGGTCTCGATACGTCCAAGGCACGGGATCAGATGGACGAAGCGATCGGACCCTTGGTCCGCCTTCTCAATGGAGAAAAGGTGAACGCGAAGAGTGATTGGTTCGATTTACACGATGCACAGCTGCAGTTCGTTTCCTACAACGACCGAGGGGTCGAGATTGCCGTCGCAAGCCAAGTCTCTCCCACTGGCGCAACGGCGGCAGGCAAACACGGGCTCAGCCTGCTATCGATCGGCGCGACCTCGACCGGAGGATTCAACGCGCTCGGTTCGAACTGGGCAATCGCTGAAGAGACGGCAAAGGAGCACGGCCACGTCATGGACCGTAGCGGTTGGCGGCTGGTCGGGCCGGTGCATATTGCGGAGACCCGAGAAAAAGCCCACGAGAACGTGAAATATGGACTTGAACGCTGGATCGATTACATGACCCAGGTGGCGGCGCTGCCGCTTGCGCCGCCGCCCGGCGCCGATCCTATCGAGCACATGATCTCAACCGGTTTTGCCGTGATCGGCACACCGGACGATTTCGTGGGTCAGATGGAACGATTACAGGAACAGTCCGGCGGTTTCGGCTGTTTCCTGAGTCTTGATCACCATTGGGCAGATTGGGCTGAAACTAGGCGTTCGTATGAGTTGATAGCGCGTTATGCCATACCAAAAATTAATAAGCTCAACCGTAACCGCCTCGCATCGGAAAAATGGTTGCGAGAAAACAATGATGAATTGAAGGGTGAATTGACTTCGGCCGTGCGCGCAAAAATGGAAGAACATGCGAGGCTGAAGGGCAGTGATAATCTCTCGCCGGACATGGTCGAGTATTTCAGGAAGGCGGACAAAGCGACGTGAGACCGCATCTAGTAAGGTCGGAGGGTTCGTATCATGAGTGCAAAAGAAAAAGACGTACTTAAGCTTGCCAAAGGCGCACAGCAAAACGGTTCAGATTTATTCGATAACAAAGCTTTGGAAAGCGTACGGCGTGACTTGAACCACTCACGCCATTTACCGGGCTACTTTTACTCCGATCCGGATATATATCGCATGGAGATCGAAAAATTCTTCATGAAGGACTGGCTGGTAGTCGGCCGGGTCGAGGAATTTCCGAATTCCGGTGACTACCGCGCGATGGAACTTGCTGGGGAAAATATAATTATATGCCGCAATAAGAACAATGAACTCAACGCTTTTTCAAACGTCTGTCGTCATCGTGGCCCGCAGGTTGTATTTAACGGCGATGGAAACAAGACCGGATTCTCTTGTCCGTATCACGGATGGGCATATGACCTGGACGGAACGTTAAAGGCTGCCTCGAGAACAAAAGAAATAAAGAATTTTGATTTCAAGAATTGTAGATTGCCTGCGCTCAAACTCGATACATGGGGGGGATTCATATTCGTAAACTTTGATCCCGGTAGCCCGTCGCTTAACGAATATTTAGATGTCGACCGCATTGGAGAGGTATCAGAGTTTCTTAAACTCGATGATTTGCGCCTCATAGATACCCATACTTTTGAAATCGATTGCAACTGGAAACTTCTGCCGGAAAACCTGATAGACGTTTACCATGTACAGGTACTGCATAAGGACACGTTTGGAGAGCAGTTTGGCGCCGACGATTATGATTTTCGTCTGACAAAATACGGCTGGCATGCCTATTTTGATGCCGGTACGAATGCACCAGACGGGGAGTTGTTTTTCGGCCCGATGCCCTGGCTGGCGGATCACCCGCGCGGAGAGTTAATGGGTTTTACCGTTTTTGTGCGTCCGCATATGAACCTATTTGCCCGTCAGGATCAGGTTCAACCGTGGGTTACCTATCCGATCAGTCCAACCCGCTCCCGGATCACGATATGGACTATGTTTCCCGAGGCCGTGAAAACCATGAAGGCCTATGAGGAGAAAGCAAAAATATTGCACGATTTTATAGTTCTGGCCTCTGCTGAAGACCGTGAAATGCTCGAATCGATGCAGGCGAATTTCACATCGCGACGTTTTCAACCGGGTCCGCTGGCAGGCCTGGAAATTGCCATCCATCATCGGATTAACGGATATCTGGATTGCATGCTTGGCGATGGTGAAGTGAGATAGGTGTGCAAAGAGTGTAATGACATCCCGGAAAAGATAGAGGCGCACGCAATTATGGACATTTCTTCAGATAAAAACTTAAACAAACTTTTCCGAGAGCAATTAAGCCTTTGTGGTGTTAAAGCAGGCGAGACCGTGGCGGTCCTGTCGGAAGGGCAATTGAACAACGAATACAGAGAGCTGTTTCTACAATCCATTGAAAAATTGAATGCCACGGCCGTTAACGTAAATTTGCCGTCGGAAGTGAAGAATCTCGAACAGCGTTTGCGAAATATGGGACGTACCACGCTGGCCGATCATCCGGAAGAAATGCCCAGGTTGTATGCGGCTGATCTTGTTATCGATTTGACATTACTTTTGTTCTCAGAAGAACAAAAGAAAATTCAGGCGGCCGGTGCCAGGATGCTTATGGTGGTTGAACCTTTCGAGGTATTACAGCGGCTATTTCCCACAAAACAATTGCGTCACCGTGTAGAGGCGGCGGAATCCAGATTGCAGGCAGCCAGTCAGTTACGGTTCACTAACGAGGCAGGCACGAATGTAACTTATCATTTGGGTCATTATGGAATGCTTGCAGAATATGGTTACACCGATACGCCCGGACGCTGGGACAGTTGGCCTGGTGGATTAATCGCCACGAGCCCCAATGATGGCGGTGTGGAAGGTCGTGTTGTGATGGATCATGGTGACATCATTTATCCCTTCATGGAAACAGTGGAAACGTCGATTGAATTTGTGATTAAACAAGGGCGCGTCACGGCGATCAACGGTGACAAGCAGGCGAAAATGCTCTGGGACTTTATGTGCGGTTTTGACGATCCCCTGGCATATGAGATTTCGCACATCGGCTGGGGACTCAATGAGAATGCCGTCTGGTCGACGGATGTGCCTGGGATCGGGCTGGATGGGCGTACGTACCATGGGGGGGTACTGTTTTCCACCGGACCGAATACGGAGTTGGACGGTACCAATAATACGGCATGCCATCTGGATTTGCCGATGCGTAACTGCACGCTTTATCTCGATGATGAAATGATAATAGATGCGGGTGACATACTTCCTGATGAACTGCGCGTAATGAAGACGAATTCATTACATTAGTCGCACATGCCTACCAATAATTTAGCGAGCGTGTAAATAGATGGCTGAAGCCAGCGATAAAACTCAGTTCGGACGTTTGTCAGGAAAAATCGTCGTTATTACCGGTACAGGTGGAAGTATAGGCCGCGTGTCTGCTCAACTGTTTACCAAAGCAGGGGCAAAAGTCGTCGGTTGTGACCTCAATGCTGAATGGGCCCAAGAAACGCTCAGGATCGTAACAGACGCTGGTGGCGAAATGATTTCAGTTCAGCCTTGCGACTTAACGAAGCAGACTGATGTGTCCAGCCTGATCCAAAAAGCTATCGATGAATATGGTCAGATAAATATATTGTTGAATAACGCGGGAATGGCCTGGTTCGAATGGATTCACGATATGACATATGAAGTTTGGCGCAAGACCCTGGAAATCGAACTTGATGCCTTATTTTTAATATGTAAGGAGGCGTGGCCTCATTTAATCAAGCGTGAAGGCGCGTCCATCATTAATATCGGTTCGGTTTCGGGTAAGCAAGCTTATGAAGTACTGCCGGGATTGGCCCATATGGCTGCAAAAGGCGGGGTCATTGCCATGACCAAGCAATTGGCCATGGAAGGCGGGGCGCATAATCTGCGAGCAAACTCGATCTCTCCGGGTACGGTTTATACGAATCAGACAAAACATTTGGCGGAGAACAAGGAGTGGATGGATCGCATGCTCAGCAAATTAATGATCAAACGACTTGGTCAGCCGGAAGACGTCGCGCAAGCTGCGGTATTTTTGGCTTCAGATGAGTCCTCTTGGGTAACCGGCGCAGACTTTGCGATCGACGGTGGATCGATGGCGTGGTAGCGCTATGTTGAGTTCGCATAACTCTAACCATGATGTGTAAAAACTTATACTCGACCTGACAAACTATAAGCGGAGTTCAGACGTGCTCGGAATGTTTTGCCACGAGAATTAATGTCCGCTATTGGGGTCATTCCAGCCAAACTTCGGAGTGACGATTTCGGCGGCAACCGGCCACAAGCGGACTTGGTGAGTTTTTACTCCGGCCCCAAATATCGCCAATATCGAGCAGGCTAGCTCAGTTAACCTTATGCCATCGAAAACCAATAATGGAGAGGGCAGAGGCGAAAAGAGGCAGTGCGGCAGGGATAGGAACTATGCTGCCCTGGACAACAAATCGCCGGTTAGTCAATGCTGTGTTAATCCAAATATCGCCTTGATTCTTGTCACCGAAGAATCGGGATGCCCCGGGAAGATCCGTGTTCATGTCCTGCATACCCCCGCTGCCGGTAGCCCCGTACGCTCCACTACCGAAGACCAGTGCATAATCGCCCGGAGGCAAGAACACCGCGAGCGGAGTTAACACGTCGGTCGATGCTGAACCTGCGTCAAATATAGTGCCCGCAAGTGCATTGTTCTCGATTTCCGTCGGAGCAAAAGACGGGAGTCCTGTCGGGGATGGTAATGCAACAATTGCGGCGAAGATTTCGCCGCCACTGCCAATGTTTCCTCCAACTTCGGTAACCTGCACCGGTACTGTTGTGCTAAACCGCGAGCCGAGAAATTGAATATTAGAAACCACAGCGGACGCTGTTGGTACGTTACCTCCGAAGCTTGCCGACTCGTGGATAACAGCGGCTTCCGCTCTCTCTGGCGTGGAAAGTCCGCCGAAAAGAATCATAGCGGCGAAAACACTCGCTATTCGCGTTGGGCGAGAAAAACGAAATCTCATACTAAATCGGGACCTCGAACTAGGTACATTCAAATAATCGTGTGCAGGCTTTCTTCTAATGAAAGCTAGGCCGAGCAGGCCCGACAGGAACAACGGCAGCGCCGCGGGTACAGGAATAGGCGCGGCCCCGGGGTTCATGGAAAAGAAACCAGCGGAGCTTATGGCTTCCAAACCACCCGGGATAACGTCCAAAGTGTTGGCATCGACCGCTACGTTCAACGCGATCTCAGCCGCAACCATCGTCCAGTTTGCGGTCAAGGGATCACTGTCGAGTTCCGCGACCGCAAGGTTGAAAAACGCGGCTAACCCTGGGAAACCGGGAAAAGTACGTTTGGATCCTGACCGGGAAGCAGGTAACCGCCTCCGAGCCCCGTTAGGTGAGTAACAGATTCTGGGAAAAGGGGGTCACGGTAATAATAATCGGACGCTAAAAAATTCCCGGGGAAAATCGTCGTAGTGTGAGGGAGGCCCGGGACGAACTCGTTCACCCCTCCGGGGGCGTTGAGCGCTACCGGGACAGTGGGATTGCCGATTTCGTCGATGTCGTTCCCGTTACCGTACGGTTCGAAAACATTTACATCAAAAGGCGTACTCAGGCCGGTCAATGCATTCGGACCGACGACCAATTGGCTTCCAACCGATGACCAAAAGCCCGTGAAATACCCCATGAGCAAACCGTCGCCCGACGGCCCGGCAAACAGCGGGTCTGTCGCGTGAAACGAACCCGTGGCTCCGCTTGGGTTCAAGGGTTGTCCGGGGAACTGATTCGCCAGATCCGACGCCAGGACCGGGTCCCAGGAAACGTCATCGACAGGCGGACCCAGCGGGTCGTCGTATGACTGATCGAACCCTGGCCAAAAGTTCACGAACTCGTCTAAATGCAAGACCTGGAAACCGACCCCATGACTCGCTGTAGAAGCTACAAACAGCGCTACCGCGATAAGTATCCTATGCTGACCCATCGTATTGTCCTCCTGTGTTTCTCTAATTCGTTGCCTCGACCGGGTGACCAGCAGCCTAAATTAGGAATCGAATCACCGAATGTCGGCGCGTAAAACTTTCTGAAACCAACAACCCGATCAAATCTGAGCCAGATAATCTGGCTGCAGTTGGCGCAATGAAAATATCCCTGCGAAGATCCCGCTCAGAAGTTGTTTGTCCATACGGCTTCCTCCAAGTTATTAGCGGCACAGGTTGTAATGCGAAGTTCTTTATGCAGCTTTACGCCGTTGAAAACTCAATCCTGCGAGTGCTATTGCCGTCAGGGGGAGTATGGTAGGTATGGGTATATGGGCCGCGACCCCGTTGCCGATTAACGCGTGGACTTCTTTGGTTGGATGAAGATCATCGAACAGAAAGTATTGCGAAGTATCGCCCCCTGGCGCCGCTAATGCGCATGCAACAACGCTCAGGCACGTCAGGGCAGATTCACCCGGAGCGATACCGAGCGCACCGGTCGAATCCAACCAACTGCCGTTGTTGGCGGTCAATAAACCAGAAACATCGTATGTCCAAATTTCGATTCCCAATTCGCCTTCCAAAGTCGATGCGAAGGCGCTGAGCGCCAGATTGTAGTTTTGAAACAATGCGCTCACGGCGGGCTTGTCCGCATCCAGTACGAGCGCGCTCACGCTGTAATCCGGGAAATTCATCAACAGAAATTTTTCCGCACCGGCTGCATTTAAGGTGCCGATGGCCGTTCCGGTGCTCGTTAAAATGCCATTAATTAGCGAAACGGGATCTCCCCCTGGGGGCCCGGTCAGAAAACCGAGAAAGTCGTTGGCGCCCATCCAGATGTTGTAGAGCGCATTGGGGTTTGCAACTCCCCCGGTGGTGGACAAGAAATGCGCAGTTTGTCCGAGACCGCCGCCCGCGAGCCCTTGGCCTGGGGTTATTGCGGCATTGAGGTCCTCACTCACCGCGCCTCCGACCGCGAAATTATTGATGCCCCACGTAATCGGCACACCGAAGGCATTCCCAACGGTTTCAGCCCACACCGGCCCGTTGGAAAAGCTGTTACCACTGTACGGCGATGCAGGAGGCGGCGGCGGCACTACGGGACTACCGTTGTCCGTGAGGCTGTCGCCGAAGAAATAAAAATTGACTGGAGCCGCCTGCGAAGAGACGCATGCCAGCATGAGCGCGAGCACCAGGCCCAGTCGAATCAGGTTACTGTTCCAAGCGGGAACTGAATGTCTTTGCATCAAGCTGAATGTCCCCGTATGTCCCGCCTCGCAATCGGTCGCAGAACTGCTCAATAACATGAATGCAACAACAGATTGTTTCTTCATCTCCCGCTCCTCATTTTTTACATTATTGAGCGTAAGCCCCGAATCAAAGGACCACTACATTGCGTTTTTAAAAAGTGTGGCAGGCGCCACAATCCGGTGGATTTACCGGAAATTTATCGGCGTCGCTTAGAAGGTTTGGAAAGCTAGAGGATCCGTAGGACACCTGTATCAAGCGTCGCCTACGTCAAAAATAATCTTTCAAATACCACTTTCATGTCGGTGTCGCCGACGCCAGTCCGATAGAATCCGACGATGCTTTGTCAGAATTGCAGCCACGACAATCCTGAAGGTAATCGTTACTGCGGCGGCTGCGGTCACCAGCTGAATAAACCCTGTGTTAGCTGCGGTATGGTTAATCCACCTGATCATCAATTCTGCGGGACATGCGTGCTCGAGTTCTGCGAAGCCAATATAGGAGCCGGTGCTACGGCTAGCCCTGAGTATTCGTTAGCGAACTCAAGCGCACCCGCGGACTCGAAATCAAAGCCGTAAACATCGTGTGTTTGGGTCGTTTATTCGTAGTCTGCGGGTGCATGTCCCGCCTTCACCGACAGCTATCTGCCGGCTGCGTCTAGCATCGCGGAAAGCGGGACAGACTAGCTAAATTGGGTCGTGAGCCGCCGTCCACGGGACTGACCCGCAACTCAGACTGTACTTCCGCTATCGCCTCAATAGCGGACCTTGATTAGCTTTCAATGTCGCGTGGAGGGTGAACTTCGGCTTACGGCCGATACTGTTGAAAAACTCGCCCGGCAGAAGTTTTCGATAAATTTAGGGGTCGTCAAACCATTACCGAAGTACCGATCGCCGCTTACAGGCGATCCTGTGCGGTCGTCTTTTCGCGCACTTCGCTATCGACGGGCGAAGCGGAGTTTTTCAACAGTATCGGTCAAGAGCAGACCTCAAGAAAGTTTCATCTGCCCCACTTTCCTATATTCACGTTCTGGACGCGAGGGCGGTCAGAACTTTCTTTGGCGATAGCGGCAGCGAATTGATCCGTACCCCGACGGCATCGTAAACGGCGTTGGCGATCGCCGGCGCAACGTTCACGAGTCCGGGTTCACCAACGCCCTTGGCACCGTACGGTCCATTCGGTGCAGGGTCTTCGACGAGAATAATTTCCATTTCGGGAATATCGCGAATGCTCGGGATCCGGTAGGTGGCGAAGTTATTCGTCAGTGTTTCTCCCGACGTTTTGTCGATGGCGAAATCTTCCGTCAATGCGAACCCCAACCCTTGCACAGCGCCGCCCTGCAGTTGACCTTCGACCGCCTGGGGGTTGATAGCGCGGCCGATATCGTGCGCCATCGTATAGCGTACAACGGAGACGACACCTGTGTGGGTATCGACGTCCACTTCAGCGAATGCGGCCTGAAAATTCGGATTGTGCGATGTCGAAAGGTAAGATCCGGTCGCTGAGATTTGAGCCCCGGACTCGGTATAGTTATAAATCGCATCGTGAGTGAGTTGTGCCACGTCGATGCCTCGGTCAGGCACTCCAGCTACGGTAATATGACTTTCCCGGATCTCTAAATCGTCGGCCGACGCCTCGAGCTTCGCTGCGGCTAATTCGATCAATTGCTCGCGAATTTTATTTCCCGCGTCCGCTACCGCGTTACCGATCACCATCACCGAGCGGGATGCATGCGAGCCGATGTCGAACAGGGTGACATCAGTATCGCCGGTGACAACGCGAATATCTTCGTACTTGAGTCCCATGCTTTCGGCGGCGATTTGTGAAAGAGCGCCTAGGATCCCCTGGCCCATCTCGCTCGGACCAACCGTCAGGTTGGCGCTGCCGTCTTCGTTTAATTTGATCATGGCGCCCGAATGCTCGAGCAAGAACCCGCCGGCGCCGCTACAGTGGGTCATCACCGACATGCCAATTCCGCGACGGTGACGGCCGGTCTTGATATTTCCCCAACCTTGCCACTTCTGTGCCCAACCGATGCGGTCGCTAGCTTGTTGAATGCATTCCTCCAAGGCGCTGTGATCCAGAGTTACAGGGAGAAAAAAACTTGGTTCACCGACCTGCTTGACGTTCTTCAAACGGAACTCGACGGGATCCATGCCCACTTTTTCAGCCAGCATGTCGATGGCCTGCTGAAAGATGAAGGCTCCTTCCGGATTTCCGTAGCCCCTGAACCCGGACGCGGTCGGCGTATTCGTGTAAACAACTTTCATCCGGCCTCGTATGTTCGGACAACGTAAAAGGCCTAGCGTCATCTGCATGTTGACCATCGTGGTCGTGCCGCTGTGCGAGTAGTAGGCGCCCGAGTCTGAAACGATATCCATGTCGATGGCTGTCAGCGTGCCGTCCGCCATGGCACCGACTTTGATCGTTTGATGTTGCTCGGTACGGCTGCTGTATCCCGAGGAGTCCTCTTCTCGTGTCGTCGATACCTTCACTGGCTTACCAGCGACTTTTGCGAGCAATGCTGCGACGGGTTCCATGCCCAATGCCAAACGGGCGCCGAAACCGCCACCCAGCGGTGGTGTCAGCCAGCGGATATCACCTTCGCCCAGTTCCGGAAACACGTGCTTAGCAAACGCCTTCTTCGCCAAGTGCGGTCCCTGCGACGGCGAGATCAATGTCAGTCGCCCGTCGGTGCCCCAGGACGCAATCGCTGAATCCAATTCCAGATGGCAGTGCTTTTGCCGTGAGTTCTTACCGGAAAATTCGACGGTGTAATCGGCGTCGGCTAGGCTTTGTTGCACGTCGCCAGTATTGAACGGGTATTCCTCCGCCACGGCGACATTATCCGGGTTGCTCTCATGAACAACCGGCGCACCGGCGGCCAGCGCCTCGTGTGGGTCGAACACTGCCGGCAGTAGTTCGTAGCCTACGTCGATAAGCCCCAGCGCCTGTTCGGCGGTGGCAATATCAACGGCAGCGACCGCTGCTATCCAATCCCCGACAAAGCGTGCCTTGTCGGAGATGATGCGCTGATCCAGAACCTCGCCTTCAAACGCGAAGTCAGGCAGAGCATAAGCCATCGCCGAACGCGTGAAGCGTGATTCGGGCGCATCCTCCGCGATAATGACGGCCTCGACACCCGATAGTGCTGCGGCTTTGCTGGTATCGATGCGCCTTATTTCAGCGTGCGCATGCGGGCTGCGCAATATCCGGCCATGCAGCATGCCAGGCAGCGACATGTCTTCGGAGTATTCGACCGTGCCGGTCACCTTCGGCACCGCATCCGGTTTGACCAGGCTCTTTCCGACTGCCGTGAATTGCTCTGCCATCAGCTCCCGCCCTTGCGCATGCGCCGCGCCGCGTCCAATACTGATTCGATGATCTTCACGTAGCCCGTGCATCGACACAGGTTGCCGCCCAGCGCATGTATGACTTCGTCGCGGCTCGGGTCGGGATTAGCGTCGATCAATACTTTTGCCGACAACATCATCCCGGCCGTGCAGTAACCGCATTGCGCACCCAGGTTATCGACGAATGCTTGTTGCAATGGATGTAATTGCTGGTCCTCGGCCAATCCCTCCACCGTTTGCAACGGTTGATCCGTCGCACGGATCGCTAAGGTCAGGCATGAGGCTCGCGGTTTGCCGTTCATCAACACTGTACAGGCGCCGCAGGAGCCCGAGCCGCATGCACGCTTGGTACCCGTCAGTCCCAGTTCGTCACGCAGCACGTCGACGAGCAACATATGCGGCTCGATGATGCGTTCGTAAACGCGACCGTTAACTGAAAAGGTGCCGATCTGCTTGCTCATTGTGATGTTCGCTCCGTCACGCCAAACCCTGCTGCGTCGCGGCGGTTAGCGCATCGCATGTCAACACCTTGACCAACTGCTGCAGGTAGGCATCCTCGGTTACATCACCAAATTCTTGTGCCGCAGCGATCCCGGCAGCAGCGAATACCGCAGGCGTCGGTGCCTGATTATTCGTTGCGATTTCCGCCTCACGCAATCGTCGGGAACCGACACTTGCCGTAGCCAACCGAACGTTTGTGCATTGGCCATCGATCACGGTCAGCGCCGCGGCGACGCTCACTTTAGGGAGATCCTCGGCCAATCCAGTTAGTTTGCAAAACGCGATGGCGGCGTCTGTTGCAGGGACGTGTATGGCTGTGACCAACTCATTCGATTGCAGTACCGTTTCGCCCGAGTCGCGGTAGAACTCATTAATGTTTATGCGGCGCTGTCCGCTCCGGCTTGCGATCGTCATTTCCGCACCGAGTGCCAGCAGGGCTGCTGCGACATCGGACGGAAAGCTGTCTATGCAGAGATTCCCGGCCAACGTCCCCATCGATTTGATCTGAGTGGAGGCGATGGAGCGTACAGCCTCAACCAGTAGTGGCCAGCCTCCGCTGACACGCGGGTCTTGTTCGACCGCGTACAACGAGGTCATGGCGCAAATGGTCAATTGGCCATCGCTAATGGAGATGGAATCAAGTCCTGGGATCCTGTGCAGGCTGAGGACTCTATCGGCGGTCAGCATGCGCAAGCGCAGCTTGAGGACCAGGTCGACCCCCCGGCGAGGACGTGGCTCTCGGCTTCATCCAGCACCGCCAATGCGGCGTCGACCGAATCGGGCTCGAGAAACTCGAAGGGTAGTAGCGTACGCATCGATATTTAACGTTGACGACCGCCTCAATTCTGCCTTTCGTGTTATGCGAGTCGAAATGGATTCGGTCGTCGTTATCGATTTTAGGTTTTGGACATTGAACTTTCAATTTGCAGGATGAAGAGCCTCGGAAAACGGGACGCACTCTGAGGAATCCCCATAAAACTCCAACGAAATACAAAGCGATAGATTAATTTGTGGGTTCGTTGAACCTGCATGGCTCGAGTTGATCCTAGTTGTTGCAAGACAATCTGGGAACGACGAGGTGAGCCATGCAGGTATTGAAATTGTTACATGAGATGAGCAGCGACGCGCTTTATGTTGTGCATTTGCGTCGTCGATTATCGGTTTGGGCGGCGGTGGGCGGAGTACTTCGTGGTCGCCGCTTATGGCTGACGCATATCGGTCGGAGCCTGGACAGTGGCACGAGCGAGAAACACGCGATTAAGCGCGTCGATCGCTTGCTGGGTAATCGTCAGCTCGCTGGCGAGCGTTTGCAGTGGTACCAATGGGTCACTCGGCTGTTGGTATCGGACTGCGCGCATCCGGTGGTGTGGGTGGATTGGTCTAATCTAGATCAACGTCAAGAGCTGTACGTATTGCGGGCGGCCTTAGCGGTGGGTGGTCGAGCCATCCCCTTGTATGAAGAAGTCGAACACCATTACGCGAGTGTCAAAGCGGAGAAACGCTTTCTGAAGCGACTGAAGGCCATTCTGCCTACGGGCTGTGTTCCCATCTTGGTCAGTGATGCAGGATTTCGAACACCCTGGTTAAGTCTTGTCGCCTCAATGGGGTGGTATTACGTGGGTCGGATCCGTCATCGTCACCTCGTGCGAGGTGTAGATGAGACGACATGGCATTCGAACAAAGTGCTCTACAACCAAGCCAACGCTCATCCGAAGTCGGTGGGTCGTTTTTTGATCACCAAAAGTAATCCGCTGGATACCCATTTGTTCGTATACAAAGGCAAGAAACGCGGGCGTGTCTGCTATACGGCTTACGGCAAACCGGCGCGGGCTCGCAATACTGAGAAACCGTCGGCAGCGGCGCGTGAGCCGTGGTTATTGGCAAGCAATCTACCGGAAAACCTTCGTAGTGCGCATCGAGTGGTTGCCGTGTATCGTCGCCGCATGCAGATTGAAGAGAGCTTCCGCGACACGAAGTCGCCCCGTTACGGCTTTGCACTTAGAGAAAACATGGGACGTGATCCCGACACAGTGGCGAACTTACTCTTGCTGTGTGCATTGGCCACACTGGCCCAATGGTTGGTCGGCCTGGTCGGTTACCAAACCGGCTTAGTGAAAGGCTTACAGGCCAATACCGAAAGACGTAAGCCCGTCCTATCAGTGGTATTCGTTGGTGCTCGCCTCATTGCCAAACAACTTCAAATCCAGCGCTCAACTTTATTACAGAGTCTTCGCGACCTACGAGGACGGGCTGTTGTACAACTTGAGTATTGCTAGTCGAATTTGTGGGGATCCGTCAGGCCGACACCTGTTTTCGCGCACTTCGGCGTTGCTCGTCGCTCGTTGACACCCGGTCAACCACACTCCTCGCGCCTTGAATTGCGCGAAAACAGGAATCGGCGCTACCCCGAATAATTTTGAGACCGCTTCTAGTAGGTTTATCGCTGGCACGTCGAGAATGTTACCCGTTTTTCCGCGGTTTAGCGGCCGATCGTGGCTCTGGGCGCCGATTTCACGATCGCGACTTGAAGCGCGCTCCAGCTTGCCCGTTAGCTTCTTATAATCGAGACAAACGACGACATAACGCGCCGGTAACCGCCCACAGGCCCATGGCGACGCGGCCGAATACGGACGGCTAGTCCGGGTTCCAGACATTCACCGCGTTCACCCGATGTGCACCTTCAGGCACCCCGTCGGCAATCGCTGGTGCGATCTCTTTACCTTTGCAGGGAGACCATTGCATGCCTGAATATTCGACTGAAGACATCCGTAACATCGCACTAGTCGGCGCTGGCGGGACCGGTAAAACCATGATCGTAGAGTCGTTGTTTGCCGCCGCCGGCGCCATCAAACAGAAAGGTGAAATCACGCGCGGCACGACGATCTGTGATTACATGCCGCAGGAACAAGCCCACCAACACTCTCTGGATTGCGCGGTCGTAAGCCTCGACCACGCGGGCAAGCATCTCAATATCATCGATACGCCTGGCTCGCCGGACTTCATCGGGCGTGCCATGTCCGTGTTGGCGGCGGTTGAGACCGTCGCCGTGGTGGTGAATGCTGCGTCCGGTCCCGACATGACCGCGCGGCGTATGATGGACTGGGCGAAAGGCCGCGGTCTGGACCGCATCATCATTGTCAATCGCATCGACGAGGCTGACAGCGACCTCGAAGCCTGCCTCAATCGCATACGAGAGATCTTTGGAACCACCTGCCTGCCGCTCAACCTTCCCGCGAATAACGGCAGCGAGGTCCTCGACTGCTTTTTCAAGCCGAATGGCGCGGATACGGATTTTTCAACCGTCGAAACGGCGCATACGCAGATCGTCGACCAAGTCGTCGAAGTCGACGACGATCTGATGGAACTTTATCTCGAGCAAGGAGAGGATATTTCCCCTGACCAGTTACATGCGCCCTTCGAGAAAGCACTGCGCGAAGACCACCTCATTCCCGTGTGTTTCACGTCCGCCGAAAGCGATGCCGGTATCGAGCAGCTATTGGAAGTATTCTGCAAGCTCATGCCGAGCCCTGCTGAAGGAAATCCACCCGACTTCTTCAGCGGCGACGACGATAGCGGCGAGGTGATTCACTTCGAACCCGATCCGAACAAGCACATTCTGGCGCATACCTTCAAGGTCAATATCGATCCCTTCATCGGCCGCCTGGGGGTCTTCCGCATTCACCAGGGCACGGTGTCCAAGGATAGCCAGCTCTGTATCGGTGACGCGCGACGTCCGTTTCGAGTGAGTCATCTACTGAAGCTGCAAGGCGGCGAGACCAAGGAGATAGAATCCGGCGTGCCCGGTGACATCTGCGCTGTGGCCAAGGTCGATGAGATCGAATTCAACTCAGTGCTGCACGATGCGCAAGACGACGGTGGCATCCATCTCCGCGCGATTCAATTGCCGACACCGATGCAAGGCGTTGCGCTGAAGGCTAAAAGCCGCGGCCAGGAGCAAAAGCTATCCGACGCTCTGAATAAGCTGAAAGCAGAAGATCCCAGTCTCGTCATTGAACACAATCACGCGGCCAACCAGACGATCATGCGGGCAGTGGGGGATCTGCATTTACGCATCCTGCTCGAAGGCCTTGCCGAACGCTTCAATGTCGAAGTTGAAACGAGTCCACCGAAGATCGCTTATCTCGAAACGATTCAATCGCCTGCGGAAGGCCATCACCGGCACAAGAAGCAAACCGGCGGTGCCGGTCAATTCGGTGAAGTCTATCTACGCATCAAGCCGCTCGCGCGCGGTGAAGGGTTCAACTTTGTCGACAAGATCGTAGGCGGAGTTATTCCCCGCCAGTTCATCCCAGCGATCGAGAAGGGCATCAAACAGGCCATGGCCGAAGGGATCATCGCGGGTTATGCCATCGAAGACGTCAAAGTCGAGATCTACGACGGCAAGCATCACGCAGTCGATTCCAAAGAAGTCGCATTCGTCGCGGCGGGCAAGAAAGCCTTCATCGATGCCGTCAAGAAAGCCAATCCGGCCGTGCTGGAGCCCGTCGTCAACGTCGAAATCGTCGCACCTAGCGCGAATGTCGGCGACATTACCGGCGATCTATCGAGCAAGCGCGGCCGCATCAACGAAACGACCGCCAACGCGGACGGCACGAGCGCCATCACCGCTCAAGTGCCTTTGGCGGAACTCGATGGATACCAGTCGCAACTGCGTTCGATCACCGCGGGAGCGGGCAACTTTTCGCTGCAGTTGAGCCACTATGATCCGGTACCGGCGAGAACGCAGAAGGAACTCGCCGCCGAGTTTCGCCCCGGTGACGCCGACGAATAAAACGCTGCTTCCGGCTGGATACGCTTAAGCGTTCAGGACATCGTCCACCAGCGCGACCCAGTAACTCGCGCCGATCGAGATGATCTCGTCGTTGAAATCGAAATGCGGACTGTGGAGCAGACAGCCGCCCGCGCCCGGACCGTTGCCGATGAAGGCATAACAGCCCGGTTTGGCTTGCAGCATGTAGCCGAAGTCCTCGGATCCCGTCACCGGTTCTACGTCGGGGTTGACGTTATCGTCGCCGAGCACCGACCGCGCCACGTTCGCTGCGATGTGCATCTCGGCTTCCGTATTCACGGTCGGCGGAAAGCGGTGGTCGTACCACCAGTCGAGTTTGCAATCGTTTGCGTCACACATGCCCTTTGCAATCTGCTCCATGCGGGCTTCGATCATCGCGCGTACGTCCTTACCAAAGCAGCGCACCGTACCGCGCAAGATCACTTCTTCGGGTATGACGTTGAACGCATCGCCGGCGTGAAACTGCGTGACGGTCACCACCGCCGGATCGATCGGTTTCACGTTGCGGGACACGATTCCCTGCCACGCTTGCACTAATTGTGTGGCGATCAGGATGGGGTCAATGGCGAGATGCGGCAAGGCGGCGTGGCCGCCATGTCCCGTGATCTTCGCTTCGAAAATATCCATCGCGGCCATCGCCGGGCCGGCGCGCATGGCCATTTTTCCCACCTCGAGTCCCGGCCAGTTATGTAGCGCATAAACGGCCTCCATCGGAAAATCCTCGAACAAGCCGTCGTCCATCATGGCCTTGGCGCCCGCTTCACCTTCCTCGGCGGGTTGGAAGATGAAATGCACGATTCCGTCGAAGTTGCGATTTTCAGACAGATATTCGGCCGCCGCTAACAGCATCGTCGTGTGGCCGTCGTGCCCACAGGCATGCATTTTCCCGTCATTCTGAGAGCGATGATCGAATTGATTCATCTCTTGCAGGGGCAGAGCGTCCATGTCGGCGCGCAGCCCAATGCTGCGATCGCTCGTACCGGTTTTGATGGTGCCGACTACGCCCGTTTTGCCCAGACCGCGCACGATCGGGATCCCGAACGATTCGAGTTTCTCGGCGACGAAGTCGGCCGTACGATGTTCCTCATAGGCGAGTTCGGGATGGGCGTGAATGTCTCGGCGCCACGTCGCATGTTGGTCGGCCTTGGCCTTGATGTCGTCGACGAGTTTCATGATCGGTTGCCCTCCGTTATTGAGCGAAGGTTTTCTGAATGAATTCGCATTGCGTGTCGATCAATTGCTGGCCTTCGGGAATGAGCTTCGCAAGCAACATGAATCCATGGAACACGCCGTTGTAGCGCCGGCAGTCTACGTCGACACCCGCTGCTTCCAGCTTGTCCGCATAATCCTCCGCTTCGTCGCGCAGCGGATCGAATTCAGCGGTCGAGATGAAAGTGGGCGGCAGATTAGTGAGATCATCGGCGTACAACGGTGACAGGCGAGCGTCGTGCACGTCCGTGCCTTTTGGCACGTAGTGCCCCCAGAACCAGGCCATCTGTTGGCGCCCCAACAAAGGCGCTGCTGCGTTTTCCTCGATCGAAGGCGCGGCCATCGCGCCGTCGACGGCGGGATAGGTCAGCACCTGAAGCTTGAGTTCGGGCCCTCCTTTGTCACGCGCCATCAGGGCCACGGCCGCTGAAAGGTTACCGCCGGCGCTGTCGCCGACCACACCCATGCGTGAATTGTCCAAGCCGAGATCGGCGGCGTTATCGGAGACCCAGGATAAGGCCGCATAACAATCTTCTACGGGTATCGGGAACGCGAACTCCGGTGCTTTGCGGTATTCGATCGCAACGACCGCGCAGTTCGCGCGGTTGGCCAGTATGCGGCAGTATCCGTCGTGCGTGTCGAGATTCAGATAGACCCAGCCGCCGCCATGAAAATGCACCATCACCGGTAGCGGACCGCTCGCCTCGGGAGCGTAAAGGCGCGCCGGGATCTCGCCGCCGTCGACCGGGATCTGCAGATCTTCGACACGGGCGCACTCTTGTTGGTCTTCGGGTTGCGTCTTGAACATTTCGTTGAAATAGGCGCGGCCTTCCGCGGCCGGCATGGCGTCCAGGGGTTTGAAACCCTGCTCGGCGAGTGAACTCAGTACGGCTTCGCATTCCGCGGTCAAGGGCATGGGTGGGCTCCTGTTATTGTCGGTGCCTGAGGGCGCCATTAGGTTAGGTTCAATGGCGCCGTTTGGCAATTAGAAATCCCGCGCCAACAATTCGTTCACCCGCCCGATCATCTGCTCCTTGTCGTAGAGCTTGTAGAAAATGGAAGCCATTACATTCTGCGGTCCGAAGAAAAACCGTTCATAGAGCTGCTGGCGACCGCCAAAACTCGAAACGGCGACCTCTTGGGCCAGGCGAAACAACGCCACCCGATCACGGCTTTCAAGGTTGGCCACTTGAAAATATTGCTCGACGTCCTCGGCCAGGGCGTTATCGAAGTCCGCTTCACAGGGCGTCGCCATCAGCGAGCTCGACCCCAGGAGCTGCACGATCTCGATCAAGCGCGGATACATCTTGGGAAACAAATTGCGCGCGGTATCGAGCGGGCGGCGCTGCGGAACGTAAAGTCCCCATCGATCCTTTTCTGCTTGATGTTCGGCGCTGAAGAGTAAGGCACGCATGGTCTCCGCGATCCACATCGCCTCGGCTATCTGTCCCTGAATGGTAATGTCGTGGTCGCGCGCACTCGCCTGGGTCATCGCACACAGCAATCCGACGATGAACTCGGCCTTCGCGAGGTTCTTGCACACCACTTGATGCATCATGTGCACAACGGCGCTGGTATCGGCATAGGCGCGATTGCAGAGCTCGGGCGAATCGTAGAGGAAGACGCGGTCCCAGGGGATCAGCACGTCGTTGAAGATCACGACGCAGTCCATCTCCTCGAATCGTCCCGAGAGCGGCGCGTCGAACAACGTTTTACCTGCGTCGTAGCTGTCGCGGCAAATGTATTTCATGCCCGGCGTGTCATTCGCGACCGCGAAGGCTAGCGCGTAAGGCTTGGTCTCGGGCGCTGCCTTGAGCAAGGTCGAGGGAAACACCGCGATCTCATCGGACAGCGGGCCCAGCGTCGCCAACAAGCGGGCGCCTTTGACGATAAGGCCCGCGTCCGTTTCCTTGACGACGCGTAACGCGACTTCTTCGCTTGCAAGGCCTGTTTCGGTAATACGGCGGTTGACCTGCGGGTTGACCAGGGTGTGCGTCAACACGAGATCGCGATCGCGGATCCGTTGATAGTAATTGCGCACGTTAGCGGCGAAATCCGGACGGCATTCGGTAAAAAAATCAGCGCCGCCCGCGAATGCCATGAACGAGGCGTTCAGATAATCCGGCGTGCGCCCGAGCATGCCGCCTGACCATTTAGCCCAGTCGTAGAATGCCCGACCTCGCGCGAGCACGTCGTCGGGCGTGGCAGAGGGTTTGAACGACATCGCGTAACGCTCTGCACCATCGTCCCCGGTATAGGTCAAGAGGTCCTGTAGTTCCGGGTCATGTTGGCGGTCGAGCAAGCGCGCGAGCGATTCGGCGCCACGCTTGAGCGCCGGGTGCGCCGTAACGTCCCGCACCCGCTCGCCATGCAGCCAAACTTCGCGGTTGTCGGCCAGGCGTTCGAGATATTCAGCACCGGTACATATACCCATGGGCGCTATCTCCTAGTGTGCCGTCCCGTAAATATGTTGGTTAAGTCGCGCAGGATTTTTCGTTCCTGGCAAGGCGCGAGGAGGCTTATGTGCGGGCTCTACACAACGACGAGCAACGCCGCCAGGGGCGAAAAAAACCAGCGAATTATGAAACATATTTGCGGGACGGCACACTGGGTTTGCGTTGTAACCGCATTACGCGACGGCCATCGTCACCACCGTGCAGCCGACGGCGAAGATTGGGATCGGCGCATAGAACCATATCTCACCGCGCGCGCCTTCAGTAGCGCCGGCGACGGCGATGAAGGTGCGGATCTCGAAGCCGCCCTGGCCGGCATGCTCGTAGGTCTCGTCGTCGCGGTAAGCGAGCAGCTCGTCGCGCCGGTTTTTCACGAAATGATCGAGGAACTCCCGATCCCAAGCTTCGTTGATCGTTCCTGAATCCGGCGTTGCTGGCCAATGCGAGATCCCTCCCGTGCCCACGATAGCGATACGTTCTGGTTGCGCGTCGCAGGCGCGCCGCAGCGCGCGTCCGAATTCGTAGCAGCGGTGCAGCGGGATGAGCGGCGGCCCCTGACAATTGATATTGACCGGGATGACGGTGAGTTCGTTCGCGGGACTCAAGAAATGCAGCGGCACCATGATGCCGTGATCGAATTTCCATTCCTGTGCATAGGCCAGGTCGATGTCCTGCATGATGGACTTGATCAAGCGTTCCGCGAGCGCTGCGTTGCCGGGAACGCGGCGGTGCTCGATGCCCAGCCACGCTGCGTCTTCGATCGGCCCTTCGTAATACTCGGCCATGCCCATGCATATGGCCGGCATGTTGTCCATGAAGAAATTCGCGAAATGCTCGGCCGCGATAACGATTAAGACGTCGGGCCGCGCGGCTTCGAGCGATTCGCGCATGCGATCGAAGGCGGCGTAGAACGCATCGCGAACCGCCGGGTCGGCGCGTTCGGCCCGCCCCGTGATGCCCGGGGCGTGCGAGCAGGCGCCGGCAAAGACCACGCTCAAGGCTTACTCCCACACGGTCGCATAAAGCCCGGCACGGACCTGGCCGTGTTCGCGTAGAGCCGCCCGCATCGATTCCAGATAAGCGTCCCAGGCGTAACCGCGCATCGCCGCATAGTGCATCAGGATCTGGCCGTTTACGCCCATGATGTAGAGAAGCCCGATATCACCGTCGGTAATGGCGTCGACCTCTTCGTCGGTCAGATCGTACGCCTCGAGCAGCGCGTCGATATCGGTCTCGAAACGCTTGCGCGTATGCGGATCGCGATTGAGTTGGTAGAGTAATTTTTGAACGTAATAGAGGCTCATATCCGGATCATGTGGTCGGCCCGTGCATATCATCGAGCACGGTGCCTAATTCTTCCAGCAGCGCAAACAGGGAGGTGAGCTTCTTCGCGCCCAACGCGCGCGTGATCGAGGCGTAATGCACTTCCGAATGTGGCGCTACGGTATCGAATAAACGCCGTCCCTTCGCCCGCAACGAGATCGCAGCGCGGCGCTGATCGGATTTGATGGCACGGCGCGCTACGAGCCCGCGTGTCTCCAGGTTCTGCAAAATGCGCGACAAACTCGGCGCCAGAATGCGACTGCGCCGCGCGAGCTCCGTGACCTCGATGGAGCCCGCTTCGATGAGCACGCGGATCACCCGCCACTGTTGCTCGGTGAGGTCGAACTCGCGCAGCATCGGCCGGAATTCTTCCATGACCTTTTCGCGCGCATTGAGCAAGGCCATCGGCAAGGACTGAGAGAACTCGCGCATTGGCAGGGGTTGCTCATTCATCGACTACGGAGTTGACCAATGTGCCGATGCCCGGAACTTCCACTTCCACCACGTCCCCGGGCTTTAAGTAACGCGGCGGATCGAAGCGCGCGCCCGCGCCGTTGGGCGTGCCGGTCGAGATCACGTCGCCCGGCTTCAAGCGCATAAAGGTCGACAGGTAATGAATGATGTAGCGAAACGAAAACAGGAGATTCGCCGTCGTATCGTGTTGGCGTTGCTCGCCGTTGACCCGCGTCGTCACCCACAAGTCGTCGAAGTCGGCGATCTCGTCCGCGGTAACCAACCAGGGACCGAACGCCCCGGAGCGTTCGAAGTTCTTGCCTTGAGTGACGTTGAACTTGGCGTGCCGTAACCAATCGCGCACCGAACCCTCGTTCACGATCGAAAACCCGGTGATATAGTCGTGCGCGGACGCCTCGGGTATGCGGCGTCCCTCCCGGCCGATCACGATCGCGATCTCGCCTTCATAATCGAGCTGTTCCGATTCGGGCGGCCGCACCAGATTCTGCCGATGGCCGACCAATGATTCTCGCGTGCGCATGAATACGCTGGGATAGGCGGGCAGCGCCGAGTCGTCCCGGTATTCCGCATTGCGATCGATGTAATTGATGCCGATGCACACGATTTTATCGGGGTCGGTGATGGTCGGGAGAAAGGTGACGTCGTCGAGGCTCACATCTGGCGCCGTCGCGGCGCCGATATCGTTAGCCTCGTCGAAACGGTTCGCCGCGATTAACGCTTTAAGGCTCGGTACGTCGGGCGCCAAGCGGCGGCCAAGGTCGATTAAACCGGCATTGGTCACGATGCCAAAGGAATCAGCGCCCCGGTACCGGAAGCTCGCGAGCTTCATGCGTATGTCCTACCGGCGGGGTGGCGCTGCTCAACCATATACTTAACATGTTAATTGGTTTAAGATACGCTGGCAATGCCCCATTTCATCATTGAATATTCGGCCAACCTCGAGAGTGAATTGGATCTGCCGGCGTTCGTCGATACGGTGCACGAAGCAGCGCTTGCTACCGGAATCTTTCCGCTCAAGGGTATGCGGACCCGCGCGGCGCGGCGCGATACCTACCGCATCGCGGACGGCCACCCGGACAACGGATTCGTACATTTGGTCGCGCGCATCGGACATGGCCGCACGATGGAAGTCAAAAAAGCCGGTGGCCAGGCGATCTTCGATGCGGTAACTGCGCATCTCAAGCCATTGTCGGATCGGTTACCGCTCGCAATCTCGTTCGAGATGCAGGAAATCGACCCCGATCTCAATTTCAAGACCAACAACCTGCCGGAATGGATCGATCGCCGTAGCAGTGGTTGATCGACGTATGAGCCAGGCGCTTAAAGAGAACCTCCATAGACTCGAGCCCTCGCTGGCCCGTTACCGGTCCGGCGTACTCAGGCATTTCATCAACGGCAGGCCGAGCAAAGGGGTGAGTGGCCGGATCTTCGAAAACCTCACGCCCGTCGACAACAGCGTCTTGGGGCAAGTCGCGCGCGGCGACGCAACCGACGTCGACAAAGCCGCGCAAGCCGCCGAGGCGGCATTTCCCGCGTGGCGCCGCCTGCCCGGCGGAGAGCGCAAGGTATTGCTGCTCCGGATCGCCGACGCCATCGTCGCGCGCAAGGACGAAATCGCCTTGATCGAAAGCATCGACACCGGGCAACCGCTGCGTTTCATGAGCAAGGCCGCAATACGCGCCGCTGAGAACTTCCGTTTCTTCGCCGACCGCGCACCCGATGCCCGGGACGGCTTGTCGCTACCCGCCGAACAGCACCTCAACTACACCCTGCGACAACCGATCGGCCCGGTCGGCGTGATCACGCCTTGGAATACGCCCTTCATGCTGTCGACGTGGAAGATCGCGCCGGCCTTGGCGGCCGGCTGTACGGTCGTACACAAACCCGCCGAATGGAGCCCGCTCACGGCCGCGCTACTCGCCGAGATCTGTGCCGAGGCCGGTTTACCCGCGGGCGTCTTAAACACGGTGCATGGCATGGGCGAAGAAGCCGGGCGGGCGCTGACCGAGCACCCGGCGATCAAGGCCATCGCCTTCGTCGGGGAATCGCAAACGGGCAGCCACATCATGGCGCAAGGCGCGCCGACCCTGAAACGCGTGCACTTCGAGCTCGGTGGTAAGAATCCCGTGGTCGTGTTCGACGACGCCGATCTCGATCGCGCGCTCGACGCGGTGGTGTTCATGATCTACAGCCTGAACGGCGAGCGGTGCACGTCGTCCAGCCGCGTACTGGTGCACTCGAGTATCTACGACGCATTCACGGCTCGCATTGCAGACCGGGCCAGGGCGATCAAGGTCGGTCATCCGCTCGATCCGGACACCGAGTTGGGACCCTTGATTCACGAGCGTCATCTCGCCAAGGTCAAGGGCTATTTCGATATCGCAAAGAATGAAGGTGCGACAATAGCAACGGGCAAGGCGCCCGAAGGCAACTTTGTCGAACCGACCCTCTTTACGGGTGCGACGACTCAGATGCGCATCGCGCAGGAGGAGATCTTCGGGCCGGTATTGACTGCGATCCGGTTCGAGGATGATGATGAGGCCCTGGCGGTGGCCAATGACGTGCGTTACGGGCTCGCCGCTTATCTGTGGACTGGCGATGTCGCGCGCGCGCACCGGTTTGCACGCGATCTGGAGGCCGGCATGATCTGGGTCAACTCCGAAAACAACCGCCACCTCCCGACCCCCTTCGGCGGCATCAAGGCTAGCGGTATCGGGCGAGACGGCGGCGATTACAGTTTCGATTTTTACATGGAGCAGAAGAACATCTGTATCGCGCTGGGCGAACATACGGTACCGAAGTTGGGCATTGGCAATTGAAATCAGCCGGGTCTCTGCGGCACTTGATGATAGCGATGGTGGTGACGTCGATGGCTGTATCCGCCGACTCCGATAAAAACCTCATCGAACCCAATACCAATTTGGCCGCGCGTCAGGTCGTCACCATTCAACTCGAAGCTTTACAACGCAACGACGAACCCTATGGCGACGCCGGGATCGAACAGACGTGGACGCTGGCGCACCCGCTCAACAAACAACAAACGGGGCCTTTTTCACGTTTCGCTCAGATGCTCAAAAGCCCGGCATACCGTGCGATCATCAACCACCGCTCGCATAGCATCGAGGCGGATGAAAGTAGCGCGGAGCACGTGATTTTCCTGGTTACGATCCAGGATGTAAGCGGTAGCGCGGTCGGGTACGAATGGATGGTCGAAAAGGTCGCATCGGGTGAACACGCCGGATGCTGGATGACCACGAGCGTGTCGATGCCAATACCCTTAGGCGACGTAATCTAGTGCCCTGTCGCGGAACAGGGCACTAGGCATCTATTAGTGGGGCCTCCGTCCCCTTAATTCTATTTCCATGAAAATAGACGTCCACACGCATTTTCTATCCAAACACATCGCGCAAGCGCTCGAAAAACGGAGTGACTTTCCCTATACCCGACTGGTTGATGGCACGTATCACTTTCATTGCTGTCCGGGGTTAACCATTCCTATGGTTCCACCTTTATATGACATGCAAACCAAGCTGGCGCATATGGATGAAGCGGGTATCGACGTCTCTATCCTCAGTCTTGCCGTGCCTGGCCCGGATCGTGTCGGGGGCGCGCAGGCCGATGAACTGGCTCGGATTGCGAATGACCTCTTAGCCGAAATCCTTGCGGGGCATCCGGACCGCTTCTGGGGCTATGCGACCTTGGGCTTTGGCGATACGGAGGCGTCGCTCAAAGAGCTCGACCGGTGTTTCACGACCCTCGGCTTTCGTGGCCTGCAGTTATATTCCAATATCAATGACAAGCCACTGGATTCGCCCGAGTTCCGTCCCATATTCGCTCGAATGGCAGAGCTTGGAAACCCGATCTTCATTCACCCGACGGTGCCTTTGAATCAGAACTATTTAATGGACCTCGTGCCGGTGCCTGTACTGGCGTTTATGGTAGATAACACGCTCGCCGCCATGCGCTTGGCCTTGTCCGGGGTGTTATCCGATTATGCCGATGCGCCGATTATCATTCCCCATGTGGGTGCAACCGTGCCCTATTTAATGGGTCGGCTGGACGGAATGTTGAATGCGTTTGGTGGGAATGGGGTGGTGAAAGAGCCGAGTCGCTTTCTCAAAAAGTTGTACATGGATACGGTCGCGTATGAGCCGGAACCGCTCGAATGGTGTCTGTCACTCATGGGCGCAAGCCAGCTCGTACTTGGTACTGATCATCCGTATGGTTCTTGGCGCAGACCCATCGAGTTAGTGGAGCAGCTCGCCTGTTCCGACGATGAGCGCGAACAGATACTGCATGGAAATGTCGAACGCTTGTTTGCGGTTTGATCAAGAAGTGGTGTCGCATTCGTTTAAAGGAATAGCGAGTAGATTCCGTCGGGTTTTCACGACGCAAAATTCCTATCCGAGTTGAAGCGCCCTCTGAACCCAAAATAACTATTTACGTAATACCGGGCCGATGTAAATGACCCTCAGGTGTCATCGATTCCTTGAATCCCTGAATTCAAGACAGATTGCGGGCTCTCGGCCCGTAGTTGGGCCCGGGCGCTGCAATATGGATCGTGGCTGAGGCCCGAGTGCAGGCGGTAGGATGGCTCGCCGTTTTGGCGGCGCTGCTCGCTTGCGCAGTGCTGGTGCTCGGGCGCTACGAAGAGGCTTTGCTCACCGGCCAGGTGAACGCCGTCGCAGCAATGACAGTGGTCCTAGTGTTCGGCGGCGCGGCACTGTACGGAGCGGCGGCGCTAATCGCTTGCCCGTTTTCGCGCGATACCAGGAACAATATCCGACTTTTCGCGGGATCAATCGTTTTAATGCTGATCGCTGCGGAGCTGGTCCTGCGTTTTGGCTTCAAGCTATACGAAAGCTGGCATGAGGAGATAGGTCATCGGTACATCTCGGCGTATGGCGGGGTCGGCCCCCAATGGCTCCTTATCGGCACTCCACACTTTGTCGATAAATATGAGACGCTGGAATTCGAATTCGACCACCACTACAACTCAATGGGCTTGAGAGACGTCGAGCGTACCCGAGGGAAGCCGGAGACAGAGTACCGCATTGTCGCTTTGGGTGATTCTTTCACAGAAGGAGTCGGCGCGCCGGTCGACGACGCCTGGCCCCAGCGACTGGAGCGGCGTCTCACAAAACGATATCCACAACGCGCCATCACCGTCTTTAATGCCGGTCTGGCCGGCAGCGACCCCTGTGTATGCCGTACATGCTGCCTATCGAACAGATATAGCTCCTCGCTTACAGCCCCGACCTGGTGATCGTCGCTAACCTTAACAGTTCCGATCCGGTCGATAGCCCGAGGAGGGCGATTTCAGAGCCCGACAGGACGAACGTCGTCGTCAGAAAAAATCATTCGTGACATCAAGCGCAACACGCGCAAGCAAACCGGCGTGCGGAGTGAGATCTATGCTGCTAGCGTACATCGACGGCGTGCGTGGTGAAGCCAGCATAGCGGCGTTAGTGCTACAACGAGAAGGTATCTGATCAAAGCCTAAGCTTACAATAGTGATGCGAGGAATTCATGCGAGGCGATCGACGAGCATCTTCCTCTGTCTCTCCGACATTTCGATCGCTGTCAGGCTGAGCACCAGTGACTTCGAACTGGCAGCTTCGTTGTCCACCCCCATGCCTGGGAAATCATGAAAGACGTTAGAGCCCTCGCTCGTCTCGTAGACGCTGGTTACTGCGGCTGCTCAAAAAAACCGAGGTCCTTACGATTGAAGCGCTTGACGTACTTTGTTGAACAATGAGGTATTCAGCACGCCGAGAAGCTTGAGACTCGCTCATTCGGTTGGTGGACTAGGCCCGCGATCGCACCTGCCGGCCAACCAAACCCTGGCTATGTTGGGCGTTCACACGCACCACCTTCTAGCGTTGGTACGCACACTATCGCCAAAATCCGTCATGACGGAGAAGTGCATTCCGTTGCAGGACCAGGCGCCCCTGCCGGGGCGGGTGTGGAACCGGATCCCGTCCGATACCGTGATCACGCGGAGACCGCCAGGATCACGTTGATCGCGCTGAACAGGCCGGAACTGAGTCCGCGCGAGTTGGCGGTTATTTAATGGAGCTTCGCCCGATACCGAGGGCTATTTTGTCTCGGACTATGAGTTCGGTTTACCGGCTTCTCAAAGACCCACGCTCTGATCACCCGTCCCGGTTCGGCCTGAACATCGTCATGACCCGGCCGTCGAGGCGAGTTCACAGACAAGACCACGGCCATCAATCAGCAGTGCGCAGACGAACATTTTACCGTTCTGCGAGATCCATGGGCCTGGGGCTGGATGGTTCTAGCCACGATACGGGATGACTTTTCACGCTATGTCGTGGCCTGGGAGCTGTGTACGACCATGACCAGCCGGGATGTGGCCGAAACCCTGGATACTGGCCTTGCACCATGCCTCGGGTTGCGACTGAGGCCGACGTCGTGCAAAAGCCGTGCCGATTACTCTCCGACAATGGCTCAAGTTACGCTCTCGAGCGACCTTGCTGATAGGGCTCAGCGACAATGGGAGCAATGGAGCCACGTAATCGCGGTGCACCGTAGGTCAAGGATCCGCACACACAAGGCAAGATCGAACGCTGGCGATTTGCAGACGCTGAATCGAACCGGATACTACTGGAGAATGACTTCTTGCCCGGCGATCAGAGGGATACGGCGAAAACAGCACATCGAGCGGTTCTAGTCGATCACTACAATCATCAGCGAACCCATGAGAGCTTGAAAAACCGTGCCCACGCCAGCCGACGCTTACAGTCGGGCGCGGGCAATCTATTTTGGCACAACGAGAAAGATCACCCCGAAAGACTATAGGCGAAACGTCGTTTGCACTATCAACGACACGCTGCGTAACATGAAAATGGTGAGCAAAATACGCCCTTAGCAAGATCCAAACGTTTCTGTCCCATTTGTTTGAAGACGGACACTTTGCGCCTGGATAGATCGGATGCGCGCGCCGGAATCGAGTCCCGAACCTGACCCTAAAATCCCAGATACGATTCCAGACACCATGCTAACGGTGCTACGCCATCTGAGTGCCGACTACGTGCCGGTATTAACGACTGCCGTGCCGATGCTGCAGCGCTGGCTCGACAGCCGTCATGTTGAAGCAATACCGCGGTACGCCGGAGAGCACCGTTTTAAGATAGGACGCGGCAAACCCTACGAAGCCGAAGGCATGCGTTCGATTCACACCTTCGAGCAATGGAAAGCGCAGCGGGTAATGGACGTCTTCGAGTCGTACCGGGATGAGGTCAAGGATGATTTGAGACAACTCTGCGGCGAAATTGAAGCGGGCGATTTGCTGACGCTCGAGTTTCTCAATCGGCTCGAACGGCAGAATTACAAGTTGGTTCGTAAAGACGTATGACGTCCGCGTTCAGAGGGATACGGCGAAATCCACCATGCACTTCCGCTCACCGCTTCTAGTGTGGAAGATGGGTTCCAACAGTGGCAGATGACGCGAAGGATGCCACCATCGCAGTCCATATCTCTGTGCTTACAAACACACTACCTAACGTGCCGCCCACAAAGAAACAGATAAAGCCCACCGCTATCCCCAGTGACGGCCGTTTGAACTGTCTAAAATCGCGGTAGATCATAAAACCCACAAAGACCACCCCGAAAAATAGGACGATCATTTGTGCATTTTTCGTGGTTAATGTGGGGAAGCTGGGCTGAAAGATATTTCGGATCAAACGGTCGAAGCCAGGCACGGTCAATAACGCCGTGGCCATTATCATCAAACGTTTATGTACCTCAGGTTTTCGATGAAAATAAACGCCAACGGCAACGCAACAGGTAAATGCTGAGGTCAGAATAATATTGAATCGCGCACCACCCGTAACATGCCCACCGGTGGCCGTTAAATAGGCTACCGCCACATAGGTAAGAATGAATGCACTGATAGCGATTAATGCCGCGACTATGCCTAACTCACGATGCAGGACACGTTTATTTTTTAAGATTAGCCATGACTGCAGAATGGCTACCAAATACCAGAGCGTAAACAAGACGCCATGAAAATTCATCCAGACTGGCAGGGGATCATCAAAGAACCGAGGTCTTAGAGAAAAACTCGGGGCGAAGCCGCCGAGGCAAAGAATAGCCATGCCAATGAATGAGAAAAAGTAGAACCGGTCCTGGGACATCGGTGTAGTCATAAAATCTTCTCCACGAAGCTAGATCATCGATTATTCACCTTGTGCGCGTAAAGCAGCGTCGTAGATATCGCCTTCCCGCCACAAACGGCTACGGCTCGGCGGTCGCGTATGATTACGTTTCTACTGTGTCCCCGATGATCGGTCTGTTTCGCTTGAAGTAAATAGGCTCGGAGAGGTGAAATGAATAGCGTGGACAGCGAAAGGATGGATAACTGCGTTCGGATCCGCTTATCGTCCGGCGATACTAATGTGCTGACCACGGATGTCATCTGTGCCCTGTCAGCGGCGCTCGAAGATGCCGAGCGTACTACCCAAGGTGTGATGCTATGTGGAGGCGAAAAGTTCTTCTCCAATGGCGTCGATCTTGAATGGGCCCTGTCGCAGTCGAGTGCAGAAATGCGCACCATGTTTCTCGAGCTGGGCCAATGCATCCTAAAGATCATGGAGTCTACGTTGCCGGTCGTCGGGGTCATCAAAGGGCATGCAATTGGCGGGGCGTTGGCGCTACTTCTCGCCTGTGATTATCGCTATGGAGCAACAGGTCGGGTGCTGCTCGGTAAGCCTGAAATTCTTCTCGGTGTTCCAAACCCCTACTTTGGAGATCAATTATTGCGCTTCGTAGCAGGGGACTTTATTGCCTCGGACCTCATTTACACCGGAAAGCTGGTCTCAACCGAGGAAGCCATCGCACTCAAGCTGATCCATGGCGTGGAACGGAAAGAGGAAATTGAAGGTGTTGCGTGGAAGCAGCTGATGTTCCTTGTCGGTCTCGCGCCAGCAGCATTCGCTGAATCGAAACGAATGCGAACCGGACGCTTTTGCGCTGATGTCAGAGAGCAGATGTCGGCCCGTGTAGCGCGCCAAGTCGAGATCTGGAGCAGCGCTGACGCCCAGGCGAGGTTACACGAAGCGGCGAAGCGGCTTTCTCGCTGACCGGATAATTCGATCCTGAACCGGATAACCCGCCTTGGCGATGGCTCAGAGTCCGGAGCGCTTGCTACCTAGAAAATCGCTGATCATCCAGAAATCCCCAGTGAGGCCAATCTCGTCGAGGTATTTCTGCAGATTATCGATCCGCGGCATGCGGTAATCTTCAGAGAAGCGATTGAGGCCACCGATCAATCCTGCCTGGTGCAACGAGATGATCTCGCCACCAGCGTAATGCGGATTCTCTTCTCCCCAGCGTTCGACATGTTCTTCAGACCTGAAGAAATTGAGGCCATTTCAAGCCAGTTCCCAGTTGTGAAACCACTCTCGAAAAGGAAGCCCGACATGGATCTGGAGCTCAGGGTGACTTTGTGCGATGACTTGTCGATCTTTGCAACGAACCTCGAACGGCTCTCCACAGTGCGGGCAACACGAGCGGATCAGCGCCTCGTCGTCGGGGAACATATAGGACAATCCCAATGCGTCGAGCCCACATACCGTGTAGGCGGTGTGCCCGCCGCTGTAAGTCACATGATGGATTGTCGGAACATTCGAGAACGGAAACGCCATCAGCAGGTTCTGTGTCCCGCGAACCCGAACGATGTCGTGCTGCCCTTCCAATTCGTCCAAGACCTCGATCACACGCTCACGGCTGATGCCAAAGTGCCGCATCAAGCCGCTCAAGCTGGGCGTACGGCCTGTTTTGTAACAATGATCGAGAATGTGCAGGCGAACAGGCTGCGAGAGTTCGAGTTCGTAAGGCAAGTCGCTACCTCCTCATGCCGGTACTGTGACCGTGCACGGTCAGCGAAAAGACAGCGCGGCGTTACCCGAGTATATAGGCAAGAAAAGGGGGCTTGTAAGGTTCGGGCGAATAAAACCTGTTTTTCGAGCTTCCGCGACTAAAACCCACGGTGGATCCGAGTTCGCAACTGATTAGGGCCCGGTCTTTACATTGCAACAATACGTTAATGAAAGAACCCAGTGCGATCTGATCTGCCCTACAATTACAGTAACAACCGCAGCAAGATTTCAATAAAGTTTTTCTAAAGGTAAGGAGACGGCGAATGCCCAATGTCATCCCTGAAGGCTATCAAGACCTGTTCGAGAAGAAGTCTTTTGCCCATTTAGCCACGATCAATTCGGACGGATCCCCACAAAATACGCCGGTCTGGTTAGAATTCGACGGAACCCACATCCTGATAAATTCTTCTAAAGGGAGAAAGAAAGACCGTAACATGCGAACGGACGCGCGCGTCGCGCTCTCTATTCCAGATCCCGATAACGCTTACCGCTATCTCGAGGTCCGTGGCCGTGTCGTGGACATTACGTCGGAAGGGGGAATCGATCAGATCAACAAGTTGGCCAAGAAGTATATGGGCGAGGACAAATATCCGTATTTGCAGCCAGGTGAGGAGCGCGTGACCTACAAGATCGCTCCAGACCACTGTACGTCAATGGGATGAGCCGCTCCGCGTCGGCCCGTTGAACCCGAACCGCTGAGAGACAGCTCTTTAGATCCGGCCTTAGCCGGGAAGCGACTCGAACGCCGCGTCGACGCGCTCGAACCTCCGCTTGATAAATTCACGGGACTCTTCGTGCGTCACAATATAAAGCGCGTTGTTCTTGATCGCATCGACGACCTGCTGCGCGACACCTTCGACGGGTAATACCCGGCCGCGCAATTTCCCGCGCATTTCGACAGGCACGTCGAGGGCGCGTTCCGGCCCGCCCAATGCGTCCGGCCGGTTGCGCGCAGAGTGATTGATGTTGGTCGCGACGACCATCGGGCATAACACCGACGAGCCGATGTCATGCGCTTTGACGTCGCGCGCGAGGCATTCGGACAGCGCAACCACGCCGTATTTGGCGACACAGTACACGCCCAAACCCTGATTCGGGACGAGGCCGGCGAACGATGCCGTGTTGACGAAATGACCGCCTTGTCGCTGCTCGATCAGCCGCGGCAGGAACGTCTCGACACCGTGGATGACGCCCCATAGATCGACCTGTATGACCCATTCCCAATCCGCATGGGTCATATCCTGGATCGCTCCGAAAACCGCGACGCCGGCATTGTTGAAGATGACATGCGCGGCGCCGAAGTGATCGAAGGCGCGATCCGCCAGCCGCTCCACCTGGGCGAGGTCTCCGACATCGGTCTTGACGCCGATGACTTCCGCGCCGCGACTGCTGAGTTCGTGCGCCGCTTCGTCCAACGGGCCCTGTTCGATATCCGCGAGCACCAGCCGCATGCCTTCATCGGCCAGAAGCCGCGCCGTGTGCAAACCGATGCCGCTCCCGCCGCCCGTGATGACGGCGACCCGTCCATCGAGATCTATCATTTGGATTTTCCTTGATAATAACCGAATGCTGTCCAACCACCGTCGATGACCAGGGTCTCGCCGGTCATGAAAGCGGCATCCGCGCTCGCCACGAAGCGCACGGCTTTAGCGATGTCCTCACCGGTGCCGAGCCGCCGCTGGGGCGTGCGTCGTGCGAGTTCTTCCAACGTCAATTTGCCATCGAGTTCGAGCTGCTCGATGAGATCGGTGCGTACGTAACCCGGCACGACGCAGTTCACCCGGATGTCGTAGCGAGCCCATTCGATGGCCATCACCCGGGTCATGTGATCGACCGCGGCCTTGGAGGTGCAATAGCCGAGCGTGGCGGGAAAGGCGTTGCGGCCCAGGATAGACCCGATGTTGACGATTGCGCCGCTGCCATTTGCTTTCATTTGCCGTGCAGCCGCCTGCGAGCACAGAAAAACGGATTTGCAATTAACGTCCATATGCAGATCCCAATTTTCCTCCGTCATGTCGAGTGTCATCTCAGGACGCGAGATGCCCGCGTTGTTGACGAGGATGTCGATGGGCCCGAGTTCGCTTTCAATTTCCTCGAATACCCGGGTGACTTCGTCTGCGACCTCGACCCGACAACCGAATCCAGTCGCATTACCGCCCGCTTGGCTAATCTCTGCAACGGTCGAAGCTGCGTTCTCGGCGCGTGTGGCCGTACAGGCGACGCGGCCGCCCGCCGCCGCCATTTCGAGCGCGATCGACTTACCGATCCCGCGGCTCGCCCCCGTAACGACGACGATTTTGTCAGTCAGTAGGTCCAATTTTCAGTGTACGGCCTGAGTTCAACTTCGTTGCTCCAAGCCGATTTCGGTTGTTGGTGCACCCACCAGTAAGTCTCTGCGACGTCGTCGGTGTTCGATGTATCGTCTACGGTGAATTTGTCATCGTAGTATTTGCGTATTACCGGTACGTCGAGCGCGCAGTCGAGACGCATATGCACGACGTGCACGCTGTCCTTTGCGTAAGCTTTGGTAAGACTCTGCGCTAAGGCGCGCAGGCCGAACTTGCCGATAGCAAAAAGGGGATTACTGCCCGAGCCCCGCATTGCGGCGGTCGCGCTCGAGAACAGCACCGAACCGCGGCCGCGCTCGATCATCGCGGGCATCACGGCTTTCGCCGCGGCAAATGCACCGACGACTTCCAATTGGTAGATCTCATCGAGTTGGGCATAGGTCATGTCGAGCGGATTGATCATCGAGTAACCGCCGCGCGCGTTATAGATCAGGACTTCGATCTCGCCCATGTCGGCGATCGACGCGAACGCGGCTTCGATCGATTGCGGATCGGTCGCATCGGCTTTGAAGTAGTTGACGGTAGACGAGGCATTCGCGGCCGTCGCCGCCGCGCTGCTGCCTTTCTCGGAGCGGGATAAGAGCGCCAGATCGAATCCCTTACTCGCGAACTTGGCGGCCAGTGATTGGCCCAGGCCTTCTCCAGCCCCGACGATTGCACACACGGGTTGGTTCATTGTTGTTCTCCTCAGAGGTCAATACGATTGCGACTGCATACCGGCGACGGCGGCTCGCCGTGCGAGCAGCATGGCCGTGATAAATCCGATGATAGCGATGCCGGCGAGCAGGATGAAGTAATGCTGGTGACCCCCGATGCCGGGCGTAGCGTCCAGCAGGCGCCCGGCAATGGGCTGAAAAAAGATATCCGGCGTAAAGCCGATCACCGAGATCAACCCGACCGCGGCGCCGGTCAGGTGATGTGGGACGCGGTTCTCCTCGAGTAAGGCGAAATAGACGCCGCGCAGGGCGAATACGCCAAAGAACGTGATGAAGATGTTGGCATAGATGATCCCGCGCAGATCCGGCGTCGGCATTGCAGCCCCTAAGAACGCATAGCTCGCCGCGAGCACCGCGAAGGTGCCTCCGATGACCCGCGCGATACCGACGCGATCGGCGAGCATGCCCGCGAGAATCGCGCCAAACGGACGGATATACGCACACTTCGCGGTAAAACTCGCAGCGTCCGTCTCGCTCATCGCCAGCACCTCGTAGGCATAGAGTGAATAGTTATCCAGGCCTTTGTAGCCACAATAGGCGCAGACGACGATTACCGCCTGCAACCATACGACACGCTGCGTCAGCACGGCGCGCATATCGGACAAGTCGCGGATCTCGGTGGGCCGTGCGTCTCCGGATGTATCCGGTACGAGCCACCAGACCAGCGCCGCCGCGCCTAACGTCGCGCACGAGTAGAACGTGATCACGGCACGCATGGCCTCGCGGCGCTCTGCGTCGCCTACGTCCAATACATCGCCGCCAACGAGGCCGCTGAAGCAGAAAACGGCGGCGGTGGCGAACAACGCGGCGGCCAATCCACGCCCACCGTCGAGGATCCCGAATGCGCGGCCCTGCGCGAGCTGCCCGCCCCATTGGCGTGTCGCCCGGATCATTGCGGCCCAGAACAACAGGATCGTGGTGACGCCCCAGTAGCCGTAAAGCACCGACATGCCGAGGACCCCGGGCAGCGTCGCCATGAATGCGCCGCCCGCGGCCGTTGCCACTAGTGAAAGACTCATCAGCTTGCGAGCGGAGAAACGCGCGGCGATGGCGCCGCCCGGGAAATACGCCAGCATCGCGGTGACGCCGTAAACCGCAAACACGTCACCGAGGTTCGCATTGCTGAACTCGAACGTTGCAAGCACGCTGGGACGAAAGTAACGCGGTACGTGAAACGGCAGGCTGAAGATCATCTCGCCCGCCAGGATCAGCGCGAACATGACCAGATAGCGTGAGTGGGAATGGCCTGTCGTACCGGTCATGGCCGCCACAGTATACGCAAGGGCCGTGTACGGGCCGCACCGTATGGCATTGCGCGTGAGTTCTTTATACTTATCCGTTGTTGTGTATTCGGCGAGCGACCCATGCCTGAGTGGTATCCCAAGAAGACGTTCGGCTCCCTGGTGGACACGATGGCTGCGCGCTTCGGCGCGCGCGAGGCGCTCGTGTTCAAAGACGATCGCTATACATTCGGTGACTTACGCGCACGCATCGACGAAGTTGCCAAGGGGCTGATTCAACTCGGCGTTGAGCCTGGCGATCACGTTGCGCTCTGGATGGTCAACCGCCCGGAATGGATCTTCGCCATGTGGGCCCTGGCGAAGATCGGCGCCGTCCAAGTGCCGGTCAACACCCGCTTCCGCACCCACGACCTGGCCTATCTGCTCGAGCAGTCGGATGCGCGCTACCTCATCGCGCAGGATCGATCAGGACCGATCAACTTCCACGATATGGTCCGTGAAGTCGTGGCCCTGCCCGCATCCGGCGCCGGTATCGAGGATCCCAAGTTTCCCGAACTCAGCAAGGTCATCATCGTTGGCCCGGAACCGCACCAAGGCTGCATCGATTGGCATGCGATGCTCGACGGTGCGGGCCAGGTCACGGACGAGACGCTCGCGGCGCGTGCGGCCGCAGTCGATCCTGACGCCGCGGTGTTCATGATGTACACCTCGGGCACGACCGGCTTTCCCAAAGGCGTGATGCACAGCCACATCATGCTGCGTCTGGTCGAGGAGCGCATGTTTCGCCTCGGCGTCACCGAGAACGATACGATGCTCAACTACTTACCGCTGTTTCACTTGTTCTCGTATTCGGAGATCGCAATGACGGCGATGCTGACAGGCGCGCGACAAGTGCTGGTAGAAACCTTTGATCCGGACGAATGCATCAAGCTGGTCGAAAGCGAGCGCGTGACGGTCATGCACGGTTTCGAGACGCATTTGAAAGACTTGACTGAAGCGCAAGAACGGCACAACTGCGACATTTCGAGTCTGCGCATGGGGACGTTCGCGGCCGGTATGCAGAGCGCGGTGCCGATCTTTCGGAAAGCGTTGGAGGTTCTACCGAATTTGCGGACGGTTTCTGGCTATGGCATGAGTGAGATGGGCGCGTCGACCACCGTCGGTTCGCTCGGGGATACCTTCGAGCAACGCTCGGAGACGTCGGGTTACCTAGCGCCCGGTTACGAATGCAAGATCGTCGATCCCGAAACGGGCGAGGAAATGCCTGTCGGCGAACCCGGGGAAATTACTTTTCGGGGTTATGGAATGATGATGGGCTATTACAAGAAGCCCGAGGAGACCGATGCTTGCTACGACGAACACGGGTGGTTTCATTCCGGTGACACCGGCGTGCGCCGGGCCGACGGTTATCTCCGCTTCCTCGGCCGTTACAAGGACATGCTCAAGGTCGGCGGCGAGAACGTCGACCCCATGGAAGTGGAAGGCCTGTTGCTGACGGTCGAGGGCGTGCAACAGGTCGCCGTGGTGGCTTATCCCGATGAGCGGCTGACCGACGTGCCCGCCGCATTCATCCAGCGAACGGCAGGCAGTGATCTCAGCGAGGACGATGTCATCGGTTTTTGCAAAGGCAAGGTCGCGAGTTTCAAGATCCCGCGCCACGTGATCTTCATCGACGAATTGCCGATGACGGCCTCGGGCAAGATCCGCAAGGTCGAGCTGAGAGAAGACGCCGTGAATCGCCTGGGGCGTAACTGATCGCCTCGCACTAATCATACTTTTCTTCGCGGGATCCGATGGAGAACCGCGTCAGTTTTTGGGGAGAACGACCATGTCATTGTCCGACCCGGCGTCATGCCGCGATAAAACCCTCGACTGGATGGACCATTTCAATGCGAGCCGCCGCAACGCACTCGCGCGACTGGTGACTCCGGAACTCATAGCCGAACACAGAAACGATCCGTCGGGAGCGAACGCGAGGCATAGTCCGGCCCTGCAAGAAGTCCTGATCTATCTACGTACCCAGCCCGTCGGGGACAAACCCTTCGCGTATGTCGAGGTACCACACCGGAAATACCGGATGGGGCGCATGCGGGGCCGGGGTAACGCCCCTGAGATTCTCGACGGCGAGGTCTTCACGTCGGAACGCGATGCCATCCACGCCGTGTTCCTCCACCGGCTTCGTTGGCTCGGTCTGTTGCCGGAAGACGCACGATGAACAGGCTCGGAATACGCGGTTACTGCGATCGACCCAACGTCGCGCCCGGTGATGAGATCAGCTTCCACGTCAGTTGTGACGAACCGGGATCCTATGACGCCCGCCTCGTACGGGTGGTCAACGGCGATCTCGATCCCGACGGACCGGGACCCAAGCAAACGTCGGTGTCGTCCTCGATCGCCGGAGTCTATGAGGGCGTTACGCAGCGCACCCAAGTCGGCAGCTACGTCGAAATTACCGATCCGGACGGCCGCCTTACAGGAACCGATGGGTTCGCGTTACATGCGTTCGTGTGGGCGACCTCACCGGGCGCGTGTCAAGGCGTCGTCAGCCGGTGGAGCGATCGGGATGGTAGCGGTTGGGTATTGATGCTGGAGGACGGCTTTCTCACCGCCCGTGTCGGGGATGGTCAAACGACACAGACCGTCCGCAGTGACAAACGCCTCTTCGTGGAGACCTGGTACTCGGTGGTCATGAACATCGATTGCCAGGGCGGTACATTGCGACTCGATCAAACCGTCGCATTGAACAGCGTCAACAGCCGTTTCGGGCGCGTCGTTCCGCTGGATTCGGATACATCGGTCAGCGCTTCACTCGACATCAAGCCCGCCGCGCCGGCGGTGCCGGTGATCGTCGCGGGCTTTACCGAGGCGGAAGGCGAGCCGACTTGGGTAGTCGCGGACTACAACGGCAAGATCGATGCACCGAAGTGTTTTGCCGACCCGCTCGGCGATACACAGATCGCGCAACTGGCTACGGGCCAGACGCCCGACGTCCCGCGCCTAGCGCACTGGGACTTTGCGGCCGGCATCGCGCGCAACGGGATCCCGAGTGACGAGGTCATGGACGTCTCGGGTAACGGCTTGCACGGTCGGTGCGTGAATCAACCCGATCGCGGCATGACCGGTTGGAACTGGACCGGGCGCGAGGAACACTTCATTCACTGCCCGGAAGAATACGGGGCGTTGTGGTTCCACGCCGATGCGATCGACGACTGCCGCTGGCCGGCGGCGTTCAACCTGACGATCCCAAGCGATCTCGATAGCGGCGTGTACGCGGTCGAACTCGAAAAAGGCGAACATCGCGATCAAATTCCGTTCTTCGTCACGCCGCCGAAAGGCAGAGCGACCGCGAAAGTCGCGGTCCTGATGCCAACCTTCAGCTACCTCGCGTATGCGAACACGCAGGTGCTGCAATACGTGCCGGGCCAGGTGGTGATGGGGATCTTCGCAACCCTCAACGATCGCGATCTGGAGCTGGGCGAAGCCTGGCGCGAATACGGCCTGTCGACTTACGACTCGCACAGCGACGGCCATGGTTGCCAATACAGCACCTGGCGGCGCCCGATCCTCAACATGCGCCCCGACTACCGGCACGAATTCGGTGCGGTGTGGCAGTTCCCGGCGGATTTACACCTCATCGACTGGCTCGAAGCCCGCGGTACGGCTTATGACGTCATCACGGATCACGATCTCGTCGAACAGGGTGCGGGGCTCCTCAAACGTTATAAGGCGGTCATGACGGGTACGCATCCGGAGTACTACAGCGAGGGGATGCTCGACGCCTGGGAGGAATATCTCGTAGCCGGTGGCCGTGGTATGTACATGGCCGCGAATGGATTCTATTGGATCACGACCTTGCACCCCCAAAAACCATGGTTGATCGAAGTCCGTAAGGGCGAGAGTGGCGATCAAGCCTGGCGCGCGCGGCCGGGCGAGTTGTACCACAGCACGACCGGTGAGCGAGGGGGTTTATGGCGCAATCGTGCACGAGCGCCGCAAAAATTGTGGGGTACCGGGTACACGGCGCACGGGCTCGACGTCTCGGCGAGCTATGCGCAAATGCCGGACGCGCGCGATCCGCGTCTAGTGTGGATGATGGAGGGTATCGATAGCGATTCGATGATCGGTGATTTCGGCCTCATCAACGGTGGCGCTGCGGGACTGGAGATGGACCGCATTGACTACGCGCTCGGCACGCCGCCCAACACCATGCTGATCGCCAGTTCTCACGGCCATTCGCAAAATGCTCTGCTCGTGCCCGAAGAACAGTACTTCGTGAGCCCCGGCATCGACGGCACCCAGGACGCCCGCGTGCGTGCCGACATCGTCTATTTCACCACCCCGAACGGCGGCGCGGTGTTCAGCGTGTCATCGATGGCCTGGTGCGGAAGCCTGTCGCACGACGGCTACGACAATAACGTGTCGCAGTTGACGGGGAACGTGCTCGATCGGTTCGCGAGTGATGAACCGTTGGACGAAATCAATTAGCTTTGAAGTACGAAACCTTCATCGGTATGGCGTGTAATTGCCCTACGCGCTGCTCGAGTATCGATATCGGTCACTCGTTGTCGTAACTCAGATCGTGCGCGACTAATTCGACCGTCTCGTTGGCCGGATCGAAATAGTTCAGCGTCTCTTGCGTAATATCCCCGCCGTAAACATGCACGCTGACCGCCGGTTCTGCGGTTTGATTGATGAAATCGTGGATAAACTCGTCGGGGTACTGCACGTGGGCGACATCGCCGGGAAACAGGTCGAGGGCCGTCGTCTCTCGGAGTTCTGCGTGGCCGGGCCGACTTTCATCGTCTTGGCGTTCGTATCGGATCGTGTGCAGTTGGTTCCGGTAGACGCCCTCGACGACCCAGTTCCCGGCGTGATCGTGCACACCGGTGCCGCCGCCGGGAGGCCATATAGCTGCCATGATATTGAATCGATCGTTTGCCGCGCGGTAAACGCGGTACAGCGTGAAGTCTTGATGGTCGGTGGCCACACGTCCCGAAGCTGCCGCGCAATACTGCTCCGGCAATGTCTCAGCGGCTAAAAATCGCGCCAACAACGGTTCGATCTGAGGAACGAGCTTAGCGTGTTCCGACTCGCGGCCGACAATGGTTTCCACGTCCGCTGCAAGGTCTTCAACGCTGTACGTGTCCTGCTGATGTACGGGTTCGCCAGCCATCGTCATATCTCCCAATGGGTCGTCGGATTCGCAGGGATAGTATACGTAATATATTAGTGTTTACGGAACCACAGCAATTGGATTGAGGAGGGACCGAACAGGGAATAGGATCGCACCCATGACGGAACACGTCCGCTATATCGACAAGACCCGCGCCTATTACCGGGACGCAGGCTATACCCAGGACTACGCTTGGGCGGAGAACGACGCCTGTGCGTTCACCCCTCTGACCAAGCCATTGGCCGAATGCCGTATCGGCCTCGTCTCGACTGCGGCGATGGTGAGGCTTGGTGAGAACGGTCAGCCATTCGAGACCACGCGTATCGTCGGCAGCAGCAAGCTCGAAGTCTTCTCGATCGACTCGGACTGGCCGGTCGGCCGACTCAAATCGATGAGCGTCGACCACGACCGTTTCCAAACCGATATGGCGGACGTGAACGCCTACTTCCCGAAGGATCACCTGCGCACATTTGCCGAGGAGGGCGTGATCGCGGGCTTCGCGGGTGAGTGCGTGCGCATCCTGCCCAACTATTCGAAGCGCAAGGTGACGAACGTCGATGCGCCCGAGGTATTACGGCGGATGCGTGAGGCCGGCGTCGACGCCGTCGCTCTAACCCCGATCTGACCCGTCTGCCACCAGACCGTGAGTCTGGTTGCACGGCATCTCGAAGAGAACGGTGTTCCAACCGTAGTGTTTTCCAACGCACGCGATATCACGCAACAAGCGTTTACCCCGCGTGCGTTGTTTACGAATTATCCTTTGGGTAACCCCGTAGGGCGGCCAGGCGACGTCGCGGATCAGCGTGACGGTTTGCTGGCAGGGTTGCGTATGTTAGAGAACGCGACCGAGGCGGGCACGATAGTCGACTCCGACCGGGTTTGGACCGACAGCCGCGATTGGATGCGGCTCATCTTCTCCCAGGAGCAACCTTTCCTTTCCGACGAGGCGGAGGCACGCCGACTCGCGGAAACTGGACAAAGTAACTGATCTAGGCTAATTCCCCGACACCTGACGAGCATCGCCGTACGTGCCCTGAAGCGACCGCGCGATAACCACATTCTGAATCTCAGTTGCGCCATCGAGGAACTGCGCCATCTTTGCCGCGGCGAGATTACGGGCCATCGGGCGTTCGCGGGATAAGCTCGTCGCGCCCATCGTTTGCATGCACTCACCGATGCGGTTGAAGGCGGCGCGGGTCGCGAATTTTTTGGCGTGTGCCGCGGCGACGGTCGCATCCTTGCCATCATCGATCAATGCGGAAGCGTAATAAGTCAGCAGGCGCGCCGCTTCGAGATCGGTCGCGGCGTCGGCAAGCATCCACTGGATCCCTTGAAAGTCACTCACGTGCTGACCGAACACGGGGCGCGCCGCGGTGTAATCGATCGCTTCCGACAACGCGCGTTGCAGGAGGCCGCAACCCGCCGCCGCGACATTGACGCGGGCGAGATCGATACCTTTCATCGCGGCCCGAAACGCTTGACCGGGTTCGATCATCAGTGCCGCATCGTCGAGCGCGCAGTCCGCGAAATCGAAGCCGGCCGTCCCGAGCGTATGACCTCCGAGCAGTGCGTAGGGTGCGCCTCTGATGGCGCCGGGGTTGTCCGCGTCGATTAAAAAACACGCAATGCCTTGCGAACCGGAGCCTGCTTCCGTCTGGACCCACGTCGCTAATACGTCGGCGTTAACGCCGTTACTGACCCACGCCTTGCTGCCGTTTACAACCCATCCGGTCGCGGTTTTGTCTGCTTGTGTCGTGACCGCCGTTGCATCGCTGCCCACGCCAGGTTCGGTCAAAAGAAATCCGCCGATGGATTCGCCGCGCATCAGGCGCGGCAGGTATTCAGCGATCTGTTCGGGCGTGCCATTTCGCGCGATGACGTTGGCGATGTTGTTGTGCACGGTGAGGGTGAAACACGTGGCCATACAATGCCGGGCCAGGGTTTCATTGACACGGGCCATGGCGGTCACGGACAAACCCAGTCCGTCATGGGTTACAGGGACGATGAGCTTGCACAATCCAAGTGCCCCGGCTGCGGCAAAGAATGAACGTGGCACCTGACCATCGGCGTCCCAGGTTTCGGCGTTTGGCTCGATCGTGTCGCGGCCGAACTCTGCTGCGGTATCGATGATCGATTGTTCAGTTGATGTTAGATGTCGCATCCCGCTTGCCCTCGTTGCGTGCGGTCCAGTATACGCAATGGGCGGGGCGCGGTATCTCAGCGATAATCGGGACGCAGCGAGTTCCGGTAGCTTTGCACTTCCACGTAGCGCTCGCGCGATAGAACGGTCTGATCGTAGACCCAACCCGACGAGGCATCGACGCCTTTATAGTACAGATCGTGGACGCGACCGCCGTCCTTGAGGCTGACGCCCGGAAGCTGTCCGGCTTTGAGCATCTCGTTGAACCGCGTGCCCTGGAAGGGCGTCATGATGGTCGAATCGACCGAGTTTTTGAGCGGACGGCCCAGGTGATCCTCGCCAACCACGGGATTGTTAGCGACGAATTCGACGAGTTCAGTAGTCGCCGCCAGATCGTCTTCATCTTCCCACGGGTAGATCATCGTAAATGCGTCGACGGCGATGCCCAAGCGGTTTGCGATTCTAACGGCGTCATAATGTTCTTCGACGAGTTGCCGCTGGCCATTGCGTTTGTTGATGAGGTCCAGCGATTTTTGCGAACCGGTTTCGATACCGATGCCTACACGCCGCCCACCTGACTCACTGAAAGGACTCAATAGATCGTCGCCATGTCGCACGATGAGATAGGCGTGCGTAAACGCGCGCCAGGCGCTGAATCCGTGCGTCGCGACCAAGCCGGCCAGGTCGCGCGTTTGGCGGGGGTTCAACAGTCCCACATCGTCAAAGAACATGAGGGCATAACGGTCCCGGTCCAGAGAGCGGTGGGCGCGTGCGATGTTCGCGAGATCGCGGTCGATCATCTGACGCGGAAAGAAGCGCGTGCGTTCCACGCCGGCTTCACAAAAGTGGCAGGTGAAAGGGCAACCGAGCGCGGTCACGGTATGGAAGGCCGGTAATCCCGCGATATCGTAACGGTAGCGGGCCATCAGTCCTTGTGGACGGGTGGGCGGTACCGTGATGATGGACAGATCCTGTTGATGCGACAACAAATGCGACGGCCCGAGGTCGGGCAGACCCTGCTCCAGCATGTCGAGCAACGGTCGCCAGCCGTCATAGGGCACGACGTAGTCATAGGCCTCCTCGCCGCTGAGCATGATCACCTGCTCGAGGTAATAACGCGCATGGCTGCCGCCGATCATGATGCGGGCGTTCGGGTGGTCTCGGCGCACCGCAGCGGCGATCCAGGACGCGTATTCGGCCTGCGGCGTCATCACTGACAGCGCGATCAAGTCGTACCCGGCGAATACGCTGGTATCGAACGGGCCCTCTACCACGATCTCGCGGTCCTCGACGACGATCATGTGACAGTCGTCGAGCGAAGCGGGTTCGGGGCGGGCGCCGCGCTCGTCTGGTGGGATATGGAGCACGACGACTGCGGAAGGAAAGCGATGGGCGTCGAGCCAGGCTTGAAGGTAATGTGGCGCCAGTTGTGGGTAGACGAACTCTTCCTGTAAAAACGGATCAGGCGGCTTTACGAACAGGGTGCGTGGCTTCACGAAGCGATCCTCCCGGAGCGGATCGCTTCGGCCTCGGCGAGCGTAGTTAAGAAAAAATCGCGATATGCCGGTAGGACCGTATCGTCGAGTTCCAGGAGCTTGCATTTGCACGTGGAAAGCGCGTCGATGAACCGGCTCCTGAATGCGTTGTCGGTGGTAAACGCGACCGCTTTCTCGGCGTAGTCGGTACAGCCAAACGTTACCGGCTCAGTGAGTTCGAGCAGGTCACACAAACCCGCAGTCACGCGCCCGCGCATGAATTGACCGCGTTCGCACACGACCGGCGTCTCCGACCACATCGCCTCGAAACTGGTATAGCCGCCGCCGAAGTGAATCGTATCGAGCACGACGTCGGCCGCGTCGATCATGGCGGCATAATCGTGCGTGGATTGTCGCGCCAGGAATCGTATGCGCGCCGCGTGCTTTCCGAGTTTGCCTGCAAAGCGTGCTTCGAGACGCTCGCGCCACGCTGTACGGGAATCGATCAGTACGATGATCGCCCGTTCGTCCAACTCGAGGATCGCCGCCAGGTACCGATCAAAATCGGGGTGAAATTTGAACAAGCTCTGGGGACAGAGATAGATGTGCTCACTGGCGCCGAATCCGAAATCGGATCGGGTAAGGGTGCTTTGATGCCTGTCCGGCGGGTCATAGACGACGGGCCAGCAGGGCAATGACTCCAAGGCCTCGCTGTAGTGCGCCGCGCCGTGTGGCGGCTCAATCAGGCGTGACGAAACGAAGTAATCGACGCTCGCTAGTCCCGTCGTCACCGGGTGACCCCAGGTCACGCATTGCACGGGCGCAAGGCGCTCCGACGCGAGATAGTAGGTCCACGGATCCATGCCGACGTCGCAATAGAAGATGACGTCGGCGTCTATCTCAATCAGCGCCGCGCGTGCGGTATTCAGATCCGCGCCGACTTTGACCGAACGATCGGCGCCCTTGGCGATGCGCGAGGCGATGTCGTCCTCGTGCCCGCCTATCGACAGGACGTGAAGCTCGAATCCATCGCGCGACAGGCGTTCAATGATCGGTGCGTAGAGGGGCCCGATGGTGTGTTGCTTGAAATGCGCGGACACGAATACGACACGTGGGCTATGGGGTTGTTGGTATCGAGTTGTAATGGGTGGCGGTTGCCACGCGCGCGCGACGACTTTGCCGAGAGCGGTTTGGAATTCGAGGTCATCGAGGCCTTGATAGGCGAAATAGAAGGCCGGTGCCGCGAGGGCACGTGAGGGATCGGTCAAGTTCAGCGAACGACGCGCAAGCACCGCGAGATTTTCCAAGACGCGTGCCCGGTGCGCCCCAATCTCGTTGGCATCGTCGCAAAAGATGGGCGTGAGCAACGCGAAACGAATTAGGCTGGCGTCGTCCGCGCCGAGGTCGAGCACGGTTCGAAAGAGCGTCATCGCACCGTTGAAATCGTCTGCCTCTTGACGCAGGCAGGCGAGATTTACGTAACTCCCGGCGTCGCGGGGATCGCATTCGATCGCTTTGACGTAGGCACGCTCTGCAGCACCGTGATCGCCTAACGCGAATTGGCCTACACCGAGATTCTTGAACGCATTGCCCCACGCGGGTGCAATTTCGAGCGCGGTCTCGAAGGCTTCTATGGCGTCTTCGTTTCGTCCTATATCAAGTAGTAATCGCCCGAGGTTGTACCAGGCGTCGGCGTGGCGGGGATGTCTGGATAGCAGCGCACGCCACGCGGATTCGGCTTCCTCGGTTTTACCCTCGCGGTTGAGGATCAGCGCGCGCGTGTTATCGAAATCAGGATTTTGCGTATCGAGCGTGCACGCCTCGTGAGCGGCCCGGGTGGCGCCGTCGAAGTCGGTTTGCCCGAGCAAGCTCGCTGCCAGTAGGTGCCAGAGGTCTGCATTGCGTGACGTCTGCGTGAGCGCGCGCCGGCACGTCTTTTCCGCAGCGGCAAGGTCGCCTGCGGCAAAATATTCCGTCGCGCGTCGGGAAAGATCGCGTGCGCTACGCCTCTTTTTGCGGCTAATGCGCGATGTACGCGCCATGACCGACACCTTGCTGTGATTACAAGGTGTAACTCAGCAATAACTATTCCAAGTCGGACGTAGCCTGGATGAAGCGGAGCGGAATCCGGGTTTTACAACGCGATAAAGTCAGAAACCAACTCGAGGAAACCCTCGAGTTGATCGTGGTGGACCCAATGTCCCACATCCTCGAAGGTCACCACGGTCGCATTTGTGAAATGCGCGGCGCGTCCGTCAGCCTCGGGGTCCGACGCCCAGGATTCCTTGCCGTTCACGAGCAGGGTGGGGCAGGTGATCCGATTCCACAGGTCGTGCAGCTCCTTGACGGGCATATCGTAGGCCGGCCAGGACCGGACGTAATTGTCGAATTTCCAAGAAAAAGTACCATCCTCGTTCTGATTGATGCCGTGCACGGTGAGGTGGCGCGCCTGTTCGGGTGTGAGGTGCTTGTTCTCTTCCTGCATGCGCTTGAAGGCTTCTTCGATACTGGGATAGCGGCGCGGTAATCGTCCAGCGAGGCCGCGGCGCTCGTCGATCCATCCCCGCATGCGTTCGTCCAGGGATTGGCTTGCGCGTTTCTCGAGCAGGGTCGGTGACAGTCCGAGCCCTTCGATTGCCACGAGCCTGCGCACGGCCTCGGGATAAATACCCGTGTAGCGCAGCGCAATGTTGCCGCCTAATGAGTGGCTGACGAGGGTCACCGGCGCCAGATGCTGCTGGTGAATGAGCTGCGCCAAATCATAGATATAACCCGCCATGTCGTACTGGCCGTCGGCCGACCATTCGCTATCGCCGTGACCGCGCAGATCGGGGGCGATCACGTGCCATTCGTCGCGCAGCGCCTGGGCAACCCAGTCCCAATTCCGGCAGTGATCGCGGCCGCCGTGCACCAGTAACAGCGGCGGCGCACTCGCGTTGCCCCAGTCGACGTAATGCAGCCGCAGGCGTTGCGAGAAATAACTGTGCGACGTCGGGCCGGGCGTGTCTTTGTGCATGAACAGTTCTCACGGAATGTAGGTGGCTCCAAGATTAGAATAGATTCGCGCGTGTTGAAACGAATGTCCCGGATTCCGCAGTGCTCCATCGAGGCTACGAGCATGCCGACATCTAGCGACTACTTCGTGTAGGCTGCAGTGTCGAACGGCTGAGGATGCACTGATTTTGACGAACTCGACGTTATCCAACGGACGTCCGACCATGCCCGAGTCCGGTCCCGACATCATGGTCTCCGTACGCCAACTCTTCGGATTCGATAACGACATGGAGGCGCCGGCGTTCTCGCAGGCCAGCGAGCACGTACCCGATGTCGACGAGGCCTATCACTTTGACCTCGAGACCACAACGGCAATCCTGGCCGGATTCGCGCACAACCGCCGCGTCATGATCCAGGGCTATCACGGCACCGGTAAGTCGACGCACATCGAACAGGTCGCCGCGCGCCTCAACTGGCCGTGTATCCGCATCAATCTCGATAGTCACATCAGCCGCATCGACTTGGTGGGCAAGGACGCCATCGTCATCCGCGACGGCCAACAGGTCACTGAGTTTCGTGAGGGCTTGCTGCCGTGGGCGGTGCAACACCCGACGGCATTGGTATTCGACGAGTATGACGCCGGGCGGCCCGACGTGATGTTCGTCATCCAGCGTGTGCTCGAGGCCCAGGGTAAGCTCACGCTCCTGGACCAGAACCGGGTGTTGCGGCCACACCCGGCGTTCCGCTTGTTCTCAACGACCAACACCGTAGGCCTCGGCGATACGACCGGCCTCTACCACGGTACCCAGCAGATCAACCAGGGCCAGATGGACCGCTGGAATATCGTCGCGACCCTCAACTACCTGCCACATGCCGACGAAATGAAGATCGTGCTGGCCAACGTGCCGAGCCTGGACGACGAGGAAGGACACCAGGTGATCGGCAATATGATCAACGTTGCCGAGTTGACCCGTGCAGGATTCATGGCGGGCGACATTTCGACGGTGATGTCGCCACGCACTGTGATCACCTGGGCTGAGAACGCCCGGATCTTCGGCGATCTGGGCGTCGGCTTTCGCTTTACCTTTCTCAACAAATGTGACGAACTCGAACGACCGGTAGTGGCCGAATATTTTCAACGTTGCTTCGGCACCGAGCTGCCGGAATCGGCGGTGGCGGCGAAGCCGCATTAGGACGGCGCCGGTATGGCGCACCTCGAGAGTCCAGCGGAAACGTTCAAGCGCGCCCTCGGCGCAGCCACGCGCGCGCTTGCCGCGGACGGCGAGTTGACAGTCAGCTATGGCGATGACGACGCGACGCTGAACGAAGCTCGGGAAGTCCGAATACCGGAGCCCGAGATCGAATTACCCGAAGCCGATGTCGGCCGCCTGCGCGGTATGGCCGATGCGTCTGCACTGCGCTTGTACTATCACGACGCCACGGCTCATGCCCGCCACCGGCCGAGTGGCGAACCGGCGCAGGCGATTTACGACGCCGCGGAACAAGCCCGCGTCGAGTCGCTTGGCATGCGCCGGATGTCCGGCGTTGCCGACAACGTCACGGCCATGCTCGCGGACCGGTGCCTGCGGCGCGGCTACGAACGCGTGCAAGACTTCAACGACGTTCCGCTTGCCGAGGCGCTGGCATGCCTGGTGCGCGAGCGCATTACGGGGCGAGCGTCACCGGACGCGGCGCGTCCGATGGTCGAGTTGTGCCGTCAATGGTTCGACGCCAGCGCAGCGCGCGCGCTCGACGCGGTGGGCCGCGATGCGAACGACCAGGAACGCTTCGCGCAGGCGATGCGCCGCTTGCTCAAGGATCTCGGCTTGGCCGAGGCTGAAGGCGAAGAGCTCGAATTAGCACTCGGCTCCGAGCCTCAGGCTGCCGGCGGCGAAGAGGAAGAGAACGGCGAAAGCGCGGGCGTCGAAACTGCGGAGAACGGCGAGCAGGCCGGTGAATCCAGCGACGCCGAGAGCGGCCGGCGCGATGACGATCCGTATGGCGACACCGATGCGAACGATGCGGGGCGTGCGGAACACCGCTGGCGTTCCGGCGATGCGTTGTCAAACGAGTTGCCGTACAAGATTTTTTGCAGCGCCTTCGACGAGGTCGTGGATGTGGAGGCGCTGTGCGAGCCCGACGAGCTGAGCCGGCTACGTACGCAGCTCGACAACCAGCTCACTCATCTTCACGGCGTCACCTCAAAGCTCGCCAACCGTTTGCAGCGCCGCTTGCTGGCCCGGCAGATGCGCAGTTGGGAATTCGATCTCGACGAGGGCCTCCTTGACACTGCGCGGCTCGCCCGCGTCGTCGCGGATCCGATGATGCCGTTATCCTTCAAACAAGAGAAAGAGAGCCCGTTTCGTGACACCGTCGTGACCCTGTTGATCGACAACTCGGGCTCGATGCGCGGCCGACCGATCACAGTGGCTGCGTTGAGCGCCGACATCCTGGCCCGCACGCTGGAGCGCTGCGGCGTCAAGGTCGAGATCCTCGGCTTCACCACGCGTACCTGGAAAGGCGGGCAATCCCGCGATCGGTGGTTGTACCAGGGCAAGTCCGCCAACCCGGGTCGCCTGAACGATCTGCGCCATATTATCTACAAGGCGGCCAACGCGCCGTGGCGGCGCGCGCGCAAGAACCTCGGCTTGATGCTGCGCGGCGGTTTATTGAAGGAAAACATCGACGGCGAGGCGCTGTTATGGGCGCATCAGCGCCTGCTCGGACAGGCCGAGCAGCGCCGTATCTTAATGGTTATCTCCGACGGCGCGCCGGTAGACGACTCAACGCTGTCGGCTAACGGCGGCGACTATCTGGAACGCCACCTGCACGAAGTCATCCGCTCGATCGAGCACACTTCGCCGGTCGAGTTGATCGCGATCGGGATCGGACACGACGTAACGCCGTATTACCGGCAGGCGGTTACCATCGCGGGCGCGGAAGAACTCGGCGGGGTTATGTTGAGTAAGCTCGCCGAGCTCTTTGATGCGGAGGAATAACAACCCGGATTCCGCTTCGCTTCATCCGGGCTACGGTTTACGTCAGCCGGCGGCGGCCTTACTTCTTTGGTCTACCACCGATCGCAGCTCATCGAGCAGGTCATCGGCGGCCATGACGCGCGCGTAACCGCGATTCATGGTCTTGCAGACCTCTTCATGAATGGCCGGATCGTCAGTCGCGTTCAGATCGTAGGGAAACGCGATGTGGAAACCGCGCTGCATTCCGGATCGGGTGGTCGTCGAGCAGCAGAAGTTCGTGCACGCACCGGTCAGTATGATCTGATCCCTGTTCAAGGTGCGAAGTACGTCTTCGAGTTCCGTTCCCCAGAAGGAGTCATACCGCCGCTTGTTCGTGATGACCCACTCATCGGGCTGCGGCGCGATCTCGGGATAAATTTCTGCACCCTCCTGGCCCTCGATCAGCGACTCCTGCAGCAACGACAGGTAGGTGTGCATGAGGCCTTTGTCGCGCCCGCTGGGATGCGCTTGATGGGCGGTATAGATGACCGGCATGCCGTTCTCACGGCAGAACGCGATGACTTCCTTCAACTTCGGCAGCATCTTGGTCGACGCAGGCATCCACAGCTTACCCTTCGGATCGACCACATCGACCTGCAGATCGATGATCAGGAGCACCGCTTTGTCGGGATTCATCTCCCATAGGGGTCTATTCACGTCGTAGTAGGCTTTGAGTGCGCCTTCATAGCATTCTTTTTCGCCGTCGATGACGTTGTCGAAATACCAAGCGTTGTATTGGCCCTTGGACTCGTCGTCGTAGAAATCGGCTTTGGCCATGTCCGGATCTCCTGCTTTAGGGTATTTTTACAGTGGTTTTGCATATTAGCGCTTTTCCGATACCAATGGGTGAAAGTAGACCGCCAACGGCCCGTCCGGGACAGCGGGTACGCGTGCATTATTCCGGCAAGCTCGAGGGCGGCACGGAGTTCGATTCTTCGCTGCAAGGGCAGCCGCTGGAGCTCACGATTGGCGCGGGCGAAGCGCTGCCCGCTTTCGAGGAGGCGCTGGTCGGCATGGCGCCGGGCGAGTCGAAAACTGTGAATGTCCGCGCCGCCGACGCCCACGGGCCGCATTCCGAAGATTTGGTGCGGGAGGTGGATCGGTCGCGCATCCCGGACGTCGATCAAGTCGAGATCGGCACTCGGATCAGTGGCTCCGTGTCGGGCGGCTACCCCGTGTATCTGCGCGTGATCGATATTTCAGACACGACCGTGACGGTGGATCTGAACCATCCGTTGGCGGGTGAAGATCTAAGCTATGAGATAGCGATGGTTGAGATCCTCTAGGCGCCTACTCAAGCATCGCGCGCCCGAATGAAAAGCACGGCGCCCCTGTCGCTGTGGCCGCCGCCGTGGATGACGCTGTTCGCCGCGTGATGGCGGTCACCGGCTTTCAACGAGACCCCACCGAGGGACAAATCACCCGAGATTAAAAGACACTCTTCGGGGGAGCCGCTCGCCGCCACGGGGCAACGTACACCAGGCTGCAGCCGTACGACATAGACCATTGAGCCCACCTGGTGATCGTAGCGGAGCGCCTTGCCGGTGATGCCGGGGGCTATCTCGACCCACGGCTTGTCGTTGTCACTGAGCGCCGCGGACGCGATCGCGCCTACGAACGCATCGATTTCGACTTTCCACGTGCCGACGACCCGGCGTGCGTCCGCGTCCTCGTGCAGGCGGGCCTCGAAGCGTTGCGCGGTCTCGTCGCTTAGCGTACCCGCCACGTATTCTGCGGCGAGTTCGGTCACTGAACGCTCGTCAGCCACGTTGCGGTTGCAGACCGCGTTTGTAGCGTTTGAACCGCTCGACGTAGCGCGCCGCCTGCTCGGTGATCCCTGTGATCTGGGCAGCGCTCAATTCGCGGATGACTTTACCGGGCGACCCGACCACCAGACTGTTGTCCGGGATCGCCTTTCCCTCGGTCACGAGCGTACCCGCGCCGATGAGACAGTTCTTGCCGATATGCGCACCGTTCAGAATCACCGCGCCGATGCCGATCAAGCTGTTGTCGCCGATCGTGCAGCCGTGGAGCGTTGCTTGATGCCCGACCGTGCAGTCGCGGCCGACGGTCATCGGGAAGCCCTCATCGGTGTGCATCACGCAGCAGTCCTGAATGTTCGAGTTTTCGCCAACGGTGATACGCTCGATATCGCCCCGGAGAACCGCACCGAACCAGATCCCTACATCGTTTTTCAACTGCACGTCACCGATGACGCTCGCGCTGTCGGCAATAAAGTAGTCGCCCTCGGTGACGACCCGATATTCATCCAATTGATAGATCACGATTATTCCAGGTGAATATTTACGCGACGATTGTGTTTTCCCTTCTTTTCGACCTTGCCGATGCGCACGGCGCCGATCTCGCCGGTGCGCGCGACGTGTGTGCCGCCGCAGGGCTGCAGATCGACGCCGTTGACGTCCACCAACCGCACCTTGCCCTGTCCCAGCGGCGGCTTGACCGACATGGTGCGCACCAACTCCATGTTGCGTTGCATTTCATCGTCCGTGATCCACCGGTAGGCCACGGGATAGTCCTCCGCAACCAGGCGATCCAGCCCTTGCTGCACGGCCTCTTTGTCGAGCGTTTCCGCCATGTCGAAATCGAGCCGGCCTTTGTCCTGGCTGATCGCGCCGCCGGTCACATCGTGCGGGATCAACGCGCACAGCAGATGTAAACAGGTGTGGGTGCGCATGTGCCGGAAGCGATAATCCCAATCGATGCGCGCTGTAACACGGTCGCCTACCGTCGGTGGCGCAGCGTCACCGTGGGGAATATGCACTAGCGTTCCCGATCCCGTTTTGCGTGTATCGATGATGTCGACGAATGCGTCATCGTTCAAACGCAGGCGTCCGCGATCGCCGGGTTGACCGCCGCCCTCGGGATAGAACACGGTCCGATCGAGCACGATGCCCTCGTCGGTGACCTCGACGATCACCGCCTCTGTTTCCCGCGCATAGGCGTCGTTGCGAAAGATCTCTTCAGTCATACGGCCAGCCTAGAGCGGCGGACGTGCTTTATGCCATTCCGTCGCCGCTTCATAGGCGGCGGCGGCCTGAATGATGCCGGCCTCGTTGCCATGACGGCCGATGAACTGCATCGCCAGGGGCATTTTTTCGTCGTTGAAACCGTTCGGTATGGTGATGCTGGGGTTGCCCGCGAAATTCGTCGGTGCGCTGAAGCGCACCAGCGGCGCCAGCTCCTCGGGCGGTACGACTTGCTGCGGTGGGAAATCCGCTTGCGGCATCGCGGGCGAGGGCGTCGCGGGACACACCATCACGTCGATATCCGCCAGCAACTCGTGGAGCAGGGCCTTGGTCGCCTGGCGTTGGCGTTGGGCGCGGGCATATTCTTCCGCCGTGACGCTTGCGCCATGATCGAGAAGTGAGCGGAACACGGGGCCGTAGTCCGCGGCTCGTTGCGGATAGAAACTCTGGTGGCCGATCAACGCATCCACGCTGCAAGTCGCCATCCAGTGATCGGCGGCGTCGGCGAGTTCAGGTGAGGTGAGCTCGACGATCTCGGCGCCGAGTTCCGCCATTAGCTCGACGGCTGTAAACAAGGCATCCGACAAGCGCGGATCGGTGTCGGTCGTCGAGTACGTACGATCGATCCCGATCTGCATGCCCTCGATGCCCCGGTCCAGGACCGCCGCGTAGTCGCAATAGGGATCCGTGCGGGTCGATGCATCGCGCGGGTCGCGCCCTTCGAGAACCTGCAGCATCGCCGCGGCATCGCCGACGGTGCGGACCATCGGACCGATATGATCGAGCGTATCGGACAAGGGGAACACCCCATAGCGGCTGACTTTGCCGAAGGTCGCCTTGATACCGACGACACCGCAGGCCGATGACGGGAACCGGATGGAGCCGCCGGTATCCGTGCCGAGGCAGGCGTAACACAAGGACGCCGCGGTTGCGGCGCCCGAGCCGCTGGACGATACACCCGACCAGTAATCCAGATTCCAGGGGTTACGCGGCGGCTCGAAATCCGGGTGATAGCCGTACAGCGCGAATTCGGTCATGTTGAGCTTACCGAGCGTTACTGCGCCGGCAGCATTCAGGCGTTCGACTACAGCGGCGTCGTAATCGGGTTTGAAATCCTTGAGGATCACCGACGCGCAGGTGGTGGGGATCCCCTTGGTGTTGACGAGGTCTTTGAGTGCGATCGGCACCCCATGCAACGGCCCTCGGTAGTGCCCGCCAGCAATCTCGGCTTCTGCGGCGCGTGCCTGTTCGAGCGCGAGATCGGTGGTCACCAGCAAATAGCTCTTTACCTTCCCATCCAGTTCCGCGATGCGCGCCAGCATCGCTTCGGTCAAGTCAACCGGCGAGATCGCCTTTTGCTCGATGAGTTTGGCAACCTCCAAGAGTGTGGCGGTGCACAGTTCACTCGTCGCCATCGTCCCTCCCCCAGCCGATGTCGCTTCGATCAGGTCGGCTGTTTCAAACGAAACGCGTAGAAATAGATATTGGAATTATCGTATACCGTCGGCTCGTAACAATCGTCCTCGGCAAGATACTGACAAGGTTCGACGGTCCCTTCACGGATGAGTTTTTCTAGGATCACACGCACCTCGCGTGCGGACGTGAGCAGACCACTGTCGGCTGCACGGTCCACGATTTCGGCGCTCAACGGCTCGAACCCGGCGTAGCCGTCCGCGAGACGTTCGGTGATCCACTTTGCGATCAGCATACCGGTCCGGGCGGTGTCGTGTGTGCGGCTCGCGCCAACACCCGGCCGTCAGGGATTCGCCAGCGCGTCGAGTTCCTCATCGCTCGGGAACCGGCCCAAGGCTTTTTTCGAGAAAACGAGTTTGTCTTCAATCGTGATCTCGAACACGCCGTTGGCGCCCTTGATGAGTTCAATTTCGTGATCGCCGAGGCTGAGCAGTCTGTCTCTCGCACGGAGAGCGGTAGGCTCATAGTTTCAAACTGCGCAGTATTCGATTTCGACCTTCACGATGATTCCTCCGTTTCCTGCCCATGATGCTGGCCCCGGTTGCCCAAGTCCACCCCTGGACGCTATCTTTAGTCGAGGCGAATCAATCCAAGGTCGAGCGCAATGAACGAATCCGAAAAGCTCCAATGGCTGTTCGACGTCGAGCAGATCAAGCAACTCAAACACCGCTACTGTGCTTATTGCGATGAACGGTACGACCCCGACGGGATCGCTTCGCTGTTCGTCGAGGACGGTATATGGGACGGTGGACCGTTCGGGACCTACGAGGGCCGTGACGCGATCCATGCGTTTTTCGCAAATGCGTCGAACCTGATCAGCTTCGCCAACCACTACGTCACCAATCCCGTCATCGAGGTCGATGGCGATACCGCGACCGGCCGTTGGGATCTGTGGCAGCCCATGGTGAGCGAGCCGGACACGACTGCCTGCTGGCTGGTTGCAAAATACCGCGAGGAATACGTACGACGCGACGATACGTGGATGTTCCGTTCGCTAACGGTCGACGTCAAAGCCCTGTCGCCATACGAACAGGGATTCGCCAAACAGCGGTTCATGGAGTAGGAGCCCGCTTGCGGGCGAACGGAGACGCATATGAAACGCGATGAAATTCTACGCCGCAGCGGCCGGATCCTGAGCGACGCTGACCGCGCCAACTATTTCGACGCCGGATACGTCGGCGCGCAAAACGTGGTCGGCGAGGATTGGCTCGAGAAGTTACGCGACGTCACCGCGGAGTTCGTCGATATAAGCCGCACCGCAGGCGCCGATGACAAGCGGTTTGATTACGAACCGTCGCATACCGCGGAAGCGCCGCGCCTGCGGCGGCTCAACCACGCACTGGATCAGCACGAAACTTACTGGCAGTTCGCCAGCACTGGACCCTTCGCTGATATCGCTGAAGATCTGCTGGGGCCCGACTTCAAGTTTCATCACGCTAAACTCAATTTCAAATGGAGCGCTGGCGGTGAAGAAGTGAAGTGGCACCAGGACATCCAGTTCTGGCCGCACACGAATTACGACGTGCTCACCATCGGCGTTTACTTCGAGGATGTCGACGACACGATGGCGCCCATGGGCGTTATTCCCGGAAGCCATGCGGGCCGCCTCTACGATCTAGTCGACGACAACGATGAATGGACTGGGTTCATCAACGAAAAAGACATCGCCAGCGTCGACGTCGAATCGGCCGAATATCTCGGCGGCCCTGCAGGGTCCATCACCGTGCACAACTGCCGCTGTATCCACGGCTCGCCGCCCAACGTAAGCGATCGTTACCGGCCGCTATTCCTGTGCGCGTATTCGGCGGCCGACGCCATACCCCTGACCGATCTCGTGGTTGATCAGAAATACAGTGAAATCACGATCCGCGGGAAGCCGGAGCGCTGGCCGCGTTTCGATCCAAGGCCCTGTCCGTTGCCGCCGCCGTGGCGGCGCATGGGCGGATACAAGTCGATCTTCGCGCATCAGCAGGCTGAACCGGAGTGATATAAAAAGGGGGATCTCCGACTGCTTTCTTATCAAAAGAGTCGAAGACCCCCTTCCTCCGCTGTCGGTCATTGCACCGCCGACAATTCGACGCCTACGGTACCGTCATTGCCGTCAATCACTGCGAGGTTGTGCCCAAGAGCGGCTACATCGCCTCCCTTTCTCTGCGCGGTGGCAAGATCCCTGCGGGCGCTTTCCGTATTGCCCTTTAGGGTGCTTACTACGGCTCGATTGGCATAGGCAACCCAGTGGTCACCTTTGATGTTTGAACGTCTGAACAATATTGACGTCCGATAACGAACCGCACGATCGCATGCGCGCGAAGCCTTGTCGTATTGCCCTTTGAAGGCATACGATGCACAAAGGTTTACCAGATCGTGGTAACCGAAATGGCCTATTACTCGCTGGCTCATGTCGATAACCCGATCGTAGTCCTTGCTTTGCATAGCCTTTTCCGTAGACGTTTCCGCAAAGGTAAAGATCTTTATCTTTGCCGTGCCAAATTCACCCGCAGATACGAGGGGTGAAGTCGACAGTCCAATGAAAAGAGCGATCGCCGTAACTTTCGCGAATACCGAAAGTTTCGGAAATTTTAGATGCTCGATCATGTCATTGCTCCTATGATGTTTAACACGTGCGTCCCAGGTGTATCGAATACATACACCTTGCACGGACATCATTGTCGACATCGCAGCGCGGCGAAGATGTGCGATTTCGCACTTCGAGAACGAAAAAGAGAAAGGCGTCTGATGAGACGGTAAAAAGGGGTCCTACTCGTTGCCTGCGCCCGTACGCTCAATGAAACACAGAACGGCGGTGCGATCCTGGGCGTTCTTCAGACCGCTAAAGGCCATGCGCGTGCGTTGATAAACGCCCATCGGATCGTTCAGAAATGCGTCGAGATGCTCGTCCGTCCAGTTCTGACCTGATTCGCGCATGCCGCGCGAAAATTTAAAGCCCTCGACCTGGCCGACGGCGCGGCCGATGACGCCGTTAAGGTTGGGGCCAACGCCGTGCGGCGCCCCGGCTTCGATCGAATGGCATATCGCGCACTTTTGAAACACCTTTTCGCCATTGGCGAGATCGCAACTGCCGTCAGCGTGAACCTGCGCGAACACGATTAGACAGCCGATTACCGCACAACCGCGCCAGCCAGCACGTATACCAATGGCGCCGTTACGCCAGCGCCCTGACGACATCCAGGCCAATCCGCTGCCCGCTCTCGATAGCGCCGTCGATGAAGCCGCGCCAGCCGTTCGCGATATCACTGCCGCAGAAATGGACCCGACCCTCGGCGCGCTGTATCCCCACGAGGTATTTGCTCGTCTGCGTGGGCCTGAGCGTGCACCAGGTGCCGAGCGAGAACGGATCGTGGGTCCACTGGTAGCCGACCGAATCCGTGACTTCGGCCTCCGGAAAGAACAACGATACGGCATCTTGGACCTGATTGCGGTCATGGATGTCCAGCAGATCCGGGTGCGCGCCAAAGGCCACCAGAGTCGTGCCTTCGGTCCCGTAATAATTGGTGAACATGAAACTGATCGGATCGACGTCCGGGGCAATGCAGAACAAGCTGCCGAGATTCTGTTTGACGTGCACGTAAAACTTGGTGCCAAAGCCCGCATGTTGCGCGCGCGAGACGATCAACTTCTCCTCGGATAGCGCCGGCGTGAATGCGATGTGCTTGAGCGTGTTGATCGGCACGGTGACGATCACCTGCTGCGCCGACAGCGTCTGGCCTTCCTCGGTCGTGACCACCACGCCGTCCGCGCTCTGCGCGATCTTCTCGACCGGGGTCGCCAGCACCACCTCGGGCTTTGCGTCTGCGATCATGTGGTTGATCAATGAGAGGGTGCCGGCCTTGAGCTTGAAGCGCGCGATCGAATCGTTGAGCCGCTGTAAATCATTTCCCGCTAACGCGTACCAACGCACCATTTCCGTAAACCCGCCTTCGGTACTCCGGTTGTGGCTGCACGCGGCCCAGAACCCATCCATGATGGCGGTCATATCCGGGGACAGATCGATCTCGTTCAAGCGAT
>CBDCJB010000009.1:0-41397 GCA_965217605.1 Gammaproteobacteria bacterium
GCAAACCTATGCTCGCCGTCTCGCGTGCTGCCGCGGCGCCGGCGAACCCGCCGCCGATGACGATGACGTCGTAATCGTGCGCGCTTTTGTCGGCGCCGACGGCGCTGAGCGGCAAGGCGGCCGCCGCAGCGACGCTGGTCTTGACGAAATCGCGGCGCGTTACAGGGCGCCCGGGTATGTCGCGTCTCTTGCCCATTTGACTTATCTCCCTTTTCAGCCCGGCGCTTCGGCCTGCAGGATCCAATCGATCGCATCGTTGCCGTCTCGTCGGCCCCAAACGCCGACGGTGTCGCGTCCGCGCGCGCCTTTGACCGGGTCCACGCGCCGCCACTCATTGACGACGACCCGGTAAGCGATCTTCCACTCGCCATTGCGCTTTTCGAATCGATCGACGTAGCGGATGGCCATGACGTCGTCCTTGCCATTGCCTTCGGCGTCCTCGCGCCGGTGGTAGGCAACGGCATAGGTCTCCGTCCGCCCGCGTTCACCATCGACCTCGATCAGCATGTTGCCCATGAAATGCTGGGTTGCGGTCCATCGCGCCAGGAATTCTTTAGCGGCTGCAATGAGATCGTCGACATTGCCGCGAAACGCGCCGTGGTCATCGTAAGCATCCGGGTGGTAACACGAGCGAACCAAATCGAAATCCATGCGATCGATGCCGCGCGCGTAGCGGTAGATGACATCGGCGATCTGCTGGCGTGCAACGAGGTGCTCGATGGTGGCTGATTCGGACATGGTCATTCTCCCTGATTATGCAATTAGTCGCAGGCGCAACGCATTCAGGAGGCTGATCACGCTGTATTGCCTCACGCGCTCGCGATCGCCGGGCAGGCGTACCTGCTCGACGTCGACGCGTCCATCGATCGCGATACCGAGATAGGTCTCACCCGCGGAGTTCTCATCTACGCCACCGAGATCGTGCTCTCCCGTGGTCGATAGACCGACGTCCGTCCCAAATGCGGTTCGAACGGCGTCTGCCAATTTTCTGGCAGCCTCTGCTGTGCCTATGGATGAAGGCGGCACGCCGAGGATCCCGTTCCGCACGCTGCCGGCCGTAGGAATGACGCTGCCGTGAAATACCTCACCGGCAGGGTCGATCGCCGATAATCGCGTGCTTGCAATCCCGCCGCTGGTCACTTCAGCCAGGGCCAAACGCATACCGCGCGAGCGCAGGAGATCGAGCACCACCGATTCCATCGATTGCTCATCCACGCCGAAGACGTAATTGCCGAGCAATTCGCGCACGCGCGCTTCTTCGTCGGTGATGAGTTTCGCCGCTGCATCTTCGCCATCGGCCTTCGCCGTAATACGAACTTTGAGGCCGTCGATACCGCTGGCTTGGAAGGCGAGCGTGGGGTTGCCCGTTTTGTCGAGCGCTGTGATGCGGTCGGCAAGGAGTTCGGCGAGACGCGATTCGCTGTGACCCCAGGTGCGTAATACGCGGCTCGTGATGACCGCGCTCAATCCGGCGCGACGCTTTAAATCCCGCAGGATTGTGCCCCTCATCATCGTGCGCATTTCGTGCGGGACGCCGGGCACGGCATAGATCACCTTGTCGCCGATAGGGCACACGAGCCCGGGCGCCGTGCCGGGCTGTTCGGGAATGGTCGCGGCGCCTTCCGGCACGTCGGCCTGGCGCAGGTTGTTATCGGGCATGGCCCGATTGCGCGTAGCGAACATCTGCCGGATGTACTCGGCGATTTCCGGATGATGAACGAGGTTCACGCCCATCACCGTGCAGATTGCCTCGCGCGTGATGTCGTCCTGGGTCGGGGCCGAGTCCGCCGCAGGTGATCACGGCGTCACTGCGCGCCAAGGCCTGGCGAATGCACGCGACCATGCGTTCGAGGTTGTCGCCGACCTTGGTCTGGTAATGGGAATCGATACCCGCCAGCGCCAGCTCGCCGCCTATCCACGATGAGTTGGTATCGGTGATCTGCCCCAACAGAAGCTCGGTCCCAATGGCAATCACCTCGCAGCGCATGGAGATACGTCTCTTTATCGTTTTATGATCGAAAGCAGTGTAACGGTTAAGGCACTATTAAGCTTGCGCCGCATCTAATGAGAAACAGTCCCTAATTGGCGCAGCAGAACCCTCTATTGATTCGAACCTGTTCGGGTATTTGAGGCTCTAATATAAACACCATGATGCGTACGACGAGATTTATTCTGTTCCTGGTCACCTTGGGCCTGCCGACTTGTGCCGGCAGCCAACCGTTTCAATACATGTGGCGCGTGGCCGATCTCGCTCGCGTCGATGCCGACGTCATTCAGATCGGCACGAAACGAGGTAAGGTCATTACCGAGTTGTACACGGAACAACTGCGCCTGCTGTACGCGGTCAAAACCGCGGTCGATGAAGCCGCGGAACTCGAAATAGATCTCATCATCGTCGACGGCGAGGTGCCGAACGCCTTCGCGGGAATTGGCAAACGCGGTGAATACATCGTCGGGATCAATTTTGCGATGCTGGAACTATTGGGCATGGACGCGCATGCCGCGGCGGCGCTCGTCGGCCATGAAACGGCTCACTTGAAACTCGCCCACGGCCGGCAGCAGCAGGATGCGGAGGCAACGTCGGGGATCCTGAGCGTACTGGGGGGCGCAGTGCTGAGCGGGATGGGCGTTCCGGGAGGCTATGCACTATCCAGTATGACCTTCTCCGCGATCCAATCCGGCTATAGTCGGGACAACGAGCGCGAAGCGGATTACCTCGGCACAATATGGGCGATTGAGGCCGGTTTCGAAGCGACGGCGGCGCGCGGTTACACGAGGCGTTGAACAGTATTCCGGGATCGTCATCCACGTCGTTCTTTTCGAGCCATCCGTCCGGACCCGAACGCGTCGCGACTTTGCGCGCACTCGCCGCGCGCTTATCGCGGGCACCTTGAACGTCTAGCGGCGTGTCGCTTGCAGACGGGTGCCGTCATGCGGGCCGATCGCAATACCGCGCCGCGCCGGTTTAGACACCGCACCGGCGGGCCGAACCATCTTCAACACCGAAAACAACGTGGCCAACACCACTTTCATTTCGTATAAGGCAAACGCCTGACCGAGACAAGCGCGGTTGCCGCCGCCGAAGGGATCCCATTCGTGCGGGGCGAATTTGCGTTCGAGGAAACGCTCGGGCCGGTAGGTGCGCGGCTCGGGATAGAGATCCTCGCGCATGTGGAGCAAATAGATGGACGGACACAACACGATACCCTTCGGGTAAGTGAAGCCGCCGACTGAAAACGTGTCCTTGAGGACGCGGACCACGAACGGAATGATGCTCCGGATCCGTAAGCTCTCCCGGATCGCGGCGTCCAGATATTCGAGCGACGCCATGTGTTCCGGTTGCGGCAGGCCTTTTCCGCAGACGTCCTCGAGTTCGCTTTCGATGCGTTCAACGACATCGGCGCGTGGCAGGATCTGCTCGAACGCCCACGCGAGCGACAGTGCCGTGGTGTCGTGACCGGCCGCGAGTACGGTGACGATCGCGTCGCGGAGCTCGAGGTCGGGCATCACGGTGCCGTCGTCATACGTCATCTCGAACAGATCGGTCAGCAGACACTCCGGGGCGTTCACCGGGTGCGACTGCACGTTGTTTGGCGATAACCTCGTAAAGCAGCGAGTCAAATTTTCGACGCATGCGGTAGAACGGGAGCACGCGGGAGTCCTGATATTTGTCCAGCGGAAAGAGATTCCACATAAAAAGAGCCAGTGGGTTGCGTACGTGCGCGAGCAGGCGCGCCATGCTCTTCTGTAATCGTTCGAATTCCGCGACGGGTTCATGACCGAGCGCGGCGCGCAATATGACGCGCAAGGTTACGGTTTGCATGCCCCTGTCGGCACGCACCACGCCCGCGTCTGCCCATCGAGTCCGCCACATCCAGGGCTTCCGACTGCATGGCGTTGAAAAACGTGCGCATACGCTCGCCTTTCAGGGGCGGTAACATAACCTTGCGTTGACGCAGGTGCGGCGCGTCGTCGAGCACCAGCACCGAACTCCCGCCGACGACCGATGACAGTACGATATTGCCCTCACCGGCGTGCAGGATGTCTGGATCGCCGCGGAAGACCTCGCGGATATCGTCCGGCCGCGTGAGCTGGACCAGGGTGCCGAAACCCGCTAGCCGCATCGTGAACGTCTCGCCGTAACGGGCGCAGGACTCCATGAATTCCGCGGGTTTGAACGAATACTGCATCAACTGGCGCAACGGATGCTGCGGTGGGCCGGGTGGTAGGGGCAATGGGCCAGTCATTGGCAACTATTGTAGCCTGGATGGAGCGTAGCGGAATCCGGGGAACGCTTCATTCAGTCGTATACTTTCGACTATCTCCGAGCGGATTGGTTTGACTGCAGAATCTCCGACCCCGTGAAAATCACGATCATCGGCGCTGGCGCGCTCGGCACGATCCTCGGCGCCCATCTCATCGCCGCCGGGCATGACCTTAGCGTCGTCGCCCGCGGCCGGCGCGCGCAACACGTCAAACAACACGGTTTGAGCGTAAGGGGCCTGGCGGAAATTGAGACGCCATGCGAGGTCGTAGAACAGACGGATGCGATCACCGCTACCGAGCTCTTGATCTTCGCAGTGAAGACCTATGACATGGCCGCGGCGACCGAGCGTTTGTCACAGGTGACGCCTCAGAGCGTCTTCCTCCGTCGCCAATGGCGTCATGAAGAACGATCAACTCGCGGGCCGCATACGGTGCGGGCGCGGTACTCGGTTGCATGGCCAATTTCAGCGGTGAGCTGCAGGCTCGGGGCTCGGTCGAATTCACACGAAACGTGCGCCTGTACATCGGCCCGACTGCGTCTTACATCGGACCCGATGTACGCGCGATCGCCAACATGCTGGACGCGGCGGGGATCAATACCGAATCAAGCGCCCGGATAGAGACGGTCGAATGGTCGAAATTCGTCGGCTGGATCGCGCTCTTTTCGCTCTCGCTGATCGCTAGAACGACGACGGGCAAGTTCCTGGACAATCCACGTCTCGCCGGATTGGGCGTGCGGCTGATCCGCGAAATGGCGAGCATCGCCGCGGCGCGCGGTATCGAGCTCATCGATCAGTCACCCGTCCCCGTGGCCAGCATCGCGTCCGGCCCGGAACGCGCCGCGGTCGAGAAGTTGAGCCAGGTCGGCCGCGAACTCATCGCATCCGCGCCCGGACATCGTATGTCGTCGCTGCAGGATCTCGAAGCGGGACGCAGGCTCGAAGTCGAGGAGACGTTGGGCTATGCGTTACGAGAAGCTGCGCGTCTGGGCATCGACGCGCCGACCCTCGATGTGTGTTACGCAGCCGCGGCAGGTGTAAATACGTTGTCGAAGGATACGCGTTGATGGTGGTATGCGTAGCGCCGCTTACATCGCACGATTGACGGTGCCACAATGATTCACAACCGATTGATGGCTGACGGTTTGTTCCGATAAACAGGAGTATCGAGTCATGCCCACTTACCAGGCGCCGGTTGCGGACACGGAGTTCGTCCTGAACGAAGTGCTGCAGATCGCCGATTACAATCACTTGCCCGGTTTCGGCGAGGCTACACCGGATCTGATATCTGCGATTCTGACCGAGGGCGCGAAGTTCGTGGAAGAAGTGCTGCAACCCCTGAATCAAGTTGGCGATGAAGTCGGCTGCACGCGCAACGACGACGGCAGCGTCACTACGCCGCCCGGTTTCAAGGACGCATACGACCAGTTCTGCGAAGCAGGCTGGTTGAGCCTATCGGCAGAGTCGGATTTTGGGGGCCAGGGATTGCCGCATGTGATCGCAAACGCCTTCGAGGAGTATCTGATCTCATCGAACATGGCGTTTGCGATGTACCCCGGGCTGACGCTGGGCGCCATGGCCGCGATCCGCGCGGTGGGATCGCCCGAGCAAAAACGCGCGTACTTGCCGAAGATGGCCGAGGGCGTGTGGTCGGGAACGATGAACCTCACCGAGCCGCACTGCGGCACGGATCTGGGCTTGCTGCGCACCCGCGCCGAGCCCCAACCGGACGGCAGCTACTGCATTACCGGCACGAAAATTTTTATTTCCGCCGGTGAGCATGATCTCAGTGAGAACATCATTCATCTGGTGCTCGCGAAGATGCCCGACTCGCCGGATACCGTGCGTGGCATTTCACTGTTCATCGTGTCCAAATTCCTCATCAACGAGGACGGCAGCGTCGGCGAGCGCAATAAGGTCACCTGCGGATCGATCGAGGAGAAGATGGGGATCCACGGCAATTCGACCTGCGTGATGAACTACGACGGTGCGACCGGTTACTTGATCGGTGAGAAGGAGAAAGGCATGCGGGCGATGTTCATCATGATGAACGCGGCGCGGCTCGGCGTCGGCCTGCAGGGTCTGTCGCTGTCGGAAGTGGCGACCCAGAACGCGGCCATCTATGCACGCGATCGGATCCAGGGCCGGGCGCTGACCGGGCCCAAGAACAGCGCGGATAAAGCCGATCCGATCATCGTGCACCCGGATGTGCGGCGCATGCTGATGAGCGCGAGAGCGTTCAATGAAGGCGCGCGAGCGCTGGCGCTTTGGGGTGCGCTGCAGGTGGATCTCACCCACCGCGCCGCAACCGACGAGGCTCGGCAGCAAGCCGACGACCTGATCGGTCTGCTTACGCCGGTCATCAAGGGCTATTTCACCGACAAGGGCTTCGAGAATGCGACCAATGCCCAACAGTGCTTCGGTGGCCATGGTTACATCCGCGAATGGGGCATGGAGCAATTCGTACGCGATGCGCGCATCGCGATGATCTACGAAGGCACCAACGGTATCCAGGCGCTCGATCTCGTCGGTCGCAAACTCCCACGTAACGGCGGGCGCGCGCTGCGGGCTTATACGGAACTGGTAGGCGAGTTCATAGCCGAGAACGAGGGCGACGAAATGCTTGGGCCGCTGGTCGCCGGACTTAAGAACGCGCTCGCAGATCTGCAGGCGTCAACCACATGGTTCATACAGAACGCGATAACTGAACCCGACAACGCCGGGGCGGGTTCCGTGCCCTTTCTGCACTTAATGGGTCTCGTGGCTTTCGGGCACATATGGTGTCAGATGGCCAAGGCGGCGGTCGCGGGACTCAGCCGCGGCGAGGGTGACAGCACGTTCTATGAGAACAAGCTCACGACAGCGCGCTACTTTTTCTCGCACGTTCTGCCCGAGACCGCCGTGCAACGGGCGCGAGTGGAAGCCGGCGCGGACAACGTCATGTCGTTGGCGGCCGAAGCGTTTTAGCCTACGCAGTGCGGAACGACGCAGCACGCGCTATGGGCTTGTTATGCGTGACCATCCTACTCGTGTCGTTAACGGCTTGCGGAACCGACGGAAAGCTCAGTCCGTTCACTAGCGACGGATGCAGTCTGTTTCCCGATGGCTCGACCATCACCCGTGACGATTGGTGCTCGTGTTGTTTCGATCACGATCTGGCCTATTGGCGCGGCGGCACGGCCGTCGAAAGGGAGACCGCCGACCGCAATCTCCAACAATGCGTGCAGCGAAAGACCGGAGATGAGGTGCTTGCAAAGCTCATGTACGAAGGGGTGAGGATCGGCGGTAGCCCTTACTTCTACAATTGGTATCGCTGGGGCTACGGTTGGTCGTTCGAGCGAAAATATCAGGCCTTGACGATGCGCGAAAAAGCGCTGGCCGAAGAACTTGAGAAGCGGTACTTTGGGGATCGGAAAACGGGATTTTGTGAACGCTGACTGCTGGTAAGTGAACAGGACCTAAGAGATGTTTCGCATAGGTATTCGAATCAGTTCAATTGCGCTCATGGTTTTGAGCACCATCACGGCAGCCGAAGACGAACCGGCAAGCGGTGAACGCCTTCTCGTGCCCATCCCGGATGGCTGGGAAAAGAGTTTCCATGATCGTGAAGGCCAGATCGGCAGAGCGGACTACCTCCCGATCGGACAGAACTCAGTAGAGTCGGACGAAATGATCTCGGCACAGATCATGTACGGATTAACCGAGGTCAAACCCGAGCAAGTATTGGGCCGCCTGGCGGATGAAGCGGAAAAAGCCTGTGAGGCGTTCGATGCCCAGCCGCTCCAAATGGGCGACGATTCGACCTACGCTTCTCTAGGCATCATGGTGATGTGCGGCTCAAACTCCAATACGAGCCGGGGCGAACTCATACTCGTGCGTGCGATTGCCGGCCGACATAATTTTTATTTGGTGCAAAAGATATGGAAGACGTCGGCTTACGGCGTAACGACAGACATCCCGGTACCGTTCGACGAGAGAAAACGATGGCTCGACTTCCTCGCATCGATCAGCGTTTGCGACCTGACCCGGAAAAACTGTCCCGACAATATCAAGAAGTAGATCCGGCGCGGCCCTATCGGCGATGAATCGTTCCCGTTCGATGCACCTTAAGGCCGGCGGGAAGGCGTATTCGGTCGATGCCGAGTAAGGTTGTATTGATCTCAGGGGCATCGAGCGGCATCGGCCGGGCTGCGGCTTTGAGGCTTGCGGCCGCGGGATTCGATGTGTACGCGGGTGTCAGGAACGATCAAGCGGCCGAAGCGCTGCGTGCGACCTCTGCAGGGCGCCTCACACCGATCTTTCTCGATATAGCCGATCCGGATTCGATCGACAACGCCGTACATGAACTGGAACGCCCGCTCGCGGCAAACGGACTGGCGGCGTTGGTCAACAATGCGGGGATCTCGGTCAGCGGCGCGATCGAGTATTTACCCATGGAGGAATGGCGACGTCAGTTCGACGTCAATTTCTTCGGCCACATCGATCTGACCCGGCGCCTGCTCGGTGCGACCCGACGCGCGCGTGGGCGCGTGGTCTTTATCAGTTCGGTCGGTGGCTTTTCGGCAACCGCGATGCTGGCGCCGTACAACGCTTCAAAATTTGCCATTGAGGGACTCGCCGATTCCTTGCGACAGGAGGTCGCGCCGTTTGGCGTTACGGTCGCGGTCGTGCAGCCCGGGGCAACGCGTACGGGGATGCTCGACGCCGTTGACGAGACAGCTGAACGCGCGGTTGCTTACCTCGGCGACGACGGCGGTGAGATCTACCGCGCAACTGGCGACGCTGTGCGCGATGCCTTCAAACGCATGGCGGGCTCAGCGGCCGATCCCGAGCTCGTGGCCGAAGCGATCGAGCATGCTATTACTTCGTCCAAACCCAAGACCCGCTACCGGGTGGGCATGGACACGCGCATGCAGGCGATATCCACGCGGTTCTTGCCCGATACGCTCATGGATCGTTTAAAGCGGAATTTCTTGAAAACGCCGAAGCCCTAATAGAAGTGGTCGGGTCTGTCATCGCCCCAAGTCCTTAGCTACGAGCAATTACATAAAGCAACCGGAGGGTTTAGTGGAAAAAAAGCGCAGCCGCCAGGCGACCGCTGGCCTAAAAACGCCGAGGGACGCAACCCGAAAGGAGGAGGCTACACGGTTTCGCAACGAGAGCAGCCTCACCACTACCCCTGGCATCAAAACGGGCCGCCGGATAAAAGGGAAGAAAAAGATCGCGCACTTCCTCGGCTTCCTTCAACATGCTATCGCCGCCCATCATTGCCCGAGCATGTGGCGTATCCCCGGAGACAGGGCCAATTTACCCCTCAGCCGGCCCGATTACTGGCAGGTCGCGGCGCAAGTGATGGAGCGCGGGTTATTCGACGCAATGTTTATTGCCGACGTGCTCGCCCCCTACGATACCTACGAAGGTAGCTCAGACGCTACCGTGAAGTGGGGTGTCCAGTGCCCCGTCCATGAGCCGGGCACCCTGGTGCCAATCGTGGCTTGCGCCACAAAGCATTTAGGGATCGGGGTCACCCTCTCGAACGCGTTTGAACACCCGTATTCGATGGCGCGTAGGCTGTCGACGATGGATCACCTTTCGGGGGGCCGTGTCGCCTGGAATATCGTCGCCTCCTTCAACACCTGCGAGTTTGATGCGTATGGACGGGATTACGTACAGCGCGGCGACCGCTATGACATGCTCGATGAGTACCTGGACGTTTGCTATCAGCTCTGGGATTCCTGGGAGCCCGACGCCATCGTTCGGAATCGAGAGAGCGGCATCTTCGCCGATCCTGCAAAGGTTCATCGGGTCAATCACGAAGGCAGGTACTACGCCTGCCGTGGGCGGGCGATCGCTTACCGATCGCCGCAGGTTTATCCCGTACTCTGGCAGGCCGGTTCATCCGATCGCGGGCGTGATTTCGCGGCCAAGCACGCGGAGGCGATCTTCGCGATCTTGCCCACGATCAACACGATGAAGGCGTACGCTGAGGACCTCAATGGGCGCCTTGAAAAATTTGGCCGGCGGCCAGATAGCGTGAAGCTTATCTACGGCCTCCAAACCGTGGTCGATGTCACCCGCGAGAGAGCGCAGGAGAAGTGGGAGTTCATTAAGTCGCATCTGCCGCTCGAAGCGGCCCTGACCGTTATGTCGGGCCACATGATGGTGGACTTCTCGCAGTTCGACCTGGACGATGACGTTAAGAACATCGAGGTTCCGGGGATCCAGGGCGTTATGGACGCTATGAGCCAGCTCAATGATGGCGCGCCGGTTACCCTGCGAGAAGGCGCCAAGATATACGGTGCCAGCTTTTGCATGCCGCATGCGGTCGGCACGGCGAAGGATGTAGCCGACCAGATGGAATACTACATGGATGAGGGCGGCGCGGACGGATTTATGTTGATCTCTACCGCGTCTCCACAATGCTGGGCGGATATTGCGGACCTGGTGGTGCCCGAGATGCAGCGACGCGGTCGCTACCGGACAGCGTATATTGGCCCGATGATGCGGGACAACCTGTTGCAGTGGTAGCGTTTCGGCCGGGCGCTTCGTTCAAAGGGTGCAGATACTGAAGGCTCCCCACGAAAACAGAGAGAAACGAGAAGGAAAATAATAATTTAGGAAAAAACTAACGACGTTTAGGGAACATGCATGACGTTCGGTGATCAATAACGGTGACGAAACCAAATTGGTCACGGGAGAACGCCATGCATGCACTGAGATTGTTACACAGAATAATCAGGCAAGCTTGTCCACAGGTCCACGCGGTTAGACTCAAGGCCTTGATGGCGAGCGTTGGAGCGCTGTTAGTCGGTCGACAGATGAGCTTATCGGGTCTTGGCCGCGCGCTGGAATCAGATGCTCGGGTCAAACACAACATCAAGCGAGTCGACCGGTTAGTCGGTAATCGTCATCTTCAGTCAGAGCGACATGCACTTTATAAGACGATAGCGACGGTGGTGCTTGGCCAAGCGCGGCGTCCGGTGATTATTTTGGATTGGTCGGATATGCGCGAAGACCGGTCGTGGCAGTTATTACGTGCGGCAGTTCCGGTGGGAGGCCGTGCCCTGACACTTTACGAAGAAGTGCATCCGCTGTCGGTGTACGACAACCGACAGGTGAGGAGGCGCTTTCTGGCCCACTTACGGGACATCTTGCCGCCGGGGTGTTGCCCGATCTTAGTGACAGATGCAGGTTTCCGCACCCCTTGGTTTAAACAGGTCGAACGGATGGGTTGGGACTGGGTCGGTCGCGTGCGCGGACGCACCCATTATCGGTTGGACAACGAGGGCAGTTGGCAACCGTGCCGAACATTGCATGTGACGGCCACCTCACGTCTACGGCATATCGGGAGCGTCGAACTGACCCAAAAGCACCCGTTGGCCTGTGACCTCTATCTGGTAAAGAACAATAAGCGGGGCCGTCAACTTTTGACCTGCCGCGGCACGCGTGCACGCGGTGGTCGCAGCCTGGCGAACGAACGACGCCAGCGCGAACCGTGGGTATTGGTCACCTCTTTGGGCGCGCGGGCGGCCAAACAGGTGATGCGGTGTTATCAATTGCGTATGCAGATTGAAGAGAGTTTCCGTGATATGAAGAATGCCCGGTTAGGACTCTATTTCCGCAGCGTACGTTCAAACAGTGCACAACGGCTTTCAATCCTTGTTCTGATCGGTACCTTGGCAACGTTGGTTGCTTGGTTGGTCGGCCATACGATGCAACGTTTCGGCCTTCAGCGACATTACCAGGCCAACACGACCCGGCATCGACCCGTGCTCTCGACTTTCTTTTTGGGCTTACAAAGTTTTCGCACGAAAACCCTGACGTTGACAATAACCGACATCGAACAGTCCATGACTGGAGTTGCCCCGTTTCCGTGGACGGTATGGCGCTTGGGTTTCAAGCAGCCTGTTGATAATTATTTTCATAGTTTAGCGGTGATTGCTGACCGAGGGATGAGTGACGACGGTGTGGGTTGTACCCGCCTTCGATGAACGCGAAGATCGCCATCTTCGCGTCGGCCTGCGTCTTGAAACTGTGGCGGTCGATGAGTTCGCATTCGAGCGTCGCGAAGAAGCTCTCGGCCATCGCGTTATCGTAGCAATCGCCGACCGATCCCATCGACGGTTGTACACCCATTAACCGGCAGCGCTTGCCGAAGGCGAACGAAGTGTACTGGCAGCCCTGGTCACTGTGATGGATCACATTCTTCGGTCGACGCTGCCATAGCGCCATGTTGAGCGCCTCGAGCACGAGCTCAGTGCGCAGATGCGTCGCCATCGACCCGCCTACGACGCGCCGACTGAATGCATCGACGACAACCGCCAGATACACGAACCCCGCCCACGTCGGCACGTCGGTCACGTCAGCAACCCACAGTGCGTCCGGCCGCGAAGCCACGAAGTGACGCTCGACCAGATCCGGCGCCGGGCGGGCATCGTGATCGCGGCGTGTCGTGCGCGTCCTTGTGCGTCGACTCACCCCGGCCAAACCCCATTCACGCAGCAGCTTGGCGACGCGCTTGCGACCCACGTGCGTCCCCTCATCCGCGCGCTCGGCGTGAATACGCGCTGCCCCATAGGTGCCTCGACTCCAGCTGTGGATGGCCTGGATACGGGCCTTGAGTTGCGCGTCGCGCTTCGACCGCGCTGAGGGTTCACGTGTCCGACACGCGTCGTAGCCACTCGGGGAGACACCGAGTAGCCGGCACATCGGCGCGATCCGGTAGGTGGCCTGATTCACGCTCATGAACGCGAAGATTTCCTCGAATCGGTCTCCCGAGCGAACCAGGCCGTGGCTTTTGAAAGGATCTCCCGTTCCTCACGTAGCCGCCGATTCTCCCGACGCAGACGCCGCAGTTCTTCGCGTTCGGCAGTGGTCAGACCGTCGTTGCGGCGACCTTCATCACGGTCGGCCTGCGCGACCCCGTTGCGTACGGTCTGTGCGGTCGGCTCAAACTCGCGTGCCAGGTCTTCCGGGCTGCGGCCCGCCCGTACCCGTTCGATCATCGGTTGCCGGAAGGCCGGTGGATAGGCAGTTCGTGTTGTGGGCATCGTGGAATCCTCCTTCTAAAAGGGTCAGGTATCCACAAAGCGGGTCAACTCCATACTAGGATCAGAAAGCGGTGCCCAGCGGCGGACCGAAATTGAATTCCTGTAGACAGGCGGCGACGAAAATTCTTGGGGTCTGAGGCGATTAGACCGAGGGCCCCAATGTCGCCTTCGGGTCGTTTCCGGCCTCGTGTATTGCAGCATGGCGTGGCTGCTTACAGCGCTACAGCGGACCCTATTCTCGTAAAGCGCGATTGCAAAGTGCGGTGTTTATGCGACGGCACTTGTCAGGTGAGGTCGAATCCAGGATGCCAATCTGTAAGAACGAGTCTAAGGTTCTACAGATAATTCTGTCCCTGAAGGATCCCCACGAAACTAGGCCTCAGTCAAGGGGGTTAAGGTAATTTGCTGTAAGGCAGTCATGGACTGTTCGATGTCGGTTATTGTCAACGTCAGGGTTTTCGTGCGAAAACTTTGTAAGCCCAAAAAGAAAGTCGAGAGCACGGGTCGATGCCGGGTCGTGTTGGCCTGGTAATGTCGCTGAAGGCCGAAACGTTGCATCGTATGGCCGACCAACCAAGCAACCAACGTTGCCAAGGTACCGATCAGAACAAGGATTGAAAGCCGTTGTGCACTGTTTGAACGTGCGCTGCGGAAATAGAGTCCTAACCGGGCATTCTTCATATCACGGAAACTCTCTTCAATCTGCATACGCAATTGATAACACCGCATCACCTGTTTGGCCGCCCGCGCGCCCAAAGAGGTGACCAATACCCACGGTTCGCGCTGGCGTCGTTCGTTCGCCAGGCTGCGACCACCGCGTGCACGCGTGCCGCGGCAGGTCAAAAGTTGACGGCCCCGCTTATTGTTCTTTACCAGATAGAGGTCACAGGCCAACGGGTGCTTTTGGGTCAGTTCGACGCTCCCGATATGCCGTAGACGTGAGGTGGCCGTCACATGCAATGTTCGGCACGGTTGCCAACTGCCCTCGTTGTCCAACCGATAATGGGTGCGTCCGCGCACGCGACCGACCCAGTCCCAACCCATCCGTTCGACCTGTTTAAACCAAGGGGTGCGGAAACCTGCATCTGTCACTAAGATCGGGCAACACCCCGGCGGCAAGATGTCCCGTAAGTGGGCCAGAAAGCGCCTCCTCACCTGTCGGTTGTCGTACACCGACAGCGGATGCACTTCTTCGTAAAGTGTCAGGGCACGGCCTCCCACCGGAACTGCCGCACGTAATAACTGCCACGACCGGTCTTCGCGCATATCCGACCAATCCAAAATAATCACCGGACGCCGCGCTTGGCCAAGCACCACCGTCGCTATCGTCTTATAAAGTGCATGTCGCTCTGACTGAAGATGACGATTACCGACTAACCGGTCGACTCGCTTGATGTTGTTTGACCCGAGCATCTGATTCCAGCGCGCGGCCAAGACCCGATAAGCTCATCTGTCGACCGACTAACAGCGCTCCAACGCTCGCCATCAAGGCCTTGAGTCTAACCGCGTGGACCTGTGGACAAGCTTGCCTGATTATTCTGTGTAACAATCTCAGTGCATGCATGGCGTTCTCCCGTGACCAATTTGGTTTCGTCACCGTTATTGATCACCGAACGTCATGCATGTTCCCTAAACGTCGTTAGTTTTTTTCCTAAATTATTATTTTCCTTCTCGTTTCTCTCTGTTTTCGTGGGGAGCCTTCAGATTCTGTCCCTTTAATACGCTAGCCGTTTTTAATCAGCGCGGTCAAAGACGCGCACGTACTCCAGCCAGGGTCCTTGCGGAATCTGTTGCATTCGCACTGTGACCAGCAGGTGCTCCGACGTATCGTTGAGCTCAAACCGCTCGACCAGTTTGTCGCCCCACCGGGTGTCCGTTTCGATCACGATGGTCCGATCGTCGAGAAAGGCTATTGAATCGCCGATATCGTCCTTGGTAACGGTCGATCCCGAGAGGGAAAATGCCCGGCCACCAGGGTTCAACGCCAACAAACGCCTGCGTTGTGCGCCATACAGGATTGCGATTTTTCTGCCGTAATAGAGTTTTATCGATTCGGTCTCGAGCATCTCGCCCACCCCGCTCGTCGCGCTCCAGGGGCGCGGGCGTTGGTCTTTGCGCAGCAGTTCAATACCGTGGCCGCGCGCAAACTCCGTCTCGGCAGCATCGAGTTCCTTGCCATGCTTGATCCGGCGCTTTCTTAGCGACTCTTTATTGCGTTCTTTCCCGGCGTCTTCAAAGGTTTGAGATTCTGCCTCATTGAGCGTCCACAGCCCGTTGAACGAGCGCGGATCCGCACGCGTGTCCGGTGCGTAACAGAGTACGCATGCCAACGCGAGCAACAATGGTACGTCTTGCCTGTTCGTCATTTGGAATAGCTGCGGCCAATTTCCGCCGGGCAACAGCATATTTTGGGGTCAGAGTAATAACAAGGTCATCGCCTGGTTAGCGTACTCCGGTCACTCACTTCCGCGCTCCGCCCTGAAATCCTTCAACTTGGAACGGAGGAAGAGTCCGAATAGCGATCGTTCCCTCCTCACTGTTGAGCGCCTATGAAGAATCCATCCGTGCACGCTGGATCAATGACAATAACGGCAGCAGGATTAACACAATCGGTGCGGGCAGGGGAATTGCCGTGAGTTGGCGCACGATTCCGTCGTGCTTGTTGAGCACAAATACCTGACCCGGCGTATTGAAACCGAATCGCAGGTCCGCCCGCGTTACACTCCCTAAACCACGGTCATCGCGCGCATCGTTGATGAGCTCGAGAAAGCGTATTTCCCCAAGATCATCATCCACCAGACGCAATTCCAACAAACCGTCCTGACCGCCGTCGAGCGGATCGGAATCTACATCGAGCGTGAAGATCAAACCGGTCGGGAAATCTCCCAGCAGTAGCGATCCGTCGAGCTCCGTGATGCCCGTGCCTCGCGCGACTTCGCCCACCGTGATGGCACGGTTACCGATCGCGGTCGGTGGATTGGTGACGAGATTGGTATGGTCATACTCGGCAACAGGATCAATCAATCCCGTGGTATTTTGACTTTCGAAGGGGAGGCTACCTTCGCGATCGTCCCACCCGAAGTTTCCACCGTTTTCGCCGACATCGATTTCTTCGACAGTATTCTGGCCGATGTCGGCTATATACAGGCTACCGGTTAACGGATCCCAGCCGTAGCGTTGCGGGTTACGCAGTCCCGCCGCATATATTTCGCCGAGTGTGTTGCTGTCCCCGTCTTGCGCAAAGACGTTATCCGCAACGATCCCATATTGACCATTGATGCCATTCGTTCCGAGCGGATCGATGCGCAGCAGAGCGCCATACGGATTGCCTAAATTTTGACCATTTTCTTGCGGGTCACCGCCGGACCCCCCGTCGCCCACAGCGACATAGAGATTGCCGAAATCGTTGTGGGAACTATCGATCGTCGGATTGAACGCAACGAGGCCGGAATTGTGATTGCCAAATGGTTGATCGAAACGCAGGACTTCTCGAAACGGTTGGCCTGGATTAGCCGGTAGGAAAACGCCGGCGGTGTGATCATTCGTTTGCCACTCCAGCAACAAAGTATGGAAACTCGTCGAACCGCCGGGATCGAAGTCTGGCGTACTCGTAGTGTTGCTGGTGCTATGGATCGTATAAAACGATCCATAACCCGCGCTCCCTGATTGGGCGAACTGCGGGTGAAACGCGAAACTTTGAAATCCTGCTTCGCTGGTACTGAGAACGGGGATGGTAGGGAAGTCGCGGAGATCCAAATATGACGTTGCGCCGCCGCCACCGGTCGGGATCCGGTAAAGCGGGCCGCGCTGATCGTTGACGAACAGGCGCCCGGTGGGATCCGGCGTAAGTACACTCAAGCGCGGGGGGGAGCCAGGCGTGGAATCGGGAACCGTAGCGTGGTCTTGTATCCGCACGGTGAAGTCGCCAGGTTGGATCGGGTTGGGAAACGGATCCACTGCCTCAGCGGCGCTTGCGATCACGAGTACACCCAACCCGATTGAAATCCTTGTCATCATACGTGCCAATGTTGCAGGCAATGTTGCCGATCCGTCGATTAGTCGCACGCTATCGGAATCCGTACACGATGACAATCGACGAACTTCGAAAATGTTCAAAAGTGTTAAGTAATTCCGCGTTTCGCTGTACCTGTTAACTCCAAGAAATATGCCAGTTTTGAACACTATCAGAGGATCGGCTAGCATCGAGTTTCTTTTCGAACCACCGTTGGGGCTATTGGAACCGCCCGATAGAAATCGTTTCCGATGGCTTTTCAGCGCGTATGCAACACCGACGATCTTTGGGAAGGCGAGATGGCTGTCTTTCAAGTCGGCGGCCGCGAAGTGTTACTGATTCATCTTGAAGGGGGAGAAGTTCGAGCCATCCCACCGAGTTGTCCGCATCAGAAACAACCACTCGTGGAGGGAACGCTCGAGGGAAAGGTCCTGACGTGCCGGGCGCACAAATGGCAGTTCGACATGGTGACGGGAGCGGGGATCAATCCGGACAATACACAGCTCGGGCTATTTCCCGTCCGAATAGACGGGGATGAGGTGTACGTGGACGTCTAATAAATATTGCCGCCGGATTCCACTGCGCTCCATCCGCGCTACTCGCCCGATGTAGCCCGGATGGAGCGCAGTGGAATCCGGGATCTTTCTAAGGAGGAACCCATGGAGCAACTGGGTTTGACTGAGTGGTATGACATTGCCCGGGACACGAACTGGACGCCGCGCTACGTCCCCGAGGACGAGCTCTTTCCTGATGACATGTCTGACAGCTTCCAGGTACCGCGAGAGAACTGGGAACGATTCGACGAGCCGTACAAGATCACCTACCGAGAGTATGTCGATGTCCAACACAAGAAGGACGATGATGCGTATTCAGTACGGGCCGCGCTCACGCGCTCGCGGTTTTTCGACGAAGCGGATCCGGGCTGGCGCACGAGCATGCTTCTACATTATGCGAGTATTACGATCGGCGAGCTTGGCGCCGGGCTGGCCGAGGCGAAGATGGCGCGCTTTGGCAAGGCGCCCGGGATGCGCAATATGGCGACCTTCGGTCTACTCGACGAGATTCGCCACATGCAGATGCAGCTCTACTTCGCTCACGAGAACATCAGCAAAGATCCTCAGTTCGACTGGGTACAGAAGACCTACCACAGTGATCATTGGGCCGCGATCGCGGCGCGGGCGAATCTGGACGACGTCGAATTGTCGAGGGATGCGGCATCCATCGGGCTCATGCTGACCTTTGCGACCGAGGAAGGCCTCACCAATCTCCAGTTCCTCGGCTTATCGGCCGAAGCACACCGCGCGGGGGACTACAATTTCTCGAATCTGATCGCGAACATTCAGACCGATGAGACGCGGCACGCACAGATAGGCGCCGCGGTGCTCAGAGTTCTAATCGAGAACGGCAAGACGGAGGAGGCTCAACGGCTGGTCGACATCGCCTGGTGGCGTCAATGGCGACTGTTCGCAACTGTTGGGGGCCCCACGGTTGACTACTACACGCCGCTCCACGCCCGGGAAAAGTCGTTCAAGGAGTTCGCGCTGGAGTTTATTGCGCAGCAATTCGAGCGGGTGTTGTTGGATCTGGGCCTCGATCTGCCGTGGTTCTGGGACGATTTCCTCGAGTCATTGGACACCGTCTCGCATGCCACGCATCTGGCGTTTTGGTTCTGGCGCGCCGCCCAATTTTGGAATCCGACCGCCGGTGTATCCAAGGCGGAGCGGGAGTGGCTCGAGGAGAAATATCCGGGTTGGAACGACACGTTTGGCGCGTCTTGGGACGTGATCGAGCGAAATCTTGCCGAAGGCCGGGAGAATCTGACGTTTCCACAGTGCGTGCCGGCGATTTGCAACACCTGTGCGATCACCATGCTCGGGACCCCCAACAGGGGGATCTCCTACCGCAATTACTGGAGCCATTATGAAGGTCGGCGCTATGTGTTCTGCAGTCGCCCGTGCAAGTGGATCTTCGACGAGGAACCGGAACGCATTGCTGGACACCGGAGCGTCGTCGATCGCCTCTACAACGGTGTGATTCAGCCGCCGACACTCGACGGGTTTCTTCGCTACATGGGGCTGCCGCCCGAAGAGCGCGGACAAGATGCGCACGACTATAGTTGGGTCGCTGAACGAATCGACGAGTTTGGATGAATGGGCGAGTAGAGGTGGGCGCTGAGATACCGATACTGTTTCTGTTCGAGGACGATGGTGTCGTGCAGGTGCTCGATGTCGAGCCGGAACAATCGATGGATGAAGTCGCCGCGGCAGCCGCGAAATTCACGGTCGGGATTCGGGTGCCGCCGAAATCCGAAGGCATTCTCAGAGTGCGTTTACACGGAACGGACGAGCTGCTGCCACGGAGCTCTACGGTCGGGGATCTGGGCTGGGAAGTGAACGAGAGTATCGATGTTGTCTACGCATAGGGCTGCATCCTCAGAATCCGACGATCGAAAGGAGTGACGGCAGTGAGTGCGAAAGAGGCGATCGGAGATGCGGTAGGTCCCATATTGAAGAGCGGTGATATTGCAAGCGCTGTCGTCGAGCAGGACAACCCCGACAGCGAGTTCAAGATCGATGACAGTGGCGGGTACATCAGGATCGAAACGCCCCGGGAGTGTTGGATAAGACGCGCGACCGTGGAGGATCTGCTCGGTCGACCCTTCTCGATGCAGGAGTTGGGCATCGTTCTCGCGTCATTCGCCGGGCGCGTGGAAACGACGCCCGATTACTTCCGGTTCTACCTCGCCGAGGATGTGTCCGCGAAGATGCGCAGGGCAGACGAAGACGCCGATACAACTCGGGCGCAAAAGCCTTAACGGATCCGGGAGTCGAACCATGTCACAAGAGTCTCCAACAATGCGACCGCTGAAGACGTGGAGCCACCTTCAGGACAAGAAAAAGCGGGCGCGCGAATACGACATCGTTTCACGGCGCGGCGTCTATAACGTGCGGCATCCGGACGCCGCTCTGGAGCTCGATCCGGACGTACCGATGAACGAGTGGTTTCGCCGCTATCGGCGCGACGGATCATTACAGCATCGCGAATGGGACACGTTCACCGATCCAGACGAGCTCACCTATCGTAGGTACGTTGCGTCTCAGGATCACCAAGAGTCCTATGTGGACGGCCTGTTAGGGGAGTACCGTCGAATCGATCATGACAGCCGTCTAGACCCAACGTGGACGGCGATGCTTCAACGCTTTTATACGCCGGGACGATACGTTCTCCATGCCCAACAAATGTGGGCGGGTTACATTGCAATGATGGCGCCGTCGAGTCCGATCGTCATTTGCGTCGGGTTTCAGGCAGGCGATGCGTTACGCTGGCTTTCGCGAACGGCGTATCGGACCGCGGAGCTCCGGGGCACCTGGCCAGGTGAGGGATTTGGTCGAGAGGAGCGGCGAATTTGGGAGGATGATCCCGCCTGGCAGGGATTTCGCGAAGCGCTAGAACGCGTGCTCACCACGTTCGACTGGGGCGAAGCGCTGATCGCCATGAATGTGGTGCTAAAGCCCGCGATCGATGAGTGTTACCTTCGACAACTCGGGCAACTGGCGCGGCGCAATGGCGACGAGCTGCTGGCATTGTTGAACGACGCGCAGTGGCTGGATTCAGAGCGGTCACGGCGATGGACGAGTGGGTTCGTTCGTTTCTGCACCGAGGAGCGCGCCGAGAACGGTGAAGCGATAGCTCGACATGTGCGCAAGTGGGCGCCGGTGGTGGACACGGCGATTGAAGTGTACTGCGGAGAACTCGGGCTCGATCAAAACAAGGTGGCGGAGGCAAGACAGGGCGCGGCAGACTTCAGACGCGGTCTCGGCATCGAGGCTTGAGCGCAGAGGCCGAGCCCTGCTCCATGCGCGCGTAACTCAGGAGATATGATGGCAACCGAAACTTCGACCACCGACGCTGTCCCATGGCACATCAAGGGCGACTGGTGGGATCTGTGCAACTGCGCCATCGGTTGCCCGTGCATCTTCGGCTCCGAGCCGACGCTCGGCTATTGCGAGGGCATGCTCATCTGGCTGATTCGCGAAGGCAATTACGGTGACGTTGCGCTGGACGGCGGCCTCGGGGTGGTCCTGATCGTTCATTTCGAAGGCAGCGTCTTTGACAAAAACCGCGAATTCGGTTTTCTGATCGACGACCGTGCCAATCCTGCGCAGCGCGAGGCGCTCGAAACCATCTTCACCGGCAAGGCCGGCGGCGTTTTTTCCGCCTGGGCGGATCTGACCATCAGCGTCGACGGCGTTGAATTCGTACCCATGCAAATCAGCCACAACGACGAGGCGTGGAAAGTGGCAGTGCCGGGCCTGGTCGACGGGCTGGGCGGCCCGCACCGGAAGTTCATGGTGCCGGAGGACGACACCTGCCGTATCTATAACGCGCCCCGGCCGGAGGTGACCCCCGGCTTCATCACGCTGGGGCGCGCGTTGCGTAACATCGTAACGGGCGCCTTCGGGCGGACGTGGGACTGGTCCGAGCGCTCGTCGAAATGGATCCCCTTCGACATGGGCGGGCCGGACGCGTTCACCTGGCGCAAACCGCTCGACTAGCGCGCCTACCGGCCTGTCGCCGCCGGTTTAGATTTCAAATAGAACGTCCGAACGAATGATGTACTTCGTTCCGCTGGTGATCGTTTCCGAGCTATGCAGGCAATGGAGTCGATGGAGGCCGTGTGGAAAACACAGCACGGCGCCGGCCGGAGTGCCGACATTAATTTCGACCGCCGGTTCACCACCGTGCGCGCGCCGTGACGGATCGTCTTTGTTCATATAGAACTGGGTGCGCCCTCCGCTGTAGTCGTCACCAAGGAACACGATAAAAGACAGCTGACTCCAGCGATCCGTATAGGCGTTTGTGACCAGTTCATGATCAACGACCTTGCTTCCCGGTCAGGCGCCGTCCGTATGGGGCTCGAAATAATCGCCTTGCTGATATCGATAAAAGCGGAAACGCGCGTTCAATCCAACGGCGCGTTTGCCGGAAAACAAGTCGAGATTGCCGGTCATCAGGTCCGCGCAGCGCTGCCACAGGATGTCGGTTGTTCGCTGGTCGACAACCCAGGTGACGTTGTCGTTATGGCGGATCGAACGCGGCAGCGAAACCGCGGCATCGGGTAAATAGCCGAGCGATTCAGCCAAGTCAATAAGATGTCGACACTCCGATATCGAGAGAACATTGAGTAACTGAAAAGCGCCTTGTACCGCTTCGATCTCTCGTCGTTCGACAACAGCGGAGTAATCCACGGCAAGGCCGGCCGGATTGCTCGCATCATTGGCCCAGGTCGGCAACGCTGGGTGCTCGGCGCCAAGTTCGCTGGCCACGACGTAGAAACTATTCGGGATTGCGCCGGCTGGACTACTCATTGCTTGTCGACTGCGTTGGGATCAAATGGTCCACGATATGATAAACGTCAAATTCAATCGAGTTTGACCCCTTCGACTCATTTTCTCCTGCGGTTACGCAATTCTAGAACCGGCTTCGGTCCAACGCGTAAATTTATTTAGGAATCGCCCGCAAACGGGCTCCTACACGGAGAATCTATTAACATCGGAAATGTGGGAAGATTAGGCATATCAAAGCCCGAACGGAGGATCCAACGATGGCAACGGTCGATGGCGGCGTCCTGATTGGTCGAATTCTAAAAGAACAAAACGTCAAATACATGTTTGCGGTGAACGGCGGGCATACCTTTCCGATCCTCGCGGTCCTTCGAGAGAACGGCGTCAAGCTGATCCACATGCGCCACGAACAGGCGACGGCTTATGCGGCGGATGCCTACGCGCGCGTTACGGGTACGCCCGGCGTGTGCAGTGTCACCGCTGGTTGCGGATTAACGAATGCGGTAACCGGTTTGTGCGGTGCCGCGTTGACGAACAGCTCAATCGTATGTCTTTCGGGCCAGCATCCGACGACCGAAGACTATATCGGCTCTTTTCAGGAAGCGTACGGATCCGACGTCGTCGGTTCGTTCGCGAAATTCACCAAACGCGTTCTCGACTGGTCGACCATAGAAATCGATTTGCGCCAGGCATTCAGGGAAGCGATGAACCCGCCGCAGGGTGTGTCGATGTTGGAGATCCCGACCAACATTCTGTATCAGAAGGAAGACGAGACGACGCAACGACCCGGCGCGAAGATTTATGAAACAGATGAACTGCGGTCCCAGGGCGACCCCCGCAGCATCGAAGCCGCCGTCGACCTACTGTTGCGTGCCGAGCGCCCGCTGATCGCGGGCGGCGACGGGATCTTCTGGTCGGACGCTGCGAGTGAACTCAAAGAACTCGCCGAACTCACCCACACACCTGTTTATTGCCGGCGTGCGGGGCAAGGGGCACTGGATGAAGGCCACAGGCTCGCCATTCGCGGTGCATGGAAAAAGCCCTTCACCGGGCAGGCCGACCTGGTGCTCGCCGTCGGCTTTCGCTTTTGGAGCGGTGAGAAGTTCGGGCAACCGCCGACGTGGACGGATAAGGCGACTTATATTCAAGTCGATACCGATCCGCACCGGGTCGGCTGGCACGTCCCGGCCAAGATCGGCATCGTTGGCGATCCGAAGCTCGTATTGCGCCAACTCATCGACAAAATCGAGGAGATGAATCTCGACTTCAGTGAGAAACAGGAAGGCCCATGGATGAAGCAGATGGGAGAAGTGCGTAAAAACTACGAACAAATGATTCGAGAACGGGCCGAGAAAACCCAGGACGAGGTGCCGATCCATCCGGATCGCCTGACTAAAGACCTCGTGTCTGTGATCGACGACGACGCAACGCTCATCATCGACAGCTTTACCTTGAGTGGTTACACGAGCCAGTGGTTTACCGCGCATACCATGACGCAGATCGTCGACGCTGGACCGCTTGCTCCGGTAGGACACGGCGTCGGAATGGCGATTGGAGCGCAATTAGCGCGCCCGGGTAAACAAGTCATCATCGTATCCGGCGACGGCGGTATCGGCATCGGCGGTATGGACATGGAGACCGCCGTGAAATACGACATCCCGATCGTAACCTTGCTCTGGAACAACAGTTCCTGGGGGCCGAGTTTCGAATCGATGCCGATCATGAAGGGGCGCACCGACCCCTTCGATATGGTCAAAGACATTCGCTATGACAAGGTGTTTGAACCGATGGGCGTGTATACGGAGCACGTCGAAAAGCCAGATGAAATCGTACCTGCTTTGGAACGCGCACTGTCGTCGGGTAAGACGTCGTTAATCAACGTCGTCGGGGATAAACGCTACGGCCATCCGTCGTTGGGTGGGAACTTGTTAGGCTCTACGCAGCTATAGCAATAACAACGTAGGAGCCCGCTTGCGGGCGAATGCCGGTTCCTATTCGCCCGCAAGCGGGCTCCTACAACCACGATCAAAAGCGAATAGAAATCTCGCCGCGTACCTCAAACGGCGCGCCGGGGTTGAGCCGCAGCGCGTCGGACTGGCTGCCTTGGATATAGGTTTGATCGGTCAGGTTTTCGAATCGCATCTGAAACTCGAGATGCTTCGAGTAATGCCAGCGTACAAATACGTCAGCTCGCACATAGTCATTGAGCCGCAGGCCGAGTTCACCCGGTTCCAAACTGGCCTGCCTCAGGCCAACATAATTTATTACGAGGCCTAATCCGAAATCATTCGGGCGTCGTATGGACGCGGAATAAGTCGCTAGAACGCCGCCTTGATGCGTCGGTGCGTTGAGCGCCGACGTACCGTTCGGGATGACGGGATCATTTGAAATCTCGTTATCCAAGAAATTGTAACGGCCTTGCAGCAACAGCGACTTGGACGGATTAAAGCGGAATTCGACGTCAACACCGATGTGTTCTTGTCGGCCGGTTTGTAACTCGAAGCCCGGATTACCGGGTGCACTTACCGTGGCATCCGTCTGTCGGATGCCAAATCCGGCGGCATCGAACGCGAACATGCGCTCGGGAGACTCCCAACGGACACCGGATTCGATCGCTTTGCCCAACGTAGGTGACAGCGCACTCCCATCCGGCTTTTGACCCTCGTTTGGATCGACGGACTCACTATAGCTTGCATACCAAGTCAACCCGAATGGCGTCACGTGAACGAGACTCACACGCGGGCTGACTCGACCTGTCGCATTATCGAAACGGGTAGACCGGGTTCGATCGGAGCCGGACTGGTCGATGTAGTCGAATCGGGCGCCTAATAACAAACGCCAGTGTTCGTTGACGGTCCAAAGGTCCTGTACGTAGGCGGATATCTGACGCCGTTGTTCAGCCGATTGACGTTCCGGTAGTAGCGTCGGAAACGGTTGCCCGTATGTCGGCGCAAAAGGGTTGATAGCAAACGGCTCTACGCTCGAATCGGAGCTCAAGCGCGTCACGTCTTCGTTCAACGCCGTCGCTTCGATTCCGAATAAAACATCGTGGCGCCTGCTCCAAAGATCGATGGGACCCGCCGCTTCGAGTTGCACTACCCATGCGTCGACCTCTTCGTTGCGATCTTGCGCTTCACGCTGGAGATTCAGCCCGTCGAATTCCGCTGGTTCAACCGCGGTTCCGTCTACCCGGGTGCTTTGGCCCTGCATTTCGAGACCGATCTCCCAATCGTGACTCAGACGGTACGATGCGGAGATTCGCGCCGTAAGGCCCTCGATTTCGGCCACGCCGGCGCTCGGCTCGCCGAGATAGCGATCGTGTGGCAGCGATGGGCGTCCATCCAAGGTGACTAACCCGGTGTCCAATAATCGTTGATCGCGGACATATTCGAACGAGACGACCACATCGGTCATAGCATGGGGTTGCCATGCAAGTGACGGAGAGACGAACCAACGGTCGCTCTTTACGAAGTCTCGAAACGTATCCCCTTGTTCGCGGGACGTTATGAATCGGTATTGAACGTTACCACCGCGGTAAATAGGACCCGTTGCGTCAAAACTCAGGACCATCGAGTCGAAGTGTCCTAACGCCGCGGAGGCAGTCCGGGACGCCTCTGATTCAGGTCGTTTGGTTATATAGTTTATCGAGCCGCCGGGTTCGCCCGGTCCTAACAATGCGGCGTTTGGCCCTTTGAGGATCTCGATGCGTTCGATATTCACCAATGAGCGCGGTGCGAGCTGTCCTAAAGAATCATTGAGGCCATTACGATAAAAAGGTGTGTCGCCAAAACCGCGAAGCATAACTTCATTGAATATTCCACCCTCCGCCGCCAGCGGGATTGCGGAAGACGCAATATCGAGCAGGTCGGAGAGCCGCAAGTAACCGCTTTGATTAATGAGATCCGAACCGAACGCCTCCGCGCTGATCGGAATTTCATTCGATGGAACAGGCAGTTTTGTCGCCGTCAAACGATCGGATCCGTTCGCGGTTCTATCCGTGATCTCGATCGTCGGCATATCCGATCCACCTTGGTCGGAAGCCATCGAGTCTGACCAGTTGACGATCAACAAGACAACGGTTGTAAATACGGCATACGATCGCCGTCGCTCCACGGACAATGAAAGGAATGACTGCGAGGGTGAGCGTCGCATAGTAAAACGCTTATTCACGGCGATCTGAGTCGCCTTAACGGTAAACTAACCAAAATTTAACATTACGGAACGTTTTGCATTCGTAGAGTAATTCCAAACGAGAATACATCATCTAATAACATTAGATGGATTCCATAAACGATCGACCATGAACATATTACTCGTTGAAGACGATTTCGATGTCGCGCGAAATATTTGCGAATACTTCGAGGCGGAAGGGCACGAAGTCGAATGGGCGCCCGATGGTTTAATCGGTCTCGAATGCGCGACGCGGCGAGCTCGTGACATCATTCTTCTCGATATAGCCTTGCCCCGATTAACGGGAACGGAACTGTGCCGGCGGTTGCGGTAGCTTGGGTTCACCAAAGTGCCGATTCTCATGTTGACGGCGCGAAGCGATCTCCCGGACAAACTGGAGGCATTCAAGTTCGGCGCTGATGACTATGTCGTGAAACCGTTTGCGCTGGAGGAACTCGATAGTCGCATTCAAGCGCTGGTGCGCCGCGCATCGGGGACCGAAAGTGGATCGCTGCTCAAGGTGGAGGATTTGGAGTTCGATACGGCGACGCATTCCATCAAACGCGGTTCGACGCCCGTTTCCGTCACGGCTACGGGGAGGAAGATTCTCGAGGCCTTGATGCGGAACACGCACCGGGTCGTTTCCCGGCAGGAAATAGAACATCTCGTATGGGGGGACGATCCCCCGCAATCTGATTCGCTGAAAATTCACATTCATTCGCTTCGCGAGGCAATCGATAAACCATTCGGTTCTTGTCTGCTTAAAACTATTCGCGGAGCCGGCTACAGGATTTGTTCCAGCCATGAAAATGCTTAACAGTCTTAGACATCGGTTAGTCGTTGCGACGCTCGCAATGGTCGTAACCGTTTGTACGATTTTTTCGACGGGCCTCTATTTCGCGTTCGATGTAGCGGAAGACAAGCTGTTCGATACACACCTCGCAGCGGACGTGGCCAGCTACATGGCTATTTACGAAAAAGACCCATCACTCGTCGAACTGCCACGAGAAAACTTCCTCGTCTATGTGGCGCCCGATGGCGACACTACGCAGCTGCCATCGCACATCGGCGCGCTCGCGGTCGACGAAGATGACTTACTGTTCGACGGGCGCGAGTATCACGTCCAGATCGAGGAGCGTGGTGCTACGCGGTTCTATTTTTTGTTCGACGAGAGTGCATTCGAATCATTCGAAGAAATCTTATTGTTTTCCATCATACTGATCGTTTTTGGTGTCATTGTTACGGCCGGTTGGTTGAGTGCGAGCTTGGCGAATCACATTATTCAACCGTTGACCGACCTATCCAATCAGGTCGCCAAACTCGACGATTCGAATACGTCGGTTCAACTCAATGCCGATGCGCCACCCGGCGACGAAATTTCGACGCTCGCCACCGCGATAAACCGTTATCACCACCGGATAAGCGAGTTGTTGCATCGGGAGCGGGAGTTCTCGTCGGACGTCAGTCATGAACTACGAACCCCATTGATGGGTATACAAGGGGCCGCTGAGCTCTTGCATAAGAAGGGTAGCAGCGACGCAACGCTGCAGAACCTAACCGCCCGGGTTCGACGCGGATGTTTGCAAATGACGACCCTGACCGAAGCGTTGCTCTATCTCGCGCGCGATCCGGCCACGTTCAAGGACATGATAGAGCCCGTCAGCGTTGAACGAGTCGTCGATAAACAGATATCGGCGGTACGTGACGTCGCCGATAGCAAGGGCGTTACCGTCCACGTAGAACATTCCGAAGAAGCGGCCACGGTACACACGATTCCTGCAGTCATCGATATCGTCATCGGCAATATTCTGAAGAACGCCGTTAAATACACGGATCAAAAAATCATCAATGTATTTGTGACCTCCGAGGAAGTCGTGATCCAGGACTACGGTCCCGGAATCGATAAAAGCGTTCAGACGACGTTATTCGACCGCTTTAATCGTGGCGAAAACCGTAACCCTGACAGTACCGGCATCGGCCTGGCTCTGGTGCGAAGATTTTGCGATCAATATGGCTGGGCGATCGACTTTCGCTCCGAGGAGCGCAAAGGCACCCGCGTAGCGGTCGCATTCTGATTACAAGCGCCCGAGACATCACTCCAGAGCAGAATCCATGCAATCCGGTTCGCTTTTACCCACCCGTTTCGGCCCGCGTATCTTGTTGTCCCTGGCCGTCATTGTCTCAGCACAAGAAGCCGGCGCATTCGCGGTCGAGCCACATGAGATTGTTAACGATGTCATTCAACGCGTGATGGCCAAGGTCAGCGGCCTTCACGTCGATGTTGATGACGAGACGGATGAAGTGCTAAGGGTATTCGAGCAAGAAATAAGCCCGCACCTCGACTTCATCACGATCACCCGGTGGTTGGCGGGCGAACGTTGGTTCAACTTCGATAAAGACGAGAAAAAGGAGCTGCAAACCGTCGTGCGGGGGCACATCGTGCAGGTTTACTCCGCATTACTTGCGCGTGGTCGATCGGTCGTGATCAAAGTCGAGCCGATGTCGACGATAAAGACGCGATCGGCCCGGGTCGGCGCCACGCTGGCGACTCAGGAGGGTGTAAAGCTCAATGTCGAGTTTCGCCTGATCCGCAGCGCAAATTCGTGGAAACTTTACGACCTTGCGATCGAAGGCTTGAGTTTCGCGCGTTCGTTGCGCGCTGAACTTGCTCCGGTGCTTAACAACGGCGGTGTCGCGGGCGTCAGGGCTTACCTGAAATCGCATCGATAAAGGGTTTTCACGGGCCGGACCCCAGATTCCGCGATGCTCCATCCGGGCTACATAGTTCGAGTAGCCTGGATGGAGCGTAGCGGAATCCGGGGACAGGGCACTAGGGTTTCAAGCAAAAAGAACCCCGCATGAGCGGGGCGAGGATTTTAGTGGGTGGGGGATGGGAATTCGAGACGGTTACTTGATGATTTTTTTCAGAAAGATGAAAGCACGTAGAGAACTATATGCCGCAATTCGTTTGCTCTGCCTTAAATTGTCGTTAATCCGCGGTTAACTTCGCGCGCGTGGCATGCCGAAAAACTTCGTTTCTATAGCGTATACAGGTCCGATTTGTCGGCTTTCCGATCTACGCGTTCTGCTTTATGCTTTCCTCAATACTAACTTTCAGCGCACTTTTAAGCGGAGGATGACGCCATGGGTTTCGTTCGGTCCAAAGAAGAAATAGCGAGAATTCAGGAATCACTCAACAAACCACGCTTTGTGAACAGCGAGATGCTGTCGGTGGATTTTCTGACACATCAATCGACCGTTGAACATCTGTTGCCGCCCGGCTTGAAATCGACTGGAAACCCGCGGGTCACTGCCATGGTTGGCCGCTGGCAAAGCAACTGCGTCGGCGATTTCAACGGCGGCGCCCTCTATATAGAGGCACGGCATAAAGACATCATCGGTGATTACGTGTTGGCTATGTACATGGATCGCGATCAACCCATCATTTACGGCCGCGAACTGTTCGGTGAACCGAAGAAGCAGTGCACGACGCGTTTATTCCGCCGTGGTGACCGTTTAAACGGATATGTCGACCGCCACGGCACGCGGCTTATCGATTTGGAAGTCGATCTGAAGGTCGATCACGGCCCGACGGAAGGCGAAGGAGTCAACTTCAATTACAAGGCGATACCCGCCACCAACGGCCTGGGTCTCGAATGGGATGCGGCGCTCACGATCGCGCGCTTTGAAACCATCGTACGCGTCAACGCCGAAGGTAACGGCGATGTGCGGCTCGGCAACACGATTCAAGATCCGCTTCACGAAGTCGAGATCGTTGAACTGATCCGCGGAGCCTTCGTCGAAGCCGACCTCATCGCCAGCGCGGAAACGCTGGAATATATCAGCGCTGAAGAATTTCTACCCTATGCGCTCGGCCGCACCGACGATTGGAGTGCTTTGAATACGGAGATTCGGAGGGAAATTCCGGCGGGCAAGCAGAAAGTCACGTAATACGGTAAGTGCCCGTCATTTGAGCCCCGCCATGCGCAAGCCGTCGCCATAGTGCTTGCAATCTTCCTGCCTGGAATACGGGATCCGGGACAGGTGCTCTTCAAGGTCGAAATTCGGGTAGCTTTCAAGGTATTTTTGAGCCGCTGCGAGCGCGTCTTCTTCTCGATCGAGGTAGGCATGATTGGCCGCGATCCAGCGTTGATATGAGGCGTGTTTGGTTTCCAAGGTTTCGCTGACGTCGTATGCATCCTGGTAGCGGCGCGAGTTGAAATAGGCGACCACGTACTGCGTCTTGTGCCACTGTCCGAGGAATGAATTCAAAGCGAACGCGTGGTCCAGAAGTTCAATCGCTTGTTCCGGTTGCCCGTTCAGACAAAAGGCCTGACTGAGAAAAGCATAGGCATCGGAATCGTTCCGATTGAGCTCTAACGCGCGTTCGAACGATTCGATCGCTTTGGTCAAATCCTTCCGGAAGAAATGTACCTGGCCCAGAGCGAGGCGGCTGGTATGCGATGTAGGATCGATCTGGGCGCCCTTTTGGCCGAATTCAAGCGCCATATCGAGCGCTTGTTGGGGCTCCTCGGCCCAATATTCGTTATACCCGATCATGTATGTCCATGCGACGCTCGAATACGCGCGGGCGTAATCGGGATCGAGTTCGATAGCTTGCTCGTAGAGTTTACGCGCCTCCAAATTATCTTCGGGCGTGAATCGATACCATATTTCGCGGCCACGCAGCACTAAGTCGTAAGCTTTGGGGTCTTCGGTTTCCGCGGTGGTTCGTACGCGCCGGCGTTCGCTTTCAACGAGCTGGCCAAACAGGGTCGCCACGATCTTGCTCGTCAATTCATCCTGTACTTCGAAGACGTCTTCGAGCTTGCGGTCAAACCTTTCCGCCCAAATATGATCCTCGGTGGCCGCTTCGATCAGCTGCGCGGTTACGCGTACGCGATCGCCTGATTTGCGAACACTGCCTTCGAGGATGTAGCGCACATTGAGTTCTTTACCCACATCCCGAGCTTTTGCCGACTTTCCTTTGTAGGTATATGTCGAATTACGCGACGTGACTACGAGCTCTTGAAAGCGCGACAGCTCGGTGATGATGTCTTCAGTGATGCCGTCGGCGAAGTATGCCTGCTCCTCGTCCCCGTCCATGTTTACGAATGGCAATACGGCGATCGACGGCCGTGAGGGAACTGATGACTCGTTTGAAGGCGAGGTTGTAGCGGGCTCGACCGCTTTGTCGTTGGAGGGCGGACCGATGCGATATACACGTACGGGTCTGGCGATATTCTTGACTTCGTGTTCTCCGACGAAGGCGACGGAAGCCTTTACCTTTCCTTCGACGAAGTCGTGCGCAAATCCAGATAGGGTAATGCCGCCGGGATCCGCCAGGCTCTCGAGCCGGGCCGCAATGTTTACGCCGTCACCATAAATCGTCCCGTCGTCCTGTTCGATGACGTCGCCTAGATTGATGCCAATGCGAAACCGCATGCGCCGCTCTTGCAGCAGCATCGCATTACGCTCCTCTAGCTCCATTTGAATCTCGATCGCTGAATCGACTGCCTCGACGACGCTGTCCAACACTGCGAGCACACTATCGCCTGCCGTGTCGACGATGCGGCCGCCGTGTTGATCGATCGACGCTCCGAACACTTCGCGGTAGGCGTTTAGGGTTTTGAGTGTCGCTTTCTCATCCTCGCCCATCATGCGCGAGTAGCCCGCGACGTCGGCGCTCATGATCGCTCTCAATGTTCGTTTCGAATCGGCCATGCGTTGGTTGATTCGGGTCCTGTTCTGCTATGTCCCGATAGGTACGCCGCTGCGTGGCGTCCAGAGCCTGATCCCGTTCTCGTCATATTGGGTCGTGGACGGCGATTACAAGGTGTGGCTCCAGATTATTGCGGAAGCTATGGGGAAAAGCACTTAGAGCCGAAACACCTCGCCGAGTTCGGTTGTTCAAGGAATAACCCCGGATTCCGCTGCGCTACATCCAAGCTACAAGGCAGAAGGCAGCCTGGATGTAGCGCAGCGGAATCCAGGGGCAATAGCTAAAGAATTTCGGACCACCGGCCGCTAATTACCGCGATGGAAACGCCGCAGAGCGTGACGTCCTTGAGGGTAGGACACCACTCAGGACTATTGGAGAGATTTCTTTGGCCGGGATCTTCGATCTCAAGCCTCGGCGTTCGATATCGATTCCGCTTCCGATATTGTTACTCGGCGCGTGTTTTGTTCTACCCTTCAAAATCGCGGCGGCTGAGCCGGAAACTTCGTCGACCGAATTACGCGGCTTGATGACTTGGATCGGCCAGCAAGATATTGGGCTTCAAGGCATCGACAAAATCCCTGCGCTTGCGCGTGTCAGCCGCGCCGAGTTGCTCATGATGGCGTTTGGAAACAAGCTGCCCCGCGCTGTAGACAAAAACGAGGTCAATGTTTACGGCCTTTACAATTTCGAGAACGAAACCATTTATCTACTCGACAGCATCGGCCTCGACAGTGAGCGCGGCCGATCGATCCTGGTACACGAAGTGGTGCATTATCTGCAGTATCAAACGGGCGCTGACGACCACGCTCGATGCAAAAACGCGCTGGAACCGCTCGCCTACAAACTGGAGGCGCGCTATCTCGCAGAACACGATATTCGACCCGATTTTACTTTTGGCGACGTGCGGCGATCGAGCCGTTGCGCATAACGGTCACGAAAACGTCACGCCCTAAAAATCAATAAGAAACGATCAAGCCCAGGTGTAAACGACCGTCACCCGCCAGGCTGGTCGATAATCGTTTTAGTTGCAAGCCATAATCTAGTGTGCTGTCCCACGATGATCTTTCATAAGTCGTGATGATCAGATCGGCTATTGTGTCATGCAGGAGCCAGCCGATGGTTACCGGTCGACCCAGATCCTTTACGGTTAAACTGAGCGAGGAGGAACACGAGGTCCTCAACAGTTACGCGAGGTCGCGCAGTCTGCCGCATGCGCTGGCACGGCGCGCAAAGATCGTCATGATGGCAGCCGATGGGCTGTCTAACAGCGCGATTGCCAGAAAGCTCGATGTATCCAATCCGACGGTCACAAATTGGTGTCGCCGGTATATCGCCAACGGGATTGTCGGATTGTATGATCTGCCGCCGGGCCATCGTCGGCGCACATATGATGACGATGAGGTTGCACGCTTGATGCAAAAGGTGCTGAGCGAGCGACCGGAGAACGCGACCCATTGGAGCACGCGTTCGTTTGCACGGGAGACCGCGCCCTCGAAGAGTACCGTTCATCGGTATTTCACGCTGTTTGGGATCCAGCCCTATCGCAGCCGCACGTTCAAACTCTCGACCGATCCCTTCTTCGTCGACAAGGTGCGCGATATTGTCGGTTTGTACTTGAATCCACCCGATAATGCCCTGGTATTGTGCGTTGATGAAAAAAGCCAGATCCAGGCATTGGAACGCAGTCAGCCGGTTCTGCCGATGGGGCTCGGTTATGTCGAGGGTGTCACCCATAATTACTTTCGACATGGCACGACCACGTTGTTCGCGGCGCTCGATATCGCTAACGGCACGGTCATCGGGCAGTGCAAAGCGCGGCATCGTCACCAGGAATTGCTGTCCTTCCTGAATCATCTCGAGAAAAGTGTTCCCGCCGCGCTGGATGTTCATCTGGTGATGGACAACTATGGCACGCATAAGCATCCCAAAGTCCGTGCCTGGTTCGCTCGACGCCCTCGATTTCACGTCCACTTCACGCCAACCTACGCGTCATGGCTCAACCAGGTCGAACGTTGGTTTGGTCTCATCAGCCAGCGCGCTATCAAGCGCGGGTCGTTCCGGAATGTGAAGGATCTCGTTGCTCGTATCGAGCGATATATTGCTCAGCACAACGCCAACCCTATACCTTTCGCCTGGACCGCAACCGCCGACTCAATCTTGAAAAAACTCGCCCGACTTTCGAAACTTCTTTGCGGGACAGCACACTAGTCGAAAGTTCAAATGCGTTGAAACGCCGTAGCGAAATCCGACACCGGCCGACCAGAGTTTGGTGACGGGTTCCCCGGGAAGCCGTTCCTTGCTCCTCGCGATGCCATAGTCCATGAAGATCAACGCTTCGAAACGATCGAGCCATGCAAGACCCGCGAAGGATTCAAGTACCGCAAAACCAGGCGATCGGATCTCGTTGCGTATATATAGCCCCAGATCAGCGGGGATCTCGTAGTCGTCATATCCGCGCACGGTGCGATGCCCCCCGATTCCCAGCTGCTCACTGCCCAAGAGGTTGTCGTTGGCGTACTGGAACGTGAAGTCAACGAGCCAGCTCATCGCTACAGGCAGCCGCGTATGTCGGACGGCCTCAAATCGCGCATAGATGTAGTCGGCCGAGGATCCGAAACGGGAAGCCGCGAAGTTCTCATCGACGTTATCACTGAGCATGTCTCCCGGGCTGACGAAGAGCTTTACACCGGCTGCCGTATTTCCGAAACGGTCGGGCCTGCCGATATCGTAGGCGATGAGAAACTGCGACACGACGGTCGTCGCGTTTGAAATACGCAACCCGCCGAACTCGAGATCATTATTGCTGCGCTTGTAGTCATATCCGAACTCAATCGTCTGGTGCGCCTGCCATCTGCGCGCAAGTGGCACCCGATAACGCATACCGAGTTGCCAGCTTTTGCCTTGAAGATCAAAACCGGTAGCGGTCAAACCGGGTTTGGAGTCGACATGTGCGCCATAGACCTCGGCAGTGTGCCGCCAGCACAAGGGCGCGACGTAACTGAAGCTGTGCGCGTTGACGACATCGGTATCAAACGACGAGGTAAACTGATAACTGAACTGATGGTCGAGTCCGAGTGCGTTGCCCCAATTGGCACCGGACAGCCAGCGGTTTTTCCCGCTCAATCGCGTCCCACTGTCTTCGATACCGCCGTAGACGCGGTACGGTCGACGACTGGCGACGTGATACACGATATCGGTTTCACCGAATTCGTCACCACGCTCCAGGATGAGGTTGATCTGGCGGAACGGATTGCGGTTGAACCATTCCAGATCCGCACGCAGGACCCGCTCGGTAATGACGTCACCTGCATCGATACTCGTATCGGCGCTCAGCCGCTCTGCAAGGCGACCTTCGGTACCTTCCACCCGAACCTCGCCGCGGCGGCCGGCGACTACGATGAATTGAACGATACCCTCGGTTATGTCCTGGCCTTGCGGCGCAAAGGAATCGACGACGGGATGATCGTTGCCGCGCGCGAAACGGACGACCGCACGGTTGATCTCGTCGAGCAGTGACAACGTGACCGGCTTGCCGATGAATGGACGCAGCGACTCGACCAGGCTCGCCTTGTTGGGTAAATCGAGCTGTTCCGCGCTAACGCCGACAGCGTCCGTCATGGCACCCAATTCGTCGATTTCATCGCATAGAACAATGGCCGTCAGTGCGTCGACCAGGATTTGGTCGACATCCGTCGTCAGGGATGGGACGGCATCGGGCGGCTCAACGATACGGCCTTCTTCGCCCGGTGGTGGCGCCCGCGGCAGAAGGTGGCCGTCGTCGACGTCGGCAGCGTGCGCGAAACCGCACAACAGCGGACCGGCTATCAACAAATAGAGCGGTATGTTACGGAGTCGAGATGCGGGATTGAGTGAGAGCCTGAGCCGGAGCACTGGTGCGTTGCCGCAGGGGGCAGTGGGTAATATACACCCTATGACAGTGACATGGCACGGTTTTCTAAAGTTATGGATTCAGTTCTAGCACGACCTCTCCGTCGACATCGTCATAGCTCGAACGCCAACTCAGCCAGTCTTCAGGAGGTCCTTCATCAGGCTCAACGCGCAGTGCAAACGGGGATACAGGTACGACGTTACGAATCAATACCTGCCCGGGAAGAATACTTGCCGCGCCCGGCTCGCGCACGTCGTTTTGCTGCGTAGCATGGAACTCCGCGAGCAGACCTTGGGGTGCGGTGGGAAGTAGCGCCACCGGTTCCAGTGGTACGGATTCGGGCGGTCGCGGCACCTGCGCGAATTCCACCTGTTCGAAATCGACGTAAATGATAAACGGATCGATCGATCCCGCGCCCGCGGCCCCAGGCGTGTGCTCGAATCCAATCGCTCGCAATAGATCGCCGGGCGCAACCGTCGGTCCGCCACCATCCAGATTCATCGTCAGGGATGCGAGCTCCGTTACCTCAACCGTATCGTCGCCGTCACCAGTTGTGAGCGTCAGCGTTTCGAAGTTGCTGTAGTCAATCGTCGTCGCGTTTTTCGAGAGCTGTGTGTTGGAAAGCAGGTAGGTCTCGCCATCTGCATCGCTACCATCGAAGAACGCGAGGGTTTCGGTTCCCGCGCCGCCGTCGAACAAGTAGGTGCCCGGGAAGAATGTATCGAGACCGTCGGGGAGGTTGAAGGTGTCGTCATTCGCGCCGCCGCTGATGGTCACGTCGGTTGCCGCAGTGATCGCTGCCAACATATCGAACGTGCCGGCGGCCTGTTGCCCGAAGCCCAGATCGATGGGGCCCGCTTGAGCGTTGCTGATCGCTTGATTGGCGGCTAAGTCCTGATCGGAACGTAAGGCCAGCCCATTCATGCTGGCGTAGTTCCAAGTGCCGTCATTAACCAGCGTCGCGCCAGCGCCTGTAGCTGTGATCGTCACGTTACCGCCGCCCAGATTGTGTTCGAACTTGTCGGCAAAATCCTGATCCATGACCGCCATGGTCGCGCCCGGTCCTTTAACGTTGTCGAGCGTTGCCGTGCTCAAGGTGACGTCGGCATTGCTGATATTCACGGGTACGGTGCTGTTATGGCCGATCCGCCAGATCGAACGCGATCCGAAACCGTTTTCGAGACTGGTTTCACCGCCGACATCGATTTGGATAGCGCCGCCACGCGTACCCGCTCCCGTTGCGGCGCCGGTTGCGGTACCGGCATCACCGTGGCCGATTTGGGCGTATTTGTCGTTGCCACCACCGGTTCCACCTTTTAGATCTAAGGAGCCGGCGCCAATGCCGACGGATCCCGACATCGCGCCGTCCGAACTCCGGCCGCCATTGCCGAGTTGTGCGTAGGCGATATCGCCAACACCGCCATTGAGCATGACGTTACCGGCGGCGGTGATCGCGGTATTCCCGGTATGGTCGCCATCGGCGTTGTAACCGCCGTTACCGATCTGCGTGTAGCTGCGCAGACCCGCGCCGCTCGCCATCGTCAGTGCATTGATGCTGGCGAGGTTGATGTCGCCGCTATGGTTGCCGGTCGCCGAGCGTCCACCGGAGCCGATCTGCGCATACGCTTCCTGGCCGTCACCGGAGCGTAGATCGACGTCACGAGCCTGGGTGACGGTGACGCTGCCGGCATGGTCGCGGTTATTGACCGCGCCGCCGAAGCCGAGCTGTGCGAACGCATCACGCCCGGCGCCGCCGCTGAGGCTGATGTCGTTGACGTCATCGAGCCGCAAGCTGCCGCCCTGACTGCCGTCGGCGTTATAGCCGCCGTGTCCGATCTGCGCGTAGGCTTGTTGTCCGCCGCCGCCGGCTGCCGTGACGTCGTTGGCCACGCCGATGGTGATGTCTGCGCTACGGTCACCAAGACTGCCCCAACCCCCGTGCCCCAGTTGGGCATAGGCACGTTGCCCGGCGCCGCCGGCGAACATGAGGTCGTTGGCTTGGGTGATGGTGATGGTGTCGTTGGATGCGACATTGGTCGACCGACCGCCGTGGCCCAACTGGGCGAATGCATCGATGCCGCCGCCTGCCGTAAAGGCGATGTCATTGGCCTGGTCGATCGCGATCGCGCCGGTGTGGTCGCCGTCGGAGTCAAAATCGCCGTGACCCAACTGGGCAGAGGTGCGGGTGTTGCCACCGGCGGTGAAGCGGATATCGCCGCTGGCGATGACGGCGATCGCACCCGTCAGATCGCCCCGGCTGGAACGGCCACCGTGACCGAGTTGGGTAAAAGCATCGATGCTCGCGCCTGCTGTGAATAGGATGTGATCGGCCTGATCGATTGCGATCGCGCCGGTGTGGTCGCCGTCGGAGTCATAACCCCCGTGACCCAACTGTGCAGAGGCGCGGGCATTGTCACCGGCGGTGAAGCGGATATCGCCGCTGGCGCCGACGGCGATCGCGCCCGTCAGATCGCCCCGGCTGGAGCGCCCACCGTGACCGAGTTGGGTATAGGCATCGGCGCTCGCGGCGGCTGTAAATATGACGTCATTGGCCTGATTGATTGCAATCGCGCCGTTGTGATCCCCGTCACCGTCAAAACCGCCATGACCGAGATGGGTGTAAGCACGGATGTTAGCGGCCGAGGTAAAGCGCACGTCACCGACGTCGGTGAGTGTGATATTGCCGTCGTGCGAGGCCGTGCGTGAGCTGCGGCCGCCATGACCGAGGTGTGCATAGGCGTCGTTGGCGGCACCCGCCGAGAACGTGACATGACCGGCATTGACGATATCGATATCGCCGCTGTGGGCAAAGTTGTTATTGGAATGCCCGCCGTGGCCCAACTGTACGTAGGCGTCGCGGACGGTACCGCCCAGAAAATCGATATCGGCCGCCTGGGTGATGCGGATATTGCCGCTGCCGGCGCCGTCGGCGTTGTAACCGCCGTGGCCGAGTTGCGCGAAGGCGTTGCGCTGACCGCCCTGGATGGTGAGCTTCGCCACCTGGTGGACGGTGATGTCGCCCGATTTGCTACCGAGCGAACTGTTACCCCCGTGACCGAGCAGGGCAAAGCCGTCGCGATCACCCGAAGTAAACTGCATGTCACCTTGAACGGTAACGTCGATCGCGCCACCCATCACACCGCTGCTCACGCGGCCGCCATGCCCGAGTTGCACGAATGCATCACGTCCGGCGGCAGTAAATAAGACGTCTCCGCCGGCGTCGACGTTGATCACGCCACTGTGGTTGCCGTCGATATCGTCGCCGCCGTGGCCGAGTTTGGCGTAGGCGCGCCGGCCGGCGCCTGCCGCTACTGTCAAATTACGCCCCGCAGTCACATCGATGCTGCCCGATTGATCACCGTCGGGCTCCGTGCCGGTACTGAGATCCCGGCCACCGTGTCCGATCTGCGTATAGCTGTCCGTATTTGCGCCGCTGGTGAGATTCACATCGTTATTCGTGATGATGGCGATGGCGCCGCTAGCATCGGCGTTTGGCGTTAACGAATCGATGCGATAGCCGACTTGAGCGTAATCAACCGTGCCGCTGCCCGCCGTGACGTTCAGATCCACACTCGCGAGATTGGTGTTACCCAAGCGCGAGCCGACGGCGATACCCGTTGTTTGCGTGCCGTCGCCGACGCTGATGTTGCCGCCGTTGTTACCGAAGCTCCCGGTATCGGCGAAAACGGCAGCGACATCCAGATCCTTTGCTTCTAGCGGCACGTTGTCCGTTGCGGCGAGCCCAGTCGTGCCGTCCCAGCCGGCGACGAGACTGACGGCGCCGGTCCCGTCGTTCTGAACCGAGCGATTCACTTCGAGGTGGCGGTGCGCGACGAGACTGAAATTATTCACGCTGGAATAGGACACCTGTTCGGAGACACGGATATCGCCGTCCTCACCGTCGGTGCCGCTGGTGTGCACGACGACGTTATTGGCAGCCAGCGCGCCCGTAACTGCTGCCGCGGTCAGGGTCGAGGCGCCCGCGAGCGTGGCTGCGACCGACGTGATCTCGACGTTATTGGGATCGAGAACGAGCGTGCCGTTCTGCGTATCGACCTGGCCATCGAAGACGAGTTTTTCGACACCCGATAGGTGCACTTCGCCCTGGTTGGGAGCGTCGATGGAACCTGTGAATTCGGTCGTGTCCCTCGAATAGACAATGACCTCACCGGGCCTGGCCGTTTCACTTGCGGCGCTGATGGTGCCTGCCGCGCGCGTGATGCCGCGGCCCGAGGATAGGATCACCCGGCCGTTTTCTCGTTTTGCACCCGTCGCCCGGATCAAGCCCGTGTGATTGATCGCAAGCGCGTAGGGATTGTTGCCTACGGCTTTTAGCTCGGCTCGCGCCGCTTCGATGAAACCGGCATTGTCGATTCGACCACCGCGCGGAGTCAGGCGGACGCTGATGCCGTCGGCGCCTTCCATCGTGAGCTGGACGTCATGTCCCGCGGCAAGACCCACCTCGCCGGCATCCGCCTTGATCGTGCCCTGGTTATCGATCGCATGCGCGATGAGGTAGACGTTGCCACCGAACGCCTCGATCTCACCGAGGTTGATGATCTTCGCGTCGCTGTCGCCCGTGAAATTGAGCGTGTTGCCGGTGAGAAATTCAGCATTGGCGACATCGAGTGTCGAGGCGATGAAGCTCTGCGTATTGATGACGCCGCTCTCACCCACGATGATGCCGTTGGGGTTGATCAAATAGACTTGGCCGTTCGCCTCCAAGGTTCCGAAGATCGCGCTCGGATTGCCGGTGATGACGCGGTTCAAGGCCGCCGCGTCGGCGCCGGGCTGTACAAACCGGGTGAGCTCTCCAGCCGCGATCGAGAAATCCTGCCAGTTGATGATCGCCTTTTGGGTAGCCTGGTTGATCAGTGGTTGGTTGCCGTGGCGCGCAAACGCGAGCTGGCCGTGGACGACGTTTTCGCCCATGGGATTGGCGGC
>CBDCJB010000010.1:0-37933 GCA_965217605.1 Gammaproteobacteria bacterium
GACCGGCATAGTCGATGAAGAGTTTATCGCGGGAGTGTCTGATTTTCTGTGTATCTGTGATTTGGTCCATGCTTTCTGAAAGGAGCAAGGACTATGACAATTCCCCAAGAACTGCTGGACGAGCTTTTGAAGGACTGCGAGCGGCCTGAAGATCTGCTTGGTGAGGCCGGGCTGATGAAAGAGCTGAAGATCAAGCTCATGGAGCGCATGCTGGGCGCTGAGTTGACTGCCCATCTGGGCTACGAGGAAGGTCAGGATGTGCCCCCTGTCCAAAGCAATCGGCGCAACGGTTCGTCTTCCAAGGCGCTGAAGGGCCAGGATGGTGAACTGCCCATTTCAGTGCCCCGTGACCGTGACGGGAGTTTCGAGCCCGAACTGGTGAAGAAAGGCCAGACCCGCATTGATGGGATGGATGATAAGATCACCGGGCTCTACGCAGCCGGTCTGTCCGTCCGGGACATCCGCGCCCACCTTGAGGACGTCTATGGCTTGCAGGTCTCACCCGATCTGATCAGCCGTGTCACCGATGCCGTGCTGGACGAAGTCCGGGAGTGGCAATCTCGGGCTCTGGAACGGATGTATCCCATCGTCATCTTTGACGCACTCAGGGTCAAGATCCGCGATGCCGACAGTCGGCAGGTCCAGAACAAGGCTGTCTATGTCGCCTTGGGCGTATCCCGTGACGGCGTCCGCGAGGTTCTGGGTCTGTGGATCGCAGGGAATGAAGGCGCCAAGTTCTGGTTGTCGGTGATGAACGAGCTCAAGAACCGTGGGGTGCAGGACATCCTTATCGCCGTGGTGGACGGGCTCAAGGGCTTCCCCGAGGCTATTACGGCCGCCTTCCCGGAGACGACGGTTCAGACCTGTATCGTGCACTTGGTGCGCCACTCACTGAACTTCTGCAGCTGGAAAGACCGCAAGATAGTGGCTGCCGACCTGCGCCGAATCTACGAGGCCGCCACCGCCGATGCGGCAGCCGGTGAACTAAATGCATTCGAGGAAAAATGGACCGGGAAATATCCATCTATCGCGCCAGCTTGGCGCCGGGCTTGGGAGGAGGTGATCCCCTTCTTTGCGTTCGATCCAGCGATCCGAAAGATCATTTATACCACCAATGCCATAGAAAGCTTGAACCGCGTGATTCGAAAATCGATAAAAACACGCGGATCGTTCCCAACCGAAGAGGCTGCAACTAAGCTGATCTATCTGGCGATCCGCAACTTCGAAAATGGCGGCAGAAATGTCCGCAAATGGTTTGAGGCCCGAAATCAATTTGCAATAATGTACGCAGAGCGCTTCAACGCGTGACCGTATCTGAAACCCCAATGGGCCAGACCAGATACACAGAGTTTAGGACACTCCCCTTTGTACTCTTCCCACAGCAACATCAGCGTGACGCCTTTGCGTTTGAGTTCCCGGTGCACGGTGGCCCACGCGGGCAGGGGTCGCGGCACCGAGCGTTCCGGTGGCGGCGGGTACAGCGCCTGCTCCAGGGCGGTGTCCGTCATCGTCCCCGGCAGTGGCCAACGCACCGCGGCTGCCCGCGCACGAGCCAGGCACTCGCTGACGGTGGACGCTGACAGCTTCAGGCTGCGGGCAATCGCCCGGTTAGATAAGGCTGCGCTGTGGTGCAGCCGTAAGATCTCGCGTGTCTTGCGCATTGATACCCTCGTATAGGCCATGAACTCTCCCCGCGCTGAAAAGGCGAAGAGGATGCCATGGCATGGCGGTTATCCTGCGGGTGGGCGTGGGGGTAAACCGTCGTCCGCACGGGTGCCAAAAGTGATCGGCTTGGCCCGGAACGGTGATCGGCTTGCGCCGGAATCAGTGATCGGCTTGGCCCGGAATGGGTGATCGGCTTGCGCCGGAATCGGTGATCGGCTTGGGCCGGAATATGCACGCAAACTACTCCCCGCGCGGGAGATAGCCGCGGACGCCGCCTTCTCCCATGATTCGTCACTCGTTCCAACTAATGAGATTACTTTGTAGACGCTTTCTGCCATTTTTCTCTCCGTTAAAGCCGTCATATACGGCCGTATTTCCATTGTATCTTCGTCTCTGCTTGTGGGAAGCGTGCATACACGCCTTGTTAGATGGTGTTTAACGGAGCCCTGGACACCTTTATATTTGTATCCCCGCGGAATTATTACTATTTCGAATGACGTCTGTTTTCGATCGTGTGTGTTTCCTGGGGCGGGTTGTTGTATTGTTTGTGAGCTGTCCGTATCACGGTCTATCGGAGAATAACCATGGGTGCAGTATATAAGGGCTCTTGCTTTTGTAACGCGGTACAAATTGAGCTTTCGGGAGAACCGCAGGGCATGGGCTATTGTCATTGTGCGTCGTGCCGTTCTTGGTCGGGTGCCCCTGTCCATGCGTGGACGATTTGGCTGGCTGAGGCGGTGGAAGTGACCACGGGCGCAGAACACATCGGAGTATTCCTAAAAACCCCCGATAGCATGAGTCACCGTCAATTTTGCACGAAATGCGGCGGGCACGTAATGACTGGCCATCCTACGCTTGGACTAGTCGATGTACTGGCTGGGATTGTTCCAGACTTAAATTTCGCCCCCACGATACACCTCAATTGTGCAGAGTCGGTACTTCCGATTAACGATGAGCTTCCAAAGTACAAAGACTTTCCAAGTGAGTTTAGTGAATTCGGTGGAACCGGCGAATTGATGCCAGAGTAACATTGCCACCTAACGACGCAGCTCAGCCACGCTTGAGCGCGCGACCGGAGCGGCGGGGCAGGGCGCTCGCTGCCAATGTCCGGTTCAGCGCCTTGTTAAATGGCGGGGAGTTTAACGAAGCCTCGAACAAATGTTTCGGGCCTCACTAGTAGCTAAGTTGCACTTCAGATTTGAATTCAGGCGGCAGATTCGTACAGGAACTCGGGCGCTAAACCGGCACCATTTGGCCAGACGATAGTATGGAGTTCTAAGTCCACTTTGAATTGCTTGAATGTTTCGACATTTTTCAGTGGCTCGAACATCTCGCCCCATAATTCCTTTTCCAGATCGAGCACGCCGACTTTCCCATCCGAAAAAGCTAGTTTTATCCTATACGCGTCAATGTATTCGGCCGATTCTATTTTTGGAGTCATTTCGCTATTCCAGAGGTTCAATCTTCCTTAGCGGTTTACGATTAGATGCGAGGTCCCAATCTTCAAGTAATTCCTGCCGATGCAGCGATAGCCATTCAAGTACGAGTCTTTCGGCACGGCGTTGGGAATGACCCAGATAGTATCTCTCCAGATTCAATCGCTACGCGAATGTCGTTATCACCGTACTTTGCATGAAAATGCGCCGGCGCATGGTCGTTATAGTACATCTCAATAACGAATCCAAGGAACCGGCTTATCTCAGGCATTCGTGCTTTCCTTCTCCAGCCATCTAACGACTAAGCTCCGGTTCAGCGCCTTGTTAGGCTGCAGGGCGTTTAACGGAGCCTTAAACACTTTCTCTTTGCATCTCCGCGGTCGCTCAGTTGCACTGCGCTTGAGGATCTACACGGAGAGTCTTCATTTTCTGTAAAGAGCCATTTCGGTTATAGGCGCAGGAAGCGTCTCCGCGCGATCCAGTTCTGAATCGATGTAATTCCGTACCGTTTCTATCCAAAAGTACTTGTTCTCGGACTACCACGCACGCCCACCCGGAGTCGAAACAAACGATAGTGTCATCAGTCGAAATTCTTCTAGGAAATCATCGTCGACTAATTTATGGTCGTGGAGGCGAAGAACAACGTCAAAGTGCACCACCAAGGGGGACATATAGGTTATGAAATGCCCTTTATCCTCGTTACTAAGGTTCGCGTAGTCGTTTAGTCCGTGGATCACGATGTCTCGAAGACCGGCGTTGTCGTTAACGGTTCGAAGTAATTCCTGGTATCTAAAGTGTAGATCTGTTTGTGCATTCGCCTTCGCTATCGCGTTGTTCTGATCTAATTGTGTGTAACCTTGCCGGATTTGTGAGGCGAGATACACGACAGAGATAACGACTGCGGTGGCACCAATGACCTCAGCGAGAATTCCGACAACTGCAACATTCATTAGTTATGCCAGTCCGCCTAACGCAAAGTTAACCTGCGCTTGAGCGCGCGACCGGAGCGGTAGCGCAGGAAGCTCGCGGTCAAGCGTCAGGTTGAACGCCTGGTTAGGCGTCACGTCGTGGTGACGGGGGTGAGCGTAAAAATTCGAGCTTTCTTTGCGGCCTGGGGGACGTTTCCAGCTTTTAGAAGCTCACGAACATCGTCTAGCCGATACGCATCTTCGAGAGACAGGTATGGACCCCATTCGTCCTCGTTAGCGGCCTCGATAAGATTAACATCTACTTCAGCGACGTATTCGCCGACGTGGACATATTTCGTTCGTTTCATGGCATTCGCCTCGTGAAACTCTCGTCCCACTTGTCTGGATCAGGACGATATGCAGTAACTAACACGGCTGGAAAGTCGTACCCTTTCGGAATGCCCCATATTACATGAACCGGTTTTGACTCGCGATCATACTGAAGTACCAACACCGAAGGGATTTTCCCAAACTCAGGATAATCCTCAATCTCTGTCGCACTTCACTTGGAAATCTAAGCGCTACTCCGAATTCGCGGTGCTGTTGCATTTCGAACTTGAATTGAAGTGGGTGTCACACGTCACATTTCAAACGGATTAGCACGAAACGCATACGACAATTAGAGGCCGTTAAGATAGCAGACGCTACTTGCAGGAGCACATCGCAGACTGGTTGCATGGTGGCGCGGAGGCAGCTAAACAAGTGCCGCCGGATTGACCTAGCCCAATGCACCAAGCGGCACAATCGAACCTTTCGGGATGGCCCGTGTCGTTGTTGTGACTGTGGAGTTCGTCGATCCCTGGATTGGATTCAACTAATAGCCCGTTGGGCAAGCAAGCTTCGCCAAACATTCGGCCGTTCGGTAAACTTTTTTCGTCAGTTCCGACATGACAACCAGCCACGCCAGGATCTACTCCATCAGAATCCATCCACCAAGTTTTTTCCCCCTCCATCCAGTCAGCAGGCTTGAACTCAAAAGTCCCGACAGCACCAGGCATACCCCGTGCGCCGCTTGACGGTTCGTCGTCCCCGTGCGTGGAGGTTGCGAGAACCAACAGGAATAAAAGTAAGGTGATGGGACGCATTTTTTACACCTAACGAGTGAAGCGGCGCGTTACAGCGGATTTTTCTGAAGCGAAAATGCGGACGCCGCGTAAGAAAAGCCCGCTGTAACGTGTCCGGTTGAGTGATGAAATGGAATCCTCCCGCGCTCTTTGTTCCGGCTTCGATGTGCCAAAGTAGAACTGTGACATACCTACTTAATCAGCATCAGGAGGAGTCCACCCATGGAGTTTAGGTTCATTTCGGTCGATCTGGCAAAGGACGTTTTTGAAGTAGCCATCGCGAATCAGCGCTATCAGGTCCAGGAACGTCACCGTTTCACACGCACGCAATTCAGCCGCTTTCTCGCGAGCCAGGCGCCTGCTCTTGTCTTAATGGAAGCGTGCGGCGGTGCGCATTATTGGGGCCGGCAGGCCCAGGGGCACGGCCACCGGGTCGACGTACTCCCAGCGCAATACGTGAAACCGTATCGGCGCCGCGGCAAGAGCGACCGTATCGATACCAAAGCGTTACTCCAAGCGCACCGCCATGGTGGCCTGCGTCGGTTCACCGCATCATCTTCCCAATAGCCGCAAGTTCTCCACCTGGATCGGCATCACACCTCGAGAATACAGCTCCGGGAATACCCGCTATCTCGGGCGCATCTCCAAGCAGGGTGACCGATACTTACGCATGTTATTGGTTCATGGTGCGCGCTCGGTGTTGGCGCGTGCCAAACAACTGCATCGAGCGGGCAAAGGCATGGATCGTTTGCAGCGCTGGGGCCTCCAACTCGAACAACGCGTCGGGCACAACAAAGCCACCTGCGCTATGGCGAATAAACTCGCCCGCATCTGCTGGGCTGCGTGGAAACATCAGCGTGATTTCGACCCTAATTTCTCGGTCGCTTAATCCCTTCAACCCGTTTGCGTAGAGACACCCGCGTTCATGACATCACAGGTTGGACCGGTACCGATGAAAGCCGATAGTAATGCTGACCCTACAAGGTCGTTTCGAGCGAGTGGCTATCGGTGCGCGGATATTCATGATGGCCCGGCCTCTTATAACGAGCGCCATAAAGAGGCCCGATACACGACTGCAAACTATTCCAGCCGGCTACAACGCAAATTCGTCTCTACTTGCGGGAGGAGTCCATACACGCCTTGTTAGGCGGTGCACCACCCACGCCGTTCTTACAGATTTTCTTTTTCGGCCAATCCTTTTTAAAAACGAACAGCATCCTATTTCTCGGATAAGTTGCCTTGTTCTGAGATTCGCAAAAGACGGCCACCTGTCCAATCCGTTGCGTAATAGCTGCTGCCAACGGCAACAATACCATCGAAGTTGGCAATCGGTTTTCCTTCGCCGACTGCAGTAATTAATTTGGTATTAATGTTTACACGCAGAAGGGTTCCTTCGTGTTTCGTCGCAAACGTCGCAATGTCTATCATAGGCCCCCACGAGGCTACGACTATCGAATCGCCCTGTACCCATAACCCATTCGGGCTTTGGAGTTCTTTCGATTCGAGCCATACCACCGATTGACCTCCGGCCACTTCATAGATCCGATTTTTGGCCGTATCAGACACGAATACACGCCCCCCGGGCGTTATCGCGACGTCGTTTACAAATTCGGAATCGGGCAGATTAATGACGCGCACTATCTTTCTCGATTCGATATCGACTTCGTGCACGCGACCTCGATCGGCTACGAAAAGACGACCATTATGGGCCGCCATGCGGGTCGGTGCGTCGAGGTTGTCGACCCACCGTGGCGAGATGATGCGACCCGACCTATCGAATCTAGCCACCCATCCGTAACCGTCTTTTTCAAGCGATAGGCCGCCTCCGAGATTAGATACAAACCACGATTGCGAGTCTGCATGCCAGTACGCGTTCTCAGGGGCGTCTAAGACCTGTATTTCCTCATCAGCGTGGGTAGGAAATATCGTGTTTAGAAAGAGGATAATAAAGGTTCTCCTGAGCATATTTAATGTTCCGTATTAGTGAGTTCAATGTGTGAAACCGATTGGCCTACGCTAACAAATTTCGCCTGCAACCTAACGTTGAAGTTCAGCGGCATTTCGCAGCGGGCTTTTTTGAACCGAAAATGCGCAGCCGGTGCAAAAAAGCCCGCTGTGAAATGTCCGCTGCAACGCCTTGTTAGGTGGCGGGGCGTTTAGCGAGGCCACGAACATTTTTCTTGTATTTCCTCAGGCGTTTCATCCGCACGTGAACTAGACCTGAGCAGCATTATCCCCTTATCGAGGTAACGTCTGCTATCGGCCTATTGTGTTGAAAAACTCCTTTAGAAGATCGTTTGGCCGATTTTAAGGGGTGCTCAAACCATTACCTGAGGTGCGATCGTCGCTTACACGCGATCCTGTGAGGTCCACCTTTTCGGAGCAATAGCCGTACCGAGTTTTTCAACGAAATAGGCCAGAAGCGGACCTATCCTGCCTTCGGCAGATGGAACTCGATAACGTTGTCGTCAGGATCTCGGACGAAGAAAAACACGGTGCCGTCGGGTAACTCTACGGTCTCGGTAATCGAGATATCTCCTGCGGACAGATGCTGCTCGACGGCATGGCGATCGTTGATTTCAAGCGCGATGTGCGTGAATCCCGTATGCTTTTCGGGCACGTCGGAGAGGATGTTTTTCTCAGACGCATCGTCGGAAGCATTGAGGATGAAGTTGATATTGATGCCTGTGGGGTGTTCCATCACGGCGACAGGTTCCGGGCCAATTGGCCCGACTATGAATTCAAACCCGAGTTTTTCATAGAAGGCCCGCGCCGTAGCGAGGTCTCTCACGCGCAGGCCAACATGATTGATTCGGGTGATGTGTTTCAATGCCCGCCGCCTAAAATCTCCTCGCCCAGAATCTGCATAAGCTTGCCCCCATCCTCACTGGCCCAGTTCACGGCGAGTTCGGATATCAACGCACTGGTCGTCGTCAGTTCAATGCCAGCGCGCTCCATCCGGCGAAAGGCCATTTCGTCCGTCAACGCCGTTGGCGAACCCGATGCATCGACCACGCCAAATACTTCAAACCCGTCTTCAGTGGCACTAATGGCTGGCGGCGCTAAGCAGACTTCGGTTGTCACGCCGGCCATGATGAATTGTCTTCGATCAGTGTTTCGACAGGCGTCTGCAAAGGCCGGATCATCCCAACAATTGACGACGCCGGGCCGCTTGACGCTCGCAGCGAACGCTTGAGGCGCAATCTTCTCCAATTCAGGCATCAGCGGTCCCTGCATTTGATCTTCCATGCTGCTCGTGAAAACGAGTGGCATATTCAAGGCAACCGCGACTCTTGCCAGCGCGCGTATATTTGCTTCAACGGTAGATTTATCGATTGATCCGATCCAGTTCATGGTGCCGGCCTGATGATCGACCAAGATCATCGCGGCTTCGCTTGCAACAGCTTTTTTCATTGGCAATTCTTCTTCATTTAATGTGGACTCACGCTTCGTGCCTCATATGTCCGACGCGGATCGAAAGCGGACGCCTGAATCTAAAATTATCGTGCCACCTAACGTATTTTAGTTAAGCGTCAGCGCACCCAAGCATCCGCGAAGCGCCCCGGATGCATCGCGTGACGCTTGAACGGCATGTTATGTGTCCCGCCCTGACTTACGAGCACCCAGCACACCAGTGTCGCTCCTTCGTCTGAAAATAGCGCTGAAATTAAGCGAAAAAATCGAAGATTTTTATATTGTGGCAAAGCGAAGCCCGTAGGGTGACGCATCAACTCGTTATGCGTCACCCTACGGGCTTCGCTTTTCTATCATAAAAATTGCACGGCTCATACCGCTCTTCCCAGCCAATATCGTTTCTCGGCCAATTTTAGGAATTTTTCACGTTTGGAGTATCGCCGTTCGTCTGACGTCCAGGGGAGACATAACAGTTAAGTAGACGTCGAAATGACGTGTTCTTTCACGTCAAATTGACGCCATATTGCGGTTCGAATCAAGGTCAGGTCGTCCAGCAAGACGAATGTCATTTCAAAATTCTTTTGTGCTCAGTGCTTTGTAGCACAAAGCTAGGCACGGAGCCGAATAGTATGTGAATCGAGATATGAGAAACGCGTCACTTTGACGTGTAGCCCCTAAGCCTGTTTTATGGGAAGAACTTCGCGATTTCTAGACGCCTAAAGAAAATTCGGGGACCTAAACGCGGGTTTTAAATCCGGCATTCAGGTCGATACGACTTTTTTTGGCCAATGAAATTATTCTTTTAAACTTCAATAGTACGACGAGTTTACGAACAACATATGACGCAAGTACGTGATACGGAGCCCTAACCATTCAATCGAATGCTGCGGTACTGGATTCGCCGGCATGTGATGTTTTTTTGACCAATCCGGATCGTACATCTTCCCTTGCTTTATTGAGGTCTTCTAACTTGTTCCCGCTGAAACGTTTTCTCATCGAGAATCGTTGGCGTCGGTCGAATTTACATTGGCACACGATTCAGGAGGTCTGCAAACCCTTTTAATGAGTGTACGCCACCTTGCTCATGCCTCACGCACCCAGTTGCCGGACTGTCCCCCGGCCTTTGATATAAGGCACACGTCCGAGATGACCATCCCGCGGTCAACCGCTTTGCACATGTCGTACACGGTAAGCAACGCGATTTGAACCGCGGTGAGGGCCTCGATTTCGACGCCGGTTGGACCATGTGTTTCCGCAGCGGCTGTGCAATGTACGGCCAGCGCTTCGTGGTCCAGCTTCAGGTTGACTTCGACCTTGGTCAATTGGAGCGGATGACAGAGCGGAATGAGTTCCGGCGCTTTCTTCGCGGCCATGATTCCCGCCACGCGGGCAACGGCTAGCACGTCGCCTTTTTTGTGTCCGCCGGCAGCGATGAGATCCAGCGTTTCCTTCTGCATGGTGATCCGGCCTTGTGCCGTAGCCGCGCGGTGGGTGGCGGGTTTTTCGCCGACATCGACCATACGTGCCTGTCCTTGTTCGTCGAGGTGCGTCAGTTCCGCCATGTTTCTTTTCCTGAATGCGTGAATGCCGGTGTTGTAGAATGGTCGAAAGGAAAGAGCTTACTGCATCGGTTGAATCAGGGCAGCAGATGTCGATCAAAGTCCGGTTTTTCGCCAGTCTAGCGGAGTCGATTGGCCGTCGCGAGGCCGAGTGCGCGCACCAGGCCGGCATGACTGTGGGTAGCGTATGGCGCAGCCTGACTGATGGGGGCGAACTTCCAGATGGCGTCCTGTGCGCGGTCAATCATACGTATTGCGAGTTGGAACAAGAACTCGAAGACGATGACGAAGTGGCCTATTTCCCTCCCGTGACCGGTGGCTGATATGGCGGTTCGCATCAGCCCCGTACCTTTCGATCCCTATGACGAGATTCACGCGCATCAGGACCACATTGGTGACCGCATGCGCAGCATTGGCGCGACTGCAATCTTCGTCGGATCAATGCGGGATTTCAACGACGATGAACGGGTCGATGCGATGATGCTCGAGCATTATCCCGGCATGACTGAAAAACACTTGGAGGCGATCGCGGACGAAGCGCGGCGGCGTTGGGAATTGGACGATGTATTGATCGTTCACCGGGTGGGTGAGCTCAAACCATCAGATCCCATCGTGCTGGTCGCCGTATGGTCGGCGCATCGCGCGCATGCATTTGAGTCGTGCCGCTTCATCATGGAAGACCTCAAGTCATCGGCTCCGTTCTGGAAAAAGGAGCAGGCCGCGTCCGGAGAACGCTGGGTTGCCAAGAACACGGCGGGGCGTACTGAGGAAATAGACAACTAAAATTTCGCGCTGTTGCAGGAGGCATTCCAATGTACGTTCGCGTTCTCGGCTCGGCCGCGGGTGGCGGGTATCCGCAATGGAATTGCAATCACCCCAATAGCCGGCGCGCGCGCGGGCATGATCCCGCGGCTCCGCAACGAACGCAGTCATCGATCGCGGTCAGTGCGGACGGTGATCACTGGGTTCTGTTCAACGCCTCGCCGGATCTGCGCCAACAGATCAACGATAACGGTATCCTGCAACCGCAGCGGGCCTTGCGGGAAAGCCCCATTAATGCGGTCGTTTTGACCAATGCCGATGTCGACCATGTTGCGGGGCTGCTGAATCTGCGTGAATCGCAACCGCTGCGGCTCTATGGCACGCGCCGCGTACTATCCGTGCTGGAAGCGAATTCCATCTTCAATGTCTTGAATCCGAAATTCGTGACGCGCGAGCCGTTGGTCTTAGATCGGGAGCTCGACATCGTGCGGCCGGATGGAACGACAATCGGAGTAAGCGTATTGCCGTTTGCGGTACCGGGTAAGGTCGCTTTATGGCTCGAAGATGAAAAGCAAGGCGCTAATTTCGGCACCGTCGATGAAGACACGATCGCGCTCGAAGTGCGCACGCATAACCGTACGCGATTCTTCTACATACCGGCTTGCGCGCGTATGACCGACGTTCTGGCCGATCGGATCCGGGGCGCGGAACTCGTGTTTTTTGACGGAACTTTGTGGGTGGATGACGAGATGATCCGTGACGGCGTAGGCGTCAAGACCGGGCAACGCATGGGCCATATGAGTGTGTCCGGGGAGGAGGGGACAATAGCGGCGTTCGCCGATCTGGAAGTCGGCCGCAAAGTATTCATCCACATCAACACGACGAATCCGATCTTGATTGAAGACACAGCGGAGCGCGCTGAAGTTGAAGCGGCGGGGTGGGAGGTGTCTTACGACGGGATGGCGATTGAGCTTTGAGTCGCCCGCGTGCGGGCTACTACATCAAGCCATGAAACGGTTGAATCGAGACGACTGAATCCGCTTCGACGCGGCCGCTTTCGGCCGGCAGGATGATGAAGCAATCCGCGACCGACATCGAGCGCAAGATCCCCGAGCCCTGATCGCCGGTGGGTGAGACCAGGAGTTCACCATCATTGCCGCGGGACAGGATCCCGCGCTGGTACTCCGTGCGACCGGGGCGTTTCTTGAGCACACCGGTGGTGCGTGCCGTGACGAGCACCGGGTTGTGTTCGCGACCGCCCGCCATCTTGAGTAAGGCGGGTTGCACGAACTGGTAAAAGGTCACCATGACTGAGACCGGATTACCGGGCAGACCGAAAAACCGGGTCGCACCAATCGAGCCGAAGGCCAAGGGGCGGCCCGGTTTCATTGCGACTTTCCAGAATCGTACCTGTCCGATGGCGGCGAGCACTTCCTTAATATAGTCGGCTTCGCCCACCGACACCCCGCCCGAGGTGATCACCGCGTCCGCCACGTCGGCAGCATCGTTCAGCGCCGCTTCCACTGCGTCGCGGGTGTCGCGCACGACACCCATGTCGATGATCTCGGCGCCGATGCGTTTCAACATGGCAAAGAGCGTGTAGCGGTTGCTGTCGTATATCTCGCCAACACCTAGCGGCTCGCCGACCGAGCGCAGTTCGTCCCCGGTCGAAAAATAAGCGACTCTGACCTTACGAAAAACCGGCACTTCGCCGATCCCGAGCGAGGCGACCAGACCCAAATCGGCAGGCGCTAAGCGGTGTCCGGCGTCGAGCACGTTCTGGCCGGCCTTGAGGTCTTCGCCCGCGGCGCGCACGTTCTGCCCGAGCTTGTGGTCAGCGTCGATCTCGATGACGCCGTCGGTGAAGTCGGCATGTTCCTGCATGATTACGGTGTCGGTGCCCGCTGGCATTGCCCCGCCGGTCATGATGCGCACTGCGTCGCCCGGACCCACGTCCGCGGTGAACGGTTTACCGGCGAACGCAGTGCCGATGACGGTCAACAGCACCGTGCCTGTATCGGGTATATCGCCCGCACGTACGGCGAAGCCATCCATCGCCGAATTCGTGTGCGCCGGCACGTCGACCGGCGAGGTCAGGGTTTCGCTTAGGACGCGGCCGAGTGCCGTGCGGATCGCGAGCCGTTCGGAGGCACTGACGGCTTCGACTTGATCGAGTATGCGGGTTAGGGCTTCGTCACAGGTCAACGATTCTTGATCGAAATCGTCGGCACAACTGGGATCTCGTGCTTTCATACCCCGATATTTATGCCTATACGGCCCCGCTCTGCAAGGTTTTGGCTTGCCCGACGCGGTCCAGAATGAAGCGCGCGACGTCTCGCGCGTCGTCGAGATTCAATACCGGTACGGATACGTTCGGTGCCGGCTTCTGATTGGTCGCCAGTGCAATTATCGTACGTTCATCCTCGCACTGCACGCTATCGCCGAGCTCGGCCCGGTGAATTTCGATCTTCGGCAGGGACGCGAGCTTGAAGCCTTCGACCAATATGACGTCGAGTGCATCGAGCTGCATGCGGGCGATCATGTCCGTCAACGGTGGTTCTTCGCCGGTGTCGGCTTCGACGATCAAAGCCCAGCGGTCGCGGCCGCCGATCAGTATTTGTTGCGCGCCGGCCTGTCGTAGCAGGTAGCTGTCTTTGCCCGGTCGGTCGATATCGAATGGGTGATGCGTGTGCTTTATGCAACCGACGCGAAGACCGGCTGCGCTCAACAGCGGGATCACCGCGGCCAGGAGCGTCGTCTTACCCGTGCCGCTCGCCGCGACAAAACCGAGCAATGGAACGCCTTGGTATGCCTCGATCATGCTTGCCTGAATCGCTCTTCAGCCGCCGCGAGGTCCTCCGGCGTGTTGACGTTGCTGAAGGCGAAGGTCTCAGCCCCGAATTCAACTTCCGCGACCCGATGCTTGGCATACCAGGTATCGATCTTGCGTTGACCGGTGTCGAGATAGGCCAGGAGGGAATCGAGGAGTTCGGTGCGCATCAGTGCAAACACCGGTTGTAGCTGGAGACCGGTGCGCACCACGCTGATGTCTGCCTCTTCGTTGGCCAAGCCCGCCCACAACAAATCAACCATATCGTTGGGAATGAACGGGCTGTCGCACGGCGTCGTCGCGAGCAAAGGTGTGGTTGCCGTCGTCATCGCCGTGGCGAATCCTGCCAGAGGGCCGGCGTATCCATCGATCTCATCGGCGATCACGCGGCTGCAATGGCGTTGATAGCGGAATTGGTTGCGGTTCGCGCTGACGACGACGTCAGCGACCTGCGGTCGGAACCGCTCCAGGGCGTGAACGAGTAAGGGGCGTCCGGCAAGTTCGATGAAACCCTTATCCGCGCCGTCGAGACGACGTCCCTGGCCACCGGCGAGAATGCATCCCGTGATGGCACCGCGTGGTGTCGACACTAGCTCACGAGACGCGACGGATCGCGATGCGGGAGACCGATCATTTCATATGTCCGGCGCGTGTCCGATGGTCGGGTCACGACGGCGGGATCAACCGCCGGTGTGGCTCATGTGTCGGAAGATCAGCGGTTGCTCTTGCAGATCGAAATCGTGTCCTTTGGGCTTGATCGCCATGCTGTCCACGATCGCCTGTTTGAGCGCATCGAGATCGTGCGGGTTGGAACGCAGGACCCGCTTGAGGTCGACAGAGTGTTCCTGGCCTAGACACAAGAGCAATCGACCTTCGACCGTCAAGCGCACGCGATTGCAGTCGCCGCAAAAGTTATGGCTGTGTGGGGAGATGAAGCCGACGCGCGTGCCAGTTTCCGCAATGCGAAAGTATTTCGACGGTCCACCGGTCGATTCGGTAGTAGGGATCAGCGTGTATCTCTGCGACAGATCGGCACGGATCTCATCGCTCGAATAGTAGGCTTCCGCGCGGTCATGGTCGCCGATCACGCCAAGCGGCATTTCCTCGATGAACGATATATCCATGTTACCCGCGCTCGCGAACTCGACTAACGGGATGATTTCCTCGTCATTACGGTTCTTCAGGATGACCGAGTTGATCTTGATCTTTTCGAAGCCGGCGGATCGCGCGGCGTCGATTCCGGCGAGCACGCGGTCGAGTTCACCGATGCGTGTAAGCCGTCGAAAGCGTGCGGCATCGAGCGAATCGAGACTGATGTTGATGCGGCGCACGCCTGCTGCCCGAATGTCGTCGGCCATGCGCGGCAATTGCGAGCCATTCGTGGTCAGCACCAGCTCGTCGAGGCCTTCCAGCCGGCCGAGATCTTCAATCAGCTTGATCACATTATTGCGAACCAGCGGTTCGCCGCCCGTGAGGCGGATCTTTTTCACGCCGAGTTCGGTGAACGCACGGCCGATGAGGGCCAGTTCCTCGAGCGTCAGGATACGCGCCCGAGGCAGGAACTCCATTTCCTCATCCATGCAATACACGCACCGGAAATCACAGCGATCGGTCACCGACAGGCGCACGTAGTCGACCAGTCGGCCGAAACGGTCGACGAGTTGGTTTGGAAATGACGAGGTTCGTGTCATCGGTGCTCGAAATTTGCGCGCAGCGCGGCTGTGAATTATACCATGCGCTGATCGACGCACGCCTCGCGAGAACGCGGTGCCCGTTACCACTCGGAATAGGGATGTTCGATCAGACGGACGTTGTAATAGCGGCGTTCGTCCGAGACTTCCTCACCGATCCAGTCCGGCTTCTCGAATGTTTCATCGGCGGCCTCGAGCTCCAGCTCGGCGACGATCAAGCCGGTATTTGCCCCGCAGAACTCATCGACTTCCCACAAGCGGCCGCCGTGTGGAACGTAATGCCGTATTTTGGATAAGGATCGACCGCCGCAAAGGGTCTGGAGTATTTCTTCTGCATCCGTTGCCGGAATCGCGTAATCGAACTCCTGGCGCACGATACCGAGCGTAGCGCTCTTGATGTTCAGGCGCGCCTCGTCGGCTGTGATGCGCACGCGCACCGAACAATCCGGTGAGGAACTCAGATAGCCCTGCCGCATTTCCACGACTTCGGTTACCGCCGCGCGCCACGCATCGCCGGTAGTCAGAAATTTACGTTCGATCTCCGTTCCCACGGCCGTCCTCTCTTATCCGTCTTTACACGGCTACCTATACAATGTCGGCGCACATGCCTCAACGGTTTCCGACGGACGCCCTCGCTAAACAAGCGCTTGAATACTGAACTTCTCAATCGCCGCATCGCCATCATCGCGCTGCTCGGCTTCGCGTCCGGTCTGCCTTTGTCCCTGAGCGACAGTACCTTACAGGCTTGGTTGACGGTCGGAGGGGTGGACGTGCGGGCCATTGGTCTTTTCTCGTTGGTCGGTCTGCCGTACGTGTTTAAATTTTTGTGGGCGCCATTCCTCGACCGGTTCCAGCCCGGTTGGCCGGGCCGGCGGCGCGACTGGACCTTGCTCACCCAGGGCGCGTTGATCGCGCTGCTGGCGTATGCCGGGGTGGCGGATCTCGCCGCGGGGCCACTCCTGTGGCTCGGTGCGATAGCGGTCGCCATTGCGTTCATGTCGGCCTCTCAGGACATCGCGATCGATGCCTATCGCACGGAGGTCCTCGGCGATAAAGAGCGCGGCTTCGGTGCAGCGGTCTTCGTCACAGGGTATCGCGTGGCGATGCTCGCGGCCGGCGCCGGCGCACTGGCGATGGCGGATCAGATCGGCTTCGCGAACACCTATGTGGTGATGGCCGGTCTGCTCTTGATCGGCGTCGTGGCCAATCTCGCCGGAACCGCCGTACCGGCGGGGATCGAAACACCGCGAACCTTGCAGGCGGCGGTCGTCGACCCGCTGCGCAATTTTTTTGGCCGCGACCAGGCGCTCGCATTGCTACTACTGATCTTCCTCTACAAGCTCGGCGATGCGTTCGCGGGGCGTCTGACGATGACGTTTCTGTTGCGCGATCTCAATTTCTCACTGACCGAAGTGGGTGCGATCTACAAAGCGCTCGGCCTCTTCGCCACGATCGGCGGCGCGCTGTACGGTGGCGTGTTGATGTACAGGCTTGGGCTCTACCGCTCGCTCCTCATGTTCGCGTGGTTGCAGGCCGTTACGAACCTCGGGTTCTGCGCTCTCGCCGTAATCGGGAAATCCTACATCGGGATGGTCGTCGTCGTCGCACTGGAGAATCTCGCGGGTGGCATGGGCACGGCGGCCTTTGTGGCACTGCTCATGGCCGCGTGTGACCGGCGGTACACCGCGACGCAGTTCGCGTTACTCACCGCGGTGGCCAGTCTCGGACGGGTGATCGCGGGACCGCCATCGGGTCTTTTGGTCGACTCGCTCGGCTGGCCGGTGTTCTTTTTCCTGACCTTCATCGTGGCCCTGCCCGCGATCGCAATCCTCCGCGCCAAACGCAGGCTCGTGGACGAACTGGACACCGAGAACGGAACGGCTTGATGGTAAAGATCTACCCGAAGGTGCGACGCGTCGCGTTGGTGTCCGACAGTCACGGCGCGGTGCACGACGATGTATTGCGCGCCCTCACTGATGCCGAGCTCATCGTGCATGCCGGCGACGTTGGCAGCGGCGCCGTGCTCGACGCCTTGAGGGAGGTTGCACCGACAGTCGCGATTCTGGGGAACAACGACACGCGGGCAAAATGGGCGTCGTCCGAACACGCGCGTTTAACCAAGCTCAGCGAATCCGTCGAGGTGACGTTGAATGGCGGGTCGTTGGTCGCCGTGCACGGACATCAATGGCCGAAGGTCGACACGCGGCATCAGAAGATACGGACGCGTTTTCCGGAGGCGCGCTGCGTGGTCTACGGTCACAGCCACCGCCTCGTCATCGATCGAGACGTTGAACCATGGGTGGTCAATCTGGGCGCCTGCGGCCGTTCCAGAGCGCTCGGCGGAGCCTCGTGGCTGGGTTTGACGATCGGGCGCAAAACCTGGCGAATCGCGGCGTCGCGTTTCGATTGAACGCCGATCCATGTTAGCGTGCCGGAAAGGTGAGGGGGTACGCGATTCGCCGTAGAAGCCAGTCTGCGGACGAATCAAATCTCGGTTCCAAACTCAGGAGGACATCATGGTCGGGGTCATGTTGCTGTTCGTCGGATCGGTGCTTCTCGTCAATGGAATGGGCGGTCTCGGGCGCGTTGATCCACGGTCCAGCGCCGTGCTCAACTTCATGGTGGGCGGTCTCGCGTTGGTGGCGAGCCTCTTGCAGTTCGTACGCGCGGAAGAGACGGCCGAGTTCAAGCTCGCCGCCGCGTATTTCATCTTCGCATTCACTTACCTGTATGTCGCCTTGTGTAACTGGTTCGATCTCGACTGGCGTGGTTTCGGCTGGTTTTGCTTTTTCGTCGCATTCACCACCATTCCGTATGCCATTGACACGTTTCAGGACGGTGATTTGCGTTTCGGCACCTTCTGGCTCATCTGGGGTGTGTTGTGGTTCATGTTCTATCTTTCGAACGTGCCGAAAATGGAATTCGGTAAAGCCCTGCCGTATTTTGTCATCGGGGTCGGGGTCTTTACCTGCTGGATCCCGGGCTTGTTGATCCTTACCGAACACTGGTAAGCCGGTGCGATGCGGTCCCGCATGTTCTCGATAATCATCATTGTAATCGCTACCCTTCTTGTCGCGTATGGGGGGTTGGGATGGTGGTCGCACCGATCGGAGTATCGAGCTGTCGGCGTTGCGAACGGCCGCCTCGCGCCGTGCCCGGCGTCACCCAATTGCGTATGCAGTGATCGCGACAACGGCGACGGTCATGCCATCCGAGCGTTAGACCTGCCCGGCGGCGCCGCGGCCGATCAATGGACTTCGATCGTGCAAGGCCGTCATCGATCTCGGCGGTAGTATCCACACCGATACGGGCACATATCTACACGCGACTTTCGTGAGCCGCGTCTTTCGCTTCGTGGACGATCTCGAACTACGCGCCGACGGCGCGTTGCTCCAAGTGCGTTCGGCCTCGCGCGTCGGCCATTCGGATCTGGGTGTGAACCGCAAGCGCGTCGAAGCGCTGCGGGCGAGACTTACCGGCGCGCTATAACGCGAGCCACACGATCACGATCATCATGAGCGCGGCGCCGCAGATCCACGGCCAAGTCGTGCTGCCGCCTTCCGGATCGGGTTCGGGCTGGGCGCCGGGCGTCGCGTCGTCAGCGGGATTCAGGATCTCTTCGAAGCGTTGAAAGAACTCCACTGCGAGCTTTTGCGCGGTTTTTTGGACTAGGTGGCCGCCGAGTTGCGCGAGCTTGCCGCCGATGTCGGCCTTGACGTCGTAGTGCATCACGGTCGCGTCACCGTCTTCGACGAGGCGCACCTTCGAGGTGATTTTGGCGTGTCCCGCGGGCCCGCCCTTGCCCTCGCCCGCAAGGGTGTACGACTCCGGCGCAACGATATCGCTGAGCGTTACGCTGCCGTTAAAACGCGCTTTCAGCGGCCCGACCTTAGACGTGATGGTAGCGGTAAACTCGGTGTCGGACAGGGCCTGCATGTCCTCGCAGCCCGGGATCGCCTGTTTTAGGATCTCGACGTCGTTGAGCGCAGCGAATACCCGTTCGCGCGGCGCAGAGATACGAATTTCGTCGTTGAGTTCCACCTGGACAACGCGCGATCGGGAACGATCCTTACGCCTTGGCCTCCTGGATCTTTCTCCAGATCCGATCCGGGCGCAATGGTAGCTCGGTGATCTCCACGCCTAGGGGTGCCAGCGCGTCGCACACGGCATTGGTTACTGCACCGCAGACCGAGCTCGGCCGGCCTTCACCGCACCCGCGCGTGCCGAGGGGCGTGTGGGGGCAGGGCGTGGACGCGTAATTCAGCTCGACATCGGGCACGTCGGCTGCGGTGGCCATTTTGTAATGCTCGAAATCGGGCGTTAATTGCTGGCCCTGTTCGTCGTAGATGAATTCCTCGAAGCAGGCGTTCGACAGGCCTTGAACGATCGAGCCGTGCATCTGGCCGTCGACGATATTCGCGTTGATGATGTTACCGACGTCTTCGCCGGTCACCCAGCGTTTGATTTCGAAGTCGCCCGATTCCCCGTTGACTTCGACGATGCAACAATCGGAATTGAAGCAGATCATCGGTTTGGCGGCTTCGAAGAAGGCCGTCGTTTCGAGCCCGCCGGCTTCGCCGTCCGGCATGTCGATGGGCCACATGACGATGCGCTCAGCCACATCGCGGAACGGCTTACGTATATCGGTATCGCCGAGATAGATGATCTCGCCGTTCTTGAACTCGAAGTGCTGCACGCTCGCTTCGAGCTTCAAGTCGTGAGCCAGTACGCGGGTGATTTTCTCCTTGATCGTATCGCAGGCCTGTGCGACCGCGCTGACGAAATAAGAGCCGCCGCGCGCACCGATGGTGCCGGAGCCGAACGGCGTCGTGCCGGTGTCGCCGAGGGTGACCACGACGTCACTCGGATCGATGCCGAAGATCGCCGCGACCGCTTGCATGGTCGTCGTCTCGTGACCCTGGCCCTGCGGGGCGTCACCGCCCATCACGTGTACCTTGCCGCGCGGATCGAGGCGCACCGTGGCGGCGCCGTAACCCGGCTGGTTTTCCATCGGGACCAGGAGCTCGGAAGCGACGCCGGATATCTCGACCCCGCATGAGAATCCGATACCGAGATAGCGACCTTCGGCGCGGGCGGCCGCCTGCTCTTCGCGAAACGCCGCGAGGTCGATTTGCGCCATCATGGTGTCCCAGACCTTGATGAAGTCGCCGCTGTCGTAATACTCGTTGGTGACCGAAGTATACGGTAGCTCGCTGATCATGTTCCTGCGTCTGAGATCGGACGGTTCCATGCCAAGCCGGTGCGCGACCATGTCGATGCAGCGCTCCAACGCAAAGCGCGTAGGGAAGTGTCCGAAGGCACGCGACGGGGTCAAAGACGCTTTATTGGTTACCGCGACGCGGAGCTTCACGTCGGCTTTGGGCCAGGTATAGGCGTTCGGCATCTCGACCTGGCCGAGGAAGGGCATGACGAATCCCCAGTAGACGCCGATGCAGCCGACGCCGTTGTCGGCCAGGCAGCGGTTGCGCATCGCCAGCAGTTCACCGTCCTTGCTCGCGGCGATCTCGAGTGCATTGATCTGATCGCGCTCCTGGCCGACGTTCATGAGACTTTCGTAACGCGATTCGATCCACCGCACCGGGCGACCGATGTCGCGCGCGGCGTGGGAGAGGATGATGTTCTCCCGATAGAACGGCGCCTTGATGCCGAAACCGCCGCCTTGATCGCGCGGTGCGATCACACGGACCTTCTCCGCCGGAATGTCCAGAATGTCGGCGAGCGCGAGGCGGTCGATATGCGGGCGCTGCGTGGTGATGTGCGCCGTGAGGCCGTCGGCCTCGGACCACTCGCACAACGCACCGCGCGGTTCCATCGGCGTGCAGCCGGTGCGGTGCACGCGGAAGCGTCCTTTGACAACGACCTCGGCGTCCTGAAAGATCGCCTCGACCTCGCGATCGTTTTGCGCTTGTTCCTCGGGCGTCTCGCCACCCGTGAAGGTCAGCGCGAAGATCTCGTTGTCTGGGTGCTCTTCGTGCACGCGCGGAGCATCCGGATCCAGCGCGCGTTCGGGATCGAGAACGGGCCGTAGTTCCTCGTAATCGACATAGACACATTCGGCGGCGTCGACCGCGACGTACCGGTCGCGCGCGATGACCAGTGCAACGGGCTCGCCGTGGTATTTCACCTTGTCGGTCGCGAGTGGCCAGTAGGTCGGATACTTGGCGTCGAAATTAGGCACCACGACGTCTTGCGGCATCGATTTCAAGGTGTCTTTGATGTCGGCGCCGGTATACACCTTGACGACCCCCGGCATCGCTTCGGCTTCGGTTTTGTCGACGCCCTTGATGCGTGCGTGCGCATACTCGCTGCGTACGAAGACCGCGTGCAGCATGCCCGGCAACACGAGGTCGCCCAGATATTTGCCCGTGCCTCTCACGAGCCGCTGGTCTTCATTGCGCGCCAGGCGCGCGCCCATCCAGTCTTTGGTGTCCGTCACTGTCGTGCTGGCCATAGCTGCCTACCCCGTCAAGTCTGTTGCCGCATGGTGCGCGCGGCCTCGCGCACGGCACGCACGATATGGATGTAACCCGTACAACGGCACAGGTTGCCGACCAGCCCGTGGCGTATTTCTTCGTCGCTCGGGTCGGGATTTTTCTCCAGGAACTCCGACATGTTCATCAAGATCCCCGGCGTGCAATACCCGCACTGCAGGGCGTGATAATCGGCGAAGGCCTGTTGCAACGGTGAGAGCTCGCGACCGGCACCGAGCCCCTCGACGGTGGTTACCGCGTGGCCGTCCGCCTGCACCGCGAGCAGAAGACAGCTCTTCACGGCTTCGCCATCGAGGTGCACCGTGCAGGCGCCACACACACCTTCATAGGTACAGCCGACATGCGTACCGGTTAGCGCGAGTTGCTCGCGCAAAAAGTCGACCAGCGTCAGGCGTTCTTCGACGTTCTCCTCATACGCCGTACCGTTTACCGTTAGTTTGATCGTTTGCAAAATTATTCCTCGGCGATTAGAAGCGTCGATTTAACCGCGCGCACGCTCGAACGCCATCGCCGTGACTTCACGGCCCAGCGTGCGGATGAGCTGCTTGCGGTAATCGGCGTCGGCGGACATATCGGAATGTGTCTCGGCGGCGGTGGCGACGGCGTCCATGGCCTGATCGATCGCGGCTCGACCGCCGTCGGAGCCGAGCAGCGAGGCTTCGCCTGCCGGTGCGCGTTGCGCGCCGTCGGCGAGTCCCGCGAGCGAGATTCGCGCCGCGCTGCAACGGCCGCCGTCGTCGAGCGTGATCAGCGTGCACACACCGACCACGGGCAGGGCGTCGGTCACCTGTCCCCACTTTTTATATGCGCTGCCGGTATGCGGCGCCGGCGCGGGCCATGTGACGGAGAGCAGGATCTCGTCTTCCCCGCGCGCTGTCTCGAGCGGACCGAGAAGAAAATCGTCCGCAGCCACGGTGCGCTTCGCGCCGCCCGCCGACATCAAGTTCATTCGCCCGGCTAGTGCGAGGACCACCGCCGGTGTGCAAGAGGCGATGTAATTCCAGCACAGGCTGCCGCCGATCGTGCCGCGGTTGCGCACCTGGCGATCGCCCACGCGGGTCGCGGCGTCGACCAGCGCAGCGAACGCACCGTCGAGCGAATCATGCGTCGCTATCTCGACGTAGCGTGTCATCGCGCCGATGGCCAGCCCGTCCGCACCCTGCTTGATACCCTTGAGTTCATCGACGTCCTGTAGGTCCACGATGCATTGCGGCCGCAGCATGCGTGATTTCATCGCCTGCATGGCGCTCTGTCCGCCCGCGAGGAACATCGCCTCGCCCTCGTCGTAACGCGTGAGCGCTTGTAAGGCGTCCGCGACCGATCGCGGACGTACGTATTCTTCTATCCTGGCCGGTATCATGGCCCCCCCTAGGCGCGAGCGCGCGGCTCGTCGGGAAATGATTGTAGCATCGCGTGGACGGCGTTCACGGCGCCTGCCGAGCGGTGCGCGCGAAAGCTAGAGCGCCGCCTTGACGGCCTCGGCAAAGCGGTCGACGTCGTCTTCGGTGGTGTCGAACGAGGTCACCCAGCGGGCGATCGCCTGGCTGTCATCCCAGGTATAGAAATAGAACTGCGCGGGCAATGATTCGAGCGCGGCGCGCGGCAGGCGTGGAAAGAGCATGTTGCATTCGACCGGGCATACGAATTCCACGCCTTCGACGTCGTCGAGTGCGGCCGCGAGGCGGTGCGCCATCGCGTTGGCGTGACTCGCGAGACTGCGCCACAGTTCACCCTCCACATAGACGAGGAACTGTGCGGCGATGAAGCGCATTTTCGAGGCGAGTTGCATCGCCTGTTTCCGTGCATACGCTGCGTCCTGAGCCAACGCGGAATCGAAGATCAGGACGGCCTCACCGGCGAGCAACCCATTTTTGGTGCCGCCGAAAGACAGGACATCGACACCCGCGCGGGTCGCGAGATCGGCGAACGATACGTCCAGCGCCGCCGCGGCATTGGCGAACCGCGCGCCGTCGACGTGTAACAGAAGGTCGTGTTGAGCAGCGTAGTCCGCCAGCTCCCGGACCTCGTCGATACTGTACAGCGTGCCCCATTCAGTGGGTTGCGTAATGGATATGACCCGCGCCTGGGTGTGGTGGACGCCACGCGTCTGCGCCAGATGCGGTGCGATGGCGGCGGGCGTCAGTTTGCCGTAGGTGTCGCTGACGGGGATCAACTTGCCGCCGAAGAAGCGCTCTGGTGCGGCGCATTCGCTATTCCAAAGATGCGCCGACTCGGCGCAGAGCACGGACTGATGCGGGCGCGTCACGGTGCTGAGGCCGACGACGTTGGCGCCGGTGCCGTTGAACGTAAACACCACCTCGGCCTCGGTATCGAACGCCTCGCGTATTTGGGCCACGGCTTGCGCAGTCCAGGGATCGTCGCCATAAGGGTGCGCGTGACCCGTGTTCGCGCGTTCGATCGCCGCCAACACTTCTGCATGCACGCCCGAAGCATTATCACTGGCGAAGAAGCGTTCACTCATGGCCTTGCCCACGGCTTGATCGTGGTTGGGGTCCAGTTTCGTCGCCGGCGGTCCATGCGGTCGGTCTCGTTTTCGGCCTCGAAATCGGTCGACTGGCGGTCGAATTCTGACGGCTCGACATTTTCGAAGGTATTCACGTTGACCACAGAGTAAGTCGCCTGGTCCATATCACAACTCGCGGCGACGAGGATGCCGCAGGTCGCGCAGATGTGGAACACCGCCGTGTGATGTCCGAACCTGTAATGATGAACTTGGTCGGCATCGGTGACCTCGAGCACGAGTTGGCCTGCCGGGTGCGACGTCCACACTGCGCCGTGTTTTCGACAATAGGTGCAGCCACAGGCGCGCACCGGGATGCGCGGATCCTCGCCCGGCCAATCGAACCGGTATTGCAGATTGCCGCAGTGGCACTGTCCGGGGATAACGCGCATGACACCGATCCGTCGCGAATGCTGCAGACGATGATCATCGTTGAAGTGGGGGAATATGTCACCGCGCACTAGTGCCCTGTCCCGCGAAAAACTTCCGTAATTCGCTAGCCTTTTTCGCCTCTGGCGGCGTTGCTCCTCCTTGTGTAGAGCCCGCTACACGGCGTCGTCGCGCCTTGCCAGCGACGAAAAATCCATCGCGACTTACGAAAGTTTTTCACGGGACAGGACACTAACGGCATTGCGGAAAACAGCGTGGCGTGGCGGGGATTGGCGGATCGATTTACCGGCGGTAGCGGCGCATGCCCCCGCCCCCGCGGATGGAGGGCGAACCGCGCCCGTAGCCGCGCCCATAACCGCGCTGGCCACCGATACCGCGATGGTATCCGTAGCCGCGGGCGCCATGACCGCCACGATATCCGTAGCTGCGATTGCCATGGCCGCGATTGTTTCCGTAGCCACGCCCGCGGCCGTAACCACGATTGCCATAGCCGTGATTGCCATAGCCCCGATTGTGACCGTAATCGCGACCACCACGCCCGTAGTAACCGCGGCGATCACCGTAACCCCGCTTATGCCCATAGTCGCGTCCGTGGCGGCTATTACCGTGTCCGTAACCGCGATTCCCGCGGCGTCCGTACGAGCCGCCCTTGTACCGGTCCTGCTTTGGGCGTACCGAGTCGCCGCCGCCTTGATGTTTGCCCTGGGCGCCGCCGGCGCGATCCGAATGATGCGGGCGTTTATCGTAGCGGCCATAGCCGCCATCGTAACCGTCGTCATAGGCAACGCTCGGGAGCGCGATGACGATGCCGCTGCCCAATACGAGCGCGTGGAGGAGCCTTCGAGTGGGGTTCGCCATATGCATTAGAGGGGTCGACATCTGAATAATTCCGTTGTTCTGGCCACTATAGTTCTGCTGCACCGCGAAAATCCAGCCTGCGGTCACGGTGAGCGCAGTACGCGAAAACCGGTCTGGTCGTTGCCCCGGTCGAAACGGAACTTATCGCGCGCCGCACTGCGCAGTTTTTCGGGACCGCTGCCGTAACCGCCCCCACGCAGGACCCGTACGGTGCAATCGCCGCCCTCGAACACGCTGCCGTCTTCGGGCGCCGCATCGTAATTCTTGTGGTGGCAGTCATAGACCCATTCCTGCACGTTACCCGCGATATCAAAGAGACCGAACTTATTGGCGTTGAAGCGCCCGACGGCCGTGGGGCGGCGCGGGTCGAGCCCAGTGTCGCAGGCAAAGCAGTGGGCATTCGAGCGGCCGAGCTTGCGACCCCACCAGTAAGCCGTATCCAATCCGGCGCGCGCCGCATACTCCCACTGCGCTTCGCTCGGAAGTCGATAATCCTCGCCGGTTTGTTGCGACAGCCACTTGGTATAGGCCAGCGCGTCTTCCCACGACACATAAAACATCGGGAAATAGTCTTCGTCTCCCGAAGCCGCGCTGATATTTGGCATCTTGCGTGCGGTCGCCTCAGCGAATTTGCGGTATTCCGAGACCGTCACTTCGTTGACGCCGATGGCGAACTGCGGGACCGACACGTTGTGGTGCGGGCATTCGGCCGGATCGCTGGCGGGCAGGTTGCTGCCCATCATGAATTGGCCGGCCGGGAGCCACACCATCTGCGGTCCTTGGCCGCCCGCTTTCAGGCGATCGCGAAACTCGCCGGTGTTACCCGCAGGCGCCGGGGCCGGCGTGGGGGCCGGGGCTGGCCGCCGGGGTCTTTTCGCCCTGGGTCACGAACCAGAATCCACCGCTGCCGAGCACGGCGAGTACGACCACGATGCCGATGATCATGCCGACGGGGGATTTCTTGCTCGGCGCGTCGTCGACCGGAAAAGGCGAGGGGGCTTCTTCGTACGGGGCCTTGTTCATTACGGCCGGCCGGGTCGCTTCGCTGTCATCTTCGGCGGTCACCGGCTCGGTTACCGGCTCCGGCTCCGGCGCGGCTTCGGGCTTTTCGGTCACGTCGATGACGATCACGGTGGTGTTGTCCTGGCGCGGCGCGCCGGCGTCTTCCACGCCCTTGATCAAGGCATCTACACAGTCTTTCGCCGCCTCGTGGTCGCTCGCGATCTCCAGGATCTTTTCGTGCGGCAACGTATCGAGTCCGTCGCTAGAGAGGATCACACGGTCGCCGGCGGAGACGTTGAGCGCGGCCTCCGGGCAGTCGATTTCCGCGATGTCCTCACCGGTCAACGCGCTCATCAGCATATTGCGCGAGAAACCCTCTTCCGCCTCCACCGGCGTACCGGCTTCGGCCATGCGGTCGAGGAATCCGCCGTAGCTGTGATCGGCGTTCTTTTTCGCCAGATCGCCGGCGCGTATCAGATATAAATGGCTGTCGCCTACGCTCACCCAGCGCAATTCATCGCGTTCGAGCACGCACGCGACCAGCGTGCAGCCCATGCCCTTGAGCGCCGCTGTTTCCGCGACGGTGGCGGTGATCGAGCCGTTCGCCTGCAACACGGCCTCGTAGAGGACGTTGGAGACGTTCTCGTTCGGGAAATTGCTCGAAAGATGGCGGTTGAAGGTTTGCACCGCCATATTGCTCGCGACGTTACCGGCGGCGTGCCCGCCCATGCCGTCGGCTACGATCACCATCGAGCCGCCGGCGTCCTCGTCGCCGAGATGTGTGATGAGAAAGGCGTCTTCCTGATAATCCCGCGCCCCATCGATTTGGGAGCCGTAGATATCGAAGCTCATTACGGCCACGTGCGGATTCTCGGAATTGGTTATGTCGGTACGTGAAGCTCCAGCCGCATGTTACCAGCCGGCCTAGGAATAAAAAAGCCGTTTGGTCCGGTGCGAAAGGGTGTGGGATGGCCGTCTGGGTATACTGGCGGCCCGTCGTTCGATCGCCGATCCGTTACGTTTATCGATATGTCAGTCAATGCGCTTATGCGTTTGAGCAATCTCGCGATCGTGTGCGGACCATTGCTTGCCATCATTGTTTACATCGCCTTACCGCACACCTATGTGGATCCCCGCGGTGAATACGTGGCCCTGGACGATAGGGCGCGCACCGCGTTGGCGATGGCGGCGTGGATGGCCCTATGGTGGTTGACGGAGGCGCTGCCCGTGTCTGCCACGGCGTTATTGCCCATCGTGGTGTTTCCGTTGCTGGGACTAGCCAGCATAGAGGACGTGACGGCGCCATACGCGCACCCGCTCATCTTTCTCTTTCTAGGCGGATTCCTACTGTCCATCTCCATACAGAAATGGTCCTTGCACAGTTGGATCGCACACTGCGTCGTGGACCTTACCGGCGGCAATACCCATCGGTTGATCGCTGGCTTCATGGGCATCGCCGCGTTTTCCAGCATGTGGTTGTCGAATACCGCGACGACGATCATGATGTTGCCGATCGCGATCAGCATGATCGACGCGGTGGATCGTGCGGTCGCTAAAGCGGATGCCGATCGCTTCGCCCGTTGCCTGTTGCTAGGCGTCGCGTATGCCGCGTCCATCGGCGGCATGGGTACCCTGATCGGTTCACCCCCCAATGTCTTCGTAGCCTCGTTCATCGAGAAACACTTAGGTGTCAGCTTGGATTTCCGAACCTGGATGGCGACCGCCTTACCTGTCGTCTGCGTGATGTTGCCCGTGAGCTGGTATTTGCTGACGCGGGTCCTCGTGCCGGTTCGCAGCGACCTCGTCGGTCGACTGACGCTTGCGCATCAAGGCAGCACTGCCTGGCGCGAGCTTCGAAACGGCGCGCGATGGACCGCATTCGTATTCGCTATCACCGTCTTCGCCTGGATCGCGCGGCCGTGGCTCGTCGAAATGGACATGGCGGGCTTGCGCCCGCTGGCCGGTCTCACGGATACGGGCATCGCGATGTGCGCGGGTCTGTCGTTGTTCGCGATCCCCGTAAACTGGCGACAACGTGAATTCGTCATGTCGTGGTCGGACGCCGAGAAACTGCCCTTCGGTACCCTGCTGCTGTTCGGAGGCGGATTGACGTTGGCGGCGGCAGTGACGAGCACGGGCGCCGATCGCTTTATCGGCGCGCAACTCATTGGCCTCGGTGGTATTCCCACGTGGCTGTTATTCGCCGCGATCGTTACGGGCGTCGTGTTCTTGACGGAGCTGACGAGCAATACGGCGACGACGACCACGCTCGTGCCCGTACTCGCGGCCGCCGCTGCCGTGCTCGGTCTCGAACCGGTACCGATCATTGTCGTCACCGCGTTGGCGGCGAGCTGTGCATTCATGATGCCAGTCGCGACACCGCCGAACGCAATCGTGTTTTCCTCAGGGCGTGTCAGCATTCCCGAGATGGCGCGCGCGGGTGTCGTGATCAACATCGTCGCGGCGGGCGTGATTACCGTGGCCGCGCTGGTGTGGGTGCCGCTGACCGTGTCCGGTGGTATGAACCCATGAGTGCGGATCGAATCGCGCGCCAGCCGCCCGATGACGCGCCGTTGAGGCGCTTGGGCGAGCTCGAAGCGCTGCTCGAGTCCGTGTTGCTCATCGACCGGCGCCGCTTGCGCGAGCGTTTGCATGCGCTGCGCGACTCACTGCATGCGCGCACGAAACAGACCCCGATCACGGTGTTCGGCAGTGCGTTCAAACGTCTCGAACGTGAGCTCGAGCGCTCGGTCTCGATTCGTAAACAACGCCTGGATCAAGCGCCCGACATCCATTTCCCATCGGACTTACCGTTCAGCGCCCACCTGACCGAAATCGCCGACCGCATCGAACGGCGTCAGGTGCTGATATTGAGCGGTGCGACCGGAACCGGGAAATCCACCCAATTGCCCAAACTCTGTCTGCAGCTCGGGCGTGGCGTCGCCGGGCGCATTGGTCATACGCAGCCGCGGCGTATTGCGGCGCGCAGCATCGCGGCGCGGATCGCGGAAGAAACGGCGACCCGGCCCGGACACCTCGTTGGGCACTGCGTCCGCTTCGACGACAATCTCGCGCCGCGCACGCGTATCAAGCTGATGACCGACGGGATCCTGTTGAACGAAATTCTCGCTGACCCGTGGCTGGAGCAATACGACACGGTCATCATCGATGAAGTCCACGAACGCAGCTTGAACGTCGATCTTCTGATCGGCCATCTCAAGGGCGTGCTCGCGCAGCGGCGGGATCTCAGGCTGATCTTGGCGTCGGCCACCCTGGACGCGGCGGTCTGGCTGCGCTTTTTCGATGACGCCGAAACCTATGTGATCGCCGATCAAGCCTATCCGATCGATCTCCGTTATCGGCCGCCTGGCACCGAGGGGAATGAGCGGACCGATCTCAACGATGCCATCGTCGCGGCCGTCAGTGAGCTCGACGCCGAACACCGCGCGGACATTCTCGTTTTCGTTCCCGGCGAGCGCGAGATCCGCGACGCGGCCCGGCGGCTCTCGCGAGCGGCCCTGGAGGACACTGAGGTATTTCCCTTATACGCGCGTCTCAGCGCCGGCCGCCAGGCACGGATCTTTCAGCCGCAAACCCCGCGCCGCATCATCGTGGCGACCAATCTCGCCGAGACGTCGCTGACGGTACCGCGCGTGCGCCACGTCATCGACAGCGGCCTGGCGCGCGTCAGCCGATACAATCCGCGGCGCAAGCTGCAGCAATTACCGATCGAACCGATCGCGCGCGCTAATGCGGAGCAGCGCAAAGGGCGCTGCGGTCGCCAGGCGCCGGGGATCTGCATCCGGCTGTACAGCGAAACCGACTATGCGGCGCGGCGCCCGGCAATAGAACCCGAAATACAGCGCACCAACCTGGGCGGCGTAATTCTGAGGCTCAAAGCAATGGGCGTCGAAGACGTAGGGTATTTCCCGTTTGCCGAACCACCCGACGGACGCCTCATTAAAGACGGCTACACGCTGTTGCAAGAGATAGGTGCATTGGATGACACGCGGCAGTTGACTACCGTAGGTCAACGTCTTGCGCGTTTACCGATCGACCCGCGTCTCGGTCGGGTGCTGCTATGCGCCGCCGAGATGGATTGTCTCGCGGAATTGCTCATCATCGTCGCCGGGCTGAGTATCGTTGATCCGCGCGAGCGGCCGCACGAGCTGCGCGATGCCGCCGATCGCGCGCACGCGGAATTTACCGATAAGCGGTCGGACTTTTTGTGGTTCACCAATGCGTGGCCGTTCGCCCGGACCCTTCAAACACTGCCACTGAAACGCCGGGCTCGCCGCTGCCGGCGCCGGTTTCTGTCGCACGTACGCATGCGCGAATGGGTGGAAGTCCACGCTCAATTGCGCCACCTCGCGCGGGATCTCGGACTGCGCATCAACGCCCGGCCTGCGACTTATAAGGCGATTCACACGGCCTTGGCCGCGGGGTTCTTGAGCCACGTGGGCCAACGAACCGATAGCGGCTATCACGGTTGCCGAAACCGCGATTTTGTCCTGCATCCGACGTCGGCGCTACGGCGTCGACCGCCTAAATGGATCCTGGCCGCCGAAATCGTCGAAACCGGGCGTCCCTATGCGCGCATCACCGGAAAGCTGGAGCCGCGTTGGCTCGAACGGACGGCCGCGCACTTGATCAAACGCGTCTATGACGCACCGCGTTGGGATGCGAAACGCGGCTGCGTTCTCGCGACCGAAATTCAACGGCTGTACGGCCTGGTGATCAACCACAGCAGACAGATCGACTACGCTCGCATCGACGGCGAAGCGGCGCGCCGGATGTTCATCGATGCGGGCTTGCTCGACGGCGAACTCGGTGAAATGCCGGCATTCCTGACACAGAATCTGGCGCTGGCAACCCGGATTCACGATCTCGAAGCTCGCGCCCGGCGCCGCGATCTGCTCGGCAGTCGCGCGATGCTGCGCGCGTTCTACGACGCGCGTCTGCCGCGCGAAATCGTGTCGAGGGTGAAGCTCATGCGCTGGTTGCGGAAATCCCCGGACCATGGCGCATCCTTGATCATGGATGAAGGTGACGCGACCACCGAAAACCTGGCGTCGGTGCAGAGCTACCTCTTTCCGGACGCGCTTGATATCGCCGGCACCCGCTGTGTGCTCGCCTACCGTTTCGAGCCCGGTCATCCACGAGACGGCATCACCCTGCGCCTGCCCTTGGTGCTATTACCGCGGCTTAAATCCGAACATGTCGACCGCCTGGTTCCCGGCCTGTTGAGTGAAAAAGTCGAGGGCTTGTTACGCGTTCTGCCGAAGACGCAACGCCGCCTGGTTTCTCCTATTCGTGAATACGCCATGGCGTGCCTGGAAGCGATCGAAGCCATTCCCGGCCCGTTGAACGCTGCGATGAGTGCGGCGATCGACAAGATCCTCGCGATCCGTATTCCCGCCGACGCGTTTGACGAAAAGCATTTGGAACCGCATTTGCGCTGTCGGATCGAGGTCGTCGATGAAACCGGTGAGGTCCTCGCTAGCGGGCGCGATTTTAACGCCCTCAGGCAGACGCATGTGCACACCGCCGAAACGAAACTCGAGGCGATCGATTGGGGCGTTGCCGGGCGATCCGCAAAGGACTGGTCGTTCGGCGAGGTCCCGGAGCGCGTGCGGGTCGTGGTCGATTCGACCTCGGTGGAGGGCTATCCGGCGCTCGTGGACGCCTCCAAGGAAGTCCATCTCACCGTATTTGAAGCGCCCGAAGACGCTACGCGAGCGCACTTCGGTGGCGTGACACGGTTGTTGTTCCTCGGCGCGTCGCGCGAACGCAAGGCCTTGCGGCGGGAGCTACCCGGCGCGCGCGATCTGTCTCTCATGGCGATCAAGTTCGGCTATGTACAAGACCCGATCGACCTACTCGTTTCAGCGCTGGCGCGACGCTGTTGTCGCGCGATTGAAGTTCCCCGCGGCAAAACGGAATTCGATGCGCTCAAAACGACGTTCAACCGTGCGGTAGTAACGGAGACGACACGCTCGGCGACGGCGCTTTTACCCTTGTTCAAGCGCGGCGCCGGCATCGTGGCGCAACTCGATGACGAACAGGCCGCGCTACCCTCAGCGGGTGTCGCCGACATACGGTCCCAGGTCGTTGGCTTGCTCGGCCCGCACGTGGTCGAGCTGGTCGACGGCGGCGCAGTCAGTCGCTACCCGTGCTATTTCGACGCGATCGACCGACGCCTCGAGCGAATGGATGCAAACCCCGGTAAGGATCTAGGCAAACTAGAAAAGATCGCGCCCCTGTGGCAGCGGTATCTAGCGATCACCGCCCACGGAAAAGCATCGTCCGAGGCCTCGCGCGATCTATACCTGTCACTGGAGGAATACCGGATTGCTCTGTTTGCCCCCGAATTGGGCGTCACGGCCAAGGTCTCCGACGAACAGCTGCTGGCGGGGCTCGATGCCCTGAAGCGGCGTTCGGATTGATGGGACAAATTGTCCTGCGCAAGGTATCGATTTCTCGCATCCTGCTAAACTGTTAGAAGAATGTATTCATTCGAAACCCTCTTGCACGCTTCTTCCGACGAGTTGATCGCAATCTTTGCGGCGACGCGCGTCGGTCCGCTGGACGATAATGATGCGCGGCGCGAACAGATCGCTCAGCAATTAGGGCTCAAGGTTCCGCAACTCATGTGCGGCGTGGGCTTCAATGCCGCTGTGCCGGAGCATGAAGGCATTCTGCGCGTGATGGGGTATGCCGGGTTCGAAGGACTCGCAACCGCGCGCAATTTCGCTTTCATTCACGACACTTACCACGCCTTGAGTATTAACAATATCCTGGAGATCTACGGTGCGCTGCATCGGCTGACCGAGGCGGGCACGGACTGGTCGGATCTCGTTCTGAGTCGCAATACCAATATCGAGTCGCAACTCGAGGAAACCATTAACCCGGTACTCATCGGTGGCTACAAGCTCGAAGTGCGCGCGATTTACGAAAATAAGCTCGCGTCGGATGCGTTCATCAACGGGCGTCTTACGACGAACCATCGCATCATGCGCGACATCGCCAACGAGAAACGACGCGTTATCTTCCAGGGGCTCATTCCCCCTCCGATCGCAGATCGTTACATTCGACAGGTGGAATCGGAAGAAGAGCGTCGCCTCTATCGAGAAGCCTTGGAGAGCGCAAGCGCGTGACCCGGATTCCGCTGCGCTCCATCCAGGCTACAAGAGACGCGTAGCCTGGATGGAGCGCAGCGGAATCCGGGGTCATCATTAACCGTCATTCAAGGCCGTCTTAAACAATTCCGATTGCTCTCGCAACAGGCGTTCGTCCGCGGTGGCGTCACCGCGCGGCGCAAAGCGCCATCGATAATAGAGTCTAATGAGGTCAGCACGTTTCACGCCGGCGCTCACCTCGGGTAATGCGCGCTTCAGAAAATGGGCCAGCGTTTCACCGGGTGCCGGCATGTGTCCACGGTTTTCGAGCTCAGCCATGAGCACAGTCAACGGCGCGTCTTCGTCTGCACGCGTTTCGCTTGACGGCTTTTTCTTTTTTGCGTCGCGCACCGCAGTGGGGCTTTTGCGTAAACGGATATACAACACGAGAGCCAACGGCGGCACCAACCAGATCATGGCATCGGTGAGCTCGCTCAGATCCGCCTGACTGAGGCGCTGGTAGCGGTACCACAGCCAGGTCAATAGATCTTGAATCGTCTGCCATTGCGAGGCGTATTGATCCTCGAGCTCGTACCACACCGACGGGGTCGAATCGACGGTGATCCAGCGGCCGTCGACGTGGGCCAGCGCCCAGCTGTGGGCATGCCGGGCACGGGCGATGAAGGCCCGCTCGAGCGGGCTGTAATTCTCGACCACATAACCCACGGCGTACCGCGCCGGGATCCCCGCCTGGCGCAGCAGAAGTACGGTTGACGTTGCGAAATACTCGCAATGCCCGCGCCGGGTTTCAGTCAAGAAATGCGCCAGCGGCGTGCGCCACGGGAAGCTGCCCTTTTGAATCAAGCTGTATTTGAAATTATCGAGGAAAAACTGGCGGATGCGATCGGCGGTGGCCTGCTGGCCGAGCTCCGCTAAACCGATCTCCGCTTCGACCTCGGTGAGCACCGCGCGGTAGGATTCGGGTATCGCGAGGTCGCCTTCTGCAGGCGGTGGTTCGACACCAGCCGGACGGTCAGTCACCACCTGGTAGCGCAGCGCGCCGGGCGGCGATTCCGCCATCAGCGAACCGAAACGATTGTTTTGCAGCTCCGCGATCTCGCTACTCACAACGCGGCGCGTTCCGCGCGGCGCAGGCAGGAGCACGAGCTCGCGTCGATGTTGCACGGTGATCTCGATCGTCTGTTGCGGGTCTTCGCCAGTCGGGGCCACCAACCACTCTTCACGGCCTCCGAGCTTGTCGATCGCTTCGAACGTCGCGTCCGCCGCCGACCAGGTTCCGAGTTTGAAATGATCGTAACTCGCCTCCTGCAGTAGAAGCGGTAATTTGACTGCGGGACTCGGCGTGACCCGCACGCGGATCTGATCAGACAGCTTCAGCCGTCCGATCGCGCCGATCGCGGTAACCGCGCGATTGGGGTTCGGCGACCATGGAAATTGATTGACCCAGTACATGAACGACGACTCGAGCATACGGTGCGCGCGTAATACGCCCACCTGTGTCGCAACGGATAAACTCAGAGCCAAAACAACGACGCTCGACCAGGTCCACCACCGGTAACGCCGTGGCCGCGCGACCGCGATCAAACCCAAGACGATGAGCGTGATGACCGTCGCAAAATAGACACCACGGTAAGGCGATGTGCTCGCAGCGAGAATACAGATCGCAATGAAGTGCGGTGCGATGTCGAGGCGGCGCGCGTACCCGTCTTGGCGGCGCAGGCTGTAAAACAACGCGCTCATTGGGATCGTCTGCTTGGTGCTGGCGCGTTGCGCAATGATGAGTGGAAACATGCAATAGGGCGCGACGCGCAGGATCTCGTAAATCCCGTGTACCGAATAACGGGAAAATTGAATGACCGTGACGAGCGCGAAAACCACGCTCGTCAAATCGGCGGCGCGATGAAACTCGCGGTCCGCCATCGCCCATTTGATCGACGTAAAACCGATGGCCTCGAGCATCAGCGCCATGACGAACGCACCGGCGAGGTTGCCGGTAAAGCCGCCCCAGGCGAGAAGCGCGATCGATATCCAAAAGCGGGGCATGGGACTCACTACCGACCTCGGGGTGGCGACGCTGTTCAAGATGCAAGGCCCACGCGTGCCAGATCCTGCTCGATGTGTCCGACGCGGATCGTGAATAGGTGATGGGTGCCGATACTGCGCGCGGTAGGCGTCGCGGTAAGGTCTTGCGTGACCCACAGGCTTACGCATGGCAGTCCTTGCAGGGCGAGGTCGGTCATGAGTTCCTCGCGTTGCCGATCGAAGCGGCCAAGCACGACGATGACGCTTGCGAGTTCGGACGCGCGTTCATTCAGGAGATCGGCGAGTTGCGCGAAATCGGCGTCGTCGCACGCTTGGGCTTCGGCCAGATAGGCCAATGCGTGTAACGCATCGCCCAGACCGCGGCCCGCGCTCAATTGCACGACCTGCGTACCGGCAAAAATGATATCGAGAATGGAATCGCGTGGCTGCTCGCCCGCCGCGATGGATGCCGCAACGGAGATCACGGCCTCGAAGAGCTCGGGTAAAGCACCGGCGAGGTGCGTATCGATGACCAGCGCGTGGCGATCGAAATACTCGTCCTGATATTCCTTGACGATCAACTTGCCGGTCTTGGCAAAGCTTCGCCAATGAATGTGCCGACGCGGATCGCCGGAGCGATAGTCGCGGAGCGACGCAAACTCCTGGGAATCACCGACCGCCAGCGCGAGGCTCACGCCGCCTTTTTGGTAGCGGCGTTCAGACTGCAATTGTATCCGGGGCATGGAAAAGCGCCGCGGCAAGGCGAGTACCTCGGCCTTCGCGGGAATTTTATGGCGCGCGCGAAAAAGGCCCAATGGGTCCGGCCTGAGTACGTGAATCGCATCGAAATTGATCCATCCACGCCGCCGGACGGTGGTTTGTACCTTGACCCGTATCGTGCTTCCAGGCGGAATAGCAGGAATGGCTTGCGGATCGATTTCGGCGCCACGCGCGTGCCGGCGCATATCGACGAAGCGCGGAAAGCCGACCGCGCGGTCGAACCAGTTTGTCGTCGAATCCGCGCGGTTAGCGCGGGCGCGCTGGAATACGTCGTAGCTGATGCGGGGCGTCGGCAGCCGATCATGGATGATCAGATCGCGCTCGACGCGATCGCCGTGGTTGGTCAGCTCGATCCAGTAGCTCGCCGGCACCGTAGCCGTGACGTGGGTTGGGAGTATCCGCGCTGCGGTGATCGCCGGTTTCCACCGCATGCTGAACAGGAAGCTCGTTGCCAGCAACGAGAACATCAGTGCCGCGACCTGATAACCGAGCGTCTGTCGAATATCGATGCCGAACAGAGCGCCGGCGACCAGCAGGCCGATGATCAGTCGGCCGGCCGGCGAAAACCGCTGCTCGACCCACAGGCTCGTACGCCCGACGTAGGGAAACAGGCGGTAGAGTAGGCGCGGAGGCATGGCAGCCACGCCAAGTCCCCTAACGCGGCACCGGCGTGGCGGCGAGGAGCTCTGCGATCAAGGTCGCCGAGGCCGCGCCTGAGAAGCGTGCCTCCGCGCGCAGGGCGAGGCGGTGGCTCAAGACCAATGGCGCAAGTTCCTGGATCAGATCCGGTGTTACGAAATCGATACCGTCGAACAAGGCCAGTGCCTGCGCGCATTTGAGCATTGCGATCGAGGCGCGCGGACTGGCACCGAGTTCGATTTGTTCGGCGTCCCGCGTCGCCGCTACGAGCGTCACTAGGTAGCGCTTGAGTTCGTCGGATATCGGCACGTCGGCGGCGGTGCGCTGAAACGCGAGCACGTCCTCGACCCCGACGCAGTTTTCGATCTCGTCGACGGGCAGGCTGCGGTTGTTGACCGTCATGATTTCTATCTCGTCGTCGATCGACACGTAGCCGAGCGATAAGCGCAGCGCGAAGCGATCCATCTCTGCCTCGGGTAAGGGATAGGTGCCGTGGAATTCGACAGGGTTTTGCGTGGCGATCACGAAGTAGGGTTTCGACAGGGTGAATTTCTGGCCCTCGAGACTGACCTGGCCTTAACCCATGGCCTCGAGCAACGCCGACTGTGTACGCGGTGACGCGCGGTTGATCTCGTCGGCGAGAAGAATATTCGTAAATATGGGGCCCTTCTGAATGACGAA
>CBDCJB010000011.1:0-101039 GCA_965217605.1 Gammaproteobacteria bacterium
TTGTTGCTGCGTTAAGCTTTTCGTAGACGCGGTGTTTTGTCTAATCTGTATTGCCAAGTAGACTAGCGTGATGATTACGCCGGCTGCACCGACGACTTCTGCCACTACCCCAATCGCTTCCCAGTTCATCTTTTACCCCGACCATTGATATGAGACGAGAGAATAGCCGTGAAGACTGCAACGGTGAAGGTCCGTTGCTAGCCGCGAACTGAAGTCGCCTCGCCGCTAACCTTTCGCCGAACGCTACTCGACGACCGCTTCCAAGAGCATTGCAGACTTAACCTAGAGCAGTGCTGCACTGCTGTGATCAGGCGGCTACCGACCCTGAACGGCCATTCGATGTGGAAAGCGCGACCGGAGTTGCCAAGCGTCGGGATGAGCGATTGGTCCCATAAGTGCCACACGATATGGGTTGCTTAGGTTTTGAATGCCTCTGCCATCGGATAGGTGTCATTGTGTTCTCGCAGATAGTTCATTTTTCCGTGTTCATTAAAACGGGCGACCCAAACAAACGGCATGGTGTAATGCTTTCTGGAGTTGACCCGCTTTCGTGGATACCTGACCCTTTTAGAAGGAGGATTCCACGATGCCCACAACACGAACTGCCTATCCACCGGCCTTCCGGCAACCGATGATCGAACGGGTACGGGCGGGCCGCAACCCGGAAGACCTGGCACGCGAGTTTGAGCCGACCGCACAGACCGTACGCAACGGGGTCGCGCAGGCCGACCGTGATGAAGGTCGCCGCAACGACGGTCTGACCACTGCCGAACGCGAAGAACTGCGGCGTCTGCGTCGGGAGAATCGGCGGCTACGTGAGGAACGGGAGATCCTTTCAAAAGCCACGGCCTGGTTCGCTCGGGAGACCGATTCGAGGAAATCTTCGCGTTCATGAGCGTGAATCAGGCCACCTACCGGATCGCGCCGATGTGCCGGCTACTCGGTGTCTCCCCGAGTGGCTACGACGCGTGTCGGACACGTGAACCCTCAGCGCGGTCGAAGCGCGACGCGCAACTCAAGGCCCGTATCCAGGCCATCCACAGCTGGAGTCGAGGCACCTATGGGGCAGCGCGTATTCACGCCGAGCGCGCGGATGAGGGGACGCACGTGGGTCGCAAGCGCGTCGCCAGGCTGCTGCGTGAATGGGGTTTGGCCGGGGTGAGTCGACGCACAAGGACGCGCACGACACGCCGCGATCACGATGCCCGCCCGGCGCCGGATCTGGTCGAGCGTCACTTCGTGGCTTCGCGGCCGGACGCACTGTGGGTTGCTGACGTGACCGACGTGCCGACGTGGGCGGGGTTCGTGTATCTGGCGGTTGTCGTCGATGCATTCAGTCGGCGCGTCGTAGGCGGGTCGATGGCGACGCATCTGCGCACTGAGCTCGTGCTCGAGGCGCTCAACATGGCGCTATGGCAGCGTCGACCGAAGAATGTGATCCATCACAGTGACCAGGGCTGCCAGTACACTTCGTTCGCCTTCGGCAAGCGCTGCCGGTTAATGGGTGTACAACCGTCGATGGGATCGGTCGGCGATTGCTACGATAACGCGATGGCCGAGAGCTTCTTCGCGACGCTCGAATGCGAACTCATCGACCGCCACAGTTTCAAGACGCAGGCCGACGCGAAGATGGCGATCTTCGCGTTCATCGAAGGCGGGTACAACCCACACCGTCGTCACTCATCCCTCGGTCAGCAATCACCGCTAAACTATGAAAATAATTATCAACAGGCTGCTTGAAACCCAAGCGCCATACCGTCCACGGAAACGGGGCAACTCCAGTGATTGGTTTGCTGGATGCCCTGTGTGATGCTGGGATGATGATTCGGCTTGGCCGGCAGGATCGAGGCGGGAGCTCTAGCCCGGATATTGCATGAGCAGTGAGATTGGGCGTGGAGTTGGTCGATCATGGGTCGGAATTCGTTGGTGGTGGCACGAAGCGGCGCTTAAGCGCGACGTTTCGGCGCGCCACTGGTGGATTTATCGCCGATTGCGATGCACGAGTCGTTTCGGAGGCGAGCGACACCCCGACTCACAAGGAATCGCACACGAGGCGACTGGCGTTGGGACGACTATCCCGGCTTGAGGCGAGCGGCCACCAGGCAGAACAGTTCTCGATGGGGGTAAGCACTGGAGAGCAACAGTCGGATGCGCCTGGTATTGCGCAAGACGATGGCGCCGATGCGTAATAGTTTCAGGCGCAGCGTGCCGCCTTGCGCGCGAGCCCGTGCCGTTGCGTGTAGTGCCACCCGGCGGATCGTCTCCAACAGCGTGTAAGCCAAGCTTGAGAGCAACAGCCGGAACTGATTGGCCCACCAGGTGTGGCAACTGGTGCGATCGGCAAACAGGCCCAACTGCTGCTCCTTGATCCGGTTCTCCATCTCGCCGCGGGCGCAGTAGAGGCGGTCGTAGATGCGTTGGGCCTTGCCGGTGAGGTGGGTCACCACGAAGCGGGGATTGCTGCCGCGGGCGCTGTGCTCGGCCTTGACGATCACCCGTCGCGGGGTATCCCAAGTCGGTGCGGCGTAACGGACCTCGCTGAACAGGCGCTGCTTCTCACCCATCATCCAATACCGCCACTGAGCCAACGTGCGCAACGCTAACGATTGATCGTGCAAACGCGGGTTTTTCGCGATACCCATGACGTAATCCACGCCGTGGCGATCGAACCAGCGCAGCATCCGCCAGCGGCAAAAGCCGGCATCGGCGCGCACCAGGATCTCGACCTTCGGCCACGCCTGGCGCAACCGTTTGATCAACAGCGCCAAGATCGCCCCACTGTGTTTTGCGCCGTCGATCTTGCTCGAACGCAGATAACTGACCAACCGTTGATCGCCACAGAACACGTACAAGGGCAGACAGCAGTCGTGGTCGTAGTCGCCGTGGAAGAAGCGGCCCGCTTGATCACCCTGCACCCGATCGTCGGTGGCATCCACATCGCGTATCAGTCGTCGGGGCGCTTGTTTGTAAGCGGCGATAAAGTTATCAATGAGTCCCTTGTGCAGGGCCACCGCGGTGTTCCGGTTCGCGCGGTTCTCCAGTCGGCACAACGTCGACGGGCTCGCCAGCGACGCATCCCGGGAAAGCGCCGTCTGCAGAGCCAAGTCCGCGCGCAATGCCTCGTGGTCGTTGAGGTCCTCATAGCCCAGGGAAAGGCCATAGACCCGCTGTCGGACCAGCGACTCCAGAGCGTGGGTGCAGCTCTTTCTCTGGCGCGAATCCCCAATGGCCCGTGCCGCGGCCTTGATCAACCCGGTCCGTTCATCGGCCCAGCGCAGCAACTGCACCCCACCGTTGGAAGTGATGTCACCGGCGTTGAATGAGACGTCGATCTTGCGGCGAGAAAAGCCTGGAAATTGCAGCGCAGTCTGGGTACATTCTGTCACGGGCGAGTCCTTTCCGTTTTCAGCCTAACTAACTGAATTATAACGGATTAGAAAGGGCTTGCCCTCTTTTTTTATGAAATATCCGGGCTAAGCTGGTCCGGATACCCAAGCAACCACAGAGTCAGGGCGGCATGGGAGAGGATACCCACCCCTAAATCCATTCCAATTAGAGAGACTCCGGCGAATCGATGGCGCGCACTGTCGTAATGGTTAAGACTATGATCATATTCTTGGCGCGCAGCGAGCTGGTCTCCCTCATAAAACCCGCTAACCGCCATCATTGTGTGGGCAACAAGACGCTCGACGGAATCTTCCTGGTCCGAAGCCAAGCGCAGAAGTTGCTCCGCTAGCTCATGCGAAATCTTCAACGATGACCGTCCAGCGAGATGAAACATGTACAGTCCGGCCAGCACACTAAAAAGTTGCGGCGTGTCCCCCAACTGCTGACACAGCTCGCGGGCACGGTTGAAGAGGCTCTCGACTTCGGGGGCTCCCCACCCTCTGGTACTCATAAGTGGCACACTCAGTGTCATTTTTAGAATGAGTTCTTGTTGCGCACGCCCGTTCGTATCCTTCAGGTTGCTCAGCAACGTCAATCCCTCTGTCAGATACTGAATCGCCTCTTCGTGAGCCGACCTTTGCACAGCCTGTTGGCCGGCCAGGTGCAGATATTCGATCGCCTTCTCGGCATTCCCACTGCGAGTGTAGTGATGCGCCAATTCACTGTAGTGATCATCCAGGTTGGCGGTGTAGAGCGTCTCAATCGCGCGCGCGGTTTGCTCATGCAGGCTCTTGCGTTGTTCCTGGAGCACTGTCCCGTAGGCGACTTCCTGGGTCAGCGCGTGTTTGAAGATGTATTCGACTTCGGTGAGCGCCGGTTGCTCATATAAGAACTCCTTCGCCTGCAGCGATGAGAGCAATCGATATAACTCGTCCTCACTCCTAGCGACGACCTTGCGTACGAGGCTCAATGGAAACGCGCGGCCGATGATCGCGAGTTCCTGTAGCAGCGCCTTCTCGTGAGTCTCCAACCGGTCAATGCGGGCAGCCAGTACCCCCTGTACGTTCGGCGAGATATGGAGCTCACGCGGGGTCAGCTCTATGTGGTATTGGCCGCGCTCTCCGAGCAGGACACTTTCCTCAGTCAATGTCTGCACGACCTCCTCGATAAAAAACGGGGTCCCATCCGTGCGTTCCAGAATAAGGGCTTTCAGGTTGTTCAGACTGGCGTCGTCGCCCATGAGAAAACTCAGCAACTCGCCGGCCTCTCCCTCGCCCAAGGGCGTCAGACTCAGGTGGCTGTAATAGGTCTTCCCACCCCAGTCATGCCGGTACTCGGGACGGTAGTTCACGAGCAGGGCGATACACGCATTCGCGATGCTCTCACTCAGCGTATCCAGAAAGCCCTGCGTCTCGCAGCCCTAACCCCACTTTCAAGCCTAATTTATAGAACGTCGTCGATATTGATGGACGACGACTATCCGCTCAGAGAACTCCATGTCAATATTCAAATCAGATCTCCCTAAGGCACGCATTTGGTGAAGCGCCGGAACGCGTACCGATGATTTGGCCGTCACTCTGAATCGCCACGCGTGCGCTTTCGCGCATAATCGATGCGAAAGTTTCCCGTTCGCAACTTAGGGCGTCTCTATTAACGCACCACAATGCGAATTGCTCGAAGCGCTAATTGATGACGATCGTGCGGGTTGGCCCAAACGGGGAGCGATTGGCGACAGCCTGCGTAAAGACCGTCGAAGAAGAATAAATATCAACGGCAAGCGACGATAAGTGTACGCATCCGGATTTGAACGGCGCGCGGTTACTGCGCACCCTTCGGTCGTGCGAACGCCAGCAGTACGTTCCCCGGCAGCCCGCCCCATTTGCTGTAACCCGAGACCACGTAAACCCAGCCGTCGACCACCACGGCGCCCGCGGCATCGAGCGCCCCGCCGCGCCCGTTGGCGCCGTTCACGGTGTCGAATTCGCGCACCGTGTCGTACGTCCACAGCGTTTCACCCGTGGCGCTGTCGAAGGCGCGCAGATGGCCGCTCATCCCGCCGGCGAAGACCACGCCGGGGATCGCGGTGACTGCGGCGGACTGCGCCGGGCTGCATTGCGGGCGTTCGCCGCAATCGATGGCCGGCGCCTGCCAGGCAATGCGGCCGTCGGCGAGATCCAATGCCACTAGGCCGCCGCCGGTTGCCGGATCGACCGCAAGCCGCGGATCGAGAAGATCCAAGGTATTCCAACGCATGTCCGCAATAGCCACGTAGAGCTTACGCCCGTCACTCGCCGGCCCCCATTCGATGCCACCGAGAATGCCGCCCGCCGCCACCTGGCGCTGCCACAGCAGTTTGCCGTCGGCATCCGGATCGAGGGCGTGCACGACGCCCGATTTCTGCGCGGCGATCAGCACGCGCCGGCCGTCGGCGAGGGTCGACAGGCTAGGCGAACTGGCCATGTCGAAATCCGGGCCGGCGTCGTCGGGGCAGTTGGTTTTATCCGCCGTGCCGCACGACATGTTCCATGCATCGCCCGGCAGGCCTTGATAGCTCCACCGGATCTCCGTGGAACTGAGGTCCACGGCGAGGATCGCGTCGCTGGTCGCGGTCGCCGGATGCGATGAATTCTCACCCGTGCCGACGTAAACCACGCCGCGCTCAGGATCGAAGGTGGGCGCCGACCAGATGGTCGCGCCGGCCGGGCCGTAAACCGGTTTGCCCAACGCGTTCTCACCCGTCTTGCGCGGCTCGGCTGGGATCGTGTAGCGCCGCCATTGCTCTGTGCCCGTGGTCGCATCGAGCGATACCAAGCTGCCGCGAAACATGCAGCACACCGCGTCCGTTGCCGCCACCGTCGTCGATTCCAACGAAGTGACCGGCACGAACAACTGATCGTCCACCAGGATGAAGCTCCCCATCAGTCTCGCCGTCGGAAATTCGTCGACGCGCCGGCGCCAGATGAGTGTGCCGTCGATCGCGTCGATGGCATATGCGTTACCGATCAGATCGCCGAAGAACGCCACGGTCTTTTTTGCGCCGTCGATCGTAACCGTGCCGATGACGACCGAATTCTTGACCGGCCCGTCGGTATCGAAGCGCCAGTGCAAGCAGGCGGTCTTCGCATCGAGGGCGTACACGGCGCCACTGCGGCTGCCGACGAAGAGTCGGCCATCGACAACGGTCGGCTGCGATTCGGCAATCGTTTCGCCCGGAAAGGCGAACGCCCATCGCAGTTCGAGCACCCTCACGTTCTCAGCCGTTAATCCGGCCTGCGCCGCGCTCTGGAAGCGCATGTTTTGGGTGCCGTTACCCCAACCGTTCCACTGCGGCGCAGCGAACGGATCGGCCGCGGGCCACGGCGCGGGCGCGCAGCGTTTCTCGTCTCTTACGTTCCAATTTGGATCGTACGGCTGGCTGGTAATGTACTCGGCGACCGCGACGCGCTCCGGGCCGTTCAATTGGAAGTTGCCGACCACGCGCATGACGCCGGTCTCGAGCGAGCGGACGATGGTGGCAGTCGGCATCGCTTCCAGTGTTGCGCGGCTCGGCATGCGCGCGGCGCCGCCGTCGTGACAGCTCGCGCATTCGTTCGCATAAAGCGTCGCCCCATCGCGCGGCTGCGCCGCATGTAGCGCCGCGCTGCACAGCAAGAGCCCGATCAAGAATGGCCAAGTGGACGTGCGTTGAGGGAAAGTCATCGTGTTGCGCAATCATACACTGGGGCCCCGATGTTCGTTGATGGCATATCTATATACCGACATTTAAACTAGACCGGTTCGTTTTTAACTGCAGAAACTGGCATGACGACGGATTTTTATGCCTTACTGATCGCCGGCGGCGCTGGAACGCGCCTGTGGCCCTTGAGCCGGGGCTCGACGCCCAAACAATTACTGGCTTTGAGCGGCGGCAAACACTCGTTGATGCAGGACGCGTTTCAACGTCTCGCGCGCGCCGTGGCGCCCGAGCGCATCCATACGGTGACCAGCCGGGCGTACGATGGCGCCGTGCTCGCGCAGTTGCGTGAAATGGCGCCGGACTACGCGCCCGAAAACGTGCTGGCCGAACCCGTCGGACGCGATAGCGCGGCCGCGGTCTTATGGGGCGCGCTCCGGATCGAGCACCTCGCGCCCGACGCGGTCGCCGCCGTCGTCTGGTCGGATCAAAAGATCGGTAACGAAGACGCGTTCGACGCGGCGCTTGCACGGGCGTATCAATCGGTGCGGAACGGCGGCATGGTGGCGCTCGGGGTACGCGCGACCACGCCGTCCACCAAGGTCGGATACATCAAACTGGGCGCCGAATCGCCGGCGGGCGTGTACCACGCCGAGCAGTTTGTCGAGAAGCCCGATTACGACACGGCGCAGCGCTACGTCGCGGAAGGCTGCTACCTGTGGAATCTCGGGATCTTCGTATTCAAGGTTGAAACCTTACTCGCAGAGTTCGCGCGCCACGCGCCGGCCATGCTCGAAGCCTTTCGCGACCATGCGCCGAGCGACTGGCTGGATCCCGCATCCATCGCCGCAATCTACGCCGGATTACCTCGGATCTCGATCGACCATCTGCTATTGGAAAGAACCGACACCCTCTCGATGATTCCAGCCGAACTGGATTGGAGCGACCTGGGCACCTTCGATGAGCTGTATGCGCGAGCCGAGAAGGACGGGGAGGGCAACGCGAAGACGGGCAATGTCGTAACCTTGGACACGCAGAACACATATATCCATGGTGGCAAGCGCTTGATCACGGCGCTGGGCGTGAAAGACCTGATCATCGTCGATACCGACGATGCGCTGCTGGTCTGCGACCTGTCGCGCGTGCAGGACGTAAAACGTCTCGTCGAGCATTTACGAGAGAACGGCTTCAACGAGTTCGTCGAGAGCGCTAACGAAAACGTGCGGCCGTGGGGCTCCTACGCGGTGCTCGCCGAAGGCCCCGGCTACAAGGTGAAGTGCCTCGAGATCCTGTCGCACCAGAAGCTTTCCCTGCAGTTGCACAAGCAGCGTGGCGAACACTGGGTCGTCGTCGAGGGACAGGCGCGGCTCACCTGCGGCGACGAGACCCGCGACTACCAGCCGGGCGATTACCTGTATATCCCCATGGACACCAAACACCGCATCGAGAATGCGACAGACGAGGTCGTACGCATCATCGAGGTGCAGCGCGGTGATTATCTCGGTGAAGACGACATCGTGCGATTCGAAGACGTCTACGGCCGCGCTTGAGAGTGACAACCCCGTGATCTACGACGCCATCGTGGTCGGCGCGCGTTGCGCAGGCGCGCCGACGGCCATGCTGCTGGCACAAAAAGGCTATGAGGTGCTGCTCATCGACCGCGCCACCTTTCCCAGCAATATGATCCAGTCGACGCATCTGATCCATCCGCCTGGTATTGCGTATCTCAAGCGCTGGGGCCTGTTGGATGAGATCGAACAGCGGTGTGCCGGGTTCAACCAGTGGACCTTCGATCTTCACGGCGTCGTCCTCAACGGCGTGCTGCCGGCCGAAGAGGGTGTCGATATCTCTTATGCGCCGCGCCGGCAGATGCTGGACGAGATCCTGGTGCGCGCCGCCGAGCGGGCCGGCGTCGAGGTGCGGGAGGGCTGCCGGGTGACGGATCTGATCTTCGACGGCGATCGAGTCTGCGGTATCCAGGCCAAGCATCGTGCGGGCGGGAGATTTTCGGAACGGGCGCGTATCGTCATCGGTGCGGATGGTCCCGCATCCATCGTGGCGCGCTGCGCCCAAGCCGAAGAAACCGTGTCCACCGCAATCGGACAGGGCGTCTTCTGGGCCTATTACACCGGTCTGCCGATCGATCACTTCGTCCTGTACAGTCGCGCCCAGGCCGGCGCTTTTGCGTTCCCGTGTAACGACGGTATATCGGTCGTATCGACGAACCTGACCTACGCCGATTTCTTACGCGCGAAGACCGATTGGGAAAGTGGGTTCCGAGGCATGCTCGAGCACGTAGCGCCTGAACTCGCAAGCCAGCTAGATACCGGCGAACGGGTCGACCGCTTGTATGCGGGCTGCACGCGCATGTTCGTACGCAAGGCCTACGGACCTGGATGGGCCCTGGTCGGCGACGCCGGCATGAAGAAAGACCCCATTACAGCGCAAGGCATCGCGGTGGCATTCGAGTATGCGCAGAAGCTCGCCGATGCCATTGACGCCGGGTGGGCCGGTCGCTGCGAACTCGAACACGCACTCGGGGAATACGAACGCGAACGCGACGAGCGCTTGATGCCGTTCTACGACTTCACGGTGCAGCTCGCGCAACTCGCCAAGCCCGCGCCTGAGCAACTCGCCCTGTATCGCGCGTTGCAGGGTAGCCCGGACGCCTTAAGCCAATTTTTCGGCTGCGTCACGCTGTCGGTGTCGCCCAGCGCGTTCTTAGCGCCCGAAAATATCGATCGCATCATCGGCGGGGTTTCCCCCTAGTCCGGCGAGAATCCGTTCGACAGGCGGGGGCTATATGATCGAACGGTGTGATGGGATCTTCAGCAGCGTTCGTTGATGACGACCGGTTTGAGATCCTCCCAAGTGGCGTCGAGCGAATATTCCTGCCGGCGTTGACGCTCATTCTGCTGGCCCAGCGATTTCCATGAATTGTCTTTGAACAGCGCCTTGTTGTAGGCGAGTCTTTTGTCGGGATCGCTCAGGGTCTCGAACGCCTCGTTGATCACCGACGCGTTCCAGTGATCGCCGCCCAGATCGGGATGCGCCTTGAGCTTTTGCATGATCGTGCGGTAGCTCGCCTGCACGATCTCCATCGGCGCGTCGGGCTGGACATACAGGATGCGGTAGTAATTGCGTTTATTTTCTTTGGGTTGTTCAGACGCCATTGGATCGAATCCCCGATCGACTGAAACCCTGTAGCGGCCGCGAGGCCGGAATGTTGAGCGCAGCTGTCGGGCTTAGAGGTCGCCCGATTTCAACTGCCGGTCGAGGTAATCGGCCTGGCGGATGGCCATGGCGACGATCGTCAAGGTGGGATTGGCGGCGCCCGAAGTGGAGTTCAAGCTGCCGTCCGAGACGAAGAGGTTCTTGACCTGGTGGGCTTGTCCCCACTTGTTGCAGACCCCGTCTTTCGGATCGGCGCTCATCCGGCAGCTACCCATGTTGTGGCTGTTGGCAAATGGGCCGCGATCCCAGATCTCCTTGGCATCGGCGGCTTCGAAGAGCGCCTTCGTGCGCGCGACCGCATGTTTTTTCAGCGCGGCATCGTTCGGGTGGTCCGTAACAGGCGTGATGTGCGGGATCGGCAATCCGTATTGATCGGTCTGCGTGTGATCCAGGGTGATCCGGGCTTCCGATCGCGGCATGTCCTCGCCGCACACCCAGATCCCCATCATGCGATCGTATTGCTCGATCAGGCGGCTGACTTCGCGGCCCCAGGCCCCGGGCTTAACGCCGCCCGCCAACATCGGAAGACCGGCGTTGAAGACGTGCAGGTAATACCCGCCGGCAAAACCGCGCGCGGGATCGTTGCGCACCTCGTCGGCGACGAGTGACGGGGAATCCTGACTACGATGCGCGTTGAGCGGCTCCTCGAAGGTGGCGAAGACGTAGGCCGTGGCGTTACGCATGTAGTACTTGCCCACGTTGCCTTCCGCATTGGCGAGCCCGTCGGGATATAAACTCGAGGCCGAATTCAATAACAGGCGCGGCGTCTCGACGGAATTACCCGCGACACAGACCACGCGGGCCTGTTGGAATCGCAGCGCGTGGTTCTCATCGCTATAGAGAACGCCCGACACTTGTCCCGTCGCATCGTGCCGAATTTGCAGCGCCATGCAGTTGGGGCGCAGTTCGTAGCGGCCCGTGGCCAGTGCGTTCGGCACTTCCGTGTAGAGCGTCGACCATTTCGCGCCGCTTTTGCAGCCCGAAGAACAAAATCCCAGCATCTGGCAGGCCGGCCGGCCGTCACGCGCCTGGGAATTGATCGCCGCGTTGCCGGGGAACTGGCTGTACCCCAGCCGTTTCGCGCCGAGCATCATGATCTTCACCGGATTCGACGGCGGATTGTGCGGGATCCCGTTGGTGCCGGTGGCCCCCATCTTGCGTTCGGCCTGGTCGTAGTACGGCTCGAGTTCGGCCAGACTCAACGGCCAATCGATCACGTTTGCGCCGTCGACCGCACCGTAGAGTGCGCGCGCCTGGAACTCCCATGCATTGCGCCGCGTCGCCGCGCCCGACCAATGCACGGTCGTGCCGCCGACTGCTTTCACCGTCCACGTCTTTTGCCCGGTGCGTTTGTCCGACCAGGATAAGCGTCGTTCCATGACGATCTCGTCATTGACGAAGTCGCCGCGCGTAATATGCGGTCCCGCTTCGAGGCACACGACCTTGTGGCCTTTCTGCACGAGTTCGTTGGCGAGCGTGCCGCCGCCGGCGCCCGATCCGACGACGACGATCACGTCGCTGTCAAATAGATCGAATTTAGCCGGCACGATCAGGCATCCGGGATCCAATCCGCATCGTCGAAGCCGCGTTCGATGTAACCGCCTTTCTCCCACGACGAGCCTTCGTAGCCGAAATGCGGCCACACGTCCGGATTGTTGTAGAAATGCAGGGTCGTCTTGTCCAACATGTCGGTGAAGAAGGGCGTAGTCTCCACTTTTTTCATGGCGGCGATTTGTCCAGCGGTATCGAGGTCCGAGAATTCGGTGCCGGCCGCCGCCGTCAGATCGGCGAACCCGGCTTTTACCCGCGCCGCCAGTTCCGGATCACCCGCCATGTCGGTATCGATGCCTTTGACGACGGCCCAGTAATACTCGTCGCCCAGATGATCGTGCGGATACAGACGCCGGGCCATCGCCAGTATCGCCTTCGCTCCGCGTTCATCGAGCACCGCGAGTTCGCCCGCTAACGCGAGGTTCCCCGTGAACCAATTCGCTACCACGGCGCTACTCGATGCGAGATAAGCCGCCATTCCGGCCGATCCGGCGCGCCTTAAGAAACGTCGCCGGGACCAGTCCAATACGTTCGTGAGCAGGCGACGCGAGGCGCTAATGTCGTTGGGTTTCATCGGGGTCGCAGTGATTTGTTTCGGCGCAATTGGGCAACTATACGAAGTGTAACGGAATTCTGCGTGCCGCTTCGAAATTAGCGAGAGTCGACATTTTATATCCACCCAAGCCCCTTTTTCGCACCACGGGTTAGGCGTCGCTGGGCGAGGCGCAGCGGCGTGTTGTAACCGCTGCGCTACATTGCTGTAATAAGGTCCGCGCGTAGAGGGAACCAACGCGTTCGAGCATTATGACAGGGAAATTCACGGGCTTTACGCTGATCGAAGTGATGGTCGTGGTCGTCATTCTGGGCGTCCTCGCCGCGATCGTGGTGCCGCGTATCATGAGCCGCCCGGACGAGGCCCGCATCGTCAAGGCGCGACAGGACCTCCGTGCCATTTCCGCGGCGCTCGATCTCTACAAACTCGACAACCTCCACTATCCCACCACCGAGCAGGGCATCGAAGCTCTGGTCGCGCTACCAACGAACCTCCAAAACGGCACGCGCTGGCAGGCGGGCGGCTACCTCGCAAGTCTGCCGTTTGATCCGTGGGGGCGACGGTACCTGTATTTGCAGCCAGGTCAGCACGGTTCGTTCGACGTTTATTCGCTAGGCGCCGATGGCGCGGATGCGGATATTGGTAATTGGCAGCTCAATTAAGCCGCGGCCATGTACGGCGCGGTACAACGGTGGCCGAGCACTTCACGGTTTCACCCTGCTGGAATTGTTGGCCGTTACGGCCGTGCTCCACGTCGACAACGGGCGCGGCAGGGTCCTCGCGGATGCGGCGCGCCAACTCACAGCCGCCGCGACGCTTGTCGAGCAGGAAGCGATCTTGCGCCGTCGGCCGCTCGGCATGGCCTTCTATCGCAATGGGTATCGCGTCGTACGATTCGAAACCCGCTGGTCGGCGCCGGACGGGGATCGGATTTATCGCTATCGAACCCTGCCTTACGGGATCGATGTGATCGGAGCGCCCGTGCGTGAGGTCGGCGTCAACGGCGAGTTGCCGGAACCAAGCTTCGTGATGTTTCCGGATGGCGACGTCGCGATGAGCGAGTTGATCCTCGCCGATGCGAACGGGCGATCATTGCGACTCGTCCCAAAGGACGGACGATTTCACATCCAGGCGCATACCCGATGAACGCGTACGCATGCCGTGGGTTCACGCTGATCGAAGTGATGGTAGCGCTCGCGATCTTGGCCGTCGCATTGACGTCTGCGATCGGTTCGGTGCGATCGGCGGCGGCGAACGCAGCGCACCTTTACGGCGTTACTTTGTCGCACTGGGCTGCACGTGACGCGGCAACGCGGATCAGACTTACACAACCCGATCCTACTGTTCTGCGAGCGGGTACCGTGACTGAAACCGTATACGGGCGGCCCTACCAGGTAAGCACCGTCTATATTCCAGGCGTGGCTGACGGCGTCGAGGGCTCAGGAACGTTCAGAATCACGGTTAGTGTGCCGGGGGCGACGACCGGCACGACATTGAGTGAGGCGAGCGTGCGCTTCGATGTATATGGCAGATAAGCGTTCTCCCACGCCGTTGGCGCAACGTGGGATCACCTTATTCGAACTGATCGTAGCCGTCGCGGTGGGCGGCGTGATGATGGCCGCCGGGTATGAGGGATTACGCAATGTGCTCGACGCGCAAGCCGTGATTGATGCGCGCCATATCGAGTTTGCGCGTCTTGTCACTACGGTCAATCTGTTCCAACAGGACGTCGAGAATGCTGTCGCTCGAAGCGTGCGCGACGAGTTCGGCGATGATGTGCCCGCAATGCGGGGCGGCATAGAAGGCGCATTTCTCGAATTGACCCGCTATACGGCGGCGGGCGTTTTCCGTAGGCCGGGCGTCGATTTGCGTCGCGTCGAATATCGGCTGGTTGCGGATCGGCTATTTCGCTTGAGTTGGGGTGAGCTTGATCGCTATCAGGGTTCGGTTCCGCAGCGCCGACTATTGCTGGCCGACCTGGCGGCGGTTGACGTTCGATTTTTCGGAGACGCATGGACAGCACACTGGCCGTTACGCCGCGGCGTGGCATCGCTGAACGCTTTACCGAAAGCTATCGAAGTGACGCTACGATTCAAGGACGGTAAAACGCTTCGGCGAACCTTCCAGGTGGAAAGCGGATGAGACGTTCTATGGCGCGCAGACCGTCGCAGCCCAGACGCGGTATCGCGCTCATCAGCGCGATGTTGATCGCAGCGATTGTGGCCGCGGCGGCCGTAGCGGTCTCCGAACGACAACACATTGAGATACGGCGTGTGGCTAACATCGTAGCCGCTGACCGCTCGACGGATCTATTGCGCAATGTTGAAATCGCCGCTCTCGATAGGCTTAGGATCGATGCCCGACGTTCGCAGTTCGACGCTTTATCCGAAGACTGGTCGATGAATCCACTCGAAGCGAGCGACGCAACCGGTAATACGCGCGGTTCACTCGAGGATCTGCAGGGGCGATTCAACCTCACAAACCTGGCGCCGTCATACCAGGGCTTGCTTTCCGTGACGGTTCATTCACACGACGGCGCGAAAGATGTCTCGGATAGAACAAAAAATGGGGCCACTCAGCAACGGCTCGCTGAAATGCGCTTCCGTCTCCTGTTGGCTGCGCTCGACGTCGATATATCGATCGTTCAAGCGATTCTCGACTGGATCGACAGCGATAGTGAGACACGTTTTCCGAACGGTGCAGAGGATGACTACTACCTTGGACTGGAGCAACCCTACCGTGCGGCAAACCGACCGTTGGCCTCGGTCAAGGAATTGCTGCTGGTCCGCGGCGTTACTGGAGAAATAGTTGCCGAGCTCGAACCATTAGTCATCACGTTATCGGCGCCGACCCCGATCAACGTCAACACCGCGCCCGAAGCCGTACTGATGAGTCTGGCGCCTGGAATCGATCGCGCACTGGCGTCAATGCTGATCCAGATCAGGCAAACCGAGCCATTTACCAGTCATCCACTTTTGCGCGGCCGTATGCTCAGCGGAATCGACATTACGATCAAAAGCAACTGGTTTGCATTGAAGGCGGTGACGCGTACACCCACGCATCAATTCCGAAGCTCAACGACGCTTTATCGCAATCGCGACCGTGCAAGCGTGCGTGGTCGTCGGCACGGCTACTTCGATGGCTGAACGGGTCCTCGTGGCGGTCATGGAGGGAGATCGGTTCGCCTGGATACGTCTTAGCGATCACGCCGCGGCGGAATATGGGCCGGTAGCCGAACTCGCAGCTGCAACCGCGGGCCGCGAAGTGGTCGCGCTCGTGCCCGCAACCGTAACACTGCTCACGCGCGCTCACGTGCCGTCAAACTCGGACGCCGTGATCGAAAAAGCGGTGCCTTATGCAGTCGAAGATCGATTGGCCGATGAACTCGGCGCGGTCGCGATCGTGCATTCACCAACCGGTGATCGTTTGACCCGCGACGTTGCGGTCGTATCCCACGCGGTTATCGATGGCATCGTGGAAGCCATCGAGAAGGCCGGGGTCACTGTGACATCGGCAGTCCCAGAGATCACCTTACTACCCAACTGTGGCGCCGATTGGTCGATCTTGCTTCGAGACGGAGTCGCGATCGTCAGGACCGGTCAACGGACGGGCTTCTCAATCGAAACGACTGAGCTGAACACGCTGTTACAGATCGAACCGGACAAGCTGCCGCACACGGTCTGCATCTACGCGGCGCCGAACGAACACTTGCAACTCGATTTACCGCCGGATATCCAGGTACGCCGCGTCAACGTTGACAGCGGATTAGCGCCGCTTGCCGCTGCGGCGAGATGTGAAAATGCCTTGGATTTCCGCAGCGGCGGCCATCCTGCGGATATGGCGAATCGACGGCGCGCCGTTGTCCTAACCGCTGCATTGGTACTGATTGCGCTCGTGGTCTACGGGGCCATGTCGCTGATCCAGCTGCGTCAAGTCGAATCGCTCATTGCAACGCAGCAGCAAGAGCAAATCCAGACATTCACCAACGCCTTTCCCAACGTCAAGCGTAGGGTCAACCTGCCCGTGCAGGCCGATCAAGCACTCGCCCGCTTAACCGGTCGGCACGAGGATCGTTTGGGTTTCCTCGACGCGATCTATGTGGCCGGTTTACATGCACGACAGGGTGACGCTGGGGTCGAGTTTCACGGTGTTTCTTACCGTAAGGGCGTGCTCGACGTTCAGCTGCGCAGCCGCTCGGCGAGCGCGATCGAGTCGTATCGCAACATGATCGTTGCAGACAGTTTATCGGCCGAGCTCGTTGCCGTCGACAGCGAGCGTGGCCACGTCATGGGCCGTCTGCGCATAGCGAAGCAACGCCCGTGACGGCGTGGTGGTCCGCTCTCCGTATACGGGAACGGTGCCTCGTCACGGTTGGCAGCTACGTTTTCGGCGTTGCCGCATTGTTCCTGTTGTTGGTCGAGCCGGTCCATACAGCTCTGATCGTGGCGCATCAACGTCTGGAGCGCGAACTCACAGTAACTGCGGAACTTGAAATCAAAGCGCGCGAGGCTCGGTTACTGCGAACGCAGGTCCAAGCGCCGCGCGATCGCGCACCCGGCCAATCGCTGTTCGCCTTGATCAACACCACCGCCGGTGAGTCCAATGTGGAGGCGGCCATCGTACGTATCACGCCGCGCGGTGAAGACGAAGTGGCGCTGGTGTTCGATAACGCAGCCTTCGACGAACTCGCTGCCTGGCTGGTCGTGATCGCCACGGAATTTGGTATTGACGTGGTGCAGGCGGCCGTCAACCGCCAGGACCTGCCGGGCCGCGTCAGCGGGAACCTGACGCTCGTTTATCTGCCGGCTTTTACACCAATTGGTTCATATCGAAGATCGGGAGCAATATCGCGAGCACGATGAACAATACAATGCCGCCCATGACCAGGATCAGAGCCGGTTCGAGCAGTCTGGTGATAACGCTCAACATGCGTGCGGTCTTATGGTCGAAAGTACCGGCTGCGGTGTCCAGCATCGCAGGCAGGTCGCCGCTGCTTTCGCCGCTCGCGACCAGATAGGTCAGTAACGGCGGAATTATTTCGTGGCCGGCCAGGGCTTTGCTGAGGGAGACGCCTTCCCGGACGGCGCCGGCGCATTTAGAGAAAGCGTCTGCGAACGGTATCAACGTGCTTGTCTGCGCCACGATGGACAGGCTTTCGACGAGGTTCACGCCACTGGCGAGCAGCACAGCCAAGGTGCGCGCAAATTGGGCCGCGCTGCGTTCAGCGATCAGCGTTCCGATCAGCGGCAGTCGCATGCACGTACGTTGAAATCCTGCGCAAAAGCCCGCATGGCGTAACAATTGCCGGCACATAAATGCCCCGCCGATCACTGTAGTCGCGATGTAGAAGCCGTAAGCCTTGACGGCGTCGCTAATCGCTATAAGCCACTGCGTGATCGCAGGCAGTTGTCGGCCCGCGCTATCGAAAACGCGAGTGACTTCAGGTATCACGAAGGCTAGTAACCCGGCAACTACCAGCAATGCGGTAATCGTGATAACGGCAGGATAGATCATTGCCGCTGCGAGCGTTTGCCGCGCGCGGGTTGCGTCCTCGACGTGATCCGCCAGGCGTTCCAGCACGAGCGGCAAATGCCGCGTCTGCTCGCCTGCCCCTATCGTTGCGCGATAGGCGTCCGGAAATGCACGCGGAAAGCGCGCCATGGTTTTCGCCAACGAATGTCCTTCCAGGATCCCTGCCCGGGCCTCCATCATCAGGCTCGTGGTGTGGCGCCCGCCGGACTGACGCGACAAGACCAGCAATGCGTCGTCGAGCGGCATACCCGATTTCAGTAAGCGTGCCAATAAACGCGTAAGGAGCGCCAATACATCGGCTGGTAATCGTGTGCGGCGCCCGCGGACGCGTGAATTCGACACCTCGGTGCGGAAAACCTCAACGGGAACGAGATTACGCTCGCGCAACTGACGGCGTGCTTGTCTCTCGGAGTCAGCTTCGGTCAGCCCCTTGTGGGTCTGGCCGTCCGTGCTGAGCGCGACGTATTCGAAGGCTGCCACGGTATCGCGTTACATCGATTCGTAAACGCGCCACAATTCCCCTGGCGTCGTTAGCCCGTCGAGCATCTTTTTCTGCCCGATATTCAGGATATCGGCAGTGTGTTTGCGCGCATGTCGCTCGAGTTCCTTTTCACTCTCTCCGATGTGGATGAGGCGGCGCAGCGCATCGTCGATCGTGACCAGTTCATAGATCGCTGTGCGGCCCCTGAAGCCCGTGTAGTGGCATTTGGGACAGCCCGATTCCGCGAAGACGCGCGGCGCGGACGCCGGATCCAGCGCGAGTCGCGTGGCCGTCAGCTCATCGAGTTCGACCGGCGTCTTGCAGGCTGGGCACAGTAATCTCACCAGGCGTTGTGCAAACAGCGCAACCAGGCTCGACGCCAGCAGGTACGGTTCGGTTCCCATATCCCGCAAGCGCGCTACCGAGCCGACAGCGGTATTGGTATGTAAAGTCGAGAACACGAGGTGGCCGGTGAGGCTCGCCTGTATGGCGATTTGAGCGGTTTCCAGATCGCGGATCTCTCCGACCATAACGATGTCCGGGTCCTGGCGCAGGATCGCGCGCAGGCCGCGCGCAAAACTCATGCCGACCGTCGAGTTCACTTGAGTCTGCGCTATGCCATCGATGAAATATTCAATTGGATCTTCAACGGTCATGACATTGCGGCTGTGATCGTTTAGCCGTGAAAGCGCCGCGTATAGGGTGGTCGTCTTGCCCGAGCCGGTCGGTCCGGTGACCAGGAAGATCCCATGCGGACGATGGATGATTGCGTCCAGCATAGTCGTGGTTGCGGGATCCATCCCGAGTTGTTCCAGTTCGAGGCGACCGGCTTGCTTGTCGAGCAAGCGCAATACCACCCGTTCACCGTGTCCAGACGGGATGGTAGAGACACGCACATCGACCGGCCGGTTGGCTACACGCAGCGAGATCCGCCCGTCCTGCGGTAGTCGCTTTTCGGCGATATCGAGCTTGGCCATGACTTTGATGCGCGATGCAATAAGCGGCGCAGTCGAGTGCGGCGGGTGCATGATCTCACGCAGGACACCATCCACACGCAACCGGATCGTAAAGCGGCTCTCAAAAGGTTCCAGATGAATATCCGAAGCATTTTCTCGAATCGCTTCGGCAAGTAGCGCATTAATGAGACGGATGATCGGAGCGTCATCTGCGGCTTCCAGCAAGTCGCCCGGTTCGCGCAGATCATCAGCGAGTTTATCCAAGTCGAGGCCATCGCCGATGTCGGCCATCGTCTCTGCGGTGCTAGCCCCGTTACGTTCGTAGTGTTGTTGGAGACGCTGCGCGAACTCCACGGACGCCACGCGTCGCAAGTGGATCGGTCTGCGCAGTGCGCGGCGCACCTCGACGATCGCTTCGCGCGTGACGCGCGGACCCACGATAACCTCGGCCCGCGGTCCACGGTCGTCCTCGACCAAAATGTCGAAGCGTCGCGCAAACGTGAAAGGCAGGCCCATCAGTCGACTAAATCGAGGTCTTCAAGGCGAAATCCATCCTCGCGTAAAAAGAAATCGCTTTTCAATTTCTGCTGCGCCTGCTTTTCTTGCAGCTTGTCGAAACGATTACGCGTCAATTTTTTCGCGGTCGCTTCATCACGGATGGTGGTGGGCCGGAGAAACACCATCAGGTTCGTTTTCTCGTGATCGGCGCGCGTATTGCGGAATAAATGGCCAAGCAGTGGAATGTCTCCGAGTAAGGGAATCTTCTGCTCGGTTTCGCGCAAATCGTCCTCGATCAGCCCGCCGAGCACGATAATCCTGGCGTTATCTACGAGGACGGTCGTGGATATCGACCGCTTATTCGTGATCAGATCAGAGCCCGCGCTCGTGCGGTCGACGTTTGATACCTCCTGTTCTATATGGAGGGTAATCGTCTTCCCTTCGTTAATCTGTGGCTTGACGCGTAGCAGAATGCCGACGTCCTGACGCTCGATCGTCTGAAACGGGTTGTCAGGCGTTGTCGAATCGTTTGTAAATTGGCCGGTAACGAAGGGAACGTTCTGGCCCACTACGATCTCTGCTTCGGCGTTGTCGAGGGTGACAAGCGTCGGTGTCGACAACACGTTCGCAAATTGATCGCTGCTGATCGCGCGTAACAATGCGCGTAAATCGCCGCCGGAAAAATAGCCCAACGTGAAGCCGGATAGCAGCGGAAATGTGCCCGCCTCGCCGGGTGTTGCAATGGCGCCTGTTTCGAAGCCTGGAAATACAGCGCCAGCAGCCACTCCCTCGTTCCCCGGAACGGCGGTCCGCCATTGCACGCCGAGCTCGTCCGCCCGAGACGATGAAATCTCGGCGACGATGGCCTCGACCAGAACCTGCGCGCGGCGGATATCGAGCTGTTCGATCACGCTCTTCACGCGCGCCATCAGCTTGGGTGGCCCCTGAATGATCAGGGCGTTCGTCGCTTCGTCGGCCTGCACGTGTAATCCGTTGGTGATCCGCCCGGCCGGTGAAGCGGAGCGCTGCGGCGATAGGCCGGCGACGCGTGGTGAGGCGTCTCCGATCGCTTGTAGTACGGGTACGAGCTCCGCCGCCGACGCATAGCTCAGGTACGTGACCTCGATGGACCATTCGGGTGCGCGCGCAGGCACGTCCAGGTATTCGATGATCGTGCGGTAACGCAGTTTGTTTTCCTCGCTTCCCGCAAACAGCACACTGTTCGTGCGCTCGTCGGCAATGAACGGTGACCGCCCGGGATTGCCCGGAACGTTCAGGGCATTGATTGTGCTGACGATATCCGTAGCGTCGGCATGGTCTAACGGGATCAGTTCGATAGCTTGGACCACGCCGCGGTCGACGTTGCGGATGAGTCGCATGATGCGCTCCACGTTCGCGGCCACGTCGGCAAGGATTAGCGCATTGGCAGGCGGATAGGCCGCGAGGTGCGCTTCCTGCGGCATGAGTGGTCTCAGTACCGGCACCAATTCAGTGGCCGTAACGTGGTGCAACGGCACCACGGCCGTGACCAGCTTGTCGGAGCGAACGGGCGCACTTGATACGACATCCGGTGGACTGTTCTGCTTCGCGGACGTATCGGGCACGATTTTGATCACATCACCGGCGTCGACTGCGGAGAAGCCGTGAACCTTCAGGATCGAAAGAAAAACGTCGTAAAGGTTGTTGCGGCTCGTCGGCGCGGCGGAGATCACCGTCACTTTACCCTTGACCCTGGGATCGACGACAAAATTATGGCCGGTGATCTTCGACACAGTCGCAATCAGCGCGCCGATGTCGGCGTTGTTCAGGTTGAGCGTGATACCGTCGCCGGATCCAGCGAGCGGCCGCGCAATAGACGCGTTCGGCAATAGCGCGATCGCCAAGGCTCGCGAAAGCAAAGCGTAACGCGTCAACATGAGGCGGGAGTTCGCTGCGGTCGATCCTTGCGCATCCTGATGCATCCATGCACGAAGCGGCGGGGGGTGCTAAGAATATAGGTATTGCCGGGTGGCGGCTAGGATGCCGGTGCGGTGCTTACAAACGGCCGCCCCATAGGCTTTCGCGGCTTCGATTCGGCACGTTGCCCTGCATCATCTTGCGACGGTAAGCCGCCGCGCTCGGCCCCCCATCGCGGTAGACGCACTTCTTCGAACCGCCCGTCGCGGCGGATCACGATACGCGTCCGCTCGATCTGGTGGAGCTTACCTTCACTCGGCAGCGTATCTCCGACGGCGTAGGTTTTTTCCTTGCTCGACGCGTGTGCGACGATGGCGAGGGTTGTGACCTCATCTCCCGAGTAGAGTACGCCGGTCAGCGCGAGTTCCGAGCCCGATAGGGGCAATCGGCCGGCCGCAATGCCTTCGGGCTGTTCGTCCCGCTCCGATATCGCCGCGGCAGGCTTACCGAACAGGTGCCACTGAGCGATTTTGCGATAGTCACGTTCCGGCAGCGGTTCGCCCTCTATTCGCATCACGTTTGAGTTCGGCGCCGTGACTGAACCTGCGGCCGCTGCGACTTGCGCGCGATGCGGGTGAAACCACCGGTGAGTTGCTGCCAGAAGAAGTACGCATGATCCCGCTACGACCAACCCGATTGCGCGCGTGCGGGCACTGTGTCGCGTCGCGAAGATAATTTTACTCATGAGACAGCCTTCCTTAGCTGAAGGGGATCCTGACGGTGTCCGTGCAAGGTTAGCACAAGCCTGTATCACACTGTATCAACCGACCCGAGAAATGTTGAAACTGATTTCAACCGTCACTCCCGCCGATGCAACCGCACCGCGCGCCGATGAAATTCGATGACCTCTTCACAGCGCTGCTCTTGGGCCGTACCCGTATCGATCGAGTCCACGTAGAACCGGATGAGGCCGCGCACGGGCGCGTTGACCTCGTTGGGGGCGGATGTCGACATCGCGCGCTTTGAGATCCGTTTCAGATAGCGCAATAAATACCAGTCTATTGAATCGCGTTCGAGGTACTCAGCTTCCATTTCCTTGATGTGGCGCGCGAGCACTTCGCGAAATTCCAGGAAGGGGGTTTGGATGTTGCTCATGCCGAATCTTGCACGATAAACGGTTAGGTTGTTGACCCTGGATACGGCGGAATGCAGGACGTAGCCTGGATTCCGCTACGCTCCATCCGGGATTATTCTCATTTTCGTCACCTACGATACTTGGCACCCCATTTCTTCAACGCAAGCACGACCGGTCCGAGGTCGCGGCCCTTGCCGGTGAGAGTGTACTCGGCGCGGGGCGGGCGGTCCGCATAGAACTGGCGCTTGATGATCCCGCGGGATTCCAGCGCCTTGAGCCGCGCCGACAGCGTATTGGGCGAGACGCCGGCGAGGGATTCGACGAGGTCTTGATACCGTCGCGTCTCATGCACGAATAGATCGCGGAGAATCATGATGCTCCAGCGATCGCCCACGGCGTTCAGCGTTCTGCCCACCGGGCATTTCGTATCGTAGATGCCGCTCATCGTGTATTCCGGGATCCGCAACCGGGCCGTGCCCCTGGACTCTGTTAAGTATATTTCATATAGTCACTATAATAAATGAAGTTAGGTGAAAATATGCGCCCCCTCGGTTTATTCATGGTATTCATGTTCAGCGTTACCGCGCAGGCGTTGGATAGCAGCGTCGAAGGTGTGTGGCTCAACGAAAAGCGCGATGGCTATATCGAAATCGCGCGCGTTCGCGACGCGTATCGGGGCACCATCGTCGGCAGCCCCAACGGCGAACGCGATGCGGGTCGAACCGATGAACGCAACCAAAATCCGGCGCTGCGCACGCGCGCCTTACTCGGGCTCGTGATCATCGATGAACTTGTCTACGCGGGCAAGAATCGCTGGCGCGGCGGCTGGATCTACGATCCGGATGCGGGTAAGACCTATCGTTGCCGCTTGACGCTCAATGATAAAGACACCTTGGAGGTGCGCGGCTACGTCGGCTCGCCGCTCTTCGGCCGCAGCCAGATCTGGACGAGAAAATTGGGAGAGAACGCTTGAGCGTCGCGACTACGGCGTTATATGCCGGCATCCTGGGACTCCTGCTTTTTGCGCTGTCGATCAATGTCATTAGTAAACGGCGCTCCGAGAACATTGCGCTGGGCCACGATGGTAATACCCGGCTCGAACGCGCGATCAGGGCGCAGGCGAACTTCGCGGAATACGTGCCGTTTGTGTTGTTGCTGATGGGGATCGCGGAGATGAATGAAACACCGGTGTGGCGTTTGCATCTCATCGGCGGTCTTCTGCTTACCGGCCGCCTGCTGCATGCCTATTGCTTCGCCTTGACCGAAAGCCATTTCCCGTCTCGGTTTGCGGGCATGGTGCTCACGTTTGCCGCGCTCGCCGGCGGCGCAGGGGAGTGTTTGCGGGCGGCGTTCTGACGTCGTCCTGGCTTTTCCGCGGTCAGCGTCCCTTTTTGAGTCCGGCGACGGTAAAGAGGTTATCCCCTAGATCGGGATCGATCTCGACGCTGTCGACTGAAAATATAGTCTGGCTTCGTTGCCGATGATTGAATATCACGGCTTTGAACACGACCCACTGATCCTCGACCTTCTGCACGTCGGCCGGGTCGACGATTAGCTCCTTATCGAGTGCCCCGTTGTGCCCGAAGAACTCGGCCTTGATCGGTACGCATAAATCCTTATCGAGATAGGAGCGGATTTGAGCGTAAGCGGAAATGTTCTCTGTAGGAACCGTTTCGAGCACATAGGTCGGATGATCACTGATCACCGCGTCGTCGAGGCGCGCGGCTTTTTCGCTGTTGATGATCGTTTGAAAGTGGCGCAGATCCTCATAGGTGAAATCGGTGCCGAGTACCGATGTGGTCATCGCGGAGCCCGTAACGCGGCGCGGCCGTTTAATTGCGGGTGAGTACGCATAATAGTCGGGTCTGTCATCGCCTCGCTCGGCGAATAATATGGCGACGCCCGCGTCCGATCCGGGCTTATCGATGCGCATATATAGGCGCGAATGCGCGCGTGCGTAGCGCTTCCAATGCACGGTCCGGGTGAATCGCCGCGCCCATTTGGCATCCCCGACGACTTCCACGGTTTGAGATTGGGTCATCGAATTGCCTGGCAAGGCGCGTTCGATACAGTCTTGCAACTCGGGGTCGTTGATATCCAACGGTTGCGTGCCCAAGGTAGCGGGACGAAAAATTTTATTGTGCGCGGGCTCACTGCGTGACGATTTTCCGTCAAACAATAGATCCAAAATTTCATCACCCAAGGGGTCGCGTGCGAACGCAGTGGACGCCATCAGCACCGTCAGGCCGAAAACAGTCGTAATTACTGAAATAAAAAGTCGCACCATAGGCACACGCGAATGGTGAGCGGTGTGCATATACATTCGGGGACAGTATACCGTTCAGCCCCGGTGCCCCGGATCGGCAACCGGTCAGTGCAGCATCAGATGACGCGCTCAGGTCGCGGTGCGCTTGCTTTTCTTCGAATCGTAGAGCGGTAACGCGTGGGTCGCGGCCGTGCAGGATACGTTCGAGCCCTTGACCTCGACCGCTACGCCCGGCTTGGCCAAGGCCGGATCAAGGTGAACCATGGCGAGCGATTGCTTGGTTAATTGTGAGTACATCGACACCGTAACTTTCCCGACGCGTTGGCCTTCGGCAAACACCTCGCCATCGGCGTCGACCGCAGTATCACAGTCCGCGACGATCCCGTACGTCTTGATCTTCTCGTTGCCAATCGCCGCCATCAACGCTTCCTTACCGCGGTAGTGGGCGGCCTTGTCCTTAGATACGGTGAAACCGAGCCCGACCTCCCAGGGCGTATTGTCCTCGGTCATGTCATACGGGTAGAACATCAAGGCCGCCTCGACCCGGACCATGTCGATGCAGTTGAAGGAACACGGAATGATCCCCGCGGACTCGCCATGAGCCAGGATCGCGTCCCACAGCGCCCCGACGTCGTCGGCTTTGCAGAAGATCTCGTAACCCCGCTCGCCCGAATAGCCGGTACGCGAGATCATGCACGGACGCTCGAAGAGCGTCGTCGGCATGTGATGAAAGTATTTGAGCGTCGGCAGGTCGAACGGCGTGTACTCATTCAGAAAATCGACAGCTTTTGGCCCCTGCAGTGAGATATCGTGGAGGTCGTCGTCGAACAGAATGCTGACGTTTTTTCCCTCGGCTGACTTCTGGAGCTGTTCCATCCCCGTGCCCCCGCCGTGCACCATCATGATGTCGTTGGGCCGGATGTGGAACATGATGCAGTCGTCGGTGATCCCGCCATCGTCGCTGAGAATCAAGGCGTAGACGGACTTACCGGGATAGATCTGCGTCATGTCGCGCGTGATCAGATGGTCCACGACCGCCACCGCGTCCGGGCCGGTGATGTGAACCTTCTTGAGCCCCGAGACGTCGAACAAGCCCGCGGCGGTGCGTACCGCGCGGTGTTCGTCATTGATGTCCTGGGCGTACTCCCAAGGCACATCCATACCGTTCCATTCGTCGAGGTCTGACCCGAGCGCCTCGTGGCGGGACGCGAGTGCCGATTGTCGCGGGCTGGCCATGGTGGTTCTCCGTTTCGCTGCTGTATCTAGTGTGCTGTCCCGTGAAGAACTTTCGTAAGTCGCGACGACGCTTATGTGTGGGCTCTACACAGGGAGGAGCAAGGCCGCTAGCGGTGAAAAAGACAAGCCAAATATGGAGGTTCTTCACAGGACTGGGCACTAGGATCGGTTTACCCAGGGATAGGGGCGTGTTCCGAGGCGCTCGCGAAGGGTTGGGCCTTCGAACTCCGTGCGGAAGCGGCCGCGCCGCTGAAGTTCCGCGAGAACCGGCGCAAGCTCATCGATTGAACCGGGCATGTGAACGGTGGAGAACATGAATCCATCGCCTCCCTCCGCGTCAACGATCTGCTCCATCTGATCGGCGACCTGCGCCACCGTCCCGACGACTTTCGGGACGATCGATTGCGCGTTCGCCACGCACAGGTCGCGCACGGTGGGCTCGTCGACATGCGGATATGCGTACAAATGTGGGGTTTGGCTTGCCGCGTCTGCGGAACTCGCCATCGTGAGCTCGAATATCGACTGGATACCCACGAACTTCTTGGGATCCAGGTCGGAAAGTTTTGTATCGAACGGAACCTGGGCAAAGTTGTAGCTGGCGTAGCCCGAGCACCACGCCAGGCCGGCCTCGGGCGTGGCGAGCTCGATCAACTGCTCATACTTCTCCTTGGCCGCCGCCTCCGAGCTGCCGACGATCGGGAATATGCCAGTCAGGACCGCAAGATCAGACTCCCGCCGACCCTCGCTGACCATACGGTCCTTGACGTCACGGTAGTAGGCCTGCATGGCAGGTAGATCCGGGCTGATGGTGAAGATTCCCTCAGCGTGCCGGGCGGCGAACTGCCTGCCCCGCGGTGACTGGCCCGCTTGGAAGATCACGGGGATCTCCTGAGGCGAACGCGGCAACTGGAGCGGACCACGACACCGGAAGTGCTCGCCTACGAAGTTGAGCTCGTGAACTTTGTCGGGATCGGCGAACAGCGGTTGATCGGGGTCACGAACCAGGGCGTCCGGGTCCCAGCTCTGCCAGAGCGAATAGCAGACCTGCATGAACTCTTCGGCCCGCTCATATCGGGCATCATGCCCGCGTAGCTCGGCCCCAAGGTTGTCCGCCAGCCCGCCCGGATTGAGCCCCGTTACGATATTGAAGCCGACGCGCCCCTGCGACAGATGATCCATGCTCGACGCCATCCGGGCAAACGTCCAAGGGTTCAGTTCCTCTGTGTTGATTGTCGCGACGGAACCAAGCTCGGGTGCCATCATGGTCATCGCGGTTACGAATGGCGGGGCGAAGAACTCGATGGTCTGGCTGCCATAGCGGAGTGAAGTGGCAGGACTGTTCTCGTTGCTGTTGTAAATGGCACCACCGTCGCCCACAAAGAACGCGTCGACCTTCATCGACTCGAGCGTGCGCGCCACGCGAACCCAGATATCCGGCTCCAAGGGATCGTAGATGCCACCAAGCATCTCCTGGGGGTGGCGCCACCCGTCGGGGTAATGATGCGCGAAGGGCGGGAAGGTAAAGAGCGTGAAGTGCAGCTGCTTCTTGGTTTTCTCAGGCGCCATTGATTCCTCCTGCGACGAGGTGTTGCCATTCTTCCAGGCTCGTGTAGTACATCGATCGGTCTTCGGGTCGCACCGATAGCCCCGGAGATTGATGTACGGGCGATATCATCTCGAAGGCATTCCAAAAGATGCGGTCAAACTTTCTCATCTACAACTCCTGACGTATGCGGCCATGACGATTTGCCGATTCCGGCGCGGCGTGCGGCATACGCTTCTGCGCCGCAGCGACACTTGCGGTTTGTGCATCGCCCGCTTTACCCGATGATTCGAGCCACGACGTCAGCATCGCGGTCGCATGCCACCGGTGCCGTGTGGGCGCGGCGCGTTACCCTAACATCCGCGAATTGATCGTCAAAAACTACGAAGAAAAAGAGAAATATCGGTACAGGGAGCTGGCGACCAACAGCGAGATATTCGCCGGCGTCTAGTCGGCAAGAATCTTCATAGCTACTCTGGCTGCGTGTTTGACCTGGCGTCGAACCGCCGACTCGGCTGCCGATCGGTCGCGGTTCATAACGGCTCGCATAATACGCTGGTAGTTCTCGACTGACTGCTTGCTGAATTTGGCGTTGTAATGCGGCGACGCCATGGTCCGAATGTAACGCACTCGTGCGCGCACGCTCCGGCTCAATTCGGCAACGAGCGCGTTGCCGCAACCGTCGTAGACGATGGCATAAAATTCATCCAGTGTGTCGAGATGGATTTGAGCGTCGTCATCAGCCAGCGTACTCGGGTACATATCCGCGACTTCGCTCAATTCTTGTATTTGACGCTCGGTGGCATGTTGTGTGAACAAGCCCACGGCGAGACTTTCGAGCGCTGCGCGCACCTCGTAGATCTCCCGCGCTTCTTCGGCAGTAACCAGGGTGACGACGGGGCCTACGTGTGGCTCGATCGTCACCATGCCCTCGGTTTCGAGATGGCGTAAGGCCTCACGCACGGTGGTCCGGCTGACGCCGGCCAAGTCGCAGAGACGAGACTCCGTCAGCCGCTCTCCGGGTTGGAACCTGAAATCGAGAATCGCCTGGCGCAGGATCTCTATCGTCCTAGCGCGTAGCGTCTTGACGTGACGGTCGACGGTCAGATCGTCTGATTTCCGCATGCGCCTCTCCACGATCGAGCTATTAATCTGCGGCGAATTAATAAACAGTATACTTAAATGCCGTTCCCCGAACCGGAAGAGGGAAAGCAATGGTCGCGTCTCAAACGCAGGTCCCGGTCGGCGAGTTCGACGCCATCATCATCGGCGCCGGCATCGCCGGCGTGTACCAACTTTATCTTCTGCGTAAGCTGGGCCTTTCGGTGCGGAGCTATGAGACCGGCGGCGACGTCGGCGGTACCTGGTACTGGAACCGTTATCCGGGTGCACGCTTCGATTCGGAGAGTTACACCTACGGGTATTCGTTTTCCGAAGAATTGTTGCAGGAGTGGGAATGGAGCGAGCATTTTGCCGCTCAACCCGAGACCCTGCGCTATTGCAATTACGTAGCCGACAAGTTCGACGTGCGTCGCGATATCCAGTTCAACACCCGTATCACGGCCGCGACCTATGACCAAGGTGAACAGTGCTGGACGATCGAGACGGGCGAGGGTGAGCGCGCCCGGGCAAGATTTTTGATCACGGCGGTCGGCGTGCTGTCGGCGCCCTACATACCCGATTTCGAAGGGCTCGACAGCTTCGAGGGTGACTCGTGGCACACTTCACTGTGGCCGCATGAGCCGGTGGATTTCAGCGACAAGCGTGTCGGCGTGATCGGTACGGGCGCCACAGCCGTGCAAATGATCCCCGAAGTCGCCAAGAGTGTCGGCCACTTGACCATCTTTCAGCGCACGCCGAATTTCTGCGTACCGGCGGGTAACGGCCCGATCGACGCCAAGACCCAAGCCGAGATCAAGGCGAGCTATCCGGAGATCTTCAAGCGCTGTCGGGAAACGTTTGGCGCCTTCCTCCACGATTTCGACACGCGCTCCGCGCTCGATGTGCCGCCCGAGGAGCGGCAAGCGTTGTACGAGGAGCTCTGGCCGCAGCCGGGATTCGGCATGTGGCTCGGAAACTTCTTCGACATCATGACGAACAACGAAGCGAATGAAACGGTCGCGGAATTCGCGCGCAATAAGATCCGTGAGCGCGTCACGGACCCAGCGGTCGCCGAGATGCTGGTGCCGACCGATCATCCATTCGGCACGAAGCGCGTGCCGCTCGAGCATGGCTATTACGAGGTGTACAACCAGGACAACGTGCTGTTAGTCGACATCCGCGAGGCGCCGATCGAGCGGATCACCCCCAAGGGCGTGAAGACGCGGGACGCCGAATATGAGTTTGACGTCATCGTCTACGCTACGGGTTTCGACGCCATCACCGGGGCGCTGAACCGGATCGATATCCGCGGTGAAGGTGGCCGGGCGCTCAAGGACAAGTGGGATGACGGCCCGCGCACCTACCTGGGGCTCCAGAGCGCCGGGTTCCCGAACCTCTTTACCATCGCCGGTCCCCACAACGGCGGCACCTTCTGCAACGTGCCGCGATGCCTCGAGCAGAACGCCGAGTGGGTGACCGAGTGCATCCGGTACATGCGCGAGAAGGGTTTCGAGCGTATCGAGGCCACGCCTGAAGCGGAGGATGCGTGGACGGCTCATGTCTACGACATCGTCGAGGATACGCTGATCCCCCAGACCGGCTCGTGGTTCATGGGCGCGAACATTCCGGGTAAGAAGCGCACCTTCTTGATGTACGCTGGGGGGTCACCCCTCTACCGGGAGAAGTGTGAGCAGGTGGTGGCGGACGGTTACGACGGTTTCACGTTGGACTGAGACGGCGCCAGGTAGTCAGCATTACGAGAGGAAATCCGATGTATTCAGTACGCAAGATCGACGCGATCGAGAAGATCATTCATCCGGCCGTCGTGCATCAGACGCTGGTCGGGGGTGATGAAGCCAACAGCGTTGAAGTCTGGTATCAGACGGCGAAGGTCGGCAAGCCCACCCCTACGCATTACCACTCCGGCGAGGAGATCATCGTGGTACTGCAGGGCTCGGGCTGGTGCAAGGTCGATGGGGAGCAGATCGAATTCGGACCCAACAGCGTGATCACCATTCCGCCGCAAACGCCGCATCAGATCGGTACGACGGGAAACGACGATCTGGTCGCGCTCGCGATCCTGCAAACCCCGGTCGAAATCTTCGACAAGAACGGCGAGCCGCTGCCACTGCCCTGGCCGTATGGAATGATGCCGGGCCAGGTGGAGCCAACGCCGGCCTCGGAGACGTAATCACCGTTTGTTCGCCCGCAAGCGGGCTCCTACGGCGAAACCGAACTAGGGGATCTCGCGTCCCAGCCAATCATTGTAGAAGGCGTCGAGGTCCGGCAGAAAGTCGTGGATGACGGGATAGCCGGGCGGTACGGCTTCGACTTCCAACAAGGTCCCGTCGTTGGGATCGTAGTATTCGCGGATCTCCATCCACTCCGGATCGCACTTGCGGTTACCGGGGTAGATCTCTTCGAGTGACTCTTCGGTATCGCGTACGTACACGACCGCCTTGAGCTTCCAGTTGTCGCGATAGTCGCCGAACTCGAAACCGCTCGAGCTCTTGGTGACGATGCCGCCGTCGCTCTTGCGTACGATGAACAGGTGCTCGCCGATCGGGAGCAGGATTTTCTCGTCCCACGACACGCGCGCCTGCAGGACCTCGACGGCCTTGTCGAACCGGTCGGCGTCCTTGAAGTCGCTCATCATCTGCTTGGTGAGCTGCCACGGCAGTTGGCCGTCTTTGAGATCGGCGATCCAATCGGTCGGATAAGTCGGCATGGTCGGGCTCCTAGCGAATCGCGTTCGTGCCGAAGTCGAACTCGTCGGGCAAACCCCAGAACTCGCGGTACTCCTCGGCCCATTTCGGCGATACCTTGAAGATGTCGTCGAACATCTCCTTCGCGGGGTCGCCGAGCTGCCGCGCCTCGATCTTTTTCTTCTCACCGTCCAGCCATTCCTGCACCGGCACGGCGCGCGCGAGCCGCGCCTCGCGCATCGCTTTACGGGCCTCGTCGGTCGCTTCGACGTCGATGGCATGACGGCGGGTGTTGTCGTCGTAGCTCGCGACGATGCCGCACACGCGTGCCAATATCGGCGGCGTTTGAATGCCCTTGTCCAGATCGATGCGGGCGAGTTCCGGGTCGCGTTCGATCGGATCGCCGTAGCCGCCCGCGGTGTTGTAGAAGAATTGAAACAGATCACCATCGGTCAACGCGTCGTCGAGAAAGATGCCCTCGACCGTGGTGAACTTGCCATCGACGAGCTTCTTCATATCGGGGTCGTGCGGATCGCCTTCCACGTGCGGCAAGGGTTTACGCGCGGCGATGATCTCATCGAGATTGGTTTCGCGGCTCACGTGACTGAATCGCAGCGATGGGCCGGGATAGCCGCCACACAGGCCCTGGTTGTCGAAGACCTTGTCCGAATGGATGGTCGAGACCATGTTGTAGATCGGTGAATTGTGGATCTTCAACAGTGAGCTGAACGTGGCGCCGGACCGATACTTGCCGGCGCCGAGCGCATCGGTCCAGATCCGCCGGCCGAAGTACAGGATCGGCAGGGTCTGCTCCCAGATCTCGATGTTGCCGAGGTCGGACTCCGGATTCCAGCCGACGTAGCCGCAATCGATACCGTCCATCACGCCGCGTGCGCCGCTGCCCTCGGCGGCGCATTCCAGGTTCTGGCCGCCGAATTTCTGGCCGTATTGGTTGATCCCGCCGCCCTCCATGATCGGCGTGTTGCATTGACCGAGAAAAACTTCCTCGTAAAAGCCGCGCGCGAGGAACGCGCGGCTGACCATGCGCTGCAGGCAGCCGAAGCCGGGCATCAATGACGCCCAGGCCGAAGAGGTCGACGTGAGGTGATCGCCCGGGTTACACCACGTGCCTTCCGGCAGAAGCATGTTGGTCGCGAACCAGCAGCCGTCGCTGACCTTGCCGTCGTAGTCCATGAACTGCGTCAAGGTCACGAAGAAGCCGCCTTCCATCGCCGAAGGCGGGCAATTGAAGGCATTCCACATCGACGATCCCGCGCCCTCGAAATCGATCTCCATGAAACCGTCGGTGGCGATGTTCATCTCGAGCGGCGTATGCACGATGACGTCGCGGGACAGCGCCGATGCACCGCGCTTGCCTGAAAACAGATGGCCGCAGAACGCCGCGCCGCGGTACCGCCCCGGCACCGTCTGTAGCTTCATGCGTTCCAAATGCGCGCGCCGGCCTTCTTCTATGATCTCGCGGATCCCGCGCTTGTAGAAATCGAGCCCGTACTCGCGGACCAGTTCGCAGACGGTCTCGCGCACCTCGACGCAAGCGCCGACCATGGCCTTCTCGTCGAGAATGAAATAGATGGGCGTGCGCAGGTTCATCTCGGCGCGCACGAGGAAATCGCGGCGGATCTCGTCGTTTGAGCCGACTTTCTCCGCGCTGATGATCATGCCCTGGCCGAAGCGCTCGGCCGTGGTCGACATGTTTGCGCCGCCGTGCACGCCGCCGATCTCGAGCTGGTGCGCGACCGCACCCACCCAGCCGATCACCTCACCCTCCCAGAAAACCGGGATCACGTTCATCAGGTCCGGCGGATGAACATCGGAGATGAACGGATCGTTGTTGCAGAAGATGTCGCCGTGCGCGATCCCCGGATCGCGCTCGTAGTCGTTGTCGATCATCCATTTGATGAAACGCGACAAGGTATGCACGTGGACCATGATGCCCGTCGATAAGACGATGCTGTCGCCTTCAGGCGTGTAGAACGCAACCACCGATTCACCGACCTCACGCACCCCGGGCGACGCGCAAATCTTCTTCGACGATTCGCGCGCGTTGACCACTGCGGCGCGCATGCGCGCGTGAAAGCTTTCGTATTTCAGGTAGCTGTCCGTTTTGAGCCCAAGTTCCTCTACGCCGTAATAGCAGCCCGTCTCCTCGAGCCGAGCCGTCGTATGGGCCGCCATGGCCTGCAGCGTGGAACCACTTTCGCCGATCCCCGGTCTGGGCGCAGTTTCGCTCTTGCCAATCGTCTTCGAGGCCTCGGTGCTCATGTTTGCGAACCTCCGCCTTTGAGCCAGATGAAATTCCACTTGTCGATGTCGATCGAGCGTCCGAGCGGTACCACCAGCGTGGTCGCAGGGTGCTCGATGATCGCCGGTCCGTCGATATGGTTGCCGGGCTTCAGCAACTCCATCTCCCACGTGGCCGCGACGTGCCATTCACCGTTGTGGTACATGTTACGGGTGGCTTTGCGCGCATCGTCGGGCGGTTTCGCCGCGCTCAGTTCATGCTCTACGAGCCGCGGTTTGATCTTCTCGACCGTGGCGAGCATCCCGAGTTCGAAGATCTGATAGCCCGCGAGCTCGTATTTCGCGACGCGCGAATTGATACGCGCATAGAGATCTTCCCAATCGGCGATCAAGGTGTCGAGATCGCGTGGTCCTGCGAGCCATTGAAACTGTGACACGAGCTCGAGATCGGAAAGCTGACCGCCGTAGCGGATCATCGCGAGCGGCGTGAAGCTGATCTCGCCTTCGACCTCGGCACTCATCTCGGCGCGGGCCTGCGCCTTCATGTCTTCCCAGGCTTGATTGATGCCGTCGCAGACGCCCTTTTTCACGTCGTCGCCGCAACCGTGCGGCAGAGCGAGGGACATCGACCGTGAGAATCGATGTTGATAGTCGGAGGTCGTGCATCCGAAGGCCGAGAACCCGGCCGCCCACGGAAACGTGATCACCCCGGCGAAATCGAGCCCCGCGCTGTACCCGGCGAGATGCATGGGGCCGGCCCCACCGTAACCGAACAGGTAGTAATCCGTCGTATCGAGCCCGCGCGTCGACGCGAGCATGCGGATCGACCCGAGCGCCTCGCGTTCCATCAAACGCACGACCGCCTCGCAACCCTGATAGAGGTCGATACCGATCACATCGGTGACTTGCGAGCGCACGGCGTGGACGGCCGCATCGACGTCGAGCTTGACCTTACCGCCGAGGAAGTTATCCGGGTTCAGATAGCCCAGCACTACGTTGCAGTCTGTCACGGTTGCATGTGCGCCGCCGCGGCCGAAGCACACCGGACCGGGATCGGAGCCAGCGGATTCGGGACCGATCTGAAACTTTCGCGTCACAGGATCGACCTTGACGATACTCCCGGCGCCGTTACCGATCGATTCCATCGCGATCGTCGGCAGGTTGAGCTTGAAGCGCGCCAGCGTCGGCTCCGGTTCGACGGGGATATAGCCGTCGGTGATCGCGGCGATGTCGAAGCTCGTGCCGCCGAGATCGGTGACGATGATGTTCTTCATCCCGGTCATTTCGCTGATGTATCGGGCCCCCATGACGCCGCCAACGGGACCCGAAATAAAGGTTTCGTGCAGCCGTGGGTGCCGGATGTTGCACAGTCCCCCATACGCGAGAACGGTCTGCAGCGGGAAGCGAAAACCACGCTTGCGGATCGAGTCCTCGACGTTCTCGAGTTGATCGCGGGCCGAAGCGGCGGCATAGGCCTCGATCAGCGCGGCATTCATACGCGAATTCTCCCGGATCACCGGCCTGAGGGTACTGCCGATATAGACGGGAATGTCTTCGCGTCCAAGGCGTTTCAATTCCTGTTTGACGACGGCCTCGGCACGCTGCTCATTGACGGTGTTCAAATACGAAAAGAGGAAGTGGACCACCACCGCTTCGACGCCTTCTTTGACCATGATCTCGACGGCAGGCGCGATTTCGTGTTCGTAGAGCGGGACGACGACAACGCCCGCGGCATCGACCCGCTCGGTGATCCCGAACACGTTGCGGCGGTCGACCAGTGGCTCGGGGTGGACGTGCGTGACGGCGTGGATGCGATCGGAATAGGAGTAACCGGTCCACCACTGCACGCCGCGCCCCATCAGGATGTCGTCCTCGAGTCCGCGCGTCGTGACCAGGCCGACGCGCTTGCCGCGCCTTTGCAACAAGGTGTTGAGCATCGTGGTTCCGGAATACAAGGTGACGTCGAGGTCTTTGAACAGATCCTCAAAGTCCGCATCCCAGTAATCACTGGCGTCTTCCGCGGCCTCGATGAAGCCGATCGATTCGTCAGCCGGCGTCGTGGCGGCCTTGCCGACCACGAAGTCGCCGTCTTCGTCGACGATGAACGTATCCGTCATGGTGCCGCCGGCATCGATACCGAGCACCAGCGGCTTTCTACGCGCGACCTGGTCCATCTCCGCTCCGTGGGTTTTTTGTCATTCGATGGATCTAACCGTGTCGTGAGATCGGTGTCAAAGAGAATCGGGGGGGGGGCGCTATGGGTTCGAGGCGCCATTCACATTATCATCGGCGTACGGGGGCAAATAGAACATCGCCAAAGCCATCGGTGATGAAGATAAATAGAATGCATATCAATGCACGCCAGGTTCGCTACTTTGCGCCGCGTATTTCCGCAGGCGCCATCGTCTTGTTTCTATTGAGCGGTTGCGGGTATTTCGGCGCCGAGGCGATCAAGGGCAGCCGCACGGATTACAACCAGGCCCTGCGCCAGACGGAAGATGAGCAGATGCTCCTGAACCTGGTGCGCTTACGCTATCGCGACCGGCCCTATTTCCTCGAACTGAGCGCACTCAACACGCAGTTCCTGTTCGCGCCCTCCGCGGAGGCGAACGCCTCAGTCGATTTCGACGGCAATAATCTCTACGGCCTGAGGGGCCGCATAGCGTTTGAAGAAAAGCCGACCGTTACGTACACGCCGCTTCAAGGCGATCAATTCGTCAAGCGCGTGTTAGCGCGCGTAACGCTGACGACGCTGCTGCTGCTGGATGAAGGCGGGTGGAACACCGACCGCGTGCTCAGGGTATGCCTGGAAGGGATCAACGATCTCGACAATGCGTCGCGAGCGTCGGGCCCGACGCCGAGCGAGCCGCCCGACGTTGCCGCATTTGTGGAAGCTGTCAAGATCATCGCTGCGTTCGGCACACAGGGCGCCGCCCATTATGTCAGTAAAGGCGATAGCGATGATCCGGAGCCGGCCTTTCGCTTTCATGAGAACGTACGCGATTCAACGGCGTACAAACGGCTCATGCAATTGCTGCACCTGGATGCGTCTTTGGGCGAGTATCCGATCACCATAAACGCGCAGTATCCAAGCCCGAATACGATCAATTTTCGAACACGTTCCTACCTCGGCGTCATGTATTTCCTGTCGCATGGTACGGAAGTGCCATCACGCGACGTCGACGCCGGTCACGTCACCGTCACGGAAGACGGGGCCGGCGGCCGCTTCGATTGGCTGCGCGTGACCGACGGCATCATGCGAATACGAACGACTGACAGCAGGCCGCGATCCGCCGCCGTCGCCGTGTCTCATCGTGGACAGTGGTTCTACATCGACGATGCCGATCTCGATTCGAAGTCGACCTTTTCATTGCTCGCGCAGTTATTCGCCCTGCAGGCCGGGGGCGCCGAAGGTATGACGCCGGTGTTGACCTTACCCGTCGGCGGCTAGAAGTGGTCTCAGACGAATTTTGAAACCACTTCTAATCGATTTCCAACACCGGTTCCAGACTACCGCTGCTCACCCACGCTTCGCGGTCGTTAGCGAGGCGGATGCGGGTCCAACGCTCGCGTGTTTCGATCACTTGTACTTCCGTGCCGCCTGGCAGGGGATCTGGAAAGCGGCCCGCGGCGTTCGCGGAATCCGAGGCACGCGCAAACGTTTCTTCTGCCGTGATGACCGCGTGATTGCGCGGATCGCTGCGGCCTTCGACGATGATCGAAGCGACAAATCCTACCCACGCAGCGGCAAATATAAAGCTGAGGCCCCGCGCAAGGCGCCCCGGCCAGCGGATCGACACGGCGAACGCAACGGCAGCGAGCAGAAAGCACAACACACCGGCGCCGGCCCGCTCAGCCGGCGACAGTGCGCGATGCCAAAAGAAGAACGTATCGAGCACGCTTTCGCCGCCGAACCTGGGTACCCAAGCCGGCAGCAGGGTCCGGGCGTGTGCGAGATTGCGCCGTGATCGCTCGTGATCGGGATCCAGGGCGAGCGCGCGTCGAAAGGCCAGAACCGCCGGCCCCAGCCGTTCGGCCTGGAGCGCCGACGTGCCCGTATTGGCATAAAGATCGGCGTTCGCGTCACCGCTACGCGCGATCTGGCTGAACAGTTGTTCGGCGCGCGCGAAGCTCGCGATGCGTGCATCGCGATCCGTCAGCGCTTGGGCTTCGGCGTACGCGTCGAGTCCGCGTTCGACGAGAAGCGCCCGGGCGCCGTCGTCCGCTGACGCATACCCGGCGGCTATCGACATGATGAGGCACACGGCGCGACGATTCATCGCACCCGGTCCAGCAGCGCGTCCGCCACGGCGAGCGCACGTTCCCTCAAACGCGCGTTTACGGGCGCATCGTTGCCGGCACTCGGCGCGTACGCGAGGTTATCGCATTCCACGAGCAAGGCGTCGTATGCGTCGCGCGGTACCGGCGGCGATGCGGCTGCCATGCGACGCAGCGCGGCGGCTATATCGCCCACGTCGGCGGCGCTGGCGACGGTGCGGCGTTCAGTCTCGAGGGTGCGGCGTTGCGCGCGCAGCTGCGGGTCGAGCGCGGCGCGACGGCGCGCGACGATCGCGAGGCCGACTACGGTCAATCCAAGAAGATAAATCGCGCCCAGGGACGCGCGCGACGCATACCAACTCACCGGACCAGCGAGGAGTAGCTCGGGCCGCGTTTCAATGGACAGCTCGGCGCCGCTCAAGGTGAACATGGGTCTTCCACGCGCGGCGCGCGTCGGCTCGCGGCCCAAATCAGCTCGCGCTGTTCCGTCGGCCGCATCTTGCTCGTCGGCGCCTCGTGCCGTCACGACGTCGGCAGCGGACACCACCGCTGCGGCACGTACCGACATCGCGATCGGGCGTGACCGGGTCGCCTCATATTGACCGAGATCGGGGTTGAACCATGAAAACTCGATCGGCGGGATCTCGGTGATTTGGTCGCTGTTCACGCGTACCACCACGTCGAAGCGTTTGACCCCATCCTCGACTATGCCGGCCATCGGTCCTTCCGGCACCTTGAAATCGCGTGCATCGAGACCGCTATTCGCGAGCACGGGTAGGGAAATCGTGTTTAGCGCGGCGTCGCCGCGCACATCGATCGTGAGACGGACCGGATCACCGGTCTGCACGACCGATCGGTCGGCGCTGACGTCGATCGAGAAGCCTTTGCCGACCGCGCCCGAAAAACTCGCCGGGCGACCGTCGGCCGGCGTCGATTTGAACACGAGCGTGCGCGCTTCATCCGTTACCCGCAGCCGGCGCACCGCTGCCGGCACACGGTTGCCGAAAAAATCGTTTGACCAGCGCGTCGCTTCCTCGGTCACGATCGAGGAGGGTGGGATCGTCACCTCGCCAGGCTTCAGTGCGATCATCGTGCGCTGCGCAGTGACTACGAGGTAGCGCTCGCCGCGCCACTGTGTGTTGCGCACCGCCGCCTGAAGTTCGAGCGCGCCCGCGGTGGTCTGCACCGCAAGCGTGCTTTTCGCGTCCGGCAGCTTCACGTCTTCGAAGGTGAACCGGTCAACTAGATCGAACAACGGCACGCGCGCCCGGCGCCCGGCCAGCCGTTGGGCGAACGACTCACTGAGCCACCACTCCAGCGTCACCGTCACGCGCTGACCCACCGACAACGGACCTTCGGGTAGGACGAGGCGAAAACGCTGCTCGTCGCTGGTGGGGACCTGTTCGAGCTCGAAGTGAACTGCTCTTGCGTGCGCGTTTTTGCCACCCTGCGCGATCTCGAACGGGCCTACCGTCAAGGGACCCGGCCGGTCCGCGGTCAAACGGTAGCGGTAGACGAAGCGCACGCGCTCGGAGCGGGTCATCTGCCCGTTGACGATCCGAATGCTCGAGCTGACGTTGGGGCTGACACTGACGAACTCGAGTATTGTCCCGGCGACCGGGGCAACGTCGACCGTGGGCTCGGGGTCCCGCTCGAAACCGTCGACGATGACCTGTATGTCGATGGGGACGCCGACGTAATAAGGATGCGAGCTGACTCGAACCTCCGCTTCTTGGGCGAATGCAGCCGTAGTCGTCGACAGCAGTACGATGAACAACCAGTTATTACGCATGGCTCAAATGACTCCGCCGGGTCACCTTTACCAATCTTTTTCCACCGGCTCGTAGCCGTGCTGCGCCCCGTCGCGCGCGCGTTCTTCACGGCGGCGCGCCTCGCGGTCCCGCACGCCCTGGAGGAGTTGCGCGAGATCCGTTTCGCCCGCACCGTCCTCGGGTTCGGATTCTTGTTCGCCCTGCTCTCCGTCTTGCTGTTGTTGTTCACCCTCTTGCGATTGCCCCTGATCGTCTTGCAGCACTTCGATGGCGGCGGCAAGCGACACCAGCGCCTCGTCCTGAGACGCGCGCGCGTCGTCGAGCGCCGGCGCCTCGCTGGTCAGCGTTGACGCTGCGTCGTTCATGGTGGTTTGCGCCTCGGCGACGAAGTCAGCCGCCTGTGTCAAACGTTCCGGATCGGGTCCCGCGGCGGATGCGTCGGGCACGCCCTCAGGCGGCGGCGCCTCGGCCTGTGCCCGCAACGCCTCGCTAATCGCCTCTGCGGTCGTTGCCAGGCGTTCTTGGCGATGACCGAGCGGTCCGGTTTTCTCGGCGCGGGGGCTACTGTCGTTCGGATCGGCCAGCGCCGCCAGCGCCTCCGTGTCGTCGGCGAGCGTCTGCTGCCGGTGCGCGGTGTCGCGCAGGTGTTCGAGGACGTTGAAGAAAAGGCGGCGCAACTCGGTCAAGTGCTCGACCGCCGCATCGACCGACGTACGCGTGGCTTCGAGCGGTTCGGCCGCCGGGGATGTCGTTGTGCCGACGGGTGCTATATCGCTGAAGGTCTCGGACGCGGCGTGCATTGAATCTTGCGCGAGGCGCAGCAGTTCGTGGGCGTGTTCGAAAAACTGGCGTTGTTGATCGGCCGAAGGTGCGGGCGTCTCTGAATTCGCTGCGTTCGCGTCGGACTCGAGCGCTTCGACGAGCGCGTCGCCGATCATTTCATCGAGGCGCACGGTCCGCTCGACATTACGCAGGTGCGTTGCGGCGCCCAGTCCGATCAAATCATTTGGCGACGGTGACGGCCGCGCCGAGCCATCGTCCGCGATTTCGCTGTGAGTCTCTTCGGCGATGAGATTCGCAACCGTCGCTTCCTCACCGTAGACGAGCTCGATCAGCCCGCGTAGGTCGAGAAACTGCTCGCGGGCCTCGGCCAGCGCTTGGAGCGCTGCGCGTTGCGCCGGGACGGCTTCGTTGAGCTCCGCCGCCGAAAGGGCGCCCGTGGCTGTGGCAAAACTTCGCTGAGCGCCTTCGATCAAGGGTGTGGCTACGCGCAGTTTTTCGACCAGCTTGGCCTCTTTCGCGGCGCGCGCTGGATCTTCTGCGGCGTCGCCTGCCGCAGCGTCCGGGTCGTATGCGTCGAGGCCTGCTTCGAGTCCCATGTGCAGCTCTGCCGTGCGTAATTCGACACGTTCTTGCGCTTCGGCCAGGTATTTCGGTGTCAACCAGTCAGGCGCGGTTACGGGTTCGGTCAATCCTTCCACGCCGCGCTCCAAGGCCGCTTTCACGCCCGTGAGTTGCGCCACCTCCATGCCGTCGGCGAGCAGGGCGTCGAGGCGCGCGACCGGATCTAGAAGTTGATCCCGCGCGCGCTGCAAGGCACCCAGCGCGCTCGCGGCACGCCGATACGCACGTTCGCCTTGCATGCGGCGCAGCCGCGTGCGCGTCTGTCCGATACGCTCGCGTGCGCGATGGACGTGGGCGAGGGCGGCCTCGAGCCGGGCCGCGCGCAGCGCCTCTTCCGGTGTGCGCTCCTCGTCTGCCTTGGCGTCGATCACCTCGAGTTCCCGCGCGGCCCTTTCGCTCAGCTTTTCGGCGTCTGCCAACACCGTTAGCTCGCGCGCGGCGAGGCTGCGAAACTGGCGCCTGAGTTCCGGCGTCACGTTGGCGTCGGTCGCGGTTTGCTCGGCCGCCACGCCGGCGCGCAAGCCGGTCAAAAAGTCGCGCTGCGTTTGAATCAACGCATCGAGCTCGGCGCGCAGATCGACATCGTCCTGCGACGCGATCGAATCCGCGAGTTCGAGCGCCCGGCGCATGACGATCTCGAGGTTGTAGCGCGCGTCGTCGTGTCCCGGGCGCAGATCGACCGCCTCCCGAAACCATGCGGCCGCGCGGTACAGGCGATCGAGTGCGCCTTGCGGCTCGGATTCGATGAGCGCGTCGGCCGCGCTCACCTCCGCCCAGCCGAGGTTATAGGTCGCGCGGAAGCGTGCTTCGCCGTCCGTTCCCGCCTGTTCCCGCGCCCCTTCCAGAAGGCGGGCCGCCGCTTCCGCATCGCCGGTTTCGAGTTTCGCAAGGCCCTCGTTATAAGCGGTTCTGGCGTCATCGGGTACCGCGCCGCCCGCTTCGCCGCCCGCGCCTGACTCCCCGTTCGCGGGCACGCCTTCCTCGACGGCTGCCTCGTCCACTACTGCCGTTTGCTCCTGCAACGCCTGCGCGATAGCCGGCAGCGTCGTATCCACCGATATGCTCGTTAGGCCGAGGGCGATCGTAACGGCCGGCACCCGCGCACGGGCTGTACTCATGACGGCCCCGAGCAGTGCCAGTAAACCGAGCAGCACGGCCCACTGAAAGGCGTCGTTACGCACCGTTCGCGCGCGTGTCTCGAGTCGGCCGCGGGTGAGCGGCGCGATATGCCGCCGGTAGATGGAATCGAGGTCAAGCACACCGGTGCCCGCCGGAATGTACGCGCCACTGGTGATGAGCGCCATCTCGCGCAGTAGATCGCCGTCGAGGCGGCTCTGCACCACCGCGCCGTCGGCATTTCTGAGCAACGTGCGCGCGCCGGTATCGGGATCGGTGATCGGGATCTCCGATCCGGTTTTGGCGCCGAAACCGATGGCAAGGATGCGGATGCCACGCTCGGCCGCGTTCTCCGCCGCCTCGAGTGGAAAGGAGTCATGGTCTTCGCCATCGGTGATCAACAGGATCGATCGGGAGATATCATCGGCGTCGCCGAACCCGTCGACGGCTTTACGCACCGGTTCTTCCAGGCGGGTGCCGCCGCGCGCGACGCTGTTTGGACTCGCATCGTCGAGCGACAGGCGCAAAAAGCCGAAATCGGGCGTCAACGGCGACAGCACACTGGCCCGACCCGCGAACACGATGAGGCCGACCTGATCGCCGTCCAGTAACTCCAGAAGATCGCGGATCTCCGCTTTGGCTCGCTCCAGGCGGTTGGGCGCCACGTCTTCCGCCAACATGGATCGCGATACGTCGAGACAGATCATGATCTCGGCGCCGGCGCGCCGACTCTCCACGACCTCCACGCCCCACTGTGGACGCATGAGCGCCACACTCAGAAACGCGCCCGCGGCGCCCAGGAACGCGATCCGTGCGACACGTTGCCCGCCGCTCGGACCCGCGAGCAGCCGCGGCAGCAGTGTGGTACCGACGAATCGATCGAGTGCGTCCCCGCCGCGGCGCTCGAGCCAGGCGAGGACTAGGACAAAGGCGAGTACCGCCCAAAGTAAATGCACCCATTGGGGTGCGTCGAAATGGATGTCCATTACGGCAGCCGCCTCAACACGGTGCCCGCAGTGAGCGAGGCGAGGGCGATGAGGGTCAATGCGGCCAACACGAACACCGCGTAGTGCTCGTGGTATTGCAGGTAACGGATCTCGGTGATCTCCGTGCGCTCGAGGCGATCGATCGCGCTATAGGTTTCGGCCAACCCTTTTGCGTTCTTCGCGTTGAAGTAGCGGCCGCCCGAGCGTTCGGCAATGCGCACGAGCGTCGGCTCGTCGATCTGAACCCGGGTCGGGCGCAACACGGTGCGCCCGTCGAGCGTTCGAACCGGCATCGGCGCGACACCGGTCGTGCCCGCGCCAACGGTATAGACTTTGATGCCGAGTCCGGCCGCGAGCTCGGCAGCCTGCAGCGGTTCGATCGCGCCTGCGTTGTTGACGCCGTCGGTCAGCAGCACGACGACCTTCGATTGAGCCGCATGTGCACGCAAGCGCTCTACCGCCAATGCAAGGCCTTCGCCGACCGCCGTCGCGGCTTCGCTTTGCACGTTCGCGACTTCCAGTTCGTCGACGATGGCGATCAAGTTACCGTGGTCCAGTGTCAACGGGCAGACGCCATCGGCGTACGTGCCGAATGCGACGACGCCGATGAGGTCGTTGGGGCGCCCCGCACCGCCTTCGCCGCCCAGCACGAATGAACGCAAGGCCCGCTTGACCGCGTCCAGCCGGCTGACACTGTGGTCACCGTGTACAAAATCACGCGCGTCCATCGAACCGGATCGATCCACGACCAACATGATCGCAATGCCCTCGCGTTTGACCTTGGTCGTGGCGTCTCCGGTGCGGGGCCCCGCCATCGCGATGGCGAGGCATAAGGTCGCGAATGCGAGCAGTGCGGCGGGAAGTATGCTCAAGCGCACGCGCAATGAACGCGGCGCAGCGTCGGGAAGCATTAGACTGGAATACGTCAGTGATGCCGGTAATCGCCGCGCGAGCAGATAGACGATCGGCGCCAGCAGTCCGGCCGCAAGAAACATCGGATCGCGGAGTTCCCAACCGCCGGCGAACCAATCAACCATGCGCGGTCTCGCTTACGAGCGATGGCGAACCATCCACCTGCGGTTCATCGTCCGCCGTTTGCTCGAGAAAGCCACGCACCGCGGACAGCGCGATATCCACGTCGGCAGCAGTCGGTACGAAGCGCGCGAACTTCACCTGATCGGCGCTCTCCAGGAACGTACGCAGAACGCTGCGGTGGTTGCGCGTCAGATCCGGCGAGCCCGCGGCGACGTCCAAAAATTCCTCGGTCGTGAGTTCCGGGGCATGCAGGGCAAACCGATCCTCCAAGTAACGTCGCACGAGGTCCGAAAGCTCGACGAAGAAGGCGTCCATCGCTTCGGCATCGGGGCGTTCCCGCACTTCAAGTGTCTCCAAGCGCGCAAGCGCGATCGCGTACGCGGACTTCGGAACGTCACGCCCGTATAGACGCCGGCCGACGAGGATGAGCACGCCGGCGATGACCAACGCGATCCCTACTGCCGCCCACGGCCAACTCGATGTCCCGCCCAGGTCGAGCGCGGCGAGGGGGCCGAGCGGCGGTTTCAGATCGCTGCCCGCACCTTCGGGAACGACCGACTCCACGTTAAACATGATGCGCTCGGTCAAGAGTTCGTAGGCGTTCTCATCCTCGGGCGCCTCGCGCTGGCCCGCGCGCCGGTCGACGAATTCGACGGTGATCGGAGGGATCGTATGCTCGCCGGAAGCCGGCGCTTGCAGTCGATAGTGCTGGGTGGACACGGTACGGCCGGCGTCGTCGACTGCTTCCCGCGGCACGAACTCGAGGATCGTAAAGCGCTCGAGTGACGAACCGAACACCGGCATCAGGAGTTCGACACCGGCTTCAGCGGTGACTTTGATGGTCAACGTAACGGGATCGCCGGTGCGCACCGTATCGGGCGCGAGACGAACCAGCGCGTTGACCGGCCCGCGCTCGGTGCGTTGCTCGGCTGCGCTCACGTCATCGCTGGCTGCGCCGACGCTGAAAAGCCACATGGCGACCGCGGCGGCAAAGCGAAGTCTGCTCATCGTCGGCTGCGTCGCTCACGCATACGGAAGAAAGCGATTAACGGATCGACGACCGAACCGGCGGCGTCGATGTGAATGAAATCGATGCCGCGCCGTCGCAAGCCGCGTTCGAGCTCGTTAACCCGCTCGGCGGCCGCGGCGACGACCGTATCGCGAAACGCCTTCGAGCCGGTGTCAAAGAGGCGGGTCTCACCGCTTTCCGCATCGCGCAGCGCCGTGAGGCCGACGCCCGGTATGTCGAGCTCGCGCGGATCGGTGATCAATACCGCGATCACGTCGTGTCGGCGGTTCGCCATCGAGAGCGCCTGTTCAAAGCCGGCGTCGATAAAGTCGCTCACGATGAAGCACATGGTCTTGCGCTTCGTGACCGAGAGCATGAACTCCATCGCGCGTGCGATGTCGGTGCCCTGTCGCGCCGCGCGTGGCCGTCGTGCGCGATTACCTGGCCAAAGCTTAGCGATGAACGTCGACGCGGGTGGTTTAGGTTGAACCGGCGTCGCGTCGCCCATCACCGTATCCTCGCCATGGGCGAGCACCTCGCGTACCACCCGCAAGGCGTGCTTCTGTCCTTTGCGCGGCGGGATGTATTGCTCCACGTCGCTGTGAAAGAGCACGAGGCCAACCTTGTCGTCGCTGCGAATGGCCGTGAACGCGAGCAGCGCACAGAGTTCGGCCGCCGCTTCGCGCTTGGATCGAGAGGTCGATCCAAAGTCCTGCGATGCCGAGATGTCCGCCATGAGCATCAAGGTGAGCTGGCGCTCTTCGACGTAACGTTTGACGTAGGGCGAACCGGCGCGCGCCGTGACGTTCCAATCGATCGAGCGCACGTCGTCGCCGGGCACGTAGGGACGGACCTCGTCGAACTCGATGCCGGCGCCGCGAAACACCGACACGTACTCGCCGGCGAGCACGTCGGCGACGGGACGGCCCGTGCGGACCTGGATCTCTTTGACCCGCCGAATGATCTCGGTAGCGAGCATGATCGAGCCGGGGATCGTTACGGAACCAGCACGCTGTCGAGGATGCGCTGGATGACGTCGTCGGCATCGCGCCCTTCGGCCTCGGCTTCGTAGCTCAAGCTCACGCGATGCCGAAGCACGTCGGGCGCCAGGGTTTTGGCGTCGTGCGGCGTGACGTAGTCCCGCCCCTGCAGGAATGCGTGCGCCTTGGCCGCGTGCATCATCCAGATCGCGGCGCGTGGGCTCGCGCCGTATTCGATCAAGCCTTCGACCGCATCCGATCCGGCTTCGCCGGGCCGTGTGGCGCGCACGACGTCGACGATGTAATCGCGGACCTTGTCGTCCGCGAAAACACGCTCGACGCCTTGTCGACCCGCGGTGATCTCGTCTGGTGTAGCGATCCGGCTCACTTGGGGCACCGCTTGCCCGCCGGCCATGCGCTCTAGAATGCGCCGCTCCTCGTCACGCGAGGGATAGTCGACTCGGATCTTCATCATGAAACGGTCGATTTGGGCCTCGGGGAGGGGATAGGTACCTTCCTGCTCGATCGGATTTTGCGTCGCGAGCACCAGAAACGGCTCGTCCATCGTCAGCGTCTGCCCGCCGATCGTCACCTGGCGCTCCTGCATCACTTCGAGCAAGGCCGCTTGCACCTTCGCCGGCGCGCGGTTGATTTCGTCGGCCAGCACCAGATTGGAGAACACCGGACCTTGCTTGATGCTGTAGGTGCCCTCTCTCGGATTGAACACTTCGGTACCGATGACGTCGGCGGGCAGCATGTCCGGCGTAAACTGGATGCGCGAAAAGCCCGTGTCGATAGCGTCGGCGAGACAACGCACGGTGAGCGTTTTCGCGAGCCCCGGCATGCCCTCGAGCAGCACGTGGCCGCCCGCAAGCAGTCCGATGAGCATCCGTGTGACCATTGCCTCCTGCCCGACGAGCACCTTGGCGATCTCGTCGCGCAGGTGGGTACCGAGTTCGGCGGCACTCACTGAAGACGTGTCCATTATCCCCTCCCTCTCATGAGTCATGCTTGAAAAAGACGTGCAAGGCGGGCCCTGCCCAAACGTATCCTTCGACACATCTCAAGACGCTGAGTTTCGATCTGCCGGAGACGTTCGGTGAATCCGCCGCGCGCCGGCGCGAGATCATACCGCGCCAGCGCGGGCCTATGCAGGAGGGCGTAGTTGACGGGGCCGGCGTGGATGAATTCTATCCACGCTGGGCCGGTTTTTGCCTACGGTCGGGATCGTTCCCTCGGGAAGAAAAAGACGTCGCCGCTAAAGGTCGGATCGACAAGGACGAACGCGTGCCGCTCCGGATCGAGTCGGTATGCGCCGTATTCACGTAATCCAAAGAAGGTGTAGAGCGCCTCGAGTGAACCGCCGGCGCGGGCGAGTTTGCGTGCGTTGACTTCCAGCATTAGCGCAGGCCGGAAGCGCGACAAGGTCCTGCGCGCACCGCGCGCCATGCGCAATTCGAAGCCTTCGATATCCGCTTTTATGAAATCGAGCCGCGCGAGCCCTATTTTTTCTACCAATTCATCGATCGTCGTGAGCGAAATCGTGTGGCGCAAGCTAGGATCACCGTCGTGCAGGGCGCCATCGCACGCGATGTGACCGAGCCCGAAACCGATGCTGCCGCTTTGCTTGATCGGCACGCTCAGCGTTTCGTAACCCGGGACATCACCCAGCCCAATGGGCAGGATGGTGACGTTTGACAGCCGGTTGAGGCGAACGGCGGGTCGCAATATCGACAGCGCGTAGCTGCCGGGTTCGACGGTATAGACGTGCCCATCGCGGGCGAGACGTGCAAACAGTTTGGCAAATTGACCGGCGTGCCCACCCACATCGAGAACCACGCCGTCGTTTGGAATGAAGCCCCGGAGATAAGGTGTGAGCTCGCGATGGTGCTGTTTGACGCAGGCTTTGAACAGGTGCAAAACCCAGGTCAGCCGTGCCCGAAGCGTAAGCCGGACGGATCGCGATGCGCGGAGACGCGTTGACACGGATACGCTCACGGGTAGGTTTGCCCATTGGCGGCGGGGTACCGCTATCGGACGCAATCGGGCGTAAACCCGGCGTCAAATTCCGGGAAAGGTCGAGTAAAGCGCCAGCTTCGGCCCGTCGGGCTGGGACGACAGTCTGGCTGGGACCGTAGTTGCCCGGCCATGTGCGCGGCATGTACGTCGGTGCAATCTTGAGGGTGAAACTGTGTCGCGTTTCACAAATTGATCCTCTATTGCTGAGCGAACTCGGCGCAAATGCCAACCATGCCCATGACAGCGTCGCGGTGGCAAAGATCTTGCTGAAACGCGTTCAGGATGAATACGTACCGATCAATTGCCGGCTGCTTGGACCCGCCGGGGAGGCCGAACCTATGAACAGTCACGCGATGTCGCAGGCGCAGGTGGCACCCGTAGATCCAGCGCCGCAACCCGCGCGTCCGCCCGTGGCGCTTAGCGTTGCTCCGGATCCGCGCTTCCATTCGGCCCCGTCCCCTGCGCGGGCACGCATCGTGATGGTGGACGACGAACCCACGATTCTCGAAGTGCTCCAGATCCACCTCGAGGAAGCGGGCTATAGCGACGTCACCGCGTTGACCGATTCGTCCCATGCGCTGGAGTTGTTGCAGGTCGATCCGCCCGACATTTTACTCACGGATCTGATGATGCCGACGGTCGACGGGCTGCAGCTGCTCGCCGCCGTGCGCGCCGATCCGCACCTCGCCCACTTACCGGTGATCGTACTGACCTCCTCGCGCGACGGGGACCTCAAGTTCCAGGCGCTCAATCTCGGGGCGAATGACTTCCTCTCGAAACCAGTCGATCCGAGCGAGTTGATTCTGCGACTACGCAACAACATTGCGATCAAGCATTACCAGGATCAACTCGCCGAGGCGCGCCGCGAATCCGACGTGCTACTGCGCAGCATCCTCCCGGAGCCGGTCGCCGAGCGGCTTAAACGCGGCGAATCGGTCACGGATCATTTCGAAGACGCGACCGTCCTGTTTGCCGATCTCGTCAATTTCACCGATTTCGCTTCGCGGGCCAGCGCACCGGTAGTCGTCGATCAGTTAAACGAGATCTTTCGCACCTTCGATCGGCTCGTGGAGTCGCGCGGACTCGAGAAGATCAAAACCATCGGCGACTCCTATATGCTCGCGGGCGGGGTACCGGTGCGCCGGGCGGACCACGCGTCTGCCGTGGTCGACACCGCGCTCGCGATGATCGAGGCCACCGGGCAGCTTTGTGAGCTGGGGCGAGCATGCTGCGAGCTGCGCATCGGCGTGCACACCGGCCCTTTGGTGGCCGGCGTCATCGGTACGAGCAAGTTCAGTTACGACCTCTGGGGCGACACCGTAAACGTCGCGAGTCGGATGGAGTCACAAGGCGTTACAGGTTCCGTGCAGATCTCCGAGGCAACCCGCGCTGCGATCGGCGGCGCGTTTGATCTAGAGGCACGCGGCCCGATGGACATCAAGGGCAAGGGAATGATGAACACCTGGTTCGTTACGGGGCGGCGGAGTTGAGATAGCGACCTACGCGCACACCACGATCGTTGTCGGTTCGATCTTCATTCTCGAAACTCGATCGGTCGCGAACCTCATCCAAAGCTGAATGCGGATCGTCGTAGAAAACGATTGCCACCATGACTTGGTAAAGGATTATTCCGATAATCAAGAAAAACCAAAGCGACAGAATTACTAGAATGCGTCGAGTCCGACGAAACCGCACCGCCGGCTTTATGTGAGCGCCCCATTTCGAATGGAATGAAGTGTGGTAGAGCAGGCGGTAAAACATCACAAAACACAACACTGAGAAAGCGTAAGTCACGAGGAAATGCGCCCAGCCTGCCCGCCATGTAAGACCTGGGAACGATAGAAGCAGTGCTTCCCAGAAGATTTCGTGAATTAAGCTGGCGGCGAGTAGGCTAAACAAGATGTGGCGGTATCCGAAACCGGCTGCCGGTCCGTTTCCGAATAACAGGCGATATGCTGTTTCTTCGAAGCTCTCGACTCCCCGAAACAAAGCGATTGCGTAACGGCCAATCTTAACGATGTATCTTTCAAGACCCTTACGCCACGCGACGGTTCAAAGACGGCAAGCGAGGTAAAGAATAGCCCAGACGATGATCGTCGATGCTCGCTCGATCGAAGTCTTACGGACGAGAATATCCGCCACCATGGGCGTTGCGATTAGTGCGAGCGAAGCAGCGTAAAGTCTCGCGCTTTCGACCGCCGCCACGAATTTACCCAGCCCATCGACAAGGCTGAGTTCTCTAGCCTCCTCCCACCAGGCAACATTACGGGCATCGAAGGTGTACAAAAACTCGTCGCCAAGCTCGGAGCGTGCGAAATTGACCAAGTCCTGCATCTGCGCGATAAAGTTTGGACGAAGCGAAAGCCATCGAAATCTGCGCGGCTCGAAAGGCGAAAGAAGCGTTTTGGCCGCAAGGTCCCGTTCAGCCAAGCGCCCGAGTGCCTCGATCACGAATAGCTTGCCGAGCGCGTCGGATACTCGAAAATGAGCCTATGGAGCACACTCGGCGAAATAATCTGGTAACAGGTCCCAATTTAGCTCGGATTTGATCACTGCCAACAACGGCAACGGGATCCGTTCCATGTCACCAAGCTCTCTGGTCAAGCTTTCTTCAAATGCAGCGCGAACAACTAAATTTTCCATTTCAGCAGAGCGCATAATTTCAAGGAAGCGTGCTTCCGCTGGTTCGGTGTTTTCTTCTTTCGTCAGTTCGATAACCTCGGCGGATAATTGATCCTCCCTACGGTTTATTACCTCGGAGTCGGATAGGGGCGTTGAATACACGTATAGGTCTTCGAACCGCACGCTGATTTTGGGTGCAGAAATAGATTCGAGAGGGCGATCAAGCGTATGTAATGCAGTTTCGTAGGCTTCGCGCAGTTCCATGAATGCGCCTGGATCTCGTTCCAGATCGATGGTTTTCAGGATCTTTGCGTAAGCGCGCTTTATCGTTCTTTCGCTGCTATCTGGCGCTATCCCAAGCGCATCCCAATGATCCATACTCTCGGTCCTACAGAACAGGATCTATTGCGAGCTCGTCTAGCCTACTCTCGAGATCGTTTCTGGCTTGAGCGATTGCGCGCAGATCCTGGCTTTCAAGAACGGCTGAAAAGTCCGTTATCCAAACACCGACTATCACCCGTTCACTTGCCAGGGATTCCTCGAAAACACGATTCGCGCGAGCCAATAGGGCGCGGTTTTCCAACACGTCTCGTGGATGGAGTTTCAAACTTGAAAGTGCGGCAAGGCGTTGTTCTATTTCTGCAGCCGTTAGCACACCAGGATTATCTTCGATAACAATGTTGCGATGCTCGTCTGTAATTGGCACGTCCACGTCGACTTCAAGCAATCCGTTAACATCATAGGTGAATCTAACTTCGATAGAGACTTCGCCTGCAGGTTTTGGCGGCACCCTGACATTTAGCTTACCCAGAAAAATATTATCCGCGACGAAGCGGCTTTCTCCCTGATAGATCTCTACCAGGATTTCGCGTTGGCCGTCGACCAACGTCGAAACTTCTTCAACGCGACTGATTGGTACCACGCAGTTGCGCTCGATGATCGGAAGGTAGAAGCCTTGCTTGAACTTTCGTTCGCCAATCTGCTCGGCAACTTCGATGCCCAACGTGTAGGGACAGATATCGGTCATTACGACTTCGTCCAGCGCGGCGTCGTGCATCTTCAAGCCCGCTTGAATGGCGGCGCCCTTCGCCACGATCTCATCGGGGTTTAGATGACTGGCGGGAAGGCGGCCGAATAGGCGTGACACTGGACGCCGAACGACCGGCATCTTTGTTGCGCCTCCCGCGAGAACGATCTCATCGAGGTCTGAAGCTCGAATGCGGGCATCCCGTAGCGCACGTTCGACTGGATTCCTTAATCGCTCGAGTAAAGGCTCGACGAGCTGCTCGAAAGCGTCGCCAGCGATCGCCCATTCGTGTAGTCGTCCGTTGTGCTCGATTTTCATCACTGCGTGATCTTCGATTGTCAGGCGTCGCTTAATACGTTCCGCTTCCGCAAAAATCCGTGCTAGAAGCTTACTCTCACTGGGCGCCGTAAAGGTCTCGTCCGCAAACCCGCAATGAGCGGCAAAATGTTTCGCGAGCAATTCATCAAAGTCTTCGCCACCGAGAAAGTTATCGCCCGCGCTAGCACGAACCTCAAACACGCCTTCGAATAACTCCAATACTGAAATGCCAAACGTACCGCCACCAAGATCGAAGACTAAGAACTTGTTTTCGGAATCTCTTTCGTGGAGGCCATAAGACAATGCAGCGGCCGTCGGCTCATTCAGTAGCCGGTCGACTTTCAAGCCCGCAAGGTGTCCGGCGTTGCGAGTCGCTTTTCTTTGCGCGTCGCTGAAATATGCTGGAACCGTGATTACCGCTTCTTCTACCGCGATACCCAACGACGCTTCTGCGTCGGCTTTTAGCGCCCGCAATAGGAAGGATGCCAGCTCTTCCGGGCGAAATGTACGGGCGCCCAGTCGAATTGCGCGATCGGTTCCCATATACCTCTTGAAAACCGCTGCGGTCAGTTCGGGTTTGGTTATTAGTCGGTCGCGAGCTTCCGAACCGACCAAGACCGTTTCTCCATCATCGTCGAATCCAACCACAGATGGGGTGAGCACGTTGCCCAAAACATTTGGAATGAGTTCCGGCTGCGCTGCATTCCACGACGCAACAAGACTATTTGTCGTACCCAGGTCAATGCCGATAATCACATCTGCCGCTCTTTCAATGACCAACGTGTGCCGCGTACCCCACCGCGCTCCAATTGACGTTTCGATCGAGATCGATAAAAGCTTAACCTTGTCCGGAGACCTCGAGCAATCATTAAGGGTAGCGTGAAAAAAATCGCCCGGCAGCGAATCATCTCTATACACGTCCCAATCCAATACGCGGCTTGTAAAAAGTATTGACGCGCGCGCATTTGCCTGGGCCAAGCACCTCGGTCTCGTCGACCACATCTTGTCAAACGCCGCGCCTCTACGACGTGGGCACATTGCCTGAAACGGGTGTTCAACATCGACAGGCCGTTTATTCGTCTTATACTCAGAGCCACTCAGACGAAAAGCTCCGCTGGACCGAAGATTACATAGAGGGCATCAACGCCTTCAGCGAACGGCGCAAGGGCGAATATAAGGAGCGATGATCAAAATGAAAGAACACGAAGAAGGTTACTCGATGCCATTGGCGGCGCCGACGTTCGGTCCGCCGCCTTTCTACGCAACACCCGACAGCCGCATCATCCTCATGGTCTACAAGGCCGATCCCGAGGCCGCGGCGTGGGAGGTTCCCGAGCCATTGGAGATGGCGGAGGACGGGACGATGCTCGCCTGGATCGGCGACATGGGGCAGCGGAACCATTCCATGGACATCTACCATGAAGCGCTCACCTGCATCAAAGTGAAGTATGAAAAGTGGTCCGGATGGTATTGCAATTACATCTGGGTCGATCACGACATGGCGCTGACGTTCTCACGCGAGATCTATGGTTGGCCCGCCAACCTGTGCGAGCGCACGCCGTTGCGATTCCACGGTAGCCAAATCCTCGCCGACTGTGTGCGTTGCGGCGAACAACTCATGCGCGTGAGCATGAACATCACCAGCCCGCCACCGCAGGGCCGCGATAAGCCGCTGGAGGACGACTTCAACCGGCTGGTCGGCGGCGACTTCATCCAGATCCGGAAGTTCCCTGCGGCGGAGAAAGGCGGCAAACCGTTCAAACAGCTGTTGCTGACTTCGCTCACGGAATTTCAGGTTCACGAGCTCTGGTCGGGGCCGGCCGTGCTGGAGCTCAGTCAATCCGGGCTCTATCCGCACCTGCACAAGCTCAATCCGCTGGAGATCCTGGGTGCGTGGTACACGAAATGCTCCTGGATCGTGCCTTACCCGCGGGTGCTTTGGGACAATCAATAGCGAGATCAAAAAAGGCGACGCACTATTTCGGTGCGGAAAAGGCGGAAAAGTGGCGGAAAAGGGGTCGGTGTAGTTCGGAAAAGGGGTCGGTGTAGTTTGATTCGGGTTGAAAACTACACCGACCCCTTTTCCGCAGACCCCTTTTCCGCAAATCAAACTACACCGACCCCTTTTCCGCTTTTCCGTGTTCGCTAACGACTCTAAACAGAGCCGATTTCTCTAACGCCGGTGGTCCGAAGATCGGGGGTGACCTCAGTAGGCAGTACCGCTAAGCCGCGTGATACGATGACCGAAAGGCCGTTTCGCCCCATGCTTCGCGTACTTTCATACACCGCACTGGCGCTCGTGGTGGGCGTGGTGGGGTACAGCTATTTCAAGATCGATCGGGAGATCGCCGATCATGAAACCGCCGAGGACGAAGCCGATCTTTCGGACCTTGAAGCGCTTACCGATGCAGAGCTGCTGACACTCGCCGAGTCGATCGTCAACCGTTGGGATCACACGGGTGCGACGAATGGCGAATCCTGGGAACTCGACAAGGCGCGCAACTATGTCGACCGCGTACTCGAGCACGCGCCCCGGCACCCGCTTGCACAGCTTATCGATGCTCGCCTGATCTACCGCACGAAACACAAATCAACCGACGCCAAAACTCTTGCGATGGAGAAGTTAAGCGGTATCGAAGTGGATCATACAATCGCTGGAAAGGCCGAGACCTTCGCCGCACAGTTACTGCTCGACCAACGTGGCGACCGTGAGGACGTCATGCGCCAGCTGGAGGGCGCTATAGCCCTCGATCCGTCGAACCCCTGGCCCCTCTTCTACATGGGGGATGTAGAACTACGCAGCGGCGCCATCCGAGCTGCGGCCGTGCATCTCGACGCCATCGTCGAGAACGAGTTCTGGGCTGATCACCCGGCTTATTTCCACGCCTTGGAACGGCTGATCGCGATGGGAAAATTCTTATGCGAGACCGCAGAAAGCCCCGCTGGAAACCGCGATCAGAGTACGCCCGACGCGGCAAAAAGAATCCCCTATCTTGCAAAGCTCCGTGCTTATGCCGATGCGCTGCGGGCGGATGATTCGATTTCTCAACACCACAATGATTATGTTTTCAAACGGGTATCGGTCGCGAACAGCGCTACGATCGACAATAACAATCGCTGCCGGGCACTCAGGGCGGCTGCGACGCCTTCAGCAACGCCAAAGGATGCGGGAAGTCCGCGGCAAGCGATCAAAGATCATGTCCAGGCCCTGTTCCGTGCGGGCGATTTCGAAGCCATTAACGCGCTCGATTCGGACTATCGCGCATCGGAGAGCCGATTGCCGGACGGTCTCTGGAAGCTATCGATGCTCTATGACAGTTTCAAAAACGAGCGCGACGTTGCGAATGAAATCGATCTCGCTCGCAAGCTCAATCCTATCGAGCAATGGATAGCGCGCACGCCGAACCATGCTGCGCCGTACTTGGTGAAAGTCGAGATACTCATGCTTTATGCATGGTTCGTCCGCGGCACGGGTAACGTCGCTTCGGTGTCCGACTGGCAGTGGGAGCAGTTTCATCAGCGCATCGCCGAGGCGCGCGAGACGCTGGAATCTTCAGCGAAGATCGCATCCGGACACCCGCAATGGTTTTACAAAATGGAGACGATAGCCATCGCGCAGGGATGGCCGGCTGCGGAATTCGATGCGCTCTATGGCGCTGCCGTTGATGCGTCAACCGACTATTATCCGATTCATTTTGCGGGGGCGACGTACTACCAACCGCGTTGGCACGGTACGGCTGCGGATTTCCAGAAGTTCGTGCGAAACGCGGTCGAGCTATCGCAAGAGCAGGAAGGTATGACGCTCTATACTCGAATCTTCTGGTCGGTGTCGGCCGCCTTCGGCGGAAAGATCTTCACTGGCGGCAACGCCGAATGGCCAATCATGCGACAGGGGTTCGAAGACATTGTGAAGGCGTATCCGGAATCCGTTTGGAATCTGAACGCTTACGCCTATTTCGCATGCATTGCCGAAGACTGGACGACGGTTCGCGAGCTCACGCCCAAGCTGGGCGAGAAGCCCGAAATGAGAATCTGGAAGTCGTTGAGCTTTTCACATCGTTGTCTGACGACGGCAAAGACTCAAGCTGCGAGCGGCGCCAAGGCAGCTACACTCCGGGCCGGCCCGCCCTGACAGGGGACATCCCGGCTACTTACTTGCCCTTACGCGAAAAAGCGGCTTCGCAATAAAGGGGACAGATTCGCGAAATCAATCTATCCCTGAAGGATCCCCACGAAACTAGGCCTCAGTCAAGGGGGTTAAGGTAATTTGCTGTAAGGCAGTCATGGACTGTTCGATGTCGGTTATTGTCAACGTCAGGGTTTTCGTGCGAAAACTTTGTAAGCCCAAAAAGAAGGCGAGAGCACGGGTCGATGCCGGGTCGTGTTGGCCTGGTAATGTCGCTGAAGGCCGAAACGTTGCATCGTATGGCCGACCAACCAAGCAACCAACGTTGCCAAGGTACCGATCAGAACAAGGATTGAAAGCCGTTGTGCACTGTTTGAACGTACGCTGCGGAAATAGAGTCCTAACCGGGCATTCTTCATATCACGGAAACTCTCTTCAATCTGCATACGCAATTGATAACACCGCATCACCTGTTTGGCCGCCCGCGCGCCCAAAGAGGTGACCAATACCCACGGTTCGCGCTGGCGTCGTTCGTTCGCCAGGCTGCGACCACCGCGTGCACGCGTGCCGCGGCAGGTCAAAAGTTGACGGCCCCGCTTATTGTTCTTTACCAGATAGAGGTCACAGGCCAACGGGTGCTTTTGGGTCAGTTCGACGCTCCCGATATGCCGTAGACGTGAGGTGGCCGTCACATGCAATGTTCGGCACGGTTGCCAACTGCCCTCGTTGTCCAACCGATAATGGGTGCGTCCGCGCACGCGACCGACCCAGTCCCAACCCATCCGTTCGACCTGTTTAAACCAAGGGGTGCGGAAACCTGCATCTGTCACTAAGATCGGGCAACACCCCGGCGGCAAGATGTCCCGTAAGTGGGCCAGAAAGCGCCTCCTCACCTGTCGGTTGTCGTACACCGACAGCGGATGCACTTCTTCGTAAAGTGTCAGGGCACGGCCTCCCACCGGAACTGCCGCACGTAATAACTGCCACGACCGGTCTTCGCGCATATCCGACCAATCCAAAATAATCACCGGACGCCGCGCTTGGCCAAGCACCACCGTCGCTATCGTCTTATAAAGTGCATGTCGCTCTGACTGAAGATGACGATTACCGACTAACCGGTCGACTCGCTTGATGTTGTTTGACCCGAGCATCTGATTCCAGCGCGCGGCCAAGACCCGATAAGCTCATCTGTCGACCGACTAACAGCGCTCCAACGCTCGCCATCAAGGCCTTGAGTCTAACCGCGTGGACCTGTGGACAAGCTTGCCTGATTATTCTGTGTAACAATCTCAGTGCATGCATGGCGTTCTCCCGTGACCAATTTGGTTTCGTCACCGTTATTGATCACCGAACGTCATGCATGTTCCCTAAACGTCGTTAGTTTTTTTCCTAAATTATTATTTTCCTTCTCGTTTCTCTCTGTTTTCGTGGGGAGCCTTCAGAATCTATCCCCTTTGCACGCGCGCCGGTACCCGGTTTATGAGAGCCCGGCCTTGCGATGCGATAGGCGAAGCGGGGGGCGTCCTCCTACGTTATACTTAACCCGCCAACAAAGTCGCCAAATTTCCAGCTATTTTTTATGTTCTTATGTACTAAATAGCTGTTATTATTATATTTATGTATGATACTAAATCCGACATGGAAGCCGCCAAATTTAGGGCCAGGGCCGCACCAGGAGAGGACCGGGGCGAAAGCACAGGGCTAATGGAGGCCCTTGTCCTGTCGGGGGGCTCGCGGCACCGCCCAGCACTGAACGATCTGGCGATCGGGCTCGCAACGGCATCTGCGGGATTTCGTCGCAGCTTGCCTGGCGGGGTGGTCACGGCGCTGGCCGATTTGGTCCGTGCGATGAACTGCTATTACAGCAACCTGATCGAGGGGCACGACACTCACCCCGTCGATATTGAGCGCGCCCTTAAGAAGGACTACAGCACTGATCCTGAAAAGCGCAACCTCCAGTTCGAGGCCGAGGCACATGTCTCGGTCCAGAAATGGATTGACGAGGGTGGAATGAAAGGACCGGTGACGACGGCGGAAGCCATCCTAGAGATTCACCGCCGCCTTTACGAATTGCTGCCGGAAAACCTGCTGTTCGTGGAGCATCCGACGACCAAAGAGAAGCTGCCCGTCCTACCCGGGAAGCTCCGGCAATATGATGTTGAGGTCGGCCGGCATATTCCAATCAGTCCGGGGGCGGTGCCCCGTTTCCTCGCACGGTTCGAAGAGGTTTACAGCGCCCTCGGCGCGTCGGAGACAATTCTCGCTTCTGCCGCCGCGCACCATCGCTTCGCCTGGATACACCCGTTCCTCGACGGCAACGGACGCGTCATCCGGCTGATGTCCTACGCAACGTTACTGCAAACGCTCGATACCGGGGGCGTCTGGTCAATTTCCCGTGGTCTTGCAAGAAACGTTGATGCGTACAAGCAGCATCTTGCAAATTGCGATCTGCCGCGCCGTAGCGATCTTGATGGCAGGGGTAATCTCAGCGAGGAAGCGCTGGCGGAGTTCACCCGCTTTTTCCTTGAGACGTGCCTCGACCAGGTGAATTTTATGGAGGACCTCGTCCGGCCGGACAAGCTGCGCGCGCGCATCAGTCTGTGGATTGATGAAGAGATCAAACTCGGCAGCCTGCATGAAAAATCCGGCCTAATTCTCGACGCCATCCTCTATCGTGGCGAACTTCCCCGCAGCGAGGTCGCAGAATTACTAGGTGTGAGCGCACGTACCGCGAGCCGCATCGTGTCCGGTCTCGTAGGCCACGGCGTCGTAACATCAGAATCATCTAAAGCGCCACTACACATTACGTTTCCCGCCAAACTGGCCCCGCGCTGGATGCCGGGCCTGTTCCCTGAACAACGAAGGTAAGGTTGCGCCCGATTCCTTAGTTTCGCGTTCAACACGGCGTTGTAATCGTCGTCGGTAATGCTGCAGCGGATAAGGGGTCGGTGTAGTTTAATTCTGAAACCAGCGGATAAGGGGTCGGTGTAGTTTAATTCGGGTTGAAAACTACACCGACCCCTTATCCTTAAATTATCCTTCACCGACCCCTTATCCTTAAACCAATCCTTGATATTGTGAAACACGTCGGCGGCAAACAGCGTAATTCGGGTATTGATGTCACAGCCGAATTGGGTTCGAATCGCGGCCGCCGAAAGCGCCGTCGACGATTTCTGATAGCTCGGGTCGCGCTCGATAACCAAAACCCGGCCACCGAAACCCTGTTGTTTCAAAAAATACGCGGTGCAGCTGCCCATGATCGCACCGCCGACGATCACCACCGTGCCGGCCTTACCCGACATCGATTTTACGTCGTTGTTTAACTGCGAGCGGATCTCGCTCTGACATAATTAGAGAGCCATTGTTCGCGCTATACTCGGACGCATTAGTTTGGACGCACTCTTGATTATGCCTATCAAACGACGCAATGGTCGCACGGTGATGCGACGCAAGATGACTATCGCTGTAGCCACACTGATTTTCAGCGCAGTCGCATGCGCAGATCGATTGATTTATGAAGATCAGATCGGAGGTTGGATATTCTCCTATCCGACTGAACTGGCCGTATCGTCCGACGAAAAGCTGGCTACCTTCGGACGGGGGCCTTGGTTCGGCATGGTCGACTTCGCGACAGGCCGATTATTGGACGGCATTCCCGAGGGCGCTCAATTTGCGGCATTCGTCGGATCGAAGGATACCGTCGCCTTTGATACAGGCGACGGTTGGCAAACGGATATGCCTGGCGCCGCGGCCATCGAGTCGCTACCCAGCAACATCATACAGCGTTGGGACGAACGCGGAACGCAGGTTGCGTTCTTCATTGCCGGTCATTACTTCCTACGCCACACCGGCTGGAATCACCTATATGCGGGTACGCCGGGAGCACTCAAGACGATCGAGCTAAATGGCCGCATCGTGGCGGTTGAATGGCTTTCGGATCGCACACTTGCGGTCGTACTTCACGATTTCAACACTGGATTGGGATCGCTTGTTGAGGTTGATGTTCCGCTGGGACGGGTTACCCCGCTTCTAGCCGAACTTGATGCCGCTGCGAATTCGACTTCAATCGGCGTCGATAAGTCTAGCGGGCTCATTTATCTAAGCCTCGCGAGCGATGGACAACCAGCGGTCGAAGCGCGGCACGCACCCAATCCTCCCGGCAGGGACCTTGATATTTACGTGTTCAACCGCTCGAACCGTTCGCTTAAGAGAGTCGTCGATTCACCGTTCGACGATTTTTCTCCCGTCGTCGTAGGCACATCTTTGTATTGGACCCGTAGTGCTCTCGAGAACGATATTGTAGTTGTACCCTTCGACGGTGGACGCGCACGGCTGGTCGCTGAGAACGGATCGTTGCCGTACTGGTCACCGGATGGAAAACGCATTGCCTACACGATTGGCGATAATCGAGTGATCGACAGCGCCATGTTATACGACGTTGCCGCGGTGAAGGTTGATACTGAGGCGAGAGTCCTCGCGCCACCTGAGATGCTGATCGTCGGCAACCACGAAGACTTTACGCCTGCGTGGTCGCCTGACGGCCGATGGATGCTGTATCACACGCACCGCTGCGACCATCCGGTGCCACATTACCTCCATGGCTGGGGGGAAATTTGTCGAGACGGTCTCGGCTTACTGCGCGAAGGCGCTGGCATTGAGGAAGAGATCCACGTGACTCCGCCAACCCTGTGGGAGGTTGGTCTCGCAGATTGGGCGCCTGACAGTCGGCGTTTTGTTCTATCGTCTTGGCGGCAGGGTGGTGCGGCGTTCGTTTGCGAATTAGTCATCATAACGATCGATCCGGAGACGGGCGCTAGAAAGAATGTCGAATGGATCGGGACGCCTGGAGACATCGAGAATGCACGCATGCAATATTGGTCGCCCGTAGCGGACATCATCGCGGTTGAAGATTGGGGGCTAGGCGATCGGCATCGGATATTTCTACTCGATTTAGAAAGCCGGGAGACGCGTAAAATAGCGGAATTCAACAGCTCGACCTTTTCGGGTCTAGATTGGTCCCCAGACGGCCGCACTATCGTGTTCGCGGGCCGTGTCGATGGTCGATTTCAGCTCTTTCGGGTGTCGGCCTCCGGCGGGAAGGTCGAGAGGCTTACGCATTCAATGCGAGGTAATCTTTTAATGCCGCAAGTCTCCCCGGACGGCCGTTGGATAGCTGCAGCCCGGGCTACGACAACTCGGCAGCTATGGTACCGAGATCTGACATTGCCAAATTGACCTGCCCGTAAAAACTGGTCCGGTTTTCTGATAGCAGCTCAAAGCATGTATGTGTAGAAATCCTTCGACGTCCGTCCACAGCCATTTGAACATCGAGATTCCGCACCAAACGTGATTTGCAAAAGAACTCACGAGGACGTGGAGGGATGTGAGAAGATGCGCCCTATTGGTGCCGAGGAGAGGACTTGAACCTCCACGGGGTTACCCCCACTGGCACCTGAAGCCAGCGCGTCTACCAATTCCGCCACCTCGGCAAAGAGGTGCGCAATCTACCGAACCCCCTCAGACGAGTCAATGAGTCCCCGAGTGCGTCAAGAAAACGAAAAAAACGAAGACGAACATATACATATCGAAGGCCTTCCATCACGCGAAGCGATCCTGCAAACGCTCGAGCAATCCGATTCGCCCTGCGCGATTCGCACGCTTGCGAAGCGCTTGAATGTCTCCGACAAACCGGCCTTGAACGCGCTCAAACGGCGCTTGCGCGCGATGGCGCGCGATGGGCAACTGGTGCGTACGCGCGGTGCGCGTTTCGGTTTGGCGGACCGCATGGACCTCATCGCCGGACGCGTGCTCGCCCATCCCGACGGCTTTGCGTTCGTACGTCCCGAGGCGGGTGGTCAGGATGTGTACCTCGCACACCGGGAAGCGCGGCGCGCATTGCACGGCGATAAAGTGCTGGTCCGCGTGGCGGGAATGGATCGACGCGGCCGCCCCTACGGCAATCTCGTCGATGTATTGGAACGCGTCAATACGCAGATCGTTGGCCGCTATGTGCACGAACGCGGTATCGGTTTCGTCACGCCCGATAACCGTCGGCTCAATCAAGATGTATTGATACCGCAGGGTAGTGCGGGCGAGGCCGGCAACGGTCAGATCGTCGTCGCCGAGATCGAGCAGCAGCCGGACCATCACGCCCAACCGATCGGCCGGATCGTCGAAGTTCTGGGCGAGCACATGGCGCCCGGCATGGAAATCGAAATCGCGGTGCGCAGCCACGCTTTGCCGAGCACCTGGCCGGCCTCCGTACTCGGGGAGGCCGAGGGTATCCCCGCAAGCCTTAACGATGAAGACCTTGCCAACCGGCGGGACTTGCGTGAACTACCGCTGGTCACGATCGACGGCGCGGACGCGCGCGACTTTGACGACGCGGTCTACGCGCGCGCAACGCCGAAGGGCTACGCGCTCTATGTTGCGATCGCCGATGTCGCCCATTACGTGCGGCCTGGCACGGCGCTTGACCGCGAAGCCTTGCAGCGTGGTACCTCGGTTTATTTTCCAGATCGCGTCATTCCGATGCTGCCCGAGGCGCTGTCCAACGGGATCTGCTCGCTGAATCCCGAAGTCGATCGCCCTGCGATGGTATGCGAGCTCAATATCAGTAAGGCGGGTGACGTGCGTCGCGCGACCTTCTACGCGGCGGTCATTCGCTCACATGCGCGCCTCGTCTACGAGGAGGTCGACCGGTGGCTGAAGGGTGCGCGCCGCAAACCGCCTGCCGGCAATGCGGCTGTCGCCGAGAACTTGTCCTGCCTCGAAGCGCTTTACCACTGCCTGCGTAAACAACGCGAAGCACGCGGCGCGCTCGACATCGACACGATCGAGCCGCGGTTTAAATATGATCGCAATGGCAAAATCGAAACGATCGAAGCAACACAACGGGTCGATGCCCATCGCTTGATCGAAGAATGCATGATCGCGGCCAATGTCGCGGCTGCAAGATTTTTGGACCGCCACAAACGGCCGGCGCTTTATCGGATCCACGACGCGCCGGACGCCGAGAAGGTGGAAGAACTTGGACAATTTTTGCGCGCACTCGGCATGCGTTTTGCCAAGACCAAGGATCCGGCTCCTAAAGCCTTCGCGCGCGTGCTGAACGCCGCGGCCAAGCGCCCGGACAAACGCTTGATCGACACCGTGGTACTGCGCAGCATGAAACTCGCGGTCTACAGCGAAGACAATGCCGGACACTTCGGTCTCGCGCTGCCCGCCTACGCGCATTTCACCTCACCGATTCGCCGCTATCCCGATCTCGTCGTGCACCGGGCCATCAAGGCCGCGCTCGATAAGGCATCTATCGAGGCCGGTGCGCAGGAGCATATGGCGGCGCTGGGCAGTCAATGCTCGATGCTCGAGCGGCGCGCGGACGAGGCGACGCGTGACGCCATTGCGTGGCTCAAATGCGAATACATGCTGGATAAGATCGGTGAGCGTTTTTCCGGCATCGTCGCGGGCGTCGCCGAATTCGGTGTATTCGTCGAGCTCGACCAGATCTTCGTGGAAGGCCTGATCCATGTCACAGCGCTACCGCCCGACTATTATCACTACGACGCCGTCCATCACACCTTGACCGGCCGCGCGAGCGGCCGTGAGTTTCGCATCGGAATACAGCTCGACGTAACCGTTGCACGCGTCGATCTCGATGAACGTAAGATCGACTTCACCTTGGTCGGACGTGAAACGACACGGCGCAAGCGGCATGGCAAGCGGCATCGGTGATGGCGGATCGTGACCTCATCATGGGCGGTATACATGCGACGCGAATCGCGCTCGAACGCGCGGGCGGAGATGCGTTGGAACTCTGGACTAAACGCGATCGCGAAACGTCGGTGGTCGACGCGATCGAGGCAACCGCGCTTCAACACGGCGTTGCCATCCACCACGTCGACGATAAAACACTGGATAAGCTCTACGGCGATACCCACCATCAAGGTATCGTATTGCGCCGCCGGAATCCGCGACCGCTGCCGCTGAAGGCATTCCTCGACAGTGTCGAACGCGACGAGCGCAAGCCGCTGGTGCTCGTGCTCGACGCTGTTCAAGATCCGCGCAACTTCGGCGCCTGCCTGCGCGTAGCCGATGGCGCCGGCGTGGATGCGGTCATGCACACGCGCGACAAAAGCGCCCGTTTGACGAGCGTCGTTGCGAAAGCGGCCAGCGGGGCTATCGATACGGTGCCGTTCATCACGGTAACCAACTTGGCCTCGGCCTTGGCCGCTATGCAAGAGGCTGGGATTTGGGTGACCGGCGCGGCGCAAGATGGCGCCGAGGATCTCTACACTGCCGATCTGACCGGTGCGCGTGCACTGGTACTCGGCAGCGAAGGCGCCGGTTTACGGCGTTTGACGGTTGAACGCTGCGACACTTTGGTATGCATTCCGATGTTCGGTCAACTCGAAAGCCTGAACGTCGCGACCGCTGCCGCGATCTGCCTGTTTGAGGCGCGACGGCAGCGCGGATGAGCCTCTTTGCGCAACCCGCCGCGCTTCTCTACAATACGCGGCCCGAAAAGCAGAATTACCTCCTTGCTTCACCCCTTAGCGGGGAAGCTTTAATCCGTAAGGAGTTCAAGTGAGACACTACGAAGTCGTGTTTCTGGTCCACCCTGACCAGAGCGAGCAGGTCACCGCCATGGTCGACCGTTACCGCGCGATGATCGAAGGTACCGGTGGCAGCATCCACCGGCTCGAAGACTGGGGCCGCCGTCAGATGGCCTATCCCATTCAAAAGGTTCACAAAGCACATTACGTGCTGATGAACATCGAGTGCGATGCCGATACCCTGAATGAACTGACGAGCGCATTTCGTTTCAATGATGCCGTTCTGCGCAACCTCGTGATCACGCGTGACGGCCCGGTCGTCGAACCTTCTCCCATCGCGCAGGCCAAGGACGAGCAGTCGGAGCGCGATGAGGATCGAGGTCGCCGTCCACGCGATCGGGACGAGGGGCCCGATCGTGAAGACAGGGCTGAAAACACGGTTAAAGACGACGCCGATGTCAATGCAGACGCCGATGCCGATGCCGACGCAGACGCCGATGCCGATACCGGATCCGAAACAGAGGCTGCGGAAAGCGCCGCGCCGGAAGACGCTTAAAGCGCTATGGAGACATAATCGATGGCAAAGTATTTCAGGCGGAGACGCTACTGCAAATTCACGGCCGAAGGCGTTGTCGAGATCGATTACAAAGATCTGGCCACCCTCAAAGCCTACATCACCGAAAACGGCAAGATCGTGCCCAGCCGGATCTCTGGAACCAAGGTGCGTTATCAGAGGCAGCTGTCCACGGCGGTAAAGCGCGCGCGTTTCCTGGCGCTATTGCCTTACTGCGACTCGCATTAGTGCCCTGTCCCGTGAAAAACTTTCATAATTCGCTGGCCTTTTTCGCCGCTGGCGGCGTTACTCCTCCTTGTGTAGAGCCCGCTACACGGCGTCGTCGCGCCTTGCCAGCAGCGAAAAATCCGTCGCGACTTATAAAACTTTTTCACGGGACAGGGCACTAGTGTGCTGTAAATAGCCGTGCGTTTTCTCGCGCGGTTCGCGATGCGGGGGCCGTTTTTTGCGGCCGCGACAGCCGCGGCGTTGATGCTCGCCTCGCTATCCGTTGGATTTCTACTGATCTTGAGCGGCGCAATTATCGCCCTTGTGACACTGCGCCACGGTGCGCGCGAAGGCTTGCGCATGATCGCGCTCGCAACGTCGCTGGCCGTGGTCGTACGTTTCGCCGTTGCGGACGCCCAGGCGCTGGCGATGTTAATGCTGTGCTTACTGGCTTGGTTGCCGGCCTGGAGCCTGGCCTTGGTGCTGGGGCAGCACCAACAGCAAGCCTATCCACTGCTGCTCGCCGCTATGCTCGTTGCCGGCTATGCCGGCATGATGCGCCTCATGGTCGGTGACGTGGCCGCGTTCTGGCTTGCGCGCCTCGAGCCCGTACTCCAAATCTTCGCTGCCGACACGGGCGTGGAATTCGCGCCGGAACAAATGACCTTTATCGCCCGTCACGTCCACACCTGGACCTTGGTCGCGATGAATACAATGCTCGTGAGTATGGTGTTGCTTGGGCGCTGGTGGCAGTCGGCCTTGTTCAATCCCGGCGGCTTCGGGTCCGAGTTCCGAGAGCTCAGATTGCCGCGTTTCGCGACGCTCCTCGCCGCGCTGGCCGCAACGGCCTTTGTCGCCGTTCAACTCGCCGGCCTGGAGCTCGAGATCGTCAGTGACGCTTTCGTGATTCTGGTGGTATTGTTCGCCTTCCAGGGACTCGCCGTAATCCACTTCCGGGCGCGCGTGGTTTCGCTGGCAAGTGCCTGGCTCGGCGGCATGTACGTGCTCCTCATGCTGATGCCGCAGATCGTGGGGCCGTTGCTCGCGACTGCGGGCGTGGCGGACAGCGTCGCCGACTTCCGTGGATTGCGCCGCATCGCGGAGAATGAATGAAAAGGTGTTCCGAACGACGAAACAGATGCCTATTCGCCCGCTTGCGGGCTCCTACGGCGCATGCGTAGATTGTAGGAGCGCGCAAGCGGGCGAATGATGAGTGTGAGGCTGTAAATAATGGAAGTAATCCTGCTGGAAAAAATACATAAGCTGGGCGATCTCGGCGAAACGGTGAACGTGAGACCGGGTTATGGGCGCAATTACCTCATTCCGAAACGCATGGCGGTTCCGGCGACTGCGGAGAACGTGGCTAAATTCGAGGAGCAACGCGCCGAGTTGGAACGCGCGCAAGCCGAAGGTATGGCGAGCGCCGAGGCGCGCGCCGAGGCGCGCGCCGATACCCTGAGAGGCATCGAGGTGACGATCAAGGCTAACGCGGGTTCCGAGGGTAAGTTGTTCGGCTCGGTCGGAACGTCAGACATCGCGGAGGCCATCGTTGCCGCGGGCGGGGCGGTTGAAAAACGCGAGATCCGACTCCCGGAGGGGCCTATGCGCGAGGTCGGTGATTACGAAGTCGGCATACACCTGCACGCTGATGTCGACGTTGTGGTCAAGCTCACGATTGTCGCTGAAGACGTCGAGTCAACGGCGTGATGAAGGTGCAGTGCGGGTGCGGCCCGAGGCGCTCCAGTCGCCCGGCGCGCCGAGCAAGCTAAGTGGCGGTCGAAAGCGCGGTCACCGCCCGTTCGGCTGTCGACGTCGCCACCGAAGCGCTCAAAGTCCCGCCGCATTCCATTGAAGCGGAGCAGTCCGTGCTCGGCGGCCTCATGCTCGACAACGATGCCTTGATGAATGTCACTGAGCGTATCACGGCGGACGATTTCTACCGCCGGGATCACGCGACGGTTTTCCATGCATTCGAGGTGCTCGCCAGCGACAACAAGCCCTTCGACGTCGTCACCCTGGCCGAGTGGCTGGAAAACAGTGAGCAACTGGACGACGTGGGTGGCATGGCCTATCTCGCGCAACTCGCCGAGAACACCCCGAGCGCCGCAAATATCGCGGCCTATGCGGACATCGTTCGGCAACGCGCGATATTGCGTGACCTGATCAGCGCCGGCACTCAGATCACCGAAAGCGCCTTTCGCACCGAGGGCCGCAATCCCGACGAGTTGCTCGATAACGCCGAAAGCCTGGTATTCGAAATAGCCGAGCGCGAAGCGCGCGGCCGGCGCGGGTTCCGCCCTATCAAGGAACTCCTGGTCGACGCGCTGGATCGCATCGATCAGTTGTTTCAACGCGATAATCCGCTCACCGGCGTCGCGACCGGATTCTACGAATTGGACAATATGACCTCGGGCTTACAGAAGTCCGATCTCGTTATCGTTGCGGGGCGTCCATCGATGGGCAAAACCGCATTTGCCATGAACATCGCACAGCACGCCGCCATCAAGGAAGAGCTGCCGGTCGCCATCTTCAGCATGGAGATGCCGAGTGAGCAACTCGCGATGCGCATGATGTCCTCGCTCGGCCGCATCGACCAACACAAAGTCCGGACGGGAAAACTGAGCGATGACGATTGGCCGCGCTTGACCTCCGCGGTCGGTATGTTGTCCGAGGTCAAGATGTTCATCGATGACACGCCGGCGCTGACACCCGGTGATCTACGCGCGCGTTGCCGGCGTCTCGCCCGTGAACATGGCTTGGGTCTCGTCGTGGTGGATTACCTGCAATTGATGCAGGTACCCGGTACGAAAGAAAACCGCGCGACGGAGATCTCCGAGATCTCGCGTTCCATGAAAGCCTTGGCCAAAGAACTCGAATGCCCCGTGATGGCCATGTCGCAACTGAATCGCAGTCTCGAGCAGCGCCAGGACAAGCGGCCCGTGATGTCCGATCTGCGTGAATCCGGCGCCATCGAACAGGACGCCGACGTGATCATGTTCATCTACCGAGACGACGTCTACGACGAGGACAGCATGGACAAGGGCATCGCCGAGATCAATATCGGCAAGCAGCGCAACGGCCCTGTGGGGACACGCAAACTGCGCTTCTTTGGAGAATACACGACCTTCGAGAATCTGGCGCATGATTATTATGCGTCGGGCGATGCCGAGGAATGAGACGCGCATCGCGTAGCCCGGATGGAGCGTAGCGCAATCCGGGAAATGCGTGGGCCAACCGCACCAACCCCGGATTGCGCTACGCTCCATCCGGGCTACGAATTGGTGGGTCGTTGAAGCCCAAAAAGCAATTCGAATGCCAGAATTGTGGCGCCGTCTCCAGCAAGTGGGCGGGCCAGTGCGCGGATTGCGGTGAATGGAACGCCATCGTCGAAACGGTCGTCACAACAGCCGGCGATCAACGGGCCCGCTTCGCATCCGCGCAAGGCGGCGGGCCGCGGGCGCAAACCCTGGGCGAAATCGGCGCGCAGGAACAACCGCGACTCGCGACCGGCCTCGGTGAGCTCGATCGCGTGTTGGGCGGTGGGCTCGTCGCGGGCTCGGTGGTGTTGCTGGGTGGCGATCCCGGCATCGGTAAGACCACGCTGCTGTTGCAGAGTCTGGGCGCGTCAAAATCGCTCAACGGCGTGGATGCGCTTTATGTCAGCGGCGAGGAATCAGCGGCGCAGATCGCCTTACGCGCCGACAGGCTCGATTTGCCGGTGGGTGACCTGAGACTCCTGACCGAAACCGACGTCGATCGCATCCTGTTACAGGCGCGGGACGAAAAACCGGCCGTCGTCGTCATCGATTCGATTCAGTCGATCTATTCAGAGGCGTTGCAATCGCCACCCGGCAGTGTCGCGCAGGTGCGCGAATGCGCGAGCCGTCTCGTCAACTACGCCAAGGGTACGGGAACGGCGCTGTACCTTATCGGTCACGTGACGAAGGACGGCTCGATCGCGGGTCCGCGGGTGCTCGAACACATGGTGGACGCAACCTTGTATTTCGAAGGCGATCCAGGCGATCGGCATCGCATGATCCGCGCCATCAAGAACCGCTTCGGCGCGATCAATGAGCTGGGTGTGTTCGCGATGACGGACGCGGGCCTGCGAGAAGTGTCGAATCCGAGTGCCATCCTGCTTTCACGCCATGAAACCCCGGTTCCGGGCTCCGTGGTGATGGTGACGCGCGAGGGGACGCGACCGATGCTGGTCGAAGTACAAGCGTTGGTCGACGACTGTCAGGTCGACCATCCTCGCCGCATAACGGTCGGGTTCGAACAGAACCGGTTGTCAATGCTGCTCGCGGTGCTCAACCGGCACGGCGGCGTCGCAACCGTTGGATGCGACGTCTTTGCCAACATCGTCGGCGGTGTGCGCGTAACCGAGACGGGCGCGGATCTGGCGATCGTATTAGCCGTGTTATCGAGTTTACGCGACCGGCCCGTGGCCACCGATCTGGTCGCGTTCGGCGAAATTGGCCTGGCGGGCGAGATCCGCCCCGTACCGGGCGGCCCCGAGCGCCTGCGCGAAGCGGCGAAACACGGTTTTCGGCGCGCGCTGGTGCCGCGCGGCAACGTACCCAAACCGGTGCCGGAGGAATTGGAGATCACCGCGGTCGCACGGTTGAGCGATGCCTTAGCCGCCGTTTAATCGCCCGATAGGGAGTCGGCATCCAGCTCGGCGCGATCCGGATCCTCTTCGACTTCGTTGAGTTCGGCTGTGCCGGTAAGACGCGCGGTTTTTACCGCATGGCCCAAGGTGTGGACGATTTCTACCGTCATGTTGCCCAATTTGAAACCCGTGCCTGGTTCGGGAATGTCTTCGAGCGTTTCGAGAATCAAACCGTTGATCGTTTTGGGGCCATCCGTTGGCAGATCGAAGCGATACGCACGGTTGATCTCGCGGATGTTGGCGCTGCCGTCGACGAGAAAACTGCCGTCATCTTGCGGATACACATCGCGCGTGTAGAACTGTGGATCGGTGGTGAACTCACCGATCACCTCTTCGAGCAGATCCTCCAAGGTCACCAGGCCTTCGATGTCGCCGTATTCGTCAACGACGAAGGCGATGCGTTGCTTACTCTTTTGAAAGTTGAGCAACTGCACATACAGATCGGTTTTCAGCGGCACGAAATAGGGTTCGTCCAGCATGGTGCGCAGCTCTTCGAGATCGAACTCATCGCCCGATCTGAGGGACTTTGTCACCTTACGCAAATGCAGCATGCCTTCGATCTGGTCCAGGCTGCCTGCGTAACAGGGCACCCGCGTGTGCCGGCAGGTGACGAGTTGCTCGACGACCTCCGACCAATCGTCTTCGAGGTCGATACCATTGATCTCGTTGCGCGGGACGATGATGTCCTCAACGATGGCGTTTTCGAGATCGAGGATACCGAACAACATCTGCCGATGTTTCGGTGAGATCATCGCGCCTGCTTCCTTGACGACCGTGCGTAGCTCTTCGCGATTCAAGGGATCGTCGGCGCGTGCGATTTCCGTGACCCCGACTGATGCGAGAATGCGGTTGGATAACTGATTGAGTATCCAAACGACCGGTGAGAATACGAATAACAACCCGCGCAAAATGATCGATGACGGAAATGCGATACGCTCCGGATGTACCGCGGCCATGGTCTTGGGCACGACTTCAGCGAATACCAGGATAATTGCAGTCAGCGCCAGTCCGGAGACGAGCAGGCTGCCTTCCCCGATGAGCCGTAGTGTCAGCACCGTCGTGATTTGCGCCGCGAGGATGTTGACGAAATTATTGCCGAGCAGGATCAGACCGATCAGGCGGTCGGGCCGGTCGAGCAATTTCTGGGCACGCCGCGCGGCGCGGTGATCGCGGTCGGCCATATGTTTCAGGCGATACCGATTCAAGGCCATCATCGCGGTTTCGGAGCCCGAAAAATACGCGGACGCGACGATCAGACCGATCAGCGTCGTAACCAAAGTAATCAGGGAAAGGTCGGCCAAGTTGTGATTTAAACCCGTTGCAGGATCAATTCGAGTGCGATTTTCGATCCGAAAAATCCGACGGCAAGCAAGACAAATCCGGCGATCAGGTACTTGACGGCTCGGCGCCCGCGCCATTGCCAGTGATACCGTCCGACCAGGATCACGGCGAAGATCAACCAGGCGAGTAGTGAAAAGAAAATCTTGTGTGCAAGGTGTTGTTCCCGCACGTCCTCGATATACAGCCCGCCTATGATGAGGCCTATGCTCAACAAAACGAACGCGAGCCCCGTGAGCTGAAACATGAGCTGTTCCATCGTGGGTAGCGGGGGCAGGAAACGCAGCACGGGCGCGTGGCGCTTGAGCCGGTGTTCGGCGAACGCCAGATAGATGGCCTGCAAGGCCGCGATCGCAAACAAGCTGTATGCAAGCAGCGATAGCGCAATGTGCATCGCAATTCCCGGGGAGGTCGACGGTAATAATCGTTCCCGCGAGAAGATCAACGACACGCCGAGTATCAAGGCCGCGAACGGCAGTATCACAACGGATAAACTGTGTGCGGGCCGCCAGAGCGCCGTCAAAATGACGACGAGCGCAATGATCCAGGCCACCAGCGACGCCGCATTGAAGATCCCTAGATTGATGCCGGCGCCGGTGACCGTCGCCGGATACAACACCACAGCATGTGCCGTGACCGCGAGCAGCGCGAGTATGCCGGTCGGTGATTTGAGCGTGAAGCCGCTCGTGGACGTGCGTGCGATTTCGGACGTTTGTACCGCGACCGTGATATACAAAGCGATCGCGGCGAGCCCGAAAAAGATTACGTTCATGGACGCTCGATAAGGGCTATTCGACCTGCGATGATGGCATAATTAGCAGGCGTTATGAAGAATTTGATTCGCCCGCTTGCGTGCGAACGATTGATCTGATGTTTCAAAACCTAACCGATCGACTCAGCCAGGTCGTCAAAAACCTGAGCGGCCGGGCACGTCTGACCGAAGACAATATCGATGAAACCCTGCGCGAGGTGCGACGGGCTTTGTTGGAAGCGGACGTGGGTCTCGATGTCGTCAGGGATTTCGTCACCGCGGTGCGCGAGCGCGCGATCGGCCAGGAGGTCATCGGCACGTTGACGCCCGGACAGGCGTTGATCCGTGTCGTGCGGGATGAACTGACGACGTTGATGGGCGCCGAGAACGCGGGTCTCGACCTCGCCGCCCAACCGCCGGTGGTCGTCTTGATGGCGGGTTTACAGGGGTCGGGTAAAACGACCACGGCGGCGAAGCTCGCGCGGCGGCTGATGGAACACGAGAACAAACAGGTCGGTCTGGTGAGCTGCGACGTTCACCGGCCCGCCGCGATCGAACAGTTGGCAGTATTAGCGGGAGAGATCGGCGCCAATAGTTATCCCAGTGATCCGAACGATAAACCGGAACACATCGCGCTCGCGGCGGTCGATGCCGCGCGCAAAGCCTTCGACCACGTGCTCATCGTCGATACCGCCGGGCGTCTCGCCATCGATGAGGAAATGATGGACGAGATCAAGCGCATCCACGGTGCGGTGCAGCCGCACGAGACGCTCTTCGTCGTCGACAGCATGATGGGTCAGGACGCCGTCGCAACCGCGCGCGCCTTCGACGACGCCTTGCCCTTATCCGGTGTCGTTTTGACCAAGGCTGACGGTGACGCCCGGGGCGGGGCCGCGTTATCCGTACGTCAAGTGACCGGCAAGCCGATCAAATACCTCGGCACCGGGGAGAAGAGCGGCGCACTCGAACCGTTTCACCCCGACCGGATCGCATCGCGTATTCTCGGCATGGGCGACGTGCTGTCCCTGATCGAGGAAGTCGAGCAGAAAGTCGACCAGGACAAGGCGATCAAAGTCGCCGAAAAAATCAAAAAGGGTAAGGGGTTCGACCTGCAGGATTTCCGCGACCAACTCGACCAGATGTCCAATTTGGGCGGCATGTCAGCCATGCTCGGCAAGCTGCCCGGTATGACCGATCTACCGGACAAAGTGCGCGACCAAGTCAGTGATCGGGAATTCGTAAAGCTGGCGGCGATCATCGACTCCATGACCCCGCACGAGCGCCAGTTTCCGGCCGTTATCAAGGCGTCGCGCAAACGGCGTATCGCCGGCGGCTCGGGCACGCAGGTTCAGGACGTCAATAAGCTGCTAAAGCAGTTTGCGCAGATCCAGAAGATGATGAAGAAGATGTCCAAGAAAGGCGGAATGAAGAAACTCATGCGCGCCATGCAAGGCCAGATGCCACCTGGATTCCCACTGCAATGACAGGTATGCACTTTTCGGGAACGGCCGCATTGTGAATCGCAAAGACGACAATCTCAAAGCCCGCGCGCTCGAATATCACACCGTACCGCGTCCAGGCAAGATTGAAATTGCGCCGATCAAGCCGCTCGCGAATCAGAACGATCTCGCGCTCGCCTATTCGCCCGGCGTCGCGGCTCCGTGTGAAGACATCGCCGCCGATCCCGCCACGGCATCGCTGTATACCGCGCGTGGCAATCTCGTCGCCGTGATTACAAATGGCACGGCGGTTCTAGGGCTCGGCAATATCGGGCCGTTAGCGTCCAAGCCGGTTATGGAAGGCAAAGCGGTTCTATTCAAGAAATTCGCCGGTATCGACGTCTTCGACATCGAGATCGACGAGACCGATCCCGACAAGCTCGTGGATATTATCGCGAGCTTGGAGCCGACCTTCGGCGGCATCAATCTCGAAGATATAAAGGCGCCGGAATGTTTCTTCGTCGAGCAGAAACTCAAGGATCGCGTGCGCATTCCGGTGTTCCACGACGACCAGCACGGGACGGCTATCATCGCGGCGGCCGCGATCATCAATGGACTCTCGCTCGTCAATAAAAAGATTGAGGACGTCAAACTCGTTGCCTCCGGAGCAGGCGCGGCTTCGATCGCCTGTCTGCGCTTATTGGATTCGCTCGGGATGGCGCGCGACAACATTCTCGTCGTCGATCGCACGGGCGTGATTCACACGGGGCGCAAAGGGAAGCTGGACGAGCACAAGGCGTTCTTCGCGCGTAACACCGAACACCGCACCCTGACCGATGCCATTGCCGGCACGGATATCTTTCTGGGCCTGTCCGGTCCGGGCGTGCTGAGCGGTGAGATGGTCGCGACCATGGCGGAACAGCCGATCATTCTCGCGCTTGCCAATCCCACGCCCGAGATCCTGCCCGAGGAGGCGCGCGCCGCACGGGCCGATGCGATCATTGCAACCGGCCGCTCGGATTACCCGAATCAGGTCAACAATGTCCTGTGTTTCCCGTATCTGTTTCGCGGCGCACTGGACGTCGGCGCGACCACCATCACAGAGGAGATGAAACTCGCGTGCGTGCGGGCCCTGGCCAAGCTGACCCACCAGGAAGCGTCCGACGTGGTGCTGGCCGCCTACGGTAGTGACGCGCTCAGATTCGGTCCGGAGTACCTCATACCCAAACCGTTCGATCCGCGGTTGATATCGGAGCTTGCGCCGGCCGTTGCCGAAGCGGCGATGGCGAGCGGCGTCGCCACGCGTCCGATCGAGGATCTGGACGAATACCGCGCCGAGCTGTCGAAGTTCGTGTTTCAATCCGTCCTCCTGATGCGTCCGCTCTATGAGCAGGCAAAACAAGATCTCAAGCGACTCGTGTACGCCGACGGCGAGGCTCCGACCGTCTTGCGCGCCGTACAAACAGTCATCGACGACGGCCTCGCGCGTCCGATTCTGGTCGGGCGCCCCAGCGTGATCGACAAACGCATAGGCGATCTGGGTTTACGCATGCAAAGCGGCGAAGATTTCGAGGTTGTCAATCCCGAAAGCGATCCGCGTTACCGCGAGTACGCACAGACTTACCATGACGTCATGAAGCGCAGAGGGGTCTCGCTTCAGGACGCGCGGGACGTCATGCGCGCCAACACGACGGTCATCGCCGGTTTGCTCGTGCGCAAGGGAGCCGCGGATGCGATGTTGTGTGGACTCGTGGGTGAATACCACGATCACCTCGTGCACGTACGCGAGTTGCTGGGCGCTCGCGACGATGTGCACGATATGGCGGCGCTGAACGTGCTGGTGTTACGCAAAGGCACGTATTTCATATGTGATGCCTACGTGCACGCCGAACCGTCCGCCGCTCAGATCGCGAGCATGACGGCGCTCGCCTCGGAACAGGTCAGACGCTTCGGCCTTGTACCGAAGGCCGCGCTACTGTCACATTCGAATTTCGGTACGCTCGATACGGCGACTTCGATAACGATGCGCGAAGCGCTCGCCTTGATCCGGCGGCATGCGCCGGAACTCGAGGTCGACGGCGAGATGCAAGCCGATGCGGCCCTGATTCCGAAAATTCGCGACGCCGCGCTGACCGACTCGACGTTGGACGGCCAGGCGAATCTTTTGGTTATGCCGAGCATGGATGCGGCGAATATCGCGCTCAATCTGCTGACGGTGCTGGGCGAAGGCGTTGCGGTCGGGCCGATCCTGCTTGGCTGCCGGTATCCCGTACATATTCTCACGCCGTCCGCGACGGTGCGGCGGGTATTGAACATGAGTGCGCTGGCGGTCGTCGATGCCCAGATCCCGAGCGAAAATCGAAGGCCCGAAAATTTGTCGCTGCGCCTCAATCAGCGCTGAAACGCCGCATGTGACGACGCGTTTTGCCGATCATGCTCCCGCATGAATTGGCCCAAGATCTCATCGACGAATCCATACACGTCATTCAGATCCGACGGATTGATGACACCGCTACGGCCCGCGGACCACACCTTCTCCGACGTGAAGCTCGCGCCGTCGGGATCCAACGGTAATTTACGCCTCAGTTGCACGGAGACGGCGTAGAAATAAAACGCGAGCGCATCTTCGGTAGTGTCTCAGTTTGAAATTTCAGGTTGGCATTTTTTGTAGGGGCCGCGCTTCTTAAGCTTTGGAGCCTGAGCGTCAATCAAGCCAACGAGCCATTCCATGTCATGCAGTGTCTCAGTGGCACCAGCGGCCATGGCGGGCGTCATGCGAAGCGACTTGTGAATCCTCACGAAGTTGTAGTGTACGAAGTACAGACTCAACATGTGTAGGTGATTTTCTAGCTTCTTGCTAAAACCATTGGTGAGCCGAGTAAACCGGCGCATGCCCATGCGCATCGTCAGGTTATGGCGTTCGACATGGGACGTGCTGACGTGTCCTCGTTCGGGAGATCCTTCAACAACCCTCGTTCTCGTACCCACGCATTCGGCTGGCGAATATTTACGTTCGTGGCCTTCACGACCGTTCGGAGCGCCGTACAGCTTCACTAACTGAGCAAAGTCCACGTCGCCGCCAAACGCGCCCTCTACTGCCTCCAGGTACGCTTTGTGCCCGTCCGTGGTGAGTTGTACTCGATTAGCGAGCCGTCTCCGTAAATCGTCCATGAACTCGATAGCCGTGGTGCTTGAACGGTCGCCTATCTCGTAGGACAAGATCATCTTGCTATCGCTGTCGATGGCGGTCCATGTCCACACATCGCCCGCACCTTCTGGAGCCGCCTTAGCGACTCTAACGTTCTTATCCTTGGCGTAGCAAAAAGACCAAATCTCGTCGCACTGGACGCGCTTTGCGGACACGTTGCGCACGGCTTCATTATGATACGCGGCGCAAGCCCTACCAGATTCAACCATCAACTTTGTCACAGTGTTGATCGAAACGTTCACTGTCCTACTGATTGATCGCATGGACATGCCTTCAACCAGCATGGAGAGAATTTGGATACGTTTAGCAAGAGGCAATTTGTTCATGCCTCTAGTATATGAACTTTTATACTTAGCGTCAAGCTCTTATGTTCATTTAACTACGTACAGGCCGGACCTGAGGTACGGCCCGTAAATGTCCCGGATATCGCTAACGCTGGTGTTTAGAAGCCTCTCCAAACTCGCCACGTCGTATTGAAGATCGTCTGAGTGTAGCCGGATAAGACGCGGGAATATCTTTGGGTGCTCGGGGGGGGGATCCGTGTCCTGCGGCTCCCTCGTCCGCCAACCAAGTGCGGATAGTTTCTTCCAAAGGTATTCACTTTGGTGGCGCGTCAGAATATCAAGTACCCCCGCCCGGTAGAGCAAGAAAGCCATTGATACTTTCCAGTAAGCTTTCTGACGAGCGAGCCATTCGAGTGTTACGCGTTGTCCAAGAGCCGCCCTGCGAAATTTCCGTTCCGGCACAAGAAGCTCACCGGCAAAGGCGTTCGCCTCGTCCTCAATCGTGTCGGTGGGAACCGTATGCATGACGATGTGACCCAATTCGTGAGCCAATGAGAACCGCATTCTATCTGGCGGTGAATTACGGTTGAGAAAAATGCAGGGCGGAAGATCACGAACGCTCATTGTGGCGCCATCTACGCCGCTCTCAAGATCGCACCAAACCACCAAAATTCCAGCGCACTCGCAATGCTCAGTGAGATTCTGGATAGGACCATCAGGGATGGACCATGCACGCCTAATTGTCTCAGCAATCTCCTGCGGCCCGCCGCCTTCATCGACATCAATGTGAGGTAGTGGAAGCTCTGGATGAATATCAGCAGCCCTCAGAAATATTCGTAGATGCATGAGGCGGATGTTTAGCTCTGCATGTATCTGCTTTAGCACACGCGCGCTGACCTTTTTTTTCTTGCGGTTAAATGGATGCACGCTCAACGGAAGGCCCGCCAGCCCGTCATCTTGATAGAAAAAGCCCACCGGGAACTGTAAGGCGGCAGCGATGCATTCAGCGTTATCGGGAGATGGGCCTCCAGGGACAAGGCCATTCTCAATTCGTGAATAGTGGCCCTGGTTCAGCCCCGCCTTTAGAGCTACGTCAGTTTGGCTTACCCTCCGAAACTGCCTTGCAAGGCATAGCAGGGCCGGATTGAACTCGCCAGCCATAGTTATTTACGTTCATCCTCGTCCAGCTTGTTATCGTCCCTCTTTACTGGGCGCAACACGTGATCTGAGGCAGGAGTTGGCTTTGGCAAAACCGGAAACTGCTCGGCAGCCGCATCGCCTGAATGAAGCTCGAAACTCCAAAGAACCTTGCGACCGTCACGCGCGACCACGCCGATCCAATCAAGATTCCTTTCCAGCCTGTCGAAGACGTGAGCGACCTCGACTCGGTGGCTCCCCTCAAACCCGAATAAGTCTTTGTCGTGTCTATGGAACAAAAGTGCCGAGAAGGTGGGGTAATTGGACGAAATTAATTGCAGGCTGGCCCTCTTGAAGCGCAGTACAACAATGTCGTCAAAATGAAAGGAAAACGTGTCGTTAACCGGAATGATCCTCGCTCCGGGAACGTCAGTGAGAGCGTCGACCGCGTTTTGGACCGAGTGTTCCCAAACCAGTGCGCGGCTTGTGGACTTCCGCCGATACCATGCCCGGTTTGGATATTCGCTCTTGACCGTGGCCCAAGCGTCCTCCACCGCTCTGCGGCAGAGAGTGTCGCGACTATGCTTGGTAAGGACTTTGCGCACAACGTCTTCGTCAGGAACCGCCATACTCAAAACACCTTCGGCCAAAGTGGGTGTTCAGAATGCCACGTAGATTTCCGGAATACAAGACCTAAATATGCGCGATATTATGCTTTCGTGCGGCTCCACCTTTGTTTTGCGGCTTTCTTGGCGATCTCTTTGCGCCGCTCCCCACTTAGCTTTTTAGCCCGAGCCGCGCCGCCCTTCCGGCCTAGCGCCTGGGCGGCCTTGTCCTTGCCGTCCCCCAATTCGATCTCGTCATCGATTTCGCCAGTCGCAATCTGAGCTATCTTTACAGCATTGCCGATGACATCAGCCGGGCGCTTTTCTCCTCTCGGTCCCTTCGGCATGGTGCAACCCTCCTATGCTTAGCGGTTAGCATACAGGAATCTAGAGGGAGGCGGGATTTCAAACTGAGACACTACCGCATCTTCATTCGCATTGAGTTGAATGCGTAATTGTCCGGCGGTTTTGTCGTTCAACGCGGCCTGCTTGCCGATTACCTCGATTCCATACGCTGTTCCGTTTGCTTGCGCAATCGTTGGGCGTTCAAACCAAAGCGCTCGAATTTCCCGCTAACGCCTTTAATCTCGACGTGCAAGCGGTCCATACCGCGCAATACGTTTCCGGTGAATTCGGAGCCGTGCGCCGTGCACGCCATCGCGAGCAGAAGTGCAGTTACGATCCGCTTCCAGATCGACAACCGTGTCTGAACGAATGCAAGCTTGACCACGGCGGTGTCCCTCATGTCCCGGGTGAAAAACTGGAATCGCGCATGCGCAGCAACATGAACGCGATATAAGCCACGAAGATCAGAGAAAAGCAAACCAGCGACCACTCGGCGATCGAGAAGCCGAGGAAGGTCCAGTCAACCACCGCACATTCACCGGTGCCGCGCAACATGAGTTCGACGGCGTCCACTAAGGGATACATTTCGAGCATGAAATCGAGACCGGGCCCACATTCGGGTACGCGTTCGGGCGGCAGGTGCTGCAACCACACCTGACGGGCGGCGATCGCCGCCCCGAGTAACGCGCCGCCGGCGGTCATCGCACCGTACACGTACACGCCGCGCCGGAGCGGACCGTGTATCGCTCCAATCAGCGTAATGACGGTGATGGCGATGTAGCACAGGCGTTGAAAGATGCACAGCGGACAGGGCTCGAGGCCCTCGGCGAACTGCAGGTAATAGCCGTAAGCAAGCAACGCGCCGCAAACGGCGGTTGTGAATATGAATAAGTGGCGCGGGGATGTAAGCATCGTGATCCGCATTATCTATCCGATCCGGGATCAATAGCCCGTCAAGTGAACGTATTCAGATGAGCAACGATGCGATGCTCCAGCCAATAGGTGTACCGCCCCGGCAGCCAGCCCGAGACGAAGCCGACGTGACCACCGCCGTTGCACAATTCGACGCTCACTTTGGCGCCGAGTTCCTGCGCGGTCGGGATCGCGGACGCGGGCACAAAGGGGTCGTTCTTGGCATGGAGGATCAAGGTCGGCACGTCGATGCGACCGAGATATTGGCGGCTGCTGCTCGAAGCATAATAATCGTGCACGTCCTTGAAACCGTGCAACGGTGCGGTTACGGCATCGTCATACGACCAAAACGTTTTGAGGCCGTTGAAATCCTCGAGTTCGAAAGGCGCCGGCCTGGCGCGAAACTTCGCCTGGAATTTACGTTTCATGCTACGCACCAATATCCATTGATAAAGGCGCGAGAATCCCTGGTCCAGGCGCGTAGCGCAAGCGCCCAAATCAAACGGAACGGACACCGCGACCGCGGTGGTCAAACGTGCCTGCGCCCCGAGTTCACCCAACCATTTGAGCAGTACGTTGCCGCCGAGCGAGTAACCGACCGCGGCGAACGGGGGCTGCCCCGAGCGTTGCTCGATTAGCGCGGCGATATACGCCGCATCGGCGGTATCGCCCGAGTGATAATTGCGGTCGAGTCGATTGGGTACGCCGCTGCAGCCGCGGAAATTGATCACTACGGCACGGTAGCCGGCGCGTTCCAGCGCGGCCAGCAATCCGCGCGCATAGGCGGATTCATACGAGCCTTCCAAGCCATGCAGAATCAACACTGTCGCGCCGCCGTTTTTGCGGGTCCAATCGAGGTCGATGAAATCGCCGTCCGGCAGCTCGATCCGCTCGCGATCGAGATCCACCGCCGGTACCCGGCGGCACGCGCTCGCCCAGATCGTCGGTAAATGCGGCCCAGGCAACCACGGTGTCGGTTTGAAATTTGCGTCCGCGACGACGCCGTGAACGGCGGCGCCGTTGAGCGGCCGGTCAAGAGGCAAGAGGATAGGGCAGTGGCTGGAAGGTTAACGGGATCTCGGGATGGCTTTCGAGGACGACGTCATCTAAATCGATGTTCAATACCACGAGCATTTCGATGACCCCCGATCCCGATCGGGCGGTATAGAGCACCGTACCGGCAAGCGCCAAGTCGTCCGGTTTTACTATACGGGCGCCTGGTGCAGGCATTGCATCGCATTCGATACCCAATCGTTGCACGCGACGCTTGACTACACCGCGAAATTTAACCCGCGCGATGATCTCCTGGCCCGGGAAACACCCTTTTTCGAAGCTCACGCCGCCGAGCGCATCGAGGTTCAATTCCTGCGGTAGAAATTGATCGCTCATGGACTTTGCCAATCGCGGAAGCCCTAGGTGAACGTCGACGAGGGAGGTGGCCGCGGCCCCGATCGGCGCGGCGTCGATCTGAGACCAGATATCGGCGAGCGTCTCGATGCGCCCGACGTTCCATGTCTGTCGCCGATCGCCGTCGCCGGCCGGATCGTTGACGAGGATCACGCCATGATCCGCGGACAGATCATCGATGTCGACGTTCGCGCGCAGCACGAACATGGACAAGCGTTTACAGAAATCGGCGCTTTGATCGCGTGGCAGTAACAGGTAGTTCGTTTCCCGCTGCCGTAGCAGTCTCACGAGATAGAGCACGCGTCCCTTCGGCGTGCACCACGATGTGAGTAAGGTTTCATCGTCACCCAAGGTCAGGCAATCGCCACTGAGCTGCGCATGCAGGAAATCGATGGCATCCTCACCGCTGACGCGCACGACGCTGTAATGTTGGAGCGGCGCCTTCGTCGGCTCGGCTTCCACTCGATGGGCTTCCGCCGCCGCATCGCCGAAGTGTTCGATTGCACCGTCGACAAACGTCGGTTCATCCGGTGCCACGATCTCACGCCACGGTGCCGTGTTCGTCATCGATTACCCGAAGTATTTGAGCCTGGGTCGAGAATAGCATCGACCAGCGTCGCGAACTCGGCATCCCGGGGTTCGCTGCGACGGGTCAACCAGGCATATAGATCCATATCGTTCGCGTCCAAAAAGCGTTCGAAGACGCATGCCTGCTCTGCAGTCATCGTGTGGTTCGCTCGATCGAGATGCGCTTCGAGTAAGACATCGAGCTCGCGCATACCGCGGCGGCAACGCCAGCGCAAGCGCTTCGCGCCGTCGGACACGTTCTAAAGACTACGCGCCACCATCATCTTCTTGATCTCGGCGATGGCTTTGGCGGGATTGAGGCCCTTGGGGCAGGTCTTCGCACAGTTCATGATGGTGTGGCATCGATAGAGCCGGAACGGATCTTCTAATTCATCCAGCCGTTCACCCGTCGCTTCATCGCGACTGTCGATGAGCCAGCGATAGGCTTGTAATAGCGCGGCCGGTCCCAGAAAGCGGTCGCTGTTCCACCAATAGCTCGGACACGCGGTCGAGCAACATGCGCAGAGTATGCATTCGTACAAGCCATCGAGTTTTTCGCGGTCGTCTTTCGATTGCAGGCGTTCCTTGTCGGGTTGGGCAGGCGTTTGGGTTTGCATCCACGGTTTTACAGCCGAATATTGCGCGTAGAAATTTCGCATATCGGGCACTAAATCCTTTACCACTTTCATATGCGGCAACGGATAGATCTTGACCTGACCTTTGATCGATTGCGTTGCGAGCGTGCAAGCCAGGGTGTTGGTGCCGGCGATATTCATGGAACACGAACCGCAGATCCCCTCGCGGCATGAACGGCGAAAGGTGAGTGTCGGGTCGATTTCGTTCTTGATGTAAATGATCGCGTCCAACACCATCGGCGCGCATTTGTCGAGATCGATCTCGTAGGTATCCATGCGCGGATTCTCATCTTTATCCGGATCCCAGCGGTAAATTTTGAACGCCTTGGCGTTTTTCGCACCATTCGCGTGCTGAAAGGTCTTGCCCGCTCCGATCTTCGAATTTTTAGGTAGCGTGAATTGAGCCATGTGAATTCCTGTACGTCCTAATACACGCGTTTCTTCGGCGGGATGACGTCGACTTCGTCGGTCTGCGTGTACATGTGCACCGGCCGGTAATCGAACGTGACCTCGCCTGCGTCGTTCAACCAGGTCAGCGTGTGTTTCATCCAGTTTGCATCGTCACGATCGGGGAAATCTTCACGTGCGTGCGCGCCGCGGCTTTCGGTGCGATTACTCGCCGCCTCCAAACTCACGATGGCGCTCTGCAGCAGGTTTTCCAGTTCCAGCGTTTCGACTAGATCCGTATTCCAGATCATCGAGCGATCGCTGACTTTGACATGCCTGAACGCTTCGAACACCTCGTGCAATTTACCCTTGCCTTCTGCCAGGACTTCGCCGGTGCGAAACACGGCGGCGTAGGTCTGCATGGTTTGTTGCATGTCGACCCGAAGTTTCGCGGTGGGCTCGGTGCCGTCGGCATAGCGCAGGGCGTCGAAGTGCGAGAGCACGCTTTCGGTCGCGTCACTACGAAGTGGTGCATGGGTGCTGCCTGGGCTGATTTCGCTCGCGCACCGTTTCGCCGCCGCGCGCCCAAAGACGATGAGATCCAACAGCGAGTTCGAACCCAGCCGATTGGCGCCGTGAACGGATACACACGCCGCCTCCCCGATCGAATAGAGGCCGGGCACGATAGCGTCCGGATTACCGTCTTTGAGGGTCACCGCCTCGCCATGATAATTCGTCGGCACGCCGCCCATGTTGTAGTGCACGGTCGGCAGGACCGGGATGGGTTCGCGGGTGACGTCGACCCCGGCAAAGATTTCGGCCGATTCCGAGATTCCGGGCAGACGTTCGTCGATCACTTCCGCCCCGAGGTGTTCCAGGTGCAGGAAAATATGATCCTTGTTCTCGCCGACCCCGCGGCCTTCGCGGATCTCGAGGGTCATGGAACGGGAGACCACATCGCGTGAAGCCAGATCCTTGGCGTTCGGGGCATAGCGTTCCATGAAGCGTTCGCCCTCTGCATTCGTCAGATAACCGCCTTCGCCGCGCACACCCTCCGTGATCAGGCAACCCGCGCCGTAAATCCCGGTCGGATGAAACTGGGTAAATTCCATGTCTTGCAGCGGTAAACTGGCGCGCAAGACCATGCCGTTGCCGTCACCGGTACAGGTATGCGCCGAAGTGCATGAAAAATACGAGCGTCCGTAACCGCCGGTCGCGAGTACCACGGCGTGCGCGCGAAACAAATGTAGCGCGCCGGTATCGAGGTCCCAGGCGATGACGCCACGGCAGGCGCCGTCGGCGTCCATGACGAGGTCGATCGCAAAGTATTCGATCAGAAATTCGGCGTCGTGTTTGAGCGATTGCTGGTAGAGCGTGTGCAAGATGGCGTGCCCGGTGCGATCGGCGGCGGCGCAAGTTCGATGCGCGGTACCGCCCTCGCCGAACTCGGTGGTCATGCCGCCGAAAGGTCGCTGGTAGATCTCGCCGTCCTCGGTACGCGAAAACGGCACGCCATAATGTTCGAGTTCGATGACCGAGGGGATCGCCTCGCGGCACATGTACTCGATGGCGTCTTGATCGCCGAGCCAGTCCGAGCCCTTGACCGTGTCGTACATATGCCAGCGCCAGTCGTCCGGCCCCATATTGCCGAGCGCCGCGCTCATGCCGCCTTGTGCCGCGACGGTATGACTGCGGGTCGGGAAGACCTTGGTGATGCACGCGGTCGACAAGCCTTCGGCCGCCATGCCGAATGTCGCGCGCAAGCCGGCGCCACCGGCGCCGACTACGACTACGTCGTACTTATGTTCGATGAGTTCGTATTCGGCGGGCATGCGGAATTCGGTCAGGCTGTGCCGAACGAGATCTTCAACACCGCGACGATACCGAGCAGTGCGCCGAAGCCGAGGCTGAGTTTCATTGCGATCATCAAGGTGAGTTTGGCCCACTCGAGGTGAACGTAGTCTTCGATCACGACTTGCAGGCCCAGGATCGTGTGATAAAACGTCGCGATGATGAGGGCGATCAACAGCACCGTGATCAGCGGCGACGAAATCCACGCGACCGTTTCGGCGTGCGTGGCGTCGAGTTTGCCGAGTAGCGCGACGACGAACCACAGCGACAGCGGCACGAGCGCGATGGCCGTCAGGCGTTGATGCCACCAGTGATGCGCGCCTGCTTTGGCGGATCCCAGACCCCGTACTCGGCCGAGATCGCTGCGCAGGCTCATATGACACCACCTTGCGCGAGGACGCAGGCCCAGGTCAGCCCCGTGAGCGCGACCGAAACGGTCACCACGGCGTATCCGGTCAAATAAGCCGTGTCCAATTCGAATCCCCAACCGATATCCCACAGCAGGTGGCGCACGCCGTTACACAAGTGAAAGAAAAAGGAGAACGTCCATGCGGCCATGACGATTTGCGACGGAATCGATCCAAGGCAGCGTTGTGCGCCCGCATAGGCGTCGGCGCCCATCGAGGCCGCGACCAGCCAATACAACAACATCATCGTGCCCAGGCTCAGAAACACGCCCGTCGCGCGGTGCGTGATCGAAAGGATCGTGGTCAGCTGCCAGCGATAAACCTGCAGGTGCGGGGATAGGGGATTTCCGGCCATAGACGAATCGACTGCTTTGATGAGGTATCGGTCGTTAAGCTTGGATCATTTAGCGGCCTGAGTTATGCCAAATCCTAAAAATCGATGCACCGGCCCTTGCGTTCCCAATCGCCATAGCGCGTTGGTTCGGGTCCTTTCGGTCCGCCTATTTCTCGTTTTGTTCGCGGTTTCTTGCGCTCGTCGTCTGGGTTCTCGCGCTCTTCGGAGTCCGCCGAGCTGGTTTTCTCGTCGTGCATGCTGAACCCAGGAAATATTGGGGACAGTATCTTGGCAAGGGAAGGCAATTTCAAGTTGGCGGGTTTGTATCTCTATGTGAATGATCCCGGATTCCGCTTCGCTCCATCCAGGCTACATAGCCGACGTAGCCTGGATGGAGCGAAGCGGAATCCGGGATCATTAAAATGGAACGCTCTCAAGCAGGTGCAGGATGCCAGGATTCCAGGGACCGATATATGTCGCACTACGTCGGTCGACTTCGCTGATACATGTAATGCTCGCTACGCATGCGGTGATCGTCACGATCGTGGCGCTGGCTTATCCGTTTTCGCTGCCGCAGTGCGCGCTGATGGTTGCGATCCTGATCAATGGCGCCGTATCGATGTGGCGGTTCACGCGCGCGCGACAGGACGATGTCACCGCGGTGTTACTGACCGAACGCAACGGTTGGAAGCTGCGTCTACGCGGCGGCGCGGTGCTTAACGCGAGCTTGTCAGGCGCGCCGTTCGTCACGCGATACCTGACGGTGCTGCCACTCAAACTCGAAAGCGGACCGATTAAACGCGTGCTCATGCTCAACGACAACGTCGATGCGGATGCTTACCGGCGCTTGCGGGTACGATTGCGGTTAACCAAAGGCCCGCGTTCGCCAGGCGATCCATAGTTTGTGCACCGGCGTGAGCTCGATGCGCTGCTCGAGCACGTTGCAATCGTCGTCCAGTGTTAATTGCACGACCCGTTGCACGATGCAGCCCAGCGTGCACAGCAGCCGCTGTTGGCGGCGCAGAGAACGCGGCAGCCCGGACCAGGCGGACTGTAGGGCCGCGGCGAGGTCGGTAAATTCGTCGACCAATAGATCTCGAATGTCGGCCGAATGCGCCGCCTGACGTACGCCGTCCACCGATAAACGGTGCCGCGTGATCGCGTCTTGAGACAAGAATAACAAACCGCCGTGGCGGTGCTGCCGTAAATTCGTTAATTCGTAAGCAAGCTCGATGCGGCAGGCAAAATCGACCAGGCGGGTGATGGTGTCCAGATCGTAGGTCCCGCCGCGCAACACGATTTGACGAAAGATATCGCCGTAAAGATCGCGAATCGTGTCCATGACGGCTTCACGTGAGACTAAAGCGGGCGCTGACAACGACGCGTCTACCCGCTCGACCAGTCGGGTATAGATGTCGACGAGATCCGGGTTCGCTGCACTGAATGCCGCCAGTCCCCGCGTGATCTCGTGGCGCGGTGACGCAGAACCGAGCCGCTCGAATTCGTCCCGCCACCACGCCAATTTAACGTGCGCGACGCCTCGATCCGAACAGGTCTGGGGAATGCGCACGATCTCGCGGCGACACGCTTCGAGAACGTGGACTTCGTGCCGGACGGGCGGTGGCAGATAAAGCGTGGCGTAGTAGAAATCGGTGCCGGGTTGCGGCGCAATGTCCGCATGGGGTTGCTGCTCTAAAGCCACGCAAGGATGTCGTGGGGCGCCGCGACTTGCCCGACGCCGCCCCAGGTGAGGGGGTCTTCGTCCGCTGCGATATAGCCATAGGTCGCGATCAACACCGGCATGTGTGCGGCGATGGCGGCTTCGACGTCGCGCTCGGCGTCGCCGATGTAGAGACAGCTCGACGGATCGGCGCCGAGCTGTTCGGCGGCTTCGAGCAGCGGATCCGGGTGCGGTTTAAGGCGTTTAGTGCTGTCCCCTGAAATCACACAGCCGGCACGCTCGGCGAGATTGAGCGCATCCAGTAAGGGGGTCGTCAGCCAATGCGGTTTGTTCGTGACGATACCCCACTGCCGGTCGGTTTGTTCAATGCGATCGAGAACGCCGGCCATGCCCGGGAACAGCTGTGTAGCGTCGGCGACGTGATCAGCGTAGATGTCGAGGAGCCGTTGGCGGCGCGCTTCGAATTCGTCCGACTGCTCGGAGAATTCGAAGCCCAGCCGGGTCAAGGCGAGGCTGCCGTGCGACACCAGCGGCCTGATGTTTTCGAAGGACAGGGGCTCGAGGCCGTCTTCGGCCCGCACGCGATTGAGCGCAAGCGCCATGTCCGGCGCGGTATCGAGCAAGGTGCCATCGAGGTCGAACAAGATCGCCCGCGGTTGGAAATCGAGCATCGTAGGGTCGCGCTTTACCCGTCCGTTCGCCTGAACGTCGCGAAGTAGTTGACGGCGGGCGATGCGCACAGCCGGGCACGGTGTGACACCGGGTTGTACACCATGCCCGTGACGTCTTCCAGGACGAGGCCGTAACCGCGCGCGCTGCGCGCGAGTTCCGACGGTTTTACGAACTGCGCGTAATCGTGCGTGCCACGGGGCAGTAATCCCAGCGCATACTCGGCCGCCACGATGCCGAATACATAGGCCTGCGGTGTTCGATTCAAGGTCGATAGCACGAGCAATCCCTGCGGCTTAACGAGGCGGGCGCAGTCGTTGATCAGGGCGTCGGGATCGGGTACGTGCTCGATGAGCTCCATGCAAATCACCGCATCGAAGTCGGCTTCCCGCGTATCAACGAGGGCCTCCGAGGTGCCGACCTCGTAGTCGATGTCGAGATCCTGTTCGGTGGCATGCACGCGCGCGATATCGATCAATTCGGTCGTCGCGTCGACCGCCGTCACCTGCGCTCCGGTGCGCGCCAACGCTTCGCTCAAAATGCCGCCGCCACAACCGATATCCGCCACCGCAGCGCCCGCTAATGTCAGGCGCGCCGCGATGTAATCGAGGCGGCAAGGGTTGATATCGTGCAATGTGCGGCAGGGGCCATTCGTATCCCACCACGCGGCCGCCATCTCGGCGAACTTGTCGCGCTCGTCGGGATTCAGATTCAACATTGCGCCTGCCTGCGACGGGTCGACACCCGAGGCTAGTCGATTACGCGGACGACGCGAAAACCCGTATAGCGGTCACCTTCGCCGGCGGCTTGTGGCAAGCGCGCGGCAGACCGCAATGCGTCGGCGCGATCCGCGTAGGAGCCACCGCGCACGACACGCTCGCCGACACCCGACACCGCGCGTGGACTACCATCCGCCGGCGCCCCTTCGTAGTTGGTCGCCCACGTATCGGTGACCCACTCACGCACGTTTCCGACCATGTGATAAAGACGAAATTCGTTGCGATTGATCGAGCGATCTTTTGTTGCGAGTGGTTCCGTTTGTGTATTTTTGAAACTGTAACGCGCGTCCGTGGGAACGATCTCCTCGCCGAACGGGTAGGGCGTTGTGGTTCCAGCGCGCGCCGCGTATTCCCATTCCGACTCGCTCGGCAACCGGTAACTTGCGCCGGTTATTTCTGACAGCCAAGCGGTGAAATCACGAGCCAGATCCCACGACACATTGACCGCCGGCAATTGGGGGTCGTCCCAGGGTTGTGCCGGACAGGGGCGACTCGCGGCTTCGCAGTATTGTGTCAGTTCAGCGGCGCTGACTTCGAACATCCCCATCGCAATGTTGTAATTCAGTGTGATCGCGCGCCGTGGCCGTTCTTCATCGCGTGCGCCGCCCATTTCGAACGCACCGCTCGGTAACACCACCAGCACGGGCCCTTTCAATCCCGATTCGAGGATGTCCATGCAATAGGGGCGCCGTTTTCTGGCGAGTTCGGCTTTGCAGTTCGAGCGCACTGCATCCGCATCGGGGGCGGCGGCCGGTGCAACAGATGCCGTGGCGTCCGGAGCGATAGCGGCGATCTTCTGGTCGGCGACCGGTTCGACTGCAGCCTCGGGATCCGCATGCCCCGGCAGCGGTGATGCCTCTTCCGGCGCCAATCCGGACGCTTCGCTGTCGACGGCGTCGCCGTCGTCCGCGGCCTGCTTTTGTACCACTGCGGGGCTCGTCTCAGGCTCGGTCGCAAGCGCGGTATCCGGGGCAAGTTCCGCCTGCGCGCTCGCGGCAAATGCCTGCGCTTCGAGCCGTTCTTCGCGCGTACCGGTCCACGTGTCCCGCGCACGCATGACGCGCTCGTTTGACACGCCGAGATCATCGAGCAGATCGAGTAACTGTTCCTGGGTGTCGAGCGCTTCCTCGGCATCGCCGATCGCGATCAACGCGCTTTCGGCCGCGATTTGCTCGAGGATCGCTTCGGTCAGCCGGCGCATGGATTCCGACTCGCGCAGCGTATCGCGGTCTGCCGCCGAGACATGATTCCACTCTCTTCTCAATCCCAGGGTGCGTTCAGGTGACCATGAGTTCTCCGTTAGAAACGTCGCGATTAAATCGAGCGGTTCCGCAGCCGGTGGCGCAACGCTGACGGCCTCGCGCGGCGGCGCCGGTTCTCGGCTGGTGGAAAGCGTCAGCCACACGATGCCGGCGCCGATCACCGCAAACACGATTACGGCAACGAAGGAGAATTGGCTTGCGCGCGTTTTTGCGGATACCGGCCCCGCGATCGGCAGGACTTCCTGTGTGGTGTCGCCTTCATCTTCCGAATCGGGAAACACCGTCGGCGACTCGGGTTCCGGAGTGTGATAGGGGATGACCGGCAACTCACCGGCGGCGATACGGCCCAACAGCTCACGTCGTTCCAGCCGATAGGCTTCGCGGTCGATAGTGCCTGCGGCGTAGGCTCGCGAGAGCGCCCGAAGTGTCTCGATACTCATGCGGGCGGAGTACGCAATCTATGCCCTGCGAGCGAGGTCATGCAGACCGCCGATTCAACCCAACTCCAGAAGTACGCGGAAGCCCGTCGCCGTGTCCGCCTGACCGTCATGCGGTTTCTCGAGCGAGATATCGCATTTGCTGAACGAGTCCTCGAACGCGCCGCCGCGGGCGGCCACGCCTTCGCCGGACTGCACCCATTCCTGCACGTTACCCACGTAGTTATACAGGCCCCAACCGTTAGCCTTGCCGGTGTTCACGCCCATCGTGCCCTGGCCCTTCAGTAATTGGCCGCCTAGCTCGACGCGACAATTGAAGTCTTTCTTGGGTTGATCGCCCGCGGCATTGGCGGCGTAGGTCCACTCCGATGCGGTTGGCAACCGGTAGTTCTCGCCGGTACGCTCCGCCAACCAGGTGACGTAGGCCCGCGCCTGTTCGAGTGAAATGCCCGTTATCGGTAAACGCGGACTTTGGGCGTTTACCGGATCACAGGTGCGGCTCAACTTACAGTACCGGTTGTAGTCGCGCACGGTGATTTCGTATTTTCCGATGGCGAATGGTTTGTCGAAGCCTTCACCTGCGGGCACCACGACCATCGTCGGGCCACGCTGATTTCCCGCTACGTAGTAAAAGCAGGTGCCCTTTTTGCGTTTGCCATGTCCGGCGAGTTTACCGATGCAGGGATCGGTCGGCGGCAAGGGCGGTGGTGCCACCCATTCCGCCTCGGTGCCTTCCGCGGGCGGAAGTTCACCGATCTTCGCGACGACGCGTGCGAATTCCTTCTTGAACGTCGAACTGTCGGCCCACACGTTGAGCACGTCCTGAATCGTGGCCAGCGCAGTGTCGTATTCCTTGTCCACGTATTGTTTCTTGTAGGTGTCGTAGAGCGCCTTGGCGTCATTGACCCGCGCGTTGTACGCACCCTTCAAGCGCACGATGTCGGGATGCTGCGCTTCCTCGCGATTAGCCTGTTTCAGCAGGTCGCGGGCCGCGCTCAGGAGCGCCTTGTCCATTGCCGCATTGACGTCGGCCGCATACTTCGACGCTTCGACGGTCAGCGGTACGGGTTCGATCGCGGCGATCAGCTGATTGCCGGCGAATACGCTTCGGGCCTGCTCGATCATGCCGTTGGCGGCGGTCCCCGCGGTGTCCTTCAGCCCTTCCAAACGCGAGGCGACACTTTGCGCCCAACGGTTTTCCAAGCGGCTGAATTCACCTGGGTCCAGAAGCTGCACGTCCGAGATCTTTTCGAGCACCTCGACCACCGAGAACTCACCGCCGCGCGCAAAGACCTTACGCAGATCCTCGCTGTGGCCGCCGACCTTATAGTCGCGTACGGCCTGGCGGCACTCGCGACTTTGCGGTTGGAGCTTGGAGCATTCCGTGGCGAATCTCAGGGCGGCTGAAAAATCCTTCGCCGCACCGCGTTGCGTCGCGAGTTTGTAATAGGCATTCGCGAGTAAACGCGGCGCCTGGTCCGTCATGAATGGATCGTCGACGTCAGCCAGCTCGTCACGCAATGCACCGAGTGTCTTGGTCGCGTTTGCGACGTCGTTGGCCTTGGCCTGCGATTGGAAGGTCTGCTTGAGGCCGTCGATTCGGGCGAGGCGTTGCTGTTCCGCTTGTTCGCGTTCGAAGGCCTCGCTCGCCGTCGCCAGCGCCTCGCGCTCGGCGATGAGGGCGGCGGAGTCGGGCGCGTAGCGCTCGGCATCGGCCAGGAGGTTCGCACCTTCCGCGAAGCGTTGTTGTCCGCGCATTTCGACGGCCTGTTCGATATAGGCCTTCGAGATCTGCGGTCCGATTTCAGCGAGCCAGGGATCATTCGGCTCGCCCAATGCGCTGATGTCGGCCATCTTCTGGCGGATACTCGCGCGCCAACCGCGGTCACCGGTCGGTGCGGCCAGGAGTTGCTCGATCTGCTGTTTGGAGTCTGCCACGAGCTGTTTGTCGGCCTCGATCTTCGCTTGTTTGCGTTCAGTCTCTAAGCTGCCAAGCTTGTCGGCGAGTTGCGTCGATTGCGGAAGATTGACGAGCGCGGCGCGCGTGAGCGTAACCGCCTGGCCCCATTCGCCCGCCTGGCCTAGTTGGTCGGAAGCTTGCGCGGCGGCGCTGGCCATACTGGTCGCGAGTCCGTCGAGCCTGGGATCCGAAGGACTCAAGGCGCGCACGTTTTCCAACGCATCGAAGGCGGCCGTAAACGCGGCGGGATCCGCTCCGAGCGCGCTGACGCCAGCGTTCAATTCAGGGTAGGTGGCGTCGAAATCTTCCTGTCTGAGTGAGGCCAGGGTGCCGCGGTCACTCGCGTCGAGTTCCCTATCCGCTTGCAGCGTTTCATCTTCATTTTCGAGTAGCGCCAGTACCCGAGCGGCGGGCTGCGCATCGCGCCCCGCCGCGATAGCCGCATCGCTGGCCGCGAAGTCACCGTCGACGCGCGCTTTCTGCGCCTCATGCACATGCGCGAGGGCGACTTGATCGCGGGCATCCTGCGTCCGCTCGTTACGTGGCGCCATCGACGCGAGTTGCTGTAACAACTGGTCCGCATTGGGGCTTAAGTCGTTCGCGGCCACCGCGGTCGTGATGTTGGCCGCAAGGCCTGCGACTTCACCGGTGAATTCTTCGCGTAAGGTACCCGCGCGTGCGTTGAGTTCGTGCAGCCCCAATGCGCGCATCAAGGGGGTGTAATCGCCGAGCATGAGGTCGCTCTTGCTCCAGGCTTTACTGTTCTCGAGTGCAGCAAGGTCGCGCGTCACGCCCGGTTCGATATCCTTACGCAGTTTACCGAGCAGCTCGTTGCCCGGGTCAAGCGATGCGAGCTTCGCGATCGAATCTTGTCTATCGAAAAAACCAGCGAGGCCATCGCCGGAATCAACCGCCTCTTGGATCGCCGCGATCGCCTGGAGTATTGCCGACGTGGTCTCGGCTCGGTCACGCGCGCCCGCGATCTTGTCGGTCAGGTTGATCAGAACGGCGCTATCGTCGATCAGTTCGAGGCTGACCCCGCTGAGGTCGCTCGCGTAGTCGAGGTCTTCGTTCTCGAGAGCCGTGTTGATGGCCACCGCGAATGCGCCCGGAATGCGGCGGTCCTTGAGGATTGCATGTTCAGGATCGACTTTTTCCACGATCGCCATGACATCGTGGATATCGTCTTCGCCATCGACGGCGAGCAAATTGCCGCCTTCGAGCGCGGCATTGAACTTGTCGAATTGTTCGGCCAGTAACCGGTTTTCCGAACCTTCGATATATTCTTCGAGCTCTTGGAGCTTACTGGAGTCGGTATAGACGTTGTAGAGTTTCGCTTTCGAGTGGATCAACTTGGCGCCGGTGAAATCGAATTGTCCGTTGGCGACGTCGATCCGGTCGCGGGCGCTCTTGTCGAAGTAGGCGAGAATCGGACCCTTGGCTTCGTTCAAGATCCGGTCTTCCTGCGCCTGTGAGATATCGTTTGCCGCCTTGTCGGCTGCCATCTGGTCCAGCATCCCTTGGATTTGCGCCGGATCCCCCGATTGGGCCATTTCGATACGGCCCTTGATGCCCTGTTCCTCAAAATAATTGATGGCCGGAAACAAACCCGCGAGGAGAATGAGCGCTGCCACGGCCGGCACCATGATGTACGGGTTTCTAAATGGGTGCGTCGCGCCTTCGAATTCCTCCAGGAACTCTGCGGTCGATTGACTGCGATCGTCGCGCGCGAAGGCGAGCCCGCGTTCGAGCCCGCGCCACTGTTTGCGTGTGAGGCTCTTGATCGGCTCAGGTGAGAGGCCGCTGTCGCGCGCCTTGTTTGCCGGGATCTTGTTGAACGGATGTTTGCCCGTCAGCAGCTCATAGGCGACGCAGGCCAGCGCATAGATGTCGTCACGGGTGTCCGGCTCTTCGCCTTCGAGCATTTCGACGCTGGCATAAGCGGGCGTCAAGGCGCCGAGTTTGCCGGGATCGAAGATCGTGGTTTCGCCTTCGGCGGCGCCGGGGTTCTTCACGGCGCGCGCGATGCCGAAGTCGAGTACCTTCAGCACGCCTTCCTTGGTGATGAAGCAGTTGCCCGGTTTGAAATCAGAATGCACGATGTTGCGCTCGTGCGCATAGACCAATGCGGCGCCGAGGCCCTGGACCATTGGCAGCGCTTCCTCGAACGGCAAGCCCCCCTTTTTGCGCACGATCTTCTTAATGAAATCGTTGAGCGCCTAGCCTTCGAGCAGTTCCATAACGAGAAAGGCAAGGCCGTCTTCGGTCTGATCGAAATCGTAAACGGTGGCGATATTCGGATGCGCCAGTTTTTGCTGGCGGCTCGCTTCACGTTGCAGCGCGATGAAGGAGTCCGGGTGTTCCTTGAAGTCTTCGTTCAGCACCTTGAGCGCGACGCGTGGTTGCTTGTCCTTCGCACGCACCTTGATGAGGTCGCTGCCGAGATAGACCGAACCCATACCGCCAACACCGAGGATCTCATCGAGTTGGAAACGGCCGCGCAATACGGCACCGGGCGCGATCTGAGTCGACACCGCGGCTTCACCCGGTTCTGCCCAATCCGTACCCGTATGCCCCGTTTGCGAATCGCCGGTCGGCCATGAGGACGAGGTCGATGGCCCGGCATCGGCGGTGAGATCGAAATCGATACCGGTCGTCTGACCGCCCGACGGTTGCAGGTCCGAGCCCGTGATGTCGAGGATCTCGGTGCTGTCGTCCGGCGCTTCCAAGATCTGCGTTGCGCCATCCGCCGCGGCGCCGGCCTCGCCTGCGAATTCAGTGCGTGCGTCGTCTTTATCGCCGACCGGCGCCGCCTCGACGTGGCCGGCCACGCGCGTCTTGAGTCGCGCATAAGTTTCGGCGTCGATGACGTCTTCGGTCACGGCCAGTTTGAGTTGATCCATGACCGCGACAGCGGCTTGGGGCTTTTTCGACAGCAGCTTGTCGATGTTCTTTGCGACATATTCGAACTCGACTTCGCCGCGCGACAGTCGCTCGAGGGTCGTTTTGAAATCAGCCATGGGGGGCGTCTCCCGATCCCGGGGCCGCAAGGGATCTGGTTCGAATTAGGGCCCTCATCGGCAAAGTTACATGCATCCTGCGCACTAGCACACACTCCTCATGTTTCGGACATTTCCACGACGCAGACCGTGACGTTATCCATAGCGCCGCGCTCGAGCGTGAGATCAACCAACGCGCGAGCGATCGCGTCGGGGTCACCGTCTGACAAATGCGCCTCTATCTCGGGGTCCTTGACATGCTTGTCGAGACCGTCGGAGCACAAAAGGAAGCGATCGCCGTCTTCCAGTTCGAACATATCCATCTCGAGCAGCAGGTGGTCAGTGACACCCACTGCACGCGTGACCATATTGCCGGACGGGTGTCCTTCCGCTTCGGAGCGGTCCAGGAGCCCTTTTTCGATGTACATTTCGATCTGAGTGTGATCGGTCATCATCTGTTCGAGCTCACCGTCGCGCAAACGGTACAGGCGGCTGTCACCGGCCCACATCACCACCGCAAAGCGGTCGCACGCGAGCAGCACGACCACCGTGCTGCCGCTGGTTTGATCGTGGGCATTGGCCACTTGAAATAAACGTTCATTGACGCTCATCACGGCTTCTTCGACGCGGTCGACGAATTCGGGTAGCTCCGTGCTCGGTTCGAGTTTGTCGAGCGAATTGACGATGAGTTGGCTTGCCAGGTCGCCGGCTGAATGACCGCCCATCCCATCCGCTACGGCCCAAAGGCCGTGCTTGCCGCGGTCGAGCACGGAATCTTCATTCAACTTCCTGACCTTGCCGACGTCGGTTAACGCCGACGATATCCAAACGAATGGTGCGTCGTTCATGGCTGTCTGGAGTGATTCATTTTCATTGACATCGGGTTTATTTTCTTCCAGGCGCGCTTCGCCGCGATCGCCTTGCCCCGTTATCTCCATGTCCAGCCGTTCCCTTTCGGATTAGCGCAAACCAACTGCGTTCGCGACGTGTTTCACCAGACCTTTAACCGTCAACGTTGAAGTGGACGACTTCCTGCGGATTTTCAGAGAAAGATCGCCCTAGACTGATCTGACCGCTGCCGCTGATCGGCATTTCCTCCCGCCGTAAGAAGGCCTCGTCGTCGCCGTTCATGACATACGTACCGTTCGTGCTCTGGTCGATAATGAAGAATTTGCCGCGACGATGTTCGAGCCGCACGTGTTGGCGCGATGCAAGCGCTTCGGCGACGGTTATATCCGCAGTCTTGCTGCGACCCATGACGACCTGTGTGCGTTCGCCGTCCATGGTGACGTTGACGTCGTGGTACGTGAGTTTCAAACGTGCGCGTTCCACGGGCTCCGGAATGACGCCCGTCGACATCCGCGTAACGTCTTCCTGCTGCCACAGCACCTCGAAGATATCCATAGTTTCTTTTTTACCCTTGACCGGCGCGCGATCGATAAACCGCGTGCTGGCTTTGAGTATCGGCGACAGTTCTTCAACGGTCGTTTGCGTGGTGATGATCTGGCCGGCTTTCGACATCGAGGCCATGCGCGCCGCTACATTGACCGCATCGCCGAACACGTCGCCCGCTTCCAGAATCGCCGGTCCATGGTGGAGACCGATGCGAATGGCGAGCGATATCGGCCCCTCGGCGGTTTGCTCGGTGATATCGTCGTCGAGCATCTCGTGCATCTCACAGCTCGTCGCAACGGCTACTTCGGCGTCCGGGAAGGTGCACATGATCTCGTCACCGATGGTCTTGATCACCGTACCGCCATGGCGTTCGGTGACGTCGGTCAGCATCTCCAGACAACTGGCCACCTTGGCGCGGGCCGGCGCGTCGCCCAACACCTCATATAAGCGCGTGCTGCCGCTGATATCCGCGAACAGAATGGTCAGATTTGTAGTTTTTGGCGCCATATGGGGCTCTTAAAGACTTCGGACCGAAATTGTAGGAAATGGTCATTTCGCGCCCATGCCGGTGTACCGGTGCGCGGCCTTCCCCGGAGTTTATGTAACAAGTCACTATTCATCAATAACATATACAGAGAATGCTGTTTTTCTGGTCGCGCGATATGTGAATAATCGTTAATCCACGTCGCCCATAAACCTTAGCGTCCGGCTGGATTGCCGGCTAAGATCCGGAGTTGCTTTAAAGCGTAACGGTAGGGGTCAAGCGAGCTTGAGGGTTTTAGCGGTATTCGGCGCGGTACTTCTGGGGGGGGGTTGTTAATCTTCGTGGGCGCTTTTGGCGCCCGTTGGTTCGCTCCCGATTCAGGTCAGCCGGGTACGCCGGTGGTGCAGCCGACCGCCAAAGGTGCTGGCGCCGGTGCGTCGATACCCAGTACGCTCGACCTCACATCCGTTCGGGAACTGCTCGCCGTGATCGAAGCGCGGCGGCGTCTGCAAATTCTCGAGTCGGCTGAAACCTTCGAGCAGTTCGTCCACCAGGAAACGCTGAACCAGGCGGTACTGACGGCGGCGTACGCCAACGGCGCGGACGAAAACGAAGCGATCGGCGTGTTGATGGAGCGCGCCGGCCAGCGCGTGCTGGCGGACGCTTATCCGAATCAGGTCGTGCGGCTCAATCTCGATCCCGATTTCCCCACCGACGAGCAGGTGCGCGAAGCGTATGACAAGAACCCCGGCGCATTTCAGGTGCCCGAACGCATGCACATGTGGCAGATCTTCATTCCGCTGCAAAACGGCGCCTCGGACGGTGATTTCAAGGCGGCGTGGAAACTGGCCGACCGTATCGCGTCCGATCTGCGCGGCGGCAAGGCCGACTTCGCGGCCCTGGCCAAACAACACTCACGCCACGAGGCGAGCCGTGTCAACGACGGCTATATGGGCTTGATCAAAGTGGCGGAACTGCTACCACCAATTACCGAGGCGGCGGCCAAGCTCGAGCTCAACGGGATCAGCCAACCGATCGCCACGGAAACGGGTCTTCACATCATCAAAAAAGGCGCGACGGTGGCAGAAGAACTCGTTGATTTTGATAGCGTTAAAAACAATATTCGCAAACGCCTGCAGCAGGAGGCGGCACAGAAAGTGCGCCAGGCTGCGGTGGAGAAAATCGGCCAGGAATTTCCCGTCTCGGCGCCCAAATCGGACCTCGAATCCTGGCGCCAGACCCTGGTCGACGAGGCGGGCGCGGGCGCCGATCCGGCCGCCGCGCCGACCGGCTCCTGAGCGGCCCCTCGAACCCGATTCATACTAGGGTTGGGGTCAAGCCCGCGAGCGGCGCGCGCTCACCTGAAATCGTTTGCTCCATCGAACCCCGGATTGGTATACTCGGGCACGATTTTCCGGGGGAGCGGCGCAGCTGCGCGCGCCTAATTATTCAGTAATTTAGCGCGCTTATTCAAATCCGTTTATGCACATCGTGAGCGACCGTAGGCAAACCTCTCGCCGCCGCTGCTGGTGCATCGTGCTAGCGCTGCTCACGACGGCCTTTGCCCACCCGCTACCAGCGGCCTTCATCGAGATCCCCGAGGCCGTGCGTCCGGGCGCCGTGCGCCCCGGCGGTGAACCGATGGGCGCGCTAGCCGAATTTTACCAGCCCATCACGTTACCGTTCGCGGAGCAGACGCCCGGACAACCGACCCGACCGGGTGCGATCCGGCCGGGACAGGCGGACGTGTTCGGGGTCGACGAATTCTCGCTCGCGCAAGCCGTCCTGCCTCCCGCCGCGCGGCCGGGCGCCATCCGTCCCGGTGAAGATCGCAAGATCATTCCTGAGCCACCGCCCGCGGCGCTCTTCGAAGTACCGCCGGTGATCGATCGCCCGCTCGACATCGACGACGGCGAGAAAGTCGTCGTCACGCGTTTCGTGGTTGAAGGCGCAAACGATCGCGCCGAATTCGAGATCAATGCGCAGGACGTGCAAGGCATTGCCGACGCCAAGCTTGGCGAGCGCCGCGATGGCTTCACGGTCGGGCGCTTACAGGAAGTCGCCGACGAGATCACCAAGTATTACCGTGCGCATGGCCTGATCCTCGCGCAGGCCTTCATCCCGGTTCAGGCGGTCGAAAGTGGTGAAGTAACGATCCAGATCATGGAAGGAATGCTTGGCCGCGTCGTTGCCGAAGACAACGAAATGTACAAAGAGGAAACCTTGCAAACGCCGTTTCGCGCACTCGTCGGACAACCCGTCACGAAAGAAGCGATCGAATCGGCGCTGCTGACCGTGTCCGACTATCCCGGTCAATCATCGTTCGGCGTGTTTCAACCTGGTGTGCGGGTCGGTACCGCCGACATGGTCATCAAGGTACAGGAAGAAAAGCGCTTCGGGGTTTCGTTCCGCGGTGATAACCACGGTATTACCGAAACCGGTCAGAACCGTTACCTGGCTAAATTCGACTTCAACAATATCACCGGACAAGGCGATCGGTTCACCGGCGTCGCGCAGCACACAGCCGTTCCGGGCAACACGTTTTTCTACGCGATGGATTACGACCACAGGCGCTTCGACGCTCTTGGTGCAAGCCGGGCAAGGCGGGGTTGCTGGCGACATTCAAATGAACGGCGTCGACATCACGACGATGGGCGGCCACATCACGCTTGAAGCCTTCGACAACGTGACCTCGGTCGGGGCCATCAACACCATGGGCGGCACGCTGACTTTCGATTTTGGCGGCACGGGCAACCAGAACGGCGGCGAAATAATCAGCGGCGCGACGGTTGTCGACAAGCTGGGCGCTGGTACGCTGACCTTGTCAGAGAACAACACCTACACGGGTGCGACGAACGTGAACGCGGGCGTGTTGGAGATCACGGATCTGTCGGCGCTGGGTGATACGACCGGCAACACGGTGGTGGACGGCGGTACGCTGGAGCTCAACGTCGTGGGCACGATCGTGGAAGTGCTGAACATCCAGGGCACGGGCGCGACGGGCGAGGCGGTCTTGGCGACCGCGACGGGCACGACGGTATTGGACACGGCGGCGTC
>CBDCJB010000012.1:0-355000 GCA_965217605.1 Gammaproteobacteria bacterium
TGCCGTCGCCGGCGGCCTCAACCGCGGGTTCCGTCGCGACCGGTTTCTCCCATCATCCGCGCGCGAGCTCGCGCGGTGCGTACTCCCTATACGTTCCCGAGCGCTACACCCCAGAGCGCGGTTGGCCACTGGTGATCGCGCTTCACGGTGGGCCACGGAACCGGCAAGGATTACCTCTGGACCTGGGTTCGAGCGGCCAAGAGCCATGACTACGTGGTCTTGGCCCCGAGTTCTCTGGGAGCGACCTGGTCGTTCGATCAACCCGACCTCGACTTACGCTCGATCCTGTCAATTTTGGATGTGATCGTCGAGGCATACGCCATCGACGCGGCGCGCATCCTGGTCACCGGACTCTCCGATGGTGGAACGTTCGCGTATGTGCTGGGCGCCACCATGCCCGGCCGTTTCGCCGCGATAGCGCCGATCGCGGGCGTATTGCCGCCGTGGTTGGATCTGGGACGATCAAAATCGTTGCCGATCCTGATCGTGCACGGTACCGATGATTACATCTTTCCGGTCACAAGGGCTCGACGGGTGCATACGTTTCTCCAACAACACGAGTTCGATGTCACATACCGGGAGCTCGCGGATTGGGGCCACGCCTACACCTATTCGATCAACGAAGCGGTCGTGCTTCCCTGGTTCGAAGCCAACTAAAGTGAGCTGCGCGGTTGATGTGGTCGGCTCGCCTCGTTTATCCGTGCGCGAGAATCTCAGTCAACATCCGTATGAACTTCTCGCGGTCGGCGCCAACTGCGACAGATGCGTTCGCAGGGCCTCTTTCCCAGTTGCCAGGGCGTAGATCCGCAACCGTGCGTCCGTCATCCAGGCCGGCGGGATTGACGATCACATCCAGCGCAGTGTGATGCACGTCCTGGAGTACGGTCGGGTCGACCACCGCGCAGATCACCAACGCGTCGTGGACTGGGCCGGACTGTGTCTTCGTGCCCAACTCCATGCCCCCGGCAACGCGGTGCATCGCGAGTTTACCTGCACCTTCGCCCCCGCGTGTACCGAGGTCGATCAAGGCCTGGCACTCATCACGGGTGATGTAGGCCTTATGGGTGGCGTCCAGCGGCACCATCGTCACTTTTTCGACCCCGGCGTTCAGTACGATGCGAGCGGCTTCCGGATCTTTCCAGACGTTGAATTCGGCGGACGCTGAAATGTTGCCCGGCCCCACCGCGCCGCCCATGAAGATCAATTCCTCGATCTTATCGACGATGCGCGGCTCCATGCGGATCGCCAGGGCGATGTTCGTCATCGGACCCGTTGGGCACAACACGATATCGCCATCTGAAGCCATCAGGATGTCGATCAGCCACGTTACGGCATGTTGATCCTGCACCTGTGAGGTCGCGGGTGGCAGATCCAGGTCGCTACCTTCAATAGTTTCGATGAGGTCGTAAATCCACTGCGGATCGCGACGCTGGGGATCGATAAACGAGAGCAGCGGCTCGGCTGCGCCACGGTACACAGGGATATCGAGCGCCAGCCAATCGACCACGCGCAGCGCATTAGCGACCGTGACTTCGAGCGGCCTGTTGCCGTGGGTCACGCTCACGCCAAGCAGGTCGATATCGGGTGATAGCGCTGCCAACATGATCGCGACGGCGTCATCCCGTCCGGGATCGACATCTAGGATCACTTTACGGGGCATGGGTTTTACTTATGTAATGGGTGCCAGCGACCAGTATATGCCGGCGTCCCGAGTGGCGCAGCAGGAGGAATTGACGCATGGACTTTGGCCTCTGCATGGTAACGACGCGCGACCCCAACGACGTCCTCTATGCGTTCACGGAGGCCGAGAATCGCGGCTTCACGTACGTAGGACTCTGGGACTCGCCGTACAACTTCATGGACATCTACCCCGTTTTTCGGGATCGCAGCGATGAACACGAAGACGGTCGAGATGGGCCCATTCGTGACCAACCCGCTCACGCGCCACCCGAGCGTGACGGCGAGCGCGATGGCGACCATCGACACGCTCTCGGACGGCCGCGCGTTCCTGGGCCTCGGGCGCGGTGACAGCGCCGTCAAGATGCTCGGCTGGCACCCGGCACCGTGGAAGGAGTACGAGCAGTCGATCCATAACATACGCGGTTGGATGCGTGGCGATCCAGTCGAGCTCGAAGGCGCGCCGAGCCCGGTCGCGCTGTCATGGGCGGACCGCGACGTGCCGATCGTGCTAGGCCTGTGGGGCCCGCGCGGTGCGAAGCTCGCCGGCGCTTTGGGCGACGTGGCCACGACCGAATGCGCCGAACTGGGCGCCGTCGAATGGTTCAACAAAGACGTCCAGGCGGCAGCGATTGCAGCGGGGCGCGAGGCGGTGCCGTTCGAAGTGAGCATCGGCGCCTACGTGTCGGACGACATGGCGAAGGCGCGCGAGCGGTGCCGGTGGGAGCCGGAGATCCTCACGAACGTCATCTGGCACCTGATCCAAACGTACGGCATCGATGGAATACCAGAGTCGACGGGGCGCGGATTCGAGTGGCTGGCCGAGAAAAAGGACTGGTGGGGCGAGCACGACTGGACGCTGCACGCCCAACATTCCGATAAGCACAAGCAGATCATTACGGACGAGATGGTCGATCGCTTTTGCGTACTGGGCAGTCCGCAGAACTGCATCGACAAGCTTCGCGAGCTCGAGAAGATCGGGGTCAGCCGCTTCTGCGTATACCTCGTCGGACTCGAGTCGCAGGACGAAATTCGGGAACAGATCGAGCTCTGGGGTGAGAAGATCATTCCCGAGTTCAAGTAGCGACCGATGAGCTGGCGGCTTCCCACGACGCGCGCGCACCGACTCTCGGGTTGTGCGGGCCCACTCACCTTCGTCGGCGGCGCCGGCGACTTCGACGCGGCTGGATCGATCAGAAGTCCGGGGGATCTCGATACACAGATCGCAGGCGCCTTGGTGAACGTCGCGGAGGCGCTCGCCGTCGAATCGTGCGGCTTAAACGACATCGTCCGCCTTAAGGCCTTCTACCGCGACGGTGACGTCGACGAGTGGTCGCTGCGCGCGGCGTTCGGCAACGCGATTGATGCGTCTCCGCCGCCGGTCATGACGCTCAACCCGGTACCGCTCCAGCCATGGCCGGGCCAGGCGATCCAGATCCAGGCGATCGCGATCAGAGGCTGGCGTACGTTTGATGACATTCGAGCGGTGACGCGCGCGGTCCCGGCAGCGCATGCCGCCGAGTTCAAATCGCCTGTCATCTCCGATGGTTTGAGGGCGGGCGAGTTCTATGCCGTGGGCGGGCAGACCGCCGCCGGCGAGGACGGGGAGACGATCGAAGCGAGCGACGGGCAGGCGCAGACGCACGCCATCATGTCGCGGCTCGAGGCCATCCAGGGCGATCTCGGCGCATCGTTTCAGGACGCCATCAAGAAGGAGGGCTATTACTTCGGCACGACCATCGACGAATGGGCGGCCATGGCGCGGACACGCGCCTCCTACTTTCGCGAGCCGGCCGCGGTAGCCACCGTCGTCCCGGTCCAATCGCTATGGCCCGAAGGGGCGTTGACGAAAGTGGAAGTGATGGGGATGCGGGAACTGTGGAACGGATTCGACAAATACATACCGCGCGAGGATCGATGGCCCAAGCGGGTGTGGGATTGGCCGATTCCGCTGCCGTACCGTCAGGGCATTCGGCTCCGGAATATGATCTGGACGGGCGGCCTGGTGTCGTGGGAACCGTACGCGAATACCGGCCGCGCTATGCACCCGGGCGACGTGATTACGCAGACCCACTTCGTGATGAGTTACATCGAAGACATCCTGCGCAGCTTCGATGCAACGACGAGTGATCTACGCCTGCTGGTCTGCTACTTCGCCTCAGACGGAAGCGCTGAAGAGACCCACCGGTTCGTCGAAGCGCTCGACGACTGCGTCGCCGGAACACTGCCTCCGATAAACCGTTGTTTCGCAGCCGCATCTTCATTCGGAGGACGAAAGAGTCGAGATCTGGGGCGTGGCAGACGCGACACGGGGGTAACGTAAAATAAAAGGGGACATCCCCTGAGGAATCCCCATAAAACTCCAACGAAATACAAAGCGATAGATTAATTTGTGGGTTCGTTGAACCTGCATGGCTCGAGTTGATCCTAGTTGTTGCAAGACAATCTGGGAACGACGAGGTGAGCCATGCAGGTATTGAAATTGTTACATGAGATGAGGAGCGACGCGCTTTATGTTGTGCATTTGCGTCGTCGATTATCGGTTTGGGCGGCGGTGGGCGGAGTACTTCGTGGTCGCCGCTTATGGCTGACGCATATCGGTCGGAGCCTGGACAGTGGCACGAGCGAGAAACACGCGATTAAGCGCGTCGATCGCTTGCTGGGTAATCGTCAGCTCGCTGGCGAGCGTTTGCAGTGGTACCAATGGGTCACTCGGCTGTTGGTATCGGACTGCGCGCATCCGGTGGTGTGGGTGGATTGGTCTAATCTAGATCAACGTCAAGAGCTGTACGTATTGCGGGCGGCCTTAGCGGTGGGTGGTCGAGCCATCCCCTTGTATGAAGAAGTCGAACACCATTACGCGAGTGTCAAAGCGGAGTGGAGTTGACCCGCTTTCGTGGATACCTGACCCTTTTAGAAGGAGGATTCCACGATGCCCACAACACGAACTGCCTATCCACCGGCCTTCCGGCAACCGATGATCGAACGGGTACGGGCGGGCCGCAGCCCGGAAGACCTGGCACGCGAGTTTGAGCCGACCGCACAGACCGTACGCAACGGGGTCGCGCAGGCCGACCGTGATGAAGGTCGCCGCAACGACGGTCTGACCACTGCCGAACGCGAAGAACTGCGGCGTCTGCGTCGGGAGAATCGGCGGCTACGTGAGGAACGGGAGATCCTTTCAAAAGCCACGGCCTGGTTCGCTCGGGAGACCGATTCGAGGAAATCTTCGCGTTCATGAGCGTGAATCAGGCCACCTACCGGATCGCGCCGATGTGCCGGCTACTCGGTGTCTCCCCGAGTGGCTACGACGCGTGTCGGACACGTGAACCCTCAGCGCGGTCGAAGCGCGACGCGCAACTCAAGGCACGTATCCAGGCCATCCACAGCTGGAGTCGAGGCACCTATGGGGCAGCGCGTATTCACGCCGAGCGCGCGGATGAGGGGACACACGTGGGTCGCAAGCGCGTCGCCAAGCTGCTGCGTGAATGGGGTTTGGCCGGGGTGAGTCGACGCACAAGGACGCGCACGACACGCCGCGATCACGATGCCCGCCCGGCGCCGGATCTGGTCGAGCGTCACTTCGTGGCTTCGCGGCCGGACGCACTGTGGGTTGCTGACGTGACCGACGTGCCGACGTGGGCGGGGTTCGTGTATCTGGCGGTTGTCGTCGATGCATTCAGTCGGCGCGTCGTAGGCGGGTCGATGGCGACGCATCTGCGCACTGAGCTCGTGCTCGAGGCGCTCAACATGGCGCTATGGCAGCGTCGACCGAAGAATGTGATCCATCACAGTGACCAGGGCTGCCAGTACACTTCGTTCGCCTTCGGCAAGCGCTGCCGGTTAATGGGTGTACAACCGTCGATGGGATCGGTCGGCGATTGCTACGATAACGCGATGGCCGAGAGCTTCTTCGCGACGCTCGAATGCGAACTCATCGACCGCCACAGTTTCAAGACGCAGGCCGACGCGAAGATGGCGATCTTCGCGTTCATCGAAGGCGGGTACAACCCACACCGTCGTCACTCATCCCTCGGTCAGCAATCACCGCTAAACTATGAAAATAATTATCAACAGGCTGCTTGAAACCCAAGCGCCATACCGTCCACGGAAACGGGGCAACTCCACAGTGGTATTCGTTGGTGCTCGCCTCATTGCCAAACAACTTCAAATCCAGCGCTTAACTTTATTACAGAGTCTTCGCGACCTACGAGGACGGGCTGTTGTACAACTTGAGTATTGCTAGTCGAATTTGTGGGGATCCGTCAGGGACATCCCTCTTTTTCCAGAAGATAAAGAGGGATGTCCGCTTTTATTGGTCTATTGGTTGGTCCGACCCCAAACGTTATCCGCTCATCTCCTCGATCACCGCGCAAACCGACGCGGTGTCCTGACCGCCTCGGCCTGCACCTACGGCGGCTTCATAGATTGGTGCCGTCGCGCTGAACAGGACCGCGGGGAAATCGAGCGAAGCTGCGAAAGCCGCGATCGCAGCCATGTCCTTTTGCCAGGTCGACTGGCGCATGGTCGGCGGCTCGTAGCGGTCGTCAGCCATCATCGGAGCGCGTAGCTCGAAGATGCGTGAGGTCCCTGCGCCGGCGGTGATGACGTCCACGACCTGGTGCGGATCGAGGCCCGCTTTCTTCGCGAGCGCCATCGCTTCGCCGGATGCCACGTTGTGGATGGCGACCAGCAGGTTCGCGATGAACTTCATGCGCGTGCCGTTACCGAACTCACCAAGGTCGAAGGTCTTGCGGCCGATGGCTTCGAAAACCGGTTTCAATCGCAGGATCTCGGCGCCGGCTCCGCTTGCCAGGATGGCTAGATCTCGGTCTATGGCCTGGGCGCTCGTGCCGCTCAGGGGGCAATCCAACGGCAGGTGCCCGGCTGCCGTCAGCAGGGAGCCGAAGCGCAGTTTGTCGTCAAGATCGAGCGTACTGGTCTCGATCAGCACGCACCGGGATACCGCTGCGTCGATAACGGCTTGCACCGACGCCATGACGGCGTCGGCATCGGGCAGGCTCAGGATGATGTCGCGCGCCTTGGTCGCGACTTCGGCGGCGTTGTCCGCCAACTCGATACCTTCGGCGTGCGCGCTACCGGCAATCGCTACATCAGTGTCGAAACCAACGACCCTGTATCCCGCAGCCAAAAGATTGCGCGCCATCGCGCCACCCATCAAACCGAGGCCGATCATCCCAATCGTGCTGCTCATCTTTGGTGTACTCCCGCTCCTGGACAACAGGGGTCAGTACCCTTTTCTCAACGCTCGTCGGAATAGCGATCGATTCCGCGGCGTTGCATCTCAAGTTCGAATGCGTATTCGCTGTGGATACCCATGGCTGTGATGACGTCGCTAGCCGCCGCCAGCGACTCACACTCGACCACCGCGGCTGCCAGCGGTGTGCAGGCGGTGAGCGCGCCCGGATCTAGGTAATACGTCACCGTGCAGTGCGGTGAGATGGCAACCTCGCGCGTGCCATCGCGAATCCCGTGGGCGCCGACTGCACCGCGTGCCGCGCGCACCACTACGTCACTCGCTTCGGTACGTACGTGCGAAATCAGGCGCTGCATTTCATCCGCCACGGCGGGCGTCACACCCCAGGCCCCGAACAGTCCACCGCGCCCGGCGACCTCGGCGATCCGGACATCGATCTCCGCCGGGGTCAACTCGCCATCCGATCCATAGCCGATAACACCCCACAGCACCCGGCACTCCTCGCCGAGCGCGGCGATCGCCGCCAGCATCATCGCATCGGCGAGGGGGCTGCGTAGTCCCGCCTCGTCACCACGCCCGAGCGAGTCGCCACCCACATCGACACCGATCAGCAGATCGGCATCGAGCGCCGCCATCGCGGCCTTCAGCCCGTCGACGACACCCGAAACACCGAGGGATAGATCGACGAGCAGTGTATCGCGCCCGTAGAACCTCGCGACCTCCGACTCCGCGAAGCGCACTCCCGAAGTCGTGGCCGTTTCCGCGTTTGCCACCCACACTGCCGGTGACAGTGCTTGCACTTGGGTGACTTCGGCGAGCGGGCGGGTCCCTGGTTGCGGGTCATAGACGAAGCGCTCCCAGCTGAGCCCACCGAGAATGCTCGACACGCCGAAGGCTTCCAGCAGACGCGCCGTGGGTACGGTGCCGACGATGTCGCCCCCGCCGCCAACGCCGAGTATGACGGCGTGCCGTGACTGGCTCAATATCTGATCGAGACCCAAGGATCGTTCTTCGCTCATCGTTCGTAATAACTCAGCGCGGTCAGCGATCTAATCTAACCCATATCCAGCCGATAAGCGGAATCCCAAAAATTCCACTCCAAACGCGTGGACTGAATAAACGCCTTTTCCATTTCCTTGATCTCCGCCGCGCCCGCCTCAGACGCCGCCCGATCCGTAAAATCGATCGCTTGATCCACGACCTCGGAAAATTCGTCGCCCGCATAGGTATCGATCCAGGCTTGGTAGGGATTTTCGGCCACTGCGTCACGATGGATCACGAGGCCGACTTCCCGGTATATCCAAAAACACGGTAACAGCGCCGCCGCGCCGATCGCATAACTGCCATGCTGAGTGCTGGCGATCAAAAAACTGGTATAGGCATGACACCCGGGGCCTTGTTCCACATCCAGTTCAATGCCGTAGCGATCGAAATATTCCTGCTGCATGCCGCGCTCGTCGACGACGGCGCCTTCGGCGAGTTTCAAAATCATCAATAGATCTGCCGGCGTCGGCGCTTTTGACGCGCATATGGCCAGCGCCCGGGCAAAGTCGATCAGATACAACGAATCCTGCTTCAAATAGAACTGAAATTTGTCCATGGCCAACGTTCCGTTCGTCAATTCCTGATTGAACGGATGCTCGAGAATTCGTTGGTAGGTGGGCGCTATGGATCCCCATGCCGCCTCCGAGAACTTCATTTCGTGCTCCTATGATCTCCAGGCGTCGAAAAAATGATGAAGCGGGCCGAAGCCCGCGCCGATTTTGTAGTCCGCGCCCGCCGTAATGGCGCCGGTCGTGTATCGCTTCGCACGTACAATGGCCGCCTCCCTATCGTTGCCATGCGCAAGGTACGCGGCAATCGCGGACGAGAAGGTACACCCAGCGCCGTGCATGTTCACCGTATCTATCCTAGCCTGCTCGAGCCAGCGGATTTGTGGCGCGCCACTTGCGCCGCGTATGCACACACAGTCGTCACTGCTGTCGCCTGCGCCCCGGCCGCCCTTGATCACGACCGCTTGATTTTCGCTACGACATAAATCGGCGGCCGCCTGTTGTACCGCCTCTCTCGTCAGAAGCGATCGTTCGAGCAGCATTTCTGCTTCCGGCAGATTGGGCGTCAGTACACTCGCCAGGGGAATCATCACGTCTCTGAGCGACGCGATCGCGTTGTCCGCCATCAGGCGGTCGCCCCCTTTCGCGACGATCACTGGATCGACAACGACGTTACTGATCCCACTTTCCAGCACGCATAGGGACACGCGCTCGATGATGTCCACGCTGTGTAACATACCGATCTTCAGCGCATCTACGCCGACGTCGTTGACGACGGCGCGAATTTGCTGCTCGATGAAAGCGGCCGGAACATCGTGTATGGCCGCCACCCCCTGAGTATTCTGCGCCGTCAGCGCGGTAACGACCGACATGCCGTAGCACTCCAACGCCGAGAAGGTCTTCAAATCCGCCTGAATGCCCGCGCCGCCGCTGCTGTCCGAGCCGGCAATGGTGAGTGCTCGTCGGTACTGTTTTTTGGACTCCATCGGGAACCACGTCGCTGTTTTCAGCCGATAGGGCTACGCGTATTTCTTTGCGGCCCTATCTCAACTGACTGTCTTTGCTCCCGCGCCGGTTGTAGCCGCTGAACGTTCGGTCTTGTTCGTCATGTTGTTCCTGACAAGCGACGCATAGCCGCACACCGGGGATGGCCTCGCGACGAGCGAGCGGGATATCGCTCTCGCAATCCACGCAGATCGCCAGGCTCTCGCCGTGTGGAAGCTGGCCGCGGACACGACTTACGGCGTCGTCGATCGTTGCATCGATCTGGTCCTGTACCGCACCGTCTTTTGTATAACCACCCGCCATTCTTCTCCCCTACTGCGGCACGGGAGCCTGAACCCGGTGCACAAACATTTCGATGAATCTAGGCCAGTCAAGGCCATGCTGGACGTTCATCTGTTGCGCACCCTCCGCGCCCGGCCAGATTTCGCTTCCAGCGACTGAAACACCATAACTGATGCCGTGATCGATGTTCACATCGACGTAAAGCCGTTCTTTCGCGACGAGGCTCGGGTCGATCAGGCTTGCGACCGCTATCTGGTCGTACATCAGCCAGATCTTGTCCGGATCCGCTTCAAACCCCGGACCCAGGCTATCCGCCAACAATCGCGTGAGCGGCGTGTCGACCGCCACGAGCTTTTCGTACCATGCCTTTGACAACGCGGATTTTCTCGACACATTGAGCGGTGACAATTCAATGGGGATACCGGATCGCAGGGTAACCTTCGCTGCTTCGGGATCGACCCAGAAATTGAACTCCGCATTGGGCGTTATATTGCCCGCCCCGTCTGGCAGCGCAGCAACGGCGCCACCCATGATTACGAGTTGCCTGACGCTCCTTGCAAAGCCGGGCTCGGCACGAATCGCCTGTGCGATGTTGGTCAGCGGACCGATGGCGACGAGCGTAACTTCCCCCGGGCGGGCCATAACGGTTCTGACGATGAACGATACGGCTGTTTCGTCTTCGACTTTTTTGGTCGCAAATCCGCCGGGCGGTTCTGACGGTGGCTCATTCGAGTACCAGTTACCATAGTTGCGCACGGCGAAATCACTTTTTTCATGAACGAGGGGCATGTCCGCGCCCTGATGCACGGCGATGGCCGGCTGATTTGCGATCTCCAGCATGCGCAAGACGTCGGACGTGGCCCGTTCTACACTTTCGTTGCCGGCGACCGTCGTCACGCCCAGGATTTCGAGTTCCGTCGACTGCAACGCAAGCATCAAGGCCATGCTGTCGTCGTACGGCGGCATGACGAAATCGGTATCGAAAATGATCGGCATGCGGTCCTGCGCCGCGGCGACGCCACTCAGGGAAAAGCACGCCGATAGCACGGCAAGCAGCTTCTTCATTCCTTTTCCTCGAACAGGCTTATGGCGCCGATACCTCGAATGTCATTTGCGCAGAGTTGATGGGTAGAGTATATCGGCATTCGGCGTGAACCGGCGGTGACCCATGCGTAAAGCGAACATGATGCTGATGGCGACGTTCCTGATATTCGGAATCGCGAGCTGTGGTCAGTCCGACCGATCAGCGGAAGATGCCGGGGCACGAGGCAGTGCCGATGAACGTCCTGTCGTCGCGTTGATCATGAAATCTCTGGCGAACGAGTTTTTCGTCACGATGGCGGAGGGCGCGCGCGAACATCAGGCGTCACGCAACGAGCAGTACCGGTTGATCGTCAACGGCATCAAGAACGAAATCGATCTGGCGCAGCAGGTCGCTTTGATCGATCAGATGATCGCCGCAGAAGTCGACGCGATCGTCATCTCACCGGCTGATTCCAAGGCCATCGTGCCGGCGCTGGCCAGGGCTGATGCTGCAGGCGTCGTGGTCGTCAACATCGATAACCGCTTGGACGCCGACATCTTGGGCGAATACAAGCTGGACATCCCTTTCGTCGGGCCGGACAACTTCCTCGGCGCGAAGATCGTCGGTGACTACCTCGCGTCGGTGCTGACCGCAGACCGACAAGTGGCGATCCTCGAAGGCGTGCCGACGGCCTATAACGCGCGAAGGCGGACTGCCGGGTTTGAGGCGGCCATGGCAGAGGCCGGCATCACCGTTGTAGCGAAGCAAAGCGCACAGTGGGACCAAACCGCAGCGGTACCGGTTGCCTCGGGTATGCTGGTGCAACATCCCGACCTCGCGGCAATTCTGGCCGCTAATGACAACATGGCGTTGGGTGCGGCCGCCGCGGTCACGCAGGCCGGCAAGCGCGAGCAGATCACGATCATCGGCTTCGACAACATCTCGGCCATTCAGACCTTGATCCGAGAAGGCCGTGTGCTGGCAACGGTGGATCAGCATGCGGATCTGCTGGCCGTGTACGGCATCGAACATGCGCTAGAAACGCTGGAATCCGGCACAACACTGGCTGACAGGGCAACGCCCGTGGACCTCATCACGGCCGACACGCTCGATTGACTGAGAGCGCAATGGGGGACACTCGCCTTTCAATCAGGGATCTCGACAAATCTTTCTCCGTACCCGTTCTACGGCGCGTAACGCTATCCGTTAAACGCGGCGAGGTGCATGGACTCGTCGGGGAGAATGGCGCGGGCAAAACGACCCTCGTGAATATCCTGGCGGGGCTGCTCGAAAAAGATCGCGGTGAATTGCTTATCGATGGCGCCGCTTATGAACCCACCCGACCGGCGGATGCGTTCGATGCGGGTGTGTCCTTCGCCGCCCAGGAACTGAGCATCATCGGGACATTGAGTGCGGCGGAGAACATCTCGCTGCGGGATCTGCCGCATCGCAATTCAGTCATCTCCCAGGATGTGCTGAGAAAGAAGGCGCAAGCCTTATTGCAACGGGTTGGTCTCGAGAGCGTCCACGCGGATACCCGGGCGGACGATTTGAACCTCGCGGATCGTCAGTTGCTCGAGATCGCGAAGGCGCTGGCGACAGATTGCCGCTTGCTTATCCTCGATGAGCCGACGGCGGCGCTGACCGCGCCTCAAGCAAACCACTTGCACAGCATCATTCGCGACGTTGCCAGCTCCGGCACATCGGTGATCTACATCAGTCACCGGCTGGCCGACGTGCTGCACGTGTCGGATACCGTGTCCGTCCTGCGGGACGGGCAGGTTGTAACGACCGCAGCTTCGGACACGGTTTCCGTATCCGATCTGATGGAAAAGATGACCGGCCGCAGTCGTCAGGACGATGAGAGCCGGCCCGCGCAGTACATCAACACCGCGCCGGCGCTAGAAGTCGACGGCATCACGACGGATCAACTACCGCACGCGATCAGCTTTACCTGTCGCCGCGGAGAGATCCCTGGAATTGCGGGGCTCGCAGGATCTGGAAGGAGCGAATTGCTGCAGGCCCTGTTCGGATTGACGCCATTGACGGGCGGAAGCGTCAGGCTGTGTGTCGGAAGTGGAAAGACGTCGATAAAAAACGCCCCTCACGCAGTGAGCCGCGGTGTGGCGTACCTCGGAGAAGACCGCCAGTCGATGGGATTGTTTTCGGGCCAGTCTGTGCTCACCAACATGATGGTGCCCGGCATTCAGGGAAACGCTTCGGTACTTCGACTGGTGGATCGCAGGCGGGAGCGCGCTGCCGGCACCGAACTCGTGAACAAAATCGACATCCGGTGCGAAAGCGTCGACCAGGACATTGCTCAGCTCAGCGGAGGCAATCAGCAAAAAGCCCTACTCGCCCGATGGCTGCATTGTGACTCGGATCTGTTTTTGCTCGATGAACCTACGCGCGGTGTTGACGTCAACACCAAGGGCGCGATCTACGAGATGCTCCATGCGTTGCAAAGTAGAGGAAAATCGATCTTGATTGCGTCCAGCGAAATAGAGGAACTGATGGCCGTGTGCAGCCGCATTCTGGTTCTGTCCGATCGCAAACTCGTCACATCGTTCGAGCGTGACCAGTTCTCTGAAGCGGAAATACTTGCCGCCGCGTTTCAGGAATACAGCGGTGCAATATCACGCATGACGCACGCTCCGAATGTGCCGATGAGTTGAAGATGGAATCCGTCAAACTCATCGGAAAATACGCCGAAGAGAATTTCATTCTCGTATCCCTGATTCTTTTGATCTTGTTCTTCGGTTTTGTCTCCGACAATTTTTTTTCTGTGGTCACCTTGACCACCGTGCTCAACCAACTGCCGGCGCTGACGATCGTTACCGTCGGAATGACACTCGTGTTGATCGTGGGCGGCATCGACCTGTCCGTCGGGTCAGTACTCGGGTTCTGTGCGGTGGTCGTCGGTGTCGGCGTTGTCAGTCTGGGACTACCGCTGCCGCTGGCATGCCTGATGGGCATGGTGGCGGGATTTCTTTGTGGGTCGGTCAACGGGTTGCTGGTCGCGTATTTTTCGCTGCCTTCCTTTATCGTGACGCTCGGTATGTTGGAGATGGCGCGCGGCCTCGCCTACGTCACAACGGATTCGCAAACCGTCTATATCGGCGCGGCCATTCAGAAAATCGCGCTGCCGCTGCCGGGCATCGGCGTTTCCGGCGCGCTGTTGTTTTCATTGCTCCTGGTTTTTGCCGGACAATTCGTGCTGATGCGAACCGTGTTTGGACGCTACATCACAGCCATTGGCACGAACGAACACGCTGCGCGCATGTCAGGCATCGATATTCGACCGTATCGGCTTGCGGTCCTTGCCCTATCGGGCGCGCTGGCGGGCCTGGGTGGGATTTTCAACGCCTCGTATCTGGGATCTGCGGATCCGAACGCGGGCATTGGCCTGGAGTTGTCTGCGATCGCAGCCGCCGTCATCGGCGGCACCAGCCTGATGGGCGGCCGCGGTTCCGTGCTCGGCGCCTTTGCCGGCGTTCTGATCATCACCGTGTTGCAGAATGGCCTGGCGCAGATCGGCGTATCAGAGCCGACGAAACGCTTGATCACCGGGGCTGTCATTGTTTTTGCCGTGCTGATCGATCGCTGGCGTGCACAGCACAAGGTGGGGTGACCGCTTCGACGGCTGATTTCATTGATAGCTGTTTTTAAGCGTTCCGATGCCGTTGATGCCGATTTCGATCGTCGCGCCGCGTCCGTTGGCTAGGGCCCGTCGATCCCGATCGGGAGTTTTGCAAAGCGGTCGTGGCAGAGCGCGCGGAGCGGATCGCATTCTTCGGGGAGCGCCGGACCGATCCACTCGTACACACCGCGGCCGCCCGCGTAGTAACTCGGTAAATGGGCGAGGAGGCAACTTCCTCCGACGTCGAGATCCTCGGAACCGAAAACGACCCGTCCGAAACCATGCATCAACAAGGCTGTCGTGCACATGACACAGGGCTCGAGGGTGGTGTAGCAGGTCATCTCCCGTGCGCGGGGCCAGAGCCCGCCCGGCACGTGGCTCATCGCTGTCATTTCGGCGTGCCAGATTGGGTTGTACTCAGGTTCGATCATCGAGTTTCCGCCCTCGGCAATGCGTTCTTCGCCGAGGGTGATCACTGCGCCGACCGCACAGTTGCCTGCGTCATAGGCCGCCATTGCGCACTCCACCGCGCGGCGCATGTGGTCGAGATCCGCCGGCTTCAGACCGGGCAGTGCAACGCCTCCCATGGCTCACCTCTCGTGGACACAAAAATTAATCGCTTCCCCATTCTGAAGAAAGGTCCGCATTCAATCGTCGAGGATGTGGTGCACCGGGAGCTTGTCCATCTCCCATTCCTTGGTTTCGGGATCGTATCGGCATGATGTAAAGACGTGCCAATTTTCATCATCGAGCTTCGGAAAGTCGCCCCGATAGTAATAACCCGGCCATCGGGTTTCCTCTCGGTAGAGCGTGCTTCTCGCCACGGAATGTGACGCCCAAACCCGGTGGTTGAGTTCCCACGCCCGCTGGAGCTGGTGAAGATCTTCGGCCCCGATGTGATCCAGGTCTTCGGTAAGCATGTCCAACAGTTCGATGCCGCGATCCAGCATCGGTCCATTGCACATATAAAAGGTGCTGATACCCCCGACATACTCGTCCATGATCTTCTCGAGCCGCTGCAGGCCCATTAGCGGCGTGATGTAACTCGGCGACACGGTCCCGGCGACGATCTCGTTGCGGCCCACTTTGTAGTTTTCAAGTGGCTTGAATATTTCCTCCTCGAGCGCCGTGATGTGCGCTTCGTCCACCTGCGGTGGTCCGTCGGTCGAGTCGTTTATGTACTTGACGGCCGACTTCGCGGCTATGCGGCCTTCGGCGAATGAGCCCGACGAGAATTTGTGCGCGGAACCGCCCATCGTGTCCCCGGCGCCGAACAGCCCGTCGATGGTACTCATCCTGTTGTAGCCCCACTGGTAGTCAGGGGGCGCACAGTCCTCCGGACCGCTCGCCCATGCACCGGAGCAGGTGGCGTGCGAACCCATGACGTAGGGTTCGGAGGTGATCAGCTCGGACGCTTTTTCCTTGGGATCGGTATTCTGCGCCGCCCATACGACCGCTTGCCCGATGGTCATGTCGAGAAAATCTTCCCAACCGATCTCTTCCTTCTCGGGGGTGTCGAGACTCTCCTGGGTCTGCATGTAAATCGGTCCCCTGCCCGCCTTAATCTCTTCGAGCAGCGCGTGATTGCGCAGGCAGGTCGGCATCGGCTGGGCCTCTGCGTATTTGCCGACGAGCGATTTGATCTCGTCGAACCAGTTTGCTTCGTATGCCTCCCCGTAGGCGTTGGTAGCGTATGACTTGAGCAGCAGGAACCAGGCGCCGACCGGCCCGTAGCCGTCCTTGAAACGGGTCAATACGATCTTGTTCTCCATCTGTATCATTTTGGTGCCGACGGGGATCATCAAGCCGTAGGCAGAAGCGCTGCTCCACGGCGCGTACCAGGTTCGGCCCATCCCCTCGCCCACGGCACGCGGCCGATAGATGTGCGACGCGCCGCCGGCACCGATGATGACCGTTCTCGCCCTGAAGACATAAAACGTCCCATCCCGGACATTGAAACCGACCGCGCCGGCGACGGTGTTGGGACGGTTCTTATCCATCAACAAATGCGTCACCATGACCCGGTTGTAAACTTCGGTAGCGGCTTTGCGGGCCGCCTCGGCAATGATCGGCTTGTAGCTCTCGCCGTGGATCATGATTTGCCACCGCCCCTCTCTGAGGTAGGTGCCGGTCTCCTCGTTCCTCATGATCGGCAGGCCCCATTCCTCGAACTTGTGCACGGTGGAATCGACGTGCCGGGCGATGTCAAAGGCCAGGTCCTCGCGCACGAGACCCAGCAGATCATTGCGCGCGTAGCGGGCGTGGTCTTCGGGCTGGTTTTCGCCCCACTGCATGCCCATGTAGGTATTGATCGCCGACAGGCCGTGCGCGACCGCACCGCTGCGCTCGATGTTGGCCTTTTCGACGAGGACGATCTTTAGATTCCGTCCCCAATACGCGGCTTCGTAAGTCGCCCCGCAACCGCCGAAGCCGCCGCCTATGACGAGGACGTCCGAATCTACATACTTGGTTTTTCTGGATGAAAATAGGCCCATAACATCACGCCTGTCCGTTCTTGGGGGGCAAGGTGGGAAGCTTCTCCACTTTGAGCGCTTCAGGCTCGTGCGAAAGGAGCTGAGAGCTCCACATCTCGTCGCCGGGCGCCTCGTATTCGGACGGCGGCTTAATAGACCCCTCGGCGGTGGTCCTGATCGGAAATTTGAAATTTTTTTCGCGCCCGTCACGGTACTTGATTTTCCAGGATACCGTGCCTGCTTCAGGTTCCCTGAGCACCCGAACGCTGTGGCCCAGCGGGGCGAAATCCGCATACCCCCGAACGTCGATCGCGTTCTGCGGACAGGCTTTCACGCACGAGTAACACTCCCAGCAGAAATTAGGCTCGATGTTGTAAGCGCGACGGTAGGTCTTGTCGATGTGCATGATGTCGGAAGGGCAGATATCCACGCACTCCCCGCAACCGTCACATCGCGTCATATAAACGAAGGTGGGCATATCGATTAACTCGCTTCGGTGTGGACTGCCGACGGCGGCAGGTTGGAAGAGCCGTCTGCCTCCTCGACCCGTCGCTGAAAGGCCACGACCGGCTTGAAAAACATATGGGCGAACTTGGACCAGCGGACCGTAACGAATAGCAAGGTCGTGAAGAGGATGAAGAGGCCGAAGGCCAGCTTGGTCATGGCCGGGCTGCCCGCCGCCTCCACGATCCGCCATATGAAGGCGAATGTGACGCTCCCCAGCAGGGTGACGATGAACAGATCCGCCTGCACCAGGCGGAAAACCGGTTGGCCGTCGTGCACAACGTTTACCCTGAGAAAGAAGAAAAACCAGTACCCGCCAACCATGATCATCAGAACCCCGACGTGCCACAGGACCGGCAGGACCATTGGCGTGGTCATCGCTGGTGTTGGATAACCGAAAATCATGACGACGGTCGTGATGATGTAGAACAGGAAGCCATAGAACATCAGGAGATGCGAAATCTGTCTTTGCTGGTTGCAGAATTCGCCCGAGGTAACGACCTCTGTAGCGATGGTCCTGACCGCCAGAGAGGCCGTCTCCGCGCCGCTCAGTTTCCTCGTTGCGGCAGCTTTTGATTTCTGCATATCCAAGGCAAAAAATTTGGCGCTGCTTTTATGCAGCATATCTAAGATCGTGCCGATGGCAACTGCGAATACCATCACAACGATGTAGATCTGCATGGCAAGAGGCGGCAGAAAAACCGTAAGCTCTGCGAACGGATTGCTGGTAAACATTTAATTATCCCCAAGGGTTAGCCCGTTGTTTCGCGCACCAAGGTAAGACGGCATGCCCGCCTCGAGTCCTTGCAGCCATCGCACTCGTTCGGGTTTGCGTAGGTCGGCCTTTTTTGCGTTTCCGCGGGCGGCCGGATTCTACCGTGATTTTACGGATACGTCAGATAAAGGCTCAAAATGAACTCGGACGTGATGCTTTACTATCCAAGCCCGCTCGCGCTACGCGCCATCCCGGCGGCACACTGACCAGCTAGTGCAAAATCCTGCGACGCCGATTCGCAAGCAATGCAATGAAACCGGATCCCGCGAGGAGGATAGCAGGAGGCAGGGGGATGATTGAGCTCGTAACGGCCAGTGCGTCCGGATTGGTGAGACCAGTGAGTACGCCGGTGAGCCCAGTGCCGTCCAGGTTGGCGCGAAACACGGTGTCTTGGACCAAGGTCGTGAAGTACATGTGCCCCGCGGCGAGATCGAGATCGATGCCGCGCGGATCATTGATGCCGTCCGCACTCGTAAGTAGGATGTCGAGGGTCAATGATGGCGTCAGAGCGCCTCTGACGACCCGGTCACCCGTGTGCAGCGTCGCGTAAAAGTCGCCGCTCGACTCGTCGATAGCCAAGCCGGTTGGACTCACGCCGCCGCTGAAGTGCGCGGTGAAGTCAAAGATCGTCGTTACCGCGCCGCCGCCGCTGCCGACACTATAGAGCTTCCCCAGGGTCGCATCGACCCAAAAGATCACGGTGCCGGCCGCGTTGATGGCCATCCCAATCGGGGTGCTGAATCCAGCTCCCGCTAACGGCCCCGCAATCGTGGTCTGATTGCTTCCGTCGAGATCGATCTTCTCTACCGTGCGCGTAGCTGGTCCCCGATCGAAGTAGATCTTGCCCCCGGCGCCATCCACGACGACGCCGTTCACGTCCAAGCCGGTCGCGACGTCGGTGATGCCCGCGCCGAGCAGTGTAGAACGTCGAATAGCGCCGCTCGTAATATTGGTCCAATAGAGCTTGTTGTTGTCCTCATCGACGTCGATACCGAATTTGAACCCGGACGTGTCGCCGATGAGTGTTTTGTCCGTACCATCCGGATTGACCCGAAACACGCCGTTCGCTTCGGTAAAGTAGATCTGCGTGATCGCGGCAGACGCCGCGGAGCTGGCCGAGATCAGCACGGCCGCGACGAGCGCACGCGAGATGGCTTTGTGCATGGCCTGCTAACCTTATCCGAATTTTTTGCCCAGGCGATTGGTAAGGAATGTCAAATTTTGTGACGTCGAGCTAGACGAAGATCGATTTCGGCATGTGGAACGTCACGTGGCTCGCATGCCCATCGCCCAGCACCGGCACCGCGATCTTCAAATCGCCCGCCACGCTGCAAATGATGTAGGCGTCCGCGCGATCGAAGCCGCGTTCCCGTTCCAGGGTGTCGATCATGAGCCGCACCGCGTCTTCCACGCTCGTGTGCAGATCACGGCCGGTGCCGCAGGTGACGAAATACCCTTCGCCGTCGTACTTGCTCGTCGTCGGCGCGCTGGTCTCGAAGCGCGCTGCGGGGATCTCCATGCCCTTGATCAAGCTGAAGCGCATGGTCACATCCAACGGCGCTTCTATGGCGATACCGGCGACCTCGCCATCGCCCTGCGCGAGGTGCCCATCGCCGGTTGAAAACAAGGCGCCCGGCACCTTGACCGGGAAATACGCGGTGCAGCCCTTGCCGGTGTGACGGCAGTCCATATTGCCGCCGTGAATCGTCGGCGGCATCGTCGGTTGTGGGCCGGGCTCTTCCCAGGCGACGCCCATCTCACCCATGAACGGTTCTATGGGTACTTTGACGCTCGGCGTGAACATGGCGCGGCCGTCCTCTTCCACGTTCCAGATCCGTACGCGTTTCGTATCGCCGAACTCGGCGCGTAACAGACCGAAATTCGGAATGACGGAACTCCAACCCCAACCGTGGTGGCCGAACTCCAGGATCTCCACCTTCAAGGTGTCGCCCGGTACGGCGCCGCGCATCTCCACGGGTCCGGTCAGAGCGTGGCATCGCTCCCAATCCAGATCGTCCAAGGCCGCTTCGGTCGAGTCCGGCGTTAACTGGCCATCGCAGGCTTCTCGGCACATCAGTGTCACAATGTCGCCGGAGTCAATGCTGAGTGCAGGCGGAAGAGAATTGTCGTAACGGTAATGAATGACTTCGTCCAGACAATGCACCGTTCCCGCCAGTGGGCTCAAGCGTGTAGACATGGGGTTCTCCTTCTGCGTATGGGTCCTTATCGTTCTTCGGTGATTGTCGGTGACGGACCCAGGCCCGTCAATTTGTCAGGACCGTGTGGCGCAGATAGCGTCTCGCACGCGATGCGGTAAGGCCGGGACGCGCGCGATCCACGCCCCCGTCGCGTGATGAATGGCGCTCAAGATCGCGGCCGGCGTCGGTATGAGCGCCGGCTCGCCGACGCCCTTGGCGCCGAATGGACCCAAGGGTTCGGGATCTTCTATGAGCCGGATGTCGATCTTCGGCATGTCGCCGACGGTCGGGATCAGGTAATCGTGCAAATTTTCGGTATGCCCGGGAATGAATTCTTCCATCAGCGCCATGCCGAGACCTTGCGCGATGCCGCCGTGGATCTGACCTTCGACGAGTGTCGGATTGACCGCGCAGCCGACGTCATGCGCCGCCACGATACGCCGCACTTTGACCGTCCCCAATTCGATATCGACGTCGAGCTCGCAGATCTGCGCGGCGAAGGCGTAGGTCGCGTAGGGTTCGCCCTGGCCGTTGTCATCGAGGGCCTTGGTCGGCGGATCGAAGGTGCCGACGCCCTCGAGCATCTCGCCCTCATCGAGGTATTGCGTCAACGAAACTTCGCGCACGGTGTCGTCTTCGGTCACGGTCACGCGCGATCCGTCGAGCCTCAAACGCGCATCCGCGCCGGCTTCCGCCGCGGCCAGCAACTTCGCACGCAGATCCCGGCCCGCAAGATAGGCCGCTTTGCCCGACACGAAGGTCTGTCGCGAGGCCGAGGTTTTACCGGCGTCCGCCGTGCGATCCGTATCGGCGATGACGCACTCGAACGCATCGACGGGCAGACCGAGCGCATCTGCGCAGATCTGCAGGATCACGGTGGACGAACCCTGACCGATATCGGCCGCGCCGTTGAACAAGGTCAAGCGCCCGTCACGATCCAAGGTCGTGCGTAGGGTCGAAGGATTGGACAAGGACGTATTGCCGCAGCCATACCACATGCAGCCGATCCCGACGCCGCGGCGCAGCGGGCTGGAAGCGTCATCGCGATCGGCTGCGCCGGCTGACATCGCCTGCCAATCGTCGCGCAGTGCGTCGAGACATGCCGCGAGGCCGCAGCTGGCCTCGAGGATCTGCCCCGTTGCCGTCGTATCTCCCGGCCGCAACGCATTGAGATAACGTATATCCAGGCGGTCCATACCGAGCTGTGCCGCCGCGTCATCGATCAGCCGTTCGTTGAGGAGCGCCGATTGCGGTACGCCGAATCCGCGAAACGCACCCGCAGGCGTCTCATTCGTATAGATGGCACGCGAACGGTTATGGACGTTGGGGACGCGATAGGGCCCGGCGGCGTGCACCGGCACACGGTTCGCAACCGTAGGTCCCCATGAAGCGTACGCACCCGTATTAAAGTCCGCGCTCGACTCGAAGCCCGCGATACGCCCGTCACTATCAACGGCGATACGTCCGCTGATATGCGCCGGGTGCCGCTTGGTCGACGACGCCATCGATTCGATGCGGCTGTAGACCGCCCGTACCGGTCGCCCCAGAAGATACGCTGCGACGGCGAGCGTTGGCTGAAGCGCCGCGTCGAGCTTGCCGCCGAAACCGCCGCCGCAGGCGGTCGGTAGGATCCTGACCTGTTCCGCTTCGATGCCCACGGCGCGCGCGCCCGTATCTCGATCCATATAGGGCGTCTGCGTGCAGCCCGCGATCTCGAGGCCGCCGCCGGCGAGCGGTCGTGCGTAGCCCGCTTCGGGCTCGATGTAGGCGTGCTCGACAAACGAGGTTTGAATGGCGCCTTCCGCGACGGCGCCTGCTGCTTCGAACGCGGCGCCGACATCACCACAGGCGACCTTGCCGTGAACGAGAACGTTGTCAGGCGTTGCGCTGTGTATCGGGGCGGCGCCCATCGCCGTCGCGTCCGCGATCCCAACGATGGGCGTCTCCAGCTCCCAGGTGATCGGCAGGTCCTCGACCGTGATCGCCTCGATCGTGACGCGCGGTCCGATCAACGCGATTACCGCTTCGCCGCGATACCGCACCTGGCCGTCCGCCAATATCGGTTGATCCTTGAGATCGGGATATACACCGAAAGTTTTTTCGCCCGGAATATCTGCGGCGGTCAATACTTTCACGAGATCTGGATAGCGCCGATGCAACGCAGCGCAATCGCCGACCTTGAAACGCGCGCGTACATGCGGCGAGCGGATCGTGCGCAACCACAGCGCTTCTGAAGGCGCGGTATCCGCGCCGAACTGATCGCTGCCATCGACTTTCGGCGCGCCATCGATGCGTGCAATGCGCGCACCGACGGCGCCACCCGATGGTGCGGAAACGATTGGCGGCAGTTGGCCCACGCGGACTTGCTCGACGGCCTCGACGATCTTGAGATAGCCGGTGCAACGACAGAGCACGCCGCCAAGCGCATCTTCAATCTCGCCACGCGTCGCATCCGGCTTACGCAGCAAGATGTCGCGGGCCGCCATCAACATACCGGGCGTGCAGATCCCGCACTGCGCCGCCCCGTGTTCGAGGAAGGCTGCACGCAGCGCTGCGAGCAAGGCGTCGTCCGCCCTGCCCTCTACGGTATCTATGTCGGCACCGTCCGCCTGCGCCGCCGACACCATGCAAGCGCAGACTTGCCGGCCGTCCAGAATGACCGTGCAGGCACCACAATCACCGGCATCACATCCGACCTTGGTGCCGGTCAGCCCCAAATCGTGGCGCAAGACTTCCGACAAGCGTTCGAATGGATCGACATCGATCGTCGTCGCCTTGCCGTTCACTACAAACGCGATCGTCGTCGACGGTCGTGCGTTCGTTTCTTGCAAACTCACGGCCCCAGGTTCTCGAGTAGACGTCGGACGATCGTCAAGGCCGCGTCGCCGCGATAGGCAGCGCTGGCGCGGAAATCATCGATGGGATCGATTTCCGCAAGGTCGGCTCGTTCGATCGACGCGGCCGCCGTTGCGATGGAATCGCCGATAAGCCGTGCCTCGAGCCTGGTCAGCCGCTGTGCAACGGCAGAACACGCCCCGACTGATAGGCGAACATCCGCGATGCAACCATCGTCATCGAGGACGAGCAGACTCGCGGCCATCGCGATCGATATGACGAGGTAATGCCGAGCGCCGAGCTTCATGAAATCGGTGCGGGCCCGGGCGTCGCAATCGGGTACGTAGACCGCGGTCACGAGGTCCTCGGTCCCGCACGCCGTATTGCGGTAACCCGTGAGAAAATCCGTTAACGGCAATTCGCACACGCCGGCCCGACTCGCCAACTCGACGCTGGCATCCAGAATGAGTAAGGGCGGAATGCCGTCCGCCGCGGGGGATGCGTTGCACAGGTTCCCCGCGATGGTGCCGCGGTTCTGGATCTGCAGGCCGCCCACTTCGCGCGCCGACAGTTTTAGCGCATCGAACCAGGGCGGCAGATCCGCTTCGATGATTTCAGTCCAGGTAACTAGAGCGCCGAGCCGTATGCGGCCATTGAGCCGTTCGATGCCGCGGCATTCGCTGAGCCGGCTGATATCGAGTACTTCGTCAGACGTTCCGATTCCCCAGGCATCGCGCGCGGCTTTGGCGGGATAGACGTCCGTACCGCCGGCAAGCACGATAACCTCTCGCGATGCGCGGATGTCGAGTGCCGCTTCGAGTGTGTCGGGCCGGTGGTAGGTCATCAGTACACGCAATTCGCCCGCAAGCGGGCTCCCACGGTGGCATGATTAAAGGATGTAGGAGCACGCTTGCGGGCGAACCATTTTTCATCGGAACCAACGCTGGTAAATTCACCTTGAAGGCATATGTATGCCCCGATCACGAGCCCACGTTCAAACAAATCGAAGGCAAAATCCCGCCCCCTCCCAAGCGCCACTGCTCGCGACGCCGCGTCGAGGACACCCACATCGAGCGTGACCAAACGCTCACCCAGATCGGAATCCGGATCGATATCGACTGCCGGTGCGCGCTCGACTTGCGGGACATCCACGTCGACGGCATTGGCGATCAAGGTTGCCGCGGTATCGGCCGTAGCCGCCGTTTTCGCAAGCACGGTGACTGAATCGGCAATACCGAGCGAGTGTGAACGGCCGCGCCATCCCGACGTGCCGACGCCGCCGATGCCCGACGCGCGGGTGATGACGCCGAGCGCGTCCGGCTGCAGTGTATCCAAAGGCATGACGCCAACGCGAAATTCGCCGTCGTGAATTAGACGGATCGCGATATCGCCGCCATTATTCACATAACAACGCTCCAGTCCCGCGACGTTTTCCATAGTCGATGCGATCTCGTCAGCGATGCTACCTGCAACGGCGATCATCGGCGTGACGAAATCACGATCGAAGTGCCCCGTTGCCGCCCACATCCGCTTTGCGACTGCGCCGTGGGGTATCGTCGATGAAGTTTGCGCGCGTAACAAAGCGAGTTCCGACACCAGTTCGCCGAGGACGGTCTGAAATCGACGGGTCGCGTTCGCGTAGGCTTTCTCGACCGCCGGCCGCGGGCCGCGCGCATGCACGATCAGATCGATCGGACCGTCTTGAAGGTGCAGGCGGTTTCCCGACAAACGCACGGCCGATGGGCTCATGTCTTAGCCTCTTTCGATGCCTCAACGCGGAGTTCCTCGCCACGATCGGCGAGGACCTCGTTCAAGGACACGATGCTGGCGACATGCCCGCCCGATGCCGCATAGAGATCGTAGGGCAAGGTGAATTCGATCGGCGCCACGATCGCCGGCGTCGGCACGTAACCGAACGCGTTTTCGGGCATGTCGTCGACGTTGACCATGACGGTGATGCCACCGCCGGGCATGACGTAGACCGGCGCGCCACCCATGGTCACAAGCGTCGTTTTCTGCGCTACCGAATGCGTGAGGTTGATCGGGTTTTCGGTCACCCCCGCGCGCAGCGAGCCACCTGCGCCTGCCACGAACAACACCGTGCATAGCGCGGGTTCACAATTCTCGCCGATCCGATCGACGATCTTTTGCAATGACGGCGGCATGTCTTTCGGCGTCGGTTCGAGATCCTCGTTCAATTCGCAATAGAACGAATCCTCGCCGGTGGTCGTGGTCATGAGCAAGCGCAGGCCCGGCCAGGCCTTGGCGTGGTCGATTTTTTTGAAGATCGACATGGGATCGTCGATCTGCGTGCCGCCCCAACCGAGGCCGGGCTTCGACACCTTGAAGTAGCGGCCCGGCGTTGAGCGATGGCCGACGATGCGGATCCCGGTGGCCTGCATATCCAAGTAGCGTCCCGCTTGATGCTCACTCAAGACACCGGTGATGTGATCATCGACGACGATGACTTCGTCGGCATGGCCGTGGAACTGCTTGGCGAACATGCCGATCGTCGCCGACCCACAACCGACCCGCATGCGTTGCTCCGGGACGCCGTTCACGACCGGCGCGTACGCGCTTTGTATACCCACGGTCGCGCCGTCATCGATGACCACTTCGATCGCCCTGCCATTACAGATCTCGAGCAGCGCTTCACAGGTCGCGACGCCCTCCTTGCGGCTGCCGCCGGTCAAATGTCGCACGCCGCCGATGGACAGCATTTGCGAGCCGTATTGTGCGGTCGTGACGTGCCCGATCTGCTGGCCGCTGTAACGAATCGCGGCGTTCTCCGGTCCGAGAAACCGATCGGTGTCGATCTTGGTCACCACGTTGCAATAGCTGAAGATCCCTTCCGTTACGACCGTGACCGTGTCGACGCCTTCGTATTCCTGTGAAACGATAAACGGCGCGGGTTTGTAATCCGGATAAGTCGTGCCGGCGCCGATGCCGGTCACAAAGGTCTCGTGCTGCGGGATCACGTCACCGGCCCAGTCCTCCGCGCGTTCGGCGAAGGGCACCAGCGGCTCGTCGCGTTCGAGCGCGCGTTCGGTGAGCGTCAGGGGATCTACCCGCACCAGTTGGCCGTCGACATTGGCGTAGCGATCGCACGCGCCGGCGCGTCCCGGTTTGATCCTGCACAGCACCGGACACGCGTCACATCGAACGATATCCGGATCGTCGCTTCGCCGTTCCGGCGTGTCTCCCGTTTTCGTGTTGTCGGTCATTCAGTCGAGGTCCGAGACGTCTACGAGCGCCTCGGAAACGGCGCGTCTCACGTCTTCGGGTATTTCAGCGGAGCGCCGGGATTCCGCATTGAAGAAAACGATCACATATTCGTTGCTCGCGCGCAGCTCGCGCGTGTTCGCATCCAGCATGCGCGTGTACACGTTCAAGCTTTTTTTGCCGATGCGCGAGAAACCGCCGACGATGAGAACCGGATCACCGGCACGCACCTCATGGTGATACTCCGTTGTGGTGCGTGCAATCACGCTGTGTACACCCGTTGCCTGGATTTCGCGCATGTTCAATCCGACGGTCGACCAGATCAAAAACGACGCGTCGTCGAAGAAATGCGTATACCAACGGACGTTCATATGGCCGTAGTGGTCGCAATGCCAGGGAAAGACCATGTTTCTGCTGATTTCCCGCCATTCCGCCATCATTTACTCCCATCGTTGGATCAATCTGATCTCAGTACGCGATCCAAATTTTGTATGGGTTCCCGCACCCAAGCTTCGTTGCCGTTTGCGCGGCGGATTTTCGACCACCAGAGCTCGGCTGGATAACCCGTGCCATGGGCCCGGCACGTGCCGGCGCGCTCACAGTGGTCCGAATGCGCGTCAAAATCCACGCCCGTGACGTCGATGATAAACACATCGCCATCTGGTAAGCACGGCGCCTGGCTCCCTATGTTCCGTAGGAGGCCGTTACATGTCACGTTTTCGCCAAAGCGTCTAGTGTTCTGTCCCATGAAAAACTTCCATAATTCGCTGGTCTTTTTCGCCGCTGGCGGCGTTACTCCTCCTTGTGTAGAGCCCGCTACACGGCGTCGTCATGCCTTGCCATCGACGAAAAATCCTTCGCGACTTACGAAAGTTTTTCACGGGACAGAACACTAGCGCTTTTTCCGCGTCCGAACCTACCGGCGGATGCGTATGCGCGTTACGTTGCGGTCCTACCGCCCCACCGATATATTGCAGTTACCCAAACGGTCGTGATCGGGTCCGGTACGCCAACGCGGTCCGCGGCTGTATGTGCAACGATGCGTAGTATTCGGAGTCAAGGTCGAACGGTGCACCCGCCGCGGATGGACCGGCCAAGAACAAGAAATCCGGGATCATGGAAATACTGATCAGTATCGGTTCGTTCGTCCTGGCGCTGTTTATCACGGCGCTATCGATCAAGCTCGCCGCAGGGTGGCTGGACGCCGAGCACAACAGCTGGGGTCGTTGCGTCGGCGCACTTATAATCACCTATGTGGTCGGCGCGGTAGCCGCAGGCGTGGGACTCGTCGTCGCTGGACTGCTCGAGAACATCGTCGGCTTGGTCCTCGTGATCGTCACCGTGATCGTGGCCATCGGCGCGCCCATCTTCATCTTCGCCCGCCTGCTCGGTACCAGCGGATTGCGCGCCTTCGGCATTTTAGTGATCGCCGGCGTCGTCAACCTCGCGATCCTGTGCGGCATCGTCTTCGTGCTGGCGATGGTGCTCGGCATAGGCGTAGTCGGTCTCGGCTCGCTATTCGGTCAGGACGCGATGGTTTCCGGCATGGAAGCCGACGATTTACTGCAATCACCTCAGCACGGCCAGGTGACGACCTTCACGATTGGGCCGTGTTTAGGTCGACTCGACCCCGAAGACCTCGAGGCGTACAGCGAAATGCAGGCGGAGTCGGGGATACCGGCGGAGCAGCTTTGCAACGAAATAGAGGAGCCTTTGCCCGCGGCCGATCTGGCACCCGGACCGTGCCTGGCGCAACTCCAACCCGACGAACGCATAGCTTTCGGGGAGATGGAAGTGGAGTCAGGCATCCCCGCCGAGCAACTCTGCCGCGAACTGATGGAAGATTTTGACACCGCGCCCGCGGTCGAATCGGCCCCGGATCCTGCGCCGGCGACAGCCGTTACGGCGATCAGCCCCGATAACTACTATGCGCTCCGCGATATTGCGATCGACGATGCAGCCGCGCATATCGGCAAACTGGTGCGCGTGACGCTTACCAACGGCAGTCGGCTCCGCGATCAGCTCGTAGCTTTCGACGGTAGCTCGGCCACGCTCAAGCGTGACAAGTCCGAGGGCGGTTCTCGCTACGCAGTCCCCGTGTCCGACATCGTACGTTTGGAAGTATTCGACAACTGAGCCGGCCGCGTCCGCGCTCACAACCTATGAATGATCAACTGCTCGAGCGGCGACGCGGCCGTCGCATCGTCGCGTGGCGGGGCTGCCTGGTTGCAGCCCTTTGCTTATCGGCAATCACGTTCTCGCCGCTCGTATTGAGCCCCAATGTGATCGAACCGTTGGTCTTCGGCCTCCCGCGGACCTTGTGGGCCGGACTGGGCGTCGCGGCCGGGTTCATGATCGTTACTATTGTCGGCGCCGCCGTGCACCCCGGACGAGACGACCCTAACGTCTGACCATGACGAGCTGGCTTCTCGCCATAGGCAGCCTCTACGCCCTGCTCCTCGTATGGGCCACGTGGCACGCGCGACGCACGACACGCACCGCGGACGATTACATGCTCGCCGGTTCGAATCTCGGCGCGATCATCGGCATGCTCACGATCAGCGCCACGCAGTTCAGCACGTTCACGCTCATGGGCATGCCGGATTTTTTCCGCACCCATGGCGTCGGCGCGTGGATCTTCCTCGGCGTTTCGGACGCCGCGATGGCCTTCGTCATTCTCTGGTATGGCTATCACCTGCGGCGTAAAGCAGCCCGGCTGGGTTTCAAAGGCGTCGCCGGTTTGCTATGCGACAGCTACGGCAGCCGCTGGGCGGGGTATCTCTATTTCGCGGGCGTGTTTCTTTTTCTAACGCCCTATGTGTCGATCCAGATCCGGGGCATCGGCATTTTTCTCAACGCGGCCTATCCCGATACCCTGCCGATCTGGGGATGGGCGCTATCAATCGTCTTAACGCTGTTGGTTTATTCCGAACTCGGCGGCTTGAAAGCGATCATCTTCAGCGACGCGCTGCAGGGATTGGTCATGCTCGTCGCCACCTGGATCATCGCGATCGGCTGCGTGGCATATTTCGGTGGCATACCGGAATTATTCGCGCGCGTTGCCGCAACCAAACCGGCATTGTTATCGACACCCGGACCGCATGGGTTATTCAGCTTACAGTTTTTATTAGCGTCGTTCGTCGGTTTGATGATGATGCCGATCACGCAACCGCAGCTGGCCATGCGCATGGTCATCATGAAGGATTTCGACGCCAGCCGCCGAATGGCCATCGGCTTCGGGATCTTCTCGATGCTCGTGATCCTGCCGGCCATCGCCACGGGTTTGTACGGCGCGATGGTGCATCCGGATGCGAGTACGCCGCAATTTCTCGCCCGCGTGTTACTCCTGGAGCAGACACCGATCGTCGCGGCGACCGTCGCCGTGGGGTTGATGGCCGCCGCCATGTCGACCGCCGACTCGCAGTTGTTTGCGCTAGGGGCGGAACTGCGCTCGCTGTTGCGCGGCGAAGAACGTCGGGTCATGTTATACACGCGCAGCGCAATTGGGCTGTTCGCCCTAGCCGCCTTCGGGCTGGCGATCGTGAGTTCCGATCAACTCGTACTCGTCGCGCGGGTCAGTTTCATCGGTACCGCAATCCTCGGTCCGCTCGTGCTTTTAGGTGTTTTTGCCGAGCGTCCGAATGGCGCGGTGATACTGCCGCTTACGGCCTTGGCATTAATCGTTTTTCTGTTCTCACTCGGGGGGTTCGTACCGAGCCAAATCGGTGGCTTCAGGCTCGATTTGGTGCTGTTTGGCGTGTTGGGCATCGGCACGGTCTGCGCCGCGCGGTGGCCAGGCACGGCATAGCTAATTCGCCGGCAAGCCGGCTCCTACCGGACCGGTCGTTAGTGTTGAACCGTCGGTAAGCGCTCCGCCGGCGGCGTGTTGCGGCTCCGCTCGGTTCTGATCTGACCGCCGATGATCGTCATGCCGACGCCCGGTATGTCACCGAGTGCTAGGCTCTCGAGGATATCCTTGCCCGCCGTATGCTGCGCGCGATCCATGATGACGAAATCCGCGACGCGGCCGACTTCGAGGATCCCGCAATCGAGTGCCCGCATGCGCGCGGTATTGCCGGTCGCGAAACAGAATGCCGTTTCCGCGGACACGTCGCCGAGGCTCGCGAGCATCGCCACCATGCGCAGGATCCCGAGCGGCTGCACGCCCGATCCCGCGGGTCCATCGGTGCCGAGAATGACGCGCTCGAGCTGATTGAGCTCGGCAGCGGTGCGCAGCGCCAGTAACGCCGAACGGCCGTTGCCGTTGTGCACGATCTCGATCGCGCGGTTGCAGGATTCACAGAGATCGACGATCTGGTCATCGGGCAATGCCGTGTGTCCGCCGTTGATGTGTCCGATGATGTCCGCGTCGGCTTCTAAAACAACATCCTTATCGATCAAGCCCGATCCCGGTATGGACGGCCCGCCCGTGTGGATGGTGCTTTGAATACCGTATTTACGCGCCCAAGCGACCATGCGCTTCGCTTCATCGCCGGCCTTGACCCCGCCGAGACCGACCTCGCCGAGCAGCGTCACGCCCGCCGCGGCCAGTTCGCGGAAATCGTCCTCCTCCATGCCCTGCTCGAGCACCGGCGCGCCGCCCAGCACCTTCACGCCATTGGGCCTGAAATTATCGAACCAGCGTTGTGCGGCGATCGCCATCGCCTTGAGGCCGACGATGTCCTTGGGCCGTCCCGGTATGTGCACTTCGCCGGCCGAGACCATCGTCGTGACGCCGCCATGCAGCGAGCTGTCGATCCAGTTCAACTGGCTTTGGCGGGGCGTCCAGTCGCCGGCGACCGGGTGGACGTGACTGTCGATCAGGCCCGGGCACACGGTCGTGCCATTAGCGTCGACGACGACGGCTGCGCAATCCGTGTCGCAATCGGCTTCGCGACCCAGCGCAGTAATGACACCGCGCTCCGCGACAACCGTATCAGCGTCGGCTATCGGTTGTTCGAGACGTCCCGACAACATCAGACCGATATTCTTGACGACGAGCTTGTCGCTTATGGCACCTTTATCGTCATGCATGACTCACCTCTTCGGTCGTATCTTTATGATTGAATAATCCCGTACCGCGGTATCATTCACAATAAGAAAACGGCCCGCTACCTGGAGCCTCGCACGATGGCCACGCCGGACGTATTGCACAAACATATCGAGATCGAAGCGATCTTCCACGATGGCGGTCCGCCTCCGTCGAAGCCGCACGTGCGCGGTTTCGCCGCTGCAGTCGTAAAAAACGAGTTTGCGGGCCGTTATGTCGAGGACATCGCCTGGATGATGGATGATTTGACGCCTCTAGGATTGGCTATGGCCAGAGAATTACTCGACGCTGTGGGTGGCGATCCGAGTGCGATCGAAGCCTACGGTAAAGCCGCTATCGTCGGCAGCGCGGGCGAGATCGAGCACGGCGCGTTATGGCACGTGCCCGGCGGTTACAGCATGCGCGAGATCCTCGGCGGCGCGATGGCCATCGTGCCGTCGACGAAAAAGGTCGGTGGCGTAGGCGCGCGGCTGGACGTCCCGCTGACCCATATCAATGCGTCGTACGTGCGCAGCCACTTCGATTCCATCGAATGCGGTGTGCCGGGCGCGCCGGCAGCGGACGAGATCATTTACATCCTGACCATGGCCACCGGCGGGCGCGTACACGCCCGCGTCGGGGGCTTGCGCGCCGATGAAATCAAAGGGGAGGACGGATTACGATGAGCATTGCAAAGATCCGCAAGATCGTCACGGTCGTCGACGAAACGCGCAACGAAATCGGCCGTGACATCGATCCGCCGACGCGCCGCGCCGCCGCGCTCGCGGTGATCGAGAACCCATTGGCCGGCCGCTATGAAGCGGATCTCGAGATCCTCATGCAGATCGGCGAGGAGATGGGCGGGATGCTCGGCGAGCGTGCGGTCGCGGCGCTCGGGATCGAACCCGCCGAAGCCGAAAGCTATGGTAAAGCCGCGATCGTCGGCGAAGCGGGTGAGCTCGAGCATGCCGCTGCGATCCTCCATCCACGGCTCGGCAAACCGTTGCGCGCCGCCGTCGAAAAAGGCGCCTCGCTAGTGCCCTCCGCAAAGAAGATGGGCGGACTCGGTACGCCCATCGATGTCCCGCTCGGTCATAAAGACGCGGCTTATGTCCGCAGCCATTTCGACGCCATAGAAGTGCGTGTCAGTGACGCGCCGCGCGCCGGAGAAATCGTAGTGGCGGTGGCCGTGACGGACAGCGGGCGCCCGCTCCCTCGGATCGGGGGGCTTACCGTCGACGAAATAACGGGCGAAGACGGACTGCGCTGACCTGAATCGACCCGGCGGCCCAATGCCGTTTGCATAGGAGGCCTCAAGGTCCATGAACACGACCGTTACGATTATTCCCTTCGCCAATCTCGCCTTTGCGTTTGCGCCGGTAGCCGCAGTCGCCGCGGTGTTGTGGCGGTGGTCCGCGGGTTCCGGAACCGTCGCCTATGCGACCATCCGCATGGTGATTCAGCTCGTGCTCATCGGGTACGTGTTGACCTATATATTCGAAACCGAGCATGCGGGTATTGTCATCGGCATCCTCGCGATCATGCTGGGCGCGTCGAGCTGGATTGCGCTGCGGCCGCTCGCGCCGCGCACCGGTGGCCTTTACCTCAAGGCGCTATGCGCGATCGCTACCGGCGGCTTTTTGACCTTGGCCATCGTTACGGGCGGAGTGTTGCAATTGGATCCCTGGTTCGAGCCGCGCACGATGATCCCGATCGCCGGCATGATATTTTCGAGCGCGATGAACACCGTCAGTCTCGCCGCCGAACGATTTAACGCGGAAATGCGCAATGGCATCGTCCACGACCTAGCGCGTCAGCGCGCCTTGGAAGCGGCGCTCATTCCCATGATCAACGCCTTTCTGGCCGTCGGCCTGGTGGCGCTGCCGGGTATGATGACCGGCCAGATCTTATCGGGCGTCGAACCACATATCGCCGTCCGTTATCAAATCATGGTCATGTGCATGACGTTTGGCGCGGCCGGTCTTGCGGCGATCGTTTATTTATTGTTGATGAAAGGAAAATAACATGTCTGGATCCTGTCAGGATAAAGTTGCACTTGTTACCGGAGGCGCTGCGGGCATCGGCCGTGCCAGCGCGATTGCGCTTGCAGGTGAAGGTGCGCGACTCGTCGTGACCGATGTCGACCTCACTGGTTGCGAAGAAACGGTCGCCTTGATCGAAGCAGCGGGCGGCGAGGCTGTCGCGGATCGTCTCGACGTTTCGGACGAAAACGAAGTCGAGGCCATTGTGAAGAAAACCGTCGACCGGTTCGGCAGCCTCGACCTTGCTTTCAACAATGCCGGGATCAGCGGCGCCGTGGCAAAGACCGCGGATTACGAGACGGCGGTGTGGGACCAGGTGATCGCAATCAACCTCACGGGCGTCTGGTTCTGCATGAAACACGAGCTTCGTCAGATGGCCGCGCAGCGTTCCGGGTCGATCGTGAACACCGCGTCGGTCGCGGGCCTCGTCGGGATGAACCAATCACCGGCTTATTGCGCGGCGAAACACGGGGTCGTGGGTCTGACGAAAAATGCCGCGCTCGAATACGCCAAAGCGAATATTCGCGTCAATGCGGTGTGTCCGGGCGGTGTTCTCACGAACATGACCGCGGGCGCGGACAAAGAACGGCCGGGGTTCTTGGATAAGCTGGCTAAGCATGAACCGATGGGGCGCCTCGGCGCGCCCGAAGAAATCGCGAGCGCGGTGGTATGGTTGTGCTCCGACGGCGCGTCGTTCATGACCGGCCACGCACTAGCCGTTGATGGGGGTTACGTCGCGCGATAGAACTATCGGCTTACGTGGAACGCCTCGCCATCGCGACCAGTTTTTCACGCACCTGCCCGCTGGTGCTGACCGGCTCGTCAAACGCGAACCGGATGAGCCGATGCCCGAGCCGAAAGTCGAAACCTTCGCCGTCGATGCCCGCCATGGCCGGGGGCTCTGCGGGATCGCAGGCGAAGCCCGCATCTCGACAATAACGCGCCATCGCATCGCGATGGTCATCGTTCATGTGCTGCACCATGCCCGACTCGTCGTCTTGGTCGAATGGGTTGCGGCGATTTAGCTGCTCGGTTGGAATCCAATGTATCTCACCGAATCCGCCGATATAGCGTGCGCGGACGGGATCCAGCCGATAGAAATCGAATTCGAGCTCTTCGTGATATCGCTGCGCTTCGGGAAAGAACCCGTAATAACGCAACGCCGGGTCTTTGTCGGGAGGCGGAAGGATCTTTGCGTCGGCCAGATAAGTCAGACGCGCCGCCGATTGGATGTCGTCTTTACCATCCTCGTTCACGATCAAAGAGACTTTCGGGTCGGCCTGAATGTTGAGCGTGTGCTGTGCGATGCGGCTGATCAAAATGATGGGTATGCCGTCGCGACTCAAGCAGTAATTTACAACCGATCCGAACGGGTAGCCCGGTGTATCGACGGATATCGTCGACAACACGCCATGGTGTTTTGTTAGAAGCAGGCGGCGGGCGGCGGTGTGCGCGGGTGATTCCATCATCTGAATGATAACCACGGGGCATTCGCCCGCAAGCGGGCTCCTACGGAGCTTTCGTTGTGCGCAGTAAGCGAATCGGTATCTCAGTCAATTGACGCGATCGTATCGTGTCGGCCGCATTGGGTCAGAGCTAGTAGCGGCGGCGACATGTAAAGCGCGAATGGCGCCGTTTTACCCAGGGCGTTCAATCCGAGGATATTGCGGCTTCCGCGTGGCAGCACGGCGATTTCAATGGAGCCGAGTTCGCATTCCGATCCGAGTCGAAAGCGCGCAATTCGGTAAATGCCTACGACCTCGCGTCGCCCGTTTGCCATAACCCCTGCGACGTCCTTGACGAACGAAACGCCCCCGTTCTGTTTCAGATGGGCGAACAGTTTGCGGTTTACGGCAACGTAACTGGAACCGGTGTCAACGAGGAACTCTGCTTCGAATCGTTCATCCAGGACCCCTTTTACGTAAAAGCTACCCGATATTTTCTGGATGACCGGGACGTGGACGGCGAAGTCGCCGGCAGAGGCGGTCAGTCCGATACCGACGAGCAGCGCCGCAACGCCGGCTCGGGACATTGTCTGATATGCAATTCGCACGGGATCATGCAACGCAAATAGCGTGCCTGGAGCGCATGCCCGGAAAATACCGTGCGAACGCAGTCATCGGTCACATCGATGCCCTGAAATGGTGCAATCATGCCCCAGACCGTGCAAATCGAATGACGCCTTAAGTTCGGCTTATCTATAATCGTAGGTGGGAAACACCGGGAAACCTGGTAATGAAAAGATCGATTATCAGTGCGATCGCCATCGCAGCACTCACGTCCATTGTGCTTTCGACGACCGCAGGTGCGGCCGAACGAGAGGGACTCAAGAAGATCATGGAGATCGATTTTTCAGGCCGTCCGCCATTCAAGCGTACCGTGCGACACGTCGAATCCGCTGAGTTTGCGCGACTCGAGGTCGACCGCTCGGCCAAAAAGCAAACGCGTATCCCGGCGGCTCGTTCCTTACTGAAAGGCAAGAACCGCTAAAACGTCTATCGAGTTATCTTACGCCCAGTGCGCCGCGCTGCGCCGCTGCATGGCTGCGCGGAATTCGCGCGTTGAATTGGGCAGCAATTCCCCGGTTCCCCAATCGCAGATCACGCCGTGGCGCCGAATGACGTCCAAGTCATCGATCTCACCGTCGCGAAATCGCCGTGCGACTGTTTCCGGATCTTCTTCGAGCCACCCGCGCCGGTTGGCAGCGATCTCTTCGCGCGCTTCTTTCGTCGCCGGCGCGTCGATCTCGTACTCGCCAAGCTCCGCGTCGATCACCTTGATGACCACACCGTAATCCTTTACTGCGCGCTCGATTGAGACGTATTCGTCTTCGATATCCGCTTTCACTTTTTCGGGATCGCGCTTCAAGGGATCGCCGTAGCCGCCACCGCCGGCGGTGCCGCGCCAGAAGCGCGTACCGGGCTCGACCGGGACATCGGAGAACACCGCGCCGAGAAATTTCTGCTCGCCATCGTACTCCATCCACAGACCGTGCGGACGCGACGGTAAGCCGCCTTCGATGCCCCATACGACCGAGCGCTCGCGGTCGCAGAAATAAGAAAACACGCATCCTTCGACGTCCAGAAGTGTGCCCTCTTTGTCGAGACCCACTCCGCCGCGGAACTCACCCGGGCCCGCACTGTCGGTGACGATCTCGAAGCGATCGGTGCGCACCGGGCACATGCGTTCCTGACCTTCTACCGGTTGGATCATGAGGCCTACGCCGAAGCACGACGAGGTCACGCTCAAACCGTCCTTGCCATTACGGCCGCCCCAACCGCCCGACAGCCAGTCGTACAGCATGAAATAGGGTCGGCTCGGGTAACGCGCGTCATAACCGCCGGTTTGTAAGTATTCGATATTGAATGCGCAGGCCATCGCGCGCTCCGGCATGAGCCGCGACCAGAGCTCGAAGATCGAGTTCATGATCTTTTCGAAAGGCATCACGAAGCCACTGACCGCGACCGGCCACTTGGCGCTGACCACGGTATCGTCGGGAACCGTCACGGTGACGGTGCGGTAGAACCCCGAGTTCAGGGGAATATCCGGAAAAAACGTCTTCATGCCCGCGACGATACCGGCGAAGGTGCCGCCGTAGGCGCAGTTATATATCGAGCCGATAGTGGCGTGGGAACCGGTTAGATCGAACTCCACATGATCGCCGGCGATGGTCATTTTGACGCATATGGGAATCATGCCCTCTTCACCCGCCGGATCTTGATCGACGAAATCGACCGTCTCCCAGGTCCCGTCCGGCAGCTCGGCCAAACGCTGCCGTACAGTACGCTCGACGTAATCCTGCACCTCGATGAAGGCCGTCTTGATCGTCTCCACGCCGTACTTGTCGGTGAGGCGCAGGATCTCGCGCTCAGCCAGTTTGCAGGCTTGGGTTTGGGCGTCCATATCGCCGATGATCGCCGCCGGGTCGCGCGTGTTCTTGGCGATCAGTTTTGCGACGTCGCCGCAGTACTCGCCGCGGCGCCAGATCTTGATCGGCGGCACGCGGATCCCTTCCTTGAACATGTCGCGCGCGGTGACGTCGAAGGAGCCCGGCACGCTGCCGCCCATATCCGCCCAATGGCCGTTGGCCTCACTCCAGGCGATCAATTCATCCTGGCAGAAGATCGGTACGAGCACGCGCGTATCACTGAAGTGGGTGCCGCCGACATAGGGATCGTTGATCAGAAATACGTCGCCGGGATGGATATCGCCTTCGAATTCTTTCAACACCGCCTTGCAGGTGTAGTGCAAGGTTCCTACATGGGCGGCCAGGTCTTGATTTCCCTGAGCGATGGTGTCGCCTTCAGCGTCACACAGCGCATTGGAGAAGTCGCGGTTGTATACGACGAACGAATAGCAGGTGCGCCGCACCTGTTCGGCCATTTGATCGACGATGGTGATAAACGCATTGCGCAAGACCTCGAACGTAACGGGATCGAGGCTTGTGATCTGTTTTACGCGTTCGTCCATTGGCTAATCTCCTAAACGCTGATCCGAATATTCAACCATTCGTCGACGTCCATCGTGGCGTCTGGGGGAACCAGAACGGTCGAATCGAGTTGCTCTATGATGCAGGGCCCCTGCATGTTCATCCCGGCGGTGAGGTCCGGTCGCGAATACACAGGCGTCGCGATCGCCTGATCGACGTCATCGAATACAACTTCCCGCTCGATCTGCGGCGAGCAACTCGCATCGGACGCTTGATAACGTTTGAGCTCGGCTTTAGGCGTGACGCCGATGGCGGTCAGATTGAGCCGGAAGATCTCGAGGGCCGCCCCTTCGCGCATGTAGTTGTATTCGCGCAGATGCGCGTCCTCGAACGCTCGAATCGCGTCGTCGACGGAGACGAAGGGCGCGGACGCGGGCACCGAGATCGAGCGCCATTGCCCCGCATAACGCATATCGATCGACCGCTGTAAGACCCGCTGTGGGGCGTCGACGCCTTCTTTTTCCAAGCGCTCGTGCGCCTCGGCTTCCAAGCCGCTGAACGCGCGTTCGATCGCGCCGGGATCGGCCGTCGCCGTGTCTTCGACGTAAACCAAAGTGATGTCGTGTTGAATGTCGACGAGCAAGCAGCCCAAGGCGGAAGTGACGCCGGGGTTGGGCGGCACGATCACCGTCGGGATCGACAGATCCTTCGCGAGCGCCGCGCCGTGCAAGGCGCCCGCGCCGCCGAACGCGATCAGGGCAAAATCACGCGGATCGTAACCGCGCATGATCGAAACCAGCCGGATGGCGTCCGCCATGTTGGCGTTCGCCACATCGATAACGGCCTTTGCAGCTTCCATTTCGCTCAAGCCCAAGGGCGCCGCCACCTGTGCGGTGATCGCGCTTCTAGCCAGCGACGGATCCAGGCTCAAATCGCCGCCGGCGAGGCCGCTGCCCAAACGGCCGAGCATTACGTTCGCATCGGTGTTCGTCGGTTGATCACCGCCTTCGCCGTAACACGCGGGGCCGGGATGCGCGCCCGCCGACTGCGGGCCGTTGCGCAGCGATCCCGCGCCGTCGATCCAGGCGATCGAACCACCGCCCGCGCCGATCGTCTTGATGTCGATGCTTGGAAAACAGATCGGATGACCGTACTCGATATACCACTCGCGCGTGATGGTCGAATCGCCACCGTAGACCAGCGACACGTCGGTACTCGTCCCGCCCATGTCGAAGCCGATGGAGTTTTCGAACCCGCACAGTGTGCCGATATATTTACTTGCCACCGCGCCAGCGGCGATGCCCGATCCCGCCAGGCGCGCGGCCTGACGATCGACGGTATGCGGCGTCATCACGCCGCCGCCGGTGTGCAATAGCAACAAATCGTTCGTGTAACCGCCATCACGCAGCTTGTCCTGCAGTCTGAGCGCATAGGCACCGATGACCGGGTGGACGACGGCGTTCACCACCGCTGAGGAAAATCGATCGTGTTCGAAGATCTCGCATAGCACGTCGGCCGAATTCGAAACCGCGACACCCGGCAGTTCTTGCGCGAGGATACAATTCATCTCGCGCTCGTTATCGGGATTGGCGAACGAGTTCATGAAACATACCGTGACCGCCTCATAGCCGCGTTTACGCAGGCGTCCCGCGAGCTTGCGCGCCGCAGCTTCATCGACCGACACCTCAACGTCGCCGAGGGCGGTCGTGCGTTCGGCGAACGGCAGGCGATCGCGACGGCGGATATAGGGCGGCGGATTGTCCTCATAGGCGTCCCACAGATCGTGTTTGGTCGAGCGCCCGATCTCGATGACGTCGCGAAAACCTTCGGTGACCACCATCGCGGTGTGCGGCAGATTACGCGTGATGAGCGCGTTAGTCGCGACGGTCGTACCGTGCGCGAACAGCGTCATGTCGTTGAGGTCGACGCCGACTTTGTCGAGGCCGCTCAAGGCCGCGTCGATCGGATCCTGCGTTGACGCGACCTTGGCGATTTCGAGCATGCCCGAGGTCTCGTCGAGCACGCAGATATCCGTGAAGGTCCCGCCGATATCGACCGCTACGCGTAGATTGGGCATCGAGATTCCTCTCTATTTTTTCTTGACTTGCGAATGGGTTGGCGCTCGGCCGGCAGCCCTTCGCACGGCTGGATTAGACCATACCAGAAGGCCGCTACTAGTGTCCTGCCCCCGCGTGATCAAGCAACACGATAAAAGCGATGAGCCAGGGCGGGCCCACGCGATGATCGGAAGTGAAGCAATCAGTTACTGAACACCCGTTCCAGTAGGTCGGTCGTGCGCGCGGCCGGGTTTTCGCGGATCTTCTTTTCTTCCTCGCCGACCATGTGAAACACCCCGTCGAGCGTTTTACCGGTGACGTAGTTGTTGAGATCGAGTTTCTCCGTCGAGATCAATCCACCGAGGACATCCGCTTTGCCGATCAGGTCCTGGTAAGTTTTTGTCACCCCGACCTGGCCCATCGCGCTATCGACGATGGGCGAAAAGCGGCCGCGCAGCTTCTCGCCGCTGGTGCGTTTGAGGTATTCGGTCGCCGCGGTGCCGGGGCCGTCCAGGATCGCCTTCGCGTCTTCGACCGTCATTTGGCTGATGGCATCCGCGAAGACCGAAGCCGCTTCAGGCACGGCCCGCTCGGCCGCATGATTCATGCTTGCGACGAACCGATCGGCAATGGCGTCCTGCCCAATGGTCCGTAACCCGGACTCGACCATGCCGAGGTGCTTCGGCATCGGAATGCGCACGTTGGCATTGTCGAGAAAGCCGCCCGGTTGCCCCAGACGCTTGACCGCGTTGCCGGCACCCTGCGCCAGTGCCTCGCGCAAACCGTCACCGATCTCCGATTGCGATAGCTGCTGCACGACCTCCGGGCTCGTGGCCTTTTCCTTGAATACGTTCAGCCACTCGGTCCAATCAGCGTGCACGGCAAGCGGTAGCACGGACAGGATCACGACGCGTTTGATCGACCTAAAGGCGTTCATGCTCGAATCCCCCGCGTGTTATCGCCGGCCACCGTGCCTGGTTTTTGTTCCGAGCCGAAGGCCAGTGATCGCCACATGTCACGGTAATCGTAATCGGTGCCCAAAGCGATGTTGAGGCGATTGTAGGCGGCGAAATCGCTGACCAGATGCACGAGCTGCACGATGCCCCTGTCGGTCAAACCGACCTCGCGCAATGCGTCGGTATCGGCATCAGTCACGGATTTGGGGTCGGCGTTGGCCTTGAGCGCGAATTCGAGAATGGTCTTCAGGCGCGGCTCGTCCACCGCATCGATCCCGTCTGTCACGATCCGGGTAACCGCCTCTTCGTCCGCCCCAAGCCCGTAATTTAGGATGGTGCAGAAAGCCGCGGTGCAATACGGGCAACCGTTCGCTTTGGATACGAGGATGCCGACGTGCTGGATCTCCGGCATCGCGAGTTCACCGAATTGCCACAACACCTTGGTCGCGCCGAGTTTGGCCTTTAGAAACTCCGGGAAATTCATTTCGACGTAGAAATGATTCGGAACCGCGCTTTCCATCTGCGTGACCCATTCGAATATTTCGGCGGTCACCGGGTCATCGATGCTGTCCGGCTTGACGATCGCGACTCTGGCCATGTTTTGCCTCCCCACATTTTTTGCGTGAGACTAGTGCCCTGTCCCGCGACAAACTTCCATAATTCGCTGGTCTTTTTCGCCCCTGGCAGTGTTGCTCCTCCTAGAGCCCGCTACACGGCGTCGTCGCGCCTTGCCACCGACGAAAAATCCGTCGCGACTTACGAAAGTTTGTCGCGGGACAGGGCACTAGAACCTATCTCAAAATTATCCGCATGTGCGTTGTGTCCTCAAAGCGCGGATGCTAGGCGCAGCGCGCAGAGCATAGTGGTTCTATGTTCAAGCGTTGCAACGCGGCAGGCGCGCTTTGAGGGCGCAACCCACAGGGCCGGGGCTATTTTCGCGCATTTCCGCGTTGTTCGTCGCTCATTTAGCTGCCGCTAAACCACGCTCCTCGCGCCTTGAACTGCGCGAAAATCGCTCCCGGCGCACACGCGGATAATTTTGAGATAGGTTCTAGCATGTTCGCGCACATAACCACCGCGAGCTCAAAATCTTTCGCCCTGCGAGCAGCACATCACAAACGTGCGAGTGCCGGCCGGGGGAAAAGGTCCTGGCATCATGGCGCCGTTGAATGGGATCGTCGTCGATCTGCGGGTGTATACCGTCGGGGCACCGTCGGAGCTGGCGAAGCGGTCATAGACATCGTTCTCGCTTCAGAACGATTGGTCGTGGAGGCGCGGGTTCCCGGCGTTCCTACTGCATTCCTGCCATAAATACCAAGGATGCGGTATTAAAAAATCAATCACCCTTAAAGGTTCTCATATCCGAGAATCAGGATAATTAAATGTGAATTGCGTCACGTTAATTTTTGCTAAATGTTCTGACACTGTCCAACGTGGTGGACATCGATGAAATATTCGGTTTGCAGCGACAAGGATGTCCTCCACCACACTTGCATCTTCGACTGAATCCTCGAACAAAGCGGCAACGCGCTTATTACCGCCTCTAAGCAATCGTTATCGCTGTAATGCATACCGGTTAAACTCGGTCGTATGGCCGACTTGCGTGTTTTTTCGTATCTCCCCAATCCGCGCCTGTTCAAAGCAACGATCGCGGCGCGTATCAACGGCGTCGAGCTCGAGATCCGCGGCGCCAAGCCAAAGGATCTCACCGACTGGCTGTGGGATTTCGACGCTCATCCGCTGAGCGCCACCGAACGCGCCGATGACTCGACCCTCCGTACCGCGCGTAAAGGTTTCAAGGGCGCGATACACAAAACCGCCAACTTCATGGCCGCCCATCCGTTCGGCACCGTACCCGCCGCCTTCAGCCCGGACGGCCGAATCGGGGTTTTCGAATCCAATAGCATCATGCGGGCGGTGGCGCGCCTCGGGCAGGATCGGTATGCGCTCTATGGCCATGACGCGTATAGCTCAGCTCGCATCGATGCGTTTCTCGATGCGAGTCTCGTCTTTGCAATCGAATGTCAGCGTTATCTGTTCGCGTTCAGTGACGACGACGTCCTAGCCAATGCCCACGTGTCCATGTGCACCGCTTTCGCCGCCTACATGGGCGGAATTGATAACGCGCTGGCGCAACAGTCGGAATTCATCATCGAAGACGGACTCTCGCTGGCCGACATCTGTTTCGCCTGCGAGTTCACCTTGTTCGCCATCGAGCGCCACGAGACCGAGCGCCTGGGTCAAATTGGCCTGGAGCCTATCGTCAACGACACCGTCAGCGAAGCGTTTCCCCTTGCCTATCGGCATTTCGAAAAGCTCCTGTCCAATCCTGATTTCGCAACAGATCTGGAACCGTATTGGCGGGAAATGACGATGGCCAGAATATTTGGCGATTGACGAGCGTTATAGCTTTATTCGCCGGCAAGCCGGCTCCTACATTTATTAATTTCAGCACATCCTGCTAAAGTGAGTGCCTGAATCCGATCGCCCACGGGAAGGAGAATCAACAATGAAACTTTATGATTGCCAGATGGCGCCTAATCCGCGCCGTGCCCGGATCTTCATCGCAGAAAAGGGTTTGGACATCCCCAAGCAGGAACTGAACATCCTCGAAGGCGAGAATCTTAAAGACGATTACCTCAAGGTCAATCCGTGGGGCATGTTGCCGAGCCTCGAGACCGACGACGGCACGGTCATCCGTGAAGCCCCCTGTATTTTCCGCTACCTCGAAAGCCTGCATCCCGATCCCAACCTGCTCGGTAACGACCCGATGGAAGCGGCTTCGATCGAGGCCTGGGAACGCTTTGGAGAATTGCACGGCATGCAGGCCGTGGGTGAATTCTTCCGGAATCAGACCGACGTGTTGGCAGACCGTGCGTTACCGGGCTTTGCCGGCATACCCCTGATGCCGGAACTCGTCGAGCGCGGGAAAAAACGCGCCGCCTGGTATTACGCGCAAATCGATCAACGCCTGGGTGAATCGGAATATCTGGGTTCCGATCGTTACACCGCCGCCGATATCACCTCGCAGTGCGCGATCGATTTCGCCAATGCCGTCGGTCTCCCGATTCCCGATGATTGCGCCAACGTAGCGCGGTGGCACAAATCCGTCAGCTCACGGGCGAGCGCTGCCGCTTGACTATCGAATAGATACGGCACCGCGTCGACCGCGTCTTGCGGCTGGCGCGGTCCGGGGATCGAGCGTCGTTACCGCTCCATGATTTCACATTTCCATTGGCACTGCTGGCGCCGCGACATCTCCAACTTCGCGCTGCTCAAGTACCGGGACTTCGACGGCTTTCTGGTCACGATGCAGCACGCGGGTACGCATTGGCTGAAATACATGATGAGTGCCGCGATCGCGAACCAGCTTGGCCTTCCGCCCCCGCGGTATATCCACAACGCGTCGAGCAACGATTTCATCGGCCATCCCAAACATCCGCGCCCGTATCCGCAGGCGCCCCGGATCGCGAGCAGCCACTCGATTCCCCATGCCCTCGTTGATTCGCACGTCATTCGCGCCGTTACTAAATTTCCGCGCTATGCGGTACTGGTGCGCGACATGCGTGCGGCGTTGGTATCGAACTATGAGAAATGGGAAGACCGCTATGCTGTGTCGTTTTCCGAATACCTTCGCGGTGACGTTTCCGGCAAACGCTACGTCACGGATATTTGGTGGTGTCTACACTTCCTCAATCGCTGGGCCCGCGTTTGCGAACGCTTTCCGGATGACACCTTGGTCCTGCGCTATGAACGGCTGAGCGATGATCCCGCTACAGAAATCGAGCGCGTTTTTTCGCACTTTGGGGTCACCATCGCCGACGAGCATATCCGCGCAGCGGTTCGTGACGCGAGCAAAGCGCAAATGGCGGAGATGCTCGACCCGGAAGAACCCGTGCGAAACATCGTTCGAGACGACGACAGACCGCCGAGCGCCTGGTTCAATAGCGGGGACAAACGGTTTTTCGATGAGATGGTCTCGCGCTACCTGCGCTCCGATTACGGTTACGACTACAGCTGGTAAGCGGCCGATCCCCTCAAGATCCGCAGCGTTCGGCCGCTAGGATTTCGACGTGCGAAAGGCTCGGGACCACCTGCCGGTGGCAAGCGCCCTTACGCTACCGGTGTAGACCGCCGATATGGGCATTTCCAACAAAAAACACCTCAAGAAAATCCCGGTCGAGGAGCTTCGAACCGGTATGTTCTTAAACGAAATCTGCGGATCGTGGATGGACCATCCCTTTTGGAATACCAAATTCCTCATTAAGGAATCTGCAGATTTGAACCGCATTAGGGCCGCGTCCATCAAGGAGGTTTGGATAGACACGTCGCGCGGTCTCGATACCGAAACACCTGCTTCGGGAGCTGAAGACGAGAACTTCACTGCTGAGGAACTCGATGCGCTGAACGAACGAGAACTGATCGAAACTGCGACATTAACCGTCGATGCGCCGCCTAGTATCGAACTTCAAGCGGAAGTCGCGCGCGCCACAGCTATTTGTGGACGAGCAAAAAATGTCGTTACCAACATGTTCGGCGAAGCACGCATGGGCAAGGCGGTGAGCGCGGGGAATCTCGAGCCCTTGGTCGATGAAATTTTCGAATCGGTCGCGCGTAATCCAGGCGCTCTCGTGAGCCTCGCGCGCTTGAAAGACAAGGACGACTATACGTATATGCACTCCGTCGCGGTGTGCGGCCTCATGCTCGCATTAGCGCGGCAGTTGCGGTTGGACGAAGGGCAATCGCGTGAAACCGGCATGGCGGGGATGATGCACGATCTCGGCAAAGCGGCCGTACCGCTGGAGATCTTGAACAAACCCGGAAAACTGACCGACGCTGAATTCGACCGGGTTAAATCACATCCGGAACGCGGTTACGAAATGCTGCTCGAAGGCGGAAGTGCCAGCGAAATTCCGCTCGATGTGTGTTTGCATCACCATGAGAAGGTCAACGGGCGCGGCTATCCCGAAGGATTGGATGCAGAATCGCTCAGCCTGTACGCAAAAATGGGCGCAGTATGCGACGTGTATGACGCGATCACGTCCGACCGGCCCTACAAAGCCGGCTGGGACCCGGCGACCGCGATACGCAAGATGAAGGAATGGAGCGAGGGCCACTTCGACCCGCTGGTATTCCAGGCCTTCGCCAAGACAGTGGGTATCTATCCGGTCGGGTCATTGGTGCAGCTCGAGTCCGGTAAATTGGCCGTGGTCAGCGAAGTCGCAGATGAGTCTTTGTTAACGCCGGTCGTGAGAATCTTCTATTGCACACGCGGCAAGATGCGCGTCCCCGTCAAGGTCATCGATCTGTCGAGCGCGGACGATCAAATTACCGGTTGGGAATCACCGGAAGATTGGAACTTCGCGGATCTCGACGAGCTGTGGAGCGGCATTGACTGCGGAACGGCACGTCGTGCCGGCGCGGCCTGAAACACGGCCACAGACGCCGCCGCCCATCCGCTATCCCGCGAGTTCGCGGGCTTCGGCATCCCGGTCGTCCTCGTGACTGGGAAGAAAACCGCCGGCCTGCATGGCCCACATGTGCGCGTAATGGCCATCGAGCGCAAGCAGCTGGTCGTGACGCCCGTCTTCGATGATGCGGCCCTCGTGAAAAACCAAAATGCGATCGAGGTGCGCGAGCGTGGACAGCCGGTGCGCGATCACGACGACGGTTTTGCCTTCCATCAAGTACTCCAGGCTATTTTGGATGTTGCGCTCGGTGACCGAATCGAGCGAGCTGGTCGCTTCGTCCAGGAGCAGGATACGCGCCTGTTTGAGGATCGCTCGGGCTAGCGCTATGCGTTGCCGCTGGCCGCCCGATAATTTGACGCCGCGCTCCCCTACCAGCGATTCATAGCCGTCTTCGGTCTCCAAGATGAACTCGTGCGCGTGCGCTTTGCGGGCCGCTTCAACCACTTCTTCGTCGCTCGCTTCGAGACGCCCATAACGAATGTTCTCCATGAGGCTGCGGTGAAACAGCATCGGTTCCTGCGGGATCATCGCGATCGACGCGCGCAAACTTTCCTGTGTTACCTGTTGGATGTCCTGACCATCGACCAGAATGCTGCCTGATTGCGGTTCGAACAACCGCAAGATCAAGTTCAGCACCGTGCTCTTGCCGCTGCCCGAATAACCGACCAGGCCGACGCGCTCACCGGCGCGCATGACAACTTGCAGCTGCTCGAAGACTGCACGATTCGCGGTATACGCGAAATCAATGTCGTTGAAGCGGATCTCGCCTCGCGTGATGGCAAACGTTCGCGCGCCTTCGCGATCGACCACCTCGTGTGGTCTAACGATGATATTGACGCCGTCATTGATGTTGCCGACGTACTCGAAGAAATCCAGAAAGCGGCGACTCAACCCGCGCGCCTGCTCGATCAGCAACAGCGCCAGGCTAGCCGCCATCGCGAACTCACCGGCCGTCATGCCCTGCCTGCTCCATATCGACAAGGCATAGCCGATCACGCCGAGCATCAAGATCATCGCCGCAATGAACTGAAACCAACGGATCCATTCCATGAACCAAAACGTTTCGCGCGCGCGTTTCACTTCGAGATTCAGGTAACCGTCCAGATACGCCCGTTCGTGATCCCGGCGGGCGAACAATTTCGCATTCATGATGTTGGTCACCGAATCCACGATCTTGCCGCTGACGAGGCTCCGGGCGGCCGCATACTCCCGCGCATAGCGGCGACAGCGGCGGGCCAGAACAAAGGAGATCACGACATAGGCGCTTATCCACACACCGAGCACCAGAGCGAGTTTGACGTTCACGCCGAGGAGCAAAACCAACGACACCCCGAAATAGATCATCAACGGCCAGAAATCGAACATCACCGTCCACACCGCATAGGCGACGCTCATCGCCACTTCGGCGATACGATTCGCCAGCGAGCCGGCGAAGTTGCTCATGAAATAGCGTTGTGAATGCTGCTGAAGGTAGGCGAACAACTCGCGGCGTACGCGGCGCCGCATCTCAGGGCCGAGTACGACGAGTATCGCCCCGCTTGCGCGCGAGAACAAAACGACACCGAGATTGAGACCGGCGAACAACCAGAAGGGTCCCGAGACCAGGTCCCAAACCGCTACGGCCTGCGCCTGCGCAGCGACGACGGCGTCCATGATCTGCTTGATGGCGTAGGGCAACAGTATCGAACACGCGGCCTGTCCCGCTTCCAGTACGATCATCGCGTACACGAAAAGCGCATACACGCGAGCGTAGTGCAGACAGAACCGGAGCGGTGTGTCCGGGAGTTCCGGCGCTTCAGAATCCGACCGGACGATACTGTGTGCAAGTTCGCTCATTAGGACCGCGGACTATAGCGGATATCGATTAACGTCCCGTGTAGCTGATACGGTAAATCGCGCCGGCCTGGTCGTCAGAGATCAACATCGTTCCGTCCGGCATGACTTCGATATCCACCGGCCTGCCCCAGTTCGCTTCTCCGTTGAGCCAACCGGTGATGAAGGGCTCGTAAGCAAGCACCTGCCCGTCTTCTCCGACGCGCGCGACCATGACCCGATAGCCGATCTTGCGCCGCCGGTTCCACCACCCGTGCTCGGCGACGAACAGCGCATGACGAAACGATTCGGGAAATTGTTCTCCGGTGTAAAACTCTATCCCCAAGGGCGCCACGTGCGCATCGAGATTATGCGCAGGCGGCGTGTAATCTGCAGGCTCATGACCGTCGCCGTACTCCGGATCGGCGATGTCGTCGCCGTGAACGTATGGAAACCCGAAATGCAGATCCGGCCGCGCCGCACGGTTGAGTTCCCCTGGAGGTAGGTTATCGCCCATCCAGTCGCGGCCGTTGTCGCTGAACCACAACGCAGCGCTCACCGGATGCCAGTCGAAGCCGACCGAGTTGCGAATGCCTCTCGCATATACTTCGACATCAGTCCCATCCGCGCGCATCCGCAGGATTGAGCCAAAGGGTGGTTGCACTTCGCAGACGTTGCACGGTGCGCCAACGGGAACATATAACCTGTCGTCCGGGCCGAAGGCGATAAACTTCCATCCGTGGTGGTCATGGGTCGGCAGTTCGTCGTAAACGATAACGGGTTTCAGACGATCATTAAGCTTTTTTTCGACGTCATCGAAGCGCAAGATGCGGTGGACTTCCGCGACATACAGGCTGCCGTTGCGGAACGCGAGACCCGAAGGCATGTAGAGATCGCTTGCAATGACGTGGACGTCGTCGGCGATATAATCCTCGTCACGATCGACGACTGCGTATACCACCCCCGCGCTGCGCGATCCGACGAAGAGCACGCCTGCGGGACTCAACGCCATCTGCCGGGCGTTCGGGACCTTCGCGGTAAATATTGAAACCGTAAAACCGTCGGGTAGTTCGAGATCTGAAATCGAATAGGCGTTTGCGTACAGTCCACTAGCGGTAATCAGGCAACCGCAAACAATGTACAAGAACCGATTATAGATTGACGTAACCGCCCTGCTCATGGGAGTCGAGCAGTGGAGATCAAATTTCTTGCGACATCTTCTCAGTGGTTACCGAAAGGCGGTGAATCAACGTGCGGAGGAATACTTTTAGAAAGCGGACCTAGCAGTTCAGTGACACCTAGCTGATGACCGTCGAATTCACTTTGAGCAGCGACGTCGACCCGGACGCGGCAATCGTTGCGGTCCGCTTGGTTTTGGCTAGATAGCCCATTTCACCGAAGCAGTCTCCCGACAACAAGGTGCGCAGATCCTTGCCGCCCTTCTGCACCGATACCTCGCCTTGAACGATGATGTAGAAGGAGTCGTCCAGCTCACCTTCCACGATGATCTCATCGGCATCACGATAATCCTGCCATTTGCCGGCGCGAACGATCTCCCAGATCTCGGCATCCGGAAATCCTTCGAAAAAGTCGAGCTGCTTGACGGCGTGAAATTGCTCTTGCTCTGAGATGTTCTCTTCCGGTTGCTCGAGCAGCGCGTCGAACGCCTTGCTTAGATCCGAAGCCAGCTCCATGCCCATCTGATAGCGTTGCTCGCGGTCTTTTGCCAGCGCCTTATGCAGTATCGTGACCAGGGAATCGGGTATGTCGGAGCGGAATTGCTGAACCTCCGGCGGATCTTCATTGAGAATCCGCTGCACCAGGCGGGAAAAATTTTCGGCCGCAAACGGGTGCTTCCCCGCAAGCAGTTCATACATGATGATTCCGAGCGAAAAAAGATCAGTTTGGCTCGTGATGTAATCTTCGGTGACCTGTTCCGGCGACATATAGCGCGGTGAGCCGACCAACCCCATGGGCATCGTTTCGGTCGAATCCAGTTTAGTCAGATGCGCGATGCTGAAATCACCGATTTTGACGTCGTCTTCCTTGGTGACCAGGATATTTGTCGGTTTGATATCGCGGTGTATGACACCCTGTTTATGGGCGTAATCGAGCGCTTTAGCGCATTTGAATATCGTCTCCACGATCTTTTCGATCGGCTGCAGATTGTCCTGACGGCAGAACTTTTTCAGCGTTTCACCGCCGTCGACCAGTTCCATAACGATGTAGCACGCATCGCCATCCACTCCCGCATCGTAAATACCGATGATATTGGGATGGGTCAGGCGGCCGGCGGTATGCGCCTCGTTAAAAAACATCTTGCGATACCGATCGCCGCCTTCCTCATCGTTTAGCTGCTCGGCGTGTGCGACTTTTATCGCTACAGCACGGTCAATATAAGGATCGTGCCCTAAGTAGACCGTGCCCATGCTGCCGCGGTCGATCTCCGATATGACCGCGTATTTACCGAGATTTTGAGGAACTTCTGCGCTCATTTGATATTCTTTTGGCTTCGGTCGGGGGCGAGATGCTCACGACGGCAACCGAATCACGTTCACCACGATCCTGATTCGCAGGGGCTGCCATAGTAATTCAAATCAATAGCTCAGAATAGCGATTTGCCGTTCTCTAGGCCGCATTATCAGACGAAGCAAGGTGATCGATCTGCGAAGTCGTAAACATTTTTGATATACCGACAGTAAACTCGCCATCCGCCTTATTTGAATATCCGGTTAGTTACTAGTGTCCTGTCCCGTGAAAAACTTTCGTAAGGCACGACGGATTTTTCGTCGCTGGCAAGGCACGACGACGCTTATGAGCGGGCTCTACACAAGGAGGAGTAACGCCGCCGGCGGCGAAAAAGACAAGCCAAATATGGAAGCTTTTCACGGGACAGGACACTAGACATGAATGACAACATCCGATCTCGGTGGATGGACCTTGAGGGGCGTGCCAAGGTCACCGCGAACTCGACGATTCTCGACTTGTTCGAACGCGAACCGGATCGTCTCGCCCGCATGAACCGGAGCGCAGTTGGTTTGTCGCTCGACTTCTCCAAGAATCTATTGGATGGTGGTTCACTAGACCGCCTTCTCGATCTTGCCGTAGCCGCGGATCTGGGCGGGGCGATCGAAGCGATGTTCGAAGGCGCTCCGATCAACACCTCCGAGGGCCGCGCCGTTTTACACTCAGCCCTGCGTGCCGGGGCTGCTTGCACGGTGAGCGTTAACGGTAAGCACGTTGCTCCCGAAATCGCTGCGGTGCTCACGCGCATGCGAGAGCTCGTCGACGACGTACGGAATGGACGTTGGTGCGGTTTTGCGGGCGATCCGATCACTGACGTCGTGCACATCGGCATCGGTGGTTCGCATCTGGGGCCGCAGCTCGCCTGCGAGGCATTGCGCTATGAAACGAACGGAATGCCGCGCGCCCATTTTCTTGCGAACGTCGACGGCGGTGAGTTCGATCGGGTCGTACCCTCTTTGGATCCGGCATCGACGCTTCTTATCGTTGCGTCAAAGTCATTTACTACCGTGGAGACCCGCTTGAATGCGACCTCCGCGCGTGACTGGCTTGCCGCCCGATTTCCTGATCCGAAGGCCGTGGCGCGCCATTTCATCGCGGTCAGCGCTAATACGGAACGCGCGCAGTCGTTCGGCATCGATGCAGCGAACATCTACCCCATGTGGGACTGGGTCGGCGGACGCTACTCACTGTGGTCGGCGATCGGCCTGCCTATCGCACTGCACCTCGGGATGAATAATTTCGAGGCGATGCTCGCGGGCGCCGCGCAGATGGACGATCATTTCCGGCAAACGCCGTTGGCGAATAACTTGCCCGTCTTACTCGCGTTGGTCGGGCTCTGGAACAACAATTTTCTCGGCGCGGAATCGTATGCGGTCGTACCCTATGACGAGCGGCTCCGCCACCTGCCCGATTATCTTCAACAACTCGAAATGGAGAGCAATGGCAAACGCGTGACGCGCGCGAACGAGCCGTTGGACACCGCATCGGCTCCTATTACCTGGGGTGGGCTCGGGACCAATGCGCAACACGCGTTTTTTCAACTACTCCACCAGGGCACCCGCTTCATTCCGGTCGACTTCATCGTAAGTTTGACGCACCCGGCACTGCGCCAAGCGCACCATGACGTATTAGTCGCGAATTGTTTTGCGCAGGCCGCGACGCTCATGACTGGTCATACCGGCTCCGTTAACGAAGACGAGTCCGCAGCGAACGATCGGGTGCTGCACAAGGTTATCCCGGGCAACAAGCCCAGCAATATGATCAGCCTTCAGGCACTGACACCGCAGACGCTCGGCGCACTGATCGCGCTATACGAGCATAAGACTTACGTGCAAAGCGTCATTTGGAACATCAATGCCTTCGACCAGTGGGGCGTCGAGGCTGGCAAAATACTGGCGGGTGGCATACTCGAAGAATTCGAAACGGGGCAGATCGACGCAGGCCACGACACGTCGACCGAGGCGTTGATTAAACGATATATTGAAAGCCGTAAGTCGTAATAGAAGATCGCGATTCGCCCGGTCTGATTAGTTCGACTCCCCTCGCACCATCATTTCCGTGGTCTTCGAAAGGTGTTCGATGAGCACTTTCAAAAACACCTTGTAAAAACGCAGTTGACAATCCGACGTAACCTGCTCGATCAGGGTCGAATTCACTTTCATCAATGAAACGGGCCCGTTGGCGGTGACCGTTGCGGTGCGTTTGATGCGGTTCAGGTACCCCATCTCGCCGAAGCAATCGCCTTCACGGAGGTTGCCGACAAAGTGCTCTTGCTTGCTTACGTTAACGTCGCCGCTGATGATGATAAAGAACGAATCCTCGACGTCTCCCTCGGTCACGATGTTTTCATCGACGTCGACTTCCAGCCATACGCTGGCGCGGATGATCTCCCAAATCTCGGAGTCCGGAAAGCCCCGGAAGAATTCGAGTTCCTTTACGCGCTCGAATTTCTCCTTGATCGAGATGTCTTCCTGTGGGCGCTCGAGGTGCGTAAACGCCATACTGAGGTCGGACGCCAGATCCAAACCCATGCCGTAGCGTCGTGCAGTCGTCTTTTCCAAGCAACGACAGATGATTTGTTCTAAAACATCGGGCGTGTCGCTGACGAAATTTCTCATGGGCGTCGGTTCTTCGTTTACGATCTTGTGGACGAGGCTGGAAAAACTTTCGCCGCCAAACGGATGATGACCGGCAAACAACTCGTAGGCGACGATCCCGAGTGAAAAGATATCCGTTTGATTCGTGATCATGTCTTCATGCACCTGCTCGGGCGACATGTAACGCGGGGAGCCGACGAAACCCATCGGCATGGTTTGCGTCATATCGGTTTTCGCGGCATGGGCGATGCTGAAATCGGCGATTTTTACATCCATGTCGTCACTGAGCAGGATGTTTGATGGTTTGATGTCACGGTGGATCACGCCCTGGCGATGGGCGTAATCCAATGCCTTGGCGCACTTGAAAATGATTTCGGCTGCCTCGTTCATGGGCAGTAGATTGTCTGGCCGGCAGTGCGGGCGGAGCGTGCCGCCGTCGGCCACGATCTCCATCACGATATAGCACATATCCTCGTCTACACCGGCGTCGAAAATGTCGAGAATATTTGGATGGCGCAGCATGCCGGCGGTATGTGCTTCGTTGAAGAACATCTTGCGGAATCGCTCGCCCGTATCCTTGTCCCTGAGCGCGTCAGTGAGCGCGACCTTTACCGCCACCGTACGATCGATATAAGGATCGTAGGCGCGATAAACCACACCCATGCTTCCCCGGCCGATCTCTTCTTCTATTTCATACTTACCCAGTTTTGTGGGGGCGTCGTCTTTCATATAAAACGGTGAGTGTGTGGGTCACGCGAATCGGTTTCGTGATCCCTTCATACGCGGATATTTCAGCGTGATCGAATATGCGCACATGGTGTCGATTGCGCTCACGATTTGCAAGGAAATACACACCGAATCTAGTGTGCTGTCCCGCAAAGAAGTTTCGAAAGTCGGGCGAGTTTTTTCAAGATTGAGTCGGCGGTTGCGGTCCAGGCGAAAGGTATAGGGTTGGCGTTGTGCTGAGCAATATATCGCTCGATACGAGCAACGAGATCCTTCACATTCCGGAACGACCCGCGCTTGATAGCGCGCTGGCTGATGAGACCAAACCAACGTTCGACCTGGTTGAGCCATGACGCGTAGGTTGGCGTGAAGTGGACGTGAAATCGAGGGCGTCGAGCGAACCAGGCACGGACTTTGGGATGCTTATGCGTGCCATAGTTGTCCATCACCAGATGAACATCCAGCGCGGCGGGAACACTTTTCTCGAGATGATTCAGGAAGGACAGCAATTCCTGGTGACGATGCCGCGCTTTGCACTGCCCGATGACCGTGCCGTTGGCGATATCGAGCGCCGCGAACAACGTGGTCGTGCCATGTCGAAAGTAATTATGGGTGACACCCTCGACATAACCGAGCCCCATCGGCAGAACCGGCTGACTGCGTTCCAATGCCTGGATCTGGCTTTTTTCGTCAACGCACAATACCAGGGCATTATCGGGTGGATTCAAGTACAAACCGACAATATCGCGCACCTTGTCGACGAAGAAGGGAGCGGTCGAGAGTTTGAACGTGCGGCTGCGATAGGGCTGGATCCCAAACAGCGTGAAATACCGATGAACGGTACTCTTCGAGGGCGCGGTCTCCCGTGCAAACGAACGCGTGCTCCAATGGGTCGCGTTCTCCGGTCGCTCGCTCAGCACCTTTTGCATCAAGCGTGCAACCTCATCGTCATCATATGTGCGCCGACGATGGCCCGGCGGCAGATCATACAATCCGACAATCCCGTTGGCGATATACCGGCGACACCCATTTGTGACCGTCGGATTGGATACATCGAGCTTTCTGGCAATCGCGCTGTTAGACAGCCCATCGGCTGCCATCATGACGATCTTTGCGCGCCGTGCCAGCGCATGCGGCAGACTGCGCGACCTCGCGTAACTGTTGAGGACCTCGTGTTCCTCCTCGCTCAGTTTAACCGTAAAGGATCTGGGTCGACCGGTAACCATCGGCTGGCTCCTGCATGACACAATAGCCGATCTGATCATCACGACTTATGAAAGTTCATCGTGGGACAGCACACTAGAACCAATCTCAAAAATTATTCGGGTGTGCGTTGTGCGTTGCATTTCGGAAAGACCCCGGATTCCGCTTCGCTCCATCCAGGCTATATCGGTCACGTAGCCTGGATGGAGCGTAGTGGAATCCAGGGGCAACATTTAAACCACTCCTCGCGCCTTGAACTGCGCGAAAACCGCACCCGGCGCACATGCGAATAATTTTGAGATAGGCTCTAGATTCGGTGACGCCGGATATAATCAGCGGATGCAGAATGCAACAAACGGACGGTCGTGGCTCGCCATCGGTACGGTGATCATCATTGCGTTCAGCGCCGGTGCAACACTTTCTTACCTGCAATCCAGACCGGGAAACCCTACCCTGGTTGAGGGATTACTGTGGCCCGATCCGCCTGTACTTGCGCCCATTCATCTACTGGACCACGACAGCGCCCCATTTACGCTCGATCAATTGCGTGGCAAATGGTCGTTAGTATTCTTCGGTTTCACGAGTTGCCCGGACATCTGCCCGACCACCTTGGACGTCCTTGCACGGGCGCACGAAAATCTCAAAAACCACGAGCGGTATCAGGCGAATGGTCAGATCGTGTTCGTGTCGGTCGATCCTGAACGCGATTCACCTGAACGCTTGGGCGAATACGTAAAGTATTTTCATGAGGATTTCATTGGCGTGACGGCGGCCGAGCCGGAGCTTAAAGCGTTAGCGGCCAAAATCGGCGCCGTGTTCATGAAGATTTCTCAAGGCGGCGAAGCATACAGCGTCGACCACTCAGCGGGTGTGTTTTACATCGACCCGGCATTGCGCTTAGTCAGCGTCGTAACACCGCCTCATACAGCGGATGAAATCGTGCATCGTTTCGATATCGTCAGCGCCTACATCGCCTCAACGCTGTGATTCGCTATCTGCTCATCATCGCCAGCGGTTTTACGGCGCCAATAAACACGGTCAATTCATGTGAGAAGCTTACGGCCGAAGGCGCATGGGTGCGTCAACCGCCGCCCGGCCACACCCACGTCGCAGCCTACATGACGTTGACGAATACCGGGTCCCAACCCATAAACCTTACCGGTGTGCAAAGCGCGGAATTCGACTCCGCCATGATTCACGAGACGATCTACGTAAAGGGCCAGGCCCGGATGCGCCACATTCCAACCCTTGCTCTGGCGCCGGGTTCCACGGTTCGAGCAAAACCCGGTGGAGTCCACGTCATGTTGACCGGCCCGAAGCGACCCATCGATGCCGAGCGCGTGGTCGACCTGCGCTTCGAGTGCGATACCGGGGGTGCGTTGACGATTTCGCTACCGGTACGTCGAAACGCGCCGGAGTGACTGCGGTAGCCAGTATGGAAAGCCTCTTCGTTTTCATACAGCATTTCCTTCCGAAAACGGCCATATCGAAATTTGTCGGTGCGTTGTCCCGTTTGGAAGTACCGCTCTTGACCCACGCCGCCATCCGCTTGTTTATCAAAGCTTATGGCGTCGATATGCAAGAAGCTGCCGAACCCGGCATAAGCGCCTATAAGAGTTTCAACGCTTTTTTCACGCGCGCGCTTGCGGAACGGGCGCGTCCCCTGGCGGATGGATCGAGCGTGGTCATATGTCCGGCTGACGGGACGATCTCGGAGATTGGCGTGATCAACGGCAACACGGTCGTGCAAGCGAAAGGGATCGACTACGCGCTGCTGGAGCTCTTTGATGGCGACGCGGATCTCGCAGCGCGCTTCGAGCACGGTGGTTTCGCCACGATTTACCTGGCGCCACGCAACTATCATCGCGTGCATCTGCCGCTGGCCGGCCGCGCACGCTTTCTGCGTTACGTTGCCGGGACGCGGTATTCCGTGGATCCGGGCACGACGCGAAAACTCAAGCGCCTGTTCTGCCGAAACGAGCGGGTCATCGCGGCATACGATTCACCTGGCGGATGGTTCGCTCTGATCATGGTTGGGGCGATGAATGTCGGCAGTATCGAGCTGACGCTGCCGGACCAGGTGGGGTGCTCACCAAATCAAACGCAAACGCTCGACGCGCGGCCGTTTTCGATCGGCGACGAATTCGGCCGCTTCAACATGGGCTCGACGGTGATCCTGGTAACCAGCCGCGGCCTCGTCGAATGGTATGGGACCTTCGGGCCGGGTAAGCAGGTGAAGATGGGGCAGGCGTTGGGGCAGGTTCGGGCTGTGGGGTAATGAATCGTCTACAAGCGGACTCTTGCGGCGTCTAGGTTTAACGCTGAAGGAACCCGCTTGCGGGCGATTTGGAGTGTAAGGCGTCTGAGAACCGAAGCTCCCGTCACAAATCAGATGTAGTGGCTATGCGTCAAAGTGACGGGATTCTCATCCATTCAATATTGCTCATTGAATGAAAGCCGTTGGATACGTATTGCGCCTGCTGGCAATTCTCTTGCTCGGTTTGGGTGTTCTTGCGATCCCGTTCGTCGGGGTGTATCTCATGGGCGCCATTGGAACAGGTGGAAACGAGGCCGTTGGCGAGTTACTCGTAGTACTCGCGGTAGCGGTTATAGGTATCTTAGGTGGCCTGGGTGCTTGGCGTGCGGCCAGCGCCATAGGCCGTCGTGCAGTCTAGAAGCGGGGCTCTCGTGCGCATCTCCGAGGCCTTGCAAGACAGTAGCTTGCTTTGTGATTGGAGCGGACGCTTGGCTCTGCGTTAAGCGGTACCAAAAGCAGAGGTCCGACCCCTATGCGGAAGATCCAGAATCTACTCGTTTTGGCGATTTTGTCGACTACTCATCTACCAGGCGCACCTGGTAACGATGCGGCGACCGAAACCGCGTTTGCGATGCGAAAACTCGAAAAGCTGACTAGAACGCTTGATCGATTTAAAGACAGCGAAGTAGCAACGTCTGAGGGATACGTCCACTACGACGGATACGATACCTTCAGTATGGGTGAACACTGGTACAACAGGAATATTTATGAGTCGGGTACATGTAATGGATCCAGGCCATCTCATCTTCAGTATTTGGTTGTCGGCGGTAAACGGACGTTAATCGGAACTGGATATGTGTGCGTGCCGCAAGAGAGAGCTCGCCCGAAAAAGGAAATATTCGGCACCGAGGTCCGATGGCATACACATGGGCCAGCATGGTGTCTGCTACCCAATGGCTCAGCCGAAGACTATCGAGATCTTGCAGATGCACTTCCAAACGAACTGACAAGCCTGGACTGGCGTTCAATCTGCCAGCGGGAGGGCGGCGTTCCCGCCGTCCAAGACGTAAAAATGTTGCACACTTGGAATTGGATCCCGGCGCCCAACGGAACATTCGCGCACGAAAATCTCGCGATACCCTTTCTTCGTGTGGGGCTTCCTACACCCGGTATCGAATTTCTCGAATCGGAAGCTGGTAAAGCGGCCGTTCGCACGCTAAAACTCGCACACGGAGATACGCAATGGTGGTACTGGCGCGCGTTCAATGTCATTAACGCAAGCGACTCACAAAGACAAAAAGGGTGGCGTATTCTTCAACAAGCGAGATCCAGCGGCCAGGCCGTCCAGCAACGCATGGCCGAAGTGGGCGAACTTCAGGGCGAGAATGCAATGGCGCTTGCAAAAAGCGGAGAGCGCATTATCGGATCTATGCACGATCAATTAGCCGCGGTTTTATCCGCAGATCAAATAATGGCCCTGAACGACTATATAGGGTCGTTACACACGCATGTGCAGCATGAGCAAGATCATCATTAGTTTTCTTTCTCCTGGCATGACCTCAACGCACCAGTCTATGCCCGGATTTGCAAGTGAAGTGCAACCGAACGCTTGGGAAAAACTGCAAGAAATATGACCGCGGCTTCGTCAGGCCGAATACGCCAACATCGCCGAAAGACAAACCGACATCAGGGTACCCGGCAACACGCCGAGCAACAGGATCGAAATTCCGTTCACACTGAACACGAGACGCACGTCTTCGGTCGTATCGAGCGCCTCTGCGGCCTCGTCAGGCTCGTCGAAATACATGAGTTTCACGACCCGCAGATAGTAATACGCGCCGATCAGGGAAAAGAAAACGGCCACGGCAGCTAGCCACGCGTAGCCCGCCGCGATAATTTCTTTGAGCACGAACCATTTGGCCCAAAAACCGGCAAAGGGCGGGACGCCCGCGAGCGAAAACATCAGCACCATCATGAGAAAGGCGATCCAGGGGCTGCGTCGGGCAAGGCCGGCAAAGTCCTGTAGTTGGTCGGATTCGTTAGTCGCGGACGCCAGCAATATGATCGCGCCGAACGCGCCCATGCTCATCAATGCGTAGACGATGACGTAGAACATCGACGCGGCATAGCCAAGGGTGTTGGCGGCCAGTATGCCGAGTAACAAAAATCCCATGTGCGCGATCGTCGAATACGCCAGCATGCGCTTCAGATTGGTCTGGGCGATAGCGACGATATTGCCGAGCGCCATCGTGGTCACAGCCAGAAGGATCAACATGGGTTGCCAGTGCGCCGCGAGGCCGCCCAGGCCATCGGCCAACAAGCGGATCGCCATGGCAAACGCGGCGAGCTTAGGCGCTGAGCCGATGAACAGGGTGACCGGCGTCGGCGCACCTTGATAGACGTCGGGCACCCACATGTGAAACGGCGCAACGCCAAGCTTGAAGGCAATACCGATGAGCACGAAAACCAGGCCGAAGGTGAACAGGAGATCATTCTCGGCCGCGGTCGTCTGCTCCGAAATCAAGCTCAAATCCAGGGTGCCGGCGACGCCGTAGATCATGGACATCCCGTATAGCAGCATGCCCGATGCGAGGGCGCCGAGTACGAAGTACTTCATCGCCGCTTCGGACGCGGGAATCGAATCGCGATCCATGGCCACCATCGCGTAGAGGGACAACGACAGCAACTCGAGCCCGAGATAGACCGTAATCAAGCTGTGCGCGGAGATCAGCACCATCATGCCGATCGCGGCGAACAAGCCCAGTATGAAAAATTCCGTCATCAGGCGACCACGACGCATGAAATATTCGCGTGCATAAAAGAACGCCAACAGCACGATGACCATCAAGAACGCCTTCAGCACGGCCGACATGGCGTCGGCCCGGAACGTGTCGTTGAACGCATTTACAGTGTGCTCGGGGAACCAAAGTGCGATTTCCACCAACACGGCGAGCGTGGCCATCACCGCGATCCAAAACGTCATCGTCTGCGAACGCGAGCCGCCGCTTACGTCAACGAGCAACACCAAACACGCGAAAGCGGTCAGCGTTGCTTCAGGTAATACGGCCAAAATTTCTTGCATCGAAATTACGCGCTAAGGCAGCTTTGAATGTGAGATCTGGAAGACGAGTTGTTCAACGCTCGCACCCATCATGTCAAATAAGGGCGCTGGCCATATACCGAAAAGCAACACCGTGAACGCGAGCGACAATAAGATGAGCTTTTCCCGTCCGTCGATGTCCTGCAAGTTCGCCACCGCGCTGTTAGCTACGCCCCCGAAGATCACTCGCTTGTACATCCACAAGGTGTAAGCGGCACCCAAGATCAGGGTCATTGCCGCCATGACCGCATACCAGACGTTCGCTTTGAATGCGGTAAGGATCACGAGAAATTCGCCGACGAACCCCGAGGTTCCCGGCAGACCCGAGTTCGCCATCGCGAATAGCATCATGTAAGCGGCGAAGATCGGCATCGTGTTGACTACGCCGCCGTAGTCGCCGATTTGACGGCTGTGTATGCGGTCATACATGACACCCACGCAGAGGAACAACGCGCCCGATATGAAGCCGTGCGAGATCATTTGGATCATGCCGCCTTCGATGCCCATCGCGCTTTGTTGCCAATCATCCGTGGCACCCGCTACTTGGAAGGCGATAAAAAAGCCGAGGGTGACGAACCCCATGTGCGAGATCGACGAATAGGCGATCAACTTTTTCATGTCCTGCTGCACCAGCGCGACGAAGCCGATGTAGACGATCGCGATCAAGGACAGAGCGATCATCAGCCAGTCGAACGACGCTGCGGCGTCCGGGGTGATGGGTAAACTGAATCTCAGGAAACCGTAGCCACCCATCTTCAGCATGATCGCCGCCAGGATGACCGAGCCGCCTGTCGGCGCCTCGACGTGCGCATCGGGTAGCCAGGTATGCACGGGCCACATGGGGATCTTGACCGCAAAGGCCAGTAGAAAGCCGATGAATATCCACTTCTGTTCGGCCAAGGTGAGCACCGCATCGTGCATCACCGCGATGGAAAAACTGCCGCCCTGGAAATATACGTACAGCAACGCCACGAGCATGAAGACCGAGCCCATGAACGTATAGAGGAAGAACTTGATAGTCGCGTAAACCCGATCGGGGCCGCCCCAGATCCCGATGATGAGGAACATCGGGATCAGCATCGCTTCCCAGAACACGTAGAACAGGATCGCGTCGAGCGCGCAGAACACGCCGACCATGAACCCCTCGAGTAACAGAAACGCGCCCATGTACATGCCGATCCGATCCTCAATCACGATCCAACTGGCGAGAACGACCAACACCGTCGTAAAGGTCGTCAAGAGGATCAACGGCAGTGCGATGCCATCGATGCCGATGGCATATTCGATGCCGAAGGCATCGATCCAAGGCAAGCGCTCGGCGTATTGCATGTCGGCCGTGGACGTATCGAAACCGGTCCACAGCAACAGCGAAAGCGCGAAAGTGGCGAGCGAGAACAAAAGCGCGTCTTTCTTCACGGCGTTATCGCGTGCGCGGCCACCCGAAAAAATAACCCACAGACCTCCCGCGATCGGTAGCCAGATGGTGGCGCTCAATATGGGGAATTCAAACGGCATGCGGCATCATTCAGTCAGAAAATCACGCGATGGACAAAGATCCCGAGCAACACGAGCAAGCCCAGGATCATCGCGAAGGCGTAGTGATAGAGGTAGCCGGACTGCAGTTGGCGGATCACGCCGGACCACCACCTGATGGTTCGCGCGGAGCCGTTCACCATGATGCCGTCGATCAAGGTGACGTCGCCGCCACGCCACAAGGCGCGTCCCGCGCCGCGGGCACCGCCGGCGAAGAACCAGTCGTTGAAGCGGTCGAAGCCGTATTTATCGACCAGGATTCGATACAGCACCGATGCCGAATCAGCGACGCGTTCGGGAATGTCGGGGCGTTTGATATAGCAGTACCAGGCGACGAAGACGCCCGCGAAGGCGATGTAAATGACGGGTTGCAGAAACGCGTGGGTGATAAAACCGAGGACACCGTGATATTCCTGCCCCATCACACCGAGCACGTCATGATCGGGGAGGACGAAGATGCTCTGACCGAAGTGCTCGCCAAACAGCATCGGCCCAACCGTGAAAATACCGATCGCCACGGACGGGATCGCCAGTGCGACCAAGGGCACCCAGACGACCGCCGGCGACTCGTGGAGGTGTTCCCGGGCGTGGTCGTCGAATCGCTCCTTGCCGTGAAAGACCAGGAACACGAGCCGGAACGAATACAGCGCGGTGACGAAGACGCCGGTCAATACGGCGGCATAGGCGAGGCCGGCGCCGGGAATGCTGGAATGATGCACGGCTTCGATGATCGCGTCTTTGGAGAAGAAGCCCGCGAACCCGGGGAAGCCGATCAACGCGAGCGAACCGATGAGACAGGTCCAGTAGGTGATGGGCATGTACCGCTTGAGCCCGCCCATACGGCGCATGTCCTGCTCGTGATGGAGCGCGATGATCACCGAACCCGCGGCGAGAAACAGCAAGGCCTTGAAGAAGGCATGCGTGAAGAGGTGGAAGATCGCCGCGGCATAAGCGGACGCGCCGAGCGCGACGGTCATATAACCCAATTGCGACAAGGTCGAGTAAGCGACGACGCGCTTGATGTCGTGCTGTACGAGTCCGAGCAGGCCCATGAAAAATGCCGTGATCGCACCAATGACGAGGACGACAGACAGCGCCGTCGTCGAAAGCTCGAACAAAGGCGACATGCGCGCCACCATGAAGATCCCCGCCGTGACCATGGTCGCCGCGTGGATCAGCGCCGAGATCGGCGTCGGGCCTTCCATTGAATCCGGCAGCCATACGTGCAGCGGGACCTGCGCCGATTTACCCATCGCGCCAACGAACAGCAGGAGGCAGATCACCGTCATCAGCGACCATTCGGAGCCCGGCAGGACTACGATGTTGACTGCTTTGTAATCAGCGGCAACGCCGAACACTTCGACGTAATCGAGTGAACCGATATACATGAAGATGGCCGCTATTCCGAGCAGGAAACCGAGATCGCCGACGCGGTTGACGAGGAAGGCTTTGAGGTTGGCGTAGATCGCGGTCTCTCGCGTATACCAGAATCCGATCAACAGGTAGGACACCAACCCGACCGCTTCCCAGCCGAAAAAGAGCTGGAGGAAATTGTTCGACATTACCAGCATCAACATGCTGAAGGTAAAGAGCGATATATAGGAGAAAAACCGCTGATACCCAGGGTCGTCGTGCATATAGCCGATGGTGTAGATGTGTACCATCCACGACACGAAGGTCACGACCACCATCATGGTGGCGCTCAATTCGTCGATCAAAAACCCGATCTTGAATGCGACGCCGCCGCTTTCGAGCCACGTATAGACGTTGGCGTTATAGGGCGCGTCGCCTCCGTATACGATTTGCCAGAACGGAATTAGAGATAGAAAGAAAGACAGTGCGACGGCGGCGTTGGTGATCCAGTGCGCGCCTGCACGCCCGATCTGCTTGCCGAACAGACCCACGATTACGGCTGCCAGCAGCGGCGCGAGCACGATGACGAGGCAGAGGGTAGCCATGCGCTCAGCCCTTCATGACGTCGAGGTCTTCGACGTTGATCGAATTCCGGTTACGGAACAGCACGACCAGAATGGCGAGGCCAATGGCGGATTCCGCGGCCGCGACTGTCAGAATGAAGAATACGAATACCTGGCCCGATATGTCCGCGTTGAAATGGGAGAACGCGACGAAATTCATATTCACCGCCAGCAGCATGAGCTCGATGCACATGAGCAACAGGATGACGTTCTTACGGTTGATGAAAATTCCCGCTACGCTGAGCGAGAACAGGACCGCACCGACGATCAGGAAGTCCGCGAGTGCCAGCATGTCAGCTTGCTCGCCTCATTCTTGCGGCTCCGATTCGACGTCGACCAGGCGCACCCGATCGGCCCGCCGCACGGCCACTTGGCGCTCGGGTTTAGGCGCCTTCGTCTGCCGCGTATCGCGCAGCGTCAACGCGATCGCCGCGATGATCGCGACCAGCAGGATCACGGCCGCCACCTCGAATGGCCAGATGAAATCCGAGTACAGGGCGAGGCCGAGTTCGCGCGTATTACTGTAATCCGCGGCTCGTCCTGCAACGGGCGGCACCTGATCCAGCCCGAAGTTTTCGCGGCTCACGATCTTCACGATGGCATACATCATGAGCAGGGCGACCAAGGCTCCGACCGGGAAATAGCGGGCAAAGCCCGCGCGCAATTCCGCAATGTTGATATCCAGCATCATCACCACGAACAGAAACAGCACCATTACGGCGCCGACATAAACCAGCACCAGTGCGATGGCGAGAAATTCCGCCTCGAGCAGCAGCCACAGGCCCGCGCTCGAAAAGAACGCAAGCACCAGAAACAAGGCGGCGTGCACCGGGTTGCGCACGGTAATGACCATGGCGCCGGCAAAGATCAACAGGCCGGCAAAGAAATAAAAGACGATCTGTTCGAACATTTGACAGAATAGGAAGCGAGCGTTAAAGCGGCTCGGAGACCACGCCATTACCTGACGGTGTCCGCCAGGATTACCGATCCATCGTTTCTACCGGCTCGTCGCTCTGTTCCCCTCCCCCTGTATACCCTCGTGCTTCAGCGATACCGTGATTCCGCCGCTCGGTCGACCGCGATCTGCTCTTCGAAGCGCTCCGCGTTGGCGAGTAATTGTTCTTTTGTCACCAACAGATCACCGCGTGCCTCGCCGTGGTATTCGAAATCCCGGGTTTCGACGATGGAGTCGACCGGGCAGGATTCTTCGCAAAAACCGCAAAAGATGCATTTGGCCAGATCGATGTCGTAGCGGGTCGTGCGTCGCGTGCCGTCGTCCCGTTGTTCCGATTCGATCGTGATCGCGAGCGCTGGACATACCGCTTCACAGAGCTTGCACGCAATACAGCGTTCCTCGCCGTTGGGGTAACGGCGCAATGCATGCAGACCGCGAAAACGCGGCGATTGCGGCGTCTTTTCCTCCGGGTATTGCACCGTGACCTTGCGGGATACGAGACGGCTGCCAGTCAGGCGCAGCCCCTTGAACAACTCCCAAAGGGTCAGACTCCGCAAATAATTGACGACTGCACTCATGGCTTGATCCTCATGCCGCGAACCAGGGCGGCACCTTCCACACGACCATGGCGCCGATCACTACGATCCATACGATCGTTATCGGGAGGAATACCTTCCACCCGAGCCGCATGATCTGATCGTAGCGGTAGCGCGGAAAGGTCGCGCGGAACCACAAAAACAAAAACATGAAAAAGCTGGTCTTGATCAGAAACCAACCGATCCCGTCCGGGACACCCGGTATCGGCGATAGCCAGCCACCGAGAAATAAAACCGCCGTCAGCCCCGAGATCAGGATAATGTTCGCGTATTCGGCCAGAAAGAAGAGCGCAAAAGCCATGCCCGAGTACTCGACGTGAAAACCCGCGACGATTTCCGACTCTCCTTCACTGACATCGAAGGGCGCCCGGTTGGTTTCCGCCACGCCGGAAATGAAATAGATGAAGAAGATCGGCAACAACGGCACCCAGAACCAATTCAAGACACCGTATGCGCCGCGCTGTGATTCGACGATGTCACCGAGGTTCAAGCTGCCGGCGGCGACGAGGACGGCGACCAGGGCGAAGCCCATCGCGATTTCATAGGACACGATCTGCGCAGCGGAACGCATCGCGCCGAGAAACGCGTATTTCGAATTCGACGCCCAGCCGGCGACGATGATGCCGTAGACGCCGAGCGAGGTCAGCGCGAGGATATAGAGCAAACCCGCATTGATATCGGCGAGCACCATTTCCGCATCGAAGGGAATGACTGCCCAGGCGGCCAACGCAGGGCCTAAAGCGAGCACCGGCGCGAGCAGGAACAGCACCCGGTTTGCGCCACTCGGCACCACGACTTCCTTGAACATCAATTTGAGGGAATCCGCGATCGGTTGCAGCCAACCGCGCGGACCCACCCGGTTCGGCCCGAGGCGCACCTGCATGTAGCCGATGAGCTTGCGCTCGGCGAACGTGAGATAGGCTACGGTGAGCATGAGTGGAATGAGGATCGCGACGATCTTGACCACGATGACCGTGCTCGTAACCGCCGGATCGGGCAGCCACGCCAATTGCGATTCGATCATCGCAATCACGTTCATGCGGCGGCGTCTCCTTGCGCAGCAATTAATTCGACAACGGCGCCGGTGACGGTAAGGTCGGCATTTGCCGATCGAGCCGCATGAATCAGGCAAGCGGAATCAGGAATGTCGTCGTCGACGAGGACCTCGGTGAAGACATGCGCGTCGCCGACGGTGACTTTAACGTGAGCGCCATCGGCCAAGCGCAACGATGCCGCGGTCGCAGTCGAAACGCGCACTCGATCGTCACCGCTTTGCGGCATTTCCTGTAAGGCTCGAGCGTGACGCACTAACGCGTCACTCGCATACATCGGGACGTCGACGATGAGTTCGAGCCCGTCGTCGACCTGCGCAGCTTTGCTCTCGAGTGCAAATCGACGGCGCCTGGACGGAATGATTTCCCCGACCAGCGATTCGACCTCGCGAGTCACCGCCTCGCAACTGACCGCATCGAAACCCGGTAATTCAAGCTTATTGCCGATCACGCGCAGGATCTTCCAGGCGGCGCGTGCATCGCCCGGGGCCGTTACCGCGGGCGTGAAACGCTGCCACTGGCCCAACAAGTTAACCAGCGACCCTTCGTTCTCGCCGTAGATCGCCATTGGCATGATCACGTCAGCCGCGGCTTTGATGGCGTCGTTTTCATACGCGCTGACCGCTACCACGAATTCGGCGGCCTCGAGCGCCGACCGTGCAACCCTGGCATCGGCGTAATCCAGGTCAGGCTCGATCCCGAGTAAGACATACGCGCGCCTGGGGTCCTCGAACATCTCCCGTGCGTGCTGACCTGACCGTTGCAGGGATCGACCGCCGGGACCGCGGTGCGGAACCGCGCCACACAGCCAGGCACCGGCTGCATTGGCGCCGGCCGCCAGATAGCCGATGGTGGCGTCGGTCGCGCGTGCGAGTCCGCTCACGATCTGACAGATAGCGCTTCGATCGGGATGGTCCTGCACGGTGGCGCCGACCAACACGACCGGGCGCTCGGCGACGGCGAATCTGGCCGCAATCGCGTCGATCGATTCATCCCGGACGGCGATCGGCTCTACGAGCTTGTCGAAAGGCGCCTCCAATGCGGTGCCCTGACGCTCAGCGGTCGCGAGCGCAATCCCGGCCATCGTCGCGGTCAACTGCGACGGTTTGACGGTTTTCTGGGCGAACAGATCGTAGTTAAAGTCGCGCCGGGAACAATCGACGTGCATCACCGCCGCGCCTTTGAGCGCCGCCTTGCGCACACGTAGATTCAGCAACGGGTGTTCGTGGCGTGGAAACGATCCGGCCAGCAGCACCGCGTCGGCATCTTCGAGCGCGGTCAGCGATCCGAGGCCCGGGAATTGTGGCTCGGCATCCTGATCGGCGAAATCGCGTTGGCGCAGCCGGTGATCGACGTTGTGGCTCCCGAGTTCCCGTACTAGGCGCTGTAATAGATAGAACTCTTCGTTCGTTGACGACGGGGATGCCAACGCCGCTAACTGGTCCGGATCGTCGCCGGCGATCTGGCCGAGATTGTCGGCGACCTTATCCAAAGCCTCGTCCCAACTGCAGTCGGCCCAGCGGCCGTCGCGCTTAATCCGCGGGGTGCGTAATCGCGCCGCATGGTTCATGCCCTCGTAGCTATAGCGGTCTCGATCAGACAACCAGTTCTCGTTGATGGCATCGTGTTCGCGTGGAATGACGCGTTTGACGACCTGCCCTTTGATGTGAAAGTGGACGTTGGACCCGAGGCTGTCGTGTGCCGCAACGCCGTCGCGCTGCTGCAGCTCCCAAGCGCGCGCCGAGTATCGGTACGGCTTGCTGGTCAAAGCCCCGACCGGACACATGTCGATCACATTGCCCGACAGTTCCGAGGTCATCGCCTTTTCGATATACGTCCCGATCTCCATATGCTCGCTGCGACCCGTCGCGCCGAGCTCGCGCAATCCCGCGATCTCCTCACCGAACCGCACGCAGCGCGTGCAATGAATGCAGCGCGTCATGTCGGTTTGCACCAGTGGACCGATGTTTTTATCGCGGACGACGCGTTTGCGCTCGGTGTAGCGCGACACGTCGCCGCCATAACCCATGGCCAGATCCTGCAGCTCGCACTCGCCGCCCTGGTCGCAGATCGGGCAATCGAGGGGATGGTTGATGAGCAGAAACTCCATCGTCGAGTGCTGGGCGTCGACCGCATATTCCGACTTTGTGAATACCTTCATGCCGTCCATGACGGGGGTGGCGCATGCCGGTAGGGGTTTGGGCGCGCGCTCGACTTCGACGAGACACATGCGGCAGTTCGCGGCGACGGTGAGATGCTTGTGATAGCAGAAACGCGGTATGTAGATGCCGGCTCTATCCGTGACTTCGATCAGCATTTGACCGGGGCGCGCTTCGAGTTCGCGGCCGTCTACTTCAATTGTTACGAGGTCTTCGCTCATCGGTGTCGCTTATCGATAAATTCAAGCCGCGGCTGACCGGCCCGCGCCATCCAAAATACTGTGGCCATGCTCGATATAGTGTTCGAATTCGTGGCGGTAGTGTTTGAGGAAACTCTGTACCGGCCACGCCGCCGCGTCGCCCAGCGCGCAGATGGTGCGGCCCTCAATTTTGCAGGCCACGTCATAGAGCTTGTCCAAATCTTCCGGCACACCTTTGCCTTCGACGATGCGCGTCAACATGCGATACAGCCAGCCCGTCCCTTCGCGACACGGTGTGCACTGTCCGCAGGACTCCGCGTAATAAAAGCGTGCGATGCGCTGCAGCACCTTGACCATATCGGTGGTGTCGTCCATGACGACCACGGCGCCCGAACCCAGCAGCGAACCGGCTTCTTGCAATGAATCGTAGTCCATGTCGACGTCCATCATGATGTCGCCGGGCAACACGGGGACCGACGACCCACCGGGGATGCAGGCTTTGATCGGACGCTCGTCGCGCATGCCGCCAGCCAGTTCCAGCAGATCGCGGAACGGCGTGCCGAGGGGCACTTCGAAATTGCCGGGCTTGGCCACGTGTCCGTTGACCGAAAAGATCTTGGTGCCGCCGTTGTTGGGTTTACCCAGATCGGCGAACCACTGGCCGCCCCGGCGCATGATCGTCGGCACCGATGCCAGGGTCTCGGTATTGTTGATCGTCGTCGGCTGTCCATACATCCCATATCCCGCCGGAAACGGCGGCTTGAAACGCGGCATGCCTTTCTTGCCCTCGAGCGATTCGAGCAGACCCGTTTCCTCCCCGCAGATGTACGCGCCCGCGCCAAAGAAATTGTGCAGGATGAAATCAACGCCTGAAGCCAGGATGTCGCGGCCCAGGTATCCGGCCTCGTTGGCCTCGGCGAGCGCCGTTTCAATCCGCCTGCCCGGTTCGTCCATGAACTCGCCGCGTACGTAGTTGTAACCCACGGTTGCGCCGATCGCATACCCTGCTATCGCCATACCTTCTACGAGGGAGTGCGGGTTGTAGCGCAGGATATCGCGATCCTTACAGGTGCCCGGTTCGCTCTCGTCGGAGTTGCACACGATGTATTTCTGCATGTCGCCCTTGGGCATGAAGCTCCACTTCACGCCAGCGGGAAAACCTGCGCCACCGCGGCCGCGGAGTCCGGACGCTTTGACCTCTTCGATGATGTCGTCCGGTGAAACGCGGTCTTTCAAGATCCGCTCCCATGCCTCGTAGCCACCGACGGCGCGGTAGTTTTCCAAGGTCCAAGGCTCGTCGAACTTAAGCGTGGCGAAACAGGTCAAGTCGAGTTCGATCTTGCTCATTCGAGACCGTCCAGAATTTCATCCACCCGGGCAGTGGTCAGATTTTCGTAATAAACGTGATCGACCATCATCATCGGCGCGCCGCAGCACGCCGCGAGGCACTCTTCTTCGAGCTTCAAGAAGTATTTGCCGTCGCTGGTGGATTCGCCGATCTTGATGCCGAGCTTGTTCTCGACGTAAGCGATGATGTCATCGCCGCCACACAGTATGCAGGTCAGGTTGTTACAGACCGAAATGCTGTGCCGGCCCACCGGCTCGGTTTCGAGCATCGAGTAAAAACTCGCGACTTCGTAGACCGCTATGCACGGCATGCCGAGGTAGTCGGCCACCGCGTCCATCAATTTTTCCGTCAGGTAGCCGCCATTTTCGTGCTGTACTTCGGTAAGTGCGGCAATGACCGCCGATTGCTTCTGATCGGGTGGAAATTTCGCCGTCCAGGTGTCGATCACCTCGCGCGCATGATTCGATAGCGTCTGTGATGCCTGATCGTTCATGACGGTTTCTAGCGGTCGATCTCGCCGAATACGACATCCATCGTGCCGATGACAGCGACGACGTCCGCCAGCATGTGGCCTTCCACGATTTCATTCATCGCCGAAAGGTGCGCGAAACCCGCGGCGCGCGCCTTGAGCCGGTAAGGTTTATTCGCGCCATCGGACACCAGGTAAATTCCGAACTCGCCCTTGGGGTGCTCGATCGCCGCGTAAACCTCCCCTTCCGGTACGCAATAGCCTTCGGTAAACAATTTGAAATGATGGATCAGCGATTCCATATCGCCTTTCATCTCACCGCGCGTAGGCGGCGTAAGCTTGTGATCGTCGAGTATCACCGGGCCCGGGTTCTCGCGCAGCCAAGCGACGCATTGCTTGATGATGCGCGTTGATTGCCGCATTTCTTCAATCCGCACGAGATAGCGGTCGTAGCAATCGCCGGTGGCACCGACCGGGATCTCGAACTCCAGCCGGTCGTAAACTTCGTAAGGCTGTTTTCTACGCAGATCCCAGGCCACCCCCGAGCCACGCAACATGGGGCCGGTGAATCCGAGTTCGAGCGCCCGCTCAGCCGTTACGATGCCGATGTCAACGGTGCGTTGTTTCCAAATGCGGTTATCGGTCAGCAGCGTCTCGTATTCATCGACGCAGCCTGGAAACCGATCGGCAAAGTCATCGATAAAATCGAGCATGGAACCCTGACGGTTCTCGTTGAGTTTCGCGACTTCTTTCTCGTTACGCCATTTCGACGGCTGGTATTTCGGCATCACCTCGGGCAAGTCGCGGTACACGCCACCTGGCCGGTAATACGTCGCGTGCATACGGGTGCCGGAAACCGCCTCGTAACAATCCATCAGATCTTCGCGCTCGCGAAAGCAATATAGAAATATGGTCATGGCGCCGATATCGAGGCCGTGCGCGCCGAGCCACATCAAGTGGTTCAAGATGCGTGTGATCTCGTCGAACAAAACGCGGATGTATTGCGCGCGTATGGGCGGGGCGATCTCGAGCAGCTTTTCGATCGCCAGTACGTAGGCGTGTTCGTTGCACATCATCGATACATAGTCGAGGCGATCCATGTAACCGATGCTTTGGTTGAACGGTTTGTTTTCGGCGAGCTTTTCGGTCGCGCGGTGCAACAAACCGATGTGCGGATCGGCGCGCTCGATGACTTCGCCGTCCATCTCGAGCACGAGGCGTAAGACGCCATGGGCCGCCGGGTGTTGCGGACCGAAATTCATCGTGAGGTTTCGGATCTCAGGCATCGCCGCCGTCGCTTGCGGGTTTGGATGAGTGCAGCCAGGTTTCCTCGCGGATCACACGCGGAACCAGGGTACGCGGTTCGATGCTGACCGGCTGATTGACGACGCGCTTTTGCTCGGGGTCATAACGCACTTCGACGTAGCCTTCGAGCGGGAAGTCTTTGCGAAACGGATGGCCGATGAATCCATAGTCGGTGAGGATCCGTCGCAGATCAGGGTGGCCGTCGAAAAGCACGCCGAACAGATCGAACGCTTCGCGCTCGTACCAATTGGCCGACGCCCAGATGTCGACGACAGAATCGATCTTGGGTGGTTCGCCATCCAGGTAGGCCTTTAACCGCAGGCGTCGATTGTGCTCGATTGAAAGTAACTGGTACGCGATACCGAACCGTTTACGCTCGGCCGGCGCTTCGACGCGCACGCCGCCGGCACTCACGCCGCGACTGAACCCGGACGTTGACGCGTTTTGTGTCTGCCAGTCGGCCTCGCCGAATGTAAGGTAGTCGACTGCACTCAGGTCGCTGAGCTGAGTGAAGCGAAACTGCGGATCGTCTTTCAAGGTACGCGCGACTTCGACGATGCGCGCGGGGTCGATTTCTATGGTCAACTCGCCGTATTCGTTATGGCGCGCTTGGATTGCATCGCCCAGGCTTGCATCCAGGGCCGCCGCCAGCGCTTCGAGTTTGCTCATGGCCATTAAAGCTGCGATCGGGGATTAGGACCGGCTGATGGTATTGGTGCGCTTGATCTTCTTTTGCAGTTGAATCACGCCGAATAACAGCGCTTCGGCAGTAGGCGGGCATCCGGGAACGTATATGTCGACCGGAACGATGCGGTCACAGCCGCGCGTTACCGAATACGAATAATGGTAGTAACCGCCGCCGTTGGCACAGGACCCCATGGAGATCACCCATTTCGGCTCGGTCATCTGGTCGTAGACCTTGCGCAGCGCTGGCGCCATTTTGTTCACCAGGGTGCCGGCGACGATCATGACGTCGGATTGCCGCGGACTCGGCCGAAACAGGATACCGAACCGGTCCAGGTCGTAGCGCGCGGCGCCCGCCTGCATCATTTCCACCGCGCAGCACGCAAGCCCGAAGGTCATCGGCCACATCGAGCCCGTGCGGGCCCAGTTCACGACGCTGTCCACGGTGGTGGTGGCAAAGCCCTTGTCGTTGAGCGTGTTATTGAGTTCGTCGTTGAATTGGCTCATTCCCATTCCAGAGCTCCTTTGCGCCACTCATAGATGAACCCCACCACGAGGATGCCGAGAAAGATCATCATGGCCCAGAAGCCGTACGCGCCGATGTCCTCGAGTACGACCGCCCACGGAAAGAAGAACGCGATCTCGAGATCGAAGATGATGAAAAGTATCGCAACCAGATAATAGCGAACGTCAAACTTCATTCGGGCGTCTTCGAAAGCCTCGAAACCACACTCATAAGGCGAGGCTTTCTCACTATCCGGCTGATGTACGCCGAGCACGTGGCCGATCCCGTAGCTGGCGCCCAGCGCGACGAAACCAATCGCGACACCGATCGTGACGAAGAGCAAAATGGGCAGGTAGAGTTCCAGCACGAATCCAGATTCCCGAGTCTATGCAGATAGCGGCCGATTTGCGCTGAGATTGATTGTAACCGATCCTTCCCCCACGCTGGTGTTTTCCATGCGTTATTCGAGGCTTAGGTTTGTTTCCTGAGTCTGGTGCGCATTCCGGCGAAGCCGATCACTGATTCCATGTGAAGCCGATCGGTCATTCCAGGTCAAGCCGATCACTTAACCACGTCCATGTCGCAGGGTATGGCTATGGTGCCAAGTGATCGGGTTGGGTCAAGTTGTGGTGTTTTTTTCGCATGGATTCTCCTTTCAAATTGAGCGTGTAGGCGTTGTGCACGAGGCGGTCGAGGATGGCATCGGCGAGTGTGGGATCGCCGATGATGTCGTGCCATTGTTTGACCGGCAGCTGCGCGGTGACGATGGTCGAACGGGTGGCGTGTCGGTCATCGAGGATGTCGAGCAGGTCGCGGCGTTGCTCGGCATTGAGCGGTGCTAAGCCCCAGTCGTCGAGGATGATGAGATCGGTCTTGGCGAGTTGTACGAGGAAGCGGGGATAGGAGCCGTCGCCGCGGGCAATGACGATGTCCTGGAGTAACCGGGGGAGGCGCAGGTAGCGTGCGGTGAAGCCGTTGCGGCAAGCTGAGTGAGCGATGGCACAAGCGAGGTAAGTTTTACCGACGCCGGTGGGCCCGGTGATCAAGATGTTGAGATGATCTTTGATGAAGCGGGCGGTGGCGAGTTCGCGCAGGCGTGTTTTATCGAGGCCGCGCCGCGCGTGAAGGTCGAGGTCTTCGAGGGTGGCTTGCAGTTTCAATTTGGCACGGCGCAGACGGTTGGTGAGCTGCCGGTTGGCGCGCAGCGTATGCGCGCGTTCGACGCGGAAAGCGAGACGGTCGTCGAAGCTCAGTGCGTCGGCATTACTGTGGTGGAGTTGTTCTTCGAACGCTTGCGCCATGCCGTGCAGGCGCAGGGTCTTGAGTGGGTCGAGGGTGGGGTGATTTAACCTCGTCAGTCGCCTGTGTGTGTTAGTGGTAATAGCCTGGACCCCGGAGGTTATCGTGGTCAGTGGGGAGGCTCAGTTCGTGTTGCGTTGAGGGCGGTTGTTGGTCGAGTCCATGGCTGAGGATGGAGGCGATACTTTTGTCGTGCGAGGGACCCAGCAGCAGTGCGCGTGCGCAGGCGGCCTCGAGGCGGTCGTCGCCGTAGGTTTTGGCCAGACGCAGAATGCCCAGGCAAGACCGATAAGCCTGCTCGGGATGTCGTCGTTGGCGTAAGCGGTTGGCGATGAGCTGCGCGGTGGCCGGGCCGATAGTGGCGGCCCAGCGTTGGAAACGCTCGGGCGTCCAGTCGCCATAGCGGCGATGTTTCTCGGGCCTGTGCTCGGGCAAGGTGGTGTGGCGTGCGGGTAGCGCAGAGCGGTGATGAGCGGCGACGCGGACGCCTTTGTGGAAACACGCCAGCGTAGTGGCGGTGATGCGCAGGTCGAGTTGTTTTCTAATCAAGGCATGAGGCACGGAGTAGTAGTGGCGTTGGAACTCGACGTGGTCATCGATAGGTACGCGCACCTTCTTCCACTCGGCTTTGTACTCTTCCCACAGCAACATCAGCGTGACGCCTTTGCGTTTGAGTTCCCGGTGCACGGTGGCCCACGCGGGCAGGGGTCGCGGCACCGAGCGTTCCGGTGGCGGCGGGTACAGCGCCTGCTCCAGGGCGGTGTCCGTCATCGTCCCCGGCAGTGGCCAACGCACCGCGGCTGCCCGCGCACGAGCCAGGCACTCGCTGACGGTGGACGCTGACAGCTTCAGGCTGCGGGCAATCGCCCGGTTAGATAAGGCTGCGCTGTGGTGCAGCCGTAAGATCTCGCGTGTCTTGCGCATTGATACCCTCGTATAGGCCATGAACTCTCCCCGCGCTGAAAAGGCGAAGAGGATGCCATGGCATGGCGGTTATCCTGCGGGTGGGCGTGGGGGTAAACCGTCGTCCGCACGGGTGCCAAAAGTGATCGGCTTGGCCCGGAACGGTGATCGGCTTGCGCCGGAATATGCATCTGGCGCGCATCAGCCGGAGGGTCGAACGTCGCGTAAGCGAATCGCTCGATAGATCGATGGTGCCGATGGCCGGAGTCTAACGACACATGTAGTTTATTGTTTGTAGTTATTTATTATTGTCGCAGATAAGCATTTCCCCACAGCTTTCCACACGCTGCACATTCAACGCCGGGTAGGCGAGTGTTTTTGTTCATCCTGACTTGAAGCGTTGAGATGAATCAGAATTAGACCACTTGGGCGGAGCAAAACCAGTCCACTTGATGTGATGCGGTACGGGGTGTTGCGGGTTGTCCCGGTAGTCCATAGGAGGGACCCGCGCTGCTTCGTGTAGCGTTTGCGTCACGCGAAGCGAAGAAGCGCGGGGTAGACGTATACGTTGGCCCCGTGGACCCACCGGGTCAACCATGGCGCTGACGGTCAAGCAGGCGTTGTTGGGGATTTCCGCCGTTTTCGGCTTTGATTGAGACGATAGCTCTCGCCCTTCATTTCCAGGAGATGGACAGGGTGGGTAAGGCGATCCAGCAAAGCTCCGGTCAGACGTTCCGAGCCGAATATCTCGGTCCACTCATCGAACGGCAGATTGCTGGTCACCAGGGTTGAGCCGCGCTCGTAACGCTGGCTGAATACCTCGAATAAAAGTTCCGCGCCGGTTTTGCTGAGCGGCACGAAGCCGAGCTCGTCGATGATCAGAAGGCGGTACGTCGCCAGTTGCTTCTGCAAGCGCAACAGGCGCTTCTCGTCCCGTGCCTCCATCAGTTCGTGAACCAGGGCGGCGGCCGTTATGAACCCTACCGATATGCCCTTCTGGCAAGCCGCGAGACCGAGGGCGATATGGGTCTTGCCGGTGCCGCTGTTGCCGAGCGCGATGACGTTCTCGCGGCGCTCAACGTATTCACAGCGCGCCAGCTCCAGGACCCGCATCTTGTTTAGCGATGGGATGGCCTTGAAGTCAAAGCTGTCGAGGCTTTTGACGGCAGGGAACCTGGCCTGCCTGATCCGCCGCTCGACCCTGCGACGCTCCCGGTCGATGCGTTCCAACTCGGTCAGGCGAACGAGATACCGCACATGATCGACACCCTCGGCAGCACATGGGCGGGCCAGCTTGTCGTATTCGCGCAGGCACGACGGCAACTTCAGGGTCTTGAGGTGATGGGCCAGCAACACTTGCGGCGTATCGGTCATGACGCGTCTCCACCCAACAAGCTCATATAACTGGCGGCGGCCGTGGTCGCCACGTTGGCCCGTGGCAGATAGGGATAGATAGCCAGGTCGAGTTTGGGCGGACGTCGCTCGATACGGCACAGCACAAGGTGTTTTACGGCGTCGTAGCCGATCGCGCCCAGGCGCAGGGCATCCTGCACCGCACCGTGGAGCGCCTCGAGATCGAAGGTCTCCAGAAGCCGCAGGACCTGGACGTATTCCCGCTTGCCGGCCTTGCCCATGCGCGCCTCCAGGAGACGGCGCAGGGTCGCGAAGCTCGGGCAATTTCCAGTCGGCCAGCGGCGCGGCCTGGTCCAGAGCGCCGATCTTCTGCTCCAGCAAAGCCAGGTAGTGGATCGGATCGAAGACCCTATCCTCCTGGTCGTAGGAACGGGGATGGCGGGCAATGACCTCGGCGCCGCAACCGATGACCCCCTCATGGACATAGCCACGAACCCAGACATCCTGGTGGCCGTAGGCGACGGGCACCGCGTAGTCGTTGCTCTGATAGCGCACCAGGGACAGCGAGTTGATCCGCGTGCCCAGCTTGTCGCAGGCATCGAACGGCGCCGGCGGTGGCGTCATCAGCGCCGCGTGGTCACGGACAAACCGTTCGCCGATGCTCTCGCGGTGGCCGCGCAGGATGTCGCCTTGCCGTTTGTGGCAGTGCTCCACCAGATAGACATTGAAGGCGTCCCAGCTCGCGAACCGGGGACGCGGCGTCATGAAGTTCCGCCGGGCAAAGCCAACCACCCCCTCAACATTGCCCTTGTCGTTGCCTTGGCCCGGACGACCCTATCGGTCTTCGAACAGGTAATGAGACTGCAGCCCGCTGAAGGACCGCGTTCGTTGCCGCGTGCCGTCCGACAGAATGCGCGACACCAGGCACTTGTCATGGTCGTAGAGGATCGATTGGGGAACCCCGCCGAAAAAGACAAAGGCTCTGTTGTGCCCGTCCAGCCAGGCCTCCGTCGTCGCCGCCGGGTAGGCCGCAACGAAGCAGGCATCGCTGTGGGGAAGGGTCATAACGAAAAAATGCGCCCGCTATTCGACCCCGGCGATGATCGCGTCCGCCTCGCCAAAGTCCGCCTGGGCATGCCCCGGAGAGTGCGCCAGCGGCACGAATATCTCCCGCAGACGACGGCGCCGTTCGCGAACGTAATCCTTGACGATCGTCGGCTTACCCGTGAAGCTATGTTCGTCGCGAAGCCGCTCGAAGATCCGCTTCGCCGTGTGATGTTGCTTGCGGTGAACCGTTCGGTCCGCTTCCAGAATACGGTCGATGATAGCCGTGAAAGGGCCCAGCTTCGGGCGCTTCGGTGGCTCGCGTCGCCGATATCCCGGTGGTTCCGCATGCCGCAGCATCTTCCTCACCGTCTCACGCGCTATGCCAAACCGGCTGGCCGCCTCCCGCTCGCTTACCCCATCAACATGACAGGCAAGCCGAACGCGTAAGTAAAGATCCACGGTGTACATCCTCCCACCTTCCATCCCCACAAGGATCGAAGGCTACAGGTGGCAGCGTTTTATTCCGCCCGCGGCAGGAAAATCCCCCGCTTCCGTGGCCTAATTTGTCACCGTCGCATACAGGAATAGCTTCCTAATTGAGATATTGCCTTTGGCTATGGACGGCTACATTGATAAGGCAAGAGCAAAATTTCCCCTACGACAAATCAACCCCTGCCTTTGCCTATAACATGGAGGAATGAAAGCTTGGTTATTCGCCTTCATATCATCGCTGGCACTCCAATCAGCATTCGCACAAAAGATGGAGCCAGCTGTTCAGCCGGAAGATGTAGATGTTGAAGAGCGGCAGCCTCTAGCACAGAACATTCAAGCAACCCCTCCGGCTCTGAAGATCGAGCTGCTGCCGCCTGAGCCACCACAGCAAAAAGAGCTTGAGGATGAACAAGGGCCTCAGGCCACCCAGGTTGGGATACATCGCCAGATACCAGCGCAATACCATGGCGACCTCTCGCCCTATCTTTCCTCAGGCTCTATCGAAGTCACTTCAAGCGGCGCTCAGTCAATCCGCATAGCGCTGACAGCATCCTTGCCGGATGGTGGCAAGGTGGTATTTTCTGACACGCATGGCGAAGTTATATATGCGCTCGAAGCCCATGAATTACCGAGCGATGGTGGGCTTGTATGGTCGCCTGTTGTGGATGGCGCGACACTGCGGGTGGAGTTCCAAGGCGCGGGCTCGAACGCCAGCCTCTCAATAGAGAAGGTCGCCCATATCGGCCCTCTGTCCGAAGCGCATCCTGAATTGGAATGTCAAAACCATATCAATGCCCAATGCCGTCTAAATGCTTTCCCGGAAGGGCAGGAGGGCGCTATCGTCAAGATGATTTTCGAGGAGCGCCGCGGCACATTTGCGTGCTCAGGCACCTTAATGAATGAACGAGCCGAGTCATTGACGCCATATGTCCTAACCGCAGACCACTGCATTAATACGCCTGCGGAGGCCGCAAGTGTATCGGCACGATGGTTTTTCAAAACACGGAGCTGCAGAGGCGTCGGCTTAGACTCTCGCTCATCGATGACGCATGGCGGGGCTACGCTCCTTGCGACCAGCCCATCAGATGATATGTCGCTAATAAGGCTAAAGAATAAAGCGCCAGGGGGTACAATATTCGCAGGATGGGACCCCGCGCCTGTCAATTTCGATACGGAGCCAGACAGGCCTGTTCATGCGCTGAGCCACCCGGGTGGCGGGGTTATGAAGTACACCGGCGCTAAGGCCCGGTCAGAATACCGGTACATACTCCGTAGCGGGTCCGTAGTCATCAATGGGGTGTTGGCACTCATCACCGATGGGGCAATCGAGGTCGGAAGCAGTGGCGGGGGTGTATTTGACGACCAGTTTTTGATCGGTGTTATCTCAGCTGGAGATTCCCAATGCTCTTCCAGCGACTGAGGTGGTCCCAGAAAATCGGACAGGGCGCCAAGGTGTATTCCACCGTATAACGGAGGAATATGATTTACTGAGTCGTCTCTCCTGTTGCCGATGGAGCAGGTGGGTTGATCCAGACCGCGTGGGAAAGCGATTGGGGTTTCGGGACGCCACGAACGAAGCGTTCGGGATAATGGTGTCAAACGGCCCCCAGGGTCTGTTCACATTGCCCAGAGCGCCGTTACGGGCGTCGATGATCACTGCTTTTGCGTGATTTAACGACATTGAATGAACACGGACGCCCAACGCCGTGTTTCACGACCCATTGGGGGCTTTCGGCAGAACCGTCCGGGTATAACGCGGGATGAGTCGGTCGCCGTATTGAGGAAGGATGGACTCGATCCCATGTCTGAGCTACGCTGTAGCCCAAACAGGGAGTACCCAATCATGAACACAGTCGTCCGCGCCCGCATCGACCCAAAGATCAAGGACGAGGCTGTAGCCGTGCTCGGTTCGATCGGCCTCACCGTGTCCGATGCCTTCCGCCTGATGATGGTACGGATCGCCACCGAGAAACGCTTGCCTTTCGAGCCCTTGGTGCCCAATGACCAAACGATCGAGGCCATGAAAGCTGCCCAGCGCAGCGCTCTGGTTACCGTCGGCGTCGTCGATGACCTGATGGCCGATCTAAATGCGGACGATTAGGCGTACCGCGGCCTTCAAGCGAGACTACAAACGCGAGAAGAAAGGCCGGTTTGCCAAGACGCTGGATGCCGACCTCCGGAACACCGTGACCGCTCTGGCGGCCGACCGGATCTTGCCCTGGCGCTATCACGATCATGCGCTGGTTGGACCATGGAAGGATCACCGCGACTGCCACGTTCGCCCCGATCTGATACTGCTCTACCGCAAGCCGGATACCGACCATCTTGATCTGGTGCGTCTTGGCTCCCATAGCGAACTCGGTCCTTGAGCAGCGTGGCCACTGGCGCAACGAACCGACCGCCGGGTTGAAACTAGGGTAGGTCCTACGAGTCTGCGCCGCAGAAAATTACTTTGTGGCACTCCTGTCCCAAGCAGGGTTCTCGTTTGTAGCCCGCGAAGCTCACGCGCGAGGCGAGACGATCTTAGTCGAACATGTGTCGCCGATCAGAGATTTCACGTGCAGCGCGATTGCTGAACTCGACAACGGTGCAAGCGATCAAAAATTCATGGATTACGTTAGACGACATTACCGGCTTGGCCAGCTGACTGCTGAGGACACGAAGCGCCTAAACAGCATAAATCGTTCTAAGATGACAACTAACCGCCTAGGCCAAGCCGGTATTGAGGCGAACCGTTTATTGCCCGTTTATACCTTGACGTCACTTATATAATGGGGTAAAGTAGCAGTCATCGGAGGCAATAACCATGACGATGACGATAGCCAAGTTCTTGAAGCAGTTCCCAAACGACGACGCATGCTTGGATCACCTGATGCGCACCCGCTACGGCTTGCGCCGCGAGTGCGAGGGTTGCGGGAAGGAATCGAACTACCACCGTGTCACGACGCGCAAGGTCTACAACTGCCAGTGGTGCGGCCATCAGATTAGTCCGTGTGTCGGAACCCCGATGGAAGGCTCTCGCACTCCGCTCGTTAGTTGGTTTTATGCGATCTACCTGTTCACCACGTCCCGCCACGGCGTGGCCGCCAAAGAGCTTGAGAGGCAGCTTGGCGTTACCTACAAGTGCGCGTGGCGGATGGCGCACCAGATCCGCAAGTACATGGCCGAGACGGACGGCGAGATCCCGCTGGGCGGGAACGGCGGAGCCGTGGAAGCGGACGAAACCTACGTGGGCGGGAAGGCCAAGGGCAAGGGCCGGGGCTACACAGGTAACAAGACCGTCGTATTCGGGATGCTGGAGCGGGATGGCGACGTGATGACGAAGGTCGTCCCCAACGTGCGTAAGAAGACCCTCCAGCCCATCATCAAGGCGAATATCAAGGCAGGCAGCACCATCCATACCGACGAACTCAAGTCCTACACGGGGCTCAAGAAGGCCGGATATGAGCATGAGACGGTCAACCACGGCGCGGGCGAGTATGTGAACGGCGCGTGCCACGTGAACACCATGGAAGGCTATTGGGCGCGCCTCAAGCTTTCGATCCGCGGGACCCACGTCCACGTTTCCCCGAAGCACCTTGAGAAGTACGTGAAGGAGTTCGAGTACCGCTACAATCGCCGGAGCCAGCCCGAGCGGATCTTGTCCGATCTGCTGGCTTTCCAGCCATCGCATTGAGCACGGCGTTAAACCGCGCCTTACCGTCAGGATGCGGATCGGAAATCTTGTGCTGGCGGGCGAATTCCCGCTGTTTCCCAGCCGCCAGGGCCTCTGGCAGAGTAAGTTTCTTCGCGGGATTCATCCGTTGGTTTCCTTTGTGCGGTGGCGCATGTGAGCGATTATGCACTGCGATTTTTGCATGCGGCATTCATGCTCCAGGAACTTGCGCGTATCGTCGAACAAGGACTTGCCGAATCTCTCGTCGTCTGATTCGGCGATACAGGAGAAGGCCGTGATGTATTTAGCCATCCGGTCAAGAGCCTCTTCAGAGGGCTCAAGATATCCTTGCGGCGAAGTGTACTGTAGTAAGGGCGTTGGAAGGCCTAAACGCTCAATTTTCTTGTAGATATTCTCGCCTTGTATTAGCAGGGGCAGCATTTCGACCCCTACCGATGCGTGTCTGGCCTTGTCGAACCACGATTTCGAGATCACCGCAACATGCTTGGCACGCCAACCGCGCGGAAGAACGCAGAATTTCACTGCCATCCCCATGGCGGGTTTGTAGATAAGCGCCACCACACGCTCAATAAGAAGCTCGAACACCTCAGCATTATGCCGCCCCTGTTGTAAGTGACACAAGGGCATATACGGGGTTTATTGCTCTTAATTCCCGTTCCACCAATCCTGTATGCTGAGAGCATGGTGGAGCGACGATTCAAAACACCATCGCCGCCGCAATGATCTTCCCGATCCTCTCCGCCGCCTCGACGAGGTGGTCGTCGGCAGGTGGCGTAATGCGGGAACGAAGGTTTAGTACACGGCTCACGGGCGCGTGAGCATCGACAACGCCTTCCAGGGCCATCTGTTCGCCAATGATTTCCTTTGCGGATCTATCGTCGAATTGCCCGACTGGCGAGCGGTTGACGACGTAGCGCTCGACACCCTCGAAGCCGCCATTCGGGACGTTTTCTGTCTGACGTCAGCGTTTATGGGGCAGATTGAGGGGTTTTGATAAGGGAGGATTTCTGGATCATCGTAGACACTGAAGGAAACGAAGATGGGTCAGAAATCCTCCCTTATCAAAACCCCTCAATCTGCCCCATAAACGCTGACGTCAGACAAACGACTCGTGGGCGGAGTACGCCCGCATTCAACGCCAAGCGAACACCCCCATTCTTTCCGATCGCGCCTGGGCAAGCGACGAAACGCTTGCCGTTATCCTCGATCGGCTTGAACAAGGACAGGTTAGCTTGCCTCAACAGGTGGACAATCTGGCCGCGAACCGGGCGACCAAACACCCGCGTCGTCGGGGTCCCCTAGCCAAGAATGCACAGTTTCTATTCCCCGCCACCGCAAACGACGACAGCCGGCTCGAAACACTTTGCGACCTCGACCGGTATCGACGCCAATGCAGCACGCGGGAATGGAGGATCCTCATCGCTGTCGGCCTGGGTCATACCTACGGCTACATTGCGAGTGCAGAGGCGGTGCCTGAGGCCACCGTCAAAACGTGGGTCCGCCGTGTGAGACTGAAGTTGGCAGCGTAAAGAATTCAAGCCAGCCACGAGGTTGCGGCTTCCCTCGGCCTTGTCGCCTTATGCGTACCCCAATCGGTCGCTCTGAGAGCGCCAAACTGCAGTCGGAGAATCCTGCCGGATTCCATACCGATTGGATGTATGGCGGGAACACTATTCTGTTCTACGGGGACTATGCGCGAGGCCATGGTTGCCGGGGGAGTTTTATATAGCAGCATAAAGGACGTTATGTACCTATTAATAGGGCGGGGCGGCGACACATGGAGACGCCACTAGCGACGCTTGAACCCACGGCCCCGATCCCGGCCCACAGCGCGCTCGATCACGTCCGCACTGTTCGCCAATCTGCACCGGATGCGCGCAACTTGACGTACACAACCCGTGGCGTGAAGGCTGCCGGTGAACACTCCGTTTAACCAAGTTCGGACAACTCGACAAGCCGTCACACAGTAGGACGAAGTCCCCCTTGATCGGTTTCATTTATTGAATGATAATCAGACGCATTAGCATTATCACTATTATTAAAGAAGTGGTTATAGCTTGGATGCCAAACGGTACGTGACCGCGCTGGTATCGCGAGGTTTGTGGAGTTTCGGATCCACGACACCCTTCCTGTTCCCGCAGCAATACTAGGGAGGAAATCATGAGTGAGCAGGGTTGCATTATGTCAAGCGTCGATAACTGCGAGTACGGCTCGGTAATCAAATGCCCGGACTGCAGTACGTTTCGTCTCAACATCGGACCACTTAGTCTCAAATTGCATGAAGAAGTGCTCATGGAGCTTGCCGCCATGATGGGAAGGATCCATCACACGCAGACGCTAAAAGACGCCCAACCTGACCTGCACCTGGTTACCCCTGATATAGCCACGCAAAACCCCCAACGGTGACCGCTATATAAGCGCCAATAAATTGGAATTCTGGCTCCATCTTTGCGGACCTAACCGGAGACAACGCCATGAACATCAAGCACACGATAGCCGTGGGGGTGATCGCCCTTCTCGCCACAAACGCCGCCGCCGACGAGCCGGCACCCGACATCCAGGAATTGTGGCGCATCGTCAAACAACAGCAGGCCACTATCCAGGCACTGGGCGAAAAGCTCGACCGCGCGTTAGGCGCGCTGGAGAAAACCGAAACCCAACTCGCCAAAGCCGAAGAAGAGATCGCCGATCAGTCAGAACGCATCGAAACCACCGCCGACGCGATCGAAGAATCAACGGGCAGTGGGTCAATCGCTACCTCGTGGGCCAAACGGACCAACGTCGGCGGATACGGCGAGCTTCACTACAATAATCTTGAAGACGATTCCGTCCTCGCTGACGGCGACGACGACGACCTCGACCGTGTGGATTTTCACCGCTTCATTGTCTACCTGAATCACGAATTCAACGACTGGTTGCGGTTCGCATCGGAAGTGGAGATCGAGCATTCCCTCGCCGGTGACGGCGCGCCCGGGGAAGTCGAACTCGAGCAGGCTTGGATCGAAGCCGACCTCAACGCCAATCACCGCCTTCGCGCGGGCCTCGATATCCTGCCGATCGGTTTACTCAACGTCACTCACGAACCCAACACCTTCTACGGCGTAGAACGCAATCGCGTCGAGACGGAAATCATTCCGAGTACCTGGTGGGAAGCGGGTATCGCGGTTCGCGGAGACCTCGTGCCGGGACTGAACTACGACGTGGTCATTCACTCGGGGCTGGCCATGCGCACCACCGGCGGCAGTGCATTCCGTCCGCGCGGCGGCCGCTTGAAAGTCGCAGAAGCGGACGATCAGGATTTCGCGTTTACTGGACGCTTGCGGTATACGGGTGTCCCCGGACTGGAGGTCGCCCTTTCCGGCCAGTACCAGGCGGACTACACAGGTACGGCCGACGACTTTGACGCGTCCGCCTATCTCATCGAAAGCCATATCGATTACAAGCACTCGAGCGGCTTTGCGCTACGCGCCCTCTACGCACGCTGGGATCTGGGCGACGATTCGTCGAGTGCGATTGGCCCCGCGTCCCGCGATGCGGAAACCCTGTCCGGCTGGTACTTGGAACCCGCCTACCGCTTCACATCCGGATTTATGCCGGGAGAACTGGGCGTTTTCGGACGTTATAGCCGATGGGACGAGCGCGACCGACTGGGCGGATTGTTTCAAGAGTTCGAACGCTACACTGCGGGTATGAATTACTGGCCACACCCCGATGTGGTCTTCAAATTCGACGTTCAGTGGGAGAACGCCGACGGCCCGGTTGATCGTGAACTGGACGGATTTAACCTCGGCATGGGATATCGCTTCTAATCAGAACGATTGGCCTAAACGCCGCGAGCCGTGCGTGGGCGGTCGAGGCGGCCTGTGCCGAGGCGCTCGCCCATGGCGCCTGCAGCGCCGATGTCGTGCTCAACATCCTCGCCCGGTAGCGCCAGCCGGCACCGCCGACGGACATCCCGACGCCTGAGGGGCTGCGTCTTCGCCACCAGCCCGTGCCCGACTGCCGCCGCTACGACATCAGGGGCGGAACCACATTTGGGGTTATTACGTTCGGAATCTGGCGCGCCCAGTCTGGCTCACGCAACCGAAGAATCGAGTAGACATCCTTATCGGAAACCCACCGTGGCTCGCCTATCGACACATGACCGAAGAAATGCAGGCGACATTAACTGACAGACAACTCCTCAAAATCGGTAACTGTCAGATCGGGTCTGAACTTCTACATCTGAGGAGGGTCGCTTCCTCTGCGCTGTCCTCAACAGTCCTGCGATCACAGAGCTTGTACGACCGCTGCAGGCTCGAGGGGAACACAATCCACGAGACTTCGACAAGTACGTGTGGCAGTTACCAATTCCTTTGTATGATTCCAGGACGGAAAGTCATGTTCTTTTATCGAGCCTTGCCACCAAAGCCGAGGACTTTGTGAGGTCTCTTAACTTGCCCATCGCCAAGCGATTTGAAGCTGTAAGGCGATTCGTGCGGGGAGCACTTGAGGAAAGCTAGATCGGACAGGATATCGACTCAGCTGTGCGGGCCTTAATAGCAAATTAACCTGCTTTTTCCAGACATGCCCCATGCCGTTGTTCAGGGCCTCAAGTTCGGCACGCGCCTGTCAGGCGGGCTGTTGTTCGGCTCTGACAAGACGGACTACGCCGGTTCCCTGGATTTCATCATCGGTTTTTAGACATCGAACGCGCCTTCCCGCGCATCGCCAAGCGCCGCAAGGCACGCGGGTGAAGTGGACCCCGGATCTTGGACAGTGTCTTAAGTGAAATCTCCACTGGGTCTTAGGCCGGTTGGACGACTTCATCGAAGTACACCGCATCCGGGGTGCGTCGGTCCAGCGCCGTGTGGCGGCGCCGAGCATTGTAGAAATCGAAATAGCGGGTGAGGCCGATGCATATTCCGGCCCAAGCCGATCACCGATTCCGGCGCAAGCCGATCACCCATTCCGGGCCAAGCCGATCACTGATTCCGGCGCAAGCCGATCACCGTTCCGGGCCAAGCCGATCACTTTTGGCACCCGTGCGGACGACGGTTTACCCCCACGCCCACCCGCAGGATAACCGCCATGCCATGGCATCCTCTTCGCCTTTTCAGCGCGGGGAGAGTTCATGGCCTATACGAGGGTATCAATGCGCAAGACACGCGAGATCTTACGGCTGCACCACAGCGCAGCCTTATCTAACCGGGCGATTGCCCGCAGCCTGAAGCTGTCAGCGTCCACCGTCAGCGAGTGCCTGGCTCGTGCGCGGGCAGCCGCGGTGCGTTGGCCACTGCCGGGGACGATGACGGACACCGCCCTGGAGCAGGCGCTGTACCCGCCGCCACCGGAACGCTCGGTGCCGCGACCCCTGCCCGCGTGGGCCACCGTGCACCGGGAACTCAAACGCAAAGGCGTCACGCTGATGTTGCTGTGGGAAGCGTACAAAGCCGCACACCCCAACGGGGTGATGTACTCCGCCTTCTGCGATCACTACCGCGCCTAGTGCGGCCAACTCGACGTCGTCATGCGCCAAGACCATCGCGCCGGCGATAAACGCTTCATCGACTATGCCGGTCAAACCGTGCCCATCGTCAACCGCGACATCGGTGAGATTAACCAGGCACAGATCTTCGTCGCCGTGCTCGGCGCTTCCAACTACACCTACGCCGAAGCGACGTTAACCCAGACGCTGCCCGATTGGATCGGTGCACACACCCGTGCGTTTGCCTTCCTCGGCGGTGTGCCCAACGTCCTCGTGCCCGACAACCTCAAAGCCGCTGTCACCACCGCCCACCGTTACGAACCGGATCTGAACCCCACTTATCAGGACATGGCCAACCACGACGGCGTCGCCGTCGTCCCCACGCGGGTGCGCAAGCCCCGCGACAAGGCCAAGGTCGAAGTGGCCGTGCAGATCGTCGAGCGCACCATCCTCGCCGTCCTGCGCCATCGCAGCTTCTTCTCCCTCGCCGAACTCAATGCCGCCATCCGTGAGCTACTGCACACACTCAACACCCGTGCGTTCAAGAAACTCTCGGGCTCACGCCGGAGTCTCTTCGAGAGCGTCGATAAGCCGGCCCTGAACCCCCTGCCGAGCACACGCTACGAATACGCCGAGTGGAAGAAGGTGCGCGTACCTATCGATGACCACGTCGAGTTCCAACGCCACTACTACTCCGTGCCTCATGCCTTGATTAGAAAACAACTCGACCTGCGCATCACCGCCACTACGCTGGCGTGTTTCCACAAAGGCGTCCGCGTCGCCGCTCATCACCGCTCTGCGCTACCCGCACGCCACACCACCTTGCCCGAGCACAGGCCCGAGAAACATCGCCGCTATGGCGACTGGACGCCCGAGCGTTTCCAACGCTGGGCCGCCACTATCGGCCCGGCCACCGCGCAGCTCATCGCCAACCGCTTACGCCAACGACGACATCCCGAGCAGGCTTATCGGTCTTGCCTGGGCATTCTGCGTCTGGCCAAAACCTACGGCGACGACCGCCTCGAGGCCGCCTGCGCACGCGCACTGCTGCTGGGTCCCTCGCACGACAAAAGTATCGCCTCCATCCTCAGCCATGGACTCGACCAACAACCGCCCTCAACGCAACACGAACTGAGCCTCCCCACTGACCACGATAACCTCCGGGGTCCAGGCTATTACCACTAACACACACAGGCGACTGACGAGGTTAAATCACCCCACCCTCGACCCACTCAAGACCCTGCGCCTGCACGGCATGGCGCAAGCGTTCGAAGAACAACTCCACCACAGTAATGCCGACGCACTGAGCTTCGACGACCGTCTCGCTTTCCGCGTCGAACGCGCGCATACGCTGCGCGCCAACCGGCAGCTCACCAACCGTCTGCGCCGTGCCAAATTGAAACTGCAAGCCACCCTCGAAGACCTCGACCTTCACGCGCGGCGCGGCCTCGATAAAACACGCCTGCGCGAACTCGCCACCGCCCGCTTCATCAAAGATCATCTCAACATCTTGATCACCGGGCCCACCGGCGTCGGTAAAACTTACCTCGCTTGTGCCATCGCTCACTCAGCTTGCCGCAACGGCTTCACCGCACGCTACCTGCGCCTCCCCCGGTTACTCCAGGACATCGTCATTGCCCGCGGCGACGGCTCCTATCCCCGCTTCCTCGTACAACTCGCCAAGACCGATCTCATCATCCTCGACGACTGGGGCTTAGCACCGCTCAATGCCGAGCAACGCCGCGACCTGCTCGACATCCTCGATGACCGACACGCCACCCGTTCGACCATCGTCACCGCGCAGCTGCCGGTCAAACAATGGCACGACATCATCGGCGATCCCACACTCGCCGATGCCATCCTCGACCGCCTCGTGCACAACGCCTACACGCTCAATTTGAAAGGAGAATCCATGCGAAAAAAACACAACAACTTGACCCAACCCGATCACTTGGCACAATAGCCATACCCTGCGACATGGACGTGGTTAAGTGATCGGCTTGACCTGGAATGACCGATCGGCTTCACATGGAATCACGAAGGCGGGAAGGGGCAATGGTGCGCTTCAGAGACATCAAGACCCTACAGAAATTCGCCTCTGTCCATGCCTCGATCTATAACCATTTCAACCACCAACGCCACCTCAACCGCCGCGCTATTTTCAAACAAGCTCGAGCCGCTGCCCTGGCTGAGTGGTGTCAACTTACAGCTTAAAAGGCCTCGATTGCAGGTTCTACCGGTCCGACCCAGTTAGTCTGACAATGCCCATGACGCTCCAGTTGCTGCATCCAGTTCCGTGCAACCTTCTCATTGCGCCAGCGTGGACGGAGTGCTTGGTAGGTCTTATCTGCCGCCTCGCGGAACGTCGGCACTTTGGTCCGACGCTTGTCGGCGAGCGGGTCGCGGCCCTCGGCAACGGCGACTCGGTTGGCGAACGCGCGCCGTCGCGCTTCCGCGAGTCCGATGACGGGAAACGGGCCAAGCCCGATGTCTCTTCGCTTGCCCTCGATTGTGATGCGCTGGATCCAGCTCTTCGATCCGCCCCTTGCGACGTTCAGGTACAACGTCGGATCGGCGTGATACATGCCAGGTTTAGATAGTGCTTTCGCCCTGCCTGTGGTGAGTCGTTCCATCCCGTTCCCCACTCGTTTCCCAACGTTCGATTAAGGAACTTACAGGAATCGAGCGGAACTTGCAATCGTTTAACCCTCTATATTTATAACGATTTATGCGAAAATTGGGAATGCTCTGGAAGTGCTGAAATCAAGAAATGGTGCCGATGGCCGGAGTCGAACCGGCACGCCTTGCGGCACTGCCCCCTCAAGACAGCGTGTCTACCAATTCCACCACATCGGCATGGGAGGGTGTTGGAACGTACTCGGAAAAACGGGACTTGTCTATTTAGAAGCGGTCTCAAAATTCGTCTGAGACGTTGATGCTGCGTTGCGCGACCTTCTGCGGTGCGGGGCGGTGAAACCGCAGATTGCGTATAAACTGCGCTCCTCGAATGCCCGCGCGCCAAGACTTTTCGCCTCAGACGAATTATGAGACCACTTCTATTCGACCGGGATATCGGGTAGATCGGCCGGGCCGATCGGCGCTGGCGGCACGTCCGGCAACAGGTCTTCGACCGGTACCACGACCGCGGGCGTCTCGATCTGATCCAGAAGGCTCTTTGGTTCGAGCACTTGGCCGTAAAGATAGGCGAGCCACATGCTGTTAGCGAGAAAGAGAAAGGCCAGTACGGCGGTCAGACGCGTCAGAAACGAGGCCGACCCGCGCGCGCCGAACACCGTCGACGACGCGCCGCTGCCGAAGGCGGCGCCGGCAGTCGCGCCTTTGCCCTGCTGCAAGAGAATGATCACGATCAACAAGATCGCGATGACGATGTGCGCTGCAAGTAAAACCGTAAGAAGCATAACTATCTCCCGCCTGCGCTCAATCAGGCCTGTGTTGCCGCCCGGCAAATCGAAAGGAACGAATCCGCTTCGATCGCCGCACCGCCGATCAGTCCACCGTCGATATCGGACATGGCGAACAATTCCGCCGCATTTTCCGGCTTGACGCTACCGCCATAGAGGATCCGCATAGCCTGTGCGAGCGGGTCGTCAAGCTCACCGACGCGTTTGCGTATCCAAGCGTGCACGGTCTGCGCCTGTTCCGGCGTTGCCGAAAGCCCCGTACCGATCGCCCATACGGGTTCATAGGCGATGACCGTCTCGCGCAAAATCGTTACTGCGTCCGCCAAGCCCATCACCGCTTCGAGTTGATGGCCGATGGTCTCCTCGGTTGCATTCCGCTCGCGTTCATCCAAGGTTTCACCGACGCATAGAACCGGCGTCAAGTCGAATGCACGCGCCTGCCGGACCTTCGCCACGACGCGTTGATCGGTGTCTCCGAAGTACCGGCGCCGTTCTGAATGGCCGACGATCACGTGAGAACAACCCACGTCACGCAACATCGACGCCGCGGTCTCGCCGGTGTATGCACCGCCATCAAAGTCTGAACAGTCTTGTGCACCGACCTGCACGCCGCTCTCATCTGCAATGTCCGCAACCAGACTCAATAGGGGCGCTGGCGGACACATGAGGACGTCCACGTCCACCGTCACGGCTGCCGCGTCGACGACCGCTCTGGTCAAGACCGAGGCCATCGCTCGGGAACCGTTCATTTTCCAGTTGCCGGCAACTAAGGGGCGACGCATCGTGATCTTGATTCAAGGCCGTTTAAAAAGGCGGCCAAGCTTAGCGGCGATGTAAGGGGAGATCAACGAAGCTCGCCTCTCGTGCGCGCGTAATCGCACATGGGACTGAGCGTACACGAGTCACACCGCGCTTGCGTTCTGCAACGTTGTATCGCATGCGTCACGATCAGGGCATGGAACTCCGCGTAGATTTCCGCCGTGGCGCACATCACGCGTTGTACCCGCGCGCGCAATACATCGTAGGGTTCGGATCCTTCAATCATGCCGATGCGTGAGAACAGACGGCGAAAATAGGCGTCAACGACGAAAACGCGCCGCCGAAACGCGTATAGCGCGATGGCGTCGGCCGTTTCCGGGCCGATCCCCTTCACCGCCATCAATTCTTCGCGCAGCTCCGTGTCGCTGAGTTGGCTCGCGCCGACGAAGCCGCCGTGGTCGGCGAGCCAGTCACAGAGCGCGGTCAAGCGTCCTGCTTTTTGGCGAAAGAACCCGGCGGGACGCACGGCCTGCTCTATCTCGGACCGTTGAGTTCGATGCAGCGCTTTCGGATCGAGCAACCCCCCATTGCGCAAATTGGCAAGCGCGAGTTCGACGTTACGCCAGGACGTCCGCTGGGTCAGAATAGCGCCGACCATCACTTCGAACGGCGTGTCGGCTGGCCACCAGTCTTGCGCACCGTAAGTTGCATGGAGCGCTTCGTATACACATTCAACGCCGGCGCGCTCGAGTGACACGTCGGCTCAGTCCCGACTTACGCCGACCAGTGCGCAGAGTGCGTCACGCAACGCGCCGCCCACGTCGACATGCCGCCCGGGACCCAGGTCGGTCGGTAACATCACATTACCGAAGCGCACGCGAGCAAGGCGGCTCACTTTAACACCCTGCGATTCCCATAACTTGCGCACCTCGCGCTGGCGCCCGCTTTGTACGACGCAGTAGAACCAGCGATTCGCGCCTCGTCCGTCTCCGGCGACGATGTCGTCGAAGTGATAGCGTTCACCGTCGATATCAACACCCTGGCGTAACCGGTTCAACATGTCCTGGTCCACGTGGCCGAAGATACGCGCCGAGTACTCCCGATCGATGCGATAGCTCGGATGCATCAGGCGATGAGCGAGCTCACCGTTATTGGTGAACAGCAGAAGTCCGCTGGTGTTGATATCGAGGCGACCGACGTTGATCCAGCGCCCGCTGTCGATGCGCGGCAAATGCTTGAACACCGTCGGGCGTTGTTCTGGATCGTCCCGCGTACACACGACGCCGACCGGCTTGTTGTACGCGAGTACGCGTATGGGCTCTGTTTGAGGCTCAACCCTGAGTTCACGGCCGTCGTCGAGTTGCACCCGGTCGCCGGGCATCACACGCGCTCCGGTTACCGCGCATTTGCCGTTGATACGAATACGGTCTGCGACTATCCAGCGCTCGATTTCGCGACGCGATCCCCAACCGGCCCGGGCCAGCACCTTGTGTACGCGCTCGCCCGAGACTCGCGCCATCGCGCATTCAGCGTGCTGCGGCGGACGGCTCTGCTTCCTCCGCGGTTTCCGCCCCCTCATCCGACGCCGGCTCAACTGCGTCGGCGTCGGCCGTACTCACCGTTGCGGCATCGGATTCAACGGCGTGCAGGTCCGCGGTCGCCATTTCGACCGCGGCAAGCGCGAGACGGGGTGGGTTCTCGTCTTTGACTGCGAGGTCGGCAAACAGATCGGCGTTGATGTCGTCGATGTCCTTGAGCTCGGACAGACTCGGAAGTTCGTCGAGCGTCTTCAGACCGAAATAGTCCAGAAACTGCTTCGTAGTCGCGTATAACGCGGGCCGCCCGGGCACGTCCCGATGCCCGATTACGCGGACCCACTCGCGCTCCAGAAGCGTGCGCATGATGCTCGTCGCCACCGCAACGCCGCGGATGTGCTCGATCTCGCCGCGGGTTATGGGCTGTCGATAAGCGATGATTGAAAGCGTTTCCAACAAGGCTCGGGAATAGCGCGGTCGCCGCTCTTGCCAAAGCCGCGCAATACGATCGGCGTAATCCGCACGTGCCTGAAATCGATACCCGCTCGCTACCTCGACCAGCTCGATCCCACGTTCGGCGTAATCGGCCTGGAGTTCCTCCACCACTTTACGTAACGCGTCTTTCGTTGGCGCCGTGGACGCTTCGTCGTCGAGTAACTTGAGCAGGCGTTCGATCGCGACCGGAGCGTCGGCTGCCATCAATATCGCTTCGACCATCGGCTTCAGGTTCTGCTCACTCATCGGTAATGCTCCTGGTATGTCAAGCAGCGAGTTTCACGTAAATGGGATCACGCTCCGCGTTCTGCACGATTTCAATCAGGGCTTCTTTGAGTAATTCGAGAATCGCAACCAAGGTGACGACGGCACCGGCTCGACCTTCGCCGGCATCGAAGAAATCGTGGAACGCGGTGAAGCGGTCAGCTTTCGCCCGATCCAAGATCTTGGACATGCGTTCGCGTACCGACAGAGGTTCGCGCTGAATGCTGTGGTTTGCGAACATATCTGCGCGCCGCAGAACCTCCTGAAACGCCTCCAACAGCGCATCCAAGCTCACCTCGGGAAGCGGCGGCGGCGATATGGAACGATCGAACTCCACGACGACGTCGTACCATTCACGTTCCATACGGGGTAGATCCGCCAGATCCTCGGCGGCTTTCTTGAATCGCTCGTACTCCTGTAAGCGCCGCACGAGCTCGGCGCGCGGATCGTCTTCGTCGTCGTCTTCATCGCGTGGACGCGGCAACAACATCCGCGACTTGATTTCCGCCAGCATCGCGGCCATGACGAGATACTCGGCGGCGAGCTCGAGCTTCAACTCCTCCATCATGTCGATGTACGACATGTATTGCTCGGTGATCCGGGCGATCGGGATGTCGAGGATGTTGAGATTCTGGCGTTTGATGAGATACAGGAGTAAATCCAGCGGCCCTTCGAAGGCCTCGAGGAATACTTCGAGCGCGTCGGGCGGTATATAGAGGTCCTTTGGCGGCTCCGTGATCGGCGTGCCCTGAACGACCGCAAAAGGCATTTCCGCCTGCGAGTGGTACGTGCCGTGGCCCATCAGTTCGTCGTCGTGACTCATCGATATTCCAAATTCATGGCGTGGCGCACGTCTTCAAGGGTATCACGCGCCACCTCACGCGCGGCTTCGCAACCCTCATCGATGATGCCTCTGACCGCATCGGGGTCATCCAAATACTCTTCACTGCGCTCGCGTATCGGCTGCTGCTCGGCCAGAACCGCATCGATCACCGGTTGCTTGCAGTCGAGACAGCCGATCGCCGCCGTCGTGCACCCTTCCCGCACCCAATCGCGAATTTCGTCCGTTGAATATATCTCGTGGAAATTCCATACCGGGCACTTGTTCGGATCACCCGGGTCGGAGCGCCGTACGCGCGCCGGATCGGTCGGCATCGTGCGCAATTTTTGCGTGACGGCATCGGCAGTGTCGCGCAAACCGATCGCATTGTCATAGGACTTCGACATCTTCTCGCCGTCGAGACCGGTCATTTTGGACTCCGGCGTGAGCAAGGCTTGCGGCTCCGGCAAAATGACTTTACCGCCGCCCTCCAGATACCCCAGCAACCGCTCGCGATCGCCCAGACTGATGTTTTGTTGTGATTCCAACAGCGCGCGGCCTTTATCGAGCGCGTCGACAGCCCCGTCCTCCTGGTAGGTGCGTCTGATCTCGAAATAAAGCTTCGCGTTTTTCTTACCCATCTTGCGCGCAGCGGCCTCGGCCTTTTCCTCAAAGCCCGGCTCGCGGCCATACAGAAAATTGAAGCGGCGCGCGACTTCCCGCGACATTTCGATATGTGCAACCTGGTCTTCACCAACGGGGACATGCCCGGCCTTGTAGATCAGGATATCTGCGGCTTGCAGCAACGGGTAGCCCAGGAAACCATAGGTCGACAGGTCGCGCTCCTTGAGTTTCTCCTGCTGGTCCTTGTAAGTCGGCACGCGTTCCAGCCAGCTGATCGGCGTCACCATCGACAGCAGCAGATGCAGTTCGGCATGCTCAGGCACGCGGGATTGAACGAAGATCGTCGCTTCGCCCGGATTGATGCCCACAGACAACCAATCGACGACGATGTCAAACGCCGTTTCGGTGATGGTCGTCGTGTTTTCATAATCCGTGGTCAGCGCATGCCAGTCGGCAATGAAGAAAAAACACTCGTACTCGTGTTGCAGTTGCGCCCAGTTCATCAATACGCCGTGATAGTGGCCGAGGTGTAGTTGCCCGGTCGGCCGCATACCGGAGAGAACGCGGCGGTTCGCCGTCAGGTTCACCGGCAGTTCTCTTGCAGGAGAATGGGTGGAACGTTCAACGACCGGGCGGTTATGTGGGTGCCCACGGCATCAGATGCCGAGTGCGTCGAACAAGCGCGATACCGCGACCAACAAAGGTCCGATAACGCGCTGGAGCACGCCGCTAACGAGCAGTAAAACGACGAGCGCGAGCCCGAACATCTCAATGCGGTTATAGCTGACTGCAAGGCGCGCCGGAAGGAAAGCGGTGACGATACGGCTTCCGTCGAGAGGCGGAATCGGAATGAGATTTATTGCCATGATCGCTGCGTTGAATATTATCCCAGCCTCGCACATGTAGATCAAAACGTTGGAGTCCAGTGGCGTATGGCGAATCACCAGTGCCAGCAGCGTCCATGACGCCAGCATTAAGAGATTTGCGCCCGGTCCGGCCGCCGCGACCATCGCGATCCCCGGCCGCAGCGGTTGCAAGCTCCTCCAGTGTACGGGGACGGGCTTGGCCCAGCCGAAAAAGAACTTACTGCCGAATACGAATTCGCCCAGCAAATACAAACTCGCCGGCACCAAGATCGTACCGATGGGATCGACGTGCTTGAGTGGATTCAGCGACAATCGACCTTGTTCCGCGGCCGTCTTATCTCCGAGTTGCAACGCGACCCAGCCATGCGCGATTTCGTGAACCGTTACCGCCAACACGGCGGGTATCGCAAGTATTAATATGTATACGACTTGTTCCATCAGAAATCGGAAAGGCGCGATACGTCACCCTTGCCCTTCCTCACGAGGCTCGGACTGCTGCCGGTTAGATCGATGATCGTCGTCATCTCGATACCAATCGGACCGGCATCGATGATCGCGTCCACTGCGTGGGTCAGATCCCGCGCGATGTCGGCCGGATCCGCATAGGGTAGTTCGATGGCATCGTTCATCAGGGTCGAACTCATCAGCGGCTTGTCGAGCTCTTCGAACAGTGCCTGAATAAAGGGATGCGCCGGGATTCGGATACCAATCATCTTGCGTTTGGGATCCTGTAGGCGGCGGGGCGTCTCTTTCGTGGCCGGCAGAATGAAGGTATAGGGACCCGGGGTGAGGGTGCGGATCATACGGAATGCTGGGTTCGATATCTTGGCATATACGGCAAGTTCTGAGACGTCCCGGCACAACAGGGTAAAGTAATGCTCGCGTGCGACGTGTCGAATCGTCCGAATACGATCCTCCGCGGCTTTGTTACCGATCGCACAAACCAGCGCGTAGCAAGCGTCGGTCGGGCAAGCGACCCCCCCCCCCGTTTCCAGGATCGCAGCGGACTGCGCGACCAGGCGCTTTTGCGGGTGGGAGGCGTGAACCTCTATATAGGTGGAATTCACAGCGATCTGGTGATTGCGGGATAATGGGGTCAGACTAATTCCGCGGCGAGTTTAACAGCCCTGCAAACCATGTCTGAAGATAGGGTCGAACGGATCCGTACCGCCTTGATAGATGAACTGGCGCCGGACCACCTCGAAATCATCGACGAAAGTCACCTTCACGCAGGGCACGCCGGTGCGCGTGAGGGCAAGGGGCACTTCCGCGTTCGCATTGTCACTCACAGTTTTATCGGATTGCCTCCTTTGAAGCGGCACCGACTGGTTTACGCGGCCGTCGACGAATTGATGACGACGGACATTCACGCTCTCAGTATCGATGCGCGCGCACCAGGAGAATGATGTCCGTGCCTAAGGTCCTATGGCATTCGCGTGATGACGAATCCCGCTTCGTCCACGGCGATCATCTGGATACGATGCATGCCCTGGATGACGACAGCGTCGATTGCGTATGGACCGATCCCCCTTATTTTCTTTCGAATGACGGCACGACCTGTCAGGCGGGGCGTCGCGTCAGCGTCAACAAAGGTACATGGGATCACAGCGGCGGCATTGCGGCGGACCATGCGTTCAACCGCGCCTGGTTAGCCGAGTGCCACCGCATTCTCAAGCCGACGGGAACGATCTGGGTCAGTGGCACGCATCACGTATACCTCTCGGTGGGAATGGCGATGATGGAACTCGGCTTTCGCTTGCTGAACGATGTGATCTGGGAAAAACCGAACCCGCCGCCGAATCTCGGATGCCGTTGTTTTACACACGCGACAGAGGTCGTGTTATGGGCGAGTAAGGCGCCCAAGGGCGCCAACGCACGGTATACGTTTAATTACGGCGATATGAAAAAGGTCAATGGCGGCCGCCAGATGAAAAACGTATGGCGTCTGACCGCGCCCGGCGCCAACGAAAAAATTCACGGTAAACATCCTACGCAGAAACCGCTGAGCCTGATCGAGCGCTGCCTATTGGCAAGCACCGAGCCCGGCGATCTGGTGTTCGATCCGTTTGCGGGATCCGGCTCGACCGGCGTCGCTGCAATCAATTGTGGACGCGCCTTTCTCGGTTCGGAGATCGATCGGGGCTATGCCCGTATCGCGACACGGAGACTCGCTGCGGCTGACGACGACGAGGCGCACGCTTCTTGACATCGAAAACCCTGGAACTGGCGTGCGATCTCATTGCGCGTAGATCGGTTACGCCGGTCGATGCCGGTTGCCTCGATTTGATCGGAACCCGACTGGCTGCGCTCGGTTTCGATACCTCGCGCATACCGTCCGGCGAGGTCGACAATCTGTGGGCCATCCGTGGCCAAGGCGATCCGATCTTCGCGTTCGCCGGGCATACCGACGTCGTGCCGCCGGGCGATCTTGATTCCTGGCACACGGATCCCTTCGAACCCCTCGTCACGAACGGCTTGCTGTTCGGCCGCGGCGCGGCCGACATGAAGGGTAGCCTTGCGGCTATGGTCGTGGCGATCGAACGATTTGTCGAACGACACCCGAGTCACCCGGGTTCGATCGCTTTCGTGCTGACCTCAGACGAGGAAGGGCCCGCGATCGAAGGCACGGTGAAAGTCGTCGAATTTCTGCACGAGAACGGGATCAGGCTGCAATGGTGTCTCGTGGGCGAACCCAGCAGCGCCGAGCGGCTAGGCGATACGGTGCGCGTCGGCCGACGCGGTTCGTTGAACGCGCGGCTTATGGTTCGCGGCGTGCAGGGACATGTTGCCTATCCCGAACGCGCCGACAACCCCATTCACAAAGCCTTGGCTGCCCTGGCAGAGCTTCAGAATCGCGTATGGGACGAGGGTAACGAATACTACCCACCCACCTCATTTCAGATTTCGAATATTAACGGCGGTACAGGGGCGGAAAACGTAATCCCGCAGGATCTCGAGGTGATGTTTAACTTTCGTTACTGCACGGAAAACTCGGCGGCATCCTTACAACAATCCGTAATCGAGGTTCTCGACCGCCATGGAGTCAACTACGATTTGAATTGGCATTCGACCGGGGAGCCGTTCCTAACCGCCGGGGGTAAACTAGTCGAAACGACGTCGCAGGTGCTCAACGAATTGTTGGGCGTCACCCCCGATCTATCGACAGGCGGTGGTACGTCCGATGGGCGCTTTATTGCGCCGACAGGTGCCGAACTCGTTGAACTTGGCCCGATCAACGCTACGATCCACAAGATCAACGAATGCGTCGCGGTTGACGATCTCGAACGCCTGGCAGACGTGTATAACGCGATCGTCGAGCAAATGCTCGAGGTTTAACCTGTCGCTGTCTTCGCGTCCGCCGTCTTCGCGTCGTCGAACTGTTCTTCTTCGGTGGAACCGGTCAACGCCGTTACCGACGACTGACCACCCTGAATGACCGTCGTTACGTCGTCGAAATAGCCGGCGCCGACTTCTTGTTGATGGCTCGCGAACGTATATCCACGTTCAGCCGCCGTGAATTCCGGTTCTTGTACCATCTCGACATAGGCGGTCATGCCGTTGTCGACATAATGATTGGCGAGATCGAACATGTTGTACCACATGTTGTGCACACCGGCTAAAGTGATGAATTGATATTTGTAACCCATCGCGCCGAGTTCGCGCTGAAAGCTGGCGATCGTCGCGTCGTCGAGGTTCTTCTTCCAGTTGAATGAAGGCGAACAGTTGTAAGCCAGGAGCTGGTCCGGAAATTCCTTCTTGATCGCCTCGGCAAACCGACGCGCCTCATCAAGATCCGGTATCGCCGTTTCGCACCACAGAAGATCCGCGTACGGCGCATATGACAACCCTCTGTCGATCGCCTGTTCCAAGCCGGCCTTGGTGACGAAAAAGCCCTCCGCCGTCCGCTCGCCGGTGATGAAGCGGTGGTCGCGTTCATCGATATCCGTCGTCAACAATGCTGCCGCGTTGGCATCGGTGCGTGCGAGCACGACGGTCGGAACGCCCATCACATCGGCCGCAAGCCGCGCTGCGAGGAGTTTTTGCACCGCTTCCTGTGTAGGTACCAACACCTTGCCGCCCATATGTCCGCATTTTTTAACCGACGCGAGCTGATCTTCGAAATGCACGCCTGCGGCGCCCGCCTCGATCATCGCCTTCATCAATTCATAAGCATTCAGAATACCGCCGAAACCGGCTTCGGCATCGGCAATTATCGGCGCGAAGTAATCGACCTTCTCTTCTCCCTTTTGCCACTGGATCTCGTCGGCCCGTTTGAACGCATTGTTGATGCGCCGAACCATGGTGGGTACCGAGTCGACTGCGTACAAGGACTGATCCGGATACATCGTCTCCGAGGTATTTCCATCCGCGGCCACCTGCCAGCCCGAAAGGTAAATGGCTTTGAGGCCGGCTTTGACCTGTTGTACGGCCTGCCCGCCCGTCAACGCCCCGAGACAGGGGACGAAATCCTGCGCGTGAACCAGCTGCCAGAGCTTCGCCGCGCCACGTGTCGCGAGTGTATGCTCGATGCGAACGCTACCGCGCAGCCGCACGACGTCTTCGGCTGAATAGGTTCGGTTGACATCGCGCCAACGCAGATTATTTGCCCAGTCAACTTCGAGTTGCTGCGCTTCGTCCTTAAATGACGTCAAGTTCTTGTCCTCTTTACAGGATCACAACAAACCGTAGGCTTCGAGTGTCAAGAACGATGGCATTTCGTCACTAGAGACGACCCGTTCGAGGACCTCTGCAGCTTCGGTGTATTTTCTTTTTTCGTAATGCGTCGCGCCGACTTCTTCACGAATGCGGACAAGCTCTTCCTCGAGCACGGTCAGGAAAACGGACTGATCGATATTCGTGCCGTCTTCCAATATGCCGCGCGGGTGATGGATCCACTGCCAGATCTGCGCGCGAGAGATCTCCGCGGTGGCGGCGTCTTCCATCAAATTATTGAGCGGCACGCAGCCAAGCCCCGAGATCCACTCCTCGGTATATCGAACCGCGGCGGCAACGTTGGTCTCTAAGCCGCGCATAGTAATGCTGCCATCGGGCACCCTCAATAAATCATCTCGCGTTACCTGCACGTCGTCGCGCGCTTTGTCGATCTGATTCGGCCCGGGCATGTGCTCGTTGAATATTTCCATTGCGATCGGGATGAGACCCGGGTGTGCCACCCAAGTACCGTCGTGGCCATTTTTGGCTTCGCGCTCTTTGTCTGCTCGCACTTTCGCCAACGCTTCCTCGTTGGCCTGCGGGTCGTTCTTAATGGGGATCTGGGCCGCCATGCCGCCCATCGCGTGTATGCCGCGGCGATGGCAAGTTTTTATCAGCAATTGCGAATACGAACTCAGGAAGTGCACCGTCATGCCGACTTCGCCCCGATCGGGCAACACGTAATCGGGCAAATTACGGAAGCACTTAATGAAGCTGAAGATGTAATCCCAACGGCCGCAGTTGAGACCCGCCGAATGATCGCGCAGTTCCCACAAGATCTCGTGCATCTCGAATGCGGCGGGAATGGTTTCGATGAGTACCGTCGCTCGAATCGTCCCGCGCGGTAGGCCCAAGACATCCTGCGCGAAATTAAAAACATCGTTCCACAAACGCGCCTCGAGATGGCTTTCCAGCTTTGGAAGGTAGAAGTACGGGCCATGGCCTTTATCGACGAGCGTTTGTGCGTTGTGAAAGAAGAACAATCCAAAATCGACCAATCCGGCCGGAACCGGTGTCCCGTTCATCAAGAGATGCTTTTCTTTCAGGTGCCAACCGCGTGGTCTGACGATCAGCGTCGCCGGACTGTCGTTCAGTCGATATTGCTTACCCGCTTCGTTCGTGAATTCGATTGAGCCCGCGACCGCGTCCGCAAGATTAACCTGACCTTCCATCATCATTTGCCAGGTCGGGCTGGATGAATCCTCGAAGTCGGCCATGAACGTAGTAGCGCCCGAATTCAACGCATTGATGATCATCTTGCGGTCCACGGGACCGGTAATTTCGACGCGGCGATCTTGCAGTGCCGGCGGAATGTCTGCCACGGTCCAATCGCTTTCGCGGACCTTTTGGGTCTCTTTCAAAAAATCGGGCAGCACACCGCGATCGAATTCAGCCTGGCGGGTTTGGCGCTTGGCCAATAACTCATCGCACCGCGCCGCGAAGTTGTCTACCAGCGTGGCGACGAAGGCCATGGCCTCAGGCATTAACACGCGTTCGAATTCGGGTGTGACCGCGCCCTTGATTTCGAGATCGGGTTGGTTTGTGTTTTGAACTGTCGAACTCATGTCATCAACTCGAGGTCCGCTTGACCGATAACCTCACACGGCCGCGGCACTTGAACCGTGCCCCACAATGAAGCGCAAGGGGACCAGAAAAGCTACGTTGCAGTGCACAATTTGTCAATACAAACGGAACAAATTATTGATATTTAACGTGTCAACCCCCAATCTACTTTAATTCGATGAAAACCAACCGGAAACCGTTCACATCCACAGGCGCCGGTCTGCCGAAATCTTGTTTGTCAAGCATTGTCGTACCGACAGCGCCACGTATAATTTTTCGGGTCAGGCTCTGACAACGAGCCGTGACTTAACCATTTATCGAATTCCATGGGAAGCGACGAATCACAACAACATGACAACGACACCGGCGTAGCGCTACAGGAAGCGAAGCCGAAGCTCAAGAAACCACCGTTATATAAAGTGATTATGCTCAATGACGACTACACACCGATGGAATTCGTAGTGCACGTATTAGAAAAATTCTTCACTTTGAATCGCCCGACCGCAACGCGGATCATGTTAGAGGTGCATACGCAGGGAAAAGGCGTGTGCGGTATATTTACTCACGAGATAGCCGAGACGAAGGTGTCGCAGGTGAATGCTTATGCGCGGGATCACGAACACCCGCTGCTATGCACCCTCGAACTGGAATCGTGATCACTCGTTAAAGGGCTCATCAGAGGAAAGCATCGTGCTTAGCAAAGAACTCGAAGTCACACTCAATATGGCCTTCAAAGAGGCTCGCGAGCAGCGCCACGAATTCATGACCGTCGAGCATCTATTGTTGGCCTTGCTGGATAATCCGACTGCGGCCAAGGTGCTTCGCGCTTGCGGCGCCGACCTCAATGCGCTGCGACGCCAACTGACGGATTTCATTCACGAGAGTTCTCCGCTTCTTCCGGATGATGAAGACCGCGATACGCAACCTACACTCGGTTTCCAGCGCGTACTGCAACGCGCGGTGTTTCACGTGCAATCATCGGGCAAAAAGGAAGTTAACGGCGCGAATGTGCTCGTTGCTATTTTCGGCGAACGCGAATCGCACGCGGTTTATCTTTTGAACCAGCAAAACATCGCCCGACTTGACGTGGTTAATTGCATATCCCACGGCATTTCGAAGGTCGCGGACGAAGATGCGAACGAAGACATCAACGCACCTGCGGAAGAGGAAAGCGAGCAACCGGATAATTCGAACAATGCGCTGACTGCGTACACGACCAATCTCAACGAACTCGCCGGCGAAGGCAAGATCGATCCCCTCATCGGCCGCCAGAATGAGGTCGAACGCACGATTCAGATCCTCTTACGCCGCCGTAAGAACAATCCCTTGTTCGTCGGAGAAGCCGGCGTTGGTAAAACGGCCATCGCCGAAGGCCTGGCAAAATTAATCATTGATGAAGAAATTCCCGAAGTGATCGAGAATTCCACCATCTATGCGCTCGATCTCGGCGCATTACTGGCCGGCACGAAATATCGCGGCGACTTCGAAAAGCGGTTGAAAAACGTCCTCGCGCAACTCAAACGCGAAGAGGGCGCGATTTTGTTCATCGACGAGATCCACACCATCATCGGCGCAGGTGCGGCCTCCGGCGGCGTCATGGACGCCTCCAATCTCATTAAGCCGATGCTGCAGTCGGGTGAGCTCAAATGTATCGGTTCGACGACCTACCAGGAATACCGCGGAATCTTCGAGAAAGATCGCGCGCTCGCACGACGCTTCCAGAAGATCGATATCGGCGAACCGAGCGAAGACGAATCAGTGAAGATCCTGCAAGGCTTGAAGTCGCGCTTCGAAGAGCACCACGACGTTCGCTATACGAATCAGGCCTTGCGCTCGGCTGTCGAACTGACCAATCGATATATTAATGACCGGCACTTGCCGGACAAGGCCATCGACATCATCGACGAAGCAGGGGCCCGACAGCGCTTGATGCCTACATCGAAACGCCGCAAGACCATCGGCGTCGGCGATGTCGAGGAAATCGTGGCCAAGATCGCGCGCATTCCACCGAAATCAGTCTCCACATCCGATCGCGACGTGATGAAGAACCTCGAGCGTGACCTCAAAATGGTCGTATTCGGTCAAAACGAAGCGATCGAGAACCTGGCGGTAGCGATCAAGATGTCGCGTTCCGGTCTGGGTAATACTGAAAAACCGATCGGTTCGTTCCTGTTCGCCGGCCCGACCGGCGTCGGCAAGACCGAAGTTACGCGGCAACTCGCGCGCATCATGGGGATCGAGTTGATCCGCTTCGACATGTCTGAATACATGGAACGCCATACGGTGTCTCGTCTGATCGGTGCGCCGCCCGGCTACGTCGGATACGACACCGGCGGCCTGTTGACTGAGGCGGTCACCAAACAGCCGCACGCCGTGCTGCTCCTCGACGAAATGGAAAAAGCCCATCCGGATGTGTTCAACATCCTGTTGCAAGTGATGGACCACGGTACCCTGACCGATACCAACGGCCGTAAGACCGATTTCCGCAACGTGATCGTGGTGATGACGACGAATGCCGGGGCTGATCGCATGGCGCGGGCTTCCATCGGCTTCGCGATGCAGGACCACACCGGCGATGCTATCGAGGAGATCAAACGGATGTTCAGCCCCGAGTTCCGTAATCGGCTCGATGCGGTCATCCAGTTCGGTTCGCTCGATCCCGAAACGATCAGTTATGTCGTGGATAAATTCCTGGTTGAACTCGAAACCCAGCTCGACGCGAAGAAAGTCACCATCGACGTAGACACTGACGCGCGCGTGTGGCTGGCCGAGCACGGCTACGATCGAATCATGGGCGCGCGCCCGATGAGCCGTTTGATTCAGGAGAAAATCAAAAAGCCCTTGGCCGAGGAGCTGCTATTCGGCGATCTCTTAAGCGGCGGTCACGTTTCGGTGACCGTGAAAGAAGACGACATCGCCGTCGAGCTCGAAAGCGAAACCGAACAGACAACGTAATTGGTACAGAATTTCAAGCAAGTCGGCGAAAAGACCTTTCGCGAGACGTTTGGCCGTTACTTTGAAGATTTCGAGGTCGGGCATATCTACCAGCATCGACCGGGTCGCACGATCACCGAAACCGACAACATCTGGTTCACGCTGCTGACGATGAACACCCACCCGTTGCACTTTGATAACGAGTACGGTGCGGCCTCGGAGTTCGGACAACCGCTGGTTAACAGCACCTACACGGTTGCGTTGGTCGCAGGGATGAGCGTGAGCGACGTAAGCCAGAAAGCCATCGCTAATCTGGGCTGGAAAGAGATCAAACTTCCGGCGCCGGTATTCGTCGGCGACACCCTGTATGCCGAATCCGAAGTGCTCGATAAACGCGAGTCGAAATCCCGCCCGGAGGCGGGGATCGTGACGGTCAAGACCGTAGGCAAGAAAAGGGACGGCACGATCGTTTGTGATTTCGATCGGACCATGCTGGTCCCGAAACGGGGGCACGGCGTCGAAGACAAGATGGATTATTGATGAATCGACAAATGTAGGAGCGGGCTTGCCCGCTCCTACAACGCCTTAACCAACACCGTCGAATTCCGCTGGAAATTATAAAGTTCTCGCTTCTCCACCGGCAGCGTATCGAGCGTGCCTGGCTCAAAGCCCCGCTCGTTAAACCATTGCGTGGCATGCGTGGTGAGCACGAACAAGCTTTCCATCCCTAGCTCGCGCGCGCGGCGCTCGAGTTCTTCGAGCAACACGTCGCCAAACTGTCCACCGCGATAGTCCGGGTGCACCGCGATACACGCGACTTCGGCGATGCGTCGTGCTGAATAGGGTTGCAGCGACCCGCAGGCGACGACGGTGTTCTCGCGGATCATGACGATGAATCGGTCGATTTCCGCCTCGAGTTGTTGCCGCGAACGCTCGACGAGAAGGCCTTGTGCTTCTAACGGCTGAACAAGTTCGAGTATGCCGCCGACATCGTCGAGCGTCGCTCCACGGAGATGATCGAACGGTGCGCGGCTAATGAGCGTACCCACGCCGTCGCGCGTGAACAGCTCGCGCAGAATCGCGCCGTCGACCCCACGGCCAACAATATGTACACGGTCGACGCCCGCATTGCAGGCCTCGATACCCATGGACAGAAAGTCGTGTTCGACCTCGCCGCTGGTTTTAGCATCACATAACGCGCTCGCCTCACGTAGGGTAAGCGCTCGGCACAAAGCGCCGTCTTGCGCCGAGATGCCGTTTTTCTTTGCGACCACAATGAGCTTCTCCGCGCCCAGCTCACTGGCCGCAGCGACGGCGAGATCTCTGCCTTCTAGATTGTAAAGTTCACCCGTGGGCGAAAATCCCAGCGGCGCCAGTAATACGACTTCGCCCTGGATCAGGCGTGATTCGATCGCCACCTTATCGATGCTGCGCACCACACCGGTGAATTGCAGATCGATTCCGTCGATGATGCCGGCCGGTTTTGCCAACACGAAGTTTCCGCTGACGATCTTGCTGCCGACACCCGCGAACGGGCCGCCGCGGCTACCGAACGAGAACGCCGATTCGATACCGAGCCGCATCGCGCCGACGACTTCCGTTACTTCGGTCATCGTCTCGCGATCGCTGATCGCGAATCCGCCCACAATGCGTTGCTCGACGCCCTTCGTCTCGAGCCGCGCTTCGATCTGCGGGCGCGCGCCGAAGACCACGACCAGGCGAATGCCTACTGCAGCTAAGATGACGAGGTCGCGGATAACGTTGGCGAAATTCGAGTCATCAACCGTTTTACCGCTGAAGTAAACCACGAAGGTTTTGCCGCGGTGATGCTGGAAATACGGCGAAACCTGACGTAACCAGGCCACGACGGCGTCGCCCTCGTAGATTGAATTCTCGTCTGTCATAAGTATTGGGGACAGTTTACTTAATTAATTAAGTAAACTGTCCCCGAATTATGGAGATCCATCATGGCGCAAAAACTCAATAAATTCAGTGAACGGATCACTCAGCCGCGCGCGCAAGGTGCGTCGCAGGCGATGCTGTACGCGACGGGTTTGACCGACCGGGATCTGGACAAAGCCCAGGTCGGAATCGCGAGCGTGTGGTACGAGGGCAACCCCTGCAACATGCATTTGCTAGACCTCGCCGAGGCTGTGAAAGAAGGCGTAAAAAAGGCGGGCCTGGTCGGCATGCGCTTCAATACCGTCGGCGTCAGCGACGGTATCTCCATGGGCACCAGCGGCATGAGTTTTTCGCTGCAGTCCCGGGATCTCATCGCCGACTCGATCGAAACGATCATGGGTGGGCAATGGTACGACGCGAACATTTCGCTGCCGGGCTGTGACAAGAACATGCCCGGATGCCTGATCGCCATGGGACGTCTCAACCGGCCGGCACTAATGGTCTACGGCGGTACGATCCGTCCGGGCCGTGTGCGCGGTCAGACGCTCGATATCATATCGGCCTTCCAAAGCTACGGCGCATACATCTCGGGAAACATATCCGACGAGGAACGCCAGGATATCGTGAAAAACGCCTGTCCCGGTGCCGGCGCGTGCGGCGGGATGTATACCGCGAACACGATGGCCTCGGCGATCGAGGCAATGGGCATGTCCCTTCCCTACAGTTCATCCACGCCGGCGCTCGACCCCGGTAAGCGCGAAGAGTGCGAACGCGCGGGTAGCGCCATTCGCGATTTACTCGAAGCGGATATCAAACCGCGCGATATCATGACGCGGCAGGCATTCGAGAACGCGATGGTGGTGATATCGGTGCTCGGCGGCTCGACGAATGCCGTGTTACACCTCATCGCGATGGCGCGGGCGGTGGGTGTCGAACTGACCATCGACGATTTTCAGCGCGTCAGCGATCGCGCGCCGTTCCTGGCCGACCTGAAACCGAGCGGCCAATACGTCATGGAAGATCTGCACAATATCGGCGGCACCCCCGCCGTGCTGAAATTTCTGCTCGACGCGGATCTCATCGAGGGTCACTGTTTGACCGTGACAGGCCGGACGATGGCCGAGAACCTCGTGGACTTACCCGGTCTCGCGAACGGACAGCCGATCATTCGGCCGCTCGACGATCCGATCAAACCGAGCGGCCATATCCAGATCTTACGCGGCAATCTCGCTCCCGGCGGGTCGGTGGCCAAGATCACCGGCAAGGAGGGTACGCGTTTCGAAGGGCCCGCACGCGTTTACGACAGTGAGGAAGACATGCTCGCGGGCTTGGAAAACAACGAGATCCAAAAAGGCGAGGTCGTTATCATCCGCTACGAAGGGCCCAAAGGTGGACCCGGTATGCCTGAAATGCTCACGCCGACCTCGGCGATCATGGGCGCGGGACTGGGCGAGCACGTCGCGTTGATCACCGATGGCCGTTTTTCAGGTGGCTCTCACGGCTTCATCGCAGGCCACATCGTCCCCGAAGCACAGGAGGGCGGACCGATAGCGCACGTGCGAGACGGTGACGTGATTACGATCGACGCTGACAACAACACCATCGACCTCGCCGTTGACGCGGCCGAATTGGAGCGCCGCCGCGCCGCCTGGTCGGCGCCGCCCTATAAGGCCGAACGCGGCACGCTTTATAAATACATCAAGAACGTGAAGAACGCTTCACAAGGGTGCGTCACGGACGAATAACGTACCCGGATCGCGCTTCGCGGCATCCGGGTCACGGGTAATCACATCGTTTTTTTGTACGAATTGTAATATTTCAACACCCGCCTGACGTAAGTCTGCGTCTCCTGATAAGGCGGGATGCGGTGGCCGTAATTGATCACGGCATTTTCGCCGGCGTTGTACGCAGCCAGTGCCAGCACGACGTTGTTATCGAACAGGTTCAATAGGTCGCGCAGATAATGCGTGCCGCCGGAGACGTTCGCACTAGGGTCACGCCGATTACCGACGCCGTAGCGTTTTGCAGTACCCGGCATCAGTTGCATCAAGCCCACGGCGCCGGCGCGCGACACCGCCGCGGGATCATAAGCTGATTCAGCGGTGATCACCGCGTGTAGTAATGCCGGCGGCAGACGGTGCACTTTCGCAGCACGTGCGATCGTCGGGGCGAATTTCTTGCGGTTCTTGTACACGCCTTGATAATCGATCTCCGCTTCGCGCCAACCCTTCCAGGTTTTGACCAATTTTGCGTAGCCGTCGTGGACCGGCCGGTCGGTCAGATGGACCCGTCCGTGCTTGTCGATGTACTTGTAGATATCCGCGCCGGCGAGGATGGGCAGTACCCCGATCACGGCGCAGATCACAAGGAATGAAAGCGCTTTTTTCATACCTTTATGGCTTGTTATAGGCTATATCTAAAGTTAATTATTGGATTAGTTTATAACTTAATGAAAAATAATCAAATATTTCCTCAAAAATAACCACTCCCGAGCCATCGCCGCGAATCCGTCGATGGCTGGTTAAAAGCACTGAAGTTACAACAACTTAACCGCATCAGACGGCGGACCGCCACGGTACTCAACGGGCATCACCACCCGCTCGCGCTAGGTCCGCGCGCGCGGAAAATCCGGACAGCTTGGCTAGCGTGTCGGTCGCCAGCACGCGCTCGACGCGGCGTTCGTCGATGACCCAGGTTGGATAGTTTCGTATCGCTTCCATCTCGCACGCCGTTGCCCGCGGTGCTTTGCGTCCATGGGGAGAACATTCGACGTAAGGAAGAAACCGTGCCGCGCCGCCGAACAGCTCCTTTTGTTGTTGGCAATGTGGACACCAGCTTGCGCCATAGAACTTCACGCCACGCTGTTCGAGATGTACGGCGAGTCCCTTGAGATAAGGATCGGCCACCCCGCCGGTCTCGTCGAACGCACCGCCCGCGTCGATGTGCATGACCACCGCTATGGCGGCAGCAAGGCCCAAGCCGACTGCGCGCCGTGTCGGCGCGGGCGCCTCGGGCGGTAAGAAACTCAATCCGAAGCCGCCGGCCATGACCACGAGCGACACGAGGCAGTAGATACACGTCGCTTCGATGACTGTGACCGATATCACCGTGAGGTAAACGCTGATGCCAAATCCGGCCGACACGATCAAACTCGACCACCGCCGGCGGGCAGTGGGCGAAGCCGGAATAACCGCGGATAGGCCGATCGCCACATAGGTGGCGATCCCCCATATCACCAAGGGGACGCCTAGAAATTGTGACCAACGGCTGTTTTGAACGACGTCGCAGCCGGAACCTTCTTTGCAATACGGCAGCGTCGTCGCCGTCAACGTGCTCCACAATAGAAGCCCCGTCACCACCAGGCCGATCCCCGCAAGGATCAGTAACGACCAGTCCGGCGCCGCACGCTTGGATTGTGCCGCGTCCGGTCGTGCCGTTTCGTTCTTAGGCTTATTCACCTGATTGCCTTTCTTGCCCAAGCCGTACTCCAATTACAGTAGACTTTCCCCGAAACGTCGCGCCCAAACGACACGCGGCGCAGGGTGACACGAGGAAATATCATGCGACACTCATTATCCGATATAGCGGGGCAATTCAAGCTCGACTTTAACGGTGACGCGGGCATCGACATTGCGGGCGTCTGCGGACTATCGGATGACCTTCCCGACCACCTTTCTTTTGTCAATGCAGACAAGCATCTAGAGGCGGCATCCAAGGCCAGCATGCCGGCGTTTATCACGCGGCCCGACAAAGTCGTGGCCGGCAAAGTCAACCTGTTTCACGAGCATCCGGAATACATGATCGCGCAGATCGCGGCATTGTTCCTGCCCTCGCAGCTCGGCACCGCCGAGGGTGTTCACCCGAGTGCCGTGGTTGCTGATACCGCCAAGATCGATGGTGGCACGTTTATCGGCGCCAACGCCGTTATCGGCGGTGACGTTCGTATCGGCGCGCGCACGCGCATCTTTCCCAACGTCGTCGTCATGGACCGCACTGTTATCGGTAACGATTGCATCCTCTATCCCAACTGTACCGTGCGCGAAGACAGCGTCCTCGGCGACCGCGTGATCCTGCAACCCGGAGTTTCGATCGGGGGCGACGGCTACGGGTATGTCAACCACGGCGGCAGACACGTGAAGATCCCGCAGCTCGGGCAGGTCGTACTCGAAGACGATGTAGAAATCGGCGCGAATTCGACGGTCGATCGGGCGCGCTTTACCGAAACGCGAATTGGCCGCGGCACCAAGGTCGACAATCTGGTCATGCTCGCGCATAACGTCACGACGGGCGTGGATTGCCTCATCATTTCACAGGTCGGGATATCCGGCAGCACGCAGCTCGGCGATCGCGTGACGCTTGCCGGGCAGGTCGGCACCGTCGGGCACGTCAAGGTGACCGACGACGTCACGGTACTCGGTAAAGGTGGGATCACCAAAGACATCCGCAAACCCGGCACCTATGCCGGCATGCCGCTCAAGCCCGCCAAGTTGTGGCGCAAGGCGATGGCGAAGTTATACGCCGGTTTGCGTTAACGTCCTGGAGAAGATCGTCAGGCCGCGGACGGAAACAGGCCGGCGCGCGTGATCATGGCCGGCATCGGCGCTTCGAGCGGCCCCTCGAGCCACTTCGACGTTTCGATCACTTTCTCGACATCGACGCCGGTTTCGAGACCCATCCGGTGAATGAGATAGAGCACGTCTTCCGTCCCAATATTACCGGTTGCATGCGGCGCGAAAGGACAACCGCCGAGGCCGCCGCAACTCGCGTCGATGATGCGAACCCCGGATTCGATCGCAGCGTAGACGTTACCGATGCCCGTATTCCGCGTGTTGTGGAAATGCATGCGCAAGGGCGTATCGCCGACTACGGGTTGTACGAGTTCGAGCAGGCGCCGCACGTCGGAAGGAACGGCAACGCCGATGGTATCAGCGAGCGCGATCTCATCCGCGCCCATCCCGACCAGCCGCCGTGCGATCTCGACCACGAACTCGGGCGCTACCTCGCCTTCGAACGGACAACCGAAACTCGCCGCGATCGTGACACCGAAGAATTTGCCTTCGTCCTGCGCGCGGCGCGCGATGCCCGCTATGACATCCAGCATTTCCGTCGAGGTCTTGCCCTGGTTACGCTCGCAGAAGGTGTCGGTCGTCACGGTGACGCCGTTGATCTGCTCGATTCCCGATGCCAGCGCACGGTCGAAACCCTTTTCATTCAATACGAGGCCGATATAGCTGACGCCGTCACGCCGCGGCAGGCGCGCGATGACTTCGTCCGCATCGGCCATCTGCGGCACGCGCTTGGGATTGACGAAGCTCACGACCTCGATGCGTTTGACGCCTGCGTTGACCAGCCGTTCGATCAAGGCGATCTTGGTCTCGGTGTCGAGGATCTTGGGTTGGCTCTGCAAGCCATCGCGCGGCCCGACGTCGACGATTTCTACGCGCTCTTTCATACGCAATCACTCTGGGATTTAAGATTTTCAACGATTGTAGCGAATCGCCGCATCGCTAGCATCGCGCAGCGGTCGCTGCGGTGCCGCCAGGTCCTATACTACGGCGGGTTTACCGGGTTGCGAGCCTCACGGAATACATCATGAATAACTACGACTTCGATCTCTTCGTAATCGGCGGCGGTTCCGGCGGCGTACGCGCCGGGCGCATGGCCGCGAGTTTTGGCGCGCGCGTGGCCGTCGCCGAAGAACGCTACCTGGGCGGTACCTGCGTCAACGTCGGCTGCATTCCCAAGAAGCTGTTTTCATACGCCGCGCATTTTGCCGAGGATTTCGAGGACGGCGCGGGTTTCGGCTGGACGGTAGGCGAGCGTTCCTTCGACTGGCGAACTTTGCTCTCGAACAAAAACAAGGAGATTGAGCGCCTCAACGGCATCTACGACAAACTGCTGGTGAATGCCGGCGCGACCGTGCTGCGCGGCCATGCCGAGTTGCAGGATCCACATACCATCACGATCGGCGAGGACACCTACAGTGCTGAACGCATTCTCGTCGCGACCGGCGGTTGGCCATTCGTGCCCGAGTTCCCGGGCAGCGAACATGCGATTACTTCCAATGAAGCCTTTTCCCTCGAAACGCTGCCGCGACGCGTCATCGTTGTCGGTGGCGGCTATATCGCGGTCGAATTCGCCGGAATCTTCAACGGACTGGGCGTGGAGACGACCCAGATCTACCGCGGCCCGCTGTTTCTGCGTGGCTTCGATGATGACCTGCGCGCGTTCCTCGCCGATGAGATGGCCAAGAAGGGTGTCGACCTACGCTTCAATGCGAACGTCATCGCAATCGCAAAAGAGGACGATCGCTATCGCGTGGCACTCGATGACGGCGACAGCGTGGCGTGCGATCTCGTGATGTACGCGACCGGCCGTAAGCCGATCGTGGCAGGCCTGGGCCTCGAGAAATGCGGCGTGGAGATCGATCAGCGCGGCGCCATCGTTGTCGATGGGAACTACCGCACCAATGTCGATTCAATCTACGCCATCGGCGACGTCACCGATCGGGTCAATCTAACCCCCGTAGCACTCGCCGAAGGTATGGCGCTCACGTGGCACTTGTATAGAGACGAAGGACGACCGGTCGATTACGAGTACATCCCGAGCGCGGTCTTCAGCCAGCCCAATCTCGGCACCGTGGGATACACCGAAACCCGAGCGCGTGAGAAGTTTGGCAAGGTGACTATCTACAAATCGAGCTTCACGCCGCTCAAGCACACACTGTCCGGAAGCGACGAACAGAGCTTGCTGAAACTCATCGTAGACGACGCCAGCGAGCGCGTCGTGGGCGCGCACATGGTCGGCCCGGATGCAGGCGAAGCGATTCAGGGCCTTGCAGTCGCCTTGAAAGCCGGCGCGACGAAATCCGTGTTCGATCGCACCATCGGTATCCACCCCACTTCGGCTGAAGAATGGGTGACGATGCGCGAGCCGGTGGCTAGCCTGGTTTCCGCACGCGATTGATGATGAAGATGACACTGAGCAAAAGCGTCAAGACGAGCAGGGAAACCCACTTGGCACTGGTCGCCGTCGCCGCAAGGGGAACAAAAGATTGCAGGGTGTGAAATCGGTCGAATTGCCAGATGAGGAAAGAGACCGTGAGGTTTTCGATAAGGTCCGCGACGACGGCCACCAAGGGCAGAAGCGCAGCGTGATCCATTAACGGCATTGCAGCGCGCAAAGGCCGCGCCAAAACGGCAAGCCAACCGCCGAACAGCAACAAATAGATCCCGGGATAAATCAGGTCGAGCGACAGCTGTGTGGCGACATACATCCGGCGCCCTCGTGGTGAAAGTTCCTCGACTTCGGCTTTGAAGTCTCCACTGGAGTAATGGAACCACCCGTCGAACGGTAAGAAGCGGCCGCCGGACGCGTCTTTCAGATACTCGTTACGGAAATAGAAAAGGCAGGTGGCGATCAAGAACAACGTAAAGATCCAGCGCAGGCGGCCATTTGACGTAGCCCACGCATACAACGCCCATATCCTATCGTAATTTGCAGCCAGCTCCGTTTCCCCCTTAACCTGCGCAATCGAACCGGTGTAGTTTAATCCTACTCACCTATGTGACATCGAGGAAAGGCCCATGGATTACGGCATTGCAGGAATCATAAGCGCTGATAGTTGGAAGATCGTAAAGCGGGCCGAAGAACTCGGATTCTCGCATGCCTGGTTTTACGACAGCCCGTTGTATGCCGCCGATCTGTTCGTCGCCATGGGCGCAGCGGCAATGAAAACGGACCGCATCCGCTTGGGGCTGGGCGTTGCCGTACCCTCGGTCCGCATCGCGCCGACACTCGCGAACGGCCTGGCGACCCTCACAAAATTGGCGCCGGGGCGGATCGAAATCGGTCTCGGTACGAGCCATACGGCGCGTAGCCTCTTCGGTATTTCCGCAGTCAAGCTCGCCGAGATGTGCGAGTACCTGCGGGTCGTCCGTGAACTCCTGACGGGTAATATCGTCGACTTCGAATTCGAGGGTGCGGTACGGAAGATCAAGCTCATGCACCCGTGGCCGGGCCTTGTCGATACCCACGATTCGATGGAATGGCACCTGTCCGCGATGGGGCCAAAGTCGAGGCAACTCGGCGCTGAACTAGGGCTCGGATGGATGAACTATATGAGCGGTATGGCGCAGGCGATTGCCGATCTCGAGGACATGCTGGGCAAATGGAAAGCAGCAGGCCGTGATCCGGGCACCTGCTACACCACGGGATTCACGATGGGTTGCGTATTGGCGGCGAACGAAGCGTACGACAGTCCACGCGCGAAGGCGCAAGCCGGTCCGCATGTCGCAACGATCTTGCAGCATCTCGTCAAGTCCGCTCAACCCATCGAGCTCGGCATGCTAGGCACGACCGACCTCAGCGCGGCCGTGGCGGAATACGAGACAATCTACGCAGCCTATGAACCGTCCGATACGCGCTACATGCAGTTCTATCGCGGCGAACTGCAATGGTTGCTGCCGGAAGAAGAACACCTCGTTACGGGCGATTTGATCCGCGAGATGACGCTGACCGGTTCAGTCGATGAACTGCGTGAACGTATTCGCGCATTGCGGGACGCCGGCTATCGGCAACTCACGATACAACTCGTAGTCGGGCAGGAAGATGCGTTGGATGATTGGGCGCGGGTAATTGAGGGCGTTTGAATAAATGGGGCTGACCCCATTCTTATACCGGCACTTCCCCCGCCACGATCGAACGCAACATCTCGCGACGATAACCGTCGTGATCGTTGAAGGCGTGATGCAGGCAACTGCGGTTGTCCCACATGACGAAGGTTTTGGGTTCCCACCGAAGCCGGCAGTTGAAGATGGGTTGCGTGATGTACGCGCACAGAAATTCTACCAGCGGAGCCGCTTCGTACTCGGCCATACCCTCGATACCTACGGTGTAACTTGGGCAAACGTAAAGGCTTTTCTTCCCCGTTGCAGGATGGGTTCTGATCAATGGGTGTATCGCGCCTTCGATCAAAGTACGCTCCTTCACGTTAATGTCCATGGAAGTCACCTGCACTTCGGTCTGACCGGGGGAATGCCGGCGCAACCCCGCTAATACGTTGCGCCCAGACATGTGTACCTTCAACGGGGCCAGCATCTGCCGCATGGTCGCGGTCAAAGATGCGTATGCGAGCTGCGAATTCGTCCACATGGTGTCGCCGCCATAGGGCGGTGTGTCGACGCCGTAGAGCAGGCTGATCGCGGGCGGCCGCTCGAGAAACGGCGAGTCGGTGTGCCAACTGCCGCCGAAGATCATCGCTGCGCGTTCATCCGCTTCCTTGACTACACGTTGGAGGTTCGGATGCCCCTCTAGCCCGGATATTGCATGAGCAGTGAGATTGGGCGTGGAGTTGGTCGATCATGTCGGAATTCGTTGGTGGTGGCACGAAGCGGCGCTTGAGCGCGACGTTTCGGCGCGCCACCGGTGGATTTATCGCCGATTGCGATGCACGAGTCGTTTCGGAGGCGAGCGACACCCCGACTCACAAGGAATCGCACACGAGGCGACTGGCGTTGGGACGACTATCCCGGCTTGAGGCGAGCGGCCACCAGGCAGAACAGTTCTCGATGGGGGTAAGCACTGGAGAGCAACAGTCGGATGCGCCTGGTATTGCGCAAGACGATGGCGCCGATGCGTAATAGTTTCAGGCGCAGCGTGCCGCCTTGCGCGCGAGCCCGTGCCGTTGCGTGTAGTGCCACCCGGCGGATCGTCTCCAACAGCGTGTAAGCCAAGCTTGAGAGCAACAGCCGGAACTGATTGGCCCACCAGGTGTGGCAACTGGTGCGATCGGCAAACAGGCCCAACTGCTGCTCCTTGATCCGGTTCTCCATCTCGCCGCGGGCGCAGTAGAGGCGGTCGTAGATGCGTTGGGCCTTGCCGGTGAGGTGGGTCACCACGAAGCGGGGATTGCTGCCGCGGGCGCTGTGCTCGGCCTTGACGATCACCCGTCGCGGGGTATCCCAAGTCGGTGCGGCGTAACGGACCTCGCTGAACAGGCGCTGCTTCTCACCCATCATCCAATACCGCCACTGAGCCAACGTGCGCAACGCTAACGATTGATCGTGCAAACGCGGGTTTTTCGCGATACCCATGACGTAATCCACGCCGTGGCGATCGAACCAGCGCAGCATCCGCCAGCGGCAAAAGCCGGCATCGGCGCGCACCAGGATCTCGACCTTCGGCCACGCCTGGCGCAACCGTTTGATCAACAGCGCCAAGATCGCCCCACTGTGTTTTGCGCCGTCGATCTTGCTCGAACGCAGATAACTGACCAACCGTTGATCGCCACAGAACACGTACAAGGGCAGACAGCAGTCGTGGTCGTAGTCGCCGTGGAAGAAGCGGCCCGCTTGATCACCCTGCACCCGATCGTCGGTGGCATCCACATCGCGTATCAGTCGTCGGGGCGCTTGTTTGTAAGCGGCGATAAAGTTATCAATGAGTCCCTTGTGCAGGGCCACCGCGGTGTTCCGGTTCGCGCGGTTCTCCAGTCGGCACAACGTCGACGGGCTCGCCAGCGACGCATCCCGGGAAAGCGCCGTCTGCAGAGCCAAGTCCGCGCGCAATGCCTCGTGGTCGTTGAGGTCCTCATAGCCCAGGGAAAGGCCATAGACCCGCTGTCGGACCAGCGACTCCAGAGCGTGGGTGCAGCTCTTTCTCCGGCGCGAATCCCCAATGGCCCGTGCCGCGGCCTTGATCAACCCGGTCCGTTCATCGGCCCAGCGCAGCAACTGCACCCCACCGTTGGAAGTGATGTCACCGGCGTTGAATGAGACGTCGATCTTGCGGCGAGAAAAGCCTGGAAATTGCAGCGCAGTCTGGGTACATTGAACACACCTAAGTCCATCGCACCTTCACTCTTTGCGATGATGATAAAGGTCACGGCACAGTCACCGGTCACATTGCAAGCCGTACGCATGTACCCCGAACCCATGTCCAAGAGCCGGTCTACACCGATGAACACACCTAATCAGCGCGATCACGGCACAGTCCCTCGACCGGCAGGCCGACCTGATTGAGCACCATGATTGTGGTTAACATTACCAGGCCCACACCGGGTACGGCAGCCGTACCTATCGAAGCGAGCGTAGCCGTCAAGATCACCATGAGATAGTCGGCAACGCTTAAGTCGACGCCGTAAACGTTGGAGATGAAAACCGTCGCCACACCTTGCATGATGGCCGTGCCGTCCATGTTGATGGTGGCCCCCAGCGGTACGGTGAACGATGAAACCGTGTCTTTGACCCCCATCTTCAACTCCGTCGTGCGCAAGGTCACCGGGATCGTCGCTCCGGAGCTTGCGGTCGAGAACGCGAACGTCGCCGGGTCACGCATCTTGCGCAAAAAAGTCAACGGGTTGAGGTTCACCAGGCTCTTCAACAAGGTTGGATAAACGCAGAGCGCGTGCACACCGAGGGCAACCGTCAGCGTCAGAAAATACCCAATTAGAGGCAAGATGAGGTCGATGCCTTGCGTCGCAAAGGTCCGGGTGATCAGAGCGAACACGCCGTACGGCGCGAGGCCCATGATAATCTCGACCATCTTCATGATGATCGCGTCCAGATCCTTGAACACGTCGAGCACGTGCTTGCCGCGTTCGCCGGACATGGTGATCGCGATGCCGAACAGCAGTGCGAAAACGATGATCTGCAACATATTGGCCGAGGCCATCGCCTCGATCGGATTCGACGGCACCATGTCGATGAATACTTCGGCCAGCGGTGGCGCATCGCTGCCCGTGAACGCGACGTCTCGATCGCCGTGGTAAATAAATAGAGCGTGAGGGCTTTGACACTCATCCGCCCCAGCGCGGTCAGATTGCCCAGCGACGTGACGCCACCGACCAGGGACACGAACACCAGCGGCACCACAAGCATCTTGAGCGATGCGATGAAGACAGCGCCGACGACGTAGAGCAAGCCATCGACCAGGTAGTCCACGATGATGCCGGAATCACCGACAAACAGGTTGATCAATACGCCCAGCACGGCGCCCGCAACCATTGCGACCATGATTTTCTTAGTTAAGCTGGGCTTTCCTGATCCCGTCACAGGCGTACTCCGGCCAGCGATTGTTATTGCCGTCGCTGGCGTTCAACATCCGGCGACACTAACGAAGCGTCGAGGTCGCTGCAAGCCTAATCCGGTAGCGTATCGACGGCGGGCGGATAATGCCGATATCATCACCATTCGCTCGAACGCGAGTCGCATTCCTCATTCACGGATATCGGTCATGAAAAGATTCAGAACGGTCATAGCGTCTCCAATGACAACCTGGTTTCTGAGTGCTGCCGCAGCGCTGTTCATTCCATTGCAAACAGTCGCTGCGGATCTGGAGATCGGCGATATCGCCCCTGATTTCGCCATGCAGGGCTCGGACGACAAGATGCACAAGTTGTCGGACTATCGCGGACAAACCGTTGTCCTAGCCTGGTTTCCGAAAGCGTTCACCGAAGGCTGAACGGTCGAGTGCAAGTCGCTCCGTGAGAGCGGCGTTACTCTGCAGGCCTTCGATGTCGCCTATTTCATGGCGAGCACCGACGATGCCCAAACTAATCGTAAGTTCGCGGCGGCGAATGATGCGGATTTCCCCGTGTTGAGCGATCCGGACGGGCGTGCGGCGGGCGCTTATGGCGTTCTGTCCGACATGGGTTACGCCTCGCGTTGGACTTATTACATCGACCGCGACGGTAAGATCGCTTTCGTCGACAAGCGCGTGAAAGCGTTCACGGCCGGGCAGGATATCGCCACGCGACTGGAAACCCTGGGCGTGCCTAAAAACTAAGGGAGAACGAAGATGTCAGCCGAGAGTAAAGCGGTGACCATGGTCAAAGATGCCATCCACAATCCGGCCGATGCACGCCATTTCATGCGCATCGGCCATCCGGAACACCCCATCACAGTGACGGTCAATGGCACCGAACTCGCGCGGTCGTCGCAAGCGCTCAAACTCAAAGAAGTGGGCTATGACATTTACGATCCGGTCATCTATTTCCCGCGCGAAGACGTCGAGATGGAGCGTCTGGAGAAAAACGAAAAATCGACGCACTGCCCCCTCAAGGGCGATACCGAATACTTCAACGCGGTCACCGATCACGGCACGGTCGAAAACGCGGCCTGGTCCTACGATCGCGCCATCGAGATCGCTAAAGAGATTGAGAATTACATCGGTTTCGACGTGCGTTTCGCACAGGTCATCGAACATACGGCGGAGAACTAATTTACTAAACGCCGTTCCTTTACCGGCTGCTCGTCAGCCGCTAGGTCCGCAGTCATGCGCCGGGTGACGATGACGAATCGCCCGACGAGCAGGATGGCTGCCGTCCATAATGCCGCCGTCAACCCGATCCAAATCCCGCGCGCGCCGAAATCGAAATAGATACCCAAGCCATAGGCGAGTGTAAACCCCACACCCCAGTAATTGAGCGCATTCAGGATCATCGGCACGCGGGTATCTTTGAGTCCGCGCAGAGCGAACGCCGCCGCCACCTGGGTCGCATCTCCGATTTGGAGCAGTGCGGCAACTTTGAACAGCATGACCGACAGCGCCACGACCCGTGGATCGCTGACATACGCGCGAGTGATCGTCTCCGCAAACACAAACGTCGTTACACCGAAGAACAGAGAGATCGACGCGCACAGTATGATCCCGAGATAGCCGATACGGGTCGCGCCGGTAACATCCCGTCGCCCGACCGCTTGCCCGACAACGACGGTGAGGCCCATGCCCAATCCGAGCGGAATCATGAACACGAGACCGGAATAGTTCAGCGCGACCTGATGCGCGGCGAGCGCGGCCGTGCCGAGCGTGCCCATCAACAGGGCGACGACGGTGAACAGGCCGGACTGCATGAAGAGCGATAACCCGATCGGCAGTCCGAGTACGATCAACCGGCGTAACGCTGCCGGATCGGGCCGTTCAAGGCCGCCCCAGATTTCGAACCGCTGGTAATGCGCGGAGCGCGAGGTATACAGCGCCAACATGATGAACATTAACCAGAAACCGATTCCGTTGCCGAGGCCGCACCCCACCGCGCCTAATGGCTCCAGCCCGAAGCGGCCGTACATGAAGGAATAATTCATCAGGATGTTGATCGGCAAAACGGTGCCCATAACCGCCATGATCGGTACCGTGCGGCCAACCCCTTCGCTCATCTGCTTAACCGTGTGGTAGCCGTAAGCGCCCATCACGCCCCAGGACATCGCGTCGAGGTAGCCTTGCGCCAAGACCGCCACGGTGGGATCGATGCCTATCCACAACAGACCCGGCTCGACGGTTCGCATCGCAACGATGACCAGGAGCGCAACGCCGAAGCTCAGCCAGAATCCCTGGCGCGTATCGTGGCCGATGTCGGAGAATCGACCGCCGCCAAAATGTTGGGCCACGGTCGGACCGAGCGCCATGATGGTGCCTAGACCGAGCAGGAAATAAGCGATCCATACACCGGATCCGATGGCGACCGCAGCGAGCTGCGTGGAACCGAGGCGCGCCGCCATCAGCGTGTCGGCCACGTTGACGCCGATACTCGAAAAATTGTTGACGATGAGCGGTCCACCGACCGCGAAGATCGCCCCGAGATCCGCTTTCACCTGGGTCAATCGGGGCATGGTCGTCTGGATTCCGTGGTCGGGGTAGTTTGAGGCCGGCGCAGCGTAACCCGTCAGCCAAACGGCTTCAATCGCACGGGGCGGGATTCAGCGGTCTCGTTTTCAGGCCGCGTCGACGCGATCGATGGTCGGGACTGCGGCGAGCAGATTACGCGTATATTCGTGTTGCGGTTGGTGCAGAACCTGATCGACTTCGCCGTACTCGACGATGCGGCCCTGGTACATCACCGCAACCTTATGCGCGAGATAGGCGACGACGCCGATATTGTGCGTCACGAATAAATAAGTGAGCCCCAGGCGATCCTGAAGTTCACGCAATAGTTCCAGGATCTGCGCCTGTACGGAAACGTCGAGCGCGCTGGTTGGTTCGTCGCAGACGATCAATCGGGGTTCGACGGCGAGCGCACGCGCAATGCAGATCCGCTGGCGCTGTCCGCCGGAGAATTCGTGCGGGTAGCGGCGGGCGAATGAGGATTCGAGCCCGACCTGACCCAGCAACTCGGTGACGCGCGCGTCGCGCGCGTCGCTATCGGCGCCGATGTTCTGCGCAATCATACCCTCTTTGACGATATCGCCGACCATCATGCGCGGATTCATGGACGAATAGGGATCTTGAAAGACGATCTGGAGGTCGGAGCGGTGGCGTCGTAACGTGGCCGCGTCGACCGAGCGTAGATCCGATCCTTGGTAGTCGACGGCGCCTTCGTGAATATGGGTCAGCTGCAAGATTCCCTTACCCATGGTCGTTTTACCGGAACCCGATTCGCCAACAACGGCCAAGGTGCGACCTTTCTCGATCTCCAAATCGATGCCGTCCACCGCTTTGACGAACCCGACGGTGCGCCTGAAAACGCCTTTTTTGATCGGATAGTAGACCTTGAGGCCCCGCACCGACAGGATCGTCTCCGCAGACGGCTGTGCCGGCGCGTAGCCTTCGCGCACCCGTTTTTCCCAGCTCGGCAGCGCGTCGAACAGGCGTTTGGAATAGGCGTGCTGGGGGTCGCGGTAAAACGCGTCCCGCCGGCCGGACTCGACGACCAGTCCGTCCTTCATCACGACCACCTTGTCGGCGACCTGATGGGCGACGGCAAGGTCGTGGGTGATGAACAAGATCCCCATATCACGCCGGTCCTGCTGCGCCTTGATCAGATCGAGTACCTGCGCCTGGATCGTGACATCGAGCGCCGTGGTCGGTTCGTCGGCGATCAAGAGCTTGGGATCCGCCGCCAACGCGATCGCGACCATGACCCGCTGCTTCATGCCGCCCGAAAATTGATGCGGGTATTCGTGCAGCCGGCGCGCCGGATCTTCGATGCCGACCGCCTCAAGTAAGGCAACGGTGCGTTCCTTGAGCGCGGCTCCGCGTAAACGTTTATGGCGAACCAGGGTCTCGCCGATCTGAGCACCAATCGTCATGACCGGATTCAGCGAAGATTGAGGCTCTTGGAAAATCATGCCGATCTGTGCGCCACGGATGTCGCGCATGCGATTTTCCGGTAATCGAAACAGGTCTTGGTTGTCGAGTGTAACGTGACCGCCTTCGAGACGGGCCACCGGGGGTAGCAGGCGGGCTATGGCGAGAGCGGTTATCGACTTGCCGCTGCCCGATTCGCCCACCAGAACCACCGTCTCGCCGGCAGCTACGGAGAAGCTCACGCCGTCGACCGCCTTGACCAAGCTCTCGCCTGCGCCGAAACGGACGGCGAGATCGTGGACGTCGAGAAGCGCGTCAGCCATCACCGATATCCTTCCATCCCGAGTCCGGTTTGAAGCGCTCGCCATGTGCAGCCGCGAATTCAACGAGTCGCGCGGTGATTTCCGCAACGCCACGATCGCGCGCGTAACTCAAGGGCCCACCGCGAAAGGGTGCGAATCCGGTGCCGAAGACCATCGCGACGTCGACGAGATCGGCGTCGGTTACGATCCGTTCACGTAGGCACCTGACCGCCTCATTGATTAAACGTAGAAACATGCGATCCCGGATCTCCATATGCGGCGTCGGTTTGCCCTCGGTCTGTGGACGTATGACCTTGCCTTTTTTATATTCGTAAAAACCGACGTCGGTCTTGCGGCCGAGCCGTTTTTGCTGAACCTTATCGCGTAATAATTGCGACGGTTCGCCACCAAAGGCCGCTCCCAGGATCTCGCCCACGTGCAGACAGATATCGAGGCCCACGGTATCGGCTAATTCGATCGGTCCCATTGGCATGCCGAAGGATTTGGCCACGCTGTCGATTTCAGCCGGTGCGACACCCTCCTCCATCAATACCATCGCTTCATCCATGTAAGGTGACAAGACGCGATTGATCAGAAAACCCGGCGCGCTCGCGGTGGGCAGCGGTAAGCGGTCGATCGAGGCGGTGAACGCGGCGGCCCGCTGACGCGCAGCGAGATGGGTATCATTTGACGCGATGATTTCAACCAGCTGCATCTGGGCGACTGGATTGAAAAAGTGAATGCCAACGAGCCGGCCCGGATCGGACAAGCAGGATGCGATGTCCGACAATTGGATGCTCGACGTATTGGTCGCGATAAGGGCGTCGGGACGCGCGTGCGCCTCGACCCGTTCGAACAATTCACGCTTCGCGTTTACGTCTTCGATGATCGCTTCGATGATGACGTCGGCGCGGCGTAGCCCGTCGCCGTTGAAATCCGGGATCAAGCGATCGTTTGTAGCCAGCCGTTCGTATTTGTCCCGGACCCGGCGCGCAAACAGTTTGTGCGCGCGCTTAATCGCCGGCGCAATATACTTCGGCTCGCGATCTTGCAAGGTTACCGTCATGCCGCGCAGTGCGCACCACGCCGCGATGTCGCCGCCCATGACGCCGGCGCCGATCACGTGCACGCGTTTGGCCTCGAAGTCGTACTCTCGACCGAGCCCTTTTAAACGCTCCTGCAGCTTGAATATACGTACCAGATTGCGGCTGGTCGACGTCGTAAACAACTGCGCAATCGAACGCGCCTCGTTGCGATACATAGCGGCTTTGTCTCCGCCGTGCTCCCGCCACAGATTGACCAGCGCATAGGGCGCTGGATAGTGTTGCTCCAATGCCCGCTTCGCAACTTCGCGCCGCAGGATCTTCGCGATCAGTGGCCGTGCGAGTGCGATATTCGTAGCGCGCGCAGCGATACCGGGTTTACGTCGTGGTTGTTTTTTGAGCGCAAACTTGCGCACCGCCGTATCGAGGTGCCGCACGGGCACGGCGCGATCGATCAACCCCGCCTTGCGTGCCCGCCGAGCGTTCAACGAGCGCCCCGTCAGCATGAGGTCCATCGCAGCCAGCACTCCGCAGTCTCGAATGGATCGGACCGTGCCGCCGAAGCCGGGATGCAGGCCCAGTAGCACTTCCGGGAAGCCCAGGCGGGTGGAATCTTCGGCGGCGATGATATGACGGCACGCGAGCGCCAGTTCGAGACCGCCGCCCAGACAAAAGCCGTGCACGCGTGCAACGCTCGAAAAAGGCAGATTCTCTATACGTTCGAGGAGTTGATGCACCTGGGTAATGCGTTTGGTGGTCTGGTCGGCGTCGGTGAGTTGATCGAACTCACGGATGTCCGCGCCCGCTACGAAACCGTTTGCTTTCGCCGAATAGATCACAAGGCCGCTGGGGCGTTCTTGCGTAATGACGTCGACCGCGGTGCCGAGCTCCGTTATTACCTGCGCCGACAAGGTATTCGTGCTCGCATCCGGACAATCGATACACAGCCAGGCCAGGTCGTCGTCATCGCGCGCCAGGCGCCAGTTGGCAACACCCTCGAGCGGGATCGATGTCACGCCGGCAGCAGGGTCCGCCATGTTCATGGGCGCTCGAGCAGCATGGCGCCGCCCTGCCCGCCTCCGATGCAGATCGCCGCCACGCCGCGCTTGGCCCCAGCTTGCTCGAGAACCTTGAGCAGATGCAAGACGATGCGCGCGCCGCTCGTGCCGACCGGGTGGCCGAGCGCGACCGCGCCGCCGTCGACATTCAGGCGGTCCTCATCGATCGCACCTAGAGCATTGCGCGTTCCGAGTTCCTCGCGGCAATAAACCGGATCGTTGAAAGCGCGCATACAGGCGAGCACCTGTCCCGCAAAGGCTTCATTGATCTCCCAAAAATCAACCTTGGCGAGATTCAACCGCCGGCGCTTCAATAAGGGCACCGAAGCATGCACCGGCCCGAAACCCATTTGACGTGGATCGAGCCCGGCCCATTCGGAATCGACCAGGCGTCCCAGGACGGGTAAATCGTGCTGTTTGACGGCCTCGTCACTGGCGAGGATCGCCCATGCCGCACCGTCGGTGATCTGCGAGCTGTTGCCCGGCGTTACGTTGCCGAACTCGCGATCGAAAAACGGCCGGAGTTTAGCCAGTTTCTCGACTGAGGAATCCGGGCGCACGCCGTCGTCGTGATCGTAGGCCTTACCGGCGTCGTCGATCAGCGGCACGATCTCGTCCAGCCGCCCCTCGGCTTGCGCGGCCGCGAGGCGCAGATGGCTGCGCGTGGCGTAAGCATCCATCTCCTCGCGTGAGATCCCGTAGCGGCGACTGATCACCTCGGCGGTTTGACCCATTGACAGTCCGACGACTGGATCGGTCAGACCCAAGAGCAGTGCGATCACCGGTTTCAAGAAGGCGGGTCGTATTTGTGTCAGTACCTTGACGCGATCGCCCACTGAGCGCGCGGACATGAAATGCGCCAACCACGTGGTCATCGCGGGTCCCCACAGTACGGGCGCATGGCTCATCGCTTCGCTGCCCCCCGCGAGGACGAGCTCGGCCCGTCCGGTGGCGATAGAGCGCGCCGCGCTGTCGATCGCCTGCATGCCCGTAGCGCAGTTGCGTTGCACCGTCCACGCCGGAACCCGATCACCACATCCGAGGCGCAATGACACGACGCGGGCGATATTGGCCTCCTCCGGCCCGGGCATGATGCAACCCAGGATCACTTCATCGAATTCGGGTGGCTCGAACGGCTGCCGCGCCAACAGCGCGCGTCCCACGTGGACTGCGAGATCGGAGGGTCGGAACGGCCCGGGCCCGGTGCGGGCTTTTAAGAACGGCGTACGCGCGCCATCCACGATGAAAACCGGGCGGGCTGGATCACCGCTGGCTTTTTTTGGGCTTCTACTCGTTGCCATGTGTCGTTACTCCACGCTGCACCAGGCAGCTTGGCCTATTTTCGATCATTCGTGGACTTCGCGCAGGCGCGGATCGAACGCATCTCTAACCGCATCAGCAAACACATTAGCGGCAAGCACAAGCGTAAACATGAACACGAAGGCCGCCAACAGCGACCACCAAACCACCGGCTCGCGGGCCAGCTCCAAACGCGCGCTGTTGATCATATTTCCCCAGCTTTCCATGCTTGGATCGACGCCGATATTGATGTACGTCAAAGCCGCCTCGGCCAATACGAGAATGCTGAAATCGAGCACGATCGAGATCATGACAATATGCATCACGTTAGGCACGATATGCCGAGCGATGATGACCGAATTCGGCACGCCAAATGCGCGCGCGGCTTCGATGAAATCAATCTCGCGCAACTTCAAGGCTTCGCCACGCAAATAGCGGCACAAACCCGTCCATGTCGTTACGCCAAGTATCATGCAAAGCGCCAGCAAACGTAGATCCGCACGTGCAGCAAGGCTCGTGTAATCCGCCGCGTGTTTAGCCATATATACCTCGAGCATCAAGGCTGCCGCCGCGATCAGCAACACACCGGGGATCGATGACAGCGTCGTATATAGATATTGAATCGCATCGTCGATCCAACCGCGAAAGTATCCCGCGGTGATCCCGAGCAGAATGGCGAACGGCAGCATAACCAGTGTCGTCAGGGTTCCGATCAAAAGCCCTGTGCGTATACTCTTGAGTCCTTGATAGAGAACGTCGTTACCGACTTTGTCGGTACCCAGGACGTGGTAATGCGGGGCGATCGCCCAACAGTAGCCGATCGCAGCCGCAATGAGCGCCAGTGTCCCGAGGATCGCACGCCAAGGCACGGCTGTTTCCGCGGCGTGGACAGCCGCGAAACTCGCGCGCCAGGAGCGTTTAGCGCGTCGCGCGAGGAGCGCAATAACACCGGCGGCGAGCAACGCCCATATCGACAGGCCCGCCATTACTCCGGTAATGCCGCGCGTCAGCAGGTCGCCGGTACGCCCGTTCACCGGATCTTCGAGGTGCGCTCCGCCGTACGTAAGGCGGGGATACTCACGGATGGTGCCACCGCCATCCAGCTCGATCGTTTCCTTGGCGAAGCCATGCGTCGCGAACGGCGCGGAATAGGTTTTCTCAACATTCAGTTTCAGCGGCTTGACGACGAGGTCGAACACGCTGGCGATTTCCGAACTGTATCGGACCTGTGCGTCTTCACCTCCGATCGCGGGCAATTCGGGATGGAAGTGGATTGAATCGAGCACCGCGACGAACACGTACGTTGCCAGCACGACGGCGGCGCTCATGCCCAGCGGTTGGCGTGAGACTTGTCGCCACGGCGCGCGCAGGTGTTCGCGCTCACGCGCGTAATAGGCATAGGTCAACGCAACGATTACGAGCACGAAGAACAAAGCGTCGGTCTTCAGCAAGACGAAATTCACCGCAGCAGGCGCCTAATTCAACCGTACGCGTGGATCGACCACGGTATACGAGATATCGGTCAGAATGAGACCGACGATATAAAGTACCGAACCCAGAAAGACCATCGATCGAACGATGGCAAAATCTTGCCGTTGAATCGCCTCGATCGTGTAGCTGCCGAGGCCCGGAATGCCGAAGAAGGCCTCGGTGATCAGGCTGCCGAGAAACAAGGAAGGCAGGATTACCACAACTCCCGTAAGGATTGGAATGAGCGCATTGCGAAGCACGTGTCCGTACAGCACGATCTTCTCGGATAAGCCTTTAGCACGTGCAGTTCGCACGTAATCACGATTGATTTCTTCGAGAAAGATGGTGCGATACCACCGCGTGCTGTGACCGAGCCCGCCGATGATGCCCACCAGCACCGGCAAGATTACGAACTTTATGGCGGAGAACCCCGAGTCGAATCCCGAGATCGGCACGATGCGGAGCATTTTTCCGATGATGAACTGTCCACCGATGATGTAAAACAGCGCCGATATCGACATCATCGCCACGCAGAGCACGACTGCCCAAGTGTCGATGTAGGTACCGCGAAAGAACGCGATCATGAGCGCGAAGCTGATGGTGATCAAAAGCCCCATCGTGAAGACCGGTAGCGTGATCGCGAGACTCGGCCACATACGCTGAGATATGTCGTAGCCAATGTCCCGCCCACTGTCCGACTGTCCGAACTCGAATAGGAAAAGTTTCACGGTGTTGGTGTAGAAGATGGTATCGGTTGCGCGTGCGCCGCCGTCCCGCTGTGCATTCCACAACAAGGGTTTGTCGTAACCTCGTTCGGCTTTCCATTTCGCGATCGCTTCGGGTGTGACGTGCTTTTGACCCAAATGCAGGCGCGCCATGTCTTCGGGCGAATTCACGACGAAGAACAGGACAAAAGTGATGATGTTGACACCGATCAAGATCGGAAAGGCGTAGGCAATGCGGCGAATGATGTACGCGATCATTGGGCGGCCGCCTTCTGTCGCGCGATGTACGTTCGATATGCGGGAATGGCGCTGACTACAAATATGAAAAGCAGCAAAACGATGGGCCACACCACAGGACGGTTCCATGCGTCCTGCAACTTGGCACGCAACACGGGATCGATGGTTTTGTACTTGAGCGTGTTACGCGCCATGAGATTGGGCTTGGCGTCCCCATACCAGGTGTGAAAAAGTGAATAGGCAGTCGGGTGGAAGCCCCATATCCAGGGCGATTCACGACGCAAAATTTCGAGCATTTCATCGATGATGGCCTGACGCTCGGGGCCATTCGACATCGCACGCATGGTAACGAACAGATCGTCGTAGCGCTCGTTCTGAAAGTTCACCGCGTTCTCGCCTTGCGAGGCGACTTTGGCATTGGGTCCATACAACAGAAACAAGAAGTTTTCCGGATCGGGATAATCGGCATTCCATCCCCAGGCGAAGATCTGCGCGGTGCCCTTGCGTACCTTTTCCTGGAAGCGGTTGTAATCTGTGGTACGGATCACGAGTTGTACGCCGAGCTTATCGAACTGTTTGCGGTACCAGTCGAGCATTGATTTACTGCCGGGACCGGCAGAGACGGCCTCGAAATAGAGTGTCAGCGATTCGCCGGTAGTAGCATCACGTCCACCTGGATAGCCGGCTTCTCGCATCAGATCGCGCGCCCGATCGATCGACTGGCGCACCGCCTTATTGCCCCGCCATTCATAGACATAAGGATTGACACCGGCCTCACCATCGATCTGACCAAAGATCCCGGGGGGTATGGGGCCCTGAGCGGGTACGCCACGGCCATTGCGAAAGATCGAGATCTGTTCTTCAAAGTCGACCGCGATCGCTATCGCCCTGCGCAGCAGCCGAGCACGTTCGGAATCACCGCCAACGATCGCGTCGGTCATATTGAACCCCATGTAATAAATAGACGTCTCAACGGCGGTAACGAGACGCATACCTTTCTCGCGCATGACGTCCGTTAGCTGCGCCTCACCTTGGACATCGAATTGGATCGCTTGATCGAAACTGTCGGAGACGATTCCGGACGCATCGTAGTAGCCCTGGAGAAACTTGTTCCATCCCGGGATCGCCTCTTTCTCCAGACTGTAATAGGCAGTGTGAATGAATGGCATCCGCTTTCCGGCATGCTTCAACAAGCCGGCTGCTTCGTCATCGGGCTCGCCAGTATGCGGATAAGCCTCACCACGAAAATTCGGATTGCGCTCGAGGATCATACGCCGATTGGGGTTGTTCTCGGTCAGCATGTAAGCGCCCGTGCCAACCGGATACCAATCGAGCGTGAGATTGTGCTCTTTCATCCCGGGTTGACTGTAAAAGCGATCCGCCTCCCATGGCACGGGCGAAAAAAACGGCATCGCCAGCCAATACCGAAACTGCGGATATTTCTCTTTGATCCGAATTTCGTACGTATAGCGATCAATGACGCGTGCGCCGGGAAACTCGAACGCGCGTAGATCGATATACCCGGTTGTGTCCCCCGCTTCTGCGCGTAAGCGCGCGGTCAGATCGCTGAGACCCTTGATGTATTTCCCCATGATGCCCGCCACCGGAGAATGCAGCCGCGGATGAGCCAGGCGCTTGATCTGATAAACATAATCGGCTGCTATGAGCTCGCGGGTTCCCGTCTGTTCGAAATCGGCGAGTGTCGAGCGAGCCTCTAAATCAGTCGTTTTCAGTTCATCGTAGACCAGCGCGTCGTCCACATCGCGTGCAAAGGCCGGGTGCGGTTGATACAAGATCCCCTGCTGGATCTCGATTCGATACACCGCCTCCGCGACGTCATCCGCCGCGGCGTCGCGCCCTAGGCGATCGCCGTCGCTATCAAAATATTGAGGTTCCGGTAACGCCGTAGCAGTCAGCGGGATGAGCGTATAGGGACGTTTGAGAAAATGATACTGCACGACCGGCTCATAGATCTGCGCAATAAACCGCGCCTCATTTTCGCTGTAGGACGATACGGGATCGAGGTGTTTGGGCCGCTCGGTAAACGACGAGTAGAGCACGGATCGATCGCGATGATCGCCGCGATACGGACTATTCCACGGCGAATCGTCACAGCCCGTAAAACCTACGAGTGCAAGCGCTGCCAAAATCTTCGGCAGCCAGATCAAAGGCGAGAACTGCACGACCAGGGAACGTCCGAAAAACGGAACAGGATTATAAACTCCGGCTGGACGCTGTACACTCTTGGAGTGGGTGGAGCGTGTCTCGAGACACGGCACGAGGTGACCATGCTATGGGAATTTTAGACGGCAAACGCGCGCTCATCCTTGGAGTCGCCAGTAATAAGTCGATCGCCTGGGGTGTTGCTAAAGCAATGCACCGTGAAGGCGCCGAGATCGCCCTTACCTATCAGAACGAGCGTTTGCGATCGCGCGTGGAAGATTTCGCAGCAGAATGCGGATCGGAAATTACCGTGCCCTGTGACGCCGCGAGCGACGATGAGATCCGCAACGTTTTCGACCACCTCGATAATTATTGGGATCACCTGGACATCCTGGTGCATTCGATCGCATACGCGCCCCGGGAGGAACTTCAGGGCGAATATTTGGACAGCGTCAGCCGCGAGGGATTTCGGGTCGCACACGAAATCAGTTCATACAGCTTCGCAGCCCTCGGCAACGCCGCAAGGCCCCTCATGCAGGGCTCCAGCGGCGCCATGCTAACGCTCAGTTATCTCGGCGCCGTACGCACGATGCCGAGTTACAACGTGATGGGGCTGGCCAAGGCGAGTCTTGAAGCCAACGTCCGTTATATGGCCGAAAGCCTCGGTCCCGAGGGCATACGGGTCAATGCCATATCCGCCGGTCCGATCCGCACCCTCGCGGCCTCCGGTGTCAAGGACCTCCGCAAGTTCCTGAACTACGTCGAAAGCACGGCGCCGCTGCGGCGCAACGTGACGATCGATGAAGTAGGCAATGTCGCGGCCTTCCTATGTTCCGACATGGCGTCCGCCGTGACCGGCGAGATCACCTACGCCGATTGCGGATTCAACATCATGGGTATGGCAGGGGTATAGAACCGGCCTATAGGTTTTCCGGAAAGATCTCCACCTCGCTCGAGGCTCTGAGAGAGTGTAGGAACTCCTGCCAGATCGCATTCGTGCGGCCGCCGACCAATTTTCGTGTGGTTTCGGTGATATCGAGACTGTCGAGTTCATTCGCCGGTGGCGTAACCACGTTTGCAATCCGTATTACGGCGTAATCGGCCTGTCCGATAGGGATGCCGGTAAATGTCGGTCCACCCTCGGGCACCTCGGTGCGAAACGCCGCGCGCAAAACAGCGCGATTGACGTCGTTCGATTCGCGACCGACTGCTTCGACACGTTCCCAACCGAAGCCGGGTTCCTGCAGCAACTCGGCGACCGTTCCACCCTCGCGCAATCGCTCGACAATCTCTCTGCCCGCGGCTTCGGTGAGTTCGCGCATACGTTCGTTGCGGAGCGCCTCGAGCACCTCTGCTTTCACATCCGCAAGCGGTGGAATGTACGCTGGCGTATGTTCAATCACCCGCACCGCGACGACGCGTCCCTCTTCGAGCTCGATCGGCTCACTGTTCAAGCCTTCTATCAACACGTCCGGATCGAATGCCGACGCTGACGCTTTTTCAGAGAACAAGGTTGAAATTTCTGTGCGTGTCAGCGCGCCGGTCCGCTGAATTTCGAGTGTGAGCGTCTCGGCTGCGACTTCGAAGTTGTCGGGATGCTCATAGACAAGTTCAGAAAAGTCGTGGGCCCGTTCAAAAAAAAGCTTCTGTGCTTCGACTGCGCGATAAGCCGCTTCAACGTCCCCGGTGACTTCTTCGAAGGGCTTCAGACCGCTCGGCTTCACAGCCTTGACCTTGATCAAATGGTATCCGAATCGAGATCGCACGGGCTCGCTTATCTCGTCTACTTCGAGAGCGAATGCCGCCTCTTCGAATTCCGGCGCCATGACGCCGCGCGCGAAAAACCCGGTCTCTCCACCTTCTGCATTCGACCCGATATCGTCGGAGAGCTCGCGCGCGAGTTCCGCGAACGCTTCGCCGGCCTGGGCGCGTTTTCGTGCGTCTTCGACCTTGACCTGTGCCTCCAGCACGGTATCGATCGGTGCACGCTCAGCAACCTGAACCAGAATATGGCTGACGTTGCGTTCTTCGGGAAACGTATACGTCGCAATATTTGCCTCGTAATGAGCGCGCAATATTGTTTCGTTTACCCTGATCTCATTCTCGAGCGCGGGCGATGAAATCTCCAGATATTCGAGTGACGCCTTCTCTTTCGTCCGATAGTCTTCTCGAAATAGTTCGAAGTAGCCCTCGATATCCGTGTCACCTATGTTAACTTCGTCCTCGAATGCGGTCGCGGGCATAACAGCGTATCCGATATCCCGTTTCTGTTTTCGCAACATCTCGATACGTTGCGCCTCTTCGACGGTGACGAACTCGGACGCTGCGATTCCCGCGCGAAGTTGGGCAGTACGAAGATCCCGGCGCATTTCTCGTTCAAACCCAAGTTCCGAATAGCCGAGTAACGGAACTCGCTGTTCGTATAACCGCCTGGAGAAACCGTTCTCGTCTTGGAAGCTCGGGATCTTCTGAATTTGTAGAGCGACCTGGGCGTCGCTGATCCGAATGCGCGAGTCATCCGTTAGTTGTTCGACTAAGCGTGCATTGACCAGATCGTTCAATGCACGCTCCTTGACCACCTCGCTAGTCCAATTGGCGGAGTCGAACGATTCTCCAAGCATGGATTGCGCTTGTCGTCGGAGGCGTTGCAACGCATTCTGAAACTCACGCAGCTCGATCTCAACGCCGTCTACTTCCGCGACGATGACCCGGGCGCCGGCGGTGACATAAGACTGAATACCCCACAGCGCGAAAGTCAGGGAGATGAGAAAGACGATGATGCCGACGATGAGACCCTGGGAACGATCGCGGATGAATTGCAGCATGGCGTCAGTATCAACTGGTTAGAGATGGTCCCGGATTTCGCTGCGCTACATCCGGGTGACGGCAAAAAGGCGCACCAGGCGGCGCGCCTTCAGTCGTTCAATCTTCATCGAATATGGCGGAGTGGACGGGACTCGAACCCGCGACCCCCGGCGTGACAGGCCGGTATTCTAACCAACTGAACTACCACTCCTGTGGTCACCGCTGGTGGGTGCTGAGGGGATCGAACCCCCGACCTTCGCCTTGTAAGGGCGACGCTCTCCCAGCTGAGCTAAGCACCCTTGAGATCGCTTCTATGTTCTGGGAGGCGCGCTAGTTTACGGCATCCTTTAGGGCTTTGCCAGGTTTGAACCCGGGTACTCGAGAGGCTTTGATCTGAATTGCTTCACCAGTTTGCGGGTTACGTCCGGTTCGCGCGGCACGGTCGCGTACGGTAAACGTTCCGAACCCTACCAAGGTTACTTGCTCATCTTTTTTGAGCGCACCGGTAATGTTATAAAGCACAGCGTCAACAGCTCTGGTTGCTGCAGCTTTCGAAATGTCCGAGGCTTCGGCAACAGAGTCGATCAATTCAGCTTTGTTCATTAGTGAGGTCCCCTTCAGATCAAATCCCAGCAAATGCAGGTTTAGTTCGTGTTTATACTTGCAAGGGCCGGCGTTAAAGGCGTCGCGGCAGGTGCTCGACCCTTATACCAACTGCCCTGGGGAGCGTCAAGCAAGCGCAGGCTTGCTTATATTAGCGATGTGAATTGGATCTCAATGACGACGTACAACGTCGGAATCGTCGTCCTGATCTGCACTGTCGCTGGCAACCGATTCTTCTTCCATTTCTTCGACAGGTAAGGGTTCGGGCATTCGCTGCATTGCGATTTCTAACACCTCGTCTATCCAACGCACGGGTTTAATTTCAAGACCTTGTTTGATGTTGTTTGGTATTTCTTTTAATTCCCGCTCGTTCTCCTGCGGAATTACGACTTGCTTAATGCCACCACGCAATGCCGCCAGCAATTTCTCTTTAAGACCACCGATCGGAAGGACTTCCCCACGCAGGGTTATTTCACCCGTCATGGCGACATCCGCTCTAACTGGAATGCCGGACAACGCTGAAACCATCGCGGTACACATACCTACACCTGCGCTTGGCCCGTCTTTGGGCGTAGAGCCCTCCGGTACGTGGAAGTGAACGTCGTTTTTCTGATAGAAGTCGGGTTTTATTCCGAGACTCGGTGCCCGGGCTCTGACCACCGTCATGGCAGCCTTAATCGACTCCTGCATCACATCGCCAAGACGACCGGTATAGATTTCCTTGCCTTTGCCCCGTACGACGACCGTCTCGATGGTCAGGAGGTCTCCACCGGCCTCGGTCCACGCAAGACCGGTGACTTGGCCGACGCGGTCTTCCGATTCTGCCAATCCATAGCGAAAGCGCTTGACGCCCAGATATTTTTCCAGCGACTTCGACGTCACCCGTACGATCTTACCGGTGGGCTTTTGCAGTATTCCCTTGACGACCTTGCGGCAAATCGTCGCGATTTCGCGTTCGAGATTCCTGACCCCCGCTTCGCGCGAATAGTATCGGACGATGTCCCGAATCGATGATTCCGAGATCATGATCTCGCTTTCTTTAAGACCGCTGTTTACGCGCTGTTTGGGTATGAGGTATTTCTGCGCGATATTGACTTTCTCGTCCTCGGTATAACCCGCGATCCGGATCACTTCCATGCGATCGAGCAGAGGCGGTGGAATATTAAGCGTGTTCGCCGTAGTTACGAACATCACCTCGGACAAGTCATAGTCGACTTCGAGGTAATGATCGTTGAACATGTGGTTCTGTTCCGGATCCAAGACTTCCAGCAGAGCGGAAGCCGGATCGCCGCGAAAATCCATCGCCATCTTATCGACTTCATCGAGCAGATAAAGCGGATTGCGTTTGCCGACTTTGGACATATTCTGCAGGATTTTGCCGGGCAAAGACCCGACGTAGGTGCGCCGATGGCCGCGGATTTCGGCTTCGTCGCGTACGCCGCCCAACGACATACGCACGAATTTACGATTGGTTGCCCGTGCAATAGATCGGCCGATCGACGTCTTACCCACTCCAGGCGCCCCCACGAGACAGAGGATTGGGCCTTTCATTTTCTTGACCCGCTGTTGCACTGCGAGGTACTCGACGATCCGTTCCTTGACCTTCTCTAGACCGTAGTGGTCCTCTTCGAGGATTTCTTCCGCACGGTTCAAATCGCGACTGATTTTCGATCGCTTCTTCCACGGAACGGACAAGATCCAATCTATATAATTGCGCACCACCGTCGCTTCGGCCGACATCGGTGACATCATCCGCAGCTTCTTCAATTCATTTTCGGCTTTCTCGCGGGCTTCCTTCGTCATACCGGCCTTCGCGATTTTGCTTGCCAGTTCGTCGAACTCGTTTACCCCGTCTTCCATCTCGCCGAGTTCGTTCTGAATCGCCTTCATTTGCTCATTCAGATAGTACTCGCGCTGACTCTTCTCCATTTGTTTCTTAACGCGCCCGCGCAATCGTTTTTCTACGTTTAGGAGATCAATCTCAGCCTCCATCAAATTGATCAAATGTTCCATGCGTTCGCGCAGGTGAATGATCTCGAGGATCTCCTGCTTGTCCTGAATCTTGATCGCCATGTGTGCCGCGATCGTATCGGCGAGTCTCGATGGATCATCGATGCTCGATAGCGAAGAAATGATCTCGGGGGGCACTTTCTTGTTGAGCTTCACGTATTGGTCGAACTGATTCATCAACGCACGACTCAGCACTTCAGCTTCGCGGCCAGCGACTTCTTCGACTTCGATCGGTATAACGCGCGCTTTGAACATCTCTTCGGTATCCACGAAGTCCTCGATACGTGCGCGATGTACGCCTTCGACCAGAACCTTGATGGTCCCATCCGGCAACTTTAGTAACTGCAGAATATTCGAGACCGTGCCGACCTCGTGGATATCGTCGATCCCGGGATTGTCATCGCCAGCACTCTTTTGCGCGATTAGGAGGATCTGCTTGGCATCCTCCATCGCCGTTTCCAGCGCACGTATCGATTTTTCACGCCCGACGAATAGAGGGATCACCATGTGTGGGTAGACGACGACGTCGCGCAATGGCAACACTGCGAGTACGTTGTGCGAATCAGTCATGTACAGATGCTCCAGAATTTGTGACGGCGACCTTACCCATTTGAACGTCAAAGCGAAAGAAAATTCAGGTGAGTCTGTGGACTCAGCCAGCTCAACTCATTGAACTTATTGAATGTTGGGGCGGAAGGCCCCCCGGGCGCCCGAATTATATCATCGCCATCAGGCGGTTGGCCGCCTGGTTTAATCAGGCGCCGCCTTCGGGATTTCCGAGCTTTCGAACATGACGAGCGGCTTGGACTCGCCCGTGATCGAACCTTCATCCACCACGACTTTAGCGGCGTCTTCGAGCGAAGGTAATTCATACATCGTATCGAGCAGGCTTTGCTCGAGGATCGACCGCAAGCCGCGCGCACCGGTTTTGCGCTCAACGGCTTTAATCGCCACCGCACGCAAGGCGCCTTCACGAAACTCGAGCTCGCAAGCCTCCATTTCAAACAGCTTCGCATACTGCTTTGTGAGGGCGTTCTTAGGCTCGACCAATATCTGCACGAGCTGTCCTTCATCTAATTCATCGAGCACCGCAACCACGGGCAAGCGACCGACGAATTCAGGAATCAATCCATACTTGATCAGATCTTCAGGTTCGACCGTGTGCAGGAGCTCACCCAGGGTCTTTTTATCTTCCTTGCTTTTGACCTCGGCAACGAAACCGATCCCGCCCTTTTCCGAACGGTCGCGAATGATCTTGTCCAGCCCTGCGAACGCACCGCCGCATATGAACAGGATATTGCCGGTGTCGACCTGCAGGAATTCCTGCTGAGGATGCTTGCGCCCGCCCTGCGGCGGTACGGAGGCGACCGTTCCCTCGATGAGTTTCAGCAACGCCTGCTGTACACCTTCACCAGAAACGTCACGCGTGATCGACGGATTGTCCGACTTGCGTGAAATCTTATCGATTTCATCGATGTATACGATGCCGGTTTGCGCCTTTTCGACATCGTAATCGCACTTCTGCAAGAGTTTCTGGATGATGTTCTCTACGTCTTCACCAACATAACCGGCTTCGGTCAACGTAGTCGCGTCAGCGATCGTAAACGGCACGTTCAGAAGCCGTGCAAGGGTTTCGGCCAGCAGGGTTTTGCCGCTGCCTGTGGGTCCAATTAAAAGTACGTTACTCTTCGCCAGTTCGACATCGTTCTGCTTGATGCGCGTATCCAAGCGCTTGTAGTGGTTGTAAACGGCAACCGCAAGGATCTTTTTCGCCTGCGCCTGGCCGATGACGTACTCATCGAGAATTTGATTGATTTCTTCAGGTATGGGGAGCTTGCTGCCGACACCACCCGGCGCTTTCTCCTGGATCTCCTCACGGATGATGTCGTTGCAAAGTTCGACACATTCGTCGCAAATGAATACCGAAGGGCCCGCGATAAGTTTTCGAACTTCGTGCTGGCTCTTGCCGCAGAAAGAGCAATATAACAGCCTGTCGCCTTCACCCTTGGAGTTCTTGCCGTCACTCATTACAAGCCACCTCGAAGACGATCAGTTTCGTGCACACCGCACGCTACGAGTCTTCACCTCCAGATTCGCGTTTAGCTAACACTGCATCGATGATCCCATATTCCGATGCTTCTTCCGCACTCATGAAACGATCGCGATCCGTATCCGCCGTAATTTTATCGAGTGGTTGCGAAGTGTGTTGCGCCAGAATCTCGTTCAGGCGATCGCGCGCTTTCAGAATTTCCCGAGCGTGAATATCAATGTCCGATGCTTGCCCCTGAAATCCGCCGAGCGGCTGATGAATCATCACGCGCGAATGTGGCAGACAGAATCGTTTTTCAGGCGCGCCACCCGCAAGCAGCAATGCGCCCATGCTTGCCGCCTGACCGATGCACATGGTGCTGACCGGCGGCTTGACGAACTGCATCGTGTCATAGATCGCCAGCCCCGATGAAACGGAGCCGCCGGGGGAATTGATATAGAAATGGATGTCTTTGTCGGGATTCTCTGATTCCAGGAAGAGCAGCTGCGCGACGATGAGGTTGGCGACGTAATCTTCGACCGGACCGACGAGGAACACGACCCGCTCCTTGAGGAGCCGGGAATAGATATCGTAAGCGCGTTCGCCGCGGGCCGACTGCTCGACGACCATCGGTACGAGGTTGAGTGCGCGTGGACCCGCACCTGCCTGAAGTTCTGCTTGGTCGATGGACATCAGGAACTAGCCTCTGCCTAGTTATCAGTCTGCACCGGTTCCATTAAAGCGTCAAACGAGAGCGATGTCTCCGTTATTTTTGCCTGGCTTGCGATCCAGGTCACAGCTTCGTCTTCCAGACACTGGCCCTCGACCTGTTTGAGCTGTTCCGGATTGTCGTAGTAGTACTTCACGACAGCGGCCGGATCCTCGTAACTGCTTGCCATGTTTTCAATCATTTCGCGGACCTTCTCAGGCGGCGCCATGAGTTCGGCGGTTTTAATGATTTCGGCCATGATCAGGCCGAGCTTTACCCGATTTTCGGCCCGTTGCTGCAAAACCCGGTCGAATTCATCGCCCGCCTCCGAGGGATTAAGCCCGCGCATCATGAACTCCTGCGCCATCTGCTGACGGAGGCGTTGTGATTCGGCCTCGACGAGGCTCGACGGCACGTCGACCGAGTTCGCAGCCGCCACTTTCTCCATAATTTCTTCGTTGAGCCGGCGCGCGACCGTCCTTTCACGCTCTTTTTCCATGTTTTCACGGACTTCGCTCCGGAACGCATCCATACCGCCTTCTTTTACGCCGAATTTTTCCATGAAGGCGTCATTGACTGCGGGTAAGAACGCCTCGCGCACATTATTTATGGTGACGTCGAAGTGAACGGCTTTTCCCGCGAGCTCTTGCGCGCGGTACTCGTCGGGGAATTTGAGATTGAGCTCAACCCGCTCACCGGCCGTCTTGCCGGTCAAGCCCGTTTCGAAACCTTCGATCATCATCCCCATGCCGAGCTGCAGATCGGTATCTTCGCCGGCTCCGCCTTCAAACGGCTCACCGTCTACGGTGCCCTGAAAATTGACATTGAGTTGATCGCCATCCTGAGACGGCCTCTCGACGGCAAGCCATTCCTTGTTTTGCTCGCGCAGTCTCTCGATCATCGCCGCGACGTCGTCGTCGTGGATTTCACACGTGACCTTCTCGACCTCGAGCGCTTCGAACGGCGCCAACTCGATCTCCGGGTAGATTTCGAACGTTGCCGTATACGTCAAGCCTTCGCCCGGCTGACTCGATATCGGATCGATGACGGGCTGACCGGCGGGCTTGAGATCTTCCGCCGTCATCGCTTCGCTGATCGTGCTCTGTAGCATTTCGCCGACGATTTCAGCGCGGACACGCGACCCAAAGCGCTGACGTACCACCTTTAGCGGCGCTTTACCCTTGCGAAATCCGTCGATGCGCACTGTTTTACGCAGATCTTCAAGGCGCGTGTGGACTTGCGTTTCAATGCGATCCTCGGGGACCTCGACGGTCAGACGGCGCTCGAGCGCACTCGATTTTTCTACGGATATTTGCACTGGTGAGTGTTCGGTTTGTTGTCGTTCGTGTCAGGCTCCTGCAGCGTAGTACGGTAGGGTTGTTTTCGTCATACGTTTTGATGTGGTGCGAAAGGAGAGACTCGAACTCTCACGGGTTGCCCCACTGGCACCTAAAGCCAGCGCGTCTACCAATTCCGCCACTTTCGCACGTTCCGCAAGATCTTGAGTGTCCTGTCCCGCGACAAACTTTCGTAAGTCGCGGGGCAGGACACTAAAAGCGGTCATGGCCTAAGCGCGGCGGCGATTGCTTTCCGGCGGTATTATAGTCTAGCTATGACGAGTTAGTACCCCTGTAAATTCAATATTTTCAGCTATCTGCTGCTATACTTTCCACGACTTTCACGGCGAAACGAAGCAACCCACATACAGGAGATGCGTAGGATGCGAAATCGATTCACCGCGTGCGTTCTTCTAGCCTTGGTCTTATCCGTCCCCCCAGCAGCAGCTCTGACTGTTGCCAAATGCCTCGACCCCAGCGGGACCGTCACTTACATGGACAAATGCCCGCCGGGCTCCACCAAAGAAGGTGATTACCGGATCTTGGGTATTGGCGGGATCGATGAGCCGACCCTCGAAGAGATTTCGGCGCAGAATCCGATCGTCTTGTATACGGTACCCGATTGCGACGCCTGCGATCTCGTCCGCAACACCTTGGACACGCGCAACCTCCCGTACACGGAAAAAGACGTGCAGGACAACGCCGAGATGCAAGACGAGCTGAAGGCGGTTTCCGGCGGTCTTACCGTACCGGCAATGCTCATCGGTACGAGCGTATCCACCGGCTATAACCGCAGCGCGATCGATAACCAACTCGAGCAAGCCGGATATCCCGAAACTGCTGACTAGTGCCCTGTCCCGCAAATAGCTTTCGTAGTTGGCGGCGGGTTTTTCGTGACTGGCTAGGCGCGACGAAGCCGTATAGCGGGCTCTACACAAGGAGGAGCAACGCCGCCAGGGGCGAAAAAGACGAACCAAATATGGAAGTTATTTACGGGACAGGGGACTAGGCGTGTTCGCGTCTTCGATGGAAGCCGAGAATGCGTTTTACGACGCATTTTGTGCCGGCGACATCGAGGCGATGATGCGCGTATGGGCCGTGAGCTTTGATGTCGCCTGCGTTCACCCATCCGGACCGCGATTGGAAGGCGTGCCGGACATCCGCAAGAGCTGGGAACTCATTTTCAAAGACGGTGTACAATGTGAGTTCGCACTTCGGTGCCGGCGTATCGTTGGCTCCGACGACTGCCGTGTGCATCTCGTCGAGGAAAATATTACGGTTTCCGGTACTTCGCTCGTGTCACCGCCGGTACTAGCGACCAACGTTTATCAACAGCTGCGAGACGGCTGGTACATGGTTTTGCATCACGCCAGTGTGTCGCCGATTGCACTACCTGACGACGACCAAGAGCCTGACGAGGCTGCCCAAAACCCGCCAATACTGCACTAGTGCTCGGCCCGCAATGACCTCCTCAAAAGGCACCTCGCGCTTCATGGCGATGAAGGGCGGCGGCTACTACTCCAAGGCCACGACTGGCGCCAAAGACGTAATCGACGGTGCGACCGACCTCGTGTTGGACGCTATCGGTTCGATGCATATCGCCGACGACGAGCGTCCGTTCTCGATGGCGGACTTCGGCTGCGCCGACGGCGGCACATCGATCGACATGATCGGGACCGTACTGCGGGAGATGCGGCGGCGCGCGCCCGCGCGTCCGTTGCAGATGTTCTACACCGATCTGCCGCGCAACGACTTCAGCCAGTTGTTTCGCAACGTTCACGGCCTATCGGATCTCGAAGGCTATGTCGACGATATAGACAACCTTCACGTTTACGCGTCCGCGACTTCGTTTCACCACGCGATATTTCCCCCGGCGACGCTCGATCTGGGCTTTTCAGCGACCGCCTCGCATTACATCAGCGCGAAGCCGGGGGTGATTTCGAATCACGTGCATATGGTCGGCGCCCAGGGCGCCGAACGTGACGCCTATATCGAACAAGGGCGTAAAGATTGGGAAGGCATGTTGCTCAATCGTGCCAACGAGCTGGTGCCGGGTGGCAAGCTTGCGTTGTTCAACTTCGGTATCGACGAACAGGGTCGCTATCTCGGGAGCATCCGCAGCGTGGATATGTTCGATACCTTTAATGCGATCTGGGCGGAGTTACGCGACGAGGGCCGCATCACGGCACAAGAATACGTCGATACGAACTTTCCTCAGAGCTACCGCACCGTTGAGCAATTCGTTGAACCGCTCGTAAAAGAATCCTCGTCAATTTACGCGGCGGGTCTGCGCCTCGAGCATGTCGAAACACGCGTGGTCGATTGTCCGTACGCAACGGATTTCCTCACGCATCGAGATCCCGCGAAATTCGCCGTCGAGTACATTCCGACGCTACGCTCTTGGAGTGAAGCGACCTTTTCGAATGGTCTCGCCAATACGCGGCCGGTCGAGGATCGCCTGGCGATCATCGATGATTTTTACGGACGGTACGAGTCACGGGTGCGGGAGGCGCCTGACGGGCATGCGATGGATTACGTCCATTGCTACCTGATCGTGCGTAAAGAGAAATGAATCTGAGATTTGCGCACTGTTAAGAGCCTATCTGTCCAGCAGCGGCCCGACTTTCTCCGCAAACTTCTCCATATGCTTCATGCCGAAGGCGACGTCTTCGATTCCATGGAATTGGAACTCCAGGACAAAGTGCCACACACCCGCGTCGTGGAGGGCGCGTAAACGTTCGGCACATTGTTCCGGCGAACCGGAGATCGTGACCTTGCGCGGATCAACGTCCGGCTCCTCGAACGCCACACCCTTTTTCAGCAGCGGCAAGTATTTCTCGTAATCCTGTTCGCCGTCGGCGACGTACACGAACGTGAAATCCGCGAGTTTGGGATCGCTGCCGTACCTGGCGCCCTCTTCCTTCAGCTTGGGCAACCAGGTCTCCCGCGTTTCGTCTTCGTCGGGCCAGAAAGCCAGCAGGCATTCACCGTAACGGGCCGCGCGCCAGGCCGATATCAAGCCCCCGCCGATCCAGATCGGCGGATACGGTTTTTGCACCGGCTTGGGCTCGAGTGGCATATCGGTGATCTGATAGTGATCACCGTGATGGGTAACGCGGTCTTCGACCATCAATCGGGTCACGACTTCGAGTTGCTCATCAAACAGTTTGCCGCGTTTCTTCAGCGCTACGTCGACCGCCGCAAAGTCCTCCTCCCACCACCCCATAGCAACGCCGACGATCAACCGCCCGTTCGAGATCACATCGAGCGTCGATAGATATTTAGCCCATTGGTACGGCGGTAAGAGCGGCAGCAAAGCCGAGTTGAAACCGATCTTAATCGAATCCGTTTTGGCCGCCATCGCGGGCACGACTGCCAGCGCGTCGAGCACATCTTCGTTCGGAAAGGTTTCGAACAACCACCCCGAGGGCCGCGTCATATGCGTCGGTAAAGTGACCGAATAAAAGCCCAGGTCCTCGGCAAGCTGCGTCGCGGCGATGATCGCTCCGGCATCCGGTTTCTTCGCGCCCCATGGAAACAACATGACACTCAGATCGGACATCTTCGCCATGGTAGAAACGCCCCGCCCGTTTCGTATTTCGACTTATTCGCCGGAAGCGTCGAGTGTAACACCGCCACCCCACGGCTATTGGCCATTCTTCCCCGCAGCCCGCCTGCCTAAAGTAGTGCCGCTAATACGCCGATTTAAAGGTATCACTTTGACGTGGCGCACCTGGTTTGAACACCCCGAAACGAGAACTCATACTGCCCGAGCGTATCGGACGTTACGCAATAGATGGCCTGTTGGGTAAGGGCGGACAGGGCGTCGTCTTACTCGCCCACGACCGTGAGCTCGATCGCCACGTTGCGGTCAAGCTGCTCAAACCAAGCGTCGCTCACGAAGAGGGCGCGCTGGCGCGCGAAGCGCGCATCGTGAGTCAACTCCAGCACCCCAATATCGTCACATTATTCGACGTCGGCACCTACAACGGCATGCATTACCTCGTATTCGAATACATCGATGGCGAAACCTTGGCGGATCGCATCGAAGCGCACGGAAAGCTCGAGCCTTCCGAGTGCGTGATCAAGATGAGTCAGGTTCTAGCTGGCGTCGCCTATTTACACGAGAACGATATCGTTCACCGCGACCTGAGTCCGTCGAACATCATGATCACGAAGGACGGTATACCAAAGGTTACCGATTTCGGACTGTCGGTTCTCAAGCAGGCGCAGCAGGCGCCGGAAGCCATAAGCGGTACCTTACGCTACATGGCACCGGAACCGTTCATGGAGGCGCCGAGCGGTCCGTATTCCGACGTATTTACTTTGGGCAGTATCTTCTTCGAAATGCTCACCGGTACGCCGCTGTTCGACGCCACGACGCCCGGCGCGATCATCGAAAGTATCATTAACGGTATTCCGATCGACCTCAGTGAATATGGCGTTGAGGTCGACAAGCTGGTCGCCAAAGTACTTACAACGGCCGCGACGGCTGAGTCCAAGAAACGCTTCCCGGATGCGCGCGCCATGAAACTCGCGCTCGACGAATACCGCATTCCACGCGATGAGGTCAAAAGTGGGCCGCCAGGTAAACACAGCACGGTTGATTTTTTGATCCGACGCATGTCATTCAAACAAGGCTTTTCTTCGCTATCACAGCACGTGACTGAATTGCTGAAGATCACGTCCGATGATTCCGTCGCTCCTGCCGAGCGTATCGTCAACATCATCGCGAAAGACATAACGCTGACCCAACGCATTCTCACCATGGCCAATTCGGCCTATTACGGCAATGCCGAGATCAACGCACTGGCACGCGCGGTGGTTTTACTCGGAATCGATCAGGTACGGATGTGCATTACGAGCGCATTGATGGAAAACGAATTCGAACTCGGCGCAACCGAATTACGCGAAGCTATGCTGAAATCATTTCACAGTGCGATATTCGCTAAAGCTATCGCGCGCTCCTGCGGTATTCGAAACGGCGCCGATGCATTCACTTGCGCAATGTTTCACGATCTCGGCCGGACGCTCACGATTCATTATCTGGAAGATGAATTCAACGCAATTATCGAACGAACTAGATCATTACATAGCGACGAATTGACCGAGTCACGCGAAATACTCGGGGTCGCTTATTACGAACTCGGAATTGGCGTGGCGACCCATTGGAAATTCGCAGCTACGATCGTCGACTCGATGCGTCCGCTACCGCGGGGCATAATAGAAAAACCGGAATCGGACGCTGAACGGCTTCGAATCTGCGCCGCCTACGCCAATACCGTGAGCCGCACCGTCATGGATTACGATGACATCGAAACGCGTGATATTGCGCTCGAGCATCTCAATGAGCGCGCTGTAGAAGCGTTTGCACCGCCACCGGAAGACTTCAATGGCGCGCTTATGGAAGCTGCCGAACTTACCCAACAATACGCTCGACTCATCAAGGTTGATCCCGACGAAAGTGAGCGCGCTGAACGCCTCGTCGCGTTCACGCATCTAGCAGGGGCCGCATAGAAGAGCCTTCCTGCAGGTTTACACCTGCATGCCAACGCGCAAATGCCGGTCGTTCTGAATTAGTTCACGATGACACAATCTATTGCAAATTGCGCTTTACCGGCAGGCTACCCTATAGTCATAACCCGCACGCTCAAACCGAGGGACGAGATATGCCAGAGGCCGTAGCCAACGACGAGCGCCGATCTGCATACCGGGTGCAGCCTACTTCTACAGATGAATTAAACCTTTCAGTTCTCGGCGAAAGTCGGCAGCGCATTTGCGGCAAGATCACGGACGTCGCCGTCGGCGGCGCTCGCGTGTGCTTCGACGGCCACGACGCGCCTAAACTTACCATGGGCGATCACATCGTTCTGGCATTTTCCTCCTTAGACCATGCGTACGACGGCAACGTTCTCGCCAAAGTTGTCTCAATGTCGGTTGACGCCGGCCAGAAGGTCGTTCAGCTGGCGTTCGACAAAGAACACGAACCTTTGAACCTAAAACGTGACGAGCTGTTCACGCTGTTCAATCGGCGCCATAAGGTTCGCGGCATTGCCGGGTCGCTCAACGATGATTTGCGCGCCAGTATTTCCGTGGTCGGAGCCGGCGAGACAACGGTACAAAATCAGCCGGTTTCGATCCTGAACATTTCCAATGCCGGCGTTAGCTTTAGCATTGACAATGAGACGAGCGACATCCTGAAAGATGAGACTGACGTTCGCCTGACGCTCGAACGCCTCGAAGATGGAAGCGTAAACAAGGTCGCTTGTATCGTGCGCCATCGATCAAACTCTAGAGGGTCGTACGCCTACGGTTGTGAGTACGACTGGGGCGCAACGGTTGATCCGCTCGCAGTCGTGGAGGACTTCGTGACTTACTTGATCGAGCGACCGGACGAAGAGTAAAGATCCCGGATTCCGCTGCGCTCCATCCAGGCTACAAAAAAATAGGGTCAGAGCCCTTTTTCCCCTAAGATTACCAAAGACCTTAAACTCGTTAGATCAAAAGAGGGATCTGACCCCATTTTTTTTTGGAGGAACGCCCATGGCCGGTCTCTTGGAAGGTCTTCGCGTTATTGAGGTTGCGACATTCGTTTTCGCGCCCGCGGCCGGTACTGTGCTGTCGGATTTCGGCGCCGAGGTCATCCACGTAGAGCCGCCGGGTATCGGCGATCCCCTCCGCTACCTCAGCACCCTCCGTCCGTTGCCGGTGTGTGATGAAAATTATCCCTGGCTGATGGATGGGCGTAACAAGAAGAGCGTCGTAGTCGATTTGAAACACGCGGATGGTCACCAGGTAATGATGGAACTAATCCGCGACGCGGATATTTTCATCACCAATTACCACCCTTCGGTCCTCGAGGAGTTGGACCTGACCTACGATACGCTTGCCGCCGAAAACCCGCGATTGATCTACGCCCACGGCACTGGCTACGGCGAAATCGGCGACGAGGCCGAGAAACCGGGCTACGACGCAACCGCCTGGTGGGCGCGTTCCGGTTTGATGGACGCGGTACGCCCCGCCGGCGGCGAACTCGCCATGTCGACCGCCGGCATGGGTGACCATCCGAGCAGTATTTCGATCGTCGCTGGGATCTCGCTCGCACTATATGCGCGCGAACGCACCGGGAAGGGTACGAAGGTCTCCACCTCGCTGGTCGCGAACGGCGCCTGGTCGAACAGCATCCTTATCCAGGCCGCGCTGTGCGGCGGTGTTCCTTATCAACCACCAACACAGGCGGGCACGTCGAACGCCATGTTGAATCATTACCGCACATCCGACGACCGTTCATTTTTCCTCGTCCTGGTGAAAGAGGCGACGGAGTTCGAACGGTTCTGCACGGCAATTGGCCAGCCCGAGTTGTGTAGCGACCCGCGTTTCGAGGAGATTGACGAGCGGCGCGCCAACGCCGAGGCACTCGTAGCGATTCTGTCGGACTGGTTCGCCCAACGTCCAATCGCCGAGTGGCAGCAGATCTTCGATGAATACGCGATCACTTATGGCGTGATCGCGACCAGCGAGGACGCGGTGAACGACGAGCAAATGGCCAGCACCGGTGTGTTTATGGATGTCGAAGGTCGGCCCGGTATGCGCGTAGTGAACAGCCCGATTGCGCTCAGCGACTTTCCGAAACGCGCGCCGCAGCCGCCGCCGGAACTGGGTGAACACAGCAACGCCGTGCTCAGCGAATTGGGCTATGATGAAGTACGAATAGCCGCCCTTAGAGACGCGGGTGTCATCGGCGGCGCCTGACCTATAGAAAAATCGGTGATGGCAGCATCAGATCCCATTTACGTATTCGGCTCCGATCTCGCGGGCAATCATGACCACGAAACGGCGGCATTTGCCGCTTGTATCTATGGCGCCGAGCAGGGTACGGGAAGCGGGCTAACGGGTAATGCGTACGCCATCCCTTATCGAAGCAGCGAGCGCAACCTGTTGCCCGTCGATGTGGTCAAAAATTACGTCGATTCATTCTTCACCTACGCCCAGGAAAACGCAGAAACGCGATTTCAGATCGCGCATTTTGGCTGTGAGTCCGGTGCCAACGACGATGAAGCGATGGCGCGCCTGTTCGCCGCGGCGCCGAAGAACTGCCAGCTACCGGGCCTCTGGGTACGCGTGCTCGATCCGAATCGGCCTGCGCGGTTGCTGGTCTTCGATCCCGGCGCTCACATGAAAGATGAGCTGGCAGGAACGGTTGAATCAATACCTGTCGCTGAACGCGCCGTTGTGGAACGTTCCGGCGGTCGAAATGGTCAGTCTCGGCTTGGCCCGTGAGGTCGTTGCAAATGATCAGTGCGCGAAACGCCTCGAGCTCAAACACCGCATATTCGGCCCCAATGAAGAGCTGCACGGGAAAAGCGCGCAAGCGGTCTCTGAGAACAGGGCCATCTGGTACGCGACCCACGTGTTGTGCATTTTTGATTTCGAGTTAACCGGGCAACCGCAGCAGATCCGGATCATGAGCGCCGCCGCTCGCAACGGCCTGCTGGTCGACCAGATCGATACGAACACATAACGAGCGAGGGTAAGGGGGGCTTAGGTGTTTTGGATGAGCACCAGCGGCGGTCTGTTTCCCGAGCCGCGTACCCAAACGGATTGCAATGATTCAGGGAAACGTCGCGATTCCAGACACGCCCCCTGATTTCGGGCCAATTTACGCAGAAACGAATTTGGCGCAATTTCCGGTCGAACCGCTTGCCACCTACGCGAACTTTGCTTTTCTACTGATACTGTTCTACTGGGCATTCCGAACCCGACTGCGTTTCGATCGCTATCCGTTGATCGTCGCAGCGCTTCCTTTACTCGCACTAGGGTGGATTGGCGGCACTGTCTATCATGCGACACGCAGCCATACGGTCTGGTTGATTCTGGATTTCGCACCGATTTTCATGCTCGCGCTACTGACGACGGTGTACTACTGGAAGAAAGTAACGGGTAGTTGGCTGTGGACGGCAGTACTTGGCGCGGGCCCCGTCCTCATCTATCGAGAAATCGCGTTGTCGGGGTCACTCCCGGGGAACTATTTCATTACACTCGGTTACGCGATGCTGGGCGGCAACCTCTTGCTACCAACTTCGTGGCATTGCTGGAAATACAATCGAAACGGCGTCGGGTCAATCATTGCCGCAGTTATCGCATTCGCGTGCGCGCTTTGCTTTCGCCAATACGATTTCGAGCTAGCGCGCAGCACCTGGTTTCCCACAGGTAGTCACTTTCTCTGGCACCTGTGCGGGGCAGCTAGCACGTACTTCCTGCTTTACTACGTCTATCTGGGACCGGAATCTCCGCAGTAATTCCAATGTTGATTCGAAAACAATCCCGATAACGGCGTCAATGACCAGCTCCACTCCAGCTCTAGCGCGTGCTCAGTTTATCAAGGCCCTCAATCGTATTCTGTGGTTCGTATTTGGCCTGTCGGTCGTAGCGATGATCTTCACGGCTTTTATCTGGCCGATTACGATAAGCACCAACACTGCGAGCGTCAGTTTGCGCGTCGCGTGCCAGCTTTCATTCGGAAGCTATATCGTCGCGATGTTTGGTCGACTGACGCTACGCATCATCGCCGAGCGCAGCGAAGCAAAGTCGGATTAAGCCGTGCAAGGTCCTGCGCACCTCGTTATCAGTTGGTTTACCGCGGAGAGCTGTGGATTCGAAAAAGCGCGCAGCCGGCGCATCATTGCACTCGCCGGACTTTCGCCGGATTTTGACGTAATTGCATATCTGGCCGCTTATCTCTACTTCGGGTTCGACCGAGATCTCGCTTATGAGAAAGTTTGGGTTACGGTTCATCACCACTACACGCATGGATTAGGGTTCGCCATTCTGGTCGGTTTTCTGGCATGGCTGTGGGGACGCTCGGGGCCGAGTTATCACCATGGTCCGGATACAGCAGTTAAGGTCGGCCTCTTTTCGTTTTTAGCCGTGTTACTGCACGTGTTCTTTGACCTGATCGCGGCGGGAGCGCGTTTCCCCGTCTATCCGTTCTGGCCATTGGACGATATGGCTTGGACAGTCAGTTGGTCCTGGGAGCTAAGGGATTGGCCGAACCAGGTGATCACGGTGAGCTGCCTGGCCCTAATACTTCTGTACGCCCGCCTGGCCGGACGCTCACCGCTCGAATCGATCAACTACCGATTCGATGCATGGGTCGTCAAGGTTACGCAGCATGGATCCGACAGCGAAACGGGCGATGCCGCGAAGGCGCGCAAAACCATGGGGATCGATCGTTCGGTTTACTTCCGGATTTGGTTTTATCTTGCATTAATCGTGATCTGTTCGATCATAGTTATTCCTGTTGCAGACGATTTGTTTTAAACACGTATCTCAACACCTGGAGGCTAAACGATGCTCGACATTGTTACGGTTGAAAATCTGGCCAACCTCGGCGTTTTAATCTTCCTTCAGGCCGTTCTAGGCTTCGACAACCTTCTGTACATTTCGATCGAGTCGAAACGGGCGCCCGTAGAACATCAAGCCGCGGTTCGCCGCTGGGGCATCCTCATCGCCGTCGCGTTGCGCTTGGTGTTGCTGTTCGTGATGATCAAGCTGATCGCAACGTTGACCGAGCCCTTCTTCCATATTCAGTTCTCCGGAATCATCGAGGGCAGCTTCAATTTCGCTACCATCGTCTTCCTATTCGGCGGTGTGTTCATCATGTATACCGCGGTCAAGGAGATCTCTCACATGCTGTCGATCGAAGACCTCGAGCACGAAGGCGACCAAAGTTCGCCTAAATCTGCTGCGTACGTCGTAGCCCTCATTGTATTCATGAATCTCGTGTTCAGTTTCGACTCGATCTTATCCGCGCTCGCGATTACCGATGTGTTCATCGTGCTCGCAATCGCGATCATTACCTCGGGGGTCGCCATGCTCTTGCTCGCCGATCACGTGTCCGCGTTCCTCAAGCGCAATCGCAAATACGAAGTGCTGGGCTTATTCATCCTGCTCATCGTCGGTATCGTGTTGCTCGGCGAAGGGGGTCACCAAGCGCACCTGCAACTTTTTGGTTATGCCGTTGAACCGATGTCCAAGACTACGTTTTATTTCTCAATCGCGGTGCTGGTTGCGGTGGATATCGTGCAATCCGGTTACCAGCGCAAATTGGCGCTCGAACGGGCGCAACATGCGGGTGCAAGATGATGGCCGATATGCTCAGCAACCTTGGTTGAGGTCTTTAATTACAATATTGCGTCAATAAAGGATCTGAATCCGTTGCGCGGGCTGTGATCCGCCTGCACTACGGATGAAAGTCGCGGCGCTCGTGCATGTGATTCAGTTTTTCCTTTTGTTCCGAGGTCAATAGCGATTTGAACTCGAACCGTTTGCGCGCGCGGATGATGGTCAATTCCATCATGGAAGCGCTTTTTCTCGATGCCAGCGATCGAACTGCCGCCTCGTCGAACGTATCGGCATCCAACAGTTGTTGCATCGCCTTGCGCACTTCAATCATGTCCTGAACATGAGACCGGGCGGCTTCGCGGCCGTTGCTTTCGATGCGTTCGAATTCGGCGCGCTGTTCGTCGGTTAACTCGAGCTCGTTTGCTATACGCTCGATTTGAAACAAACCGTCACCATGCCCGCCCTTCATATATCCGCCGCGTGCCGCCAATGGCGATGTAGTAAGTACCCAGAGAAACAGCATAGCCGTGCCCATGACGCAGATGTTCTTAGAAATCATCGTCTTCATACGTATTTACCTCGTTTGTCTCGTACAGGTGGAATTGCCCCGTAGTCAAGGGTGGTTTAACGCTTGGATTTCTCGCAAGCTGTGGATATTTTCGCTGACAGTTTAGCGTTGATTGCTGACTGGGAGATGAATGACGGCGATGCAGCGGAGCTGAGGATTAGCTTCTTCACTTGCAATTTAGGGTTGGGGCTTTGACTGCAATATTCGTAGAAAGTTGGGTTCGTTCTTACAGATTGGCATGTTGGATTCGACCTAATTTGACAAGTCTCCTCACGAAATCACCGCGCCCTGCAATCGGATTTGGAGCAGAATAGGGTCCGGTCTACTGCCGTGAAAAGCGTTCCGTGAACCAAGTTTTAATTGCCGGAGAGAAACCGGTGCACTTCGGCACGCTTGGTATACTCCGAAAGATGCGGCGTGCTGCGTGCGAATTCCCCGTTGTAGCGGATCATCTTGACGCACAGTTTGACTATTAGGACTCCGAGTAGGGGTTATGGGGTGTGCGGGCAGTAAGAATGGGCGCGCGTAACATCCTGATATGGCTTCTGACGGTTCTTATTACGGTTAGTTTACTGGAATGTGTCAGCGTTGTAGGTGGCACATGGATCGCTAGGCATGACCCTTTCGTCTTGCTCACGCCCGAGAGAAATGATGACGTCAGTTATGACGAGTATCTTTCGGCCAGGGATCCCGTGCTAGGCTGGCCGAGCCCCGACTCGATCGAATCGCGACCGACGCCTGAGTTCCCAGACCTCGATGTGCACGAGCCCTGCGTCGCGTTGTATGGAGATTCATTCACTCGTGGCGCGGAGGTCGACGACCTCCACGCTTGGGGCAACGTGCTTTCTCGGCTGCTCGGCTGTCGCGTCGCGAACTATGGCGTCGACGGTTATGGAACGGACCAGTCGTACCTCAGGTTCAAGATGCTCGACGATCGAGCCTCGGTCGTGATTCTCGGATATCGCGGCGGAGATATCGTGCGAAACGTCACCCGCTTGAGTGACCTCCGCACGGGTAAAATGGATTACGGATTGAAGCCCCGGTTCACGTTAGCGTCGGACGGCGAACTCGAGCTTCTACCTCTACCGAAACTGTCCGAAAACGAATACCTGAGAGCCGTGGGAGTTGTCGAGCCTCGCCTCGTTCTCGAGCACGAACCGTTCCAGCCAGGAGGTTCGTTGGCTATCGTCGAGTTCAGCTTTCCGTTCAGCATATCGTTCCTGCGAATGCTGCCGAGTTTCTTAACGAAGGTGTACGAAGGCACGTACTGCGGCTCCTTCTATCGGCACGATCACCCGACCCGAGCTCTACAGATCACTTCAGGCATCATTCACGCTTTTTGGCGTGATGTGGTATCAGCCGAAAATACACCGCTGATCGTGATCTTCCCATCGGGGGGGGACGTGATGTGTCAACAAAAAACTGGCCGGGTAAATTATCGGCACCTGCTGGAGCTGCTTGACGATAGCGAAATCGACTATCTCGATTTAGGCCCTCCACTCATGCGGCACCTCGGCCCACGCGACTTTCGGGAGATCGTGAAGCCGCTAGGCCACTACAACGAGGAGGTCAACGAGCTCGTCGCAAGAATCGTGCTTCGGCAACTGCGGGACGTCGGGATTACTCCATAGCTCCAATAGCGGGAAACTAGCGGTATATCTTTCATTGACGTAATACCCCCCGGAAAGGGGACGCGCCCTGAGGAATCCCCATAAAACTCCAACGAAGTACAAAGCGATAGATTAATTTGTGGGTTCGTTGAACCTGCATGGCTCGAGTTGATCCTAGTTGTTGCAAGACAATCTGGGAACGACGAGGTGAGCCATGCAGGTATTGAAATTGTTACATGAGATGAGCAGCGACGCGCTTTATGTTGTGCATTTGCGTCGTCGATTATCGGTTTGGGCGGCGGTGGGCGGAGTACTTCGTGGTCGCCGCTTATGGCTGACGCATATCGGTCGGAGCCTGGACAGTGGCACGAGCGAGAAACACGCGATTAAGCGCGTCGATCGCTTGCTGGGTAATCGTCAGCTCGCTGGCGAGCGTTTGCAGTGGTACCAATGGGTCACTCGGCTGTTGGTATCGGACTGCGCGCATCCGGTGGTGTGGGTGGATTGGTCTAATCTAGATCAACGTCAAGAGCTGTACGTATTGCGGGCGGCCTTAGCGGTGGGTGGTCGAGCCATCCCCTTGTATGAAGAAGTCGAACACCATTACGCGAGTGTCAAAGCGGAGAAACGCTTTCTGAAGCGACTGAAGGCCATTCTGCCTACGGGCTGTGTTCCCATCTTGGTCAGTGATGCAGGATTTCGAACACCCTGGTTAAGTCTTGTCGCCTCAATGGGGTGGTATTACGTGGGTCGGATCCGTCATCGTCACCTCGTGCGAGGTGTAGATGAGACGACATGGCATTCGAACAAAGTGCTCTACAACCAAGCCAACGCTCATCCGAAGTCGGTGGGTCGTTTTTTGATCACCAAAAGTAATCCGCTGGATACCCATTTGTTCGTATACAAAGGCAAGAAACGCGGGCGTGTCTGCTATACGGCTTACGGCAAACCGGCGCGGGCTCGCAATACTGAGAAACCGTCGGCAGCGGCGCGTGAGCCGTGGTTATTGGCAAGCAATCTACCGGAAAACCTTCGTAGTGCGCATCGAGTGGTTGCCGTGTATCGTCGCCGCATGCAGATTGAAGAGAGCTTCCGCGACACGAAGTCGCCCCGTTACGGCTTTGCACTTAGAGAAAACATGGGACGTGATCCCGACACAGTGGCGAACTTACTCTTGCTGTGTGCATTGGCCACACTGGCCCAATGGTTGGTCGGCCTGGTCGGTTACCAAACCGGCTTAGTGAAAGGCTTACAGGCCAATACCGAAAGACGTAAGCCCGTCCTATCAGTGGTATTCGTTGGTGCTCGCCTCATTGCCAAACAACTTCAAATCCAGCGCTCAACTTTATTACAGAGTCTTCGCGACCTACGAGGACGGGCTGTTGTACAACTTGAGTATTGCTAGTCGAATTTGTGGGGATCCGTCAGGGTCGCGCCTAGTTGTTGTCCATTGATGCAATAAAGCCACTCTGGCTAGAATTTTAGTTTCTGTAATGGGTGGCGGGTCTTAGTCGTTTCCGGCCAAAATCGTCACTCCGAAGCTTGGCCGGTATGCTTGCGATAACTGACATCAGTTCTCTCCGCGGAACTGTGCAAGCAAGGCTGAGCTCTGTTATTAGTCGGTTACGCGCTACTTGACCTCGTCATCTGACGCTTTCATCTGTCCGCGTCCGGTTAATGCCCACGATCATTACTCGCTAATACCAATCTCGCTCAGAATGCACATTCAATCTCGCTGTACCGACCAATATGCGTGATTCCAGAAAAAATGCCTGGCGCCGCCCCGCTCGAGTTTTTCGATCTCGTCAAATTCGCCGTGTTTCTGCGGATAAGTAGGATCGCCTAATGGAAATTTCTTGAACGTTATACGGGAGCGCAGATCGTTGTGAATGATATGGTGCGCACGCACGATGTTCTCCCATTTGCCGGACATGCGGGCAAGGTCTTGATCCGGTACCGTGAAATACACATCCAACCACTCAAGCAACGACCCCGCCGGCGTCACCCCAAAGGTAACCTCGCGGCTTTCAGCTAACGGATCGAGGGACAGATTGTAGAAACACGTTTCTTTATGTGTTGATTGGCCCATGAACGGCAGAACGGACCGACGGACATTCTCGATCGTCGCAGCGGCGCCCATATGGACGATATTCTGCGCGGGAAGGTCGGGGTATTCCTGGAGAACGTGATTCAGGATGATTGCGCCAGTGCTGTGTGCGATCAGGTCGAGTTGTCCAGGTCCGTTATCGACCACTGGAGGCCCGCACTGCTCGTCTCTACTCAGCGAACCTTTTCGGTTTAGCGTATCTCTTAGGTCTTCGATGAATACGGCGAGCGCGCCGGAGAGCGGGCAATACTCACCCGCTTCACACGTTCGAGGGGTTCGCGCAAAGTTTCCTTTAGATTCGACCTCGTCGAGATACCTTTCGTCATATTCGTCGGGTTTTCGGATTAGGGAATACGTCGCGCGGGTGTACATATTCCAGGCTTCGGTACCACCTGAAGCGACCAGCGGAGAGATGGTGAACTGGATCGGTGCGCGCATTAAGTCCAACGCAATTTGCCCTACACCAACGGGTCGCCGCTTGGGCTCAGGGTTGGAAACTCGCAGCGAATCAGGTTCTCTATTATCGAATTTCTCATATAGGGATTTATGGATCTCCTTGGCCTGGTCCTTGAAAACACCGGCATCCGCGTCTGAGGTGAACAGGTTTTTGGCCTGATATCCCCACGTAAGCGGAGCCTTCGCGATCGCCATCGCGATATCAGCTGAGAGATAGAAAGGCGACGTGGGATAGCCGAGGTACTTGTTTCTACGTCCCTGGCGTATCCGAAAGAGATGATCGCGATAGGCTACAAAGAAGGAGCTATCCCAATTAATAAAAATCGGGTGCACGGATCGATTTTTATCGCGCTTTAGTATTTCACATACCTTTTCTCTGGCATCTTCTCGTGAATTTGATTTACTGTTTAGTGCGCCATGAACGTAAACGAAAGTGCGGAGGCTCCGATTTCTTTCAATTGGGCCTAACACCTTGGCGATGTGCTGTTCAAAATTGGTGTTGTCGAAAACTGAACGGTCGAATAGTTTGAGCGAGCGAGGATCCAGCGCACGACCATCGCTATCCATGGCGATGACATGTTCCCACCAACTGCGGCTCGAACATTCGCTCTTATCGGGAACCGCAGCGGCGACGTTTATGAACGATCCATGGATCAGTAGAAAAATTGAAACTACCAGTACCTTGTGGCGTGCAGATTTTCCATTAATACGGAGACGTATTTTCTGTGGCTTCATGCTAGTGCGCTGTCCCGCAATAATGTTTCATAATTCGCTGGTCTTTTTTGCCCCTGGCGGCGTTGCTCCTCCTTGTGTAGAGCCCGCTACACGGCGTCGTCGCACCTTGCCAGGAACAAAAAATCCGGCGCGACTTACGCAACATTATTACTGGACAGCACACTAGCAAGAACACAAACAACGGGATCTCAAATCTAAAATACCGACGACGAAGCGAACATAGGCGCGGATAACGTGTGGCGTCTAATCCATACTAAATGGCTGAAGAGGAGATGTTAATGAGCGCTGGCCGTCGACGGTGACGTTGATTAACACATCGATCCCTTATCCCATGCTAATCTGCTAACCACCATGCGAATGCTTGCAACATGCATTCTATTGGTGTCTTTCGCCCCGATAGCATTTGCCGCGAACAGCACCACAGTCACGATCACCCGCCTCGTGATTGACGCCAATACCAGCTCATTCGAATGGCAACCAGGTTTCCAAAATCCCGGACCATCGAATAGCGGAAATTTCGGCGGCTTAGTCGATGTCAAAGTCACAGAGCATTACATCGATACACTCGGGAACGGTCTTCCGCGCACGCCGGTTATCTACCGCAACCTCCACCTCGACTTTCCGGTACTCAATGTGCCGGTAACGGCGACCGACTTCACACCAGACACTGACCTTGGAACGTTCGATCTGATTGGCACGGAAATCTCTGGTGACCTCTGGAACCTGTGCACGGTGGAGTGGGCCATTGGGAATATGTGCTCTGTGACGACTATTGGGAATATCGTTAATAGCAGCCTGGTCGGTAGCTTCAACGCGACGAGCTTAGTCTCGGATGGCAGCACGCGGCACGGCCTTGGTGCTTCGTATTACACATTCCATGTTGAGGCGCAGTCCGTGCCATTGCCGCCGGCTGTAATAATGCTTGCCGCATCATGCTTGCCGCTCTTGCGCCGACGCGCGACTCGTTGCTCGGCGTCCGTGACGAGCGGTACTTGATCAGTCCGGTATTGCTCGCCAAAAAGATCTTTTACGGGCCTGTTTCGCACTAGATCGTCTTTGCTCGTTGGCGTGATCGAGCACGGATTTACGCAGCCGCCTTCATCTCGCGCAACTCATCGGATTACTCGATCCAATTCTCCGTCCAGCCCGCCTTCGCTGCCGCGAGGTGCTGGAGTGCAGCTCGCTTCGACTGCCTTTAGATCACGCTGAAGGGTTGATTCGTAGAACGGAAAATTTTGGTGGGCCATCAGGGACTCGAACCCCGAACCAACTGATTAAGAGTCAGCTGCTCTACCAATTGAGCTAATGGCCCTGATACTCCTGGTCTCGATCTACGGGCTCAGAAAAAGTGGGGTGAGTGACGGGGATCGAACCCGCGACATCAGGAGCCACAATCCTGTGCTCTACCAACTGAGCTACACCCACCGCTGAACCAAGTATTCCGCTCTTCGTTAGTTAGTTGGCGCGCCTGGCAGGATTCGAACCTGCTACCCTCGGCTTAGAAGGCCGATGCTCTATCCGGATGAGCTACAGGCGCACGTGTTGGCCCACACCCTACAAGTAATAGGCCCGTCGTTCCAAACATAGCTTGTTGTTCGATTGGTCGGGGCAGAGGGATTTGAACCCCCGACCCCCTGCTCCCAAAGCAGGTGCGCTACCAGACTGCGCCATGCCCCGGCATTGCATGCTCTTGTCGACGGGGGGCTGATGATACGCACGGCCTCGAGAAGCGTCAACGGAGTACGCGATAGAAATTTATTCGCCCGCAAGCGGGCTCTGAGGTGCGCGAAATTCGCGCTTGTGGTTTCGCGATCGTGACGGCACCATGGCCGCGGAATCGACCAGGTAGGACATCAAACCAGCGGGGTGATACATGACTAGTGTAAAACTGGAAACATCGATGGGCGACGTGACACTGGAACTCGATGAAGTGGCCGCGCCCGAAACGGTGAAAAACTTCGTTACCTACGTCGAAGACGGCCATTACAACGGCACTATCTTTCACCGCGTGATCAAGGGGTTCATGGTTCAGGGCGGCGGTATGGATCGCGACATGAATCAGAAAGCGACCCGCGATCCGATCAAAAACGAAGCCAATAATGGACTCACTAACGACACCGGTACGATCGCGATGGCGCGCACGGGCGACCCGCATTCGGCATCGGCGCAGTTTTTCATTAACGTCGAGGACAACGGCTTCCTCAATCACACCGGTGAAACTCAAGACGGTTGGGGCTACTGCGTTTTCGGGCGTGTTACCGAAGGCATGGACACCGTCGAATCGATCGAAGGCGTCGCTACAAGCTCGCACGGCCCTCATCAGGATGTGCCCGCTGATCCGGTCGAAATCTTGAGTGCGAACGTCATATAGCGCCCTGCTCAATTCAGCGCCCGCGCGATGACGACTTTGTTCGTCTCCGACCTTCACCTGAGCGCGGAGCGCCCCGAGCAACTCGAATTATTTCTGAATTTCGCCGAGCGGGCGCGATCGAAGGCGCATGCGCTGTACGTATTGGGCGATCTATTCGAAGTGTGGCTCGGCGATGACGACGACACGCCTGGGCACGCGGAGATCATCGACGCGCTCCGCGCTTTGAGCAGCGCCGGCGTCGAGCTGCACATCGGCCACGGTAATCGAGATTTTCTGTTCGGTCGGCGGTTCGCACGCGCGACGGGCGCCAGGCTCATGGCGGATTACGAGATCATCGATCTGTATGGTCAGCGAACGCTTTTGACGCACGGTGATCTCTTGTGCACCAAAGACGTGAAATATCAGAAATTCCGGAAACTCGTCAGAAATCCGATCGTGCGGACGGCTTTCCTGAGCACGCCCCTCAGCCTGCGCCGGCGCATCGCGTTGAAGACCCAATCCGGCACCAAGGCATCGATGCGCGCTAAATCAGATTTCATTATGGACGTTGATGAGGACACGGTGTCGAGCGTCATGGCGCAGCACGCAGCCATGCTCTTAATCCACGGGCACACACACCGTCCTGGGATTCACGATTTCGATATTGAAGGAAAGGCCTGTCGGCGCATCGTCCTCGGCGATTGGTACGGCCAAGACAGCGTCCTCGTGTGCGACGAGGGTGGTCCGCAACCACTTAGGGTCAGCGATTTTCTCGTTTGAACGTCGGCGGCTACAAAACGAGCACCGCAGCGCCGGCGATAATCACCAACCATACGTTAAGCGTGCGCTTGATTAGCGCGTGCATAAGGTTGATGCGATAGACGCGCGGATCGAAAGTGATCACTTCATGTATCCGGCCATAATCGATGGCCGCGAGCGAGGCGCGTGCCACGAGCTCATTAGTAACGCGCCAGCGCATGAGGCCGCATGCGGTTGCGGTTTCGACCACGGGCACGAGCGTTCCCGCTACCCCCATGGCAAGTACGGTGACGCGACTGGGGAACCACTCCAATATTTCTCGCACTTGAGCGATCGAGGATTGTACGTCGGGGTCCAGATCTGCCGCCCCGCGCAAATTCGCGCATAAACGATAGAGCACTGCGCCGACCGGTCCAAGCACGAAAAACCAGAATAGCGGTTGAAACCATGCCGTATCCGCCGCGAGCGCCATCGATGCCAACTCGCTGCGATGGTGGTCGAAATCGTCGTCGCCCGTCGCTTCCCCCAGGTTCAAGGATCCCGCGCGGTTGAAGAATGCCTGCTCATCGATCGTCGTATCGCTGCTGCCCGTGACATCGATGTTGCGTTTATGCGTCTCGATATCCGAATTCAGATCCATTGGTCCCAACATCAACAACAACGCAAATAATCCCAACAGGTGTGCGAGGAATTCCGACCACGCGCCGATCATCGCGAACACCAAGGCAACGGCCAGCACCGGAACGAGCAATGTGATGGCCGCACCCATGACACCGCGCCACCACGTGTAACGGCCCGCTACCTGATTGATCCAGGCTGCCCAGTCATTACTCCAACGGTTGGATCGTACGGCTTCGAAACTCACCACAGTGAATTCGATGACGGCGGCGATCAAAATCAATAGGAAATTCATGGTGAGAGGCTGCGCCGTAGTCGCGACCAATCGAAATGCGGGCCGGGATCGGTTTTGCGGCCCGGCGAGATGTCGCAATGGCCGACGATATGCGCGGGCTTGATGTCGGGCAGACGTTGCATCACGGCGAGGATTAATTGGCCGAGCGCCACATACTGGGCATCGGTAAACGGCGTCTCATCACACCCTTCGAGTTCGACGCCGAGCGAAAAATCATTGCAGGCGGAGCGTCCCCGCCACGTGGATTCACCCGCATGCCAGGCGCGTTCGGCGATGTCGACGAACTGGGTGAGAGCCCCGGCGCGGTCGATCAAGAAATGGGTGGATACACGCAGCGCTTCAATCTCCTGGAAATAAACGTGGGCGCCGATTTCGAGCTCGTTGGTAAACAGTTGGGTGATATAGGGCCCGCCAAATGAACCTGGCGGCAGGCTGATGGCATGGATCACGATCAGATCGACTACGGTCGCGGGCGGGCGGGCGTCGCAGTTGGGAGAATCGATACGGGTAGCGGCCGACAGCCACCCCGCGTCGAATTCAAAAGCCGTTGCGCTCAACTCTAGGAATAAGAAGGCCGGGCAAGCAACAGTGAAAACTTGTGGCCATTCGATTCGTAGTGATCAACGACGCTGAATCCCGATTCCAGTAATAGCGACTCGAGTTGGACTCGCGTGAATTTAGTACTGATCTCGGTCAGGATGTGGTCGCCTTCTTTGAACTCGACGTCGTCGCCTAAGCGACTGAAATGCACGGATTGATCCACCATTGAAATCAGATGCATTTCGATGCGCGACTTCAGGGGGTTGAAATGCGCGTAATGCTCGAATCCATTTAAATCGAAATTCGCCCCCAGCTCGCGATTCAGAACGTGTAGTACGTTTAGATTGAACTCGGCCGTGATTCCTGCATCGTCGTTATAGGCGGAATGTAGTATCTCCGGTTCTTTTACGCGGTCGGCGCCGAGTAGCAATCTGTCACTGTCACGCATGACGCTGCGTAGCTCGGCGAGAAAATCGAGACTTTCCTCACGCGTGAAATTGCCGATCGTGCCGCCGAGGAAAACGATCAGATTGTGACCGGTCTCGTACGGTAAGTTACCGAGGCCGGCGGTATAGTCGCCCACCATCGGCTGCACATCGAGCCAACCGTATTCCGTCTGTAGTGCTTCGCCACTCGCGACCAACACGTCATCGCAGACGTCGAATGGCGCATAAACGGGATAACACGCTTGATCCGTACACGCATCGAGCAAGTGCCGTGTCTTGCGCGACGTGCCGCTACCGAGTTCGACGATGCGTTCCGGACGCGACGCAGAAATTACATCACCCGCGACGCGCTGGAGCAGCGCGCTTTCAGTGCGCGTTGGATAGTACTCGGGGACATCGCAGATCTGGTCGAACAAATGCGATCCCCGCTGGTCGTAGAAATACTTCGGCGGCAGTGTGCGAGGTTCATCGAACAAGCCATTCGCTACGTCCTCCGATATAGTCGAAACGCTTCGCGTCGGTCGAATCGTCTGACATTCGACGATCACGGGTGTTGCAGTGTTCACGATCAGATCCTTGTGCGATACTCGTCTACGACGTTATTCAAACCATAACGGCAGGGCCTTTGCGTCCCGACGCATGTTCGGAAACAAAGATTAACGTTCGCGACAATTAGAACCTATCTCAAAATTATTCGCGAGCGCCCAGTTCGCGCAGGACCATGACGAAACGAATCGGTTCGACGATGTACATCATGGCGATCATCGGCGTGATCGCGATGCTGTCCCTGCTATTTTCCGAACAGATCGAAGATAACCACAATCCTAATCGTCAGGTCGAAAGCCTGACTGCACCGGGCGGCGCGGCGACCGTGGTCCTGAATCGCAACCGCGTCGGCCATTATGTCGCCACCGGCCAACTGAATGGCGTCAACGCGGAATTCATGCTCGATACCGGGGCCACCGATGTCGCCGTGTCGGAGACCGTCGCAGCGAGCGTCGGCTTGAAAAAGGGACCCCCGTTTCAGATCACGACTGCCAATGGCGCGACGATCGGATACGGCACCGTCATTAATTCGGTCAGGCTCGGTGACATAGTGGAACACGAAGTCAGGGCGACCATCGTTCCCAATATGGGCGATATGCAGGTCTTGCTGGGCATGAGTTTTCTCAAGCGTCTCGATTTCAGCCAGAGTGGTGATACCTTGGTACTGAAGTCGCGGCGCGCACCCGGCGGAGAATACGCCCTGTAATGGATGCGCTGGACGGCACCAATGCCCTATTGACGATCGTCAGCGGCATCATCTGGAGTGAATACCTGCTGATCCCATTGTTGGTCGCCGTGGGCATCTACCTTACGGTCGGCCTGCGCGCCTTTACCTGGACCCACATCCCTCAGGCGTTTGCGTTGCTGTGGCGCGGGCGGCGCGGGCATCGTGAGGCAACGGGTGAGATCTCGCCCTTCCAGGCCTTGATGACCGCACTGGCGGCGACGGTGGGCACCGGCAACATCGCGGGTGTCGCGACGGCCATCTATTTCGGCGGCCCGGGTGCGGTGTTCTGGATGTGGGTCATCGCGCTCTTCGGCATGGCGACCAAATACGGGGAAGCCGTCTTGGCGGTGCGTTATCGCGAAGTCGACAGCCTCGGTAATCACGTCGGCGGGCCCATGTACTACATCCGCAACGGCCTCGGCCGTCGCTGGGCATGGCTCGGCACGTGCTTCGCGCTGTTCGGCATGGTGGCGGCCTTCGGCATTGGCAACCTCGTGCAGTCCAATTCGGTCGCGGACGTCATGCAATCGAGTTTCGGCATACCGCTCTGGGTTACGGGTTTAGTCGCCGCGGCGCTGACCGCGGCCGTCATTATCGGCGGCGTTCGGCGTATCGCTCGCGTCGCCGAGGCGATCGTTCCCGTGATGGCCGTACTGTATGTCGGGATCGCGCTCGCCATTCTCGTTTTGCACATCGAAGCTGTACCGGGCGCGTTCGCCTTGATCGTCACGAGCGCGTTCACCCCGGTCGCCGGTAGCGGCGGTTTTGCCGGCGCCACCGTATGGATGGCCTTGAGATGGGGCTTCGCGCGGGGAATATTTTCCAACGAAGCGGGACTCGGCAGCGCCGCGATCGCGCACGCCGCCGCACAAACTCACAACCCCGTCGAACAAGGCATGATCGCGATGCTCGGCACGTTCATCGACACCCTGTGCATATGTACGATGACCGCGTTGGTGATCCTCGTAACCGGAGCATGGACACTCGGTGAGCAGGGCGCTTCGATGTCCGTCGCCGCGTTTACCCTTGGTATTGGCGGCATGGGCGCCACGATCGTTGGCGTCGGTCTCGCGGTATTCGCCTTCACGACGACCGTCGGCTGGAGTTACTACGGTGAACGGTGCGCGGAATATCTGTTTGGCGTGCAAGTGATCAATGTCTACCGCATCATATGGATCCTCGCGATCATGACCGGCGCCATCGTCAAACTGGAACTCGTATGGACGCTCGCGGATATCTTCAACGGCTTGATGGCCATGCCCAATCTGGTGGCGCTCGCGTTACTGAGTCCGGTGATCTTCAAAATGACCCATGCCCACTTGTCGACCAATGCAGAACCTGTGAATTCTTCTGCGGCCTAGCTTAAGACGGTTATGAACAGTCCGACGGGTCTATGCACGCCCCGACCAGAGGACATCGAACCCGTGGTCAAAGCCGCGCTGGCCGAGGACGTCGGCAGTGGCGACCTCACCGCTGAATTGATTCCGGTCGATCAGCACTGCGCGGCCGAGGTGGTATGTCGCGAATCGGCCGTGCTCGCCGGCCGAGCCTGGTTCGACACGGTGTTCGCGCTGCTCGATCGCGCGATCGACATCGACTGGATATGCGAAGACGGCGACGAGATGCACGTGAATGGCGTGATCTGTCGGCTCGAAGGCCCGGCACGGGGAATCGTGACCGGCGAGCGTACCGCACTCAATTTTCTACAGCTATTATCCGCGACGGCGACCGCGACGCGCCGCTACAGCGCTGCGCTGTCGGGGTCCTCGACGCATATACTCGACACCCGCAAGACCCTGCCGGGACTTCGTATCGCGCAAAAGTACGCCGTGCGTTGCGGTGGCGGAAAAAATCACCGTATGGGTCTATTCGACGCGGTGCTCATCAAGGAAAACCATATCGCGGCGGCGGGTTCGATCGAGGCCGCGGTTCAGGCCGTTCGCGATTCACATCCCGGTGTCAGCATCGAAGTTGAAGTCGAAGACATGGCGGAATTAGGCCAGGCGCTCGATGCAGGCGTGGATATGATCATGCTGGATAATTTCTCCATCGACGAGATCAAAGCAGCGACGGATCATGTGCAGGGCCGTGCTGCAATCGAAGTATCCGGCAATGTGGAGCTTGCCGATCTCCGGGAGCTGGCGTCCACCGGCGCGGACTATGTGTCGATCGGCGCCTTGACTAAGCATGTGCGCGCCATCGATTTCTCAATGCGAATCGAAACGCGGGATCAACTGCGCGGCTGAACGCTTCGCTCATGTGCGGCCGTTACATGCTCAATAGTGATCCGGCGGATATCGCCGCCGAGTTCAGCCTGGTCGAGACGCCAACACTCGAACCACGTTACAACATCGCGCCGAGTCAGCAGGTTTTAATCGTCCGCGATTCTGCTCGCGAACGAGTCGCAGTCAACGTCAAATGGGGGCTCCTACCCTCGTGGTCAAAAGATATCAAGATTGCAAACCGCCTGATCAATGCCCGCGCCGAGACGGTTGCGGAAAAACCTGCGTTCCGCGCGGCGTTCCGGCGGCGGCGCTGCCTGGTACCTGCCGACGGGTACTACGAGTGGTAGGCTCAATCCGGCGGCAAGCAGCCGTTTTTCATCTACGCGACCACGGGTAACTGTTTCGCGATCGCCGGCTTATGGGAACGTTGGCAACAAAATGAGGAGGTGATTGAAAGCTGTACGCTCATCACCTGTGAAGCGAATCAGCGGCTGAGCGGGATACACGGGCGCATGCCGGTTGTGATCGAGCAAGATGACTATAATCTGTGGCTCGATGATGCTGCCGATCCCGGGGCATTGGCCCCGCTGCTGCGGCCGGCGCCGGATTCGAGCCTCACCATGCACACCGTAAGTAAAAGGGTGAATTCGCCGCGTAATGATTCCATCGAATGTATTATCGCCGTTGTGGAGGATTAACACGCTGAAACGCGTTTCGCACTTCGCGATGACGTTCATCGCCGTGTCTTGGACGCTCGTGTCGGGTGCAGACCCCGATTTCGACGGCCTCGTGCCGCGTCTCGAAGCCGCGGCCGCCGCGGGTAACATAGAAGCCCAGACGACGCTGTCGACATTGCAACTCGAACGCCGAGTTGCAGGCGATGCGGAGGTCGCGCTAATCAACCTGATGGACGCTGCCGAAGCTGGCAGCACCGAGGCGGCCACCACGCTCGGCAATTTTTATTTCGAAGGCCGCGTCCTACCCGCGGATCGTAGCGCGGCGCTCCGGTGGTGGCGCAGCGCTGCGGAACTCGGCAGCGCCGACGCGCAATACAATTTGGGCATTGTCCTTATGCAGCAGCCGCAAGGCGAAACAAAAGGGCTCGAATGGATCGATCGCGCCGCTGCACAAAATCACACCCTCGCCTGCTTTAGCGCGGGCACCTGGTCTGCGGAACACGGCGATCCCGGGCGCGCGGAAGCTGGGCTCAAATGCGCGGCCGGGAACGGTTACGCTCCGGCGCAATTCAACCTGGCGAAGCTTTACCTCAGCCGTGCGCGCATCGATCTGGCACGGCCTTGGTTAGAGGCCGCGGCGGTGACTTTCGCACCGGCCGCGCAGACGCTCGCGTCATTGCCAAGCCCGCCGCCCCCACGCCCGGCATCGACGCCGCCGGCGCAGGCCATTCACGGGGTCGAATGGGTGAAGGCGCAACCCGACGGGAATTTTACCTTGCAGGTCGCCGCCGGAAGCAGCTCGGCCGCTTTGGAATACATGCTGCAGCGTCACGTGCCGGGAAATGTGTCCGCTTACTTTTTGCATCGCCCAAACGCGCCAGAGCCGTTCAGCACGGTCGTAGGATCGTATACGGATTACGCCGCGGCCGAACGCGATCTCGCAAACCTCCCGGGCGCGCTGCTGGCCAACGCGCCGTGGGTTCGTCGCTTCGGAGTTTTGCACCGCGAATTGCGACGAAACGCTAACCGGGAGGCGGGTCCGCGACCTTGATAACACCACAGATAAAATCCCGTTACGACGCGCGTCGGAGCTAATCTGCGGTTCCCGGTGGTGCTATGATGCCGGCACCATTAAATGAGTTTGTGCGACGGAGATGAGCCGATTTACGGAGATTCTTACGGCGAGTAGTGAGGATCTGCTAAAAACGTTGTACAAATCCTCGTCCGGTTCCGGCGATAGCAGTCCCACCAGCCGCACCAAGCAGGTCGCCAAGAACCTCGGGCTCACCTATTCGCAACTCGTATGTGCGGTCGGTTTCAATTCGAGAATCCAGGATCTGTCTGATGTCGTCGCGGTCATGGGTTTCGATTCCTACGATGCACTGGCAAGGGAACGTAATCAGGCGTTTACCAATGACATTTATCAGCAACCTGGAATCAAGGACGTGCTCGCTATCTACCGGCACGTGGCGGACTGCATGCCCTTGTTGGAAGTCATCCAACACTTGCTGACACGGCGCCTGCAAAAGATCGAAGATCGAATCGAAACGACCGTTAATTCAGTGGTCATCGAGCGTTATAAGAAAGAAATGCGTTCGATTTATAATGATGGCGTTGCGCAGATTGATTTCGCGGAAGAACGATTGAGCAAGATGCACAGCGGCTTTCGTGCGCTGCTCAATGAAGTTGCGTTGATCGTAGAAAGCAGGTTGATTCCGATTGGCGATATATTTTTCCGGGAATCGATTCTGCCTGAGGAAAAACGCCGGTTGATGATCCGCGGATTGATACCGCGAGAACTGGTTGAAACCAGACTCGAGGATCGAGATATTCCGGATCAAGAACGCAACGTGCTGGAAGACCAGTTGAAGTTACTCGGTGCATGAGGCTAGTGTGCTGTCCCGCAAATATGTTTCATAATTCGCTGGTCTTTTTCGCCCCTGGCGGCGTCGCTCGTCGTTGTGTAGAGCCCGCTACACGGCCTCCTCGCGCCTTGCCAGGAACGAAAAATCCTGCCCGACTTACGAAACATATTTATGGGGCAGCACACTAGACGTTTCGTTTGAGATTGTGGCGAAAACGAAATTTTGACGAAAAATAATATTCAATAAAGAGTTCACGATGCCTTCATTCCGCGAAGTTCTCACAGCCTCCGACGCAGATCTCGTCAAATTTTTCTACCGTCTTAAACCGAGTGACGACAACGATTTCATCAAGAAGATCAACAATGCCGCCGCACAACTCGGTCTCAACCACTCCCAGCTTGTATGCGCGCTCGGGTTCAATAAAAATATTCGCGATCTTACCGACATCCTTTCTGTGGTCGGATTCACGTCATACAAGCTGTTGTCCTACCGCCGCAACGAGTTGTTTTCGACAGATACTTATAAACATCTCGATATCGACAATGTTGTGGACATCTACTCGGAATACCTCGAGGACCCGGATATTCTCGCAACTCTGCGCGAATTGATGGTTCCGCGTCTAGAAAACATCGAGAAGAAGCTGCTCGATGATGAAGAAACGTCGTTCGTGATCAGTTACAAGATGGAGATCCATTCGATTTATGCTGGCGGCATCGCTACCGAAGCGTTTGCCACCGCCCGCATAGAGGCCCCGATTGGCGAGCTGCGGTTGATGGTCGACGAACTCCAGATGATGATCGACGAAGAGGTCGTCCCTCCCGGCAATCTATTTTTTTCGGATTATCCGCTACCGGCTGAGAAACAGATCCTCATCGACATGGGCAAAGTGGACGCAGCGATGATTCGGAACCGGCTGGAGAATACCGAGATCTCCGAGGATAAACGGCAGATGTTAGAGGACCATATTTAGAAATCGTCGGCGAACCGGCTCTTACCTGGTGCGCTTCGCGAGATCCGTCCAGGTCCGGGTGACGGTGTCGGGATTGAGCGAAATACTGTCGATGCCTTGATCGAGTAACCATTGGGCGAGATCTTCGTAATCCGATGGCCCCTGACCGCAGATCCCGACGTATTTACCGGCGTCGCGACACGCCGCGATCGCGATCTTCATCAAGGCTTTGACTGCTTCGTCGCGCTCGTCGAAGCGGTCGGCCACCAGGCCCGAATCGCGATCCAGGCCAAGCGTCAGCTGCGTGAGATCGTTGGAACCGATCGAAAAACCATCGAAATACTCGAGAAATTCCGCGGCCAAAACGGCGTTCGATGGGAGTTCGCACATCATTACGATGCTTAAATTATTTTCACCGCGCGCCAGGCCGTTGGCAGCGAGCAGGTCGATGACCTCAGCGGCTTCCTCTGTCGTTCGCACGAAGGGCACCATGACCTGAACGTTGGTTAGACCCATGTCGTTGCGTACGAAGCGTAGTGCTTCGCACTCCATTTCAAAACAGGGTTTAAACGAGTCGGCGAGATAACGCGATGCGCCGCGGAACCCTAACATGGGATTCTCTTCTTCGGGCTCGTAGCGCTGGCCGCCCACCATATTCGCGTACTCGTTCGACTTGAAATCGGACAGACGAACGATCACGGGTTGCGGAGCGAATGCGGCCGCGATAGTCGCCACGCCCTCGACCAGACGCTTGACGAAGAATCCACGCGGGCTGTCGTATGGTGCGATGACCGCTGCGATGCGTGTCTTGAGATCCATCGGCAATTCGTCGAATTCGAGCAGGGCGCGCGGGTGGATCCCAATCATGCGGTTGATGATGAACTCGAGGCGCGCGAGCCCCACGCCCGCATGCGGCAAGGTCGAGAACGCAAAAGCTCGATCGGGATTACCGACGTTCATCATGATCTTGACGCCGATTTCGGGCATCGCATCGAGTTCGACTTTACTGCGTTCGAAGGCGAGCCTGCCCGCATAGACATAGCCGCTGTCCCCATCCGCGCAGCACACGGTAACATCATGGCCGTTTGGAATTGTCGTAGTCGCGTCACCGCAGCCTACGATTGCCGGCACGCCCATTTCCCGCGCAATGATGGCGGCGTGGCATGTACGACCACCGCGGTTGGTCACGATTGCAGCGGCGCGTTTCATGACCGGCTCCCAATCGGGATCGGTCATATCCGCGATCAGCACGTCACCTTCGTTTAAGGTTCCCATCTGCTCGACGTTAGCAATGACGCGCGCGGTACCAGCGCCGATCTTCTGACCTATACTCCGCCCTTGTGCCAGTACGGTGCCCTGCTCTTTCAGGGTATAGCGTTCGATGAAATGCGCATTCCGGCTTTGCACGGTCTCCGGGCGCGCTTGAACGATATACATTTCGCCGTCCTCGCCATCCTTGGCCCACTCGATATCCATCGGACGCCCGTAGTGGTTTTCGATCACGACGGCAAGGCGCGCAAGCCGTTCGAGTTCATCGTCGGTCAAACAGAAACGCTGGCTATGCGCTTCGTCGACCCGGCGCGTCTGGATGTCGGCGCCGGCATCATCGCCGCCGTCTGAAAAGACCATCTGCAAATGCTTGCTGCCGAGATTACGCCGCAAAATACTTTTGTCGCCCCGCTCCAGCGCCGGTTTATAGACGTAGAATTCATCCGGGTTGACCGCTCCCTGCACCACCAGCTCGCCCAGCCCGTAGCTCGCCGTGATGAAAACGACATCACGAAAGCCCGATTCCGTATCGAGCGTGAACATCACGCCACTCGAGCCGACATCGCTGCGCACCATGCGCTGGATACCGGCGGATAAGGCCACTTGATGGTGATCGAATCCATGATGCACGCGATATGAGATTGCTCGATCGTTAAACAGCGACGCGAAAACGTCCTTGATCCTAAGCGTGACCTGCTCGATGCCCGAAACGTTGAGGTAGCTCTCCTGTTGGCCGGCAAAAGAGGCCTGTGGCAGATCTTCGGCCGTCGCGGAAGAGCGCACGGCGACGGCCACGTTTTCGCCCGTACTGTTGGTCAGTGCGTCGTAAGCCTGCTCTATCTCGGCCTGCAGACGCTGGGGAAGCGGCGTCGCCGCTATCCATCCCCGGATCTCCTTGCCGGCCTTCGAAAGTTCTGCAAGGTCTTCAACATCGAAGCCGTCTAGGCGCTGCATGATGCGTTGTTCGAGACCGTCGACGCCGATGAAGTCGAGAAAGGCGTCGACCGTCGTTGCGAATCCTCCTGGAACGCGTACGCCGACCGCATCTAAGTGCGTGATCATTTCGCCCAAAGAGGCGTTCTTACCGCCGACTTTGGCAACGTCGGACATGCCCACGTCTTTCAAGGACACGATATAATCGCTCATGAGATGCTACGTTCGCGTGTCGCTCGACTTAAATTAACGTAACGCGCTCGGCCCAGCCGCAGGCCGGTAATTGTACCTGAGACATATGCGTCCCCGGAACCGATGAAACGCCGCGTTTTTTTTATATCTGATCGCACGGGTATCACCGCCGAGACGCTCGGTCAAAGCCTGCTTACGCAGTTTCCGAGTATCGAATTCAACCGCACTAATATCCCGTTCGTCACGAATGAACTGGCCGCACGCAATGCCGCGGCAATGATAGAAAAAGCGGCCGCGGAAGACGACGAGCCGCCACTCGTTTTCAGCACGTTAACGGATACCTCAATTCAACAGATCATCGCCGCGGATCATCAATACGTGTTCGATTTGTTCGGCACTTTTATCGAACTGCTTGAGGATTTGCTTGGCCTTGAATCGTCGCATACGGCTGGAAGCATGCACGGTATCGGTGATGCAAGCGCCTACGAGCGGCGCTTGCAGGCATTGAATTTCACGTTGAATCACGATGACGGATTACATACCCACGATCTGAACGAGGCGGAAATTGTGCTGATCGGCGTTTCACGTTGCGGCAAAACGCCAACGTGCCTGTATCTCGCGATGCATTATTCACTCAAGGCCGCCAACTACCCTTTAACCGATGATGATTTTGAGGAGAACACGCTACCTGGAATCCTGCAACCGGTGCGAGAAAAGATCTATGGCCTCACCATCGTACCGGAGCAACTGAGTCGTATCCGGCGGGAGCGCCGCCCGCACGGCAATTATGCAAAAGTCGCGCAATGCCGCGCCGAAGTCGCCAAAGCAGAAGCGCTGTTTCGAGATGAAAACATTCAGTTCATCGATACCACGACCGTATCTATCGAAGAGATCGCCGCGACCATTGGCCGGGATATGGGCTTGCATTGAGTTTTCGATCCAAGGAATCGCCGGCCCGCTGACTCCGGCGATGTGTCGGATACGGAGTCAATCGTCGACGATAGTGAAATGCAGCTCGGCACGGCCGTAGTCAGCGCGATAGCTGCCGGGCAGGCCGGGATTGATATTGCCCAGGGAACCGGTCAACAGCACCTGTCCGGGTCGCAGTGGCCAGCCTTGCTCGATCAGCGTGTTGACCAACCACAGCAACGCGCGCAGTTGATCGCCGAGCGCATTGGTGGTGCGGCCTTGATCGATGGGTTCTCCGTCCCGGTACAAGGTCGCTTCCAGCGCGTTGACTTCAGCGAGATCGCTCAGGTGGAACGGTTCGCCCACGAGGTAGGCAGCCGCAGCCATGTTCGTTGCCAGGACGTCGAGTCCGCTCAATGCCTGGATATCCTCATAGTTGAGATCCGGAAGTTCGACGGCGGGTACGGCGTGGCTGACATAGGTTTTCAGATCCGCTATGGAGTTCATGCGCCGCGTGATGGATGAGCGCAACACGAAACCGATTTCGATTTCGACCATGAGACGCTTGTAGGTATGCCGTCGTACTTCCGCTCCATCGGCGAGCCGTCCATCGGCAAACAATACGCCAGCGATGGGTCCGTCGAGATTGAATTTCTCGCGTGATGCCGCCCCGGTAAATCCCGCTTTATAGCCACCGATATCCCTCATTTTTAGGGCTTGTTCGACAACCACACGCTGGATCTCGTAGGCCGACTGAACGTCGAGCCGTGCGCCGTACATCGACAGGGCCGGCATGGGCGCACCCCGGCGGGTTTCCTCGATGATGATCGCCGCCCAGGCATCAGCATCCGCATGCACCGCGCTGACGCAAATACCCATCAATAGGCTTACGCCAAGACAGCTATACGCAATAGATCGTTTGCGTCGAATCATAAGGTTCGCGTTGATCGAATGATGCGTGGTCTGCGATCATGCACACAATCACAGCGGCCTGAAAACATTCGTGAGTCCCCGAGATATACCGACCCCGTCGATCACGCAGAAGTTTGCGGAATTTGCTGCGCGCCTGAAAACCAACGATGTGCCGAGGGAAGTCAACCAACACGCTAAGCTTTGTATCCTCGACAGTTTGGGTATCGGCTTGGCTGCGACGCATTATGATTTCGCCGATGCAGTTCTGCGCGCCGCACGGGCGATGGGCGGCGTCGGCGTATCACCGGTCATCGGACAAGCGGTCGGCCTACCGCTGCGCGACGCGATCTTAGTCAACGGCACACTCATTCACGGACTTGATTTCGACGATACCCATGGGGCCAGCGTCGTGCACTGCTCGGCGAGCGCGCTTCCGCTGAGTTTCAATTTGGGCGTCGACCTCGGGATCTGCGGCGCCGATCTGCTGACCGCCTACGTGCTCGCGGTCGAAGTCGATGCGCGTATCGGCGAAGCCGCTCGCGGCGGTCTGCAGACGCGCGGTTTCCACCCGACGGGTATCGTCGGCGCATTCGGGTGCGCTGCGGCCGCCGCGTGGCTCAAGGCCCTCGAGCAAACACAGTTCAAGGATGCGTTGGGGATCACGCTGAGCATGGCCTCGGGGAATCTGGAGTTTCTCGCGGACGGCGCCTGGACCAAGCGCCTGCATCCCGGCTGGGCGGGCGTTGCGGGTCTAACCGCGGCAACGCTCGCGCACGCGGGCTTCAAAGGGCCCGGGCGCCCATTTGAAGGCCGTTTTGGTTTGTACAACACGCTATTGGGATCCGCACACGGCATCGACTGCGCGATTATCGGCGATGATCTCGGTCGCACGTGGCGTACGATCGGCAACGCGTTCAAGCCCTACCCCGCGTGCCATTTCAATCACGCTTTCGCCGACTGTGCGCTCGCGCTCAAACGCGAACATGCCATCGCGATCGAGAACATCGAATCGATCACGGCTTTCATTCATCCCGATGAGGTGGCGGTGGTTTGCGAACCCCTGAGCGAGAAGCGCCGCCCGACCAATCATTACGAAGCGCAATTCAGCGTGCCCTACATCATCGCTGCGAGCTTGGTGCGTGACCGCTTTACTTTAGCGGAACTCGAGGGCGAAGCGCGCGAGGACGCTGACATCCTTGCCCTTGCGGAACGGATCGGCTACGCCGAGGATCCCGAATCCGCCTATCCGAAATACTATTCAGGGGCGATCACCTTGAACATGCGAGACGGCCGTCAATTCGAACACCGTGAAACGGTCAATCGCGGCTCAGATGCGAAACCGCTGAGCGAATCCGCCATTCTCGAGAAATATCATGGCAATGCCGGCGCCGCCATGAGTCGATCGGCAGCCGAACGTCTGGCGGATATCGTCTTATGTATCGAAACTGCACCCGACCTCACGGAGTTGACGCAGGCGCTGACCGGTGTCGAGAATACCAAGCGGCAGCAAGCCCTATAACACAACAAGGATAACGCCAACATGAAAACCTCCTCGCTTTTAGTTTGCGGCGTCGTCACGTATGCGCTTACTGCGCTCGTGCCGGTTGCCTACCCTGTGCACGCTGATGACGTCGCACCGTTCGGTGACCGGGAAGTGAGGGTGCTCTCGGCGCTGATCAATCACGGCGTGGCGCCGGATACGCCGATCATTATCATCGCCGATCACACCACGGGTGATCCCGCCGCGGTTGCATCCGATGACGATACCGCATTGGCGATCGTGGAAGAACTGGGGATTCCACGTGCGACGCTCGATGACTGGTCGCTCAGAAACGTCGCTCCACAACTCATCGATCGTCCGCTCGACCTGCAGGTGTCCTATCAAATGCTGAGCGAATCCGGTTTAAGCGAACTTTTCGGCGATGTCGAACCGCAGGATGGCTGGACCGCGTTCTTTACCCGATATACCGGTGCGCCGGGGATCGTGCGCATCTCGCGTGCCGGTTTCGACGATTCCCTGTCGCATGCTCTGGTGTATATCGAACATCAATGCGGTGCGGAGTGTGGCGCCGGGCGCCTGGTCCACTTGGTACAGGAAACGACCGGGGCATGGCAGGTACAAGAAGGTGCCGTCGTGTGGATGACGGAGTAACCGCAACAGTGCATGTCTAATATCCGGCTGCCGTGTATTCCGTTTGCGTATTTTGCGGATCACGCATCGGCGCGCGCGAGGACTATATGTTTGCGGCCGAGGCCTTCGGCCATGAACTTGCGATGCGCAACTTTACGCTCGTGTATGGCGGTGGGCGAGTGGGGCTCATGGGCGCACTCGCCGACGCCGCGCTCGCTGCGGGTGGACACGTAGTCGGCGTTATTCCCGAATTCCTTCGCGAGCGCGAGGTTGCGCATGAAAATCTCAGCGAGTGTCTCATCGTCGACGATCTATTCGAGCGTAAAGCGTTGATGTTCGAACGCTCCGACGCCTTCGTCGCCCTGCCTGGAGGAATCGGCACTTTGGACGAGATCCTCGAAGTCATCGCGTGGCGGCAACTGCGCCAGTTGCGTCAGGCAGTCGGGCTACTGAACGTCGCGGGCTATTTCGACCGCTGGCTCGATCTCTTCGATCACATCTCCCATGAAGGCTTTCTCGATTCCGCTGACCTCGCCCACATCGTCACGCGACCCGATCCGACGACGCTGCTCGATGCGCTGTTGGATAATGTCGAACCATGAAAAACGGCCGCGACATCTATGCGGGCGTGATCTTCGACATGGACGGCATTCTCATAGATTCAGAGCCGCTGTACCGGCTGGTTGCACAACGCGCGGCGCGGGACTTAGGGCATGAAGTCACGGACGAGATATTTTTTACGTGGATGGGTTTACCGCCGGCGGCGGTCGAAGCCTCGATCATTCAGTCGATGGGTCGCGATTTTCCGATGGCCGCGTTTCGCAATAGATTTCGCGAGATCTGGCACGAGTATACGAATTCGCACGGCGTGCGGGCGCAGCCGGGTATCGGGGATCTCCTCGCGAAGCTACAGGCCCGCCACATCCCATACGGCGTTGCGACGTCCACACAGCGGAAGCAGGCTGAACGTTCGTTGCAACTGGCAGGGCTCTGGACCTATATCGACAAGCTGGTTGCCGGTAATGAAGTCGAGATTGGCAAACCCGCGCCGGAAATATTTCTGCGCGCGGCCGATCAGATCGGCGTTGAACCCGAGCGTTGCGTCGCACTGGAAGATTCCGAAGCCGGTGTGCGCTCTGCATCGAGCGCACGTATGCTTACCATCATGGTGCCCGATCTTCACCAGCCTTCGGCCGAGGTCGCGGCTTTGGCCGATTATGTACTGCCCACGACCGTGCGTGCGGCCCGTGTGGTCATCGCCGTATTCGACGATCGCTGAACAGAAATGGCATCGCCGATCATCGAACCCCGCCTGGTCGACATCACGACACTCGACTGCGACGCCATCGTGAACGCCGCGAATGAATCGCTGCTCGGTGGCGGCGGTGTGGACGGCGCCATCCACCGCGCCGCCGGACCCGAGCTCTTGGCGGAGTGCCGGGCACTGGGCGGTTGCCCAACCGGCGAGGCCAGACTGACTCAAGCTTACGCGCTTCCGACACGTTACGTGATACACACGGTTGGACCGGTCTGGCAAGGCGGCGACCAAGGCGAAAGTGACCTGCTCGCCAGTTGCTACCGAGCATGCCTGCGCATCGCGGCCACCCACGAATTACGGTCGATTGCCTTTCCGGCGATCAGTTGTGGGGTATACGGATATCCCCTGGCGGCCGCCACCGAGATAGCCGTCAGTGAAGTGCGCTCGGGCGTAAATCAGAACGGTCACTTCGAATCCGTTATCTTTGCGTGTTTCAACGAAGCGATAATGGACGAATACCGCGGCGCCCTCGGGCGCGCCTAAGGCTTCAACGCTCTATCGAACACAAGCCTGACAGCGGTATCGACCGGCCACATGCCAAGAAAAACCAATCCACACCGCAATACGCTTGCCATCGTCTATGACTTCGACGGTACGCTGACGCCGCAACCGATGCAGGAATACACGGTGTTGCCTCAGCTCGGCATCTCCGGCGATGCCTTCTGGGAGGAAGTCGACGCAGAAGTGATGCGCACCGGTGGTGACAGCATTCTTACCTACATGCGCTTGCTAGTTGAGAAGATCGAAGCCAATAAGGCGCATCTTAGCCGCAATGCCCTGCAAACGCTGGCGGCCGGCATCAAGTACTACCCCGGGGTGAACGACTGGTTTAACCAGATCAACACCTATGTAGGTCAAAGATCTGACGGTCAGGTACAGGTCCGGCATTACATCGTGTCGGCCGGTCTGGGCGAGATCCTGGAGGGAATCAGCATCAGGGATCATTTCACCCGCATTTATGCATCGCAGTACTACTTCGATCATCATGAGGCCGCGCGCTTCCCGACCGTCGTCGTCAATGACACCGCTAAAACGCAGTACCTGTTTCGCATCAACAAGGGACGTGAACAGCCGTTCGAAACGATCAATGAATACATGCCGGAACCGGAACGGCCGATTCCCTTTCAGCACATGCTTTATGTCGGGGACGGCCTGACGGACGTACCGAGCATGACGGTCGTCAAAAAATACGGCGGGTTCGCTATCGCCGTACACAAACCACGCAACGGGGAGTCGATCGCGGTCTGCAAAAACCTGGTCGATGCCAATCGTATTGACTTTTATGCGCCGGCGGATTACCGCAGCGGCCGAAAACTCGAGAAACGCGTGCACAAGATCCTTGATTTGATCATCGCGCGGATAAGCTTTGAGCGGGAGCACCGTGCATTCCTGAAGGACATTGGCAAAGAGCGGAAATGATGAACTTCATACGCACCGCATGCATGGTGTTCGTGCTGCTTTGTCTTACCGCGACGGGCTGCACGAAGGTCGCGATGCCGAAGGTCAAGATGCCGAAAGTGAGCATGCCCAAACTGCCCGCTATTGGCGGCGATGACGAAAAAGAAGACTCGACCGCGACACCGCGGGATTTAATGACGGCAAAACTCGTTAATCCACGCGCGAATCCGGACTCCCCCAACATGACGGTCGGCAAAATGATCGAATTCGCCGATCGCTATCTCGCTTGCGACTGCGCAAAAACCCGCTTCGTACGTTTTTGGGAAGAAACCACCGAAGGTTACAAGCTCTACACGAACTCAAACGTCGTAAAACCGATCGAATTCGTCTGTACGGACGTCGAGGAAGGCCGTCAGTGCTACTTGCTCGAGATCGATCGCGGCACGCGCGCCGACGCATTCGGAAACCGTTTCGTGCCGGGATCGGAGTTCATTCAGTTTCTTTACGACAATGGCGTGCGCTGCGAGCGGGAAACACCGTGTCCGTGATTTGCCAGGTAGCCCGGATGGAGCGAAGCGGAATCCCGGGATAGGCGGTCACCCCATGCCCGGCAGCTCCTGGTCCAGCAGTAGATTGCAGGTATACCGCACACCGAACCCCGTGGTCTCCGTCGGGATATGCGCGAGCCCGCCCTTGCGTTTACGTGCGGCGAGATCGATGTGGATCCACGGTACCTCGTGTTTGACGAAGCGGCTCAAGAAACGTGCGGCGAGGATGTGATCAGCCTGGCCGTCCTCGGCGCATTGTTTGACGTCTGCGATCGTACTCTCGAGATCGTGATCGTAGTCGTCGTCCTGGGGAAAGGGCCATACGCGCTCGCCACTGGCACGGCCGGCGGCGATCAGCGCGCTGTGAAAATCCTCGCGGTTGGTGAACACGCCACTGTAAGCGCGACCGAGCGAGTAAACACAAGCGCCCGTCAGCGTTGCGTAATCGATAACCAGTGCCGGTTTCTTCTTCGACGCCATTGTCAAAGTATCCGCCAGTACCATTCGCCCTTCGGCATCAGTATGAATGATCTCAATGGTAGTGCCATCGAGCGCACGCACGACGTCATTTGGTTTATAGGCCTTCGGGCCGATGTGGTTCATCGCCAAAGCCATCCAACAGTCGACGGGGAAGTCCACTTCGAGGCGGGTCAACGCGAGCAGCGTACCGAGCGCGACTGCGCTCCCTTGCATATCGCCATGCATGCCGAGCATGGATTTATTCGGCTTGACGTTCACGCCCCCGGTGTCGAAACAGATCCCTTTTCCAACCAGAGCCACCGGTCGTCCTTGCCGCTTGCGCGGCGGGCGATAACTCAAACGCAAGATCCCCGCGTCGTCCGTAGGGCTGCCTTGCACCACGGCCAGAAAGGCGCCGGCACGCCGGCGCTTGAGCGCCGCGACGTCGATGAACTCCAGCGACCAGCCGCACGCGCGGGCTAGCGCTGCGACGCGTTCGCGATAATTCGCCGGCGTCAGTTCGTTCGACGGCAGGACGGACAGGTAGCGCGCTAGACCATTACCCTCGGCTTCGGCCAATGCGCGCTCGAATCGATGCGCGAAAGTGGTGCCCAGCAGGCGGATCTTTTCAATCCTCGGATCCGTCGATCGATTACGTTTGAGCGAAGGCAGCTTGTACGCGCTCGCGAGTATGGCCGACACGATCGCTTCCACAGGCGCTTCGCCGGCGTTCCCTTTAAAGCCATAGCAAGACACTGGCACCTCGCGCGGATGCGTTTCCAAGGCCTTTTCGACCGCGGTACGAGCGGCGCGCAGCCGTTTGAACGCGCTCAATTCGGCAGGGAGTTCTACGTGCACGACACGCGTCCCGCGTGCATTGGGCAGATCGGTAACGAAAGTCTGCGCCGATGCCGAAGAACCGGCGCGTTGCCGGCGCCGGCGCAGGATGAGCTTGGAATACGGTACCGGGCGCCACGCCGATTCACCCATGTCCTGCGCGCTGACGACCACCCACAAATTTAGTTTGTCCACCTGTGCGGCGAACACCGCCCGGGCATTTTGCGTGATGTTGATATTGATCATAATTAAAGTTGCGTCCACGTCCGACTGACTAAAACGTATCTCAAATCATACGTTGCGCGCACGAATAATGTTGAGATAGGCTCTGACCCAATAACCCGAACGACAAAACGTAACCGGCGACCGGCATCTTGTTGAAGGGGTCTTGATACGACTATGGCTGCACTACCTGACGACGATCCGCAGGAAACACAGGAATGGCTGGACGCTCTCGATGCGGTGATCGACATCGAGGGCATCGAACGCAGTCACTACCTGCTCGAAAAACTCATCGATAAGGCGCGCCGCTCCGGCGCCAACTTGCCCTATTCGGCGAAAACGGCGTACATCAACACCATTCCCACCGACAAGGAGGCATACACGCCGGGCGACCCGGCATTGGAATGGCGGATCCGCTCGGTCAACCGCTGGAACGCGATGGCCATGGTCGTCAAAGCGAACCGCAAAAACAGCGAGCTCGGCGGACACATCGCGAGCTACGCCAGTGCGGCGACCTTATACGAGGTCGGTTATAACCATTTCTGGCGCGCCGCGAGCGAACATTACGGCGGCGATCTGATTTTTTTCCAGGGCCATTCCGCGCCCGGCGTTTATGCGCGTGCGTTTCTGCTCGACTTACTGACCGAACAGCAGCTCGACAATTTTCGACAGGAGGTCGATGGCCAAGGCTTGTCGTCGTATCCGCATCCTTGGTTGATGCCGGGGTTCTGGCAATTTCCGACCGTATCGATGGGGCTCGGCCCGATCATGGCCATTTACCAAGCTCGGTTCATGCGTTATCTCGAGCATCGCGGTCTGATCGAGGCCCAGGGCCGTAAGGTCTGGGCCTTTATGGGCGATGGTGAAATGGACGAGCCGGAAGCGTTCGGCGCCGCCGCGCTGGCGTCGCGCGAGAAGCTCGACAACCTCGTATTCGTCATCAACTGCAACCTGCAACGCCTCGACGGCCCGGTGCGCGGCAATGCGAAGATCATTCAGGAATTCGAGTCCGACTTCCGCGGCGCAGGATGGAATGTCATCAAGGTCATCTGGGGCTCGCGTTGGGATCCGCTGTTGGCGCGTGACACCAAAGGCCTGCTGCTCAACCGCATGGAAGAAGCCGTCGACGGCGAATATCAGGCTTACAAAGCGATTGACGGCGCGTTCGTGCGCGAAGAGTTCTTCGGCAAATATCCCGAACTCAAGGCCATGGTCGCGAACATGAGCGATGACGACATCTGGCTCTTGAACCGTGGCGGGCACGATCCGCACAAGGTTTATGCAGCGTATGCGCAGGCCACGCAGCATACCGGCCAACCGACCGTGATCTTGTGCAAGACGGTCAAGGGTTACGGCATGGGTGAGGCCGGCGAAGGAAAAAACATCACCCATCAGCAAAAGAAAATGGGCGAGGATGCGCTCAAGCACTTCCGGGATCGATTCAATATCCCGATCTCGGACGAGGCCATTGCCGACGCGCCGTTCTACAAGCCGGCGGAAGACAGCGCGGAGATGCAGTATCTACGTGAACGCACGGCCGCCATGGGCGGCTTCCTGCCGCAGCGCAAAACGACCACGGCGGCGCTCGCCATCCCGAATATCGACATCTTCGACAACGTACTCGATGGCACCGGTGAGCGAGAGATATCCACGACGATGGCATTCGTCCGTTGCTTGAACGCACTCGTGCGTAATAAGGAGATCGGGCCACGCGTCGTGCCGATCGTGCCGGACGAAGCGCGTACGTTCGGCATGGAGGGGATGTTCCGGCAACTCGGTATTTATTCTTCCGTCGGTCAGCTTTACGAGCCGGTGGATCACGATCAGGTCATGTACTACCGTGAGGACTTGCAGGGCCAGATCCTCGAAGAAGGAATCACCGAAGCGGGCGGCATGTGTTCCTGGATCGCGGCTGCTACGTCGTATTCGAATCACGACCTCCAGATGATCCCGTTCTATATCTTTTATTCGATGTTCGGTTTTCAGCGCATCGGCGATTTTGCGTGGGCTGCTGGTGATATGCAGGCCCGTGGTTTTCTACTGGGCGGCACCGCCGGGCGTACGACCCTCGCGGGCGAAGGGCTACAACATCAGGATGGGCACAGCCACATGATCGCATCCACCATTCCGAACTGCGTGAGCTATGACCCCGCGTTCGGCTACGAACTCGCCGTGATCATTCACGACGGACTGAAGCGCATGTTCGAGCGCCAGGAAAGCGTGTTCTATTACATCACCGTGATGAATGAAAACTACGCACACCCGGCGCTGCCGGAGGGGATCGAAGTCGATATCGTACGGGGTATGTACCTTTTTCGCGAGGTCGAGAATGCACGAGTGCAATTGTTGGGCAGCGGCACCATCTTGCGCGAAGTGATCGCGGCGGCCGAGTTGTTGAAAGAAGATTTCGACGTCGATGCCAACATCTGGAGTGTCACGAGCTTCAACGAATTACGCCGTGACGGCCTCGAATGTTCCCGCTGGAACATGCTGCACCCCACGGAAACGGCGCGCGTGTGTTACCTCACCGAACGGCTCAGTGCGACCAACGGACCGTGCGTGGCCGCAACCGATTACATCCGCGCCTATCCAGGGCAGGTTCGCGAGTACGTCCCGAGCCGCTATCGCGTGCTCGGTACCGATGGGTTCGGCCGTTCGGACTCACGCCAGAAACTGCGCAAGTACTTTGAAGTGAATCGCCATTACGTCGCCGTAGCGGCGTTGAAAGTGCTCGCCGACGATGGGGAGATCGAACCGAAGAGAGTCGCTGAAGCGATCGAACGCTACGGTATCGACGCCGACAAACCGAATCCCATGTTTCAATAATGAGCACGGACGCTGCCGTCGAAGTACGCGTACCGGACATCGGCGAATTCGAAGACGTCGACGTCATCGACGTGCTGGTCAAACCGGGCGACGTCGTAAACCCCGAAGATCCCCTCATCACGCTCGAAAGCGATAAGGCGACCATGGACATCCCGTCACCAGGCAGCGGTGAAATCGGCGAGATCCGCGTTGCCGTGGGGGACCAGGTATCCGAAGGCGCGGTGATCCTGACCATGCGGGTGATCGCGGCTGGCGCGCCACCGGAACCCAAGCAGGAAACCGCGGCCGCGGCCGCACCCACACCCGAGGCTGCGCCTGCCGAATCCGATCCGCCGGTGTCGGACCCGGTCGTCAACGCTGGGCCCAGCACGTTCGAAGTGCGCGTACCCGACATCGGCGACTTCGATGATGTCGACGTCATCGACATTCTCGTCGCGCCCGGGGCTGCGGTCGACGTAGAGGACCCACTGATCACGCTCGAAAGCGATAAAGCGACGATGGATATTCCGGCGCCCGTGGCGGGTACGGTCGATGGCATCGAAGTCAAGGTCGGCGACAAGGTCTCCGAAGGGGACTTGATCGCATCCCTGACGGTGTCTGCGGTCGAGGTGTCCGCGTCCATACCGGCACCCGCGCCGTCGACGCCGCCTTCCATTCCCAAGCCGAAGCCCACACCGGCCGAATCGGCCGTCGCAGCTACGCCGGTATCCAGCACGAAGGCGCATGCCAGTCCCTCGGTGCGCAAGTTCGCGCGCGAACTCGGTGTCGATGTCGCCCTGGTTAGAGGTACAGGTAACAAAGGGCGGATCCTGAAACCCGACGTGCAGTCACACGTCAAGGAAGTGATGCACGGTACCCGCGGCCAAGCCGGCGGCGGCGGATTCGCGCTGCCCGCGGCGCCCGATATCGATTTCACGAAATTTGGCGAGATCGAGCTCACACCACTCAGCAAGATCAAGAAACTCACCGGTCGCAATCTGCACCGCAGCTGGGTGACGGTGCCGCACGTCTTTCAAATGGATGAAGCGGACATCACGGAACTCGAAGCGTTTCGAAAATCGAAGCGCGAGGAGGCCGAGCAAAAGGGCACGAAGCTCACGCTACTCGCGTTCCTGGTCAAAGCTGCGGTCGTCGCCTTGAGCAAGTTCCCGGATTTCAATGCCTCGCTCTCACCCGACGGCGAATCGCTGGTACATAAAAAGTATTTTCACATCGGCATGGCGGTCAACACCGACGGTGGCCTGCTGGTGCCGGTAATTCGGGACGTGGACAAAAAGGGGCTGTACGAACTCGCGCACGAGGTACGCGAGCTGAGCCAGAAAGCGCGTGGGCGCAAGATCACCCCGGCTGAAATGCAGGGCGCCTGCTTTACGATCTCGAGCCTGGGTGGCGTCGGCGGGACGAGCTTCACGCCGATCATCAACGCCCCCGAGGTGGGGATCCTCGGCGTTTCGCCGGCGGCCATGAAACAGGTATATCGCGATGGGAATTTCATACCGCGGCTGATGCTGCCGTTCACGTTGTCTTACGATCATCGCGTGATCGACGGCGTCGCGGCGGCGCAATTCACGCGTTATCTCACGACGGTGCTCGGCGATATCCGTCACATCCTTTTGTAGAATCATGATCCCGGGCGTTTCTTTCAACGGGTACCCAAAAACCGATCGGCAGCGCAGTGGTGGACGTAAACTTCCTGGACCCGGAACACTCGGCTAATCCGCATCCTGCTTTAAGGCGGCTGCGCGAAGAATCTCCTGTCTTTTGGAGCGCGGTACATCACGGCTGGTTCCTGACCCGCTACGAAGACGTTCGCACGGCGCTGCAGGATCGATCGTTTTCCGCGCACCTCGACGCCAATCTGCTGGAACGGGTCGGGCCTCGGCATCCGTTGCGTTACATCAAACAATGGATGGTGTTTCAGGATCCACCCGCGCATTCGCGACTGCGCAATCTCGTGCTGAACGCGTTTACGCCGGCTGTCGTCGCGCGCCTCGAAGCGCAGGTGCAAGTGACCGTGGACCAGTTGATCGACGGCATGTTGGCGAAAGGCGGCGGCGATCTAGTCGAGGACTTCGCCTTCCCCTTGCCCGCGATCGTTTTTTCCGAACTGTTCGGCGTGCCGCCAGCGGATCGGATGCGCATCGGCGCCTGGTCGCATGCCATTTCAGCGATCACGCACCGGCAAACGGACGGCGATCGCCTGGACCGGGGTAGTGCGGCGATCCAGGCGTTTGCCGATTACCTGACCGATCGCATCGAACGGGCGCGTGCAAAACCCGGTGACGACCTGCTGTCGCGGCTCGTCCACGCGCGCGAAGAAGGCGATCTCCTGAACGACGATGAACTCATCGCGACCAGCATGTTGTTCCTATTCGCGGGACACGATACGACGGCGGCCTTGATCGGCAACGGCGTGCTCAACCTCCATCGGCATCCGTCGGAACTCGTGCGTTTGCGCCGCGATCCGGAGCTTATGGGCACCGCGATCGACGAATTAAACCGTTTCGAAGGCCCGGGATTCTTCACCGTGCGCCATACGCTGCAAGCTGTGGAATTCAGCGGCGCCGAGATTCCGGCCGGGCAACGGGTCTATTTGGGTTTGCAGGCCGGTAATCGGGACCCGCAGGAGTTCGCAGCGCCGGATACGCTCGATCTGGGCCGCTCGCCCAACCGCCATCTGGGTTTCGGCACGGGCCAGCATTTCTGTCTCGGCGCCAACCTTGCCAAACTCGAAACGCGGATGGCCATCGGAACGTTGCTGCGGCGCATACGCGGGCTGCGCGTTGACCTCGATAACGCGCGCTGGCGGCGCCAACTGCTGGCCCGACGGCTGGACCGGCTTTCCTACCGTATTACCTGAGCGGCAAAGGCCTTGCACGCCGTTCGCGCCAGGCCTCGATCCATCGTTATCATGGGGGCGTGTGAATCGGGAAGTCGGGTGGTCCCATGCTCAAGCTGCGTGTCAATCAGCGCGAAGTCGAGGTCGAAAGCGCGCCGGATACGCCGCTGTTGTGGGTGCTGCGCGACGAACTCGGTCTGACGGGGACGAAGTACGGCTGCGGTAAAGCGGTGTGCGGCGCGTGCACCGTGTTCATCGACGGCAAACTCGCGCGCTCGTGTACCACGCCCTTATCGTCCGTCGGCGAGCACAAGATCGGCACCATCGAGGGCTTGGATTCCCCCACCGGCCGCGCCGTCCAGGCGGCCTGGTTGGAACTCGAAGTCGCGCAGTGCGGCTACTGCCAGTCCGGACAGATCCTTGCGGCCACCGCGCTCTTGGAGCGCAACGCGCACCCCGACAAAGCGGCTATCGACCGCGCCATGGATGGCAACATCTGCCGTTGCGCGACGTATGCGCGCATTCGCAAAGCCATCTATCGCGCGGTGGAGTTGTTGTCGTGAACGCCGGCATTTTCAAAATAAGCAGGCGGGATTTTCTACGGCACGGTCTCGCGGCGAGCGGCGGCCTGACACTCGGCGTCGGCTTTGTGGGGTGCAGCGACGAAACCGTCCCCAACGAAACTGAAATCAACCGCACACCCGATTTGGCGCAAGAGCCCACGCGGTTCGCACCCAATGCGTTCGTGCGTATCGACACCGACAATACCGTGACGGTCGTCGTCAAACACATCGAGTTCGGTCAGGGTGTCTTTACCGGGCTGCCGACTTTGGTCGCCGACGAGCTCGACGCCGACTGGTCACAGATCCACGCCGTAGGCGCGCCGGCCGATGCAGAGCGTTACCGCAATCTCAACTGGGGCCAGAGTCAAGGCACAGGCGGTAGTTCGTCGATGAACAACGCTTACCAGCAGATGCGGCGCGCCGGCGCGATGGCGCGCGCCATGTTGATCGGTGCTGCCGCGGAACAATGGGAGGTACCGCGCGGCGAGATCGAAGTTGCAGAAGGCGTGCTCAGTCACGCCGCGAGCGCGCAACGGGCAAACTTCGGTGAACTCGCGGCCCGCGCGGCGCGGCAAGAGGTGCCGCACGACGTAGCGCTCAAAGAACCCGGTGAATTCGTCTTTATCGGCCGTGATGTACCGCGCACGGACATCAAGGCTAAAAACGACGGGACGGCCGTCTACACGCAGGACTTCACATTGCCGGGCATGTTGACCGCGGTCGTTGCCCACCCACCGCGCTTCGGCGCGCGCTGGAAGAGCTACGACGCGTCGCAGGCCGAACGCGTCGAGGGTGTCGAAGCGGTGCTGCCGGTCGAATCAGGCATTGCCATCGTCGCCAGGGACTTCTGGTCGGCGAAAAAAGGCCGCGACGCGCTCGGCGTCGAATGGGACGAGCGCGAGGCGTTCCGCGGCAGCAGCAACGACATCATGGCCACCTACCGCGAGCTCGCGAAAACGCCGGGGAAGACCGCGCGCCGCGACGGCGATGTAAATGCCGCGTTCGACGGCGCAGCACAGATCGTGGAAGCCGCTTACGAATTTCCCTATCTCGCGCACGCCACCATGGAACCGATGAACTGCGTCGCCCAGGTTACGGGCGATGGCTGCGAACTCTGGTATGGCGCGCAGGGGCAAACCGGCGATCAAAACAACGTCGCCGCAGCGCTCGGCATCGAGCCGCGCCAGGTGCGTATCAACATGCTGTACGCGGGCGGCTCGTTCGGGCGGCGCTCGCACGGCCACAGCGATTACGTCGTCGAAGCGGCGCGGATCGCGCAGGAACTCGGCGACGATCGCCCGGTCAAGCTGGTTTGGACGCGCGAAGACGATATGCGTGCAGGCGCCTATCGTCCGCTCAATTACCACGTCATGCGCGGCGCGCTCGATAGCGACGGCAACCTCGTGGCCTGGCACCACCGCATCGTGGGCCAGTCCATCCTCGCCGGTACGCGCCGCGCACCGGATAGCACCGCGATCGATCGGACGACCGTGAAAGGTGCCACCACGCTGCCTTATGCCATCCCCAATATCGAAGTCGACGTGCATAACCCGGACGTCGGTGCGCCGGTTTTGTGGTGGCGCTCGGTGCCCCACACGCACACCGCGTTCTCGACCGAAGTATTTTTCGACGAACTCGCGCATGCCGCGGGACATGATCCGCTCGCCTTGCGCCTCGCCTTGCTCGGGGAAGACGAACGCCAGCGCAAGGTATTGAAACTCGTCGCGCGGGAATCCGGCTGGCGCTCACCGCTACCGGCGGGACGCGGGCGCGGCATCGCAGTGCACAAAGCGTTTGGCACTTATGTCGCCGAGGTCGCCGAAGTCACCGCGCATAAGGACGGAGCGATTGCTGTCGACAAAGTCACGATCGCAGTGGACTGCGGCATCGCGGTCAATCCCGATATCGTACGCGCGCAAATGGAGGGCGGCATGGGTTACGGACTTTCCGCGGTACTTGGTGATGCCATCACGCTCGAGGACGGCATCGTACAAGAAGACAACTTCGACACCTACCGGGTCTTGAAGATGTCGCAGATGCCGGAGGTCGCGGTGCATATTGTGCCGTCGAATCACGATCCCACGGGCGTCGGTGAACCGGGCCTGCCGCCCATCGCGCCGGCGGTGGCGAACGCGGTCTTCGCGGCGACCGGCACACGTTTGCGCCGCCTGCCGTTGAGCATCGAGATCAACGACGCCTGACGCGATACCCGATGCGGCGCCGCGTGTGCCCCGCACGGTCATTGGACGCCCGGTCATGGCATCGATAAGACGACAACCCCGCGTCTTCATCGCAGCGCTCGGCTGCGCTCAAATCGTATCCTGGGGCACGACCTATTACGGTTTCCCACTGTTCGTCTTGCCCATGACGGAGTCCCTGGGGTGGTCACTCCCGCTCATAAACGGCGCGGTAACCGCTGGGCTATTGGTCACCGGTTTGTGCGCTTATCCGGCGGGGGCACTCATCGATCGACATGGCGGACGCGTGGTCATGACGGCGGGTTCGATCGGCGCGGCGGTGCTGTTCCTGCTGTGGTCTCGCGTGACTGATCCGATCGCGCTGTACGCGGTCTGGCTCGCGCTCGGCATCTGCATGGCGACCACCTTGTATGAGCCCGCGTTTGCAGTTCTGACCCAACATTTCGGCGCGGACTCGCGGCGCGCGATCACGGCACTCACCTTGATCGCGGGATTCGCCAGTACCGTGTTCATCCCGTTGACGGAAACGTTGCTCGGCACCCTGCCGTGGCGCGAGGTGTTGATCATCCTCGCCGGCTTGCATATCGCCATCTGCATCCCCGTCCACTGGTGGTTCATTCCCGATAAGCCGGCCGAACCCGGCCGCCGCGACGGGACGGAGACATCGGCACACGATGATGGAAAAGCCGTCATGCGGCGACGTCTGCGCGATCCGGTGTTCTGGGGGATCACCGTGTGGTTTACCGCCTGGGCAGCTACGGCGACCGGCGTCATGTTTCAGATCGTGCCTTTCCTGAAATCATCGGGCGTACCGACCGCAACGATGTTGATAGCCGTCGCCATGGTCGGCCCGATGCAGGTCACCGGGCGCGTGATCATGATGTTGTTCGGTGAACGCGCGCGCACCATCGTCGTCGGCGCGCTCATGACCCTGCAGATGCCCGTAGCGATCCTGATCTTAATCCTCGCGCCGCCCGAATTACTGTGGCTCGGCGCCTGGGCCGTGTGCTTCGGCACCGCCAACGGGATCTTGACCATTCTGCGCGGCGTAGTCCCCGGCGAGTGGCTCGGGCGCGAGCACTACGGCAAGTTGATGGGCGCGATGGGGTTGCCGTGGATGGTTGCCGCCGCGTTAGCGCCGCTCGTCACGGCCTCCATTTGGTCAAAAACAGGCGATCCCCTGTTAATGTTTTGGGCGGTGTTCGCGGTGTCGCTGTTGGGCGCAGCTGGATTCGGTTACGCGGCCGCAGCCCGTGCACGCCGATAAACCAGCGTCGTCGATTACACTTTTATCCGCTCACGATCATTTTCTTGAACCGCGACACGACTGTGAAGGCAGTTTTTCAATCTACGAGGGGCCGGAGTAACGGATCGCAATGTTCCTCATGGAGAAAACGGATCACCTAGATCGAAAAATGAACCGGATCTTTACTAGCTTTCATTGAAAACGATCCACCGTCTTAGTAGAATCATTATATATAGACGCGCCGATTTGAAGCTCAGCTTGCGGGCGCCTAATAAATTCAGCTAAAGCGAAAATGTGGCCTGCTCAAGCGAATACTGAGTGGGTTTTTTTTGCGCCTTGAAAAATGCGACGCTTAATATCGCTCGTCTCTATCAAGCAGAGAGAGTGGTGGATGCGCTCAACATCGTGGATACGATTTCAGATTGATGGAACAAAACGGATTCAGCGCCGCTGAATTAGAAGCGGCGCAGGCGCTTTCTTCTGAGTGCTTGAAGAAAAAATATAAAAGGTGCTGAGATGAAGCGCCTCACTACCTACTCTACCCTTCTCCTATTCCTTCTTGGAACGAACTCCGCGTTTGGTGCTGACTTTCAGAAGGGATGGGATGCTAGTAAGAAAGGTGATTATGCGGCTGCTCTAAAAGAATGGAGATCGCTTGCAGAACAGGGGGATACCAACGCGCAATCCAATCTAGGTTGGATGTATGACAACGGATTCGGCGTTCTCGAAGACGATAAGGAAGCGGCGAAGTGGTATCGACTTGCGGCGGACCAAGGGGAGGCTGGTGCCCAATTCAATCTGGGCTGGATGTATGCCTACGGGCTCGGTGTTCTCGAAGACGATAAGGAAGCGGTGAGGTTGTATCGACTTGCTGCGGAACAAGGGGAGGCCAGTGCCCAATTCTATCTGGGTGTGGCGTATGCCGAGGGGGAAGGTGTTCTCGAAAACGAGAAGGACGCAGCGAAGTGGTTCCGACTAGCTACCGAACAGGGGGATGCCATTACCCGATTCAATCGGGATTGGATATATACCTACGGACTCGGTGTTCTCGATGACGATCAGGAAGCAGTGAAAGGGTATCGACTTGGAAGTGGTTCCGACGTGCTGCCGAACAAGGGATTGAGGATGCCTCAAGGAGCCGACAAAAGCTCGCCAACGCGTAAGGACCTGCCGCTCGAACTTCGCGCCCGCCTGACGTCTAGAGACCGGTGGGTAATTTCACTAGGCCTCGTCGCTGTGTGCGGGCTCGTGTGGACCGTCATGACCTGGCTGCCATCACGGTGGGCATGAGTGGGATGGGTGGCGACATGAAAGCCGGGGCGAAATTGCGCAACGAATGACCCCTTCCCAACTAGATCGGGAATCCCGGACCGGTTCACTTCACCGTGGGTTACGATCGTTGCGCAAATTATTCCCTGGGCTCGATGCCCAGCACGCAGTGTTTGGCGTAGGCGGTCGCGTCGTTGGCCGTCCAGTCGCCCTTGGGCTTGTCGCCCATGGCCTCACACCACCGGTCGCTGCCGACCTCCGGCGCGCAAGCGGCCAACGCGAGAGCGAGCGCCGCAACGCTGAGTGCGAACGATAGGCGTGTCTTCGAGTTCATACCGTCGTCTCCTATACATGAAACGCGTATGGATCAAGCAGTTGAATTCTAAAGCGTTAAAACGGATGCCGCGACGTCGCGGCTGCGGTATTCACCGTCCCAGCGATGCAGGTGCGCGAATTGTTCGTCGAGATCGAACTTTGCGAAGCGCGCGAACTGCAGCGCCGCCGCGAGCGTACAATCGGCGACGCTCGGGGTTTCGCCTTTGAGAAACGGCCGCCCGTCCGCCAGCGCATCATCGATATAAGCCAATCCGGTTGGAAGAAACTTTTGGGCGTTCTCCGCGACACCGGGATTCGGCGGTAACCCCAGCGGCGAATCGGTCGCATGGATGTAGCGCGCGATCGGTAACAACACGCGTAAATCAACGATGCGCTCCAACTCCCGCCCGCGCGCGCGGGACGCCGCATCGGTGCCCCACATCGGTGGCTCGGGAAACAGGTCCTCGAGGTAGTCGACAATGGCCAGCGATTCGATAATGTAGGTGCCATCGTCGAGTTCGAGCACGGGAAGGCTGCCGAACGGGTTGCGCGCCTTGTGCTCGGGCGAATTCTGCTCGCCTTTCGGCAGTTTGACGACGACCTGCTCGAGTTCGATAGCCGCGCCGCCGGCGTTCTTTTCCGCGATATAGAGCCGCACCTTGGTCGGATTAGGCGCGACCTGAAACCAGTAGAGCTTCACCTATCCGGATCGTCAGGCCGCTTCGTTTTTCTGTTCGCGATGTGCTTCCTGTAGCCGGCGCAGTTCTTCCCAACCCAGGTAGGAGGTGAAGCCTTCGTCTTCGTCGAAGAACAAGACCGTGCCTTCACAGATGAAGAGGTATTCCGTGTCCTCGAGCGCGGTGGTCGCACCGTGCAGCATGCCGTTGGGCTCATAGATGTAATCGCCGGCGTCGAGTATGCCGTCGCGGACCTGGAGCTTGCCGGAGAGGATGAATGTATGCGACGGTGAAAGGTGCTTGTGCTGGGGCGCGACAAAGCCTTTCAGCCAGCGAAAGTGCGCGGCCCAACCCCCGCTCTCCGAACCCGTCCAGAGTACGCGTATAAAGGACTTTTCAGGATCGAAGGGTAGCGGGATCCAATCCTCTTCATGGGGACGGATCAGGGTGTCCATGAGGGCGGGATTGATCGGTGATATATCCTGCGGAAGGGGCATCGTTACTCTCCTATTCGTTAGCGTCTGGTCGGGCGTGATTTAGCGGCTTTGTGCATCGATCGCGGCGCGTTGGGCTGCGGCCGCTTCTTCTACCAACTTGTTGACATCCTCGGCCTTGCCGATGGCATCCGTTTGGTCTTTGAACACGTTTTCCTGTGGCGCTTCTCCGGAGCAGCCTGTGACGAGTACGGCGAGAGCGACGGCGCACATTCGTCCAGGCTTGATCATGGGTCACCTCCAGGCATCTCGGAACGCCGCTTCACCATAAGTCACCGATGGGCTATCCGCAAGCGGGACTCCCTCAGCAATAGCGCCGCGAGATACGCTGCCAAAGCCACCAGCAGCATGGCCCGAAGTCCAAAAATCATCGAGGTGAATTCGAGCAGTCCGCCACACACCGCACCGAGGATGTTCCAACCGAATGCCAGGCCGGGGCGCACGCGTTCGCGAAACACATTGGCAAAGCAAATCGACGCGAAAAAAATCGGCATCCCGATGATCACCACCGACCACATGAGCTTCGCCGCCGCATGCATGGATAACAGCTCGCCCAGCGGCACGGCCAGGCTCGCGAGCAGTGTCACGACAAGGCCGGCCATCCCTGCCCGGTAGGGTATGGGGCGCAATTGCGAAACGATGGTGGCGACGAGTACCGTCAGCAGGACCGAACCGAATACGACTGCGCTGGTCAGCCACGTCGCGCCCCACATGAGGGACATCGTCGTCACGCCGCGCGTCTCGAGCAGCAGAAATGCGAGCCCGAACAGGAACAGCTCGCCATCGAAGGTGAGCGTTTCGGCGGACGCTGCGAGCCGCGCGCGGCGGACCTGTGCCATCGCAATCATGATGGCGCCGGCGGCCATCGCGAAAATCAGTCCCATGATCTTCCAGTAAAAGGGCGCGACAGTTCGGTCGTCCAGGTAGAGGAACGGCCAGTCGTCGGTTGGCGGCGCATGCACGGGCCGGATCTGTTGCCGATAAAAATCCATGGACTCGGGCGGAAATCCGGCGCTCATGTGCGCGAACCCCGGCCCCGCGACGAATATGCGATTGAAGAGCTTGTGGTTCTCCGAATCGAAGAACGGGACCTCATTAAAGCTCTCGGCGAGTAAACCGAAGAGCCGATTTTCGATCGCTTTGGTGCCTACCGAAAAATACATCACGAGCCCGCCATCGGGACGCAAGCGGCGCCGGGCGAGATTTACAGACTCTAATGTGTAGACGAAGTTATCCAGCCGCACGTTCGACAGCGCCGATAATCGCGTCATCGAGTCCAGGGTTGCAAAAACGATGAGGTCGTATTGTTCACGCGTATCGTTCAAATAAGCGCGGGCGTCGGTATTGAACACGCGCACTTTGTCGGACGCGTACGGCCGTCTCGGGTGCCGTTCGCGCCCGAGGCGCAAGATCACCGGGTCGATTTCTACTGCGTCGACGCGCTGCGCGCCCGCGCGGAGCGCGATGTCGATGTCGTTGCCGGTACCGGCGCCGAGGATCAAAACGTTCTCAGGCGCCCTTCCGAACCACTCGTACGGCTTTCGATAGCCCACCGCGGTGGTATTTATGTAAGCCGAGCGCGCCGCCGCAGCGTCGCTGAGATTGAGCGCGATTTGATGCAGCGCGCCGTTGACGAGAATGGCTAGGCTCCGCTGCTCGCGTTCGCCGACGCCGATCGCATAGTAGGGACTGTAAACGCGGTCTCGCGGTCCCGTCGCGACGAGTCCTCCGATGGCGAGCGACAGTGCGAGATACAAGGCCAACCGGCGTCGCGAATCGCGGAACATGGCCGCACCGATGCATAGAAAAACGGAAAACCACGCCAATGGCGGCGTCCCGGCGAAACTGGCCACGGCGAAGGCGCAAACGCCCAGCAACGAGCCGGTGATGTCCCAGCTGTACCCCCACAGCGCGCTCGAAAGCTGTCGAAAGCGTTCGATGCGATCTGCGACGTACTGTCCGAGCGGAATGAAGGACGCTGCGCTGGCCAGGAAGCAAAGCACGATGGGCAAGGTGACGTTGCGGATCATCGGCGCATCGTCCGGGAGGTCGTAATAGAACAGCCAAAGGTGCTCTGATGCGGATTCGTGAGTGAAAACAATGCCGCCGAGCACGCGAGTCACGACAACGAGCGCAAGGATGGATACCGGCCAAAACCACAGCAGCCGCCGTACGTCGACGAGCAGACAACCGATGCCGAGCCCGAGGAAGGCGCTCATGAGAATGAGATTGGGGAAGTACGCGAGGACGCGAACCTCGGAACCGAGCCACCGGATCAGCGTCAGCTCCTGAAAGAGCACGACGAACGACACGGCCAATAATTCGAAGGCCGCGACTCGCACCGCCGTGGTTCGGTCAGTCAATATAAATCATCTCGCGATCCGAAGCGGTTCAACGCGCATCGCGCGATCCACTACCAGTTTTCGATAGCGGTCCTTACGTCGACCTCGAAGCTCCATCCCGTCTTGGGTTGCTTGTAGAGATACGCGTAGGCGTCGACGATGGCACCCAGGTTGATCATGCCCGTCTCCCCTATGGGTCGGAATTCGTTGGTGGTGGCACGAAGCGGCGCTTGAGCGCGACGTTTCGGCGCGAATTCGGGATATCTATCCCGCACCTTGTCGCCGAAGATCGCGCCGTCGATTACGACGTGTCCGACGTGAATCCCATCGGGCCCATATTCCTTGGCCATCGCCTGGGCCAAGGTACGCAGAGCCGCTTTCGAGGAGTTGAACGCGCCGAAATTCGGCCGTCCTCGTGGCATCGAAGCGCTCGCACCCGTGAACAGGATCGTACCCTGGCCTTCGGGTTTCATGCGCCTGATTGCTTCACGCCCGAACAAGAATCCTCCGAAACAGCAGCTGCGGCAACTCTGTTCGAAATAATCCGCACTCATCTCCTCGATGCGCCCCGTGGGGTATTGTTACCGGTGTTGTAGATCGCGCAATCAATACGTCCTTTCCTGCGCGGCCGCGGTCTCGAACAGCCCCACGGTGTCCGCTTCAACCGTTGCATCGGCGGCCATTCGGCCGTCCTCGCATCGCGCTCGCCTACCCACCGTCGGCATGAATGCTTTCAACGACTGCGTCGAGCGTGGCTTGCGTGCGGCCTGCGACGACTACGTGCAAGCTGAATGACGCGAACCGTTTACTAAGCTGCGCGCCCATACCCTGATCCGGGCCGACGCCCATCACAATCGCGGTATCCATCGAAATGCCCCTCGTGCTAGCGACCGCTGGTAAGATTCGAAATGCTGAAGAGCTGCCTCACCTTGGACGGTTTCATCGTAACAAACTCGGTCGGTTTTATCGCTCGAGCGATCGTCGCGGTGCCGTCCTTAAGATCGATGCCGATTGACGACCGCCATCTCGGTATGGTCAAAGACGGTTCGGGATCAACTAGATCGTCAGAGCTTGCGTGAACGATCTGAAAGACCTTTACCAGCGCGTCACTGCGATCGAAAATCAGCGTTAGCCCGATCGTATAAGTCTCCTGGTCGATGAACATCACCCGCCGTCCGTAACGATGACCCTCCCACTTGGGAATCGCCTCGACGACGTAACACGGCCGCAGCTGCCAGCGGTCGAGCGGGATGATGCTCATGGGACCGTGATAACGCGCGTGTTCATGTTTTGAGTTCACCACTTGCGGGACGACCTTGCGCCCGATCAAGGTCCAGGTGTTATCGGTCACGAGGCCCGAGAAACCTTCGAAATCATCCATCGTCCACACGGTGCCCATGAAACTGTCGGCGCGTTCTTTGGCCGACAGGCGCCGTACGCGTCTTTCCGAGGGCAGATACGAGTTGACCTGGTCACCCAATCGTTGATCGAGCGGCCGCTCGATAACGAATTGCATCCCTGCCACATCAAACGGCGACAAGAGCTCCATATGTTCCTTGTACAAGAGCTCATCGCTGCCGGCGACATCCATGCGATAACCTTGGTCTGGCAGATTGGATAACTTGGAAAGATAGACCCGGTGATAAGTCATCGAGAGGTGTCGGTCCACGTGGCCGCCGCCCTCCATGCCGTCGAGTAACTCGCCCGCCGCACCGTCTGGCGTCGGTACGAGATAGGCCATGATCGTCTCGTTCAATCGATAACCGTAGTATTGCCATCGGTGAATTCGATTCCAGGCCACCATAAGGCCGGTCTGCTCTAAAGACGCCGCGTCGATGGCTTCGTTCGAGAACGGCCGACCCGCGATATAGCCCTCGAGCATGCCGTCGTCACCGATGGTCGCCTGGTCGACGTGGCGTGCGGTCGCCTCCTGGTACCAACGGTGGGGCAGGTAGTGCTGTGTTTCGAAGATCTCAAACTCGAGTTCCGCAAAATCGAAGTGATCGATGAAGCCCGGGGCCAGGTAGGGCGTCAAATCGGCTAGTTTGTCGTGACCGTAGGTGCCTGGCGCTAAGCCATCGGCGGGCGCTTGCTCGTATTGTGCCAACCAGGCTTGCAAATCGGAATATGACGAACCGGACGCGTGCACCTGGCACGCGACTGCGAACATGACCGCGGCGATCGCGGTCGTTGAGATGGCTTTAGACACGGGACTCCCTATCCGGAACGCGCGAAAGCGCGCCTATGGATTTCAGTTGATCGGCAAACCTCGAACAGGCCCGCCGCGCCCATACCGCCGCCGACACACATGGTCACGACGACATTTTTGGCGCCGCGCCGTTTGCCTTCGATGAGCGCATGCCCCGTCAACCGGCTGCCGGTCATGCCATAGGGATGGCCGACTGCGATTGAACCGCCATTGACGTTGAGCTTGTCTTCGGGAATGCCAAGCTTGTCACGACAATAGATCACCTGCACGGCGAAGGCTTCATTCAATTCCCAGAGGTCGATGTCATCGACGGTCATGCCCACGCGTTCGAGTAGTTTCGGAATCGCGAACACCGGGCCGATCCCCATTTCATCGGGCTCGCAACCCGCCACCGCAAAGCCGCGGAAGACGCCCATGGGGTCGAGCCCTTTCTGTGCCGCCATCGTATCGCTCATGAGGACCTGCGCTGCCGCGCCGTCGGAAAATTGGCTCGCGTTACCGGCGGCGATGACGCCGCCCTCGAGCGCCGGTTTGATCTGTGACACGCCTTCGAAGGTCGTATCCGGGCGGATCCCTTCGTCCTGTGAGGCGGTTACCTCTTTCGTAGTCTCCGCGCCCGTTTCCTTGTCGATGAGTTTCATGGTGGTCTTCAAGGGCACGATCTCGTCGTCGAACTTCCCCGCTTCACGTGCCGCGGCGGCGCGTTGCTGGCTCTCGGCGCCGTAACGGTCTTGGGGTTCGCGGTTGATGTCGTAACGTTTGGAGACCTCTTCGGCGGTTTGCAGCATGTTCCAATAGATCTCCGGTTTGTTCTCGACCAGCCAGCCTTCGTGCGCCATGTGCTGGTTCATTTCGTTCTGCACGCAGGAGATCGATTCGACGCCACCGGCGATGTAGACGTCACCCTCGCCGGACTCAATGCGTTGCGCGGCCAATGCGACGGTTTGCAATCCGGACGAGCAAAAACGGTTGACCGTCATGCCCGAGACCGTGACGGGCAACCCGGCGCGCAATGCGATCTGCCGGGCGATGTTGTACCCCGTCGCCCCTTCGGGATTGGCGCATCCCATGATCACGTCTTCGACCTCGTCGGGTTCCAACCCCGCACGATCGAGCGCTGCCCGAGCCACGTGGCCGCCCATGGTCGCGCCGTGGGTCATGTTGAACGAGCCGCGCCAGCTCTTGCACAAAGGCGTGCGCGCGGTTGAGACGATCACTGCGTCGGTCATTTCGTTATCCTTCGTCGATGGATTTGGGCAGGGAAGCGCATGGTAGTGGATCCACGAGCCGGAATCACGCCGGAAACGGGAGATCGCGGATAATGCGGCGGGTACGCTCGTATTCCCGCAGCGAGACCAAGCATGACCAAGCAGAACCTGATTTACGTTCCCGGACTGTTGTGCACCGAGGCCCTCTGGGAACATCAGCTTGCCTACCTATCCGATGTGGCTGAATCCAGTGTCGCGGACGTCACGGGCGCCGCGACCATCGATGCACTCGCCAAGGGCGTTCTCGACAACGCACCGTCTGAATTCGCGCTCTGCGGCCTATCGATGGGCGGTATCGTGGCTCACGCGATCATGCGTCTCGCGCCACAACGAGTGACCCGCCTCGCGCTACTCGATACGACGGCCCGTGCCGACACGCCCGAGCAAACCGAGCGCCGTCACGCGCTCATCGCGATGGTCGACGCCGGCGATTTCCACGGCGTCATCGATGCGTTGCTCCCGGCCCTGATCCACGCGGACCGCCTGCGAGAGGAGCGATTGATCGAGGCGATCGGCGCGATGGGCCGAGCCGTGGGCCCTGACGCGTTCCTGCGCCAAGTCAACGCCATCATCGGCCGACCCGATGTACGCGGCCGGCTTGCGCATTACAGCGTGCCGACGCTGGTTTTGTGCGGCCGGCAGGACACCGTTACGCCGCTCGAATTTCACGAAGAAATGGCCGCAGCGATCCCGGATTCACAGCTTGCGATCATCGAAGAGTGCGGCCACATGACGACACTGGAGCGGCCCCATGCGGTGACGGCGCTGTTACGCCAATGGTTGACGTATTGATGGATACGAGGCCTCCCATGCACCAGGAAGCGTTGCAAATCCGTGGTATCCGCACGCCGTGCTTCGATGTCGGAGGCGACGCCTCTGAAGCGGTCGTGTTCTTGCATGGCAATCCGGGAAGCGGGCGTGACTGGACGGACCTTTTGTCGCAGGTCCGAGAATTCGCGCGCGCCCTGGCGCCGGACATGCCAGGATTCGGCACAGCCGAAAAACCGGCCGACTTCGACTGCACCGTGGCGGGGTACGCCGGACATGTCGGCGCCTTGCTGGAAGAACGCGGCGTCGAGCGCGCGCATCTGGTCCTACACGATTTCGGCGGACCGTGGGGCCTCGCGTGGGCGGCCGCGAATCCGTCCAAGGTCGCGAGCATTGCGCTCGTCAATATCGGCATCTTGAAGGGCTACCGCTGGCACTATCTTGCGGTGATCTGGCGCTTACCGATCATTGGCGAGATCTTTCAGGCGACGACCACGCGGTGGGCGTTTCACCTTGTGCTCAAGCACGGTAATCCGCGTGGCTTACCGAAGCCGTTCATCGACGGGATGTACGAGAACTTCGACCGCGGTACGCGGCGGGCCATACTCGAGCTGTATCGCGCGACGAACGATCTGGGTGGTGCGGCCGATGCCGCGCAAGCGGCGCTGCAACCGCTCGATCTCGACTGCCTGGTGATCTGGGGAAAACGAGATCCGTATATACCGTGGCGCTTTGCGGAACAGCAGCGGGATACGTTTCCGAGAGCCGACATCGTCTATCTGGAGGATAGCGGGCACTGGCCGTTTATCGACAATCCGCAAGCCGTGAGCGATGTCTTGATCCCGTTTTTGAGGAATGTGACGGGCCAGACCTGAACTATCCGGCCTTCACGTTCGCGATCGCGCCGCCGGTCAGCCGCTCGAGTGCGTCCGAAGGCAGCGCGATGAGCGCATTCGGCGTGCCCGCCGCGGCCCAGATCGTTTCGAGCCGCAACAGATCTTCGTCGATAAAGGTTTGAAGATGCCCGGCGTGGCCGACAGGCGGTACGCCGCCGATAGCGAACCCGGTCCGCGCGCGCACGAAATCTGCATCGGCTTTACCGATCTTTTCGCCCAGCAACGCGGCAAGCTTCTGCGTATCAACCCGATTGGCGCCGCTCGTAATCACGAGTACCGCACGTCCTGACTCGCTCGCCTTGAAGACGAGCGATTTCGCGATCTCCGCGACCGAACAACCGACCGCTTGCGCGGCTTGTGCCGCCGTACGGGTCGAGTCCGGCAATTCACGTACCTCGAAGTCGAAGCCCTTCGCAGCGACTGCTCGTTGCACGCGCGCAGCCGCGGCACTCAGTTCCTGATTGGCCATCGGGGTTTTGCTATTCGGCGGGCTCCAAACGTACCAACAAACCATTCGGCGCGTCGGTCAATAAATACAGATAACCGTCCGGCGCCTGGCGCACATCCCGAATGCGGCCGAGTTTGTTGGCGAGCAAGCGTTCTTCGCGCACGAAAACGTCACCGTCGAGCTCGATCCGGCTCAACATGCGGAACTTGAGCGAGCCCACGAATAGATTGCCGCGCCATTGCGGAAACTTATCGCCGTCGTAGAACGCCATGCCGCAGGGCGCGATCGACGGCGTCCATTGATGAGTAGGCTCTGCGACCCCGGCGCGCCGTTCGCCGTCGCCGATGCGGGTGCCGGTACGGTAATTCCGGCCATAGGTGATATCGGCCCAGCCATAGTTAGTACCCGCCTCGAGCAGATTGATCTCGTCGCCCCCCTGCGGACGGTGCTCGTGCGCCCACACCCTGTCCGTCGCGCGGTCGATCGCGATCCCCTGCACGTTGCGGTTGCCGTAGGTGAAAATCTCCGGCCGGACGCCGTCCAGCGTGACGAACGGGTTGTCCTCGGGCACCGAGCCGTCGTCATTTACGCGGATCACCGATCCAGTATGCGAACCCAACTTCTGCCCATTCGGCCGGTGGCCGCGATCGCCGAGCGTGATCAACAGGCTACCGTCGGCCAGGAACAGCAGGCGTGATCCGAAATGCCGTCCGCCTCTCGATTTTGGCAATGCGCGAAAGATGACCTCGACGTCTTCCAAACGATCGTCATTGAATAGCGCGCGCACGACCTCCGTACCATAACCGCCGTCGCCTCGCGCCGTGTACGACAAATAGAGCACCCGATTGCCTTCGAAATCCGGGTGGAGCAGGACATCCATCAAGCCACCTTGTCCTTGTTGCACGACGGCCGGCAGCCCGGCGATCGCATCGGGTTGGAGCCGGTCGCCGTCGACGATCCGCAGACGCCCCGCCCGTTCGGTAACGAGCAGGCGCCCGTCCGGCAAGAATGCCAGGCTCCACGGGTGAGCGAGGCCTTCGACGAGGACGTTGATATCGAAGGCGTGTTTGTCGCTGACCTCTGCCGCCGCTGAGGCCCAAAAACCGAGCAGCACGAGTGCGACCGACTTACGCATCACGATCTCAATCGCCGCCGCAGCCACCGCCGCATCCCGCGTCGCCGCCGCAATCGCCGCCACACCCGCTCGCGCAACTGATGTGCGCCGCGCAAAAAGCGACGCCCTCCGCACGTTGGCAATCGACGGCATAGGTAAACCCGTCGGCGATCTCGAGATCGCGATCCAGGGCAAACAATACGGGTAGTCGATCCGGCGCGTTTCTATCGATGTCTGCCCTCGAGCACGAAATCCGCCAGGCGCGTTTGATCCCCTGCTGCGCGAGCGTTGGCTTCTCCATCGCCTCGGCCGGCGTGTGATGGAGGTAACGGCCAAAGGCTCGTTTACAAAACGCCTGGTAGGCGCGCGTGAACAGAATGAATTCGTGCCACGCGGTATCGACGACTTGCGACGGCATCGCGACCATGCGTTTTCCTCCGGCACGACAAACGTGGAAATATTCGCGCAATCCGTCCATCACCTGTTGGGCCTGGGCGCCGTCCAGGTGGGGATAGCGGTCTTTGACCTTTGTTTGGATGGAAATGGGAAACGCGTAGTTCTCTATCCAGAGATGGCGTTTCCATTGCAATCTGAAGTAGATGATCCCAACCGCAAACAGCAATATGACGATCGCTATCACCACCGCAGATCCGGGGTCCATATCGTTAGCCTCCTCGTGCACGAGACGCTGAGTTCACCTCAGCTGATCGGCGACCGCATCGAGTCCCGCCTGCGCACATTCTTCATCCTGCTCGCCGGTCGCGCCGCTGACGCCGATGCCTCCGATCTGCGTGCCGTCATCAGCAATTATCGGCAGCCCGCCGGGAAACACGACGAGACCCGGTACTTCCTGTATGCCGTGGGGCCGATCCGGATTCTCATAGGCGATATCACCGAGCGCCCGGGTCGCACGCGGCACGCCGGCGGACGTACGCCCTTTGAGCTGGGCGATCTGGATGCTGTGCATGAACGCACCGTCCTGGCGGCGAAAGAGCTTGAGATTGGCGCCATCGTCGAAGATGGCGATGTTGATCTTGCGCCAGCCTTCGGCTGCGGCTTTTGCCTCGCAGGCGTCGGCCATTGTTTTAGCCATGTCCAAAGTCAGGTAGGGCTTCGTTTCCATCGCCGACGCAGAAAATGCCCACGATAGGGACAGAATCAATACAAAAAACAGGTTCGCTACGCTTTTCATCTCCTCTCTCCGCTCGTTCACGCTTTCCTCTACTATCGCGAAGGGATTCACCGATCACAAGGCGGCTGCCAGGTCCATCCGCTCATCCGGTCAATGGGAAGGTCACGGACGAACCTGCCCCAGAAATGTCTCAAACTGTGAACAAATAACGCAAATAAGGGACTTTTACGGTATTAGCCGACATCGAACCGGCCTTTCGGGGCGTTAGACTCGATCTTGATCGCTACAATTGTAATCATCCGAACCTAATAAAAATTACTGCCCACCGGCAGCGCGTTTCGATCCACGCGCCCCGGATGTTCGAGGAGACTGCGATGAACGCATTGCGATTAATGATGCTTGGGCTCGTGCTCATAGCCGCCCAGCCCGTTGGCGCGGCCACGCCCACGCAATACGGCGTTAATGTGACGAGTTTCTACGCGGATTGCTCGCTCGCTTTATGCAACGCTTCCTCATTCGCGAACTTACTAAATTTCATACTCCCGAGACCCCTAGCCCGGATATTGCATAAAAAAAGAGGGCAAGCCCTTTCTAATCCGTTATAATTCAGTTAGTTAGGCTGAAAACGGAAAGGACTCGCCCGTGACAGAATGTACCCAGACTGCGCTGCAATTTCCACGCTTTTCTCGCCGCAAGATCGACGTCTCATTCAACGGCGGTGACATCACGTCCAACGGTGGGGTGCAGTTGCTGCGCTTGGCCGATGAACGGACCGGGTTGATCAAGGCCGCGGCACGGGCCATTGGGGATTCTCGCCGGACAAAGAGCTGCACCCACGATCTGGAGTCGCTGGTCCGACAGCGGGTCTATGGCATTTCCCTGGGCTATGAGGACCTCAACGACCACGAGGCATTGCGCGCGGACTTGGCTCTGCAGACGGCGCTTTCCCGGGATGAGTCGCTGGCGAGCCCGTCGACGTTGTGCCGACTGGAGAACCGCGCGAACCGCAACACCGCGGTGGCCCTGCACAAGGTACTCATTGATAACTTTATCGCCTCTTACAAACAAGCGCCCCGACGACTGATACTCGATGTGGATGCCACCGACGATCGGGTGCATGGTGATCAAGAGGGCCGCTTCTTCCACGGCTACTACGACCACTACTGCTTTCTGCCCTTGTACGTGTTCTGTGGCGATCAACTGTGGGTCAGTTATCTGCGTTCGAGCAAGATCGACGGCGCAAAACACAGTTGGGCGATCTTGGCGCTGTTGATCAAACGGTTGCGCCAGGCGTGGCCGAAGGTCGAGATCCTGGTGCGCGCCGATTCCGGCTTTTGCCGCTGGCGGATGCTGCGCTGGTTCGATCGCCACGGCGTGGATTACGTCATTGGTATCGCGAAAAACCCGCGTTTGCACGATCAATCGTTAGCGTTGCGCACGTTGGCTCAGTGGCGGTATTGGATGATGGGTGAGAAGCAGCGCCTGTTCAGCGAGGTCCGTTACGCCGCACAGACTTGGGATACCCCGCGACGGGTGATCGTCAAGGCCGAGCACAGCGCCCGCGGCAGCAATCCCCGCTTCGTGGTGACCAACCTCACCGGCAATGCCCAACGCATCTACGACCGCATCTACTGCGCCCGCGGCGAGATGGAGAACCGGATCAAGGAGCAGCAGTTGGGCCTGTTTGCCGATCGCACCAGTTGCCACACCTGGTGGGCCAATCAGTTCCGGCTGTTGCTCTCAAGCTTGGCTTACACGCTGTTGGAGACGATCCGCCGGGTGGCACTACACGGAACGGCACTGGCTCGCGCGCAATGCGGCACGCTGCGCCTGAAACTATTACGCATCGGCGCCATCGTCTTGCGCAATACCAGGCGCATCCGACTGTTGCTCTCCAGTGCTTACCCCAATCGAGAACTGTTCTGCCTGGTGGCCGCTCGCCTCAAACCGGGATAGTCGTCCCAACGCCAGTCGCCTCGTGTTCGATTCCTTGTGAGTCGGGGTGTCGCTCGCCTCCGAAACGACTCGTGCATCGCAATCGGCGATAAATCCACCGGTGGCGCGCCGAAACGTCGCGCTCAAGCGCCGCTTCGTGCCACCACCAACGAATTCCGACCCATGATCGACCAACTCCACGCCCAATCTCACTGCTCATGCAATATCCGGGCTAAGCGGAACCGGTGGTCTTTTGGACACGACAGCGGCCGAGCTCGATGTCGTGCATGAATATTTCAACGGGGTAGGCAATCAGCTCGATATGGGCCGCACGAGCGCGCAGGTCGGGCTCGATCCAACGACACCTGGCGCTTTCACAGTTGGAGTCGAGGCCATGTCCTTCGACTTCGAAGGCTACGTCGGTGCGCTCGGATTTGCGCTCGCCGGATTCACCTACACCGGACCGCCCGGCACGGTCGACGTAAGCGCCGCCTTGACCGGCAACATTACCAACCCGAGTAGCAACGACGTCACTGAGTTGAGCGCTTATGCCGCAATCGTGCGCGATAACGGGCTCATGTTCCCCAATCCGGCGCCAGCCACGCTGAGTGAGTTGGCGAACTTTGTTTTCGGGCTCCCTCTCGAGGAACTGGATGACCGATGGGTCGATGGTTCGACCGCCGATGGTGCCGTGAACCTGTCTACTCCCGCTCCGCTCAGCCTCGGATTCACGCAGGACCAAATCGACATGGGCCTAAACAATTTTTACGTCGTGACTGCAGGCTCGGCCGGTGCGACCGACGCAGGCCACGTTGCAGATGCGTTCGCAACTTTGACGACGACCTTAAGTACCTCCGATCCCGACGCCGTACTGATACCGTCGGTTATACCGCTGCCGCCGGCTGTCTGGTTATTTGGTTCGGGGTTGGCTGGCCTGATCTTCATACGGCGAAAATCCGTATACTGACCTCTCAATCCCGTTTTCCGGACGGCGATTGGCCGTGGCGCCACCTACTGCCGTACTCGCCTGAAACGGCGAGTGATATCGACTTCCTGGTGATTCAAGCGTGAACCCCGCCTCGACTAGCTCTAATATAGGGGTATCGACGCTAACAAGGAGCGATATCGCGATGAAGGTCGTAAACGGCGCCTGCCCCCACGACTGCCCTGACACCTGCGCCTGGCTGGTCACGGTCGATGATGACGGACGAGTTATTAAGTTCGAGGGCGATCCCAAGCACCCGTTCACGCAAGGCGCGCTGTGCTCCAAGCTCAAGCGCTACCCGGATCGCGTCTACAGCGAAGACCGCATCCTCTATCCCTTACGCCGTATTGGCCCCAAAGGCGAAGGCAAGTTCGAGCGGGTGAGCTGGGACGAAGCGCTGGATGAAACCGTCGCGCGTCTGAAAGAGACCGTCGCCAGGCACGGCCCGCTAGCCGCGATGCCCTACAACTTTGCGGGCACCATCGGCATGCTCCAGCGCCACGCGGGCGAGCAGTTCTTCCAGCGGCTCGGCGCAACCGAGATCCTCCCTGACATCTGCGGTGCGACCGCGTTGGACGCCGTCGCTACCGTCATCGGCACCGTGGATCCCATGCTGCCGGAAGACCTCGAGTACAGCCGCTTCATTTTGATATGGGGCACGAACACGGTCGCCACGAACCTGCACCTGTGGAGCAGCGTGATCCGCAAAGCGCGCCGCGCCGGAGCGCAAGTCGTGGTGGTCGATCCGATCAAAACCCCCACGGCCGAACGCGCCGACTGGCACGTGCAACTCAAGCCCGGCAGCGACGCGGCGCTCGCCCTCGCGATGATGCACGTCATCGTGCGCGATGAGCTCCACGATATGGAGTTCATTGAAAAGTACACGCTGGGGTTCGACAAGTTATGTGACCGGATCAAGGAGTATCCACCCGAGCACGCGGCTGACATCACGGGCATCGCGGCTACCGACATCGAAAAACTGGCGCGGGACTATGCCACTACGCGACCGTCGGTGATCCGCTCCCTGGTCGGCATGGAACGCTATTCGAACGGCGATATGTCGCATCGCGCCGTTGCCTGCCTGCCGGCGCTCATCGGCGGCTATCGCGAGCGGGGCGGCGGTCTGTGTCAGTTCACCATCTTCAATTCGATGCAGGCCTTGGACCACACCGCCATCATGGCAAACCCCGATCTCCCGCCGCGGGAACGCAGCGTGTCGCTGGCGCAGCTCGGTCTCGCGCTGACCGATCCGACCATGGACCCCCCGATCGAGTGGATGTTGGTTTACAACTCGAATCCGGTCGTCACCGCGGCCAATCAGAATCTCGTTATCGAAGGGCTAAAGCGCGACGACCTCTTCACCGTCGTCCACGAGCAATTCCTGACCGATACGGCGCTCTACGCCGATATCGTGCTACCGGCCACGACGCAGTTCGAGCATCTGGAGCTCATGCCGTCCTGGGGCACGAATTACGTCGCGCTCAACCCGCCGGCGATCGAGCCGCTCGGCGAGGCGATCGCGAACACGGAACTCTTTCGGCGTCTGTCGATGGCGATGGGCTTCACCGAGGAGTTTCTGCACATCGACGACGAAGAGCGTATACGACGCATACTGGATAGCGGCAGCCCTTACATCGAGGGAATCACCTACGAGCGACTGCAACGCGAAGGCTGGGCACCGCTCAACATGGGCGATTACCGGCCCCTGGCCGAAGGCGGGTTTGGCACGCCGAGCGGTAAATGCGAATTTTACTCCGAGACAATGCTCGAGGCGGGACGCGATCCGCTGCCGAAGTATGAACCGCTGGCCGCGCGCGACTACGGAAACGGTGAGCCCGCGCCATTGCACCTGGTCACGGCGAAGACCAGCCATTTCCTGAATTCCGAATACGTCAACCTGCGGCACAAGGGCACGGCCAAGCACGAACCGGAAGTCGAGATCAATCCCACTGATGCCGCAGCCAGAGATATTACCGATGGCGACATCGTGCGCATGTTCAATTGTTACGGCGAGGTGCAACTACGCGCGAGCGTGTCGGACGTGACTTCACCCGGCGTCGTCTACATGCCGTTCAATTGGTGGCCCGTGTCGACCGCGAACGGCGCGTCCTCCGCCAACGCGCTCACGCCCGACGGCTTGAGCGGGCGCGGCATCGGCAGCGATGCGTTCGACGCGCATGTCGAGATCCGCAAGGCCGGGTAAGCACGTGCTTCAGACGCTGAGTTCGTCCGGCATGTTCACGATGATGACGGGCCGGTAAAACTGGACTGATACCGGCTCACCGATTTCGACCCGCGGTATACCGCCGGTTCTCGCGCTGTCGAACCATTCCATCGCCTTGCCACCCAAGTTCTCGATGTGACCCGCGATCGCGACCGCTATGCGGGTGCGAAACAATGCATCGGTGTCGATAGGCGCGAAGAAGATCCTCAACTGGCGTAATTCGGCAAGCAGATCCGCCGCATTCGCGACGTAGCCTTGCGCGCCATCCTGCGGCGCATAAACGCGGCGCAGACGACCGGCCGCGCGGTCGGCGGCGGAATAAAACGCACGTTCACCGGCGAGAAAAGCCGCCACGTGACCGGCATGCGCCATCGCGATACTGTCGTGGGCGACGCCGACCGAATTGATCCGATCGCACTGCTTGCAGAAATACGTCCAGAGGTAGATACCGGGCTGCCAGGCTTGCGCGTGCGAAAACAAAAATTCGCATTCTGTGTCGCCGTCGAGCAGCGCCGTCGGGCCGCGCAGGCTTAGTTTTATCGGTTCCGTCGTAGACACAAATCAGTTACGAGTCCACATCGCCGTTCCGGTTCATGAACCGTCCGATGTGGAAGCCAATCGCGCCAACCGGCACCGCGACCTGTACGATTGCAGGGGCATACAGCAATTTCTGAAACCCGACGCTGAAGAGCAGCACGTGAAACGGCGTGAATTCCCAAATACCGGTCGTCCAATTCAATTTCACCGTCCCTACACCCAGCAGGATAAAGGCGATCCATATCCATTTACGTTGCGTATGCGGACTGCGAATGCATTGCACTAGGGAATAGAGCACGAACAATACGACTGCTCCCGCGGCAAGAAGGACGTTGTAATGGACCGGTGTTTTATCGCGAAACGTGAACCTGTGGATGTTTTCGACAGAATCCGGGATGCGCTCGACGTTGACGCCGCCGATGAGCAGATCAGGGCCCTCCCGGTGCATGGCGACGCCGGCGAGCAGCCACTGCCCGAGGTATTCGTATTCGAACGTAAACTGCGCGTGCCAGAATTCATCGGTGGTTCGGGTGTTCGAGCCGACGAGCTTAACGTTGATCGGTTTTGTTTTCGGAAAGCTCTCCGACATGAATGCCAACTCGGCCCGGATTTCAGGGGAGACAATCCGCGGGTCCAACTTCGCTTCCACTGCATCGAGATCGCCGTCAGCCAGTTGTTGGAGATAGCGCTCGGCGAATGCGGCTTCATCCTTTGGAACCAGCTTATTGAATATCGCCTGTTGATCGCAGGCCACGATGAATATCGAAACCAAAAGTATCAGGAGCGTCCGGCGGCGCACGGCAAATTCAATCATCGTTCTACCTTCGCACCTTTCTCGACCAACAAGGCGCGGAGGATGGAACGATGGCAGCGGGGTTCTTCGGCGCAATAGCAACCGACAGAGAAGTCGGTGTGATGGGACAGCGCGGCGAGCAGGTCGAGCGTGCGATTGTTGTCAGGCGTCCGCATTTCCGCGCGGTACTTTTTCGCGAACGCTTTCCACTCGGAATTGGTTTGAGCATCCAGCGCGAGCTTCACCGTGTCCGCCGCGGGCGCGAGATTGGGATACCAAACGTCGTACCAATTGCCCGATGCGTAATCGTGCTTCGGCACGCCGCGTGGCGGGCGCCGCACCGTGCCGATGCGCAGGCCTTCGCCGGGTAGCCGGTCACTGCCCAATCTGACGATTCGAATCGACATCGATCTGCCACCTCCCTAAGGCGCCTGGAAAAGCATAAGAGGTCCGGCCGAATAATTGAAATGCCCCCGGATTCCGCTGCGCTCCATCCGGGCTACGGCTAGAATCCCATCCGTGAATCGCGACGCGCCCCCAACCGCACGCTATGCGCTCGATCTCCTCATCGACCCGCGTGGGCGCCTATTGATGCTCAAGCGTACGCTCGACGCGTGGCTCGGCCCCGGACTATGGGGCCTGCCGGCGGGCAAGATCGAGGCGGGCGAAACGCCGGAGGCCGCCGCGTATCGTGAGATGAACGAGGAGATCGGAAGCGGCCACCAGGTGGAATTGGTGCGCTATGTCGGGCCCTTTCGCGACACCTACTATGGCGGGCAATACGAGATCCACCTGTTCCAATTCAAATGGACCGCGGGCGTAGTCGTCCTGAACGAGGAACACACGGACTATGCCTGGGTCAGCCGCGAGGACTTCGGCAGTTATGAGGTCATGGACGGTATCGACGAGGATATCGCGATCCTTGGGATCTGGCCGCTGCGTTACCTGAACGCCGACCGGGTTCCAGACCGTTTGCGAAACGCTTGAGCGTGGCAGTCGATCTTCATTACGAGCGCATCGGCGATGGGCCGCCCGTCGTGGTATTGCATGGCTTGTTCGGCGCCGGCCGCAATTGGCTCACGGTCGCGCGCCGCCTGTCGGACCAGTATGGGTTCTACCTCGTCGATCTCCGTAACCACGGCCGCTCACCCCACAGCGACTCGATGACCTACGGTGACATGGTTGCGGACGTGCGGGCGCTGGTCGATAAACTCGCGCTGCGGGACTTCGTGCTGGTCGGCCACAGCATGGGTGGTAAAGCCGCAATGACGATGGCGCTCAACGATCCACGCGCTATCGCCCGCCTCGTCATCGTCGATATCGCGCCGGTGAGCTACCCGGACCGCTTCAACGATATGATCGACGCGATGCTGGCGCTGAATATGGGCGGGATCAAACGCCGGAACGAAGCTGACCGCAAGCTTGCTGAGGCCATCCCGGAAGAGGCCGTACGGCTTTTTATTCTGCAAAACCTCGTCTTCGACAATGGCCGCGCTCGGTGGCGCGCGAACCTCTCAGCGTTGCACGCCCAGATGCATCATATCCTGGGCCCGCTGCCGGTGGCCGACGATGCGCGCTTCGACGGCACGACCTGGTTCATTCGCGGCGAGCTTTCCGATCGAATTACCGATGATCACATATTGATTCTCAATACTCTGTTCGGCGAATACCGCGTCGATACCGTTACGGGTGGCGGGCACTGGCCCCACGCGGAGGCGCCCGCGGCGTTTATGACACTCTTCAAACGCGCCCTCGCCAAGTAGTTGGACCTGGGGCACAATGCGCCTCCCTGAAGCCGTTTGCAGGCATGTCGATGCCGAAATCGCAGGTTAAAAAAGTCGTTCTCGCCTATTCGGGCGGCCTCGACACGTCGGTCATCCTCAAATGGCTGGAGGAGGAATACGGCTGCGAGGTCGTGACCTTCACTGCGGATATCGGCCAGGGCGAAGAGCTGGAAACGGCGCGTGCAAAGGCAACGGAGCTGGGCGTCCGTGAAATCTACGTAGACGATCTCGTGGGAGAGTTTGCGAACGACTTCGTCTTCCCGATGTTTCGCGCCAACGCCATCTATGAAGGCGAGTATTTACTCGGCACGTCCATTGCACGGCCGTTGATCGCAAAGCGCCTGGTCGAGATCGCGCGTGAGACGGGCGCCGACGCGATAGCGCACGGCGCCACCGGGAAGGGCAACGATCAAGTGCGCTTCGAGTTGGGCGCCTATGCACTCGAGCCCGGTATCAAGGTTATCGCGCCGTGGCGCGAATGGAATCTGACCTCACGCGAAAAACTGCTCGCCTACGCCGAGCAGCGCGGCATTCCGATCGAATACAAAACCGATGCAGGGTCGCCGTATTCTATGGACGCCAACCTCTTGCACATCTCCTACGAGGGCGGTGTGCTCGAAGACCCCTGGGCGAACGCCGAAGAATCCATGTGGCGCTGGACGGCCGCGCCGGAGGACGCGCCCGATGTGCCGCGCACCGTTGAACTCGAATACGCGCGCGGCGATATCGTTGCGGTCGACGGTCAGCCCATGGCGCCCGCCGCCGTGCTCAGACATCTGAACGCAATCGGTGGCGAGGCCGGTGTCGGACGACTCGACATCGTCGAAAACCGTTATGTCGGAATGAAGTCTCGCGGTTGTTACGAAACGCCCGGCGGAACGATCATGCTGAAGGCGCATCGCGCAATCGAGTCGTTGACCTTGGATCGGGAAGTTGCGCACCTCAAGGATGAATTCATGCCCCGCTACGCCGAATTGATCTACAACGGCTATTGGTGGAGCCCCGAGCGCGAACTCCTGCAATCGATGATCGACGGTTCACAAACGCGGGTTAACGGTACCGTGCGCCTGCGCCTATACAAGGGCAACGTCGTTGTCGAAGGACGACGATCCGATTACGACAGCTTATTCGATGGGTCGCTCGCGACTTTTGAGGACGACGCCGGCGCCTACGATCAAGGCGATGCTGAAGGCTTCATCAAGCTCAACGCCCTGCGCCTGAGAGTGGGTTCGAAAAGAAAAACTTGATCGCGGTGGTCGTACGCCCAGACCTTCGGGCGTGACCTACATCACATTCCGAAACAGTCTGCGCGCGCTTTCGTGACCGATGTCACGGTCAGCACTATACGCCTGTGATGTCGATCACGACGCGTTGTCCAATTTATATCAATAATTCGTATTGAAGGTGTCGTGCCCACCGCCGTGTCGATCATGTCTTTAGCCGATCGCTTACAGCAGCAGACGCCATGAAAAATGACTAGTAATTAGAGCACCATGGACGATCATAGCCCAACGACCACGCCGCATGCGACGACGACCGCGGCGTTCGCACGTCCGGATACTCCCCGAGATCATTACGCGGCCGGCCAATACGCGAACGCGCTCAGCCGTTGCTGGGTGATTGCAAACCTGCTCGCAGTTGCCGGCGTCAGCGCGGTATTTTGGGAACGCGCGCCGGCAGTGATGCTGATCGGATGGTCGGCCTTTACGGCGCTGAACGCGCTGCTCCATCTCGCCAGCCGCGCCGGACGGTTGATCGGTCATGCTGCGGCTCAAAGTGTCGCCTTCAATGTCGGTCTGGCAGCCGTCTTCGGTCTGTCCTGGGGCGCCGGGGTGGCGGCGCTGCTGCCGATCGCCGATCCCATACAGGCTGGCGTGTTGCTCGCTGCGGCGTTCGGCATTGCGACCATCGCGATACCGGTATTTGCCGAAACACGTTTCGCATACCTGTTTTTTGCCGTGACCCCTGCCCTTTTGGCCGGTGTCGGGGTTGTGAGTGATGACCGGTTTATCGTGGCGGTCTATTGGATCGTAATCGCGGGAGCGACATTGCTCATCACGGCCTCCGCCTATTACCGCTCGATCGAAAAGCTGCGTGAGGTCGTCCAACGTTTGCTGCGCATGAATGATTTCAATGCGGACAATAGGGCCACACATCGGTATGTAGACGCCGATCTGACCAGCCTCGCCGACAAGAAACTCGATGCACTTAACGAGGCCTTCGCGGTCCACGAGCGCAATCGCCGTATCTTACGCGCGCTCGGCGATGCGGTCGTTACGACCGACAAGGTCGGTGACATCGACTACGTCAATCCAATCGCCGAAGTGCTGCTTGGGTGGCCACACAAAGAACTCGAGGATCGATCGATCGACGATTGCATGCGGATCGTATTCCCGCCGGCTCAGCGCAATCACACGAGCGAGATCTTCGATCAATGCCGTTTGACACGGCGCACGCAAAGCAGCAGCGACAACGCGCAGTTAGTCCGCCGCGACGGTGTTGTCTACGGTATCGATTACATCGTTACGCCGATCAAAGACGAGCGAGGCGAATTCTCGGGCGCGGCCTTTGTCCTGCGCGATGTCACCGAGAAGCGTCACCGCGCCGAAACCATTGAGTGGCAAGCCACACACGACCCTCTCACCGGCACGATCAACCGTACGGAATTCGAAATCCGATTGAAAAAGCTCGTGAGGCGTGCGCACGACGATGGCGGCAACGTACACAGCCTTCTGTTTATCGATATCGATAAGTTCAAGTTCGTCAACGACAGTTTCGGTCATGCTGCGGGCGATTCCGCGCTCAAGGGTCTGGCGAACATACTGAGAACTCGCATTCGAGGCGCGGATACGCTCGCGCGTGTCGGCGGCGATGAATTTACGGCCCTGCTCTACAGCTGTTCGATCGAAAAAGCGCGGCTTATTGCCGAAGGCCTGCGCAGCGAAGTCGAGAAGCACGAATTCATCTGGCAATCCATCGAGCTACCGGTCTCGATCAGTATCGGCATCGTCGAGATCAACAAGGAGTGTAAGAGTACGGCGGAAATCATCCGGGCCGCTGACTCGGCCTGCTACACGGCAAAGAAATTCGGGCGAAATCGCGTTTATCTGTTCGAGCGCGACCGTACCGCTCATACAAAACAAGCACGCGTATTCGATTTCGTGAAGGATATTCAGACCGCGATCCACGGTAACCGGCTCGAGTTGTTTTACCAACCCTTGTGCGCGATGGCGGTTGCCCAACCTTCAAATGTTTGTGAACTCAGCGTCGGTATTCGCAACAGTCAGGGCAAATTCATCCCGCGCACGGAATTGATTGATCTCGCGCGCCGCTATCAGCTGACTGAGGAAATCGATCGCTGGGTGGTAAAAGCCGCTATTGACGCGCTGCGCCTCAATCACCCGACGCTGTGCGACACGGAGCTCGTGTTGATGCCCCTCTCCCAACAATCTCTGTCCGACGATCGGCTGCTGGATTACATCCTCCACACCGTCGAGGAATACAAAGCTTACGGAGACCGTCTCGGCTTCATCATCGACGAGCCCGGCCTCACCGGGCATCAGGAATACGTCCGCTATTTCGTGACCTCGCTCAAGCAGTATGCCTGTCGATTCATGGTCAGCGACATGGGCTTCGGCAGCGAATCGATCGATCTGATCAAATCCTTGCAAACCGACTTTCTGGGGATCCGCGGATCCCTCGTGCAAAACATGCTCTATAGCTCGGTCGACTATGAAGTCGTACTGGGTTTGAGCCGGATCGCGCGCAGTCTCGGGATCGAAACCGTCGCCGAGAATGCAGATACCGAATCGATGCGCGATGCGCTCTCAAAAATGGGCGTCGACTACGCCAAGGGCCAGATCAACGAAGAACCGCGGCGGGTTTCGATTTATAGCGAAGCGCAGTGGATATGATCCTGCGCCTTTCGCCCGCATGCGGGTGATTGCCTACCGCGTTAATCCGCGCGCCATCAACGGGTGAACCGCGAGCGTAAAGATCACCACCCCGTACACCATCGACTGCACCGTATACCAGGCATCGAATTCGAGCGGCAAAGACAAACCCAGGGCCAACACGATGGCGCCCCGGACCCCGCCGACCATCAGATGCGCACGCTCGCCAAGCGAGAATTCACCGCCCCGTTTGACGATATTTGCGAGCGTCAATCCCCCGCTGACGACGAAGAGGCGTGAGATGGTCACGGCGCCGATCGCGATCAGCATCGCCAGCCATTGATCGCGAAACATAAAGGTCGTCACAGTCGCTCCGGCCAGCACGAACAAGATTACCCGCGCACTCCATCCCACGGCGTCGACCGTAGCGCGCTCGGCTTCATTCCCCCAACCGCGTCCCGACGTCATCAGCAGGGTCGCGACGAGCACGGCCACGGCACCGGATCCCATCACGATGTAGCGGCTCACGATAAACGCCGCGAAAGCGATCGATGCCGCCGTAAGCGCCCGGACCATACCTGCACGGACCACGCGACAGATCGTCCGTCCGAGCAGCCCCGCCAAAGCTCCGACGAGCATACCGCCGCCGGCGGACCAGAGCAAAAGGCCGCCGGTCGAGGCATAGCCGATGTCCTCGCTGTTCATCAACGCCGCATTGACGAACACCGCGAAGACCGTGACGGCGACTACGTCACTGAAAACGCTTTCACCATTGAGGAGTGTGTTGCATCGCGTAAACCGCGGATCGCCGCCGGACGCCTCGATGATCTCTCCCGGATCGATCGCCGCGAGTACCGCAGCGGCGAGCAAGGCAGCTATCACGGGGAACCCGGTGGGATGATCGATCCCGACGTAGATCAACATCGCCGTCATCGCTCCACAGGCGATGAGTACCGGCACCGCCATCATTAAAATCGCGCGCCATTCCCGCATGAGCGCGACGCGGTTGACCCGCGACGACGTTTCGAAGATCAAAAGCGGGATCAATATGTAAAAAACGAGTTCGTGAAAGTGATACCAGCGCAGACGTGTATCGAAACCCAAGCCGACGATCGCTTCCGAGGCGAGGAATCCCGCCAGCAGCAAAAGCAGATTGAATGGCAAACGATAGCGCGCGGCCAGCGATTCCAACAGCGCGCCGACGATCAATGCCGCCGCTACGAATAATCCGATATCGGCCATTGCCAAATTCGGCTGTCGTAGCCCGGATGGAGCGTAGCGGAATCCGGGGTCAATAAATCAATCGGCTGCCGGTACGCGATATTTGCGCGCGATCCAGTAATCCACGCTGAAATAGCGGCCGCCGCCGACGAAGAATAACGCCATCAACATGATGAAGTAAGTTGCAGCCCACTCGATACCGTTGTTTGAGGATACCAGGCCGCCGTGTTCGGTGAGCCAGTCGTAATTACCGTGTTCCTTGAGTATCGATTTGGAACGATTCAACCGCTCAATGGCGGCTTCCGCGTTTTCCGAGGCATGAGGGCTTTTGAGATCGTGCACGGCCTGCCAGCCATGGTCCCAGTGCACCGTCGTCATCGCGACGATCATCGTGAACATCATCGGAATGCAGATCCAGCGGACGGCTAAGCCGAGCGCGAGTGCGATCGCGCCCAGGTATTCGGCCGCCCATGCCAATATCGCCATCAGCATCGGCGCGGGTAGCCCAAGGCCCCAATCGGGATTACCGAACCAATTGGCGATGTCCTTCAGCCCTTCGAGCGGATTCAAGGTTCCGCCTTCGGCACGCGGATTCCATTTATTTTGCCCTGCGAAGAAAAATACCGGAACCAAATAGATCCTCAGCAGTACAGGAGCGATGAAGTCGATTAAGCGAACGTGATCGAGGAGGCCCTGCGCTTTGTTGAGAAGTTTTACGATCGCACCCATGTTGTTCTCCCCAGTTGTTTCAATTCGCCCGCAAGCGGGCTCCTACGGAGGCGATGTTGAAGCGTTGCGTCAGCTGACCGCCGCGCTCGGTTGCACCAACTCGCCGAGCCGTTGGTTCAGCAGCATGTTTTCGCGATAGTCGACCGGCGCTACGACCAGACTCGGGCCCGCCTCGGTCAGCGCCTGCTCCATGACGCCGGCGAAATCCGCGCTGCGTTCCACGCGGTGGCCGTTCCAACCAAAGGCACGTGCGAGGCCGAGCCATTCGGGATTACCGAACGCAAGATCGGTATGTTTACCGAACTGCGTCTCCTGTTTCCAGGCGATCAAACCGTAAGCGCCGTCCTCCCACACCAACACGACGATATTCGAGCCCAACCGCCGCGCTGTTTCCATTTCCTGCACGTTCATCATGAAGCCGGCGTCGCCCGCAAGACCGACCACGCGTCGATCCGGATGCACCAGATTCGCTGCAATTGCGCCCGGCAACGCGAAGCCCATGGAACAGAATCCGTTGGGGATGAGGCAGGTATTCGGCTCGTGGCAATGATAGTGGCGGGCGATCCACATTTTATGCGCACCGACGTCAGACAACAGGATGTCGTTCGGCCCGAGTACCGCCCGTAAATCGTAAAGCATCTTCTGTGGGCGGATGGACGTTTCCGTATCGTCGTCGGCGTGTTGTGCCAATTCCTCGCCCATACGCTCGCGGATATCCGCCTGGTGACTAAAGTCGTATTGCGGCAGCGCGTCTTGCTGGACGCGTTCGTTCAACATCCACAAGGTGTGCGCCAGATCGCCGACGAGTTCGACATTGGGATTGTAGTAGCGATCGATCTCCGCCGGCAGAAAATCCGCGTGGATGATCGACTTGTCGGCCTTTGGATTCCACAGGTGCGGATGGTATTCCACCATGTCGAAACCCAGGGTTATGACGAGGTCCGCGCTATCGACCGCGAGCGTCGGTAGGTCTTTCGCGCCGAGGCCAATGGTATACAGGCAATAAGGTGCGTCGACATCTACGGCGCCCTTGGCCATGAACGTCGATAAAACGCCGATCCCGGTGGCTTCGCAAAACGACCGTAATTGTTTCGACGCGCGCTTACGGATGGTGCCGTTGCCGGCGATGATCACCGGATTCTTCGCCTCGCGCAGCATCTCGAACGCCCGGTCGACGATTTTGTCATCGGGCCCCGGACGGCGGAATCGTTTGCGCTGCAATGGCCGCTGCTCGGTGTCGTGCTTGGCGACGTCCTCCGGCAGTTCGATGAGCACAGCGCCGGGTTTCTCCGTCAAGGCCACGCGAACCGCTTTGCGTACGATCTCGGGGATGGTGTTGGCGTTGGCGATCGTTGCCGCCCACTTGGTGACCGGCTTGAACATCTCCACGACATCCATGATCTGATGCGATTCCTTGTGCAGGCGCTCGGTCGAGCCCTGCCCCGTCAAGACCAGCAGCGGCGCGCGATCCATATTGCCGTCGGCGACGCCGGTCACGAGATTGGTCGCGCCGGGGCCAAGCGTGCCGAGGCAGCCCGAAACCCTACCGGTCAGGCGACCGTAGACCTCGGACATGAAGGCCGCCCCCTGCTCGTGACGGGTCAGTACGAAGCGGATGCGCTTGGACTCTTCGAGCGACATCATGAAATCGGCGTTTTCCTCGCCGGGCACGCCGAAGATGTACTCGATGCCTTCCTCCTCGAGACACTTGACCAGCAGATCCGAAGCCTTCATGCACGCGCCTCCTCTAAACCGGGAACTGCCAGTGCTTGGATGTCGGGATACAGTTCGTTCAGAGGTATCGAGCGGCCGTTGGACTGCACGATTCGGCAGTGATAGCGCTTGAGCCGCCGCGGCTCGGCAACGCCGCAGGAATGCGCAATGACACCCAGTTCGTAATGCATGTTTTTGGCATAACGATACACGCGCTCGGTCTTGTCGGTTGGATCGAGGCCGCGTTGCAGGCGTTTGTCATGCGTGGTGATGCCTGTGGGGCAGGTGTTTTTGTTGCACTGAAGTGCTTGAATGCAACCCAGTGCAAACATGAAGCCGCGCGCCGAGATCACGAAATTGGCGCCGGCGCAGAGCGCCCATGCGACCTCGGTCGGATTGATGAGCTTGCCACTGGCTACGATCTTGGTGCGGTCCCGCAGGCCGTACTGCTTGAGCAAATCCACGACCAACGGCAGGCTTTCGCGCAAGGGCAGGCCAACGTTGTCGATGAGGCTCATGGGCGCCGCGCCGGTACCCCCATCACCACTGTCGACGGTAATGAAATCAGGCGCGCTCGCAAGCCCGCGCGCGTGCACCTCCAGAAAAAGTTTTTCCAACCAGCCATAGGCGCCAACCACCGTTTTAAATCCTGTCGGTTTGCCGGTCACCCGCCGGATCCGCTCGATCATATCGAGCAGGTCGCTTTCGCTGTTGATGTCGAGGTGGCGGTTGGGGCTGATCGACGACCCACCCTCCGGGATCCCGCGGATGGCAGCGATCTCCGCGGTCACCTTGCCGCCGGGCAGGATGCCGCCTTTCCCCGGTTTGGCGCCTTGGGACAGCTTGATTTCAAACATCCGGACCTGTTCGTGCGCGGCGATTTCACGGAGTTTGTCGTCGGACAGATTGCCGTCAGCATCGCGCACGCCGTATTTGGCCGTGCCCATCTGGAAGACGATATCGGCGCCACCTTCAAGATGATAAGGCGACAAACCGCCCTCGCCGGTATTCATCCACACACCCGCTTTGCGCGCACCATTCGAAAGCGCCAGCACCGCGGGTCGCGATATCGCGCCGAAACTCATCCCGGATATGTTGAATACCGAATTGGTGGTATAGGGCATCTCGCAGTCCGCGCCGATCGTCACGTCATTTGGTTGGGCCGCGTCTTCGTCGAGTGTCGGATAGGGGCAATTGACGAATATAACCGTACCGACAGGCCGCAAATCCCGGGTCGATCCGAACGCGACGGTACTGTCTACCCCTTTCGCGGCCCGATAGACCCAGGAGCGCTCGGCGCGGTTGAATGGCATCTCTTCGCGGTCCATGGCAAAGAAATACTGGCGAAAGAATTCGCCAAGCTCCTCGAAGACGTAGCGTAAACGCCCGATAACGGGGTAGTTGCGGCGCACCGCCTGCTGCGTCTGTGTGACATCGATGATGTAGATGACGACGATCGCCAGCAAGCCTACACCGAGCAGAAAGATAAACAAGGCGGCTAAACCGTCGACGACGGTCATGAAGGTAGACGAATTCATTTGCTTCCTCCGAAGCAGTACGGTGGTTTAATTCCCGGATTCCGCTTCGCTTCATCCAGGCTACGGGCCTGGGCTCATTATCTATTGACGAGTAACTGCCCGCGTCCCTAGTACGATGTCTTTGTCCAAAAACGTTTGAAGTATAGCTTTCCCCCCCTCGACCACGACAGCGGGATCCGGGTGCTCTAGCTCCGCCGCGATCAACTCGAGCAGGTTGCGTGCACACGTGCCGTCATCGCGCAGTATGAGTTCGAGCAGCCGCGCGGACACGGCATTCAACTCCATGAAACCAATCGTGTCTTTGCGATCGCGGTAGACGACGAGATAAGTGGGTTCTTCGGGCGCCAGGCGTGGCTGCACGTCCGGGCTGAGCCGATGTACTGGAAACGTATAGGCCTGCGGCCGGATCACGGGATTAGGTACCGGGCAACCTTCGAGCAAATCAACATCATCGTCGACAGCGACGTCGTCGAGTTCGCGCGTGTCGAGAGACACTTCCACTTCCAGCCATTCGTAATGCGCGAGTTCTCGCATGAAGGGCGGATCGTCAGGGTCGTCGCGTTCATCGGCCAGATACTGGAGAAATTCCTGCGGCATCTTGGGGAACAGCGCGGTACGCGCTTGATGACGCGAGAAGTAGTCTCGAATCATGGCATGCCAACGGGTGTCGTCGGTGAGGCTGCGTAGCACCGGGAATCCATTCGACATGAAACCCTCGACATTCTTATAGAGCAGGTCCCGGTATATCTTCAGCCGCCGATCTTCGACGCCCGCAGGTCCGGGACATCGCGCCGGATCACGCATGTGCGCCGTGAATTGGTATTGCAGATCGATGAATTGCGGTCTAACCATGGGTCACCGCGGACGTAGTCGACTGGCGCCCGGCCGCTTCCTGAAGTTGACCGATATGACCGATTTCCTCGATCAGCTCGCTCAGGGGTGGAATATTGAAATCGCGTTCCAGGAGCGTCGGAATCACGCCGAAATGATCATAGGCTGCGTGCAACAGCTCCCACACCGGATCGATGACGTCCGCTCCGTGGGTATCGACGATCAGGTCTTCGGCTTCATTGAAATGGCCCGCGACGTGCGCATAGGCGATGCGTTCTGCAGGGAGTGTATGAAGAAATTCGATCGCGTCGTAGCGATGATTGGTGCTGTTGACATAGATGTTGTTCACGTCCAGCAGCAGCTCGCAATCCGCACGCTCGAGCACCGCGTTGATGAATTCGATTTCAGTCATCTCCTGGCCTGGAGCGCAATAATACGAAACGTTCTCGACCGCGAGGCGGCGCCCCAGAATATCCTGGGTACGCTCGATCCGTTCGGAAACGTACGCGACAGCTTCCCCGGTAAACGGAATGGGCATCAGGTCATAGAGATGACCGTCGTCGGCACAATAGCTCAGGTGTTCGCTGTAGCAACGGATCTCGTGATCATCGAGAAATTGCTTGACGCGTTTAATGAAGGGTTCATCGAGGGGCGCGGGCCCGCCGATATTCAGTGACAGGCCGTGGCAAACGAACGCCGTGCGTTCCGTGAAACGTCGGAATCTTCGTCCGAGATGTCCGCCGACGTCGATCCAGTTTTCCGGCGCGACTTCGAGGAAATCGATGTCGCTGCCTTGATGGCCTTCCAGCGGGCGCATCAGCGCCCGCCGGAGACCTAGTCCTTTACCTTCTACAGCGAAGGTGCGAGACACCGGTGCTGCTCAAGTCAAATTCAGCTCAGCCGCCTTATTTGCCTTCGCCACATTTGCCTTCGCCTTCTTTGGCCTTGCCTTCACCGCACTTCCCTTCGCCGCACTTACCTTCACCTTCTTTGGCGTCGCCTTCTTTGGCCTTGCCTTCGCCGCACTTCCCTTCGCCGCACTTGCCTTCGCCTTCTTTGGCGTCACCTTCTTTGGCCTTGCCTTCACCACACTTGCCTTCGCCGGCGTGGCTGCCCGCAACCATGTAGCCGCTCTCGAATCCAGTCGCTGTGAAAGGATTGTCCGCCGCGTTGACCAGCGGGGACGCCGCGAGGGTAACCGCGAAGGTCGTGCCGATCGCTGCAGCAATCGGTTTCAACTGAGTCTTCTTGCCCATCAGATAATCTCCTAAAACATAGTGTCTAGACATGGTCTTCGCTTTATAGCGAAGTCGTTATCGGAATTCGCCCGGGGCGACTGCCTTCGCGGCCGCGGTGTGAGACACACTCCCAAAGCTCCCCAAGATAGACCGGGCAAATTCGCGTTAGTTTCCCTTCAACGCTGGGATTATTCCCGAGAAAGTACGTTCGCGGCAACGGCTAAACCGTTCAAAACGGCCCATCTTCCGGCGAAATCAGCGGATCAGTCGGATCCGTCGCGGCGTGGGCGCATGTGCGGAAACAGCAGGACGTCCCGGATTGACGGCGCATCGGTCATGAGCATCACGAGCCGGTCGATACCGAGGCCTTCGCCCCCCGCCGGCGGCATGCCGTATTCGAGCGCTCGGATGTAGTCCTCATCGAAATGCATGGCCTCCGCGTCCCCATCGTCCTTCTGCTTGACCTGGGCACGAAAGCGCTCTGCCTGGTCATCGGGGTCATTCAACTCGGAAAATCCATTGGCGATCTCGCGTCCGGCAACGAATAATTCGAATCGATCGGTAAAGAACGGATCATCATCGTTGCGCCGCGAAAGCGGCGAGACTTCAACCGGATACGCGGTGATAAAGATAGGTCCTTCGAGTTGCGATTCGACCGTTTTCTCGAAGACCTCGATCTGTAGTTTTCCGAGCCCGAACGACGATTCGAACGGGATCTCCAAACGCGTGGCCAAGGCGCGGGCGCGTTCCAAATCCTCGAGATCGTCAGCGCTTATGCCGTCGTTATACGCAAGAATCGATTCCTTGACCGTCACCCGCTTAAAGGGCGCGCCGAAATCATAATTCACCCCCTGGTATTCAAACCGGGGTTCGCCGAACAATTCGGTCGCGAGGCCGCGTAGCATGGTCTCGGTCAGGTCCATGACATCACCAAACGCGGCATAAGCCTCGTAAAATTCCAGCATGGTGAATTCCGGGTTGTGCTGTGTCGACAGGCCCTCGTTGCGAAAATTGCGGTTTATTTCAAAGACCTTTTCCATGCCGCCGACGAGCAGACGTTTGAGATAGAGCTCCGGTGCGACACGCAGGTACAGCGACATATCAAGGCTGTTGTGATGGGTGATAAAGGGCCGCGCCGTCGCGCCGCCCGGTGTGACCTGCATCATGGGCGTTTCGACTTCGAGGTAACCGCGTTCGGACAAGAAACGGCGGAGATAGTCGATGATGACCGTGCGCGTCCGAAACGTGGTCCGCGCTGCGTCGTTCATGATCAGATCGAGGTAACGTTGCCGATAACGCGCTTCGAGGTCCGTCAGACCGTGCCATTTTTCCGGCAGCGGACGCAGTGCCTTGGTGATCAAACAGAGGTCGTCGACCAGGATCGAAAGTTCCCCCTTTTGCGTCCGGAACACGGTGCCGCGTGCGCCCACGATGTCGCCCAAATCCCACTTCTTGAACTCGCTGTAGACGCCTTCCGGTAAGGCATCGCTTTTGACGTAGAGCTGAATCTGGCCGCTCATGTCCTTGATATGCGCAAACGAGGCCTTGCCCATCACGCGCTGCGACATCATCCGCCCCGCCACAGTGACTTGAATTTGCTGCGCTTCGAGATCGTCTGCAGTGCCGTCGGCATAGCGATCCTGTAGATCGCCCGCCAGCGCATCCCGCCGAAAATCGTTGCGATAAGCCCGGCCGGTTTCGCGCAGTTGTTCGAGCTTGGCCCGGCGCTGCGCAACCAGCTGCGCTTCCGTTATGGACCTGTTCTTCTTTGGCATGATGTTTAGGATATCCCTGGATTCCGCTGCGCTCCATCCAGGCTACAGTCTGGCTCCGTCGTAGCCTGGATGGAGCGCAGCGGAATCCGGGAACAATAGCTTTATAGCCCTTGTTTGAGACTCGCTTCTATGAATGGATCCAACGCGCCGTCCAATACCGCCTGGGTGTTGCCGGTTTCGACATTGGTGCGTAAATCCTTGATGCGCGATTGGTCGAGGACATACGAGCGGATCTGGCTGCCCCAACCGATATCGGCCTTGCTGTCCTCGACCGCTCGTTGCTCCTCGGTGCGTTTGAGCATCTCCTGTTCGTACAGGCGGGCGCGCAGCAATTTCATTGCCTGTTCTTTGTTCTTATGCTGTGAGCGTTCGTTTTGACACTGCACGGCGATGCCGCTCGGCTCGTGCGTAATGCGTACGGCGGAATCCGTCTTGTTCACATGCTGCCCGCCGGCGCCGCTCGCACGGTAGGTATCGATGCGCAGATCCGCGGGATTGATGTCAATTTCGATGTCGTCGTCGATCTCCGGGGACACGAATACCGACGCAAACGACGTATGTCGTCGGTTACCGGAATCGAACGGTGACTTGCGCACCAGGCGGTGCACTCCGGTTTCGGTGCGCAGCCACCCAAAGGCGTAGTCACCGGTGAACTTCACCATCGCGCTCTTGACTCCGGCTACTTCGCCAGCTGAGATCTCGATGAGTTCGGTCTTGAAGTCGCGATTTTCGCCCCAACGCAGATACATTCTGAGCAGCATATCCGCCCAATCCTGCGCTTCCGCGCCGCCGGCTCCCGCTTGAATGTCCACAAAGGCATTAGCCGAATCCATGTCGCCGGAAAACATGCCGCGAAACTCGAGTTCGGCAAGCTGTTGTTCCGCGACCTCGAGTTCTCGTCCGACATCGGCCGCGGTTTCGGCATCTTCTTCAGCGTCGGCGAGTTCGAGCAATTCGTGAGCGTCATCGACGCCCGTCGCCAGGTCTTTGATCGCACCTACGACGCGCTCTAACGACGCACGTTCGCGTCCCAGGGCTTGCGCACGCTCGGGATCGTTCCAGATATCCGGTGCTTGCAGGGCCTGTTCGACTTCTACCAGGCGCGCCTCTTTGGCCACGCAGTCAAAGGTACCCCCGTAAGGCATCGATTCGTTGCTGAAGGTCCTTTATGGTCGCGTAGGCGGCGTTGAGTTCCATGCTGCGGTCCGGCTTGAGAGTCTACGTAAGCTGAACGGAATTGTGACACGGCCGCGCTCTTCTTCAAATCATCTCGGCGTAATCGATGATGAGTTGCAGTGTGTCGAGACCTCGATAGTGATTGACGTCGAGCTTGTATACCACGGCGATCTCGTCCGCCTGCATATACCAGCGTTCGGCCGCCGCCCCGAAGGCGATCGCGGCGATCACTTCGCCGCTCGATGGCGCCACCAATACCAGCTTTGCATGGCTGCCGCCGACAACGCGACGATCCTCGATACGAAACTGTCCGGCAAAACGCGGTTCGGGAAATCCCTGTCCCCAGGGCATCACGGTGGCAAGCTCGCGGGCAAGATCGAGCGTGAACTCGCCGGCCTGCAGTTCACCATCCGTCGCGATCACCCGGTCGAGCGCGTTTGCCTCGAGACGTAAACCGGCTTCGGCGATAAATGCGCGCTGAAATCGATCGAATGCGTCGCGTTCCAAGGTCAGGCCGGCCGCCATCGCGTGGCCTCCGAAGCGCGACAACAAACCCGGATTACCGGTCGCCACGGCATCCAATGTGTCGCGGATATGCAGCCCGGGTATCGAGCGCGCCGATCCCTTTATCGTCGTGTCGTCGACCGGTGCAAACGCGATGGCGGGCCGATGAAAACGATCCTTGATCCGGGACGCAACAATGCCGACGACACCCTGGTGCCAGTCATCCTGAAAGATGCAGAAAGCCGCGGGATATTCGTCGCCGATCGTCGACACGATGCTCTGTTCGATCGATGCGAAGGCCTGATCGCGCATGTTGTCTTCAACTTCTCGCCGTTCTCGATTCAACCGATTGAGTTCATCGGCAATCGCCGCACAGCGATGCGCGTCTTCGCTGATCAAGCATTCGATACCGACCGACATATCGGCCATGCGCCCGGCCGCATTCAGTCGCGGACCAAGTGCAAAACCAAGATCACTCGTGGTCATGCGTTCGCGGTTCCGTCCTGCCGCGTCGATCAATGCCGAGATACCGGGCTGGCATCGTCCAGCGCGGATCCGTGCGAGGCCCTGCGCGACTAGGCGGCGGTTATTCTGATCGAGGGGCACGACGTCGGCGACCGTGCCGAGCGCGACGAGATCTAGAAAGTTCGCGAGATTGGGCTCGGCCAGGCCGCGTCGACCAAACCAACCGGAATCGCGTAAGCGGGTCCGCAAGGCGGTCATGACGTAGAAGATCACGCCGACGCCGGCCAGACATTTGCTCGCGAACTTCTCGCCGGGCAGATTGGGATTTACGATCGCATCGGCCTGCGGGAGAACCGCACCGGGAAGATGGTGATCGGTGATCAGTACCCGTATGCCGCTTTGCTTCGCGCTCTGAACACCGTCGACGCTCGAGATACCGTTGTCGACGGTAATGATCAGCGCCGGCCGCTCCGCCGCGGCGAGCGCGACGATTTCCGGCGTTAAACCGTAACCGTATTCGAAGCGGTTGGGCACGAGATACGCGGCGTCAGGCGCACCCATCGCTTCCAGCGCACGCAGCGCAACGGCGGTGCTGGTGGCGCCATCCGCATCGAAATCGCCAATGATGAGGATCCGTCCCCCGCTTTCCATGACGGATTCGATCAAGGCCGCGGCCGCGTCGATCGCGCCGAGCGAGTCCGCGGGGATCAAACCCTTGAGCGACGTGTCGAGCGCGTGGCCGTCGATCACACCCCGCGCGGCGAGGACGCGCTGCGTGACGCTGTGCAATGCGTTTGGCAATGCATGATCAGGTGGATATCCGCGTTCGATAACGCGCGGTTTCAGCATTACGGCACCCTCTCCGACACACGAGCTGCGCTCGCTTCATCGTCCAAAACGGATTTCAACGGACGCAAGCGGCGCCAGAACTGCCAGCGCGTATGGCGCGTTAACACGAACGCCGTGTCGCAGGTCGAGATCCGCAACGTGTCGAATCGACCCTGCCGTAGCGCCGCGCAGGCCGGTCCGAATAAATCCCCTTCGAGGTGCTCGAGTATCGACGCATCGGCGTTCAGCTCGCATACGATCGCCACCGATCCCCCGGTGCCGAACAAGTTGGCGAGATTAGGGCCCGGAACACGATGGTGCTCGACGCCGCAGAATCGCGCGCACGCCGCTACCAGATCGTCTTCACCGGCGACTGCGGCGAGCGGCGCGGACGCCCGCGCGGGCGGCGCGCCAGCGCCCCAGAACCACACGCTGTTAATCGGTGGTTTGCCGGCATTTTCGCGCGCGGCATTGACCGGCGCTTCATGGAGCAGCATCTGAACTTCGGTCATCAAACGGTTCAGCGCACCGGCCCGCCGTACGTCATCGAGAAAGGGTTCGATCGCCTTCCCGCGTAAAGCGCGCGGTGAGCGGGTGCTTGTCGCAGCGACATTCGGAACGGAAACGTACCAGCGCAAAGGCGAGCGGCCCCGCTTGAACGTGATCCCGTCTTCCATGAACGATTCGTTCAATAGTGCGAGCAACGCGTCGGCTTCATCCCCGTCGAGACCGACGATAGGGGCGTCAAACAGAATGACGCGGCTGCGATCGGCGCGCAGGTGCACCGGATCCGCGCGCAGCAGGTCTGTGGGCGGCGCGTCGAGATCGAAATCGAATGCGGCGGTGACGCCGGCCAGCGCCGGGGTGTCTTGACCGACATCGCGCAGGCCAAACAGGGAAAGCACCGCCGCTTCGTAACCCGAGTCAGCGATGGCGATACGGTCGGCGAGCGCGAGTCTGCGCGCAATACGCAACGCTGCATCGTCACGGGCTCGGCCAACCTGCCGTACCGCATCGAGCAGCTCAGGCACCAGGATCTCGATAGTGGCCAAGCGGGCTCGCCGTGCCGCCGTATCAGAGTCGATCGAGGATGGCGCGCTTGACGGCGTCGCTCTCGGCGGGGATTTCGATCACCGGGCCTGCGCTTTGGCTGATGGCGGTATCCGGATCCTTGAGGCCGTGACCGGTCAGTGTGCAGCTCACCACACTGCCTTCGCTGATCTTACCCGCCGCAATATCGCGGAGCAGCCCGCCGACCGCTATCGCCGATGCGGGTTCACAGAAGATCCCTTCGCGTTCCGCCAACAGGCGTTGCGCAGCGAGGATCTCGTCATCGGTGAGGCGGTCGAACCAGCCGCCGGATTCACGGCTCGCCGCCCATGCCAAGTCCCAGGACTGCGGACGGCCGATACGGATGGCAGTCGCAACCGTTTCAGGGTCGTCGATCATGTCGCCCTGCACAAAGGGTGCGGCGCCGTCGGCCTGGTACCCGAGCATCACCGGCCGCTGGTCCGTAACGGCGTCATAGTCGAAGGCGCACTGCTCGTCACAATACGCGCATGCCGCAGTCGCCGGAGCGACACTGGCATATTCGCTGTAACCGGTCCAGTAGGCGCTGATGTTGCCGGCGTTACCGACCGGGATACAATGGTAGTCTGGCGCGCGACCCAGCGCATCGACGATCTCGAAGGCCGCTGTTTTCTGGCCTTGCAGACGGTAGGGATTGATCGAATTGACGATCGTAACGGGTGCCTGCGCGGCCACGTCCTTGACGATGCGCATGCCGGCGTCGAAGTTACCCTGGATCTGAATGACCACGGCCCCTTCGATCATCGCCTGGGCAAGCTTACCGAGCGCAATCTTGCCGCTCGGGATCAAGACGAACGCGCGGATACCGGCACGGGCTGCATAGGCGGCCGCTGACGCTGAGGTATTACCGGTCGAGGCGCAGATGAGCGCCTCCGCGCCTTCGCTGACCGCCTGCGTCACGGCCATCGTCATGCCCCGATCCTTGAACGATCCAGTCGGATTCAATCCTTCGAATTTGGCGTGGATTTCGACGCCGCGTCCCATTTCACGCGTGATCGTGTCGAGCGGGATGAGCGGCGTATTGCCTTCATATAACGTGATGATGCGCGCGTTGTCGGCAACGGGTAAGCGTTTGCGGTAGCGCTCGATGAGGCCGGTGTAGGATCCCTGTCCGCTCAATCAAACGTCTCCATGCGAATGCGCGTGATGGGACCCTCGATATCAGGGAGATCAGCCATTCTGGAGATGGCCTTGTCAATCGATGCTTCGGCAACGCGATGCGTGAGAATGACGATCGGAACCGTGCGCGCGCCGCTCGACGGTTCCTGTTGGCGAATGGCTTCGATGCTGATCTGAAGTTCTCCCAGGATCCGCGTGGTATCGGCCAACACGCCAGGTTTGTCGACCGCGCGCAATCGCAGGTAATAGGCGCTCTTGACCTCGGCCATCGGCAAGATCGGGGTTGCCGTCAAGGCATCCGGCTGAAAGGCGAGATGCGGCACACGGTTATCGGGGTCTACCGTCAACGCCCTGACGACGTCGACCAGATCACCCACCACGGAGGATGCCGTCGGCTCGGCGCCGGCGCCGGCGCCGGACAACAGCATGGGTCCGACGGCATCGCCGAGAATCATGACCGCGTTCATGACGTCATTCACATTCGCGAGCATGTGCCGTTCGGGTATCAAGGTCGGATGCACGCGTAGTTCGATACCGCGCTCAGCATTGGCGGCGATGGCGAGGTGTTTGATGCGATAACCGAGCGCCTGCGCGTAACGGACGTCTTCGAGCGTTATACCGCGGATCCCTTCGACATATACGTCATCGAATTTGAGTGGAATGCCGAACGCGATCGCAGCGAGTATCGTGAGCTTGTGTGCCGCGTCGATGCCGTCGATATCAAACGACGGGTCGGCTTCGGCATACCCCAGCGTCTGGGCTTCACTCAAGACGTCTTCAAAGTTGCAGCCACGCTCGCTCATGGCCGTCAACATGTAATTACAGGTGCCGTTGATGATCCCGGCGAGCCATTCGATCGCATTGCCGGCAAGCGCTTCACGCACCGTTTTGATCACGGGAATACCGCCCGCCACGGCAGCTTCGAAGGCCACCATCAGGCCCTTTTCCTGTGCACGCGCAAAGATCTCATTCCCGTGCAGTGCGATCAGCGCTTTGTTCGCGGTAACGACGTGTTTGCCGTTATCGAGCGCACGCGTGACCAGCTCACGTACCGGATCGGTACCGCCAATGAGTTCGACGATGATCTCGATCGTCGGGTCGTCAACGACAGAAAACGGATCATCGCTGAGCGCAATTCCGCCGGTATCAACCGCACGCTGCTTGCCCAGATCGCGCGCGCTCGCGGCAACCACGTCGATGCTACGCCCCGCACGGCGCGCGATCTCGCTACCGTTTCTCTGAAGGACAGCGAGCGTGCCACAGCCCACCGTCCCGAGGCCGAGCACGCCGATTCTGACTGGGGGTAAGGACGCCAATGGAGACCTGCCGGGGACCTATCGCGGTGATTCCGTGACAGTTTACCTGCTACCGGTCGGACCTGGTGGAGTTAAAGGGCGATCCATGCAGCATTCCCTCGCACGAAATACGATAATGAGTTCATGGACGACTCGCTCCAACACGCCGAAGCGCGCCTGCTCGCGCCGGCCGGCGTCGCCTTGACCGATCTCGAATCGGTGCTGACCGATATCTGCAGCCGGCAAGTCGATCTCGCCGACTTGTTCTTGGAGGTGACGCGCCGCGAGTCGTGGAGCCTCGAAGACTGCATCGTCAAGGAAGGCGTGCACAGTATTCAACACGGCGCCGGCGTGCGTGCGGTCAGCGGAGAACAGACCGGATTCGCGTATTCCGACGACCTGACCGTACCGGCGCTCATCGAGGCCGCACGCACGGCGCGCGCAATCACACGCCAGGGTCAGTCGCGCGATATCCGTATCGCGCCCACCGGGAGCGCCAGCCCGGCGCTCTACGCGGCCGACGACCCACTGGCCAGCACCGCCACCGAGGACAAGATCGCATTATTGCGCGATCTCGATGCGCGGGTCCGTGCCGCCGATGAGCGCGTATGCGAAGTCATGGTCGGCCTGAGTGCGCAACACACCGCCGTCCTTATCGCAACATCCGACGGCAGCGTCGCGGCCGATGTCCGGCCGCTGGTACGGCTGAACGTCAACGTCATCGTCGAGAAGGATGGACGCCGCGAGACTGCCACGTTCGGGGGCGGCGGGCGCACCGGCTACGCGGCCCTGTTCGATCGGGGCCGCGCTCAGCAGATCGCGGATGAAGCGCTACGGCAGGCGCTCGTCAACCTCGATGCCGTCGATGCGCCTGCGGGCGAGACGACGGTCGTACTCGGGCCCGGTTGGCCCGGCATTCTGTTGCACGAAGCGATCGGACACGGCTTGGAGGGCGATTTCAATCGCAAAGGGACATCCGCGTTCGCTGGAAAGATCGGCGAACGCGTGGCGGCGGACGAGTGCACGGTCGTCGACGATGCGACCCTACCCGATCGGCGCGGGTCGCTTACGGTCGATGACGAAGGCATTCCCGGCCAGAGCACCGTGTTGATCGAAAACGGCCGGCTCTGCGCTTACATGCAGGATCGCCACAACGCCACGCTGATGGGCGTCGAGCCGACCGGTAACGGCCGCCGTCAATCCTATGCCCATCGCCCCATGCCGCGCATGACCAATACCTATATGTTGCCCGGCCGGCGCGATCCGGACGAGATCATCAGCGGCGTAAAACGCGGGTTATACGCCGTCAGTTTTGGCGGCGGTCAGGTCGACATTACCAACGGCAAATTCGTCTTCAGCGCCAGCGAGGCGTACCTGATCGAGGACGGACGGGTGACGGCACCCGTGAAAGGCGCGACCTTGATCGGCAACGGCCCGGACGTCTTGACCCGCGTATCGATGGTGGGCACCGACCTCGAGCTCGACAATGGCGTCGGGACCTGCGGTAAGGATGGGCAGTCGGTTCCGGTCGGAGTCGGGCAGCCGACGTTGAAGATTGATCTGTTGACCGTGGGCGGTACCCAAACCTGAAGCGGTTAAAACCGCTCCAAGTCCGAATGCGGTAACCGCCCGCCTTTCACATGCATCGCCCCAAACTCGGCGCAGCGATTGAGCGTAGGCACCGCTTTACCCGGGTTCAATAATTCGCGTTCGTCAAATGCATGCTTGATGGCGTGAAACTGGTCGAGCTCATGGTCTTTAAATTGAAAACACATTTCATCGAGCTTCTCTACGCCGACGCCGTGTTCGCCCGTTACCGTTCCGCCGACTTTGACGCACAGCTCGAGGATTCGGCTGCCAATCTTTTCAGCGCGCTGTAACTGATCGTCGTCATTCGCATCGTAGGCGATCAGGGGATGCAGGTTACCGTCGCCTGCATGAAAGACATTCGCCACCGGCAGGTCGAACTCGAGCGACAGCTCGTGAATATGCTCGAGCACCCGCGCGAGGTGCTTGCGCGGTATCGTGCCGTCCATACAGTAATAATCGGGCGCGATACGCCCGACTGCAGGGAATGCCGCCTTGCGGCCCTGCCAAAATTTGAGGCGTTCAGTTTCATCCCGTGAAACTCGAACTTCTCGCGCTCCGGCGCCATCGAGCAATTGAGTAACCGTATCGGTCTGTGCGGCGACTTCGGCCGCATTGCCGTCGACTTCGCACAGCAGGATCGCTTTCGCGTCCAATGGATAGCCGGCGCCGCAATACGCTTCGGCGACTTCGATCGCGAGCGCGTCCATCATTTCCAAACCGGCCGGAACAATACCGGCCGCAATGATCGCCGCAACCGCATTGCTGGCCGTCTGAACCGAGTCGAACGCTGCCAAAACCACTTTCGCGAGTTCCGGGCGCGGTAGGAGTTTGACGGTGATATCCATGATGATGCCGAGTAAGCCTTCCGAGCCGTGCATCAGCGCAAGGACGTCGAGCCCGGGCGAATCGAGCGCACGGCTGCCGAGCTTAAGCCATTGGCCTTCCGCGCTCAGCACCTTGAGTTCGAGTACGTTGTGCACCGTGAGCCCGTATTTGAGGCAATGCACGCCGCCTGAGTTTTCGGCGACGTTGCCACCGATCGAACACGCGATTTGTGAGGACGGATCGGGCGCATAGTAGAGACCGAAGGGCGCCACCGCTTCGCTGATCGCAATATTGCGCACACCCGGCTCGACGGTTGCCGTGCGATTGTCGGGATCGATTTCGAGAATACGATTGAAACGCGCGAGGCTCAGTAGACAACCCTCGGCCAACGGCAACGCTCCCCCGGATAGGCCCGTACCCGCGCCGCGCGTAACGAGTGGGACTGCGTGGCGCGCACACAATGCGACGATGCCTTCGAGTTGTTCCCGAGTATGGGGTAACACCACGACGCGCGGGACCTGATGGTAGGCGGACAGGCCGTCGCATTCGTACGGGCGTTTAGCCTCGCGCGAGGTGAGTAACGCTTCCGGCGACAGAATCTCGGCGAGTTGTGTTTCGAACGACACTAGTGCCCGGTCCCGCAAATAACTTCCATAATTCGCTGGTCTTTTTCACTCCTGGTGGCGTATCGCCCCAGTTGGGTGAAGACCACGATGCGCCACAACCCCGAATGCAGGCAATTCGTCAGTGCGAAATCGATGATGCGGTAACTGCCGTCGAACAGCATGGCTGCGATCGCGCGGCGAATGGTCAAAGGTTCGAGCGATTTGCCGTCGCCGATCGCAATGACTATCGCGAGCGTATCGCTGAGGTCGGAGATCAACATAAGGTAGGGGCGCGCATTATACGCTCAAGGGCTATGGATAAAAGCGTCTCGTGGCAGCTTGTATCGGTATACAAAGGCCCTGCTATCAAACACCTACGTTCGTTTCAAAATTCTCCTGAATTGGCCGGAAGCGGTTGACCGTCGCTATAATGTCGCACGCCGCCGCATTCGGCGCTCGCAAAACACACGCTCGAATACTCGCAAGCATGGCGGAAGAATTTCTGGTCAACATCACACCGCAGGAAACTCGCGTTGCGGTGATCGAGTACGGCGTGCTGCAGGAACTCGCGATCGAACGCTCCAGCAGCCGCGGACTGGTCGGAAACATATACCTGGGCACGGTGTGCCGCGTACTTCCCGGAATGGGTGCAGCATTCCTGGAGATTGGACTCAATCGGACCGCTTTTCTGCACGTTTCGGATATTGCTGAAGCGATTCGCAAAAACGACGATCAGTGCGTTGAGATCTCCATCGAGCAGGCCGTCGCAGAAGGCGATCAACTCATGGTTCAGGTCACAAAGGATCCGCTTGGATCAAAGGGCGCACGCCTTACCACCCACCTCAGCGTGCCGTCGCGCTTCATCGTGTTCATGCCGCGCTCTAATACCGTCGGCATTTCACAGCGCATCGAAGACGAAGCGGAACGTCAGCGCTTGCGCGATCTGATCCTGGAGCTGAGACCTGGCCTACGACCGCTAGAAGAGCTTGCCGTGACTGCAGATCTTACACGCATGACGTCCGGTAACGGCACGCAGGGTGGATTCATCGCCAGAACCGCGGCGGAAGGCATAAGCCGTGAAGAACTCGCGACCGATATGGGTTTTCTCGAGCGCATGTGGCAGGCAATTGAAGAACGTATGAAAAATGCAGTCGCACCTGCACTCGTACACGAAGACCTACCGTTAATTCTGCGCACGGTGCGTGATATTTCACTGTCGACCGCCGAGAAAATACTGATTGACTCACAAGAAAATTACGCGCGCATCAAGCAATTTGCCGAGCAATTTACGCCAGAGCTGGTGCCACGTCTGGAACACTATGCCGGTGATCGTCCTATCTTGGACCTTTATTCCGCCGAGGACGAGATCCTGCGGGCATTACAACGCAAGGTTGAATTGAAATCCGGCGGCCATCTTGTATTCGATCAGACCGAAGCGATGACCACGATCGACGTCAACACCGGCGGATTCGTTGGCCATCGCAACCTCGAAGAAACGATTTTTAAAACCAATCTCGAAGCCACACAGGCGATCGCACGCCAGCTGCGTCTGCGTAATCTCGGCGGCATCATCATCATCGATTTCATCGATATGACCAATCCGGAACACCAGCGTCAGGTTTTACGCGCATTGGAAAAGAGCCTGGAACGGGATCACTCTAGAATCGCAATCAGTGAAGTGACTTCGCTGGGCCTCGTGCAGCTCACGCGCAAACGCACGCGAGAAAGCCTGGAACATATCCTTTGCGAACCCTGTCCGACGTGTGAAGGCCACGGTTCGGTGAAAACCACTGAGACCGTCTGTTTCGAAATCTTTCGCGAGATCTTGCGCGAAGCGCGCCAATACGAAGCACAGAATCTCCTCGTCGTTGCTTCACAGGATGTCGTCGATCGCCTCATGGATGAAGAATCCACGAACATCGCCGAACTCGAGGAGTTCATCGGCATTCCGATTCGCTTTCAAGTTGAAACGGCCTATACACAAGAACAATACGACGTGGTTTTGCACTAGTGTCCTGTCTCGTGAAAAAGTTTCGTAGTTGGCGGCGGTTTTTCGTCGATGGCAAGGCACGACGACGCCGTATAGCGGGCTCTATACAAGGAGGAGTAACGCCGCCAGCGGCGAAAAAGACGAGCCAAATATGGAAGTTTTTCACGGGGTAGGGCACTAGCACCGAATGAGCAGTTTTGTTCAGCGATCGATCGATTTCCTGTGGGCAGCGTTCGCCGCCACGCTGATTGCCGCCGCGGCACTGGTCACGATCGTTCGCATGCTGCTTCCGGAAATCGGCTCCCAACGCGCCGCAATCCAAGAGTGGATCGCAGAAACCGTAGGACGCCCGGCGGTGGTCGGCGAAATCAAGGCGAGCTGGAGTGGCTGGTCACCGCGAATCAGCGTAGACAAAATCGCATTCTTCGACCCATCCAAATCCGCGGAACTCGTTCGCTTCGATCGAGCCGTGATCAACATTGCGCCGCTCGGGTCGATCGTTGCGCGAACGCTGAAACCCAAAAGTCTGATCTTGAGCGGGGTGGAATTGACGCTCATTCGACACGAAGACGGCCGCATTACTGTAGCGGGCATGCCACCGCCGAAATCGCCGATCATCGTGTGGTTGATCAAGCAGAATAATTTTGCCGTTACCGAAGCCGACCTTAACGTTATTGATGAAAGCGACGGCTCAGAAATCGCGCTCAAGGACGTGACGCTTGCGATCAACAGTCGAGGCGAGCAAAAGCGGCTGACCGGATTTGTCGATTTGCCGGAATCGATCGGTCGCCGGTTAACGATCGAGTATTCAGCGACCGGAGATCCCTTGGGATCGGAATGGGATGGTACGGTTAATTTCCGACTCGACGGATTCAACACCGAATACCTGAACGAGCATCTGACCTGGCAAGGTTCGCCTCCGCCCAAGGCGCCCACCGATTTGGTCGCATGGACGGAATGGAAGCGCGCCAAACTGCACAAAGCGTCCTTTGAACTACATGTTGACGTGCCGCACGATGCTTCCGCCGGCGCTGCGGACGATCACGCCTTGCGCGCGCGCGGAATCGTGCATCGTCGTCCTCGGGGTTGGCGAATCGATGTAGGCGAGATCGAACTGCCGGCCGTCGCGAAGGCAAATCAAGGCGCTCACTTCAGCGCCGCCTGGCACACGCAAGGGGGCGAACTTCGCTCGGCGGTGATCAGTGGATCGGCATTGCCGGTGGATCCCATTGCGACGCTTGTAACCAGGCTGATGCCACTCGACCCGTCCGTTCGCAAATCGATCACCCAAGCGCGGCCGCGTGGCACGCTGCGGGATCTCGAGGCGGCGTGGACGCGCGACGCCGAGGGTAAGACGCAACAATTTCTCACCAGCCGTCTCGAACAGATCTCCGCTGATGCCAGCACCGAGTTTCCGGGGCTTTCCGGGCTCGACGCGCGCGTGGTTTGGGGCACGCGCGGTGGCTTGCTGTCGTTCGATCGAGCGGACTTCGAAGTTGACTACGAAGCCCGTTTTCCGCAAACGCTTGAAATCACGAAGCTGAGCGGCTGGTTGTCATGGGCTACAGCCGTTGACGGTGGGATTACAGCGCACGCACATAATCTCGATGGAGTGATCTCGGGCGCCGATCTTGTCGTGAACGGCAGTCTCGTGACCCACGCCGAATCATCGCCCTCAGTGAAACTGATCGTCGACGTTCGTGAAGCGGACGCGACCCGCTTGCACCACATGTTGCCATCAGGGTTAATGCCGCAGCGTGGAGAAACATGGTCACGCGAATTATTTCAAGCCGGCCGCATCACATCCGGGCGCGCGGTGATCAGGGGGCCGGTTGAGGGTTTTCCCTTTGATAACGCCGAGGGGGTGTTCAAGGCCGACTTCGGAATAGCCGACGCCCGCATGCAATATTCACGGCGATGGCCCATCGCTACGGATTTAGACGGCCGGCTGTCATATCGCGGACGGCGGGTGGAGCTGCTCGTAGACCGTGGGTTCGTGACCGAAGCGAATATCGCGGGCGCCGAGATCGTACTGCCCAACCTGTTCACCAAGAAACGATTCGTGCGTATCAGTGGTACGGCCCGTGGGCCGGCTAAAAGCGCGACCGATATCGTCATGGCCAGCCCCCTCAAAGCAGGTAAGGCGGCTCGTCTCCAGGGCATCGACATCAATGGTGACATCGAAGTCGCGCTGGATTTGAATTTGGCGCTGTTTCGCGGCGGTCCCAAGGAAGTGCTCGGCTTGACGCGATTCCGTGGGAATCGAATTGAAGGGCGCCAGCTAAACGTGGTTGTCGAAAATGTCGTGGGTGACGTGAGCTTCACGCGCGGCGACTGGTATGGCGAGGGAATGACCGGCGAATTCGACGGCATGCCGGTCGGCCTCGTGATGGCTGGAGGCCTTGACGATCCCAATTACGACAGTGAATTCCGACTGACGGGCACAACGGACGCAGCCGGACTCATCAAATACCTTCGCAGGTACACGCCCTCGATCCATGCATGGCTCGAGACCAAGGATCGGCTCGGCTCGATCACGGGTACCTTACCCTGGAAATCCGTCCTTACGATACCAACAAAGGGGGTCGACGAGGCGGCACTACCGCGCCGGCTCGCAATCGAATCGAGCCTGCACGGTCTGAACGTCGATCTCCCATGGCCATTTGACAAACTCGCCGACGAACGCAAGCAGTTGCGGATCGAAATGGCGATCAAAGATCGCATTGCGCTGGCAGCTCGCATCGACTATGGCGACACAATGGACGTCGAGATCACGTCCACCAAGACTGAAACAGGACGTGCGGCGGTCAATCGTATCGAAGTGCTGTTCGGATCGATCGCGCCGCAGTTCAAGGGCACACCCGGCATAAACGTACGGGGCTACATTCCAATGTTGTCGCTCAATGAGTGGGCAGGCTATATGCAAGGCCCTGACAGCCCCGAAGGTACGCCCTTTACGACCCTGCCAACGAGCTTCGATATCCAAGTCAAAGAACTTCGAATGTTGAGGCGTCAGCTCGAAGATATTCGCTTAGCCGGGACCAAAGCCGAAGATCACTGGACGGTTGACGTTTCGAGCATTGACGCCACCGGTCAGGTGTTGATACCGCGTGATCTCGACAACAACGCCTTGCAACTGGACCTCGAACACCTGCGGCTGGTGAGCTCACCGCAAGAAAAGGAAGACGAGCCTCTGGAACTCGACCCGACGCGTATCCCGGCGCTCGAGTTTAAATGCGCCACTTTTCAGTTCGGGGATACGGATTTCGGCCGGGCCGAGATCAGGACCACGCGCCTCGACGACGGCCTGAGGCTCGAACGCTTAAACTTCACCAATCCCGATTTCAATGTCAGTGCCAGCGGAAACTGGCTCATTGACGGTCAGCTGCAAACCAGCCAATTGAATATTGACGCCAGCAGCCGCGCGTTGGCGCCCCTGCTCGATCGGTTCGGCTACAAGGTTGCCAATATCGAAGGCGGTGAGACCGATATCCAAATCGACGCCACTTGGAGCGGGACGCCGGCCGATTTCACGCTCGATCGTTTGACAGGTACGTTCGAGTTACATGTGATCGACGGGCGCTTTCTGGATATCGAGCCTGGTAGTGGACGCTTATTCGGGTTGCTGAGCCTGCAAACGCTACCGCGTAGGCTATCGCTCGATTTCACCGATATATTTCGCAAGGGATTCGCCTTCGACCGGATCGACGGTGTATTCGAACTCGAACTCGGAAACGCCTATACCAACAGTCTGGCAATGGACGGGCCGGCAGCGCGCATCGATGTATCTGGGCGCACCGGTCTCGCAAATAAGGACTACGACCAACATGTTGTCGTGACACCCGCGCTGTCGAGCAGTCTTCCGCTGGCTGCCGCTTTGTTCGGGCCGATCGGTGCGGGCGCCGGTGCGGTGTATTACATCGGCGGTAAGATGTTCAAATCCATTCCCGAGCAAGTCGATAAGTTTCTGACGCGGGAGTACTCGATCAAAGGATCGTGGGAAAATCCGGTCGTAGAGAAAATCTAAACCGATCCCCTATGCCTACCCTGGAAGCTCCTAGCTGGCTGCCCGATGAGATGGCCGGGCGCGCGACGGACCTACACGTGGTCGTCGCCATGTCGGGGGGCGTCGATTCATCGGTTGCCGCACTGAGCGTCAAACGCGCGGGTTTGAAATGCTCGGCGCTGTTCATGAAGAATTGGAACGAACCGGACGACGATGGGCGTTGCAACTGGGAAGATGATGTCGGTGACGCCTTGGGCGTTTGTGAGCGGTTGGACATTCCGGTCAATACAGTTGACCTGGCGCAAGCCTATTGGGATTCTGTATTCGAAGATTTCCTCGAGCAATATCGACAAGGCCGCACCCCCAATCCAGACGTCTTGTGCAACCGCGAAATCAAGTTCAAGGCGTTTCTGGAGTGTGCGAAAGCCATCGGGGGAAATGTGATCGCGACCGGCCATTACGTGGCATCCGATGCGGTAAATGGCAGCCACCGCCTGCTGAAGGGTGCGGACGCGGCGAAGGATCAGAGCTATTTCCTGTATACGCTCGGCCAGGCGCAGTTAGCGGCGTCGATCTTTCCGTTGGGTACGGTGCAGAAAACCGATGTCCGCAAACTCGCGCGCGACGCGGGGTTAGGGACGCATGAAAAAAAAGACAGCACCGGGATCTGCTTTATCGGCGAGCAACGCTTCCGTGAGTTCTTGAGCCGATTCGTGCCGTCGGTGCCAGGGCCGATCGTGACCCTGGACGGCGCTGTCGTCGGTGAACATCACGGCGCCGTCTACTACACGCTGGGCCAGCGTCAGGGTCTCGGTGTTGGCGGCGTAAAAGGCGCCGACGAAATGCCGTGGTTCGTGGCGGCCAAGCATCTCGAATCCAATGAGCTCGTGGCCGTACAAGGGCACGATCACCCGGCGCTGCTCAGCACCGAGCTTACGGCAAGCGAACTAAGCTGGGTCGCTGGCGGTGAACCCGAAACGCCGCTGCGATGTAAAGCCAAAACCCGTTACCGGCAACCCGATCAAGATTGCACGGTGCAAAGCGTTGCGAAGGGCGTAGCCAAGGTGCTATTCGTTCGTCCACAACGGGCAATTACCCCCGGCCAATCCGTGGTGTTTTATGACGGCATCACCTGTCTAGGTGGCGGCATTATCGACGTAGTAGCCTGAATCCTATCTCACGTCACCCGCGCAGCCGCGGTCGACTACACCTCGAGACATGAATTGCCGATAGAATTGCTAGGAACGATGCTGGGTCCCGACACGCTCGATCCGGGCTAGATCGAGAGCGTAGCGGAATCCAGAGGCAATACTACGGAGTTGAGATGAACAATTCATTCGACGCACGCACGGAACTGGCAGTCGGCGGCAAGCGTTACGAGATCTATAGCGTCACGCGCCTAGCAAATGAATATCCCGTCCAGAAACTGCCTTTTGTTCAGAAAATTCTGCTCGAAAACATGCTCCGTCATGAAGACGGCGTCAACACCACCACCGACGATATAGCCGCGCTCGCAAATTGGGACTCAAAGGCGACGCCGAGCCAGGAGATCGCTTTTACACCCGCGCGGGTTTTGATGCAGGATTTCACAGGCGTGCCGGCAGTCGTCGATCTCGCTGCGATGCGCGATGCGATGAAATCGCTGGGTGGTGATCCGGCAAAGATCAATCCATTATCACCGGCGGAACTCGTCATCGACCATTCGGTGCAAGTCGACGTGTTCGGAACCGCAAACGCGGCCGAGGAAAACGCTCGCATCGAATTCGATCGCAATCGGGAACGTTATAGCTTCCTGCGTTGGGGCCAGGAGGCGTTCTCGAACTTCTCGGTCGTGCCACCGGACACCGGCATCGTGCATCAAGTCAACCTCGAGTATCTCGCCCGAACGGTGTTCGCCGCCGAAAAAGACGGACGCATGCGTGCCTACCCCGATACGCTCGTTGGCACGGACTCTCACACTACGATGATCAACGGGCTCGGCGTACTCGGTTGGGGCGTCGGCGGTATCGAAGCCGAAGCGGCGATGCTCGGGCAACCGATCACGATGCTGATCCCCCAGGTCGTGGGCTTCAAACTCACGGGTAACCTTCCGGAAGGCGCCACCGCGACCGACCTCGTTTTGCGCGTCGTCGAAATGTTGCGCGCCAAAGGTGTCGTTGGAAAATTCGTAGAATTCTTCGGACCAGGTCTTGATCATCTGCCACTCGCGGACCGTGCGACGCTCGCGAATATGGCGCCCGAATATGGCGCGACTTGCGGTATCTTTCCGATCGACATTGAAACGGTGAATTATCTCGAGCTGTCCGGTCGCGCGCCTGATCAAATAGCCCTTGTCGAGACGTATGCAAAGGCGACCGGCATGTGGCGCTACGCGCAAACGCCGGATGCCGATTATTCCGATACGCTCGAGTTGAACATGAGCTCGGTCGAACCCAGCCTCGCCGGCCCCAAGCGCCCGCAGGACCGCATTGCCCTGAGAGCCGCGAAAACGACCTTTGAGGAATTGCTCGACGATGCGACTCGCGATCGCGCAGCCGGCGGCAGCGCTGCCGCGGAAATCGCCGGAGACACAATGGACATCGTCGATGGCGCCGTCGTGATCGCGGCGATCACGTCGTGCACCAATACCTCCAACCCATCCGTCATGATCGGGGCGGGTCTGCTCGCAAAAAAGGCCAACGAACGTGGCCTTGCAGTGAAACCGTGGGTAAAAACCAGCCTTGCGCCGGGCTCACTGGTGGTATCCGGCTATCTGGATAAATCCGGATTGACGCCGCATCTTCAAGCGCTCGGTTTTCATACCGTGGGCTACGGCTGTACGACCTGCATCGGTAACTCCGGACCGATACCGGCACCCGTCAGCGCCGCGATCAAAACCGGGGATCTAATCGCGTGTTCCGTATTATCCGGAAACCGGAACTTCGAGGGTCGCGTTCACGCGGAAGTGAAGATGAATTTCCTCGCCTCACCGCCGCTGGTTGTCGCCTACGCGATTGCGGGCACGTTGGATATCGATCTGTTCAACGACGCGCTGGGCCAGGATCAAGCGGGCAACGATGTGTTCCTCAAGGATATTTGGCCGAGCGCCGCTGAAATTCAGGAAACGGTCGCGAATGCCCTCGACTCGGAAATGTTCTCCAACAGTTACGCGAACGTATTCAGTGGTGATGCGCAGTGGTCGGGCATCGAGGTGTCTGCATCTAACCAGTACGAATGGGACGATAGTTCTACCTACGTCAAGAATCCTCCGTATTTTGACGACATGTCGGCTGCACCCGGCGCGATCGAACCCGTCGCGGGGGCGCGCGTCTTAGCCAAACTCGGCGACTCCATTACCACCGACCACATATCGCCAGCGGGTGCCATCAAGCCTGACAGCCCGGCCGGAGAATACCTGATCGGTCATGGTGTCGAGCCCGTGGATTTCAATTCCTACGGCTCGCGACGCGGTAATCATGAGGTCATGATGCGCGGGACTTTTGCCAACATTCGATTGCGCAATCAACTCGCGCCGGATACCGAGGGCGGCTGGACGCGCCATCAGCCTTCTTCGGTTCAAATGTCGATCTACGACGCCGCGATGCGGTATCAAGCCGAAGGCGTGCCGCTGATCGTGCTCGCTGGCAAGGAATACGGCACGGGTTCGTCACGCGACTGGGCCGCGAAAGGCACGCGCCTGCTCGGCGTACGCGCGGTCATCGCGGAGAGTTTCGAGCGCATTCATCGCTCGAACCTCATCGGTATGGGCGTCTTACCGTTGATTTTCCGCGATGGCCAGGGCGTCGAATCCCTGGGTTTGACGGGGAAAGAGACCTACACGATAGAGGGGCTGGCCGCGAGCGTCGGTGAAGTAACCGTGGTGGCCGATAGCGGTTCGGACACCCCCGTGCGGTTTCCCTGTACCGTGCGCGTGGACACGCCCAGGAGTGGGAGTACTACCAGAACGGCGGCATCCTACAATACGTGCTTCGGGAACTAGTGTGCTGTCCCGCAAAGAAGTTTCGAAAGTCGGGCGAGTTTTTTCAAGATTGAGTCGGCGGTTGCGGTCCAGGCGAAAGGTATAGGGTTGGCGTTGTGCTGAGCAATATATCGCTCGATACGAGCAACGAGATCCTTCACATTCCGGAACGACCCGCGCTTGATAGCGCGCTGGCTGATGAGACCAAACCAACGTTCGACCTGGTTGAGCCATGACGCGTAGGTTGGCGTGAAGTGGACGTGAAATCGAGGGCGTCGAGCGAACCAGGCACGGACTTTGGGATGCTTATGCGTGCCATAGTTGTCCATCACCAGATGAACATCCAGCGCGGCGGGAACACTTTTCTCGAGATGATTCAGGAAGGACAGCAATTCCTGGTGACGATGCCGCGCTTTGCACTGCCCGATGACCGTGCCGTTGGCGATATCGAGCGCCGCGAACAACGTGGTCGTGCCATGTCGAAAGTAATTATGGGTGACACCCTCGACATAACCGAGCCCCATCGGCAGAACCGGCTGACTGCGTTCCAATGCCTGGATCTGGCTTTTTTCGTCAACGCACAATACCAGGGCATTATCGGGTGGATTCAAGTACAAACCGACAATATCGCGCACCTTGTCGACGAAGAAGGGAGCGGTCGAGAGTTTGAACGTGCGGCTGCGATAGGGCTGGATCCCAAACAGCGTGAAATACCGATGAACGGTACTCTTCGAGGGCGCGGTCTCCCGTGCAAACGAACGCGTGCTCCAATGGGTCGCGTTCTCCGGTCGCTCGCTCAGCACCTTTTGCATCAAGCGTGCAACCTCATCGTCATCATATGTGCGCCGACGATGGCCCGGCGGCAGATCATACAATCCGACAATCCCGTTGGCGATATACCGGCGACACCCATTTGTGACCGTCGGATTGGATACATCGAGCTTTCTGGCAATCGCGCTGTTAGACAGCCCATCGGCTGCCATCATGACGATCTTTGCGCGCCGTGCCAGCGCATGCGGCAGACTGCGCGACCTCGCGTAACTGTTGAGGACCTCGTGTTCCTCCTCGCTCAGTTTAACCGTAAAGGATCTGGGTCGACCGGTAACCATCGGCTGGCTCCTGCATGACACAATAGCCGATCTGATCATCACGACTTATGAAAGTTCATCGTGGGACAGCACACTAGCAGGTCTTTGAAAAACGATTTGCCTATCGTTTTTCAAAGACCTGTTGGCCGGTTAATATCACCTGCGGTTGATGAAAAAACTTTAGAAAAGCTTTAAAAATATCTAAATTTCACTAAATTTGCGCCGCTAAGCTTCTCCGAGGATCCATTTGAAACCCGAGTCCGTGCGGACTCGATCATGCGGAACGGCAAGCTATGGCGACGACGGCGGACAGCGTTTTTGGGGGCAGATCGAGCATGGCTTCATACACGATGGCTCAGGCGTTCACCAGGAATTTCCTGGGCCATTCGCCCAATTGGTACAAGCTGGCGATCATTGGTTTTCTGATATTGAACCCCATCCTGGTCGTTTCAGTCGGCCCCTTCATCGCCGGTTGGTGCTTGATCCTCGAATTCATCTTCTGTCTGGCGATGGCGCTGAAATGTTATCCCCTGCAGCCCGGCGGCCTGCTGGCGATCGAAGCCGTGATATTGGGCCTCACGACCCCGGAAACCGTCTACGAGGAAACCCTCACGAACTTCCCCGTGATCATGCTGTTGATGTTCATGGTGGCAGGCATCTTTTTCCTGAAAGAATTGCTGCTGTTCACGTTCACGAAAATATTGCTCAAAGTGCAATCCAAAGCATTGCTGTCGTTGTTGTTTTGTGCCGTGGCTGCCGTTCTCTCGGCCTTCCTCGACGCGCTGACCGTAACGGCTGTCATAATAACCGTCGCCGAAGGGTTTTATCTCGTCTATCACAAGATCGCCTCCGGCAAGCAATTCACGAGCGACCACGACGCCACCGGCGACGATGAGGTGCACGATTTACACCGCGCCGACCTCGATGATTTTCGCTCGTTTCTCCGCAGCCTCATGATGCACGGCGCCGTCGGCACGGCGCTCGGCGGCGTATGCACGCTGGTCGGGGAACCGCAAAATCTCTTAATCGCCAAAATCGCCGGTTGGGAATTCGTCGAATTCTTCTTGCGGATGGCACCGATTTCGATGCCGGTGCTCGTCGTCGGACTCATGACCTGTGTAATGCTGGAGAAAACGGGTTGGTTCGGTTTCGGCCAAGAGCTACCCGAAAAAGTCCGCCTGATCCTGGTCGGCTACGATGCGCACGAAACCGAGCAACGCACCTTGCAAGACGTCGCCGTCCTCTGGGTGCAAGGCGTCACCGCCATCTACCTGTGTTTCGCATTGGGTTTTCATCTCGCGGAAGTCGGCGTGATCGGCCTTTCCGTAATCGTTCTGGCAACGGCTTTCAACGGCATCACGGAAGAGCATCGACTCGGCCACGCGTTTGAAGAAGCGCTGCCGTTTACGTCCCTGTTGGTGGTGTTTTTCGGTATCGTCGCCGTAATTCACGATCAGCATTTGTTCACGCCGGTCATCGAATGGGTGCTCGGCCTCGAAGGTACGCTGCAGACTGCGGCGTTCTACCTCGCCAATGGCGTGCTTTCTATGATCAGCGACAATATCTTCGTCGCCACCGTATACATCTCCGAGGTGTTCAATGCATTCGAAGCCGGGCGAATCACGCGCGAGCAATTCGATCTGCTCGCCATCGCCATCAATACCGGCACGAATATCCCAAGCGTAGCGACGCCCAACGGACAGGCCGCATTTCTATTCCTGTTAACCTCGGCCCTGGCGCCCGTCATTCGTCTCTCCTATGGCCGCATGGTGTGGATGGCGCTGCCGTATACGATCACGATGACGACCGCCGGGCTGCTCGCCGTTATTTATCTGTTGTGATTCCGTTATAGTTATCGTCCCTGGATGAAGCGCAGCGGAATCCGGGATTCATTTCTCGACGCGACAGCGATCATCCGACCGATAGCCTTAGCCTTTTTCATTTCGTTCGCGCCAAACGCACTCGGCGCGGACGCATCCGAGCTCGTGCTCAAACTCGACGAGATCCGCGCCCAATATCGAATTCCCGCTTACGGATTCGCCCTCGTCGACGGTGACGAGACCCTGATCGCCGGTGCGCGCGGCACCGCTGATCTTGCGAGTGGACGCCTGGCTGACGCCAATACCGTTTTCCGCATTGGGTCCATTACCAAGGCCTTCACCGCGCTGGCCGTTTTGATCGCTGTGGACAGAGGCATACTCGACCTCGATGCGGCGCTAGTCGACCTCATCGGTCGAGATTTTTATGCGAATCCCTGGGCGCCGTCTCACCCCGTACGCCTGGTGCATCTGCTCGAGCAAACGGCGGGCTTCGCGGACCTATCGATGGAAGAGATGCATCACAGCGATCCGTCGCCGTTGGCACTCGAGACAGCACTGCGTCTAAATCCACAAAATCGCCGCGTGCTGTGGCGACCGGGGACGCATTTTTCCTATACCAATGCCGGAGCGGGTCTGGCGGCCTATGCGCTCGAACAACGGATAGGCGGCACCTACGAGGCGTTCGTCAAGGAACGGATATTTGCGCCACTCGGCATGTACGAGGCTTCATTGCACCTCGATGAAAAAACGAAAAAATTACTGGCCACCGGGTACGATACCGATGCCGAGACACCGATTGCTTATTGGCACATGCTGTTTCGCGCTTTCGGTGCGATCAACGCCACGCCCCGGGATATGGCTGCTTTTGTCAAGCTATTGATCCAACGCGGTACTTATCACGGACAAACGCTGCTGCCCGCACGTTTGATCGAACGCATGGAATCGCCCGAAACGACGCTCGCCGCGCGTTCTGGATTGCGCTTTGGTTATGGCCTCGGAATCTACGCTTGGTACCGGGACGGCGCGCTCTTTCATGGCCACGGAGGGGACGGCGACGGTTACCTGGCGCATTTTGGTTATAACCACGACACAGCAAGGGGTTATTTCGTAGTCATCAATGCGTTCAAACACCCGCCCCTGCGCGACATGCGCAAAGCAATCGAGCGCTTCATCGTCCGCGAGCTGCGGCCGGTTCATGCGCCGCGTCCTCGAAGCCATAATCGAACGACCGCGATTCACGGAACTTATAAACGCGTGACCTTTCGCTTCCCGCCGCGGCCAGGTCGCGAGCCGGAACGCATGGAGATCGTGTTGGATGAAGGGCGGCTCTATACACGGCTGCCCGATGAACAACGACGCGAATTGATTCCCGTCAATGATCAGCATTTCCGCCGGGCCGGAGAACCCGAGGCAACCATTGCGATCTTGGGAGATAGCGACGGCCGAATCGTGTACCAGGGTGAGCGCCACAATTATGTGCGCGTCGCATCCAATGACGTGGATTAAGTGCTCAGCTAGTGCCCCGTCCCGCAAATAACTTTCGTAGTTGGCGGCGGATTTTTCGTCACTGGCAAGGCGCGACGACGCCGTGTAGCGGGCTCTACATAAGGAGGAGCAACACGGCCAGGGGCGAAAAAGACGAGCCAAATATGGAAGTTATTTGCGGGACGGGGCACTAGTGCTTAGGATCACGGGCAGGATCAGCCTACCGGACGACGAGATCGAGTTGTCCGCGATCCGCGCGCAGGGGCCGGGCGGCCAGAACGTCAACAAAGTGTCGTCGGCGATATCGCTGCGTTTCGACGTTCTCGCTTCCTCGCTGCCGCAACGGTACAAGAACGGCATCCTGGCGCTACGTGACCGCCGCATTTCGCGCGACGGTGTCGTGACCCTCAAGGCGCAACGTTACCGCAGCCAGGATCGAAACCGCGAAGATGCATTAAAGCGTCTGGGCGACCTGATCAAACGCGGCGGCGCGCGTGAGAAACCCCGCGTCGCGACGCGCCCGAGCTCGGCATCGCGAAAACGCCGGCTGGATGAAAAGAAGCGGCGTGCCCGCGTTAAGGCGCTGCGCCGCTCGCCGGGAACGTCTGACTGATCGACCCCGTACCCGGCTCTTTGGCGTGGCGCTCAGCCACACCGGTGCCGCAGGACCTCGTGGTGCCCGGCCCGGAGCCGATACCGCCCAACGCACCCAATCCACGACCCGGGTGACGGCGACTACAAGAGTAGCCCCAGAGAATGATATATTCCGCGGCTGTCGATTAAGGGGAGCGCATCATGAACTACCGTGTGTTAATGCTTTTTGTAGCTGGGCTGTTCCTCAGCGCCTGCGGGGAGGACGAAGCGGCGAAACAGACTACTGCCAGTCCAGATCCCGCACCCAAGTCAGAATCCAGTGTCGGAGCTCCAGCCGTGAACAAGGGCGGATTTACGGATCCGGCCTATGGGGGCGACATCGTTGCGACCGAAGACGGTGAGATCTTTACCATCCCGGAAGAAGAAGGCTCGGAACAACCGCGCGTGGGTGGAGTACCCCAGCTCGAAGAATAAAGCTGAGAAAAGACGTTTCCGCATCTTGCGGCGCGTCGAGTCGGGCTGACTAGATGGTGCGCGTTCCGCGATACTATAGTTCGTGAAGGCCGACTCTGGAGGAGTGCAGCGATGAAGTACTGTGTGCTGACCCTTTTGTTAGCAGGTCTGTTCCTCAACGGCTGCGGGGAGGACAAACCAGTCGAGCAAGGAACGAAAGTCCCGGCGATGGAAAAACCTGCGCCCGCGGGACCTGTCCCATTGCCGGAGATCGTTGTAAGCGACGACGACGATATCAGCTATGAGCCCATCGACGTGTCTAAACTGGACAACGAATGGTGGCAGCAGTATTCGGGCGGCGGTTAATCGGGCGGGTTTTCCGAATCGATGGAGTTCTCCGAGGTCGTTCGCAGCACCAATACCTGTCGGTATTACAAACCCGATGCCGTGGACGACGCTGTTTTGGCGGACGTAATGGCCGCGGCGAGATGGGGACCGAGTGGCGGTAACCGGCAACCCGTAAGTCTCATCGCCGTGCGCCAGGCGGCGATTAAGCAACAACTACAGGATCTTTATCTGCCGATATGGGAGGCCTACCTCGAGCGCCTTCGGCAAGGCGGTGCGCGCGTTGGCGGCAGCTCGAAGATCCTCGACGATGCCGATCATTTTTCCCGGCATATCGCCGTCACCCCCGTGCTCATCGTGGTATGCGCCCGGCTCGGCGACGTTTTTCCGACCGACGCCGATCTGGATCGCATGAGCATTGTCGGGGGCGCCTCGGTTTACCCGGCGGTGCAGAACCTGTTGCTCGCTGCACGTAACGCAGGGCTGGGTACCGCGTTAACGACACTTTTATGTAGCGTCGAGCCGCAGGTGAAGGAATTACTCGAGATCCCGGAAGACGTTTCGACCGCGGCGATGGTGACGCTCGGCTGGCCAGTCAAACCGTTTCCAAAAAAGCTCAATCGGCGCACGCTGTCGGAGATGGCATTCACGGACCGCTACGGCAAGCCGTTTGCGCTCCCTTGAAATTCGTAACAAGGACCTTCACGCCATTATTTCAACGGGAACGACGCCAGAAACGCCTTCAGCGCTTGGCCGCGGTGGCTGATGCGATTTTTTACCGCGGGTTCGAGCTCGGCCGAGGCGCAATCCTGTTCGGGTACATAAAAGATGGGGTCGTAACCGAAGCCATTCTTGCCGCGTGGCGCCTCCAGCAACGTACCTTCCCAAACGCCCGTCGCGATGCGCGGCAAGGGATCATGTGCTTGTTCTAAATACGCGATGACGCACACGAAACGGCAACTGCGGTTGGCGGTCGGTACCCCGCGCATATCTGCTAAGAGCTTGTGCAAATTTTGGTCGTCGCTTGCCCCGACTGCCGCATAGCGCGCGGAACGGACGCCCGGCGCGCCGTCGAGCGCATCGACCGAGATTCCGGAATCGTCCGCGATGGCGGGCAGCCGCGCGTAGCCCGACGCATGACGGGCTTTGATGATGGCGTTCTCCACAAACGTCGTACCGGTTTCTTCAATAGCCGGCACGCCGAACTCCGATTGCGGACGAATGCATACGTCGTAATCCGCCAACATCACCTGCAATTCACCGATCTTGCCGCGGTTATTACTAGCCAGCACGATGTCCATCGACCAGACGTCTAGTTGCTTCGTACTGCTTCCTGCAATTCGATCAAGCCGCTGATACCTGCTGCAGCGAGGTTCAACATGTGATCCATTTCGTCGCGTCGGAATGCGTGACCTTCTGCGGTACCCTGAATCTCGACGAAATGTCCGGCGTTGTTCATCACCACGTTCATGTCGGTTTCAGCATTGGAGTCTTCGGCATAATCGAGATCGAGCACGGGACTTCCTTGGAATATGCCGACGGACACGGACGCGACGGCGCCGTGCAATGGATTTTTCGTAATCTTTCCCGCTTCCAGCAGATTATCGATGGCGTCGGCCAGCGCGACATAGGCACCGGTAATCGAAGCCGTCCGCGTCCCGCCGTCGGCTTGCAATACATCGCAATCGAGTGTGATGGTGGATTCGCCCAGCGCCTTCAGCTCGACAACCGCCCGCAGGGTACGCCCAATCATGCGCTGGATCTCCATGGTCCGCCCGCCCTGCCGTCCTTGGTTGGCCTCGCGGCGCGAACGGGAATTGGTCGCGCGGGGCAGCATTCCGTACTCCGCCGTGACCCAACCGGATCCTGATCCTTTGAGAAATGGTGGAACGCGCGCTTCGAAACTCGCGTTGCAGATTACTCGCGTGTCTCCAAACTCGACGAGCACCGACCCTTCAGCGTGCTTAGTGTAATTCCGCGTGAAGCGAACACGGCGCATTTCGTCGGGTGCGCGGCCGCTCGGCCTGTCTACCATCGCGATCTACTACAGTTGGAAACTGACACCATTATAACGATGCCGTTAGCCCCATGTACTGGAAACCGATCATCGCAAAAGGTGGTTTCTCACCGGTCTGCTGACGAACCACCATCCAACATGCTGTTAAACTGACGCTCCGTTTCATTGCTCAAGTCGATATTTGCACTATGCCTTACAGCATGACTTCGTTCGCACGTAGCCAGTTCGACGCCGATTGGGGTCGCGGCGTATGGGAGTTGCGCTCGGTCAATCATCGATACTCGGAAGTTTTCGTCAGACTGCCCGAAGAATTCAGGGCACTCGAAGCAACGGTACGAGACCGCGTCGGTGCATGCGTAAAACGCGGGAAGATCGACTGTACGTTGCGGTTCGAAGCAATTGACTCAAGCTTGAGCGAAATCCGCGTTAACAAGCAAACCGCCAACGAGCTCGTTAAGGCGGCTCGAAAGATCGCCTCAATGATCGGCGACGACGCGCCGATAAACCCACTGGACGTCTTGCGCTGGCCGGGCGTAACCGAAGTCGAGGAGTTGGATCTCGATGCCGCCGGCAAGACCGTACTCGATGTACTCGACAAGGTTCTGAAGGAATTTGTCGAAACGCGAAGTCGCGAGGGTGACAAGCTCAAATCGATCATCGAAAAACGTCTTAATGGGATTCAAAAACAGATCGACATGCTGGACAAACACGTGCCCGCCATCATCGATTCTCTCCGCGATCGTCATCAGCAAAAAATACGCGACGTTGCCGACGGACTTGACGAATCCCGGATTGAACAGGAGTGTGCGCTACTGATACAGCGCCTCGATGTCGCCGAGGAGCTCGATCGGCTGCGGGCCCACGTTCAAGAGGCGGCGCGTGTATTAGACGCCGACGAGCCGATCGGCCGGCGCCTGGATTTCCTCATGCAAGAGCTCAATCGCGAAGCCAATACATTGGGTTCAAAGTCCGCGCACATCGACACCGCGGGCGCATCAGTAGAACTCAAAGTGCTGATCGAGCAGATCCGTGAACAGGTGCAAAACCTTGAATGATCCCGAACCCGATCGGGCGCGTGGGAATCTATTCGTGGTTTCCGCTCCATCCGGCGGTGGAAAGACGAGCCTGATACGCGCTGCGATCGAAGCGACGGATGATCTCGGTGTTTCAGTGTCGCATACCACGCGGGAACGACGCCCCGAAGAACGGGATGAGGTCGACTACTATTTTGTCGATAAGCCAGGCTTCGAGCGAATGATCGCCGATGGCGCGTTTCTCGAGCATGCGACGGTATTCGATCATTATTACGGCACGTCGCGAGGAGCGGTTCAGAACGCTCTCGAACGAGGGTGCGACGTCGTTCTTGATATCGATTGGCAGGGCGCGAGGATGGTGCGGGAGGCGGCGGCCGATACGGTCACTATTTTTATCCTGCCACCGTCGATAGATGAACTCGAGCGCCGCCTGCAAAAGCGCGGCGGCGATACGGCGGAAGTCATAGAACGACGCATGCGCGACGCCGTGACGGAAATGTCTCATTTCGACGAATACGACTATCTCGTGATCAACGATGACTTCGAGCGGGCCGTTGCGGCCCTCACCAACATCATCAATGCGGCACGTTTCCGTACACCCGTGCAGTACGCACGCTACACTGAAATGTTGTCGCAGCTCGTAGCGGGTTGAAATGGATTTTGCTAATATTTACGGTCCGGTTCGTCCAACTCGGATAAGGATTTCAAGAACATGGCACGCGTGACCGTCGAAGACTGTTTACCTACCGTCGAAAACCGCTTCGATCTCGTACTGGTCGCAAGTCGACGGGCCCGTCAGATCGCGACTGGCGCGCATCCTTTAGTCGATGCGGAAAATGACAAACCTACGGTCATTGCATTGCGGGAAATCGCCGCTGGTCTGATGAATCAAGAGATCCTCGACGAAATCGAGGCGAAAGAACGCGCCGCGGAAGAGTTTGAACTCGCCGCTGAATTTGCCGAGCAGCAAGCCGCCGCCGCGCCTCACCGCGACCCGAGACTCTAATTTGGGCAGGGCGGTATTGGGTTTACCGCCCGCGTTGGTCTCGTGAGCACTACCACCATGCAGATCGAGGCGCCCACTCTGCGTATCGACGATCTATGTCGGCGCACGCGTTCTTATCTCTCCGGCGATCAGATCAAGCAGGTTCGCCATGCCTATCGCTTCGGTGCCGAGGCGCATCAGGGTCAGATCCGCAAGAGCGGCGAGCCATTTATCCAACACCCGCTGGCGGTCGCTAACATCCTTGCCGATATGCGCATGGACCACGAAACCCTCGTGGCTGCCATGCTTCACGACGTTATCGAAGACACGTCTATAGCCAAGGATCGAATCAGCGACGAATTCGGAACGGAAGTCGCGCAAATCGTCGACGGCTTGAGCAAGTTGACGCAGATCGAGTTCGAATCACACGCCGAAGCTCAGGCGCAAAATTTTCAGAAAATGCTGATGGCCATGGCCGATGACATCCGCGTCATCATGGTCAAACTCGCCGACCGTTTACACAATATGCGAACCTTGGGCGCACTCGGCGCCGAACAACGCCGCCGGATCGCACGCGAAACCCTGGAGATCTACGCCCCGATCGCGCAGCGGCTCGGCATGAACGCCATCCGCCTGGAACTCGAAGACCTCGGCTTTCAAGCGCTATACCCGCTGCGTTCCCGGGTGTTGAAAGACGTCGTGCAAAAGATCCGTGGTAACCGCAAGGAAGTTATCACCAAGATCAAAAACCGCATCAAACGTTACCTGCGCCAGGAGCAACTGGTCGCGCACGTCGCCGGTCGCGAAAAACACCTGTACAGCATCTATAAAAAGATGCGTGAGAAACACCTGCATTTCTCCGAGGTAAATGACGTCTATGCGTTTCGGATCATCGTCGATTCGGTCGACACCTCGTATCGCACACTGGGTGTAATCCACGGCCTCTACAAACCGGTCCCGGGCACGTTCAAGGACTACATCGCGATCCCCAAGGCCAATGGCTATCAGTCACTGCACACCGTTCTATTCGGCCCCTTCGGCGTTCCGATCGAGATGCAGATCCGGACTAATGAAATGGACCAGGTTGCCGAAGCGGGTATCGCTGCGCACTGGCTTTACAAGGCGGGCGACAGCGCGGCTAAGAGCGCACATAAACGTGCGCGTGAATGGCTGCGCGGCGTGATTGAAATGCAGCGCCAGGCCGGTGACTCCCAGGAGTTCCTCGAAAACGTAAAGGTCGATCTATTCCCCGACGAGGTGTACGTGTTCACGCCCAAGGGCGAGATCATGGAACTTCCGCGTGGCGGAACCGCCATTGACCTCGCGTATGCCATCCACACGGATCTGGGTAATACCTGCGTCGGATGTCGGATAGATCGCAGGCTGGCGCCGCTGCGGACGCCGCTCGACACGGGCCAAACGGTTGAAATCGTTACCGCGCCGGGAGCGCGTCCGAATCCGGCATGGCTCAATTTCGTCGTGACGGGCAAAGCGCGCGCGAATATCCGCCACTTCCTGAAAAATCTCCGACAAGACGAAGCACGCACGCTGGGCAAACGCATGCTCAATCGCGAGCTGGAACATTTCGCCAGCGCCATAGAGAAGCTCGATGAGGCGCGCGTGAAAGCGGCGATCAAAAGCTTCAATCTGGATTCGCTGGACGAACTGCTCGCGGACATCGGCCTGGGCGTCCGGCCCGCGCCATTGGTCGCACGCACTTTGATCGGCCCGCCTCCGGAAGAAACACCGGCCAAACGGCGCCGCAAACGTCAATCGAAATCCGGTAACGGGCCAGGGCCGCTACTCATTCACGGTACAGAGGGTATGGTCGTCTCGATTCCGAAGTGCTGTTACCCGATACCGGGCGATCCCATCATGGGTTCTTTGACCGCAGGACGGGGTATCGTCATCCATCATCCGGCGTGTAAGAACGTGATTGACTTCAGAAGCGCGCCGGATAAATGGGTAGACGTTGAATGGGCGTCCGATCTGGACAGGGAGTTCAGTGCCGAGATCGTGATCGACGTGGTCAATCAACGCGGCGTGCTGGCGACGGTCGCCGCGGGTTGCGCCGATCAAAACGCCAACATCGAAGGTATCGAACTCAGTGAACGCGATGAACATTACTCGACCATGCGCTTGACCATCAGCGTCCGGGATCGCACGCACCTCGCCAACGTGTTACGCGTGCTGAGAAATGTGAAAACCGTGTCGCGCGTTCACCGTAAACGTGCTTGAGCCGCCCGCGTAAGCCATCGCATCGAGCGATGCCGCTAAACGCGTCCCTCAGCGATCCTGTCACCAAGCTTGCCGGCGTCGGGCCGAAGCTCAACGCGCACCTCGAACGACTGAAGATAACCCGCGTCGGCGATCTATTATTTCACTTGCCGCTGCGTTATCAGGATCGCACGCGCGTGACTCCGATCGGCGCCGTTCGCGCCTACCGCGACGCACAGGTTGAAGGGACGATAGAAGCAGCCCAAATCGTATTCGGACGCCGGCGCTCATTGGTATGTCGTATTAGTGATGGCACGGGCGCGATCCACCTGCGCTTTTTCTATTTCAGCCGTTCGCAACAAAATCGGTTGAGTGCAGGTCGTCGCGTCCGGTGCTTCGGTGAGGCAAGGCGAGGACCTAAAACGATTGAAATGATCCATCCCGAGTGCCAAATCATCGACATCGACGATCCGCCACCCGTCGCCACGGAATTGACCCCGATCTATCCGACGACCGAAGGACTTAACCAGGCGCGCCTGCGAAAATTGACCGATCAGGCGCTCGCGATCATGAATGCGGTTGCCGGTCAGGTAATCGACGACTTGATACCGGCGGCCATCGCCGAGACGCTCGGGCTGCCCGAGTTGGGAGCGGCACTGCGTTTCGTACACCGCCCTCCGGCAGACGCCGTGACTTCGGAACTCGAGGAATCGACGTACCCGGCGCAGCGCCGTTTAGTTTTCGAGGAGTTACTTGCGCATCAGATCAGCCTTAAGCGCGTGCGGGAAAAAGCCCGAAACTTTGGCGCACCAAAAGTCTCCACAGTGGAATTGCGCGAAGCCCTGCTCCAACGGTTCGGGTTCGACCTCACCACCGCACAACAGCGGGTTATCCGCGAAATCGACATCGATATCGGAGTTGGAGTTCCGATGTTGCGTTTATTGCAAGGTGATGTCGGTGCGGGCAAGACGGCTGTCGCCGCAGCGGTTGCGACCGTGTTGCTCGAACACGGTTATCAGGTCGCATTGATGGCGCCGACCGAACTTCTTGCCGAGCAACACGCCCGTACGATAAAGGCATGGTTCGAACCTCTTGGCGTCAATGTCGTGTTGTTAACCAGTCGCCTGACGAAGGCCAATCGCACGCCGGTACTCGAACTTCTCGAAGCCCCGCAGGCCGCATTTGCGGTTGGGACACACGCGCTGTTTCAAGATGATGTCGAGTACGGCAAACTCGGCCTCATCATCGTTGACGAACAACATCGGTTTGGCGTCGATCAGCGCCTCGCTCTGCGCGATAAGGGCGCAGCGGATGGATTCCGGCCGCATCAATTGATCATGACGGCAACGCCCATTCCCCGTACGCTCGCGATGACTGCTTACGCGGATCTCGATATTTCCGTCCTCGACGAGCTACCGCCCGAACGAAAACCCGTGCGCACCGCGATCCTGCCGGAAGCCAGGCGCGACGAAATCATCCGACGCATCGCCACCGCCTGCGGTGAAGGCAGGCAGGTATATTGGGTTTGTCCCTTGATCGACGAATCGGACGCGCTTGAACATCAAGCCGCCACCGATACCGCCGAGCAGCTAGCGATTAGCCTGCCGGATGTTCGTATTGGGCTCGTACACGGGCGCTTGCCGGACAAAGAAAAGGATGCCGCCATGGCCGCATTCGCCGCCGGAGAATTGGATCTACTGGTGGCGACCACGGTGATCGAAGTCGGCGTCGATGTTCCCGGCGCGAGTCTTATGATCATCGACAATGCCGAGCGCCTTGGTTTGTCACAGCTTCACCAATTACGCGGCCGCGTCGGTCGGGGTAGCAAGCGCGCCGACTGTGTGTTGCTGTACAAAGCGCCGTTGTCGCCGATGGCAAAGGAACGATTGCGTGTCATGCGTGAAACAACCGACGGTTTCGTGATCGCCGAACGCGATCTGGCCCTGCGCGGGCCCGGCGAGCTCCTCGGCACACGACAGGCCGGGGTTTCACAGTTTCGGATCGCCGACTTGAGCCGCGACTCCGCGCTCCTGATCGACGTACAAGAATGTGCCCTGCAAATATTATCGGATTACCCGCAAGTCGCAGAACGACTCGTCAAACGCTGGCTGGCCGACCGCGTAGAATATGCGCACGTATGATCGCAGGCGAAGTACGCGATCGATAACTGATGCATTTGAACAACGGACGAATTCTCGACCGCCTCACACAATACGCGAGGCTCACGCGCTTACATCGACCTATCGGGATCCTGTTACTCCTGTGGCCCATGTTGTGGGCGTTGTGGATCGCATCGGCGGGATTCCCGCCCGTCAAGATCCTGATTATTTTTCTTACCGGCACGGTTCTCATGCGCTCTGCCGGATGCGTAATTAACGATTACGCGGATCGCGATTTCGACGGCTACGTCGAGCGTACTCGCGACCGGCCACTTGCAACGGGTGCGGTTTCAGAAGCTGAAGCGCTGGGGTTGTTTGTCGTGCTCACTTTAGTCGCCGGCCTGCTGGTATTGGCGACAAATCAGCTGACGGTCGTTCTCGCAGTGGGTGGCGTCCTGCTCGCTGCGTCCTACCCCTTTTCCAAGCGCTACACGTATCTGCCACAACTTCACCTGGGTGCCACTTTCGGCTGGGCGGTGCCGATGGCGTTTACGGCCGCGACCGGCACGCTGCCTCCGATGGCATGGTTGATCTTTTGCGCCGCAGTGATATGGGCCGTGATCTACGACACCGAGTACGCGATGATCGACCGTGACGACGACATCAGACTCGGTATCAAGTCGACCGCAATCCTGTTTGACGATGCCGATCGGGTGATCATCGGCATATTGCAGATGATGATGCTCATCAACCTCGCGTTGATCGGGCAGCAAGCGGAATTGAGCTGGCCGTACTATCTGGCGGTCACCGTCGCAGCCCTGTTATTCGCGCGGCAACAATATCTGATCTATGACCGTAGCCGGGACGGGAGCTTTGCCGCGTTTATGAACAATAACTGGGTCGGAGGCATCATTTTCGTGGGTGTGCTATGCAGTTACGAGCTCTACCCGGTGGCCTGAGTTTGTACACGAATCGACCCTACGGAAGCCCGGTTCACGCGGGCTGTAGCCCGATCCGCAGGGCGTTCTTCCCGGCTCGGATTTGTAATTTCGAGCACGGTAATCGACAATTGATCGGAACCCATCAGGGGCTGATCAAAACCTAGGGGAGGAAGTGATCATGAACCCACTGGATAGCATCTCCGGCACGATCGTGTCTGGATTCATTCTCGCAGTCATCCTGGCCTATGTGGTCAAAATGATCGCTGGCGCCTGAGCGCCCGGCGCTATAAGCAACAATGACAAAGGGGGATGAGCTATGGAACTCATGCTGATTGATCGCTGGCTACACATCATTGCCGGCGTATTGTGGATCGGTCTTCTCTATTACTTTAATTTCGTACAGGCGCCGGCGCAGGCCGAGGCCACTGCGGACACCGACGGGCCCGGGCCGGCAGCGATCGGCAAGTACGTCGCGCCACGCGCGCTACTCTGGTTCCGATGGTCTGCACTCGTAACCTGGATAACAGGCGCCTATTACCTCCATGCCGCGCCACAATATTCCTTAGTGGGCGCGTTCACATTGGGCGTCGGCGAGGGCAATGTAGTCCTTACCAGCATCGGCATGGGCGCGTGGTTGGGCACCATCATGCTGTTCAACGTATGGGTATTGATCTGGCCCAACCAAAAGAAAATACTCGGTATCGTCGAAGCCACTGACGAAGAAAAGGGTAAGGCGCGACGCGTGGCATTTCTCGCATCGCGATCGAACACCTTGATGTCTATCCCGATGCTGCTCTTCATGCAGGCTGGCGGACATGGCCTGCCGTTCTAGGATTACGATGATTGGGTTTTGATTGGAAGCCCGGCTCAGCCGGGCTTTTTTTCCCGCCGAGGCTTATCGACCGTTAGCGACGCCGCATTGCCTATAGATACCGACGTCCTGGCGATATTCGTCCCGGTGGTCATCATTCTCGTGACCACGCCCGGACCGAATACGCTCTACCTGGTCGCGACCGGGCTCAGTCGAGGTGCGCGCGCTGCGGGATACGCCACGATCGGCATCGCGATGGCTACTTTCTGCCACATCGTGCTGACGGCCGTGGGCGTTGCCTCGCTGCTGGCGGCCTCCGCGGCCGCTTTCGACGTATTTCGTCTCGCCGGCGCTGCTTATCTTTTATGGCTCGCTTATGTCAATTTGCGACGCGACCGCCGGAGTCGCTTAGAAATATCCGATCAATCTGTGCTCTTACAGCAACTCAAAAACGGCTTTGTAACGAATTTGTTAAACCCGAAATCCATCGTTTTCTGCGTGTTCTTCCTACCTCAATTCGTATCGATCGAACGCGGTGTGGTATTCGTTCAGATACTGATCTTTGGGATAATCCTCATTGTGATCGGATTGTGTTCCGACATGATGTTTGCCATCGCTTCGGGAAAGATCGCCCACTACCTGCGATCTAATTCGACGTTCCTGGCCTTGCAAAAGTGGCTATTGAGCGTCGTTTTCATCACCTTGGCGGTGCGCTTACTGACCCTGAAGCAGGCGGGATGACAAGAATGTTACTCGAGAACATCAACGTGCTCGCAATCGCAACCGCTGCGTTCGCGAGCATGGTACTGGGCGGTTTATGGTATTCGCCGCTCATGTTCGGAAATGCCTGGTTGCGCGCGATCGGGAAATCTCAAGAAGAAATCGGTTCTCCGACCCCAGCGATGATTGGGAGCATGATCTCATGTGTGGTGACGGCCGCCGTGGTCGAGTTCTTGATCGTGTCGCTCGGCGCCGACTCACTTGTGGCGGGCATTGGAGTCGGTCTCATGCTTGGATTGGGCATCATCGCTATGAGTATGCTTTCAGACAGTCTCTTCTCCGGTTGGGGGTGGCCGCTGTACTTCATCCAGGCGGGCTACCGCGTCAGCTATGTCGTTCTCATGGGGGCGATCTGCGGGATCTGGCCGCGTTGAGTTCATGCTTATAGAAAACTACCTAGAAGCGGTCGGGATCAACGCCGGCGCGTATGTGCACCTGGTCGCGGCGGTGATCGGATTGTCGGTCGTTCTGGCCGCTTCTTCTCTCGCGTTTCTGCCACAATTTGTTAACCCAGGAAGCAAGGTTCAGACGACCGCGCAGTTACTTACGCTCGGTATTTCCCTGAATGTCATCGCGCTCGCGATAAATTTGTTGCTGGTGCAATTCTCGAGCATTGCGACGGCGAAGCTGCGCAAAAGCCCCTACGCGACGATCTGGCTGAATAGGGCGATGGGTACGGTCTTCATATATCTGGGTATACGATTGGCGCACGAAAAGATTTAGCGCTCGCGACCTTTGAAGAACCTAGTGTGCTGTCCCGCAATAATGTTAGGTGCATCGCGCCGGATTTTTCGTTCCTGGCAAGGCGCGACGACGCCGCGTAGCGGGCTCTACGTAAGGAGGAGCAACGCCGCCAGGGGCGAAAAAGACAAGTGAGTTACGAAACATTATTGCGGGACAGCACACTGGCTTTGGCTATTGCCCTTTCGATCCTCTGCGTAATGCTCGCTTGGGCGCTGCTTACCCAACCTCTGCTCACCAAGATCGACGCGGAGCCGTCTGCAGCGGTTGACCCGGACGCACTTCACGCGCACGTGCTAAAGCTTGCGAGTGAATTGCCGCCCCGCAGCCACGACCCCAAGCAATTGAATGTTTCCGCGGCCTATATTTACGATGTGTTAGCGCCGTACGGCCGTGTCGAGTACCAGGAGTTCGATGCCCCCGGCGGTTCGTTTCGTAACGTCGTTCTGCGTCTCGGACCTGAGCTTGGTCCGTTACTGGTCGTCGGCGCTCACTATGATGTGGCAGGTGCACTGCCCGGTGCAGACGACAACGCGAGTGGCGTAGCCGGGCTGCTTGAACTCGCGCGGCTGCTGGCGGAAACGCCTTTAAGGTCGCCCGTAGAACTGGTGGCGTATGCGCTCGAGGAACCGCCCCATTTCCGTACCGTCCACATGGGCAGTCATCATCACGCAGAACGGCTCGAAGCCGCCGGACAGGACGTCCGTCTGATGTTCTCTTTGGAAATGATCGGCTACTTCCGTGACGAGCCGAATACTCAATCCTACCCAATCCCAGGATTGGGCTTTATCTACCCTACGACCGGCAACTTTATCGCCGCCATCGGGCGACTACGCGAAATGAAAGCGGTTCGCGACATCAAGCGTTTCTTCCAGGCTGGAACGGACTTACCGATCCATTCGCTCACGGCGCCGCCCGTCGTTGCCGGCATGACCCTGTCGGACCACCGGAATTACTGGTCTCACGGCTATTCTGCGGTCATGATTACGGATACGGCCTATCTGCGTAATCCCAACTATCACACGGCGGGCGATACGCCAGACACGCTGGATTACGCGCGCATGGCCAACGTCGTCGAAGGGATCCACGCCGTGATCACCGGTCTCAATGGCGATTGAGCCATCCGTCGACCGGTCTCATCGATGACCTACCTTCAACTCGCTTACTGCCACCTGGCGACCGTGATTCCGGCATTCTTCATCGGGACGTTTCTGCTGCTCAATCGTAAGGGTACCCGCTCGCACAAACGGTTGGGGCGCGTCTATCTCGTGCTCATGCTCGCGACGGATATAACCACGTTATTCATGCCTGCAGAGGTCGGGCCGCCGATCATTCTGCACTTCGGCTTCATTCACGCATTTAGCGTATTGACCCTGTGTACCGTTCCCGCCGCGTATTTCGCCGCGCACGCCGGAAATATTCACGCGCATCGCAACAACATGATCGGTTTGTATTTCGGCGGGATACTGATCGCGGGAAGCTTTGCTTTTGTGCCGGGACGATTGCTTCACGCCTGGCTGTTTGGCGCGTAATCCGGGCGTCCGCTTTCTAGAAGCGGTCTCAAAATTCGCCTGAGGCGGAAAGGCTTGTGCGCGCGACCTTCGAGGAGCGCAGTTTACACGCCAGTAAATGAGCACCGGAGAAGGTCGTACAACGCAGCATCAACGCCTCAGGCGAATTTTGAGACCGCTTCTACGGATCTCCACGCAGTTGCGCAGCGAGTTTGGGCGCGGCGGGTTCGACGTAGCGCTGCGCACGCTCGCGCGCCTTCGCGATCTGTGCGTCGCTCAAGCTCGCCGCGACCAGATCGAGATTTTCTTTGGCCAGTCGGTGTCCGGCGTCATCCGCGGCGTCCAACAAGGCATAGGCCTCGATCAGATCTTGATCCACGCCAACGCCCTCGGCGTAAAGGTACGCCAGGTTAACCTGAGCATCGGCACTGCCGTTCTCGGCGGCACGGCGGTACCAGGTGACCGCCCGCACGAGGTCGCGCGGCCACCCCTGCCCCGCTTCGTACAGCATGGCGAGACTCAGCTGCGCGTTCGCCAAACCGCTGTTGGCGGCCGCTTCGTAAAACCCAAGCGCCCGGTCGGGATCATGGCCCACGCCGCGACCGAGCCGGTAGAGACGCGCGAGGTTGTAGATCGCTTCGGCATGTTGCTTATCGGCGGCTTTTTGGTACCAGCTCGCCGCTTTCACGTGGGATTGCAGGCGCCCCTGACCTTTTTCATACATGACGCCCAAGGCAAACGCCGCCTCGCTCGACCCTTGCTCGGCGGCTTTGTTGAACCAGCCAAAGGCATCACGCTCATCGCGCACGACCCCCCGGCCGAGATAATACAGTTGGCCAAGCAAGAGTTGACCGTCCGCATCCCCCTGCTCGGCGTCGCGGTGGACTCGCGTTATGGCGTCGGTATTACCGCGCGCCGCGGATTTCCCGAACCAGGTCCGCGCCGCAGTTATATCCGCGGCGACGCCACGGCCCTTCTCATACATCAACGCCAGGTTGTACTGGGCCTTGGCATAACCCTGCTGCGCACTCTTTCGATACCAAGCGAACGCCTGGTCGTCGTCTCGGCCGACGCCCTCGCCATTGTCATAGAGAAGCCCCATGGCGAATTGCGCGCGCGCATCGCCGTCCGTTGAAAGGCGCTCGAATTCAGTTCGCGCAGCGTCGAATTCGCCGCGCTTATAAGCCGCGACGCCGGCGCCGAAATCGGCCATGAGCGGCATCGATATGGCGAGATTCACCAGTATAATCAGTATCTTTGAATGGCGAACGAGGAAACCCATGCTCTCGGATATCGGCAAGTGCCACGCTTTTCTGCAGTCCGAGCGGCGCTCGTTATGCTAGCCCCGTATCGTCGTCCCTCGCGGCGAGTGTGGCTAAGCTTTGCCTGGAGCGCCGCGCTGCTCGTGCTCGTCGTTTCACTGATACCGCCATGGGCACCGGGTTCCGAACAGGTCTTCGGTCTCGATAAACTCGCCCATGCCGTCGTCTATGCTGGACTCATGTTCTGCTACAGCAAGGCCTACGCCCGATCGTTATGGCCGCTCCTCGCGCTCTGCTTGGCCGGTTACGGCGGCATCATCGAGCTGTTGCAACAGTTTGCGCCGTACCGCAGCGCGTCGCTACCCGACGCCGTCGCCAATCTCTTAGGCGTCTCGATTATGCTGGGTACCCATTACCGCGGTGATCGGCCGGTAGCGGAAGATTCAATAACTGGGGGAACATAGTTCGAATGACTACTGCTTCTCAGGATATGCGGCCCTTGGCCGGTATGCGCGTCATCGAGGTCGGCCAACTGCTGGCTGGTCCATTCACCGGAACCATTCTCGGCTATTTCGGCGCCGAGGTCATCAAAGTCGAGCCACCCCCGTCGGGCGATCCGATCCGCGGGTGGCGGGAAGTTAAAAACGGCAAGTCATTTTGGTGGGCGAGCCTTGCACGCAATAAGAAATGCGTGACGCTCGATCTCAAAACGGAACGCGGGCGCGAACTCCTGGGCGAACTCATCGCCGGGGCCGACGTGTTCGTTGAAAACTTTCGCCCCGGCACCATGGAAAAATGGGGCTTGGATCCGGAAAAGATGAAAGCGCGTAATCCCGGTCTCATCTACGCCCGCATTTCGGGCTACGGTCAGACCGGCCCGTATGCACCCAAACCCGGCTTTGCTTCGGTGTGCGAGGCATTCGGCGGCTTTCGCTACGTCAACGGATTCCCCGACGAGCCGCCGGTGCGGCCGAACCTCAGTATCGGCGATACGCTCGCGGGTATTCACGCCGCCCTTGGCGTTTTACTGGCGTATATCGGACGCCAGCGCGATGACGAGGGCCAGGTCGTGGATGTCGCGATCTTCGAGGCGGTGTTTAACTTACTCGAAGGCGTGATACCCGAATTCGACGGCGCGGGGATCATCCGCGAACCGTCCGGGTCGACCTTGACCGGTATCGCACCGTCGAATACCTACGCTTGCGCGGACGGCAAGTTAATCGTCATCGGCGCTAATACCCAATCGATGTTCAAACGCCTCGCCGAAGTCATGGGGCAGCCCCAAATGGCCGACGACCCGCGCTTTGCCGAAAACGCCGGCCGGTGGGCGCAAAAGGAAGAACTCGACACGATGATCGAACGGTGGACACGAAGCCTGCCGTCATCCGAAGCGCTCGCGTTACTCGATGAAGCCGGGGTTGCAGCCGGCCCCATCTACGACGCGCAAGACATGTTCAACGATCCCCAGTTTCGCGCGCGTGGCTTGTTTCAAGAAGTCACTGTGGACGGTGAGCCGCTTACCATACCGGCGATCGTACCCTTACTGTCGCGCACGCCGGGCAAGACCGATTGGCCGGGACCCGATGTCGGCACCTCCAACGATTCCGTGTTCAGCGATGTGCTCGGACTCGCACCCGATGAGATCGCCGCGCTCAAATCCGAGGGTGTCATTTGAGCGACAGCGCGGCGCGCTTATTCGCCTACGGCACACTGATGGTGCCGGCCGTGTGGCATGCGGTGTTTGGAAAGCCGCATTTTGACTACCCGGCGACGCTCGTCGCATGTGGGAAAGACCCCGGATTCCGCTACGCTCCATCCGGGCTACATCGGTCACGTAGCCTGGATGGAGCGTAGCGGAATCCAGGGGCAACATTTAAACGGTTCACTGCGGATCATCTGGATGAATACTTCGCGCGCTACACCTGAAACGATCGAGATTCTGACCTGTGGCCACAGCAATCGCACCGCCGCTGACTTCATCACGCTCGTGACCGGCCATCAGGTCACGCGGCTCGTCGACGTGCGTGCGCATCCGCATTCGCGCCGTCATCCGCATTTCAACCGCAAGGCCCTTGAAAAAGCGTTGCGGGAAGCCGGTATCGCCTACGACTGGCTGGGGTCCCAACTCGGTGGGTTTCGTAAAGCGCACGGCGATTCGGCGAATACGGCATTGAATCACTCGGGTTTCCAGGGCTTCGCCGATTACATGGCGACCGAAGCGTTCTCGGACGCTATTGAAACCTTGCTCGGGCTCGCCAGCTCAGGTGGGGTGGCCATTATGTGCGCCGAGGCCGATTATCTTAACTGCCATCGTCAATTCATCGCTGACGCTTTGAGCCTGCGGAGTGCCACGGTCAAACACATAACGAGCGCAGTGCACGCTATCGACCATGCACTCAACCCCTGCCTCGGCGACGCTCGGGATCCTCCGGTTTACAATAGAAACGAGCAAGGCGACCTCTTTACATGACAGGAGTATTTCCATGGCCCTACGCGACAGCATCATAGCGCTCGACATCCCGTTGCCGGACCGTGACGAGTTACCTGAAGACCTGCAGAAATACTTCGCGATCTGCGACGAAAAACTGGGAATGCTGCCGAACGTACTCGCCGCCTACAGTCACGACGCGGAGCAACTGCGGACGTTTTCCAAGTTCTACAACGCCTTGATGTTCGGTGAATCGGGTCTGAGCCCACTCGAGCGGGAGATGATCGCGGTAGTGGTGTCTTCGTACAACCATTGCTTTTATTGTCTGACGGCACACGGCGCCGGGGTGCGCGATTATTCGGGCGATCCGGCACTGGGCGAGTTAATGGTGATGAACTACCGCGCGGCGGATCTGTCCGACCGACACCGCGCGATGCTGGATTTCGCCGCCAAGATCACCGAGCGCAGCCACGAAATCGATGAACCCGATCGCCAAGCATTGCGCGACGTCGGGTTCAGTGAAAAGGACATCTGGGATATCGCCAATGTCGCCGCGTTCTATAACATGACCAACCGCGTTGCGAGCGCCGTGGACATGCAACCCAACAAGGACTATCACTACCAGAACCGCGGCGCCCCGGCGGGCGCTTAAGTTCCGCGGCGTACGACGACACGACGCTTCTGGCACGATTACGCGTATGGATCTCCGATCGAACGCCGCGGTTGCGGCGGTATGGCTTGTCTGCCTGGTCGCCCTACCGCTCCGGGCCGATGCCAATCTGCCGACAGCGCTTCAGCGCGTCGTCGACGGTTTCAAGATTCCGCGCGATACCATCGGTGTCGTCGTGCAGGCGGTCGACGAAGATACGCCGCGCCTTGCGCTCAATGTCGATACGCCGATGAATCCGGCATCAGCGATCAAACTCGTCACCACCTGGACGGCGCTCGACATACTCGGCCCCACCCATACCTGGCGGACACGTGTCTACGCGCTGGGCCCGATCGAAGACGGTGTGCTGAAGGGCGACCTCTTGATCAAAGGCAATGGCGACCCCTACCTCGTGATCGAAGAATTCTGGAAATTGGTCGGTGAGATCAGGCAGCTCGGTATCAAAGACATCGAGGGCGACCTCTTAGTGGATGACAGCTTGTTTGCAATCGATGGCGATGACCCCGGCGCATTCGACGGTGAGGCCTTCCGCCTCTACAACGTGTTACCGAGCGCGCTGATGGTCAATTTCAAGTCCTTCGATTTCGTTTTACGCACGAACGCCGCGCGCAATAAGGTCAGTATTGAAACGACGCCCGCGCTGCCGAATCTCAAGATCACCAATCGCGTCAAACTGGTGAACAGACCGTGCCGCGGCAAGGCGATCCAGCTGATCATGGATGTCGCCGATCTCGACACGGCGGATCACGTGATTTTCTCCGGCCGTCTGCCGTTGACCTGTCGCAGGTATAAGCTTTCACGCACGGCCATGACACCGGACGCATATGCCTACGGTGCTTTCAAGATGTTGTGGCAGCAGTGGGGCGGCACCATACAGGGCGGATTCGGCAAAGGCACGGCGCCTAAGGGCGCTCGCCCTTTGCTCACATGGCGTTCGCGCCAATTAGGCGAAATTATTCGGCCTTTGAATAAATGGAGCAACAACGTGATGACGCGCCTGCTGCTCTACACCATCGGGGAGACCCGCTACAATCCCCCGATAACGCGCGAGCAAGGCGTCACGGCGTTGAGCGCACACCTCGCCAAACGGGGGCTCGATACCTCGGCGCTCGTGATCGACAACGGCTCGGGTTTATCGCGCAATACCCGAGTAACCGCGCGCTTCATGGTCGATCTCCTCGGCCTCGCATGGCACTCGCCGAGCATGCCCGAATACATCTCGTCGCTTTCTATCGCGGGTAAGGACGGGACGATGCGCCGGCGTTTTCGCGGGCGCGCCGAATCCGGGCGTATGCACTTGAAAACCGGCCGGCTGGACGACGTAATCGCGATCGCCGGCTATGTCTATGCCAAGAGCGGTAAGACGTTCATGGTCTGCCTGCTCGTCAACCATCGAAACGTGCATCGCGGCCCCGGCAATGAACTGCAAGAGGCGCTGCTGTCCTGGACATATCGGCAATAATAGAATTGCGTATCAGAACAAACCCGAGGCGTAAATTATGAGCAAGGAGCGGAGCAGCGATCCCATCGGTACGGCTGCGTTGGAAACTGCGGGTCAAGCCTATGAATTTCCCATACTCGCCGCGTCAGTCGGCCCGAGTGTCATCGATATATCCAAGCTCTATGCCCAAACGGGACAGTTCACCTATGACCCCGGTTTTACATCGACCGCGAGTTGCGAGTCGAAGATCACCTACATCGACGGCGATGCGGGCGTTCTGCTCTACCGCGGCTATCCGATCGACCAAATAGCCGAGCAGAGTAGTTTTATCGAAACCGCCTACCTTCTGCTCCAGGGAGAGCTTCCGACCAAAACCGAGTTCGACGAATTCAGCACCGCCATCACCTACCACACGATGGTGCACGAAGACTTGCGCACGTTTTACCGGGGGTTTCGCCCCGACGCCCATCCGATGGCGATCATGTGTGGCGTGGTCGGTGCGCTATCGGCTTTTTATCACGACTCGACCGACGTTACCGACGCCCATCAGCGTCTCATCGCAAGCCGCAGGCTCATCGCGAAGATGCCGACCATTGCGGCGATGGCTTACAAATATTCACTCGGACAGCCGTTCGTCTATCCACGCAATGATCTCGATTACGCCACGAATTTTCTCCACATGTGTTTCTCGATACCGTCGGCCGAGTACAGAGTTAACCCTATCCTCGCACGCGCGATGGACAGGATCTTCATCCTCCACGCCGATCACGAGCAGAACGCGTCCACGTCGACGGTACGGCTCGCGAGTTCGTCCGGCGCTAATCCATTCGCTTGCGTCGCGGCTGGCATTGCCTGTTTATGGGGCCCCGCGCACGGCGGCGCCAATGAGGCGGCGCTCAACATGTTGGGTGAAATTGGTTCGGTCGATCGCATCCCCGAATACGTCGCAAAAGCAAAGGACAAGAAGGATCCCTTCCGACTGATGGGCTTTGGCCATCGCGTCTACAAAAATTACGATCCTCGAGCGCGGGTCATGCAGCAAACCTGTCATGAGGTGCTCGGAGAGCTCGGTAACAAAGACGATCCACTGCTCGACGTCGCGATAGAACTCGAAAATATCGCGCTGTCGGACGAATACTTCATCGAGAAAAAGCTCTACCCGAATATCGACTTCTATTCAGGTATCACCTTAAAGGCGATGGGTTTTCCGACCACGATGTTCACCGCCCTGTTCGCATTGGCGCGCACCGTGGGTTGGGTGGCGCAGTGGATGGAGATGATCGAAGATCCGAGTCAACGCATCGGCCGGCCCCGGCAGCTTTATACGGGCTATACGGAACGCGCATACACCCCGATATCAAATCGATAACGCCGCCGAAGATCGCTTACGAGCGGATCACATGTTATCCAGTGCGTCGTTCATGCACGTTAGGATCTCGTCCAGCAGCGCCCGTGAAGTCGCGAAATTGAGACGCACGTAACCTTCTCCAACATCGCCAAACGCCTTACCGTCACTCAAAGCCACGCGCGCGTCATTCAAAAAGAATTCGTAAGCTGAAGGCGCCAATTCCAGTGGGCGCATGTCCAACCATGCGAGATAGGTTGCTTCCGGCGGTAAATGGACGACCTCGGGCCAGTGCCGGCGGCAATAGTCCGCAACGTGGTCGCGGTTGGCGCGCAAGTAGCGTACGGCGTCATCGAGCCAGGCCTGCGACTGCGTCCACGCGGCACGGACCGCAGCCATGCTGAGTGCATTGAAGCCGCCGCGCGTATGTGGCGGCATGCTATTGAAGCGCTGTTGCAGCGCTGTATCGCCGATCGCCGCAAAGGCAATACATAAGCCTGCGATATTGAACGCTTTGCTCGCCGACATCAGGGTGACGGTCCGCGCGGCGATTTCCGATCCCAGCGTCGCGATCGGGACATGCGGTTGGTCACCGAGTACCAAGTCGGCGTGGATCTCGTCGGATACGATCACGAGATCATGGCGGCAGGCGATCTCGGCGAGGCGTTCCAGTTCCGTGCGGTCGAACACGCGTCCAGTCGGATTGTGCGGATTACAGAACAACAATAATCGCGTGTCCGGATCGAGGGCAGCTTCCAGACGTTCGAAATCGATTTCGAAGCGGGTCCTGCCCGGATCGAGCGGGCAAAGCACGCTGCGTCTTCCAGTCAGATCGACCGCATGAAGAAATGGCGGATAGATGGGTGTTTGAATCACCGCACCCTGCCCCGGCGCTGACATCGTCTGCAAACAGATGTAGATCCCTTGTACGACATCGTTCAGGATCTCGACCTGATTCGGCTCGATATGCCAATCGAAACCTTCGGCAACGCGTTCCGCGAACAACTCATGCAAACCTGAACGGCGTCGCAACATCGGGTACCCGAGGTCGTCGTTGCCGACGCATTGTTCGAGCGCGGCGCGTATGGGCGGCGCAACGTCGAAGTCCATGTCGGCGACCCACGCCGGTAATACGTCGGCGGCGTAACGTTTCCACTTCTCGCCGGTACGGCGACGCAAGCGCGTTAAGTTGATATCGTCGTGAAACATGGCGCGCGAGTGTAACGGCAACGTGCGGTCTTGGCTAACCCGTCAAGCGAGTGAGGCAGGCTATGAACATATTGATCACGGGTCACAGTAGAGGACTGGGTCGGGGTCTGTGCGAGCATTATCTGAGACAAGGCCATACGGTGTTTGGTATCAGCCGAAAATCACTGGTCAACCCCTGCCAGACGCTGCATCAATCAAGCTTTGACCTCGCTGACGTCGATGGTATCTCCACGATGCTCGACGCGTTGCTGTCGTCCGAAACCGCACTGGATCTCGTCTACCTCAACGCCGGCGTTCTCGGCGATATTGCGGATGTCGTCGAGACACCACTCGATGACATCAAACGGGTGATGGACATCAACGTGTGGGCGAACAAGCGCATCTTGGACTGGCTCGCTCGAACACAGACGCCGCCCGCTCAAATCATTCTCATATCGTCCGGCGCCGCGATCAGCGGGAATTACGGTTGGGGCGCCTATTCGTTGTCGAAAGCGGCACTCAATATGCTGACCAAACTCTACGCGCACGAATTTCCGCGATCCCACTTGTGCGCGGTCGCGCCGGGCTTCGTATATACGGATATGCAAGAGGCGTTGAAATCTGTGGATACGGCAAAATTTCCGTCCGTCGAGCGCATGCACAAAGCGGTCGATGCGGGGACCATGCCGTCAGCGGAGACGGTGGCTGAACGCATCGCGAGCGTTGCGCCGTCGCTCGGCAAACAGCCGAGCGGGAGTTTCCTCGATCTGCGCAAGATTTGAAGGTCTTGAGACCGCTTCTAATGTAATAATGTAACGTCTGGACCCGCGTCTGTCGGTCTAAATCGACGTCGTAGCGCGCGTAACGGTGCTCGATCTAGTGCCCTGTCCCGCAAATAACTTTCATAAGTCGCGACGGATTTTCGTCACTGGCAAGGCGCGACGATGCTTATGTGCGGGCTCTACACAAAGAGGAGCAACGCCGCCAGGGGCGAAAAAGACAAGCCAAATATGGAAGTTATTTGCGGGACAGGGCACTAAACTACCCGTGAATAAACGCGTTGAAGGCCAAGCCGCACCCGATCAACGCGAGCTGAACGATGGTATCGCTGACCCGCAGCGTCCGGTTCAAGCTCGGCATGAGATCCGATACCGCGACATAGATGAAACTTGCCGCCGTAAACGCCAACAGGTATGGGATGAGTTCCATCACGTAATCCAGCGCTACCCACGCGATGCCGACGCCGACGACCATCGCGAGCGAGGTGAGCAGGTTCAAGGTAAAAGCCCTGCCGCGCGAATACCCGCTATGGATCAAAATCGCAAAGTCACCCAATTCCTGCGGGATCTCGTGCGCGATCACCGCCAGCGCCGTCACCACGCCGAGCCGAAAATCGGCGACGAACGCGGCCGTGATCAGCGTGCCGTCCAGGAAATTGTGAAAAGAGTCCCCGATCAATATCAGTGAACCCGCGGGTCTTGTGCCAGCGTGTCCACGCTCGTCAACGTGGTCAGTCCCACCGGGATGGTGGTGGTGCCGCCAAATGAGGCCTTTCTCGAGCAGGAAGAACGTCAAAATAGCGACCAGTACGGTCGCCATTAAGCCTTTTGTTTCCGTCGCCGCGATCTCCAGGGCTTCGGGCAGGAGGTGCAAAAAACCCGCGCCCAGCAACATGCCGGTGGCGAAACTGATGAGGTAGTTGAACGAACGATCGCGAACGCGCTGCGGTAACAACAGGTAAATGGCCGCGGCCGCTACGCTCAAGAGGCTGCCGAGCACGCTGAAGCCGAGTATCCAGGCGAGAAGATTCATGGGGCAGATAAGTCGAGGTAGGCGTTGGGCCGGCTATCGAATGTTATAATATCTCATAGTATCAAAAACCCGATCGGCCGCGTGTACAACATTGAAGCGGTATCGATCGAGCACGCGACTCAGGAGCGTCGATGGCCCGCCGCGCAGTCATCCAGGATTTCGTCGACGACAGGCACGACCACGCGAGTTGTGTCGAAGACGCGCTACGTCGAGCTGAAATTCTGTGCGACGAGCGCGGGGAACGTCTCACGCCCTTGCGCCGCCGCGTGTTGGAACTGGTGTGGGACAATCACCAACCGGTAAAAGCCTACGATCTCTTGGATATGCTAGCGCGAGAGCGTAAACGCGCGGCACCACCCACCGTTTATCGCGCGCTCGATTTTCTCCGCGATGCCGGGCTCGTTCACAAGATCGAATCGCTCAATGCGTTCATCGGGTGCGCGAAACCCGACCGGCGCCATGCAGCGCAATTTTTGATATGTATCGGTTGCGGCGCAGTCGCCGAGATGGATGATCCGGCGCTGACGGGAAAGATCGCGGCAAACGCGAAACGTCTGGGCTTTCGCGTGCACCAGGAGACGATCGAAGTCGAGGGCTATTGCGAGTCCTGTAATTCGTAAGCTCTAAACGTTTCTACGCCTGTTCCATCAGACGTACCGGCGCACCCCGGCCGATGCCGAGAAACTCCGCGGCGTTCTGTTCGGCGCGGGCGATCTCGAGTACGCCGAAAGAGTTGATCAACGCTACCAGATCGCCCGGCGAAACATCACCGTACGTTCGCCCGAATTCAATATCGTGTCCACCAGCCTTAATCATGGGTTGTTTAAAATCCTGAAGATCCTCACGCGTTATGTTAGTGATGAGATTGCCGAAGTGATCCGTCGTGATGACGACACCGATAAATTGTGCGCCACGTTGCTCAGCCGGTTCAATGATCGACGGGATATAGTCCGTAGTCGTTTGCCCGAAACTCGCAGTTTCGATAGATCCCGATGCAAGCGCCGCGGCCAATGGCGCGAATATGTCACGTCCGTGAAACGTAGCGCTGATGTCTTCCAGCCGACATTTTTCGATGACGTCTTTGGACAGGTGATACACGTCGGCCTTTGTACGATCGATAACTTCGGCGAGCAGACCGTTATCCGGTGCAAGAAAGAGATGCCTATCACCCTGTGCCAGAAGTACATTGCGATCGGTGCCGACACCCGGATCGACGACTGCCAGATGCACCGTACCCGGCGGAAAATAGTGGTACGATCGCGCGATCCAAAAACCAGCCTCGGCCGGCCAGTGAACGTAGGCTTCGTGCGTCAGATCGATGATCGTGGCCGACGGGAAACGGCTCACGATCACGCCCTTCATGGTTCCGACGAAGGGCCCGCGGTGACCGAAATCCGTGGTGACGGTAATAACGCCGCTTGGTTCGAATGTATCGCTCATCACACCCCCACTGTGAAGCCCCTGAGATGGTAATTCCAGCTTTGTTTACGGGTAACGTGGCGCCGAATGCAACAATGAGCACGCGTGCCAAGTAAGATGATGAGACCAAGTATGCGCGTGCGCAAGCATTCCGCCGTTTCATTTCCATTTCGCGGCAATACTTCGTGAACCCGCAACCCAGCCAGACTGAACGATATCCAGACCCTCCGTGGGAAACGATCCTGTGTCCAGTCTGTGACAGCGATGAATTTGAACATTTGTTCGAACTCCGAGGTGAACCCTTCGTTCGCTGTCAACGGTGTACGCTGACACTGATCAATCCTCGACGTTCGTCCGGTGCGCTGAGCGAAACCTACGACGCCGCCTACAGCGCGGCGTATGTAGGCAAAGCCGGGAAGAAATTGAAACGCAGCCGCCGACGAGTCAAGCGCCTCAAGCGCGAATATCGCCTCGAAGGGCGCTGGCTTGATGTCGGATGTTCGGCGGGCTTCGTTGTCAAAGCGGCTGAGGAAGCCGGCTTCGAAGCCTATGGTGTCGATATCGAAACGGGTGGTATCGAATACGGCCGAAGCGTACTCGGGCTGACCCACCTCGCGTGTGGCAGTCTCGAGGAGCAGCGGTACCCCGAGGGACATTTCAGCGCTATTTCCGCATACGACGTGATCGAACACGTGCCCGATGTCCGAGAATTCGTCCGTGAGCTGAAGCACGTCTTGGCGCCCCGGGGTGTCATTGATATCGGTACGCCCGACATCGGCCATTGGCGTGTGCCACGGGAGCTATCGACTTGGAAAGAGTTCAAACCGTCGGAGCACTTGTACTATTTCGATCGCGCGACCCTGGAGCGGTTGTTAAACGACGCCGGCCTGCGCATAGACCACGTTCGCTTCGCGCTGAAACCCGGGCTCAAAGTCTGCGCGCGTCACGCGTAATTCTTACCGTCGACGGGGTGCGGACTCCCGGCGCTCTAGGATCAGTCATTCCACCGTATAATCGCGGGCCTTTGCCGGATCATGTAGCGCTCCGTCTATGCGCTGCCCCGACGGCGCCCGTAAAGCATGAGGAATAAAGGCCCTTGAGCTCATATCTGTGTGGTCTGGATATCGGCGGCACGTTCACCGACTGCGTGCTGATCGACGAGGCCGGGGAATTAACGATCGCGAAGGCGCCGTCGACGCCCGGAAACTTTGCCGAAGGCGTCATCGAGGCCATCGACCGTGCCGCGGTTAAGGTCGGACTGGGCGTGTCGGAGCTATTGGATGCGATCACCGTGCTCGCCCACGGCACGACTGTGGGTACGAATACCGTCATTCAGCGCCGCGGTGCCAAGATCGGATTGCTCACGACCAAGGGCCATAACGACGTCATTCACATCATGCGCGGCTCGCGCGGCCTCTCCGGGCAGGACATCAAGCTCATCGTTCACATTCCGGAAAGCAGCAAGCCCGAGCCCTTGATCCCGAAGCGAATGATCCGTGGCATCTCGGAACGCGTCGATTGCTTCGGCAAGATCGTGGTCGAGCTCAATGAAGATGAAGCGCGCGAGGCGATCGCGTCGTTACGCGACGCGGGCTGTGAAGCGCTCGCGATCTGCTGCCTGTGGTCCTTTCTCGAACCGAAACACGAGCGGCGCATCAAAGAGCTCGCCGAAGAACTCGCTCCGGATCTCTATATCACCTGTTCCGCCGAGCTCGCGCCAAAATGGGGTGAGTATGAACGGACGACCGCCGTTGCATTGAACGCCTATATCGGCCCGATCACGGTCGGCTATATCGCGCGGCTCGATCAGCAGTTAAAGGCCCTCGGGTATAAGCCGCCCCTGCAGATCACCCAATGCGCGGGCGGTACGATCACCGTACGCAAGGCGCAGGAGGCGCCGTTACTCACCCTCGATTCGGGACCGGTAGCCGGTGTCACTGGTTCCGTATACCTGGGCGGCGTCATGGACCACCCCAATGTCATCACGACCGATCTCGGCGGGACGTCATTCGACGTCGGCGTGATCCACAATGGCGATCCGGTCGTGTCCTACAAGAGCCTGGTAAAACAGTACGAATATTTTTTACCCAAAGTTGACGTGCAAACTCTAGGGACCGGCGGCGGCAGCAAAGTGCGGATCGACGAGGCGACTAAATCACTCCGGGTCGGCCCCGACAGCGCCGGCGCCGATCCAGGCCCGGTTTGTTACGGCAAGGGTGGTACCGTCGCTACGATCACCGATGCCGATCTCGTGCTCGGTTACCTCGACGCCGACAACTTCGCCGGCGGCACCATGAAACTGGACCATGAGGCAGCATGCGCAGTGTTGCAAACGCATGCCGATGAGCTCGACATGAGCCTGTTTGAATTGGCCAGCGGTGTGGCCACCATAGCTGAGTTCCAGATGGCCGATCTAATCCGCAAGGTCACCGTGCAGAAAGGGCTCGATCCACGCGAGTTCGTGCTATTCGCGTTCGGCGGCGCCGGACCCGTGCATATGGGTGTCGCCGCGCGCGAACTGGGCATCGTCAAGGTCGTCGTGCCGCAAGGCGACACGGCTGCCGTGTGGTGCGCGTTCGGCGCGGCATCGGCGGATATCTTGCATGTAAACGAGCAGGTCAACATCATGCAATCGCCGTTCGATTTGGAGCGCGTCAACGGCATTCTGGATGGATTGCGCGGCACCGGGCGTGCGCATCTGCTGGAGGATGGCGTCGAGGAAAGCCGGCATCAGTTCCGATTTTCCATCGACATGCGCCACCGCGGCCAGATCAACGAGGTCGAAGTAGATCTCGAGCGTGTCAAACTCGACGACGATGGACTCGAGGAACTCAGAGCACGTTTTGTCGAACGCTACGAACGCCTATATGGTCGCGGCGCCGCACTGTTGGGCGCGCGACTCGAGATCGTAACCTTGCGCTGCCGGGCGTCAGCCTCGTCACTCAAACCAAAACTCGTTGAAGCCCATGACATCACCACTGAGATCGCGGCAGATGCGGAAACCGGGCAACGGGAAATCTACTGGGCCGAATGGAAACGCGCCGAGCAAACGCCTATATTCGACGGCTACAAACTGCGTCCGGGTAACGCCATTGAGGGCCCGTGTGTCGTTGAAACCACGACAACGTCGGTAGTGGTGCATCCGGCGCAGCGTATTGCAGTCGATGCATTGGGTAATTTCGAAATTGATCCTAATGCTGAAAACGGAGATCGCAAATGACGCGCATCAGTGAAATGACAGAAGTCGATTTCAATGGCGTCGAACGCCCGTACGTTCCACCGGCGGAACTCCGTATTGCGGATAAACTCAAGCTCCATCGTGATTGGGTCGACGATATCGATCCCGTAACTTATGAAGTGGTACGGCACAACCTGTGGCAGATCAACGAAGAGCACGGGGCCACTATCCAGCGCCTGTCGGGATCGCCCGTAGCGATGTACGCGCTCGATCTCAATCCATCGATCCTGACCGAAGACGCGGAGTTTGTGTATTTCGGGCCCTACATGCAATACATGTCGGGTGTCACAGATACCCAGGTGAAATGGACGATGGAGTTTCGCAGTGACAATCCCGGTATCTCGGAAGGCGACATGTTTATCGCCAACGATCCGTGGGTCGGTGCGGCGCATCAGCAAGATGTCATGTTGCTATGTCCGATTTTTTGGGAAGGAGAGCTCTTCTGCTGGATTACAAACTGCCTGCATCAATACGATATCGGCGGCATCACGCCCGGAAGCTTCTGCCCGTCGGCCGAATCGGCGTATGACGAGGGCATCTTGTTGCCGCCGCTCAAAATTATCGAACATTACGAGATCCGCAGCGACATCGAGGCCGTCTATCTGCGTGCTTCGCGCAAACCGCAGCTCGTCGCGCTGGATTTCCGTGCGCAAATAGCGGGCAACTCGACTGCGCGCGAGCGCGTTCTGGAGCTCATCAAGCGTTATGGTGCGGCCACGGTCAAAGGCGTCATGAAGCGGATTATCGATAATTCCGAGAAATCCTACCTCGAGAAAATGGCGCGCTTGCCGGACGGCGAATGGCACGACCGCACCTATGTAGAAGCGTGCCGGCCAGGCGACCGGCGCACGCATCGCGTGAAGTTGGGATTGCGCAAAGACGGCAACAAGCTCATCTTCACGAACGACGGCTCTGCTGCGCAGGACGGTGCCATGAACGCTACCTATTCCGGGTGGCGGGGCTCGATCATGGTGGCCATCAACGAGCTTCTCTGCTGGGACCAGTATTTCGCTTGTGGTGGCGCGTTGCGTCACGTTGCGTTCGATCCGACACCTGGTACCTTCAATTGCGCGGATTTTCCGGCATCGGTATCGACTGCACCGATCCAGTCCATGGAGATATCCCTCTATCCCGCGTACAACGTGATCTCAAAAATGATCTATCCGGATCCCGAACTTCGCCGTGACATCATGTGCATCGGCGGTACGAGCCAGTGGCCGGCAACCCTCTTTCGCGGTATCGATCAATGGGGTGAGCGCTATGGCTACATTCTAGTGGATCCGATCGGCGGCGCCATCGGCGCGTTTTCAATCGCCGACGGCATCAATACCGGTGGACAGGCACGGACACCGATTTGCCAGCTTCCAAACGTCGAGCATACTGAACAGAGTTTTCCGGTGCTGTTTCTTTATCGCAAGGAATTACCCGACTCCGGTGGCGCGGGAAAATACCGTGGAGGCCTTTCAGCCGAGTCCTGCTTCATACCCCATAACACCGATGTCATCATGCAGGACACCTTGTCCTCGGGTAATGCAACACCGACCTCTCCAGGGATGATGGGCGGCTACCCATCTACGACTAACGCATATACCTTCGTGCGTAATAGCGATGTATTCGATCGCATCGCATCCCGTGTTATGCCGGAGGACGTGACCGAGATCGAAGGCGACGAGGTCATTTTGCAATTGCGCGAAGAAAACTTCGAACAGCGCCTAAGCGACGTTTACGCCGTGCGTTGGACCGGCGGCGGCGGATTCGGCGATCCTTTCGAGCGCAGCGCCGAGGATATCGAACAAGATCTCGAGGACTTCGCCATCACGCCGGAAGCTGCGCACCTGATCTATGGCGCCGTGCTGGGCGATGACGGCCGCGTCGACCGCGACCGTACCGATGCCGAACGCGCGCGTATTCGCGCCGCGCGCGTGAACGGTGGCGCACCGCTGCGCATGGGCGAATTGTCGTTCGAAGCCAGTATGGCTTTGAACGTCATGCGTGACGAGGCCGGCTCATATTGGGCTTGCAGCAAATGTTCGGCCGAGCTGGGGCCGGTGACGGAAAACTACAAGGATGGGTGTATCCGCGAGGACAACGAGGTTTCATCCTCCAATCCTTTGATCGGCGATCCCGCGCGCTTCATCGACGACCCCGTCGCTTTCCGTCAGTTCTATTGCAGCGGCTGCGGTACGCTCGTAGATAACGAAGTCGCCGTATGCGCAGATCCAATCCTGCGGGACATCATCCCCGCGTAGACGGCGTTTCGATTGGCCCGTCTTCGCTGTTAGTGTCGACGAGTGTCAGACTTTCCACCGTCAGGCGGTCACGTCCATCGCGTTTCGAGCGATAAAGTGCTTCATCAGCCCGCTGTATGATCTGCGGCGCGGACGCCGTTTGACCAAGCGGATGGAACACGGAAATCCCTATGCTGGCGCTGAGTCGTGTGTTCTTCGAGTTGGGAATCGAGATCTCTCGGATCCGTTGCAAGAGACGCTCGCCATATTCCCGTGCCGCCGCCGCGTCAGCGTGCGGCATGATGATGATAAATTCTTCGCCGCCGTACCGTCCCACCACGTCCGCTTCTCTGACTGATTCCGTCAAGGCTTGCGATATCGTTTCGAGGACCTTGTCTCCAGTCTGATGGCCATAGGTATCGTTGACCGGTTTGAAGTGGTCGATGTCCAGCATGATCGTCGCGATCGGAAACTCGTAGCGCCTGCTTTGATGTAGCAGTTGCTCGAGCAGCTCAATAGTAGTGCTATGGTTAAACAGGCCAGTCAAACTATCGCGTATAGCGAGGCCGCTAAGCTCACGATTGCGCTGTTCGAGGTCAAGCGTTCGCGTTTTGACGATTTCATCTAAATTGTCGTTTAAGCTGGCCAGATCCGCATTGACGGTTTTGATCTGCTCCTCTTTTTGATGCTGTAGAATCCATAGTTGTTTGCCGAGTGCAATCGATAAGGTAAAAAACTGCACCATCGACCCAAAAAGTAACCCGTACGTTGTACCGGCTGATGATGCGACGAGTCCGAGCGCGTCGACGCTCGTTGCGACCAGTCCCGCGAATAAAGCCGCGAATCCGATGAGAAAATCGCGCGCGACGCGATCGCCTGACATCATTAGTCGAAACGCTCCGGCCAATACGATCAGCAATGCCGCCATGCCGCACGCCATCATGGTGAGGATCCCAACTTGCACGTCAATCAACAGGTAGGTGATCAGTCCGAGCCCCATCATCGCTACCACGGCGAGAAACGATCTATCGGACGACGCCAGACGCTTCGGCATGTCGAGGAACTGTCGGGTGAACAGAATGCCGGTGACCACAGTAAGCACCATCAAGAGCTTAGGTAGAACATCCTGTGCGATCGGCGAATTGGACCAAAGAAATTGCGTTCCGTAACCGTTGATCGCGCACATTAACAGCGCGAAGAATCCCAGGTATAAAAAGTAATAGAGAAATGTGGTTTTCCGCCCGATTACGAAAAGTAGAAATGCGCTTAATGAAAGGCCGCCCATGAGGCCGAAGTAGCCACCGAGCAGAAAATTCTCCGTGGTTGCCTTCGAATGGAAATCGGCCTCGGTGTACAAACTCATCGGGAGGCTGACGGCACTCGTCTCACTACGGATGCGCAGGTAGTAGGCTACGGTTATGCCGGGCTCGGCTTCCAGCTCGAAAGCGAGATTACGGTAATGATAATTACGTTGGTGAAACGGGTATCCGTCACCTGAAATTGAACGCGCTACGGATCCGTCGGCATTGACAGCGTAGAGGTCGATGTGATCGATCAACGCTTCGTCAATGACGAGGACCGTTGTTTGATCGAACGTATCACCATAACGAATCGAAAATCGCGCCCATATCTCATCATTGGTTAAACCGAAATTGGCGTCGCGGGGCGTGCTGAGAAAAAACTTCGACGCCATGTCGCGCGTCGTCACCTCAGCCAGATCGACTCCGCCGCGGTCATCGATGAAGATCTCGAAATGGCCATATAGGGAAATCGGTTTGAAATCGGGCGAGACGAGATCGATTGGAACCAGCGCGTGAACATCGCCGATAAAAAACAAGAGCGCGAGGATTACGCCGCGGGCCGCGCGTCGGTAAACGGCCAGGCCCGATGGTGAGTAGCGAAACATAAGGTGCTTATCACGACCGGCCCCAAGACCGTTCGCGTCATTTTGATTACGCGCGCTAGCCTACGAAACCGCTATCTCCACGTCTAGTAAAATTCCCGCAATCAGGCGTGAATTTTGACGCAGGTTTCCGCGTGGTTTCGGTCAGGAAGCCCGCGCGGCACGCTCAAAGGTCGTAGTGGCCAGCCGTGGGCGACATTGTTAAAAAATGTTATAAACCTCGTGGTCGTCATTTGCCCGGGCGCTCGACCATAAACGGCATGTTGGCTTTGGTTCCGTGTGCATGGATCACTGGCGCTCCGTCTACGACACCCGAGCCAATTTGACGAGAAAACGAACGTCTGGATAAAAACGATATAACTATGGAACCCAGCGAATGAAGATTAAAACACCGACTCTGGATGACATCGATCTAGTTGCCCAGCAATTCGGGTTGGAATTGTCCGTCGACGATCTCGAGTCGTTTCAGGGACTGATGGCGGGTCCGATCGCTTCCTATGAACGCATAGCCCAACTGACCGAACCAAAGCCTCCGGTCAAATACGCCCGGACAGGCGGTCATCGGCCCGAGCCCGTGGACAATCCGCTTAATGCCTGGTACCAAAGATGTGCAATCAAAGGCGCGCGTAGTGGAAAGCTCAAGGGCAAAACGGTCGCTATCAAAGACAACGTTTGCGTCGCCGGCGTACCGATGATGAACGGTGCGTCGGTGTTGGAGGGTTATGTACCGGACATCGACGCTACGGTAGTAGCTAGGATCCTCGATGCCGGTGGTGAAATCGCAGGTAAATCAGTATGTGAAAACTTGTGTTTCTCCGGCGGCAGTCATACCTGCGATACCGAACCGGTGAAAAATCCACACAATCACGAGCACTCCACCGGTGGATCGTCGAGTGGCAGTGCTGCGCTCGTCGCCTCCGGTGAAGTCGATATGGCAATCGGCGGCGATCAGGGCGGCTCGATACGCATGCCCGGCAGTTGGTGTGGTATCTATGGCCTCAAACCGACTTACGGGCTGGTACCCTACACGGGCGCATTTCCGATCGAGCTGACGCTCGACCACCTGGGTCCGATGACCAATTCCGTTTCCAATTGTGCGGTCATGCTCGAAGTCATTGCCGGCTCTGATGGCATGGATCCACGGCAGCGCACTGTCAAGGTCGAGCGTTATTCAAAGGCCCTGACCGGCGACGTCTCTGATCTCAAGATCGCAGTCGTCACGGAAGGTTTCGGCTGGAAGGACTTATCCGAGGACGATGTCGACGCTGCCGTACGCGAAGCTGCGCAGGCTTTCGCGACGCTCGGAGCAAGCGTCGATGAAATCTCGATACCTATACACCGAGATGGCGTTCATATTTGGAATGGCATCGCGATAGAAGGTGCGACCCAGCTCATGATCAAGGGCAACAGCATGGGTACCAACTGGGAGGGTTATTACAACACGGGCCTGCTCGATGCATTTGCGCGCGGCCGGCTCACCCGCGCCAACGATCTCTCGGAAACAACCAAACTGGTCATGTTGATGGGCCAGCATATGGAAGACAATTATCACGGCCGTTATTACGCAAAGGCCCAGAATCTGGCGTGGCGCCTGAGAAACGAGTACGACGCCAGGCTGAAAGATTACGATCTATTGATCATGCCGACCGTGCCGCTCAAGGCGACCCGGATACCGCCCGACAACTGCACACGCGAGGATTACGTCGCGCGCGCGCTCGAGATGATCAATAACACCTGTCCGTTCGACGCCACCGGCCATCCTTCGATGACGGTTCCTTGCGCGACGTCCGGCGGCCTCCCGATCGGCATGATGCTGACCGGACGGCATTTCGACGAAAATACGATACTGCGTGCGGCTCACGCGTTTGAACAGAGCGGGTATTACAATAAATAGAAGTGGAGTTTTTATGAGCGAAGGGCACGATCACCACACTCGGCCATTGACCGATCCTGAACTCAGGGTCAAGGCTCTTGAACAGGTGTTAACTGAAAAGGGACTGATCGATCCGGCGGCGCTGGACGCGTTAGTGGAGACTTATGAACATAAAGTCGGTCCACATAACGGCGCCAAGGTCGTTGCCAAAGCATGGACCGATAGGGAATACAAGCAGCGCCTGCTTGAAAACGGCACCGCAGCAATAGCTGAACTCGGTTACACCGGGATACAGGGCGAAGATATGGTCGTGGTCGAAAACACGGCCACCGTGCATAACGTCCTCGTTTGCACCCTGTGTTCGTGTTACCCCTGGCCGACACTGGGCTTGCCGCCGACATGGTACAAAGCGGCGCCTTATCGCGCGCGAGTCATCAGCGAACCACGTGCGGTCCTCAACGAGTTCGGGGTCGAATTGGACGACGATACCGAGGTGCGCGTATGGGACAGCACCGCGGAGTTGCGTTACATGGTGTTGCCGGAGCGGCCGGAAGGTACCGACAATTTGAGCGAGTACGAATTGGCGGAACTGGTTTCGCGCGATTCCATGATAGGTGTCGCTAAAATCGCGCGGTCTGAGAAATAGACGAAACCGTAAAGACATCGAGAGCACGAACTATGAACGGCATTCACGATCTCGGCGGTATGCATGGCTTCGGCCCCGTTGAACGAGAAGAGGACGAACCCGTATATCACGCCCGTTGGGAAAGCAGGATGTTTGCAATATTCCCAGCTACCGCCGTGCTCAACTTTTATACCCTCGATGAACTCCGCCACGCGATTGAAAGCATGGGCGCAACCAACTATCTTCGGACTTCGTACTACGAGCATTGGCTACACGCGGTCGAAGCAGTAGCGCTCAAAAAGGGGATCGTTACAGAGGAAGAGTTACAGACAGGTCATGCGCATGCCGGCAGCACCAAAGCGCAGCCGGGTTTGAGTGCGGACGGCGTTCCCAAGTTCGTCGCGAACGGCGCCAGCGCTCGTGTCGACGCGGATGTAAAGCCCAAATTCAAGGAAGGCGACATGGTCGTCGTCAAGAACATCAATCCGCCCGGACATACGCGGTTGCCGCGTTACGTCCGCGATAAACTCGGCTGTATCGATCGTGATCACGGCGTGTTCGTCTTTCCCGACACGAATGCGCATGGAAAAGGCGAGAAACCCCAGCACTGCTACAGCGTCTACTTCAGTGCGCAGGAGCTATGGGGTTCGAAAGCGTCGCGTAATGATTCGGTGTATGTCGATCTATGGGACGATTATCTGGTCCCGGCCTGATCCGATGAGTGAAGTTCCATCCCTGCGGGACATTCCACGAATCCCGACAGATGACGACGACGAGATCGTCTTCAAAAATCCCTGGGAAGCGAAGGCCTTCGCCCTGGTCGTCCACCTATATCAACAAGGCCATTTCACGTGGCCGGAATGGGCGGAGCAGTTGGGTATCGAGATCAAAGCCGCGGGCGTTGAAGACGATGGCAGCCAGTATTACCTGCTATGGCTTACGGCCGCGGAAAAGTTGGTCGACGCAAAGTCGATCTGCGCACGCGCCGAGCTCTTAGACAGAAAAACGATGCTGGCACACGCGCAAAAGTAATTCAAAGACGCGTGAGAACAAACATCGGGATCTCACGGTCCGTCACGCGTTCCCGGTATTTCGGGAACCCAATGTATACGCGGTCGGCCTCCTCCCAGATGAGCGGACGTTCCTCGGCTGTCGCCGGCCGCGCTTCGACCTCATAGACTTCGCCCTCCCTGGTCACGGTTGCATGCGGTTCGGCGCTGAGATTGTAGTACCACGACGGGTGCGTATTGCCGCCGAAGCGCGTACCAATAATGACGATATCCGCCCCGAAATTAACGTAGAGTAAGGGCGAATCACGCTTCACGCCTGATTTTCGTCCGGTAGTCGTCAATAGCATGGACGGCAAACCCATGGTGAGATTAAAGCGGCCCTTGGTCAGACGCATCAGCGGAATGTCGAACCGGTGCATGACGTGGCGTAGCACACCCGCTACGGGTTTGAGGCCGACGATACTATCGACGGGCAAACGCCATCTCGGAAACGGTTTGTTTACTTTACCCTTGCCCACCATTGCCGATCCCCATGGTTCACCCGTACGCCGACGAGATGGTACCCTCGCACAACCGCTATTGCGACATGGAGATGACCGTTATGGGAGACCGGTTAATCGATGACCACGAGCTTGCAGCCTTGGCTTTATCGGGCTCGGAACGCGTCGCGGCGGCGCTTAAGTCGGAAGACTCCGCCCAGGCCCAAGAGGTGTTCGACCATGTGATCGCTCTATACCGCCAATTCCACGACCTTTACCATGGCTGGACGGCGTCGTTATTCGCGTTCCTCAATGAATCCTACGGTCACGACGTATGCAAAGCGCTGACGCACATCGAGGACGTTCTCGCGCATTCGGCGCGGATCGGTATGAGCTTGGATGCGGTGCGCAGCTTTCACGAGGACCCTGAACGAAAATTCGCGGCTATGCTCGCCGCCGGTGACTTTAACGGCGCAGGCGAATTTTGCCAGGATGTCGAACGCGGTGCGCGCGATCTGCATGACTTCTACCGCGACTTTGTCTCCACCATTCTATCGCGTGTCTACCGCGAGTACGGCGTTGATGCGCTGGCCGAGTGTTTGCGCGCCAGCAGCGAAAAGGATTGGATGCCCTGGATGGAAGAAGAGATCAATGATGATCCGCGCGATCGACTCGTCGTATGGGCCGAGCTGCTCGGCGTTGCGAATTTCGGAAATATTTCAATTGAGGAACACGACGATCGCTTCGTCATGATCCAGAACCCTTGCGGCAGCTGTGGCCGTCAGCATCGTGGCGGCCGTTATGACGAGCCGTGGGATCTTGCAATCATTGAAGAAAAACATGCGACGACCTATGGCACGGGTGGATGCACCGCTTATCGCGCGCACATTCCGATGATGCACTACGTCATGCCCGTCGAGCGCATGGGTGGTCCGTGGCCATTGATTCAATGTCCAAAAGAGAAATCGGGCCGCTGTCGGGTAACACTGTTCAAAGATCCCAAGCAGGCCGTAGCGGAAAGCGAAGTCGGCTGGTCGGCTTGAGCTGAGTGCATGACGCGATTCGGCGTCTGTCTCCTGCCAACCGACCAGACTTTACCACCGGTCGTACTGGCGCGCGCCGTCGAGGATCGCAACCTCGACATGTTGTTCTTCGCGGAGAACAGCCACGTGCCCGTCACGCACAGTAAGAACACCTACCATCGCCCCGAAATCGTCGAACCGTTCGCGCGCATGCATGATTCGATCACCGCACTCGCTGCCTGCGCCGCAGTGACCGAACGCATCCAGCTTGGCACCGGTGTTTGCCTGCTCACCGAGCGTGACCCGATCACGACGGCGAAATCGATCGCTACGCTCGATCACCTGTCCAACGGCCGCGTGGTCTTCGGCATTGCCGGGGGCTGGATCAAAGAAGCGATGGAAGACCACGGTGCATCGTTCAAGGATCGCTGGCGCATCGTGCGCGACCGGGCATTGGCGATACGCACCCTCTGGCGGGATGACCCGGCCGAATACCACGGCGAGTACGTCGATTTCGGCCCTCTATGGTGCCGTCCGAAACCTAAGCAAGCCGGAGGACCGCCCATCTACATTGGTTCTAATTCGGGCAAAGTGCCCGCCCGAGTCGCGGATTATGCGGACGGCTGGATGCCGATCTACGGCCGCTACGAAGGTGACCCACTCGACGATTTGCGCGCAGCTTGCGATGCGGCTGATCGCAATTACGATGACATGACTACGTTACTGTTCGATACGCCGCACGATATCGCCGTGATCGAGAACTTCATCAAGCGCGGTTGCGAGGGGTTTGTATTTTTCGTGGCGCCGGAACGGTATAGCGATGTGTTAGGCGCGCTCGACGACGTTGCGGCGTTAGCGGAAGGCTTCGATAGATGATTCGCCCGCTTGCGGACGATTATTAATAAAACGGCCTATTCCGCTAACCAGGCTTCTAAACCCGCCGCACCCTTGGGCGCCCACCACCGAACCCGCTCCCACGCCATGCAGATGAGCACCGGATGGTCGAGGAACATCGGCGTCGACTGGTACTGAGGATACTTGAGCCGCAGTGCCTCGACGGCCGCGTCCCAATCATCGTGCCTGCCTTCGGCAATGACGGCTTGAGCATCGATCCGTATCCACCACAGACGATCCCAAGCTTCGGCGTAATGGTCGATCACCAATGTCACTGTGGGATTACGTGCGATATGTGCCAGGCGTGCGGGGCGGCCATGCTTCTTGGGCTTGCCGTCTATCGGCGAAAACAGCGTACGGCCGACACGCGCGAAAACGATGGGCATGGCTACGGGACGTCCCTTATCGTCGATCACGGCGAGGCGCGCTACCGGCATGCGGTCGAGCACGCGGTGGAGCAGATCGTCGGCGAGCGTAGTCAGGCCGGCTATCCCCCCGAAAAGCAATTGCGATCGAGTGCGTTCAAGTCGACTCGAATCCACTGGAAAAGGTACCGCTCGCGCGTTTGCGCTGGGGCGGGTCGCCCGTGTCCTCGGGCAGTGCAAGAGAAACCTTGCGCAGTACGTTCAGATAGCCGTATTCAGTCTCGATGCGCTCGCCATAACCGTTTTTGAACAAAAATTTACGGACCAAGGGCAGACGGTAACACGGTACCCACATGAGCAGATGATGTTCGAGGTGATAGTTAACCCAATAGGGTGCGACGAATAACCGCTCCAACGGATTGGTCAAGGTCGTGCGGGCGTTGCCGAACGGATCATCCGCCTCGCGGACGACGGCATGCTCGGCGACGTTACGCACGCGCAGTACCAGTTGCTGCCAGGTCAAGAGCGGCACCAACCACAAGGCGAAATAGATCCAGCCGTAACCGCTCACGGCGGCTACGCCAAGCAACACGATATTGCTCAGCGTCTGCGGACCAAGCGTTTGCCAGTAATGCGTCCACCTGCGTCGAATCGGCAAGCCTCTCTCGCCGAGCGCGTAAGCGAACTGAGCTTTACGCTGCGCATATCCCGTTTGTCCGCTGATATCGCGCCATAGCTTGCGTCTCAGACTGGCACGCGTGATAGGGTGGTGTCCGGTCAGGACGATGTCGGGATCGTTCGCTTGCAGGGTTCGGACATGATGTTGGAGGTGATAGCGGCGGTATACATACGTATCGGCGAGCGTTGGCCACGCACAGAGGCATTGCGCAAGGATTCTATTCAACAACGGCGTCCGGCACAGGGCATTATGCGCCGCATCGTGCATTAATATGAGCAGGCCGAGTTGGCGGCTGCCGATCACGACGACGCCGAGAACATAGGTCAATACGCTCGGATAAACGACGAAAAGAGCCGCCGCGGCGATGATCACCGTCCACGCGTGTGCAACCAGGTAACACCCCCATAGATCCGAGCGCGCTCGCACGCTTGCGAGCTGTTCATCGTTGAGTAGAACGGTGGCGGCGGGAACGTTACGCATATTCGTCGGCGATTCGATAAGCTATTCGATCATTTTGCAAATACGCCGGTTCTCTACAGTTTAATCAGGCCGGCGCCAGCCGAACAGCAATCAGCGAGACGCCGCCGACGGTCAAGCGCGCCCGTCACTATAAAGCACCGCCCCCGTGGCCAGGCCTATTTATACGCCATCCTAATAACTACCAATCGGTAGTAGATAATAAATAAATTGACGCGAATCAGGCTTTTTATTGGTCTCTTAGCCCATATACCTTACAATCGGTAGGTAAAATGGCTACGAAACAACGGATCCTGGACAGCGCCACGCGGCTGCTTCAATCGCGGTCCTATGCAGGCTTCAGCTTTCAGGATATCGCCGATGAGGTGGGTATTCGCAAGGCAAGCATTTATTCACATTTTCCATCGAAGGAAAAACTGGCGCGCGAGGTTCTCGAAAATGCACGCTGCTTGTTCGAACGCGAGGCGATCGGCCGCGAGCAACGCTCGACACAAGCCCAACTCGAACACGTTCTCAATCTATTTCGGCGCATATCCGCCGGCGGTGAGCGCATGTGTCCGGATGGATCTTTTGCCGCAGTGTGGTCCTCGACGTCCCCGGGTTTGCAGTCTGCAGTGCTCGAATTCACAAATTCCCAGCTCGAAATAATCGAAGGGCTCGTAAAACAAGGGCGCGCGGAGGGCTCGTTCAAATTAAGCGATCTAACACCCGGCCAACAGGCTACACTGATCATGTCGAACATTCAGGGTGCGATGTTGATGGCTAGAATCACGGGTTCGAGCCGTACCCTGGACGTCGCAATCGATCGCATTCGAATAGAACTCTTTACTTGATCCCGTACGGAGAACAAGGCAAGAATACGCCGATAACAATTCAACCAATCTACCTCTTCAGACACTAATGCTCGAACAATTTCGTAGAGTTGGTGCGGGCCTCTCGACCTTCACCGAACGCTGGGTGCCGGATGCCTGGGTGCTCTGCATGATGTTGACCGCCATCGCCATCGTGCTGTGTATCTTCGGCGCCGGTGCATCCATTGAAGAGACCGTACTGGCCTGGGGGCAGGGCGTTTGGGTGTTGCTGAGCTTGACCATGCAGTTCACGATCGCCATGGTCGCAGCCTACGCGTGCGTCGCTTCCCGCCCGACTTATCGCTTCTTTACCTGGCTCGCATCGCTACCTAACCCTTCCAAACCGGTGCAGGCGATCTTCCTCATCGGTCTCGTGTCGATGATCACGGGCTATCTGAACTGGGCCGTCTGTCTGATCTCTTGCGCGCTCTTAACGCCGTTTATTCTCAGACAGAATCCCAACGTCGACGTGCGTTTGTTGATCTGCTCGGCATACCTCGGCACTGGGACGATTTGGCACGGCGGATTATCCGGATCGGCGCCGCTAATCCTCGCGACCCCCGGTAACCCACTGCTCGACCCCGCGACCGGCAGCGCCGTTGTCGATCGCTTATATCCGGTCACCGAAACCCTCTACAACTACTTTAACCTCGGCATGATTGCGGTCGTCGGCACCATCGCCTTGGCGGCAACCTGTTTGTTGCATCCGCGTACCGGTGCACGAACGATGAGTCCGGAACAAGTCGAAGCGATCATGCCCAAGCCGCCGGATACAGATCCCGAACCGACCACACCGGCTCAATATATCGATCAGTTTCGCGGCTGGATCTTATTGGCTATCATCCTGCTTGCTTATCCATTGGGGCATTCAATCGTCACCAAAGGGTTTGGCTCGAGCTGGACTATCAACGCCTACAACATCACCTTCCTGGTGCTCGCGCTTATCCTCCACGGTCGCGCGCCTTCGTTTCTGCGTGCCTGCCGTAACGGCGTCGACACCGCATGGGGAATCATCATCCAGTTTCCGTTTTACGCGGGGATCTTTGGGCTGCTGCAATATACCGGGCTTGGCCGCTGGCTGGGGGATATCTTCGCGAACTTCGCCACCACCGCCACCTATCCTTGGGTCGTCTATATCTACTCCGGTTTCATGAACATGTTCGTGCCATCGGCGGGATCGAAATGGTTGATCGAAGCACCTTTTCTCATCCCGGCCGGCGAGCAGTTGGACGTGTCCGTCGTGACCATCTTACTGGCCTATGCTTACGGTGATTCCACGACGAACCTGATTCAACCGTTTTTCGCCATTCCTATCTTGGCCGTCACGCGCATGCGCTTCGGTGACGTCGTCGGTTATACCTTTATGGTCGCGTGTGTCGTTTTCGTCGTTTGTTCGATCGCGATGGCTATCATTCCGGCACAACTCTAATGGCCCTGTGCGCGATGACGCCACAGGACTTCACATTCGGTGTGTAAATCCCGACAATAACCGCGCCTGTATCTTCGCGGAACCCTATCCATGCTCGCCGTCATATCCCCGGCTAAAAAGCTCGACTACGAAACGCCCACGCGGATGCGCAAGCATTCGATGCCGGACTTCGTACCCGAATCTGAGAAACTAATCCGTACCTTACGCAAACAGAGCGTGAAGGATCTCCAGAATCTGATGAGCATCAATGACAAGCTCGCAAAACTGAATCAAGGCCGCTACAAGAGCTGGTCGACTGAGTTTTCGACTGCAAACTCACGCCAAGCGGTGCTCGCCTTCATGGGTGACGTCTACGTGGGCCTCGACGCGCGATCGCTCGATTCACGCGAGATCAATTATGCGCAATCGCATTTGCGCATTTTGTCCGGACTCTATGGAATACTCCGCCCGCTAGATCTGATGCAACCGTATCGACTGGAAATGGGAACAGGGCTTGCCAATGCGCGAGGACCAGACCTATACAGCTTCTGGGGCAACAAACTCGCCAAGGCACTCAATGAGCAAGCCAGGTCCATCCGTTCGCAATATCTCGTAAATCTCGCCTCGCACGAATATTTCGACGCCGTTGACACCGATGCGCTGGAACTCGAAGTCGTGACTCCCATTTTCAAAGAACGTATGGGCGACAAGTACCGAGTACTCAGCTTTTTCGCCAAGAAGACGCGAGGGATGATGGCGCGTTTTATCATCGAAACCCGTCCGAAACGACCCGAGGATTTATGCGGATTCGATACCGGGGGGTACGCCTTCAACGAAGGCATGTCGACTGATTCGAAACTGGTGTTTACCCGCGATAAACGTTAACCACGACTTGGAAGTGGGTTTTCTTATCACGAATGGAGAGTGTAATGCGTTGGCCATTTGGTCTGGTATTGATGGCCGTTGCGATTGGCGCACAGGGCGAGTCATCCGAACGAAGCGCAGGGAAAATCGAGGTATTACTCGAGACGAGTCAGGGTGACATCACATTTGAGCTCTTCGCCGATGCCGCCCCGCTTTCAACGGCGAACTTCCTCGAGTACGTGGAGTCCGGATTTTACGCCGGCACGATTTTTCACCGCGTGGTGCCTGATTTCGTGGTCCAAGATGGTGGCCTTTTACCGGACATGCAGCGCAAGGAAACCCGTCCGGCGATTACCAACGAGGCGGATAACGGTGTCGTTAACGAACGCGGTACGGTCGCCATGGCCCGTACGCGGGATCCACATAGCGCGACCTCGCAATTTTTCGTCAACCTGAAGAATAACGGCTTCTTGAATCATCGCTCGAAGACCTTACCCGGTTGGGGGTACACAGTGTTTGCGCGCGTCAGCGCCGGCATGGACGTGGTCGACGCGATCGCAGCGAGTTCAACCGGCTCCAGCACCGGCGTACCCAATGTCCCGATCGAACCGATCATGATCGAAAGCGCAGCCGTCCTTGAGCCTGAATAATGGGCCCCTGATCGCGTTCGACGCGGTTGACCTACAGTTCGGTGACCAGGCGATCTTTCGCCAGGCGAACTTCACGCTCGAGCCGGGCGAACGCGTTTGCCTGGTGGGACGTAATGGGGCGGGTAAATCAACGATGCTGCGGCTTATTACCGGCGAAGCCGAACCAGATAACGGGGAGATCAGGCGGCGCGGCGATATCCATATCGCGCAATTGCAACAATCATTACCCGCAGTTCACGAAATCTCGGTTCGCGCATTCGTCGCCGATGGCTTGGATCGCCATCTCCGCCTCATCCGGCAATACCGGGAATTGACCGAACACGATGTGGACGAGGCGGAATTACGGGAGTTAGAGGAACTCCAACGGCGCATCGAGGCGCATGGCGGCTGGGACGCCGAAACCCAGATCGACGCCATTATCACCACATTGGATTTGCCTGCGAACGCCCGACTCGGCGATTTATCCGGCGGCTGGCAACGACGAGTCAGTCTTGCCCAGGCACTGGTCAGCAAACCGGATGTGTTGTTATTGGACGAGCCGACCAACCATCTCGATCTCGCCGCGATCCAATACTTAGAGCGCCGCGTCCGCGCCTTTGACGGCAGTGTTCTGTTCATCACTCACGACCGCGCCTTTCTCCAGGCCTTGGCTACACGCATCGTGGACATCGATCGCGGCCAATTGAAGAGTTGGCCGGGCGATTACCCCCGCTATCTGAAGCTCAAGGATCAGGCGCTTGATGAAGAAGCACGACAAAACACCTTATTCGACAAAAAGCTTGCAGAAGAAGAAACCTGGATCCGCCAGGGAATCAAGGCGCGCCGTACACGCAACGAGGGGCGGGTACGCGCGCTGAACAAAATGCGCGCCCTGCACGCAGCACGTCTCAAGCCTGACGGAAAAGCCCGGATCCCGTTGCAGGATGCCGAGCAATCGAGCCGCCGCGTCATTCGCGCTCGAAACATCCGTTATAGCTTTGGCGCGACGACCCTAATCGCTCGTTTTTCCATCAACATCATGCGCGGCGACCGTATCGGGCTCATCGGTAACAACGGCGTCGGTAAGACCACTTTGCTGCGCCTGCTAATCGGCGACTTGCCCCCACAGTCGGGGACCTTGAAGCTTGGCGAAAATCTCAAAATCGGCTATTTCGATCAACTCCGGCGCGAACTCGACCCCAACAAGACTGTCGCTGAGATCGTCGGTGACGGACGCGATTATATTTCGATCAATGGCAAAGACCGGCATGTCGTCGGTTATCTGCGCGGATTTCTATTCACCGCTAAGCGCGCTCTGACACCAGTTGGTTTTCTCTCCGGCGGCGAGTGCAATCGGATTATCTTAGCGAAACTGTTCACACAACCGACCAACCTACTCGTACTCGACGAACCAACGAATGACCTCGACGTCGAAACCCTCGAAGTTCTGGAAGCGCAACTGTGCGAATATCAGGGGACGATCATCGTCGTCAGTCACGACCGCGCTTTTCTGGATAACGTCGTAACGAGCACGCTCGTGTTCGAATCGTCAGGCGCAATCAAGCGCTACGCTGGGGGATTCTCCGACTGGTTGCGCCAAGGGCAACAACTCTCGAGTACGGATGAACCGGATACGCGGACGCCTGCGCGAAGGGGCGATACGCCCAGAGCCACCCGGCGACCGACTAAATTGAGTTATAAATTACAGCTCGAACTCGACCAGTTGCCCGATCGAATTGAATCGCTAGAACGAGAAATTACTGAGCTGCAAGCAGAAACGGACGCGCCGGAATTCTACGCACGCGGCTACGATAGCGTTCAGCCGGTGCTCGAAACGATCGAAGCGCTGGGCAGAGAACTCGATAACGCGATGGATCGCTGGGGCGAACTCGAAGCCTTGCGGGATGAGGCACGGGATCGCCAAGATTCGCGCTGACTAGTTAGGACTCCGGATTCCGCTACGCTCCATCCAGGCTACTCGGCTGCACGAAAATCGCCACCGGCGCGCGCGCGAGAATAATTTTGAGATAGGTTCTAACTATCAGTGTCCTTAAGTGCCCAATCTGCGCAACGATGCCTTGGTCAGAAATTCATCGTAAACGTCGAGACCGCGGTTGACGAACATTTCCCAACCGCCCGCAATCTTCTTGACCTGATTCAGCCGCGACATACGGTTGCTCTGCACGTCATGCGCGTGGACATGGCACCAGGACCAGTAAGGGTTGTCGCCGTCCATTACCTGTTTTCCGTTGCGATCATAGACGGAAAAAGCGCCATCGAATGATTTGAAGATCTCACCGCGCCGATCGTAGGTCACCATATTCATTGGTAAGCCGGTTCGCGCATCGAACCATACGCGCTTTTTGCTGATCGGTGCCCGCGGGTAGCCTGTTGGTTCCGCCTCGACCACAATGGCTTCGGGTATCAATTCGACGTTCGTGTCCCAAAACGTAGTGCCTGCGACGCCGCCGTGGGTCGTGCCTTCCCAGTTTTCATCGTCGGAGAACCAGTTTTCGGTCAGGCCCGAAAGATATGGACCACGCCCGATGATCTTGAAGTTGCCCCAGGTCAGGAACGGGTCGCCTGCGGCCCAGGCATCCGAAAAATAAAGGCTGGACCCGGGCAGGAGCGGTTCGAATCGCTGGCTGGTCGGGAAGTTCCGCACCCGTTTGAACTGCGGCAAGTAGCCCAATAGCTCCGGGAATCTTCGCTGATCGTAATACCAGGTATTGAGAAACGCAGTGCCTTTGTAATCCTGCGGTATGGTGAATAGCACGGATTGATAACGCAGTTTGTCTTCGTGCCCCTCCCAATACGGTATCGGATCGACCGACACGCGAGCGACCGGTGCGAATTCACACCAAACCAATTCGTATCGGTAAGCAACTTTGCCCTCAGGCGTGAGTTCATAGGTTTTGACTGGATAGAACGACACGTCGTGGCGGCCCCAGGTCAAGGTGATGCCCGCGAAGATCTCCAACCCATTGGTCGGCTCGGGAAACGGGTTTCCTCCGATCCAGGGTTTGCCATCACCGATAACGACATTGCCCGTGGAGTCGAACTTGGCCATGCCCTTGTGTTTGAGCGTCGCTTGAATGTATTCGATGGGGCTCAACTTGGTCATATCGGTGGTCGCTTTGACCAGGCCGAATTCTCGCCCCATCTGTTTTACCTGGGTGTATTTGATGGGATCGAGCAGGTCTTGAACGATATCGACATTGTCAGCATTGATGACATCGCCGGGTTTCAGCTTGCCCTTCGTATACTCCTCGATCGACAGGAGTTCATCCGGATACGATGCGCTGAAATCGCCATTCTCCGCCAGTGCCGTCCACACCGGCATCAACACGCCAGCACCAAAGAAACTCGCTGCCGATTGTTCGATGAATCGGCGGCGGCTGTAATCCAGCGTGTATTTTTTGATGCGCACCGTTGGGTACTCCCCTGCTGTCATGCTCGTTTATTGGTCGTTAGACACAGAGCGTTTCGAATAATTCATCGATACGGCCCGCGTCCAGATCGCGCCCTATGAATATGAGACGGCTCGTGTGATCGGCGTCCGGCCAATCATCGAGCCATTCTACCGGGTAGAATTTGTTCTGTACCCCGTGGAGCAGCGCCGGGCGCCCGCTCTTCTCACGAAAGCCAGCCAAACCTTTGATCCGGAGTATATTTTCGGATAACTCATTCACCACCCGGTTGAGGAACACGCTCGTCCCCGCAAGGCTCAAGGCCCCGTTGTGCCGGATCACGTGGGACATGTACAGCGAGCCGTGGTCGTCGTGATCGTGCGCCCCCGCGATCCAGGCGCGGATATGCTCGGCACTGCGATCCGGCTGGAACAATACCTGCCCGAACACGCGTGCGGGAGCGATTTCGCCCCCCGCCACTTCGATAATCTCCGCACTTCGGTTGAGTTCCCGCAGCCGTTTGATCAGTTCATCGAGCGCCGGTCGTGCCGCAATGTCGATCTTGCTGACCATTAGGATGTCCGCCAGCGCTACTTGCGCGGACACGGACTGATGCGCGTTCAAGTCATCTCCCGCATGCAGACCGTCGACCATGCATAAGACCGCGTCGAGGGCGTAGACCTTTTGCAATGGCGGATTCGCCATCAGTGTATGGATCAGTGGAATGGGATCGGCGAGGCCACTGGTTTCGACGACTACCCGTTCGAATGCGGGGATGTCTTCCAAAATCCTCTTGTGATGGAGATCCCGCAGGGTCATCGCCAGATCGCCGCGGATGGTGCAGCACAGGCAGCCATCGCGTAACTCGACGATATTCTCGGCGAGGTCGGCTACGACCAGGTGATCGATACTGACTTCGCCGAATTCGTTGACGATAACGGCGGTTTTCGAAAATTCGCTATGGGTCAGAGCCCGTGACAAGAGCGTGGTCTTACCGCTGCCCAGGAACCCCGTCAGCAACACTACCGGCGTCCGCGTGCTCACAGCGACATCAGAAGTCTATAGCGATGCTTTTTCGATTTCGCACCGCGCACCCGCCTGCACGGTGGTCAACTCATCTTTGAAGTTCGACGGTAGGTATTCGCCGTGTTGATCCAATTCCGCGAGCAAGGGGCATGCCGCCTCGGGACGTGTTGAGTGGTTTCGGATCCGCACCCGGCTCAACATACCTTCCCACCAGATGCTCATGGTAGGCACCGCCTTGTCGGTGATCACGCTCCACGCACGATCGGCCTCGAACGGTTGTTCGGAAGCCTCCGAAGCGTTCGCCAGCAGTCTCCAGGCATCGCCCGAAGAAGGATAGACCTTGGCGAAATCGAGTGCTGCGTCATAGGCGTTTTTCACCTCGCCCTGCTCCAGCAAGGTGTCCACCATCATCGCGCGAAAGCGCCGATCCATTTCCGGTTGATCCTTGACGGCGGGCCGTACCATGCGGATCAACGCATAGCGCTCCGCGGTATCCTTGCGGTCCGATATCCACGGATACAAATATTCGAGCTGCCAACTCGGGATCCCCTCGCCGCTCAGACGGCGAACGTATTCCATCGCCAGCGTCGCATTGCCGAGGCGGTCGAACAACTTCAGGCGCGACCAGACCAGGGCACGTCGGACATTCAAACTCAATTCGTTCCCTTTCTCCTTCGCCTTGTTCTCAATATTGTCGAGCGAGCTGAGGACCTTTTCCGGATCTTTGTCCACCAAGGCGCGCATCTCTATCAACACGGCGAGATTGAACTGCTCCTTCTTATCCACTTTCGGCAACTTCGCCCACGCCTGAATACCCTGTTTGGCAAGCCCGGCCGCGGCCGCGTCGTTACGGCGCCGGATCTTGTCGCTGAATTCGCGCCCGATTACGTGAAAGGCGGTCCGTTCGACATCGCCCTTGAGTTTTCGCGGCGATCTTACCTGGCCGAGCGTCTTCAGTGCGGTCGTCGCATTCGCGGCGGTTTGAGCCATCATCAGCCGCGCGGAATCCGCACTCGGGTCATCAGGGTTCTTGCGAATGAAGCGTTGCGCGGCCGTTCGCAGCGCCTTGCGATTTCTGGACGAACCGCCGGACTGTTCCCGCGCGGCGTACACGGCGTACAGCAACTTAGCCGCGGCCTTGTCGAGTTCCGGGTCAAGGTGTTTTGCGCGGGTCAGCTTCTCGAGGATGGTCACCGCAGGTTGATTGATACCGGCCTTGTACGCGGCCAGCGCCCATCGATATCGGTAGTTGGTCAAGTTCAAGCTGGGAGGCGCGATGACATAATTGAAAAAGCTCTCGTACTTTTGCATCGCCTGGTAGAAATGTTCGTACTCCATCGCGAACTCGGCGCCCGCGAGATCTGTGTAAGCGCCTATGTTGACGCCCGATAATTCCTGGCGGAAATGCATCATATCGCTCAGCATTTGGTCATCGATGCGGCCGGCTTCGATGATGGCTTTTATGCGCTCAGCGGCATCCATGGGCCGCCCGCCGGTCTTACGATGCTGCTGGAGCAGCGCAAAAGCCTCGGCCTTTAAAATCGCCGCTTCGGTGTCGTCGACAACGCGGCCCCTGCGCACCGATTTGACTCGACCCTGCCGTGCCTCGAGGAGCCGCAATTCCAACAGCACCGCTTCTCTGATGGGATGGTCGGGTTCTTGACCGAGCGCCTGTTCGAGATTCTCGAAAATGGCCAAGGCGCGCTTCTGTCGGCCCTCCTCCATTTCGATATAGCCCAATCCCAACCAGCCGCCATAGACCAGGCCCGGCCGGAAGAGCTGCATCGAGGCCGCCCGAAACCCTTTACGCGCTGGTAGCAAGTCCTTGGTCAGTTCAGCTCGATCGGGATTGAGGCGCGCGATCTCCAAATCGATCCAGGCACGCCAATAGGGAAAAGCGGCAAGAGAAAAGCTCAAGTCGTCCCACACCTGCGACCGGTAGAGGCTTTCCAAGGCCGCCTCTTGTTCACCCGCATCGCCTTCGATCTGACGTACGCGCAGTTTCACGCGATCCCGCATCTTGTTACACAGATTGTGCATCTTTATGAGTTGGTCGCGCGTTACCGTGGTTTGGCGCAATTCATCGATGATGGGGCCCAGTTCGCGGGCGACCGCTACGTAATCTTGCGCCGTTGCCTGTACGGTCAGGCGTGACAACAGCGCCTTCGCCTTCACTAATGATTGAGCGCCGATATCCGCGGAAACCGGAATCAAAATGAATCCCATGAATGCGAAGATCGCCACCCGCAACCGCAGTAATCGCATCGGGCCTCTAGGCGAACCGCAAATATCGCCGCGCATCGTTACAGGATATCCAGCAAGGCCTGCATTTCGTTGGCGAACTGATCGCCCATGATGAGGGTTACAAGGCGCTTGGTGAGTTTGATCTCACCGTCCATGGTGGCGGAATCCCCCGCCCCTGCTTCACCCATGACCTGAAACGCATGCATTGGCGCGCCACGGTACAAGGCGCGGGCAACCTTGCGCCCGACTTTCGCTTCGAGCAGGTGAGGATTGGCCTGGTCGCTCACATCCAGTGACGACACGGTTCCCCCCTGGCGCCTGAAGTTTTGGATGATTCGAACCACGCGGCTCAACTGGGCCTCTCTCATCGGGGCGTCGCCGACGACGATGATGAGTTTGCGTGCGCCGAGCCGCCATCCCGAATGTTCGATCGCGTCCTTGAGGCCGTCATCAACAGCCTCGTACCAATCACCGCCGCCTTTGGCTTCGAGGTGGTTCATAAAGCGATACAGTTTTGCGGTGCTGTACGTCAGAGGCTGGATGCGCGTCACGAATTCGGGGTCTTCCTCGTCGCGATAGGCGACGAATCCGAATCGTGCGATGGGGACGAGCGAGCGTACGATCTGGGCGATATCTTCGATGCGATCCTTGACTTCATCGATCACCCAACCCATTGAACCTGTCGCGTCTATGCAGAAGACGACATCGAGGCCCGCCTCGCGCAATCCCGCTACATAAGCGGCGAAACGCGCTGTGCCGTCGCCCAGGCCATTTCCGATACCAGTCTTGAACCCGCCAAAACCGCTGCCCTGACTCAAGGGCAGGGACGCGAGGCCCGATGCCAGCTCGATGCCCTGAAAACCACCGGATTGCGCTTTCAGCGCGACGGTGACGTCCGGCGGTGGCGGCGCAACGGCCTTCGGCGCGATCAGAATATCGGGCGGATCGAGCTCCAGCTCTTTTTCGAATTCGAGCTGATCCTCGGGCGGCGGGGGTTTCTCGATCAGAGGCTCGGGCGGCGCATCGATGATGATCTGAGGTTCTTCGTCCGGAATTGGAGGCGGTGCGCCCGGTTCGATCTGACGGCCGACCCGCCATGACACGATCGCATGAATGACGCTTGAAAAAAGCAGCAGGGTTACCCATAACCCCGTGCGCTTGGACGCTTGCCAACGCAGCATGGTCAGTCCGCGTCGATCCGTCGCGTGGTCACGAGCACGAATTGCAGCACACCGGCATCCGCCGAGGATTTCATGATCCGCGATATGGTCAAGGCATCCAATTTGGCATCCGCGTGGATCTTCAAGCGCTCGTGGCCCGTGATCTTGGACAGTTCGACTTTGAGCTCATCCCAAGTCACGGGTCGATTTTCATAGCGCATCGTGCCGTCCTTTTTGACACTGAGCGTCGGAATTCGTTTAGCCGGTTCAGATTCGTTCGACGATACCGGCGGCGTTACTGCGTAATCCGGCTGCAGATTTCCTGCGATCATGAAATACAGTAAAAGCAGGAAGATGATGTTGATCATCGGGATCACGTTTTCCTGCTGCGTTGCACGATTGCCCACGATGCGGTTGCGCAGGTCCTGGTAATCCGATGAACGTCTCGTGCGTTTGCCCATCGTTTCGACAAGTCAGACCATTAATACAAAGAGTAGCTCATTCAAAACGCCGCGCCGCCGAGAGCGAAATATTCATGATGTCGAACCGATTGAACAGGTCCATGACGTCGACTGCCTGCTGTAGCAACACGTCCGGATCTACGGCGAGCAGCACGCGCACCTTCTCCGTTTCAACTATGCGGGACGCATAGCCAAGTAAGGCGTCCATACTGCTGGTCTGGCCGTTGAGCCAGATCGATCCATTCGCGTGGAGCTCGACCCCAACCAGTGCCAGGTCCGTCGACGCATCGTTGCTGCCGGCCGAGTGTGAAAACTCGATCGCGCGCGGCCTGAGAAAATTGGTTTGCAGCATGAAGAACACGAGCAGTATGAAGACGACGTCGATCAAAGGCGTGAGCGACATTTGCCCCGATCGCCGGTGACGCCGCATCGGCATGACGGCCTGCCGGGTCGCCTGCAACTTAGCTACCCTCGACCATCGTCAATATTCTGGTGACCAGATCGGTCACCTGGTCGGCGAGAAACTCCAAGCGTGACTCGAGCAGTGCATGCATTACGGCAAACGGGATCGCGATGGAGAGGCCGACCGCCGTCGTCAGCAAGGCCTCCCAAATACCACCCGCGAGAGCCGAGGATTCACCCGCCGCCCCGGCACTCACCGCAAGTCCCTTGAACGCATCGATCATGCCGAGCACGGTACCCAGCAAGCCGAGCACCGGCGCGAGATAGTAGAGCAACTCCAGCGGTCGCAGATTTCGGGCATAGTCGCGCAGGAACGCAGCCGCGCGGCGCAACAGTTCATCGTGCAACAAGTCGGCGTCCTGAACCGAGCGCTTTTCGAGCCCGTAACGGATGTCTGCCGCGATTGCTAGCTGCGAGCCATCGAGCATGTTGATCGCCTTTTTCTGATCGCCCTTCTGCCACAGGTCGATCGCGTTATCCAGGCGTTCCATCGCGGTGCGACCGACGCGGGAAAACTGTATGAACTTCACGAGCGCGAGCGCGAGACCGAGCACGGATGCGCACAGGAGAATCGCGACCACCGGTCCGCCGAGCTCGAGCAAGGTGGCGGCCCCGGTAACGATTTCGTTGATGAGGCCTTGGTCTTCTACTGGTTCCATGCTTGTTCTTTTCGGTATCGATTAGGGCCGGCATAGCATACCGGATCCGGCGGCGTAGCGACGCGCATGTTTAACATTTTGACGATTGGTCTGGGGATTGCTTATTCGACTTCCCGTGTTGAAAAAAGAGAGCCGGCACAAGGCCGGCTCTCTCGGGTTGATACGGATGTATCGGTTTAGAAGTAATAGGTCAAGCGGAGAAAGACTTCGTCAGCCCAGTCGATCGTTTCCATGATGTCGTCGTTCTCGTCGCCGCCCCCTTCGATGAGGTTGGCGTAGAGGTCCCATTGCCAGCTAGCAGCGGGACGGTAACGGATGCCGGGCTGGATCAGATACGCGCCCTCGACGTCGATCAGCAGCGCCAGATCGAAGCGCCAGATCAAGTTCGGGAACGGCTGCTGCATGGCGAACACCACGTAATCAGCGTTGTCGCTGCCCGCCGGCGTGGCTGCACCGTCCACGAATGCCGCTGGCAGGAAGTCGCCGGTGACCGGATCGATAAAGTCCTCGAGGTCGGTGGACTCGGTACCGCTCAGATGCCGCCCGAACAGATCGGACTCGGTGCGGTGCATCCATTGGAACACGATGTACGTCGCGGGAAACGCCTGCGTAAAGCGATGGTATTTCTCGATGATGAACGCCGATATGACTTCGGTCTCCTCGATGAACTTGAAGCTGAGGCCCAAGTCCGTGAACTTCTTGTTCGGTGTGACCGATACCTCGCCGCGGATTAGCATCTGATCGAAGATTGAATCCGGATCGGCGTTGATGAGGTAGTTCGCACCGATCGCGATGATGTGCTCGCGCTTGAACTCGCGCGTGACCCAGGCGCGGAAGCCGCCGAAGGAGCTGTGAAAGCCTTCGATGGTGCGGAACGCGTCGACCACGTTCGTTTCCTTGCCGAAGCCGAAGATTTCACGCGTGGCCCATTGGTCGGCCGGCCACTCGTCGACCACGACGGTCAACGCCTTCATCGGATCGAGGCGGGCACGGCCGACGAGATGCCAGTACTCCGTCGAGTTCGCAGCCAGCGGATCGGGTGCGAGCGGTGATCCACAATTGTTGATCATCTTGGTTCCGGGGGCGACTACGGGCATCGTGGGCAAGCCCACCGCCGGCACGGCGGCGCCCAGATTCAAACCGGTCAACAGATTGTTGGTGTCATTAAAAGGACCTACGCAGAATCGGTTCTCAAGGCCCGCGTTGGAGTTCGGCGCTTCCGCATACCGCGCGACGCCGTCCGGGCTGCGCCGGTTGGTGTACATGACGATACCGGTGAGGTAATCGGTCAAGTTCATGGTCAAGCGCGCGCCGAAGTTGATTGAACCCTTGGCATCGTCGAACTCATCACGCTCGTCCAGCGTGGCGCCGGCGCCGATGACGTTATACGGGGTATTGATCGACGGCAGAATGGTCGGCGACCACATCTGCGCGAATGCATCCAATTCCCAACCGTTTTTGAACGTGTAACTCAAACGAATTGCTGGGGAGGCGACGCGCTGATCCGAGTATTCTTCGCCACCCGGACCCAAGGTTAAGTGGCGGCGAAGGTCCAAGCCGTTCGCCACGTCCATGACCCGGAAGAAGTAGGCCTCGCCCCAGGCGATGGTCTGGTTACCGACGCGGAGCCAGAGCGGGCCCTGGTTGTAGTCGATATAGGCCGCCGGCAGATCGGCGACGAAATTCGGCGAGTTCCACTCCGCTAGCTGACCGCTGTTGCCCCAAAACTTGTTATCGCCAAAATGGTCGGAGATCTGCGAGTCGGTGAGCGCCGATGTGCCGTCGTAGTAACCACGGAACTTAACGTACGCAGCCCAGTTCTTGTTGAAGCGGGCCTGCACGTCGATTTCGAGGCGGCTGTTGAACAAGTTGAAGTTGATATCGTCGTTCAGGGCGTTGCCCTGCGGGCTGTAACCCGGTGCGGCGGCGCCCACTACTGTTGGATCGACGCCGGGCACGAAGAAGGACCCACCACCGTTGGGGCATGTAACGCCACGGAATCCGGCCAGATTCGTCGCCCCAAAAACCCCTGAAAGTCCGGGATTGCCGGGCGTATTGACCGCGTTCAGATGACCGAACCGGCAGTTCACCGGCGAGCCGGTATTGGCACCGGCTCCGAGGAGGCGGTCGCCGTCGTTCTCTGGGCCCAACGCCGCAGCGAAGAATCCTGGGGAACCATTCGGGTTTACATACACCCTGGTGAGCGCAGTGGCGTTCGCGCCCGAGCCCCACGCGGGGTGCGTGTAATGCGGCACGATGCGGTCATTAAAGACCAAGCCACCCTTGTTGTACTCGTTCTCGTTGCTCGCAATGTGATATGCAATTTCCTGGCGAGCAAAACCCGTTATGTTCCAATCGATGGCGGTGGCTGTGCCTGAAAACAAGACGCTCGTAGCCACACCCCCAGTCATGAGAATGCGCGCGATTGTGTGCTTCATCACTCTCGCTCTCCTCTTAATGCATGCAAATTAATCGTTATTCTGGACCCCGGTGGTGCGCCGTCGACACTAGAATTGTTGTGTGTCTGGTACAAGTCGCTGCGTACCGTTGGTATCCCCGCAATGGTGCTATTAGCGCCGATTCAATGTGGAATGTCAACGAGATCCGATGCCCCGGTTAAGGGCTTCCGGTCACTAGCTTTGGGCGGCTTGGTGTTGCGTAACTACCACGATTTCGGGGTAGTCAACAGGGCCTGGCGCCAAGGATCGGCCGGGTAGCGCAGCTTGCGCGGCTCTCACCGCCCGAGAATCGAGGGAAATTTTATGGGTTTCAATAAGTAATGACGCTATTCGAGGACTTTGGCGATCGTGCCCTGGTGCCCGACGATATACACGAATTGCTGGCGCAGGAAGCCCTTGTCGCCCGCTTTGACCTCCGTTACGCCAGCGTCCACACCCTGGAACCAGGTGCGGATAATGGAATAGTCCTCGGCGGCCGTGAAGGTCGCGCCGTCATCGCTGCTTCGCATCAGCGTGCGGATCCCAACGGTGACGACCTCGCTCTGGCCGTTCCACACGCCCAGCAGATTCGCGTTCGTACCCGATTCGAGCCTCTCCCAGGATCGGCCATTGTCCGAAGTCTTCAGCAACAGCCCTTCCTGGCCGACGGCGTAACCGGTATTGCTACCGTCATTGGCCAGATCAATATCGAAGACCGATTCGTCGCCCTGCGCTACGGCAGTCCAGGTCTCAGCGGAATCTTCTGAACGGAGGATGAGGCCGAACTCGCCCGCGATCATCAGGCTACCGTCCTTTTCCACGATCACTTCGTACAAGTGTGGCTCGTAGCCTTCATCGTTGAACTGTGTCCAGTCAATGGGCGTCGCCTCCCAGGTCCCACCGTAGTCGCGCGAACGTGCAACGAACCCGAATTCGCCCACCGCGACCACTAGACCGGATGCATTCATGGCAACGTTCAAGAGGCGTGCGGTTAATCCGCTATCCACCTCGCGCCAGTCCTCGTCCCCCGTGCGTGCCAATACGTACCCACTTTGACCCACGATCAACCGGTGCTCGCCTGCATGCGCAATACCGAACAATCCAAGCCGCGTTTTCGAAGGCAAGACGTTCCAGGTCAAGCCGCCATCGTTGGTTTCGATCATCAGCCCATAATTGCCGATCGCCATGCCCCATTCGCCGGTCATCTCCAGCGCAAACAAGGCGTCGTGCGGAATACCTTTGCGAATGACCTCTATCGATGCATCAGCGTCGGTGGCTTGCTGAGCATTTGCCGATAGCGTGAACAGCAGCAGGGCGAGGGGCAGTACCACTTGTCGTCCGGGCAAGCGGCCGCGAGTCAATGTTAGCTTCATTTTTTCTGAATCCGAATGTCTTGATGATTTCTCAGGAAGATTCAACTTGGTGTACTTGCGTCAGCTCCGAAAGCTCGACGTTTTCCGAAATGATGAGATGCTCGCGCTCTACGAATTTGGGCTTGAACATATACACCAGTAACGGTAATACGATGAGCGCGATGATCATGTTAATCAGCATGATCATGACGAGCAGCAAGCCCATCTCGGCGAGGAATTTGAGCGCTGACATGAAATACCATGGCAAAATCCCGATGAGCACGATCGACGCCGTAAAGAAGATGGCCTTACCCGTCGTCGTTACGGCGGCTTGGATGGCCTCACCGTGATGCTCCCTGTCGCGGAACTCCTCGCATATGCGGCTCAATAGATAGATACCGTAGTCGATACCGACGCCGATGCCGATCGAGGCGATCGGCAAGGTGTTGACGTCGAGTCCGATGCCCATCATCACCATGACGGTGATGAGCAACACGTTCGAAAAGTTAACGGGAATCAGCAGGATGATTCCGGCGACAAACGAGCGATAGGCAAAACTGCAAGTCGTCAGGATGACGATGTTGAGACACAGCAGGATGTACCACTGGTAGGTGTCCACGGTGTCATTGACCGATTGCTGCAAGGCAATGGCGCCGGTGCCGAGACGCACGCGGAAGGTTTCCGCGTCGAGGCCGATGATGTCGAGGCCCGCTCGCGTTTGTTCCAAGGCAACGTCGACCGTGGCCTGCTTGTTGTCTTTGTACCAAAGCGACACGGTGGCGTTTTCCATCGAAAAGTTCGTGACGTGCGAATAGGCCTTCGGGCTCGTGCCGATCATGAGCGCGTTGACCGCGGCGTTGACCTTTTCATCGTCGTAGTCCATCGGCGCCCATTTCGGATTGCCGCCGCTGAACAGGCGGTTCGCCTCGGGCAGGTAATCGCCGAAGGACAGGGTCGCCTCGGGCGGCGGATCCTGCGCTTCGAGGAAACGCTGCAGTTGCACCATCGTGGCGACGGGTTCGGCCTGACGCAGGATCCGCTCGCGATCCTCCGGGCCCCTGGACTTGCCCTCGAACACAATTTCCAGGGTCATGATGCCGGGAAAATGCGAGTTGATGGCGCGCACGGCGGTGTTGTAGTCGCTGGTGATCTTGAGCAGATTGCTGCCTTCGACGGGATTGCCGACCTTAACTTGGAACGTGAGATAGACGCCGATGACCGCGAGTATGACCACGACGATCGACGTGGACCGCGCACGCGCTCCATGCGATAAGGTGGAAATGCCCTTCAGCAAACCGATGATGCGCGAATGCCAGGTTTTCTGCTCGGACTTACCGATGAGGATGGCCACGTTCTTGGGCGCCGGAAAATAAGACAACAAGATGGGCGTCAAGAACAGATTCGCGGGTACGAGAATGGCCGCCCAGAATCCGCAGAAAATGGCGAAGCGCTCCATCACGGGAATCGGCGCGATGGCGATCAGAAACAGACCCGCGGCGTCTGTGATGATACCCAATACGCCGGGCGCCATCATGACGCCGAGCGCGAGCTCGGCGGATTTCCGCCGGTCGCCGATCTGGTAATAAATCTCGTAGAAGCGTTCGATGAACTGCACGCAGTGACTGAACGAGCGTGCCACCAGCAGCAGGGGCACCACCATGATCAGCGGTTCGATCGGGTCGCCGAGCCAGCCGACGAAGCCGAAGCCCCAAATCGCCGCGACGATGCTCACCGCCAGAGGCGTCACGACACCCGGGATATTACGCATATAGACGACCAACGACAGCAACAGGGCGCTCGCCGTGATGGCGAAAATCCGCAACATGTCGACTTCGTACTTGTAGACCCAACCGGTCAGCATCGGCTGTCCCGCGACTAGGATGTCGTGTTTTTCGTCGGTTTCGTTCTCCACCATGTTCTGTACGTACTTGAATGTATCGCCGTAATCCAGCGAATGCTCGATGAACGTAGCTGTGATGATCGTCGCCGTTTCATCCGGGCTGATCATGAAGATGCGGACGTTGGGCGCTTTATCCACGGCCGCGCGAAATTTGGCGATTTCTTCTTCGGTTTCGGGTTCCTTGTCCTCCATCAAGGGCTTCATGTCGATGCCGAAGGGCGTGGCCTCGGCATAGCGCGCCTTCTCGGTGGTAATCGACAGTATCTGGTCGTGATCAACGGATGGCGCCAAGTCGATATCCCGCGTCATGCGCCAGACTTTAGCGAGCGTTTCCGCGTTGTAGATCGTGCCGTCTTTGACCTTGACCATCATCGTAATGGTCAAGGGGTTACCGAAATTCGGATGGTCTTTGTAAGTCTTGACGTAGGGGTGATTCTTGGGAAAGAGGTCGGAAAAGATGGTGCGCAGCTCGACGTTCGTCAGACCGACCGCAAAAAAAGCCGTGATGCCGAGTATGAGCGCTGCAGATAGCAGGCGATGTCGCAGCGTGAATGCCGCAAGCCGGTAGCGAAAGCCTTGTTGCCCTTTCATGTGCGCTGATTCCCCTTGACTTCATGCGATCCGGCCAGGCGCCGGGCGCAGAGCGTAAATTCGTTATTCGAATGATCGATGCAGCTTCGCGCCGCGTACAGTCTTGCGAGCATACGCCGGTGTTCAGCCGCCATCCCCCAGGTTGGTGAGCTCGCCGACCATGGATTATCACAAATTTGCTTGCGCGCGTCAGATGCTCGGAATCCAACTCCGTGGGCGGAACCGGATGCGCGCGGACGAACGAATATAAGGATGCGTGTAGTGGCTGTCAACCATCTAATTTATATAGAAATATGGTCGCGCTCGGGGTTTGCGGAACGGTCTCTATTGTGAATTCCAGCCATGCATCCGTCTCGATTTCAGACACGGTTACGCGCGTGCGACGGGCGCGCTGACTTCAGTGTTACGTCGAGAATCCGAGCGCTACTCATCGCGATCGATCAAGGCGCTTCGGTCCGATCAGGAGTTAATTTCACTTTCTTACTCGCACACTAGTTGAGTTCGCGAAGCACCGCTAACACGGTTTCGGGTTTAGCGGATTCAGGGATGCACCCGAAGAGTAGGCGCCCTGCCCCGTCGGACGCGCTGATCGCTGCGCCGTCCCAATACGCATCCGTAAGGCCCCCACCGGAGCGCGGCTCGTTTGCTTGGGCGGCGATCAGGTCGATCGGGCATTGCGGCAGGAGCATCACGTCGAGGTCGAGTTGGAGGTCGGCTGCAGTGCCAGTCCTCAGATCGGGCAAGCTCATCGCCGTGCACCAGTCGTAATGTCGTGCAGCGCTGATGATGGGCTCGTAGGCGTCGATTTCGTCGTCAGTTAACGTCCCCCCGCCATGCTTCTCCATGAGAATACCGGTGACGGGTTTATCGGCGAGCTTGCGTGCGAAATTCGACACGGCCGTCGAAAGGTCGTCTAGGTCATCGAACGCGATCGAAGCCGTGTCATCGTCCGCGCGAAGAACATCAGCCGGCGTAAGTAATTTAATGAATAAGTCGATCTGGTTACCGAATCGATGCAGCAGCGCGTCGAGCGCATTATCGATGAAATCGGCCCGTGCATCGTCATTTAACGCGCTGACGATTTCATCGGCAGTATGTGCCGCGTCGGGGTCTTGTAAAGTTGAAATAACCGGTGCGAGGACGTCAACCGACAGGCATTGGGTGAGAATGACGCCCTGCGCTTGAATCAACGTCGATGCATAGCGCGCCGGATCGGCGTACCAATCCGGCGGCGAATTGGCGAACACACGCCGCGCATAGGCTTCATATTCGACCCAGAGTACGGTATTACCAGCACCGCCCAACCAATCCTTGAAGACTGACATGCGCTGCTTCTATCCCCGGATTTCGCTACGCTACATCCAGGCTACGCGTTCTTTTTGCGCTTGCCCGGCCGTTTGGCCTTTTTCGTGCGCTTCGCTGCCTCGAGTTCGCGCTCGAGTTCTGCGATCCGGACGTCCTTGGGATCCGGCATCATGATGGGGACGATCGCATCGGCCGGGCAGGTGTCGTCGGGCGATCCGCGATAAAGGACCTCTCGATCGTTCCATGATCCGAAATAAGGAACATCTTTCGGCGGCTCGTCCCGCTCCCACTGGGCGACGAATTCCTTGTAAGGCTTGCCGCGCTTTATGCGCTTTTTTCGTTCCTTCTTGCGCGCTGATTCGGTCGCTTTGATATCGACCGCGCCGCTTTCTTCATCGAGCACGACTTGATAGATATTCTTAACTGTATTTAGTGAGATCAAACCATCCAGATATTCCTGCGACACGGCCTCCGGCTCGCGCTCCAAAACATCGCCATAGCCGCCGCCCGACCCTTGCGTGAGCATGAACAGTTCGCCCGGATTAGCGAACTCGAGTTGCATGCCCATGTGGTGGGTCGAGTACCGCGCGCCCTCGAACGGCTGATCGTTCATGATGTCTTCGATGGTAAAGCGCAGCAGGTCGCGCTTGTCTTTCATCACCTCGAAGACGTTGACGCCCTTGACCTTGCATAAGGGATAACAGCCGGGCGCATAGCCCCCGAAGATACCCATCGTCGTTGGGAACTTGGAACCGATGCTGCAGCACATGAAGCCCCACATGGAGGTGTCTTTCATGGTCGCGATCTGTTGATAACCGTGACCGCCGCGATATTTGCCAAAACCGCACGCATCTCTCATCAACTTGTTCGGGACGATCTTCATGATCGGGACTTCTTCTTCGATGAGTTCCTGTTCACCGATGTCGGCCATGGGCGCGAAAATCGGCGCTATAGAATGCTCGCCGTCACGATTCCAGCGGGCGGCGCCACCCATCCCGTTGAGATCCGCGCACACGTTACCGACCAGCTCGCCATACTGGTTCACCCCGCCGTAGATAAACGTCACGATCATGTTGTACCAACCCGCAATGATGTCGGTGGCACGGAATCCAGCGCTGTACTGGAATTTCGGCACGCCGATCTGGATTGCCGTGAAACCCGGGAAAAACGTCATCATGCTCTGCGCGTTCGGCGCGTCGGGCGAACAATGCAAGGTCGAGCGCTGATCGGTAAGGACTTTCATAGGCGCGAACACGGCTTGGTTGCGCGGTAGATCGGGCCATACGAAGCTCAGGAATTCCTGTGCGAGCATGCCTTTCAGTGACGCAAGCACGGTGTTGTTCGCGCGATTCAAAAACTCCGGCGACGAGCCGCGGAAATCGATGATCAATTCATCGCCGCGCTTATCGAGCTCGCAACCGATCTTGATCAGACAGTTTTCGCGCAGGGTTCCGTCGGCAAACAGATTCGTGCGCACCTTACCATCCGGCCACGTGGCGAGCCGCCGGCGCGTTTCCTGCTCCGTATCCGTCAGCGTTTTACGCAGCGTCGCAATGACGGCATCGACACCGTATTCGGCGATGGCGTCGTTGATGCGCTCCATCATGCGCATCGCGGCGAACAGTTTCGACTTCATCCCTTCGAGCTGCAGTTTTGGCTCGCGTACCGAGTTCTGCAGAAACGTCATGATGTCACGCCGGAACTCGTAGTTTTCGCCGACCCGGAAGGGCGACATCTTGAGGCCTTCGTCGTACGGCGATTCGGCTGCTGAAGGCATGCCGCCCGGTTCGCAGGCGCCGTTTTCGCCCTCATGCACGATCGCGCCGGTAAAACAGATCAATTCACCTTCGTGAAATAACGGAATCAATAAGCTTTGATCGGTATTGTGAATGTTGCCGTAGCGCGCATCGTTGTGCATGAAGATGTCGCCAGGCCTGATGCCGACGGTGGGGTCGTCTTTCCAGTATTTGAGAATGAACTTGGTGGGATGTTGTGTCAGTACCGAGAAGATCAACACCCCGCCCATGCTGGCCATCGCGAGGTCGCCGTGCATCGACCACACGCCAGAGATCAGATCGCCCCATTTCGCGCCTGGGGCCGCGCCCATCTGTTCCACCATGTCGAACGATTCGTTGCACGCAGTTTGCAGCTTGTGCCTGACCAGGTTGATCTTGTCGGGGTCGTCGAATCGCTCGAGCGCTTCGCGTTCACGGTCGGACGTAGGAACGAGGCTGTGATCCTCCATGATCTCCGGATCGGGGCCCAAAAAAAGCACGTTATCTTCGAGAAACTTCTCGATGACTGATTTTTCTTGATCACCACCCATGTGCGGTTCCTCGCGGTAGTAAATAGACCCGACGCTTAAATTATGCGTCTTTGACCATCAACGCCGACCCCATCAAGCCCATCGTCAAGGTCCACCCCGGTTCGACGAGGTAAGTCGTGCGTGGGGTCTCGATCAACGCCGGTCCGGTCAGACGCATGCCGTCGGAAACGTCCAGGTCGTAGAAAACCGGTGTCGGGACCGGATCATCGAGTTGCGGAAAATAACAAGGACGTTCGGACCGAGGCATGGGTTTTTCGTCTGTGGAAGCCGTCGAGCGCTCCAGCGTCAGGCGTTCGTGTTCGACGTAAGATACGACTCGAATCACATTGATGCGTACGCCGGCTTCCGGCGCCTGGCTACCCTCCCCGAATCGCTGTGCGTAATTGTTGCTGAACTTGTCCAGCAGCGAGATGACATCATGCGGCGTCGTGAGCCGGCTGACGGGGCTGGTTACACTGACCTGCGCCAGTTGATTACCGTAACGCATATCCATTTCGACGCGAGTTTGAATGTCTTGCACCGCGGCACCCTGTCTTACCAGGTCCTCTTGACCGCGTTCCTCGAGTTCCTCGACAGTCTGGTTGAAGACCTCATAGTCTTCCAGCACGTGTCGAAACGTCGCATCGTAGAGCATGAGGTAGAGCGATTTTTCGTGAATGTGAAGCTGGTTCATGTTGCCGGCCCCCAGGGCCGCGAACACCGAGCTGAACGGCGGAATGAGGATCTTCGGCACGCCGATATCGCTCGCATATCCGCAGGCGTGAATCGGCGCACCCCCGCCGTAGCTCAAGATGATGAAGTGTTGCGGGTTGTAACCTTTGACCGCGACTTCCTTGAAAATCGCTGACGCCATATTGGCGTCGACTTTGCGCTTGATCGCTTTCGCTGCATCGATCAACGTCAAGCCGGCCGGCTTCGCGACGTGTTCTTCGATGGCGCGCTCTGCGCGGCGTTTGTTGATCTTGATCGTGCCACCGGCGTAATTGTCCGGATCGAGGTAGCCCAATATCAGATTTGCGTCCGTTGTAGTCGGCAGCTTGCCACCGCGGCCATAGCATGCGGGGCCGGGATCGGAGCCAGCGCTTTCCGGGCCGACTTCAACCGCATTCCACAAACGATCGTAACGCGCGATCGATCCCCCACCCGCACCGAGCGTATGCAGATAGGTCATCGGCGTGGAAACCAGCCAGCGATCGATTACGGGGTTGAAGTCATAAAATTTGACGCCGTCCGCCGTGACGAGGCCGATATCGAAACTCGTGCCACCCATATCCGTCGCGATCACGTTCGGCTCTTTGAATTGCTCGGCCAGATAATTCGTCGCTTCCAGACCCGCTACCGGCCCCGAATGCACCGTCTGTAGTGAATGCGTCGAATTGAGTTGCGCCATGCCCGAGGTGTTGTGCACCAGAAGCATCGGGCGGGCGTAGCCGTTTTCGCGTAAGGCGACCTCCAATGAGGACATGCCGTGATACATCTGATCGTGCAAGTAGGCGTCGAGCACCGCCGACATGGTGCGTGAGTATTCCGCTTTGCGCCCCGCGACCCGGTGCGAAAGCACGATGGGGATCGCGCCGAGTACATGGGTCGGGTACTCGTTCAATATGATCCCTTCGACTTCTTTTTCATGGGCTGGATTTACGACGGCATTGGCCAACGCAACGACGAACGCCTGGCAACCTTCGTCGACAAGCTTGCATACCTGCTTGCGCACGTCTTCGTCGTCGACGTTCAGACACACGGCGCCGTTGTAATCGATGCGCTCCTCAATACCGACGATCATGGTGATCGGCACCAACGGTTTCGGTCGATCGGCGCCGGGCAGATCCATTTGATCGGCGTGCGCGAGGCCGTCGCCGTAACCGCGGGCGCGCATGATCGGTACCGTCGATTCGAAGCCGGCGGTCGTCACTAAACCAACGCGGGGTCCATTGCGCTCGATCAAGGCATTCGTGCCCAAGGTCGTCGCGTAGCGCACCGCATCAACCGAACTCAGCACGTCCTCGATACTGCGATTCAGCTCCGCGCACGCGTTCTCGAGCGCCTCCATGAAACCGGAGGCGAGATTGTGGTGCGTCGTCAGGGCCTTGGCTTCGATGTATTGGCCGTCGTAGACGAGAAAACAGTCGGTGAACGTCCCACCGATATCGACGCTAACTCGCCGCATCTGCCGCGTCCTCGCCGTTGAGATGTCGTCCTTTGAGTTTGTCGATATCGAGTTCGATATCGTTGGTCAATGGATGGCCGGGCGGAAGATACTCATTTTCGATCATCGTGCCGCATTCGGGACAATAAAACTCGATGATTCGACACCACTTGGGATCGGGAGCATAGGTATATTCGTATTGGGAGTCGTCGAGGATCGGGCGATGGATGTCGCGCGGGTCACGCTCGTATACGAGCAAACCTTCTTTATAAGGCGATCGCGCCGGGCCGATATCATAGGCGCAGCGTCGACAATGCCAACGCTCCGTTTCGAGCTCGATTTCCAAGTATTCCGTGATCGCGATCTTTTTTTCCGCCATCTTCATTGCGCCTCGAAAATCAAATCGCCGTTGGTGGAAACGCGGAGCCGCCATCCCGCTTCGACGATACTCGTGAGGTAATCACCCTGAATCAGGCCGGGACCGACCATTTCTTTCCCGGGTTTGAGTTCCACATCGTCAACAACGGGTATCTCCGAAGCTCGTTCTCCGCCCAGATTGATCGCGGTTTTACCGCGGGCTTTAACGGTCGAATATTTCTTCTCCTTGTCGGCGCGAAGCGTCAATGTCGGTAACTCAAACACCGCGCGAACCATCAGTCTCGGATCGGAAAGTTTACTGTCCGGTTTCAATTTTTTACCGGCAACCGGTCGATCGACCGCAATGTCGCCTACCGCACCCCATAAGGACTTTGTATAGGAGCACGCCGCGGGATCGACACCTTCACCGTACATATCGCGGCGCGCGCGCGATTCGAGCTCCGCGCCGAGTGCGCTCATATCCGCGCCGGCGCCATCCAACGGAACCTTATATTCATGCGCGAGGTGGCTGAAGCCGATGCCAAAGGCACTGAATACCGATGCCAGACGGGGAACGATCACCCGCGTCATTCCTGCAGAACCGGCGACACCGCTCGCGATCATCGGGCCACCCCCGCCATAAGCCAACAAGGTGGTCGTCTCAGGAGCGCTCCCCGATCGCGCTAACGCGGCATTCACCTCCTCCCCGATCCTGGCTTGAAATGCCTTGATGATCGTCGCCGCCGCCGCCGTTGCATCTTGCCCCATCGCTTCCCCAACATTGTTGACCACGGCCTGCTCGGCGCGTTCGCGGTCGAGGGCAAGTTCGCCACCGAGGTATCTTTCAGGATCCAGAATGCCCGCGACGAGCAGCGCGTCGGTCAGGGTCGCGTCCGTGCCCCCGCGCCCATAACTGGCCGGCCCCGGCGATGCGCCTACGCTGTCTGGGCCGATCTTGATCGCATCTTCCGCGACGCGGACGACCGAGCTGCCACCGACGCCGAAACTGTGAATCGTCGGTAACGGAAACGAGGTCGGCGTGCTCTCTATGGCGCCATAGGCGAGCATGGTCACGCCTTGTCCCGTAACCACCGAGATGTCCGTCGTGGTGCCGCCGATGTCCATCGTTACGACCGCGTCGAGGCCATAGTGTCTTGCATACGCGACGGCGCCTTCCAAGCCGCCGCGCGGACCCGATCCCCAGGTTTTAATCGCGGTCGTCTTGGCTACGCGCGCTGAATCGCCATCGTTTCTGAAGATCAACAGTGGCTTTTTTAGATGCTGCTCTTTACAGATGTTCTCGGCACCGTAGAGAAAATGCTCCATGCCGGCGTGGAGATAGGAATTCACGACTGCCGTAATGGTGCGGCGCGCGAGGTCGCCGTCATAGGCGAGCTCGGATGAGACCAAAAACGGGATCGCCCCGAGTAGATGACGCGGATAACGGTCGAGAAGCAGTTGCTTGATGTTTTGTTCCGCCGCCTCCGAACGCAAGGCCACGACGAGCCTCAATGCACCTTTCGCCAGTAGCTGATTGACGAGCGCAATCAATTCTTCAGCGTCGATATCCGCCGAGCTCGAGACACCGATGCCGACGGGCTTTTGCGGCACCATTGCGCTCCAGAGGTCGCTATCGCCGAGGCGTGCGACCGCGCCGTAAATGCTGTCCTCTTCACCCAACTCGACGAGTAATGCGACTGGCGTGCCCTTGTGCTCCACAACGGCGTTGGTACCCGATGTCGTCGAGTAGCGGAGACAATCTGCTTCGCGGATCAGACGCGCGGCATCCGGATCGCCATATAACTCATTGGAACCACGCTTGAGAATTTCGAGGAAGCATTGGGTCAAATCGTGCGGCGTCGTCGCTGCTTTGGCATGCACGACCTTTTCACCATCACTGACGCATACATCGGTAAACGTACCGCCGTTATCGATGTTGACAAGAATCCCCATGGATAATGCAATCCTCCTACGTGCGGTGGTTATGTAATCGGCGCTATAGGCGCCGCCGTTGAAATCATGAAAGCCGAGGGCGCTAGTGCCGCTACTATGGGATCTCAGACCTTCATTGTGCGTTTAGGCTTCGGAGACCGGAACGAACTTATTCTGACGAACAAGCCGCCTTCAATCTGTTAAACAGATCCAGGGCGCTGCCGTACACGGGGTTGTCGACTGCATACGAGGGTTCCACCCGCGTTGCGAGCGCTACAGCGTGTTTTTTGGGTGCTGATGTCTCAATCACCCATCTTCCCGCACCTTGCTGTGTTATTTTGTAAAGCGTCGTTGCATTGCGTATTTCGAACCTCGCGAACTTGCCGGTTGTATCCGCCAGCGTCATTTCACCGCACGGTTCGGGATACGTAAGCACAAGGTTGTGTATACCGGTCAACCGCTTTGATAGCTTCTGCGCTATCTCATCGTTAGTTAAAAATGTCTTACCCGGTTTAGTGACGATAAACACGAAATAATCAACCTCCGCTCCTGGTTCCGCTTTCCAATAGATGAATCCCCCTACTCCTCCTATTCCCGCTATTAGAAGTAGAAATCCAACGATGCTCCAGACGATTTTTGACATGCTGCTGCCCTAGAATTCTGGTTTGCCCCAAAGATTAAGGGTTTTGACCCGCCGCGCCAAGCGCGTCAGCGCTGATCGTAATGGAGGTCCAGTGGGATTGCACGGCCGGCCCACCGGCCGCTGGGAGTTTGACCTATGTAAGTAGGGTGGTGCCGGCTGCCCGATTCGAACGGGCGACCTGATGCTTACAAGGCAACTGCTCTACCATCTGAGCTAAGCCGGCATAATAACCTTTGATTCCGTGCCTACCGTGCTTGGCGAAACGTAATCGTCTTCATGTAGTCCCAGCCCGGCAATGCCCGGGCCCCAAGCTCGGCGTCGGCTGGCGCCCACCCTTTGCGGTCCGTGGCGGGGTCTCGATTTTGTCGGTCCCGTAGCAGATACCATCGCGCTGGTGGGCGAATTATACGTTCGACGGCGAGCACTCTTTAGTATTATCCCAGCGGTGTTAATCAGTTTGTAAAGGATTTTCAGATTCACCCGGTACTTCCTGCTCCGCGCTGAGCCAGGACACCTTATTGCACCCGATCTCGTCCACGGCCGCCTTGCCGAGCAAGGTTTCAGGTATATCGGGTAACGAACCGTATTCCGCCGCAAACTGGGCGCTGACCCAGAATTGATCGGTGGTTTCGTAGCGCGGTACGACGACTGGTGTGTAACCCTGTTCTTTGAGCTCGGAAAGACGCCGATTGACGGAATCCTGGGAGCTGAACAAGCCGAGCGATATAGCATTTTTGAGTCCACCGCGCCGGATCACCATGTAATCCTCGACGCCGCGATCGCGCAGGTCGACGATGCTCTGCCGCGCGCCGATATCCGAAGTCGGTTCGAGATAAACCCAGAACAACTGGCGTTTGCGTACGGTTTCGACACGTGTGTGCAATGCCGCCACCAGGTCTGCCATCCAGTCCTTGAAGCCATCGCTCGCTGCCACATCACGGAAAGGGCCAGCTTCAATGCAGAGATCCGCCGGTACGACATCGGCTTTGATCTCGGATTCGCTCAAGTCCTCGACCTTGGCGTCTTCGACGGACGGTTTAACGAGCGGCAGGGTATCCATTTCGGACAGCAGCACGAGGGTCTCGACGCCATCAGGTAGTGATGGGCGCATCACGACTTCGCGCGTGGCATTCACGACGTGTTCGTTGTACTGCCATGCAAACAATACGACGTTGACCACCAAAATGGCGATACCGAGCAGTTTCATGCGTCCGTCGTGCCCACCAGCGCGAGCCCGCGCAACACCAGATCGGGTGCGTCTTCGTACTTGACGTTCAGCAGCTCGCGCACCGCGGCGGCTCCGCCGCCGGTCAGGTACCATTGAAACGACGTCTGTGGAGCCGTCTCGGCGAGATCGTGTTCAACCTGTGCAAACAAACCGCTGACGGCAATGTCGCATCCCCGCGATATCGCATCCCGCGTATTAGTCGCAAAACCGCATACCTTTGAAACACTGACGGTTTCCAATTGCGCGGTTCTTTGCGTCAGACTTTCCCGCATTAGGACCGGCCCCGGCGCGATCAAACCGCCCAAATGCTCCCCGCTCTGATCGACGACATCGACGGTCAACGCGGTGCCCACGTCGATTACGCATACCGCGCCTCGGTTCGAGTTGTATGCCGCGAGCGCACAGAGCCATCGATCGACGCCGAGCTGATCGGGATCGTCGTAGTGCGTTTTCATTCCACAATATTCCCGCCGCGGATGGACGAACTCCGGCTCTACGTGCCAGTGCTCAAACGCGAACTGACGGAAAGCACCGGCGACTTCCGGGCCCGCTACGTTGCTGACGAGAATGCGGCGTATCTTCGCCGTATTCGAGAGCGGTAGGCGCCACTCATCGAGTGCGGGTGAGGCGCCCGTGGCGATGGGCGGTAGTGCCAACAGCGCGCCGTTATTGTCGTAGGCGCCCTTTATTCTCGAGTTGCCGATATCGACCAACAACACCTTCGGTTACGCCTGGCTTAAATGACCGGACATGAATTTTTCGAGCCTGTTGTCGTGTTCGATAATCAGGGCACCATGGTCATCAACGCCGCGCGCGACGCCTTCGACGGTGCGGCCCGGCAGGTCGAGGCGCACGGCTGTATTCGCGAGCGCGTCGAGGCTCGCCCATTTCGACCTGAATTCCGCGAAGCCCTGTTCTTCGAAGCGCGCGAGGTGCTCCACGAGACTGTTCAACAGCATCGCGGCCAAGGCGTTGCGCGATACGTCTTTACCGCCCGCCGATTCGAGATCTACGGTGGGCTGGTCGATAAGATCACGCGCCGTCGTGGACAAACGGACGTTGACACCGATGCCAACCACCGCGGTGGACGCGCCGCCTGATTCAGAACGCATTTCTACTAAAATCCCGGCTAATTTGCGTTCGGCGCACACGACATCGTTCGGCCATTTCAGTTTTACATGGATTACACCACAGGCGGCTAAATGGGTAGCGATGGATAATCCGACGACCAGACCGAGCGCCGAAAACGTCGGTGGCGGCGAATCGAAGCGCCAACCCAACGACATGCATAAGCTACTACCCGGCGGCGCAACCCAACGCTCACCGCGCCGACCGCGACCCGCCGTCTGATACTCCGCCAGCAAAGCGCGGCCGTGGACGTCCTCCCCGGGCAATGCCGCGAGTAAGCGCGCGTTTGTCGAATCGGTTACGCCGACCGTATCAAGCGCGCAAATATCATGACAATTCAAACGCTTCAAGTGGCGTTTGATTTCGGACGCATTCAAAGCGTCATACCCGTGTCCGAGTGCGTATCCGCGGCCACGCGTCGCCCGCACTTCGATCCCTTCTTTGCGCAGGCGATTGACTTGATTCCAGATGGCGGCGCGCGTGACGCCTAATCGTTCCGCGAGTTCGGCGCCGGAGTGTTCAGCCCCGTCATTGAGCAGCGATAGTAGCTCTAGTGATTTGCGCATGATTCGGGGGCGCTACACCTCCATCACATTCGAACATCCCCGGATTTCGCTTCACGCCATCCAGGCGTCGTCAACTGTAGCCTGGATGGCGTGAAGCGAAATCCGAGGTCAATAGCTACCTGTTAAATAACGTCGGTCCTTCGGAGTCTTCGTCGTCGTCTGCTGCATCGTCATCTGCTTCGTCGTCGCCCTGCTGGGGCGTGGCGACCGGCGGTATCGTGCCTTCACCCGTGATGTCGAACACGTCGTCAATCGCTGGTGCTTGCCCGACTTGGTCCGGCAGCAAAGTGGCGTCATCACTGTCGTCAACATCCGGCATCGCGATGGGCGCCTCGAAGGAATCGGTTCGCATGAACTCGTCGAGGCTGATGTCGGACGATTGTTCAAGTTGATCGATTTGCCCCATAGACGCAGGTTGCAAAGTCGCCGATTCGCTGAAGTCTTCCTCATTATCGGCACTGACGGGTCCAGGATCGGTGGCCGGCGCCGGATCGTCATCGTCAAAGTCGATGTCTGCGTCAGCCCCGACCGCAGGCCCCATACTGTCGTCGCCGAAAAAGGCCGACGCCTCCGCGTCGAATTCGTCGTCCGGCGTCTCATCGGCACTCGCCGATGGCCCTTCGGTCATGAATTCTTCGTCGTCTGCATGCTCTTCATGAGGCTCTGCTCCATACACACCCGTTTCCGCCTCGCTGTCGATGTCATCCGGCTCCAACTCGGCCTGTTGCCTCGCGGACAAGGCCGTCTCGGCATCATCATCGAAGATGTCTTCATCGACATCGGCTACCGGCTCCTCAGGCTCGGCGCCGCCCGTCAAATCGAATAGGTCGTCGTCTGGCGGTTGTTGTTCGATCACTTCTCCGATCATCGTGGCTTCGACGTCGCTGGGGTCGGCGAATACGGTATGTCCCGCGTCGTCCATCTCAGGCATGCTGAATTCGAATTCGTATTTGTGGAATTTAACGCGGTCGCCGTGCTTGAGCTGCCGCTCGCCGTCGATCCGTTCTTCGTTGAGAAAAGTGCCGTTGACGCTGCCCTGATCGACCAGCCAGAAGGAAAAATCGCGATACTTAATCATCGCGTGCCGTCGCCCGATCGTGCCCTTATTGACTACGAAATAATCGAGATGCTCCGGATCTGTCCCTGCGACACGGCCGACCATCAGCGGCTTCTCGCCGAGCTGAACGGCCGGATCGTCCGTGAGGCCATGAATGTCCTTGATAAAGGCATCCGGAATGGCCATCGGAGCCTGCGCTGAAACCGCAGCTTGGAGAGCGCCCGGTCGACGCTTCCGAACAAAGAAGATCACGAGCGCGACGAGGGCCAACGGGAAAATTGCCGCGGCCGCGATCACGACGATCAGTCCGAGCAGATCGTCCTCCGAGGTTTGCTGATCGGGCGGTACGACGACGACAGTCCCCTCCGGCGCGTCTTGAAGTTCACGGCATAGTTGTTCGGCCGGAATACCCGCCTCGGCCGCCATCTGCACGAAGGCCATTTGCTCTTCCGGCACCAACCCGGACATACAGGGACCGAACGTATCGGGGACAGCAACGCCTGTCGGCAGTGCGCTCGGGGGTGGCGTAGGCACTTCGAGTTTCGCGTTCACCTTGTCGAATACGCCGGCCAGGTCTTCCGGCGTCAGCGCCCGAAAATAAGCGCCGTCAGTTTGCTTAGCCAGCGATTGAATGAGAAAGAAGTCCGCCTCCTCGGTAAATGCGATTGCGAATACCTTGATGCCGCTATCAGCCGCATCGGCAGCCAATTCCTCGCGCATCCATTTGGTCTTCTCAGTGTCGACTTCAGGTTTCCCGGTATCAACGATACCGTCGGTCATGAAAATAATGACCTTCGCTACATCGTCACGTGCATTGCTTTTGAGTTCATAGATCGCGCGTTCGATGGCGGCCGGACTGTCGGTGAACTGACCGCGATAATTGATATCATCCAAACTACGCTGGATTGCGCTGCGTGAAGCAACGGTCAATTCGGTCAAGGGCACGGCATAGTTGACGTTCTGATCGAATATGACAATGCCGACCCGGGTGTGCTGTTCGAGCGCGGAAACGAACTTGCTAACGGCACTTTTCGCGAGAAAATCGGGATCGTTTTCGCGCATGCTGCCGGAGTTATCGAGCACGAGGATGACATCGGTCGGCACGGCGCTCTGCACCGCGATAGAAACAGCTAGCGCGGCGCATAAACACGCCGCCATGAGCGGCACGCGCATCGAGTCGAAGCGCGCAGCTGGCAGCAGGTTCGATCTACCTCGAATACCGATCATCTTCGCGTTTCCACCCCCGTCGCGGCTGGCTTCGTGCTATCGCTTGACCACTCTCTCCACGAGCCACGATAGCGCCCCGGCTCGGCGCCATCGGGCAGGATCTTTGCCCATACGGCATCGCAGGCTGAAATGCCCTAACCGTCGCAATGCACCGTATCCGCATCGGAAGGATACCAAGACTGTCACGGAATTGTTGGCGCAAACTTCCGCGAACTGGCTCCATTCCGTCACGTCCTGCCTATCGGTTGCCAATCCGGGCCGGCCCACTGCCTTTCAACACGGCGTCGCGCTGGTGGCTCATACGGCGCAGCATCGACCGATGACGCGCAGGCATGATGCCGTCACGTTATCGCGGGTTTTCGCGCATCGTCCGATCGAGATACGCTGCGGACCGATAATCATGACTTACCTTCCGCCATCTGTAGCCGGTTTGCGCCGCTTCATTGCAGTGCTGAGCGTCGTCATAGCAACGTCGGGGTGCTCGACGATTGAATACTATCGCCATGCGCTATCTGGCCAAATTGAAATCTGGCGCAAGCAAGAACCGATAGCCGCGATCCTCGCCCGCGACACGCTCGCGACCGGTCTTCGCGACAAATTGGTGTACGCGGTGAACGCCCGGGATTTTGCATTCGACCGCCTCGAACTACCCGACAATGGCAGCTATAGAGATTATGTGGATCTCGAACGCGATTTCGTAATATGGAATGTATTTGTCGCGCCTGAACTGTCGCTCGTTCCGATCGAATCTTGCTATCCGCTTATTGGTTGTTTCGATTACCGGGGATTCTTTGCCGAAGAGCGTGCAAAACGTTACGCCGAAAACTTAAGACAGCAGGGGTATGACGTTTTCATAGGCGGCGTCTCGGCATATTCAACGCTGGGTTGGCTCGACGATCCCATATTGAGTTCAACCCTAAAGTGGGAGAAAGCCCGCATTGCCGAAATCATCTTCCACGAGCTGGCCCACGAGCAACTCTATGTCAAGGACGATACGACATTTAATGAAAGTTTTGCGATGACGGTCGCCACGGCCGGCTTGCAATTGTGGATACCGCTGCAACGCGGTGATTTATCCAAAGTGGAAATCGAACGGGCTCGAGAAGAGCAATTCGTTGCGCTCGTATTGCGCTTCAGAACTGAACTCGAAAACGTATACGCAAGCGCCATTTCCGACCCTGATAAACGCACTGCCAAAAAAGACGTCCTTGCCCGCTTGGACGCAGAATATAAACTACTGAAGGCCAGCTGGGATGATGATTCGTCCTACGACGATTGGATGGGTAGCGATTTAAACAATGCCAAGATAGCGTCTGTCTCCACCTATCACGATCACGTTGCCGCGTTCATTTCTATACTTAAACAACACGAATACAATTTTTCCACCTTCTATGCTGCCGTCCATCGACTCGCAAAGCTCGAGCCGATGGAACGCTCCGCATGCTTGAACGCAATTACCAAGGCAAAAAGTGCACACGGAACAAACTGTTCGAGAGTAGTCGGTCCGCCGCAGTAATTATGAAATATCAAACGTTCTCGGTGACGTGGCTGTGGCTGACGCTCCTCGCGATAACGATCGGCATCGTGCCACTGCGAGCCCTCGCAGACGGCCCGGCTGTCACGATCCCCTCGCAGCCCTTGAAACGCGGCGCCATGCTCGTGGCCAACCAGTCGTTGCGCGACCCTAGATTCGCCAGATCGGTCATATTGATCACTGCTCACAGCGAAGACGGCGCAGCAGGGGTCATATTAAACCGGCCCACAATGGTGCGCGTGATCGACGCGATCCCGCTGCTTGGCGAACACTTAAACCGCGCGGATCAGGTCATGTATTTCGGCGGTCCGGTCGGTGCAAATTCCGCATCGGTCCTGATTGCGGCCAGAACACCGATCGAGGGCGCGACGCGCATAATGGATGGCGTATATGCGGTATACCGCATGGAAAATCTGGTGCAGCATATCGATGACGCATCGCTTGCGCCCAGAACTCGGTTTTATGGCGGCTATGCCGGTTGGGGGCCGGGTCAGTTGGAAGCCGAAGTCAAGCGTCGTGACTGGACCGTGATCGATGGCGACGCCAACACCGTATTCAGTGAAGAAGTGGAAAACTTGTGGAAGGAATTGCACGGGCGGTTTTCGGGGTTATGGGTGCGCCTGCCCCCAATCGAGGACGGGCAACGCTCAGCTCAGGCCCAGACTATACTTGGCCTAGCGCCTCGTTTGACGGATGAGTGTGAAGGTCGTCACGATTCAGCCACAAGAATGGATTACGAGAATTCGGCGGACATATAATCGGGGCTGGAAGATCCCGATCGCGCGCGCTGCGACTGGCGCACGGGGGAGCTACTTGAGGCTCCGGCGGTTTGGCACTACAAAGAAGATATAAATAATGCTCGAAAAGCTTTTTAGCAAAGCGCTAACGCTCGCTATTGGTGGCGAAGATATTTCGTTCAACTCCCTGGCGGAGTTCGAGTTTGCGCTCGGCGGCCGAACCAACGTGCCAGCAACGAAACTCGCCGATCTGATCATGCTGTCGCCCGACGAATTGAAGCGTGAGGCGAAAAGCATCAAAACGGTCGAAAAGCGCTTCGTCGACATACTATCGCGCTCGATCGAGCAGCCCGGCGAAATCGGAAAGCTCGTGCGGGAAGTCGATATCCAAGTGTTTTCCAATGACTACGAGTGGCGCAATATTTTCAAAGCCTTGAACCAGCAAGACGAGGAGTGCGATGAGTTGCGTCGGGTTGCGGTCGTGAAATACATGCAGTATCTCCGCTCGCGCCAGGATGTGATAAAGCAAACTTATAAGGTCAAGCAAAAGGAAGCCAATAAAAGCGACAAGATCGAAAGCAAAAGTGCGGAACCATCGGGCGATCCGACTTCGCCCATGGAAGAAACGAAGGACTTTCTCAAAGAAACCAACATTTTCGACACTGTCTCCGTTGAAATACCGGATGACTCGTCGGCGCCACCATTTAAGCGCTTACCGAAAGGCGAAGCCATTCACATAACGCCATTTGATGGTACCGAGTTCGAAATGAAGCTGTCGAAGCACCGCTTCATATTTCGTAACGGAGAACTGATCGAGATTGTCGACGAACACGGGACCGTTCACGAACTCAATCCGGGCAAGAACATCGTCGGCCGCGATTCTGTTTGCAACGTAGTTGTAACGAATTCGCTGCGTGACGTTTCACGGATGCATCTTATTATTGAGCCACTGGACGACGGTTCGATCCGTTTCACCGATCTCTCCTCTCACGGCACATTTCTTCCAGCGGGCCTCGTGCCAAAACTGGAGGATTAGTGCCTCGGCGAGAAAACGGCGTTTCCATTTGCCGCATCAGCCAGTCGTTGAAACGTCTTTAATGTTCCGGTAAGCCGGCCCCGCCGGAATCGCTCGATCGACGAGGCCTGCACTCGCCCGGGGCGAGTCGGAAATTTAGTCCGGTGATGTTCGGTCAGTGGTTTGCAGCATAGGCGTAGATCATCGCCTGCATGCGATCGCGAAGCATGAGTTTTTCCTTCTTCAGGGTTTCGAGTTCGAAATGCTCCATCCTTGCATTGCCGGCATTGACCGCATCGACGCGTGTGTTTAGGTCGCGATGCTTGTCATACAGACGCCGAAATTGATCGTCGTTATCTAACAATGCTTCAACGGTGGCCTGTTCGAATTCGAACATACAGATCCTCCCGAACGTTTGGATACATGCGCGTGCCCGCCAAACCTAGACCAGCTCAAGGCCGACCACAAGCTTTCGATGTAAATTTGTAAGTCTCCTGATCTAATGATCCAATCCAATCAGATGCTTTGCGGCGATCGGTAAGTAATCGATGATAAAAGGACGATAACACCGTGTTTTTACACCGGTGTACCGAAGCATGGTGGGGCCCCATAGCAGCGTTAAACTACGCTCGCACCTGCGACCCGTGATGTGCCCGGGAAGCATCGCAGCGTTGAACCGCGGCTTCGCACAGGGCTGCTGACGTACACTTGACAGGTGAGCAGCGGCCACGAGTATCGCCACCGATGACTGAGCATATTCTCTTCGTGACCGGCAAACTTGCCGAAAAAAGTCTCGCGCGCGTACTGACGTCGATCGATGACCGCACATTTGCTTATGAAATTCGCGTGCTCAGCGTATCGGTCGCCGCATTGCTCACGTCCGCCATGATCAAACGACGCTTGAACGACCTCAGCGCATTCGATCGAATAGTGCTACCGGGGCGGTGCCGGGGTGACCTCGGCGAACTGGCCAGCCATTTTGGAAAGCCGTTCGAACGCGGTCCCGAGGAACTCAAGGATCTACCGGCCTATTTCGGTGCGCAGGCTCGGCCACGTGACGTCGGTACGACCGACGTTAGCCTGTTCGCCGAGATCGTGGATGCACCGCAGTTGACGGTTGAAGCAATCGTCCAACGCGCGAAACAGTTACAAGCTGATGGCGCGGACGTGATCGACATCGGCTGTTTGCCGGATACGCCTTTCGCGCATCTGGAAGATACGATAAGGAGTCTCAAACAGCAGGAGTTTAAGGTCAGTATCGATTCGCTCGACGACGACGAACTCGAGCGGGGTATCAGTGCTGGAGCGGATTTTGCATTCAGCTTGACCGAACGAACCCTCGATGTCGTCGCGGATCACCTCTGCACACCCGTTTTAATCGCCGAAAACGCCACAGATCTCGACGCCTTGTCGAGAACGATTGACGCCTTTGCAAAACGAGATCGTCGATTCTTCGCCGATCCGGTCCTCGAGCCGATACATCACGGTTTCACCGCGTCGCTGCATCGCTACGAAGTCTTGCGTGAACGATATCCTGAGATCGAGATGATGATGGGTATCGGCAATTTATCGGAGCTCACGCATGCGGACAGTCTGGGTCTGAATACACTGCTGATGGGTGTCGTATCCGAGCTCGGGATAACCGGTGTTTTGTCGACGGCGGTGAGCCCCCATTGTCGCAGCGCCATTCGCGAACTGGATCGCGCCCGGCGCGTCATGTACGCCGCGCGCGAGGACAATACGCCACCGCGCCATATTGACGAATCCTTGCTAGCCCTGCACGAGCGGCATCCTTTCCCCTACTCCAATGAAGAAATCGGCGAATTCGCAGCGTCGATCACCGATGACAACTTCAGAATACAAGTCAACAGCGATGGAATTCACGTCTACAACCGCGATGGTTTTCATACCGCGCAAGATCCGTATGATTTTTTCCCGTCGCTGAATGTCGAGGACGACGCGCCACATGCTTTTTACCTGGGACTGGAATTGGGCCGTGCGCAGATCGCCTGGCAACTCGGTAAGCGCTACACCCAGGACGAGGCGCTCAGTTGGGGCTGCGTCGTTAAACCGCCAGACGACGACAAACTCGATTTTGCGCCGGCACGAACGACGTTGAAAGCACGGCGCAAACGCCGCAAAGCCTGATCGCTCAAGGCCATACGACCAAGCGCTAGACCGCTTCGTGTCAGCTCGAATCCGTTTCGATCCGATCCGTTTTCTCGACTGCGCCTCCCGCAAGGCCGATCGGAATTAAAAGCCAGATCAACGTTGACCAGTACGAGCCGTAGAACGCCAAATGGACGTTCAGCGGAAACCACGCGACCGCAGCGCACAGTAACCAGACCGGTATCTCGTGCGCGCGTCGCGCGAAAAATTCGCGCCCCAATTGTGCGTAAAAAAACATCAATCCGACGATTCCCAATACGCCCGTTTCGGCAGCTACTTCCAACAAGAGTAAATGAGGATGCGTTTGCCCGGCGCCGTTTCGATCCAACCAGAAGTCGTCCTCGGCTGCATAATTTGCGTACGCATAACGATATCCTCGTGGGCCGACGCCGTTGAGCCAATTGTCGGCGAACATCGCATAGCCGGTCCTCCACAGTGAATAGCGATGTGCGGTGGCTTCCTCCGTAATCGCAGGGTCGCCACTGATTATCCCGGAGCTAATATAGAGTCGGTCCTGCAATGTTGGGTTTAAAACTACGGTCATGATGGCCGTTGCTACGACAACAACGATTGGAATCAATCGTAGATTGTGAAGCCGCAGTTGACGGTGTTGCAGAAACAGTACCAAGTATGCTGCCATGCCTATGAAAAGCATGACCCACGCGCTTCGTTTCAGTGACATGAGGATGACGATAACGATCGGAACGAGTATTAACCACAGGCGAGGAAACTGGCGGCACCAGCGCACGATCGCATCGACGTATAAAGGGGCGAAAACGGCGAGAAACAGACCGAGACGTTGTTTAGGGTGAAAGACACCCCTCAAAATGCCGTCATCGTACGGATAGCCAAAGAGATCGACCCGCCATATCAGCTGCACGAACGCATCGAAACCGACGAAAATGAGAAGGATCGCGGTTCCCGCCGAGACCAAATTGAACACGGCAGTCTGACGACAGGCGTAATAAACGAAATACGTAGCGGGCAGAAAGTGTAAGTACAAAATCGATGTCTTCGCTGCGCGATCGATTTCGTACGCCCCGGCGGACGCGAACAACATCGGGATCCAGATCAGGCAGAATAAAATGGCCAACGCGCGCGCCGGCCCGGCAAGGCAGTCCTTGGGGCGCAAAATCATTTGCCCGAGACCGAGAAGCGACATCAAAGCAACGGGATAATGGACAAGGTTTTCTGTGGCAAACAGCGTCAGGGCCGCGAGAATCAACGACGCTTTGGCATACACCTCGACAGAAAACTGCTGCAATGCGTGTGGCATCTTGTTGCGTCTTGTCGCGGCGAGCCCTGGCCGTGGAGAAGGGGTTACGTCAATTCAACCGAGCGCGGCGACAAGCCTTCGATGGGTCTGCTCCGGCTGCTCACTCATCAAGATGTGACCGCATTCGGATACGACTTCGACCGCGCAATCGGGAATGAATCCCGCCAGTTCACGCCCTGCGCGATGTGGCGTCATTTTGTCCTCAGCACCACAGATTAACGTCGTCTTCGCTGCGATTTTCGACGCCGATTCGGCGCCGCATTCATAACTATTGCAAGCATTCAGGTCGTTGAACAGCACGCCGGGTCGTGCCCGTTCGAGCAACCGCGTCGCAGTATTCATGATATGTATGCCGGCAACCGGGTTACCGCCGAGCTGAGCGCTGAACGCGTGCCCCCACAGCATCATCATATCGCGCGCTTCCGGTCGATCATCGCGTGCGGCTTCGAGAAGCTGGTCGCTGACCCGCATCGGCGCTGAAGCACCGAGGAGCGCAAGTCTATCCACGCGATCCCCGCTCGACGCCGAAAGCTCGAGTGCAACGAGTGCGCCCATGCTGTGTCCGGCAACGGCGATTTCATCGATGTCGAACTCGTCCAAACATCGCGACACCCACGCCGCCATCGCCTCAATCGAATCCAGGGGATCGCCTTCGGAGCGTCCATGGGCGGGCAAATCCAAGGCGAGTACCGATCGACGGACGTGCATGAAATATCGCGTATGCATGGCCCACACGCTGTGATCCATTGCGGCACCGTGAATTAAAATCACCGGAGGTTGCGGCGATCCGTAGGACAATCTGCCGGCGGCGAAAACCTTACGTCCGTCAACTTGGATATACATGGGTCGGGCCTATTTCTGGGACTGATACAAAGCCCGCGCAAGATCGTCAATGAGATCCGACGGGTCTTCCAGCCCGACCGATAATCGCACCAGGTTTTCAGAAATCCCTGCTGCGCGTAGCGCCTCGTCGTCCATGCGGCTGTGGGTCGTCGAGGCCGGATGGATGACGAGCGATTTTGCGTCACCCACATTGGCGAGATGGGAAAACAGTTTGAGATTTTCTATCAATTTACGACCCGCTTCGCGGCCGCCGCGAATGTCAAAGCTGAACACCGCCCCCGCACCCCGCGGAAGCAATCGTTGTGCGAGCTCATGATCCGGGTGGTCAGGCAGGACCGGGTGTGTCACCCCGCTGACCGCCTCGTGATCGCTAAGGAATGCGGCGACGGTTCGTGCGTTCTCGACATGCCGAGCCATGCGCAGCGGTAGCGTTTCGAGTCCTTGCAATATATGTAGTGCGGTCGCTGGGTTCATTACGGCACCGAAATCGCGCAGGCCCTCGCGACGCGCTCGAATAATGAAAGCCGACGGCCCAAACTCCTCCACAAAATTGAGTCCGTGAAAACCATCGTAGGGTTCACACAAGGTGGCGAACCGTTCGGCGTTTTGCTCCCATTCGAAGCGGCCACCGTCGACAACCGCACCACCCAAAACGATGCCGTGTCCTCCGATGAACTTCGTCAAGGAATGCACCACGATGTCGGCGCCGTGTTCGAGGGGTTGCATCAAATAGGGGGTTGTCAGCGTTGAATCGAGCACCAATGGCAGTTCATGTTCGTGTGCGAGCGTCGCAATCGCCGGAACATCGAGAACCTCGCAGCGTGGGTTACCGATCGTTTCCGCGTAGATCATAACGGTGTTCTTGCGAATCGCCTCGCGAAAAGCGTCGCGATTGCGCGGATCGACGAAACTCGTTTCGATTCCGAATCGCGGCAATGTGTAGCTGAACAGGTTATGCGTTCCGCCATACAACGACCGCGAGGCTACGATGTGACTGCCGCTGCCCGCCAGTGTCGCGACGGCGAGATGTATCGCCGCCATGCCGCTTGCGGTTGCGACAGCACCGACGCCTTTTTCTAAGCTGGCAAGACGCTCTTCGAGTACACCGACAGTCGGATTGGAAATGCGCGAATACACGTGTCCAGAGCGCGCAATGTCGAACCTCGAGCCAGCCTGATCGCTATCCTGGAAGACGTACGATACGGTCTGATAAACAGGTACCGCTCGGCTCCCGGTAACGGGATCGGGTTGTTGGCCGGCGTGTAATGAAAGCGTGTCAAATCCCAGATATTTCGGTCCCGGCATAGGTATCTCGCGTAAAGGGGGGCAAGCAGTTTATCGCGGCACCGAAAAAAAGCCCCGCGAGAGCGCGGGGCGAAGCGGATTCGGTCGTGCACATAAACGACCGCTTGGCACTACCCGGGCACCACTGATAGGGCATCGTCTCAAAGCGGTCACGACTCGGCGGAGTTCATGGCCACTCCGATGCCGTTGCGATGCGCCGGCTGCGACGGGAACGGACCCGTCGACGCAACACAGGCAATAAGGTTGCCAACTTTTAAACTCTTTAGTTTTCAACGGGTTCTGATACGAACGCCAGGCCATACGCCGAAATTTGTAAAAAATATTGAGAAAGTCTGCGTGACTAACGCCGCCGGCGACCGGACAACATCAGTCTAACTAACTCTTTTTTCTACATATTCCGCTACGAGATCGACGTGTCAATTTCTTTAACAGCCGCGGCGTTCGGTAGGGATCGAAACAGCTTAGCGCGCACGGTTTGCCGATACTCCGAGGGCGCTACCGAAAGTTCGCGACGAAAAATGCGCGCAAAATGGCCCGCATCTTGATAACCGACCCGATAGGCGATTTCGCTGATCGTCAAGTTGGTGTTCTCGAGTAACTCTTTAGCGAGAAGCGCCCGTTGGCGCTGCCAGTAATTTCTCGGGCTGGTGCCAGTCGCGGCACGAAACCTCCGGTCAAGCGTACGGGAACTGACACCGATGCGCGACGCAAGATCGGCGACCGTGATCTGCGCTGCGACATTGTTTTCTATCCATGCCTGGGCTTCGACGATCAACTCATCGTCGAGCGGCGCGTTGCCCCCGTCCATATAGCGATATTCTTCATAGGTGCGTCTGATTTCGTGTGAAAAATTCCGTTCTACATGATGTGCGATGGTGCGACCGAAGGCGCGTTCGATCAAATTCACTGTAACATCGGCCAGCGAATTGATACTCGCCGCGCAGTATAGAGAATCGGACTGGGTGATAAAGAATTGCCGTTTCAATTCGACCCGCGGAAATTCCCGTTCAAACCGATCGAAAAAATACCAATGGGTCGTCGCGGCTTTACCGTCGAGTAAACCGGTCGCCGCCAACAAGCTGACGCCGGTACTTACAGCCGCAATATGTGCACCGCATTTGTACTGCTCGACCAACCATGCACCGAGGCGCGGTCGAATATCACGACTGCGTGACGGATTACGCCACAACGCAGGCAAATAAATGACATCGAATTGCAGGTGGTCATCGAGCGTGCAATCGGGGGTAACAGGGAGCCGCCCAAAGGCTCCTCTCGCCGTCGTCTCGCAGGACACCAGTTTGAGCGAAACTGACCGGCCGCGTTTACGCCGGCCGCGACGGCAATCGTTCGCGGCCGCCCACATCTCATAGGGCAAAGCCGTGCCAGTGGTCAACATCCCCGGCGTCAATACAAATCCGATTTTTAACGGCGCTAGGGTCGATTGCTCAGCCATATTGATCCGTGAGATGTCGCATTTCACCAGTAATATGGCGCATTTAGCCTAATTCTACCAGCGTGTGACTCCATAAAATGGCATCGTCAGCCGCATGGAGTCGCAACATGACACGCTTGCCGGTGATCGTCGGGTTCGGCGGGGTTGGACCCGCTGGACGCTCCTCGTTTCACCACGCTTACGACCGGATCATCTGGGAGAGCCTCGATGGCGAGCGTCGACGCGATACCATCGCTTCCCTGGCTGCAATGATGAACCTCGCCTTCGAGCGAAACGGCGAGTTGTATGCACCCAACGACAGCAAACTCGACCCCGAAGCATATGCCGAGATCGAACGGCGCGTTTTGGACGGCACACTCATCCGACGGATCGAACCAACCCGATTTGATCCGGATCGCGTCCCCGGCAATGCTGCGTTAAGCGTGGCGGAAAATGGAGGCTCGACGAGCATCCGCAACGTGAGCGCGGCCGATTTACCCGACCCGGTACCGGATGGCTGGCGAGTGACGGATTGTGCGAACGGCCAGGCGACCCTGGAGCTTCCCGACCATAGCCAGTTATGGGTCGAGACATTCCGTAAACTAACGGTTCAATCCGCCGGCCAATTGCCGTCGGGTTTTGATCCGGCCGCACTTTATAACTCGCGCTTCCATCCACGGGGTTTGCAGCTCGTGATAATTGGGGCGTCCGACGCCGTACGGTCGATGGGCATCGAATGGGCGACCATCCTGCAACATGTACGCCCCGACGAGATCGCTGTCTACGCTGCAAGCGCGATGGCGCAGCTGGACGGCAACGGAACCGGTGGCATGCTACAGGCGAGGTTGCGCGGCAATCGGGTGAGTTCTAAACAGTTGCCACTCGGGCTGAATACCATGCCGGCTGATTTCGTGAATGCCTATGTGCTCGGTAGCGTCGGTGCGACCGGTGCGAATGCCGGCGCCTGTGCAACCTTCTTATACAACCTCCGTCTAGCGGTCGAAGACATTCAGTCGGGTCGGCGCCGGGTTGCGGTGGTCGGCAACGGCGAGGCACCACTTGTACCGGAGGTGATTGAAGGGTACGCCGCGATGAGTGCGCTGGCGACGGATGAAAACCTGTGCAAGATGGACGGATGCGACACGCCTGACTATCGTCGAGCGAGCCGTCCGTTTGGTGAGAATTGCGGATTCACCCTGGGCGAATCCGGTCAATATTTCGTGCTGCTGGACGATGCTTTAGCGATGGAACTGGGCGCGCAAGTTCACGGTGCGGTAAGTGACGTATTTGTGAATGCAGATGGATTCAAAAAGTCTATTTCAGCACCCGGCCCCGGAAACTATATAACCCTGGGTAAAGCTGTAGCGGCAACTAAAGCGCTGTTTGGCGATGCGATGGTCCGCGAAAACAGCTTCGTCCAGGCGCACGGTTCGAGTACACCGCAAAACCGTACGACAGAAACGCGCATTCTCGATATCGTCGCAAAAGTATTCGGCATCAAAGACTGGCCGGTAACCGCTGTTAAAGCGTTCCTTGGCCATTCACTCGCTCCTGCGAGTGCAGATCAACTGATTAACGCGCTCGGTGTGTTGCGCTACGGCATCATGCCGGGGATTAAGACCGTTGATCGACTGGCCGATGATCTGTATGACGAGCGCCTTGCGATCGCTTTATCCGACGTCGATCTAGGCGATCGTGCCCAGATCGCATTCCTTAACTCTAAAGGATTCGGCGGCAATAATGCGACGGGCATCGCGATATCGCCTGCGCTGGCTGAGACTATGTTGGAAAAGCGATATGGAAGAAAAGCCATGGCGGCCTATCGCGCCAGACGGGAACGCGTTGAAGCCGAAGCGTTGGTGTATGACCGGGAATGTCGAGCCGGCCCCATGCGGCCTATCTACAGGTTCGGCGACGCCTTGATCGACGAAACCGCTATTGAAATGGACGGTCGCGTGATCACGATCCCGGGCTACAAACTCGGTGTGGAACTAGGCACTGAAAATCGCTATCCGGATATGGTGTGATGGGACGTACGCAGGACCCGTTACGTAATGACGCCGACCATTGTTTTGTGTGCGGAAGCGCTAATCCGATCGGTTTGAAACTTAAATTTAGCGTGAGCGGCAATCGTTGCACCGGACAATTCACGTCGGCCCCTCAACACGTTGGTTTCGACGGCGTCACCCACGGTGGCATTATCTTCAGCGTACTCGACGACGCGATGGCAAACTGGTTTTTCCTGCAAGGTGCGCGGGGTTACACCGCAAAATCCGAAATCCGCTATCGCGAAGCGATGCCCGTTGGCGATACCGCTGCTATCGAATGTGAAGTCGTAAAACGAAAAGGCCGTTTCGTGCAACTCACGGCCCGGGCCACGAATCGCCAGACCGGTAAGGTCATAGCCGAATGTGACGGTAGTTTCATGTTGGAGGATCTCGGCCGCTTACCGCCGGCATAGTTCCCATGCAGACCAAGATTTGCGGGCAGTGCGGCAGTAGTTACGGGTGCAGGCGAGACGATGCGGATTGCTGGTGCTCTGCGCTGCCCGGGTTGTCACGCGCGCAGATTGATACAACGACAGATTGCCTATGCCCCGCTTGCCTCAAGCGCCGCATCGAATCCCTTGAACTCGAAACCAGGCCCGAAGGCGGCGCTGGCCATTCAACATAAACGCTTTAAATGGGTTTGTAGCGGCCTGCCTCGTGGCGTTGTTCGACGCTCTGCCTCCGCTCCCATTCAGCGTGCAGTCAGGATTGGAATTAGAAGATGAGATTTCGCGTAAAATTATAGCTCAAAGGCGCTCATTGGCGGCGTTTTGTGGGTACTGGAACATACAACTCAAGTCCAATTCCGAGGTATGCTGGTGCTGGAACGATCTAGAATTGCCCAGGTCGAATTTTCAAGGAGGCACCGCTGAATTCAAGGCAGCGGGAACCGTCGAATGCGAGTACTTCCGACGCTAATGATGGGCACCTTAATGTCCTGTCCGGCGTTGCCGGCGGCGGCGGAATTCGACGATTCCACCGAAGCGACCGAATTGGAAGGCGTACAGGCAAATTATCAGGCTCGCATTGATGAAATGGCCCGCTCGCAGGGATCAATGGCCTTCGACCTGGCCGAAGAATGGGCGGCGCTCGGATATACACAACAGGCAGCCCACCATCATCGGGCGGCCATCGACAGTTTCGAATCCGCATTGCATATCGAACGCGTTCACAAAGGGCTCCATCACGCAGATCAAATTCCGTTGATCGAACGGCTCATTGAAAGCAACCGGGCACTCCATGCATGGCCCGCAGTTGACCAAAATCACAAACTTTTACAGTTCGTAAACCAACGCGGTCAGCCGAGCGACAGCCCCCGGCACTTTGAAACCTCGCAACGACTCGCGCATTGGCACTTGGAAGCAGCGGAGCTACCAACGGGAAGAGCTCCCTTTAGCCACCTCTCATCAGCCAGAGAGCTCGTTGGGGAAACCATCGAGTCGCTAGATGCGACCGATCAAGCATCGGCGCTTGCCTACATAGAGATGCTAAACCTACAAGCGGCGATTTCGTTTCGAACAGCACACCATATGTCGACCTGGGTCGGTGAACCGATTCACGGCGTTACGCAGGAATCGATCATAACCAGTGCGACCATGGACGCCAGTGATTATATGTTTCGCCAGAACCAGATTATCTCCAACTATACCGCAGGGCGCATTGCCCTCGATCGGGCGCGGGAAATTGCCGTCGCGAAAAACGACAAGACGGCTCAAGCTCGGGCCGAGCAGCATATCGGCGACTGGCATATGCTGTTCAGTCGCCGTAATTCGGCCGCCGAGCATTACGAAAAGGCGCAACGCCTTGCGCGAGAAGCGGATATCGATTTATTCGAACAGCCGAGCAGGCTACCGAACTTCATCAGTGTGACTGACCAGCGCCAGTCATCCGTGCCATCGGGTGGTCCGATAAACTACGTGCGTACGCGCTTCGATGTCGATCGGCAAGGGCGCGCGCGAAATGTAACGATTCTTGAAGTGAATCCGGCCGGCAAAACGCGGCTGGCGCATCAGGCGCGTGAACAATTACGCGAGACGCGATTTCGACCGCGATATGAGAATGGTAAGGCGGTGGAGTCCAAAGGCGTTGAAATACGGTTCGTGTTTCCGCGCGCGGAGAAAGTGCGACGTGCGCAAGGAGCCACATCATGATGTCTATGCCGCCTTATGTGTCCTTGCGGGGAATATTTCTGCTACTGATGGTGTGCACGATAGCGGCGTGTAACACCACCCAGCAACGAAAAACGGAGCCGCCAAAACCGCGGCCGGTTTACGAACCGCAGGAACAATCCCAACAACAATCACAGCAACAACAAGCCCAACAGCAACAAGCCCAACACCAGCAGTCGCAGCAACGACGTTCCCAGCAGCAGTCACAGGCAGCGCAACAACAAACCTATATGTCTCCAAGTGAAGATGCCGCTGAAGTCGAAGTCGAAGAAATTAGGACCGACGGTCAGGCCGATGAACCTCGACAGCCCCAGCAGTCTCAGCAGGCCCGAGCACCTGGAACTCGCAGCAGCGACAAGCGGCGCCAAGGCAATGACGCCGGCGGTGCGGCCGCTCCACGTTACGCGGAGTCGAACAGCGGTCAACGCGACCCTGCGCAAAGCGGCGGAATGGTTATGTTGCCGCCTGGCACGAACAGCAGCGCCGACGAGGACATGATCGGACCGCAAATCAACATCGGCGCCCGCACTGAAGCTGAACAAATCGCCGCGCTAGACGGCGAATTGAGCAGCCAGATGGCGAGTTTCGACGAGCGGATGCGACGCGCACGCGCGGCCGCTGAAGCGCAAAAGATGCAACAAATCGGCGGTGGAGGTCGCACTGGAATGCAGGGTGGCCGCGGACAACGATACGAAATCGATTCGCAACAGCGCGGCGGCGGTGGCGCGGCGGCGACGTCCACGGGCCTCGGCAATACACCCGACTTGACGGGCGAGACGTCGGGAGCGCATCAACCCGTCGTCATCGCCGCCCGTCCGGCCAATATTCCGGACGGTCGAGATGACGATATTGTCGCGCGGCAATTGCGCGAAGCAGCAACTAAGGAATCTGATCCGGTCTTACGCGAGAAGCTGTGGGAGGAGTACCGGAAATACAAAGCGGGGCTCTAAATCCGATGCAAGCGCGAACATTTATTCCCGTTTTCTACTTAGGCTTTCTACTCGCCATCAGCGGCTGCAATACGCAGACGGTACGCACGACGATGGTTGAACCGGTAGTCGCGGTCGGCGAGCCGATCCCCGACGATCTACTGCTCGACGTGAATATCGCGATATTCGACCCGGGCATCGAAAATCTGGATCCGAAGCGCACGACGACGACGCCCGGTGTACGACGGGCTGAAGGTCACTACATCGCCGCGCGTCTCAAACAAACGCTCGAGTCCGCTGAGCAATGGGGCGCCGTACGCGTGGTTCCTGAACTCGGACGCGAGGTCGATGTCGAGGTTTGGGGGACGATTCTGAAATCCGATGGCGAGACCTTGAAAATCGAGGCAAGCGTACAGGATGCCATGGGGCAACATTGGTTTACGCGAACCTACGAAGAGCAGGTTAGCCGCTTCGCCTACGACGCCGAGATCCGGCGCCGGCAAGAACCTTTTCAGAATGTCTATAATCGAGTCGCAAATGATATGCGCGACTACCTCATGCGCCAGGACCTCGCGACTTTACGCAACATCAGAACGGTGAGCGAGCTTCGTTTCGCCGGACGCTTCGCTTCAGAATCGTTCTCGGACTATATGGAAGTCGATTCACGTGGGCGTTACAACATTAATCACCTGCCCGCAGAGAACGACCCGATCTTGGGGCGCGTTCGCCGCATTCGAGTAAGGGATCAAATGTTTGTCGACCGTTTGCAGGATTTTTACGGCGAATTCGATCGGAACATGACCGCTTCTTATGACAATTGGCGATTGGAAAGCTATGCCGAAACCGAAAACCTGCGCGAACTTAAATCCCAAGCCCTTGCCCGTACCGTTGGTGGCGCGCTCGCCGTAATCGGCGGCATCTTAGCGCAAGGCAGCAGCAGCGCGACTGCACGCAGCGCCGGCATTCTTGGAATTGGCGCAGGTGCGTATATGTTCAAAAGCGGCCTCGACAAGAACGCGGAAGCACGTATTCACACCGAAGCACTCAAGGAACTCGCCGAGTCGCTGAATGCTGAAATTCAACCCCAAACTATTGTGCTGACGGATCGCACCATAGAACTATCGGGAACAGTCGACGAGCAATATCACGAATGGCAAGCGCTTCTACATCAGATCTATTTAATCGAAACAGGCCAGACTTCTTCCGACGTCATTACGAATTGAATCCCGTATCATTACCCGAGAGGCGAATTGCTCGCGCGCTCGAGATCCTCTATGAATAATGCCCATGACGGCCCAGCGGAAAACCATTCGATCATCGAACCGGCGTCTTTTACGGTCAGGTCTGATGACGCGGCGCCGCGATCGACGACGGCCGATCCGCGTATAAAGGTATTCGTCTTAATTTCGGGCATTGCCTTACTCACCTTTACCCTTTTCGTCGTCGTTGCCATTCTGCCGCGGTGGGTCAATAGCCCTGAGACACCTCTACGTGTGGCCGCGATCGACGAGCAAGCTGTCGCCGACACGGCCCAGGATCTTCCCGCAACCGGCGACGCATCGGTCGATGAACCTTCAGACAGCGCGGCGATACCCGAACAGCGAAAGAACACACAGGAACTCCTCAGTGGTGCGCTGGAAAAGCTCAACGCATTGGAATCCATGCAAGCAGAAGCCTGGGCTAAGACGGAAATGCACGTGATTCGCGAAAGGATTGCCGAAGGCGAAGCCGCTTATCGCGAAAAACGATATGTCGCTGCGCAGAATGCATATCTGGAAAGCGCCGAGCGAATCGATCGATTACTGGCCGAGATCCCGGATATTGTCGAAAAACTGTCGGATGCTGGAAACCTGGCCTTGGATAACGGCGACTCCGCGCAGGCGGCAGCGGCTTTCGATCAGGTTTTGACGATAGCGTCCGACAACGCCATTGCGAAGCGCGGTCGCGCTCGGGCGGACACGCTCGATCAGGTGCTCGCGCTCGTCGGGCAGGCGGAGGGCTACGAGCGCCTCAAGCAGACCGATAAAGCGCTTGCGGCATATCTGGAAGCACTGAAAATCGATGCAGAAGCACCCGGTGCGTCGGCGTCCGTAGAGCGAATCAGGCGCGAAAAGCGTGAAGCAGCTTTCCGCGCTGCGATGTCGCGGGGATATAAAGCGCTTCACGGCGAAAAATTTGCGAACGCCCGCGGTGCATTTGAGCAAGCTGCAAAACTGGACTCTAACGCACCTGAAGTCGAGGCGGCTCTTAAGCAGGTTGCCAACGAAGAGGCATCGTTCAAGATCGAGCGTTATCTGGGTAAGGCCCAAAAAGCCGAGCGGGCGGAACAATGGAAACAGGCCGCGGCGAATTATGGTAGCGCGTTGAAAATCGACCCGCGGCTATCTTCGGCTAGCGCCGCCAAACGCATCGCGGAGAACCGACATCGGCTGAACGTACAACTGGTCGCGTATATCGCGCGTCCCGATCGTCTATCGACCGTAGCGGTTTACGATGAGGCCAGCAGAATTTTGGACAACGCTCTTACCATTACGTCACCAGGCAAGATGCTCCAGCGGCAAATAGCGGATCTCTCACGCGCGCTCACCCTCGCACGTACGCCCGTAGCCATTAATTTCCGATCCGACAACGTGACCACGGTTACGATCTTTCGGATCGGTGCCATCGGTAGCTTTGATAATCGAGAGGTTTCGTTATTACCAGGACAATACACGGTCGTTGGAAAACGAGACGGATACCGTGATGTCCGCGTAGAATTTGAAGTGAAACCAGCCGTTCAAGGCCCCGTAATCAGGATACAGTGCGACGAGCGATTCGCTTTCGGAAGTTGACTCCCATTGACCACCTCGCAACCGACGCAAGGATCGGATAATTCGGATCCTGGCAACGTCATCAAGGCAACGCGGTTCCGTCCGCCAGCGGGCGGGCCCGAACTACCCACATTCCGTATTCCATGGACGCTCTCTATTTTTATCTTCGTACTGGTTATAACCGTATGGGCGGCCTGGTTCGTATTGACGGCACGTTCGGTTGCGATCAAAGCACACCCGGACATTGCTTCGGTCTATGTAGATGAGTGGCTTGCACCTCGAGTTGGAAACCATTGGCTGCTGCGTCCGGGGAAACGATACATACGCGTCGAGGCCGCCGGCTATACTCCGTTTTCCGGTGAGATAGACGTTGGCGATGCGCCCCTGCAAACGCAGGAAGTGACGCTGGAACCACTACCGGGCCACCTGCGTATTGATCTATCACCCGTTGACCGAGCTGACGTCTATGTCGACGGCGTGGTAAGCGGCGCGGCGCCGGGCCTGGTTAGCGGTATTAGGGCGGGTACACGCGACATCGAAGTTCGTGCAGCACGTTACATAAGCTTTGTGGCGTCGATCGAGATCGAAGGAAAAGGTATCGAGCAAAGCCTTAAAGTCGAACTCGACCCTGCGTGGGCCGATGTTGCCATCGACTCTAAGCCCGGTGGTGCAGAAATCGTTGTTGATGACAAGAGTCTTGGGCAAACACCCCTTAATTTCGAATTATTACAGGGCCGACGCGTAGTACAGCTTCGCAAAACGGGCTATAAAAAGTGGCGTCAAACGCTCAAGATCAATGCCGGTAAGCCGGTTAATCTGGGTGAGATTGTTTTAAGCAAGGCCGACGGTCGGTTAAAGGTGGCGTCGACACCGGTCGGCGCGAGCTTGACGGTCGACGGGGAATTCCACGGACGTACTCCGTTAGAAGTCGCACTCTCACCCGATAAACCACACCGCGTACGCCTGATTAAAGAAGGATTCAAGCCGGCGGAGCGCACGATTAAGATTGAATCGGACACACTCAAGAACCTGGCTATTGAGCTGACGCCCGAATTGGCGACGATTCATCTGGTGACCTCCCCTGAGGACGCCGAACTACTTATCAACGGCGAACCCCATGGAAGCGCGACCCAGACTTTAAACCTACCGACGCACGATCACGAGATCACCGTCCGCCGGGCGGGATATGCGACCTATCAGACGACCATTACGCCGCGTAAGGGTGTCGAAAAACGCTTCAAGATCCGTCTTAAAACCGCCCGCGAAGTTGCCAATGTACAACGTCAACGTCGGCGCCAGGGCCAACAGGCGAAAAAGGGATTTCTAATGACCTTCGCAGATCAGGAGATGAAATTATTTTCCGGAGGCAGGGTTGTGTTGGGATCGTCGCGACGGGAAAGCGGCCGGCGCGCAAACGAGATACAGCGCGAGGCCATGTTGCAACGCCCCTTTTACTTATCGGTCAAGGAAGTTACGAACGGTGAATTTCGCCAGTTTTTGGCCAATCACGCATCGAAACCTTTCAATGGAAATGAGCTCAACAAAGACGAACAGCCCGTCTCCGATATCAGCTGGGAAACCGCAGCGACGTATTGCAATTGGTTGAGCCGGCGGGACGGCCTGCCGCTGTTTTACCAAATAAAGTTCGGCGAGGTACTTGGGATCAATCCCGATTCGCCGGGTTATCGGCTGCCGACAGAAGCGGAATGGGAATGGGTCGCAAGAGTGCCTCCCAAGGGTAATGCCACGACGTTCCCCTGGGGCGAACAGTTTCCACCGCGCGGACGCTCGGGTAACTATGCGGATTCCGCAGCGGCAAATATCATGGGCGGTACCATTGCAAATTACACGGATGGATTCGCGGTTGCGGCACCGGTGGGAAGTTTCTCGCCGAACCTCAAAGGTCTATACGACACCGGCGGAAACGTCGCCGAATGGACACATGACTACTACGATGCCGCGCCAAATAATTCACCCACGATAGACCCCTTAGGGCCACCTGCAGGGGCCCAGCACGTAATAAAGGGTTCGAGCTGGGCCCACGGTTCAGTGACCGAGCTGCGGCTCGCGTTTCGGGATTTTGGCGATAAGGGTCGTGACGACGTCGGTTTTAGGTTGGCACGATATGCACAATGATCGACACACATATGCGTTATGTGCGGTGTTGCTCAGTGCCACGCTGAGCTGGGCGCACCCAATTTCCGGCGCTGAAGAGGACGAGCGATTGCCCACTGGTCACGAATTGGACGAGGAAACGAAACCGGAGCATCGCGTTCGCCCATTACCGGCCGATACGTTTAAACCGACCGAGGAAATTTCCGAAGATTATCCAGTACCGTTCCCCGTTGATATTTAGAGTCTTGCCGCATGAAACACAATCCCCTACCGGAGTTTCTCTATCAACTGATCGCGTTGTTTCTGGCGATCATAGTGGTGCACGCAGTTTACGTGACCATCGTAAGGCCGAGTGCGCATTTGATCCTAGAAGAGCAACGCGCGCTTCAGGCTGAAGGCGTCGCATATGATATGGATCGCTCGTTTTACGTCACGATTAAGGATTACGAACAAGAGGCCTGCTTCGTGCTGATGTTGTGGGCCACAGCGATCATGGGCTTCAAAGCACGGTTTGTCCTGGGCGAACGGCAGTTGTTGCACCGTGTGATGGTAGAGATCGATTCCGGGACCCGGATACTGCCGCAGGACACCCGTAAATATTCGAGGCCATTACAGGCATTGCCTGATCGTGAGCGCGAATATCTCTTACCTCGCGCACTCCTCTCTGCTTTGCAACGGTTTGGGTCTACGCAGAGTATTCAGGACGTGTCGCAGGCGATTCGGGAAGTTTGTGAAACCGAAGCCGAGCGCCTCGATTCGGAACTCTCAATGATCAGATATATCGTTTGGGCGATTCCTTCCATTGGATTTATCGGTACGGTACGTGGCATCAGTCAAGCGCTGGGACAAGCGCACCGTGCAGTTGAAGGCGATATCGTCGGTGTTACCGTGAGCTTGGGCGTAGCGTTTAATTCGACATTTATCGCGCTCGTAATCAGCTTGTTTATCATGTTTTTGATGCATCAACTCCAACTCCTGCAGGAACGCCTGGTACTGGACAGTCAGTCGTATTGCGACGTAAATCTGTTGCGACATCTGGCGATCCGGTAGGTCGACAGCAGAGATGGCGCTCTACGTAATAGAACTGAATGACGCCGCGGTGCGGGTGGTCCGCGAAGGTAAGATCGTCTGTGAAAGTCCGGGTGTGGCGATCATCGACGACCATTCCATTATTACCGGCGCCGAAGCGCATGCGCGCGCACACTTGAATCCACGCGCGGCCAATAGTCGCTTTTGGCAACAACTCAACGAGGCGAAATTACCAAATGCGATGCGCCAATGCCGACACCATGCGGATCTTGCGTACCATCACCTTAAGACGATATTGGCTCAGGTGGGGCGTCCCTCGGATGCCGTGATCGGTGTCCCCGGACATTACAACCAAGGGCAGCTTGCGCTGCTGCTCGGCATTGCGGAGGCCTGCGGACTCAAGATTTCAGGATTGGTAGACAGCAACGTCGCCGCGGTCGCCGGTTGCGCGCCACCTGGTCACTACACCGTAGCGGATATTCACCAGCACCACGTCACGTTGGCCGCAGTGGATGTCGGCGAGCATGCACGGCGGACCGCGGTCGATACGATCGATCAATCCGGCTTAACCCGAATTTATGAAGCTTGTGTCGACCTCATCGCCGACGCATTCCTGGAACAATCGCGTTTCGACCCGCTGCATGAAGCTGATACGGAACAATTACTTTACAGCCATCTACCAAAATGGCTCGAAGAAGCGACCAAAGCACACGAAATCCAGATTTCCGTGGAATATCGAGGTAACCGATTTAATGCAAAGGTTCCTACGCGTGAGTTCGATCGCGTAACCGAAATGGTACTCGCACCTATCAGCGAGCATTTGAAAGGCAATTCGCAGCTGCTCGTGTCTGCGGGCCTCGCCCAACTCCCAGGATGTATGACTTACCTCGCACCCGCGCAGGCACTCAAGCGTGACGCGTGCTATCAAGGGGTTGCCGAACATCGGCTCGAACTCGCAGCAGGCAAGGCGGGCGTGTCATTCGTAACCAGCTTACCCTGCGCACCCAAACCCAGTTTAGAAGCGGTCACCGTCGTAGCAAGCGAGACGGCTGCGTCTCGAATCGCAACTCACGTTCTCGCGGGAAACCATGCGCTCGCGCTCTCGAATAGCCCGATCTATCTGATACCCAACGGTACTGTCGCTAAAATCGCGGAAGGCAAAGAATCATGTGCGGTTATGTTGGACGGTGATGTCGCGATGCTGCGAGCGAACGGCGCCGACACCCGCCTGAACGGCGAACTGGTATCGGGCAGTTGCCAGATCAAGCCCGGGGATCACATTACGTTGGAAGGCGGACGGGCGCTTTTTATTCCTATTGCGGTATCGGACTACCATGCTCCGTAATCGCCGTAATTTTTCAGCATTCAGTCTCTCTTTTCTCGACATCATGTCGTGCGGCTTCGGCGCAGTTGTCTTACTGTTCTTGATCATCAAACACCAAACAGACGTAGCCACTGCAGTGCCCGAATACGATCTTTCCGTGGAAGTCGATCTGTTGCGGCAGGAAATCGGTGATTCCGAAGAAGTTATCGGACACCTGAAGAGCCGTTCGCGCAGCGCTGATGCGGAAATCACCGTAGCGAAACGTCAGGCCGAAGAGATCAAGGGCGCTTTAAAAGTAGCGCGATCGCGAACGCGGGTTAAGACGACCGGAAATCGCGAGATCAATGCTTTGAAAGCGAAGCTAAAGCGAATCGAGGCCGACAAAAAGAAGGTGGAGGCTCAAATTTACGAAAAGTCGCGAAATGTCCGCACGTTTGTCGGTGAAGGGAACCGCGAATATCTCACGGGGATCCAGTTGGGCGGTCGCCGCATACTGATATTACTCGATGCGTCGGCGAGTATGCTCGATAACACCATCGTCAACGTCATTCGACGGCGCAATATGGATGACGCAGCGAAGCGCCGTTCATGGAAATGGCGACAAGCGCTATCAACGGTAGACTGGATTACGGCGCGTTTCCCAGTACAGAGCCAGTACCAGATTTACACGTTTAACACGCGTGCCAATCCCGTGCTTGCGAACACACGCGGGCGATGGTTGAAGGTACGAGATACGCAGCAGTTGAATGATGCTGTAGGTAAGATGAAAGAACTCATACCCGAGGGCGGCTCGAGTCTGGAACGCGCCATGCTCGTGGTCTCGCAGCTAAGCCCTCGGCCCGACAATGTTTTCCTGATTACGGATGGGCTACCGACGCAGGGATTAAATCCACCGCGTGGCACGACGGTCAGCGGTCTCGAACGTAGGGAACATTACCAAACCGCACTAACTCGACTTCCGCGTGGTGTGCCCGTCAACGTCATACTACTCCCAATGGAAGGCGACCCGCTGGCTGCAGCTGCATACTGGCAATTGGCGCGTGTCACTCGAGGCTCCCTGTTGAGTCCGGCTAGGGATTGGCCGTGAGACTTTTCCGGCGTGACAACGAAGCGATCAGCATCGCCTTTCTCGATGTCATTACCTGTGGGTTTGGAGCGATCATCCTGTTATTGATGATCGCGAAATTCGGCGATCCGCCCGAGCCTGAGGAGCCCGACGATCCGCGAATTTCACAGATCTCGGCACTTCAACGCAGTCTGTTTACGTTACAACATGACGCCCGCGAACTCGACAGCTCTCTCAATGCGAAAGCCGAGCAATTGGCAACGTGGAAATCTGAAGCAAAGCGCCTCAACAAGGAACTTACGGCAGCGAGAAACCGGTCAAAAAGTTTGCGCACGACGGCTGCACTCAACGCCGCGATCCTAGGTGAACTAAAAGTCGCTCAGCAGCGACTCACTGAAGAGATGCGACGCTTGTACCAACAACGCGACCGCATTCGGACCGACTTGGTCGGCGGTATTCCGATCGACAGTGAATACATTATTTTTATCATAGACACGTCTGGCAGCATGTTCCGGTACGCCTGGCCAAAGGTTATCGATCAGATCATCGAGACTTTGCACGTTTATCCCAAGGTAAAGGGAATTCAAATTCTGAATGATATGGGCGCCTATATGTTCAGTAGTTATCGCGGACAGTGGATTCCCGATACACCTGGGCGACGAGCGGCGATCATCGACCGGCTTCGTACATGGAACGCTTTTTCGAATAGCAGCCCCGTTGAAGGGATTACCGCGGCGATACGTTCCTTTTATGACCGGAATAAGAAGATTAGTCTTTACGTTTACGGTGACGAGTTCACCGGCCGCTCGATCCGCGAAGTCGTCGATTACCTTGACACGATTAATCGCAAAGACGCGCAGGGGAATCCATTAGTAAGAATTCACGCAATAGGTTTTCCAGTACAGTTCGCGAATCCACCGCACCTGCAGATAACCGGAATCAAGTTCGCAACGCTCATGCGCGAACTGACACGCAGAAACGGGGGTACATTCGTCGGCCTGAATTCGTTTAGGTGATTTAGTTTCTCCAATGAACGCCGCAAAAAAATGATATATGCCTCGAGATGTTCTATGCTTAGTAGTCCGAATCCGCGCAACAGCGGGTGAACCATGCCCAAGACTCGTCTCGCCAAATTTCTTCAATTAGCAGTTATCGTGGTGTCGTTAGCCGCTTGCCAGAAGAATGTGAATTTGCATATACAAAGTGAGATACCAGAGCCCTTGGTCGCAAAATTGCCGCTTTCTGTCGGTGTCTACTATCCGGCTCAATTTCGGCAGTTTACTTATAACGAAAATTCGGAAGCGCGCGGCACCTGGAACATCGCAAGTGGTGACTCCCAAGTGAACGCATTCAGTCGCATAATCGGTGACATGTTTACAGATTTTCGCGAGCTCAACGCGCCACAAGAAGGTGCGGTTGAACTCGTGCTGGTCCCGGAGATCGCGAAAATGCAATTTGCGATTCCCTCGGAAACCGGTTTCGATTATTTCGAGACGTGGGTTGAATATGTCGTAAATCTCAAGACGGGCGACGGGGAACCACTACCCGAATGGCGCTATACCGGATACGGTCAGGCTACCGCAGAGCGGTTCGCCGGAATTGAAACCGGCTTGGCAGCCTCGCTCGGCGATGCATTGAGGAATGCCGGCGCGCAATTGGCTACTGGGCTCCCGGAACATCCCCCAGTACAGCAGAGAATCCATCGGATCGGACTCTAATGTTGCGTTACGGTTTGCCGGTATTCGTGTGTATTGCGCTTTGCAGTTGCAAAAGCCACACCGTGATTGACAAACACGAACAAATGCCGATGAGCATTGCAAGCGGCGATTCTGTCGTCCTCTTGGGCCGTAGTAAGCGGCTTGCTGAGAGCGGCGATCACGATTTCGTTTCTTGCGTAGGTGATTTGCTCGAAACTCGCAATAATTCACTGGATATTATCCGGGAAACCGAGTTCGTCGACGCGTTGTATCCTTGGTTTGAAAGCACGACCGCACCGACGGACGTCACGATGTTAAGTAGCCTTTTCGAAAATGAGGCGGTCAGAAAGCGATTCGACGAGCTCGCCATCAAGTACTTGATTTGGATTGAAGGCCGCACCGAAACCCTTGATAGTGTGGGTGGTGTTACGTGTTCGATTGGGCTCGGCGGAGGTGGTTGTTTTGGCTTCAAGAGTTGGGACGACGAAGCAGATTATGTGGCCGCCGTTTGGGACATGGACGAAAAGGCCGATGCCGGCAGAATAGGCACCCGCACTAACGGCACCTCGTACGTACCAGCAGTTATCGTGCCGGTTCCGCTCCTGGCACGCGTGAAACATACGGCCTGCGACGCGATGGCTTCGCAAATCGCTGAGTACCTCATTATTCCCGATTGAGAGCACGCATTCGCGCTGGGCCTTCTCCACCGGCCATTAGTTTATTTTCTCCTCGATTGGCAGCATACTTTAGGCGGCCCCACACCAGAATGGGGACACCGCCATATGCAAGAGGAGTGCAGGCAAATGATAAACAATACCCCGCTATCGCCCCCCTTCCGTGTCTATATTCTTGACGACCACAAATTTATAGCCGACATCTTAACGCAACGATTAAGTATCGACCCCAACATTAATGTTGTCGGAGTTGGGAATAAGGGAAGTTCAGCCATTCATTTCGTGCAAACGGAACGCGTGGACATTGCGCTCCTGGACATGGAGCTCGACGACGATGATGGCATCCATGTTGCCGTCGAAATGATGAAAATCGACCCTCGTATACGAGCCGTCGGTCTTTCTGCTCACATTACAAATCATTATCCGCTCGCATTGTTAGAAGCAGGCGGACGTGGATTTATTTCCAAAAAGGTTTCAACGACAGAAATCGTCGAAGGCGTTCGCCGTGTCGCACGCGGCGATATGGCAATCAGTGCCGACGTCGCATTCTACTTAGCCACAGAAGTTCAGGAAGCAGGACCAGTAAGCAAAGTTCGCGGATTAACATCGCGAGAAAAAGCAATTTTAAAGCTAATCGGTCTCGGCTATTCAATTCACGAAATTGCGGCCGAAATGGATATCTCAGTAAAAACAGTGCAATCCCATCGAGTGAATATGAAAAAGAAGCTAAATATTCGAACTGACGTGGGTCTTTGTCTATTGGCATTGAAAGCCGGCATCATTGGGATACGGGAGACGCGGTAAGGTTCGTATTGAATCTCATTTCTACCGTTCGGATCCTGATTCGAGATTCGAAATTTCGAATGAATACGTACGGCTTCTGGTGTCGTCTGAATCCACTCTGCGTCCGTTTACGGGAATAGAACTTTATGCTTGGATTCGAAAATTTCGTTCGTCTTAATATGTTAGGTATTAGATTGCACAGGGAATCGGAAATTCCGCCCATAAAGTCGCTTAATAGTTTCGAAATCGATCTGTTTCATCATCTAATTTCTAGATGGTTACTGATGTTCGTCCGCGACTCGGTTTAAATACTTCCGAGTTATTGAAAAATGAAGCCGGCCAGGCAAAGGTACGGATCAGTATATGCTTTTTCATGGCGGCATATTTTTACCTAACAGCTTATACGAACCATCCTCTATATCTATTATTCATCATATATAGCTTTACCTTCCTCTGGCTCACTCATCGATTAACACGATTTTCTAAAGTCCGATCATTCATTTCGCTATTTTTAGATAATTTTTTCACCATATCAGGATTACATGTAACTGGAGAGGAAGGCACATTTCTCTTCATTTTGCTAATTCAAATATCCATAGGCAATGGTCTACGTTTCGGTCGGCTACATTTATGGGCTTCAGTTCTCGTCGCCTGTGGTGGAATTATGACGCTTTATATCGCTTCCTCTGCTTGGCAAGGAAATTTGCATCTTGCGCTTGCCTATTTTTTTGGGACACCGTTTATAGCTTTCTATATTGATCATTTAGTAGAAAACCTCCGAAAATCAAAACTAGAAGCTGATAAGCGGGCTGACGATATATCCGATTTGCTCAGATTCGTATCGCACGATATTCGTACTCCCCTTCACGCACTACTGACGACCGCGGCAGTCGCGAAAACCAACGTACAGGATAGTGAAACGCGGACACGACTTGTACGAATAGAAAACACGATTAAGTCGCTCGCCCGCTTAGCCACGGACGTTTTGGGTGCCACCGCTGGTGAATCTAGAAATATACGTGGAAGAAAACCTGTAGTTTCAATATGCGGCTGGGTTGTCGACGTTTCGAAACGATTTTGCGATGAACTGGAACTCAATCGAACAGTTTTGACATACCGATTTAATATGGAATTTGGCCAGCTGTCAGCTTCAATTTATTGGCTGCAGAAAGGCTTCTATTGAATACACTATCAAATGCAATAAGGTTCTCAAACGACGGAGCGATTGAAATTAGTCTCGATTCTTCTTACCAAATAGAATCACAGTGTGAATTGCACATTCGCGTGCTAAATTGGCAGGGAAAATTGACATCCCAGCCCAGCTCGTCGGTATTCCAAGAATATGCTCAGAATTCTAACGAATATTACGGGGCCGGTCTTGGACTTACGGGGTCTAAAGAATTGGCTTCCGCTTTGGGTGGTGAATTTTCTTTCCATCGAGACACCGATGGCAATTTCGTTACCGATATTCGTATACCGTGTGAACGCGCTGATAACGACATTATCGAAGGGATTCTTTATCCAGTGGTTCTAGTCACAAGAGACGAAGATCTCGCTTCGCGCGTACGCGGACTTTTGGCTAATGAAACAAACGTCATCGTAATTAGTCGAGTCGAAGATTTTCGTAGCAGGATTGCCGCCCTCTTAATCGATGTGGAGTTGACCCGCTTTCGTGGATACCTGACCCTTTTAGAAGGAGGATTCCACGATGCCCACAACACGAACTGCCTATCCACCGGCCTTCCGGCAACCGATGATCGAACGGGTACGGGCGGGCCGCAGCTCGGAAGACCTGGCACGCGAGTTTGAGCCGACCGCACAGACCGTACGCAACGGGGTCGCGCAGGCCGACCGTGATGAAGGTCGCCGCAACGACGGTCTGACCACTGCCGAACGCGAAGAACTGCGGCGTCTGCGTCGGGAGAATCGGCGGCTACGTGAGGAACGGGAGATCCTTTCAAAAGCCACGGCCTGGTTCGCTCGGGAGACCGATTCGAGGAAATCTTCGCGTTCATGAGCGTGAATCAGGCCACCTACCGGATCGCGCCGATGTGCCGGCTACTCGGTGTCTCCCCGAGTGGCTACGACGCGTGTCGGACACGTGAACCCTCAGCGCGGTCGAAGCGCGACGCGCAACTCAAGGCCCGTATCCAGGCCATCCACAGCTGGAGTCGAGGCACCTATGGGGCAGCGCGTATTCACGCCGAGCGCGCGGATGAGGGGACGCACGTGGGTCGCAAGCGCGTCGCCAAGCTGCTGCGTGAATGGGGTTTGGCCGGGGTGAGTCGACGCACAAGGACGCGCACGACACGCCGCGATCACGATGCCCGCCCGGCGCCGGATCTGGTCGAGCGTCACTTCGTGGCTTCGCGGCCGGACGCACTGTGGGTTGCTGACGTGACCGACGTGCCGACGTGGGCGGGGTTCGTGTATCTGGCGGTTGTCGTCGATGCATTCAGTCGGCGCGTCGTAGGCGGGTCGATGGCGACGCATCTGCGCACTGAGCTCGTGCTCGAGGCGCTCAACATGGCGCTATGGCAGCGTCGACCGAAGAATGTGATCCATCACAGTGACCAGGGCTGCCAGTACACTTCGTTCGCCTTCGGCAAGCGCTGCCGGTTAATGGGTGTACAACCGTCGATGGGATCGGTCGGCGATTGCTACGATAACGCGATGGCCGAGAGCTTCTTCGCGACGCTCGAATGCGAACTCATCGACCGCCACAGTTTCAAGACGCAGGCCGACGCGAAGATGGCGATCTTCGCGTTCATCGAAGGCGGGTACAACCCACACCGTCGTCACTCATCCCTCGGTCAGCAATCACCGCTAAACTATGAAAATAATTATCAACAGGCTGCTTGAAACCCAAGCGCCATACCGTCCACGGAAACGGGGCAACTCCAGTTCAATTTCCTCGCGGTTATTGGTCGGGCGGAAGGCGTAGTATTCATGACGGCCATTCGTAATGCATATTCCGGCCCAAGCCGATCACCGATTCCGGCGCAAGCCGATCACCCATTCCGGGCCAAGCCGATCACTGATTCCGGCGCAAGCCGATCACCGTTCCGGGCCAAGCCGATCACTTTTGGCACCCGTGCGGACGACGGTTTACCCCCACGCCCACCCGCAGGATAACCGCCATGCCATGGCATCCTCTTCGCCTTTTCAGCGCGGGGAGAGTTCATGGCCTATACGAGGGTATCAATGCGCAAGACACGCGAGATCTTACGGCTGCACCACAGCGCAGCCTTATCCACAGTACTGACCTCGAACAAGGGCTTCGAGGAATGGGGCAGCGTGCTGGGCGACGAGGTCATGGCCGCGGCGTTGATAGACCGTGTGCTGCACCACTGCCATATCGTCAACATCCGGGGCAACAGCTACCGGATGCGGGCGCATCAGGATCTGTTTCGACCCGCGACCGAGGATCGTCGAGAAGATGTCGCCAAGTGACCGTCGGACCCGAGGTGCCTGTTGGGCCGGATGAACAGCAGAACGTCAGCGCCCCAATGTCCTGCCCAAAAGTGTGCAGTTTTCAGTTGCCACAAATGTGCAGTTTTCGGTTGCCATTGACACCTGGCGAACGAACGACGCCAGCGCGAACCGTGGGTATTGGTCACCTCTTTGGGCGCGCGGGCGGCCAAACAGGTGATGCGGTGTTATCAATTGCGTATGCAGATTGAAGAGAGTTTCCGTGATATGAAGAATGCCCGGTTAGGACTCTATTTCCGCAGCGCACGTTCAAACAGTGCACAACGGCTTTCAATCCTTGTTCTGATCGGTACCTTGGCAACGTTGGTTGCTTGGTTGGTCGGCCATACGATGCAACGTTTCGGCCTTCAGCGACATTACCAGGCCAACACGACCCGGCATCGACCCGTGCTCTCGACTTTCTTTTTGGGCTTACAAAGTTTTCGCACGAAAACCCTGACGTTGACAATAACCGACATCGAACAGTCCTTACAGCAAATTACCTTAACCCCCTTGACTGAGGCCTAGTTTCGTGGGGATCCTTCAGCTACGGAATAAATAATAATTCCATGACATTTCTCATTAATATTGAGTATATAAAGGTCCCAAATGAAGCATTGGCCACGTCGGGAACGGAGAGGTGGGACAGCAAAAGAAATCCCCCAACCTTTCAGTCAGGGGATTACCGAATTAATGCCTGGCAATGACCTACTTTCGCATGGTGGATTCCACACTATCATCGGCGCTGAGCAGTTTCACTTCTGAGTTCGAGATGGTATCAGGTGGTTCCAACTCGCTATTATCGCCAGGCAAACCTTGGCGCATGTTGAAAGTGGAAAGTTATGAGGTAAAACGATCAAATCTCGGCCTCGTTCATCCTTTTTCAACTGCGGTGTTCAGAATAGTCGTCTAAGCTCGATTCGCATTCAGCCTGACAAAACGCTTGAGCGTTATATGGTCAAGCCGCACGGGCAATTAGTACCGGTTAGCTTCACTCATTACTGAGCTTCCACACCCGGCCTATCAACCTTGTAGTCTTCAAGGGCCCTTTAGAGACCTCGAGGGTCTGGGGAGACCTAATCTTAGGGGGGGCTTCCCGCTTAGATGCTTTCAGCGGTTATCCCTTCCGTACATAGCTACCCGGCAGTGCCACTGGCGTGACAACCGGAACACCAGAGGTACGTCCACTCCGGTCCTCTCGTACTAGGAGCAGCTCCCTTCAAGTCTCCAGCGCCCACGGCAGATAGGGACCGAACTGTCTCACGACGTTCTAAACCCAGCTCGCGTACCACTTTAAATGGCGAACAGCCATACCCTTGGGACCGGCTACAGCCCCAGGATGTGATGAGCCGACATCGAGGTGCCAAACTCCCCCGTCGATGTGAACTCTTGGGAGGAATCAGCCTGTTATCCCCGGAGTACCTTTTATCCGTTGAGCGATGGCCCTTCCATACAGAACCACCGGATCACTAAGACCGACTTTCGTCCCTGCTCGATGTGTCTATCTCGCAGTCAAGCGCCCTTTTGCCTTTACACTCATTGCACGATTTCCGACCGTGCTGAGGGCACCTTTGTGCTCCTCCGTTACTCTTTGGGAGGAGACCGCCCCA
>CBDCJB010000012.1:360000-507414 GCA_965217605.1 Gammaproteobacteria bacterium
GGTGGATCATCGATGCCTACATAATTGTCGAGCGATTTAGACATTTTTTTAACGCCGTCGAGACCTTCCAACAGAGGCATGGTCAATACGATCTGTGGTGTTTGTCCGTACGCCTGTTGTAACTGGCGCCCCACGAGCAAATTGAACATCTGATCGGTCCCGCCCAATTCGACGTCCGCTTTCATGGCGACCGAGTCGTAGCCTTGAATAAGCGGGTAGAGGAATTCATGAATTGCAATCGGCCTTCCTTCCTCATAGCGCGTCTTAAAATCATCCCGTTCGAGCATCCGCGCGACCGTATGCTGTGCGGCGATCTTAACGAGGCCCGCTGCGTCGATTTTCGCCATCCACTCCGAATTGAACATGACCTGTGTCCTGGCAGCATCGAGGACCTTGAATACCTGGGTGCGATAAGTTTCAGCATTTGCGGAAACGTCGTCGGCCGTCAACGGCGGACGGGTAGCGTTCGACCCCGTCGGGTCACCGATCATGCCGGTGAAATCTCCGATCAGAAATAGGATCTCGTGGCCGAGATCCTGAAACTGGCGCATCTTGTTAAGCAGCACTGTATGCCCCAGATGCAGGTCGGGAGCCGTCGGATCGAAGCCCGCTTTTATCCGCAGCGGGCGATCGAGTTCGAGCTTTTTTGCGAGTTCGTCTTCGCGCAAAATTTCGGAAGCACCGCGGCGAATGATTTCGAATTGTTCTTGCATCTATGAATCTGATATCTGTCGCTACCGCAAGATGGCCAGACTATCACACGAAAAATGTTAAAAAACATTGACGTAAGGATGGCTTGACGCTATTTTCGCGCGGTGATTAGCCGCGCGCTTTCTGTACTTATGCGACATTCCTGATGTTTCGTAGTAGCTCACAGAATCGGCGCTTTTACACTCGGCGGCGTAAGCCGCGCTTGGTCCTTGCGGCGGTCGTCATGCTCAGTGTCAGTGCGTTAAGCATTGTGTTGATGCGCGGCCAACCAGGTTCCAATTCAGAGGAACAACAGGACACCGCGAATTCGCTATTACGCGTGCAACTGCCCGGCCAAGTAGTAGGACGATCGCACGTAGTTGATGGCGCCACTGAGCGCCTCCCTTTCGAACCCGCAGTGCCGCCCCAGACGCCGGCCACAGACGGTATTCAAGACACGTTCAAATCGGGCGAGTGGGTCAACGTTACTGTCGCTCCCGGCGATAACTTGTCATTGATTTTTTCGCGCTTGACCCTGTCGAAACGCGATCTTCACGACATTGTCTCGCTCGGCAAGGACACGGCAAGACTCAAAAGAATCAATCCCGGACAGCTTGTTCGTTTTCGCGTCGTTGACCGCAGGCTCGAGGAAATGGTGCTTGAATTGGATCAGCTAAATTCTCTGCACGTAATGCGGGAAGGCGATGGTTTTAACGCATTCACGGAAACGATCGAACCGAAGATTAAGGTGGCAGCAGCAACGACGGAAATCACGCGATCGCTATTCGTTGATGGACAAAAAGCCGGGCTCTCCGATGCCCTGATCATGCACTTGACGGAAATTTTCGGTTGGGATATCGACTTTGCCCTTGATTTACGCGAACACGACCGCTTTAGCGTGATTTACGAAGAAATATACAAGGATGACGACCTCATTAAGCAGGACCGTATTCTTGCTACTGAATTCGTCAACCGAGGGAAACGGCTACGAGCAATTCTGTATATAGATGAACAGGGACGCGCCGATTACTTTTCGGATACCGGCGAAGCGATGCGAAAGGCCTTCTTACGGACGCCTGTCAATTTCACGCGCATAAGTTCGCGATTCAATCTCAAACGTAAACATCCCATCTTAAATACTATTCGCGCGCATCGCGGCGTTGATTACGCGGCGCCGTCGGGAACGCCAGTTCGCGCAACAGCGGACGGCAAGGTGAAATTCATCGGCCGCGATGGCGGTTACGGTCAAACGATCGTAATGCAACACGGCGAGGTATACAGCACTCTGTATGCACATTTGTCGCGGTATGCTCGAGGGGTTAAGCGTGGCAACTATCTAAGCCAGGGGAAGATCATCGGATATGTAGGCAAATCGGGCTTGGCCACGGGCCCACATCTCCATTATGAATTTCGCGTGCATGGTGTACACCGAAACCCATTGACCGTTGATTTACCGAAAGCGGAGCCGATCGACAGGAAATACTTACAAGAATTTAGGCGACAGGCCAAACCCTTGCTCGCCCAATTGGATATTCTATTAGCGCAGCAGACCCAACCGGATTCGAGTTACGTGGCTCAACTCGATGCGCTAGAGCTGCCGACGCCGACTGATCTCGAAAATCGAAATTGACGCAAGACCCTCAACGAGCGGTCAAATCGGGCCTTTATATCGGCCTCATATCCGGCACCAGCATGGATGGCGTCGATGCCGTTCTAATCGAGTTCGGCGCCAACCAGATGTCAACGGAAGCGGCGCTTTTCGCAAAATACCCGACCGTCATTTCCGAGTCTCTACGAGATGTCATCGAGACTCAGCGGGCAAGGTCCTTACACGACCTAGCAACGCTTAATATCGAGGTTGGTCGTCATTTCGCGGATGTTGCGAATCGATTATTAACGCAGTCGCAGACGACTGCACGCGATGTGATCGCGATTGGCAGCCACGGCCAGACATTGCGACACCATCCGTTGGGCGAGACGCCATACAGTGTTCAATTAGGCGATCCCGCGACGATTGCAGCACGCTGCGGTATCACGACAATCGCGGATTTCCGGAGCTTGGATTTAGCGTATGGCGGTGAAGGCGCGCCACTCGTGCCTGCGTTCCACGCCTGGGGGTTCCGCAGCAACGCTGAAGATCGGGTGATCGCCAATGTCGGAGGTATCTCGAATATCTCGCTGCTGCCCGCTGATCCAAAGCAGCCAGTGGCCGGATATGACACGGGTCCCGGCAACTGCCTCATGGATGCTTGGTCTTGGAAACACCGTCGAGAGCCGTTCGACGCTAACGGACAATGGGCCGCATCGGGCCGACTATGCGATGAGTTATTGGTTGAATTGATGAACCATCCTTTCATCCACCAACCCCCGCCCAAAAGCACCGGCAGAGAAACGTTCAGTGCCGACTACATCGCAACGCAAATCGAACGAGGTGGATTCGACGCGCTTTCACCGGCTGATGTCCAAGCTACGCTGTTGCAATTCACCGTTGAATCGATCGCATCGGAGATCGAACGTGCCCAAATGTTAACTGTAGAACGAATTTACACGTGCGGTGGCGGTGCTCGTAACGGCGAATTGATCAAGCAACTTAGAATCCGGCTTGCTCCGTGCGAAGTCCTTTCGACGTCGAGCGTAGGGATCGATCCAGATATGGTTGAAGCGTCGGCGTTCGCATGGCTCGCGTCGATGCGCGTTTCTGGCATTCCAGTTTCGGTAACAACCGGGGCGAAGCCTGAATCCTTAGCCCTCGGCGCCATTTACGAGCCGACTAACGAACAGACGACCTAAGGGTATAGCGAACTTTGATCGGCGCACGATTCGAGCCGGTGGCAAGCGTCTCCATCACGAAGCGATTCGGATTTCGCTAATCTCGAGGCGCTCAGACCTGCTCCGCGAGCTCCAAGCGTAGTTCGTCGATGAGTTTTCTAGCGTTCTCATCGTCCTGAAACGGAACGTCCTCCCCAATCGCCGCCTCGAGTTCCTCGAGGGCCTCACGTGTTCTGCCGAGCTTCATCAATGTGACGCCGATGTGGTAACGCACCCCCGGGCTCGTTGAGGAACGTGCAAAGGTTTCGCGCAGATAGGCCAGACCGTCCTCGAGGTGATCGTTCTCCGCCAGGATCCAGCCATAGGTGTCGAGCACCGCTCCAGGCTTCGGGCTCAAGTTCGAAAGCGAGTTCGGCAGTCTGCCGGGCCCGCTTGTCACCGATGTGCTGGTAGATCATCGCGAGATTGTTCAGTACCACTACGTTCTCAATACCGTCATTAAGTAATACTTCGTACTCCCTCCGCGCCTCGCGGTAACGCCGCAAGCGCATCAACGTCTCTGCGTAAATATTTCTCGCAGGGTAATCCCGTTCGTTTTTGCGCAGCCACGTTTGCATGAGGCCGAGCGCATCGTCCGTGCGTTCATGTAAAACCAGCGCGCTGAATAGCATACGCACCGTCATGGAACTTGGCGCCATTTCGTAGGCGTCGGCATAGAGCGTAATCGCCTCCCCGATTCGATCCTGAGCCACCCGCAAGTCGCCTCGTCTTATTCGAACCTGTGTTACTTCTCCGTGCCGCGTTGTCATGTCATCGATCAGTGCGGCGGCACTGTCCAGATTGTCCAGCTGAATGAGCACTTCAACTTTGAGAGCAGCGGCGTCGAGATCGTTGGGATTGCCTTGTAATGCTTTGGTCAGCGTCCATAGCGCCCCACTGCGGTCGCGAATTGCGATTTGCTGTTCTGCGACTGCCGTTAGCACCGCGCCGTCGAATTGCGCTTCCTGCACTGCGTGTCGGAACTGCAACTTGGCATCTTCCTTATCTCCTAGGGCGGCGTATATCTTGCCCGCGATGAAAGCCGCCCTCGGTTCCGACCCAAACTTCTTGTGGAGTTCATAGGTGGCAGTGCGGATACGGTCCTTGGATTCGCGCTGCTTCAACAACAGCTCCAGTTTTAGTGCGTGCGCTTCAAACAGGGCGGGCTTGCGCTCGAGTACCCGCGCCACACGCTCGCTGGCTTCCGAAAATTCTTCTTGCTCGAGCAGAATTCGCGCGAGCTCGAGCCCGCTTTCTACGTGATACGGATGGGTTTCTAGCAGACTGCGGTACTGGACTTCGGAGGCCGCGACATTGCCTTCGAGACGATCCAGTCGAGCGAGATTAAGCTTGGGCAGGATCAAATCCGGGTCGATGGTACTTGCGAGGTTCAAATGATCGCGCGCCGACGCCACATCGCCCATCGCCAGATAGATGGCACCAGCTACATTTTGTATGTTTGCGTTATCGGCGTGGTTGGCGAGCGCGCCCTCGATCGTGGTGACCGCGTCGCCCGCCCGTCCGAGCTTCACGTAGACGCGCGCGAGTTGGATGCGCGCTTCCAGCAGATCTGGAAATTTCTCCACGAACCAGCTTAGTTCCTCGAGCGCCTGTTCGGACTTGCCGGCGTCCAGCCGGCTCATCGCGAGGCGAATACCCAGTCCAGCGAGATTCGGTGCGCGCTTGAGCGCAGCTTCGTAATAACGTTCGCTTTATGGTCCCCTTTCGAACGGTAGGCCTCGGCCAACATCGACAGTGCCATCGGTTCATTCGGGGGCGGCGAGTTGGGACCCGCGCGATAGACGCGGACGGCCAGGTCCCATTGTTTGAGGGCGAGGTAAGACGCCATGAGATAGCGTTTCGCGCCAGGATGCTGTGGTACGCGCTGCAGGAACGACCGCAAATGCGCGGCCGCTTCTTCGAAGTTCTCCTCGAAATACGCGACGACGCCCAGCATGAGCTCGGTGTTAGCCAACTTGCCACGGACGTCTTCCTTGATATCGCGAATATCGTCCGCGCTCTCCCGCAACAATTCGCGGGCTTCTTCGGCTTTACCTTCGCGGAACATCAGTAAGGTCCGAAGGTAAATTGATTCAAGTGTGTCCACATCGAGGTCACCGGCCTTCTCCAGGTCTTCCTTCGCTTTCTCAACCTGGCCGAGGTCGAGCCACAGCGCGGCGCGTGCGGCGAGCGTACGGCCGGACGTCGGTCGCAGCTTGAGTGCACGCTCGAAAGCTGCAAGCGCGGCGCGCGATTGCCCCAGATCGCGATGGGCCAGCGCTTTGAACAGCCACACGTCGAACGAGTCAGGCGCCAACGCGATGGCCTGCTGAATCAGCTTGTCCGCCTTCTCGAACTTGCGCTTGCCGATCGCGATGCGCGCGCGGCCGACCAATGGACCCGGATCGGTCTGCAGGAGCACGCCGGCCGCAAGATACGACTCGTCGGCGAGCTTGGCGTTGCGGAGCATTTCGTAAGCGCGGCCCTGCAGATAATGAAGTTTGCCGTCGACCTCGGGCTGGTGACCTTCAGTCACGAAACCCGTGATGACCTGTTCGGGCTCCACGATCTCCAAGTACGCCCACGCCAGTGGCACCAGGATGAGATTCTCGTCACCTCCAAGGCTCAACGCCATTTCAAGCTCTTTGATCGCGGCGCGCGGTTGGTCTTCGAGTAACAGCGTCTCGCCCAGCAGGATGCGTGCGGGCAGGTTGTCCGGGTCCTGCTGCAACGCGTTGCGCAGCTCGATGACCGCAGCGGAGAATCCTTCTTCGTTGAAGTGCTGCAACGCTTTTTCATAGAAATCCTGGGAGCGTTCGCGGTCGATGGCGGCAGGCGCGGAAACTGCGACGAGCAGCGCCAAGGCCGCGAGCGTTAGGTTCTCAATGATTGGTCGGCTACGTTTCATGAACGGCTGAATTATAGTCAATCTCCCCATTGATACGCCGGGGTGATTGCGAGCAACTGTAAAATGATGGCGCGTTTACGGTATCGGCAACAAGCGAACTGAGGGGCTGAGACGGCATCGTCGAAAGCAGGAGCGACGAAACGCGGCGGTTGTCGGGCCGCGAATCCGCCGGTTACTCAAATGAAAAAGGCCCCATCGCGGGGCCTATTTCGCAGTCGAACCCGAGGCCGCTTACGTCAGGAACTTGAAGGTTTTGCGGCGAAGGGCCACTAAACCGAGTGCTGCGAGCGCGAGGGTCGTCGGCTCTGGAATGTCTGGCTCCGGGTCGCAGGTCGCGCCGGAACCGTTGGGGTCGCCACCCACCGTATCTTCACACAAACCGGCGATCATGACGTGATCGATGTTGATGCCTTCGCCATCGCTCGACGAAGACGCGCCGGACCCGAACGAAAAGCGGATAGTCGTCAAGCCGGTGAAGCCCGAGACGTCAAACAGCGCCGTTCCCGTCATTTGCGACGTGTCGTAGCCTGTAAAGACGGGTTCGCGCGCACCGGATACTTCGTCCAGCTGCGTATTGGATATCTCCGCCTCGTCCCAATCCATGTCGCTGCCGGATAGGCCGAACGCCAACATGGGATCCCAGCCGCTCGTATCCAGGATCGGATCCCGGAGCGCCCAACCGCCCGGCAGGTTGCCGACCATCTCGTTATCGTCGGGATCGTTGTTACCGATCGCGGGGATGCCGGTGTCCACCTGGTTGCCGTTGTACGCAATGACGTTGAACCCGTCGTCATCGAAGTCGTCTTGTATCCACGAGTCGAATTTGAACTTCAAGGACTTGGTCATGTCGCCAGTGTCCCAACCCGTGAAATCGACCGTGAGCTCATAAAACGAGCGTTCATTGCGCCTATGCACCGTAGAACCATGGTGGCCCACCTTGTAGCCACTCAGACCGGTCGTGATCGCAGAACTTTCGTTGTGCAGACCCCAACGACTGTTATTGTCTTTCCATTGCTCTGAGCCAGCCGGGGTATCGTCGAACCAAGCGGAAAAGGTCCGCTCATTGGAGCGCAGTACGCCGCTATCAAAGTCATTCATATAAATGGCGTCGGCGCACACCGCGCCCGTAAACGCCAAGCCGCAAGCGGCACTGAGAACGCGCATATACATGTCGTTCTGGCTCCTATTCACAAAGTCCAAAAGCTTTCATCCAGATGTGCCAAGTTTCGCGCCATAATCTATATATGTATACGAATCAGTTCGTTATCCTCGCGACCGATCCTCGGCTTTGGGTTTCGGGCCGGATCTGTCAAATATATTGACAGATCGCGCTCATCACAGCCAAAAACCTTAATTCCTTAACCGCCTCGAAACCTTGCTAATTAGTTAACCCAAAAAAATCAGTTACTTAGCCCGCGTCCGCTTGTAAAGTATATTGACAAAACCGGGCTTCGATCTGCCTGCCGGTCGGCACCGTCGGGCGTGTCGTCTATGTCGTCGGTGAGCGACGTTCACGGCGCCGTACGCCCGGTCGCGTCAACGTAAGGTGACTATAGCTTAGCTGGCCCGTCGCGGGGAACTTTAGAGCGTAAACTTTCGTGAATCCAGTGCCCTTGGCGCAGGCCTCCGATGGGACGTTCCCATTTGGGCCTCGGGCTTGAGTTAAAGGCATCAAACTGGGCTGCGAACGAACGGGCTAAGCGGTCGGCGTGCCCCGACGGCCAGGTTAGAATAGGTTAACGGGTCGGCCCCAGCGCCGGCCCGAATTCGCAATGACAGCTCGCCCCGCCGCCAACAGCCCTAGGTGCATTGTTTCGTGGTAGACGGGGCAACCGTTCTCGCTGTGTTCGGTACCCGGCCCGAAGTGATTAAGCTCGTGCCGGTATTCCGCGCCTTGCAGCACGATCCGCGGATCCGTTTATTGTGTGTCTCGACCGGGCAACAGGCGGACCTGCTACCGGGCTTCATCACGGACTTTCGTGTCTCACTCGCCCACGATCTCGGCTTGATGTTCGCCGGCCAGTCGCTGAATGATCTGCTGGCCCATATTGTCTCCGGCGTCGATCCGCTGATAGAACGCTACACGCCGGACGCCGTTTTGATCCAAGGCGACACGATATCCGCTCTCGGTGGCGCGCTCACCGGGCGCCTGCGACAGGTTCCCGTGGTCCATGTCGAAGCAGGCCTCAGAACCGGCGATCCCGACAGCCCGTTTCCGGAAGAGACTTGCCGCCGCTTGATCTCGCACGTCGCAGCGCTGCACTGCGCACCGACCGAAGGCAACCGGTGTACGCTTCGAAATGAAGGTATCGATGAATCGGCGATCATCGTGACCGGCAACCCCGTCGTCGATGCGGTGCGCGCCCTGTCCGTTGAGAGTCCGATCTCGAGCGAGATCCGGGCGATTCTCGACACGATCGAAGGACGGCGCCTCATTGCGTTGACCATGCACCGGCGCGAGAACTTTGGTCCGCGCATACGCGGTTATCTCGGCATCATCCGCACGTTCGTCGAGCAGAACGATGACGTCTGCGTCGTGTTTCCAGTGCACCCCAATCCCGGCGTGCAGGCCGTCGCGCAGGAACTGTTCGAAGGTGTCACTCGAATCCGGCTGACGCGACCGCTTGGATATACGGATTTCATCCACTTGGTCACGCATGCCTGGCTGGTCGTATCGGACTCGGGCGGCGTTCAGGAGGAAGTCGCGAGCCTGGGTAAGCCCATGCTGATCGTGCGTGCAGTCACCGAACGTCCCGAGATCGTGGAAGCGGGCATGGCACGACTCGCCGAGACACCGCAACACCTGGGTGAAGCCCTGAGAGATGCACGCGCACCGGACGCTTGGTGTACGCAGGTCAAAGCGACACAAAATCCATTTGGGGACGGACAAAGCGGGGCTAGAATCGCCGCGGCCATTGCTGACTTTCTCTTCGAGCGCAGGCAAGCCAGCGCCGGTTTGCGGACATGAACGAGCGCGTTGCCGGCACCGCTAGACACCACATCGTCACCATCAATGTCGAAGACTATTTTCAGGTCGGCGCGTTTAGCCACCTGATCCCGTATGCCCACTGGGAACGGTTCGATGCGCGGATACAGCGCAATACCGAAACCACGCTCGCGCTATTGAACGATACGCGCAATCGCGCGACGTTTTTTGCGAGCGGCTGGATCGGCGAGAATTATCCCCACATCCTGCGCTCGATCGTGGACGCCGGGCACGAAGTCGCCTGCCACGGTTATTATCAGCAATCGATTCGAGAGATCGCCCCGGCTGCGTTCCGCGAAGATCTAGAACGTTCGAGGCGGGTTATCGAAGATGCGACCGGCCGGGCGGTACATGGCTTCCGCGTGGGCCGCGGCTGGATCGGACCCGACGATTTGTGGGCGCTCGAGGCCTTGTGCGAACAAGGGTTTCGATTCGACTCCAGCATCTGTCCTATCGGCCGGCAGTTTGCGAATGAGCACGAACGCTTTCGGCTTCACCAGCACCACACGGCGTCAGGGATGCTATGGGAAGTTCCGCTTTCGGCAACCCGCAAATTCGGATGGGCGATCCCTTTCTCCGGCGGTAACTACATCAGGCAATTACCAGAATGGCCCATGCGCGAAGTAGTGGCCCGCTGGGTCGAACGCCGCCAGGCGCCGCTGGTGATGTACTTCCACATCTGGGAACTCGACACCGAACAACCCAACATCAGTGCCGCGAGTTGGTTGCAGCGCCTCCGCCACTATCGGAATCTTTCCGCGATGCCGGCGCGCGTGCGCTATTTCCTCGAACGCTACCCGTTCACGAGCGTCAATAATTACCTGAGTCTGGCCGATTAGGTGGCCGTCAAACCGGCGGATGCCCCCACCAACGTGGGCGAGACTGTTACGAGCCCACCCGAATTCAACGAACAGGTCGACCTCACCGTCGTCATTCCCTGTTACAACGAGGAAGCATCGTTAGCCTATTTGCATAAAACGCTTGGCGCATTCATGGACGCGAGCCGCGGTTCGCTGCGCCTCGATTTTATCTTCGTCGACGACGGGAGCACTGATGCCACGTGGAATCGTCTCAAGGCGCTGTTTGGCCACGAAAGCAACTGCGAATTCGTGCAGCACGCCGAAAATCTCGGCATCGCCGCCGCAATCCTGACAGGCGTCAAGCACGGCGAAGCGGATCTCGTCGCGGTGGTCGATGCCGATTGTACATTCGACCCGATGCAGTTGATGGATATGGTGCCGATGATGACCGAAGGCATCGCCGCCGTCGCAGCTTCGCCGTTCCACGCGCGCGGTCGCGTCGCCAACATGCCGAGATGGCGCCTTACACTCTCAAAGGGCGCCGCGTTACTCTACCGATGCGTTCTGCACCACCAATTCTCGAGTTATACGAGCTGTTTTCGAGTTTATCGGCGCTCGGCGACAAAAGACATCAGCGTGTACAAGCTCGGATTCTGCGGCGTGGCCGAAATTCTGGCGCGCCTCGACCTGGCCGGTTACCGGCTGGTCGAGTGTCCGGCTGACCTGCAACTGCGTCTGCTGGGAGAATCGAAGATCAACTTGGCGAAAACCGTTATCGACCACGTGCAACTCATCGTCCGGCTCGCTGCCGCACGCTGGCTGAAAATACCGCTGCCGAGAGGGTTCCGGCCCTAATCGATGTCCGATTCGGTCGGGCAACACGAACGGTGGGCCGTCCTTGGCGGCGGCATGCAGGGCCTGACGCTGGCGCTCAGGCTCGCGCAACGGGGCGACCAGGTCACTGTGATAGAAGCTGCGCCGACGCTCGGCGGTCTGACCTCATCGTGGCAACACGCCGAACTTTCCTGGGATCGCTTCTACCACGTCATCGATGCATCAGACCTGGCCTTGCTCGACCTGTTACGGGAACTGGGCCTGGAAGGTGAGATCGCCTGGGGCGTCACGAAGACGAATTTTTACGATGGCCGCGCGCTCTATCCACTGAACGATGTCTTCGATTACCTCAGGCTGCCCGCGCTCGGTCTGATCGACAAAGCGCGTCTGGCAGCCAATATCCTTTACGGCGCCCAGGTCAAAGACGGCGTTGCACTCGAAGCGGAAAAAGTCGAGGACTGGCTGGTTCGCTGGTCGGGGCGGCAGACGTTCGAAACGTTGTGGCGTCCCCTGTTGCGCTCGAAATTGGGGGACAATTTTGAGAACGCTTCCGCCGCCTACATCTGGTCCGTCATCCAGCGCTTCTACGGAGCGCGGCAGGGCCGGCGCAAGACTGAGTTATACGGATACGTCCGCGGTGGGTACACGCGTATCGTCCAGGCAGTCTTGCAGCGATTAGAGGAACTCGGGGTCACAGTCGAAAGCGGCGTATCGATCGATCGAGTGGCTCAATCCGGAACGGGTGTCGAAGTCTCGTCCGGCGGAAACGTCCTCCATTTCGACAAAGTGATCGTGACCTTCGCGTCCCCCGTCGCCGCGGAAATTTGCCACGGCTTGGATGCTGAAGAACGCATCTTGCACCAGCAGATCCTGTACCAGGGCGTGGTATGTGCGTCGATGCTGTTGAAAAATCCCCTCGGAGGAGCCTACCTGACCTATATCACCGACGATACCATCCCGTTTACGACGGTCATCGAAATGTCGACCTTGATCGATCGCGATGAACTCGACGGCTATCATTTGATCTACCTGCCGAAATACGTACCCAGCGATTCGCCAATGCTGGAAACGGACGACGCGGCGATCGAGGCGAGATTCATGGACGGGATAACCGGAATGTTTTCCCACATCAATGCATCTGACGTCGAGGTCAGCTTTGTTGCCCGAGCGCGGTACGTTATGGCGATCTCCACCTTGAATTACTCCGAAAGACTGCCGCCGATGGCGACGGCTGTGCCGAACCTTTACATCTGCAATTCGGCGCGCATTGTCAATGCATCCCTCAGCGTGAATGAAACGGTCGAACTCGCGAACCGGGCGATGACCGAACTTTAGGATTGAGGGTTTTCAGGCGTGGAAAAACCCGTAGCGACGCTTTCCATCGACCTCGATAATCTTTGGTCGTATCTGCGCGCTCAAGGCGACAGTGACTGGACGACGTATCCGTCGTTTCTCGATATAGCCCTTCCGAGGGCCCTGGAATGCTTTGGCGACGATCTGCGTGCGACGTTCTTCATTGTCGGGCGCGATGCTGAAAGCATGAAGGATGGTGGCCTGTTCGCCGTTGTCGGGGCGAGTCATCATGAAATCGGAAATCATTCCTACGATCATGCGCAGGATTTTCATCGCGCGCCGGCCGCCGCGGTGACCGCAGACATAGAGCGCGCGGAAACGGCAATCAAAGCGGCGACGGGCGTGCATCCGCGCGGGTTCCGCGGACCGTCGTTCCGACTATCCGAGGTCATTCTGGACGTGCTGATCGCGCGCGGTTACACCTATGACGCGTCGACGTTTCCGACCTGTATCGGGCCACTTTTGCGCATCTACCACTTTGCGACTTCGAAGCTCGATCATGCTGGCAGAGAACGCCAGAAAGACCTGTTCGGAGCGGTACGTGACGGCTTACGGCCATTGCGTCCTTTTCACTGGGACCTGGGCACTGCACGGTTGATCGAAATCCCCGTGACGACGATGCCACTCTTGCGCGTGCCAACCCACATGACCTATATCAACTTCATTGCGGATCACTCGAAGAGGCTCGCTGAAAGGTGGTTTCGCGCCAGTCTCAAACTGTGTCGCATCCGCGGTATCGCGCCGTCGCTTTTGCTGCATTCGACGGATTTCATCGGTACGGACGATGCCGATTGTCCGAAATTCATGCCCGGTATGCGTCGCCCAAGTCGGGATAAGATCGCCTTAATGAGACGATTGCTCGATGTGTATCGGGACGAGTTTAACGTTATCCCGCTTGGCGAATTCGCCAACCTGGCGGAGGGCGGCGAAACATTACCCAGCATTTCACCGCGTTTTGATGCGCCCATGCGCACCGCGAGTCGTCACGATTGAACCGGTATCGAGACCCGTTCAATCGCTCCAAGATTTCGGTTTGGCGCCCCACCACACCCCTTTGAAGTCCTTGAACAGGGGCGTGTAATGAGCTTCGATGAATTCGAGAACGCCGCCACCACGGATCTTCATCATGCTTTTATTGTGTTTATCGATGTAAATATAGGGCGGACGTGCCTCGTTCAATTGCGCCGGTAAAGCAAGCCATTGTGACTGCAGGAAGTAATTCCACGGCCAGCCGACGATGGGCAGCGCCGATTCACGGCCGGACAGGTAGTAATAGAGCGGGTCACCGAATACATAGATCTTGCCGCGGCGTGCCGCGGTATCGAGGAGGAAGCGCGTGCTGGTATGAATATTGGCGTAATCCGTGTTGATGGCTTGCTGAAACTCGCGCACCCCGCGTCCATCATTAATGAAAATTTCGATGTGCGCAGACAGTTTCTGTCCGGCCGGGATCGTGAGCGCGGCGACGCCGGGCGTCACGATGAGCGCGGTCAGCAATACCGGTCCTAACGCCCGCGGGCTCCGCGCGCTGGATAAAAAATCGCACAATACGTCAGCGCCGCGGACCCCCAGCACGCCGGTGGGGGTAAACAGGAAGAGAAAGTGATATGTCCACCACGAGAAGCGTTGTATCGCGATAAGGACGATGCCCACTAACCCGGATATTGCATGAGCAGTGAGATTGGGCGTGGAGTTGGTCGATCATGGGTCGGAATTCGTTGGTGGTGGCACGAAGCGGCGCTTGAGCGCGACGTTTCGGCGCGCCACCGGTGGATTTATCGCCGATTGCGATGCACGAGTCGTTTCGGAGGCGAGCGACACCCCGACTCACAAGGAATCGCACACGAGGCGACTGGCGTTGGGACGACTATCCCGGCTTGAGGCGAGCGGCCACCAGGCAGAACAGTTCTCGATGGGGGTAAGCACTGGAGAGCAACAGTCGGATGCGCCTGGTATTGCGCAAGACGATGGCGCCGATGCGTAATAGTTTCAGGCGCAGCGTGCCGCCTTGCGCGCGAGCCCGTGCCGTTGCGTGTAGTGCCACCCGGCGGATCGTCTCCAACAGCGTGTAAGCCAAGCTTGAGAGCAACAGCCGGAACTGATTGGCCCACCAGGTGTGGCAACTGGTGCGATCGGCAAACAGGCCCAACTGCTGCTCCTTGATCCGGTTCTCCATCTCGCCGCGGGCGCAGTAGAGGCGGTCGTAGATGCGTTGGGCCTTGCCGGTGAGGTGGGTCACCACGAAGCGGGGATTGCTGCCGCGGGCGCTGTGCTCGGCCTTGACGATCACCCGTCGCGGGGTATCCCAAGTCGGTGCGGCGTAACGGACCTCGCTGAACAGGCGCTGCTTCTCACCCATCATCCAATACCGCCACTGAGCCAACGTGCGCAACGCTAACGATTGATCGTGCAAACGCGGGTTTTTCGCGATACCCATGACGTAATCCACGCCGTGGCGATCGAACCAGCGCAGCATCCGCCAGCGGCAAAAGCCGGCATCGGCGCGCACCAGGATCTCGACCTTCGGCCACGCCTGGCGCAACCGTTTGATCAACAGCGCCAAGATCGCCCCACTGTGTTTTGCGCCGTCGATCTTGCTCGAACGCAGATAACTGACCAACCGTTGATCGCCACAGAACACGTACAAGGGCAGACAGCAGTCGTGGTCGTAGTCGCCGTGGAAGAAGCGGCCCGCTTGATCACCCTGCACCCGATCGTCGGTGGCATCCACATCGCGTATCAGTCGTCGGGGCGCTTGTTTGTAAGCGGCGATAAAGTTATCAATGAGTCCCTTGTGCAGGGCCACCGCGGTGTTCCGGTTCGCGCGGTTCTCCAGTCGGCACAACGTCGACGGGCTCGCCAGCGACGCATCCCGGGAAAGCGCCGTCTGCAGAGCCAAGTCCGCGCGCAATGCCTCGTGGTCGTTGAGGTCCTCATAGCCCAGGGAAAGGCCATAGACCCGCTGTCGGACCAGCGACTCCAGAGCGTGGGTGCAGCTCTTTCTCCGGCGCGAATCCCCAATGGCCCGTGCCGCGGCCTTGATCAACCCGGTCCGTTCATCGGCCCAGCGCAGCAACTGCACCCCACCGTTGGAAGTGATGTCACCGCCGTTGAATGAGACGTCGATCTTGCGGCGAGAAAAGCCTGGAAATTGCAGCGCAGTCTGGGTACATTCTGTCACGGGCGAGTCCTTTCCGTTTTCAGCCTAACTAACTGAATTATAACGGATTAGAAAGGGCTTGCCCTCTTTTTTTATGAAATATCCGGGCTAACAGCCAGGCAAGGAAAAGGCTGGTCAACGGATCGCGATCCGAGCGCCACCAGTGAATGATCCCCAGCACCACCAAGGGGCTCCAGGCGGCGTAATAGCTGCCAAAGAATATGATTGATTTCGCCAACCGATAAAAGGGTGCTCGTGACGCCAAATCGAGCGCCTGCGGCGGATAGACGAAGGCCGTCCAATAGAGTTCGTCGAGCGCGTCGTCGAACCAAAATTTCAATGCGATGGCGCCGAGCACGACGCCGACGCCCGCACCCGCGGGACACCAGACGCATTGAAATATCGCCGTCCATGTAAGCCGTTCCGAATAGCGCAGGCGCACGGACAAGATTACCCAGAACACGAAGAAAACGGGCGCGAACACGATCTTGAAGGCGACGGCAATACCTGCGAAAACGCCTGCGGCTGCAAAGTTCAAGGCTAATTTTCGTCGCTGTTGCGGCAGGCGGCTCGCAAACCAGGCAGAGAGAAAGGTCGGAAACGCAATCAGCATTTCGACCTGAGTCAGATCGATGGCCTCGGCGGCGGCATAGTAGGCACCGATGACAGCAACGGGCGCTACGGCCGACAGCCACGGGTGAATAAAGTAAGGCCTGAGCGCCCAGGCCAGAACGATCGCGAACCCGGTCATCCAAATCAACTCCAGCGTGTGGAGACCGCGTTCGGTGTAACCGAACAGCTCGCCCGCCGCCCAGAAGAACCAGTACAACGCGGGCATCTTGTTGTCCCAGAAATCGACATATAGCGTGCCACCGCGGCTGAGCGTCTGCGCACCCATAATGGTACAAATCTGATCGCTGACGAATGGGAAATAGAGATTGAGCAGGCCGAGGGCGACAATCGCCATTAACGCCGACAAGTACCACAGCGATTCGGTGAAAAATGGCGGGCGAGCAGACGTCAAACTTTAGGTCTCACTGTCCTCATTATCTGCGGGGCGTCGGATTGAACTCGATATTCCCGCGCACGGTTACTAATAGACGCGGTGACGCAGCGAGAACGAACAGAGTTTAAACCATAACGCTTCCCAGCTCGTCGACGTGGAGCAAGCTAAACCAACTCTTGTCTAAGCTGAAAGAGTTACGCCAGGACGGCGAGTGAATTCAATCGCAGGTATGTTTGGGGTGCGAGTCTTCCGCGCACCATATGGCCGATAAGATACCAATTATGAAGGAAGTGGCGCGGTTGGCCGGAATCAGACTGAAAATGAAGAACCGCACCCGCAGGTCGTGGCAGCATTCGGGTTGCGAATGACGAACTGGGATCCTTCCAGGCCTTCCGAGTAATCGATCTCCGCACCCATTAGATACTGAACACTCATCGGATCGACGAGAAGTTTGACACCCTGGTTCGCAACGATCGTATCGCCATCCGTTTCATTCTGGTCGAACGTGAAACCGTACTGAAACCCGGAGCACCCGCCGCCGGAAATGAATACGCGTAACATAAGGCTGTCATCGCCCTCTTCATCGATCAATTCGCGGACTTTGATTGCCGCCGCGTCGGTAAATACCAGTGGTGATTCCAGTGTTTCCATCGTCATTAAATATCGGCTAAAGGGTCACAGTACTTAAAGTAATGTCGAACCGCGTGTATTTCAAGATGGGAGCCTATTGCGCCTTTTCCGCTTCCGGCAAGGGTCCGTCGTGGTCCAAGGCCAGCGGAGCGCGTTGATCCGCCGAGATACGCACCAATTTTCCGTTGACTTCGGCGCCCATCGCCATCTCGATGAGCGTATAGTATACGTTTCCTTCGACTCTCGCACTGGACGCCAGTTCAACGTGCTCATTCGCAAATACATCCCCTTTGACCAGTCCATTGAGGATGATATAGGGAACCCTTACCTCACCTTCGATCGTGCCACGATCGCTCACCGTCAATGTGGCCCGTTCGTCGTCGTCGGCCACCACGTTGCCCTTGATACTCCCATCGACGTGTAGGCCGCCTCCGAATCGAATGTCACCGGTTACCCTCGAATTCTGGCCTATCAGAGAATCGACCTTGGTCGGTTTACGTTTTTTGACCTTTCCCAACATCTAGATCACCCTTTAATTGGGGGCTTATATACATGACTAGACAAGTCCCTATTTAGCTTCGCGGATCAGCAAGAAGCCCTCATAGATGAGCAAGGAAACCGTAAACGGCACCATAACCAGCCACAAGGTTCCGCTCTCCAGTCCACTGCCTGCCATCTTCGCCAAGTAATTGTAGGCGTATAAATGAACCAGCGCCCCGACCAGGACCGTTACTACGAGACGAGGCCATTCGGTTTCACCGCGCATGGAACCGAGGATTTTCTCCAAGAAAACGAGTACGAGGGCGACGACTGCGAAAGGGTCAATCCAATCAAATATGGGCTTGGCCGCTGCGGGATTGACGGCGTAGAAGAAATTGTTGAGCGTCAAAACGAAAGCTACGACGAGCATGAAGCATCCTTTTAGTGACCGCATATTTCAACCTCTCCAATTCTTCCGTTGTGTCTAGTCATGTATATAAGCCCCTTTAATTGAGTACCGACGTCCAATCATACGTTTCCGAAAAGGATCCTTTCGAGTTGCGCTTATTACGCACGGCTACCTGGATCTGTTGTGGAACGAAGCCTTGCGGCATTTTTATGGTGCCTTCGAACAACCGAAAATGCTTGAACTTGAAAGACAGCGAATCAGGTCCCGATTCTTTGACTTCGGAGAATGACAATGCTGTTCGCTGACCTTCCACCTCACCTCGAAATCCGATGTTCAGCTTACCTTCTGCAACCCGGTCATCTTTGTCTACGTGAGTGAGCACAAGTCGGTATCTAAAGCGACCGTCGCCAACCAAAGTCTTGAACTGGATGCCCTTCACTTTGGGCCCGGAATTCACCTCGGCCGCCCCGACGACATCCCGATAGAATTCAATTTCTTGATTGAGCGCCGCTATTTCCGATTGTAATCGAACCAGTTGCTGGTGGTTATCTTCTCTCGTCTCTCGATTAATGTCTTCGGCGCGCCGCAGTCGAGCTATTTCAAATTCGAGAGCTTCGCGCTCTTCACGCATCTGGGCGACTTCTTGCAATAGGGTCCGCTTTTTCCCGGTCGATACCATCGCTTCGGCAATGTATTTCCAATGCCCGTAGTCCAGGGCGATTGCGACCGCCAGAATCGCTGCACCGAAAAAAGCTGCCGCGGTCAGCACACGGCGTAAGGGGCGATGTTGCGTAATGACCAGTTTCATACCAAGCCGCCCTATGGAAAGAATGGCTCTGCTGCGAGACCCTGCGTTTCCGGGAATCCCAGCATTAAATTCGCATTTTGGATCGCCTGGCCCGCGGCGCCTTTAACGAGGTTATCGATGACTGAAATAACGACAGCCCGTTTCGCTTCTTTAAAATGGTTCACACCGATACTACATGCGTTGGTACCGCGTACGGCACGGGTTTCGGGCGTAACGCCCGGATCGTGAACGTGTACGAACGGGTGCCCTTGGTAACGCTGGCGAAAAATTTCAGTCGTGACCTCGGCATCATCACGCACCGTCGCGTAGAGAGTCGCCTGCAAGCCGCGAAACATCGGTAAGAGGTGCGCAACGAAGGTTAATTTTACAGGCTCTTGGTAATAACTGTTCAACAACTGCTCGATTTCCGGTAAATGGCGGTGTCCGGATACGCCGTAGGCTTTGAAATTTTCCGATACTTCGCCATACAGCGTCCCAAGCGTAACCTTTCGACCGGCGCCACTGACACCGGATTTAGCGTCTGCAATCAAACTATCGGGATCAACCAAATCGGCTTCGACCAGCGGTAATAAACCAAGTAATACCGCCGTCGGATAACAGCCAGGACATGCAATCAATTGCGCTTGCTTGATGCGATCGCGATTAAGCTCAGGTAATCCATACACGGCTTCCTCCGCCAGTTCGGGGCATTCATGTTGCGAGCCGTACCATCGCTCCCATTGCATGGGCGAGGTCAATCGAAAGTCCGCCGAAAGATCGACGACTCTCACATCTGCTTCGAGCAAGGCGCGAGCCATGGTCATTGCCGTTCCATGCGGGGTTGCGAAAAAGACCAGATCGCATTTTACGAGCCGCTCCAGGTCGGGGGCGACGAAAACGAGGTCGTCCCGACCGATGAGTTGCGGCCATTGGCTGCCCACGGGCTGCCCGGCTTCTTGCCTGGACGTCACGCAGGTAACTTCCAACTGCGGGTGCGCGATCGCTAGACGCAATAACTCACCGCCGGTATATCCGGTACCACCGACAATGCCGATCTTGACCACGAACCCGTCCTACTCAATCGTGACGAACGGCCGGGCCACACCGGTATGTTGCGAGAATGTCTCCATGGCCTTGCGAAACTACAACAAAAACCATCTATTAGTCAATTACTTACGATATTTTTAGAAAATCTACCGAGAATTTTCGCGGCGCGCCGCGGTCAAATTCCTTGCGTCGCGATTACACGCGGTTTTCAATATTGTCGAGTAACCGGCTGCACGGCCGCAAATGGGATTGAAATGGGTATAGAACTAACTTCGACAGTTGCTCTCGCCGCCGGCGCGGCCTGGGCCAGTGGCATAAACCTCTATGCCGCCCTGCTCATGATGGGCATTTTGGGATCGACCGGATCGCTGGTCTTGCCTAGCGACCTTGAGATCCTGACCCATCCCTTGGTGATGACGGCAGCCGGCTTCATGTATTGCGTCGAGTTTTTCGCGGACAAGACACCGGGCATCGATACGGGTTGGGACGTACTCCACACCTTTATCCGCATTCCGGCCGGTGCAACGCTTGCCGCCGCGGCCGTCGGTGACTTGGATCCGGCCTTGCAATTGGCTGCATTCATTATCGGCGGAGGTTTGGCGGCTGGCACCCATACTGCAAAAGCCGGGAGCCGCGCGATGATCAATACCTCCCCCGAACCCGTTACCAATTGGAGCGCGTCGGTAACCGAAGATATCGTCGTGATCGGAGGTCTGTGGACCGCACTGCACTACCCCGTTGTATTTCTGGTCTTTCTGGTGGTGTTCATGCTGCTCCTGGTATGGCTGTTGCCGAAGTTGTTTCGTGCTTTGCGGTCCGTATTTCTGAAGGTCAGATCTTTTATTAGAGGCGACGAGATCGACGCTGAATCAAGGGCCAAGGTACCGGCGACGGATTCCCCGGAATCCTGATTAACGATCTATTTTTCTGAAAGTACACTCGATCCATGTACGAGTGGTTGAAGGCCTTCCACATCATCTTCATGGTGACGTGGTTTGCGGGCCTTTTCTATTTGCCGCGCCTCTTTGTCTACCACGCCATCGCAAATGACGAGATCAGCAACACGCGTTTCAAAACGATGGAACGCAAGCTTTATTATGGAATCACGACGCCCGGTGGCGCTCTTACCGTGCTGTCCGGTCTCTGGCTCATTCACATTCGCGGCGTCGACTGGTTCCTCACCCAGCACTGGCTACATTTGAAACTCCTGCTGGTCGCGCTTTTGATCGGCTTTCATCTATATCTCGGCGTTCTTCTCAAGCGGTTTGCCGTAGATGCGAATCGTTACGGTGACAAATTCTACCGCTGGATTAACGAAGCACCGCTGTTAGTCCTATTGGGTACCGTATTACTGGCGGAACTCAAGCCCTGGCAAGCGATGTGAACTCCGGTAACGGCCACTGTCCATTAGTCCTCGTGATTGGCGGGCACGATCCATCCGGCGCAGGTATCCACGCGGATATCGAAACGTGTGCTGCGCTCGACTGCATGGCCGTATCCATCGTAACCGCGTTGACGACGCAAAATACGGCCTCGGTACATAAAGTCACGCCTGTAGAATCCGAAGATATTCGCGATCAGATCCTGACCGTGCTGCAGGAATTCGAAATCAGCGCATGCAAGATCGGATTGGTCCCAACCGCCGCGACTGGCAAGGTGCTCGGAGAGATACTTATGCGTGAACTCGGCGAGTGCCCCATCATCGTCGATCCGGTCGTGCGCTCCGGTTCTGGAGATCATCTTGCTCTAGAGGACATGCGCGAACCTTTGATGGCTGAGCTCTTCCCGCACGCCGAATTGCTGACCCCGAACGCGGCCGAAGTCGCAGCGCTCACAAACTGTATCGATCTTACAGACGGGGTCTCGGCACTCCAGCGATCCGGTTGTGCGGCTGTGCTCGTAACGGACGCAACTGCCGATGATGACCTGATCGTCAATCGCCTCTTTCTGGGCGATGCAGCGCCGGAAGATTTTGAGATGAAACGTGTCAGCGGCGCCTATCACGGTACTGGCTGTACTTTGGCGAGCGCCATCGCGTGTAAGCGCGCGACCGGGTTACCGCTTCGTGCAGGTGTCACACAAGCCCAGGATTTCGTGCATGGCGCCGTGGTAAGCGCGCACCAGCTCGGCGCTTCGCAGGCGATCCCGAACCGCTTTGCTCGCCGCACTCCATGAGTGAATCTTCCCGGTTAGGATTTCCGCCGCGCGGTCTATACGTTTTAACGCCAGAGCCCGTTCCTGCGATCGAGGAACTCGAGGCGAAAGTCGCTGCCGCGATCGCCGGTGGTGCGGTCGTTATCCAATACCGGGATAAGAACGGTGAAAGGCGCCTACGGCTAGAAAGGGCAGGCACGTTGCTGGCGATCTGCCACGCCCACGGCGTGCCCTTAATCATTAATGACGACATCGAACTAGCCGTCGAGATCAAAGCCGACGGCGTGCATGTCGGCAAGAACGATGCCTCACTCGAATCGGCACGGCAGGCCATGGGGTCCCGTGCGATTATTGGCGTGTCGTGCTACGACTCTGCGGCGCGCGCGATCACTGCGGCCGAAAGCGGCGCAGATTACGTGGCGCTCGGTAGCTTCTTTCCGTCCACGACTAAACCTGAAGCGGTCCACTGCAGTAAAAGCGTACTCGTCGAAGTAGCGGCGATAGTGCGTAGACCCATCGTTGCTATCGGTGGTATTACCCCCGACAATGCTGCTGAACTGGTGTCCGCCGGTGCGGATCTCGTCGCGGTGATAACTGGCTTGTTTGCAGCTACGAACGTTCGCAACGCGGCGCGGGAACTCGCTGGGTTGTTTTAGAAGCGGTCTCAACATTATTCGCAGCAGCGCCGACGGCGATTTTCGCGCAGTTCAAGGCGCGACGAGTGAGGTTTACTTGCTGTAAATGAGCGAGGAGCAACGCAGAAATGCGCGAAAATAGCCATCGGCCCTCCGGGTTGGGGCCCAAAAAGCCCGTCTACGGCGTTGCAGCGCTTGGAAATAGAACCACTATTCCCTGCGCACTGCGCCTTGTATACGAGCTTTTTGAACCCCAACGCTGCTGCGAATAATATTGAGACCGCTTCTAATATGGCGACAAAATCAGAGCGCTTGTTTTCCGACGCGTGCCGCGTCATGCCCGGCGGCGTCAATTCACCGGTCCGCGCTTTCAACGCCGTCGGAGGGACACCGGTTTTTTTTGTCAATGGCGACGGAGCGTACCTGACCGACGCCGACGGTAAACGGTATATCGATTACGTCGGTAGCTGGGGCCCAATGATCCTCGGTCATGCCCACCCTAAGGTCATCGAAGCGATTTCTAATCGACTGCCCGCGGGTTTGAGCTTCGGCGCGCCGACGGAAATCGAAACGCTGCTCGCAAATAAAATCTGCGAACTGATTCCTACCGTTGAAAAAGTCCGGATGGTCAGTTCAGGCACCGAAGCGGCAATGAGCGCGATCAGATTGGCAAGAGGATATACCGGGCGCGATCGCGTCGTGAAATTCGAAGGCTGCTATCACGGACACGCCGATTCCTTACTCGTTAAAGCGGGATCCGGCGCCTTGACGCTGGGCGTACCGACTTCGCCCGGCGTGCCATCCGCGTTGGCTGAGTTAACGACGACGCTGAACTATAACGACACCGAACAATTGCAATCGGCGTTCGATGAAATCGGCGATGAGGTCGCGGCGGTCATCGTTGAACCCATCGCAGGCAATATGAGTTGTATACCACCGGAACCTGCCTTCCTCCAAACGATGAGAGCGGTGACCTCGAAACACGGCGCCCTGCTCGTTTTCGACGAAGTGATGACCGGGTTCCGGGTGCATGCCGGCGGCGCGCAGGCACTGTTTGGGATCCAGCCGGACCTCACCGTACTCGGCAAAGTGATCGGTGGGGGAATGCCCGTAGGCGCCGTCGCAGGGCCCGCCGAGATCATGGATCACCTTGCTCCCGTCGGGCCTGTCTACCAGGCCGGCACCTTGTCGGGAAATCCGATCGCAATGACCAGCGGGCTCGCAACGCTCGAGATCGTTTCGGAACCGGAATTTCACGCCTCGCTCGAGCGTCAAACCGATCGATTATGCGATGGCCTGCAGCAAGCAGCGACCCGCGTAGGTATCACGCTGTCGATCAATCGCGTATGCGGCATGTTTGGATTGTTTTTTACAGACGTGAACACCGTCTCGAACTTTTCTGATGTCATGGCGTGTGACGTCGATCGTTTTCGAACATTCTTTCAATTGATGCTCGAACGCGGTATCAATCTGGCCCCGTCTCCGTTCGAAGTCGGATTCGTTTCCTCCGCCCACGGCGATCGGGAGATCGAGACGACCGTCAACGCGGCTCGAGAAGCCTTCGAATGCCTGACTGCTCAACAGTAGCGGCGAGCCTTTTATTCCGGTTACGCGCGGCGGCCCGGTACGCCACGTTGTTACTGCTTGCACTTGTGCTCTGGCACACCCCTTCGCCCGGCGATCAGACCGATCCCCAACTGCGCGGCTTGTTCGTCGAACTGGCCAACGCACCGAACCGCCAGGCGGCCCAACCCATAGAGCAGGAAATCTGGTCGATTTGGTTTAAGGGCCCCGATCCGGAGGTTAACGAATGGATCGACCAAGCGCGGGATGCGGTGTCAGCAGGCAATATCCCGACCGCACTCGAGTTATTTGAGCGCGTAACCTCCCAATATCCAAACTACGCTGAAGGCTGGAATCAACGTGCGATCATGCATTTTCTAATGGGCGATATCCAAAGCTCACTATCGGACATCGCGAGGACGCTCGAACTCGAGCCACGCCATTTCGGCGCGCTCGCGGGTAGCGGCCAATGTTACCTGCGCTTGGAACTTTTCGAAGATTCGTTGCGCGCCTTTGAAGCAGCGCTGGAGATCAATCCGTGGATGCCGGCCGCCCAACGTCAGGTGGAAATGCTACGCGACCTGCCCAAGGATCGCCTCACACCCATTTAAACGCGAGCTTAGAGCTGGTCCTCGGTAAACAGTCCGACCCTTAGATTCTTACCGTCGTAAATGCGCTCGCCGTCGACCGCCATCGTGGCGTCGGCGATGCCCATTACAAGCGACCGTTGCACGACTCGTTTGATATCGACGTGATAGTGAACCAATTTATTCTCGGGCATAACCTGTCCAGTGAATTGGATATCGCCGCCACCGAGCGCGCGTCCGCGTCCGAGACCGCCTTTCCACGCCAGAAAGAATCCTACGAGCTGCCACATGGCATCCAAGCCCAGACATCCCGGCATGACGGGATCGCTATCGAAATGGCATTCGAAAAACCACAGGTCGGGACGAATATCGAGTTCGGCCTGTATCAACCCTCGGCCATGCTTCCCTGTCGTATCCTCGATAAGCGCGATACGGTCAAACATGAGCATTGGCGGCAGGGGTAATTGCGCGTTGCCCGGCCCGAAAAGCTCACCGTGACCACACGCGATCAGCTCATCGTACGCATAACTCGCCTTTCGGCGTCCGCCTACGACGATCGGAGCTTGCTCGTTGATGAGGACGTTGGCTGCCGGCATGGTGGATATGCTTGGGTTCCTTTGAGTATAACAAAGGCGATCGGTCGTTCTGCGGCTAAAAGACGTATCAAGCGGGCTACTCGCCCGCTAGCAGGCGATTCAAACCGATCGGAAAAGCATTCGGCCGCTGCCAACGAATCTTGATTAATCGATTAGGTGAAATCGACCTCAACGATCGCTGAAGTACAGCTAGCCGACCTATCGAAACTGAGGCGTCCCCGATAGACGTCTTCGACCATTTCACAAACGATTGCGAGCCCAATTCCGTGTCCTTCTACTGAGTGATCGAGTTTTGCGCCGCGCTGTAAAAGTCGTTCTAACTGACCATCAGGAAATCCCGGGCCGTCATCGCTTACCTTTATCTGAAGCGTATGGAATTTTTCGGTTGTTACAGAGATTTGTACTCGGTTTTTCGCCCACTTGCAGCCGTTATCCGCGAGGTTACCAATGATCTCCATCAGGTCCCCTTCGTCACCGAGGAATACTGCATTCACCGTGACATCCAGTTCGATCTGAATTGCGCGATGCGCATGTACCTTTTTGAGAGAATCGACGATGCGCTCGGCCACCGGCTCGACCGCGACAGGGGGTGACATCAACGAACGTCCAGCCGTCGCTGCCCGCTGTAATTGGTACTCGACCGTGCGGTCCAGACGTTCCAATTGTTCGAGCGCAGTATGCTCGGTCACCGCATCCCCTGCCGACTCGAACTGATTTCTCAGAACCGCTAACGGCGTCTTGATCGAATGAGCCAGATCGCCCAGCGCATTTCGGTAACGACTGAGGCTTTCCCGATTGTGTGCGAGCAAATTGTTAAGGTTGCGCGTCAATGTCGTCAATTCCGACGGGTAAGTACCCGTGATCTGATCGTTGGAGCCCTGCTCGATGGCCCGTACTTCGTCGCCGACTCGACGTAAGGGACGCAGACCCCAGCTCAAGTTCGCCGCCTGCACGACGAGCAAGGCAACGCTCAAGCCCGCAAACCAAAACCATAAACTGCGCCGAAAGCGGCCTATGGTATTTAGATATAAAGTCTCGTTTTCGCAGGCTTGAATGACGAATTGACGCGGACTGCTCTCGCCCGCACCTTCCCAGATAATAGAGTACACGAGCGAGAAGAGCCGCTCGCCGGCCCCGGTATAGATGGATTGAAGGCGCCATTTGCCCGATTCGATCTGCGATGGATCGGGTGAATCGACACCAAGCAATGAACGGCTGTCCCATCGCGCTTCGCCGTCCACGGAAACGATACGCGCATAATTTCCAGAGCCTGGGATCGAAAGAGACGGATCCGGCAGGGAATCGATCATCGATTGACCCCTCCCGGCATCGAAGTTCGCCGCACCAATGAGCATGAAAACCCTGCCGCGTAAACGATCTTCAACGGAATTCATCGCGCTTTCTCGGAACGCGCGATCCAATAGGATACTCGCACAACCGAGAAAACTTACGAGAACGAGACTCGCCGTCAGCAGAATCCTCGTGCGAAGCGAGCGCATGTGTGTCCAGCCGTAGCTTTTGCTCGGTTCAGGTCTCCTCGGAATCGCGTGTAAAGCGAAAGCGGTATCCCTGCCCCCGAATGGTTTCGATAGGGTTCAGTTGACGTTCGGGATCGGTTTTTTTGCGTAACCGCCCGATGATGACTTCCAGAACATTGCTGTCGCGCTCCGCGTCGTCCTCATAAAGATGCTCGGTCAATTCAGATTTAGACACGACATCGTCTGCCCGCAGCATGAGATATTCCAAAACCTTGAACTCCAGCGCGGTTAAATCAAGTTCGGACCCGTCCACCAATACGCGTTTGGAACCGAGATCCATGTTGATCGGCCCACATTGAATTTCAGACTGGCTCCAACCCAAAGCGCGGCGTAATAGCGCGCGCAATCGGGCCAGTAGTTCTTCGTTATGGAATGGTTTAACCAGGTAATCATCCGCCCCAATTTCGAGCCCCTCTACTTTGTCCTCCCATCGACCCCGAGCGGTCAAGATCAAGATAGGGAAGTCTTTTTGTTGTTTTCTCCATGATTCAATAACTGCGGTGCCGGGTTGATCAGGCAAGCCCAAATCAACGATCGCCGCATCGATGGGATATTCCAATCCAAGGAATTCACCTTCTTGTCCCGAACCGGTGGCATCAACGGCGTAGCCTTCAGCACGGAGGCGATCGACGAGCTGCTCGCGCAAAGTATCCTGATCTTCGATAACGAGTACACGCATCACTCACCGTTCCGGTCCTGCGCAGCGCCGCTCTTGCCTTCGAGCTCGATGACTTTGACTCGGCCGTCGTCGAGCAATACTTTCACGTCATAGACCGGCGTACCTTCGCGCAAGCGTTCTTTGACATCCAGTACTCGCCCGCCGGTTTGCGAAGCGGCTTCACGGGCTGCCGTGCTCGCGTCTGAAGTGGCGTCGGCCGCAAACAACAAGGCGGAAGATCGCTGGGCGGCTAAAACGTCGAGACACAATACGAACGCTAAACAGATGATGGCGAGTTTCATATGTAACATGCCGGAATCATATCGCATGCCTCGATTCCGTGATAATTTCAAGCGCATCAGCGATAGTTTTCCCGCAATGCTTCGGTAGTGGGCGATCTACCCTAAGCGAGCGGGGCTGAACGCCCCCTGAATCGGCGAAGTCTATGCGCGAAGGCTCAGACGCCAACCGTGCATCATGAAGTGGCCTCAAAATTCGCCTGAGGCGGAAAGTCTTGGCGCGCGGGCATTCGAGGAGCGCAATTTATGCGCAATCTGCGGCTTCACCGCCCCGCACCGGAGAAGGCCGCGCAACGCTGCATCAACGTCTCAGGCGAATTTTGAGGCCGCTTCATGCTTCGTCCGCCTGGATTGGCCGGTCATGCGTCAACGCAGGGATCATGCGCCGCGCCTGCGCAACGCGCGCGACATCGATGTCGGCAATAATGAAGCCTTCGTCTTCACCTCCGTCGGCCAAAACCATTCCCCACGGATCGACGATCAGTGAATGCCCGTAGGTTCGCCTGCCCCAAGGCCTTTGACCGGGCTGATCGGGTGCGAAAATATAACATCCGGTTTCGATGGCTCGGGCCCGTATCAGCGTATGCCAGTGCGCTTCGCCTGTTTTTGCAGTAAACGCAGCGGGAATTGCAATGAAATCCGCACCCGCTTTTGCAATCTGTCGATAAAGATGTGGAAACCGGACGTCGTAGCAGATCGTCAGCCCCAAGCGGCCCCACGGTAAATCCGCGATGACGGCCCGGTCGCCCGGTGTGACGCTCGATGATTCTTTGTAGTCCTGACCGTCCTTGATCGCAACGTCGAACAGGTGAACCTTATTGTAGGTCGCAGCGACATGACCTTTCGGCGTGATTAAGTGGCTGCGATTGTGCACCTTACGATCGCGATGCTTGATCGGGATCGAACCGAGCAATAACCAGACGTCGAGTTCCGCCGCCAGGCGCTGAAAGTGCAGAAGCGCCGGATGTGTGACGGCATCGAAACCGTTGTCGAAATACGCGCCGTCACTGCGTTCCAGGATGCAGAAATATTCTGGCAGACAAATGAGCGAGGCGTTCTCGCCAGCCGCTTCCCTGACCAGCGCATCGGCTGCGGCGATGTTGGCTTCCATGTCATCAGCGGCGCAATTTTGTACGCACGCCACCTTAAAGGAATCGCTCATCGAACACTCCGTTACTTGTTATCTCAACTAGTGTGCTGTCCCGCAAAGAAGTTTCGAAAGTCGGGCGAGTTTTTTCAAGATTGAGTCGGCGGTTGCGGTCCAGGCGAAAGGTATAGGGTTGGCGTTGTGCTGAGCAATATATCGCTCGATATGAGCAACGAGATCCTTCACATTCCGGAACGACCCGCGCTTGATAGCGCGCTGGCTGATGAGACCAAACCAACGTTCGACCTGGTTGAGCCATGACGCGTAGGTTGGCGTGAAGTGGACGTGAAATCGAGGGCGTCGAGCGAACCAGGCACGGACTTTGGGATGCTTATGCGTGCCATAGTTGTCCATCACCAGATGAACATCCAGCGCGGCGGGAACACTTTTCTCGAGATGATTCAGGAAGGACAGCAATTCCTGGTGACGATGCCGCGCTTTGCACTGCCCGATGACCGTGCCGTTGGCGATATCGAGCGCCGCGAACAACGTGGTCGTGCCATGTCGAAAGTAATTATGGGTGACACCCTCGACATAACCGAGCCCCATCGGCAGAACCGGCTGACTGCGTTCCAATGCCTGGATCTGGCTTTTTTCGTCAACGCACAATACCAGGGCATTATCGGGTGGATTCAAGTACAAACCGACAATATCGCGCACCTTGTCGACGAAGAAGGGAGCGGTCGAGAGTTTGAACGTGCGGCTGCGATAGGGCTGGATCCCAAACAGCGTGAAATACCGATGAACGGTACTCTTCGAGGGCGCGGTCTCCCGTGCAAACGAACGCGTGCTCCAATAGGTCGCGTTCTCCGGTCGCTCGCTCAGCACCTTTTGCATCAAGCGTGCAACCTCATCGTCATCATATGTGCGCCGACGATGGCCCGGCGGCAGATCATACAATCCGACAATCCCGTTGGCGATATACCGGCGACACCCATTTGTGACCGTCGGATTGGATACATCGAGCTTTCTGGCAATCGCGCTGTTAGACAGCCCATCGGCTGCCATCATGACGATCTTTGCGCGCCGTGCCAGCGCATGCGGCAGACTGCGCGACCTCGCGTAACTGTTGAGGACCTCGTGTTCCTCCTCGCTCAGTTTAACCGTAAAGGATCTGGGTCGACCGGTAACCATCGGCTGGCTCCTGCATGACACAATAGCCGATCTGATCATCACGACTTATGAAAGTTCATCGTGGGACAGCACACTAGAAGCGGTCTCAAAATTCGTGTGGAACGTTGATACTGCGTTGCGCAACCTCCTGCGGTACTCATTTATTGGCATATAAACTGCGCTCCTCGTAGGCTGCGCGCCTTGGCTGAACGCCCCAGCTGAATTTTGAGACCACTTCTACGCGATTGCGGATTCCGCCACGACCACGCCATCTTCATCCGCATAAAGATAGTCTCCCGGTTTGATCGTGACGTCCGCGAATCGCAGTTCAACGTCTCGTTCGCCAGCGCCCTTTTTTACGCTCTTACGCGGATTGGTCGCGAGCGCCTTAACACCGATGGGGATCTTTGCTACCGCGGTTGCGTCGCGGATACATCCATTTACGATAATGCCGGACCAGTTGTTTTGCTGCCCGAGGAGAGCGAGCATATCGCCCACCAAAGCGCAGCGTAAAGAACCGCCGCCGTCGACCACAAGCACTCGATCTACGCCCGGCTCTTCCAGAGCGCCGCGCACCAAGCTGTTGTCTTCGAATACCTTTACGGTGGTAACCGGACCTTCAAAGCGCCGCGTTCCACCAAAATCCTGAAAAATCGGGGCTGCAACCCGCAAGGCTTCGCCATAATCGTCATAAAGATCGGCTGTCGCTCGTCCACTCATAGGGCAGCAGGGCTCGAAAATTATTTCTTATCTTTTTGCGGTCGCTTCCAGCCGGCCAGCGTTTTCTGGCGTACGCGACTGATGACCAGTTGATCGGCCTCAACGTCCTCCGTCACGGTCGTACCGGCGCCGATCGTAACACCTCTTCCAATGGTGACGGGCGCGACTAGTTCCGTGTTGGATCCGACGAATACATCGTCTTCAAGGGTGGTCTTGTGTTTACGCGCGCCGTCGTAGTTGCACGTGATCGTTCCGGCCCCCACGTTTACCCGGCGCCCGATCTCCGCATCGCCCACATAACTCAAGTGGTTCACTTTACTGCCGGCTGCAATATCCGCTTGCTTGATCTCTACGAAATTTCCGATATGAACCTCGGTTCCCAAGCGTGATTCAGGACGGATGCGGGAAAACGGGCCGATGCGTGAGCCCTCCCCTATGCTCGCCGACTCGAGTACGCAATTCGGCAGAATATTCACGCCATCGTCAATTTCACAGTCCGCAATGACATTATTTGGACCGATTGTGATGTTGTTTCCCAAACGCACCCGCCCTTCAAAGATTACATTGACATCGATAATGACATCGCGCCCGCATTGAAGATCACCACGGATATCGACACGTTCAGGATCGACGAGCGTTACACCTGCATCCATCAAGACATCTGCAATGCGGCGTTGGTACTGACGCTCGACTTGGGCCAGCTGGCGCCGATCGTTGACGCCCATGGCCTCTTCAGGATCGTCGATCATCACACCTTTGACGGCGACCCCCTCCGCGACAGCCATGGCCACGCAATCCGTCAGATAGTATTCGCCTTGGGCGTTGTCGTTATCGAGTTTCGGGATCCAGGATTCGAGGTAGGTCGCGGATATCGCCATAATCCCAGTGTTGATTTCCGAAATTTCCAGTTCCGCCTCGTTGCCGTCTTTGTGCTCGACGATGCGTTCGATGCTGCTGGATTCGTCACGGATGATTCGTCCGTATCCGTACGGGTCGGGCATGCTCACGGTAAGTAACGCGAATCCGGTTTTCATCGCCGCTGAAACCAATCGATCGAGCGACGACTTCCTGAGTAAGGGCACATCGCCATAGAGAATGAGCACGGTAGAACCACCGGAAACGTGGGGTAGCGCCTGCGCGACGGCGTGTCCGGTACCGAGTTGTTCCGCTTGTTCTACCCAGGTGATCTCACGATGAGAGAGTGCCTCGATCAGTCGCTGGCCACCGTGTCCGTAGACGACTACCGGGACTTGATCGGTGACCGCCGCCGCCGTATAGAGCAGGTGCTCTACCATGGGTTTCCCGGCAATCGGATGGAGGACTTTCGGCAGGTCGGAGTGCATGCGCTTGCCCTGGCCGGCGGCAAGGACAACTACGGATATGGACATAAGAACGCCTAACGCTGGGTGCGGCGGCGCAGCCTTTGAATGGTCTGTAACTGTGCAGCAGTCTCGGCATATTCTGCAAGCGCCTTGGCGTAATCTATCTCCGCACTAGTGTCGGAGAGTGCCTGTTCTGCTGCTTCCTTTGCTTTGAGCACGGCTGCCTCGTCCAGGTCTTCGGCGCGTACCGCAGTATCGGACAGAATCGTCACGACGCGCGGCTGAACTTCGAGCATACCGCCGGAAACATAGAATGCCTCTTCTGCCCCTTCGCTGAACTTGAGGCGGACCTCACCCGGGCCGAGCTGCGTCAGCATCGGAGTATGCCCCGGCGCGATACCGACTTCGCCCAACGCCGCGGGCGCGAAAATCATTTCTGCGAGACCTGAGAAAATCTCGCGCTCGGCGCTGACGATATCGACATGTACGGTCATAGCCATGACTGATTAAATAGTCTTCCCTTTTTCAATCGCTTCATCGATGGAGCCCACCATATAGAAAGCCTGTTCCGGAAGGTCGTCGTGCTCGCCCGCGACGATGGCCTGGAAGCCTGCGATCGTATCCTTGAGCGAAACGTATTTGCCCGCGCTTCCGGTGAACACTTCCGCGACGAAGAACGGTTGTGACAGGAAGCGTTGAATCTTGCGCGCGCGTGAAACCGTCAGTTTGTCTTCTTCGGACAGCTCGTCCATGCCCAGGATCGCGATGATGTCACGCAGCTCTTTATATCGTTGCAAGGTATTTTGCACCGTACGTGCGGTATCGTAGTGCTCTTGCCCAACGACCAGGGGATCGAGCTGCCGGCTCGTCGAATCTAGCGGATCGACAGCGGGGTAAATACCGAGCTCGGCGATCTGGCGCGATAACACGACGGTCGCATCCAGGTGCGCAAAGGTCGTTGCAGGTGATGGATCGGTCAGGTCGTCGGCCGGGACGTAAACGGCTTGAATCGAGGTAATGGACCCGGTCTTGGTCGACGTGATCCGTTCCTGCAGGCGACCCATCTCCTCCGCGAGCGTGGGTTGATAGCCCACGGCTGACGGCATGCGCCCGAGCAGCGCCGAGACTTCGACACCGGCCAGTGTGAATCGATAGATATTGTCGATGAACAGCAATACGTCGCGTCCCTCGTCGCGAAATTTCTCTGCGATGGTCAAGCCGGTGAGCCCCACACGGAGGCGGTTGCCCGGCGGCTCGTTCATTTGGCCGTAGACCAACGACACTTTATTGAGGACGTCGGACTCCTTCATTTCATGATAAAAGTCGTTGCCCTCTCGGGTCCGTTCGCCGACGCCGGCAAAAACCGAGTAGCCGCTGTGCTCGATCGCAATATTACGGATGAGCTCCATCATGTTGACGGTCTTGCCGACTCCAGCGCCGCCGAACAATCCAACCTTACCGCCCTTCGCAAACGGGCAGATCAGGTCGATGACCTTGATCCCCGTCTCGAGTAATTCAGTCGCCGGTGAGAGATCGACGAATTGCGGTGCATCACGGTGGATGACCATGCGTTCTTCTTCGCCGATGGGACCCAGTTCGTCGATCGGATCACCCAGCACGTTCATGATGCGTCCGAGTGTCTTAACACCGACTGGGATCTTGATACCGTCTCCCGTGTTTGTCACCTCCAATCCGCGTTTCAGACCATCGGTTGATCCGAGCGCAATGGTTCTTACAACACCATCGCCGAGCTGCTGTTGCACCTCGAGTGTGATATCAGTGTTCTCGATTTCGAGGGCGTCATAAATATTCGGCACTGCGTTGGTCGGAAACTCGACGTCCACGACTGCGCCAATGACTTGAACAACGTCTCCAGAACTCATCTTTTGAAGTTCCTCATTTAATTAGATATTAAAGCCGAGCCTCGATTCGCTATACCGCAGCTGCACCGCCAACGATCTCTGAAAGCTCTTGCGTAATAGCCGCCTGCCTGGCCTTGTTATAGACGAGCTGCAATTCATCGATCATCTTACCGGCATTATCCGAAGCGGATTTCATCGCAACCATGCGCGCGGCTTGTTCGCAGGCAATATTCTCGACGACGCCCTGGTATACCAGCGACTCGATGTATCGTGACAGCAACTGGTCCATGACTTCGGGCGCCTCGGGTTCGTAGATGTAGTCCCAATGGTGTTTCAAATCGTCCGTATCTTCAGGCACAAGCGGCAGGATCTGTTCGAACGTAGGCGTCTGCGTCATTGAATTGACGAATTCGTTGAATACCAGATAAACGCGATCGACCGTTTTTTCGTGAAAGGCGTCCAGCATGATTTTGATCGTACCGATCAAGCTTTCCAGCGGCGGCGCATCACCCAGATGACTGGCCTGGCCAACGATGTTGCCACCGATACGCGAGAAAAATCCGATACCCTTGTTACCGATGATACAGAGATCGAGCTCCTTGCCTTCTTCTTCCCAGGCCTGAAACTCTCTCAGTGCCTGGCGAAACAGGTTGCCATTCAATCCACCGCATAAACCGCGGTCAGTCGTTACCAGGATTAAACCGATGCGCTTGACCTCGCGTTCCAACAGGAAAGGATGGTGATATTCGGTGTGCGCATGCGCGATGTGCGCTACGACGTTTCGCATCTTGTCGGCGTAAGGCCGCGCGGCGCGCATGCGGTCCTGAGCCTTGCGCATCTTGCTCGCGGCGACCATTTCCATGGCCTTGGTGATCTTCTGCGTATTCTTGACGCTTGCGATCTGAGTGCGAATTTCTTTGGCTGCTGCCATGTCTACCGCTCGCTTCGGCCGTTACCAGCTATGGTTCGCCTTGAAATCATCGACGGCGGCTTTGAGTGCCGCTTCGATATCATCGTCGAAGTCACCCGTCGAATTGATCTTGTCGACTAAGTCAGCATGCGACGAACTCATATAGCTGTGCAGCGCTGACTCGAAATCTCCGACTTTTTCGAGTTCGATATCGTCTACGTAACCATTTTCCACGGCGAAGAGGCTTACGGCCATGATGGCGATCGACAATGGGGTGTATTGCGTTTGCTTCATCAACTCCATCACGCGCTGGCCGCGCTCGAGCTGCTTGCGCGTCGCTTCGTCGAGATCGGAGGCGAATTGTGCGAACGCCGCCAGTTCACGGTATTGGGCTAACGCGAGACGGATGCCACCGCCGAGCTTTTTAATGACCTTTGTCTGCGCGGCGCCTCCGACGCGTGAAACTGAAAGCCCGGCATTGATCGCCGGACGAAAGCCCGAGTTAAAGAGATCCGTTTCGAGATAAATCTGTCCGTCCGTAATCGATATCACATTCGTGGGAACGAACGCGGATACGTCGCCAGCCTGCGTTTCGATGATCGGTAAGGCCGTCAATGAACCGGTTTTACCTTTGATTGCGCCGTTCGAAACTTGCTCGACCGCTTCAGCATTGATGCGCGAGGCGCGTTCCAACAGGCGCGAATGCAAGTAAAAAACGTCGCCCGGGTAGGCTTCGCGTCCGGGCGGACGCCGTAGGAGCAGCGACACCTGGCGATAGGCCCAGGCCTGCTTGGTCAGATCATCGTAAATAATGAGCGCGTCTTCTCCACGATCGCGAAAGTATTCGCCCATCGCGCATCCCGAATACGGCGCAATGTACTGCATAGCCGCCGAATCAGATGCAGTTGCGGCAACGACGATCGTGTGTTCCATCGCACCGTGTTCATCGAGCTTACGAATGACTGTGTTGATCGAAGATGCCTTTTGGCCGATGGCAACATAAATGCACTTAATTCCCGTGCCTTTTTGATTGATGATCGTGTCGATGGCGACGGCGGTCTTGCCGGTCTGTCGATCGCCGGTGATCAGTTCGCGCTGACCCCGCCCGACAGGCACCATCGAGTCGATCGATTTCAATCCGGTTTGCACCGGCTCGCTGACCGATTGGCGCTGAATGACACCTGGCGCGATCTTCTCGATAGGCTCAGAGTGCTCACTGACGACCTCACCCTTGCCATCGATGGGCGCGCCGAGTGAATTGACGACTCGACCGAGCAATGCTTCTCCAACCGGCACTTCGAGGATGCGTCCCGTACAACGGCAGGTATCGCCCTCTGTAATGTGTTCGTACTTACCGAGAATCACGGACCCGACTGAATCTTGCTCGAGGTTGAGCGCCAGGCCGTAGACCCCGCCTGGAAATTCGATCATTTCCCCTTGCATGACGTCGCTCAGCCCATGAATACGGGCGATGCCGTCGGTCAAGCTGACCACCGTACCTTCGGTGCGGGCTTCCGTTTGCAGACCGAGATCTTCAATCTTCTTTTTGATCAGTTCGCTGATTTCTGTGGCACTGATGCTCATGGCAATCCTCTGAGGCGAAAGTTAAGTATTTTCGTATGCGTTGCTAAATTAGATCTTGTCCCAGGTCCGACAGGCGGCGGCGCAGCGATAAATCGGTGACGGAATCTCCGATCTTGATGACCGCTCCCCCGATCAGTTGGGGGTCCACTGCCGTTTCGAGTTCGCAAGCCTTTCCAACCCGCGCGGAAATTGAATCGCTGATCCTGCGACTTTCGCTGGCATCGAGCGGATAGGCGGACGTGACTTCGACAGTAACCAGGCCCGCAGCATTTGCACGCCGGCGTTCGAAGAGCTCTGATATCTGAGGCGCCAGCTCGATTCTTTCCGCCTCGACCAGTACCTGGATGAAATTCCAGCTTTCGTCGGTCAAACGTCCCCCGAGTATGTCTGCCATGAGATCGACGATTTGCTCGCCTGTGATCTTCGGGTGGCCGATCAATTGGGAGAGATCAGGGTCGGAAACGGCAATGGCAAGGGCCTCGAGCATGACCGACCAGTCATCGACACGCCCCTGCTCGACGGCGTATCTGAAGGCTGCCGCAGCATATGGGCGTGCGATGGTTAATTTTTCCTGCATGACGCGTCCTATAGATCGGCGGCGAGCTTGTCGAGCACTTCGCGGTGCGCTTGCTCATCGACTTCGCGCATCAGCACCTGTTCCGCACCCGCAAGCGCCAGTTGCGCAACCTGGCCGCGTAACTCGTCACGAGCGCGATTCCGGTTTTGTTCGATTTCCGCGGCTGCTTGCGCCTTGATGCGCTCGGCTTCATCCTGCGCGGCGAGCTTGGCTGCTTCAATAATCTCATCCCCTCGCTTTTGCGCCTGGCTGATGAAGTCCTGCGCCTTATCTTTACCTTCGCGCAACACCTCCCCCGAACGCTGCTCCGCGAGTTCGAGTTCGTGCTTGCCACGTTCGGCGGCTGCCAACCCGTCGGCGATGCGCGACTCACGCTCTTCCAGCGCCTTCAGAATAGGCGGCCATACGAATTTCAAGCAGAACCAGACGAATATCGCGAACGATATCGCCTGGCCTAACATCGTCAGATTCATATTCATAACGAGCGGCGTACCTGTCTTCTATCGATTACGGAAGCTGACCGAGGAACGGATTCGCAAACATCAACAAGGCTGCAAACGCGATCGCGATGATCGGCACCGCGTCGGTGAGGCCGAGCATCAGGAACATGCGCGTTTGAAGCATGGGTACGAGTTCAGGTTGGCGAGCCGCGCCTTCCAAAAATTTGCTTCCCAGAATGCCGATACCAATGCCAGCACCGAGGGCCCCCAGGCCAACCATGACGCCTGCGCCAAGGGCTGAAAAGGCAACTACCGACTCCATAGCGTTTTCTCCTCTGTTTGATTCGTTAATGCGATTCGTGCGATTGACTGAGATAAACAATCGTCAACATCATGAATATGTATGCCTGCAGTGTAATCACCAGGATATGGAATATTGCCCATGGTACAGACAGGGCCCACTGCAGGTAGAACGGGGTTAAGGCCGCGATGAGTACAAACACAAGCTCACCGGCGAACATGTTTCCGAATAAGCGCAACGATAAGGACAAGGGTTTGGCAATTAATGAAACGGTTTCAAGTACCAAATTTACCGGCAATAGTGCTTTACCGAAGGGATGAAAGGCGAGCTCGCCGAGAAAACCACCCAGGCCTTTTACTTTGATGCCATAAAAAATCATTAGAGCGAATACTGACAGTGACATCCCAAACGTGGCGTTAACGTCGGTTGTAGGCACGATCTTCATGTATTCAATACCCACAAGATGGGTTAAGAAAGGGATGAGATCGACCGGTACAAGGTCCATCAAATTCATCAGGAAAACCCAGACGAAAATCGTCAAGGCGAGCGGCGCGATGAGCCGATTGTGACCGTGAAATGCATCCCTGACGCTGCTTGCCACCATTTCGACCAGCATTTCCACGCTTAGCTGCCATCGCGATGGTTTCTGCACCGACGCGGATACGGCCACAATGCGAAATGACCAACAAAAAGCAATGCCCGTCAAAATCGACCACACCATGGTATCGAGGTTGATCGCCATGAAACCCATCTCGGTCGCTTCCTTGGCCGAATGCGCGACCCCCCAACTGCCGTCGGCGTGCTCACCAAACGTGAGATTCTGAATATGATGGCTGATGTATTCAGCCGGTGAGCCTGCTGCCATTTACCTTTATCCGATCCTCATCTACCGCATGCCGACGCGCTGCTCCGCCGACGGATGTCGCGGTGATTCGCCGAGGTCGACGACGAGTAAGGCGACCCAGTTCACCGCAACCGTCGCGACATAGGTTGCTAATACGATCATAAAACTGACATTCAAGAGCATTACCGCCAGCACGAACAAAGCTGCAGTGAACGCGATTTTGATAAATTCCCCAACGTAAATGTCTTGTAACGCCCGTTCAGGCGTCACGCCTCGCTCGCACCGTAACAATCGTGCGGCAAGGTGATAATTCGGCAGGACGCCGATCAACGCGCCGACCAGCGCGGAGTAGGCTGCCTGCTGGCCCACTGCGACTACGAGCGCAAAAGCGATTGCGATCGCGACTCCGAGCTGGCTCGCAATCACCAGAAACACGGTACGCCGCGATTGCTGATGCAGCGACCCACGACCGCTAACCCGGTCCTGAATCTTGGTATGTACGCCGTCATCTGTAAGCGGAAAACTCAGGGATTCTAGCCGCTTATGTCGCATTGCGGCAAGCTATTCTTCGCCCTCGCGCAGACGCTATTTGATGTGCTCGAGGATCCCGTCGAGCTCGTCGAGTGAGCTGTAACGTATGGTCAGTGAGCCTTTGCCAGCCGCACCGTGTTTGATCGAGACGTGCGCGCCGAGGCGTTCGCCTAGCGATCGCTCCAGTTGGTTGATATTGGGATCGGGCTTCGATGCCTCACGAGCCTGGTCCGTTTCATTCGAACCGGCCCGCCGCACGATTGCCTCAGCTTCGCGCACGCTGAGGCCTTTGCGCGCGATGCGGCGCGCGCATTCGACTTGCTCCGGGCCGGATAGGCCCAAAAGAGCCCGCGCATGACCCATTTCGAGCTCACCACGCTCGACCAGTTCCCGGGTCCCGGGCTCGAGTTCCAATAAGCGCAATAAATTGGTGACCGCCGCCCGAGATCGACCAACCGCCTCCGCTATCTTTTGGTGGGTCATTTTGAACTCGCGGACCAGACGGTCGAGTGCGGCGGCTTCTTCCATCGGATTGAGCTGTTCGCGTTGGATGTTTTCGATCAGCGCGATGCTCATGGCCTGAGCGTCCGCAACGCGCCTTATGATCGCCGGAATTGTGCTCAAACCGGCAATCTGAGCTGCCCGCCAGCGCCGTTCACCCGCTATTAGTTCGTAGCGTCCGCCTTGCGCGAGCGGACGAATCAATACCGGCTGTACGACGCCTTCCGCTTTGATCGATTGCGCCAACTCCTCGAGCGATTCAGTCTTGATATCGATGCGAGGTTGATATTGCCCACGTTGAATCAACTCTATCGGAACGGCTTTGAGTTGATCACCGTTGGCTTCTTCGACGGCTAGTTGCTCGGCGCCGATGCCGAGTAACGCATCGAGCCCCCGACCGAGCCCACGCTTTTTACTTGCCATGGTTTATCAAATCCTCCCAGCGATCGATCAGGTCGTCGCAGTTTCCCGACGCAGCATTTCCCCAGCAAGCGCCAGGTAAGCCACAGCGCCCGTCGAAGCTTTGTCATACATGAGCGCCGGTAGACCGTGACTCGGTGCTTCGGCCAGTCTTACATTACGCGGGATAATCGTCCGGTACACCTTGTCTCCGAAATGATCCAGGAGCTGTTGGGATACTTCGTTTGCAAGATTATTGCGCGGGTCGAACATCGTGCGTAACAGGCCTTCGACTCTAAGCTCGGGATTCAGAAATTTTCGTATCTTATCGATGGTGTCAAGCAAGGCGGACAAACCTTCTAGCGCGTAATACTCACACTGCATTGGAATGACGACTGCATCCGCCGCAACCAGCGCATTGATGGTCAGCATGTTCAAGGCCGGGGGGCAATCGATAATGATATAAGCGTATCGTTCGCGCACGGGTTCGAGCGCGTGACGCAACCGTAATTCCCGTCCGAGTTCTTCAAGCAGACCGACTTCGGCGCCAGTTAAGTCGCCGTTTGCGGGTAGCAAGTGGTAGCCGGCATCGATATCCGTGAGCAGTGATTGCTCAATGGTGGTTTCGCCCATGAGGACTTCGAAGCTCGAAGTCTCCAATTCACGCTTCTCGATGCCGCTGCCCATGGTCGCATTGCCTTGTGGGTCAACGTCAACCAGCAACAACCGACGTTTGGTCGCCGCTAGTGACGCAGAGAGATTGACGCTTGTCGTCGTCTTTCCCACACCCCCTTTTTGGTTTGCAACAGCGAGCACGCGTGACATGCGAATTTCGAATCCATCCGCTATATTTATGATCGAGGCGTCGCCCTGAACGGGTCGAGCTGCGTTGGGCAATTATCGCACAACTACCCTACCCTCCCCAGCGTCCCGGTGACGACCCGTACATGATTTCGTCATTCGCCGAAATCCAGGACGAGCAGGTTTCTATCCGAGAATCCCGGCACATCGAGCGCCACGATTTTCAATATAGGTGGGGCGAAATCGCAATCAAATATTTCTTTCGGGTCGACCGCAGCTTTCATTGCGATCATCCGCACACCGGGCCGTTGCAGGTTCCCCGTCTCGGCTACCAATCGCGAAAAAGGCCCGAACGCGCGCGCAATAATGCTGTCGTAGGGCTGCCGAGGGATATAGTCTTGAACACGTTCGCGAATGATTTCGACGTTCGACAAACTGAGTTCGATCTGTACTTGAGTGAGGAATCGCGCCCGTTTACTACGCGGTTCGATCAGATCAAACGCAAGTTGTGGCAACGCGATCGCGAGAACGAGCCCCGGTAATCCCGCACCCGTACCGACATCGAGCACGCGCGGGCCGTTGACGAACGGCTTTACAGACAGGCAATCGACGATGTGCTGGCGAACGAAGTCCACAGGGGTGCTCGCGCCGGTTAGATTCACGATCGACCGCCAATTCATGACGAGTTTCGTATATTCGAGCAGTTGGTCCGCTTGCGCCGGCGTCAATGTCGCATCGAGTTGCGCCGCCGCGTCGAGAAGGGTCTGCGCTAGCGCATCATCGGCCAAGAGCTTATGCGGTCTTCGCGTAGTTCGGGCGGTACTTCTTGAGATAGACCAACAAAAGCGAGATTGCGGCTGGCGTCACGCCTGAAATTCTCGCTGCTTGACCGACGGTAACGGGGCGATGGTCGGATAACTTCTGCACGACTTCAGTCGATAACCCGCGTACCGAACGGTAGTCGATCGACGCCGGAATTTGTGTTTCCTCGTGAGCCCGGTTGCGCTCGACGTCTTCCCGTTGACGCTCAATGTAACCACAGTATCGCGCGTCGTTTTCAATCTGTTCGATCACACCGACGTCGGCAACGCCGGGACCGGCGCCTGGCAGGCGCATGAGCGTGCCGTAATCGATTTCTGGTCTTCGCAGCAGATCTGAAAGCCGCTGCTCTTTGCGCAGTGGTTGGCCGAGCAATTCGGTCGACAACTCCGGCGACAGCCGTTCCGGGCTCATCCATATTCCTTCGAGACGCGATTGCTCCTGCTCGATTGCTTCGCGCTTAGTTTCGAATCGCCGCCACCGTCGATCATCGACGACGCCCATCTGCCGGCCAACGGCCGTCAACCGCTGGTCGGCGTTGTCCTCGCGCAGCAATAATCGGTATTCCGCGCGACTCGTAAACATTCGATAGGGCTCGGTTGTGCCCCGCGTAACGAGATCGTCAACAAGTACGCCGATGTAAGCTTCGTCGCGCCGCGGGTACCACGCGTCATCATCGCTGATCCGGCGCGCCGCATTGATGCCGGCCAGCAGTCCCTGCGCCGCCGCTTCTTCATAACCCGTCGTGCCATTGATTTGCCCTGCGAAAAAGAGCCCGCTGATCTGCTTGGTTTCGAGCCACGGCGCAATGTCGCGTGGATCGAAATAATCGTATTCAATGGCATAACCAGGACGCGTGATCACTGCGCGCTCGAATCCCACGATCGTTCGAACCAACTTGGCTTGGACGTCATACGGAAGGCTGGTGGAGATCCCATTCGGATAGATTTCTCGCGTTTGTAAGCCTTCGGGTTCGACAAAAATCTGATGCGACGATTTATCCGTAAAACGGACCACCTTGTCTTCAATCGACGGGCAATAGCGCGGGCCGACGCCTTCGATCGCGCCACTAAACATCGGCGAGCGTCCGAGGCCGTCGCGAATCACATCGTGGGTCTGTGGATTGGTATAGGTAATGTGGCACGGGACCTGCGGCGGATGCTCGTCAACCGATCCCATAAAGGAAAAAATAGGACACGGCGTATCGCCCGGCTGCTCTTCGAGTGCTTCGAAATCGACACTACGGCCGTCGATGCGCGGCGGTGTGCCCGTCTTGAGACGACCGACACGGATTGGCAACTCCCGCAGCCGCGCCGACAGCGTGTTCGAAGGCGGATCGCCGGCGCGGCCAGCGCCGTAATTCGATTCGCCGACGTGAATGACACCCCCCAAAAACGTGCCAACAGTGAGCACCACCACCGGGGCACGAAAATCGAGGCCCATCTGCGTGATGACACCGCGAACCCGATCTCCCTCTACGATGAGGTCTTCGACCGCCTGCTGAAATAGCGTGAGGTTCTCTTGATTTTCGAGCACCGATCGCGCACACGCTTTGTATAGCGCGCGGTCGATCTGAGCACGGGTCGCGCGTACTGCCGGACCCTTGCTCGCGTTCAGGATCCGGAAGTGGATCCCACAGCGGTCGGCCCCTCGCGCAATGAAGCCACCCAAGGCATCAATTTCTTTCACGAGGTGGCCTTTGCCGATCCCCCCGATCGCGGGGTTGCACGACATCTGCCCGAGCGTCTCGATGTTTTGCGTCAACAGCAAGGTTCGCACGCCCATACCTGCGGCCGCGAGCGCCGCTTCGGTCCCTGCGTGGCCGCCGCCGACGACGATCACGTCAAAGGTTTCCGGATGCTCCATGATGTGCCTGCTTGGGTGGCGAAAACGGGGCGCCAAGGATAATCCGCCGGCGACGATTAAGAAAGGCGAATCGAGGAAGCGAATTGCGTGTTTAATTCAGTAATATTAACTATTTATCGAATTTTCACCCGTTTTAGTCCTGTGTTTTTCACGGCTTAAGGGTGGCCGCAGGGCGGCCGGATTAGTCGATCGCGGTTACAGTTTTTGCGCAAGCGCGTGAAACTTCGAGCCTCGATTTTGGTCTTGGGATTGTTGTTGACGCTTTTGATGCGCGTATGAAAAACTTGCCGCCCCTGTCGGGCGCGCTCGGAGAAGCGAGCGGCGAAACGCCGCGAAAAATAGAAGAGGCCACGATTGATGGACACGTTGATTGAAGTTAGCGGCTTGACCAAGGATTTCGGGGCGCTGCGAGCCGTCAGCGATATCTCGCTGAAAGTCGAGCGCGGCGACGTACTGGGCTTCCTCGGCCCGAATGGCGCCGGCAAGTCGACCACCATGAAGATGATCACGGGGTTTCTCGCTGCAACCCGCGGTCAGATCGCGATCGCGGGATTCGACATCGAGCAATCGCCCATAGAGGCAAAGTCCCGCATCGGTTATCTGCCCGAAGGCGCGCCGGCATACGGTGAGATGACGCCGATCAAGTTCCTCGAATTCATTGCGGACATTCGCGCCATACCGCGCGAGAAACGTGCTGTTCGCATCGCCGACGTCGTGGCCAAAATTCACCTCGAGAACGTGCTCAACCAGCGCATCGAAACGCTGTCGAAGGGATTTAAGCGCCGCGTCGGCCTCGCACAAGCGATCCTGCACGATCCCGAAATATTGATCATGGACGAACCGACCGATGGACTGGATCCGAATCAGAAATACGAAGTGCGCAGCTTGATCCAGGAAATGGCTGCGGATAAGGCGATCGTAATCTCGACCCATATCCTCGAAGAAGTCGACGCCGTTTGCACGCGCGCGATCATTATCAATCAGGGTGAGGTGATATTCAGCGGTACGCCCCGTGAGTTGGCGCAACGCTCACGCTACAACAACGCGCCTACCATTGTCGTCAGTTCTAACGATCTCGCGCGCGTTCGACAGGAACTCGAGTCAATTACCGGCGTTCAGCAACTGGAAGAAACGCAAAACGATGATGAAGTGACGATTACGGTCATTCCTTCAGACGGCGCGGACCCAGCGAACGCCGTCCAGCAACGATTAGCCGAGATCGGCTGCCAATCGCTCGAGTTCTTCGTTGAACACGGCCGACTCGACGAAGTATTCCGTACGATCACCACCACGGCGACCGATAGTGGCGAGGTATATCGAACATGAAGGGCCTTGGAACGATACTCAGGCGCGAGCTGCTAGCATATTTCGCGACGCCGGTCGCCTACGTTTTTATCGTCATTTTTCTCGTTTTGATCGGTGTGTTCACGTTCTATGTCGGCGGATTCTATGAACGCGGTCAGGCTGATCTCGAACCGTTCTTCCGTTTTCATCCGTGGATTTACATGTTCTTGATTCCTGCGATCTCGATGCGCCTGTGGTCGGAGGAACGCAAGGCCGGCACCCTCGAATTATTGCTGACCCTGCCGGTTTCGCTGGCGGCAACGGTACTCGGTAAGTTCCTGGCGGCGTGGTGCTTCACCGCTGTTGCGCTCGCCGGGACGCTTCCAATATGGCTGACCGTCAACTATCTCGGGAATCCTGACAATACGGTCATTGCCGCCGGATACATTGGTAGTTTGCTGATGGCGGGCGGATTTCTCGCGATCGGCGCCTGCATTTCAGCGCTGACCAAGAACCAGGTAATCGCGTTCGTCATCAGCTTTGTCATCTGTTTTGCGTTCAACCTGAGCGGTTTTCCCATGGTGCTCGATATTTTTAGCGCATGGGCGCCGCAAGCTATCGTCGATGTCATCAGCTCGTTTAGTTTTCTGACGCATTTCAATTCGATTCTCAAAGGCGTTATCGATCTAAGAGACATCGTCTTTTTTGCGAGCCTTATTGCGTTCTGGCTTTACGCCAATGTACTCGCCATCGAAATCAATAAGAGTAACTAGGTCCGTTATAATGAACAAAAAGCTCGTAACTGGCACCGGCCTCATTATCGCGCTGGCGTTATTTTTGGGATTAAACATCATCGCGAACCAGACCCTGACTTCCGTCAGGCTCGATCTGACGGAGAACGATCTGTATACCCTCTCGGAAGGGACTGAAAACATTCTCAACACCATTCAGGAGCCAGTCACGGTTCGTTTCTATTACTCTGCCAAACAATTCGCCGACGTTCCTCAGCTTCTCAATTACGGTAAACGCGTGCGCGACATGCTCGAAGAGTATGCAGCCGCCGGGAAGGGCAAGATCAAACTGCTGGTGATTGACCCGGAACCGTTCTCGGAAGCCGAGGATGAGGCGGTCGGCCACGGCATCCGACAACTCTCGCTGACTGCGAGCGGCGAAATGGGGTATCTCGGGATCGTCGGCTCTAACACTATCGATGATCGAGAAGTATTACCGTTGTTGAGCCCCGAGCGCGAAGATGCGCTCGAATATGAGATCACGAAGATGATCTACACGCTTGCTGCGCCTAAAAAGCGTGTCATCGGCGTGATGGCGGGACTCCCGGTATTTCAGGGGCCTCCCAATCCGAATACCGGTCAGCCTACAGGGCAGGAATTAACGGCCATGACGCTGCTCAAGGAGCTCTATGACGTAAGGGAGCTCGAAACCGATGCGACTGAGATCGAAACGGACGTCGACACGCTCATCGTCATTCATCCAAAGGGAATAACGGATGAAACAACCTATGCCATCGACCAGTTCGTCCTCAGAGGCGGTAAGGCGATGGTCTTCGTTGATCCACTGGCCGAACAGGATCAAACGGCACCCGATCCCGGAAGCCCAGGCGTCATGCCTGAACTGGGTTCCGACCTTGTACCCCTGTTCGAAAAATGGGGCATACGGCTCGTTCCCGAAAAGGTGGTCGGCGATATCGATTCCGCCGTAAGGGTCAATTTCCGCAGTGAGCGTGGACCGCAGGAGGTGGAATACCTGCCGTGGCTGCAGCTCAAAGGCGAAGCCCTGAATGGTGATGACTTCGTGACGAACGAACTCAACGTCGTCAATGTCGGCACCGCGGGTTCGGTGGATTCGATAGAGGGCACCGCTATGTCCCACACCGCCTTACTCAAGATGGGGGCTTCGGCGGGATTGATCGATCGAGATTCGATCATAATGGTGCGTAACCCGGCTGGCTTGCTCGATAATTTCGAATCCGACGATCGCGAACATGTGATCAGCCTACGGATTACAGGGATTGCGGATACGGCCTTTCCCGACGGCCGCCCCGCAGGTGAATCCGAAGATACTGCTCCCGAAGATGAGAATTTCACCGCCCAATCGCAAACCCCGATAAATGTCATTGTCGTTGCCGATACCGATATCCTCTCGGACCGGTTTTGGGTGCGATTCAACAATTTCGCAGGCATGCGCATTCCGGAATCGTTCGGAAACAATGCCGATTTTCTGATCAATGCCGTGGATAACCTCGGCGGTAACGATGATCTAATTGGGCTCAGAAGCCGCGGTCAATACGCGCGTCCGTTTGAAGTCGTTCAGCAAATCCAACGTGATGCCGAATCGCAATTTCGTGAACGCGAACGCGCATTGCAAGACCGATTATCCGAAACGGAACGAAAACTCGCCGAACTGCAAAGTCAGGAAACCGACAACGAAATGTTGTTGACCACGGAGCAAAAGGCCGAAATCGATCGCTTCCGCCAGGAACAGGTCAATACGCGTAAAGAACTTCGCGCCGTTCAGCACGATCTCCAGCGAAACATCGAGCGCCTCGGTATGACACTCAAATTCTTAAATACTGCATTCGTGCCTCTTTTGATATCGGTGCTGGCGATTTGCATCAGCCTTTTCTCGGTACGGGCGCGCCGCAGCGCCTGAAATCGATTCAGAGCAAGCAATAATGAACGCAAAGCTCCTCGGCCTCGCCTTGCTGACGCTGTTGATCATCGGATTGGCCTGGAAGATCAGCGAGGATAGAGCGCCACAAACCGAAGTGATCCGTGCGAGTCTCTATCCCGGACTCATCGATCAATTGAATGACATCGGTCGCGTAATTATTCGATCGGCGAAAGAAGAGTCTATGTTGAAGCGCGATGGCGATGCGTGGAAACTTGAGAACCGTGATGGTTATCCCGCTGCATTCACAAATATCAAACGTTCGATTCTGCAGATCGCGGACCTCAACGTCATCGAAGCCAAAACATCTCTTCCGGAAAGCTATAAACGAATCGGCGTCGCGGATATTGAGTCCGATGATGCGGCCGGCCAACTGATCGAGCTCCACAATGATGCTGGCGAAAGCATTGCAAGTCTCATTGTCGGGCGCAAAAGCGATGCCAGCGGGCAGGCTCAACATTACGTACGTAAAAGTGGTGACGTTCAATCCTGGTTGGTGTCAGGTGACCTTAAAATTTCGACTGACCCGCTCAGTTGGGTCGATACAGAGATAGCAAATATCGATACCGATCGGGTGAAACGAGTCTCGATCACCTACCCTGACGGCGAATCCATCCGTATCGAGAAGGAAAACGCGAATAAAAGCTTTTTCGATCTCGAGAACGTACCGGATGGGTTCAAAGTCAAATCGAAATCAACCGTGTCGAGCATCGGAGCAATCATGCTCAACCTCGATTTCAAAAACGTCGCGGGAGCCAGTTCTGTCACAGATCTCGAACCCCGGAAAACGCTCGAGTTACAGACGTTCGATGGGCTGGTGATAAAACTAGAAGAGTTCGACTACGAGGAGAATGTCTGGGCGCGTTTCGATTTTTCTTTTGACCCCGACATCGTTGCCATTGAAGATGATGACGTCGAATCTGCAGACGAGCCATCTGCGGAGGAAGATGCTAAGGAGACGGTCGAAGAAGAAGTTGCGCTACTTAGAGAACGAACGGCGCTATGGGTCTATCAAATGCCCGACTACAAGACGCGAACGATCGACAAGCGGTACGAAGACCTGATAGAGGAAGACGAGCCCGCCGAAAAACCGGCCGAAGACTAACTAGAAATGGTCGAATGTCGTGTGGGGCGTTCAGGCAAGGCGCGCGGTCTTCGAGGAGCGCAGTTTACACGCCAGTAAATGAGCACCGGAGAAGGTCGCGTAACGCAGCATCAACGTTCCACACGACGTTCGACCGCTGTCTAGTGAACGTGCCCGCTGGTTTCGCAGCTCGCAGGCAGTGAGGCGGTCAGCCCGCGCAAAACCCGCCACCCGCTGGAACTACCGAGTTCCCGCCACAGGTGATAGGCATTAAATCCATCGATGCACGGTTCGCCGTTTTGCAGAAGGCGGACGGTCTGCAGTGTGTCCATTGCGAGGACGAATTCTTCGCCCAACAACTGGTGTATTTTTGTGTGATGCCTGGCCGCGTAATCGCGGTAGGCATTGCGTCCGAGTTGGACGAAATAGGTTACTGGAATGCCCTTCGCGATCGCGTGTTCTGGAAACAGTCCGGCGAGCACTAAACATTGATCCCCAATGGTCGCGAGGTTGGCGGTGTTGCCTGTAATCATTTGTTCGAGTTGGTCGATTAAATCGTTATCCATGTCCCCTTGAGATAATTGAGCGCCCAGGTGACGAAAAAGCATAGCGATCATATGCTCCTCTACTGCTGGGGATACACACACGCCGCCGGCAATTTGAGCGTGCGTCAGCAGCGCTCGCCATCCGGCTGTTTCCGCAATGTGTAGTTCCGGGCTGAGCATTGAGAGACTCCATCTATTAGTCTTAGTGTCGGCGCGATCGCGTTTATCTTTAACGACGCTTTTGAAGGCCCCGAGCGCACTGTTTACCTGGTGAAAACAGACAATTCCGGCATACTCAAGCCAAGGGGCAACCGCTATACTTTCGCCCGCATGTCTTTCCACCCCAATAGCGTTCTTGAAAATGAGTGAGTCGCCGCGCTCTCCCGCGACGTTTCAAGCGCTCATTTTCGAATTACAACGATATTGGAGTGAACTCGGGTGTGTCATTGCACAACCCTATGACATGGAGATGGGTGCTGGAACGTTTCACCCGGCGACGTTTTTGCGCGCTATTGGTCCTGAGCCATGGCGCGCCGCTTACGTTCAGCCGTCGCGACGTCCCGCGGACGGCCGATATGGGGATAACCCCAACCGGCTGCAGCATTATTTTCAGTTTCAAGTGCTGCTGAAGCCCTCGCCTGATGATATTCAAGAGCTTTACCTGGATTCACTACGGGCGCTGGGGATCGATCTGCTCGTCCATGACGTCCGTTTCGTTGAAGACAATTGGGAGTCGCCTACCTTAGGCGCATGGGGATTGGGCTGGGAAGTGTGGTTGAACGGGATGGAAATCACCCAGTTCACGTATTTTCAACAGGTCGGGGGTTTGGACTGCCGGCCGGTGTCCGGTGAGATCACCTATGGTCTCGAACGGATCGCGATGTATCTGCAAGGGATCGATACGGTCTTTGACCTCCTGTGGGCCGAATCTGAAGCCGGTCGGATTACGTACGGTGACATTTATCACCAAAACGAGGTGGAAATGTCGGCCTACAATTTCGAGCACGCTGACACGACGGCGCTGTTCGATTGGTTCGACCGATGTGAGGTCGAAGCCAAACGCCTAATCGAATACAAACTGGCATTGCCGGCATACGAGCAGATGGTCAAGGCCTCGCATACTTTCAATTTACTCGATGCCCGGCGCGCGCTCTCGGTTACCGAGCGGCAGCGGTACATCCTGCGGGTTCGTAGCCTCGCCCGTAGCGTCGCCGAAGCTTATTTCGCCGCGCGCGAAGCGCTCGGATTTCCACTCGTGACCGACCCACACGTCACCGTGCCGGCTGCATAAGGATGAAAAATAGCCTTCTGGTCGAGATCGGAACGGAAGAACTGCCGCCTAAGGTTCTTTTATCCCTTTCGGATGCATTCGCCGAGAATCTCGAACGCGGATTATTGACCGCGGAGTTTACCTTCTCGGCCGTCAAGGCCTATGCGACGCCTCGACGGTTAGCCGTCGGGGTCGACGATCTACAGGCAGAACAGGCTGACCGCATTGAGCATCGTCGCGGGCCGGCCGTAAAAGTCGCGTTCGACGAATCCGGCGCACCCACCAAGGCCGCTAACGGTTTCGCGCGCTCCTGCAAGGTGGCGGTTTCGGATCTGGGCCGTATCAAGAACGACGATGGTGAATGGCTCGCCTTTGACCTGCATATCGCCGGTCGCTCAATCGACGATGCTCTGCCCGATATCCTCGTGAAGGCATTGACCGACTTGCCGATCCCCAAACGCATGCGCTGGGGGGAGCGGTCGGTCGAATTCGTTCGCCCGGCACATTGGTTGGTGGCGCTATATGGCGATCGCGTAATCGACTGCGAAGCCTTCGAACTACCCGCCGGGCGAACGACTCGCGGTCACCGCTTTCACCATCCCGGGCCCATTGAACTGGCCCATGCCGATGATTACGCCTCGAGACTCGAAGATCCGGGCCGCGTGATCGGCGACTTTGCGAAACGCCGGCTATACATTAGGCAACTCGTCGAAAACAGTGCGCTCGAACATCGGGGCACTGCATCGATTGAGCCCGCGCTTCTCGACGAAGTCACCGCGCTCGTTGAATGGCCCGTCGTCATCGCCGGTAGTTTCGACGAACACTTTCTCGAGTTACCGGCTGAGGTCCTCGTTGCATCGATGCAAGATCATCAGAAGTATTTTCCCGTCCGGGACGCAAACGGAAATTTGCTCAACCGGTTCATATCGATCAGCAATATCGAAAGTCGCGATCCCGACATCGTTCGCAGCGGTAACGAGCGGGTTATTCGCCCGCGCCTGAGCGACGCGGGATTTTTTTGGAGGAACGATCTCGGTAAGCGTCTGCAAGACCGGCTCGACCTGCTTGCCGACATGACGTTTGAACAACGATTGGGATCACTGCTGGACAAGACTCGCCGGATCGAACGGTTGGCACAATCTTTCGCTAAAACGTTTGGTGCGGACACAACCGCCGTGGCGCGCGCCGCGCACTTGTCACGCTGCGATCTGTTGTCGGAAATGGTTGGGGAATTTCCCGAGCTTCAAGGCACCATGGGCTGCTATTACGCGCGGGCCGATGGCGAGACGGAAACCGTGAGCAAGGCGTTGGGCGAATTCTATAAACCCCGCTATGCCGGCGACACGCTGCCAGCCACACCATCCGGCGCCTGTGTCGCGCTGGCCGACAAACTCGATACCGTAGTCGGTATTTTCGGTATCGGCTCCGCACCTACAGGCGACAAAGATCCCTATGCGCTGCGTCGCGCCGCGATTGGGCTTTTGCGGATCCTCATTGAAGGCGAGGTCGACCTCGATTTGCGTGATGCGATCGACATCACCCTCGACGGATACGGAGATCTCGACCTGCTGGAAGGCACTGCGGAATCGGTATTCGCGTTCATCCGCGATCGCATGCGCGGCTACTATCTCGAGCGTGGCGTGCTACCCGACGTTTGTGATGCAGTTTTCGCCAATGAACCCACCGCGCCCTTAGAAGTCGCGCGGCGCCTCGACGCGGTGCGCAGCTTTCGCGATATGGAAGCGGCTGTGGCCCTCGCCGCGGCAAACAAGCGCATCGCTAATATCCTGAAAAAACTCGAAACCAAACCGCGGCGAACCATCGCCCGAAAGCTGTTGGTCGAACCCCAGGAAAAGGCGCTCGTCGAAGAATATGACGCCCTGGCCGATCAGGCCGAAGACCTGTTCGCGCAACGAGCTTACCCCCAATATATGGAGTTGCTCGCGGGTCTACGCGATCCCGTAGACGCCTTTTTCGATCACGTGATGGTGATGTGCGATGACGAAAAATTGCGCGACAATCGAATCGCTTTACTTCTGGCTCTTCACGGCCTCTTCACCCGCGTCGCGGATATAGCCAGATTACATGACAGTTGAAGGTGTCGCATGCGTTCAATATTCCTGGACCGTGACGGCGTCATCAATGAGGAACGCCTCGAGTTCGTTAGATCGCCCGCCGACTGGAAACCTCTTCCGGGCAGCTTAGAAGCGATCGCTCGAGCCCGGCGCGCGGGTTATCGGATCATTGTCGTGAGCAATCAATCGGGCATCGCGCGCGGTTTGCTCGATATCACCACACTCAACGCCATCCATCGTCGTTTGCTCGAAGATTTAGCGCACTTTGGCGGACATATCGACGCGTTTTTCTTTTGCCCACATGGCCCCGAGGATAATTGCTCCTGTCGGAAACCCAAAGCCGGGCTGCTGTTGACGGCGAAGGAACGGCTCGGCCTCGATCTCGCCAAGACGCCATTCATCGGCGATCGAATAAGCGATCTGCTGGCCGCAAAACGCGCCGGGGCGATACCGGTATTGGTTCGCACGGGCATCGACACCATCACAGACGCGGAAACACGGGACATCGGCCGCGTTGAATGCTTCGACACGCTCAGAGACGCCGTTAACGCTGTCATCGCGACGTCATGAGCCTGGCGGCGGCGCGTTCACTGCTTTTCTACACCGGGCTCGTACCGCTGACCGTGCTATTCAGTTTTATCGGCATCGCTATATTGCCGTTGCCGCGTTCCTGGCGGTACGCCGTCATCACGCGCTGGTCCGTGCTGACGATTGCGTGGCTCAGGATCTCATGCGGACTGGATTGGGATCTCAGCGGCGGAGAACACATTCCCGCCGACCCCGGCGTGATCCTCTGCAAGCATCAATCGGCGTGGGAGACGATCGCCTTGCAACTGATCTTTCCGCGCCAGTGTCAGGTCCTCAAGCGCGAACTTTTACGCGTGCCGTTTTTCGGCTGGGGGCTGGCGAGTCTCAATCCGATCGCAATCGACCGCAGCGCCGGCACTAAATCGCTGCGTACGGTCTTATCCCTCGGTAGTGACCGCATCCGGGACGGCTGGTGGGTGCTGTTGTTCCCTGAGGGGACGCGTATACCGCCGGGGGAAAAGGGCCGCTACACGCAAACGGGCGCCGCGCTCGCACTGCAATGTGACAAGCCCGTCGTACCGGTTGCCCATAATGCCGGCGTATTCTGGGCTCGCAATGCGCTGACCAAACACCCCGGTACGATACGCGTCGTCGTTGGTCCGCCGATTGATACACAGGGCAAGACAGCCAAGGTCGTCACGCGGGAGGTGGAGGCATGGATTGAGACGACGTGTTCGCATTTACCGAGGGCACCGGAGCAATCATAATGGTTTCGATGAACAAGGCTCAACTCCATCTCCTTATACGGCATCAGAACGACGCGGGGTTCCCGTCCACGCGCATGCGCCGTACACGCAGCGATGAGTTCGTGCGCCGCCTCGTGCGTGAAAACCGACTGACGACCGACGATCTCATCGCACCTCTGTTCATTCTCGAAGGCGACAATGTGCGCGAATCCGTGGCGCGTATGCCTGGTGTAGAGCGTCTCACTATCGACCTTGCGATCGAAGAAGCGAACCGATTGAGCAGACTCGGGATCCCGGCAGTTGCGCTGTTTCCCGTAACACCCGATGCGCGTAAAACCGATGACGGGCGCGAGGCTTACAATGCCCACGGCATCACCCAACGCGCCATTCGGCAAATCAAGCAAGCCGTACCGGGCCTGGGCGTGGTGACCGACGTAGCACTCGACCCGTTTACCACTCACGGCCACGACGGGGTACTCGACCGCGACGGCGCGATCGTGAACGACGAGAGCCTCGAGGTGCTGGTAAAGCAGGCCCTGTCACAAGCCGAGGCAGGCGTAGATATCGTCGCGCCGTCGGACATGATGGACGGCCGCGTCGGTGCGATTCGAACCGCGCTCGAAGGGGCCGGATACCACAACGTCAAGATCCTCGCCTATTCCGCCAAATACGCGTCTGCGTTCTATGGTCCGTTCCGCGATGCCGTCGGATCGAGCGCAAATTTGGGTAAAAGCGGCAAACAAACTTACCAGATGGATCCTGCAAATACGGACGAAGCCCTACGCGAAGTCGCCCTCGATATCGCCGAAGGCGCGGATATCGTCATGGTCAAACCGGGAATGCCGTATCTCGACATCGTGCAACGCGTCAAGGCCGAATTCGGTCTACCAACCTTCGTCTACCAGGTCAGCGGCGAATACGCGATGCTCAAAGCCGCGGCACAAGCGGACATGCTCGATGAACGCGCCGTCGTACTGGAATCGTTAGTGGCGTTCAAACGCGCCGGGGCGGATGGGATCTTGACTTATTTCGCCGGTGCGGTTGCAGAAATCTTACGAGAATCCTAGTGCCCTGTCCCGCAAATAACTTTCATATTTGGCTTGTCTTTTTCGCCCCTGGCGGCGTTGCTCCCCCTTATGTAGAGCCCGCACATAAGCGTCGTCGCGCCTTGCCAGTGACGAAAAATCCGTCGCGACTTATGAAAGTTATTTGCGGGACGGGACACTAGACGTCGATATCGAGTTCTTTGATCTTTCGCGTGAGCGTATTCCGGCCCCAGCCGAGTAACTTTGCGGCGTCTTGACGCCGACCCCGGGTCGCATCGAGCGCGAAGTGGATCATGGTGCTTTCGAAACGAGGCATGGCTTCCTCCAGCAGCGGCGCCTGCGAACTACGCACGTAGCGCTCAGCCCAACGGCGCAATGCGGTTTCCCACTCGGGTTCGCCGTCGAACGGCGCCTGTTCTTCCCCGGCTAACAATTCGTGTGGCAGGTCATCGCGGTGAATATCGCGTGTCGGCGCCATGATCGTTACCCGGCGGCAAACATTCTCGAGCTGCCGCACATTCCCCGGCCAATCGAAATTGGACATGACCTCCAAAGCGTCTTTCGTCAATCGTTTGGGTTCGGTGCCTAGTTCTGCGGCGGTCTCGCGCAAAAAATGCTCCGCCAATGCTGCGACGTCTGCTGTTCGATCACGCAATGATGGTAATTCCAGGCGAATGACGTTCAAACGATGATAGAGATCTTCGCGAAATGCTCCGGCCTTCACACACTCCTCGAGCGTTTGGTGGGTCGCGGCGATGACTCTTACGTCAACGCGTACGGACTCGTATCCACCGACACGATAAAACTCCCCGTCGGCTAGCACGCGGAGCAGCCGCGTTTGAAGTTCCGCCGGCATATCTCCGATCTCGTCAAGGAACAACGTTCCACGATCGGCCTGTTCGAAACGTCCAATGCGTTGGCTCCCGGCACCAGTGAACGCACCCCTTTCATGGCCAAACAGTTCGGATTCCAGTAAGTCGCGCGGTATCGCAGGCGCGCTGAGCGCGATGAATGGCATATCTACTCGCGGACTATGTCGATGAAGCGCACGGGCGACGAGTTCCTTGCCGGTGCCCGACTCGCCTGTCAAGAGAACCGTCATAGTCGAATTGGACAATCGCCCTATCGCCCGAAATACCTCTTGCATGACCATCGACGAACCGATTATTTCGGGAACCTGAGCCGCGTTTTCCACAATCGTCGATGGGTCCGGCGCCTCAGAAGATTTTCGCAACGCACGTTGAACGATTACGATAACGTCGTCTACATCAAAGGGTTTGGGCAAATACTCAAATGCGCCACCACGAAAAGCCGCCACGGCTCGATCGAGATCCGCATAGGCCGTCATGATAATCACCGGTAGTTTCGGATGATCGGTGCGAACCTGCTCTAGCAAGCTCATACCGTCCGTGCCCGGCATGCGGATGTCGGTGATGATCACGTCGGGCTCGCTTCGTTCCAACCTGGCCAAGACTTGGTCTGCGCTATCGAAGCTGCGAGTCGCGATCGCCTCCCGTCCCAACGCGCGCTCGAGCACCCACCGGATCGCTTTGTCGTCGTCGACAATCCAAACTTCGTGTTCGCGGCTCATCGGTGCTCTCCTACCGGCAGCCAAACTGAAAATTCCGTATGTCCCGGTTCGCTTTCGAAACTGATTAATCCGCCCTGTCGATGCACGAGTGTTTGTGCGATGGGAAGACCCAGCCCGGCGCCATTGGGCCGACCCGAGACCAAAGGGAAAAAGATACTGCTGGCGATCTCTGGATCGACGCCCGGTCCCGAATCGATGACTTGGGCAAGCACCACCAGCCGGTGCAGAGTCGATCGGATCGTGAATTGCCGTGCAACGCGGGTGCGTAGCGTGATCGTGCCAGTATCCGTCTTCACCGCTTGCATCGCATTACGCACGAGATTCAGAAAGGCCTGGATGAGTTGATCGCGGTCGGCGTAAATTGCCGGCAGACTCGGATCGTAATCGCGTTCGCATTCCACGGAATATTCACGCTCCGCTTCGGCAAGCTGGCGAACGTGCTCGATGACATCATGAATATTGAGCGCGGCCTTATGCGATTCTTCGAGCGGCCCAAGCATACGGTCTACCAGTAAACGAAGGCGGTCGGCTTCGCCTATGATGACTTGCGTATACTCTTCTTGTTTCCGATCCTCTAGTTCGCGTTCCAATAACTGTGCAGCACCGCGAATTCCTCCGAGAGGATTTTTTATCTCATGGGCGAGGGCGCGTAACAGCGTACTCGTTACGTCGTTTTGCATCAGCAGATTGCCCTCCGTCTGAATGCGCTGGTGCCGCTGGGCATCGTTCATCTCGATGACCACAAATTCCGGTACGCCCGCGCCGTTCCATACAGGCGTGATTGCACAATCCACGGTCGCGTCTTTGAGATTGCTCGAACACAAGGCCAAGTCCCGCTCAATGAACGTGCGGCCTTCATCCAGCGCGCGCCGCGCTGCTTCAACGAGCTTACCTGCGCTCGGCAAAACCTCCGCCAGCGGATGCCCTCTAACCTTCGTTTCGCTAGTTGCAATGAGGGATTGTGCGGCGGCATTGAGCTCTACCACCCGGATCTGCCGATCCAGCAGGATGACCGCCGTGGCCAGCGCGTCGAGAAGATTGAGATTCAGGCTTTCAGACACTGCGTGGTGCTGTTTCATTATGCACAAATTTGGTGCGTTAGACGCACTGCGGCGCGGCGACCGTACATTTGCGGCGTCACATAGGGCCTAAGATCAGGCAGTTATCGAGAAATCGTGCGCACCCATAACGTCGACAGGTCCCGTTACGGAGCGAATCGCAAGAATCGGACCAATCAACCGCCGGCTGGACGGAATACGGAATGCTTGTGCAGGAAAAAGATACTGCTCTCGGAGCGTTTCAGCTCACGTCCGCCTTTATCCAGTACCGCGGCGGCCAGTTCATGCGCGCCGCGGTCGACCTCGGGCAAGATAAATTGCGTTTCGGTACTGGGCCCGCCGAATGGCGCACCATCCATGTAGAGTTGGATTTTATGGCCAAATTTCGTCTGCAGACCTGGGGCTAAGGCGATGCTTACTATGACCTGTTGGACGTCACGCACGGTCTCTTCGTCGCCAGGGCTCGCGATCGCGATGAGCTCGTAAGGTAGCGGTTTGGCGCCCGCGGGTACGGTCGGTACGGACTGCCGGTGTGGCGGCTTCAAGGCCGGCACGACGGTGGTTTCGCGCAATTCCACCGCCTCACCGCCTTCGCGTTGCGTGTCGGAGAAAATCACATTGCCGTCTTCGTCTACCGATCGGTACACCTCGGCGCCCGCCGAGTAGTCGATGCAGACACACATGACACTGAGAATGATACGAATCGCCATTTCAACACCGTTTGACCGATTCCTGCGTAGAGAGTCTATCTGTCATAGACAGAAATTCCACTAAGCTGTTCATAAAAAAAGCCCCCAATAAGGGGCTTTATCAAACATCGTATTGAACTTTCGTTAAACGCTGTAATACATGTCGAACTCCGCCGGGTGTGTCGTCATCCGCAAGGTTGTGACTTCCTCCATCTTGAGGGCGATGTAGGCATCGATCGCATCGTCGCTCAAAACGCCGCCTGCCTTAAGGAAATCGCGATCCCCGTCGAGCGATTCAAGCGCCTGCTCCAGGGCAAAGCACACGGTTGGTATCCCTTCTTCCTCTTCAGGTGAAAGGTCGTAGAAATCCTTGTCTATCGGTGCGCCCGGATCGACCTTGTTGAGAATCCCGTCGATACCGGCCATCAACATCGCGGTAAAGGTGAAGTAGGGATTGCCGGAGGAATCGGGAAATCGAACCTCGACACGGCGAGCTTTCGGGCTGGACACCCAGGGAATGCGCACCCCCGCCGATCGGTTACGCGCCGAATAAGCGAGAAATGTCGGCGCCTCGAATCCCGGGATCAGGCGCTTGTAACTGTTGGTTGTCGAATTGGTGAACGCATTGACCGCGCGTGCGTGTTTCATTACGCCGCCGATGTAATGCAAGGCCAATTCCGACAGCCCGCCGTACCCGTCACCGGCAAAGATATTTTCGCCGCTTTTGGATAATGATTGGTGTACATGCATGCCGTTGCCGTTGTCACCAACCAACGGTTTAGGCATGAAGGTCGCAGTTTTACCGTAGCCGTGGGCGACATTGTGAACGACGTATTTCAAGATTTGTAGCGTATCTGCGCGGCGTACGAGCGTGTCGAATATCGTACCGATTTCGCATTGTCCGGCGGTTGCGACTTCGTGATGATGGACTTCCGTTTTGACACCCATCTCCTCCATGAGGAGACACATCGTGGAACGAATATCCTGTAGGGAATCGACCGGTGGTACGGGAAAGTAGCCACCTTTAACGCCGGGTCGATGGCCGATATTGCCATCTTCGAACGCCTTCCCCGAAGCCCAGGAACTTTCGTCGGACTCGATGGCGTAGAACGCACCGCTCATCTCGACACCCCAGCGGACATCGTCGAAGACGAAGAATTCGGGTTCAGGCCCGAAATAGGCCGCATCGCCAACGCCTGACGATTTGAGAAAGGCTTCGGCGCGCTTAGCGACGGAACGCGGACACCGGCCGTAGCCCTCGCCCGTCGTCGGTTCGACGACGTCGCAGCGTAGGTTCAAGGTTCGCTCTTCGTAGAACGGATCCGTCACCGCCGTGTCGGCGTCCGGCATCAGCACCATGTCAGACTCGTCGATACCCTTCCAGCCAGCGATGGATGAGCCGTCGAACATCTTGCCCTGCTCGAAAAAATCTTCGTCGATCTCGTGGGCAGGCACCGATACATGTTGTTCCTTACCGCGGGTATCCGTAAATCGGATATCGATGAAATTAACGTCTTCGTCTTTTATTGTTTTTAGAACGTTCTCAACTGACATTTGGAAATCCTCCCACCAACATCACTGAATCTGCATCAATGCGCGCGAGTGCCGCCCTACCGGATCCCGCGCGCGCTAATCGAGCATAATGCGTGCCAATGGTAACCCATTGAATCCGCGCATTGAGGCGCGGTTCACACCGGAATTCGCACCATTTCGGGACGCTGTTAAAGACGTACGCACCAAAACGGTGCGTCCATCACGGGATCAGGCAGTTGCGTTCGTTATCCAACATCGCGGCCAGGGTTTCGCGCTTACGGATCACGCCGAATCCACCCGATTCGATCAGTACTTCGGCCGGCCGCGGCCGGGCGTTGTAATTTGAACTCATGACGAAACCGTAGGCCCCGGCTGCGGTGATCGCCAGCAGGTCGCCCGGAACGGTAGCCAAATCGCGTTCGCGCGCGAGCCAATCGCCGGTTTCACAAACCGGTCCGACAACGTCGCAAACGAGCGAACCCGCACCCACTTCCGGTTCGTTCACCGTAAGCACGTCGTGCCATGCGTCATAGAGCGCGGGGCGAATTAGGTCGTTCATCGCTGCATCTGCGATGACAAAGTTTTTGACGCCGGTGCGCTTCACGTACTCGACCCGCGTGAGCAGCATACCCGCCTCGCCGACTAACGACCGGCCCGGTTCCACAACGATCGTGTAGTGCTCCGGGACGCAGGCGCAAACCGCTTCGAGAAATGTATCGATTTCCGGCGGACGTTCGTCACGGTAACGGACCCCTAATCCACCGCCGATATCGATATGTTCGAGCTCGATGTTGGCGCCCCGCAGCTCTTCCGCGAGCGCAACGAGTTGTCCGACGGCATCGATCACGGGTTCAACCGCGACCAACTGGGATCCGATATGACTGGTGATGCCCACGGGTTTCAATCTGGGATCTGCGGCACTCATATGATAGAGATCGCGCGCTTCGGCAATGGTGACGCCGAATTTACTTTCTTTGAGCCCTGTAGAGATGTATGGATGGGTTTCAGCATCCACATCCGGATTGACCCTGATCGCGATGGCAACGACCTGGTCGTAATCTTTCGCGGCGATGGCGATACGTTCGAGTTCGTCCCGCGACTCGATGTTGATGCAACCGATACCAGCCTCAATCGCTCGAGCGATTTCGCCACGCGACTTGCCCACGCCCGAAAACACCACATCCCGCGCCTTGGCTCCGGCCGCCAACACGCGCTCCAGTTCACCACCTGAAACGATGTCGAAGCCCGAGCCCAACTGGCTCAGCAATTTAATAATAGACAGGTTGCCGTTGGCTTTGACGGAGTAACAGATGCGGTGGGTGCGGGCGCCAAAACCGGCTGTGTATGCGGCCCAGCGCGATTCGATCGCTGCGCGTGAATAAACGTAGCACGGGGTGCCAACCGCCGAAGCAACTTCGGCGAGGTCGGTACCGTCTACATGCAGACGCCCGTCATGGTATTGATAACGCATGGAATCAGCTCAGGCGAACGCACAGCTTAGTGTTGAGATACCTGATGCTTGTCCGGATGGTAGAGATCACCTTTTTGCCCGCAACCGCCGAGCGAGACCGTCACGCCGAGCAACAACGCGGCAACGAGTACGTGGGCGAGGATTTGATTGCGCATAGCGGCGTCTCGGTTCCAAAGCGAATACGGGCCGGGCAATGATACAAGAAGCGGTCTCAAAATTTGCCTGAGGCGTTCAGGCAAGGCGCGCGACCTTCGAGGAGCGCAGTTTATGCGCAATAAATGAGCACCGGAGAAAGTCGTGCAACGCAGCATCAACGTCTCAGGCGAATTTTGAGGCCGCTTCAAGAACATTCCTGGACTCCGCTGCGCGCCATCCAGGCTTGATCGGAGGCCGAATCGAATTATCGGGACTTGCGACCCCGGTTACCGCTACTCCGTCGTGGCGCCCCGCGCCGCTTGCCCGCTTGTGGTTTTCGCCGACCATCCTGACCCTGCGGCGGCTGTAATTCGACCAGGAGATCATCGCTTACCTGCGCCACAGGAATCTTATTACCGATAAACTCTTCAATACCTTCCAGTGAAAATACGTACTGTTCACACGCCAGACTGATCGCGTCGCCGCTTGCGCCGGCACGCGCGGTACGCCCGATGCGATGTACGTAATCTTCGGAATTTTGCGGCAGATCGAAATTAACAACATGGCTCACTTCAGGGATATGCAAGCCACGCGCGGCAACGTCGGTAGCCACCACGATATCGACTTCGCCCGTTTTGAACTGCTCGATAAGGCGTTGCCTTTTCGTCTGGATAACGTCACCGGATAACGCGCGGGCGTGGAATCCGTTCCCGCTGAAGTAAGCGACGACATCGGCAGCGACTCTTTTGGTGTTGACGAAGACCAGGGAGCGACTCGGATCGAGGTGTTTGAACAATCCGATTAACAGCGCCATTTTTTCCTCAGAGCTAACGTGATAGAGCAGTTGAACTACTGAATCTACTGTGCGTTTGTCCGGTTCAATCTCGATGATTTTCGGATTGTTCATGTGCTCGTAGGCAAGTTCATTGACGCGCAGCGAAAGCGTGGCCGAGTAGAGCATGTTGAGACGTTGGGTTGGGTGCGTGGTGCGCCGTAAGAGAAACCGCAAATCCTTGATGAAGCCGAGGTCAAACATGCGGTCCGCTTCATCGAGGACGAGCGCCTTAACCCCTTTGAGCGAAAAGACCCGCTGTTTGAAATAGTCGATCAGGCGACCCGGCGTTCCGATGAGGATATCGACGCCGTCGCTGACGGTTTGACGCTGTTTGTCGTAATCGACGCCACCATAGACGAGCGCGAGTCGGAGGTCCGAGTGAGCGCCGATCAGCTGCGCATCTTTGTATATCTGAATCGCGAGTTCACGCGTGGGCGACAGGATCAGCGCCGCTGGCGCGACGCAGTCATCAATCACGCCGCCGGCGCCGCCGTCCCCGAGCAACCGGTGCATGATGGCAAGGAGATAAGCCGCTGTTTTACCTGTTCCGGTTTGTGCTTGCCCGGCGACATCTTGTCCCTGCAACAGCAACGGTAATGTTCGGGCTTGGATCGGCGTGCAGAACTGAAATCCCGCATCATCCAAACCTCTGATGAGGCGTTCGTCTAGGTCAAGATCAGTAAATTGCAGTTCTGTTATCAGATCGTCTCTCACCGGAATCGCTCCGCCGAGAGGGGGGTCTGGTCAGGCTTGCATTTGTATTTGAGATCGGTCGAAAATGCGGTCGTCACAATTTTTGCGAGATTGGTCCTTTTATGAGCGAAAACATGATTCACGTTACCGACGACTCGTTCGATTCGGACGTCTTACAATCCGAAACGCCGGTCCTCGTTGACTATTGGGCGGAGTGGTGTAGCCCGTGCAAGATGATAGCGCCAATTCTCGACGAGGTCTCATCGGAGTACACCGATAAAATCAGAGTTGCGAAACTTGATGTCGATGAAAATAAGGCGACGATGATGAAGTATGGCATTCGTGGCGTACCCACCCTGATGCTGTTCAAGGAAGGCAATATCGTGGCTACACATGTCGGCGCTTTGACGAAATCACAATTGACCGCGTTCATAGACAGTAACGTCTGATTCCATACCGATACCGCGGGCGGTCGACGTTTCGGCCGGGCCGTAGATGATGGAACTGCGCAGGACAAAGGGGAGGTAGACGCCACTCGAGTTGCGTGCTATCGTTTTTATTACCGGTCCAAGCAACCTGCCAGGGCCCGGCCTCCACAACGACACTTGATTCACTCCACAGCGCGCGTGGTCTCGCGTGCAATGCAAGCCTTCCTTCAAGCTCATGATGAACCTGACAGAACTCAAGCAAAAACCGGCATCAGAACTCGTAGAAATTGCGGACGATATGGGCCTCGACGGCGTCGCCCGCTCGCGCAAGCAGGATGTGATATTCGGCATCCTCAAAGCGCATGCAAAACAGGGGGAAGACATATCCGGCGACGGCGTACTCGAAATCCTCCAGGACGGTTTCGGATTCCTCAGGTCTGCGGACTGCTCCTATCTCGCCGGACCGGACGATATCTACGTTTCACCCAGCCAGATCCGCCGGTTCAACCTCCGAACGGGAGACACCATCTCAGGCAAAATCAGGCCGCCGAAGGACGGTGAACGATACTTCGCTTTGTTAAAAGTGGGAGAAATCAATTTCGAGCCGCCGGAAAACGCGAAGAACAAGGTCCTCTTCGAAAACCTCACCCCGTTGTTTCCGCAGGAACGCATGGTGCTCGAACTCGGAAACGGCAGTACGGAAGACTTGACCCCAAGAGTGATCGACCTTGCTTCGCCGATCGGTAAGGGCCAGCGCGGTCTCGTTATTTCACCGCCCAAGGCCGGTAAGACCATGATGCTGCAAAGCATCGCCCATTCGATAGAGGTCAATCATCCGGACTGTTATCTGATCGTGCTGCTCATCGACGAGCGGCCGGAAGAAGTCACGGAGATGCAGCGTTCGGTACGTGGCGAAGTCATTTCGAGCACCTTCGACGAACCCGCCAGCCGTCACGTTCAAGTCGCCGAGATGGTGATCGAAAAAGCCAAACGACTGGTGGAGCACAAGCGTGATGTCGTCATCGTGCTGGATTCGATTACCCGTCTCGCGCGCGCCTACAACACCGTCGTACCTTCGTCCGGCAAGGTTCTCACAGGCGGCGTCGACGCCAATGCCCTGCAGCGACCGAAACGGTTTTTCGGCGCAGCGCGTAATATCGAAGAAGGCGGCAGCTTGACCATCATGGCGACCGCCCTCATCGATACGGGTTCGCGTATGGACGACGTTATCTATGAAGAATTTAAGGGTACGGGAAATATGGAAATCCATCTCGACCGCAAGATATCCGAGAAGCGGGTATTCCCCGCCGTTAATATCAATCGCTCGGGGACACGGCGTGAAGAGATCATCACCAAGCCCGACGAGCTACAGAAAATCTGGATCTTGCGTAAGCTGCTGCATCCGATGGAAGAAGCCGCTGCCATGGAATTTCTGCTCGAACGGCTCAAGGCGACTAAGAACAATGCTGAATTTTTCGATGCGATGAAGCGCTGAGCGCCCCGAGCGATATCGATTAGGCGACGCCTAGCCGGGTGGCCAGCTGAAACGCCTACCTCCGAGCATGTGGACGTGCAGATGAAAGACACTCTGTCCAACGGCCGCGCCATTATTGATGACTAGGCGGAACGCATCCCTAAAGCCCCGCTCTGCCGCGATCTCTCCGCATTTAACGAGTAGATACCCCAAGACCTCCGCGTCATCTGCCTCAGCCTGCGCCACCATCGGTATAGGTTTTTTCGGACACACCAATACATGCATCGGCGCTTGCGGATTGACGTCGTTGAACGCGATCACGCGGTCGTCTTCATAGACGATTTCTGCGGGGATTTCGCGGGCGATGATTTTCTCGAACAAGGTCAATTCAGTCATCCGAACCTCCTGCGTTTTGATAAAAGCGCATCAAGATTTCAGCGACTTCGGGCCGCGCGAATTCCTGTGGCAGTGATTCGCCCGCGGCAAGCATTTCACGGACGCGCGTTCCCGAGAGCAAGACGAAATCCTCGGCGCTGTGATCGGGCGCATCGCGCATCATGACGACCCGATTCAGTTTCTTGGAATACGCGGTATGGTCGGCTTCGAAGATCTCGATCTCGAGCACGCCGGGCGGCACGTTCTCTCGGAACACGTCCTGCGCTTCGAATGGGCCGTAATAATCGCCCACGCCGGCGTGATCGCGGCCGACGATCAGGTGGGTGCATCCCGCGTTCTGCCGAAAGATTGCGTGCAGTATCGCCTCCCGAGGTCCAGCGTAGAGCATATCGAAGCCGTACCCGGTGACCATGACCGTATTGTCGGGGAAATAGACGTCGACCATTTTGCGGATCGCCGCGTCACGCACATCGGCGGGAATATCCCCGGGTTTTAATTTTCCAAGCAACATGTGGATGAGGACGCCGTCCGCATCCACCGATGCCTGCGCCATTTTGCACAATTCTTCGTGGGCGCGATGCATCGGATTACGGGTCTGAAATGCGACCACTCGATTCCATCCCCGCTTTTGTATCTCTTCGCGGATCTGGACCGCGGTTCGAAAGGTCGCGGGAAAATCCGCCTCGAAATAGCTGTAGTTCAATACGTCGACCGGCCCGGATACTGAAATCGAACCTTGGCTTAGAAAATTCGCAACACCCGGATGTGCCTCGTCCAGGGTGCCAAACACGGCTTGCGTGATGGCATGAAAATCGGCCTTGGAGAGCGTCTCTATCTTGTCGACGTACTGAATGGCCAACACCGAATCACCTTCGATGTTGGGATCGCGTAGGGCAACGCGCTCACCTGCTTTCAGTCCCTGAGCATCCGGAACCAGATTCAAACAGGGGACGGGCCAGAAAAGGCCGGACGCCGTTCGCATGTCCCGCGCGATCCCGAGCGCGTCGTTACGATCGTGATATCCGGACAGCGGCGAAAAATACCCGGCGCCAAGCATCACCGCGTTCGCGGCGGCCGCTGAGGACACGGTCAACGTCGGTAGCGACGCGGCAGCTGAAGATAATTCTTGTCGTTGGATCTCATCGGCGACGATGCGTGGATCGAGCGCGTCGGTTCCATGGGGCTTGATCAAGACTCGTTACTCTATGCGCCTACAATTAAGTCACCGCGTCAGGCGTAGATCGCCTAGCAACCAGAACGGACTGATGCCCTTCTCGGATGATATCGGCGCAGTGCAGCTTAAAAACACCGGCCTTGCGATCCTCGAAAAAGAACTTGAGCGTATGTGTGATCGTCGGAAATGCAAGTTCAGGCCAGGGAATCTCGGCTTCGCGATAGAGCTTGCATTCCAGGCTCTCATCACCGGCCGAAAAATCGAGGACCGGCAGGCTTGCGCGGAACATCATGTAGACCTGGTTGATCTGGGGCAGGCTGAATACCGCGAACAGATCGAGAATCTCGACCTGTGTTTCCGCTTCTTCCCAGGTTTCGCGTGCCGCGGCTTCGGGCGTCGTTTCACCGTTTTCCATGAATCCCGCAGGTAGCGTCCAGCGGCCGAGACGCGGCTCAATCGCACGTTTGCATAACAGGATCTGGTCTTCCCACACGGGAATACAGCCGGCCACGATCTTCGGATTCTGATAGAAGATCTCGCCGCAAGCGCCGCAGGTATGGCGTGGACGATTATCATCGTCCGGGGTGCGCCATAGCATGTTTTCGGATCCGCAGCGGCTACAAAACTTCAAAAGTAATCGTCCAATTCACCGCCGGGATCCGTGCTGTCGTTGGAATCGAGCGCCTTGGTGATCGTGGGCCACAACGTATCGAGTATCTGCGGTTGTACTTCTGCGGTCGGATGTAGGCGGTCTTGCTGAAAGGCGTTTCGATTAGTGGCAAAGCGTTCGAGCATAAACGGCGCATAGAGTACTTCGTCATCACCGCCTAGGTTGTCGAAAACGTCTTCGAAGCTCTCCGTGTAATTCGGACCGTAATTGGGTGGAATCCGAACTTTCACCAATACCACAGAAGCGCCGATGACTTTGGCCGAATCGATCATCCGGGCCAGATTTTTTCGAATTTCGGTAATCTCAATGCCGCGCAAGCCGTCGTTCGCGCCGAGTGCGATGAGTACCACGCCGGGGTCGTGCTTCGTAATGAGCGGCCCAAGCCGGCGTGCGCCGCCCCTGGTTGTATCTCCACTGATGCTGGCATTCACGACCTGATGCCCATAGCCTCGTTCTTGCAGACGCTGTTGTAGCAGACTCGGCCAGCTTTCTTCCACGCTAATTCCATAACCAGCGCTTAAACTATCGCCTACAACGAGAACCGGCTTTTCGCCCGCGCCAACTGCCGCTCGACTTACACCGAATATCGCAAAAACGATAATGATGAACCACGCCCGTGAAAACTCCGGCTTACCCATCGTCAATGCTGAAGGTGTCTCCAAGGTCGTCACAGGCCCGAGCGGCGATTTACGAATTCTCGATGATATCAATTTTGCCGTCAGCGCTCGCGAGCGCGTTGCCGTCATGGGCGTTTCCGGCTCGGGTAAATCGACCATGCTGGGCTTATTGGCCGGTCTCGACACGGCGACTCAGGGATCTGTCCACGTGCTGGATCATTCCCTCGCGGAGATGAACGAGGATGAGCGCGCGCAACTACGCCGGCGTCATGTCGGCTTTGTATTTCAAGCCTTCCATCTAGTCGCCAGCTTTACCGCGGCGGAGAACGTGATGTTGCCGTTGGAGCTAAAAGGCGAGCCGGATGCGTATGACAAAGCGCACGAGATGTTGGGCCGTGTCGGACTGGACGCGCCTGCGCAACACTATCCGCGGCAATTATCCGGTGGCGAGCAACAGCGCGTCGCGCTAGCCCGCGCCTTTTGTACCTCTCCCGCCATCCTGTTTGCCGATGAACCAACCGGCAACCTCGATGCGAAAACGGCACGGACCGTGATCGACTTGCTATTCGAGTTGAACGCCGATTTCGGTACGACCCTGATCGTCGTCACCCACGATCACCAGATCGCCGATCATTGCGATCGGCGCATCACGTTGGCCGGAGGGCGTATCGTTGCCTGACGGACATGCAATAAGGCGGCACGCTTACCTAGCCGTGCTCGCATGGCGGTTGTTCACGCGGGACTTGGTGAGTGGCCGTTTGCTGATCATGTTGTTCGCCACGATCATCGCAGTTGGCAGCACAGTATCCGTCAGCCTGCTGGTTACTCGCGTCGAACACGTATTGATCGCCGAATCGAGCGCCTTGCTCGCCGCCGACCTTGCGATCGTTACCAATGATCCGCCACCACCGGAATACGAACGCGATGCGCGCGCTCTCGGTTTAGCTACGGCGCGGTCGGCGAGCATGAGAAGCGTCGTGACATATGGCGACCGTTTACAACTCGTGATCCTGAAAGCGGTCAGTGCGAATTACCCATTACGTGGACAGCTGGAATTCGCCGAAAAACCACTAGGCCTTCCCATCAAATCGAAAAGTGGCCCCGCAGCCGGAGAAGTTTGGGCTGACGCGACGCTATTCCGATTACTCGATGCAAATGTCGGTGATACCGTTACCGTAGGGCGCGCTACATTACATCTCGGGAAAGTGCTGGTTTTCGAGCCGGATCGTGGTCGAGATCTCTTTTCTTTCGCGCCGCGTCTACTCATGCATTACGATGATCTGGCTGCAACCGATCTCATCGTTGCGGGCAGCCGTGTACGTTACACGAACTTGATCGCCGGTCCCGCCGACACCGTTACTCGATACCGCAACGCACTCGACCTGCCTACCGGTCACACTGCGCTCGATCCCCGCGGCGCACGTCCGGAAATGCGCTCAGCGTTCTCACAAGCAGAACGGTTTTTGGCGTTGGCGGCGTTCTCCGGTGTGCTGCTCGCCACGATAGGGATCGCCCTCGCTGCTTCGAGCTACAGCGATTATCACGAGCAAACGACCGCCATCGTCAAAACGCTCGGGCTGACGCGTGGTGAGATCATCTCGTTGTTTTCGTTTGAACTCATGTATCTGGCGTTGCTGTCGACTTGTCTCGGTGATGCCCTGGCGGTATTCGCGCATTCGTTTATGGTCACGCAATTTCTCCCGTCGGCGTCAGTCTCCGGGGTTGGGCTGCCGCTCGTCCCCCTGCTGCACGGCGGCGTCATTGCAACCATCGCCTTGATCGGTTTCGGGCTTCCAACCTTGATGCGGCTCAGCCACATCCCGGTCATCGCAATCCTCGCCCGCGACCGCGTCGCGGTCACGCGACCGACGATATCAGCAGGCGCGACGATGGCCTTATCTATCTTGCTCATTACGCCGTGGCACGTGGGTAATCCCAAACTCATCACCTTAACCTTGGGTGGAATGTTAATCTCGGCGATGACCCTCGCCGGGGCGGCCTATGCGATGGTGCAGTTCATGGGCCGTTTGCGCGGGCGCACGTCCATGAGCTGGCGTTTTGGTCTGGCTAATATCGCCAGGCGCGCCCGCCTCAGCGTTTTGCAAAGCACGGCTGTCGGCCTCGGTATCGCCATCATCCTGTTGCTCGGTCTAGTCCGCAACGACCTCGTCGAACAGTGGTCGGAGCGGTTACCACCGGACGCACCGAATCATTTCTTGATCAACGTGCAGGAAGATGAAGTCGAATCGATGATGGTGTTTCTAAAGTCACGTGCTCCGGGAGCCGAACGATTTTATCCGATGGTGCGAGGCCGCCTTACCGCGATCAACGATCGGGCGGTGCGCCCGGAGGACTATGCTGAACCGCGTGCCCGGCGTCTCGCCAATCGTGAATTCAACCTTTCCTGGTCTAGCACCTTAAAGCGCGATAACCGTCTCGTTGCCGGTCGCTGGTGGAGCAATCCGACTTCGAATGGCGAGCTATCAGTCGAGGAAGGCATCGCAGAGACCCTTGATATTGCGCTTGATGACGTATTGACCTTTACGGTCGCGGGCAGTCCGATTACGGGCCGGGTGACGAGTTTGAGGCACGTTGATTGGGAGAATTTCGAAGGCAATTTTTTGTCGTAACCACGCCCGATCTGTTGCAAGGTTTGCCAGCAACGTTCATCACGAGTTTTCGATTAGACCCAACCGATCAGTGGATCATGCCGAAACTCGTTGCTCGATACCCAAGCGTTACGGTTATTGACGTGGATGCGTTGATGCATCAGGTGCGTCATGTCATGGATCGCGTATCCGACGCTCTGCTGTGGGTGTTTTTGTTTTCGTTGTGTGCAGGCCTGCTGGTGCTTGCGGCTGCGGTTCAAACCAGTCAGCGCGAACGCGTGCTCGATACGGTGCTGCTCAAAACACTCGGCGCTTCGCAAGGCTTCATCCACCGAACGATGTTGCTCGAATTTGCCCTGCTCGGGCTGCTCGCCGGGCTGATTGCGAGCCTAGGCGCGGTGGGAACGGGTTGGATACTGGCGCAAACCGTTCTGGATATTCCCTACCAACCCGAGTGGACTATCGTCGCGTTCGGCATCATCGGCGGGGTCGTCGGCGTAACGCTGACCGGCATCACGGTTCTCGGGAAGGTATTGCGGCAGCCGGTGATGAACGGGCTACGTGAATCGCTGTGATTCGATTCGCCCGGGTCAACCGAATCTATTCCAGCCGTTCGTCATCTTCCTCACGCCACGGCGGGCTGACTACGGCGATAAACCTGAGCACGCGATCCGTGATATTTTCGATCCACTGCTCGGCGCCGCCCGGGATCAACACGGCGTCGCCGCTCGCGACGTCGGCTATTTCGTCGTCAATATGCATCCGTCCATGGCCGTCGATGACGTAGTAGACTTCGGTCTGGCGCAAACGGTGTCGATAACTACGCTCGCCGGGGTCGACCTCGGCGAGCGCAAACGAATATGGCAACTCGATGGGATCGTTTTTCGCATGCAGCAGTTCGAAAATCCGGCATCCGTCCTTGGCCAACAGCGGCGGACATGCAGCAAGTGACTTGATCAGCATCGTCGTCTCCATGTGTCCGGAATGCGCGGCAATCATAGCTCCAATCCGCGGTACTACCGTTCGCTAATGCCTCATTTTTCGGGCGATGAAGATTTGAAACACGGTCGCAAGCATCGCATCGGGGTGCTGTTGTGCAATGTAGGGACGCCCGACGCGCCCACGCCGCGAGCCGTGCGGCGCTATCTGGCCGAGTTTTTGAGCGATCCGCGCATCGTCGAGCTTCCTCGTATGCTATGGCTGCCGATCCTGTACGGCGCCATTCTCACGACGAGACCAAGGCGCTCAGCGCGTGCGTATCGCGCCATTTGGACGTCGGAAGGCTCGCCATTACTGGTGCAATCCGAACGCTTGATCGCCGCGCTCGGGCGCAATTTCGAAGCAAAGCACGGTGACGACCTGGCCGTTGGGCTCGGCATGCGTTACGGCAAGCCGTCCATCGCGAGCGCATTCGATCAGCTGCTGGCACTCAACGCGCGGCGCATCCTGGTCATGCCGCTTTATCCTCAATACGCGGGGGCGACTACGGCGTCGGTTTATGACGCGGTATTCGCGCATTGCGGCAAGCTGCGCTGGGTTCCCGAACTTCGCTTCGTCGGCGAATACCATGCTGACGAGCGTTACATCAATGCCCTGTGTCAATCGATCGCGGAATTCTGGTCCGCCCACGGCCGTGGCGAACGATTGCTCCTGTCGTTTCACGGCATACCGCGCGATTATTCTCTGGCGGGCGATCCCTACGAATACCAATGCCAGGCAACCGGCCGCCTCGTGGCAGAGCGTCTCGATTTAAAACCTGACGCATGGGCGCTCAGCTTTCAATCGCGCATCGGCCCGCGGCGGTGGCTCGAGCCTTACACCGACGACAAGCTTGCCGAATGGGCGCGCGAAGGTATCGAACGGGTTGACGTCGTATGCCCCGGCTTCGCGGTGGACTGTCTCGAAACGCTGGAAGAAATAGTCATGGCAAGCGCGGCTTTGTTCCGCCAGGCCGGCGGTGGTGAACTTCGATATATCCCGGCGTTGAATGATGATCCCGCGCACGTCACCGCACTCGAGAACCTAATCTCGGATCACCTCAGGGCTTGGATCGATGCACCGGGGCGTTCCCCCGATCAAGAGCAAACCGATCGTTCAGCCGCCGCCGAGCGCGCCCATGCCGCCGGGGCGCCCCGCTGACCGCAGGTTCTACTCTCCCGTGACCGTGATCTCGACGATCCGATCGTGCGGCTGGGCCCGGTGCTCCCACAGATAAATTCCCTGCCAGGTCCCGAGCATGAGCAAACCGCCACGTACGGGTAGGGTGATATCACTCGTGGTCAATACGCTGCGTACGTGCGCCGGCATATCGTCCGGGCCCTCTGCATCGTGTCGGAATAGCGTGTCGCCATCGGGGACGAACCGTTCCATGAAACGTTCGAGATCGGTCAACACGTCCGGATCGGCGTTTTCACACATGATGAGAGACGCGCTGGTGTGGCGGATAAACGCGGAGCACAGGCCAATCGTGATGCCGGAGCTGCGAACGCTGGCGTCAATTTCCTGGGTTAGTTCGGTGAAGCTACGCCCGGACGTCCGGATCTCGATTTCGTCTACTGCGACCATATAAGCTCGACTGTAATCATGGGTCACTCGACACGATCGATCAGCGTGTCCACCGGCTTGCGGTGCTGCTCAATGACGGTGGCGGGCCAGCCGTACCAGAACAAGCCGACCACATACTCGCGGTCCCGGGCAATGCCTGCAGCTGAATAAAAGGCGTCCAGTGTCGTTACCCGTCCGGTCGTCCATTTCACGCCAACCCCTTCCGCCCACAGATAAAGCATCATGTTCTGCGCCGCGCAGCAACACGCCGCATAGTCTTCGCGGCTGCGGACGGCCTCGTCGCTGTGCACACAGGTAAGGACCAGCCAGCCCGGCATCGCGCTCCAGCGTTTGAGCTTGACCGCCGCGGCACGTTCACCTTTTGATTCCCGCACGAGGTCCGTATTGAGCTCCACGATGCGTGTGCGTGATTTTTCGCCGAGGATGTAGAAATGCCACGGTTCCGTGCGATGGTGATTCGGGGCCCACCGCGCGGCTTCGATCGCCTGAACGATCAGGTCTTCAGGTACCCGATCTGGCTTGAAATCGTGCACAGTGCGACGGCTACGTACGACGCGATGGACGTCACCGGGGTCGATGCCCGCCGGCTCGAGCGGCGAAGAAACGTCACTCACTGCATTTGCTCCTCCACCAGGCGCTCGTCGATCAGTGCATAAAACATCTCGCCCGCAGTTCGGCGGAAGCGCCAACCGAGGTGTTCGCGACATCCAGCGCAATTTGCCAGTTGCCATGCAAATGGCGGAAACCACGAATGGTCCGTGGTGGGCTCGCCCATTTGCGTACATCCTGGCGCCGCAATGAAGGTGCGAAATGTATAGGTAAACCCATGCGGGTTCGTACATGTGTGCACGGTGTTGCCACTTATTTCGGTAATGAAGTCTGTGCGGGTCACGAGGTTTTTACAGCGCACGCAGATCAGCACGGGCCCGTGATGCGTGCCCAGGTCAGCAGGGACGGCGTCTGATTCCGTGGTCAAACCACCCGCCGCGCCGCTATCGAGTGCATAAGACAAATCTGTACACCCAGGGGTTAAGATCAGGGCATGATTAGCCACCTGTGTTCCGCCACGGATGGTATCCACGGAACATTTCATGCCGAGTTCTATCACATAGATTAGTTTAAGACATAAGTCACACGGTTGTGCTCTACTTTCTGTTGCTCTTTCTAATATCGAACGCTGTGGTGGCTGATGATCTCGCCACTCAGCGGGAAAGTTTCGGCAAGGTTTCGAAAGCGCAGTCGGTCGGCCGATTTACACTCGCCCGCCAACTGGTCGCGGGCTTGGAGGAATACCCGCTTTACCCCTATTTCCGTTATAACGATCTGCGCCGTCGCTTGCACCGGCTTCCGGAACCAGACGTCGCGCAATTCCTGTCTGCTTATGACGGTTCCTACCTCGCCGAGCGCTTGCGCATCCAGTGGCTGAAGCGGTTAGCACGGTCGAATCGCTGGCAGTTATTTCTTCAATACTATCGCCCGCAAGAGGATACGGCGCTGCGATGTACACATTTGACTGCGCGGATCCGGACCGGAGCGCTCGAAGGCGTATTGGCCGATAGCAAGGAGCTCTGGCTGATCGGTAAATCACAACCCGACGAATGTGATCTAGCGTTCGAACGTTTGTACGCGAGTGACCTAATGAACGACGAGCTCGTGTGGCAACGGATCCGGCTTGCGATGGAGAATGGGAAAACCTCACTCGCCCGTTATCTCGCCGCGAAACTGCGCGCAAGGCGCTGGCAGCGACTGTACGACATGTGGTCGCAAGCACGCCAAAATCCACAGCGCATCTTACGCCGGGCCAAACTCGACGATGACGCCGAAACGCGGGAGATAATAATTTATGCGTTGAAGCGGCTTTCCCGGAGTCGGCTCGAAGTCGCACTGACTGCCTGGCAAAAACTGTCGCAGCGCTTGAGTTTTAACGAAGCCGATGCCGGTCTGGTCGCCAGAAACTTCGCCATTGCGGCAGCGCGAAAAGAGCATGAAAAGCGTATTGATTTGCTTGACGAAGTGCCACAGCACCACGTCGATGCTGAGATCGAGCGCTATCGGTTACGTGAAGGGATCGCAGAACAAGCTTGGGAGCGGTTGCTCAGGTGGACACAGAGCGAACCGGTTTCCGATGTGAGCCACTTGCGGTGGCGCTATTGGCGTAGCCGCGCACTGGAAGAATTGGGGCACGTTGATGAGGCCAACGCGCTCTTAACCGAGCTCGCCAAAGAGCGCGATTATTACGGTTTCCTGGCTGCCGATAAGCTGAAGCAGAAATATTCGTTCAATTTCAATCCCGTTTCGCCGTCGCCTAGCGAGAAGAGTGCGTTACTCGCGGTACCTGGTGTGGTTCGCGCGCGTGAGCTGTTTTTTTTGGACAAGGCCTTTCAAGCGCGTCGCGAATGGGCATATGAGCTGGCCAAATTGGATGTCCGCCAACAGGAAGTAGCCGCAACGCTGGCGGCCGTCTGGGGTTGGCATGACCGCGCGATCTTCGCGCTCGGACGGGCCGAGTCCTACGATGATCTGCATTTACGTTTTCCGATCGTCTATTCAGACCTGGGCGAGGAATATGCTGAACGTCGAGGCCTGGACGCCGCGCGGGTGTTTGCCATCATTCGCTCGGAGAGCGCGTTCATGGCCGATGCGCGTTCGCCGGCCGGCGCACTGGGTCTGATGCAAATTCTGCCGCAAACAGCGCGCGAAACCGCGAAACGCATCGGTATGCGCTTCAACAGCGCCAAAGTTTTACGCAAACCCAAACCGAACATCGCGATCGGTACCGCGTATTTAAAGCAGATGCTCGACCGTTACGATGGCAACTTCGTGATGGCGGCTGCCGCGTATAATGCGGGGCCACATAGAGTGCGGCGATGGCGTCGCGACAGTTGCACGGCGAGCGACCGATGGATCGATATGATTCCGTTTACGGAAACCAGGCGTTACGTGCGGCGGGCCCTTTTTTATACCACCGTTTACGAATGGCGCCTTGAAAGGAAATTGACGAGATTGGATTCCGTGATGTTTCCAGTGCCGGCAAAAAAGGCGTCCAGTACCGCGGATTGCACGATATGACAAAACCGATCGTAGGACTGCTCGGCGGCGCCGGGTTCGTTGGGAGTGTCATCGCAAATCGCCTCGTCGATCGAGGATATGCAGTGCGTATCTTCACCCGTAAGCGCGATCGCGCACGCCACCTTTGGCTTTTACCTGATACCGATATTATCGAAACCGATCCGAATGAACAGGATCAACTCAAGAACGCATTCTCCGGTTGCTCCGCTCTCATCAATTTGGTCGGCATATTGAACGAGGGGCGTGATAATGGCGAAGGATTTCGCCGAGCTCATACGGAGATCACATCACGCGCGATCAAAGCCTGCAAAGCGTGTGATATTAGGCGTTTCCTGCAAATGAGCGCACTCAAGGCGGGCAGCTCTGCTCCGAGTTATTACCTCCGCACCAAAGGTGAGGCGGAAGAACTGGTGATGAACGAACAGAACAACCGATTCTGTCCGACGATCATGCGACCGTCCGTAATCTTTGGACCGGGTGATGATTTTTTCAATCGATTTGCTCGCCTGTTGAAGATGAGTCCTGGTGTTTTCCCGCTTGCTTGCGCGGCGGCTCGATTTCAACCGGTATACGTAGGCGACGTGGCCGATGCGTTCATCGCCGCCCTGCGAGACGAGTCGACGATAGGGGAGCGTTTCGAATTAGCCGGTCCGAAAGTCATGACCCTGGCTGAAATCGTCAGATACGTCGCCGACGTGGTCGAACGCCCGACTTACGTGATTCCACTCGGAAGGTTTGCGTCCGCGATACAAGCTAACCTGCTGGAGTATTTCCCCGGTAAACCGTTCTCACGGGACAACCTTAGATCGGCGAAAGAGGATTCCGTATGCGGTGGGACTAATGGCCTCGAGCGACTCGGTATCCGGCCAACACCGGTCGACGTCATCGTTCCACGCTATCTCCGAGGCAACGACGTACGCAGTCGATTCTACGCATATCGCTCTGAGGCGAGTCGGGATTGATCGCTAGGCTATCCCTAGCGCCCTGTCCCGTGCTTCTAAGCGCGTATTAAATTAGGGAGAATGCGGTGGAGGTCTACCAGGTAGGCGGCGCCGTCAGAGACCACCTGCTTGATCGGGAAATCAAGGACCGGGATTGGGTGGTCGTCGGTAGCACGGCTGAAGAACTCACTCGCCGTGGATACAAGAAAGTCGGCGCCGACTTCCCCGTCTTCCTGCATCCTGATACGGCCGAGGAATACGCGCTCGCGCGTACCGAACACAAGTCGGGCCCTGGGTATAAAGGTTTCAATACCGATAGCACCCCGGAGGTCACTTTGGAGCAGGACCTGGCGCGCCGCGACCTCACGATCAACGCCATGGCGATGAAGCCTGACGGAGGAATCATTGATCCCTACGGCGGCCGAGAGGATCTAAAGCAAGGGATCCTTCGCCATGTCACCGAGGCCTTCGTTGAAGATCCGGTGCGCGTATTGCGTACCGCGCGTTTCGCTGCGCGATTCGATTTTCTCATTGCATCGGAAACCTTGGCGCTCATGCGACAAATCGCTGATTCAGGCGAATTATCGTCGTTGACACCCGAGCGTGTTTGGAGCGAACTCAAGTGCGCCCTCAACGAGAAATATCCGGCTCGGTTCATTGAAGCGCTGAGAAGTTGCGGAGCGAATCGCGAAGTATTTCCCGAAATCGATCAACTTTTTGGTGTGCCACAAACGGAGAAATACCATCCGGAGATAGATACGGGAGAACACATTCTACTTGCACTAAAGCAAGCAGCACGGCGAAACGCCGGCGAGATAATCCGCTTTACGGTGCTCGTACATGATTTGGGTAAAGGAACTACACCTGAAAAGATACTGCCCTCTCATCATGGACATGAAGAAAGAGGTGTCGAGTTGATCAATGCGTTTTGCAAACGCTTGACCGTACCACGTGAACACCGTGAACTTGCTGTACTCGTATCGCGCTTTCATAGCAAAGTTCATCGTGCCGAAGAATTGAAACCTTCAACGACGGTGAAGCTGCTGCAAGATACCGACGCTTTACGCAGGCGCGAACGTTTCGATGCTTTTTTGGAAGCCTGCGCGATAGACGCCACAGGACGGTTAGGACTACATGATAGGGAATATTCTCAGGCTGACCGACTACGTCACGCGTTGGAGATTATTCAACGCGTCGATTCAAGAAAGTTGATTGAACAGGGATTCGAGGGACAAGCGCTGGCTAAGGCGTTATACGACGCGCGTGTTGAGGCGCTCACTCGCAGCGAAAATTGATAGCGAAATCCAGTTCATTATCTTCCGGATGGCCGGGGATGATGATTCCAGAGCCGAGTAATCTGAATGACTCGCGTTTGAGCTCGTAACGATCAGCATCGCCGGTAACAACGACTGAGCCGTTGGTGCTGTTATCCGTAATGGTGCCCCGCCCCCGGCTGAATTGGGCGCTCAAGTGTTGTCGCGAGACGAGATCCTCTTTCACTACTAAATCGTTTTGGTCTCCACGTCCGATTGAGATAACCGGCCGTCTCGCACTCAAAACGACCGAAGCGCCGCCATGACTGAATATCACTGAATCATAGCCTTGCGCATCGATAACCGGTTTCTCGCCGGCATAAGCCGTAATCGATTCTACGTCCCATATGATCTCATATAGTTCGACATGCTCGAGCGAGACAAAATCCCAGGTTTCATCGTCCACATAACGAGCGACAGCTCGGTAGAGCCTCGGTAACTCGTTGATCACCGCTCCCGTCGCAAGCGTCTGCTCCGGTTTGGCTTTGCTCGCGGACCATTTCGCGATCTTGCTCGTCTCACTCCTGAGCAATTGGCCGCCCGGCGGTGTAGGACCGTAGTGCAGACCGATACGCATTCTAATATTGCGCTCGTCGTCATCTTTGTACTTGTCGTTCAGGTTGACGTGAATTTCAGAAGCGGCGCTGGCTGCTTCCGTTGGATCGGAAAAGACCACCATGAGTTCATCGCCGACTTCAGCGACGACATGACCCTTATGCTCGGAACAATCCGATTTTACGGTTACGAAGCATTCAGCAATGATTTGTTGTGCGCGTTCGTCGCCAACGGCTTCGTATAAAGCTGTACTACCGACGATGTCGGCAGACATGATGACTCTGTTCTCTATATCAGGATGCGAACTCATAACGCGGGCGTAAATCGGTACTGTGCTAAAACAGTTATGGTATGGGTGCCGGGTTCCTTGTCACGCAAGCCACAAAAGTACCACGGAGTCCGGCCGACAACCACATTAGGAGGGTTGCTCACCCCATAACTGCCGGAGGCGCTGGTCGCGGCCGCAGTTGAAGCGGTAATACTTATATCGGATGGGGTTTTTGAGGTAATAATCCTGGTGGTATTCCTCGGCCGGATAAAACTCCGTTGCTGCAACGATTTCGGTGCGGATCGGCGCTTCGAAAGGTTTGTTTTTTTGAATCTTCTCCAGTGACGCCAAAGCCGCCTGTTTCTGTTCGTCATTGTGGTAAAAGATTCCAGGTCGGTATTGGCTGCCACGGTCACAAAACTGACGATCGGGCGTCGTCGGGTCGATATTCCGCCAAAAGATCTCGAGTAATTCAGCATAACTGACGCGTGCCGGGTCATAGGTGATTTCCACCGCTTCAGTGTGACCGGTCGTACCCGACGACACCTGTTTGTAGCTGGGGTTTTTGCGGTGGCCACCGATGTAGCCCGGTACCGTCGAGATGACCCCGTCGATGCCATCATAAGGTGGCTCCATGCACCAGAAACATCCACCGGCGAACGTCGCTATCGCGACTTCATCGGATGCAGACATTGTGGATTTGGCCGTTGCGTCACTCCGTCCTGCCGCGGAAGCGATCACGACCGTAATCAAGGCTACCGATGCGGATACGATGCACCATGTCTGCCGCGGAGACGCGCCTAATCTTTGCATCGAATGGATATTCCTGCCGCCATATCTCCTCTATCCGACCCTGCGCGGACGTGTGAGTTGCATAGGATCGCGGAGATCATGCGAAGTACCAGAACAGCGCCGCCCCGAGCGCGATCCGATAGAGCACGAAGGGCAGCATACCGACACGTTCGATAATTCGGAGGAATGCAGCGATACACGCGTATGCGCTGATACCCGCAAACAGGATCACTAAACTGAGATCACCCCACGGTTGAGAACCTTCACTCGCGCTCAGCTCTACGATCTCCAAGACGCTTGCCAGAACGATCACTGGCATCGAAAGCAAAAACGAGAAGCGCGCCGCGCTACGTCGCGTTAGGCCGAGCGCAAGGGCCGCGGTCATGGTCACTCCTGACCGTGAGGTACCGGGTATGAGCGCGAGAGCCTGGGCGCATCCGATCAGCAACGCATCGCGCAGTCTCAATGAGTCGAGATCGCGATCACGCCGTCCGCGTACATCCATCCACCACAAAGCCAGGCCGAATAATACCGTCGCCGCAGCAACGATCTGAGGTGTTCGAAGATCCGAAGCGATGGCGTCACGCGCAACTAAACCCAATACGCCAACCGGCACGGTAGCGATCAGCACGCCCCATGCCAGCTTCGCCTGCAGATCGATCACGCCGTCGGTAAGGGACCGCATCCAGGCGTGCGCCAGCACGCTGATATCCGCGCGGAAATAGAGGGCCACGGCCCCGAGACTGCCAAGGTGCGCAGCAACGTCGAATGCGAGCCCCTGGTCCGGCCAGCCGGCCACGCGCGGCAGCAGGATCAAATGACCGGAACTCGAGACGGGCAGAAACTCCGTAATACCCTGCACGATGGCCAACACGATTAAGTGAAAAGTCGCCATGGCAGCGGCGCGCGTTAAGCGTCAGCAAATCCACGCAGTCGATGGCGCTCGTCATCGACAAAACACGCCAGCGGCCGATCATAATTCGTCGCCAACGCCATGACCTTGCACGTCTGGCCCATTTCCGAGGGTAAGAGCAGGAGTTTGGCTTCCTGCGCGCGTTCGTAGCGCACGGCTGGATCGTCGATGGCCTGCTCGGTGAGCAGTTCGTGCAACCCGCAGGCGATCAAAAAACGCGTTTGGGCGGCAAAACCCGCCAATTCGAAGCCGATTCTATCTGCGGTTTCCGCAACGGTCGTAAATTCAACGGCGGCGGTAATGTCCTGCAAGCCAGGATAGAAAAAAGGATCGCCGTGAACGCGATGCCGATAATGGCATTTGATGGTGCCTTGCGACCGTGATTCATGCAGGTACTCATGCCGCGGATAGCCGTAGTCGATCAGCAAGACAACGCCTTCTTTCAATGCGCGGTGTATTCCCTGCAACCATCCCTCGAGTTCCAAGTTGAATTCGCTCGTGTAACCATCGGGTAATACACGCCAGTCGTCCGGCGTTGCGCTGGCGGTGAATGCCACGGCCGCGGTATCGATAATGTGCCATGCAAAACGATCACCATCTAAACCGACGCCAAGCTCTCTGATTTCGCCCTGCTGAATGATGAATCGCTTTACGGGCATGGCATCCAACACTTCGTTAGCGATGACTAAACCGACATATCGATCTGGTGGATGGGTGTCGTACCAGCGCACGCGGTCGAGGAAGTAGGGCGCTTGTTGCGCTATTAGTTTCCGCTGACGCCGCTGCATAACAGCGCTCGGCTCAACGATGACATAGCCCTCAGGCAGGGCGCCGTGTTCGCGCAGATTTTCCAGTAGACAACACGCCAGACGACCGCTGCCGGCGCCGTACTCGAGAACAAACCCGCCGACCTGACCGAGGACCTCAATGCATTGCCGGGACAGGCAATGCGCGAAAAGTTCACCGCTTTCCGGCGCGGTGACGAAATCGCCCGATGGGCCAAAAATGGGCCGATTGCCTGTGTAGTAGCCAAACTCCGGTTGGTACAACGCCAATCGCATGAACTGGTCGAAACCGAGCGCTCCGCCATTACGCTCGATCTCATCGCTGATCAAGGCACACAACGATCGCGATCGTTCTAGCGCGCCCGAATCCGGATCCGGTAAGCTTGACGTGACCATCTAATCAGCATCATAGCGATTCAAAGTGAAAGTGCCATGCCTGCCGCGAATTACCCGGTTGCACTCGTAACCGGTGCCGCAAAACGGCTGGGCGCCGTTATCGCGCGCATCCTTCATGGCAAGGGTTATAACGTGATCGTTCATTACCATCGCTCCGGCGAGGACGCGCGGACACTCGCGGCCGAGCTTAACGATATGCGTACCGAATCCGCCGTAACCTTGTGCGAGGATTTTGCCACTGGCAATCCCGCCGCGAGTTTGATCGAAGCGGCCGGGCAAACCTGGCCACGACTCGATCTGTTGGTCAACAACGCGTCGGTGTTCGACAAAACGCCGCTGGATGAAATCGATCTTCCGGCGTGGGATCGCATCCAGACAATCAACCTGCGCGCGCCCTATTTTCTGTCCATCGCCGCTGCGACAATGCTGCATAAAACCGATGGGTCGATCGTCAACATCGCTGATATTCACGCCGAACGCCCGCGCCTCGAGTATTCGGCTTATTGCGCGTCAAAGGCGGGATTGGTAGCTGTTACGCGTGCGCTCGCGATCGAAATGGCGCCGAAGGTCCGGGTCAATTGCGTGTCGCCGGGCGCCATCATGTGGGCCGCAAACGAAAGCAAGACGGTTCAGGACAATACCATTCGAGCGACGCCGCTCGAACGTCACGGCGATCCCGAGGATATAGCACAGGCGGTTTGTTTCCTGGCTGACGCGAAATTCATAACCGGCCACACCGTTAATGTGGACGGCGGCCGCCTGGTTCGTATCTGACTGACACTGGATTCATTCGGCGCCGAGTTGTGGTAACGACGAGCGGAGGTACCATCGCTTTTCTTCCTCATCGAACCACCACAGCTGCTCATCTTGCAATGATTTCAAAACACCCGAATCGATCTCGTAGTATTCGATCAAGGAGATGACGCGTGCCTCCTTGCCGTCATCGGTAATGAGTATGTTGCCCGGTTCGTAACTTGTAATGCGATAGCGGGCAATATGACCGATATCCTGCGGTATTTCCGAACCATCGCGCGCGCGAACGTACTTAACCGCTTCGTCGAAATGCCCCCAACGGATCATCTTGCGATACGTCGAAACGCTCGCTTCAAGAGAAATCGCCCGTTTTTGATGGGGTACGGATCGTAATCCGGTGCATGCCGGTAGAGATATAACGAGCGCGAATAGAGCCGCAATACAAACGTTAAAAGCTTTATTAGTCACTCCATTATCGTCGCTTGATATCCGTTTCAATCCCGTTGACCCCGCTCAATGGTCACACCGATATCGCGCACATGCCGCACGACGCCTTGCTTATTGATGCGTACACGGATCCACGGAATAGCGAATTCATCGAGTATGGTTTGCGCTATTGTTCCCGCTAACGCTTCGATCAGGTGAAATTCACTCGTCGATGAAATGTCCATCACGCGATCACTCACCGCCTTGTAATCGACGGTGTCTTCGATCATGTCCGATTTGCTGGCCTGGGATGCATCGGTACCTAGATCGATATCGATGATCAAATTCTGGCGTATGCGGCGCTCCCAATCCCATACCCCAATTACCGTTTCGACGCGCATATTGTGAAGATAAATGATGTCCATACTTCAGAGCGCCCTGCTTGAGGCGCGATGGTAGCAGAGTTGCGATTGCCTTGATCCGACATTGCGCATCAGTTGCAATACCGTAATGACAGTGCTCGCCGCACTCATCATCGGTGCCTACCTACTCGGTTCGGTATCGACCGCAATAATCGTCTGTAAGCTATTGGGCGTCGCGGATCCGCGTGAGGTCGGATCGGGTAACCCCGGTGCGACGAACGTCCTGCGCCATGCAGGTAAGGGTCCCGCCGCAGCGACATTGATCGGCGATGCCGGCAAGGGCGTCATTCCGGTCGCGCTAGGCCACGTAGTCGGTATCACGTCACCGGGCTTGACCGTCGTGGCGCTGGCCGCTTTTCTCGGGCACCTGTATCCCATCTATTACGCGTTTCGCGGTGGCAAGGGTGTGGCCACGTTCCTCGGCGTTAATCTCGCCCTCGACCCGTGGGTCGGCGTCACGTTTATCGCGGTGTGGCTGTTGATGGCACTGCTCATGAGGTATTCGTCGTTGGCGGCGCTTACGGCCGCGGCCGCCACCCCGTTCACGGCATTCTGGTTGGGAGAACCGCCAGCGGCTGTGGCCGTTTTTATCATCATGGTCGCACTGGTGTTTTGGCGCCACCGCACCAACATCGGTCACCTCATCGCCGGCACCGAGAAAAAAATCGGTCAACAAACGTGAGCATTGATTCGCCCGCAAGCGGGCGAATAAAGCCTTACGGTCATTAATCCGCCGGCGGGCGGAGTTCGGATATGGGCCAACGCGGACGCACTTTGAAACCGGGGCCATCCCGCTGTCCCGCGCTCAATCGTCGATAGCCTGCATAGGCAATCATCGCGCCGTTGTCCGTAGCATGGCGCATCGGCGGAAAATAGACCGTAACATCAAGTTCACCTCCGAGGCTGCGAAGGCACTCGCGAAGTACCGCGTTGGCACTTACGCCGCCAGAGACGACGAGGCGCTTACAACCCGTCTCCCTGAGCGCCCGTCGGCATTTGATCACGAAGGTGTCGCTCACCGCGTCGCTGAATGCGCGCGCGATATCGGCCTTCAGATTTTCGTCACTGCCGACATCGCGAATGGTGTTCAGTACATAGGTCTTCAAGCCGCTGAAGCTCATATCGAGTCCGGGTCGGTCGGTCATCGGCCGCGGAAAACGGAAATGCCCGGGATCACCGCGCGCTGCCAGCGCTTCTACCGCCGGGCCACCCGGATAGCCGAGGCCCAACATTTTGGCGACTTTATCGAATGCCTCGCCGGCGGCGTCGTCGAGCGATTCACCGAGGATTTCGTAGCGGCCCAATCCTTGAACCTTGACGAACATCGTATGTCCGCCGGAGACCAGCAGCGCAAGAAACGGCATCCCGGGGCCGTCCTCGAGCAACATGGGCGCGAGCATATGGCCCTCCATGTGGTGGATACCGAGCGCCGGTATGCGCAACCCCCAGGCCAAAGACCGCGCGAAGCCCGCGCCAACCAAGAGCGCGCCAGCGAGACCGGGGCCCGCCGTGTAGGCGACGCCATCGAGGGCGGTGAGTTCCACCGCGGCGCTCGCTAACGCTTCCTCGAGTAGCGGCGCGAGTTTGCGGACGTGATCGCGCGAGGCCAATTCGGGTACAACGCCGCCGTACGCGGCGTGCACATCCGCTTGGCTGAACACGCGTTCGACGATGATGCCGGCACTGGGTTGAAAAACCGCGATGCCGGTTTCGTCGCAGGACGTTTCGATTCCTAGAATACGCACTTCCGATCCTTCTGCGCGTTATATCGACTTCATTCGAGATTGACATTATAATTAACTGTTCGACTGCAGAAAATTGCCATTCGGAGGCAATTCAAGGGCCATTCATAAGGAATTAATCGAGGTATGCCGACAGTACGTGTTCGAGAAAACGAACCATTTGATATCGCCATGCGGCGTTTCAAACGGGCGTGTGAAAAAGCCGGTGTGCTCGCCGAAGTCCATCGTCGTGAATACTACGAAAAGCCTACCCAAGTCAGGAAGCGAAAGGCCGCTGCAGCCGTCAAACGTTGGCAGAAAAAGGCCGCGAGACAAACGCTTCACCGCCAGCGCCCTTATTGACAACCATCTCCGTCGGGTCCTTTGAGCGCCTCGTTCAAAGAACGTCTCAATGACGACATCAAGGCCGCGCTGAAAGCAGGCGAAAAAGGCAAACTTCGAGCACTGCGCTTGATCCTCGCGGGCGTCAGGCAGTTCGAAGTCGACGAACGCACGGCACTCGATGACACGGCATCTATCGGATTGCTCACGAAAATGGCCAAGCAGCGCCGCGAATCGATCAGCCAATTCGATGCCGCAGGGCGCGACGACCTCTCGGCGACGGAGCGCTTCGAGCTCGATCTCATTACGGGCTACCTGCCACCACAACTCTCCGACGCCGAAATCGACACGCATATCGAAGCTGCACTCACCGGCGCGGGCGCCTCCAGCATGCGCGACATGGGCAAGGTCATGGGTCGCCTGAACGAGGAACTCAAAGGCCAAGCCGACATGGGCGCCGTAAGCGCCAAAGTAAAGCCCGCCTGTCCGCTTAAACCGCGGTCCACAGGTCCGATTACCGGAGCGCTTCTTCCGGCAGGCGCGGCTGCTTACAATTCCCCCAAATAACTCCCGCGGCCAACGTGAATCCCTATGGCGGGTCGAATTCCCGAACAATTCATCGATGACTTGATCGCCCGTGTCGATATCGTCGATTTGATCGAGTCCTATCTACCGCTACGTAAAGCGGGGAAGGACTTTCAGGCGCTGTGTCCGTTTCACGACGAAAAAACGCCGTCCTTTACGATCAGCCGCGAAAAACAGTTCTACCATTGTTTCGGCTGCGAAGCGCACGGTACGGCCATCGGGTTTCTGATGAACTACCGCAATCTCGAGTTTGTCGATGCCGTCGAAGAGCTCGCCGCGCTTACCGGCGTTGAGGTGCCGCGCGAAGCCGGGCAGGCACGCTCGGCGCCCGCGCGCGACCTGTATGAACCACTCGAACAAGCACGCAGCTTTTATGAGACGCAACTGCGTTCACACAGTGAATGCGTACGAGCCGTCGATTATTTGAAAGGACGGGACATCACCGGACAGGTCGCCAAGACCTATCGCCTCGGATTCGCCCCATCGGGATGGCGCAATTTATTCGATTTTCTCAACACAAAGGGTCTGAGCGAGGCGCAAATGGAGCGCAGCGGACTCGCCATCCAACGTGAGGGTGGCGGCTATTACGACCGCTTCCGCGATCGCATCATGTTCCCCATCCACGATCGACGCGGGCGGGTCATCGGCTTCGGTGGACGGGTCATCGACGCGGGCGAACCGAAATACTTGAATTCACCCGAAACGGACGTGTTCCACAAAGGGCGCGAACTCTATGGCTTGTTCGAAGCACTCGCCAGTGCCCGAACGCTGACCGAGTTGATCGTCGTCGAAGGCTACATGGATGCGATCGCGTTACATCAATTCGGGCTGACCAATGTCGTAGCGACGCTCGGCACCGCGGTCACGTCAGATCATCTCGAGCAATTGTTTCGCCACGCGCCGGAGATCGTATTCTGTTTCGATGGCGATGACGCCGGCAGGCGCGCAGCGTGGAAAGCGCTCGAGAGCACGCTGCCTTTGATGGAGGGGAACCGTGCGGTGCGTTTCGCCTTCCTACCCGAAGGGCATGATCCCGACACCGCGATCCGTAAACACGGCGTCGATGGTCTGTTTACCGCGTCGAAAAACTTTACACTGTCCGAATATCTAATCGACAACTTGAAGGGCGAAGTGGATCTCAGCAGCGGTGACGGTCGTGCGCGACTGGTAGCCCGCGCGGAACCGTTTTTGTCGAAGATCCCGGGAGACGGGCATCGTGGGGCGGGCATTCGCCTGCTCCATCAATTGACCGGCATCGATGAGCGGATCATTCGCGAAGATTTGCGCAAGGGGATGCGACGGCGCGACGGCAACCGCCCGCATGGTGGACTGGTCCGGTTTACCAGCCGCACGTTGGAAGACCGCGCGCTCGCCATGCTGATTCAATGTCCGGCGCTCGCACGGCATCTGCGCCCCGAAAGCGCCCGGTTTCTCGCCGAAGAACACGACGACTGTGCTCTACTGCTGACAACCTGGGAGCACATCGGCAACGCGCCCGAAGTGACCACAGCCGGCATCGTCGAACGCTGGCGAGGAGATGCGCACGAGACGAGAATCACCGAACTCGCGGCGCTGGAACTGAATATTTCCGCCGAAGCCTTGGAAGCTGAACTACGTGATGCCCTCACCCGTCTGATGGAGAGGGCCGAGGACAAGCGTTTCCGACGCCTAACGGCGATTCCACTGCGCGATTTGACGGCGGAGCAGAAAGCGATCGTGCGCAGTTATGCGCGTGCAAAACCCGGTCCCGCCGCGCCGTCCGAGTGACACCGTGCAGACCGTGCAGAAGACGCAGAGATAGGGGCTAGAGCGCCTCTGAGACAGTCGCTCGACGGGCGCCGGATGGAGCCACAGTGGCACGCCGCACAGGCAATCAGACTAGGCATATGGCCGCGATAGGGCTTATAATGGACGACTATTTTGTTGCGTTAGCGCAACTAGCGAATCTCCCACTTTATACTAGACTTTCAATGGTCAACTTAACCGGTTGACCCTCAAGAGGCTGTTGTAGATTGACCAAAGGCAAAAAAACCTTGAAGAAGGCGAAACCTGAACCAAAGGAAGCGTTAGAAGAAATCGATCGATCAGACCAGCAGTCCCAGCTCAAAATGCTCATTTCCAAGGGCAAAGAGCAGGGCTTTCTGACCTATCACGAGGTCAACGATCATCTGCCTAACGATATCGTCGATCCGGAGCAGATCGAAGACATCATCAACATGATCAACGACATGGGGATCACGGTGCACGAGACGCCGCCAGACCTCGATGCCATGTTGTTGAACGACAGCGACGTCGACGAAGAAGCCGCGGAAGAAGCTGCCGCCGCCCTTGCTGCAGTTGACAACGAATTCGGCCGCACGACCGATCCCGTTCGCATGTACATGCGCGAGATGGGTACGGTGGACCTGCTGACGCGTGAAGGTGAAATCAAGATTGCCAAGCGTATCGAGGATGGTCTTAATCAGGTGTTGTCCGCACTCGCCGATTTTCCGACCGTTACCGCGCTGTTCCTTGCGGAGTATGCGCGCGCTGAAGCCGGTGAAATCAAGATCACGGATCTCATCAGCGGTTTTATCGACTACAGTGAGGAAGCCGAGATCCCGCAGCCGCAGCAACCTCAGGACGCGGCCAATAATTCAAACGAAGATTCGGATGAAGATGACGAGGACGCAAACGCGCTCGACCCGGAAGAAGTGAAAGAACGGTTTACCGCATACGCCAAGATCTTTAAGAAAGTTCAGAATTCGACCAAACGTAACGGGCGTGATCACAAGCGCACAGTGACGCATCGAATTGTTCTTCAAGAGAAGTTCCTCGAATTCAAACTCGTGCCGAAAATTACCGACAAGCTTGCGATACACGTTCGCATTATCGTCGATGAGATCCGCCGGCAGGAAAAGATCATCATGAACATCTGCGTCAAGCAGTGTCGCATGCCACGCAAGGATTTTCTCGGCGTTTTCGTCGATGCGGAAACGAATCCCAAATGGCTGCGTTCCGTCGTGCGACAAAAGAAACCGTATGCAGCCGCGATCAAGGAACACCAAGCAGAAATTCAAGCGGCACAGAAGCGTTTACTCGAGATCGAAATCGGAAATGCCGTAACCATCGGTTCGATCAAGGATATCAATCGCCGTATGTCGATTGGCGAAGCGAAAGCCCGCCGCGCCAAGAAAGAAATGGTCGAGGCCAACCTCCGCCTGGTGATTTCCATCGCCAAGAAGTACACCAATCGAGGGCTCTTATTTCTCGATCTCATCCAGGAAGGCAACATCGGTTTGATGAAGGCGGTCGACAAGTTCGAATACCGCCGCGGATACAAGTTTTCGACCTATGCCACCTGGTGGATCAGGCAGGCGATCACGCGCTCGATCGCAGATCAGGCGCGCACGATCCGTATTCCCGTGCACATGATCGAGACGATCAATAAGCTCAATCGGATATCGCGCCAGATCCTGCAGGAGAAGGGGCGCGAGCCGACGCCGGAAGAACTGGCCGATCGCATGGAAATGCCCGAGGACAAGATCCGCAAGGTCCTCAAAATCGCGAAGGAACCGATCTCGATGGAAACCCCGATCGGTGATGACGAAGACTCGCACCTCGGCGATTTCATTGAAGATCAGAATATCGACGCGCCCGTCGATTCCGCGACGTTCGAAGGCCTGTGCCGCAGCACGCGCGAAGTGCTCGCCGGCTTGACGCAACGGGAGTCCAAGGTACTGCGCATGCGCTTCGGGATCGATATGAACACCGACCACACGCTGGAAGAAGTCGGCAAACAGTTCGACGTCACCCGCGAACGGATCCGCCAAATCGAAGCCAAAGCCCTGCGCAAACTCCGCCACCCGTCCCGCTCGGAACGCCTACGAACTTTCCTCGACTAAGGAGGAAGGCAAGGCCAGATTGAAACGGGAGGCCACGAGCCTCCCGTTTTCTTTGCACCTGCATTAAACTCCGCCTCCATCCGGTACATGGATGTACCGGTATCGATCGAGGACCAAATTGAGCGATCGATGGAGCGTACGGGAAACCGCGTTTTCCGTGCGCGAACTGAAAAATGTCAGGATGACATTTTTCAGCATAACGATGGGCCTGTAGCTCAGTTGGTTAGAGCAGGGGACTCATAATCCCTTGGTCGTAGGTTCGAGTCCTACCGGGCCCATTCTTCTCAGGACGTCGATAGCCTTCCAGCGTCGGTTATCGCGTCAGTATCATTAAGTTTGCGACCGATGGGGCAATGCGGTCGACAACCGCAATTACGGCCTTTGAATAAGCATCGAGCGCCTCCATATCCTTTTCCAGCGCATCGTTTCGAGCTGTCGGTGATGGGTCGCCTCGTTGCGTAGGAGCTGTTGCAAAATTGAGAATTCCTATGTCCTATTCCCGTGGCTTACCATTATTTGGGAGCGCCAAGACCAGGTTTCAAGCTGCGGCGTGAAGCACTTTAATTACTCCACGCCGCGCTCATGGTGTCAGGCAACTCGATCGAGAATTTCCGCAATCTGCGTTTTCGATCGCAATCCGACTACCGTTTCTTGCACATGGCCGTCCTTGAACAGCAGTAATGTGGGAATCCCTCGAACGCCGTATTGTTGGGCGAGACCTTGGTTCTCATCCACATCGACCTTGCGCACGTCTACCCGGCCTTCGTGCTCTTGCGCGAGTTCTTCCAGGACCGGTTTGATCGTCTGATACGGTCCGCACCAGTCGGCGTAGAAGTCGACTAAGACCGGCCGGTCTGATCGTAGAACGTCCTGTTCGAAGTGCTGTTCATCAACAGGTTTTGTATGTGTGCTCATTGTCATCTCTCCTTAAAAGTGGTGGAAAAGTTCGTTAAGCAGCCTGTGGAAGCATCTGCTCGTTCAAAAAGCGATCGGCATCGAGTGCCGCCATGGCGCCGGAGGCCGCCGATGTGACGGCTTGCCGATACACCGAGTCAGCCACGTCGCCGGCCGCGAATACGCCGGGCACACTCGTTGCCGTGGCATTACCATCGCGTCCGGCGTATACATCGATATAGCCGTTCGTGGTGGCCAATTGCGCGGCGAACAGCTCCGTGTTCGGTGCATGACCGATGGCGATGAAGACACCTTTCGCGTCGATTTCTCGCGTCGCCCCGGTCGTGACCGCGCGCAACTGAACACCGGTCACTCCGGACTCGTCACCGAGAACCTCGTCGACCTCGTGATTCCAGACGAAACTCACGCGGCCTTCGGCTTCGCGCGCAAACAAGCGCTCTTGCAGGATCTTTTCTGCGCGCAACGCGTCGCGGCGATGGACGAGGGTGACGTGCGAAGCGATGTTCGCGAGGTACAGCGCTTCTTCGACCGCGGTATTGCCGCCGCCGACGACTACGACCGGCTCATCCTTGTAGAAAAAACCGTCACAGGTCGCGCAGGCCGAGACGCCGCGGCCCTGGAAAGCCGTTTCAGACGGCAGGCCCAGATATTTGGCAGTTGCACCTGTGGCGATGATGAGTGCGTCCGCCGAATACTGGCCGCGCTCACCGATTAGCACGAATGGGCGCTGCGCGAGATCGACATCCATAATGTGATCGAGCAGCAATTCCGCTTCGAACCGGTCCGCGTGTTCTTCGAGTTGCGCCATGAGTTGCGGCCCTTGCAGACCGACCGCGGCGCCCGGCCAGTTCTCGACGTCGGTCGTCGTCATCAACTGGCCCCCTCGTTCGATCCCCGTCACAAGTACCGGTTTGAGATTTGCACGCGCTGCATAGAGCGCCGCCGTATAGCCCGCAGGGCCCGATCCAAGGATCAATAAGGGAAAATGGCGTACGGGCGTCGTTGCGACGATGTGCTCGTCATCCCCACCAATCTGCTCGAGTCCGCCTTGCGCATCGAGTGCCGTGAGATCATCGAAGCCACCGACTTGATCTCCATCGATGAAAATCTGAGGTACGGAGCGCCTTCCCGAGCGTGCGCGCATCTCTGCTTCACGCTTGGTATCGTGCGTCACGTCGACTTCCGTATAGGCGAGCCCGTGGGCCGTGAGTAATGCCTTGGCTCGATCACAATAAGCGCACCAATCTTTGGAATAGACCTCGATATTCATTACGTTTGCTCCTTGATCGCGTTCACTTCTTTACCGTTGTGGAGTTATTATGGACGTCGGATGTTGTTAAAAATATGTCGTAAAACGTTTAATCTATAGTGGAAACACCTAATCCCTCAGAGGAAATGCGTGATCCGCTGAGCAGCCTAATGCATCGACTGAGCCTGACGTCACGAGTCTTTTTGCGCGCCGATTTCTGCGGGTTGTGGGGCGTGGATACCTCGGGCGAACGGCGCGTCCCCTTTCATCTGGTGACGCGCGGGAGCGGTTGGTTGCATGAACCTGGGATGAGTTCCAGAGAGCTGGTGGCGGGCGAGTTGGTGATGTTTCCGCATGACGGACCGCATGTCCTGTCGAACTCCGCTACGCCGCCGGATCCCGCGATAGTCAATCAACCTCCGCCGCAATCCGTGATCGGATCGATCACCGGACTGATGTGTGGCTATTTCGCCTTCGATACGAGGGCGGCGGCGCCGCTCCTCGCCGGCCTACCGGGAACCATTGTGTTGGACCTGAAGGATTCTGCCCGGCATCACGACACCGCGTCATTGGTGCAGTTATGGATGAGCGAGGCCGGGCGCGAGGCGCTCGGGTGTGACGCCGTCATCGATCAGCTCGCTTATGTGGTGTTCATCCACGTCCTGCGCTCGGAGATTGAACGTGGCGCTTTGGGCGGACCAATAGCGGCGTTGGCAGATCCTCGGATCGGTCCGGTGCTACACGCGATCCATGACGATCCAGGTGCGCTGCACGCCGTCGAGGATCTGGCGAAGCGAGCCGGAATGAGCCGATCTGCATTTGCGCACCGCTTCAAGGCGCAGACCGGTATGACACCGGGGCGTTATGTGCTGCACTGGCGAATGCATACGGCACGCACGCTATTGAAGAAGACTGGACAATCCATCGCGGCCATCGCCGAAGCGGCGGGATATGCCTCGGAGGTCGCATTTCGTAAATCGTTCAGTAGCTATGTCGGTACCCCTCCGGCGCGTTATCGCCGGGATGCAAATACCTGACTCATCGTTAAGCGCGGCCGTGAACGAAACCGCCGTTGCCGGAATGCCGGCTGAAGAATGCGTGACGATCACGGTCGCGTTTGACGATCTAAAAGCAACTACTGTCAGCCGGTCGGTGCGATAAATTCGACTCGGATATCTCCGGGTATGTTGCACATCATGTGTCGAGTCGGACCGCCACCGAGGGGCTCCGGCGCGAACTCGACGCTAACGCTGTCCGTATTCAGCAAAAGCTCATACATTCGATCGAGCGTCGCGTCGTCCTGCACTTTGAGCGCTAGATGGTGCAGACCGACCACATTCTTGCGATCAAATGGAATCGCATTCGGCGGATCCGATGCCTGCCACAATGTGATCATGATGCTGCCATCCGACAGGAACACGGCTGGATAGTCCGGTACCTCGCCTAATTGGTCGTATCCCAGGGTCTCGACGAAAAACTTCTTAGCTTGTTCAAGATTGGGAACCGTAAGTCCCACGTGGTGTGCTCCGTTTGTTACAGGGTTCGTTCGTCCATTCATAACATTTACTTCCTCAATTAATTGCAGCGATTTGAGAACATCGAGGACATCCGAGCTCGGTATTACGGACCCCGGCCCCATGGTTCGGCGTCGAATTCAAAGATTGAGCGAGCGACGACTTCCTCTAACTGTTGAGCGCTTTCATCGCCTAGCGTCGGCGGTGGTACGAGCGCATCGCTACGGTGATGCTTAACCGGTTTGCGACGAAACTCGCTGATGTTTACGACCGATGCCCCTGAACGTTGATCCCACGCGGACACGTCAACGATCCGATTGCGGGGAGGCCCCTCACGGGTGAAGGGAAACCACACGACGTTATCCGGCGAAAGATCAAGATTGTCGGCACTCACAGGGCCCTCCGCGATGATCGAATCATCAATAGACATGCTCATATCTCCTTTATGGGATCAGCGCCGCATAGCCGTTCTTGGCGAGCGAGGCGCCGACCACGTTGAAGTATTCCGGACTTCCTTCGAAACCGAAGGCGTCGACGATCCGGTTCAAATAGTTGAGGGCCGAAACGACATTGATCGTGTCCTCGATCGTTTGCTCTGAGACGCCTTTGTTCTTGAGGGCGTCGATGTCGGCAGTCCCGATCTCAGCGGGTGTGCGCGTCAACTTTTCTGAAAAAGCCAACAGGTCCTTGACCTCGTCGCTGACGCCATCGATGTTCGGCCCCATTTCGAGCGTCGATACCGTCGCATCGTCCACGCCCATGGCAGCGAGTGTCGCGCGGTGGGCCCCAACGCAGAAATCGCAGCCGTTGATACGCGACACATGCGTAGCAATGATTTCGCGTTCTTCCTTGGACAACTCGGATTCGCCAAGCATCACGTTCTCGAAAAATTGGAGCAGCGGTTTATAGAATTTCGGCGACCGCAAGAATACGTCGGCGATACCTTTGAATTTTTGTGAATAGCTTAAGTTTGACATTGGATTCTCCTCGTCAATTTATGAGCCCTGATAGCTGGCCGACGTGGCGCTGAACTTGTCGAACACCGGCGAATAGCCCTTGAATTGCCAGGCCAGAGGCAGGGCACGCTCTATGTGAACTACGTCTCCGACGCGAAACGCGATGGCACGCTGCGCGCCAGGGAACTGCACAGCGTGTGCGGCGTCCCACAGAATTTCGGCTTCCCCAGTGAGTTGCAGCACATCGCCACTTTTAAAATCGATAAACAACAATCCACATTTCGGATCAGCCAGGATGTTGCCGAGGGTGTTGTACATGTTGTTGCCCGGGTAATCCGGAAACAGCAGCGAGGTGCCATCCGCGACCGTTACGAATCCGGGCATACCGCCGCGATGCGAAACGTCGATGCCATGCGCAGCATCATCGCCCTCTTCATCAAACTGACTGGCGATGAAAAACGTATCCGCCCGCGCTATCGTCGCTTCCTGCGCTTTATTGAGGACAACGGAACGATTCACGACCCGTTTCTCGCCGACGGATTGCGTTGCTGGATTGCTTTCTAGTTCCCGGGCTTGGATGTATTTGGGACAGTTGCCAAAAGCCTGCATAACCCGGATCTGAAGCCGCCGGTCTTCGGCGAGAGTTATTTTGCCGTTGATCCGATTGCGCCTCCGGGTTCGAAATTCGATGCCCAGCACGCCGATATCAGCACCCTCGACTAGCGCCCTATTGAGCGGATCGCCGTAATTCAGTCGAGCACTCACTTCCAACGTATGGGCGTCAACCGCATGCGTAAATCCCGGTTTACCAACCACGATCGACGCCCAGGCGCGTTGTGCGTCGTCTAGGCCGCCTATCAGGAGCAATGGCAGTTGCGCAAAGAAAACCTGGTGTTCCTCGGTCATGACGTCACGGATCATCCGCTGACCGAGCCGCTCGATTTTGTCCCGAACACCGACTCGCGACTGAACCTCTTGTTCACCGCGATGAAAAGGAGAAATTTGATCGGACATGAGCTTCCCTCCTTGACCGGCCAAGCTATTGGTGTGTGGTGCTGGCTTCACGACGTAGGAATCAGACGAGCAGCGGCGATAGGCTCGCAGCCACACCGAAGCTCACCAGAGCCGTCAAGACTGTTGTCACGAGCGCGGTGGTGACCATCGAGAATCCATCGTCCAATACAGTCATGGCCGTTTGCCTCATAGTCATGTTCAGCGGGCTGATCGTTCGGAGCGGCGCCGGGGTCCCTGTAAGGTTCTTTCCCCGGCGCGCTCATCGGTAGAAGGCATGCCGCTAGGAGTCGTTTTCTTTGGACTCGATATCGGCTGCAAAGCGCTGTTGTTCGATTCTCAATCGCGCCGCTTCCCGGTACGTCCGTGGGTCCTGGCCGATTGTGCGCTTCGGCTGCCCGTGCCAGTTGTAAAGTTGGATCGTATCCAACGAAGGCGTCATGAGAGATTGACGAAAGCGCGTGTCATCGGTCGCATAAGCCGATAGGGTCGCGCTCAATAGCATCGCGCCGGCCAGTGATTTGATAATTCTTTGAGAAACGTTCTTCATCGGGGATCTCCTAATGCGGTATTCATCAACAGGTTGTCCCATAGCCCCGCCGTAGCTAGACGCGGCAAATGGATTCGACGTATGCCCCAGAGCAACGACCATGCCAACGAGCCGTCGAATCGGCTCCGGAATAGGAAAGCTTTCTATAATCAAACGGATAGTTACTACGCGCGAGTGGGATCACGACGCAGCGAAGGTAACGGTACAACCCGATATATCGTGTAGACACGAAATTTCGTGGGCGATATACAAATGCGCGTCCTTTATACTTTTCGAGGATGTCGCTATTGAGAACGCATGGGGAGATAGCGATGGAAAATCACGAACAGCCACACGTACACGCAGCGGGCGAGCCTATCGAGTTGGGTTTCGGGGATCTGTTCGTGTCCGTGGGCGATCACATCGGCCACTACTATCAAAACCACACTGAATCGCGTGACGTCGTCGTGGGATTTTTAGCCGCCGGCCTTAACGGGCGGGACAAATGCGTGTACCTGTGCCAGGACGAAACCTGGCGCGGCGTCGAGGAGCAGCTCGCGGAGCGTGGCATCGACATCGCGGCCGCGATGGCGTCCGGACAACTGGTCGTCGACGAGGGGCGGCCGTCGCCCGATGAACTGAGATCGCGGTTACACGCCGCCCTGGCTGAGATACCGGATCCGTTTCAGATGGTGCGTTGGGTGGGTGATATGACCTGGTCCTTTGGGCAGATGGCCGATACGGAGACGCTGATGGAGTGGGAGACAATGTGCAATGTAGTCGAATCACCACCCGCCGTTTTTCTCTGCCAGTACGATCTGCGCCGATTCGTCGGTAGCGTGATCATCGACGCGATGAAGTCACATCCGCTGTCGATCATTGGCAACACCGTGCACCAGAATCCCTACTACGTGGATCCAGAGGCGTTTTTGGCGGAGATCAGGAGTCGCCCGGCGACACAATTGGCTGTCGTGTAGGCGGTTTGACAAGCCGCTGGAAACCCCATGGCCGACGGATCGGTTCCAAACATAGAAGCGCTGACCATTCTGCTGTCGGCAACGTCGACGATCGACGACGAGTTCGAGCGTACGCGATTGATAGCCACCGGGATCCCGTCGCTGTTGCAATGCCACGCAAGTGGGCTGGCGCTACACGGAGAAAACCGGGCGATATTCGTAAACGGGCCGGCAGGACCACTGGCTGGACGATCGGAAACGATCACGAACTCGGAGCTGGACCACCTTTATTCGCGAACACACACCCGTGGGCCGATAACGATCCTCAAATCCGATGCGCAATCGAGCTCGATGCTTTCTTCGCTCTTCGATCGCTTGCGCATTCAGTCACTTAGTGTTTTCCCCGCGCGGAGTCTATCGGGGCGAATCGGCCTGTTGTTCGTTGGCAGGGACGGTCAAGGTAAGCTTTCGCGTGATGAGAGCCTGGTCTGTCAAACACTGGCCGAAGCTTTTGCCCTAGGTATCGAAAATTTGCGCTTGACCCAAGACCTGGAGCGTCTGGTGGACGAGCGCACAAAGAAACTACGCCATGCGGAGGCCAGACAGCGGGCGTTGTTGAAGATCAACAATGCGCTCGTTCAGAATCTCAATCGAGATTCGCTATTCGACGCCATTTCGGAATCGCTCATGGACGTCCTGCAATTCGATCGAGCCTCGCTCACGTTTCTCGATGCCGAGACGAGTGTGATCGAGGTCAATGCGCTAAACACTAGCCTGGAATCGACTAATGTGCTGACCGTCGGGTACGAATTTCCGCTCGAGGGTAGTTGCCTCGAGTCGGTTTTTCGTGAAAAACGGGAGCGTTCGCGCCAGGATTTACTAGCCCGGATATTTCATAAAAAAAGAGGGCAAGCCCTTTCTAATCCGTTATAATTCAGTTAGTTAGGCTGAAAACGGAAAGGACTCGCCCGTGACAGAATGTACCCAGACTGCGCTGCAATTTCCAGGCTTTTCTCGCCGCAAGATCGACGTCTCATTCAACGGCGGTGACATCACTTCCAACGGTGGGGTGCAGTTGCTGCGCTTAGCCGATGAACGGACCGGGTTGATCAAGGCCGCGGCACGGGCCATTGGGGATTCGCGCCAGAGAAAGAGCTGCACCCACGCTCTGGAGTCGCTGGTCCGACAGCGGGTCTATGGCCTTTCCCTGGGCTATGAGGACCTCAACGACCACGAGGCATTGCGCGCGGACTTGGCTCTGCAGACGGCGCTTTCCCGGGATGAGTCGCTGGCGAGCCCGTCGACGTTGTGCCGACTGGAGAACCGCGCGAACCGGAACACCGCGGTGGCCCTGCACAAGGGACTCATCGATGTGGATGCCACGGACGATCGGGTGCAGGGTGATCAAGCGGGCCGCTTCTTCCACGGCGACTACGACCACGACTGCTGTCTGCCCTTGTACGTGTTCTGTGGCGATCAACGGTTGGTCAGTTATCTGCGTTCGAGCAAGATCGACGGCGCAAAACACAGTGGGGCGATCTTGGCGCTGTTGATCAAACGGTTGCGCCAGGCGTGGCCGAAGGTCGAGATCCTGGTGCGCGCCGATGCCGGCTTTTGCCGCTGGCGGATGCTGCGCTGGTTCGATCGCCACGGCGTGGATTACGTCATGGGTATCGCGAAAAACCCGCGTTTGCACGATCAATCGTTAGCGTTGCGCACGTTGGCTCAGTGGCGGTATTGGATGATGGGTGAGAAGCAGCGCCTGTTCAGCGAGGTCCGTTACGCCGCACCGACTTGGGATACCCCGCGACGGGTGATCGTCAAGGCCGAGCACAGCGCCCGCGGCAGCAATCCCCGCTTCGTGGTGACCCACCTCACCGGCAAGGCCCAACGCATCTACGACCGCCTCTACTGCGCCCGCGGCGAGATGGAGAACCGGATCAAGGAGCAGCAGTTGGGCCTGTTTGCCGATCGCACCAGTTGCCACACCTGGTGGGCCAATCAGTTCCGGCTGTTGCTCTCAAGCTTGGCTTACACGCTGTTGGAGACGATCCGCCGGGTGGCACTACACGCAACGGCACGGGCTCGCGCGCAAGGCGGCACGCTGCGCCTGAAACTATTACGCATCGGCGCCATCGTCTTGCGCAATACCAGGCGCATCCGACTGTTGCTCTCCAGTGCTTACCCCAATCGAGAACTGTTCTGCCTGGTGGCCGCTCGCCTCAAGCCGGGATAGTCGTCCCAACGCCAGTCGCCTCGTGTGCGATTCCTTGTGAGTCGGGGTGTCGCTCGCCTCCGAAACGACTCGTGCATCGCAATCGGCGATAAATCCACCGGTGGCGCGCCGAAACGTCGCGCTCAAGCGCCGCTTCGTGCCACCACCAACGAATTCCGACCCATGATCGACCAACTCCACGCCCAATCTCACTGCTCATGCAATATCCGGGCTAGACGGGGATTTGATCGGAGAGGAGGCCGATCTATTGGCGCTAGGGATACGGTCCTACGTTTCTGTGCCGCTCTTCACGCGAGCCGATGCGTTCGGATGCTTGAGCGTCGCCAGCCGCTCGCCCGATGCGTATTCACCGGAAGACATAGATGTGATCGGCGAAGTTGGAGTCCAAGTGGCGCTGGCAGTCGAGAACATGCTTGCATTCGAGAAGATCGAGGAACTAAAAGGGCAGCTTGAACAAGAAAACCTCTATCTCCGGGAAGAAATCGCCAATGAATTCAACTTCCATGAAATCATAGGTAATGATCAGTCCCTGAAGGACAAGCTCCCCCGGGTCGAGCAAGTCGCACCGACCGAAGCGACCGTACTCATCTGCGGCGAAACCGGAACTGGAAAGGAATTGTTCGCGCGTGCGATCCACAATTTGAGCCTGCGTCAAGATCGGCCACTGGTCAAAGTCAATTGCGCGGCGATTTCCGCGGGCCTGGTCGAGAGTGAGCTGTTTGGGCATGAGAAGGGCGCATTCACGGGTGCTTTGCAGCAGCGTATCGGCAGGTTCGAGCTCGCTGACGGCGGTACGCTGTTTCTCGATGAGGTGGGTGAGTTGCCCGCGGACACACAAGTCAAGTTGCTGCGCGTGTTACAGGAGGGTGAGTTCGAACGCGTGGGCGGCAATCAGACGATCAGCGTCGACGTGCGGATCATCGCGGCGACCAACCGCGATCTGAATGCTGCGGTTGAGGCCGGTGATTTCCGATCGGATCTCTATTTCCGGCTCAACGTTTTCCCCATCGAGGTGCCATCACTGCGCGAACGGAAGTCTGACATTCCACTATTGGTGGACTATTTGATCGACGACTTGTCCAAAAAACTCGGCAAACCTCTCAAGAGCATATCGAAGCAATCGGTGGATCGGCTGATTGGTTATTCATGGCCGGGAAACATACGTGAGCTGGAAAATGTGATTGAACGATCGGCCATCACGTCACCTGGGCCGGTGGTTGAGGTCGACGACCTCATACTGGCTGATACGGAGACGACGACGACGCTTGTACCGGAGATAAGTAGTCTCGAAGAAGTCGAACGTAACCACATCCTGGCGGCGCTCGAGCGGGCGGACTGGGCTATCGCTGGCGCAAACGGAGCGGCGGCACAGCTCGATATCAACCCGAACACGCTTCGTTCACGGATGAAAAAACTCGGTATATCTCGCGCCGCTTCTTCGGGATAGGCACGCCCCCATCGCTGAACGTTAGTCGGAGGCTTCCGAAACCGGGAGCAAATCGCTGAAGTCTTCGAGGTCCCAGAACCCCAGTTCGTCCGTCGCTTGTAAGTCGTGGCATTCGCGGCCGATGTCGGTCGAGATCCACCGTAAATGAGTTGGATCTTCGTAGCCGCTCCGATCCGGGCTCTTGGTAGCAAGCGTTTTCATCGATTCACCCTCCTTCACCTGATCACACGCGATAAGCGCGTTTAGCTGATAGACGCAAGAGCTATGCCAAACGACCACGACGGGCGTCGCGGCGGCTAACAACGGGCTACACGTACTAACCAATCTACGATATGTCGTTACAGCCACGATATATCGAGCGGATCCTACGCGCTCGGTCAGCGGAAAACGGCAGGAAACGTTTTGAGTCGAGCGTTAACAACTACTTATTGAATGCTCCACGTAATGTTGCCGTTGCTGGCACGGCGTTTGCTCTCTCCAGACACACTGCGACGACGGATCGCGGCACGTTTTATTTACAGGAGAGATTGGAATGAACACTACGACCCTTATAGCAGCCTCGTTGCTTTCGCTTGGGCTTTTGAGCGTCAACGTTGACGCAGCGGATTTCACGTCGAGTACCACCGGCGTCAATGGATACGATCTCGTGTCCTATCACGACAGCAAGCGGCCCATCCGCGGCAACGGCCATTTCGTGGCCGAGCACAATGGCGTTACCTATCTCTTTGCCAACGAAGAGAACCACGAGACTTTCCAAGCCGATCCGGACCGCTACCTGCCTTCGTACGGTGGCTTCTGCGCTTTTGGCGTATCGGTAAGCAAGAAAGTTCGTCGGTGATCCCGAAGTATGGCGTGTAGTCGACGGAAAACTCTATCTCAATCTGGATGCAAGAATCCAAGACCAGTGGCTCAAGGATGTGTCCGGCAAGATCGCCGTGGCCAACGAGCGATGGGCGGAGATCCGCAACAAAGCACCTTCGGAATTGTAATTCCTGACGCCAGCGTGGAGCGGCCCCGCTAAACGTGGGGCCGCCTAACCACGCAAGACAGCCGCCGAGAGAAAACAGTAGATGTTGAAAATTACGCGTATAGCCGATGAAGAGGTGAGCATCCACCTTGCAGCTCGAAGGGAAGCTCATTGGGTCATGGGTTGACGAACTCCAACTGGTATGTGAGCAATGCCAGGCGCAACGCCGAGAAACGATCCTCGACGTTGCCGGCCTTCGCTTCGCTGACGATCAGGGTGTACGAGCACTTAGAGCGTTGCGTAGCGAACGCATACGGCTGCGCGCGGCCTCTTCGTTCTTAACCGAACTTCTCGCGGAACCGCAAAATGACTAGTGCAATCGCCTCACCATCGGCGCCCGTAATAGGGATATCTATACCGGTAAGGCCGGTAATCACGATGACCGAAGTTATACCGGTGACGCCCGAAATAGCGGTGCGGCCGAAAGTGGTTTCGGTAACCATGCCAATATCCATGACGATAATTGTGGTGGCCATAGCCCAAACTCGGGCCGTGGTGCCCCAGGTTGAACGATACGCCGGCATCAGCCGGCGCCGAATAAGCAAACGCGCCGAGCGTTACGGTCACCGCGATCGCTGCCGCGGCGCTTGCTTTCAGAATCTTGCACATGTGAGACATCTGTACCTCCATCCCCGCATTGCAATACCGCGGGGTCATCAAGTTGATCGTTACTTGTATTCAGACTTGAGGTCCCGCGCCGCGTTCAGCGACGCGCATGACTGTTTATCCTCAATTACTGACATTTCGTCTTCGGACGAAACACGAACGGTAAGTCTCTGTCTGAGCTGAGGATGAACGAGGAATGTCATGGACCTACTCAGTGAAATTCTGCGATCAATTCGCCTGGAGGGGAGTATCTTCTTCCGGTCAAAACTCACCGCACCTTGGGGTTTTGATCTCCCGTCTGCTCTCGAACCGCGGTTCCATATCGTGTTGGAAGGGCACTCGTGGCTCGCTACAGAAACACTGGGCGGTCCCATCCTTCTGGGCGCGGGTGATGCCGTGATACTGCGCGACGGCGAGACGCATTGGGTCGCCGATAGCCCAGATACGAAACGCGTCGCGAGTTTTGAGGCGAGCGAAGCACATCGCGCCGGTAAACCACTTTTTCAAGGCCCTGCAACCGACTGTCGTTTGCTCTGCGGGCGGTTTCATTTCGATAAGGATTTGCGGCATCCACTCGTCGAAACCTTGCCGGATCTAATTCACTTACAGAGTGGCGAGAGCAACGGTGACGCCTGGGTGAAACGGATGGGTAGCCTCATGGATGAAGAGCTGATCAGGGGCGACCCCGGTGTGGCGATCGTAGTCGACCGGTTGTGTGAATTGTTTCTGATTCAGGTGTTACGAAAAATTTCGGCAAGCGATGAACATTCATTCGCATTCGTTCGGGCGTTGGACGATCGCGTTATAGGGCGGGCCTTGGAAATGAGTCCACGCTCACCCCGAGTCGGCATGGAATGTTGAGAACCTGGCGTCGGAGACAGGACTATCTCGCTCGGCATTCGCAAAACGCTTTCACGCGCTTACCGGCATGCCGCCGAAAGCGTACCTCACGATGTGGCGCATGCATCAAGAGAAGGCGTTGCTCAAAAACCCCTATAACCTGCTCGGCCCAATTGCGACCGCAGTGGGTTATTCATCGGATGTCGCGTTCATCCGCGCCTTTCAGCGGTTCTTCGGCAAGAACCCGAAGCAGATGCGCGAAGCGATCACCACCGAATTAACCTGAAGTAGCAAAGGAATAGCTTATGAAGACATTCTTATACATTCCCCTATTAGTTGGGCTTCTCGGCTGCGCGACGCTTACTCCCAATAATCAAGTTTTTGCTAAAGACGAGCGCGCCATTCGCGGCTTTGACCTAGTTGCCTATTTCGTCGAGGGCCGGCCGGCGCATGTCCTTGGCTCAACTCGAACGTGAGCTCGCGTTAGAAAATCGCAGTGAGCGACCCAGGCTCGAACGCGTCGTCAAAATATTGCTCACGCAGCATTATCGGGGCCGAAGCAACGAGGAGATTGCGCACTACGCGGAACTCGTCGAGACGGATGCCTTTCGCTGGTTCAGTGAACGGGAATCGGAAGCGTATAGCGCCATGATCACTCTGCGCTTCTCCGCAGCCGAGTCGGAGGTGCGGGACGTCTTTCGCGAGATCCAGAAGAACGCGCTCGACGTCGCGCAGGTCCAGACCCAAGCAAACATGACACCTGAGGCCGTAGTGCAAAGCGTTCTCGACGCCTACGGCTTCGAACTCGTATTCAAATACCTCATGTCCAAGAGCAGCGATGGCAGTGTGGCGATAGAAACACGAGGCAAACTGCGATTCCAAAATGGGCGGCCGCCCAAGGCGCTGGTCACGCCGCGCGCGATCCTCGTAGACCTCGAGCGTTTCGGTATCGACCTCGAACAATTCACCCAAGAGCTCGAGAACCGGGCGATCGCGGCCGGCATCAGGGATCGACAGCTGCAAATGGACGGTCGCAGGTTTCATTGAACCAATAAATTTTCGAATGCGTTAGGGTGCGACCCACTGCATCATTCATAATCACGCAACCGCCGGTTTCGGCGTGGAGTGACAGCATGTTAGCCGATCAACAGGTCAAGTCTCTGGCAAGCCAATTACAGGGCCGAGTCGCATGCCCGGGCGATCCGGAATATGACGTCGCGAGAACGATTTGGAACGCCATGATCGACAAGCGACCGGCGTTGATCGCGCGTTGCACGACGCAAGCAGACGTCGCTGCCGCCATCGGTTATGCGCGCGAACACGAATTGCTCGTTTCCATTCGCAGCGGCGGCCACAACGTCGCCGGCAACGCTCTATGCGACGGCGGGCTGATGATCGACCTGTCTTTGATGAAAGACGTTCAGATCGATACGGAAACCCGCACGGTTACCGCGCAAGCCGGCTGCACCTTGGGTGATATGGATCGCGCGACCGATCGATACGGTCTCGCAGTGCCTTCCGGTATCGTTTCGGAGACGGGCATCGGCGGGCTCACGCTCGGCGGCGGCGTGGGCTGGCTGGTGCGAAAGTACGGACTCACCTGCGACAATTTGATCGCGGCAGAGGTGGTCACCGCCCACGGCGCCACGGTAACAGCAAGCGCGGAACAAAATGCGGACCTCTATTGGGGTCTACGGGGCGGCGGCGGCAATTTCGGCGTCGTGACGTCCTTTCAATACCGTGCGCACGACGTGAGCCGCGTGCTTGGCGGGATGGTCGTTCATCCTCGCGCGGCCGCCCGCGACGTGCTGCGTTTCTTTCGCGATTTCAGCAGGAATGCGCCGCAAGAATTGACGACTTACGCTGCGTGTTTAACCCTTCCCGACGGTACTGCTGCGGTCGTTGTGATCGTTTGTTATTGCGGGGATCCGGTGACCGGCGAAAAAGTACTCCAGCCCTTGAGAGAATTCGGTTCGCCGTTGGATGACACGATTACCGATATTCCGCGCCTGGAAATGCAGACCATGTTCGATGACGCTTTTCCGTATGGTAATCAAAACTATTGGAAGTCGTCGTTTATCGATGAACTCACCGACGATGCGATAGAGACGCTCATCGAGTATTCCAATCGCATGGCGTCGCCATTGTCCGCCGTCATGTGCGAGTACTACCACAGCGAGCAATCGAGTCGGCTCGGCAGCGATGACACCGCGTTTTCACACCGCGGGCACCAATACGATGTCGGTATCATCGGACAGTGGACGGACCGACAGGAGAACGACAAGCACATGACCTGGGCCCGCGAGGCGTACGATGCGATGCAGCCTTACGCGAACGGCTGTATCTACGCAAACATGATGGGCGGCGATCAGATGACCGAGACCGAGCAGCTACGCGCAACGTTCGGGGTCAACTACCAGCGCCTTGCGGCACTCAAACATAAATACGACCCGACCAATTTCTTCCGGCTCAATCAGAACATCGATCCGACGCCGTGAATCGCGGCTAAAAATCCGGCTAACCGAACTGCTGATAGCGCGCCTGCGCGCCGCATCGCATGGTCGGAACTTGGCCGTGCGGGTACGAAATTGCCCGATCTGACCATCACCCAAGGCGCTGATCGATAGCTGCTGGACGCCCTATTCATACATTTCGTGTCAACCATTCGCTGAATCGTGCGTTATAGCGATCATCACGGACCGTAATGTGAGATCGACAGCGCGTGAGCCTGGCTAGAGACCAAAAAACCCTGATCGCCGCGAACCGTTTCGGCTTCGGCGCGAGACCTGGCGAAAGACAGGCGGCTCGCGACGATCCCGCCGGCTGGCTCCTGTCCCAGATTTCATACGATGCGAAGGTTCCCGCATCGATCGCACAGCTACCGGGATCGCAAGCGCTGCTCGCAGATTTTCATACGCGCATGAAAGACCGCAGAAGCTTTAAACGAGAGGCATCGGCCGAAGTTGTCGCCGGTGTAAAGAAAGGCATCAGGGAAATCGCCATACCGGCGTATTTGGATCAGGTCGAAGCACGGGTGCACGCGGCCGTCTATTCGGACGCCTCCTTCCGAGAGCGGCTGATCCATTTTTGGGCCAATCACTTCGCCGTTTCTGCGGACAAACCGCCGACCATCGGCATTGCAGGCACGCTCGAATTCGAAGCCATCCGCCCCCACATCAACGATTATTTCGTCGACATGCTCATCGCGGTGGAACGATATCCGGCGATGATCACCTATCTGGACAACCAGCGATCGGTCGGGCCCAGCTCCAACATAGCAAGCCGCGTACGGTTCTTCAGAAAGGGCTTCACCGTTGGCATCAACGAGAACCTCGCGCGCGAGATCCTCGAATTGCACACGCTGGGTGTGTACACGGGCTATTCACAGGAAGACGTCATAGCACTGGCTCACGTCCTGACGGGTTGGTCGCTGGGTGGAGGACCCGGACCCTTCGCCCAGGGTGAACCCGGGGCATTTACGTTTCGCGACGACATACACGAGCCGGGTGACAAGCTTATTCTGGGTACCCTTTATCGCGAGGACGGTGAGGCCGAAGGTCTGGCTGTGCTTCACGATCTGGCGCTGCACCCGAATACCGCACGGCACGTGAGCCTCAAACTCGCGCGTCACTTTATCGCCGACGAGCCGCCCGCACGCACCGTCGATCACATGACGAACACCTACCTCGACACCGGCGGACATCTCCCCTCGGTCTACACGACGATGATCGAAGATCCGGCGGCCTGGTCCGAGCCGGCGGGCAAGTTCAAGACGCCCAACGACTACCTGCTGTCCGCATTTCGCGCGCTGGAATTCGTGCCTAGAGACCAGCGCATTCTCATCGGCTCATTCGAACAACTCGGGCAGCGTCCATGGGCGCCGGGCTCCCCGGCCGGTTGGCCCGAACAAGCCGATAATTGGAACGGTGCGGATGCATTGATGAAACGCATTGAATGGGCCGACGCGGTCGCGCATCGCGTAGACGATGCAAGCGAACCCATGGACCTCGCCGAGGAATTGCTGGCGCCGGGCCTGGACGATCACACCCGGCTCGCCGTTGCGCGCGCCGAATCAGCCCGGCAGGGCCTTACGCTGTTGCTCGCAAGCCCGGAATTTCATTGGCGGTAAGCGCGATGAAACGACGTGAATTACTCAAACTCTTCGGTGCCGGTGCCGGCCTCTGGGTCATCGGCGCACCTGCGGTGACGACGACCCGCCGTCGGCCGGCGCGTCTGGTCCTCCTCAACCTGCGCGGTGGCGTGGATGGGCTCGCCATCGCCCCTCCCTACGGTGAACCGAGCTATGCAACCCACCGCGCGGCGTTGAGCCTGGGCGCACCGGGCGTCGATCAGGGCGTGCTGAAACTCGACGGCCTGTTCGGCCTGCATCCACGCCTTGCGAATCTGCACGGCTTTTACGAACGCGGCGAAGCCCTGTTCTTTCATGCCGTAGCCACCCCCTATCGCGACCGATCCCATTTCGATGCGCAAAAGGTGCTGGAGAATGGCACGTCCGGGCCCAGTGAATTGAGTGGCTGGCTGAATCGCACGATCGATTCGCACCCGGAATTGACAGCGCTTGCGATCGGCTCGAACGTACCTTTGATCGCGCGCGGCACGGCGCCCGTTCAAACCTGGTCACCGTCGCTAATGCCGGAAATCGACGACGATACCCTGCGTCGCGTCCGAGACCTCTATGCGCGCGATCCTTTCTTCGCCCAGCGCCTGGCCGAGGCGCTCGACGCGCCCGGCGGCGGATCGGGGCGCCGACACCGGCGAAACCGTGGCCAAATCAACCATCTGCTCGATCCGGCCATTGAGTTTCTGCGCGCCCCCGACGGACCGGATATCGTGATGCTCGATTGGGGCGGGTGGGACACGCACGCGAATCAGGGCGGCACGACCGGCGCGCTCGCCAACAAGCTCGCGCAACTCGACCGTGGATTGGAACGGCTCGCGACCGGTCTCGGTGAGCGCTGGCGCGACACGGCGATCATCGTATTCACGGAGTTCGGGCGCACCGTGCGCGCCAACGGCACGCGCGGAACCGATCACGGCACCGGTGCACTGGCGTTCGCCATCGGCGGCGCTATCAAGGGGGGGCGCATGGTCAGCGATTGGCCGGGGCTCAAGCCCGCTGACCTGCTCCAGAATCGCGATCTCAAACCAACCCGCGACGTACGCGAATTATTCGCCGCCGCCTTGGTCCAGCACATGGGCGTCGCCGACGACCTGCTCGGCCGCCACATCTTCCCCGGCGAACGCCTGGCGCCCTTCGACCTCGCCTGACGGCAGCCCACCTGCCGCAGTACATGCTGCAGCGCACCGAATACCGGTTCCAGCCCCACCGACCGCGGTATTAATACAGATTTCAGGGTTAAAAAGGCGGTCTCGACACCGGCCAAGCTGAGCGCTGCGTCACAACTGCAGCCGTTTCCGGGTGACCGAGTTCACAGCTAGGCTCGGGCCCGCTCGGGGTCCGCTTTATTCCGCGCGCCTATGGCCGATACTAGTTCCAGACACAAAATTTAACACCCCAGCCCATGCAAACAGCCACCGTCACGCCCATTAAACCGACCAAGTCGAACGAGCTCATCACCGATTGTCGCAAGCTCGCTCGGGAACGGTTGCCCCAATCGTTGAGCTTCGTGCTGAACCAGGTCGATGACGCGTTGTTCGATCTGGCCAATACCGCCGACAACTCCAACCGCCAGAATCTGTTTTTCGATGCGATGCGTGAATTGCGCCTCAAACGCTCGGAATTCGAAGCGTCGTTCCTGGAGAGCTTCGATACGAACTTCGAAGACAGTATGGACCTGAACCAAGCGAAGCGCAGAGAACAATCCGCGTTCGACTCCCCCGGCGAACTCTCCCTGATCGCGGCCGACGACGTCGAGCAAGCGCTCGCGGTGACGAACTTCGCGGACAGCATCCGGTCACGTTTTCGTGAGGAGCTTTTTGCCTTGGATCGACGCATCGGCGTCTTGCTGCGTGCGCCGGAGCTCGAAGACGACGACAACCCGTTGGGGCCGCATGCCATCGGTGATGCACTGCGCCACGCTTGCGAGACGCTCGAGTCGGACATCGAGATCAAACTGACGCTGTTCAAGCTGTTCGACAAGTTCGCGAGCCAGGCGATCAATCAGCTTTACCACGATCTCAACGAGCATCTCGTGAAAGCCGACGTACTGCCCACGATCACCGCACAGGCGCCGCAGCAGAAGAGCGGTACCCGCAAGACGCGCGTGATTATCGAGAGCGAACAGGACAGCGTCGAAGCCGCCGGCGAGAACGTGTTCTCGACGTTGCAACAATTGATGACGGGCCAGCCCGGCCCCGCAGGTGGGCCTATGGCGCCGGGCTCGGGCGGCATCGGTTTGCCCGCTGGACCGGGGGGCGTGTCTATCCGCCATACTGGCGCTGCCGGCCCCGCGACGGGCGGCGTACCCACTGGCGCGGGCCAGGCCATCGGTGCTGGGGTTGGCGCTGGCGGCCCGGGCCATCCAGGCGGCACTGGCTTTGCCCCTGCCGGTGCGGGATCCACCGCAAGCGGCGGGGCAGCGATGGGCTCTGCGCCATTGGTGCAAACCCTGACGGTGCTACAGCGCGCCGATAGCAGCGCGGGTGGTGAAACCATTTGGAATGCCGTCGACCAGGGACAGGTCGCGGCCGGCAATGTCAATGTACTGCATGCTCTACGCGAAAGCGGAGCGATCGCCGAGATGGGTCCGAACGAAGGCCTGACGCTGGATATCGTATCCCTGCTGTTCGACTACGTGCTCGACGATCCGGCGATACCCGATGCCTTGAAGGCGCTGATCGGACGCTTGCAAATCCCGGTCCTCAAGGTCGCGATCCTCGATAAGGACGTCTTTTCCAAGAAGTCCCATCCTGCGCGCCGCCTGCTCGACGAGCTCGCACGCGCTTCGATCGGTTGGAGTGAAGGCTTACGCCAGCAGGATGCGCTTTACGACAAAGTCAAAGGCGTCGTGCGGCGCATCGTTACCGATTTCGACGATGACGTGGCCCTGTTCGAAGAAGTGCTCGGTGAATTTCTCGCCTTCCTCGAGGACGAAAGCGCGCTTGCTGAAGAACGCGTAGAAAAATCGACGCAATCCCTGAATACCAAGGAACGTATCGTTCAGGCCAAGATGGAGGTCGACGACGAGCTCAACGCGCGACTCGCCGACTACGAGGTGCGAGAATTCATCAAAAATTTCGTCCTCGATTATTGGCGCCAGTTAATGATCATCACGTTGATCGAATCAGGTCAAAACTCCGAAGCGTGGAAAGTGCAGATGCAGGTCGTCGACGATCTGTTGTGGTCCGTCCAACCGAAGGCCACGCCGGTTGAGCGCAAAGCGCTGACCGCTCGCCTGCCCCGGCTCGTAAAAGGCATCAAGAGCGGCATGCAAATGTTGGAAATGGACCCGGTAGATTGCTCCAAGTTCTTGAGCATGCTGGCGAGTGTCCATGTCGTCTCGATCAAGAACATCGAAGAGACGTCCATCGCCGAGCGCAAGCTCATCGAAGCTGAAGAAAGGCTCGTGGCCGAACGCGCCGAAGCGGAAGCCCAGGGCGTTCTCGATCCCGCCAGCGAGGAGTTCATCAAAAAGGGCCTGGAGCGGATCTTCGAAAATCAAAATGTCGAAGACATGGAGCTGGATATCGACTTCTCGCTGTTCGAACAAGGCGATGAGAGCGAGGCGGACTTGGACCCCGAAACCGCCGACGCTGGCCTCATGGAGTTCATCGAACTCGTGACGACGCTCGATCTGGGCGATTGGGTCGAGTTTGAAAGCGATGACGGCACGACCACGCGGGCCCGCTTCACGTGGATCAGCCCGAATTCGGGGCATTACCTGTTCACCACGCGCGAGGGTAAAAAGGCGATCGATACGACGATGCAAGACCTCGCCGTGGAATTACAGAAAGGGCGGGCGAGCATCATCAAGTCCGCTCCCGATCCCCTCTTCGATCGCGCGCTCGGTGACTTGATCGACAAGCTCGAAGCCGGCGAGCCCCTGACCTAGATCGTACAGCGACGGCCGCGCCTGGGGCGCAAACCGTCGCTTCCGGGCGTCGCTCAGTTCAGACCCGACAGCGCCAGGGTCGCCTCTCGCTCCTGCCACCCGCCGGCGTCGTCCGGAATGATTTCAGTCAGCGCGATATGGGTTTCGGTCACGTCGCGAACTTTGCCGTAATTGCGACCCAGGTAGTTGCCTACGGCAATCCGATGTACCAGGCCATCGGGATCGCGAATCAGACCCCATTCATGCTCGTCTTGAGCCATCATGCCGACCATGCGCAGCGAATCGAGCGAGAATCGTTCCAACTCTTCCTCCGGATGGCGCCCCGGACGCGGCGTATGGGGCGGTATTACAGGGGCGGTGAAAAACGGCTCGAAGGGATCTTTCCAACTCGCAATGTTGGGCCTAAACGGTTCGACGTGTGGAAAGTACGGGAGTGGCGCGGGTGGCGGCACGTCCTGGACCTTTACTTCCTCCACGTAAGTCACCAGATCGTCCATTGAACCGCCGGTACAGCCGGTTGAGATCGCGAGTATTAGCACTGCGCTCACGCGCGAGAAAACGTATCGAATGCGTTCATTCATGAGGATACTCCAAGTGGAATCCAAAATTGCAGCCGACATCGCGTATGAATCGGCTTATGAATTGCTAACGCAGGACGCGCGCTATGGGGTTAGGTTCTCCACTGGGTAGAGCGAACGGGCGCTCGCTAGTGCCCTGTCCCGCCTATTTGAAAAAAGGCGGAGCCGGTGGTTGTCAGCGACCGCCCGTCAAGGTCGAAACGCTGAACATGCGGCGGATCGCGGTGGCCTCGAACTTGGGGAAAATGACGGGATCCTTGGCCCGTGTAACGGTCGCATCGTTCTTGACGTAGTTGACTGCAATGGAGCCCGCCCAATAGCTGACGGTGTTTTCCGGCAAACGCTGGTCGTCGTCTTCGTACGGCCGCCGGTAAACGGTCATGATGGACTTCCACACGGTGTTTTCGGCATTGAAGATCAAGGCGAGATTGACGTTATAGGTCTCTTCGTCGATGAACATGATCTTGCTCGCGACCGGATGGCCTTTCCATTTGGGTCGATGCTCGACGACAAAACACGGTCTGATCTGCCAGCGATCGTCCGGCACCCGGCTATGGGGCCCGTGCAGATGGGCGACGGAGTCACGCGCGTTCGATACGTGCAGCACGGTCTTGCGCCCGAGATAGATCCAATCGAAATCGAGCACCTGCCCAGAGAATCCTTCGAAATCGTCCAACGAATAGTTGGAGCCCATGAAACCGTCCGCGCGCTCCCTCGCGGAGAGCCGACGCACACGGCGTTCCGTCGGCAGATACGAATTCACCTGATCGTCCTCGTGTGGATCGATACCCCGTTCGATGACGAATTTAGTCCCTTTGACGTCGAAGGGCTCGAGGAAATCCATGAAATCCTTCCAATAGAGCCGATCGCTGTCTTCGCTGTCCACGCGGTAGCCATTTTCCGGAAAGCTGACTAAATGGCTCAGGTACACCCGGTAGTAGCTCGTACCGACGAAGCGATCGATATGGCCGCCACCCCTGTATCCTTCGATCAAGTTTCCTGACACGCCCTCGGCCAAGGGTTCGACATAGCTCATTTGAAGCTCTTCGCTCGAGTAGCCGAGGTATTGCCAGCGGTGGATCTGGTTCCAACCGATCATCAGGCCCGCTTTATCCGGGGCCGCTGCGTCTATTTGCTCGACACTGAAGGGATGGCCGGCCGAATAGTTCTGCAGGCTGCCGTCGGCGCCCAACGTCGCCTGGTCGCGATACTTCGCGGTGACGTTCTGAAAGGTTTCGTGCGGTACGTAGACTCTCGTACCCACCACCTCCATGTTGAGCTCCGGAAACGCGAATTCATCGATAACGCCCGGCGGCAGGTAAGCTTGCAATCGAGCGAGGTCCTCGGCATGGATCGCGCCCATCGCTTCGTCGCGCGTCGTCCCCTGCGCGTATTGTTCCAGCCAGGTTTGAATATCTTGCCGCGTTACGGATCCGGCGAGGGTTGGCACGCACGTGGCCCACACCAGTAAACAAACGGCAAGCCTGGCAATATTCATTCTTCCTCCGAGCACTTCGAGCATATAACGACCGACCTAGCTAACCGGCGTGCTAGGTGGCGGTGGGTTTAACGATGCCGTGGCCACTTTTTCTCTATATTCCTCGCGGCCACGCAGCTGCGTTTCAAAGCCCAATCTAACGGGCGAGCCATCAGCTTCCGAGGATTTGGTTTCCAGACGCGAACGATCGACCAACAATAAGGTTGACAAATGCTGTTATAAGGTTGACAATATTGGCACGTAAGGTTGACAAACATTGGCGGATACGTGACCGGAGTTCGAACACGCGGCGAAACAATTAGACGCTACATAATCGCCAATGTTGAAAAGCACCCGAAAGACATTGCTATTGTAACTGCAACAAAGTTCGATATTACCCGTCAAGCCGTCAATAAGCACTTAAAACGTTTGGTTGGCGTAAAAGCGCTAGTTCGGAAAGGAAACACTCGGAATCGGACTTATTCTCTTCATCCATTAGAAGAGTGGCTGAAGCGATATGAAATTACGTCGTCATTAGAAGAAGACGTGATTTGGCGAAGTGATGTTGCGCCATCGCTGCAGCAGCTACCAGATAATGTTTTTGAGATATGGCATTACGGATTTACAGAGATGTTCAATAACGTAATAGACCATTCGGGTGGTGAAATTGTGCGCATTAGATTTCGAAAAACCGCTACTACCTCGGAACTCCTCCTAGGTGATAACGGAATCGGAATATTCCGAAAAATTCAAGATGGGTTGGGACTGCTAGATGAGCGGCATGCAATTTTAGAGCTCGCCAAGGGAAAATTAACCACTGATCCAGAAAATCACACTGGAGAAGGAATTTTCTTTACATCTAGGATGTTCGAAGATTTTGATATCTTGTCAGGTGGGACATTTTTTATGCATCGATTCGATGATGATGGAGATTGGATCCTAGAAAGTGAGGATTCACCTGGCACCTGGGTTTGGATGAAACTGAATAATCACACTGCAAGAACGACGAAAAAGATCTTTGACCAGTATTCTTCGGAAGAGGAATTCGGGTTTACTAAAACCGTGGTTCCGGTACGACTCGCCCAATACGATGATGACAAACTAGTTTCTCGCTCACAAGCGAAACGGTTACTCGCCAGGGTTGACCGTTTCAAAACGGTAATTTTTGATTTCCAAGGCGTTGATTCGATAGGACAGGCATTCGCTGATGAAATATTCCGAGTGTTTGACTTGAAACATCCAGAAATTGAACTTATTTCGATAAAGACAAACTCAGCCGTCAAACGAATGATTACTCGAGCAAAGTCGTCTATGTCCACCTAACATCGAGTTTATCCCACTGCACCGCTGTTTTGTTTACCGCTTCGCACGAGGCGGATTCAGCGTAGACCGAGTATCCAGCCTTCGAGTTTTACCTGCCGGTGCTCCGGCAGCGTCAACGGCGGATTGAAATACTCCCTGAGCGCACCGCGCGCATCCATATCCTGCAGCCACATGGCGACCGCGTAGGCGTCCTGTTGATCGGGTGAGCGATCGGCCCGCGGATATCGCCGCCTCACCAGCGACGGATAGATCTCGGCGACGACACAGCGGCCTGTCTCGACACCGAAGCCGTCAAACGGCCAGAAATGCGTCCTAGCTTTGAGATCCGGGTTGTTTCGCAGCCGCTTGAGCCACGGGATACCGGCGTGGGTCGATTTCGCGACAGAACCTTGCACATCGAAATGAAACACGCTCTTGGCCGCGCCCGTCCAGCTTTCACACAGGCGTAGCTCGTCGCTCGTACCGCTGGGCGGGTTCTTATCGCGCACTCGATCCACCCACATATGATCGTGATCGGTCGGCCAGTAGGCGCAGAAGTGATCGAGGAAATCATCCCAGCTGCCGAGTTGGTGCCGCTTGAAATAGCTCAGCGGAAAAGAAAACCCATGATCGATACCGATGATGCAAGGCGCGTCACCGGCCAGTTGTTCTTCGACGAAGCGGGCAACCTCTTTGCGACACCAGTTTCGCGCACCCTTGTCGTACGGTCGAACCGCTACGGCAGGCTTCCCGCTTTCACATCGATACACCTGCAAGCCGCGCACCCGCGAGACCGGCGCCCGGGCGCCCGAATAATCGATACCGATATATCGGGAGAACATGGATGGATACGCGGCTTAATCTGTGGCCGTAGTTCCCAAGGCCCGCCGGAGGCCGTGCACTTCTTCGTCGTACACGCCCATCTCGTCCAAGGCGGTGACGAGGCGCAGCAGATATTCAACATTCGATCCACTGGGACCCACGGCGGTTGCGATCTGTGCCGCCACTTCGTCGATCGGCGCAGGCCCGACGAAGCTCGGATTCGCAGGCCCCGCAACATACGTAAATCCCGGTATGAACTGCCCGCGATCGAATTCGATGTCGACCGCGACTTGTTCGTAGCCGTTCTTCTCGCGGTGATCGAGATCCGCGATGACCTGCTGGGCGCCGGTTGCGTGGAGTTGAAACGCCCTGCCCCAGCAACTCGCCCCGGCCTCCTCGACCAGGGTGACGACGCGCCCCGGTGCGGCGGGAACACCGCGGTGGTCGGGAGACGCCTGCCAAAAGCGGCGGCGCCAACCATGAATGACGGCTTTACGGCTCGTTTGGTACGGAAAAGCGGGCCGCCAGATGAGCGAACCGTAGCCGAAAATCCACGTCATGGTCGTCGAATCCTAGTCGTTTGAGCACGCATTTTCGCGAGATCTTCGGATTAGAGCGTGCGAAACTCAAGCATCGAAACCGTGAGGACATACAGCTGATCGTCTTCGGTCATCGGGGCGCCGCGGGTCACGCGCCGGAAAATACCTTGCCGTCGATCGAATTCGCGCTGACAGCGGGTGTCGACGGGGTCGAGATCGATGTACGCCTCCTCGACGACGCCATCATCGTACTGCACGACGTAACCGTCGATCGCACCACATCGGGGAGCGGACACTACAAGTCGATGTCGCTCGATCGGCTGCGCAGCCTGGACGCAGGCGGCGGCGCGCCTATCCCCCTACTGCAAGAAGTCGTCGATCTCATCGACGGACGCGTGGACCTCAACGTGGAAGTGAAGGAACCCGGGATTGCGGCCCAGGTCGTCGACGCATTGATGGCCATGACCGCCTCGCGAGCCCAGTGGCGTTCACGAATCTTATTGTCATCCTTCGATGTAGCGACGACTTATCAACTCGCGCGGGAGCGTGGCGAAATGCGGTTGGGGATCCTCTATGAAGACAGCTTTGACAGTGCGTTGGCCCGGGCTAAAACGCTCGGCGCTTATTCCCTGCACATGTCGGGCCGATCGATCGAACTCGACGACATCGCGCTCACGCACGCGAACAACATCGCCGTGTTCGTTTATACGGTTAACGAACAAGCCGATATTCTCCGTTGCGCCGAAGCCCGGGTGGACGGTGTGTTCTCCGACTACCCCGACCGCGTCGTGGCGTTCAACCGGGGTCTGGGCAAGCAGGGCGATTGAGTAGCCTGGATGTAGCGTAGCGGAATCCGGGTTCATGCCTATATCGGATCACATCCTCGCCCTCGATCAAGGAACGACGAGCTCGCGCGCGATCGTCTTCGAAAGCTCGGGTCGCATCGCGGGAATCGCACAGCAGGAATTCCGACAGATCTACCCGCATGCCGGATGGGTCGAACACGATCCGCGCGCGATCCGCGATACGCAGTTCGCCGTTGCGCGCGCCGCGTTGGTCGACGCCGGTATCACCGCAGGCGATCTCGCGGCGATAGGCATTACCAATCAGCGCGAGACCACCATCCTGTGGGATCGGCGTACGGGCGAACCCGTCGCGAACGCGCTCGTATGGCAGGACCGGCGCACCGCGCCTTTGTGCGAAGCGGTGCGGGCGACGGGCGCGGAAGAGCTGGTGCGCGAGAAGACGGGTCTGTTGCTCGATCCCTATTTTTCTGCATCGAAGATCCGCTGGCTGCTCGACGCTATCGACGGCCTGCGCGACCGTGCCGAACGCGGCGAGCTCGCGTTCGGCACGGTCGACAGCTGGCTCGTCTGGCATCTGACCGGCGGCGAGGTGCATACGACTGACGCCACGAATGCGTCACGCACCATGCTCTACAACATCCGGACGGGCGATTGGGATGAAGAGCTCCTGACGTTATGGCAGATCCCCCGATCATTGCTACCTGCGGTCTGTGATACGAGCGGTGTATGTGCATCGACGCGGTTGTTTGGAAAAGAAGTGCCCATTTCGGGTATCGCAGGCGATCAACAGGCGGCCTTGTTCGGCCAGGCCTGCTTCGACCCGGGCATGGCCAAGTGCACCTACGGCACCGGTTGTTTCATCTTGATGGCGACCGGCAGCGAGGCGCCGATTTCACGGAACGGCCTGCTGACCACGGTCGCGGGGCGCAGTTCCGGCGTAACCGAATACGCGTTGGAAGGCAGCGTGTTCATGGGTGGCGCGACCGTCCAATGGTTGCGCGACGGCCTCGGTATTATCGAAGACGCTGCCGCGGTCGAGGCGCTCGCCCGTGAAGTCGAGCACAGCGACGGCGTCGTACTGGTGCCGGCGTTCGCGGGTCTCGGCGCCCCACATTGGGACCCGCATGCGCGTGCGGTTTTGATCGGCATGACGCGGGCGACGACCAAGGCCCACATCGCGCGCGCCGCGCTGGACGGCATCGCCTGGCAGGTGGCCGACGTGATCACCGTCATGGCCGCCGATGCCGAAATCGACCTTGCCGAGCTGCGCGTCGACGGTGGCGCCAGTGCAAACGATCTGCTGATGCAGTGTCAGGCCGATTTCATCGCGGCGCCCATCGTGCGGCCGCGCAACGTCGAATGCACAGCCTACGGCGCCGCGTTGCTGGCTGGACTCAGCGTCGGGATCTTCAAGGATCGCCAGGCGATCGCCGATAGCTGGCAAGCGGAAGCGCGCTTTCAACCGCGGCTTTCCTACGCGGACGTCGCGGAGCGCCGCCTGCGCTGGACGCGAGCGGTGGAAAAATCCCGACATTGGTATTCCGCAACCTCCGATTGAATCAGGGGCCGTCGGCTGCATGAATCGCTCAGCGTTCCTGGAACGCATTTCGACATCGGATCCGAATTTTGACGTGGTCGTGATCGGCGGCGGTGCGAACGGCGCCGGCATCGCTTTGGACGCTGCGGGACGCGGCTTGTCGGTGCTGTTGCTGGAGCGCGGGGATTTCGGGTGCGGGACGTCGTCGCGCAGCAGCAAACTCATCCACGGCGGCGTCCGTTACCTGGCTTTGGGGCAGTTCGGATTGATCCGCGAAGCGCTCGCCGAACGCGCACTGTTATTGAACAATGCCAGTGCGATCGTCAAGCCGCTACCTTTCGTGATCCCCGCGGCGAGCCGCCTGGAGCTATTCAAGTTCGCGGCCGGTCTCAAGCTTTACGATTGGCTTGCGCGGGCGAAGCGGGTGGGGTCGAGCAAAACCCTCGGTGCGCATGAAGCGCGCGCGCTCGTGCCGGGGCTGAAGCCGCACGACAGCGTCGGTGCGGCGTGCTATTTCGACGCCCATTTCGATGACGCTCGCCTGCTCACGGCCATTCTGAACACCGCCGCGGTGCGCGGTGCCGTGGTGTTGAACTATTGCGAAGTCACTGAACTCCTCAAGGGTCCGGGCGGTCGAGTCTGCGGCGTCAGGGCGCTCGACCGAATCGCTGGCCAGCCCTACGAAATCGGCGCGCGTTGCGTCATCAATGCTGACGTCGTTGGCTCAAGTCCAACTATGGTTATCACTTAAAAATCAATAGGATAGGCGATTTACGAAGCTGCTCAAATTCGCACGCTTCCATGCTCGTAAGTGCACTGTAAGTGCAACTGAGACGCATGCTCGATTAGAGAAATGACGCCAGAAAGCCCCATTTGCGTTTTGGCGCGAGATCTCAGCGCACAGCGAATCTAGCTATAGAGTCGAGATCTCGCAATGGCGGCGAAATGGAACGCGTTGATGTCTATTTTCGACGTGTCAAACGTTGCTTCGTCTCACTCACGATTTTTTCAGGGTTCACGTTGAACGGACGAGATGTAGTTTTCTGTTGCGGTGGGGTGTTCGCCATCCGACCGACAGCTTCATCACGCCGCCTGGTAATCTCAGCTTTGCTATATTCGTTATTCTTTTCCATCGTTAGTTCTTTATCGCAGTGTTGCAGTATGGATGTACTAGATCGCCGTTGGATGCGTCACCTAATCCACTTTCTCTCACGGGAACGATGTGATCATAGGAGATTGACTTCCTGGGATCGAGTTTGCCGCCGCAGATTGGACACTCAAGCGCGCTCTCAAGAGCCTTACGCACAAAGTGGAGTTGCCCCGTTTCCGTGGACGGTATGGCGCTTGGGTTTCAAGCAGCCTGTTGATAATTATTTTCATAGTTTAGCGGTGATTGCTGACCGAGGGATGAGTGACGACGGTGTGGGTTGTACCAGCCTTCGATGAACTCGAAGATCGCCATCTTCGCGTCGGCCTGCGTCTTGAAACTGTGGCGGTCGATGAGTTCGCATTCGAGCGTCGCGAAGAAGCTCTCGGCCATCGCGTTATCGTAGCAATCGCCGACCGATCCCATCGACGGTTGTACACCCATTAACCGGCAGCGCTTGCCGAAGGCGAACGAAGTGTACTGGCAGCCCTGGTCACTGTGATGGATCACATTCTTCGGTCGACGCTGCCATAGCGCCATGTTGAGCGCCTCGAGCACGAGCTCAGTGCGCAGATGCGTCGCCATCGACCAGCCTACGACGCGCCGACTGAATGCATCGACGACAACCGCCAGATACACGAACCCCGCCCACGTCGGCACGTCGGTCACGTCAGCAACCCACAGTGCGTCCGGCCGCGAAGCCACGAAGTGACGCTCGACCAGATCCGGCGCCGGGCGGGCATCGTGATCGCGGCGTGTCGTGCGCGTCCTTGTGCGTCGACTCACCCCGGCCAAACCCCATTCACGCAGCAGCCTGGCGACGCGCTTGCGACCCACGTGCGTCCCCTCATCCGCGAGCTCGGCGTGAATACGCGGTGCCCCATAGGTGCCTCGACTCCAGCTGTGGATGGCCTGGATACGTGCCCTGAGTTGCGCGTCGCGCTTCGACCGCGCTGAGGGTTCACGTGTCCGACACGCGTAGTAGCCACTCGGGGAGACACCGAGTAGCCGGCACATCGGCGCGATCCGGTAGGTGGCCTGATTCACTCTCATGAACGCGAAGATTTCCTCGAATCGGTCTCCCGAGCGAACCAGACCGTGGCTTTTGAAAGGATCTCCCGTTCCTCACGTAGCCGCCGATTCTCCCGACGCAGACGCCGCAGTTCTTCGCGTTCGGCAGTGGTCAGACCGTCGTTGCGGCGACCTTCATCACGGTCGGCCTGCGCGACCCAGTTGCGTACGGTCTGTGCGGTCGGCTCAAACTCGCGTGCCAGGTCTTCCGGGCTGCGGCCCGCCCGTACCCGTTCGATCATCGGTTGCCGGAAGGCCGGTGGATAGGCAGTTCGTGTTTTGGGCATCGTGGCATCCTCCTTCTAAAAGGGTCAGGTATCCACGAAAGCGGGTCAACTCCACTCTGATTGAAAGTGATCTCTTTGTGAAAATAGACATTATGGGTGAGGACAAACACTTGCTTGATATGACCAGTGCCAGAACGCACATCACCAAACAATCTCTTAATCAGGCTGCTCACAATAAACAAAATATCATTGTCAAGGCTTGAAACCGGGTCATCAATGACAACAATACGGTTTTTCGTCATTCCGCTTTCAGACGTACTCCCCTTTAACAAATGGTAGAAATATAGGAAAGTAACAAATGATCGCTCTCCTTCACTAAGCGTTTCTTTTGCCTCAGTACCATCAGGACGAACAATGCTGTAGTACCCGTCTTTCTTTGATTTGGAGATTTCGAAACCTGTAAACCCAAACGATGACAACAACGCATTTATTTCATCAATGGTGGGCTGAATGCTTGTTAAATGTTTTTCCAGCATCCTGATCTCACCGATCTTTTTTTCCTTTTCGATTTGCTTGTTTTCAATGCCTTGGTTTAGGCTTTTTATTGCTGCTTCAAGATATGTCTTCCTGCGCTTATAGCTGTTATAAACAGTCTTGGCCTCTTCGGTCACATATTTCCATATTCGTGAGGTGAGGATGTGTTTCTCTTGGTCAATGTTATCTACGGTCCGATTATGACGTGCTATTTTTTCGTTTGCTTCCTCAATGGCCTGACTTATTTCTTCCAAAATGTCTTTCAACGAATCCAGCTGTATAACAAGGCGAGCCTCGTTCTTTTTACGCTCTATATGTTGTTTATTTGCAGCGATCTTTGCTTCAACCAGACTCGTTTGTGGTTCCAGCTTTTCACTGTCTAGATATTGTGGGGGAGCATCGACTATGTTTTGCAGGTATTCGACAATTGTGGTGCTATACACCTCATAATTTGTTGCCAATTGTTCAATTTTGCCGATGTCATTCAAATAGGTTTCGTCAAAATAATCGTTCAAGCTCTGGGCAAATGATTCATCTGTTTTTTGCTGGCAAAACGGGCAGATAGCATCATTTTCATCATGGTACGCTCGCCCCTGTTTCACCCAGTCACTATTACCGAGCTTCTTAATCATGGCAGCGATATCAACATCGTCCTTGCCGATAACGTTCTTGGCCAAGATGTCTACCGTTTCAAGATTCACCAGATCGGAATACAGTAGCGGCGGAATGTCGGGCACCTTTTTAAGATTATCCGCAAATACAGTTCTACATTTAGCCTTCAGCTCTCCCAATGTCTGTAACTCTTCTTCATTGCCCTCTGCCTCTTCTAGTAGCTTGGCCTTGAACTTGGCTTTATCGCCCCTAAAACCTTTGAAAGCATCTTTAAAGTCCTCGTCATATTTTCGTTTTAGCGCCCAGCACTGTTCCTCAAATTCACTTTCAAAATTCGCCAGTTCTGCTTCCTTTCCTCCCGTTCCATCATCACCGACCAAGGTCTTCTTTTTTCCCTGGATATCAGCTTCCATCTGATCGGATTCGGCCTTGGCATCTTCTATCGCCTGTACATCAGCCTCATTTTTCTCACCCAGAGTAAATATTCCTTTTAGCTCAGCATCCGAGTTGAAATTCTTATCTACAAAATCCCGGTTATACACCAACGATTCCAGCTTATTCCCACGACGCCAGATAACCGAGCATTCTGAGTATTCATCCGCGTCCGCGTCGGCTATCAATCTTGAAATCGTCGTTTTGCCAGAACCGTTCGCTCCATAAAAGAAGTTATTTCGAGACAAACCTTCTATAGCCTGTTCGTCGTCTCCAAAGCTAGCAACAGACTTTATTTTTATACCTTCGATCACTGAAGTGCTTACATTAACTGGTCCAGGTTGAAAATTAGTTTACGCAGCTATTGGCTGATTAGATATTCAACGCAAACTGGTATGGATTACTAACATTTTCGAACTCAAGCATCATCAAGCCAAAGCACTGAATTACCCCGGCTTTTCCGTCGACTTTTTCGTTTTAATCAAGCTGCCCTGGCCGAGCTCTATAGTTGCTCATATTATGCTCGCTCGAACTCCGCCGACGGTACGTCACCGATCGGCTCGAGCAATCGCCGGTTATTGAACCACTCGACTCATTCGAGAACGTGATGCCATGGCGCACGCCGGTTAATGAGTTCGGTCGTATACAGACCGATTGAGCCGGTCACGATCATCGCTCGTCACTCCGGCACACAAACGCTCGTCGCACTCAGCCTGCTGCACCCATGTACGCAACGTCTCGCGTACAGCCTATCTTGCCCGAAATTGACTTAATCGTGGCCGACTGCGGGCCGTGTTCCTGTTGATGCTCGAACACCATACGCAACGCACGCTCATGTACTTCCGGGGAATAGCTTGTTCGTGATTCCATCCTTTCAAGTTGTGGAGTCTCCGAGACTCCCGAGGCGATTCACTGTGCGCCAGAGCTCACCAATTGCCCCAGATTAGGAGAGCAAGAAAACGAGTACACAGAGTGTCGATCTTAGAGATCTCGCAATGGCAACGATTTGGCGCACTCTGGCACTAATGGTGAGAGCAGCTCATCGTTGAAATGTGATCAGCGAAACGATCTCAATTAACTGACTTCTCTATAGAGCCCTTTTTATGGTGTCTGACGCCAGACAGATGGAATCCTCAAGTCTTCCTTCTCATAATCATAAAGGCAAATCAATGCAGTGGGAGGGGATCGCGGTCCTTTGATTTTTTTAACGCACGTAAAAATTATTCATTCATGCGCGCTCTTACGCATGAATGAATGAATATTTCGCTTCGACAATTCAATATCCTGCTGATTGATGTCAGTAGCCTGTGGAGCGCGCGCGAGATTCTTCGCCCTGATGTCCTGTGCCCAGGTCGAAATCGTAAATCTACCGTCAGCTCACTCGTGGCACACGGAAGAGAGCAGGGTACCGCCAACCTTGCTGTTGACGTTTTCCGTTAACATCTTCTAAGTCGGCTTGGCCGGCTGAATACTGCTTGCGCGTCGCACGCCGAATGGCTTTGACGTGTTGTTCTGCACTTTCTTTCTGTTTCTTACTCATCGTCGCTCCCCTCAGAGCTTCGACAAGCCACAATGACTCCCTTACCTAACTACTGCAATCTGTCTCATAAAATGCTGACGGGGAACAGTTAGCCATTACATATTTTCCATTAGGTATGCGTGTATATGGTTTAACACATATTTTTCTAAGGTTCCTTTGGATGTGCAAGACCTTTTCGTTGGAGGGTAGTTTCCAAAACGCCATACTCGGGAGAAGGACGCATTTACATTCACGGTAACCGGCTTTTCCTCTCTAACAAATACGTTGAAGCTGACGTTGGTTTGTTCAGGAATTTCTAACGTGTATTTTCCGCAATCTGCAATATGGTTTACTGCTGTATCTTGCCCTATATAGAGTTGTTCAGCGTAGATTACTCCACTGTCCTTTTCTATGGTTTTTATTTGAATATTATTACTTGTGAAGTAGTCCATTAGTCCGGCCCACACCTTTTCCGGGGGTGCGTCGAAGTTTCTTTGAGATTCTACGCGGTGCTGGACTGGTGCTGTGGCGCATGAACAGAGGAAGACAGTCATGAGTATGGGTTGGCTGTATCGCATTTCTCTCCCCTAGACGGAATAACAATCCCCGGCTTAAGGGAAGCCGGGCCATACTCACAATCCTTCGGAAAGATGGAATGTTCCCGCCTATTCGCCAACAGGGGTGATCAAGCCCCCGTTATTAATGGCTGTTCTATTCAACGGGTAACCCGACACAGCGGGATTCCCGAAGGATTTGTGAGCGGGAAAGATTGTCTGATCGGCCAGAAAAGAAATCAAATTCTCTATCACAACGCCATTTCGTTCCTAAGACGATTTCTCGTTTGAGAGCGACAGAACGCTTAGAAAGCGCCAGGATGCGTTGAGAGTGGCCTAGAAAGCGCTAACTATACTCTGCCTACTGAAAGGGGAAGCTTGCGATCGGGATGGACCGTGCCTACTTTGGGGGTGTCGAACGTGGAGAACGGAATGTAGCAGCGTTGAATCTTGTTCGAATCGCCACGGCGCTGCATGTCGAGGTGGGCGAGCTGTTCCCGTCAGTTAGCTCCCTTCGGAAACTTCGTTAGCCTGCAGTACGCCTGCTGCTTGTCAGTCTCTGTCGTCAGCGCCTATGAGGCAGAAATCCTCCGTTATTCAATAACCCAAATCTGTCTCAAGGGCGCTGACGGGGGGCAGGGGCGGCGGCGACGATACCGACGTCGATCTTCTGACCATCGGTGCAGAGTTTAATTTCTAGCTTTTTGCTCGTCCCATAGCTGTTGCGCTTCCGCCCATCCTTGCGGGCGTTGCGTGCCGTCCTCCAGTTTCCAGCCGATCGGACCGACCAACTGCAACATGAATTCCGTCTCCTGTGTCATCGTCGTGCGATCGTGTATCGCGCCAGCGGCCTCGTAGATATATCCGTTCGCGCGGCCGGTCGTACCGCCCATACGTTCACCACCGCGGACCTCGATCTCGCCTTTGAAGACATAGCCTTCGGCGGGCCCGTGGTGCACGTGAGGGGCGAACGTCGAGCCGGCCGGGCACCGGAACACGACGGTCCACGAACCGATCTCGGGCGACACGTGAAGCAGCTTCCACTGTACCCCGCCGGTTTGAAAATCCTCCGCGAAATCTTCCCACTCCATCTGATCGACCTGCAGGTATTCGTCTGCGAGTTTTGGTTTCATCATCGAGTCTCCTCATGGTCATCCCTAAAATCCCAGGCCCTCACGGTGCCCGGCGTGAGCCTTATAAGCTCGAGGGCGTCGTCCGCGAAGGTTTCAGTATAGGCGAGCCCCGCCTCTTTGCCCATATAACGCTGCGCTAAGCGCCGCACCAGCGGCATAAGATCGGGGAGGGCTTCGACGGTCGCTTTACCGCTAACCTCGATGCCGCGGTAGGGGAGTTCGTTTTCCGCCACGATGATGGTAGCCCGGGGGTCGCGCGCCAGATTCTTGGCCTTGATGTCCTGCGCCCAGATCGAGATCGAAAACCCACCGTCAGCCCACTCGTGCCACACGGGAGAGAGTAGGATGCTGCCGTCTTTGCGATGCGTGGCGAGCGTCGGAAGCTCCAATAAGTCTCCGAGGTCGGCAACCGTGAGATCCTTGCGCATTGCATGATCTTACCAATTTCAACGGGATTACAACCATGCCGATCGATCCATTGCTGGAAACCCTGACCGAAGCCTGGAACGATCAGGATGTCGATACGATTTGCTGTGTTTCCCAACAATCATCCAATGTAATCTAGAGTCGGCAGTTGCATTTTGCGCATTTGCGCGGGGTGATCAACGGCATGACGCGCGGAGCCATCAGGGAGTGCAAGCGTGCCATCGTGCTGTGCTCGTCGCACCGTTCTACGTCATGGAGTATCTGGACGGCTGGGTGTTGACCGATAGCGTGATAAAGAAGACGGGCTCTTTTCAGATCATGCCGTACGGTCGGCTTGCCTATCCTGTCAGAAAGCTCCAGCTACACTCTGTCTGCTGCAGGGAAGCTCGCGACCCGTGCACACACCAAGTGCGGCATAAATGTGAACGACAAAAAGCGTGAAATTCACACGGTGCGCCATAGCTCACCAAATGCGCGAGATTAGGAGCTCTCAAAAACGAGCATCAACAGAGCTTCTATCTGAGAGAACTCCTAATGGTCGCGATTTGGTGCGCTCTGGCGCTAATGGTGAGAGCAGTTCATCGTTGAAGTGCGATCAGCGAAGCCATCTCAATTAACTTATTTCTCTACGAATCTTTTTCTGGTTATCTAACGTCAGACAGACGTGCCTCTCAGATCCTCAGTTTTCTAACCGTTAAGGTGGATCAATCTAATCAGCGAGGATCGCAGCGCCTTTAGTATTTTTTAATGCACGTAAAGATTATTCATTCATTCGCGCTCTGGCGCATGAATGAATAATCCGCATTTAACGCTATTAAACAGGAATCGAATTTTGGCATTTCAATTATCTACTCCCTTGAGTAATTGCAGTGCCTGTACGAGCTTATCTCCAAGGTAGTTTTCCAGACAGTCCCCCGATCTAAAGCGTTTCTCCGGCAAACGCGCTATAGCTCGTCCCACAGCGACCTCCCATGGCTTTGTTGATCCTGTAAGCCCCACAAGGACATTCCTCAAATCCTTAAGCAGAAAGCAACGACGATTCCAATCGCTCTCTTTAAACTCGCTAGCGACAATGTGTTGAGGATGCTCCGGGATCTTTTCAATCCATTCTTCGATATCCTTTTGTAGCTTCTGCCAATTCGTCCCTAGCTCTTCTAAAACATCATCCGTCACTATTAGATTCTCGGCATTTCGACACCTCAAACGACACCTGACCACCAAACCTTCATCTTCGATATGCTCCGGATCATTATCGCGATCCCGTACTGAGAACGCCTTGGCTTCGTCATAGACGCTTTTCATCAAATCGTCTGCTAAACGTTCATACTTGTTCATCGACTCAACGTTTCCCGCTATACACGGGTATACCGATACTTGACCCTCTGAATGGCGTACGGCTGCTTGCCAGATGCGTTCATCGTCTTCGCCTTCGACGATGAGAGGTGGTTTCTCATTAAATACATTTGATAGCGGGTGAGCACCAAACATTGGCAAGATCGTTTTCCATACTTCGTCGGCTTTTTTAAAACATAGTGTTTGGGTATAAAAATCTTTCAAACCTATTCGAATGTCTGGATCGAAGGCACACAGACTCGAGACTATGGTCGTGCTGTGAGTCGCGATCATCACTTTCCCGTTTACATCCTTCATGGAACTGACCAGCAACTTCATCAATTTGTCTTGGAGGTCTGGATGCAGGTGCACGTCCGGTTCATCTAGAAGCAACCAATTTTCCTGGTCCAAGTATTTTTCCAACTTGCACAGATACGAAAAATGGAGGATTTCAATTGCAAGACTGACGAGTTCCGACTCTCCACTACTTAGTTCTGATGCATTTATTGTCTGTTTATTTTCTTTCCTTAAGAGGTTGAGTCCTAATGACTCGGATCGTTGTAGCTCAACACGATCCAAGACCGTGTTAATTAGAGCTATCACGTCATCAAATTTGAAAGACGACCCTCTAACCTGCAAATTGCACCAATAGAAACGGCGGTCCTGTAGTTTCCTATATAATTCAAAGTGCTAACAACGAATAAAGGAAGGGACCGCCGTGACGAAATGTTACCAGAGATCGTTCGAATTTCCACGTGTTAATCGCCGCATTGTCGAAGCCAGATTCGACGGTGGCGACATCACTTCCGATGGTGGCGTGTTGCTATTGCGGCAGGCAGATCGGTTAACGGGTTTGAGTGATTCGATTGCGCGGGCGCTGTCGGATCCCCGCCGTCAGGCGAGTTGCGATCATGATGTGCCGGGTCTGGTTCGGCAACGCCTGTATGCGATTGCGCTGGGCTATGAAGACCTGAACGATCATGACGGATTGCGTCAAGACGTGGCACTGCAGACAGCAGTGGAACGTGATCAATGGTTGGCCAGTGCATCGACCTTATGCCGTTTTGAGAACCGGGCTGATCGGGAGACTGCCTGGCGGTTGCACGAAGTGCTGCTCGATCAGTTCATCGCCTCGTTCAAGCGTGCACCGAAAAAGTTGATACTGGACTTCGATGCGACCGATGACCCGGTACACGGTGAACAGGACGGTCGCTTCTTTCACGGCTATTACCGGCACTACTGTTTTCTGCCACTGTATGTATTCTGCGGTCATCAGTTGCTGGTGAGCTATCTTCGTCCGAGCAACATCGATGGTGCCAAACACAGCTGGGCGATTTTGTCGTTGTTGGTCAAAAGACTGCGGCAAGTGTGGCCAAAGGTGCGGATCATCTTCCGCGGTGACGGTGGCTTTTGCCGCTGGAAGATGCTGCGCTGGTGTGATCATCACGAGGTCGGCTACATCATCGGACTGGCTAAGAATAAGTGCTTGAACCGGCTCACGGCATCCTTGCAGGATGAGGCCGCGGCGTGCTTTGCCGCCACCGGACATAAAGTGCGCTGGTTCACCGATTTCCAATACGCTGCCCGCAGCTGGGATGGTGCGCGTCGCGTGATCGCCAAGATCGAGCACTCGCAGCACGGTGTCAATCCGCGTTATGTGGTGACCAACCTTGAAGGCGATGCCAAGCAGCTGTACGACAAGCTTTACTGTGCCCGCGGTGACATGGAAAACCGCATCAAGGAAAACCAACTGGATATGTTCGGCGATCGCACCTCCTGTCAACACTGGTGGCCGAATCAGTTCCGATTGTTACTCGTCTCGCTGGCCTACACCCTGATCGAGGCGATCCGGCGGATCGCATTGAAAGGTACCGAGCTGGCCAACGCTTATGTCGGTACCATCCGTTTAAAGCTGTTCAAGATCGGTGCCGTGATCCTGAAAAATACGCGCCGTATCCGTTTCCTTTTGGCCAGCGGTTGTCCTTACAAGGAACTCTACTTCCTGGCCGCGAATCGACTCGCACCCGGATAAACCCGAAACGATTAAAGCATTCGCGTGTTGAAAACACGTATGGATGCCTTTGCCTGAAAAACGACTTCTCAGCAAAAATTACTGCGGTAACGTCCTTGCCACTCGGGAATGAGTAGACCAGTCCCTGCAATCGCCGATGACAATCGATTGAACGGCCAACTTGCCAACAAAACCGCCTAAATTTATTCACTCATGCAATATGCAGGCTAACTGCTTCCGTTTGCTCTATTGATCGCAGAACGAGAGTTTCCAAATTACGAAACTCAGCCACGCTAGAGGGTTTGAATTGTCCCCACTGGTTCTGGCGCCTGGATTGCTCAAACCAAGTCGGGTTGCTGTCCCGATTCGTCTCTATGACTCCTTCATAGGTCAGCTGTCCTCCACGTTCGGGCGTGATGTATCTAATGCAAGCGGTTTTCCCAGATAGAGCGGTATCTATTTCCCTAAGAAGAGTACTCTTGCCCGAACCATTCTTTCTAAGAACTACGTTAATTGAACCATGACCGATAAAGCTGGTGCCGTCGTTCAAATTCATTCTTTGAATGATTCAATCTGCTTTAAGCTAGTGTCAAGCCCCTGGCCTGTCTGATTTCTTCGGACCACTCATTACTTGAAGACGACTCCATCAAGCGTGTGCTTTGATGGGTTGATGAACGCCTTCCGAGTCGGGTTTCCGAGGCTCGAGTGTGGTCGAACCTCGTTGTAGTGTCTTCTCCATGTCTCGATCAGGGTCTTTGCCCCCTGCAAGCTTCGGAACCCTTCGAGGCTCAAGCATGCGGATTCGTAGTTGTATAGTTCAACGGACTAACGGCGATGAAGTCCTCGACCTATACCTGTTCGACACCCTTGCCTAGGTCAGAGACATCACCCCGTGCTGGCTACACACCTACAACGAGCATCGTCCCCACGAGTCGCTCGGCCGGATCCCGCCCTCGGTGTTCCGCTAACGAATCGTCGAGAATTCTGGTTTCTAACTGTTTACTTGACGGGGAAGCATCGATGACAAATAACTCTCACCAATTTGCTTCGACATATTTGAGTGTTTCCTCGTGATCGAGCGCTCGGGACGTATTGCCCACACGGATGTAGAACAGTTTTCCCCCGTCGGTTTTCAAGAAAACGGGGTCAGACGACCGTTCGACATCAACGATGCAGACCAATTTGTCCTCGATATCCTCGAAGCGCGTTCGGTAGTGAGGTGCTGTCGCCGTTCCCATTGCATCAGTAATGAGAGATGTCAAGACCCGCTCCAACCTGTCGCGCGAATTGACTAGCGCGAGGTCGCGGTCCAATCCACAGACGTTGCCATCGTCCTCGACACCGATTACGAGAGTGCCGCCGTCCGAGTTTAGGAATGCTGCGATCGTTTTTAGCGATGATTGCCGGAGACCCTTGTTCTGCTCACCCTTCACAACATCCCATTGAAGGGTACTTTTAAACTCAAGAACATAGCTTTCACCAAGTCTAATCAAGTCCGTGATCGGCCGAAGGTGGGTTTCTTCCGGTTCGCTAATCAAGCTGTCCATAAACTCATTGAGTTTACGAGCGATGATCTTTCGCCGCGCCGCCAAAAAGTCGGAGTAACAATTAACCTTCCAAAGACTTGGCTCTATTGGAACGAATTGCGCAGATAACGCACCAGGATATTTCTCTTCGATCTCCGGTAAGTACTCTTCGGGCGGCTTGTCTGAGATTTGCAAGTTTGTTGTTGCGGTTAGGAACGCCCGGTTTGCGATTTCGTTTACCGCTCGACGATGCGTGTAGTTGTCACGATCCCAACCGTTCTTGTATAGATATGATTGGGGAAATATGTGGTGGCTTTGGAGGCCATAATCTCGTCCGTGGGTCTGACCTAACGACACTCCGTTAAACCAGTCCACAGCGCTATGGGCTTTCGCCAGAATGAAGGTCGCCTTATAGAGCGGATGCCGGGCACCCCGTCCCTCAAAGTCCAAGTCCTTTACTTCGATACGCCCACGTTGCTCCATGATGTTCGCGCGCAATGCATCCCAAGGCTCGGTTTCCCGAACGACCAGCTGCACGTCGGCTTCCAATCGCTGATCGGTCTGCCCAGTGTAACGACCCCACATTAGGGCCGCATACAGCCAATTTGAGGCATTACGGATTGTTTTCTCCTCGGCGAATATTCCATCGTTCATCGAAAGATACGTGACGAGGGGAATTAAAGCGTTCGTGGTATTAATGTCGTCGGTCGAATTTATGAATGCTTTCTGAGGAAGAATGGTGAGAAGATAATCTAGGATTCCGACCAGCGTTTGCCATCCCTTCTCAAGTTCGTCTCGCGGTCGCGGATGGATCGTCTCGAACAGCGCACGATTCATGACAGTCGTCGTTAACGCGCGTGTCATAAAGGTTAAGCTGAAGTCGAATCCCAGGTTGGTACAATCCTCAATCTTGGCTTTCAACTTGCGTCGCGCTTCCGGCCACTTGCCGGTCACGTGAGTAAGGGCGAGTTCAGCATCCGTGAGCTTCGTTCCTTGGCTGTTTACCCGATCGAAAATGTCGATCGCTTTATCAAGGTCGGCCTCCGACGGGACGACCTGTTCTGGGAGGTCGACACCTCTGATCGCGCGAATATGGGTAAGGTTATCCATTAGACGCTGAGCCAAAACCATCGAATCCTGGCCCTCGGCCTCGGCTTTTTCCTGGGCAATCTGGATGGGCTTGATCTCCCCATTCGTGTCAAAGCAGTCGGTCACTCGCTGCCAGTAGGAATCCCCTTTCATCCGAGAAGGTTGGTAATACTGAAAATCCAGGTCGCTGAGATTCACATAAAGATTGCGTGGATCGTTGTCAATCTCCGCTTCCGTGTAGTAGCTCGGGATATCACCGGTGATTAGCATGTGCAACGTCGTCAGACGCTGCTGACCGTCGAGAAGGACTTGGACCGTTCCTAACTTCTCAGGAAGCGCTTTGATATTCTTAAGCTCGGGCGGATTATCGGTTTTCCACAGCAGAAGACATCCGACCGGATAGTCCCGGGATAGGGAAACGATCAACTGCTTGGCCTGCTCCAAGGTCCAGACATACTCCCGCTGGAATTCGGGAAGAACCAAGTCTCGTTTCCGAATTCCGTCTAATAGCTCACTGATCTTCATTGCAACGATTGCTCTTTATGTGAACATCGGCTCCTGTCTCATCGCGCCGTAAAGAGCCATCTATCGGCCCGGCCCGCAGGGTGATCTGTCCACCTAAAATCGACTCTTTACGCTCTACTTTCAGCTTTTAGGTTGGTCGGTACTAAGCCAACGGAGAGTTCGATATCCGAACATAACAGCCCTGCGAGGTTTCGGTTTCCGCCTCGGTGCGGGAGCCAGTAAGAGCGAGTGCCTACGCCCATGCGTTTATGGGCGATCTGCTTCGGCATACGAGCGGCTATTTGGCTGATATGGTCGATTAGGTCCATTGATCGTTTCCCTCAAACTCATTCCCCGAGACTGATACTCATAGGCCGTGGTCCTATGCAGAGCATACCCCTAACTTTGCCGATATGGCAAAGCACCCCCAACTGGTTGCAATCGGCGCTCAAATACGCGAGTTGCGCAGCCGCGAGGGCTGCTCGCAAGAAGGGTTTGCCGCTGAGATTGGGATGGACCGTGCCTACTTTGGGGGTGTCGAACGCGGAGAACGGAATGTAGCAGCGTTGAATCTTGTTCGAATCGCCACGGCGCTGCATGTCGAGGTGGGCGAGCTGTTCCCGTCAGTGAGCTCCCTTCGGAAACTTCGCTAGCCCTGCAGCGCGTCTGCTGCTTGTCAGTCTCTGTCGTCAGCGCCTATGAGACAGAAATCCTCCGTTATTCGATAACCCAAATCTGTCTCAAGGGCGCTGACGGGGGGGGACAGGGCGGCGACGACGATACCGACGTTGATTTTCTGACCATCGGTGCAGAGTTTAATTTCTAGCTTTTTGCTCGTCCCATAGCTGTTGCGCTTCCGCCCATCCTTGCGGGCGTTGCGTGCCGTCCTCCAGTTTCCAGCCGATCGGACCGACCAACTGCAACATGAATTCCGTCTCCTGTGTCATCGTCGTGCGATCGTGTATCGCGCCAGCGGCCTCGTAGATATATCCGTTCGCGCGGCCGGTCGTACCGCCCATACGTTCACCACCGCGGACCTCGATCTCGCCTTTGAAGACATAGCCTTCGGCGGGCCCGTGGTGCACGTGAGGGGCGAACGTCGAGCCGGCCGGGCACCGGAACACGACGGTCCACGAACCGATCTCGGGCGACACGTGAAGCAGCTTCCACTGTACCCCGCCGGTTTGAAAATCCTCCGCGAAATCTTCCCACTCCATCTGATCGACCTGCAGGTATTCGTCTGCGAGTTTTGGTTTCATCATCGAGTCTCCTCATGGTCATCCCTAAAATCCCAGGCCCTCACGGTGCCCGGCGTGAGCCTTATAAGCTCGAGGGCGTCGTCCGCGAAGGTTTCAGTATAGGCGAGCCCCGCCTCTTTGCCCATATAACGCTGCGCTAAGCGCCGCACCAGCGGCATAAGATCGGGGAGGGCTTCGACGGTCGCTTTACCGCTAACCTCGATGCCGCGGTAGGGGAGTTCGTTTTCCGCCACGATGATGGTAGCCCGGGGGTCGCGCGCCAGATTCTTGGCCTTGATGTCCTGCGCCCAGATCGAGATCGAAAACCCACCGTCAGCCCACTCGTGCCACACGGGAGAGAGTAGGATGCTGCCGTCTTTGCGATGCGTGGCGAGCGTCGGAAGCTCCAATAAGTCTCCGAGGTCGGCAACCGTGAGATCCTTGCGCATTGCATGATCTTACCAATTTCAACGGGATTACAACCATGCCGATCGATCCATTGCTGGAAACCCTGACCGAAGCCTGGAACGATCAGGATGTCGATACGATTTGCTGTGTTTCCCAACAATCATCCAATGTAATCTAGAGTCGGCAGTTGCATTTTGCGCATTTGCGCGGGGTGATCAACGGCATGACGCGCGGAGCCATCAGGGAGTGCAAGCGTGCCATCGTGCTGTGCTCGTCGCACCGTTCTACGTCATGGAGTATCTGGACGGCTGGGTGTTGACCGATAGCGTGATAAAGAAGACGGGCTCTTTTCAGATCATGCCGTACGGTCGGCTTGCCTATCCTGTCAGAAAGCTCCAGCTACACTCGGTGTAGTGAAAGGGGAAGCTTACGCTACGACGGTCCACTAATACTAAACTTGTGGATCACATCTACCCGTGCCATCCCCTGCCCAACAAGAACCTCAACTTGCCGAAGCTTGGAAACAATTTCCTCTGGCTTGTGTCGTTTATTCGCCATCTTTGATCCTCCATTTTCCTAAACATTACGGTGGACCACTTCTCGGGGGGGGAATACCAGCAGTTATGCCTACGGTTTTTGGCCGTTTGATGCACTAGCTATCACCATATTGATCTCGAGCTTTATCATAGGCCGAGAACATTTCAGCTTTTTTGTTCGAGAGACGCATCGTTCCACGGGTGTTTCGGTCCGTCCAATAATGTCCCTCTAGTGAAGTCGGCGGTTCACCTAACACTTGTAGCAGAAGTGCTCCGTAGTGAATCTCACTACGATCTCCTCGCAGCTCTAGTTTAGGGGTGTTTGTATATACGCCGGTTACCAGGAAAACGCCGTCATTCTCCTCGACGATTTTGTGTGCGATCAACCAAGAACTGGATTCTGCCGTCATCAAACGCATGCTTAGCGTTGTCAGTGTTTGTCGTACGACCATGTAGCAAGTGATCGGGTCAATTATTTGCCCAGTATCAGGGTTGACCCAATCGCTTTTTAATTCCACGCGCCAAGAGCCTTGAAGGTTGGGGCGCTTAACAAACCAACCTTGGAAGATCCGACAGGCCCAGCCCCAGCGTTCAAAAATTGTGGCGGCAACCGCGAGCACTGATACCACGAGCCCGTAGGGCCAGAGGTACTCCCACGTCAACGGAATGTCACGCGTCCAAAGAACCACAGCCCACGCAACCACCGCCAAGCCAAGGAATGTTCCGATATGTAGTCTCGAAAGCATGCCTTCACTCAAATCCGAGATGGTTCCAAGACGCACTTAAGAACTCATGTGCTTGTGGCCGTGTCCACCGCTGCGAATCTCGGAACAGATATTTGAGCTCGCTGACCTCGCCCCACTCCGAGCATTCTTTGTCGGTCATTGTCTTGTTGAAAAGGAACGCGAAAGCCGCACGCACGTCGGCGGTGTAGGTGGTGTGGCCGAAGTGATCATGCGGGACGTTCCAAACAAGACACTCGACGAGAAACCCCGGGATTGGTTTAGCGGCAGCTATCCCCTGGTCGTCCATCTCGATGCAAAGACGCTTGAGAATCCGGACGACGCGCTTGTATAGTCTCCCAGTCGCAGTGTTCTTAGAAATGGCGTTGTTGTAGTGCTGCTCAGGCCAATTAATGACGCGCCCGCCGTTATCGGGTCGTAACTCCACCCCCTCGCTATATTGACCATTCTGCGAGTAACGCCGATGGTCAAAGAACGCTGCGACATCGGCCTCGACACGATACGAGTTTTCTTTGATGTCGAACGCTTTGTTGCCGCGATGCACGGCTCGCCTGCCGAAGTGGTCAACGAGTGCCGTGTCGACTTCGTTTTTGAACTGCTGGTATGTGTAGGTGGCAGAATCGATGTCGAAGTCGGCGGCGGTAGAGTTTTGCGGAAGGTCATAGAAGAAAGCGTCGCGGCACAGAACGCCGACATCGACATCGCTGTTCTGGCGAACGTTTACGCGGTTTCGATAGGACCCCTGTAGAAAGACATCAATGTTACGGTAGTTCAAAGCGACACTGTTGTTAATGGCGTTACGAATCGCACGTACGGCGTTCTCGCATCGCTCATCCTCTGTTGTCCCCGGACCCTTCGCCCAGCTCGTAAATGTGCTTTCCCAATCTCTTGCCATGCAGGCATGTACTCCTTCTTTTTTCTGGTGTGCTCCGTATCGTCACAGCTTGTTGGGTGCCTCGATTCGTCGTTTGAAGTATTCACACCGCGCCGCGGCAATTACCCCTGACTCGGCCTCAACTTATTCGATGACGGACACGACAAAAAACGCAAAAATCGCATTCGTACGCCAGCGCTCACCAAATGCGCGAGGTTTTGCGACCTCGATAACGAGCATCATAGAGCGTCAATCTTAGAGATCTCGCAATGGTCGCGATTTGGCGCACTCTGGCACTAATAGTGAGAGCAGTTCATCTTTGAAATGTGATCAGCGAAACGATCTCAATTAACTGACTTCTCTATAGAACCCTTTTTCCTATGGCGATAGAGCAGAGACGGAGAGACCTAAAATTCAGAACGAATACGACGTCGTCTACGTTTTGGTTTGTTACTAACTTCCCTACCGGAATTCCTATTTCGGGTGTTGTCTAAATCGAAATTATCGTTGTCTTCGAAAAATCGTTCGCAGCGACGTCTAGTCAATCGAGCCTTTTCGCTCCCGAATAAGTAGTATTTGAGAGAGCAAATGAATGGTCGTATCTCTCTGACCGTCCCGCCAGTTTCGGCCTCCTTCACGATAGAAACGATTTGCGTCTCGGTGAATCGACTTCTTCTCATCGGTGTCTCCTCACAGGCTTATCCTGCCAGAAAACTCCAACTCCAGACTGTGTCACATAGGGGGAAGCTTACGCATCACTTTCGAGCAACGGCGTTTCCAGCCCTTCGATCTCCTCTAAAGCCCGTCCAGCGATGCCTTGCAGATCCCCGTACATACCGAACGTCGACTCTATTACACCTTGGATTTGCGCTTCGCGTTTGGCCCAAAGTCGCGTCATCGACTTCCGTTCTCTATCCAGATCGGATTGCATATCGGAGAATTTCTCGACGATCGCTTCGACGCGGTGTCTGAATTTTGGGCCGGTAAGGTAATCGTAGACCGCTTCCATCTTTGTCTCTTGCCCTTCCTGGGCTTGCCTCGTATTCGCGACCTCTATTAGTGACTGCCGGAGCGCGATTACGAGAGGCATCGCGTAGCGGGGCTGCGTGACCCACACACCATCGATATGATCGAAGCTGTCCACGTTGTTCGGCATGGCATTGGAAACCAAGACGGCCAATTCAGCTTTTGCTGCACGCTGGTCGTCCCTCAGTTTCGGGAGCCACGTATCGCTCCAGTTCTTTGTTCGTTTTGATTCCCACAGGATAGCGCCGCAGGCTTGTCCCATTGGCCCGACTACTTTCTGAAGTACATCACCGCCGAATTCACCTTTGGGTACCGGTTCAATACTGTCGAGCGGGAATTTTGCGCTTAGAGTCGTTTCTAGCGCCAGCTCCTGAACTTCTCCCTGGAGCTGTTGGGAACCTTGATCGGCCTTCCTTTTCAGTTTTTCGATTTGGCGCTGCATCGACGAAATCTGCTCTTCCTTTTCGGAAACTTTCAGCTTGAGCTCCTGTTCGGCTTCCTGCTGTGCCTTTTTTCGGACATCTTCAACGGAAGCTTGAACACGTTTTTCGACGGTGAGTTCCAACTCCTGCTTTGCGTCATCCAGTTCGCGTTGTTTTCGCAAGAATTCAGCTTGTACCTCCTGAGCTTCCTGGAGTTGTTCGTCACGTCGCTCGAGAATTTCCTGGAGTTCACCGACCTCTTTAGCTTTAGCTTCGAGATCAGCCGCGAGCGCTCGTTTTGCTTTCTTAGCCTCTTCCTCCGCAATCACAGCCTTTTCTTGTTCCAACCTTTCAGCGACTTGCTCGTTGATAGATTTCTGCGCCTCTTTTACCGCCTTTTGCTGAGCGTCGAGTTCTGACTCGCGCTTGGCAACATCCGATTCTTTTTGCGCGATCTTGGCTTCATACTCCTGCCGCACTGTCCGAATAATCGGGGCTGCCAGAGACTCCGTCAGCTTTATCTCCGTTGAACAACGCGGGCATGTAATTGTCGGATCAGTGGTCATTTACTCTCCTATCTCAAATCTTGTGACCGTCCCTCTTAATTCGAGTCACGTGGAATGTGGGAGATTAAGCCTACCAGGCGGCTTTCTTAGCGAACACGGCGGTGATTTGTTACTAAGTGACTGATGCGGTCTGACGCAAAGCCATGAACCGTTAGGTTCCCACGCATAGCTGCACCGGGGCGTGCACGATTATGAGAGCATCTAAACAGCTTCACGCCTCCTACACGTAATACCGTTTCTTCTGAAAATGCCTAAAATGCGCCCTCCTGTTTAATCATCGAGCAATAATCAGCAGCATTGAGGTTGAAGCGTAAGATAATGGCAGACGACAACCTAAAACGTATAGACGTTAACACACCTGAAATCCAAGAACTCGTGGAAAACGTTGTCGGAAAGTCTTTAAGCGAAGCTGTCAACGAGGGCACGTTTTGCCCAAGATGCGTCGCGATTACACTGCTGGAATGGGCGCCTTATGCCGCCGTGTCATCGGGCGCTACCGCGAGTGACGTTCTGGCTGCGGCAGCGAGCGGCGCCGCCACTGCCGAAGACGAGGCCGAGTGAGAACGGCGGTGACAAATTAGTCCACGGAAGCGGCGGGATTTCCCAGCCGCGGGCGGAGTAAAACTCTGCCACCTGTAGCCTTCGATCTTTTTTGAGATGGAAGGCGGAAGGATGTACACCGTGGACCTCTATCTGCGCGTTCGGCTGGCCTGCCATGTTGATGGTCTGAGCCAGCGAGAGGCGGCAAGTCGGTTTGGCATTGCGCGCGAGACGGTGAGGAAGATGCTGCGGCATTCGGAACCGCCGGGATATCGGCGACGCCAGCCACCGAAACGCCCGAAACTGGCCCCCTTCACGGATATCATCGACGGTATTCTGGAGGAGGACCGAACGGTTCACCGTAAGCAGCACCACACGGCGAAGCGTATAGTCGAGCGCCTTCGCGACGAACATGGCTTCACGGGCAAAGAGACCATCGTGAAGGATTACGTTCGGGAACGGCGCCTTCGTCGGCGTGAGATGTTTGTGCCGTTGTCACATCCTCCGGGCCATGCTCAAGCGGACTTTGGCGAGGCGGATGCGATCATCGCCGGCGTCAAGTATCGGGCGCATTTTTTCGTCATGACACGTCCCCACAGCGATGCCTGCTTCGTTGCGGCCTACCCGTCAGCGACGACGGAGGCCTGACTGGACGGGCACAACAGAACCTTCGCCTTCTTCGGCGGTGTTCCCCGCTCGATTCTCTACGACAACGACAAGTGCCTGGTGTCGCGCATCTTGCCGGATGGCACGCGACAACGAACGCGAGCGTTCAGCGGACTGCAGTCCCATGACCTCTTCGAGGACCGTTACGGCCGTCCCGGCAAGGGCAACGACAAAGGCAATGTTGAGGGGGTGGTTGGCTACGCCCGACGGAACTTCATGACGCCGCTTCCCCGGTTCGTGAGCTGGGACGCCTTCAACGCTTACCTGGAGGAACAATGCCGCAAACGGCAAGACGACGTCCTGCGCGGCCACCGCGAGAACATCGGCGAACGGTTTGTGCGTGACCGCGAAGCGTTGAAGAGGCCACTGCCGGCACCGTTCGACGCGTGCGACAAGCAGGGCACGCGGGTCAACTCGCTGTCCCTGGTGCGCTACCGGACGCATGACTATTCCGTGCCCGTCGCCTGCGGCCATCAGGAAGTCTGGATCCGTGGCTATGTCCACGAGGTGGTTATCGGTTGCGGCGCCGGGATCATTGCCCGACACCCCCGTTCCTACGACCGGGAAGATAGGGTCTTCGATCCGATCCACTACCGGCCTTTGCTGGAGCACAAGATCGGTGCCCTGGATCAGGCCGCGCCGCTAGCCGGATGGGAACTGCCTGATGCCTTCCCAACCCTGCGCCGTCTCCTGGAGGCGCGCATGGGCAAGGCCGGCAAGCGGGAATACGTCCAGGTCCTTCGGCTTCTGGAGACCTTCGATCTCGAGGTGCTTCACGGCGCGGTGAAGGACGCCCTGCGCCTGGGCGCGATCGGCTACGACGCCGTCAAACACCTGGTGCTGTGCCGTATCGAGCGACGCCCGCCCAAACTCGACCTGGATATCTATCCCTACCTGCCTCGGGCCAACGTGGCGACCACGGCCGCCGCCAGTTATATGAGCTTGTTGGGTGGAGGCGCGTCATGACCGATACGCCGCAAGTGTTGCTGGCCCATCACCTCAAGACCCTGAAACTGCCGACGTTCCTGCGCGAATACGACAAGCTGGCCCGCCCATGCGCCACCGAGGGCGCCGACCATGTGCGGTATCTTGTCCGTCTGACCGAGTTGGAACTGATCGACCGTGAGCGCCGCAGGGTCGAGCGGCGGATCAGACAGGAGGTTCCCCGCCGTCAAAAGCCTCGACAGCTTCGACTTCAAGGCCATCGCCTCGCTCAACAAGATGCTGGTTCTGGAGTTGGCGCGATGCGAATACGTAGCGCGTCGTGAGAATATCATCGCGCTCGGCAACAGCGGAACCGGCAAGACCCATATCGCCCGCGGTCTCGGTCTGGCGGCCTGCCAAAAGGGGCTCTCCGTCGGCTTCATCACGGCCGCCGCCCTGGTTCATGAACGGATGGAGGCCAGGGATGAAAAACGCCTGTTGCGCCTGCAGAAGCAACTGGCAAAGTATCACCTTCTGATCATCGACGAACTCGGCTTCGTGCCGCTCTCGAAGACCGGCGCCGAGCTGCTGTTCGAAGTCTTCAGCCAGCGCTACGAGCGGGGCTCGATCATGGTGACCTCCAACTTGCCGTTCGATGAGTGGACGGAGATATTCGGCTCGGAACGTCTGACCGGGGCTGTGCTGGACCGCCTGACCCACCCTGTCCATATCCTGGAAATGAACGGCGAGAGCTATCGTCTCAACCAAAGCCAAAAACGGCGGAAATCCCCAAATACGCCTGCTTGACCACCGAACTCAAGGTTGACCCGGTGGGTCCACAGGAACCTCCCACGCTGCTTCGCTCCGCGTAACGCAAGCGCTACACGAAGCAGCGCGGGTCCCTCCTATGGACTACCGGGACAACCCCCCAACACTGCGTACCGCATAACGTTAAGTGGACTAGTTTTGCTCCGCCTGCATATTCCGGCGCAAGCCGATCACCGATTCCGGCGCAAGCCGATCACCCATTCCGGGCCAAGCCGATCACTGATTCCGGCGCAAGCCGATCACCGTTCCGGGCCAAGCCGATCACTTTTGGCACCCGTGCGGACGACGGTTTACCCCCACGCCCACCCGCAGGATAACCGCCATGCCATGGCATCCTCTTCGCCTTTTCAGCGAGGGGAGAGTTCATGGCCTATACGAGGGTATCAATGCGCAAGACACGCGAGATCTTACGGCTGCACCACAGCGCAGCCTTATCTAACCGGGCGATTGCCCGCAGCCTGAAGCTGTCAGCGTCCACCGTCAGCGAGTGCCTGGCTCGTGCGCGGGCAGCCGCGGTGCGTTGGCCACTGCCGGGGACGATGACGGACACCGCCCTGGAGCAGGCGCTGTACCCGCCGCCACCGGAACGCTCGGTGCCGCGACCCCTGCCCGCGTGGGCCACCGTGCACCGGGAACTCAAACGCAAAGGCGTCACGCTGATGTTGCTGTGGGAAGAGTACAAAGCCGCACACCCCAACGGGGTGATGTACGCCGCCTTCTGCGATCACTACCGCGCCTGGTGCGGCCAACTCGACGTCGTCATGCGCCAAGACCATCGCGCCGGCGATAAACGCTTCATCGACTATGCCGGTCAAACCGTGCCCATCGTCAACCGCGACATCGGTGAGATTAACCAGGCACAGATCTTCGTCGCCGTGCTCGGCGCTTCCAACTACACCTACGCCGAAGCGACGTTAACCCAGACGCTGCCCGATTGGATCGGTGCACACACCCGTGCGTTTGCCTTCCTCGGCGGTGTGCCCAACGTCCTCGTGCCCGACAACCTCAAAGCCGCTGTCACCACCGCCCACCGTTACGAACCGGATCTGAACCCCACTTATCAGGACATGGCCAACCACTACGGCGTCGCCGTCGTCCCCACGCGGGTGCGCAAGCCCCGCGACAAGGCCAAGGTCGAAGTGGCCGTGCAGATCGTCGAGCGCACCATCCTCGCCGTCCTGCGCCATCGCAGCTTCTTCTCCCTCGCCGAACTCAATGCCGCCATCCGTGAGCTACTGCACACACTCAACACCCGTGCGTTCAAGAAACTCTCGGGCTCACGCCGGAGTCTCTTCGAGAGCGTCGATAAGCCGGCCCTGAACCCCCTGCCGAGCACACGCTACGAATACGCCGAGTGGAAGAAGGTGCGCGTACCTATCGATTACCACGTCGAGTTCCAACGCCACTACTACTCCGTGCCTCATGCCTTGATTAGAAAACAACTCGACCTGCGCATCACCGCCACTACGCTGGCGTGTTTCCACAAAGGCGTCCGCGTCGCCGCTCATCACCGCTCTGCGCTACCCGCACGCCACACCACCTTGCCCGAGCACATGCCCGAGAAACATCGCCGCTATGGCGACTGGACGCCCGAGCGTTTCCAACGCTGGGCCGCCACTATCGGCCCGGCCACCGCGCAGCTCATCGCCAACCGCTTACGCCAACGACGACATCCCGAGCAGGCTTATCGGTCTTGCCTGGGCATTCTGCGTCTGGCCAAAACCTACGGCGACGACCGCCTCGAGGCCGCCTGCGCACGCGCACTGCTGCTGGGTACCTCGCACTACAAAAGTATCGCCTCCATCCTCAGCCATGGACTCGACCAACAACCGCCCTCAACGCAACACGAACTGAGCCTCCCCACTGACCACGATAACCTCCGGGGTCCAGGCTATTACCACTAACACACACAGGAGACTGACGAGGTTAAATCACCCCACCCTCGACCCACTCAAAACCCTGCGCCTGCACGGCATGGCGCAAGCGTTCGAAGAACAACTCCACCACAGTAATGCCGACGCACTGAGCTTCGACGACCGTCTCGCTTTCCGCGTCGAACGCGAGCATACGCTGCGCGCCAACCGGCAGCTCACCAACCGTCTGCGCCGTGCCAAATTGAAACTGCAAGCCACCCTCGAAGACCTCGACCTTCACGCGCGGCGCGGCCTCGATAAAACACGCCTCCGCGAACTCGCCACCGCCCGCTTCATCAAAAATCATCTCAACATCTCGATCACCGGGCCCACCGGCGTCGGTAAAACTTACCTCGCTTGTGCCATCGCTCACTCAGCTTGCCGCAACGGCTTCACCGCACACTACCTGCGCCTCCCCCGGTTACTCCAGGACATCGTCATTGCCCGCGGCGACGGCTCCTATCCCCGGTTCCTCGTACAACTCGCCAAGACCGATCTCATCATCCTCGACGACTGCGGCTTAGCACCGCTCAATGCCGAGCAACGCCGCGACCTGCTCGACATCCTCGATGACCGACACGCCACCCGTTCGACCATCGTCACCGCGCAGCTGCCGGTCAAACAATGGCACGACATCATCGACGATCCCACACTACCCGATGCCATCCTCGACCGCCTCGTGCACAACGCCTACACGCTCAATTTGAAAGGAGAATCCATGCGAAAAAAACACAACAACTTGACCCAACCCGATCACTTGGCACAATAGCCATACCCTGCAACATGGACGTGGTTAAGTGATCGGCTTGACCTGGAATGACCGATCGGCTTCACATGGAATCAGTGACCGGCTTCGCCGGAATGCGCACCGCCCGGGTGGACTAATTTTGCTCCGCCGTTGACATCTGGTTTTGGTGTGTTTACCAAATTGTAATTCGTACTCATTCAATTTCCATCTCTACTCATTGTGTGGTCAAGCTGCATGGTCAATGTTTATCGTACTGCTCTATCAATTGGCCTACAGGCGAATGCGTACACGCGTGCGCGCGCGAGAAGAAGGATTATTCATCACGATTAAGTTCTCATCCCACAACTTCGTATGGTCGACTGCGACAATGTCACTAAAGCTGGTAAATCCGAACTGTTTTACTCCGGTCTCGTTAAATCGAAACTCAGTATGGCAACAAGCCTCTCGAACGAATTTCGAACAGCGATCTGAATAGACGACAAAAGTCCAATTACTTTCTTCGTCGGCCCAATACAGGGTGCCTTTAAAACATATAGGTCTTGGATACGAATCTGGATGACCCCTCAATCGCACGCGATCTTGAAAGACTTTCTGAAGCCGGTCGGCTAAGTGTTGTTCACTGAAAAGGAAATCGCGAACGGGTTCATAGTGTGAAATTCGATAGTCGACTCCCTCAAGTTTTTCTTCCAGCTCGTCCGCAATATCCCAGGGAACCTGTGGCATCACATAGCGGGTCGTTCCTGGGGGTGATGCGCTGGCGTCTACATATGCGTGGCCCCAAATGCGGTTACGAACAAATGCACGCCTAAACGGCTTTTCCCCTATGGGAAGTTCAAGCACTACACGGTCTATGTAATCAAACGTCCGGATTCCGTATTCTGTAAAGTCGCCCAGTGCCTCAAGCAGGGGTTGTTTCCCGACCCGCCTACTCACGGCAATTCTCCTTGCTTGCAGCTTTCGACATAGCGGTCGAGATCTTCTAGTAGGTATCGAACAGATCTGCCGATTTTGACATAAGGCGGGCCGGGCGTTCTGCCGGGCCGGTTCCCATAACAACGCGCTTGACGAAGAAACGAAACGGAAACCCCTAGGTATTGTGCGGCGTCAAGATCAGAAAGGGCTCGTTTGTTTGGCATGATTGCACTCCGCTGTTTAGATTTACGCGGAATAATCTGCCAAGAGCAGGACGCGAATGCCCGAGCGAATTCAGGCTAATTCATACTTTGACTTTTCTAGGTGATCCGTGCTGGCAACGACTTTAGTACGCGAAACTCCTTCTGCCTCTGAGCAAGGTTCTCTCTCCAAACAACAAAGTGCCCATCTCCCTCTGGCTCTTCTTCCTCTTTGTTTAGTTGATCCGAAAATTCCTTATCTCTGTCGTAAATTTCTTCAATCCGCTCAGCCTTTATTGCGTCCTGTGTGTCCTTAATATCTTCTTCGACGAAGACAAAGGCTTCTTTGAGGGCTTCGGCGTGGGGTTTTTGACCAGATTCGACAATCTCCGCATATTTTTCGTCGACTCGCTTCACGATGTCCAAATCCCGCCACCTCAATTTTCCCGGTTTCTCACCGGCCCCCTTGAGATTACCCTCATCAGGTTTCCGCTTAACGTTAAATAAAGAGTCGAGATCGCCGAGTTCGTTAGTTTGTTCTCCCTCTTCGAGAAGACCATAGCTCATTCCATGTAAAGCAACCTGTAAAAGCTTCGGTTCGAAATAGTCGAATACTTCTTGGTCCGGCTTTCCCCTCCTTGCGAGTGCGCGCCATAGTTCCAGAAACATCGCGCATGCGGCTTCGCGGTCCCCGTTCTCCGCCGCTTCAGCTACGAGGGCGTTATCTGAAACCCAACCCTCGCCCTTTGCAGATGGCGGATCGCGTTCCGCGCGTAACCTCGGCACGAGGTATTTTTCAGTGTAACGGCAGTATCAAGCTGCGAGTGTTCGAGGGTTTATTGTCTTGTAACCGGTTTTCTTGTGACGGGAAGATTTCATTTAGCAGTGGCACCAGATGGCTTTGCAACAGCTCCTATTTTATGTTCAGAGCCGAGATAGGCATATCGCAAAGTCATATCAAGGTTTTTAAGCCCGGGTAACCCGCGAATCGGGTTGAGATCAGCGTAGCGTAAGCTTACTGGTGGAATCGCGGCGTCGATCACTCTATCGGAAACTTGTGCGACGACACCGTTGTGGCCGACCCATGGGGTCCGACTGCGAGGCGGCTCTCCGCCTGTTCAAGAGAGGGGCTATGAAGTAGTTAAGAAATAGATCTACTCTGATTCGACATCTTGTGATGGTGACCGCCATCAAGTTTTGAAACGGCCTCCATCTTATGCTCCGGTGCGAGATGGGCGTACCTCAACGTCATAGCGAGACTGGCGTGTCCGAGCAACTCTCGAATCGTGTTCAAGTCGACGCCCCGCATGGCGAGTTTGCTGGCGAACGTATGTCTAAGATCGTGCCAGCGGAAGTTCGAGATCTTGGCTGACGCTCGTATAGCTACCCAAGCTTTGTTTACATCGACTAGCGGCCCTCCCGATCGTCCGGGAAAGACATGGCCGACCTCCTTTTTACTCTGCTTCCGCCAATGTCGCAGTACGGCCAGCGCCTCATTGTTTAGAGGGATGACGCGTGTCTGACCGGATTTCGCATCTTGTCCGTTTACGGTAAGCGAAGACCCTTCGAAATTAACGTCAGCCCAAGTGAGAGACGCAAGTTCGCCCCGCCGAATCCCGGTATTCAGGCTAAGCAAGACCATCGGTCTGAGATAGTCTGCAAAATACTGCTCGGTGAGTTCCGGCTTCGTCCGGTAGCCGTGCTTCTTACGCCACCGGTTCGCCGACGCGCGGGCTTTCTTCATCTTGTGCTCGCGACGGATCAAAGCATCTCGGAGCCGCTTCTCTTCTTCGTCGCCCAGATATCGAACCACACGGTTACGGTCCGTTTTCGAAGGTTTCAGCCGCGTCAGGGGATTCTCCGCCAGGAACTCCCAATCCACCGCACGGGAGAAAGCGGTCTTGAGTGGTGCAATATCGCGGTTTACCGTTATGGGCGTGATCCCGCTCTTCAGGCGGTTCATGCGCCATTTTTCAATGGCCCACAGCGAAATATCAGCCAGCGGTTTGTCTAATAAGTCCTTGAAATTAACTTGTAGACGCTTGATTTCAGCATCTCCGCGCCTGCGGTTCTGTTGGTACCAAGGACCGTATTCCTCATCAAGGAACGTCCGTAGCGTGTGATGCTTCTCTCTGGCCTTTTTCTTCTTGGGTTCAATACCTTTGCAAGCGTCCGCCAGAATCAGCTTTGCGCGGTCGCGAGCTTGAACTGGGGTTAGGACTTTGGCGTTGCCGATTGTGATTCGCTTCGCTCGCCCGTATTGACAAACGTAGCTCATACGGCCTGAGGGCTGGATGCGGAGAATGAAGCCGGGGAGTCGCGAGTCGCGGATTTCGTAT
>CBDCJB010000013.1:0-626254 GCA_965217605.1 Gammaproteobacteria bacterium
AACGACATGATCCTGACGTACACCCGAGCCGAGGACGTGCATCTGTCCAATCTCTTGCAGATGGCTAATGTCACGACCTGGCATTTCCCGCAATACGCCTTCGGGCAACGGGGACACCACGTCGACCACGCCTATGCCCTGGTGCCGGGTCAGGAGTCCCCGCGCACCTCCCACCGCGGTCACACGATCGGCCTCAATGCCAAACGTTTCCACTGGCCGGGCGACGATTACTTTCTCTATGACCACACCGCCAATGCGATACACGCAGACGGCGGATTGTGGGGTTACGCGCACGTCGCATTGGACGCCTTCAACGTCGCCTGGGGACTCGCGCTGGATGTGCCCCTGGGTTTTGTGGATTTCTTCGAGATGCTGCAGATGGACTCGCTGAACACGGGTTACATGTACGATTTTCTGAACATGGGCTTCCGCATGTTGCTGTCGGCGGGATCCGATTACCCCTATATCCACGTCGCCGGCACCGAGCGGGTTTACGTGCAGGTCAACGATGCGTTCACCGTGCAGGGCTGGTTCGACGCTTGGCGCAACAATCGCGCCTTCGTCTCAAACGGTCCGATGATCGAATTTACCGTCAATGGCGACGCCGGCGCCAATGAACTCGAGGTGAAAGCCGGCACGGGCTTGCTGGTCAAAGCGACGGCCCGCGTCAATCCGGACTACGACAACTTGGACCGCCTCGAATTGGTGGCGCACGGCAATGTCGTCAGAACGGTCAGTTCCCAGGACGGTGCGGAGGTTCTAGAGCTCGAGCACGAACTCACCGCCGATGGACCACTCTGGTTTGCGCTCAGGTCATTCGGCAAAGCGCACGGAAAAGCGCATACGGGACCGGTGTACGTCTATGTCGACGGCAACCGGAAATTCCACGATCGCGAAACCGTGAGCTTGCTGGCCGAAAAGTATAAAAAGCTTCTGGTTGGATTGAAGGGATCGACGCCGACCCTCGACGAAGAGTGGGAACGCTTTAACGTCGAGCACGATGTGTTGCGCAAATGGCATGACGACAAACCGGGCCTCGATGAACGCATCGAGCGCGCGATAGGCATTTACCAACTACTCATCGATGAATCGCGGGGCGCCATCAAACGGCTCTGAATATACGGCCCATGTTTCAAAATCAAATCGGGGGAGGAAACGGCATCATGCGGAAATTGATAGTATTCGCCGGCGGTCTAATCACCGCGCTGTGCGCGAGCGCGCACAATGAACACCCGCTCGGGCTGCAACACGTGTTCTGGGAGACCGATCCACACGTCGTGCGCACGATTGGGCTCAATTTCGACTTCCATGGTGGTGCAGACACGATTGCGTATCGGGTGCTCGGCCGGGTGGAACGCCGCGGCGAGCATGAATGCCTCGTGGGGCCGCATTTCCTGTTCGACGTGGACGACCGCTTCGCCTTCGATATCGACGAGACGGTCACACTCGAGCTCCTGTTCGACGCCAGTGTTTCGACGGGTTTCAACCTCTCCTATGACCACGCCGTAAACCCGGTCGCGTTCAGCCGCAAATTCGACTCCACGTCAAACGAGCGCTGGCATCGAGAGACGGTACGGCTGGAGCGGGCGCGCTTCGCCAATCGCAAGTACTGGAAGACGGATTTCTCGATCTCCGCGCCGAATACCAATTTTCCGCCCGCGGACTACAAATCGGACCACGATTTCGCGCTCTGCGACATGCGCCTGAGCCGTGAGAACAAACCCGTCGAAGCGACGCCACCAGGCCGGCTCGAGCTCAACGTCACGAACGAGCGCGGCGAGCCGGATACGGTGCGTGTCGGGCTCTATGATCGCGAGGGCGCGGCGCCTCTGGCCAGCATAAAGGCGTTGACGCTGACGCGGTACATGGAGCGCATCCGAGAGCTGCCACTGCGCGTCACACCGCGCGCCTGGCCGAGCAAGGGCCTGTTCGTGTTCTACATCGACGGCGAGTACGGCGCTGTGGTGCCGCCCGGCGAGTACACCCTGGTCATGACCAAAGGGCCCGAATACCGCCTTAGCACGCAGACGGTCACCATCGAGAGTGGACGCACGACCCAGGTTTCGCACGCGCTCGAGCGCTGGTCAGACCTGCCGGCGCGCGGCTGGTATTCAGGCGACGATCACATTCACATCGAGCGACGTGAGCCAAGCCATAATTCGAATATTCTGAAGTACACGCGGGCGGAGGACGTGCACCTGTCCAATCTGCTGCAGGCGGCTAACATCTCGAGCCCGTTTTTCCCGCAATACGCGTTCGGCGCGAAGGGCCGTTATGTAGAAGGTAAATATGCGCTGGCTACGGGACAGGAGAATCCACGTACCTCGCACCGCGGACACACCATCGGGCTCAATGCCAAGCAGTACTACTGGGACCAAAGCGACTATTTTCTCTATGACCTGACCGCCGCGAAGATCCGTGCTGACGGCGGCTTGTGGGGCTATGCACACGTCGCAATGGACGGCTTCAACGTCGCCTGGGGCCTCGCGCTCGACGTGCCGCTCGGCTTCGTCGACTTTCTCGAGATGCTGCAGATGAACACCCTGAATACCCGCTACCTCTATGACTTCCTGAACATGGGCTTTAAGTTGCTGCCGGCAGCGGGCTCGGATTACCCGTACATACACGTCGCCGGTACCGAGCGCATTTATGCGAAGATAACCGGGCCGTTCAGCGTACAGGGTTGGTTCGACGCGTGGCGATCGAACCGCAGTTTCATTTCGAACGGCCCCGTGATCGAGTTCACGGTGAATGACGACGACACCTCGCAGGAGTTGGACGTCGCGCGCGGAAGCACTCTGACGGTCAAGGCCAACGCAGCCGTCAATCCCGATTACGATCGCCTGGAACGTCTCGAGCTTGTCGTGCACGGCGACGTGGTAGCTTCCGCGTCGGCTGCGGACGGCGACGAGCGCTTGACGCTCGAGCACGCCATAGAGGCAGGAAGCCCGTTCTGGTTTGCGCTGCGGGCGTTCGGGCTCGGTAACGGTAAGGCGCATACGGCGCCGGTCTATGTCTATGTCAACGGGGATCGACGCTTCCACGATCGCGAGACCGTCGCCACAGTAGCGGCGAAATATCAGGATTCGCTGCGGGCGTTCAAGAACTCGACGCCGGACTACGACGAGGAATGGGAAGTACACCAGATCCCACGCGGCATCTTCCGCACCAAGTGGAATGAAGATAAACCGGCGCTCGACGAGCGCATTGATCGCGCGATCGAGATCTACCAGCTCTTAATCGACGAATCGCGGGGTGAGATAGAGCGCTTGTAGCCCGGATGGAGCGCAGCGGCATCCGGGGGTCCGCGCTCGATATTCCCGGATTCCGCTTCGCTCCATCCGGGCTACGGACTGCGGCTATTTAGACATCCATGTGCCATGGAAGCTGATTGGCGCTGCGTGTTCGAGCACCACGGTTGCGACCGGGCCGTCCTCGATGCGATCGCCCTTGAGTATCGCAAGGGCGCTCGTCCCTGCACCCGCGTCGAAAATCACGCTCAACAACCAGCAGCCGTCCGGAACGACCACCGGCTCGCCGACCTGCACCTGTCCGTCAAAGGTGTATCCGACCTTCGCACCGCTTTCCATGTCGACGCGGACGATGCTGTCGTGCCAGCCCACGCCGCGTGATGCTTCCACGAGGTAGCCGAACTGGTAGGCCTGACCGGCCTGCCGTATGTCGATCATAGGGAACTCGAAATTTCCGGCGTCGACGATCGTCTCGTCGACGTTGCCCGTCGCCGTCTGAATTATGTAACGCCGCAGCTTCCCCGGCGTATGAAACTCGCCCGGATCGCCGCGCATGATGCGTTCGAAATAGGGATCTTCTCCAATGAAATGGTCCGGATCGTCGTATCCGACGAAATCCGCGACGATTGCGCCGTCTCGTTCGTAGGCATTCATGCTGTGCCACATGAACGCACTGGGCGCTTCGCCCTGCGCCACGACGTCGCCGGAGTTCTTGTCGATGACCATGACAATATTACCGAGCTCCGGCGTCCATTCGAGGCTTTGCGTAAATGCCTTCAAACCGACCAGGCCTGCGAACGGATTCACCTTCAGCGCGTGAAAATTGAATACGACGTAGCGTTCGGTCGCAAACCAATCGTGAAGATACGTGGTACGCGGCGGCGCGAATTTAAAACTGGATTTCTGCTTGAGCGCGCCATCGAGGATCAAAACGTGGATCTCATAACGCCGGCCGTGCTCCTGTCCGAACAGCAGCCAATCGCCGGTCGTGCTGTCGTAGCGGGTATGGGCATTGAAATTCGCGAGCCGCGCGTCTTCGTCCGGGTGGAACAAGCCAATCGTGCTCAGGCTCGCGGGGTCGAGTTCATACGGGAGCCCCGTGTCATCAAAGGCGAACGCGCGTCCGCGTTTGGCGACCACACTGACGCCCGCCTGGCCCTTGATACGCGTGATGCTGTTGCCGAGCAGGCCTTTTGCCGATCGTGTCGTCCAGGTCGGGTACAGGTAGTGACCTGCTTGTTCTTCCGCGACGAATTTGTCCGTTCTCACGAACCGCGCCTGGTAGTCGACTTTACCGTCGCCGATCCGAAACGCCTGAATGAGGCCGTCGCCATCGAGCAGGTGGCGCTTTCGCCGGTCCGCGCGTTCGAACAGGCCCGGGCCGTTACGCAACAGCGTGCCGTTCAGGTCTTCCGGCAGCGTACCGGTGATACGCGGCGCGTAGTGATACTCCTCGTGGATGGATTGGCCGAGCGGTGCGAAGGGATCGGCATGCAAAGTGGCGGGATTGGCGCTCATTTGGGATCCTCCAAACGTTCGTTATGCAACTATTTGCATAAAGTATAGCCGAGGTTTTTGATTATGCAAGTAATTGCATAAACGAGTATGATGATGCCGCCGTTGCGGCGGCCCTGCCTCGAGTACCGGTCATAGCTAATAAATCCGGGAGAAATCATGTCATTACGTCATGCCATTCTAGTAACGCTGGCCGACAAGGACGCCACCGGTTACGAGATCAACAAACGCTTCGAACGCGGCCTCGGAAATTTCTGGCAGGCGAGTCATCAGCAGATCTATCAGGAACTCAAGCGCATGGCGGAAGCCAAGCTGGTATCAGTGAAAACCGTCGCACAAGAGACGCGACCGACCAAGAAAGTCCACAAGATCACAAAGCAGGGGCTCGCGGAATTGAAACGCTGGCTGGCCGAGCCGACCAAAAGCCAGCCGTTTCGCAGTGCGTTTCTGGTGAAATTGTTCGCGGCGCACTTAGGTGACAGCGAACATATCATCGCCGAACTCGACGCACATCTGGCTCAGCATCGCGCTACACTCGCCCATTACGCGAACCTCGAGACACGGTTCTTTCCGGAGCCTGAAGAACTAGATCTAAAACTACGCTGCCGGTATATGACCTTGCGACTCGGGATCGCCACCGAACGCGCCAGCATCAAGTGGTGTCAGGAATCGTTGGCTGTTTTTCGCGCCACATGAATCACCTGTCCCGAAACTCCGGCATCACCTGTTTGGCGAACAACTCGAAGGAACGGTTGGCCTTGGCCGGCTCGACGCCGGGCATTTGGGTTTCCATGATGAAATCCGTGCATGCGAAACCCTTCAGAAAATTTTCGAATTTCTCCGCTACCGTTGCCGGCGAGCCGACGAGCAAGTGCTCCGCCACCGGGGACTGGCGAAGGTCCTCCAGTTTTTCGACCGTTAGTATCTGATCATCGCCTTCTACATCCGCGGCTTCGGATAATACGCCCTGGTAAAAATCCAGAATATGGAACAGATGTTCCTGCGACTCTTCCCAGGCCTGATCGTCTGAGTCCGCGCAATAGGTCATGCGCAGTTGAGCAACCTTGAACTGCGCTGGATCGCGGCCCGACGCCGCGAGGGTCTCTCGATACAGCGGCACCGGATCGGGCCCCAAGGTCGCCATTAGATGGTAGCCGTGTTCGGCGGCGAATTTGATCGCGCGTGGTCCGCGGGCGCCGATCCATATCGGCAACGGATTCTGAATGGGTTTCGGGCAGATCGTGGCATTTTTGACCTGCGTGAACTTGCCATCGATCGTCACGTTGTCTTCGTTCAGGATCCGTTCCACGATCTCGATGCCTTCGCGCATGCGCGCACCCCGCTCCTTGCGATTGAGGCACAGCGTTTCGAATTCGTTTATGACGTAGCCTTGTCCAACGCCGAGCTCGAAGCGACCGTTGGAAAAGACATCGACGTTGGTCACTTCCTCGGCGACCAGCACGGGATGCTGAAACGGCAGTAGCATAACGAAGCTGCCAATGCGGATCCGCTCCGTTCGTATTGCAATCGCGGTCGCCGCCGTCGTAATCGACGGGTTATAACCGTCTTCGGTGAAGTGATGCTCGGTCAGCCAGACGTTGTCGTAGCCGAGTTCTTCATTGCGGGCGATCTGGTCGAGGATTTCCTGATAGAACGGCGCCCAGGGACGACGCCAACGGACGGGATTGCGGAACGATTCCATGAACCCGAAGCGCATTACAGTCTCCTTGTCATTATTGATTTTTCGCCGCGGCATAGTAGCACCTATCCTGCATGTTGATTCGAGCGGGCTGATCGTCTGCGGTTCCCTAACGCCTGTGTGTGTCCACACGACAAGGGCAACGCGAAGCTGGAGATGATTGGAGACTGCTTGCGGGGCGAACAGCGCTAGGCAACAGGCCACGAAACGCCGGCGCCTAAAGTGCCGCGGCGAGAGCCGCTTTCTGAAGAAGAGAGAGTAGAGGAGCCGGTCGCCCGGGCTCCCCCCTCGTTAGAACCCAGCGCGCCCAATTCGGGCACTAGGCTCATGATAAAGGCATTCACACAGCCGTAGGCCCGTAAAGACGGTGATAAATTCTCACCTTAGGAAGCGGGAAGGCCTGCAAGAAGCAGCTGAACTGATCCCAGGTGAACGACTTCCGCTGGCTTCGTCTATTCAGCCATTTGAACAGAATGCGGGTCGCTTGATACACGAATCTCTCCAGCTGCTTGGCATTGAAAGACACGCCATAGTAGCGGATGTGACCCGCCAACTTTGCGTGGAAGATTTTCCATATATCGGGCAAGCGCGCCCTGTTTCTGACTCGACGGGCCCAGAGATTTACGTTGATCAGTTTTGAACGCAATCGTTTGCCGCTCGTTTTGACCTTGGGCACCACGTTTCCTTTGCGTGATCTGCCCAGATAGAACGTAAATCCTAGAAAGTCGAAAGCACCTTGCTTAATTCCTTTTCGAGCCTGAACCTTAGAGAATGAAACCAGCTTGGTCTTGTCCTCGTTCAAACTGAGGTTGAACTTCGCCAGGCGCTTCACTATTGCCACCCTGATCCGCTCTGCGTCATCATGCCTACCGCAACATACGATGGCATCGTCAGCATAGCGGAAGAGCTCAACCCGACCACGACAATGTTTCTTGACAACTTCATGGAACCAGCTGTCGATCACATAGTGCGCATAAATGTTGGCGAGAATCGGACTGCAGATACTCCCTTGCGGAACACCCTCATCACTAACCAACAGCTCATCACCGGCTAGCACACCCGCTTTGAACATGCGGATGATATAACGGATAAAGCGTTGGTCTTTTATCTTCTCGCGTAACATCTCTTCAAGCAATTTGTGATCGATGGAGCCAAAGAAGTCGGCAACATCCAAGTCGATAACGGTTTGAACTTCATTCAGTAGCAGATGACGACCGAGTGCCTGAATCGCATCGTGACAGCTTTTGTTGGGCCGGAACCCGTAGGAACTGTCCAAAAACAGCGGCTCATAAATGCTCTCCAGTACTTTCTGGGTCATCTTCTGGATCAGCTTGTCCTCGAAGTTATTGATGCCTAGCGGCCGTGTTGCGCCTGTTTTCCCGTCCTTAGGAATTAACACTTGCCAAACCGGACAGGGCCGGTATGACATCGTCTTCAGACGCTTGACCACTGCGATCAGATTGTCTTCAAGGTCTAACCCGTATCTCTCTTTGCTTATACCATCTGTACCAAGTGCCTTCTTTCCATCCAGCTCTTGGTAACAGCCCCGCAGTGATTCCACGTTAAAGTGGTGCATCAAGCAGTTGAACTGCTTTGACGAATCACCTCGAGACAGCTGCGCTATCCTCGTCAATTTTGTGTTCGTTGTTACTTGGAATTCTGCTGATCCCACAACGTGTCCTCTTCGAGGTCGCATTTACCCACGGCCCTTCCCTCCACAGACGTTACTCTGCTTCAACGGTACTATGGCCGATCTGACTTCCAACTAGCCCTTTCGATCGCCTCGCTATTACACTTGTTGACCGATACTTCCATCCTTCGAAGAGCTATTGGATCTCCCACGTTCACCTATTTACCTTTGTTACATGCCGTGCTCTACGATCCCGGAGAAACTGCTAAAACCAGAAGTGGACCCCGGATCTTGGACAGTGTCTTAAGTGAAATCTCCACCGTGTTTCAGGCCGCTTGCGTGACCATCTCGAAGTACACCGCATCCGGGGTGCGTCGGTCCAGCGCCGCGTGCCGGCGCCGCGCATTGTAGAAGTCGAAGTAGCGGGTGAGCCCGACACGCAGCGCGGCCGGCGTCTCGTAGGCGCGCAGGTAGACATCCTCGTACTTCACGCTGCGCCACAGGCGTTCTACGAAGACGTTGTCGAGCCAGCGCCCCTTGCCATCCATGCTGATCGCCACCCCATGCGCCTTGAGCACATCGGTGAACGCCGCGGCGGTGAATTGCGCGCCTTGGTCGGTGTTGAAGATCTGCGGTGCCTCGTAGCGAGCTAGAGCCGCCTCGAGCGCCTCGACACAGAAGTCACCGTCCAGCGTGTTCGATATCTGCCACGAGAGCACCCGGCGCGAGTACCAGTCCATCACTGCGACCCGATACATGAAGCCCCGCGCCATTGGGATATAGCCGATGTCCGTCGCCCAGACTTGGTTCGGCCGTTCGACCGAGACGTCCTTGAGCAAGTACGGGTAGACCTTGTGGCCATGACCCGGCACGCTCGTGCGAGGCTTCGGATAGAGCGCTGCCAGTCCCATCTCGCGCATCAGTCGCTGTACCCGCTTACGATTGACCCGATGCCCGCGCGTCTCCAGTTCGTCTCGCCTCCGACGGCTACCGTAGAACGGCAGCTCAAGGTGGACCTCGTCGATCAGACGCATCAGCGCCAGATCGGCGTCCGACACCGGACGCGGGCGGTAGTACGCTGTCGAGCGCGCAACCTCGAGCAGTTCACAGCGCCGGGTGACCGGCAACGAATGCTCGCGCATAACCATCTGACGGCGCTCGCTCAACGGTCGCGACCGAGCGCCTTGGATAAAAAATCCTTCGCCATTGTCAGCTGACCGATCTTGGCGTGCAGCTTCTCGGTCTCGCGTTCACCGTTCTCGCCTCCGGCCGTAGCACCGTTGCCGAAAACCTCCTCGGCGTGCGATAACAGCTTCTTCTTCCAGTCCTGGATCTGATTCGGGTGAACGTCAAACTGCTCGGCGAGTTCAGCCACCGTGCGATCGCCTCGAACCGCCGCCAGCGCTACCTTCGCCTTGAAGCTCGCCGAATGATTGCGTCGTTTCCTCTTCGTCATCTTCTGCTCCTTCTCTAATGAGAACTCTATTACAGAAGATTTCACTTAGCAGCGCCGACCACCTGTCCAATCGATGGGGTCCACCTCTACCTGCCCATATATGGGTTTAACCGTGTTGCCTTCTAGACTTCTAAAACTATCGGCCTTCTCTCATAGGTCCAATAACGGGACTCAATCACTTCAGCTTTCGCTTACGGCCTGCATCATTTCCGTCTACGCTTAACCCTGGTCGTTACCGCACAAGGCCCAAGACTCGATACAGTGTGTGGTGGGTCACCACGTCACAGACGGCACTTCCAGCCGCTGGTAAACAAGCGCCTCGTGGCGCACTAGAAGCGTCGACGTTAAGGTTTTCGATCGGGTCCGGCGGGCGGCGTCCAGATCCCCCGCTGTATCATCAACTCGATCTGCTTGTCGGTCACCTCTCGCGCATATTCCTCGTGGTCCATCGGCGCCCGATCAGCGTAGAGGTTTTTAGGGTAGATGGGCTGCTCGTAGATCAACTGGATCATTTCGGTACGTAGGTCCTTCATCCAATTCGTCCATTTCGATCGCGTCCGATGATGGCGCAAGGCCTCGACGTTGATCGGGCCGCACACACTCGTCGACACGCCGCCGTATTCCTGGCGCCCCACCACCTGGCCGCGATAGTCGACGATATAGGAATGACCGCCGAAGGTGTCGATCGGCGCCTCGGAATCCGCGTTGAGACAATAAGTGCCCATATTCGGCGCGATCACATACATGTTGTTATCCAAAGCACGTGCGCGTGTCTGGATCTCGTAGTAGTCATTTGACGCGGCCGGATGCGGGATCAATGCGCGATACACGATCTCCGCGCCGTTCATCGCGAGCCCCCGGGCATATTCGGGATAGGAGCCCTCATTGGCCATCATGATGCCCATGCGGCCGATGTCGGTATCGACCACGGGCCAGAACGCGTCGAGGCTGCGCCCGTAGCGTTCGATCCACCAATCGTAGATGTCGTGCGGGCAGACGGAGTGCTCGACGGGATACAGGGGCGCCACTTTGTAGTGGCGCAGGATCACGTCGCCATCCGGATTGAGGATGAACCCGACGTTGAAAAAACGCGCCTCGATCTCGGGATGCCGCGCTTTGGCCTGGGCCATGATGTAGATGTCGTATTCGCGCGCAAGCGCGCCGAGCGCATCGGTTTCGGGGCCGGGAATATCGATGGCGCATTCGCGCGCGAAAGTGGCGTGATCCAAGTCCAGGACTTCATCATTGAACGCCTGTAACGCGCCCTCGGGAAAAGCGATCAAGCGCACCGGTAAATCGAGCCCGGCAAGCCAGCACGCCGCCTTCACCATGTGTTTGTGATGCTCGATATTGCGCATGATGTCGGCGCGCGTGGAGATACCCCATACGGTCGGTATCAAGCCGACGGCGTTAAACGGTTCGATCATGGTTGTTTCTCCCCCGGATTCCGCTGCGCTCCATCCAGGCTGCTGCGACCGGGTAGCCTGGATGGAGCGCAGCGGAATCCGGGATCATTATTAATGTAAAGCTCCCAGCACCGAATCCAGACTCTGTTTCGCATCGCCGAACAGCATACGGGTGTTCGTGCGGAAAAAGAGCGGATTATCGATGCCGGCATAGCCGCTCGCCATACTGCGTTTGAGCACGATTGTCGTGCCGGATTTCCAAACTTCGAGTACGGGCATGCCGGCGATCGGGCTGTCGGGTTCGTCTTGCGCGGATGGATTGACGATATCGTTCGCGCCGATCACGAGCACGACATCGGTATCCGGGAAGTCCGCATTGACCTCATCCATCTCCAGCACGATGTCGTACGGCACGTGTGCTTCGGCGAGCAAGACGTTCATGTGGCCGGGCATGCGCCCTGCGACGGGGTGAATGGCGAAGCGAACCTGCTTGCCCTGCTCGCGCAAGCATTTGGTCACCTCGTACACCGTGTTCTGCGCGCGGGCGACGGCCATGCCGTAGCCGGGCACGATGACGATTCGTTTAGCTTCGCGCAGGAGGATTGCGGTTTCGTCGGCGTCGACCGCCTCCACTTCACCGTCGAATGTCGTGGCGCCGGCACTCTCGGAGGTGCCGAACCCACCCGCGATCACCGCGAGAAAATGCCGATTCATGGCGCGGCACATGATGTAACTCAAGATCGCACCGCTCGAACCGACCAAGGCGCCCGTCACGATCAAAAGATCGTTCGACAACATAAAACCGGTTGCCGCCGCGGCCCAGCCCGAGTAGCTGTTCAACATGGAAATGACCACGGGCATATCCGCCCCACCGATCGCCATCACCATATGCACGCCAAACGTAAACGCGATCAGGGTCATGATGGTCAATACGAGTATACCGCTGCCCATCGACACACCGCCGACGAACTCCGTACCCAACCATATGCAAATGAGTCCCAGCGCTAGGTTTAGCCAGTGCCGCGCCGGTAACAGCAACGGTTTCCCGTCGATCAAGCCGCGCAACTTTCCGAAGGCGATCACCGACCCGGTAAACGTTACCGCGCCGATGAGTACACCGAGATAGATCTCGACTTCGTGGATGGCGAGTTCGGCGCCCTCGAAGTGATCGCTGCCGCCAATATAGGTTGCGAAACCGATCAAGACGGCGGCGAGGCCGACAAAGCTGTGCAAAATCGCAACCAGCTCCGGCATCTCGGTCATCTGAACGCGTTGCGCTGCTATGACCCCGAGCGTGCCACCGATCAGCATTACGATGACGAGAACGACGTAATCGGTCACCTGCCCACTGAGAATCGTCGCGGCGATTGCAATAAACATGCCGGCGATGCCATAGACGTTTCCGCGCCGTGCGGAATCAGGATGGCTCAAGCCGCCCAGGCTCAAGATGAAAAGCACAGCCGCGATGATATAACTGGCTGTAACGATCCCGGCCGCCACGCTGCGTCCTTTATTTACGGAACATGCGCAGCATGCGCTGCGTGACCAGGAAGCCGCCCGCCACATTGATCGTCGAAATCAAAATCGCAACCGCTGCGAGCACGGTGATCAAGAACGACGACGTCGAGACTTGAAGCAACGCACCGATGACGATGATGCCGCTGATGGCGTTGGTTACACTCATCAACGGCGTATGCAGCGCGGGCGTCACATTCCAGATCACCTGATAACCGACGAAACAGGCCAACACGAATACCGTGAAATGAGACATGAATTCAGCCGGCGCAACCGAGCCCAATCCCCACAGAGCGAGAACCCCTGCGACGAGCAGTGCGACTGAAGTCCATGGATTTCGTTTGCGTTCCTGCACCATCGCCTCCGATGACGCAGTGGGTTCGGGCGCCTTGGGCGGCGCTATCGACAGCTTGGGCGAGGGCGGCGGCCAGGTGACCTCACCTTCCTTGACTACGGTTACACCGCGAATCGCTTCATCTTCCATGTCCACGACGATCGCGCCGTCTTTTTCCGGCGTGAGATCGGCTAGTAAATGATACAGATTCGTGGCGTAAAGCTGACTCGATTGGGTCGCCAGCCGGCTCGGTAAATCCGTGTAGCCAACGATGGTGACGCCGTGCCGCTCGATCACCTCGCCGGGTTCAGTGAGTTCGCAATTGCCGCCTTGCTCAGCGGCGAGATCGACGATCACGCTGCCGTCGTTCATCGACTCGACCATTGCAGTGGTGATAAGGGTGGGTGCGGGTTTACCCGGAATCAACGCGGTGGTGACGATGATGTCGACCTCCCGCGCCTGCTCCGCGAAGAGCGCCATCTCGGCCTCGATGAATTCGGCGCTCATGGTCTTGGCGTAACCGCCCTCGCCCGCGCCGTCTTCCTCGAAATCGAGTTCGAGAAACGCGGCATTCATGCTTTCGACCTGTTCTTTAACCTCCAGACGGGTATCGAACGCGCGTACGATCGCTCCCATGCTCTTGGCCGCCCCGATAGCGGCGAGCCCCGCTACACCGGCGCCAATGACCAGGACCTTCGCCGGCGGAACCTTACCCGCAGCGGTGATCTGTCCGGTGAAGAAGCGGCCGAAATGATTCGCCGCCTCGATGATCGCGCGATAGCCGCCGATGTTGCCCATGGAACTCATCGCGTCCATCTTTTGCGCACGGGAAATGCGCGGCACGCTGTCCATCGCCATGGCGGTCGCCTTCGTCGCGGCGAGGCGCTCGATGAGTTCACGATTCTGGCCGGGCCAGATAAAGGCGATGAGCGCCTGTCCTTCACGCAGGAGCTCGGCCTCGTCGAATCCTAAGGTGGGGTGGTGTTCCGGCGAACGGACCTTGAGGATGATGTCCGCATCCTGCCAAAGCCGCTTTGCATCGGACTCGAGGCTTGCACCGGCTTTCGCGTATGCGGTGTCGGAAAAACTCGCCGCCGTACCTGCGCCGGTCTCGACCACCACTGCATAGCCGAGTTCGAGAAGCCGTTCCACGACATCCGGCGTCGTCGCGACCCGGCGTTCGCCCGCGTGTACCTCCCGCGGTACGGCGATTTTCATCCGTTCGCCCCTGTTTGCGTAAAAAGGAAAAATTTTGTAATTAGGCTATCGATCAAGTATATATTGCGGTGCAACATCTAACAACGACGGCCCCTCGGCGCGCGGCTTCATCTCGCAGTGCGTTCGCGTGACGGAATCGGCGGTTGTATATTCTCACCGATTACGACTCTGTAAAGGTAGCGCAAAGTGACAGTGAATCCGGACCGACACACATTTTCGACCGAGGACGAACTTCGCGAATACATCGGTCGCCCCATGGACTTGGCGAAGGCTAAGGCCATCGATCATCTCGACGTACATTGCCGAACGTATATCGAACGCTCACCGTTCATTTGTGTCGGTACCGCCGCCGCGGACGGGCAAGCCGACGTGTCACCACGCGGCGACGCACCGGGATTCGTACAGGTTTTGGACGAAAAAACGATTTTCATTCCCGAACGTCCGGGCAACAAACGCCTGGATACGCTCAGTAACATCATCGAGAATCCTAATGTTGCTATCTTTTTCATGGTGCCCGGTTTCGAAGTCACGCTCCGTGTCAACGGTAAAGCGACCATCGTGCGTGACGACGAACTACTCGAAAAAGCGACCGTGAAGGGCAAGACCCCGAAGCTCGGGATCCGCGTTGCCGTTGGCGAGACGTACCTACACTGCGCCAAAGCCATCAAGCGATCGAAAATATGGGATGAAGCGAGCAGGCAGGACCGAAAAGAGATGCCGTCCCTGGGACGAATGGTTCTCGAACAAGTCGCGCCACCCGAGGAACCGCCGACCGAAGAGGTCGTGCAAGCCACGGATGAATATATCGAAGATAACTACAAGAACGAGCTGTACTAGAAATGATCGTAATTCGTTCAGGCAGGACGCACGGTCTTTGAGGAGCGCAGTTTAAAGGCCACTCTGCGGCTCCCCCCGGCACCGGACAAGGCCGCGCAACGCGGCATCAACGTTCCACACGACATTCGACCGCTTCTAGTTTCTCGCGCGAATGATATCGGGTGTCGAATAGCCCGCTGCGGCGCAACCATCCTCGTACATCTCCAAGATGCCACCTGCGTCGAGTATGCTCTCGACGTTGCCGTTGTCGTCGAGGTTCAGGTTGGCGCCGCGGATCGCAAACCAGACATCAGTAACCTCGTCAACGCCTTCTACAGCGGTGGTCAGCGTATGGATCGAACCCGCGGGTTCGAATAAATACGAATGCGCGCGGTTGATGGTGTTGGGATATTCGAGGTATTTCCATGCGCCGGAGAACGTGACCGCATAGACTTCTCCCGTATGCCGATGCCGCTGGATGGTGACGCCGGGTTCGAATTTCGTGCGTACAACCCATAACCCGAATTCCACATCGACCTGTAGCAATTGGAATACGACGCCATCCGTAAACGGGACGAACGGCAGGTCGTCTGGACCGCGATGCAATGTCTCCGGTATACCTTCGATAGGCACTGGCAATGGAACTGATGCCATGATGACCCTCCTGTTTCGTTGATAATGTAACGCTATATAATCGCTTTCAGTCGCGTGCGACCACGTTACCGAAATAGTAAACCCGACCGTTATAGGCCGCGATCGATTCCGGATGAATTTCGAGCGTCGGTTCGGTCATGCGTACAACGTCTTTCCGTTTTGCGGCCCACCATTCAGCCGTACCCAACGTCGTCATCACACTGCTGGCCCCTTTTACACGGTAATGTGCCGGGATCACAATTTTCGGCCGGTAACGGTCGATCAAGGCGTCGATTTCAGCTTCGCTCAGCAGGTGCAAGGATTCATCGACCGGCAATATCAAGATATCGATGCCCTCCAAAGCTTGCTCCACAAACGGCGCAGGCTGCGCGCGATTATCGCCCCAGTGTGCAATGTTGATACCACCGGTTTCGATCAACTGGATGAAATTATCCATGTGAAGTCGATTCGACGGCGGACAGAAATCCTGATCGAACTCCGCCGCCGCGAGTTCCCATCGATACCAGCCTGGGGACTTACAAACATGCTTATCCGCGAGACCATGCAGCCGGACGTCACCGAGCACGTATTTTCCCGCGAGGCGCTCAAACACCATGACTGCGTGGGGCCGGTATACCGCGTCGTGATCGAAGTGGGCGTGCGTCGACAATACAGCATCGACCTTGATCTCGGGGAAAGGATTCGGAAACCACAGCCCCCATGCCCCCGACGGATCGTTACGCCAGGGATCGACCAGGATCTCGAGTCCTTGCGGCGACGTAATCTTAAAGGCCATGTGGCCGTAGTACGTCAGTTTGACCTTGCCCGGTGTAGTGCTGTCGCCATCGCCCTCTTGCGCATCAATAATGCGGTTGTTGTTCTCAATGAACTGCCATGAGCGCGAATCGGCCAGCACAGGACTCGCGATACCGGCAAATAGTACGAGAAATGCGATACAGCGAAAGGCGAATGGCACGTATGCTCTCAATCGAAATAGCGCCAGGCGCGGCCGCGAAAATCGTAATACGGACGTCCAAACGGCGGGACGTCGGTATAGGCAAGTGAAATACGATCATCGCCATTGAGGTAGATGAAGCGGTTGAAGCTCAAGGTGAACTTTGCGCGTGGTACAGCTTGGACATATCCGGGCACGAGCTCACCGAGTTCCGCCGGATAACGGCCGGTTACCGTACGGTACGACTCGATCGCCCGTACCAACTGCTCGGCGCGTTCGCGCGCCACCTCATTATTGAAATTGATCGTGAGCATAATGGCCACGGAGGCGACGGCCAGGACTGCGGCCAAGCGCAGCGTCGGCCAGACATTGCGTCCGACGCGTGCATACAAATAGGCCTTGGGAAGCAACCAGGCGCCGACACCGATCAGGATCACGGCGGCTACCAAACCTTGACCCATGACAAAGGCGTCGAGGATGAACAGCGTAAATGCGAAATACAGCGCGGGCCAGCGCATCAGCCGGTACCGCAATGCAGGTACTGCGATGGCATTGGCCGCTTTGATGTTCGACATGGTCAAGACTTAGTCAACCCTGGAAAAACCGTCGCATTGTACCGGTTATCGCAGTGACGACCAGAAATTCACACCGATGAAACGAAAAATATTGTGATGAACGCGACGCGATCCCTAACGACCGGTTTAGGACGCGTTGGCATTGACTTCAGACCATAATCGCCGGCGCATGCGCACTGCCGCTTCGACACCGCGATAATAGCCCCGCACGGTTTCGCATTCCTCGAAACCGAGGCGGCGATAAAAACGACGCCCGCCATCATTGCGTGCGCGCACTTCTAGATGAATCGTGCCGATACCCGCCACGAGCGCGGTCTTTTCCAGCCAAGCGATCAGTGCGCTGCCAACCCCTGCACGCCGGTATTTAGGCATTACAGCGAACAAGAGCAAATGCGCTTCGTCTTCTAGATATTGCATGAGAGCGAAGCCGATAATACGGCCGCTATCGAGCGCTACGATCACGTTGGTACCGTGATCCCGAATATGGCGCAAAACTCGGCGCCCGGTCCAACTCCACCCGAGTCCCGACTCGATTAGATCGCGGCTCATAATCGCGATGTTGCGCGCGTCTTTGCGGCGTGCCAATCGGATCGTGATCATGGTGGCGGAGTCCTCCATCCGCGCGCGGCTTGTAGCTTACTCATGATACAGATCTTCGATACGGCCCGCAGAGTGCAGGAATCTCGGACCTCAAGCGCTCTAAACCTAAATATTGTTCTCGTTGCGACCGCTAACTCACTATGGCATAAGTGCTAAACCCACTCGCCGAATACATACAACACGTGAATCACCATTCGCAAGCCGAAAAGTTGGGGGTGCGGGGAACCCTCACCATTCTGTGGCCCTATTTTCGCGACAGTCTCAACGATCAGGTCAAAAGTATCTGGTTCATCGTGGTCTACCTCGCGTTCTTCCAGATCGTCATTCTCGGCTTGCCGATCGTTTATGCCACGATGATCGGTAGCGGCATCGCGATCGTCGCGGTGGGCTTGATGTTGTTCATGGAGGGCTTGCGATTGGGTCTGATGCCGTTGGGGGAAACCATCGGCGCCGTCCTGCCTCGAAATTCCCGCTTACCGATCATCCTGGGCTTCGCCTTTCTGCTCGGCGTAGGCGCTACGTTCGCGGAACCCGCAATCGCCGTGCTGAAACAGGCGGGGCGCGGCGTCCAACCCTTCAGTGCACCGTTGCTATACAGTCTGCTCAACGATTTTTCCGGGCAACTCATCACTGCGGTCGGACTCGGTGTCGGCGCGGCCGTAGCAGTCGGGATCTTACGTTTCTTTTACGGTTGGTCGCTCAAGCTTCTCATTATCCCAGTCGTTTGCATCCTTATTGCACTCACGATCTTCGCGCACAGTGATCCGATGTTGCAGCCAATCCTCGGCCTTGCGTGGGACTGCGGGGCCGTAACGACCGGACCCGTGACGGTACCCCTCGTTTTAGCGTTGGGAATTGGTGTTTGCCGCATTGTCGGTGAGGGCGATACGAGCCATGCCGGCTTCGGCATCGTCACCTTGGCGTCTCTCGCGCCGATCGTCGCGGTGCTCCTACTAGGCTTGTTCCATTACCACGCCGACGACTATTTCGGGCGGCCCGGTTACACCGGAGAGGTTGAATCCCGGCGGCCGACGATCAGTGAAATCCTGCCATCGCAAATCGAGTCGCTCGACCGCGCGCCGTTTACCACCGCTGAGTTCAACGATTTTCTCGCGACCGGCATTATCGACGACGACTATCGGATCCGTTACGAAGGCGGCCAACGCGCGCTGAAAGACGGTCGTATCGTGCTTCGGAACACGGAGATCATCCTTGAGAAAAAGCCCGAAGATCGTCCGGCATTCATCGGCTCAGTAACCTGGGACCCCAAGCAAGAACCCGCGGAGGGGATCAAGGATTCCATCGCCACAGCCGTGCGCGCCATCGTGCCATTGTGTCTGTTCTTGTTTTTTACGCTTAACCTCGTGTTGAACGAACGCCTTCGTAACCGCGATGAATTATTTATCGGGATCACGTTTGCGATCGCCGGAATGTCATTGTTCGTTTTAGGGATCAACCTCGGGTTGAGCCCGCTCGGCACACAACTCGGTAGCAACGTCCCAGCCGCGTTCGCAAGCCTGACACCTTGGGGTATGACGGGATCCGAGGGTCCATTATTCGACACGCCGTTCTACGGTAAGCTGGTTGCGATCCTTTTCGGATTTTTCCTCGGCTACGGCGCTACGCTCGCCGAACCTGCCTTGAATGCGCTCGGTAATACGGTCGAGAAGATCACGGTCGGCGCCTTTCGTAAAGGCTTGCTCATGCAATCCGTTGCCATGGGCGTGGGCATCGGCATCGGGGCGGGGGTGTTCAAGATCGCATACGACATCCCGCTGACTTATCTCCTCGTGCCACCGTATCTGCTGCTACTGGTCCTGACCTGGTTTTCGTCGGAAGAATTCGTCAACTTTGGATGGGACAGCGCGGGCGTGACGACCGGTCCGATCACCGTGCCCTTGGTCCTCGCGATGGGCCTCGGTATCGGCGCCAACGTCCCCGGGATAAGCGACGGTTTCGGTATTCTCGCCTTGGCGTCGGTCGGTCCGATCATTACGGTACTGAGTGTTGGTTTCATCGTATCCCGCACCAGCCAGGAAGCACCTGCACCCCTTGAACGTGGAGCGGAGCGATGACTCGATTCGTGACCCATACCAACGTGTCGGTGGTTACGGCGATCGTGCCGCCCCATAGCGCCCACCGAGTCATCGACGAAGTCTTTGCGCTCGGCGATCGGAGCGCATGGTGGATTAACGCCCGCGGCACACTGATGCGCGACCGTTGGTATCAGGCGCTCGTACCCGTGATGAGCCCCGAAAAGGAAATTCTGCATTTCCTCGCGCCCGACACGGAAATTGATCCGATGATGGAATCGATCGTAGCGGCGGGAAATCTTCATTTACCCGGGGCCGGTGCGGTGATCGCCGTGCCTTGCGATGAGTTACATTGCACAGAGGATTTTCCACTATGGGCGACGTCGTCCTGGGAATCGGACAGCTTCAATGCCTCGCACAATCTCAAGGAGAACCTCACGGCAATCTTCTGCATCATGCAGCGGGATCGGACGGACCAGATCTCGCGCGCGGCCATGTCCGCCGGTGCCCACGGGCCGGTGGTGTTCTACTGCGCCGGCCGTGGCCTGCGTGATCGCATCGGCTGGCTGCGCATCACCAAGAAAGACGACCAGGAGGTCCTCGTCGTGGTCGTCGATAACGCCGACGCGGTGGCGGTGACCGAGGCGATGGTTGATGCCGGTGATATCGATATGCCTGGCCGCGGATTTCTCTTTCGGATGCCCGTACAGAAAGGAGTGATCAATATCGGGAGCACCTACGGCCGGCGTAAATATGCCGCCGATATGCAGCAGATCATCTCCGCAATCGACGATCTCAAGGGTGGCAGCCAGTGGCGCGACCAGCGCATTTCCGAACTCGTGGGAACCGGTAAAAGCGCGGGGTTAAATCTTTTCGGCAAGGTGAAGGAACGCGCTTATCTGACCGGGCAGGCGAGTTTGTCATGCATCGTCACCCGCAAACACGCCGACACCGTGCTCGATGCGGCGCTGGACGGCGGGGCGCCGGGCGCGAATGTCAGCTACGCCAAGCTTGTAGAAGCCGACAGCCAGGCTACCGCGCGCGGGATCCGTTTGAACCGTGAACGCGCCGTCGTGCGTATCATCCTCCCGGAAGAACGGCTGACGAATGTCGTGCTGCATATGCAATCGGCGTGCAGCGAACACGAGATCGACAACGTGTGTATTTTTGTCCAACCGGTAACGCGCGCGGTTACGTATATCGCCGATCGGTCCGAGCGGGCGGATATCACCGCGCACGACAGGGTCCACCAGACCTAATCCGAGCCGCCGGCCGTCCACGGCCGATGTGCGGCCAACCGCTCGTCGCCGAACAGGCTGGCGCACTTTTCTGCGAAGAAATCGATGAAGACCCGGGCTTTCTGCGGCAGATAGACGCGGCTCGGATAGAGCGCCGTGATCGGTGTCCCGCGCGGTTCGATCTGGTAATCGGGCAAGATCGGAACCAGGGCGCCGGTGCGCAGTTCTTCCTGCGGCAGCCAGTCGGCGACCATGACGATTCCCGCCCCGCTACACGCACAGATCATGAGACCGTCGGCGTCGTTTACGGCGAGTGCGGCTTTGATCCGCACCGTCGCTGTTTCGCGGCCGCGTGAAAAACGCCATGTCCGGGTGCCCGTGGCGGCGTTGATGGTAATGCAGTCATGCCATTGAAGATCGCGCGGGTGTTTTGGCATGCCGCGTCGCTGAATGTAATCAGGGCTCGCACACAATACGGAATCCGTTTCTGCAAGCCGACGGGCGACCAGATTCGAGTCTGCGAGATGCCCGATGTCGATGCCTAGCTCGAGCCCCCCGGCCAGAATGTCCATGCTGCTGTCGGTCAACTCGAGTCCGACGCTTACCTCGGGATATCGCGCCCGAAACTCATGTAGGTAAGGCACGATAAGACGCCGGCCCAACGCGGTGCGGCAACCGACGCGCAGCCGCCCGTGTGGTCGAGCTGCGCTGGCTTGCACGGCCTCGAGCGTCTCGTCGACCGCGGAGACGATGCGCAAGGCGTGGACGTGAAAGGCTGCGCCGGCCTCCGTGAGACTGACTCTGCGCGTCGAGCGCGTGAATAAGCGTGTTCCGAGCTCGGCTTCCAGCGCGGCAATCTTGCGCGTGGCCTGCGCAGCCGACATCTGCAGCCGCTGCGCCCCACGTGCAAACCCTGATTCTTCGGTGACGGCGAGAAAAAGGCGCAAGGCGCTGAGGTCATTCATTGCTTCTTATTTTACAATAATCTATTGCTAATTATGCCTATTATCATTTTATATGCAATAGTCTAGGCTATGTCCCAAGCTCAGGCGTCGAACCTATCCAAGGCCATCGACGCCGCTATATCGTTAATCCATCGGTTTAAGTTAGGAGAGTAATGATGAGTAATTTCAAAGTTTTAGGACAATTTTTACTGACTTTGGCCCAAGTTGTTGCACTGGTCGCTATCTTCCAGGTCGTGGCCGTGACGACGCCGTCGGCGGCCGCCGGGCCCGCCACCTTGGTCACCGATTTGCAGTACGACGCCCGGGTCGAATTGATTTAATATGGATCCCCTGCGGCGCTTGTTTAATACCTAATAACCGATATAAGCCCCCGCTGCGACGGACCAAACGCAACATCGTCGCCCCTACAAAAGCCCGGCTTCACCCGGGCTTTTTCTTTGTACGCATTACGCCGCAACGCAACACGGTATTGTTCTCGGGCATCCGCGCTTCGGTTAGTTTATGGGCATGCATGCCTGGCTCCCTCGGACTTCGTCCATGTGGGCAACAATCGTCATCGCCGCTCAAGTGTGCTGTCCCGTAATCAAGTGTGCTGTCCCGTAATAATGTTTCATAACTCGCTAGTCTTTTTCGCCCCTGGCGGCGTTGCTCCTGCTTGCGTAGAGCCCGCTACGCGGCGTCGTCGCGCCTTGCCAGGAACGAAAAATCCAGCGCGATTTACGCAACATTATTGCGGGACAGCACACTAGCAACTGGTGAAATGGCCTTAGGCGCGCTCGGCGTGCACGCCGCGATCGGCGAAAGTGCGTTATATAGCTATGCGGCGCAGTGGTGGATCGACATCATCGGTTTCAGTTTTCTGACCTTAACCGGCGTACGGCTTTATCGGATGCGCCTGTGGGCCGCGAAAGTAACGGTCTTCTTACTGTACGCACTATTTTTCCTCGTCCTGATCTTGATCGCCGTGTGCTTCGACGACTACTACGCGAACTGGGCCTATTGGTCGTTACCCCTCTCATTACCCTTACTCGGCTCCTGCGTTCACGTGCTGCGTAAACATCGAGGCGCATTCGTCAATCGCTTGTGATAGCGTTGACCCTGGATTCCGCTGCGCTCCATCCAGGCTACGTTCTCGATGTAGCCTGGATGGAGCGCAGCGGAATCCGGGACAAACTTCGATACCGGTTCTATGCACCAGGCCGAACAAATCGCGATCGGGCAGCAGCTCTTCGCATATATCGACAGCCGCACGACGGCGATGGCCGACGCCGTCTACCGACAGCCGGTCGCCGAATATGTGTGTCCCGACACGGCAGAAATCGAGCGGCAGGTCTTCTTCCGGGAGCGCCCGCTGTGCGTGGGAATGAGCAGCTTGCTACCGGAACCGGGCGCCTACTACACGCACGATTTGAGCGGCTTGCCGCTGCTCTTGACCCGGGCAGATGACGGCGACATACGCGCGCTGCTCAACGTGTGCCGACATCGCGGCTCACGGGTGGCCGAATCATGCGGCAAGACCCGGTCGTTCGTCTGCCCCTACCACGCCTGGACCTACGGGCTGGACGGTCAACTCGTCGCGCGGCCGGAGGGCCCCTCTTTCACCGGCGCGCCACGCGAACGCCACGGCCTTACGCCACTGACCGCGATCGAGCGCGACGGCCTAATCTGGGTGTCACCCACGCCGGGGCACATGTTCAGCCTCGACGATCACCTGGAGGGCCTGACGGACGAAATCGCGGACTTCGATCTGGCGGCATTTCATCACTACGAAAGCCGTGTGATCCCCCTGCATATGAACTGGAAGTTGATCGTCGATACCTTTCTCGAGTCCTACCACTTTTGCGTTTTGCATAGAAATTCGATCTGCTCAGTCTTCTACGAGAATCTCAGCACCTTCGACACCTGGGGCCCACACATGCGCCTGATCGGCGCACGCCGCTCCATCGAAGATATCCGAAAACTACCCGATCGAGACTGGAACCTGTTGCCGCACATGGTGGGCATTTACGTTTTCTTTCCAAACACGGTGCTGGTGTGGCAGCTCGACCATATCGAACTGTGGCAGATCTTTCCTATGGCGAATGCGCCGGAAGAGTCCGCGTTGCTGCTCTCGCTGTACACGCCGGAACCCGCGATCACTGATAGCGCGCGGCGGCACTGGGACAACAATATGGATCTGGTCGTCCACGTGGTCGAAAACGAGGATTTTCCGGTCGGCGAAGGCATCCAAAAGGGCTTTCACTCCGGTGCGCAAGCGCATACCACCTTCGGACAAAACGAACCGGCGCTGGCCCATTTCCACCGGACCGTCACCGAACAGGTCAAAGCAGAGGGCGGCTAGTGTGCTGTCCCACGATGAACTTTCATAAGTCGTGATGATCAGATCGGCTATTGTGTCATGCAGGAGCCAGCCGATGGTTACCGGTCGACCCAGATCCTTTACGGTTAAACTGAGCGAGGAGGAACACGAGGTCCTCAACAGTTACGCGAGGTCGCGCAGTCTGCCGCATGCGCTGGCACGGCGCGCAAAGATCGTCATGATGGCAGCCGATGGGCTGTCTAACAGCGCGATTGCCAGAAAGCTCGATGTATCCAATCCGACGGTCACAAATGGGTGTCGCCGGTATATCGCCAACGGGATTGTCGGATTGTATGATCTGCCGCCGGGCCATCGTCGGCGCACATATGATGACGATGAGGTTGCACGCTTGATGCAAAAGGTGCTGAGCGAGCGACCGGAGAACGCGACCCATTGGAGCACGCGTTCGTTTGCACGGGAGACCGCGCCCTCGAAGAGTACCGTTCATCGGTATTTCACGCTGTTTGGGATCCAGCCCTATCGCAGCCGCACGTTCAAACTCTCGACCGCTCCCTTCTTCGTCGACAAGGTGCGCGATATTGTCGGTTTGTACTTGAATCCACCCGATAATGCCCTGGTATTGTGCGTTGACGAAAAAAGCCAGATCCAGGCATTGGAACGCAGTCAGCCGGTTCTGCCGATGGGGCTCGGTTATGTCGAGGGTGTCACCCATAATTACTTTCGACATGGCACGACCACGTTGTTCGCGGCGCTCGATATCGCCAACGGCACGGTCATCGGGCAGTGCAAAGCGCGGCATCGTCACCAGGAATTGCTGTCCTTCCTGAATCATCTCGAGAAAAGTGTTCCCGCCGCGCTGGATGTTCATCTGGTGATGGACAACTATGGCACGCATAAGCATCCCAAAGTCCGTGCCTGGTTCGCTCGACGCCCTCGATTTCACGTCCACTTCACGCCAACCTACGCGTCATGGCTCAACCAGGTCGAACGTTGGTTTGGTCTCATCAGCCAGCGCGCTATCAAGCGCGGGTCGTTCCGGAATGTGAAGGATCTCGTTGCTCGTATCGAGCGATATATTGCTCAGCACAACGCCAACCCTATACCTTTCGCCTGGACCGCAACCGCCGACTCAATCTTGAAAAAACTCGCCCGACTTTCGAAACTTCTTTGCGGGACAGCACACTAGCAGGTTCTAGGTCAAAACCAGAACCGAAAACCCGCGACCAGCATCCAGATACTCGCGTAGCGGCCACCACGGCGTACGAGATCGGCCGTATTGCCGACTTTGCTGTCCCAAGAAACACCGACATAGGGTGCGAATTCCGGCTTGATTTCGTAACGCACGCGCAAGCCCAACTCGACGTTATTGATACCGCTCGTCTGGTCGAAACTACGGACGTCGCCGCTCGCAAGGTTCGATTCGAATCGCAACTGCGCCACGATGCGTTGGGTAACCAATATCTCCCGGTGCAATTCGACCCGTGCAAACGCATCGCCTTCATCGCTCACGAACAGGGCGGCAGCGGTTTCGATACGGTAAGGGGCCAATCCGTCGATTCCAATCACGGCGAACCCGAGATCGTCGTCTTCACCCGGGATGAACTCGCGGTCATACCTCAGGCCCGCTTGAATCTCCCAAAACGGCGCAACGAGGTAGCCATACAAAAACTGCAATTCGGCGCGAGTGTCACCTGTCGACATCGCGTACTCGCCATCGGCGCGTAGCCACAAGCGATGGTAGTCCCGACCGATCCAACCGAAGCCGTCCCACCGCAGGACGTCGTCGCCGTCGAGATTACGGTACTCGAACTGGTCGGCTTGGAAAAAACCGATAATCGGATCGTCGTCCATCGGGACATCGATCGACGTCGTCGGTTCGGCTTCGACCGGTCCCAGCATCAAAATGACGAGTACGCTGGCGAGCATTGCGGGCGCGCTGGCGGCGCCAAAACCCATGTCACGCAACCCTGACGATGCGAAACATACCCATCTTCATATGATAGATGAGGTGGCAATGGAACGCCCAGAGCCCGGGTTCCTGGGCGGTGATGAGTGCGGAGATGCGCTCATTCGGTTTGAGGCTGATGGTGTGCTTACGCGGCCGCAGATCCCCGTGTCCGTTCTCGAGTTCCATCCACATTCCGTGCAAGTGGATCGGATGGTCCATCATCGTGTCGTTCACCATGATGAGTCGCAGGCGTTCACCGTGTTCGAATTCGATCGGGCTATCGACCTCTGAGAATTTGAGTCCATCGAACGACCACATATAGCGTTCCATGTTACCGGTCAAATGCAACTCCAGGTCTCGGGCCGCGGCTCGACGATCCGGCCATGGCGTAAGTGCGCGTAGATCATCGTAGACCAATACGCGGCGTGCGTCGCGATCGAGCCCGATGCCGGGTTCACGTAAACGCGAGACCGGGGCGGTTTGAATCATCGCCGCACCCGGGCCGTGATTATCGACGCCGTGTACAAATCGTTCGCCGACAGCACGGTGATGCGCATGATCCGCCGTATCGTCGACGTCCCCGTTATTTTCGCGATGATGTTCGTGCCCCGCCATGCTCATGTCCGCCATCGTACGTTTCGCCGGCATACGGGGCTGCGGTACGGGCGCCGCCATGCCGGGCTTAGCCGCCAAGGTCCCACGCGTGTGACCGCTTCGATCCATGGCTTCGGCGAACACCGTATACGCCGCTGCTCGATCGGGCTGCACGATGACGTCGTAGGTTTCCGCAACCGCGATTCGAAATTCATCGACTTCTATCGGCGCAACGTTCTGGCCGTCGGCCTGTACGACGGTCATCGGCAGACCGGGAATGCACACGTCAAAAAAGCTCATGGCCGCTGCATTGATAAAGCGGAGCCGGATGCGCTCACCCGGCTTGAACAACCCGGTCCAGTTCGCCGCTGGCGGCTGACCGTTCATCAGATAGGTATAGGTCGCACCCGTGACGTCTGCGAGATCGGTCGGATCCATTCGCATGCGCGCCCACATCGCATTATCGGCGACCGCGGGCTTGATCCCGCGGTCGCCGATATCCGCGAAAAAATCTACCAGCGTGGGACGTCGGCGGTTGTAGTAATGGCTTTGCTTTTTGAGTTTTTTCAAGACGTCATATGGATCCTGAAACGTCCAGTCCGACAGAACGATGACGTGTTCGCGATCGTATGTGAAGCGTTCCGGTTCAAGCGGATCGATAACGAGTGGTCCGTACATGCCCGACTGTTCCTGCAAGCGCGTGTGGCTGTGATACCAATAGGTACCGCTTTGACGTACCGGGAACCGGTATTCGAACGCGCCGCCCGGTGAAATGCCGTCGAAACTGAGGCCCGGCACACCATCCATGCCGGTCGGCAACAGGATGCCGTGCCAATGGATAGAGGAATCCTCGGCCAGCTCATTGCGAACCGTGATCCGCACGTCGTCCCCTTCCGACCATCGAATCAAGGGCCCCGGAATGGCGCCGTTTATCGTCATGGCTTGCGCGGCTCGACCGTCGATCGACGGCTCAGCGGCGGCGATGGTCAGCTCGATGTCGCACGGATTCCGGACCGTGTTCGCACGCAGGCGACCGGGGGTCGTACGCGCATAAGCGGGTAGGTAGGCACTGAGCGCCGCTGCACAGCCGAGCGCCGCGGCATCGCCGAGAAAACGTCTTCTATTTTCAGACCAGAACGTCACGCCGTTCCATGGACCCGCAGACTAGGCCTCTCCTTTCGCCAATTTTTCGTAATACTCCTGTAGAGTGATTTCGCCCCCGGATTGTTCAGTACGGCCTTCATCTTTCGGCGGTAAGACATCCTGAACGGCATCGATACGTTTCCAAACGGCGAGCGGGGTTTCGCAGGTTTCACGCGGGACGTAGCGCGACGGCTCGATCTTTTTATACCGATTGATGTAGCGCGGGCAATTGACCCAGGTTTGCGTAACGCCGACACGCACGACGAACTCGGCTTCTAGATACTCGTCAATCAAGGGATCGTTGTCTCGAATCGTGGCGCGACCTTGCAAACGCATGCGATGCGGGACCTCGAAGTCGATGAATAGAATCCCGATCTCGGGATTCCGATCGAGGTTCCCCATAGAGAAATACATGCCGTTGCCGTCGTAACACGGAAACGCAATGGTGCGATCGTCCACGACTTTGACAAAACCCGTATCGCCGCCCTTGTGCGATACGGTAGGGCGGCCGTGATGGTCTACGGTCGATAGGAAAAACATATCGCGGCTAGCGACGAATGCCTTGTCTCGATCGTCCATAAAATCCTTGATGATCATTTCCTCCATACGGTCGGCCATCGGGCGCGTTTCAAATTGATCTTGAAACTTGCGGTGGGCATCGCCGTAGATGTCGCTCATGATTTTTTCCTTGTCTCGGTGGCTCTATGAATGCAGAAATATTACATTGACGGTGAATTCAAGGGGAGAAATCGGATGAGCAGCGACCTGGGTGTATTCGAAACCATGCATTCATTGCGCTCGATGCGGCGCTTGAAGCCCGATCCCGTGCCGGATGACATGATTCACAAGATACTCGACGCGGGCATTCGTGCGCCCAGCGGGCAGAATACCCAGCGTTGGGCCTTCCTGGTGGTCACGGAGGCGGATGGAAAGACGTTCTTCGGTGAACGTTACCATCATTGGATGCTGGCGCGCTTCGGCGACATGCTCGCAGACGTAGATTACACCTCGCCGCTGGGCCGCAGTGTGAAGGCCGCCATGCATCTCTCTGAGCACATGCACGAAGCGCCCGTATTGATCATGGTCTGCGGTAAACGCGACTGGCCCTTCGCCGTAGCCGAGGAAAATCGCGTCGGGGTGGCGCCGCCTTCATATGGCTCCGTTTATCCCTGCGTGCAGAATATTCTGCTCGCCTGCCGTGCGCTCGGCCTCGGGGCGAGCCTCACCACGATGCATCAGATGTTCGAAGACGAACTGCACGAGCGGTTCGACATCCCGGATGACTATGGCATCGTAGCCACCATTCCAATCGGCTTCCCCAAGGGTAAATTCGGTCCGGTCTCTCGCGAGCCCGTGGTAACCAAAACCCATTACGAGCGCTGGGGAAACCGGCGCTCAGCCTGATTGACGCCTGCGGTCGTGGGATGAGGTAATCGAACGTCGCGCCGGATACAGCTATGCTTGGAGACCGCTGCCCGTACCACGGAGTAAACGACAATGACTGACCGCATCAAAACCAACTGCCCGAGAGATTGCTATGACGGCTGCGGCATCATCGTCGAACGCCGTGACGGTGGGAAACATCGGGTACTGGGCGACCCCGATCACCCGGTGTCACGCGGCAAGCTCTGCAGCAAGTGTGCGGTGGCGTATAACGGCGTCTGGCAAGACGAAACGGCGCGATTGCGTTACCCGCTGCGGCGCGTCGGCGCCAAGGGCTCGACCGATTTTGAACGTATATCCTGGGATGAGGCTCTGGCAACGGTAGCTGGAAAGATGAACGGCGCCGTCCAGGCGCGCGGCGCTGCGTCGATATTACACACCCATTATTCCGGGACGCTGTCTTTGATCGGCTTCGTGTTCCCCAATCGGTTGTTCAACTTCCTGGGTACGTCGGAGGTCGATCCCGACAGCATCTGCAATGCCGCAGGCCACGTTGCTTGGACGTTGCAATTTGGCGTTTCCGTAGTGGGTTTCGATCCGCGCACGGCGAAGGATGCGAACTGCATCCTGGTGTGGGGCGCGAATCCGTCGCACTCGGCGCCGCACGCGCACGAACATTGGCTGCGCGAAGCGCCGGGCCAAGTCATCGTGATCGATCCGATCCGCACCGAAACGGCCGCGGCCGCCGATCTGCACCTGCAACCCCGCCCGGGCACCGACGCCGCCCTCGCCTTCAGCCTGTTTCACTGCTTGCAGAAGACAGGTCGTTTCGACGACGACTACATCGCCGCGCATACCGTAGGATTCGATGAGATCAGCGACGACATTCAGCGCGCGACGCCGGCCTGGGGCGAGGCGCAAACCGGCGTTCCCGCCGCTGAGATCGAACGCGCAGCAGCAATCTATGGTAAAGGGCCGTCGCTACTGTGGTGTGGCCAGGGCCTGCAACGCCAGACGACCGGCGGCAACGTGATGCGCGCCGCGGGTCTCCTTCCCGCCTTGACCGGTAACGTCGGTAAGCCGGGCGCCGGGTTCAGTTACCTCAACGTTGCACCGGTCGTCGCGGGTGTGGATTTGGACTGGTTGGGCGGTGCCCCGATCGCGACCGAAGGCGGCAAAACCGTCAGCCACATGGCGCTCGCGGACCGGCTCGAGGATCCGGATGAGTTTGGCGTGTTTTTCTCCTGGAACACGAACCCGCTGGCGTCCGCCCCGGAACAAACGCGCCTGCGCAAAGCCCTTGAACGGGAGGACCTGTTTACGGTCGTCTGTGACGTCTTCATGACCGATACCGCAACGTACGCCGACATCGTCTTGCCGGCGGCGAGTTTCCTCGAGTACGACGACATTACCTTCAGTTACTTCCACTACCACATGGGCGCACAGGCCAAGGTGTCGGAGCCCATGGGTGAATCGCTGCCGAACGCGGAGATCTTCCGCCGCCTGGCCAAGGCGATGGGGCTCGACGAACCGGCGCTATTCGAATCCGACGAAGCGTTGATCGGAACGATGATGGAGCAGATGGACCCAGGATTCGATTTCGCGGAACTCAAACGCCGCGGCTACTTCGCCCTCGCCGAGGAGCCGTTGCCGATCTTCGCCGACCAGAAATTTGATACCCCCAGCGGCAAGATCGAAATCGCGTCAGCTCAAGCAGAAGAAATGGGACTCCCGCGCGCCCCCCAGGCTTGGGCTGATGCACCGACCGCGGAAGGTCAATTGCGCCTGCTGACGCCGGCATCGAAATGGCGGATGAACGATTCGTATTCGAACGATGCGCACATTGACGAGCAAGCGGGCCCAGCTGCCTTACACCTCAATCCCGACGACGCCGCGCGGCTCGATATCGGTGAGGGTGCGGCCGTTGAAATCGGTAACGACCAGGGCTCGATCGAACTCAGCGCGCACATCGACGATGGGATCCTACCCGGCACCGTCGTCGCCTATAAAGGACGCTGGCCGCGTCTGGAACGTTCGCAGAAGAACGTCAACTTCGTGCATAAAGCCCAGATGGCGGATATGGGTGAGAGCACCTGCGTACATTCGACGGAAGTCGAGGTACGGCCCGTCGCGGTCTGAATCGGTCGAGGCGACCTAATCTGACGGCGTGGAATCTATGTGTCTTTCTTCAAAGTACGGTACACAATTGCTAGGGGAATTATATATTAGGGTTGAAAGACTGGTCAAGATCCTCTATGATCTGAGTCAGATGGAGGTGAAAACCATGGCACGCAAGGCTCCCGGAAAATCACACAGAGAAGGCATAACCCTGATTCAGTTGGCGCGTAAATTCCCAGATGAGGAGTCCGCTCGGCAGTGGTTCGAAAATATCATCTGGACGGACGGCGCCCGGTACTGCCCAGAGTGCGCCAGCACCGATACCTACGAGTGCAGCCACGCCAAGATGCCCTATCGCTGTCGGGACTGCGGCAAATACTTCTCTGTCAAGACCGGGACAGTCATGGCAGGCTCCCCCATCCCCCTGCTCAAGTGGTTGTATGCCATCTACCTCGATGTCACTTCCCTGAAAGGCGTTTCATCGATGAAGCTGCATCGTGAAATCGGCGTCACGCAGAAAACCGCATGGTTCATGCAGCAGCGCATTCGAGAGGCATTCGCGGCCCTTGGCTCTGAACTGTTCTTTGGTGGTCCGATCGAGGTCGATGAGACCTATGTAGGCGGCAGCCGCAAGAACATGAGCAACAAGAAACGCAAGGAATTATCTGGCACCGGGCGCGGCGGGAAAGGCAAGACCATCGTGGCCGGCGCCAAAGACCGCGCTACCAACAAGGTCAGCGCTCGCGTGGTCAAAGGCAACGATGCACGTACCTTGGAGATTTTCATCAACGAGCGGGCTTACAAGACGGCCACAGTCTACACCGATGAACACGGTGCCTACGCGAGCCTCAAGAACGATCATGAGACGGTCACGCACTCGGCTGGAGAGTACGTCAAGGAAGGTACGAAAGTTCATACACAGGGCATAGAATCGTTCTGGGCCATGCTCAAGCGCGCCCATAAAGGCACCTTCCACAAGATGAGCCCCAAGCATCTAGATCGCTACGTGCAGGAATTCTCCGGTCGCCACAACATTCGCGATCTCGACACCATGGACCAAATGCAGTCGCTGGCATCTGGTATGCGCCACAAGCGCCTGAAGTACAGCCGCTTGACCGCTCACATGGGCGTGTCGAATGCGGCGCGGCCGAGTCTCAGGGCGTATGAATAAACGACACTTCGGCAATCCACTCAACCGGTTAGCTTTCTTCGCGGGCGCGGCGAGGGGTAGTGGAATCGAGGCGCGCCACGCCAGCGTCGGATTTCGACACATGTTCCTCGATACGCTCAATATGCTTTTCGATCCGGCCGATGGATTCGCGCAGGTCGGCGATAGTGCGGCGCAAAGTTTCGCCTAAGCCAAGAATAGCGAAAGCGATGATTAAGGCGTGAAGGAGTTCTGAGGTCATGATGGCTCGCCTCCTTACCTTCCCTCTATATGGGCCGCTTATTGCGGGCCGGGGACGCGTTCATATCCTTGGCGCTGATAGTCGGCGATACAGTCACGAAGCTCATTCTGCGTCGTCACGTTTGCACTAGGGATATGGCCATAGTTTGTGTATGGACCGCACCGGACCGTCTGACTGGAGGCATTTTGCAAATAGACTATCTCGCTTGTGGTGCACCCAGCTAGACCAATCGCCATTAAAATAATCGTCGCCCTCATTAGATAACCTAGAGCCCAAACAAAAAGTTGTTGCCTCATAAGGAGCTAATCGCCTAGACTTGGACATGAAAGAGCCGGGGTTGCAGCCTCGGCTAACAGGGATTGGGGAATCTCAATCCCCCTATGGTAATTGAGACCCCCCCTATGTCTACTCCCGCTCCAACTTCCCCTCAATACGATAGTTCGGATGACGAATGGGCGCCCCCTTTAACCACCCCTGAGGGCCTTTTTAATTTCTTCGATCTTATCCGTGTACGCCGCCCCTTCCTTCGTCTCACTAAAGGGGACGTCGTCGACATGTACCGAGGTGCTGCCGCTGAGCTTGGAATCGATGTACTTGACGGCAACCCCTACGGCCTTTGGAGTTCCCGGTAGGTCGTGGGCTGGGTCGACGCTACGGGCGCTTCGGATAGTGGCGACTAGAATGTCGCTTAAGGCAGCAATCTCTCCTCTGAGGCGGGCTAATTCGTCTTCATCACTCATGAGAACTCCTTTGTTCTGATTGATCGGCAAAAGGATCGTAGTCGATCTTAGTGAGGCCATCGTTTTCCGCGGAGGATGTCTCGCACACCCCTGCGTCGTTCACGCGCAAATAATCGTCAAGAAACTGATCAAGCCCCTGAGAAATACCAGATAGGATGGCGTTGCTGTTGCCAGCGTGCTCTCCTACGCGCCATTTTTCCCAGCCTGATGGGCTCCAGTCGTGGATGCCTGACTCCTTGTCAATCTGCTGTTTCTCGAACCACACTCTGTAAGTGTATGCTTTCCTCTCAGGCACCAGCAGCACTTGTATTCTCAGGACTCCGCCCACTTCCCCAGGAGAGTCATTGTAGAGACGAGCGCTACGGAGCCTGCTTCGTGCGGCTGTTTCAACAGATTCTTTCGACAGCCCCGCTGCTTGTCCGTTTTGGACATACACCGTAAGGCCAACCAGCCCGCATTCGGTAGACAACTCGATCATGTCGCGCATTATTTGATCGGCACGCGCCGATATTTCTTCAGACGACATGCTTTCAGCGGCCCAACATGCGCGGCAGAGGAGAAATAGAATAAAGAAGAGCAGACCCCAGCCGCGCCACATAACAACCCCACTCCTTTAGGTGCCCGGCAAAGGAGCGCCGGGCCGTTGTGACAACTCGTGCAGTCGCAGAGAGGTCCCGCCTATTCGCCGGGCTTGGGAGCAACCCCTTGCCGGGTTTAGTGGCTGTTTCATTCAGCGGGCGACCCGACATAGGGGCCGCACGAATTGTCACGTGGTCAAGAATCAGCGGTGCAGTGCAGCAAGTCAAGCGATTTGCCCTGGCGTGGGCAAAATGGGACACTCCCAGACCATGAAAAGAGCGAAAGGTCTAAAGGCAGACTATCGAGGGGCCACCCCAGAGCAGGTGGCTGCGGCGATGTTGAAGTATCGTCCAGGCGCTAATCGTTCTTGCGAAGCCAGCCCCGGACCATCGCAGCAAGACTCGGATGATCAAACATACGCCGAAGCATCCCGTGCAGCGCTCGACAGTGCTTGCAATCTCGGTCGTCGATTTCTAGAAACTGACGAATCTGATATTTCCGAAGAAGCGCCCGCCCAAGGTAGTCCTCGAAAGTAGTTCGCAAATTCTGATCTGGGGCTTCCATGTCCATGCGGGTGATTGTCTCTGCGACTGACGTGATGAAGGTTGAGGCTCCCAGCATAGATAGGTCGTTGTCCACTTGATAGCTCCACTAAAGGTGCGGGCCATCCTACCAAGCTTCCTAAACCCAAGTATATAATTCCCATTGCTAGCATATCGATTCGCGGGGCCAAAACCCGAATTGGGCTTTCCGGATTATCCAAACTGATTTTAAGGAGAATAAACAGTGGCGGTAGGTAAAGAAATCGGTGTATTCGATTTGCAATCAACTTCGGTAACCCTCGTTCCCGGGAAGGGCATTTTGACCACCACCCACGTGAATTACGAAGGCGATATCAGCGGCGAATTTGCGTCCAAGTGTTACGCAACCATGTCGCTTGAAAGCAAGGACGGTAAACAGGGCAAATACACGATATGCGGTCGCTGGTTTCTTGAAGACGGGGGCTATATAGACGGTTTCGGCGAAGGGGAAACGACCAGCGGCGGCGGAGCGGCGTGGCAGTGTGTCGGCCACGCCCGAATGTCCAATGATGTGAGTTTTGCCGTAACCGGCGAGATCGATTTTGCGAAGCAGACCTTCTACGGAAAATTGTTCGAGCGGATTTAACAGCCGCTGCGTGGTAAGAGAATGAACGCATCAGCAGAGGGTCGGTGCCTCTGCGGCGGGATCCGATTTCGAGTCGAAGGTGAACCGCTGTGGTGCGGGCATTGTCACTGCGCGAGTTGCCGCCGCAACACGGGCTCGGCGATGGCGACCTTCGCTGGATTCCGTCCAGATAAGGTGGCGTTCACCGCGGGAGCACGGCAGTTCTACGCATCCTCACCCGGCGTTCGACGCGGCTTCTGCGAAAAGTGCGGCACGCCGGTGAGTTATGACGCCGACAAATACCCGAACGAGATTCACCTGTACGTGGGTACGTTCGATGAACCAGAACGCTTTGCACCGACATTTCACGTGTTCTACGCTGAACACATCAATTGGTTTGATACCGCCGATGATTTACCTCGTCACCCAGGGCTGCCCGGTGATGCACCTTGACGTGCTCTGATCGGAGCGCGTTGTATGACCCCGGAATCGGAACAGTATCAAGAAACATCGGATTACAGCGGCACTGAGGAGGAGCGTCTGGAGGTCGTTAAGACGATCGTCGCCATGGCGAATTCAACCGGCGGTGAGCTGAAGATCCTCAAGGTCAGCGCGGAGCGGCGCCACCTCGAATCCGCGTCGCTGCATAAATTGATCAATAACTACGCGGGGCCTTCCATCCACGGCGTCACCCAACAGGTAAGCGGCGGTTGTTTCGTCATTCAGGTCGAAGACTCCGAATTCAAGCCGCATATCATGAAAATGGACGGGCGATACGACGAAGGTGGAATAAACAAGCATGCGTTCCATAAAGGCCAGATCTGGGTCCGGCATGGCGCACGGAATGCGGAAGCGACGCCCGACGATCTGCGCCAGATGATCTTCGACGCGGCAGGCCACGTCCTCGAGCGCGTCGGTACGCAGATACGCCAACCGGGTTTCGTCTTAGCGGGCGAAGATGGTGAAGCAATTGCCGTCCGTTTGGCCGATGATCCGGACGCGCTGTTGGTCCGCGCAGATCCTGATAGAACCTATCCGCATACGCGGAACAGCCTATCCACCGAGTTCGATAAACCCTATTTGTGGATCACGGCCGCGATGAAAATATTGGAGATCGAAGTGTCTCCCGAATACGCCTACACGGACAGAAACACCGCCGGACATCCGACGCATTGGCGCTACAGCGATGCCGGGCGCGCGGTCCTGCAGGCCAAAATTGCCAGCGAGCCGAACTGGGATCCCCGCGAATGATCACGCTGAGACTGGGTTGGTGATACCCGGTTTACGCAGACTAGTGTGCTGTCCCGCAAAGAAGTTTCGAAAGTCGGGCGAGTTTTTTCAAGATTGAGTCGGCGGTTGCGGTCCAGGCGAAAGGTATAGGGTTGGCGTTGTGCTGAGCAATATATCGCTCGATACGAGCAACGAGATCCTTCACATTCCGGAACGACCCGCGCTTGATAGCGCGCTGGCTGATGAGACCAAACCAACGTTCGACCTGGTTGAGCCATGACGCGTAGGTTGGCGTGAAGTGGACGTGAAATCGAGGGCGTCGAGCGAACCAGGCACGGACTTTGGGATGCTTATGCGTGCCATAGTTGTCCATCACCAGATGAACATCCAGCGCGGCGGGAACACTTTTCTCGAGATGATTCAGGAAGGACAGCAATTCCTGGTGACGATGCCGCGCTTTGCACTGCCCGATGACCGTGCCGTTGGCGATATCGAGCGCCGCGAACAACGTGGTCGTGCCATGTCGAAAGTAATTATGGGTGACACCCTCGACATAACCGAGCCCCATCGGCAGAACCGGCTGACTGCGTTCCAATGCCTGGATCTGGCTTTTTTCGTCAACGCACAATACCAGGGCATTATCGGGTGGATTCAAGTACAAACCGACAATATCGCGCACCTTGTCGACGAAGAAGGGAGCGGTCGAGAGTTTGAACGTGCGGCTGCGATAGGGCTGGATCCCAAACAGCGTGAAATACCGATGAACGGTACTCTTCGAGGGCGCGGTCTCCCGTGCAAACGAACGCGTGCTCCAATGGGTCGCGTTCTCCGGTCGCTCGCTCAGCACCTTTTGCATCAAGCGTGCAACCTCATCGTCATCATATGTGCGCCGACGATGGCCCGGCGGCAGATCATACAATCCGACAATCCCGTTGGCGATATACCGGCGACACCCATTTGTGACCGTCGGATTGGATACATCGAGCTTTCTGGCAATCGCGCTGTTAGACAGCCCATCGGCTGCCATCATGACGATCTTTGCGCGCCGTGCCAGCGCATGCGGCAGACTGCGCGACCTCGCGTAACTGTTGAGGACCTCGTGTTCCTCCTCGCTCAGTTTAACCGTAAAGGATCTGGGTCGACCGGTAACCATCGGCTGGCTCCTGCATGACACAATAGCCGATCTGATCATCACGACTTATGAAAGTTCATCGTGGGACAGCACACTAGAAGCGGCCTCAAAATTCGCCTGAGGCGTTAAGGCTTGCGCGCGCGACCTTTGAGGAGCGCAGTTTATGCGTAATTTGCGGCTTCGCCGCCCCGCACCGGAGAAGGTCGTGCAACGCAGTATCAACGTCTCAGGCGAATTTTGAGACAGCTTCTAATGAATACCCGCCGGATGCCTGTTCCTTTGCAATTTGCGGTGCTCCTGGCTCTGCTGTGTCTGGCGCTCTTGGCTGGCATGTGGGGCGCGTCGCAACTTGCTCTTCCACTGGTCGCGCGCATTTTCAACGTATTGTTTTTGATCGCGGTGTTCGTTGGGCTGTTCTTTCTCGTGACTACGGCCATCGTGATGCTTGTGCAACTCACGAGAAAATTGCTGGATCTCTATACGTCGCGCTGAAACGCCATTCGCCAGCAAGCCGGTTTCTACGACTTTTAATTACGTTTTAGGCGAACTCTTCGCGAATAGCTGGTGACGCTAGTTGATAAATTATCCAGGCAAGTAGCACGATCAAACCGGCAGCGACTAGAAATTTAACGACAACTATCAGAATTACCAATATTCCGAATTCAAGCTGCCCTCCGGACAGGTCCTTAGTCAGTAGTGCATGGAAATAGTAAATCACCGTTACGATATCACTTGCGGGCCAGATCATTCCGAATGGCAACAGTGTGATGAATACAAGCCGCGCCCAATTCATCCGTTTTAAAAGTGCGATGCAGCTTAACGTCGCAAATCCGGCTGAACCGACGAATATCCAAGCGATTACAGAAACGAATGTCGATTTGTCGGACGTTTTACCGTTCCGATCCATCGACGCAGCGCTTGAGTCGACTACCGGGCGTTAGCCGGTTCGGTTTCAGTTTTCGTCCAGCGAAAGTTCGCTCAAATCGAAATCGGGCGGGGTTACTTTTTCCGGTTCGACCAAGGTCGTCCCAGGCGGGTCGAGCGTGAACTCACTCAGGTCGAACTCTGGCTCTTCCAAATGTTGATATTCAACTAAATCGACGCCGACTTCCGCCATGTCAAGGTGCGTAGTGTCAATATTCGGTGCTTCGATGCGCTGCGGTTCGACCAGGATCATGCCCGGCTCGGCCATGCTCGTATCCAACGGCTGCGGCGGTGCCGGTGCTGTCTCGTCCCGCGCACCCGGTGCCGGCGGCGCCGCAGCCTGCGGGATCGGCGCAGGTTCAGGTGTTTTGGCTTCCGCCGCCGGCGCAGACGCTTCGGCGGCGGGTGGTGATGGCGCAGTCTGCGCTTTCGCGCGCGTACCGACGACCTCGGCTACGGCCCCGGCTTTGGCGAGCACCGCGACATAATTTTCCGCCGTGTCCTCATCGATGCCTTTCTTAATTACAACGGTTTTACCCGTGAACATAGCGTCGACTCGTGCCGCATCGGTCTTGAACAGCTTGCCGAGATTTGTCCGAACCTGTGCCGGATCGGCGCCATCGACGAGTTCGCCCTTGAAAACTACTGCAAATTGCTCGGCCACGTCGCTTATTCCTCTATCGATCGGGCGTCAATCCACTGCGCGTTCGATACGGCAGGGCACACCGCGCATCAGCCACGTGCCCATCAATCGATCCGCGTTTGCATCGTCGTTCACCGTGCATACGTTGATGTTAGTCGCCCAAAAACCATAAGGATCGTCACTGTCATCAGCGCGTTCCGGATACCACCAGCGATCTGCCCGAATAATCTCGTCACCCAGCACATCGGTGAGATGGGCTTTTTGACGCACGCTGCCGATTGGCGTGGCGATGATGAACCAATCGCCTTCCGCAATACCGGCACGCTTTGCGGTCGCGGGATTCAAGGTCGCGATGGGATCCGGGTTCTTACGGCGGAAGCGAGACATCTGTTGTGCATTTTGGTGAAACCCGTCGATAGAACGCCCACCGGTGGTCAAAATGTAGGGGTAGGCCTCGCGCTCGGCAGTAATCGCGAGGGGAACATTGTGTGGCAGCGGATCGAAACCCCAGTCCGCAAGCAAGCTGGCGCTGAGTTCGACTTTGCCACTCGGCGTACCATAGCCCGGCATCGCCGATCCATCGCCGACATCGGCAAGCGCATTTCGCGCATCGGCTCCCATCACCGGCCCGCGCTCGGCAGCCACGCGGTCAAATCTGAGGCCCGCCGGATGCAGGCACGCATCATAAAATTGTTCCGCCGTCGCCGGCCATTCGGCTTCCTGTCCCAAGCGGTGACCGAGGTCGCGCCAGAGGTCGTAATCCGAGCGATGGCCCGGCGCCGGTTCGAGCGCGGCCCGGTTCGTGCCGACGTAGTCGCCTACGAACGCCATAAAGCCGAGCCCGAGTGAAAAATACGGTTTCTCCAACCAATGCGCCGTCGGCAGCATGTAATCGGCGAGGCGCGAAGTCGGCGTGATGAAGAGGTCTTGGACGACGGACAGTTCGAGTTTTTCGCTGGTTAACGCCTGCGCCACCATCGCTGAATTGGCGTTTGCACCAAGCGGATTGTGATGTTGCACGATGAGCGCCTTGACGGCGTACGGATGTTCTTCGGTGATCGCGCGCCATAAGCTCGGCTCGTGTGCGGTCCCGAACCAGCTCATGACGTGCTGGTTGCCGTACCAAGCTTTTGCGACATTCGCATTGACATCGTCATAGCCGGAGCCGAGATAGGCGAATCGATCGGCACCGAGGCGTTTCGCTCGCTGTGCCGGCTCCAAGGCGTCGGCGTTCAGCATCATGCCATTGCCGACGATATCGCGTGGTGGCCCGCTCAGCGCGTGTCCACCCTCGATACCCAGGTTGCCGGTGATCGCAATCAAGCAGGCCACAGCGCGCCCTGTTTGCACCGCTACGGTGCCGCTCTGGCACAGCCCGTTTCCCGCGTTGATGAGGCTTGGCGTCTGCGTTGAGATCATCTCGGCAGCGGCTTCGATCTGAGCGACGGTAACGCCGACGTCACTCGCGATCGCGTTGAGATCGCGCTCGCCGATGCGTATTTTGAGCGCATCGAAACCGGTGGTGTGTTCGCGTACGAATTCGTGGTCGATCAGGTCGCGCTCGATGACGACTTTGAGTAGGCCCAAGGCCAGATCGCAATCCGAGCCAGGGCGCGCTTGCAGCCACAGATCGGCGCGCGCCGCTTCACGCGTATATTCAGGGTCGATCACGATGAGCTTCGCTCCGGCCTTGCGGGCCGCATGGATCGCTTTCCATAACAACGGCGCCGATGCGCTCGGACGCATACCCCAAACGACGATGCAACGCGTGGTGCCCGCTATGGGCGCCGTAAAGACACTCGGCCCGAAACCATAGGTCAGCGTCTCCGCGAGCGCGGTCGGGCCGTAACAGATCTTGTCCTGGCCGCAGGCATTCGGGCTCCCGAAGAGATTCATGAAGCGCTCGCCGATACCCCAGTCGCCGCCGCGGAACGTACCGAAACTGTAGGCCAGCGCCTCACGGCCGTGTTCGCCCGTGATCCTGGCGATCTGATCCGCGATCTCGTCCAACGCCTGTTCCCATTCGATTTCGGTCCAGCGGCCGCTGCCCCGCGGTCCGCTACGTTTCAGGGGTTGATGGATTCGATCCGGATGATCATGCAGCTCGTGCGCGTATTTGCCCTTGGGGCAAATAAACCCCTGGCTGATGGGATGTTCCTTATCGCCCCGTATGGCGACGACTTCATTGTCGGAGACGTCGACGACGATGCCGCACTGCTGCGAGCAGGCGCAACAGACGACGGGGTGCGAGCCGGTTGAAGCGTGAGCAGACATGGTCATTGGCCAACCCTTTGGCTTAGGCTTACGCAATTATAGTTGTTGGGCCGGATTCAATCACCAGGGAGATAAATAAGATGGCTAACGAGCGTGCGGAGAAAGGGCGTCGGGTTTTGGAACGTTTGTGTGGCGATGCCCACGCGATCGATACGATGCCGGCGCGGTTTCGTAACTACACGATAGAGCATTTGTTTGGGGACGTGTGGCAGGGCGAGGGCCTGGCATTCGAAGAACGGTCCCTCGTCACCTGCACGATTCTGACCGCCTTGGCGCGCGAACCGGAACAGCGGTTTCATTTCGCAGGCGCCAAGCGTCTGGGGATCCCGCGCGAGAAAATCCTCGAAATGATTACACATGCCGCACATTATGCGGGCTGGCCAAACGCGGTCGGGGCGCTGCGCAGCTTGAACGAGGTATGGCCGGAAGAAGACGCATAGAAGCGGTCTCAAAACTCGCCTGAGACGTTGATGCGGTGTTGCGCGACCTTCTCCGGTGCTCATTTATTGCGCATAAACTGCGCTCCTCGAATGCCCGCGCGCCTTGCCTGAACGCCTCAGGCAAATTTTGAGACCACTTCTAGCCTTGAAGCGATGTAACCGGGCGGGTTCAAGGCTGACTCGACGCGCGTGGGCATGATCGATATCTATTGTGAACGCACGGGTTCGGGATTGTTCGCCGAACCGCTGAATGCGATCACAAACGTCTTTTTTCTTCTGGCCGCGTGGCGATGCGCCCGTCTGGCGCGAGCAGCCGGACGAACCGATGGATTAGTGCTGGCCTTTATCCTGTTCGCCATCGGCGTCGGCAGCGGGTTGTTTCACACCTTCGCCACATCTTGGGCGCAATTGCTGGATGTGAGTCCGATCCTGATCTTCCAGGTCGTCTATCTCTGGTTGTACTTACGCCGTGTCGCAGTACGCCGGGTAGCGTCTACGAGCGTGGGACTCGCCTTGTTTCTTACCGCTCTCTTCGGTAGCGCACAGTATCCCGAACTGCTCAACGGGTCGCTCAGCTATGCACCCGCTGCGGCTGCACTGATCCTGCTGGGGACCTACCATTACACCGCTCGAAAACCAAACCCTGCCTCGATTCTCGCCGCAAGCGCCATTTTTCTCGTCTCGTTAAGCGCACGCACCGTTGACGAGTTGCTTTGCGCACACTGGCCCCTTGGTACGCATTTCATCTGGCATACCCTCAACGCCGTCGTGCTCTTTATGGTGTTACGTACTTATATAAGCACGGTCCGCGACGGTGATTGATTACGGATCGGTACCGAGCTTGAGTGGAAGCGATTCGTCCTGGACCCATTCCGACATCGAACCGTCATAGACGGCGATTTCGTTTTGCCCGCAAAGCATAAGCGCGAGTGCGTCCATGGTAGCCGAGATACCACCGCCGCAGTAGGTGATCACGCGCTCGGCCTCGAGGGCGCCGTTGCCTTCGAACAGGGCCTTTAACTTGTCCGGCGGGAGGAACTCCCCCGTGTCGGCATCGATCAGATCGCCGTAGAACACGTTATGGGTGCCGGGCAAATGCCCCGGACGTCCATATTGGTTCTTCTCGCCGCTGTACACGGCCGGCGACAGGGCGTTGATGGTCAACGGCTCGCCCGAATCGATCATCGCGAGCATATCGTTCTTGTTGACCCACATTTCGGATCGGGCCCGGACCGAAAGCGTCCCTGCCGCATAATCGGGCGACGCATCATTGACCGGGCGGTTCTCCCGCTCCCAGGCATCCCAGCCGCCGTTCAGGACCGCAGCGCGCTCGAAACCGATGGAGCGCAACATCCACCAGACCCGCGTCGACCACATCGGGAATCCCTTGTTGTAAAGGATCACGATCGAGTCATCGCCAACGCCCTGCGCCGCCATGGTTGCCGCGAACCGATCGGGCGGCGGCATCGTGAAGGCGAGCTTTGCGTCGGCATCTGAAAGATCGCCAATCACATCGAGAAAACCCGCGCCGGGTATATGTCCGGACGCCCATTGATCGCGGCCGCTAACGGGAACGTAACCGAAACCGTCTTCTTTTTGCTCGAGGAAGATCGTGGTGTCGAATACGCGCAGCGATTCCTCGTCGAGGTGATCGGCCAACCATTGCGTGCTGACCAGCGGCCCGTCCAATTTCATTGTCCTTCTCCACTCGTCCGGATTTCGTTGGCCTATCCTACACCGATTCCGTTGTATGAAACGGGGTGTTTCGCCTGTGCTCGCGCACAGACTCGTGTATCGAAATAACAGGAAATAGCGAATGGAACAGGAACTCGAAGTCTTTACGCAGGCCTACCAGTTGATCGTCAATTTCCTGGTCTCGTATTCATTCCAGTTAGCCGGTGCAGTCGTGATTCTCATCGGGGGGTTCATCGTCGGCAGTTGGGTCTCCCGTGCCACGCTGCGGGTACTCGAGAAACGCAATGTCGATGTAACCCTACGCCAGTTCATCGCCAGTACGTCACGCCTCGCGGTCGTCGGTCTGTTCGTCATCATTGCACTCAGCAAACTGGGGATCAGCATGACGCCGATCATCGCCGCAGTGGGTGGACTCGCGTTGGGTGCGAGCTTCGCGATCCAGGGGCCGGTGTCCAATTACGGCGCTGGCCTCGTGATTATCCTGACGCGCATGTTCAAGGTTGGAGATACGATCAACGTGCAGGGCTGCTCCGGCGTCGTTACGAACATCGACCTGGCCACCACGCGTCTCGTCGCCGAAGACGGAGAAGACATCATCATTCCGAACAAGCACGTCGTCGGTGAGATCCACCGCAACTCCTACGGCAATCGCCTTATTGAAGGACGCGTCGGCATCGACGGCCGGGATGATCCGGGGCGCGCATCCACGATCATCCAGCAGGTGATCGCATCGACCGAGTATTTACCGGAAGCGCCCCCGCCGGTCATCGGCATCGAAGCATTCGAAGGCGCCGCGATCGTCTTGGGTTACCGCTTCTGGGTGCCCTCTAAACGCTATTTCGAATTAATGTTCGCGGTAAACAACGGGATACACCGCGAGATGGTCGGCGCCGGAATTCGCTTAGCCGTGCAGCAGCACGCGGTTGAAATGTCCTAACCAACGTATTGTCCCCGGATTCCGCTACGCTCCATCCAGGCTACGGAGAGCGTAGCGGAATCCGGGATCGATTTTATTCAAGCTTAGAGATCCACGGACTCAAGAGCCCAAAGGAATCCCGCAATGCCTCCGACACGTGCGCGGCGTCGGCGACGCTGTCATAACCGCTCAGCACCACCCGCCACCAATCCTGATCGTTGACCGTGACCCGCTCGACTTTCGCCGCGTAGCCCGCCGCCGCCAGTCTTTCGGTCAATCCGGCAGCCGCGGCCTCGTCCGAAAACGATGCGAGGTTCAACACGAATAGGCCCTCGCCCGACACGACGCCCGCTTCGGGCTGTGGCTCGGTTTCCTGCGCCCACACGGCGAGATCATCACCATCGACGGGACCGATCGGCTCGACCGGCTGCCCACGCGGCGCCATGAACAAACTCAGGGGCTCGTCGAGTTCATAGGTCTCGCCATCCCGCTCGATCGAGATTTCACCTTCGAGCAACACGACGAAATCGCGTGCTTCCTCGGTCTTCCCCCATACGTCCGTGCCGCGGATGCCGATGGTCGCCGTGCGCACGCGCGCGCGAATATTGCGTTTACGCGTGGCTAGCGTCGTCGTAAACCGGAACGCGCCTTTGACGACATCCAGGAAGCCCTCGAAAACGCCCGTTTCTTCCTCAGGCGGGACGAGTTCACGCAGATCGAGGTGCGCGTTTTCGCCGAGCTTGACGATACTGCCTTCCTCGAGGCTCAAAATCGCCCGTGCGCGATGCCCCGTATGCACGATATCGCCCGCTTCGAGCGACATTCCGATGTGCAGCGCATGTCGCGAGTCGTCGCGCTCACGCCATGCGGGCGCCTGCAGTAGACGGACGGTGGCAGGCGCCGCGAGCGCGTCACCGGCGATCGCCAGGAACACAAAGAGACATACGGTCCATTTCATTGATAGCTCCCCGATTTCCCCCGTTAGTCGCGAGCGCCTCAATTTTGGTTCAACTGCGGCGAAAAGAAAATGGGGCCGAAGCCCCATTAAATGTTGAGAATGTGATGAGCCTCTCACCTGGGCCGCTTGTTCAGGCACTGACTTTGATTCGTTTCGGTTGTACCTGTTCCCTTTTAGGCACCGATATTTCGAGCACACCGTGCGAACCTCGCGCTTCGATGTGATCGGCATCGACGCTGTCCGGTAACGTGAATCGGCGGTAGAAGCTGCCATAGACGCGTTCGACTCGTTTTGCACCGGCGTCGCCGTCTTCAGCGTGTTCCGACCGTCGTTCGCCCTTGATCGTCAGCACGCCGTTTTCCGCCGTGACTTCAATCGCTTTGGGCTCGATTCCGGGAACGTCGGCCCGGATCACGAATCGCTCAGGCTGCTCGTGAATGTCCACGGCGGGGGCCCATGAACGCGACGGCGCATACGGCTCGTCGTCGGATGATAGCGCCGCGCTGCCGAAGGCACGGTTCATTTCGTGCTGCAGGCGTTTGAGCGCTGAAAAAGGATCATAGATCACGGTTCTCATGATTGACTCCTGATTTAATGCTTCGATCATTCGATACACGAGAGATGGGTCGTGGCCTGATGCATTTCAAGCGACCTGTGAAACAATGATTAAAACGTGTTGATTTTTGGAGTTTGCGCCCCACATCGGTAGATCGCCTTGCACAAACATTGACGGCAGGGTTTGCATTACGTTGCAATGCGCGGCATGGCCCGGCAGTCTGCGCCCGTACCGGAAACCATCCTCGCGTCACGCGATGCGACGCTGGGCGCGTTGATCGAACGGCATGGCCCGTGCCCGCTCGCTCACGAGCCCGGTGACCCGGCCTATGCGCTGATCTCCGCAATCATCAGCCAGCAGATCTCCACGCATGCCGCGCGCGGTATTCGCACGCGGTTCATCGAACGATTCGGTGACGACACGCGGGCCTGGCCCCAAAAGATCCGGCGCAGCAGTGTGGCGCGATTACGCCGCCTCGGTTTGTCGCGTACCAAAGCCCAGGCCATCGAAACCTTGGCCTGCGCAATGGAGGCGGGAGAACTCGATTTCGATGCACTCACGGCGCTGCCCGACGGCGAGGTGCATGCGGAGCTCACCGGTTACAAGGGCGTGGGGCCATGGACCGCCGAAATGTTCATGTTGTTCGGATTGCGCCGCCTCGACACGTTCACCTATGGCGATCTCGGTCTCAAGCGCGGTATTCAAATCGCCTATCGGTTGCGCAAACTGCCGAGCGAGCGCCGTCTGACTGACATATCGAGGCCGTGGAAACCCTATCGCGGCATTGCGAGCTGGTACCTCTGGCGTGTCGCTGAATGAGCCATTCCCGCGCTGCGTTCGCTCGACGCGCTTTCGTCGTGAATACGTGTTCGCGCTGATTGCACTCGTCGCCATGCCGGATCTCGCCGCCGAGCATCATGATGAATCCCAGGCACGATTGATCGCGCAAATCACCTCCGACTTCCGCGATACGAGTTATCTCACCGGCAGGGCCGAAATGTCGCCGGTAGTCGAAGCGGCGATGCGCGCCGTGCCGCGACATGAATTCGTCGACCCCTCGGACCAAGACTATGCCTACCGGAATCGTCCGCTGTCGATCGGTCACGGCCAAACGATCTCACAACCGTTCATCGTCGCCTTGATGACGGATCTGATCGATCCAGAGCCCGGCGACCGCGTGCTCGAAATCGGAACCGGCTCGGGCTATCAGGCGGCGGTCCTCGCGAAACTGGTCGCACACGTCTACACCATTGAAATCGTCGCTCCACTCGCCGATCAGGCACGCTCGCGATTGAATACACTCGGCTACGACAATGTCACGGTACGCATGGGCGACGGTAATCTCGGCTGGCCGGGCGAATCACCTTTTGACGCCGTCGTGGTCACCGCCGCCGGCCGCATACCGGGCGCCCTGGTCGAACAACTCGCGATCGGCGGGCGCATGGTCATTCCGGTAACCGTTTCGACCGGACAACAGGAATTGATGGTGATCGAAAAACTAGCCGACGGTGCGGTTGAACGCCGGTCGGTTTTGCCGGTGCGGTTCGTGCCGTTAACGGGGGACAATTAGCAAGGCCGGCTTGCCGGCGAGTCAAAATCGTTTAACCGGCCGCCAACTCCGCCCGTCGATTTTTTGTCGCGGCGTTGTCAACGCTCAAGGACTCGTCGTCAACGGCACCGTTAAACACGACGCCATAGACCTCTTGCGCGCGCTCGACGGTTTCCCACCGCTCTAATACGTCTTTCAGTACGCGCGCGGGATCGCGTTCCAAAGGATCGCCGTAACCGCCTCCACCCGCATCGATACCGCGGATCCATTCGCCCACCTCGAGATGGCATTCGACGACACCCGGTAGCTTCTCCTCGGCGCTATCTTTGTGGATCTTGTAGGTTTGCGCGGGCGGTCCGGCCTTGCCGCCACGCACCCCTTGCGGCGGGTTGTGTTGGGCATCGCAGGACGCGATGACCGTCATCGGATCATGGCGCGGGCCGTAAACAACCTCGTTGCCTGGCGCGCCGCGGAATTTGCCCGCGCCGCCGCCGCCCGGTACCACGCGCAGGTGTTTGATCAGGATCGGATGCTTCGATTCTTCGACTTCGACGCTACCGCGGTAAATGAGGCCACCGGCCACGGGCAGTCCGTAGTTGAGCCAACCGTCCGAAGACGGCGTACCAGGCCCGCCGTTCGCGATCAACCACTCCTGATTGATGTAGGGCGCATCACCGAAGCGCCAATCCTTCCCGGAAATGACCGCGGCGCCGGCGCCCATACCCATCGCGCCTTCCGCGAGCCCATGGCCATCGCCGATTTGCGCAAAAGCCGCTTGCGTGGCATTGACGATGCGATCGGCGATGTTGGTCGTCGCCATCGAGCAACTATGGGGGAACTCTGGAATACCGGCCAGACAACCTTCGCGCAATTTAACCGAGATCCGCTTGAAGCTCCCGGCGTTGTGCGGGATTTCCGGGTCGATGCAATTGAACACGCCGCACATCGCATTGCTCGTCGCGCACGCGACCGACTCGTTCAGACCAAAGGCCTTGTTGTCTTCGTTATCGGTCAGGTCGATCTCGATTTGTCCCGCCTCCGGATCGACTTCGACGGCAACTTTAATCGGTAGACTTTCCGGCAGCACGGGCGGCAAGGGATCGTACACGCTGACGTTTTCCAGCCGTCCTTTGGGAAGTTTCTTGATCGCTTCGATCGTACGTCGCTCGGAATACGCGAACCAATCCGCGATGAACTGCTTGATGGTGTCCATCCCATAGCGCTCCACCAGCTCCGTCAGCCTTCGTTCGCCGATACGCGCGGCGCCCATGGTGGCGAGGTAGTCACCGTACCACTGCTCCGGCACGCGAATGCGCCGGCGGCACATGCGAATGATGTCGTCGACATCAGCATAGTTTTGCTGCACGCGCACGCAGGGAAAGATCAATGCGCCTTCCTCATAAATATCGCGCGCATAGGCATGATAGGTGCTTGGAATCGAGTTGCCGCAGTCAGCCTGATGCGCTTTGGCGCAAGTCGTGAAGAAGTGCTGGCCGTCGAGGAAGACCGGCACCATATACATGTGATCGGCTGGATGCGTATTGCCGAGATAGGGATCGTTGTGCAGAAACGCATCACCGGGCGCAAGGTCGTCGTGAATGTCGCACATCGCCTGGGTCTGCAAGCTGCTGCCAAAAATATGGACCGGTACGCCTTCGCCCGGACACAGTAAGCGGTTGTCACCCGTAACGATGGAACACGAAAAATCACGTACGACCGCGAGTACCGCCGAGCGCGCCGTTCTGAGCAAGGTGTTCGTCATCTCGCGCACGATGGCGTTCAGACGGTTCGCGAGAACGGCCATCTGCACCGGATCCATTTCGTAGGCCACCGCCGGGGTTTCGGGTTTGTTCATCGCTGCGGCTCCTGCGCATACGGATTACATTGACCGTCAGTGTATACGAATGACTTGGCGATCGGCACCGAGATGTGAACGCGTGTTGATTTTGGCTAACATGGATCGCGCTGCCCTGACCACGTGAAGGAATGACGATGATCGATCTATACACCGACTCCACACCCAACGGCTGGAAAGTATCCGTGTTGCTCGAAGAGATCGGCATGGAATACACCACCCATCACGTCGACATCATGACCGGCGCGCAAAAAGAAGATTGGTTCTTGACGATCTGTCCCAACGGGCGCATACCGGCAATCGTCGACACGGACAACGACGACCTCGCGATCTTCGAATCCGGCGCGATCATGCTCTATCTCGCGAAAAAATCCGGGCAACTCATGCCGGCCGATGACAAGGGCGAATCGCGGGTCACGCAGTGGCTGATGTTTCAAATGGCCGGGATCGGGCCGATGATGGGGCAATCGAATGTCTTCTATCGCTATCTACCCGAGAAGATCCCGGTAGCCATCGACCGTTATCAAAACGAATGCCGCCGCCTGTTCGAAGTGCTCGACCGCCAGCTCGACGGCCGTGATTATCTCTGCGACGACTACAGCATCGCCGACATCGCCAACTGGTGCTGGGTGCGGATTTATTTCTGGGGCGGCAGCAACATCGACGGTCTCGATAATCTCAAAGCTTGGATGGATCGACTCGAAGCGCGTCCCGCCTGTCAGCGTGGCATCGCCATCCCGAAGGCTATCGATTGGGAGCAACTCGAAAAAGAGACCGACAAGATCCGCGAGGCGTTAGTGCAGGAGTAGAACACAGCCCGGATGAACCGAAAATATCGGGGCTGGCGGCCGATATGAACTGGGATGCAATCAGTGCAATCGCCGAAGTGGTAGGCGCAGGCGGCGTAATTGTTACGCTCGGCTATCTGGCCGTTTAAATTAGACAATCAAATGCGCTCGGTCGCGCGGATGCATACCGAGATGTCTATCAAGGGATAACCGCCGCCTCATTGGAACTCGCAAAAGATCCAGAATTGCACCGTATTTGGCGCACTGGATTATGGACAGACGATGCCCTTAGCGCCGATGACCAGGATCGACTTGGGATGCTTCTTTACCAGGTATTTGGGGCACTGAATGCTGGATATCAGTCGGCTTGGTTGGACCCAAACATCGCTGAGTACGTTGCGACACTAACCGATTTTTATCTTGCCACTCCGCACGTCCGAGGATGGTGGGGCCGACAACGGGGCACGTTGCCAGAGCCGTTTCGCTCATATGTTGACGCACGCCTGCGTGAATTGACGGGCGACGCTGAATAGAAGCGGTCTCAAATGCGAGTGTGAGCACATGATAGAGTAACGCGCTACAGTTGCTGCTGGCTTTTTAGCAACACATCGAATAAACAGAACGTATTGATTCAGGGAGGCATTTAGCATGGCGGACAATCACCAAGGTGGCTGCATGTGCGGTGCGGTGCGGTATGAGTTAAAGGCCGAACCCATTACAACCTACTGTTGTCATTGCACCCGTTGTCAGACTAGAACGGGTTCGGCGTTCGGTATTTCCATGATCGTTTCTGAAGATGCGCTCAAATTGCTCGACGGAGAGGTGAGCGAGTACGCGATAGCGGTGGAGGATCGTCGCTATCCAGTCCAGCGCTGCGGTGAATGCGGTACGCGGCTTTGGGCCACCGCTCCGCACCTGCCGGGGGTGGCGGTAATATTTCCCGGAACGCTGGACGACTCAGGCTGGGTCAAACCCAGAGCGCATATCTGGACGCGAAGCGCCCAAAAGTGGGTGCGATTCGATGAACACGACGTTACCTTTGAAACACAACCTGAAGATCTAGCGCAGTTGCTCGAGCTATAAAGCTATCGCTGCCACCGTTAGTCAGCGAACTTTAATCGAGTAACCCTCTTATTCCAGCTCTTCCAACAACGTCTTCGCTTCTTGCAGGTCCCTGGTATCAAAGCCTTCGGTAAACCAATTGTAAACGTTGGCAAGCAATTCGTGGGCTTCCGCCTTCTTGTTCTGTCGATGCCATAGACAAGCGAGATTCTTGGTTGCACGGAGTTCCCAGGATTTTGCCTGCTGCTCGCGAGCCAACTCTATCGCTCTAATGAAGCAGGCCTCCGCTTCCTCTTCAATATTGATTTGTGGGCCTACAGATTGAATCTCTAATGTCAGTTCCCCTTTTATCCGATGCAGTTCCGCCGAGTAGAAGTGTTCGTTACTCTGTTTTACGAAGAACAAGGCCTCGTCCACCGTCTCTACAGCTTGCTTAATCTGTCCTGCATGTCCATGAGCCTCGGCGAGCAAGGCGAGATACGACCGTCCCAGTTTTGCTCCTGTGGCCCGGACCGCATTCAGGCCCTCCCCTATCTGTGCCGTCCCCTCCTCTGACTGGCCTTGTGCGGCAAGTGCCCAACCGCGTAAGACAGTTCCCCACGCCAAGTAGAATGCGAATCCTTGCTCAGTACAAAGCGCTATAACCTCCTCCGCACGATCCAGGGCGGCTTGTCGCTCCCCACGCGACTGATGGACGAAACCATCAAACGTCAAGGCATAGGCCACGCTAAAGAGGTGGCTGGACTTCTGAGCTAAGTTGATCGCCTGGTGACTTTTCTCGATAGCTCGGTCCGGGTAACCCAAACGCCACAAGGTCAGGCATAATTGAGACAAGCCACGCCTGGTTCTTGTCGATAGACGGCAACATGAGCCTGATGTCGTTGAGGATCATAAAGGGAGGTCCCGGCTTCAAGGTGCTCCAGGGCGGAGGCAAACGCGCCCAGGTAGAACAAAGTGAATCCCGTTGCGACGTGGGCCTCGAGCCGCAGACCGGAATCCTCTGCGCTCTCAGCCAGGTTGAGAAGTTGCTTCGTTATTTCGCGCGCTGCGTCGTATTCCGCACGCATATTACAAACCGACCAGAGCCCGTGCAGCACCGGGAAGAGGTGGGGTGTTTCCCCCACTTCCCCACACAATTCCCGCGCCCGGTTGTAGATCGGTTTCACCTCTGCAGAACCAAAGCCCTTTGTGACCGCAATTGGCCCGGCCAAAGCTACGTGCAAGGTAAGTTCACGCTGGCTGCGCTCGATGTTTTTCGGTAGTGTCTGGAGAATACCGAGGGCCTTCGTGAAGTGGCCAATCGCCTCCACATTGGCAGACCGTTGCACAGCATGCTCACCGGCTTGCTGCCAATAGGGAATGGCCTGTTTACCGTGCCCGGCCTCCGTGAAGTGATGCGCCAGCAGTTCGGGCTCGGCTTTGACGGTTTCACCGAACTGTTCTTCTAGAGCCTCCGCGATCCGGTTATGGATCCGTTGGCGATGGCTTTTTAAAAGGCTTTGGTAAGCGGTCTCCTGCACCAAGGTATGTTTGAACGTATACGTTGCATCCGGCGGGCTGCCATATCGATACAACAGTTCCGCATCGATTAACCGGGCTATCGCATCATCAAGTTCGGGATGATCCGCACGGGCCACCGCGTCAATTAAGCGGTAGCCGAATTCGCGGCCAATGCATGCACCAAGCTGCGCGATCTCCTTACCTGACTCGAGCCGGTCGATCCGCGCCATCAAGCTGTCCTGCAGCGTCGCCGGGAGCGCAATTGTCGATGCAGACGAATTCGTGCTCTGCCTACCTGCGGCAAGCCGCTCCAATGCGGTTTTGGTCATTTCCTCGACAAACAAGGGGATGCCGTCGGTCTTGGTTACGATTTGATCGAGAATCTCGTCAGGGAGTGCGTCGCCGCCAGTCACCTTAACTACCATTTCGGCGCGTTGGCGATGGGTGAGGCGATTGAGCGAGTGCGACGTCACATGCCCATAGCCATCCCACGGCGGTTCGAATTCAGGCCGGTACGTGACGATCAACAGGATGGCCTCGCCTTGAAACCGATTAATAGCAGTTCCCAGCAGGTCCAGCGTCGTCGGATCAACCCAGTGAACGTCCTCGAAGATCGTCAGGACAGGGGTGTGCTGGGCGAGCCCGGCTACTTGTTCGGCTAGAGCCTCGAAAGTTTTCTCTTTTTTCCGTTGAGGGCTCAGGTTCAAGGGCGAATAGCGCCCTGTCGGCAGCGACAACAAGTCCGCAAATAAGGGCGCCGCTTCGGATATATTTTTAGCCGCTTGCTTCAACAGAGCTTCAAGCTTGTCGAGCCGAGTATCCGCTGCATCGTCATGGGTAAAGCCAGCGGCACGTTCCAACTGCTCGATAATCGGATAAAACGCGGTGTTGGTGTAATAGGGTGAGCATTGGTAGCGGAGTCGGATGTGGGGTTCATTGGTGAGCCGCCGCCGCAGCACTTCGGTGATCCGACTTTTACCGATACCGGGCTCGCCCGATAGCAACACGACTTGACCCTCTCCGTGTCGAGCTTCGGTCCAACGTTCCAGGAGCAATGCGAGTTCGACGTCACGGCCGACGAACGGCGTCAGTCGACTCCCGGCCCGTGCTTCAAAGCGACCCTCAGCTGCGGACTCGCGTACCACGCTCCACGCTCGCATCGGCTTTGCAATCCCCTTGAGCGCCGTCTCGCCGAGATCGTCATAATCGAAGGCGCCGCCGGCGAGTGCCTGTGTGGTGGGCGCAATAACGATCTGATCCGGTGCTGCGAGAGCCTGAAGACGCGCCGCGACGATCGGAGTCTCACCGACCGCTGCTTTGGGCACCGAGGCATCACCTGCACCAGTCTCGCCCACCACGACGCGGCCTGTGGCAATACCGATCCGCACTTGCAATGGGTCAGGAGCATCAACGTTCCTGACGGCTTCGATGAGTTCCAGGCCCGCTCGCACCGCCCGGCCAGCGTCCTCCTCGTGAGCTTGGGGCCAGCCGAAATAAATCATCAGCCCGTCGCCTAGATACTGAGCAACGTGTCCTTCGTAACGTTCGACCACCGCGCCGGCAGCCTTCTGATAAGCCGCCATAAGCTCGCGAAGGTCCTCGGGGTCAAGTTGCTCCGACAAAGCGGTTGAACCGACAAGGTCGCAAAACATTATCGTGATCTGGCGCCGTTCGGCATCAGGCGGATGAGTCTTGATCGCAGGCGTCGGTGGAGATTTTTCGGCGGATGACTGCGGCCCTTTACCCCTTGATTCCCCGTCGCCGGTCCAAACCAACATGGCGCCGTCTTTATCAGCGGCGACCTCTAAAACGCCGATCAGCTCTGCGGTCAAATCGTCCAGCGATGCATCGTCGAGCTCAAACTCCCGCTTGAGTGCACGATAGGAAATACGCTCTTTACGCCGCAGTAAATCGCTGGCCTAGTCAATGATTTCTGAAAATTTCACGACAGGATAACCATACAGCGCGCTTGACCACGCCACCACCATTGGTCTTAAGCCGTATTATTTTTCGGGAATTAGCGTAGCGCTACGACCGCTTCAGAGGGGATTGCCGACACGCTTCGACTCGGCGGTGCACCGCCATTACAGGACCCTGCACAATCCGAAGCCACCCGTCGTTACTCGGTCATTCCGGCCAGTCTCAGTCCTTCGTATAAACGTTCGCGTAGTTTCAGATATTTTGGATTGTCGCTCAGCGATTCGGTACGCAATTGCGATATGCCGACGCCCGGCCGCAAAAGCTGGAACTCCTGTAGTGCCTCCCGAGCCTCCTCGCTCTTTCCGGCAAGCGCGCAAGCTGACGCGAGGGCAAAGCGTGGGAACGCTACATTAAGGGATGGGGTCGGACCAACTCAGCCGTTTGATTTGATGACGGATTTCCCTCAGCTACCGGCATCGAAGAGGCTTACGTGCGTGTCACGTATCGTCCGTTGGCAGCGCAGGAGGTTCGTTGATGGCCAGCAAAAGAGCCAATGACCATCCGATTAAAAGACCGCGATGCGGGTGTCGGAGCCACGAAGACTCCTTCACGCCGCATCGCAGATCTGAAAGGGCGACGTCCGGTTTGCAATCATGAGTTTCCCCCGCCAAGCGGCGTTTGATTGAGCAGATGACCGCAAACGCGGGGATGACGATATACCCCGGGATGTGAAAGCGGTGTCACGAAATTCTCAACATTTTGTGAAGGCCGTGCACAGATAACAGCTTGGGCGGGAAGCGCCTAGCCCGGATATTTCATAAAAAAAGAGGGCAAGCCCTTTCTAATCCGTTATAATTCAGTTAGTTAGGCTGAAAACGGAAAGGACTCGCCCGTGACAGAATGTACCCAGACTGCGCTGCAATTTCCAGGCTTTTCTCGCCGCAAGATCGACGTCTCATTCAACGCCGGTGACATCACTTCCAACGGTGGGGTGCAGTTGCTGCGCTGGGCCGATGAACGGACCGGGTTGATCAAGGCCGCGGCACGGGCCATTGGGGATTCGCGCCGGAGAAAGAGCTGCACCCACGCTCTGGAGTCGCTGGTCCGACAGCGGGTCTATGGCCTTTCCCTGGGCTATGAGGACCTCAACGACCACGAGGCATTGCGCGCGGACTTGGCTCTGCAGACGGCGCTTTCCCGGGATGCGTCGCTGGCGAGCCCGTCGACGTTGTGCCGACTGGAGAACCGCGCGAACCGGAACACCGCGGTGGCCCTGCACAAGGGACTCATTGATAACTTTATCGCCGCTTACAAACAAGCGCCCCGACGACTGATACGCGATGTGGATGCCACCGACGATCGGGTGCAGGGTGATCAAGCGGGCCGCTTCTTCCACGGCGACTACGACCACGACTGCTGTCTGCCCTTGTACGTGTTCTGTGGCGATCAACGGTTGGTCAGTTATCTGCGTTCGAGCAAGATCGACGGCGCAAAACACAGTGGGGCGATCTTGGCGCTGTTGATCAAACGGTTGCGCCAGGCGTGGCCGAAGGTCGAGATCCTGGTGCGCGCCGATGCCGGCTTTTGCCGCTGGCGGATGCTGCGCTGGTTCGATCGCCACGGCGTGGATTACGTCATGGGTATCGCGAAAAACCCGCGTTTGCACGATCAATCGTTAGCGTTGCGCACGTTGGCTCAGTGGCGGTATTGGATGATGGGTGAGAAGCAGCGCCTGTTCAGCGAGGTCCGTTACGCCGCACCGACTTGGGATACCCCGCGACGGGTGATCGTCAAGGCCGAGCACAGCGCCCGCGGCAGCAATCCCCGCTTCGTGGTGACCCACCTCACCGGCAAGGCCCAACGCATCTACGACCGCCTCTACTGCGCCCGCGGCGAGATGGAGAACCGGATCAAGGAGCAGCAGTTGGGCCTGTTTGCCGATCGCACCAGTTGCCACACCTGGTGGGCCAATCAGTTCCGGCTGTTGCTCTCAAGCTTGGCTTACACGCTGTTGGAGACGATCCGCCGGGTGGCACTACACGCAACGGCACGGGCTCGCGCGCAAGGCGGCACGCTGCGCCTGAAACTATTACGCATCGGCGCCATCGTCTTGCGCAATACCAGGCGCATCCGACTGTTGCTCTCCAGTGCTTACCCCCATCGAGAACTGTTCTGCCTGGTGGCCGCTCGCCTCAAGCCGGGATAGTCGTCCCAACGCCAGTCGCCTCGTGTGCGATTCCTTGTGAGTCGGGGTGTCGCTCGCCTCCGAAACGACTCGTGCATCGCAATCGGCGATAAATCCACCAGTGGCGCGCCGAAACGTCGCGCTCAAGCGCCGCTTCGTGCCACCACCAACGAATTCCGACCCATGATCGACCAACTCCACGCACAATCTCACTGCTCATGCAATATCCGGGCTAACCCGTGGTCGCGACCCGGGCGGCCGGTTCTCCCGGCGTAAGTTCACGCGCCAACGGCATCGCGATCACGACTCGCGTACCGCGATCCGGCTCGCTTTCGATCTGAATGTCCCATCCGATGCGATCCGTGATGCGTTTGACGAGGCTCATTCCGATTCCGTAGCCGCTACCGCGCGCGTTTGACGCCCTGAAATATCGCGTGAACACGCGGCCCAAATGTTCTTCGTTCATGCCAATACCGCTATCCTCGATGCTGATACCGGTAGCGTTAACGGTCACCGTCACGGTGCCCTCATCGGTATAAGCACAGGCATTGCGGATCAAGTTCCCGAACACGATACCCGCGACCTTGGGCGGCGCCTCGGTTACTAAGCGGACGTTCTCGATCATTTCGAGGCGCAGCTGGCGGTCCTGATAGATCATCCGACAACGCGAGAGCTCGTGTTGAATAACATCGTTGATCGACACGCGTTCATGAGCGACCGCGCCCTCGTAATCCCGCGCCAGCACGAGCAAGGCCTCGGTCAATTCCTCCATGTCTTGTGCCGCGCGTTGAATTTTTTCGACCATATCGCGCACGCCGTCGTCCAGAGGACGGCGGTTGAGTAGCGTGTCGCTCGCCATTCGAATGACCGTAAGCGGGCTGCGCAGTTCGTGGCTCGCTTCGCGGGTAAACGTTCGTTCTCGTTCCACGAATTGATCGACCCGCCCCATGAGATTGTGCAGCGCCTTGGTCAAGGTCTGGATCTCGGCGTCGACGCCTTTGCCTTCGTGCGCGCCTTCGAATGCGGCCAGATCCGGCATTTCCACATCGAGATCGTGCACCATACGCGACAGGCGAATAACCGGAGACACGGCGCGCCGCGCGATCAGATAGGCCGCCCATGCAGACGAATAGAGTACCACCAACATCAAGGCCAACGGTGCGATCCCAAAATAAGTCGCCAACTGCTGGACGTTATTGGCATCGAAGACGAGATACAAACGCTCACCCTGCTGTTCGCTGACGTGCACCACGCCTTCGACAACCGGCGTGACGAGGTCGTGGATACCCAGGGAAAGGCCCTTGAACTCCTGAGGCGTTTCGGGCGCATCACGTTCGAATACATAGCCGATCAAGGAGTTGGTATTAGGTGCGGGCGTTTCCTGCCTGATGTTGCGCCGCGACCAGAAATAATCCGCTTCACGTTCCAGCGCTGAGACGATGAGGATCTCCCGGATCGCGAATTCAGCAAGGTACACGCCGGCAAAGGCAACCGCGCTGATCAATACAATTTGCAACACGAACGCGCGCCACAGGCGCGTGTCCAAGCGGTGCTTGCGATCAACCATCGATGGCGAGGCGGAAGCCGGCGCTGTGTACCGTGTGGATCATGCGGCGTTGAAAGGGTTTGTCGACGGCCTTGCGAAGGTTATACATATGACTGCGCAGTGCATCGCTGTCGGGCGGAAGATCATCCCAAATCGCGCGCTCAATCGTCTGTCGCTCGACGACTTTCGGCGATTGTTGCATGAGTTCCTTGAGGATCTTCATCCCGATCGGCGTAACCATGATCTCGCGCCCTTCGCGCATGACTTTCAAGGTCTGCAGATCGAGTATCAAATCGCCAACTCGCAGTACCTCACCGGCAACCTCGCCCCGGCTGCGCCGAATCAATGAACGCAAGCGGGCTACTAATTCCTTGAGGTCAAACGGCTTGATTAGATAATCGTCGGCACCACTGTCGAAGCCGGCAAGTTTGTCTTCCAGGGTATCGCGCGCCGTCAACATCAATACCGGTGCATCGATGCGCGCATCGCCGCGCAAGCGTCGGCACACATCTAGGCCGTCGATTCCCGGCAGCATCAGATCCAGCACGACCGCGTCGTAATCGTTCTGCACGCCGAGATGTAAACCGGTCACGCCATCTGCCGCGTAATCGACGTTGTACCCCTGCGCTTCGAGATACTCGAAAACCATCTCCGCGATATCGCGATGGTCTTCAATCAGTAGTATGTCCCCGCTCATCGACATGTAGAAAAGCCCGCTGATACAACGATTTCGCTGAGGCCGCGCTACCGAAGGCCCTGCGGATAGGACTTTATACACCTGCATTGGTTCGCAGCCAACGGCGCAGGCTTGGCCGAACAGCGTGGCCGATGTCAACCAATTCGGGATACATGCGTTGGATCCGGTAATCCGTCGCAAGTTGAGATGTAAATTATTGTTGAGCGAAACGGCGCGTGATCGCTGTCACAACATGGCCTTTCGTGATTACCCAAACTTCTCTGCCCGATTTCTCCAGTGCAACAACATAAAACTATCAGGTACCCACGCATGCCGGCTTCGACCATCACCGACTACCTTTTCATACTTCTATTGGCACTTTTTTCTATCGGCGCTTGCGCCGATGACAGCGCTGCGATGGTCAAGATCGTCGTCGGTAATGCATGGTCGGAGTCACCAACCGGCGAGCGTTTCGCCATCAGCGAAGGGCAGCGAATCGCGCCCGGCGCGACGCTCGTGACTGAGAACGGCATCATCCAACTCCGGTTTCGAGACGGCGGTTTCATGGTCGTGCAGAAAAACACCCGCTTTCGCATTGACAAATTCAGCTATAGCGGTAAAGAAGACGGCACCGAGTGGGCGGTCTTCAATCTCATCAAAGGCGGGCTACGCGCCATCAGTGGAACCATCGGACACGCACGCGCGAAACGCTACGGAGTGCGCACCGCTTACGGCACGATCGGCATTCGAGGTGCGGCGTATAAGCTTTTGGTCTGCGAGACGGAATGTAAGCGTGGTGAACAACGAACATACGCGCAGGGCATGCATGCGGAAACGAACGAAGGAACGATTTTCATTGAGAACACCGCCGGAATATTCGACGTTCCAGCCGGAAAATCAGCGTTTGTCAAAGATGCGGTCACCCTCCCCGTATTTTCCACGTTCTCGCCGAACTTCGTGCAACATGACTCGCTCCCGGCAAATAAAGATTCGCTAGCCGACGAGCCGGTCGACGGAGCGTCTGACAATGGCGAGGCGAAGCGCGTCAATGTAGCCGTTCGCGTGGATTCCAAACCCCATGGCGACGCCCGGATCATGCCGCTGAAAACTGCGACAAAACGTATCGACGCAGGCACGAATTCCCCTGGCGTTCAGATCTTGTCCCGGCCCGGGCAACCGCTCATCGTCGGTATGAAAGCGGATATGACCAGGTCCTTGATCCAGGCTACTGCGGCCATCAACGGCGACGTTCTGGCGCCCATCGTAGCGCTCGATGTACCCGCTTTGTCGATGCGTCCCGTCAATGATCGGGATGCGGTGAATTCGATTCTCCGCAACGCGCCAACCGAACCTGTGGCAAGACACCGCGTGAACGTGCTACCGCGCGTGATGCCCCACCCGCAGATAGCGACCATACGGGGCGCACCGCTCGCGCGCTTAGCGCATGGCGTCGGGCTTGCCCACAGCGCAGCAAAAGCTAAGGTTATTTTGCAGAACGTCGGAGCCATTGCAGCAGTTAAAGCGGCCACTGCTTCGATCCCAAACGGGATCGCTAAGTGATGCGACTATTGTGGCGTGCAATCGAACCGCGTTAGCGCATGAACACGCCGAGTAGCAGGGTCGCGACGACGCTTGAAACGACCGTTGAGACGACGATGGTCTTGGACACCGTTTCCTCGTGTATGCCGTAGCGGCCGGCGAAGATGAACGCATTGATCCCGGTTGGCATGGCCGCCAACAAAACCGCGACATAGAGCCACTGGCGCTCGACACCGAGGAGCATGCAGCCGAGCCAAACGCAGGCCGGATAGGCGAGATTCTTTACAACGATCAATTGCGCGACGTTGCCGTAGCCGCCCCGGAGTTCGTATTGCGCGAGACTGATACCCAGCGCCACCAGCGCGCAACCCGGGCCCGCCGCACCGAGCAACTCGAGCATCCGATCGAGCCCGGCGGGCACAGTGCGGCCTGTGATATTGGCGGCGATGCCAAGCAGGAGGCTCAGAATTACGGGATTTACGGCGAGTCTCACCATGCCGTGCCATTGGAAGCCACCCGCGCTTCGGCCTTCGATCGTATAGGTCACGAGCGGAAACAGGAGCGTGGCTTGCGTCGCCAATAGTATGAACATCGGCACGCTGCCTGCCGGTCCGAACGCCGCCAGCGTTAACGGATAACCCAGCATGACCATGTTCGAATAGCTTGCCGCCATGCCCGCAATGCCTTCCTCGCGACGCTGCCAGCCGAAGCGGCGTCGCGCCATCCACATGGCGAGCATAAAACTCGCGAGCGCCGGCCCATAGAATGCCAGGAGAAAGGGCCACGGGATCTGCGCTGGCAGATCGGCGCTTGCGAGGTTTCTGAACAACATCGCAGGAATGGCCAGAAAATACATGAAATGTACGAGCGCCGTGCCGACATCGGCGCTGAACATACGCCACTTGGCTAATGCATAGCCCAACACGACCGTGCCAAACACCGGTACGACGACACCCGCGACGGCGTTCATCTCATGCAGCGCGACCGTTCAACACCGACACATAAAAAACCCGGCGAAAGCCTAAGCTGTCGCCGGGTGTTTAGGACGCGTGAAGCTCGAATCAGGCGGTCGCAGCAACGCGCTGCGTGTTCGAGGCCGTGATCCTGTCAGTGAAATTGGGCCATACCTTTTCGGTCAGAAGTTCCAGACTGCGCATGACGGCCTTATGCGGCATATGGTTGTAGATGAACATCCAGAAATAATCGACCGGCAGGCGCTCGAACAGCTCTTCGAACTTGCGGTTGACCGTATCAGGGCTGCCGTAAATCAACAGTCCACGCTCGGCCATTGCCTCGAACGTCGTGGGCGGGTCGAACGGGCCCTCGCCGGGGCCGGCGATCGCGGCGTGGAAGCCGAACGGCACGAAGAACTTGAGCCAGATAAACGGTCCGGCGTCGCGCGCGATCGCTTCGGCTTCCTCGTCGGTATCCGCCACGATCACTTCGCGGGTCATCGCCATGTTTTGGCCGAACTTGTAATTCAATCCGGCCTCGTTCGCGGCTTCCATCCCGGCGCGAAAATGCTCTCTCACCACCTCGTAGTTCGTCATGATGGTCACGGGTACGATACCGCGCGCCATACCCCACTTGATCGACCGTTCCGAGGTCGCAAATGGCATGAACATGTCGGGAATATGATTGTCGTGGGTCGACGGTGCGATGCCGATTTCCCGGATATAGCCGTGCTCGTCGCAGCCTTGTCCGTATTCGTGGGCAACCTTGTCTGCGGCCCATTTGATGTCCGGCGTGGGGACCTGCCAGTGGCGGCCGTCGTACTTAAAGGTGTCATTCTTCCACGCTGTCTGGATGATGTCGAAGTGCTCTTCGAATAAAGAGCGTTTGAGCTCTTCGTATTCTTCGCCGGCGGCCGGCTCGTCCAATCCGACGTGCTGCCCGAGCACGTTGACCCATCGCGCTTGATAGCCGCGGGCGAACCCCGCAAATACACGCCCTTGCAACATCTGCGACAACATCGCGATATCTTCGGCAACGTTAATGGGATTTTTAGACGGCAACACGTTCCCGAGTTGACCAAACTTCATGTTCTTGGTCTGCATGCCAAAATACAGGTCGAGCATGATCGGGTTGGTTGAGACTTCTTCCCCTTCAACGTGAAAATGGTGCTCGGTAAAACCCGTACCGTAATAGCCGCGCTCGTCCATGTACTGGATCTGCTCGCTCAATTCGCGCAGCATCATCTGGTAGAGGTCGGTCCGTTTGCCGGCCATGCCCTGCTCGATGTCGCTTTTGCGTCCTAGCGACGGGAGGTAAAACGCACCAACTTGCATGATCTCGGTCTCCTGAATATCCGTGAGAGTGTTGCGCGCAAACGTGTTCGCCGTTGCGCCCGAAACGCCTGGAAACTGCCCGCAGGGTACTACGCTGTAAGGTCAGCCGTCCACCGCACAACCTACGTAAGATCAGGGATCTAGCGTATTTACACGCCTAGCCCGGGGCTGCCGCGACGGCGTCGATCTCAAAGCGCCACTCGGGAAATATGAGCTGCTTGATGAGCACCGCGGTGGATGCCGGACGCGCGTCACCGAGGTGTTTGGTCCGCGCTGCGGCAAACGCCGGGTAGTCGTGGGTGTCTATCAGATAAGCATTTATTTTTACGACGTTTTCGGGGCGCAGGCCCACCTGGCCCGCGACGTAGACCATGCGCGCATTCGGGGGAATGACCACGGCGTGATGATAGGCGTTGTTGAACGGTTCCATGATCGATGCGGGATTGAGTTTCTGGAGCATTTGAACTCCTCCTCGTTCAAGTGATGCGTAACGATTTACGGGTCCGGGGTATTAGAGCCTAATCCTGCCAACTTAACCGTTGTACCCTGTCCCGCAAATTACTTTCGTAAGTCGCGACGACGCTTATGTGCGGGCTCTACACAAGGAGGAGCAACGCCGCCAGCGGCGAAAAAGACAAGCCAAATACGGAAGTTATTTGCGGGACAGGGTACTAGTTGCTGGTTCCCCACTTCAGTATAGTGTCGCCCCTAACGACGCCACAGCCACCCATCCAGACCTAAATCTCAATCCTACGACACGGATCCTCATGTCTACGCCTGCCATTCACACCAAACAAAGTGTGCTCACCGACGAGCCTTACTACGAACCGATAGGAGAGGAGATCGCCGTCTTCGCCGCAGCCTACCGGAACCAGCTTCCGGTATTGCTCAAAGGGCCGACCGGGTGCGGTAAAACGCGTTTTATCGAATACATGGCGTGGTATTTGAAACGCCCCATGGTCACGGTTGCCTGTCATGATGACCTCACGGCCTCGGATTTGATCGGCCGGTTTCTCATCAAAGGCGGTGAAACGGTATGGGTCGACGGTCCGCTGACGTCAGCCGTACGCAATGGCAGCATTTGCTATCTCGACGAGATCGTCGAAGCGCGCAAGGACACCTCGGTCGTCATCCATCCGCTATGCGATGATCGGCGCCTGTTGCCTATCGAAAAGCTCGGCGAGTTGATGTCGGCGCCACCGGAATTCTGTCTCGCCATTTCGTATAACCCGGGATACCAAAGCGTTTTGAAAGATCTCAAGCAAAGCACGCGCCAACGCTTCGTCGCTTTGGAGTTCAATTATCCGAATTCGGATCTCGAGCAAACGATCATCCGGAAGGAATGCGGAATCGAAGCGCCCGTGGCACGACAACTCGTCAAATTCGGTTCGATGACGCGTAACCTCAAGGGCAGCGGGCTCGACGAAGGCGCAAGCACGCGATTATTGGTTAACGCAGCCAAACTCATGGCCGAGGATATCGCACCGGTTGTCGCCACCGACACGGCGATAGCACAGGCGCTGACCGACGACGAAGACATGCTACAGGCGATACACGAACTCAGCCGATCCGTGTTTTAGCATCGCGCTCGCCAGCGTTAAGCCAGATGAGCGACGAGTCTACACAAAACTTTCTAAATCGCATTCGGATCCGTAAAGACCTCGAAAAATTTACCGGTGGCGCACTCGAACGCCACGGCGGGCTCGATGAACTCGTATCCCAAATCGCTGCGTTAGAGCGGGAAGAGCAGAATTTCGTTTACGAATGGTCGGAGTTGGTCGCACGCTCGAATAACGAACTCGCGGCGCATTTCATCACCAAAGTCCCCGCCGCATTTCAGCAAATGGACCACGATGGAGTCCTGGACTGGGTCGATCACGCAATGACGACCTTCGACAATCGCGGTCTCGGGTTCGCGATCGAGATCCTGGAGGGCGTCGATACGTTTGCCGCCGATTATGCGACGCGCCACGTGCGGTGCGAATTCGAGGACGCCAGTAGCTTTCTACGGTATTTCGTGCGGGGTCTCGGAGGACGCGAGTTGCGCATTGCCAGCGATCGATCGACGTTTACCGACACGGAATCGCTGTTTCTACCCGACGTATTCAGGATATTTTCCGTCGAAGAGCAAAATTTCACTCTGTATAAGTTGACCGCGGCCCACCTCTGGGCGCAAACTTGGTACGGGACTTGGCGCTATCAGGTCGTCGAGAAACTGATCCGTCACTTTCCAACCGATGACGTGATCCCGATATTCAACCGCCTCGAATGTGTGCGACTGGATGCTTGCGTAGCGCGGGACTTCCCGGGATTGGCTCGCGAATTCGACGCCTTCGGGAAAACCGACGCCGAGTCTAACGCGCAGTGGGCCATGTGGCGTGAGCGTGCGAGCGCCCTCCTCGAACCCGGAGCGACCGCGGACGATTCATTACGCTTGATCGATGAATTCACGGATCTGCCGTTGCCCCCGCTCAAACATTATCAAGGGGAAATGTTCGCTGGAAAAGTTCGCGAGGCGATGTTCGAACGCATTGGGCGCGAAAAATCCGAGCTTCAACGCGCGTTGCAGGATCTACGCAACAATCAAGATGGGACTGACGCCGACGATAATGCCGATGAATCGCTGAAACAGCTGATCGAAATCATGATGGCGGAGGAAGACGGCGAGCAAAACTCTGAACTCAATTTTAAAATCACGATGGATGGGCAAGCTGTCGATGTACCGGATCACCTGCAAGATCTAATCGGCTCTATCTTGCAGGATTTCGGTGAAATTCCCGAAGACCATCTCCAGCCCCTCGATCTCGGTGAGTACCGCGATGATCTGCAGCCGCAGGCAGGGAACGCCGATAGCGATAACGAATCTGATCCGGACGGGCAAGGATCGTTCAAGTACCACGAATGGGACTGCGTACGCCAGCGTTTCCGCGACAGTTTTTGCACTTTACGCGAGCTTACCGTCACACCGGGCGATGAAGCATTCGTCGATGAGACACTGAATAAGCATCGCGGCTTGCTTAAATCGATCAAGAAGACATTCGAGGCGGTATTGGGTGAATCGCGGCTCCAACGCCGCCAGTCGGACGGCGATGACATCGACCTCGACGCCCTCATAGATGCCTATGCCGACGTCGCCAATGGTCGAGAGATGAGCGAATACCTGTACACGCGCTACCGCAATCAAGACCGCAACATCGCGGTCATGTTCATGGTCGACATGAGCGGGTCGACGCTCGGGTGGGTCAACGACGCGGAACGTGAATCCTTGGTGCTGTTATGTGAAGCGCTGGAAATGCTTGGCGATCGCTATGCCATCTTCGGTTTTTCGGGGCGCACCAACAAGCGCTGCGAGGTATACCGGATCAAGGATTTCGAGCAAGCTTATGATCTTGAAGTACGACAACGGATCAGCGGGATTCGACCGAAAGCGTATACCCGGATGGGTGTCGCGATACGCCATCTCGGCCATCTGTTGCATACAACACGCGCCCGCACCAAATTGATGATCACCCTCTCGGATGGGCGACCCGAGGATTACGGCGGCTACAAGGGTAAATACGGCATCGAGGACACGCGCCACGCCTTGCTCGAAATGAAACAAAGCGGTATCCACGCATTCTGTATCACGATCGATAACGAGGCGCAGGAATACCTACCGCACATGTACGGCTCGGCGAATTACGCCGTAATCGATGAAGTGCACAAGCTGCCGGGGAAGGTTGCGGATATCTACCGCCGTTTGACGACGTAAGCGTCGCGATCACCTGCGGTTCCAAGCCGCCGTTGGGTTGTACGGTATAGCTAATCGTCTACGCCGCGCTCGAGTTGGCGCTCGTATTCAGCAGCGTCAAAATGACCCTTGGATTCGGCGACGAGACCGTCTGCGTTGAGCCGCCATTCTTCGTACCCGCTGATCCGGACCGACTTCCCGCTGCCACCGGGTCCGGTGTTTGTACCGGTCAACGTCCAGTGGAACTCAACACGGTCGGGTGTATGGATTAGCTCGTCCAGCGTAACGACCATATCCGGCAAGGCCGCCATGAACCCCGTCGCTACCACCGTAATCGCCGCCCTGCCCACCGCCGGATCGTCATCGTTGATGCGAAGCGAGGCGTCTTCCGCATAAAACGACGCAACACGCTCAGGATTTTGGCTGCACCACGCTTGCGCGTAGCGATTCGCAAACTCGTCAAGCTTAGATGGCATCGTCGGCGTCGCTTATCCCATGCAAGATTTCCGAGAAGTGGACCTTACACTTCATTCGTGAACTCAGTCGGTCATTGACGATTCTAGGTAGGCGGCCACGAGTTTGGCAATCGTCCTTTGTCCAATTTCGTTGGGGTGTCCATCGTGAGAAACCCGATAGGGACGAATTCCCTTCGTGAGTTGTTGTTGCAGCGTTGGCAACGAATCCAGATATTCAATACCGTTTTTGACAAGGAAGTCCGTCGCAATCGTTCGAAAACGCTCTTCATTTTCCATAAGGCTACGATAACTGGTTGAGGGATCCGCCCAATGATTGCGGAAAACTGCCTCCTTGGTCGGTAATAAGACGACTAGGAATCGGATATTTTTTTCGATAGCGAGCTCATGCATTCTTTGTATCGCCCCCAATGAAATGTGAAGCCCTTCTGCAATTCTGGGATCGCCGAGGTCAAGTGCAGAGAGACGATACTCACTGGTAAAAATCGTTCTGAATTGACCGTTGTTGAATACCTGGCAGTATGCCGGGCGCGCTTTTGCAAAGGCCTTTGCGATTTCCCATTTGTCTTGACCGGCGTCGTTGAGTCTTTTTATTAGCTGCAAAGACTCATACTTAGTCCTTCGCAAGAGCCCATACACTTTCGAGTATTGGAGTTGCCCCGTTTCCGTGGACGGTATGGCGCTTGGGTTTCAAGCAGCCTGTTGATAATTATTTTCATAGTTTAGCGGTGATTGCTGACCGAGGGATGAGTGACGACGGTGTGGGTTGTACCCGCCTTCGATGAACGCGAAGATCGCCATCTTCGCGTCGGCCTGCGTCTTGAAACTGTGGCGGTCGATGAGTTCGCATTCGAGCGTCGCGAAGAAGCTCTCGGCCATCGCGTTATCGTAGCAATCGCCGACCGATCCCATCGACGGTTGTACACCCATTAACCGGCAGCGCTTGCCGAAGGCGAACGAAGTGTACTGGCAGCCCTGGTCACTGTGATGGATCACATTCTTCGGTCGACGCTGCCATAGCGCCATGTTGAGCGCCTCGAGCACGAGCTCAGTGCGCAGATGCGTCGCCATCGACCCGCCTACGACGCGCCGACTGAATGCATCGACGACAACCGCCAGATACACGAACCCCGCCCACGTCGGCACGTCGGTCACGTCAGCAACCCACAGTGCGTCCGGCCGCGAAGCCACGAAGTGACGCTCGACCAGATCCGGCGCCGGGCGGGCATCGTGATCGCGGCGTGTCGTGCGCGTCCTTGTGCGTCGACTCACCCCGGCCAAACCCCATTCACGCAGCAGCCTGGCGACGCGCTTGCGACCCACGTGCGTCCCCTCATCCGCGCGCTCGGCGTGAATACGCGCTGCCCCATAGGTGCCTCGACTCCAGCTGTGGATGGCCTGGATACGGGCCTTGAGTTGCGCGTCGCGCTTCGACCGCGCTGAGGGTTCACGTGTCCGACACGCGTCGTAGCCACTCGGGGAGACACCGAGTAGCCGGCACATCGGCGCGATCCGGTAGGTGGCCTGATTCACGCTCATGAACGCGAAGATTTCCTCGAATCGGTCTCCCGAGCGAACCAGGCCGTGGCTTTTGAAAGGATCTCCCGTTCCTCACGTAGCCGCCGATTCTCCCGACGCAGACGCCGCAGTTCTTCGCGTTCGGCAGTGGTCAGACCGTCGTTGCGGCGACCTTCATCACGGTCGGCCTGCGCGACCCAGTTGCGTACGGTCTGTGCGGTCGGCTCAAACTCGCGTGCCAGGTCTTCCGAGCTGCGGCCCGCCCGTACCCGTTCGATCATCGGTTGCCGGAAGGCCGGTGGATAGGCAGTTCGTGTTGTGGGCATCGTGGAATCCTCCTTCTAAAAGGGTCAGGTATCCACGAAAGCGGGTCAACTCCAGCTCGGTATTGCCGTCCTGGCGGAGATCTCCGTTTACCCAACATCGAATCGGTGTATTACCGAGGTCCAGTAGGTCGCGCGTAACGGCGAACGGGCCCATGGGACAAAACGTATCCTGCGATTTTCCGAGCAGCCACTGTTTGTGTCGCTTCTGGACGTCCCGCGCGGTTACATCGTTGACGATGGTGTAACCCCAGACGTAATCCAGGGCGTCGACCTGCGGAATCGCTCGACCCGTACGCCCGATGATGACCGCGAGTTCAGCCTCGTAGTCCAACTCTTGCGTAACCTGCGCGTCGTGCATGATCGCAGCGCCATCAGGGATCACGCATTCCGGGAATTTCGAAAACAATATCGGAGCTTCGGGCGCCGCGGTACCGCCCCCCGTTGTATCGAATCCGGCATTAGCGATTTCCTCGATGTGCGCAAAGTAATTTTTACCTACACAAAAAATATTGCGGCGCGGGCGAGGGATCGGTGCGAGTAATTCGACTTCGCTCGAGTTCAACGGATGATCGACGTCACGCAGGGGTTGCAACGCCTGATCGCCCTCGAGCAATGCGAGCAACCCCCCGGCAGCCCGCTGCGGCGGGATATCGAATGGCGTTATCGCGGAGCCGTCTTGCGACACGACGCCGACTTCGATGCGTTTTTGGGTCCTGTAGGTGGCGATCCGCATGTTCGGGGAAACGTTTTAGTTATTGCCCCCCGCATTCGAGACTAGGGAGCGCTCCGGACACTGTCAAGCGGATACAAACTAAAGAGACGGGGTGAAAACGCCGATAGCAGGCACGGTATGACCACATCCGAAAAAAGCCGCGCGGCGGACTGGAAAGACAAGTATTTCAAGGCCGTCAATGAATTTGATGAGCAGGAGCGCGGGTGGTCGGACCACATCGCGCGCTTGAGTCGGGATCTCGTCGGCCTGCTCGGGCAGTTCCGCGGTATCGACGCGACCTTCGACCGTGCGCTGGAATCGGTCGACACAGCCGAGGTTATCCAGGACGACGCGGTACAGACGCGCCTGAATGCGCTCGTGGACGCCGTTGATAAGCTCGCACAAGCCCAGGTAACAGCTTCCGCCGCCGAAGACGGTCCCCCGGCACCCATATCGCCAATTTCTCCACACCTTCTCGAACTCATCGACCGCCTCGAGCCTCCGCCGCGTCTCGATGCGTGTATCGATGACATGCGTAATAGCTTGCGTGCAGCCGACATGACGGCCGACGACGCCGCCGGCATTGAACTGTTGGCCGCCGAACTATCGGCCATGCTCGCCATGGAAGACGCAAACCGTCTGAGCGAAGCGCGCGACTCGATCCAGACCCTGATCGACCATTTATCATTACCCGAATCCGCACATGCACGCCTGGCGGAGATCACGCCAAAGCTTCAGTCCGCAAACGACGCGGAGACCCTTCGCCAAATCGCAAAGGAACTCGGGGATTTCATCGTTACCTACGTAAGCTCCCTGCAAGCTGAAATCGAAGGCCTGAACGGTTTTCTCCATGGCATAAAGGATCGACTCGGCGAAGTCTCCGGCCATATGGGGAGTCAGGAGAGCGAGCGGGCTGAAGCAGCCGCCGCGCGGGACGAGTTGGACAAAACGGTGCGCGCGAGCTTGGGTGATTTGAGGCTCAATATGGAGGACGCATCGGATCTCGAGCAACTCAAAACGGATATCCATACTCAGCTGGCGATGATCGATGGCAACCTGTCGACCTTCATCAGTTCGGAGTCCGATCGCGCACGGCATGCAGAGCGAAAATCCCGGGCGCTCATCGGCGCGATAAAAGAACTCGCCCTGGAATCGGAGCAATTACGCGACAAACTGCAGGCGGCGCGGCAACGCGCGGTGCGCGATCCGCTGACCGGCTTACCCAATCGCTTGGCCTATGAAGAACGCATGCGTTCCGAATATGCGCGTTTTGAACGACAGGGAAGCAGGCTGTCGGTCGTTGTGATCGATATCGATAAGTTTAAATCGATCAATGACACCTACGGTCATCAGGCCGGCGATAGGGTGCTCAAACACCTGGCGCGCGAGCTTCACAGCCAGATCCGCAAACAGGGTTTTTTCGGGCGTTTTGGCGGCGAAGAGTTCGTATTGATACTGCCGGATACGGCCCGCGACGGCGCCCTCGAGCTTGCGGACGCACTGCGACGACATATGGAGTCATGTCGCTTCAAGCACAAGGACTCGCCGGTCAACGTGACGATCTCGTGTGGGATCGCTGAGTTCAGATCCGATGAAACGATAGACACGGTGTTCGGGCGCGCCGATGCCGGACTCTATGCGGCCAAGAATAACAGCCGTAATCGCTGCGAAGCGGTCGATAACGCGTAGCCTGGATGGAGCGAAGCGGAATCCGGGAATGCACCGGCTCCAAATTCCGCTTCGCTTCATCCTGCGAACAGTAGACACGCAGGCGCCAACGCCGCGTGACCTAGTGTGCTGTCAATCATTCCCCTCTAACTGTTCGTTATTCGAATTTAAGCCAGCGAGCCGCTGATGTAATGCTCCAATTGCTCGATGACGAATCCCTGCTCGGTGATGATCGCTTTGACCAGATCGCCGATTGACAGGATCCCGATGATGCGGCCATCGTCCAACACCGGCAGGTGCCGCACCTTCTTTTCCGTCATCAAGGCCATGCAATCGGTCATGGTCTGTTGGGGCAACGCATGCAGTACCGTCGTCGACATGATATGTGCTACCAGCGTATGGCGTGACGAGCGCCCTTGAAGAATGACTTTGCGCGCGTAATCGCGCTCGCTGATCAAGCCGACGAGAGTCCCCTCGTCCACGACCAGGAGTGCGCCGATATCCTTTTGCGCCATGAGTTGCAATGCATCGAAAACAGTGGCGTCCGAATGCACCGACCACACCTGTCGGCCCTTTTCTTCCAGCAATTGTTTCGCCGTTTTCATTCCTACCTCCCCCGCGTCTAGGCGGGTTCTGTTCTCTTCCTTCCTACTTTAGTACATGAATCCGGCGTCGGCCTTCTCGAATCAAGCCGGGTTTGCTGATAAAGGCGGTATACTACGCGCGGCTCAAGCGTCGCCGGATGAATCGCGCCGCCGAAAATAGCGCCTGGGCCTTAATCCATGTTCGAACGCATCCTGATTGCCAACCGCGGTGAAATCGCCTGCCGCGTTACGCGCACTGCACGCGCCCTAGGGCTTCACACCATCGCCGTTTATCACCATGATGATCGCCGAGCGCCGCACATCGGCCTCGCCGATGAAGCGCATTTACTCGAAGCCGATGTGCCGAGCGCAGCCTATCTCGACATGGCTCAGATCGTCGCGATCGCGAAGTCGGCCGGCGCCGACTGCATCCATCCGGGCTATGGGTTTCTGTCCGAGAACGCCGATTTCGCGGCAGCCGTCGAAAATGCGGGATTGGCGTTCATCGGTCCACAGCCGGAGGTCATCCGCCTGATGGGCGACAAGATCGCGTCGCGCGAGTTCGCAAAGAACGCCGGCGTTCCGATAGCGCCCAGCGCCACGCAATTGGGCGATCTCGACGCGTTCCTCGCGCAAGTGGCGGCTATCGGCTTCCCGGTGTTGATCAAAGCCGCCGCGGGCGGTGGCGGTAAAGGTATGAGTATCGTGCACGACGCCGCCGAATTGGGCGAGCGTGCGCGCACCGCGGCCGGTGAAGCAGAGCGGTATTTCGCTGACGGACGCATCTACGCCGAGCGTTACATCGAACGTCCACGCCATATCGAGGTGCAGGTACTCGGGGACGGCGAAGGTGCGGCCATACACCTGTTCGAACGCGAATGTTCAGTGCAACGCCGCTTTCAGAAAATCGTCGAAGAATCGCCTGCGGCTTCCCTCGATCGTGATCTACGCGATCGCATATGCCAGGCGGCGGTCGACCTGGCTGTGGGCGCGAAGTACCGCAACGCGGGAACCGTTGAATTCATCCTTGCCCCCGACGGCAAATTTTATTTCCTGGAGATGAATACGCGCCTACAAGTCGAGCACCCAGTTACCGAAATGGTTTGTGGCCTCGATCTCGTCGAAGCCCAGCTGCGCATTGCAGCGGGCGAAGGCCTTGCCTGGTATCAAGACGACATACGACAGAGCGGACACGCGATCGAATGCCGCATCTGCTGCGAAGAACCCGAACAAGATTTCCGTCCGGCCACGGGCACCGTCCAGGTTCTGCGCGTCCCGGGCGGGACGGCTACGCGTTTCGACGGTGGAATCGTTCAAGGTCAAGCAGTCACCGCGGCTTTCGATTCCATGGTCGGCAAGCTCATTTGTCATGCCGCGGATCGAGCAGGCGCAATCGACGCTTGCATGCAAGCATTGGGCGATCTGACCCTCCTCGGCGTGAGTAGCAATATCGATTATCTGAGCGCAATCGTGGACCACAGTGCCTTCCGCGCGGGCGATCTCCACACCGGGTTTATCGGCGAACACGCCGCATCGCTGGCGCCCGCGTCGCTCGACGACACCGAACGGGCGGCCGTTTTGATCGCCGCTGCGCTCGGCGTTGACGACTTTCGGCGGCTCGCATTCGATACACCGGAACCGCACGCGTCCCTCGGCGCCTGGCAGAATTGATTCATGGGCATGGCGTTCACATTTGAATTCGATGGCGAAGCGCATCAGCTCAGCGTCGACGCACGGCGACCCGAGTTAACGGTCAGCGTCGACGGCGTTGCGCATCGAGTTTCTGAATCCGCAGTACAGGATGCGGGCTACGTGCTGTTAACGGTCGACGATCGCAGTTTTCAAGTATGGCGGGCCTGGGAAGGGAACCGCATTCACCTGCGTATCGGCGCACGCAGCTTCTCGATCGGGTACGAAGATGCGATTCTTGCAGCGCAACACCATGCCGGCGGCGACGATGTACTACGCGCGGACATGCCAGGCGTGGTCGTCGACGTGCAATGCAAAAATAACGGCAAAGTATCGGCAGGCGACGTCATGATGGTGATCGAATCGATGAAGATGCAGATTAATATCGTCGCGCCGCGAGACGGCACGGTTGAAACCGTACACTTGGGCGTTAACGAAACCTTCGATAAGGGCGCAGAACTCGTTTCCATGCATGCGCAGGACTAATATTGCCCCGGATTCCGCTGCGCTCCATCCAGGCTACGTCCGGGATGTAGCCTGGATGGAGCGCAGCGGAATCCGGGATCATTCACCCGAGACAGCTTCTTATGGCACGCATCCACTCCACTATTCAAACTGGCTCTGCCGAGTTCCGCAGCTTCTACGCCCATAACAAGGAGCTGGCGACCGAGCTGCACGAAAAGCAACGCGCCGCGCGCTACGACCGTCCCCAGAAAGACATTGACCGGCTGGCCGGCCACGGTAAATGGATGCCGCGCGATCGCATCGATAAGCTGCTCGATCCCGGCACGCCCTTCCTGGAATTTTCGACCCTCGCCGCGACCATGGCGTACGACGGTGATGCGCCCGGCGCGAGTTGTATTACCGGCATCGGTATGGTCAACGGTCGCGAGGTCATCATTCACGCGAATGATTCCAGCATCAAAGGCGGCGCCTGGTACCCCTTGACGGTCAAGAAGATCGTGCGTTGCCTCGATATCGCTATCGAGAACCGGCTTCCGGTCATCCATCTCTGCGACAGCGCCGGCGGTTTTCTACCGCTGCAATCGGAGATCTTTCCGGACAAATACATGGCCGGGCGCATGTTCCGCAATCAATGCGTGCTGTCCAAGCTGAATGTCAAACAACTCGCGCTGGTATTTGGACATTGCACCGCGGGCGGTGCCTACATACCCGCGTTGTCGGACTATTCGGTGATCGTGCGCGGCACCGGCGCCGTGTTCCTCGCCGGGCCGCCGCTGGTCAAGGCGGCCACCGGCGAGGTCGTCACGGCCGACGAACTCGGCGGCTGCGATTTGCACACGCAGATCAGCGGCACCTGCGACTATCCCGCGAGCTCGGAAGAGGAAGCGATCGCGATCGGGCGGGAGATCGTCGAGCAATGGGAGCCGACGCCGAAATGGCCGCTGCAACGAGACGCCGTCGAGGCGCCTTACTACGATCCGGACGAGCTCTACGGCATCATCCCGGACGACATCAAACGGCCGTTCGAAATGCGCGAGGTCATCGCCCGCATCGTCGACGGTAGCCGCTTTCACGAATATCAACCCGCGTATGGCACGACCCTCGTGTGTGGTTACGCAAACATCTGGGGTTTTAAAGTCGGGATCCTAGCGAACAACGGCGTGCTGTTTAATGACAGCGCCCTGAAGGGCGCGCATTTCATCGAGCTCTGCAATCAGAACAATTCGCCGCTGCTGTTCCTACAAAACATTACCGGCTACATGGTCGGGCGGGACTACGAAGCGCAAGGCATCACCAAGGACGGCGCGAAGATGATCATGGCGCAGGTCGGATCACACGTGCCCAAGTTCACCATCATGTGCCACGGGTCCTTCGGCGCCGGAAACTACGGGATGTGCGGGCGAGCCTATGACGGCCGGTTTCTGTTCTCCTGGCCCAACCATCAGATCAGCATCATGGGGGGCGAGCAGGCGGCGAAGACCCTCGCGGAAGTCAAGATGCGTCAGCTCGAGAGACGCGGCGAAAAAGTCGAACAGGATGCGCTCGATGCGGTTTATCACGACACGCTGGAGGCCTACCAACATCAAACGTCGGCTTATTACGCAACGTCGGAGTTGTGGGACGACGGCCTCCTTGATCCGGTCGACACCCGCAATGCGCTGGGGGTAGCGATAAGTGCTTCGTTGAACGCGCCGTTGGGTGAGCCCGGGTACGGTATTTATCGGTTTTGAGGCAATTCGTCCGCAAGCAGGAGATTCATTTAAAAATCGATCTGCAGAACCTTCTCGACCGCATCAATCTTGCTGACCTGGGCCAGCGTCGATTCGCTCAGTGGTTCCGATACCCCAATCAAAGCCACCGCACGACTACCGCCGTCCGCGATACCGACTTGCATGCGGTCTATATTGATGCCTTCCCGGCCGAGTATCTCTCCAAGCGCACCAACGACACCGGGCCGGTCGACGTGACGTGTAAAGAGCAGGTGACCCTCTAGTGTTGATTCGATTGCATAATCATTGATCCGAACAAGCCGTGGGTGGCGTTCGTCGAAAATCGCGCCCTCGAGCGTGATCACGCCTTCGTTCGACGTGGCAGTCAAGCGAATGAGCGACACGTAATCACGCGAATCGGCCGAACTGATCTCAACCACGTGGATCCCCTGCCGGCGGGCCAGGTGGATCGCATTGACCTGATTCACCGGCACTGAATGATGCTCGCATAACAACCCCACCATCGCGGCGCTCGCGATGGGATGCGTGTCGAGCTTCGCGGCCTCGCCGAATACGCCCACTTCAGCAGAGTTGAACGGCGCGTCGGTCATACGGCACAGCAGCCTGCCGAGCTTGCGTGAAAGCTCCATATAAGGCCCGAGCTTGCGGAGTTTTTCAGGCGCAATGCTAGGCACGTTGACCGCGTTGGTGACCTCTCCTCGCACCAAAAAGGCAGCGATTTGGTGGGCGATCTCGACCCCCACGGCGGTCTGCGCTTCGTAGGTCGACGCCCCGAGATGCGGAGTGAACTGGATGTTGGGCTGCGCGAAAAGCGGCGAGTCGCCGGGCGGTTCGTTCTCGAACACATCCAGCGCTGCGCCGGCGAGATACCCCGATGCGACGACTTCGATCAAGGCTTCCTCGTCGACCAGGCCGCCTCGCGCGCAGTTGATGAGCCGCGCACCCGGCTTCATGTTGTGCAAGCGATCGCGGCTGATCAGGCCGCGCGTGTCGTCGGTCACGGGGCAGTGCAAACTCACATAATCCGATGTCTCGATCAGCGGATCGATATCCATCTTCTCGACCCCGTACTCCCCAAACGTTTCCTCCGTCACGAAGGGGTCGAATCCGACGACCCGCATCTTGAGCGCACTGCAGCGTTGGGCGACCAGGCGCCCAATGGTTCCGAATCCGACGATCCCGACCGTCTTACCGGATAGCTCGGTACCTAGAAAATTACCCCGTTCCCATTTTCCGTCACGCACTGATTGATCGGCGCCCGTAAGTTTACGGCTCAGAGAAAACATGTGGGCGATCGCGAGTTCGGCCGTCGTCGTGGCATTGGCGTCCGGCGTATTCAACACAACGATGCCACGCTCGGTCGCCGCGTCGAGATCGATATTGTCGACGCCGATACCGGCACGGCCGATGACCTTGAGCTGCGCGGCGTCAGCGAGCAACTGACCGCGGATCTCCGTCGCGCTGCGTACGATGATGGCGTCGGCGTCGCGTGCGTGCGGCGTGGCCTCATCCGGATTCAGTCCGGGCGAGAAATCGACCACGAGCTCAGGATAGCTCCCGAGCGCCGCGATGCCCTCTGGCGCCAATTTATCGGCAACGAAAACCTTATACACCGCACTCACTCCGCGGCGACCTGCGCATAAGCCCATTCCAGCCACGGCAACAGAGTCGCGACGTCAGTGGCCTCGACCGTCGCCCCACCCCAGATGCGCAGGCCGGGCGGCGCCTTGCGGTAACCGTTGATGTCATAGGCGACGTCTTCCTCATCGAGCAATGTGGCCATACGTTTGGTGATCGATGTTTGCGCTTCCTCGTCGAGCGCGAGAAACCAGTCGGCGACGATCTTCAAGCACATCGAGGTACTCGATCGCTCCGACGGATCGGCGGCGAGGAATGCAACCCATGGCGTTTTCTCGACCCACGCGGCCAGGACTTCGAGATTCTGCCGTGACCGCGAACATAATGCGCGTAATCCGCCTGCATTTTCCGCCCACCGCAGTGCATCCAGATAATCCTCTACACACAGCATAGACGGCGTATTGATCGTTGCACCTTCGAACACCGCTTCATCGAGCAGTCCGTTCTTGACCAGGCGGAACAGTTTAGGCAGTGGACGCGGCGGCGTGTACCTTATCAAGCGTTCTACGGCACGCGGACTCAGGACGATGACGCCGTGCGCCGCTTCGCCGCCGAGGACCTTCTGCCAGGAAAACGTGGCCACATCGAGCTTGCCCCATGGCAGTGGCATCGCGAAAGCCGCCGACGTCGCGTCGCAAATCGTAAGCCCGGCACGCTCATCGGCAATCCAGTCGCCGTCCGGCAGCTTCACACCGGACGTCGTGCCATTCCACACGAAGACCACGTCGCGTTCGAAATCAACCGTGCCGAGATCGGGCAGTTCGCCGTACGGCGCGGTGATCTTGCGCGCATCCTCGATCTTCAAGACGTCGATCACATCGGTGACCCACTCGAGCCCGAAGCTCTCCCACGCCAAAACGTCGACGCCGCGCGCGCCGAGCATGCTCCATAACGCCATCTCTATAGCGCCGGTATCGGAGCCCGGTACGATACCGATGCGGTAATCGTCCGGGACTTCGAGGATCTGGCGGGTTCTATCGATCGCCTCTTTGAGACGCGCCTTCCCCGGCTTCGAGCGGTGTGACCGGCCGATGAGCGCCGCCGATAGCGCCGCCGGTTCCCATCCCGGCCGCTTCGGACATGGTCCCGAAGAAAAACAGGGATTGGCGGGTTTGGTCAGGGGTTTTTGCATCGCCCAGCACGCCGCGTCCGGCGGCGCAAAAAAGAGGCGGGCATTGTACTTAGCGGGTAGGCCGATGCAATGGGTCGCCTATCTCCGAAATCGCGAGCACGGTCAAAAAAGTATGTATTAAACTTTTGGGGCTTATATACATGACTAGACAAGTCCCTATTTAGCTTCGCGGATCAGCAAGAAGCCCTCATAGATGAGCAAGGAAACCGTAAACGGCACCATAACCAGCCACAAGGTTCCGCTCTCCAGTCCACTGCCTGCCATCTTCGCCAAGTAATTGTAGGCGTATAAATGAACCAGCGCCCCGACCAGGACCGTTACTACGAGACGAGGCCATTCGGTTTCACCGCGCATGGAACCGAGGATTTTCTCCAAGAAAACGAGTACGAGGGCGACGACTGCGAAAGGGTCAATCCAATCAAATATGGGCTTGGCCGCTGCGGGATTGACGGCGTAGAAGAAATTGTTGAGCGTCAAAACGAAAGCTACGACGAGCATGAAGCATCCTTTTAGTGACCGCATATTTCAACCTCTCCAATTCTTCCGTTGTGTCTAGTCATGTATATAAGCCCCAAACTTTTCATGCACTGCTCCTCCCGACCAGCGTGTGCCGCCTGGTCATGTTACGCCGCGCCCGCGTCAATGAAAATCGCGGTGACTGCGTCGCCAGGCGCCCCAGCAATGCCGTGTGATCCTCCAAGCGCTTGGCGATGACGTGGATCACCTCTCCTTCCCGCTGCACTTCGCCGTCGACGCCGAGCAGCCGGGCACCCAATAGTTCCCGGCGTTGGGTTTCGACCAGGCTCGACCACACGATGAGGTTGATCACACCGGTTTCGTCCTCGAGGGTGACGAACACGACCCCTGTCGCGGTCCCCGGACGCTGGCGGGTGACGACCAGCCCCGCCGTGCGTATGCGATCGCCGTGCCGCGCTTGTCCGATCGCCGCCGCGGTCACAAAGCGCAACTGATCGAGCCGTTCCCGCAACAGCGCGAGGGGATGCCGGCCCAGGGTCAGGCCGAGGTGCGCATAATCCGCGATGACGTCCTCGCCCTCGCTCGGTTTGCGCAGCAGCGGTGTGGCCTCGGCGATCCGCGCTTCAGCGATGACTTCAACGGGCCGATCGACGCCCAGCGCCGCCCAGTTCGCTTGATGGCGGTTGCCGGCCAGGTTCTTAAGGGCGCCTGCACGCGACAGCGCTTTGACGTCGCCGCGATCGAGCGCGGCGCGGCGCGCGAGATCGGTGACGTCGGCGAAAACGCCGGCAGCTCTCGCAGCGGTAATACGCGTGCCGGCCTCCGCGGACAAACCCTTCACCATGCGCAAGCCCAGACGTATCGTTGCTGTGCCGCAGCGCCCCCGCTCCGCTTCGAGCGTGCAATCCCAGTCGCTCTGCTCCACGTCCGCCGGCCGCACTTCGACGCCGTGGCGTTGGGCGTCCTGCACCAGTTGCGCCGGGGCATAGAACCCCATGGGCTGGCTGTTCAACAGGGCGGCGGTAAACGCCGCCGGCTGGTGGCATTTCAGCCAGGACGAAATATAAGCCAACAACGCGAAACTCGCCGAATGCGATTCGGGAAAACCGTATTCCCCGAAGCCCTGGATCTGGTTGAAGATGCGCTCGGCGAATTCCTGCCTATAACCGCGCGCGCGCATCCCGTCGATCAGATCTTGCCGGAAGCGTTGAATACCGCCGTTGCGTTTCCAGGTCGCCATCGAGCGTCGCAACTGATCGGCCTTGCCCGGTGAGAAACCGGCCGCGACCATGGCGAGCTTGATCACCTGCTCCTGAAACAGGGGCACGCCAAGGTGCGTTCGAGCACGCCGCGCACGTCTTCGCTAGGGTAAGTAACCGGCTCCTCGCCGTTGCGTCGGCGCAGATACGGATGGACCATGTCGCCCTGGATCGGTCCCGGGCGAATGATCGCCACTTCGATGACGAGGTCGTAATAGCACGCGGGCTTCAAGCGCGGCAACATCGCCATCTGCGCGCGCGATTCGATCTGGAAGACACCGACCGTGTCGCCTTTCTGGATCATGGCGTAAGTCGCTGGATCTTCCGCCGGGATGGCGTCCAAGCCCAAAGCGCGCCCGTCGAACGCCTCGATCAAATCGAAGCTCCGCCGGATCGCGGTGAGCATGCCGAGACACAGGCAATCGACTTTGAGTAAACCCAGCGCTTGGAGGTCGTCCTTGTCCCACTGTATGACGGTGCGTTCCGGCATGGCGGCATTCTCGGTGGGCACGAGTTGCGACAAAGGGTGATCGGAGATGACGAAACCGCCGACATGTTGTGACAGATGCCGGGGGAACCCGATCAACTCGCTCACCAGTTTGATCAGGCGCACGATCACCGGATTGTCCGGATCGAAACCGACCTCGCGCAGCCGCTCCGGGATGGCCGCGCCGCGATCCCACCAGTACATGTTCTTAGCCAGGCGATCGACCTGGTTCGAGACTCAAGCCCAGCGCCTTGCCGACATCGCGCACTGCGCTGCGCAGCTTGTAGGTGACCACGGTGGCCGCCAGCGCCGCGCGTTCACGGCCATATTTTTCATAGACGTACTGAATGACTTCCTCGCGCCGCTCGTGCTCGAAGTCGACGTCGATGTCCGGCGGCTCGTTGCGTTCCTTGGACACAAAGCGCTCGAACAACATCTCCATGCGGCTTGGGTCGACTTCGGTGATCCCGAGGCTGTAACACACCGCCGAATTGGCCGCCGAGCCCCGGCCCTGACACAGGATCCCGCGACCGCGCGCGAATGCGACGATGTCGTAAACGGTCAGGAAAAACGCTTCGTATGCGAGCTCGGCGATGAGTGCGAGTTCATGGTCGACGAGCGCGCGCACCTTCGCGGGCGCGCCTCCAGGCCAACGCCGCTGCATGCCGGCTTGCACCAAGTGGCGCAAATGCGTGGACGGCGTCTCTCCGGTCGGTACCAGTTCGTGCGGATAATCGTAATGCAGTTCATCCAGGGAAAAGCTACAGCGCTCGGCGACGTTCAAGGTTTCGCGCAGGAGTTCTGCCGGGGTAGAGACGCGCGAGACGGGCGCGCGGGCGCAGATAACGTTCGCTGGAAGCAAACAGATTGTGGCCGGCATCGCTCAAGGTCGTACCCAGACGCACCGCCGTCAAGGTATCGAGCAAGGGACGCCGCTCGAGGCAATGCGCGTGAACGTCGCCGGCAGCGACGAGTGGCAGGCCGTAGCGATGGGATAGATAGCGTGCGCGCCCTAACAGCAGGCCATCGGTGCCGCTATAAAACTGACCGACGCCCAGCCACGCCCGCCCCTCGAACACATCCGCAAACCAGGACGCGGCGTCGGCGTCACCGCCATCCGCACGCGGCAACCAAACCGCCAGGCCTTTCGTCACGCACGTTTCGACATCGCTGCGAGCGAGGCGATAGGCCCCCTTTGCCATGCGGCGGCGGCCGCATGTGATGAGCGCCGAGATCTGTTGATAGGCTTCGATGCTGTCGGCCAGAAACAAGAGCTTGAAGCCGTCTTCGAGCTTGAGCTCCGTGCCCACGATGAGTTTGAATCCGAGTTCTCGTGCCGCAACATGGGCCCGCACCGCGCTGGCGAAGGAACATTCGTCGGTCAACGCCAGGGCGCTGTAGCCCAGGCTATGGGCCCGGCCTACGAGCTCTTCGGATGCGAAGCGCCGCGCAGGAAGCTGAAGTTGCTGAGGCAGTGTAGTTCCGCGTACACGGGCAGGCGTGGGCTCATCGTATTGTTGTAATACTGTATTTATATACAGTATATGAGAAGATCCCCGGATAAGGCCATCCCCGCCTCACCGGATGACGGCGATTGGCCGCGTAGCTTGCAACGCCGGACCGGGGCCTTGGTTAAGATCGAGTAAACACGGCGACTGGATCGCCAGCGGCGAAGCATCCCCGCAGCGTTCTTGAACGGAAAACCGGTTTGCATTCGATCGCACGGCCTGCGATGGACGCGTCTGGACAAAGCCTGAGGCGGTTGCGAGAATCCGCGCGTCAACCGCGTTTGCCCGTTCTTCTTATTTGCAAATGCGTCCTGAGAAATCAAAGAGGAAGAAATGATGAAGTTAGGAAACGTTCCGGCGCTCGTATTGGCGACCGCATGCGCATGGGTTCCCTTGGGCTCGGCGCACGCCGAGAGCGGCATCGAAGTCGGCGTACTGACCTGCTCAGTGGTTCCCGGTTCCCGCATCAATTTGTTGATTCGTTCGACTGCGGACGTCAAGTGCGTCTATGCCAAGGGCGGTAGTACGGAAGAATACGTCGGCGAGACCGGCATCGCGCTCGGCCTCGACCTGAGTTTCAAGAGTGATGAAAAGATGGCGTTTACGGTCTTCGCCGCATCGGAGGACGTGAGTCCCGGCGCGAAGGCGCTCGGCGGCCGATATGTCGGCGGTGAGTTGTCCGCGGCGGCCGGCCTGGGCCTGGGTGCGAAAGCGCTGGTCGGCGGTGGCAGCAAGAGCATCGGCCTGCAACCCCTCGTGCTCGAAACGAGCAAGGGGGTGGGCGCGTCCGGCGGCTTATCATTTCTATATATCCAACCGGCTGAATAACCCCGATGAATAACAGATAGGGGACGGGTTTGAACCTGTCCCCTTAAGAATCTCCCGCGGCAGCCGACATGAAATACAGGCACTCAATAGCGGCCGCCAATGCGCAATACATTTATTATTCCCCTCGTCGTTGCACTATTCGCGGGACCGGCCGCGGCCGAAACAGCGGCACCGTCTACAACTGAGATATACCGTCAAAAAGCTGAGCAATTCGCACGGAATCGCTTCGACGACGCACGCAATTTTCTGATCGGACCCGCACGCCCTGAGGCCGCCAGCCCGACGCACATGGATTGCCGTGCGCTCTATACGCAACGCGTCGCCTTGATCCGGGATCGGCTCGACTATCGCGCGAACTTCTGGACGACCCGCGGAACCGCGCGGCGGTCTTCATCGGATCGGCCTGGAGCGGTGCGTTTTATTACCTGCCCTACAGCGCCCTGGCCGCCTATTCATCGGCAATTCCCGGCCCACAGACTCAAGCTGAAATCGATGCCCTGCGCGCCGCGTCGGCGCGGCAACGTTGCTTCGAGCGTTGACATTGATTCGGGGACAGTTTACTTAATTCCTGCAACCAGGAATTAAGTAAACTGTCCCCGAATCAATGTTCGAGTCACTGGAAACCCTGCCACCGGATCCGATCCTCGGATTGATGGATACCTACCGTGCTGATCCGCATCCGCAGAAGATCGATCTCGGCGTCGGGGTCTATCGTGATGAGCGCGGTGATACGCCGATACTCGAGTGCGTGCGCGATGCACAACGGCATCGCAGCGAGACGGAGCGTACCAAGAGCTACATTGCGCCACCGGGCACGCCGGGCTTCAACCAGGCGATGCGAGAGCTCTTGTTCGGGGCGTGACCATCCGCTCATTTCCGATCGGCGCATCGCAAGCGTTCAAACACCGGGTGGATGCGGGGCCTTGCGCGTCGCTGCGGAGCTCATCATGCGCGCGCGGGAGGGTGCCACGCTGTGGGTGAGTGAACCGACCTGGGCCAATCACATTCCCCTAATCGCCAGCGCGGGATTGACGATTCAGACTTACGCGTACTACGACGCGAACGCGCACGGCCTCGACGCCGACGCCATGATGCACGATTTACGCAAGGTCGCGGCCGGTGACATCGTGCTCATGCACGGTTGCTGCCACAATCCCTCGGGTGTCGATCTCACACCGGAACACTGGGAGGCGGTTGGCGCACTCGCGAATCATCGCGGCTTCACGCCGTTCGTCGATCTCGCCTACCAGGGCCTCGGCGACGGCCTCGATCAAGATGCTTATGGCGTTCGTCTGTTGGGTCGGAACTGCGCCGAATTAATCGTCGCGAGTTCGTGCTCGAAGAATTTCGGGTTGTATCGAGAGCGGACCGGGGCGTTACAGATCGCAACGGAAAATACCGCCCACGCCGCGGCGGTGCAAAGCCAGCTCGAATCCGTCGCGCGCGGGATCTATTCCATGCCCCCCGCGCATGGTGCCGCCATCGTCGAGACGATCCTCAACGACGAAGCGTTGCACGCATCGTGGGTCGAGGAGCTGACTGAAATGCGCGACCGCATCAACGGCCTGCGCGACACCTTGGCGATTAAACTCACCGCACACTCGGACCGGGATTTCGGCTTTATACGAGAGCAGCGTGGTATGTTTTCCTTTTTGGGGATCACGCCGGCGCAGATCGCCCGGCTGCGCGATGAATTCAGTATCTATCTGGTCGATTCGAGCCGTGTCAACGTGGCGGGAATCAACAACGCCAACTTGGATTATTTCACCCAGTCTTTCGCGACCGTCTTGTCTGGTTGAATCACGCCGCGGCGCCGTGTAAACGGCGTATGGCCGCAAGCGTTGGACGCGGCGAGCCGAACAAGGCGTTCGCGGCGCCCACATCGGCGCAAAAATCGCCAATGCACGCCCCGATCTCCTCGGAGAGATCGCGCCTGACGGCCATATAGACGTGCTCGTCGACCAGGGGTTGGAAATGCAGGTGCATCGCCACAGCGGCCGTCGCGGTGCCGAAGCCCACATCCGCGCCGTCGCACGCGACCATCGCTGCCACCGCCGTATGGGTATGTTCCTCGTTGGCATAGCCGCGGACATCACCGGGCGCGATATCCGCAATCCCCAGCAAACCGTCCAACGCCAGGCGCGTACCGGACCCGGGTTGTCGATTGACGAACGTGTATTGGCGTTCGACCAGGCCCTGCAGGTCGCGGCAAGCTGTTTCGGGACGGGACATCAAACCGAGCGTGCGCCGTTCCAATACATAAACTTGATCGCGCGTGGGATCGATCAGTCCCAGCAGCAGCGGTCCGAGCATCCCGCCGAGCACGCCCAACGGCAGGTGAAACCCGGCGGCGTCAGCGTCCCCGCGACGATAGCGTCGCAGCGCGCCCTCGCTGCCGATGACGTCGAGCGCAACGTCGATATCCGCTGCGACGAGGGCATCGCGCAAGCGTTGTACGGCATCACTGTGACTCGAGACGATCGTACATACGGCATGCGGCGCCTCGAAAGCCGTAGCCAAGCGCGCGGCCGTCCACGCCTCGGCATCGTTCAAAGTCCGTTGAGTTTGTTCGGCGATACCGTCATGGGCATCGAGAAGCGTCTCGCCGGCGCGGGTGAGACTCGCGCCGCGCCCGCGCTGTAACGTAACCAGCCGGTCACCTAAGCGCGCTTCCCAGGTGCGCACCAATCCCCAGGCGTGACGGTACGACACCGCGGCGTGTTGCGCCGCATAATTGAGGTGCCCGCCGCGGCGAATACCGTCGAGCAGCTTGAATAACAGCCTTTCGACGACATAGTCCTTGCCATCGACGGTCATCCGCCAGGCCAGGTCGAACGATACCTGCACTTTCACGCGTCGCTCGATAGCGGCCGAACCGCAGGGCCGTCGCGTTCGATCACCTCGACCACGCGGCATTGCTTCATGCAGGCCAACACCACGCGTGAGAAGCGTGACGTCAGAGCGAGGGCCTGCTTGGCCGCACTGCGTGCCGCATGATGAAGCGCATCGTCGTCGACCATATTGATGAGCGGCACGACCGTCGCATCCCCCACGCCTTTGAGCCCGCCGTCTGGCGCACTCATTAAGCGCGCCACGTGTCCGGGTTCGATCGGCGTCGCGACCGTAATACCCATCAAGCTCGCCGCCCGTTCAGGTCGATGTGCGATTCCGTCTTCAAGGCGGCGTCCCATCACACGTGCTGAGACGACAGGGATCACGGTGTCGGCGCACGGCGGCACGATCGGCTCATAGGCTTCAGGCGCTTTGATCCAGCGGGCGCGCGCGCCGTCCGCCTTGATTAGGAACAGATCGAAATCGCGGTTTCGCCAGATCGCCTCGATCTGCGCGGGCGACAATCCACCGACGCGCTGCGGCGTGTCGGTCTTGCCCGTAAACGCTATCACGCGTCCCGATCCGTGGCCGTAGGTCTCGCCTGCTTCTACGTGTACGACGTGATCGACCCGCGCTTCGTCGTACACGTACATGTGGGAGGTGGACGACAGCGCAACGCGCCCGGGGTGCAACGCCGCCAAGGTGTACATCGTGGTTTTTTTACCGCCGGCGCCGACCAGGCAGACGACGCCGCCGCCCGCGTCCAGGGCGTTCAGTAGCGGTTCCACAGCGCCCTCGGCTGTTCGGCTATATATGATTTAGATTTCATATTTAATTCAGTGTACTTAATCTAATAATATCCTCAAGTCATTATAAAAATGGCAAAATTTATAATAGTCCCTGTCTAGCTGTGCATATTAATTCGACCGATCTCAGCACCGTCATCGCTGTGGTCTTCGCCCTCGCGAGTACCTGGGCGGTGCTTGCCGCAGACGAAGCACGGCCCTGGCGGCTCGCTAACGCCGCGGCGCTGCCGTCCTGGTTAAATGTCAGCGGCTCCCACCGCACGCGCTACGAATCGCTGGACGACCAGTTTCGGGCCGCGATGAACGGCAGCGACCAGGTCGTCGCAATGCGGACTCTTGTGTTGGCCGAGCTCGAGTTCGACGCGCTTGGATTCGGGCTGGAGGTGATCGATTCGCGCGCGGATCTCGCCGATCACGGTTCGGTTTCGAGCACGACGATCGTGAACCCGGTTGAACTCCTGCAGGGCTATTTGGCCTGGCAGGCAACGGGGCTCTTGACGCCGGGGGATCACAGCGAACTGCGTGTGGGGCGCCTCACGATCGACGTCGGCAGCCGTCGCATCGTAGCGCGCAGCCTCTACCGCAACACGATCAACACGTTCACCGGTTTCGAATGGCACTGGCGCGGCTCGGGCAAACGTCGCTTTCAGGCCTTCTACACGTTGCCGGTCAATCGCAAGCCCAATACACCGCGCGCGTTGTTGGACAATGACATCGAGTTCGATGAAGAAGACCTGGAAGTTCGATTGTGGGGTCTCTATTACGCATTTGAGGCCTTACCCAATGAACTCCTCGGCGAGCTCTTTTTTTTTGGTCTCGACGAACGTGATGCCAGCGGACGCCCAACCCGGAACCGCGAACTCTACATGCCTGGCCTGAGGGTCTACCGGCCGCCGGCGAAGTGCCGCTTCGATTACATGATCGAGTCCGTATTTCAGTTCGGTGAATCGCGCAGTTCCGGGGCCGCCGCGAACGTGCTCGACCTCGATCATTTCGCGCACTTTCAACACATCGAAGTCGGCTATTCGTTAGACGCCCCGTGGGCGCCGCGATTGATCGTGCAATACGACTATGCAAGCGGAGACGACGACCCCTTCGACGGCGACAACGATCGCTTCGATACCCTGTTCGGTGCGCGGCGTTCCGATTTCGGCCCGACCGGCATTTATGGCCCCTTTGCACGCAGCAATTTGAGCACGCCGGGCGTTCGCCTCAAGTTGCGGCCGGCGCGTGATATTAAAGTATTTGTCAGCCATCGCGCATTCTGGCTGGCGTCGGATCGAGACGCCTGGACGACGGCTGGTTTACGCGACGTCGCCGGGCGATCCGGCCGCTTCATCGGTCAGCAGATCGAGGCGCGGTTGCGTTGGGAGGTCGTGCCCGGGAATTACCGTTTCGAAACGGGTGTCGCGCATCTCTTCGCGGGCGAGTTCAGGGACAACGCGCCCGGTTCGAACCGGCAGGGCGACGCCACCTACGCTTATTCGCAAGTGTTACTCAATTTTTAACGCCGATGTTCGAATTCACCGAAGCGATGCGAATCGCAACCCGCCTGATTGTCACCGCCGACGCGGATCTGTTCGAGATCGTCATGCTGTCGATGCGCGTCAGCGGCACGGCGGTGTTCATTGCGTGTCTCGTCGGCCTGCCACTCGGGGCCGCGCTCGGCACGGTTCGCTTCCGTGGCCGCACCCTCGGTGTGGTCATCATCAATACGCTGATGGGATTACCGCCGGTCGTCGTCGGACTCGTGGTGTACCTGTGCTTCTCGAATGTCGGCCCGTTTGGCTGGCTACGCCTGCTGTACACACCGACGGCGATGATCGTCGCCCAGATCATCATCATCACGCCGATCGTCGCCGCGCTCTCGCGTCAGATCGTCGAGGATCTGAACGCCCGCTACGACGAGCAGCTGCGATCACTCGGCGTGACGGGCATGTCCAAAGTGCGGACGCTGTTGTTCGAGGCCCGCCATGCGCTCATCACGGTCGTGCTCGCCGCGTTTGGCCGCGCCATCGCGGAAGTCGGCGCCGTGATCATCGTGGGCGGCAATATCAATCACGTTACGCGTGTAATGACCACGGCCATCGCGCTCGAAACGTCGCGAGGTGACCTCGCACTGGCGATGGCGCTCGGAATCGTGTTGATGTGCATCGCACTGATCGTGAATGGTTGCGTGGCGGCTTTGAAGCGCATCGAACCGGAATTGGCCTATGCCTGACGCGGTGTTACCGCTGGCGCAGGCGCAATCGGCCGCGGACCGGCAGTCGATATTGCCGATCACCGTGCGCAAGCTGTCGTTCGCCGTCGGCGATACGACGATCATCAAGGACCTCGATTTGGTGGTGCGGAGCAGTGGTTGCACGGTCATCATGGGCTACAACGGCGCGGGCAAGAGCGTGCTGTTGCGCCTGCTGAACGGCCTGATCGAACCGACCTGTGGTGAGATCAAATGGGCCCGGAATTTGACGTCTACCGACCTGCGCCGGCGCCAGGCGATGGTGTTTCAGCATCCGGTCCTGCTCAGGCGTTCGGTAGCGGACAACATCCGCTACGCGATGAAGGTTCACGGCATCGCTCACGCGGAACGTGAGGACCGCTTGCACCGCTCGCTCACCGCGGGTGATCTGGCCCATCTCGCGGAACGGCATGCAAGCGTACTTTCAGGGGGTGAACGCCAACGCCTCGCCGTGGTCAGGGCCATGAGTACCGATCCGGAGCTCTTGTTTTTGGATGAACCGACTGCGAGCCTCGACCCCGCGTCCGCCCGCGCCATCGAAGACCTGATCGCGACCAGCCACGTGCGCGGGACCAAGATCGTGTTGGTCACCCAGAGCGCAGCACAGGCCGAACGCCTGGCTGAGGACGTCGTGTTCATCCACGACGGGCGCGTCACCGAACACCTGCCGGCGGCTGAATTTTTCGCCGGCCCGAACTCGGCCCCGGCGCGCGCGTTCATCGAAGGGCGGTTGGACCCATGACCCAGGGCCGCAATACCAGCGCCGCATTGAAAAAAATGCTCGCTGTAACGCTGCTCGCCGCGACGCCCTTATTCGCGGTTGGCGCCGATCGATTCATCATTCTGCAATCGACGACGTCGACCCAGAATTCAGGGTTGTTGGATCACCTGATCCCGCTGTTCAAAGCGGCTTCGGGAATCGATGTGCGGGTCGTCGCCGTCGGAACGGGCCAAGCGCTGCGCAACGCGCGCAATGGTGACGGTGACGTCTTACTCGTTCATGCCAAGCACGCTGAAGAACGCTTCGTCGCGGAGGGCTTTGGCGTTGAGCGCTTCGACCTCATGTACAACGACTTCGTGTTTGTCGGACCACCGGCCGACTCGGCGGCGATCCGTCGGATCGAATCGGCCGCCGCGGCGCTCGCCATGATTGCTTCGAAACGCGCGGTATTCGTCTCGCGCGGTGATGACAGCGGCACCCATAGCAAAGAATTGGCACTGTGGCGAGGTACGGGCTTCGACGTGGAAGCCGAAAGCGGCACCTGGTACCGCGAAACGGGCGCCGGCATGGGGACGACCTTGAACATCGCGGTAGGCATGGACGGCTACACCATGACCGATCGCGCGACCTGGCTCAGCTTCAAGAATAAGGCGGCGTTCGAGATCCTGCTTGAAGGCGATCCGGAACTCTTCAATCAGTACGGGATCATGCTGGTCAATCCGGCCCGACACCCCAACGTCAAAGCCGTGGCCGGCCAGGCGTTCATCGACTGGCTCATCGGAGCGGCGGGCCAGCGCGCCATCGCCGACTTCCGGATCGGCGGGCTGCAGCTGTTCTTCCCGAATACGCGCACGGCTACCAAACAAGGCAGTCCGTGATAAAGCTCACCGCGCTTCAACGCGCCGATCGTTTCCACGGGACTGGGCACTAGCTGCAATCGATCGTCTGCAAACCCGTGTCCAGGATAGAGATGCGAATAGGCGTCCGGCCCACGACTTCGCCATCGACTTGCACGGGCTCCGCGTACCGCGTGCTGAGTTCAACGATGTCCGCGATACGCGTATGCACTTCCGGGCGCACCTCGATACTTCCGTTGTACAGGCGATAGCCCGATAACGTCAGGCGCCACCACGGCAGATCCTCGATCTCCGTCACCGCCAGATGCCCGTTGAGATCGCGCGCATGTGGTGCTAGACACATACCACCGCCGGCAAAGGGCCCCAGTGCACACAGGGCGAGCAGTACCTGCCGCGCGCTGGATTCACCATCGATGACCGCGTTTAACTCGATCGCCTCAAATCGCGCGAAAGCGCGCATCAAACCGACGAGGTAGCGCAGTGTCGCCCAGCGCACGGCGGGCGCGGATTCAATCACGCGGACATCCAACCCGATCCCCACTGAATTGACGAAACATCGTTGCCAGGACGGCTCGGTTCCGATCGATTGCACAAGACCGACCGGACACGACACCCCGCGATCGCGCTTGAGTGCAGTGGCGACTTTGCGCAGATCGCGGGCGTACGCACGACTCCGCGTCCAATCATTGCCACTGCCGAGCGGCAATACCGCGACGGTTGCGCCATTCAACGCGCCGGCGTCGAATAAACCATTTACCGCTTCATTGAGCGTACCGTCGCCGCCGGCGATCAAAAACCTGCGGTGTCCACCCACGGCCCGGTCGCGCGCGATCCCGCGGGCCTCGCCGCTGCCACCCGTCTCGTACAGATCCCACTCGACGCCCTCATTTCGCAGCACCGTGAGCGCGGCGTGCCGCTTCCGTGCGGCGCGCCCGGCGCCGGCGGCCGGGTTGATGATGAGTTGCCAGCGCGCCGATGTCGCCGTTCGCGTCGTCAAGGGTCGCGATCGTCCAAGCGTTCCGGGCGCGTAAACGTCTTCGCGAGGTGTTCGGTCTGTCGCTTGATTTCACCCGGGCCCATGCGCCACCGCACCACGTCCGCTGCGCGGACGTCGCCCTTGATCGTCAGCGCCAGCAGCAACATATCGTCGATGGCGTCGTGCTGTGTCCAATCGATGGAGACGTCATTAATCGTAATGCGGTCGGTCATCAATAGCGCTGCGAGCGCCGGTCCCCGTTCGGGCCCTACAGAATCTGCGAGCTCGGACCACAGCGACACAGCTTCAGCGTGATGACCCAAGCGCCAGTACACAATACCGACGACGCGACGCGCCACCGGCGAAGCCGGCGCCGATCGCGCGCACATGTCCGCGAGCCATGCGAGCTCGCCGTCGGATTGCGTACCGTAGAGCCAGGCATTGAAACCGGCCACGCAGGTCAACTCGAGCGCCGCTGCGTCCCGGGGTGCGCGAGCCAAAGCCCGGCGCGCATATCCGAGCGCCGCGTCGTGCCGTTCCACTTGCGAATTCGCGCGCGCGAGCAACAGATAATCCTGCAGGTAGGTTTTCTCTGCTTCGATGCGCGCGATCGGTATCAGGCTCAGGCCGAGCAATAAACAGCCCGTGGCGGCACCCAGGATCATGCCTCGGCGATTGCGCGGACGCGTCGCGAGACCGCCCGCCATCACGGCCAATAGAGGCAGCAGCGGCAAACGAAATCGCGCGCTGACATAGGTCAGCAACAATCCGGCGGTGTAGGCGGCCGCGCACAACGCCAGCCCCTGCATACCCGCACGCTGCCAACCCCATACGAGCCCCACCCCGGCGCCCGCGACCAACAGCGCCCAACACAGCGGATTCCAGCGCAGCCACGGCGAACGCCGTTTGTGCAGGCTGTAGGTCTTATTGTTGTATTGCTCGAAGTTGTTGATCAGGTAATAAGCCTTACGCACGAGCAAACTGCCCCACTGCAGCGGCGAGTTGACGATGTGTTCGATGGTCTTCGCGCGCCAGAATCCCGCCTGGCTTGCGGGCTCGGCCGATGACGCGGGATTCAATTCCGTAAACAGGCGTTCGGACTCGATGCGAGCGGGATTCGCATCGGCGTCGTAGGACGCGATGCGCGTCGCCTGCTGAAAATAGCGACCGTTGGCGCCGGGTCGATTGGCGGACCACAGGTTGTAGGCACCCTGCCACGGCAGCACGCGCAAGTCGCCGGACAGGCTGTAGTTCACGGCACCCATCAGGCCCAACACGATTATTGCCGGCAAAAGACCGGCAAGGATCGAGCGCGCATGCGCCCGCACGGGCCGTATGTCGATCGTCACGATCACGAACCACGCGAGCAGCACGGTCAACATGTGTGGCCGCGCAAGCACCGCGAGCGCCAGACAAACCGATGCCAGCGCCAGTCGAGCGCGGCCACCTTCGGGCACCGCCGCGATGCCGCTCATACCCGCATGCAAGCCGGCGAGCATCAAGGTGATAGCAAGGGAAATGTCGAGCGGATCGCCGGCAAAGTGGAGCGCGACCGGATTCAAGCCGTAGAGCACCGCCGCGAGTGCGCTCGCTGCGTTACTTCGCCACAACGCACCCGCAATCCACCACACCAACAACACATTGACGCAATGCAGCAGCCCATTCAGCAGACGTGCGCAGAAAGCGAGATCGGGCGCCGCAACGCCGGCCTCGACGAATAGGGATAGCAGCGCTGGATAGAGCGCCGCGCGATAAAACGGCTCTTGCGGTAGGTCACCGTTCGCGATACGCGTGGCCAGCGCGAGTATCTCGCGGCCATCGAGCACGGGGTAAAGCCCGAGCGGTGTCGCGCTGTACCACAGCAAAAAACCCGCTGTGTACGTCAACACGGCACCCGCAACGGTCAGTCGCAGTGAATTGGCTGTCAGCGCAGACCACCTCGAATCAGATCGTCGAGTTCGGGATTATGCGCAAGACTGCCGGCCCGCGAAACGGGATAGCGCACTAGAAGGAGAAGTCTTCGATGAATCTCGCGAAATAGGGCGCCGCGACTATGGCAAACAGCGCGGCCAAGGCTACGTCGGGGTCGTAACCGATCCGCAGTGCTTCTTCCATGGGCACGTTCGCACTGATCGTCAGCAACACGACGACCACGATGAGGGCCAGACGACGGTGCGCGATCAGACCCGTGATTACGAAGGCAATGGCCGTGAACATCAAGATATCGGGATCGAATCCCATGCGTTGCAGGAACCCGTCATTGGCGTTCATGCCGAGAGTCAGGGACATGCTGATAAAGATTAAGCCGAAATTAATCATATGAATGTCCGCCGGTCTTGCTATCGACCAGTAAGCCTTATCCTTTAATGCTTAGGGCGTACCGAGCCGTATGCCGCGCCCGCCAGGATCCGCGCATCTGATAGGATGCCGGCGGGCACCGTCGCAACGATGGGGTCTACGCAATTCAGTCGGAGGGAACGCACGCATGAGCTTGTATGGGGATTCGACATACCACATCAGCGACACGCTGGCGGCGTTCCATGACGATGAGTTGGCGAGCTTCGCTCGACCCGGCACCTGGATGACGGGCGAGGAGCGCACGGCGGTCGCGCGGCATTGCCGTGCGGCGCGCTGTCAGGCCGGAATACAGGAAGCGGACGGCGATCTCGATGAGGATGAAGTCTTACCCGCAGCCCTAAGCGAAGTCGTCACACAGGTTGCGGTTGCGCCCAAGGACCTCGAGCGGTCGTTCTTCGAAAACGCACGGGCCGCGGACATCAGCGATGCGGAATACGTCGAAACCGTCGGGATCGTGTCGCGGCTGGTCAACCTCGATGTGTTCGCGCGCGGACTCGGTGTGCCGATGCGCACGTTGCACGCACCCATCGACGGCGAACCGAGCCTCGATCGGCCTGCCACGGCGATCGACGAAGGCGCGTGGGTGGCGTCGATTCCGAGCGACGAGCGCGGTGGTGACGTAGGCAACGACCTTTATGGCGGCACCATGCAACCGTTCGTTTACCGGGCGCTGAGCCTCGTGCCGCCGGAAGCGGAACGCATCATGGTGGGTGGGCGTACGCAATATCTGCCGATCGACAAATTCTTCGATTTCACCTATTCGCATCACGCCGCGCTGAGCCGGGCGCAACTCGAAATCGTGGCTGGGCGGGTCTCCGCGCTCAACCAATGTTTTTACTGAACGGTCTCCCATTGCGTGGTGCTCCGTGGGAGTGGCAAGTTAGAAGACTATCCCGTCGACCTGCGGGCGATCATCGACCCCACCTACGCCATCGGTATCCCCGACGGCGATGTGTTGCTGGCGTTTGCAAGCACCGTGGTCGGAGGCGACCTCGCAGCGCTGGACAGCGCACGCGCCGCGCTCGTCGCGCGCCTGGGCGGTGACGCGCTCGTCGCGGCCGCGGTGATCGCCGGAAATTTCAGTCGCAACGACCGCGTTGCCGATGCCATCGGCATCCCGATGGAAGCGGAATTTATGGGGCAAAGCGCCGATTTTCGCGCGGATTTGGGGCTCAACGACTTCTTGTCGGCGCGCAGCAGCTTGGGCGGGTGATACCCCCGGATTACGCTGCGCGTCATCCGGGCTACCCCATCGTCAATGGAGAGGGTGCAGCTCCGCCGCCACTTCCCGATCGAAATCGCCGGCGTCGATAGACAGCATGAAATCGGGGTAATGCCGCGCGAAATCCGCTTGCAAGGCAGCGAGCGGTACCTCGGCGAACTCGCCGCGATGAGCGAGGTACTCCATGTGGGCCTGGCCGTCCGCATCGAACGGATGGAAGATCGAGTCTTCCACACCGTCGAACTCGAGCGTCAAGATCCGGAACTTCGCGCACAGTTCGCGGTTGAATGCCGGCGTCGCCTTGACCCACCGGCCGTTCAAGCGTATCGCCGTGTAACCATAACCATGCCAGTAGAAAATATTCGTGCCCATGGTGCGCCGCATGCGCGCTGTCGAGAGATGATTTTGCACATCCGCAAAGCCGAGCGCGGCCGGGATATTCACGGCGCGGCAACAGGCGGCGAGCAGCACGGCCTTGCTCACGCCAACCCCGCCCCGCCGCCAGCGTGCCGCTTACGCGCAAGCCGGCGGGAGACAGCTTGATGGCGTAGGGATCGTAACGAATACCGTCGCGTATGGCGTAGTAGAGCGCGATCGATTTCGCCAGGTCATCGTCACAGCCCGCGCTGTGGCGCGCGGCGTAAGCGCTGATGGACGCGTGTTCGGAATCGATGATCGAGGTCGGTGTGACGCAGGTGCCGGGATCGGTGATGGCGGGCAGTGACATGGCGTTCGAGTGTAGCAGTATCAGCGGTGACGACGGGGGCGCCGGCCGGCCATGCTACGGATCAATCCTCGTCATCGGTGGCGACGTCCACCACGGCGCCGCCAACCTTGAAGGGAACCTTGGCGACCGCGAGGGCCGCGTCGGTTGCCGTATCGATGACGGTGCTGGCGCAAGCGCTTAATACGAGCGCGCAGATCAGGGCAGCGAGTCTCAACTCCAATCTCATGTTAATCATAAGATATGCAAAGTAACTATATGAATTATAGCTGTTTCAATAGCTAGAAACAACATTAAGATTGGCATCGGCGTAAGCCGGGATGGCCTCGCGGCCGTGCGGATCAGGCGGACACTAGACCGAGCTTTTCGTGCACCCGCCCGAGCCGTTCCAGGCCCCAGAACAGCTCGCCATCGACGAGGTAACCGGGCACGCCGAATACGCCTGCCGCTTCCGCGGCGTCGATGATCGCGTCGTGCCGCGCACGCCCGTCGCCGGCCATAAACGCGTCGAATCCCTCCGCATCAAAACCGGTTTCGGTCATGAGCGCCGCGATGCACCGGGCGTCGTCGATATCCAGCTCGCGGCGGAAGAAGCGTTCGAATACCGCATTGTGGAAGGCTCGGAAATCGCCCTGCTCGCGCACGTATAGAAAACCGATGTGAGCGGGAGAACTGTCGAAGATCTTCCGCGGGCCGCGGATGGTCAGGCCCCGGCGGTTCGCTTCGCGCCGGCAGTCCATATAGGAATACTTGACGCGCCGCCATTGGTGATCGTTGCGGGTACCGACGGTGTCCGTGCCGTCGGCGCCGAGTTTTGCACTGCCGAGGTACTTGTCGATCTGCAGTGTGTACGGCAGCCATTCGACGGTGACGCCCGGTTGTTCCGCCAGTTCGAACGTCGCTTCCTGCGCGAGGTAGGCGTAAGGGCTTTTATAGTCGAAATAGTGCGTGACGTGTGGCACGGTTAAGACGTTCCTGGATGGAGCTCAGCTCCATCCAGGCTACAACCCCGCCTGCTCCTTCACGTAAAGGGCTATGGCCTCGTGCGTCGCAAACCAAACGTCCCCTTTGTCCTTCATATACGTAATGAGCTCATCGAGCATCGTGATCCGATAGCGATGTCCGATCACCTGCGGGTGCATGGTCAGCATGTACAAGGTGCCTTCCTCGTGGGCGACGTCGAACTCGCCCTTCCAGATCGATAAGACGTCCTGCGCATTGCGTAACGCGACGTGATTCTTTGGCCAACTGATCTGGAACATGGGCCAATCATCAAGGATCCATTCGACGGGTAATTCGATGAGCCCGGTTTCCTTACCGCCTTCCATCAGCATGTAGGGGCGTTCGTCGGCCATCATGCTGCTTTCATACAGAAACCCCATCTCCTTTACGATCTTGATCGTCGAATCGGTCAAATCCCAGGCAGCGGATCGGAATCCAACCGGTTTACGCCCGACGTGTTTCTCGAAAATCTCCATCGCCTGCTTGTAGATCCGGCGTTCATCGGCTTCATTCAGGAGCATTGGGTTTTCGTGTACGAACGAGTGGAAGCCGATTTCGTATTCCGGATGCTTGAGGAGCTCCGGTATCAGTTCCTTGTGCAGCTCCATTGACATCGCCGGAAGAAAAAACGTCGCGGGAATGTCGTGTTTTTTGAGCAACTTAAGTACCCGCGGTTGCGCCGTGCGCGCACCGTATTCGCCGCGCGACATGTAAGAGGGACTCGACACGCCCTGGAATCCGATCCACACGGGTTCTGTATCGATGTCGAACGACAAGCTGACGGCGACGCGCGCACCGTTGGGCCAGCTCTTGGGAGATAGATCGCGCCCGGCGCGCACCCGGCTGACGAGCTCTATGATTTTCTCCGGCGCCCAGTTATAGATGGGATCCCCTTTACTTTCTTCGTGTGCGATGGTCGTCGCTGGTACAGACACGAGCATCGCCACGACCGCGATCTTCAGGACTGACAGGGAAACTATTGTTCTCATTACGCTCTCCTCCCGTTATGCGTATCGCCATATCGTAAGCGGCGATTTTAAATTACATTGACGATTGAATCGTAAACATCAAGCCGTTCATCGTGCGTATCTTAACCACAATTCCACAACATAACTTACTCGCCTCCAAGGCCGGGGCGGAGGCGGTGGAAGCGCGCGGTTTCTCCGGCATCAGTACGCTGGAAAATCGCCACGACCCCTTCATGCCGCTAGCCGTTGCTGCGACCTGTACGCGGCGCGTCGAGCTTTCGACCGGTATCGCGATCGCATTTCTGCGCTCGCCCATGTCGACGGCCCACATCAGTTGGGATCTGAACGAGGCCTCGCAGGGCCGCTTTGTATTGGGTCTGGGAACACAGATCCGCGCACATAATGAAAAGCGCTTCAGCGTACCCTGGGGTCCGCCGGTCCCGCGCCTGCGCGAGTACGTGCAGTCGCTGCGCGCAATCTGGCGCGCATGGAAGACCGGCGAGCGCTTGCGCTACGAAGGCGAGCATTATCGCTTTACCCTGATGCCACCCAACTTCGTCCCCGAGGGATCCGATCGGCCCGCTCCGCCGATTACCCTCGCCGCGGTGGGGCCGGCAATGCTGAGACTCGCGGGCGAGGTGGGCGACGGTGTGCGGCTCCACCCCTTCTGCACGCGGAAGTATTTCGACGACACCATCAAGCCGCAGATTGCGCGAGGACTCGCCGTGAGTGGTAAGCCACGGTCGCACTTCGAGATCAACGGCGGCGGTTTCATCGCAACGGGTCCGGATGATGAAACGGTCGAACGCATGGCCGAGTGGGTTCGCTATCGGATCGGATTCTACGCATCGACGCCTGCCTACTGGCCGGTGTTAGACGCCGAGGGCTACGCGGAACTCGGACCGAAGCTGAATCGTATGACCAAGCAGGGTGAATGGGACGGCCTGGCCGCAGCCGTGCCCGACGAACTGCTGCACGCCTGTGCGGCCATCGGCCGGCACGATGAGATCACCCGCATCGTCGAACAGCGATTTGTCGGTATGGCCGACACGCTGCAGGCGAGCGCCAGTGCCGAACATCCCTCGGACCTGCCCGCAGATCTCGTACAAGAGATCTGTGCGTTGCCGGCCGTATTTACGGGCTTTCGACCTGATTAGCGAACGATCTGCACCGCCGTATTCGGCGCGACGTGTACGGCGTCGCCGTGCCGCTCGATATGCGCACCGACGACATCGTAAACCGCAGGTCCCTCGACCCCTTCGTTGACCGAAGCCCACCCGGCGACGACATACTCACGCGACGGTTCGATCGGTTCGCCGCCCGGGAACTTGGTCAATTTCTCGATGCGTTGTCCCATTTTCGCCTGTGCGCGCAACTGATATCCGAGCCCGGCAACGCGCACCATGTCACCGCCTTGCCGGTAATAGGGATCGGGATTGAACAGGTTATCGGCGACGTCTTCGAGCACCGCCTTGAGTTCGGCGCCGGACAAGGTCCTGCGGTACACGTTGGGATAGGTAATCGCCGTCTGGTTAAACACGTCGTCACCCGTGATGTGCTGCCCCGGCAGGAGCGAGGCGCCCCAACGAAAGCCGGGCGAAAACGCAATCTCGGCGTCACGCGCTTCGACTATGGCCTGACAGATCAGATCGTCGAACGTGCCGTTGAGGTTACCGCGACGATAGAGCAGTGATTGGGTGGTACCGAGCACGCGCTCCAGGGTCTCCTGGTGAGGGCCGCGGATCCGTTCGACGCGTGCGCGCATGTCGCGATCAGGCGTGATCGCATCGGCGAACACCGGGATCAGCTTGTAGCGATAATCGATAACGCGGCCGTGCTTCACCTCGAGGTCCAGGCGCGACAGAAACTTGCCGTGCGAACCGGATGCGACCAGGAGCGTCTCGTCGACTTCGACCACGGCCGGCAAGGCGTCGTGGGTATGCCCGGTCAGAATGACGTCGATACCGCGCACGCGTCCGGCGAGTTTGCGGTCGATGTCGAAACCGTTGTGACTCAACAGGACGACCAGTTCCGCGCCGCGTCCGCGTGCGGCATCGACGTTCGCGCGCAATGCGTCCTCGCGCACGCCGAAGGACCAGGCGGGTATCTTGTAGCGTGGATTCGCGATCGGCGTATAGGGATACGCCTGCCCGATCACCGCAATCTTTACGCCGCCGCGTTCGAAATAAGCCGTCGACTCGAACACGGCTTCGTCCCACTCGTTATCGAACACGTTCTCTGCAAGCATTGGAAAATCGAGCGATTCAATCAACGCCTTGACGCGCGCCTCACCGTAAGTGAATTCCCAATGGGCAGTCATGGCATCGACGCCCAGCGCATTCATCGCTCCCGCCATATCCGCCCCCTGCGTCATGAGCGCGGTATAGGACCCCTGCCAGGTGTCGCCACCGTCCAGCAACAGCGTGTTGTGTTCGCGCTCTTGGCGGATCGCGTCGATCAGGGTCGCGAGACGATCGATTCCACCGACGCGGCCATAACTCGCCGCGAGGGCGGCGAAGTCCTCGCTCGTCAACGCATAAGCCAAGGCACTGCCCGGTTCGATACCGTAGTGGTTGAGGTAATCCGCACCGGTCAAATGGGGCGGCCGGCCCGCGGCCTCACCCACGCCGACGTTGACCGCCGGTTCACGAAAATATACGGGTTCGAGCTGCGCGTGGATGTCGGTGAAATGCAGTAGCGTGACTTGCCCGAGCGGATCGAAACGCAGCAATTCCGTCTGGCTGAGCCGCTGCCGCGCCAAGGCTCGAGCGGCGTTGCCGAACGTCACGCCCGCTGCGCCGAGGGCGAGCGTCATCTGTAGAAAAGCGCGCCGGTCGTGCATCAATTGCGCACCGCCGGCGTCTCAACCGGCAACCGGACATCCAGATGGTGCCACCCATCGCGTTCTTGATCGCCTGGTTGAATCGCGCGGCGGCATCGTCACGCGGCTTGATCGCCGTCGCCTTACCTTCGCGCCACAGATTCACGAGCTGCATGATGTAGTCCATCTGCGCCTCCGGCGATCGTGATCAGAGAGAAGTTGTCGATGGGACTGTTGGGGCCGATGAGCATGAAAAAATTCGGGAAGCCGGGCAACGCGATCGAGCGGTGCGCCTGCGCACCGTTTTCCCACGCCTCGTCGATGGTCAATCCGTTCTCTCCGATCATCTCCATCGGGCGCATGAAGTTGTGCGGTTTGAAGCCGGTCGCGAGGACCAGCACATCGAGTTCGTGCAGGCGGCCGTCCGTAGTGCGCACGCCAGCGGGCTCGACCCGTTCTATCCCTTCGGTCACGAGCTCCGCGTTAGCTTGCTGTAGTGCTTCGTAAAAACCATTAGCGAAGATCAGTCGCTTGCAGGCGGCCTGGTAGGTGGGTCGGAGTTTCTCTCGAAGTACCGGGTCCTTGACCTTCGACTCCAGATTATGGCGGCAGACCCATGCGATGAACTTGAGTAAAGGCTTGTGCCCAATGACCGCTTTGGCGAAAAACCAGTCGAAGAACAGTTTGCAGTAGAAGCCGCGTAACCAACTGGCGAGCCAGGGACGTTTGCGCAGGCGTTCCTTGTGCTTCTCCGTGTAAATGCGATCGGGCGTGGGATAGATCCTCTGCGCCGTGCGTTGGAACAGGGTCAGTTTTTCCGCGATCTTTTGCACCTGGGGTGTAATTTGCACCGCGGTCGATCCGGTGCCCACCAATCCGACCCGCTTGCCCGTCAAATCGACGTCCGCGTCCCAACGCGCCGTATGGAACATGTCGCCGGCGAACGAATCGAGGCCGTCTATGTTCGGATACTGGATGTGGTGCAACACGCCGCTCGCGCAGATCACGATGTCCGCGTGAACCGTATCCCCATTTTTAGCCTCGAGGCGCCAGCCGGCATCGACGTACGTCGCTTTGACGAGCTCGGTGTTGAACCGAATGTTTTCATAGAGGTTGTATTTCTTGGCGACGCGCTCGAAGTAGGTAAAGATCTCCGGTCCGCGGGCGTACCGGTGGCTCCACTCGGGGTTGGGTTCGAAGGAGTAGGTGTAGGCGTGCGCCGGTACGTCGCATGACAGGCCCGGATAACGGTTGTCGCGCCATGTACCGCCGATATTGTCCGCCTTCTCGTAAATGGTCACATCGGTGATCCCCGCTTCGTGCATCTGGATGGCAGCGAGCAAGCCGGACATGCCGGCGCCGACGATGACGACCTTGGGTTTGTGTTTGATACCGGCGGGCAATTCCGGAGCGACCTGAATCTCGGCATTCATGCGCGTATACGCTCCCGATTGGGTTTCAGACGACAGCACGATAGCGATAACGCGCTTGACAAAGAATCGTAGCAAGTGCCACCGTTATAGACATTTGGTGACAAACATCCACTTTTGGTGCCAAATCGGCGATGACCCGCGCGGCCATTGAGCAACTCCTGATGCCCAACACCTACGTCAACTATATGGCGCGGGTGTTCGATGACCGCGTACGCTTGGTCGTGGGCACGCCCTTACTACCGGACGAGATCGCGGATCACCCTGATCCCATCCCGGTCGCGCACGTTCTGACCTGCGTCAAAAACGCACTCGCCATCGCGCCGAGCCCCGACTGGCATCTGCCCTGGGCCAAGAGCATGGCGGAACACTTTCACGGCCCCGTTACGATGGCGCTCGTCCATGCGCCGACCTTGGGCCATGGCCTGGAAGCGCTGGTGAGCTACATGCCAAAGCGCGTGCCTTACCACCACTGGCAGTGCGCGGTCGAAAACGGCATGTTTTACTGCGAGCTGCAGGAACTCATCGAATTCGGGCCGGTACGCGCGATCGTGATCGAGATTCCGATCCTGGTCATGCATGAATACGTCTACACGATCTGCGGCGGCGTGATCGACGGCGCGCACGTCGAGCTCAAATACCCGCCGACGAAATACGTCGAAAGTTATACGAAATACTTCAATTGCCCCATCGAGTTCGACGCACCACGGAACGCCTTCGTCGTTCCCGAGGCGTGGCTCGCGATCAAGAACCCGGGTTACGAAGAAAGCAGCTGGCAATCGGCCTTGCGGCGTTGTGAGCAAACCTCGTCGCTTTCGCGCGAGCAGGATACCCTGACCCGCGTGCGCCGGGAGATCTTCAATTACATTGAATCGGATTCGGATCAGAGTGCACCGCCGAACTTGAAGGCCATGGCGGCCGCTCTGCACGTTTCATCGCGCACCTTGATCCGGCGCTTACGCGAAGCCGGTACGACCTATCAAGCATTGGTGGACGATATCCAGATGGAACGCGCAAAAGCGCTGCTCGGTAACGGGCATTACCGGATCTATGACGTCGCCGGCGAACTCGGATATCAAGATCCGGCCAGCTTTGGACGTTCGTTCAAACGCTGGTTCGGCATGACGCCCGGCGCTTATCGTGCGGCGGTTGGTGTCAAACGGCGATGAACCCGTCGTTTAGACACGATCAACATTAACGGAAACACTACGATGCACCCGTATCTCGTTCTCGGTCTAGCCATCTGTACGGAAGTCGCCGCCACGAGCGCGCTCAAGGCGTCGGCGCAATTCACCAACCTGTGGCCCAGCGTCATCGTTGTCGTCGGGTACGGTATTTCGTTTTACCTGTTGATGATCGTGCTCGAATCGATCGCGGTCGGCGTCGCCTATGCGGCATGGTCGGCGCTCGGTATCGTTTTGGTCACCTTGATCGCGATTCCGCTTTACCGGCAAATTCCGGACGCTGCGGCGATTATCGGCATGACCTTGATCATCGCGGGCGCGGTCGTCATTCACCTCTATTCCGACACGGCGAGAATCTGACCATGTCTCACGTACGACCGCGCGACGCGGCCAGCCTGGTCATTCATCGCAGGCGCCGCACCCACCATGAAGTGCTGATGGGCCGGCGCGGCAGCAAGGCGCGATTCAAACCGGGCGTGTATGTCTTTCCCGGCGGTGTGCTCGAACGCTCCGACTACCACGCGCGTCCGGCAGGCCCACTCGAAGCTGCAATCCCGCCGCAGCTCGCCGTGGCTAATTCGTCAACCAAGGCCAATGCGCTCGCGATGGCAGCAGTACGTGAGGCGTTTGAAGAGGCCGGCCTGCTGTTCGGCGTACCCGGAGATATCGGCGGCGCCACCCACGCGACCTGGAATGAATTTCGCCGTCGTGAAGTCGCGCCCGATCTCCGCGAACTCACGTTTGTCGGCCGCGCCATCACGCCGAGTTTTCAACCCATTCGCTTTCACGCCCGCTTCTTCTCGGTCGATGCCGGCCACTTGGAGGGTGATCTCAAGGGTGACGGGGAACTTGAAGATCTGCACTGGGTCCGGATCGATCGACCCACCGGCCTCGAACTCATGATCGTGCAGGAGATGATCATGAAGACGCTCAACGAGCGCTTGTCGGGCCGCAACGCACCTTCGCAACGGCTGTTCTTCAATTGGGGACGGCGCAATATTATCGACGCGTAGCCTGGATGAAGCGCAGCCGAGTCCGGGAAATCGCAGGTTAAATCAAGCCGCCCCCGAATTCCGCTACGCTTCATCCAGGCTACGCAGTAAGCGTTTCCTCGACGTAACGGAAGATCACGGCACCGCCCGCTGCGCCCAAAGCACCGACGCATAATGCCGCCGCGTAGAGTGGCGCCATGGTCACGACCGCGCTCACCGCTAACGGTCCGGTGGCGCTGCCGAGATCGGTCAGGAAGCGCCAAATGCCGAGAAATTCACCGCGTCGACCGGGCGGCGCGAGATCCGTGCCCAGGGTCATCACGATACCGGTCGAAAGCCCATTAGCTATACCGAGCGCAACCGCAACGGCGGCCAATGTATAAAAGCTGTGCGCGAAGGCCAGTGCAGCCAGCGATCCTGCGAACAAGAACGAACTCGGCACCGCCGTCGCGCGGCGTCCCCAGCGATCCATGATCACGCCGGCGGGATAGAACAGGACAACGTCGATCAATGCCGATAGCGACACCACGAAGCCGATAGCGGTCGTTGCCAGCCCGAGGTCCGCGCCGATCAACGGAATGAGAACGGTGCGCGAAGCGCGCATCAGCATGAAGGCGACGGCGGCGACGCCCGCCGTCGCGAACACGCGGCGATGGGCATACGCGAGTTCACCGATAGCGCGCCAGCGCTGCGCTTTCACGGCGGGTCGATCGTCAATGGCCGATACGGCGATACAGGCAAACGCGAAGATGACCGCTGTCGCAATGCACAAGAAGGTCGCTTTGAAACCGATCAGGTCCGCCAACCCGGCGCCGGCCAGCGGTCCGACCAGCGCTGAGACCCGCATGACGCCGGCGATCATCGCGATCACACGCCCGCGTTCGCGCGCCTCACACACGGCAGTCACGTAAGACATCCGGCCGAGTAGAAACGTACTGCTGCCGGCGCCGTTCAGGAATGCGATTACATAGAACCAGGCTACTTCATCCGCCAACGCATACATGAGGTAGGACACGCCCATCAACACCACGGCCATCAACATGATGACGCGGTCCCCGACTCGCGCGGCGAGGAGCCCGGCCGGAATGTCGAACACCATCATGCCGATGCCGCGCAGACCGACCACGGCGGACGCCGCGGCAACGCCGCCGAGGTCGAGCACGTACAGCGGAAGCAGGATTAATACGGCCTGCGCAGGGATACCGAGCAGCACGGCCGGTACGTAAACAGGCCAGAGCAGTTCGCGGTGAATGCGCCTCACGCGGGTACGTGTACCCGGCCGCGTACCAGCGACAAGATCATCCCCGCTGCACAGAGGGTCGCGCCGACGGTGAAGCAAACCGTAATCGCGCGGCCGAGCGCCGGATAGACGTCCGGCGTAATCTGCACCGGACCAAGCCCCAAAGCGAACACCATCGCAACCAGACCCATGCTGCTCATTTGACCGACGACACGCATGACGGCGATGGCACTGGATGCGCGGCCGTAATCACGGTGGTCCACAGCGCCCATGACGGCATTCGTATTCGGTGAGCTAAAGAGGCTGAAACCCAAACCTGTAATGAGGAGACATCCCACGACGCTTGCTATGGAGCTGGTGGGATCGAGTACCGCGAAAAAGGCCAAGCCGATGGCCGTCACGATCATGCCGAGTGAGGCGATGATACGCGGCTCGGTGCGATCCGATAGCTTGCCGGCGACCGGTGCAACCACGGCCATCATCAACGGCTGCGCCATCATCACCATACCGGTCGCGCCCGGCGATATACCTTTGAGGTATTGCAGATACAGGCTCACCAGCACCACGTTGGCAAACGTCGCGGTATACATGACCAACGCGGCCAAGCACGACATCGTAAACACTCGATTGGTGTAGAACAGCTCGACATCGAAGATCGGGTGTGGGTGGCGATGTTCATGGCGAAAGAAAAGCCAGATCCCCGCCACGCCGGCGAAGACCATGATGAAGGACGATAACCGGGGCAGGCTGGACACGCCTGACATAAACACGATGATCGCCAGGCCGTAAAGTACGGCGCCGATCGGATCAAAATCGCCACGTTCGCTGGCTTTCCATTCTACCGGTATGCGCGTCATGCCGATGATCAACACCACCAGCGAAATGGGAATGTGTAAGAGGAAGGTGGCGCGCCAATTGAAGAGCTCAATGACCCAGCCTCCCAAAACCGGACCCATGGCCAGGCCGAGATAAATCGTAGAGATGGTGTAACCGATTGCGGACCCGCGTTTTTCCGGTGGAAATACCGAGGACACGATGGCGACGTTGGTCGCGTACAACATCGCGGCGCAAATCCCCTGCAATAGACGGCCGCCGATCAATTCGTGACCCGTAGTCGCGCACGCCGCGATCATTGACGTGACGATGACCCCGCCTGTACCGATGAGGTAGATCCGCTTGCGCCCGAACATGTCGGCCAGCCGCCCGAACGCGAGCACGAACGCGGCACTGGCCATGAGGTAGGTCATGGGGATCCAACTCAAGACCACGGCGTCGACGGCGAGATCGCGCGCGACGTCGGGTAAGGCCACGTTGACCGCCGACAGCATCATCGCCGTGCTGATCGAGTTCAGCATGACCATGATGAGCGTCGCGCGGCGCAGGTTCTCGTCGGCGTCGTGAGTGTCAGTGGTCATGAAACTTTTCGGAAATAACCCCGGATTTCGCTACGCTACATCCGGGCTACGCGGGCCGTAGAACGTAGCCTGGATGTAGCGCAGCGAAATCCAGGAGCAAAAGCTAAATCTCACGCTTCGCGCGCGCGTAATTCCACCCGCCGGATTTTGCCGCTGACCGTTTTTGGCAGGGCTTCTATGAATTCGATCTTACGCGGGTATTTATACGGGGCCGTGACGTTCTTGACGTGATCTTGAAGGGTCGCAACGAGTGCGTCGCCGGGTTCGAAGCCCGGCGCGAGCACCACAAACGCCTTGACGATGGCGCCCCGGGTTTCATCGGGACTCGCGACCACAGCCGATTCCGCCACCGCCGGATGCTCGATCAGCGCGCTTTCGACTTCGAACGGACCGATGCGGTAACCCGCGGACAGAATCACGTCGTCGGCACGGCTGACGAACCAGAAGTAACCGTCATCATCGACGTAACCGCGATCGCCGGTGATGTACCAATCCCCGACGAAACATGCGTTGTACCGCTCTTCGTCACCACGATATTCCTTGAACATTCCGGGCGCCGTGCGCGGCTTGACGTGGATCGCGATATCCCCTTCCTCGTTTGCCGGCAGCGGGCGGCCCTCGTGATCGACAACCGCGAGATCGACACCCGGCGTCGGTTTACCCATGGAACCGAAACGCGGTTCGAGACACCGATAGTTACCGCACAACAACACCGTTTCGGTCTGACCGTAGCCGTCACGGATGACGATGCCCGTGGCCTTCTTCCAGGTTTCGATCACCTCCGGATTGAGCGGTTCGCCCGCGCCGACGCAGTCCCGCAGGTGCGGAAAGGTATACGCACTCAGATCTTGCAAGACCAACATGCGATAAATGGTCGGCGCGCCGCACAGCTTGGTGATGGGGTAGTGGCCGAGCAACTCCAAGGTCTTTACCGGATCGAACGTCGGCGTGTGATGCACGAACAGGGCCGTACCCGTGATCCACGGCCCGAAGAAGCTGCTATACGCGGCCTTGGCCCAGCCGGTATCGCTGATATTCCAATGCAGATCGTCTTCGTTCAGATCCAACCAGTACTTACCGGTAATGGTGTGCGCCAGGCCGTATCCATGGCCGTGGATCGTCATCTTCGGGGGGCCGGTCGTGCCCGAAGTGAAATAACACATCGCGTCTTCGTCAAAGGCGGTGTCCGCCGCCTCGAAAACGTCGGACGCGGCATCGAGGGCGCCGTCATAACCGAGCCAGCCGTCGCGACTGCCACCGACTAGCACGCGTGCCGTCATCGTCGTGCATTGATCGGCGACTTCTTCGAGCTTGGACGCGTTGTCGGCGTCGGTAATGAAGCACGCGGCTTGGGCGGCATTCATGCGGTAGGCGATGTCCTTGGGTGACAATTGCGTGGTGCCCGGCGAACACACGACCCCCATGCGTATACACGCGGTCAGGATCTCCCACCATTCGAGGTTGCGGCCCAACATCACGATGACGGTGTCACCGCGTTTGACGCCGGCGCCGGCCAGCACATTGCAAAGCCGGCGCGAACGCGCGCTCAATGCCGCGAAGGTCAGCTCCTCTTCGTGACCATCGTCATCGATCCAGAAGATGGCGCGTTTCGCTGTATCTTTTTCACCCCATTTGTCGATGACGTCAGCCGCAAAATTGAACTGCGCGGGTGGATCCCAGCTGAATTCCGCGCGCGCTTGCTCGTAGTTTTCCATGTTGGTTGAGGTCGTCATGATCGTTGGGCTCTTATCAGTTTGAAGATCTGGATGTTCGCCCGCTTGCGGGCGAATGGAGGCGAGTGTATACCTCGAATCAAAACCACGACTCCTCCGCAGTCAAGCAAGTATCGTCCGCGCTGGCAAGCAATCGACATCGTTCCGTGACCTTGGGCATTTCATAGCGATAGAAATATTGGCAAGCGCGCAATTTACCACGATAAAAATCGACGTCGGCGCCTCGTGCATTCGGCAATGCACCGGCCGCGATCGTCGCCGCGCGCAGCCATATCCAACCGATCACGACGTGCCCGAAGGTGTCGAGGTAAGTACCGGCGTTAGCCAGGGCGCGATTGCGCTCACCCTCCCGATCAACGGCGATCAGTGTGGTGGTGGTGTCTCTGAGCAGCGACGTCGTCGCCATGAACACGGCGCGATACTCGGCTAACTCCGCCCATTCGTCCGCGTCCGCAGCCGCCTCGTCGTATTCGTCGAACAAGGCGTCGAAAGCGGCGCCACCTTGCATCGCCACCTTCCGGCCGAGCAGATCCAAGCCCTGGATCCCGTGCGTACCCTCGTGTATCGCGTTCAATCGGTTGTCGCGATAAAACCGTTCCAATGGAAACTCCCGCGTATAGCCATAGCCGCCCAAGATCTGGATCGCATGCTTGTTCGCTTCCAGGCAATACTCCGAGGGCCAGGATTTGGCGATCGGCGTCAGGATATCGAGTAGCAATCCCAAGCGCGTGCGCTCGCCCGCGTATTCGGCGGTGCGTTGCCGATCGATGAGGTAGGCGCAATAGAGGATCAAGGCCAGGGATCCTTCGGCGGCGCACTTCTGCGCCATCAACAACCGCTTGATGTCGGCATGTTCGATGATCGGCACTTGCGGGCTGGTCGGGTCTTTATCCTGCGGATGCCTGCCCTGCGGCCGCTCTCGCGCATACTGCAAGGAATGCAGGTAGCCGGTATAGCCTAGCGCGGTCGCGCCCAAACCGACCCCAACCCGGGCCTCGTTCATCATGTGGAACATGTAGAACAGGCCACTGTGTGCCTCGCCGACCAGCCAACCGTGGCACTCGCCGCTCTCGCCGAAATTGAGAACCGCATTGGGGAGACCGCGGTAACCCATCTTGTGATTGAGCCCACCCAGGGCAATGTTGTTGCGTGCGCCGACGGAACCATCGTCACCCACGCGGTACTTGGGTACGACGAACAACGATATACCCTTCACGCCGCGTGGTGCGCCGGGGATCTTGGCCAGCACCAGATGCACGATATTCTCGGCGAGCTCGTGCTCGCCCGCCGAGATCCACGTCTTCGTACCCTGGATGAGGAAATGCCCGCTGTCGGTCGGTTCGGCCCGCACCTGAATGTCCGACAGGGACGATCCCGCCTGCGGTTCGGACAGGCACATGGTGCCGAAGAAACGACCCTCGATCATGGGTTCCATGTAACGCTTTTTCTGTTCTTCGGAGCCGAACTCGGCGAGCAGATTGATCGCGGACTGGGTCAGGAACGCAAAGCCGTTCGCGGAGACATCAGCGGCAGTAAAATACGCACAAGCCGCTTGCGCCACGCACCACGGCAATTGCATGCCGCCGTATTGCGCTTCCGCCATGAGCCCCATGAAACCGCTTTCGACATACGCGTCCACCGCGCATGCGACTTCGGCAATGAGATACACCCGTTCACCGTCGAACGTCGGTTCGTTGGCGTCGAGCTTCGTCGCGTGCGGCTCGAACGCATCTTCCGCCAGTTTCTGCGCGGCAGTGAGGATCGCGTTGAAGGTTTCCCGGTCGTGTTCGCCGTAACGCTCGGTGTGGGTCAGGGCCTCGGCGTCGAGCACCTCATAGAGAATAAACTCGAGGTCGCGCGGATTGAGTAACAGGCTCATGGCTCAAGCCAAATAGCCGCCGTCGACAACGATAGAACTTCCGGTGGTGTATGACGCGGCATCCGACACCAGATAAAGCACCGCGGCCGCCATTTCGCTCGGCTGCGCGCTGCGGCCGAGCGGCGTATGCGGCATCATCTTGGCCATGAATGCTTCGTCGTCGTGCAGGGCTTGCGCGAAGCGCGTTTGCGTCAGACCGGGCACCAGGGTATTGACGCGAATGCCAAAGCACGCACATTCCCGCGCGAAGGCTTTACTCATATTGACGATACCGGCTTTGGTCATGGAGTAGACGCCCTGCTTGTCACCCGGCGAAAAGCCGCCGGCTGAAGCGACGTTCACGATGGCCCCGCCGCCCTGCTCTTTCATGCGCTGACCCGCGGCGACCGACATGAAAAAGTAGCCGCGCAGATTGATCTCCAAGGTCTTCTCGAACGCAGCGACGTCGATATCGAGGATATGCCCGTAATAGGGATTGGCGGCCGCGTTGTTGACCAGGATATCGACCCGTCCGTGCGTGTCGTCGACGGTTTTGAATAAAGCGTCGATCTGATCGAGCTTGCCGATGTGACAGGTCCGCGCTTCGGCGCTGCCACCATCCCCCACGATCGCGTCGACGGTGTCCTGACAGCGCGCGGCATCGCGGCTGCACGCGACCACGTGGGCGCCGTAGTCGCCGAATATCTTTGCGATCTCGGCGCCGATACCGCGACTCGCCCCGGCTATGACGGCGACCTTGCCGCTCAAGTCGAAATGATCCTGTGCCATGGATTGGGTCTCGCTTCGGCTATTGTTCGCCCATAAGCGGGCTCCTACGGCGTAGAACCTGTTCTCCCTTACGCCGCCTGGTCCTTGAGGATGCGCCGCGCCACCGCTAGCTTGTGTACTTCGTCGGGTCCGTCGTAGATGCGCGACCCGCGATCCTCGCGATAGAAGTGGCTGAGCACCGTGTAATCCGTGATACCCAACGCTCCGTGTACTTGAATAGCGCGATCGACGACCTTCATCAAGACGTCGGCCACGTGGTATTTGATCTTCGAGATGTCGTTGCGCGCTTCCTTGGTCCCGACCTGCTCGATGCGCCATGCGCAATGCAAGGTCAACCAGCGCGAGGCATCGATTTCGGCCGAGCACTCGGCGATCCACGCTTTGATCAAATCGCTGTCGGCCAGACGTCGATCATTCGCGCCGATGACGCGGCCGGCGGCCCGTTCGACCATCATGTCCAGTGATCGCGAACAGATCCCGAGCCAACGCATGCAATGGTGTATGCGCCCGGGCCCCAGGCGCGCCTGCGCCATTCGGAAGCCCTGGCCTTCTTCGCCCAGCAGGTTACTGAGCGGTACGCGGCAATCTTCGAAGCGGACTTCGCAGTGCCCCATGATGCTGGCGCCGGAGTGGCCCATGATCGGCGTGCTCTTGTCCACCACATAGCCCGGCGTTTCCGCCGGCACGATGATGATGCTCTGGCGGTCGTGCGGCAGCGCTTCCGCGTCGGTCGTCACCATCGCGAGCGCCATCATCGCGCCCTCGGCGCCCGTGATGAACCATTTCGAGCCGTTGATCACCCATTCGTCACCGTCGCGCGCCGCGCTGGTTTCGAGAAACAATGGATTCGCGCCGGAATTATCGCGCTCGGTCATGACGAAGCAGGTGCGTTCGCCACCGACCATACGCGGCAACCAGGCGGCTTTTTGTTCATCGCTGCCGAACAGATGCATGGTCTCGATGTTGCCCGCGTCGGGCGCGTTGCAGCCAAACGTATAGTGCCCCATCGGCGTGCGCCCGAGGACTTCGGACACCAGGCCGTGATCGATCAGATCGAGGCCCATGCCGCCGTATTCCTGCGGGTGGTTGGGCGCCCACAAACCGAGCTCCTGCACCTTGATGCGTTCTTCGTCGAGATCTGCCAGCACCGCCCCGAACCCCTCTTCCATCATCTTCGGCTCGAGCGGAAGGAGTTCCTGATCGACGAATGCACGCATGCGTGTAGTGATCTCGAGGATCTCGTCGGACGGTTGAAAATCGAGCATGGTCGGTCTCCGCGGCGCGATTGACGCTTTTTCAATGGAGTAATGTTAGTGTGCTGTCCCGCGATAATGTTGCATAAGTCGCGCAGGATTTTTTGTTCCTGGCAAGGCGCGACGACGCCGTGTAGCGGGCTCTACACAAGGAGGAGCAACGCCGCCAGGGACAAAAAAGACCAGCGAATTATGTAACATTATCGCGGGACAGCACACTACCGGTAAACCGATAATTAGAAAAATCCATCCGGCAGCAGCGATCTTCCAGCACCATGAATTACACCGTCTACGGTGACATCCATTCGGGCAACTGTTACAAAGTGAAGCTCCTGATGTCGTGGCTCGGCGTCGACCACACTTGGCATCACGTCGACATCCTCAAGGGCGAGAGCCGCACGGCTGATTTCCTCGCGCTCAACGCCAACGGTCGGATCCCCGTGCTCGAACTCGCGGACGGCCGCACGCTCGCTGAATCGAACGCCATCTTGAACTACCTGGCCGCGGGCTCCGCGTTCTTGCCGGCAGACGCATTCGAGCGCGCGCAGGTCTTTCAATGGCAATTTTTCGAGCAATACAGCCACGAGCCCTACATCGCGACTGCGCGTTATATCGTGCGTTATCTAGGCAACCCCGAGGCGGCTAAGTCGGATTTGGAATCGCGTCGCGAGGGCGGTTACGCGGCGCTCAACGTCATGGAACATCACCTGCGCGAGCGTGATTTTTTTGTCGGCGAAACGTATTCCATCGCCGACATCAGCCTTTACGCCTATACCCATTGTGCGTCGGAAGGCGGTTTTCATCTCGATGACTTTCGGCGCGTCCTCACCTGGCTGGCGCGCGTCGAGGGCCATCCGAAGCACGTTACCATGGCGCAGGCCGATCAATAAGCTGCGGGGCACCTCGATGAACTACGAAACGATAGAAATCGAAAAAGAAGGCGCGATCGACTGGGTAAGCCTGAATCGGCCCGACACGCTCAACGCGATCAACCCGCAAATGTGTGACGAGTTACAGGACTACTTCGGCGCCCTGCAGGTGGACTACGCCGTGCGCATCGTCATCCTGCGCGGCGCCGGACGCGCGTTTTGCGCAGGCTATGACTTGAACGCCGCCGCGGGCGTCTCGTCGGGACCCGTGCGCGGCATGCGGTTTCAGCGCCAGGCCAGTGAAGTATTCATGCGGATGCGGCGTTGTCCGCAACCGATCGTATGCCTCGCGCACGGTGCGACGACCGGCGGCGGCCTCGCGTTCGCGCTGGCATCGGACGTGCGCATAGTCGCGACCGATGCACGGATCAATGTGGCGATGGTAAAAATGGGATTGACGGGTTGCGACGTCGGCATCAGTTACTTCCTGCCGCGCGCCGTCGGGCAGTCGATTGCCGCCGAGCTGATGATGACCGGTCGCTTCATACCCCCCGAGCGCGCACTCACCCTCGGACTCGTTTCGGAAGTCGTCGAACGCGGGGCACTCGAAGCCGCGGGTCGACGTATGGCGCAGGATATGTTGGCGACATCACCCATGGGCCTGCGTCTGACCAAGGAGGGTCTGAATCTCGCCATCGACGCCGGCAGTCTCGACGCGGCAATCGCGCTGGAAGACCGCGGACAGATCTTGTGCACCACCGCTGGCTTTTTCGAAGAAGGGATCGCCGCGTTCAAGGATAAGCGCACGGCACGCTACGCGGACGACTGATCAATTCGAACGATGACCGATCCGGCCTTCGATCTGAGCGGCGAGCCCTTCGTCAGCCTCGCGACATTTCGCAAGACCGGACGCGAGGTGCGCACACCCGTGTGGTTCGCCGATTTAGGTGGAAAGTACTAGAAGCGGTCTCAAAATTATTCGGGGTCGCGCCGATGCCTAGTTTCGCGCAGTTCAAGGCGCGAGGAGCGTGGTTGACCGGGTGTCAATGAGCGACGAGCAACGCTGAAATGCGCGAAAATAGGTGTGGGCCCTTCGGGTTGGGCCCAGGGCGCGGCCCAAAAACCCCGTCTACCGCGTTGCAGCGCTTGAACATAGAACCACTATGCCCTGCGCACTACGCCTTGTAGCCGCGCTTTTTGGACCCAACGCGACCCCGAATAATTTTGAGACCGCTTCTAGTGCTTCAGTGCCGGACAGGCGGGCAAGGTCAAACGCATTCGCAATAACGGCCGCGCACGGCTCGCGGCTTGCACGCTGCGCGGTGACGTTCGCGGCGCGTGGATCGACGTACACGCGCGGGTCATCGAGGACGCGGCGCTCATCGCCGATGTCTATCGAGCGCTGCGGCGGAAATACGGGTGGCAGATGGCGGTCACCGATTTGCTCGCGCGCCTGAGCGGCCGCTACCGGCGCCGCGCGATACTCGAACTCGCCCCTCAGGAACGACGGTGAGCCCGCCACGGGGCTTTCAATTTACCTAGAATCGAATATAATTAGATCCTATAACTATCAGAATAGACTAGATTTTAAACGCTACATTTGGGGCGAGACGTGGATTTCGAATCCCATCTCCGAGGCTTGGTGCCAATTCATCGCCTGCCGCCAGTCCTGCAGGACAAAGCGGTCGCAATCGCCGAGATCCGTTCTGTGGCAGCCGGCCGCAACGTATACGAGCAGGGAGAAAGCGACGAACGCGTGCATTACCTGCTCGGCGGCACGGTCGAACTCGTCTGGCACGACAAAGTAACCCGCCGGCTCTCCGCCACTCACAAAGTAGCCTTACGGCCGCTGGATCCGCCCGGGCGAAAACGCTACACGGTGCGCACGGCCGACGGCGCCACCATCGCGGTGTTCAAACGCGTTCAGCTCGATCGGCTCATCGAGCAGTTCGAAGCCGATACCGATCAAACGGAACTCGAGGTCAGTGAGATCGCCACAGCGCGTTCGTCGGACTGGATGATCCGTATGCTGCAGTCGGAACTCTTCTCCGTGCTGCCGGCAACCAACATACAGAAAATCTTTGCGCGCATGGAACAGATCGCCTTTAGCGCCGACGACGTCGTCGTTCGCCAGGGCGAGCTCGGCGAACATTACTACGTGATCGAAAAAGGCTACTGCGAAGTCTCACGCGGCATTGGCAACGCGCGCGGGCAGATCCATTTGGCCGATCTGGGCCCGGGTACAGCCTTTGGCGAGGAGGCTTTGATCTCGAACAAGCCGCGCAACGCGACCGTCACCATGCTCTCCGATGGGCTTTTGATGCGTCTCGAGAAAGCCGATTTCAACGAACTCATCGTCGAGCACGTGTTGCGCGAAATCGATTTCGACACCGCCCGCACCCGTATCAGCGAAGGCGCGGTCTGGCTCGATATCCGCTATCCCGAAGATCACGCAGACCAGGCCTTCCCTGCCAGCGAGAACATTCCGGTCAACATGCTGCGCCTGCAGAGCAATCGCCTGCGCCAGGATTTTCGCTATATCGTCTGTGGCGCCGACGTCGACCAAACGGCGATCGCCGCGTTTCTGCTCGGTGAACGTGGCTTCATGGTCGAATATCTCGATTCGCCTATCGCGCAGATCGTAAAGCAGTACCCCACATTCGCTACCCGCCAGGCCCCGAACGATCGGGGCACGCCTGTACCGGCAGACGTGGTGAGCTTTCCGGGGGCGGAAATGACGCAAAACGAATTATCGAACAACCAACCCATGGACGGACAAATGGACAACGGCCCGCTTGAAAACACCATTACCAGGATCGCCGGCTTGTATACACACGAGGAGGCAAAGCGGGACATGAACGACACCACACCAGTAGACAAGTACACGGAAACCGCGACCGGTCAGGCGCTCGCAGACGTGATCGACGAATTGAGCGAACAACACGACGGCCTCGCCGGGCCGGCCGACGAGGCACACGCAGGCACCGAAATGGACCGTGATGCACGGACCAGCCACGTAGGCGATGGCTACGCGCGTGACGTGCTCAGTGATGGCATCGCCATGGTCATGCGGGAAATGGAAGACAAGCTGAGGAATCAGGTCGCGCGTGCGATTGAAGCGCGCACCTCCGATCTCGAAGCGCACTATCGCGACAAATTGAATCGCATGCGTAAATTGACGAATCAGGAGATCAAGCAGAAAGAACTGGCGCTGCGCCGCACGCTGGAATCAGAATACGGCGAAAAAGAGCAATTGCTACGGAGTTATTACAAGAAGCTCATCGCGCTCGCGAACAAGATCAGTAAACAGAAGGCGCAACTTCAGAACGCTAAAAAGCAATTCGAGGTCAAACTCAAATCGGCCAATCAACTCTACCGCGAGATCGAGGAAATGCGCCAGTTACTCGCGGACCAGATTGGCTACCTCGACCAGGAGGCGCTCGGTGACATTCCGAAGCTGCCTATTTCGCTTTAATGGGTTCAGATTCAACATTCCAACACTTTAAAATGACGACCCATTGCCTGACCGTTAGTAACCCCTGAACCTCAACTGCGAGCTCGTCGGTACTTTTTAAGCCATTGTTTTGACTGCCCTATCGCGGCTTGGCGCGCACGGGGAGGAAAAACCGTGATTTCTGTCAATTCCTCCGTCGTAGTGTTCTAAGCTTAAAGGTGACTAGTCACCAGAGGAGGGGCAGTCCATGCGTACGATTACGAATTTGCACCTGCTGGCCGTTGCGGCGCTTATCCCGTTCGCGGCCGGTGCCTACTCGCCGGAAGATTTCATGGCGTGGATCGAATCAAACCAAGGGGTCGAGCCTCAATTTGTAGACGGCGACGTCATTACCTATGACAAGGCCGATCTCGCGAGGCCCTTCATTCCGACGGAGTGGCAGGGCGAATGGATCTTCGACGGAATGGAGATGACCATCAAGGACGCAGGTGATCTGACCCCTGGGCAACCTTATCTCGACGCAACCGAGAAGCATTACGGCACGGCCACGATCGCGTCGGACGGCGCGATTGAGAACTATGCTGCCGGCCGGCCTTTCGATCCGAAGAATTACACACCGGGTACCGACAGCGGCTGGAAGTGGATCTGGAATTGGATGTATCGCTGGCAGAACGAAGGGGTGTCCGTCGGCGAGTTCGACGCCGTGTGGGTACGCCGGGGTACTTCACACGCCAACCACGACATCATGACCTCGAAGAAAGCCCATCTCTTCCAGGGCGGCGGGAGTTTCCAGCGCGTCCTGATCGGCGTTTACAAACGCGTCATGATGTCGCACCGCTCGGAACTCACCGAGTCGGACTATTTCCTGAACGACGGTAAAGGATTTGCCGAAAATACCGACTTTAGGGAATACACCGGCTTCGTTTCGCCGTTCGACATCGCCGGCACCGCGTTTCTCATCCTGCGTTACGACGACCCGCGCGCACCTGACGACTCCTGGGCTTACATCCCGAGCCTGCGCCGCGTGCGTCGTATCTCCGTGGAAGTGAAATCCGACTCGCTGCTCGGTACGGACCACACGCTAGAGGACTTCTATGGCTTCAACGGTCGTCCGATGGAGCACGACTGGGAGTACATAGGCACAGCCCGCATGCTGGTGGTCGCGCGCTCGCGTAATCCGGATCCCGTTTACTACGGGCCGGACGGCTGGGCGGTCAAGGATGATTACGCGCTGCGGCTCGTCGACATCGCGCGCCAGTATCCTAAGTATGTCAATCACCCTTATTCGACGAAGTTCATCGCCACCGACCGTGTATCGGGCGAAGCGTACTACGCGGTTTCCTTCGACAAGGCCGGCGAGCTGTGGAAGGTATGGCAATTGACCAAGATGTGGTCGGAGGATCCGCAGGCGCAGAAAAATGCAGAGATCTGGGGCGGTGAATCGACACCACAAAATACCAATTTCCAATTGTTCCAGAGCATTAACGTCGTCGACTTGCAGAATAACCGCGGCACACTCTTCCCGTGCCACGCGACCTCGGCACCGGTTAATAAATTCAATACGGTCAAAAGGATGCTCGACCTCAACTTCCTGACGGAAGGCCGCTAGTCCGCTCAGGACGAGCCAGAACGTTTACGGCCGCCTGCATGCAGGCGGCCTTTTTATTTCGATCGCAATTCGCGCGGTCCTACAACACGGTCGAGGTAAATGCCTTTGCCCACCCTTCATCGAAGGCCGCCACATAGTGGAATGACGCCGTAATTGCGCTGATCAGCCATAGCCCCTCTTCACGACGGTATCGTTCGTCGTACATGCCCTGGAGCCAACCTGCCTTGCCGCCGCCGAACGCCTCGGACTCCGCCGAAGAAACGCAAGGGACGTCGAAATACCAACGGCCAGCGGCCTCGTCGCCATTAACCTCGATGATCGGGTTATGCACCATGTGTACGAGAAACGGAAGCTGCGGATCGATGACGTCGTGCGCGTATTGCAGAAAACCCGCGCGGCCCTCGGCGGTACCGAAACCGACAAACGTGCCTTTGGCGTCTTCGGTGAACAGCGCTGCCCACGCATCCCAATCGCGCGAATCTACCAGGTAGCAATAGCGCGCTTTGAGCTCTTTGATCGCCTCGCGGTCTTCCAGGATTTGTATGCGGGTGTCGAGATCCATCATGGCTTCCTCCGGTTGTCGCGCGATTGTTGCATGAGAATCGGGACACCGAGTAATCCAGCACAAGCCGCCGAATAACGGACCCGCTATTGACGCCCACTGCGCCGGACCAAAAGCGAACCCAAGCCCATCATCAATAAACCACCGATCACGCCGATCAGTGTGGTGTTGGTGTGTTCCGTGTTGACGTCGTCGGCTGTCTCAAGGGACACGATACCGATCCGGGACGGTAGTTTTGTGCCGCCCAAAATGGTCTCTACGCCGGAAAAGAATCGACTGTTCTCGGCACGCAGGATCCCGGTGACGCCACCAGCGCTGCGCATTGCTCCTTCCTTGAGGGGGTTTGTTTTGATGAATACGCGGTTGTCCGATCCTCCTACCGGCAGGTAATAGTCGATCTTCTGTTCGTCAGCGGCGCTCATTTGCGGCCGGTGTCCCAGCAGCACCAGTGCGTCAGCGGGTACGCCATTGCGGCTTTCCTTATTGGCGAGGCGGACGACCTCCTCGACCTCGTGCTCCAAGGACGCAACGTTGACATTCAAATCGCGCAGGAAGGACAACCGTCCCGTGTATGCGCTTTTATGTAACCACCGCGCCTTTGCATCGTCGTCGTAGTCGCCGAACGTCGGTGACAGCGCCCATACCCGCGATGCAGTACCGCGCAGGGGCGCCATGATCATGGACCCGAGCAAGGTGCGTTCGTCGCCTTGTTCGCGAATCGTCTGCAGTTCGATCTGCAAGCCTTCGAGCGACAAGGCGAGCTCGACGACCGAGCCGAGGTAGGGTTTCAATGTCTTCCCGCGTAGATCCTTGAGGCGGACGGTACTTACCTCGGTGGGCGAGAATCCGGTGAATTTCGGTCGTTCAATATAGGACGGGTAGATGCGCGTGGCGTCTTGCAAGTCGGCGGAAAAATGCACGAAGCGCGGCTCGTCCTTAGCGATCAGAGCGCCTAGTTTTCCAACGCTTGTCTGCTCGGCGGTCTCGTTGAGCGCGCTTCCGTAATTGACGTGGTTATCGATGCCGCCCCAGAGAAATACGATTCCCAGTGCGATCAGTCCCCATTTGAACATGGCTGCCTCACGGTGAACCTGCGGTTCTACGGAAGCGTAGAAGCAGACCACCTAAGCTCACCGAGTTATAGCGGCGGGACGAACGAAATCTATATGAATCGCCGGTAAGCGGGCGCCTACTGTGGCGGGCGTCTACCCACGAACCGGGCGCTCCACACCTCGCCCTCGAACTGCGTGCAGGCACGTTCGACAAAGTCTTCAGGGGCCGCGCCGCCCGTGAGCTCGCCCTCGACGATGGCGCGCAATTGGTCTTTCGTGTAGACCAGCTTGTCCAGAACTTCGGCGTCGACCAGGCCGGCGGCACCTAGGCCGGTGAGATAATCATCTTCGCTGATCGCACCGGCCACGCACGCCGTATAGGCGAGCGATTCCTGTCGAATCCAGTCGGGCAAATTACGCGCGACCGTGTCGGAGACGCTGAACCGGCCGCCGGGCTTGAGCACGCGGTAGATGTCTCTAAACACGCAGTCCTTTTCGGGTGAGAGGTTGATGACGCAGTTCGAGATCACCCAATCGGCGCTCGCGTCTGCGACGGGAAGTTGCTCGATGAGACCCTTGCGCACTTCGACGTTTGTTGCGCCCGCGTGCGCGGCGTTGTTACGCGCGGCCTCGATCATGTCGTCGGTCATGTCGATGCCGATAACACGCCCGGTCTCACCCACCTTATCTGCGGCGATAAGCAGATCGAAGCCCGCGCCAGAGCCGAGATCGACAACGACGTCGCCGGGTTTCACGTCTGCGAACGCCAGCGGGTTACCGCATCCAAATGACGATTGCGCGGCTTCAGCGAACTGCTCTTTTTCGCTTCCGTAGCCCGCGTGCGTCGCGATAGTCGTGCAACAATTCGTAAGCGCAGACTGCGTTTCGCTGCGTTTCAAGGCGTCGGTGTAGGCTTCGGATACGAGTTCTCGAGTTTCTTGTTCATTCATGCTGTGGCTCCTTCTTGTTCGGCGTCGATACGACACGCTTCAACGGCATCGGCCAGTCCGCGCAACGCTCCGACCAAACGGGCATTGTCGAGTCGGTAGCGGACCTCCCGCCCCAATTTTTCCGCGTGCACGACCTGCGCGTCGCGTAGCTTCGATAAGTGGCGGCTTACGACCGATAAGTGCACGTCCATGTCTTGCGCGGCCTCGCTGACGCTCATGGGCGACGATGCCATGCACAACCGCGCGATGAGAACGAGCCGGGTCGGGTCGCACAGAGCGCGGAATAGATCGACGTCCAGATGCTCCTCCAGGATCGCTCGACACGCAGCGGGTAATTCCATGTCTTTAGTCATCTTGAACCTATATTAGCACGATTGCACAATCATGCAAATATAGCGATACGGACACAAGGAGTAGCCTGGATGAAGCGCAGCGGAATCCGGGGAATGTCGCCCTAAAACTCCGCCGGTGCCGGCTCGGCGTCTCCTTCCCAGGCATAGAAGCGGATGTCCGGGTGCTGCGCGAGGCTAGCCAGGAATGCGCGCGGCTCGATGCAACCCTCCGGCGCACGCACACCTGTGAAATTCGTCTCGCCGCGCGCCACGAGTAGCGCGGCTTGCGCAGCGGCCGAGGTGGTCGCGCGGCGCGAGAAATCCTGCGCCTCGTAACTGAGGCGGGTCACCTATCCATCGCGCTGACCCGTGACGACCACTCGTGCCGGCATGGGTAGGTTCTCGCTGGGAATGTCAAAACGCTCGGCGGCGGGTTCGCTACGCAAGCACTCCATCAAGAACTCGAACGGTGTCGTTCCGAACGCCGCGACGTCGTCGTAGCGGGTCATGCCCCAGTGGATCATGTCTTCAAGCAGCCGGTTGGCCTGCGGTTGATGGTAAGCGCCCTTAGCGGTCGCCGTGTTGAGCTGAGGAAAGGTGTGGCTCAAGGAGACGGGATCGATGACGCCTGTGAACCACACCTCTTTAGGGCCCACCGGTGGCAGAAAATCGACGGTCTCGCGTGCGGCGAACGCGCCGGGACGGACGTAACGCCCGTCGATGTATTGCGGCGCCAGTCCGCTATTGATGCGGAAGAAATGATGTAAGGCCGCCGGATACTGCAGCGAGTAATTCCACGCAAAACTCACCTGCACGCGTTCAGCGCGATCCAATGACTCAATCCCCAAACGGGCGAGCACGGCCGTGACGCCGGGCGCGATACCCGTACCGGTGAGCACGGCGACGCCGGCTTTTTTCGCGCGGAGATCCCAGTCGGGGTCGAGCAGCAGGTTCTCGGCAGGCTCGTGGTCATCGTTCATGTCGACGTAGGAGACGCCCGCGTCGATCGCGGCTTGAACCACTGTCAGGGCGTTATTCCTGTAGTGATAGGGTCCGATCGCGTTGAACACCAGATCCATGCCCGCGAGCGCCTGTCTCAACGCCGGCAGGTCATGCACGTCGAGCTGCATCGCATCGGCACCGATCCGTTCAGCCACCTGACGCACACGTCTACCGTCGAGATCCGCGACGCGCATGGCGTCGACGTCCGGCGCTTTGGCGAGTTCATACGCAATGCCGCGGCCATGGAAGCCGCAGCCGATTACGACGATGCGCAAGTCGGTCCTCGTTCCAGACGCTCGATCAATCCGACCCACCCGGTCCCCTTCGGAAACGGAAACCCGAGTGCGCCGCGCTCCGCAAGCAAATGATTGATCGCGAAAAGCTTCGTGCCCATCAACCGCGCCAGCAAGCCCGCCGTCGTCACACCGGCGAAGCGGCCGGTCATTTCACTGCCTTGCTCGACGCGCCGTAAATCGATATAGGCCGTTCCGTTGGCATGTCCACTCAACTGGATGGGTAGGCGCAGGCCGCCATCTTCAATCACCCTTGGCGCATGCATCACTTCATGCACGCGTATACCGGACCCCGTGGGCCATAAATCGTAATGCACCGTACCATCATCGTGTTCTTCGCGCGCCTCGTAACGTGCGTGCTGCCACCAATCCCAGCGACCGCGCAACGCGTGACAGATAGTATCGATGTCGGCGTGCACCGAGGCCACGGTTTCGGTGTACATGCGCTTCCCGACGATGCGATAACGCTGCTGGAATCGTGCATCGGCGTAAAGTTCCGTCCACGCCGGCGTTCGCTCGAACATCGCTTCTTCGAAGATATAGTGCGGGCTCGTCTTACTCAAAGCAGAGATGATTATGGGCGACCTGGAGGCCGCGGATGTTACCGCGATTCACCCAAAAGTAAACGGATGAAACGCACAAAAGCGCGCTCACAGAAAAGGTGAATCGCACCCGCTCGACTAGCGCCACATCGCTCGCCGCTTTGAGAAGGGCGCGGCCGAGAATCGGGCGCCCATAAACCAAGTAGGTGACTCCCACGAAGTGATCATAACGAATTCGTTTGATTCACTCGCTTGTGGGTAAACGCCGCAAGGCTGCCCTTCAATTCGAGCAGCTTATCGTTCTTTCGAAAGATCGATGCGGTCTTACCTGATTCAGGGCGTCGATACATTCTGCGCGGCTTCGGGGCCGCGGATGTTACCGCGATTCAACGAAAAATAGCCCGCGGGAATACACAGCAGAACCATGACCCAAAAGCTCAACCGAATACTCTCGCCGAGTTCCGCATAGCTTGCCGGCGTCATATGCACCCGGCCAATCACCAGCGCGAAGATGAGGGTCACGACGATCATCGAGAGCATCTGGCCAACCACGCGCAGGCAGGCGTGCGCGCCGGCCGCCATGCCGTAGTGCGCAGGTTCGACCGAACTCATGACCGCGTTGGCATTCACCGGGGCGAAGAGCGCGAAACCGACCCCGGACAGTGCGAGACTGGCAATGATGTAATCAAGATCGGTGTGCGCATCGATCGCAGCGAGCATGGCGAGCCCGATCGCGGTGAAGGCGATACCGGCCGTCGCGACGAAACGCGGTTCGATTCTGTCCGACAGGCGCCCGGCAATCGGCGCCGTAAGTGCGATCGCGAGCGGCTGTACGAGCAGTATCAAACCTGCCGCCTGCGCACTCATGGCTTTCAGGTATTGGAGAAAGAGGCTCATCAATACGACGTTTGAGAACGTTGCCGCGTACATCAAAAAAGCCGCGGCACACGAAAACGCGAACGTCGTATGCGTTTGAAACAATCGGACGTTAAACAGCGGTTCGCGCAATCGTGATTCCAATACGACAAAGCCGAGGATGGCCGCGCCACTCGCGACCATGGCGGCAACACCCAGCATCGATGGGAGATAGACGACGCCACAGCTGAGCGTGATGATGGCGCCACCCGCGATGAACGCACCGGCGAAATCGAAGCTGTCGTAGCGCGGCCCGAACCACTCTTCGTCGATACGCAACCATCCGATCCAAAGCCCATAAAGGGACACCGGGATCTGAACGACGAATGTCCACCGCCAACCATAGTGGTCCACGACGAAGCCGCCGAGTACAGGCCCCAAGGTGAGACCCAGGTACATGAGCGACGCGATCATGCCGAAGGCGCGCCCGCGCACCTCGATCGGCAGGGCCGCGGATACGATCGAGATCACGGTCACGAAACCGCCGGCGGCGCAGATACCTTGCAGGAAACGCATCGCGATCAAAGTCGTCGCCGACTCGGCCGCCGCGGCAAATACGGATGCGATCGAGACGCCGACGATACCCATCAGGAATACGCGCTTGCGACCAAAGTGATCGGAGAGACGCGCGAAGGGCAAGACGAAGGACGCCGAGGCGGTGAGAAAGATCATCGGGATCCAGTTGAGTAAGGTCGCGTCGATCGTGAGATCGGCGGCGATCGCGGGCAGGGCAACGTTAACCGTGGAGATGAGCAGCGCGTTCGCGAACGCATTCGCGCCCACCATCGCGATTACACGCCGTTGCAGCAGCGTCATGGCATGCGGCTCACGCGGAGATGTCGTTCCCGTGCAACGCCTCGATCAACTCGGGCCAGCGATCGAAGCGTCCGCCGCCGTCCATCGCAGCATAGAGCGATACGCGATCGAGGATGCCGGTGTAGCGTTCGCGTATCCGCATTCCGATGTCTGCCGGTTTGGCAATGACGGCGACGTGTTCCAGCAGTGACTCCGGTATAGCTGCCGCCATCGCGGCCACGTTACCTTTACGCATAAGGTCATTGAGTTGTTGCGCCAACGCACCCAAGCCGTGGTATTCGAGTACGGCCGCGTAACTTGGAGTCGAACCGTAAAACGCGACCTGCTGGCGCACGTGCTGTTCCATCGCGTCGGCGTCGGCCTGGGATTCGCCGGTAATGACGAAGATCGGGGCATAGAGCTCCAGATCACGGACGCTGCGGCCGTTGGCTTTGGCACCTTCGTCGAGCGCGGGCTTTACGACTTCGGTCAGATAAGCTGCGGAATGCATCGGATGGACGTGAAATCCGTCGGCCGCTTCGCCCGCCGCGCGGCACATCCGCGGATTGACGCCGGCAAGATAAATGGGGATGTCCGGATGATCGATCGGGCCCGGCTGGAAAAAGGGGTTCATTAATTTAAAGCGGTAGAACGGGCCTTCGTACGCGGGCTTGGCGCCGTTCTGAAACGTATTCCAGATCGCCCGGACACAATGGATGTAATCAGTCACACGCGCCGCCGGATGCTCGAACGGCATGGAAAACCGCCGCTCGATATGCGGGCGCACCTGGGTGCCGAGACCGAGCCGGAAGCGGCCGCCGGAATCGCGCTGCAGATCCCACGCGATCTGCGCCATCGAAAAGGGCGAGCGCGCAAATGCGACCGCGATGTTCGTCCCGATCTCGAGGCGCTCGGTCGCCGCGGCCGCATGCGCCAGAGGCAGAAAGGCGTCGCTCGTCGCCTCGAAGGTCCATACGCAATCAAAACCCAGGGATTCGTATTCGCGGGCCCGGGCGGCGATCTGTGCCGGCGGTGCGGGCGGCATCAGGGAATCGATTTTCATACCTTACTCCCGTAATTGATTTTCTTAATCGAATGCAATGTCCAAGACCCGTCCCAGCTCGTGTATCGCTTGTTGTTCTGAAACGACCTTGATCGTGGTCATGCCTAACGCCCGCGCGGGCTTTAAGTTGATGCCCAAGTCGTCCAAAAACACGATCGCTTGCGGTTCGACCTGCAGGCGCTCGCAGGCCAGCCGATAGATCTTCGGATCCGGTTTCCGGATCCCTTCCTTGCTCGATTCGATCACGGCATCGAACAATCGCATCACCTGCTTCACATGCTCGGCCTGATCGTCGGTTCTCGCCATACCGGTACCCTTACCCGCGTCGGCATTATTGGTCAGGCAAGCGATCTTGTAATCGCGTTTGCACCGCTCGAGCACTGTGACCATGCGCGGGCGAATCTCACCGTCGAGCAGCGCGATCATGTCGCATCCGCGGATTGCATGCCCGGCAGCGGCCGTTTCAGCCGCAAACAACTCATCGAATTCGCCGACCGAGATACGACTCGATTCAAACTGCGCCCAGGCATTCGTCTCGTGATCGCGAGCATTGACGCTGCGAATAAAGTCGCGCGGGATACCGTGTTCGTCCTCGAAACGGTTAAATGCATCGAAGGGAGACGCCGTGATGACGCCGCCGAAATCCCACAGCACCACGCTGTAGCTCATCGCCTACCTCATTGAAACCAAGGGGGTCAAGTGTGTCGATCGCTCGACGGGGTGACATACTAAAGAGGAGTTCTCGATAATACGACGGTTTGTTAGATGGAATGGCAATCGATATGTAATGTAGGAGCCGGCTTGCGGGCGAACGGCGATTTCCATTCGCCCGCAAGCGGGCTCCTGCAGAGGATATTAAATCTGTCTCGCATATGAATAACCAGAAGGACAAAATCGCGGCGACCGCCGTCGCTTCCGTCCAGGCGGGTTTCCGCAACTCGGGTTATATCGCGAGTGAAAACATAGCCACTGCGGTTTATTTGGCGCAGGCATTGGCTAAACCGGTGCTGGTCGAAGGACCACCCGGTGTCGGTAAAACCGAACTCGCGAACGCGAGCGCAAGCCTGCTCGATAAACCACTCATCCGCTTGCAATGCTACGAGGGCCTCGACGAGGCAAAGGCCCTTTACGAATGGAAATACGGTAAGCAGTTGCTCTACACCCAGGTACTCAAGGAAAAGCTTGGCGATCTCATGGCCGGCGCGAAGGGACTGCGCGAATCGATCGATCGCCTGCACGAATTCGACGATACCTTTTTCAATGAGGAATTCCTCGAGCCGCGGCCGCTGCTCAAGGCGCTATGGACCGAGGGCGGCGCCGTATTGCTGATCGACGAAATCGATAAGTCGGATCAGGAGTTCGAGGCCTTTCTGCTCGAACTCCTGCAGGACTACCAGATCTCGATCCCCGAGATCGGCACGGTGAAAGCGGCGGCCACGCCAGTGGTCTTTCTCACATCGAACAATACGCGCGAGATCGGCGATGCGCTCAAGCGGCGCTGCATTCATCTCTACATTCCTTTTCCCGACAGCAAGCTCGAGCAGCGCATCATCGAATCGCGCGTGCCGGAACTCGAGGCGTCGCTGCGCGCGCAGTTGGTCGCCTTCGTGCAGAGCCTGCGTGAGGTTGATCTCAAGAAAGTTCCGGCGGTCAGCGAGACCATCGATTGGGCCCGTACCCTGGTTCTTCTACACGCCGAAGAACTCGACACGGCGCTGGTGCGCTCGACCTTAAACGTGCTGCTGAAGTTCCAAGACGATATCGAGAACGTCGACGCCGAGATCGCGAACCTGACGCGGCAGGCCGCCAAGGCAGGATGACCCAGGTTCTGAGTAATTTCATCCGCGCCTTGCGCGCGGCTGATGTGCGAGTATCGACCGCGGAAAGTATCGATGCGGCGGCAACGCTCGACATCGTCGGCTTCGCCGAACGCGGCTTGCTCGAGGACGCGTTATCACAAGTACTTGCCAAGACGCCGGAGGACAAGACCCGCTTTCACGAGTGCTTTGAGCGCTTCTTCACGTTCGAGGATGCAGGCGGGCTCGACGGCAGCGATGACGCCGCGAGCGATGCATCTGGCCATGGCGCGGACGCAGCGGAAGACGGGGCGCGATCGAGCGGCGCGAACGCACCGGGAGACGACACGCTGTTGGCGGTGCTGGATGGCGGCGACGCAGCCGCGTTGCAACAGATGATGGCGCGGGCTACGCGCACTGTGCAGCTGCAGAATATTCAGATCTTTACCCAACGCGGTATGTATATGCGGCGCATTTTGGAGGCCATGGGTATCGAGGAAGTCGACGACCGCCTGTTCGAACTCGCGCGCGCCGACGCGCACGATGCCGAACTCGAGCGATTGCGTGAGGCGAAGGCGCGCTTGACCGAACGGGTCAGCGAAATAGTCGATCGGCAAATGCTGATGTATACCGCGAACGCGTGGCCGCGCCTGCGCGAGGAAGTACTACAAAAGACCCCGCTCGCACGGATCGAAATGCGCGATTTCAAGGTCATGCAGGAACTCGTGTACAAACTCGCCAAGCGCCTGATCGCGTTGCACTCGCGGCGGAGGCGGGTCGCGCGCCGCGGCCATCTCGACGTACGCCATACCATCCGGCGCAACATCGAATACGACGGCTTGTTATTCGATACGGTATGGAAGCGCGTGCGCGTCGATCGGCCCAAGGTCATCGCGGTCTGCGACGTATCGGGGTCGGTCGCAGCCGTCGCGCGATTCCTGCTCTTGTTTCTGTACAGCGTCACCGAAGTGATTCCCAAGGTGCGAGCCTTCGCGTTTTCGAGCCACCTGGGTGAGGTCACCGACGCGTTCGAGCGTTTACCGGCCGAAGACGCGCTCACGCACACCTTGCAACAATACGGTCAGGGTTCGACCGATTACGGCGGCGCGCTGGCCGAACTCGAGCGGCTGACCTTGAACGAGATCGATCACCGCACGACGGTATTGATTCTGGGCGACGCCCGCTCCAATTATGGCGATCCCGGCGATCGTTCGCTCAAACGCGTTCACGAGCGCGCCCGGCGCGTGCTGTGTTGAACCCCGAGCCGCGCTCTTTCTGGAACACCGGTGATTCGGAAATGCGAAAGCTCGCGGCTGGCTGCGATCGCGTCGAGCCATGCCGATCGCTGCGGCATTTAGAACGCATCGTCAGTGAGATCGCGCGCACGGCTGTTTGACCAACCGATCAAGCGCTCCGAGACCAACTCGTGTCCCGCCTCTCGTGAAAACTCGTCAGCCCCTCCGCCGCCTCTGCGCTCTGCCGCTTCGCAGCGTGCTCAGCAACCAAGGCATCGAATTCCGCGTCACTCATGATCGCGCCGGCGCAGCGCATGGCCGTGAGTTTGCTGGCGCGTACTGCTTCGGGCGCAGCGCTGAGTAATCCATCGATGACCGGGCCAGCCGCGTCGTCGAGACCGCCCGGCGCACACACCTCGTGGACCAAGCCCATCGCGCGGGCGCGCTCGGCATCGAAACGCTCACAGGTCTGCGCGTAGCGCCGGACGTTACGAATGCCGATCGCCGCGTTGAGCTGCGGGAAGATAATGCTGGCGACCATGCCCCAGCGCGCCTCGGAAATAGCGAAATTGGCGTCACGGCTCGCGATCACGACATCGCAGCCCGCGACGAGGCCGGTACCCCCACCGACACAGGCACCGTGAACCAGCGCGACGGTCGGTTTGGGCATTTCGTTCCAACGCCGCATCGCCAACGCCGTCTGTCGGGACGTGTCGAGATTTGCGTCCGCATCCATGTGCGAGATCGCCTCGAGCCAGGCTAAATCAGCGCCGGCCTGAAAGTGTTTGCCGTTGCCGCGTATGACCACCACGCGGACGGCGTGATCGGATGTCAATGCATCACAACCTTCGATCAACGCTCCAATGACTTCCGCGTTATAGGCGTTGTTGACCGCCGGGCGGTTCAACGTCACCGTCGCGACCCCGCGTGCGTCGGTGTCCAGCAACACAACGGGTTCGCTCATCGTTCACCTCCCGGCATCCCAGCGATTCCAGTACGTCACCGCACTCGCCGGAAAGCGATGCGCCGGGCGGAGATCGCTGCCCTTTAACCACGCGACCGGCAACAGCGCCGCTTGCGTATAGTGCGCCGGAATGCCGAGCAACTCGCCTATTTCTTTCTCATACATGAGCGTGAAGGTCGTCCACGTCGAGGCCACGCCGCGCGCCCGGAGCGCCAACATCAACGACCACGTCGCCGGCAGGATCGAACCCCACATGCACGCTTGAATGAATACGTCTTCATGTTCGAATCGCGTCTCGATACACGTGAGAATGAGCGCAGGTACGCGATGTAGATTGTCGATCAGGTGCACGGCCGACTACACGATCTTGTCCATGCGCTGCTGGCGCATATCGGCTTCGTCATATTGGAGCGTGACACTCGCACCGGTGCGCTGCAGAGCGGTCTCACCCGCGAAATAGCGTTCGGAGCCCTTGCGGTAGTATTCGGCGATCTTTGCGCGTAGCTCGGGGTCGGTCACGACCACGAACCGCCATGTCTGGGAGTTCCCGCCGGTCGGCGCCTGCAACGCCACGTTGATCGACTCTTCAATCAAGTCATTCGGAACCTCCCGTTCCAGATCGAGGCGCAGCCGCACGCTGCGCGTGGTGCTGAGGACGTGATCCACGCTCGCCAGATCGATGTTCGCCGTCGCTTCATTCGCCATGATCGTGCCCACCCTCAATTCAGCCCAAGCTCGAGTCTACTGTGCGTGCCCGGCTTGGGTAAACGAGCACACTAGTGTGCTGTCCCGCAATAATGTTTCATAATTCGCTGGTCTTTTTTGTCCCTGGCGGCGTTGCTCCTCCTTGTGTAGAGCCCGCTACACGGCGTCGTCGCGCCTTGCCACGAACAAAAAATCCGGCGCGACTTACGCAACATTATTGCGGGACAGCACACTAGCCGCGTCATTCAGTCCGTTTCCTGCGCGTGCTCCAGGCGAATAGACACGTGTGGTTGATCGCGTAGGAAAATTTCGAGTTTGAGTGCCCGTTCGCCGGGTTCGACGCGCACCGCCAGATGGTCCAAATCGCGTCCTCGAAAGCGTGCGGCAGTCTCCGTCAGCGATTCGGCATACAGCCAGAACGGTCGCCTGTTACCTCGAAACGTAGATAGAAAGCGCAGGCGCAAGTGTCCGTCGACGACGAGAAATCGCCAGTGGTGAAATGCCGCTCCCGGGTCGGCCACGCCGTAGACGGCGCCGTCGTCCATTCTGGAGAACTCGATATCGTAGGGCACCGAGCCTATGGGCGTTTGCATGTCGCTGACCCGCCACGAACCGAGCAAGCGTTCCAGAAACACGGCCTCGAGCGATCGTTCTTGTGCGGCCGCCCCGACCATAACGGCGCACGAGACGGCCGCCATAATGACCACGCCGTTTAGTGCCGGCCGTCTTAACTGCCATGTGACCGGCGCCCTCATGGCCGCACGAAACATCCCCCGTGGGCGGCGTCCAGACATGCACCGTCCGCGCTCAAGGTAGCGTCCCACGTATTACTGAACCCGGCCGCCGTCAAGGTGATACGAAACGTCCGCGATCCCGGACTCGCGCATTCCCAGCGGCCGATCCCGCTGACGGTCGAGTGATAATCGATGGCGCCGCCTTCCTTAACGACCATCGTATCGGTACCGAACAAACGCTTGTATTCCCAACGCCCCAGGACCTCGTAGCAGACTTTATCGAGCAACTGCTCCGCATCGCGCAATCCTCGCTGCGCCTGTGGGTCGCTCGGGTAGAGCGCGATCGCTTCTTGATAACTGTAGACTGCCGTGTCCTTGTCGCGCGCCGCCTGCGCCGCTGCCGCTTCCGCGAGCAGCCCATCGAAGCGCACACGCTTCTCCGCTTCGGCACGCGCCGCAGTTTCTTTCTGCAGCCGCAGGCGCTCCAGTTCGGCAAGTCGCGCTTCTTCGCGACGGCGTTGTTCCTCGACAAGCCTGCGCTCCTCTTCCAGCACGCGTGCCCGTTCGGCTTCGCGTTCCCGGCGCGCTTGCGCTTCACGATCTTTCTCGATGACCGCCAGGCGTTCGCGTTCTGCTTCATCACGGGCTCGAGCTTCTTCAATCGCGAGGTGTTCGGCGGCGGCCTCCGCATCTTTCAGCTCGACTCGAGTCAGCCGCAGTTCCGTCGAGTCGGGGTCGACCACCGCCGCGCGCAGCAGCGCGCCATCCGCTTCGTCGAACTGACCTGCGGTGACAAACGTTTTTGCGCGATCGAGAAAATACTCGAGTAAGCGGCGTTTACCGGCTAAGGCTTGCGTATGGTCCGGCGTACGCTCCAGTATCTGCTCGTAACGCTCGAGCGCGTTTTCACCTCGGGGTTCGAGTCTCTGGCCGGCCTGTTCGTATGATTCGGCTTGTGCCAGCAGTGCGCGTTGCTCGGTGCGTAGGCGCTCCTCCGAACGCTGCAATTGCGCAGCGTGCTCGGCGGCCGCGCGATCGCTGTCGGTCGGTTGAGGCCGAAACAGCGCCGTTGTTATGCGCTCGACTTCGCTATACCAGCGCTCGGTATCGATACGGTCTACGAATACGGCCCCGACGACCACGGCGATGACTACGCACAAAGATAACATGACGCGTTTGCGAGCCAACTCCGGCGGGAAGAATCTTGCGCCGATGGGATCGGCAGGTGCGCGAAATTCAGTCAGCCAATCCGCAATCGTTTGCGGACGTTCTTGAGGTTTGAACGCGAGCGCGTGATCGACCGCACGTAAAAAGCGTTTCGAATAGCGGTCCTTCCCGACTTCGGATGCTACGACGAAGTGTTCCTTCGACCCCTCGACGATCGATTTGCTGCGATCGATGGCGTCGATAGGCGTGATACCGGTCACGGCGCGGTACAGGGTCGCGCCGAGTCCATAGATGTCCGTCCACGGACCCTGCTCGTCACTCTTGGAATAATATTGCTCGAAGGGCGCATAACCCGGTGTGACCAGACTCGTCAATGTCGCACTGCGCTCGCCGAGCGCCTGGCGGGCCGAGCCGAAATCCAGCAACACCGGGCTTCTGTCGCGCCGCACGAAGATGTTGGCGGGCTTGATATCGCGATGGATGAACCCGGCCTGGTGCACCAGGGCCAGGCCGCCGAGTATGGGAATCAAGATCTTGAGCAGATCTGCCTCTTCGAGCGTCTTGCGCCGGGTCAGAACCTCCTGGAGGCTCTGGCCTTCCTCGTAGCGCATCACCATGTAGGCCGTGTTGTTCGCTTCGAACACCGTAAAGACGTGCACGATATTGGGATGATTGAACTGCGCGAGCGTCTGCGCCTCGGCGATGAATTTCTCGAGCCCCCACGCGAACCCCGTACTCCGGTCTTCGAATACCGGATGCACCGAATCGTCGCCCTCGCGCACCGCGAGCTCAATCGGCAGGTATTCCTTGATCGCGACCTGTTGGGCGAGGTTGGTATCCGTCGCGAGGTAGGTGATGCCGAACCCGCCTTGGCCCAAGACTTCGATGATCTCGTACCAGTGAACGCGGTGACCCGGTTTGAGGGAATTGCGATGGACTTTCGCCACGGAGATATCGGCTTAGACTCGGATGATGTGCAAAGATAGTAGACACGTCTGTTGATTCGCGCGCAAGCGGGCTCCTACGCAGCCGTAGGAGCCCGCTTGCGGGCGAATTGTGCTACGGTTTATCGCACGATGAGTGAAAACGACCGCGACCACCCCGACCACGTTCCCGATCGCCGCCGCTTCATCGCCCGTACGGCGCAAGCGGCAGGCTCGGTCAGCCTCATCGGATTGCTCCTCGCAAGCTACGACAAGCAGGTCGAAGCAAATCCGGTGTCAGCCATTCGCCCACCGGGCGCTATCGACGAAGGAGACTTCCTCGGGGCCTGCGTGCGGTGTGGATTGTGTGTACGCGATTGTCCCTACGATACCCTGCGTCTCGCGACATTCGGCGAACCGTTGGCGACGGGCACCCCCTACTTCGTCGCGCGCGATATCCCGTGCGAGATGTGTGAGGACATCCCCTGCACCGCAGCCTGCCCGACCGACGCACTGAGTAAAGAACTCACCGATATCCGCGATGCCGACATGGGTGTTGCCGTGGTGACCGGTACGGATACCTGTTTCAGCATCACCGGCATCGGACACTGCCAGGCCTGCTATCTCGCCTGCCCGATCAAAAACGACGCCATTACGATGGAGATGAAGCAGGAAGACGGCCGCATTTTTTTCGTGCCGACCGTCCATCGCGATCAGTGCACCGGCTGCGGCAAGTGCGAGAAGGACTGCATTCTGCCGGAAGCCGCGATCAAGGTCCTGCCGCGCGATCTGATCCGCCACGATGTCGGTCTCGACATCGCCTGAGCGAGGCGTCCAACCCGCGCGTTCATGGTGGCAGCGCCACCGTTGGCTGCTGCTGCGGCGTTCGAGTCAATTCACGATCCTGGGCTTGTTTCTGCTGGGGCCCTGGTTCGACATCTGGTGGGCGAAAGGCAACCTCGCCTCGAGCGAATGGTTCGACACCGTTCCGCTGACCGATCCGTATATCGCCCTGCAATCATTCGCCTCCTCCGCGTACGTTGCTCAGACGGCCCTCATCGGCGCGCTGATTATCTTCGCCGGCTATTGGCTGGTCGGCGGCCGCGTGTATTGCTCCTGGGTGTGTCCGGTCAACGTCATCACCGACGCCGCGCACTGGTGCCGCGAACGCATTGGGTTGCCCCCCGGCTGGCGGCCGAACCGATCGTTCCGCTACTGGGTGCTCGGCATGACGTTGATCGTTTCCGTGATGACCAGCAGCATCGCCTGGGAGCTCGTGAACCCGGTAACGATGGTGCAACGCGCCCTCGTCTTCGGCGTTGGTATGAGCTGGGCGATCATCGCAGCGGTGTTCCTGTTCGATTTGATCGTCAGCCGCCGCGGCTGGTGTGGACACCTGTGCCCCGTCGGGGCGTTCTACAGCCTGGTCGGCACCACATCACCCGTACGCGTATCCGCTGCCGAACGCGAAGCCTGCACCGACTGCGGTGACTGCTTCGAGGTTTGTCCGGAACCGCATGTCATCACGCCGGCGCTCCGTGGCACTGGCGACGATACACGGTTGATCGCGTCCGGTAACTGTACCAATTGCGGTCGCTGTATCGACGTCTGTGACGATCGCGTCTTTACGATCGTTTGGCGTTCACCCGCGGCGTAGCACGGTCTTTTCGAAGAATACGCCGAGCGTCCTCTCGGCTATTCCGCCTGGAGATCTTGGTAGAACATGAGCTTGTTGCCGTCCGGATCATAGAACGTGGCGAGGCTCACCATGTCGGGTATCGTGATCGTTTCGCCGTCGAATCCGACATCGCGCTTCTCAAGCGTTGCGCGCGCCTTTGCGATGTCTGTCACCCCGAAGGTCAGCGTACATCCACCCTTTACCTCGAGCTCTTCGACCTGGGACAGCCCCACGTTGACTCGCGCCACTGCGGACTGCAGCTCACACCAGGCCATGTCGTCGAACTTGTAAAGAAGCTCGAAGCCTAGAACATCCCGGTACCACGCGAGCGAGCGATCGACGTCGCTCACTCCGAAGGAACAGGTCAAACCGCCGTCGTAGCCGATTCCGGACGCCGTCTCGTTCTTCCGAGGATTCGTTTGGGTCGTCATTTTTGTCCCCCCCTGATTTGGGACCCGGGATTCCGAACTTGCCCGGGGATTGTAATGTTTTTATACTAAGTATACTTCAATGTCAACAATAAGAACTCCGCTCGCGTTGACGAAGACGGCGCGTCTCGCCGCGCTCTTTCATTACCGATGGGGCGTCCTCGTCATCGCCGAGCTCCATGCGGGCACGACCGGCGGCCGCTTCGCGGTGTTGGCGAGGCGGCTCGAGGTTGGGCGACCGATACTCACAAAGACGCTCGCCGCTCTCATCGACCAGGGGCTCGCGCGAAAGAATCCAGGTTACGGGCACCCTCTGCGCCCGGAATACATGCTCACCTCACGAGGCGTCGGGATCGGGGCGTGGTGTGAACGTCTGGTCCGGACAATAAATCGCTTGCGGATCGAGGACGTCATTCTGAGGAAGTGGTCTGTGCCGACGCTGTTCTCAATTCACTACGGACTCCAGCGCTTCTCTGAACTCAAGGAGTCGCTCCCGGGGATCACGTCCCGCGCGCTTATCCTCGCGCTCAGGGACCTGCACCAGGCAGGGCTGATTAAGCGTGTCGTAAAGGACACGTATCCGCCCCGCGTCTTGTATCGCATACTTCCACGGGCCCAGAGTCTCGCGAAGCTGCTCGACGAGTTCCAGTTGCGAGACTGACTAAGTATTCGCGCTTTGTTGCCATGGGAATTTTTAGTCTGACCCCAATTACGCGATGATACCGGGTGAACCTCTGTTATCGCGTCGAGGCGCATCCGATGACCTACACAGTACTGGCAAGCAACCCCACGACCCGCGAGATTGGCATCGCGTCTACCACCATTACCATCAACTTCAGCCGTACGTTCCCCGTGCATTGCGGTTTGCTTCCGGAGTGGAGTGAACGCGGCATGATCTGCGCGCCCATGGCAACGATCCATCCACAGAACGGCCACAAGATGTGCGAGCTGTGGAACGCGGGTGTCGGGTTCGACACGATGGCCGACGAACTCGACAAGTTCGACGAACATTGGAGTTGGCGCCAGATGGGCGCGGTAACCGGGGCTGGCGAGGTATTCAGTTATACGGGCGCCGACGCCTGGGACCATGCGAGCCAGATCGAGGGCGAGGGTTCGCTCGCGCTCGGCAATTACATGGATGGTCCGCGACCCGTCCAAGCGATGTCAGAAGCCCTCGGCGAGGGGCGCGACTTGCCGATGGACGAACGGCTGATGCGCGCGCTCGAAGCCGGGCGTGCGGCTGGCGGGCAAGGCAATGCCGAGATAGGCTCGGTTCCGGAGGCGTTCGCCATGCTGCTCGTGTTCAATGGGAAGCAACCCTGGCCCGCAGTGGATCTACGCGTCGATTTCGATATCAATGCCGTGCCCAAGCTGCGCCGTTTGCTCAAGCAGACGAAGCGCATGGACCCCGTGCTTCACACGATGTGCTATGAACCGTCGAAGACATTCGATGTGTACGGCGTGGTGTTCGAGATGTTCAACGCGCAAGTCTGACGACGGCCGACCGGATGGATCTAACCTACAGCGCGGAACACGAAGCGTTCCGGGAAGAGGTCCGGCGATTCATCGCAGCGCACCGCGATCAGGCGCCCGCAGGCAGCAACCGCTGGAAGTACGACGAGATCGATCGGCGCTGGCAACAACTGCTCATCGAGCACGGCTATGCGGCGCGCACGATCCCGAAGCGATACGGCGGCTATGGCGCCGAGCCCGACATTCTGAAGTCGCACATCATCGCGGAGGAATTCGCCAAGGCCGGCGTGCGGCCCGGACACTCGGGCGACCCGCGGGTGGTGCCCACCCTGCTGGAACTCGGCACCGAAGATCAGAAGCTCGAGCACATCCCGCCGAACATCCGCGGCGAGACCACCTGGTGCCAGGGCTATTCCGAGCCCGGCTCGGGTTCGGACCTGGCCTCACTCGCCACAAAGGCAGAAGTGGACGGCGACGAGTTCGTGATCAACGGCCAGAAGATCTGGACTTCGGGCGCCCATCTCACGGATTGGATGTTCTGTCTGGTGCGCACCGAGCCGGACGCACCCAAACACGAGGGCATCAGTTATCTCCTGTTCCGGATGGACACGCCCGGCATCGAGGTGCGACCGCTCGTTACGATGACCGGCGAGGCGTCCTTCAACGAAGTGTTCTTTACCGACGTTCGGGTCCCGTGCGGCCAGATCGTCGGGCGCCGCGGAGAAGGTTGGTCCGTTGCGAATGCCACTTTGAAACACGAACGCGGCGGGCTCGGCGATCCGAACCTCGCAGAACGACGCATGAACAGCATTGCGGTCATGATGGAACGCGAGACCGTCGACGGCCGACGGCTGATCGACTATCCGGCTTTTCGCGATCGGCTTTTAAGATTGCAGGCGCGGGTGCTCGCGATGAAGTTCAACGGCATGCGGGTGCTCACCCATGCCCTCAAAGAAGAAGAGCCGGGGCTGGCCGGTTGGATCGTCAAGCTGCAGGGTTGCGAGCTCAACCATCAACTGGACGCGCTGGCCGTCGACGTGATGGGCGAACTCGGCGTCTTGTACGACGACAGCCCCTACCTTCGCGACGGCGGTTTCTGGCAGGAGCGCTACATGTACGACCTGGGCCTCATCATCGGCGGCGGTACCGCTCAGATCCAGAAAAACATCATCGGCGAACGGGCATTGGGGCTGCCAAAAGAGCCCAAACAAGCGCAACGCCTATAGGAGTGCCGCGATGGAGTTTGCCCTCTCCGAAGAACAGCGCATGTTGCAGGAAAGTGTGGTCCGGTATCTGGAGGCGGAATGTCCGTTGGACAGAGTCCGGCGCGCTGCTGAAACGGGAGAAACGCGCGATGAAGACGTCTGTAACGGCCTCACCGACTTAGGCGTCCACGGCATCCTGGTACCGGAGGGACACGGCGGCGTAGCCCTCGGATGCCTCGAGGCGACGTTAATCGCGGAGGCCCTCGGTGCGGTCGCGGCGCCCGTGCCTTTCATCGCGTCCTCGGTCATGGCGCCGGTCGCGCTTTGTGCGGCGGGGAGCCCGCTTCAGCGAGATGAGTGGCTGCCGCGCATCGCGGCGGGGAAGCTCACCGTCGGTATCGGTGTCACCGAGCAGACGGGTAAGCGCGAAAGCGCAGGCGTCACCGCCTCGAACGGCGTGCTCGAGGGCAAGGCGATGTTCGTGCTGGACGGCGCCGACGCGGATCTGCTGATCATCGCCGACGCAGGCGGCGCCATGCATCTCGTCGATCCCGATTCGGCTGGTGTTTCGCGGCGCGGCCTCTCGACTATCGATCGCACCCGCTCGGTGGTCGAGGTGGTGCTGGAGAAGGTCGACGCAGACGTGTTGCCGGGCTCGGTATCGAGTCGGGAGCCCGTGCTCGGAACCATTGATGCCGGTCGCCTCATGCTCGCCGCCGACACCCTCGGGGCCGCGCAGACCATGTTAGACAAGGCCGTGGCCTACGCCAAGGAAAGGCGTCAGTTCAATCGGGTGATCGGATCGTTTCAGGCCGTGAAGCATATGTGCGCCGAGATGGCCGCGGACCTCGAGCCCTGTCGTTCGCTCGTGTGGTACGCCGCGCATGCGATCGCCGCGGTTCCCGACGAAGCGCGGCTGATGGCGTGTCACGCCAAAGCGCACCTCGCGGAGATTGGGCGCGATGTCGCGCGAACCGCAACCGAGGTCCACGGCGGCATGGGGTTCACCGATCTCCTGGGCCTCCACTACTGGTTCAAACGCATCGGCGTCAACCGCCAACTGCTGGGCGCGCCCGAACTGGTGCGTGAAGAAGCGGCTGCGCTACAGGGCTGGGTATGAAACGCCCGACGGCCGGGCATTCACAGCGGGCGAATGCGGGCTAGATCGCCGTCACTTCGACATCCGCATCGTAACCCGACTGCCCGGTACTGAAGGGAAAGAGCTTGGTGGCGTCGTCCGGAAGGCTCGGACCGCCGTAGGTAAGGTCGTTCAAGCCCGGCCAGCCATCGTGGATCCAGACCGTTCCTGCGGGAACCTTGTCGGTGACTTTGGCGTTGGCGTCAAACGCAGCCCGATCGTTGTGCAGCTTGATGGCATCGCCGTCGGCGATGCCGCGCTGGGCGGCGTCCTGCGGCGAGATCCATAACACCGGCCGCTGATCCCGGCGCACGAGTGACGGCAGCGCGCGACCACTGTCGTAGAAGGCGTGAAAGTGATTGATGGTCCGCCCCATCCGCAATTCGAGCGGAAATCCCGACCGCGGCCGGGTTGCGTAACTGGGTAAGGCCGGCAGGCCGCATTCGGCGGCGCGTTCCGAATAAAACTCGATCTTTCTCGACGGCGTATCGTATTGATGATCGATATGCGCGACATGTGAGATATTGAGCGGCAACATACCGCCCTTCGCGCGTAGCTCGGAAACCGTGGCGTGTCCGGTCGCGGCGTGATCCAGCATGGCATCGATGTGGCCGGCTTCGTGGTCCCAAGGATAAAAATCTTCGACGCTCAGGCGCAGCGCAAGATCTTTCAAGACGTCCGGCATCGAGCGGGCCTCGCCAGCCGGATCCAGGATCCGGTCCATCAGGTAAATGTGCGTCGCCGTGCCCTTGACCCCGAGTGCTTCTAACCACGTCGTTCCCGGCAGGACGATGTCTGCGTAGCGGCGCGCGGTCTCGTTCATGAACAGGTCGTGGCTGACGACCAGATCCATTTTTTCCAATCCTGCTCTCAGACGGCGGCTATCCGGGTAGGAGGATGCCATGTTTGATCCGAATAACAGCATCGCCCGCACGCGGCCGTCGTTAATGGCGTCCAGGATTGCCGGCATCTGCGTCTTTACGTAATTGCCGGGCGGCCGCGCCGCGTGATTCAGGATGTCGCCTAAGCCATGACCGTGCGGGTTTGCGGCATGGCGAGGACCGAATCCACAGCCGGGTTTGCCGAGCTTGCCGGTCAACGGCGGCAGGCAGGAGACCGCGCGGCTGGCCTGCCAGCCGTTCCGGTCCTTATAGAGCGAGGCGCCGCCGAGTAGCAGCATGGCGCGTTCGGTGTTGGCATAACTGCGGGCGAAATCGGCTATGTGGTCGGCATCGACACCGCAGATCGCCGCCGCCCAGGCCGGTGTCAATGTTTCAACGTGATCGCGCAGCGCCTCGAACCCAACGGTGTGGGCAGCGACGAACGCATCGTCACACAGGCCTTCCTTGATGATGACGTGCATCATCGCCAATGCCAGCGCCGCGTCCGTCCCGGGCTTCACGATGAAATGGTCATGCGCCGAGCGGCAGGCGTCACTCTTGCGCACGTCGATGGCGACGACCAGCGCACCGCGCTTCTTGGCGGCGGCGATATGGCGCGCGGTATTCGGTTGACTCGCGTGGTTCGAGCCCCATTGCACGATCAGATCGGCGTGCCGGCTCATATCCTCCTTGGTGTTCACCTCCAACGCGCCGGTCAGCCCGACACCGAAGCCGCCCAGCCCCCAGCAGATCATGTTCGCATCCCACCACTGGCAGCCGTACATGTTGGCGAAGCGCAGCGCCAGAAAGTAATGGGCATACACCCCGAAATCATTCGTGAGCGCGCCATGACCCGGCCACACGGCAACGGCTTCGCGGCCCACCTTCCGCATGCCGGCGACGATCCGCTCGAGCGCTTCTTCCCAGCTCACCTGGCGCCAGTCATCGCTGCCGCGGCGTTCCCGTACCAGCGGGTGCAACACCCGTTGCGGATTGTCCATGATCTCGGCCGAGGCCAGTCCGCGCACGCAGAGAAAACCCTCAGAGTCGGGATTCTCTTTGTCGCCGCTGACCGCAACCAGCCGATTGTCCTCGACCGTCGCCAGCATCCCGCAGAACGTTGGATGGCAGTTCATCGGGCACATGGTGCGTTCGGTACGCTGCGCGGATGTGCTCATCGACGTTCCCTCTTGGACAGTTGTGTTGATCCTCGCACGTCCGATAGCCCGCGAAAAGCACGCGATCTCTCCGCCGTGCATCGTGGGCCCCCACCGGCGTCACCCCCGCAGAGCGACGCCAGGTGGCTAAGCTTAACGATCGGTGTCGAACAGCTTGCGGCTGACGTTCTTGGCCGATCGTTTGAGTACGTCCGCGATCTGCTGCGACGCAATTTCTATCAAAACGACCTCACCATCTATTTCGGCGCGCTCAAAGCCTTCGCGAACCGGTGGTAATCGGGTTTCCAGGTCACTCGGCAGCTGCTTCTTTGCAATCCCCGGCGGTAGCGATTCGCCGCGTTCCAGCTTCTTCGCTATGCCCGGAGGTAGCCCTTTGGGTTTTCCCTTGCCCTTTTTATTCTTTTTGTGCTTCTTGCCATGCGGAGAGCTGGCGCGCCCTTCGTCGTACGGTTCGCTGCGCGCATGTGATCCGAATTTGCTGTTGTAATAATCGAGGATCAATTTGCGCTCGACTTCGGAAAAAACGGCTTTACTGAAGTCCTTGATCGCCTCCGAGGCCGTATCGGCCTGTGTCGTCGAGATCACCAGCGAGCACAGGATGACAACGAGATTGACGATAACTTTCATTTTTCGGTTTTCCATAATGATTAGAAGATCGCAGTTAATATTATTCCGTGCGCGTCCAGAAGCACGCCTCGAGAGGGTAGCTCTCGGCGTTGACCGTGTCGTGTCGCAAAACTGCTGGTTTCGGCCACCGCTCCAATCCGTCCCCGTCTACCAGCTCACCGCCCAAATCTAGCATGCGTTGAACCTCGGGCTGGTAATCTGCGGTACCCGTAAGCCGGTCCATCCCCAGCCAACCCTCGACTCCGCGTCCGGCCTCGAACAGTGCCAGTAGGCCACGCGGCTTCAGGAGGTCTTGGTCGAGCACCCACGATACGCATGACTTCCTCGCCCTCCCGTCTATCAAAACGATGTCCGCTGGCTCCTCTAATGCCCGCACATAGTCGAAGTACTCTTCGGGTGTGCCGTCTGCCTCGTCCTGACAGTTGTGTCCCGGCCGTAACTTGAGCGTTATGGCGCAGGCCTGTCCGCTGCGAGTCACCAGTTCGATTTCGGAATCATAGCCACCTTCAACGGAGGATTCTGAAAGGCCTACGCGCTCATGCGCATATCTGAACTCGAGACGTTCTGCGGTCAGTAGCTCGACAACGGTTGCTACGACGTGATCATACCAAGGACCGTCATGCTCGACGCAGGTGTGACTCCCACCCGTTTGAAGCAATCGCTTTATATGCTGTACAGACGAGGCTCCAGCTCCGTACTCGAAGATATCGCAAGGCGCGCGCGCATCGCTTGCGTCGACCACGATCTGCCAGATATTCGGGCTCGACCACGGCGGTGAACTTGCGAGCGGTACGGGTGCGGGTATGGCTGGGTGGTCTCCGCATTGAATTGCGGTGCGTATATTTTTCGCCAACTGAAGCTGAGAATCGCTGAGCAGGGACTTTATGAACCGCAACATCACAGACTCCTACCCGAGCTGAGATTTCCCGTTTTGGCTTGCCACTGTCGTGTTGCGTCTCCGTTACGCTGGCGGGGAGAAGTCAACACGGTGCCAAAATACCGGACCCGATGGTGGAATCATTAGGGCTTTCGTCGTCAAGGATAAAGACGACTGGTCGCCCATTGCTCGCCTTCGCGCACAAACAACGTACGCTCGTGCAACCTGAACGGCCTTTTTTCCCAGAACTCGATGTGGTCCGGTATCACCCGGTAACCGGACCAGAAGTCCGGTCGCGGCACTGCGGAGACGCCGAACTTCAATGCGTACTTCGCGACGCGGCGTTCGAGCTTCAAGCGGCCCTCCAGATTTTGCGATTGCTTGGACGCCCACGCCCCGATCTGTGATTCGCGATCGCGCGTTGCAAAATAGGCGTCGGCCTCCTCGTCGCTGACGAGTTCTGCACGGCCTTCGACGCGCACTTGGCGCTCGGTCGACTTCCAATGTATGCACAGTGCCGTCCACGGGTTGCCTTCGATCTCAATGGCTTTGCGGCTGGTGAGATTGGTATAGAACACCAGTCCGCGTTCATCGATGCCGCGTAGCAACACCATGCGCAACGACGGCCGCCCGTCAGCGCCAACCGTCGCCACGGACATCGAGGCCGGATCGCTCGGCTCCTTCTGCTCGGCATCCGCCAGCCAGTCGATGATTTGTTCGATGGGGCCCATCCGCAACGGCGTTCGTAATGGGTTCGTCGCTAGTGTCCTGTCCCGTGAAAAACTTGCGTAAGTCGCGACGGATTTTTCGTTGCTGGCAAGGCGCGACGACGCTTATGTGCGGGCTCTACACAAGGAGGAGTAACGCCGCCAGCGGCGAAAAAGACCAGCGAATTATGGAAGTTTGTCGCGGGACAGGACACTAGGTTTACGAGAACGGATGCCGCAGCACGATCGTATCGGCGCGATCGGGCCCGGTCGATACGATATCAACCGGGGTCTCGGCGATGTCGGCGATCCGATCGAGATAGGCGCGCGCGTTTCGAGGTAACTCGTCCCAGCCACGAACACCGACGGTGGACTCGCCCCAACCGGGATGTTCTTCGTAAATCGGCGTGACCTCCGCCATCGCTTCGGCGCCGGCCGGCACCGACTGCACCCGGCCGCCCGGCGTATCGTAGCCGACGCAGATCCGGATCTCGTCGAGCCCGTCGAGCACGTCGAGCTTGGTCACGCACAGACCCGAGATGCTGTTGATCTGGCGCGCGCGCCGTAAGGCGACTGCGTCGAACCAACCGCAGCGGCGCGGACGCCCGGTGGTCGCGCCGAATTCGTCACCACGTTGCGCCAGATGTTCGCCCATTTCGTCGAAGAGTTCGGTGGGAAACGGTCCCGAACCGACGCGCGTCGTGTAAGCCTTGGTGATCCCCAGTACATAGTCGATAATCCGCGGTCCCGTACCGCTTCCAGTCGCACTGAATCCGGCCGTGGTATTCGATGAGGTGACAAAGGGGTAGGTTCCGTGGTCGATATCGAGCAGCGTGCCCTGCGCGCCTTCGTACAGCACATTAGCGCCGCGATCGTGATAGCCATACAGGATCTCCGTCACATCACCCACCATCTGCTCGATCATATCGGCGTGCGCCATTTGCGCATCCAGGATCGCCTGGAAATCGAGTCGCGCGGCGCGGTAGTAATTGGCGAGCACGAAGTTGTGGTAATCGAGCACTTCACCGAGTTTCGCCGCAAAGCGCTCGCGATGCAGCAGGTCGCCGACGCGCAACGCACGACGCGCAGCTTTGTCCTCGTACGCAGGGCCGATGCCGCGGCCGGTGGTGCCGATCGCCTGCGCGCCGCGCGCCTTCTCACGCGCCTGATCGAGCGCGATGTGATAAGGCAGGATCAAGGGACACGCAGCGCTCAGCACCAACCGCTCGCGTGCCGGGACACTACGGTCTTCGAGCATGTCGATTTCATCTTTGAGCGCTTCGGGCGACACGACCACGCCGTTGCCGATCAGGCATTGCACATCATCATGCAAGATCCCTGACGGGATCAGGTGCAAGATGGTCTTCTCGCCGTCGATGACCACCGTGTGTCCGGCGTTGTGCCCGCCTTGGAAGCGCACCACCGCGTCGACACGGTCGGTCAGCATGTCGACGACCTTGCCCTTGCCTTCGTCACCCCATTGGGTGCCGATGATGATGACTGATTTGCCCATACCCGCGCGTCAGATCTCGACGTCCTCTACCTGCCAGGTACCGCTTGCATCGGTCAGTTGCTGATCGCAATCGTGCTCGCGGGCACCACCGAACTGGCCGGGCAGGCCTTGAATGACCGTGTACCCCGCGCTGCGATACGCCTTGACCGCGGTCAGCAGTGCAGGCTCGGTGCCCGTGGGGGCAAAGATCTTGGGAAGACGCACCGCGTTCTCACGCTTGAGCGAGGCCAATACCTTCAGATCGGTGCTGAATCCCGTCGCTGACCGCGAGCGCCCAAACGATTCTCCGATATTGTCGTAACGACCGCCAAACGCGATCGCCCGGCCCATATCCGGCGTATACGCCGCGAACATGATTCCTGTGTGATAACGGTACCCGCGCAATTCTGCGAAATCGAAATGCACGTCAGCAGCGTTGGCCCTGTCACGGATCAAGCCAACCAGGCGCTCGACATCGTTCAAGGCCGCCCCCACCGCTGCGGGTGCGCGCGCCAACGCCGCACGGGCACGCCCCAGAACTTCATCACCGCCGTTGAGATCGATAAGGGCGGACAGGTGCCGTTTAACGTCCTCCGCCGCCCCTGAATCGGCTAATAGCTCATCGAGACCTGCCGCATCTTTCATCAACAATAATTCGAGCACGTGCGATTCCAGCACAGCATCGAATTGCGCGTCCTGACAGATCGCGTGGAACAAGCCCATGTGTCCGAGTTCAAGGGTGATGCGAGAGACGCCGGCTGCGCCAAGCACTTCGAGCAGCAGCGAGATGATCTCGGCGTCACTTTCAATACCGGTATGTCCGTAGAGCTCCGCACCAATCTGTAAGGGATTGCGCGAACCCGCGAACTTGTCGGGAAGCGTGTGCACGACCGGGCCGATATAGCAAAATCGTTGCGGCGCTTCGGAGACCAGCCGGCGCGCATCGATGCGCGCGACCTGCGGTGTGATATCCGCGCGTACGCCCATGAGCCTGCCGCTGACTTGGTCTGTCAGCTTGAAGGTCTGCAGGTCGAGGTCTTCTCCGATACCGGAAAGCAATGAATCCAGATATTCGACGATCGGCGGTATAACGAGCGCGTAACCCCAGCGTTCGAAAATGTCGAGCAATGCGCGCCGCAATTCCTCCAGCATGCGTGCCCGGGGCGGCAACACCTCGTCGACACCATCAGGCAGCAACCAACGTTTTTGATCGGCCACGGCTCACCTCACCACATACAACAAGAGGACGCCGCCCAGCATGCTGGCTATTCCAATCACGCGTAGGCTTGAATCGTTCATCTGTGAAGCACTGATTAGGGTCTTGCGGAAAATTTGCGGATTGATGAACGGGATGATGCCTTCGAACACGAGCATGAGCGCCACGGCTGAAAAGATATCTTGCCACACGGTAGGGCTCGTGCGCCCCGCAATCGATTGCAGGGCTAGATGTGGTGGCTCCTATCCCCCACCTGGATCACCGAAATACTTGAAGAAGTCCGTATTCGGTTCGAGCAACAGAACGTCCTCTTTTCCCGTGAAACTCGATTTGTAGGCATTCAGGCTGCGATAGAAGTCGTAGAACTCGGGATTGCGATTGTATGCGTTGGCATAGATCTCCGCGGAGCGTGCGTCTCCGAAGCCACGCGTCTCTTCGGCATCGCGGTAGGCCTCCGCCGAAATCACGGTGCGCTGACGATCGGCATCGGCGCGAATCGTGATCGCTTCCTTGTCGCCGCGGGCGCGGAACTCGCGTGCGACGCGCGCGCGCTCGGAACGCATGCGCTCGTACACCGTACTACTGACTTCGGTCGGAAGGTCGATCCGTTTCAACCGCACGTCGATGATCTTCATGCCGAGGTCCTTGCCGCGTTCGTTTGCCGTGGTGGTCACGACCTCCATGATCTGTCCGCGTTCACCGGACACGACTTCCTTTACGGTACGTTTGCCGAATTCGCTGCGCAGCCCGTCATTGATCTTCTGATACAGCAAAAGCCCGGCGCGGCGGGGATCGCCGTCGGTTGATTTATAAAACTGCACGACGTCTTCGATTTTCCAACGCACGAACGAATCGACGATCACGTCCTTTTTTTCACCAGTAAGAAACCGCTGTGGCTCGGCGTCCAAGGTCTGTAAGCGGCTGTCGAACCGGCGCACGTTCTGTAAGAACGGGATCTTCAGGTACAGCCCCGCGTCGTAATCGAACCGCTGGATCTTACCGAGTTGAAACAATATGGCGTGTTGGTATTCGTAAACGCGAAAACACGAGAGGTACACGATCCCGAGTATTACAGCGACTAAGATCCCCAATCGAACGATCATTTCAGCGTGCTCCCCTGGACCTTCCACCGCGCCTTTCCCGCATGCTCTCTTCGGATGGCGGCGCGAACGGACGCGTCTCGGGAACCATGTCGCGCATCGAATCCTTGAGCGAAGAGCGGTTCGAATTCTCGAGTATCTTGTCCAGCGGCAGGTACATCAGACTGCTACCGCTCTTGTTGTCCATAATGATCTTGGTGCTGTCGGACATGACGTCCTCAATCGCCTCGAGATAAAGACGCTTGCGCGTCACCTCGGGCGCTTTCTCGTATTCCGTGAGTAATTGCTCGAAGCGCTTGGCTTCACCGCCGGACTGCGCGATCACCCGTTCTTTATAGCCTTCTGACTCGAGCCTTATGCGCGCCGCCTCGCCCGCCATACGCTCGACGACTTCGTTTCGGTACGCCTCTGCTTCGTTGATCTTGCGCTGTTCGTCCTCGCGCGCCTTGATGGCATCGTCGAATGCCGCTTTAACTTCCTCCGGCGGTTTTGCCGGTTGCATGTTGACACTGGTGACCTCGACGCCGGACTTATAGGCATCGAGAATGTCCTGTATCAGACTGTGCGCGCCAGTTGCGATCTCGGCGCGACCCTCCGTAATCACGAAATCGAGGGTGCTCTGACCGATGATGTCGCGGATAGCCGATTCCGTCACCCTTTGGACTGAAACATCCGGGTCGTTGATCTCAAAGAGATAACTCCTCACATCCTTGATTCGGTATTGCACCGCGAGTTCGACGTCGACGATATTTTCATCGCCCGTCAACATCGCGGAATCCGAGGTCACGGTCTGGATCCGCTCGACGTTGACCTTTACGACTTCTTCAAACGGCCGTGGGAAACGGATATGCGGTCCCGGTTGCAATGTCGCAACGTGATCGCCGAAACGCAGGACCACGCCGCGTTCCGCGGGCTCGATCCGATAGACCATTTCCCAACCGAGAAGTACCACCCCGATGAGGCCGACCAGCGCCCATACCAGCGCATTGTCGCCCTTGGGAACCGGTCCAGGCCGCCCACCGAACAAGCCGCCCAATTTCTCCTGCATCTTGCGCACGACCTCGTCGAGATCGGGCGGCCCTTGATCGCCCTTGCGGTTGCCCCAGGGATCGCGGCCGTTGCCATCGGGATCGTTCCAGGCCATTGAATTCTCGCGTTTGCGCGCCGTTTAACGGTGAGGGCGCCGATTGTACGGGTGGCATTGGCTGTGTTCAATCACAACACCGCCGCGTAAGCCCAAGAAACTGCTGACGAAATCCGGTTTTCAGGTCCGATTCTTGCAGCCTCGAGCGCCGAAATCAGTTTGGCTCGGACTCGATCATGAGACCGCTCAGGCCGACTGCCGTTCGATGGCGGCAGGATCGAACTCCGATAGATTCCCCGTCGCATCGATTTCCTTCACATACGCGATGACTTCCGGCATGCGCGCATAGGGTTGCCAACGGGCGTCGGACACCGTGGCTTCCATCAACCAGCCACCCTGTTCCAAATCCAACTCGTCAGTGACAGCACCGATCTCATAGATCATGGCGCGAAATCGACCGGCCCGGGCTCCGACCAATAGCCAACGCCGCTCTTTGCTTCGATTGACATGCTCGGCGATCGCATCGATGAGCAAATGACACCCGGTGCCGTCGAGCGCCGACAGCCATACGCGACATACGTTCCCATCCACGTCGCGTTCCACACCCGGACTACGCGCCGCGATGCGATCGATCTTGTTGTAGATCTCAAGTATGGGTACGTCCGCCGCGCTGATACGCCGCAGCACGTCTCCAACGCTGGCAATGTGGGTATCTCGATCGTCATCACTGGCGTCGATGACGTGCAGCAGCAGGGTTGCGTCCCGCGTCTCCTCGAGGGTCGCCTGGAACGCCGCCACGAGTTCCGGCGGCAGGCGGCCGATGAAACCCACCGTATCGCTCAAGACCACCGGATGTTCGCCGGGCACATCCACCGTTCGAAGCGTCGTATCGAGTGTCGCGAATAACTTATCGGCGGTATAAACGTCGCCGCCCGCGAGCCGGTTGAACAGCGTGGATTTACCCGCGTTGGTGTAGCCGATCAAGGACACGGTGGAGAGCAAGGCGCGCCGGCGGGAGCGCGCGCTTTGACGCCGCCGCTGTCGGACGCGGCCGAGCCGCCCGTTGATCTGTTTTATGCGCTGCCCAATCAAGCGCCGGTCCGTTTCGAGTTGGGTCTCGCCGGGACCGCGCAAGCCGATACCGCCCTTTTGCCGTTCGAGGTGGGTCCAACCGCGGATCAGCCGCGTGGACAGGTGCTGGAGCTGCGCCAATTCAACTTGGAGCTTGCCTTCGAACGACCGCGCGCGTTGGGCGAAGATATCGAGAATCAACCCCGTCCGATTCAACACACGGCACTTGATGATACGTTCGAGATTGCGTTCTTGGGACGGTGCGAGATCGTGATTGAATATGACGACGTCGATGTCGTCTTCCCTGCACAGACCGGCGATCTCCTCGGCTTTGCCGCTGCCGACAAACAGCTTGGGGTCCGGCGCATCGCGTCGCGCGGTCGCCGTTGCGCGCACATTCGCGCCGGCCGAGTGTGCAAGCTCGCAAAATTCATTCAGATCGTCAGGGCCTCTAGCCTGACCAAGGACGACGTGGACGAGAAGTGCGCGTTCTCCGCCAGCCGGCCTTTCAAACAATCGCACTCACACCTCTACGACTCAGGATTCGGATTCGGCTTCGGATTCGCCTTCGGCTTCGGCGTCGGATTCGCCTTCCTCCGGTGCGCCCTCGTCGTCGGCCTGATCGCTGCGCGGTAGACGGATATTGCGCGCCGGTACGACCGTCGAAATGGCATGTTTATAGACCATTTGACTGACGGAATTCTTGAGCAGAATGACGAATTGGTCGAACGACTCAATTTGGCCTTGCAGCTTGATGCCGTTGACCAGGTAGATGGAAACCGGGACGCGCTCCTTGCGCAGTGTGTTCAGATAAGGTTCTTGGAGTGACTGGCCCTTACTCATGGCAATCTCCTTGTTGTTCTTGTGCCGGCTCGCAGTGCGATTCCCTGGGAATCAGCGGCATCGAGGCTTATTGCTCTAATAGGTTTACTCTAGACCATATCTACCAGCTTTGAAAATCGGCTGCTTCTCTAAGCACGCCATAACCGCTTCGTCGAGGCCGGGTGCCGCGCTGTCGAGCCACGCGCAATCCGCTTCCCGTCTGAGCCAGGTGAGTTGGCGCTTGGCCAGTTGGCGCGTGGCGATGATGCCGCGCTCGAGCATCTGCTCGTAGGAATATTCCTGTTCGAGATAACGCCACACCTGCCGGTAACCGACGGTCCGCAACGCCGCATTGGCCAGTGACAAGTCTGTGCGGCGTCGCAAATGTCGGACCTCGTTAACGAAACCGCGTTCCAGCATCGCCTGAAAGCGCGTGGCGATCCAAGCATGCAGCATCCCGCGCTCGGCGGGCGCGAGGACGATTTTGACGACCGGATGGGGCAGCGCGACCAAGTCTCCCGCGCGCCATAACCTGGAGATCGTCTGCCCGGTCAAGGCGTGCACCTCGAGCGCCCGAACGAGCCGCTGCGGATCGTTGCGGTGAATGCGCTCGGCGCCCTCCGGATCGACCGCTGCAAGCCGCGCGTGGAGCCGGGCTGAGCCGTACCGGTCGAGATCTTCTTGTAGGCCCCGGCGGATGGCGGAATCTGCAGCCGGAAGTGCGGCGATACCCTTCTCCAGCGCACGGAAATACAAACCCGTGCCGCCGACTAGGACGGGTAAGTTCCCGCGTGCGGCAATGGCGTCGATGGCGGCGAGTGCGTCGCGGCGAAACCGCCCGGCGGAGTAACGTTCCGCCGGATCGCAGATATCGATCAGATGGTGCGGCACCCGGCCCCGTACCGCAGGATTCGGTTTCGCGGTGCCGATATCGAGCCCTTGATACACGAGCGCCGAATCCACACTGACGATTTCGATCGCGAGCCGGTCCGCCAGTCTCAACGCCAGTCGGCTCTTGCCCGAGCCAGTGGGACCCATCAGAAAGACGACCGGGACCGGGTTTGCGCCGCGGCGTTCAGCCATCGTCGCTTGCGATGCGCCGCAAGGCGTCTGCGGTGATCGGAAATGCGGTCTGAAGCGGATCGATACCGGCCGCCGCTGCTGCGCGCACGAACTCGCCCAGCGCGCGGGTAGACGGTAAGCCCGCCGCGCCCAGGTCGATCGCCGCCGCCGCCGCCTGCGCCACCGCACCGCGCACGTCGCCGCTGTCGACGGAGGCCGACATCAATTCGCGGCAAAAAGTTTTGCTTGATAAGGGCGGTAACGCAGCCGGCATACTTCTGAGCACGTAACCGGCGGCGCCCAGGTCGTCGATTTCGAAACCGAGCGTCCCTAGGCCATGACGGAAATCGGCATCGACGATCCGCGCGTTGGCGGACAAACGTTCGGGGATAAGCAGTGGGCGCCCGCTGGTCGCCGACGCCCCGCGCATCTCGAGGCGCCGCGTGATGACTGCGGCCCAACTGCGGCGCAAATCGAGTCCGTGCAGCTCGCCCGCGGTCGAAAAAACCAGATAGCGATCATCCACCAGCGCCAGCGGTCGATCGAAAACGTCGATGGGGATCCCGCCGGCAGCGGCACGAGCGCTACGCGTGGCCGGCTGATAAGTCGCACCCGCATCGTTAATGGCCATGGCACCGGGCGGCTCTTCTTCGGGCGGCGGCAGGTACGCCTCCCCGCCGAGCGCCCGTCGCACCGCCGCCACTACTAGATCGTGGATGTCGCGCAGCGAAACGAATCGCACCTCGAGCTTACCGGGATGTACGTTGACGTCGACCTGGTCTACGGGCAGCTCGATGGCGAGCGCATAGGCTGGGAATTTTCCGGGCGCGATGCGGTCTTCGAATGCGAGTCGAATGGCATGCGCGATGTGTCGATCGCGAATATGCCGCCCGTTCAACGCGAGGTATTGAAGCTCGGAGGTGTTCGTCGCGAGTTCAGGACCACCGACCCAACCTCTGACTGCGACCGCGTCAACGACGACGTCGATCGGAATCGCGGCGCTAGCAAATGACTCGCCAAACAGTGCGCGCCAGCGCGGTGATGCCTCCCGCCAGGTGCCCGGCCGCAAGTGCAATCCACGGCTACCCGCCTGCGTGAACCGCAATGCGGCTTGCGGGCAGGCGAATCCGATGCGACGCACGAGCCGCTGTACGTGCAGGAATTCGGTGCGCGGCCGTTTGAGAAAGCGCCGGCGCGCCGGTATTTGGTAAAAGAGGTCACGCACGCACACGCACGTGCCGATCGGCGCCTGAAACGGCGCCGGTGGCGCCGGCTTGTGTCCGACCGCAGTCGAAACGCGCCAGGCATGGTCGTCGGCGCGCGTGCGGGTGATGATCTCGAGGTCGGCGACGGCGGCGATGCTGGCCAAGGCCTCACCGCGAAAACCCAGCGAGCCGATCGCCCCGAGGTCGCTGGTGTCGTCGATCTTACTGGTCCAATGGCGCTCGAGTGCCGCATGTATGTCGTCGGCCCGGATCCCTGCGCCGTCGTCGGTCACGGTTATATAGGCCAGCCCGCCGTCGCCGATATCGATGGCGATGTCGCGCGCGCCGGCGTCGAGGCTGTTTTCGACCAGTTCCTTGACCACCGAGGCCGGTCGTTCAATGACTTCGCCGGCAGCGATCTGATTAACGAGGTGATCGGAGAGCGGATGAATCGCCCGCGCCGCGGCTTCCATCCATCAAGTTTAAAGCAAAGAGGTCAGCAGTAGCGGCGGCGGATCCACAGTCCGGAAATGGCGAGCCCAAGCAGTGCAAGCGAACCCGGCCCGGGCACCGTGGTGGACGATGCGAACGTGAACGTGCCCGGTAGGTGGGAGTTCCCGTTCAGGCCGTTCACGTTATCGTTATGGATATCGGGCGCGCGCGCGATGAGATTACTGATGGTCGCCGCGTTCACAAGCGCGTCGAACGCTGCACCCGATGGTAGTTCGTCGCCCGCGTTGCCGAATTCCCCGAGCAAATCTAACCAACCGATGCTGCCGCCGGGGGTGCCGAAGCCCGCGCCCACGAATTGGTCTGTCGTCCCGGAGGAGTTGTAGCGGATAGTCAGACTGCCGGTACCCGTAATCAGACCGGACGCGAGCCCGTTCGTGTTGTCGAAGACCTGCAGGCCGGTGAGAAAGAACACCGCTTCAGGAGCCGTGACGATGCCCGGCGTGCTTTCGAAGGTGTAGGCCAACGTCAAATTGACGTTCTGTCCTATACCGAGGTTCAAATTACCGCCCCAAGTACCGTTCGGATTGTTGAGAATCCCGTCCAGCGTGAACGCGAAGGTGATTGGCATCGCACGGACTACCGGTGCCGCGGTAATCAGCAGCACAGCGAGAACGACGGCGATCACCATGTGGGTGAGACGCCCGGCGCGCGTAGTAACCATAAGTGTGGAAATTTGAGTTCGCAAGGTGAAGTCTTTCACGGGTTAGGTAAAAAGGGGTAGTAAAAAGGGGTCGGTGTAAATTAAACGGGCCGGAGTAGATTAACACCATCTACGCCGGCCCGTTTAATTTACACCGACCCCTTTTTACCCCTTTTTACTTTTTACAGACGTTTACATTTTACAGACGCGATTACGGGATCCTCAGAACCTCTCCGGCACGCAACATCTCAGTGTTGCGGTTGTTCGCGAGTTTGATGCTCGAGATACTCACGGCGTACTTATCGGCGATGCCCGACAGAGTTTCACCGCGCGTGACGGTGTGGCTGCGATCCGCGGCAAGCCACGTACCGGGCGGCGCGTTCGGCACGAAGTAACTGACAACACCGTCATAGATGGTTCGGGCGAGCTTTTTGCGATAAGCGACGCTCCGTAGCCGTTCCTCTTCTTTGGGGTTGGAGATGTAGGCCATCTCGATAAGGATCGAGGGAATGTCCGGCGACTTGAGGACGACGAACCCGGCATGCTGCACGGTTTTCTTGTGCACCTTGCCCAGTGTCTTCAGCGATTGGAGCACGTCGGAGGCGGCATCGATACTGGCTTCGATCGAAGCCGTCTGAGACAGGTCGAGAAGGACCGACTTCAAGAGCTCGTCCTTGTCGTCGAGCGTCACACCACCGACCAGGTCTGCGGCGTTCTCGTTATCCGCGAGCCACTTTGCCGCTTCGCTGCTGGCACCGCTCTGCGACAGGACGTAAACCGACGAGCCGCCGACCCTTGGATCGCGGAACGCGTCCGCGTGGATCGAAATGAAGAGATCAGCGCTATACGCGCGCGCCTTATTCATCCGCGAACGCAGCTTGAGGTAGTAATCGCCTTCGCGCGTCAAGATCGCCCGCATGCCGCGATGGGCGTCGATGCGCTGCTTGAGCTCACGTGCAACTGCAAGGACGATATCCTTTTCATAGGTCCCGCTCGGTCCAATTGCGCCGACATCTTCGCCACCGTGGCCCGCGTCGATCGCGATGACGACATCGCGCGGTGTCGCGGTCGGCGGCGTCCGTTTGACGCGCGCTGGCGGGGCGGGCTGTTTTACAGCGGGAATCGGCCGTTCTTCGTCAGCGATGAGATCGATCACGACGCGATAGCCATAATGCTGGTTCGGCGCGAGCAGGGTATACCTGACCTCCAGGCGGCGCTCGAGGTCCAGCACGACGCGCAACCCACCACCGCCGCGGCGCGCATAGCGCAAACGTTTTAAGCGCTTCGCGTCCTTAAGTGGCAAAGCCAGCGGAGATTGCGGTCGGGTTTGCTTGAAATCGATGACGACGCGATCGGGCGAGCGTAGTGTAAAGACGTTGTAGTCAACGTCATCGGTAACGTCGAAGACCACGCGCGTGCGCTCCGGCGCGGCCCACATGCGCACGTCTTTGATCTCCGCGGCATGGACTGCGCAGAACTCGATAAAACATAAGAGAAATATGAGCCTTCGCATAGGCTTACGTGATCTTTCTCAAACGATTCGTATATTGTGTCTAAGTTAGGCACCATAATTCAAGTACTAATCATGAATATTCGGTAATTTCTTGATCATTGAACCGAAATAATTCGAGAAACGGCCTCAATTCCGCGTTCCGACCGCCCGGCCAGCTCGGCACGACGTCCGTGCGCGGCTACCGTCAGCCGAATCTCGATATCGCAGATCGGCAGTACATCGCGCCCCCGATCGGCCCATTCAACGAGGCAATCAGCCGCACCGTCGATATATTCCTCGATGCCGATGAACTCGAGTTCCGCCGGCGCGGCGATGCGATACAGGTCGAAATGATGGACCGTTCCGAACGCGAATTCGTAAGTTTCGACCAAGGTAAAGGTCGGGCTCTTGACCGCGCCTTTGTGACCGAGGGCGTGCAGATAACCGCGTGCCAGCGTCGTTTTGCCGGCGGCCAACTCACCTAATAGATGAATGCAAATGCCGCGTGGACAGGCGCCCGCAAGGCGCGCGCCCAGGGCTTCGGTATCCTCCGCCCGGGCCAGCTCGAGTCGGCGCGCCATCGGCACCGCGATCAGGGGTTCAGCGCATTGCGGATAAACGGCATGAGATCGCCCGCCAACAGACCGCGCTCACCGCCTTGTTCAGCGGCCCGATCGGCCGCATGGGCGTGCACGCATGCGCCGAACGTCGCGGCATCCGGTAACGGAAACCCTTGCGCCGCAAGCCCGGCGATGATCCCGGTCAAGACATCACCCATCCCGCCCGTCGCCATGCCCGGATTGCCATCCCCGATGATACGCGGCACGGCTTGTGCCGTTTGTACGATCGTGCCCGCGCCTTTGAGTACGACTACACCACCGAGTGCCTCGTTGAGCGCGCGTGCCGCGGCGAACCGGTCAGCGTGGATCGCGGCCGTGCTGGTTCGCAAAAGCCGCGCCGCCTCACCGGGATGCGGTGTGATGACCCGCCCGTGGTAGCTGTCCGGATCGTCGGCCAACAAATTCAGTGCGTCCGCATCCATGACCGTCGGTAAGGCGCAGTCCCGCACGGCGGCCAACATCGCGTGCGACCAGTCCGACTGTCCGAGCCCCGGTCCGATGGCGACGACGGTCGCGCGTTTAAGCAAAGGCCGTAACGCGCTCGCATCACTGATCGCATGACACATGAGTTCCGGGCGCGCCTGGGTCACCGCCGCCGCGTGTTCCGAAACGGTCGCCACCGACACGAGTCCGGCGCCGCTGCGCCCGGCCGCTTCCGCGGCCATGCGCACCGCACCCCCAAAACCCGGCGCGCCGCCGACGACCAGGACATGGCCGTAATGACCTTTGTGCGCGGTCCGCGCGCGCGCGCCGAATCGATCGCGTATGCCGGCGTAGTGCACGACGCGCGCCGTTGCGGGCACGGCGCGGTAAACCGCCGCCGGCACGTCGAGGGCGTCGAATTCGACGGTGCCGGTGAAGTCGGGTGCGTCTCCGCTCAGCAGGCCCTGTTTGGGCCCGATAAACGTCACCGTGAGCGCGGCGACCGCGGCCGTTCCCATGCACCGGCCGGTCGACGCGTTGATCCCGGACGGCAGGTCGACGCTCACAATCGGTGCCGCGTCCGCATTCATGCGCTCGATCGCCGCAGCGTGATCGCCCGCGACGTCGCGGTCGAGTCCCGTACCCAGCAAGGCGTCGACGATCACATCGGGCGCATTGAAGGCACGGTCCCAGGCGTGAACAGCAACGCCCGAACCGTCCAACTGTGAAAAACACGTAGCCGCATCGCCCGCCAATCGCTCGCGATCACCGACGAGGATCACTTCAGCCTCGAGACCGGCCTGCCGCGCCAGATCGGCGATGACGAAGCCATCGCCACCGTTATTACCGACGCCGCACACGATGCTGATGCGCGCGGCGGACGGCCAGCGCCTGCGCAGTCCTTCGAAGGCGGCACGACCCGCACGCTGCATGAGTGTCAATCCGGCCAGGCCTGCGTCTTCAATCGCGACCCGATCGAGCGCGCGGGCCGCCGCCGCATCATAGAGATCCTGCGGCTCCACCGGTGTCACGGGGGCGGCGGTACCTTCAAGAAACATTCGCGATAATGCTTGAGCTCGTCGATCGAATCGCGGATGTCTTCAAGCGCCAGATGAATGGCGCGTTTCTCGAAGGCCGGTACCGCGGGCGCCCAGCGCCGCACGAGTTCCTTCAAGGTGCTGACGTCGAGGTTGCGGTAAAGGAAATACGCCGCCAGCTCAGGCATGTATTTATAGAGAAATCGCCGGTCCTGACAGATGCTGTTGCCACACATCGGCGAGATATTGGGCGGCACATAACGTCGCAAGAAATCCAGGGTTTCCTGCTCGGCCTGCGCCGGCGTGTAGGTGCTCGCGCGTACGCGATCGATCAGGCCGGACTGTCCATGGTGCTTCGTATTCCATTCGTCCATCGCGTCGAGTACGTCGTCATCGTTATGGATGGCGATCACCGGGCCGTCGATCTGTTCGCGCAAATGGGCATCGGTCACGATCGTCGCCATCTCGATGATTTGATCGCGTTCGGGCTCCAGGCCCGTCATTTCCAAATCGATCCAAATCAGATTGTGTTCGGAACGTTCCATGCGGCTTCCATCCAGCAGACGGCGGTCGTCAGTATTCGCGGCGACTCGTCAATGCGTGCGAGAGCGTCGTACCGTCGACGAACTCCAGTTCACCCCCGACGGGCACGCCGTACGCGATGCGCGTGGCGCGTACGGACGTGCGCTGCGCGACATCTTTGAGGTAATGCGCGGTCGCTTCGCCTTCCATGGTCGTGCCGGTCGCGACGATCATCTCGCGGATCTCGCCGCCCGCGAGACGGCGCTCGAGTAAAGGAATCGCCAGGCTGTCGGGCGTCATGCCATCGATAGGAGACAAGCGCCCCATGAGCACGAAGTAGCGGCCGCGATAATCGGAGGCCTGCTCAATGGATGCGACATCCAACGGGCTTTCCACGACACAGACGACGCCCGCATCACGCGCCTGGCTGTTACACAATTCACAGATATCGGTCTCGCAGAACGTACGACAGGTCGCACATTGTCCGATACGTTCGACGGCGCGCTGCATCACCTCCGCCAACCGGCTCGCCTTGTCGCGATGTTGTTCGAGGAGGTGAAAGGCGATTCGTTGCGCGGACTTTGGGCCGATCCCGGGAAGAAACTGCAGCGCGCTGATGAGCTCGGCGAGTAAGGGTGATGGATTCAAAACGGTAGATTGAATCCCGGTGGCAGGTTTATCCCGGCGGTAACGCTGGCGAGCTTTTCTTTGCTCATCGCTTCGACGCGCCGATTGGCGTCATTGACCGCCGCCGCTAGTAGATCTTCGAGCATGGTTTTGTCGTCATTCATCAGAGCGGGATCAATCTCGACGGTTTTTAGATCATGACGGCCATTCATCGTCACCCGCACCATACCCCCGCCGGATTCGCCGACGACTTCCGCGTTCGCTATTTCCGCTTGCACGCGCTGCACTTCTTCCTGCATTTTCTGCGCCTGCTTCATCAAATTGCCGAGCGCGTCCTTCATGTCGATTGCGACTCCGATGGCGATTCTGATTCCGCGGCCGACTCGGTATTTACTTCCGTTGTTACCGACACTTCCTCGATCGTTGCGTCGAATGCCGTGCGCATGGCTTGCACGTTGGGATCGTGCTCGAGTTCAGCTTCAACCTGGCGCATCCGTTCGGCATCGGCCGCGACCTGGTGTTGCGACGGCGTGGTGAGTGAATCGTCGCGTTCGATGGTGACCTTGAGCGTCACTTCGCGCCCCAGCTTCACACGCAAGGCCGCCTGTAACGCGTCGACGTGCCGGGTCGCGGCGAGTCGTTCGAATTGTGGTGCGATAACGAGTTCGATGACTTGATCATCCTGCGCGAGGATCGCGCTGTTGCGCGCCAGTTCGCGTACAAACCCGACGACCTCGACCTCGTCGACGACACGACGCCAATCCAAAGGTTCGACGGATTGTGGGTCGCCTGAAGCCGGGGCTGTAGGCGGGGGTGGCGTATCGGCCTTGGGTACGTGTGCCGTCGCGGTGGCAGGCTGTGCAGCGTTGGCACGAACGCCCGTATCAACGCGCTCGGCCGCGGCCGGCCTAAATGCGAGCATGCGGATCAAGGTCATCTCGAAGCCGGCTTCCGGATCGGGGCTCATCGCGAGGTCGCGCCGCCCGGTAAGCGCGATCTGGTAATAGAGTTGGCAGGCCTCGGGCGTGATGCGCCGCCCCAGGTCGAGCAGACCGGTATCCGCTTCGAGATCCTGCGCACGATTTTCCAGGGCGTGCACGACCGCGACGCGGCGCAGCAGGGACAGCAGCTCGGCCAGCACCTGGCTATAGTCGGGTACGTATTCGCTGAGAGAGCGCGCGCGCGATACCAGCAAGTAGCCGTCGCCATCGATGACTGCGTCCAACAACTTGCGTATGCGATCACGATCGACCGTGCCCAGCATGGCCACGACCTCATTGGACTGAACGGCGCCGCCGCCATGCGCGATCGCATGGTCGAGCAGGCTCAATGCGTCACGGACACTACCGGCCGCGTTCTGCGCGATCAACTGTACTGCACCGTCGTCGTACCCTACTTCTTCGGCGTCCAAGATAATGCTCAAGTGCGCGGCGAGCTGGGACGTCGCCAGGCGGGTCAAATTGAACTGCAGACAACGCGACAGGATGGTGACCGGCAGGCGCTTGGGATCAGTGGTCGCGAGCAGGAATTTGACATGCGGCGGCGGTTCTTCGAGCGTTTTTAACAGCGCGTTGAACGAATGATTCGAGAACATGTGGACTTCATCGATGAGGTAGATCTTGTAGCGCGCGCGGGTCGGCGCGTATTGCACGTTGTCCAGCAATTCGCGCGTCTCATCGACCTTGGTACGCGAGGCCGCGTCGACTTCGATTAAGTCGACGAAGCGGCCTTCGTCAATCTCTATACAAGCACCGCACGTCCCGCAGGGCTGACTCGAAACACCCTGTTCACAGTTGAGCGCTTTAGCGAGTACGCGTGCGAGCGTCGTCTTTCCGACGCCACGCGTTCCGGTAAATAAATACGCATGGTGCAGCCGGTCGCTATCGAGTGCGTTGATCAACGCCTTCAACACGTGTGCCTGGCCGATCACTTCCGAGAAGTTTCGTGGTCTCCACTTACGTGCGAGTACTTGATAGCTCATAAAAATGGCGGCCTAAAAATGGCGGCGGCCGTGCCAGCCACACCCCGGCACCCACAACAACCGTTACCGCTGCTCCCTTCCGGGCCTGACGGGGTTTACGACGCTGTGCCGCGAGGGGACCGACACGTCCACCATGGATCTGTCTCCACTTGAGTGTACTAGAACCTATCTCAAAATTATCCGCACACGCGGATAATTTTGAGATAGGTTCTAAAAATGAGCCCGGATTCCGCTTCGCTCCATCCGGGCTACGTCGAGAAGGTAGCCTGGATGTAGCGAAGCGGAATCCGGGGGAAATGTTTCTGGTGTGTCAGGGCAGCGGCAACTCGGTCTTTTTGGTCACGGTTCGCAAGCTGAAACTCGATTTCACGCGCGCAACACCCGGCAGTGTCGTGAGGTGCTGGTGGTGGACGCGCTCGTAGTCGACCGTGTCCCGCACGACGACGCGCAAGAGGTAATCGTATTCGCCCGTGACGAGATAGCATTCCATGATCTCGGGCACCTCGCGGGCGGCTGCCTCGAAAGTATCGAGGTCCTGTTGTTTCTGACTCACCAGCGTGATCTCGGCGAACACGTTTCCCGGCACGCCCACCGCTGCCTGATCGACGATCATCGCGAAGCGCTCGATGACACCGCTTTCCTCGAGCAAGCGCACGCGGCGCAGACACGCGGACTCGGACAGATGCACGCGGGCGGCTAGGTTGACGTTGGAGATCCGGCCGTCGACCTGCAGCTCGTGCAGGATGGCACGATCAGTGGCATCAATCGAAATCATTGAAATTTAATTCTATTAAATTATCAATTTATGGAATATTACTCACCATACGCTCATCATATCTGCACTAAACGCAATTAAATTTCGCCGTATTTCGACTACAGTGCCCCGTAGCGAACGATGAGGGCCGGGCGATGCTGATAGGCGTGACACGCGAGATCAAAAACCACGAATATCGCGTCGGCCTGACGCCGGGCAGCGTGCGCGAGCTCGTTCAACACGGCCACGCGGTAATGGTGGAGTCCGGCGCGGGTCGCGGCAGCGGCATGCACGATACGGATTACGCGCAGGCGGGTGCCGAAGTCGTGGCGAACGCCGCGGCGGTGTTCGAACGCGCGGCGATGATCGTCAAGGTCAAAGAGCCACAGCCGCAGGAATGCGCCCAACTCCGCGAAGGCCAGGTACTCTTCACGTACCTGCACCTCGCACCCGACCCAGAGCAAACCCAGGCCTTGGTCGATTCCGGCGTCACCGCCATAGCCTACGAAACGGTGACCGACCGCCACGGCGCCCTGCCTCTGCTCGCACCGATGAGCGAGGTCGCGGGACGCTTGTCGATTCAAGCCGGCGCACACTGCCTGGAAATGGCGCAGGGCGGCGCCGGTGTGCTACTCGGCGGCGTACCCGGCGTGGCGCCGGCGAAAGTCTTGATCCTCGGCGGCGGCGTCGTCGGCGACCATGCCGCACAGATGGCTATCGGTCTCGGCGCGGACGTCTCGATCTTCGACAGGTCGCTCGACCGCCTGCGCCACTTGTCCGATAAGTATGCAGGGCGCGCCAAATGCGTCTATTCGACGCAGGACCGAATCGAGCAGTGGGCCAACGAGGCGGATCTCGTCATCGGCGCAGTCCTCATTCCCGGGGCCACCGCGCCGAAGCTGCTGACCCGCCCGATGCTCACACCGATGAAACAGGGCGCGGTGATCGTCGACGTTTCTATCGACCAAGGGGGCTGCTTTGAAACATCGAAACCCACCACGCACCAGGATCCGACCTATATCGTGGACGACGTAATTCATTATTGCGTCGCCAATATGCCCGGGGCCGTGCCGCGGACCTCGACCTTCGCGCTCAACAATGCGACCTTGCCCTACGTGATGGCGCTCGCCGATAAAGGCCTCGCGGCCGCACTGCAAGATGATTGCGGTCTCGCCGACGGTTTGAATATTCATCGCGGGCAGGTGACTTATGGAGCGGTCGCCGAGGCCTTGGGCTACGATTTCCAGCCGGCCGCGGAGGCGGTATAAATAAGGTATAAAAGGGGACATGACTTATCGAATCTCCGTCGATACCGGCGGGACCTTCACCGATGTCGTCGTCACCGACTCAGACGGCCATTTCACCGTTGGCAAGGCGCTGACCGATCGCGAGCGTGCGTTTGCCTCGATCGAAGTCGGCTTGCAGGTCACCAGTGAAGAGCTGGGACTGTCCGTCAACGCGCTGCTCGCCGACACGTCGATTTTTCTCTGGGGTACGACGCGCGCGACCAACGGCATCGTCGAACGCAAGATCGCGCGTACCGCGTTTTTCAGCACCGCGGGCTTCCCCGATGTCTTGTTGCTCAAGGAAGGCGGCAAAGCGGAGCCCCACAACCTCGAGATGGAATATCCCGATCCCTATATCCCGCGGCGCCTGACGTTTGAAGTCCCCGAACGCATCAATGCCGAGGGCGGCGTGGAAACCCCGTTGGACGAAGAAGCGGTGCGCGCCCTGCTCGCGACGTGTCGTGAGCGCAACATCGAGGCGATCGCGGTGTGCCTGCTGTGGTCGATCGCGAATCCCGATCACGAGCGGCAGGTCGGCGCATTGATTGAGGAACTGCTTCCGGGCGTACCGTATACGCTGTCACATCAGATCAATCCGATCCTGCGCGAATACCGGCGCGCGTCCTCGACGGCCATCGACGCCTCGCTGAAACCGCTGATGCAGGAACACCTGCTGACCATGCAGTCCGACCTGCGTGAGGCGGGTTATGCGAACGATATTCTCGTCAGTACGTCTTTCGGCGGCGTCATGCACCTCGCCGACGTCGCCGAGAAACCGATCTTTCTGGTGAAATCCGGCCCGGCGATGGCCCCGGTCGCCGGTCTTGCCTACGTCGAAGCCGAAGGCCTCTCAAAGGACATCATCATCTGCGATGCCGGCGGCACGACCTTCGACGTCAGTCTGGTGCGCGACGGCATGGTTGAATTTTCGCGCGATACCTGGCTCGGTCCGCAGTGGACCGGCGACAACCTCGGCATGGCCTCGGTCGCGGTGCACAGCATCGGCGCGGGCGGCGGCTCCATCGCATGGGTCGACTCCGGCGGCTTACTGCGGGTGGGCCCACAATCGGCGGGCTCGGACCCGGGCCCGGCCTGCTACGGCAAAGCGGGCGATGAACCGACCGTCACCGACGCCGCGGTCGTGCTCGGCTACATCGATCCGGCGCATTTCCTGGGCGGCCGCATGGCGCTCGATGCCAATGCGGCACAGCGCTGCATCGGCACGCTCGCGGAGCAGCTGGGCGAATCGCTCGAACGCGCGGCTTTCGCGATCATGGCGGTCGCGAACGAAAACATGATCGAAGCGATTAAGGAGCTTACGATCAACGAAGGGCTCAACCCCGCTGAATCGACCTTCGTCGCGGGCGGCGGCGCGGGCGGCTTGGGCGTCATGCCGATCGCGGCTGAGCTCGGCTGCACCACCGTCCTCGTACCACGCACCGCGGGGGCGCTGAGTGCCGCGGGCATGCAGTTTTCCGATATCGTCACCGAAACCGGCGCGAGCAAACTCACCACCAGTGACAATTTCGATTTCGATGGCGTCAACGCAGCGCTGACGGAGATCGATGTGCGCCTCGATCAATTTGCGAGCAGCTTGCGCGAGCGCGGTTTCGCCGATATCGAGAAACGTTACTTCGTCGAAGCCCGATACCGCTTCCAGGTATGGGAACTCGAAATCGAAGCGGGCCGCAATCAATTCGAAAGCGACGCTCATGTCGACGCGCTGGTCGAGGAATTTCACCGCATGCACGATCGGGTTTTTGCGGTCACGGATATCGGTCAGGCGGTTGAATGCCTGAATTGGCGCGGCCGCCTGATCGCCAGGGTACAAGCGCCTTCGCTCGAACCCGCACGCGATGATGACGATGCGACGACCGAGGTCGATCGCCGGCGCCTCGCCTACTTCGGTAATGAGATGACCGAAACGCCGATCTTTTACGGCGAGAGTCTCGCCACCGGCGCCTTCATCGAAGGACCCGCGATCATCGAAGAAGCCACCTCGACCCTCGTCGTTCACCCCGGGGCCGCGGCGCGCGTGAGCGCCGGCGGTCGCTACATTCTGACCCCGCCAGCGGAGTCCGGCATATGAATAAACCCGAAACGACCCCGATCGGCTACGAGATGGACCCCGTGCTGATGGCAGTGCTCGCCAATCGACTCAACGCCATCGTGCGGGAGATGAGCAATACGCTGCTGCGCACCGCGCGCTCGGCGGTGCTCGCCATCGCGCGTGATTTCTCCTGCTCGATCGTCACGGGCGACAATCGGATGTTGTGCCCGGGCGAAGGCTTGCCGGTGCATATCTTCGGCAGCACGCTGCAAAGCCAATCGATGTGCGATCTGCATGACGACCTGGCCACCGGAGACGCCTTCCTCGATAACGACCCTTATGCGGGGAACACCCACCCGGCCGATCACATGATCATGTGTCCCGTGTTCGTCGACGGCGAGCACCTGTTCACCACCTGCGCGAAAGCCCACCAGGCCGACTGCGGCAATTCGATCCCGAGCACCTACCACGCCTATGCGCGCGACGTGTACGAAGAAGGCGCGTTGATCTTCCCTTGCGTGCGGGTCCAACGGGACTACGAGAACATCGCGGACATCGTGCGCATGTGCAAGCGGCGCATCCGCGTGCCGGAACAGTGGTACGGCGATTACCTGGCCGCCATCGGCGCGGCGCGAATCGGTGAACGACGCTTGACTGAGCTCGCGCAGCGGTACGGCAAGGACACCATCCACCAATTCATCAAGGACTGGTTCGCCTACTCCGAACGCCGCATGACCGAAGCCATCAAGCAAATGCCCAGCGGTACGCTGACCAACATCGGTCATTACGATCCACAGCCACCCGTGTTACCCGATGGCCTGGAGATCCGGGTAGACGTTAAGGTCGACGCGACGGAAGGCCGCATCGAGGTCGATTTGACGCACAACGAAGACAATAAGGATTTCGGCCTCAACCAATCCGTAGCGTGTGCGACCAGTAATGCGATGGCCGGGGTATTCAATTGTCTGGATCACGATATTCCTCACAACGCCGGCAGCTTTTCGCGCGTCTACGTCAAGCTGCGCGAAGGTTGCCTGACCGGGATCCCCGAATTTCCGCATAGCTGTTCTATGGCAACGACGAATATCGCCGATCGCATCGTCAATATCACACAGGCCGCGTTCGCAGAGATCGGCGACGGGCATGGGCTCGCCGAAGGCGGCTTAGGCATGGGCGCAGGCGCCGGTGTCATATCAGGTAAAGACTGGCGCTCCGGGGGCGATCCCTACATCAATCAAGAGATCATCATCGCGAACGGCGGACCGGGCACGCCGTCAACAGACGGATGGCTCACCTATGGCTTGCCCGTCGTCGCCGGACTCATGTACCGCAACAGCGTCGAGATCGACGAATCGAAATACCCCATCCATTTCGAATCGATGCGGGTGCTAGCGGGCGGCGGCGGCGCCGGTCGCTTTCGCGGATCACCCGGCGCCGAGGTCATTTACGGTCCGCGCAAAGATCCCATGACCATCGTGATTTCATGCGACGGACAACACCATCCGCCGCGCGGGGTGCGCGGTGGCCAATCCGGGCCGGCGGCCGAGACCTACAAGATCAATGCGGACGGTACGCAGCAAAAGCTCCCGGGCGTCGTTGAATGTCATTTGAATCCGGGCGAACGGGTGCGCGGTCTGGAAACCGGCGGGGGTGGCTACGGAGATCCATTGGAACGCGATCCCGCGCGCGTGCTGAAAGACGTGCTCGAACGGTGGGAAACGATCGATCGCGCCAACGAGGTTTACGGCGTCGTATTCACGGGTATGGTCGAAGACGAATCGCTCGCGGTAGACGCAGCTGCGACTGCTGGGCGCCGCGCGGAGTTGCGCACAGGGTAATTTTTGGATCGAGCGCGGCCCGTCGCGTCCAGAAATATCGATGGACTTAATGCAATCGATACACGTTGACCGCGGTGTGAGCGGCGATTACCACATTCAATGGGATGAGCGTTTCACGGAACAAGCCGTCAACATCTATGCAGGAACATCGGCCGCACAGATCGACATGGCACAACCTGTGGTCGAGCATGCCAACGCCGAAGCGACGATACCCGGATTGGCATGCGGCCTACGACATTACTTTTTTTTGCAGCCGACAAGCGATGACGGCGTAAACGTCGGTCAGCGCAACATTCCTCTGCAGGGCGCCGTTAATTTCCGCGATTTGGGTGGTTACAGAACGCGCGACGGCCGCCGCGTAAGCTGGGGCCGGATATTCCGTTCCGGTCACCTTTCCAACCTCACGCGCGAGGACACGAACGACGTCGCATCCCTCGACATTCGTGCCGTCTGCGATCTGCGCGTGGCAGATGAGGTCGCAAACGAGAAAACCGCACTGCCAAACGACCCGGACATTGAAATCCTGGAAATTCCGCCCGGGATTAAGGATCGCTTCTACTTCCACCGCGTGTTCGAAACGGCGAAGACCCCGGAAGACATCGTGCGAGCCATGCACGATGTGATGCGTTCGTTCGTACTCGATACGGGACCACGCTTCCTACGCGTTTTCGAGGTCCTGCTCGAGGCTCCGCAAAGTAGCGTCCTGATCAATTGCTCGGCCGGCAAGGAACGCACCGGCGTCGGCAGCGCGCTGGTCCTGATGGCGTTGGGCGTCCCGCGCGAGACGATTCTCTACGATTTCATGCTCTCGAAGACCTATTTTCCGGCGGCGTCCGAGTTGGGTCGTGTGTATGAGAAGTACGCCGTCAGCAAGACCGGCGAACCGGCCAGACGTCTCGTGATGCCGCTATTGGAAACGCGGGAATCTTATTTACAATCGGCATTTGACGCGATCGACGAGCACTACGCCTCCGACGAGGCGTTTCTGGGGCAAACTTACGGTTTGGGCGCCCACGAGTTGAAGCGCCTCAGAGACACGTACACGGAACCTAGTGTCCTGTCCCGTGAAAAACTTTCGTAAGTCGCGACGGATTTTTCATCGATGGCAAGGCACGACGACGACGTGTAGCGGGCTCTACATTAGGAGGAGTAACGCCGCCAGCGGCGAAAAAGACCAGCGAATTATGGAAGTTTTTCACGGGACAGGACACTAAAGGTAAACCGCATGGCCAAGCTCTACGCTGACACCGACAAACACGGTTACCAAGCGGATTTCGCGCTCGTCGAGGCGTACAACAGCGCGGTGAGAGATCTGGTGCGAAACCGGTTTGCGGCGGCCGGCTGCGAATGGCATGAATTCGTTGCGGACACCGCCTACGACATCCTGACCAAAGAAGACTTCAGTCAAATCGAGCAACGCTTGCTCGAGTATGGTTATCGATTCGAACCGTCGGCGATATCCTCATCGAAAGAGCGGCCCGAAGCGTATAAGGACTCAGGGCTGTATGTGGAAGAATTCAGCTTTGAACACCCCGACGCTCCGACGGCGCCTTCCGATGCGGATGGACGTGAACTCCGCGGCGCGGGCGACAATGTCGTCACCTATCCCGACAACCTCGCTGGAGTTGCGCGCCACGTACGGACCACCGAGAAAGTGCTCGAATACCTCACCGAAGGCGTACCGGACGACACGATCGCGATCGTCGACGATGCCGGCGGCACCCTTACCGCCCCCGTACTCGAAAAGTTCAAGGGTGTACTGTGCGCGGGCGGAACAACCCGCTCCCACCTCGCGATCCTGACTCGCGAATACGGCATCCCGTGCCTGATGAATTCGAGGCTGAGCGGCATCAAAGACGATGATCAACTCGAAGTCGAGATTTCCGCCAGGGCCAAGACGGCGGACGACTATGCCAGTGGCGCCGACGCCTCGGCTAATGTGTGGCGAACCGGTCGATCATGACACCTGATAGTCGATACCGAAGCGCTCGATAAACGGGAGCACCTTCATGGCTAAAAACAACATTACGTACGCACAGCTGTTGGAGACCAATAACTTCATCCAGCAAAACGCCGACGAGACGTATTGGCTGTGTGCGACGCGAACGGTACAGGAATCCAAAATATTTCCAGTGTCGGCCTACATCTTGTTCGGGTATTTAAATTGTTTCTACCGCTATCCGACGTTGTTGAAAAAGATGGAAGAGCGCATGCCGGCCGAGGAGATCGGCGATCACGCGCGCAATCAAGGCATCAAGATCGTGGCCTGGACCCTACCCTGCTTTTATCTCCTGGGTCGCGAAATGCTGATCAACTGGGGGGCGATCAAGACGACCGACGCCGTCGAAGACGTGATTTACGTGCTCGATTTCTGGAAACGCTTCCAACTCGCCTGGCACCGCAACAACGGTAATCTCACCAACCGGCAGGCCGGGCACCGCGGACAGATCATGGCCGAGCAGCGCCTGCAAGTCTTTCACGCCGACGCGTTTGAATGCCGCCACGGCGATCCGTTGCATACGGCGGCGCAGGCCTTCATGGCGACGGTCGCGCAATACGGATTTTTGGTCTCGTGCGAGTGCCGTTTGACCATCCATAACCACGGCCCCTACAAGGTCGCCGACAACCGTGAAATGCTGGTGCGCGATTTTCGCGAGCTGGCCGAAGCCGATTACCCATGGCTGGACGAGATCGGTGCGGACATACCCTTCAACAACCTCACCGTCGCCATGGTCCTCGAGGACTGTCATATCAATTTAATGGACGACTGGGGTTCGTTCGAGTCGGAACCGGAAATGAAGTCGGAGCATATGGTCGCGGTGGGCCTGTATAGCGCCGATTACTTATCCGACGGGCACATTCCGGTCGGCATGGGCAGTAAGGAGGAATTGACCGCGGCCTTTCTCGATCTGACCGAGAAGATCAAGATCGCGACCACCAAGCTGTGGCAGGTCATGTCGAGCTGGACCCGCGACCAGCAGCTCGACGCGGGCGCGCTCGTGTACTACGCCGTGGTCAAGGAAATGGCGCACATTGCCGGCACCTACGAAATGGAAGACTGGATGATGATCGATGAGCGTGCGGAACGCTTCCGGCCCTTGCTCAACGACGAATACGGCAATCTCTTCCTGGGTGAGCTGGTCGGGTTCATCAGCGCACCGAGTCAGAAGATGCACGAGTACACGATGATGCAGCACAACGGCATACAAGCACGGGCGCTGAGCTATATCCCGTATTCGATCCTGAATGACGGCGACTACACCGCCTCGGTCGGGCCCATGCGCGCCGGCGACAGTTTCCTGCCACGCAAAAACGATCGCTATCGCACCTCACAAGGCGTATTGACGCAGGACGAATACAACCGCCGCGCGCAGGAATTCGCGCCGAGCACCTGCCGCGAACCCTACCGGTTTCTGTGTGCCGATTGGGTCAAGTATCACTACGATACCCCCTTGGCCCACGAGCTGTTCGCGTTGGAACAACGCGAATCGCGGATGCTCAAGGATAAAGGCGCCGGGTTACGACAAACGGATATCGAGGCTTTGCGGAGCAAATAAAATGTAGGAGCGGGCTTGCCCGCGAATAGGGTTTTCGGCTGGCCCGCACGCGAACAGACACCACGGTTCGCCGGCAAGCCGGCTCCTACAGGAGATTAAATTGACCACGGATCTACATCTAGTCATGCACGCCGTCGCGATAAAAAAGCATGCGGGTGCCGGCGCCATTGCGAGCGTCACCGGGCTGCCCGTCGACGCGGTAAACGCGGTATTGCTCGGCGCCGAAGTATCGGGCCGCATCGTCGGTGTCGACGGAAAATACATGCTCTCGCCCGCCGGTCGCATGATCCTCGACGGTGAGTATTCGCGGTTTTACGGCGATTTGCGCGCCGACACCGATTTTGTGGGCGCCTATGAGCAGTTCGAGCGGATCAACACCGATCTCAAGCAACTGATCACGGACTGGCAGGTCATGGACGTCGGCGGAAAGAAAGTCGCCAACGATCATGCCGATCGCGATTACGATGACAGGATCATCGGCCGTCTCGGCGATTTGCACGAGCGTTTCGAACCGTTGCTCGAACGCATGACGCAACGCGAGGATCGCTTCGGCGGCTACAAGAACAAATTGCACCAGGCCTTGGAAAAAGCCGAAGACGGAGACACCGCGTGGGTGAGTGACGCCACGCTCGAGAGTTACCACACGGTGTGGTTCGAGATGCACGAAGACCTGCTGCGCCTGCTCGGCTGCGAGCGCAAAGAATAAACGCGCGCCGGCACCAACGGTCCAATTACATTCCTGACCTATCCAGTCGAACCGAGTTCGCCATGGCATCGATCGACATGAAAGACATCGAATGCCTGATCGAGTTGTTCAACGACTCCGATTGGGACGAACTCGATCTCGAAATGGATGGCGTGCGGATCTTCCTGAGCAACGATCCGGCCGCCCGTCCGGCGTTCAGTGGCGACGTACTTGCATCCGGCGCCCTCGAGACCGCTAAACCCGCGCCTGCGCCAAGCGCTGCGCCGATGGAGACGCCGGTCATCACCAGCGTGCCAGAAGGCATGCGGGCGGTGCGGGCGCGCAATCTGGGGACCTTCTACCGCAGCCCCAAACCGGGCGCCCCCCCATATGTCGAGCTCGGACAAACCGTCGACGAACACACCGAGATGTGCCTCATCGAAGTGATGAAGCTGTTCACGGCGCTGCGTGCGGGGGCCCGTGGCGTGGTGCGTGAAATCTGCGTGCAGGACGGTGAAATGGTCGAAGGCGAGCAGATCCTCTTCCTGCTCGAGCCTACGGATTAGGCGCATGGCGCACATCGAGTTTCTCGACGAGACCATGCGCGACGGGCAGCAAAGCCTGTGGGGCATGCGCATGCAAGCGGGTATGGCCCTACCCGTCACGCCGCTGATCGATCAGGCGGGCTATCGCATCATCGACCTGACCGGATCATCGCAATTCGAGGTGCTGGTCCGCGAATGTAAGGAAAACCCATGGGACGGACTGGACCTTCTGGTGCGGTCGATGCCGCGCACCAAATTGCGCGCCGGCATGCGCACGAACGCGGCGGTAACCTTCAGCGTGACGCCGGACGCGCTCATGGATGCGTGGATGCGCCAGTTGAATGAACACGGTTGCCGCAGCTTCTGGATCTACGACGTCTTGTTCAATATCGACAAGATGCATCGTCTGGCCGGCATCGCGAAGGCGTACGGTTCGGAAGTCGCGGGCACGATCATGTACACCCTGAGTCCAGTACACACCGATGACTACTTTGCGGACAAAGCCGCGCAGATCGCCGCATCCGACGACATCGATACCATCCTGCTCTACGACACGGCCGGCGTGCTGGACAGCACCCGGGTCCAGACGCTGGTACCCGCCATCGTCGCCAACGCGCGCGGTAAACCGATCGAGTTCCATTCGAACAACCGGCTCGGCCAGTCCGCGCAGGCCTATCTCGAGGCCATCGAGCACGGCGTCACGATCCTGCACACCTCGACCCGTCCGTTGGCGAACGGTCCCGCGGTGCCCTCCATCGAGGTCATGACGAAGAACGTGCAACGCCGCGGCCATACCCATGGGATCGATACGGCGAAGCTCGCCCCGATCGCGGATCACTTCGAACGCGTCGGCAAGGCGGCCGGCTTCCTGGTCAATCAATTTGCGGAATACGACGTGTTGTCGGTCGATCATCAGATCCCGGGCGGCATGGTGGGGACCTTGAAGGCGCAACTCGCGAAACACGGCATGTCCGAGAAACTCGAAGCGGTCTTTGAGGAAACGGCCGTCGTGCGCCGCGAATTGGGCTACCCCGGAATGGCGACGCCGTTCAGCCAGTTGGTCGGTATCCAGGCGGTGCTCAACATTGTCAATGGCGAGCGCTATGCGGTGGTGCCCGATGAGGTCATTCAATATGCCGCCAAGTACTACGGAGAGACCGTTGCGCCGATCGAGCCGAACGTGCTGGACCGCATCATGGCGTCCGAACGCGCCGAGGACGTGGTCGCGAATCCGCCGGAGCAGCCGAGTATCGAAGCGCTGCGCAAACGCTATGGAACGGATGACGACGACGAATTGATCTTGAGGGCCCTGGTGCCCGAGGCGGATCTCGAGCGCATGCGCGCGGCCGGCCCTGTCAAGACGGGTTATCCTTTATTATCGTCGCCGGAGCTCGATGAGATCCGGCAACTCATGCAGCTCGCGCAGTCGCCGGTCGTCGAGATCCGATCGCCCGCGTTTAATCTAACGCTGCGGCGACACTGAGTAGCATTACGGACATAGAGGTTAGGTTATGGGACGTCTCGAAGGCAAAACGGCATTGATCACCGGCGCCGGAACGGGCATCGGGCGCGCGTGCATGGTCCTGTTCGCGAAAGAAGGCGCAAAGGTCTTCGGCATCTCGCGGACCCAGGCCAATCTCGACGAAACCTTGGAGCGGGTCGCGGCTGAAAACGGCACCGGCAGTGTATTCAGCGCGGATTTATCGGTCCCTGAGCGCGCCGAGGCCGCCGTGAATCAAATGATGGACGAGTACGGCCGCATCGACATTCTGGTCAGTGCCGCGGGGGTCGGTTACAGCGTCAAGGACACGAGCCCGGGCTCCATGGATCCCGTCCACAGCACGCCGATCGATAAATGGCGCGAAGTGATGGCGCTCAATCTCGACAGTGGCTTTTACGTCTGTCGTCTCGTCCTGCAGCAGATGAAAAAGCAGCAGAGCGGCTCGATCGTTACGGTCTCGAGTGTATTCGGCATGGGCGGCACACCCGATGCGCACACGTATACCGCGACGAAGGGCGCGATCATCAATCTGACCCGATCGATGGCGATCGCCTACGTCGACGATAACATCCGGGTGAATTCCGTCGCGCCGGGTTTCATCACGACCCCGATGGTCGAGATCGTCCTCGACCAATTATTCCCGCCGGAAAATCCCAAGTTTTTCGCGCCACTAGGCCGGCCGGGGACGCCCGAGGAGATCGCCTACGCCTGCCTGTACCTGGCTTCCGACGAGGCGTCTTATTGCACCGGCACGATTCTGACGGTCGACGGCGGATCAACCGCCCGAGCGTAGCCTGGATGCAGCGCAGCGTAATCCGGGAAAAGCTTAACCCGCGAGCTCCAAAAATTTCTCCGCCACGATCTCGCCCTGCTCCTGCACAAAATGCCCGGCATCGGGCAACTCGAGCACGGGCGGCGCGCCTTTGATCACACTCGCCATCATCTCCATTATCGGCACACCCAGGATTTGATCGCGTACCCCGCAGGCGACCAGTGTCTGCCCGCTCCATTCCGATTGCCACCAGTCGCGCGCGCGCCTGGAGATCTCCGCACCGGGCGAGTCCAACTCGGTCGGCACGATTCTTGGAAACGCACGCGGCCCGGCCTTGCTGCGCTCATCGGTAAACGGTGCGCGGTAAACTTCGCGTACTGCCTGCGGCACCGTGGCGTCGATCACCTCCATTGCCTCGGCAATATCCATATCGGGATGATCGGCTGCCCATTGACGCCAGGTGACAAACGCGTCGGGTAAGGGCATCTCGCCGGTGCATAAGACCGTATTCATCGCGATCACGCCGGTAACGCGGTCCGCGATATCCAACGGCAAGGTCAACCCGAGCAGGCCGCCCCAATCCTGACAGACGATCGTGATGTTCGATAAGTCCAACCGCTCGATCAGTCGCAACGCACTGTTGCGATGAAACTCGAAGCTGTAGACCCCGTCGTCCGGTTTGTCCGAACGCCCGAAGCCGAACCAATCGGGCGCGATCACCCGGCCGCCGCCGTTCACGAACACCGGCAGCATCTTGCGGTAGAGGTAACTCCAAGTCGGCTCCCCATGCAGGCATAAGAAGGTGCGCTTGCCCGGCGCACCCTCGTCCAAATAATGCATGCGCAGGCCATCGTAGCCCGGCAGATCGTCGACATAGTGCGGTTCGTAGTCGAACTCAGGCAGATTGACGAAGCGGTCGTCGGGGGTGCGGTAGACATCGGTCATAGCGGTGGACTCCGGGGGATGTTTTTGTGCCGGGTATATTGACCGGAGCGTGGCGCCAGCACAATCCGGCGACATCGCGGCATCCTGGGTTCCCAGAATGGCGACTCATTACCGCAATTTGTGACATTTCTGTCATAAGCCGTCGGGCCGAATCGTGTCAAAATGTTGCGTCCCTGTTCAAAACAGCCACAGGAAATGGTGTGACCCCTGCCAGGATTGCCTTCGTCCTGACACTTCTATTGGCCTTCGGTGCCAACGCGGCGGAAGACGCCGTGTTGCGCGAAGCCAAGTCGTTGATGGATGCGCGCCAGCCCCAACAGGCCTACGACCTGTTGAAACCGCTGGAAGAAGAAGCGGGCAACCCCGATTACGATTTCCTGCTGGGCATCGCGGCGACGGACATCGGGCGTAACACCGAAGCCATCTTCGCCCTGCAGCGTGTCGTCGACCAGGATCCCAACCACGGTCCGGCACGCGCCGAATTAGCCCGGGCGCTCATGCAGGCCAACGAAACCGACGCGGCGCGGCGCGAACTTGAAATCCTGCAAGAACAAGACCCGCCGAGCGACGTCAAACGCGTGCTAGAAGAATACTTGGCCGCCATCGATCGTTACCACGGCGCTTACCGCACGACATTCGCACGCTATGTACAGACGGGCATGGGTTTCGATACGAACGTAAATAATGCCACCGATCGGGGCGCGGTTGCTGTACCCGGGCTGGGCGGACTGGTCTTCGCGTTGACCCCAGATTCCCGCGAGCTCGATAGCACTATCTGGAACCTGGGCGCCGGTTTTTCGTTTTCTGCACCGTTGCGAGACGCGTTGCGACTCGTCGGGGGTATCGATTTCGACTATGACATCGCGCTGAAAGACAGCGACTTCACCCCGCCGTCGAGCGTCTGCGGCGGCAGGATCACGCGGCGGAAGGCGAAGCCGCGTGTATTGAGCTCGGCCTGGAAGGCGTCGACTACCGCGAGCAGACCGTCGAGGCCGACATATTCACCGGTGTATTCGTCGAGAATGCGCTGCGTTTCGTCCGCGTCGATCGGATTTTCGCCGCTGACCTCGAAACCGCTCACGACGAAACGCACGACAGGAATTTCCTGTGCCGCGGTCCCGATAGCGACGGCCCCGCATATGCAGGCCATCAATACACTTTTGAAAACCGACCCCATCCCCCTGCCACGGTTGCCGACGTTTACGATTTTTTACTTTCGTTATAAGGGCTTATTGTACCATCCTCATATTTTGCTTACATAGCGATTCTGACCCATTCTATGCGGTATTCCGCCATCTACAGAGACACCTGCGATGTCGCTTAAGATCGTGCTCATGTTGGGGTTGATGGCCGGCGCGCCCACCGAATCGGGTATCCACGATATCGAGACACAGGCCACGCCGGGGCGCGGCGCCCGTTTCACGCTCTCCATCCCCGAGCGCACCCACGATCAAGGCCCGGCACCCTTGGTCCTGGTGCTGCATTATGCGGGCGAACCCACCCGTTTTTACGGGCGTCCGCTGTTAGAAGGGTTGATCGAACCGGCTTTCAGGTCGCTTGGCGCCTATTATGTCGCGCCCGAGACGCTGGGCGGCCAATGGCATATGGAGACCAACGAGGCGTTCGTCATGGCACTCGTGAAGGAGATGATCGAAGCCTACGGCATCGATCCTGACCGCACCGTCGTAACCGGTTACAGCATGGGCGCGATCGGCGCCTGGCACTTCATTACCCACTATCCGGAGCTGTTTTCTGCCGCGGTGCCGATCTCTGGATTTCCGCGCGGCGATCTCCAGTGCGCTATCCCCGTGTCCACGTTTCATGCACCGGCCGACGAACTGTTTCCGATAACGCGCCTGGAATCGTTGGTTGCGGATCTCCAGGCGAGTGACTGCCCGGTTCAATTGACCACAGTCGACGCGCAGGGGCATTTCGATCTGAACGGATTCAGCGATGCTTTAAAGGCGGTGCCTGCGTGGCTGGACGACATCTGGCAAGAATAACGGAAACATTCGCCCGCAAGCGGGCTCCTACGGCGTATATTATCGACTCCATCGGAGCCCGCCTGCGGGCAAACAAAGCTTAACCGACTGTCTCTCCACGCATGAATGGGGGTACCGGACAATGCAAAGAACACTCACGCTCACTTGTATTACATCGCTCATCTACTTTGCCTGCGTGGCTTCGGTTTTAGCCCACGGCGACGCGGCACACGAGGCGGAAGCGCCGGCAGAAGGTCCGGCTTACGAGGCGAAAAGCACGGGCACCCGAAATCTGGCGCTCGATACCGTCACGATCAAGATGCTCGTCGACGCAAGCAATATTGGCAGTAACTTAGCCGAGGTTGGCGAACTGTTTCTGCCGGTCGAATCCGGTGAGAGTGTCGCTCACCAACACGCCAACCTCGAGCTCTTCTACGTGGTCGAAGGCGTACTCGGTCACGAGGTCAATGGCAAAGCCCATCGCCTCGAACCCGGCGAGGTTGGGATCGTCAAGCCGGGTGATACCGTCAAACACGCCGTCTTGACGGACGTTCCCGTCAAGGCGCTGGTGATCTGGGTGCCGGGCGGCGAGGCCGACCTGCTGATCGAGCACGCGGGCTTCGTGGTCGTGCCCGACGAATAACCCGGACGACTAATCGTTAATCGCTCGACGCCACCTTCGCCATCTCCGAGGGCTTGAACTGCCGCGCCTGTAGCGCAACGGTGGTCGGATCGGAAATCGGCAGCGAGCACTGGTCGTCATTGCAGATATACATCGCCGCGTGCGGTAATTTCGGATAGCGTCCGACCTTTTCGAAGTGGACGATCTTGCGCGGCTCGTAAACCCGGCGTGCGGCCGCGATCAAAGCTAAAGCTTGCGCATCATCACGCGGGCCGACGATTGAAAATTCCACATAACCGCTGGTCAGCAATTCGAGCGTCACGGCCAGACTACCGGTAATGCGCCCCTCACGGCTTACGACCGCGGGTGCCGCGACGGCACGTATCGTCCGCTCGGCCGCCTTTCTCAGATCGTCATCCTTGTTCAGCACACCCAGCAAGTACACGAACCGCGCAGCGGCGGCGTTATCTTCGAGCGGCTTGCGGCGCCCGACGATCGCGCCGACCGCACTCGCGGGCCCGCCGAAATATCCACCGAGTTCCTTATCGAGCAGCGTGCTCTCAAGTCCTGCCGCGATACGGTTGGCGATCGCGTGCCACGTTTCGTCGGCAGTCGCCTGGTACAAGGCCAATGCCGCGAGGCCGAAGTGCGCTTGTGCTCGCAAGTAGGAGAAGCCTGTGACCTCGACCGCCCGCACGCGTTTCGTTTCGCGTAACGCCGGATCGGCATCGAACTGACGCAACCAACCTTCTTTCGTTTGACGTTCGTCGACTAACGCGCGCGCGGCGCGCAGCGCGGTAGCGAGGTAACGCTCGTTGCCCGTCGCCTCGTAGGCGCGCGCCAGGCCCGTGATGACCCGGCCGTTGTGATCGGTATAGACCGCCCGGTCGATGACCGGAATGCCGAGCGCACGCCGGTCCTGATCATCGAGCGCGTAATATTCATCGATATCCATGCCGGGCGGCAGGCCGGCCACGAGGTCTTTCTGATTCGCAAAGAACGTGCCTTCGGGCGACGTCATCCACGTGGTCAAATACCGGTGAACGTCGTCCAGGCCCTTCTCGAACTTCCGGTCGCCGGTGACCTGCAACGCTTCGGCGAACAATTGCAGCGCCGCGGCCTGGCTCTCCAAGCGTATTTCGCGGACGCCTTTGTCCCAGCTACCGAACGAGGCGTAAAACATTCCGCCCCACACGGGATCGGTCTGTTGAATGAACCCGTTTGCGGTGAGCTCTGCACGCCAAGCCGAAATCTCGTCGTCGTACAAATGACTGCGTAGGAAAAGTTGCAGCGTGGGCTCTGCGTACTCCAGCACTTTGGCCGAGCCCCAGCCGCCGCGTTCCTGATCGAAGCTGTCGTCGAGTTGCTCGCGCACCTGGGCGCGGATGTCCGCAAGCGGGCCTTCCCGTACCGCAGTGGGCGCACCGTAAGGCGCGAGTTGATCGGTTTTCAACTCGCCCGCGCGATGGCGCTCGACGACGCGGTTCAACAATCGCGTGAATTTACCGGCCCGGCGGCTGCCGCGGATCGCGAATACCTGCGTGCCGTCCGGTTTGAGAAAGGCCGTCGCGGGCCACGCCCAGTCCGAGTAACGCTCGCCGATATCGGGACGGGCTTCGCAGTCGACCTGGATGGGGATGAAGTGCTCATTGAGCAATGCGATCACGCGTTTATCCGAATACGTGTTCTCTTCCATCATGCGGCACGCGGTGCAACCCTCGTGGCCAACGGCGACCATGATTGGCAGGTTCGCCACCTTTGCCTCGTCGAACGCGGCCGCCTCCCAGTGCCGCCATTGCACCCGGTCAGCCGCTATGCAAGTCGCGTTGAATCCGAATGCGAGGGACAGAAGGAAAAACATCCGTTTCATCATCGCTGGTCCTCTGTTTCAAACGGTGGCCTAACCAAGCGCATCGAGCGCGCGCCCTAGGCGATCGCAGATCTCGTCAATCTCCGCTTCACGGACGATGAGAGGCGGCGCGATCACGAGGCTGCGCCCCGCCGGCCGCGTCACGATGCCTTCGTCTAATGCACGTTCGTACACTTTTAGGGACAAGGCGTCGGCATCATCGTTCACCGGCCGGTCGTCCCCGTCGCGCCGCAGGAAGTCGAGCGCGCCCGCCAGACCGCAGTGGCGCACGTCACCGATCAAAGGATGCTCGCCGAGTTGTTCCAACCGTGCCGCGAGCCGCTGCCCCATGCGCGCGGCGTGCGCGACGATGTCGTCGCGTTCGATGATCTCCAGCACTTTGAGCGCGGCCGCAGCGCCGACGGGATGCGCTGCATACGTTGCTGCATGGGCCAATGTTCCAACTTGATCAGAGCCGGTTTCCAGATCGGCATACAGATCGCTGCCGATGGCAACCGCGGACAGTGGGAAGTAACCCGAGGTGATCCCCTTTGCAATGACCGCGTGGTCCGGTTCGAGCCCGAACGTGTCGCTGCCGAACAGCCTCCCCGTGCGTCCGAACCCCGTAACCACCTCGTCGGCGACAAACGCGATGTCGTGGCGTTTCAACACCGCTGCAATGTTGGAAAAATATGTCGAGGGCGGCACCTTCAATCCGGCGGAAAAACTCACCGGTTCACTGAAAAAGGCTGCGACGGATTCGGCCGGCTGCGCGCGAATCAGATCCTCGAGCTCGCGCGCGAGGCGCGCTGCGTAGGCGTCGGGCGTCTCACCGGGTTCACGGTCGCCGTGATAGTCGGGCTGCGACACGTGCAGGAAACCGGGCAGCGGTAATCCGAACTCTTCGTGATGCGCGCCGGTAAGACTGGCCGTTGCGAGGGTACCACCGTGGTAGCTGCCGTGGCGCGCGATGATCGAGCGGCGTTGCGGCTGACCGCGAACGATGGCCTGAAAGTAAAGCAGCTTGATCAGGAAATCGTTCGCTTCCGATCCCGTCGTGCCGAACAGAATATGCGCATCGGGTACGGGCACCATCTCGCGTAGACGTTCAGCCAGCTCCAAAGACGATTTACTCGTACGGTGTAAGGCGGAGGTGAAAAACGGCAGGTCTCGATATTGCGCGTGAATCGCGTCGACGAGTTCGTCGTGCTTGTAGCCCAGCGCTGCGACGTAGAACGACGCCGTCGCCTCGATGTACTCGCGCCCGTCGGTATCGTAGACATAGACGCCCTTGCCGCGCTCGATAAATCGAGTCGCCTGCGCGGTGTTTTCCGCCACGCGTTGGAACCCGATGAGCAAGGGTAGACGTTCGTCTTCGTTCACTAGTGCCTGGGGTATTGCCATCGAATTCGCCCGTTGATTAGAGCATTGCATTGTTACCGCTCGGCGGCCGACAATCTAGGGCCGCGAGAACGTAAGTGTCAATTCAAATCCGAACGGGAGAACCATCTTGAAATCGCCGATCGCACTCGCCGCATTGACCGCTGTGTTGTCCCATTCGTTGGTGTTCGCCGATGACTGGTATCCATCGGAATTCGGAGCCGACGACACGCTCGGCGCGGTTAACCGCATGTCACCGGCCGCCGTCGTCGAGGCCGCCAAGCTCGTAAAGACAGGAAAAACCTATGCGCTCGGGATCGAAACCGGACCGGACACGCCCGCATACGGCCCGCGCAAGTACCAGATGACCATTCTGCAACTCGAAGACGGGACGGGTACACCCTTGGGTGACAACAAATTGACGAGCAACGACGATTTCATGATGACCTGGCTCGGGATCGGCTCCCAGATCGACGGACTCGGGCACGTGGGCATCGATCACCGCTACTACAACGGCGTTCAGGCCAAGGACTTCACCAAAGTGACCGGTGTGACCAAGTTTTCGATCTCCGACGTGCCGCCCATCGTGACCCGCGGCGTGCTACTCGACATCGCGCGCCTCAAAGGCCAGGCCATGCTCCCCGCCGGTATAGCGATCAACCAGCCTGAAATTGAAGCCGCGGCGAAGGCCCAGGGCGTCGAAATACGTAAAGGCGATGTCGTCTTGTTTAACACCGGCTGGCTCAAGGTCGCCGAGGAAGATGGCGAGAAATTCATGAAGGGTGAACCGGGACTCGGCATGGGCGGCGCCAAGTATCTTGCCGACATCGGCGTCATTGCCGTCGGCGCGGACACGTACGCGCTCGAAGTGATTCCGTTTGAAACGAAAGGGCAACTGTTCCCCGTCCATCAGGAACTCATTACTAAAAAGGGTATTTACCTGCTTGAAAACATGGACACCCGAGCGCTCGCGAAAGATGAAGGGTGGGAGTTTCTGTTCGTGCTCGGTCAGCCGCGCTTCCTCGGCGCCGTGCAAGCGGTGATCAATCCGGTGGCGATTCGGTAAGAACCGCGTATCCCAGACGCACGGTATGCGCTAACCCGCGCCCTGAAACCGCCGGACTCGAATGTCTGCGGCGCGGGCCCGTGTTCTTGCCAGATCATAGGCAAGCTGCATTCGCATCAAGTGCTCCATGCGCGGGCCAAAGGCTTTCTCGATCCGCAGCGCCATCTCGGGGGTTAATGACGAGCGGGCGTTCAACACGCTCGACAACGCCGGGCGGCTGACATTTAGAACGCCTGCCGCGGCTGTTACCGATAAATCGAGCGGCTCAAGAATCTCATAGCGGATAATCTCGCCTGGATGAGGAGGATTTTTCATCGTAGTAACCTGGCTCAGTGATAATCGATTAAGTCGACATCGTGGATATCCCCACGCTCAAACCGAAAGACAACCCGCCAATTTCCGCTCACCGAAATGCTCCAACGCCCTTTGCGGTCGCCGCGCAGCCGATGCAGGCGCCACCCGGGAAATAACCCAAGTTCCGAAATCTTCTCGGCGGTGTCCATCGCGATGACGATCCAACTCAGCTTTGCGGCTAGTTCGACGGGAACGCCGCGACGGTCACCACGCCCGTACAACCGTTCCAGTCCCTTGTGACGGAAGCTGCGGATCATTCAGTGATTGTAGCCTGTAAAGCGACACTTAACAAACCATGACGAAGGCCGTGAGTCTCGTTACCTAGTCTGTTAACCGCGCTGGGCGAACGCTGCATGGGCGAATCACTAATCCGTCTAAAATAGGATCAAGCGATAACATGAAGCATTCGCGAATGTGGTATTTGAAGCCATGGCCCCATACCTACATTTCTAAGTTCGGTGATTAGTCTTGCCACTCGCCTTCAAGATCTATATGGCAACGTGGCTAACCGCATGTCTCGTGGCCGCTTTTGTAATTTACTTGCGGCGGCGCGAGATCGCGCTGTTCGATCGAGCATATTGGCTGATGCTATCCCAGGGCTGGAAGATCATCTCGTTTTCGCTCGCTTGGGTGACGTTTACGCTAATGGCGCCCTACACAGGCGATCCAACCTGGGATTACATCGACGCGAGTTTTATGTCGATTCTGACATACGCTACGGCGCCCTGGGTGGTCGGCATCCTGTTTCGAACGTTTCGTCAACGACGGGGCTGGGGAATTCTCTACGCCGCCGTTTGCGTCTGGATGTTTTCGGCAAGCTGGTCGTACGATGGGTACCTCGTGCTTCGTGACGGGGAATATCCTTTCACATGGCTGCCAAATATCTTCGCGTCATCCGTTCTCTACTTGAGTGCGGGGCTGTTATGGAATCTGGAGTGGCGTGATGGACGCGGGGTTCATTTCGGATTTACCGAAACCGATTGGCCACGGCAACCGGACGTACCGAGCTTCACAAAGATCGTCTGGTACGCGTTGCCGTTCTTCATCCTCGCTGCGGCGGTGATGATCCCTTTTCTACTCTAGACGCGTTTGGTTGGGGTGATCCCGTTACGCCGCGTGACGGCGAACTTCCCGAGCTAGACGACCTCCGAGGCGCGCCCTTGCCTCTTCCAGATCGTAATCGGCCTGAAGACCCATCCAGAATGCCTCGGAGTTGCCGAAATAGCGTGCCAGGCGCAGCGCAGTATCCGCCGTGACCGCGCGCTTGCCGTGCACGATCTCGTTGATGCGCCGTGGTGGAACCGCGGTATCACGTGCCAGCCGGTTTTGGCTAATCTGCATTGGAATCAAAAATTCTTCGAGAAGAATCTCGCCCGGATGAATATTCTTTAGCTTTGTCATGGTCCTTCACCGTTAGTGGTAATCCACAATGTCTACAGCGAGAGCGTCGCCTCGTTTCCAAACGAAACAGATCCGCCACTGATCGTTAATCCGGATACTGTATTGCCCGGTCCGATCGCCCTTCAAACGCTCCAGTCGGTTAGACGGCGGGATCCTTAAGTCTTCCAGCGATCGCGCATTGTTAAGCATTCGAAGCTTGCGGCGCGCCAACTGCTGGATATCCTGCGGTAAGCGCCTAGAGCGCTGTCCGGACCAGATCTTTTCTGATTCCTTTCCATGGAAGCTCTTGATCACATAAAAAGTATAACGCCGCGCGTTATAGTATTCTATCGTTCGGCAGCGCCGGGCCGCTCGGTTCGTCGTTCACCTTGTCGCTGCTACATAACCTGTCGGCCGGCGGTACCACAACCATTGAGCCGTTCAGCGTCCTCACTCTGGACGGCGACAGCTTCTCCACCGGCGTGCTCGCCAACAACGGCGGTTTCTTTCAGTTCGAAAGCGGCACGTTCAGTCTTACCAATTCCGATCTCACCATCGGCGCGGGCAGACCGTTCGGGCCGAGCCTGCAATTGAATGGGGATCAGACGGTGAACGTCACCAACACCGTCACGGTGGAAAGCGGCGCGCTGCTGTTGCTGAACAACGGCGCGTTCAACGTCGGCAACACGCCCGTCAACGACGGCCAGGTCGCGCTCGGTGGCCTGCTGTCGTCGATCGGCGGCGCCGGCACCGTTGTCCAACACCGCAAGCTGCGAGGTCCGCGTGCTAGCCGGCGAGGCGATCGAGTTCTCAGGCAACGGCAACGCGAACGCGGGCGAGATCAACCTGCTGGGTGGCACGGTCGAGTTCACACGGCACCTCAACAACACCGCCACAGGGTTCATCGGCGGCAACGGTACTGTGATTGCCAACGGCGGCCTGAGCAATGTGGGTGTCATGGCCTTCAGCGGCGTCGCCAACGTGTTCGGCGACGTGAACAACGTCGCGGGCGGTCAGATCGTGGTCTCGGGCAACTCCATCATGACGTTTTTCGACGACGTGGTTCACAACGGTGCGGAGATCCGGGCCGGCGCAGGCAGTGCGGCGGTCTACTTCGGTGCGGTTTCCGGCGCGGGACCTTATACCGGTACCGGCACCCATTATTTCGAAGGCGATTTGCGACCGGGTAACAGCCCCGCGTTGGTCACGGTCGCAGGCAACATGGTGCTCAGCACCGGCAGCACTACTACGATGGAACTGGGCGGCTTGATCCGGGGCGACGAATACGACGCCTACGACGTCGGCCTGACCCTGACGCTCGGCGGTGAACTGAACGCGGTCTACTTCAACGGTTTCGACGCTACCGCAGGCGACGTGTTCGATCTATTCTACGCCGAGTCCATCAACGGCAGTTTCACCGTTGTTGACCTGACTGGCCTCTGCGGTGCCTCGGCCTGGCAGCTCGACCTGATCGCTGATTTCAACGGCAATATCGACGTATTGCGCTTGTCCGCGGCATCGGCAGTACCGCTGCCGCCGGCAGTTTGGTTATTCGGCAGCGCGATGCTCGGGTTATCGAACGTACGCAGGAGGAACGTGAAATAAATAGGCGGAATCTTTGGTCACGCTTGTTTAGAAAAAGAGGGGCGGTGCGAACGAGTGCTCTACAGTTTCCGGTTCTGGTCGCCTTAGCCCTAAGCGCCGAGAACACCCCAGCTAATACCGTTTACTTCAACGACTTCGACGGCGGCGAGATATTTGGGGGTGGGTGTTTCTGGTGGATTCGCAGGCGCTGGTGCGGTCGAATCGGTTCAAGATTACGCAACGCTTGCGCCGGCGTTTTCTGGTGACTTCCTTCGGAATATAGAACCAGGTAACCCTGCCGCAGCGCCCATCCTATCGTTGAGCGGTCTCGCGCCCAATACACCAAGCACTGTGCAGTTCTCTCTCGCGATCATTGACTCCTGGGATGGCTCTAGCTTCCCTCCGAATCAAAGCCAGGCGCCCGATTTCTTCAATGTGCGTATCAATGGGACCACTGTATTCTCAGAGACGTTTACAAATCTTTCTGATTTTGGTGCGACCCAGTCTTACGCCGGTCCCGCGCTAGCTCAAGAAGTCCCGTTGGGCTTCGAAGTAGGCGCGAGCCGGCTCGACAGTGCATACGCGCTGAGCGTAGCCGGAACGTCAGATGGTAGCGGCAACCTCAATATCGACTTCTTCGCGAGCGGCGCTGGTTGGCACGCCCCTTCGGCGGCAGGCCCCACAGAGGAAACTTGGGCAGTCGACAACGTTAATGTCAGTACCGTCCCGTTGCCCGCGGCCGGCTACCTCTTCACGATTGGGATAGCAGCCCTTACCTGCCGCCACCGGCGCCATATCCTTAGATGAACTTAATAAGGTTCCAGTTTAATTCTTAATAACGCGATCGATACGGCGATTCAAGCGAATGCAGGCATAACCGCATCCACGAACAATTCGAGTGACGCCTCGGACGTCGGGACGATGATGTAATAGGTGAGCCCACTCTCATCAATGCGTGCCTGCAGTTCGCGTTTGGCCTGATCGGGCGTTCCCAGCAAGACTATAGGCGAAGACTGCGCGGTCCCGTAATCGGGAAAGCCGAGACCGGCAGCTGTTTCGCGCAATACGGGATCGTCCGGGTCATCGGAAAGACCCGTCAATACGAGCCCGCCGAGTTCGATGTCGCTCGGATCGCGATCGATGTCGTTCATGAAACCGTGCAATTGTGTGATCCGTCGTTTCATCTCCGCCATATCGAACCCCGTCATCATCGCCGGGTCGTTCGCAAAACCCTTGCCATTGGATGTGGGCGGAATGATGTTCAAGATGTCGGCGTGCGCTGCGGCCAATTTCAGCACGCCCTTGCCCGAGCCGCCGATCATGATCGGTGGATGGGGCTGCTGCACCGGGCGCGGCTGATTGTAGGCCTGATCGATCGAGAAATGGCTGCCTTGGAACGACGGCACTTTCTGCGTCCACATCGCTTTGAGGACGTGGATACATTCCTCCAGTTCGTCGAGCCGCCGTCTCAGTGAAGGGAACGCATAGCCGTGATTGATGTATTCGACGTCAAGCCATCCGGCGCCCAGACCGCAGATGAATCGACCGTCACTCGCCAGATCGAGCGTCGACGTGATCTTCGCGAGTAAGGCGGGTGATCGAAACGACGCTGCTGCGACCGTTGGTACGAGCCGGATGGTCTCGGTCACCGGTGCGATCGCCGCCAGCACGGTAAAGCATTCCAATTGAGGGGTTTGCATGGATTCAACGGGAGAATAAAAGTGGTCGCTGTGGGAAACAGAGTAAAAGCCCATACGTTCGGCCTGCCGCGCCGCGTCCTGGGCCGAGGCGACATCGTGGGGAATTAAAAACAGGCCAAATTTTATATCGCGCATTGAGCGTTCCTCAGCAGTTTCATAAGCGTCGGATGCTTAAGGTCAGATCATCGTATACCCGCCGTCGACCGCCCAGGCCTGACCATTGATATAACTCGCTTCGTCGGACACCAGGTAGACGGCGAGACCAGCGACTTCCTCCGGTTTAATCAAGCGCCGGAGCGGCACGGTATCGGTCATCCGCCTTTCGAGATCGTCTGCGGACATACCGGCGATTTCAGCGTGCCGCGCGACGATGTCATCGGCCATACCCGTGTCGACGATCCATGGACAGATGGCGTTGATTAGGATCTTATGCGCCGATAATTCGAGCGCCAAGCTACGCGTCATCCCGACGACCGCATGTTTTGATGCGTTATAGGCCGCCTGATTACGTGAACCCCATTTGCCTGCGGTCGACGCGAGATTGATGATGCGGCCGCTTTTGCGTTCCATCATCGCTGGAACAACCGCCTGGGTGACATGAAACACGCTGTACACGTTGGTTTCAATGACCTGCTTGAACTCTTCAAAGGCGTAATCGACGAAGCGCGAAGGGATGTGGATGCCGGCGTTGTTGACGAGGATATCGATCGCACCGCCCGCCTCCGCCTCGCTGACCATGGCGCGTACCGCGTCGCCGTCGGTGACATCGCAGGCTAGCGCATGTACTTCGACACCATGTGCGTCGGCGAGCGCTTCGGCCGTGCGCGAAAGGCGATCCGGGTCCCGCGCATTCAGGATCAAACGACAATCTTCCTTGGCGAAGGCTTCGGCAATCGCGCGCCCAATGCCGCGGCTGCCGCCCGTGACCAGCGCCCGCTTACCTGCCAATCTACCGCTCATTTCAGCCCCCCAAGTGCTTGCTTTACGCTAGGTTCATGCCGCTATCATCATCAAACGATTGCGAAGAGACTACAACGCCATGATTAAACTCTTTCACGTCGATGGTGCACGTTCGATGCGTTCGCTGTGGCTGCTCAACGAGCTGGGCCTCGAATTCGAGCTCGTGACGATGGAGTTCACGATGGCGGCGTTACGTACCCCGGAGTACCTCGCCATATCCCCCCTCGGTCGGGTTCCGTGTCTACAGGATGGGGATCTCACCTTGTTCGAATCGGGCGCGATTTGTCAGTACCTGTGCGAGCACTATGATAACGGCGGGCTCTACCGCCCACCCGGCGATCCTGAACGGGCCGAATGGCTGCAATGGCTGCACTACGCCGAAACGATCGCGGTACATGGCGCTTCGCTGGTACAACAACAGGTCTTCATCGCACCGGAAAAGCGCTCGGAGATCGTGATCAAGCTGGAATCGAAACGGCTCGAGAAATCACTCGAAGTCATCGACGAACACCTGAGCGATCGCGACTATCTTTTAAAGACCGGATTCAGTGCATCCGACACAGGCGTCGCTTATAGCGTGCACCTGGCGCAGAGCCGTATCGATATCACCGGCCTTGGGAACGTCGCCGCCTATTACGAGCGCTGCCGGGCGCGGCCCGCTTTTCAAAAATCTGCAGCGCCAGACTAAGCCGGACGTTCGCCTGCGACGGTCGTACGTAACATGACGCGGCGGTACCCGTCGTAGCCCCCATGCGCATAATGCATGACGCACCGGTTATCCCACATCGTCAACATATTGGCGCGCCAACGGTGGCGATAAATAAACGGCGCCTGCGTCATGTGTTTAAACAGGAAATCGAGCAAAGCCCGGCTTTCTTTCGCATGCAGCCCCTCGATCGCGAGCGTGTAAACGTGATTGACATACAAGGCCTTGCGGCCCGACACCGGATGCGTCCGCACCACCGGGTGGATCTCGCGGGCATCGGCCTTTTCAGAAACGATGATGCGCATCGAACGGCTCTCATCATCGCGGGAAAACAAACCGGACGGACCGTAGGCCCGCGTTGCCGAATGCACTGCCTTCAGTTCACTCAACAGATCCTGCATGGTCGGCGACAAGGCCTCATAGGCGCGATAACCATCGGCAAACAACGTGTCACCGCCAACTGGGGGGACTTCGACACCATATAACAAAGTCCCACTAGGCGGCCGGCGTTGAAAGCTCCAGTCGGAATGCCACAGGCTTCCGAAGATCGGCGCCGTCTCCTGCGCATCGCGCCGAACTTCGAGAACGTGGTCGTAGCCGTCGATGGGTTCGACATAGGGATCGACACCAAACGGCCCGACGTGTGCGCTGAACCGTTCGACGGTCGCAGCGTCGAGCGGCGTCGTCAGATCGAGGCCGGTAATCGCAGCCCCGAACCCGTCCCGATTGGGTTCAACGGTGATCGTGCGATAAGCCGGCATGTGCTGGATTACGCGTTAGCGCTTTGGCACTGTCAAGGATAATGCAGACGCATTTGGATCTGGCTATCCTATGAGTCCCAGATGAGTTGGCGATAGGAGATTGCTCGTGGCTTTCGAAGAACAGCTCCCGCGTATACAGGTCAGCAAAGAAGACATGATGAAACGCGTCGCGCGCTTCAAAGACCTCAAGGGCTTTGACGGCGGCCTGCCCGACAGCTATATGCCGTCAGCCATGCGCATCCTGTATAACGTCATCGGGTTTCAGCCGCCCGCGACCGAGGACGACGGCGTGATGTCACCGGTCGGCGCGAAGGCGGCGCGCATGTCGTCGATCAAGATCTCCGAAGGCTTCAACCTCGGCTATTGTGAGGCGCTGCCCGGGAAGGGCCCGATGATGCACAACCACGACACCAACGAAACCTTCATCGCGATGACGGGCAAATGGCGGGCGAGCTGGGAAGACGAGAACGGTAAGGTCGAGTATGTCGATCTCGATCCGCTCGACGTCATTTCGTTCCCGCCGGGTGCGATCCGGCGGTTTGAGAACGTCACCGACGGCCCGAAGGACGAATATTCGGTATTGATGTTCGTCATCTCAGGCGATGCACCGGGTGCTGAATTCACCACCGACGCAATAGCGGAGATCGAGGCCGCCGGCCTGCTCGAGAACAATCCTGCCGAAGACAACGATAATTGGGTAACGCCGCATACGGACCCAAAGGAATTTCGCGCTGCGTAATTATTGATTCGCCCGCATGCGGGCGAACACCCTAGTGAAACGTACCCCCATCCGCGGGGTCGTCGTATTTATCGTGATGCCGAATCCACGCCATTGAATACGGCAAGTCCTGTTCGTCGCGGCCCTTCGCAACGATGTCCAGCAGATGATAGGTCGCGATGAACATGTCGAGCCCGCGCCCGTATGACGAATAGGTGTGATACACCGTCCCGTCGTCATCCTTGCAAAACGCGCTGATACCCGGCCCTTCGACCTCGGGAAAGCTCGTCTCGTGGTAGTTGTAATAGGCGGTGCCGTCCTTGAGCTCGTCTTCGTTGAACGAGACGTGGAAGTCGCGGTTGAAATCATTGCCTTGCGACGACACCCAGGGGAAATTCCAGCCCATGCGTTTTTTGAACGCGTTCAGTTGTTTGAGCGACGCTTTTGACACGGTAATGAGCGTGACATCGCGGGCCTTGAGATGGGCCACCGAGTTTACGTAGTTATCAGCAAGCAACGAACAGGCCTTGCAACCTTGCCCCCAGTCCGGGTGAAACATGAAATGGTAGGTGATGAGCTGGCTGCGGCCTTCGAAAAGATCGGCCAGGGATCGCTGCCCCTGATCCGTGTCGAACGCATAGGCTTTGTCGATCTCGACCCATGGGAGTTCGCGGCGTTGACGGCTGACTTCATCACGCAAGCGCGTGAATTCCTTTTCTTTCTTGAGGTGTTCCTGACGCGCCTCGAGCCATTCTTCCCGGGAAACGATCTTATGGTCGGCCATCGCTGGTCTCCCCTCGTATTAATGTATGGGCTATGGCATCCAACGATAGTTTCCGTGTCCGTCCGGATCAAGCAATAATCCACCCCGATGAATAATACGCCCGTCACGCAAGACCTCATACTCATCGGTGGCGGCCATGCCCATGTCGAGGTGATGCGCCGCTTCGGGATGAAGCCGGTTCCGGGTGTGCGCGTCACTGTCATCAGCCGCGAGTTGCACACGCCCTACTCCGGCATGCTGCCCGGTTTGATCGCCGGCCATTACAGCTTCGACGACGCCCACATCGATCTCGGTCCCCTGGCGCGATTCGCCGGCGCACGGCTGTTGCACGACGAGGCCACGGGCCTGGATCTGGACGCGCGCAAGGTGCTCTGCGAACACCGCCCTGCGGTCGACTTCGATGTACTCAGCATCGATACCGGATCGACGCCGTCGACCGAAGCGCCCGGCGCGCGGGACAATACCGTCAACGTCAAACCGGTCAGCAGTTTTCACGCGCGCTGGCAATCCCTGCGTGAGCGCATCCTCGCAACCGCGGGCGCCTTCACTATCGGCGTCGTTGGCGGCGGCGCAGGCGGCGTCGAATTGCTGATGGCGATTCGCTATCGGCTACAGCAGGAGCTCAAGCAGGTCGCGGGAAACGTTGAACGTTTACATTTTCACTTGATCACGGCCAGCGACGATATCCTGCCCACGCATAACGCCCGCGTGCGCGCCAAATATCGCTCCGTGCTGGAACGCTCCGGCGTCGAGTTGAGCCTGGCCTGCGAAGTCGTCGAAGTCACGCCGGGAACGCTGCGCGCGCAAAGCGGCGCGACCATTGCGCTCGATGAAGTGCTGTGGGTTACCCACGCGAGTGCGCCGCCATGGCCGCGAGCAGCCGGGCTCGCCACCGATGAACACGGCTTCATCCGCGTCGACGGCACCTTGCAGAGCGTCTCGCACCCGGGTGTGTTCGCGGCGGGCGACGTCGCGAACGTGGATCCCCATCCGCGGCCGAAATCAGGCGTGTTCGCCGTGCGGCAGGGTCCGCCCCTGGCCGATAACCTGCGGCGCGCGCTCGCGCGTTCCCAACTTGCATCATTTATACCGCAGCAGCAGTTCTTGAGCCTGATCAGCACGGGTGACCGCCATGCGATCGCCTCGCGCGGCGGTTGGGCCTTCGAAGGCCGTTGGGTATGGTCCTGGAAAGATTGGATCGATCGTCGCTTCGTCAAGCGCTTCACCGATTTGCCCGCGATGTCCGACGAACCAGCGTCCACAAGCGCCGATGCCAAAGACGTTGCGCTGGACGCCATGCGTTGCGGCGGCTGCGGTTCGAAAGTCGGCGCCGATCTGTTGCGCGATGCGCTCGCCGAACTCGTACCGCGTCATGGAGAGGACGTGTTGATCGGCCTCGCACATCCCGACGACGCCGCCGTGATCGCGCCGCCGCCCGGTACGCTCTCGGTGCAAACCGTCGACGCCTTCCGCAGTTTCATCGACGACCCCTGGATCTTCGGCAAAGTCACGGCGACCCACGGGCTCAGTGACATCTTCGCCATGGGTGCAACGCCGCAGACGGCTTTGGCCATCGCGACCTTGCCACTGGCCAAGGAATCGAAAATGCGCCATGACCTCGTGCAGATGATGTCCGGCGCGATTGACGTCCTCGACGCCGAGCGAACGGCACTCGTCGGCGGCCACACGAGCGAAGGCGCGGAGTTGTCGCTGGGCTTCGCGCTGAACGGTTACGTCGAAGCCGATCGCGTCTTGCGCAAAATCGGCGCTGCGCCCGATGATGCACTCATCTTAACCAAGCCCCTCGGCACGGGCATGCTCTTCGCGGGCGCGATGCAGGGGCGTTCGCGCTCGCGCTGGATCGATGAAGCGCTGGATATGATGATCGCGTCCAACGGTGCGGCTGCGCGCTGCCTGGTGAGGCACAGCGCGAGCGCGATGACCGACGTCACCGGGTTTGGCTTACTCGGTCATCTGTTGGAAATGTTGGGTGATGGACAGATAAGCGCAGAGATCGAACTGGATGCGCTTCCCGTTCTCGCCGGCGCGGCCACGCTCGCGCATGCGGGTATTTTGAGCTCCCTGCAACCGCAAAATCAGCGCGCGGCACGGGACGCCGAAATCAACGTTGCCACGCGTCGACACCCCAACTACGAACTGTGTTTCGATCCGCAGACCTCGGGCGGACTCCTGGCCGCAATCCCCGCCGCGCATGTGCAAGCTTGCTTAGACGAACTTCGGGGCGCTGGTTATCCGCACGCCGCTATCGTCGGGCGGTTCATTGAAAACGGTACGGGTGCACGTCTGACGGTGCGTTGAATCCGTTCGATCACCGTTCCTAGACCTACGCAGGAATTGAAATAAGTCACTGTTTTGCCTACCCGTTACACGTTGACACTGTCTCGGCTCGCCCCCTAGACTCGAACGCGGCAATAATTGGACATTGCTCCACAGCCGGGACTCGGTAGCTGCGCATCGAAATCAGTCCGGCGACCGTACTGTTATTGATGTCCGCTGCAGATCAACATCAAAAAGACGAGCGCCGTTGGGCGAGTTTGATGCTCGCGAGCCACCAAGGCGATCAGGAGGCCTATCAAAAACTGCTGACCGAAGTCTCCTACGTGATTGAAGATTACCTGCACCTTCGCTTCGGCCCGATCAATGTGCTGGAAGACTGTGTTCAGGAATGCCTGCTCGCCTTGCACATCGCCCGCAACACCTATGATCCTAAACGCCCGTTCCGCCCCCGGATGTTCACCATCGTCCGGCACAAGACCATCGACATCCTACGTAAGACCAACCGGCAAGTGCAGATCGAACGTGCCGTAGCTCAGGAACACGACGACGTGATCGATCCCGGTCAGTTGACGAAACTCATCGACGGCATCCGCGTGCTGAATCGCCTTTCACCCGACCATCGCGAAGCAGTCGCACTGACCAAATACGCGGGTTACACGGTCCCGGAGGCCGCCGACTGGTTGGGAATTTCGGAGTCCGCCTTAAAGGCGCGCCTGCATCGTGGTCTGCTCGCGATCCGAAAACAGCTTGAAACCGAGGAACTGGTGGCATGAACGAAGATCGCCGCAAACTCATCGCCGAGCTCTCGTCGGATCTCACACCCCTTGCGAATGCCGGCAAGACCGTTTGGACCAGCAGCGTATGGCTGCTAGGCGCCGGACTCATCGCAGCGCTCATCATTGCCGCGACGGGACCCTTTCGCGCAGGCAGCCTGCAGCAACTTCAGATGAGCCCGCAATTTCTGATCGAAAGCTTGCTCGGTGTTGCAGCGATCGCCGCACTCGGCGTCACGGCCTTTCGCTCCGGCATACCGTCCCCGACCCCGATCATGAGATAAGCGTCGATCGCGCTTGGGCTGTTGTGTCTATGGATCGCAATGTACGTGTACGGACTGCATTCGCCGGCGCTCGAATTGTCGATGGCGGGTAAGCGCGCGCATTGCTACCTCGAAGCGTTGCTCTACGGTTCACCCGGACTCGTCTTCGGTATGATATTGATGCGACGGCTCTATCCATTGCACGGCGCATGGTCGGGTGCGTTGATCGGCCTCTCCGCGGGCGTGATGCCTGCCTTGATCATGCAGTTCGCGTGCATGTACGTCCCACTGCACATCATCGTCTTCCACATCCTGCCTGGTATGGCACTCGCCGTCGTCGGCGGCATCGCCGGATTCTTCCTATTGCATCCGCGTTAATCCGCAACGCCGCGCATCGTTTTCCGGATCCCGCTCGTATTGCTCTTTAAGTGAGGGGGCGGTCGCTCGCGCGGGTGCCGATCGGGAATTCTAAGAAGGGAGAACAGCGATGATGTCTATCTTTAAAGGCGCGCTCGCGCTAAGCCTGAGCATAATCGGCCTGGCGGCGGCACACGCGGCACAGGTACAGGTGACGGTAACCAACGACGCACCAGTCGGTGGCACCTACCTCACCCCGGTTTGGGTCGGATTCCACGACGGAACCTTCAATGCCTTCACCGCCGGACAGGCGGCCAGCGCCGGCATCGAGTCCCTTGCCGAAGACGGCATGGTCGGTACGCTGTCGGCGAGTTTCGCCGGCTCTGGTGTCGACGGTGCGGTGGGCGGAGGGCCGATCGCACCCGGCGCCACGGTCAACACGAACTTGAATGTAAGTAGCGATGGCAGCAACGACTTCTTGTCATTCGCGTCGATGGTCCTGCCGAGCTCCGATTTTTTTATCGGTAATGACGATCCGAAAATTGCATCCATCGCTGGGATCTTGGACGGCACCTTTGGCAGCATCAGCTTCACAGTGCTGAGCGTGTACGACGCGGGAACCGAAGTGAACGATTTCGCGACCTCCGCCGGCAATGGATTGTTCGGTATTGCCGGCGGACAGGGCGGGCCCAACCAAGGCGCCGATCAAAACGGCGTCATCGCCGTAGCACTGGGTTCAGACTATGCCGCGTATCTGAACAACGGCGGGGTCAACATCGCGCCGTTGAACTTCAGCAATTATGCGAGCATTGCGACGATTACTGTGTCGCTCATCCCGATCCCTGCGGCGTTGCCGCTGTTGGCGTCGGCCATCGCGGGCCTCGCATGCGTACAACGTCGAATCACGGTGTGACGCCCAATATGGCAAGGAGGCCATCGAGCGCAGAGGCCAGGTGCTTGTCGCGGCGCCAGATCACGCCGTACGTCGTCGCGCCACCGAATTCGCCCGGGATTTCAATGATGTCGAGTACATCTCGGTCTGCCTCCGTCAGGCAGATGCCCGACACCACGGCCATGCCGTGGCCCTGGACTACGTAGTGTTTCACCGTTTCGATGGTGCCGACTTCGACGGCGACATTGTAGGGGAGCCCCTGGCTCTTCAGGACCTCGGCCAAACGTTCGTCTTCTGACTGGACGGGAACGACGAAGGGATATCGATTGAGCGTTTCCTCGTTCAACAGATCCTTGATGTCGGGTTTCCCAGCGCGGGTCAGTGGATGGCCCCGCGGCAGCAAGAGATACGCTTGATACGTCCGGATCGCGCGAAAGTTGATCGTTTCGGGGAGTTCAACTCGGGAAATAATCCCGAGATCAACCTCGTTAACGCGAACCAACTCGACTGTTTCCTTGACGGTCCGCGTGAGTAAGCGCAAATGGGCAAGTGGGAATTCCTGACAAAAGCGCCGCACGATGTCCGGCAAGAGGTAACGTAGCACTGAATCCTCCGTTGAGATCGTAACGTTTCCGACAGCGCCACCGTCTGAGATCGTTTGCTCAAACTCGTCCAGCTCGTCGAACAGTTCCATGGCCATTTGCATCGTTCGGTCACCCGCCGTCGTAAGCCGAACACGCCCCCCGCGTGCTTCGTAGAGCTTCGTTCCGAGATAATTCTCGAGACCTTTTACCCGCTGCAAAACCGCAGCCTCCGAGATCCCCAATTCGATCCCCGCGCGCGTAAGACTGCCGTGCTTTGCGGTGGCCCAAAAGCACCGCAACGCTTTCAAATCCATCACGTCATAGCTTTCTCTTCCCATCGGGCGCGCCTCCCATATCTATAAGCGCTCCTTAGGGGAGTGTAACGGACACCCCATAGCGGACCTATCGAAGGCACGAAAAACTACATCCAGGCCGTCGAGCGAGAAACGAACATCCAATTGAAGGAGACCGACGATAGAATGGTGGCAATCAGTGCAAGGATTGTTTGTAGGCTCTCAATTGATGCTGATATTCCGATGCGTGCAGGGCGCAATCGATGTACTTTTGGTCGTCTTAGTGACTGATTTCGCATCGGGCCTACTACACTGGCTCGAGGACAGTTACGGACGCGCGAACTGGCCGATCAGCGGGAAACTCGTCACCATTCCGAACGTCATCCATCACCACGACCCGCGCTACTTCACCAAACACACCTGGCGAAAAAGCGCAGACGTATTGCTGGGATTAGGAGCGATCATCGTGATGTGCGCAGTTATGTCCAACGTGCTGACCTGGCACGTCGTGCTGTTGGTGCTTCTGGGTATCAATGCAAACGAATTTCATAAATGGGCCCATCAAAATCGTCGAGAACGGCCGAGAATCGCCACATGGTTGCAAAACATGCGGATCTTGCAGACCCCAGCACAACACGCAAAGCATCACTGCGAGAATAAGGACAGCTACTATTGCGTCATTACCAACCTCGTCAATCCCGTGCTCGAAGAGCTGCGATTCTGGCGCACGCTCGAATCATGTGTCTTCGTTCTGTTCGGTGTCGAGAAACGGAAAGACACGTCTTTGTTAGGACCGAGCACGCCTGACAACGCGGTCTGCGTCACGGAAAGCTAACGATGGCTGCTAAACGATTTCTGGTCGTCGTATCGATCGCCTCCGCTGTAGTCATTGGCGCCGTTGCCGTATCGGGGTGGATTCTAGTCAACGCGAGTCTGCCAGTTCTGTCAGGCGTCGTTGCAGTAGATACGATTTCATCGCCCGTGCAGATCGAACGCGACGCGCTCGGGATTCCGACCGTACGTGGGAACACGATGCGTGACGTGACCTTTGCGCTCGGGTTCCTGCATGCCCAAGACCGATTCTTTCAGATGGACCTGTCGCGGCGTTACGCCGCCGGCGAACTCGCGGCGCTGCTCGGGCCCAAGGCGATTGATCACGACCGGAGCGTGCGGGTGCACCGGTTTCGCGTGCGGGCTGAACAAGTTGTCGCCGCGGCATCGAACTGGGAGCGTGAGCTGCTCGGCGTTTTCGTCGCGGGGGTCAATACGGGTCTGGCTGCGCTAGGCGCCAAGCCGTTCGAGTACTACCTGTTGAGAAGCGAGCCGCAGCCGTGGACCGCAGTCGACAGTGTACTCGCAGCGTACACGTTCTCGCTGCGCTTGCAGGCCAAGTATTTCGAGTTCGAATCGGCGCTCGGCGTCATGCGCGACGTGCTCCCCAGTTCGCTGTATGGGTTCTTATCGGCACCCGGGAGTGAGTGGGATACGCCGGTAACAGGTGAATCGTTTGTAACTCCCGACATTCCGGGGCCGGATGTGATCGACTTGGGCGCCCTCACGCTAAACGATGCACGAGCGCCCGCGCGGTGCCCGGCATATATCGCCATGAGCGCCATCGACGCGACCGGAAGTAACAATTGGGCGGTAGCCGGTAACCGCACCGGCCATGGCGGCGCCATCGTTGCGGACGATATGCACCTGGCCATCAGTGTACCCAACACCTGGTATCGAGCCGCATTGAGCTGGCCCGACGTAGGCGCGGCGGACGGTCAATGGCAGATTACAGGGGCAACGTTCCCAGGGCTTCCGGCCGTTCTAGTCGGTAGCAATCGACACGTCGCGTGGGGCTTCACTAACGCCCGCGGTGACTGGGCCGATCAAATCGTACTCGAGCTCGACCCGAACGATTCACGCTTCTACCGAACTCCGGAGGGAATGAAAAAGTTTCAACGGTACGCGGAGATGATTAAGGTCAAGGGCGCCGAACCGGTCGAGTTTGAAGTGCTTACGACGATTTGGGGCCCGGTGTTCGATTCTGATCACCAGGGCCGTAAACGCGCTCTGCGATGGGTCGCACACGATCATGAGGCGCTCAATTTCGGCATCGCGAAACTGGCGACTGTGACAACGCTGGAAGCGGCGCTTCGCGTAGCGAACGAGAGCGGTGGTGCTCATCAAAATTTCGTCGTCGCAGACAAGGACGGTCAGATCGGGTGGACGATCTTCGGGCACATTCCAAGACGGATCGGCTACAGCGGGCGCGTGCCGACATCCTGGGCGGACGGTACGCGCCGCTGGGACGGTTACCTGTCGGTTGGAGAGTATCCGCGCATCGTCAATCCCGAAGACGGACGAATCTGGACCGCGAATGCTCGCGTCGTCGGCGGCGAAGCGCTCCGAAAGATCGGATTCGGCGGGTACGACCAGGGTGCCCGTGCGCGTCAAATCCGCGATCGTTTAGTCGCTGTGGAGAAGGCCGTCGAGCAGGACATGCTCGACATTCAGCTCGACGACGAAGCGAAGTTTCTCGAGCGGTGGCATCGCCTGCTGCTCGAAGTACTGGCCCGGAGCGTTGGTAAGAACAATGCTCGCCGCAGCGAATTGCGCAAATATGTCGAGAACTGGGGTGGTCATGCATCGATCGACTCGGTGGGCTACCGGATGGTTGCCGATTTTCGCGAGCGCGTCGTCTGTGCGGTATTAGGTTCGCTTACTGCGGCTGTTGGAGCTAAGGATCCCCGGTTTCATATCGGGCTCATGCGGCGCCAGGACGGCGTAGTCTGGAAAATCCTGACGGAACGACCGGCACACTTGCTCAGTGCTGATTATCGAAGTTGGGAGGACTTGATGTCGGAGATGGTGGAACGAATGCTCGACGCCTATGTAAAGAGAGAGCCCTCATTGGCCAACCGCACCTGGGGCGATTTCAATACCACCCGTATCACGCACCCACTCGGTCCCGCATTGCCTCTACTCGGCCGCTGGCTGAACATGCCTGCAGAACCCCTCCCAGGCGCTCGAGCCGATCTGCCACGGGTTCAATCCTCCAAACATGGGGCATCGCAACGTATGGTAGTTTCTCCCGGACGCGAAGAATTGGGGATTTTTCACATGCCAGGCGGACAAAGTGGACACCCGCTCTCGCCGCATTATCGCGACGGCCACGAGGCATGGGCACGCGGCAAGCCTACGCCGTTTTTGCCCGGCCCGGCCGTTCATTTGCTTGAACTCGAGCCCTAGTGCAGTAATCGTGTCTCGGTGAAGGGGATCAAAATGAAAAAAGAAGCGGTTTTTCCAGCAGCGCTGCCGAAACCCGTCATGGGTTACTCGCCCGTCGTCAAAGTCGGCCCTTATGCGTTCGTTTCCGGACAAGTCGCATCCGATTTCAAGACCGGCGTTCCACCCGAAGCACGGACCAATGCCCAGTTTCCACATCACGGCTCGAACATTGAGCGGCAAACCGCGTTTATTGCCAATAAGCTAGAGGCTGCGTTGACGGACGCGGGCTCTTCGCTTGCGAACTGCGTGTTTCTCAATCTCTATCACACCCATACGCATGAACTGCACGGCGCATCGAAGATCTTGCAGCAAGCTTTTGGCGCGGCGGGCATATCGCCGCATGCGTCGATGGTCCTTGAAGAGCTACCCGTCCCAAACTGTACCTTGGAGGTCGATGCGATCGGCTTTGCGCCGGACGATGGAGAGCGCCTGGAGTTTCTGAATCCGTCCTCGCTGCCTCGTCCTGTGCCCACCGGGCTCGATGACCGGCCCTGGTACCACTACGGCGTCAAGGCAGGTTCCTTCATCTTCACGGCAGGGATAACGGCGACGGACTTCAATGCGGGCGTCGCGCCCGCAGCGCACCTCGATCCGAATTTCATCTATTACGGGGAAGAGGCGCGGCTACAAACTGAATATATTCTCGAAACGCTGCAGACAATTTTAAAAGAAGGCGGCGCTTCTTTGGCCGACGTGGTAAAGGCCGACGTATATTTAACCGACTGCCGCGATTTTTATCGCGTGGAACAAGTCTGGAAACAGTATTTTCCGACCGATCCTCCCGCGCGCACCACCGTCCCCGTTACCGATTTGGGTGTGCCCGGTGTGCGTATCGCGATTAACCTGGTCGCCTATGTTCCGAACGGCAAGCCTGCTAAACGCACCATTCACACCGACGCCGCACCCACCCCGTTTACGCATGAACCGCAGGCCGTTCAGGCGGGTCCGTTTCTGTTTTTGTCCAATCAGATGGCCACGGATTATCGAACGGGAATAGCGCAGGACGCGCGCGTCGATCACAATTTTCCGTTCCATACCTCCGCTGCAGAGAAGCAGCTCGCGTACATCGCCAGGAATGTGCAAGCGATCTGTCAGGCCGCGGGGACGTCGCAGGAACAACTGATTCGCCGGCGTGGGTTATACGCAGATTTCGGCGAACTCTATACGTCCTTGATCACCTGGGTCCGTGAATTTACCGGCGAAGTGCCCGCGGCCAGTACGACCGTGCGCATGGCGAGCCCACTACTGGTTCCCGGGTGTCAATTCGCGTTCGACATCATCGCGCTCGTTCCGGACGGCGACGCCGGTTAGTGGCGTGGATACTGTTGCCCATGTGACAGAAGGGTGCACGTCCAATAATATTGCACTATGATGCGCTGCCCTCCCATCGACTATATGCAGCGAACCCGCGACTATTACATGGCGCTGCGTTTCGGCGATCCCTATGTGTGGGCGCACAACGAAAAGATCCCGTTCACTCCGTTTGATACACCGCTAACCGAAGCCACGATCGGCCTGGTAACGACCGCCGCGAAGTTCCAACCGGAATGCGGGGATCAAGGACCCGGCGCGAAATACAACGGCGCGGCGAAGTTTTTCGAGGTCTATGCGGAAGCAGCCGATGGTGAACCGGACATACGCATTTCGCATATTGCGATCGATCGGAATCATACGACGGCGGAGGATCAGAACAGTTACTTTCCGCTGGTTGCGATGAGGCAGGCGGTAAACGACGGTCGGATTGGCAATATCGGGCCGCGTTTCTTCGGCCTCCCGACGGATCGCGATCAGCAATGTACGGTCGACGTCTACGGCAACGACATTCTCGAACGTTGTCGTGCAGACGGGATCGATGCGGTGCTGCTCTTTCCGAACTGCCCCGTTTGCCACCAGAGCGTCTCGCTCGTGGCGCGCCATCTCGAATCCCATGGCATTCCTAGCGTGGTCTGCGGGTGCGCCAAGGACATCGTCGAATACTGCGGCGTGCCGCGCTTCGTGTTCAGTGATTTTCCGCTCGGTAACTCGGCGGGTCGACCGTTCGACCCGTTATCGCAGGCGCACGTCATCGAGTTGGCCCTGGATCTCCTGACCACCGCGCAATCCCCGGGCGAGACGGTGCGCAATCCGGACCATTGGGCCGAGACGGATGCATGGAAGGCGGATTACTGCAATATCGAGGGACTCGACGCGCAAACACGTGACCGCCTGCGCCAGGAATTCCAAAAGCAGCAAGCCATCGGCTACGCGCAGAAGAAACCCGCCTGAAAGCAGGGTAGACTCGGCCGTATCCGAGTTTTGAACAAAGAATTGATCTGAATAGAGCAGGAGTACCACTATGGAAATCGGCGTTTTGCAGGTGATGCAGGGTTGGGGTTACGACAATATTTCCGATGCCCAGGTCTACGAAGAAGAAGAGAAACTCGTCTTACGCGCCGATGAGCTCGGCTATGACAGCACCTGGGTCGTCGAGCATCACTTCGAGGATTATTCCTTCTGTCCGGATAACTTCGTCTACCTCGCCAATCTTGCCGGTAAGACTAAGAACATCAAACTTGCGACAGGCGCGGTCATCGTGCCATGGAACATACAACCGCTACGAGTCGCCGAGAAGGCTGCCCTGCTCGATCAATTGAGCGGCGGCCGCCTGATTCTCGGCCTCGGCCGCGGCTTGTCACGGCGCGAGTTCAAACAGATGGGTATCGACATGGACGAGTCGCGGGAGCGTTTCGACGAAGCCGTGCCGATGATTTTGAACGCGCTCGAAACCGGTGTGATGGAAGAACATCACGGCAAATACTTTGACCAGCCCCGCGCCGTCATTCGACCGAAACCCGTGCGCTCGTTCCGCGATCGCGTCGCGCAGATTGCGATGAGCTCCGACTCGGGGCAGGAAGCCGCCAAACATGGTGCGCGCATGATGGCCTTCAACTATGCGCCGATCGAGGAACAAAAATCAGAGTACGAAGCCTACGCCCACACGTTCCGCGAGTATCACAATAGAGACCCACAATCGATGGTGCTCTCCGAAGTGATGGTATGCGACAAGGACGCCGGGCGCGCGGAAGAAAAGGCATACAAATACATCGGAGGTTATCTACTCAGTGTCATGCATCACTACGAACTGATGGGTGAGCATTACAAGGATGCCAAGGGCTACGAAGCTTACGGCGATGCCGTTGATGCGCTGCGCGAAGCGGGCATGGAGACGGTGGTGGAAAACTATGTCAACCAGCAGATCTGGGGCACCCCTCAGCAGATGCTGGACAAGCTCGAAAACCGTCGCAAGTACATCGGCGATTCGGGTCTCTTATGCATGTTCCGAACCGCCGGGTGCCCGATAGAAGACGTGATGATGAGCCTCGAGATCTTCGCCACTGACGTTATGCCCGAATTGCGCAGTTGGTCGAGCGGCGCATCGTCAGAAGCCGCCTGATCCGCTATCCGTAGGAGCCGGCTTGCCGGCGAGTCCCAACAACCGGGCCGCAACGCTCGTCGTAACCGGCGCTGCCGAGGTCTTGACCTGCGCGGCCGACGCGCCCGATCAGGTCGGCCGGCGGCCCGGCGCCGCAGTCGCGATCGCGGGCGATCGCATCCTCGCCGTTGGCAGCGATATCGAACTGGCGGCGGCGTTCGATCTGTCCGCCGCGGCGCACATCGATGCCGCGGGCGGCATCGTCATTCCGGGTTTCGTCGATTGCCATACCCATCTCGTATTCCCCGGCTCGCGTGTAGCCGAATACGCCGCCCGGGTCGCCGGTGCGGGCCCCGAGGAACTCGCGGCGCACGGTATTCCGACCGGTATTCCAGCGACGGTGCGGATGCTGCAGAACGCCTCCGCCGAAGAACTCGAACACAGCGCACTCGAACGTTTGGGACACATGCTGCGTTATGGTACGACCACCGTGGAATCGAAATCGGGTTACGGCCTGTCGGTCGCGGCCGAACGCCGCATGCTCGAAATCAACGCAACGCTTCAGCGGGAACATCCCATTGACATCGTCAGTACTTTTCTCGGCGCACATGACCTGCCCGGAGATCGAAGCCGAGAGGTGTACATCGACGAGGTCATCAAAGAGCAGATCCCCGCGGTCGTGGAGGCCGGACTCGCGGAATTCAATGACGTCTATTGCGACGACGGCTACTACACCGTCGAAGAGTCGCGTCGTATCCTCGAAGCGGGTGCCGAGCAGGGCCTGGCAATCAAGATCCATACCGACGCTTACTCGCATATCGGGGGCTCAACCCTCGCCGCCGAGATCAGTGCGGTCTCGGCGGATCACCTCAATTTCACGGCCCCGCACGAGCACGCCTTGCTGCGCGACGCGGGCGTGATCGGGGTCGTCATGCCGGGCCTCGATTTTTCGGTGAAACATACGCGGCCGTTCGATGCCCGCGGCATGCTGGACGCCGGCATGACCCTGGCGCTGGCCACCGACATGTGCCCCGGTTGCTGGCTCGAATCCATGCCGTTCGTCATGCAACTCGCGTGCAGGCTCTATACGTTCAGCCCAGCCGAGGCATTGCGGGCGGCGACCTATGGCGCGGCGCAGGCGCTGGGGCGCGGCGCGGAGATCGGATCGATCGAGCCGGGTAAACGTGCCGACATCGCCATTTTCGACCTGCCGCAGTTCGAAGATCTCGCCTACCGTCTCGGTCGCAGCGAGGCGCGAATGGTCATCTCAGCGGGCCAGGTCGTGCACGACGCCCACGCATGACGACCGTTTACGCAGTCGAGCATCTGCACCAACCTGACGGGTGGCTCACGCCGGGTTATCTGCACGTGAGCGACGACGGCGTGATTGAAGCGGCCGCCCCGGAACCACCGGCGGAGGGCCCAATCATCCAAATAACCGGGTTCGGCCTACCCGGTCTCGCCAATCTGCACAGCCACGCGTTTCAGCGCGCGATGGCCGGGCGTACCGAATTCGTCTCAGTTGCGGGCGGCGACGATACGTTTTGGACCTGGCGTGAGTTCATGTACGACTTCGTCCAGCGCCTGACGCCCGAACAGTACGAGGCCATCGGCGCATTCGTCTACCTTGAGATGGTCAAGTCGGGCATGACCGCCGTCGGCGAATTTCACTACGTACACCACGCGCCGAATGGGACCCGCTACGCCAATCACGCGGAAATGGCGGACCGGTTGATCGCTGCCGCCGATCGCGCCGGCATCGTCATTTGCATGCTGCCTGTCCTCTATGCCCACGCCGGTATTGGCCTGCCACCGAATGATGAACAGCGGCGGTTCGTGCATGCGGACGTCGACGAATTTCTCACCCTTGCCGAGCGCTTGCGCAACCGCAATCGGGACAATGCGGACGTCGAGGTCGGGATCGCGATCCACAGCTTGCGCGCCGTCGCGCCCGACGAGCTGGCGGCGGCCGTCGAAGGGACGTTGGCGGCTGCACCCGACACCCGCCTGCATATACATGTGTCTGAGCAGCCGCGCGAAGTCGAAGAAGTACGCGCCGGCATCGGCGCGCGCCCGGTGGAATGGATACTCCACAACACCGACTTGAATGATCGATGGACCTTAGTGCATGCCACCCACGTAACTGAAGACGAATGTCGCGGCCTGGCGTCGAGCGGCGCGGTCGCAGGTTTGTGTCCGATGACCGAAGCGACCCTCAGTGACGGTATCTTTCCGCTCGTCGATTTTCACCGCCAGGGTGGAACCTGGGGGATCGGAACGGATAGCCACTACACCACCAGCACGGCCGAAGAACTCCGCGTGCTCGAATGCGGCCAACGACTCGAGAACGGCAAGCGCAACCTGATCGCGTCGCCGGATACCGCGAACACCCGACATTCGGGTCGGCGTCTACTCGATCTCGCGCTCGCTGGTGGCCGTCAGTCGCTGGGCGTTGAAACGGGCGCGCTCGTGCCCGGCATGCGTGCGGACATGGTGGTCCTCGATGGAGACGATCGCGCGCTCATCGGTCACGGGCCGGCCACGGTGTTAGATGCGTGGATTTTATCGGGCCCCACCAATCCGGTACGCGACGTGATGATCGGCGGACGTTGGATCGTGCAAGACGGTCGGCACCCACGCGAGGACACCATCACCGCCGCTTATAAGACCGCAATGAGCGAACTGAATACGTAAGTCTCACCTGCCGATCGGCGAGCATTCGCTGCCTGTTAACGACCCGCCCGCTCACCCCGCACGCGTGTTCGCGTCGCTCGCGGATGGCGGGCACCGATGGACGCGTCTATGCTTGGAAAGTAATCAATGGAGTCAATTACCAGGGAGAAGTAACCATGTCCACCTTCCTTATGTTCGGCAAGTACTCGGCTGAGGCTGCGAAAGGGATCAGTGCGGCACGTACGACAAAAGCAACCAAGGCCATCAAAGCGGTGGGCGGTAAAGTTCGCGGTGCGTACACCCTACTCGGCGTACATGATTTGGTTTTTATCGTCGATCTTCCGAGTATCGACGCGGCAATGGAGGTCTCCATCGCCCTCCTCAAGTTGACCGGAATCGAATTCGTGACCGCGCCCGCGGTCGAGGTTACAGACTTCGATGCGTTGGTCTCTGGCAAAAGTAGGAAGCCTCGCCGAAAGACGAAAAAAAGACGCTAGATTGAATTCGTCGGTCGCGCGGCCGGCGGCTCACCGTCCCTTCTGATAGGTCCCGATCAACTCGGCGCGGGCTAATACGTGGCCCTCCATCGCGTCTTCGAGTTCAGCCTTGCTGGGCGCACCCAGATCGGGCAGCACCGTGTCGAGCGCATAGAGTTTGTGGAAATAGCGATGCCGGCCAATCGGTGGGCATGGACCGCCGTAACCGGTGCGCTTCCAGTCGTTCAACCCTCGTCGTACGCCGGCCGGAAGCTCCTTCGCCGCCTCCGCGTCAGGGGGAATGTTATAGACCACCCAATGTACCCAAGTCATCTGAGGCGCGGCGGGATCCGGCGCATCCGGATCGTCGACGATGAGCGCGAGGCTCTTAGCGCCGGTCGGGACGCCCGACCAGGCGAGCGGCGGCGACAGGTCGCTCCCTTCGCAGGTGTACTCGACGGGGATGGCCTCACCGTCAGCGAACGCAGTCGACGTCAATTGGAATCCTACGGGTGCGACTTCCTTTTCCCGAACGATCGCTTCCTCCGCGTCACAACCCGGCGCCACGATTGCTGTGAACGCGGCGAAGATTAATATGGAGGAAAGGTACCGTGGCATTCGTTTATGGTTGTGTTTTAGAAAATGGCACCGGGGATATTCTCGCATGGCCTTTAAACAGGGAGAATACACGCACGGCCTTCATCTCGGTGCGTTTTTCTCGCCGCCCATTTGCGCGGAAACGTGCGGTACCGTAATCGACACCAGGCCGCCCAGAAAATGAAGCACAGACGAATGATCGAACATCCAGTGCGCCGCACGTGAAGGGCCATTCCCACGCGCCTGGCATTCAAGGCCGCCGCCTGTGGCTTGCCATCGTCATCAATCTCGGATTAAGCCTGGCACAGATTGCGGGCGGGATCGTGGCAGGCAGCTTAGCCCTGATCGCGGACGCGCTGCACAATCTGAGCGACGCAGGTTCGCTGCTCATCGCCCTCGTCGCTCAGCGTATCGCCGGTCGGCCCGCTGACGAGATTATGACCTTCGGCTATGGGCGCGCGGAGATCATCGGGGCCCTGATCAACTTTACGACGCTGATCGTCATCGGCCTCTATCTGATATATGCAGCGATCGCACGATTCTTCGATCCGCAGCCCATCACCGGTTGGATCGTCGTGATCGTCGCGACCGTCGCACTCGTGATCGATGCTGCAACCGCCGGCCTGCTGTTTACGCGCTCAAAGGAAAGTATGAATGTGCGTGCGGCATTCCTGCATAATCTCGCCGACGCGTTCGCCTCGCTGGGCGTCATCCTTGCCGGCACACTTGTCATTCTGTTTGGTTGGACGATCGCCGATCCGATCGTGACGCTGCTCATTGCGGGCTACGTGCTGTATCACGGGCTCTCGGAGATCGGTGGCGCCATACGGATCTTGATGTCGGGTACGCCGCGGGAGTCCGATCTGCGGGAAACGGTTCGGGCGATGGCGGCGGTGCAAGGCGTGCTTTCCGTTCATCACGTTCATCTCTGGGCCATCGATGAAAATCGGCAATCACTTGAAGCGCACGTGGTGACCGACGTTCGCACGGCGACCGGTGCGGAAGAGTTAAAGGCGAGAATTAAAAGCGAGCTCCGTCATCAGTTCGATATCGAACATACGACTCTGGAGTTGGAATACACGGACGATACGGATGCCTGCGACGACGAAGACCACGAACGTTAATTCGAAATCGTTCGCCCGCAAGCAGGCTCCTACGGCGCATAACCATGTCGTCGTAGGAGCCCGCTTGCGGGCGAATGCAAATTAAACCCACTCCTACGCAATCTTAGCCGTGCGCAAAACTTCCGCGCTGCGGTCATTGTGACGCTGTAAAATTTCCAGAGTGTCGTCGGCGGGAATGGGTTTGCAAAAGAGGTAGCCTTGCATTTCATCGCACTCGAGTTCCTTCAAAAAAGCCCGCTGGGCTTCAGTTTCGACGCCTTCGGCGACGACGCTTAACTGCATTGTGCGCCATGGCAATAATGGCGGTAACTGAAGGATCCCCACGAAACTAGGCCTCAGTCAAGGGGGTTAAGGTAATTTGCTGTAAGGCAGTCATGGACTGTTCGATGTCGGTTATTGTCAACGTCAGGGTTTTCGTGCGAAAACTTTGTAAGCCCAAAAAGAAAGTCGAGAGCACGGGTCGATGCCGGGTCGTGTTGGCCTGGTAATGTCGCTGAAGGCCGAAACGTTACATCGTATGGCCGACCAACCAAGCAACCAACGTTGCCAAGGTACCGATCAGAACAAGGATTGAAAGCCGTTGTGCACTGTTTTAACGTGCGTTGCGGAAATAGAGTCCTAACCGGGATATTTCATAAAAAAAGAGGGCAAGCCCTTTCTAATCCGTTATAATTCAGTTAGTTAGGCTGAAAACGGAAAGGACTCGCCCGTGACAGAATGTACCCAGACTGCGCTGCAATTTCCACGCTTTTCTCGCCGCAAGATCGACGTCTCATTCAACGGCGGTGACATCACGTCCAACGGTGGGGTGCAGTTGCTGCGCTTGGCCGATGAACGGACCGGGTTGATCAAGGCCGCGGCACGGGCCATTGGGGATTCTCGCCGGACAAAGAGCTGCACCCACGATCTGGAGTCGCTGGTCCGACAGCGGGTCTATGGCATTTCCCTGGGCTATGAGGACCTCAACGACCACGAGGCATTGCGCGCGGACTTGGCTCTGCAGACGGCGCTTTCCCGGGATGAGTCGCTGGCGAGCCCGTCGACGTTGTGCCGACTGGAGAACCGCGCGAACCGCAACACCGCGGTGGCCCTGCACAAGGTACTCATTGATAACTTTATCGCCTCTTACAAACAAGCGCCCCGACGACTGATACTCGATGTGGATGCCACCGACGATCGGGTGCATGGTGATCAAGAGGGCCGCTTCTTCCACGGCTACTACGACCACTACTGCTTTCTGCCCTTGTACGTGTTCTGTGGCGATCAACTGTGGGTCAGTTATCTGCGTTCGAGCAAGATCGACGGCGCAAAACACAGTTGGGCGATCTTGGCGCTGTTGATCAAACGGTTGCGTCAGGCGTGGCCGAAGGTCGAGATCCTGGTGCGCGCCGATTCCGGCTTTTGCCGCTGGCGGATGCTGCGCTGGTTCGATCGCCACGGCGTGGATTACGTCATTGGTATCGCGAAAAACCCGCGTTTGCACGATCAATCGTTAGCGTTGCGCACGTTGGCTCAGTGGCGGTATTGGATGATGGGTGAGAAGCAGCGCCTGTTCAGCGAGGTCCGTTACGCCGCACAGACTTGGGATACCCCGCGACGGGTGATCGTCAAGGCCGAGCACAGCGCCCGCGGCAGCAATCCCCGCTTCGTGGTGACCAACCTCACCGGCAATGCCCAACGCATCTACGACCGCATCTACTGCGCCCGCGGCGAGATGGAGAACCGGATCAAGGAGCAGCAGTTGGGCCTGTTTGCCGATCGCACCAGTTGCCACACCTGGTGGGCCAATCAGTTCCGGCTGTTGCTCTCAAGCTTGGCTTACACGCTGTTGGAGACGATCCGCCGGGTGGCACTACACGGAACAGCACTGGCTCGCGCGCAATGCGGCACGCTGCGCCTGAAACTATTACGCATCGGCGCCATCGTCTTGCGCAATACCAGGCGCATCCGACTGTTGCTCTCCAGTGCTTACCCCAATCGAGAACTGTTCTGCCTGGTGGCCGCTCGCCTCAAACCGGGATAGTCGTCCCAACGCCAGTCGCCTCGTGTTCGATTCCTTGTGAGTCGGGGTGTCGCTCGCCTCCGAAACGACTCGTGCATCGCAATCGGCGATAAATCCACCGGTGGCGCGCCGAAACGTCGCGCTCAAGCGCCGCTTCGTGCCACCACCAACGAATTCCGACCCATGATCGACCAACTCCACGCCCAATCTCACTGCTCATGCAATATCCGGGCTAACCGGGCATTCTTCATATCACGGAAACTCTCTTCAATCTGCATACGCAATTGATAACACCGCATCACCTGTTTGGCCGCCCGCGCGCCCAAAGAGGTGACCAATACCCACGGTTCGCGCTGGCGTCGTTCGTTCGCCAGGCTGCGACCACCGCGTGCACGCGTGCCGGGCAGGTCAAAAGTTGACGGCCCCGCTTATTGTTCTTTACCAGATAGAGGTCACAGGCCAACGGGTGCTTTTGGGTCAGTTCGACGCTCCCGATATGCCGTAGACGTGAGGTGGCCGTCACATGCAACGTTCGGCACGGTTGCCAACTGCCCTCGTTGTCCAACCGATAATGGGTGCGTCCGCGCACGCGACCGACCCAGTCCCAACCCATCCGTTCGACCTGTTTAAACCAAGGGGTGCGGAAACCTGCATCTGTCACTAAGATCGGGCAACACCCCGGCGGCAAGATGTCCCGTAAGTGGGCCAGAAAGCGCCTCCTCACCTGTCGGTTGTCGTACACCGACAGCGGATGCACTTCTTCGTAAAGTGTCAGGGCACGGCCTCCCACCGGAACTGCCGCACGTAATAACTGCCACGACCGGTCTTCGCGCATATCCGACCAATCCAAAATAATCACCGGACGCCGCGCTTGGCCAAGCACCACCGTCGCTATCGTCTTATAAAGTGCATGTCGCTCTGACTGAAGATGACGATTACCGACTAACCGGTCGACTCGCTTGATGTTGTGTTTGACCCGAGCATCTGATTCCAGCGCGCGGCCAAGACCCGATAAGCTCATCTGTCGACCGACTAACAGCGCTCCAACGCTCGCCATCAAGGCCTTGAGTCTAACCGCGTGGACCTGTGGACAAGCTTGCCTGATTATTCTGTGTAACAATCTCAGTGCATGCATGGCGTTCTCCCGTGACCAATTTGGTTTCGTCACCGTTATTGATCACCGAACGTCATGCATGTTCCCTAAACGTCGTTAGTTTTTTTCCTAAATTATTATTTTCCTTCTCGTTTCTCCCTGTTTTCGTGGGGAGCCTTCAGTGGCGGTAATGATCAGCTTGTCTTGCTCGTCCGGTACGGTATCGCTCAAGAAAGACCGGTCGATCTTGAGCGTATTCACCGGCAGGTGTTTCAAGTATGCAAGCGAGGAGTAGCCCGTTCCGAAGTCGTCGATCGCGATGTGAACACCGGCTGCCGCAAGCCGCTTGATCGTATCGATTGCCTCGTTGAAATTTTCCATGACGACAGACTCGGTCACTTCGATTTCAAGCATGGAGGGCGGCACGGCCGTCGCCTCGAGCGACTTCGCGATCTGCTCGAACAGATCCTTTTCGCGAAATTGCAGCGGCGATAAGTTGAGCGCGACACCGACGTCGGCATAACCCGCTTCAGCCCACTTGCGCGCCTGTGCACACCCGGTTTTGATCACCCACCGACCGATCTCGCTAATGAGCCCGGTATGTTCGGCGACCGGGATGAAATCGACCGGCGAGACCGCGCCAATTTTGGGATTGTTCCACCGCAATAAGCCCTCCATGCTGGTGATGCGTCCGGTCTTGAAATCCAATTTCGGCTGATAGTGCAACAAGAACTCACCGTTCTCGAGCGCATTATGCATCTGACCCTCGAGCCACAGGTGCCGGTAGGAAAGTTGATTCAGTTCGTCAGAGAAGAACGCGAAGTTATTACGCCCCAACCGCTGTTTCGCGTTATAGCGTGCCGCACTCGTATTTTTAACGAGTTGCTCCGGATCGTCTGTATCGTGAGGCAACAGGCTGACGCCGGCGCTGCAACTGATGAAGATCTCGTTCCCGTCGATATTCAGGGGCTCTGACAAATTATCCAGCAACCGCTTGATGATCCACGTCGCCGCATCTGTGTCCTTGAGATCGTTCAGCAGGATGCCGAATTCGTCGGCGCCCGTACGCGATATCGTCGCCGCCGACGAGTCGCTACCGAGCAACGCAACGGTGTCCGTCTGTCGCAGGATCTCGAGCAAGCGCTCGCCCGCTTTACGCAATACCTTGTCGCCGACTACGAAACCAAGTGCATCATTGATGCGACGAAAGAGATCGATATCGAGGACGATGACAGCGCAGACACGCTCGAACCGTTCACTGTGCGCCGCAGCCTGTCGAATACGGTCGATCAGAAGCATGCGGTTCGGCAAACCGGTCACGTTATCGTGCCCTATTGGCCCAGCATGTGTTGATTCGTTATCAGTTAGTTTTGCCTCGAGTTCGGCAATGTGTTCTTGCAGCGACTGGATCTCCTGGTGATCATCCGATACGGAAGCGGTGCTCGCCGTGGGTTCTTTGGACTCGGCATCCGCGGGATCCTGGCCGGCCTCTAGGTCTAATATGTCGTTAACCTCAGTTTTCTCGCCTTCCCATGCGACCACGCGATTGCGGCCGTTTTCCTTCGCGACGTACAGGGCCTGATCGGCGAGCGCGATCAACTCCGCCGGAGTTTTGACTCCGTTTTCGAGCATTGCCACACCGAAACTCGCCGTAACTCTGATCGATTCATCGAAGGTCTTGTGCGAAACCTCCTTGATATTCGCGCGCAAGCGCTCTGCGATCAACGTCGCCGCGCTGAGTTCCGCACCCGGCAGCATGATGCAGAATTCCTCACCGCCGTAACGGCCGACGAGATCGTCCGGGCGCGCATTGCTGCGCAATTCGCTCGATACGACCTGGACCACTTTGTCGCCCATGCCGTGGCCATGGGTATCATTGATCTTTTTGAAGTGATCGATATCCGTCATGATACAGGCGAGCGGCTTGTCGGATTGCGATGCCTCGCCAAACAACAAATCGCTCTTTTCGAAGAACGCGCGCCGGTTCAAGCATCCCGTCAACGCGTCGCGAGTTGCGAGAAATTCGAGCTCGACCGTCTTTTCCTGTAGTTCCTGCCGCGATTTTTGTAGCGCTTTGATAGTCTGCTTGAGCTCGAGCTGCTTGCGCTCTAGATCGGTCAAGTCGTCAAACGTTGCAAGAGCGCCCCGCAGCTTTCCATTGGCATCGGTAATCGGCGTCGTGTTGACCGTAAAGGTGCGCGGAGCACCGTGAACGGTAGCGAATCGAACCAGCGTACCCGTTTTGGAGCTGCTGTTCGCGAGCGCGGTTTTCCAGGGAAGTTCTTGTTCGCTCTGCTCCCAGCCAAGATCAGAGATCTTCTTACCGACCAGCCCGGATGCAGACGATTCGACCTTAACGGAGAACGACGTATTGGCTAGGATAATATTTTCGTGCTCGTCCATGATTACGAGTCCTTCCGCCAGCGTATCGAACGCCGACTTGACCCGTTCCGGGATGACTGAACTCGGATCGAGTTCCTTCAAGGTGCGCTTGAGGAACCAAAGGAAATTCACGAAACACGCGATCATCATGAATACTGTAAGCGGCAGCAGTGGCTGGCCAAAGCTGAATGGGATCGATGTCTTCGGTAATTCGGTGAACGCAACCTGTACCGTGCCCCAGAGTTTGCCGTCTGCGAAAATCGGTACTTGTACGTGCGTGGTGGTGGATTGGTCCGCCGGGATATCCTGCCAGTGCATCAGATGATCCTCGGCTTGAAGGAGCTGGCGACCGTCATTCGTATTGATCGCCGCCGAAAGGATCGTGTTGTCCCGCGAGGCGAGGTCCTCGATCGTGCCGCGCACGAGCTCGAGATCACCTTGGCGCAGCGCCTTTGAGAATTGCACTGCAAAGGACTCTACGAGCACTTTGCGCCCTTCGAGAAAGCCGCGAAACTCGCTTGGCACTACGCCGATCAATTCGCCGCACAACAAAATGCTTATCGTCAGCATGACGAGCGCGAAAACGACTTTACGGACGGGCGTGAATATCTTCATGTGGCTACGATCTCACTCCTACCGCATGATTCAATTACCGGTAGACTCGAAGAACGCATCTTCTACACCTAGATCGTTCGGTTCAGCTAAATCTTTACCCTTTTCGCCGTCTTTAGGATCTTTTTTCTTGGCCCGTTTCTTACCGAGAACGGGCAGCGGATCGAACGAACCCCAGATCGGTAACATCGACATCACGCTGGCCGACAGGTACCCCGCGCGAAGCAGCCAACTCACGTAGCCCGCTGTCAGCGTAAATGCCATGCCGCTCGCGGCCTCGAACATCTTGCCCTATATGCCGTCGCGGTCGAGCCCGTCGTCCATCTGGTCGAGCATAGAGGTGATTTGATCCCAACCCTCGGCTCCAATAGCTACCGATAACACCGCTTCGACGCCCTGCTCGACGTCTTTGATCAGAATCTTGACCAGTCGGCTGATCGCTTCATGCGGATCGCCGTCACCGTCATCGACATTTCCGTCAGCGTCCTGCACTGCACCACCTAGCGTAATGCCGGTAGTCGAAAGGAAACCGGAGACATCGAGTTCACGTAACTCGGAAGACGATGAACCGCTGGTCGCGGTCGATTGCGACGATGCGTCGACGGTTTGATCGGTAACGGAATCGAAGGTCAGGCTGCCGACCTCTAACTCCTCGTTAGCATCGGGATTGTGAGTGAGATCTTCATAAATAAGCTCGTCTAAGGTCGGCGTAGGGTCTTCGGTAGCCGAAGTGTCTGCGGAGCTGGCGTAATCATCCGCCGCGCGTCGTGGTCAGGCTCGAGGATGAGCGATGGAATGCTAATCATGGTCACCTATTACAGGATTTCCTAGCGAAGAACTATCGTACACGGCAGTCATACGACCTTTTCGTGTCACCTCGACTCCAAGCCGAGCCCGTGCGAGTCACCGTCTACGATTTGACCCCGGATAACACGGGTCCATGACATTACGTTCGCTTCTCCCACATACGGAAAGTCGTGTAGATAACAAAGCTTGGGACAAAAGCGACGCCCGCCGATGCTATGCATACCCCAAATGTCGTACCGGGATGACGGTCCAAATTGCGGCGTAAGCCCCACAGCGGACAGAAATTAGGGGTAATTCACCGCTACGAATACGGCTTTTTGCGATCGTCCCGTTGCATGACGACGTTACTTTTCTTGACACAAGTTGACACAAGCTTTTATCGCCACGCCTGTTCTAATAGGATCCGCTTTCGCAACGATGCCGCGTCCCGAATGGGTGCGCTCAGAACGCAACGTTGGAACGCCGTTCATGCATCGTAATAAAGAAATGCCTAAACAAACTTCCGTGTATGACGATCTTCGGCAGATCTGGCGTGACTAATCGGATTGCTGAATGAGCTCTATAGATACTTCAGCGGTTTCTCGCAAACCCGACGTACTCATCATTGGCGCCGGTCCTGCGGGTCTCACCGCCGCGCGGCAACTCGATGAAGCGGGCGTTGAACCGATGGTTATCGAGAAAGACGATATCGTAGGTGGTCTTTCCCGAACGGTTTCCTACAACGGTTACAGCTTCGACATCGGCGGACATCGTTTCTTTACGAAGATAAATCGTGTCGAACAATTTTGGCATGATGTACTGAACGACGATTTGCTATATCGATCCCGATCTTCCCGAATCCTGTACAACGGGAAATTCTTCAACTACCCACTCCGTGTGCTGAATGCTGTGTTCGGACTCGGTATATGGGTGAGTTGTTGCGTCCTGCTCAGCTATGTTTATGCGCATGTATTCCCGGTTGAAGATGAACGAACATTCGAAGATTGGATGGTCAATCGCTTCGGCTGGCGTCTTTACAACATTTTTTTCAAAACGTACACGGAAAAGGTTTGGGGGACACCCTGCAATCAAATATCTGCGGAATGGGCCGCCCAGCGGATTAAAGGCTTGTCGCTGAAAACGGCGCTCCTGAATGCCTTGCTCGGAAATCGGGCGCGATCGAAAAAAGATGCGATTAAAACGCTGACTGACGCTTTTCACTATCCGAAACGCGGACCGGGGATGATGTGGGAAAGAGTTGCCGGGGATCTGGAGGGCAACGGACACAAAATTTTCACTAAGACCGACGTCACGAAGATACGATGGTCTGGCGACGCGGTGACTGCAATCGAGGTCGACGGCGATGGCGTTCGACAAACGCTGACAGCAACACATTTCATCAGTACGATGCCAATCCGCGAGTTGGTGGGAAAACTGGAGCCGCCAGCGCCTGCGGATATAAAAGAGGCCGCGGACTTACTGAAATACCGGGACTTCCTCACAGTCGCAGTAGTCGTCGAGCAACCGGATATCTTCCCGGACAACTGGATCTATATTCACGACGATTCCGTAAAGGTCGGTCGCATACAGAATTTCAAGAACTGGAGCCCGTACATGGTTCCGGATCCGAGTAAATCCTGTCTGGGACTCGAGTACTTCTGCTTCGAAGGCGATGGACTTTGGACGATGTCGGATGAAGACCTCGTGGAGTTGGCCAAACGCGAATTGGACGTCCTCGGGCTCGTCCAGAGCCACGAGATTACAGACGGTACCGCGGTGCGAATGCCGAAAGCCTATCCGGTATACGACGACGGCTATCGGGAAGCGGTGGAGCGCGTGGTCCAATTTCTGAGCAATCTGACCAACCTGCAGCTGGTCGGTCGCAATGGAATGCATAAGTACAACAATCAGGATCACTCCATGTTGACGGCCATGTTGGCGGTCGAAAACATTCTCGGCGCCCATCACGACCTCTGGGCCGTCAACGTGGAGCAGGATTACCACGAAGAGCTGACTGAAGCGGAGGTCGAGCGATCCGAAGAAAGTGCGGCACTCGCTTCAACCCAACCGTTGGTTCCTGAAGTCATCGACACGCCCGCTGCGCTCGACGCAGCGATAGCCAAGACTTTCGCAAGACTGGATAAAGCCGCGCTGGCCGGCGCCGTCGGTACGGTATCAGGCGCCCTGTTGTTATTGACGACGATCTGGACGACGATAGTGGGCGAGCCGCACGCCGTCGCACACCTGCAACTCCTCGACCGTTATTTTTATGGGTACGCGGTCACCTACAAGGGCGCGACTATCGGCTTTGCATACGCATTTTTGTGGGGATTCATGTTGGGATGGCTTTTCGCATACATCAGAAATCTGGCGCTCGGCCTCTACGTGAGTCTCATCGCGCATCGCGCTAGATCGTTTTCCGTAGACCGTGTTTTAGAGTTCATCTAGGATTAATTCGAACCGGGAATAATGAAAGACTCCGTAGAACAAGAACAAGAGATTCTCCGCAAAGCGCTCATCAGGTTCAACTCCAAACTGCTCGCCCTGGTGCTGGGCATAACGCTTGGTTTGACGATCTTCGTTTCGACGAACTGGGTGGTCATCCAAGGTGGTCACATTACACCGACCGGAGAGCGGGTCGTCGGCCCTCACTTGCAGCTTTTGAATCAGTTCTTTATCGGCTACCGGGTATCCTTCGGAGGAAGCATTATCGGGTTTCTCTATGGCTTCGGCTTCGGCACGATCATCGGGTCGGCCATCGGTTGGCTTTATAACCGGATCGTAGACTTGCGCAGGTGAGCGTCGATGGGTAGCTATGCGGAACTGGCCGAGCGCCTTGTCACCGCCCTCGGCCTCTCGACCGTACCGGTGGCCGTGACGTTTTCCGATGATCCCCCGGCCGGCGTCGCCGAGCCCCCGACGACGGTTGCCGCCGGCTGCGAGTTCTGGGAACTCGGCGCCAGCGACGCGCTCGTGACGCGCGCCGTACATCACCAGTTCTGTTCGATCGGGATCCATACCCACAATTTGGCCGATGCGCCTCCACGGCAGGGCGAAGAACTCACCGCAACGCTCGCCGCCATGCAAGGCCTGGATTATGTGAGGCCGGAGGAAATTCAATCGCTGCCCGTCATGCAGAGCGCACAACCATTCGTCGTATATGCGCCGCTCGCCGAATGCGACGGCGAACCGTCGGCGGTGTTGTTATTCGTACATGCCGCCCAAGGACTCGTCATCACCGAAGCGGTTGCGCGCGTGGACGGTGGGATACCGGCTGTATTGGGCCGCCCCGCCTGCGCTCTGATCCCCTACGTCGTCAATTCCGCGCGGTCAGCCTCGAGCCTCGGTTGTTGCGGTGCCCGCGCCTACTTGGACGTTCTCGATGACGGCACCACCATCTGGGCGCTGCACGGCGGAAATCTCGGGGCGTACACCGAGGCGATCGAAACGCTCGCGGGCGCTAACGACACCTTGCGCCGTTTTCACGAACTCCGGCGCATCGATATCGTCGCCGGCAAGACACCAAGTGTGGAGGAATCGCTCGCGCGCCTGAGTCATCCTGAGTGAGTGGCAGTCAACACGTTCACGACTGTTGAGTAGAGCGCAATTATGATTTTTCGAATGCTTCTCTGGTTGGTCGGCATCCAGCTTTCAATAGCCAGCCGCTTGAGCGCTCGAGTACGCGGGCAGCTTGCGCGTGACATGACCATCGCGGTCGCGACCCGAGACGGTGTTGCGCGAACCTACGTTTTTCGTGGTCGCCGCGTCTCCTCATACGCCGGCGACCTGGGCGCAGCGACGTTCACCGTTCTCTTTCCATCTGCAGCCGTCGGCACACGGATTTTTCTTGCCCCCGATGCCATCAAGCAAATCGTTGAAGGCGTGGCATCGAAAGACATCGAGCTTCGTGGTCTGCCCGCGCATCTCTTATGGTTTTACGAACTGGTGATGGCCTTCGCGCCGTGGCGGAAGACCCGATATCGGGCGATGCCGAACGCGTACGTGGTGCCGAACCCCGACAGTAAGGTCGCCGATCGGATCACCCGCGAACCGGCCGAGGCAAGCCTCGACCCGAATTGGAGCGGCGCTGTGGCCCAGCGCGAGCATCTCATGATGTGGAAAGTCGGGCACGGCGAGCCGGTCGCCGACGCGATCAAGGATTACCGGCACGTCGCCGATATACCGGCTGCCGCCCGGGAGGACGCCTCGTGAACGGCATCGAGGGCCTCAACCCAAGAGCGCGCGGTTGGCTGCGCCACATCTGGGATAAAACCACCACCCAGGATGACTGGAGCAGCAACGGTACGCCGGCGGCGTGGTGGGATCGCAGCTCGACGCCACCGATGTGCACCTTCCCGCGCTTCGACTTATCGGAGACGTCGTATGCATTGCCGATGATGGTGGATCAGACCCCGGCGTGGCGTGAGGTTTACACCCGCATCGCGGACGAACTCGTCGGCCGGCACACGACCTATTGGGCAGCCGTCGACTGGCTGACTTACATTGGCCATGACCCGCACCAGGATGAATATCCACCCGAGTGGCTCGTGTGGCTGCCCGAGCACATGCGCGGCCGTTACGATCCGCCCGGCTGGACTGCGAACGGCGTCGAGCCGTGGGGCCTGCAACCCGATCCAATAGGCGCGGATGGCAATATGTTCTTTCGCGGCTTCTTCAACCTGCTGCTCGGCATCTATTCCTATGTATCGGGTGACGACAAGTGGGAGCAGCCGTTCCAGATGACGGGCTACAACGACCGCCTGTTTGAATGGACGCAGCACAGCATCACGTCGTTCCTGGAAGATCAGTGGTCCGAGCGGCCTCAGGGCGCGCATTGTGAAAACACCAAGATCTGGCCCTATTGTGTGAGCGCGGCCGGGCTCAGCATGCAGCTCTACGACAAAATTTTCGGTACGCAAACGCATTGGGTATACGACCAGTGGGTCGAATTCGCGAAGAAGCACTTCACCTCACGCAATGCCAGCGGCGACATCACCGCGTTCGCGCTCTACTACGATCCGCTCGAAGAGTTCGCCTATTGCCCGCCGCCCGGTCTCAGCGGCTACGGCATGCTCGCGCCGTTGTTCTACATATACCCGCAGGCCGAGGAATTCGGGGTGCAACTCTACGAGGCCGGCGTTAGGGACCTCGGCTGGAATAAACGTAGGAACGCGTTATTCCAGGCCTTCGACGATCCGCGCTGGCTGACGATGACTTTGATGCTGGCCCGCGAGGTCGGCGACGTGACGACGGAGCGGCGCCTGAAAGCGGTCGCGGAACAGGAATTCGGTCCGGACTTCTTCGCCGACGACGATGACCGCTTCGCCTGGACGTTCGGCGTCGACGCGGCACATCCGCGCGGGCAGTTGAATGGCCTGCTCATCCTGAGCGAAATCGGCGGGCCGGGCGCGTGGACGAACGTTCACCAAGGCACCCGAGACGCGCAGTTCGATCTGCCGACGGTCGAAGGGGTCGATTACCCGAACCTCGGTATTTGCGAAGCATTCAACGACGTCACGAACGGTACCCTGCACGTCTCGACGTATGCGGCGACGGCAGCGCGCCGCGGCGAGGCGACCAGCTGGAAGGTATCGCAGCTGCCCGATCCGAAATCGGTGCAGATCTTCTGCGACGATCAAACGTTCGGCGATTGGGGTGTCATCGGCGACGGCACGATCGAGATCAATTCGACCATCGATGCGCACCATTTCCGCATAGTCGGGGCCGCGGCGACCACGGCGACGAAAGAGCGCAAAACCGATACGACCACCACGGCTTCGGCAATGAGCACCGGCGGCGCGAGCGCGGCACCGACGCGGGCCCATTACCGCCCAACCGCGCCACCGAGTTGCGGGTGCTGCTGATCACTTAGAAACGATCAAACGGGTCAACCAAAAGGCATTGACCCGTTCAATCTCTTCATCGGATCCGTTTATTCACCCGCGATAACGGTATGTATCGCATCGAACGACGGTCTTTCGCGGAATCCCGGGTACGCGAATTTAGATTCCACTATGCCGTCGCCGTTGATGAAGAGAACGCCGGGGTGAGGTACGCCGTAACCCGATTCACCAGGTTGGTACTGCTCGTTCATGATGCCGTAGGCCGTAACGTGTTTTACGTCAACGTCCTGTAACAACGGATAGCTCAGATTTTTGTCGTCGTGAAAAGCCGCGAGGATCGCGCGGTCATCGTAGGTCATTGCCGCAACGTTCACACCCAGCGTTTCGAAGCGCTCCCGCCATTCAGCCAGTTGGACCAACTGGCGTCGACAAAAGGGTCACCAATCCGCCGATCGATTCATGAACAGGAGCAGACCGCGCCGACCTTTAAGATTATCGAATGTGCGCAACATTCCAGTGTGGTCGTGGGCTTCGAGTACCGGCAATGGTTTGCCGACAGGCGGCCCCCACTGTCCGGTGACTGCGTCAGCGCTAACCTGCACAACCGCGACCGTCGCCATCAATATGGCGATCACGAGCCAGGTGTTTTTTGATTTGAGGGGTAAGTTCATTGCTGGTTTTTTATGTAATCCGCTGCTCGTTCATCGTACCAGCGCGCTGATACGACTTCGACCCGGCGGGCGCCGGGAGTCCCTATAAAGCGTTTCTCACGGGTTCGAAACTCTATAAGTTCACTGTCTTCGCACCAATTCGCGCCGCCTTCCAACCAGAGATGCCGTCGACGCCGATTACCGAGATCCCGTTGCGGCGCGCCCTTTGAGAGAAGACGCGTCTCGAGGTCCCTACGACAATCACTGGATCGCTGCATTCGCGCCGGTCGACGACACAGGCTTCGTGGTCATCGTTCAGCAACCCTACGACGAGGCGATTGGGGCGCAAAACGTTTTGGCGAGGATAGCGCTCCTCTGGGGTGGGATCGTCGGATTATCTATCTTGTTCGGCTTGTACCTGCGTTTCTCTTTGCGCGACGGCCTCAAAAAACGATGGTCGCTGTTAGCGTAACGGAACCCGTATCAACTACTGTACCGGTCCGAATTCGGCAAGATTGCGCTCTAGCTCCTCGTCGGAGGCGAGCACCAGACCTTTGTATACATCAGTGCGTCGCGCCTTACCCAGCGCCTTACAAACCACTTCGATCTTGCCCGACGCACTAACGGCGGCCACGCACATGTCCAGACGGCGGCGCACCGCCTGGTGATCTCCAGCGGGTTCCTGGCAACGATGGAACAGGTACATCGCATCCATCAAGTTGCCGAGATCATCTAGATCGCGAACCGGCGGTGTTACATCCACATCCGCTGCGTGAGTCTCCCCGCTTTCGTCTTGACCGGCGAGGGACACGGGAACCGGGTCAATATCGAATACGCCGAAAACCGGGATCAAACTTTCGAAATACTCACGGATTTTTCGACACGCCGCTGCATCGAGTCCGCGTTCCCCAAGCAGCGTCAGGCCTTCTTCACGGCTGGGATCCAACTCCAATAGGAATTCGAGCTTGTATAACAAGGCCCGGATCCATTCGGTCAGCAAATCGATTTCGCCAAGCCGGATGCGCTCCGTAATCCAGCGATGAAGCACCGCCCTGCGTTCAGCCGCCTGTGCATCGATGTAGTTTTGTATCTTAAGCTGCTGTTCGACCAGCGCGTTCGTGCCAGTCCGATCATGGTTATCCACAGCGTCGATGAATCGACAAAAAAAGTGTGTCGCGAGAATGAGTTGCTCCGTGCTGGCAGCTTGATGCGCCTTCGAAAGCTCCACTGGCGCGTGCGGCAGAAGAGTCTCGAAATCGTTGATCTTCATGGCTGCGCGCTCACGCTTGGACAGCACCGCCAGTATGAGCGGCGACACCAGGCGCTTGAGGACGGTCGAATCGCTCCACGGGCCCGCAATACCCGGATGTCGGACTACAAATTCTCGAAAACGGGCCTCCATGTCGGAGCAGCGCTTTACGAACGCGAGTTTCTCCGCGTACCAACTTCGCAACTCACTGACTAACCCGTCCCATTTCTGCTGGTTTGCCTGCAAATGGGGAGCCCCGCCGGCCGGCCGAACGCTCGCGAGATTCTCAATCGTCTCTGCAAGCTCTTCAGCGCACATGCCCCCGAGTGAGAGCTCTGGAGGTTTGAGTAGTGTATTGAAGTTAACGTAGAGTTCGCGCTCCGCGCAGAATTCGAGCAGTGTCGGTAGCTCCCGCCGGTTGTGAGTCATGGGGCAGACTGCCACCGTCAGCGACGTCCCGCACCGTTGTGTATAAGCGATCAAATACTCCAGGTTCGCCATCACGTCTTCGAAGCAGGCATTCTTACGAATCGCTTCGAAGGTTGCAGCCGTGATTCCATCCAGCGAGACCACGATATTGGCGCGCAACTTCTCGAGAAGCTCTTTCGCCCGGCGCGGAAGGATCGTTGCGTTCGTGGTTATGACCAGCTCCATGTCTGGGTTTACACGGTTGATGCGCTCCCAAATCTCGTAGTAACGCTTGATCAGAAACGGTTCCCCGCCGAGGAACTTGGCGGTAGTAACCTCCGGCAGGAACGCCTCGATCTGGTCGACGAAAGTACGATCGTAGGGGCTGCGAAGCGGCGGAAGCTTGTCTCGATGTGCGCGAATCGAAGAGGACCAGTGCCCGGAACACATGATGCACTCTAGATTGCATTGATTGGAGATTTCGAATTCCAGCACTCGCGGCGCAATGGGATTCGGGCCTGGGAGGTAAGCGTCATCGCGGGCGTGCTCATCGAAATTTCGCATGAGCGTCCCGGCGAAGTTGTAATTCTTCAACTGGTGGAAACAGAGATCACACCCGGGCGCCTCCTCGGCATGAAGGAATGCTTCCCGCAGCGCCCGGGCGTTGTCCGAGGTCCAAATCTCCTGCACGGTTTGCGCGGGATAAGTTCCCAAAACGAAATGGCGGTTGTAGCAGCACGCGGTCACGTCGCCGCTCTGGTCGAAGTTCAAGCTGACGAACGGCGCATGGCAAAGGATGGACTTATCCGTTTGCGGATCTCTTTCGGCCCGGTACGCAGCGAGAAGTTCGGGGGAAATTTCGGTCATTAGCGTGCCAATTTCAAGATTCGATCTGGCAAACAGATTGTAACGTACCGATACCACGTCTGGAACAATGCCTCCGGGCCAGCGACATGACATTTTTCGACTAAGGCAAATGCCCGCTTTGTGGAGATGTAGCCGAAATGCGGTTCTCGTTATTCCTGATTTTTAGAACATGTTTTACAAAAATTTATATTTCGCACGGTAACCGGTCATCGACCGTTCAACGATGGTTCGGGCCACGAGCTCGTTGCCGTGTTCGTAGAGGTGAACGTCGTCGTCGACGATCGTGTTCTCCGAGACGTCGTCGCCGTCCTCAACGCGCGCCGAGGGAACCCGGTCGTTGGCAGTGTCGAACAGGGTTGCGAAGTCGAGGTATTCGACATCCGGACGCAGCGGGCCGACCGTCAGCTCATGAAAACGCCGATAGGTCGCCAGCCGTTTCTCGCGCCGACGGGAGTCCGGAATGCCGGTATGAAGGGAGCGGTTCGGCTGAAAGATGCCGACGAAGCGTCCGCCCTGTGCAGCCAGCAGGTCGTGCATCACGTGGCGGTTGTGCGCATAGGCAGCGACACCAGCGCCGATCCGTTCTTCACGCACTGCGGGAGCGACCGGATGACGCTTCTGAGCCATCCGCCGGAGCCCACGGGTGATGCGCAGGAAGAAGCGCCGGTGCAGCGGTTCGCGGCGTCGAGTAGCGTGCATGTCGTCGATCATTGCCTCTAATTCTTCAAAATTTTCCCGAGTGCCAGGTGGATAGTTCATGTGATGCCGTAGATAGCAATCGAGAATCGCCGCGTCGTCGGCGCCATCGTAGGCGATCACGATGTCCGGGCTGTACGCCAACAACTGCTGGGTGAAACAGGCTAGCTTCTGCGTGGAGTTCTAGGGCGGCACGCCGGCATTCACGAAGCGGAATTCGTTTTGCATCGGATTCAGGTAGGCGCTGATCGTGGCGGCGTTCGAGCTCGCGTAGGCGCCGAACGCGGCCGAGGCCCCGAGCAGGAAACCCAGCTTGCGGTCCGCCGCAACGTCGGGGCCCGGTCTGCAAAAAACGTACTCGTCGAGGCTACAGATCTCGTTGCCGATAACGACGCGCTCACGCAAGTCGAGGGGGAAGAAGAAGTAAAACGGGTGGGGGTGTTGGATCGCGAAGGGCCGGTAGGCCTTCCACAGCCGGAAGTAGACCGGGCTGGCATCGCTCGTCTCATGCTGTCGCGCGGTCAGGTACCACGCGACGCCGAATTCAACGATCAACGGAAAGCAAACCGTGTAGCGGGCTGCGCCGGCTGCGACCGCCAGGCGGCGAACCGCGGGCCTGGGCGCGGGGGGAACGTTCGCGGTGTCATCCATGGGGCCGCTCTTATATAGAACGCAAGAGGGACCTAATCCTCACTTAGCAAGCGCGAACGTGTGCAGGCCGGTAGAGGAAGCGATGCTGACGAACTGCGTGTCTCGGCTCATGTACGTGATAGGAGCCGAATGGATCCATCCTTCGACTTCGCCATGCCAGATCACGTCGCCATTAAGCGCATTGAGGGCCCAGAAGTCTCCGTGTGTGCTCCCAACGAAAAGCAGACCCCCTGCGGTGGTCAATATCCCAGAAGTCGAGTCCTCGGGAAGAGGGAATTCCCAGCGGACCTCGCCCGAAGTCGGGTTCAAAGCTCGCACTGCGCTCGTGGTCTCGCCGTGCTCAATTCGACTCTTGAAGTTGATTTTGTCTCTGTACTCTCTCATAACCTCGGGATCTCTATCTCTCATGCCCTTCCTAAGTTCATCGAGACTTCGTATGCCCGGCCCGGTTCACATTTATGAGTGGATCGAGACACCCAAGGCGTCGCGATGAACCGTTAAAAGATCATTGCTTACGTTCACCGCAACTCTTCCAAAACCGGACAGCCCCGTACGAGTTGGGCATAGGAGGAAGGCTAGATCTGTTCAGATCCACGTAAATGATTGTGGCGAAAGAGGTGGGAGTCGAACCCACCGAACACGCCTTCGCGCGTTCCACCGGATTTGAAGTCCGGGCGCCCCACCGGGAGACGATGCTCTTCCGTCCCCGATCCTAGCAAAAGTCGAGACTCGACCCCATTCGCGGCTAGGGAGCAACCAGGCTTAGACGTGCGCTCCCTAAATCGATGGACAACTCGCGACCGGCCGCCATTACGTGCGCGGCGTCGCCGGTAGGTGAAAGCGCCGGGATCGAACCGCGCCAAGGGCCATGCTGCGCTTGAGAGACCAAATCACGGCGCTCCACCGCAAGTAGTTCGACGATGGCGTCGACGCCATAACGTGCAAGCTCCTGCCCATCCTCACCTACAACCATAATCGCAAGCGGACTCAAAATGTTTATCCATTCGTCGAACAGCACGACCTGGCCGTCGTCGTTCACGAGTGCAAACCGGGGGCCGAGCTCATGGGGAAGTTCTTGCTGCCACACCGGTGATTCGTCACCTGGGCGACGCAGCGACGCGACGACTTTCCGTGCCATTGGTTCGTTCGCCGCAGTCAATTCGAGGTGCAACTCGTAGAGCCCGTCGGGGGAACTGATTGCACGCGTCTGCGGTGGATCGTCGATCCAGTCGGCTTCGGGCATACCGGCAGATCCGTTGGCCTCGAGCGCAGAAAAACAAAGGGCGCTGACGGTAACCGCCAGCGCCCGCAAGACCGAGTGTAACTTAACGTTCAGGTTGCAGTCCGTTTCCGGATCCCCATTCCAATCAGACCCAAGACAAGAATCGACAAGGTAGATGGCTCCGGCACGAAGGGTATCTGTGCGGTCTTCACGTAGCTGCTGCCCGCTACGGTCTGCAGCTCCGCCGCATTGAGCTGAGAGAGATCGGCGCCATCCGGAACGATGTCGTTGATCGTCGTCGGAACGTTTCGGCTGCTGCCCGACTGCATCAGATTGTCGTCGTCACCGGCGGCGCTGGCGTGCGACAAGCCCAGCACGTGGCCGAGCTCATGCGCAATGGTATCGAGACGACCGGCGTTCGAGTTGAATGTGAACACGGCATCGGTGATGGCGACGCGCCCCGACGAACTGCCACATCCGAATAACGTGCCCGCGACGGGGCCGCCGCAATCACTGAGACTCTCCACAAACCACATGTTGATGACCATGCTGTTCGCGTTGAGACTGAGATGGTTGAACATGTCCTCGTTCAGCATCGCGGAGCTGTTGACCACCATCCACGGGAAGAACACGACGTCGATGCTTGCCTGCAACCAGATTTTATCGGCGATGGCCGGAAACAGCTGCTGATCGTTCGGGCTGCCGCCGGCAATGGAGTTTGCGCAATCTGAGCCGTCGTCCGCGCAAACCTGAATCGGCTGCACGTAGACGAACAGGGCTAGCGCGGCGTGGCTCCATACCAACGCGGCGAACAATAGTGCGGCTATGGAGATCCCCTTCGTGAACATGCTGCATTCCTCCCTTCCAAACTGTACGGAAAACTTCAAAGTGTCGTGCAATTATTACGCCATACATATAATTGTTTTTTTAAACAAGGGCTTATGAAATCGGGACCCTGATGCACCGGGGTCCATGAGGCGGAAGTGTAAACTTTATTGACAAATTCACCCGGGTTTTTCGCGCTAGAACGCCCGCTTGTCCGACAAAAATGTGATTTAAGACAGTATTTTCAAAGATTTAGCTTTGGCGAGCCGCTTGTAAAATTTTCTTAACAGAATCCATTATCGGGGAGTCGCGTTACGCACGCCTCGATCGGCAACCCACCCGTAAATCTTGCGAACCTACCCACGCGCCACCTAAACGCAATCCAAGTCATTGATTTGCAACGTCCAGTATTACGCCCGCGATTTCCTGAACGGATAGAGCAACTGCCGCAGGAAACCATCCGGCGGCGGCGAATCGAATACCCCGTAGCTTGGCGGCCACATCGTTGCGGGCAGTTTGAACGTGCCGAGGAGCATATCGATGACCGGTAGGTGCACGGCGTAGTTGGTGTTTGCGAATTGGGGATCGTCACTATGGTGCCAGTGATGGTATTGGGGCGTGACGATCACATATTTCAAAAACCCGAAATCCCAACTCACGTTCGCATGCACGAAAACGGCCTGCACGCCAATGATGACGACGTAGACGTTGAGGGCTTCGGTTGCGAAACCGACGATGTACAAGGGCACAATGACGACCGTTCGCGTCACCAACGATTCGACGAAATGCGTGCGCGACCCGGCGAGCCAATCCAAATGTTCACTCGAATGATGCACGGCATGAAACTTCCATAGCCAACCGAACTCGTGATACCACTTGTGCGTGACGGCCTGGAAGAAATCCGCGATCAGCACACAGCACAGAATTTGCACCGGAATCGGCAATCCTTGCGCCCATTGTTGAACTGCGTCGGCTTGCGCCCACCCGAGCAGGTCTTCGTGGACGTAATTGGTCGCGAATAGATAAAACTGGATGAGCAAATGACTGAACAAAAAATACACTAAATCAGTGCGCCAATGTGGGCGCAGCACCTTCAACGGCTTTTGTGCGAACGCCTTTTCGAGGGGAATGAAGATCATCATCGAAAAGACCAGGGCGAGCACGAACCAATCCAGTCCGAAGGACATGTGGGTCTGTTCGACGGCCCGTTCCTGTACCTGGAACGCACCGAGCAAGACGGCTACGAACGCCGTCGTTACACCGGTCAAGGCGAGCTTCTTCTCGGGATTCAAGATATAGCTTACGACCCCGAGCAGAAATCCGACGCATATCGAAAGCCAGAGGAGATTTCGTGCGAATTCGAACGTATAGAGATTCGCTCGCATATCCGCCGTGGTTAGATACTCCGGAAAGCGGAAGCACAAAACGCCGAGCAACGCGCCTATCCCCAACGCCGCCGAGGCGTACCCGCTGATCCGGCCTTCACCGAAAACGAAATTGCGATGGCCGTGGCGATCTAGAAAGTCATTGCCCATGCCACACCGTTCCTGTTAGTCCAAATGAAAGCGGTTGAAACATAATTGCGGCAGCGAACGCTCATGCCTTAGCCATTGCCAGCTTTTTGGCCGCGCTGAAATCGGTCTTACCGCTGCCGAGCTTGGGCATCGCTTCGACCTCGACCCATGACTCCGGGATCATGAACGCATTGAGCCCCGCCGCTTTGAGTTGTGTGCGTATTTCGGCCGGATCATGGCCGCCTGCTTCGCCCGCCGGAATCAAAGCGACCAGCCGTTCGCCCTTCTTCTCGTCCGCTACGCTGACGACCACGACTTCGAAATCGTCGCCGAGCGCGCGTACGATCCCCTGCTCGACCGCGCCCAGGCTCACCATCTCGCCCCCAAGCTTCGCAAAGCGCGAATAGCAATCGACGATGGTGAGGAAGCCGTCGCTGTCGAGGTGGCCCTTATCGCCCGTACGGTACCAACGACGCCCGTCCAGTTCGACGATGGCGTCGGCGGTGCGATCCGGTTCGTCGAGATAACCGCGCATAACCTGCACGCCGCCGATCAGGATCAGACCGTCTTCGCCGACGGGTAAGGCATCGAGCGTGTCCGGGTCGACGATACGGAAACAGGTACCCGGTAGTGGCATACCGACGGTATCCAGCCTGTTTCCGGCGTGCATTTTCCAAGTGGCGCCGTCGAGGTAATCGGGGACGTTGACGCTTGCGACCGGTGTCGTTTCGGTCGCGCCGTAACCTTCGAAGATGCTCTTGTTGAATTTCTGGGCAAACCCCGCGCGCACCGCCGGATCGAGACGCTCGGCGCCCGCGACGACAATGCGCAAGGACTCGAGCATGAGCGGCAGTACGCGTTTGTGGCGAACGTAAAACCGCAGGAAGGTCGAGGTCGCGCAAAAGATCGTGCCCCGATGGCGATAGATGGCCTTCGCCATATTGACCACGTCGGTGGGATCTGGATGCGTCAACATCGGGATCCCTTCGATCAGCGGTAGCATGGTCGTGGCGGTCAAGCCGAAGGCGTGGAACAGCGGCAGGCAGGCCACGATCACGTCGTCCTCGAGTGGATTCAGCATATCGGTGGTCTGCTTGATGTTCGCGAGCACGTTGCGATGGGTCAGCACGACGCCTTTCGGCATGCCCTCGCTGCCACTCGAGAACAGGATCACGGCGGCCGACTCGGGATCCCGGGATGCGCCGTATAGCGCGGCGATCCAACTTGCCGGCAAGAGCTTGAGCGTGAGCCACGACCGCGCGAGCTGGCCGCGGCCGATACCTTCTCGAAGCGTTTCCATCTCGATCAATTCACAGCCGGCGAGCCCAACGCTGGCATCGATACCGCGCTTTTCGAGCCGGCGCAGGAATTGAGCCGAGGTATACACCTCGCGCAGCCCCGCCTTTGCAACGGCGCCGGCGAGCGCTTCGGTGCTCGCGGTGTAGTTGAGATTTACGACCGTCTTGCCGACGAGCAGCGCCGCCACGTTCGCGATCGCGCCGCCGGCACTCGGGGGGAGTAACAGGCCGACGTTACGGCTGCGCGAGCGCCGGCGGATGACGCGCGCAAACGCCAGCACTACGCTGGCGAACGCGGCGCGGCTGAGCTTGCGCCCGGTGGATTCGATCACGGCGGTCGTGCCGCCGCCGCTGCGCGCGGTCGCAAGCCACGCGTGGGTCAAAGTGTCGAGGGTGCCGACATACGACTCCCAAGCGGTTACGGAAAGTTCGGAGACGGCCTGCTTGACCTCGACCGCGGATGCGGACAACAGCAGCGGCTGACCGAAGGCCACGCAGATCTCGCGGCGCGGACCGTGTGCGGCCCGTGCTTTCAGCCCCCCGGAGGAATGCGAGAATTGGCTACCCCACAGGCCGCGCAAATAGAACGGAACGATGATCGCGTTACTTTCGCTCGCTGCCTCGGCGGTGCGTTCGAACCCTCGTTTGAACTCGTTCAACTGCCCGTGGCGGCTGATGGTGCCCTCGGGGAACAGACAGATCACCTCGCCGGCCGCGAGCCGCGCGCCGATATCTTTCAGCGCTTCGATCGCGCCACCGGGCGCGATCGGGATCACACCGACGAAGTCGAGGAACCAGCGCAAGTACCAGCGTTCGTAGATACTCCGCGCCATCACGAACCGCACCGGCCGCGGGCTCGCCATCGCGACGATGGCCCAGTCTATCCAGGAAATGTGATTGCCGAGCAGCAGCACGCCGCCCTCGCGCGGGATGTGATCCATGCCCGAGACGGACAGCCGGTAGCGCATTGCAAAAATGCGCGCGATAAACAGCCGGACGAGCGACTGCGGCAATTTATAAAATGTGTAGATCGCCCCGCCGATGGCGATCACGGTCAACAGCGCCATTAGCCCGACGTCGCTGAATCCCTCGAGCGCGAAGAGCACGGTAAGCCCGAGAAAGGTGATCATAGTGAGGTTGTTGATGAAGCTGCTCGCGGCCAGCACGCGCCCGAGTTCGTCCTCACCGGCGTTGTATTGGATGAGCGCATTCAACGGCACGATGAAGAGCGCGCCGAAGGTACCGAGCGCGAGGAACAGGGCCGCCTGCGTCGACGGCGACGGCGCCGTAGTCATCAACGCGAGCGATAACGCGACGCCCGCAGCGCCCACCGGAATGAAGCCCGTTTCGATATGTGCGCGCGACAGGCTGGCGGCGACGACCGATCCCAGCACCACGCCGATACTGGCGGCGGCCATGATGAGCTGGATGGTGGCGACGTTGTGCATCTGCAGGAAATTCTCGGCGAAGGTCGGGTAGACCGCGATCAGCACCTGTGCGATCGACCAGAAAATGGCCAGGCCGATCACCGACAGTCGCAGCACGGGGCGCCGCCACAATGCACCCAGGGTGCTCCGCAGGTAACCGCCGCTGCGGTAGCGCGCGAAATCGAAATGCATTTCCGGCGCATCCGCGCGTGTCTCGGGAAGGCGCCGCGCGAGGAGATACTCGACGACGGCGCCGGCGACGAGAAACCAACCGAGCGGCGCGATCACGGGCAGGATGGTGCGCGCCTCCATCGCCACCATGCCCGCGACGAGGTGCTCGAAAGCGAAAAAAAAAGCGAGCATGCCGGCGAGGATGGCCGACGTAGTCGCCGCCTGCATGATGCCGTTGGCCGCCGCGTGTTGCTCTACGCCGGCGAGTTCCTTGAGATAGCCGAGTTTGGCCGGTCCATAGATCGCGCTCTGGAGCGCAAGGATGAGCGTTAACGCGAAACCCGCCCAGAACCAGCCTTGGTAATAACACAAGGTAATCAACAACGTGATCGCCACGGCTGCGGCCGCCACCCGGCGCATCACCTTAGCTTTGGCGTAACGGTCCGCGATGAAGCCGGCGGGCGACATGAGCATGATGAACGGCAACAGGATCAACGCGTTGACGATGCCGGTCAGCGCGATCTGGGTGCTGCCGTCGAAGACTTTGAAAACGGTGTTCTGAATGACGACCTTGTGCCCCAGGTCGACGAAGGCGTTCATGAAGGCCACTGACACCAGTGGCACGAATCCGGACAGTTTAAACAGGCGTTGCATCGGAGACCTCGCGACTTAGGCGGACTATAGCGCCACGGTGCCTAGCCTGGTCGGCGGCATCACTAAAAGCAACCTTGGTGACAAAAGTTGTGAAAATCTGGCATAAAGGTATCGTATTTTGCATCTTTTACCCGCCAGGAGGTCATGTCATGGCCCAGACCGCCGCCCTCGTCGACGCCCTCAAGAAGGCGCTCAAGGCCCACGGTAAAACCTATGCCGATGTCGCCCGCGCGCTCAGCCTTTCGACACCGAGCGTCAAGCGCCTGTTCTCGAACCAGTCGCTCTCCATCAAACGCCTGGACGCCATCTGCGCGATGCTCGATATGGAAATCACCGACTTGCTGCAACAACTCGCCGAAGAAGGTTGGCAACTCCGACAACTGAGCGACACGCAGGAAGCGGCCATCGCAGACGACATGATGCTGTTGCTGGTCACGGTCGCCGTGCTGAACCGGCTCACCATCGACGACATCCTCGCGCGCTTTCACATCGACGAGCACCAGTGCCTCCGCAAACTCGCCTGGCTGGACCGCCAGGGCCTGATCGAACTCTTGGCGAAGAACCGCATCAGGCTCAAGGTCGCGGCGAACTTCGCGTGGCGGCCGGACGGTCCCATTCAGCGGTTTTTCCAGAACAAGGTGAGCGCCGAATACTTCAGCGCGCGTTTCGCGGCAGCCGGCGAACGCCTGCTCGTGCTGAACGGCATGTTGACCGACGTCGCACTCAAACAGTTTCACCGCCGCATGGAGCGCCTCGCCCAGGAGTTCGAGGAGATCAATAACGAGGAAGCGGCGCGCCCGGTCGCGCAACGTGCGGGGCATACCGTCGTGCTCGCGGTTCGTCCCTGGGACTTCGGCGTTTTCGCCGAGTATTTGCGTTAATTACTCACCGATTGAATCCGCGATGCATCCAAAATTTTTCGTACCTGTCCGTGGCGCCGGGTAAAGCCGATCCGGTCGAAGTATTCCAGGATTTCGATCACGGCGTTGCGGCCGATCGCCGATCGGTCGCGAAAATCAGCGACGGTGAATACACCGTCGTCGTTTGCTTCCGTGAGCTCATGCGCGATGTTCGCCAGCCGGGCCAAGATGCCCGGCAGGAAAAAGCGTTTAGCGCTGACCTTGACGAGATAGCCCTGCTGCGCCGAGCGCTCCAGGAATTTACGTAGCGCCTCGTATTCCATCGACAGCGGCGCGAGCATGTCGTGCACGACGGGTATGCGGAAATCGGCCTGATCGAGCAGCGGCTCGACGCGCTGCCACAGCGCCTCGTCGGCCGTCGATCGTTTCGGCGCGTAGCTCGGTAGACGCAACGCGCCACCATCCCGCACGATCGCGCCTTCTTCGAGCGCTTCGGCAATGAGCGCCGCAAACAGATCGGGCGTGACGGGATGACCTAAGCGTTTCGCGAGTTCGCTTTCATTCGCGCCTTTGCGCTCGGGCGCTTCGGCATGGCGCTTTTCTAGCGCAGCGGTCAGAGCGGCCTTCAGCGCTCGCCAACGCCCAGCATCGATCCCGACCGGCCCGGCGACGCTATCGATGGATACCATGGCTAGGCTTTTCCAGAGATCGGCCGACCGATCCCCGGTTAAATTCCAGGCCCGTGCGAAACGGATCAATTCTATGCCGTCCGGTACCGCTTCGAGGGCCCGCGACGCCGCCGCGTGCGGGTCGGCTTGCGTCATCGAGTCCAGATACGCGAGTCGGGTAGCCCGCGCCCGGCCGCGCACGAGCGGTAGCGGGTCGAGCACTTCCCCGCCACCGATGGTGCGGCGCGCCGATTGGTCGCGGAGGATCACGTGGTCGCCGCGCACCGCGTGCAGCTCGCGCTCCAGCATGATCTGTACGCGACCGGTGTCGCCCGGTGCGATCGCCCGACCGTCGAGCGTCACGATGCGGCCGATCGCATCGGCCGCTCCGATATGCACGTGCGCGGGCGTACGATTGCGCAGCGCCCGCGCCTCGCTGTCCAGGACGCGTATACGGGCATCCAAACGCTCAGTGACAAAATCGGCGCCGCTGTTCACGATCCAGTCACCGCGATGGATCTCGGCATCACGCAATCCGGGCCCGGCGATATTCAGTGCGCAGCGCTGACCCACGGTTGCGTGCTCCGCTTTGCTGTTCTGGGCGTGGATCGCACGGACCCGCAGTTCGCCGCCGTGCGGAACGTGGTGCACGGTCTCGCCGAGGGCGATCTGCCCGGAAAACACGGTGCCCGTGACGACCCGGCCCGCGCCTTTGAGGATAAAACTGCGATCGATGGCCAGCCTGAAGTTACCGGCCGGCGAGCGCGCGGGGAGTTCCTTTTTCAAATCGAGCACGGCGCTGCGCAATTCGGCTATCCCGGTGCCATCGAGCGCGGAGACCGGGACGATATCGATCGCGCCAAGTTCGGTGGCCGCCAACATCTCGCGCATGGCGGCGCTGACCTCGGACACGCGTGCTGCATCGACGCGATCGATCTTGCTCAACGCCACGACACCCCGTTGCACGTGGAGCAAGTCGAGAATCGCCAAATGCTCGGCGGTCTGCGGCATCGGTCCGTCGTCGGCCGCGATGACGAACAACACGACATCGATGCCGCTGACGCCGGCCACCATGGTTCTGATGAATCGTTCGTGGCCGGGGACGTCGACGAAGCCCGTTGTCTCACCATCGCCCAGATCGCGGTAGGCAAACCCGAGCTCGATGGTCAGGCCGCGCTCTTTCTCCTCGGGCAGGCGGTCGGTGTCCACACCGGTGAGCGCTTTGACCAGCAGGGTCTTACCGTGATCGACGTGGCCGGCGGTCGCGATGATCACGCTAGTGTCTTGTCTAATTTTTGCAGTTGATCGATGAACGCTAGGTCGTCGTCGAGGCAACGCAGATCCATGACCAAGGCGCCGTCGTCGATGCGTCCTACGACCGGGATCGGCAGACAGCGAAATGCCCGCGCAAGGCGTTCGAGCGCGCGGCCTTTGGTGCCGGCGAGCGCAATGCTGAGCGCAGCGCTCTCGAGCAGGTCAACCGGCAGGGCGCCGCTGCCGATTTGGCTGCGACAAGGCACGACCGTGACCGTCGCCCGGTCGCCGACCGCTTGTTGAACGGGCGCTACGAGGCGTCGCGCGAGTGCGTCGATATCGGCGGCCGAGCGCGTCAAGAATTTCAACGCCGGCAGCCGTTCAACCAAGCGCGCGGGATCCGCGTACAAGCGCAACACGGCTTCCAACGCCGCGATCGTGAGCTTGTCGACCCGGAGCGCGCGTTTCATGGGGTTGCGCTTGATGCGGTGAACGAGGTCTTTACGGCCGGCGATGATGCCGGATTGGGGGCCGCCGAGAAGTTTGTCGCCGCTGAAGGTCACCAGGTCGACGCCCTGGGACAGGATCTCGGCAACGGTTGGCTCGTGTGGCAAACCAAACTGGGTGAGGTCAACGAGGGTGCCGCTGCCGAGATCGATCACCATGGGTACGTCGTGCCGATGCGCAAGGCCCGCCAAGTCTTTTTCGCTAACCTCGGCGGTGAAGCCTTCGATCACGTAATTGCTGGTGTGCACCTTCATCAATAGCGCGGTACGGCTATTGAGCGCCTGCTCGTAATCGGCGAGATGGGTGCGATTGGTCGTTCCGACTTCCACCAGCTTCGCGCCCGCACGCGCCATGACGTCCGGAATACGGAACGCGCCGCCGATTTCGATCAGTTCGCCGCGCGACACCGGCACTTCCTTGCGTCGCGCGAGCGTGTTGAGCAGCAACAGAACCGCCGCGGCGTTGTTGTTCACAACGGTCGCGGCGTCGGCGCCCGTCAGGCGACAGATCCACGCTTCGAGATGCGTATCGCGATCACCGCGGCGACCCGACTTCAGGTCGTATTCGAGATTGCTCGCGCCGGCTGCGGCCTCCGCCATCGCCTCGATCGCAAGGTCGGGTAAGGGCGCGCGCCCGAGATTCGTGTGCAACACCGTACCAGTCAGATTGAAGACCGGTTTGAGATTCGGTTCGAGAATCGCGGCGAGCCGCACGGCCGCCTCTTCGATCATCGCAACGGGTTCCGCCAGCGTTGGGTCCGCTTCACCCCGTTCGGCCAACGTCGCGCGTACGTGGTCGGCGACTTCTCGCAACACGCTGGTAACGAGCGCGCGGCCATAGCGATCGCTCAAGGCGACACCTTGTTGGACGCGCAGCAACTCGTCTATCGACGGCACGGCACGTAAGAGATCTTGCCGTGCGCCGCTCATCGGACTGATCGCTTCGGCGTTTGGCGACGCCGGTGCGCTGGATTAAGCGCTCGGAACAGGCGTGTTGCGTGCGGACGGGAATCGATCGATGCCGAGTGCAGCGCGGAAATCTTGCGTCTGGGGCAGCGCCATCGCATCCAACGGGATCCCGATCGAATTGGCGATGCGATCGACCATGCCAAAGTTGGCCGCGGTGATCGATGCTTCAACGACCGCGCCCGGACCCATACGCGCGAGTAGGCCGTCGCGCGCGCGGTCAAGCGCGTCACGGTCGGTTCCCCACACCGCATCGGCGAAAGCCAGCAACACGTCTTCGTTCTCGACACCGGTGTTCAGCGATCGTTCGACGATGCCCCCGAGCTCGAAACTGCTTTCCGTCGTCTTGCCGCTCTCCCGGAGCAGCATCACATGCCAGGACGTTCAGTAGAAGCACGCGTTCAAGGCCGAGATGCGTGCGGCAATGAGTTCCACCTGCGGGCGCGCGATCGCGGGGTCGTGCGAAAAATTGAAATCCATGATGGTCTTGACCGAACGATATTCGACTTCTTCCAGATCGATGATCGATTCGGCTTCGTCCGGCACTAGACTCAAAGCCCGCAGGATGTTGGCGGTCCAATCCTTTCCGTACAGCCGTTCGGCAACCGCGCCACCGGCCTCGCCGCTCGGCACCATCGGTACCCAGGCTTCCCCGCCGACGGCCTCGGCCGGCCGCACCCGCGACGGCTCACCGGCTTCGATGGGCGGTAAGGTGCGCATGGCAATGCCGAGACCGCGCGCAAAGTCATCGATATTCGTCGTGCGAGTCGTGATCCCGACCGCTTCGACATAGGCTTCCTCGCTCAAGCCGTCGGCGATCGCATCATCGAACACCGAGCGTTCGAGATCCGGCGTCGCCAGCGCAACGCGGCGCACCATGCGCTTCGCTACGTCGGGTAGCGCGGCGATACCGTCCGGCACCGGAGCGGCGTCCTGTACACCGGCGTCACTGCGCGCCGCCCGGACTTCGGCGGCCAGCGCCGCGCGCTCAGGCCCGGACCACCAGGTGCCCGGCCGGCTGAAGCCCGCGAGGATCTTGCGGTGCGCCGCATCGAGATCGTCGCGCACCGCAAACGGCGAATCGTGATAAAGCGTCGTCACCAGCCGGCTCCCATAGTCGTTTCCTTAGCGTATCAGAATCATCGGCGCTGCAATAATAACTCGATATATAATTAAGTCAGTTTTTTAATCAATTGTTTTTAATAAATTTATTAGTGTAAATTAAAGTAAATTCTCGGCGACCGGCGCGTCCGTCACTGACCTTTGAACACGGCCGCGCGTTTTTCCACGAACGCATGCATCGCCTCCTTGGCGTCTTCGGTCTTGGCCAGTTCGCCGGTCATCGTCTGCTCGAAACCGCGCAGACTCATCTCCTCGATCTGATTGAGCGCGTGTTTTGCCATTTCGATCGCAACAGGACTTTTGGCGGCGATTTCGCGTGCGATGCCGAGCACGGTGTCCATCAGTTCATCGGGCGGCACCGAGGCTTCGACGACACCGAGGCGGTAAAGCTCGGGACCGTACACCCGCATGCCGGTCAGCATCATGCGCCGCAAGCGCGAATGGCTGAACAGGCGCTGCGCGTGGCGGCCGCCGCCGAGCAGTCCGACATCGATTTCGGGCAGCCCGAGGCAGCAGTAGTCGCTGGCGACGAGGATATCGCAGGCGGCGGCGAAGGCGAGCCCGCCACCGAGCGCAGGGCCGTTGAGTGCGCCGATCACCGGTTTACGGCACTCCATGACGCTGTAATAAGCCTCGCGCGCGCCGGCTGCGTTGCCAATGTTCCCCCGCGTTGAATGCCCGGCCAACGCGCTCCTTGATGTCGGCGCCGGCGCAGAACACCTTGCCGGTCCCGGTCAGGATGGCGACGCGGATGTCACCGCGATCGCTGATCGCATCGAAGGTCCACGCGGTCTCCTCCAACACCTGCTGGCTGTGCGCATTGACCGGTGGATTGGCGAAGCGTACGAGGGCGATGTATTCCTCGACGAGGTCGAGTTTGACGAGTTCGGGGTTCACGGCTTCTCCTTCATGCCGCCGCGGCTGCCATTCGGCGGTGGCCGCTCGCAACGCCGTCAATGCTAACAAACATCGAACCCGGACTGTCACCGCAGCGGACTGCCCGGCATTTACTTGGGCGCCATGCCGCTTTATTGTCGGCGAGCCGCTTAAGTGGAGGTCGACCGGGGTGAGCAAACGCGCTCAAGACATCGCAGTATCCGACCAGGAAACCATCGACCTGCTGGCCGACAGTGCGCGAGACTTCTGTCGGCGATCCCTGGACGTGGCGCGTCTGCGTGCGTTGCGCGGCGCAACGCCCGCGTTTGACGCCGAAGCGTGGCGTGCGATGTGTGACCTCGGCTGGCCGGCGATCGCCGTGCCCGAGGGCGCCGGCGGCCTCGGACTCGGCGCCCACGCCGTCGGCACGGTGTGTCGCCAACTCGGGCAGGTCATCGCGCCGGAACCGATGCTCGAAACGGGCATCGCTGCGGCCAGCGCGCTGTCGCGTTTGGACACGGGCAGTGCCGGCGCGCATCTACAGGCCCTGCTCGGGGGCCGGGCCATGATCACGATCGCATTGATGGAACAACGCGAGGACTTGCGCGCGGCCGCGACCAGCGTGACCGCGACGCCTGAAGGTCCGGGTTTCAACTTGAACGGCACGATCCGGGATCTGCCCTTGGCCACGGATATGGACGCCTACCTGATCCCGGCGCAATGCGACCGGACGCCGTCGCTTTTTTACGTCCCGGCGCATTCCGAAGGCGTGCGATTTACGGCGCGCACGCTATCTGATGGCACGACGGCCGGCGATCTCGACTTTACCGGCGCAGGTTTCAATGCCGATGCCGTGATCGGCAAGGGTGCAGCGGTCACCGCGGCCATCGATTTCGCGCGCGAATTGGCGCGCCTTGGCGCCAGTGCCTATCTGCTCGGGCTCGCAGAAGCATTGTTCGACGTGACCGTGGAATACCTCTGCACGCGTGAACAATTCGGACGCCCGATCGGCAGCTTTCAGGCTTTACAACACCGTGCGGTCGATCTCTTCATCCAAAAGACGCTCGCCGCTGCGGTCGTCGACGAATGTTTGGTTGCGTTCGACGATACCGCCGACCCAAACGTGCGCGCCCGCGTCGCGAGCCGCGCCAAATACCGGGCGGGTGAGGCGGCGTTATTGATCGCACGACAAGCCGTGCAGTTACACGGCGGCATCGGCTACACCGACGAATGCAACGTCGGCCTGTTCCTGAACCGCGCCCTCGTACTGACATCACGCTATGGCAACAACACCTTTCACTGCCGGCGGCTCGCGCAATTGATCCCCGCTGGCGACGACGCTGAAGAAGTCGACGCATTGACGGCCATCGTGGATGAGCCCGCCGATGGTGATTGGAACGCACTCAGCGATGATGCGTTCCGCACGGTCATACGCCGCTGGTTGGCGCGTGAATATCCAGCCGACATGCGCTACCTGTCGAAGCGCCTGCGCTGGGAGGAGATCAAACCCTGGTATCAGAAGTTGGCCGAGAAAGGCTGGGTCGCGCCCGCCTGGCCCATCGAACACGGCGGCATGGGATTGTCCCCTGCGAAACTCCTCATTTACATCGATGAGCAGGAACGCTTCGGCGTCGCGCGGGCTCCAGACATGGGGATCCATTTAGTCGGCCCGTTGTTGATCAAACACGGCACGCCCGAGCAGCGCACACGCTACCTGCCGCCGATCCTCGCCGGTGACGAGGTCTGGTGCCAGGGCTATTCCGAACCCAACGCCGGCTCGGATCTGGCCAGCCTCAAAACCGAGGCGCGACGGGACGGTGACGAGTTCGTCATCAAAGGGCAGAAAACCTGGACGACGCTCGCACAGGATGCGACGCACATGTTCTGCCTCGCGCGGACGTCGACGGAGGGTAAGCCGCAGGAAGGGATCAGCTTCTTTTTCATCGAGATGCAACAAGCGGGCGTCACCATTCGCCCGATCCGCAACCTCGCAGGTCAGGAAGAGTTTTGCGAAGTCTTTCTGGACGACGTGCGCGTGCCGGCCGATTGTCTGGTCGGTGAGATCAATCAGGGTTGGACCATCGCCAAGGCCCTGCTCAGCTTCGAGCGGATCTTTCTCGGCAGTCCCAAGCAGTCACAATCCGCGCTCAAACGACTGGAAACGATCGCGTTGGCTAGTGGGCTCTACGAAGATGCGGCATTCACAGACAAGATTACGCGGCTCAAACTCGACGTGCTCGATCTCGAAACGACTTATAAACGGTTCGCCGATATCGTACGCCGCGGGGAGACGCTTGGCGCCGATGTGTCACTGCTCAAGATTTGGAGTTCGGAAACCTTTGCGCGCGTGAGTGAGCTGATGCTGGAAGCGGCCGGCGCTGACGGCGCAGTCGTTGGCAAGATCGATTTCAGCGGCGCCCACGTCGATATTCTGAGCCAGTTTTATAATGCCCGGCCGGCGACGATCTACGCAGGCTCGAACGAGATCCAGCGTAACATCCTCTCCAAACACGTGCTTCGACTTCCCGAACGGTAGAATAGACGCGTAGCAGCCCGCTTGCGGGCGAATTTCGATTCCATTTCATCCACAAGCTGGCTCCTACATTGATTAAGGGATGACCGCGCTCAATAAAAACCTGAATGATTTCGCCAGCGGGAAGATCGAATTCACCGATCTTACCGCTGTCGTGGAAACCATCACCGAAGAAAACCCGGACGGCTCGTCGGCATTGATGATGATATTGGGCGATGCTCGTGATTCCGGCCTGCTGGATTCCGATCAATACGAGGATTTGCTCGGGCGGGTCATGAAGGCCGACAAATTCGCCGTAACCGGCGCGCTGCATATCGATCCGAATAACCCGCAAACGGTGTCGTTCTCCGTCGGGCCGGATGCGGGCGATGTCGCTACCGTCGGCGACGGCAGCGTGATCAAAGACCGTTTCGAACTCGTCGAGGTACTCGGGAAAGGCGGGATGGGTGTCGTCTATAAGGCCAAAGATCGGATCAAGGCCGAGGCCAAGGACCGCAATCCCTTTGTCGCCGTCAAAGTCCTGAACGAAGACTTCAAAGCACACCCTGAGTCGTTCATCGCCTTGCAACGCGAATGCAGCCGCACTCAGAAGCTCGCCCATCCCAATATCGCGACGGTTTACGATTTCGACCGTACGGGCGGCATGGCGTATTTGACCATGGAACTCCTCGAAGGCCAGCCGCTGAACGATTACATCACCGACCAGCTGCCCGAAACCGGATTCTCATTCGATGACGCCTGGCCCATCATCGACGGCCTGGGCCAGGCGCTCAGTTTTGCGCACCATCGCCAGATCGTGCATTCGGATTTCAAACCGGCGAATGCGTTCTTGACCACCGCGCGTGAAGTGAAGGTGCTCGATTTCGGCATTTCACGCGCCTTCAAGCGCGCGGGCGACGACCAATCCACGGTATTCGACGCCGGTAAACTCGGTGCACTGACACCGCAATACGCCAGTTCGGAAATGATGCAGGGCGACCCCCCCGATCCGCGGGATGATATCTACGCGCTGGCGGTCGTCACCTATGTGCTGCTGGCGGGCAAACATCCTTTCGATCGAAGAGCCGCCAACGTTGCGCAAGCACTCAAGCTGAGTGCGGAACCGATCAAATCGCTGTCTAAACTACAGAATCGAGCGCTCAAAAAGGGACTCGAATTCGAGCGTGACGCACGCTCGCCGACGGTGGACGAGTTCCTCAGCGATCTCCAGGGCGAATTCAGTTCCGAGCAATTACTGAAACGTCAGTCCCGCCTGCTCGCGATCATCACCATCGGCTTCTTCGTGCTCATATTGTGCGTTCTATTTTTGCTACGCAGTTGACGGCGTCGAGAATGCGCACTACTGACATCCGTCGCATCCGCATGTGACAATGGGTGGCTGCACCGCTCTCGAAAACGGAGAAATCGTGACCCAGATCCAATTCGCGGCGCCCGGCACCGTTGCCGACGCCGTCAAATGCCTCGTTGAGGCAAACGGCCAGGCAAAGATTCTCGCGGGGGGCACGGACTTGCTCGTGCAATTGCGTTCCGGGCAATTGGACGCGGCCGCGATCGTCGACGTCAAACACATCCCAGAGCTGCGGAGCATCGCCACCGAGGACGGTGGATTTCGTATCGGCGCCGCGGTTTCCGGCGCGGAATTGGGCGAGCATGCCGAAGTCGTAAAGGCCTGGCCCGGGGTCGTCGAAGCCCTGGAACTGATCGGCTCGGCACAGATCCAAAGCCGGGCATCGCTAGGTGGCAACCTGTGCAACGGCTCGCCCGCGGCCGACAGCGTTCCGGCGATGATCGCGGCCGCGACGACGTGTGCCATCGCGGGCCCGGAGGGCATGCGCCAAGCGAAGGTCGAAGACATCATCACCGGCCCGGGACAAACCTCACTCGCGCCCGGAGAATTTCTCGTGAGCTTGTTCTTACCGGCACGCCCGCCGCATTCCGGCGACGCGTATTTGCGTTTCATTCCGCGCACCGAAATGGACATCGCCGTCGTCGGTGCGGGCGTCAGCATCACCTTGAACGATGACGGTGTGTGCAGCACGGCGCGCGTGAGTCTCGGCGCCGTCGCGGCCCGGCCGCTGTTGGTCGCAGATGGCGCGGCCGCATTGATCGGCACCAAGGTGGACGATGCCGCGCTCGACAATCTGGACGGCGCGGCCCGCGCCGCCTGCGCGCCGATCGACGATAAACGCGGCACGGTCGAATATCGCACCAAAGTTGCCGGCGTCCTCGCGACACGCGCAGCGACGATAGCGCTCGAGCGCCCGGAGTCGAACTGATGGCCAAGCATCACATCACGACCACCGTCAACGGCGACCAGAAAGAATTCCTGTGCGAGACACAGCAGACATTGCTCGACGTCTTACGCGACGAATTGAACCTGACCGGCAGCAAGGAAGGCTGCGGCTCGGGCGATTGCGGCGCGTGCAGCGTGATCGTCGACGGCCGGCTGATCTGCGCCTGCCTGATGCTCGGCGCCGAAGCCGAAGGCCGGCACATCGAGACGATCGAAGGCGTTGCTGAAGGCGATCGCTTGCATCCCTTACAAACGCATTTTCTCGAAGAAGCTGCGCTGCAATGCGGCGTGTGTACGCCCGGATTCATCGTCGCGGCAAAAGCGCTCTTGGAACGCAACCCGAATCCAACGGAAACCGAAACCCGTTACTGGCTGGCCGGCAATCTGTGCCGCTGTACGGGCTACGATAAGATCATACGGGCGGTGATGAACGCCGCCGAAGAAATGCGCGGAGCATAAACCATGGGTAACGAAGACCAGCAACTCAAGGCGCTAGACGAGAAGCAAAACAGCTACCGCTTCATTGGCACGCGGCCAGTGCGGCCGGACGGCGTCGACAAAGTGACCGGCCGGGCCAATTTCGGCGCCGACCTGCAGCTCGCTGACATGATCCACGGTTGTGTGGTGCGCAGTCCCCATGCACACGCGCGCATTAATTCCATTAACGTCGATAAAGCGCTCGCCCTGCCCGGCGTCAAAGCCGTCGTCACCGGCGCGGACTTTCCGGAGTTCACACCCGCCGACAAACTCGTGGGCGTGGTCACCTTGAGTTGGTATGACCTGTCCCGCAATGTGATCGCGCGCGACAAAACGCTCTACGACGGCCACGCAGTCGCCGCCGTGGCCGCGACCTCCCCCGCCATTGCGCAACAGGCGGCGCGGTTGATCGAAGTCGACTACGCCGTTTTGCCGCACGTGATGACCGCGCCCGAAGGCATGCAAGTGGACGCGCCGCTGTTGCACGACGACCTCATCACCGAGGGAGTCGAGCCGGCGCCGACTACGAGCTCGAACGTCGCTAAACGCACCGAATTCAAATTGGGCGACCTCGATAAAGGCTTCGATGCGGCCGACGTCGTCGTCGAGCACGAGTTCAATACCGAGACGGTGCACCAGGGCTATATCGAACCGCACGCCTGCGTCGCGAGTATCGCCGAAGACGGCATGGCGACGATCTGGTGCAGCAGCCAGGGACAGTTCATGGTGCGCGCCTACACCGCGCAGGTCTGCGGCATGGAAGTCGCGAAGCTCAAAGTCGTGCCGGCCGAGATCGGCGGCGGCTTCGGCGGCAAGACCACCATCTATCTCGAGCCGCTGGCCGTGGCGCTCGCGAAAAAAGCCGGGCGGCCGGTAAAACTGGTCATGAACCGTGAAGAGGTGTTCCGCGCCACAGGCCCGACTTCGGGTGGCCACGCGATCGCCAAGATCGGCGCGAAAAAGGACGGCACGATCACCGCGGCGGACTTGCGACTCGAATACGCGGCCGGCGCGTTCCCCGGTTCACCGGTTGCGCTGGGGTGCATGACGGGATTTGCGCCGTACGATCTGGAAAACGTTCGCAGCGTCGGTTATGACGTCGTGGTCAACAAGCCGAAGGCGGCCGCTTATCGCGCCCCGGGCGCGCCGGTCGCCGCGTTCGCCGTCGAGTCGACCCTCGACGAACTGGCGAAGAAACTCGGCATGGATCCGCTCGCGCTGCGTGAGAAAAACGCGGCAAAGGAAGGCACGCAGGCGCGGCCCCAAATTCAAAGCCATCGGCTTCGTGGAAACACTAGCCGCGGCGAAGAACCATCCGCACTGGTCGACGCCACTGGGGCCCAACCAGGGCCGCGGCATCGCATCCGGCTTCTGGTTCAACATCGGGGGCAACTCGAGCGCATCGGTCATGATCAACGAAGACGGTACGGTCATCGTCGCGACCGGCAACCCGGACATCGGCGGGTCGCGCGCGTCGATGGCGCTGATGGCGGCGGAAACTCTGGGTGTCGATATCGCCAAGGTCAAACCGCTGGTCGCCGATACCGAATCGGTGCCCTACAGCGATCTGACGGGCGGCAGCCGCGTGACCTTCGCGACCGGCAAAGCCGTGATCGAAGCGGCGCAGGACGCCGTGCGCGAAATGAAGGAACGCGCGGCCAAGATCTGGGAACTCGACGTCGATCAAATCGAATGGAAAGACGGCGCCGCCGTCGCCATTGAAACCGATCAACATCAACCGCTTTCCGTCGCCGACATCGCCAAGATGGCCGGTAAGACCGGCGGCCCCATCAGCGGCAAGGCCAACATCAACGCCACCGGCGCAGGCCCGGGCTTTGGTACCCACATCTGTGACGTCGAAGTCGATGAGAAAACCGGCCGCACGACGGTGATCCGATATACCGCGATTCAGGACGTCGGCACCGCGGTGCATCCGAGCTACGTCGAAGGCCAATTGCAGGGCGGCGCCGTACAAGGCATAGGCTGGGCGCTGAACGAGGAATATATCTACGATGAAGACGGCCGGCTCGAGAATCCGGGCTTTCTCGATTACCGCGTACCGGTGGCTTCAGACGTGCCGATGATCGACACCGTGCTGGTCGAAGTGCCCAATCCCGGGCATCCGTACGGCGTGCGCGGTGTCGGCGAAGTGCCGATCGTGCCACCGCTCGCGGCCGTCGCTAACGCCATCGCCGACGCCACCGGGCTGCGCATGACGGACCTGCCGATCTCGCCGCCGCGCTTGCTGGCCGCGATCGACGCGCAAACATAGCGGCGGGTTATCGATGGCGAAAGTCGTCTTGCAGACGGAAGTCGCGAGTAGTTTTACGGACGGCGTTACTGAACTGGATATCGACGCCGCCGACGTTCGACGACTGATCAAGGCGCTCGACCGCCAATTTCCGGGCATGGGCGATCGCCTACGCACCAAGACTACCGTCGCGATCGACGGCGAGATCTTTCAAGAGCCTTATCTGCAATCGATCGGCGAAAATAGTGAAGTTCATTTCTTGCCCATGATAGAAGGCGGATGACTCACGTAGCCCGGATGGAGCGCAGCGGAATCCGGGAACCTTCAGGCACCACCCCCCGGATTCCGCTGCGCTCCATCCAGACTACCGACGCGGCATGACTCCACCCAAACCCGCCCTCAGCCTCGTCGCCATCCCCGGCCGGCGGCAACGCACACTCGACTTGGCCAAGGAGATTGAAGCGCGCGGCTACGCGGGCATCTACTGCCCGAGCTTCGGAGACTGCATGTCGCTCTGCGAAGGCATCGCGCTCGTAACCGAGCGCATCGCATTCGGTACGAGTGTCGCGCCCATCTATTTCCGCTCGGTAACCGATTACGCACAGAGCGCATCGTTTATTCATGAGGTTTCGAACGGCCGGTTTATGTTCGGTATCGGCGTGTCCCATGAACGCGTACTGAGCGGCCGCGGCCTCCAAGCCGGAAAGCCACTCGCCGATATCAGCGCCTTTATCGACGAGTTGCACGACGTTCCACGGGCGGGTGAACTACCGCCGCTCATGCTGGCGACGCTCCGGAAAAAGATGGTCGCGCTCGCGGGCGAGGCTTCGACCGGCATGGTCTTCGCCAACGCCGCGCGCAGCCATATGGCGGATTCCTTGTCGGCGTTAGCGCCCGGCCAGGCGGAGCAAGCAGGCTTTTTCATCGGCAATATGATCCCCACCTGTGTCGACGACGACATCGCCGCTGCGCAGGACGTCTTGAGAAAAACCTTGGTCAACTACGCGCGCTTACCGAACTACCGAAATTATTGGAAGGAAGCCGGTTACGTCGACGAAATGAATGCGGTAGAAAAAGCAATGGCCGATGGCGCCGACGACGACATCGGTGCGTGCTTGTCCGACCGATGGTTGTCCGATACGACAATTATCGGCCCCGCGCAGTGCGTGCGGGAAGAACTGGAACGCTGGTACGACGCGGGCGTGAAGACGCCTATCCTGGTACCGAGTTCGACCGGTGGCGGACAGATGCAGGCGTTCGAAGAGCTGTTCGCCGTATTCGACTAAGCGCCGCTCGTAGGAGAAATAACACCATGACCCATGAAGAAATGATCGAAGAACTCTGGAACCGCGAAAAGATCAAGGAACTCACCTACGAATACGGTCTCGCGATCGAGGCCCAGGATGCCGATCGTTTGGTGAACCTGTTTGTGGAAAACGCAGCGGTGGATTTCAGTTCACTCGGCCGCGGTGTCATTCAGGGGCGCGACGCGATGAAAGCGTTTTACTCCGCGACCTGGCCGCTCAAAGTCAAACCCTTTTTCACGAACCACATCATTCGCATCGACGGCGACCGCGCGCACGGATGGTGCTCGCTCGAAAACCGAGGGACCCGTGGCAATGACTCGATCATCGGCGCCGGGCGGCTGCACGACGAATACGCGAAAATCGACGGCGAGTGGAAATTCACCTCGCGCCGAGTCGAGATGTTCTACCTCGTACCGCTATCGGAAGGCTGGGCGACGGACGCGGGGCTCGGTCAAATGCCGTAAAAAAGAAAAAAGGGGTCGGAGTGGATTAATTTTGACCACTCGGGGATTGATCGGCGCAAAAATTAACGAGTCGGAGTGGTCAAAATTAATCCACTCCGACCCCTTTTTTACACTGGATGGGCGTCGCACAGCACGAACATCATGCGGCAGAATCGATCAGTCTTATTCGCCCAAGCGTGGGTGGTACCGCGCTGTATGAGTACGTCGCCCGCTTTCATCAGCCGTTCTTCGGTATCCATGACGGCATAGATCTCGCCATCTAGGACCATGGCGTAATCCACCGTGTCGGTCCTGTGCATTGCCGGATCACTATGATCGCCAGCCGCAGCATGGCTGGCCTGGAGTTGGTCGAACGCTTCAGCGCCGTTGGCGCCGTCCTTCCACGCGGAATCCGGCGGAAAGTCGACGACGCGAAAAACCGTGCCATTGGCTACAGGCTCCAAATGAACCGGCCGATCGGTGTTGTCTTTTTCGCCCTTATTTTCCGCCGGGCTATCCATCGTCTCCCATAAGTCCGTCACCGTTAGATCGCCCATCTTGTCCATCACGAGGACACACGGGGCATCGCTGTCCATGAGGAAAACGGACTTGCCGTCGCTGTTATGCCCGGTTACCAGTCGTCTTACCGGTTTGTTGCTCATTATTTCCGCCTCCGCTGAGTGAAAACCATCTTTATTGTGGAGCGAAAAGATATCAGTCGCTGCAGAATGTAAGCGAATTCATTGGGGGGACGGGCACCGATGCCGTTCGTGACGACCGACGACGACTGCGAGATCTACTATGAAACGCACGGCGCTGGACCGACCGTGGTCTTCATTTCCGGTTTCATGGGGATCACCGATATTTGGCGTGCGCAGGTCGCCTCGCTGAGCGCCGAATACCGCTGCATCGCGTATGACAATCGCGGCGCCGGCCGCTCGGATAAACCGGTCCCGCGCGTCGCTTATGGCGTTCGGCGACATGCGCGCGATCTCGCCGTGGTGCTCGAGGCGAACGACGTCGAACGCGCGGTGCTGGTCGGCCACTCGATGGGCGGAAACACCGCCTGCCTCTATTATCTCGGCCACCCCGCAATAGTCGCCGGGATCGTGTTCGTCGGCTCTTACGTCTCGGGCGCACAGATCGCCGCGGCGGGGAACACGCTCGATCGCATCAAAGGCACCGTTCGCACCAAACAGGATCGCGTCGCGTTCTATATGGGGGCCGGTGTTCCCGAAGACCTTGCGTTCGAAGCGGCAAAGTGGCCCCTTTACGCCGTGCTCGGTAATGCCGAATCCTTCATGGCTTTCGATATCTCGAAGCGTCTCGGCGAATTCGATCTGCCGTGCCTGATCCTGCACGGCGACCGCGACGTCGTGAGCCCGCTCGACCCCTGCGCAAACGCACTCGAAGCCAACTTACCGGACGCGACCCTCGAGGTATTCGACGACGTCAATCACTGTCCAATGCTCGAAGCTCCAGCGCATACGAGCCGTACGCTACGGCAATTTCTAAAAGAACGCATTCGTTGGTAAAGTCGCCATAGGACACACCCATGAGCCTGCACGAAAACCTGATCGTCGTCGACGGACTGATCGTCGCTAACTTCTCGCGCACGATCTTCGAGGACATGCGCCGGGGTGGCATCACCGCGGCGAATTGCACCTGTTCGGTGTGGGAAGGCTTTCGGGCGACGATGGATAACATCGCGGTGTGGAAAAAGCACCTGTCCGACAATGCCGATCTTCTGCTCGAAGTTCGCTCGACCGGCGACATCGAGCGTGCCAAGCGCGAAGGGAAAACGGGCATCATTCTGGGTTTCCAAAACGCCGCGGCCTTCGAGGAAAACCTGGGATACATCGAACTGTTCAAACAGCTTGGCGTCGGCGTCGTACAGCTGACCTACAACACGCAGAACCTGATCGGCACGGGCTGCTACGAGGCCGACGGCGGTTTGAGCGGTTACGGCCACGACGTCGTCGCCGAAATGAACCGCATCGGGATCATGGTCGACTTGAGCCACGTCGGTCCGAAGACATCAGAGGACGCGATCAAAGCGTCGGATAAACCCGTCGCTTACACACATTGCCTGCCGGCGGGCTTGAAGGAGCACCCGCGCAATAAATCCGACGCGCAACTCGAGTTCATCGTCGAGCACGGCGGCTTCGTCGGCGTCACGATGTTCCCGCCGTTTCTACGCCGTGGGATCGAATCCACCGTCGACGACTACGTGGAAGCCATCGATTATGTCGCGAACCGCGTAGGCGAAGACGCGGTCGGTATCGGCACCGATTTCACCCAAGGCCATCCGCCGGAATTCTTCCGATGGATCACGCACGACAAAGGCCATGGGCGCAAGCTCACGGAGTTCGGCGAGATCGTAAACCCTCTAGGGCTCCAAACCATCGGCGAGTTTCCCAACCTCACTGCGGCGATGCAGAAAGCGGGCTGGGGCGAAACCAAGATCCGCAAGATCGTGGGGGAGAACTGGATGCGCGTACTTGAAGCCGTATGGGGTGACTAGCGGTCGCGCCGGGTACCACCACGACCCCGTTCAACGATCATCAACAACGGCGGCAATACGAAAAAATCGATCAACAACGCGTAGCTGAGCGTGATCGCCATCAGTGTTCCCGTCCGCACCGAGGGGTTGAAATGCGACGCCGCCAGGACCGCGAACCCGGCGACCAGCACGATGGTTGTCACCACCAAGGCCAGCCCCACGGTTCTGAACGCGTAACGCAACCCGTCTTCGACGGTGCCGCCGTCCAGATAACGTGCGTAGCGGTACTTGGTCAGGAAGTGCACCGTATCGTCGACGACGATGCCGAGACTCATGCACATCACGACCGAGGCGGAGATGTCGATCTGCCCGACGAACAACCCCCAGGTGCCGTAGGCCAAGGTCGCAGGCGCCAGGTTGGTCATCAGACTCAACAGGCCCAGGCGCACGGATTGCAAGGCGAATATCAACAGTAACGCAATCCCGACGATACCGATGGCGACACCGCGTAACAGGTCGCGAATATTACGGTGGTTCATGTGCGCGAAGATCATGTCGATGCCGGTGGCCTCGGTGGGTTGGATGTTCGGCGCGTTCGCCGCCAACCACGCTTGCGAACGGCGGTCGAACGCGAGCAGGCCTTCAGAATCGCTATGCGACAGTAAGGCGGTTAATTGCGTCGCGGAACGATCCACATTGATCGTATCTTCGAGACCTTGACCGAGCGGCAGGAACATTTCATAGAGCAGCAAATATTGAGCCAACATACCGCGCTCGTCCGGGATCTTGCGCCACGCGGGATCGTCGCCGTGCAGGTTCATATTGAGGCGTTTCAGCAGATCGGTGATCACGGTGACATGTTTGACTTCCGGCTGTTCGCGCAACCAGTCGGCGAAGTTCTGGAGCTGTGCGATGTATTCGGGGTCATCGATACCGTGCTCGGCACCCGAATCGATGATGTAACGCAAACTGTGCAGCGAGCCGAAATGATCCCTCAAGGCATTGGACGCGCGCCGCACTTCGAACGTTTCGTCGAAATAGTTGTTCCAATCCTCGGTTAACTGGTTGCGTGGAATGAAGCTCGCGATAACGAGCCCGGCGGTACCGAAACCGATGAACAATGGTCGCCGATTGCGGATTATCCATTCACCCAACGCCAGGATGTGGCCCGCGAGCCAGGTCGAACGCGATACGCCCGGGACCGGGAACCACATCAATAACGCGGGTAACAGCGACATCGACAGAAACCAGGCAAGCATCACGCCTATCGCGATCAGATTGCCCAGATCGTGATACGGCGGCGAATCGCTGAAGTTCAGCATCAGTACGCCGACGGCCGTCGTGATACTCGTGACGAAAACGGGTTTCAAATTGACGCGAAGGGCTTCGCGGACGGCCTCGAACTTCTCTTTACCGGCATTCACCTCATGGTAATAGCTGGTCATCACGTGAACGCTGTCCGCGACGGCGATCGTCATGATGATACTCGGCGCGAATCCGGACACGGCCTCGAGGACCAATCCCAACCAACCGTAGATGCCCATCGTGCCGCTGATGGCAAACGTGATGATCAACAAGGTGGCCGCCGTACCCAACGCGTGCCGCAGGAGCACGATCAGCCCGACGACGATAACGACGTAGCTGAACGACACCAGTTCGGACACGTCCCTCGCAACGGCGCGGCCCAGATCGACGTCGCCCGCGACCGTACCACCGACGTGGATGGCGACATTCGGAAACCGGTCACGCAAGGGCGCGAGGAAATCCATCACCCACGCCATGACCTCATCGTTGGCGTCGAGCTTTTCGTCAGGCAGCGTCATACGCACCTGTATGCCCGTGGCACTGCCGGAAGGCGCGACCGATGAGCCGACGATATCGGGCTCGCTCAACGCGACGCGCCGGATCAGCGCGATGCGCTCGTCGTCCAACTCATCAGGCGAACCGATCAAGTCGGTCACGACCAATTCGTCATCCACCGCTCGCGTGTGCTGGTAGTTCGCAAGGGAAGCGACGCGGCGGGAGTATGGTATTTGCCATCCGCCTTCGGTCAGTTCGTAGACTAGCCTCAGTGTTTCACGATCGAAGATGTCACCGTCGTCGGGCACGATAATGATTGCCAGAACGTCCTGGCGGTCGAAAATCTCCTCGACACGTTCGAAGGCCAATAGTTGCGGATTGTCGGCGCTGAAATAAGCGCGCATGTCGTTGGTTACGGACAAACCCGACATACCCGCGGCCAGCCCGATGAATAACGCGACGATGACCGACGTCGTCATCCGGTAATGGCGGCTCAACCATTCGATATATGCATCGAACGCGGTACTCACAGGCTTTCAATTCTCATTCAATTGATTCCGTCCGTGCGGCTGTCGCTGCCGTGCGAGGGTACGGTTATAGTTCATTCTCGCAAAAGGGGGATGGATTTGATGCCCGGGGTCGACCCGAGCTTGCGCCTGTGGGGCTGGTTCTTTCTCGCTGTTTATATCGGTGCGATGGTCGCGTTCGGCGTGATCGGCATGCGCCGTGTGCGTAGCAGCGATGATTTCGCGACCGCGCGCGCGGGGTACGGACCGCTCTTTCTCGCTTTCGCGTTGACTGCGACGACTGCCAGCAGTGGAACGTTTATCGGGCTCCCGGCGCTCGCTTATACGACCGGATTCTCCGCGCTGTGGTACGCCTTCATGTATCCGATCGCGGTCTATCTCGGTTTGATCGTCTGCCTGCGCGGCGTCCGGCGCGCCGGCGAGGCCTTTGGTACGCGATCGATGCCCGAATACCTGGGCGACCGCTTCGATTCCGACGCACTGCGGATCTGCGTATCGCTGTTCTCGATGCTGCTGTTGTTCTACCTGGGAGGACAACTACTCGGGGGCGCCGTCATGTTCAACCGGATGATGGGTATCGACATCCTGCCGGCACTGAGCGTGACCTCCGTGATCATCCTCGTCTACATCGTGATCGGCGGCGCGCACGCGGACATTCTGACCGACGGTGTGCAGGGCAGCCTGATGCTGTTTCTTGCCATCGCCGTCACAGTGATGTTCAGCATCGGGTTCGGCGTCGAGGGCGGATTCAGCGGCATGGTCCGCAACCTCGAGGCACTCGACCCCGCTTTGTTGAAGCCGCTGCACCCGACGCACCCGGTGCTCAATTCGAAATGGGACATTGTGGCGATATTCGTCATGCACGCGCCGCTCGGTTTACTGCCGCATATCGGCAACAAATTGTGGGCGCTCAAGAACGACCGCGATCAGGTGCGTTTCATCACGTTTGCGTTTACGTTCGGCATGATCATGCCCGCCATTACCTTCGGCGGTATCCTCGCGCGCGCTGTGTTGGGCGATGCACTGCTTCTCGACGGCGCGAGCGCTAACGATGCGATCCCCGCGCTGTTCATCGCGGTGTTGCCGAGTTGGCTCGCCGCTTTGATCGGCGCCGGCGTACTCGCGGCGATCATGTCGACGGCCGACGGGCTCGTCGTATCGATCTCGCAGATCTTTGCGAATGATATTTACCGCAGGTCCATCGCGCCGCGCCTCGCTGAGAAGCCGTCCGATGACGTTGTCGATCGCGTCGCGCTGAAGATCAGCCGCATTGCAACCCTCCTCGTCGTGATCGGCGCGATGTGGCTCGCCTGGGAATCACAAACGATGAACGTGGCCTTGTTCATCGCCTCCGGCGTAGGCGGCATGCTGGCCGCCATCTGCGGCCCGATCTATGCGGGCATCCTGTGGCGCGGCGCGACCAAGGCCGGCGCACTCACGGGTTTCGTCGCGGGCGGGACGCTGTTCATCATCCTGAAGTCGGGGCAATTGCAGGCGGACTGGTTCAGCGGCGGCTTCTTCGAAGTCCCCGGCGTATGGCTCGCCTCGCAGGCACCCAACGCCTTCTCGTGCTCGGCCCTGGGCGCATTCGCGTCGATCTTATGCGTGATCGTCGTTTCCTGGTTTACCCGGGCGCCCAACGACTTGCATTTGCGGCGTGTATTCGGCGATTGATGGCGGGCCGCAGTGGCGGTGTTTGATAGACGAATAAATGTAACGTTTTGTCAATCAGGTAAGAGTCGCGGTCTACACATTCTCAGACCGGCTATATTCGGCGCCACTGAATCACACTCGCCGGACAGAGGCGACACGCATATGGGAAACCAGGAGACATCATGGACGAGACCATGTTAACGGCGCTTCGCCGCGCCGTACTTTCGCTCACACTGCTGGTGCCGCTCAACAGCGCGGCGGTGGTTATCGATCTGGATTTCGACTTCGACTCGAACGGAAATGCGATCTCGCACGGCGAGGTGATCACCACCCAGTACAACGACGACGGCGTCACGGTCAGCGCGTTCAACCCGAACCGCGGGTTCGACCTGGCGATGGCCTTCGACTCGACCGAGACGGGCACCGCAGATCCGGACCTCGAGGATGCCTGGAGTGGCGGCAACATCCCGAGCACGACCGTGCTCGGAAACCTGCTGATCCTCGCGGAGAACGACGTCGGCGGCCCACCCGACGACGAGGGCAGTCGACCCGCCGGTGAGCTGACCTTCGACTTCTTCGAACTCGACATGGTCTCGATCGGTTTCGATCTGGTAGACATCGAGGGCACGGGCCCCAACGATGAACCAGGCGGCGTCGATTTGTACCTCGACACCGTGCTGGTGGGCTCGTTCGAGTTCATGGATTTAATCACGATGGGCTCGTCAGTCTTCGACCCGACCATCGCGTTTGGCGACAACACGGCCAACCGGATCGCGCCGATCCACATCAGCACCCTGGGAGGCTCCGCATTCGACCAGTTGGTGTTCCGCATGGGTGGCTCGGGCGCGGTCGATAACCTGACGCTCGTCAGCGTACCCGAGCCGGCGTCGCTCGCATTGTTTGCGCTCGGATTTGCAGGACTTGCCTGTACTCGTCGCTACGCGCTGAACTGACCACCCGAACGACACGATAAAATGCCCGGGTCATCGTGTCCCGGGTATTTTTTTGTCCGTCTACGTTTCCCAGCTAGACAGCGACGGGGACCTCGCCGGCCACATTGGATATATCGGTGCAGTCGTCGAGGATCGCGGGCAACTCCATGCCCTTACGCGCGTACCATTCGCGCAGTAGTGCGGGTGCGTCGACTACGAGTCCGAGCACGAGCGAGATGATGAGCAAGGCCGCGTGTTCAGCCTCTTCGTCATAACCGGCCACGACGTCGCGGGGAATGATCACGCGGATATCACGGTTAGCCGCATCGAACGCCGTCGATAGATCGCAAGCGTCGGTATAGGTGCCGGTGATCACGATATTGGTGACGTCGAGCTGGCGCAGCAAAAATTCGAGATCAGTCGGGTAGAAGGCGGACAGGCGTTTTTTAGTGCGCACGTAGAAGTCGCGCTCCGGATCGTTCTCGACCAGCAGGTCGAGCCATTTCGTACCCTCCCAACTGTGCTGGTCCATGAGCGGATTGGCGGGCAGGTACAGCTCGTAGATCGTCCGCCAGTTCTCACGGCGGTTGCGTTTCCTCGAATTGACCCCGTCGATGCCGCCGTAGCGCTGCCAGTGCTGGACATGAATGATGGGAACCCCAACGTCGCGGGCGAGCTCGTGGAACATGTCGTGCGCGGGAATCTTCGCGCGCGCCCGCGGCGCGGCGCAGGTGAGCTCGTCTTCCGGGTCGATGTGCCCGCGGTGCATGTCGATGCACACGATCGCCGTGTGATCGGGGTCCAGCCAGTCCTCTAACTCGTCCGTTTCCGGCAGAACTTTCCGATCGCGGTTCGACAGGTAGCAGTACATATCGGTCTTCATGAGAGCGTTCCTCGAAGTCATTACGGAATAACGGGAAGAAGGAGGTATGCGCCGCGATCGCCGCCGGCATGTAAGGTCACCGTGCCGCCGACCTCTTCGGGTGGGCGCACGCGCGGATCGTCGTGTTTGAAGGGCCCTACGCCACTCATGATGAACCACCCGACGTTGATGTCCTCGCCGCCGTAATGGTAGTCCTTGCCCTGCACGGTCAAGACGATCGTGAAGCCGGCCGGGATCACGATGCAGGTCGGCCAGATCTCGATGTCGCACTCGTATACCTCGCCGGGCGTGAGTGGCTCCAACTCTTTGTGCGGGTGATACGGCCGGTATTCGGTCGAGATCTCCGGATCGAGCTTGCGGTGTGAGACGCGCAGCCAGCCGTGTCCAACGGGACTGTGCGGATCGAGCGCGCCTTGAAACCGGACCTCCTTGCCCTCCCTGTCGAAGACACGCAACACGAGGAACAGATCGGCGTCGTCGCGCGATGAACTGAGCCACAGCTTCGACGCGCAAGGGCCGGTGATCTCGATCTCCTCTTCGAGCGGTGGCGTGGTGAAGGTCACGCCGTCGCCGAGCGCGTCGTAGTCGATGCTGGCTTCGCCTGCGACCGGTTCACGGCTCAAGCTTTGATTCTCAGCGTCGAGGTAAAGCTTCGTCCACTGCGTGCGCGCGAGCGGCCATTCGTTTTCCTTGCGCAAGGTATAGGTGTCGTCATGCGCACGGATGTTCAATATGACGGACGGCTCTTTGTCCCAGCCGTTGTCCTCGCCCTTGAGGAAGTGATCGAAAAATCGCACTTGGATCTCGCGGCCGTAGTCCGTATAGAAATGCGTCCAGTGCTCGAGGCCGTGGATCTCCAGCCACTTCTGTTTCGACGACGCACGCACATAACCCTCCGTGTTGCCGCGCAGGTGCAGCCCATGCCCGCCCCAATTAGCCGACGACAGGAGCGGCACCTCGATCTTCGAGAAATCGGGAATGCGCGGTTCGAAGTAATCGTCGATCAACTCGTGTTCGCGGATCTCCTTGCCGAAATCGACCCGGTTGCCCGCGAGTTCCTCCGCCGACAGTGTGACTTCGCCACCGACGGAGAGGCCGGTGATCTCGTGTTTACGGCCGTTGTCGCCGAGCCCGTATTGAACGTTCGTCACCTGGTTCTCGTACCAGGGTTCCCACCACGGCGTATGGATCCCGCCATGGTGCGTCGAGTCGCGATACCAGTCCGCCGCACCCTCCCATGGACACATCGCCGCGAGATGCGGCGGCTGCTGGGCTGCAACCACCCATTGATTCATCGCATAGTAGGAGATCCCATTGAGGCCCACCTTGCCACTGCTCCAGGGCTGCACGCCCGCCCATTCGATACAGTCGTAGAAGTCCTTGGTTTCACGCGGTGAGAAGTGCTGCACGTAGCCGGGCGAACGCCCGGCGCCGCGCGAGTCGACACGCACGCAGGCATAGCCGTCGCGCACCCACTTCTCCGGGTCGACGACTTCCCAGGACTGGTACTTATTCGTCGAGTCGGCCGGCACGCTCGGGTGCAGCTCACACATGATGCGCCACTGATCCGGATAACCCTGCTGGAACGACAGAAACTTCGCGTACGGGCCGTAAGTCAGGATCACCGGATACTGGCCGTCTTCGGGTGGCCGGTAAACGTCGGCGCGCACGACCAGGCCATCGTCCATCACGATCGGGGCGTCCCATTCGATCAGCATACCGTCCCGGGTTTCTACCTTGATGGGCTTGAGGTCGTCTGTAGACATGATCTCTCCTTAGTTGTGTTGCACCGCCCGTGGGAGCCCGCTTGCGAGCAAAAACCGGTACTAGAAGCGGTTTCAAAATTCGTGTGGGGCTTTCAGGCAAGGCGCGCGATCTTCGAGGAGCACAGTTTACACGCCAGTAAATGAGCACCGGAGAAGATTCAGTCTGGCTTTTCTCGTCAACGCACAATACCAGGGCATTATCGGGTGGATTCAAGTACAAACCGACAATATCGCGCACCTTGTCGACGAAGAAGGGAGCGGTCGAGAGTTTCGCGTAACGCAGCATCAACGTTCCACACGAATGGGTCGCGTTCTCCGGTTTGAGACCGCTTCTAGTCAGGCACATACGCAATGGCATCGACGATCATCGACCCGCCCGGAATCGGCAGCGGCTCGGGAACGCTCGTCACGAGCACGGTCGGCGGATCCGATGGGATGGCCTCACGAAGCGCCGCGTAGACCGCGGGCGCGTCGTTTAGATCCGCAAGAAAGGCACGCAGCCGCACGAGGTTTTTGATCTCGGTGCCGCCCGCCCGGCAGATCGCGTCGATCCGGCCGAAGATGTATTCGAGTTGCGAGCGCGCATCGGGCGCGGATTGCGGACCGCTCGGCCCACCTGCCGCGAGCTGCGAGATCCAAAGTATCGGCCCGGCCTTGATCGCTTCGGGCTCGTACGCCAACGTCTCGGCGCCGGTGCTGACGACCTCCCGGATCGCGCCGGCGCCGGGCCGCAAGGTCTTCGTCAAATGCTCGATCTTGACCGCCAGATCTTCGTGCCCGAGGTTCGGCGCATCCAGGCGCGGCGCGCCCAGGCCGCGCACCGGCACGACCGTGCGTGCCGGCGGGTTGTCACCGAAGCGCCGCTTCCACACGCGGTCGAGCTCGAAGTAGTCGCCGATGTCCGTGAGGTACAAGGTCGTGTGCACGACATCGTCGAGCGTCGCGCCGACACGGCCGACGTAACTTTCGAGGCGCGTCAACAGGAAATCGGTCTCGTTGCGGATCTCACTGCCCCACCAGATCGACGGGCTGACCTTGACGCCCGCTTCGATGTCATTCGTACCCCAGTTCAAACACACGTCGCCGACGGTGCAGACGTAGGGACCGCCGGTGACGACCTCGTTGAACGGGCCTTCTTCCTCGTAGGTCTCACCGTACTCCTCCTTCGTCATGCTGGGGTGGTAGCCCTCCGTCGACTTCGCGATCTCCTTCACCATGCCGTCGCCCGGAATGATCGCGATCCCGGTTGGGTTGATGACGCAGTCTTCCGGCACCAGCTCGCCCGTTTCGAGCAACGCGCTCGTCGGCCGGCCACGTTCCATGTTGCCTTTACCGCGACTGATGTCGAGATAGCCGTCGGCATAGATCTTCGCCGGGATGTATTGCTCGACCTGGATGACGTCGTTTATCGACGAGCCCAGTGCTTTGAGGCCTTCAACGTAGCGCGCGTAAATGTACTGGGTCTGGGTGATGACGTGCCCCGGCGGAGATAGGTGATACGGCGGTTTGGGCCTGGCTTCGGTCGGGATCCGCCCGGAATTGTCGACGGCGACACCGCCCATGAAGACAAAGGGTCCGGCGGTCGCGAAACGGGAAAAGTAGAGGCCGCCGCCGTCGACGACATCCCTGACGACGCGGCCGCTTGCTGCTTTGCTGTTCATTATTCTCCTCCTCTCGCCTATTTATATCGGTCGGGGCCGCGCGGTGCCGGCTGCTCGGTTCGACCTGTTGTAGTGGCGTGGGCGTGACTGGGCTCGAAGAAGAATAAGAGCCCTGCCCTGAATTGTATAGGGTCGAATTCGATTGAGATCTCAATCGAGTCGGACCCTATACAATCTCTATCGCTTGACTGGAGAACAACGCATGTCCGCATCACTCAATGACACAGCCGTCGTGATCTTAGGCGGCAGCTCCGGGATGGGATTGGCGACCGCCAAGGCGGCGCTCGAAGACGGCGCGCAGGTTACGATCACCGGGCGCACGGCCGCGCGGCTCGACGCGGCATCGGGCGAACTCGGCGAATCGGCCCGGGCCGTACAACTCGACGCCACTGACGAGGCTGGAACGCAGGCGTTCATCGACGGTCTGCCGTCGCTCGATCACCTGTTCATCACGGCGGGCGCGCTCGTCATGGATCACCATCTCGAACCCGACAGCAGCGACTTACGGCCGGCGATGGACACGCGTTTTTGGTCCGCGCTGTACGCCGCCAAGTACGCTGCGCCCAAAATGCCCGCGGGCGGATCGATCACGTTCATGTCGGGATCGTCGGGACGCCGGCCGCTGCCCGGTGCGTCGATCGCATCGGCATCCTGCGCCGCGATCGATACCTTTGCACGCGGCCTTGCGCTCGACCTGGCGCCCGTGCGTGTGAATTCGATCCAACCGGGCTACGTGGATACCCCGTTGTTCGACGACCTGCTGGGCGATCAGCGCGAGGAGGTACTAGCCGCCGCAGCCGAACGATTGCCGTTGAAACGCATCGGCCGACCCGAAGAGATCGCGGACGCCGTGCTGTTCCTGATGAAGAACAGCTACGTCACGGGTATCAATCTGGTCGTCGACGGCGGCTGTGTGTTGGTATAGGGGCAAACGATGAAACTGATCGGAAACTACCTCTCACCTTACGTACGGCGCGTCGCAATTACGTTGAACGCGTTTGAGATCCCCTTCGAGCTGGAACCGGTGTTCATCTTCAAATCGCCCGAGAAGGTCGAACCGCACAATCCGCTGGTACGCATACCGACCCTCATTCTCGACGACGGCGACGTGCTGATCGACAGTCATGCCATACTCGATGCCATCGACGAGATGATGGGATCTGAACGCGCACTGACGCCCGGATCAGGCAAAGCGCGCCGCGACGTCATGAAGATCACCGCCGTAGGCGTCGGCAGCGCGGAAAAAGCGCAGTGGGCGTTCTACGAGAGCCGCTTCCATCCGCCGGAGAAGGTCCACCCGCCATGGGTCGAGCACAACGACAAGCAGGTCGTGCGTGGACTCGGGTATCTCGATGAACTGGCGGGCAGCGCCGGCGCTGAGGGCTGGTTGGCGGGTACCGAGGCGATGAGTCAGGCCGACATCACCGCGGTCGTCGCGTTTTCCTTTGCGAGCAAGATCCGGCCGGAGTTGGAACTGCCCGCACAGGCGCCGCACCTTGCCGCACTCGCGGATCGCTGCGAAGCGCTCGAGGCGTTCAAGATGGCGCCGCTCCCCGACGAGCTGCCGCGATAGGCGCGGATTACCGGCCCAACAGTTCGCCCAGCACCGCGCTCCAGGCGTGCGCGAGGTTATTTCGATCGTAACCACCGCCGCCAAACGCCATGATACGACCCTCGGCGAATTTATCCGCCAGCGTTACCATGCGCTGCGCTGTATGTGCATGTACGGCGGGTGAATATTCGAGCTGCGCCAGTTGATCGCCCGCGAGGCCGTCCGCGCCACACTGGAAGACGAAGAATTCCGGCTGGAGTTTTTCGAAATGCGCCTCGACTCGTGGCCAGGCCTGCATGAACTCGCGATCGCCTGAGCGAGGAAGAAATTCGATATTGAGCTTAGTCCCTTGCGCGTCACCCTTACCCGTCTCGTGCGCGCGGCCGGTACCGGGATAGAGCGTGCGCCCGTCCTGGTGAATATCCGCGAAGATCAGATCGGGATCGCCCTCGAACGCGTAGAACACGCCGTCTCCGTGATGCACGTCGATGTCGAGGTATCCGACGCGCTTGACGCCATAGACGCTGCGTAGCGTTTCGATCACCACGCCGAGATCGTTGAACACACAAAATCCAGCCGCGTGCCCGCGTGCCGCATGATGCAACCCGCCGATCGGCTGTAAGGTGCGCCGGCATTGCGCGTCCATCACCTGTTTCAATCCGTCGAGCGCAGCGCCCACGACGTGCGCCGACGTACGAAAGACACCCGGGAAAACCGGCGTATCGCCGCCGTCGAGAAGCACACGACCGCTGTCCTCCGCGGTAAACACCTGCGTGACGTAGTCACCGCTGTGGAAGCGGCCCAACTCTTCGTGCGTGGCAGCACGAGACGCCTGCAACTGTGCCCGTGTGACCAGTCCCTGCTCGGTCGCCTCGCGCAAAAACGCGCCTTGCCGGTCGATGCCCAACGGGTGTCCATCCGGAAAACCGTAGGCAGCCAGTTGATCGTCGATGAATAGATTCACCTTAAAGTCATCCGCCTGCGCTACGCGATACGGCCAAGGAAGTGCACCAAGCAGCATGCTCGCTGCCGACATCCGCAGCATAGCGCGCCGGGTGTAAGGGCTGGTATTGTTCATGCGTCTCCCGTTCACTGCTGGCAGTCGGTTCCAACCATAATGAATCGAAGGCATTTCTTAAAGGCGCTGCTCGTTCTCGGCATGGTGCAGTCAAGCTTGCGGAAAAGCGGGGCTGCGGCCGCCGAACGACCGTCCGAGGAGCCGCAGATCATCGTCGTTGGAGCCGGCATCGCCGGACTCGCTGCCGCCAGCGAGTTAGCGGCCTCCGGTTATCGGATTTTGGTATTGGAAGCACGGGACCGCTTAGGCGGGCGGATCTGGACGAACCGGTCGTTGGGCTCACCCGTCGATATGGGTGCGTCGTGGATACACGGCGTCACGGGCAACCCGATGAAGGCACTTGCCGTACAACTCGGAATCGAAACGAGCGCAACCGATTACGACGATGTCATCGCCTTTGATGCCGGCGGACACCAGCTTTCAAACGCCGAGCTGGGTGAGCTCGCGAACGCTTTTGAAGAGCTCGTCGAGGAAGTGGAGTCGTTCGGCGAGTCACGCGATGCGAACCTTTCAATAGGCGCGGCGTTCGACCACGTTCGCGGGCAGTATTCGTTGACGCCCGACGAGACCGTTGCACTGAACTACGCATCGATGTCCGCGGTGGTCGCCGCCGCGGCCGAACTCAACGAGCTTTCCCTCATGCACGCCGATCAGGACGATGGATTCGAGGGCCGCGACGAGTTGTTCCCCGCCGGCTACGACCAGATCGCACGGTATCTCGCCCGGACGATCGACATCCGCTTCAACACCGTCGTGTCGGCGATCGAACACAGCGCCAGCGGCGTAAGAATCGCGACATCACAAGGCACCTATGACGCCGAGTATGCGATCGTCACCTTACCGCTCGGTGTGTTGAAACGTGGATCGGTTAGCTTTCGACCTCCATTGCCAGCCGCTAAGCAAGACGCCATAGGAAAACTCGGCGTCGGTGTGTTGAACAAGGTCGCACTCCGGTTCCCCGAGGTATTCTGGCCGCGAGACCGCGAGTTCATCGGCTATATGTCGAGGCTTGCGGGCGAATATCCCCAGTTCCTCAACTGGCAAAAGCACAGCGGGTCGCCGGTGCTGCTTGCGTTTACCGGCGGCGATTTCGCACGTCGGCTCGAGGACAAAACGGAAAAGGAAATCGAATCCGAAATCATGCGCATCCTGCAGCGTATCTTTGGACACGCAATACCGGAACCGGACGGTCTGGCCGTCAGCCGCTGGCGCAGTGACGCCTATGCCGCTGGTTCCTATTCGCACATCCCGCCGGGAGCCACCGGCGCGGAATACGATCGCCTGGCGGACCCGGTCGACCACGGTCGCCTGCTCTTCGCCGGCGAAGCCACGATTCGTCAATATCCGGCTACCGTACATGGCGCATACCTGTCCGGTATCAGAGAAGCGAAAAGGATAAACCCGTAGGAGCCCGCTTGCGGGCGAACGTCGACCATGAAAAAAACCCGCCTCATGCCGGCCGGCCACTGGGACTGGCCGATCCCGGTGCCATTCTCACAAGGCTGGCTCGTCGACGACCTGCTGTTCGTCGGCGGTCAAGTGTCGGCAAGTGCAGATGGACGCGTCGTGGCCCCCGGCGATATCACCGCGCAAACCCGCAATACCTGCGCGTTCATCCACAAGGTGCTCGCCGAAGGTGGAAGCGATCTGCCGGATCTGATCAAACTCAACACCTGGTACGACTTCAGCGGACGCGGACCGGCGCTCAAGGACTACTGGGAGCAGATGACGAAGGTCCGGCTCGAGTACCTGCGCGATCCGGGACCCGCCGGGACGGCGCTGCGCATAGCGGGGCTCGGCATCGCCGACCTCGTCATCGAGATCGATGCGATCGCCGCCGTCGATACGGAAACAGTGCGGTTGATGCCCGAGGGCCATTGGGATTGGAGCATGCCCGTGCCCTTGTCGCAGGGATGGCAGGTCGGCGATTTGGTCTTCGTCGGCGGTCAAGTGTCCGCGGATGTGCGCGGCGAGACCATCGCTGCGGGGGACATCGTTGTACAAACGCGCAAGACCTACGATTACGTGGGCAAGGTACTCGCGGAAGCCGGCGCCGGCTTCGACGACCTCGTGCAGCTCAATATCTTCTACCGTTACGACGGACCGCCACGCGAGCTCACGGCTTACCTAGACCAGATCCATGCGATTAGTCGCGAGTACTTGGTCCCACCCTACCCGTCCGGCGTTGCGATGCGGGTGAACGGACTCGCCTACGAAGGGCTTCTGATCGAGATCGAAGCAATCGCGGCCCTCGGCGCCGATCGTGTACCCGTTCAACCCGACGACCATTGGCAATGGCCGGATTCGCGACCCTGCTCGCAGGCATTCAGAGTCGGTCATCTCGTGTTCGTCAGCGGCCAGCTGTCGCTCGACGGCAACGGTGAAGTCGTCGCGGCCAACGACATCGCGGCACAGACCGAAAACGTGTTTACCCACATGCGCCGCGTGTTGAATGCGGCCGGCGCCGATATGGCGGATCTGGTCAAGCTCTACACCTTCTACCGCTGCGATCTCGAGGGCGCGGCCGTGCAGGACTTTTGGGAAAACATGACGCGCGTGCGCATGCGTCATTTAGCCTCGCCCGGCCCGGTGGGCACCGCGATCCGCGTTAATGGCTTCGCCCAGGACGGAATTGTGATCGAGATCCAGGGGATCGCCGCCCGACCCGATTGATCTATGCAGGAGCCGGCTTACCCGCGATTGAGTCCCGCCGCCCTTTGGTGCTGAGCTCCGCGCCGCTTTATGTTGCGGTGCCGCAATGCTGCGTTAATACCGGCCCACCGGAGAATTTGAGGTTCGATGAGATTTCGTATCGCTCGCTGGATCATGCAGCACCGATTTGGCGTGGGCATCGGCTTTATCGTCGTGACCTTGGGATTCATGGGCGGGTTTCCGAACGTGGAGATCCGCACGGTCTTCAACGATCTCCTGCCCAGGGACGACCCATTCGTTCAAGTCTATTTCGACCACCGAAATTTCGGCAACCCGTTGACCATGTCCATCATGGTCAAACATAAACACGGCGATATCTATAACTCGGAAACGCTGAACAAAGTCTGGGATCTGACGCGCGATATCGACCTTGCTCCGGGCGTCGACCACGATCAGGTCATCTCCATCGCGACGGAGAAGCTGCGCTATGCCGAAGCGACCCCGCAAGGTATCGATACCCGGCCGTTGATGGGTGAGAAGGCGCCATCAACGGACGCAGAAATGCAGGAGTTTCGCCGCCGCGTTGAAATTTCAGTCAACGCGCGGACCTTTTACATTTCGCACGACGAATCGGCCACGTTGATCAATGCCGCGTTTCAGGATTCGATCGAATACGGCGAGGCCTTTGCTTACGCGCAAGCGTTGATCGAAGCGGCTCGCGACGATGCGCACGACGTCTACCTCGCCGGCCAACCCGCGCTCACCGGCTGGGTCTACAAATTGCAGAAACAGACTTACAAGATCTTCGCCGTGACGGTCGGGGCCTTGATGCTCGCGCTCTTGTTCTACATGCGCAATCTCGCCGGCGTCGTCACGCCGATCCTGTGCGCCCTGATCGCGGGCATCTGGGGTTTCGGTTTCATCGGATGGCTGGGACGGCCAATCGAACCGCTGTTGATGATCGTCCCGCTGCTGCTCGTCGCGCGCTCGTTTTCACACTGCGTGCAATACACCGAGCGCTACTACGAGATCGTGATGCACCTGAAGGATCGCCGCAAGGCCGCCGAGGTGACGATGGGTATCATGATGGCACCGTCGATCCTCGGCATCCTCACCGATTTCTGCGGCATCGTCTTCATCGCGGTGGCGCCCATCACGACGATGGTCAATCACGCGATCTTCTGCGGATTCTGGGCGCTTTGGATCATTCCCACGGGCGTCTTCATGGTCTCGATCATCCTGTCCTACCTGCCGATACCGGGGAACATCGCGGAAATTGTCGGTGGTGAAGAGAAAGAATCCGGGATCCATCTCATGCAGGAGAAGGTATTGAACCGCATGTCGCGCCTGACCGTCGGAAAGCCAGCGAACGTCACCATCATCGTGACGATGATCATCGGCGCCGTCGCGCTCTACGTGAACACGCTGATCAAGATCGGGAATCCCGTCGAGGGCAGTAACCTGCTGTGGCACGAGTCCGAATTCAACACGGCGGTGCGCGCCATCAATGCGCACTTTCCCGGCATGAATACGCTCGAGATCGTGATCGAGGCGAAGGAGGAAGACCGCAATCACCGCGTGGGCCGTACGCCGCGGGTCGTCGCCGTCGCGAACGAGTTACAACGGCAGATGGAAACCGATCGCGACCTGCCGCCGCGCGCCACCTTGTCGTACACGGATTACATGCGCGAGACGAACCGGCTCTTCTCGGGCGGAAATCCGAAGTGGACGCCGCTGGACCAGACGGCGGAGGCGATCAACGCCGCCGGCTTCGCCGCGATGCTGGGCTCGAGCCCGATCAATTTCGGCCACGTGATCGATTTCGGTCTGCAGCATTCGACGGTCTCGCTCTGGTACAAGGACAACAAGCAGGAGACGATCGACGCCGCGCTCGCAAGCGCTGGGCGCGCGGTCGCGGCGGTGGGCGAAGACCATCCCGAATTCCGCGTGCGGCTCGGCACCGGCGTCATCGCGCTCCAGCAGGCGATGAATTACGTGGTCGAACGCTACCACTGGTTCATCCTCGGGTTGCTGAACTGCGCGGTCATGCTGATCTCGGCGTTCGCCTACCGATCGCTCGTCGCGGCGTTTATCTTGTTGATCCCGGTCAATCTCTCGAACCTCCTGCTCGGCGCGTCCATGCACGCACTCGGCATCGGCATGGACATCAATGCGGTGATCGTGGCCGTGATGGGCGTCGGGATCGGCATCGATTACGGTATTTATCTGTTGTCGCGGATCTGCGAGGAATACACGGCGCAGGACCACGACCTTAAAAAAACGATCAACGCGGCGCTCACGACGACCGGCAAGGCGATCATGTTCACGGCGACCGTGATGCTCATCGGTATTCTGCCCTGGTACTTTCTCTCCGATCTCAAATTCATGGCCGACATGGGTCTGCTGCTGGTCGCGATCATGCTGATCAACATGGTCCTGTCACTCGTGGTGTTACCGACGCTGGTGTGGTTCATCCGGCCCGCGTTCATGGCGAGGGAGGATTTGATCGTCGGCGAGAGCGTAGACATCTCGCAGTTGTCGCTGCGGGTCAACGAAGTCTGAAGGGTGTTAGTCCGGCCGCTGCCCCACGATGTAGGACACCGGGAGCACATCCTGCACCTCCCCGTAACCGGTGCGGCCCTCGAACTCCCAGCGGACCAAGGATTGAAAGTCGCAGATGCCGGGCCAGGCGACCCAGGGGCAGTTTGCTATCGTGCTTCCGGTGACGTTGAAGTGCTTGCCGCGCACGTCGGTGACGTCGAGCTCGATATTCCGTAGCTGAAAGCGGTCTCGACTCGCGCGACCTTTGCCGCCAGTGAGACCATAGACTTCACCGTCTTCCAAGATGTAGCCGTGCGCGAACGGCGCCATCTCTTCAGTGCGATACGGATCGATACTGAATATGCAGTGCACGGCGAGGTCGCGCCCGAAGTGCGCATGCAACCAACTGATGGTGGGGAGATCCATCTCGGGGCGCACCCCCCAGCTATGATCCATCGTTGACACGCAGTTGACGTCATAGGTCTTGCCGCCGACCTTGACCTCGCCCATAAATTCCCCCGTCTGATCGTAATGGCCCTTATAAGCGGCATCCCAACCAGAGGCCGCGTCCTGTGCGGCGGCCGCGATCGGATCCATGTCCGGATCGTTGACGTCGTACGGCGACATGAGTGCTGCATAAGTGACGTGGATCTCGGTGCCACCGTAGCCAACGTAGTCGAGCTCGTATCCTGACGGTGGATCGACCGCCTTGATCTTGAGCCCGTTAGCGAGCGCGAAATCATCCAGATCACCAGCGGGCATCGGTAGATGCACTTGGTAGTCGCAGTAAAGTGCATCGTAATGCGATGCATTGTCGCCTCGAAAGAGCGCGACCGACGAGAGTGCCACGCCGACGTTCGGGCGCAGCAATACGTAGACAGCGCAGTTGATCCCCTCCTCCGGCAGGTAGAACCCGAAGTAGTTAGTCTCCGCAAAGGTCGGATCATCGTTAGGCGGTTCGTGCCTGCGGACGTCTCGGGCCGTGATCATGGCTTACCCCCGCTTACAGCCAGGCCCACTTGGCGCGGGTTTCGGCGACGTTTGGGATCGGCACGTAACCGGTCCCGGAGAAAATTTTCTGCGGAACGATCTCCTGCACGAAATTTCGCCGCGTGATCTCGTAATAGGCCTCCGACACTCGGCGGTCCAATTCCCAGACATTGCCGTCCGCACAGGCCGCGTCGTAGGTCCCGCTCAAGCGCAACCATGGCAGCAGCATGTCGATGTAGTAGACGTAGATGCCGTTGGTGATGAGCTCGCGCCGCGACATCGTCGCCATCTTGCGGTACAGCTTGAGGTTCGCGACGCGGGCGCGCTCGGTGATATCCGGCGTGTCGGTGAGTGAAATCTGAACGACATCCTCGATGGGGGTGTCCCAGTTCTGCCGCACGTAGATGGCCGCGTGCGTGACGTAGGGCAGATAATTCTTGGGCCGCGTGAACATGGTGGAAATATCGTTGCAGCGGATCTCCTCGAGCCGCATTGCGCCGGCGTCGATGATGAACGCCGCCGTGACGGCATGCGGTAAGTCTTCGGTAACGTCACTCCAATGGTAGACGTCTTCCCTCAAGAAGTAGTCCCTTACCATCATCAGCCGCCCGTCGCCGAGTTCATAGGGGCCGCTGTCGCCCATGCCCATGCGGCAATCGAAGTGAACGAAGAATCCGAGCAGGCTCGCGACCGCGTTGAGATCGCGAAACAGCCTGCGGTTCGGATCGTCTTCGCCGCCCAGCGTCTCCGCCTCGCGCTCCATGCGTTCGATCCAATACGGATACAAAGTCGGCGCGCGCGAACGGTCCTGCGAACTGAGAACGTATCCGTCGCGGCGAAAGCCGAAGCTCACGCGTTGGAAGAATTTCAGGCCGATATTGATGTCGCGGACGAAATCGCCGGGCCTGGCCCACTCCAGCGCTTGCAGCAGGCAGTACCCCATGAGAAAGCCGCCGGCCGCATCCCAGGTGCGCAGGTTGTTGACCTTGGTTCCAATCTCGCGCGCCGCCGTCTCACCGAGTCGCACCACGCCACCCGGGCCGACCGTCTGCGTGATCTGGTCGAAGAACTCGGGCCACCGCAGGAAGTTCTGCATGACGGCGAGGGCCTCGTACTCCTGGCGGGGGATGAGGCCCGACGCGCCTTCCGTCGCGCGCATCGCAAGCACGTCCCAGATGTTCCAGCCCACGTAATTGATCAGGTCGTTCATCTCGTCGACCGTGAGCTGGTCGCGCAGTACATCGTCTTTGGAGAGGCGCTCGAGCACCTTCGTCTTGGCGCGCCGCTTCACTTCACGGTCGCCGCTTACGCCATCGGTGATCGGCGCCGCGTCGGCGCCGGTATAGCCGTACGCCTCGGTGAAGTTACCCTGGTACATCAGATCGGTGAAACGCAGGCCGTCGTCGTCCTCGACGTACCGCCTCTGATATTCATAGCGGACGTCGTCTGCATCGAGCAACGGATGCGGCGTGATTTCGAGCCAATCGAGATCGCGTATATAAGTCATGCGTTTACGGGCGCGGCCTCGTATATCTGTCCCTGCGCCCAATCGCTGCAATCCATAAAAACGCGCCGTCCGTCAAGTAGTTCGACGATGTGCTGGAAGTACGACGCATCGGTAAGTCCCGGCTCATAGCGCCGATCCCAGCCTTCGATGGCGAGGGTCAGCACACAGGGGATTTGGAACTCGCGCGACAAAATGCCGAGATGCGATTCCGGCGCGCCCGACATGGTGAGGATCCCGAGCGTGCCAGCGGTGAGCACGGGCGATAGAAACGTCGTCGTTCCGCCGCCGACTAGAATGATGAAATCGTGGGTTTTCCCGCTGGCCACCAATTCGATGACTTGTTGCGGCGTGGCGAGAAATTTGACCGTTCCTTCGGGCCTCGTGTTTATTTCAAAGGCGTTGAGACCGGTCGCGATGAGGTTCATGACAGTCAGGTTAAAGGTATTCGCGCATCGGGTCGAACTAATGTATGCGATCGATCCGTCGGCTTTTTGCCGCAAATAATGAGGACGCAACGATGACCGCCAAAGCGAATATGATCTGTCCAAGTTGCCAAACCTTTCAACCTCGGGCAGTAACGTGTGAAAAGTGCGGCATCGTCGTCAACAAGCTGGCGAAGACAGAAACACCTGATCGAAAACCGACCGTCTCGACGATCAGCGAAAGCCGCGGGATCAATAAGACGTTGATCTTGCTAATCGCCGTTCCTGTCATCGGATTTTTCGCATTTTCAGGCTCGGACGATGCGGGACAAACCGCTAATGCAAAAACATCAGATGTAAGCGATCAGAACAAGGTAAAACAATCGAACCCCACCGACCGGCTCGCGGTAATTCACCCGGGCGCTGTCGCGCAAATCAAAAACACTGCCGTAAGAAGCAAATTGCACGGTCTGAAAACGATGCTTTATCAGTACACCATGGAGGGCGCCGAACCGCCGACGGACGAAGAAGGGCTACAGCTTCTAGTCGATCGTCGTTATCTCAGTAAGTCGGAGATCACCGACGAATGGGGCAATACGTTTGCTTACCGGCTCGAATGGGGCAAGGAGACGCCGTGGGGGAAAGAGTACAAGATTTTCGTGCATTCCAACGGGCCGGACGGGATCTCGGGTAATTACGACGATATAGGGATGCCGTAAATAAGGTGGGTCAGACGCGATCAGCGCCTGCGTGTCACCGAACGACGTCTAAATAGATTTATCGCAGACGATCAGCCGAGCACTTTTGTTTCTAGAGCGTAAATTCTGATTCACAATTGTTTACATCGCCTAGACGCTCCAGGTTCTCATTGGCGACAGCGTATCTTGATTGGGCGCGATCACTTTATGAAATGCTTAGAGATTGGGGGATGTAATATACTCGGTCCGTTGCACACCAAACGGAATCACGATGCCAAGGCTGGTCATTGTTGTTGCAATCATGCTGGCGATCGGGAGTTTCTCCGCCGTCGCCGAAACCGTCGTGGTCAATGCATCGGGTTTCGGCACGAACGTATTCGTGCTGAATTTTCCATCGGGTCCGTTCGTATCTGAATTTACTTATAGCACCGACACGAGCCTGGCCGAATTTAAATCGGAAACGCCGAACGACGTCAGCTATTTGTTCTCGGGCCTCGAGTTCACGGCAACCGCTTCAATCGGTGCCGTGAACTACAATCTCACGCAAATCGAGGTCGGCATCGCGGACAACTTCGTTGTCAATGCGGGTGATTTTCCCGGGCTGCCGGCGGGCGTCTATGATGCGTTCGGATTGGCATCGTATTTACCGGGCGCCACGCTGTCGCCGACCGGTGGCATTACCGATGGAACGATCATTTCTTTGCTGTTTTACGGACCGACGAATATATTTAATGGCGTTTCAACCATTCCGAGCGCTCCGCCCCTGGCGGGCGTGTCTGCGTTTTTTCTCGGTGCGACCATTTCCGGCGGTAGCGCTACGGGTGTAGCGGTAGGGCACCTCAACTCCGTTTCTTCCGCGATAGTGATACCCGTCCCTGGCGCATTCCTTTTGGTGTTGAGCGGATTCGGATGTTTGATCGGCGTTCGATCCCGCGGCCGGGTAGTTTGCGATTCAGGCGTAGCAATTCCGCGAACTCCGCGTATGTTCGCCAGAAACCTTATCTAACGGCCCTTCTGCGCCACGCCGTAACGCCGCGCGAGCGCCGGTGTAAAGGTGAGGTCGAGCAGCCACGCAATGACCAGCGTGATCGCGGCGAGCATGCCGAATTCGGCTTGGCTGCGCAGCTCACCGGAGATCAAGGTGACGAATCCGAGCGCGAGGCCCGCCGTCGTGAAACTTACCGGGCGGACCACGGCGGCCAGCGCGGCTCCGACTGCCTCCCGCTCTCCGTCCGCACGTCGCGCAGCTTCGCGCAGGCGTGCGAAGAAATGGATGCTATCGTCGACCGCGATGCCAAGCACCACGGCGGCGACGAGACTGGTGGTCAGATTTAGGCTGATGCCGCTCCAGCCCAAGATGCCGAAGAACGCCAGGATCGGCAGCACGTTGGGAATGAGTGCAAGGCCAGCAAGTCGCAGTGATCGAAACATCGCGACCAGCACCAGATAAATCGGAATCAGCGCGGCCGTCAGGCTCAAAACCTGACCGCGGGTGACGTCGTCGAGTGTGCGCGCTATCACGTACGAGCTGCCGGTTACATATCCCCGCACATCGGGAGGTAGCTCGCGCAACCGATGTTCTATCCGGTCGGAAAGGGCATTCAGTTCCTGACTCGCCACAACCCGCGCGCGCACTTGCAGGAGCGTGCTCGTAAACGCCGAATCCGCGAAACGCAGCACGTCTTCCGTGCCACCGAGCAAGATGAGGTGGCTTGCGATGCCTTTCGATTCAGGGACGGGATCCTCATCGACCATCTCCGGCGCAAGGGCGCGCTCGAGAACACCAACGTAATCGAGCAGGGAATACACGCCACCGATTTCCGGCTGCTCGAGCAACCAGCCTTCGATGTCATCGACAGCGCGCAATGCGTGCGGCGTTTTGAATGCGTCGGTCGCATCGCTTTCCAATACGATCTGCAACGGCACGGCGCCCGCGAAAACGGTGCTCATGCGGTCGAAATTGCGCCGCAACTCGCTCTCTGCTGGAAAGTTGGCCAGGTAATCGGTGCTCACCTCGATGCGTGCAGCGCCCAGCACCGACAGCCCGGCCAGCAACAAACCGCACGCGAGCAACGCGCGTCCGCGGCGTTCGGCAAGTCGCGCAAGCCCTGCGCCGAGCTGATCGGCGCGGCGTACGGCGGCTGCGCTGCGCCTTCCGGGCATGAGCACGAGACCGGCTGGAACGACGGTAACTGCGGCCAACCACGCCAATACCGTTCCGAGGCTTGCGTATGCGCCGAACAGGCGGATGGAATCGATCGCACTTAGCGTAAGGGACGCGAAGCCCATGGCCGTCGTGATCGCAGTGAGCGTTACCGGCGCAAAAACGTCCATGAGCGCCGCCCGGGTCGCCGCCGGTCGGTCGAGTCCCAATGCAAAATGTCGATCGAAGTCGCTGACGACATGGATCGCATAGGCGAAGCCGACGACGTAGACCGTTGGGGGCAGGATCACGGTCACGTAGTTCAGCGTATTCCCGTAAAACACGAAAACCGCCAGGGTCAGAACTAACGCGACGGCATTCGATAAGAACGGGAGGACAATACCGCGCACATGACGAAAGCCGATCGCGACGACGATCAACGTGACCCCGACGGCAAGCGGCATCACGCGAAAGAGATCGCGGAGCAACAAGCGACTGATCTCGAGGCGAATGAACAAGGGCCCCGACAGGAATTGATCGACGCCGCGCGCTTCTTCGCGTGAGACTGCCGCGATTTTCGCAATGATGTCGATCAGCGCGCGGGCCGACAGTCTACGGTCGAAACGGACGGCGAGCATCGCACCGCGGCCGTCGCGCGAGACCAGATAGCCGGCATAGAGCGGGTTATCCAGTACCGAATCACGTACCTCGAGCGCCTCGGTTTCGGTTTTCGGCAGTTCACTCAAATACGCGCGCACCTCGGTGTAATCCTCATACACGCGCGTTCGAACGGCCGTGGCCAGGCTTTCGACATCCTCGATGCCCGGCATGCGTTCGACCCGACGGGTAAGGCGCTTGAGCGCGGCGAGGCGCGACGGCGTAAAGAGGTCGTCGCCTACCCAGGCGACCAGGAGGAGGTCGTCGCTCGAGTATCGATCGCGCACGGACTCGAAGATCTCTAACTCGGCGCCGTGCTGCGGTAATAACGCGCGAATAGAGGGATCGACTTCGAGCGCGAGATCAAAGGCCGGCCATTCGACCAGGCGAATGAGCGCGATCAGGCTCAACAGAAAGGCGACGGCGATCACGCGCCGCGGGTGTGCGACGAGCAACTCGAACAGGCGTGCGGTCATGATTTGTGCGCCAACGCCCACGGTTTGAATAAGAGAACGCGGGCTAGGTTAGCGCGGGATTACACCTTAATGTCGGAGCCGGATCGCGATTCCGTCGCGCTCGCAGATCAATGACTGCCACTTTTGAGTTCAGCGACCTCAAATAGCCCATCCCTGAGATCTGGATCGATCGCCACCTCTTCGACGATAAAGATCGTCTTGGTATTGAATTTGAAGTCCGACATCGTCGTTCGAAACGGGACCCAATGGTCGTCTACCATCTGAATCTCCGCCCGGTCGACGACGAGCTGCTTGCGTAAATCGCCGTTGGGCGCCAAGAAGTCCGATCGGACGGGCAGGCAGAACTCTTCGTCGACGAAAAAGCGAATCAAGCTGTAATGGGAATTATCGTCGCGCTTCACCGTCTCGAGCACGTAAGCGGCATGGCCATCGACGTCTGAGTCTTCTACACGAACGACCTCCTCTCGTTCATCGACACGATAGAAGTACGAAAAATCCTCGTACGTGAAATCGGTGCCCAGGATGGACCCGAAAAACGATTCACCGCTAACCCGCCTGACTCGTTTGATCTTGGGCGAGTAGGTCATATACGACACGACGTTTCTTTCCACGTCATCGTTGATCAGAACGGCGACGCCTTTGTCGTCGAGCGGCTCCATCACGCGTACGAGCACGCGTGAGTTGTTATTCTCCGAACGTTTCCAATAGATGAGGCGCCTCGACTCGCGAACAAACCCGTTCGCACCGACGACCTCTATCCTCTGTAACTGGGTTGCGGTTTCCGTCGGTAACGCGCGTTCTGCACAAGCGCGAACCTCGGGGTCTTCGATGCGCGTCGTATCAAAGGCGAATGCGGGAAAGGTTATTAAGCACAGCGCGATCGCGAGTAGGCGGTAACACCTGTGTTCAGGCAATCCAGTTCTCCTTTATTCGTGCGATAGCCGGTCTTAACCCTAGCGGATCTCGATCGGCGTGTCAGGTTCCCTCTTTTGGCTTCGCGCCGCAGGCAAGTGCGTCGGGGTAGTGGCGCCGCGCAAATGCTTCGGTGATATAACCATTTTCGAGATCGTCGATCACAGCGGCGGCGTCGCGTTCTGAGGGCGGACCAAAGCCGCCGCCCCCACCCGTTTTCATGACGAACCTGGCCCCGGTGGGGAGGTGCAGACCGGTGCCCTTTGCGGCCGCGCGCACGGTGCCGTCGGGAAGGTGAATCGTCGCCGTGTTGGTTCTGCCGTCCTGCCCACCGGCGAGGCCCCAGGCCGTCGCCTTGGTGCCCTCGATCACCGGCGTCGTATAGGTGTTGTCGTCGCGGGATTCGAAAACCTTGTCGAAGCCGAGCCCGCCGCGGTGCTTCCCCGCTCCACCGGAGTCCGGCGCCAGCTCCTCCTGCACGATTAAGAACTGCGTCTTAGTCTCATAGATTTCGGCGGGCACGAGACGCGCCGATCCGACCGCGAAATGCTGTAGGCAGTTCGCGCCGTCGCCAGCGGTATGCGCGCCCTGGCCGCTCGGATGCGGCGGGCCGTCGTACCACAGTTCGCCCGTCGCCGGGTCTATACCCCAGGACACGAGCCCATGCACGTGGCCGCCTGAACAAGCGGGTACGCGCTCCGGCGCCGCCTGCGCAACCGCCCGGTAAATGACGTCGACGGCGTGCGCGGCCGGCCATGCGTAGAGGAAACAGGGATCCGGGGATACGGGATGAAAGAGAGAGCCCGGCCGCGTGATGATCTCGACCGGTCGATAGATCCCCTCGTGGGGTGCGCCGCTGCCTTCGACGAGCAGGCTCATCGCGAGGCGCGTCACCGATACCGTCGTCGGCAGCGGGCAATTGATCGGCCCGCGTTGCGCATCGGGCACGTCGGAATAATCGACCCGTACCGTCGAGCCGTCGATCTCGACCGCGATCTCGAACGGGATCGGATCGTGATCGACGCCGTTGTCATCCATCAGCCCGGCGGCCAGGTAGCGCCCGTCCGGCATATCCGCATAGGCCTTGCGCGCGATCGTCTCGCCGTGCTCGAACATGCGCTCGACGCACGAGCGGAAGGTCTCGAGGCCATAGCGATCGACCAGGTGCGACAACGCGCTCGCACCGGTGCGCACACCCATCGTCTGCGCGCCAACGTCGCCGGCGAGGATCCGCGGCATCCGCGAGTTGACGAGCATGATCTGGTAGATCTCATCGTTACGCTCGCCGCGGCGAAATAGTTTCACACCGGGAAAGAAGGTCCCTTCCTGATAAACGTCGATCGTGTCGGTACAGTACGGCGCCTGAGCTCCGATATCCGGCCAATGCGCCTTGATCGTCGTATAGCCGACGAGCTCGTCGCCGCACGCGAACACCGGCATCACCAGCGCGGCGTCCTGCGCATGAGAGCCGATCCCATAGGGCCAGTTGTAAAGGATGATGTCACCGGGTTCGAGGTTCTCCTCGCCGCCGACGCCCTCGACCGCGCCCTCGATACAGAAGCTCATCGTACCCATGAACAAGGGCAGACTCGGGGCCTGGGCGAGGAGCCGGAGTTCACGGTCGTAAATTGCGACGGCGAAATCGCGGACTTCGTAAATATTCGGTGCGAAGGCAGCGCGAATGAGCACCCATTTCATCTGACCCGCCGCCGAATTGAGGGCATGACGGATCACTTCGGTCGTGATCGGATCGGCCTTTTCAGCAATCTGGCGACCGTCGCGATCGGGTAGCGGTTCGCTCGCAACGGTAGTGACTCGTTCGATGATTGCTGACATGGATCGTCCCTCCGCCGTTAGCGCTCGGACATTGTGACAAAAAGTGCGCCGGTCTCGTCAACGGTTGCGGAAAAGCCCGCATCGATGTAGGTGGTCGCGGTTTCTTCACCTACGATCACCGGCCCCTCGAGCACGGCGCCGCGCTCGAGCCCGGCCCGCTCGATGTGTGCGAAATCGAGCCACCGCTCCTCGGAGAACGAATACGCGCGCATGCGCGGTGCCTCTGCGCTGCCATTCGTTGCGGTGGATCGAAGCACCTCGGCCTTGCGGCGGGGCAGCGGTTCGCGCTCCGTCGCGCGCAACGTGACGATTTCGGGTTCGAACTCGAGCGTATAGGCGAACGTCTTCGTATACGTCTCCGTGAAGCGGTCGACCAGACCATCCGCTGTGACGGAGAGCTGCCCGCCGTTAGAAGGCGCGGATACCGTAACCGTATGCTCCTGGCCCTTGTAACGCATGTCGAATGCGATTTCGCGCACGCGCTCGCGGTCGCTCGGACGGGTCCGTGCTTCGATGGTCGAAAAGAGATCTTCAAAGATGCCACGTGCCTCTTCGAGTACCGCGTCGGTCAGCGCCATCACGCGAGTCCGTGTCGCCGTGCGGACCAAGTCCGCGCCGAGCATACCCCAGGCCGAGAAGTTCCCTGGATACGGCGGAATCACGATGCGCGGTATCTCGAGCTCGCGGGCTAGGAGCGTGGCGAAGAGCGGCCCGGCGCCGCCGAAGGCCATGAGCGTTACCGCGCGCGGATCGCGGCCTTGCTGTACGGTGATCTCGCGCATCGTCCCGGCCATCGCCGCGCTCGCGATGACCATGACGCCACGCGCCACGGCGGCGACATCGAGTTCGAGCGGCCCGGCTAAGGTCGCGAGCGCGTCTTCCGCGCGCGCCGAGTCGGGGCGCAGGCCGGACGCGAGCTCGGCAGGAAGCATTCCGAGAAGAAGTGCGGCATCGGTGACGGTCGGCTCGACGCCACCGCGTCCATAGCAAGCGGGCCCGGGATAGGCGCCCGCGCTGCGCGGGCCAACCCTCAACAAACCCCCATCGTCGACGTAGGCGATCGAACCGCCGCCCGCGCCGATGGAGCGCACATCGACCCACGCCGCCTGGATGGGCATACCGGCGACCGCGCCCTCGTAGAGCAGGCGCGCATCGCCGTCGCTAACGAGGGCGGTGTCGAAGCTCGTGCCACCGACATCGGCTGTGATGACCTCCTCGAGCGCTAAGTCGCGCGCCAGTTCACCGGCGCCCTGGACCCCGCCGACGGGCCCTGAAAGGATCGTCTCGAACGGCCGCTCGGCGGCCTCGTGGAATGTAATCGCGCCGCCGTCGGGCCGCACCACGCGCAATTCTCCAGCGTAGCCGGCATCGCCGAGCGCATGTTCCAGATGGCCGAGGTAGGCGCGCATCGAGGGGCGGAGGTAAGCGTCGACGACCGTCGTCGCGGTGCGCTCATATTCGCGATATTCACCGGAGACGAGGTGTGAGAGCGATATTTCACCGTCGAAGCCCGCTTCGCGCAGGATGCGAGCAGCTTCCAGCTCGTGCTCGGGATTCGCGTACGCATGCAGGAAAGCGATCGCAACGGTGGCAACGCCGGCGCGCTCGAACACGTCGAGCGCATCGCGCACGTCCGCCGGGTCGAGCGGCGTCAGAACCTCGCCACTACCGAGCAACCGTTCGGTCACAGGTAGCCGCAGCTTCCGCGGTACCAGCGGAGACACGGGCTTCGCGAACAGTCCGTAGGGATCGTCGCGTTCGGTGCGACGGATCTCGAGCACGTCGCGAAAGCCCCGGGTACAGAGCATGCCGATCGCGGGACCCGAGCGTTGCAGGATCGTATTGAGGCCGACCGTCGTGCCATGGAGAAAATATTCGCTCGCGGCGAGCTCCGTCCCGTCCAGCACGGTCGAGATGCTCGCCTCTACGCCCTGTTCGGGGGAATCCGGCACCGTCGGTACCTTGCCGATCCGGACCTCGCCCGAGCCGTCGTCATAGAAAACGACGTCGGTAAACGTCCCGCCGACGTCGACACCTACGCGGGTTGCCATAGCGTTCGCCGCCTCGCCTCAGACCAGTGTGCCATCGCGCTATTCTAATTCGTCTGGACGCGGATCTCAGTCGCAATAATCAAAGCTCGAAGCGCCCGGGACGCCGTGCATTACCCGATTGGCGATCAAAATGGTTGGTGCCCGTAATCAGGGGGATCTGCAGCACGAAGTCATATACGGGATAGTGTGGAGGATTACCAATTCAGGCGGATAGATAAGGCGCTGTTGGTATAATTTCGAGCCAGTTGAACACAAGGGTTAGACCAGAAATCTAACGGCGGTATCCATGTCTCTTTGGCAAATCAAAATACTTTTGCTATTGCTCAACATCCTTGCGCCTTCGGCCTCGTTTGCGGCGCTGGTGCTTTACAACGATCCCTCACTACCGGCCTCCGCTGACGGAATGAATATCACGCGGGATACGAGCACCGGCCTCGAATGGCTGGATGTGGACGTTAGCGTCGGCCGCACTTTTGATGATCTGACCGGCGTCGACGGTACGAATGAGTTTATACCCGGCGGGGACTTCGCAGGTTTTCGCTACGCGATCAAACAGGAACTCACCGGCGCACAGAACGGGCCGCAACTACCCAGTCTGCATCTGAGCCTCGGAATCAGCCCGTTCAGTTTTTCCGACATCGGAAGTTACCCGGATGTCCGGGGCTTACTTGCAATCAACGGTTGCTTCGGCGCCTGCGCTGTCGCGCAGTATTTTCAAGGGGTCGCTCCAGCCGCTTACGGCTACGTTTACGGAGCCATACTGCTGAATGATGGCGTGACAGAAGCGGAAGCATCGCTGGAGACATTTCGACACGGAAGCAACAATTGGGGTCGACATAATCCGTCCTCGCCCCCGGTAATAAACAATCCACCGAATGATGCATTCGTTCCTCCGGTACTCAAGGGCAACTGGCTCGTTCGCGCGGTGCCGATCCCCGCACCTTTCGTGTTATTGCTGACCGGGTTGACTATCCTCACCGTGCGCACCAAAACGGTTGTTGCATAGTGCATGGGATCGGACTTCGCCATCTAATCGATCAACAACGGAAACCGCAAAAAATCGAATACTGACGCCGCTGTGTAGCACGCGCCTTTTTCAGAAGTTCGCCCGCGACCCGTGTACCTGGATTAGTTGGTTGTTCGAAGCAAATCGCGTTTTGGACTGCGCGTGCTCAACTACGTTACGTCTAATCATACCCATCTGCTGGCGGTGGACACCGGGCATAGCGAAATCCCGCTCAGCCGGCACTTCCTATATCCGCTTTCTAAGCTCAAAAAACTGACCAAATATATCTAAAATATTAATTAAATCAATTAGATATGTTGGTCCGACCCCTTCGCCGACAACGGTCGCATTTTCCGCATTGGGGCGGGTCGCTTTCTCCGAACCATTGACGCACGAACACACTGCGACAGATCGCCGTTCCGGTGTAGTCCGCGATCGCATTGATGCGCCGCATATCCTCGCGTTGCACGGTTTTGAAACGCCGCGCCAAATCCGCAATCGCCTCGTGTAAGGTCGTGGTGTCGACGCGCACACTGAGCTTACGATCGGCCTCCCGCATGAGCAGGCCTGCTTCTTCGAGTTGACTACACAGCGCACGACACGGTGTCGCGGGCACCTGCGCGGAGAGCGCCAAGTCTTTCACCGTGACGTCGCGCTCCGCGTCCGCCCAGGCCGCCAATGCCCGACCTATGCTCTCGAGCTGGCTCGTGCTGACGTGTCCTTTTGCGCGTAGGCGCTTCTGAATATCCAGATCCGAAGGATCGAACAACAAGATGCAGCGCGCCGGGCGACCGTCGCGCCCGGCGCGCCCGGCTTCCTGAACGTACTGCTCCACCGAACCGGGAACTTGATAATGCAGGATGTAGCGAATATTCGCTTTGTCTATGCCCATGCCGAATGCGCTCGTCGCCACCATCACCATGCGCGCGCGCCGTCGGGCGTACTGCTTTTGGGCGCGCTCGCGTTCCGTTTTTGTCATGCGGCCGTGATAACGCGTTACTGGAATGCGCGCCCGTTTGAGCGCCCGGAAGATCTCGTCCACGGCTTTCGTGGTCGCGCAGTACACGATGCCGGGACGGCGTAAACGCCGGATCAACTTGCCGGCGGCAGCGAGTTTCAGACTGCCCGGCACGTCCTGTACCGACAGGCGCAAGTTATCGCGATGGGGTGGCGCCACGACGGTGACGGGCCGGGTCATGTGCAAGCGTTCGACGATGTCGTCCTGCACGCGGGGCGTTGCCGTTGCGGTGAGTGCGAGGACGGCTGGATCCCCGAGCGCGGCGCGCTCGATGCCGACGCGCAAATAAGCCGGCCGAAAATCGTGTCCCCACTCCGAGATGCAATGCGCTTCGTCAACGCACAGCAAAGCCGGGCGTGTTTTCTTCAATGCTGCGCGCATGTCATCGCTTTCGAGGGTTTCCGGCGTCGTCAACACGACCAACTTTCCGCCGCGCCGGATCCGATCGAGCGCTTCGGCACGGGCGCGCTTGCCAATCGTGCTATCGACGCGTACCGCCGGAACGTCGTAACGTTGAAGCGCGACTTCTTGATCGCGCATGAGCGCGATTAAGGGGAACAAGGTGACTACCGGGCGCTCAGCCAACATGGCTAATACTTGGTATATGAGCGATTTGCCATAACCCGTCGGCAGGACGACAAGCGTGTCGCGCCCTTTAAACACGGCGCGCATGGCATCGGCTTGCTCGGCGCGCAGCGGGTCGATACGAAATTGGGATCGCGCGACTCGACGACAATCGCGCACGGTCATGCCATCGAACGGTGCGCCTCGATCGCGCACCGACGGCTTTGTTGTAGCCGACGCCCGTTTACGCGTCGGCGCTTTCTTTTCAGCGGTTTTTGGAGTTGTCTTTGTCTGGCACATGGTTGATTTGCGATCTGAACCGCGGATTGCGCCTTACGGCGCAACGCTTGCCCGCAAGCGGGACTCTAGAGGCGGCTCGGCTGCCGCATCATACGGCGAAATCCAGTCAGGCACGGAGCCTTGACCGTCGTTTCGCCGATGACCCAATTATGCAATTACTTGCATACATGTACATGACGGCTATACTCCGTTGATAACAACCCTAGACCGACGTACTCCGCCCGGCCAGCACCGGCACCGAAGGAGAAAGAATCGTCATGCATATCCGTAAGTACGGTCCTGATTACACGCGAAGACACTTCCTCGAACAAATGAAACGCGGCGTCATCGCCGCCGGTGTATTGAATCCCGTGTGGTCCGCGGTGGCCGCCAACGGTGAATTCACCAAGTCCTATCCTGACGAACTGTTGTCGATCGAGGAATTCACGAAAGGTCGGTTGAAACCCGGAGATTTCATCGACGCCAGTAATGTCGACCTCGTGAAAGACCTGCTCGATCCCATCCGTTTCCACCAAATCAGCCAGATGGGGCGGCGCCTGGAATTGGTCGCGTCATCGACCGACATGATGAAATTGAGCCCGGTGGATTATATCGAGGCGACCCTGCGCAATAAGGGCCGGGCCCGCTTCGATCCGAACGGTAACGTCGTCACCGACGAGGGTAAGCCCTGGATCGGTGGCAATCCGTTCCCCGAGCCCACTTCGGCGCTGGAGATCTTTGCCGGGATCACACTGACGTGGGGCCGCCACGATGTATCGCTCTACGCGATTAGAGAACACGACGTCGATTCGAGCGGCGAGTTGAAGTACCGGTACGAATTATTCTGGACTGAGTTTGCGCCGGTCGGGCGCGTGACCATCGATCCCAAACCTTACTGGCCCGGCCACGAGGACAAGCTGCGTTACAACTCGCTTTTTTTCATGAAACCCAACGACTACAAGGGCACGTCGTTTCTCAACATTTGGCATTACGATCAACGCAGGATCCCGGACCTGATGGGTTACGTACCGCAGTTCAAGCGGGTCCGTCGTTTTCCCGCGAACCAGCGTTTCGAACCGCTCATCCCCGGCTCTACGCTGTATCTGTCGGATGTGTGGACCGCCGGCGACCCCTACCTGACCTGGGGAAATTACAAAATCATCGGTCGCGGTCCATTTCTGGGCGCGCTCACGGGTAACTGGAACTCCGCCCACGACAACTGGGAGCACACGACCCACGGCGGACCGAAAGGCCTGACTTTCTGGGATACGAAGGTTCAACTCCTGCCGGAGGTCATCATCGTCGAAGCGGAGCCCGTGCATTATGCCCGCGCGCCCATCAGTAAGAAGCGCGTGTGGTTCGACGTGCGCACCCTGCTGCCCGCGAACATGGTGACCTACGATCGCCGCGGTCAAATCTTCAAATCGTTCGACGGCGCGGCGGACCTCTATGAGGACGGCGATAAACGCGTCATGGACGGCGCCTACCCGTATTGGTCATGGTGCACGGTGCATGCCTATAACATTCAGAGTGACCATATGACGCGGATCGAACAGGTCCGCGAGATATCCGGCGGACACCACATGCGCGTCAACGACGGTAGCATTTACGACGAGCTGCTCACCAAACAGTCGCTGCGCCGGTTCGGAACTTGATACCCTGCCAGCGCTCGGCGCCGCCGACAAACGCACTCCTCACGTTCCGTTAACGCCCGGATAACGGCCACCTGCCTAGCCTCGAGCGTGGTTCGGTCCATGCGAGGTCGTCAATGAGAGTAATTACTGCTACAGCGCTGCTGCTGGCGACGATGGTGTGTCTGCGCGCATCCGCATCGTGTTTCGAGAAAGACATCGCGTTGTCCGACGTCCCCCTCGGCGTCCTGACCGCCGCGCGCAATGCGGTCGAAGGCCTAACCCGGATATTTCATAAAAAAAGAGGGCAAGCCCTTTCTAATCCGTTATAATTCAGTTAGTTAGGCTGAAAACGGAAAGGACTCGCCCGTGACAGAATGTACCCAGACTGCGCTGCAATTTCCAGGCTTTTCTCGCCGCAAGATCGACGTCTCATTCAACGGCGGTGACATCACTTCCAACGGTGGGGTGCAGTTGCTGCGCTGGGCCGATGAACGGACCGGGTTGATCAAGGCCGCGGCACGGGCCATTGGGGATTCGCGCCGGAGAAAGAGCTGCACCCACGCTCTGGAGTCGCTGGTCCGACAGCGGGTCTATGGCCTTTCCCTGGGCTATGAGGACCTCAACGACCACGAGGCATTGCGCGGCGGACTTGGCTCTGCAGACGGCGCTTTCCCGGGATGCGTCGCTGGCGAGCCCGTCGACGTTGTGCCGACTGGAGAACCGCGCGAACCGGAACACCGCGGTGGCCCTGCACAAGGGACTCATTGATAACTTTATCGCCGCTTACAAACAAGCGCCCCGACGACTGATACGCGATGTGGATGCCACCGACGATCGGGTGCAGGGTGATCAAGCGGGCCGCTTCTTCCACGGCGGACTACGACCACGACTGCTGTCTGCCCTTGTACGTGTTCTGTGGCGATCAACGGTTGGTCAGTTATCTGCGTTCGAGCAAGATCGACGGCGCAAAACACAGTGGGGCGATCTTGGCGCTGTTGATCAAACGGTTGCGCCAGGCGTGGCCGAAGGTCGAGATCCTGGTGCGCGCCGATGCCGGCTTTTGCCGCTGGCGGATGCTGCGCTGGTTCGATCGCCACGGCGTGGATTACGTCATGGGTATCGCGAAAAACCCGCGTTTGCACGATCAATCGTTAGCGTTGCGCACGTTGGCTCAGTGGCGGTATTGGATGATGGGTGAGAAGCAGCGCCTGTTCAGCGAGGTCCGTTACGCCGCACCGACTTGGGATACCCCGCGACGGGTGATCGTCAAGGCCGAGCACAGCGCCCGCGGCAGCAATCCCCGCTTCGTGGTGACCCACCTCACCGGCAAGGCCCAACGCATCTACGACCGCCTCTACTGCGCCCGCGGCGAGATGGAGAACCGGATCAAGGAGCAGCAGTTGGGCCTGTTTGCCGATCGCACCAGTTGCCACACCTGGTGGGCCAATCAGTTCCGGCTGTTGCTCTCAAGCTTGGCTTACACGCTGTTGGAGACGATCCGCCGGGTGGCACTACACGCAACGGCACGGGCTCGCGCGCAAGGCGGCACGCTGCGCCTGAAACTATTACGCATCGGCGCCATCGTCTTGCGCAATACCAGGCGCATCCGACTGTTGCTCTCCAGTGCTTACCCCCATCGAGAACTGTTCTGCCTGGTGGCCGCTCGCCTCAAGCCGGGATAGTCGTCCCAACGCCAGTCGCCTCGTGTGCGATTCCTTGTGAGTCGGGGTGTCGCTCGCCTCCGAAACGACTCGTGCATCGCAATCGGCGATAAATCCACCGGTGGCGCGCCGAAACGTCGCGCTTAAGCGCCGCTTCGTGCCACCACCAACGAATTCCGACCCATGATCGACCAACTCCACGCCCAATCTCACTGCTCATGCAATATCCGGGCTAGACATCGTCGAAGCCGAACTAATCGGTAAAGACGACGCCGTCGTCTACGAACTGGAAGGCACGGTCGGAGACAGCGAGTACGAGGTCCGCGTATCGCCGTCAGGCGACGTATTGGGGATCGAGGAAGAGGACGACTAGGTTTCCCACCAATTCCCGCCGCTGATTCAATGCGCTCGCCTTTGCGATGGATAGCCGGACGTCGAATCGCATCGGCCATTAACAGCGGCACTATTTCTCACTCTACTCCACATGCGTGAGACGGGCGGCGCGGCGGGGTTGGCTTTTACCGGCACGCTCACCGTGCAGGGCAGCGCCATTCCGATCCCGGGTGCGGGCGGATTGCTCGGTGCTGGTCTACTGTGGCTCCTTGCGACGGTCAGACGCCGGCACGAATAAGCGCCGCCAACCGCCCGTTGACGCGTATTGACGCCCACGATTCAGCGGCCTATAAGGTGCGCTGCCCATAACAAACCCGACCCCGGCTCTCCAAACGCGTCGTATCGCCGAGTGGAGCCCGGCCCACGAGGAGGACACGATGAAATTACTGAATTCGTTTGGCCCCAACCCCCGCATGGTCAGAATGTTCATGATCGAGAAAGGCATCGAGCTCGAAAGCGACGATCTGGATATTCTCGGCGGCGACAACCGCGCCGAGCCCTATCTGAAAAAGAATCCCGGCGGCCAGATGCCCGCGCTCGAGCTCGACGACGGCACCGTGATCGCTGAGACCACGACCATCTGCGAATACCTCGAAGAGCGCCATCCCGAACCGGTGCTGATCGGAAGCAACCCCGAGGAGCGCGCCAACACGCGCATGTGGGTCCGGCGCGTTGAGCTCAACATCACCGAGCATATGTACAACGGTTTCCGGTTCGCGGAAGGGCTCGAGCTGTTCAAGAATCGAATGGTGTGTATCCCCGAAGGCGCGGACGGCCTGAAAAAGAAAGCGCGCGCGGGGCGCGAATGGCTGGACGGCCTCATGGCCGGCCACGATTACGTCGCCGGTGATGCGTTCACCTTGGCGGACGGAATTCTTTACTGCTGCATGGATTTCGCGCGCGGCGTCGGTCAGCCGGTAGATTCCGAATTCGGCAATTTGAGCGCCTGGTTCGACCGTATCCACAGCCGCCCCAGTGCCGCCGCCAGCATGCATCCGGCCGCGAGCGAAGTGAAAATGGCGGGGTGAGGTAAAGCGAATGTAGGAGCACGCTTGCGAGCGAAGAAAGCGCGTGAAACGCAGATTCGCCCGCAAGCGGGCTCCTACTTGCGGCTCGCGGATTACATATCGAACGCTTCGGCGATCTCGATCGATCCACCGGCGCCGAGGATGGGGCAGCCTCTGGCTTTTTCGGCCGCGTCATCGAGATCGGAAGCTTCGATCAAGCTGAAGCCGCTGGCAGGGTTGGCGCCCCCGTCGTTCACGACGGATCCGTTGCTCTGCACGGTCGACGACTTGCCTACCGGATTGCCGCCATCGATAACGGCGCTGCCCAGGGAACCGAACCATTGTCCCCATTTGTCCATCACCTGGGCTCGTTCTTCGTCGCTCGCAGGTACGCTGCCGCCGTGATATACGAATAGATATTCGCGATTATAAACTTGACACGTCATACCTGGATCCCTATAATCTTGGATAAAGGAGACAAGCATGACGACGTTTTACGATTTCCAGCGCCAGTTTCCCGATGATGAGGCGTGCCTGAGGCACATCATGGTGAAGCGCTATGGCGGTATCGAAATTGACTGCCCGAAGTGCGAAGCGCATGGGAAGTTCTACCGCTTGACGCGCGACCGTGCCTACCTGTGCCAGCACTGCAAGCATCATATCTACCCATGCGCGGGAACGTTCATGCATCGGACGCGCCTGCCGTTGCACAAGTGGTTTTTCGCGATGTTCTTGTTCTCGACCTCGCGTCATGGCGTCGCCGCGAAAGAACTGGAGCGCCAATTGGACGTGTCCTATCCGACAGCATGGCGTATGGCTCATGTGATCCGAAAGCACATGGCCGATACGGACGGCGAATGGCCCTTGGGCGGACCTGGAGGCGGCGATATTGAGGCGGATGAGACGTACATAGGCGGCAAGAAGTCCGGCGGCAAACGAGGTCGCGGCGCTCCGGGTAAAACCGTGGTATTCGGGATGTTGGAACGGGACGGCGATATCATGATGAAAGTCGTTCCGAACGTGCGCAAAAAGACGCTCCAGCCCATCATTGAGGCGAACGTCGAATCCGGCAGCACGATCCATACCGACGAACTGAAGTCCTACGGTGGCTTGTCCAAGGCCGGCTACGACCATGAGACGGTCAATCACGGTGCGGGTGAGCATGTGGACGGCGAATGTCACGTTAACGGCATGGAAGGCTATTGGGCTCGTCTCAAACTTTCGATCCGCGGGACCCACGTCCACGTTTCCGGGAAGCACCTTGAGAAGTACGCGAAGGAGTTTGAGTATCGCTATAACCGCCGGAAGCGGCCCGGAACGATGTTCGGGGATTTGGTGGCCCGGTTCTAAGCATCCTATCCATGAGCGCGTCAAAGCGCGCCCAAGCGGTCTTGGGCGGATAAGTGTCATCAGCCATCGGGGTATTCCTCCTCTAGGCTCTCGATCACTATGGCCAGCTCTCCCGGGAATTCGAGACTCTCAACCTTTTCGTGCAAATCCCACAACCAAGCCGTCTGTGTCTCTCTGTCATCGCTTAATAGGCGATCCTTCTTCAACGCGCAGGCAGCAACGACCTTGACTTCTTCTGTCCTGTGCGACGCACTCTTGAAGTCGCTGTAAAGGTCATCAACCTCGTCCGATGTCGAGGCGTTCATGATGAGACGAATTACGCGGCGGCCATTGCCTGGATTGTGCTTAATGGCTTCTGCATCCTCGGAGATTAAAGTGGTGTCTTCCTTCTGTGTGTCTGGCACGGGAATCCCCCCACGAGACGCACGCCACTCCTTGATTTCGCGCCAAAACATTAAAGGAATTGCAGCAAAACCCAAGCCGACGGCTATCAGAATCATTGCCCATAAGGGCACTGCACCAAACACCGTCTCAACAACCATCGTGGTTGCCGCGAGGGAGAGCCACCAGAAGAAGAGGCCGATGCGTTTCCACACCCTTAAAGCGTACCAGCCTGACTTGAAGTGTCAAGTTGATAATCGCGTAGATATTTGGCCATTTTTCGGTCTCCTAATTATTGATATTGAACGCATCTGGCTTGGCTTGCCAAACCTAATCGAATTGGAGACTATCACCACCAACGTCCGCTTACATCGGTCAAACTACTGACAATTACCCCGTGCAGAGTGGGTATTCTACACAATCGCCTCGATGTCCGATTATCACACCAACGCCCTCAACGACGTGCTGCGCCAGCTTGGCGGCAGCCCGTTCCTGCCGGCGGCGGTCACGTACCTGACGGCTAACGCGGCCGCGCTCAATACCGAGTTGAACGAAACCGTGCTCGCCGAGATTCCGGCGTTCACCGAATCCCGGCATCCGGATGTCCTGCCCGATCTTGCCGAACACGGCCCCGAGCACACAAACGAAATACTGCGCCTCCTCGGTGGCGGTCGCGTAGGCAATTTCGACTTCGTGCGCGCGCACGTCCGCCGGCGCGCCGAACACCGTTTCCCGTTGGAGGCGACACTGCATGCCTACCGCTGCGGCCACAAAGTCTTTTCGCGCTGGGTGCGCGAGGCGGCATTGGCAGCCGTGTCGTCCCCCGCGGATGCCCAGCAAGTCGTCGCCGCGATCGCGGACTTCACGATCGAATACACCGATGCGATCAGTACGATCGCCGCCAGCGCGTACTTGTCCCACGCGCGTTTGCTGGCGGATGTCGCCGGCGACCAACGCGCCGAGTTGCTCACGATTCTGCTCGACGGCTTCGACGAGTCGGATGGCCGCGTGGCGAAGATATTGCGCGACGCCGGTTATCTCGATAAACGCCAATCATTCTGCGTGGCCCTGGCGCGGTCCGTCGATCCGGCCGAAATGCTCAATCCCGATCGCGCGCGCCGGCTTGCCGATTCGATCGACAAGATTTTGGACGGTGCCCCCGCGCGTCGCCTCATCGACCTGCGCCACAACAAGGTGACTATCGTGTGTTCCGACATCTACCGCACCTCCGGTTGGACGGCGCCAAACACCGCGCTGGCCGAACGCGTAACCGCCGACCTGAAAATGGCCGGCAACGCGGTCCTCATCGGCGTCAGCAATGACGTGTTGTCCACCTCGCAGATCCCCGCCGCCTACCGCGAGGCCCTGCTCGCTCTCGAACTTGCCGACGTCAGCCACCGTGTCGTGCAAGTATCCGAGATATCGACACACCGCTTGATGCTGCATTTGGCCGGCGAAGAGCTACACAAGGCTTTGCCGGCATGGAGCAGTGCGTTGTTCGTGGCTGATGACAAAGCTGAAGGCGCTCTAGTCGCGACCTTGCGCGCCTACGCGAACGCCGACATGAATGTACTGAAGGCCGCGGAGACCCTGGCGGTGCATCCCAATACGATCTACGCCAGATGGCAAAAAATCCTTGATATCACGGGTTTGGAGGCGCGTTCATATCACGCCCTGACCGAGTTGCTCACGGTCGCCGATTGCAGAGATTTCAAGGGATCTGCCCCCTTGAAGGCGTATAATTTCGAATCGACTGGCGGGGGGATCGCCAGGAGCCTGGCCACCTAGGGAAGTTTGCTTGCTCGACCTGTTTCTCGATTGGGATGCGGCGTTCCGGTACGGCACCGACGTGGTCGTCTATCTCGTCATGGCGATCATCGGCACGACCTTCTTCGTGCTGCGCCTGATATTTGCGTTATTCGTCGGCGGCGATGGAGACTTCGATACGGGCGTCGACGCGGACATGGCCTCCGACCATGCGTTCGGCGTCTTTTCGCTGTTGTCCGTGCTCGCCTTTTTCATGGGCGCGGGCTGGATGGGCCTGACCTGCCGGGTCGACTGGGACATGGGCAGCCTTGCATCGGCGGCCTCGTCCGCGGGCTTCGGTTTCGGCATGATGATGTTGGCCTCGGGCCTCATGATGCTGGCGCGCCGGCTCAACCAGACCATCGAGTACGACCTGGAAACCGCCGTCGGCAAGACGGCGCGCGTCTATATGACCGTGCCCGCGAAGGGCGACGGCCGCGGCCAGGTCGAAGTCGACGTCTCGGGACGCCGCAAAGTCCTCGAAGCCGTGAGCGAAGGCAACAAACTCGCGCAGTTTTCCAGCGTTAAAATCTTATCGGTACGCGACGACGGCACGCTCGTCGTCGAGGCCGTGGCTTAAGGAATAAATCATGGAAGCTACTCCCGGCCCATTAATGCTCGTCGTCGCGATCATCCTGATCTTCTGCTCGTTCTTCGCGATTCTCGTCATCCAGTACAAGCGCTGTCCATCGAACCGCGTGTTGGTGATCTACGGCAAGATCGCCGGCCAGCGGGCGGCGCGCTGCATACACGGCGGCGGTACGTTTATCGTACCCCTGCTGCAGAGCTACGCCTACATGACACTGGAACCGATGACGATCGATATCGAGCTGACCAGCGCCCTGTCGAAGAAGAACATCCGGGTCAACGTACCGTCGACGTTCACGATCGGCATCTCGACCGTGCCGGAGATCACGAACAACGCCGCCGAGCGCCTGCTCGGTCTCGACGATCACGCCATTTCCACGCAGGCGCGCGACATCATCCTCGGCCAGATGCGGCTCGTCATCGCAACGCTTTCGATCGAGGAGATCAACCAGGACCGCGAAAAGTTTCTCGACCTGGTCAACAAGAACGTCAATTTCGAGCTGAACAAAATCGGGCTCGAAATGATCAACGTGAACATCCGCGACATCACCGACGAGTCGGGGTATATCGAGGCGCTCGGTCAGCGGGCCGCCTCAGAGGCGATCAACAAGGCCAAGGTCGAGGTCGCCGATGCCGACCGCACCGGCGCCGTCGGATCCGCCACCGCCAAGCGTGAAATGGACGTCGAAGTGGCCGAACAAAACGCCCAGTCGGCGACGGGTATCAAGCAGGCCGAGCGCGACCAGCGCATCCAGGTGGCGAAACTCGAAGCCGAAGGCGTCGCGGGCGAGGCCGAAGCAGGCCGCAAGCAAGAGGTCGCGGTCGCCGAACAAGCGGCGTTACAAGCCGAGGGCCAGAAGAAAGCCGAAGCCCATCAGCGTGTGGAAATCTCGGAATTCGAAGCCGCTGCGGTCAAAGGTGAAAACGAAAACCGCGCCAAGATGGCGGATTACAACGCCGGGTTGGCAGAGCGCGAGGCCGAGGCCAAACGGCGCGGCGAAGTTGCTCTCGCGGAGTCCGCACGCGACGTGCTCAAAGCGGAAAAAGACGAGGAGATCGCGCGGCTCGAGAAGCAGCAGATCGCACAGCAACTCGTCGAGCGGCAGAAGATCGAAATCGACGCCGATGCAGAAGCGGAACGGCTGCGGCGCGTAGCCAACGGCGAAGCGGATGCGGTACTCGCTCGCTACACGGCTGAAGCCGAGGGCGTACGCAAAGTGCTCGAAGCGAAGGCGGCGGGATACGAACGCCTCATGGGCGTGTGCGGCGACCGCAAAGACATGGCCCCTGCCTTGCTCATCGTCGAACAGCTACCGACGCTCGTGGCCGAGCAGGTCAAGGCCATTCAGAACCTCAAGATCGACAAGATCACGGTGTGGGACTCGGGTAACGGCGCCAACGGGCAAAGCAGCACCGCGGGCTTTCTCAAAGGCCTGATCGGATCACTGCCGCCGGTGCACGAACTCGCCAGGCAGGCGGGGATCGAGTTGCCCGAAGTGTTGGGCGAGATCGCCGATACGCGCGACCTGCCCGATGTTGCGGCGCCCGTGCCTGCGGCCTCCCGCGTAGCCGCCAAACCAAAAGATCCGGGTAGCGCCGATAAAAAGGCGTGAGCGAAGAACGACGAAACGAGGAGAGCCGGCCATGAAAATTGCAGCATTCCACCTCATGCCCTACCGCGACCTGGCGCCGGACTTCGAGAAGAAGTACAAGTCCGCCTGGTTCGACTTGCCCTTCAGGGAGGTCGCCGATCCCGGCAAGTGTGCGCAGTATTACAACCACACCCTGGACGAGCTGATCTTCGCGGCTGAATGCGGGTTCGACGGCGTGTGCACCAACGAGCACCACCAGAACGCTTACGGCTTCATGGTCAACCCGAACATGATGGGCTCGGTGCTCGCACGCGCCACGCGCGGCAGCGATACCGCGATCGTCCAGATGGGCGAAACGGCGGTCTTTCTGAATCCGCCCATCCGCGTCGCCGAGGAATACGCCATGCTGGACTGCGTGTCCGAAGGCCGCCTCGTCGCCGGGTTTCCCGTGGGCTTGGGCGGCGATTACGCCTACAGCTACGGCATGGCGCCGATGGAACAGCGCGGCCGGTACCGCGAAGCACACGACTTGATCAAAAAGGCCTGGACGGCCGACGACATCTTCGTGTGGAACGGTAAGTACTATCAACTGCCGATGGTGAACGTGTGGCCGCGGCCGGTGCAGCAACCGCATCCGCCGATCTGGGTGCCGGGTAACGCCAGCCCCAGTAGCTGGGACTTCGTCATCAACAACGACTACTCGTACTGCTATCTGACCTTCTTCGGCGCCAAGGGCGCCCAGCACATGGTGCAGGGTTACTGGAACCGGGTGGAGGAACTCGGACGTGATCTGAACCCCTATCGCATGGGCTTCGCGGTTCCGGTCGGCGTGTCGGAAACCGACGAACAGGCCGAAGCTGAATTTGGGCGCCACATCGAGTATTTCTTTCACAAGTGTTTGCGCTTGCCCGAGCAGTATCTGGCGCCTCCGGGCCACATGACCCATACCAGCCTGACGCATTTGCTCACGAAGCGGCCCTTTCCGCCGTTCGAAGAATTGCCGGAGCTGCGTTTTTCTCAATTCAACGAGCGCGAGTATGTGGTGGCCGGCAGTGCCGCTACCGTCACCGAACGTCTACTGCATACCATCAAGACCTTGCGCATCGGGCACCTCATGATCCTGCCGCAATTCGGATCGATGCCGCACGAACAGGCCAAGGAGAATATCGAGCGCATCGCCAAGCATGTGTTGCCGCATCTGCGCAACGTTTGGGACAACGAAGGTTGGGACGATCACTGGTGGCCACAAGGTTGCGAGAAAGTGCAACGCGCGGCAGCTTGAATTCAATAAGGAATATTAGCGTGGACATGAAAGTAATTTTCCCCGGCGGCAAGAAGGTCGATGCCATCTACGACGGGATCACCGTCAAGACCGATCAGCCGGAAAGCAACGGCGGCGCGGGCGAGGCGCCGTCACCCTACGACATGTTCTTCGCGTCGATTTCGACCTGTATCGGGTACTACATCCTTACGTTCTGTCACAAACGCGACATATCGACCGATCGAATCGAAATTGCGATCCGCATGGAAAAGAACGACACCACCGGCCTCGTAGGCAACATGGTCTTCGACATTCAATTACCTGCCGATTTCCCCGAAAAATATCGTTCGGCCATCACCAAGGCCGCGGATCAGTGCAAGGTCAAAATGCACTTGGAAGACCCGCCGTCAATAGAGATTACGGCGAGCGTCGGTGAAACGATGGCGGTTGGATCGTAAGGCGCGACGCAGCGGTCGCTATTTACGCCGACTGTAGAAACCGAACCCGACCAGTCCCGATAGAACTAATAGCGCCGGCGCGGGAATTGGGATCGCGGTCATCGTGTGCAATTCCACCAGGCCGAGCTCGATATCCGCACCGGCGCTGGTCGTATTGTCGCCGAGAAACAGATAGTTCGTAAGGACGTAGGTAGTGTCCTAATAAAGCCTGGATTAATCCTCTGCCGGCCCATTTTGCCGCAAGACAAACCTAGCCTTTACATCGCGATCCGTGCCTTGGCGACGATTGTGGTCCAGGATGGCGATTTCTGCTAGCCGAATCAGCATTTTTTTAGATGCCGGCCACGTTTTCCCTGTTAATCGTTGAGCGTCACTAACGCTGATTTCCCCATGTTCTGCAACATGATTGAGGCAACGCCTTTCATCAGCATTGAGTTGTTGGGCGATCCTAGCACCTAGGAATTGGGCGACATCGGAATCTACCCACGCTTTACGATGCTTAACGTTATTTTTAAGCGTAACGCGGACCTGGGATTCTCCAATTTCTTGTTGTTTGAATTCTGGTTCCGGTAAGTCCAGTTCAAGCATCGTGTCACGGATTCGACGCGTTCCTTCATGAGCACACTTTACATACTCCATGTAAAACATTGCATCCATGAGGTATGGATTCCGTGGATGATGCGATTCATAGATATTCTCGACTGTAACGAACGGAGGAAACGGCCCAGGGCTCTCTATTACTAACCTATCGTCAAACATTCGCACGAAGATTGGTCGGTTGCCGAGCCCATTCCCATACGAGCGATGTACGCAGGCGTTAACAATGGCCTCATACCATGCCGGGTTGGGATATTCAGGCGAGGTATAGAACTTGTTGTTTTTGTTTAGTCGAGAAAACGTTCGAAGCTGCGATTTAATCATTGCGGCCGCGCTTTGAATCTGCTGCGGGATTGTGCCGTCGATAAATTCATCCTTAATCGCATTCCATCGGTCGCCGCTGCCCTCTTCTTCCCCTTCGAACCTCAAGAACCTTATCCTGCACCCTGGGACTACTGAGCGCGGGTCCTTTGCGAAAAGAAGCGCACAAGCCATATTTGGGATGAAGTCGCCGCGCTTATTTTTACCTAGCTTCATTAGCTCCAGTACGTCTTCGGCTGAATGTTCCGGATCCCACTGTTTGCCCTCCCTAACCCTGTCGGCAAACGCCTTTATAGCTGGCTTGTCGAAATCGTCACGATAAGAAAGCCCTGTGGAACCAGCTTCGAAGCTTCTTTCTCCTTTGTCATTCTGTAGTGCAAGGATCTCTTCGGTGGCCTTTACTTGATACTTCGAATCACCTTTTCTGATGAAAATTCGTTCATCACTGGTTTTAATTAAGCGATTGGGGTGATACTTGACCCTGAACAAGATGACAAAATCTTCTTTGCCGTCATCATCACGATGTATCGGAACACGTTTAGAATGCCAAATCGCTCCACTACAATACTGGTCGGGGAATTTCTCTAGCATGTTCAGGTCTTTTTGAGACATACGGCAGCATCCTTCGAAACTTTTGTCATTTCTGATCCCTACCGCAATCAGGCCACCATCAGGCTGCGTATTGCTCCACATACATACGTACTCCCCCAATGGTTTCAAAGAGTAAGAGTTTGGCTTGGCTTCGAAGGAGCGATCTTCTTTTACTTTTCGAAGCAAGGCTTCATCTGCCGCTTCGAAGATCTCGTTCGGGCTCATTAATTGCGGCTTTTTGGGGGCTCCGAAGGAAAGGTTAAGCTGCTCTGGTTGCTCAAAGAATTGTGGCTTATAGGCGCTCATGTGGCTCTCTTGGCTCCACGGATTGCCATTTCTCGCAACCAGTCTGATAGTCGTTTCCCACGCGATTTTGCGGCTCGCTCCATTCGCTCGCGTTCTTTGAGGGTACATCGAAACTGAGTGACCACGCTGCGCCGCTCACTGTCGGATAACTCTGGGCGGCCACGCTTGGAAGTGGATTTATTTGTCATACGAATATTCCTTGCCATGTAATATTAAATGTAGTACATTTATTTCATGGCCGCAAGGAGTACAGAGATGCCAAAATACCTAAATACTGAGAAGAAAACTATCGCGATTTCGATGCTTTGCGAGGGCAACTCCATTCGCGGGGTAGAGCGGATGACGGGGATCCATAGGGATACCATCATGCGGCTTGCAGTCCGGGTCGGGAACGGTATGCGGAAGGTTCAAGATGAGATGTTCGTGAACCTGCGATGCGAGCGGATCGAGGTTGATGAAGTTTGGGGCTTCATCGGTGCCAAGCAATCGACGGCTAAGAAGCGCAATCTCGGCCCTGAGATGGGCGACATATGGACCTGGGTGGCGCTGGATTCCGATACCAAGCTGGTCCCGACCTGGCATGTAGGAGGGCGCAAGCAGCGCGACGCTACTGCGTTTATTTCAGATCTGGCGTCCAAACTGGTGAATCTCCTCAGATGCGCTCACGGCGTATCAGAAAGCGATTGAAGAGGCTTTTGGGGCCAATGTGGACTACGCAAGTATTATTAAAACCTTCAAACAGTCGGAACTCACCGAAGCGCGGCGATATTCCCCGCCAGAGGTGTATTCCGCTAAAAAAGTAGTGAGGCAGGGAAATCCTGATTGGGACAAGATTTCAACGTCCTACGTTGAAAAGCAAAACCATACGGTGCGGATGCACTGCCGCCGACTGGCAAGATTGACGAACGCTTTTTCCAAGAAGCGTGAGAACTTCGAAGCCGCGATTTCTCTGCATTATGCGTATTACAACTTGGTCAAGCGGCATGGTTCGCTCCGTGTGACGCCTGCGATGGAGGCCGGGGTTACGGAGACCTTCTGGACGGTCCTTGAGCTGGTCGAACGTGGCGAAGCCCCATGAGCGAGTACATAACCAATCTGTCGGATGCAATAGCGGCGATGCACAATTGTCGCTGTACGCACTTCGGCTCTGAGAAGGTGACAGAGACCCATGATGGGAAGGAAATCTGGTCTGGTGATGTGGAGATATTTCACATCGAAGGGCACCCCGAAGCTAACGTTGCCTACGGGTGGGCGTGGAAGGATGGCGGTGAGGAGATCCGATATATCGGGATCCTCCGGGTGCCGCCTGTGGAATCGCCGATCGATGCAGCACGGGCCGCGATTGCTAGTAAGCAATTCGGCTGAGTGAGGTTTATTAGGACACTACCAGGACGTAGGGCAGCTCGCCGAAGGGCGAATAATCGCGTAACGCGTCGGATAAGATCGGGCTGCCGTTTGCTAGCAGCGAATACCCGGAATTCAAGATCTGCAACGAGTAAGCCGTCTCGCCGCCAGTGGTGGTGTAGCTCATTTCCTCCGCATGGGTAAATCCGGGTCCCGACTGCGCCCAGATCTTGTCTTCCCAAAAGGCGATCTCGATGCCGAGATTATCGCTGGACAGCACGATGACACTGAAACCCGCCCGGTCGTTGTCGGTGCCGTGATCCTCGCTCAGGATCTGTAGTTCGAAATCCAGGCTGAAACCGGCGCTGCGGTCAAGCGCGGGTAAGGACGGAAACTGCAAGAAATTGGTGTAACCCGCTCGAGCATTATGATCGGTCGTCAGTTGAGCTCCCGTGGGTATGACGCTCTGGGATGCGGCTCCGGTACCGCCATAGGCGAGCCAGGGCTGGGCGCCGGGTAGTGTTCCCAAGCTATCGTCGTAGATCGTGACGGTCGCTGCCAGCGCGAGGCTGTACCCACCGCACCACACGGCACACATGAGCGCAATTCGGAGAACGGCGTTGGTCAGCATCGTTCGAGTCTAAATGCCGGCGTTCGGTGTCAGCAAGCTTCCGTCAAAATGCGAACCAGACGACGTTTCCACTTCAGCGAATTCGATCCATACTCACCCGATAACAAGCAAGGGAGACGTCCGATGGCATTCGAAGATTACGGTGATTACGACGCACTGGGGCTCGCAGAACTCGTCAGGACCAAAAAAGTCAGTCCGCGCGAAGTGATGGACGAAGCCATACGCCGCGCCGAGGCGGTCAACCCCGAGCTCAATTTCCTGAACCACAAGGCCTACGAGCTGGCCTGCGAAACGGCCGACGATCCCAAGTTACCGGCCGGTCCGCTCAAGGGCGTGCCGTGGCTGGTCAAGGATCTTGCGACCGGTTGGACGGGCCAGCCGGTGACCAACTGCTGCCCGTATTTCAAGGACGTCGTGTCGGAGACGGATGGAGAGGTCCTCAAGCGCATGAAAGCGGCCGGCATGATCCCGTTCGCCAAAACTACCTCGCCCGAACAGGGCTGGGCCATCTCGACCGAGTCCTCGATGTTCGGCATCACGCGCAGCCCGTGGAACCTCGATCGCACCCCGGGCGGCTCGAGCGGTGGCTCGGCCGCGGCGGTCATCGCGCGCGTCTTACCGATGGCCGAGGCTTCCGACGGTGGCGGTTCGATCCGCGTGCCGGCTGCGAACTGCGGACTCGTCGGTTTGAAACCGGCGCGCGGCCGCATGAGCCTGAGTCCGGCGGTCGCCGATTATTGGTACGGCGGGGTGACGTTCCTGTGTGTCTCGCGCACGGTGCGCGACACCGCGGCCTTACTCGACGTCACGGGCGGGCCGCTGCCGGGCGAACCCTATCAGATCCCCGCTCCCTCCCGGCCTTTTCTGCAGGAAGTCGGCGCCGGTCCGGGCAAGCTCAAGATCGCGATGATCACGGACGCGCCGGATCACGGTACGTCGGTCGATCCGCAGGTGGAACAGGCGGTCACCGACGCCGGGAAGCTCATGGAGAGTCTCGGTCACGCGGTCGAACCGCAACCGGTGCCCTACGATTTCTGGCCGCTCTATAAAACCTATGCCGAGATCATCGCGGTGCAGACCGCCGCGTTCTTTACCGCTATGGCGGGCACCGTCGGCCGTGAAGCGACGTCCGACGACATGGCAAACTTCTACTGGACGATGATCGAAAAAGGCAACAGCTACTCCGGCGTCGATCATTCCAACCAGGTCGAGACCATGCGCCAAATGTGCCGCGACTTCGTCAGGCGCATGACCGCCTACGACGCCTGGCTGATGCCGACCGTACCGATGCTGCCGCGCACACATGGGTATTACGACATGTCACTCGACGTCGAGACCTATGACGATACCTTGATGGGACCGGATTGCTGTTTCACGTCGCCCTTCAATGCCTCGGGCTTGCCGGCGATCGTCGTGCCGATGAGCTTGTCCGAAGACGGCCTGCCGATCGGCGTACAGTTCGTCGGGCGCGACTGCGACGAGGTGACCTTGATCCGCATCGCCGCGCAGATCGAGCAGGCGCGCCCCTGGATCGATACGAAGCCCGCGATCTGCACTTAAAGATCCGCGCTCGGGCTGACGCCAACTAGAGTCATGGCCCGACATTCAGCGACACAAACGGGATCGCCCGCCGCCCGCATGCGCGCCTTCGCCTCGCTCAAACCGAAGATCCGCTTCGGTTTCGGCCGCCCGTGGGCGCGACCCGGCGAGCTGCGCCTGGTCTTTCCGTTCAAGCGCTCCTGGGCCGGTCTCATCTTCATGGGTGCTTTCGTAGCCGTGTTTTGCATACCGTTGTTCTCAGTGGGTGCGCAGACCGATTTCGGCGACGGGGGCAATCTGTTCGATCTGGTCGGTAATCTCTTCGGCGCATTTTGGTTGCTCGGCTGGGCAACCGGTGTCGCCATACTCGTGCTCGTCTTCCTCGCGATGTTGCTCGGCCGTGAAGTCGTGATCGCGCGGCCCGGCGCATTCGTCTACCGCATGGAGATCCTCGGCCTCGGCATCAGCGCCGAATGTGACGCCGCGGAAATGCGCAATCTCCGCGCAGCAGAACCCGATGACGATGCCGGAACGAGCTGGCGGGGCCCGCATTTGGCGTTCGACTACAAGGGCGATTCGGTCGAGTTCGGTTCGAACATCGAAGAGCCGGCGGCGAGCGACCTCATGAACCGGCTCCAAGAGGCGCTCCGCGCGGCGATTAGAGATGGCCCGACGACCGAGGTGACGGCGTCTGACCTACCCGTCGAGGCGAACGAGCCATTCCAGCTGGAGCCGTCGCAACCGGCCAGGCGACCCGTCACCTTGACCTCGCCGTCGACGCTTGCGCTGATCTTCGCCAACCTCGTGCCGCTTGCCGGTGCGGCCTTTCTCGGCTGGGACATGGGCAAGATCATGATCCTGTACTGGGCGGAAAGCGCCATCATCGGCGTGTTCAATCTGCTCAAGATGGCCGTGATCGCGAAGTGGCTAGTCGTCTTCGCCGGTCCCTTCTTCGTCGGGCATTACGGCGGTTTCATGGCCGTCCACCTGCTGTTCATCTACGGATTTTTCATCAAGGGCGTTGACGGCATGAATGAAGGCGGCGGGATCCCCTTGTCCGAGGTCGCCGGAGATTTTCTCGTCCTGTGGCCGGCCCTGGTGGCGCTGTTCCTCAGCCACGCCTTGTCGTTCTATCTCAACTTCATCGGTCGCCGCGAATATCTGGACGGCACGCTGCAAAAACAGATGGGCGAGCCCTATAAGCGCATCATCGTGATGCACATGACGATCATCATCGGCGCGTTCTTCGTGCTGGCATTCAAATCCGCCGTGCCGGCCCTGATGCTGTTGATCGCGCTCAAGATCAGCGCGGACGCCCGCGCGCACGTGCGCGAGCGAAGCGGTGAGCGAGGCGTTTAGACACCCCCGGTCCTGCGCCTAACGCTGGGGTGGGTTATGCTCCGCCTGCGTTTGCTCAAACGGACGCCCCGAGCGCCATGCTGACGGAACATCTCTCGTGACACCCGCCGTTGCCGCCCTCGCCTGCCTGGCGCTATACGTCCTCGGTTACCGTCTATATGGACGCTGGATCGCGGATCATGTGTTCAGGCTCGATCCCGACACCATCACGCCGGCGCACGAACTCGAGGATGGTTACGACTATGTACCGGCACGCAAGTATGTCTTGTTCGGCCATCACTACGCGTCGATCGCGGGCTTGGCGCCCATGCTCGGACCGGCGATCGCGGTGATCTGGGGTTGGGTCCCGGCGATGTTCTGGGTCGTGTTCGGGACCTTGTTCATCGGCGCCGTGCATGATTTCGGCGCGCTCGTCGTGAGCATGCGCGCCAAGGGCAAATCCATCGGCAAGGTCGCCGAAGCCATCATCGGACCGCGCGCGAAGACCTTGTTTCACGCGATCATCTTTTTCCTGATCGCGCTCGCGATGGGCGTCTTCGTGCAGGTCGTCGCGCAACTCTTCTCGAGCGCGTATTACCCGCAATCGATCTTCCCGTCCGCAACCTTGATGGTGCTCGCGATGGCGATGGGGGTGCTGTTCTATAAGAAAGGCTTCCCGCTCGGGCCGCTGACCGCGGTCGGCTTCGCACTCACCCTCGGCGCCGTGTATCTCGGCGCCCTGCTGGGCGCACCGGATCTGTCCGTACGTGCATGGAGCGGCGTTCTCTTGGTGTACGCGTTTCTCGCCTCCGTGTTGCCGGTGTGGCTGTTGCTGCAACCGCGTGATTTCTTGAATTCGCTGCTGTTGTACCTGGGCCTCGCGAGCATCTTTCTGGGCTTTTTTCTGCTCAACCCCGAGTTTGCAGCGCCCGTCATCGAGCTCGAGCCGGAGGGCGCGCCGCCACTCTATCCGTTCGTGTTCATCGTCATCGCCTGCGGCGCGATCTCGGGCTTTCACGGGCTGGTGTCCTCCGGCACGACGGCCAAGCAGATCGGCAAGGAGACCGACGCGCGCTTCATCGGGTACGGCGGCATGATCGGCGAGAGCCTGCTCGGATTGGCGGCCGTGCTCGCTTGCACGGCAGGATTCATCGACGCCGCTGCCTGGCAGTCGCATTACGCGAGCTGGGACATGGCGAAAGGTCTCGGCACCAGCATGGCCGCGTTCATCAACGGCTCGGCGCTGTTTCTGAATCAGTTAGGCGTGCCGCAACAGCTCGGACAAACCTTCGTCGCATTGGTCGCGGTATCGTTTGCGTTGACGACGCTCGACTCGGCGACGCGCCTGTTGCGGTTCAACATCGAGGAAGTCGGCGAGACCGCAGGTCTTCCCGTGTTGAGCAACCGGCTGGTTGCATCATCGCTTGCGGTCGCGGCGATCGGGTTTTTCGCTTTCTACGAGATCGACGGCAAACCGGCTGGCCTGGCGCTCTGGGCCTTGTTCGGTACGACCAATCAGATCCTGAGCGGCTTGACGCTGCTCACGATCACCCTGTATCTGATCCAAGAGAAGCGCAATTACTGGTGCACGTCTATTCCGATGGTGTTCATGCTGGTCACCACCGTCGCGGCGATGGGGATCGGGATCAAGGGTTTCCTGGAGCAGAAGAACTATCTGCTGTTGGCCGTCGGCTCGACGCTCGCGGTGCTCGCCACCTGGTTGATCGTCGAAGGCGCGATCCGCTTCAAGCAGGAACGCCAGCGCACGCTCGCTGAAGCAGTAACCGATTAACGCGACGAACGGGAGATCCGCGATGGATTTTGCCAAATTTTGGATCAGCGAAGACGTGGCGGTGCCGGACCACTTTGGCGCGCTAGCAACCGTGCGCGTATGGGGCGCATCGAACAGCGACGAGACGGACGCCAGACGCGCCGCATCGGAGCGTGCCAGCCGCTTACTCCGTTTCTTACGCGATCCGGACAAAAAGGATGAATACGAGTACTTCAATGGCTATATCCGCGAGGAAGTGTTGGACGAAATCGCCGACGAGAACGGCGAACAGCTCGCCGTCATTACCCGCAACCACTATGGCGCGCTGGTGCTGAATACCGAGCGCGTGCTGTTCGGAGACATCGACGTGCCCGATGAAGACGGATTGATGAAACTGCTCAACCGGCTGGGCCGACGGCCGCGTGACAAGGCGTATTTCGTCGACCGGATCCGGTCGTTTCAAGCGGAGCATAAATCGTTTGCGTTCGTCGTGTACGAAACCCGCGCGGGTTTGCGATTCGTCATTACCAACCGTGAAATCCGGCCGGATGGAGAGGAAGTTCAACTGCTCTTCAAATCGCTCAAAGTGGATCGGCTCTACACCCGTCTGTGTAAGACGCAGGTGTGCTTCCGCGCGCGCCTCACACCGAAACCATGGCGTATCGACATGGAGCAACCGGCGTCGAGGTTTCCTCGCGATTCCGAACAGGACGAGCAGGAATTCAGATCTTGGCTTGAAACGTATAAGGCGAAATCAGTGCAGGCGTCTGCTGCGCGACGGATTGCGGAGATTGGGACCGGGCGGATACCGAAGTCTGTACAGCGTATTCTCGACTATCACGATCTGTATGCCTGCGGTAACGGGCGCACGCTTGCGTAGATGTTGTTTGCGTTGATGCTTAACGACCAAGTCAATCGGCGTTTCGCAGCGGGCTTCCTTGAGACGAAAATTCAACGCCGGCACAAGTAAGTCCGCTGTAAAACGTCCGGTTAGGCGCCAGCACGGCCTTTTAGGCGATATTGATTAGATACATGATTTTGCTTACGGAATCTCCACTTCCGCATAGCCTGCGTCTGGGATTTCCTTCAATGCCTGAAGGATTGACCCGACTGAATTCTGGATACGGGGCCAGCTTGGAGTCGATAAGGTAACGATCGCTATGGATCGTTCGCTAATATTCTGTTGGTGCTTGAGATTTTGATCCGTCGTGATAAAGACTTCGAATCCTTCCTGCTCAGCAGCAGCGATTAGCTCACCGTTATCGAGCGTTGCCCAACCGCGCTCGTACGACGTTTCTACGACGTAATCTTCTAATTCGTGTCTGAGTGGGACGGGTGTGCCTTGATCAAAAAGAATGCGCACTCAAGCAGAAACCATTGCACTACGAGCCGCGTGCTCTAATGCCTCGCGCGCTTGTTCAGACGAAACGCCCGGGAACCACTCGACGAACTTGACAATATCTGCGCCATCCTCGAGATTCTCGAATAATGCGGCAACGGGAATTCGCGTTCCGCGAAAAACCCACGCTCCGCTTACTCGATTAGGGTTCCTTTCTACAGCGTTGCAACTCGACCAATCAATCATAGTAGGAATCCTAGCATAAAGGCCGATTTGTATTAGTGGCTTATGCGCCTAACGACGAAGTCTAAGGTATCCCCACGAATGTGAGGAGAAAAGTGATCTAAAACAGAGAGATAGCAGCGCATCGTGTTCTCTGATCCAATGATCGTTACCACACGTAACATCGGGCAGAGGAAACACGATGCGCATACTCAAAGTATTACATAGAACCGTATTCGACTCAGTCCCTTCCATTCACCAAACCCGCGGCCGTGCATTGGCGGTAACCGTGGCGTCATTATTAGGTGGCGCCTTCCTTACCGTAACCGCGCTCGGACGCGGACTCGATAGCGCGGCACGAACCAAACACAACATCAAACGCGTCGACCGATTAGTCTCCAACCCGCACCTACAACGTGAACGGCTCAGCCTCTACCGGGCCTTGTGTCATCGTCTCTGCCAACACCTCCCTCAACCCGTCATCATCATCGACTGGTCCGATATCATCCAACAACAACGGATCATGCTGATCCGTGCAGCGCTGGTCGTCGACGGGCGGGCTATCCCACTGTATGAAGCCGCCTATCCCTTAAAGCACTACAACAAACCGCGTACCCATCAGCGCTTCTTATTGGAATTGAGCACCTTGCTGCCCGCACACTGCGTCCCGATTATCGTCACTGATGCGGGCTTTCGTGGACCCTGGTTCAAGGCCGTCGAAGCGTTGGGATGGCATTGGATAGGTCGCGTGCGCAATGTCATCAATTATCGGCTTCTATCACGTAAAACCTGGCGTAAAACCACAGACCTATACTATCGCGCGCGCACTCAACCTCGTTATCTCGGCGCCGCTGAACTGTCCTCTAAATCACCCTATCTGTGTCATCTCTATCTCTACAAAAAGCGCAAGCAACATCGCAAAGCCAACCGCTCTGTCATCCACTTGGCCAAACACGGCACCAGTGAAACCTTCGCCGAACAACAACGACAACCTTGGCTCATCGCTACCAACCTGTCACCGCAATCATTCTCACCAAAACACATGATCAATCTCTACGGCAAACGCATGCAGATCGAGTTGTCTTTTCGTGACCTGAAAAATGACCGCTTCGGCTTGGGTTTCTCGCTCACTCGAACAACGCGCATCGACCGACTCAATAGCCTGCTCCTGATCGGCACCTTGGCTACGTTATGTTTATGGTGGCTCGGTTTACTCGCGCGCGCAAAGCAATGGCATCTACACTTCCAGGCCAACACCGTCCAACATCGTAACGTGCTTTCTGCAACCTTCCTTGGCAGAGAGGTCTTGGCGCGAAACGATTACGGCTTCAGTTTCAAAGACCTGATCCGGGCACATCGACAACTACTCGAAGCTATCGAATCCGCCCATCAACTCGACTAATTCGTGGGGATCCATCAGCGACTAAGCTAACCGGCGTTTCGCAGTTGGCTTTCTTGGACCGAAAAAACGGTTTTGGGGTCGGAGTAAAAACTCCGTTAACGCCTAGTTTTTACGGAGACCGGGTCGGACCACCTTAGCTCCTTGGTTTAATGAACATAATTTGAGGAGACCGCGATTGGAGAAGCTAAGATTCTATGTTTCGGGCCCGAATTTAAAGCCTAATCACCGCTGCGTTTGAGAAGGAGTCAGAGCGACCTAGCCCTCGATTGCCCGTTCTTACAATGACTTTAAAGCACCGCTTTTAACTTTTTAACGCACGTTGCGACATCTATAGCTAAGAAAAAGCTAATTTATACAGCTGCTGAAGGATCCCCACGAAACTAGGCCTCAGTCAAGGGGGTTAAGGTAATTTGCTGTAAGGCAGTCATGGACTGTTCGATGTCGGTTATTGTCAACGTCAGGGTTTTCGTGCGAAAACTTTGTAAGCCCAAAAAGAAAGTCGAGAGCACGGGTCGATGCCGGGTCGTGTTGGCCTGGTAATGTCGCTGAAGGCCGAAACGTTGCATCGTATGGCCGACCAACCAAGCAACCAACGTTGCCAAGGTACCGATCAGAACAAGGATTGAAAGCCGTTGTGCACTGTTTGAACGTACGCTGCGGAAATAGAGTCCTAACCGGGCATTCTTCATATCACGGAAACTCTCTTCAATCTGCATACGCAATTGATAACACCGCATCACCTGTTTGGCCGCCCGCGCGCCCAAAGAGGTGACCAATACCCACGGTTCGCGCTGGCGTCGTTCGTTCGCCAGGCTGCGACCACCGCGTGCACGCGTGCCGCGGCAGGTCAAAAGTTGACGGCCCCGCTTATTGTTCTTTACCAGATAGAGGTCACAGGCCAACGGGTGCTTTTGGGTCAGTTCGACGCTCCCGATATGCCGTAGACGTGAGGTGGCCGTCACATGCAATGTTCGGCACGGTTGCCAACTGCCCTCGTTGTCCAACCGATAATGGGTGCGTCCGCGCACGCGACCGACCCAGTCCCAACCCATCCGTTCGACCTGTTTAAACCAAGGGGTGCGGAAACCTGCATCTGTCACTAAGATCGGGCAACACCCCGGCGGCAAGATGTCCCGTAAGTGGGCCAGAAAGCGCCTCCTCACCTGTCGGTTGTCGTACACCGACAGCGGATGCACTTCTTCGTAAAGTGTCAGGGCACGGCCTCCCACCGGAACTGCCGCACGTAATAACTGCCACGACCGGTCTTCGCGCATATCCGACCAATCCAAAATAATCACCGGACGCCGCGCTTGGCCAAGCACCACCGTCGCTATCGTCTTATAAAGTGCATGTCGCTCTGACTGAAGATGACGATTACCGACTAACCGGTCGACTCGCTTGATGTTGTGTTTGACCCGAGCATCTGATTCCAGCGCGCGGCCAAGACCCGATAAGCTCATCTGTCGACCGACTAACAGCGCTCCAACGCTCGCCATCAAGGCCTTGAGTCTAACCGCGTGGACCTGTGGACAAGCTTGCCTGATTATTCTGTGTAACAATCTCAGTGCATGCATGGCGTTCTCCCGTGACCAATTTGGTTTCGTCACCGTTATTGATCACCGAACGTCATGCATGTTCCCTAAACGTCGTTAGTTTTTTCCTAAATTATTATTTTCCTTCTCGTTTCTCTCTGTTTTCGTGGGGAGCCTTCAGATACAGCTGCTTTAGTTGGTCCGACCCTTATCTCTATAATCCGTTCCCACCGAACTGCGGTCCGGGACCTGCGCAAGTGTTTTACACGTCTTCGGATCTCGAACAAACCAGCGCATAAAGCTCATCGAAGGCGGTATCCGCCAGCGCGCGCATTTCGTCCTCAGTCCGATCTTGTATCGGATGCTGCACGAATACACTCTTGGGATGAAACCCGAGCGCCTCACCCTGCGATCGCGCCGCTTCGACGAATACGTTAGAGGCAATATAACCACCTGGAATTCCCCGACTGTCTAGATCTTTAATGTCCTGCAAACTGCACGACGTACACGATCCTCAGTCGGCCAGCCCCTCGATGACGACGTCGCATTGCTGTGCAATGTCCTGCAGGAGTTCGACCGGCGCGGTGCGCGTGAAGGTCGGCTTTTTGAAGCGCCGGGTCTTCAATCCCCGCTCCTGCAACTGAGCGTCGATGCGATCGAGGAACACGTCACCTTTCGTTTTGGAGATGTCCAACAAACCGACCGTCAAGCCGTCGAGGGAATCCGGTATGGGTAACGGTTCCCTACACGCTGGATCGAGTTCGCCTGTGGGGTCCAATAAAACCTGTGTCATGTGATGACCTCCTTCGTTACGGGATCGCTGCCCAACGGGCCTTTCATCAACCACCCGGGGATGATAGCCGAGAACAAGCCGGCCTGGCCGCCGGCGCGTACGAGCCGGATGCCGCCCGGTCGGAACTTCGGGCTCGCGCCGCTGGCGAATTCAGATTTCGAAGCGGTGCCCATGCCCAGATCCTGACCTTGAACTTGCAAGCTGGCGTGCAGCGCGTCCGTGGCTTGCGCTTTGCTCCAGCCGGCGTCGTCGAACACGCGCCCGTGCTCGGGCCCGACTACGACCACGACGTCCGAGGCGTTGACCATGTCGACGTGATTCACGGTACGCATGCTCGCGGCCAGCGACTTCACTAATGCGTCGGGCTCGCGCGCGCGTTGATCGACGCAGCCTTGCACGCCGTCGGCGCTGATGACGGTGGCAGCGGATTGTTCCGCGCTATAACCCTGGTCTTCGGCCAGGCTCGTCCACGGCGTGTCTTCGTCCTCGGCAAAGCAGAAGGTGTATTTGCCGGGATTGCCGAACGTCGATTGATCCGCTTCCTGTGGCCGGCCACCGCCGACGTTGCGGATCACGAGCTGCAAGGCGCGCCCGATCGTGGCATTGGCGCGATTGCCTTGCCCGAGTGCGTTGCCCTGCCAGTTCATGCCGATGGCTTTACGGACGGGCCCGTTCACGATCACCATGGGACCCGAGTGCCAGGTCGTCGCGAGCAGGCCGTGCATGCAGAACGCCGGTTCCAGCGCTGCTTCGACGGCCGCGATCACTACCGGTAGGTACTCTGGCTTGCAACCGGCCATCACGGCGTTGATGGCGACCTTCTCGACACTGCAGCGAACCTGCAGCGGCGGCGCCACACCGAGCACTTCGTCGGGTGAATGCGGCGTCCCTTGTAACATTCTATAGACGCGTTCCTCGGTCGGCGGCACCAGCGGCAGGCCGTCGCTCCAGCCGCGCTCGAAGCAATACTCGATGTCGTCCTCGAGTTCGGCCACGTCGATGCGCCGTGCATGGATCGGCACGTCACCAAAGCGCAGCGCGAGTTTCTCCGGCATGCCCGGACCGACCGAGAGCGATCCGCAACCCGGTCGCTGCGGCGGTAAATCCGTACCGATATCCGCGAGTCCCGTTGCTTGTTGCCATTCACCGCGGTCCCAACCGATCACCCGGGTGCGTTCCTTGCCGCCCTCGACTTTGATCAAAGTCGGTACCGTTTCAATATCGAGATGGAAAGACTGCTCGAGCGTCGTGTCGTCGACGACGCCCGTGACGGCGGGAAAACTCGGATCGTCCTGCGTATACACCGTGAGCGCCAGGCCGCCGCGCTCCATGGCTTGCAGTATCGGCTCGACCAGCACGCAGGTTGGGCAATCGCGCTTGACGACCGCTACGAATCCTTCGGGTACTTGCATATCCGTCTCCTGGCTCGAAATTTTTGCGACAATCTCGCAGTCATTCAATCTCGCGATCGAAATGTTAACCTGTCGATTCCGTTGGCGTTAAACGCGATGCGCGAAAGGACCTTGCCCATGCCGAATCTAACCGGATTAACCTGCTGTATCACCTTTGACTTCGACGCGATGTCGTCTTGGATCGGTTCCGCCCGTAGCGACAATCCGAGCATGATATCGAGGGGCCAGTTCGGCGCGGTCGCCATCCCCCGCATCCTCAGTCTACTCGACAAATATGCGGTGCAAGCGAGCTTCGCGATACCCGGACATACTGCGTACGCCTACCCGAACATCGTGAAACGCATCGCCGACGAGGGACACGAGATCGTGCATCACGGCTGGGTGCACGAAAGCCCGGGCCGGATCGACGAAGCCCGCGAACGGCAGGTCCTCGAGCGTGGTCTCGAGGCGCTCGAGCGGGTCGTGGGCGTGAAACCCGTAGGCTGGCGGTGTCCGTCGTTCGAGCTCAGCAAACATTCGATCGACTTGCTCGTGGAATACGGTTTCGTCTATGAGTCGAGCTGCATGGGCCACGACAACTACCCGTATTATCTGCGCAGCGGCGACGAATGGCCGCGCGACGAGGCCTATCGATTCGGGGAGACGATCGATCTGGTCGAGATACCCGTCACCTGGGCGCTGGACGACTTCACCCACGCCGAATACGTGCCGGGTTTCATCGAGGGCTTGAAACCGGCCACCCAGGTCGAGGAACTCTGGCGCGCCGACTTCGATTACGCGCTGGCCAATGCGCCGGGCGGCGTCTATACCTTGACGATGCATCCGCAGACCACCGGCCGTGGCAACCGCATGCTGTTGTTCGAACGCCTGCTCGACTACTTCGATTCACACGCCGGCATTCAATTTACGTCGATGGCTTCCTACGCCGAGGCGTGGAAGCGCTTGAACCCACTTGCGCAGTGGAAGCGGGAAAACCCCGATCTCACCGGTGAAAACGCGATCGTTCCCTAGCGCTGGAGCTTCAGCGGTAGCTGGACATGATCTCCGATGCGATCAGTTCGAGATTGCGATCGTGATATTCATCGGGACAGGCCGGTGAGAGGAATACGAAGCGCGCGCCCGCCTCGACGTATTCATTCAAGCGCGCCTTGCATTGGTCGGGATCGCCGACCAGCCCGTACTTGTGGACGAGCTGGCTGAAATCCTGCGCGTACTGCTGTGAGAGTTTGTCCGCGGCCATCTTGATCGCGGTGTCGCCGTCCTCGTGTACGGCCGTGAAAATGTACAGGCCGTGCGTGAAATCGGATAGGTCCCGCGCGTGCTCCGCGCCGTATCGCTCGACCTTCGCCACGCTGTCCGCAAGATGCTCCGGGGTGTACATGTAGGGCAGCCAGCCGTCGCCGTACTTCGCGGCGCGTTCCATCGCCACGTCCTTGCGCCCGGACACCCAGATCGGCGGACGTGGTTTCTGGATCGGCATCGGTTTTAACGTGAACTCATTGAGCGTCGTATAACGGCCTGCATAGGTGACATTGGTTTCGGTCCACGTGCGGTGCAGCACTTCGAGCGCATCGTCGGTGCGCGAACCACGCTGTTTGACGGGCACGCCGCAGGCCTCGAATTCCTTCGGAAACTCACCGCCGACCCCCACCCCCAGCATGAACCGTCCACCGGACGCGGCGTCCAAGGCGGCGCCCATCTTGGCGAGGAGCGCGGCGGGATAGAGCGGGACCAACGTAATCGCGCTCATGAGCTTGATACGGCTAGTCGCGCCCGCGGCGATGGACAGTGAAATGAAGGCGTTGCCGGTATCGCGATGGAAGCTGACGTGCTCACCGCAGCCCAGGACGTCGAAGCCGAGCCCTTCCACCTGGCGCGCCGTTTCGGCAACGTCGAAGGGCGAGCGCAGTGCGGTGCCGAATTGAACCGTTTCGTTTGTCATGGCCGCGTATAGGTTGGCGCCGTTTCCGGCGCCGCAGAGTGTATGGGAGTCGAAGAAGGTATCTGCGCGATACCTTCATGTCCAGCGCGATCGCGCCTAATTGCCGACCGCGCTCGTCACGACGTCGCCGTCGAACTCGAGAAAGATCGCCAGGGTCTCGGGATTGTTCGCTGCCATTCGCACGCGATCGTATTCCCAGATTTCCCTGCCGTTGTAAACCCGCTTACCGTCCGGTTGTCCGAACTTTCTGACGATGCCGGCTTTGCGGTTACCTACGACGGCGGTATCCGACGCGTCGAATGTCTTTTCCTTGATCTCGGTCGGCTGCGTCCACCCAGCGAACCGTTTAGCGGCGGCGACGGACTTTCTCATGACGTCCTCGGGAAGCCAATTGGTTTGGAATTTCTGGCCATCCTCCAGCAGTAATTCCGGGCAGTGGCGCCCGCTTTCTGACTGCCTGACCGCGTTCGGGTAGAGCCAGTGTTCCGTTTCACGGTGCGTATAACTGGCGGCAGGGCGGCCGACGCGCTCGATGATCTCTTCGGTCGTAATCATGCCGAACCCTTCAAAGGGTGCGATATCAACGGTCGGTAGCCACGCACCTGAAGGCGCGGCGAACGATTCACGCGTCTCCGATCGTTTGTAATGGAGTTTGACGGCTTCCGGTGAACAGGGCTTCTCGCTGAAGGTGACGCCACCCGGTGTCTTGCACTTGAAGATCGAGGTCGCGGCGGCGTCGCTCGCCACTAAAAGCAATGCAATGATGAATAAATCGATTGTTTTCATGGTTCCCTGCCGTGTTTTTGCGCCTGTCATTGTAGCGACTCGGGATGTCGCGACTTTAACGACAGCTACCGCGCCTTGGGACGGAAACCATCGGATTCCGCCGCTATTTACCCTGCCCGAGACGGCGCGCCTCTTCGTCCATGACGATGGCGATACGCCCGATCGCGCGACGCGCGAGAATATCGTCCATGGCGTCGCGAAAGCGTTCGAGCGGATAGGTTTGCTCGACGACGGGATCGATGCGGCCTTCGCCGAACCATCGGAATAACTGTTCCATGTTGGTGCGCATGCGATCTTCGTATTCGTAACGCATGTCGGTCGGACTCCAGCCGTAGAAAAGGCCCATGTTCAAGCCGCATACCGTGATGTTTTTCACCAACAGGAGATTCGCGGGGATCTGCGGGATGTCGCCGCTGGCAAAACCCACCGGCATGATCCGCCCCTCGGGGGCGATGCAGCGCAGCGATTGCATGAACGGCTCGCCGCCGACGGGATCGTAGACGGCATCGACACCGCGTCCGTCGGTCAGCTCGAGCACGATGTCTTTAAAAGCCTGCGCGCGATAATTGATCGTATGGTCGGCGCCGTGTTGACGCGCCGCTTTTAATTTCGCAGCGGCGCCGGCGGTCGCGATCACGGTCGCGCCCAGTATCTTGCCGATCTCGATCGCGGCGATCCCCACGCCCCCGCCGCCGCCATGGACCAACAGCCAATCGCCCGCCTTTACGTTGAGCAGATTCGACCAGGTCAACGCGGCGCAGGACGTCGCATAGGAGTTGGTAAATGCGATCGCCCGCGCGAATTCGAGCGCATCGGGGATCGCGTATACGTTGACTTGCCTCGCAACCGTTTCTTCAGCGAGTCCGCCCCAATCGATGACCGCGCATACGCGGTCGCCTGGATTGAAGCGGGTCACACCCGGCCCCGTTTCGTCGATGATGCCCGCGATCTCCGTACCCGGCACGAAGGGCAGCGGGGGCTTGCGCTGATACTTACCTTGAACGACGAGGCTCGTGGCGAAACTGACACCCGCGGCTTGAATGCGGATCCGCACGTCGCCCTCACCGGTTGTCGGATCGGGAACCTCGGCTAGCGACAGCTGATCGAACGTGGTCCATTCCTTAACCAAAACACCTTGCATGGTGAGCTCCGTTAGCAGCACTACTGAGGCGAAACCGATCTTATCGGGTTTATCAACGCAGGTTCCGAGATGTCCATGGGTTCTGCGACAGGTTGGACGATCCGGGGATACTTCGCTACGCTTGCACGCCCTTCATCCCCGGTACCTTAAGCCAACATCGTGACCGCGCTCGAGTTCGGCACCAAGCCCCGTTTCGTCAGCGTATTCTCCAATATCGGGCATACGGTCACCCATATGTTTACGATTCTGTACGCGACCGCCGTGCTATACCTGCCGGGCATCTTCGGTTTGCCGTATGGCGAGATGCTGGGGCTCGCGAGCTTCGGGTTGATCCTGTACGGCGTCGCCGCGCTGCCGGCGGGTTGGCTCGGCGACCGCTGGAGTCAGGCCGGCATGATGGTGCTGTTCTTCGTCGGCATCGGAGCGGGTGCCATCGTAACCGGGTTCGCGGATACCGGCCGGGAATTGTTCTTCGGGTTGAGCCTGATCGGTTTGTTCGCGTCGATCTATCATCCGGTAGGGATCGCGTGGCTGGTGTCATCTGCGCACAACCAGGGCATGACCCTCGGTATCAACGGCGTATTCGGCAATGTCGGGAGCGCTTTCGCGCCCGTGTTCGTCGGTTTGACGATCGACTTTTTGACTTGGCGCGCCGCCTTCATCGTACCGGGCCTGGCATCGATCGCAGTCGGGCTGTGGCTCGCTTACGCGTGGCGCAGCGGCTGGGTCGTCGACGTAGCCGGCGATCGCGCGCCGCCACCGCCGCCGGAGCCCGGCGCGATGCGCCGCGTGTTCATCGTCTTGACCTTGACGATGGTCTGCAACGGCTTCGTGTACGCGGGCGTGACGAACTGCATGCCGAAGCTCTTTGAAATGGGATTAGGTGCGGGCATCGCAGCCAGCTATACGGAGATCGGTTTGTTCGTCGGCTTGATCGTCGGCTTATCGTCGATCAATAGCGTATTCGGCGGCTGGCTTGCCGATCGCTACTCCCCGCGCAGTGTGTACATTGTCTTCTGGGTGTTGATGGCGCCGGTACTGCTTACGACCACGTCGATGCAAGGCATTCACTTGCTGGTGATCGCGTGGCTGACACTCGCCTTCAACATCACCTTTGGCGCCGCCGAGAACATGCTGGTCGCACGCTACACCCCGTTCGAATGGCGGGCCCTGGCCTATGGCGCGAAGTTCGTGCTGGCGCTCGGTATCGGCGGGCCCACCGTCATTCTGGCGGGCGAACTCTTCGACCGGAGCGGCAATTTCGACCTGCTTTACCTACTGTTCGGCCTGGCGGCGGGCTTTGCCGCGCTGTGTGCAACGCTGTTGCCCCGTCCTCAACCGACGGCGCAGCCGATTCAGGTCGGTGGATGACCGGTGACGGTACCGGCTATTTTGATAGCATGCGTACTCGAGCGTCGACACGATTCAAACTATAAAGGAGAACGCCCGTGGATATAGGTGTAGCGATCTTTCCGACCGACCAAGCGATCCAGCCGATCCAACTCGCCAAAGAAGTCGAAGCACGCGGCTTAGAGTCGATCTGGTTTCCGGAACACAGCCACATTCCGACCAGTCGCGAGACACCATGGGGCGGGATGAAAGATGCACCGCCGTTGCCGGAAATGTATAAGCGCTCACACGACCAGTTCGTGGCGCTCGCGGCCTGCGCGGCCGTCACTGAAAAGCTTCGCCTGGGCACCGGTATCACCTTGGTCGCGCAACGCGATGCGATCTGGTTGGCGAAAGAGGCCGCGAGCCTCGACATGATCTCGAACGGGCGCTTCGAGTTGGGCATCGGTTACGGCTGGTGCGTCGAGGAAATGCGTAACCACGGCTGCGATTACGGCTCCCGTCGCGATCTCCTGCGCGAAAAAGTGCTCCTCATCAAAGAACTGTGGACCGAGGAAGCCGCGAGTTTTTCGGGCGATTACATCCAGTTCGAGGAGAGTTGGGCGTGGCCCAAACCGACGCAGAAGCCGCATCCGCCTATCCTGATGGGCGGCGCCGTAGGTCCCAAGACGGCGGCGCACATCGCTGAATTCTGTGACGGCTGGATGCCACTCGATGGTTTGCACCCGTTCGACGAGGGCTTGAAGGCGATCCGCGAAGCCTGTAACAAGATCGGCCGTGACCCGAGCACGGTGGACATCGGCATGTTCTACGACGAGGTCGAAGCCGACGTGATGAAGGAGCACGCCGACAAAGGGGCGAAACGCTTCATTCTGCCGCTGCCCTCCGAAGGCGCCGACACGGTGCTGCCGCTGTTGGACGATTACGCGAAGCTGATCAATTAGGTCCCGGATTACGCTACGCTTCATCCAGGCTACATGGTAACTAAAATGTAAACGGGCCCTGAACCGGGAGAGCACGATGAAGACGATCGAAATTCCGCGCGCCGAAATGGAACAGCGCGTCGCCCGCTATGGCGAACTCAAGTCACTCAAAACGCAGCAAGGCGGCAAGTTCCCGCTCGAAGCGCTGGACGTGGTGTATGCGCGGGAGTTGCTGCCCGTCATTGCCCTCGATGACGCGGCGGAAACGCCGCTTACGACCGATGAAACCCCTATCACGGGTGCCGGCGGCATGACCATTACGCTCGCTCGCTGCCCGCCGGGACAGGGTCCGGGCCTGCATTCCCACCGCAAGACCTTCGAGACGTTTACCGTCCTGAAAGGCCGGTTCGAGTTGTTCTGGGGTGACCACGGGGAGCAAACCATAGAGATTGATCTGTTCGATACGATCTCGGTACCGCCGGGCGTCTGCCGGGGCTTTCGCAACGTGAGCGACCAAGAAGGCCTGCTGCAAGTCATCATCACCGGCGGCGTGCACGACATGGAGGACATCGATTTTCGCCCCGAGATCGGTGACGAAGTGCGCGGCCTGTCCCCGGAATTGCTGCAAACGCTCGAAGAGAGCGGGATGAGTTTTACGGCTGGGCAGTAACCGTCTCAATCACGAATGACGCCGCGCCGTGCGGCCGGGTCACGCAACGTGACCCGGCCGCTCTCGACACAATCGAAGATATGCTCGAAAACCTTGCCCGGGTTGCCATCGTCGTCCGAGCGGAAATAGGTATGCCCTTTTAAGTCGTACTTCGTATTCACGTCGTCGCAGTCGATCGCCGAGACATCGTCCGCTGTCCGGCGCATGTCCTCCGGGCCCGTGTGGCCAAGCCTGCGTGAAGCGACGCGATTTCTCAGATTAGCCGCCTTACTCGCCCGCAACGCGAGATCGTCGGAAGCGTAATAAACCACGACATTACGGGCGGCGTGGGTGATGACCTCACCGCGCTCGCCGCGATGCAGCGTCTCGTTCACGACGTCCGCGGCAACCATGAAGATGTTCCGAAACAGCATCGGCACGCCGTCGGCAAGGTCGTAGTCATCCCAATTACACAGCGTCTCCCGCAACACGCGATTGCCGATGCTGTGCGACAGCAGGTTGATGCGCTTGAGGCAGGGATCGCCCTCGGGGTTGGCTTGGAGATCGTTGCGCCAGCGATCGAACATGCCCAACACCCGCGCGAAGGCCTGGCCGCTGGCATCCGCCGAGCGCTGATCGTCCCAATAGTCCTTGACGATGCCGGCGTCGTCATCGCAAGGCCAGATCATCGGCACCACCAATACTTCGTCCGCAATCTGCCGGTCGCACAAGCGTTGCGTTTCGATCGCGGCTTCGAAAATCGCCTCCGGCAAATTGCTGAATCCGTGGATAAAGAGCAGGAGTTGGCGCGCCGGGTGGGCCTTCAGGCGTGTAAAAAAAGGATTACCCATGATCTCGGTGGATGCACCGGCATCATCACGCTCACAGAAATACACCGAGTTCGAGGGCGCGTTGTTTTTGAGATCGAATTCGAACTTGCGGCCGGCCCGGCTGCGGATACTGCGGGTCGGAAACCGATTCGTAATGAAAAGCATCGAAATTCTCCTATCCAGGTGAAAACCACTCTGGCTCGCCGAGTTGGGAACGATATCAACTAGAGAAGCCCTTCGCTCTCCCCCATTAGGCGTAGCTTTCCCATCGTTTCGAATTGGACCTGATTGACCTGGATATGCAAGGTCGTTGCGTGAACGTCACGCCAATGACGCTGCAAGGGATTGTCGGTGAAGATTGACGGACCACCACCCGCCGCATAGAGCAGATCGACGGCTTCGGCGGATTTTTCCGCGGCGAAGGCAGCGGCCAGGCGCAACCGGCGGCGCGCATCAACCGTGGGTTCTTCGCCCTGCTCGACCAATGCCCACAACGCCTCCGTCGTCACGTAGAGATAATCACGCGCAGCATCGATGAGGGCTTCCGCGCGCGCCACCGTGATCTGCGCCGATGTACGTTGAGCCAACGGCGTCGTACGGCCGAACGGGATCCGTTCGAGGGCGAGTTCAATGAATCCATCCAAGGCGGCACGCGCCGATCCCAGCGCCACCGCCGCGACACCGGCTGCGAACAGACTGATGATTGGAAAGTGGAACAACGGGCGATCGACGACCGGTGCATCCGCAAAATTGACCCAACGTCCTTCGGGAACGAACGCGTCCCGCACCTCGACGTCATTGCTGCCGCTGCCGCTCATGGCGGACACGTGCCAGGTATCGTAGATGATGAGCTGGTCGCGGCTGAACAGCGGTCCCAGGATCAGCGGCGTTCCATCCCGGTTTTCGAGCGCGTTCCCGTCGTCGTCGACCATCGCGGTATTGGCCCACATCCAATTGGCGTTGTCGCAGCCGGAGGCCCAGCCCCAGCGGCCGTTGACGATCATCCCGCCATCGACGAAACGCCCGCGTCCCCGCGGGTGGAGAGTCCCCGCGGGGCAACAACGTTCGGCACCGCCGAAGACTTCCTCAGCCCGATTTTTCGGGAGCAGCGCAGAGACCAATGCAACGCCCTGGTAGTTCATGAGGCACCAACCGGTCGAACCGTCGGCGTAGGAGATTTCTTCGTCGACCCGCAGGATCTCCATGGCGGTGTTTTCCCGCCCGCCGTAGACCGCGGGCACGCACATGTCGATCAGGCCCGCATCGATCATGCGTTGCACGACCTCCGGCGACAGCCGTCGCGCCTCCTCGAACGCCTTTCCCTGCGCTGCGATCTCGGGCGCCATGGCAAGCGCAGCGTCGAGCTCCGCGCAGGTGATCAGATCGGGCCGCATACGCCGGCTTCGTTAAAAGGGCCCTTTCAGTTCACCGGTCAAACGCAGCCTGCCCATGTTCTCGTATCCAAGGTGGGCGATCTGTACGTGTTGCGTGGTGGCGTGGATGTCGCGGAAATAACGTTGCAGCGGGTTGTCGTCCCAGATCGACGAGCCGCCGCCAGCTCGATAAAGCAAGTCGACCGCGGCGGTTGCCGCTTCGCAGCCATAGGTGGAAGCGAGTCGCGTGCGGCGGCGCGCATCGGTCGACGGTACCTGTCCGTCCAGGATCTCCTGCCACAGCGCCTCGACCGTTTCGAACACGTAGCTGCGCGCGGCATCGATCAGGGCTTCCGCACGGGCCACGTCGATCTGTGCGGAGGCACGCTCCGCCAAGCGCGACGTCGTCCAAGCGGGGACCTTATCGGTGGCCAGTGCAACGAAACTGTCGAACGCAGCTCTCGCTATACCGATCGATACGGCGACCACGGTGGGCGGAAACAAGGTGGCGATCGGAAAGCGGAACAGGGGCCGGTCGAAGACCGGGGGATCGGCCAGGGTGACCCAACGCCCATCCGGGACGAAGGCGTCTTTGACCTCGACATCATGGCTGCCCGAAGCGCATAGACCGGATACGTGCCAGGTGTCGTGAATGGTGAACTGATCGCGGCTGAAGAGCGGCATCAGGATCTCGGGCGATCCGTCCGGGTTGGTTCGCGGCGTGTCGTCATCGTTATACATCACCGCGGTCGCGAGCAGCCAATTGGCGTTGTTGCACCCTGAGCCGTAGGCCCAGCGGCCGGTGACGACCATGCCGCCGTCGACGAAGTGCGCGCGGCTGGTCGGTGCTAACACGCCGGCCGGACAACAGCGCTCGCTGGCGCCGAAGATTTCCTCACCCCATTGCTTGGCGAGAACCCCGGAAACGAGAGCCGACGTCTGGTAGTTCATCAAACACCAACCTGCAGACCCGTCGCCGTAGGAGATCTCCTCAAGCACGCGCACGATATCCAAGGGATGGCTTTCGCGCCCGCCGTATTCAGTGGGGACCGCCATGTCGACCAGGCCGTCGTCGACGAAGCGTTGAACGATCTCGGGCGCGAGTTTGCGGGCGTCTTCGAACTCCCTGGCGCGGGCTGCGATTTCGGGAGCGAAGCGTCGCGCGGCTTCGAGTTCGGGGCACGTAGTAGTTTCTGGCCGCATTATTTGGCTCGTGATTTTCGAGAATGCGCGCAGTTGCCGGCGCGATCACCTCATATGGTCGATCGAGAGCATATCGCGGCCGGACGCGTCCGGGAATGGGCCCAAGTGTTTGATTGATAACGAACGGTAAATCAAATGGTACCGTTTAGCTAAAATCTTGTGCGCCTACGGGGTCCTCAGCGAATGGCGCGGCTTGTAAGCTCGAGATTTTCAAGTGTGAGCTAATTTCAATAGGTTAAGGGCCAATACGGGAATCAACATCATCGAACTCGTACCCAACGATTTTGTGAACGGAAAAATTTCCGTTTTTAATTTCAAATGTTTGAACCAGTTCGCAAATTGTGTGCACAAACTGTTACGACACGTATTACTGGTGACTCGACCCATTTGGGAGGTAAAAGAATGAGACGTTCCATTCTGCTGGCGCTGGCCCTCGGCGCAATGGCGCTTGCATCTGCGCCGTCTTTTAGTGCGACTCTCGACGGCGACCCGTTCAACGAAGCCTTTTCGACGAATTTTGTCCCCCAAGCAGGCATCCCGTTTCCATGCGCGCCATGCTTGGTTGGCCCCTCCGCTGAGCTAAGCGGCGGTAATGCTTGGGTCATCGGGGTTATCCCACTCTACGATGATGACCCGACACCGGCAGCTCCGGATCCAAATGCGTGGACCACAACTACTGGCCTCCCCCTCTCGATTCACTTTACGACGCCGATGGCCGTGGTGGAATTTTATGCTGCTTCACTCGCCGCGGCTGGCGCTACAATTGACGTGTTCGACCCGATCAATGGCGACACGCTGGGCGTTCCGGTAGCGGTGGTCTTTTCGCCCCCGGATGGTTTCGGTGCTGGAGGTACGTATTCGTTCGGCGGCAACATTACCGATATCGTCCTGACCCCAGCCGGCGCCGCACCGCTCGCATTGGATAGCCTCGGCTACACCATGATCCCGATACCGGCAGCGTTGCCACTGCTGCTTGCGGGTATCGCCGGCATCGGGTTTACCGCAAGGCGCAAACGCCGCTAAGCAGGTAATTCCATACCTCTCCATGAAGACCCGGCCTATCCGGGTCTTTTTTTAGAACCGGAATCTGACGGTCGCCCCGAAGATGGCCGCCGTAAAATCCTTGTCCCTGTGGCTCAGGCTCAGGATGTGGCCTATGCGCGGTTGCAGGCCACGCAACTGATAGTTATCGAACGTCGAGTATTGATAGCGAAAAAAGAACCGGGTCGCCCACGCGTCGTTTGCTTCATAGAGCAGGCTGCTTTCGAAGATGCGATCGGTATTCTGCAGATCCGGGAAGTCAGTGCCGACGTCATCGCCAGTGAGACCCGCCGCCAACGCACCGTCTGATGCAAAACTGTAATCGCGCTGCTCGTTCGAGTGTTGGTAAAGACCGTGCAGGTCCAACGTTAGACGGTTCCATAACTGCATCTCGATATCGAACCCGAGCCTCCAAGTATAGGTTTCCACCCGCATCCGCCATTCGTTATCCAACGGAAACACGGCATCCGTTGGAAAGAAAAACGGCGGGAAAGCCGGCGGGAACACTGGGAAATCGGCCGCAAAGTCCAGCGGATCGAAGTTATCGATGGTAGTCGGCGTGATGAAGTTGAATGGAGCGCATTTCGTGTTGGCGCGCTTCGACACTAACGTGTGCGCTCGCATTGAGCTTCGGTGACGGTTGATAGGTAAATTCAAGGTTACCGTCTGCAGATCGGTCGTAATCCAGACCGTAGATGACATCATAATCGTTATCGATAAAGCGTACGCTTGCCGCGACGTCGCCGACATCGCCGATCGCAGCGTTCATCCGCCCGTTGAAGATCTGCTGGTCGCGACCGGCCAGATCGAACTGCTGGAATTCCGCAAGGGTTCTGAGCGGCGTCCCTGAAAAGAATGGCGCCGGCAGCGCGAAAAAATCCGGGCCTGCAGTATAGAACTTGAAGTCACGGGTAGTATCGACGTCGTCGCCCTTTTTGTACGCGAACTCGTAACTGACGAGCACGGTGGCAAACGGTAAACCCCGATTCGTCAAACTGAATCGGTAGCGATCTTCTTTGGTTTTGCGGCGCACGCGATGATCGCGCCGGTAGGTTTCGTGCTCGAATTCAAATTCGACGGTCGTACGCCAGCCGGGCCGCACAACCCCGCCGCCCTTGACGTTCCACTTGTCGTACCCATAGGGGACCGACTTGTAACGAGGGACGGTGAAGAACGCGCCGAAGTATGCGTCCTCCGGGATATAGCCGTAGAAATTAAGCGCAGGATTGAACGATTCGTAATTCAAATCGCTGTCGCGATCGAAATAACGCAGTTCGGCTTTGAGTTGCAATTGGCGGATCGGACGGAACTGCAAGCGCGAATGCGACAACAGCGTCCTGAATTCGGCTCGCGCGCTCGGTTTATCCAGTGCGGTGAGGGGGTCTAACCAATCAGGTGCAGCCACGTTCACCGTTGGCGCGAGCAAAACCTCGTCCTGCTCGGCTCGGCTATAAGACCAGGACGTGGTGAAACGTCCCGAGAAGGGCAGTATGAAACCCAGGTCACCCTTCACGTTGTGCCAGCGGTTGTCGGGGTCGAGTGCGAGTTGGCCGACGTCACTGCCGCCGGCCATGAACGGATTCTCCCAGCGCAGCGCTTCGTACGGGTTATCAAAGTATGAAAAAGCGTAAGACAGGTTGAGCTGGAGCCAGGGGTGAAGAAGTTGTAAACCTGTCGTCAAATCGTGTGTTTTATAGTCAACCGGCTCGATCGTTTCGACCACGCTGCCGAAGCCCGGGAATGCGAACGCAAACGCGAGAGAGCCCGAGGACGGCTTTTCGCCCTTACGTTCTTCGACTCGATAGTCCGCAAAAACCCGCAGGATCTGCAACGGCTTGGCTTCGAACTCGATCCGCCCGCGCTCGCGATTTACCCCGAGCGCCTGAAAAGTCAGATCCATGAGAGCCGCATCGATCTCGGCATCGGTATTGGCAGCCGGTATCAAATCCACAGGCAATTCCAAATTTCCCGTGCCGATCCCGTCATAAAAACTTGTCGCATCGTTCATCAGGCGGTGCGGGACTTCGTCATATTCCCCTCTCACGCGTAGCCAGCCAGCGATGCCCGCCTCGCCGGCGTAATGTTGATCGTCGCGTTCGACCGCACCACCGTCGGCGTGCAGGTAGGCGCCGATGTGGGAATCACGCAGATCGACGTAGAAATCATTCAATAAGAACCCCGGGCTCCGGTCGAGATAATCGTCCCAGTAGGCGCGGCGGGTGTCGTTGCCGTTGCTCGTAATGCCGAGGTCGATCGATCCGCGCGCATGTAGACCTCTGCTCAACTCCCGATAGTCCGGTGGCGTAAATGGAAACGGGTAGAGCGTACCGGTAGGCGCGCGCCGGCGCGTTGGCCGATATTGTGTGAGACCGCGTGGATCGATGCTGCGCGAGGCTTCGAGCGAGCGCAGGTTGATGCGAGTGCCCGCACCTTCCGCCGCCGTGACCGATTCGGATGCCGCAACGACGATCGCGACGGCTGCCAGCAGCGTAAATGTACGGCCCATTGTCGTCCTCGATTTCGCACATGTCTCGTGTTCAGACACCGGTCACCTCAGCGATGAAAGCGCGCTCCCGATGGATGGTTGGACCCGTGAATCCTGACGTGACAATTGACACAACCACGGTTGATCAGTCGCTCGTCCGGCTGGGTTCCGCTAACTAGATTACCGCGGGTGAACAGCGCCGTCGGGTGATCGAGCGTAGCCACCTGCGCGTGGCATTCCTGGCACAGGAAGGGCGGCGCGGTCACGAGCAGGTTCTCTCGATTCGAGCCGTGCGGAAAGTGGCAGTTCAGGCAGTTCTCAGTGACCGGCGCGTGCTCCCACAAAAACGGACCGCGCTTTTCAGCGTGACAACCGTAACAAAGCTGATTCACCGAGTCTGCCCTTAAGAGCGGATCGGTCGGCGAGCCGTGCGGATTGTGGCAATCCACGCACGTCATCTTGCCTTCGAGAAGCGGCATATGGGAACGCTTGCGAAACTGCATGCGCTGGGCTTTGTGGCAGATAAAGCACGTATCGTTGACCGTCGGCTCGCGCAACAGGCCCCTAACCGACGTTCGGGTCATCGGATTGTGGCAATCGCTGCAGCCGATGTCCTGAGATTCATGCATCGATCCCAACCAATGAAATCGCTCACCGCCGACATGGCATTGCATGCACACCGAGTTCTGTCTCGCGATCGCCGTGGCGGAGCGGCGGGTGAACGCGATGATCGTGTCCGGATCAGTCGCATTTGCGAAATGTGCCGAGCCCGGACCGTGGCAGGCTTCGCATCCTGTCGCCTGGAGCTCGTCGCGAGGATTCATCTTGAATACCGATGCATGCACCGTATCGTCCCAGTGCTCTGCTTCAACTTGGTGGCAGATCCGGCATTTTTTCTCGCCGATATAGGTGCGCTGGCCATTGTCGGCCGTGCCGTTAGATGCGTCGTCTTGCGACGTCGATGGCCAGGCCCAGATAAGGCCTAGAATCAAAATGCTGCAAGTGGCCGTGACTGAATGATAAGCCGGCACGCGTTCCCCTTTGATTCGAGATTATAGAGCGCGGGTCCAGTAGAAGTTCCCCAGATAGGTTTGTTCCGATAAATGCACCATGTGTTCAAATAGGGCGCGTGCGAGGTTCGCCCGCATGCAGGCTCTTACGGAGTCGTGCCAAGCAACGCCCGGCGAAACCGGTGTTTGACAAAGACGCCGTCGCGGGGCGGCAACACCATGTCTGCACTGCGCGGCGTGACTTTAATCACCGCGAACAGCGGCCCGGGCACCTCGTGTAGTTTGTCGCGAAACGCGCTGACGCTGGCCAGATCCGTAAGCGTACTGGTATCTGCAATCCCCGCGCCGCTGGCGACCGCGGCGAGATCCGTACCGAAGGCCGAATGCGTCAGTTGTTCGCCGGTTTCTCCGTAGCGTTCGTTATCGATCACCACAATCGCCAGGTTTGCGGGCTTTTGTACGGCAACGGTGGCCGTGGCACCGAGCCCCATCAACATCTCGCCATCGCCGGTAACGACCAAAACTCGGTGCGTTGGTTGCGCGAGTGCAAGACCCAGTGCCACGGGTACCGCACTACCCATTCCACCCCAGAGATAGAAATTGAGATCGTGATCGCCGGTGCTGGTTAGATCCCAGGTCGTACCGCCGAGCCCGCTGACGACGAGCAGATCACCGCGGCCACGCAGTAATTCTGCGATCACGACTCGCCGATCCAGCAGCGGCTGCTCGATTGCGCTCACTATTGAAACGTTTTAGCGCCGATCAGGCGCTGCGAAAACAACACGCCGACAGCAATGTCCTCATCGAAGGCGGCTCGGGCCATCGATGCCACCGTCGGTCGCACGTCGCTTCCATAATCGACCGTCGCGAGCCTTATACCCAGTGTTTCCAACACCGGTGCGGTGGCACGACCCATCGGGATCTGCCACGGATTGCCTTCGCCCTCTCCGCCGCGCATCGTGATCAGGAGCAACAACGGGAATTCGCAAGCACGCGTGACCGATGCGATGACATTGATGCAATTGCCTACACCGCTGGATTGCATCAGCAGTGCGCCACGCTTACCCCCGAGCCAGGCACCTGCCAATAACCCGATACCTTCCTCTTCGCTCGTCAACGGTATCGTAAGCATCGCCTCGTCTGCTATGCACAGTTCAATCAAACGCTTGTGGCCCGAATCGGGCACGTACGCGATCTGTCGAATGTCGAGTTCGTCGATCACGTCGTGGATATCCGCAGGCCAGTCGACCGGATCACTACCACTCACGATCTTTCTCCCCCATGAAACACGGACGAATTCCATGCGAGCGTAACATTTTCGGAATCGCTCGCGGGCTTATCATTTACACTGTCAAATCATGAGCCGTATCACGTTATCGGATGAACGAAGTCGATGCCGGTAAACATCGGCGCTATCGGCTGCACGACTGAATCCGTCGTTCACGAGGTCGACGAGCGATGGATCATGGCTTACAGCGCGGGTCTCGGGGACATGCACGCCTGCTATCTCGATACCACCCTTGAGGCTGGCATCGTTGCTCATCCGCTGTTTTCGATCTGTCCGGAATGGCCCGTGGTCGAGGCATCTCGTAATCTGCTGCACCCGTACGGTTTGACCGAGGAAGAACGCCACCGTGTCGTACATAGCACGCACGACGTGCAGGTGCACCGCCTTATCCGACCGGGCGATCGGCTGTTGACTCAGGCCACGATCTTGTCAGTGGAGGCGAAGGCACCGGGTGCGCTCGTCTTGGTTCGGATCGATACGCGGGATCAACACGACGAGCCGGTGGCAACCACGGTTCAAGGCCATCTTTACCGCGAAGTCGCCACAGTAGGTAACTCACAATCCCCCTGCGCCAGCATCCCGCCGCGTCCCGAACGAATCGCCCATCGCGAATCACCGATCAAAACGATCAGGCGGCCCGTCGGCGCCAACGCCGCACACATTTATACCGAATGCGCGCGCATTTGGAATCCGGTCCACACCGACGTGGCGGTCGCCAAGGCGGCGGGCCTTCCGGACATCATTCTCCACGGTAGCGCTACCCTCGCGCTCGCCGTCTCGGACATCGTCGATCACGTGGACGCTGGCGACGCCAGCCAGATCCACCGGGTCTACGGCGCCTTCCGCAGCATGGTGCGTATGCCGTCAACCATCGAGGTGCTCATTTATCCGCCGACTGCTCGTGCAAATGCGGTGAACGTGCGCTTCGAAGTCATCAATGCTGAGGGCCACCCCGCGGTGGCGGACGGCCTCGTAACACTTACGGCCGCGACTTGAGCACAGCCTGTGTTTCACTCAGTGGTCCATGTGTCCATTGAAAACGTCGCGGGCAAGGGGGCGAACATCGCGAGCACCGGTCCATCGATGCAGCGGGTCTGGTGACCCTGGCCGCTCAAATCAGCGGCGATGAATGCGTCACCCTTGCTCCAGCGGCGTACTTCGCTATCCGTCGTAACGACTTCGATCGTGCCCGAGAGGACGAGGACGATCTGCCGCGCCGGCGCCTGGTGCCAATCCTGCTCGAGGTGTGCCGGCAGGTCGATGAAACACACGCCGGGGCATGCATAGGGATTCGATGCCATAAGAATTTCTCCGGTGGCATCCTGATATTCATTCGTCAATGGGATATCAATTTCCTCGAATCGCGATCCCCCTTCGGCGGTCGCCACAAAGCGGGTGATTTTCATAGACCTTCCTTTGATAATGCGTGCATCTGATAACGCGTGTGTGATGGCGACAGCACGATACCTCATTACATCAGTACGGTCGTATCCGCTGCCGTTGATTACAAGAGAGGACGAATCATGATTACTAAGGGTGTAGAACAACTATGTGCCGAAGCTGAGCAGGAAATCGAAACCCTGTCGGTCGAAGACGTGATGGCGGTCAAGGACGACCCGGACGTTCAACTCGTCGACATCCGCGATATCCGCGAGTTATGTGAGGGCACGATCCCTGGCGCTACTCATGCACCGCGCGGCATGCTCGAATTCTGGGTCGATCCGGAAAGTGATTACTACCGCAAGGATTTCGGATCGGGCAAGAAATTCATTTTTTACTGCGCAGGGGGCATGCGGTCTGCGCTAGCGGCGCAATCGGTGCACCGTATGGGTCTTGCACCCGTAGCGCACATGGCGGGGGGGTACACCGCTTGGGTCGAGGCGAATGGACCGACTGAGCCGAAAGAAGTGAAATTACCGAAACCGAAATCCGACTAAAGCCAGTTCGCCCGCAAGTGAGCTCCTACGGCGTCTCCGACAGAAACCGTAGGAGCCCGCTTGCGGGCGAACCCATTCATTCCCGAATTTCCAACTCGTCGGAAGGCATCGTCCTCACGACCAGCGTAATCCCAAGGCAAACGAGCAAGCCACCCACCAGGTGGTAGTGTTGCAGCCGCTCATCGAGGAAGACGATGGCGAGCAGCGTCCCGAATACCGGTAACAGGTTGATGAAGATCGACGCGCGGTTCGCCCCGACCGCGCCGACGCTCGTATTCCACATGGTGGTCGCCAGAACGTTTGGAATTAACGCCATATACAGAACCGCCGCGGTCACCCTGAGGTCGAGCGGCATGGTCTCACTCAGCAGCGATTCAGCGAGATAAGCGGGAATGAGGATGATTGTGCCGCCGATGCAAGTCATGTACATGATCAAGAGTGGCGTGATCCCCGCAATCCAGCGGTGCAGGTTAATCGTATAGAGCGCGTAGAAGACGACCGCCACGACGACCAGGAGATCGCCAGGGTTGAAAGAGAGTTGCAAGATGATATTCAAATCCATGCGGGCGATCATGACCACGATCCCGCTAGCCGCAGCGATGACGCCGGCCAGCTGTATCGTTGCCAAGCGCTCTTTCAACAGTACCCACGCGATGATCGCCGTTACGATGGGCTGAGTCGCGGCAACGAGGGCGAGGTTGGTCGCCGAGGTGTACTGCACGGCCCACATAAAGAGCGTGCTGGCACCGGCGATAAACATGCCCAGTAGCACGAAGTGGCGAAACCGACTCCGCAGGTACAGCCGCTCCCGCATCATCTGCCGCGCCATAAACGGAGTCATCAACAGCGTCGCGGCGCACCATCGCCAAAATGAAAAGCCGATCGGTGGTACCAGTTCGTGCACACTGCGGGACACGACTACGCCGCTGCCCCACAGGAACATGACGGTCACTAGCATGATGTAGGCGCGACTCGGGGTGACCCGAGGGGGCGTATTGCCACCGGGCACTGACGAACTCCTTTGTCTAACGGGGTTTACGCGGGGTTAAAGGACGCTTTTGGCAACAAACCATCGATTCAAGAACACATGATCGCGTATTTCCTTCATGCGGCACCATCGATATGATCGCGGCGCTGCGATTAGGGAGACGATAAAAATGAAATCTGTTGCTACGCGAACCATGCGCACTTTTATCGCGCTGGCGCTTTTCTGCGCCGCTAATTCGAGTGTCGCCGAAGATTGGCACCCATCCAAGTGGGGCAAGGACGACAAGCTCGGTGCGGTCAACGAAATCACCTCCGACAGCATCCTCGCCGCCGCGAAACTCGTCAAAACGGGCAAACGCTACGCCTTGGGCCAAGTCACCAGCCGCGACACGCCCGCCTTCGGGTCGCGCACCTTCCGCCTCTTCGCGGTCTCGCACGGCGGCATCTTCAACGGCACCAGCCAGCCGCTCGGTTCGAGCAAGGTCACCGCGAACGACGACTGGGCGTTGGTGTTCATGGGCGTCGGCTCGCAACTCGACGGCCTCGGCCACGTCGGTATCGACCACGTCTACTACAACGGCAATCACGTCAGCGAATTCTTTCATCCCGGCGGCCTGAAATCATTCGGTACCGATGCGATCCCGCCGATCGTCGCGCGCGGTATCGTGCTCGACATCGTCGCCTACATGAAGGCAAACGATCCCTCGAAAGTGATGACTGCAGGCAGCTTTGAGATGCTAAAGGAAGGCACGCCCGTCAACGAGGCCGAGATCAAGGGCGCACTCACGCGCCAAGGTATCGCGCTCGGCAGCGGCGACGTGGTACTGCTGCATACGGGCTATATGGAAATGGCCGATATCGACAGCGCACGCTATATGGCATCCACCCCGGGCATCGGCGTCGGCGGCGCGCTGTTCCTTGCGAAACACGATCCGATCGCGGTTGGCGCGGACACCTACGGCACGGAAGTGATGCCGGCGGAGAAAGAAGGGGATTTCATCCCGGCGCACACCGAACTCATCACCAAGCGCGGCATCTACATCCTCGAGAACATGGTCACGCGTGAACTGGTGGACGACGAAGCCTGGGAGTTCATGTTCGTGCTGGGCCAAGCGCGCATGAAAGGCGCGGTGCAGATGATCATCAACCCGGTCGCGATCCGGTAGGCGCACGCGCTTGACACCCTGGAATAATCTTGGGAACGTCAATAACACAATAAGATCCACCCAATCGGAGGCCCACCCATGGAATTCGGAATTGTATTCCCACCGTACATTCATGCCTGGAAGGATGCGCAGATCGCGGAGGACAACGGCTTTACGCGCGCGTGGTTCTACGACTCGCAGATGCTCTACAGCGAGATCTACATCTGCATGGGATTGGTTGCCGAGCACACCAAGAACCTGACGCTGGGCACCTATGTCGCCGTGCCGAGCAACCGTATCGCGCCGGTATCGGCACAGGCCATCGGCACCCTCAATCAGATGGCGCCCGGGCGGGTCGTGTTCGGCATCGGCGTCGGTTTCACCGCTCGACATACCATGGGCTTACCGCCCTGCAAGCTCGCTCACATGGAAGAGCATATCGAGCAGGTGCGCAGTCTGTTGGGCGGCGGCGAAGCGTTGTTCAAGGACGGCAAGCGCGAACGCTGGGTACGCTTTCTGCACGAGGGCAAGGGTTACGTCAATCACAGCGATCCCGTGCCGATCCACGTTGCCTCCAACGGCCCCAAGTCACTCGAGTTGACCGGGCGCGTCGGCGATGGGTGGATCACGCTGGTGCAACCAGCCGATAGCCTCCGCTACGCGCTGGAGAAGATCCGGGCTGGCGCCGACAAGGCGGGCCGTACGCTGCCGGATTCCTTTCATACCTCGGCGCTGACGACCGCTTGCGTGACGAAGAACGGTGAATCAGTAACCTCGGATCGCGTGATTCGACGCGTCGGGCCATTCTGTATGTTCAACCTGCACGCCTTCTGGGAAAACTCGTTTTGCAAAACCGGCGCGACCGAAACGGAAGACGTGCCGCGAGATCTCGCCGAGCTGTATAACGATTACGAAGAAAATCTACTCTCCAAAATCGACGTGCCCGAGGACCGCGTGTATCAAAAAGTGCACGGAAGCCATCTGGTGTACCTGCGGCCGGGTGAGGAAAACTATTTCAATGAGTCCTTGATCAAGATGAGCTCGCTCACCGGTCCGGCCGGCGAGATCATCGAGCGGATCAAGGCCATGGAAGAAGCCGGACTCGACAGCATTGCGATCCAGGTCGTGGAAAACGATAACGGTCGAGAAATGATCGAAGAGTTCAGCCGCGAAGTGATCGCAAAGTATTGAACCCATGAGCCAGACGATCCCCGACAACGTCCTGCCCTATCCGTTACCGCCGTGGGAACACGATTTCCGCGTATTGGCGGTCTTCGGCGAAGTGGACGAAGCAAAGCTCGCGCCCTTGGTCCCCGAACCTTTGACCTTGCGCTCCAACGTCGTCCAGATCTCGGTGATGCACTTCGCGAGCAGCGTTCCGGCCGAGCCCTATTACGATGCCGCGGTGATCGCCGACGTGGCGTACGGCGACGTCCAAGGCGGCTACTGGGTCCACGGTTACACCAGCACGGACACGGTCCACGCCGGCACGCGCGAGATCTGGGGTTACCGCATGAAACGCGGCGACGACTGGGCGCTCGACGGCGATGGTGACCGCTACGCGGGCTACGTCAGTCGGCGCGGCAAGAAGGTGATCGCGATCGACATGGCAATCACCAACGCGGCATTCTCCCCACCCGCCCTATTTCCACGTTTATTCTTAAAGGTCTTCCCGCGCGCCTCGCAGGCCGAGGCGGATATAAAGAAAGTCGTCGTAATGCGCGCCGAAACTACCGAGATGTACACCGACGTAAAAGGCGATGCGACACTCGGCATGGAAGCCTCCGACGCCGATCCCCTGCACCTTCTCGAACCGGTTGAGTTACTGGGCGCCAATTATCTCGAGGGCCATCAAATCCTGCCCTGGGCGGAAGAGTTGACCTAAGGCTTCAAGGCGCCGGCACCACGCGCGGTTCGGCCAACTCGGTCCAAACGGAGACACCCAGCAATAGCGCCGTTGCGGCAATGCTCATGTAGACGGGTGCGTGGTAGGTGCCGAAGGCGTCATAACCGGCGCTGAAGAACACTGGACCGATGGCGCTCGCGAACACCGATACCGCCATGTTCAAGCCCGTGATCTCGCCCAAGTGGGCGCGGCCGAAGTGGCGAATGAAGCTTAGATTCGCGATCACGCCCCACAATCCGGCGCCGATACCCAAACCGAACACCATCATCGCGTAACCCATGGCGCGTTCGAGGTAGAGTACGCCCGCGGTCCCGCAGATCAGTGCGAGCAGTAACACCAGCAGAAACGGCTTTAACGTACGCGTATCCGCGAGCCAACTGGCAAACAGATTGACGCTCGTGCTTACAATCGCCTGCGGTAAAAAATATCCGAATGCCTCAACGCTCCCCCGCCCGGCTTCCTCGAAGATCGCGACGATATGAAACGTCACGGCGGTGATGATTAAGCCGTATGCGCCGAGTCCCAAACTGTATACCCAGAACGCCACGGTTCGGCGCGCTTGCGCGAGGCTGATCGCGTGGTCGGGCTGCGTCGTTTGCGCATGGTCGTCTTCCGGGATCGGTGCGCCATCGGGCAGTACGCCACACGACTCTGGGGTGTCGCGCAGAAATATGAGCGCCAGCAGCGTAAATCCGAGCCCGATCGCCGCGGCCATGACGAACAGCGCGCCGCGCCATCCTTGCTCGTCGATCAACGAGGCAATGACGAGGGGCGAGATCGAAAACCCCAACGATACGAAGACGCCGCGCGCGCCCGACACCAGGCCGCGCCGTTTCTCGAACCACATCAGCAGCACGTTGCGCGAAGCGTTGGTCAACACGCCCTGACCTGCAAAGCGCACACCGAAGTAACAGACCATGATGGCGGGGAAACTCCATGCCGCGAATGGCGTATCGGTATACACCGCCGCAAACGCGCTAAGTTCATCGAGCATGGCGATGACGATAAGGGTCAGCGCCAGTGCGCCCGCCGATCCAATCGTGACGAACCGGGCGCCCAGTCGGTCATACCAGCGGCCGGCGCGCGTAAGGAACAGGGCGCTTCCAACGGTGCCGACGAAGTAAGCGGTAGACAATTGGGTCCGCGTCAGGCCGAGCACCTCGATGAAGGTGTCGGTAAAGACCGCCATACCCATCGTCTGCCCGGGAATGCTCATCAGAAATCCGAGGGTCGATACCATCCAGATCGCCCAACCGTAAAAAAACGGCAGGCGCCGCACGTCGAACGGCCAGTCGCCTCGAATGATGATTCGATGGGTGGGAGGATTCATGAATTGGCGGGTTTCGGGGGGTCGCGCAGTTTAACGTCATTCGCCCGCAAGCGTGCTCCTACGGGGGCGAATTGACATCTGTCGCCTAAAATGAAGGAATTCGTCGCATGAGCGCACAAGAACGACGAGAACGCATCCTCGACGAAGTCGAAGTCGCGAACTGGATTGAAGACGGCATGACCATTGCCGTCGGCGAACCTGCACCGATGGCGATGGTGCGGCATGTCATTCGCCGCGGCATCAACGATCTCACCGTGATCGCCAATGGCGTTGCGCTCGACATCCTGATCGCGGCCGGCTGCGTCAGCAAGACCATCAGTTATTACGCCGGCGGCGGCTTCGGGGTGCCGGTGGCGCCGTCCTTTCGCCGCGCGGTCGAGGCAGGTGAAGTCGAGGTGTGGGAATGCGAGGAAGGTTTATTGACCAGCGGGTTGGAAGCCGCGGGCAAAGGCCTGCCTTATCTGCCGTGGCGCGCCGGGGTGGGGACGTCGCTACCCGAGGTCAATCCGGATCTCAAGCTGATAACTGATCCGATCAAAGGTGAAACGCTGATCGCCGTACCTGCGATCAAACCCGATGTCGCGTTGCTGCATGCTGCGGTCGCGGACGCTTACGGCAACGTCCAGCATGTCGCCGGGCCCGGCTGGCTCGATCTGTTTCTCTATCGCGCGGCGTCGAAAACGATCGTACAGGTCGAGAAGATCATCTCGAACGAAGATGTGCGCGCGAATGCATGGGCGACGACGATAGCCGGCGCAGACGCTATCGTACGCATGCCTTATGGCGCACATCCCTTCTACAGTCGCGGTTATTACGTGCAGGACAATCCGTTCGTGCAAGCGTATCTAGAAGCCGCAACCGCCGCACTGCAAGGTGATCCAGCTGCGTTGCACGAACATCTCGAGCACTACTGCCGGGAACCAGAGACACACGGTGATTATCTGGAACGGATCGGGATCAAGCGCTTGTTGTCCTTGTACGAATACTAGAAGCGGTTTATGACCATCGACTGCTCGCCACAAGAACTCATGGCCGTCTTTCTCGCCCGTGATCTCAACGACGGCGAAGTCTTGCAAGTCGGCGTCGCCCTGCCCGTGCCCGAAGCGGCGGTCCGGCTCGCGCACATCATGCACGGGCCGAACATGGAACTCGTCTTTCTCGGTGCGCGCATGAACGTGCACCACCTCGATCACCTGCCCATGCCCGCCTTCGGCTGGGATCGCCGCGTCGTGCGCTGGGCCGAATCGTACAGCGATCGCGGCCACCGCTTCGATCGGGTCAAAGACTGGGGGAACCGCGTGTTCTTCATCGGCGGGATCCAGATCGACGCGTACGGCAATACCAATCTCATCGGCGTCGGCGAGGATTACAAAAAGCTGCGGTTTCGCGGCCCGGGCTCCGTGGGAACAGCGACCTTAACGACCCATGTCGGTCGCTACTACATCGTCTTGAATCGGCATTCGTCCCGCACGCTGGTGGAAAGCTGTGACTTCATCAGCAATGTCGGTTGGGGCACGGGCGGCGCGGATGCGCGCAGCAAGCTCGGCATTCCGGGTGGCGGGCCCAAGTATTGCGTGACGCCGTTGTGCGTCATGGATTTCACCGACGATGAAAAACGGATGCGATTACGTTCCGTACACCCGGGCGTCTCTCTCGACGACGTTCAGGCTAACACCGGCTTTTCATTGATCGTCCCCGATGACGTTCCGACGACCGAGCTGCCCACCGTGGAAGAACTACACCTGCTACGCACGCGCGTTGACCGCGCGGGGACGCTGCGGGGTCCATCCGGCTAAGCGTTCATCACTCCGATGGAATCGTTCAAGACTGCCAACGTTACCGCCGAGACGCTGCTCGCCGTCGATCTGTTCCGCGACCTATCGGCAGACGTTCGGGCGGCCATCGCCGCATCCTGCACGGGCGAATTATTCGAAGCCGGTGAGCGCATCGTATTGCAGCGCGACGACCGCACCGACGTATTCTTCATCGTCAGTGGAACGGTGCGGGTCAGTTTCCATTCCAAACCGGGCAAGGACGTCCAGTTCCGAGACCAGCATGCGGGCGAATGCTTTGGTGAACTGGCGGCCATCGATGGCCATCCACGCTCGGCCGACGTCATCGCGCTCGACGATGTATTCGTCGGCACCATCAAGGCCCGTGATTTCCTCGCGATCGCGACCCGCTATCCCGAAGTCAGCACCAAGCTCTTCGTGCAATTGACCTCCCTGATCCGCTCGCTGAGCAATCGCGTCATCGAGCTCTCGACCCTCGGCGTCAATAACCGGATCCATGGCGAACTCTTGCGCCTGGCCCGTGAACACGGCATCCAGGACAACCAGGCGGAGATCCGGCCGGCGCCGACGCACGCCGACATGGCGAGCCGCGTCAGTACGCATCGCGAGGCGGTGACGAAGGAGATCGGCGCACTGGTAAAAAGCGGTGTAATCGAGCGCGGCCGCGGGGTATTGCGCGTAATAGACGTGCGGCGCCTCGAAGTAATCGTCGAAAACGTCTCCGACAGCTAGATCTGATTTCCCGCAATGTGGTGTTGGATGTGGGAATTACCACATCCAGCCGTCCCGAATGTGCCTAAGATGCAGCCATACACGAGCAAAGAGTGACCGAGAAACACCGATGAAAACCGCCAAAGATTTAGTTACCAGCGTTACCGTCGCAGTGGTTACCGTTGGCATAGCCGGCCTACTGGGCTTCGTCCTAGCGACCAGTATTGCGCCGTCAATCATCTGATTTCGAAACGAGCTTACCTGCACCCCTGCTATTCGCCGGGCCCTTGGGCCCGGCTTTTTTTTAGGTCGCGGCTTCCTGTGCGGGCGGCGCGACCGCATCCTTCGGCTTCCGCCACTGCTGCCATAACCCGCCTTTAGCGAAACACGACCATCCCCAACGCAACCATTTCACGATCGCGAGCGCCAACCACAGTGCCCATGCCAGCATCAGCAATCGGTAGACGAGGATGGGCACGGTAACCGCCGTTGCGGTGGGCGGCGTCGGCGCAATGCGATCCGCGTACCAACGCAATTGATGCGCGCTCGAGCCGTTGCCTGCCACGTGCATCTCGGGATGTCCCAGCAGTCCGTGGCGGATGGCTTCGATGAGCACCATGAGCGCGGCCACCGTCAAAACCGCCAACACGATCTGCATCAGGTTGAACCGCGCGCCTTCGAGGCGCTCCGGAAACCGCTCGCGGAGTCCCAGCGCGATCAACCAGATCACGACGACTACCGCAAATGGGAACACCTGACTCAAACCAATGACCAGCAGTAACCACTCGTGCGTCTTCAGCGGCGTGATCGGCACACGGGCAAGCCCGACCGCCACGATGAGTAAGGCTGCGAGCAGACTCCAGAACAGCACCGCAGGACCGAGACGTGGGCCGAAGGTGAGCAGCGTCCAGCGGTCGTTTCCGAGCGAGAGCTTGATTTCATGATTGATGCTCGGCGTGGCGAGATCGACCGACGGCGTCGTAAAGACCGATTGCACGCCGGTGTTGTGCCGCCACGCGATAGCGACCTGCTGCGGCCCCGGCGTAATCGGTAATGTCAACACGCCTTGCTCGGCACGAATGGGTTGCGGCACGCCGTTCAATTTGACCTCTTGCAAAGCCGCCTCCGGCGGTAAGCGCATCGTGTATTGGCCACCCTTGCTGCTCCGCAGGTGAATATCCAAGGTGGTCTCGGTCGCCCGTTTGCCGGGTGTCACCTGAATGACGCTCGAATCGATCGTCAAGGTCTGGCCGCTGATCCCCTGCGGCCGAACCACGGCTATCGCGATCGATTCACCGGGCCAGGGACGCCACTCGGAAAGCCAGCGGTCGCCTTCACCGCGGTGATGCACCGGCGCGATTCCGGCCAAGGTCGCGTGCCAGATCGGTCCGGCCCGCAGGCGCCAGGTTTCCGACCACGACGTCGTGCCGGGAGCTGTAAACGCGATCGAGTCAGCTTTGGCCAATACGGAGCGCCAGGCCATCGATTGCCGGCCGCGCGGTATATTGACGAGTACCGCGTCGTCTTCGACTTCGACGCCGGCGGTGATCACGGATTCCCCGGCGAGCAAGGGTACCTTGAGCACGACGGCGCCGCCGCCGCGTACGACGCGGACGATGCGCGTGGACACGGACCAATCCAACCCGAGTTCAAGGGTCCGCTCGACGCGTACGAAGGGTGGCAACTCGGTGTGCTCGAAGGGATCTTCCCGCATCGTCGCGGCGCCCTGTTGAACGCGCGTCAATTGTAATTGCGCCTCAACCAGTCCGTTGTCGCGTAATCCCTCGACGCCCCACGCATCGACCGCAGCAAGCTCCGTGAAACGCGGCTGTAAAGGCAACGCGATCTGCACGCGCGATCGCGGCGGCAGAACGCCACGTAATAAGACGTCATGGACGCCAGGTGGGATCTGCAGCCAAAGGTTGCCTGCCGTGTCTCTGAATATTGCCGTCGTTTGCACATCGTTCAGCACTATCGTGGCGGGCAGCCACCCCCCCTGGGCATTGCCCGGCAGCGGGATCGCGGTCGGTTCGGCGGCGTGGACCTCGAGGCGGAACGCGATCGCGTCCACGCTCACGTCGACGCGCATGCGCGTAATATCGGCGCAGCGTTGCGCGCACTCCGGTGGTGCGGATAACCGTTGCTTCAATTCTTTCAGCATCGCGGGTTCGGGAAACGCATCCGCTTGCGCATCCACCGTATATCCGGTTGTGCCGGCGGCAATTAAAACCGCGGCGGCGATCGTTCCGCGCCGTGCGATCGCGAGCACTTGTGTCACCTTGAGGCCGGCCACGACCAGCAGCAACGCGAGCAGCAAGACCACCCGGGCTACGTGCAAGATCCGGTTCACCGCCGGCGGGATGTAGTTGATGGATAATTGTTGTGCTTGATCGACCGGCCCGTTCCATCCGAGCTTGACCTCCCGCCATTGCCAGTTCGGCAGGCCTGGACCGGTCTGCACGATCGCGTCGGGATCGGCTCGATAAAGGCTGGCCGCCTTGCGCACGGGCTTCCCGGCCGCCAGTGTTTTAGGCATGACGCGCCCAGGTTGGTCCGTGGCACCGGCCATCAACTCGGCCGGCGCGCTCAGCATCATTCGGTCGGCTACTACGACGACATCCTCGTTTGCCACCTCGGACAGGTCGGCCGCTTCCTTTCTCCGCACACTCGATGACACGCCTTCTGCACTTGCGGCCGGCACGTATCGATGCGGTTGCGCCAATTGTGGATAGGCCGCGAGACGCAGTTGTTGGACCACGAAGGGGATGCAGATCAGGATCAGAACCAGGGCCGTGACGTTGCGGTAGCTGCGTACCAACCAGCGGATCCGCCCGTCCGGGAGCACGCGCAACAGCGCGATCGCGATGAGGAGATGGATCCACACGTAACGCGGTGCATCCGGTGCATGCCAGATCAGCACCATGGCCACCAACGCGACGCTCGCGCCGCGCCAATCCCACAGGCGTGACACGGCCGCCGAGATCACCAAGACCAGGAACAGGTCGAGCAAGGTCCAGCGCGTAAGCCAGGTATTGGGGATGTTGTCGACGCCCCCGATCGAAAAGACGTCCCAACCCGGTGGCAATTTGAGCGTCGCCTGCGCCGATTGAAAATCATGCGCCCAACCGCTCGCGGCGAAGCGCTCGATGTGCTCGATCATGCGTCCATCGGCACGTAGATCGACCTTGCCGCGGCGCACTTCGATCCCTTCAGCGCTCGTGCTATCGAGTTGGGTGATGAACTGCGGCTTAGCGTCGATGAGCACCTGGCCCAATTGCAGCGCGTCGCTGCTGTCGAGGCGCCAGTTGCGCGTTATTTGCCCGGTGATGCGATCGTGGGCCGTATACGCTTCACCGTCGAAATCGAGCCACAGTTCACGTACGAGCTTGAGCTTATCGGGCTCCGGATCGGGATCGCCCCGCCGCAGCACGGCCAGGCGCATCGCATCTCCGGCGTTAACGGCGAATGCGGGCAGATGATGCCAGTCTTGCGGGGCGCGGGTTTGGCGCGGGTCGACCGAGCGTACGCCCTCGATTTCAACCACGCGGATGTGGTTCCGCGCTTCGAATACCCAGGTTTCTCCGCCCGGCCACGGGTCGGCTTGCGCGACGCTGATTAAATTCGTGAGCGGCTCGGGATGACGCGCCCCCACGGTGATCACGTGACGCCCGGGGCGTAATTGCACGGCCAGACTGCCGCCGGGATCCAGACGTGCCGGCAGCCGGCCCTTTATATAAGTCGGAATGAAGCCGGGCGGCAACGGCTGCCCGACGGTCTGTTCGCGTTGTTCGCCGGTAACGTCGAATTCGAGGCGCGTATGGAGCTCGGTCGGATTGTCGTCGACGACCCGGCGCAATACGGTGAGCGTAACCCTGTTTTTCTCTTCATCCTGGCCTTTGTCCTTCCCTGCCTCGAGATCCCGCAGCCAGATCTGTCCGTTGCGGTCGATTTCCGGGCGCGGTATTTCGAGACCGTTTAAAGTCAGGCGCACCAAACCGCTGTCGGCCGGAATGGTGAGCGATTCGGGCACATGATCCCAACGGAAAACGCCTTCGATCGCGTGCTTGCCGGGACCGACGTGGAGTACCGGTCTATTGTTCCGGTCGATCAGCGCCGTGGCGCGACCATCGAGCCGGATCCCTTGCGGCCAGATCTGGGGATTGCCCGGTAACGTAATCCAGCTATCGGCAAAGATTTCCCACTGGGCACTAAACCGCCCGCCATCCGCGCCTAAATGTAATTGCAGCTTACCGGGCCAGGCGCACCGTTTGGCGCCGCTGTTGTTATAGAGAAACGGACAGCGCAGCGTCGTGTCTTCGAACGTCACCCAATCGATCCACGGGCGCAGCGGCGCGGGTACGTCGGCCGGATCCAACCGGTGCGCGGCGAGTGCGATCGCCGGAAACAACAGGCAGGTCAACAGGCAACATCGTAGGCTTTGCATGGGTTCCCGAGGCCTCGTTCGAGCTTGAATCGAATCTTAACCGTATATCTGAAACGCTTCGATGCATGCGGTGGGGTTTGCCGTGACTCCAGGCGCTTCGGGATTCGCCGAACGATCGCTCAGTGGCGGTACTTTTCAACCACGAACGCCCAAAGTCGCCCGCGAAGGCCAAGGAAAGCAATGATTCCAATCAAAAACGCGAGCCCATGCCAGCCTGTCACCGGCATATCCCACGACAGTGTTTCGCCTCGCGCGATCACGACGCCGAGAAGTCCCGTCAGTGATAGCGCAGCACAAAGCGTCCATTCTATTAGCACCCAGATCCGAAACGTCCAAACGCGTTCCCGACGGATGACCTCGAGCGCGGCATCGATGTCTTCATCGCCCGTTATAGGGGTAGGTTCGGCCTCTAGATCACCAACATGCGTTCCGTCTTGGCGTTTATCGTTTCGTATGCGATCGACGCGCTCCAATCCGACCACGACGAACATAAAGATCGCGAGGAACCACAGGACCGCGCTGCGGCCCCACATCCATTCGATCGCTAGCGTGAAAACGGTAAGGGCGAGCGACGCCAGCAGGAGCATCTTGGTTACCGGAGACATCTTATGCAACCTGCCGAGCGATCCGGCTCCGGCATTCAGAGAGCACCATGTCCGGCTCGAGTCCCTAATCAGACACGTTTGCTATTACGCGTCGGTTCCTTGGGACTTTCGGTTTGCTCCGCCACGCAAGCAGTACCGCAGTGCGGAGCCTATCCCGGAAAAGCGGTACGACGGATCGATGTACCGTTCAATGACGTAGAACATGAAATAGTAAAGACGTGCGGATGCCCAGATGACGAGTCCTACCAGTAAAGCGGTACGCCAGCTTGGTACTTCCAGCAACAGCAGTACGCAACAGGAAAGCAATATTACGAGCAGCATCGCAGCCTTTAAATACATCCACTTCGGATTGACGAGGTCGCGCGAAATACTCATCCCCGCAGCAGCTTCACCTCGAGCGCGGGATAAACCAGGGTCACCTCGTCAACGCTTTTGCTGGGCATCGGCGGCATCATTTCGCCGTATTGCTGCATCTCCTGCGCGTCGAGCCGGCCGACGATGCGCTGCAGCTCGTCGAACTTCATGCCTTGCCGCACTAAAAAGCTTATGTAGGTATGGCGGAGTGCATTCGCGTCAACTGTCGATGGATCCGCCAGGCCGGCGATATACGGCAACTGGGCGATCCGGACATGAATCGACTCGCCCGTGGCGAACAGTCCATCGCCATCCGCAAGATGGCCGATGAAGTCTCGGAGTTTTGCCGCCAGGGGCAGTGTCCGCTCGTTTCCGGTGGTGACGCGGACCACGCTGCGTTCCATATCGACCGCTTCGGGTGTCAGACCTACGATTTCGTCGACGCTCAAACCGGAAAGCAGCAGAGCGATGAGCAGGCGATCCTCATGCGCAGAAGATGTCAGCAACGCCTCGACTTCGACCAGCGACAATTCGCGCCGCCGGCGGTGTTCCAAAGCCGGTGTGCTGGACGGCACCTCACTCGTGGGAAGCGCGGTTGCAGGGCTTACGAGCTCGGTGTGCAAGGAGTAGATACTCGGTTGCTGGGTGGATTCGCTCGTCACGTACCGTCGCGGGTCATTCAATCTCGAATAGAACAACGACAGTAAGACGGCCAAGACGAGTGACCCCGCAAGGCCGTAGATGGCGTCCCGCGTATAGTCCGGGCGAACGGGTGAATCCGGCGTGAATGCATGTTCGAGCACTTCGATGCGCGGGAACAGGCCGCGGTTCGCGACCTCCGTTTCAACGATGCGATTTCGGATCTCCTGCATTTGAAGCTCGAGTTCGGACAACTCGCCTTTCAAAGATTCGTGTTGCTCGTGAAATCCCATGAATTCCGTCGCGTATCCCTCGTAATCCCCGATTTCCTTTTTCAATACCTGCACGCGGACACGCGTGCTGTTGACGGCTTGTTCAGCCTCGTGAATGACGATGTCTTGGGCCTCAATGCGTTTGGCACGCAATGTCGCCTCAACCTCTTCGAGCTGCTTGCGCGCCGCCTTTATAGTCGGGTCGTACGCTTCGTAAGCGGCCGTGAATTGTTCATCAAAATCTCTTATCTGCGCGCGCAAGTCCTGCACCCGCGATTCCAAATCCGCGATCACGCGCTCGTCTCTTTCAACGGTGACGATTTTGCCGCTCGCGACCGCCCGGCGCAGTGATTCCAATTCAGCAACCGCTTCGACGTAGTCCTGGCGCGCCTGTGTCAGCGCTTCTGATATCCCTTGTAAATGAGTCGGGACGCGATTACGCGTTGTATCGTCGGAAACGATGTCGTGTTTCTCCCGAAATACGCCGATCTCAGTCCTCTTTTCGACAATGCGCGCCTGAAATTCGGCGAGCTGTGTACCGAGCGCTTTTCTGGTTTCCTCGACGCTGTTGTTCTGGGTTGCCGCCAATCGCTGCTGATAAATCTCCGTCCAGGTGTTTACGATGATCGATAAGATTTCCGGTTCATGACCCTCCGCCGAAAGTTTTATCAGATTGGAATTCGTCGCGATTTCTGCACCGAGAACACCGCCGATATCGGGACTGGAATCGTCCCAGTCTGGATTCAGTAAACTGTTCTGGAAGCGAGCGTGGAGTTCCCTGGAAATACTCTCACTGAGGAGACGTTCGCGCTCTTTACCCAACAGCAATGTTACCGGTGCGTCGGCCTGCGAGGCCGGCGGTTCGATTTCTATCAACGCGGTTGCGCGGTAGACGGGAGGCCGCAGGTAATTCGCTGCAAGACTGAGTATCAAGGCGACGAGGAAACCCGCGGCAACGATTCTCACCCGCTTGCGTTTAAACGCTTGAACCTCGCCGTCGAGCAGGACCGCGTTGGCAGCAGGAGCGAATGGTGGAATTGGGTTTGGCCTATCGATCGATGACAACGGTGAAAGTTGCTTATCCAGGTTTGGACTAGGGTAACTCAGTGCACGATATGTGGGAATTCCGGGCGCAGCAGTGCGCAGATTTGAAACAAATGTTCGTTAACTCACCGGTGATTCGAATGGCTCCGGATCGGCGAAACGGCGTACGACGTTGGCTGTGATGCGCGCGATGTCGTTGTCGTAAGCATCACGCGCCAAGGCACCGAACCAGGCGATCGATCCAACCGAAAACACGGCACCACCGGATGGTGTTTCAAAGAATACGACGTCGGCACGCACGTTGGGATCCGGTGAAGGCGCGGCGACGGTCGCCTCGAATTCCTCCTTCACACGGATCATGTCGGGCCCGAAATCGGTGGCCGTCGCCAACACCACCGCATGCGGCGGTGATCCGAGCGCCTCGTCATAACGATCGATCTCCTGTCCGGCCGCGCCACCGCCCAAGCCCGAGGTACCGATATCCCCGTCCGCGACGCCATCGAAGATCCAGGCTGCACGTGAATCATAGCTCGCGGCGTTGCGTCGATAGGCAACCGCGAGCTCGAAGCCTTGCGCAGCGAAACCGATCCCGACGAGTTGATTCGGCGCGCGGCCCAAGCGGCGCCACAAACCGCCGTATTCGCCATTGAATGCGTGATAGGACTCGCCCGGTTCGGTTTGCCAATTTCGCACGCCGTCCTCGGCCCGCCGCAGTTCGATCGCGCCGGGCCACGCGTCGCTGAATGCGACGCGCCAGTAAAATCCATTGCCACCGAGATACAACAAGCGACCGCCGCCCCTGAGCCAGGCGTCCAAGGCGTCGAGCATGGCCGTCGACCAGTACTCAGGATGGGTGCCGGTGACGATCACGCGGTACGGTGCCAATGCGTCGCTGCCTTCAGCATGCAGATCCTCGTCGGCGATCACGTCGTGGCCGAGACCGAGATGATCGAGGAACGCGTTGATATCGGTATCCGGCGTAAAGTTCCAGCGATCCGCGCCCGGGCGTAACTGCAATACGGGGCGGCGGCGCGAGCTGAACATCACGCCGCTGCCGTCCACATGCTTTTCGTAGCAGGACAAACCGACTTCCCGGTGTTGACGCAGGTATTCATGCTCGGGGCGGAGCCGCGAGCGCGCCTTCACGAAATCAGCCCCCTCGAACAACATGCGGTGATTCGCGTAGGCCATGTAAGTGCAGGACGGCATGAGTAAGGCGACATTGGCCGTTGCCGCGCCGGTGGCGGGACGCACGAAGAACGGCACGCGGTCTTCTCCGTGTTCGGATCGCATGCGAAACGCATAGATACCGCTGGGCGTCTCAGCGGGTAGGGTCAAGGTCGCGGTCGGCGTCCATCCGGCGTCGTAGAGATCATCGCTGTGAAAATGGATCGCGTCGTAGTGGGACGGCATGAGCAACCACGCCTGGAAGCTGCCGTCCCAGGCGGGCCCAGTGATGCCGCGCGCGGGCAGTTGATGCAGCACGCCGTAGCGTTCGTTACCGCTGACGTCGACGATTTGACGGCTGCCGATATCCCTGGAGAAATCCCATCGCAAGCTGACGTCGTCGAGCGCGAGCGATGGCCTGGCAAGACGACCGTCGAATCTGCCGCCGTCCGGTGAGGCGCCAAACAGGCACGTGCGGAGCGATCCCGCGGGCGCCTGGCTCAACACGGCGCCGGCATGGTTCGGGACGGGTCGATCGATCAAATCCTGGCCCGGCGAGTGCGTCGGGTGCGGCGTGAGCGTCCACCTGATCGCCCCGCCTTGGCGCAGTTGCGCGTCGATCTCGATTTGATACCAACGTGACGCCGCGATCGGTTGTTCGCGCAGCAGCAGTTCCGTATTTCCAATACACGCGATGAGCCGGCGATCGGCGACAGAGATTGCGAACGTCGAGCCTTGCTCACCGCCAATCGATAAAAACGTCTGATCGGTATCGGGACGCGTCGCGAGGACGTGCACGCTCACCTGTATGCGTTGCGGAACATCAAACCCGGATAGATCGATTTCGCCGTAAGAACCTGGAAGCAGCATCTGTTCATCCAAATCGATTGCGGCGGGTAGAGCGCTGGCCACCTCGACTTCGCGGAATCCGGGCCCACTGCCGCCGGGATCGCCGCACACGATCCGCACCAGATCGAGTTGCGCACGCCCCGGGCGATGACTGGACGCCATCAGGCTGATCGCCTCGCCGGCCCTCAGCGACAAAGGCTCGCAGTAACCGGTAATCGTCTTTGCTTGCACGGCGTCGTTCATCGTCGATCCTTTTCCCGGATTGTGTGTTATGGGGCCGTCAGAGGTGTGACAATACGCTGTCCAATACCCGTGAGGCTACTCAGAGCAGCGCGGAAGGCGCGAGGGGGAACCATGTTGCAAGAAGTCATCACACCACCAGGCACGATGAACGCCGAAGCCGGTCTTCAACGGATCCAGACCGCGATGCGGCCCCATTATCCCCGCTTCTCGGATCAGGAATATGCGCGGCGTCATCGCGCGATTCGTGCGGAAATGGAACGCCAGGATATCTCTTGTTTGCTCATCTATGCCGGGGGTTACGCCGTCGGTAACCAGAAAAACCTGCACTGGTTAAGCAATTTGATCACCTATCTGCCGGCCTTTCTGGTCTTCCCGCTGGTCGGCGAACCGACCCTTTACATGTTGATCTACTCGTTCATCCCGGGTGGGCGCTCGATCTCGAACGTCGACGACGTGCGCTGGTCGCTCGGCACGGATGGCCCCATCGCCCGCATCAAGGAACTCGGGCTCGGCAACGCCAAGATCGGCCTCGTCGGCGAAGATGTCATCACACACTCCATACCCCACCATCACGTCGAGCAATTAGGCGCGGCGTTCGACAACGCGACGTTCGAGAACTTCACCTTCGCCATGCACCAGCTCATGAAGATACCGAGTGAAGAGGAGCTTGCGTGGTTCCGGCAAGGCGCGGCCTACAGCGATCTGGGGGTTACCGCTTATCTCGATGCCGCACAACCCGGCGCGACGGACAGCGAGATCTACGCCGCCATCCACCACGCCTATCTATCGCAACCCAACGGCGTGTTCTACTTTGCCTGGATCGGGTCGACGCCGATGGACGATCCGACCTGCCCCTATCCCTTCGGCCTGCCCTCCGGACGTACCGTTCAGCGTGGCGACATCATCATGACTGAGATCAGCGGCGCCTATCACGGCTACGCAGGCCAGATTGCGCGGCCCGTCGCACTCGGCAAACCGCCGCAGCGTTACCTCGATTTCTTCAGCCGCGCCGAAGAGGTTTATTACGGCGTCCAGGAAACGCTGATACCGGGCAACACGCCGCGCGACGTGCTCGCCGTGTCGCAAAAGATCCTCGATGCCGGCTATTCCGTGCAATGCCCGACGATCCACGGCTGGGGCCAACGCATCATTCCGCCGTTCGCCGACGTGCCGGGATCGGCGGTCTGGACCGCTGAACTCGATGTGCCGTTCGAGGACAACCAGCTCATCATGATCGAGCCGAGCCCGTGCTCCCCGGATATGACCGCGGGTATTTTCGTCGGCGACTTGAATCGGGTGACGCCCGCAGGCGGCGAGCCGATGCACGCGCACCCGTTTGAATTTACGATCAAAGATTAGGTTCATTCGCCCGCAGCCGGGCGTCTACGGTGCTGGATCGGACGCGTAGGCACCGGCTTCCGGGCGGCGGAACATTTCCGCCCGCTCCCGGGTCGACGGATGCGTCGATAAATAACCGAAAACGTCCATATCGTTCGATTCCTCTTCGCTCACGGCACAATCATTACCGTCACAGACCTCTTTCGCATGCCAGTCCTCCATACGCTGGAGCACGGCTGGAAAGGCTTGTAGCGGAATGCCCGCTGCGCGCATGTAGTGCGCCGCGAACCGATCGGCTTCGCGTTCCATGTCACGCGCATAGCCCAATTCCAACAGCAATGCGGGTGCGGCGGCGAGCGTTGCGGAGACCTGGGTCGAATCCCCCGTCATCAACAGCAATATAAATGTCAGAAACGTGTCTTGAATGATGCGCCGCAACGCGTGGCGGTGCTTGACGTGCCCGATTTCGTGAGCGAGCACGGCGCTGAGTTCGTCGGCGTTGGCGGCGATCTCGACCAACTCGTCGGTCACGATCACCAGGCACGGGGGGATCGCGAAGGCGTTCGGTCCGAAGGTCTTCGCCGCCGAACGAAATTCAATGCGGCAGGCAACTTCGCCCAAGTCGGCAGCAGCGGCGATGGTTTCGAACTCAGCGGCGACCGCGTCTCGACGGGCCTCGTTCAAGGCGCTCGCGTCCAGTCCAATGCGGTCGATGCTGGACAAAGTTTCGCGTCCCAGGGGTTCGAGGATCGAGGGCGAGAGCACGGCGGCGATGGATTTCGATGCCGCGGGGATCCCGTAGGTGAATACACCCCACGCGGCGACGACCAGAATGAGCGAGGCCCCCAGGATGAGCCGCCAGTTGGTCTCGAAGCCATGCAGCCACGTAGCCGCAGGCGTACCAAACGCGTCGACGAGCCGATCCACGGCATCGTTATCCGGGGTTTCGAATGCGCCGCCATTGGGAAAATCGATGCGCCGAGGCGCGTTACCCAGCCGCGCACCGACGGTGATTTGAGTCCAGACGGTGGCGATGCGATCACCGTCGCTCAGTAATTCGAGGGTGCCCGAGCCCGAAACGTGCAACACCGCGTCGACCGCCCGCGACGAGGTGCCGTCATACCATTTTCCGTGTACCGGATCGCTCATATATCGATGTCGATATCGAACGCTTCCCCGAGTTCCTCGCCCAGGGCCTTGACGTTCTCTGTCTCATCGGCAATGAACGCGTCGAGATCACCGTTGCACATTAACGACAGGGTTTCCGCTTTGTACTTCGCCATCATGATCTTCGCTATCGGGATCCCGAATCCGAGCGTACACATGACGATCATAAAGCTCAGAATCACGAGCCCTGCGTACTTCACCGCCTTCATGGTCGATTCGAAGCGGTGCTCACCAAGCGCCGTCGCTTCGAACAGCAGGTTCCGCGTCCTCACGATGTAATACGGGATCGCAATGTAAAACGCCAGCGTCGTCAGCACGAAAATCGGGCCTATCGCAGCGAACGGATCGCCCTCCGTGCCATCGGCATTGATGACTTCGCCATCGATATCGTCCGACGTCGCCTCCCCGCTCGCGAGCGCAGCTTGCATTTTTATCGCGATGTAAATTAGCGGGACCGCGAATCCGAACAGCGCAATTAACAACAAAGGCAGTCCAGCAAGAAACCACGGCAGCCAAGGCCCGTCGAAGCGCGCCTCCGACGTTCCGTATTTGAGGTTCGATACGATGTAGCACTGTTGCCGATACCGGATATACGGCCACAGCAATCCGAGGGTCGGGATCAGCAATACCGGCATCAGGATGTACTCCTTCAACGCGCCGCCGTAGGTGCCGTAGAAACTGAACCGAAGATTTCGATACGAGGTATAGGCGAAACGAAACTTGAGCGAGCGAACGATGATCCAGGGTATCGCGCCGAGCAACACCATCGACAAGGCAAAGCCGACGAGCGGTAGTAACTCCGATACGGTGAAATAGATAACGAAGAACGCAACCGCGATGAGACGGCCTTTCAATATCGCGACCGGATCCGCGTGATAATCGAAATGCGCGCCACCGAGGCTCGTACTCCGGTAGAAATAACGCATGTTGCGAACTTTCGCCCAGGGGGAATAGATACCGAGTGTGACGACGGTGAGAAAAACGTTGCTGATCCAGATCCCGAAATACTCACCGTCACGGCCCGTGAATTTGAATGGGATCTCCCGGGTCATTTGATCTGCGACAGCGCCCGTGGGCGCTACGGACATCCCATCAGCTTGTGCCATCGCATTTGCCCCCCCTCGTGACGCGTAGTTTAGCGGTTGACCCGGGATTCTACTGCGCTGCATCCAGGGTTATTCTGTGCTGCTGACATCTATCGGAGGTCGTGATGGAGAACTTGACTAATCGACAATGGCTTCTCCGCAGCCGCCCGGACGGTATGGTCGATCCTTCGCTGTTCGAATGCGTAGAAACACCTGTACCCGCGCTTAGCGACGGTCAGATCCTGGCCCAGACGCTGTACCTTTCGTTTGACCCGACACAGCGTGCATGGATGGCGATGGATACCTACATGCCGGCCGTCGCACTTGGAGAACCCATGCGCGCCAGCGGTATCGCTCAGGTGATCGAATCAAAGCATCCGAAGTACAAAACCGGCGACCTCGTGAACTACCTGTGCGGCTGGCAGGAATACGTGCTGATCGAACCCGACGCGCGGTCGCTGGCGCCCGTCAACAAGATGCCGGCTCATCTCGATCCGGCGCTATTGCTCGCTTTGTCGCTCACGGGCCTCACGGCTTACTTCGGTCTGTTGGACGTGGGCAAGCCGAAGCGCGGCGAAACGGTGCTCGTCAACGGTGCGGCGGGCGCGACGGGCTCGGTAGCGGGACAGATCGCGAAACTCAAAGGCTGCCGCGTTATCGGCATTGCCGGCGGCGCCAAAAAATGCCAATGGCTTATCGATAAGGCGGGGTTCGACGTTGCCATCGATTATAAAAGCGAGCGAGTCGGCGACCGGCTAGCTGAACTTTGCCCGCAGGGCGTCGACGTCTACTTCGATAACGTCGGCGGCGAAATGCTTGACGACGTGCTCATGCATCTAGCAATGAATGCGCGCATCGTCGTGTGTGGCGCGATTTCCCAATACAACAAGCCGGACGATCTCTACGGGTTAAAAAACTATCTGTCGCTCATCATCCGCAGAGCGTCCGCAGAAGGGTTTATCGTTCTGGATTACCTGGACCGCGCAGTCGAAGGCTTGTCGTGTCTCACCAAGTGGGTCGAAGACGGCAAGATTGTCCAGGAGATCGATATGCAGGAAGGCTTCGATCAAATCCCAAAGACATTGACGCGTCTGTTTACAGGCGAGAATCTCGGCAAGCAATTGCTCAAGATCAGCGATCCACCGGTCCCGTTGCGCAGCAATCCTATCGAAGCGATGGCGTTTCGCCTACTCAGCACTTATATGGCATGGCGCAAGGCGTGATTGGGTTGGGGTTTATAACGCCCGTTCGATCACTTTGATGGACGACGCAAAAGCCATCGTGATCTGCTTGCGCTGACTGCGGCCATTGATATACGGGACGCTATCGAAACGTCCCGTGACCTGTACGAAATCGCCTGCGTTGAGTTCGTCTTTGATCTCCCGCGGATCGAAGGTCACGTATCCGGTCGCATCGTTTCCAGCCAGCTTCAGTGAAGCGAGATCACGCCCGTCGGCGGATTTAGTCCGGATATAACTCACCTCTGGTTCCGGCGCTACCGTTCCCTTGATGAGAAAATTACGCATGTGAAAGGACCCGTTCTTGGCTGCGACGAATTCGTAGAGGTCCATTTCCACCGGCGTGTTGACCAAGTAGCCGGCGGAGCAAACGACGATTCCGATAGTGAGCGCGATGACTTGCGTCACGGTCCGCTCGCTGTCCAAGTCCGGCGAGTCGAGCGCCCGGGATGGGCACCTGTTCCTCGGGCCGGTTCTTTCCAACGCGTCGTCGACGTTGTCTTGCGGATCGCGAATCTTGGCGAAGATCACGCCGCAGCCACCGCAAGTATCGGTTTTTGGCTGAAATTTCCCGCATTTAGGGCAGATCACGTTCGTCGAGACGGGCTCGGACATCGGCTCTGGCTCCTCCGCGTTCCCGGACATCGACCGTTTTTATGCCGGGTCCCGCAATCATTGGTCCCCCTCGATAATCGGCACCGAGGTCGAAAACTTGAATGCGCGGAAAATCGCCTCAGAAATCAGCTTCGATTTCGTATCCGGTGAATTTGCGGATGTTGATGACGCCGGAATCGAACATGAGATATTGCCCCTTTATCCCCATGATCGTGCCTTCGACTACGGGCGCTTTATCGAAATTGAACGATTTGATCTTGTGAGGATGTTCGATCACGGGATAGGTGATGGCGACGATTTCGTCGCTTAATCGGGCGATGGCATCGCCACCGAACTGCTCGGTAATAGCGTGTAATTTTCCTTCGATATCAGCGATGTGTACGGTCGCTTCAGCAGTCAAGTCGACCGCCTCGCCGTCTCCTTTGAGCATGGCGCGCCAATTGGTTTTATCCGCCATCGACTCCGCCAACGCGACTTCGACCAGTCCGGAGATGCGTCGAGTGTTGACGCTGAAAATCGGCAATGCCTGCGTTGCGCCCTGGTCCATCCAGCGGATCGGGATCTGGCTTTCCCGCGTGATCCCCACTTTCAGTCCAGACGTATTGGCTAGATAGACGATGTGCTGGGTCATGCAGTGGGCTTCACCCCATTCGGGTTCGCGGCAGGTGCCCGCGTGGTAATGGCAGGTTTCCGGTTTCAAGACGCACATATCGCAGCGGGCGAGCGAGGTCATACACGGGTAACAATGACCCTGGGCAAAGCTCTTGTTCGTTTTGCGCCCGCAGGCGTCGCAGAAGATCTGTCCCGTATAGGTCAGCTTGAGCGGCTTGCCCAATAGCGGATTCAGCGGCACACGCTGCTCGCCTATGGGCAATTCGTATTCCACAACGTCGCCTAAACGGGTCGGCATTTTGCTCAGCACGCCTTGCATCACACAGACATTATTTGTCTTATTGACCGAACCGTCCAACCGTAGCCTGGATAGAGCGCAGCGTAATCCGGGAATAGACCAAATGAATACAAACTCATCGAACAATCTTCGCGTCGACGGCGAGCGCCTGTGGCAATCGCTCATGGACATGGCTCGGATCGGCGCGACCGAGCGCGGCGGTTGCAACCGTCAGACCCTGACCGACGACGATCGGGAAGGACGCGATTTGTTCGTCGCGTGGTGCCGCGACGCGGGCTGCGACGTCCGCGTGGACCAGATGGGCAACGTCTTCGCCCGACGCGCGGGTGCGGACAGCCAAGCCGCGGCGGTCATCGCCGGATCGCACCTGGATACACAGCCGACCGGCGGCAAGTTTGACGGCGTGTATGGCGTGCTGTCCGGGCTCGAGGTCATCCGCAGTTTGAATGACGCCGGCGTCGCCACTCAACACCCGGTCGAGGCGGTGTGCTGGACCAATGAAGAAGGCGCGCGTTTCGCGCCGGCCATGATCGGTTCCGGCGTCTGGGCCGGGGAGTTCGATCTGGACTATGCCCACGCCTGCACGGATAAAGACGGCCGATCCCTGGGCGCGGAACTCGAGCGTATCGGTTATTTAGGTGATCAACCCTGCCGGGCCTACCCGGTGTCGGCTGCGTTCGAAGCGCATATCGAGCAAGGCCCGATCCTCGAGAATGCACAACGTCAGATCGGTGTGGTAACCGGGGTTCAGGGCATACGCTGGTACGACCTCGTCATCGACGGGCAGGCCAGTCACGCCGGACCGACGCCGATGGAGTTGCGCCGCGACCCGTTCATGGCGCTGGTCCGAATCATCGATCGACTGTATGCCCTGATCGATCAACACGCGCCCTGGGCGCGGGTGACGTTCGGGGATATCCGCGCCGAACCCGGATCACGCAATACGGTGCCTGAGCGCGTCACGATCACGGTCGACATACGGCATCCCGATCAGCCGACGCTCGATGCGCTCGACACGGCGTTCCGGGACATCGTAGACGCGGAATGCGGCGCCCGGGATCTAACCGGCACGGTGCCATGGGAGTGGCACTCGCCTGCCGTCGTCTTCGCAGACGCGTGCGTCAACGCCGTGCAGTCTGCGGCGGAAATGCTGGGATTCGAGCACATGCCCATCGTCAGCGGCGCCGGGCACGATTCCGTATACGTGTCGCGCGTCGCGCCAACCAGCATGATCTTCGTACCGTGCGAGGGCGGGATCAGCCATAACGAGATCGAAAACGCTACGGCAGCCGATCTCGAAGCCGGATGCAATGTGTTGTTGCACGCGGTCCTGAATCAAGCGATGGGCTGACGCTCGGCGTTCACAGCACCAGCGCCAAGGTGCCCAGCCACGGCAACGGCGCCAAAAGGAGCAGCGGTTCGATCGATATCGTTTCAGGTTGCCGTTTAGCGCGCTGATGACGAAAGTTTTTCACGATGTATTCAATCGTCGCGACGGCAGCCAGCAGAATAGTCCCGGGATGACGCCAAAAGGGATCGCTCAACCACCAACTCCACAAAGCGACAGTCAGCGTGGCTATGAAAAAACCAGCTACGCCCCAGTGCACCAGGAGAATGACGATATAGTTGCCGAAACCTTTGGCTTTCGGGTTGTCGGGGTCGTAGAACTTCAACGGGATGAAGCTCATCAGACACAATGACATCAACAAGGCGAGTGCTTCGAGCACCAACATCACGGCAAAGTATTCCGAAACCGTACCCTCGTTAAACCAACACCACAGTCCAGTCGCAACCGGCAGCAACAAGGTATGTTCGAGGGCTGCCGCCAGGGTCTTGGGGAACGGATTGAACACCGCCATGCCGGCGAACACGATTGGCACGCACAACAATCCAAAACAAAACCACGCCCATCTTGCCAGCGGGCTTTCCAGCATGGGCACGACGGTAAAGTTGGCGATCGCGGGCAGGCTCAGGAGAAACAGTATGTGAGCGACGGAGAGCCAGATGACGCTGGCGCTCGGCTTGGGCTCCGCGTGGGCGATCCCCTTAATCCTTCAATCCTGCGCGGCTATCGCACAGAAGTCGTATGCGCCGACGCCTTGTACGAGTATGAATCGACATCGCGACGTACCGACGTTCGATACGAAATGAGCGGTTTTCGCCTCGATATGACATTCATCACCTGGCGACAGTTTGAAGGCCTCGCGCCCGCCCTTGGTCTCGATGTGTAAATCGCCTTCCAGACAGAAGAACCGATCGACGATCGAGGTGTGGTAGTGCCACGGGATGGATTGCCCTGCGGCCAGCGTGATCTTGAGCACCCTGAGTTCCGGCGTTTCGGCGAGGATATCGGCGGCTTCGATTTCGTATTCGGTTTCCCAGGGTCGGGTATTCGCTTGATTCATCGCGGTCGCCCTACTGTGTGTCTATGTCGGTATGAGTTAATCGTAATCGCCGCCGGCGGACGATGCGAGCCGGGGCGGTCGCGCCGCGGTGTGCTTGCAGGGGCCCGGAGCGCATACGATCATGATGCGGTCCCCACTGCGAGGAATCCGCCCATGGCCGCTACCGTCATCGATTTCCGTGTGCGCCTGCCCGTCGATCTCAGACCACCACTAGAAACGCCGCCCGCCGTTGCAGAGCAATACGATGCCGTGCTCGGGACTTCGACGTCGTTCCAACGGACGTTCGCCGATCTGCAATCTGATATGGCGGGAAACGGCGTCGATCATGCGGTCGTCCACGCGGAATTCGAATTCGGCGATCCGGCCGACGCTCTGAACGATGCGGTCGCGCAGTTGCTTCGAGACGATCCGGAGCACTTCAGCGGCATGGGTACGATCTCGGTGGAGCCCTTCGACATCATGCGGGCGCTACGGCAGATGGCGTCCTGCAAAGCGGCCGGCATGATCGGGATCTCCACTCAACCGTCGTTCTTTCACATGGCGATCAACGATCGGCGTTTCTATCCCATCTACGCCAAGGCGGTGGAACTCGATCTGATCGTGTGTCTGCACACCGGCGTCAATTACGGTGTCACGCACCCCATTCGTAACGATCATCCGCTGATGCTCGACGACGTCGCCTGTGATTTTCCAGAACTCACCCTGGTCGCGTGCCACGCGGGCTGGCCGTGGACGGCCGAGATGGTGGCGGTGGCGCGCAAACATCCCCGCGTGTACCTCGAATTCGGCGGCCTCGCACCTAAATATGTCGGCGCGGCGGGCACGGGCTGGGAGGTGATGTATCGATTCATGAACAGCGTGCTGGGTGCACAGATCCTGTTCGGCACCGACTGGCCGGTGATGGACCACAGCCGCACGCTGTCGGAGTGGCGTGCGCTCGGTTTGAAACCGCAGGTGCTCGATAAACTGCTCGGCGCCAACGCGGCCCGACTTCTCAACCGGAGCTGACGACGCATTCGATGACGGAAGCGCGTAGCCTCCCGCTGGATCGCGAACGGCAAGCCTTAACGTGCGCTTTATGTGCGGTATTGCTGTGGTCGACCGTCGCCACGGGTTTCAAGTTGGGATTCGTGCATCTGGCGGAAACACAACTGCTGTTCCTCGGTACGCTGATCTCCTGGACGCTGTTCGGCATCGTTGCCGTGACACGCAATACCTACACCGTGTTGCCAGAAGAATTTCCCACCATCGCCGTGCTCGGCGTGATCAACCCCTTTGCTTATTATCTCGTGCTGTTCGGATCCTATGCCCGGCTGCCGGCGCAGATCGCGCAGCCGGTGAATATCACTTGGGCCATCGTGTTCGCACTGCTCGCGGTGCCGATCTTGAAGCAGCGGCTCACCCGCCGGGCCATGGCCGGTATCGTCGTGAGTTACCTGGGCGTCATGGTCGTGTTGTCTCAAAACCCGATGGACGCGGACACGCCGCTGAACGTGCTGGGAATAGGCCTCGCGCTCTCGAGCACGGTGTTTTGGGCGCTCTATTGGCTGTTCAACACGCGCTGCCGATCCGATCCCCTGGCTATCATGTTCCAAAGCTTCACGGTCGGCCTGGTGCTGGTGGCCGCGGCTTGCTGGCTTGGCCCAGGGTGGCCTGAACTGACTGCAACGACGCTTTTCTATGGGGCTTGGGTTGGATTGATCGAAATGGGCGTGACCTATTTGTTATGGCAACGGGCGCTCAAACTCACCACCAACGTCGGACGCCTCGGTCAACTGGTTTTCCTATCACCGTTTCTATCGTTGATCTTGATCGGCACCGTGCTCAATGAACCCATACGCGCGACGTCCGTTGGCGGGCTCGTGATCATCGTCAGCGGCATCGTCATCACGGGCAAACCCAAAGCAGTGGAAGCGTAACGCTATCCGATCAATGCCGATTGACCGCCGTCCACGGGTAGACAGACACCCGTAATGAACTTCGCTTCGTCGGAAGCCAGAAACAAAGCGGCATTCGCAACATCCCATGCAGTACCCATTTGTTGCCCCAGCGGCACGCTCGCATTGCGCCGTTCGATCAGAGCGGCGCGGTCGTGACCTGCGGCGACGTAACCTTCGATCGCCATCGGCGTATCCATCAAGCCCGGCATGATCACGTTTGCGCGAATACCGAACTGGGCGCCACCCGTGGCGAGCGTATGGGTGTACGCGTTGAGGGCGGCTTTCGAAGCCTTGTAACTCACCAGGCCCATTTCACAGATAGCGGCGATCGAGGAAATATTAATGATCGAACCGCTGCGCTGCTCGCGCATCACAGGCAGGGCGTGTTTGCAGGTGAACATGATCGATTTCAAGTTGGTGTCGAAGATGTGGTCCCAGGTTGCTTCGGTAATTTTGGTCGGGCCGCGGTCATTCGTGCCGATACCGACGTTGTTATGCAGGATGTCGATACGGCCGTAGCGATCGACGCAGGTTTCGGTGATCGCCTCGCACTGCGACTCGATGGTGACGTCCGCTTCCAGACTGCTGCCTGCACCGCCGCGTTCTTCGACCATGCCGAGCGTTTCTTCCGCCGAGACGAGGTTGCGATCCACGAGCAACACCTGCGCGCCCTCCATCGCAAACCGAATGGAGGTGGCGCGTCCGTTTCCAATCGTTTCTCCCGGCGTTTGACCGGCGCCCACGATAACCGCGATCTTTCCGTCTAAACGTCCCATCTCCCCAATCCCCCGTTTGACACGTACCTATAACAGCCATTTTTGTTTATTCTTCCAGCGATTGCCTAGGGCCCGTCGCTATATGGCCACCGCTGGAGGACAGAAAAATGATCGATAACGAATACTACTCGGAAGAAACGCTGGGCCCGCACGAATACCTCGAACTCGGCGACTTTCCACTTATACGAGGCGAGACCCTGACCGACGCCAAACTCGCGTACCGCACCCGCGGTACCCTGAACGCGAATAAGGACAATGCCATATTGTTCCCGCACATGTGGTCGGGAACTTCGAAATCGATGGAAATCTTCATCGGCGAAGACCGCCCGCTCGATCCGTCGAAGTACTTCATCATTCTGCCGGGCCAATTCGGCAATGGCTTCTCCTCTTCCCCGAGTAATACGCCACCACCGCACAACATGGGGGCGTTTCCAAACGTCATGATCGGTGATGACGTGGTCGCGCAGCATCGTCTGGTGACCGAGGTCTTCGGCATCGAGGAACTGCAGCTCGTCACGGGCTGGTCGATGGGCGCTGAGCAGACCTACGAATGGGCGGTGCGTTTTCCGGACATGGTCAAACGTGCGGCGCCGTTCGCGGGGACCGCAAAGACGACCCCGCACGATTACATCTTCGTGCGTGCGCACGAAAATGCGCTCAAGTCGGATCCGGCCTTCAACGGCGGCTTTTACACCGAGCCGAATGCGGTCGAGGTCGGTTTGAAACGCCACGCCGAAGTCTGGTCGGTGATGGGATTGTGCCCGGCGTTTTATAAACAAGAAGCTTGGCGCGACATCGGCTTCGCGTCTTTGGATGAATTTCTGACTGGTTTCTGGGAAGCCTATTTCCTGCCGATGGATCCGAACAACCTGATCTGCATGGCGTGGAAATGGCGGCATGGCGACGTGAGCCTGCATACCGACGGCGATCTCGCCGCGGCGTTGGGGCGGATCAAAGCGAAGACGTTCGTCATGCCATTCGGCAACGACATGTTCTTCCCGCCGGCGGACTGCAAAGCGGAAGCCGATTTGATCCCGAACAGTGAATATCGCCTGATCGATTCGCTGTGGGCTCACTTCGCGATGTTCTGTATGAATGAACGGGATAAACAAGCCATCGACGATAATTTGCGCGACCTGCTCGCGATCTAATTCAAGAAGGAACCGACATTATGGGCAACACATCCGGAACTGAATCGAGCGCATCGGCCGCGAGTGAATCGACGGTCTTTCATCAACGCGCCTGCGCCGTCATGCCCGACGGGATCGCTGGATATTCTCAGTTGCGCGCACCTCAACCACTGTACCTTTCGCACGCTGAAGGCGCGCGTATCGTCGACGTCGACGGCACGGACTACATCGATTACATGCTCGGCGCGGGGCCGCTGGTTCTGGGACACCGGCATCCCGCCATCGTCGCGGCCGTACATGCGGCCGTCGACCGCGCGATCCCGAATCTCGGCGTCACTGAGGCGCAGATCGAGCTTGCCGAACGCCTGACTCACTACCTGCCCAGTATCGAGCAGCTCCGCTTCCTCCCAACCGGCACTGAAGCCGTGCAAGCCGCGATCCGGATCGCGCGCAAATACACCGGCCGCAATTTGATCGGGAAATTCGAGGGCGCCTATCACGGGCAAGCGGAAAACGTGATGGTGTCCGTCGCGGTACCCGCCGCCGCTCGCGGCGACAAAAACGCGCCCGAGCGGGTGCCCTATCACTGCCACTTGCCGCCGGAACTCCTCGATCTCACGGTCGTCCTGCCCTTCAATGACATCGAGGCCTGTATACCGCTCATCGAACGGCATGCGGATGACCTGGCCTTGATCATCATGGAACCGATGCTCGGGTTCGCTGGCGCGATTCCGGCGGAGCCCGAATTCCTGAAAGAGCTCCGCTCGATCACGCGTAAGCACGGGATAATCCTTTGCTTTGACGAAGTCATCACGGGATTTCGCCTGGCGATGGGTGGCGGGCAGGCCTACTACGATGTGACGCCCGATCTGACCGTACTCGGAAAAGCCATCGGCGGCGGCATGCCAGTGGCTGCGGTCGGCGGACATCGAGACGTCATGGATGTGGTCTCGGTGTTGCACCATCCCAACGACTACGTTTTTCAATCGGGGACGTTCAGCGCCTTTCCAATGAGTGTCGCGGCCGGCATCGCGACCCTGGACACGATGGAGCGAGAGAATACCGTGGCACACACCAATGAAATTGGCGAAATGATCCGCAACGGGTTACGCGACATCGCCGCAGCCTGTGCGATCCCTGCGGACGTCACGGGCGTCGGCGCTTTGTTTCACATCCATTTCACCAGCGAGCGCGTACGCTCGGCGCGCGAGGCCGAAGACGCCGATCAAAACGCGATCCGCATCTTTCACGAACGCCTGCTGAAACAGGGCATCTACTTCTACGCCGGGCGCCTCGGGTGGCTGTCGGGCGCGCACGGCGGCGACGATATCGGTTATACCTTGAACGCAATGCGCAGCGTCATCGAAGAAATGCAAGCCGAGGGCGTGTTCGCGTACCAAGCGTAATCAGGCTCGCGCGGTGAGCGCAAATTACGAGGACGATCCGCTGCCGCCGGCGTTGTTCGAGCGCGCCGATGAAACACCCGATAGCCTGTTTTATACCCAGCCGCGTTTCGTTACGCACATCGACGACGCGACGATCGCCGCGCTGACCGGCTACTATGCCGAGATCCTCTTCACCCGCGCCGACGTGCTCGACCTCATGGCTTCGTGGGTATCCCATCTACCGTCGGCGCTCGAGCTCGGCCGCGTCGCAGGTCTCGGATTGAACGAGGCCGAGCTGGCCGGCAATCCGCGCCTGAACGAGCGCCTCGTGCACGATTTGAATCGTGATCCGAAGCTCCCCTACGGAAACGCGTGTTTCGATTTCGTATTCATTGCGGTCTCCATTCAATACCTGATCAAGCCCCTCGAGGTGTTCACGGAGATCGCCCGCATCCTGCGCCCGGGCGGTCAGATCGTCGTGAGCATGTCGCACCGGTGCTTTCCAACCAAAGCCATCCGCGCCTTTCACGTGATGGGCGCGAACGAGCGCGTACAGTTGGTGACTCAATATATGCTGCGCGCGAAAGGGTTTTCAGCGCCGGCCTTTATCGACCGCTCGCCACACGGCGCCGATCCCCTGTGGCTGGTTTGCGCTGAGCGCGTTAGGGTCGGACCACGGTAAACACGTGTTCTCATTGACAAAATTGGTCGATTTGCATCCTGACAAACGCTTAAATCACGCATTTTGGTAGCAATCGCACTGAGTAAGCACGGTTGGTGTTATGAAGCTCTCTGTACGTTAGAGACTTCTTTTCCATCGAAATCGTCAATTTCAGGTCCGAATTGATTCCGCCACGAACTTAATCACGTGCATATTTAGTCGTTTACCGAGGTCCGACCCTAAAGTCCAATATACGATAAGCGAACTAATCACGTCGCCAATCACTGGTTTTTACGCTGACCGTAAAAGTCGCTAGATTGTGCGATGCCAAGCGGTTACAGATGTCCGGCCCCTGAAGAAAAAACGGTTGCGGGGTAACGACCCCGCTGAACAAACCCTATGACGGAGGATCACCATGCGATTCCTATTCAAAATTCAAGTACTCCTCGCCCTGCTGTTTGGCCTGACCGGCGCTGGACATGCGGCGACGATCTATGACGAAAGTATCAGTGGCGATTTATCCGGCGCTTTCGGAGCACCGACAGTGCTCAATTTCACGGGGGGCAGTAATATCGTAATCGGGTCCGTCTTCGCCGCTGCCGATGTACGCGACTATCTGACCTTCACGCTCGGCCCGGGACAGTCCCTGACCGCTCTGATGCTAGTGGTCTATGACGATCCGACCACCCTGCCCCCGCCGCCGAGCAACGCTAACGACGGGAACACCGGTTACCATGCGCTTTACGCCGGGATACCCACCGGCGTCCCCGGCGGCGGGGATAACCCGCTCGGCGGCAACCATGTTAATCCGCCCGTGGGCGTGGACCTTTTGCCGGGGCTCGCTTCGGGGGGTATCTCGCCCGGAGCACCCGGTTTCGTCTCACCCTTGGGGCCCGGCATGTACACCTACGTGATCCAGCAGACCGGTCCGCCGGTCACGGATTACACGCTCGATTTCGTTGTCATACCGGTTCCCGCCGCACTGCCGCTGTTTGCAGCAGCGATCGCCGGACTGGGGTTCGTGACGCGCCGTCGAACGTAGGATCGGGCGTCAGACCGGGATTTCGCGGAGCCCTTTATCGAAGTCCGCCAGCGGTTCGAGACCGTCGGCCTTAACGAGAAACGTCTCTTCGTACAGCATCGCGCCATACGGCGTGTCGTTATACCACTCCGGACAGATCACCATGTCCTCTTGCAGACGCAGTTCAGGCGCACACCAACTGGAAAACACGGGTGCCTCGACGATCTCGTAACCGACGCCGTGACCCACGAAAATTTCCGGGTCCAAAGCATTACGCGCACCGAAACGCTTGAGCATGTCGAGCGTGTCTTGCGCGATCTCGAGCCCGGTGCGTCCGGGGATCCATAATTTGAGTCCTTCGCGATAGACCTCATCCATGGCCTCAAAGACTTCGACGTGCTCCGCGGTCGGCGGACCGACCACGAACACCTCGTCGATGTCTGAACAGTAACCCTGGTAACAGGCGCCGCCGTCCATCCATAGAAAATCGCCCTGTTGGAGTTTGCGATCCTGCCAGGGGGCGCGAAAAAACTGGTATCCGGGATGGCTCCACGCGATGGTCACCGTGGGCTCCATGGACCCGGCCTCGTTTTGGCAGCGCACGAGTTCAGACAGGACGTCGGTTTCGCTCATGCCCCCGTGGACACGCTCGCGCAAGAGCTGGAATGCCTCGACTTGGATGCGCGCCGCGTCGCCTAGCCCGGATATTTCATAAAAAAAGAGGGCAAGCCCTTTCTAATCCGTTATAATTCAGTTAGTTAGGCTGAAAACGGAAAGGACTCGCCCGTGACAGAATGTACCCAGACTGCGCTGCAATTTCCAGGCTTTTCTCGCCGCAAGATCGACGTCTCATTCAACGCCGGTGACATCACTTCCAACGGTGGGGTGCAGTTGCTGCGCTGGGCCGATGAACGGACCGGGTTGATCAAGGCCGCGGCACGGGCCATTGGGGATTCGCGCCAGAGAAAGAGCTGCACCCACGCTCTGGAGTCGCTGGTCCGACAGCGGGTCTATGGCCTTTCCCTGGGCTATGAGGACCTCAACGACCACGAGGCATTGCGCGCGGACTTGGCTCTGCAGACGGCGCTTTCCCGGGATGCGTCGCTGGCGAGCCCGTCGACGTTGTGCCGACTGGAGAACCGCGCGAACCGGAACACCGCGGTGGCCCTGCACAAGGGACTCATTGATAACTTTATCGCCGCTTACAAACAAGCGCCCCGACGACTGATACGCGATGTGGATGCCACCGACGATCGGGTGCAGGGTGATCAAGCGGGCCGCTTCTTCCACGGCGACTACGACCACGACTGCTGTCTGCCCTTGTACGTGTTCTGTGGCGATCAACGGTTGGTCAGTTATCTGCGTTCGAGCAAGATCGACGGCGCAAAACACAGTGGGGCGATCTTGGCGCTGTTGATCAAACGGTTGCGCCAGGCGTGGCCGAAGGTCGAGATCCTGGTGCGCGCCGATGCCGGCTTTTGCCGCTGGCGGATGCTGCGCTGGTTCGATCGCCACGGCGTGGATTACGTCATGGGTATCGCGAAAAACCCGCGTTTGCACGATCAATCGTTAGCGTTGCGCACGTTGGCTCAGTGGCGGTATTGGATGATGGGTGAGAAGCAGCGCCTGTTCAGCGAGGTCCGTTACGCCGCACCGACTTGGGATACCCCGCGACGGGTGATCGTCAAGGCCGAGCACAGCGCCCGCGGCAGCAATCCCCGCTTCGTGGTGACCCACCTCACCGGCAAGGCCCAACGCATCTACGACCGCCTCTACTGCGCCCGCGGCGAGATGGAGAACCGGATCAAGGAGCAGCAGTTGGGCCTGTTTGCCGATCGCACCAGTTGCCACACCTGGTGGGCCAATCAGTTCCGGCTGTTGCTCTCAAGCTTGGCTTACACGCTGTTGGAGACGATCCGCCGGGTGGCACTACACGCAACGGCACGGGCTCGCGCGCAAGGCGGCACGCTGCGCCTGAAACTATTACGCATCGGCGCCATCGTCTTGCGCAATACCAGGCGCATCCGACTGTTGCTCTCCAGTGCTTACCCCCATCGAGAACTGTTCTGCCTGGTGGCCGCTCGCCTCAAGCCGGGATAGTCGTCCCAACGCCAGTCGCCTCGTGTGCGATTCCTTGTGAGTCGGGGTGTCGCTCGCCTCCGAAACGACTCGTGCATCGCAATCGGCGATAAATCCACCGGTGGCGCGCCGAAACGTCGCGCTCAAGCGCCGCTTCGTGCCACCACCAACGAATTCCGACCCATGATCGACCAACTCCACGCACAATCTCACTGCTCATGCAATATCCGGGCTAGGCAGTGCTGCTCGCGCGGACTCTTGATGGCGCGCAGATCTTGAAACAACGGTGCGGTATCGACGAATTCAATTCCGGGCATTCGCTCTTTCAGCATGTTCAGCTCGGCCGGCGTGATGGTCGAATACTCGCCGACATCGATACCGATGCGCCGGTGGCGCTGATCAACCTGATTGAGCGCATCGTGCATGAGTTCAGAGCGGCGTTGCCAGACCGGCGGGACGAAGGTGCGAATATCGGTGAGGTGGCTGTCGTGCGCGTAAGCGTCGGCACAGATACGTAACCCGATCAGGACCGGGTCCCCCGCGGCGGGTAGCACGATCTTGGGAAACAAGGTATCGAAGCCGAAGCTCGTCTCACGACTGTTTAGGACGAATCCTTGACACCCCGTGAGCCAGAATTGATTTCCAGGGGCATAGGCAACTACGGCGTCGAGTTGCAACTGCGCCATGCGGTCACGCACGAGCCGGTATCGATTCTCGAACTCTTCGGGTGGGAAAAACGGGCCTGACATGAGACACCTCCTGACGCGGGCAAACCGCGCTTGCGGACGGCGCCTATGTTAACGGGCCTGCACGGGCCGTTCATCGTTGTCGGCCAAGGCGCCGAGCGGATCGAGACTCCGGCAGCGGTCAGTTCAAGGCGTCGTTCGCATGCTTTCGTTTTGCCACCAAACGTCGTGCCTCGCGCAGGGCGTCAGCGTCCATTTGATTTTCGACCGCCTGAAGGCGGCGTTCCGCCTTACGCAGTCCGCCATCCAAGGCCATCGACAACCAGCAAAAGGCTTCGACCAGATTCTTTTCCATGTTCTTGCCGGTGGCGTGACAGATCCCCAGCGCGAACTGCGCGCGGCGGTGCCCTTGCACCGCCGAGCGCTCGAACCACTCAGTGGCCTGGGAAACCGGCGTTGTTGAGGTCAGATCTCTGAGGCATCGTTGGCCGAAATCATACTGCGCCTGTGGATCGCCTGCCTCGGCGGCCCGACGGTACCACTGCGAGGCGAGATCTGGATCGGATTTGACACCGACCCCTTTTTGGTAAATCTTGGCGAGCTGCCGCATCGCGCGCAGGTAACCCCGATCTGCCGCGCGGCGCAACCAGTAAACCGCCGCGTCCGGCCGTGGCGGCTGCACGACTTCGAGTTGGTACATACGCCCGAGCGCATATTGCGCCAGGGTAAAGCCGCTGCCCGCCGCCACGCTCAGCCACTGCTCAGCCTGGCTGACATCGCGAAGTGCCGGCGGCGCATTCGTATGCAGTACGGCGAGGTTGTATTGCGCTTTCGCATAGCCGTTGTGCGCTGCGCGCTCGCACCAGTAGAGTGCGCGATCACGGTCTCTGGGAACACCTTTCCCCCTGGAATAGGCGAGGCCCAGATTGAGCTCCGCCTTTTCGAAACCCTGCTCCGCCGATGCTTCCCAATGCAGGGCCGCGGCCGCGAGGTCTTCCTCGACGCCGAAGCCGGTTGCGTACATGACGCCAAGATTGAAGTGGGCGTGGGGATCGTCGGCGGCGGCGGCAACGGAGTACCAGCTGAAAGCCTGCTCGGCGTTTGCCGCAACACCGGTACCCGTCTGATAACACCAGCCTGCGAGGACCTGCGCGAGGGTATGATTCTGCTCGGCCCCGCGCAGGAACGCATCGATCGCCCGCGCTGGATCGCGTTCGCACCCTTCGCCGTTCAAATAACACAGGCCCAGCTGGTATGCGGCGTCCGCGTGCTCGCTCTCCGCTGCCCTGCGATACCACATGAACGCGTGTTCGCGGTCGATGGCGAGCGACGAACGCCCGCGAAATCGTTTGGCGAGCTCGACCTGTGCATCTACGTCCCCGCTGTTTGCCTCTTTCAAGAGTTCGTCGGTCGGCCGTTCTGTCCCTTCGCTGTCGGCTTTGGAAGCGTCCTGCGAGGGATCGGCGGTGCTTTGGGCAAAGGCGTCGGGCTTGAGCGGTTCCATTGTTTTTGCCGTATGCTCGGACGGCTTGTATGCCCCGGAAGGCAGAATAATTCTGTCCGGGTCTGTAGTGAGCGTAGCGTGCCGGGGTCTTATTTGAGCTGAATTCTTACCCATTTCAGTGGCTCAGCTCGTTTGGCACATCATACTCGTAATCGATTGTTTTCGCTAAGAATCGAATCATAATCGCGCGAACCCGGTGCGCAGGCCATTTGGGCATGAGGCGCCGTATGCGTGTTTCAGGGCGCGGTTCATGCACGCCAGCGTTGGCGTTAGGCTATCCGCTATCCCCACCGCGCAGGAGTATCAAGCCGTGGATCCGACCCTCACCCGTTTTCAGGCCCTGCTCTTCGGTCACGCCGGCCTCGTTGCCATTATCGGCCTCATATCCGGATTTCTTCTGATGTTCAGCGTGCTCGGCCGTATCGAGCTATGGCCCGTGTTTACGACCGACATCTCGATTCCGGGTGAACTGAGAGCGTGGCGGGCCGCGCATGTCGGCTGTTTGATGAACGCCTTGTTGTGCGGCTTGGGCGCGATGGGCCTGCCCTTCGTGACGGCGGCGAAACCGCGTCTATTCATCGTGTATGGCTTGATCGCCACCGCCTGGGGGAATTCGATTTTCTACCTCGCCGGCGCGTTCGGCCGCACGCATGGGTTGAGCGGCTATGACGTTCCAGGCTTGGGTCAGAGTAATTTATTCGACATCATCGCCTACGCGCCCGCGGCGCTCGTATCGACGGTGACGATCATTTGCATGGGCCTCATCGCGCACGGCGCATTCGCCGCCGCGCGGCAATGAAACACTGCTTCGTATCAACTCCAGCCAAGGCCCGGATAGACCGCGCTGGCCTCTGCGACCTGCGGTGGCCAGACAACCTTCTTTTCGCCCTGCTGCCATTGGGTAACGAGCATGTTATGGGCTGTTTGGCGGCCGCTTGACGCCTCGATCGCGAAGGGCCCGTAAAACGTCGTACACCGTAACCGGGTCGCGGCTTCGCGCAGCGCCACCTGGTCGAGCGAACCGGCCAGCTCAACGCAACGCTGCGCGATGACACCGCCGACATAGCCCTGCGCGGCTGGATAGTCGAGCGGTGCGCTGGCACGTTGTCGATAGCCGCGCACGAACCGATCCGCCGCTGGGCCGCAGTCGATGGCGTAACGAACCTGCGGTTCCCATTGGCTCGGCGCTAGAAACCCCGCGGCCGAGTCCCCCATTTCGTCCTTGAACCGTTCGATCGCGGCGACGACGAGGCCGACGGCTTTCAGACGCGGGCGCAGGTCGCACAACTGCCGTGCCAATTGCAAATCATCCTCGACGCGTCCAACCCCGAGCAACCAGTCCGGCGGTTCGGCCCGCAACGTGTCGAGCAACGGGCGAAAATCCTGACATCCGGACGCGTAACGTTGATGTACCGTCAGTGTATAGCGTTCTCTTTGCAGCCACGCCAGCACGCCGGCGGCCATATCGGTTGCGAAGCCGGTATCGGCGCTGAACACCGCGACCCGGCGAGCCGCCGCATCGACCGAGCGCAATAATTCGAGAACGCCGCACATGTATTGCGACGCCGGGCTAATCATGCCGACAACCCACTCGAAACCGGATGTGAAAATGTGATCGGCCGATCCGCTGTGGTTCCACAGTACGACCTGCGCCGCCTCTGCAACTTCGGCCGCGGCGTGGTTCAGGCCGCTGCCGTAAGGGCCGACCAACAGATCGATGTCGTCGTCGCGGATCAATTGATCTATGCGGCCCGTTATGCAGGACACCGAGCTCTCGTCATCTTTGGCGATCAGATCGAGCGGCACCTTACTACCGTCCCCGCCGAGTCTGATGCCACCGATGGCATTTACATCACGGACGTAACATTCCAATCCCGCGAGGACCTGCCGGCCGAGTGCGGCGTAGCGGCCGCTCAAGGAGACGGCGATCCCCAACTTGATCGAATCCCGTGGCATTGCAAATGACCTTACCACCTTATTTATCGGTGCCGGCTAAATCGCGTGCGATCCCTGCCACCGGTAAGACATAATCACTCACCACCCGATAACCGGCGCCGAGGACTGGCGAGAAACGATGATTGCGCATGAATTTCAGATGATCGAAACCAACGGCGTGAGCTTGCGTACGGTCGTGAAAGGCGACGGCCCGTTGGTGATACTGCTGCATGGTTGGCCGAAATGCTGGTATTTGTGGCGGCATCAGATCGAACCGCTCGCCGCGGCCGGTTATCGCGTCGCCGTGCCTGATCAGCGCGGTTACGGTGGCAGCAGCAAACCGCTGAAGATTTCGGACTACAACATTCGCGATCTGAGCGCGGACGTGGCGGGATTGGCGGCCGCGCTCGGCTACGACGAGTTCATCGTGGTGGGCCACGACTGGGGATGCGTCGTCGCCTGGAACACGGCCTTGTTGCATGTCGATACCTGTAAAGCGGTGATGGGCCTGTCGGTCCCTTTCTGGCGGATGTCAGCTGATTCCGTCGATCCACCGGGCACGGAAGAACAATTCTGGTACATGCGTTATTTCCAGGAACCGGGCGAGGTCGAAGCCGAGCTCGAGGCGGACCTCGAACGCAGCCTGCGCTACCTCTACTTCGGCCTGTCTGCAGATGCGCCTCCGGGGAGTTGGATGAAGCAGCTCGAGCATCCGCGCGCAAATGGCTTACTGGACGTGTTACCTGAGCCCGATGGACTGCCACGCTGGTTGACACGGGAGGATTTCGATTATTTCCTCGAGCAGTATCGGATCAGTGGGTTTCGCGGTCCGTGTAACTGGTATCGAAACATCCCGACCAATAACGACGTGACGCCGGAACTCGAGCACGCGCGCTTCAAGCAGCCGGCGGCTTTTGTAGCCGGGGAGCGGGACGACGTACTGCTCTACGATCCCGAATGGCGCACCAACCTCCCGAAGGATTTCGACGACCTGCGGTTTATCGAATTAATCGAGGGCGCCGCACACTGGGTACAGGCCGAAAAACCGGCGGAGACGACGGCGCTGATCCTGCGTTTCCTGGACGAGATCAAAACGAATTGATGGAAACATTATGGTAGACCGACTCAAGAACAAAACTGCATTAATCACGGGTGGCAGCCGCGGCATCGGCCGCGCCGTCGCCGAAGCCTATGCCGCCGAAGGCGCTGATCTGGTCCTGAATGCGCGCGACCCCCAACGCCTCGAGAATACCGCAGCAGACATCCGCGCGGCGCACAACGTCAACGTCTCGACCTGCGCGTGTGACGTGGCCGATCGCGATGCCGTGCAGGCCATGGTCGAGGAAAGCGATGCCGGCGCGCCCATAGACATCCTGGTCAACAATGCAGGCGTCTACAAACCCCTGCCCTTCGTCGAATACGAGTTCGAAGATTTCAGAAACATCATCGACGTGAATTTGTACGGTGTGATCCACGTTACTCAATTCATGCTGCGCAAGATGATGCCGAGAAAGAGCGGCGTGATCGTGAACATGGCATCGACAGCCGGGAAATGGGGCTCGCGTAATCAAAGCGCCTATAACATGTCGAAACACGCGGTGGTCGGTATGACGCGTTGCCTGGGATTGGAAATGGGGCCGCACAACATTCGCGCCAACGCGATCTGTCCCTTCGTCGTGGAGACGGACCTGTCCGATACCTTTCTCGGCGGTCACGCGGAGGTACTCGGCGTATCACGCGAGGTGGTCGAAGAGCGATTCAAAAGCCTGGTGCCGCTCCACCAGCGCTGGGTTCAACCCGAAGAGGTAGCGGGCCTCGCCGTGTACCTCGGCTCGGATGAATCCAGCTACGTCACCGGTCAGGCATGGACCATCGATGGCGGCTACACGATGGTTTGAGCGCGTGCAATGGATTTCGCCTTTACGACGGGCCGTCGGAGGTTCATCACTGGGCGTTGGCGCGGAGTATCTTGAAAAGCAACTGATCCGCCCCCCGGATTCCGCTACGCTCCATCCAGGCTACGTAAGCCCTGTAGCTCGGATGGAGCGTAGCGGAATCCGGGGTCATTCCTAGTACAAGGCGTATAATGGACGACTATGAATATCCGAAAATTCGATCTCGATTACAGCCGTCGCGTGTTCATGGAAAAAACCGCGGCGGGATTCGGCGGCGCCGGTATTTTGACCTCGCTGTGGCCCGAAGTGTGCCGTTCAGGTGAGATCGACAAGGCTTACCCGGAAGAACTTTACGATATCGAGGCTTTTACCAAGGGCCGTGTCAAGGTCGGCGATGTGATCGACGAAGAGAGTATCGACCTGATTCAGGATTTGGTCGATCCGATCCTTTATCAAGAAGTCAAACAAGATCGCCGTAAATTCTTTATTCAGCCGACGCCGCGGCCGATCGAGACGCTGTTCCCGCCTTATTTTTTAGATGCGACGATTCGCAACCAGGGACAAGCGACGTTCGACAGTATCGGTAACGTTTACACCAAAGACGGCAAGCCTTGGATCGGGGGCCTGCCCTTCCCCGATCCGCAATCGGGCGTAGAAGCGATCGCGAACGTCACCTTGGCCTGGGGTCGACACGATAAAGCCTTGTACGCGCTACCGGCTCTGGTCGTGAATCCGGACGGAGACGTCCAATACGAGTACGATTTCATCTGGGCCGAGCAACAGTGCACCGGCCTCGTCCACCCCGACGCACCGGGGGTTTACCTACCGGGCCACGAGGATGAGACGCGCCTGCAGTGCATTTGGTTTACTTACACGCTTGACGTGAAAGGACACGCGTTCCTCAGTATATGGAAATACGATCAACGCCAGATCCCGATCCTGTTCGGCTATTTGCCGAATTTCAAACGCGTACGCCGCTTTCCCGCGAACCAGCGTTTCGAACCCTATATGGCGGGCATGAACCTGTATTTGTCGGACGCGTATGCGGCCGGCGATCCGATGTTGACCTGGGGCAATTACAAGATCATCTATCGCGGACCGTTTATCGGTTCAAACACGGGCCAATGGTTGCCCGAAAACGACAACTGGATACCGCAAGTGGTCGGTGGGACTAAAGATCAAACGTACTTCTACGTTGGCAAATCCTTAATACCGGAGGTCATCGTCTTCGAAGGCGAACCGGTGGGTTACCCCAACGCGCCCGTCAGTAAGCGGCGCGTCTATATCGACGCGCGCAACTCGGGGATCGTGCAGTCGATTACCTACGACCGCTTCGGTGAAGTGTGGAAATCGTTTGAGGGCGGTGCGAGCCAATATAAAGCGGATGGTCACGAAATGCTCACGAAAGACGGGCGCCTGGAACACAGCGGGCACTGGTTGATCAGCCATGACGTGCAAACGAGCGTCGTTACGCGCATCCATCTGGGACAGAAATGCCGAGGTGATTGGCGGACCGCGCTCGATCCGGACGAGGACGTGCTGAACAACTATATGACGAAGCAGGCCTTGCGGCGTCTTGGGACTTAGTGACCTTTATTCGTTTTCGCGGCATAGAACCCATCCTCTAGGTCACCGAAATAATCGGTCACGTCGGGGTGACTGACGGGTTCGCCGCTCTCGTCGACGAGCAGGTTTTGTTCGGACACGTAGGCGACATAGGTCGTCTCCGCATTTTCCGCGAACAGGTGATAAAACGGCTGGTCCTTGCGCGGCCGTACCTCCTCAGGAATCGAGTTCCACCACTCTTCGGTATTGTTGAACGTTGGATCTACGTCGAAGATCACACCGCGGAAAGGATACAAGCGATGCCGGACGATCTGGCCGATCTGGAACTTCGCATTGCGGTTGATTTCAATCATGTCGTTCACGCTGGTGTAGCGCCAGAGTAGCATTGATCGGCTCGCGATAGACGCGATTTACACTTTAATTCGAGCGCTGCGATCTATAGCGGTCCGGGGCGCACAGGATCGCTGCCGTCCCAGCCCTTCGCCGCATCTTCGATCATCGAGAATAAATTCTTGAATACGTCGGAGTTGTCCCATAACTCGATGTAATGCCCGACCGTCTCGACGGTATCGAAATACACCAACGGCGCGCCCCCGACCGTACATTCGAACGCAGCTTTGTGACCCAAAGCCTTGTATTGATCGCAGGCCGCAGCGTAATCGATCGGCATCATGCCGAAATGGTGGACGCCAACGCGGCCGGCATCGAGGAACTCTTTGTATACAGACGGCCCGTCGTCGTGTTGAAAGATAATCTCGATCTGCAGGGCACCGCTGTTGCCGAGCGCTAAAGTCACGTCCGTATTCGCCGGTTCACCAAAGAACTTTTGATTGTCGAGTGGGCAATGCTCGAACATGAAGAAGGGGCCGACCTTCAGGGTGTCGATCCAATATTTGAGCGCGGCGTCCATGTCTTTGACGACATAAGCGAGCTGTCTGACGGTGTACAGTGGTTGGCTCATAGATGGTTCTCCCGTGGATGTTCTAGGTCCAAAGCCGGTCGGTGGCAATCGCCGCGCCTTCGGAGAGGCTGCGAAGCTTGAGCCAGGCGGCGCCGGGCGCGACCTCGCCAAACCCCGCGAACGTGCCGAATCCGCAATCGGTCCCCGCGATCACCCGTTCGCGCCCAACCAGTTTCGCGAATCGTTCGATGCGATCGGCGACGAGCTGCGGGTGTTCGATGAAATTCGTAGTGGTATCGATCACGCCGGGCATGATCACGCGATCGTCCGGTAGTTCGATGTCCTCGAACACCCGCCACTCGTGTTCGTGACGCGGATTGGCCGCCTCGAACGAAATCGTCTTCGCGCGGCTGATCCTGAGCGATGGTTCGAGTACTTCGATAAGGGGTACGTCGCAATGGTGTGGGCCTTCGTAATTCGCCCAGCACAGATGCAAGCGCATCTGCTCGCCGGGAATCGAAGCCGTAGCGTGATTCAGCGCCTCGAGATTCAGCTCGATGAACCGCTTGAATCCCATTTTTTCGACGACATCGGTGGCCCAGAAAATGCCGTGCGCGGGGTGACAGATCGGAATATCCGTGGCGTCGAGTTGCAACGTAAACCCGGCTCTTGCGATCGCTTCGAATTCGTCCCGCATGGCCTCGGCGATCGCCATCACGTAATCCTCGTACGATCCGTAATGGCGGTCGACGATTTGAAAGGTCATCGAACCGGGCGACACGGCCGGCATAAAGGCCATGTCGACGTCATGGGCATCGAGCGCCTGGGTAAAGTATTCGATGTCGCGCGCTACTTCCGCGTGCCCGATATACTTGAGTGGACCGACGCAGGCCGGCATACAGATATGCTTGCCCCCTTCGCTTTGATACTGACGCTCGGCTACTTCGGGCACGACGGCCAAGTCGTGGAAGGTCCACATCACGGTCTCGCCGCCGAGGCCGTCGAGCCGGTCGCTCACGTAATTCGTGAACCCGACTTTGCCGAGCTCGCCGTCGCTGACGATGTCGATCCCGTGCGCTTTCTGCTCGCCGACGACATCCGCGACCGCCCGCCGGACCATGTCCCAATAGGCGTCATCGAACGGTTCACCGTCCGTCTGATGGGCGTAGATCCGCGCCAGGATGTCGGCGGGTCGAGGCAGGCTCCCGACGTGCGACGTCAGGATCCGGTCGGTACTGCGGTGCATGGGCTTCTTCGGCGTTATTATTTGGTCGTAGCATATCCAATTGGCGTCGTTAATTCCCCCGGATTCCGCTGCGCTCCATCCGGGCCACATCCAACATCCCCGGCAGCCTGGATGGAGCGCAGCGGAATCCGGGAAGATTCGAGGGAAACTGCCATGAGCGAGTTACAGGTTACCGCGCGAATGAATATCCGCGATGGACAACTGGAGGCGTTCCAAGCGCTCACGGCTGATTGCATGAAGGTCGCCCGTGAAATGGACTCGGGTACGTTGCAGTACGATTGGTTCGTGAACGCGGACCAAACCGAATACGTGGTGCGCGAGCGCTACCGCGATTCCGCGGCCGCGCTCGAGCACGTCGCCAATTTAGGCGAGGCGACGCGCGCCGGCCTGACCCGCTTCGGCATGTCGCTCGAGTTCTATGGTGAGGTTTCCGACGCCTTGATCGAGGCGACGAAGCTTGCCGACGCGACGTTCTACAACCGCTATCAGAGCATTTGAGTCAGCATGGACGAACAATTCGAAACGCGACCGCTCATCGATCGCGAGACCCTGCACGCGTTGCAGCAGCGCCGTGGCGGCGCCAGCGCTTTACGGTTAATCCTCCATCTTGGCGCGATCACACTTCTGTGCGCACTACTCGCGTTCGGGTCATTGCCAATGTGGGCAGCGCTCGTAACGCTGGTCGCCCTATCAGGAGCCCTCGCGACGATCTTCGGCGCCTTCCATGAATCGACCCACCGGTCCCTATTCGCCTCCCGCCGCGCCAATCTGATCGTCGCCTGGGTTACGGGAACCTTATGGCAAATGGCGCCGACAATGTACCGAGTGTTTCACGTCGAGCATCATCGCCACACGCAGGATCCCGAGCGCGACCCGGAGTTAATGGGCAACGCCGACGTCTTGTCGAGCTGGCCGCGTAACAGACGCGATTGGCTCAAACTGATCCCCACTCACCTCCTGTGGTTGAAGTTCAGCACGATGTACCGTCTGGCGTTCTTGCCGGAATCGAAATGGCTCGGATTCGGGTCGTGGACGTCCGCTGACGAACGCCGCGCGTGCAAGCCGGAGCCCCGCGTCGTATTGGGCTTTTGGGCGTTGGTCGTCGGCGCCGCGCTGTCCGGCGTGGCTGGCGCTCAGTGGTTCCTGTTGGCGTCGCTGCTATCGAACACCTTCATCGGCTTGTGGCTGACCGCCGAGCACCGCGGCTTGCCGTATGAAGGCACGATCATGGCGCGCACGCGGAGCATCGAATCAAACGCGTTCGTACGCTGGTGGCTGTGGAACGCGAACTACCATGCCGAGCACCATGCCTGGCCCGGGATCCCATGGCACGGCCTCCCGCGGGCACATGAGCTCGTGCGCGACCATCTGGACCATCACGTTGCGGGGTACGCGCCGGTGCACGCCAATGTGCTCAAGCAACGCAACTTACCGAGCTGCGACGCGCCCGTGGCCTCGTCGGGTAAATGAAAATTCGCCGGCGAGCCGGCTCCTACGGAGTCAGGGTTCCGCACCGTAGGAGCCCGCTCGCGGGCGAGCCCCTAAATTGATTTATCTCCCGGTCACCTTTCGGGTAGCGGAACGAAACCGTTGGGTGTGTTCAGGACTGCCGCGCAGCCGTTCGTTCGCGGCGCTTTCTAATCCAATCGCGCGCTCGGATAAGGTGGCGGCGTCGATAACGCGCTTCGATTCCCGCACGGCGGCCACCGAGTTCGCGGCGATCGCCTCGGCCAAGGCCATGGCGGCCGGCATCAACGCGTCGGCCGGATGCACGGCGCTCACCAGGCCACAGCCAGGCCTCCGCGGCGTCGAATTTCCGCGCCGTCAAGATCAACTCTTTGGCCTTCGAGGCGCCGACGAGACGCGGTAAGGTCGCTGCACCGACGACGAGGCCGTATTCGGCGCCCGGTAGGCGAAAGGTGGCGGATTGAGCGGCCAGTCGGATATCGCAGGTGATAGCCAACACCGCGCCGCCGCCAAAGCAGTAGCCGTTGATCGCCGCGATGATCGGGAGCAGCGTCGTCGAGAATTTTTCGACCGCGATGTAGGTCGACGGCCGCGTGTAGGATGCGATCGTGTCGCTACTACCCACCTCGAGCATGTCCTGCCCCGCGCAAAACGCCTCGGATCCGCTGCCCGTCACGATGACCGCGCGGACGTCCGCGTCTGCTTCGGCGCGCGTGATGGCCGCGGCCAGGCTCTTCGATAATTCGGCGTTCAGGGCGTGATGCCGCTCAGGCCGGTTCATCGTCAACACGAGCACCGGGCCCATGCGTTCCTCGATTAGTGTATTGCTGCTCTCTGTCATGCCGATTGCGCCGGTTTGCGTTTCAAGTCTGACACCGTTTCCGATTCGCCAGCAAGCTGGGCGAAGCATGCAGCTTCTCAGTTTCGACAGATCCGCTACACTAGGGACATTGCCCAATCCTTATCAATAATCACGGTACCTTAAGGCCATGCAAATTCGAAAATATGACTTCGATTACAGCCGCCGATTCTTCATGGAAAAAACCGCGATGGGTCTCGCCAGCGCCGGCGTTTTGACCGCGCTGTGGCCGGAGGCCAGCCGCTCCGGGGGAATCGACACCGTCTATCCGGACGAACTTCAAGATGTCGAGGCCTTTACAAAAGGTAAAGTCAAACTCGGCGATGTGATCGACGCCGATAGCATCGATCTGATCCAGGACATCGTCGATCCCATCCTCTACCAGCAGGTCAAACAGGACCGCCGCAAGTTCTTCATTCACGAGACGCCCAGTGCGATCGAAACCATGTACCCGCCGTATTTCCTCGACGCCACGATCAAGAATCAGGGTCAGGCGAAATTCGACGATGTCGGCAACGTCTACCACCAGGACGGCCAACCCTGGATCGGCGGCTTACCCTTCCCCGATCCGCAATCCGGTAACGAAGCGATCGCGAACATCACCTTGAGTTGGGGCCGGCACGACCAGTCGATGTACGCCATCCCCGCCGTGGTGATCAATGAAGAAGGTAAGACCACTTACGAGTACGACTTCATTTGGGCCGAACAACAATGTACGGGGCTCGTGCACCCGAACCGCCCCGCCGTCCATTTACCCGGCCATGAAGACAAGACGCGCCTGCAGACCATCTGGTTTACCCATACCGCGGACGTGAAAGGCTCGGCCTTCCTCAGCATCTGGAAATACGATCAGCGCGAGATCCCCGAACTGCATGGGTATCTGCCGCAATTGAAACGGGTGCGCCGCTTTCCCGCAAACCAGCGCTTCGAACCCTACATGCCCGGCATGAACCTCTACCTGTCCGATGCCTGGGCGTCGGGTGATCCCATGTTGACCTGGGGCAACTTCAAGATCATCCATCACGGGCCGTATCTAGGTTCCACGCATTTCCAATGGCTGCCCGACAATGAAAACTGGCGGCCACCACTGGTCGGCGGCAAGAACGACGAGCGCTATTTCTACGTCGGCAAATCCTTGATCCCCGAAGTCATCGTCTTCGAGGGCGAGCCGACAGGGTATCCGAATGCCCCCGTCAGCAAGCGCCGCATATACATGGATGTACGCAACATGACGCCGATTCAGGCCATCACCTACGACCGACACGGCGAGGTGTGGAAAGGTTTCGAAGGCGGCGGCGGTCAACGCATCGCCGGCAACCATCAGACGCTGGCCAGCGACGGACGCCCCGAATGGACCTGGAACTGGGCGATCGCCCACGACGTGCTGCTCAACGACGTGATCCGGATCTACCACGGCGAAACGTGCCGCGGCAGCTGGAAGTCCGCCCTGGATCCGGATGAAGACATGGTGAACAACTACATGACCAAGCAGGCGATCCGGCGCTTGGGAACCTGAGTTTGAATTAGCGATTCGCCGGCAAGCCGGCTCCTGCCGAGGTGTGTTCGGCCACCGTAGGAGCCCGCTTGCGGGCGAATCCTGACCTGTGCAAAACACATGATAAGAAAAGCCTACGTCGATACCCCGCCCGGACAAATCCATTACTACTACTGCGGCCCGCAAGACCAGACGCCGATCATATTCCTGCACCAGAACGTAAGCGGCGGTAACTCCTACCTCCCATCGTTCGAACTGCTCGAGGCGAAGCATCGCTGCATCGCCTTCGACTTTCCCGGCTTCGGAATGTCGTTCGACCCGCCCAAGTTCACCTCCATCAGCGACATCACGCAATACATCATGGCCGCGATCGACGCGCTCGGCATCGACGAATTTCACGCGCTAGGCAACCACACCGGCGCGGCGATGGCGGCGGAGATGGCGTCGCTTTATCCGGCGCGCGTCAAAACCTGCATGATGGTTGGCCCCACGCTGCTGAAACCGGAGGAAGTCGGGCCCTTTCGCGAAGAGTTCAGCGGCTCCGCTGGCCCCGATCACGACGCCGACTATCTCAAGACCACCTGGGACTATATCTACAAGCTCGGCGGCCACCTCGACATCGACAACATGAACCAGGAATTCTGGTCGTCCCTGCGTGCGTGGCAGGCGCGGGGATGGATCTACCAATGCGTATGGGACTATCGCTTCGACTTGTTCATGGAGAACGTCGAATGCCCGGTTTTGCTCATGGCGGCGCCCGACGACGTGCTGCATTGCGGATTCAAAAATACCGCCGAGGCGTATCCCCACGCCAAAGCGGTGGAGATCAAAGGCGCTAATTTCGAACCCGCGTTGGATCCCCAAGGCTTCAGCCGCGCGATCGATGAATTTTCGGTCGACGTCGGCTAAGCGTTCCCGGAGCCGCGGATTCGCACCGGAGCCAACTTAGGAACCGGCTTTCCGGCGAAACCCATTTAACTCCCGTTCAGAAAAAACCCCTTGTCGATTCAGGTGCCGTTAAGCCGTCCCTGCGTACCTTAGCGCCCAGAGCACAACGCTCCTCGTGAACATTCAGATCTGAAGGAGTCGAAGATGAAACTTCTCACACGTTCGAAGCTACTGGGCGCGGCGGCCATTTTGGGTCTGGCCACGACAGCCGCGCCGGTGATGGCGGACCACGAGGTGCAGAAAATCGAGCACCACTACTACCATCACTACGACAGAGCACACAACGCCGCCGCTTACGGTCCGCAATGCCCACACCAGGGCCATCAGGCGGGACAGTACCGCTACGCCCAATCGTATCCGCCGCAATACCAGTCCAATCCCGGCTACGGTAGCGGATATGGCAGCGGCTACGGCTCTATGCCCCGTCGATCCTATGCGCCCACCACAGGCCAGGCCATCGGCGGCGCGCTCGGCGGTTGGGCCGGTTCTCAGATCGGCAAGGGCAGCGGTAACCTCGCGGCGACCGCGCTCGGCGCCGTGCTCGGCTACAACCTCGGCGGACGTTGGTAGCCGTTAAAAGGCCGGTTCGAATCCTCCCCCATTCGTTCCGGCTTTTCTTTTCGCCGGCAAGCGGGCTCCTACATCATCCGGCTGCACCGTAGGAGCCAGCTTGCTGGCGATTCCTTCTAGCGTAACCGAGACCCGCTAAGCCGAGGCCCATGAGGGGGAGGGTCGCCGGTAGGGGCACCGGGTTGGTGTCCCACTCGATTACATAACCGTAGATCAAGTTAGGGTTGGCCCCGGGAGCGTCGTTCCACTCCGGCGAGTTGAAGCCGTGGAGCTGCAGATGGTCTTCTTCCCCATTTTCACCGCCGCCCGGCGAATCGTTGGGCTCACCGGAGTCCCAGATGGTAAACACCCATGGTTCGCCGGTGACCCACTCCCAGTTATCCGAAGTCGTGGTGGCACCGGCCGCCTGGAACCCGCCAATCCACGGGCCATGCCGGAATCCGGTCGGCTGCCAAGCGGCGTCGTTCAATTTCGCGTCAGCCACGACGAAGTTGTGCTCGGCGAGGCTCGTAAGCGTAGCGAGGTATCCCCCGCTCGCACCGGCCGCCCCACTCGCCGTGGTCCACACGAGGGTTCCGCCATGGGCGATGGTCTCGTACCAATGCCCGTTCGATCCGGGGCCGGTCCATTGGACGGGCGACGCCTGTACGGATGCGGCGAGCGCAAGGGTGAGCAACGCCGCGCTTCCCAACGCGGCGTGACGGTGGTTTCGGCGTTCATGGCTCATGTGACGCTCCCCAGGCGCATTCGACGGCATTTTATATGTCTATCGCCGGAGTTATACATCGTCTCCGGTCTATGACGAGGTAAAACTACTGATATTTGAAAAATTTCTAAGCACTGCGCGTCTCGAAACCCCGATTTTCCGGGATTCTTTATTAGCTTAGCGCGAAACCTTCGTAACCATTCGCCACCACCTCTTCACATTTCGCCAAGTAGCTGGGCCAGTCCGCGTAGGGCATGAATACGCGCGGTTTACCGGGAATATTGGCGCCTTGGTACCAGTTGTCGCAGGCGTTCCATAAGGTCTGATCCGCGACCTCCTGCACGCGTATGAGCCAGGGATCTTCGGCTTGCGTCGTGGCTTCGATGGTGCTGTAGCCCTGCTTGCGCAGGTAATCCATGCAATCCCCGATCCAGTTAACGTGCTGCTCGATGGTGGCGACCATATTCGTCAAAACCGACGGACTGCCGGGCCCCGAAACCGTGAACAGATTCGGGAAACCCGCGGATGACAAGCCTAAATAGCTACGCGGACCCTCAGCCCATTTGTCCCTCAATGCGAGTCCGTTCCTGCCGTGAATATCGATGCGGTTCAAAGCACCCGTCATCGCGTCGAAACCGGTGGCGAACACGATGCAATCGAGCTCGTGCTCTTCGCCATTGGCGTTTATGCCTTTCTGAGTGATCGCCTCGACGCCCGTCTTGCTGACGTCGACCAGGGTGACGTTGGGCCGGTTAAAGGTTTCGAAATATTTCGTGTCCAGGCACGGCCGTTTGCAGGCGTAGATGTGCTTCGGCATCAGTAGTTTCGCCACCTCTGGATCCTCGAGAACCTCGGCGATTTTTTCGTTGATGAAAGCGGAGACCGTCTCGTTGGCCTCAAAGCTGACCGTTGAATCGCGGTACGCGAGCAGCAATCCCATCCCGCCCCGTTCCCAACACCGCTCGTATTTGCGCCGCCGTTCTGCCTCGCTGACGTCGAAGGTTTTCGGGGCGTTGCGGTCGATTTGAATATCCAAGGCCAAAGGCAGCCGATAATTCCTCGCACGGAAACCTTGATAGTCCGCCTTGATTCGGGCTTCGTAGGCCTTGTCCATGGGCGCGTTGCGTGCCGGCACCGAATACTGCGCGGTGCGTTGGAAGACTTTGAGATGCGCCGCTTGCTCGGCGATCACGGGGATCGCTTGGATGCCGGTCGAGCCCGTGCCGATCACGCCGACGCGTTTATCGGTGAAATCGACCCCTGCGTGTGGCCAGTTGCTGGTGTGATACCACTCGCCTTCGAAGTCCTCGAGGCCGACGAAATCGGGCGTATTCCGTGCCGACAGGCAACCCGTCGCCATGATGCAGAATTCGGTTGAAATTCGATCGCCGGTGTCCGTATAAATCATCCACCGCGCCGCTTGTTCGTCGAATGCCGCGCGCTCGACCGAGGTGTGGAATCGAATGTCGCGGCGTAGATCGAAGCGATCCGCGACGTGGTTCAGATACTGCAAGATCTCGGCTTGCGACGCATAGGTCTCGGACCACTCCCATTGCTGTTGCAGTTCCTCGGAGAACTGATAGGAATACTGCATGCTCGGCGCGTCGCAGCGCGCGCCGGGATAGCGATTCCAATACCAGGTGCCGCCTACATCGCTCCCACGTTCGAACACGACCACCGAGAATCCCAACTCCCGCAGCTTGTAGAGCATATACATGCCGGCGAAGCCGGCGCCCACGACGACGGCATCGACGCGCGCCGTCTCGGCGTCGAGGTGTTTGGCTTCGTGTTCACCTGCGGGCACTCGAGTTCGCCTCGTCGAAGATCAAATCGCTTATCGGGAAGCCCGCATTGAAGGCGGGCGGAAAATGTTAGTCTGGCCGACCTCGGATAGCAATCTACGCCGACCGCTAATCAATCGGAATCATCGTGTTTGAACGAGTCGAATACATCGCCCAGGGGCAACCTTACCCGCGGCACCTGGGCATCGAATTAACGTCCGCGGAAACGGATCGCGTCGTGTTGCGGCTGCCCTATCGCGAGCACTTGGGCGACGACCGCGTACAGGGCGGCGCCATCAGCTCTCTCATCGATGTCGCCGGGGTTTGCGCAACCTGGGCCCACCCCGAGGTGGCGCCCGATTCCTTCGGTGCAACAGTCAGTCTAACGATCAATTTCCTACAACTGGCGGTCGCGGCCGACTTGACGGCGACGGCCAGCGTGCGCCGGCGCGGTGGCAGCATCTGCGTCACGCACATACTCGTAACGAATGACGACGGTGAGGAAATCGCGGTAGCCACGCTGACTTACAAACTTCAGGCACGGCAATCATGATCCCGATTTTCTGCATGCGGGTTGTTATATTATCGCCAAGCGCGCAACGCTCGGAGTAAAACATGAACCATATCGGGCTCGTAATTTCCACCAGCTTACTGATCCCGTTCACGGCCGCGCTTGCGGCGGACGGCGTGAGTCTCGAAAGCACGGCCACGGGCGACCACCGCTCCGCGGCGCATATCGCCCGCAATGAATGGCGGCATCCCGTTGAGACACTCGACTTCTTCGGCATCAAGCCGGATATGACCGTGGTCGAGATCTGGCCGGGGGGCCGCGGCTGGTATACCGAAGTGTTGGCACCCTATTTGCGCGACCACGGTAAGCTCTATGCGGCGAATCCCGATGGCAGCACCGGTGTCAAATATTTCGTGCGCAACGCTAAGAAGTTCAAAGACAAACTGGTGGCCCGGGCGGATGTTTACGACCAGGTCGTGGTGACTGACCTGTTGCCGCCCAACGCTTTGGAAGCGGCGCCGTCGGGAACGGCCGATCTGGTCGTGACGTTTCGAAATCTACATAACTGGGTACGCGATGATCGTGCAGAGCCGATGTTCAAGGCGATGTACGACGCATTGAGATCCGGCGGCGTGCTGGGGCTCGTCGCCCACCGCGGGACCGACGACATGGTGGGTGTGGAGGCGGCCAAGAAAGGCTACCTCGCGGAAAGCGAGGCGCTGCGCCTGGCCGAGAACGCTGGGTTCGAATTCGTCGCGCGCAGCGAGATCAACGCAAATCCCAAGGATACGAAGGATTATGCCGACGGCGTGTGGACCTTGCCGCCGAGTTTTCGTCTCGGCGACACCGACAAAGCCAAATACGCCGCCATCGGCGAGAGCGACCGCATGACCCTGAAGTTCGTGAAGCCCTGATCGCTCAGTCCCAAGGCACCGCTGGGCCGACAACCGCAACCATGGACATAGGCATCAGGCTGACACAAGCGCGTATCGACGCCATGACGGCGGCGGGCTTCTGGCCGAACCGCACCATCCTCGACTATTTCGATGACGCGCTGGCGGCGACGCCGGACAAGATCTGCGTGACCGACCACAACAGCACCACCGGTTCGAGCACGATGCTCACGTACCGGCAGTTGGATCGGCTGTCTCGCCGCATCGCGGTCGGCCTCGCGCACAAGGGTATCGAGAAAGGCGATGTGGTGGCGCTGCAAATGCCAAGCTGGTGGGAATTCCTCGCTATTCATCTGGCCTGCGTACACATCGGGGCCATCACCAATCCGCTGATGCCGATCTTTCGCGAGCGCGAAATGACCTTCATGCTGTCCTTTGCGGACACCAAGGCGCTGTTCATCCCGCATCGTTTCCGCGGCTTCGACTATCCGTCGATGATCGAGCACATCCGTGCCGACGTACCCGCTCTCGACATGGTTTTCGTAATCGGTGGCTCCGGCGAAGACGCTTTCGAATCGACGTTCGTCGACCGCCGTTGGGAAGACGAGTCCGATGCGGACCGCTTGTTGGACGAACGGCGTTTCGGTCCGAACGAAGTCGTGGAGATCTGTTACACCTCGGGAACGACCGGCCAACCGAAGGGCGTGCTGCACACCTATAACACGCTGCTGGCCTGCGTCGGCGTGATGCAGCCCCAGGGATTATCGGATCGCACCGTGGTGCTGATGGCGTCCCCGCTCGCGCACCAAACGGGCTTTCTTTACGGCTTCCTGCTCCCGATCGTATTGGGTGCACGCACGATCATTCAGGATATCTGGGACCCCGCCGCCGCCGCGCGCATCATTCACGACGAAGGGGTGACGTTTACGATGGGCTCGACGCCGTTCCTGTCCGATCTGGCCCAGACCCAGGCGCTCGAGCAGTACCCGCCCGATCCCTTGGACCTGTTCGTGTGCGCGGGCGCGCCGATCCCGCGCGTACTCGCCCAATCGGCCGCGGAACGTTTGGGCGCGCGGATCGCGGCGGGCTGGGGCATGACCGAAAACGGCATGGTCACGGCGACTTTGCCGGACGACCCGCCGGACAAGATCTTCGGCACCGATGGGTGCGCGTGGGCCGGCCATGAAGTGCGCGTGATCGACGAGCATCGCCGGCCACTCGGACCCGGTATCGTCGGCGATCTGCAAACGCGGGGGGCGGCCAATTTCATCGGCTATCTGAAACGCCCCGAGGCTTATACGATCGATGCGGACGGATGGTTCGACACCGGCGATATCGCGGTCATGGATGACGACGGTTACATCCGCATCACCAGCCGCGCCAAGGACATCATTATCCGCGGCGGCGAAAACGTCCCCATCGCCGAAGTCGAAGAGCTCCTCTACCGGCACGATGCGATACAGGATGCCGCGGTCGTCGCGATGCCCGATGAGCGCCTCGGTGAGCGCGGCTGCGCGTTCGTATCGTTGAAAGACGACCGGGCCTTCACCTTCGAGGACATGCTGTTTCACTTCGAGCAGGAAAAGCTGACCAAGAATTACTGGCCGGAGCGGCTCGAGATCATCGACGAGTTCCCGCGCACCCCCAGCGGCAAGATCCAGAAGTTCAAATTACGGGAAATCGCCCAATCGTTCACCGTGTAGCCTGGATGGAGCGAAGCGGAATCCGGGAACATTGAAATGAGAAGGGCCGCTTACGCGGCCCTCCGTGAGATCGAATATCTTCAACCTCAGGATCGCTATCAATGGCGATCCGGGGATCTCAGTCAGAAGATGGAGGTTTCTCCATCGCCCCACAGAAACTCCAAAGGCTGGAAAGATACCGTCAAAATCTCACTAGACATTGGATCACCCCCTTTTCAGTTGCCACACCAGTGCGCGAGTATCGTATGAAATGGCGTGCAATGAAAGGGCGTGCGGGGCTACACCGCGGCAAATGTCATTTGCGGTATCATCGGCCAAAACTCAGCGGTGCCGCCCTACCCTGGAGGATCCATGACCGAGCTCACCTTTTACACTGCCGAGGTCTGCCCGTACGCACAACGGACGCAGATCCTGCTCGGAGAGAAGGCAATAGACCACGATGCGGTCGAGATCGACCTTGACGACAAACCCGATTGGTTCCTCGACCTCACGCCGGCCCAGCGTGTCCCGGTGATCCGCCATGGTGATTTCATCCTATGGGAATCGGCGACGGTCAACGAATATCTCGACGCGACGTTCCCCGGGCCCGAGCTCACGCCGCGCGACGAACGCGGGCGCGCCGTGATGCGCAACGAGATCAAGCATTTCGACGGCGTCTTTCTGCCGGTTATCTACAAGCTGTTGTTCGAGCAGGATCCCGCCTTGCAGGACCGGCTGCGCGACGACGTCGCTGACGGCATGCACTTCCTCGAGGGTCGCCTGGAGGCTACGCAGGGCACTGCCGGTAAGGGCCCGTTTTGGATGGGGCCGGAGCTGAGCTTGGCCGATCTGGTGATATATCCCTTCTTCGAGCGCCTGCCGGTTTTCAACCATTACCGCGACGTGATGATGCCCGCATCGTGCCACCGTTTGCGCCGCTGGCTCGAGACGATGACCGAGCGGCCGGTCGCAGCCGCCACCGCGCACACCCCCGAATGGTTCATACCCCGCTATACGCACTATGCGAGCGGTACCGCGCAGGGACTTTCCGCACAGGCGTTCCGGAGCGGCACGGCCAATTGATCCGCGGTATTCGCCACCCTTAAACACAAACAACGAGGATGAAGCTAATGAAATTCGGAAAATTCGGCGTCTTTACGTTTACCGATCTAATGGACGCGGGGCAATGTGCGGAACTCGCCAGGGGCGTCGAGAAGATGGGCTACTCGACACTGTGGTATCCCGAGGCGTTCAATTACGAAACGTTCGCGATTGCGGGCTATCTCCTCGGCCAAAGCGACACACTCGTCGTTGCAAGCGGCATCGCCAACATCTATGCGCGCGATCCGGCGGCGTCGGTGATGGGACACAACTCGTTGAATGCGCTCTATGGCGGGCGGTTCGTTTTAGGGCTCGGCGTCTCCCACGCGCGGATTGTCTCGGATGTGCGCGGACACGAATACAAGAAACCGGTGGCGACGATGCGTGCCTATCTGGACCACATGGATCGGGCCTGGGAGGCGTTCGGCGGCGCTCCCGACGAAAAGAAGCTCGTATTGGCCGCACTCGGCCCCAATATGTCGAAGCTTTCCGCCGAGCGCACGCTTGGTACTTTTCCCTACAACATCACGCCACAGCAGGCGACGCTTTCACGAGAATACATGGGTCCGAAAGGCGCGATCATCTGCGAGCAAAAGGTTTGTTTGTGCACCGATCCCGACCAGGCTCGGGCCGCCGCGCGCGGTGCGCTCGAGCTATACATGACCCTACCCAATTATTTCAAGAACTGGTTTCGCCTCGGCTTCGACGAGAGCGATTTAGAGAATGGCGGCAGCGATCGCCTGATGGATGCGATGGTCGCGTGGGGAGACGCCGATCAGATCAAGGCCAAGCTGAATGAATATTTCGACCACGGGGCCGATCAGGTCGTCATCCAGCCGATCCGGTCCGATGGACAACCCGGGTGCGATTGGGATGCGTTGGAGGCTTTGGCGCCTGGCGCGTGATGGTAATGATTCGCCGGCAAGCCGGCTCCTACGGTATCGATGCCACCGTAGGAGCCGGCTTGCTGGCGAATCGAGTTTAATCAAACGCCCGCTTCAACGCCACCTCTACCGCCGCGTGAGCCCCACCACGCAAATAAGTACCGTGCGCGCTCAACAGGTTGTCGAACTCCAAAGTCAGCAAGCGTTCGAACTCACTCTTCAGCGACGTACCCTCGAGTGTCTGTAACTTTAACCAAATCGGCCCGATCAGGGTGGTTTTCGGAAATCCGATCAACGGCATCATGATCTTGGCCGGCAGGTTACTGCGCCCGTAATCGCCGTAGTGCTGAATCGCATCACAGCTGAACAGTATGCCGCCTTCCTTTTTCAATAAAAGCACCGCTTCGGGTTGCTTCGTGCCCTTAAAGCAAAAAAGCTCGGCGCCGGGAAACGGCAGCTCGGTGTCTTCGGTCAACTCGTTCGTGATCGCCGGCGCCGTATAGACGGTCGAACCGGCCTGCGACCACAGTTCCGCGCCAAAGGTGTCCACGTAGTACGGATCGTCGATGCCGTGGAAGCAGCCGAGCCGAACGATGCGCTTAACCGTTCCGAGGTCCTTTAGCTGGCGCTCACCTTCATCGTTGAGCCGTATTGGATCGATGAGCGTTAAGTCGCCATCGTGTCGAATCACTGCCATGGTACGCGTAATGCGTACGACTGGATTCATTTTGATACTACCGCTGACCATGAACACGTCAGGCTGGATCTCCTCGACCGGATCGTGCGGATAGACGGGGGCGTAGGCCATCATGTAACTCCTTTGTTTAACGGGTCAGTGCAGCGTCGGGCGCGTCGCACCGAGCGCTTGTAATTTTTCTTCGAGCTGCTCTCTTATCGCGCTGTTCGGCGCAATTGAAATCGCTTCAGCCAATTCACACCGGGCCATGTCTGTGGCGCCGATCGCCATCCACAGATCCGCTCGCTCGACACGTAGGGAAAGTCGATCGGGAGCAACGAGAAGCTGGTAATCAGTAAGCTCCAATGCGCGTGTCGGATCGCCATTCGACATCGCCAACATGCGCAGGTTGTTGAGCATGCGTAACACGACGTCGATCGGCGTTGCGGGTTCGAAGGCATCGACCTCGGACACATTGCCCTTCGCTAACCATTCACTGCGACCCGCCGTGTCGATTGGCCGCATGATAAACGGATCGAAGAGCTGCTCATTCACTTGGGCCATGAAGTGGCCGGGGAAATTGACGCCAGACGCTCTCATATCGAGATATTCACCTGTGCCGACGATCACCATCGCCAACGTAATCGGTATACCGCGATGCTGCCGCAACACGAACTCGAGCGAACTATTATCCGCTTCATAATACTGATCCGCGCCGGCAAAGCCGGCCGTACGTAAAGAATCGACGAGCCCTTCGGGCGTCACCGCTGGCCCGGCCTGTGCGGCCAGGCGTCGCATTTCGGCGCGACACCACGCGCTGTCCGTGTCGGGCCGGACGATCCGCGATACCAATAGAGCACCCTCCACTGCGCTCACGGGATCATCGGCGAAGGTTCGAAGTTCATCTTCGAGGGGACGTTGGTTCATGCGCGCGCTATTCTAACAGCGCGGAACCGACCGGCCCCGAACGATCAATGCAGTGCATCCGACCTATGAACTTAGTGCGAATAATGGCGTTATTGCCACTGCTCATAGGGCATCCTACCGTTCTTGCGGAGCGATCGCTGGAGCTACTGAACGCTTACGATATCGGCGCCGCTTGCCTTGACAGAGAAAATCCGGTTTCGACGGAGATCTGCTACGCATTCATCCTGGGGGTCGTGCAGGCGCATCAAAGTTTGTCGGTATCGATCGCTCGGACGCGGACTTTTTGCCTGCCCGATGGAGTAAGTCGAGTCCAAGCTCTGGGGGCGGTTCGCAAACACTTTCGGCGCAATCCCGGTGATGCAGATCGGCCTGCTGATATTTTCGTCGTCGAAGCATTAACGCGAGCATTCCCGTGTGAATAGGCGATCCGAGGTAAATCTCGACGAAACTGTCGTTGATGGATTTGGTCGCGAGTGGTCTAAGTTCGATCAAACCGCAATCTCCGCCGACGAGCTGCGCGTAATCTTCGACCAGTATTTTTCATTGTTTCCGTGGGAGAAACTACCGGCCGATGCGCGGGGGTTCGACCTAGGCTGCGGCAGCGGCCGATGGGCACAGTTCTGCGCGCCACGAGTTGGTCAGCTGCATTGCGTAGAACCTAGCGAAGTTGCGCTCGCCGTCGCGAAGAATAACCTGGCGGCCATAGGCAACTGTGTATTCCATCACGCGAGCGTCGACGACTTACCCTTTGAGCGCGATTCGATGGATTTCGCGTACGCGCTCGGCGTATTGCATCACGTACCCGATGCGCCCGCGGGTATCAAATGCTGCGTTGAAACGTTGAAACCCGGCGCGCCGTTTCTGTTTTATCTCTATTACGCGTTCGACAATCGCCCAATCTGGTTCAAAGCCTTGTGGCGTTTGAGCGATGGGTTTCGCCGGGTAATTTCCCGCACTCCGTATCCGATCAAATACTTCGCCAGTCAGGGCATTGCGCTATGCGTCTACCTTCCATTATCGCTCGCCGCGCGCGGGTTCGAACGGCTGGGCTTCCGTGTCGATGTATTACCGCTATCGGCTTATCGCAACAAAAGCTTCTACACCATGCGCACGGACGCGCTCGACCGTTTCGGCACCCGCTTAGAGCAGCGTTTCACGAGAGTGGAGATCGAAGACATGATGCGCCAGGCTGGTTTGGAGAAAATCCGCTTCGCGGATGAAGCGCCCTACTGGTGCGGCATCGGATACAAGGTATAAGAATAGTGACCCGAGAATGAATAAGTCGAGCGTTCCGGATTGGAGCGCCGGGCACCTGCGCGTCGAAGCTTCGGCGCCGCCCTGGTTCACCTGGGCTGTCAACGCCCCGATGACGTCGAATTTCGTTACCGTCAAAGACTGCCCGATCCATTACCTTTTGTGGCCGGGCGATGACGGCAGCGCCAACCAACGTGGGTTGTTGCTCGTGCATGGCGGCGGCGCGCATACCAATTGGTGGCGCCATATCGCACCGTTTTTCACACGCTACTTTCGCGTGGCCGCGATCGATCAATCCGGTATGGGCGATAGCGGCGCGCGCGACGATTACGGTGCGGCAATACGCGCCGAGGAGATGCGGGCGGTCGTCAAACACGGCCGCCTCGGCGAGAAACCGTTCGTCGTCGGGCATTCATTTGGCGGGTTCATGACCATGCGACTCGGCGCGACCCACGGCGAGGAGATCGGCGGGGCCGTAATCGTCGACTCGCCTATTCTTAGACCGAGTCCCGACGCCAAGCCGCGCCGGCCCACGCTCGGCCATCAGCGCTTCTATCCGACGTTCGACGCCGCATTGGAGCGCTTTCAGTTACTGCCCGCGCAGCCGTGCGAGAATGAATTCATCGTGGAACTCGTGGCCCGTCATTCCTTAAAACAACTCGATGGCGGATGGACCTGGAAGTTCGACGTCGGAGCGATGGGATCGCGGCGCTGGGGCGAACCATTCCGCGAACACCTCCAGAAACTGCGCTGCCGCGCCGGTTTGATATTCGGCCAGAATAGCGCGTTGGTGAGCCGCGATACGGCCGATTACATGTCGGAGCTCATGGGGCCGGAGGCGCCGATCGTCGAAATTCCGGACGCACAGCACCACGTCATGCTCGACCAGCCGATCGCGTTTGTCGCTGCGCTGCGCACGATGTTGGATACCTGGGTGCGGGCCGAGCAATAACATGGAAGTGGTGCCACATCGCGGTATCGATAAGATCGATCTGGGCGCGAGTCGCGAACAGATCGCTATCGATCTCGGAACGCCCGAGAAAACCGCGCAGGATCGTCACGATGATGGTGAGATCTCTGAGATCTGGGTCTATCGTTTGATGCGCCTCGAGCTCTCGTTCGACTCCGAGCACGATTACAAGCTGTCTCACATCACGTCGTACCATCCCTATACGCTGGTGCAGGGCTTCAACCCGATCGGTCTCACCGAAAAATACCTTTTGCAGAAATTCCCGCACCTCGACCTCGACGTCGAAATCAGTGACGAGGAAAAATACTACACCGACCGGATCCTGGACCTCACCTTCTACATCGTGCGCAAGCGCGTAGTGAGTGTTACGGTATTCCCGGAATACGACGACTCGGGCGAGACCATTCTTTGGCCGGTCAGGGCGGCCGGACGATGACCCATCGCTTCACGTGGAGGAATCAATGATGAAAATCGACGGCGGATGCCATTGCGGCAAAATCACGTATCGCGCAGACATCGATCCCGATAAGGTCTTGATCTGCCATTGCACCGATTGCCAGACGCTGTCGGGATCGGCCTACCGGACCGTCGCGTTTACGCATGAAGACGCGCTCGAGTTCGTCACGGGTAAACCCAGGATCTACATCAAGATCGCCGAGAGTGGCCGCGAGCGAGCCCAGGCCTTTTGTGAGTACTGCGGTACACCCATTTACGCGACCTCGGTCGGCGACGGCCCCAAGATCTACGGCTTGCGTGCCGGCACGATTAAACAACGCGCCGAGCTCCCACCGCACCGGCAGGTGTGGCACCGCTCAGCGCACGGCTGGACAGACAACTTAAGTGGCCTGCCGGTGACCGAGAAACAATAACGGCCGCAATGGCAATCATGGAATGCTCCGCCGCGCTGAAATGCACCCGCGTCCCTCGCGCACCGGCGTTTCCGGAAAAGGTATTACGTGTAAAACTTGGCTTCGTTCTTACAGATCGGCATCCTGGATTCGAGCTAACCTGACAAGCGCCCTCGCATAAACTCCGCACTCTATAACTGGGCTTTACGAGATCAGAGTCCGGTATACCGTAAGCAGCCACGCTGTGCTGCGCTGCAGTGGTTTGGCCGCTGCCGACCCTCCGTTACCCGCGTAAACATGCAAATCCGTTCATAATGGCAGATACAAATCACCCTGTGACTCCATGCCTTGCGTGACGTGCGCTTGGAATCTCGCACCAAAAATCGGTCGCCAGGTTCCCCACCATGACGCCACGCCGCGCATCTGCAATAGATTAAGCATCATTCTCTTACGCCCTTCCCAGATGTCGGAATCTACGACGCGGTCTTCATATTGGTAATACAAAGCTTCGTAATAGACGAACACTTGCAAAAATACTGTTCGAGCTACGAGCTGATCGCTTTCGTTCAGGCTGTCGTAAGATTCTTGAGCGACTTGGAAAATTTTCAATGTCTCAGGGTGTGTCGACCAACTATCAAACATTTGATTTGCCGATTGAGCTGCAGTTTGATACCCGCTACTGCGTACATGGCTCGAATTTTGTCTGACCTGAAGCGCGAGATAGATTATCGAGATAACAACCGCTGTCGCTCCGACAAGCTCTCCCACCGCGCTGATAGCATCCCAGTTCATAGTCCCCGTCTGTATGCCGTCAGCGCCTATGGGACAGATATAGCGCTGGTTTAAGGGAGAGTTTTTGTTCATCCTAACCTGAGGAGTTGAGATGAAACAGAGACCGACAGGACGAACGTCGTCGTCAGAAAAAATCATTCGTGACATCAAGCGCAACACGCGCAAGCAAACCAGTGCGGAGGAGAAAATACGCATCGTACTGGACGGCGTGCGTGGCGAAGCCAGCATGGCGGAGCTGTGCCGACGAGAAGGTATTGCTCAAAGCCTATATTACAAAGGGTCCAAGGACTTCATGGAAGCCGGCAAGCAGCGCCTGGCCGGGGACATTGTTCGCCAGGCCAACACCAGTGACGTCACGGCGCTTCGGCGTGACGCCCGAGATCTCAAGGAAGTGGTCGCCGAGCAAACGCTGGAACTGCGGCTGCTCAAAAAAAACAGGCTCGGGGATGGGGACGACCTGCAATGAGGTATTCAGCCGCCGAGAAGCTTGAGATCATTCGGTTGGTGGAGCGATCGCACCTGCCGGCCAAGCAAACCCTGGCTATGTTGGGCGTTCCACGCACCACCTTCTACCGTTGGTACGCACACTATCGTCATGACGGAGAAGTGGCGCTGCAGGACCAAGCGCCCCTGCCGGGGCGGGTGTGGAACCGGATCCCCGATACCGTGCGAGACCGCCTGATCACGTTGGCGCTGAACAGGCCGGAACTGAGTCCGCGCGAGTTGGCGGTTACCTTCACCGATACCGAGGGCTATTTTGTCTCGGAAAGCTCGGTTTACCGGCTTCTCAAAGCCCACGCTCTGATCACCAGTCCGGCCTTCATCGTCATGAAGGCCGCCAGCGAGTTCACAGACAAGACCACGGCCATCAATCAGCAGTGGCAGACGGATTTTACCTACCTGGAGATCATTGGCTGGGGCTGGATGGTTCTATCCACGATACGGGATGACTTTTCACGCTATGTCGTGGCCTGGAAGCTGTGTACGACCATGACCAGCCGGGATGTGGCCGAGACCCTGGAACTTGCCTTGCAGGCCTCGGGTTGCGACCAGGCCGACGTCGTGCAAAAGCCGAGATTACTCTCCGACAATGGCTCAAGTTACCTCTCGAGCGACCTTGCTGATTGGCTCAGCGACAATGGGATGAGCCACGTTCGCGGTGCACCGTACCATCCGCAGACACAAGGCAAGATCGAACGCTGGCACCAGACGCTGAAGAACCGGATACTACTGGAGAATGACTTCTTGCCCGGCGATCTGAAACAGCAGATCGAGCGGTTCGTCGATCACTACAATCATCAGCGAACCCATGAGCGCTTGAAAAACCTGACGCCAGCCGACGTTTACTTCGGGCGCGGGCAATCTATTTTGGCAAAACGAGAAAGGATCAAACGAAAGACTATCGCGAAACGTCGTTTGCACTATCAACGACACGCTGCGTAACATGAAAATGATGAGCAAAATACTCCCTTAGCAAGACCAAACATCTGTCCCATTTGTTTGAAGACGGACAATCGGTTTCGTAGAAACTAAATATCAGAAATTTGTTCGGGTTGTTGCATGTGATAGGAAGTGATCAGCAAGTCCGCTAGAAAGAAGCGCTACTGCTTTACTCGAATCATCTTCATAATTCGATTCATGCAGAGGTTGATTGATCGGACGGCCGGCGATTAATAGCTTACTGTTATTCAATTGGCTTGTTTTCTTGGCCTCGAGCGGCCTTCTCGTCTATCTGGGCCTCAAGGCGAAGAGACTCGTACATGGAGGCTCTGAAGCCGGCTTCCTGGTGGCCGGACGTTCGCTCGGTCCGGTCATTGGTGCTGCGACCGTCGTCGCCACGGGTTATAGCGGCTGGGCCTTCATCGGCTCACCGGGCGCCGCATATCGATTCGGTACGGTGGAATTGGTGGCCAACATTATGTTCGCCCCTGCAATGGTGATCAGTTTGGCGTTGTTCGCAAATTATCTTCGCCGGCGTGCCGCGGAGCTCAATACGCTCACAATCCCCGAGTACATCGCCGCCCAGCATGGCACAGGAGTCCCGAGTCGACTCATACAGGGTCTTGTAGCAGCGTTAACGATCGTCTTGCTACTCGTGTTCCTTACGGGTCAGCTCAAGGCCTTGGGCCTGATGGCCTCCGGGTTGTTGGGTATTTCAATGGAAGCCAGTATCTATCTGCTGGTTCTTATCATTATCGCCTACACGATGATAGGCGGCATGGGCGCGATCGCTTGGGCCGATGGCGTGATGGTCATCGGCATGACAATGGGGGCAGTACTGCTTATCGGGACCATATTCTCGAAAATCTCACTACCGGACCTGCTGTCACAGTTGGAAGCTGTAGATGCCGAGTCCGTGAACCCCCAGACTGGTCAGCCGTACGGCGAGTCGAAGTTGTCACCATTTTTGCTTTTCCCTTACGCGTTTCTATTCACCTTGTGCTTGCCCTACATGGCAAATCGGATCTTGTCCTTCCGTGAGGATATTGGGATCCATAATGTAGTCGTTGTGGTGGCACTTCTTACCTGCGTGCTGAGTACCGTACCGATTGCCGGCTTGTACGCGCGATCTCAGCTGATACTCCTGGAGGATCCGGATCAAGCAGTCGGTGTCATGATCGATCAGTTGATAAATCCCTATCTCGGTGCGCTGATCAGCGTTGCGGTACTGTTTGCGATCAAGTCCACTGCGAATTCACTTCTCCATGCCATCTCCTCCGCCGCTTCCCATGATCTGCGTAAAGCGCTGCTTCCTGAGGTCGAGTTGTCCGCTGAGCGGACGCTGTTGATAAACCGATCGGCCGTGGTCATGTCCGGATTGTGCGCCGTCGTCGCCGTGCTGTATGCGCCTCCATTCATGCTCGTTTGGCTGGGGATTCTCGGTACCGGCACGTTATTGGCGTCGTTGGCGGCGCCAATGCTGATACCGATCGTCTGGCAGGGCAACAGCTACGGCGCCGTTGCCGCCATATTGACGGGTTTCACGGTGACCGGGTTATTGATGCTGTATCTCAAGGTAGGTTGGGTGGAGGCTCCGTTGATCGGGTGCGTTCTTTCAGCGCTTGCATACTGGTTGGTCAGCCTCGCGACTCGATCCATGCAGCATACCGGTATCGGCAAATGACCGGCTCGTGGACATTTGATGCCTACGTGGCGGTGATCGTCCTTCTTCTGTGCGGGAGTTTTGCTTACTGGCTGTGGCAACGGCGCAAAGAGCGATGATGTTGACCCGGGCGTGATCTAGTGTCCTGTCCCGCGAAAAACTTTCGTAAGTCGCGACGGATTTTTCGTTGCTGGCAAGGCGCGACGACGCCGTGTAGCGGGCTCTACACAAGGAGGAGTAACGCCGCCAGCGGCGAAAAAGACCTGCGAATCATGGAAGTTTTTCACGGGACAGGACACTAGGCATTCGCTGTTTGGAGTTGCCCCGTTTCCGTGGACGGTATGGCGCTTGGGTTTCAAGCAGCCTGTTGATAATTATTTTCATAGTTTAGCGGTGATTGCTGACCGAGGGATGAGTGACGACGGTGTGGGTTGTACCCGCCTTCGATGAACGCGAAGATCGCCATCTTCGCGTCGGCCTGCGTCTTGAAACTGTGGCGGTCGATGAGTTCGCATTCGAGCGTCGCGAAGAAGCTCTCGGCCATCGCGTTATCGTAGCAATCGCCGACCGATCCCATCGACGGTTGTACACCCATTAACCGGCAGCGCTTGCCGAAGGCGAACGAAGTGTACTGGCAGCCCTGGTCACTGTGATGGATCACATTCTTCGGTCGACGCTGCCATAGCGCCATGTTGAGCGCCTCGAGCACGAGCTCAGTGCGCAGATGCGTCGCCATCGACCCGCCTACGACGCGCCGACTGAATGCATCGACGACAACCGCCAGATACACGAACCCCGCCCACGTCGGCACGTCGGTCACGTCAGCAACCCACAGTGCGTCCGGCCGCGAAGCCACGAAGTGACGCTCGACCAGATCCGGCGCCGGGCGGGCATCGTGATCGCGGCGTGTCGTGCGCGTCCTTGTGCGTCGACTCACCCCGGCCAAACCCCATTCACGCAGCAGCTTGGCGACGCGCTTGCGACCCACGTGCGTCCCCTCATCCGCGCGCTCGGCGTGAATACGCGCTGCCCCATAGGTGCCTCGACTCCAGCTGTGGATGGCCTGGATACGTGCCTTGAGTTGCGCGTCGCGCTTCGACCGCGCTGAGGGTTCACGTGTCCGACACGCGTCGTAGCCACTCGGGGAGACACCGAGTAGCCGGCACATCGGCGCGATCCGGTAGGTGGCCTGATTCACGCTCATGAACGCGAAGATTTCCTCGAATCGGTCTCCCGAGCGAACCAGGCCGTGGCTTTTGAAAGGATCTCCCGTTCCTCACGTAGCCGCCGATTCTCCCGACGCAGACGCCGCAGTTCTTCGCGTTCGGCAGTGGTCAGACCGTCGTTGCGGCGACCTTCATCACGGTCGGCCTGCGCGACCCCGTTGCGTACGGTCTGTGCGGTCGGCTCAAACTCGCGTGCCAGGTCTTCCGGGTTGCGGCCCGCCCGTACCCGTTCGATCATCGGTTGCCGGAAGGCCGGTGGATAGGCAGTTCGTGTTGTGGGCATCGTGGAATCCTCCTTCTAAAAGGGTCAGGTATCCACGAAAGCGGGTCAACTCCAGTTTGTATTCTGACGTCCATTCCCTCCTGGTTGTCGAGCAGCGGTCCGGGCCTTCCCACTTTCGGTTAAGTTAGCCCTTGTCTATTCCACCTTCGCTGGAATATGAAGCCGTCCCGGTATAATGAAATCAATGCGGATAGATAACTGGAAACTGCCGCAATTTTGGAGGTGAACCATGGGAGCGGCATTCACCGAGTCGGAGCACCGAGAGCGGCTGGAGCGTACCAGGAAGGCGCTGCAAGACGTGGGCCTAGACGGTTGCATCTGCGCCGCTCCGGAGCACCTGTATTACATAGCTGGCTACGACGCCCATACACACTTCAGCGAGCAGGGGCTGATATTCACTACTGGCAACGACGAACCAACACTGGTGCTGAGGGAGGTAGACGAACCTCTAGCCATGGAGACGTCATGGTTAGAAGACCTGCGCTTTTATCATTTTGGGGCCGCCGATCCCGCCGAAGTCATAGCCGGTATAGCCAAGGAAAAGGGGTTGCTGGGCAAGAAGGTTGGCATCGATCTGGGAACATATGCGCTCCCTGGGGCCTATGCCTTGAGGCTAATGGACGCACTGTCCTCCACGACCGTCGAAGACGCCACGGAAGTCATCGGAAAACTACGGCTAATAAAGTCGCCCAGAGAAATTGAATATGTTCGAGATGCCGCCAAATTCGCCAACGTGGGCATAGAAACAGCCATCACCAAGTTGCGCTCGGGTATGACGGAGATCCAATACGCGGCGGAGATCGAGTACGCGATGCGTTCCCGAGGCTGCGATTATTTCTCTATGCCCACCTGGGTAGCCTCTGGGCCCCGTACTCCGGGAGGCCACGGGCTCCCTATAGACCGGGTCATGGAACTTGGCGACCTAGTCCATGTGGAGTTTGCCGGTGTGTCTCACCGTTACAATTGTGTGGCCATTAAGACCTTGTCCCTAGGCGAACCATCCACCAAGGCCCGCGAGCTGTGCCTGGCGGCTAAGGAATCCCTGCTGGCTGGGGTCGCAGCTATCAGAGTGGGCGGGCCAGTGGCCTCTGCTGAAGAGGCTTCCTTGAAACCCTTGGAGAGCCGGGGCCTAGCCAAATACTCTAAGATGCGGTTCGGGGTAGGGATCTCGGCTGCCTATCCGCCTGCCTGGCTGGACCCTCTTAGCATAATTAGTGAATCAAAAGAGGTTTTCCAACCCGGAATGGCCTTCTATCTCCACACCTGTCTGGAGGTCCCCGAAGACCAGTTAGGCGTACTGGTGGGTGGGAGCTATCTTATGACTGACCGAGGGCCCACGCAGCTAGACAACGGTAATCCCGACTTAGCCGTGGTCTAACCCTGAATAGAGCTACAGATTACCGCTCGAAATGAGCGACGGGTCCCGGGAAACTCCTGAACTCACGCTGTTGCGAACCAGGCAGCGTTCCGAAACTGTTCGATTGAATTCTTCTGGGCGCCCGTTGCTTCTAAATGCCCAACAATGCACAACGATGCTCAACGGTGTCACGCAAAACTCCCGCACGAATTTCCGGCCGCGAAGTTTTGCCCGACACGATCCGCTGATCCGGAATCAACGCGCGCTTTCAACCGATCGATGAAATCAATTGATGCTGACGCCACCGAGATGGCCAACGGCCCAAAATGGTCGGTTTACATCGTCGAATGCTCCGACGGCACCTTTTATACTGGTGTCACGACGGAACTTGAGCGCCGCATCAACGAGCACAACGATGGCACAGGCGCTAAATACACGCGCCATCGCCATCCGGTAAGACTCGTTTATTCTGAGCCCGCTAACGATCGCAGCGCGGCGACCAAACGTGAGCTTGCGATCAAGCGGTTGACGACCGACAGAAAGCGCGAGCTCATCATCGCGCATTGGTCCGGCATAACTTGATGTTCGAAAAAAAAGCCGGGCGTCCCTATATTTAACGGACGAACTGCCGCTCCTGGCCGAGAGCCGAAGTCAGGCTTCTACTGGGCGTTGCTTTACGCTTTGATCTGGGTCTTCTCTGGGTTCAAATCTGATAAACCCAATGGCAACTGACAGGAACATATTCCGTGAGGGAATAATACGAACGCTTTTACTGGCGTTGCTGCTCGCTGCGGGCGTCGCCGCCGCGGATGACGAGTCCGCCTACAGGGCGACCCTGGATGCTTTGGATCGCGAAGACTACGCCACGGCGTTGGGCCTTGTTCGACCGTTAGCCCGGATATTTCATAAAAAAAGAGGGCAAGCCCTTTCTAATCCGTTATAATTCAGTTAGTTAGGCTGAAAACGGAAAGGACTCGCCCGTGACAGAATGTACCCAGACTGCGCTGCAATTTCCAGGCTTTTCTCGCCGCAAGATCGACGTCTCATTCAACGCCGGTGACATCACTTCCAACGGTGGGGTGCAGTTGCTGCGCTGGGCCGATGAACGGACCGGGTTGATCAAGGCCGCGGCACGGGCCATTGGGGATTCGCGCCGGAGAAAGAGCTGCACCCACGCTCTGGAGTCGCTGGTCCGACAGCGGGTCTATGGCCTTTCCCTGGGCTATGAGGACCTCAACGACCACGAGGCATTGCGCGCGGACTTGGCTCTGCAGACGGCGCTTTCCCGGGATGCGTCGCTGGCGAGCCCGTCGACGTTGTGCCGACTGGAGAACCGCGCGAACCGGAACACCGCGGTGGCCCTGCACAAGGGACTCATTGATAACTTTATCGCCGCTTACAAACAAGCGCCCCGACGACTGATACGCGATGTGGATGCCACCGACGATCGGGTGCAGGGTGATCAAGCGGGCCGCTTCTTCCACGGCGACTACGACCACGACTGCTGTCTGCCCTTGTACGTGTTCTGTGGCGATCAACGGTTGGTCAGTTATCTGCGTTCGAGCAAGATCGACGGCGCAAAACACAGTGGGGCGATCTTGGCGCTGTTGATCAAACGGTTGCGCCAGGCGTGGCCGAAGGTCGAGATCCTGGTGCGCGCCGATGCCGGCTTTTGCCGCTGGCGGATGCTGCGCTGGTTCGATCGCCACGGCGTGGATTACGTCATGGGTATCGCGAAAAACCCGCGTTTGCACGATCAATCGTTAGCGTTGCGCACGTTGGCTCAGTGGCGGTATTGGATGATGGGTGAGAAGCAGCGCCTGTTCAGCGAGGTCCGTTACGCCGCACCGACTTGGGATACCCCGCGACGGGTGATCGTCAAGGCCGAGCACAGCGCCCGCGGCAGCAATCCCCGCTTCGTGGTGACCCACCTCACCGGCAAGGCCCAACGCATCTACGACCGCCTCTACTGCGCCCGCGGCGAGATGGAGAACCGGATCAAGGAGCAGCAGTTGGGCCTGTTTGCCGATCGCACCAGTTGCCACACCTGGTGGGCCAATCAGTTCCGGCTGTTGCTCTCAAGCTTGGCTTACACGCTGTTGGAGACGATCCGCCGGGTGGCACTACACGCAACGGCACGGGCTCGCGCGCAAGGCGGCACGCTGCGCCTGAAACTATTACGCATCGGCGCCATCGTCTTGCGCAATACCAGGCGCATCCGACTGTTGCTCTCCAGTGCTTACCCCCATCGAGAACTGTTCTGCCTGGTGGCCGCTCGCCTCAAGCCGGGATAGTCGTCCCAACGCCAGTCGCCTCGTGTGCGATTCCTTGTGAGTCGGGGTGTCGCTCGCCTCCGAAACGACTCGTGCATCGCAATCGGCGATAAATCCACCGGTGGCGCGCCGAAACGTCGCGCTCAAGCGCCGCTTCGTGCCACCACCAACGAATTCCGACCCATGATCGACCAACTCCACGCACAATCTCACTGCTCATGCAATATCCGGGTTAGCGGAAAAGGGCAACGCCAAAGCTCAGGCCGCCTTTGGTGTCATGTACCACTACGGCCAGGGCGTCCCGCAGGACTACCCAGAAGCCGTGCGCTGGTACCGCATGGCTGCCGAGCAGGGCAACGCCAACGGTCAGTTCAACTTTGGCGTCATGTACCACGACGGCCGAGTCGTCCCGCAGGACTACGCAGAAGCCGTGCGCTGGTATCGCATGGCTGCCGAGCAGGGCAACGCCGACGCTCAATTCAACCTTGGCTACATGTACAGGCACGGCCAAGGCGTTCCGCAGGACTTTGTAGAAGCACATATGTGGTACAACCTTGCGGCAGCCCGCGCAGGAAACAAGGAAGGCCGCGACTGGGCAACCAGGAACCGCGAGATCGTGGCTTCAAAAATGTCTCGTGAACAGATAGCCGAAGCGCAGAAGCGAGCCAGAGAGTGGCAGCCAAAATGACCTGGAGATACCCTCGTTCAGATCTCGGCTTTCACCACAAACACGCTTAACGGAAACACCATCGCTTCAAGCAACGCTGCCTTCGGGCGGCTTTTTCTTCTCCGATATCACGAGTGTGAACGTCTACTATCAACGAGCGGACGTTCCCGATACTCAGTTTTAGGCCCATTCGAGCGCATCGCAACCTTCCGCTTACGACCCTGAGCGATGTTCCACGGTGGCGATTTGCTTTGTTCGTGAACGGTATCTTTTATACTTGGCACATATGAAGCGCAAACTTGGTCCGGGCAGGCCGATTTAATGACCTATATCCTGCACTTACCGGGTATACGTACGGTGTGGGACGAAAGAAAACAAACGCTACCGAAGGATTTCCAACTCTACGCCGAGCGGGAAATTCTCACGAGACCACCGAATCCGGCATACAAGGGGCCCGGTAGCTTATCGTTTACTCATTTGCACTACCTTGTGAGCGTGTTGTCCCCAATTTTGGCCATCAAAGGCTTCAATTGTGATTTTACTTCGTTGCGGATTCAAGCACCTTACATTTACATCAATACCATAATGTTAGAGCGCCAAAAGAATTTTAGGAGGGAGGAAATGACTCGTCTAAAGGACCGTATGATTCGTGCTGCGAAACTTGATGTCGACCTTTATGAAGAGGTTGAGGCTGATCAAGGGGCACTGGGTCAGGCCATGGTAGTTGTCGTTCTTTCAAGTGTCGCAGCCGGAATTGGACGGTTTGGGCAAGGTGGCCTTGAAGGGATGTTGATCGGGATGATCGTAGCAATTGTCGGATGGTATATCTGGGCCTACCTAACTTATTTTATTGGCACAAGACTCCTTCCAGAACCACAAACCAAAGCAGATCACGGTGAGTTATTGCGCACGATTGGTTTTTCAAGTTCCCCAGGGTTAATTCGAGTATTAGGAATCATCCCGGGGCTGACAGAAATCGTTTTTCTTGTGGCTTCGATTTGGATGTTGATAGCTATGGTGATTGCGGTGAGACAAGCACTTGATTATGAAAGCACATGGCGTGCGGTAGGGGTGTGCGTAATCGGTTGGATCGTTCAGACCATCATGCTCGTGCTCTTGTTTACCTTTCTAGGGGGTCCCACACAGCCAGCCTGACTCAGATTCAGATTCAGCTATCTTTCTCGTGTTGCAAAGCCCAATTGATTTCCAGGCCTGCTAGCGCTTTCACGGCATTCTTGTAGCGGGCGACCAGCTCTGGGAGTGCCTCTTTCTTCCAGCACCGCTTGTGACCATCGACCACAACATAGACGGGCGCGCTGTGGGCAACGCCCATGTCCGCGCCGTAGGCACGCACGGCTAACCACAGGCTCGCTTGAGGCTGTAATTCGTAAGCCAACTCAATCTCTTCAGCATCAGTTTCAGCCTTAACAGTTTCGACCACCTCGCCGTTTACGACGAGTTCTAGGTGACCAAGTGGGCCTAAGTCCGGGTTCTGACGGGCAATGGCTTTGACAGTCATTGCCTGTCCAGGCTTCGCTTGCAGTTCGGCTCCCATAGACTGTCCACTAACGTCCAATTCAAGCATGGGACCATTGGTGACAAACTGCCGCCCAGCTTTCATGCCATCAAAGAACGCCTGAGACGAGAAATCACCAACGATCTGGACGTAATAACGATCCGCACCTGGCAAACTCAGATAGGGCCAGTCCGAGCCAGCCGACGGTGTGAGTCGAAACCCAAGATTGAGAAAATCGTACAACAGTCCTGTACCCAGTTGGCCGAACTGTAGGACTTCGACGAAATCGACCAATCCATCCACCATATCTAAGGCCAGGCCGACATGGGTACCTGCGAGCTGAGCAAAGAGGTCCAGCCCGGTGTGTGCATACCCGAACAGCCCACCGTCTTGGCGCACGGCTGTAGCGGTTTTGTTATATAGAAAATACTCTAACGGATGGTGATACTGCTTGCCGTTCAGACCTATCGTGTGACCGAGCTGCATGGTGCGTGGAGATTCCTGGCCGGTTACCAGAACATACTGATCGACCAGATACTGTCCGGCGGGACCAAAAGCATATTGCGAGTAAAAATAGCCACTCGGATTACCCATCTGCAGTAGATTGGCGATATGGACGTCCTGCGCCTGCATCAAGTCTGAAATCCAGGTGTTGTCTTCGGCTGTGCGCTGTATATGAATATGATCGTCAGCGGAGTACCAGCCCCGGGCGGGCATGTCTATCCAGCGTTCGAGCGACACGTCAAGCGCAGCCCGTTCTCCCGCAGTGATCCTGACCTGCTGTTGGAGGACACGATACTCAGGTCCCTTGCCAACTACCAGATCGTAGGTCCCGGCCTCAAGTTCTGCTTCGTATGTGCCATTAATAAAAAACACATAGCGTCCGTCATGCGGCCATTTTTCGACACCGGGAATCAACTCAATTTGAGAGATTACCTCATCCTCCCAGCGCTTAAACGTCAGCGCCGCTTGACTAGGCAACGGCAGCCGTCCGTGCGCATCGTACAGACCGATGCGGGCCGGGGTCAGCGCCTTTTTTGCTTCATCACGCACGGTGAGCGCAAGCCTCCCTTTTGGGCCGGTGTGTAGAGCCGGCTTGCCCTCCCGTGTGAGACGCAGGCCACATATGGCAATTTCTTGCGAATCTCCAGGTTTCGACGTGGCCAGATCTATCCCCGGCGCAGCCAACGCAAAATCAGCTGCGGTTAATAAACGATTGGCAAAGCGAGCATGTTCCAAAGTAAGGGTGACTTTGTGCCAACGTTGCGGATCTTGTGCAAAGCGAACAGTCCCGGCCTGTGGGCGCTGGCCCGCCCGGTCATGGTAGTACACCACGCCGGTACTGGTTTCACGGTCCAATACGAGCTCGACGGTCACCGTTTCATCAATGTTAAACGCAAAGGCATCAGCGACATCGAACATCAACAACGCTCCGACTACGCACTGGCGTCCATCCCGCTGCTCGACCCTGGCCGCATCGGTCGCGCGGTACGGAGCTACCCCACTCGTGCGATCGTCCATATCGATGGCAGTCACACTGCCAATGTGCTCAGCCTGCCAAGCTAGTTGCAATGTGCCGTTGGGATGGCGCTGGTGGGCCGATACCTCGACCCATCCCACAAGGAGCAGTCCGAGCAGGACAGTCCAGCCGGTCAGACGCGAGCCATGCCTACTGCTGGTCATTTCTTTTTCCTCCTTATTTCTTCGCCTTCTCATCCGGACAACGCATCCAGCAACGCTTTGGCGTCTTTGAGGTCTTCCAATGCCACGTCGTCGAGTTCAAACTCGCGCTTGAGAGCTCGGTACGACAACCGTTCCTTGCGTTCGAGCAAGGCGGCGGCCTGATCGACGACTTACGAAAACTTCACGGTGGATGGTTCCTCTCTCGCCTACAAGATAAGAACAGGAAGTGTGCATTAGAGCAACCGTATGCCCGTGTGAGGGAAATATTGCTGACCCCGTAAATAGGGCCCCAACCAAGTTAATCGGTGATAAGCAAAGTAGAGCGTTGCGAGAGAGCAAAACGTCCGGTATTGGCCGTGAGCCGAAGTGCTCAGTCAACGTTGAACTGAGCCACCCTGGACAACCGCTTCGGAGGGGATTGCGAACCTGATCTAGAGCGGTGCTACACCACCGCGAGGGGACGGGTATCGACCCGAAGCCGACCTAGGTGCCGGGCGGGCACGCCTCACTCATACGGTCTTTTCCGCAATTAGTTCAACTGGAGCAACAAGATTGCGAGAGATGTTTTCAATCATGTTCTTTCTCTTCACCGGTGCCGTGCTACCCATCAGGATGTGAAGGCCCAAGGGAGGGGGACCGTCGGCGTTCGCACCGTTAGCTTGCAGCTGCGCGAAATACTCAAGGGCAAAATCACGCCGGTTTCGCTCCGCGATGATATTGAAGCTTGCTGCCTCTAGAGCGGATTTGTAGGCTGCTGGCGAGGCAATCGAACTACCTTCGGGCGTCGTCGCCCACGGCACCGGAAACTCAAGGTCGCCATCGTCGATCTGCATTACGTCATAGATCCCGACATTTCCACCGGGTCGCACTACCCGATAAAGTTCCGAAGCAAGTGACCTCTTATCCGCGATATTCATTCCTACATGCATCATATAGGCGCGAGCAAAGGTGTTATCCAGATGCGACAAAGCAGTCGCGTCCTCAGCTTCGAGGCTGATTCGATCGCGCAGTCCGACCCATTCGCAGAGTTCATTACCCGTCTCAACGTATTCTTGGGTTAGGTCGACGCCGGTCACTCGACAGCCGTAGCGTCGAGCCGCGTATCGGCTTCCGCCGCCCAGACCGCACCCGACATCGAGTATATGGTGGTCAGCTTTGATACCGAGTTGGTCAAGGAAGGTCTCGGTTGCTTCTCGCCCTCCAATATGAAACTCGTCCACGGGTCCGAGGTCATCGATATCCACGTCGTCGATAGTCTTGCCCAGCTTCTGAACACCATCCCGAATCGCGTCCAAAAGGCTACCGTGCGTATAGTGGCTCGCCACTAATTTCTCGTCGGGCATCTTTTCAATCCTCTATCATTGAAGGTCGCGCCTTGCGGCTATAGTCCAAAACACTTGCTCGAACGATAGCAAACCAACGGAGCATTCGGAGCTATCTGATTTAAAAGACGCTCATAAAAGCGGATTCATATTACGCTGGGCTCGATCGCAGTTTATGGCCGACTGCAGTCCCACAGCATGGTTGCATCGTCGAACGCTACTGAACGACCGCTATTGACGATATTACAGACCTAACCTCTAGTCGTGCTGCATTGCCGCGATCAGGCGGCTATCGACGGCGGTCTCAACTGGTCAACGCAACATTTTCAGGTGGTCTATTAGGCCAAGGGTGGAATGGTATAAGGGGGATAGTTTACGTATTCGTCTTCGGGCGTCCCAAGGTTCTCCGGATGCGCATAGGCCTGACGCGTGTTCTTTCCGCTCACGACTACCAACCGCACGGGTCCACTTTGTAGAATTTCTTGAGCTCCCCGAAGAGCAACGGGTGTTCACCTTCGAGTTCGACCGGTTTCTCAAAGAAGGCTTCCGTCGCGACCGCGAAGAACTCGGCCGGCGATGTAGCCCCGTATTCGTCAAGGACCTGGGGTGCCCCGCGCTCGGCATCCTCCCGCAGGAGGCTGTATTCTCGGCGCAAGACATCTGTCCAGCTCGCGTAATGCGAATCGGAGTCGAGTACCGGCAGGCCGTCCATCACGTCGTTTTCTTCGTCCAGCTTATGGGCGAATTCGTGCAACACGACATTGCAGCCGTCACGATGGTCCAACCTGTCGCGTACTACGTCGCCCCAAGACAGCACGACCGGGCCGCGATGCCAGGACTCACCCAGTCTGATCTGGACTTCACGCGTCTCCAACGGACCTTCCGTGTGCGAGATCGGCACGACGAACGTATCCGGATAGACCAGGATCGTGGTGAAGCCAGGGAAATAGTCCGTTGCGCGGTTAAGCAGAAGCATGCAGGCCTGAGCGGCGATGGTGACGCGGATTTCATCGGTGACGGTAAGCCCCCCGCAGCCTTCGAATACTTTCAAACCTAGAAATACGTTCATGTGACCGTGCAGCTCGCGACGCAGATCGCCTGGCATCGCGCGATACAGACGCACGTTGCGCTGGAGTATGCGGACCCACTCGTCCGGGAACCGCGCAGCGAAGAGGGTCCTACGCAGCGCGACCCGCCGTCGGCGCAATAGCATCCACGCGACGAGTACTATTGCGATCAGCGTAAAAAATATGAGCAGCGGCACGGACGGGTGGGCTCCTGCGGGCGAACGACGGGAACAGTTTACCGATTCGGGCTATGTACTCGCCCGATTCGCCGCACGCGTGTCGGCCTCGTCCTCAAACCCGACGATGACGACGGCCTGGCGCAGGCTCCAAATAGTCGTATTTTGTGCCCACTACGCCTCGCGCAGTTAGCAGAGGCGCTTATACTTCCCTCCCATTCTCGCGATTAAAATCGCACAACAACCTGGAATTTACGTATGCCATCAACCGCAAGGGAGGAAGACTGTGCCGCGTTGCTAGAGCTCAACGAACACATTCGGGCCGCGACGAGGCTATACGATCGGGCTTCTCCTATTCCAAGGAAGATCTGGTTCTACTGGAACGACGGTCTCGAGAATGCGCCTGACGTAGTCAAACGAAGCGCGGAAACCTGGCAGATTATGAATCCGGACCACGAACTAGTCGTGCTCGATACGACGAATCTCACCGGGGTTCTCGGTCTGGATTTCGAAGCGCTGTGTAGCAGAAGCACTGTTGTGCTGAGTGAAGCAGGAAAATCTGATGTCTTGCGACTTTGTCTTCTCTACGTCTTTGGTGGAACGTGGGTGGATGCCACGACATTCTGTCTCAACCCGCTGTCGGAGTGGCTTTACGGCGAAATGAACGAAACAGGCTTCTTTTGCTTCAGACAGCGTAACAAGGAGCTCGACAGAATATTAGTCTCGTGGTTCTTAAGCGCGCGCCAAGCACTGCCCTTTGTCGGGAGCTGGTTATCGATGAGCCTCGACTATCTTTTTGCGAAGCGAGCGGCACCATTGAGGGTTGTGAAGGCTCGTGATGTCGATAAAGTCAAGCGAACCCGGGACGGCATGACCGGATTTCCGTTTCTAACTGCGGCCGAGCAGCAAGGCCTTGCCCCATACTTCTGGGCATTCTACCTCTTCAATGAAAACATCAAGCAGAATGCCGAAGCGTGGGAGGATATCCAGTCCGCGAAGGGCAATCATTCCCAGCAAGACGAAGGACCTTTGCCTTTCCTGACCGCGGATGTTTCCAAGCAGACGTACAAGGGAAACTACGCAAAAAGTAATACGTATAGAGGCCGCCTTTCGGCCCTGTTTTCGAACGGAACACCATCCCGAGAGAACCTGGAAAAGGCGCACAGAGCCCTGGACGATCGCGATGGATGGCGAGCGTGGTATCCGAACGCGCAGATCAATGAAAACGGTCGATATTTCTTCATACATATCCCGAAATGTGGCGGCACGTCGGTCGACAATTCGAATGCCTTCACGGGGCCGCACCCACCGAATGGCCACGCGCAGTATGGCGATTTTCGGTCGGTGCTCGGATCAAGGTTCGAGCTATTCAAGTGCTTCGCCTTCATCCGCAATCCCTGGGATCGTCTGATTTCGGCGTTTCACTATCTGAGTAGTGGCGGCAGCAACTCGCGGGATCTCCGGTTGTACCGGCTCCATCTCAGCGGGTTCAACGGAGATCCGGCTCGCTTTCTAGATGCATTCTGCGAAACGCCGGGACGCTTCAAGACCATCCTCCATATGAGACCTGCCGTCACGTTCTTTGATCCGCGGCGATGCGAGATCCCGTTCTATGTGCAGAAGATTGAAGACGCCGGAGATCTATCGGGGCTTAACATCTTCCTTGGCCTTGAACGCCTCGATCTACCGCGCATGAGAATTGGCGGCGGGCCCAGCCGCGACGCAACAGTGTTCACTGAAGAAACCTTCACCAAGGTCGCCGAAGTCTATGCCGAGGACGTGCAGGCTTTCGGATACTCCGACTTAATGCGACGGGAACTCAAATATTGAGGCGATCTACACGGTGTGTAACTGCATTCAGTTTTCTGGTTTTCAATCGTATTCCAGTCGTGCTCTGCGCCGTTCCGTCACCGCCTACGGCCCCTCCACAGTCGATTCGAATCCACGGCTCAATGTGCGGTTTTTTAAGCGAAGAAAGTCCGCTTGTGGCTGCTTGCCGCCGAAATCGTCACCCCGAAGTTTGGCTGGAATACACCTAACAGCGGACATAAATTCTCCTGACGGAACTGTCCGAGCACGTCTGAACCCCGGTTTTAGCCTGTCAGATCGAGCCTGAGTTTTTACCTATTAGGCTACGTGCGTTTGCATAAGCTCGTCGCGTAACTCCGCGGCGATCTCGAACGAGCGCAAACGTGCCCCGTGATCGTGGATCTGCGCCGTGATCATGACCTCATCCGCGCTCGTCATGTCGATGAAGGCCTTGATCCGCTCCTGCACGGTTGCCTTCGACCCCACCATTGAATAAAGCAGCGCGCGGTCGACACCGGCTTTTTCCGCTGGCGACCAATACGCATCGATATCGTCGAGCGGGGGTTGGAGCCGACTCGGCGCGCCGCGAAACAGATTGACGAACTGTTGTTGTGCCGAGGTAAACAGGCGTGCGGCGTCGGCATCGGTCGCCGCGGCACATACGTTGGCGCCGACCATCGTGTACGGTTGCTCGAGTTGCGCCGAGGGTTGGAAATGGGCGCGATAGACGTCGAGCCCATCGAGCAGCGCCTCCGGCGCGAAGTGAGATGCAAAGGCGAACGGCAGCCCGAGGGCCGCTGCGAGCCGCGCGCCGAAGAGGCTCGAGCCCAGGATCCACAGGGGCACTCTGAGGTCCGTTCCCGGTACCGCTCTTACCCGTTGGTCGGGTTGCACGGGTCCGAGCAACGCCTGTAACTCCTGCACGTCCTGAGGAAATCGCTCGGCGCTCGCCGGCGTATCCCGGCGCATGGCCCGCGCGGTCAACATGTCGCTGCCGGGCGCGCGGCCCAAACCCAGATCGATGCGTCCTGGATAGAGCGATTCCAAGGTGCCGAATTGCTCGGCGATGACGAGCGGCGAATGGTTCGGCAACATCACGCCGCCCGCGCCGACGCGTATATGGGTCGTCGCTCCCGCGACGTGGCCGATCACCACCGCGGTGGCGGCGCTGGCGATACCGGGCATGTTGTGGTGCTCGGCGAGCCAGTAGCGCCGGTATCCCCAGCGTTCGACGCACTGCGCCAGCTCGACCGAGTTACGAAAGGCCTGGGCCGCATCGCTCCCCGCGATAATCGGGGCGAGATCGAGCACCGAGAACGGGATCATGATCAGCGTAGCACCTACTCATCCCCCGTTGCGTTGTTGCACGCGGTGGTGCCGCCGTCGATCGACAGGATCGATCCCGTTGCGAATACCGCGTCATCGCTCGCAAGGAAGGCAATCGCCTTTCCGATCTCCAGCGGTTCGGCGATGCGTTGCAGAGGCGCGGACGCGATGATTTCAGCTTCCGCCGCGGCCGGGTCGTCGGTCTGGTCGATGTAGTCGCGGCGCAGCATGTCGGTGTCGACGTTGCCGGGGCTCACACAGTTGACCCGAATGTCCGGCGCCAGCTCCAGGGCGAGCGCGCGGGTGAGTTGTATGACGCCGCCTTTGGATGCGCCATAGGCCGCAAGTCCCGCTTCCCCGATCAGCCCCGCGTCCGATCCGACGTTGACGATGTTGCCTTTGGATGTCGTTAGATGCGGCAGCGCCGCGCGGCAGCAGAAGAACGTGCCTTTCAGGTTGGTATTCACGGTCACGTCCCACAGCGCCTCCGTGCTGTCTTCGACGGATACGAACGTAGCGACGCCGGCGGCATTCACGAGGACGTCGATGCCGCCCATGGCGTCGGCCGCCACACCGATAATCGCTTCGCAGCCGGCGACCGTCGCCACATCGCCGGGCGCTGCGATCAAGCGATCGCCCGCGCCCAGTGCCTCGATACCGTCACGCGTAGACGCCTCGGTTCGTCCGTTGACCGCCACCGTCGCGCCGGCCGCCAGCAGCACTTCGGCCGCCGCCCGGCCGATGCCGCGCGACGAACCGGTGATCACAACGCGCTTGTCGCTAAAGTCCATGATTACCTCCTCATATTGCGGGTGAAGGGCATGCTCCGCCGGCCCCGGTATCGCGGCTAACCGGCCTGTTGAAGTTTGGTTTCCGCCGGTTCCGCGTAGCGCGGCATGACCTCGGCGGCGAAGAGCCGCAAAGAATCGAGAATCTTCTCCTGCGGCAGGCCGGGCATGATGCTGACCAATGAGATCTCACCGATGCCGGCCTCGATGATGGCTTCCATGCATTCGTGTGCGTGCGCGGGATCGCCGAACAGCGTTCGGTTGTCATACATGACCTCGAAATCCATCAACGCGTCGAACTTCTTTACGAGACCTTGGTAATCCTCATAATCCTTGGACCACTTGTCGGCCTTGACGCAATCGCGTATCGACGCGAGGTAACGCAATACCGGTTCTCTGACGGTATCGCGGCCTGTCGTTTCGTTTTCATGCAGGTAGCAGTGGAACGGCGACATCACGGGATGATCGTTCGGATTGTGTCCACCTTCTTCAAGCGCTTCACGGTATAGCGTTGTCATTTCTTTTACTTTTTCCAGGGACACGGCATAGGCGATCACCATCAAATCGAAACCGTTCCGGCCCGCGTTAATGATCGATTCGGGGCTCATCACGGAGCCGATCACGATTCGCGGATTGGTCTGCACGGGCCGCGGCTTCAAGGTGACGTTTTCGAACCGGTTGTACTTGCCGTCATAGGAAAACCGTTCGTTGGCCCAGGTGCCGCGGATAATGTCGATCCCTTCGTTGAAGCGCTCGCGGCTTTCGTTCATGTCGACATTGAGCGCCTCGTATTCAAAATGGAGAAAGGCGCGCACCATGCCGATGTCGACGCGTCCGCCGGACAGGGCGTCGACCATCGCCAACTGCTCAGCCGTATTCAAGGGCCGGTTGAGCGGTAAGGCGACGCCGCCCGTGCCGAGGCGGATGCGACGGGTTCGTTGCGCGATTGCCGCGAGCAGGACGCAGGGATTCGGCAGATAACCACCGTAGTTATCGAAATGATGTTCCGTAGCCCACACCGCGTCCATACCAAGCTCCTCGGCAAGCTCGGACTGCTCGAGGATCTGCTCGTAGAGGGTCGCGCTATCACGGTGAACACCCGCATCGAAACTGGGGAGAAAAAATAAACCAAACTTCATTTAGATGACTCCATTACGATTTTCGATACGCTACGCCGGCATCATCGAATCCCAGGCGCGCCGATAGAGTTCGATGCCGCAACGCGCTTCGTTCAAGAAATTTTCGCGCTGCAACGGCTCCGGCAATAAGCGCTCGATCAGTTTTTTGCCGGTCGCTGCGTGCTCCCGATCGGCTTCGATATGTGTCGAGAAAAACCGCAGCTGCTCGGGCGTCATGCCGTAATGCTCCTGCAGCCCCTGGTACATATTCTCAGCCGCCGTCACGAACTCGCCCTCCAATAACCCCAGCGCGCCCGAATAACGGATCTTCTGGGTCATCAAGGCCCAGAAAAACGCGTTGAACGCGCGCGCTTCCGGTGAGGCAACTGCTTCTGAAAGTTCCGATAGAGGCTGATCCAGTGCCTCCCAGAATTCATGCAGCTGCTCACGATGGCCGATAGTTTTACTGAACAGACCCATCGCTTCTTCGGCAAAATTCTCGGCGAGCAAGTCCGCGCCCGCGCTGTCGAGTTGGGACATGTTGATATAACCCTAGGCCATGTACGGCCCGGAGTCGCGAATGGTCATCTCGTAATGTTGGATCGCGAATCCCTTGATGTGCTCGAGCGTCGCCGAGCCGTCACGGATCATCTCGTGTAACGGATGGCGGCTGATACCCAGCGTCTCGTTGATCTCGCCGAGTTTTTTCCACAACGTATTCATGTCCATGTTGGTCATCCTGACGCGAATGGGACGGAGGGATTAATTATTATTCTCTCCGTCTCCTTTAACAATCACTCGCGCTCCCATTGCAGAGCATTCAGCGCACCCAAACTGTAAGTGGACTCGAACGGTGCCCTGACGGGTACGCCATAACGCGCACCAATCTCACGCAGCCGCACCGTCGTTGACAGATCGAGCAAGGCGGCGTCGATACGCAGGCGTAGTTCGGTATCCGCTTCGCGCGTCGCGGCGTGCAGGTTCCAACGCACTGCGGCCGGCGGTTTATATCCCGGCACCAGGCTACAACCGCCGGTCAGCCCCTGATGAAGACGCCAACCGGCGGTCGGCCCCCACAACAGACCCGCTTCGGCGTCCCCGGTCGCTACGCCGTCGAGCGCCGCCCCCACCGCGAAATAGGTGCGCGGCTGCGCCTTCACCATCAGCAGCGCGAAATGAGCGACGGTTTGAGACTGGATTGCAACCGTAACGCCGCGCAAGCCGCGCAGGTTCGGTGATACCTCGGCGGCACAACCGATCAGTTCGAATCCCGCACCGTAATACGCCTCGCCTAGTTCCAGGGTTCGATCACCGCCGAGGGTCTCGTTGGCCGGGCCCGGCATGCTGAAGATCACGTCACACGCACCGCGCGCCAGTTTTCTCAAAGGAAAGTTGCTTTCCTCGATCTCTTCGATGTCCGTTACGTTCGAGGTCCACACGGGTTCGAGCGGGCGCTCGATGATGTCCGCGACGGCGCGCGCGGTTTCGACGTCAAAACCACTCGTGTCGCTGCGCGATGAATACGGCAGGTTGTCCGCCAGGAAGCACGCGGTCAGCGATGGGGCGTCGTCGGCGGAAAGCGCGCCGGCGTTAAAGGTGATAACGAGACCTAAGACCGCGATCAAGCCAGCCTGACGCCGATTGCCGAGCACGTCTATTCGGGCAATGCGAAGACGACCAGCGTGCTGCCGAGCGTGCGCGTCGGCGGCTCACCGACGAGCGTGACGGCGAGCCCGCCGCCGCCACTGCCAATAGCCACGTACTGGCGTCCCTCGATCGCATAGGTCGTCGGTTGACTGCGCATCGCCGAGCCCGTCTGGAACTTCCACAAGACCTCACCCGAGGTATCGTCAAACGCCAGCGCGTAGCCTTCTTGGTTGCCGGTGAACACCAAGCCACCGGCGGTGGTCATCGCACCGCCGACCAGGGGATATTCGTCCAAATAACGCCACACGATCTTGCCCGACGCCGGATCGATCGCCGAAAGGTGGCCATAAGAAGAGCCGTCCTCGCCCTGCATGACGCCCGGCCCGCCGCCCCAGAACGGCGTGCCGTTCACAAATACCGTGACGGCCTTCTCCATCTTGCCGCAGCTCTCGATGGTCGGCACGTACATGAGCTTGGTGGCCGCGCTATACGCGTAAGTAAACGAGCCGTTGTTACCGCCGACGTTGCCGGGGCAAATGTATTCGGGATTACCACCTTCCATCGGGACATATTTTTCATCGACCATGGCGCGGCCCGATTCGTCCAGCCCCTTCGACCAGTTGATGCGATCGACATAAGGTGTGCCGCTCAAAAACTTTCCAGTCTCGGCGTCAAGCACATAGAGATAACCGTTGCGGTTGGGCTGCACCAAGGCGCGTACGTCCGCCCCATCGTGTTTCGTGTCGATGATGATGAGACCGTTCGTCGCGTCGTAGTCCCACACGTCGTGCGGGGTGTATTGAAAAAACCATTTCATCTCGCCGTTATCGGGATCGAGCGCCAGGGCCGAGTTGGTGTACAGGTTGTCGCCCGCGCGTGAATCGCCATTCCAGTCGGGCGAGGGATTACCGATCGGCCAGTACAAGAGATCCCGTTTCGGATCGTAGCTGCCGGTCACCCAGCTCGAGCCGCCCCCGGTCTTCCATGAGTCACCGGCCCAGGTTTCAACCCCGGGCTCGCCCGCGGTCGGTACCGTATAGCGGCGCCAACGCCGTTCACCGGTCGTGCGATCGTAGCCATCGACGAAGCCGCGGGCACCGTATTCTCCGCCCGCGATACCAACCATGACGAGATCTTTCACGACGAACGGCGCGGCGGTCGCGCTATATCCATTCTTGTAGTCGTCGATGACGATGTTCCACACGACCTTACCGGTCGCGCGATCGAGCGCCAGAAGCCGCGCATCCAGCGTCGCCATGTAAACCTTGTCGTCCGCGATCGCGACGCCCCGATTCGTCGGACCGCAGCAAATGACCAGATCGCTCGGCATCTGATGCTCGTGGTGCCACAGTACCGCGCCCGTGACGGCATCGAGGGCGTATAAATTATTGTAAGAAGCGGTCAAATACAGGATGCCGTCGGCGACGATCGGGGCCGCCTCGAGCTGACCCGGAATACCCGTTTGAAACATCCAGGCGGCTTGTAGTTTATTGACGTTGTCGCGGTTGACGATGGTGAGCGGGCTGTAGCGCCAATTCTCGAAATTGCCGCCGTACATCAACCACGCGGACGTGTCATCGGTACCCCTGTTCAGGCGTTCGTCCGATACGGGGGTGAGTTTTCTCGATGCACTCCCTTCGTCCGCCCATACATAGCTGAGACCTGTGATCGCGAGCACGATCAGGCTCGATAGAAATATGGCCAGATAGTTCATGAATTCTTCGTGCTCAATACCGATGCAATTTCCGTTAAACGGGTGAATCCAGATCGAATTTGGGGTCCCGTTTTTCGCGTAATGAGCGCACGCCCTCTTGCGCCTCGGACGTGGTGAAGCCCAGCATTTCGAACGCGGTGGACGCGTCGAAGGCGGGTCCCGCCATGCGGTACCAGTTATTGAGCGCGTATTTCGTCCAGCGGATCGCGGCCGGCGCGCCGTCACGCAGTCTTTCCGCGATTTCGAGCGCCTTGTCCTGCAGCTCGTCATCCTCGACGCACAGCGAGACCATGCCGATCCGCTCTGCTTCAGCGCCGCTCATGGGTTCGCATAACAGCAGATAGTATTTGGCCTTGGCCATACCGCAGAGCAGGGGCCAATTGATCACTGCGGAGTCGCCGGCGGCGACGCCGAGGCGCGTGTGCCCGTCGACGATCTTCGCCGCTTTCCCAGCGATCGATATGTCGGCCAATAGGCCCGCTACGAGACCTGCGCCGACCGCGACCCCGTTGATGGCCGACACGATCGGTTTGGAACAGTTGATGATGTTATAGACCAGGTCGCGCGCTTCCTTCCAGGCACGCGTGAGCTCTTTGCGATCATCGAGCATGCCTTCGATCATGCCGAAGTCACCGCCCGACGAGAACGCCTTGCCCTTCCCCGTCAGGATGACCGCGCTGACGTTTGGGTCGTCGTCGATGTCGCGCCAGATATACGTGAGTTCGTTGTGACCTTGTTTATCGACCGAATTGAACGTCTTGGGGTTGTTGAAGCTGATGCGCAGAATGCGCTCGGCAGGCGTGTCGATATCGAGCGCTTCGTAGTTGGCATAACGGTCGAGCATGGGCGTTCCTTGTGTAATACGTCGCCCGCAAGCGGGCTCCTAGTGTCCTGTCCCGTGAAAAACTTTCGTAATTCGCGAAGGATTTTTCGTCGATGGCAAGGCACGACGACGCTTATGTGCGGGCTCTACACAAGGAGGAGTAACGCCGCCAGCGGCGAAAAAGACTAGCGAATTATGGAAGTTTTTCACGGGACAGGACACTAGATCCAGAATTAAAACAGTATGGTTATTCAGGCGGCGGATTTAGGTCGGTCCGCCGTGTAATTTTGCGCGGCGCCGTCGACGATTTCGAGTATGTTCTCGTGACTCAGGATCTGCGCGACTGAACCGTCTTCGTTGTAAAAGACGACCGGGCCGTAGGCGGTAAAGAGATAGATCGTCTCTTCCGAGCAGGTCGTCTCGTCGTGGATCGCGCCTAGCGGCTCGTACGCGTAGCTGCCTTCCGGCGCGCTGCCCATGCGGTATTCGACGGCGCCTTTAAGGACGTGGAAGTCCGCCGCACCCAGGTGCTTGTGGGGCGCGAACACCGAGCCCGGATCCTGGCGGATGAGAGCGGTCCACTGGCCCGTTTCTTCGCTGACGCGCAGTACCTTGATACCAATACCCTCACCCATGATGCCCCAGGTCAGGTCGTCGGTTTGGATCAGGATTTCGTTTTGTTCAGCAGTCGTTGGCATGGTTGACTCCTCGAGCGTAGGAAGAACTGCATGTTAGCTTCGTAGCGCCAGCGGCACCAGCGGACAGCGGCGAGACGCAAATACTCGCTCCCGCGGTCGGCGCAGTTGCGCGAACCTGATCGCGACCGGACAATGTCGCCAGCAAGGAGATTGCCGATGTCTGACTTAGTCGTAGATATTTCAGAGGGAATTGCCACGTTAACCTTCAACCGGCCCGAGGCGCGCAACGCACTGAGCGCCGAGATGCGTTCGTTATTGAACGACCGGCTGCACGAAATCGAAGAAAACGACGCCGTGCGCTGCGTGGTGATGCGGGGCCAAGGTGAGCACTTCATGGCCGGCGGTGATGTCAAGATGATGTCGGAACTGATCAAACAGCCGCCTGAAACGTTACGCACCGAATTCATCCACCGGATCCACGAGCTCCACCCGATCATGTTTGCGCTGCGCCGGATGCCTAAACCGGTGATCGCGAGCGTCGCGGGTGCGGCGGCAGGCGCGGGCGTCAGCATGGCGCTGGCGTGTGATCTCGTTATCGCCGCAGAGGATGCCTTTTTCACCTTGGCTTACTGCCACATCGGTACGAGTCCGGACGGATCTGCGTCGTTTTATCTGCCGCGTGCCGTCGGCATGAAGAAAGCGATGGAGATCGCCTTGCTCGGTGATCGTTTTGATGCCGCGACGGCGCAGGCGATCGGCATGATCAATTTCGTCGTCCCCTCCGACCAGCTCAAGGCTGAAACGGATAAGCTTGCGAAACGGCTGGCGGCCGGGCCGACGCACGTTTACGGCAACACCAAGCGCCTGTTCAATCGCTCGCTGGAAAACGAATTCGAATCGCAGCTCCAGATGGAAGCGGAATGCTTCGCCGACTGCACGACGCGTGCCGACTTCAACGAAGGGGTGACGGCTTTCGTCGAAAAGCGCAAGCCGCTTTTCACCGGTAAATAGAGGTTAACGGGGACATCTCATGGCTGATGTACGACTCGGTTTTATCGGATTGGGTGCGCTAGGCGGCGCTCTCGCCCATCAATTATTGGCGGCGGGATTCGAGCTCCGGGTGTGGGGCCGTACCGCGGCCAAATTCGCACCGTGGGTCGATGCCGGCGCGAAGGCGGCGGCTTCACCGGCCGAGCTCGCCCGGAATTCCGATGTGATTTTTCTCTGCGTGACGGATACGGCCGCGGTCGAGGAAGTCGTGTTCGGCGCAGAAGGCGTGGCGCAAGGCGCGCAACGCGGCACGCTATTGGTCGATCATTCCACGATTCACCCCTTCGCAACCCGTGCCTATGCCGAGCGATTGCGCGAAGCGACTGGAGCGGGTTGGATCGACGCGCCGGTTACCGGCGGCGTCGTTGCGGCCGAGGCGGGCACCTTGGTGGTCATGGCCGGGGGCGACGCGGCCGACATTGAGCGCGTGCGTCCGATCCTCGCGCACTACAGCCAACGCGTGACACGTATGGGGCCACACGGCGCGGGCCAGGCGACGAAGATCGCGAATCAGATGATCATCGGCAGCAACGTCGCCGTGGTGGCCGAGGCCCTCAATTACGCGGCCAATTTCGGCGTGTCAGCGGCCGCTTTACCCGATGCGCTGTCCGGTGGGTGGGCCGATTCGGCGGTTCTGCAGAATCACGCGCGCCGCATGGCCGCGGCGGATTACACGGACGACGTCGACGCTGCGATCATGGTCAAAGATATCGACATCGCCTGTGATATGGGACGTGAAACGGGCTCTGCGATGCCGGTCACGGCACTCGTGCAGCAACTCTATCGTCAACTCATTGCCGATGGTAACCGCGACAAAGGCCAGATCGGTTTAATGTGGTTGTACAAGCAGGCGCCGCTTTAATGAAACGATGACACTGTCCGTTAAACCATTGGGAAAGGCGCTGGGGGCCGAAGTCAGCGGTATCGATTGGAGGGGTCCAGTCGACCCGGACACCATCGCCGCGGTCACCGACGCCCTGCATGCATTCCATCTCGTTTGCCTCCGTACCGAGCCGCTGCCACCACGGGTGTTCGCTGGGGTCGGGCGTGCGTTCGGCGAGGCGCAAATTCAGCTATTGCGCAAACACCGCATCGACGATGCGCCGGGCGTGTCAGTGTTCGACAGCAGCTATCACGCGCCTGACGACAAACCGGAGGACCTGAGCCGCAGCCGGCGCTCGGGCTGGCATACGGATGACTCGTATTTCGAGATCCCGGCGAAGATTACCTTATTGCAGGCCTTGGAGATCCCCGACCGCGGCGGCGAAACGAGGTTCTGCAACGCGCGGGCTGCCTACGACGATCTGTCTGAGGAGATGAAGGCGAAGCTCGGCAACCTGCAAGCCGTGCACAGCTACGACACCCTGCGTGCGCCGGCGCGCGCCGATACGCGTACTAAAGAAGAAGAAGATGATACGCCCGATGTGATCCACCCCTTAATCCGCACCCACGACGCGAGCGGCCAGAAGGCGATTTATTTCAATTCCAACCGTACGGATCGAATCGTCGATATGGAGCGGGCGGCAAGCGACGCGTTACTCGATCGAATCCACGCACACATGACGCAATTGAAATATCAATATCACCATCGGTGGCTGGTCGGCGACGTGCTGCTGTGGGACAACCGCAGCGTCACGCATTCGGTAAACATGGATTTTCCGGTCGGCCAGAAACGGATCCATCAACGCATCTTGTTAAAGGGATTAAAACCGGTCTAAAAAATAGACAACGTAGGAGCCCACCCGCGGGCGAATCCCCATCACCGCCAGGCAAATTTAGGCTGGTCATAATGGGCAACGCGAATCGCGTTCCCCAACAGACACACCTGAGCGAACTGATACAACATCGCCGCCGTCGGCGCGGCGATCCACGAGTCCCCAACCGGCATCCGGAGCACCGGCGCACCACCACCTTCCCTATAATCGAGTAAAGGTGCATCTTCACGCAGAAATTCCGTAACCGGGATCCGGTGGATGGAATCGACCTCGTCTTCGTTCCGAACGAGCTTCGTATCCGCGCCGGCCCAAATGACGACCGGCGTAATCAAAAACCCGGACCGCGTGACGAAATCGTCGAGCGTACCCAGCACTGCGCCGTCGTCCAAGTCGAGACCCACTTCCTCATGCATTTCACGCAATGCCGTCTGTACCGGCGTCTCGTCAGCATCGATGCGCCCGCCGGGCAGCGCCCACTGACCCGGATGATTGCGCAACTTCGAAGAGCGCCGAGTCAACACGAGCGCCGCCGCCGACTGCCAGCGTTCATGGCTCGGTAATCCAGACAGGTCGGCACCGAATCCTTCATCGACCACGCACAGCGCAACGGCCGCGGCCTTGCCCGTAGCCGCGGCATGGTCGTTCAGGGCGAATTCGGCCAGATGCGTCGTTATGCGCGCCTTGAGCGCATCGTTACAATTCATGCGGGGACAGTTTAATAATTCGGGGAATAATTCGGGGACAGTATACTGTCCCCGAATTAATCGGAGTCCAACGCATGCGATTTGGCGTCTTCTACGAGCTGCAACTACCTCGCCCCTGGAAGCAAGGCGACGAACACCGCTTGTTCAAGGATGCGTTGGAACAAGTCGTGCTGGCCGATCGGCTGGGCTTCGATTATGCATGGGAGGTAGAACACCACTTTCTGGACGAATATTCCCATGCCTCGGCGCCCGAGGTGTTTCTGGGCGCCGCCGCTGGGCAAACGAAGCACATTCGCCTCGGCCACGGCATTCGCCAAGTCATACCCAATTACAACCACCCGGCGCGCACCGCCGAAGGCCTGGCGACACTCGACCTGCTGTCGGACGGGCGGCTCGATTTCGGTATTGGCGAGGGCGCGACGCGGCTCGAACTCCATGCGTTCGGCATCTCCGCAAAGACGAAACGCGCGATGGCGCTCGAAGCCACCGAGCAGATCTGCAACATGATGGTGCTGACTCCCTATCCCGGCTATGAAGGCGAAGGCTTTTCGTTTCCGTGCCGCAACGTCCTGCCTAAACCGCTACAACAGCCCCATCCACCCGTATGGATGGCTTGCACCAACCGCGAAACGATCAAAGTGGCGGCGCGGAACGGCATCGGCGCCTTGGCTTTTTCCTTCATCGATCCCGACGAGGCGCGCACCTGGTCGACGATCTACTACGACATCATCAAGAGCGAGGAGTGCGTACCGATCGGCTGGTCGGTGAACCCGAATCTCGCGATGGTGTCCGCGTTCTCCATGCACGAGGACCGCGCCGAGGCGATCCGGCGCGGCCAGGACCATTTCGAGTTCTTTCGCTATGCGCAACAGAAACTCGTCGCGGAGGACTTCGTGCCCGGTTGCAGCAACATGTGGGAGGAATTCGTCGAGGCGCGCGGCGACGCTTCCGACCGGCTCATCCAGGCCGCGCTGTCACGCGGCGAGTACGACGGCGCCGGCATCGGCACCCCGGACGACATGGCGCGCCACCTGACCAGTTTGCAAGACGCCGGGGTCGACCAGTGCGTCTTTTTACAGCAGGCCGGGCGCAACTCGCACCAGAATATCTGCGAGTCGCTGGAACTCTTCGCGGCAACGGTCATGCCGGACTTTTCCCGCGACGTCGAAGCACGTGAAGCGAAAAAAGCCGTGGAACTCGCCCCCTACATCGAAGCCGCGCTGGTCCGCAAGGCCTATATGCAACCGCTCGCCGAGGGCGACATCCCCGTCGTTAAAGCCGCTGTCAAAGTCTCGACCTTTGACGGGGAGCAAAAACGTAAAGCCGGTGCGTAGTTGATTTCGGATTCGCCCGCTTGCGGGCGATTCACTATCTATTTCCTGAAATGCGGTAGCACCTCTTCCGCAAAAAGCGACATACACCGATTCACTTTCTTTGGATCCATGCCGGCAAGCTGCATCCACAACACGAGATCCGTTACGCGGCTCGCGGATACGTAGCGTTCGATCTCCTGAATGATGTCATCTGGTGTACCGACCATGAGCGGCTCTTCGAAGAACGTCAAGCCCGGGGTATCGCGGAGCTTTTCGGGCGGCGGCATTTGCGATACGGACATGGTTTCCTGAAACCATTTTGCATCACCAGCTTCCTTGAGCCATGTATCGTAAGTCTGCATCATGTAATGCGCATGTTCTTGCACGTCATCCCAAGCCTGATCGCGAGTCGGCGCGACGTAGACCAGGCGTAATTGGCTGATCTTGTATTCCTCGGGATTGCGCCCATTCGCGATCAAAGAATCGTCATACATGCGCTGCAATTTTTCACCACCGGTACCAGCTACATGAAATCCGAAACGCGCCGCGCGATTTGCAGCTTTCTTACCCATCACGGCCGTCCAGATGGGCGGATGCGGCTGTTGCACCGGCGTCGGTTCGAGATGCACGTTTTGCAGGTCGAAGTGCTCGCCCTTGAATGAAAAGGTCTCCTCAGTCCATGCGCGCTGGATGATCTCCAATCCCTCATCCATCAGCGACGCGCGGTCCTCCCGCGAGATGCCATAACCTTTAAACTCGGGAACGCGATATCCGAGCCCCAAGCCCAAGTCGAGTCTTCCGTTGGAAAGGATGTCGACGACTGTCGCTTCTTCGACAACATTGATCGGGTGTTTGCCGAGTGGCAAGAGTACGACGAAGGTACCAATGCGTATAGCCGATGTCCGCGCCGCGATTGCGGCCGCCGTCGTCAATAACGCGGGGCACCAACCGTCTTCCCAGAAATGATGCTCCGTCAACCACACTTCGTCGTAGCCCAGGCCTTCGGCCAGTTTCGCCTGTTGCAAATGTTCCTCGTAAATGTCGGGCCAAGGACGCCGCCATTTCGGCGGATTCCGGAAAGCCAACAATAATCCAAAATTTAGACTCATACGTGGAATCCCCCGATCTAATTCCGAGTACGTTCGCTCTTAGGGTCGTACATCGGTGTTAACGACGCCTTCGCGGTGTACGTACGATTGGCCTGCTCCAAGGTATAAGTGCCCTCGGCCACGAATGCGTCGGTGACACCGTCTTCGTCATTTACGTACCCCATTGCCGCGCAAGCGCCGAGCGTATGCGCGTAGCCGGCCGACGTTGTATAGCCGACGCGTTTGCCGTCGCGCAGGATCGGTTCGGCGTGTGCCAGCATCGGCTCGGGATCGTCCAACAGGAACTGCACCAGGCGTTGCTGCAACGGATTCGACTGGCGTTGTTCGATCAAGGCTTCACGACCAATGAAGCCGCCAGGTTTGTCCCAGGCGCAGGTAAATCCGAGCCCCGCTTCCAGCAGCGTTTCGCGTGGCCCCATATCGTGCGCCCACTCGCGATAGGCTTTCTCGATACGCAAGGTGTTGAGCGTGTGATAGCCGCAATGTTTAAGTCCGTACTCCGCGCCCGCTTCAACCAAGCTGTCGTAAACCGGTAACGCCATCTCGGTTGGAATATAGAGTTCCCAACCAAGCTCACCGGAATAGGAAATACGCACGGCCAGCGCCAATTGATAACCGATCTCAATCTGCTGCATGGTGCCGAACGGAAACGCACCGGTTGCGAAATCCGCGCTCGAGATCTGCGACAACAACGCGCGCGAATTCGGGCCTTGAACGTTCAGCATCGCATAGGCGCCGCTGATCTCCGTCGCCATGCAGTGCGCGTCGTCCGGAATGTTTTCCTTGATCCAGGCGATCACGTGCGTCGTCGTGAACGCGGCCGTCACGACGAGGAAACGATCATCGGCCAGGCGCGTGACGGTCAGATCGGCCTCGACACCGCCGATTTTGTTGAGAAACTGAGTGTAGGCCACTTTGCCGATCGGCATCGCCATATCGGCTGTCGCGATGCGATTCAGCACGCGCTCGGCATCGCGCCCCTGCACCAGGATCTTCGCGAACGAGGTCTGCTCGAACACCCCCACCGCCTCGCGCACCGCGCGGTGTTCTTTGGCGTTGTTGTCGAACCAGTTCTGACGGTGGAAATCGTATTCGTATTCGGGCTTCTGTCCAGGTTTGGCGTACCAGTTGGGCCGCTCCCATCCAGCGGACTCGCCGAAGCACGCACCGTGAGCGGCGAGTCGATCGTGCAGGATCGACTTCTTGATGTTGCGGCCCGTCTCCCACTGGCGGTTGGGCCAGTGCATTTGATAGGCGATCCCTAAAGATTCGACGAGGCGGTCGACGACGAAGGACTTGTTGTTGTGGCAGGGCTGGATGCGCCGGATATCGACGTCCCAGATATCCATGGGCTGAATGCCGTCGTTGATCCAGTGCGCCATCACGTATCCGGCACCGCCGCCGGACAGGATCCCGAGTGAATTGAAGCCACACGCGACGAACAGGCGATCGATGAAGGGCGCGCGGCCTATCAGATAATTGTGATCGGGCGTAAAGGATTCCGGTCCGCAGAAAAACTGCCGGATCCCGGTGTCGAACAAGACTGGTAAGCGTTCCATGCCGCGTTCGAGGTGCGGCTCCATGCGTTCCCAGTCGGGTTGCAGCTCGTCGAAACAGAAATTCTCCGGAATGCCGTCCACGCCCCACGGCGCGGCGACCGGCTCGAAAAACCCCAACAGGATCTTACCGGCCTCTTCCCGCGCATACGCGCAGCGTCCGGGATCGCGCAGGATCGGCAATTGATTGTGCACGCCGTCGATCGGCTCGGAGATCAGGTAATAGTGCTCGGCCGCCTGCAGAGGAATGTCTACACCGCACATCTGCCCGATCTCACGGCCCCACATGCCGGGACACAACACCACGACCTCTGCCCGGACTTCACCTTTATCCGTGCGTACGCCGACCGCTTTGCCGTTTTCGATGATCACGCCGGTCATCGGCGTGTTTTCGAAGATCGTCACGCCGTTCTGTTTCGCACCCTTGGCCAGGGCTTGCCCCACGTCGGCCGGATTGACGCGGCCGTCGTCGGGAAAATAAAAAGCGGCGACGAGATCGTCCACGTAAGCCAAAGGAAAGAGTTCCTTGACCTGGCCGGGACTGATCTCTTCATTATCCACGCCGAAAGTGCGCGCCATCGCACAACCGCGGCGCATCTCTTCGGCTTTGTCGGCCGTGATCGCGAGCTGTACCGATCCGCACTGGATAAATCCCGTCGCCTGACCCGTCTCCGCTTCGAGATCGCTGTAGAGTTTTAATGAATACTGTGCGAGTCGCGTCTGACTCTCCGTGTCACGCAAGGTCGTGATCAATCCCGCCGCGTGCCAGGTCGTGCCGCAGCTGATCTGCTTGCGCTCCAGCAACACCACGTCCTGCCAGCCGAGCTTCGCCAGATGATAGGCGGTCGAGCAGCCGATGACGCCACCCCCGACGACTACGGCGCGGGCGTGAGTGGGGATGCTGCTCGCGCTCATATCGCCGGCTAGGCGCCGATCTGATAGACGGCCGTGTTCGCCTGCCGCGTCGTACCGTGGATGTTCGCCGGGTCGATGCAGTTACCGACCTGATGGACTTCCGGCGCGCAGCCCTGCCATTTGGTCAGGTTGTCGAGATCGACCTTGAACCCGTTCGCGAGCACCACGCGTTTGCCGGGGATGAGTTCTTCCTCCCCGTCCTTGTTCTCGACGATCACACCGTCGTCCGTGACTTCTTTATATTTAACGCTGTCGCGGATCTCGACCTTCATCTTGTCGAGCAGTTCGAACAGCGAATTGCGCGTAAAGAATCCGACCGTACCGCCGATGTGTTCGCGATCGTAACGCGTCAACATGGTCACCTTCGAGCCCGTCCCGGCGATGTGCTGCGAAATATCGCAACCCATGAAGCCGCCGCCGATCACGATGCTGTCGACGATTTCGGCTTGATGCGTCAGCAAGTCCATGGTGGTGATGACATTGGGATGGTCGATACCCTTCAAGTTCTTCGGCAGGTTCGATTCGTCGCCGTGGCCAATGGCGATGACCAGCGCGTCCGCCTTCAACTCCCGGATTAGTTCCGGCGTGGCCTCCGTGCCGCAGCGCACGTCGATAGGCAGGCGTTTCATTTCTCGCACGTACCACTGGAACAGCTTGTCGAGATCCTCCTTGGTCGGGATGACACAGGCCGGGATCAAGAGTCCACCCAGGTCCTGCGCTTTCTCGAGCAGAATGACCTCGTGGCCGCGCATGTAGGCCGTGCGCGCCGCTTCCATGCCGGCCGCGCCGCCACCGGCGACCACGACGCGTTTCGATTCGCGCGCCGGTACTTCCTTGTAAACGGTTTCGCGCCCTTCGAGGAAGTTCACCCGGCAGCGCATCGGGGTGCCGGGCAAGATCGTATCCAGGCAGTCGTTGCAGCGGATGCAGGGGCGGATTTCTTCGGGCTTGCCAGCCGCGGCCTTTTTCGGCCATTCGGGATCCGCCGTGATCGCGCGGCACAAGGCGACCAGGTCGGCTTTACCGTCAGCGAGGATCTGCTCGGCGTGCTCGGGCTCGTTGATCGCGCCCACGGCGCAGATCGGAATGTTGACTTCGCTTTTTATGGCCTCGGCGAGGTGCACGAGGTTGCCGTACGGATAATGCGTCGGCGCGACGGTGTGTTCCCACACCTCGCCCGTGCCCGCCGACACGTCGAGTGCGTCGACGCCGGCCTCCTCCAGCCACTTGGCGAACTCGACCGACTCCTCGATGGTCACCCCGCCTTCGACGTAATCTTCCGCGCTGAAGCGGTAGATCAGCGGATAATCGGGGCCCACCTTTTGCCGCGTGCGGCGCACGATCTCGAGGCCGAAGCGCGCCCGGTTTTCCAAGGATCCGCCCCACTTGTCGGTGCGATGATTCGCTTCGGCCGACAGAAACTCGGCGGGCAGGTAACCATGGGCGCCATGGAACTGAATGCAATCGAAGCCCGCGCGCATGGCGCGATCGACCGCATCGGCGAACGCCTGAATGATGTGTTCGATCTCGTCTTCTTCGAGCGCCCGCGGCTGTATGCGGAAATAGCCGTCTTGCCGCGGCGAGGGCGCAACCGGCATCTTTTCCTGCACGAGGCATTGGCGGCCGGCGTGAATCAGTTGAATGCCGGCCTTGGCGCCGTTCATCTTAATGGTCTCGGCCAAGTGCCATAGGCCAGGCAGCGCATAATCCGAATCCAGCGTCGGCTCGCCGTATTGCAGGCGCGAGTTCACATCCACCGACGAGGCTTCGACGATACACAATCCCACGCCACCGGCCGCTTCAACGGCGTAGTGGTCGAGTAGCAGTTGCGTGATCGTGCCGTCTTTCGGCGACGCGTAAAGCGTCGTGTTGGGCGCCCGCACGATGCGATTCTTCAGGTGCATGCGCCCGATACGTGTTGGTTCGAATAGTTTCTCGAACATACGGTCACTCCATGGGATTCGTTACGAATAATCCCGGATTCCGCTACGCTCCATCCAGGCTACGTTCGCGATGTAGCCTGGATGGAGCGTAGCGGAATCCGGGAACAAATTAAAACGGGTCCGGCCGGGTTTGAGCCCGGCCGGACCCGCTCAGAGTCTAGCGTCTACTGTTAATCGTAGACTTAACGTCCGTTAGCGGCCTTCCGTCAGCCGGTTCACGTCATGGGTACGTTTGATCTTCTGCAGCTCGTTCTTGGGATAGCTCAAGCCGCGGCACGGAATGATGGTCGCGCGCCAGTTCTGGAGATTGACCACCTGGATACCCTGAAAGGCGCTCATACGCGTGCCTTCCGGCGTTTCGATGGCACCGGCTTTGTCCTTGGCTTTGAACCACGGATCTTCGGTCCAGACTTTCGGGATCTTCCACACCTTCCACAGTTCGCCGCCTTTGTCGTACGCCTCTGAATAGTACGGCGTACCACTCATCGCGCTGGTCATCACGATCTTGGAAGAGTAGGGATGGTTCGGCGCCAGGTGTGGAACGCCTTTGACGACGTCCATCTCCATCAACGCGTAGTCGTCTATCTCTTGCCAGCCGTCCGGGCCGCCGAAATGCGTGTTGAGGTCACGCGAGCGCGAGATCGAAAGCATCTTGATCACGCCGAGGAACGTCCAGTCCCAGTCGACGGGGCGGCCGGCAAACCCGTAAAAGTCTTCGAGCGTATCCTCGGTTCCCAACAAGACGTCCGATTTAACCTCAACCGATATGCGGCGCACGCGGCGCAAGCTCGGGATGTAGGCCCAGGAGTCGTCGGTCGCATGGGGGTCCATGTACCGCAGGATAAGGAAAGCCGTGCCGGCGATGTCGAACGGCGAGGTGAAACCGGTATATTCCCTGAACTCGGTGTTATCCGCCCAGCGACCGGGGATCCGGTAGTTGGTTTCAGGCCGGCTCGACAAGCCGTTCATGATCACCTTTTGGTAAGGGCCGTAGAGAATACGGGAGAATTTGCCGCCTCCTCCGTAGTACTGGCCGGTCCAACGATTCATCAGTTCATGGTCGTCGTGACCACCTTCACCGCGCTCGACCCAAACCCATTCGACTTCCTCGATACGGAGGCCTTCGTGCTGCCAGCGCCAGTTGTAATTCCAGATCGCCTTGTAGCCGTCTTCCATGCTGCCGGGGGTGAACTTGGTCCGGTCAAAGGGACGTCCAGCGGTGTAATTAATCAAACCGCCTTTATCGTCCAACCCTGCCTGCCCGGTGAATTTTTCGGTGGCGTCCTTGTAGACCTGGGGTGGGCTGATGTCGCCCGCGTCCTTGATGCGGTATTCCATGCCCTCGAAACAGAAGCCGGCCTGGATCCAGCCCGGTGGGACGAACGGCTTGATCGTGTCACAGTCTTCATTGTGGATGAGATCGCCGTCGACGAATTGAAACTGGGCGTCTTGATTCGCCTTCAGCCACGCCTCGAACTCTTCGACGCCGGCCGCCGATGCCGGGCCCGCAAAGAGACTTACGAAAAGGCCGCAGCAGACGGCTAGTGCGAATAAACGATTAAACATTCGCATTGATTTTCCTCCGATTTCACCGTGAAACGCCGTTGTTCTTGGTTGAGCGCTAACATGGCATTGCTGATTGAAGATTAATCGCCCGTGCCGAGACGCGAACCACGCTTCAGCACGGCGAATTTTAGTTTATTTGCTGAAAAAATGTAGCTATATTTCGGCGTCGTTAAAGACTTCGTTTCGAAATTCTCAACGGGACACCCGCCTCAGGCTTTCCGCAAGGCGACAGTCGCGCGCCGCGACACCGGGGATGGACGGTCAAGCAGAACTATATGATTTTTATAACCTTAATGCGCGGCCAAACCTGTCGGCAGGAGCAGCGGCAACGTTCCTCGACTGGCAAGGCATCACGGTGCTTGTGAAAATTCTGTGAAAGTCTTTGGGACTGCGATGCCAACCACGGACAAAAACTAAGAGTAAACAACATGCAACTAGTACTCGGTGTCGATATCGGTGGCACCTTCACCGATTTCTCCTTACTCGATAAAGACGGGCAGATCGCGTTGTGGAAGGAAGCGACGACGCCCAAGAATCCCTCGGAAGCGATCCAACGCGGGATCCGGAGTCTTGCCGAACAGGCGGGGTTGAGCCTCGACAAGTTTTTGGACAGCCTGGATCTGTTCGTGCACGGCTCGACCATCGCCATCAACACCGTCATCCAGCGTAACGGTCCGGTAACGGCGTTGCTTTGCACCGAGGGATTCCGCGACATCATTCACTTCCGCGACGGCTTCAAACCCGACCGTTACAACATCCAACTGCAGCCGCCGGAAGACTTCATTCCCCGTTATCTGCGCATCCCGATCAAAGAGCGGGTGAACTATAGCGGCGAGGTCACCGAACCGCTGGACGAAGATTCCGTGCGCGCAGCCGTCGCGAAGCTCAAAGATGCCGATGTGGAATCGGTGGCCGTCGCGTTTTTGTGGTCGATCATGAACGCGGACCACGAGCAACGCGTGAAAGCGATCATCGAAAAAGAGCTGCCGGACGTGCCCGTGGTGTTGAGTTCCGATGTGCTGCCGATGATTCGGGAATGGGAGCGTACGACCTGCACGGTATTGAGTGCTTACGTCGTGCCCGGCATCGCCGAGTACATGGTGGAGCTCGAGGCGTTCCTGCACGGCAACGGTTTCCGCCATCCGCTGCTGATCATGCAGCTGAACGGCGGTAGTTCGACCGTCAACAAGATCCTGCATCGGCCGATCTACACACTTGCCTCGGGTCCGGCCGCCGCACCCGTCGCCGGGCTCTACTGCTCGCAACGCAGCGGCATGGAAAACGTGATCACCATCGACATGGGCGGCACCAGCTTCGACGTCTCGATGGTGACCGGCGGTTCGCCGACGTTGACCCGCGAGCTGCGCGTTCACGAGATGCCAGTCGGAGTTGCAGCGGTGGACGTGCATTCCGTCGGTGCGGGCGGCGGTAGTATCGCCTGGATCGACAAGGGTGGTGCGCTGCAAGTCGGGCCACAGAGTGCGGGCGCTGAACCCGGGCCCGCGTGTTACGACCAGGGCGGCACCGATCCCACCTCCACGGACGCGAACGTCGTATTGGGTTATATCAACCCGGATTATTTCCTGGGCGGACGGCGCGAGATCAAGCCGGAATTATCCGAACGCGCGATCGAGCAACACGTCGCCAAGTCGCTGGGCTTGAGCGTACCCGAAGCGGCGCACGGCGTCTTCCGCATCATCAACAACAACATGGTCGACGCCATCCGGGTCGTCTCGATCGAGCGCGGTATCGACCCCCGTCGTTACTCGCTGGTCGTCGGCGGCGGTGCGGGCGCCATCCACGCCGGCATGCTCGGCCGCACGCTCGGCATGAAAACGGCGATCATTCCGCGTTACGGCGGCGTGTTCTGCTCCTTCGGCATGATCGTCAGTGACGTCCGCCACGACTACATGCAGACGTTTGCGACCAATTCCGAGCGCTTCGATCTGGAAGGCGCGAACAAGGTCATCGCCGAATTGGAAAAGAAGGCCATCGACGACATGATCGAAGAGGGCTTTCCGGAAGGCGAAGTAACTTTGACGCGCTTCGCGGACGCCAAGTACCCCGCCCAGATCCACGAATTGACCGTGCCGGTCAGCGCGGACGGTTCGCTGACCGAAGCGCATATCAGTGAGATGGCCGAGGGCTTCCATGATCTGCACGAACGCATGTTCAGCTATTCCGTGCGGCACAGTTCAGTCGACTTCTTTCACTGGCGCGTAGTCGCGCATCGCAGTGTGAAATCGCCGCAAACCCCGGAAATGCCCGACACCGGCGCAGCGATCGATAAAGCGCAGAAAGGCCGCCGCAGGGTCTATTTCGGTGATATCGACGAGTACCGCGACACCAATATTTACGACGGTGACGCGCTGGAAAGGGGTATGATCGTCACCGGCCCCTCGGTCGTCGAGCAGATGAACACGACGGTCGTGATGTTTCCCGGCCAGAAGATGGAAGTTAATGAATACGGTGATTTCGTTTTAGAGCTTTGAATCAGGAGAATCACGCATGAGTACGGTCGAACCTGTCAGAGAACAAATTCCGATCTCGTTATTACCCGATGGAGATATCGATCCCATCACCTTTTCCGTGATCCTGAATCGCTTCAGCACGATCGCACGGGAGATGACGCTGACCCTGGAATATACGGCTTGGACGTCGATCCTGGCGCTGGCACGCGATTTCTCCTGCGCCATCTACGATGCCAAGGCCCGCCAGGTGTGCATGATGGACGCGCTGCCCATCCATACGAATTCCCTGCACGTGATCCTGAGGTCGATGGTCAAGGCCTTCGAGGGTAACGTCGAGGACGGCGATGTCCTCGTCAGCAATGACCCCTACAGCGGCAACACCCACGTCGGCGACTTCGTTACCGCGTGCCCGGTGTTCTATAAAGGCGAACATCTGTTCTGGTCGGTGACGAAAGGTCATCAACTCGATTGCGGCGCCTATGAGGCGACCAGCGTGGCGCCGAGCGCCAAGGACGTCTGGCAGGAAGCACTGCAGCTGCCGCCGATCAAGTTCTACGAACGCGGCGAACCGCGCCAGGACGTCATCAACATGTACCTCGCCAACATCCGTTACAAGGACATGTTGTACGGGGATCTGATGGCGCAGCTCGGCTCGATTTGGACCGGCAAGCGGCGCATGCTGGAGCTCGTCGACGAATACGGTCCGGACGAACTCATGCGGTATATCGACGCGATCCTCGACTACGCGGACCGGCGCACCAGCGACGAGCTGCGCACGATCCCCGACGGCACTTATGTCGGTGAATCGTGGATCGACTCCGACGGCATGGGCAACACCAACCTCACGGTGCGCGCGGAAGTCACGATCAAAGACGACCAGATCCATGTCGATTACGCCGGCAGCTCTCCGCAGGGCGCGGGCGGCACCAATGGCACGCAGGGCGTCATGGAGGCCTCGTCCGGCATTCCGATCTTATGCGCGCTGGATCCCGACATCCCGCACAACGACGGTTGCTTACGGCACATCACGTGTGACGCCCCGGAAGGCTCGATCGTGAAAGCAAAGTACCCGGCAGCGACCGCGATGGCGACGCTGTGTCCGGCGGCCCAAGAGCAGGAAGCGGTGTGGAAAGCCTTGGCGCAGGCGACACCCGAACGCACGTCAGCCGGTTATGCCGGATTTCACTGCATTCCCTCGATCTCGGGGGTCGACGAACGTGGCGAAGACCCAGCTGGCTGGGCCGCGATGTTCTTCAACGGTGGCTCCGGCGGTGGCGCCTCGAAGAACGCCGACGGCTGGCCCTTGATCATGCTCTCCTCGGGGCTCGGCGGCTTGAAGATCCTGAGCACCGAGATGTGCGAGTTGCTATATCCCTTCATGATCGATTTCCACGAGATCGAAACCGACTCGATGGGCCATGGCCGCACCATGGGCGGTGCGGGCAACCGCATCGAAGTACGGCCCTACGGCACGCCGATGGACTGTCACGTCACCGGCGACGGCGCGGCGAATCCACCCTTCGGTGTATTTGGCGGCACCTACGGTATCGGCGGCGGCAACTACCGAGAAACCCTCGAGTCCGGACACCGCGATTACTGCTCGAGCAAAGGCTACATGCAGATCGATCCCGGCCAGATCTGGGTCGGCGTATCCTCAGGCGGCGGCGGTTTCGGCGATCCGCTGGAACGTCCCGCGCATCTGGTGTGTGAACACGTGCGCGACGAGATCGTCAGCTTCGACACGGCACGCGATACTTACGGCGTGGCGCTCGACCCTGAGACCTTTCAGCTCGACGCCAAGGGCACGGAGAAACTGCGCGCCAAGATCGCGTCACAGCGGGGCGAGATACCCCTCATTCAACCGACCGAAGCGGACGCCGCGACCTGGCTGCAGGGAAACATTCGCGAGGGCGATAACTACCTGCTCGATCCGCGGTAGCCCGGATAAAGCGAAGCTGAATCCGGGATAAAGCGCATTCAGGCGTCGAACGGTTCGGAATAGAGGATCCTCGGCTCTCCGGCGATCATCGCGCCAAAGGCGTCCAGATCGCCGCGCTCGGTCCGCCAGGCGAGATATTTCTCGTGATGCTGCCGCGACTCCCATTGCTCGACGGCGTAAACGGTCGTCGGATTATCCAGATCTTGCGTCGCATAAATGTCGATACAACCGTCAAAGGTTCGGGTATCAGGAAACATTTCCTTCCAAGCGGATTTGAGCTGATCGACGCATTCTTCTTTTAGTTGGATCTCCAGTAATACTACACAAGCCATGTGGACTACCTCTCGTTGGTAATTCTGGGTGATTCGGGGACAGTATACTTAACTCTAATTCGGGGAAGTAATTCCCCGAATTAGAGTTAAGTATACTGTCCCCGAGTTGCCCGAGTATAACCCTAGAACTCAATTCCTGGATGGAGCGTAGCGGAATCCGGGAACATTCCTGATGTGCTAACGTTTCGCATTCAATGCTCGAACCGTTTCATACCCAAGGCGATGTACTGATAGTCGGTGCCGGTGGCGCCGGTATGTATGCGGCCCTGTCGGCAGTCAGGAGCGGCGCCAAGAACGTAATCCTCGCCGACAAGAACATGGTCGGCCGCGGTGGTGCGACGATCATGGCGCAGATGACGGTGGCCGCGGCGCTCGGCGAGGAAGAGCCCGACGACTGGCGCTGGCACCTGCAGGACACCCTCGAAGCGGGACGCGGTTTGTGTGACGAGGCCCTGGCCGCCCGCCTTTGCGAGGAAGGGCCGGCGCGCATGCGCGAAATGGATACCTGGAAGGTCGGCTGGGCACGCGCCGACGATCACATCCGTCAGGTGATGGCCCCCGGTCACGGCGTGAAGCGGTGCTGTTATGTCGACTTTTTGAACACCGGGCCCGCGGTGTCGTCGACCTTGCGCAATCGCGTGAGCCGCACGCCCGAGATCGCACGCGTCAGTAATCTTTCGATCACCGACTTGATCACCTACGACGGGCATTGTGTCGGTGCGGTCGGTTACGACGTAGCGACCGGCCGGCCAGTCACCGTGCAAGCCACTTCGACCATCATCGCGACCGGCGGACTGACCAAGATGTACGGGCGCACCAGCGCGTCGAACAATATGGCCGGTGAAGGTTACGCCCTGGCGCTCACGGCCGGCGCCGAACTCATCGACATGGAGTTCGTTCAATTTTTCCCCATCGGTCATCTCGCGCCGCGCCTCGTCGGCATGGATCCGATCATGTGGGATCCCTTCCGCTATAAACTCGGTGGACGCCTGTTGAACGGCCAACACGAGGAGTTCATCCACCATTACGGGGCCGAGGACGACGGTCATTACAAGGTCGCGCGCGATCTCGCCACGCTCGCGATCTTGTCGGAAGTCGAAGCGGGCCGCGGTTCACCCCACGGCGGCGCTTTTCTGTCCTTTACGCATATCCCCGCCGACGAGTTGCGCGCAGCCTTCGGGCCGGTGATCGATCGACTCGCCGCAAACGGCATCGACCTGAATCGATCGGCGATCGAAGTCTCACCGATCGCCCACTATCACATGGGCGGTATCCGCGTCGATGGACACATGCGCACTACACTCAAAGGCTTGTATGCAGCCGGCGAAGCCGTCGGCGGCGCGAACGGCGCCAACCGCCTGTCCGGCAACGCGATTACCGAGGCGTTCGTGTTCGGCAACATCGCCGGACGGCAGGCGGCGATAGACGCACATGGGCAAACGCGCGCGTGGGACACGAGCATGGCGCAGCCGGGATTATCGGTGTTACGTACCGCGCTGGCGCGCAAGGCGAACGGCGGACGTTCGGCCGAATCCCTCTTCGCAGAACTCAAGACCTTGATGTGGCGGGACGTCGGGCCCTTTCGCGATGCGGATGGGCTGGCGCGGGCGCAGCAGCGCATACAGGCGATGTGCCATCAGGATCTCGATCAAATCGCAATCCAGCCGGATCCGGCCTATAACGCCGAACTCGCAGCCTGGTTAGAACTGCGCGCGGCACTCGTGACGGCGGACGCCGTAACCACCGCGGCTCGCGCACGACTGGAAAGCCGCGGCGCGCACCAACGGCGTGATTTTCCGGAACTCGACGAGCAGTGGTGCGTTTCGCAAACTACAAAACTTTCCCGCGATGGTACCGAGCTCGGAACGATCGCGCGCAGCCGTTGAGTTCTGCGGATGGGTGATTCAACGCAGCAGCGCGCAACGCTAAAGGTCACCCGTGGTGGCGGTACGGAACCGGCGAAGACGGTCGATTATGAGGTGCCCTTCGAGTCCGGCGCATCGGTGCTCGACGGCCTGCTGTGGATCCGAACGCATGTCGAACCGTCCCTGGCCTTTCGCTACAGCTGCATCAACGCGAACGTGTGCCGCGAATGCACGATGGTGGTCGACGGCGAAACGACCTACGCGTGCACGGCCCGTCTCAAACAGGGCATCACGGAGGTACGTCCCCTGCCGACAAAACGGCATATCCGCGACCTGGTGACCGACACCCTCCCGCCGAAGGAACGCCTGTTTAAGTAAGTCGCGCGTTCAACACGGACCTGACCGCACGCACGATCCCGACATATCCCGTGCACCGGCATAGATTGCCGCTGAGTTCGTGGCGCACCGCTGTGTCATCCGCGTCCGGGTAGCGCAACAAGATATCGCGCGCCGTCACCAACATGCCCGGCGTGCAGTAACCGCACTGCAGGGCGTGCTCGGTCGAGAATGCTTCACGCAAGGCGATCATCAGCGGATCGGTCTCGAGACCTTCGATGGTTTGCACCGTCTTGCCCTCGCAGCTCGCGGCGAGAGTTATGCAGGCGCGTATCGGCTGGCCATCGAGCAACACCGTGCAGGCGCCGCAGGCACCCTGCTCGCACCCGAGGTGCGTGCCCGTCAGACCCTCGACGTCCCGCAGAAAATCCGCGAGATGCGTGCGGTCATCCGCCGCGCGTGCCACCGCGGTGCCGTTGACGGTCAAAGCGATCGTTTTCACGGATTCGTCGCTGCAAGCATCGCGCGCTTCACCGCGACACAGAGGCATTGCAATTTGTAGGGATCGAATTCGAGGGCCAATGCGGTAATCGCCGCGCGGATCTCGGTCAATTCCACCCGTGCTGGAAAGCGTCCCGGATCATTGCGCCAGTGTTCTTCGAGCTCCGCGATCCGCAACGGCACGCTGTCGGTTGCACCGATGGCGACGGCGCAGTGATCCGTCTCCGCATCGTGCACCGCCGCGCCGATAGCCTCGGCGAACTCACCCAACTTAGGCGCTACTTTGTAATAGCCCCACCGTGCGTTCCCGGATAATACGGGTAATACCAGTTCGGTCAGTAGTTCGTCGTCGGCAAGGCACGATACGAATGCGCTGCGATGAAATTCTACCAAGGGAACCAGGCGCTGCTCGTCTGGCCCTGCGATCGCGACGCTTGTATCCAAAGCCAGTAGCGCAACCGGCCAATCAGCCGATGGATCGGCATGCGCGATGCTGCCGCCGATGGTGCCTTGATTGCGTATTCCGCGATAGGCAACGCCACCGGCTACCGCTGCCAGATAGCGCCCCGTTACGCCATCGACGATGCCGTCTTCGATCTGTGCGGTCGTGATACAGGCACCGACGCGACACGCTTGATCGGCATGCGCGATCTGATTGAGCAGCTCGATCGACCTGATATCAACCAACAGGTCGGGTTGAGCCAGACGCAAATTCAACATCGGCATCAGCGACTGACCGCCGGCCAGCGCCCGCGCTTCACCGTCGCAACTGCTGATGAGCTCCAAGGCCGCATCGAGGTCCAGGGCACGCTCGAATGCGAACGATGCGGGTTTCACGGGCGTTTAAGACGCCGCATCGATCGCGGCGAAAATGCGTTTCGGTGACATCGGCGTCTCGCGTACCTCAACGCCCATCGGCCGCAAGGCATCGTTGATCGCATTGCCCAATGCCGCGGGTGGGGCGACCGCACCGCCCTCCCCGACGCCCTTAATGCCGTATGCGGTCACCGGAGACAGGGTTTCCGAAGCCTCGAGTCGGATGTCCGGGACCTCCGTCGCACCGGGTAATACGTAATCGGCAAACGTCGAAGCGAGCGGTTGGCCGAATTCATCGTAGGGAGATTCCTCGTAGAGTGCAGTACCGATCCCCTGCGCGGTTCCGCCATAGATCTGTCCGTCGACGACGAGCGGGTTCACGCGGCGTCCACAATCATCGACAACGACATAATCGAGGATCTCGATCTCGCCCAGCTCCGGGTCGACGGCGACCACGGCCGCGTGGGTGGCATAGCTGAACGCACCGTGATCGGACGCGGGTTTATACGTGCCAATCGCCTCCAAGGGCTCCGTGGTCAATTCCGGCGCGAGCTCTTCCGGCGCTTCGTACCAGACCGACGCCAGATCGGCGAAGGCGATCTCGCCTTGAGAGGCAACGATCGCGCCTCGTTCGAGCCGGGTCTCCCGAGGATCACAATCAAGTAGCGCGGCACCGATGGTGCGCAGGCGCTCGCCCAGCACGCGGCATCCATCGTCGACCGCACCGCCTCCCCACACCATGCTTCGCGACGCATAGGTACCGGTCGAAAACGGCGTTTCACCGGTATCGCCGTGGATCACGGTGACGTCATCGAGCGAGACGTCGAGTACTTCGCTCGCGATCTGCGCGAGCGTCGTCTCCAAACTCTGCCCGTGCGATTGCAAACCGGTCATGACTTCAAAGGTGCCGTCGGGCGTGAGTCGGATCCGTGCCTGTTCGTGCCCGGGCACGATGGGAATGCCGACGCCCGCGAATACCCGGGTGCCGTGCGCCGTCTGCTCCGTATACGTGCCGAAACCAACGCCGAGTAAACGGCCATCCGCCTCGCCTTCGCGTTGCCGCGTGCGGATCCCAGGCAGATCGATCAACGCCGCCGCGCGATCGACGCTGTCGATGTAATCGCCGCTGTCAAACTCCTTGCCCATGATATTGGTATGCGGCATCTCGGCGCTCGAGACCAGATTGAGCTTGCGGATCTCCGCCGGTTCGCGACCCACGGCACGCGCAATCGCGTCGATCGTCAACTCCATGGCAAAACAGATCCCGGTTCGCGCGACGCCGCGATAGGGTTGAGTCGGCGGTTTATTCGTCGCGACCGTGCGCGAACGCGCGTGGAAATGGGCGAGCCGGTATGGGCCCGGAAAGCTCGCGCCGGCCTGTGCGGCTTCGAAGCAACAGGTGAAGGGCCACACCGAATAGGCGCCCGCATCGATACGGATATCGACGTCGACACCAATCAGCCGGCCGTCCGCTTCAGCAAACGCGATGACGTCGTAGACGTGTTCCCGTGCATTAGCCCCCGCGACGAGGTGCTCGCGCCGGTCCTCGATCCAACGAATGGGCTGGCGTAGATGTATCGCCAACCAGCACACGGCGATCTCTTCCGGCTGCACCACCAACTTTGCGCCAAAACCACCGCCGACATCCGGTGCGATCACCCGGATCTGCTGCTGCTTGAGCCCGAGGCATTCGGACAGCGCGCGCCGCACGAGGTGCGGGATCTGAGTCGAACTGTGCACCGTGAGAAACCCGCGCCCTGCATCCCATTCGGCGACGAGACCCTTACCCTCGATGGGCACGATACATTGCCGGGCCGTACGGTAACGCCGTTCGATCCTGATCGGAGCATCGCTCGCAAACGGCGCGCCGAATACGAGATCGAGATTGACGTTGTCGTCCCAGTGGTCGTGAACCAACGGGGCGCCGTCCGCGCAGGCCGCCTCGACCGTCGTGATCGCCGGGAGATCGTCGTAGTCGACGAACACGGCTTGCGCCAGGTCTTCGGCCCGCGCGCGGTCGTCGGCCACACACATCGCCACGGGCTCGCCCGCGAATCGAACTTTCCCGGACGCCAGCGGCGGGTAGTCCGACGGCTGGAAACCGTCGAGGGTCGAGACCGCGCGGATCGGTTTTACGCCGGCCAAATCGGTCGCGGTAAAAACGCAATGCTCTGAACCCGGCGGCACCTCCACGTCACCGATCCGCGCATGCGCGACCGGACTCCGTATGAAGGCGACTTCCCGCATGCCCGGCACGAGGATATCGGCCACGTAACGCCCCAGGCCACGCATGAAACGATCGTCTTCCTTGCGGCGTACCGCGGCACCGATCCCCGTGTCAGTCATGGAATTTCCGTTGAACTCGAAGGGCACCGATGATAAACACTGGCCTCTTCGGCCGTCTAGCGGGATCGCGCGGCCGCACAGGGACACCAAATTTGCACGACCCATCCGCATCCGAAGCCCGGGCCGAATCACACGGTTGGCAGTTTTGGATCGACCGCGGCGGTACGTTTACCGATGTCGTCGCGCTGCGTCCTGACGGAGCGCTGATAACGCACAAGCTGCTGTCGGACAACCCCGAACAATATGCGGACGCCGCGATCCAGGGGATCCGCGATTTACTCGACGTCGCAACGGGCGACGCGATCCCGGGCGCTTCGATCAACGTCGTCAAAATGGGCACGACGGTCGCGACGAATGCGCTCTTGGAGCGCAAGGGCGAACGCACCGTCCTCGCGATCACCCGCGGGTTTCGCGATGCCTTGCGTATCGGCTACCAGAATCGCCCCGATCTGTTCGCGCGGCAGATCGTGCTGCCCGAATTGCTCTACGAGCAGGTCGTCGAGATCGAGGAGCGCGTGTCCGCAGACGGGGAAGTGCTGGTCGAGCTCGATCAAGCACAAGCCCGCGCCGCTTTGAACGGCGCCTACGCGGGCGGCATCCGCTCGATCGCGATCGCGTGCCTGCACGGCTACCGCTTCCGCGACCACGAGGCCCAGGTGGCAGCGATCGCGCGCGATATGGGTTTTACGCAGATTTCGGTTTCACACGACGTCAGTCCGTTGATGAAACTGGTGAGTCGTGGCGATACAACCGTCGTGGACGCGTACCTGACGCCCATTTTGAAACGCTACGTCGATCAAGTCGCGGGCGAACTCGAAGGCGTGCGGCTGATGTTCATGCAGTCGAACGGCGGCCTTACCGACGCGCGCATGTTTCAAGGCAAGGACAGCATCCTGTCCGGCCCCGCCGGCGGCATCGTCGGCGCGGTGCGCACGAGCGAGCAGGCGGGTTTCGACAAGATCATCAGCTTCGACATGGGCGGCACCTCGACCGACGTCGCCCATTACGCAGGCAGCCTCGAACGCGCATTCGATACCAAGGTCGCAGGCGTGCGCATGCGGGTGCCGATCATGCGCATCCACACCGTCGCCGCGGGCGGCGGCTCGATCCTGCATTTCGACGGCATGCGCTTGCGGGTGGGGCCGGACTCGGCGGGAGCGAATCCCGGACCCGCGTGTTACCGGCGCGGCGGGCCGCTGGCGGTCACCGACTGCAACGTGATGCTGGGCAAGCTCGATGCGCGCTTTTTTCCGAGTACCTTCGGACCGAATGCGGACGAGCCGCTCGACGAAGCCATCGTCAATACGAAGTTCAAACAGTTCGCCGACGAGGTCAACCTAGCGACGGGCCAGGCACAATCTGCCGAAGCGATCGCCGAGGGCTTTCTACGCATCGCCGTCGAGAACATGGCCAATGCCATCAAAGAGATCTCCGTACAACGCGGCTACGACGTCACCGCGTATACGCTCAATTGTTTCGGTGGGGCCGGCGGCCAGCACGCCTGTCTGGTCGCCGACGCGTTGGGCATGACGCGGATCTTTTTACACCCGTTTGCCGGTGTCCTTTCCGCATATGGAATGGGCCTGGCCGACATTCGCGCCTTGCGTGAACGCGCGGTCGAAGCGGAGTTGAGCGAGTCCATCATCGGCCGCTTAGAGATCGCACTCCAAGCGATCGGCAGCGAAGCGGTAGAGGAATTGCTGACGCAAGGGCTACCTCGAGCACAGATCTCCGTCGAACATAAAGCCCACGTTCGCTACGGCGGTTCCGACACGCCGATCGTCGTCGCGTTCGGTAATGCCGCAGAGATTCAACAGCGCTTCGAAGACGCCCACCGCGCCCAGTACGGCTTCATCCTCCCGGACAAGGCGCTAGTCGTCGAAGCGGTTGCGGTCGAAGCGATCGGCGCGACACAAAGCGCCGATGTAGCGGCTGACGTTAACGATCTCGATGCGACCTTGATGCCAGCCGCCGAGCCGCTGCTCACCAAGCCGGTCTTCATGGGCGGGCGCTTCGAAGATACGCCGTTTTTCGATCGCGATGCACTGGCCGCCGGTACGTACATCCGGAGCCCCGCCATCATCATCGAACCGACGGGTACGGTCGTCGTGGAACCGGGCTGGGCATGCACAGTCGGTGACAGCGCCCATATGGTGCTCGAGCGCGTCGTCCCACTAAAGCGAGAAACCAAACTCGGCACCGCTGCGGATCCGATCATGCTCGAGGTGTTCAATAACCTCTTCATGTCGATCGCCGAGCAGATGGGCGCCGCTCTTCAGAACACCGCCTACTCGGTCAATATCAAGGAGCGACTCGATTTTTCCTGCGCGGTGTTCGATGCCGCCGGCCAACTGATCGCGAACGCGCCGCATATACCGGTGCACCTCGGCTCGATGGGCGAAAGCGTGCGCTACGTGATGAACGCGCGACGTGACGCGATGAACCGCGGCGACGTCTACATGCTCAATGACCCGTATCACGGCGGCACGCACCTGCCCGACGTGACGGTGATCACGCCCGTCTTCGGCGAGGCGGACAGTGAGATCCTCTTTTTCGTCGCCTCACGCGGTCATCAGGCGGATATCGGCGGCATTACACCGGGCTCCATGCCCCCCGACAGCCACACCATCGATGAAGAAGGCGTCTTGATCGACAATTTCCTGCTCGTCAAGGCCGGAGTATTTAGAGAGCAGGCCTTTTACGACTTGCTCGGCGGCGGACCACATCCGGCGCGTAATCCCCACCAGAACGTGGCGGACGTCAAGGCCCAGATCGCAGCCAACGAGAAAGGCGCGCAGGAATTGCAAAAGATGGTCGCGCACTTCGGCTTGGACGTCGTGCACGCCTATATGCAGCACGTGCAGGACAACGCGGAGGCGTCCGTCAGGCGCCTGCTCGATCGTCTGCAGTCGGGCTCGTTCGAATATGCGATGGACGACGGTAACCGCGTCTGCGTACAGATCGAGATCGACCGGCAGGCCAACGATCTCAATATCGACTTCGCCGGCACCTCGCCGCAAACCGACAACAACTTCAACACACCTGCGGCCGTCAGCCGTGCTGCGGTCATCTATGTGTTGCGCACACTGGTCGATGAAGACATCCCGCTGAATGACGGCTGCCTGAATCCCGTTGCGCTCAGCGTGCCCCAGGGAAGCATGCTCAATCCGCGGCCCCCCGGCGCCGTGGTCGCGGGTAATGTCGAAACGTCGCAGTGCATCACCGATTGTCTCTACGGCGCGCTCGGCGTCATGGCCGCGGCGCAGGGCACGATGAACAACCTCACCTTCGGTAACGCCACCCACCAGTACTACGAAACGATCTGTGGCGGCGCCGGCGCCGGCCCCGATTTCAACGGCACCGATGCCATACACACCCACATGACCAATACGCGCTTGACCGATCCGGAAGTATTGGAATGGCGTTTTCCGGTCCGCCTCGAAGACTTTTCTATCCGCACGGGCAGTGGTGGCAGCGGTGCCTTCACCGGCGGCAACGGCGTACATCGCGCGATCCGTTTTCTGGAGCCGATGACGGTGTCGATCTTGTCGGGTCACCGGCGCGTACCGCCGTATGGTCTGGCCGGCGGCGGGCCCGGCGCACTTGGGAAAAACTGGATCGAACGCGTATCGGGGAATATTGAATCGCTGCCCGGAAACGCGCGCACTGAAGTCGATGCCGGCGATATCGTCGTCATCGAGACCCCAGGCGGCGGCGGTTACGGCACTGCCTGAGCGGCATATAAATGTGCTGTAATCGCCGGAGAACTCATTAGTGTTACCCCCGGATTCCGCTACGCTCCATCCAGGCTACGCGCCCGATGTAGTCCGGATGGAGCGCAGCGGAATCCGGGATCTCGCCTAAATTCACGAGGACAGGTCGATGACCGCGAGCGGACCATTAGTCGGATACAAAGTGATCGAACTGGCCGGGATAGGCCCCAACCCCATGTGCGCGATGTTGTTGGCGGACATGGGCGCCGAAGTGATCCGCGTCGATCGAGTCGTAGACGCCGGACTCGGCATTCCGATGGAGGCGAAGTACGCGCTGCTCGATCGCAGCCGGCGATCCATTGCGGTCGACCTGAAGCAACCCGAAGGCATCGAGCTGATCTTGCGCATGGTCGAGCAGTCCGACGCCTTGATCGAGGGCTTTCGGGCCGGCGTCACCGAGCGCCTCGGACTGGGACCGGACGACTGTTTCGCGCGCAATCCCAAGCTCGTGTACGGCCGCGTCACCGGCTGGGGCCAGGACGGACCGCTGGCAAAAGTAGCGGGCCACGACATCAATTACATCTCGCTCGTGGGCGCCGCTTATATGATCGGCGAAGCCAACGAACCCCCTTCGCCGCCCTTGAACTTGATCGGCGACTTCGGCGGCGGCGGCATGCTGCTCGCGGTCGGCGTATTGGCCGCGCTGTTGGAAGCGCAAAAATCCGGTAAAGGTCAGGTCGTCGACGCGGCGATGACCGACGGCGTGGCGACTCTCATGACCGCGCTCTACGGGTTACACGCCTCGGGCTATTGGACCGACGAGCGCGAAGCCAACATCTTGGATGGCGGCGCGCATTTCTATGATTGCTACGAGACCGCCGACGGCGGTTTTATCTCGATCGCCTCGATTGAATCGAAGTTCTACGCGGAACTGCTGGAGCGCACCGGTTTCGAGGATCCCGATCACGCGGCACACAAAGACCGAACGCAATGGCGGGACAACTCAGAGAAGATGATCGCGCTGTTCAAAACTAGAACCCGCGATGAATGGTGCGAGATCCTAGAGGGCAGCGACATCTGCTTCGCGCCCGTGCTGAATATGAGCGAAGCGCCCAAGCATCCACACAACGTCGCGCGCAAGACCTTCATCGATGAGAACGGCGTGGTGCAACCGGCGCCTGCGCCGCGCTTCAGTCGTACCCCAGGTAAAATTCAGAAGGCGCCATCACCACACGGTGGCGACACTGATGCGGTTTTGACCGATTGGGGGGTCTCGAGTAACGAGCTTGCGAAGTTAAAAGACAGCCGCGTCGTCGCGTAGAGGGTACTCCGCCGGTCATCCTAGCTCAGGCCCATTTCCTTGAGCCGGTGGAGCATGTACAGCCCGCCGAAGCCTGCGCCGACCACGACAGCGTCGAATACGTTGACCGTACCGGAGTTTTTCCGATTCATACCTTTAACCTCCGCGTGGCAGCCGTGGGCTCGGCATGTTGCCGCGCTGCGCGCGAAATAACAAACACAAACATAGATATACTGTCTGAAGCTAGGCCGAGCAATCGTCCACCCTCACCTGGTGCGCATAGAGAAACGATCGAGCGCGAATTCGCGGAACAAAACCATGGATCTCGCACTGTCAGCCGACCAGATCGAGCTTCAAGCCCGCTGCCGAGCGCTCGCGCCTGTATTCGCCGAACGCGCCGATCGGCACGACCGCGATGCATCCGCGCCTAACGAAAATTATCGCACCCTGCGCGATGCCGGCCTGTACGCACTGCTGGTTCCGAAGGCGTTGGGCGGAATGGGCGCCGGCCTGCTCGGACACACGCTCGCGATGGAGGAACTCGCCCAGGGGTGCGCCTCCACCGCGATGAGCTTCAACATGCACTGCGTGGCGGCATACACGTTGACGGCATCGGACGCGTTTAGCGTCGCGGTGCGCGAGCGTGTCGCGCATATGCTGGTCCACGAACGCAAGCTCATGGCAAACCTGATTTCGGAGGCCGGCACCACCAATTTACTGTACTCGACCCGGGCCAGCTCGACGCAGGCGCGACGGGTGGATGGGGGCTACGTCTTGAACGGACAGAAGGCGTTTGCCTCGATGATGTCGTCGGCCGATGTGGCGTTGATCTGCGTGCACCCGGAGCATGTGAGCAACCCGGAATCGGTCATCATGGTCATCGTTCCGACCGATACGCCCGGACTGACTATTGATCCGGTGTGGGACACGCTCGGCATGCGCGCAACGCGTAGTGACAACGTCGTTCTCGAGAATTGTTTCGTGCCGGACGAACTCGCCTTCGACGACGTCGTAGTTCCGAGCATCGGCGAATTCCTCGCCACGCACGAGTCGATGATCAACCTCCCCTACACTGCCGTGTACCTGGGCCTGGGCTTGGCCACGCTGCAGGCCATCAAAGCGGTCGTGAAAGGACGCCGGCCCAAGGGCTACGAGCAGACGCTGTCTTACCACCCGGATATCCGTCGGCGCATTGGTGAGATGAGCGCACAACTCGAAAGCACGCGCTGGCTGTTGCGCTATGCCGCCTGGCTCGGCGACGACGAGGGTCAAACCGCGGCCGCCCAAACCGCGTTATTCCGCGCCAAATACATCGTCGGAGAAACCGTCGCGGCGGCCACGCGCTCCGCGCTCGAGATGGGCGGCGCGCACGGATTGTTCAAGGGTACCCAGATCGAGCGCTTGTTTCGCGACGGCGCGACGGCCACGATCATGCAGCCCAGCACCGACGTCTGTCTGGGTCAGATCAGCCTCGACGAACTGGACCTGGATGCGGCTCAAGCGCAGTCTCCGCTCCGCCGCACGGACCTTTGAGCCTCGACAAAAGCCGCCCGGTGGTGGCGAACCTACCGCCATAGCTCGAAATGTTGTGGCGCACCAAGCAAGGTATTATGTCCGGTCGCACGCTAGAATGAGCAGCCGTTTAGAACTTTTTTACCCGTTCTCAGGGTGTTGGGCATCCGCCACGAGCTGCAGGAGAATTTAAGAACATCATGGACCGCCAAGTCCTCGCACTCGCCATCGACGCGGGTGGCACGATGACCGACACCTTCCTGGTCGACGCGGAAGGGCAATTCGTCATCGGCAAAGCACCGACCACGCCCTGGGACGAATCCGAAGGCTTCATCGAATCGGCCGACGACGCTTTCGAGCAGTGGGATCTCGAAAATCGCGCGGCATTTTCACAGTTCGAGGTCGTGAGCTATGCCGGCACGACCATGCTGAACACGCTCTTGACGCGGACGGGACGGCGCATCGGCCTGATCACCTCGCATGGTTTTGAAGACATCCTGCTCATGGAACAGGGGCGGCAGGTCTGGTCCGGCTACAGTCACGCCGATCGCCTGCATTCGGCTACCCATGTGCACAACGAACCCTTGATCCCGAAGCGGCGCGTGCGCGGCGTGTCCGAGCGCACCGACATGTTCGGCGATATCGCCGTGCCACTTTACGAGCACGATGCGCGCAAGGCGGCCGAATACCTGCTGGCGCAAGATCTCGAAGGGCTCGCGATCTGCTTTCTCCATGCTTACGCGAACCCGCAGAACGAAGAGCGCATGGAAGCGATCTGCCGCGTGGTCATGGCAGAGAAGGACATCGAGATCCCGATTTATCTGTCGTCGCACATCCGGCCCGTCATTCGTGAAAATCAGCGGGTCAACGCGACGACCATCGAGGCTTACGCCGCCGATCCCGTGCGCCAGCAGCTGCACAATGTCGAGGACAGCGCCACCGATCGCGGGTACCGCAAGCAAATGACGACGATGCTGGCGTATGGCGGACTTGCGAACATCCGTCATCCGCGGCTGCACGAAACACTTATCTCGGGTCCCATCGGCGGCCTGTTGGGCGCGCAGTTCATCGCGCAGCTTCTGGGCGAGAAGAACGTTCTCGCCGTCGACATGGGCGGCACCAGTTACGATTTTGGGTTGATCACCAACTCGACGGTCAATCTCAACAATGAACCAGAGATCGCGCGCTTCCGCCTCGCCCTGCCGAGTATCGAACTCGACAGCATCCGTGGCGGCGCCGGCCTGTACCTATCGGTCGATCCGATCACCAATCGCATCATCATGGGTCCCGAAGGCGCCGGCGCGAATCCGGGTCCGGTATGCTTCGACCGCGGCAACCGCCAGCCGACGGTGACGGACTGCCTCGCCATTAACGGCTATCTGAACAAGGATAATTTCCTAGGTGGCAAAGTCGTCCTGAATATCCCGGCCGCGCGGGAAGAGTTGGAAAAACAGATCGCGGTCAAGATCGGCCTCGACGTCCACGATGCCGCGGACGGCATCCTCAAGCTGTGGCTGCAGCAGGCTCAGGACGCGACGCAGCGCGCGATCAGCGTGCGCGGCGGCGACGTCGCCGACTACGTCATCATGGGTTATGGCGGCGCAGGCCCGCTCATACTCGCCGGCGTATCGGAAAACCGCCCTTTCAAGGGCGTGGTGACGTTCCCGTTCGCGGCCGCGTTCTCGGCCTTCGGTTGCACGACCACGGATTACTCGCACCGTTATACGCGCTCGAGTCTGTTCATCCTCGCGCACGACGCCGATCGCGCCACCAAGGAAGGCGTGGCCAAGGGTCTGACCGATCTATGGAACAACCTCGAAGACGAGGCGCATTTGAGCTTCGAGCGCGAGGGCATGGATCTCTCACAGGTCCAATACCGCCGCATCGCATTCGTACGCTATGGCGGGCAATTGGACGAAGTCGAGGTGCCTTTCGACGGCGACTGGCAGGGCACGCCCGAGAACGTCGACCACCTGCTGGACAGCTTCGAGGAGCTCTACACCAAGATGTATGCAAGCGCCGCGAAGTACCCCAAGGCCGGTTACGCCATCTTTCAGGTCGCCTTGGTGGCCTCCATCCCGACGCGCAAGCCGGAATTTCCGGTCCTGCCCCTCACGGGACCTACGCCGCCAAAGGACGCGCACAAAGGCGAGCGCGAGGTGTATTTCGAACGTACTTGGCAACAAGCGAGCATCTACGACATGGACTCGATGAAACCCGGCAACATTATCCCGGGCCTCGCCATTCTCGAGCACCCGGCTACGACCTTGTTAGTGCCACCAAACCGCAAAGCCCGCATGGACGAGCGCCGCTTCGTCTGGCTGGAAAACGTATGACGTCTTTGATGACTAGGAGACTCTCGATATGAGTGCCACCCGACCCCTGGAAGATTCAACGGTTCAATTCTCGTTGCGCGCGCGGATGGAAAACTCCAAGCGCGTTCTCGAACAAACCGGGCATTACAACGGCGTCGATCAAATGGCGCTCAAGGAAAAGGACGTCATTCGCTACGAATTGCTCTATTCGCGCTTGCAGTCGATCGTGATCAGCTCGCAGCAAGTCGGATCGCGCGTCGCCTGCTCGCCGGGCACGCGCGAAGTCGGGGAATCGGTCGTGGGCCTCTACACACCCGAAGGCGATTCCATCGTCTTTTCCGGCGGCATCATGGTGCACGTTCATACCATGAGCCGTTTCATCAAATGGATGCTGGCCCACGACTATGAAGTCGACCCGGGCTTCAAGCACGGGGATATTTTCGAGAACAACGACACCTATATTGGCGGCGTGCACATTCCCGACATCATGGACGTCACACCCATCTACTACGAGGACGAGCTGATCGGTTGGGCCGGCATGGTCACGCATGTGCTGGAAGTCGGCGGCATTACGCCCGGCAGCATGCCCGTGTTGTCGTCGGAACGTTTCACCGAGGGACTGATCATTTGCGCCGAGCGGGTCGGCGAGCACGACCACATCTACAAGCACTACGAAGTCCGCGCCGAACGCAGCGTGCGCTCACCGGACCTGTGGATCCTCGATACCAAAGCGCGCGTCACCGGCGCGCTCGGCGCGCGCGACGCCATACTCGGAACCATCGAAGAATTCGGCGTCGATTACTACAAACAAGCGACCAACGAGTACATCGAGGGCGCCCGCCGCGCTCAGCTGGATCGCGTCAAGACGATGCTGATCCCCGGGACCTATAAAGAGGTCACGATGTGCGACCAGATGATGGAAGGCGCACCGGGCTTATCGCCGCTTGCCGACGGCGACGTCACGATCATCGAGCCCCTGGAAATGGAGATCGACGGCCAGGGCAAAATGACCATCGATTTCGATGGCTTCGGCTCGTGGCGTTACTGGTCGGGTAATGCCACGCCGGCCGCGCTCGAAGGCGGCCTGTTCGTCTCGATGTCACAGGCCCTGAATTTCGACGGCCGTATCAATCACGGTAGCGTTCTCGGCTGTGAACTCAAGTTCTCGAAAGGCACGGTGGTGTGGCCGGATAACAAATACGCCTCGACCTCGCTGGGCTGGAACCTGGTCATGCCCAGTTGGGCGAACTGGTACCGCATGATGGCGCGCGCGACCTATATGCGCGGCTTCGTCGAGGAAACCTTTCTGTTCGGTGCGTTGACACCGTGCTACGACGCCGGTGGCATCGACCAATACGGCAACGTGTTCGGGGGTACGAACTTCGAACTCGCTGCACAAGGCAGCGGCGCGCGCGCGATCGCCGATGGCATCGACTTCGGCTACGTGCTGTGGAATCCGGAATCGGACATGGGCAATGCGGAGATCTGGGAACAGCTTTTCCCGCAGCTGTATTTATCGCGCAAGGTCCTGCCCAATTGCCACGGCTTCGGTAAGTACCGCGGCGGTAACGGTTGGCAATCCTGCCTCATGACGCATAAATCGAATCAACTGGTGTTGACGACCGAGCTGTGCACGGCACAGGCCTTCGATCACCAGGGCCTGTTCGGCGGTTATCCAGGCAAACTCCACTACGTCTACCTTTTGACGGACACCGACATCAAGGAACGTATCGCTAACCAGCAGGAATTACCCACCGGCGAGGGTGACAACCCGCTTGAGCCGGAGATCACGAAATTGATCAACGGCAACTGCCAGGTCACGCACGGCAACATGACCGCCGAGAAACCGATGAAGGAAGGCGACGTGCTGCTGATGCAATACCGCGGCATGGGTGGTATCGGCGATCCCCTGGACCGCGATCCGGCCTTGATCGAAACCGATCTGGAAAACGGGATCGTCACGCCGGAAATGGTCGAGCGGATCTGCGGCGTCATCGTCGAGCGCGACGAGTCGGACGATCGCTACATCGTGAACATTGCTAAGACTGAGGCGCGCCGCCAGTCACTGCGTAACGCGCGCAAGGCCAAGGGCGTTCCCGCGAAACAGTGGATCAAACAACAGCGCGCGCGTATCGCACAATATGATCTCCCGGATGTGGCGCTGGAGATCTACAAGGACGTCAGCTCCCACTCCAGAAAATGGTTCAAGGAATACCGCGAGTTCTGGGGATTGGACGATGCGTTTACCTTCGACATTCCCTCGATCCGCGACGTCAATCCGATCGCGATGCGTTCCGGCGAATCCCGCGTCGCGGACGATCCGCTGGAGTTCTGAGCATGAGTGGCACAGGACAAATCGTAGAACTCGACGAGGCGACTTTAGGTCAGTTGATCGACGGTGAATTACCGTGGGGCGACGTGCACCACGTGCAATCATCTTATAAAGACCCGAAGCGTTTCGATACGTATATCAAAGTATTGCAGTCGCGCATGGCGTGGGACGATCCGATCATCCTGCCATTGAGTCCCTACCTCATGATCGTCAAGAACGCGGATGGCATCTACGCCGTGAAGTGTGTGTGCGGCTACGATCTCGGCGACTACCGGGAGAACTGGAAGACGAACGCCTTGATCAACGTCCGCGATACCGACGAATCGCTCAGTGAAGTCTATCCCGGACCGCGCGCTCCGGATCCGGAGAAAAACGAGATCCGTGAGTTCTACTGCCCGGATTGCGGCACGCAGCTCGAAGTCGATGCGGTGCCGCCCGGGTATCCGATCTTGGTGAATTTCACGCCCAACCTCGAGGCTTTTTACCGAGATTGGTTAGGGCGGGAGTTGCCGTAGGTCTCGATTCGCCCGCAAGCGGGCTCCTAAAAGCCCGGCTTTGAACTGTAGGGGCCCGCGTGCGGGCGAACAGGATTTGGAGCATGCAACTCGCGCTGACCGAAGAACAAACGCTGATCCAGGAAACTGCGCGCCGCTTCTCCGATACCGAGCTCGCGCCGATCGCGGCCAGCCTCGAAGCCCCTGAGCAACGCCCGCTCTATCTCGAGAAGCTACAGCAGCTCGCGGATCTGGGCTTCATGGGACTCAACATCGATGTGGAATACGGTGGCACGGACGCCGGCGTGGTCGCCTTCAGTATCGCCGTCACCGAGATCGCGCGCGCCTGCGCGTCGACCGCGGTGGCGATGTCGGTCACCAATCTCGTGGGTGAAGTCATCCAGGCGATCGGCAACGAAGAACAGAAAAAATACTACATTCCGAAACTCTGTTCGGGCGCGTGTAATACCGGATCGTTCTGTCTATCCGAAGCGGGCGCGGGCTCGGATCCGTCCGGCCTAAAGACGCGCGCGGCGCGGGACGGCGATGAATGGGTGTTGAACGGCACAAAGATGTGGATCACGAGCGCCGAGTTTGCCGGCTTGTTCGTGGTGTGGGCCGTGACCGACCTCGATCTGCCCCGGGGCAAGGGGATCTCGTGCTTCCTGGTCGAGAGCGGTACGCCGGGTGTGACGATCGGGAAAGCCGAGCACAAGTTGGGCCAGCGTGCATCGTGCACCAATCCCGTGATCTTCGAAGACTGCCGAATTCCCTTCGAGGCCCTGCTCGGCGAACTTAACAGCGGCTTCCGCGTGGCAGTCGGCGAACTGACGGGTGGCCGCATCGGAATCGGTTCGCTCGCGCTCGGGATTGCCACCGCGGCGATGGAAACAGCGCGTCGATACGTCACCGAGCGCGAGCAATTCAATACCAAGATCGCCGACTTCCAAGGCATTCAGTGGATGCTCGCCGACACCTTTACCGAGCTCGAAGCCGCGCGCCTGCTGCTGATGAACGCCGCTTACCTCAAAGAGAACGGCCAGCCCTTTACCAAAGCGGCTTCGATGGCCAAGCTCTACGCAACTGAAGCGGCAAATCGCGCCTGTTATACCGCGATCCAGCTCATGGGCGGCGCCGGCTACACGCAGGGATATCCGCTGGAGCGCTATGCGCGCGACGCGCGGGTCACCACGATCTATGAAGGTACGAGCGAGATTCAACGCGTTATCATCGCGCGTGAATTGCTGAAAGACGTATCGTGAATTGTGCGCGATAGTCGCCCGGGGAGGACTTCTGTGCCATTGACGACATCGTACTGGGCCGCGACGGACGAGCAGCCCTTGTTGGAAACCACGGCCGGCGGCACCTTGAGGGACGCAGCCGCAGCGGTGCCGGATAAAACGGCCTTGATCGAAGGTACAGCGGATCGGGTCTCGCGCAAACGGCTCACCTATGCCGAGTTGCTCGCCGAATCGGAACGCATGGCGCATGCGCTGCTCGCTCGCTTCGAACCCGGCGATCACGTCGCCGTCTGGGCCCCTAATTGCGCCGAATGGATCTGCCTCCAATACGGTCTTGCGCTCGCCGGCATGGTGCTGGTCACGGTCAATCCGGCCTACCGCGAATCCGAGCTCGAATACGTACTCAAACAATCCCGCGCGCGCGGCGTCTTTTTCGCGCCGCAACATCGCGGGCTCGATATGCGCGCCGTCGTCGACAAAGTCGCGTCCGCGCTACCGGAACTGGAAGCCTGGATCGGCCTCGACGAATTACCGGAATTCGTCGCTGCGGGCGACATGCGTTCAACGTTACCGGACGTCGCACCGGGCGACTCCGTCATGATTCAATACACCTCCGGCACGACGGGCTTCCCGAAGGGCGCGCTGCTCGCCCATCACAGTGTGACCAATAACGCCCGGCATATGGCGCTCATACGCGGGGCCGGAGACGGCACCATCGATATCACGGCGATGCCGCTCTTTCATACCGGCGGCTGTGTCGTCAGCGTGCTCGGTACGCACCAGACGCACGGGACCTTGGTCCTCCTGCCGGAGTTCGAACCGAATCTCTTCCTGGATCTGATCGAACAAGAGCGCGCACAGTTCTCGCTCGCCGTTCCGACCATGCTGATCGCGTTGCTGGAAGCGCAGCGCGCGCATCCCCGCGACCTGTCTTCGATGGAAGTCGTGATCTCCGGCGGTGCGGTCGTGCCGATCGAGATCGTCAAACGGGTTCAGCGCGACTTCGGCACTAATTTCGCTATTGTCTTCGGGCAGACCGAGACGTCTCCGGTCAATACGAGCACCCGCCTCGACGATACGCCGGAAGATATCAGCGAATCGCTGGGCCGCGCGTTACCGCAGGCCGAGGTCAAGATCGTCGATCCGGAGTCCGGCGAAACCGTCGCGGTAGGCGAAACAGGCGAGTTATGTACGCGCGGATATCTCACCATGAAGGAGTATTTCGAGATGCCCGATGCCACCGCGAAAACCGTCGATGCCGATGGCTGGCTGCACACGGGCGATCTTTGTTCGGTGGACGAGCGCGGTTACTTCTACATTCAGGGACGGTTGAAGGACATGATCATCCGCGGCGGTGAGAATATCTATCCGCGGGAGATCGAGGACATCTTGTTCAGGCATCCGGCGGTGGCTGAGATCGCGGTGGTCGGCGTTCCCGACGAGCGCTGGGGTGAGCAGGTCGCCGCTTTCGTGCGGGTCGCCGAAGGCGCCACGACCAATGCAGGTGAGTTGCACGAATTCATGCGCGAACACATGGCGCCGCATAAGACGCCCAAGATCTGGATCGCCCTCGACGCTTATCCGCTGACGCCCTCCGGCAAGATCCAGAAGTTCCGGCTGGTCGAGATGTATCAGGCGGGCGACTTGCAGCCGAACATGGCCGCCGACGATGCCGCGTAAGGCGTAGGGGATCATGCATGAATGTCGAACCCTTGATGACTTTTACCATCGACCTCGGGGAGTCGAACCAGGTCGGAACGGGCCCCTATGGCAACCGTGCGATCGGTGAAAGCACTGGCGGCACCTTCAAAGGCTCGAATCTCGAGGGAGCGGTGCGCGGCCCCGGCGGCGGCGACTGGTTTTCACTGAGCGAGGATTTCGTACACCTCGATGTCAGGGCGACCTTCGAAACGCACGACGGCGCCTACATCTACGTGCAATACCTTGGTCACGTCGAGTTGACGACCGACATTCAGGCGGCGTTTCGCGGTGAACGTAGATCTGAATACGGCGAAGCCTATTTCTTCATTACGCCGCGCTTTGAAACGGGCGACGTGCGATACCGTTGGCTCAACAACGTCGTGAGTGTCGGGCGCGGCCGCTTGATGCAAGGCTATGTCGAGTACGAAGTGTTTCAGGTCGTGAATTAATAAAGGAGAAAACAACATGAAATTCGAACTCTTGTTCAACTATTACGCGAACCTCGGCGACAGCCTCGAGGTCGGTGGCACACCCTACGGCAATCGCTTGATCGTCGAGGTCCACGGCGGCGAGTTCGAGGGTGAGAAGCTGAAGGGCAAGATCCGCGATGCCGGCTGCGCGGACTGGCTGTCGATGACCGAAGATTTCGGGCACCTCGACGTGCGTGCCACGTTCGAAACGCACGACGGCGCGATCATTTACGTCGAATACACCGGGAAGACCCAACTGACCGAGGCGTTCCAGAATGCGCTCAGCACGGGTGAGGGTGGAACGGAATATGGCGATGGATACTTCTTCACCACGCCGCGCATGCAGACGGGCGATCCGCGCTACGCCTGGGTCAACAACATCATTTGCGTCGGCCAGGGCCGCTTGCAACCGGGCCGCGTCGAGTACAACGTTTACCAGGTCGTAAACTAGCGGGGTGAATGCTTCGCGCAGCATCGCGCGGGTGCTCATCGACGAACTGCTCGCGCGCAAGGTCGATCACGCCTTCGGCATTCCCGGTGACTACGCGCTGGGATTATTCGACGAGATTGTGCAGTCGCCGCTCGCGCTCATCAATACCTGCGACGAACAGGGCGCCGGCTTCGCGGCGGACGCGTACGCGCGCGTTCGCGGCCTCGGCGCCGTATGCGTGACGTACGGCGTAGGCGGCCTGAAACTCGTGAACTCGACAGCCCAGGCCTATGCGGAACGCTCGCCGGTGGTCGTCATCAGCGGCGCGCCGGGCGTACGCGAGATCACGGGCGATGAGCTGCTCCATCACCGCGTGCGTGATTTCGACACGCAACACCGCGTATTCCAGGAAGTGACGGTCGCACAAACGATTCTGGATGACCCGGCCACCGCACATCAGGAGGTCTTGCGGGTGCTCGACGCCGCCGCACGGCACAAACGGCCCGTCTATATCGAGATGCCACGTGATTGCGTGCACCTGGTAGCCGATTACGCTGACGACCGTGCGCGCGAACGCCCTCGTGAAATCGATCCCGCCGTGCTGAAAGAAGCACTCGATGAAGCAGTCACGATGCTGAACGCAGCCAAGCGCCCGATCGTGCTCGCGGGCGTCGAGATCCACCGTTTCGGTTTACAGGATCAGTTGATCCGGTTCATCGCGAAGTCCGGCATACGCTTCGCCACGACCATCATGGGCAAGTCGGTGGTGAATGAAGATCTGCCTGGTTTCGTCGGCGTCTACGCCGGCGGACTGTCGAACGAGATGGTGCGCGCGGTGGTCGAGGACAGCGATTGCGTTTTGAATCTGGGTGCGATGCTGACCGATTTAAATACCGGGATTTTCACCGCCCACCTCGATCCGGCCAAGATCATCGCTGCCACCGCCGATGAATTAGGGATACGCCGCCACCACTACCGCGGGATCGATCTCGCGACCTTCCTGAATGCGTTGTGCGGGGCCGATCTCATCGAACGCGGGCCGTTGCCCGAAAGTTGTCATGTCGGATCAACGTCGTTCGATGCCGGCGCCGACTACCCCATCTCGGTAGCCCGGGTGTTCGAATGCCTCGACGCCACCTTGTCCAAAGACATCGCCGTGGTGGCCGATCCGGGCGATGCTCTCTTCGGCGCGATCGATCTGACCATTCACTCGCGCACGGAATTCATCGCCTGCGCCTATTACGCGTCACTCGGCTTCGCCATCCCCGCGAGTATCGCCTTACAGGTGGCGGAATCGAGCTGGCGACCACTGGTCCTGGTTGGCGACGGCGCATTTCAGATGACCGGCATGGAACTCACGACGTCGGCACGTTACGGCTTGACGCCGATCGTCGTGGTGCTCGATAACCAGGGCTACGGCACCGAACGGCCCATGCTCGACGGCGCATTCAACGACGTGCATCCTTGGGCGTTTACCGCGATACCGCAGCTGATCGGCTGCGGACGCGGCTACGACGTCAAGACGGAAAGCGAACTCGTCGACGCGTTAACCGCCGCCCTGGCCGACAAGACCACCCTCGCCATCATCCACGTGCGGCTCGCGCAGGATGATTTCTCGCCGGCGCTGGAACGCTTGACGTCGACCTTGCGCAAGCGGGTATAGCGGGCGGGACCTTTGTAGGAGCACGCTTGCGGGCGAATCGGTTATATTTAGCCGTACCGGTCAACGGAGAAAACCCATGGGATTCGTCAAGACACCCGAAGAAATCGAACGTATCCAGGCGACACTCGCCGAGGCGCATTTCATGAGCGCAAAACTTCTCACGGTGCGATACCTGACCAAGTCCGACATCGTCGCCCATGTGTTGCCGCCGGGCCTCGAACCGACGGATGATCCGGTCGCGACGCTGCTCATGGGGCACTGGGGTCGCAGCAACGTCTGCCACGCATTTTCCGGCGCATGTTTCTACGTGCAAGCGCGCCATGAGGAACACGTCGGCGATTATTGCCTCGCCATGCAGATGTCGTCCGACGCGGCGATCATTTTCGGGCGGGAAACCTTCGGCGAACCCAAAAAATACGCGATTACGAAGCTGGATCGTGACGGCGACACGCTCACGGGCTCGGTTACGCGCTACGGTCAGGCCATCATCGAGGCCGAGGCGAAAATGGAAGCGCCGGTCGTGAATCCGCCCGACGGCTTCGTCAATTTTCATTACAAGTTCCTGCCGAAATGCGATGGGCAGGGCTTGGAAGCCGATCCCATTTTGATCATGGCGTCGTTCAAGACCGCTAACGCCAAAGTCGAATCGGGGACGGCCACGCTCGAACTCGCCAATACGCCGCTCGACCCCTTGGGAGAGATCGAAATCGTCGAGATGCTGGACGCGTTTTACACCGAAGCCGACACCACCGCCCGCTGCACCGAGCTCGCGCGGGTCGACGCGAACGCGTTTCTGCCTTACGCGTATAACAAATTCGACGATTACGCCATCATGGACAACGAGGCGGAGGCGCCCTGGCAGCCTTTGCGGGTGGCTTGAGACTATCCCTGGATTCCGCTTCGCTACATCCAGGCTACATCCCTTACCGTAGCCCGGATGTAGCACAGCGGAATCCGGGGTCCTAGTTAACCGCCCGTTCCGTATCGCTCCAAAACTTCGCCCGGATCGCTTTCTTGTCGGTCTTGCCGACGGCCGTCTTGGGGATCGCATCCCAAAACTCGACCGCCTTCGGCGTCTTCACACCCCCGAGTTTGGGCCGGCAGCGCTCGATGACGGCCGCAGCGTCCAGCGATTCCCCTTCCTTGAGGACGACGACAGCCGTGATCATTTCACCCCATTTATCGTCGGGCACGCCTATCACCGCACACTCGAGTACTTCGGGCATCGCCAGGATCGGCTGTTCGACCTCGGTCGCGAATACATTGAAGCCGCCGGTGATGATCATGTCCTTCTTGCGATCGACGATGTAAAGGTAGCCGTCCTCGTCGAGGTAACCGACGTCGCCCGTGTGGTGCCATCCGAATTTACGCGCTTGTTCGGTGGCCTCGGGTTTCTCGAAATAACCGGGCGTCACCAATGGGCCGCGGCAACAGATCTCGCCGCGCCCGCCAGTCGGTAAAAGCCTGCCGTCGTCATCCAGGATCGCGACCTGCGTCGTCGACGTCGCCTTACCGCAGCTCCGTAACCGCTCCGGGTTTTCACCACGCGCGGCAGCGCTGACCACCTCGGGCGGTAACATGGAGATCAGCATCGGCGCTTCGGCTTGTCCGTAGCATTGACAGATCACCGGTCCGAACACCTCCACGCCTTCGCGGAATTTGTCAGGCGACACCGGCGCCGCGGCGATCAACAGTTGGCGGAGGCTCGAGCAGTCCCGGGTCCGGGCATCCGGATGATCGAGCAATGCGTAGTAGGCGGTCGGCGGCAAGAAGATATGGGTGACCTTGTATTCTTCGATCGTTTCCAGGACTTCCCCGGCGTCGAACCCCGGCAGCACGACCGTCGTTCCGCCTTCCGCCGCCATTACGCCGATCATGAGACCGGCCGCATGCGTGATCGGCGCAACGGCCAGATGCACGATGTCTTCCGTCTGACCGGCGACGTAACACTCCAAACCGAGTTCGAACATCGTCACGATGGATTGATTGCTCATTTCCACGCCTTTTGACGGACCGGTCGTACCGCCCGTCGGCCAGCGCGAGAAAACCACGTCGGGTGCACTGAAGGGATCCGACCAATCCGGCAGCTCGGTGTCTCGACCTGCGGCGCAAAAGGCCTCGAGCGAGACGTGGCCCGAGTCCGCGGAATCGATACAGATCACGCCCTTGAGCTCCGTCAGCGCCGCGATCGCGACCGCGGCCTCTTCGGCCACCTCGGGATGAAAAAACAGCCAGCGCGTGCGCACGTACGCCATGTACTCGGCATTGGTGCTGGCCGAATTACGCACGCTGACGGGTATCCAGGCGCCGCCGGCGCGCGTCGCGGCGACGATGCATACGACGGCTCCAGGATCGTTCGGTGCGTACACGGCGACCGATTCGCCGAGCTCAAACCCGGCGGCATAGAGGCCGCGTGCGATGGCTTCGGTATTGGCCTTGGCTTCAGCGAACGTGAACGACTTGCCCTTGCCGATCAAGAATGGCCGGTCAGGCGCGCGTCTGACGCCCCGATCGAAATAATCTATGGGTCGCATTGCTTAGTATTGAGTTTCGTTATCATGAGCGCGATGAACGGCGAAAAGAATAGCAATCAAGGTGACCGAGAGCGAATTCGATTGAACGAGCAGACCGCGTACTGGCTCCTGGAGGTGTTGGAGTCCGCGAACCGGCGCATTACATTTTTTGTAACGGGTCGCTTCTTTGAGACCTTTCCCCAGATCGTCGTCGCCATGCGTAATGCCGGACACGAGATCGGCTACCACGGCCATTCTCATCAACGTATCGAAGACCAAGCCATTCTGACGAACGAATTCGCCGCCTCCAAGGAGTTCATGCAGGAGTTTCAGCCGCAGGGCTTTCGGGCGCCGTGGGTATTCCTTCCGCCCGACATGCTGGCAATCTTGAAAGATTGGGGATTTCTGTATGATTCGTCTTCACTCGCGCCACCCGGTGTCATCGACCAAGGAGAGGATCTGTGGCTCGTGCCGGTTTCAACCTTTCGCTACGGAGCGAACCGCGACATCACGTTTAATCAGTCCTTCGGATTGAGCATGCTCAGCCGGGAAATTCCCTTTGGCAGTGGCATCGTTTGCTCGTACCTGAGACGCTTTTATCCGAATATTTTGGATGGATATGCGAGAAGAGGTCGCTCCTGCGTGTTTTATCTGCATTTGTGGCAGCTTTTTCATGCCGCACAGGCGCAACATCGGGGAATCAGACGCATTCATCGGCTGCCGCTGGACCGGTGGCTCAGAAACTTAATCGAACGATTCGAGTTTGGAAAACTGATTGACTTGTGCGGCAATTCACCGGAAGCGAGCGGTCGCCATTACCTGACGTTTGATATCGAGCTATGAGCAGCAACGACAGACACGACAAAGCGAATGAATACTGGACCCGGCACAGCTTGAAATGGGAAGCCGGCGCCTATTACCGCGACGCTGATCTGCCGATCAAAAAAGGCGTCCTCGAGACCATCGCATCGTATGTCCGCGGCGACAGCGTTTACCGGCGTATGCACGCTGCGTCGGAGATCCTCCAACCGCACCTGGAAAACAGCCACGTCCTCGATATCGGCTGCGGCTCCGGGCGGTTTTGCAAGATCCTGGCCGACCTCGGCGCCGCCAGAGTCACGGGGATCGATATCTGCGCATCATCCATCGAGTACGCCAAATCCCATTATTCCAGAGACAACGTCGCGTTCGATGTTCTCGACGCGTGTACGCCGGGAACGAAACTACCGCCGTGCGATGTGGCGACGGCTCTAGGGGTTGTCGAATACATCGACATCGAGCAACTGCGATCCCTGATGCAGAACTTGACGACAAAGACGATCCTGTTCCACTGCGCCGAAGGTCCAAAGTCACGCCGCGCGAAACTTCGCCATGCCATACGGCAGCCGTACCTGTGGCTCAAGGGCGTACCGCCGGTGCATTTCCACAGCCTGGAAGACGTTCGTCGATTAGGTAAAGGGCCGGCAACAGACGGCTTGCGTTACGTCTACGGCAATAATTTCGTGACGAACTTGGAATAGTTATCGATTCGCCGGCAACGGTGTTTGTGGCCAGACCTCAGGGCAGGCCACCGCCAACCAGTTCACGATCGCATTGTTGACGTCAACCGGCTTTTCCTGCGCCATCCAATGGCCACACTCGACCGGGCGTTCGGTCAGATTACGGCAGTATTCGCGCATGGGCTCCGGTAATCTCGAATCCACGCATTCGCACACGTAATCGTACGCGGCGACGAGGAATAAAACCGGCATGTCGAGGTAGCCGTCATTCACCGCGCCCGCCGAATAAGCGGCGTTTGCAGCGTGATTCATATAGAACGAGCAGGGCCCGAAGAAGCCGTTGCGTTCGAGCGCCGCGGTGTAGATGGACAGAACCGATTCGGACACGACCGCGTCGTCACGCGGCAAATCGGGTGCGGCGTCCGCTCCGCCAAACCAACCGCCGTCCCGACGTACCGGCGCCGTCAGCGCCGGTTTGCCCTTGCCGTCCGGCCCCCACCTCCGGAATAACGCTTTGAGTGCGTTGTGGGGATGGGCTTCGAACACGGCTTGCGCGTGGGCGAAATTTTCTTGATAGAACCGTTGGTATTCCCATTGCCCCGCCGGATAGTCGTCGGCCGGATAAACGCTTCGATCAACCAATTCGATTAACGCATCCACACCGAATTCGAGGGTCCGGTACGGCACGCACAGATTCACCACCCCGTGACAGCGTTCGGGGTGATGGCTGGCGATACTCCAGACGATCGGCGCACCCCAATCATGCCCTACCCAGATCGCCCGTTCGTGGCCAAGCACATCGAGCAGGGCGAGCATGTCGGCGACATTGTGTTCGAGCGCGTAATCGCTATGTTGGTCATAAACGCTCGAACGACCATACCCCCGTAGGTCCGGCGCGATTGCGCGAAACCCAAGCCCAGCGAGCACCGGTAATTGATGCCGCCAGCTGATCGAAAGCTCGGGCCATCCGTGCACGAAAATGATCAGCGGGCCGGCTTGCGGCCCCGCGGCCAGATAGAACGTGTTGTGCTGCTCGCCCTTAAACCTGTGTTCGGTGATATCCATTGCCGCAGCCCCTGTAAATCGATAGGGTCAGACTCGATTGAAACGTAGCACGACTACTTGATACTTGATTATATTCAATCGGGTCCGACCCCTTGGGTCCGCGCCGGAGGTAAAATCACACACACCATGGAATTCACCGGGAAACGCGTCCTCGTAACGGGCTCCACGCGCGGAATCGGTCATGCGCTGGCGCGCCGATTTCTCGACGGTGGTGCGCGCGTCGCGGTCAACGGCCGGCAGGAAGAGCGGGTCGCCACCGCGATTGAAGTACTCGGCGGCGCCGCCGAACTCGTGGCGGCGCCGGGCGATCTCTCACACGCCGTTGGGTGTGAAACCGTGATCAACCAGGCTGTAGAAGGACTCGGCGGACTGGACATCCTGATCAACAACGCCGGTCTGTACCCCATCGCGTCGATCGAAGAGACCGACGAATCCATGTGGGACGCGACCATGGACGCCAATGTAAAAAGCGTGTTTTTCTGCAGCCGCGCTGCGCTGGCGCCCTTGCGCGCATCACAGGGGGTGATCATCAACCACGCGTCGATCGCGGGGCTGATGGGATTCGCCAACATTTCAGCCTACTGCACGTCCAAAGCCGCGGTCGCGAACCTGACCCGTTCGATGGCCATGGAACTCGCGCCCGGTATTCGGGTCAACTGCGTGTGCCCGACGACGGTCGATAATGATATGGGCTGGCAGGGCTTCAATCGCGCCGATGACCCGCAGGCCGCCTACGAGGCGTTCGCGCAAGCCAGTAAACTCAAACGGCTGCCGACGAATGACGATGTGGTCGAAGCCTTCGCCTTTCTGGCATCCGATCGCGCGACTTTCATGACGGGCGTCGCACTACCCGTCGACGGCGGTAAATCCGCAGGGGCTTGATGACGTGAATGACGCGGTATAAGCAATGCGCAGGAAGTTTCTCATCACCGCGATCGTGGCATCGATGCTGACGCTGACCATGCCGGCATCGATGGCTGATTTAGAGCTACTGGGAAAGCAACATTTCGTGTGCAGAAAAGGGGCGCTGCGTCTGCACGGAGATAAGGGCACCAGGCTTTATCCGGCCGGCAAGAGAGAAAAAGTCAGGCTTGAGAGAGCGGTTGGCATCCTGTCATACACGTGTGCTTATATTCGCAGCAGCGTCGTCTGTCCCATGGGTACCACCTTCGTTGACGTAAAGCGCGGCTTCGCGACGGGGAGGTACGACGTCGAGTGTCTGCGCGTGCCGACGGAAGGCATACCTGGCCTCGACGACACGAGCGCGGCTGCCGCGGGTGAGGAACCTGGCGGGCCGAAATCCGTAGATTCAGGGTCAGAACCCGAGGTTGGCGAGTAAATCGTCGACTTCGTCTTGATTGGCCGCGGACTCTTTGCACGTCCGGATCGTCGGCCCATGTGACCCTGAAGTTTGATCGATACCAGGTTTTTCGCGAGCATTCACGGCGTTAGAAGTCGCACCGCAAGCACTGACGATATCCAGCAGTTGTCGCTCCACCTGCGTCACCACCTCAATGGTGCGTTTGATGACCTGGCTCGTGAGGTCTTGATAGGTCTGCGCGACCATGATCTGCGATAAACCGTCGCGTAAGCGCTGACTGTCGTGCCGGACCTGTTGCGCGAATCCTTCATAGCGCTGCAGCGCGTCTTGCCCGCCGTTGCAATCGGTAAGTGCGGCGCACGCGCCTTCGGCCATCGATTCCGTGATGGGCAACATCACGTCGATTTCGTCGAGCGTGAGGTTGGCAGCCTGTTCGGTTTGCGCCATTACGTAGCTCAAACGTTCATGGCAATTGGGAATATCGGTATCCGCCAGATCATGCAGCCGATCGTCGGAGATCAATTCGCGAATATCGTCGTGAACGCTGCGCATGAGGCGCCCAATCTCGGCAAACAGGTTTTCAAATCGCTTATCGTTGAAGGATTTAATGAGCGCATCGACGCGCTTTGTGTCACCCGCCTCCATCGCTTCGACGGCGCCGCGAAGCAACTCGATATCGTCGTCCATCATGGCCGCTCTCCCGTTTCTAAGCCGCAGCCTCTATTCGATTGAATATCGCGTCGATCTTCTCACTCAAGGTTTGCGCATTGAAGGGTTTTACGACATAGCCATTGATGCCGGCCTGCGCCGCCTCGACGATCTGCTCCTTACGGGCCTCCGCGGTCACCATCAGAATCGGCATGTCCGCCAGTTTCTTGTCGGCGCGAACCGCCTTGACGAGTTCGATTCCTTCCATGATGGGCATATTCCAATCGGTGATCAGGAAATCGAATCCACCGGCCTGTAACTTGGGGAGCGCGGTCTTACCGTCGTCGGCGTCATCGGTATTATCAAATCCGAGATCACGCAGCAGATTCATGATTATTCGACGCATGGTCTGGTGATCATCGACGACGAGGATCTTCATATTTTTATCCATATTGGGCTACCCAGATCCTGAAAAAACACTTACCCCTATAGCGGTTGGCACGACACTTCCTTGAATGAGCGCCCGCGCACCCCTGGTGCGCTAATCCGTGGCGAACGCGACCAATTCGGCAGCGACATCCTCGAGCGCCACGACCCGCTCGGCGGCGCCGCCTTTGATCGAATGTGGGCCGCGAAAAATCGTATTGATCGCCTCGGGGTCGGGCGCACCGACGTCGAGACTCAGCAGAGACGATTCCATACCGTCTAGCCCGGATATTTCATAAAAAAAGAGGGCAAGCCCTTTCTAATCCGTTATAATTCAGTTAGTTAGGCTGAAAACGGAAAGGACTCGCCCGTGACAGAATGTACCCAGACTGCGCTGCAATTTCCAGGCTTTTCTCGCCGCAAGATCGACGTCTCATTCAACGCCGGTGACATCACTTCCAACGGTGGGGTGCAGTTGCTGCGCTGGGCCGATGAACGGACCGGGTTGATCAAGGCCGCGGCACGGGCCATTGGGGATTCGCGCCGGAGAAAGAGCTGCACCCACGCTCTGGAGTCGCTGGTCCGACAGCGGGTCTATGGCCTTTCCCTGGGCTATGAGGACCTCAACGACCACGAGGCATTGCGCGCGGACTTGGCTCTGCAGACGGCGCTTTCCCGGGATGCGTCGCTGGCGAGCCCGTCGACGTTGTGCCGACTGGAGAACCGCGCGAACCGGAACACCGCGGTGGCCCTGCACAAGGGACTCATTGATAACTTTATCGCCGCTTACAAACAAGCGCCCCGACGACTGATACGCGATGTGGATGCCACCGACGATCGGGTGCAGGGTGATCAAGCGGGCCGCTTCTTCCACGGCGACTACGACCACGACTGCTGTCTGCCCTTGTACGTGTTCTGTGGCGATCAACGGTTGGTCAGTTATCTGCGTTCGAGCAAGATCGACGGCGCAAAACACAGTGGGGCGATCTTGGCGCTGTTGATCAAACGGTTGCGCCAGGCGTGGCCGAAGGTCGAGATCCTGGTGCGCGCCGATGCCGGCTTTTGCCGCTGGCGGATGCTGCGCTGGTTCGATCGCCACGGCGTGGATTACGTCATGGGTATCGCGAAAAACCCGCGTTTGCACGATCAATCGTTAGCGTTGCGCACGTTGGCTCAGTGGCGGTATTGGATGATGGGTGAGAAGCAGCGCCTGTTCAGCGAGGTCCGTTACGCCGCACCGACTTGGGATACCCCGCGACGGGTGATCGTCAAGGCCGAGCACAGCGCCCGCGGCAGCAATCCCCGCTTCGTGGTGACCCACCTCACCGGCAAGGCCCAACGCATCTACGACCGCCTCTACTGCGCCCGCGGCGAGATGGAGAACCGGATCAAGGAGCAGCAGTTGGGCCTGTTTGCCGATCGCACCAGTGGCCACACCTGGTGGGCCAATCAGTTCCGGCTGTTGCTCTCAAGCTTGGCTTACACGCTGTTGGAGACGATCCGCCGGGTGGCACTACACGCAACGGCACGGGCTCGCGCGCAAGGCGGCACGCTGCGCCTGAAACTATTACGCATCGGCGCCATCGTCTTGCGCAATACCAGGCGCATCCGACTGTTGCTCTCCAGTGCTTACCCCCATCGAGAACTGTTCTGCCTGGTGGCCGCTCGCCTCAAGCCGGGATAGTCGTCCCAACGCCAGTCGCCTCGTGTGCGATTCCTTGTGAGTCGGGGTGTCGCTCGCCTCCGAAACGACTCGTGCATCGCAATCGGCGATAAATCCACCGGTGGCGCGCCGAAACGTCGCGCTCAAGCGCCGCTTCGTGCCACCACCAACGAATTCCGACCCATGATCGACCAACTCCACGCACAATCTCACTGCTCATGCAATATCCGGGCTAGCGCTTCGAAACTCTCTTCGAAGAAGGTCTCGTGGAATTCGCTGAGATCGGTCGTCATTTCCGGCAATCCTATCGGCGGATTACTGCGCTCAATCGAGCACGCGGCGCACGGTGGCCTGAAATTGATCCGGCTCGAACGGCTTTACGATCCACCCGGTCGCACCGGCTGCCCTCCCCTCCTGCTTGCGCTCGACGCTCGACTCGGTGGTCAGGATCAAGACCGGCGTGAATTGATAGTTATCCAGAGCGCGCAGTTCTTTGACTAGCGTGATGCCGCCCATCTTCGGCATGTTCACGTCCGTCACCACGACATCGACATGATTGCGTTTCGCGAATTCGAGCGCTTCTTCCCCGTCACCCGCCAGCACGACGTCATGTCCGTCGGATTTCAAGGTGTATTCGACCATCTGACGAATCGAGGCCGAATCGTGTACGGCAAGTATGCTCGCCATGAATATCTGCTCCCCTCATTGGTTCTGATTGGAGAAATCGCCAACCACGCGGCCATCAATCGAGACACATTTGACACACGTAAAAGTGCCCCCCCATCGGCACGGTGTAGTCAAACTTTAGGTGTTACCTGCATCGTTCGAGTGTTGCGAATCGTCTTCACGACGCTTTGCCATCTGACCGTTAAAGTGGATGCGATTCTCGGCCGATGAAACGATCAGACAGAATCCACGGGCACGAAGATGGCGCAACCAGCCCAACAGCCTCAATACGTCACCCGACGCGCAGTTCGGCGCGTCGACGTGCCCAAAGGGATCGTGAATAACGCCGCGCTCAGCGCCAGAAACCTGTCTAAAGCGGGCATCATGCTGGCGAGTGGCAGCGAACCGCGGATTGGTGCAGTCATCGAACTGGACCTGCAACTCGGCGAAAACGAAGTCGCGCTGAAGGCGATCGTCATGTGGTGTCAGGCCGCGCGGTCGATCTTCGCGTCAGGCTATGTCATGGGCGCGCGTTTCGTCGACGTCTCCACGCGCGAACGCCTGCTATTACGCGCTTATATCGACGCGATCTCGCCCGCTTCACCCCGCTAAAGGTCGGCGGCCTCGGGGCCGACAAACGAAATTCAGCGATCTTGGTTTAGAGATCAAGTGGATAGAGGGGACGCGGAACAAAACCATGGACCTGAGATGTCATCTCGCGCGCGTTAAGTGGCGCACCAAGATACTGGGGCTCTCCGGCTTGCTTCTGTCGTTCTGCATCATCGTGTCGGCGGGTGGCAGTTATTTCATACGCTCGCAAGATGCGCTCTTGCAACAGGTGCTCATCACCGGGCAGCAACGCGGCGATGTCGCATTCGAAATGGCCGATGCGATCGTCGAGTTGGATCGGGCTTTGCAGACCCTGATCACCGCGACCGGTGCGGACAACATCCATGCCACGTTTCTAGACCCTATCCGCAGGTCTTCGATTCTGGAGAAACACCTGCGTAAGCTGACAAAAACATCTACGGATCTCCCTGAAGCCGCCGAGCTCGAGCGCGTACTCGACGATATCCGCCCGCTTCAACAACAGGCCGTCAAGGCCGCTAGGCGCGATGAAGACGAAGTGGCGCGGACTCACATGCTGGCCGCCTTCGACGACACGACGCGCGCGATTGAGTTGTCAAATACAATCGCGCACCACGAACGCGAATCTCTCAATCAAGAGCTGTAGGCGATCTCGAATGCCAATCACGCCGCGCTCCCGTTCATCATCGGATTCGTGTTCATCGCACTGTCTCTCGGTTTTATCGTCAGTTTCTTCGCCTCGGGGCTTATAACCCGTCCGTTGAAAGCCGCCGTGCAACTCGCTCAGCGAATTGGGGCGGGCGATCTGTCTTCGACTATAAAAGTGATCGGTACGGATGAAATTTCAGAGCTGCTGTTGGCGCTCGAGCACATGCAATCGGATCTCAATAACCGCATCGAAAAAGAGTACCGGGCCGCACGCGTCAATACCGCGATACGCTACGCGCTCGACAACGTCGCCGCCAACGTGATGATGGTCAACCGCAATAACGAGGTCCGGTATTTCAACAACATGTTGAGGCGCACACTCGAGCAATTACCGGGCATCGATCCCGAGGCAATTATCAATTGCGACATCAGAGAATTGGCACCCGACGCGGATGCGGAATTGGCCATGAATCGATTCCTGACGGTGTATCAATCAGAGGAAATCGAGTTCGGAGAACGCGTGTTCGAGTTTCGCGGCAATGCGGTCGAGTCCAGCGAGGGCGAAATCCTGGGCACGGTCATCGAATGGAAGGAGCGCACGTTCGAACGCAGGGCGGAGCGCGAGATCGGCGCGATCGTCACGGCCGCACGCGCCGGCGATCTATCGCAGCGCATCGAAGTCGACGAAAAGATCGGGTTCTTTCGCAGCCTCGCAGTGGGCGTCAACGAGTTGATCGCGGTCTCCGAGCACAGCCTGGTGGACATAGCGCGCGTAATGGGTAGCCTCTCACACGGCGATCTCACCAAGAAAATCAATAACGACTATGCGGGCACCTTTGCTGAGGTCAAGGTCGGCGTCAATGGCACACTCGATAAGCTCGAATCGATCGTGCAACAAATTCGGTCGGCATCCGAACTGATACGTAAGGAATGTGGCGGCATTGCTCGTGACAACCAGGAGGTCGCCGAAAGCACGGCCTGTCAAGCCGAGCAGCTCGCGCGATCGGCCGAGCGCATGAAGACGATGAATCAAACGGTTCGTCAAAACGCAGCGCAGGCGCGAGAGGCTGATGAGCTGGCGGCCCAGGCCCGCTCGCAAGCCGAAGGCGGCGGTGACATCGTTCGCGACGCCGTTGCCGCAATGACAGAGATCAGCACGTCGAGTCAACGCATCGCCGACATCATCGGCGTGATCGACGACATTGCGTTTCAAACGAATCTGCTCGCGCTCAATGCCGTGGTTGAAGCGGCGCGCGCAGGGGAACAAGGCAAGGGGTTTGCCGTCGTCGCCGGCGAGGTTAGGAATTTGGCGCAACGCAGCGCCACTGCCGCCCGGGAGATTAAAGACCTCATCGACGACAGCGTATCGAAAGTGAAAGGCGGCGCCCGCCTGGTCGGAGATTCAGGCGAAGCCTTGCATGAAATCGTAGAGACCAGTAAACAGGTCAGCGACATCGTTTCGACCATTGCGGCGGTCGGTGAGGACCAGGCTCAGGGCATGGAACAAGTCAGCACCGCAGTGATGGCGATGGACCAGTCCGCGCGGGAAAGCTCTACGCTCGTCCAGGAGGCCGCCCGGGCCAGTCAGCAGAGGAGTGGAAAGGCGCCCAATCTCGCGGAATTAGTCGCCTATTTCACGCTCAGAGAAGATGCGGAGCACGCGGACGGCGAGCGCGCCGCGTAAGGGCTGCGCTTAATCTTGCGATCGATAGTAAAGGCGCGTATGGGCTGGCGCCCTACTCGCCGTCTTTGCAATCCTTGTCTTTCGATCCGCATTGCTTTTTAGCGCCACGCACTTTCGACTTACCTTCAGGCGTATCGTCTTCGTAGTTCACGGCATTCTCCGAGCTGGGATTCAACTCGTAGGACGGATCAATGGGTTGGTAGGTGGGATTGCCAACATTGCTCGCGAAACCGGCCTGGCTCACGACCAGGGCCATTAGGATCGCAACCACCAATGCCATGGGGGCTTTCATCTGACGTTCTCCTTACATCGCTGGACGCGGATGGCATAACCGGCCGCGTTAATGATATAGGTTAGCCCGCCCGGACCGTCAATAACAGGCTGGCTGCGCCGGCGGATGTGACGGAGATCGCAATAGGGGCATAAAACGGGGGCTCAACATGGTAAAAATACCAATCTGTGCGTGATTCCACCTCCACCGCGATCGTAGGCGCGGGCATCGGCGGCCTGACTGCGGCATTGGCCCTCCAACAACGTGGATTTACCGTGCATGTTTTTGAACAGGCCGGCAGCCTCGGCGAGATCGGTGCCGGCATGCATTTGAGTCCGAACGGCATGAAAGTCATGCATGCGCTCGGGCTGGAATCCGCATGCGGCGCAATCGCGGCACGCCCACAGGCCATCTCGACCAAACATTTCGAGACCGGCATAGCGAACTTCGAAGGGCTACTCGATGCCGCGTACGAAGCGCGCTTCGGCGCGCCGTTTTACAGCTTTCATCGCGCCGACCTGCACGCCGTCCTGGTCGATGCGGTGCGCGGCAACGATCCTGAGTGTATCAGCGTCGACCGTCGCGCCGTCGACATCGTCGAGGGCGCCGACGGCGTAACGATCGAGTTCAGCGCCGGTGCGTCCGCGAGTGTGGATGTGGTCGTCGGCGCCGACGGGGTGCACTCCCAGGTCAGGGCATCCGTACATGGCCAGCTCGACGCGCACTTCACCGGCCACGTCGCCTACCGCGGCATGGTGGCCACGGACACGCTACCGCAAGGCTTCGTTGAACCCAAGCTCAACATCTGGGTTGGACCTGGCAAACACGTTGTCGCCTACCCAGTGCGCCGGGGCGAATTGATCAACTACGTGGCATTGATCGAAGAGGATGACTGGCAACACGAATCCTGGACCACCAAGGCTGACAAGAACACGCTGGCTCGGCATTTCGATGGCTGGAATGAGATCGTGCGCACATTGGTCGATCTGACCTTGCAGGGTGAATGCTATAAATGGGCACTGTTCGTGCGCGACCCGCTGCCGGCCTGGTCTACACCGCACGTCACATTGCTCGGCGACGCCGCGCATCCGATGGTGCCCTACCTTGCCCAGGGTGCGGTCATGGCGGCCGAGGACGCGTGGATTCTGGCCGCCTGCCTCGAAGCCCAATCGAATTCCAAGTCGGCATTAAAAATCTACGAGCAGGCGCGGCTCGAGCGTACGTCCGACGTGCAAGCCGCGGCATGGGAACAGGGGCAGATGAATCACGCGGTGGGCCGGGACGCCGATGGTGATCGCTTCCGCGGCGGCAAGTTCGCGGACCCGGCCTGGATCTACAGCTATGACGCCGTCGAATTGTTTCCCGTGGCCGCGCAGTAACCCGTTCAGGCGGGGTGTTGCTGCCACCAGCGCCGGACCGACGCATTGACCTCCGCAGCGTGAAAGCGCGCCACCTTCTGACTCGGTTCGAGCGCGTCTTCGTAAAAGAAATCCGGTAATTCGTCGTCTTCTTCGGTGAATCCCGCGGCCTTATTGAACTCGGCTTCGTATCTCAAAGTTTCTCTGCCGAGCTCATGGAAGAATTCGGGTGCGAGATCGGTGCCGCAGGCGTCGTTGATATGGCCGACCATCATGTCGATGTGCGTGTTGGTAATGGACCGGCCAAAGATGCACAGCCCCAGCGAATCCGCGGTCGCACACAAGACCTGCATTTCCATGCTGACGTCGACGAGCTCGTCGATGTCTTTACCGCTGCACTCGTATTTCGGCGCGTTGCCGGTGGTGTGATCGGCGCCCTGGGCCGTGACCATCATCGAGATGCCGGTGACTTCGATGACGCGCGGATCGTAGGCGCTGATTCCCTGCTTCTTGATTACGGGCGTGCGGCGCACGCCGTAATGGGCACCGGCGGCCGCCGTGCCCTGCGCCCACAGCTTGCCGTCAGCCGTACCCGTGCGGATCGCTTCCATCGCCGCAGCCATGAAGTCGGCGTCACCGAAATCACCGAGACCGGCGTCCATCAACACGCCGATCATGGCGCCGGTTTCGATGGTGTCCACACCCAGATCGTTGGCGAGATAGTTGAGACGGGCCAATTCGTCCGGATCGGCGATACCGCAATTCGTACCCATGAGTCCGAGCGTTTCATATTCGACCGGCGAGACGATTTCTTTACCGTCCGCATCGGCGTACACGTTGCTGCACTCGATCATGCAGCCCGGCATACAGGCATGCGAGGTCTCCCCGCCGCGTTCGAGATTCAATTCACGGATGAAATCGCCCCCCATCTTGAGCGTGCCGCTGTCGGTGTCGATTTGCCGGCCGCCGCTGAAATTATTGACCGGTAAACCGCCCACGTAATTGGTGTAGTCGGCCATCATCGCCGTACCGTAATCCTTCAGCACATTCACGGCCTCGTCTTCGGTGATCATCGCGCCGTAGGTTTTGACGCCCTTGATCACGTTCTTGCGATCGTGGAACGCCGGCATCTTGTCGAGGTCGCAGACGATCGCCTTGACCTTCTTACTGCCCATCACCGCACCGACCCCGCCGCGCGCGCACAGCCTGGCCGGCCGGCGATCGGTGTCGCTCATCGCAATGCCGGCGAGTAAGCCCTGGTATTCACCGACCGGGCCGCAGATCGCCAGGCTGACCTTTTTGCCGTAGTGCTCGTGCAACATACCCGCGCACTCGAAATTTCCCTTACCCATATAGGGTGCAGCGGTATCGAAGCTGAAGCTGCCATCCTTTTTGAGGTGGATGACGACCCAATCGCTTGCCGCGCCGTGAAGCGTAAAGCCCGCCAGATGCAGCTGACCCATAGCCAATCCGAACGACCCGCCGCCGTTCGATTCCTTGATCCCGCCCGTCAACGGACTCTTGCAGCCGACGCTCGTTCGATTCGCATTCGACCAATTGCTGCCGGCAAAGGGGCCGGCCGAAAAAATCAACGGGTTGTCCGGCCCCAAGGGATCGACCTCGCCTACGCCCATTTCCACAAGGGACTTCGCGATGAAGTAGCGCCCGGCCCGCGCGACCCGATCACCGGAAAATGCCTCTTCGCGTATGGATTGATCGTTCAGATCGATATGGAGATATCTGCGCATTGCGCCCGTCCTCGGTGGATGTCAGTGACCTAGGCGATTATACCGGGCCTCGCGCACGGCGCCGCATTCGTCCGCATCACGCCGGCGCCCGGCTATGGATCATTAGCCTGTAGTGCAAGTAAAGTTACGCGATGTCCATGCACGCACCGGTGTCACAGGCTAGAAACCTAACGCGACGGCGGTTTCTGCGATCGGCGGTCGCCGCGGCGCTGGTAATGCACTATGGTTTTCAAACGCATGCCGCCGGTCCGCCGGTGGGTTACATTCCCGATCCCGACGATGCCGGTTACATTGCAGTCGAGGGCGGCAGGATCTGGTACCGCGTGGACGGCCGCCGGCATTTTGCGCGTGGCAAGATCCCGCTCGTGGTCCTGCACGGCGGTCCTGGCGCGAGCCATCACTACCTGCTGCCGCTGGTCGCGTTGTCCGATGAGCGACCGGTGGTCTTCTACGATCAATTGGATTCGGGACGGGCCGATCACCCGGGCGAGGAAGTCCATTGGACCGTCGCACGGTTCGTGTCCGAAATCGATGCACTCCGCAATGCGTTGGGCCTCGATCGCCTCGTCGTGCTCGGCAGTTCGTGTGGTGCAACCTGGGCGGCCGAATACGCGGTGAAGCGACCGCCCGGTCTGGTTGGCACGGTCCTCGCGAGCCCGTTTCTGAGCGCCAAGCGCTGGATCAGCGACGCCGCGCGATTGCGGGCCGCGCTGCCCGCCGCCGTGCTGGCCACGCTGGAGCGCCATGAACGGGCCGGTAGCACGGATTCGGAGGAGTACCATGAAGCGGACATGGAATGGATCCGGCGTCACGTCTGCCGTCTCGATCCCTGGCCGGACTACATCAACCACACATTCGAATTGTTCAATGCGAAACTTTACGGATACATGAGGGATCCGAGCGAAAGCCGGCTGACCGGGCTTTTGAAAAATTACGACATCGAACCGGGCCTGGCCGAGATCCGCGTGCCCTCGCTGTATACCTGTGGTGAGTTCGACGAGGCTACGCCCGCCAGCACCCGCATGTTGGCGGCCGTAACCCCGGGCGCCCGGTTCGAGGAGTTTGCCGGCGCCTCGCACATGCCGCATGCCGAGACGCCCGAACCCTATCTCGCATCCTTGCGCGCCTTTCTGCTGCAGGCGGAGTCGACATGAGCGGCATGAATCGATGACGACGCTGCGCGACAAAGCGGCCGTAACCGGGATCGGCGAGACCCGCTACACGCGTGACACTGAAAAAAGTCAGCTGGTATTGACCCTCGAAGCATCACTCGCCGCGATCGAGGATGCGGGGCTGAGTCCGAAGGACATCGACGGCGTGATCCCCTATACGCTGGGCGGCGTGGTGGCCGAGGACTTCATCACCAATTTCGGTCTCGAGGATCTGCGCTACTCGGCCGTGACGCCGATGGGCGGCGCGAGCGCTTGTGCGGCGCTGCAGAGCGCGGCCATGGCGGTCGCGACCGGCACCGCCCATCACGTGCTCCTGGCGCTGGGGCGTGCGAGTATCGCGAGCGCGCGCGCGGCGGATCGCATCCGACAGATGCCGCAATTTCATGTCGTCAGTGAATTCGAAATGCCGCTCGGAACCAATGCGCCGGCGCAGTTCTATGCGCCGATGGCGCGCCGGCACATGGAACTCTACGGCACCACCAGCGAGCAGATGGGGCATGTCGCCGTGACCTGCCGCAACCATGCGCAGCTGCACGACAACGCGATGATGCAAAAACCCATGACGCTCGATGACCATCAGGGTTCGCGCATGATCGCTGATCCCTTTCGACTGTTCGACTGTTGCCTCGAAAGCGCGGGCGCCACCGCCGTGGTCGTCAGCGCCGTGGAGCGCGCGGCGGACCAACCACACCGGCCGATCTACATCGCCGGTGTGGCGGAGGGACATCCGGAATCACCGAGCGCCATCACGCAACGGCCGGACATGACGCAGTTGGGCTTGGCTAAAGCCGCCCCCAAAGCATTCGCCATGGCCGGCGTGACCCACGACGATATCGACGTGGCCGAGATCTACGACTGTTTTACCTATACCGTGATCTGCCAACTCGAAGACATGGGCTTCTGCGCCAAAGGTGAAGGCGGGCCGTTCGTCGAGGACGGCCGCATCGGACTCGGCGGCGCGTTACCGGTGAACACCCACGGCGGACTCCTGTCACAAGCGCACATCGCCGGCATGAACCACATCGTCGAACTCGTGCGCCAGTTGCGCGGCGCGGCCGGACGCCGGCAGGTCGAGGGCGCGGACGTCGGCCTCGTGACGGGCTACGGTGATCTGGGCGACGGCTCGATCGCCATCATGCGGCGCTGAAGGCTGTGGTCGTCACCGAATTCGACAAACCGCGGCCCGAGCCGACGCCCGACAGCCAGCCTTTCTGGGATGCGTTGAAGGCCCATGTGCTCGTGTTTCAACATTGCTTGCAATGCGGCCAAACGCGCCATTATCCGCGCCCGGTCTGCGACCGGTGTTTCTCCATGGAATACGAATGGAGGGAAGCCAGTGGGCGCGGCACGGTTTACAGTTGGACGGTCAATCACCACGCCTTCCACCCGGGTTTCAAAGCGGACACGCCGTATGTCACCCTCACCGTCGACATGGAAGAAGGGGTGCGCATGCAGGCGCCTTTACTCGATGCCATCAGCGCGGATTTGTCGATCGATCTCGCGGTTGAAATCGACTTCGACGACGTGAGCAAAGACTTGACGCTGCCGTGCTTTCGATTGTTTGCCCGCAAGCGGGCTCCTACGGTGCTGCCGATAAAAAATGACTGAATTGCTGTCCCCCGATATTCGGTCCTGGGTCGGGCGATCGGCGCCGCCGCAGCGCATCGAAGTAACCCGTCGCGACATCGTCAAATACGCCATCGCGACCGAACAACGCCTGGAGAAGTATCTTAACGGTGACGAAGCGCCGCCGATGTTTTTGTATGGCGCCGCCGCGCCGCTCATGTCAATCGACAAACTCGGACCCGACGGCCTGCGCCGCGATAACCTGGCGCCCGACTTGCCGCTCAAACGCGCGATGGCGGGCGGCGTCAAACAGGTCTATCACCGGCCGGTCAAACCGGGGGACGTGTTACTCATAACGCGCGAGATCGTCGACATGTTCGAAAAACAGGGGTCGAAGGGGCCCCTGATCTTCACCGTTTATGCGATCACCATTACGACCGAGAACGGCGAAGTCGTGATGGAGGAAACGCAGAGCCGTATTAACTGGTAAGCGCCCATGCCCGTGCTCAGTGAGCTCGAAATCGGTTAATCGCTTGCGCAGCGCACGTTCACGCCGAGCAACGTTTCCCTGTTTCTGTACAACGCCGCGATCTGGAATCCACACCGCATCCACTACGACGAACGCTACGTGACCGACGTGGAAAACCACCGAGGAATCGTCGTGGACGGTCCCCTACAGGGCGACTGGTTGACCCAGACCGTACTCGAGTGGCTCGGCCCGGAGGGTTCCTTCGTCGAGTTCGAATACTCGAACCGTAAAGTGTCTTATCTCGGCGATAATCTATACTCCGGTGGACAGGTAGCGACCATCGACGATAAGACGGGTTTGGTAACACTCGAACTCTTCATCAAAAATGACCAGGGAGAAATCACGACCCCGGGTCGGGCCGTCGTCCGTCTGGAAGGATGAAGGTCGAAGCACCATCAGGCACACCGGCTGTCGCACGCGAGCGGCGATTCCTCATCGACGACTACGAGCCGCCGTATGTGGCGCTCTATCGCAGCGGCGAGCTCGAACGTCGCGTTGATAGCGCGTTGCAGGAACTCGAAGACTGCTGCGCGTGCCCGCGTAACTGCCACGTCAATCGCCTCGAGAACGTCGCGCGCGTATGTCACACCGGGCGGCACGCGATCGTCTCGAGCGCGTTTCCACACTTCGGCGAGGAAGACTGCCTGCGCGGCTGGAACGGCTCGGGTACGATTTTCTTCGGGCTATGCAATCTGCGCTGCGTGTTCTGCCAGAACTGGGATATCTCGCAGCAGAAAGACGGCGATGAGTACGACGCCGAACAGATCGCATCCATGATGCTGGGCCTGCAGGAACGCGGCTGCCACAACATCAACTTCGTTACGCCGGAACACGTCGTGCCTCAGGTCATCGAAGCGATCGCGGCGGCGGTGCCGCGCGGCCTACGCCTACCCATCGTCTATAACACCAGCGCCTATGACGCAATCGCATCGCTCGAGCTCCTAGACGGCATCGTCGACATCTACATGCCCGACTTCAAATTCTGGCATCGCGAGAGCGCGCGCCGCCTCGCCAAAGCCAAGGATTACCCGGAGTGCGCCCGCGCTGCGATCCGCGAGATGCACCGCCAGGTCGGTCCGCTACGCTTCGGCCCCGACGGCCTGGCGCGGCGCGGGGTGCTGGTGCGTCACCTGGTCATGCCCGGTCAGGAAGACGAATCACGCGCAATACTCGAATGGCTGGCTGACGAAGTGTCCGCTGATACTTACGTCAACGTCATGGCGCAATACCGTCCAACGTACCAGGTCGGCCCCGCGGATCCGACGGGCAAATACCGTGATATCGATCGCCGGCCACGGGATTTGGAGATGGAAACCGCCATCGGCGCCGCGCGCGATGCCGGCCTGCGCATTGATACACGTTTAGCGTAATCGATCAGAACAAGGGGAGACGAAATGGCGCAAATACCCGAGTGGTGGCTCAAAGGCGATTGGTTCGACGTGTGCAGTTGCAGCCTTCCGTGTCCGTGTGAATTCGCGGAGCCGCCCACCGGCGGCCACTGCGAAGGCGTGTTGGCCTGGCACGTACGCGAAGGCGCATTCGGTGACGTAGGTCTGGATGACATGAATGTCGTGGCAGTATCGAAGTTCGACGGCAATGTATGGGCGGGCGATCAGACCGTGCGCCTGGGCATGTTCATCGACGAACGCGCCGACGACGACCAGCGTGGCGCGCTGTCTCAGATCTTTTCCGGATCGGCCGGCGGTTTCATGGCGACCTTCGCGAATATCATCTGCGAGACGCTCGGCGTCGAATCCGCGCCCATCACCTTTGAAATCGCTGACGATCTGGCCTACTGGAAAGTGGTGATCCCCGGCAAGGTCGACGCCAGCGCGGCGGCGCTGGGCGGACCCACGACGCCGTCGGGCAAGCGCGTGCAATTGTTCAACATGCCGGGTTCAGAAGTCGGGCCGGGTGACGGTCCCGCTACCTGGGGGACGGCCACGACGAACAAGGTCGACGCTTACGATTACGTGTGGGATTGGGCCGGGAAATCCAGCAAACACATTCCGTTCGACTGGGTCGGACCGTAGGCCGTTGCGCTTCAATCAGTGCACATGAGCGCCGCGATCGCGGGTCACGTTTACCAACTGTTGCGCAGCTCGCGCAGCTTCAGGAATACCGCTTTAGGATCCGGATCATCGGGCAAATCCGGAAAGGCTTCGCGCAGTTTCCCGATCACCGACGGATTGCGGAGCCGGAAAAACGTATTGATTTCCTTCTCAAGACCTAGGGTCGACACCAGCGCCGCATTGGGATCCTGATCTTGAACGTCATCCATCAAGGCACGCGCTTTTTCATTATCAGGCTCGCGATCGAGCGTGAATTCTAGATTGTTGGCGATGTAATCGTGGCCGGGATAGATCAGGGTGTCGTCGGACAGCTTGGCGAGTTGATTGACGAAGGTATCGTAGAGTTCCGCCGGGTGACCGCCATGGTGGCAGTTGCCGGCGCCAGCGTTAAATAAGGTATCACCGCAAAACAACGCCGGCGTCTCGGTATGCGACAACAAGCACACGTGGCTCATCGTGTGGCCGGGGGTATCCAGCGCTTCGAGCTCCACAGTGGTGCCGATTTTGATCACGTCTCCCGCATTCAGCCCGCGGTCCATGCCGGAGATCGCGTCCTTGGCGTTAGCATGCGCCAGCAACTTCGCGCCGCTTGCGGCAATGATGGCGTCGTTGCCGCCCGTATGGTCAAAATGCTCGTGGGTATTCAGAACTTGCGTGATCTGCCATCCGTTTGCGCTCGCCGCGGCCAGGCATTTTTCGTGATCGAGCGGATCGACCGCCATCGCCTCGCCCGTCTCGCCGCAGACGAGCAAATAATTGAAGTTACGATAAGCATTACCCGTCCAAACCTGTTCTACGATCATCGAACGTCTCCCGCGCGCATGCGCTCCGCTTTCGCCATAGCTTATCCCGAATCCGATGTAGGAGCCCGCTTCTAGAATCTACGTTTCGCCACCACCCTCCATCCACCCCGTGAGCATCGAACGCATCGCTTCATCAACCGTCATGTCGATGGGCGTGACCCATGCGCGGGGAATGAACAGCGTATAGCCGCCGATCTGATAACTCATCGGTAAATAAACGGCGACGCAGTCGCCCGCGGCGATGCGATCGTCGAGTCCGTCGAGGTCGCGCCGAGTCATCAAGCCCACCAGGCTCATGTCCAAATCCGGGTGCCTCACGCTGACGACTTGATCGGTTCGCGCGGTGTCGTCCGGGGTTAGAAAAACCGTAAGCTGCTTTAACGCGACATAGAGCTCTTTGACGACCGGGAGATGTTTCAGCGGGATCTCGACCGTGTTATAAATCCAACGCGTCAACCGAGACGACACGAGCAAGCCGAGGAAAAAGATGAATGCGACGCCGACCGCGATGCCAATGCCCGGCACATACGGCAACCCCGGCGCCACGGCGTGAGCGAGTTCGCTGCTCACGCGATTGAGCCAATCGACGAAATAATAGACCGCGTAGACAGTGAGAAAGACAGGCAAGAAAGCGAGCAATCCGTTCAGAAAGGTTTTCACGAGCGTACGCATGGTCCCCCCTTTGGTCAGCGCTGATTTTGATTCGATAGCGGCGTATTCTATTCGCGCGCCTGGCATCGAGCCTGCGCTTTGTCGGGCATAATGTCGACGCCAATTCGACCGGAGGATGCGGTTAAGTAATGAGCGCCGGCAAACGATTACCCGGCACCCCCGATCCGATGCATCACTGGCCCGGCGCAGGGGGCATCATGCTCGCCGGTGATTCCTGGGGCGATCCGAATGGCCCGCTGGTGTTGCTGCAGCATGGCGGCGGCCAGACCCGACATGCCTGGAAAAACGCCGGTGTGATGCTCGGCAACGCGGGATATCACGCGATCGCCTTTGACGCCCGCGGCCACGGCGATTCCGATTGGGCGCCCGACGGCGTCTACAGTCAGGACGTGATGGTTGACGATTTACGCTGTGTACTCGGGGCGTTCCCTAACCGCCGTCCGGTTCTCGTCGGCGCATCGATGGGTGGCGGCACAAGCCTCGTAGCGATCGGCGAAGACCGCGTCGACGCGACGGCGCTCGTACTGGTCGATATCGCGCCCAAGGTCGAAAAGGCGGGCGTACAGAAGATCATTGCCTTCATGACCCAGCGTCCAGAGGGCTTCGACTCACTCGAAGAAGTCGCCGAGGCTATCGGGGCCTACCAACCACACCGCAAACCGCCGAAGGATCTGGCGGGGCTCGCGAAAAACGTGCGCGAAACGCCGGACGGCCGCTATCGCTGGCATTGGGACCCACGCTTCATGGCGGCGCCGCGCAACGTCGAAAAGCGGATCGCCCGCCTCGAAGCCTGCGCTCGAGCGCTCGAGTTACCGAGTTTGCTGGTGCGCGGCGGGCTGTCCGATGTCTTGAGTGAAGCCGGCGCGCAAGCATTTCTGGATATGTGCCCGCATAGTGAATACGTCAATATCACCGGTGCGGGACATATGGTCGCCGGCGATCGCAACGACGTTTTCGGTAACGCCGTGATCGAATTTCTCGCGCGTACGGTACCGGTCGATGGCGAACCCGTCCAACCTGCTCATCCGACGCATCCGCACCACGAAGGGCCGCCAGGCGATATCAACGACCTGCCTTGATGAGGGGACTAGCCCGGATATTGTATGAGCAGTGAGATTGTGCGTGGAGTTGGTCGATCATGGGTCGTTCGAATTCGTTGGTGGTGGCACGAAGCGGCGCTTGAGCGCGACGTTTCGGCGCGCCACCGGTGGATTTATCGCCGATTGCGATGCACGAGTCGTTTCGGAGGCGAACGACACCCCGACTCACAAGGAATCGAACACGAGGCGACTGGCGTTGGGACGACTATCCCGGCTTGAGGCGAGCGGCCACCAGGCAGAACAGTTCTCGATTGGGGTAAGCACTGGAGAGCAACAGTCGGATGCGCCTGGTATTGCGCAAGACGATGGCGCCGATGCGTAATAGTTTCAGGCGCAGCGTGCCGCATTGCGCGCGAGCCCGTGCCGTTGCGTGTAGTGCCACCCGGCGGATCGTCTCCAACAGCGTGTAAGCCAAGCTTGAGAGCAACAGCCGGAACTGATTGGCCCACCAGGTGTGGCAACTGGTGCGATCGGCAAACAGGCCCAACTGCTGCTCCTTGATCCGGTTCTCCATCTCGCCGCGGGCGCAGTAGAGGCGGTCGTAGATGCGTTGGGCCTTGCCGGTGAGGTGGGTCACCACGAAGCGGGGATTGCTGCCGCGGGCGCTGTGCTCGGCCTTGACGATCACCCGTCGCGGGGTATCCCAAGTCGGTGCGGCGTAACGGACCTCGCTGAACAGGCGCTGCTTCTCACCCATCATCCAATACCGCCACTGAGCCAACGTGCGCAACGCTAACGATTGATCGTGCAAACGCGGGTTTTTCGCGATACCCATGACGTAATCCACGCCGTGGCGATCGAACCAGCGCAGCATCCGCCAGCGGCAAAAGCCGGCATCGGCGCGCACCAGGATCTCGACCTTCGGCCACGCCTGGCGCAACCGTTTGATCAACAGCGCCAAGATCGCCCCACTGTGTTTTGCGCCGTCGATCTTGCTCGAACGCAGATAACTGACCAACCGTTGATCGCCACAGAACACGTACAAGGGCAGACAGCAGTCGTGGTCGTAGTCGCCGTGGAAGAAGCGGCCCGCTTGATCACCCTGCACCCGATCGTCGGTGGCATCCACATCGCGTATCAGTCGTCGGGGCGCTTGTTTGTAAGCGGCGATAAAGTTATCAATGAGTACCTTGTGCAGGGCCACCGCGGTGTTCCGGTTCGCGCGGTTCTCCAGTCGGCACAACGTCGACGGGCTCGCCAGCGACGCATCCCGGGAAAGCGCCGTCTGCAGAGCCAAGTCCGCGCGCAATGCCTCGTGGTCGTTGAGGTCCTCATAGCCCAGGGAAAGGCCATAGACCCGCTGTCGGACCAGCGACTCCAGAGCGTGGGTGCAGCTCTTTCTCCGGCGCGAATCCCCAATGGCCCGTGCCGCGGCCTTGATCAACCCGGTCCGTTCATCGGCCCAGCGCAGCAACTGCACCCCACCGTTGGAAGTGATGTCACCGCCGTTGAATGAGACGTCGATCTTGCGGCGAGAAAAGCCTGGAAATTGCAGCGCAGTCTGGGTACATTCTGTCACGGGCGAGTCCTTTCCGTTTTCAGCCTAACTAACTGAATTATAACGGATTAGAAAGGGCTTGCCCTCTTTTTTTATGAAATATCCGGGCTAGAAGCGGTCTCAAAATTCGCCTGAGGCGGTAAGGCAAGGCGCGCGACCTTCGAGGAGCGCAGTTTTTGCGCAATAAATGAGCACCGGAGAAGGTCGTGCAACGCAGCATCAACGTCTCAGGCGAATTTTGAGACCGCTTCTAGATATCGTCGGGTACGAGGTGACCCTTATGCCGCTTGGCCTGGATATACTTGATATTGTGCTCGCACACCCCCGCAACGATGGGCACGACCTCCGCTACCGGTTGATCGTGGCGTTCGAGTTGCTGGCGCTTATCGGGATTGTTCGACAACAGGCGGATCGCGCGGCCCTTCAAAAAGTACCGTAACAGCACGGCGGCATCGCTGAAATCGCGCGAGTCTTCCGGTAAACCCAACGCGACATTGGCCTCATAGGTATTCTGGCCTTGGTCCTGCAGCAGATAGGTAACCGCCTTGGCCCATAGCCCAATGCCACGTCCTTCGTGTCCGCTCATATAGACGATCGCGCCGCAGCCGTCGTCGATGATCTGTTCGAAGGCGGCATCGAGTTGCGGGCGACAGTCGCAGCGCCGCGATGCGAAGACGTCGCCGGTGAGACAACAGGAATGGAGCCGGATCAGCGGCGTTTCCGCTGCTCCAAAGTCCTGGAAGCCAAATACGGAATTGACCGACATCGAGCTATGCAATAGCTCGCGAAACGCGGCGCTTCCGGCATTGACGATGTCGCGCGCCGCATCCAGCACATGCGAGAGTTCGGTGCGGCGCACGAAGGGATACCAATCGAGCACGATCTCCTGGGAACCGACCAACCGCGGGATGGGTACGGGCCCGAGAATCGATATGAACGCCGTGGGATCGTCGCTGGATACGACCGCGCTATCACGGTTCAAGGTGATTAGCAGCGCATCGGCTTCGAGCTTTTCACGGATCGTCTTGTCTACGTAACTGAACACATCAAGCCTTCTCATCGGAAACGAGATCGCGCTATCTTATCAACTCGTATTGGCCCTGGATTGCGCTGCGCTCCATCCAGGCTACCGGTAGCCCGGATGGAGCGCAGCGCAATCCGGGGTCATCCTATTCAATGGTTTCGAACCCGGGGGAATACCGATGCCGATAGTGGAATACGAAGTTACGGGAAACATCGCTTATGTGACCTTGAATCGGCCCGATGCGCGTAACGCCATCAATCCGGAGGCGGCCGTGCGTCTCGATGAAGCATGGCATGCAGTGCGCGACGACGACGCCGTACGGGTCGCCATTCTTACCGGCACCGGCAGCGCCTTCAGCGCAGGCGCCGATCTCGGCCAGCTCATTCCCCTGGTTTCCGGCGCGCGCAAACCGGAAAATGACTGGGACGAACGGGTGATGAGCGATCCCGACCTCTTGGGCCGTACCTTCCTGCGCGATTTTGATACGGAGAAACCGGTGATCGCGGCGATTAACGGTCACGCCATCGCGGGCGGGATGGAGATCGTGCAGGGCACCGATATGCGCGTCGCCGTGCCCGAGGCGAAGTTCGGCGTGCAGGAAGTGAAATGGGCGCTCTTCCCGGCGGGTGGTTCGTCCGTCCGATTGCCCGTGCAATTGCCTTATGCGAAGGCGATGGAACTGCTATTGACCGGTGACCTCGTCACCGCCGAAGAAGCGCTCGCGTTAGGGTTCCTCAATTACGTGACTGAGGACGTCAAAGCCAAGGCGACGGAGATCGCCGAGAAGATCGCCGCCAACGGGCCGATCGCGGTAAAGGCCATTCGGCAATCGGCGAGGGCCTGCCTGGGTACGCCCGAGCGCGAGGCGATGAAGATAGAAACCAAGATCTCGGCGCCGGTCTTTCAGACCGAAGACGCCAGGGAAGGGCCGCGTGCATTCATGGAGAAGCGAGCGCCGGCATATCAGGGTCGATAGCGGCTTAGGCTTCAATTCAGACGATAACAATCGAGTACGTTTTGACCCAGCAAACCTGCGCGCGCCGATTCGGGTACGAGGGTTAGCAGCTCGACCAGATTGGGGACGTACTCCGGCGGATGATCGGAGTGCGGAAAATCACTCGCCCAGAAGAAGCGGTCTTCCCCGACAAAGGGTATGACCCCGGCCACCGAGCGTTCGTCGGGATCGCCGGAGATCCAGCACTGACGCCGAAAATACTCGCTGGGTTTGTGTTTCAGCGGCACGGTTTCACCGAGCGGCGAATTGAACGCGGCGTCCATGCGCTCCAGCCAGTAGCCGATCCAGCCGGCGCCGATCTCCAGCACGATCACCCGGAGTTCCGGAAAGAGGTCGAACACACCGTATTGAAACAGCGTCGTAAATCCTTCGCGGATGACGTTACCCCCGGCGATATTCTGAAAAAAAGCGGTGTCCCTGCCCGTCATCCTGCCAAAGCGCGTCGGGGCGGCCCAATGCGGCTCGAAGGACGGATGGATCCCGAACGGCAGGCCCAACTCCTCGGCCGCAGCGAAGATCCCGTGATGATCCGGATGGCCATGGGCTCTGCGGCTCCAGATGAACGGCGCCGAATAGAATCCGAGCGCGCCGTCTTTGGCCGTACGCCTGAGTTCCGCTTCCGCTAATTCCGGAATACCGAATGGAATATGCGCGATGGGCAGCAGCCGCCCGCCTGAATCAGAGCAGAAATCGACGATCCAGCGGTTATAGGCGCGCGCGTAAGCCATCGCCAATTCGAGGTCTTCGCACTCCGGCTCCCACAGGAGGCCGAGGGTTGGATATAGAAACGCGCGCTCGATGTTCTCGATGTCGAGGCGCTGCAGCCGCTCTTTCGGATCCATCGACCCGAAGGATGCGTTATCGACGTAGCCGCTGCCCGTCGGATCGCGCTCGAACTCGAAGCCGCCGAGTTTATCCATGACCCCCAGGCCCGACGGCATACCCTTGCGCGCCATCTTGGCCGGCTTGCCGTCGACTTCGAGGTACTCCAGCCCCTCGTGATCCTTCTTGATGCGGATCGCGCGGTCGCGATACTTGGGTTCGAGGTAGCGTTCCCATAGATCCGGGGCTTCCAGGATGTGGCCGTCGGCATCGACGGCACCGGGCATGGGCAAATTCGGTAATGGTGGGGGCGTCATCGTCGCTGTCCTCGCGAGGCTGAGTCCAAAGAGACCTTACGTTCCTGCAATCGTCGGGCGGGGCCCTGTGGCGATATGCAAAGAGGCCCTACTCTGACCGCTAGGATGCGCGATCTCAAGCCCGGTTTGCGCCACGAACGGCGCCCGGGAACCCCGCGGTCGGCCATCGCGATGATGCGGAAAAGGTGGCAATTCCCACATCAATTCGACCCCACAGACACTAACATGGCCGCTAGCAACCCGCGACTGTCAAAAACGCGGATACTCGGAGGCCACCATGCAACGACTCGCCACGGGTGTGATCAACTTTACGTCCGATATCTCCGACCGGGAGGTCGAGCGCGCGGTGCGCGCCGTGAATCGTCAGATTGCCGAAGACTTCTTTCCCGTGTGGCGCCACGCACGGATCGCTAAGGTCGATAACGCCACGACCCGGCACGGGGATTCCGGCGCCGATCCCGGCCGCGAGCACGATAAGGATTCGGTGATCTATCTCGTCGATGAGCGGTCGATCGTCAATGCGTTGCAGTACCGCTGGACGAGCGCGGCAAACATTCCGATGCGGTTCGTATATGCCGATTTCGGCGCATGGTCGGTGCCCTTGTCGCATGAAATTCTGGAGTTAACCCTTAACCCCTCCGCAGATGCGTTTGTTCAAGGGCCAGACCCACGCGGGGTAATGCGGTCCGATGTCGGGCTATGGCACGCCCAAGAGGTCTGCGATGCGGTCGAGCGAACCACCTATTCAATCGATGGCATAGAGGTGTCGAATTTCGTCACGCCGCGCTATTTTTCGCTCGAGGATACCGACGTCGGCCGGACGGATTTCCTGGGCACGGGTGTGCCGTCATTCGGCCTGCTTCCAGGTTGTCACATCAGCGTCGTTAGTCCGATGAGCGGCGAACTGGAAGTGATTCGATCGTCGGATGGCGACCGCGGAATCACCATCGAATCACCCTTCTATTTCCACCAATTCCAGCGCCCGGTGTCGCCCGAATCAACGGACTACGGTGAGCAACCGCAAATAACGAGAATGATCTCGACCGTGAGTGACGTTTCGTCCAAGACCCGGCGCCTACCCGCGTTTCCAACGGGTGCGGCGCGGTCAGTACACCCCGAACCGCCTGCAGTTCACACTGTGTAAGCGCGGGGCGTCATCAAACCTCTTCGGCCTGGCTATGGCGCACTTCGGTTAAATTGAATCCCGTGTAACCGTTCGCAGCGATCGCTTCGCATTCCGCCGCGTAGGGCGGTACGCCGAAGTATGCGGTGAACATGATCGGCTTGCCCGCTATGTTCGACCCGCGGTACCACGAGTTGCAGGATTTATACACCGTACGATTCGCGATCTCGTCGACGTGAGCCAGCCATGCGTCTTCGGCCTCGAGGGTGGGATCGATGACGTCCTGGCCTGTGTCACGCATGTATGCAATGACATCTCGGATGAATCCAACGTGTTGCTCGATAGACACCATCAAATTGCTGAGTACAGACGGGCTGCCGGGACCCGTCATCAAGAACATGTTGGGAAAGCCGGCAGCCATCAAGCCGAGGTAGGCGCGGGGGCCGGCCGACCATTTGTCGCGAATGGATTGGCCGCCGGCGCCGCGGATGTCCATGCGCACGATCGGGCCGGTGATGGCGTCGTAACCGGTCGCGAAAATGATCGCGTCGAGGGCGTGTTCATGGCCATCGGCGACGATGCCGTTGGGCGTAATGCGTTCGATCGGCGTGTCTTTTACGTCGACCAAGGCGACGTTGGGACGGTTGAACGTTTCGAAGTAATTCGTCCCCACGCACAACCGCTTGCATCCGACAGCGAAATCCGGCGACAGCAATTCGGCCACTTCGGGGTCTTTCACAATCGCTCTGATTTTTTCTCGTATGAACTCTGACGCCGTGTAATTCGCGTCTGCGTCGGTCAAGACGTCATTGAACGCGCCGAGGAACATCAGCCCGCCGCGTTGCCATGATGCCTCGTATAAACGGCGGCGTTCGGCAGCGTCGACTTCGAGGGCCGATCCATTGGTTCCGATGTACGTGAACCCGAATGGAAACTGCTTGATCTCATCGCGGAACTCAACGTATTTCCGTTTGGTCTGCTTGACCGCTCCTGCGTCCAGCGGCTCGTTGTGCGCCGGCACCACGTAGTTCGCCGTGCGCTGAAAGACCGTCAGATGATCGGCCTCTTCCGCGACGAGCGGAATCACTTGGACGCCGGACGAGCCGGTGCCGATGATGCCGACGCGCATGCCCACGAAATCAACGGCCTCGTGCGGCCATTTCCCGGTGTGGCAGGTGGGACCTTTGAACGTATCCCGGCCCTCGAAATCCGGCAGATTCGTCGACGATAAAATACCCGGCGCGAGGATGAAGTAGCGGGCTTCGACCCGGTCGCCCTTGTCGGTCGTTACCGTCCAGCATCCCGTCGAGTCGTCGAAACGGGCTGCATCGACGCGGGTGTTAAAGGTGATGTCGCGTCGGAGATCGAAGCGGTCGACGACGTGGTTCGCGTAGGCCATGAGTTCCGGTTGGGTGGCGTATTTCTCCGACCAGTCCCATTCCTGCTGCAGTTCGTCGGAGAATCCGTAGGAATACTCCATGCTGACCGTATCGCAGCGCGCGCCGGGATAGCGGTTCCAGTACCACGTCCCGCCGACGCCGCTGCCGGCCTCGTAAACGCGCACCGTCAGCCCCAATTCGCGCAAACGGTGGAGCGTGGATATGCCGGCAAATCCGGCGCCGACGACTACGGCATCGAGATCCACAGGGTGTCCGTTTTGCTGTCGAACTCCGGACATGAGCAAGCCACCTCACTGCCTTGTATTAGGTATGACCCAGGGTAATACAGTATACAGAGGTGATCGGGTGAAGCACCGACGCCGACGCCCAGGCCCGCGACCGGGCACCGGATCCGCCTCACGGCGACTGATTGATGGTCCAATTGTAGGGAATGAAACGCACACGATAGTCCGATGGGATCGGGTCTTCGGTATATTGATCGATATAGCTGACCAGGTCGCGGCGCTTGCCGCTTTCGACGAAGTCCTCGGTATAAAATTTCAGAATCTCGGAGACTCGGACTTCGCGTTTTGATTGATCAACGCGCAGGTACTTCGGCTTACTGAAAAATTCGACCGTCAGATCTTGAAGCTGACGATCGAGCTTTGCCCCATCGAACGGCTCGCGCGGCAAGCGTGGGCAATCGCGCACCATACAATTCAAGGCGAAATGCACGCGTGGGTCGCCCAGCGGTCGGATCACGTCGTTCTCATAGTCGTAGAGATTCGATGTCGCTCCGTCGAGCTTCACCTTGCGAAACTTGAAGAACTTTGCGCGCTTGAAAAAGCTTGAAAAATTTTTCGGAATGTCCTCTTCGATTACACCGTGCATCGCCAACGCGTTATAGGCGTTGATGTGGTAGGCAAGCGCTTTCTCCGGCGTATCGAACAGTTCGGGCCGGCTGCGCGGACCGGTGGTGGCTAACACGGTCACATACACGTTCAGGTTCGACCGCTCGCGGGAGAGAGATTTAAAGTCCGTGCGGCCTTGATCGTCGACATAGCTGGTCAAAACCCGACTCCACGCTTCGATGCCCTCCGCGTAGGTCGCTACTGCGGACGCGAGCGGCCACGCGAATAACGCATAGACGATCGCGGCGAGTGCCCACCGGTCAATAAACCGCGGCGCACGATCAGGCGATCTGTCGAGGGCGCTCATCGCGCGGCGTTCTTTCCAGCGGGTAATAGGTTCGTTGCCGACCGTCGGCGGTATGAAATTTAATCGGCCGCAGGATGTAGTCATCGCGGCGCGCGTTGTGCTGGCACATCGACACCGCGCCCTGATCGGTCATCACCATGAAGGAGCAGGCGTCGATGCGCTCTTGGTCGAGGTCCTCGGCATTCATGAAGTTCTGGACGAAAAACGACAAGCGATGGACCCGGCCACGCGCTTTCCAGATGTCCAGCCGCGCGCGCCAGATGCTCGTGCAAACAAACCCGATCGCCCGCAACAGCCATCGCGGCCGCTTGGCGAAGGCGAGCAAATAACCCAGTGATAGCTGTAGCGCACCTTCTCGACGGTCGTAATGCGCACCGTCAAAGTCGTCGATGAATTGTGAAAACAGATCCACATCCGCGATCACGGGATAAAAACGGTCGTTGATCAGCACGGTCGGGACGTAGCTGTGACAGCCCGGATGCCCGACTCGGATAACGTCCCAGGCGAGCGCGCACGCCGTGCCTTGCTCGATCTTCCGGCGCACCGATTCCAGCGATATCGATTGCGCGCGTTCGCCCCATTCCCCGCGACCCGTAGCCGCCTGTAACTGGAACGAGGCCAACCCGATTTGATCGGCATGCCCCGCGAAAAAATAGATCAGGGCAGGGATCGCTTCGAAGTTTCCTTCGTGGATCGTCGTATTGAAGATGACGTTCAAGCCAAGACCCGCCGCGCGGCCGAGGTAGTCCCTTCGAACGACGTTCAGTTGCACTTCGCTTTCGTAGCCCACGCGTCGCTGCGTGGTGTCGACGTGAAACGCCACATCGCATAGCCCTACTTGCGCGAGCTGCGTCAGCAGTTTTCTCGACGCCGCAATACCGTTGGTAAACAACGCGGGGAAAAAGCCGATCTCCCGAGCGTGGCGAACGATTTCGATCAATTCGTCGTGCTTGCGCAAAGTCGGATCGCCGCCCGTGATTTGCACATTGGTGTCGGGACCATATTCAGCGCGGATGCGCGCGAGCCGGTTGAATATTTCTTCCAGGGGGATGTCGTGCACGTCTTCGGAGCGCTCGGGCAGATAACAGAGCGTACAATCGAGGTTACAACGCTGCGTAATCTCGACCGCGGTACAACCGATGGCCAGCGTGCGGCCCAACACCTGGTTGCATGTAAAGACGCCCTGCATTCTTTGACGCGCTTGTTGAATCGCTGCTTTTTTGCCGTTCACGGTGTGGTTAGAGATCCCCGGACTTGGAAAGTTCTTCAATACAGTCATATAAAAAACATGTGGGAATTCTATGGGTCGTCCTCGCATCGCTGGTCGACGCGGCGGCTTACGACGGGTCCCGTTTCGGCGATATCCGCGAGTCGATCTTCAGCCAACCTTACCTGGAGCGCCCCGACTATCGCGTAGACGTCGATCTGTTCGGTCCTGCCGGCGGCGGCAGGGATAACGCGCTGCGCACGGCGGCCCGCCGTACGCTGGCGCAAGCGGACGATCTCATCGATTTCCCCCACGGTCAAAAGCTCCTACAGGCGAACGGTATCTGCTTCACGGGTGAGTGGATTATCGATCCAGCGTCGCAATATACGGGGCTCTTTGCGGCCAATAGCCACGTGCAGTCCATCGTACGGGGCTCGGTTTTGTTCAGCCATACGACGCGCGATCAGCGCCGCACCTTCGGTCTCGCCATCAAGCTGTTTCCCACCCAAGACCCGGACGAGTCCGTGCCGACGATTAACCTATTCGTCATGGAGGCGTTTGGCGGCGAGACGCGCGCCCACATCGTCGACGCCATCTTGGATAACGATCCAGACTTGGGAGGGCTGCCGAAATTCAGCACATTGAATGAGGTATTGCGCTTGCGCAAAGACCTCAAGATCGCCGACGAGGAATCGAGTGGCGGCCGCTCGGACCTGACCTTTCGGCCGATCGATCATGCGGCCGAAGTCGGCTTGGCGTCCGGGACGGCTGCCCGTGCTCCCTATTGGCTGCGGATGCGCATCACCGCCGACACGCCACGCATCGACGCCCTAGATTTCCGCGACGAACTCGAGGTATCGCGTTATCCCGAGGGCGCAATCGTCTATCAACTCGAAGTCGCTGACCGCGGTAACGCGAGAAAGCGGGCGGCCCGCTGGCAACTCCTGGGGCGTTTACGCTTATACGAATCCGTAACGTCCTACGCATGCGACGCGCGTCTGCACTTTGCGCACCCGCGCCTATAGGGACAGATTTCAAATCTGTCCCTACGGCCCGGCGTAACTGACCTCGGCAAAGAAGGCATTCTGCCCGGTGTGGTCATAGCTCAAGGGCCCGGTCCCGAGCAACTTCATCACGCGGGTCTTCGCCGCCAGCGCCTTCTTGAAGATAAAACCTTCGGGCATATGTACCTGAATGTCCTGCACGTCGCCGGACACCGGATTTGTAAAGGGCTCCAACTGTACATCGAGCACACCAGGCACCTTGAACCAGCTGTTGCGGCCGTCGATATGTGTTTCGACCTTAGTGAAAACCGGCGTTTCAATGGTCGAGAAAGTCGCTGAAAACAGCTCGAACGGCCCGCTCCCCTTCGCCCGCCCTGAAAAGATCATCATGATCGCATCGCGCTGTGCTTCCGTTGTCGATTCGTCGATGTGTAGACGTACCGTACCATTGCCTTGATGGATGGCGCCCGGCCAGGACGCGGCCATGACGAGTTTGACGTCATCGAGCGATGTATCACCATACGCTCCCTCGCGTATGTGATAGCCAACCATGGTTTCGCACTTACCGTCAGTGGGATAGCCGATGAAATTGCACGGACAAGCGTAATTGCAATTACACGATTCGATGTAGTCCATAGCGATCTGCCACTTGGGAACGCTCATCGGCATCAACGGCTCCAGATTAAGTAAACTGTCCCCATGTTACACGGGATTGGAAGACCGGTTCGCCGTAAAGAAAACCTGCCCTTTATCACCGGCCAGGGGCGTTACACGGCGGATATCGACCTGCCGAATCAACTGCATCTTGCGGTCTACCGCGCGCCGGTCGCGCACGCGAAGATCAACTCGATCGACGCCACGAAAGCGCGCGCGGCCGACGGCGTCGTCGCCGTGATCGTGGCCGAGGATCTCGCCGCCGGCGGCGTAAAAGACATGCGCACCGTGTGGCCGCTCGTCAGCAAGGACGGCTCGCCCATGCGGGATCATTACCAACCGGTGCTGGCAACCGGCAAGATAGCGTATTTTGGTGAGCCGGTTGCAGCGGTCGTGGCCGAGTCCGCGTTGCTGGCGAAAGATGCGGCGGAGTTGATCGAGGTCGACTACGACGTATTACCCGCCGTCGCCGAAGCGAGTGATGCGATCAAACCCGGTGCCCCGCAGATCTGGGGCGAAGTGCCGGGGAACCTCGCCTGCGATTGGGGTTACGGGGATAAAGACGCCGTCGACGCGGCGTTTGTAGGCGCGGCACACGTCGTCGGTATCGACGCCGTACAAAACCGCTTGGTACCGAGCGCGATCGAACCGCGCGCGGCGCTCGCGACCTACGACGCCGCCAAGGGCGACTACACCTTATTTCTCGCGAACCAGAACCCGCATTTGACCCGCTATTTGAGTTGCCGCGACGCCGTCGATATTCCCGAGCATAAGCTGCGGATCATCGCGCCCGATGTCGGCGGCGGGTTTGGATCGAAGACGCCACAATATTCGGAAGAATACCTGTGCCTGTTCGCAACGAAATTGACGGGGCGACCGGTCAAGTGGGTCGGCGAACGCAGCGAATCGTTTCTGTCCGACGCACAGGCGCGCGATCACGTTACGCATGCCGAATTGGCGCTGGATACGAACGGGAGGATCCTGGCCATCCGCAGTCGCCACGTGGCGAACGTCGGCGCCTATATTCGCATCGTCGGCGCGCAGGTGCCGACGATGTTGTATGCCCTCATGCTCTCGGGCGTTTACGCGATCCCGGCGATGTATGCCGAAGTGAAGGTGGCGTTCACGAATACGGTGCCATTCGATGCCTACCGCGGCGCCGGCCGGCCCGAAGCGGCGTTTACCGTCGAGCGGCTGGTCGAGACCGCGGCGCAGGCGATTGGCATCGACCCGCTCGAATTGCGCCGCCGAAACTTCATTCCAAAGGAAGCCTTTCCTTATACCTCCTGCGGCGGGCTCGTCTACGATTCCGGCGACTACGCACGCTGCCTGAATGTGACCTTGAAAGCCGCTGATTACGCGGCGTTCGAAACACGCCGGGATGCGTCTAAAGCGCGCGGAAAACTGCGCGGTGTGGGCGTCGCCATGTACACGGAGATGGCCGGGCTCGGTCCAACGCCGCCGGCCGTCGCGGCCGGATCGACGATGCCGTTCTATGAAGCCGCCACCGTGCGTATCAACCCCGACGGGACCGTCACCGTGCTCACCGGCTCACACAGCCACGGTCAGGGCCACGATACGACGTTCGCGCAGATCGTCGCGGACAAGTTGAACCTTCCCCTCGAAGACATCGATGTCGTGCATGGTGATACGGGAAAGATCCCCTTCGGCGTCGGCACCGTTCGGATCGCGCTCGATCGCGATCGGTGGTGGTGCGCTCGTGTTAAGCCTCGACAAAGTCATCGCTAAAGGCGTAAAGATCGCGGCGCATATTCTCGAATCGCAACCGCCGGACATCGAATTCATCGACGGCTATTTCAAAGTCAAGGATTCAGATCGGATCCTGTCGTTCAAGGAGATCGCACACACGGCCTATTTGCCGGGCAATTATCCGCTCGAAGAATTGGAGCCCGGCCTGGAAGAAACGAGTTACTTCGATCCCGAAGGATTTTGCTTTCCCTCCGGCTGCCATTGCTGTGAACTCGAGATCGACCCGGAAACGGGCGCCGTCGAACTATTGAACTACTGCGTGGGTGATGATTTCGGGGTCGTCGTCAATCCCATGATCGTCGCGGGCCAGGTGCACGGCGGGTTGGCCCAGGGCATCGGACAAGCCCTGATGGAACACGCGATATATGACCATGACAGCGCGCAGTTGATCACCGGGTCCTTTTTGGACTACTGCATGCCGCGCGCAGACGACCTGCCGAACTTTCACGTCGAAACGATCGACGCGACGACGACGACGAATCCCTTGGGCGCTAAAGGGTGTGGTGAAGCCGGCACAATCGCGGCGCCCGGCACGATCATGAACGCGGTGTTCGACGCGTTACGGCCGGCTGGCGTCACCCAGATCACGATGCCGGCGACGTCGCAGAAGATTTGGGAAGCGCTGCGCGAGGCGAAGGCGTAATCGTCGCGCGCTATGCCGCGTGCATGATCCGCTCGAGGTTCTCCGGTGCCCAAAACTCAGCGAATGGCACGGTGCCCGCGAGGCAGCCGTGAAACCGGTCGATCTCGGGTTGGTTGCCGCGCAGCGCGTGCAGGAATTCCACGCGCTCCGGTGGTGGCGGCATGTACAGGCAGGCCTCGCAGGTGAACTGGTAGGTCGGCATGCTGACGGCATTGCGTCGTTGCTCGTACTCCGCCAACGCCGCCTGCATTGGCTGCGTACCCGCCAAGCCTGCATCGATGGCTTCAGCCAACAATGCCGCATCACGAAATGCATCGGTGATGCCTTGGCCGGTGGTAGGATCTTTATCGCAACCGGCATCCCCGACCAGCGCCCAACCCGGCCCGTAGGGCTTGTGGAAAAAATTCGGCACGATCTTGCCGAAAAACCGTTCTTCACGCTTACCGCCCCGGACCCGTTCAGCGAGCTGCGGTACGAGTTCGAGTGTTTTTAAATAATTGCCTTCGATGTCATTGCGAAATGCACGGTACTCTTCGACGGGCCAGGACACGAAGAGGTTGATCAGACCATCGTTGGTCGGAACCATCCCGATCCATCGCCGCTGCTCTCCGCGTAGATAGACCTCGAACTTATCCCAGGGTACGCCGCTCCAAAAGGTGTAAAAACTGACCGCCAGCGGCGGCGTTTCGTGGTATTTGGGCGCGTTCACGACCCGCGCCACGAAGGAATTCATGCCATCGGCCCCGATGACGATCGGCGCCTTCTCGGCGACCAGCGAACCACCTTGCGCGTGACCGCGTATGCCGACGACCCGATCGTCATCCATCACGAGTTCCTTCACCGAAAAGCCCTGGCGCAATTCGGCGCCGGCTTCGACCGCCGCGTCGATCAAGATTTGATCGAGCACCGTACGCCGCGGACCATAACCCGTCCTGATCCCGCCGTCGGCTGGCGGCGGGGAGCCGACCAAGGGGAACGGTCCAAAATCCCAACTGATGTTCGAAATCGGCGGGCAATTCGAAGCGTGAACCCGATCGAGCAGATCCCACCGTTTCAGGAACGCGACGCCCGCGGGCCAGATCCAATGCGTTGAGATGGTGTCCTTGGGGAAGGTGGCCTTGTCGACCACCAGCACGCGGTAGCCCATGCGGGCGAGGAGCATGGCCGTAGGGGATCCGCCGCAGCGGGGCCCCACCACTATCGCGTCGTACACGTTTCGTCCCTTGAATCAGCCGCCGGCTTTTCCGGCCGCCGTGGCATCCGGAATCTCAACCAACCTACCCGTCCCGACGTCGTAGATATAGCCGTACACCGGAATTTCGGGCGGCACCAATGGGTGACGCTTGATGCGCACGACGTCCTCGACAACGCTCTCGGCGTTGTCTGCAATCGTCAACCAATCGATGTAGTTGCCTTCCGTCGATCCGGGACCGTCGCCTGAATCGTGCCAACCGCTCTCATCCACCGAGGCGGTTTTGAGGCTGCTCGCCAGGAGATCCCGCATGATCTCGTCGGTAAACGTTTCCATGCCGCAATCCGAGTGGTGAATGACGAACCACTCTTGCGTACCGAGCAACTTGTAGGAGATCACCAGGGATCGGATCGCATCGTCACTCGCGCGGCCGCCTGCATTGCGGATGACGTGCGCATCGCCCTCGCTCAAACCGGCGTACTGAGCCGGATCGAGGCGCGCATCCATGCACGTCAGGATGGCAAACCGCCGGGCGGGTGGCACCGCAAGCGCGCCTTTGGCGCCAAAATTCGCGGCGTAGCGATCGTTCGCTTCCAGGACTTCCCTAACGACTTTATTCATGGTTTTTCCTCCGGTTCTTCAAGGCGTCTTGCAGATCACGTTGAGTACGGCCAAGCGATGTTCGACGCGCACCGCATGCAGCGCGCGTTCGAGCGCCGGAATCACCTCATCCGGCTGTTCAACCTGTTCACCATAGCCGCCGTTCGCGACTGCGAGCAGCTCGTAATCCGGTGACGGTTCGAGTTTCGACAAAGGCATGTGATCACCTTTCGACGCCCAACCTTCCGGGTACATCATTCGATTCGCGTTTTGTACCGCGCCCCAGGTGCCGTTGTTAAATATCACGGTCAGGGTAGGCAGGCCTTGCGCGCGTGCGACGAAGTGACAGGGTGTGGGATTACCGAACATGTAAGCGCCGTCGCCAACGGTTGCGATGACCAGCCGTTCCCGCGACGCAAGCTTCGCGCCCAGCGCTGCGCCGAGACCCCAACCGAGGCCGCTCGCAGCGGAAGCGCCGAAAAAGGTACCTGGTTGCGTGAATTCGGCTTGCGTAGGTAAGAGATCGTACTCATTGACGACGATGGTGTCGTCATCCTTGACCGCATCGATGCAATGCGACAGCCACAGCGGGTCAATGGGTGAATCGGTACTTACTGCGTCGCGCGCCGCGCGCCACTGCGAGCGTTGCTGCTCGTGTTCAGCCTTGACGGATGCATAGCGGGATTCGATAACGCCGAGCCGCTCAGGGCGCAGCGGTGCGAGCGCCGCTGTCAAAGCATCGATCGCAACGGTCGGGTGCGCCTGAATGGCTAGGTCACAGGGAAAGCTGCGCATCGGATATTGCAAGAAGGCCGGATCGACGCCCAGATGGATGACCTTGGCGTCCGTGCGCGGTTCGTGCGCCGCTGGAAACCACGGCACGTCACTGTCAACGATCAAGAGCGCGTTGGCCTCTTTAAAATAGCGCTCGTGCGTGAATCCCAGGTGCATCGGATGTGCGGTCGACAAGCACATTGCGCGGCGGCTGAATTCGACGACGGGAATGGCGAAGCTTTCGGCCAGGGCCTCGAGCGCCCGTGGAACGCCCGGAAAACGGCCCGACATGGTGGTAATGATCAAGGGATTTTGGCTGGCTGCCAGCATCGAGGCGGCGGCTTGGATGTCGTCGGGATTCGGATGCATCGGGCGCCCGGCGTGGCCCCGCGGGTCCGAGTCGAACGTGAACGCGTTCTGGCGCTCGGCCAGGACTTCGCGCGGCAGGGTTAGATAAACCGGCCCGCGCGGTTCGGTCATCGCGATCGAGAGCGCTCGGTCGACGACGTCTTCCAGTTGATCGAAGTTGCGCAGTTCGTAATCCCACTTCACGTATTCGCGCACCATCGCGGCCTGATCGAACGATTCCTGCGCCCAGTGAATATGCAGATCGCGCGAACCCATATGCCCCGCTTCGGTGATCGGCGTACGGCCCGCCGTGAACAAGATCGGCACGCCGTCACGCATGGCGTTGATGATGCCGCTCAAGGCGTTGGCCGTTCCGACGTTGACGTGCACCATCACGGCTTGCGGCCGCCCCGTGACCATGTAGTAGCCGTAGGCCATCGCGACCGCGGGCACCTCGTGCGGGACGGTGATCGGGGTGGGCGCCGGCTCGCCGGTCGCGGCGCTGCGACCGAAGGCATCGATGATCGACGCGAAGTCCGTCCCGGCGTTGCCGAAGAAGTATTCGATCCCGCGTTCGTGTAAGAGTCTTAAATACGCTTGCGCCGTAGATTCGACATCGACGGTTACGGACGACATGACGTCGTCGGCCTTACGCCGCCGCGACGACCATGATCTCGACGTCGTATTCGGGAAACGCCAGGGTCGCCTCCACACAGGCGCGGGCCGGCGGATTAGCCGGGTCGATCCAGGCGTCCCAGACCGTGTTCATTTCGTCGTAGAGATCGATCTTCGACAGCCAGATCGTCGCGGCAAGCAGGTTGGATTTATCCGTGCCCGCTTCCGCGAGTAGGCTGTCGATACGGGCCGTGATGTTTTTGGTCTGTTCGGTCGCAGACCCGCCGGGCGCGTCCATGGCCACCTGGCCGGCTAGATAAACGGTGCCGTTGTTGACGACGACCTGGCTCATGCGCGGCCCGCTTTGCATACGTTTGATAGTCATGGAATTTCCCCCCGGTGTTTCTTTTGATTCGCGAACCATTCTACCTAATCTCTGCCGATTCCCAGCGCGGCTCCCGGCATGTCTATGTGTGACGTCTTACCGTTCCGGCGTGCCACGGATGGACAAGCTCGTTTTCGCCATGGTTGAATCACGTTACCCCGAGATCCCGTTGGACCACGGGCGATGGAGCAAGCGTAATGCACGCACGTCCGCTCAATTCCCGATTAATACATGCACGTGCGCTGGTAGTCCTGCTGAGCGCGGTGGTAATCGGCTTACCGTTAACGTGCATTGCAGCCCCGGTTCAACTACATAACCTCGCTACCGGCCTCAATTCGCCGACCGGGGTTCCCGATCCCCAATGGGACGTGACGATCGCGCCCACCGGCGCGGTTCCCCGCGACGCCAGGACGATCAGTAAATACAATTCCGGGGGCGCTGCATGGCCTAATTTCGGGCCCAGTTCGCAGTGGATATCGCCGACGGACAATCCAGCGGTAACGAGCGGCAATTCCCAGATCCCGAAAGGAACCTACTGGTTGAATATCGCGTTTGACCTGGTCAAAACGGGACCCGAGCTGTTTATCATCGACGGCAGTTTTGCGACAGGGTGGACGATTGTTGTTACCAGTCACCTGAACGGTAATGAAATTGTCGATTGCTGCCCCGGGGTTGATCCCACCAGTCCGGTGAATTCTTCCCTGTTATCCAGTTCGACACCCCTGTTCATCAACGATCAGTCCCTTTTCGTGAATGGCACGAATACGCTTAGATTCGCAGTAACCAATGGTAATCCGATCCCCCCCGGCAACAGCCAGTTCGGGTTCGGTTTTCTTGGCGGCGTGTTCGCCGTACCGATACCACCGTCACTGGTATTGATGGCATCTGCGCTCGCCCCAATTCTCCTTCGCATCAGAAGAATCAGGACGCCGATAGACCGCTCAGGGTAGATTATTCGGGTTGACTACGGCATTGGCGCATCAGGTCGGGCCGCTCAATGACAAAAGCTGGTTTGAATGCGCACACTCGGCGCATAATTCGCTGCCATCAAGAATGGGGCCGGAGTGGATTATTTTTGACCACCTTTAGAAAATGGTCGTCCAACCCGGCAATGCCCGATAGGCCGTCCGAGCTGACGCTCGATATTTTTGCGAAAACCTTCGCTTCCCAACGGATAGTTATATGTGCTTGCTTCGCGGGATTCACAAACATCTTGTTCCGATAATTCTTCAGCGAAAAATCCGCGATAGGTCTGCTGCCGTACGGATGGACACCCGCCAAGCGATCGATATTCGTCGTGTTCGATGATGATACTTTCAAGCGATCCGCCAGCGTTGTGAGCGTAACTACTCCAAGGATAGGCATCCGGTCGTTTAACCACCCTAGCGCGACAGGGATTGAGTTCAATATAGCGATAACATCTGAACAGATAGCTGGAAGTTTCAATCAAACTCGAATGGTGGCGCCCTTCCCATAGAGTTCCAGTGCGTTCGTAGGTTTTGTTGACATAGCGAACGTAATAGCTCCCCAATAATGCCATTACTCTAGATATTCCATCTTCGTCTTCAGGTGTCATTAGCAAATGGACGTGGTTGGTCATCAAGACAAAGGCGTGCAGAGAAACCCGATACCGCTTTAACGCGGTGTCTAATGCGTTTAGGTATATCCGATAGTCGTTTTCGCGAAAAAAACATGGGGCGCGGTTAATTCCACGCTGCACGATGTGTGCGGGTATTCCAGGTAGGTACATCCTTGGACGACGTGGCATCGTAGCAACTCCTTTTGCTGATCCGTGTAAGGCACGTAATTATATAATGCCGTAGCCACTTGTACACCGTGATTTACGACGTTGATTGGCCAAGTACGGTTTCATCCTTGCCGGATAGTAAGTGGTTAAAATAAATCCACTCCGGCCCCTTTACTCCCTTTACTCCCTTTACTCTATACCACCGTCACTGGTATTGATGGCATCTGCGCTCGCCCCAATTCTCCTTCGCATCAGAAGAATCAGGACGCCGATAGACCGCTCAGGGTAGATTATTCGGGTTGAATACGGCATTGGCGCATTAGGTCGGGCCGCTCAATGACAAAAGCTGGTTTGAATGCGCAAACTCGGCGCATAATTCACTGCCATGGCTGAGCGCGGCCCAAGTGCGAATTGTCTGGTCTGCAATACGGCGCTCGCCGGGATGCTCGGCGCGGTGGCGCGCGTCGGCGGTGTTCGGCGCAGTGCTGAAAACCCCAATCTGTGTAATCGCTGTAACGGGCACATCGAGGAAGGCCGGGTCGTCGAGCTTGCCGTCTTTTTCGCGGATCTGAGCGGCTATACGACGCTGACCCACGAACTCGGTCCAGAGCGAACCCACGAACTGCTCGATACCTACCTACGCACCGCAACCGACACCGTCGTCAAGCACGACGGCTTTGTAACGCAATTCGTCGGTGATGAGGTGATGGCCTTCTTCAATGCGCCGCTCGTACGGCCGGACTTTGCCGAACTCACGGTTAACGCAAGCGTCGATCTCAGGCGCGAGGTGAATAAGCTCGGTGACCGTTTCGAGCACCCGATGGATGTAACCGTCGGGATCGCGATCGGTCACGCGCGCGTCGGCCGGGTGGGGTCGAAGGAGATCGCCCACTACAGCGCGATCGGGGACGTCGTCAATCGCGCGGCACGGCTCGTCGCGCGCGTTTCGCCTGGCGGTATCCTGGTTGACGGTACGGTCTATGCAGCCGTCGCCGATGCGTTTCCCGACGCAGTCGTCGAGGAGATCAGTTTGAAGGGCTTCGAAGAACCGATCGAATGCGCGCGCCTCGAGGGTGCACCGCAGGGTGAAGATAGCGAGGAAGGCGGGCAAGGCGTCCGTAATGTGCGCATTGCGACGACCTTGGCGGCGATACTCAGCGCCCCTTGCGTGGGTTTCGTGGCGCTGAACGCCGGCGCGCTTGCGCTTGGTCTGGGCGCCGTCGGCGCGGGTGCGGCGGGGACTTTCCTCGATCAATCCGCGATCGGTTTGCCCTTGCTCGCGGCGGCCACTCTCGGTGCGGTAGCCATCCTCTACACGGTTCTATGGGGCGTCGCGAGTGCGCCGTCGGTGGAAGATTCCGAACTCGCAGGCAAGCCGACGCGCTTGGAACGCCGGCGCAACCGGATCGGTATTACGCTCGCCTGCGTCGCGCTCGCACTCGTGGTCGGCGAGCTTTTCGCGCATGCAATAATGCACTGATCCGCGTCCGCGGATGGGGGCGACCGAAGCATGCTGTCGCGATACTTCGACACCATCGTCGCACACCCATGGTTGGTGCTCGCCTGCGTCGCGCTATTAGTCATTCCGGCACTCGACCGCCTCGTTGATCTAGAAACCCTCAGTCCGAAATTCGTTGTCGATCCTTCGATGGCCGCGCTGTTGCCGCGCGACGGCGAAGCACTGCAGGTCTTCGAACAAACGCGCAAGCGCTTTGCGACCGACGACGTGCTTTTCGTAGCCTGGATCGCCGACGACCTGTTCTCACCCGTACGACTCAGCGGATTGAAACGCCTGACCCGCCGGATCGAACGCCTGCCGGGCGTCGTAAAGGTCGAGAGTCTGGTGTCGGCGCTCAATATCAAGGCCCAGGACGAGGTGACGACCATCGATCCGCTGCTGCGGGAATTGCCAGCGGACCAAGCGGCCGCCGATCGCGTTCGCAAAGACGCGCTCGCAAATCCACTCTTTACCGGACATCTCGTTTCCGCTGACGGGCGCGGCGCGCTCCTGGCCGTTCATTTCGATCCCGGGCTCGATACGCGAACCTTGATCGAGCGCGTCGACCGCATCGCGCGAGCCTCGCGTGACGAAGCCGGCGATGCAGAACAGTTTTTATCCGGGCCGCTGTTCGTGCGGCTCGAATTCAGTCGCGTATTGTTGCGCGATCTCTATCGGGTCATGCCGATCGCGATCCTGGGCACGCTACTGGTTGCGGGATTGGGATTTCGTACCGTGCGCGGTGTGCTCGCGCCATTAGCCGCGAACGTCGTTGCGCTGATCGGAACCCTCGCTTGCTTCGTCGCCGCCGGCCACGCCTTGAATTTCGTGACGGTGATCCTGCCGCCAGTCGTCTATGTGGTGGGATTCGCCTATGCCATCCACGTGGTCTGCGATTTCGACCGCTACTTCTCGCGCGGATTGGACCGAACGCAGGCTATGAAGGCGGCACTGCGTGACGTCGTCGCTCCGTTGACGCTTACGGCGCTGACCACCGCCGTCGGATTCGCCTCGCTCGCCCTCAGCAACATCGACTCGATTCGGCTGTTTGGTCTCTATGCCGCGCTCGGCGTGATCCTGGCCTGGGCCGCGGCGCTGACGGTGGTTCCGGCCGGGCTCGTCATCCTGCCGGCCCGCCGACCTGCGGGGACTCGCAACGATCGGCTGTCGACCTATGCACTGGGGCTGGCACGTTTCGATCTGAAGCACCAGCGCCTGTTTCTTGCCGGCGGCGCCGTTTTGGCGCTCGCGTCGCTCGTGGCGGCGACGCGCATGGAGGTCAGTACTGAAGTGTTACGCAATTTCACACCGACCAGCCCGGTCCGGCAGAACTTCGAACGCATCGGGAGCGTATTCGCCGGCACCGTTCCGATCCGGATCCGCATCGATTCCGACCGCGCCGATACCTTCAAGGATCCCGAGGCCTTGCGTCATATCGCTGAATTGCAAACCTGGCTCCAAGCACAGACTGAGATCGGCGGTACGTATTCGCTGGTCGACTACGTCGGCATTCTGCACCATGCGATCGTGCCGGAAGCGGCAAAAGAGGCGCGGATCCCGGCGTCGGCCCGCCTCGTCAATCATCTGTTGCTCCTGGGCGGCGGCGCGGACCTCAACCGCTTTACCGATGCCCGGTTCTCGAGCGCGCTCGTGCACGTACGCGCCACGACCTTTTCGACCGGCAAGCTCCTCGACCTAGCCGCACGGATCGAAGCGCGCCTCGCTGACCTGCCCCCCGACCTGCATGGGCAAGTGACCGGGACGTCCTATCTGATCGCCCGCACCGTCGACGACATTACGCGCGGTCAGATCACGAGCCTCGCGGCGGCATTGGTCGTGATCTACCTCGTGCTCGCAACGGTGTTCCGATCGTTTCGCACCGGTGCCCTCGCACTCGTGCCGAACGCTTTGCCCATACTCGCGTATTTCGGGATCTTGGGATTGACGCCAATCACGCTCAACATCACGACGAGTCTGGTCGCCTCCGCCGTGCTCGGCATCGCGGTCGACGACAGCATCCACTTTCTCTCCCGTTACAGCAACGAGGCGCGCCGCGCGGCGAGCCAGCAACGCGGCGTAGAAGCCGCGCTCGCGGCCCTCATCCGGCCCGTGACCTTAACCACGGCCGCGCTCTGCGTCGGATTCCTGGCTGTCACTACGGGCGATCTCCAAAGTCAGGTCGAATTCGGCATGCTCGCCGCGGTTACGCTCTTTATCGCGTGGGTTCTGGACTTGACCTTCACCCCCGCGCTCTGCGTTGGTTCAAACCTTCAACGCAGCGTGCTCATCGACGCGGCGCCGCCTGGCGATTGACGGTAAAAAATTAGGGCATCGGCGGATCGCGTCCCGTGCGCAGGTCGATCCACTGCATGAGTGCGATCGCGACCAGTACCAGTACGCCGCCTATGGCCTGCAGGACGCTCAACACTTCGTCGAACAAGGCCCAAGCCTCGAAGATCGACGTTACCGGCTGGACGTTGATAGCCATGCTGGCTTTGAGCGCACCGATACGGGCGATTGCCGCATAAAACATCGGCATACCCACCGCGTGAAACACGGCGACGCCAAACACACCGCCCCAGCCGGATGGATCATTCGGTAAACGCACGTCACCGGCCGCACCGGCGATCACCAGTAGCAGGCCCAAGGTGACGATACTCAAGTGCAGCATCAATGCGAGAACGTTCAGGCGCTGGAAATAGTGCGCGATCACGATCGCATTGACGGCCGTAGTGACCGCGGCGACGAGCGCGAACGCCGTGCCTCGCCAGTCGACGTTACCGATAGAGGACTCGAGCATCGCAGTCAGACCGACGAACGCGAGCACGATGGCGAATAGTTTCGCGAGACTGAATTGCTCGATACGGAGCACCATGACGATCACCGCGATGATCACGGGGAACGTGAAGAACAACAGCGACGTGAGCCCGACAGAGATAAATTCGACCGCGCCGATAACGCCGTAGGTCGAACCCGTCATCAGGACGCCGCTTAAGATGACGAGTGGCACGCTCGCGCGCGGTAACGACCAGCGCTGACGGGAAAGCTTGATTGCACCGGCCAGTACGGCGATCACGATGATCGTGCGAAACGTGGCGACCACGATACCGCTGGCGCCGGCGTCGTACGCAAAGCGCGACACCGTCACCGCGCTGCCGAAGAACACGCCCGAGAAAAGAGCGATTGCGGCCCACATTAGCTGTGTGCGATCGTGACGCATGGGCGGTATTCGACGGCTCCGGCGGCAAATAAGCGTGGGATTGTGCCATGCTCGACGGTGAATTCATGCGATAGACTGTATCGATGGCTCGAAGCGAGATAGATCTTCATTCGCCCGCAAGGGAGCGCCTTCCGATGAAAATCACGTTGTTGCTAATCTTCGCCGGGATCTTCGCAGCGCCAACGTCGGCCGAGGAGATCACGCGCGACACCATCGGTGCCTGGATCTCCGAGGAAGCTTACGCAGATCCACCCGTGGCTGGAACCGTGATCGGCATCGACGATTTGGACCGTTTGCGCCCGTTCATCCCACCGGGCTACATCGAGGAATTTCGATTTCCCGAGGTTTCGATCGAGATTCAAGAGACGACCCGCTACCAGCCGCATGCGTCCTACCTCGAGGCCACCACGCGATTCAGCGGCCAGGCGACGATCGGCGCGGACGGTGTGTTGGAAAATTACGTCGCCGGCCGGCCGTTCTCGGACGCGCAGATCGCAGCGTCCGCTTCGGACGTCGCGGGTTTCATGACCGGATGGAATCAGATCCACCGTTGGCAACACTACGGCTATGCCACCAAGGAATTGACGATCGCCTACATCAGCCCGACCGGCGGCCAGGCCCCGGCCAAGCCGGAGGACGGTCTCGATGGCGGTGGTCGCGTTTTGCGGTTTTTAGTCGAGACATACCAGCGCGTTTATCTCAGCAACCTGCCCATGCTCGCCGATCAGGGTTACCGCGTGGACATACCCAACAGCGAGCACCTGCTTTTCAAGGACTACATCGAGTTTGTCGAGCCGTTCAATGTCAAAGGCACCAAATTCATCGTCGAGCGTTCGCTCGACCCTTACGAAGGCGATCAGGTGAATTCCTACCTGCCGACGGAACGCCGGGTGCGGCGGCTGTCCGCGAGAGAGCGCGCCGACAGCTTCATGGGATCGGATTCAACGCTGGACGACTTCGACGGCTTTTCGGGTCGGGTGATGGACTATAAATGGGTATATCTCGGTAAACGGCGCGTACTCGACGTGTTTGATTCGAAGCACAGCGCCACGCGCAATTTCGGACCCTACAGTCGCGTCTCAGATGACCGTTGGCAGGTCCGTGACTGCCACGTGGTGGAACTACATTCGGTGTGGGAAGGGCACCCGTATCGCAGCCGGGTCATCTTCATCGACGACGAAACCTATCATGTGGCCATCACCCTGGTTTTCAACCACGACGACGTGTTGTGGAAGACCATGGATCCGATCTACAAAGCACCACCGCAAGCCAATGGCGCAGCGGACTCCATAGAAAACTCGGTGTACGCCTTTCGCGGACACAACGTCACCGATCGGCTGGGTAATACCGCTACGATCGTGCGGGTGAAAGCAGAGACGACACACCCGGCGATGACACCTGCCAAGATCAAGCGGATCTTCAGCGTGTCCAGTTTGACCAGCGGGCAGTAGCACAGCCCAAGCGCTGAAATCGCTTCCGGCACAGCAAGAAATCAGTACATAATCGACAACCCGCAGCCGATCGAGCAACGTTTGCCTCGAAACTAAGAGGGCGCCCCATGAAGTTTTCCCTGGTCTACGAACTCGAGATGCCCAAGCCCTGGACCGAGACCAGCGAGTACGAGATGTACTGGGACTCGCTCGCGCAGATCGAACTCGCGGACCAGCTCGGGTTCCACACGGTGTGGGAAGTCGAGCATCACTTCCTCGCCGAGTACTCGCACAGTTCGTGCCCCGAAGTATTTCTGTCTGCCGTCAGTCAACGCACCAAGAACATCCGCCTGGGCCACGGCGTCGTGCTGCTGCCGTTTCCGTACAACCATCCCATCCGTGCGGCCGAACGCGCGGCTACACTCGACATCCTCTCGCGCGGCCGCCTCGATTTCGGCACCGGCCGTTCCGTCACCTCCCTGGAGCTGGAGGGGTTTCAGATTGATCCCGACGATACGCACGAAATGTGCGCGGAGGCGCTCGAGATCATCGTCAAAGCCTGGACCGAGGATCCGCTCGAGCACGAGGGCAAGAGGCTGAAGATCCCCCCGCGCAGCGTCGTGCCGAAACCAGTACAAAAGCCACATCCGCCACTATGGATGGCGGCTACGGGACCCGCGTCGTTCGAAACGGCCGGGCAAAAGGGCTTCGGTGCCCTGTGCTTCAACTTCTCCTTTGAACAGCAGAATCGCGCGATAAAGCTTTATCGCGACGCCGTAGCGAACGCGGTTCCCGTCGGTCACGAGGTCAAAAACGAATTCGGACAGTTTCTGCTGGTGCATTGCTGCACCGACGACGAAGGCATACGGCTCGCGCTCGACGCCGCACGCTGGTTCATGTTCACGATCAAGGATCTGTTTCTCACCTTGGCCCGCGTCGAGACCAATAGCTACGCTTACCTGAAGGAAATGTTCGATATCAGCAAGCCGGTGGAAGAGCTCACGGATGACGAGTTGATGGAACACCCGCTGATCATCGTCGGTGATCCGGAGCGCTGCATCAAGAAGATCCAGCCCTGGTATGACACCGGTATCGACCAGGCGATCCTGATGGTACAGTTTGGGCGCCTGGAGCATCAGCGCATCATGGAGTCATTGCGTCTGCTTCATCGCGAGGTGATGCCGCATTACGCACCGGAGCAGGTCAACTGACGCCGGGCAATCAACGCCGGCGCGACCGGCGTTTTAGACACGCTTTAACGAGGAGATCTCGAGATGAAAGATTGGATTGATCTCAATAGTGATCTGGGTGAATCACTCGGCAACTATGTCCTGGGCCGCCCGCTCGAGGTGATGCAGGGCATCACGCATGCCAACGTCGCCTGCGGCTACCACGCCGGCGATCCGACCTGGATCCGCCGCACCGTCGAGCAAGCGAAAGAATACGGCGTCACGATCGGCGGCCATCCCGGATTTCCGGACGTGATGGGATTCGGCCGGCGGGTGATGAATATCAGCGCGCAGGAAGGCAAGGACTACACGATCTATCAGCTCGGTGCTTTGAAGGCCTTCGCTGAGGCTGAGGGGCTGGTACTGGAAGCGGCTAAACCGCACAGCGCGTTTTACGACTGGGCCCAGGAAAACGAGGACAACGCCCGCGGCATGCTCGAAGGCTTCGTCGCCGTGAATCCCGATATCGTGGCCTATCTGCCGGCACTCCCGACCTGGCCGCTGCTCGAAGTCGCGGAGCAGATGGGGATGCGTGTGGTAAAGGAATATTATCCGGGCCTGGGCTATCTCGACGATGGAAATCTGACCCATGGCGCCGAGTGCAGCGTTGAAGAGACCGTGCAGCGCACGATGAAGGCCATGAGCGCAGGCAAAGCCGTGGCCGAGAGCGGTAAGGAGCTCGAGCTCGAGGCCGACAGCATTGCGGTTTCGGGCGAATCGATGCAGGCGCCGGAGGTGCTCCAAGCACTGCGCGCGGCGTTTGCGGCCGAAGGCATCGAGGTCAGGAGCGCGTTGCGCGCCTAGGGTTCGGCGCTCAGCCGATCCGTGGGCTGAGCGCTAAGCCATCGGGCGAAAGACGGGCAGTTTCTGACCCGCTGGGTGATCTTCGAAGGTCACCTTGACGCGTAGATCGAACGCGACGGCATCCGGATCAATATCGATCAAATTGCTGATCATGCGCAGACCCTGCTGCTCCTCGAGTTCCACTTCCGCGACGATGTAGGGTACGCGTGTCGTGGCCGCCGGATGCACGGGATGTGTGATCACCGTCCAAGTCGTCACCCTGCCGCGTCCCGACAGTGCCGTCCATTCGAGCGCCGTCGACCCGCATTGTGGGCACAGCTCACCCGGCAACCAACGGTAGTGGCCGCACCCGGAACACCGCTGCATCTGTAGTTCACTTCGATTACACGCGGCCCAGTACGGTTCCGCCCCGGGTTCCGGAATGGGATACGCGAAAACATCCGGCTCGCTCACGCGCCGCGTCGCAAGATCATCGCGGTGGTGGCGATGCCGTTTCCGGCGGCGACGAACGCGTGTCGCGTGCCATCGACCTGGCAGCGCGACTGGCCGCGTAATTGACGCACGGCTTCGATGTTGTTCTGCATGCCGTGAATATAGCCTTCGGATAGATTGCCACCGCTGGTATTGAGCGGCAACACGCCGTCCGGCCACTGCAAGCGCCCGCCCTTGATGAAGTCCTTGCCCGCGCCACGCTCGCAGAAGCCATATTCCTCGATGGCCATCAACACCAGCGGCGTGAAGTGATCGTTAGAGGAACAGGACGTCGATATCCGCGTGGGTCACACCGGCATCGTCGAACACGTGGCGCGCGATCACGGTCGCCTCGGTCTCCGGCGATTCGACGTCTCTGAACATCGGGCGATCATTCCAGACACCCGCACCCATGCCACCCGCGGCGATGAAGACCGGCGGTTGTCGCAAATCGGTGGCGCGTTCCGGCGTGGTGACGATGACCGCAGCCCCGCCGTCGGTTTCGAGACAGCAATCGAGTAAATGCAGGGGTGTTGCGATCATCCGCGAATTCTGGTGATCGTCGAGCGTCATCGGCCGCCCATACATGCACGCGTGTGGATTGTGATTCGCGTGGTGCCGTACGGCGACCGCAATCTCACCGAAATCGGTAGATTCGGTGCCATAAAGGTGCATGTGACGGTGTGCCACCAAGGCCACCGACTGCGCAGGCGTAAACAAGCCGTAGGGCCAGCGGTAACTATTGATCCCCGCCGCACCGGCGCTAACCGATGCCTGACCGTAGCGCGGCGTACCGCGACCCGAGCGCTCGTTCATCGCTCGAAAGGCGACCACGGCGTGCGCCTGTCCGGTCGCAACCGCCATCGCTGCCAATAACACCACGCCGACCGGCCCACCGCCGCCGCCATACGCGACTTCACCGAAGTAATTGAGCCTCGGCAATTGAAGGTTCTTCGCAATCTCGACCGCATCGTTGTTGTCGTAAGTGTATTTCGCGATCCCGTCGACGTCTTCGGGCTTTAAGCCCGCGTCGTCCATCGCCGCCGCAATCGCCTCGCAGGCGAGACGCATCTCGCTGCGACCGGAATCTTTCGAGTATTCGGTGTGGCCGACACCGACGATGCAAGCCTGATCGCGAATCGTCCTCATCCGCTAATGATCATGGATCAAGCAATACCCCGGGGTTGAGAATGCCGTTCGGGTCGAGTTGACGTTTCGCCGCGCGCAGCACGGCGCCGAAGAGTGCGGGTCGCTGCCGGGCCCAGGCGTCCGCGTGCATGCGGCCCACTGCGTGATGGTGGGTGATGGTGCCGCCGGCGTCGACGACCGCCGCGTTCGCTTCATCTTTTATGATGCGCCAGACTTCCGCTTCGCCGCCGATCGGTACCACGCCACTGAACGAGTAGTAGGGCGCCGGACCGTCGGTATAGACGTGGGTGAAGCGGCACCCGAGCACCGCGCTATCGCCGAGGGTCTCACGTAGCACGCGACCGACGCGTTCGCGAATCGTGGCGTCGAATTGCGGCCAGCGATCCCAGGTAATGGACGTCTCGAAGGTATCGGCCAACAGACCCAAGCCCGCGGTCAGCCCGGCATTGACGCCGATGAAGGCGTTGCGCCACGCGCCCACTGCACCGCCGCGCCCGGTGGCCTTGCCGGTGCCGTCTTCGATCAGAATATCCTCGTCATCGATCACGCCCCCATACTCACGCGCGATCGACACCGCCTCGGTGACGTGTGCCGCCTGCGACAACTCACTCGATTCGAAACCGATGATCACGACCGATTGAATGCCGTCGAGCCCCGCGTTATTTCCCGCTTCGGTCGGATCGAGAATACGCAGGTTCGCGGGCCACAATTTCGCTTGCACGAGGTGGCGCATCGCGGTCGTACCGCTCTCCCAATCCGGAAAGATGACGCCGGCGGTCGCGCGGAAGCTCGGCCGTTTCTGCAACCGCAGCCAGCATTCGGAAATGATCCCGAGCGTACCTTCGGAGCCGATGACGAGTCGATCCGGGCTCGGACCGGCGCCGCTGCCGGGCAGGCGGCGGGATTCGAACCAACCCGCCGGACTCACCATACGGGTCGATTCGACGAAGTCATCGATGTGGGTGTGATTGGTCGCATAGTGCCCGCCGGAACGGGTAGCCACCCAGCCGCCGACCGTCGACCAGGGAAAGCTCTGCGGGTAATGCCGCAAAGTTAAACCCAGCGGCTTCAAATGCGCCTCCAGATCCGGTCCCAAGATCCCGGCTTGAAAGCGGCCGGCGCGCGAGGTTTCGTCGACTTCGAGCACGGCGTTCATATTGTCGAGATCGATGGTGACCGCCTGCGGCGCGCCGTCCGGCACGTTGACGCCCCATACGACCGATGTCCCACCGCCGTAGGGGATGGCGACGATGCCCTCGCGATCGCACCATTCGAGCGTCGCTTCGAGCTCGTCCTCGGTGCGCGGGTGTGCGACGGCATCCGGCGGATTCGGAAACGCGCCGCGCATGGCGATCAACAACTCGACCGGGTGACCCCCGTGGGTGTGGGTCACTCGATCATCGTGCGCGGCGTTGACCCACGCGGCCATTTGATCCGGAATCGCGACGCGGGAAGCGCGCAGTTCGATGTCCCCGATAGCCGGGATCGGTGGCGGCGTAACCGCGCTGCCAATGCGTGCCACGAGTCGCTGCGCGGCGCTCAGGCGCTCCTCATCAGAGGGTTCGTCCGACACGTAACCCCATGTCCAAAAGCTCCGGCGTTCCTCTCTTGCGGCCATGCAGGTCTCCACGATCGGTTGCCGGTAGCATAGGGACTGCGTAAATTGAGCGCTACCCCAAACCCTGGAGCGATCTCGAGAAATGACATGTCAGCCTATTTGATCGCACGCGTCGAGATCTCCGATCCCGAGCAATACTCGACCTACATCGCCGCTGCGCCGGCCGTCGTGGAGCAATACGGCGGGCGCTTCGTGGTGCGCGGCGGCGAGGTCACGACGCTCGAAGGGCCCGCCGGCGATGCGCGCTGGGTGGTCGTCGAGTTTCCGTCGATCGAAGCGGCGCAGACGTTTTACGATTCGCCGGAGTACACGGCGGCGCGGGCGCTAAGGGCTGGAGCGGCAGATGGAGAATTCGTGGTTTTGGACGGGTACGATCCGGGCTGAGCGCGGATGGGATGGGCACGACCGTGAACGTGACGGCCTGCGGGTTCGGCTGCCCGTTGTCACCCTCGAACGCTGATCGCCCGAACGCGACGGATTACGCAGAACCCTGCTCCACGGGTAACCCGGCGGCTTTCCATTCCGGAAGGCCTTCCTCCATACGCCGAGCACGGTAACCGCGCTCACGTAAAAGCGCGACCGCTTCGAAAGACAGGACGCAATAAGCGCCTCGGCAATAGGCGACGATCGCTTGATCGGTAGGCAGGCCGCCCAGCCGTTGTGCCAGCTCCGGTAACGGGACGTTTATCGCGCCAGGCACATGCCCCGCCGCGTATTCATCGCCGGGGCGCACGTCGAGCACCACCACTGCCCCATCGCGCATGCGGTTCACGAGTTCGTTGCGTGACACGGGCTCCAAGCTGTCACGGTCGTGAAAATAGCCGGCCAGGACGCCTTGGACCTCAGCGAGGTTACGCTCGGCGATACGCCGCAGCTCCGCCAAGAGGCCGACGATGGCTTCGTCGGTGAGCCGATACAACACCTGCTTGCCGTCGCGCCGCGAGGTCAACAGACCCGCGCGGCGTAACTGCTGTAGGTGTTGAGAGGCGTTGCCCATCGTGAGCCCCGCGAGGTCAGCCAGTGCGTCGACACCGCGTTCGCCCTGCGCGACGAGTTCCAATAATTCCAGCCGGTGCGCATGTCCCAGCGCTTTTGCGACGGTGGCGAGTTGCGTCAACAAGCCGTGTTTGGGTGACGCGCTTGACATATCAGACGCTCAATGATTCTATTGATCAATAGAATGTTCTTTTATTGACCCGTTGTTGTCAAATCCGGCAACCGGACCAACGCGATGTCCGACACGCTCCTAGCCAACGAACCCATCCTGCGCCTCAGCTTTTTCTTCGGCATATTCGTCGTGATGGCGGGCTGGGAAACCTATGCGCCCCGCCGCGCGCGCACCGTGTCGCGGTGGGTGCGTTGGCCGAACAACCTGGGCATCGTGGCGCTGAATACCGTCCTGTTGCGGGTGCTCGTGCCGACCGCCGCCGTGGGGCTCGCCGCGCTCGGGGAGACCCGCGACTGGGGGTTGCTCAATAACGTCTCGCTCGCCTATTGGCTGACGATTGTGGTTGCGATGGTACTGCTCGACTTCGCCGTCTATCTGCAGCACGTCTTGTTCCACGCGGTGCCGGCGCTGTGGCGCTTACACAGAATGCATCACGCCGATCTCGATTTCGACGTCACGACCGGGGCGCGCTTCCACCCCCTCGAGATCTTAGCGTCGATGCTCATCAAGTTTGCCGTCATCGCGGCGCTCGGCCCGCCGGCCGTGGCCGTGTTGTTATTCGAAGTCGCGCTCAATGCGACGGCTATGTTCAACCACGCCAACGTGAATATCCCCGTCGCGTTCGATCGCTTGTTGCGCTTAATCGTCGTGACGCCGGACATGCACCGGGTTCACCATTCGGTGCGGCCGAGCGAGACCAATAGCAACTTCGGCTTCAACTTGCCGTGGTGGGACCGCCTGTTCAGAACCTATCGCGCGCAGCCCGAGGACGGGCACCTGGAGATGACGATCGGTCTCGAGCGGTTTCGCACCGCGCGGGACTTGCGATTAGACCGTTTGCTCGTGCAACCGTTTGTCGGCGGTGCCGGCAACTTCCCCATTCACCGGCATCGCGCAAACGGATAATGCCCTGCGGCGCGATCGTCAATCGATGATCGCCATCCCCTCGATCTCCAGATGGTGATCGGGCCAGGCTACCCGCACCACTTCGACACAGGTAGTCGACGGAAACGGGCTGTTGAAGAACTCGCCACCGAAATCGCGCAGCGCCGCCAGGCCTTCTTCCATGTAACCGGCTTCGAAGTAATAGCGGATCTGAACGATGTTATCGGTCGTACCGCCCGCCGCCTCGCACAGTGCCCTGACGTTCTCCAAGGCCTGGCGCACCTGCGCGTGCATGTCGGTCGCCACGGTTTTGCCTTCCGGCGTGGTCGGCGTCTGTCCGGATATGAACAGAAAGTTGCCGTGTGTGACCGCCTGCTCCCAGCCGGATTTCTCCGGCGGCACCTTGGGCAGCTCGGTCGAGTGATAGAGATTGAAATAATCTTCCGGTTTCCAAACGGTGTCCGGATTGAGCGATTGTTTTTTCACGATTAAACCTCCTCCGTCTTACGCAGGTAACGGACTTTCTCTAACGAACCAGTCTAGGATCTGCTCGCCGTCCCAACACACCACACCCGGCTGCGAAAGAATGTGTTCGAGCGTCTCGCGCACGTATCGGATCCGGTGCGGCGATCCGGACAGATAGGGATGCATGGCCATGGCCATGATCTTGGCGGTCGCCTGGCTTTCGGCATAGATCGTCTCGAAATAGTCGAGCGCGCGGTTTCGATACACTTCCGAGGGATGGTGCTGGATCGCCATTAAGACGATGTCGTGGATCTCGTAGTTGTACGGTAATGCCACGAGCGGGCCGTGTTCGGTACGCACCGGTACGGGCTGGTCGTCGATCACCCAGTCTCCGAAGTATTCAATACCGGCGGCGGCCAGATGGTCGAGCGTTTGAAACGTCTGCGTTAACCCGGGACCGAACCATCCACGCGGCTTCTTACCCGCAAACTCGGTAATGATGTCCATGGTTTGCGCGATGGCGGCGACCTCGTCATCGAGCTTTTGCATCGGGATCTGTTCATAGCTATGGGCGTTCAGCTCCCATCCCGCTTTCAGGCACGCCTCGGCGACACGCGGATAATCCTCGACCACGCGCGCGTTCAGCGTAACGGTGGGCCGCACGCCCATCGACTCGTACATTTCGATGAGCCGCCACGCGCCGACGCGCATCCCGTACTCATGCCAGCTCCAGTTCGGCACGTCCGGCAACAACGGTATGCCCTGTGGGGGCGGGATCGCCGTTCGCGCCATCGGACGGGCGATGTCCCACACCTCGAGCGCGAACACCGGCCACAAGATCATGCGCGCGCCGTCGGGCAGTTTCAGGGGTTTACGATCGGCGATCGCCGAATAATCGACGCGTTTTCCAGGTGCTGTGCCGTCACTCATCGGCCCTACCTCTCTTTTGTTATCGTCGGCCCGAGACCGACCCGGTATTATCACGCGGTCCGACCGCCACGCGCATCACGCGTTGACGTCACATGAATCAGGGCAGAATAAACCGCCACGTAAAAACACGCCACATCGTATCGGGCCTTGCGACGTTCATGGTGTGCTGCATTGCCCATACAAGCATGACTGAAGTTTCCGGCGATACGCCGCACCCGAATGAGCTTGCCGAATTGGGCCGTGCGTTGTTCTTCGACGCCAACCTATCGAAAAACCGCACGCAATCCTGTGCATCCTGCCATGACCCGGCGCGAGCTTTTACCGACGGGAAGGACAATGGCGTCGCGGGCGCCGTCTCGATAGGTGACGACGGCACTTCTCTGGGTGACCGCAATGCGCCGTCCGTGACCTATGCGTTCATGAGTCCGAAATTTCACCAAGACCCGCAGGGGCATTACGTCGGCGGACAGTTTCGCGACGGGCGCGCCGCAAATTTGTCTGAGCAGGCCGCCGAACCGTTTACGAATCCGATTGAGTTGGGCTTCCCTGACCGCGCTGCGGTCATGGCCCGGGTAATAGAAAATCCGAGTTACGTATCGCGCTTCGAATTGGTCTTCGGGACATCGATATTCGCCGATACGGATCGGGCGTTTGGCGCGGTGGTCGACAGTATCAAAGCATTCGAACGAACCGAGTTGTTCGGGGCCTTCGACTCCAAATACGATCGCTACCTAAGAGGTGAATATCAGATGACCGACGAGGAAGCGTTTGGACGTATCCTGTTTTTCTCGCCCGTGACGAACTGCACGAATTGTCATTTGCTGAATACGTCGGCAGTCACCACCCGTGAAACCTTTACCAATTACCGCTATCACAATATCGGTATCCCCCGTAACCGGACGGTGAGAATGCGAAACGGTGTGGGCATGGCGCATCGAGATCTGGGCCTGTTGGAGCACCCCGAGATCGACGATCCGACCCTCGCGGGTAAATTCAAGGTTCCGACGCTGCGCAATGTCGCCGTAACTGCACCCTATATGCATAATGGGGCATTCAAAGATCTGCGCACGGCGATCGTTTTCTATAACCAATACACCGTCCGCACCACTGACAGCGAGACCAACCCGGAAACGGGTGAAGCGTGGGGCGCGCCCGAGGTAGCCGAAACCGTGGATTTCGGTTTGCTTCAGGAGGGACAACCGATTTCCGACGAGCGTGCAAGCGCATTGATCGCATTTCTCAAAACTTTGACCGACCGACGCTTTGAACCACTATTGAAAAAATGAGATATCACATCGCGCATTGGATCATGGCCCACCGCGCTGCGGTCGGCATCGGGTTTATCCTCGTGTCCCTGTTTTTCATGCGTGGTTTTCAACACGTCAACATCCGCACTGTCTTCAACGACCTTCTGCCGCAGGACGACCCCTTCGTCCACATCTTTTTCGATCACCGCAATTTCGGTAACCCGCTGACCATGGCGATTATGGTCAAGCGCAAGGACGGCGATATTTACTACCCGGAAACCTTGCAAAAAGTCTGGCAGTTGACGCGCGACATCGATCTCGCGCCTGGCGTCAACCACGATCAGATCATTTCGATTTCAACCGAAAAGCTGCGCTTCGCCGAAGCCACACCCAACGGGATCGATACGCGGCCTTTAATGGATGATCACGCACCGCGCACGCCCGAGGAGGTCGCGGAATTCCGCCGTCGCGTGTGGAAATCGCCCAATGCGCGGACCTTCTTCGTCTCCCGCGATGAAACCGCGACGCTCATCAACGCGGCCTTTCAGGACACGGTCGAGTACGGCGAGGCTTTCGATTTCGCACAAAACCTGGTGGAAAACGCCAGAGATGCCGAGCATGAGGTCCATCTCGCCGGGCAACCGGTACTCACCGGTTGGGTCTATCGGCTGCAGAAGCAGACCTACAAGATTTTCGCGGTGACGGTCGCAGCATTGATGCTGGCCTTGATGTTCTACATGCGGAACTTGGCCGGCATCGCCACGCCGATTATCTGTGCGCTGGTCGCAGGCATATGGGGCTTCGGGTTTATCGGTTTAGTCAACCGCCCGATCGAGCCCTTATTGATGATCGTGCCCTTACTGCTGGTCGCGCGATCGTTTTCGCACTGCGTGCAGTACACCGAACGCTATTACGAGGTCTTGATGCATCTCAAAGACCGCCGCAAGGCGGCCGAAGTCACCATGAGCGTCATGATGGCGCCGTCGATCTTGGGTATTCTCACCGACTTTTGCGGCATCGTGTTCATCGCCATCGCGCCGATCAAAACGATGATCAACCATGCGATCTTCTGTGGCATGTGGGCGCTGTGGATCATCCCCACCGGGGTATTCCTGTGTTCGATTCTGTTGTCCTACCTGCCGGCGCCTAGGAACATCGAAAAGATCGTGGGCGGCGTACACAAAGAGAAGGGGATCCACCTTGCCCAGGAGAATGTGCTGAAACGCCTTTCGAGACTCAGTCAGGGCGCGACTGCGAACAAGACGGCGGTGGCGGTCATGATCATTGCTGCGATCGCTATCTATCTCAACACGCAGATCAAGATCGGCAACCCTGTCGAAGGCAGCAACCTGCTTTGGCATGAATCCGAGTTCAACACCGCCGTGCGCGCGATCAATGCGCATTTCCCCGGTACGAATACACTCGAAATCATCTTGGAAGCGAAAGAGCACGACATCGATCACCGCGTCACGAACACGCCCGACGTAGTACGGATCGGGACTGAGCTCCAACGCCGTTTGGAAATGGACCCCAACCTGCCGCCGCGCGCGACGTTGACCTTCAGCGACTATATGCGCGAGATCAATCGCCTGTTTTCCGGCGGAAACCCCAAGTGGCAACCGCTGGACTTGACGCCGGAAGCGATCAAAGCGGCGGGCTTTGCCACGCTTCTCGGCAGCAACGCGATCAATTTCGGGCACGTCGCCGACTTCGAGTTTCAGGATTCAACCGTCACCTTGTGGTTCAAAGACAATAAGCAGGAAACCGTCGATCAGGCGCTCGCCAGCGCCAAGCTCGCCGTCGAAGCCGTCGGCCAGGATCACCCCGAGTTCCGCGTGCGTCTCGGCACCGGGGTCATCGCAATACAGCAGGCGATCAATAACGTGGTCGAACGTTACCACTGGATCATCATGGTGATGGTCAATCTCGCGGTGCTGTTGATCTCGGCTACGGCCTACCGCTCGTTCGTCGCCTCGCTCATCTTATTGATACCGGTCAACCTCTCGAATCTCCTGTTGGGCGCATCGATTCACCTGATGGGGATCGGCCTCGACATCAACGCCGGTATCGTGGCGGTGATCGGCGTCGGCGTCGGGATCGACTACGGGATCTATCTATTGTCCCGGATCTGCGAAGAATACACGGCGCAAAAACACGACTTGCAAAAGGCACTCGTCGCCGCGCTGACCACGACCGGCAAGGCCATCATGTTCACGGCCACCATCATGGTGATCGGTATCCTGCCGTGGCACTTTCTGTCGGATCTCAAATTCATGGCCGACATGGGTCTGCTGCTCGTCGCGGTCATGCTGATCAACATGATCTTGTCGCTGGTCGTGCTGCCGTTGCTGGTGTGGTTTATCAAACCCAAGTTCCTGGCGCGTGAGGATTTGATCGTCGGCCACGCGGTCGACATCTCACAGATCGCGCGCAGGGTCTCCAATCTCTAGCGGAGACTAGATTGTGGGATCAGATCTTTTTACGGCCGCGTCTGTAGGCGAACAACGCCGTGGCGCCCATGAGTAATGGCAGCGATGCGGGTATGGGGACCGCGCCGGCAGCAATCTCGGCTTGCGGCGTCGTTTCATAACCGTAAGCGTACACTCTGAGACACCCCTCCAACGGATTCCCCGAACACGGCGGCCCCGGAATACCGTCGGCTTGATACGGTTGCAACTCGATGTCGATCCAGCCGTGATGGATCTGGCCGCCGATGTCGAAACTGAAACCGGCGAATCCCCTCAAGCCCTCGGAATCCGGCGGGTTGTAATCGAAGAAATTTCCGCTGCCAAACGGGAACGGAAACGGTGGTAGGGTTTCCTGCCCCGGGGTCGTGATACCGGCCGCGCCCAACAGATTCGACGGTCCGATCGCCTCTCCCGCCGCAAATCGGTGGGTACTGCCGCCTGAGACAAAGATAAAGGCCAGGCCGCCGGCTGCAGCGCTCAGCTTTGTGTCCCATTGGGGCATAGGGTGGACCGACTGGCCATTCCAAGCTGCATTGAGGTCTGGCGTCCCATCACCGTCGATGTCGAAGTCCATACCCGCAGCGCTGTCGCCGATCTTGATATCACCGTTGAAAGTCTGCACCGGTGCGGCGCTCGCAGCGCCGAGACAACACAACATCGCGAAAGCCGTGAATGTTTTCATTATTGGCCCTTCCCTACGCTTAGATGGCAGTCTAGCGCTGCCAAACCGTGCGTAGTGAGGAAATATTACCCTTTCGCAACGCTGTATGTGGTCCGTACATGCCGGCGGACGCTCAAGGTGCGCTGGCCTAACTCAGTTTGCCGAGCGCAAGCAGGATTTTTTCGGGCGTAAACGGCTGCGCATTCACTTCGACACCGAACGGTTCCAAGGCATCGTTGATCGCGTTCATGATCGCCGCCGATATCCCGATCGTGCCGGCTTCGCCGCAGCCTTTGGCGCCGAGCGAGGTTGCCTTGGTGGGCGTCTCGATGTGCGCGAACTCGATATCGGGCATCTCGCCCGCCATTGGGACCAGGTAATCGACCAGCGTCCCGTTTAACAACTGACCCTGATCATCGTATAAACATTCTTCGTATAAGGTCGAGCCGATCCCTTGCACGACGCCGCCGCGCATCTGCTCGGCGACCAGTTTCGCGTTGATCACGCGGCCGCAATCGTCCACGCCCCACACCTTGTGCAAATGCACGAGGCCGGTATCGACATCCACTTCGAGTGACACGCCGAGCGAACAGTTGGCGTAGATCAACAACTGTTCGCGTTGGCTGTAATGGCGCGTTACGATCAATTCGGGTTCCAGATCTTCGGGCAATTCATGGGTATTGAAATGGACGATACGGCCGACCTCCGCCAATGACATCACCCGATCCGTGCCGGCGCTGACCACGACGTCGCCGTTGGCCATGGCGAGCCGATCGGCCGGATGGTTGTGCAGTCGGCTCACGACCTCGATGATCCGGTCGCGCAAGGTCTCCGCCGCGCGCAGCGCCGCCTCCCCGGCTATCGCAGTGCCGCGGGACGCCCAGGTACCGCCGCCGAAAGGCGTCGTCGCGGTGTCACCCATGATCACCTGCACGCGATCCAGTTCGACGTCGAGCGTGGCGGCGATGATCTGTGCGATCACGGTTTTTCCGCCTTGGCCCTGATCGGTCAAACCCGTGGCGCAGGCAATGCTCCCGTCCGCTTCGAGTCGCACGGTGCACGCATCGCGCGAACTGATCGGCGCGCCGCCGGCGGCGTAGAGCGCGGGACTGGCCGCGGTCCCTTCGACGACATTAGCGAGGCCGATACCCCGGTAGATCCCGTCTTCTCGTAGCTGATCCTGCTGCCGTAGCAATCCGGCGTAATCCATCATGTCGAGCAGCTTGTCGAATGCCGCCTGCTGAGACAGGCATTCGAGATATTCACCCGATGCAGCGGTGCGCGGATAGCCGTCGTCAGGGATCAGGTTGCGCTTGCGGATCGCGGCCTTGTCGAGGCTGAGCTCGCGGGCCGCCGCGTCGACCAGGCCCTCGGCGACGAGCGTCGCAACCGGCATGCCGACACCCCGGTATTGCCCCGTCATCACTTTGTTTTGGTATACGAGGCGCGCATTCGCGCGGTAATGCTCGATGTCATACGCCAGGGGCGTGCAGATCGCGACCAATAACGGTTCGATCACGCTCGTGCGCGGATGAACGAGGTAGGCGCCGCCGCCAGCGAGGTCATCGACGACCATCGCTTCGATCGAGCCATCGTCCGCGCAGGCGATCTTCGCATCGACGCGATGACCGCGCGCATGGATATCTGCGAGAAACGATTCCAGGCGATCCGCGACGAACTTGACCGGCTGGCCGAGATACATACTGATCGCCGCCGTCGCGACTTCATCCGGATAGACGTGCAACTTGAGTCCGAAGCCGCCGCCGACATCGGGGCAGATGACGCGCACCTGGTTCTCGGTGAGGCCGAGTTGTTTCGCGTACACCGCGCGTTGAATGTGCGGCACTTGAGTCGGGTGATGGAGCGTCAATTGCCGCGCCGCAGCATCGAACTGGGCGATCATACCGCGTGGCTCGAGCGTCACCCCGGTCTGGCGCGACACGTAAAAACGACGCTCAATTATCTTTGCGGCGCGCGCGAACGCCGCATCGACTTCACCGGCATCGATGTCCAGGCGCCAGGCGACGTTGGTGCCCAGATCCGAATGCACCAACGGAGCGTCATCCGCCGCCGCCGTTTCGATATCGGCGACGACGGGCAAGGGCTGCCACTCAATCTCTACAAGGTCCGCCGCATCTTCGGCCTGCGCGCGCGTCTCGGCGACGACGGCGGCAACGGGTTCGCCGCACCACCGGACCACGTCAGTCGGCATGGCCGGTTGGGGTACGGACTTCATGTCACCCAGATTCGTGAGCACCGCGATCCACGGCGTGTAGACGGATGCGATGTCTTGACCTGTGACGACCGCTAGTACGCCGGGGGCCTGGCTGGCTCGCGTGCAATCGATCGCGGCGATGCGCGCATGCGCGTAAGGACTGCGCACGAAGAAGACCTCGCCTGTACCCGGGATCACGACGTCATCGAGATAACGTCCACTGCCGTTGATGAAACTCGGCGCGTCGGATCGCGGCACCGGGCGGCCGATCAAGCTGCTATCCGGCATCACCACGCTCCGTCGCAACCTGTTCGATCGCGTCGACGATCGCCTGGTAGCCCGTGCATCGACAATAATTGCCGGACAAAAACTCCCGTATGGTCTGCCGATCCGGTCGGTGCTCGCTGGCGAGCAGTTCCGCGGCGGTGATCAACATCGCCGGCGTGCAGAACCCGCATTGCGCGGCGTTATGCGCGTGGAAGGCGGCCTTGAGATCATCGAGTTCACCACTGTCGTTAATGCCCTCGATGGTTTCGACCGCCTGACCGTTCGCCTGCACCGCAAGCGTCAAGCAGGATCGGACGATCGCGCCGTTCATGCGCACCGTGCACGCGCCGCAGATCCCATGCTCGCACCCGATGTGGGTGCCGGTCAGGCCGGCGGTGTGGCGCAAGAAATCGGCGAGGCTCAGGCGGGGTAGCACGCGCCGCTCCAGCGTCGTGCCGTTGATCGTCACGGTGATGGCGACGCTATGGTCCGGCACGCCCATACAGATCCGCTAGCGCTTGCTGAAAGAGATGGCACGCCAGGTGGCGTTTGAACGTTGCGCCGGCATGCGCGCTGCCGATGATATCGAGTTCGTCGCGCAGGCCCTGCACCGCGCTAGCGACGGCGTCATCATAAAACGGTTGACCGATCAACGGGTGGACGCACGCGCGAACCAGCCGGGGTTTATTGCTGATCCCGAAAAACACGGGCGCCAGGGATTCGAAACGCCCGTCGCGTTGCTCGCCCTGGACAGCCACGCCGGCGATGGCGAAATCGCCCTTGCGCCGCACGAATTCACGAAACGCATGGCGTGATCGCGGCGTCGCTATCGGCACGCTCACCGCCGTCAAGATCTCGCCCGGTTCTAGCGCCGTTTCATAGAGGTCGATGAAGAACTCGCGTGCCGCGACCCGGCGGATCCCGGCGAGGCTCCGCAATTCAAATGTCGCATCGAGTGCCATGCAACATGCGGGCAGCTCGGACGCTGGATCGCCCAAGGCCAGATTGCCGCCGATGGTGCCGCGGTTGCGTATCGCCGCATGTGCGACGTGGCCGATAGCCGCAGTGATCAGCGGCGCGTGCTCGGCGATGACATCGGAGCGCTGTAGTTCGACATGGCGCGTATTCGCACCGATGCGGACGGCATCATCCACGCGCTCGATACCCCGCAACTCGTCGAGACCGCCGATATCGACAAGTAAGCCCGGCGCCGACAGGCGCATGTTCAGGGTCGCGATCAGGCTCTGGCCACCGGCCAGCAACAGGGCGTCGTCGGGATGTGCACCGAGCGCCTGCATCGCTTCCTCGAGCGTGCGCGCCTTGGTGTAAGCAAAATCAACAGGCTTCACGGGGCGTTGTTGAGCGCAAGGGCTTCCGTTCTAGTTATTAGGCAAAATCATAGCAGGAACATGGCGATCGTCGCCGATTTCCATTCCGTAATTGCAACGCGAGGCCGATTGCTTTTAGATCGACGTCGAGAACCGGCTGCTATCAGAGGAACCCGACTATGCTACCTGCGCGGCGCCCCCAAGAACTGAATCCCGCGAAGATCGCGATTTTGTGTCAAAAGGAATTTCAACTCTGCAATGTCCGTGCGGGTGAAACCATTATGTTGATCACCGATCTGTCGACGCGCCGCGAGTTTGTGGAAGCCGCATTTGCGGCAGTCGAAACGTTTGGCGCAGATGTATACGAAATGTGTGTCAATGATGTGCCGAGCTGGACCAAAGTCGGCGTGCCGACGATCGGGCAATGTAAAGGCACACTGGAAGCCGCGAAAGCGGCTGATCTGATCGTCATTTTCCATATCCCGTTATTCACGCGTTGGCTCAAGGACGTCCGTGATGCCGGGACCCGTGTGTTGATGATCATCGACGGGCCGGATGACCTCGAGCAGCTCATGGCGCCGGCGGGCCTCAAGGAAGCCGTGCTCTACGCCGATGCGCTTTTGGCCGGGGCGAAACAGGCGCACCTTACGAGTGACGCCGGTACCGACCTCACCTATAACTGCGGCGAATACCCGGTGATGAGCCAATACGGTTATGCCGACGAGGCCGGGCGTTTCGACCACTGGGGTGCGGGCCACGTGCACACGTTTCCCAATGAAGGGAGCGCCAACGGCCTCGTCGTTTTGCAGCCGGGCGATATCGTCATCCTGCCCTATTGTCGATACGTCCAGGACGAAGTACGTCTCGAGATCAGGGACGGATATATCTCCAAGATCGACGGCCAGCTCGATGCCAAATTGATGCACGACTGGTTGTCGGACCATTGCGACAGCAGTGACGACCGCGATCCCTTCGCCGTATCCCACCTCGGCTGGGGCATGAATCCGCAAGCCCTGTGGTACGGCATCGCACTGAACGGCGATGAGCCGGAGCGCAGCCGCGCAGCCGCGCGCACGTTTCCGGGCAATTTTCTGTTCTCAACCGGCCCGAATACGCAAGGCGGCGGCAAGCGCAATACGCGCGGCCACTACGATGTGCCGATGCGCGATTGCACGGTTGAACTCGACGGCAGCTTGGTCATCAAACGCGGTCAGATCGTAGACGCGAACATGGTCGTTCCGCGCGCCCAACGATAGATCCGCGCCTCGCGTGAACATCGACGACTATCCGGCGCAAGAACCACTCTCGAAGCTGGGCCAGCCCTATCACGAACAGGTGCTGCAATTGCCGCATGGCGACGCGCCGGAGGAATACAACTACGGTGCCGATCCCTATCAGAGTCTCGCCGTATTCAAAACGGCCGCACCCAACGGTGCGGTGCTCGTCATGTGGCACGGGGGTGGCTGGACGAACGGCTATAAGGAGTGGATGTATTTCATGGCCCCGGCCGTGACGGCGACCGGTATCACCTTCATCAGCGCGGGCTACCGTCTGGCGCCGCAACACGTGTTTCCCACGCGACTACACGATTGCGCGGACGCGGTCGCCTGGGTCTACGAACACGCGGCATCGTTCGGCGCCGATCCGGCGCAGCTGTTTTTGGGCGGTCATTCCGCCGGGGGTCATTACGCGAGCCTGCTGGGTCTGACGACCGATTGGCATGCGCGGACGGGTGTTCCGCAGCAAGCCATCAGGGGTTGTTTGCCCATTTCCGGCGTGTATGATTTTGGCGAGTCGTCGGGTTTGTCAATGCGCCCTCGATTCTTGGGCGATGCCGGGAGCGAAGCGAGCCCCATTGCGAACATCGAGCGTACACCGCCTTTCTTGATCACGTACGGCAGCGACGACATTCCGCACCTGCGCACGCAGGCACAGGCGATGGAAAAGGAATTGAAACGACGCGGTGGCGATGTCGAAACGATAGAACTGGAAGATCGTGACCACCTCGGTGCGAGTTATGCGGCCGGAGAGATCGAAGGTGCCTGGATAACAGCGGCGGCAGCCTGGATGGAGCGGAGCGGAATCCGGGATCGCGTCCTATAAATTCTGCTGCCCCATCTGCTCGGCGATGTAATCAGCCTGGCGGATCGCGAGCGTCACGATCGTGAGCGTCGGATTCTCGGCGCCGCCGGTGGTGAACTGGCTGCCGTCGGATATGAACAGGTTGTCGATATCATGCGCCTGGCCCCACTGATTCACGACGCCGTCCTGGGGATTTTCGCTCATGCGATTCGTACCCAGGTTATGGGTAGACGGGTACGGCGGCGTTTCGACGATGCGGGTCGCGCCGACTGCTTCATACACGTTCGTACCGGCCTGAAAGGCATGGCGGCGCATCGCGAGATCGTTGGCGTGATCGTCGTAATGGACGTTGGGGATCGGTAACCCGTAGTGATCCTTTTCCGTAGGATGCAAAGTGACCGCATTGCTTTCGCGCGGCATGTCCTCGCCGACGATCCACATCCCCGCCATGTGATCGTAGCCATCCATCAGCGCAGTGAAATCGCGACCCCAAGCGCCGGGTAAGAGAAAGGCAGCCAGGAACGGCACGCCAAGTGATATCGTCTCCAGCTCATAACCGCCGGCGAAACCGCGGCCCGGATCATGCTTCGATTCGTCGGTGATGATCCCCGCCATGGTCGTACCGCGATACATCTTCACGGGTTTGGGAAAGATCCCGTAGACCGAGCCGGTGAGATGGCGCATATAGTTGCGACCGACCTGCCCCGACGAATTCGCCAGGCCGTCGGGAAATTTCGATGTCGCTGAATTCAATAACAGACGCGAGCTTTCAATCGAATTGCCGGCGATACACACGACGCGGGCGCGCTGACGCTGCTGCTCACCGTCCTTATCGGCGTAGACAACCCCGGACACCTTTCCCGCCGAATCGTGTTCGATGGTGAGCACCTGGGATTGCGGCCGCAATTCGAAATGACCCGTTTGCTCGGCTTTCGGGATCTCGGTGTAGAGCGTAGACCACTTGGCGCCCATGCGGCAGCCCTGGAAACAAAACCCCAACTGACGACAGGATGTCCGGTCGTCGCGCGGGTTGGAATTGATCGCCATGCGGCCGGAATGCACGTGCCGATACCCGATCTTCTTCGCGCCCGCCTCCATCACCTTGAAGTTATTACAACTCGGCAGGCCTGGGATCTCGTTTGTACGGGTGACGCCCATCTTCGCTTCGGCCCTGTCGTAATAGGGTTCGAGATCCGTGAGCTTGAGCGGCCAATCCATGAGGGTCGCGCCGTCGATTGCGCCATAGGTCGTACGCGCTTCTAATTCATGCGCCCGCAGCCGCAAGCTCGCGCCGGCCCAGTGCACCGTCGTGCCGCCGACGGTCTTGCAGACCCACGTTGGCAGATTCGGGAAGTCTTTCGCGACCCGCCAGGTGCCTGAGGTCGTGCGTTTGTCCAGCCACGAGATGCGGTTGAACATGCCCCACTCGTCGTTGGCGAAATCGTTCGTGTAGTCTAGGCGCGCGCCGGCCTCGAGACACACGACCGACACGCCCTTTTGTGCCAGTTCGTTGGCGAGCGTGCCACCGCCGGCGCCCGAGCCGATGACGACGGTTACGTTGTCATCGTTGAGTTCGAATTTAGACATCGGGCTCAGGCGACCTTAGGTCGTCGGTAACCAGTCGATGTCGTCGAAACCGCGATCCAGGTAACCGCCGAACGGAAAAGACGCGCCCTCATAACCGAATTGCGGCCATACCTTCGGGTTGTTGTACAGCGCGACCACGACGTGTCCCTGAATGGCGCTGAAGAATGGCGTGCCCTCCAGCGCCGCCAGTGTTTCAGTCTGCTTTGAATCGCCCATTGCAGTAAATTTGCCGGCCTCCGTACCGTCCAGCGCTGCAACGCCTTCGATCAACAGTGCCGCGACGTCGGCGTCGTTTGCAGCCTTCTGGTCGAGCCCCTCGACGCAACTCGCGTAATAGCTGTCGTTGAGCGCGTCGTGAGGAAACATGATGCGGCACACCTGCACCAGCACGGTGGCCGTATAGTCATCCAAGGTCTTCCATGGTGCATCCGCCGCAGCGACGGTTGGAACACTGGCCGTCAGCGACGCGGCGGCGACGGTGCGGCCGGTCGACTCCAGAAACTGGCGGCGGTTGTAACGTGCCTTACTCATGGCCAAAACCTGCTGTGCGCGATGCGGAGGTGGATGGGTCTGGAAAGCATGACAGTTTTACTAATGGTGATCCACGGCGCTCACCGATGCCCACAAGGCAGTCTGACGCGCGTTCCGCGACGGCCTCGACGCCCACGGTTTGTGCGAAAGTGTGAAGTAGAACCACTATTTCGAGCCACCTCGCGACTAGGATGGGCCTGCCCAAGAACTACAACAGGCTCCAGCCGGGCCCTTAAGAGACGGTTAGGAGCGCCCACGTACATCGTCGCCTGCACATCGGCGATGGAAGTGAAAAAGAAGGGATTAATAATGGTGAACAAGGACCAGCTCGACGACAAGGCCGTATTCATGACCTTGTTGAAACAGGCCAGCCATCGCGGACTGAGTAACAAAGCGATGACCATCATCCAGTCGAACACGCCGCAAGGCGGCGAAAACGTCGTGGACTGGAGGCGCGCAAAGGAGGATCTCGGCGCCCTCTTGGCGCGGGATCCGGGCGAAGATACGGTCCCGCCGCCCGGTATCGAAGTCGAAATCGTCGACGACGACGGCTTCGACGGTTTTCCCGCAAAGGACAGCACGTCGCACTGAACCGGCCCGAAGCAGCGCGACGCAACCGCGCCTTAGAATTCGAACTCGACGCTCCATTTCAGCGTTTGATCCGGCGCCAAGACCGGAGCACTGTCACGTGCCTGAATTGATAGCGAAAATAACCGCTAGGCCCGGCGCAGTGTAATTCGATTTACGACGCATGGCGCTGGCACACGACGGTATTGTCGTCATACTCAAACGTCTCCGGTCGCTTCTCGAGGAATGCGCGCTCAAGCCCCGCTTTCTTCAGGGGAGGGACGCATGCAGCTTTTACGATCATTACCGCTATAAACGGTAAGATCGATGAAAATAACAATTCAGCTGATCCGCCACATCCAAGAACGATTCCACTACCGTGCTGGACCCTTTTCGTTTATCGACCTGCCCGAGGCTCGTTATCGGCGCGCTGCTCGTGGTGATGACGTTAACGGCGAACGGCGGCTGGGCAAACGAGGCGGACGCCGGTGAGGAAACGATCGTGATCTATACCGATCAATACCTCGATGAATTTGACGTCGACGAAATACCGCTTGATGTCGCCGACGAATATGAAGGGCTACCGCGCAGTTTTGATGCGAACTACCGGACTTATGTCGACGCGCGCGAATTGATCAGGCCGCTGATCGAGCACGGCCTCGACGTTCGTTGGTATCAGGAAACGGATGGCTATGGCAGTTTCAACGCCACGTTCGAACAACTTTTCAATAACGACGGCAGACCGAATCGGGATTCACAAGGCGAACGGTTTCAATTGGAGAACCGGGATTTCGTCATCAATGAGCACTATGCCGCCGATACCCGCCTCGGACATTTCCGCAGCGAATCCAATAGGGTGCTCGCAACGAGTTATCGGTTCTTTCTACCGACGACCTTGTTGCAAGGCGGAACCACACGCATACATAGCGATAAGGCGGAGCTTAGTCTCACGGCAGGCCACATCGGCGGGTTACAAGGAACAGCGGCACGCGGGTTCCGCAAATCGCAGGGAACGTTGCTGGGCGCTAGCGGGCAATATGCGATCGATGGCAACTGGAGTGCCGTCGTGCAATTCTGGGACACCAATAACGCCGGTATCGCGCGGCGCAATCATCAAACAGGTGGCGGCGCTGTCCAGTTTGCGAGTGACGACTTGACGCAGAGGCATCAGCTGCGCGGATTGAAGGACAGCAAAGGCCAATTCGGCACGTGGTACGACGGCGTGTCCATCCTTGGCCGGTGGCGACATCGCTATGGCGCCTTCCATTTTGAGCGCGGTCTGCGGTGGACGGACGTGCAGATCGATAACGACCGGTAAGGCTTGTTCTGGCGCGGCGATTTCAGTTCGTTTCGGTGGCGCTGGACGCTGGGCTCCGAGGTGTCGAGGAACAACCTCGACGAGCTGGCGACCATCGCGGGCAATGTCATAACCAACTCGTTCGTCAACGGGTCCTGGCAGTTTCGCCGGAATACGCAAATCGGCGGCCTGGTCACCGTACGCACGCAACATGCGGATTCCGGCAGCGCACGGGGTGACGGCCATACCGCTGAATTACGCACCTTCCTCACCCACGACTTCCCCTTCGGTCTGAGCCGGCTCGAGCTGCGCTTTCTCAATGAGAACCTTCCCGCCGACGAACGCGCGGAAACGCAACTCAGGTGGGACCACGATTGGGCCTGGACATATTTCGCGCGCTTCACCACGGAATTCGAGTTCACGCAGGATACCTTTGAAGCCCAGGAGGTAAAGCTGGGGTTTATCGCGCAAAAAGACGTCACGGATACGGTGAATAGCGGCTTGGATTTTCAAGTGACCCACCGACAAGACGAGAACGGCGTCGATTCGCTCGCGTACAACTGGGGTTTCGGCTTTCATTGGTTGCCGCACAGAGATTTGACCGTCGACCTGACTGCAACCGCGAGCCGCGCCGGCATCGATCCCGTGGTCGGCCCGTCACGCACCATCGATGACCTGACGGTGCTTTTGAGCGTCAGCTTTGCGAAACAACAAGGACGAACGGCGAGGATGAGTGGCTACTCAACCGGACAACGCGGTTCCGGTACGATCCGAGGCCACGTGTATTTTGATACGAATCGTAACGGTAAACGCGACGGCGGCGAACGCGCGCTGCCTCGAATCACGGTATACCTCGATGGCCACTTCCCTGCGGAAACCGATACCGCGGGCGAATTCGAGTTCGAACGGGTCGGCGCCGGCGAACACTGGTTGCGTATCGCGGTTGAAGAAGCGCCGTTGCCGTTCGGCCTGGAAGATGAATCGCCGCAATCGCTCATCGTGCCGATACGCGGGATAGGGCGGCTCGACTTTGGTCTGATTGAAATCGAGTAGCGCCGCGGCACGGCCACCGGTGCTCGGCGGCGGCTCGCTATTCTTCGTTCAGTGGCGTGTCGTCCAGTTTCAGATTGCCACCATCCCATTCGATCAATCCGCTCATTGAAGCGGGCAGTGAAAGCTGGATGGGCGGCGGCTCACGATATTCCGGGCCGCCCACCGACTGCAGCCCCACGGGCATGCTGCGACCCGGTAATACGGGGAAAGGCACGACTACGAGCTCGATGTTCGATCCGTCACTCTGCGTGACGTTGACGTTGCCGAACGGCCGTCCATGCGCGTTGCCGGAATTGTAGAACTCGAGATACGCCGCCTGGCGTCCGTCCTCGCCCTGAATGACGCGAGCGCCGCGAAATTCCAGGTTTGCCGCGGCGTCACCGATGACGACATACACGACGATCGCAATTTGGCCCGTAATCGGGATGCTGATATTGCCCAATTGCGTCGTCTCGATGCTCTCCGGAGTGGGAGAAATTAGAATCGCGAAACGGCATTCGCCGGTGCTGGCGTCGGCAGGCACCTGGATCTCGAATCGATATTTCTTGATTTGCTGGGGCGCGAGTTTTATTCGCCCGCGCTCGATCCGCGACCACGGCCGGCACGAATTCTCAGACAACCCCGCTTCGGCGGGTCTGATAACGACGCCGCCCTTCGGATTAATGTCCCAGTCGGCCGTGCGGACGAGGTATTCGGCTGATTCCTCGTCGTTATTCTGGATGTGAATGAGGTGGCGGACTTTGTCGCCGGGCGCCGCTTTGAGTTCAAAGTTCGGCGGGCTCACACGCGCCGCAAAGGTAGCAGCTGGCGCCTGCCAAGCCACCGTGAATCCATATAAAAAACAGGCGCCAACCAAGCACTTGGACCGTGTGAATTCGAATTTAATTGCCTCTCCCCTCCTCACCTGTGCCCCGTTTGAATTACACGAGCGTCGCTACATCAATTCGATCTCATAGATGGGCTCGAAACGCAACGCGCCGGTCAGCGATCGTGCATCGAGATTCATGGTGAACGTAAAAAATTCGATGAGCAGCGGGTCGCCCACGCGACCTTCGAAAATCAGCGCGCGATTGCCGGGCGTGGTATGTCCGGCCAGGAAGTTCCCTCGGGTGCGCCATTCGAGTTTCAGCCCGGCACTGTTCCCGAGCCCTTTGATCTGCTCGGGCAGGCGCAGAAAGATTCGCGCACTTTGACCGACGAAATCAGTGGTATTCAGGCGTACTTCGGCGTTCGGCACCCGCGCGATTAGCGCATTCAACTCGCGTTCGGAGAGCGCGAACATATTGCCGTTGTTCTGCCACTCGAGCTTGATGTTGTATTGCTGGCGAGGTGACGCCGAGTCATCCAGAATCTGAGCACAGACCCACCAAGGCACGCAGAGGAGAAACAACCAGGCGCAATACCGCATCACGGTACCGCCGCAGTATAAGTCACGGTACCCGTATAGGTGCCGGAAGCGATCAGGTTATTGTTGGCGTAGCTGAAGGTATGGGTGTCGATGATGACAAATGCCGCGATGATCGGCCCCAGGATCACCTGTGCAGGTGTTCCCGCAAACGTACCCGAGGGAATATCACCGGCTGCGGCAACCCAACTTATTTCCGTAAACGGAATGGTTTGAAAACCGTTATTCAACGGCGTTGACGAGTCGACCGTAAGCGTAAAGACGGGGAACGGGATACTGAACGGCTGCCGCGCATAGGCGCCGACAAACATGGCAGGCGTGCCGCCGATGGGCGTGCCGTCACCGACATTGGTCACCGGGACGTTGACATCCACCGTTGAGACGCCTGCGGGTTGCCCCACCCGCACGCCGATTTGAGCTGGACCGAACCCGATGAAAAATACGGCTGCACTCGTGTCCGCCACGAGCGCGCTCACGAGTAAAAACAAAACGAGGTTTTTCATCGGTCTGATCTCAGCGAACTTCAAAAGTGAAGCCCCGCACGCTAAAAGTTTAGCATAGCGGGGCTTCGGTCCTCGGGGGGGAGGTGGGAGAGAATCCCGTTACAGCGACACCGCCGTATAGGTCGCCGTGCCGGTGTAAATACCGGACTGCGGCGGGACCGCTGGATTATCGTAGGTGTATGTCCACGTGCTCGTGCGATCGACAACGCCGGCCGAGGTCGTAGCGACCGAAGACGTGTTGTTACTGTTGTCGGAAAGAACCGGAGCCGCAATGCCGCCACCGCCGCTGTCAGCAGTATTGATCTGACCCCAACTGATGGTGCTCGTGCCGTTGCTCAAACCGGTTGCGCCGGTCGTGCCTTCACTGATTTGAACCGAACCGCCGACGGTGCTGCCGTTGCTACGAATTTCAACGGTAACCTGACCCGCGCCGAGGTCGCCGCCTGTACCGGCCATGCCAAGTGTTGGCGCCAATACGTCGGCAACGGCCGGTGCGAACGCGATCGTGTCAACGATTGCGGCGGAACCGACGCGGAATGAAAGGAAGGCCGGAATCGTGATCTGGAAATCCAGATCGACGGAAGCGCCTGCGCCCCCCGGAAGCGCTGCCGCGCCCGTGACGACCTGCGTGTCAGCAACCGAACCCTGCGTGTAAGCAAGCGAAGCAACGATGGCCACGCTGATTAATATTTTATTGAGTCTCATGATTTCTCTCCAGCAATAACTAATTTCAAAAATGGATAAAAAATTTGCTTGCCAGAGATAGTGCAACTGGTGTGCCAACTCGAAACCGGGGCGGATTTGTGCGGCGTGTCACAAGCTGCTGGAGGGCGTTTGTGACGCCAGTCTCAAGTGTCTGCGGGGTCTGTGACGGGCGTCACAAACGCATTTTTAGCGCTGTCGCTGAGCGACGACAGGTCTCCGAAAATCCGGAAAAATCGGATCCGAAACCATTGTTTTCGTGACGGCGATCACAAGAATCGGGGCTAGGGTAGAATGGGAGTCAAGTCACAGGGGCATCGGTCGATACGGCTATTCGTGTTGATTTCTAAGGGGTTACGTCAAATGCAAAAAGGCCTGACGAGATGTGTTGGGATATTTGCAATAGTGTTGGGTCTGTTCGCCGCCTCGGCGGCGACTGCAGATGAAGCAGTCGTAACCGGCAATGGCAGTGGCGCGGCCCAACTGCACTTTCAAATCATCATCCCGGCGGAAATCAGCGCCGCTTTTCAAGCTAGCAGTGAGCCGATGGTTTTCTCGAACGGCGGATCGCTCAGCTATACCCTGGCGGACTATCGAGCCGTAAACCTGGATAACCATTCACAACTCGCGACTATCGCAGTCCCCTAAGGCCCGAGGCCCGGGGTCGGACCAGGGTAACTCGTTGTACTGCTAAGGATATCGGACCCTTAAAGACACTATTTCGCCGGAAAACGAGCACCTTGTGGAAGCCCGGGAAGGTGCCCCGGGTTGCTTTTTTAAACGGCCGCTTTGAAGGTCAAAAAATATCTGTAAATGCGATCAGACGCGGTTCTATCGATCACATCTGCATTGATTTGAATGGCTTAACCTGGTCCGGCCCCTTCAACTCAAGTGTAGAACGACACCGGGGGTAAATTCCCGTTGATCACGTAATCGCCGACAACCTGCTCTTTGTAGTGGATAGGATCGTGTAACGACAGCGTACGCGCGTTCCGCCAGTGACGACCCAAGTTGAGTTTATCGAGCGTCGACGCCGACCCGCACATTTGAAATAAGCCCTCACCCGCTTTGAGCGCGGCTTCGACGACCATGATCTTGGATTTATGCATTGCCAACGCCGCGTGCGCGCGCGTTTCCGGAGTCAGATTCTCATAAGCATAATCCATTTTTTCGTAGGCTACGTCTTGCAGAGCCCCTGCGGCGTCGACGCGCGCTTGGATCTCGCCGATTTGACGTTGCACGAGCCGATCGTCGGCCGCGCGTTCGACCTCACTGTGGATCCAGGGGCGTGCGCGTTCAGCGATGTAACGGGCCGCATCCTTTACCGCGTTACGGGCGATCCCGCAGAGGATGGCGCCATGATAGGCTTGCGGTAAGACCCCCAGGATCAAACTGTCCGGACCGCTCAGTGTTTCGACCAGTGCGGTGGGCGAGATGCGATCCGCGCTGATACGCACGTTTTCGAAAGTCGTCGTGCCGCTCGCCGTCGTGCGCTGACCCATCGCCTCCCAATCGTCGTGGATCGTCACACCCTCTGCGTCCATCGGCACGTAGGCAAGCAGGATCTCACCGGTTTCCGGATTAACCCCGTTAATGTAAGCCTCGTCGCCGGCGAGACTCCCCGTGGAGTAGAACTTGGTGCCATCGATCACCCAATCCTCACCATCGCGCTGGATCTTGACGCGGTAATCGAAGACAGACTTGCCCCCGATTTCTGAATACGCATTCGTCCACAACAACTCCCCCGCGACGATCCGTTCATTGTGGATGGCCACCTGTTCGGGCGGCATAGACAGGTTGTAGAGTTCCACACCGTGGATATGAATGAACTGCATCTGCGCGATGTTCGAATCGCCCTCGGCCAGGATCCGGACCACGCGCGCGGCGTCGCTGTAGCGCGCACCCGAACCACCCTCGGCCTTGGGCACAAACAGCGCTTGCAGGCCGCAGGTGCGGAACTCCCGCATCTCGTCTGACGGAAAGCGGCGTTCGCGATCGCGTTGAACAGCGCCCTGCTCGTATTGGTCAGCGAGTTCGCGGGCGCGCTCGAACATTTCATCTGAGCTTTGAAGGGGCTTGACGGCGGCCATATCCAACCTCCCACCATGGATCCGTACCGCAAGCTTAAACCGCGCGCTGAGTGAACACCACGCCGAAACCGCAAAAAAAAAGCGGGCCGCACAGGCGGCCCGCTTATAAGACAACTGAACCCCTGTCTTTAAGCCATACGCTTAACGGCCCTCGGTCAGGTAGTTGACGTCATGCGTACGCTTGACTTCTTTGATGGTCGTGTCCGGGTAGCTGTTACCACGGCAGGGCACCAGCGTACCGCGACCATTTTGTTTGTCGATCACGTTGATACTTTGGAAGTTCAACACGCGTGTACCGAGCGGCGTTTCGTCACCCCCGAATTTCTTGCGGTTCTCGGGATCGCGGTATTGCGGATCCTCGGTCCAACTCTTCTGGATCTGCCAGATCTTCCAGAGCTCACCGCCGCGGTCGAAGGCATTGGCGTAAAAAGCCTCACCCGACTCACGGTCCATGTAGATGAACTTGGTGGTGTAGGGATGACTGTCACGCCCCGGCCACAAGCGCATTACATCGACGAGGCGAAGTGCCCAGTCGTCATACGGGGCCCAGCCGTTGGGACCGTAGTAGATGGTCTCGGGATAGCGCGAACGCGCCACCGCCAGAATACGGGCGCTGCCGATGTATTCCCAGGTATGCTGCATCGGACGCCCGTTGAACCCATAGAAATCCTCCAAGGTATGGTCCGTGCCGAGCAGGGAATCCGACCGCACTTCAACCGAGATGCGGCGTACGCGACGCAGGCTCGGGATAAACGCCCAGGAGTCGTCGGTGCGACGCGGGTCGTCATAGCGCAGGATCAAGAACGCGGTGCCGGCAATGTCGAAGGGCGCCGTGAATCCGGTGTATTCGCGGAAGTGCGTTTCCTTCGCGAAACCCTCGCCGCCATTCATCATATAGTTCTCTTCGGGCAGATCCGCTCGGTGCGCCATGTGCACGCGTTGATAAGGACCCGCGAGGACGCGCTCGAAGGTGCCGCCGCCGCGGTAATACTCGGCAAACTTACCGCCGGCTTCGGTCATGACCGAATGATTGTCATGATTGCCGCCCTTGCGTACCCAGACCCAGTGCACATCGTTAATCTTGAGGCCGTCGTTCTGCCACCGGTACATCCAGTTCCAGACGAGTTTCCAACCGTCTTCCATACTGCCGGGCGTAAACTTCGACTGGTCGAACGGGCGCCCGGCGACGTAGTTCTCGAACGCCCCGTCAGCGGCTATCGTCGCCTGACCGTAATATTGCTCGGTCGCCTTCTTGAAGCTGTCCGCAGGGCTCAGATCGCCCGCATCTTTGATCGCCATCTCCATGCCTTCGAAGATGAGCTCTTCTTGTTGTTCTTCAGGGATGAACGGCCTGATTAAATCGGCGTTGTCGTAAGTGATGATATCGCCGTCGACAAACTGGGGCTGTGCATCCTGGTTCGCATTGAACCAGACGAGGTGGTCCTCGGCGGTGAACGCGCTGGCAACGAGCGGTTGTACCGCAAACGTTGCAAGTAATGCGTAATGAATTGCTTTGATCATCTAAGCCTCCTCTACCATGATCGCCACACGAGAATTCGTATGTGGATCGTGCATCTCAATATTAATGAGAGTGAAAAATCTGTGAAGAGCCGAGAGCATGACGGAAAAACGTACCCGACTTACGGGGTAACACGCCTTCATCATTCGCACGATTTTCAGTGGATTGTATTACGATGTGCGCAACGGAAGTTCGGTCCGCTGCACTATGGGCTTCAACGCGAAACTCGTTTGGATATTCGCGATCACTGAAATTTTGGTGAGTTTTTCCATCAAAAAGCGCTCATAGCTCTCGAGGTCGGGGAGTACCACCCGAAGTAGATAATCCGACGTGCCCGTCATGAGATAGCACTCCATCACTTCCGGGTAGGTCTCGATTTGCGCTTGAAAGGTCTCGAGCGCTGGTTTCTCTTGGGTGTTCAACGATACGCTGACGAACGCACTGATCCCGAGCCCCACCGCGTTGGAGTCGACGAGCGCCACGTAACGCTTGATAACGCCTTGTTTTTCTAGAGCCTTCACTCGGCGTAAGCACGGTGAGGGGGATAAACCAACGCGCTCGGCCAACTCTGTATTGGCTATGCGCCCATCGTTTTGCACGTAGTGGAGGATCCCATAGTCGATTCGGTCTAGGTTCGTTTCTAGCATGATATTCCAAAATCTACCCCGTTGGAAGCGTATTATGCCTAATTCCATCGGAATGCATAGCGGATTTAGCGTCTTGTATTTTGGCCCGCCGCTAGAATGGGGTCTGCTTACATCACGGCAATCACGACCATGGCCAGTGCATTTCCCGCTCAAGACGGCATCGACACCGACATCGCCGAGTGGCGTGACTCACTCGATTACATCCATGAAGCATACGGCTCCGAAGGGGTGCTTGCCATCATCCGTTCCTTGCAGAACCACGCCCTGCTGCGCGGCATCGGCTTGAACGAGGCGACGCTCAACACGCCTTATATCAATACGATCCCCCCCGCGGCGCAGCCGGCCTATCCCGGTAACATCGATCTCGAAAAACGCATTGAAAACATCATCCGCTGGAACGCGATGGCCATGGTGCTGCGCGCGGCCGACAGCGGGAGTGGCGTCGGCGGACACATCGCGACGTTTTCCTCCGCCGCGACGATGATGGAAGTCGGTTTTCATCATATCTTCCGTAAACGCTCCGCAGATTACGGCGGCGATCTGGTGATTCCGCAACCACACGCCTCGCCGGGAACGTATGCGCGCGCCTTCATCGAGGGTCGCTTGAGCGCCGCGCAACTCGGGAACTTCCGCCGCCAACTGCAACCCGAAGGGGGGCTGTGCTCTTACCCGCATCCGCGCTTGATGCAGGATTTCTGGCAGGTGCCCTGTGCGTCGATGGGTTTGTCCACACCAACTGCAATCTATCTGGCGCGCTTTGCCAAATATCTCGAGAACCGCGGCTTGAAACCGCGAAACGGGGGCAAAGTCTGGTGCTTCATCGGCGATGGAGAAGCCGACGAGCCGGAGGTCCTCGGTACGATCAATATCGCGTCCCGCGAAAAACTCGACAACCTCGTGCTCGTAGTCAACTGCAATCTCCAACGCCTGGACGGTCCGGTGCGTGGCAACGGCAAGATCATTCAGGAATTGGAACGCAGTTTTCGCGGTGCGGACTGGAATGTGATCAAGGTGATCTGGGGCGGCGGCTGGGACGGCCTGCTCGCGCAAGACACCGAGGGCGTATTGCGCAAGCGCATGGAAGACGCCGTGGACGGCGACTACCAGTGGTACTCGGTCTCCCCCGGGAATATCCAACGCGAGCACTGGGTGGAGAACAACCCGAAGCTTGCCCAGATGATGAACACCCTGACCGACGAGGAGGTCCGCGACATCAAGCGTGGCGGCCAGGATCCCAAAAAGATCTATGCGGCCTTCGATCAAGCGCGGCAAGTGATCGGCACACCGACCGTCATCCTCATAAAAACGGTGAAGGGCGATGGCATGGGCGCGGTACAGGGCCGCAACACGGTGCATCAGAAAAAGAACCTGAAACCCGAAGAACGGATCGGCTGCGCCCGGGAATACGGAATCCCGCTCAGTGAGGAAGAAATCACGCGAGCTGAGTTCTATCGACCACCCGACGACAGTGAGGAGATCCGATACCTAACCACCCATCGCGAACGGCTCGGCGGGTTTCTGCCGGCGCGCGAAGTCGCGTGTCCACCACTCAAGACGCCGCCGCTGGAAGATTTCTCCGAGTTTCTCCAAGGCTCGGGTGAGCGCCAGGCCTCGACGACGATGGCGGCAGTCCGCCTGCTCGGACGGTTGCTGAAGGACAAGGACATCGGTAAGTACGTCGTGCCGATCGTACCGGATGAAGCGCGCACCTTCGGTATGGACGGTCTGTTCCGCATCGCCGGCATTTATTCGCCCGAGGGTCAGAAATACAGACCCGTGGACGCGGATTCGCTCCTACCTTACCGCGAAGCCACTGATGGCCAGATCCTGCAGGAAGGGATCTGCGAAACGGGCGCGATCGCGTCGTTCATGGCGGCCGGCACCGCCTACGCCGTGCACGGCATTCCGACGATTCCCTTTTACTTCTTCTACTCCATCTTTGGCTTCCAACGCGTGGGCGACATGATCTGGACCTGCGGCGATATGTTGTGCCGCGGATTCCTGATGGGCGGAACGGCCGGGCGCACCACGCTGAACGGGGAAGGCTTACAGCACCAGGACGGCCATTCGCAGGTCGTCGCCGAAACGGTGCCGAACCTGAAAAGTTACGACCCGGCTTTTGCGTACGAACTCGCGATCATCATCCGCGAAGGCATCCGCCGCATGTACGAAGAGCAGGAGGAGATCTTCTACTACCTGACCGTCTACAACGAACCTTACGCCATGCCGCCGTTGCCGGGTGCGGATCCGAGCGAAGGGATTTTGCGTGGCTTGTACAAGTGTCGTGCGAGCGCGGCTGTGACCGCGGACAAGGCGCATATCCTCGCAGCAGGCCCCGCGGTTGTATTGGCGATCGAGGCTGCGGACCTGCTCGAGGCGCGCGGCATCGCCACCGACGTGTGGAGCGTCACTAGCTTCAACGAGCTGTACCGCGATGCACTCGCGTGTGAACGCTGGAACCGCCTGCATCCACTCGAGTCCGACAAAGCGAGTTATCTCCAAGCGTGCTTCGAGGACGAAACAGGCGTGTTCGTCGCGGTCAGCGATTACATGAAAGCGCTCGGAGCCCGCCTCGCGAAATGGATCCCCGGTGAATACGTCGTGCTCGGTACGGATGGCTACGGCGTCAGCGAGTCGCGGCCTGACTTGCGGAATTACTATGAGATCAGCGCAGAATTCATTGCGCTGGGGGTGTTGGACGCCTTAGCACGCGATGGCAAGCGCACGCGCGAAGACGTCGCGGCGTTTATCACAGAACACGAGATCGTCGCTGATAAATTCAATCCCGTAGATCTTTAAAATGTTGAAAAACGATGTCCTATCGTTTTTCAACTCGCTGCGGCGAAAACGCGGTTTTCGCCGAGCTCCATCCATGTACCGGTAACAGGCTGTTGAAAAACATGGTTCTTCAACAACCTGTTAACCATCCGTGACCGAACTCAAGATCCCCGATCTCGGCGAAGGTGTCGACGAAGGCACGGTTTTGGCCGTGCTCGTGCAAGTCGGCGCCGCAGTCGCCGAGGGGCAGGCGCTCCTCGAAGTCGAAACGGATAAAGTCACCTTCGAGATACCCTCGCCACGCGATGGCGTCATCGAAGAATTGCGCATCGAAGCGAACGCGGTCATCCACGCCGGAGACGTTTTCGCGCGTATATCGTCGGATACGAGCACGCCGCCTGCTGTCGAACGATCCGTCGAGGCGAAGGATCAAGATGCGCCGGTACCGCCCGTTTCAACGCCTACGCCGGCGCCAGAATCGCGCGTAGCACCACCATCGGCGCTCACTGGCAACGACCGCTTGCTAACCGGTACGGTGGTGCGGGCCGGCCCGGCGGCGCGGCGCGAGGCGCGTGAACTCGGGCTCGCGATCGCGCAGGTCGAGGGCACCGGACGACGTAACCGCATTACCAAAGAAGACGTTCGACAGCACGCGCGCCGATTATTGACGGCATCTCCCGCAACCGGCGCGCAGGCGCTGCCCGATCTCTCCGCGTTCGGACCCGTCCATGCGGTCCGCATGAACCGTCTGGATAAGACGATCGCGCGCAATATGACGCAATCTGCGAGCGTGATCCCACACTCATGGATCTCGCAGAAGGCCGATATCACGCTGTTGGAATCACGGCGACGTGACGTGCGCGCAAAGCAGACTGAAACCGATGCGCCGCTAACCTTGACCGCGATCGTATGCAAGGCCGTCGGCAGCGCGATGATCGAGTACCCACGGTTCAATGCGGGCGTCGACATGTCTGCGCAGAGCTTCGTTTTCCGGGATTACGTTAACGTCGGCGTGGCGGTGGATGCTGAAAGGGCGCTTTACGTGCCCGTGATCAAGGATGTCCCCAGCTTGAGCGTTATGGATATCGCCGCAGAGCTCGGCCGCGTGACGGCCGCCGCGCGTGACAACCGCATCGCGGGCGCGGATCTCCGCGGCGCCGGCATCACGATCACGAACCTGGGCGGCATCGGCGTCAGCGCGATGCAGCCGATCATCAATCCGCCCGAAGTCGCGATTCTAGGCATTTCATCGGCGGAAGAGGTCTTGGTAAAACGCGGGAACGGTGTCGAAACGGAGCTCCGCTTACCGATAACACTCGCATTCGATCACCGTGTGATCAACGGCGCGGAGGCGGCGCGATTTCTCAATTTCATATGTGACGGGCTTGGTTCGCTCAGAGATCGGCTCTAGTCGCCCCTGACTGTCTCGGCGCGTTGCCGCACCAAGGCGAGAACCGTATCTATCATAGGCGTGTCCACGCCAACCAGCCGTCCGAGCTCCGCCACCGCCCCCACGAGCGCGTCGATCTCCATCGGACGGCCGCGTTCGAGGTCCTGCAGCATCGAAGTCTTGTGCGCACCGACCGTTTCGGCTGCCGCGATGCGCTTATCGATGTCGATCGAGAAACGCACGCCGAGCTTCTCGCCGATGCCTTGCGCCTCGACCATCATCGCGCGCGCGACCGCCCGCGTCGCCGGGTTCTGACAGATCACGTCCAGCGTCGCGCCCGTCAACACGCTGATCGGATTGAAACACAGGTTGCCCCAGAGCTTGACCCAGATCTCGTTGCGAATGTCTTTTTTGATCGGCGCTTTGAGTCCGGCGTCTTTTAACGCATGCGAAAGCGCGATGATGCGTTCGGTTCGCTCGCCCGACGGTTCACCCAGGGTGAACCGGTCGCCTTCGATATGCTTGACGACACCCGGTTCGATGACTTCACACGATGGATAAACGACGCAGCCGATAACCCGCTCGGGCCCGATGAACTGCCATTGCGCGCCGTCCGGATCCACGCTGTCGACGCGGTGGCCGTCATACGGACCTTCGAGTTGATGGAAGAACCACCACGGCAGCCCATTCACGGCCGACACGACCGCCGTCTCATCGTGGTACAGCGGCGCGAGGCGATGGGCGACGGCGGGGGCCGAATGGGCTTTCAGGGTCACGATGACGTAATCCTGCGGACCGAGTTCACCGGGGTCTTCGACACAGGGGATCGAACAGGTGAACGTTTCGGCGCCCTCGATGACCCGCAAGCCCGAGTCCACGATCGCTTCGCGATGCGGGCCGCGCGCAATGAGCGTTACCTCCGATCCGGCGCGGGCCAGCTTCGCTCCCAGATAACCCCCGATCGCGCCCGCGCCGTAAATACAGAACTTCATCGTTGCTCAAACCAGCCCGAGCTTTTCGGCCAGACCAATGCGTTGCAGTTTCCCGGTCGTGCCCTTGGGGATCTCATCGACGAAGCAGATGGTTTTTGGCACCTTGAAGCCCGCCAGGCGTTCGCCGGCAAATGCGCGCAACTCGGCATCGCTGAGCGCAGCGCCCTCCTGAAGCACGACCGCCGCTGCGACGTCTTCCCCGAGCTTCGGGTGCGGCAGCGCGAAAGTCACGATCTGTTTGATCGCCGCGTGTTCCATCAAGGCGTCGTCGACCTCCTTGGGCGAGATCTTTTCGCCACCGCGATTGATGATATCTTTGATACGCCCGTTTATGCGTAAATAACCGTCGTCATCGAATACACCCAGGTCACCGGTGCGGAACCACCGCGCACCGCCGTCCGGATCGGCGGCGAAACCCGTTGCGTTGGCATCCGGGTTATTTTCATACCCCGCAGTTACGTTCGGACCGCGAATAACGATCTCGCCCTGCGTGCCAGTGACGGCAAACCCGCCGTCGGGCGTCATCAGTTGCACCTCCGGACCGGCCGCGGGGCCGACCGAACCCGCTTTGCGCGGCGCCGGCGGTAGCGGATTCGAGGTCATCTGATGACAGGCTTCGGTCATGCCGTAGGACTCGATGACCGGACAATCGAAGCTCGCTTCCAGCGCTTCCATGACCGGCGCCGGCAGCGAGGCCGACGACGAACGAATGAAGCGCAGCCGGTTGCGCTGGAGGATGTCGTGGTTGCGCGCAGCGCGGTCGAGAATGAGCTGATGCATGGTCGGCACGGCGGTGTACCAGGTGGGTTCGGTGATATTCAGCCACTCGAAAAACTTAACGGCATTGAAGCCCGGACTACAGATCACCTCACCGCCGCTGTGAAGCGTAGCCAGGACCGCGGCAATCAAACCGTGAATGTGGAACAAGGGCATGACGTTGAGACAGCGATCTGCGGGCGTCAAGGCCAGCGTCGAGGCGATGTGCCGTGCTGAAGCACACAGATGCGCCTGAGACAAAGGGACGATCTTCGGGCGTGATGTCGTGCCCGAGGTGTGCAGCACGAGCGCCGTGTCTTCGGCCGCCGCAGCCCCGGTGCTGACGCTGTTCGACGCAGGCGCATAGTCCAGCGCGAATTGGCCGGCTGCGTCGGTCTCACTCTCGTCTAAATCGATGACGCGGATCCCGAGCCGCGCTGCCACGTCACGCGCCGTGGTTTCCAGTTCGCGCGCGACGATCAATGCGCCGGGTTCGAGATCCGACAGATAAAACTCGAATTCGGCATCGCGATAAGCGGAGTTCAGCGGCGCCGCGGTGGCGGAGGCCGCGACACATAGAAAACACGACGCCATCGCGGCACCGTTCGGCAGGACGATGGCGACGCGATCCCCTGCTGCGATCCCGCATCGGCCGAGGTCATCGCGGGTGCGGACCTGCAAGGCTTGCAAGTCTGCGTAAGTCATCGATTCCCGACCCGGCGCGCCGATAGCGGCTGCGGACGCTGCCACATCGGGGCCCTGGATGAGCAACGTCTGTTCGCCCGAGTTCACAATCGAACTCAACCGAGAAGCGAAAAAAGGCTGAACGTTCTCATTGTGGGACCCGATTCCGCAATTTGGCCCGACGTTCGCGCATCCGGACGGATGCTTCCGGCGTGCCGTCGTGAAAAGTGCCGAACCATTTGTCCCAGGGCATCGTCGGCGTACCGTAGTTGCATTCAAAGTAGCGGTGATGGAGTTGGTGGTAGAAATCGCCCAACCCGAGCGCCGGCTTGCCTTTGACGAGCAGGTTGGCATACCCGGTGTGTGTGGTGCCCGCTGCCAGTGCCGCGAAGTAGATATGAAAGATGACGTGTATCGGATGTGACGGCACCACGAGATGAATCACGATGGTGCTGAAGTACAGCACGTGTTCGATCGGATGCATGGACAAACCCGACCACGGACTGATGTTGACGTTCCTGTGATGCAGCGAATGCGCAATGTCATACAGCGGTTGCCTGTGCAGGAGGCGGTGAACGACATAAAAATGGAAGGCGAACCAGATCGGATGGTCGCCCCAGCTTGCCGCCGGCAACAGATGATTGGCGTAGCCCCACATGAACGCCGCCTGCCAGGCCGTCCAGATCGTCACGCCGCTGACGCAGGTCCAAAAAATGTTGTCCCGGACCTGATTGCCCGTAAAGAACCTCGGATTGTCGTTACCCAGTGCCGTGGGATCGATCTTGCGCGCTTCACCTTGCCCCTTGAAGGTGTAAAAGAACCAATGTGACCCGCCCGTCAATAGCACCACCAAACCCAAGTTGATCGCATACGCTTGCGCGATCCAATCTACGTGGAATTCCGCCCACGGCTCGACTGAAGCACCCAATACATACCAGGCGGCGAAGGCGAGCCCGACGAATATGAGGTTCACGGACAATAGAAAGCCGCGACCGAGATGGTATTTCAATACCGCTAAGGGACGCGGGGGCCAGACGAAGATCGGCACGTAATCGATCGGCAAATCAGGATGCCAGGACCACGGCAGTCTTGCGCCGCTCGCCCCCGCCCTCGAATCGCTCATCACCAGGCTCCTACCCATTCCGATTTGGGGCTAGTATAGGCAGGGATGAAGCGGATATAGGAGGCTTGACCATGAAATTCGAAATCAGCGGTCTCAATCACATCGCGCTCGTGTGCGAAGACATGCAGCGCACGGTCGATTTCTATACGAACGTCCTGGGCTTTGAACTGGTCAAGACCATCGATCTACCGGGCGGCCTGGGTCAGCACTTCTTCTTCGACATGGGCGGGCGGCAATGCATTGCGTTTTTCTGGTTCACCGAGGCCGCGAACCGGGTCCCCGGCGTGTCCAACCCGCGCCAATTGGTCGATCCCGAGGAATTTCATCAGGATCCCACTGCGTGGATCTCATCGCACGGCTCGATGAATCACTTTGCGTTCGACGTAGCCCCCGACAAGATCGAGGAATATCGACAGAACCTGATCGACGCCGGTATCACCGTGAGTGAAATCATGCACCACGACAACTCTCCGGGACAAACGGCGCCGGCTACGGATGACGGAGTTTGGGTGAGCTCCGTTTATTTTCTCGATCCGGACGGGATCATGCTCGAGTTCGCCGCGTGGCAGCGGCCGTTTTCGAAAGACAAAGGCGATCGCTCGGACAACGTGCCGGCGCGCCCGGAGGACGTTTCCCGCTACCGCACAATCGCTGATGAGGCGATGCACGAAGAAGTGGCCGTAACCTAATTCGCCCGCTCGCGGGTGAATTCAGCTTTTATTAGTACGTCTTCAACACCTTCCCATAAGGCAGGTCGAAACTCGAAGAGCCGCCCGAATAAAACGCATCGAGCAAATTTAGGACCGGCAGTTTATGCCAGGGATCGAGCGCCGATCGCGCGTCGAACGTCAACGAACCCGTGCCCCGGATCTGGTTCTTCCACCAGTCGTCGCCGACTTCAAACTTATTCGTCGCCGGGTTGAAGTGGTCGATGAGCTCGATCAAGGGATCCCCCCCGGCCGGATCGGGAATGATGCGGATACAGACCAGTGGTCTGGCGAAGGGCTCGGCGTCTTCACGGGGCATCACCCGCTCGGGTCTGACCAGGGCCGTGCAGATCCGGACCCCGGCCGGCCGTTCGACGGTGCCAACCATGCCTTCCGGATGCTTCTCGATCGCGACCTTCGCCAGTTTCTTCGGCACGCCCCAGATCTCGCGCCCGACCGTCACGGCCGCGTCCGACGTCAATAAATTCCACACCACGTATTCGACCGGATTACCTTCGAACGTCGCACGCAAACCGACGAAAGCCTCGTGATACGCGCCCAAGGTGCAAGTGGGAATATCGAGGAAGACCACCGATACCGTCGCCGGCAGCTCCAGTTCCAGGCAGTCGGGCAGGATGTCCAGCGCGGCTTCCTGATCGGTTTCGTACGTAAAAACCAGGCGTTCGACATTGCGGTAGTGGTACGGCGGCTCGGGGTAGATCGGCGAGTCTAAAGGCATGGTGTTGGCCATGCGGGCCTTGCTCATGCGTCCCTTGGTGCGGGTTGCTGTATCCATGGGTTCCCCTTTTGATTCAGAAGTGGTCTCAAAATTCGTGTGGGGCGTTCAGGCAAGGCGCGCGGTCTTCGAGGAACGCAGTTTACACGCCAGTAAATGAGCACCGGAGAAGGCCGCGCAACACAGCATTAACGCCCCACACGAATTTTGAGACCGCTTCTGGTTGTTTCGGTTGATTGATTCGACCTCTTGACGGGCGATAATGCAAGCCCATCACGATATGGGACGGAGACATCATGGATATCGGCGTATTTCAAACCGCCAGCATGCGAGACGCGGACACCGCAGCGGTTGCGGTCCATGCGGAGCAATTGGGTTTCGAGTCGTTTTGGGCGCCCGACCATACGATCGTACCGGTGGAATACAGCGTTCCCTATCCCGGCGGTACGCCGGACAAGCCCGAACCGGACTACCTTTGGCAGCTAGCCGATCCGCTGGTCGTTCTCGGGCAAATCGCAGGAGCGACGAGCACGATTAAACTCGGTACGGGTGTTTTGCTCGTTCCCGAACGCAATGCGATTCTAACCGCGAAGCAGGTTGCGACCTTGGACGAATGCTCGGGAGGGCGCTTCATACTCGGTATCGGCGCCGGTTGGAATCCCGAGGAGAGCACCACCCTCGGTGGAGATTTCGAACACCGTTGGACGCACGTCAAAGAAAACATCGCCGTGATGAAGGCATTGTGGACGGAGCACGCACCCGAATTCCACGGGACATATAACGACTTCGCACCGATACGCTGTTATCCGAAACCCGTGCAAAGTCCGTATCCGCCGATTCTGCTCGCAGCGATCAATAATCCGCGCGCATTGAAACGCGTTGCCGAATGGGGTGACGGATGGATACCGATCGTGGAATCCGCCGATGAATTCAAGGCCGGCGTCGAGCAGATCAAACGCCACTGTGATGACATCGGACGCGACTCACAAAACCTCGACTTCACGGCATTCGGTCTCGGCGATCAATGGAAAGCGCGGGCCGAGGTCGAACAGATCGAAGCTGCCGGCGCCAACCGGGTGGTGGTGTGGCTTGCGGGAGCCGCTACCGATGAGCTGAAAAGAGAACTCGACGGCCTCGCAAAGGCACTTTTTTAGCCCGCATGTCTGACGGATCCGAGCGCCAACCGCGCAGCTTCTGGTTGGACGAAGCACTTCAGTCGGAACACGCCGAGCCGGCGCCGGCACTCGACACCGATGTGCAGGCCGACGTTTGTATCGTCGGCGGGGGCTATACCGGTTTATGGACCGCCTTGCAGCTCAAGGCCGCCGAACCCAGCCTCGACGTCGTGCTGCTCGAACGCGACCTCTGCGGTTCCGGCGCGAGCGGACGTAACGGCGGCTTCCTCGTGTCCTGGTGGGCGAAATTCCTAACGCTCCGCAGCATCTGCGGAAATGCCGAAGCCCTCCGGCTCGCGCATGCCTGCGAAACCGGCATCGAGGACATCATCGCGTTCTGCAAGGACAACGCCATCGACGCGAAGATCCGGCAGGACGGCTGGCTGTGGGCGGCGACGAGCAAGGCGCAGCTGGGATCGTGGTCGGAGACTTTGGATGCGCTCGCGTTGAACGACGTCAGTCCCTTCGTGGAATGGTCGCCGGATGAGGTCGCCGCACGCTCGGGATCGCCTGCACACCTGGCGGGCGTATTCGACCGCAAAGCGGCGCAAGTGCAACCCGCCCTTCTCGCCCGTGGCCTGCGCCGTGTTGTCATCGAACGCGGCGTTCGTATTTATGAAAACACGCCGCTTACCGCATTGAGTTTGAAGAACCCGGCTATCGTACGTACGCCCAAAGCATCGGTACGGGCTGAAAGAGTCGTCCTGGCGATGAACGCCTGGTCCGTGCGCTGGGCCGAGATCCGCAAGGCGGTGGCGGTCGTCAGCGGCGACATCATCATGACGCCGCCCATCCCCGAAGCGCTCGAACGGATGGGTTGGACGGATGGCCTCGGCGTGTCCGACGGGCGCGCCCTCGTTCATTACTATAGAACTACACTGGACGGGCGGATTGCATTCGGCAAGGGCGGCATGTCCGGACGGTTCTGCTTTGGCGGCCACGTTGGCGATCAAGTCGAAGGCGAATCTGAACTCAGCGCTGATCTTCTCAACTGGCTCCTGAAGATCTATCCGAGCCTGTCCAAGATGAACGCACCGACGAGCTGGCGCGGACCGGTCGACCGGACGCAATCGGGCTTACCGGTGTTCTGGCATTTGGGCGGCTATGAGAATGTATTTTTCGGCGTCGGTTTTTCGGGCAACGGCGTCGGGCCCACCCACCTCGCCGGCAAGATCCTCGCCGCGCTCACGTTGGAACGGCACGACGAATGGTCGAGTTGTCCCTTGGTACGCGCGCCCGAGCGCGACTTCCCGCCCGAACCGTTTCGTTACCTTGGTTCGAACCTCGTTCGCACGGCGCTGGAGGAAAAAGATCGCGCCGACGACGAAGAACGCGAGCCGTCATTACGATCGCGGCTGCTTGCGAAGTTGGCACCGGCAGGGGTATCACCGTTCAAAACAAAACCCGATGAAGACGACATGATCGCGTAGCCCGGATGGAGCGCAGCGTAATCCGGGGAATTTACGACCATTCCCGGATTACGCTGCGCTCCATCCGGGCTACTCTCTAAGCATTCAGCTCGATGGCCGCATACCATCCGGATCGAGCATCGGTGCCTCGACGAACATCTCTTGCGGCGTATCGTAGAAGCGCGTCTCGCCGATCACCGTATTGGAATGCCCCGCCACATCATCGGGCGCGGGATCGTAGGGTGGTAGTAGCATGAGCGCGTCCTCGATATTTGCGTTCGAAAAGGCTTCTCGACTGAGGGGATGGTAATCTCCTTTCGGGAAACGGATGAAGCGGGGTCGAGATTCTGATGGCGGAAACGGAGCAAACCTTCGGTGATTTCGAGCACGCGGGTTGGTCCGACGACAAGCTGTGCAAGACCTACCACGAACGCTTTGCAGATCTCACCGTGCAGGCCGTACCGAGCTTACTCGACGCGGCGCGGGCGCGCCCGGGCGCGGCGGTGCTCGACGTCGCCACCGGGCCCGGTTACGCCGCCGATGCCGCGCGGGAACGGGGCGCGGCGACGACGGGTATCGACTTCTCGGCGGCTCAAGTCGGTCTCGCCCGAGACACCTTTCCAGGTATCGATTTTCAGATCGGCGACGCCGGGAATCTTGCCTTCGACGACGGCCGCTTCGACGCGGTGATCAGCAACTTCGGGATCCTGCACTTTCCCGATCCCGATCGTTTTCTAAGCGAAGCCTTCCGCGTCCTCCGGCCCGGCGGGAGCATCGCGTTTACCGTCTGGCAGCCGCCGTTAGTCCCCAGCGGCTTTGGTATAGTGCTGGATGCCTTAAAGCGCCATGGGACACTCGACGTGGGCTTGCCCCAGGGACCGGACTTTTTTCAGTTCGCCGATCCCGAACGCTGTGAAAGCGCCCTGTCAGCGTGCGGCTTCGAATCGATCACGACCACCGCGGTCGATCTCGTTTGGGAACTCGCAGATCCGAACATGCTGTTTGACGCTATATTGAGCGCAACCGTGCGCACGGCAGCCGTGCTCCGGCGCCAAAGTGACGCCGAGCGCGGTGCCATCGAGGCCGCGCTCGCATCTGGTGTCCGCGCGGTCTCGCACGGCGACGCGTACCGCGTGCCGATGCCGGTCGCATTGACCGGGGCCTCGCGTCCGTAATAGGTTTTGAACAACATCGAAGGAGCGCATCGCATGAAACTCGAAGACTATGCGAGCTACGACGGCCTCGGCCTCGCCGAGTTGATCCGTAAGGGCGAAGTGTCAGCGGAAGAAGTCGCGACAGCCGCGATCGAAGCGATCGAGGCGGTGAATCCGAAATTGAATGCGGTGATCGAAAGCTACGCCGACCGCGCTGCGGGCCTGGACGCTAAAGATCTACCGGGCGGCCCGCTCAAGGGCGCGCCGTTTTTGATCAAGGACCTCGTGATCCACGAGGCGGGGCAGACTTACGAGTGTGGCAGTCGTCTAGGCGAAGGCTTCGTCGCGCCGAACGATACCGAACTCATGGTCCGTTATCGCAACGCGGGTCTCGTGACATTGGGACGTACGACGACGCCCGAGTTCGGCTACTGCGGCACGACGGAATCCGTCTTCTCCGGCCCTACCCGCAATCCGTGGAACACCGAGCACAGCCCGGGCGGATCGAGCGGCGGCTCCGGCGCGGCGGTCGCGGCGCGTATGGTGCCCATCGCGCATGCGAACGACGGCGGCGGTTCGATCCGCATACCCGCGGCGTGCTGCGGCCTGGTCGGCATGAAACCGACGCGCGGCCGCAACTCCTTGGGTCCCGATTTGGGCGAGGCCGTCAGCGGTTTCGCGATCGAGCACGTGGTCACTCGTACCGTGCGTGACAGCGCGGCGGTGCTCGATGCGACGCATGGCGACGGCGGCGGCGATCCCTTCGTCATCGAACCGCCCGAGCGTCCGTACCTCGACGAGGTGTCGGCTGCGCCGGGCGCCCTCAAGATCGCGTTTACGACGACGCCCTGGTCAGGTGATAAAGTCGATCCCGAAAGCGTTCAAGCAGTACATGACACGGCCAAGCTGCTCGAGGAGTTGGGGCATCAGGTCGCCGAAGACATGCCGCAGTACGACTATCGCGCCCATATACAAGCAGCGGGGGTGATCTGGTCGGCAGGAACCGGCGCGTGGGTCGACGCGGTCGCCCGAGCCACCGGGCGCAAACCCGGCCCTGACAATCTCGAAACGTCGATCGTCGCCACCTACGAGGCGGGTAAAAAAATCACCGCCGTGGACTATCTCGCCGCAGTGACCCACGTGCATGCGGTCAACCGCCAGATCGCGCCGTTCTTCGATAACTACGACGTGCTGTTGACGCCGACCTGTGCCCAACCCGCGTGGCGGCTCGGCGAAATGAACGCCAACGCACCCGGCGTCACGCTCGAGAGCTGGACGGACCTAGTGTTCGGCTTTTGTCCCTTTACGCAACTGTTCAATGCCACAGGACAACCCGCGGTCTCGCTACCGCTCGCGATGAGCAGCGGCGGTTTACCGATTGGGATCCAGTTCGTCGGTCAATGGAGCGGAGAAGCCGAGCTCTTTCGCTTGGCAGGGCAATTGGAACAAGCGCGGCCGTGGATTGACGAAAATCCGGCCGTTTGTGTGTGACAGATCCTCAATCCGGATTCGCCCGCAAGCGGGCTGCTACGGGTAAATCAAGATGCCAGCGGCGGTCTCGTATCGCGCCAATCCGCCGCTTTCTGCCACACGACGCCGGCGCGAAACAACAGCGCCTCCTCGAAATGACGCCCGACGAGCTGAAAGCCGAGCGGTGAACCGTTGGTGTCCAGTCCCGCCGGCAAGGTGATGGTCGGTGCGCCGGTCATGTCGTCGAGACAGGTCCAATAGATGAGCTCCATCAACCCGCCCGCCTTCGCGCACAGCGCGTCAAACGCTTTGATCGTCGGGTTCAACATCCCGACGACCGGGGTGATCATCAGATCGATGGTTCCAAAAACCGCTTGCATCTGTCCCTGAAAATTCTTGCGCGTGATCACGGCGCGCGCATAGTCCATACCCGTCACGGCGCGGCCGTCATCCAGAAATCCGCTATAGGTGTCGCTATAGCCGTTCCTACGTAACGGATAGGTCGCCGCATGCGCGACGGCGGCCTCCGATGTACAGATCGGCGCCCAGGCGTCGACCGCCTCGGCCAGCATGCGCAGTTTGATCGGGACGATCGTTGCGCCCGCGGATCGCAACACGCGAATAGCGCGCTCCATCGCCTTCTTGACCTGTGGATCGACGCGCGACATGGCGAACTTGCGATCGATACCGATGCGCACGCCTTTGATGCCCTTACGGATCCCGTGCTGATAATCGGGAACCTCTACACTCGCACTGGACGGATCGTTCGGATCACGTCCTGCGATCGCGCCGAGCATGGCGGCTGCATCCTCGACGGTACGCGTGAGCGGCCCTACGTGGTCCAGGGTTTCGGCCAGCGGCACGACGCCGTAACGGCTCACGCGTCCCCAGGTCGGCTTGAGTCCAACCACGCCATTGGCACACGCCGGAAAGCGGATCGAACCGCCGGTATCGCTCCCGAGAGAACCATAGGTCAGCCCCGCTGCGGGCGCCGCGCCCGAGGCGCTGGACGAGGCGCCGCTCCAGCGATTTTGGGCCCAAGGATTGACGGGCGGATCGACGTCGGGATGGTGCAAGGCCAGCGCGCCTTCGGTCATTTGCAATTTTCCGATCAGTACCGCGCCCGCCGCGCGTAAATTCGCAACGACCGTGGCGTCGCGATCGGGCACGCGCTTGCGGAACATGGGAATGCCCGCGGCCGTCACCGTACCCTTTGTATCACACAGATCTTTCACCGCCACGGGCACGCCGTGTAGCGGCCCGCGCGCGCGACCTTTCATGATTTCGTTTTCGCAGCGGCGCGCATCCTTCACGGCCTGCGCGGCCATCACCGTTGCATAACACTTCAGTTTCGGATCGAGGCGTTCGATCCGATCCAGCATTGCTTGCGTAACTTCGACTGGTGAGAGTTTTCGTCGCGCGATTTTTTTACCCAGCTCGACGAGCCCCATAAACGCAATGTCCGAATCCATCAAATAGCCTCCTCGTTACGCATCCGGCCCTGGATACGGGTGATGTTCGATCCAATGTCGCGCGATATCGATGCCGCGGCAGATCCAAACGTCCTTCGTGGCCATGACGTGATCCAGGAATCGCTCCAACCCCGCCGCGCGGCCCGGCCGGCCGGTGAGGCGATCGTGGATCCCGATGGTCATGACCCGGGGAATACGTTCGCCCTCCTTCATCAAGAAATCGAACGCGTCTTTCAGGTAAACATAGAACTCTTCACCCGTTGACAAACCTTGCCGACCCGAAAACGCATTGTCGTTCGCCTCGTACGAATAAGGCAGACACAAGTGTCCTTTGCCGTTGATCGTGACCCAATAGGGCAACTCATCGTTCAGCGAATCCTGGTCGTAAAGAAACCCGCCCTCCTCGACCAGCAAGCGCCGCGTGTTCATGCTGGGGCGGCCGGTCATCCAACCGAGCGGTCGCTCGCCGGTGAGCTCGGTGATCGTTTCGATCCCGAGTCGCATGTGCTCGCGTTCCACACTCTCCTCTACGTGCTGGTAATCGATCCAACGATAGCCGTGGCATACGATTTCATGCCCCGCGTCGACGATGGCCGTGGCGGCCACGCGATGACGGGCGAGCGCCTGTGCCACCGCGAACACGCTGCATTTGATCCCGCGCTCCTCGAACATGCGCATGATGCGCCAGAATCCTACCCGCGGGCCGTACTCGAACGTCGATTCGACGAGGACGCTGCGCGCACCGGGGATCTTGGGGAAGCCGTGGATATCGGTGAGCGCGTTTTCGGAACTGTCGTCACCGTGGAGGATATTGGTCTCCGCCCCCGACTCGTAGGCGAGCACGAACTCGAGCGCTAGGCGCGCGCCGTCGGGCCAGTTGGCCTGGGGTGGATTGGGTCCGTAGCCGATGAGATCACGGGGGTAGTCTTGCGCGGCCATGGGCGTTGCACTCCGGTTGTTCTTTGGCCCTAATGGTATACGCTCCCGGGTTCTGCTGCGCTGCATTCGGGATCAACGATGAACCGCGCCATTTCCCCAGACGAACTCGAACGGCGGATTGCCGACCATGTCCTCTGGCTTGCGTCCGGCGAGAAGGACGGCGCGCGCCTCCAATTGGCCGGCGCGAATCTCGAGTACGGCATGTTCTTCGAGGCTGACCTCACGCAGGCGGACTTGTCGGAGGCATTTCTGTTCAACGCCAATCTCCGCGATTGCAAGCTCGAGCGCGCGAATCTTGCCGGCGCGCGCCTGGAGGGTGCGAGCATGGTCAACGCCATCCTGACGGAAGCGGACCTTACCGGGGCCGTATTCGAAAAGGCCGTGCTCCCCGGTGCGCGTTTCGAGCGCGCCAGACTGACGGGCGCCTGTTTGCGGAATACCAACTTACTGAGTGCAGATTTCTCGGACGCCGAGCTGATCGATACCGATCTGACGGACGCCAACCTTGCGGGTGGGACCGCCATGCATGCCGACCTCACGGCCGCGATCCTGAACAACGCGAAGCTCATGATGGTGGACCTGACCGGCTGCCGGCTGACCCGAGTATCGTTTGACGGGGCAGTCGTTTTCGGCGCCGTGTTCGCGGGCGCCGACCTCAGCGATGCCGATCTCCGGTCTGCAGAAGGCCTGACCCAAGACCAGCTCGACACAGCCTATGGCAGCGCCGGCACGCGGCTCCCCGACGCGTTCGCCGCATATGCAATGAACGAAAGCCCCCGGTAGCCCGGGCGCAGCGCAGCGATACCCGGGAGCCCCCAGCCACGCTTGGCCTTTGTCTATCGGCCTTATACACTTCATAGAGGATCCAAAAAGGACGACGAAATGGCCGCACAACCTTCGCTTTCGAAGATCATCAAGCAAAAGGGCATCAGCCTCACCGAGGCGACGCGGCGGATCGCCGATCTGGGTTGGACGCCGTCTTACTTCGAAGAGGTACTCAAGTACCCGACCGACTACAAGATCGAGAAAGCGCCCAAGGACCCTATGAAGCAGGTCCTGCGGTCCTACTTCCCGATGCAGGAGGAGAAGGACAACCGGGTTTACGGCGCTTTGGATGCGGCGTTGCGCGGCGACATGTTTCGCAACGTCGAGCCGCGCTGGATCGAGTGGATGAAACTGTTCCTCGCGATCATTCCGTTTCCGGAGATCTCCGCGGCCCGATCGATGGCGATCGAAACCCAGATCGCGCCCGGCGAGAACCTCCGCACCGGTTTCACCATGCAGATGATCGATGAGCTCCGCCATTCGACCATCCAAATGAACTTGAAAAAGTGGTACATGGAGAACTACGTCGATCCCTGCGGCTTCGACATCACCGAGGAGGCGTTCGCCAAGTGCTACGCCACCACGATCGGCCGGCAGTTCGGCGAGGGCTTCATCACGGGTGACGCCGTCACCTCGACCAATATCTACCTGCAAGTCGTTGCGGAAACCGCATTCACGAACACCTTGTTCGTCGCAATGCCGTCGGAGGCGGCGCGCAACGGCGACTACGCCTTACCGACGGTGTTCCTGTCGGTACAGTCCGACGAGTCGCGCCACATTGGCAACGGCCACTCGTTCTTGATGTCCATCATCAAGGAACCCGAAAACATGGAGCTGCTCGAGCGCGACCTGCGCTACGCCTTCTGGCAGAACCATTGCATCGTCGACGCCGCGATCGGCACGATCGTCGAATACGGCACCCAGGACCGTGACAAGAACAAGGAGTCTTATGCCGAGCTCTGGCACCGCTGGATCTTCGATGACTATTACCGCACTTACCTGCTGCCACTCGAGAAGTACGGCGTCAAGATCCATCACGACGACATCCAGGAAGCCTGGGACCGCATCGTCAAAAAGAACTACGTCCACAAGGTTGCCCAGTTCTTTTCCATCGGCTGGCCCTTCAACTTCTGGCGCATCGACGGCATGACCGAGCGCGATTTCGAGTGGTTCGAAGCCAAGTATCCGGGCTGGTATAACGAGTTCGGTACGTACTGGGAAAACTACGAAAAGGCGAGCCTGCCCAACCAGCCGCCACTCGTGTACATGGACTCGGGCTACGTGTACCCGCATCGTTGTTGGAGCTGCAACGTGCCGGCGCTGATCCGCGAAGATTTTTGCGTCGACGAGGTGGACGGCGAGCTCTACACCTATTGCTCGGAACTGTGTCGTTGGACGCATAAAGTGGCGTTCGCAGAGGAATACAACGGGCGCCCGACGCCCGCCATGGGCCGCTTCAGCGGCCGCCGGCAGTGGGAAGAGGTTTATCACGGCTGGGATTGCGCCGACTGCTTCAAGGATCTGGGTTTTCTGCGCCCCGACGGCCACACGCTCATTCAGCAGCCGCACCTGCACTTCGAAGACGACAAGTTGTGGACGCTCGACCACGTCAAAGGGTTTCCCGTGCAGAGCCCGCTCCTCAATCTGCGTGCGCTGTCGCCCGAGGAACGCGAGCAACACGTCAAGGAGTACCGCGCCGGCTTCACCTGTAAACCGATCTGATGCCGGAGTGACCTACTCCGTTCGACTGGAGCCCGTCGGGGTGGACATGGAGGTCGAGGACGACGAGACCGTCCTCCAAGCCGCGTTTCGCCAGGGCATCATGCTGATGCACGGCTGCAAAGAAGGACAGTGCTCGTCATGCAAGTCGATCCTATTGGACGGTGACGCCGAGCATGAGGATTTCTCGACCTTCGCGCTCTCGGAGTTCGAACAAGAAGAAGGCATGGTGTTGCTGTGTCGACTATTCGCCTACAGCGATCTCGAGATCGAGTTGCTCAACTTCGACGAGGAGGCGCTCACGACCTGGATCCCCGCGAAGAAGGTCGGCGGCACGATCGCCGCGATCACAGAACTCACCCATGACATCCGGCAACTCGACGTGCGCCTGGACGACGCCCTGGCGTTCCGGGCCGGCCAGTATGTCGAGGTGACCCTCCCCGACTCCGGCGTCACGCGGTCATATTCGATGGCCAACCCGCCCGGTGACGAGGCGACGTTGTCGTTCATTATCAAGGTTTATCCTGACGGGGCGTTCTCGTCGCGCCTGGAGAGCGAACTCGAAGTCGGTGACCCGCTCGAAATCAATGGACCGTTCGGGGTGAGCTTCCGCGACGAGCGGAACACCGGTCCCATGGTTTTGGTCGGCGGCGGATCCGGCATGGCTCCACTATGGTCGATTTTGAACGACCTGGTCGAGAACGGACAACAGAAACCGGTGCATTTGTACTACGGCGCGCGCGCCAGACGCGATCTCTTTTACGAGCGCGAAATCGCCGCCTTGGCGACACAGCTCGACGATTTCCGCTTCGTTCCCGCGCTGTCGAAGATGGATACCGATGACGACTGGAACGGCGCGACCGGCTTGATCCACGAGGTCGTCGCGCGCGATCATGCGGACATAAGCGCAGTCGATTCGACGGAGGCGTATGCCTGCGGACCGCCGCCGATGGTCGAGGCCGTCCTGCCGGTGTTCCAGCAGATGGGGATCGACGCGGACAATATTCACTTGGACAAATTCACACCAGCCGCCGGCGCCGACCGGAGCTAGAAGCTGGGTCAACAGGAGGCGGAGATGTCAGAGCGAATACGTCAATCCGGTGCTGCGGGTTCCAAAACGTTCTCCGGATCCGACAGCCGGCGCTATAACTACTTCGACCCGCAGGGGCGTCGCGCGACCATCTACGAGGATGTCACGGTCGACGTGCAACCCGATCCGAGCCGCTACCTGATTCAGGACTGGATCTTGTCATTTGCCGATGGCACGCCGAGCTATCACGACGGCACCACCGTGATGCAGTGCTCCGACTGGCACGTATACCGGGCGCCCGATCAAGAATGGGAACGAACGCACTATCAGCGGCAAAGCCGCATCGAAGGCACGATCAAGACGGTCGTCGACAGCGCGCGCGGTTCGGGCGCTCCGGCGCGGTTCGATAAGAGCTGGGTGGGCGTGCTGCAAGATCACGTTGGCGCGCTCAAACACGCCGAGTTCGGACTGGGCGTGGCGCTGACCAAGGCGCAGCGCGACGGCGTCACGCAGATGATCAACAACACCATCCTGACGAACTCGTCTTATAAGCTGCGTCTCGCCCAGGACATCACCTTGTATCTAGGCGACCTGGGTTTGGACATTGACATCGATGGCGACGCGGGCAGGAAATGTTGGCTGGAGCATGACGCGTGGCAGGGCGTGCGTAAAGCGGTCGAGGCGATTCTCGCGGCCACCGATCACATCGAGGTCTACTTCGCGACGAACGTCGTGTTCGAGGCCTTGGTCGGGGACCTGATCCGCAGCGGCCTCATCACGCGCGCCGGGCCCTTGCGCAATGATTTTGTAACCCCAGCGATCCTCGCGCCCGCGCTCGAGGACTACCAACGCAATCTCGCCAACACCGTGGCGCTCTTGTTGCTCCTGGTCAACGACCCCGAGTACGGTGTTGCCAACAAAAAGATCGTTGCAAACTGGTTGGAAATTTATGTGCCCCTATGCGTGGATGCCGCGAAGCAGAGCAGTGCGCTGTGGGATATGCAGAAATCGAAGACGATCAAATTCAAAAACGCTTACGAGGACGCGACGCAACGGCTGCACGGTATCCTGTCGGAGTTGGACGTGAGCTTGCCGGATGGAGTGAAGCTATGACGACCCAGACCTTTCAGGATCTGAAGCGCGAAGACACCGTGTCGCATGCCTGCGGCGTGACGATGAACGACAGCGTCGACGGCCGCGTCATTGCCGACGTCATGGAAGAAAAATCCGGTGTAGCGGTCACGCGCTACCCTGCGATCATTCGCATCGACGGTGAAGGCAAGCTCGAATTCGACATGCAGGAGTTGAGCGACGCGCTCGGGAAAGACTTTACGCCATACGACTTCGAGATCGTCATGTCGACGCATTACGGGCGCATGGTAATGTTGGACGAAACTACGCTCGTGCTGTTTGGCGATATGGAGGAAGCCAGACAATACGAGGAATAAAAAATGGGGTCAGACCCCTTTTCTTACCGGCCTTTTCTCCTTACCTTGCGCTCTGATGGATCCCCACGAATTAGTCGAGTTGATAGGCGGATTCGATAGCTTCGAGTAGTTGTCGATGTGCCCGGATCAGGTCTTTGAAACTGAAGCCGTAATCGTTTCGCGCCAAGACCTCTCTGCCAAGGAAGGTTGCAGAAAGCACGTTACGATGTTGGACGGTGTTGGCCTGGAAGTGTAGATGCCATTGCTTTGCGCGCGCGAGTAAACCGAGCCACCATAAACATACACGTTTATCACCTTTACTCATGTGTTCGAATCGCCTATAATGGCAGGCATAAAGGAGATCGGACATGGCAACCTTCTACGAATTTCAACAGCAGTTCCCGAATGATGACGCGTGCTTGGCTCAAATCATGGAATCTCGCCACGGCGGAACTCGACTTGATTGCCCGAAGTGCCGGAAAGCAAGCAAGTTTCACCGCGTTAAGAAACGGCGAGTCTACGAGTGCCAGCGTTGCGGGCATCAAATCTCCCCGTGCGTTGGAACGCCGATGGAAAACACGCACCTGCCGCTGCACAAGTGGCTCTACGCGATGTATCTGTTCTCCACGTCCCGTCATGGCGTGGCCGCTAAGGAGCTTGAGCGGCAATTGGGTATCCCGTACAAGACCGCTTGGAGGATGGCCCATGAGATCCGCAAGTACATGGCTGAAGTGGACGGCGAGATCCCGCTGGGCGGCATCGTGGAAGCGGACGAAACCTATGTTGGCGGTAAGAAGTCTGGCGGCAAACGCGGACGCGGCGCACCCGGCAAGACGGTTGTGTTCGGGATGATGGAGCGGGATGGCGACGTGATGATGAAGGTCGTTCCGAACGTGCGCAAAAAGACGCTCCAGCCCATCATCAAGGCGAACGTCACGAAGGGAAGCACGGTCCATACCGACGAACTGAAATCCTACGGCGGACTGACCAAGGCCGGTTACGACCACGAGACGGTCAATCATGGCGCTGGCGAGTATGTAGACGGCGATTGCCACGTCAACGGCATGGAAGGCTTCTGGGCGCGGCTCAAGCTTTCGATCCGCGGGACCCACGTCCACGTTTCCGGGAGGCACCTTGAGAAGTACGCGAAGGAGTTTGAGTACCGCTACAATCGGCGGAATCGGCGGAATCGGCCTGACGCGATTTTCGGCGATCTGGTGGCGAACCTCTGACCACCATCGCGTCAAACAATGCCTGGAAACGGGCCTCAGCTTGGGGGTGCGGATCTTTGATTTCTCGCAAGTTCATTTTTCTACTCATGGCTTTTCTTCTCGTAGGCTAGCGCACCCTCAATACCGCGAGCCTCGACCAATGGCATCATGAACTCAAGGTAGCGGCACCAGTCGCCCTGTTGCGTTGGGGCAGGTGGCGCGAGACCTAGCGCTATTAGCTTTTCTTTGTACACATCGAGATGTGCCAACTCTCTCGGAGGGATATAGTCCATCGAATCACGCTTGTCGTTGTGGGCGACATATTCCATCGCCTCAAGCACACTCTGCTTTAGTTCGACCAGTATGCGTTGCTTTTCTTTTCGACTATGTTGCTCTTGTTTTTCAGCTCTTGCCCTGCGCTCAAGGAAGGCCGCAATGGCCTCATAGCAGAGCCAGATTATGCTCGTGGAAGCCATGAACACGCCCACGAGCGGTAAGGCTGGCCATATGTGCGACCACGCGGTGTTTAGCATTGTGGCGTATCCGGCCCAGTCCATCGCTCCGGTGACAACAGTAAGAACGAAGCCAGCGGCAATAGAGCATCTGATTGGCCTCCACATCCCCCGATCATGTCACTCTCCACAACATGACGCAAGGTGATAAACGCGTAAACATAACGTAGCCAAGGTGCCGATCAGGAGCAGGCTATTGAGTCGGTCGATGCGCGTTGTTCGAGTGAGCGAGAAACCCAAGCCGAAGCGGTCACTTTTCAGGTCACGAAAAGACAACTCGATCTGCATGCGTTTGCCGTAGAGATTGATCATGTGTTTTGGTGAGAATGATTGCGGTGACAGGTTGGTAGCGATGAGCCAAGGTTGTCGTTGTTGTTCGGCGAAGGTTTCACTGGTGCCGTGTTTGGCCAAGTGGATGACAGAGCGGTTGGCTTTGCGATGTTGCTTGCGCTTTTTGTAGAGATAGAGATGACACAGATAGGGTGATTTAGAGGACAGTTCAGCGGCGCCGAGATAACGAGGTTGAGTGCGCGCGCGATAGTATAGGTCTGTGGTTTTACGCCAGGTTTTACGTGATAGAAGCCGATAATTGATGACATTGCGCACGCGACCTATCCAATGCCATCCCAACGCTTCGACGGCCTTGAACCAGGGTCCACGAAAGCCCGCATCAGTGACGATAATCGGGACGCAGTGTGCGGGCAGCAAGGTGCTCAATTCCAATAAGAAGCGCTGATGGGTACGCGGTTTGTTGTAGTGCTTTAAGGGATAGGCGGCTTCATACAGTGGGATAGCCCGCCCGTCGACGACCAGCGCTGCACGGATCAGCATGATCCGTTGTTGTTGGATGATATCGGACCAGTCGATGATGATGACGGGTTGAGGGAGGTGTTGGCAGAGACGATGACACAAGGCCCGGTAGAGGCTGAGCCGTTCACGTTGTAGGTGCGGGTTGGAGACTAATCGGTCGACGCGTTTGATGTTGTGTTTGGTTCGTGCCGCGCTATCGAGTCCGCGTCCGAGCGCGGTTACGGTAAGGAAGGCGCCACCTAATAATGACGCCACGGTTACCGCCAATGCACGGCCGCGGGTTTGGTGAATGGAAGGGACTGAGTCGAATACGGTTCTATGTAATACTTTGAGTATGCGCATCGTGTTTCCTCTGCCCGATGTTACGTGTGGTAACGATCATTGGATCAGAGAACACGATGCGCTGCTATCTCTCTGTTTTAGATCACTTTTCTCCTCACATTCGTGGGGATACCTTAGCCTTGCGCTTTAGAAGAAAAGGGGTCTGACCCCATTTTTTTACCCCATTTTTTTGGGAACTATATACGATAGTAACATCGAGACGTAAACCATAAACAGACTGTTTACTATTGAGGTTGTTAATGGTTTACTTTTCTGCGGACCAAAGGACCTCGACTCATGGCAAAACGATTCAACCTGAAAGTAAAGCAAGGCAAACCGTCCGTCCGGGTCAAGCCGCACAGTCATCAGCCTTCCAAAGCTGAGCTAGAGGAAGATGTACGCATTCCTACGACGCCGGAAGAACTGGCTCAATGTGTCATGCAAGACGTAGAGATTGAAGAATCCAATGAAGTTGACGCATGACACCTGAACTGATCGCCATTCTGACCATAGGGGCGGGGCTTTTCGCTTCTCACTGGAGTCTGCACCGGGATATGGCCAATGTACGCGAGCGTTTGGCCAAGCTCGAAGGCGCCATGGAGATCTTGACTAAGTTACTTATTGACCGCGAAAGCAGTCAAGGAACGGCAGCTTTAAAGACCTGAACTTATCAATGCACGCGCTCCGAGCGCTGAGAGATACGCTTTACCCCTGTCAGGTTCAGTGTGCTTTTTGTTCGGGGCGTGTGCGCCACGAAGAAACGGATAATGCCTGATGTCCGAAAAAAATAGTAAACAAGATCTAGTTACAAAAACAGATCTTAATCTCGCAGTACGGCGTATCCAGTGGGCTTTACTGTGAGTAATTATCGTTATCGTAGGCTTAGTCAAAATACTTCCATAGGAAAGACGAGTAATTTAGAGAGTGTCCCCGACAGGATTCGAACCTGCAATCTCCCACTTCCGAAGTTGGTGCGTGACGTTTTGGCCGGCGTCATGTAATTGGTGCCCTGAGAGGGACTTGAACCCCCACGGCATGTAGCTGTCACTACAGAGGCCACCAGCATCCGAAGCTGGCGCGTCTACCAATTCCGCCACCAGGGCCAGGCCCGCAACCTTTCTAACCTGGGGTTGCGGGCTTCCTTATGTCGGAATTTCCTAGCTAAAGACCTTATTGATCGATAGTTTAAGTGAATTATTCGAAAGGGACTTATATAGCAGATTACCCAATCACGGCAGAATCAGATTGTTTATGTTGATGTTGACTCCTCGAGCTGCACCAACGCGAACTTGATTTAAGACACCTTGCACGTCATTGAACCATGCGTTGTTGTCGCGCATATCCTGTCGGTTAATTTGCCCGAACGCCATTTGAGTGGACATCGCCAAGAACGCTACGGCCCTGATTGATTCTCCAATTTCACTAAGCACATAGCGCACTTCGATCTGTGGCGTCGTCGAATAGGAATTACCAATCAAGACCTGCGCAAATGCCCCTGTGAGCCCGGACATTGGCTTCGTGAAAAGCACAGAGTTATCGGTTTGTTCAGCTAGCATAAAGCCGCCGCGTTGCATGGCAATAATGAGGGAAGAAACCGTCTCGTCTTTGCTTGCTGCTATCGTTGCCTCCGGGCGCCCGGATCTAGTTGTAGCAATTCGTTCGTGAGTGGCGCAGGCATTCACAAGCAGCAGCAGGGCACTGGTCATCAAGGTAATTCGCACGGTGGTCGCTCCGGTTATTCCGGTAAAAGGGTGCCTTAAATTTGAAGATTAATACTTACTCTGACTTATGTTTTTTGAACGCTTGATTTAAATTGCGCATGAAAGCATCCCAATTTGGAGAAGTCCGTATTAGCGCGGTAACGGCCGCCACTCGCTTTACTTTTGGGAACTATATACTTGTTTACCCAAAGGCAATTATTTGCCTTTTTTGTTGTCTTTCAGATATTGCCATTGATCGGTTGATTTCGGTGGGCCGTTGAACAAAGACTTCGCTAACTTCTCCGGCGTAGTCTTAATCCGCATCGGTTCGTCGTGTTTCGATGCACGTTTTTTCCGTTCAGTCGTTTTCATGATGTGTCACTAGTCAGTTTATGGGTTAAGTATAACATTTTGGCTATTGAAAACTTAGCTCCCATGTACCAATACAACCCCAAGTCCCGCTGTTCCAATTACCGGATGCTGTTCGTTTGCTCGTTGTTTGCCCTTTAAACGATCCTACTGGCCGGCCGGTAAGAGCATCGAAATAATGACCGCCCATTTCTCCGTTTTCTGTAACAAACCCAAACAACCGAATTTCATTTTTCGCTCCGGTTATAATTCCATTTACCGCAAATACGATACCTACATCAATATCGCCTCGTCCGCCGCATTCGTCGTTTGGATCTTCATGAACAGTCGTCCAAACGGTGTACACGCTTGGATATAAATACTGTGGTTTTAGGTCTTGAGCAAAGTCTTCGGGATAGTTCGGCAATTCTTTTACAAATTCCAGTGAATCAGTAAAACCTCTTAGTTTTACAGCTACAGTTTTCTCGCTGGCTTTGACGATTTGATCACCGATTCGAGTATAAGCCCGAACATCTAGATCTTGTGCGCTTCGGACTTCACAATTTTTTCTTGATCGGGCGGCGGCAGCGCTAAATTTTATATCACGCAAAGCTTCATACAGATTCAGTCTAGCGCCGCTTCTCGGCTCAATTGTCACCGGATCCAGCGCGGCCGGTTCGCCCTTGTAGTAGCAAACCACATGGGCTTCGCAGGGTTCAGTTTCAGGACAGAAAAAAGTGATCCAACTTTGTTGAGGCGACAGGTTCAACATTGTTGCGAGCTTAGGCAGATCTTCTCCAGGATGACGATACTGCGAAAGCGCAGGTAGAGAAATTAAGAAAGTAAAAACGAGCAGCAGTGTCGTTTTTGTAACTGCCTTCTGCATGATGACCTCCCACAAATTCCCGGCAAAGGAATGCCGGGCCATTTGTGACTCTCACGCAGAAGCGGAAGTGATCCTGCCTATTCGCCTAGGTTCAGGGAGCTACCCTTCGCCGGACAAGAGACTGTTCTATTTAGCAGGTAGCCCGACGTTGCGGGATCTCCTGCATAAGAGTCACGGAAAGGATTGTCTGCCTAGCCAATTAGAAGGTCAATGCAGTAAAATGAAAAAGGCCGAAGCTACAACTTCGGCCTAATTCGAATCTTCTTTAACCGGAGGGTTCTTGAAACGTGCTTTCCAACAAGCGCGATAGATCATATCGCCCTTAAAAAGCCGGGTCAAGGCTCTCCTATGCAGTTAGGAGAGCGACATGATCAAGCCTTCGAATCCTAATGAGAACAGAGAAAAACCCCGACGCGGAAAACCAGATCGGATAGTACTCGTTCTTAATGAACCGTTGAACGAACGTTCAATCGATTATTGCTTGCTACCTAAGAAATATCGGGATCTCCTTCCTTGATCTAAGCGATCAATTCTCGATAAGTAAGCTGCTTCCGATTCATGCCGTTCGCAATCCGGGCCATCTGATCCAACGTATCAAACTCCCTGGCATTGTGCCGGCCGGAAAACTCGTTTACATAGCGATTCAAGTGTTTCTCGCTCATATAGTGATAGGTGCCATGATAGCCGCGCTTCAAGAGCGCCCAAAAAGATTCGATCCCGTTAGTATGTGCTTGTCCATTGACGTATTCCTTGGCTGAATGGCACACGACTTCATGGGGGTACGGCAGGTTACGATAGCTTTTGAGGTCATCGGTATAGACCGTGGCGTTCTTGGCTGCATGATCTTTGACGAAGCCGTGTAAGGTCTTTTGATCGATGCTCGGTGTGACCTTCGCACTGATTTGATTGGTGTTGCGATCTTTGGCACCCACGACGATCGCTTTACCGACCGTGCCACGACCGGCCTTACGTTTCTTGGCGGTATGCTTATTTTTTTCCTTCCCGCCAAAATAGGTTTCGTCGAACTCGATAGGTCCTGAAAAGAGACCATGCTTGGTCTCGAACGATTTACGCAGGCGGTGGGCTAAATGCCAGGCGGTCTTTTGCGTCACATCGAGATCGCGATGCAGTTTTAGACTAGACACGCCTTTAAGATGCGTGGTCATCAAGTACGTAGCGATCGCCCACACTTGATAACCGAGATTAGAGCTTTGCATGACCGTACCTGTCTTGAGCGAGAAGAACGGTTTCTTGGGGCAGTCGCGGCATCGGTGCGTCATGCGAGGATGTTTGACTTGGCTTTGTACATTGAACGAGCCGCAATGCGGGCAATACGGACCATTCGGCCAACGGGTTTTCTCGAACCACTGACGAGCCTTATCGTCGTCAGGAAACATCTTGCAAACTTGGGTCAGGGATAATCCCTTTCGGTAGTGCTTGCCGGGTGCCTTGCGGGCCATTTCGTTCTCCACTAAATGTTACTATAGTGTAAAAGAAAATTGGCGCTTAGTCAAGCAAAAATGTTACCTTCGTATATAGTTCCCATTTTTTTGGACGATAATAACCCATGTCCAAGCAGATGCTCTTCGAGAGCGAGGCCCGCTCAGCGCTCGGCCGTGGAGTCGACACGCTGACGCGGGCGGTCCAAGCCACCCTGGGTCCGAAAGGCGGGAACGCGATCATCGATGTGCCGATCGGAACGCCGATCGTGTCACGCGACGGCGTGAGCATCGCGGCCGAGATCGAGCTCGAAGATCCCTTTGAGAACATGGGCGCCCAGGTCGTTCGTGAAGTATCGAAACGCACTAACGAAGTCGCCGGCGACGGCACGACCACGGCGACGGTGCTCGCCAACGCGCTCATTCAAGAGGGCTTCGCGGCCTTGGGCAAAGGCGTTGCCGCCGTAGATCTCGTCGCGGGGATCGACCTCGCCGTCAGTCGCGTTGTCGAGACCCTAAAACAATCCGCGACACCGATTGCCGACAATGAAGACGCGATCACATCGGTAGCCTCGATCGCGGCAAACGATGTGGAGATCGGTCGCATCGTCGCCGACGCTCTACGCAAAGTCGGTCCTACGGGTATTGTGAGTGTAGACACCGGCCTGACTGTTAATACCACCGTGGATGTAGCCGAGGGCGCGTCCTACGAACGGGGTTATATCTCCCACCACATGGTCACCGACGTCGAAACGATGCGCGTTTGCCTCGACGACATCATGCTGCTCTTGACCGATCAGACGATCGCATCGGACACCGACGTAGAAGGGCTGCAGGCGCTCGCCACCGAGGCCGCCAGACCGCTGCTGGTCATTGCCGACGATTACGCCCCTGAAGCAGTCGCCGGGTTGCTCGGCGAGTATGGTGGGCCGCCGATCGTCGCCATACATCCACCCGAATTCGGGAAGTGGCGTCAGGCCATGCTCGAGGACATCGCGATCGCGACGGGCGGACGCGTCTTCGTGCGTGATTTGGGACAGCGTTACCAGGATGCGGCGGTCGACGACCTCGGGCGGGCGCGCAGCGCGAACGTCGCCTCCGATCACACGGTGATCTCGGGTGGCCAGGGCGACGCCTCCGAAATCAAGGGCCGAATCGATCAGATCCGCCGTCAACTTGAACTCAACGAGGTGCCGATCGAGGAAGACAAGTTCAACGAACGGTTGGCGAAGATGGCGGGCGGCGTGGCGGTCATTCATGCTGGAGGCGCGACGCCCGTGGAGCAAAAGCGCCTCGTACAACTCATCGAGGATTCACTGAACGCCACGCGCGCTGCGATCGAGGAAGGCGTCGTGGCCGGCGGCGGAACGGCGCTGATTCAATCCGCGCGGGTCATCGATCAAGTTGTTGCCGAGGCAAAAGGCGGCGTGCGTAGCGGCGCGGAGATCGTAGCTGCGGCTCTGCGCTACCCACTCGCCTGCATTGCACGTAACAGCGGCGTGGCTCCTGACGCGATCGTCGAGGAGGTCGCGAGCTCGAAAGCCGGAACGGGCTACGACGCGCACACCGGTGAGATGGCGGATATGATCACGGCGGGCATTGCCGATCCGGTCAAAGTTACCTGTCATGCACTGATCAACGCCGCGTCGGTCGCCAATCTAATCCTGAATACGCAGACGTTGATAGCGGACATTCCCGAGGACGAAGACCCGACCGCCGGACCCGCGCGTGGCGGCGGCGCCGAACGACTGGGAATGAATTAATTCAAGCAAGGTGGTGCCATGAGTGACGACGACGAACTTGACGACGAAAAAACGCAGATCTTTCTGGCCAACAAGCCGAAGCCCGCACCACCGAAACCCGACGGCGAGACGGCGCCGAAACCGGATGCGACCGAGGTCGACTTCGACATCACGTCCGGGGCGGATGCCGAAACTAAAGCGGCTGCTAATCAGCAAACAAGCAATGCGACGACGCAAACCACACAACCGCGGCCGGTCCAACCCGTGCAAGCAGAGCCCAGTTCGTCGGGCAGACAAGTATGGCTGGTCATCGCCGCGATATTCGCAGTAATCGCCTACCTGCTGTTCCGCTGAGGCCGGACCGCCAAGCTCGATGCCGACCCTGATCCTTGCCGCCCGCGATAAGTTCCTGGATACGACGCTCGTGCTCCGCAGCGGCGGCGTCGAGCGCTGTGCCTTCGTGCTCACCTTGTTCGCGCTCGCGATGACGCAACCCGGCCTGCGTCACGTCGTGCTCGCCGCACTGAGCGATGCCTATCTGTCCGTCGGCGTATTCGTTGCCGCGACCTTCGCCCTGTTTTTCTGGCTGGAGGCGCGGTTCGAGGTCGATACCGATGTATGGATCGAACGGCACCGAGGGTGGGAGATCCCGGTCGCAGCGGGCTTAGGCGCGCTGCCGGGTTGCGGGGGCGCAGTCATGGTGATCACGCAGTTCGCGATGGGGCGCGCGAGCTTTGGCGCAGTCGTCGCCGTATTGACGTCCACGATGGGCGATGCGGCCTTCCTGATGCTCGCCCGGCGGCCCACGGAAGGGCTGGCCTTGATCGCGATCGGGTTTGTGACCGGCACCGTCAGCGGGCGTATCGTCAATATGATCCACGGCCCCGAGTTCCTGCGCGTCTCGCGTCCGGCGACGTTTGATGCGGAAGCCGAGCCCCTCCCGATCCCGCCGGTGCTGTGGTCGATATGGGGGTGTATCGCGGTCCCCGGGCTGATACTCGGGGTGCTGGCGCTGTTTCAGCTCGATCTCGATCCGACCCTGATGATGACCGTCGGCGCCGCCGGTGGATTGCTGTCCATCACGACCTGGGCGTTGAGCTCCTCGCAGGCAAAGCACATGGCCACGCACCGCACCGATCAGACGCTCGCACAACGCGTGGCGCTCAACACGAACTTCGTCATGGTGTGGGTGGTGATAGGTTTTCTGGCGTTCGAAATAGCCGGCGGTGGTCCGGGCTTGGCACCGGTCTTCGCCACGGCGCCGGCGTTTCTACCCCTGCTCGGCATACTCGTCGGTTTCCTGCCGGGTTGCGGCCCGCAGATCCTGGTGACGACGCTCTACCTCTCGGGCTTGCTCCCGTTCTCCGCACAGTTGGGCAACGCCATTTCCAATGACGGTGACGCGCTGTTTCCCGCCATCGCGATCGTGCCGCGCGCGGCGATCGTCGCGACGCTGTACACCGCCGTTCCCGCGGTACTGCTCGGCTACGGTTATCTGCTCCTGGTCGAGATGGGCGCGCCGGGCTACCCGTTGTGAAACGACCTGGACGGCAATTGTGAAATCACCCATCTGCGACCTGCTCGGTATCGAATTTCCGTTGATCGCATTCAGTCATTGCCGCGATGTCGTCGCGGAGGTGTCGCGGGCCGGCGGCATGGGGGTGTTCGGCGCGGTGTCCTTGCCGCCCGACCGATTGGAAGAAGAACTGAGCTGGATTGACGATCACGTCGACGACATGCCCTATGGCGTGGATCTGATCATCCCGGAGAAGGTTGAAGGTAAGGACAAGCAATTCGACGGCGATCGCTTGTTGGCCGCGATACCCGAAGAGCACAAGGCCTTCACCGAACAGATCCTGGGCCGCCACGGTATCGTCGCCGATGATTTGGAGGTGGCCCGTCGCAACTCCGTTCAGATCGGTTACAACATGATGGAATCCGGCGCATCAGCCCTCATGGACGTGGCGTTTTCCCACCCCATCAAGTTGATCGCAAACGCGCTAGGAGTACCGCCGCAGAGTATGCTCGACGGCGGTGAGCGTCACGGCGTAGCGGTTGCGGCACTGGTCGGTGCAAAAGAGCACGCGATACGGCAAGTCGAGGCCGGTGTGGATATTCTCGTCGCCGCGGGCGGCGAGGCCGGCGGCCACTGCGGCGAGGTATCGACCATCGTCTTGATACCCGAGGTCATCGAGGCGATTCAGCCCTACGGCGATACGCCCGTCCTGGCCGGCGGTATCGTGACCGGCCGGCAGATGGCGGCCGCGATGGCGATGGGCGCGGCGGGTGCATGGACCGGATCGGTGTGGCTCACGACGACGGAGGCCGAAACGAATCCGGTCGTCAAAGACTAAGATGTTACAGGCGACCTCGCGCGACACGGTGCGCTCGCGCAGCCGTACGGGTAAACCGTCTCGCCAACTGCGTTCGCGCTGGACCGATGCCTGGGAGATTCCAGGCAGTCCGACGCCGCTGCCGATGCCCTTGCAAACGTTTCTGACCGCGCCACCGCTCGAGAAAGTCGACAAGCTCGCGCAAAGCGGACACGAGGGCGCGCAGGCGCTCGCGACCTACTGGGTTGGGCAGGGCGTCGGGCTCATGAATCAAACGCAATCGGTACGGTCCGTGATGCAGGCGTTCCAGGAAGATTTTTTACGGGCGTACGAACGCCTCGACGAGGCATTGAGCGAGTGAATTACGTCGCACCGTTGACGTCGAGCGTCGTGACCCTGCGCAACTCGCGGCGATACCGGGTGTCGTCGAAGGCGATACCCCGATGCATGGTCGCGCGGTTGTCGTAGATCACGAAATCGTCCACTTGCCACGCGTGGCGATAAACGAATTCACGTTGCGTAGCGTGTTCGATGAGTTCCCTCAATAACAGGCGTCCCTCGGGAACCGGCCAGTCGATGATCTGCGTCGCGTGCGAGGCGACGTAAAGGGACTTGCGGCCGCTGCGTGGCAGACTTCTGATCAACGGATGGCAGGCACCTTTCAACGCCGCGCTTTCATCTTCGTTGAATTCGAACCCGAGTATTTCGCGTGAATAGGCTATTGAGTGGTGAACTCTCAATCCTTCCAAGCGCGCCTTCATATCGTCATCGAGTGCGTCGTAGGCAGCCCGCATGTCGGCATATTCGGTATCGGCGCCGACCTCCGGAATGACTTTCGCCGCAAGCATTGAATACCGGCCTGGCGGATCCTGGAAAGACGCATCGGTATGCCACAACCGGTTCGCCAGGCTGTACATCCGCCGGCGATCGTCAGGCGCGATGATCGCGTTGTTCGCGTCGACATTGGAAACATCCGCAATGGCTTCCGTTCCGAAGCGGCTCTTTTGGAACACGCTGATGCCGGTTTTGGTGTGAAGTTCGCCATCGAGTCGTTGCGCGAACGCTATCTGTTCATGCTCGGTGAACGACTGCCCGCGAAAAACCAATACCGCATGCGCATCCAATGCCGCGCGGATCGCTTCCAGCGCGTTCTCGTCGCTGACCTGCCGTAAGTCCATCGGGCTCACTTCAGCGACGAAGTGGGGGTGCAGCTTTCGCAGGGACAGATCCATCGTAATTCCTGAATTCTAGCCTAGTTCCTCCACTCGTCCCCCGGCATGATGCGGCACATGAATTCATCGAATAAGGGGACGGTAAAACCCGTGTCGCCGTGGCTCGGGCTCCACACCATACCCTTTACGATCAGCTGACTTCGCGTAGGTCCCAGCGACGTGACCTTGCGGTCGAGGACCTCTGCGATATCGCCGGAACGATGCGGTCCGGGACCGAGCTCGGCCATCGCGCGGAGGTAGCTTTTCTCGGCAGGCGTCAAGCGGTCGAAACGCACGCGAAAGAAACCTTCATCAAGCGCCGCCGTCGTGTCGATGGATGCACGCTGCACGTCGTCGAGCTCGATGGGTGACGCACCGGCGACATCCCAGGCATGTTTACCCCACTCCTGAAGAAAATACGGATACCCCTGCGTTTCTTCCACGATGCGCTGCAAGGCATCGTCTGTTATGTCGACGCCTTCGGCGTTCACGGGCTTCACGATCGCCATTTGCGCAGCATCCGCCGGCAAGGGCTCGACATCGGGAAAATCGAACAGCCGTTCGGCGTAGGATTTGGCCTGGCCCATGCGGCCGCGTAGTTGCGGCAGGCCGGCGCCGACCAGCATCACGGGGAGGCTGCGTTGGGCCGTGCGATGCAGCGCGGTGATCAACGCGGCGAGTTGATCTTCTTCGACATATTGCAGCTCATCGATGAAGAGGATGAGCGCGGTACCCGCTTCCTGCGCGGCAGCGCCCACCGCTTCGAGTAAGGCGTGCAAGTCATGCTCGAGATCACCGTTATCGGCGAGGCCCGGTTCGGGATCGAGGTCGATCCCGACTTCGATATCGTCGTACTTGACCTTCAATGCCGCAACGAAGCCGGCCAAGCCGCGCAATCCGCGCTGCGCGAGGTGTTTGGCCTGCTCGACGCGCGAAAGTCGCAATAAAACCTGGCGAATTTGCGGTGCGAGGAGCGCGGGCAGCGATCGATTCTCCGGCGCCTCGATGCGCAGCGTATAGATGCCGTCCGCTTCGGCGCGATCGCGCATGCGATCGAGCAATACCGTCTTACCGACGCCGCGCAGCCCAATCATGAGCACGCTTTTCGCCGGCCGCCCGCCGCGTACGCGTGCAACGGCGATACGCACGGTTTCCAGCAGCGCATCGCGACCGGCCAGTTCCGGCGGCGGCGTACCTGCACCGGGGGCGAACGGGTTCGTCACGGGGTCCATGGGACGGAATTATACCGAATTTAGTGAATTTATAAGGTTTCAATAAATTCAGTAAACTAACTCAAATCAGCTTAGACAGCCCTGTGGACGCCGCAAACGGTGGGCGAACTCCACGCCAACGCCCACCATCAGTTCAAGGAAGGCTCGAGCTCAGCGGCGCCGGCAAAAGGCCCCGGCCAGGCCGATGCCCATGGCCGCCAGTAATCCAGTGGCCGGCTCCGGCGTCGTGATGACAGCCGACAAATGCGAGCCGTCGGCACGCGCTGAAAACGGGCCATCATTACCTACATTCGGTAGCACGCCGGTGGAATCGATGGCGAAATCGAGTATCTAGCCCGGATATTGCATGAGCAGTGAGATTGTGCGTGGAGTTGGTCGATCATGGGTCGGAATTCGTTGGTGGTGGCACGAAGCGGCGCTTGAGCGCGACGTTTCGGCGCGCCACCGGTGGATTTATCGCCGATTGCGATGCACGAGTCGTTTCGGAGGCGAGCGACACCCCGACTCACAAGGAATCGAACACGAGGCGACTGGCGTTGGGACGACTATCCCGGCTTGAGGCGAGCGGCCACCAGGCAGAACAGTTCTCGATGGGGGTAAGCACTGGAGAGCAACAGTCGGATGCGCCTGGTATTGCGCAAGACGATGGCGCCGATGCGTAATAGTTTCAGGCGCAGCGTGCCGCCTTGCGCGCGAGCCCGTGCCGTTGCGTGTAGTGCCACCCGGCGGATCGTCTCCAACAGCGTGTAAGCCAAGCTTGAGAGCAACAGCCGGAACTGATTGGCCCACCAGGTGTGGCCACTGGTGCGATCGGCAAACAGGCCCAACTGCTGCTCCTTGATCCGGTTCTCCATCTCGCCGCGGGCGCAGTAGAGGCGGTCGTAGATGCGTTGGGCCTTGCCGGTGAGGTGGGTCACCACGAAGCGGGGATTGCTGCCGCGGGCGCTGTGCTCGGCCTTGACGATCACCCGTCGCGGGGTATCCCAAGTCGGTGCGGCGTAACGGACCTCGCTGAACAGGCGCTGCTTCTCACCCATCATCCAATACCGCCACTGAGCCAACGTGCGCAACGCTAACGATTGATCGTGCAAACGCGGGTTTTTCGCGATACCCATGACGTAATCCACGCCGTGGCGATCGAACCAGCGCAGCATCCGCCAGCGGCAAAAGCCGGCATCGGCGCGCACCAGGATCTCGACCTTCGGCCACGCCTGGCGCAACCGTTTGATCAACAGCGCCAAGATCGCCCCACTGTGTTTTGCGCCGTCGATCTTGCTCGAACGCAGATAACTGACCAACCGTTGATCGCCACAGAACACGTACAAGGGCAGACAGCAGTCGTGGTCGTAGTCGCCGTGGAAGAAGCGGCCCGCTTGATCACCCTGCACCCGATCGTCGGTGGCATCCACATCGCGTATCAGTCGTCGGGGCGCTTGTTTGTAAGCGGCGATAAAGTTATCAATGAGTCCCTTGTGCAGGGCCACCGCGGTGTTCCGGTTCGCGCGGTTCTCCAGTCGGCACAACGTCGACGGGCTCGCCAGCGACTCATCCCGGGAAAGCGCCGTCTGCAGAGCCAAGTCCGCGCGCAATGCCTCGTGGTCGTTGAGGTCCTCATAGCCCAGGGAAAGGCCATAGACCCGCTGTCGGACCAGCGACTCCAGAGCGTGGGTGCAGCTCTTTCTCCGGCGCGAATCCCCAATGGCCCGTGCCGCGGCCTTGATCAACCCGGTCCGTTCATCGGCCCAGCGCAGCAACTGCACCCCACCGTTGGAAGTGATGTCACCGCCGTTGAATGAGACGTCGATCTTGCGGCGAGAAAAGCCTGGAAATTGCAGCGCAGTCTGGGTACATTCTGTCACGGGCGAGTCCTTTCCGTTTTCAGCCTAACTAACTGAATTATAACGGATTAGAAAGGGCTTGCCCTCTTTTTTTATGAAATATCCGGGCTAGCCGATATCGAGATCGACGTTCAAGCTGCCCTGGAAACCGATGCCGTCGTCGTTGGCGACGAACTGCGTATAGATCTCGACACCGTCGAGGAAAATGCGGCCGGTGATGCCGCCGCCACGATCATTAACGGTATTCAACTTGCGCAGATCGAAGATCAAGTCGACCACGCCGTCGAAGTCGCTCTCGAAGCGCCGCATGGCCCAGATGAGCGTATCTTGCAAGCCCGCCTGCGCTCGAGCGCTGGTGCCACCGGCAGGTCGGCAGTACCATTACACGCCTCGCAATGTTGGAGATCTCGCCATGACGACGACTGCCCAAGAAAACGAAATCCTGATCCAAACCGACGACGTACCGTGGGTGAAAATGGGTGAGGGCGCGGATATCAAGATCTTGCGTGTCAGTGAAGAAACAGGTTATTGGAGTGCGATCATCCGCATGCAACCCGGCTGTATTTTTTCTTCACACCAGCATCTGGCCCCTGCGGACTTCTATATACTCAAGGGCAAACTCAAGTACCGCATGGGCGAAGCAGCGGCGGGCTGTTACGCTTATGAGCCGACCGGTGCAATCCACGAGACGACGACCGTCGACGAGGAAACGATCGTGACCTTCAACTCCTACGGTCCAAGTATCTTCTTCAATGCAGACGGTTCGGTCAGACAGATCTTGAACCACGAAACCGCGCTCGAAATGCTCGCGGGTAAGGAACAGAATTTCTGCGAACCCAAGGCCGAGGCCGCAGCCGCGTAGACGTTACGGTGCCGCACCGCTAGTGTGCTGTCCCGTGAAAAACTTTCGTAATTCTCGAAGGATTTTTCGTCGATGGCAAGGCACGACGACGCTTATGTGCGGGCTCTACACAAGGAGGAGTAACGCCGCCAGCGGCGAAAAAGACCAGCGAATTATGGAAGTTTTTCGCGGGGCAGGACACTAGGTGCAGACCATAGATCGGTATAACCGCGGTCGCGTAACTGCTGTATGCGCTCGGGCACGTAATACACGGTGCCGAAATAGCTCGGCATATCATCAAGATCGAGGCTCTTATACTCGAGCGCGTGCTCGCAGACCCTGAAGCGCACCTTGCCGTCTGCCGCTAGATCCGCACCGTGCTCGATGACCTGAGGTTGCTGCTGAGTCAGTTTGCGTGCGAATAAACGGATATCGTTTCCGTGCACGAGGACCTCGACGCGGGCGTCGGGATCGCTGGCAACGATGCGTTCAGCGCGTTTGAGCGCCAGCTTGACGCGGGCGGGCGTGCGCCATCCCAGGTCGACATAGAATCCGCGTTCGGTACCCGCTTGCGCCGTGAGTGTGAACAGCGCGCAACACGCAGCCAGTAGATGTTTCATCTCGATTCGCATCCATGTGCTGCGTAAGCTAAGCCATGTGCACATCAAAGAATGCAGCGATTCTCGTAATGGCACTGCGCGCCTCCGGTAACTGATATGCGAATATCGGCCAGATATGTGGCATTTCGGGCGCGACCTCGATCGTCGTATCAACGCCCGCGCGACTCGCATTCATAAAGAGGAAGCGCGCGTCGTCGAGCAGCACTTCCGTACTGCCGGCGAGAATATAGACCGGCGGCAGGCCGCCAGGTTCAGCGTAGACCGGCGACGGGAGTGGGTTCTTCGGATCGGCGTCATTCAAGTACCGGTCCGCGAAAGCGTCGAGCACCGTCGGTGCGATCATCGGATCGGCTTCTGCGTTAAATGCATGTGAGTCAAACGAATTTGCGAGGTCAACCCAGGGCGACGTCGCAACCGCGGCCGCGGGCATGGGCACAGCGTCGTCGCGTGCTGCCAACAGAGTCGCGAAAACGAGTCCACCGCCGGCCGATTCACCCATAAAGCCGACCTGGTCGGGCTGATAGCCTTGCGCGAGAACCCATTTGTAAACGTTCAGGGTATCGTCGAGCGCCGCCGGGAAGGGATGCTCGGGGGCGAGCCGATAGTCGGCCGCAAGCACGCGGGCGCCCGCAGCTTCGGACATGCGCGCATTGAAATTACGGTAGCCGTCGGGGTGCCCGATCGCGTAACCGCCACCGTGGAAATGCAGTAGAACCCTATTGTCGGCAGCGCCCGGCGCGACGACCCATTCGCTGGGGACTCCGTTGCACTCTACCGGGTCGATCGCAACGCCGGGCGAGTATTCTGGGATCGATCTACCGAACTCGTCCCAGTTGGCGCGTTGCTCATCGACGGTGCGGGTGAACAGTCCCGACTCTTTGATGTCCGTGCGGAACGATGCGTTGAGTTCAATGGCTTCCGGGCTGAGCATGCGTTGACACTCCGTTTAATTCAAAGGAAACATCTAAATTTCCCGGCCCAGTGTCTCGCCATCGACGAGCACGGCCGCGATCTCCCGGGGCGCTACGACATCGCCGATCCGCTCCACGTTGTCGAAGGCGCGCTCGGCATCGTGATACAGCCTGTCGTCAGGTACGCGCAAGATCGAAAGCACGACGCTATCGATGTCTGTCCGTGTTTCCAGCACGTCCGGGCCGGTCCAGATGTCATAGACGTCGACGTCCCGCGCGCGGATCGATTCGACAAAATGCTGGTGGGTGATCTTGATGCCCAGCTGCTTCAAGCGCGGAAATAGGGACAACATATCCAGATTGCGGAACAGGCGCTCGCCGGCGTACATACGCGGACTTAGAATTTCGACCTCCGAACCTGCTTGAGCGAGCAACTCGGCGAGCGCGAACGGCAGATGCGTGCCGGTCTCGTCGAGGATCTGCACGCGTTTGCCTAATGTCGAAGAATTTTCGAGCGCCCGCACGGCCGCGGTACCGGCATCGAAGACATGCGGCAGCTCGGCGCCGGGGATCGCGTCGCGCTCGGGTCGATAAAGGCTCTGCCCCGTTCGTTCGAATGACGCACCGGTCGCCATGACGAAGGCGTCGGCTGCCTCGCTTTGCAGGCTTTCGACGCTCGCCTCGGTATCGAGCCGTACCTCGACACCGGCGTTGGTGACTTCGCGCTCGAGATTATCGATGGCGATCGACCAATCCGCCATGCCCGCCATCTGCTCGTAAAGACGCAGGTGTCCGCCCAATTGCGCGCGACGTTCGATGAGGGTGACCGCGTGTCCGCGTTGCGCTGCCACCGCGGCAGCCTTCATGCCGGCGGGACCGCCACCCACGACGACGATGCGCTTACGCTTCGCGGGTGTAACCATCTGCAGACTGCCATCGCCCCAGTAAGCCTCTCTGCCGCTGACCGGATTCAATGCGCACACCAGCTCACGGTGCTCGAACAGACGGCCTGCACATTCGTTGCACCGGTCGCAAACAATGATCTCGTGTTCGCGTCCCTCTTGCGTCTTCTTGACCGTGAAGGGATCCGTCAGCAGTTGCCGGGCTATTGCGATCATGTCGGCGGCGTCGTCGGCCAGGATCCGTTCCGCCGTATGGAGATCGCGAATCTTTCCGACGACAAAAACCCTGGCGCGATCACCGACGATCTCTTTGGCGCGCTTGCTATAAGGTGCGAGCCATCCATCGGCTTCGGCGTCCATCATGCTGGTCACTGCGAGGTGGATCGTGTGATAACCGCCGGCAGTGATATTGAAAAAATCAAACAAGCCGGTGGCGGCCAGCACTTCGAGTTGCTCTTCGGATTGTTCGGGCGTGATGCCACCCTCCGGGCCTAGGAATTCGTCCCAGGATAGGCGCGTGCCGACGACGATATCGTCACCGATCCGCTCGCGCACCTGCTCGGCGACTTCGATGACGATCTTGCAGCGCTTCTCCGGGGTTCCGCCATAGGCATCGTTACGCTTGTTATAGGTCGGGCTCATGAATTGTCCCAAGCCGTAACTGTGCGCGCTGTGGATCTCCACGCCGTCGAGACCCGCGTGTTTGACGTTCAACGCCGACTGTCCGAAGTCGTGCACGAGCTCCGCGATTTCCTTGGGCCCCATGACCAACGGGATCTCATTGTGTACCAGCGACGGAATGCGCGATGCGCCCCAGATCGGCTTGTGCTGATCGATGAACATACGGCCGCGGTCGTGCACGCCCATCGACGCGAGTTGCACGAACATCCGGCCGTCATATGCGTGAACCGCATCGGCCAATGCGGCCATGGACGGAATGCAGCGTTCGTTGAAGACATCGACAATGTTATAGAACGACCCGACGGCGCTGCGTGCCGCCGCCACGGTTTCGGTAATGCCGAGCGCGACGCCACCTTTAGCGCGCTCTCGGTAGTACGCAATTTGCCGATCGGAGAAGACCTGATCGCGTGGATCGCCGTGCTGGGAACTGTGGGCCGGCTGTAAAATGCGATTCCTGAGCGTCAGATTGCCGAGTTCGAGCGGCTCCCAAACACGTGACAGGCGCTGGCTGGCCGGTGGCGTTGATTCAGCCGCGTCGTTCATTTGAAATCCCATTCGCGCGCTTGCGGGCGAATCGCGGATGGCTTCGTCATAATTCGAGCCAATCCCGTGCGATCGCTAGATACGCTTCCGCCGCCTGCTCGATATGGCGGACTTCGCAATACTCGTCCGTCTGGTGGGCCATCATCATGTCGCCGGGTCCGAGGATCACCGTCGGCGGGCGGCCGTACGCCGGTGTGAGCGCGGATGCGTCCGTGAAATACGGCGCGCCGCGCGGCTCGATGCGCTCGCCCAAGAGCGGTTCCATGATCGCGTACACTCGCTGCATCCACGCGTTGTCCGATGGCGTATGCACGCCATCGACGTCGATCATCGATTCGATGATCGCCTCGTCACCCAATCGTTGCGTAATCCCGTCCAGGATCTCCTGATGGTCGTGCTCCGGAATCGTACGAATATCGACGGTGAACGCGGCGCGATCGGGCACTGAATTGAGGTTCATTCCACCTTCAAAGGTGCCCACGTTCAACGATGATTTACCGAGCAGCTCATGCGGCGTCAGGTCGAAGCGCAGTTCTTCCAACTTAGTGACCGCGCGTGCCGCTTTATAAACCGCGTTGTCGCCGACTTCAGGCATCGAACCATGGGCGGTGATGCCTGTGGTTTCGACTTTGAGCCACAGCGCACCTTTGTGTCCGAGTATGGGATAGTTCGACGTCGGCTCTGCGATCACGATCGCACCGGCTTCGCTGAGCGCACCGGTCTTTGCTAGATGGAAGGATCCCTCGCAACCCGTTTCTTCGCCGGCGCAGATCGCCATTTCAATATCCGCCGCACCCTCGCGTCCTTCCTTGGCGAGCGTGAGCGCCGTATGCACGAACGCCGCGATGCCGGCTTTCATGTCGGTCGTGCCGCGCCCATAGAGCTTGCCATCGACGATCTCCGCGGCGAAGGGATCGACCGACCACGGCTTGGCGCCGAGCGGCACGACGTCGATGTGTCCGCCAAAACACAGCGGCTTTTTTTCAGCTCGCCCCTTGAAACGGGCTACCAGACTCGTGCGTCCCGGCGCAAATTCGTGGGTGTTAACTTCAATGCCTGCGTCGCGCAACAAGCCGGCCAGAAGTCCGGCACATGCGCTTTCGTCGCCGGGCGGATTGCGCGTATCGATACGCACGAGTTGTTGGGTGAGTTCCAGGGGAGACGGGATGGTCATGGGCGATTACATCGTCTTTACAAGGGTGCGCCTGCACCATAAGCTGCGTTTTCGCGTTCCGTCAACCGAGGAGATCAATATGGGCTTTGAAACCGATCTGGTGTCACGCGAGATCATTCGAGGCAAGCTCCTCGCCGTTGCCGATGAAATGGGCGTCGTGCTCAAACGCAGCAGCATGAGTCCGGTGATCTATGAAGTCCTCGATTTCGCATGCGGCTTCTGCGACGCGGACGGACAACTCGTGTCCCAGACCAACGGCATCACCGTCTTTACCGGTACGTTTTCGATCCAGACCGGAATCATTCTCGAGAAATTCGGCGATCAGCTCTGCCCCGGCGACATCTACATCATGAACAATCCCTTCGAGGGCGGTACGCACTACAACGACGTCGGGATCGTCAAGCCGATTTTCGTGGACGGCAAACTCTTCGCCTTCGGTATTTCAATCTCGCATTGGACTGACATCGGCGGTAAGTCGCCGGGTTCCCTACCGGCCGACGCCACCGAAATATTTCAAGAGGGCATATGCTTTCCCGCCGTTCCCTTATATAAGGAGGACGTCCCGCAACACACCGTGTTCGAGATGGTCGAGGCCAACGTGCGTATACCGAAGATGGCGCTCGGCGATCTCAATGCCGCGGTTGCATCGGTCCGCATCGCCGACAAGCGCTGCCAGGAACTGTGCGAGAAATACGGCAAGCAGGCCGTCAGCGAAACCTTCAAGCACATCCTCGAAACCAGCGAGGCCGTGAGCCGCGCCGCGGTCGCAGAGCTCCCGGACGGGGTCTATCACGCAACCGATTGGCTCGACGGCGACGGGATCACCGACGATCGGTTCCAGACCAAAGTCGAAGTGCGCATTGAGGGTGAAGACATCACCTTCGATTTCACGGGCTCCCATCCTCAGGTCCGCGGCCCCGTGAACTGCTCGCGTTCGGCGATGATCTCCGCGGTGAAAACGGTCTTCAAGGCCATCGTCGATCCGGAAGCACCATCGAACGAAGGCTGTTTTCGACCCTTATCCGTGGTCGCCCCGGAGGGAACCCTGTTCACCGCGACCAAACCCGCACCCGTGGGCTGGTATTACGAGGGTACGGGTCAGGTATCCGAACTCGCCTGGCAAGCGATGGCGCCGATCACACCAGAGCGTGTGAGCGCAGGCACCGCCAACAGCCTATGCGTCACCGTCATGGGCGGCATGGATCGCTCGCGCAACGAACCCTGGGTCATGATCGAACCCAGCATGATCGGCTGGGGCGCGACGGACGAGCGCGACGGCAACCCCGTCACGAGTCCGATCTCCAACGGCGATACCTTCAACTACTCCATCGAGCTGCTCGAAGCCAAATTTCCGGTACGCGTCAGGCAATATGCGTTGAACATCGAAGGCGGCGTCGGCGCCGGGCGTTACCGCGGCGGCTATGGCTCGATCCGCGAATACGAAATACTCGCGGACGACACGGTTCTGTCCGCGAGTTACGGGCGCTCGATCGAACGGCCTTGGTCGATGGAGGGCGGCAACGACGGCTCGTGCAACCTGTTCGACCTGCACCTGGGTAAAGAGGTCAAACGGGCGGCGCGCGCGCCGACGACGTTCATGCAAAACGGCGATCGCATTCGCATGTTTACCGGCGGCGCCGGTGGTTACGGCGATCCCCTCGATCGGCCGGCCGATGAAGTCGCCGAGGAAGTGCGAGCCGAATACATCACCGCTCAACAGGCGCGCGATGATTACGGCGTGGTCATGACGGCCGACGGCGGCGCGCTCGATTCTGAGGCTACGGTTAAACTGCGCGCGGAAAACATCGCCTAGTGGGCCGCCTGGCCACCGACATCGGCGGTACGTTTACCGATCTGGTCTATTTCGACGAAGAAAACGCCTCACTCCAAGTCGCCAAATCGCTGACGACACCCCGGGATTTGACTCAAGGGGTCGTCGATACCATCGAACTCGCACCCTTCGACCATACCGCAGTCGACTTCTTCGTCCACGGTGGAACTACGGTCATCAATGCGATTACGGAGCGCAAGGGCGCCCGCACCGCCTTGGTCACGACTGCGGGATTCCGCGACGTGCTCGAAATCGCGCGCGGTAACCGGCCCGATCTGTACAACCTGCGGTTCGAAAAAGAGCGCCCGTTCGTGCCGCGCCTGTTGCGGTTCGAGGTGGCCGAACGGGTCGATAGCCAGGGCCATGTCATGCAGGCGTTGGACACCGCCGATCTGGACCGCGTGATCGAGCGCTGCCGTGCGGAGCAGGTCGAAGCGATCGCGATCCAATTTCTGCATAGTTACGCGGCCACCGATCACGAAGCCCAAGCGGCCGCCTACCTGCGTGAGAATTTGCCTGATGTCACGATCACCGCTAGCCACGAGATTACGCGCGAATGGCGTGAATACGAACGCGCGACGACGGCCGTTCTCAATGCCTACGTGCAGCCGATCATCCAACGCTATTTCGATCGCCTGGAAGTATCCTTGCGCGATCACGCGATCGCGTGTCCTCTGTTTGCGATGCAGTCGAACGGCGGCACCACGACCTTCGAATGGGCCAAGGAACATCCCATCACCTTGATGGAATCAGGCCCGGCGGCGGGCTGTAACGGCGCTGCGCTGGTCGGGCAGGCCTGCAACGAACCCAAAATCATCTATCTCGACATCGGCGGTACGACCGCGAAATGTTCGACCATCGAAGAAGGCCGGTCGACGGTTACGACCGAATACCGGCTCGAGTACAGCCGTACGCAATTCGGCTACCCGCTCAGGATCCCCGTCGTCGATATCGTCGAAATCGGCGCGGGCGGCGGTTCCATCGCCTGGTTCGACAAGGCCGGCCTGCTCAAGGTGGGGCCGGTCAGCGCAGGGGCCGATCCGGGTCCGGCGAGTTATGGCCGCGGCGGCACCGAACCGACCGTAACCGATGCGAAACTGATCGCAGGTGTGTTGAATCCGGACAATTTCGCCGGCGGCCGCGTGACGCTGGACGTCGAACTCGCGCGAAAGGCCATGCGTAAGGTTGCAGACCGATTGAACGCGACGATCGAAGAGGCAGCGGTCGCCGTGATCCGCACGGTCGACGCGAACATGATCAACGCGCTCAAGCTGGTCTCGATCCAACGCGGCCATGACCCGCGTGATTTCGCGCTGGTCGTGGGCGGCGGCGGCGGCGGCATGCACGGTGCGCCGCTGGGTCGCGAGTTGGGCGTCAAAGAAACGATCATACCGCTCTATCCCGGGCTGTTTTCAGCGTGGGGGATGCTCGCGACCGAACCGCGGTCGGATTTCATGCTGACCGAACTCAGGCGCGCGGACGACATCACTATAGAGAACGTGCGCGCCATCACCGCCGAGCTCGAAGCGCAAGGGCAAGCCTATTTCGAGTCGACTGGCGACGAAGCCACGGACGTGCGCTTCGAAACGCGCATCGACCTCCGCTACCTGGGCCAGGAACATGCTGTAACGATTGGCGTCGATCCGCAGACGGCGACTATCGAAAGCATCCTACGAGAGTTCCACGATGCCCACGAAAAGACCTACACCTTCCGCCTCGATGACACCCCCGTCGAGTTCGTGACTTATCGGGTGACGGTCAACGCAAGCGTTCCGCGGCCGTCGCTAAAACGGCTCTCTAACGAAGGGCGTTCGGTCGAAACGGCTGAGAAAACCGCTCGCATGGTCGATTTCGCGGAGGACGGTCGTCACGAGGCGCGCGTATTCGAACGCGATGGTTTGCCGTCCGGCGCGGAGATCGCGGGTCCTCTAGTGATCGAAGAAGCCACCGCGACGACGCTTGTCCACCCCGGCCAAACGATGCGCGTGGACGATTACGGGTTTTTGCGGATCACTGAATAACCCGGATTCCGCTGCGCTCCATCCGGGCTACCCTTCTCCCGGTAGCCCGGATGGAGCGCAGCGGAATCCGGGATCATCAATAAAGCATTAGCCCCGTCATGCCGATAACGGAACAGGCAAGACGGGGGCACCCACCGTGAAAAAACTCATTATTCTCGCTGCGCTTAGCGGCGGCATTTACTTTTTCGCGCAGGATCAAGACCTATTCGGCGGCGGCAACAGCGAGGCCGTCGCCACGTACAAGGCGTTCATGGACAAATGGATCACGGGCGACTACGAGCGTGCCGAGGAATACGTTGTCGGTAGTGCTGCGAGTAAAGTCGCCAATGCCAAGGATCCTGTGTTTGATATGAAGGGTACGGTTGAAGCTTCCCGCGTCAAAGTCGTCAGTGAATTAGAGTCTGGCGGCAAGCTGAAACTCGAACTCCTCTACACCGCATCCATCTCCTGGCCCGGATCAACCGCGAACCCCCATTCACCGGGAAGCTGGAAGCAATGGGAGCAAAAAGCGTCGATGGTGCAGAAAATCGACGGCTGGAAAGTTACGAGCTTTTCCACAAATTAGCTTTTTCCCGCTAGGCGGCAGCTGATTTGCGCGCTTCCTCCTCGGTTCCGAAATCCCTTACGATGCCGGTGAACGCTTTAGGCTCGGGGTAACGGTAGGTTTTACCCTTGCTCGTCTTACGGCCCATGCCGACGATGGCTTCCGCCATCTTGGTCGCGCACACCACGCCGTCGAGTACCGGAATCTCGAGCTCGGCCTCGAGCTGATCGGCGAAATCGGCGAAACCGGCGCAGCCTAAGCAGATCGCCTCGGCATCATCCTCGGCCTTCGCTATGCGACATTCCTCGCGCAGACTCTCGAGCGAGCCCTCGGGATCACGTTCCACGTCGAGGACGTATAACGGCGACGTGCGCACCTTGACCTTGTGCGACAAACCGTAGTTCGCGACCATATCCTCCACGCAGACTTTGAAGCGCGGAATGATGGTAACGATCGAGATCCGCGCGGCGAGTTGGCACGCCATATAGAGCGACGCTTCGGCGATCCCGATGACCGGCTTAGCAGTCATCTCGCGCGCGGCGTTGAGACCCGGGTCGCCGTAACAGGCGATGACGTAGGCGTCATACCCGCCTTCGGCATCGCCCTTCCTGATCTCGTTCAAAATACCGGGGACGCACAGATATTCGTCGTAAAACGATTCGATTGAGGCGGGCGCATCATCTGGCGTCACGGCGACGATTTCGGTATCCGGTAATGCTGCACTGCGTGCGGCCACACCGTCGGCATCGGTCATATCCGTGGAGGAGTTCGGGTTGATGATCATGATCTTCATGGGCGGCTCTCCTGATAGCTGGCCGAACGTGGCAACAAACGGCGTCGCACGGAATAATACGCTCTCACCCCTGCGACGCATAGGCGCATGGTGATCAACGATATGGTGACTAAAGAGATCAGCGCAAACGATCCCTATCCGCGTCAACGCATTACGGTACGCGACGCGGAAATGGCCTATGTCGACGTCGGTGCTGGACAACCCGTCGTATTCCTCCACGGAAATCCTACGAGTTCCTACATCTGGCGCAACATCATTCCCTACCTTGAACCGATCGCGCGGTGCGTCGCACCGGATTTAATCGGCATGGGTGACTCGGGTCCGTGTCCACGCAATTGCTACCGTCTCTTCGAACAAGCGGCCTACCTCGATGCGTTCTTCGACGCCCTCGACCTCGACGAAGTGTGTCTGGTACTCCAGGATTGGGGCGTCGTGTTGGGCGTGGATTGGGCGCGGCGGCGAACCGAGCGTGTCAGCGGCATCGTGCACATGGAAGGCCTGATGCGCACCATGTCGTGGCCGGAATGGACCGAGGAAACGCGCGACTTCGTGCGTGACTTGAAAGGCGATGCGGGCGAACGGTTGATACTAGACGAGAACCGGATCGTCGAGGGCTTCCTCGTGATGGGGATCGCCCGTGAATTAGCGACCGCAGAAATGGAGCGCTACCGGCGCCCATACCGCGATTCCCGCGAAAGCCGCCAGCCAACCTTGGATCTGTCGCGCGAGATCCCGCTCGAAGGCCTGCCACCGGATTCCTGCGCGATGATCGACGCCAACGCCCAATGGCTGCGCGGTGCGTTCGATGTGCCGAAGCTCTTCATCAACGGCGATCCCGGATTCAACGTGCGGGGCCCCGTGCGCGATTACACCCGGACCTTCCCCAACCAGGCCGAGATCACCGTCAGCGGTCTACACTTCCTGCAGGAAGACTCACCGCACGAGATCGGCGCCGCGGTTAAGGCGTTTTTCGAGGGATTGCCTTAGACGATCGTCGTGATTAGGGTCGGACCTACCCAATTAACTGAAATCGCTCCAAATCTATTCCATCATCACGCCGATAGGGCCCTTAAAAGCTCTATTTCGACACCAAAATAGTGCATTTGACGGCGCCACTTCTCCGTCCGAAGTTGAGATATGACTAAAGCTCCGATTTCGTGTCCAAAATCGTTCGTTTAAGCAATCGGGAACGCCACTATTGAATGAAATTCAAAGTAAGAACAATAAGTTGAGTAGGTCCGACCCCACAACTTAGACGATCGGGGTCGTAGGACCGCCGCCTACTTCCCAGGCATTCGCGGTGCAGTCCCACAGCGCGATCTTGCCGTCGCGCATGGTGAGAAATTCGCTACCGCGATTCTGCATCTTCTTGCCAGTGACGGCATCCTCCCAATGACCCTCGAACCAACAGGCGACAGTATCACCCGTCACGGCGCGCAGCGTTTTCTCGAGCTTGTAATTCTTCTGGCGCTTAAAGCGCGCCTCGAGCCAGGCTTCGAGCGTGGCCAGGCCCTGCATTTCGGGAAAATCCGCGTAGCGAATGACGACGTTGTGTGCGAAGCCTCGCAAGATCCGAGGAATGTCGCGTTGAATGAACGCATCCTGCGCTTCCTGGAGGATCTGCTCCGCTTCTTCGATCGAGATTTGGTCGATGACTTCCACGACGCTCATCCTCCCTTCCTGAAATGCGGCATGACTTCTTCGGAGAACAGTTTCATACAGGCTTCCGTCTTTTTGGGATCCAGGCCCGGTAACTGCATCCACATGCACAAATGCGTTACGCGCGTCGCTTTCATGGAACGCTCGATCTCCTCGATGGCGTCCTCCGGCGTACCCACGATGATCGGCATCTGAAAGAACGTGAGGCCTTGCGTATCTCGAAGTTTCTCGGGCGGCGGGAAGCTCGACACCGACATGGTTTCGGAAAACCATTTCACGTCGGCCGCTTCGCTCAACCAGTCGTGGTAACCGGCCATCGTGTAATGGGCGTGGTCTTGTGCCTCGTCCCAGGCCTGGTCGCGGGTGGGCGCGACGTAGACCAATCTGAAGTGGCACACGTGATGGTCGGCCGGATCTTTGCCGTGTTTCGCCAAGATCTCGTCGTAATAGGGCTGGATGGTTTCGCCCGCGTTGATCCCTGCGTGCGTGCCGTGCCGCGCGGCGCGTTCCGCAGCGACCTTGCTCATGATCGCAGTCCAGATCGGCGGACCGCCTTCTTGAACGGGTCGCGGCGTCATCGTGACGTCTTCCAAATTGTAGTACTCGCCGGAAAACGAAAACTTCTCTTGTGTAAACGCCAGATTCAAGATCTCGAGCTGCTCTTCCATGCGCCCGGGCCGTTCCTCGCGGGGTATGCCGAAGCCTTTGAACTCCGGGACGCGGTACCCCAGGCCGACGCCCAGATCAAATCGACCGTTCGATAAGATATCGATGGTCGCCGCATCTTCGGCCACCTGCACCGGATGCTTGCCCAAGGGAAGCAGGATCACGAAGGTGCCGAACCGAATGGTCTTGGTCCGATTCGCAACGGCGCCGGCGATGGGGAACAGCGAGGGCGACCAACCGTCCGGTAAGAAATGGTGTTCGGATAGCCAGAACTGGTCGAAGCCCAGGTCTTCGCCAACCTCGGCCTGGCGTAACTGTGATTCGTAAAACTCAGGCCAAGGTACGCGCCATTGCGGTGGGTTTCGAAACGGGGAAAACAATCCGAATTGCATGCTCATCTTTGACCTCCTCCCACATCGAACTGGATCCTTTTTCTACGGGACGGTCTTGAATCGATCCGGCGGGGTCAGCGCCCCTTACGAGCGTTACTGAGTGCCTCGCCCATCTTGAGCAGGAAATACAGGCTTTGCTGCGATTCCGGTTTACCCATGAGCGAAACGGTCGCCATCAAGCCGCCTTTCGGCGGGTTTTGAGCGACCTCCGCGCTTGCAGTCTCCAAGGCCTGCACGAGATCGGTGGCGCATTGCGCCATCTCGTCGCTACCCAGGGTATTGATGCTCTGCTCGGCAAACGCTGCGAGCCGCTCGACGATGCTGTCGGTCGTCGCGGAGCGCGCCGCGTGCAGCACCATGACCGTTTGAAACAGCGTATCGAGTGCGCCAATGCGGTGAAACTCCGTGATCTTGTCGATGATCGCGTGTACCGCGGCGGCAGTTTCGGGATCGCTCAAGCGATCGACGACTTCGAGCGCGGCGCCGCTGGTCGTCGCCAGGCGCTCGACCATGGAATCCGTCAACGCGTCGCGCGCGGCCGTCATGACGCGATCGACTTCGGCGGACGTGGTACCCGCCATCGTGCTTTCCATTGAACTAGCCATGACCGCGCTCCTATAGCAAGCCGCGTGCGGACAACCAGTACAGACGGTTGTACGCGAGCTTGAACCAATGGACCATTTGGGACGGCGGACCGGGGTTGGGCGGCGTGGTGTAGTTGAACCATACGTAGGTGCCGTCGTTCATCCCGGTCTCGACGAAGCAAAAGACTTTACCGTCGTATTTGCGCGCCATGCTCCCTTCGGTCGCAAGCGATACCAGGTTGTCGATAATCGTATCGGCTTCGAAGTGGGCCGTGGAGCCGGCCTTCGAGATCGGGATATTGGTCGTGTCGCCGCAGACGAAGACGTTGTCCGTGCCTTCCATCAACAGGCTTTCACGCTCCGTCGGCACCCAACCGCCGGCGCCTAGTTCCGAATCCGTGATCACCTCCGCGCCGTTGTGTGGCGGTATGGTCACCAACAGGTCGTATTCGAGACTCACTTCTTCTTCCGAGTAGATAACCTTGTTCTGCGGGTCGACGTCTTTCGCATTGAAGAAGATTTCGGACTTAATACCCGCCTTGGAAAATTCCGCTTCGGCCCAATGGCCGACGGGTTCCAGCGCATGTAAGCGTCCGATCGGGTAGGTGTAGGTCAGTTCCGTTTTATCGAGCAATCCGCGTCCTGCCAGGTAATCGCGGATCATGAACGTGATCTCGAGCGGCGCGACCGGGCATTTGTGCGGCGCATTGACGTTGATTACGACCCGACCGCCGTCGAAGCCGTCAAGCGCCTCGCGCATCTTGCGCGCGCCGTCTAGGTCGTAAAACCACTCCGCGCCCTCGGCCATACCGGGGATCGTGTCGGGCCGAATCCGCGAACCCGTGGCGATCACGAGGTAGTCGTAATCGAAGGATTTACCGGACTCCGTACCGACCGCTTTGGCCTGGGTGTCGATCTTGGTCGCCGGATCGACCATGAAGTTAACGCGTCGATCGAGCACCGAGGTCTGATCGCGGAACAGTTCTTTTTCCCGGATCTTGCCGAACGGGACGTACAGCAGCCCCGGTTGGTACATGTGCGTTTCGGTCGCACCCAGCATCGTGATCGAGACTTCACTGCTGCGCAGCTCGCTGCCGAGCTGCCGGCACAAACCGTTCGCAATGATCGTTCCGGCGAGGCCGCCGCCTACGATTAGAATTTTCTTTGCCATGGGCTATATCCCCCCTTGTTATTACCGGACCGCGAGGATGGATTGCGACCCGCTTATTTCAATTTACGGACTACGATGTGCCAGGCGTCCTCCTGTTCTTCGATTCCGATCATCTCGTGTTTAACTTTCGCGACCCACGCGGGAATGTCGTGCGCCGATCCCTTGTCAGTCGACAACACTTCAATTTCGTCGCCTATTTCGATCAGCTTGAGGTTAGCGATCAACTCCATCAATGGTCCGGGACAGAACGCGCCACGGGCGTCGATCAACTTTCGTTCACTCATGGATTTAGTATATGAAGCGCCACATCAAAATACGACCAGCTGGCCCTTTTCCGCTTCCGAAAGAAACGTCGTCAGGCCGCCGACGTCATCGAAAACTTCGTCTACGAGCGCTTCGAGCCCGATCTGTGCAACGTCCAGCGACATCGAACAGGCATAGATTTTCATGTCACCGAGCATCTTGCCCTGTTGCATGAGCTCGATCGCATCGGGTGCGCCGCGGTCCTTCATGATTTGGGAGTATTCACCGCCGGCGTACCGATCGCTCGCCGCGTCCTTTTTGAAGACATTCATCGCGTTCATGCTGACAAAGATCTCGACGGGGCGTTCCGACACTGCGGCGACGGAGGCGGTCATCGCGGCCATCTGAATCTTTTCGTGATCGCCGGAGCAGAGCATGATGTAGAGCGGTGGTGTGTCCATAGGTTTCAGTGCCCCCGGGTCAATGTATCACGGCAAACGCCCAGCGGCCGCCTGCTCGACGAACTCCAAGCGATCCTGACCGAAAAACATGCGTTCTCCCGCGAATAACGTCGGCGTACCGAAGGCGCCGCGATTAACGGCTTCCTGTGTGGTCGCGATCAGCTCGTCTTTGATCGCCTGGCGTTTGATCCCATCCAGAAATAGGTGTGAATCGAATCCGGCGCCGTCGAGTTTTTGCTCAAATACCGCCAGGTCCTGCATGTTCAAACCTTCGACCCAGATCGCGTTGAACACCATGTTGTAGTAATCGGCGAAGCAGTTGTGCTCGCGCGCGACGTACGCACCCCGCATCAGCGGCATGGTGTTCGTGATCAAGATCTCCGGATACGCATAGGTCACCCCGTATTTGGCCGCAAAGAGCTCGAGGTCGCCTTTGAACCAGTTCATCTTCGCCTCGACCGCGCCAGGCGGCCTGTTGCCGGTCAATTTGAATATACCGCCCAACAGCACGGGCCGGTACACCAGTTCGGCGCCCGTCCGTTCCTCGATACCCGGCAATTGCGTGTGGGCGAGGTACGACGGGCCGCTGCCAAAGTCGAAGAAGAATTCAATCTGTTTAGACATGGGCGTCACGCTCAAGCGGTGTCCGGTAATTCGTAGTCGCTGAACTGCTCGCGCAGCGACAATTTACTGATTTTCCCCGTCGCCGTGTGCGGAATTTCATCGACGAAGACCACGTCATTGGGGATCCACCACTTCGCGACTTTTCCTTCGAACCAGCCGAGCAGCTCTTCGCGCGTCGCCTCGACGCCGCCCTCCTTCACGACCACGAGCAGCGGTCGCTCCTGCCATTTCGGATGAGGCGCACCGATCACCGCAGCTTCGGCGACGGCCGGGTGGCCGACGGCGACGTTCTCCAATTCGATCGAGCTGATCCACTCGCCGCCGGATTTGATCACGTCCTTGGTGCGATCCGTGATACGGACGTAGCCTTCCGCGTCGATGGTCGCGACGTCACCGGTGTTGAACCAGCCGTCGGCTTCGTGCGCGTCGCTCGGCTTGCCCAATTCGTAATAGTTGCTGATCACCCACGGGCCGCGGACCTTGAGCGCGCCGAAGGCCTTGCCGTCCCACGGTAATTCCTTGCCATTATCGTCGGTGATCTTGATTTCAACGCCGGGCACGGGTCGTCCAACGCTTTGGAAGAGCTCGTCTTGTTCGGCCTGCGACAGACCGGCATTCGCCGGTTTCGGCGTATTGAGCGTTCCGATCGGGCTCATCTCGGTCATGCCCCAGGCGTGCAATACGGTCACGTCGTGCGCTTCGCGGAATTCCTGCATCATCGACACCGGACAAGCCGACCCGCCGATGGCCGTACGGCTCATCGGCTTCAAATTACGCCCGCTATCCTTGACGTATTTGAGCACAGGTAACCACACCGTCGGTACGCCGCCGGCGATCGTCACGCGCTCTTCGTTAATGAGGTCGACCAGCGCCGCCGGATCGCTGAGCTTCGGGCCCGGCATGACGAGTTTCGCGCCGACCATCGGCGCGCTGAACGGCAGGCCCCAGGCATTGACGTGGAACATCGGCACGATGGGCATGATGCAGTCCAGCGCAGACAGGTTGAGCACATCCGGCAGCGCATGACCGTAGGTATGCAACAGCGTCGAGCGGTGGCTGTACAGCGATCCTTTCGGATTACCGGTCGTACCCGAGGTGTAACACAGGCCGCTGGCGCGATTTTCGTCGAAATCAGGCCACGCGTATGCGCCGGGTTCCGCAGCCAACAGCGTCTCGTAACAGTGCGCATTGGCTAACGTGGTCGCGGGCATGTGCGCGCCATCGGTCGTGACGACGTAGCCCTTGACCTGCGGACATTGAGCTGCGATTGCCTCCAGCACTGACACGAATGCGATGTCCGTGAAGATCCACTCGTCGCCAGAGTGGTTGATGATATAGACGAGTTGCTCGGCGAACAGGCGCGGGTTGAGGGTATGGTAGACGCGGCCGCTGCACGCAATCCCGTAGTACAGCTCGAAGTGCCTGAAATCGTTCCACGCCAGAGTCGCAATGCGCGCGTCGGCCCCAGCACCCAAGCCGTCCAAGGCGTTGGCGAGTTGGCGGCACCGGCCAGCCCAATCCCGATAGGTGTAGCGGTGGCGGGCATGATCGGCCGTCACCGACACGACTTCCTGATTGGGATGATTGCGTTCCGCATGCACCAAGATCGACTTGATCAACAGCGGGATATCCATCATCAGGCCCTGCATGATCTGCTCCTGTTCTGATTGCGAAATTCGTTCAGCGCATAAGTCGGATCGTCCCTTACCTATGTTAATCGATCGTGAGAAAATCGACGGACGATGGCGCAACACGTGGACGAACCACCGGAGGTCGAAGAGGACGAGATCCTGGACGGGATCATTGCGTGGGCTCGAGTCGAGAGCCCGAGCTACGATGCCGAAGCCGTCAACCGCATGATGGATATCGCATCCGGCGCCATGTCGGATCTCGGCGCCCACATCGATCGCGTACCTGGCCGCGATGGCTTCGGGGATACGGTCACCGCGCGCATGCCCTGGGGTGGTGACGGTCCGGGAATACTGGTGTTGGGCCATCTGGATACCGTGCACCTGGTTGGCACCCTGGATGGGTCACTGCCCATTCGCCGTGAAGGTGACGATCTATATGGTCCCGGCGTGTATGACATGAAAGGCGGCGTCTACATCGCCTACCACGCACTGCGCCGGATCGTACGGGCCGGCGAAGAGACACCGCTGCCGGTGACCTTCATGTTCATTCCGGACGAAGAAGTGGGCAGCCCAACCACGCGCGCCTTGATCGAAGCCGAAGCAGCGCGTCACAAATACGTCCTGGTGCCTGAGCCGGCGCAGGACCGCGGCAACCTCATCACCGGGCGCTGGGCGTTCGCTCGTTTCAAATTAAGGACGCTGGGTAAACCGGCCCACGCCGGGGCGACCCTGGACCAGGGCGCGAGCGCGATCCGCGAAATGGCCGAGCAACTCATCCGCATCGAACAGATGTCCGAACCCGAACGCCACGTGACGTTCAGCGTGGGTGTGATCAACGGCGGAACGTTCGTCAACGTAGTGCCGATGGAATGCACGGCCGAAGTCCTCGCGGTAGCGCCGACGCAAGCCGATTTGGAAAACGTATGCCAGCGCATGCTGGCGCTCGAGTCGATCAATCCGGGGATTCCATTCGAAGTCGAACAGGGACCGATCCGGCCGTTGTTCGAGCCCTCCGAAGCGGTCATCGGGCTTTATACGATGGCCGCGCAATTTGCGAAGGAAGCCGGTTTCGAGACCGGCCACGGCATGGTCGGCGGCGGCAGCGATGGAAATTTCACGGGTGCCATGGGCATTCCGACGCTCGACGGAATGGGCCTCTGCGGGGACGGCTTTCATACCCACAACGAACACATCTTCGTGTCGTCCGTGGTGCCGCGCTGTAACGTTATTGAAGCGATGTTAAGGGCGTTGAAATAGACGCAATCGCCCGCAAGCGGGCTCCTACGCTGTCCGAGATTCAACGCCGCGGATAATTTGCTTTGTCAGCAATGACATGCCGCACACCGCCTTGCGGGTGCGGGTGATCGCCCTGGTAACGCGGGATCAAATGGATGTGCACGTGCAGGACGCTCTGCCCGGCCGCAGAGCCGACGTTGACGCCCACGTTATAGCCGTCGGGCTCGCACGCGGCGCTGATCGCGTTACGCTCCTCCACCACGAGATCGAACAAGGCCTGCCGTTCCGCGGGCTCCAACTCAAAAAAATCGGCGCAGTGGCGGAACGGAATGATCAACGCGTGGCCTGGGCTGACCGGATACGTATCACGCGCGCAGTAAGCGAGTTCGTTTTGTCTTATGACCCCGGATGGCGTACAGAACAGACAGGGATCGTTGGGATCTCTCATGCAGGCTGCGACAGCCTTAATGCGCTTGGTTTGTGATCGGGGCGCCAGCTTGATGTCAGCCATCAGAACTGTCAAGGTGAGATCGACCCATTAACCGCTCTCGACTGTGAATCCCCCACCGGATCCTTCGACTTTGCCCGACCGCCGCTCTCTACTGCTTCGCGTGCCGGAGTTGAGCTTGTTGCTCGCGCTTACGCTTGGGAGTTACGCGGCGATCGCCTGGTTGTTGTGGGCTGCTCCGGCTGCGGCCGGCGCCGGCATGGAAATCGCGGCGATCCTGTTTGGGTCTTTCGTATTGAGTACGCTGATCGCCGTCGTCGCGGTGGTTGGTGGCATCGGTGGTGCGGTCATTTTCACCCCGGTCATGCTCGGCTTCACGAATATCGATACCCTCGTCGTGCGCGCCACCGGTCTCGTCGTCGCCATGTTCAGCGGCCTTGTATCGTCGGGGCCACTCATGCGCAGCGGACTGGCGGATATCAAGCTCGTGATGTTCGGCGCCATCCCCGTGATCGTCGGCGCGATGTTCGGCGCGCACTCAGCCATCGAGTTCGCCGGCGCATTCGGCGAACAGGGCGACGCTCTGGTGCGCCTATTGCTCGGTATTGCGATCCTCGGTGTCGCGCTCCTGTTCATCGCGGGCGGCAAGCAGAGTGAATATCCCGACAACCCCGAATCTGGCAAGGTCGCGCGCCTGATCGGATTGTCCGGTCGATATTGGGATAGGGCACTGAACAAGGAGGTTCGCTACAACGTGCGCCGCGGTCGTTACGGCTTGGTCGTTTTGTTGATCGTCGGGTTCATCGGCGGTTTTTTCGGTCTCGGTGGCGGCTGGGCGGTCGTACCGGTATTCAATCTCATTATGTCGGTGCCGTTGAAGCTGGCCGCGGGGTGCAGCGGCGTGCTGCTCGCCATCGGCAACGCGTCGGCGATCTGGCCCTATATCATGGCGGGGGCGGTCATCCCCTTGTTCGCCGCGCCATGGATGCTCGGCCAGGTGGTCGGCGGCATCATCGGCGCGCACGTCCTGGCGAACGTGAATGCCGGCATCGTACGCAGGCTACTCATCGTTTTGCTGATCCTGACGAGCATGAAATTGCTGGCGCGCGGTGTCGAAGGGCTCTTCGGCGTTGCCATTCCGATATTGTGACGCGGCCATGAAGATATTACGCGACAAAGACGGCACGCTACGACCATCCCTGGTTTACGGCGAAACCGTCTATTGGATGACGATCGTTGGCGCAACGCTCGTCATAATCGGAAGTGTATTGGCCTTCGCACACCACACCAATGTGCTCGACCCGGCGGTGCTGTTCGCGTCCATTTGGGAAGGGCACACGGTCGCCGAGATCTGGTCGAGCGCGGGCGGTGCAGAGCCGTCGGGGCATTGGTACCTCGCGGCGTTGCCATCGGGCGATGCGCTTACGATGACTGGCATGGTCGGTGCGATCTTCTCCCTCGTGCCGGCGATCCTGGCGGTGGGATGGCTCATGTTCAAGCGTCGCGAACGCTTTTTCGGCGCCGTAGCCGTATTGGCGGCGATCCTATTCCTCATTCCGGTATTCGATATCGGCTTGAGTTAGCGGCTTCGCGAAGCTCAGCTCATGCCCATCCGGATCCGTGATGTGGAAATAGCGCTCGCCCCACGCGGCGTCGCATGGCTTGGTATCCACAGCATAACCGTGCGCGAGCACGTTACGATAAAACGCGTCGACGTCATCGACATAAAAAATGACGCGTCCCCACCACAGCCATTCACGCTCGGCCGGTTGCAGCGTCAGATTCAAATAGTTCGTGCCGAATTCAAACGAGGTAAAGCCAGCCTTTTCACCGCCATATTGAATTTTGAATCCTAGCGCTGAATAGAATTGCACGGCCGCCGACATATCGTGCGTGGCGAACGTGACGGCGCTGATCGCGAGTACCTGCGGTTTGTTTTTCATCGTCATCTCTGTGGTGCGCTTTAATTTCTCTCGCAGCAAGGTTTATCGACAAAACCGGGCGAAATCTAAGCTTATACGAATCCGCGCTCTGGATCGGATCGCGGCCGGGGCCTATATTTTGGGTTTGCCGCATCGACCGACGGAACCGTTATCCAAGGTCACACATGTCATTCGATGAATCGCTATCCGATATTCGCGCATTGCTGGAACGTGAACGCAGGGTTTCATACCGGTTATTGAAACGCCGATTCGCTCTGAGCGATGACGACATCGAGGATTTACGCGCCGAATTCATAGACGCAAAGCGAATAGCCAAAGACGAAGCGGGTAAGGTGCTCGTCTGGGCGGGAGGTCTGATAGACCAGCCCAAGACGAAAGCGGTGCGCCGACAAATTTCCGTCATGTTTTGCGATGTCGTGGACTCGACTGCGTTATCGAGCCGCATCGAACCTGAGGAATTCAGCGATCTTTTACGGATCTATCAGGGGATCTGTGCCGAGAATATCCACGCGAACGATGGGTATATCGCTCAGTACCTGGGCGACGGACTATTGGTCTATTTCGGCTACCCACGCGCGCGCGAGGACGCTGCCAAACGCGCGATTCGGGCCGCCCTTGAAATCCTGCGCGACATTCAAACGTCCAAGGCTCTGCGATCCGGTTATGAAGCGCCGGTAGATATTCGTATCGGCATCCATACGGGACCAGTCATGATCGGCACCATTGGCGACGGTGAGCGTCACGAACAGCTCGCCATCGGTGAGACCCCCAATGTCGCGGCCCGTATTCAAGCCCATGCCAAGCCGAACGAAATTGTCGTCTCCGAGCTAACTCGACAAATCGCCGGCGCCTTTTTCGAGTATCGAGCGCTGGGCGAGCATCAATTCAAAGGCCTCGTAAATCGGATCGGCTTGTACCACGTGGTTGGCAAAAGCGGCGAACAGCGTCGCTTCGACGCGGCCCATCCAACGGAATTGAGCGAATTCGTCGGGCGCGAGGAAGAAAGCCGGTTACTCGATGATCAATGGGCGCAAACCTGTCAGTTCAAACCGCACACTGTGCTACTCACCGGCGAGCCGGGAATCGGAAAGTCACGCCTCGCACGCGAATTCGTCAATCGCGTGACCGCTGGTGGCGCACGGTATTTCGAGATTTCCTGCACCGATGAATACGCGAATAGCGCCTTGCATCCTGTGAAACGATTACTACGACAATTATTCGACCTCGACGAGTTTGAATTCGTAGACGAAGAAGGTACGCGACTGAAGCACAGATTGTCCGAACACGGAGTCTCCGACGAAGACAGCGTTTATCTAACTGCACTCCTCTCAACACACCATCAAACCCACATCGTACTTGCCATGCAAATCCCGAAAGAACGGCGGGCGCGAACGATGGAAGCCTTGTGCAATTGCATGATCGAGACTGGGCGAACCAATCCTTTGCTGTATGTCTGGGAGGACATGCATGCCGCAGATCCAACGACCAAAGAGCTGCTACATCGGCTCGTCGAGCGTAGCGATAAATCCGGCGTCATGAATCTCGCCGTCGCCCGTCCCGGCTACGATCCTGGATGGAATGACGACGGCACGGTACAAGTCGTCTGTTTAGGTGGGTTGAGTAACGTGCAAGTCCTGCGCTTCGTCTCTGCGATTGCAGGTGGCAAGGAATTACCTCCGCCAATGATGCAGCACGTTCAATCGAAGACCGACGGCATCCCACTATTTGTGGAAGAGTTGACGAAAATGCTCATCGAATCGGAATGGCTCGAGCTCGTCGATGGGCGTTATGAACTCACCGACGAACTCACGTCCATTACGGTTCCGGCGACCCTGTACGATTCTCTGATGACGCGATTGGACCGGCTGCCCGAAGGTCTGGCGCTTGCGCAGTGTGCCGCGACCATTGGCCGGGATTTCACCGATAGCCTGATTGGTACGTTGGTCGACGCCCGTATACACAAAGCTGGAATCGTTCAACTGCTCAATGCCGACATCATTCACCGGACCGAAATACCTCCGAACGCGCGCTATCGGTTCAAGCATGCGCTTATTCGCGACATCGCCTACGACTCTCTTCTAGAAAGTGAACAGCGGATTTTCCACAGCAAAATCGCGCGTTTGATGGAACGTATCGAACCTGATACCGCGTTGTTGGAGCCCGAAATATTAGCGTTTCATTACACGGTGGCGCGTGAATTCGATAAAGCCGTGCCTCTATGGAACCGGGCCGGAGATATCGCTGTCGAACGGTCAGCGAATCGTGAAGCGTTCAATCATTTCGAGCAGGGCCTGACCCTGCTCGATACGTTGGCGAATACGACAACTCGCGCCGAACAAGAATTGGAATTACGAACGGCGCTCGGGCCGGTTCTCGTTGCAGCAAGGGGTAACACCGCTGCCGAAGTCGAAATGAACTATGCGCGTTCACGACAACTATATGAGCGTCTCGACCGCGGCGATCGGCTTTTCCCGGTGATTTTCGGACTCCGTTCCTATTATTTGGCGAAGGCGGACCTGGCGCGGTCCCATGAACTTGGGCAGCAGCTGCTCGATATTTCCCTAACGGCTGGAAGACGCGACGATGAACTCGAAGCACACGTCGCGCTTACCAACACGTATTTCTTTTACGGTGATTTCGCAAAAGTGCAATCGCACGCCGACGCTGGATTGAATATCTACGATGAAGGCACACATGCAAGTCACGCTTCCGTTTACGGGCTCGATCCCGGTGTTCTTTGTTTCTCGCGACTCGCACAGGCGCAGTGGCACCGCGGTTATCCCGATCGAGCTGTCGACACCATGCAAGAGGCATACGCCCTCACGGAGCGAATCGGCCATCCGCTCACGCTTGCTTACGTTCTCGCGAACGGCGCGGTGCTCTATCAATGGCGTCGCGAGGACAGCGAGTCCAGAATCTGGTCTGAATCCGCTATTGACGTTTCTACAAATCACCATTTCCCGTTTTTCGAAGCGTGGGCGCGGATGCAGCTCGGACGCGCGCTAATTGGGCTCGGGTTCGACGAGGAGGGGAAGGAACAGATGACAAAATCATTGGACCTGGCCGAATCGATCGGGGTGTTGTTGATGCAACCCTGGTTACTGGCGACGCAGGCCGAGGCCCATTTGCTAGTGGAAAACCTCAACGACGGACTTAAAGTCGTTTCCGACGCCATATCGATCGTCGAACATATCGGAACGACTTACGCGCAACCGTCGCTATACTGGCTGAAGGGCGAATTTCACGCGCGCCGGGCGGGCGAAACAGACCTACAAGACGCCGAGGATAGTTTTAGAGCCGCGGTCAGGATTGCCCGCGAACACGATTCCCGTTCTTACGAATTGCGGGCGTCGAGTGGCCTCGCTCAATTGTGGGCGAAACAAGGAAAAAAAGAACAAGCGGCTGCGTTCTTCCGTGAGCGTTTAGATTATTTCCAAGAAGGCTTCGGCACGCAGGATCTGGGCGAGGCTAGAGCCGTGCTCGAGAACCTCAACCGATGATTCGCGCCTCGGAACACGCGTTTCCAGTTTCGGTCAAACCCCGACGACCCGTAACGGCTCACCCCACGGGTTGGTCCCCAGGCCACGCTCGGTGCTGGTGTCGTTGAAGCACGGTCGCGGTTCATCATCCGGTGGTAGCGGCGAACAATGGAAGTGCCACATTTTCCAGACCGGATTTCCCTCGCCGTCGTCGCGCTGATAGATCTCGGTCGCTCTGAGCCGGAACGGCACGTATTCGTTTTCGGCGTCGAGTTTCCAGGATTCCGAACCCGTACCCGATTCGCCGATCATCCGCAGCGGGAAGATCCCTTCGCAACCGAGCCACGCCATGTTGTCATGGATTTCGAATTTCATGATGCGGATGTCGGGCATCGTGATGTCGAGCTGTTCGCTGTACCACTCCCATAATTTGATCTTCTCGTCGAGTCCAAAGTACGGATGCCCATTGAGGTTGAACATGAAATAGTTCATGCCTTTCGGAAAGCACGTGGCCATGCGCGGAATATCGAGGCCGGCGTTGGCTTCCCACCAGTCCTTGTGCCGAGTCAGGATCGCTTGCCGATCTTCTCCAATCGTCGAATTCGATGCGTGTGTCGTCATACCAACCCCCTGGAGCGCCGAAGCCGCGTCTATTGAATTTCGATTATTTTACATCGCGCCTTGCTGCCCGCAGGCGCCGGCATTGACAGCACTCGGGGATCCGGAATAGCGTAGGTCAGCCCACCAGGAGACAAGTACCATGACCATCGAGAATGTCGAATTTTCGAGCGGCGGCGGCAGTTGCGCCGCCGATCTTTACCTCCCCAACGGCGGGGGCTCCAACGGCCGCGCGATCGTGATCGGCCACGGCTTCAGTTTTGTCAAAGAAGCACTGGTTGAGCAAGGAAACCGCTTTTCCGACGCCGGCTTCATCACGCTGGCGATCGATTACCGCAGCTTCGGCGAAAGCCCGGGGGAACCGCGCGGTCAGCTCTTCCCGATGAACTTCGTCGAAGATTATCGGAACGCGATCAGCTACCTCGAGAATCGGTCCGAGGTCGATGCCGACCGTATCGGGATCTGGGGTACGAGTTTCGGCGGCGCGGACGTGATCTATACGGGCGCTTTCGACATTCGCGCCAAGGCCGTCGTTGCGCAGGTCCCGGTGGTCAACGGTTACAAGTGGATGAGGGCGCTGCGCACGAGTGACCAGTGGATCGAGCTGCAAAACAGGCTCGTCGAAGATCGTCGCCAGCGCTATGACACGGGCGAGGGCGCGCGCGTGCCGGTCGCCGCGATCGGGTCTCAAGGCGGCTTTTGTGCGATGCCGGTCGACGCGCAGATCATGGAGTTCCTGCAAGGCGCTAAAGACAACCTCAAGACTTGGCGTGATGACCTGGTGCTGGAATCGGTCGAGAAGGTGATCGAATTCAACCCGGAAGCGGTCATCCACCAGATCGCACCGCGCCCCCTGCTCATGATCGCGACCACCGGATACGACATGATCCATCCGATCGATCAGGTACTCGCGGCCTACGAAAAGGCCCAGGAACCGAAGCATTTGGCCCTGCTGCCCTACGACCAGATCGGGCTTTACGACGATCCGGGTCTCGCGGATTCGGTAACGGAAGCCGTGCGTTGGTTCGATAAGTATCTGTAGCCCGGTTCTAATCGCGCGCGTGGGAGCCTGCGGGACAGCAGCCGACGTGGTTTAGGCCACTTCGGCCGAGCCGCGTCGTCTGCGAGGCAAAACGATGAAACTCGGTGTCGTCAGCTTTAATACCGAATACACGATCAGGGCCGATGAACTCGCGGTCGCGGCCGAAGAGCGCGGCTACGAGTCCGTATGGTTTCCCGAGCACACCCACATCCCCGCCAGCCGTGATACGCCGTATCCACCGGGCGGCGATCTGCCACGCGAATACAGCCACATGTCGGATCCTTTCATCAGTTGCATGGCGGCCGCAACCGCGACCACGACACTCAAGGTCGGCACCGGCGTGTGTCTCGTCGTCGAGCACGAACCGCTCGCAACCGCCAAAATGGTGGCGACCCTGGACCGACTATCGAACGGCCGCTTCCTGTTCGGTGTCGGTGCGGGTTGGATCGCCGAGGAAATGGAAAACCACGGCACGCCCTATGGCAAACGCTGGCAGGTGACCGAAGAACGCATCAAGGCGATGAAGGCGCTATGGACCGAAGAGGAAGCGAGCTTTCACGGTGAATACGTGAACTTCGATCGCGTATGGTCCTACCCCAAACCGCTGACACAACCGCATCCGCCCATCATTCTCGGTACATTTGCGTCCAAATGGGGGCGCCAGCGGACCGCCGACTACGCCGATGGGTGGATGCCGATCGATGTCTACCACGACGACATGAAAGCGGATGTCGAAGATCTGCGCGCCCGCCTCTTCGCCAACGGCCGCGATCCCGAGTCCGTGTCGATCTCGATGTTCGACATCTTCGAAACTTCGGAAGATGATTTGAAACGGTTCGCCGATTACGGTTTCGTCGAGCGCGCGATGCCCCGCTGTCCGATCGAGGACAAGGATACGGTGTTGCGCTGGTTGGACAAATACGCGGAGATCGGGCAGCGAATCGGCGCGATGTAAGTGGCGGCTGAAGACCAAGGCTCTCCCTTGACCGATGCGATCCGGTACGTCAGCGCGGCGCCGGTTCGCGACGGCGAAAGCGCTTTCGAGATCCAATCAAAGCAATTGCTCGCGGGCGTGTTGCTGTTCGGATTTTTGATCGCGCTGCTGTTGGGCGTGATCGAGTGGCGCTCCGGCGCTAAACTTGCTGCCGTACTCGATACGGCCTTCTGCTTTGTGCTCCTCGCGATTTTCCTATACCTGCGATTGACCGGCCGACACGCGAAATGGGTCCTTTACACGGGTGTTGCCGGTGTCATGGTGATGGCGCCGACGGTTACGCTGGCCCTCGGCGGCTTCGTTGAATCCGGAGCCCGCGTCATGTGGGCGTTTCTTGGACCACTCGCCCTGCTCGTGTTCCGCCCGCAAAAAACACCGTGGTTGTCATTCGTGGTTTGTCTGGTAATCGTCTCCGCTGTCATCGTGATAGGCGGTACGGTTCGCGATTTTGCACCATCGCGCTTAACCACCGAAATACTGACGATGATCAATGTGGTTGGGTTGCTTACCTATTTGTTCATATTGCTTTCGATCTACGTTACGCGACTGCGGCGCGAACAATTTCGCACCACCCAATTGCTCGGCGAACTACGGTCGGCCAATGCGAAAATGCTGCTCAATGTAGAAGCGGCTGTAGATTACGTACGCAGCCTGATTCCACGATCGGACCACCGCCCACTGAAATTCGATTGGCGCTACGTGCCCGCCACCGATCTCGGCGGCGATACGCTCGGGTTTCACAACATCGACGACGATCACATCGCCGCCTATATCATCGATGTCACGGGGCACGGCCTGGACGCGGCGCTCTTATCCGTATCGATCATCAATATCTTGCGCTCCGGCTCGCTGCCCAATACCGATTTTAGAGATCCAGGCACCGTGCTGGCAGCGCTCAACGAACGCTTCCAGGGTGACGAACAGGATCACAAGCTCTTTACGATCTGGTACGGGGTGTTCGATATTGGTAGCCGCGAGCTGAAGTGGGCCGGCGGTGGACACCCGGACGCCTTGTTGTTCGAAGACGGGGTTGATGCGCCAGTATTGCTGCCGTCCACCGGATCGATGCTGGGCGTCGTGCCGGGGCAGCAGTATCCGACCTTGAGTCGCACACTGACGGGCTCGGTCGCGGTCTATCTCTATAGCGATGGTGTGTACGAAATAAAACGTCGAGACGGATCGCGTTGGTCGCTCGCGGATCTGGCGCAGTTTCTCCAAACCACGCGCGCGACGGCGATGCCCGTCATGGACCGGCTACTCTCCCACGCCCGGGAATTGTCGGGTTCCCAGCACCTCGTCGATGATTTCACGATGCTCGAGGTGAAATATCACACGCCGTAGGCGTCAAGCGCACGGCGATGGACGCTCTGGGTCTATTTCGGCTCTGACGCGTAGCGGATTTCCGTCAGCTCGCTGACTTTCACGTCACTAAAATAATTCGCGTCTTCGGGCACATTTGCGACCGGCGTATGCACGGATGCGAACGCGGCCTGATCCCCGGGCACGAGCGCCCGATCGATGCGTATGTACTCCGAATGCGAATAACTGTCGCCATCACTGCGGCCTTCAGTCCACACCCAGTTATGCTTGACCAGCACGACGATATCGCGAACCGTGCGCGGGCCCGTATTACGCATCTTGCCGATGAGTTTACCCGGGGCGACGAGTTCCGTTTCGACGTCGACGATGGCGTTGAAATCGACCTGACCGACGGACGTTTCATCTGCGCAGAAACCAGAAACTGCGGATAGCGTTAACGCGCAGCATAGAAACGCACCGATAAATTGGCTCGAGCGCACCGTCAGCCGCCCCGCGGCACCTGGTCGATGATCTCTCGCAGCTTGGCCAGATGCTGGTCGGCGTTCAAGCCGCCGCCGAGCGTGCGCAGGCACACGTGGCTCAATCCGATGTCTTGCCAGCCCCGGACGCGATCGCGCCATTCGGCTTCGCGCGGACCCACGACGGCGACGCCCGCCTCCGTGCCAATCTCCCCCGGATCGCGGCCTGCCCCGACCGCCGCTCTGGCAATCTTTTCGTTGATCTCCGGAAACGCTTCGGGCGAGCACAACACGAACCAGCCATCCGCTTGCGTGCCTATGCGTTTGATCACCGGATCGCTCGGCGCTGACTGCGCCCCGATCCAAACCGGTATGGGTTGTTGAATCGGAAGCGGATTCAAGCCCGCACCGCTCACTTGATCCCAGCGGCCGTCAAAATTCACCGTTTCCTGTGTCCACAGCAGTTTGAGTAAACGCAGTTGCTCATCACAACGCGCCCCACGCGTGCCGAATACCTGGCCCATGGCCCGATACTCGTCTTCGTTCTTGCCGACGCCAACCCCGAGACGCAGCCTGCCGCCCGACAACACATCGAGTTCCGCCGCCTGTTTGGCCACGAGCGCCGTCTGCCGCGACGGCAGAACGATGACGGACGGCACGAGTTCGATCCGGTCGGTCAATGCGGCGACGTACGTCATCAACGTCATCGGCTCGTGCAGGTGGCCGCTGTCCGGCCGCAGGACCAGATCGGGCACCCGCAGATGGGTAAATCCGAGTTCCTCGGCAAGCACCGCAAACGCCTTGATGGCGCCGATGTCGTTTTGCATCTCCCGGACGGGGAGCGAGAGTCCAATCTTCATGGTTTCATGAATTTAACACGGCGCGCCGAGGGCCCGATGGCCCCGGGCCACCAGGGGGATGAAGCTCGACCCACTTTCACGATAACGTAACCACATGAACAAAGAAGCATGGCTGGCCCAGGTCGAGGAAGACATTCTCGAACCGGGCGTCGAGATCTGCGATCCCCACCATCACCTGTGGGACTGGCCGCACGATCGTTATATGTTCGACGAGTTGCTGGCAGACCTCAAATCCGGCCACAACATCACGAGCACCGTATTCATGGAGTGCGGATCCATGTACCGCGCCGATGGGCCCGATGCGATGAAACCGGTCGGGGAAACCGAGTTCGTCAATGGCGTAGCTGCGATGAGCGCGAGTGGAAATTATGGAGACATCCGCGCGTGCGCCTCGATCGTCGGCTTCGCCGACCTGACCCTGGGTGACGCGGTGGGTGAGGTGCTGGACGCTCACTTGTCAGCCACCCATCGATTCGTTGGGATCCGCCATGCGAGTGGTTGGGATGAGAGTGAAGCCATACGTAATTCGCACACCGATCCGATCGAGGGCCTGTTGGGCGATCGGACGTTTCGCGTAGGGTTCGCGGAGCTCGGGAAACGCGGGCTGAGCTTCGACGCGTGGTTCTATCACCCGCAGATCCCCGAGCTCACGGATCTGGCTCGCGCATTTCCCGATCAGGTCATCGTGTTCGATCATTTCGGCGGGCCGTTGGGCGTTGGACCCTTCGCCGGCAAACGCGACGAGATCTTCGCGTACTGGAAAGGCGCCGTCGCAGAGCTCGCTCAATGTGAAAACGTAGTCGCGAAATTGGGCGGGCTGGCGATGCCGGTAAACGGGTTCGACTTCCATAAGGCCGAGCAGCCTGCGACATCGCTCGAACTGGCGCAATCGACGCGCGCGTACTACTTGCACATGATCGAGCATTTCGGACCGAAGCGGTGCATGTTCGAGAGCAACTTTCCCGTCGATAAAGCGAGTTGTTCTTACGCCGTTCTGTGGAATTCTTTCAAACGCATTACCGATGGATTTTCAAGCGATGAGAAAGCGGACTTGTATCATGACACCGCAGCGCGGATATACCGCGTTTGAAAATCAAGCCGTCCTTTATACTTGGCCGTCGTAACTACGCTGATTCGAAACTGCAATGAGTTCCAGCCACGGGCACCAGAAAACGAAGATCATTGCGACGATAGGACCGGCCTGTGACGACGAATCGATCCTGCGCGACATGATTGCAGAAGGTGTCAACGTAGCGCGGTTGAACCTCTCACACGGCGACCTCGATCACCATGCGGAGCGTATCAGCCGGGTCCGGCGCGCGGCGGACGCCGTCGGCACCAACCTCGCGATCATGGTCGACACGCGCGGGCGCGAAATTCGCACCGGCAATCTGGAAGGCGGCGCCGTGCAGCTCGCAACCGGTCAGGCATTCACGCTCTATGCCGACGAGCGCGTCGGCAACGCCGAAGGCGTTACGGTGTCGCACGCCACCCTCCACGACCACGTGAGCCTCCGCGACCGCGTGCTCCTCGACGACGGGCTCATTGGGCTCAGCGTCACCGGTATTTCACTCGGTGAAATTCAGTGCCGCGCCGAAAACGGCGGCACGCTACATAACCGCAAGGGTGTCAACCTGCCGGATAATCCCGACGTTTTCGATTCGATCGATTCCGATGTCGAGGGCGATCTCGAATTCGTCGCCGCCTTTGAGGCAGAGTACGTGGCGGCATCGTTCATTCGTGACGCGGTCGATATTCAGCGGCTGCGGAAAAAATTGACTGATCTCGGCGCCGATACCCCGATCATCGCCAAGATCGAGAGCCGCGCTGGCGTCGAGAACCTGGATGAGATCATTGCCGTTGCGGACGGCACGATGGTGGCGCGCGGCGACCTCGGCGTCGAGCTGGACCTCGCGCAGGGACCCACGATCCAGAAGCGCATCATCCGCAGTACGGTGACCAACGGTAAACCCGTAATCACCGCAACCCAGATGCTCGACTCGATGGAACGTAATCCGCGGCCGACGCGCGCGGAAGTCAGCGACGTCGCGAATGCGATACTCGATGGGAGTTCGGCGGTCATGCTTACCGGAGAAACGGCCGCCGGGGCTTATCCGGTCGAATCGGTGCGCACCATGGTGCGCCTGGCGCGTGAAGCGGAGGCAGGTCTGCGGGAATTCGGCCACCTGCAACAGATCCAGCCTAACCCGGCAAACATCGTCACGGAAGCCGTCGCGCAGGCATCTATCACGATGGCTAATCATCTCAAAGCCGCGGCCATCATTGCGCTGACCGAAACCGGTTTCACGTCACGGCAAATCTCGAAGTACCGCCCCGATTGCCCGATTCTCGCCGTGACGTCGTCACATCGAGTCGTGCGGCGTCTCGCCATGAACTGGGGCGTCCTCGCCGTGCACTACGTGGGTGACGGCACGGACGACGATAAACTCGCGTACGCCACCGAACGCGCGAAAGCGTCGGGTTACGCCTACGCGGGCGACATCACCGTCGCGACGGCGGGCAGCCACCGCCAGGCCGGTAGTACCGATTTGATCCGGGTGCTAACAGTCGAGTGACCTGCAATAGCCTGGATGAAGCGCAGCGTAATCCGGGAAATATCAAACCCTCCCCTTGGATTTCTAGGAGACCGCAATGGCAGTACGAGTCGAAACCGACGGCCCCGTGACAACGGTGATTCACAGCCGCCCTGAAGTGCGCAACGCGATGGACCCCGACAGCGCCGCGGCGCTGGCCCATGCGTTCGAACAATTCGATGCCGACTCGAACGCGCGGGCCGCCGTCTTCTGGGGTGAGGGCGGTGCGTTCTGCGCCGGCTGGGACCTCAAACTTGCCAGCACGCTCGCAGGCAGCGCCAACCCGCTCGAGGAACACGATTTCCCCACCGACGGCAAACCGCCCCCACGCGGCCCTATGGGACCGAGCCGCCTCGAGCTGTCGAAACCGGTGATCGCGGCCGTCGCGGGTCCGGCGGTAGCGGGTGGTTTCGAATTGGCCCTGTGGTGCGACATTCGCGTGATGGAAGAAACGGCCTACTTCGGCGTTTATTGTCGCCGCTGGGGGATCCCGCTCATCGACGGCGGCACCGTGCGCCTGCCGCGATTGGTAGGCCAGGGTCGCGCGCTTGAAATCATTATGACGGGACGCAAAGTACCGGCCGAAGAAGCCCTGGCGATCGGCGCGTGCGAAAAGGTCGTTGCCGACGGGCAATCGCGCGAAGCGGCCGAGGCGCTTGCGCATGAGATCGCGCGTTTTCCGCAAGCCTGCATGCGCGCGGATCGCCGCTCAGTTTATTTGCAGCACGGGCTGCCGGTCGCCGACGCGCTGCGCAGTGAGTGGGAAAACAGTATCGGCACCCTGGAATCCGAGGGCGTCGCCGGTGCCGCCCGATTCAGCAGCGGCCGGGGCCGACACGGGGACTTCGGCGACATCTAAAAGCGGAGCGTTTTGTCCATGGCTGAGAAAGCCGACGTCGAGACAGGCATGTCGCCCGATGCGCCGGCGGCCGCAGCCCCTCAGCCGAACGACGGCCCGCTATTTTCGAGTTTCGGCAACCGCGCGGTGTGCACGGCCTTCGAAATGTATGCCGCCCTGTTGGTGAGCGGGTTCACCATCCACGCAATGCTCAGGCCGTTCGGCTGGGAGTACGCGGACACCGGACCGTTCGCATTTGTGTTGTTGTTCGTGTATTTCGCGGGTTTCTGGGCGAGTCCCTGGGGCGCCACCCCGCTGCAAATAGCTTGGGGTTCGCGGGTCGTCGATGGCGAAGGGCGTTGCCTTACGCTTTGGCGAGCGACCGTGCGTAGCGCGTTTCTCGTCGCTCTGATTGCCGGGGCGCTGCGCATTTACGCCGCGCCATCTGCGCCCTATACGGGGATCATCGCCGCGATCAGTTTCGGGATGTTGTTCCTCGCTGCGCTTACGCCCAATCGGCAAGCCGTGCACGATTTCCTCGTGCGCTCATTTGTGGTCCGACGCGCCGCGTTGAAGTCGGCAGAGGGATTGGATCGTCTACGTGAGGCCACCTCGAATCGCGCAAGCGACTTGCGGCCCAGGAGCCTACCTACGGTTGGAAGCATTGTTTGGAACACCTTAGTGCTCGGCATCCCTATCTATGCCGTCTTAACGTCTGTGAACATCTCGAATGACATGAATATGCGTTCCCGCATCAGTTATGCCGTTGGCGAAACGAAGGCGCTCAAGGCCGCAATCGAAACCTTTCATGCCGAACACGGCCGGCTGCCATCAACGGCACAAGAGTTAGGCACAGTCGAAAAGAACTACTACCCCGAGGGCGGGTATTACCATCTCGATACGAATGGCCGGATCAGGATCCGCTTCACCGTCAAATCCGAACTCAAACGCGGTTCTATCGTCCTGACACCAAGCTTCAGTTACGACAAAGTGACATGGGCGTGCGTAGCGGAAGGCGAGCTACATCGACGCTATTTACCGTCGTCCTGTCGGTGACGAAAGGCCGCGGTGGGGATCAGGCGGCCGATTGTGTCCTGGCAACATCCGCGAGTTTCAGATCGGCAGTCTCAGTAGCGGCCGGTGGATTACTGAATTCCAAAACATCGTCTTCGAGCGGCGCATGGCGAATGATCTTCTTGTCGCTCGCGTAATTCTGTGTGTTGCGCCAGGGATTATGGTCGGCCTGTAACGGAAACAGGTGTTTCGCCCGCGTGAGATAACCGGGGGAGAAGTCTTCCGTCACCGGCCGTAGATTCATGCGTTGGTCCTGATCGCGCAGGCGCGGCGTGCATGCGCTCACCCGCTTCTCATCCATCAGGTTCAGCAACCGACACACGTACTCGGCCACCAATTCGGAACGCAAGGTCCACGACGCGTTGATGTAACCCAAGGTGTATACGAGGTTGGGCACGCCTGAGAACATCATGCCTTTGTAGGACCAGGTTTCCGGGATGCTCACCGCTTCGCCGTCGATACTGAAGGCGGCGCCGCCCAGCAACACGACGTCGAGACCTGTAGCGGTGACGATGATGTCGGCTTTGAGTTCCTCGCCGGACTCGAGTCGAATGCCGCCTGACGTGAAGCGCTCGATCTGATCGGTCACGACCGCTGCCTTGCCGGCATTGATCGCTTTGAACAGGTCCGCGTCCGGCACGAGACACATCCGCTGATCCCACGGGTTGTAATCCGGAGTGAAGTGCGTGTCGATATCGTAGTCGGGCCCGAGGTGCTTGCGCAACAGACTCAGGAGTTTCTGTTTAACCTTCTCCGGATTCACGCGCGTCTGCTTGTAGATGTAGCGCTGAAACTGCACGTTCTTCCAGCGGATGATGCGGTAGGCGAGCTGCTCCGGCAGCCACTTTTTCAACGCTTCGGCGATCGCGTCTTCGGCCGGAAGCGAAACCACATAGGTTGGAGAACGCTGCAGCATCGTAACCTGCGCCGCGGTTTCGGCCATGGCGGGGACCAGTGTCATCGCGGTGGCGCCGCTGCCGACGATCACGACCCGCTTGCCGGCGTAGTCGAGATCGTCGGGCCATTGCTGCGGATGGATGACCCGGCCCTGGAAATCGTCTACGCCGTCGAAATGGGGTGTGAAGCCTGCGTCGTAGTTGTAGTAGCCGCTGCACACGAGCAAGAAGTTACACGTGAACGACCCACGGCCGCCGCCATTCGAGCGCTCGGTTTCGACGGTCCAGCACGCTCGAGCGCTCGACCAGTCGGCCGCGCGAACTTTATGGCCAAAGTGAATATGGTCGAGGAGGCCGCGCTCGGCCGCGGCTTCGTTAACGTAGTCCAGAATCGACGGCCCGTCGGCAATAGCTTTGGGATTGAGCCAGGGCTTGGAGTCGTAGCCCATCGTGTACATGTCGCTGTCCGAACGGACGCCCGGATAGCGAAACAGATCCCAGGTCCCGCCGATCGTGTCACGGCCCTCGAGGATCGCGAACGTCTTGCCGGGACATTTATCCTGCAGTTGGCGCGCCGCGCCGATGCCGGACAGGCCTGCGCCGACGATGACGACATCATACTGATTCATGGAGCGCTCCATTGCCGTTGCATCTCATTCGAACTGGGCAAACGGCCGAAAGTTCCTCGGGTCCGCATGATACACGGGTCTCAACCGAGGGCCTGGGCGAAATCCGCAATGAGCTCGTTCGCGTCCTCCAAACCCGCCGAGCAGCGGATCAGACCGTCGCTGATGCCGAGCTGTTCGCGCGCTTCTTTCGGCAGGCCGGCGTGCGAGGTGATCGCGGGACGCGTGACGAGCGTTTCCGGCCCGCCCAGACTGGGCGCGCAGATCGGAATATCGAGCGCTGCCATGAAGGCGTCGGCCGCCGCAAGTCCACCCGTGATCTCGAACGTGACCATGGCGCCGAAGCCGTCCAGCAGTTTACCCGCACGCTCGTGATCGGGATGGGACGCCAATCCCGGGTGGCTGACCCGTTCGATCTTGGGATGGTCCTCGAGAAACCGAGCGATCTTCAACGCCGTCTCGCTCTGATGGCGGATCCGCAAGGACAGCGTATTCACACCGCGGTTGACCAGAAAGGCGGCGTGCGGATCGAGCGCACTGCCGAGGCTGTGCAAGGTATGCTTGATCTTGGCGATGGTAGCGGTGCTACCCAGCACGGCGCCCGCAACGACGTCGGAATGGCCGTTGATGTACTTCGTCATGCTGTGCAGCGACACGTCGTAGCCCGCCTCGGCAGGCCGATAGAACACCGGCGAAGCGAAGGTGTTGTCGATCACGGAGATGAGTTCGTTGTCTTTACAAAACGCGGTTAGCGCGTTGTGATCGGCCACCCGCAGCAGCGGATTCGTGATGGTCTCGGCATACACGGCTTTGGTGTTGGCCCGCATCATCTGACGCCAGGTGTCGGGCTGATCGCCCGCGATGAAACTGTGGGTGATGCCGAGTTCCGACAACATGCCCGTGACGAAATCGTGCGTACCCCCATACAGGCAATCGAGCGCAAGAAAGTGATCGCCGGGCCGCAGTAGGGTCAGCAGTGTCGCAGAGATCGCCGCCATGCCGCTGCCCGTGACCAGACCGGCCTCGGCGCCTTCGAGCGCAGCGAGTTTGTCGCTCAGCGCTTCCTGGTTCGGATTGTTGAAATAGCGGATGTAGCGTGCACCGCGCGGATCGTCGCCGGCAAACTCGAACATCGCGGTTTGAAAAACCGGTAGGCGCACGGCGCCATCGACGCGCGGTTCGCCGGCGTGAACGAGCTTCGTCGCCAGTGCCTTCGGTGGTTTCTTCATGGTTCCCGGGTCCTCGTGTCTACGGGCGCGCCGCAGCGTAGCAGCTTTTTCCGGTAATTTTTCGCTGGCGCCTCTTCCCCTTTTTGGATTCGGGGCTGATTGCCCTTGTGCCCCTGACCCGCCAGCGCGCATAGAACAGGCGCTGACACGCTAACCGCTGTGTGGCGCGTCAGTCGTTCACGTGCGGCGCCGGCAGATCGAGCAACAACGATTTTATTTCCGCTGGCGCACTCAACATTTCGGCGAGGCGATCGACCGATGCGTCCACCGCAGCTGCCATGCGCTCCGCGCCACCGAAGCGCCGGAGCGTCTCGGGTGGAATGAACTTGATCAACAGCGCAGACGTGCCGGGTGGCAAGCCTGCGAAATGCACCGTGAAAATCCCATGGTCACGTAACAGCAGCATCGCAAGCGCGGCGGTTGCCTCGTAGGGGACGATCGGCGCGTCGTGCAAACCTGCGCGTTCCATCGCAAGGCCGAGGACGTCTTCACCTTCGAGTTTGGCGACGATCTCGGTTTCAGTGATCCGCTCGCTGCCGAGTTTCCGCTTGAGCGCGTCGGCCACGTCCTTGGTACAGCGTACGAGTTCACGGACGCGTGCTGGACGGTATTGCCGCAACGATCGCACGACCGCGGGATATAGCATGGGCCGCGCCTCCATCCCCATCTCGAACGCGCGAACGCGGACGCGTGCGACGATGTCACGCCGCCCGGCGAGCAGGCCGAGCCGCGGTCCCCGCGTGCCGTATTTGTCCAGTCCCGTGCTGGCGATGTCTGCGCCGAAGTCCAAGGATTTCGCCTGGTCGAAGACCGCTGGCCCCACCCGCGCACCGCCGGCGTCGTCCACGATCACCAGTGCGCCGGCCTCCTTGGCAACGCGCACGACCTTGTCGAGTTCGCGCTGACTCAGGATTTCGTAACTGACGGAGAGCCGCGTCAGCATGACCGCCGCGACCGACGCGTGTTCGCCCATCGCGCGCTCGAACGCGGCCAGCCCCGCGGTGTCGTGGAAGCCAGCCCCGGCATCCGCTACCGCACGCGTCACCGCGGGATGGCTATAACTCGGAGAAACACCGACGACGGTATCACCTGGCTGCAGCGTCACGTGAGCGGCCAGCCACAACGCGGCGGTCTGCCGGTTGAGCAGCATCATGTCATGGCGGTGCGCGTCGCCACCGACATGATCCAATGCCAGCTCCGATAGCTCGGTAAGATGATGTGCGGGCGCCAAGTCGTCGTCCATGAACGGAAGATCCGCGGGTTCGACATCGAGCGAGCGTTCTAGTCCGCTGAGTGCATAAACCTCGGCATCGCCGTCCGCAAAACGGTTGGCCATGTGATGCCAAGCGACTTGAAGTTTGACTACGTCGTCGCTCGTGCTGGTGATGAGGTCGCCGCGCCGGTACGGCAAAGCGTGAAAAGTCCGTCCTGTCATCGATCCGGTTCTCACCTGAGTTTTACCAGATTGTGCCGCGTCTAAGCGGGCGTTACGACATATAATTGGGGTGCCCAATATCCCATGACGACACTGACTGACATTCTAACGCCGGGCGAAATCGCTTCGATGCTGCGGCCGCTGCATGAAGCATCCGCGCCACCGCCCGCTTATTACACCTCACCCGAGTTGTACGCCCTCGAGATGGAACACATCTTTCTAAAGGAGTGGTTGTGGGTAGGACACGCGGAGGACGTAAGGCATCCCGGTGACTACTTTACGTTCACCTACGCGAGCGAGCCCATATTGGTGACCCGCGATCACGTTGGCGAATTACACGCGTTCTCTAACGTCTGCACCCACCGTGGCGCCATCGTCGCAAGTGGGGCAGGCAACAAAAAACTCTTCACCTGTCCCTACCATACGTGGAGTTTCGGCTCAGACGGTGCGCTGCGGTCCGCGCCCTGTATGGATGAGGTTAAGGACTTCGACCGTGTGCAACACAGCCTGCATCCGCTCAGGGTCGAAGACTGGCACGGCAATATCATGGTGAATTTCGACCTCGACAGTCAGCCGCTGGCCCAATCCGTGGGGAAGCTGGAAGCGTATTTTCACAACTACGACATGGGCAGCCTCGTGTGCACGTCGCGCCAGGTTCACGACATTCCATGCAATTGGAAGATGCTCGTCGAGAACAACATGGAGGGCTATCATTTTCTCGGTACACACGCGGCACCGGGTGAATATAACCAGCTCGAGAACTGGGGGATGATCGACGGGGAGCCCGCTAACACGTTCAATATTCTCGTGGCGAGGTTCGACGAAGCACTCACCATGAACGTGCCCGGTAGCGGCGAGGAAGCGGTAACCTATATCGACGGGCTCACTGAAGAGCAACTTAAATGCACGTATTTCCCGACGCTTTATCCGACCAGTTTCTGGGCACTCCAGCCGGATAACGTGTTATGCGCGCATTTCGTGCCGAATGGCGTATCGAACGCCAAGTGGATCATCGATTATTGTTTCCCAGAAGCCACGATCGCGCGTCCGGATTTCGAAGCGATCGAAAAAGCCGCTGTCGAAGGCGCCGAGAGTTTTGTCCGCCAGGATCACGATGTCCTCGAAAAGACTTTCCGTGGCTATCAATCGCGCGTGTTTCGTCCCGGCCGGCTGTCGCTGCACGAGCGCAATATCCACCGTTTCTACCAATGGGTGCTCGCGCGCATTCCGGGCGGTGAATCGATGACGACCGATCAAAGAACACCGGCCGCGGCGCGTTAGTTGGGCCCCGTTTCAGCGGGCTGGAGACGGCGCCTCCGCAAGTGAAAAACTCGTGATTGGATCGCTGAAGCCTTTCAACATGAGGGGTTGTTGCGCCAGCAGCGTGGTTCCCGTTGAATCAAGCCGGACTAATTCGGCGGTGGCGTCGTCGACGAGTATGTCTCCGGCGCCTGCTTGTTCACATAAGCGCGCCGCCAGATTGACCGTCTGGCCGACCGCGGCATATTCAAGGCGCCCTTCACCGCCGATGATGCCGACCGTCACCGGGCCACTCGCTACGCTGACGCCAATGCCCAGCGGGTGAGCTTCACTTGACCAGCGCGAGATGACGGCAGCGACCTCGGTCCGGATATGCTCGGCGAGCCTTATGGCGCGCTCGGCATGGTTATCCATCGGCACCGGCGCGCCGATCAAGATCAAGACGCCGTCACCCGCGTAATCTTTGATCGTGCCTTCAACGGCCAGCACACCGGCGCCGACCGCATCGTAGTATTCACTCAGTAATTGCAGCACGTCCTGTGATTCGCTAGCCCGGATATTGCATGAGCAGTGAGATTGGGCGTGGAGTTGGTCGATCATGGGTCGGAATTCGTTGGTGGTGGCACGAAGCGGCGCTTGAGCGCGACGTTTCAGCGCGCCACCGGTGGATTTATCGCCGATTGCGATGCACGAGTCGTTTCGGAGGCGAGCGACACCCCGACTCACAAGGAATCGAACACGAGGCGACTGGCGTTGGGACGACTATCCCGGTTTGAGGCGAGCGGCCACCAGGCAGAACAGTTCTCGATTGGGGTAAGCACTGGAGAGCAACAGTCGGATGCGCCTGGTATTGCGCAAGACGATGGCGCCGATGCGTAATAGTTTCAGGCGCAGCGTGCCGCATTGCGCGCGAGCCAGTGCCGTTCCGTGTAGTGCCACCCGGCGGATCGTCTCCAACAGCGTGTAAGCCAAGCTTGAGAGCAACAGCCGGAACTGATTGGCCCACCAGGTGTGGCAACTGGTGCGATCGGCAAACAGGCCCAACTGCTGCTCCTTGATCCGGTTCTCCATCTCGCCGCGGGCGCAGTAGATGCGGTCGTAGATGCGTTGGGCATTGCCGGTGAGGTTGGTCACCACGAAGCGGGGATTGCTGCCGCGGGCGCTGTGCTCGGCCTTGACGATCACCCGTCGCGGGGTATCCCAAGTCTGTGCGGCGTAACGGACCTCGCTGAACAGGCGCTGCTTCTCACCCATCATCCAATACCGCCACTGAGCCAACGTGCGCAACGCTAACGATTGATCGTGCAAACGCGGGTTTTTCGCGATACCAATGACGTAATCCACGCCGTGGCGATCGAACCAGCGCAGCATCCGCCAGCGGCAAAAGCCGGAATCGGCGCGCACCAGGATCTCGACCTTCGGCCACGCCTGGCGCAACCGTTTGATCAACAGCGCCAAGATCGCCCAACTGTGTTTTGCGCCGTCGATCTTGCTCGAACGCAGATAACTGACCCACAGTTGATCGCCACAGAACACGTACAAGGGCAGAAAGCAGTAGTGGTCGTAGTAGCCGTGGAAGAAGCGGCCCTCTTGATCACCATGCACCCGATCGTCGGTGGCATCCACATCGAGTATCAGTCGTCGGGGCGCTTGTTTGTAAGAGGCGATAAAGTTATCAATGAGTACCTTGTGCAGGGCCACCGCGGTGTTGCGGTTCGCGCGGTTCTCCAGTCGGCACAACGTCGACGGGCTCGCCAGCGACTCATCCCGGGAAAGCGCCGTCTGCAGAGCCAAGTCCGCGCGCAATGCCTCGTGGTCGTTGAGGTCCTCATAGCCCAGGGAAATGCCATAGACCCGCTGTCGGACCAGCGACTCCAGATCGTGGGTGCAGCTCTTTGTCCGGCGAGAATCCCCAATGGCCCGTGCCGCGGCCTTGATCAACCCGGTCCGTTCATCGGCCAAGCGCAGCAACTGCACCCCACCGTTGGACGTGATGTCACCGCCGTTGAATGAGACGTCGATCTTGCGGCGAGAAAAGCGTGGAAATTGCAGCGCAGTCTGGGTACATTCTGTCACGGGCGAGTCCTTTCCGTTTTCAGCCTAACTAACTGAATTATAACGGATTAGAAAGGGCTTGCCCTCTTTTTTTATGAAATATCCGGGCTAGCCGATGCGAAGGCGGTAAAACCGCGCAGATCGCAACATACGATCGAGATCGGGTAGCAATCTTCCTGCATTGCTACGCGCAAACCGTCGCGATTGACCATCGATGCGACTTGCGGAGATAGAAACCGGCTCAGAAACAAGCCGCGCCGGCCGTGCAGTTGCGCATGGCGCAGCGCGCCCGCGAGTAAAACGATCAAACCCAGGGTTGTCGTCGTCGGCGTCAACGCAAGCGGTATGACGAGCCCGGATGCGATCAATGGACAAGCGAGTAATACGGCGATAAGGCGGACGCGTTCGGCCGCATCCGGCCGGCGGTTCAAACAGAGCACCATCGAGTTTGCCCAGAGCGCCATGGCCGCACCCACAGGTACCGCGAACATCCATTTGCACTGCGTCGACCATTCCATGCGCCCCTGCAGCCCAGGTAAAAACTCGCCCGCCCATACTTGCGGATATACGATGGCGGCGATGGCGTAAAAGACGATTAGCGCTTGCGCTATACGCACGAAACTATCGCCAACCCAGGTTTGAAGGGTCCCCGCCGGGATCGTGGCGCGCACCCGGCTCGTCCATTCAAACGCCGCGATGAATCCGAGGGCGCCCGGCACGACCAACAGGCCGGTCCAGTCAGGCAACGGGCCGGCCGCGATCAACTCCAACGTCCAAATGCGGGCGAATATGGAAGCGCCGGTCATGGCGAGCGCAAACGCCAGCGCCTTGGTCGTCGAGGATTCCGAATCGGCATGCAGGAACGCCCAAGCCATGCCGAGCGCCATCAGGCCGGTTAGAAAATGGTCGCCTGAAAGGAACATTGAAGACACGGCCGGAGGCCTCCGCGGGTTAAGGGGTGAGTGCCCTTATTCTATTGCGATCAAGCGGATTGGCACGCCCTGGTCTCTACCGAACAACATGCCGATGTAATCATCCGCCCAACCGTACTTGTCGTTCATCAATCGATAGATCGTGTCTTTCGCATCGAGGGTTGGTTCGGCGACTGCATCAATCGATGCGTCGCCACGCAATATGCTGATCTCGGGCTTTGCGAGCAGCCGCTGATACCAGCCGGATTCCGCAGAACCCGAGCGCAACCAGGCGGTTCCATCATGATCCACGACCCATAATCTGGTTTCCTTATCCGCACCCGACACATCCTGGGTCGTGACCACAACGACTTCACCGCTTTCCGAGGCGATGATCTGAAGCATGATTCCCGTGACGAGCAGCGCAGTGGTAAGCCCGACCACCTTGAGCAACGCCTTCATACGCACCTCCAATTCATTTTATATTTGTACCGTAGGCGCGTAGCCTGGATAGGGCGCAGCGGAATCCGGAAATGGGCGTCGATCGGATCGAATTCCCGGATTCCGCTATGCTCCATCCAGGCTACGTTTCGTAGAGGTAACGCAAATGTCCACGCTCTCGCGCCGTGGCCAACGCCTGGTCGAATCGCCCCCAATGCCCGCCTACATTGCAGAGCACTTTGCGCGTGCCGGTCAACCGTGGGATCGCGAATCGCGTCCCGACGGCTATATCGGCTTGTGCATTGCCGAGAACAAATTGCACAACGACGACTTGATCGCACGCTTAGATCGCTATCAAGTGCCGGCGCGCGTGCTCGGGTACGACACGATGACCGGGAACCTCGAATTTCGCCAACGGCTCGCGGCGTTCATGGGTCGCAGCTTTCTCCGGCGCACCTTCGACGCGGGACAAATCGTCGTGCTCGCGGGCGCGGGCTCGGTGCTCGAGATGCTCTTTTACGCACTCTGTGGTCCGGGCGACGGCGTCTTGATCCCGACGCCGAGCTACGCGGGATTCTGGGCGGATCTCGAAACACGCGACGAGCTCGAGATCGTGACCGCCGACTGTTCGAGCGAAGACGGCTTTCGACTCACGCCGGCCCGCTTGGACGCGGCGGTCGAGGCGGCAGACTGCCCCATCAAGGCGCTGCTCTTTACGACCCCAAACAATCCCCTCGGGCGGGTTTACACGCGCGAAGAAGTGCTCGAGGTCGTCGCTTGGGCCGAGGCGCGCAACATCCAGTTGATCGTGGATGAGATCTACGCCCTATCGGTTTTCGGCGAACGTGAGTTCGCCAGCGTCGCCGCGCTTCGCCCGCAACTGGGCGACAGCGTCCACATCGTTTGGGCCTTCTCCAAGGATTTCGGTGCGAGCGGTTTGCGTTGTGGCGTGCTGATCAGTGAAAACGAAGCGGCGCTTGACGCCGTGGGGTCGCTGGCCTATTGGTCGGCCTGTTCGGGCCACACGCAGCACCTGTTATCCGACCTGGTCGCCGACGAGGCGGTCGTCGACGCACACATCGCCGGCATGCGCGCCAAGCTCGGACAAGCTTACCGGCAATTGACCGCGGCGCTCGATGCGCACGGGATTAACTACATTCCAGCGGAGGCCGCCTTCTTCTTGATCTGCGATCTGCGTCCGTACCTCGAGGCGCCCACCTGGGAAGCGGAGCGTGGACTGTGGCGACGGATCCTCGACGAGGCCAACGTCAATCTGACGCCCGGCGAGGCATGCCGTATCAACGAGCCGGGCTTTTTCCGTCTCTGCTACGCCGCGCAATCCGAGGCCGCAGCACGCGAGGCTGTCGCCCGGCTCGGGCGGTCACTGGCCAGCTGACGACGACGCTGGCGCGATAATATGGAATAACCGTGTGGTGCATTGAAGGAGGTAGGTCATGGACTTAGCGACGGTGGAGTACGAAAAGCGGGAGGCCATCGCTTACGTCACACTCAATCGGCCGGATAAGCTCAATGCGATGAATACGGCGATGCACGAAGAGCTCGCGCGGGTGTGGGCGGATTTTCGAGACGATCCCGCCCTGCGGGTCGCCATTCTCGCCGGCAAGGGTCGATGCTTCAGCGCGGGCGCGGACCTCTCGGGGGGCGCACCCACGACGCATTACCGCTATAGCGGCGATTTCCCGGACATTACCCGTACTCAAGGCGTGTATAAACCCATCGTTGCCGCGCTGCACAGCCACGTCGTCGGCTTCGGCATGTGGATCGCGTTGGACGCCGATATCCGCATCGCAACGAACGACACGTCCTTCTGGCTTCCCGAGCCGCAATGGGGGATCGCGACGATTCCGTCCGGTTGGTTTCCCAAGGCCATGCCGTGGGCGATCGCCGCGGAGCTCCTCTTGCTCGCCGAGCGGGTCGACGCGCAGCGCGCTTACGAGGTGGGACTCATCAACAAGATCGTGCCGCACGAACAGCTGCTCGCGGAAGCGGAAAAAGTCGCGAGGCGTGTCTGCGAGCTCAGCCCAATGGCGGTACAAGGCATGAAGGAGGCCATGGTCCGCGCGAGCAACCTGGATTACACGGCCGTCGATCAAATCACCGATGTCGTGCAGGCCCGGGTCATGAATTCCGAGGACCGCAAGGAAGGCGGGCGGGCTTTCGTCGAAAAGCGCGCGGCGAATTGGCCAACGACTTAGTCGATACTTAAAGGTTGCGAACGATGAAGAAACTTATCGGTGCCGTAAAGGCGGATTGGTCGGTACGGCCGTGGTGGATGAATCTCATTTTCTATTTTTGTGTGTACATGACCGTTCTGTACCTGCCCTTCGATCTTTTCTGGAAGCCGGTGGCGGCCGACCATGAAATCTGGTTCGGGTTTGCATTAACCGGCTGGTGGGCCAAAGCAACCGAGCCGCTGCACTGGCTCATTTATGGCGCCGGCGCATGCGGCTTTTGGAAAATGAAACCGTGGATGTGGCCGTGGGCGGCGGTCTATGTCGCGCAGGTGGTCATCGCCATGTGCGTTTGGAACGTCGTCAATGAAAACGGCAGCGGCTGGCTCGCCGGCCTCGTCGCCGCGGCCGTTTTTGCGATCCCCATGGTGGCGCTGTGGCGCGCTAAACCGCGCTTCGCTACGCAATAGCCGTGCGATTGCGCCGCGCATGGCGACGCTAGTGTGCTGTCCCGTGAAAAACTTTCGTAATTCGCGAAGGGTTTTTCGTCGATGGCAAGGCACGACGACGCCGTGTAGCGGGCTCTACACAAGGAGGAGTAACGCCGCCAGCGGCGAAAAAGACCAGTGACTTATGGAAGTTTTTCGCGGGACAGGACACTAGAAGTTCTGGAACGTTTTTTACAGGGCCGATATGCCCCGGTGTCGTGCGCGACGGAGAAAGCCTACTACGACCTGTGGCATGAACGTGGCATCGACGCCTTGACACCCGAAGACGCCGCGATCGCCGGTGCGCTACTCGCCGATCGCCTGCCGTGGGTGTTTACCGCAGGTTACCAAGCGACATTACGCAATGCGTTTCCTACGCTACCGCCGCGCGGGTGGGCCGCTTTCGTTGCTACCGAAGATACGCAGACGCATGCCGGCACTACGCTGCGTGAAGACGGCGATCGGTATCGATTAAACGGCCACAAATTATGGGTCGCGCATTCGCAAGTGGTCGATCACTTGATCGTGACGGTGAACGATCCCGGCGGCGATAAACGCCGCGCGCGCGGATTGATCGTCGAGCGCGGACGTTCCGGTGTAACGCTCACGCACCGTGATGAACCGGGTTTCCTGGCGGCCATGAGTCAGGGCTTCGCAAAATTCGAGAACGCGCCGATTGCCCCGTCGGAATTATTCGAGTTCGAGCCCATCCGCCAGTTCGGCCGCACCGAAGCCAAATACGTAATGCTGGCCGGTACCGCATTCATGCTCGCGCGCACGCGTGAAGGCAGCGAGTTACAAGATCGACTCTTCGCGACCGGCTCCGCATTACTCGCACTACTCGGCGAATCTCAAACCTCACGGCAGGTCTACGGCAGCATCGATCGAGAATTCCAACGCTGCGTCGAATCATTTGAGCAACACGTTGACACGACAGCTATCGGCGATTACGACGCCGATCGCCGCCTGTTTCGCATGCACACCGATCGGATCCAGCGGCGCGTGGGTTACGCCAAGCAAGACGCCGACGGCGTTCGCTAACCGCGGTTGGCATCGAGAAATCGCAACAGCACGTCACAGTAAGCCACGGGCTCTTCCCACATCGGCAGATGAGAGCTCTGTTTGAACACCACTATCTCCGAGTTCGGCAGGGCATCGTGAATCTTGCGCGCACACTCGGGGGTCAGGTGATCGTGCAGACCCGAGATGACGAGTGCGGGCTGATTCACCGCGGCCAAATCTTCGAGCCAGTTCTTGTCCTTCAGGCTACCGGTGTAATACCACTCGTTCGGCCCCTGCAACGCTTCATACGGGGCCATATTCCAGTCGCCGAGCGAGCGGTTGACGGCGTCGGGCCAGGTATCCAACCGGCAGATGTGGCGATGGTTCAAGAGCGTGAGCGCGGCCTGGTATTCCGGATGATCGAGCGTGCCGTTGGCCTCGTGGTACTGCATCATCGCCACGGTTTCGGGACCCAGCGCCGCCCGTAACCGCATCAACTCGCTGACGAGGTGCGGCATGTCGCCGGCGCCGTTGGCCAGGGTCAAGGTCTTGAAGGCGTGTGGGTGGGTGATGGCGTATTCCTGGCCCAGCCAGGTCCCCCAGCTCTGACCATAGAGATGGACCGTACCGAGATCGAGCGCGGTGCGCACCGTTTCAGTCTCTTCGACATAACGCTCCAAGGTCCATAACGCCGGATCGTCCGGACGATCGGAGGCGCCGCACCCGAGTTGATCGAAAGCCACGACGCGGTAGCCCTTATCCGCCAGCCAGGAATGCGCATCGCGCACATAGTCGCAGGGCAGTCCCGGGCCGCCGTTGACGCAGAACAGCACCTCGTCGCCGCTGCCGAAGCTGTAGGCAACGACATTGAAACCGCCGACATCGACGTTGAAGGTTTGGTCAGGATCGCGATCGTCGAACATAATGGTGACCTCCCGCCGGCGTTCGTCTGAGCCCGAGAATAGCGCAAATAGATCGATAGAGCCGAACTGCCATGAACCCGCCAAAGCGACTCCTGTTCAACGCCTTCTCGATGAACTGCGTCTCCCACATCCATCACGGCATGTGGGGTCGAGCCGATACGCGGCAGCTCGAGTACACGTCGCTAGACACGTGGATCGATCTCGCGAAGATCCTCGAAAAGGGGATGTTCGATGCCCTCTTTCTGGCTGACGTCGTGGGGGTCTACGACACCTACAAGGGCGGGCCGGAGACCTCGATCCGGGAGGGCATGCAGATCCCCATTAATGATCCCACGTTGCTCATTCCCACGATGGCGCACGCGACCGAAAACATGTGCTTCGCCTTCACCGGATCGATTCTGGCCGAGCATCCCTATAACTTCGCCCGCCGCGCGTCGACGCTCGATCATCTGACCAACGGCCGCGTGGCTTGGAACATCGTGACTTCTTATCTGCCGAGCGCGGCCCGTAACTTGGGCTTCGGCGACCTGCCGCGTCACGATGACCGGTATGACCGCGGTGATGACTACCTGGAAGTGCTGTACAAGCTGTGGGAAGCCAGTTGGGAAGACGATGCTGTAGTCCGCGACCGGGAACGGGGCATCTACGCGGACCCGGCGAAGGTGCACAGGATCGATCACGAGGGCCCCTACTACACCGTGCCCGGGCCTCATCTTTGCGAGCCCTCACCCCAGCGCACACCGCTGTTGTTCCAGGCCGGATCGTCTGAGCGAGGCCGCGAGTTTGCCGCGCGGCACGCCGAATGTGTGTTCGTGCTCACCGGCAAACCTGATGAGGTGGCGGCCGATATTCGCAAGCGCGCCACCCGTTACGGCCGGCGCCCGGACGATATTAAAATCTGCGTGGCTACCTCGCTGATCGTCGGGGGTACAGAGGCCGAGGCTCAGGCCAAGTCTGACGATCTACGGCTATCACTCTCGGTCGAAGGCGGGCTCGCCCACATGAGCGGTCACATCGGCGTTGACCTGGCGGAAATCGATCCGGATCGCCCGCTCGCCGACTACGATTTCGAAGGCATTCGAGGGATCCTCAAAACCTTTGCAGCCCTTGCGCCAGACAAAACCTGGACCTTTGGTGACCTTGCCCAGCGACAGATGGCAGGCCAGTGGTTGGCGGGCAGTCCCGAACAGATCGCCGACAAGCTCGAATCCATCGCCAAAAAGGGCGCCGACGGATTCAATCTGCTCTACGCGACGACGCCGGGTACCTTCGTCGACTTCATAGAAGGTGTAGCGCCCATCCTTCAAAAGCGCGGTCTCATGCAGACCGAATACCAGCCCGGGCCGTTTCGGCAGAAGATCTTCGGCCATCGCCGCCTACCCGATCGCCATCCGGGCGCTACTTTCCGTCGAGACTTCGAGGCAAAATAAGTCTCGACCTTGATCGCAACATAGGACAACGACCGATGGCGTTAACCCACAGCAACATCATCGATGCGGACGGACATATCCTGGAACCGGCGGATGCCTGGGAACGCTACATCGATCCCGCGTTTCGCGATCGCGCGTTACGTGTTGGAGAACACGATGGTAAACAAGTCATGTTCGTCGACGGGAAGCCGTCGCGTTTCTTCGATGTCCGGACCCTGAATGGCCTTTGCGCAATGGGCAAGAGCAAGGATGAGATGGCCGAGATTATAAACCAGCCGTATCCAAGCAACGCTCCGTTCGGATCGATGGACGCGCAAGAACGCGTCGCACTCTTGGACCGAGAAGGCATCGCCAAAGCCATCCTCTATCCGAGCCTGGGTTTAACCTGGGAATGCGAGGTCGACGACCCGGAGCTTTCTCTCGCGTATGCGCAGGCGTATAACCGCTGGATCTGCGACTTCTGTTCGGACACGGACGGGCGCCTGATCTCCATCGCGCATATCTCGCTGGCCGATCCCGTCAAAGCGGCGCTCGAGCTTGAAAGGTCCGTAGAGGCCGGCGCCAAAGGTGCTTTCCTGGCGCCCTATACGTTGACGCGCATCCCGCATGCCCACCCGGATCACGATGCGTTTTGGACCAAGGCGCAAGAGCTCGACGTGCCCGTCGCGATTCACCCGATGGCCGAACACCCGAAGATCCGCACCTACCAGCGTTTCGACGGCATGAGTAAGGCGGGCTGGATGCAGAACGCGCTCGGCATGCAAGGACCACAGCAGGCTTTTTACGGGATGTTTCAATGGGGCTTGTTCGATCGCTTCCCACAGATCAAGGTGATCGTGTTGGAGTCCGGCGCCGGTTGGATCGGCGCGGCACTGGACCGCATGGATACGACTTTCGCCACAGCCCTCGGCGCCAACGTTCCGCTCAAAGAAAAACCGAGCACGTATTTCAGGCGTCAGTGTTGGATTTCGGGTGATCCGGACGAGCGGGCGCTCGCGCATATCGTCGACTACGTGGGTGATGATCGATTCTTTTGGGCAACCGACTACCCGCATTTCGATCATCCCGGCAACTACATGGAAGAGTTGGAGGAGCTGATAGCGCCGTTGTCTGAGATCGCCCAGAATAATCTGCTGGGTGACAGCGTGGCGCGGGTGTACGGGATCTAGAATCGATTCCCGGATTCCGCTGCGCTTCATCCGGGCTACGTTTTAATCCATGAACAACAAGGTGGCGACCATCGCGGCGCCGGCGATGCAGATGCACGCGGCTACGAGGGTGGTCCGGCGCTTGCGCTGCGCCTTGCGTTCCTGCGCTTCATCCATCATGGCCTGCATCTCGCGGGTACCGAGCTGTGTTGCGATCGCATGGAAAGCTTCATCCACGGAAACGTGCTTTCGGGACGGTGGCATGCCGAGCGCAATATTGGCGCCGCCGGCCGCGCCCGCCTCAAAATCCTGGTGGATCCGTTCAGCCGTTTCCGCGTCGACGCTCAAGTGGTTCACGATGTAGGTCATGCGCGCGGACGGCTCCACGCCATTACGCTTCATTACGGTTAGATTCTCGGCGAGCGCGAGCGCATCGGATTCCGGTACCCGATAGTCCGGCCGCGCCGGTTCGGGATCGGCAGCGGCGTTATCGTCGCGTCGCGCGAACATCACCGTGTCCAAATAAGTGAGCACCGCTTCGCCGTCCTGATTCGCGACTTCGAACGTGAACTTCACGATCCCCTGATCCGGCTTGCTGCGCGAGGGCCGGGTGTCGATGCATTCGATGGTCAGTGTGAGCGCGTCACCGGCGTAGACGGGGCGCGCGAAGCGTAATTCATCAAAGCCCATGGCGCCGATTACAGCGTCGCGCCAGGGCGCTTGCGTCATGAGCGCCTGTTTCACGCAGAGCGTGTATTGTCCCGAGGCCGTAATCCCCCGGTGACCGCGCTTAACCGCGGCCTGCTCGTCGACGTGTATGAGCAGCGGATCCCACTTGTGGCTGAAGGCGAGCATCTCGTCGCGTTCCACGCGGTATGGCCCGAAGGTGAAGACATCGCCCTTGGTCAAGTCGTCGAAATAGATTGCTTCTTTGCTCAATGGACTCCGCTCGCGTCACGATCATCGTTTAAGGTAGTGACACCTGTTACCCAGACTATAGGAGACGATCATGACGATTGAACGATGGCGGGGCAATGCAACCGGGCGCAACCGAATCGTGCGCCATGACGGCATTGTTTATACCGTCGGTATAGGACCTGACGCCGGGCCCGACATCCGCGCGCAAACGCAGGCGAGCGTGGCATTGATCGAGGCCAACCTGGAGGAGGCCGGCTCCGACAGGACGCGCATGCTGTCGGTGCAGATCTTCCTCGCCGATATGTCCCAGAAAGCCGAGATGGATGAAGTCTGGGAGGAATGGATCGGCCCGGACTGGCAGCACTGGCCGCAACGCGCCTGCGTGGGCGCGCCGCTCGCGCGCAACATGTTGGTCGAGATCGTGGTGAAGGCGGCGGTGAAGTAACGCGCAGGCGCTTAAAGTTCGGGGATGATCTCCTCGGCGAGGCGCTCCAAATGGTCCATTTCATCGAAGACCGGGTTGAGTAGAAGATGTTGCGCGCCGGCAGCAACGATTTCGCCAACCTTGTCCAGACATTCGGCGCTACCCCCCCAAATGGCGTCCCGGGACGCCATGTCGGCGTTGCCGTAACGCCGGCCAAACCACGCCCGCAGCCGCCCTTCCGCGCGGTCGCGGTCATTATCGATCGCAATGTAAACGCGCTTGGATACGCGGAAACCCGCGGGATCGCGGCCCGCGTCCGCGACATACGCGCGGACTTGCGCGGCCTCCCGCACGAAATCCGCAGTCGAGGATGAGCCCGCGCCCATCCAGGCATCGCCGAGCCGCACAGCGCGCCACAGACCGGGTTCGCTGCGCGCGCCGAACCAGATGGGCGGGTGCGGTTTTTGAATGGGCTTGGGTTCCATTGCAACGCCATCGAGGTTCCAGAACGTCCCCGAAATCCGTGCGTCGGCTTGCGTCCACAGCGCCTTCATGACCTCGATGCCTTCGACGAAGCGCCGGATCCGGCGCTCTTTCGAGTAGCCGAAGAGCGCTTCGTCGACGTGGCCGCCGGATCCGACGCCCACATCGAGGCGGCCGCCGCACAATTGATCGAGGCTGGCCAGCGTCTTCGCGAGTTGCAGCGGGTTGCGCAGCGTCGTGAGCATGACCGATACGCCGAGCCGCATCCGCGACGTCAGCGCAGCCGCGTAAGTCAGTACGCTCAGCGGCTCGAGTATTCCAAAGCTGCCGAGCAGAGATTCCTGTGTCCACGCGCTCTCGTAACCCAGCGTTTCCGCACGCTCGAGGAAGGCCCGGACGTGGGCCAGATCGACGGCGCCGTCATCGACGACTTGCGGGATCGCGATCCCGCAGGGCGTACTTCCACGACCGTTAGTCATGGGGCTCAAACTGGGGCACCTTAAACCCGTCGCCGCGCACTTCGACCGTCAATCGCACCGCCATCCCGACCGCCACGGCCTCCAGTGAACAGTTAACGATATTCGTCATCATCTGCGGACCCTCCTCGAGCCGAACGGTCGCGAGCACGTACGGGACGTCGCCTTCAAATGCCGCGTACGGCGCCTGGTGCACGATTGAATAGCTCCATACCACGCCGCGGCCGGAACACGGGAGCCATTCGAGATCGGTTGCGTAGCACGCCGTGCACCACTCGCTGGGATAGTAGATCCATGCGCTGCAGACCGTACACCGTTGCAAGTGCAGTTCACTTTTTTGTACGGCGTCCCAGAACGGGCGCGTCAGATCCGAGACCTCCGGTAACGGTTTCGCACTCATGACGAGCGCCCCAGGATCAGCACGGAGTGCTCGGCCATCATGCCGCCGTAGCTGTGCACGAGGCCGATGTCGGCTTTGGATAATTGCCGCTCGCCGGCGCACCCCATGACCTGGCGCGCGCCTTCGACGATCATCGACATACCGGATGCGTCGCCCGTATGCCCGAACGACAATAATCCGCCATAGGTGTTGACCGGCAGGTCGCCACCAGGCGCACCGCGTTCTTCATCCCAGAAACGGCCGCCCTGCCCGGGCGGAACGACGCCGAGATTCTCGACGCCCAGCACCGGGTTGAACGAAAAGGAGTCGTAGAGTTCGAGAAAATCCAGATCGTCGGCCGATAACCCGGCCATCGCGTAGGCTCGATCGCCGCATTTCTTGCCGCCCATGTTGATCAGATCGCGGCACT
>CBDCJB010000014.1:0-204269 GCA_965217605.1 Gammaproteobacteria bacterium
CGTCCCGGCGTGACGGCGGCGCGATGGGGGCTGTTGGGGGCAAACACGCCGTGGTACCGGATGAGGTTGACGCGCGGTTTGGGGATGAGCGCAGCCAAGGCCAGAGCTGCCCGGACAGAGGATGGAGAATCGTGACCGCGAAACCGCTGTCGGTGTTCGGCTAGCCCGGATATTTCATAAAAAAAGAGGGCAAGCCCTTTCTAATCCGTTATAATTCAGTTAGTTAGGCTGAAAACGGAAAGGACTCGCCCGTGACAGAATGTACCCAGACTGCGCTGCAATTTCCACGCTTTTCTCGCCGCAAGATCGACGTCTCATTCAACGGCGGTGACATCACGTCCAACGGTGGGGTGCAGTTGCTGCGCTTGGCCGATGAACGGACCGGGTTGATCAAGGCCGCGGCACGGGCCATTGGGGATTCTCGCCGGACAAAGAGCTGCACCCACGATCTGGAGTCGCTGGTCCGACAGCGGGTCTATGGCATTTCCCTGGGCTATGAGGACCTCAACGACCACGAGGCATTGCGCGCGGACTTGGCTCTGCAGACGGCGCTTTCCCGGGATGAGTCGCTGGCGAGCCCGTCGACGTTGTGCCGACTGGAGAACCGCGCGAACCGCAACACCGCGGTGGCCCTGCACAAGGTACTCATTGATAACTTTATCGCCTCTTACAAACAAGCGCCCCGACGACTGATACTCGATGTGGATGCCACCGACGATCGGGTGCATGGTGATCAAGAGGGCCGCTTCTTCCACGGCTACTACGACCACTACTGCTTTCTGCCCTTGTACGTGTTCTGTGGCGATCAACTGTGGGTCAGTTATCTGCGTTCGAGCAAGATCGACGGCGCAAAACACAGTTGGGCGATCTTGGCGCTGTTGATCAAACGGTTGCGCCAGGCGTGGCCGAAGGTCGAGATCCTGGTGCGCGCCGATTCCGGCTTTTGCCGCTGGCGGATGCTGCGCTGGTTCGATCGCCACGGCGTGGATTACGTCATTGGTATCGCGAAAAACCCGCGTTTGCACGATCAATCGTTAGCGTTGCGCACGTTGGCTCAGTGGCGGTATTGGATGATGGGTGAGAAGCAGCGCCTGTTCAGCGAGGTCCGTTACGCCGCACAGACTTGGGATACCCCGCGACGGGTGATCGTCAAGGCCGAGCACAGCGCCCGCGGCAGCAATCCCCGCTTCGTGGTGACCAACCTCACCGGCAATGCCCAACGCATCTACGACCGCATCTACTGCGCCCGCGGCGAGATGGAGAACCGCATCAAGGAGCAGCAGTTGGGCCTGTTTGCCGATCGCACCAGTTGCCACACCTGGTGGGCCAATCAGTTCCGGCTGTTGCTCTCAAGCTTGGCTTACACGCTGTTGGAGACGATCCGCCGGGTGGCACTACACGGAACGGCACTGGCTCGCGCGCAATGCGGCACGCTGCGCCTGAAACTATTACGCATCGGCGCCATCGTCTTGCGCAATACCAGGCGCATCCGACTGTTGCTCTCCAGTGCTTACCCCAATCGAGAACTGTTCTGCCTGGTGGCCGCTCGCCTCAAACCGGGATAGTCGTCCCAACGCCAGTCGCCTCGTGTTCGATTCCTTGTGAGTCGGGGTGTCGCTCGCCTCCGAAACGACTCGTGCATCGCAATCGGCGATAAATCCACCGGTGGCGCGCCGAAACGTCGCGCTCAAGCGCCGCTTCGTGCCACCACCAACGAATTCCGACCCATGATCGACCAACTCCACGCCCAATCTCACTGCTCATGCAATATCCGGGCTAGCAAGCTGACCGAGAACCGCTCACAGCAGCAGCATCGGCTGGATGGGCTGCTGGCCGAGCAACATGCGTCCGGCTTCGGAGTACTGCTGGGGCGCGACCCCGACGTGCTGGGTCACCGCGCGAACATCGCGCAGTGCGCGCTGCAAGGGGTGGCTGGAGTAATTGGCCGTACCCCCGGCCAGCGAGTACACCTTCTCGACCGCTGCGGCCGCGTTGCCGGTGGCGGTCACCGCCGCGAGCAAGAGATCAGCGCGCACGTCCAATGAGGTCTCACCCGCGTTCACGGTCGCGTCCCAGGCGTGCTCGAGCGCCGCGTGGAGCCATGTCCGTCCCGACCTGACTAGGGCCACGGCCTCTGCGATCCGAGCCTGGATCAGCGCGTCATCGGCCAGTACACCGGTGCCGACAACCGAGCGCTTGGAACGGGCCATGGTCAGGATGACATCGATGGCATTCCGGGCAATGCCCAGGGCCACCGCACTCACGGGCAAGCGGAACATGCTAACGAATGGAAATCGGTACAGCGGGCCATCATAGTCGGGTCCGCGCGTGGCGCCTGGCCCCAGGGTCCAGGTACGCGATGCGGGCACGAACACCTGGTCCACGGTGAAGTCATGACTGCCGGTGCCCGCGAGGCCGCTCACGCGCCAGGTATCGTCCAGGATCGTGACCTGGTCGCGCGGAACGTAGACCGCCCGGATCTCCTTGCGAGCACCATCGTCGATGACCTGGCACATGCCGAATAGCCAAGTGCAGTGCTGGCTGCCGCTCCCGTAGGGCCACCGACCCGAAACCGTGTATCCCCCATCGCAGACCACGGCCTCGCCGACCGGGGCCACCGAGCCACCGGTGATCACCATGGGATCGCCGGCAAAGATCTCGGTCGCCGCGTCCCTCGGGAGATAGGCGCCCGAGAGTGGTGTGGCCCCGCTGATGAACACGCACCAACCCGTGGAGCCGTCCATGCGAGAGACCTCCTCGACCACGCGATAGAAGGTCAGGGGAGTCACTTCCATGCCGCCCAGCGCCCCGGGGATGCACATGCGAAACAGACCCGCCCGGGCCAGCGCGCGCATCACCGGATCAGACAGACAGCGATTTTGCTCGGCCTGGTCGGCGTGCTCCCTGATCAGCGGCTCCATGGCCGACAGCCCGCCCACAAGATCGGCAACTGGGTTGGAGTGCTCTGACATGATGTATCACCGATGCAACAAGTCAGTAGATAGCGATATGAATGAACAAGTCAACTCGGCTCATTCAGGCATCGTACGGGACGGGTCACGGCCATCAATGGTCGCGCCGATCAACTCGGCCAGGAACGGGAAGATCTGCGTGAGGTCCTTGCTGCCCTGGCCCTGTGCGCGCAATATCTGATAGGTCTCGAGGGCCAGCTGGTTGAAGAGCATGGGCACCTTGAGACGCCGGGCGAGTTCGCCCGCGAGCCGGTGATCCTTGTACATGAGGTCGACCGAGAACCCGGCCTCGTAGTCGTCCCGGCGCAGGCGCGGTGCGATGTAGTGATGCATCTCGCACCGCTAAAGAATCTTAACGGTCCGCTCAGGAAATAAATCGTACCAATTTATCTTGGTTCGGAACCATTGGGACGACCGGAATGGGTCGGCAGCGGCCTGATCGCGGCGGTGCAACGCCGCTAGAGGCTAGGTCAGTAATACCCCCGTTAGCGGTCGTCGAGTTGCTTCAACCTTTGTGAGGCACGCTGATTTCGGCTTACGGCCGAGGCTGTGTGAAAACTATTTGCGGATTTGAAAAGTGGGAAGGCCATGATCCTATGTGATCGATTTCGGCAACTTGATCCCTAAAACATCTGAATAGAGCAACACAAGTGGGGAAAATTTTCATCGCATGACGCTTTTTCGGAGTTTTCACACAGCCTCGGCCAAAAGGAGACATCGAGCGCGCAAAAAGAAACCCCGCTCTGATGACGGAGCACGTCCGGCTGGAGGACATCCCCGCATGGGACACGCACCGGATCGTCGCGAGCCGCTGGGACCACCTCGCCTGGATGCACGCGCACTGGGCCGACACGGTCGTCGACGGAGAGGAGCTGCTCGCCGAGCTGGAGGCGGGGAGCTGAGTTTGCGCCGGACTTCACGAGACGGAATAATCGACAACCAAGCCACTCGGGAGGTCGAGAGATGAAGTTCAGCTACGTCACGTTGCTCGACTACCCATTGGCCGACTCGATGGAGATGATCAAGACGGCAGACGAGCTCGGCTACTACGCGTGCTACGCCGTGGACGAAACCTGGCACCATGACCTCTGGCCCGTATTCGCCGCCGCCGCGGACAAGACGCAGAATATCCGCTTCGGCCCGAACGTGTCGGGGGTGTGGCTCAGGGAGCCGACGCTCATCTGCCAGTCGCTCGCCACGCTCGACGGGCTCACTGGCGGCCGCGCCGAGGGCGTGATCTCGTTCGGGAACTTCAGGCTGCTCGCCCAATACGGCGTCGACTGGGAGAAGATCAAGCCGCTCTCGCGAACGAAGGAGGCGTATCACGTCATGCGGACCTTCCTCGACGAAGGGGTGATCACGTTTGACGGCGACTTCTTCAAGTACGAGGGTCTGCACACGTTCGCCCGGCCGGTGCAGGAGCGCATGCCGCTCTACATCGGCGCGATGGGCGGCCCCAAGTCCTTCCAGTTCTCGGGCGAGTTCACCGACGGCTGCCACATCGCGCTCAGCTACTCGAAGGAGGCGTACGATTACGCCGTCGACAACTTGAAGATCGGCGCCGAGAAGGCGGGCCGCGACTGGACGACGCTCGACATCGGCGCCTGGGTCGTGATCACGTGCGCGCCCGACTCCGAGGAGGCGAAGCGGACCGCACGGTCGATCGTCTCCTTCTACATCGACGCGATGCCGGACCGGCAGCTCAAGCTGCACGGCCTGGACCCGGTGAAGATGAAGGAGATCGTCGCGGCGGCCCGCAACTTCGAGCTCGACAAGGCCTACGAGATAACGACGCCCGAGATCGCCCAGACGCTGTCCATCGCCGGCACGCCCGAGGAGTGCGTCGAGCAGATCCGCGAGATCACCTCGGCGGGGGTCAACCACATGATCCTGTGCATCGCCGACCCCGGGATCGTCAAGACTTTCACCGGCAAGGACGTCGACGTCCCCGACGTCCAGGGACAGCTGCGGCTGATCGCGAACGAGGTGATGCCGGCCTTCAGGTGATGCCGGCCTTCGTGCCGACGCCGGCCGGACAGCGCGATGCCGATCCACGCAAGGAAAGCCCGCCGCAAGGCGTGTTCGAGGATGAGCTGCAAGCTCATTTCGGGATCACGGAGATTTACGGCGTCGTCGCCGTGATCCCGATCGGTTGTCCGGCCGGGCGATTCGGACCCGTGACACTAGAGCTGGTCGAGTCCAAGATATATTCCGAGACTTGGGGCGGGCAATCCGCTCGTTAACGAATGACCCGGTTCGACCCGGACTGGAGGTGAGAAACATGGCCGAGCGCATCAAGACCAACTGCCCGAGAGATTGCTACGACGGTTGCGGCATGGTGATCGAACTGCGCTCCAAGGGTCATCATCGCGTGCTGGGTGATCCGGATCACCCTGTGTCTCGCGGCAAGCTCTGCAGCAAGTGCGCGATCGCCTACAACAGATCGTGGCAGGACCCGCAAAAGCGTTTGATGACGCCGCTTAAGCGCGTCGGCGAACGCGGGTCGAACGACTTTGCGCCAATCGGCTGGGACGAAGCGCTTGCGCTGGTCGCAGAGCGCATGAACGGTGTGATCGACACGCACGGCGCCGCCTCGATTCTGCATACGCATTACTCCGGGACGCTCTCCCTGATTGGGTTTCTCTTCCCGAGCCGTCTGTTCGGGCACATCGGTGCGTCGGAGGTCGATCCGGACACCATTTGCAATGCGGCAGGTCATGTCGCCTGGCATCTGCAGTTCGGCAATTCGATCGTAGGCTTCGACCCGCGCACGGCGAAAGACGCACGCTGCATTCTCGTCTGGGGCGCGAACCCCGGCGCATTCGGCGCCGCACACGTACGAGCACTGGCTGCCCGAATCTCCCGCCAAGGTGGTCGTCATCGATCCCGTTCTCACCGAGACCGCACGTGCTGCAGACCTGCATCTTCGACCCCGCCTGGGCACCGATGCGGCCCTGGCCTTCAGTCTGCTGCATTGCCTGCGCGCCGATGGCGCCTTCGACGAGACTTTCATCGCGGAACGCACGCTGGGGTATGCCAAGGTCGAGGCCGACATCGAGCGGGCGACGCCGGAGTGGGGAGAGCGCGAGACGGGCGTGCCCGCAGCGCAGATCAGCGCTGCCGCCGCAATCTATGGCGAGGGTCCTTCCATGCTCTGGTGTGGTCAGGCGCTTCAGCGGCAGGTGACCGGCGGCAACATCATGCGCGCCGCGGGCCTGCTGCCGACGTTGACCGGAAACGTCGGCAAACCCGGCACCGGGTTCTGCTACCTGAACATGACCCCGGTCGTCGCCGGCGTCGACCTCGACTGGTTGGCCGGCGCACCGATCGCGACGGAAGGCGGCAAGAAGGTCAGCCATATGGACCTCGCGGCCCGTCTCTCCCATCCCGATGAATTCAAGCTGTTCTTCGCCTGGAACACCAATCCGCTCGCTTCCGCGGCGGATCTGACGCGCCTGCGGTCGGCGATGCAACGCGAGGATCTGTTCACGGTCGTGTGCGACGTGTTCATGACGGATACGGCGCGCTTCGCCGACGTCGTGCTCCCGGCGGCGAGCTTCATGGAGTATGACGACATCACCTTCAGCTACTTCCACATGAACATGGGCGCACAGGCGAAGGCATTCGAGCCGCTCGGGGAATCCCTTCCGAACTCCGAGATCTTCCGGCGCCTGGCCGCGGCCATGGGATTGAAGGAGCCTGCGCTGTTCGAGACCGACGAGGCGATGATCGAGCAAATGATGGCGCAGATGAATCCCGGCTTCGATTTCGCGGAGCTGAAGCGCCGTGGCTACTTCGAACTGGGCGACGAGCCCCTGCCGCTTTATGGGGAGCACACCTTCGACACACCGTCCGGCCGCATCGAAATCGCCTCGGAGCAAGCCGCGGAAATGGGTCTGCCCCGCACACCCCAGCCCTGGGCCGATGCCTCGCCCGCTGCGGGCTGGGTACGGCTCATCTCGCCGGCCTCGAAGTGGCGTTCGAACTCAGCCCTCGCGAACGATGCGCACATCGAAAAGCTGGCGGGCCCAGGCCTGATACATCTCAACCCGGGCGATGCCGCTGCGGCGGACATCGAAGACGGTGCGACCGTATCGGTATCGAACGAGGCCGGTGCGATACGACTGACAGCGCGTGTCGACGCCGACATACCGGCAGGCACCGCCATTGCCTACAAGAGTCGCTGGCCAAGTGTTGAGCCGGGTGGCGACAACGTGAACTTCGTGCACGCCCCGCGCAAGGCCGACATGGGCGAGAGCACGACCGTGCACTCGACCGAGGTCCGGTTGGCACGCGCGTGAGGACGCCGGCCGCGATTCAGATCACCGGTTCGACGTCCAAGGCAAAGCTGACGATGCGAAACTTGCTCGTGAGGGTGGCACTGGCGGCCTGATTGGTGCTGGCCGGGATCGGCTTGGGGGGAGCTAACTGCTTCGACCTCGATGGACCAGGAGAAGTTGGGTGGTAGAGTCAACGATGCCTGACGTTGCACTCTGTAATGCAGCCTGCGATTAGACGACACGTCGTCCGCTACGGGTCGTCAGCCGACTGATCGCGGCAGTGCAGCACCAGTGAAGAGTTCGTCTGCAGTTCCCCCGATAGCGGTCATCGAGTTGCTTTTGACGATGTACTGAAAGCGAACTTCGGCTTCCGACCAATACCGGGCTTTCGCGAAATCAATTCGCTAATTCATATTTAGACTATAACGAGGAATGATCAGATTTTTATATTTGGTGGTTCAAATTGCTCTATTAGGTGCGGCGCATGACCTTATCCGCAGTATCCAAATGCAGACCCAGCAAGTGTGATGGAGCTAGAGGATGACCTTAGATACGTTAGCAAAGCTTGGAGAAGTAATAGGCGGCGCTGTTATTGTCGCTTCCATTTTTTATCTCGCGCTCCAAGCGAGACAATCAGATCAATCACAGCGCTCGGAAAATGATGGCCGAACTGTAGATAGGATTGGTGCAATCCTTGCCCAATTAGCCGAGAACGCCGAATTAACCCGCATCGTTGCAATAGGTTCATCTGACTTAACGAACCTGGAACCGATCGACCGCGTACGATTTGGTTGGGTCATGCATCAAATCTTTGGTGCTTACGAATTTATATTTCAACAACATCGATCCAACTTGATTCATAGTGACGTGTGGGAACGCTATTTCTCTGATTTTTCCGTGTGGATCTCTTGCCCTGGAGTGCGGACGTGGTGGGATGAGGGAATCGGCTCGTTCACACCCGCGTTTACTACCCTCGTTACGAACCATTTATCTAAACCGGGACTTAGCCCTGACGCGGTTAACGACATTTGGGGGATCCAATGATTACGCTGTTCGTTGCAACCAATAAGAAGCCGCGGATTTAGCCTAGGTCCGCTATTAACCTGAAAGCAGAAACTCCGGTAGCAATGTCTGCTATATCGGGTCGGTAGCCGTCGTGTAGGGTTGTAAAGCGCAACACATACTGCACTTCCGCTATCACCTCAAAAGCGGTCATTTCTCAACTATCAGCGGCGCGACCATGACGGGCGGCGGCTCGCGGCCAACACCGGACGCCGCTGCTTTGATTCCCGCAAGTGGCGGCGCGGCGACGTTAAATCATACTCAGGTAGTCATAAAACAGGCCCGCCGGATCGTAGGTGGCGCGCAATGCGCGCAAGCGCGACCACGCCTCTGGCGTGTAGCATTGCTGGGCGACGTCGGCCTCCTTGGTGAGATCGGTTTCGCCGACATAGCGGCCTATTTTGTGCGGGTCGAGTAATGCTGTCGCGCCGACGTGCCAGGCACGATTCGCGTCATCGTCAGCCGCATCCGTCCACAGGCGTATTGTTGTACACGAGATAGCGCCCAAGCCACGAGTATGAGGTCCCATTCAATTCGACAGCCGGGCGGAAACAAACCGCTAGAATGTGGGACATCGGCGACGGCGCCCTGGCGTAATGCGCGGGGCTGCCGGTGAGCATTGTCCTGAGCGGTACGTTCGACCAGACGTTGTCCACCACGCAGCGGTGACCGCCCGGCAGTGTTGCGCCGAGTGCGCCTAAAAACGTGTTGAGATCGGTTGGGGCATTCACCGAGGATGACACAGCCCGGCTCACGCGCGGATCGGAATTCAGGGGCTTGAGTGCCGTTTCCGCGTCGGCCACGGAATCGGAATAGGAAATCGCCAGGACAACCCCGACGGTGTCGTTGTCGGCGGCCCAGTTCGGGCGGCGGCGCGCCAATGGACAGGAGCAACGACACATCCCGCGACATCGTGGCCGAAAGGCCGTCCACCAATTCACTCGCCGTACCAATCGCGGACCCGGGAAACATATAGGTGCTCATGGTGATCGCGCGTGGCAGAGGGTGAAGCTTCAAGTGATAGCGGGTCGCCACGGCGAAGAATCCTGGGACCTGCGCCGCGCGCAGCCCAGAACAAATCCGCGTGTTCTTCACTGCTCACAGTTAGTTCGCGCCCATCGGCGAGCACGAGATCGACGGCGAGGACATTGCTGCACGCGGTGCCCCAGCGATTGAAGTTCAGGCCGTTGCCGCCGTTGAGCAGAAATCCGCTCATGGGGACGGTCGGACAATGGGCGACCGGAAACGCGAGACCGTGCTCGGCCGCCTGCTGGATCAGTTCGGCGCCCTGAATCGCCGGCCCGATGGTCGCGGTCGCCTGCGCCGCGTCGATTGTGAGCGACCGCATGTGTGACAGGTCGAGAAGAACGCCGCCTTGGCGCAATGACGACGCACACCAACTGTGCCCACCTCCTCGCACCGCGACCTGGCGACCCTGCTCGCGGGCGAAGCGCAGTGTGGCGACCACATCGGCTTGTGATTTAGCCATCACGATGACTTCAGGGCGCCGCTCCGGGAGCATGCGATTCCAGCTGAGGCCACGCATGGGCTCGAAACGTTTGTTGTCGGGCAACAGCAGATCACCTTCGAGGGCTTCCGCGAGGGCGTGTAGGGCCTTCGCGGTGCGTTCAGCGTCGAAGGCGGTCGGCTGCGCGGCCCAGCTCGATGCGGTGGTTGCGATCAGGGCAGCCGTCGCCACGCAATACTCCAGGAACTCGCGGCGCGGTATTGATACAGACTCTTGCCCCTCGCGCATGTCGATCCCTTTGTGCATGTCGATCGTTAGCGGGCGCAGTCTAGTTCAGATGTGGGTCGATGTCCGCTCAGGGTCGGCAGCGGCTTAATCGCAGCAGTGCAATACGGATCTAGTGTGCTGTCCCACGATGAACTTTCATAAGTCGTGATGATCAGATCGGCTATTGTGTCATGCAGGAGCCAGCCGATGGTTACCGGTCGACCCAGATCCTTTACGGTTAAACTGAGCGAGGAGGAACACGAGGTCCTCAACAGTTACGCGAGGTCGCGCAGTCTGCCGCATGCGCTGGCACGGCGCGCAAAGATCGTCATGATGGCAGCCGATGGGCTGTCTAACAGCGCGATTGCCAGAAAGCTCGATGTATCCAATCCGACGGTCACAAATGGGTGTCGCCGGTATATCGCCAACGGGATTGTCGGATTGTATGATCTGCCGCCGGGCCATCGTCGGCGCACATATGATGACGATGAGGTTGCACGCTTGATGCAAAAGGTGCTGAGCGAGCGACCGGAGAACGCGACCCATTGGAGCACGCGTTCGTTTGCACGGGAGACCGCGCCCTCGAAGAGTACCGTTCATCGGTATTTCACGCTGTTTGGGATCCAGCCCTATCGCAGCCGCACGTTCAAACTCTCGACCGCTCCCTTCTTCGTCGACAAGGTGCGCGATATTGTCGGTTTGTACTTGAATCCACCCGATAATGCCCTGGTATTGTGCGTTGACGAAAAAAGCCAGATCCAGGCATTGGAACGCAGTCAGCCGGTTCTGCCGATGGGGCTCGGTTATGTCGAGGGTGTCACCCATAATTACTTTCGACATGGCACGACCACGTTGTTCGCGGCGCTCGATATCGCCAACGGCACGGTCATCGGGCAGTGCAAAGCGCGGCATCGTCACCAGGAATTGCTGTCCTTCCTGAATCATCTCGAGAAAAGTGTTCCCGCCGCGCTGGATGTTCATCTGGTGATGGACAACTATGGCACGCATAAGCATCCCAAAGTCCGTGCCTGGTTCGCTCGACGCCCTCGATTTCACGTCCACTTCACGCCAACCTACGCGTCATGGCTCAACCAGGTCGAACGTTGGTTTGGTCTCATCAGCCAGCGCGCTATCAAGCGCGGGTCGTTCCGGAATGTGAAGGATCTCGTTGCTCGTATCGAGCGATATATTGCTCAGCACAACGCCAACCCTATACCTTTCGCCTGGACCGCAACCGCCGACTCAATCTTGAAAAAACTCGCCCGACTTTCGAAACTTCTTTGCGGGACAGCACACTAGTGTGCTGTCCCACGATGAACTTTCATAAGTCGTGATGATCAGATCGGCTATTGTGTCATGCAGGAGCCAGCCGATGGTTACCGGTCGACCCAGATCCTTTACGGTTAAACTGAGCGAGGAGGAACACGAGGTCCTCAACAGTTACGCGAGGTCGCGCAGTCTGCCGCATGCGCTGGCACGGCGCGCAAAGATCGTCATGATGGCAGCCGATGGGCTGTCTAACAGCGCGATTGCCAGAAAGCTCGATGTATCCAATCCGACGGTCACAAATGGGTGTCGCCGGTATATCGCCAACGGGATTGTCGGATTGTATGATCTGCCGCCGGGCCATCGTCGGCGCACATATGATGACGATGAGGTTGCACGCTTGATGCAAAAGGTGCTGAGCGAGCGACCGGAGAACGCGACCCATTGGAGCACGCGTTCGTTTGCACGGGAGACCGCGCCCTCGAAGAGTACCGTTCATCGGTATTTCACGCTGTTTGGGATCCAGCCCTATCGCAGCCGCACGTTCAAACTCTCGACCGCTCCCTTCTTCGTCGACAAGGTGCGCGATATTGTCGGTTTGTACTTGAATCCACCCGATAATGCCCTGGTATTGTGCGTTGATGAAAAAAGCCAGATCCAGGCATTGGAACGCAGTCAGCCGGTTCTGCCGATGGGGCTCGGTTATGTCGAGGGTGTCACCCATAATTACTTTCGACATGGCACGACCACGTTGTTCGCGGCGCTCGATATCGCCAACGGCACGGTCATCGGGCAGTGCAAAGCGCGGCATCGTCACCAGGAATTGCTGTCCTTCCTGAATCATCTCGAGAAAAGTGTTCCCGCCGCGCTGGATGTTCATCTGGTGATGGACAACTATGGCACGCATAAGCATCCCAAAGTCCGTGCCTGGTTCGCTCGACGCCCTCGATTTCACGTCCACTTCACGCCAACCTACGCGTCATGGCTCAACCAGGTCGAACGTTGGTTTGGTCTCATCAGCCAGCGCGCTATCAAGCGCGGGTCGTTCCGGAATGTGAAGGATCTCGTTGCTCATATCGAGCGATATATTGCTCAGCACAACGCCAACCCTATACCTTTCGCCTGGACCGCAACCGCCGACTCAATCTTGAAAAAACTCGCCCGACTTTCGAAACTTCTTTGCGGGACAGCACACTAGATTACGTCTGCAATGCTCTCGATAGCGGTCATAAACGTCGCCACACTCTCAGGTTGAGCGTCGGTGTAGTGAAGGTTGAGTTCCCGTTCGTTGAGAACCCTGCGGAACTAATGACAGATGTGATATCGGCGAACACAAGAGCCCCAAAATTAGTCGTGTCCGAATTGATGAAGTTCAGCAAGGCGGCATCGTTAAAGGTAGTGACATCACCCGGAAGGGAAATAGAGTGGCCGACGATTATTGATACAATCCTCGCCGCGTGGAAGGCTAAGTTATGGGCTGTCTATGGAGGATTTTAAGCTATGCGCACGGTCGTTTTCCGAACATATCTAGTACAGGAAAATGTCGAGAAGTATTATTCGACGACAAAGAGATTGCAGGAAATTGCTGTTTCTGTACCAGGGTTCATCGCCTTTAAGAACTTTGTCGCTCCTGATGGCGAGGAAATCACCATCGTCGAGTTCGAATCGGAGGAAGCTTTGAAGGCTTGGCGCGATAACGCCGAGCACTTGGCCGCGAGGAAAATAAGCGATCGATTTTTTACGGACTACCGAATCACGACCTTTGGAGAACCGCTACGCGACTACGGGGTTAAGAACGACGAACGCTTCGGAGAAGTAATACCGCGGTAGTGAAAGTTTAAGGTAAATATCCTGTGCCTGCTCAAAACTCAATAAGCGAGGGAGACGTGAGAGTTAAGTATAAAGCGGAGTATGAGGGTCAGGTCCTGCCTTTAGCCACGATGACGGCTATATTGGGTCGTTAGCCGCCTCCTCGCGTCAGCGCAGCACTGTTCTAGATTACGTCGGCAATGCTCTCGTAAGCGGTCGTCGAGGGCGGTTCAGTCGAGCGAGTATGACGAGCAGCGGCTCGCGGCAAGGGCGGACATGGTGCGCCAAGAAAGAAACCCGCCGAACCGGGTTCCTCGTTACCAGTAACGTCCTATTCGTTTATACGGCTTTACGCCTTTGGAAACCCAATCCTGCGAGTGCAAATGCCATAAGGGGGAGGATGGTGGGTACGGGGACGAGGGAGGTGACCTGCCCCGGGGTGGCCGAGTCGACATCGTCCACGCCGAAGCTCTGTCCTGCGAAGTCTCCGACTGGGATACCGAACGTCAACTGGTCGAAGTACTCGGCGCCCGACGTGGCGATGACGCCCCAGAACGTGGCGCTTCCGTTTCCGTTCCCGGGCGGGAGCGGCAGCGTGAAGACCTGGGGTGGATTCGAGCCCGAGAGCGTGACCGAGACTCCTATGGCGAAGTTGTCGCCAAGGTCCGTGAGCATGGCGCCAAACGCCGCCTGCGGCGTGGAAAAGGTGAACGTGAGGGAGTGGTCGTTGACAGCCCGTATGCCCTGGCTGCCGGATGTTGCAAAGCGACCGTTGGCTGATCGCGTCGACGAACCCGCATAGGTCACGATGCTCGACAAACTACCGCCAGTCGCACCGGGTGCGCTCAGCGCCACGGTTCCCCCACCCTCTAGGGCGTACGTCACGGGCGGTACACCGAAACTGCGAGGGTCGATCACCGTGCCCGCCGCGAAAACTTCGAAGTCCTGGTTCGTCATCCCGGAGAGCAGTGCCCGGAACGCTGCCTGTGCGTTGTCCGCATTTGGTCGTGGCCTGTCTGGCAGAAACGGCACGGTGGACGCAGATGGGGGGATGAGCTCATCCGCGCCGGAGATGATGATCGGGGCGGCGAGGGCGCGGGAGATGCTCATGGATACGACGGCCGCGAGAACTGCTGTGACGACAATGCCACTATTGAGGGGTGACATGCCTGGAACTCCGCGTTGTGTGGTCGCCGCACTCTGGCGGGCGGGGCTCGCTGCAAAGGATGCACAATTTCTCATGGGAGAAATGCTCCTGCGGTGATCGCTACAGATCAAAAAAACCGAGCGAAGTACCTATATAAATAATAGTGGCACGAGTTGACACTTTTGGCCCAGTAAAATTGGGGCACGGCACAATGAATAACGATTCGGAAGGGTTTCGTGCACTGCACAAAACCTTGGATGACGCCACCGAAACTCTGGCTGCCATCATCAGTATTACCAGGAGCGGCGAGACACCTCCCGACTCGTTAATGGAGGCTGCTGACAAGACGGTAGACCAGATGATGGAGTGGTGCAAAACGCCAGGCAATCTATCGCGGATGTCTGCAAAGGGTCGATACTGTTGAAAAACTCGCCCGGCAGAAGTTTTCAATAAATGTGGGCGTCGTCAAACCATTACCGAAGTACCGATCGCCGCTTACAGGCGATCCTGTGCGGTCGTTTTTTCGCGCACCTCGCTATCGGCGAGCGGAGTGGAGTTTTTCAACAGTATCACCTCAATAGCGGTCGCTCGCAGTAGTGCAGCTTTTCCGTTGACTCGACCCGCTGAAAACTTCGTATCCCTGGCCTAAGCTATAACGGTCTTTCACTACCCCATCTGCGGAGGCCAAATGTCGACGATCTACGACGCTATCATCATCGGTGCCGGCCAGGCCGGCCCGCCGCTCGCCGAGCGCCTCGGAAAGGCTGGGTTGAGGACGGCGCTCGTCGAGCGGCATCTGCTCGGCGGCACCTGCGTGAATGTGGGCTGCATCCCAACGAAGACTCTGGTGGGCAGCGCGCGCGTAGCGTGGCAGGCGCGGCAGGCCGCGGAGTTCGGCGTCGTGATCGACTCACCGGTGACGGTCGACATGGCGCGGGTGAAAGCACGCAAGGACGAAGTGTCTGGCGCCTCGAATGCAGGTGTCACGGCCTGGGTTGATGGCATGGAGAACGTGACTTTGGTTCGCGGTCATGCGCGCTTTACCGGTCCGCACTCGGTCGAGGTGGAAGGCCAGACGCTGACGGGCGAACGCATTTTTATCGACGTGGGCGCCCGCGCACGTGTGCCGGACTTCCCCGGCATCGACCAAATTGATTACCTCACAAATTCGAGCATGATGGAGGTCGACTTTCTACCAGAGCATCTGCTCATCGTCGGCGGCAGTTACATCGGTCTCGAATTCGCCCAGATGTACCGGCGCTTCGGCTCGCAAGTCACCGTCATCGAGATGCAGGATCGCCTGATCGCGCGCGAGGACGAGGACGTCTCCGCCGGCGTTAGGGAGATCCTCGAGGGCGAAGGCGTGGCGTTACGTTTGAACGCCGAGTGCATCGGCTTTGAGAAGGGCCCCATGGGCGTGCGCATGAACGTCGACTGTGACAAGGATTCGACGCCGCTCGACGGCAGCCACGTGCTGATCGCGGTAGGGCGGGTGCCGAATACCCATGACCTCGGCCTCGAACAGGCCGGCGTTGACACCGACGAACGTGGGTTCATTCACGTCGATGATGAGCTGCGTACCAGCGCCGAGGGAATCTGGGCGCTGGGCGAGGTGAACGCCCGCGGTGCCTTCACGCACACGTCATACAACGACTTCGAGATCGTGGCGGCGAACCTGTTAGATGAGGTCCAACGCCGGCTGTGTGATCGCATTCCCTGCTACGGGTTATTCATCGATCCGCCGCTCAGCCGCATTGGCATGACAGAGGGCGAGGTGCGTAAATCTGGTCGCACGGCGTTGATCGGCAAACGACCCATGGCGCGCGTCGGGCGTGCGCGCGAATTCGGCGAGACCCGCGGCTTCATGAAAATACTGGTGGACGCGCAGACGCAGGAGATCCTCGGCGCCTCAATCCTGGGACTGAGTGGCGACGAGGTGGTGCACTCGCTTCTGGACGTGATGTACGCGAAACAGGCCTACACGACGATCTCGAGGGCCGTGCACATCCATCCGACGGTCACCGAGCTCGTCCCGACTGTGCTACAGGGGCTCGCGCCACTCGAAAAGGAGCTGCTGGAATAGGAAACGCCCGTCACCAAAGTTCAATTTCGATCTACAGGGCCGAGCGCCTATTTGGAAGGCGACAGTAGGATCGATGTCAGGTTCTGCCATTTTTTCACACGATCGGAAAAGGCAAGACCTGAACACCCGAGTTGCGTATGCGCCGAACGAGAGTTATGAGTGCTGTGGGTCGGTAGCCGCCCTATCGCGGCAGTGCAACACGGCTCAGAATGGCGTCTGTAATCCCCTTGGAAGCGGTCGTCCGTTTGGTTTAAATGCTGTTCCGACGATGAGCGGTGGCCGCTGTTGAGCGCTGCTTATCCCAAGCGTTATATGCTTAAAAGAAACCGAGAACGAAGCAATTGACATTACCCGACGATATAGACGACGAAAAGCTGGCTGAGATTGCGCTCGCGGTTAACCGCGCGGGGTTCTGATTTGCTACGCTTACAGAACTGCCCTCGGGTTAGCATCCAATAAAACGATGTCGGGAGATCGGACCATGAGAAATCTGCACCTGTTACCGCTGTTTGGAATCCTCTTCGCGTCGCTCGCCACGTACGCTGATCCCAGAGCCGAAGAGTCGAAAGGACTGGACGGTGCCGCGCTGTACGCCGAACACTGTATCGAATGCCACGGGCGCGCCACAATTTCCCCATCGTTGCCCGCAATGTCGAACATGACCGCCGAGGAAATTCACAAGGAACTGTGGTTCGGCGTCATGGCGCAGTTCGTCAATGGCTTGGACGACGCGAAGCGATGGACCATAGCCAAGTGGATCGCGGAGCACAAACCCGAAAAGGGCACACGCGGTCCCGGCGTGGCCATGTGCAAAGACAAGACGCCGCTGGTACCCGATGCGGCGCATGACTGGCCTGGACTGTCGAACGACAACCGGTACAACCGGCATGTGACCAATGCGCAGTTCACCGCTGCGGGGTTAGCGAACCTCAAGGTCAAGTGGGCCGTGGCCTTCCCGCAGGTCCACGCGTTCAAGGGTGGCGGGCACCCGGTCGCCGTCGTGGGCGACCGCATCTTCGTGGGGAATCTCAATCAATGGGTCTATTCGCTCGATGCGGACACCGGCTGTGCCCACTGGGCATTTCGCGCGGAATGGCGGATCCGATCGAACGTCGCGGTGTCCGACGGTATCGCCGTGTTCGGCGATACGGCGGCCAACGTCTACGCCGTAGATGCGGAAACGGGCCAATTGCTGTGGCGTGACCGGGCCGATTGGACGCCGACCTCACGCATTACGGGCAATGTGACGACACATAACGGTATGGTTTACGTGCCCGTGTCCTCCTTCCAAGAAGTGCTCAATATTGGCAAGAATAAGGAATACCCGTGCTGTACGTTTCGCGGCAGCATCGTTGCCTATGACCTGCGTACCGGCGAGCGCAAGTGGAAGTCCTATACCATCGACAAGGAGTTCGGGTATCTGGGCACGACGAAAGCCGGCACGAACCGTTATGGTCCCTCGGGGGTCGTGGTGTTCTCGGCGGTCACGGTCGACGACAAGCGCGGCCTGCTCTACGTACCAACCGGTAACCAGATGACCGAGCCGGTCGTGCCCGAATCCGACTCCGTGATCGCGTTCGACATGAAAACGGGCGCCAAGCGCTGGGTGACTTCACTGGCGCCTGAGCAAATGGGCGGTGAGGACGTCTACCATCTAGGCTGCGAAAAGTGGGTCGATCCCGAACAGAAAACCTGTTCACCGGTCAACCCGGAAGGACACGGTGACCGGGATATCGTGTCGCCCGCGGTCCTGGTGGAACGCTCGGACGGCAAGGAGATCATCGTGACCGGATCCAAGGACGGCATGCTTTACGGCCTGGATCCGGATGACAACGGCAAAGTCCTGTGGCAGATCCGCGTCGGTAAAGGCGGAGAGCTCGGCGGCATCCAATGGGGATTCTCGAGCGACGGCAAAAACGCCTATGTACCCGTCATCGATATGGATTTGGACTGGAAGGCGAACGGATCCTTCACGGCGGTCGATCTGCTGACCGGTAAATCCGTATGGCGTATACAGGATATGAAGCCTGATTGTGAAGGTAAGACGACAGCGTCGTGCAGCAATGCGTTCAGCTTGCCCAGTACCGTGGCGGGCGGGCTCGTTTTCACCGGGACCGGTGACGGCGTGCTGCGCGCTTACGATACCGCGACCGGCAAGCCGGTGTGGACGTTCGATACGGTGCGCGAATATGAAACGGTGAACGGTCGCAAAGGCTTCGGTGGCGGGCTCGGCTCGTTCGGAGGGCCGGTCATCGTGAAAAACCGGTTATACGTTTCATCCGGCATGGATCAGTTCAATATCGGGCTGCCCGGCAACGTAGTGATCGCGTTCGAGATCCCCGAATAAGGGTACCGTGACGGCGATTAGATCGGAGGACGTCATACAAAGCAGGACACACTAGCTATATAGGGTCATCAACGGCCTCATCGCGGCAGTGCAGTACTGATTTAGATTACATCCGCAATACTTTCAGAAGGTCGTCCAACAGCGTTCAGTCGAGTGTTAACCGAGCACTTCGGCTTCAGACCGAGGCTGTGTGAAAACTATTTGCGGATTTGAAAAGTGGGAAGGCCATGATCCTATGTGATCGATTTCGGCAGCTTGATCCCTAAAACATCTGAATAGAGCAACACAAGTGGGGAAAATTTTCATCGCATGACGCTTTTTCGGAGTTTTCACACAGCCTCGGCCAAAAGCGGTGGAGTTGACCCGCTTTCGTGGATACCTGACCCTTTTAGAAGGAGGATGCCACGATGCCCAAAACACGAACTGCCTATCCACCGGCCTTCCGGCAACCGATGATCGAACGGGTACGGGCGGGCCGCAGCCCGGAAGACCTGGCACGCGAGTTTGAGCCGACCGCACAGACCGTACGCAACTGGGTCGCGCAGGCCGACCGTGATGAAGGTCGCCGCAACGACGGTCTGACCACTGCCGAACGCGAAGAACTGCGGCGTCTGCGTCGGGAGAATCGGCGGCTACGTGAGGAACGGGAGATCCTTTCAAAAGGGAATTATAACTATCTCTTGACTTTTCTGCTTGAATCCACTATCCTTACAGTTAGTTAAGGAGATCGATGATGGCACACACGGCACCCGGCAAATCCTCCCGCGAAGGCATCACTCTGATGCAGCTTTGTGACATGTTCCCTGATGAAGATTCAGCCCGCGAGTGGTTCGAGTCCCGCATTTGGCCTGATGGTCGCTACTGCCCTCGTTGTGGGAGCATAAAGACTCATGAAGCGGGCCATAACGATATGCCCTATCGGTGCTCGGATTGTCGTTCCTACTTCTCGGTCAAAACTGGCTCCGTCATGGGCAATTCGCATCTCCCGTTGCGCAAGTGGGTATTCGCCATCTACCTTCATTTGACCAGCCTCAAGGGCATATCGAGCATGAAGCTTCACCGTGATATCGGTATCCCTCAAAAAACCGCATGGTTCATGCTTCAGCGTATTCGTAAGGCCTGGGAAAGCAAGGAGCCGCTTTTCGCCGGACCTTTGGAAATTGACGAAACCTACTTTGGCGGACGCGAGACAAACAAGCACGAATCAAAGAAACGGCACGCTGGCCGTGGAACTGCTGGCAAGGCTACTGTTATCGGTGCGAAAGACCGCAAGACCGGCAAGGTCAAGGCCGAGGTCATCAAAGGCACCGACAAGCGTACCCTGCAAAGCTTCGTCGTTGCTGCCGCCATTACTGGCGCAACGGTCTACACCGATGACCATAAGAGCTATCAAGGGCTACCGTTCGAGCATGAGACGGTCAAGCACTCCATCAGCGAGTACGTCCGCGACCAGGCTCACACAAACGGCATAGAGTCATTCTGGGCGATGCTGAAACGTGGCTACCACGGCACCTACCATCACATGAGCCCGAAACACCTACAGCGCTACGTCAACGAATTTGCAGGCCGCTATGGCGTGCGTGAACTGGATACCGCCGATCAGATGGGTGCCGTGGCGCGACGAATGGCTTATAAGCGGTTAAGTTACAAAGAATTAATCGCTTAAGATTGAGCCGTAAGATCTCGTGCATATCTTGCTTGGCTAAAAAAATGAATCAATATCCTTCGACACAAGCAGACTTTAGGGTGTTGATCCCGATCCCCCAATGAACGCAATATTTCAAAATGACACATTGCATCGAGAAGCCGAAGAATGGGCGGTTCGTTAGACTCAATCTGAAGCCTGCTCTTTATCAAATCTTCATATTCGGCGTCTTCGAGGTCTCTCCCAAGCGGGAATTGTTGTTCCAGAAAAATAAATTGCCGGCTTAGGTCGGCATGTAAATTAGCTTGGCGTGTGGTCCCCATAGCAATATCGATCGCGCTCATCAACGCTACGATGCATCCGGCGATTAATGGGAGAGCGCTCCCAAACCCCTCGGCTTGAACTAATAACGCGGTTACTGCGGACGAGCTACCGAGCATCGCGACAATAATCGTAGTTACATTCCATCCCTCGTAAAATCGGCGGCGGTGGGTGTGATAACGAACAGACCTTCGAATACTAAAAAGGAGCTTATATGTTCTGTCTTCGTCGTCAGGAGTCATCTTCTTTAGTAGGTTTCGGCCCCGGCTTTGTGGGTTCTAGCGTTTCTGAAACATCATCGACCAGATCTTCCACGTTAGAAAAAGGGGTTCTTTTCTCGTCGTGGAATGTTTCTCTGTCACGTAATGGTTTTGGTGGCTTTGGACGCGTCTTTTCATCATCGCGTGGTTTATTAGGCATGGCCTTCTCCTATTAGAGTAGGAGATCCTTGACCTAACTTCTTCGGGGCGATACGATCTGCCCCGCTTGTGGAAAGCAAGTGTCAAGAACCTCCTGTCAGAAGATTCTTAGAAAGGTCAGCGGCAATGCTGGCCTTTCCGCGTTTAGGGCCTGGATTCTAACAGAGCCGAATAACTGAACATCAAGAGATAGTTATAATTCCCTTTCAAAAGCCACGGTCTGGTTCGCTCGGGAGACCGATTCGAGGAAATCTTCGCGTTCATGAGAGTGAATCAGGCCACCTACCGGATCGCGCCGATGTGCCGGCTACTCGGTGTCTCCCCGAGTGGCTACTACGCGTGTCGGACACGTGAACCCTCAGCGCGGTCGAAGCGCGACGCGCAACTCAAGGCACGTATCCAGGCCATCCACAGCTGGAGTCGAGGCACCTATGGGGCACCGCGTATTCACGCCGAGCTCGCGGATGAGGGGACGCACGCGGGTCGCAAGCGCGTCGCCAGGCTGCTGCGTGAATGGGGTTTGGCCGGGGTGAGTCGACGCACAAGGACGCGCACGACACGCCGCGATCACGATGCCCGCCCGGCGCCGGATCTGGTCGAGCGTCACTTCGTGGCTTCGCGGCCGGACGCACTGTGGGTTGCTGACGTGACCGACGTGCCGACGTGGGCGGGGTTCGTGTATCTGGCGGTTGTCGTCGATGCATTCAGTCGGCGCGTCGTAGGCTGGTCGATGGCGACGCATCTGCGCACTGAACTCGTGCTCGAGGCGCTCAACATGGCGCTATGGCAGCGTCGACCGAAGAATGTGATCCATCACAGTGACCAGGGCTGCCAGTACACTTCGTTCGCCTTCGGCAAGCGCTGCCGGTTAATGGGTGTACAACCGTCGATGGGATCGGTCGGCGATTGCTACGATAACGCGATGGCCGAGAGCTTCTTCGCGACGCTCGAATGCGAACTCATCGACCGCCACAGTTTCAAGACGCAGGCCGACGCGAAGATGGCGATCTTCGAGTTCATCGAAGGCTGGTACAACCCACACCGTCGTCACTCATCCCTCGGTCAGCAATCACCGCTAAACTATGAAAATAATTATCAACAGGCTGCTTGAAACCCAAGCGCCATACCGTCCACGGAAACGGGGCAACTCCACGGACGTCCAATCCCTGACACTTGGCTGACCCCTTGATTGGTCCCGCTATACTCCCTCTCGCTGTCTAGCCCCCAATTTCTTTACGCCGGAAAGTCAAATTGTGAAAAAGCGAATCGCTATTTTCGTCGATGTACAGAACGTCTATTACACCACGCGCCAAGCCTATGGACGCCAGTTCGACTACAGGAAGCTGTGGAAACGTGTTAGTACGAAAGGAGAAATTGTCTCAGCAGTTGCGTATGCCACTGATCGCGGCGATCAGAAACAACTCAAATTCCAAAATACGCTCAAACGAATTGGTTTTGAAGTAAAACTTAAACCCTATATTCAGCGTAGCGACGGGTCCGCCAAAGGTGATTGGGACGTTGGCATTACAATTGATGTACTGGAAGCCGCAAGAAACGTTGATACCGTCGTATTATTATCTGGCGATGGGGACTTCGACGTATTGCTGGAGAAAATTAATACGGACTATGCCGTCAGTGCTGAAGTCTATGGGGTACCAAATCTTACAGCTAAATCACTTATTGATTCTGCTAATGTCTACATTCGTATTGAAGACGATTTATTAATGTAACGAACACATAGCGCATGTGTAAGTACTGAAACAAAATACGCGTTAGCCTGCACTGACGGGTCCCGTCCCGTATCCACGGATAGTTGAGTTAAGGATGATTCCACTTGTGTTTGAGTTCATCGTCGTGTAGGGTGCGCCCGCGATCCACGTTTCGGCCTGCCTTTCAGCTGTCTGCCCATCTTTATGGGCGTTCGTTCCGAGTCAACCGCTACATTGAGATTGTTCGTTTACTGCGCCCGATTTGTGTGCGGAACTTTTATGGGGGCCAACATGGCATCAGGAATTGTGAAATGGTTTGACCCCGCTAAGGGTTTTGGATTCATCCAACCCGAGGACGGGAGCAAGGACGTATTTGTGCACATTAGTGCAGTACAGAAGGCAGGTATAGAGAGCCTCGCTGAAGGCCAGCGGGTTAGCTTCGACGTCGTGTCTGAGCGAGGAAAGTCTGCAGCAGGTAACCTGCAAACGACGTAGTTCCGCGACCGTAGTCACGATACAAAGGGCGGGGACGTAAGTCCCCGTTCTGGTCAATGACCGAGGAACCATATGGCTAGAAACCAACACTCCTTCGCGAAGCGCCAACGAGAGAAAGAAAAAAAACGGAAGGCAGACGAAAAGCGCGCCCGCCGCATCAACAAGAAACAGACGCCGGACGCGTCGCAAGTCGACGATTCTCCCAAAATCGACCCTTAGTTCACGTCCGTCGGGGTACTACGGTTACCGGGGTGGATGCTGTCTAAGGCATCCGGATTCTTCGGCTCCCTAACTTTACGCCGCAAGGCTTTTGGACGCGCCGTGTAACAAATCGATGAACAAGTTCGTTTGACCCTGCATTCTGCTCGCTAACCCAAACGACTCGAAGCCTGAAACGCCGGTTACCTCTATAGTTGGTGACTAGCTATATGGGGTCGGTAGCGGCCTGATCGCGGCAGTCCAGTACTGTTCCAAATTACGTCTGCAATACACCTCGTAAGCGGTCAATCGGCTTGCTTAGCAATCATCGCTGGGGCTGACTTCGACTCTCGGCCATGAGCGGACCTCGAAGCCAGGTTGAGAAGCGATAAGCCACCAACTGCTACACTTCTATTGAGGCCGGACAATAAAAAGGGGCTCGATATGACGTTCGATGAGGTACTTGCCCAGACGCTCACACTTCTCGAACAGGAAGGCCGCGTATCCTACAGCGCGCTTAAACGGCGCTTCGATTTGGATGACGAGTACGTCAAAGACCTCAAGGAAGAAATCATCGATGCGAAACAGGTGGCGGTCGATGAAGATGGCAAAATTCTGGTCTGGTCTGCAGTAGACACCGCCGCACGCCTACGAGAATCTCTCGGATCTCAATCTCCCATCAGCTACACACCATCGCATCTCGCTGAGCGCATCGTCGCTGAGCAAGCAGCCATGGAAGCAAGGGGTGCCGTCGAGGGTGAGCGTAAGACCATCACGGCATTGTTCGCCGATCTGAAAGGTTCGACAGCGCTCATTGATGGACTTGATCCGGAAGAAGCCCGCGACATCATCGACCCGGCATTGCAGATCATGATGGATGCGGTACACCGCTACGAGGGATATGTCGCGCAAGCTCTCGGGGATGGGATCTTCGCTTTATTTGGCGCTCCTATTGCGCACGAAGATCATCCGCAACGAGCATTGCATGCGGCCTTGCAATTACAAGACGAGATGCGCGGTTATAGTGACAAATTACGAAGGCGTGATGGTCCACCGTTGCAGGTTCGCGTCGGTATCAATACCGGCGAAGTTGTGGTGCGTTCGATTCGCAAAGATGACCTGCATACCGACTACGTGCCCGTCGGACGTTCGACCAACATTGCCGCCCGCATGGAGCAGTTAGCCACGCCTGGCTCGACTTTGGTCACTGAGCACACGCACAAACTCACGGACGGTTACTTCGATTTCAAGGCGCTGGGGCAAACGCAGGTCAAAGGTGTGGACGCGGCCCTCAATATCTATGAACTCGCCGGTGCAGGACCGTTACGGACTAAACTCGAAGTTTCGGCCCGTCGCGGTCTGTCCCAGTTTGTCGGGCGCGAACGTGAGAGCGAGCAACTCCAACAAGCCTTAGCGCAGACCCGAGCCGGCCACGGTCGAATTGTCGGCGTGATGGGCGAGCCCGGGTTGGGTAAATCACGGCTGTTCCACGAGTTCAAATTGACTTTACCCATTGATTGTTTGGTCTTGGAGACCTTCGCGGTCTCACACGGTAAATCTTCTCCCTACCTGCCGGTCATCGACCTGCTCAAGAGTTACTTTGACATTGCGGTCGAAGACGACAATCAGAGGCGGCACGAAAAAATCTCGACTAAGCTCCTGGCCCTCGAGCGTAGCCTCGAAGACACCCTGCCCTATCTCTTCGCGCTGATGGGTATCGATGATCCCGCATCCTCTTTGCAACAAATGGACCCACAGGTCCGTCGGCAACGGACTTTTAGCGCACTGAATAAACTGTTTCTGCGGGAGAGCTCGAAGCAACCCTTAATCGTAATCTTTGAAGACCTGCATTGGATCGACAACGAGACCCAGGGCGTTCTCGATGCACTCAGTGAAGCCGAAGCGAATGCTTCCATTCTGTTGCTCGTAAATTATCGGCCGGAATACAGCGATAACTGGGGTCAGAAGGCGCATTACTCACAAGTGCATCTCACCGCATTGGCGAGCGAGGAGGCGGCGGAGCTCCTGACGTTTCTGCTCGGTGACGACGCGAGCCTCACCGCATTGAAGCAGGTGATTCTGCAGAGGGCAGAAGGTACGCCGTTTTTCATGGAGGAAGTCGTCCGGACGCTGGTCGAGGAAGACGTACTGCTTGGCGAGCACGGGAACTACCGGCTAGAGAAAGCCCCGAGCGAGCTGCATATCTCGCCGACCGTACAGGGCGTGCTGGCGGCCCGCATCGACCGGCTGCAGCCTGGGGAAAAAGCGTTATTACAACGGCTCTCGGTTATCGGCCGTGAGTTCCCGTTGGGACTGGCACGCAAAGTCGCAACGGAATCCGATGACGAGTTTCACCACTTGCTGTCGTCACTGCAAGCCAAAGAATTTCTCTATGAACAAACGGCGTTGCCCGACGCCGAGTACATCTTCAAACACGCGCTGACTCAGGAAGTCGCCTATGGTACGGTGCTCCGGGAGCAGCGCAAGACGATGCACGAACGGGCCGCGAACGCGATCGAGGCGCTCTACAGTGCCAAACTCGAAGACCATTACAGTGAATTAGCGCATCACTACACTCGGGGTGGTAACGTCGAGAAAGCGCTCGAGTACCTCCACCTCGCCGGGCAGCAGGCAGTGGAACGGTCGGCTAACGAAGAAGCCATTGCGTACCTGCGACAGGGCTTGACGCTGCTCGAGGATTTAGACGACGCAACCGAACGAGTGCAGCAGGAACTCAAGCTCCAGATGGCATTGGGCGCGCCACTGATGGCCACCAAAGGATGGGCAGCGCCGGAACTCGGTCAGGCCTACAACCGCGCTTACGAGCTGTGCATGCAACTGGGGGAGACCCCGGAGCTTTTCGAAGTGATCGCGGGTTTGTTCGTTTATCACGTCGGCTCACCGTCGCCGTTGGGGACGGCCCGCGACCTGGCCGAGCAGGCGGACGTACCCACCCTCTTTCTGATCGCCAACGGAGCAATGGCGAATGTCCTGTTTGTATGCCGTCAGCGCCTATGGGACAGATATAGCGCTGGTTTAAGGGAGAGTTTTTGTTCATCCTAACCTGAGGAGTTGAGATGAAACAGAGACCGACAGGACGAACGTCGTCGTCAGAAAAAATCATTCGTGACATCAAGCGCAACACGCGCAAGCAAACCAGTGCGGAGGAGAACATACGCATCGTACTGGACGGCGTGCGTGGCGAAGCCAGCATTGCGGAGCTGTGCCGACGAGAAGGTATTGCTCAAAGCCTAACTTACAAAGGGTCCAAGGACTTCATGGAAGCCGGCAAGCAGCGCCTGGCCGGGGACATTGTTCGCCAGGCCAACACCAGTGACGTCACGGCGCTTCGGCGTGACGCCCGAGATCTCAAGGACGTGGTCGCCGAGCAAACGCTGGAACTGCGGCTGCTCAAAAAAAACAGGCTCGGGGATGGGGACGACCTGCAATGAGGTATTCAGCCGCCGAGAAGCTTGAGATCATTCGGTTGGTGGAGCGATCGCACCTGCCGGCCAAGCAAACCCTGGCTATGTTGGGCGTTCCACGCACCACCTTCTAGCGTTGGTACGCACACTATCGTCATGACGGAGAAGTGGCGCTGCAGGACCAGGCGCCCCTGCCGGGGCGGGTGTGGAACCGGATCCCCGATACCGTGCGAGACCGCCTGATCACGTTGGCGCTGAACAGGCCGGAACTGAGTCCGCGCGAGTTGGCGGTTACCTTCACCGATACCGAGGGCTATTTTGTCTCGGAAAGCTCGGTTTACCGGCTTCTCAAAGCCCACGCTCTGATCACCCGTGCGGCCTTCATCGTCATGAAGGCCGCCAGCGAGTTCACAGACAAGACCACGGCCATCAATCAGCAGTGGCAGACGGATTTTACCGACCTGAAGATCATGGGCTGGGGCTGGATGGTTCTAGCCACGATACGGGATGACTTTTCACGCTATGTCGTGGCCTGGGAGCTGTGTACGACCATGACCAGCCGGGATGTGGCCGAGACCCTGGAACTGGCCTTGCAGGCCTCGGGTTGCGACCAGGCCGACGTCGTGCAAAAGCCGAGATTACTCTCCGACAATGGCTCAAGTTACCTCTCGAGCGACCTTGCTGATTGGCTCAGCGACAATGGGATGAGCCACGTTCGCGGTGCACCGTACCATCCGCACACACAAGGCAAGATCGAACGCTGGCACCAGACGCTGAAGAACCGGATACTACTGGAGAATGACTTCTTGCCCGGCGATCTGAAACAGCACCCCGTTTCCGTGGACGGTATCGAGCGGTTCGTCGATCACTACAATCATCGCCATCTTCGCGTCGGCCTGCGTCTTGAAACTGTGGCGGTCGATGAGTTCGCATTCGAGCGTCGCGAAGAAGCTCTCGGCCATCGCGTTATCGTAGCAATCGCCGACCGATCCCATCGACGGTTGTACACCCATTAACCGGCAGCGCTTGCCGAAGGCGACGAAGTGTACTGGCAGCCCTGGTCACTGTGATGGATCACATTCTTCGGTCGACGCTGCCATAGCGCCATGTTGAGCGCCTCGAGCACGAGCTCAGTGCGCAGATGCGTCGCCATCGACCCGCCTACGACGCGCCGACTGAATGCATCGACGACAACCGCCAGATACACGAACCCCGCCCACGTCGGCACGTCGGTCACGTCAGCAACCCACAGTGCGTCCGGCCGCGAAGCCACGAAGTGACGCTCGACCAGATCCGGCGCCGGGCGGGCATCGTGATCGCGGCGTGTCGTGCGCGTCCTTGTGCGTCGACTCACCCCGGCCAAACCCCATTCACGCAGCAGCTTGGCGACGCGCTTGCGACCCACGTGCGTCCCCTCACGAGAAAGGATCAAACGAAAGACTATCGCGAAACGTCGTTTGCACTATCAACGACACGCTGCGTAACATGAAAATGATGAGACCGTCGTTGCGGCGACCTTCATCACGGTCGGCCTGCGCGACCCCGTTGCGTACGGTCTGTGCGGTCGGCTCAAAATACGCCCTTAGCAAGACCAAACATCTGTCCCATTTGTTTGAAGACGGACAAATGCTGTTCCGACGACGAGCGGTGGCCGCTGTTGAGCGCTGCTTATCCCAAGCGTTATATGCGTAAAAGAAACCGAGAACCAAGCAATTGACATTACCCGACGATATAGACGACGAAAAGCTGGCTGAGATTGCGCTCGCCATGCTGTCGTTATCCGCGTTTAGCGACCCAGTCGGCACTCGCGCTTGGAAGGGAATGGACTGGGATGTATTGAATCTGCTTTACGAAAAAGGTTGGATTATGGACCCGAAGAACAAAAGCAAATCAGTTGTCTTGACAACTGAAGGTGAAGCGCTTGCGCAGAAACTTTTTGCCAAACATTTTGGTAACAATCCGGAATGAAATAATGGCGGCACATAGGTAGCCACTCAACTGGGACCTTTAGCTGCACCCTTCCTTTTCTGCTGCTCCGGTATAAGTTTGGCGTGAGTTAATCTGTCGTCGATGACTGCTGTGTGGTTTGGCCCTAGTTTTTCGGACTACCTAATTCGGCACGATAATGTGCTGAGGCTATTAGGAGAAGCTTGGCAGCGATGGACATCCAGAAACCCAGATGGACGGACGTAAAGGAGCAAATCTCCAAGCTTGAGCACGTGGATCTCGTTCGACTCGTTGGAAGTCTCTACCAACTTGGAAAGGTTAATCGTGACTTTCTCCACGCGCGTTTCGCAAGCACCCAAGATCGGCTTCGAGTCTACCGAGAAGTCATTGATCAATGCATGTATCCCGACGCCAATAGAGACTGGTCCTTCCGAATTGTCGAGGCGAAGCGCGCCATCGGCCAATACAAGAAAGCGGTGCCTGACGATCGGAGAGGCGCGGCGGACTTGATGACCTACTTCGTGGAGTGCGGCACGCGATTCTGTGTGGATCACCAATATCTCGATGACGAACCGTTATGCAGGACATTATTGAGGATGTTTGATCGCGCCATCCGGGCGGCTCTCGAGTTGCCCGAAGCCGATCGTGGTGAATTTCGGCTTCGGCTCCGAGAGATCGTCGATTCTTCGACAGACATGATCTGGGGTTACTGGGAAGAGTTGTCGGACCAATACGACAACGCCTTTCCGCCCGGCGGCGAATAGTTGATCCGATCGTTACGCGTCGAGTTGGTAGGCGCGGCCTGACGGCGGCCGCTCCGATAGATATGACCTAAATATCAGTTTGCTCCGTGATCTCGAACTGGACGGGCTGACCGGTCTTACGCTGGACCACAATCGTGCGCGCGAGTACACGACCGCCTTGAGCGATATCGCTGACGCGTAACCGAACAGGATCGTAGCCACGGAGTTTGCTGTCGATCGCCAGGTTGAACAGTGCAAGTTCGCGGGCTCGCCTCTGCTCCTGCAAACGGAATCGGATCGCCCAGATTTCTTTGAGCTTGAGCGGTGCTTTCTGTCCGGTGATCTTCCCCTTATTCCAAGGTGTTCTTTGAGGCTTGAAGGTTAGAAGTTGCATTCAATTTCTCCAAATCAGTGATTGGAGAAACATTTTGATCTCCGAGCGCTCCTTGAGGGTGTCGACTACGCTATCGGCTTCACATTGCAGCCAGATTCAGTTCCATTTCGTCTCTGACCAGCCACAAACGGACGGTCGCGCTTCTACAAAGGCTTTGTATTCGCTTGGCTCTTACGGAAACGAGAATTGATGTTGTAAGGGCGCCCCACGCACTGGCCCTGGCATAAGCGATATCCTTGACCCGTTGTTTTAACGATGGGGGATGAAGAGATGACCGAAGTAGGAATTGGAGCCATTGGTGCTTTGACCGGCATCGCCGATGTCGCCGCGACGTATCTTGGAGTATGGCTTTCTCTAACTTTTGCTTATCTCACAGTTTCATATTTCGTCGGCAAAGCATTGTCACGGTACCAGTGCATGATGATATCGTTCCTTTATCTGCTTTCTGCATCAATGTTTGGCGTAACTACGTTAGTACATGTCAAAGCGTGGGTGCTGCTCCGTGCCCGTGAGCAATCTGTCTACGACGAAATATCGCTTGTTACTTTTCCTTGGTGGATCGAAGCTGTAGCGATCTTTCTCGTGACAGGCACCCTGATTAGTTTGTACTTCATGTATAACGTCCGCCATACGGAGAAGGCGTGACGGCAGACACCACATACGCAGAGCGCGAGGTGTGCCGGCGGCTAGAATGGCTAACAGCGATGACTGCTCAGTCCGACGTCCGCCTTTGATCTCGGAAGTCCAGGCGCAGCATACCGACGTCTGCAATCAGGGCCACATTAGACATGCCTCGTTCGTCAGGATAGGTCGGAACTCAAAAGCCGATCCGCAAGAAGAAGTCCAAATTTCTACAAATCAGGCAAACGGCATCGTCTCCGCGAACGGGAGGCACGACATACCACGCTTTCGTTCCCGTTGGCTGTCTCCAGAGACTAGCCCTCTATTCAACTGGGCGAAATAAAGTTGTACTAACTCAATTCATGTGCTGATACCAACCGTCCTTACTTCGCTTTCTCTGCTTCCCTAAAATACTCGACGATATCCGGAGAAAGATTCTCACTACCCCTCTGCCTTGCATGTTCCTCCATCTTAGCGTGTACGGCGGAAGTGACCGGATCACGACGGTCAGTCAGGCTCGAGAATCGAACCTGACGGCGTTTGTGGCGCGCGTGTTCCGCAGGCCACCTATTGAAAAGCCGGATAGACGTCTTTGACGAAGCGCCTGAGCTGTTGCGTCTGATCCCGGGCGGTGAATCGGAGGGTGATGATGTCGGCGCCGGCCTCGACGTGAGCGCGAATCGCCTCGATACATTGCTCCGGGCTGCCCATCGCCACCCACACTTCGAGTTGTTCGCGCGTGAAATCCGTCGTGTAGTACGCGTCGAGATATTCCTTGGATTCGCGCAAAGCCGTGTCGCGATCCTCATTTACGTGGCAGTTGTAGTACAGGCAGCGCGGCATGTCACTGACGTCCCGCCCGATCTGCGCGGCCTGCCGCTCGATGCGCTGCCACGCGAGTCGAAACTGCTGCGGCGTGACCAGGGTCGTCTGCCAACCGTCCGCCACCTCCGCTACCCGGCGCGCAATGCGGTCGAGCAGCTTATCCTTGACGCCGAAGATCTCGGGGTTGTTCGCGATCCAGATTGGGCAGGGGTTCTGCACGGGTTTGGGCTCGATGGTCAGATTCTCGAACTGGTAGTAGCGGCCCTCGTGAGAAACCGCGTCTCCGGTCCACAGCTTGCGCGCAATCTCGATGCCTTCTTCCATGCGGATTGCCCGTTCCGACAGATTCATGTTCATCGCTGCCCATTCGATTTCCGACTCGCCGGAGACCTGCCCGCGCGCGCCCTGGCATGCAACCATGATGGAGCGGCCGCCGCAGACGACGTCAAAACTCGCCCATTGATACGCGAGCAATACCGGATGACGCAGTGGAAAGCTGGCAAAGCACGCGGGTCCGAGCTTGACGCGCTCGGTCAGCGCGGCGACTGCCGACAATACGGTGACCGCCTCGAGCCGGGGCTTGGCCGCGAGGCTGTCGCCGACCCAGATCGAATCGAAGGCGCCGGACTGCTCGGCCTCCACGCTCAAAGCCAGGATCTCTTTCACCGACGTGCTGCCGAGAACCACGCCGCGGTTCGACAGGGTCAGTCCGAAACTCACTTTGGTTTCAGCCATTGTCTTCCTCTTGATCGTTGGCCCGGCGACTGTGACGCATCATGCGCAAACGGCAAGATACCATTGTCGAGCGTATTTCGGGGTGAACTTCAGGCCTCCGAACGGCTGAACGGTCCATGCATTCAAGCCGGCAGAAGCACGAACGGGCGGGAGTCGAACAATCGACTGCTCGCCGCGCAGCCCCTCCAGAACAATTCGGATCTTCTCCTCCGCTGGATACTGCTTCCGGGTTGCACGTCGAATGGCTTTGACGTGCTGCTCTGCGGTTTCTTTCGATTTCTCGCTCATCTGCGCTCTCCTCAGAGCTTCGACGAGCCAGAATCACTCTCTTAGCTATGCGCCGCAACTTGTCTCATAGGCGCTGACGGGGAATAATCGCGTCAACGGTAAGTATTGTTGAACGCATCTTCGTTACTGCAGGAGAAACAGGGCAATGGCAACACAATGGTCCGTAAAAGGCGAATATATGGAAGCGTGCAGTTGTGATTTTCTGTGCCCCTGTTTGCCTAAGAACATGTCTGCTCCGGCGACGTTCGATTTCTGCAAAGTTGCGCTCGCTTTCGAAATCGAATCTGGAACGTTCGGCGACGTGGCTATGGACGGCGTGCGCTTCGTGATGTTTGCGCAATCGAAGGCCGTGATGGGGACGGGCGATTGGATCGGCGGCATGGTGATCGATACGTCTGCCAGCGACGAGCAGGCAGCGGCGATCGGCGCGATTACGGGTGCGGAAGGCGGCGGGCCGCTGGCGATGCTTGCACCTTTGATTTCGGATTTTCGCGGCGTTGAACGTCATGCGATCGAGTTTAATAAAAACGGCAAGACCGTCAGCGTCAAGATCGACGGCGTATTGGATCAGGAAGTCATTGGGGTGGATAGTATGTCGGCAGAAGGCGAATGCGTTGCGCTCGACAATTCTGGGCATCCTGTGAACAAGCGCCTGAATCTCGCGAGCGCGGCGCGGAACATGATTAACGCCTTCGGCATCGAATGGCAGGACGATTCGGGCGGCAACAACGGCCACTTTGCGTCTTTCGACTGGCAGGGTGAGGCTGCGTGAGCGACGGCTGAAAACCGTGGTTTAGCTCATCGCTACGGTCGCAATCAGCGCCCGGAGTTCAATTCGCTGTCCAAATCGGCACTTTGATAATAAAAGTTGAGCTTGTTACCGTCGAGATCGCGGAAGTAACCGATATAGTAAACATTGAGACCGGATCGTGGGTCGGCGCGAATGCCGGGCGCGCCGTCGTCGGTTCCGCCTAATTCCAGCGCTTTTGCGTGCAGACGATCGACAGTTGCCGGGTTTTCCGCACCGATCGCGATCATCACGCCATTGCCGACGGTTGCTGGTTTTTCGTCGAATGGCTTGATCATGCAAAACATCGGTTGACCTTCTCCCGTCGCCCAGGCGATATAGCGCTCGGTATCAATAACACGTCCTGCGCCAATCTCTCCTAACAATCCGTCGTAGAAGTTCGCCGCGCGATCCATATCGTTTGTTCCGAGACAGCTGTATGCAATCATGATTTATTCCCTGTTGGACTTGTGCTTTATATATGAGTCGTGAGCCGTCTGATCGCGGAAGGGTAGCACTGTTCCGAATTACGTCCGGAATACCGCTCGAAAGCGGTCCTCGTTCGCCTTCAATGTCGGTGCGGAAGCCTGACTTCGACTTTCAGCCAATCGCAAACAGGTCGCGCTCGCTCATCAACTCTTGTCCGCATTGCGAACGTTGTACATAAAATAAAGGCTGACCAGCGTCGCGGCCACAAGGACAAACGCCGTACCCTCTATATAACCTGGGACGTTATTAAAGATCCAAACTTCGTCAAAAATCGTCTTCTCGCGCGCTTGGATCACGAACCAGCTGTCCACATATCCGACTGTTACCGACACAAAAATTGCGGCAAGGACCCCGTATAGGGTCGAAATCGTCAAACATTGAAATCGCGATAAGGATTTGCCCAGGAAATATGCGACTGTTAGATACCCGAACGTCACAGAAACCCACATGCCCGCGTAGGTAGCAGTTACCTCGCCAATATTCGTCAACGCAGCAATAGTGTCAGCTTCGGTCATTTCGCTATCCTCCCATCTTCAAACTACCGGCGACTAGCATAGCTGGCCTGCCTGCTATTGGGTCGTCGGCCGCCATATTGCGGCGCAGTACAGCTGAAGGTTACGTCTGCAATCCACACAAAACCATTCACTCGGCTTGCGTAACAATCATCGCCGGGGGTGACTTCGACTCACGGCCAGAAGCTGACGCACATCGATGCACGAGCTCAGGATATGCTTATCCAACGAAATCGGCCGCGTTTGGAGGCAAATATGAATCTTGGCGATCTGGCGAATGTAGGTGAACTGGGAGCCGGTATTGCAACCGTGCTCACACTGGTTTTCGTTGCGTTTGAACTGCGGGCAAATCGCCGGCAAAACAGGCTTTCCATGCTCACCGCTTTAGATAAAGGGTGGAACGACATCAACGCGCAGATGGCGGTGGATAAAGTTCTGGGAAATTTGATGCTTAAGGGTATGAGTGATCCGGAGTCTCTGACCGATGAGGAAGCCGCGCGATTCTGGTGGATTGTCGTCCAGTACATTAATCACCATAAATCTGTGTGGACGCTGCTCACGAAAGAAGGTCTCGATACACACCATGAACAGTGGATGAGAACCGATATCTCGGCGGCCTACAACACCCCTGGTTGGCTGAAGGTCTTCCGTTCAGTCAGCCCTTGGACGCCCCCAGAATTCGATGCTTTTGTAGCTAAGCAAATGGCGACGAGAGTCGAATTTCCGGATTGGCGAAAACTTCAAGTGTGACACGAGCGCAAATCGACACTCGCCTTTCGGCCGATAACTGACATCGAGTGGGCAAAAAGAAACCGCCGAAATGGGTCCCTGCTGATATAGAAAAATCGAATCTATCGGATATATGGATGCCCAAGGGGCACCCGTCGCCGATAGAAGTTTGCCTTTATCGGAGTTATGTATGTTCGAATATCGGCCGTAATGATTTGGAGAATAAGATGGAAGACGTTTTCAAGAGCGACGCCTTTTCAGACAAGGCTGTGCTGATCACTGGCGCCACCTCGGGCATCGGCGCCGAGACCGCGCGGCAGTTTGCCACGCACGGTGCCCAAGTCATGTTGGTCGGACGCAGCGCAGAACGGGGCGAGGCACTCAAGGCCGAGATTGAAGGTGCTGGCGGCACGGCGGAACTCGTCCTGGCCGACGTAACCGAATCGGCTGCCTGCGACGCGGTCGTGACGAAGACCATCGAACGCTTCGGTCGCATCGACATCCTATTCAACAACGCGGGCGTGGTGCTCATCGCCGGCCTCGTCGAAACCTCGGATGACGCGTTCGCTCGCGTCATGCACACCAATCTGTTCGGTGCTTTCTACATGGCCCGTGCGACGTTGAAGCAGATGCACAAACAGGGATCGGGCTCGATCGTCAATATGGGATCGGATGCTGGGCTGCAGGGCTATGTGGGCGCCGGCGTTTACGGTGCCTCGAAGGCGGCGGTTATCCACATGACTCGCTGCCTGGCGCTCGAGACGGCGGCCGACAACATCCGTGTCAACGTGATCTGCCCGGGCGACGTCAATACGCCCATGCAGGACGCAGCGTATGCGCAGATGGGCGCCACCCGTGAAGACGCGATGGCTGCGGTCGCAGCCGCCATACCCATGAAGCGCCACGGCGAACCCGTCGAGATCGCACGCACGGTGATGTTTCTCGCATCGGATGCGGCGCGGTTTCTCCACGGCTCAGTGTGCTCCGTAGACGGCGGCGCGGCCGCGGGGCGCAGCTTCATCACCGACAAAATGTAAGCCACGCCCAATCACCGAAGACACGGCCCAGGTACGCTTTGCTCGGTGGGCGCGTAAAGCGCGACACGACGGGGAGCCATCATTTTGGAACGAATTGCAGGTCGTTATGAACCTTCCGTTGGAATACGTTCCAACACCTCGCCAATTATCGTGTCGGTTGAAGCGCCCTCGACCTAGCCGCCACGTGGTTTTCCGTCCTTAGAAGAACACAAAGGATCGGACAACAACGTTTTTGCGGCAGGGCGCGTCGTTGGGCGCGGTCGGGTCGACGCAGGCCGTGTGGAAGGACCAGCGCGAGACGGAGCCGTCGGTGACAGAGTCGTAGCACTTGAGCATCGAGACCTCGGTGGGCTTTTGCTGGGGAAGCCAGTACCACTCGTGGTCGGGCCTGTAGGTGAAGCGCGTAGTCTCGCCAACGCGATCGTCGTAGACGCGATAGCTGGTGATGTAGGGCTGGTCGGCGAACGAGGGCCAGGCGCAGAGCACGAAGGGGTTCTGACGCACGGTTTCCATCGGCTTGGCAAGATTGATCGACATGAACCGCCGCGACATCTTCGCGTCGGCCTGCGCTTCCGTATAGTGCTGCTCGCGCCCGAAGTTCCGCAGGTTTCTCGTAAGGAGCTCGCGGCAGCGGACACGGCCGCTGTTGTCGTTCAGGTCGTTGTGCACGATGTTGGCGTAGTAATTGTTCACGCCCGGAATCTTGTTGTCCTGGTCCTCCGTGCGGTCGCCCGCATAGTCCTTGTCAAACACGTCATGGTTGTACACGAGCGCATCCGTCGCGCCCGGGAAGCATTCCAAGAGGAGCTCTTCCATCTCGGGGTAGAACACGCGCTCCACCTCGGCAGCGTCGTAGAAGTTCTCGCACTTGGACTCGCAGTGCGCCAACGAGACGCCGAGCTTGTCCATGCACTCGGGGCTATAGGGCGAGAGGCCCGGGTAGTACTCCTCGATTCGTCGCGCGTCGCGCATCACCTGCGGGAAATAGAGGCGTCGCTGCTCGATGTCCTTGTCTTCCTTACGCAATGCGTTGGCCTCGGCCTCGTGCGCGTGGTCACGCCAGAATGCGTTGGACGTGACGATGGTGTAGGACGGCCGCTCGTGGATGGTATAGCGAAGCGGAACCGCCAGACCGCCGTCAGGGGCTTCGATGGCGCTCGCCCGAATATGTTCCAGGCACTCCGAGTAGGTCCGAAACCCGGTACCCCACTTGGTCTCGATGGGGCCGGGGGGAGCATTGTCGAGCATGTCGATGATTGCCTGCCCCTCCCCCTCGGCAATCTGGCGAAGCGCCGCCTCTGTCGCCGCAGCAGTTCCCGCATCGCCATCCTGATCGAACGACATGTAGGACAAGCCTCCGTTCGCAGCGATGGGCGGTGGCTGCCCTTCCGTGAGTTCGAGGGGAGGCACATACACCGATGAAACTGTCTCCGTATCCGCCGGGACGTGGTTCGTAGTGTCTTTGAGCTGGTCCATTACATGCCCTCGATTAGAGAGACCCCATCTTGGCACACGAGACTTTTACTTCCCAGGGATGCTTACGGCGTATTCGGGCTTAGTAAAATACTCGCGATGCGCACTTCAGGTCGTGAGCCGCCATATCGCGGCGGCGCGGCACTGCAAGAGGTTGCGTCTGGAGTTCCCTCGAAAGCGGTCATCTAGTTGCTTTAATGATCGCATCGAGGAAGCACTTCGGCTTACCGCCGGAAGCGGACGCTAAACAACGGCTTCAACCGATCTTTACGGCAACGGATTAACGGAGCTCGAATCCCGCGTAGCCGTTCTCGGCGCTCTCCCTGCAGAAGGCCAGGTACTCCTGCAAACCGAGGTAGCTCAACAGCTGACGGGGCTTGCCGGGGATGTTGGCACCCATGTACCAGGACTCCGCTTGTGGAAGCAGCGTGGTCGCCGCCAGGTCTGCCATGCGTTGCGTCCACGACGCGCCCGCGGCCGGCTTGGCCTGGATCCGGGTAAAACCTTTGTCGCGCAAGTGGCTCAGGCAGTCGCTGACCCAGTCTCCCTGCAGCTCGGCGCAGGTGGGCCCGTTGCAGAATGCAGTGGGGCTCTGTGGGCCGTACAGCATGAGCAGGTTGGGAAAGTCGGGGATACCGAGGCCCAAATAGGTTTGCACGCCGGTGCTCCAGGTGTCCTCCAGCGTGTGACCCGACAGGCCTCGAATGTCGAACTGGGTCAGTCCCCCCGTGCTGGCATCGAATCCGGTGGCCAGGACGAGGATGTCCAACTCATAGAGTTGCGACACGGTGCGCACGCCAGTCGGGGTGATCTCCTCGATGGGTTCCTCGCGCACGTCCACCAGCGTGACGTTGTCCTGGTTGAAGACCTCGTAGTACCACTGCTCCAACGACGGCCGCTTCGTACCGAAGGGGTGCGGCGGGTCCGCGGGCGCGAGCTTGTCGGCGATGGCGGGGTCTTTGATGCGCGCTCGGGTCTTCGCCCGCCAAAAGTCGTAGGCCAGCTGGTTGGCGTCGCTGTCGGTGAGGATGTCGCTGAAGGTACCGACCCAGAAATGAAAGCCGCCTTTCTGCCAGGCCGACTCGAACACGGCCAGCCGCTCCTCCGGTGAGACCTCCAGCGCCGAGCGTTCGTCTGCCGCGATGTCGAATATCCCTCCCAAGGATTGCGCGCGCTGACGGAACCACTCCGGATAGTTGGCCTTCATCGCACGCTGAGATGGCTCGTCGAGCGCCTGCTGCTGCATCGCGAGCGCCAGGATCGGCGTACGCTGGAACACCGTGAGGTGCGAGGCGGTCTTGCCCGCTTCCTGGATCACCTGGGCGCCGCTGGCGCCCGTGCCGATCACACCCACACGCCGATCGGTCAAGTCCAATCCGTCCTGGGGCCAGTGGCCGGTATGGACGCACGGGCCGACGAAGTCCTCGACGCCGGGGAAGTCGGGAACGTAAGCCTTCGCCGCGAAGCCCGTGCAGGGGATGAAGAATCGGGTCCGGATCCGGTGGCCGTCCGCGCACTCGATCTGCCATTGGTCGGCGTCGGCGTAGAACCGTGCGGCGGTGACCCGGGCGTTGAACCGGATGTCGCGAGAGAGATCGAGCTTTTGGTCGACGTGATGGAAGTAACGCCGCAACTCGTCCCAGGCGGGGAAACGCTCGGTCCAGTTCCAGTCCCGCCAGAGCTCTTGCATGGAGAACTCGTAGTTCGGCACGTGAGAATCGACTCGCGCTCCCGGGTAGCAGTTCCAATACCAGATTCCGCCCAGCTCCGCGCCTGCCTCGAAGACCCGGGCCTTGAATCCCCGCTGGCGCAACCGATGGAGCTGGTAGAGCCCGCTGAATCCGGCACCGATGATCAGGGCATCCAGCACCTCAGGTGCTCCATCATTATTCGTCATGTCGGCTGGAGTAATCTTTTTGTGTTTAAACGCGTCAACGTCTTAGCAGCCAATTGTACCGCGTGAAAGCGCATGATTTTCAGTTGTCCGCATCGCCTTTTGAGCGCGACAGACCATACTGAATAAACTTATCCTGAAACTTGGGATGCGTCGGCGCCAGTGAAAAAGCACGCTCGAAGTCTTTGAACGCAAGATCTTTGTCTCCCTTTAATTCATAGGTTTTGCCGCGGGCGTAATAACTCGTCGCATTCGATGCATTAAACTCGAGCGCGATATTGAAATCCGCGATCGCCGCGTCGAGATCCCCGTGCTTGCGGAAGGTGATCCCGCGACTGGTGATTGCCGAAGACCCTTCCGAGCCGAGTTCGATGGCCCGATCGTAGTCTCGGATCGAGTTTTCAAACTGGCCGGTTTGGTCAAAAATATCGGCGCGTGCCTCATAGGCCGCCGCAGATTCTGGATCGAGCGAGATTGCCTTCGTGCAATCGGCAAGGGCGAGGACGAAACGTCTGGTTCTTCCGTACGAGAAGCATCGACTAGCGTACGCGTCTGCATAGTCGGGCTTCGTTCGGATGGCCGCGTCAAAATCGGAAAGCGCGAGTCCGTCGCGACCGAGGTTGCCGTGGGCTGACCCGCGCCATCGGTATATCAAGGCGAGCCGTTTCGGTTTCATGCCACCGAGCTTGATGGCTTCAGTAAAGTGGCTAATCGCGGTCTCCAGATCTGACAGGCTGAACGCGGCTTTGCCGGCCCGATACTCAGCTTTCCAGTCGGCGTTAGCCGCGATTGAGATGACGAGGATGAGGCTCGAGATCGCAATTTTCATTGGGTTAGTCGATCGCTTTCCGATTGACCTGACCGCAGTATAGCGGGCGCCGAGTCCCCACCGCGCGAACGATTTAGCCAATGTGTTGCGTCGATAGGTTGAAACCGCACCTTTGAAGCCGTCATAAACATCTCCACACATTGCAATTGAAAACCCCGCACTAAGGCAGCGTTTCGTCATCCGAAATGCGAATTGAAATCGCTAAGCTGGACCTGGCCCATGACCGCCGGGCGGCTCGCGTTACAATGAGGCCTGTGCTCGAAATTGCACGAAAGAGTGATGTCGAGCACTCTCCTTCTCCAATCACCGAATAAAATGTGACAAGGAATCAACGTGAACTACGCGACGATTGAATACGAAAAACGCGGCCCGGTTGCCCTCGTCACCCTGAACCGCCCGGACAAACTGAACGCGTTGTCCGAGTCATTACAGATTGAAGTACGGGACGCGTTTGAGGACGCCGGTTGGGGTGACGACAGTATTCGCGTCATCATTTTGAAGGCGGCCGGGAGGGCGTTCAGCTCGGGTTTTGATATATCCTCGGATCACGGCGGCAGTGCGCTTGCCTGGCGATCGCGATTTCTCAAGGGTAAGGGATTTAGTGCGTCGGCTTGGTGGGATGTTTTTTGGAACAACCCGAAACCGATCATCGCGCAAATCCACGGCTACTGCATCGCCGGGGGCCTTGCCACCGCAACTTTTTGCGACCTGCGCGTTTGTTCAGAGGATTCGAAATTCGGCGCCCCGGAGATCCGCACGGGTGGGCCGTATATACCTGCGGTGTGGCCATGGGTGATCGGTATGACCAAGGCGCGCGAGTTGCTCTATACCGGCAACCTGATCGATGCCGCAGAAGCTAAGCGCATCGATCTAGTCAACGAGGTCGTGCGAACCGAGGAACTCGATGATGCCGCATATAAACGCGCCCTAACAATTGCGAAGGTGCCGGCAGCAACGGTTGAATACAACAAGAAACTGATCAATATGTCCTATGAGTTAATGGGAGTCAGGCAAGTGCTCGAGCGTTCGATGGAACTCGAAGCGATCGCGCTAGGGAGTGCTGGCGACTCACCGGAGATTGAAAAATTTAATTCCATCCGCGATAAAAGTGGTTTAAAGGCTGCGCTCGAATGGAATGCCGCGCGTTTCGCTGAAGAGGATGCCTGGTTCCGCGGCGACAAAACCGACGATCCCAAAGCGCGTTAGCGCAACGTCGCGGTTTCCCACTTCGAGGCACGGCCTTACAGGCGCTGTAGTGCTTGCGCGGATCTAGAGATACACATCGGAAGGAGAGTGATATGGATCTTGGTTTAAAAGACCGCGTAGCGGTCATTACTGGAGCGAGCTACGGGCTGGGCGAGGCCATGGCCCAGCGCTTAGTCAACGAGGGAGCACGCGTCGTTATCTGTGCGCGCGGCGAGGAGAAACTAAACCGTACTGCACAAGCCCTGGGTCCCAACGCGTATGCGATCCAGGCTGATGTGAGCAAGGCTGCAGACATCACACAACTTTTCGATCACACCGTGAAGGAGTTCGGCAAACTTGACATCCTGGTCAACAATGCCGGCTGGTATCACCTGAGCCAAGGACTGGGTCTATCCGACGAGGAGTGGCAGGACAATCTTGATATCAACCTGTTCAGCGTGATTCGCTGTTCACGGCTTGCCGTTCCCCTGATGCAGAAACAGAAATGGGGCCGGATTGTCAACATTTCTTCGATCTTCGGCAAACAGCCTAACGCGGGCTTGATCGACTACAACACCACCAAAGCAGCCGTTATCTCTCTCACCAAAACCCTGGCCGACGAGTTGGCCAAGGAAAACATACTGGTCAACGCGGTGTGTCCAGGACCAACGCGTACGCCATTGTGGGATGGTCTGGCAAAGACGTTTAATCCTGACGATCCGGACGGCATGATCAATGACTTTGCCGCCGCGAATATTCCGCTAGGTCGGTTTGGCCGCCCTGAGGAGATTGCCGACCTGGTTGCGTTTCTGGCCTCAGAACGGGCCAGCTTTATCACTGGTGCTGCTTATGACATCGACGGTGGGATGGTGAAGAATATGGGGTAGGAGAGGTGATCTCTGTGAGCCGGGCGCCGGCCATCGTTACCCCAGCATTACAGTAGAGCCGACGGCTAACAGCAACGTGCTCGCGAGCGGTGCCGCGTCCTCGTCGAGATGGAACATGCGAGGGTGTTCGTCTGACGGCTTTGTTGCGGGTAGGGCATTCCCTGGTGTCGGAAAGAAGCGCCGCACCATAGGTTAGACGGAGGATATCCTTACGCTCCGTTGCTCGAACAAGCCACGCCCAGAAAATCACTAAAAGGAAACCATGAATAAGCAACCTGTCCGCTCACGGCACCCGATCTTGTTCCCGGTTTTGGCAATCGGTATCGGCCTGTTCATGGGCTTACTGGTCGCCGAGGGCGTCGCGCGCGTGCTCGAGTACCGCGCAGCGGCCCACAAGCCGCAACAACCTGCGGCCGGCTCCCTGCCGCAGACGCTCGTTACTACGCTGCGTCCGGCAACCCGCTACGGTTATCAGCCGACTCCGTGGTACGCACGTTTTGCGGGCCGCGCGGTCAACCTGCACTCGTTGCTTGTGCCTTTCAGCTCCATTGACTGCGACACGCAGTCAATGGGTGATCCGCCGCCCCGCTGCCGCGACGGCTACCAAAATTCGCACGGCTACCGTGTGCCCGAGTATACGCTCGCGCATCCGCCCGATACTTTCCGTATCGTGATCGTTGGCGACTCCTTTACCTGGGGCGACGGTGTTCGCATGGAAGAAACTTACCACCGCCGTCTGCAGGAACGTTTCGATCGTGCCCGCGTACCAGATGCGCCGCAGGTGGAGGTCATTGGTCTGGGCGTTAACGCCGCTACCGCCGTAGACAACATCATTCGCCTATTTGTATACGGTCAGCGGCTGGATCCGGATCTGGTCCTAGTGCAGTTCACCGACAACGACCTCGAGTACCAGAGCAATCCGCATTTGCTGGCTCCCGAGCGCGTCCGCGACCCTGTGGACGCCGTTCTGGTGACCACCGCGGTCGGACGCATTTTGCGCAAACTGCGTCCGCGCGACACAGGCACGCTGCGCGACCCGTTTAACCTCCAAAGGGAAAGGAATATCACCCGGACGGACTTGAATGGACGATGTTTACAGGCGCGCTAGACGCGCTCGCGCGCTGGCGAACCGAGTACGGGGTGCCGGTCGCGTATCTCTCCTTTCCGCTCGTAGACGACGACATTGGGGGCCGTAACTTCGAGCACTACACCAGCTACGGTGAGCTTTTTGAGAATCTTTCAAAGTTCGAACACGAGGTTGAGCGGCGCGGCTTTCCTGTACTGCGCGTAAACGACACGTTCCGGAGCCGCGCCGGCGACCGCTACCTGGCTGTGAGTGAAATCAACGCGCACTATAATCCGCTGGCGCACCAACTCGCCGGCGATGCGTTGTTCGAGTTTCTCCAGAGCGCGGATTGGGTCGATACCCGTGGCCCGCGACCGCGAACCGACGATGCGCGCTGGCTGGCCGAGAGCGCATTGCGCCTCGACGCGGTCGAGCGTTGGTCTGACTATCACCAGAGTTATGATGAGCAGTTCGAGTTGTTCTCTAGCCTTGGCGAGCTTTACCCAACCGATCCGTGGATCGCAAACACCCTGGCTTTCATCCACCGCGACCGCGGCGGTGAACACGAAACCTGCCGTAGCCTGTACGCGCGGCTTTTGGAGATCGACCCGCAACACGCGGCACCATGGAATGATATTGCCTTATGTACGACCGATATCGATAAGCGAGAGCGGTTGCTCGTGCACATGCTCAACGTGGTCCCCGACCACGTCGTGGGCGCCGAGAATTTGGCTGCGCTGGATGCCCGCACCGCCCGCCTGCCGCGGGCCTGCGGTTGCTTTCGCCGTATGGCCGACCTGGCGCTCTATCCAAGCAGTTATAACCGGGCTATGGACGGCCTAGAGAAAAACCGGTGCCAAAAAGTACGTGTCGAACCGTGCCCGGGAGGCGACCCCCTGGCACTACGCTGAGCATTCCTGGAGAGATTACTCCCCAGTCCTCGAAAGCGTTAACGTTACCGAGCCGTAACTCAATCGTGTCGTTGAGGGCGGTTTCGCAGGCCCGCTACCAACCATTCGACGCTTAGAAAGTCGCGTGTTTAGCCATCGAGCAATCTCTGTCGATGGCGAGGAACGTTCTGGTAGCGGGCTTTAATTCAATTTATGGTGACAACACCCACCATAATTTCTGAGCAGGATGTATGACCATGAACCAGAGCCCCTACCCCCAGTTGAACGAGCGCGCCCAGGGTTGGTTAAAACATCTGTGGCGTAAAGCGACGACACCGGATGATTGGTCGATGAACGGCGAGCCCCATCCGTGGTGGGATCGCTATTCGACGCCGCCAATGGCCGCGTTTCCGCGCTTCGATCTGGCCGATTCGAGTTATGCGATGGCGGCGATGGCGGACAAGACGCCCGCTTGGCGCGAAGTGTATACACGCATTCTGGACGAGCTGGTAGAGCGTCACACGACCTTTTGGGCCTTTGTCGATTGGCTGACCCAAATCGGGCCGGACCCCGATCGCAAGGACTATCCGGAAATCTGGTACGAGTCGCTGATCCCGCAGCATTTGCGCGGTGAATACGACGTGCCGGGCTGGACGGCGAACGGTATCGAACCCTGGGGACTACAACCCGATCCAATCGCAGCCGAAGGTGCCCTATTCATCAAGGGCTGGTTCAACCTGGTGATGGGCTTGTATCAATATGTATCCGGCGATACCAAATGGCATCGACCGTTTGAACTGACGGGCTACGAGGGTAAGAAATTCGAATGGACGCAGCCGCACGTGGCGGAAACCTTAGCGGAGCTATGCGCGAAACATCCCGAAGGGCTGCATTGCGAAAACACCAAGATCTGGCCGGCATGCATGAGCTCTGCCGGTCTGGGCCTGCAACTCTCGGATACGCTGACAAGCGCAAGCAATCACTGGGTCTACCACGAGTGGGTAGATTACGCGCAGAAAAACTACATGCATCGCAAGAAAAATGGTGAGCTCGATTGGCTGGCGATGTATTACGATCCGCTGATCGACTATCAGCACCGCGCAGGCGACGTCGGATTCGCGGGCCTCATGACCACCTGGTATATGTTGCCGCAAAAACAGGAACTGGCCACGCGCCTGTATGAACTGGGCGCCGCCGAATTCTCGTGGAACAATCCGCGCGTCGCTGTGCCCGAGGTCATGGATCCGCGCCTGTGGATCCTGGGTTACTGTCTGGCAACCGAACTCGGGGACGACCTGACCGCCGCGCGCCTGCGGGATGCCTTTCACCAGGCCGCCGAGCCGCGGCATTTCGGCGATGACGACGATGAATTCGGTTTTTTCTTCGGATTTGGCGAGGATTGGCCCAGAGGACAACTCAGCGCACTGTTAATGATGACCGAGGTCGGCGGCGTCGGTGCCTGGCAAGATATTTACAATAGCCCCAACCTCGCCAAATACGGCGAACCGACCGTTGAAGGCGTGGATTTTCCGGCGCTGGGCATTGCGCAGTCTTGGAACGACCTGCAACACGGCATGTTGCAGGTATCGACCTACGCGGCCTCGTCGTCACGCCGCGGTGAGGCAACAATGTATCGGGTCACTCAACTACCCGATCCGGAAACGGTATTCGTTCGATGTGACGGCAACGAGTTTACGCAGTGGCGCAAGCTCGATGAATCCAGCATCGAGATCACGACGAACGTCGACGACCATTCGTTTCAGATTTACACCGGCTACCACGCGGCAACGGATGCGCACGACGACTCGGCCGCCGTAACGCGACGGGCACGTGCCGATCACCCGGTGAATGCGCGGGCATTCGGCGCTGTGCGCACGCAGAGCATCAGTTCGGCGGTGTTGAATGTCGGCGCCGGGCCTGTTGGCTGCCCCTGCTGCCCGGGGTAAGGCATACAAGTTCTGACAGCTGTCCGCTTCGGCTCGTGCGCTGCCGAATTTCGCCATTGCAACACTGCTAAGGGTTAGGTCTGCAAAACGCGCGTAAACGGTCGTCGAGTTGCTTTAAGCGCTGTGCGGGAGTCTGACTTCGGCTTGCGGCCAGATGCTTAGGGGAATTAAAGGATCTGAGGAACAAATCTGTCCCGACGACTTCGCTGGGACCAGGAGAGCACTACTCCGAGCCCTCCAGCGAGAAGTGGAAATGGCGCTGGGATGGGGACTGTCACAACACCAACAGTCAGGATGTCCCCTCCATCGCTAAACTCGCCTAAATCTAATATGAAACCGCCATCGCCCTGAATTACTCCACGCAGCCAGCCGTAAATCAAAGGGTCAATAGACAAGCCGGATACCTTGACGTAGAAAATGTCGCCCGGCGTCATTTGGACGTTGCCACCGGAAAAGGGGAAATACGAGCCCGGGTTTATGATTGTCTCACCAAATATGGCTTGATCTACTGTGGAATTTGCGTGCAAAGCAAAGAGATTAATGAAAGTGTTGTTGTTTACGAGAAATGAGGCCGCAACTCCCTCAATAGGTTCAAACGCGACGCCCAGGACTGTGCTTAATTGGATGGGTGTCAGGTAGAAATCCGTCCAGTAATGGCAATCCGTTAAGAATTCGCAGGCGATGGCGAAATGGGTCAGATCGTTCGCGTTACGAGGTATATATATCGTCGACGAGGCCGGCCGCCATGCCGACACCGCGAGCAAACACACTAATAAGGTCAGACGCCTCATTTCCCGTCCTCCCGCGCCACTCTCACGTCGGTTCCACAGGGCCGCTTCGATAATACCGTTTCAATAGCTGCGATTACTAGAGATTCTAGGCAGTGTAAATGTAACGAATCGTGCCAACCAGTCTGAGCGCGCATGAGAAACATTCGGCGTTAACCCGAATTTTTCAGACCTCAAATGTCCGCAAAGGGTTGAGCCGCCTGATCTCGGCAGCGCAGCACTGTTATAAGTTACGTCTGCGATCCTCTCGTAAGTAGCCATCCCGGATCGAAACTAAGTTATCCTCGACGCGTAAGCACCCGTGGCGCATAAGCTGAAAGAGATCGGCGATCATTTCGGTCTGCATAATTCGTTGATCCACCGAAACATCAGAATCTCCCATGACAGCAAGGCATAAGGCAAGGCCTGGTACGGTACCAGTTTGGTTGGGGGTATCTAACGTGACAGCGGGCTGGAGCCGCGAAAAATCATCGTTTCGATCACCGTCTGCTCTGAACCACGCAGTTCGTTTCCACGCGGTTCGTCTCGTTTAACGCATTTGTTTAAGTAGATGGGCGGAGGTAATTTACCGGCTGCTTCATACTTTGCTGCTTGAATTTGAATTCTCTCGGCCAAAGGCTTCTCGCAATCCTCTTCAGTACTAAGTTGGCTAAGCTGGGAGCTGCCCGGATCGCTCAATGTTTTTCCCTGGTTACCGACTTGGCGCGCACCGTGGTTATAAGTCGCAGTCGTACACCCGGCGGCCAACACGCACAACGCACAGATGACTAGTTTTCGCATAACACTACTTGGAGTTGCCCCGTTTCCGTGGACGGTATGGCGCTTGGGTTTCAAGCAGCCTGTTGATAATTATTTTCATAGTTTAGCGGTGATTGCTGACCGAGGGATGAGTGACGACGGTGTGGGTTGTACCCGCCTTCGATGAACGCGAAGATCGCCATCTTCGCGTCGGCCTGCGTCTTGAAACTGTGGCGGTCGATGAGTTCGCATTCGAGCGTCGCGAAGAAGCTCTCGGCCATCGCGTTATCGTAGCAATCGCCGACCGATCCCATCGACGGTTGTACACCCATTAACCGGCAGCGCTTGCCGAAGGCGAACGAAGTGTACTGGCAGCCCTGGTCACTGTGATGGATCACATTCTTCGGTCGACGCTGCCATAGCGCCATGTTGAGCGCCTCGAGCACGAGCTCAGTGCGCAGATGCGTCGCCATCGACCCGCCTACGACGCGCCGACTGAATGCATCGACGACAACCGCCAGATACACGAACCCCGCCCACGTCGGCACGTCGGTCACGTCAGCAACCCACAGTGCGTCCGGCCGCGAAGCCACGAAGTGACGCTCGACCAGATCCGGCGCCGGGCGGGCATCGTGATCGCGGCGTGTCGTGCGCGTCCTTGTGCGTCGACTCACCCCGGCCAAACCCCATTCACGCAGCAGCTTGGCGACGCGCTTGCGACCCACGTGCGTCCCCTCATCCGCACGCTCGGCGTGAATACGCGCTGCCCCATAGGTGCCTCGACTCCAGCTGTGGATGGCCTGGATACGTGCCTTGAGTTGCGCGTCGCGCTTCGACCGCGCTGAGGGTTCACGTGTCCGACACGCGTCGTAGCCACTCGGGGAGACACCGAGTAGCCGGCACATCGGCGCGATCCGGTAGGTGGCCTGATTCACGCTCATGAACGCGAAGATTTCCTCGAATCGGTCTCCCGAGCGAACCAGGCCGTGGCTTTTGAAAGGATCTCCCGTTCCTCACGTAGCCGCCGATTCTCCCGACGCAGACGCCGCAGTTCTTCGCGTTCGGCAGTGGTCAGACCGTCGTTGCGGCGACCTTCATCACGGTCGGCCTGCGCGACCCCGTTGCGTACGGTCTGTGCGGTCGGCTCAAACTCGCGTGCCAGGTCTTCCGGGCTGCGGCCCGCCCGTACCCGTTCGATCATCGGTTGCCGGAAGGCCGGTGGATAGGCAGTTCGTGTTGTGGGCATCGTGGAATCCTCCTTCTAAAAGGGTCAGGTATCCACGAAAGCGGGTCAACTCCAACTCGCTCAAACCCTTTCTAATGTTAACGGTAGGACGCCAGCAAAGAAACACAACTTACAAAACACCAACCCAAAGGTAATCGCCAGTTAATTGGTTCCTTGGCGCTCATCCCCTTCATTTTGTAAACGGATTCACAAAGTATAGCGGCCGCCGCCGATACAGTTATGGCGGAGGTCAGAGTGAACCTGGCCGACATGACGCGATTGATGAAAATCCGGCAACGCGACATCCATATACAAAAGCGGCCTTCGTACTAGGTAAGCTTGGCGTTTCAGCTCATGGTTTCGGCGTCGAGCCGAAAGGTTGAGTGCGCCGAGCTAACTAAAACTCGAATCCGAATTCTTCAATATCACCAGAAAAGTAGGCCCGTACTTTTTCCTGACTCTCCCGGCTGTAATACGATCGGTACGCAGCATGGTTTGATTGATTTAAACGGGGAAGCCCGACAGATTGCAGCTTAATCTTCCGACACACATGATCGAACCCCTGTTGTAGATTCTCGTATCGGCCAACAAAATCGACCAATATCGTCCCATCCAGATCACTCAGCCAATCCTTCTGTGAAACGGGCCGCTTGTCTCTAAACGCGCTGCGTTTACGGCTTGCTGATTCGGTTAATCCATCCCGGGCAACCCAATCGACGAATTCATCAAACGACATATCTTTCGTCTGGTTGTAAAACATGTGCCGCCACGGCCGACCTGTATACGGATTCACCTCAGATTTCGTAAAAAAAAAATACAGCGATACCAACCAATCCCATGAATTCCTGACAAATGCGAATTTGAAGTAGCTCTCAAATCGGTTTGGTCCGAGCTGTTCGACAATATCAAGCGCGTAATCGTGTCTGTGGTTCGAGTCGAGTTGCAGGCCGAGATGCTTGCAATAAGGTGATAGGCGGGTTTTCAGGTAGTCGGCATGGTCAAACAGGTTTCTTCGGCGCACGCTATTCAGGGCAGCGGTCATGCTTATACCGCCACTTTTCCATACGTGGACGAAGACGAATCTGTGGTGATGCGAGACCACCGTTGCATTATATATAGGTGGTTCTCAGCGTTCCGGACGTAGTCCGGCTCGCTAAGCAGATCACGCTCACCCAACCGCTTAAAGACAGCGGGGCTTGCCAACCCGACGCAGCCCGTGGGATGCTCGCGATGCAGATCCGGAGGAACCCACGATGTATACACGTGTCAGCAAGGTCCCGGCCGATCAGGTCGACGACGGCATCCGCGCCCTGATGGCCGCATCCGAAGAGGCGCTCGGCGGATCCGAGTGGATACAGGTGATGGCGCAATCCCCGGAGCTCTACAAAGACTTCGCGCGCTTTTACTACGACCACGTCATGGTCGACCGCGAGGGGCTGACCATTCGACTCACGGAGTTGGTGCGTCATCGCGTAGCCATACACAACGAATGTTTTTTGTGACAAGGCGTCGTATATCCCTCGGCGAGGGATCAAGGTGTGACCGACGAGTTGATTACCGCCGTGCGTAACGACCCCCAAGGCGATCGCTTTGACGAACGCGAGAAGGCGGCCTTCCGCCTGGTCGACGTGCTCGCGGGCGACCACCACAAGGCGAGCGACGCCCTTTACGACGATCTGCGCGAGCACTATACCGAACGCGAAATCATCACCCTTGGCTGGCGCATTTCCATGTTCGTCGGATACGGGCGCCTACTAGCCACCCTCGGGATGGACACGGTGGGCGAGGCCTGCCCGCTGCCGAGGGCCGTGGGGAGCTAGCTCGAAGACGGGTGCCGAACGACGCGGTTCACCCCGTAAGCCATTCCACGATGTCGTTACGCGACCCGAAGTAAGCGGTTGGAAATTCACCCGGACCTTCAGGCGCCGGTTCCTGACCGATCAGGGGCATGCCACTGGGCATGTGGAAGGCGAAGCGTTCGACACCGGCCGCGTTGTAGCGCGGAATAACCGCCGTATCGCGCCATTCAGCGTTCATCAGCGCCGGATCCATTCTGAATTGCGTGGTGTCGACCAGCACCCGCCGGCGACCGCGTCGTTCCAGTTCCGTTACGAAACCGGTCAGCCACGTCTGGAACTCGTCGCCGCTCATCGCGGCCGTCGAGTCGAACCACCTGATTTCGATCACCCCCATTTCGGTGCGATCGATGATGTCACCGAATTCGTCGCCGTATACGTAGTCCGCCATCTTCTAACACCTCGCCTGGAATGCAGTCGTCACTCGATGCGCCTATATAAAGCGAAATCTTCTTTTTCTACAATGGAAAATAATTCAATATAATATTCCAATATGGAAATTAAGAGGTTGCGCCTGTTTCGCGCGGTCGTCGAGGCCGGCGGCGTCAGTCGCGCTGCGGAGTTGATGCACGTGACGCCCGGCACGATCTCCAAGGCCCTGCGTCAAATCGAAGCGGACGTCGGGCGCGTTCTGTTCAAGCGCGAAGGACGCCGCCTCGTGGTCAATGCCGCGGGCGAGCGCTTGTACCGCGAAAGCGCGCAGTTGATCGACGAACATGCGCGCGTGCGTCGCTGCCTGGACGATCTGGAAGAACCGCACGGCGACGCTTTGCGGATCGCCTCCTTCGAGGTCTTCACGACCTATTGTCTGGCCCATAATCCGACGCTCGAGGCTACCCCCGCCATCGTCCACGAGCTGCCGGTCGAAGAGATCGGCGAGGCCGTGCGGGTGCGGGAAGCCGATGTGGGCGTGACCTAAGTACCCGTTCCGCACAGCGATCTCTCGTTTAGACGAGTCCGCCGCATCGGCTTCGGTTGTTACGCACGGGTCGGCCGCTTCGAAGACCACCCGTTCAACGAGGTGCCCTTCGCGGTACCCGTACACCGCATTCGCGGCGCGATTGCCGAATTGTCGGCCGTTGACGGATGGCCTTATGGCCGCGTGCGGCGCCTGGTCCGATATCGGCTTACATCGCTGGAATCGGCGCTGGCCTTGGCCCGCGCAGGCCTGTGTGCGGTCTTCATCCCGCATTTCATCGCGGGGCTGCACAATCGATCGGCCAGCGCCGAAGCGCGCTTGCGGCGCCTCGCCGAACCCCGCCGAATGCCGCAGTCCGCACAGTGGGTCCACGCCGTGACCCGCACGGACGCCGAGGAGGTACCGGTCGTAGAATCCTTTCTGCAATGCCTGAGCCGTGTCATTACCGATGGTGAACGGGCGATTCGAAATGGGCGCTGATGGCCCTGGCGTCGATGTATCTCAATCACTCCGTACGATGGCGCTCCTGTTACTAGAAGTGGATACATGATCCGAGACCTCAGCGAAGCGGCGCGGACGCTAGTAGCGCCGAGGATTGTCTTGTTCGACTGGCACGCAACGTTGGTGGATACCCTCGACGCGATGTATCACGCGGTCGATGACATGCTGCCGCGCATTCCCGAACTGGGCTTATTTGATCGCCTCGTTCCGAGCGCGCTGTCCAAAACGCCGGAAGATGCCCGGCTCGTCGACTATGTGCGCCAGTATCAGGCTTTGCATCCGCGCATCAAGGCGGAACGCAAAATCTCACGCACGGATATTTTCGAGGTGCTGTTCGGATACGACGACGAGGCTAAACGTATCGCGCACGAAGCGTTCAACGATGCATACGCCGATCATTATGGCGAAGTTCACCCGTTTGAAGGCAACGAACGGGCCCTGTTATTGGAGTTGCACGAGTTCGACGTAAAGATCGGAGTGCTCACGAACCGCGAACGGGAATTCTTTGATCACGAGTTGGCCGTGGTCGAAGGCGGTTCATGGGTGGGATTGTTCGATACCGTGGTATGCGGTGGCGATACACAACGGCGCAAGCCCAGCCCGGAGCCCATCTTTAAGGCCCTCGCCAATATCGGCGCCTTCCCGAGCCCCGAATGCTGGTACGTCGGTGACAGCACGACGGACGTCGCGGCGGCGAAACGCGCCGTGAGCACCTCGATTTTTTTCAACGGCGCCGGCTGGGAGCGCGCCTGGCTCGATAAAATATTTCCAGGTACGCCAGCTCATCCCTATCAACCGGACGCGATCGTCGACAGCTTCGCGGAATTCAGATGGCTGTTCGAAGAATGCCTCTCGATCGAGCATAGGGCGTGAGCGCTTTACATGGATGATCCCGGATTCCGCTGCGCTCCATCCAGGCTACGTCGAGACGGAATCCGGGACCATTCCGTCATGCTTGCACTGCACAATTGCAAACAACCGTTGCGGTCGGACCCTTTCGCTATTCCCTCGCCGGGAGCGCAGCTAAACTTGGCACGGCTTCATGAAGAAGCCTGTTGATCGCTGCAAACCGAGTTCGAGCGTGTCGTACAACCGCTCGGTGTGAAAAGAATTCGGGGGCAGTATACGTTTCGCTGTTGCACGTAATAGACGACGCGCGGTACCCACGGTGTATTCGTATACTGTTCCCGAAACCAACGCCACAAGACCGCGCAGCAAACCCACTTCCGTTTCATTCACCTGCAAACAACGACGTTCGAGGACACCCGCGGTGTACCTCGCCCACCGCCGTATCGACCGCGGCGGAACATCGGTAAGATAACCGCGCAACTCAAGCGACACCACGTGAAGAAAAACACCGTGAGGAAACTAGTGCCCTGCCTATTACCGTAATCAGTGAGTAAGCCCGTCCTCGGCCTCCACGGCGCTTGGCGCGGAGTCGCGTTGGCCGTGGTCGTAGCGGTCAGTTTCGCCCTCAACACCACCTTGTCGGCGATGGCCTACGCGGGCGGCAGCAACCCGTTGACCTTGCTGTTCGTGCGCGCGGCCATGGCATTCGGCGTGTTGCACGTGATCCTCGGGTCCCGGGGTATACCGCGCACCCTACCGCCGGCAAAACGTTACGCGGCATTGGCGTTGGGGATCCCGATGGGGATCGGTTCGTATGGGCTGCTCAGCGCCATCGAGTACCTGCCCGTCGCCCTTGCGGTGGTCATTTTTTACACCTATCCGATCCTGGTGGCCGTAACCGGCTGGGTCACGGGCCGCGAGGTGTTTCGGTTGCCGTTCGCCATCGCGGCGGTCGTCGCGTTCGCCGGTGTCATCCTGGCGCTCAATATCGTCGGCGCCAAACCCCATCCCGTCGGCGTTGCGCTCGCATTCATGGCGGCGGTCATGATCGCGACCATGTATACGCTCAATGATCGGCTTCGCGAAGACGGTGATCCCCAGCCCATCACACTTCACATGCTGGGTGCGACCTTCGTCGGCTACGGCGTGGCGTGTGCATGGAGCGGTGATTTCGCGTTACCGGACACGGTTTCGAGTTGGGTAGGGTTCATCGCCGCACCCTTTTTCTACACTCTGTCGATCAGCATTCTGTTCGTGGTCATCTCGATTATCGGCCCGATGCGCACAGCGTTGCTGATGAATGTGGAACCCGTGGCGAGCGTGGTCTTGGGTTATCTGCTTTTGAGTCAGCGGCTGAGCGGGATCCAAATGATCGGCGTGGCCCTGGTCGTCGGCGCCGTGGTGTGGATCGAAGGATCGAAATCCAGCACGGCCAAGGCTTGAAATACACCGGCGCCTCACACCACCGAATCCGCGCCGAATAATCGCCTCGACGAGATCGGGTTTTCTTCATTAAATAGGGTACGGACCGGCCGATCCCATGGCCGGCCCAGAGGGGCCGATTGCTGTCTTGTCTGTATACGATCACGGCTTCGTAATCGGCACGATCCTTTCTGACCAATTTACGGAGAACAACCATGCGTTACTTCTTATCGCCAAGCCGGAGCCTGGCCACCGTAGTCATCGCGATGATGGTTACGGGCACCGCAAGCGCCGCTTTGGTACAGGAAATCTATGACGATTTCACCTTGCAATAAGACGATGCGGTGATGACCTTGTTCGGCAAGCCGCTCGCCGGGGGCAACACGGTATTTTTCTTACCGACGCAATTCAAAGCTTTTCTACCCGCGGACGAGACCGCCACGTCAACCCGGGTGTTGCAGGTGGACGACACGACCAACTTCGCCATCTTTCCGCACGGCAATCAGATCATCACGGACCTCAAACTGGTCGAACAAGGCGACTACACCCACATCGGGGGCGGCTTGTTTGACGGATACATCGTCCACGGCCGTGTGTTTGTGCGCCACGCAGATAGTCCAGCGCAATTCGCATCGACGCCATTCGAACACACCTTCACGGACGGCAGTGATGCCACTATCCTCGATGTGTGGGAATTCGAGCAGGAGATAGCGACTCCCGGCCTGCCTTCCGATGTCTGGATTACGATCGAGAATTTCTTGGTGATCATCGACCAGGGACAGAGCGTTGGGCTTCCAGGCCAACAACCACAGGGTGGTTTCGGCAGCGAGGTGTTCATCCAGAAGAAGTTCATTGGCTTTGAAGTCGGCATCGCGCCAGTGCCCATCGCGCTGACTGCGATGCCCATACCCGCGGCTTTTTGGTTCATGAGTTCCGCGCTCGCCGCGTTGGGCGTGGTCAAGCGACGCGCGCGTTAGGGGTTGCGCTCTTGAACGCGGCGCCGCAGGGCTGCGGTCGGCTTGCCGTGTCGGTTAAACGCCGATCACTTGGCCAAGAGTGTCATCGCGCCGATGACCATGGCCTCCACGCCCGTCTTGACCGCTGGCGCGGGATCGATCTTGAAGTGCGGCGAGTGATGAAAGGCCGCTGACGCCAAGTCGTGCTCGGGCGTCCCGCCAACGCGGAAATAGACGCCCTTGACGCCGGTATCGGGGGCGACGAAGTGGGCGAAATCTTCCGCGCCCATGCCGGATCGCGGCGTTTTGCCCAGCCGGTCCGTGCCAAAGTGTTGCTCGAACGCCGCCACGAGCCGCGCGCGGGTGTCCGCGTGGTTGATGGACGGTGGCGTGGATTCCGTCTTCGAACGCATGACTTCGGGTAGCTTGTCTTGCGGTACACCGAGCGAGCGGGCGACGCCATCGACGACGCCGTCGATTCGATCGAGCAAAATTTCACGCGTTGCGAAACTGTCTGCACGAACGGTCACTTTCATGTCCACGCGTTCGCCGATGATGTTGTGTTTCGATCCGCCATGGATGGCACCGACCGTGATCACGCCCGGCTCCAGCGGATTGATCGAACGGCTGACAATGGTTTGCAGCGCCACCACGATGTGCGCGGCGACCAATACCGGATCGACGGTTTTATGCGGATAGGCACCGTGGCCGCCGACCCCGTGAACGACGATGTCGACGCTATCGGAACTGGAGTAGGCGATGCCGGAGCGTACTTCGATCCTGCCCGCGGCGACCTCGGAGGATACGTGGAATGCGAGTGCATAGTCCGGTTTTGGAAACCGGCTGTACAGACCATCGTCGAGCATCGCGCGGGCGCCGGAAACGCGCTCTTCGGCGGGTTGCCCGATCAGCACCAGCGTACCGGACCACTGATCCCTACTGGCCGCGAGCTGGCGCGCGGCGCCGACCAGCGCCGTGATATGCACGTCGTGACCACAGGCATGCATCACGGGCTGCTCGATCCCGTTGATGTCGACCTGGCGCACCGTGGAGGCATACGCCAAGCCTGATCGTTCCTCGATCGGCAAGCCGTCCATGTCCGCGCGCAGCATGACCGTTGGTCCGCTGCCGTTCGCGAGTACCGCCACGACCCCCGTGCCCCCAACGCTTTCCGTCACGTCATAACCGAGTGTACGAAACGCTTCTTCAAGACGCGCGGCCGTCTTGAATTCCCGGTGCGAAAGCTCCGGGTTCGCGTGGAAATGTTTGAAGAGGTCCTCGAGATGGGCGTCATAGTCGTTCGCGATCGCAGCGCGAAGCGGTTCGGCGCCTGTAACGCTACTCGTTAACGCGAGCCACGCAGAGAATAGAAGGCATGGCGACGAGTACGTCTTCATGCAAAAAGAGGATGCCTCACGGCTCACAAACGAACACCGGGATGTCCCGCGCCGTGCGTTTTTGATAATCCTCGAACGGCGCATAGTGTTCGACACAGGTCGGCCACAGCGCGGCTTTCTCGGCAGCGTCCGCCAGGCGTGCGCGGAGTTTTCGGCGTGCGCCACCCTCTTCCACCTCGATATCGGGGTGGGCGATCAGATTGTGGTACCAACGTGGATTATTCGGCGAGCCGGCGAGCGATGCGACCAGGATGACGTTGTCGCCGTGCGGGACGTACATCAACGGGATGGTGCGCTGCTTACCCGATTTTGCGCCGGTCATCGTTACGAGGCAGATGGAGTCGCCCGCGAATTTATTCATGAAGCGTCCGCCGCTCACTTTATAGATCCATACGTTCAAGCGCGTGAACGCCTTGACCACCCAATGGGCCGGCGGTTTGCCCGTGTCGGCCATTACGGCGCTCTTCGACCGCGTTGTTTCATCTCCTCCTGATACTCGCGATTTTCCATGCGTGCTTGCAACACGAACCACAACAGCCACAACACTACGCCGATTACGGCGAGCACCATCTCACTGCCGACGAACGGGTAGATCGCGCCGATATCAGCGATCTCGCCGGCCCAAGTCTCGATATTTCCTGTCGCCATGTTGATGACTCCTTCGATCTAAGTTGGAGAAGAATGCGCTTGTTCGGCCGCTTCGATCTCCTTCATCGCGGCTTCGAATGCGATTTCCTGACCTACATCGAGCCCCTTGATCTCGATTGCTTCGGGGATCCGCAGCAAACCGAATTTTTTCAACGCGGTCGAAACGATGTAAGCGGGTAGAAACCCGAGCACGAAAAACATGATGACCGCGCCGGCCGTCTGCCCCCAGGGCGAAATGGTCGCGTAATCCGGATTAGGCGATGCCGGATAACCCCACAAGACGAAGCCCGCGATGATGACGCCAAAGCATCCCGCATAACCGTGCACGGCCACGGCGCCTACGCCGTCGTCCAGTTTGAATCGATTTTCGACCCAGTAATGTGCTTTGTATGCGAGCGTGGCGCCGGCCGCGCCGATCAGCAGCGACTGTATCGGGTGATACAGGTCATTACCCGCCGACGCGGAAATAACGCCGGCCAGCGCGCACGAATAGGTCCAAAACGGATCACCCTTCGAGACCAGATAACCGGCCAGGAAACCGCCCGATAGCGACATCAGGAAATTGAAGGTGATGGCCGACAAGGTCGTCGGTCCGAGGTAGATGTTGGTTGCAGAAAAAAATACGCCGTCGCCCGCCTGGATGTCAAACATCGGGATGTTGCAGGCCGCGTAAAATCCCCAAAAGCCGGTAAAGATGATGAACAGCCCGACGGTCGCCAACCAGGGGTCGTGAGGCGGGATCTCCCGTGCCGTGCCATCCGGCCGGAAACGGCCGATGCGCTGGCCCAGGGGGATCAAGACGCCGAGCGCAAAACCGCCCGCGATGGCGTGAATGACGCCCGACGCGTACGCATCGTGATAACCGAGCTTCTGCACCATCCAACCGTCCGGATGCCAACCCCACGAGGCATCGATGATCCAAAGCACACAACCGATGAGAACAGCCAGTATCCAAAACGCATTGGACCGGATGCGCTCGATGGTCGCGGTCGATACGATGGCGGCGACGGTCCAGGAAAAGAGCAGGAAGGCCCCCCAGAAGACGCCGTTCAGACGTGACCATGTCGCCGTGTCTGCGCTCGTTAAAGCTTCACTCCCCGGCGGGCCGCCCAAATGCGGCCCCATGAGTTCGCTCCACGCCAGCGCGTGCGGCGCGTCCACCAGGCCGCCTGTTATGCCGGGCCCGTTCGGAAACGCGAAATAGATCCACCAGCCCACGAAGAAGAATCCCAGCGTGACCAGGGGGATGTGCATGGTGACCTGCATCAGGGTGTGCAGGCGATTCTTTGCGCGAGACGCGGCAACCTCGTAGACGCAGAACCCGACCTTGATCAGGAACATCAAGACGATCATCACCCAGTAGTAAAATTCGGTGAACAGGATCGTCAGAGCCGTGGTTTCCTGATCCATACCTCCCCCTGGATATTCGCCCGCTTGCGGGCGAATTATAAAGATCTACCGCGCCGGGTGCCGAACCTGCTCAAGCCTCGTTATCTCCGTAATACATGATCGACAGGAACTGGATCGGCAATGACAACAGCTTCTCGGGTCCGTGCGGGATGTTGCCATCGAAGGTGATGGCGTCACCCGGCTTTAACACGTACGTGTGGCGACCGTGCCGGTATTCGATCTTGCCTTTGAGCATGTAGAGGAATTCCGTACCTTCGTGCTGAAAACTCGGAAACGTTTCGCTCTCGTCATCGAGGGTGATCAGAAACGGTTCGAAGTGCTTCTTGGGGCCCTGATCGTAGGACAGGAGCTCATAAGTGTGGCCGCGTTTCGTGCCGCGACGAGCCACGTCCATACCGTCACCTTTGGGGATGAACGTCGCCGTGCCTTCCGGTACGTCGAAATCCTTGAACAGATTACCGAGCGAGATGCCGAGCGATTGACAGATGCGCGACAAGGCATCGAGGCTCGGCGTAGCCTGGCCGTTTTCGATGCGGCTCAACATGCCGCGACTGACTTCGGACAGCTCGGAGACGTCCTGGATGGTCAAATGCTGATCGAGCCGCCGGTGCTTGAGCGCCGCACCCAGAAACGCGCTCAGATCGGGTTGGTCGGCGCCTAAACCCTCAATCAGTTTGAGGTCGGCCGTAGGGATTTTCTTACTCATAGTGGAATCCCGGATTCCGCTACGCTCCATCCAGGCTACGTAAGCCCTGTAGCCCGGATGGAGCGTAGCGGAATCCGGGGGCAACACTTAAACCGCGGTCGGCGCGCACGTGAATCATGCCGAGACAGGCTCTAATAAAACCCGAGCAACCGTTCGCGTTCCCAGTCGGAGATATGCCGGCAGTATTCGATCCATTCCATGCGCTTGACGTCCAGGAACTCGTCGATGAATGCCTTTCCGAGCTGCTCGGAGAACAACTTGCTCGATTCGAGTTCATCCAGGGCTTCGCCCAGGGTCTGCGGCAGAAGTTTCACTTTGCGCTTGCGCAGTTCGCGGTCTGACAGCTCGTAGAAATTGACGTTTTGCGGCGGGCCCGGATCGATTTCGTTTTCGATGCCGTCGAGGCCCGCAGCGATCATCGCTGCGCCGGCGAGATAGGGGTTGCAGGACGAATCGGCAAGCCGGAGCTCGAGCCGGCCGTAGGGTACGCGAACCATCGCCGTGCGATTGTTATCACCGTAACCGATGTAGGCCGGCGCCCAGGTCGCGCCCGAGAGGGCGCGGCCGACGACGAGCCGCTTGTAAGAATTGACCGACGGCGCGCTGAGGGCCGCCAACGGCCGAGCATGCTTCAGCAAACCACCGAGAAAATGATAGCCCGTCGTGGATAAACCGAGCCCGTTGGCGTCGCTGTCATCCTGAAAGAGATTGTTGCTGCCCCCGCCCGCGATCGAAATATGCATGTGCATGCCGCTGCCGGTGCGGTCGGTAAACGGTTTCGGCATGAAGGTGCATATGAGCCCGAGATCGTTTGCGATTTCGTTGGCCGCCATGCGGAAAAACACAAAGTGGTCCGCAGAGGTCAGGGCGTCGGTATAGGTGTAGTTCATCTCGAACTGACCGTTACCGTCCTCGTGGTCGATTTGATACACGTCGAATCCGACTTCCTTGAGCGAATTCACGAGCGTTTCCAAAAAGGTTCTGCTGCGCGACAGCCCCTTGTAGTCGTAACAGGGTTTTTCGAGGATATCCGTGTCATCGGCGGGCGCCAGCGAACCGTCCTCGTGCCGCTGAAGCAACATGAATTCGGGCTCCAAGCCGGTATTCATGGTCCAACCCCGCTCGGACAAGCGCGCGATCTGCTGTTTCATGACGTAGCGCGTATCGAACGGCCACGGTTTTTCATCGACCGTGCCGTCGCACACGATACGCGCATAGCCCGGCTGCCAGGGGACGAGCGAAAGGGTATTGATGTCACCGACCGCCATGAAGTCATGATCTTCGGGGCCTTGCCCCATTCCCCACGCGGCGAAACCCGCGAAGCCCGCACCGTCGGTCAGCACATCATCGAGGTGATCGGCGGGTACGGACTTGGTCTTCGCCACGCCGTGTATGTCCACGAATTGCGCTAGAACGAATTTGACGTCGTGTTTACTTAGAAAATCTTTCGCTTCAGTCGGCGTCATGTGGCGTCTCCCCTTTGAATGAGTCCCAAATAATCGTTGTAGCCTGCGACGGACCCGCCGTGCTCCGCGATCACACCGGCAAGTGCCGCAAAGACAAAGACAGCGTCCGCGGGCGTACACATCAAACGGTAGTCGACGCGTCCGCAGCGCAAGCGGCGCATCATGACCTCGCAGTTGGCGAGACGCGTCGCAATCCACATATCGTCCGCGGCATCGTCGATGTTCATCGGGCAAAGTTCGCTGACGGCGATGCTCGCCGCCGGCCCGCCCAAGGCGAAATCCGCCGCCTCAAGTTGCAACACCAACACATCACCTTGCCGGCCGGCGGGTTCATCGAACAGTTGGTCCGTTTTCTCAGGCTGACTCGCCGCGACGAGCATAAAGCGGTTGCGATGGACGTAGGCAACCGCACCATCGACACCGAGCGGCCGCCAACGTAACAACGCCTGCGGCGCCTCGAGCCCAAAGGATTCCAGAAATTGCCGGGCGCCAACGCCCGCAATCATTCGTTTGTGCGCGGCGCTGACGTCTGCGAGGAAACCTGCGGCGTTTATCGTGGATCGCGTCGCGACCGCGATCAACGTGTCATTGACGGCGCCGTGTTCGAACCGCGCCGCGTCGAATGCGGCGATGACCGGACTACGTTTCGCCGCTACGCTCATGCCGCCGTGTCGTAAGCCGCATCGAGATCCGGCGTCTGACGCTCGTTATCGGGATCATAGAAGGGCGTGTCGGTCACGACGCCGGTGACGAGCCGGCCGTTGGTCGTCCTGATCGACAGTTCCTGGCCTGTATCGGCGAGTGCCAGGTCGACGAACGCAAGCCCGATGATCTTCTCGAGGACGGGGCTGAAGGAAACGCTCGTGACGCGCCCCGCGATGCGATCGGCATCGATGATCAAATGGCTTTCCTGGATCGGATCGTCGCCCGCGTGGTCTTCGCCCATAGGATTATCGATCGCAAAGCCAATGAGCTTGCGGGCAAGCTTGGGTTTCAGGATCTCGAGGCTGTGCTTACCGTGAAATCGCGGTTTGGTCAGGCGCACGCCCCAACCGAGACGGACTTCGAAAGGATTGGTCGTGCCGTCGGTATCCTGGCCGATGATGATGTGGCCTTTCTCCAGGCGCAATAGACGCTGCGCTTCAACGCCGAAGGCCGCGCAGCCCTCAGGCGTGCCGGCCGCCAATAAACGTTCCCACAGGGTTGCGCCGTGACTTGCCGGACAATGGATTTCATACCCCAGCTCACCTACGAATCCGACCCGCATCAGGCGCGCGGGGATGTCGGCAACCGCGCCCTCGCGTATTCCGAGATAGGGAAATGCCTCGTCGTGAAGATCCATGTCGGTGATGCGCTCGAGCACGCGCCGCGAAAACGGACCGGCGATGTTGACCGCGCCGAGCTGAAAGGTGCGATCGATAATCGCGACGTCGAGCTCGAGTTGATCGGCGAACAATTGCAATTGGCGCAACACAGTTTGCGAATGCGTGCTGGTGGCGGTGACGTAGAAGTGACCATCGCCGATGCGCCCGGCAACGCCGTCGTCGACGATGGTCCCGCTCGAATCTACCATGAAGATGTAGCGCGTCATGCCCTTTGCGAGCTTGTCGAACGTGCACGTATAGGCGTGCTCGAGCAGCGCTTCGGCATCGGCGCCGAAGACTTCGATCTTGCCAAGCGTGGACACGTCGATGATACCGACCCCTTCACGCACGATGCGGTATTCGGCGTCGACCTGCGCGAACGGCGAGCCCGCCTTATAGCTTTTGGGCCTGCGCCATGCGCCTGTGTCCATCATGTCGGCGCTGTGTTCGATGTGATACTCGTGCATGGGCGTATGCCATTCGCGGCGCAGGCGCCGGCCCGCCACGGTACCCATGGGTACGGGGTGATAAAACGGCCGCGGCGTCGTCACGCCGATCGCGTTCACGTCGCGCTGACGTTGCCGGGCGACAAACCGCACGCCGTTCATGTTCGATGTCTTGCCCTGGCTCGGCCCCATGCCGGTCGTCGAGTAACGCTTCAATAATTCGATGGAGTCGAAACCCTCACGGATACCGACGCTGAGATCTTTGAGGTGAATATCCTCATCGAAATCGATGAACTCGTGTCCCTTGCGGTGTTTGTGGATCGGATACGGATGCGAGTGCGAGGTGGTGTCGGCCGCGGGCCGAGCGTAAGACGATCGTTGAAGTGTGCCGAGATGCGCCATCGCTTCGCCCGCCGCGGCACGGCCGTCGGCAATGCGGTCGGCCAACGCGAAGACGCCGTTCAAACGGCCCGCCGCATGCACGCCGTCGGGCGTCGAGATCGGGACGATCTGATCGAGCGCGTCGTCATACGCAAAGCGTCCGCCCGCTTGATACAAGAGACTGCCGGCAGGCGCCCAACCCACGCTCATCATCAGGCCGTTGCAGGTGATCTCTTGCTCGATGCCGCCGTCGTTCGAATGGACGATCACGGACGCAAGGCGTCCACGCGCGGCCCGCGCTTCGTTCACATGGGCGTTCGGAATGAGTTGAATACCGCGCGCGAGTACGGCATGAGCGCCCTCGTGCGCGGGCGCGGTTGCATGCATATCGATGACGGCAGCCACGCGGATGCCGGCATCGGCATAATCGAGCGCTGCGCGGTACCCTTCTTCGTTCGCGGTCAGGACAACGCAAGTATCGCAGGGCGCGACCGCGTAGCGATGGATCAGGCGCTGCGCCCCGGTGGCCAGCATGACACCCGGCCGGTCGTTGTGGCGAAACACCGCGGGTTGTTCCAGCACACCGGTGGCGATAACGATAGCGCGAGCCTGAACCACAACGATGCCGCTCGGTGTGACGACCGGGACGGTGTACTGGTCGTAACAGGCGCTCGCGGTCGCGTCGGTGAGCAATTCAACGTTGTCGGCCAGTTCGAGCCGCTCCAGCGCCGCGTCTCGAAACGACTGTGCTTCGGCGTCGGTTACGTGCATATAGTCGAGCGCACCGCCTGCATACCGGTTCTCATCCACGATCACGACATCGAGATTCGCGTCGGCGAAGTGCGCGGCGGCGGCGAGCCCCGATGCGCCCGCCCCAACGATCAAGACATCGCAAAAACGGTGTGTATGCGGCTGTCGTCCCCCGCGGTGCGCGGTGTCGACTTTACCGAGCCCGGCGAGCTCGCGAATCAATCGCTCCCAGTACGGAAACGTCCAACGCGGCCGGTAAAACGCTTTGTAATAGAAGCCGACGGGTAGAAAGCGCGAGAAGATACTCAAGTATTGCGTCACGTCGCGCTTGAGGCCGAAGACGGTATTGACGGCGCGCAGAGATTCGCCTGCCGCAATGGGCGTGACGTCGCCGCGTATGTTCGTTGCATCCGGCGATTGCAACAGTACGTTGGCGTCGTGGTCGGCCATGGATAACACGCCGCGCGGGCGGTGATACTTGAAACTGCGCCCCAGCAACTGCTGGTCGTGGGCCAACAGCGCGCTCGATATGACATCGCCGCCGAATCCGTTGAACGTCACACCCTCGAATTCAAAATCGATGCGGGTATCGCGATCGATCCATTCACGCGGTTGCTGTGGCAGGCGCCTACTCATCTTGCGGCCCTGCGAGCACGACGCGGCTGACCGCGTCGGTGCCCGTATGACGGGTGACGTCGAACCACAGTTGCGATGGTAGGTGATACCACTGTTCAACCCGCTCGAGCGGTACGCTCTCGCGATTGAAGGCCCATGCAGCGGGCGTCATATCCGTGATTTCCGCCGGTTCCACGTCGAGCACCCCGGCGATCGCAAACTCCGTGTGGGGGCGCTGACCGATGATCGGACAATCGATGAACTTCACGACCGCGGCCTCAATGTCCGACCGCCGCCGCGCCTTTTTCGCCGACGAGTTGGTAATCGTCGAACCGCGACAGATTGAACGCAGTGATCAACTCGTGATCGCGATCGTCGACCACCGTCGCGGCCATGGTCTTGCCGCAGATCGGCGTCGCCTTGAACCCCCAGGTACCCCAACCCGCATCGAGATAAAAGCCATCGACCGGGGTTCGGCCCATGATCGGTGCGAAATCCGGGGTCATATCGGCCATGCCCGCCCACTGTCGATTGATCTTGATCCCGGCGAGAAACGGAAACAGATCCAGCATCTGGTCGCAGATATCGCTGACGAATTCGAAGGTCGATCGCTGCGAATGGATCTCGATCGGATCGACCGATGCCCCCATGACCATCTCGCCGCGCGAACTCTGGCTCACGTACAGGTGCAGACTGCCCGACACGACGATCGTATCGAGCCACGGTTTGATCGGCTCGGTCACACAGGCTTGCAAGGGAAAGATCTCGATCGGACTGTGTAGCTCGACCATCGCGAGCACGCTCGGCGTGTAGCCGGCAACGGCGGACACGACCTTGCGCGTCTTAATGCGTCCGTGATTCGTGACGACGGCGTCGACACCATTACCGTTGCACTCGATCGCCGTAACCTCCGTGTCCTGGAAAATCGCGACGCCCGCTTCGGACGCGCGCCGCGCATAGCCCCAGGCGACGGCGTCATGGCGCGCGACAGCGCCGGGGGCGTGATAGAGGGCGCCCAGGATCTCATGGTTACCCCCGCAAGACAGATCGAGTTCTGGACAGGCCCGCGCGATCTCGTCCGGGCCGACGACCTCACTTGAAACGCCGTAATGCTTATTGACCTCGGCGCGCCAGCGCGCGGTGCGTAAGGTCGCGTCGCTATGAGCCAAGGTGTAATGACCCCGCTCGGAATAGAAGATGTTGAAATCGAGTTCCTCGGAAAGCGACTCGAACAGCGTCAAGCTGGCGTCATAGAATTTGACGCCTTCTTCAGTCAGGTAATTCGACCTCACGATCGTCGTGTTACGGCCGGTATTGCCACCGCCGATGTAGCTTCGATCGAGCACAGCGACGTTCGTGATACCGTGATCTTTCGCGAGGTAATACGCGCAAGCGAGGCCATGACCGCCGGCGCCGATGATCACGACGTCGTAGCTGTCGTTTAACGAATCGGGCGTATTGAAATAGCGCTCTTCAGCGTAATCCTCGATGAACCCGTATTTCAACAAGCGCAGCATCGTATTTTTTTAGCTCGTGTTGTGCGCGTTGGCGGGTAGCATGACGAGGCGCTCCCGGCTGTAAGGACCACAGTACGTATGCAATAACCCTTTTAGTTCTTCAAGCGCGGCGTGCACGACGTCTTTAGATAGGTCCGCATGGCCTTGCAGGATGAACAAGACGTCGCGTGTGGATGATTCGATCTTCGTGTTATCGGACTGCCTGCATTCCAAGTGGCATACGATTTCGCGCTCACCGTCCATATATGCGTATTCACCGGCTGGCACCGGTTGCAGTTTCGACCGGCCCAAGGGCCGGAAGGGTTCGTCGCCCCGCGTCCTCGCCAACTCGATCGAACGCGACACCTTATCGAGGTCGTGCGCACCCGTTGAGATACGGAATTTCAGCGAAATATAGTTGTATATATCAACGATTAGATTGATGGGGCGCAAGGCCTTGTGTTCGAACAACACGTTGAAGATGCTTTCCGGTGAAGGCGTCATGGACGGATCCGTTACATCGAACCGGTCGTGCAGGTTTCGATAGCCTGCGATCTTGGGATCCGCACATAGGGCCGCCCGCGATCCGTCGCGCACGATGGCGTCTTGTAACGCCTTGTAGATCTCAGTGAACGCATCGTCATCAGCGCGATTCTCGAGCCCGGCAACGACGAGATAGGCCACGTGGATCCCGGCCTCGGCGATGCCGGTCTCCAATCCCAGTTCCAGCGCATCGACATCCATCGGTCACCGCTGCGTCCGGGCCCGGGATCAATCGAACTTCTCGTAAGCCCGGCGCAGATCGACCAGCGGATGATCGGGCGACATCTGAAACTTCACCAGCAATTCGCGTGCGATCATGTCGCGGTCCTGCTGGTTATCCGGTAAATCGATGTCTTCCGGCACCGTCACCCAGCCGTTGATATTGCGATCGAACACGGCCGCACGCCCTTCTTCGTAACCCATGTGGACGTCTTCGAGCCAATTGAGGTCCTTCCATCCCATCATGTCCAAGTATTTTTTGAGATAAGGGGTCAACCGCTCGTAATCGGGTAACAGGTTGACGTCGTAGCGGTACCCGATCGTCTGCCCGATCATCTTCTCGCGGTCGGAATCGACGCCGTCGGACTTGAGGTAGTGATCGATGTCTTTGTTGTCGGTCATGATTACGCTCTCCCTAGAATCGCGTCATATCCGGCCGGCCGACCGTGTGCTGCGATCCCGCTAGCGGCACCTGGGCCATCGCCGAAGCCTCCATCGTCAGCGCGGCTAGATCTTCCGGCTCCAGCGAATGCACGTTGGTCTTACCGCAGGCACGCGCCATCATCTGGCACTCGATCGTAAGGCAGTGCAAAAAGTTATACACGCGCTCGGCCGCGGCATCGGGATCGAGCCGCTTGCGCAACTCGGGATCCTGGGTTGCGACGCCGACCGGGCAGCGTCCGGTGTGACAGTGATAGCAATAACCGGCTTTGACACCCATTTCTTTTTCGTAGTCGGCTTCAGGGATGTCCTTGTTGCAATTCAGGGCCATCAAGGAGGAATGACCGATCGCGACCGCTTCGGCGCCGAGCGCCAGCGCTTTGGCGACATCGCCGCCGTTGCGGATCCCCCCGGCGTAGATCAGCGTGATCTCGCCGCTCTTACCGACGTCGTCGAGTGCGCGCCGCGCCTGGCGGATCGCTGCGATGCCCGGGACACCGGTCTCCTCGGCCGCCAAGTGGGGGCCTGCGCCGGTTCCACCTTCCATACCATCGAGATAAATTGCATCCGGATCGGTCTTCGCGGCCATGCGCACGTCGTCGTAGACGCGCGCGGCGCCGAGTTTCAGTTGAATGGGGATCTCCCAATTGGTTGCTTCGCGGATCTCCTGGATCTTCAAGGCGAGGTCGTCGGGGCCCAGCCAATCGGGATGCCGTGCCGGCGAGCGTTGATCGATCCCGGTCGGGAGCGAGCGCATCTCGGCGACCTGATCGGTGACTTTCTGGCCCATCAGGTGCCCGCCCAGTCCGACTTTGCAACCCTGGCCGATAAAGAATTCGCACGCGTCGGCTAAACGTAGGTGCTGCGGATTGAATCCGTAGCGGGACTGAATGCATTGATAGAACCACTTTTCCGAATAGCGCCGTTCGTCCGGAATCATGCCGCCCTCACCCGAACACGTCGCCGTGCCCGCCATGGTCGCGCCGCGCGCTAACGCGGTCTTCGCCTCGTAGGACAAGGCACCGAAACTCATGCCGGTGATGTAGACCGGTATATCGAGGACCAAGGGCCGTTTCGCGCGCGGTCCGATGATCGTTTTCGTTTCGCATTTCTCGCGATAACCCTCGATCACGAAACGCGTCAAGGTTCCCGGTAGAAACGTCAAGTCGTCCCAGTTAGGGATCTTCTTGAACATCGAAAACCCGCGCATGCGGTAACGCCCGAGTTCCGACTTGACATGAATGTCGTTAATGACTTCAGGCGTGAAGATCGGGCTCTGGCCCAGGATGTATTTTTCGTCGTCTGCGGTGGACATCGATAAAACCTCTATAACGTCGTTATTCGCCTGCGAGCGGGCTCCTACAGAACCAGTTTTTTCTCCGTCGGTTCGAGATTGTCGTAATTCCAAAGCTGCTTGCCGGACACGATCTTCTTCATGTTTTTCGCGCCGTTCGGCGTGCTGAGACCGTAAAGCGCGAGCTTGCGCTCGAGCCACTCGATATCGAGATCGCTCATCTCTTCTTCAACCGCATCCACCCCGAGGCTCTTGATGTCGCCGCCTACGTAGATCGTGCCGTCGTACATGGAATCGCCCAGGTTTTGTCCCGCGCTGCCGAGTATCACCATGCGCCCGCGCTGCATCATGAAGCCGCTGAACGCACCCGTGTCGCCACCCACGATGATGGTGCCGCCTTTCTGGTCTATGCCCGTACGCGCACCGACGCTGCCGACGCAGACGAGATCACCACCGCGGATGGCCGCGCCAAAGGTCGATCCCGCGTTTTTGTCGATCGACACCGTACCCGCCATCATGTTCTCGGCGCATGACCAACCGACCCGCCCGGTAATGTGTACATTGGGGCCGTCGAGAAGCCCGAGTCCGAAATAACCGAGGCTACCCTCGATATGCAGGTTTAATCGATTGAGGATACCGACGGCGATGCTGTGCTTGGCCCCCGGGTTCAGGATCCGGATCGTGCCGTGCCCGGCTTTCATCAACTCGCGGAGCTTGCGATTGATCGCCAAGGTGTCCATGTCTTGCGCGTCGAATTCGGCGCTTTCGTCGAAATCGACTTCATAGGTGAACGGCTGAATGAAATTCTCGCCGGCCTCCGCCGAAAAGAATCGCTGTTGGGTGCGCCCTTTGAGCTGCTCGGAATGCATCCCCATGTCATGGGACACGTGCTCCTTTACGTTTGCCATACGCGGACCTCGCCTTCATAAGGATCGTAGGTATCGATTTCGTGCGGAAAGATGCTTCGGATCGCGACTTCTTCCGACGCGAGCCCGACAAAATCATCGCTTTCATAAAGCACCATGGGTTTGGCCGCCATGGTGTCCTTCGCCATGCCCAATTGATCGCTGGTCGCGATCAGATAGGTGAAGACCCCGTCCAATTCATCGATCGAACGCCGCATTGCCGATTCCAGGTCTTCGCCATTTTGAATCGCATCGGCGATATACACGGCGATCAGCTCGGAATCACAATCCGACATGAAACGATGACCACGGCGTTCGAGTTCGCGGCGCCGGGTCCAATAATTGGTCAACTGGCCGTTGTGGACCACGGAGACGTCGGAGAACGGATAGGCCCAATACGGATGGGCCGAGCGAATGTCGACGTCGGATTCGGTCGCCATGCGCGTGTGGCCGATCGCGTGCGTACCATTGAACTCGCCGAGAGAATACTGATTCGAGACGACGGTGGCATCGCCCAAATCCTTGATTAGCTCGAGTGCGTGTCCGATCGACAGGATCTCGACGGCTTCGATGTCCTCGACATAGGACGCTAGCTGTCGCAAGTCACCATCGAAGGTGATCTCGTATCGAAAGGCGTAGTCGTCGACGGATTTCTCCTTGTCGATCGTCGCGCCGAGTTCTTCCAAGCGCTCGTCCACGGCCGCTTTGCGCTCTTCCATTTGCCGCGCGATGGCAAAGCCGCTGCGCGCTTCCGCGCCTTCGGCGACCTTGAAGCGCACGACGAACTTTTTCTTTTTACGGGGTTCGCTGTATAGCGCGAAGCCCGTTGAATCCGGTCCGCGGTGCTTCATGGCCTGCAACATCGCGGTCATTTGTTTCCCGATGTTGTCAGTGGACCCGCGGTGAATCACACCTGCGATTCCGCACATATCATTCGTCCTCTATCAATAAATCTCCGGCTCGTTGCGCTCGAGCCCGGACGTGTCCTTATGGCAAACAATCGATATAGGTTTCGAGATCCCAATCCGTCACCGTAGCCATGAATTTTTCCCATTCGTCGTTCTTGTACCAATGGAAAACTTTATACATTTCACCCGGCATGGAGGATTTAATGACCTCGTCGTTTGCGAGCCGCTCCAGGGCATCGCCGAGCGACATCGGTAACCGTTTGACTTCCTTACCCGCCTCCATGGCTTGGTAGATGTTCCGGTTTTCCGGTTCACCCGGATCGATATCGTTGTCGATACCGTCTTCAAATGCCTTGAGCAACGCGCTGCCCATAAGGTACGGATTCACCATCGAGTCGACCGCCCGGTATTCGAAGCGGCCCGGCGCGGAGATGCGCAAGCCAGTGGTACGGTTCTGGAAACCCCAATCGGCGAACACGGGCGCCCAATAACCGGTATCCCACAACCGGCGATAGGAATTCACGGTCGAACAGCCGATCGCCGTCAACGCGCCTAAATGGGTCACGATCCCGCCGACACATTGCAAACCGATCTTGCCGGGCAACTGCGGATCGTCGGTATCCGGCATGAAGGTATTCTCACCCCCGTGCATATAGGTAAAACAGTCATCCATGCCCGCGACGGGATCGTTATGTAGCGTGTTGATACGATCTTCACCACCGCGCCACAACGAAATATTGACATGACAGCCCGACGCCGACACGCCCATGAAGGGCTTGGTCATGAAGCACGCGATGAGGTTGTTCTCACGCGCGACCTGGCCGCAGATCTGGCGGTAGGTTGCCAGGCGATCGGCGTTGCGCACGACATCGTCGAACATCCAATTGAGTTCGAGTTGCCCGGGCGCGTCTTCGTGATCGCCCTGGATCATGTCCAGACCCATCGCGTTGCAGTATTCGATCACCTGCATGAATACCGGGCGCAGCGATTCGAACTGATCGATGTGATAGCAGTTCGGCTTGGAGAAGCCGCCGTCCGGCATACCGTCCTCACCGCGCTTGAGCCACATCATCTCGGGCTCGGTCCCGACGCGGAAATTGAGATCGTATTTATCTTTGAACTCGGCGTAATGCCGTTTCAGATTGCCCCGGCAATCAGAGGTCAGATGCGCGCCGGCGTTTTCACGCTCCTCGCGGTTGCGAAAGCACACACAGAACACACGTGCAACGCGTTTGTCCCAGGGCAGTTGGCAAAAGGTTTCCGGATCGGGGATGCCGACGAGTTCCATCGCTTCCGGTCCGTAACCGATGTACTCACCGTGCCGATCGACGTAGAGGTTCGCCGTCGATCCATAGACGAGCTGAAAGCCCCGCTCCGAAACCCGCTCCCAATGATCCGCAGGGATGCCTTTGCCTACGATGCGGCCCGTCACAGAGATGAACTGAAAATAGATGTACTTGATGTCAAGTTCGTTGATCTTCGAACGCACCTGGCTGACCAGCTCATCGCGGCCGGGGCTTTTAACGTAACGTTCCAGATCGGTTTCGGTCGCCATCGAAATCTTCCTCTTGTTGTACTAGCTCCAGGGGAATGGGCTATTGGAAGTCGGGTGCAGCCGTCCTTCGGCATAGCGCGAAAAACGAAACGGCTCTAGTAATTGGGATTTCGCGCCCACGATCTCTTCGGCCACGAGCTTGCCGACGCCGATCATTTTGTAGCCATGATTCGAGTCGGCAATGATGTAACAGTTTTCGCGAAACACATCGAAGACCGGGAAACGATCCGGCGTAAAACAACCGATACCGCCGGACGGTTCGTCTTTGTATTCGACGAGCTTGCCTTCGAAACGCTTCTGGCAGTGCGCCAACGACGACACCCAGCGGCGTGCGAAGGTCTCGCCCATTACGTAATCGGGCGATTCGTGACCGTAAGGGTCGACGCGTACTTCGTCAGACGGCGTCGATACCTTGTCCGGGACAGCGCCACCTTGCACGCCACCGAAATTAAAGTCCGGTTTGTAATAAATGCCCCACAAGTCCTCAGTAATGACCGCGCCGTCATCGTCGGCAACGAGCGGTGCGTCGGTATCCACGTGAATGACCGGGGGCATCGCGCCGTCGTTGGTCTTGAGTAAATTCGGGTCGACACCCAAGGTCCCTTCTTGTAGAGACAAGAAATCCCACATCGGGACGCGGTCGTGCACGATTCCATCCTTGCCCTTTATCGCGATGGCCTTCGGCAACTCCAACAGTTCCCACACCTGCTTGATCCACGGCCCGACCCCGACGACGACGTAATCGCATTCGATACGGCCCTGATCCGTCTCGACCGCCGTGATCGCGTCCGTGGCGGTACTCGCCACGTCGAATCCCGTAACTCTGACACCAACTCGAATGGTGACGCCCTCCGCCTCAGCCTTATTGGCGAGGCCCATCATGCTCGGCACGTTGTTGGCGTATCCGCCGCGCTTTTCATGCAGCACCGACGTGATATTTTGCGCCTGCCAATCGTCGAAGAGCCCCTTCATGTAGCTCATCGAGTCGCCCGCACCTTCGATGAACACGGATTCGTATCCGATATCTTTTTGCTGCTGCGCGATGGAAGCGACGCCTTCGTGCATGCATTCTGGAGAGATCTGCATGTAGCCGACCGGGTGGTAACTAAACGCTTGCCTGTCGCTATCCCACACGTCGACGCTGTGCGCCATTAATTCACGCATCGCGGGTTGAAAGTAATTGTTGCGAATGACGCCGCAGGCGATGCCGGAGGCTCCGGCCGCGATGCCGGTCTTGTCGATGATTTGGATGTCGGCGCCGCTACCCTGGCCGTTGGCTTTGAGTTGCAGCGCCAGATGATAGGCCGTGCTCAGTCCCTGTACGCCAGCTCCGATGATCAGGTATTTCGTCTTCGACTTCGAAGCCACGCTACGCGACCTCCTCGCATTCATTTACTGAACTGGGTTGGCGCCCTCGTGACCATTCGAGAAGTTGCATGTTATGCAATTTTTATTTACTACCATACAACTCTTCGATCGCTAGCGTCAAGCTCGAAACAGGCCGCCGCGGGCATCGATAGAATAGCGCGCATGACCCCGGAAAGCTTCGAGATGTTCTGGGCCGATGCCGTTGGATGGGTCTGGGGTCTGCCGCTCGTCATGACGCTCGGGTTGGCCGGCGTGTACTTCGCGTTCATCAGCCGCCTGACGCCACTCCGCCACCTGGGTCATGCCTTCGCGATCTTGTCGGGCCGATTCGATCGACAGCGCGCGCCCGGCGAGATCACGCACTTTCGCGCCTTGAGTGCCGCGTTGTCCGGCACCATCGGCATGGGCAATATCGCAGGCGTCGCGATCGCCATTACCGCGGGCGGGTCGGGCGCGGTGTTCTGGATGTGGGTCGCGGGTGCGCTCGGCATGGCGACGAAGTTCTTCACCTGCACGCTGTCTTGCATGTATCGCAAACGCGACGAAAACGGGGTCATGCAGGGCGGCCCGATGTACTACATCGAGATCGGCCTGGGGACGCGGTTCAAACCACTGGCGTGGCTGTTTGCGGCATGCGGCATGGTCGGTTGCCTCGGCGTTTTCCAGTCGAACCAATTGGCCAATCTCATCGCCGCCGAGTGGTCCGTCGAACCGACGTGGACCGGCCTTGCCGCGATGCTGATCGTCGGCAGCGTCGTGATCGGTGGCGCGGTGCGGGTCGGTCAGGTGGCGGGCCTTCTGGTCCCTGCCATGTGTGTTGGATATCTAATCGGTTGCATCGTCGTCATCGTCGATCATTTCGACCGCGTTCCCGCCGTACTTGCCGCGATCGTCACCGGCGCCTTCGATCCGGCGGCGGCCTTGGGCGGCGCGACGGGATTAACCGTCAAGGAGATCCTCGTAACCGGCGTAAAACGCGCCGTGTTCTCCAATGAGGCCGGCGTCGGTACGGAGGCCATGGCGCACGGCGCCGCGCGTACCGCGGAACCGGTACGCGAAGGCCTGGTTGCGATGTTGGGCCCTTTGATCGATACGCATATCGTGTGCACGTTGACCGCGCTCGTGATCCTGACCAGCGGCGTAGCCGTTCACGATGCGGGGGTGGTCATGACGGCCAATGCGTTCGAGGGCAGCATGCCAGGCTTCGGCGCGCCGCTACTCGTGACGATCTTCACCCTGTTCGCCGTCACCACGATGATTACCTATGCGTATTACAGCGTTAAGTGTGCACGTTATTTATTCGGGCACGCGCTCGGCGGTCGCTTCGTGTATTTGTACCTCGCGCTGATCCCGCTCGCCGCGGTGTGGCAACCGTCGACGACGGTGAATATCGTCGATACGTTTTTCGCGTTAATGGTGATCCCGAATCTGATCGCGACGGTCCTGCTCGCGCCTAAAGTGCTTGCAGCGAGCGCTGACTACTTTCAATCGGGTGCTACTTAGGGACGATCTCCCCCGTTTTGCGTTTGAAGCGCTCGTCGTCGGCAAGATCTCGCACATATCGCCAGTCGGCTTCCGCTCGTTCGAGGTACAGCCGCCGCTTGATCGGTGCGTCGTCACCGCGCAGGTGGATATGCGCGTTCAATCCCGCGCGGCCAAGCTGCATGTTTCTCGGACCAAATACGGAAACGGTCCACGCCACGCGGTCTGGATGATTTTCATTGAGCCAGATCTCGACATGGCGCGCGGCCGCGAGGGTGACGACGCCGATGCTCCCGGGCTCTGGCTCGATTAAGGGGTGGGCGGCCGCTAATTGCCCCGGCTCGAGCGCGCCCACGATTTCCCAGCGCCCGTCCCGCGTCTTCAATTGAACCGTGGCAACGTGTTCCTGCTCACCGATGCGATAGGCGAGCACGCTGTGACCGTACTGCGTATCTTTTGATGCATCGCCGGTCTGATAACTGGCGACGTTGTCGTCGATCTCGAGTGCCGCGCCGAGGTGGATTTGCTCGAGGTACTGGAAGCCCAGGTACCGGAACGAGGAAAGGCCGGCGCGGGTGAGATCGGGTTCAACGTCGACCCGCCCCTCGACGAACGACTCGAAGTTCCCCGCGACGTGGGTGCGTTGGCTGGGATGGAGATCGAGTTCGATGCTTCCCGGGATGCGGTTGCCGGTGAGCTTGCCGGTTACCAAACGCATCCGATAGCCGTCCTGCACGATATTCGTCTTACCAAATTCGCTATCACCCTCCGGGTAGTCGATGAAGATCGTCGGGGAGTCGAATGCGGTGCTGTTTTCGTCGACGACGAGCTCGAGTTGTTCCGGTAGCGCGTCTTTATCGAGGTTCAGGTGGACGGTGAATTCAAAATCCTCGCGTTGGTGGAAGGTGAACACCCAACCTTCGAAAAATATTCGATGCGGTTCGAACGGGAAGCCCGCCAATTGCCCCTTCACGGCACCTTTGATGCCGGGAGTCTCGGGCTGCGACGCAATGACGCCCCGGTTCTGCGCGGGCACCGCTGCGTGCGAAGGGCGATCGGTCGGGCGTACGCTATACCAATACATCGCAAGCACCACCACCGCGGCACCGACCCAGAACAAGGTACGGGCGCGGGTTGTGGGCTGCCGATCGGTCGCCGGGGCGGATGGGTCCGCGGCCGAAAGTTGGTAGCCGGCGACGAGTCCGAGCACGCCGCCAAGTAATCCCGGGATCTGAAACGGGTTGAAGCCGATTATGCCGAGCGGCACCGCATCGGCGACGATCGCTGCCGTTGCGCCTACATACACGATCGTGCCGCTACGCCCGTCGACGAGGCGCGCGGCGGCGAGCACCGCGAGTACACCCGCCACTATCACGAGCACGCCCGCGGCGGCGAGCCCGCCGCCGACTTGCGCCGCGAGCTGCATGAACGGTAAGGACTCGGCCGACTCACCGCCCATTGACAAAATCGCGTCACCCATCGTGCCCATCAAGGCGAGGAATCCGCCGCCCAAGGCGCCGGCCGCGACATACGCCATCCCCGCGATTAAATCGAGGATGAACGCAATGATGAGTAAGATGCCGGCTGACTTGTGCATGGAGACGCCCCCTCTATCGATTTCGACCGACGGAGCGCAAGGCTTCAGCCCGGCACTGCGGGATCGGCGGACGCCATGCCCCAGTCGGGCTCGAAAGCCAGGATGCGAACATCCGCAGTCAAGCGCGGATTGAACAATGCATTGTGCCAATAGGCCGCCTGGTGGGCTGCGTCCTCGGGCGCCAATTCATCGATCCGACACGGGACCTTATAGCTCTGGCCAAATTGTTCGAAATATAAGTTGCAAAGTCCGGCTTCGATGAGAATCTCGGCGGTATCGGAGGGTCGGCTGAACAAGGCCGTCAATCGATCCGAAAAATCTTCCGGCACCTGATAATACGATCCCTGCAAGATCTTGATCACGGCTTCATAGCGGTCGAGCGGTTCAGGTGTAATGCGGTGCAGGTGTTGGAATTGCGTCGCAGTATCGCGCGATTCCGCGAGGATCATGACGGTCGTTACCACAGTGACGATGCGGCCGTCGGTGAGCTCCACGCGCGGCCGCATACCGGGCGTCGGGCGGCCATCGCCGCGGCGCACGGCGTGCTGGCGGATGAGGCACTGCCAGCGCATGAACCCCACTCTCGTACGCGTGCTGCTGTCGTCGACGACCAGGGTCACCTGTCCGCCTCGCGCTGACTGCCCGGAAGCTGCGGCAAGTCGTCGAGAATATCGTAGTAGCGCGCTTTATCCGCGGCGAAAACGTGGTGTAGGGGCGTGAGGTCGGACGATGCGTCCAATGCGCCCGCGGCGATAGCCCAATAAGTTTCATCCGCGGCTACCCAGAACAAAGTCGATCCGCAGATGCCGCAGAACCCCCGTCGCGCGTGCGACGATGAATCGAACCACTTCAGTGCCACATCGTGACTCAGCTCGATCGATTCGCGCGGCGCCGCCGTATTGGCGGCGAACTGGCCCTGGACGCGTCGACATTGACCGCAGTGGCAGAAGACGATCGGCCGCAGAGCACCGCGTATCGAAAAGCGAACGGCTCCGCACAGACACGCGCCGTTCGAGATTTCGATTTGGGCGTCGGGTACCGTCATGTCCGAACTCGATTCGCCCGCAAGCGAGCTCCTACGGTAGCCGAGCATAGCATTTCCAGATCCGGGCCAGCTTTAATACCATGCGAGGGCAGCAAACGATCGTCCAAACACCATGCCGACGCTAGGTATTACTCGTGAAGAGCACGACACATTCGATCGCGACGGCTTTGTTATCGTCAAGGGCGTCCTCGAACCCGACCAACTACCGCGCTTGCACGCTGCGTACGAGCGTTTGTTCCGCGGTGAATTCGAAACGGGCCTGATCCCCGATGAGGTCAATTGGCAGATGGGGCGGGACGATCCCTCGCTGACCCGCCAGATCTGCAACGCATGGAAGGCCGACCGCGCGCTCGCGGCGGTGGTCTTGCGCGAGGACATCGGTCGGGCCTGCGCGCTGCTCGGCCGTTGGAGCGGAGCGCGGCTCAATCAAGATAACCTGTTTTGGAAACCGCCGGGAGCGCGCGCGATCGGTTTCCATCAAGACTCGGCCTACCAGGATTGGGCGGTACCGGGCGAGATGTTGAGTTGTTGGATAGCGCTCGACGCGACGCGAGCGGAAGGCGGCACGGTCGAATACGTGCGCGGGTCGCACCTTTGGGGCCGCGGCCCTAAAAACGTCGGTTTCCATGCGCCCGAAGATCCCTTTGCGGACGTTCTCGACACGGCCCGGGCAGCGGGCGTGGACGCGCCGGAACGCGTCGCGATCGAAGTCGAGGCGGGCGACGGCGTGCTTCACCACGGCTGGATCTGGCACGGCTCGGATATGAATCACAGCACGGCGCCGCGCCGCTCACTCGTCGCGCATTGCATGCCTGCGGACTCCCAGTTCCATTCCAGCAAGGTGGGGCCGATCTACGGTCGCTACAAACGGTTCGGGGATACCGACATGGATGAATCGTTCTTTCCGATCGTGTGGCGGGAGGACGGCTACCGGTCGGCCTTCATTGATTCGTTCGTTGAAAGTTAATCGAGAAGTCCCGTTTCAGGATTGCAACAGCTTCATCGGACTGCCCACATCGACGACTCCGATTCCGGCGTGTGACTTATATCCGAGCAATTCCTGGGCGCGAACCGGCATGTCGCGAACGTGCTCTATGGGAACGCTGAGAAACATATTCTCTTCAGTCCGCAACCAACCGACGACGTAACCCAAGAACATCCCGCGGCGTTGTTCCTTCTCGGTCCGATTCGAACCGCCGCCGTGCAGTGTTGATCCCAGGTAAAAAACGGCGGAACCGGCTTTCATCTCGGCCTGAACCGATTCTTCCGGCCGCGCAACGCGATCCGGCGGCCATCGGTGGCTGCCCGGGATCACGTGTGTCGCGCCGTTCATGGTGGTGAAGTCGGTCAACGCGAACATCGCTTCGACCTCCACCTCCAGCTCGGGTTTGAGTTTAGGGCAATCTTTCCAAGCGTCTTCGTCGCGGTGAAGCATCTGCGCGGTCTCACCCGGCCCGATTTCGATCACTTGGCCGGTGTTGAACAAATAGTCCTTACAGTTAGGTAACAAAAAGTGATCGGCGACCTCGGTGAGCAGAGGCGACAACATCAGGTCGATAAAGGCCGTTGATTTGCCAGGAAGACCGTCGACACGAATCGTCGATGTGCCATAGAACTCGACGAAGAAATCATGGTCCGGATGCTCGATCCCGGGAGGGGTCGCCGCGATGCGCCCGTCCAGCTCGTCGTTCAACTTCTGAAGTTGCAGAAGATCGAGTGCGTCTTCCATGATCACCACGCCGTTGCGATCCAGGAGACTGCATAGGTCTTCTGTAGCTATGGATCGCGGCACGCGCTCGATTTGGGCTGCCATTTACTGCGGCCGAATCGGTTTTATCCAAACGCTGTTGTCGTGGAAGGCCGCGCCGCCGATCGGCGCCGCCGGATCCGCGCCGGTCAAGACATTGATCCCGCGTCCACCTTTAAACGCATGATTCGGCCACAAGCTCTCGACGATAACAACACCCGGTTGTTGTCCGGCGACGACGTCGACCGCGATCTCCACCTCGCCGCGGTCGTTACCCATGGCGACCCGATCACCGGATGCCACCTTCAGGGACTCGGCATCGTCTGAATGCATCATGACGGTGGGCTGCCGTTCGCGCCGCAGGGACGTCGGTGTTTCGTTGAAGCTCGAATTCAAGAAGTGTCGCGCCGGCGCGGTGACGAGACGGAACGGCTGCGCGTCGGTCGCGCGCTCGAACGATTCCCAATGATCGGGCAGGTCGGGCATGGCTTCGAGCACCTCGCTTGCGACGTGCCCGTGCGGGGGCACGCCCGCCCAGTTCGGCCGGAAGTGAAACCGTTGGTCATCGTGGCCGAAGCCGTCGATGTAATGGGACTCGTCAAACCCGGGTTGGCAATCGATCCATCGCTTCTCAGCGAGGCTGTCGACATCCCCCCAGCCCGATTTCTGCAAGGTCCAATCGACGATTTCGCGGGACGTCATGGAAAATCCGGGATGCGCCGCGCCGACGCGCTCGGCCAGCGCACAGATCACCTCGTGATTGGACCGGCACCCATCGGGCGGCTCGACGATCTTGGGCCCGAGGATGATGTGCTGATGCCCGCCGGCTTGATAGATATCGTCGTGCTCCAGGAACATCGTCGCCGGCAGCACGATATCCGCCATCGCCGCGGTTTCCGTCATGAACTGCTCGTGCACGCAGACGAACAGGTCGTCTCGGGCGAACCCCCGGTGGACCGCGTTTAAATCCGGCGCGACCGACATCGGGTTGGTGCTCTGAATCAACATCGCCGTGACCGGCGGCCCACCTTGAAGATCGAAGGGATCGCCGCACAGCACCGGACCGATCCGTGACTGGTCCAGCAGACGCACGTCCGGATCGACGACGTCCAGACCGTCGATCATCGTGCGGTCCCAATGGTAGATGGCGCCGTTGTTGTAGTGAGCCCCGCCACCCTCATACTGCCAGGCACCCGTTATTGCCGGGATCGACGCCGCCGCATGCATGTTCACGGCGCCGTTACGACAGCGTGAAAATCCGTAGCCGAGACGGAAATAACTACGCGGCGTCGTGCCGATCAATCTGGCGAACGCCTCGATCGTCTCCACCGGCACACCGGATATCGCCGCGGCCCATTGTGGCGTTCGCGTCTGCAAATGCGCTTCGAGGTCCTGCGGGCAGTCCGTGTATCGCGCGAGATAGCCGCGATCGGCGTAGCCGTCCCGGAACAAGACATGCATTACGGCGCACGCCACCGCGCCATCGGTGCTCGGACGCACGCAGACGAATAGATCCGCTTGTTTGGCGGTACCGTTCAAATAGGTGTCGACGACGACGATCTTGGCGCCGCGTTCGCGTCGCGCGCGCAATGCATGCGTCATCACGTTCACCTGCGTGCTGGCGGCATTCGTCCCCCAGATCACGACGACATCGGCGGCCGCCATCTCGCGCGGATCGACGCCGGCAAGTTTGCCCGTGCCGACGATGTAACCCGTGTAGGCCAGCGACGTACAGATCGTTGCGTGCTCCCCCGAATAGCGCTTCGCATGACGTAAGCGATTGATGCCGTCGCGCATGACCAGGCCCATGGTGCCGGCATAGAAATAAGGCCATACGGATTCTGATCCGTACGCCTGCTCGGCGCTTAAGAATGCGTCAGCGACTTCGTCGAGCGCATCATCCCAACCGATCGGTGCGAATTCGCGACTGCCCTTGGATCCGGTACGCCGCAAGGGTTGGGTCAGGCGGTCGGGGTGGTGAATGCGTTCGGCATAGCGCGCAACCTTGCTGCAGATGACGCCCGCGGTATAGGTATTGTCCTTCGCACCCCGCACCTGTCCGATCACTCGATCGTCGAGCTTTTCGACTTCGAGCGCGCACGTCGACGGGCAATCGTGAGGACACGCCGTGTAATGCAATTCAGGCTGTGCTGCCATGACAATTATTTAACAATAGAATGTCGGTTCAAACGAGCGCTTACGATCTTGACCTTAACCCAAATGACAACTGATGGCGATTAAGCGGCTACAACTCGGTTCGACGGCGGCGCACGACGGTCGCGCGGAGCTGGAATGGGAAGCGGACGTCGTCATTGCAGGCGGAGCGGTCGCCGGCGCATCGATGACCCATGCGCTGGCCGAATACGGCCTGTCGTCGATCGTATTGGAGCGCAAGCAGAAAATTCCCGAAATCAATCGCGGTGATGTCTTGCAGCCCTTGTCGCTGCAGTTTTTGGATCGCTGGGGCGTGTATCCCTACATCGAGGACATGGGCGGATTTCCGCTATACGAATGGAATTTCTACAACCCTCGGATCGGCCATCTCGCGCGGTGGAATTTTTCATCACTGCCCTGCGCCTTCAATCACCAGACGATCCTGCGCCACGTACGCATCCACGAAGCCTTGTACGCCGCAATGGAACCCAAAACGGATCTGATCAATGCGCAGCGCGGCGCCGTGGTCAATGGCCTACTCATAGACGATGCGACCGAATCCGTCGTGGGGTTGACCGGCACGCAGGGTGAACAAACCTTCGAAGCGAGAGGGCGGGTGGTCGTCGCCGCCGACGGTATGCGTTCGAAACTGCGCGAATTCCTGGGCATCGGGCAGGAAGAGCGCTACACCTACGACCACGAGTACTTGATGCTGACGATGCCGCGCCCCGATGCACCGGAAATGGATCGCAAAGGCGTGCAATATATCGGCCGGCATGGCCTGGTGGTGCTGATTCCGCTCGACGGCGGCGACGAGATCAGGGTTCCCGTCCAGATCCCCTTGGGTTCGCTATCGGAATGGCGCGTCCTCGAGCCGAGCGAACTCAGGCGTCGCCTGATCCTGCGCGCGCCGATCCTCGAGCACGTCGATACCACCGTGGCGATGGATAAGCTCGCGCATTCCTATCCCGTGCACTGGCGCCACAGTGAGGCGTACGTCAAACGCAATGTGTGTCTGATCGGCGAGGCGGCGCGTACCGTACATCCAACCACGGCGCAGGGCATGAACATGGCGATTTTGGATGCGGAAGTCTTAGCGGCGGTGATCAAGCGATGCTTCGCCAAAGACGGTGTGTCCGATGACGCCTTGAGGCTGTACGAACGATCGCGCCGTCCGATCGCGGAAACGGTGATGGATACGAGCCACCATCAAACCCTGCATCACACAGCCTGCGGCGTGTGGCACGACATCTGGGGCGCGCGCATGTACCGCTGGAGTGAAGATGAAGAAATGAAGCGGGATATCTCGATGAGTATCGCCGGATTGAAAAACCCGACCTCCAAAGATCTCCGGATACTGGAAGAAGCCGGGATCGCCGCGTAATAAAAAATGGCACTGATCGACGACGACATGCGGGCCATCATCGAGTCGACCCGGCTCGCCTTCGTCGCCACCGTCGGCGCCGATGGCCGCCCGAACCTCTCGCCCAAGGCCTCGCTTACCGCCTGGGATGAAACGCATTTGAGTTTCGCGAACATCGCTTCGCCCAACACGATCGAGAACCTCGCGCATAACCCCGCCGTCGAGGTGAACGTCGTGAATTTCCTTGCGCGGCGCGGCTACCGTTTCAAGGGTCACGCCGAGGTGTTCGATAGCGGCCCGGTTTTCGATCGCATTGAAAAAACGCTGAGTGAGCGGGAAGGCCCTGAATATCCCTGCCATCACGGGGTGTTGATCGCCGTTGATACGGTTGCGCCGCTCATGTCCCCCGCCTACGCGTTTATCGAAGGGGTAACAGAAGAAGGCTTGCGCGCCTCATGGATACAGCGCTACGGCATCGCTGCAGGTCCATCGGTATCGGAGATCGACGCCTACAAGGAAGTCGCCCGCGTGATGTTGGGGTTTCGCACGATTGAGGAATTGGAAGACGTGTTCGCGCGTCCGCTGGTGTGGGAGGCGGTTAAGTCACTGGAAAGGGCGCTCGATGAAACGCGGAAACACGAGCAACCGGACGAATTCGCCCTCGCCCGCGCCGTCGAAAATGCGCTCTTGAACGCGCAGGGTGGAGAGCGCGAGGCGCTTGAAGCATTGTTCAATGATCCGGAGCATTACGAGCTGCCGCCCGAGCAATTGGAACGGCGGATCGCAGCGTTGTGGGAGAAAATATCGTAGCCTGGATGGAGCGTAGCGGAATCCGGGAAGCAATGACCCCGGATTCCGCTACGCTCCATCCAGGCTACGGATTGGCCGCGACGAACTCGCAGATCGCGCTACACAGATCGCTATCGGCGTCGATGAACCCTTGAATCGCCGAGAAGTGGTTCATGCCCGCCTGCTCTGAATACGTGCCCTGCAACCCCGCCGCCTGCCAGCTTTCGATGTATTCGGAGGACTGGCGGCGGAATTCGTCCGATTCGGCACCACCCACGTCCGCGATCAACGGTGGCGCGGCATCGGGAATATGAAACTGCGGGCTTTCGCGTCGAATGACGTCCTCGTTCAATTGCAGCAAGGGTTGCAACCATGAATAGCGCAAGGGTCCCAGGTCGAACAATCCACTGATGGAATAGCCGCCCTTGATGACGTCCGGCGGCAAGCCGTAGTCGGTCTCCCAGTCGGTGCTCAACAAGCGCGCGACTTGATGGCCGCCGGCTGAATGGCCGGAGACGTAGATTCGATCGCGGCTGCCATTGAATGTGAGATCCGTTCGCCGCACCCAACTGAGCGCAGCCCTGCTCTGGCGGGTAATCTCGGGAATCGTCACCTTCGGACACAACGCGTAGTTGGTCACGACGACCGTAATGTCCCGGGCAACCGGCCCGCGGGCGACCAGGCTGAACTCCTTCGAGCTCAATCGCCGCCAGTAACCGCCGTGTATAAACAAGAGAATCGGTGCGTCGGGATCACTCGCCGGAAAAATATCGACCGTTTCCTCGACCGTCGGACCGAACGGGACATCCAGCATGCAGTCGAGATCGTCGCGCGCTTTGGCGCTTTCGCCAACGAAAAACTCGAAATAGGGCTTGGGATCCGCTACCGAGCGCTCGACATTGTATTGCTCGTCGATCGCGTCTTGCGTCGCAAATTGACGGTACAGCACGGTGAAACCCGTCCTTAATAGCGGGGTACGTTCGGATCGATCTCCAGCGACCAGGCATCGATGCCGCCGGCGAGGTTGTGCACGTTCGTATAGCCCTGCTGGAGGAAGAAATCCGCCGCCGATTGGCTGCGTACGCCGGTATGGCAGTGAAATACCAACATTTCGTCTTTGGACAACGATTCGATGAACCGTGCGGCTTCTTCGTCGAGCAGGCGGGAACCTTCGATCTGCGCCCGATCTCGTTCGTGTGTTTCGCGCACATCGAGTAGATGCAGGGGCTCGCCGGCGTCGAGTTTTGTCTTGAGATCCTGAACCGACATTTGCGCCGCGGGCGGCGGCGCGTTGGGATTGTGAATGCTGAATCCGGAACCGTCCGTGGTTTCGGTCATATCGATCTCCAGGCCCTGGGCGCGCTGCGCCGAATCGAGGTCGAAGAGGATCGCTACGCCGTTCGAAACGACTTCGACCTCGTGCCCTTTGGCCGGGCTCAGACTGAATTCATGCGCATAGTTTGGACTGATTTTGAGATGAACGGGCACGCCGGGATGCTCGGCCATTACGTGGCCTATAGCCTGTGCGGCGCTGTCGCTGATCGTGATCTCAGGGGTGACCGCTTCGACCGGTTCCAAGCCGAGGGACCGGTGTAGATCGCCGCTCGTATACATCTGCTGGATCACGTCGCACCCGCCGACGAATTCGTTGTCTATATAGAGTTGCGGGACCGTCGGCCATTGCGAAAACGCCTTGATGCCTTCCCTGATTTCGGGATCCGCCAAGACATCCACCGTCTTGTAATCGGATACGACGTTGTTCAGGATGCCGGTCACGGTCGCTGAAAATCCGCATTGCGGCTGCTGCGGCGTGCCCTTCATAAAGAGCACAACCTTGTTCGATGCGATCACCGCTTCGATGCGGGAGTGCAGTTCGTCGCTGATAGACATTAAATGATTCCTTGGCCTTTGCTAATTATCAGAAAGTGTAATGGATTCCATTTCAATCGACGACAAACAGATTTCCACACGCACTATCGGGTTTTACAACCAACACGCCGATTGGTATTGGTCCGGTACCCGCGATCATGACGTGAGCCAGAATATCGCGGCCTTGCTCGACGCCATAGAGGACGAGCCGCCGTTCAAGATCCTCGATCTCGGATGCGGACCCGGACGCGATTTGCGGACGTTCACCGATCTGGGACATACCGCCATCGGCTTGGAGGGCGCGGCGCGCCTAGTCGAGATGGCGCGTGAATACAGCGCCTGTGAGGTGTGGGAGCAGGATTTCCTGAGCCTCGAGCTTCCGGACGGATTTTTCGACGGTATTTTTGCGAACGCCGCGCTGTTTCATGTCCCCAGCCGTGCCGTGCCGGGTGTGTTGGGTGATTTGCGGCAAAGTCTCAAACCGGCGGGCGTGTTATTCAGTTCCAATCCGCGCGGCGCGAACCAGGAAGATTGGGAAGGTGAACGTTTCGGCGCCTTCCATGACCTAGAGCAATGGCGCGGTTACGTAAGCGCCGCGGGTTTCGTCGAGATCCATCACTATTTCCGGCCCGAAGGCCGGCCTCGCTCGCAGCAACCTTGGCTCGCGACCGTATGGCGGAAGCGCTGAAATGACTTTGGCTGTGCGCACGAAATTGAAATTCGCAGTCGCCCTCCTGGCAATCAGTTCATTGGTTTGGGCGCTCGACAGCCCTGAGGAACGCGCACAGGCGCTCTCGTCTCATATTGAATTGGCCATACCCGAAGGCGACGGTGCGCATCCGCTTGCGATCTTGTTGCCCGGCTGCCTCGGCTGGCATCCCCATCACGATAAATGGCAAGACGATCTGCTGAAACGCGGATTTGCAGTACTGCATATCGATAGCTTTGCGGCGCGTGGTGTCGAAGACCGCGGCACGCTGGAACGCGAGGTATGCTCGGGGCTGCGTATTCCCGGGGCCGAACGGGCCGGTGACCTCATGGCGGTACTCGGCACGGTCTGGTCGCGCGCCGATATCCAGGCGGATAAGACGATCCTGATGGGTTGGTCGCACGGCGGTTGGACGGCAATGGATTTCATGGTGTTGACGGAAACGGCCTCGCTACCGCCGACTCTATCCGCGCTGCCGGCACTGGACACGTCGAATATCCGCGCCGCCTTTTTGTTTTATCCCTATTGCGGCCTGGGTTCGCTGACCGGTGAGAACGGGTTTCCGCCAGGGATCAAAACACGCGTCTTCCACGGCTCAGCCGATACGATCACCGATCCCAGACAGTGCCGCGCCCGCGTCGAGGCCCTCGCAGCCGGTGGCGCCGATATCGAATACGTGGCGCTGCGCGGCGCGAGACACTGGTTCGACAACCACACTGAGCCTGCGACATTCGATCGCGGCGCAAGCTCGCGCGCGACGGCCCTGATCGACGCGGCGCTGGACGCATTCGGACCTGAGTGACGATGCGCTTTACGCGACGTCGAATGTTTTCACTGCTTGCCAGCCTCGGCTTGTTGACGCGCTGGTTGCCCGGTGCGGCACGGCCGCTGGGTCCCGCGGAGATCGCGCATCAGCGCGTGACTTTAATGGCCTATATCGATGCGTTGATACCGCGCGATGTAGCGCCGGGTGCCATCGACCTCGACGTGCATACGCGTTTGTTCGACAAGGCCGACGACGATGCGCGCTATGCGCATATGTTGGGATTCGGTGCGCGGTGGCTGGATGCGGAAGCGCAAAAACACCACGAACGGCCATTCATCGATCTAACCGGAACCGAAAAGGATGCCGTCGTCGAAACGGCCGCCTTGGCTGCGCGCCAGACCCCGCATCATGGATTCTTCCGGGCCACGCGCGCCGATGTGTTCGACTGGTATTGGTCGCACGCGGAAAGTTGGCCCGCAATCGGCTTCAACGGTCCGCCGCAGCCGCGCGGTTTTCCGGACTTCGAGTGTGGGCCGGGTGGGCAAGGGTGACGCCGGGCTGACCGATGCCGGCGACGTAATTTAACGTATACGCGTACTGATGGGCGCGAAGACAGAACCGGAGGTCATCGTCATAGGCAGCGGCGCCGGCGGCGGCGCCAGCGCCTGGGCCTTATCGAATCAGGGCGTCGAGGTCCTGCTGCTCGAGGCCGGTCCCCGCTACGATCCCTTCCAGGATTACCTGTTGCATACGCATGGGTGGGAACGCCAGCGCTTTCCCCACAAGAGCAACCCTGGCGAGCGATACACGGTCGCACCACTGCAAGCACTCGATTCAACGGCGAGTGACCTCTACTCCTGGAACGCTCAAGACGGACGCTTCGTACTCGGTGATCGACGCGCTAATTGGGGTTATCACCACGTGCAGGGTGTCGGTGGCAGCACCTTGCACTTCACCGCGGAAGCCCACCGCTTGCACCCCCAGGCGATGCAGATGCAATCCCGCTTCGGCGTCGCAGCCGACTGGCCGCTGGCGTATGAAGAATTGGCGCCGTTTTATCAAGCAGCCGAGAACTTGATCGGCATCGCCGGCGCGGACAGCAATCCCGCCTGGCCGCGGGCCACCGCGACCGCGCAACCGGCGCATCCCTTGAGCTACGCGAGTCAAAAGTTACGTGACGGCGCGCAGGCGCTTGGCATGCAATGGGTTCCGAACAGTCTCGCGGCCCTCTCCCGGCCCCACGACGGACGTCCCGCCTGCAACTATTGCGCAAACTGCAATCGCGGCTGTCCGCGCACCGACAAGGGCAGCGCCGACGTGACCTTCGTGCGTCATGCGCTTGCGAGCGGACGCGTGCGTTTGCAAACCGAATGCCAGGTCGAACGTATCGAGATGGGCGACGGCGATCGGGTTACCGGCGTCGTTTACTTCGACCGGGCAGGCGTTGAGCGGCGCGTAAGCGCTCAAGTGGTCGTTCTCGCCTGCGGTGCGGTTGAAACGCCACGCTTGCTGTTGCTCTCCGCCGGTCGCCACGCACGGGACGGATTGTGCAATGACCACGGCCAGGTCGGTCAGCACTTCATGGAAACTTTGGCCTGGGTCGCCACTGCCTTACATCCCGATCCCCTGGGGAGTTACCGCGGCCTGCCGGCGGACGGAATTTGCTGGGACTACAACGCGGCGGACGCGATCGCGAACGTGATCGGCGGTTGCCGGTTTTCAACGGGCGTCGCGGAAGCGGATCTCAATGGACCCGTGAATCACGCCAGGCGCATCGCGGGTGGGTGGGGACTGGCGCACAAGCGGCGCATGCGCGAGACCTTTGGTCACGTCCTGACCGTCGTCGGTGTCGGCGAAGACCTGCCCAACGACGGGACCTTCATCGACCTCGAACCGCAGGAAACAGATCGCTATGGCTTATCTAAAGCGCGCATTCACAGCCGGGTCGACGGCCCCGAAATCGCGCGTCTGCGTTTCATGGCCGGAAAAGCCCGCGAGATCCTCGCCGCCGCCGGCGCTAACGAGCTCGTTGAGGAATACGGTACGTATGACAACTTCAACGCCACGCACGTGTTCGGCGGCTGCCGCATGGGCAACGACCCCAACACCTCCGTCGTGAATCGAGATTGCCGCTCCCACCGATGGAAAAACCTGTGGATCAGCGACGCCAGTGTGTTTCCAAGCACCGGCGGTGGCGAGGCGCCATCGCTGACCATTGAAGCGCTGGCCATCCGCACGGCCGCGACGATCGCAAAACAAGCGGGATGATGCGATGTGGAGTCAGCGGCGGGATAGCTGCTCGAGTTCTTGTTCGCGCCTGCGCTCCGCCGCTCGCTGCGCGCCTTTAGCCGTTTTGTAAATCTTCTTGTCAAACAGCTTCAAGGGCTTGGCGCGATCGGCACACAGCTGGCCCACACACCAGGCCTTTTCCGCCTCGACTTCAACTGCGACGTAAAAGCCCGGCATCGGTCCAACGCGGTAGTTGTTAAACGCGAATAAAACTTCGGCCAGATCGCTCAACTTATCCGGATCGAGGCCATCCATGACCTGGGTTTCCAATCCGGACATTTGTTCGTCCCGTGTCGGTAAGACGTTTTTGCCGTACGGGGTCGGCGCAAACGGCATGTGTGAGCTTCGAACTTTACTCACGGAAGCGGCCCGGGTTTCAAGAAGCCCTTGATCGCGTTCTCCATGATCTTGGAGACGTTGTTCCGATAGTTGTTGTGCGACAACGCGCCGCACCAGGCGAGTGAGGCCGGTGCAAACAGCGCACCGTCATTCGGCGTTTTGTAGTAGATCATGTCCGCGCGCACCATCGGGTTTTCGTCGCCGCCGCCGTAGAAGCCGCGGCAGGTGAAGTGGATCTCCTCATTCACCTGCATCATGAGATCGGTATGGCCTTCCGAGCGCGCCAGCAGAAACGTTTCGTGCGGCGTACCGAACTCGAGATCGTAGCGATCGATCTCGAGACCGGCGGCGCCGCCGCCGACCAGGCCGAAATCGCCGATGACCTCGTCGTAGCCGATGCCGTCGAAGAACCAGGCGCACTCCTTTCGTTTTGAATCGGGCTCGCGGCGGTAATAGGTCGACACATCGAAACCATAGGCGGTGAAGGTCAGGCCACAGACCTTGGTCGGAATGCGTCCGCGTGCCCGCCACATACCGCCGAACTTACCGTCGAAGGCGTTGTTGTACTCGCCCGGATTGGCGGTCCAGGCGCGCGTGCCGGCCTCGCCCTTGCGCACCTCGATGATGTTGCTGTTATCGGGATGGTACTGACTGCACCAGTAAAAACCGTCGGCGCCGAGGTAGATCCAACGCCCACCGGCCTGCTGATAGGCCTCGTAGGCGACGAGCATGTTCTCCGAGGAATACTCCGGATGACTACCGGTCAATACCACGCGATAGCGGTTCAGCAGATCAACGCCTTCGCGATCGAGGTCCTCGTCGGTGTGCACGTCGAAGTCGAAGCCCTTTACTTCGAGCCAGTCCGTGAGATGCAGATCCGCGTTGAGTTGCCACAGCGAGGGCGACAGCCAGTGGCGGTACTTCGGCCGCATGTTCAGGATCGGGCGTAATCGCGAGGAATAGCACACGCCGCTGCCGTCGGAATGCACCGAATAGGTCGACAGTCCGTACTCGCGATGCTCGTTTAGATACAGGTCCGAGGCCTGCATGATCGGAACGCGTCCCGACAAGAGCTGCGCGACGACCGAGTTGGTCGCGAGGTTGTCGTTCGAATAGGCCATATAGCTGTTGGTCGGAATGATCAAACAGACCTTGGCCGTGGTCGTGCCGCGCGGTGGCCGCACGAAGAACGGGACGTAGTCCTCGGTTTCAGGTGAGCTCTTCCCGCCGATGCGCAGGCGCGCGCCGTAGACGCCGCTCTTTATGCCCTTCGGGATCGTGAAGGCGAAACTCGCCGTCCAGCGCGCATCGTCGATGTCGTCGTCATGGAAATGAATGGCGCCGTATTCGTCGGGCACGTGGTGGTAGACGATGTCGTCGCTGGTCCAGTTGTACCCGGTCATTCCACGCGCGGGCAAATTGATTGCGAACCCATGCAATTTGTTTGGCGAGGTATCGACGATCTGGCAAGAGGCGATGTTGTCGGAGATGTTCGCGTGGAAATCCCAGGCACCGATCACCCCGGCGCGCAACTCGGCTTCGCAACCGCCGAAACCGCGCGCCAAGGCATCGATCTCGTGTTTGTCGAGTGCGCGGTTGGCGAGCCGTGGACGGTCGACCTTACCGTTGTAAACGTTTTCCTGCTCGGGCAGTGGGTAGGGTTCCAGCGCTTCCCTGTAATGACCGCCCTGCACGTGGCGGCCCGATTTGCTCCGTCGAGTGCTCGCCGCCATCAGCAACGGCGCATCGTTATCCGCCGGTTTGACCTTGGACGTACCGGACGCCGCGGCCGTGGTGTGCGACGCGGGATGCAGTAGCGACAGGCCGAGGCCGCCGTTCGTCGGGGTCACGACCGGTTGCTGATATATCTTCACCCGCCCTGATTTAGCGTCGTAGGACACCGCGGCCATATACCAGACCTTGCGCATGAGGGCCTTGCCGCTCGATACCGCCGCGACTTTGCCTTTGCCGTCGCCTATCCAGCAGGCGAGGCAGCCTTTTTCGTCGACGAACATGCCGTAACCGCTTTTCTTCGGACCCGCCCATTTAGTCAGAATGCCCTGTACGCCTTTATCGGGTGTCGTCGGGAATATAAATGCCTGCAGGGTAAAGCTCTGCACGTTCATGCGATGGTCCGCTTGAATGCAGACGTAGGATCCGCCGTGAATCCTCTGGTTGCGTCCCTTGTATTTCTTGTTGCACGGCGCGCGCATCAGCTTTTCTTTGAATCCCGGGCCTTCGGGATTCGTGTCGCCGTGGATCAGACGCACGATGTCGGCGTTGTAGTCCTCGTTTTTTTCGGAATTCACGTAAAAAACGATCTCGTCCCCGGGGCAGACTGAATATTTATCGCTATAGCCGGTAATCCTGAGCATTGGTGATCTCCGCTTGCGTCGCCTGATCGAATGGGTTTTTCGAAGTTCGAGTTATGGTTGCGACGTTCGATGCGTCTATTTGTGGCCGTATTCTTTTAGAAGGTCATTCAATCGCTTGATGAAGATCGCGTGCTCACACGCGTCCTCCGAAGGGTAGGCCTTGGCAAGGATCTTGACGGGCTTACCACGCACGCCTGAAGCGATGCCGATGCGATAGTCTCGATGCGGCTTCATGCAGACGCGGACGTATTTGCCTTCCATGGGTTGACGACGGAACTTGTCGAGCACGCGCGCAAGATCGTCGCTGTGTTGTACCCCGGCTGTGCCGGCCTTGCCCGGTTTACCGACCGGGTTAGCGCGATGTTCTTCGATGAGTTCCTTTCTTTTCTGCTTATCGGTCAGCAGCGGCAGGATGTGCGTTCGTGTGATGAAGTCGTCGGTCTGAGTGTAACCCCGGTTTTCCTGTACGCCTGTTTTGCGCGCCATATCGTACCTCCCCAGGTTCCTTGGTCGCCCGCCAGTTCGCGATCGTAACGGCGGGCAACGCATTGTGCCGCTTGCGCGCTGCGTTGCTTACGTTCGCCGATTTGCTGTGGGCGTTAAAGAATATTCGAATTGCTATTGTTAAGTTCAAGTACAGCGCTTAATAATGAAATCGTCAAGCACATCATTCGGTCTCTGAGCGTCGCAATTCCTGCGCCCGATCGCGCGCACCGGCTTCGGTATCGAAAATCAAGTCTTCGAATACCTGTACGGGCCGGCGGGCATCGGCACGAAGCTGGCCCACGGCCCAACGTTGATCCGCCTCCACGCACACCACGACGTACCATCCTGCCACCGGACCGGGGCGATAGTTGTTCATCTTAAACAAGAGTTTGGCGAGAGTCGCATACGGTCCGCCGTCGGCAGGCAGGGCATTCTCATCGTCATCGGATTCGCGCCGCTCGGCGAACTTCACCCACAACAAGGTTTCTTGGGGCATTACGCCCGAATCACTGACCTGTAAGGATTGCTCTCCGCGAAACGCGGGATGCATCCACCAGAAATGATCGCGTTTACCCGTTGTCGGCTCGTCACTTGGCACGTTCGAATCAGGGCAAAGGCCCCGCCTTGATGAAGCCATCGATGACATTCTGCATGATGCGCGACACGTTGTTGTCGTAACCGTTGTGCGACAGGGAACCGCACCACGACATCGAGCCGACCGAGAAAACGGCGCCGTCATTGGGCGTTTTGTAATAGACCAGATCGGCGCGGATGTTCGGATTGACCTCGCCGGTACCGGCGAGGAAGCTGCCGCGCGCATGGAAGGTCGAGTCTTCCGACACGCTCACGAAGATATCGTTATGCCCTTCGGAATTCGCCAACAGGTAGGCCCGGTGCGGTGTCCCGAGCTCGAGATCGTAGCGATCGAGTTCGAGGCCGGCGGCGCCGTCGCCGATCAGGCCGAAGTCGCCGATGGGCTCGTCCGGACCGACGCCGTCCATGATCCACGCGCACTCCGGAAGATCGCTGTCGGGCGCGCGGCGATAGTACGACGAATACGTCAGCCCGAACGAGGTAAACACCACACCCAAGAGCTTCGACATCACCCGCCCGCGCACGCGCCACAGGCCGCCGTGCTTGCCATCGAAGGCGTTGCAATACTCCCCGGGTTGAATGGTCCACGCGCGCGTACCGTTGTCGCCCTTGCGGACCTCCATGATATTGGGGTTGTCGGGATGGGGTACGGCGATCCAATAAAACCCATTCGCCGCGAGATAACACCAGCGTCCGCCCTGCAACTGATAGTCATGATAGGCGTCCATCATCTGCTCGGAGATGTATTCGGGATGATGCCCGGTCAGCACGCATTGATATTGATTGAGCAGATCGACGCCTTCGTGCTGCAGATCCTCGTCACAGTGGTAATCCACCGCATAGCCCTTCTCCTCCAACCAGTCGACCAGATGGAGATCCGCATTGAGCTGCCACAGGGACGGCGACAACACGTGGACGTATTTGGGCCGCATGTTGAGGATCGGGCGCAGCCGCGAGGAGACGTTCACGCCCCAGCCATCGCGATAACTGGTATAGGTGCCAAGGCCGTAACCGCGTTCCTTGTTCAGCAGGAGATCGCCGGGTTGCAGCAGTGGAACCTGCCCGGTCAGTAATTGTGCGACCACCGAGTTGACGCTCAGATTGTCATTGGCATAAGCCATGTAGCTGAAGGTCGACATGATGACGGCGACTTTCGCGCCGGAACCGCCGGGTGGCGGGCGCACGAAAAACGGGATGTAGTCCTCGGTCTCGGCGGTCGCCTCGCCGTTGATGCGCATGCGCAACGCATAGACGCCGCTCTGCGTACCCGCCGGCACCGTCCAACTCAACTGCGATTTCCAGCGCGCGTCGTCGACCGACTCGTCGTGAAAATGAATCGCGCCGTACTCCTGCGGTCCGTGCTTGAAGCTCATGTAATCCGACGACCAGTTGAATCCCGGCACCCCGCGAACCGGCATGTTGACGCCCTGACCGTGCGCGCTGTAGATGCTGGTGTCGATGATGGTCGTTGACGCGGCGTGATCGCCGATGTTCGCGGCGAAATCCCAGGCGCCGATGATCGCGGCGCGCACCTCGTTCGCCACGTGCTCGAGACCGGCACAGCCCAGCAGTGTTTCGATCTCGGCGGTAGACATCGCGCGGTTGGCGATTTTCGGCCGTTCGATCTTGCCGTTGTACTTGTTCGCGTGTTCGGGAATTTCCCAAGGCTCGGCGAGATCTTTGAAATGCGCGCCCCCGATATGGCGCCCCGAATGGCTGCTCAAGGTACTGGCAGCCATGAGAAACGGACAATCGTTGTCCGCCGGCGCGGCGTCGTCGAGCCTGGATTCGACCGTTGAGTCGGTATCGTCGAGTGGGTGGAACATGCTCATGCCATGCCCCGCATTGGTGTTCGTCACGAAAGCCTTTTGCGAGATACGGGCCGTTCCGGACGCGGCGTCGTAACTTGCCGCGACCTTGTACCAGACTTTTCGAAACAAGGGCTTCCCGGTTGCGAGCTCTTTAATCTTGCCTTTACCCTGGCCGAGCTTCAGGCACAGTTCGCCGGACTCGTTGATGAACAGGCCGTAGCCCGTGTGCTTGGTCGCATCCCATTTCGTCAGAATGCCCTGCGTACCGACGGCAACTCCTTCCATATCCGTTACGGGAGTCGTCGGAAAAATGTAAGCGCACAGCGTAAAACTCTCGACATCGAAGTGCTCGCTGTGCGGCACCATGACATAACTGCCGGCATGCAGCGGCTGATGTTTGCCTTCATGGGTACCGCCGAGCGGCGTCTTGATCTCTTCTTCCTTGTAACCCGGACCGGCGGGATTGGTGTCGCCGTGAATAAGCCGCACGATGTCGCCTCGGAATGATTCGTTCTGTTCCGCGTTGATGTGAAAACTCACCGTGTCGCCGGGCCGTACGGAAAACCGATCGGAATAACCGGTGATTCTCAGCATGCAGGATTGTTTATCAGCCATTATCGTCGTCCCCTACATATCGATGCCGTATTGATCGCAAAGCGCTTTCAAACGCTTGAGGAATATGGCGTGCTCCGCGTCCTCCCGCGTGCCATACGTTTCTTTCGTGAACTCAACGGCGCCACCGCGGCGGCCCGGCAGAATGCCAATCGTGTATTCCGCCCATGGTTTCGTTTCGATAATCGTGTGCTTGCCGGCTTGCGGCATCACGCGCAACCGGTCCAATAAGCGCTTCAGCGGCAGGCTGTTTAACGGCGCCGCTTCTCCCGCCTTGGTGCCGGCGCCGCGCGGCGCCTTGCGGTGCTCGGCAATGATCGCGTCGCGCGAAGCCTTGTCTTCGAGATAAGGAAGGATATACATGCGCGTGTCGTAGTCGTCGACGGCAACGAATGAGTGATTCTTCTGTACAGCCGTGTCCGGTTTGGAATGGGGTTGGTTGGGCATGCGTGTACCTCCCGATGAACCGTGGAGCACGGACAGAGCCGCGTGCCCGCCTCGGGTAGCGCGGCCGGTGTCCGTGAAAGGAATTAAAGCTTCAGGCTGCGCCGGTCTGCGCCGCCCACAAGGCCTGGGCCTGTTCCCAGCCGACGACGGCGCGCGTGCTGCCGTCTTCGTTGACGAACTCCAATGGACCCAGGAAGGTCATGTAGAACTCGCTTTTTTCCGGGAAATAGGTTTGGTCATGGTGGGCATTACACGACTCGTAGCCATATCCCATCGACAGCGCCGTGGCGCCACCTTCTTCGACCCCGCCTCGGACTTCCATCTTGCCTTTGGTCAATAGATATTCACCGGGGCCGATGTGAACGTGGGACGAGAATGAAGAGCCCTTGGGACAATCGAATATCGCCGTCCACGCACCCACTTCGGGCGATACGTGGAGGAGTTTCCAGCGGATCCCGCCGTCGGAGAAATCTTCAGGAAACGGCTGCCATTCGAGCGCGTCGACTTGGACGTATTCTTCTTGGACATGTGGCTTCATGTGCGCCCCTCCTTATCTTTCTCGCCGCAGTATAGAACACCAGACCACGGTTTATCGACCCGGTCGAGTTGGCTAACATGCGACCGCGATCTCGATTTACGGGGAACTTTCTGATCAAGTCTTCGACCGCCGACGCCATCACGATTGAAGCCGTCCATGACAAACGCGGCCTGGATGATTTCGTGCGGGTGCCCTGGCGCGTGTTCGACAGCGATCCGAATTGGGTCCCGCCGTTGCTCATCGAGCGAAAAGACGCGTTGTCCGCAAAGCAAGCCGTATTCAAACATCTCGATTGGCAGCCATGGGTCGCTTACCGCGATAACGAGCCTGTGGGCCGGATCTCCGCGCAGATCGATCGCCTGCATATCGAACGCTATGACGATGCTACCGGGTTTTTCGGATTTATTGATGCTCGTGATGACGATGAGGTCTTTCGAACCTTGTTCGATACGGCCGAATCCTGGTTGCGTGAACGCGGCATGCGTCGGGTACGTGGACCATTCTCGCTAAATATCAATCAGGAAGTGGGTCTGTTGGTCGAGGGCTTCGACACGCCGCCGTACTTCATGATGGGTCATGCGCATCGTTACTACGGCGACGCGATCGAACGACTCGAATATCGTAAGGCGGTCGATCTCTTCGCCTATCTAATCAGCGCGCATTTCCAGCCGCCGCCTTTTATCGACGCTTTGATCGAACGTCTGCGCACGCGTATAAGCGTTCGCGCCTTGCGGCGTAAACACGTGGATGAAGATCTCGAAACGATCCGTGAAATATTCAATGACGCGTGGTCCGATAATTGGGGATTCGTACCCTTTGCTGCAGATGAATTCCGCGCGATTGGGCACGAAATGCTGATGCTCGTTCCCAACGAATTCATCCAGATCGCGGAAATGGACGGTGAAGCGGTAGCGTTTATCGTAATCCTTCCCAACGTCAACGAATCCATCGCTGATTTGAACGGCCGTCTGTTGCCCTTTGGCTGGGTAAAACTGCTGCATCGATTGAAGATCAAATTTCCGACCACGGCGCGCATTCCGCTCATGGGAGTCAAAAAACGACTGCACCACACCCGTTTGGCGCCCGGGCTTGCGTTGTCGGTGGTTCTGGCATTACGGCCGCCCGCATTGCGCAAAGGTGTTGAAGAAGTCGAGATGTCATGGATACTCGAAGATAACGAGGCTATGAAAAATATTGCCGAATCGCTCGGTGGTTACATGTCGAAACGCTATCGAATTTACGAAAAGGAACTCATCTAATTGGACGATCAAGCACACGAGATCAGCGCCATCGTCCTCGCCGGTGAACGGCCGGGCAGCAGCAAACTCGCGCTCGCGCAGGACAAACCCGCAAGCGTGCTCGTATCCATCGCAGGGAAATCCTGCATCGAATACGTGATCGCTGCACTGCGTGCGAGTAGCACCGTGCGCGGCGGTGTCATCGTCGGGCCGTCCGCGGCGATCACGGAAACCGATACGGTCATGCAGACATTGATCTCCGGCGGGGACTTTCAATGGGTCGAACCGGCGATCGGGCCCTCGGCCAGTGCACTGCGGGCCCTGGCGCGCTTGAATCGCTATCCCGCACTGTTGACCGCGGGTGATCACGCCTTGCTGGAGCCGCCGATCGTCGATGAATTTTGCGCGATGGCGACTGGATTGTCGGCCGATTTCGTCATCGGACTCGTGCCTCGGGATCTCGTGCGATCCGAGTTTCCAGAGTCACAACGGACGGTGTTGCGGTTCCGCGATGGCGCGTATTGCGGGAGCAACCTGTTTCTCGTCAACAACGAACGCGGCAAAGCGGCGTTACTCCTTTGGACCCGGCTCGAGGCGAACCGCAAGCGCCCGTGGCGGATCGCGCATCAGCTCGGGTGGCGCACGATGGTGCGATACGTCAGACGCGCATTGAGCACGTCCGATGTCTGCCAAATCCTCTCCGAGGCCAGCGGCTGCAAGGTGGGCATTTGTGCGGTCAATAGCGCCAAGGCCGCCGTCGATGTAGATTCAAGCGACGACTTGCGCCTGGCCGAACGAATCCTGGCCGATGGCTGAATCGGATCAAGCGCATTCGGATTTTAAGCGCTGGCAACGGGCGACGGTGCATCGCGCTGGGAAGCGGTTCTTAACCCATATTCGCGCATTCCAGGGACGACACTCGCGCATCAGCACGGCGCCCATCCTGGATTCCGATACGTTCGCTTGGGTACCGGACCTCGAGGCTGCGACACCCGACATAAGAGCGGAATTCGATCGCGTCTGGACCCACCCCGAAGACATACCATCGTTTCACGACATCTCGCCCGATCAGTGGCGGATCTCCAAAGGCACGAGTTGGAAGACTTACGCGCTCTTTGTCTTCGGACGGGCGGTCAGTGCCAACTGCGAGACTTGTCCGCGAACCACAGCGGTGCTGGCGCGCCTTCCGGGGATGCAAAATGCATGGTTTTCTATCCTCGCGCCCGGCTATCACATTCCGCCGCACCGCGGCCCAACGCGTGCGCTGGTGCGCTGCCATCTAGGGCTACGCGTGCCCGATAAGCCGGAGGACTGCTGGATCCGTGTCGGTGATCGCGTTTCCCATTGGTACGAGGGGAAATGCCTGTTGTTCGACGACACCTACGAGCATGAGGTTCTCAACGATACGTCCGAGTATCGCGCCGTGTTATTCATCGATTTCGACCGCCCGATGGACCGGCTCGGCAGTTGGTTCAATTACAGCGTGCTGCGGCTCATACAGACGACGCATTACGTCAAGGACCCGCTGCGCAATCTCGCTGAATGGAACCGGCGGTTGGCGAAACGCGCTTCGTGACGAAGAGCGTAAGCGATGGCTCCCTTTTTTGATATCGAAAGGATTACTACGGCTCGGGAATCGTGAAAAGAGATTGGAAGATTTTCTCATCACCGTAAACTTCTTTGCTAAGCGCCCTTAAGAAGGCTAAGTCTTTGTCGTCGTCAGCAGATAGAAAAAGAATGAAACTTTCCTTTTCTATAGGATGTATTTCGACGACGGTTGGTTCTTCGCTATCACCTCTCGATTTGATTTCGAAACCGTGAATTTCATCGAAAACCGCTGAGAAGTATTCATTTTCTCCATCAACCAACTCATACGAAATGACGCGACGGTCTGTGAGCACATTTCCATCCGAGAGAACGGATACAAGCGCATTGGAATAAAAGAAGATCAGCCTTTCGTTCTCACTGATAAATCCAGCCGCAACCAGTTTGGAACGGTGGTAGTCAGAGATTTTGTCTTCCGAAAGAGTGGCGGTAGATGGAAAATACCCAGCCTCCATAAGCACGACGTACAACGCAAAACCTACAACTAATAGACCTAGCAATTTGCCGACAATTAGAGGCCACTTGTACCGCGGCGCCTGGTATGATTTTTGTCGGTGTTGAATATTCCTGTACGCGAATGTGCCTCGCGTAGCATTAGCGAAAAAGTACAAAAAAATCACGTCCACCACGACGCCACTTGCGTGACTCAAAATCATCCACGCGTAAATCTTCGCGAGCACCCAGTAGATTAATATCAAGATCGCCGCGGTCCTCGAGCATTTCAATAACCCGATTCCGCATAGCGCGACGAATACTATGTCCAACAGGTTAGCATAGTCGTTCCGAGCCCCAAGCGTTCCTTGTTTATCTATGGTGATGGCGTAAGACATCAAAAGGAAAGATACGCCAGCTGATAGAAAAGCCGCGTATGCGCCATATCTGGCGAGCGATCGAGCTTTTTGCTCGTCCAACCCAAGGCTTTTCGTGCTTGAGTCAACCACCGCTTCGATACAGTCAGGATTTTATGAACTGATGGCGTCGAGCGCGCCGGTCTCACTCGATGTCATATCGTAGTATGCGCAGATCATTGAAATCGCCATGATCCACGAAATCTCTTCCGTATTCCCACGCTTGGGTCGTAAAAAGACCCTTAACGAGTTTTATCGTATGCATGCACTCGACGTTAATCACGTCAATCTCTTCCAATATGGAAATCGGAATTCCATACGTTATTACGAAATCGCCGATCTCGAATGTGCCGACGTTCTCGTGAGGCCCTGTTGTACACAGATACTTTCCGCGTCCCCGATTTGAAATCAGAACTAGATGATCGTCTAAGGTCGTTTTCCAATCCCAGTATCGATGCTCGATTAAAAGCTCTTCCGAAGGGACATTGATATCCGGCCGTTCTTTCGCCCGTTTATGTACTACGATTCCCGTCCAGATGACGAGCGGCCTGAATTTAGTTGACTTATGCTGTTCGTAGTCCTGGATAAAATCTTCCGGATAATAATCATCTAAGAATATTTCCAGATTATTCGCGTGACCGACGACGTCAAAGAAATTGGCTAACCACGGCCGTGCGTATCGTTTCTCTACGATTTCCGCCGTCCCTAATTCCTGACCTGATGAACTTGTTGCCTCAACTAAAAACCAAAAAGCAACAAGCGCGATAGTTTTCTTATTAGTTGGGTCGAACATCACTGTCGCGTGCTTTTCAGTGCGAAACACACATAAACTTCAGGGCTGTTGGGATAGTTTAGCTCGAATGTAAGCGACGTTTGTCCGAAGGTATTATCAATCGCCTTCTCAACGTTTGATATCGTACCGCGCGCGCAATCATGTTAGAGTTGCAGTTCACTATTGCTGTTCAAAAACCCCCTCAAAAACAACCGTATGAAAGCAATCGTTCTGAGCGCCGGCCAAGGCAGGCGGTTGTTACCTCTGACCGAAAATCTGCCGAAATGCGCTTTGCCGATCGCCGGGCGTTCGGCGCTCGAATGGCAGCTCCACGAGATCGCGCAGTGTGATATCGACGAGGTCGTCGTCGTTACCGGATTCGGCGCCGACGTCGTCGACGACATCGTCGCGCGGCACACGGGTCAAGCGGTTCGCACACTCTATAACCCGTTCTTCGCCCAATGCGACAATCTCGGCACCTGCTGGGTCGCGCGCGTCGAGATGGATCAACCCTTCGTGATTATCAACGGCGACACGATGTTCGAAGCCGCCGTTTTACGCAAGCTGCAGGACAGCGGATCCGAATCGCCGATCACCCTCGTCACCGATAGTAAAGCGGCCTATGACGATGACGATATGAAGGTGATCACCGAGCACGGTCGCTTACGCCGGGTCAGCAAGCAACTCGACCGTGAGGACGTGACCGGCGAATCGATCGGGATGATGGCCTTTCGTGACGGTGGCCCGCTCGAATTCTGTCGTCAAGTCGATCACCTGATGCGTTACGGGCACGGCGTCAAACAATGGTATTTGTCCGCGATCGATGGGTTGGCTCAAGCCGGGCTGGTCGGTACGTGTGCCATCGACGGATTGAGCTGGTGCGAAATCGATGATCACGCCGATCTCGAACATGCCGCCAACGTCATAGGGTCGTGGTATCCGACGCCCGGGTCCGTCGCTTCGGCGGGCGGCTGACCCGCAGGTTTGACGTCCGGGCGCGCCGATGTGAACGAGACCATCCTCAAATTCGGTTATCCCGAAACGCTCATTGCTGACTACACCGCCTGGCTAGTCTTATTGCGCCCACAACAGGTCACGCTCGGTGCGCTCATCCTTGCGTGCAAGGAAACGGCGCAATCGTTCGGTACGGTTTCATCCGGCGGTTGCGAAGAACTCGCGCGGGTCACGCGTGACTTGGAAAATGCGCTCAAGCGCGCTTTCGCATTCGACAAGATCAATTATTTAATGCTGATGATGATCGATCCGGACGTCCACTTCCACGTCGTGCCCCGCTACGCTGATGCGCGCTCTTTCGAGCGAAACACATTTGATGATCCGGGTTGGCCGGGACCGCCGCGCCTCGATCACGTCACGCCGACCGATGAAGCGCTGACCAAACAATTGATCGACCGGCTTATCGAGGTGTGGTAACGGCGCCTAATCCTCGGGCGTCGTCACCACGCGCACGCGTCCGTCATCGCCCGCGGAAAAGGTGTCTTTATCCAGATCGTAATCGATGGTCTGGCTACGAATCGATTCTCGCCCTTTTTCAACCAGCGCTTCGCCCTTTAGCTCGACCGCATCATTATTCGGGTCGAATTCGATGTGTCTGCTGCTGGCCTCGAACGGCTCCTCGTCCGCCTCACGGCTGACGAAAATGCGCGCCGGATTGCCGTCGGCCACGATCAACTCCGGGTCTTCGAGTTTGCCAATCACATTACCGCGGTCCGCGCGGATACGCCAATCGGGTGCACGGAGTACGACATCACGACGCAGATACATCGCTCCCCCGTCTTCGGTTTCCCAGGCTTCGCCCGCGGACACGATAATGGCATCGTCGACGATCGAGAATTGTTCTTGCGCATGCGTGGTCTGAACTAACATGGCTATCGATACGGCCAGCAACAATGCGCTGCGAGTAATCGTATTGACTAACGGTTGATTTGACCTGCGCAGGTGATCATCATACCGCCACGTTTCGCTATTCCGGTTCATCAACACGCCCTACGTCGTGATCCTCGATCGCTATCTCATTCGTGAAATCGTCTCGAGTGCCGCTGCCGTCGCGCTCGCGTTCGTTGCCATTTTCCTCGCGTACAGCTTAACCCGATTTCTAACCGATGCCGCGGGTGGGCTGTTCAATGCGGCCGAGGTCGCGCATCTCACACTCTTCAAGTCGTTGATCGCGCTCGAGGTGTTATTACCGTTGGCGCTTTATTTCGGGCTCATCGTCGGCTTCGGCCGCCTCAATACACATACTGAGATCACCGCCATGCGCGTCAGTGGCATCAGCCGCCGCAGGCTCCATCGCCCGCTGGTTTTATTGAGTATTCTGCTGGCTGCGAGCGTCGGCGCCCTATCGACAATGGTGCGACCGTGGGCCTATGAGGCCATGTACGAACTCACGGCCCGCGCTGAGGCATCCTCGGAGTTGAGCCGCATCAAAGCACAACGTTTCTATCTTTTTGACGAGGAGAACCGCGCTATTTATATCGAGGGAATGGGTAAAGGCGGCAATGATTTGACCGGCGTCTTCATACGCAATCGCGATAACGACGATCTGGAAGTAATTTCATCGCAGTCCGGGCGGCTCGAAAGCTTTGTATCCGAATCACACCACCGACTCGTACTGCACGACGCCAGCATCTATAAGAGCATTGCCGACGGCTCCGATTTTTACGGCAATTTCGACAGGCTGACGCTCTACCTCGAGGCCGATTCCGACGTGGTAAGGGAATACCGCGCCAAATCGGAAGCGACCTCGGCGCTCTACCTGTCCGGACAGGCGGACGATCGCGCGGAATTGCAGTGGCGATTGTCGACGCCGGTATCGACCTTGCTTCTCGCTTTGGTCGCACTGCGATTGGTCGAGTCAAAGCCTCGCGAAGGGAAATATGCGCGGATCCCTGTTGCCATCGGTGTCTACGCCGTTTATTACAACTTGTTGGGCTTGAGTCGAACCTGGGTCGAACACGAAGCGTTACCGAATATCTGGTGGGTGCCGGCGCTATTGGCGTGCTTGATCGTCGTTTTATCGTCACGGCCGGTGGGTGGCGAACGGCGATGACAGTGGCCGATCGCTATATCGCGCTCAACTTTATCCGGGCGTCGGGCATAGTCCTCCTACTGCTGCTCGCCTTATTCAGCTTCGTTGGACTCGGCGAAGAACTCGAAGATGTCGGCGCGGGCAGCTTTACCTCAGCCGACGCATTCTCGGTCGTTCTGTTGACGACACCAAAACGTGTCATCGATCTCCTGCCGATAAGCGCTTTGTTGGGCGCCGTGCTGGGTCTGGGTGCAATGGCCAATCATCGTGAGATCATCGCGCTGCGCAGCGCGGGATTGTCGCCCTGGTGGTTGGCGCGCGCGCCCTGTGCGGTCGTTGCAGGCCTGATCGTCGCGACGGTCGTCGTTCAAAATCACCTCATTCCCGCGAGTGAACGCCAGGCGCAGGAGTTCCGCTCGAAGACGCTATCGCAAACTGCACTCGGCAGTGGCAGTGAATTTTGGAGCCGGTACGCCGATCAGTTCATTCGCGTCGGTGAGGTCGAATTCGGCCGTATTCCGCACGACATCGAAATATACGAATTGGGTCCGAGCGGCAGGTTGCAGCGTATGTTGCAGGCCGGCAGAGCAGACATCCTGGATGCACAACGGTGGTTATTGAACGGCGTCGAAGAAACGGTGCTGGGGGAAGACTCGGTCAAGCGCCGCATCCTCGATACGCTCGAGTGGCAGATATTTTTATCACCGGATCAGTTATCCGCTCTGATCACGCCGGCCCACGCGCTCTCATCGGCCGATCTCTATCGCTACATCCGTGAAATGGACGGGAGCGGCGTAGACACGCGTCACTATGAAGCGATCTTCTGGCGCCAGTTAAGCGTACCACTTGCGCTGCTCGCGATGACCTTGCTCGGCTTACCTTTCGTCATCGGATCGGTGCAAACGCACTCGGCGGGGTTTCGAATCGTATTGGGCGCGTCGGTGGGCATCGGTTTTTATTTACTCGAACAAATGTCCGCACACCTTTCCCTAATTCTCGAAATGCCGGCCGCGCCAGCCGCGCTCACTCCGGCGATGTTGGTATTAGTCGCAGCCGTGATCGGCTTGAATCGATTGAAGTGAATCTAGCGGAGAGACGTGTCGCGGCGTTTCGTGGCCTGCCACGTCTGTTCAGACAGGGCGATCACGGCGCCGCTGTCGTCGAGTGATTTGAGCGTGGCGTTTACTCGCCAATGTCCATCATCGGCTTCGATGTCGAACACCCGAAATGAAGCGCGGTGGCGCGTGGTGGCCTTCGAAGCCGACGCCGAAGCCATCACGCGCGTGCGGTCGTCGATGACCATCTCGAGATTGCGGTGAACATGGCCATGCAATATGAGTTCGACGCCGTTTTTTCGTATCACCTTTGCGAGCGCTCGCGCATCGGCCAGGGCCTTGCGCCGCGGAACCTGACCGGGCAGCGGCGGGTGATGGATGCCGATGCAGCGGAATGTCCCATTGGTCTCACGCAAGAGACGCTCGAACTTGGATAGCTGCGGGTCTCCGATCGCGCCGCCAGCCGACCATGCCGGTACCGGCACGGCGGAAGAAAGACCGATGATCGAGATGTTCTCGCGTCGAAACAGGCTCGGAAAACCCGTTCGATCATGGGGTTCGACGTTTAGAAACTCCGCCCACTGTTCTTGCATCACACCGACCGAGTCCGCAGAATAGCAATCGTGATTTCCGGGCACCAAGATCACGCGACTGATCGCACTTAGATCGACCAGCCACTCTCGCGCTCGAGCGATCTCCTGAGGCAACCCGATATGAACCAGATCGCCGGTCACCATAATGACGTCCGGCGCTTGCGCGGCTACGGCGGACTTGATTTCAGCAAGTATTTCGGCACGATGCTCATGGCGGCGTTTGTGCCACCACGACAGATACCCCAGACGGCGTTTGCCCGCGAGGGTGAAAGGCGAGACGCCGGCGAGGGACGTTAAATGCGGGTCCGTGAGGTGCGCGATGCGCATGTGTGTCGGGCCGATTGGTTTTGCTGGCCAATCATATAACTAGTTATAATTTAAGGGTTTTTAGTGTCAAGCCACGCAGTATAGCATGGGGCTCTCGGCCTTAATCGTCGGCTCTTCGTCGCAACGCTTGTGGGGGATCACATCCAGCGAGCGCATCGCACGGCAGCTTCACGCCGCCGGCATCAATGGCCCCGCAGGATCGCTCGGCGACATCGCCGACGGCGATCGCGTGTTGCTCATTAACGCCAATTATCTCTTCGAAACACGCACGCTGACCGGTTTGCTTCAGCATTTACGGAGCTTGCTCGAGTGTCCAGAAGACGGTCGTATCGCCGCCGCCCACGTCGACGGTGCGCAAGCTGGCGCCTGTTGGGATATCGTCACCGGCGCCAACAGCACCCGCCCCGTGGATATCGCCGTCATTCGGCCTCAACTCATCGAAGGCTTCGATGTCGACTTACGCAAGGTCGAACTACCGCTGCTCAAACCGATCACCGACGACAATCGCGTTGCGCTGGAAAACCATCTCTACGGCAATTCGTATAAAGGTATTACGGATCTCGTCACCAAATGGTTATGGCCGCAACCGGCAAAGCAGCTCGTGAGGTTGTGCACCCAAACCCGGATATCGCCCAATATGGTCACCATTACGGGACTGCTCTTAATGGTCATCGCGGCATGGCTCTTCTTATATGGCCAATATGCGGCGGGCCTCGTATGTGGTTGGATAATGACCTTGCTGGACACGGTCGACGGCAAGCTTGCGCGCGTTACGGTACAAAGCAGCCGCCTCGGGCACGTCCTCGACCATGGTATGGATATCATCCACCCGCCCTTCTGGTACGTGATGTGGGGGATGGGGCTCGCCGGTTTCGAGCCCCTACTCGGACTCGCACGCCCCGAACTCTATTGGGTAATCGTCGTCGGCTATGTCGCCGGTCGCGTCATCGAAGGCCTGTTCCACGGGCTGGGTCGTTGCAGCATGTTTGCGTGGCGACCATTCGATGCTTACTTCCGGCTCGTCACGGCGCGCCGCAACCCATGCCTGATCATTCTCACCGCCGCTCTGGCGATGGGACGCCCTGATTGGGGTTTATTCGGCGTGGCGCTGTGGACGGCCGCCAGCAGCGCCATCATGTTGTTGCGCTTGCTCTACGCAACCGGCGTGCGGCTGCGTAACGGGCCGTTGAAATCCTGGCTCGAAGACCCGCAGACGGCGCAAAGCAGGCATGCCGCCGCCTATCGCACGTTCTCCGGGACGCGAAGCGCTTATGGATTATGAATCACAAGCAGCCGGCGGCCTAGTGGACGTCGCGCTGGACGATTGGGCGGCGCCTTTCGTCGACAAATTGAGGGAAAAGCATGGCGACGCGGTTCAGGCGATCCTGCTTTACGGTTCTTACACCCGCGGTGAGCGCGATACAGTGCTCGATTTTTACGTCCTGTTCGATCGATATGACACCGCATTGAATAGCGCGGTCCAACGCACCGCCAATCGCATCTTGCCACCCAACGTCTATCACCTGTCGCTCGACGCGGCGGGCGCGAGTCGGGCCGCCAAGTACGCGACTATTACGTTGGCCCAGTTCGAGGACGGCATAAATCGAAGGTTTCACTCGTATTTCTGGGCGCGCTTCGCACAACCTGTCACGATCGCTTATGCAAACAACGTTGCGACGCGGGAGCGCATCATTGCCGCGATACAGCAAGCAGCGCGCCGCATGATCGGTTCGACGTTACCGATGTTGCGTGGAGATTTTTCGGTTGAGCACCTTTGGGTAACCGCTTTGACGCTGACCTACGGCTGCGAATTGCGCCCCGAAGCGCTCGTTAAAGCTCAAGAACTTTTCAACGCATACAAAGTTCAGTTAACCGAAATCACCACGGCCAGCGCGCCCGGCCTGCCTCTGACGAAGATCACCGACGACCGTTGGCGAAGCGACATCTCACGGGGACGCCGTGGCGTCGTTGCATTGTGTTGGCGAATTCGGAAGGTGCAAGGGAAACTGCTGTCAATCGCGCGCTTGTTCAAGGCCGCGTTCACCTTCAACGACCCGCTTGGTTACGTCGTGTGGAAAGTCGAACGCCACTCGGGCATTCACGTCGAGCCAACCGGCTTGCAGCGCCGCCACCCGTTGTTGTTTGGGTGGGGCCTGATATGGCGGTTGTATCGCCTGGGTGGATTCAAGTGAGTCGAGTCTGATTGTCGCCCCGTATAGGGCGGATGACGGGAAGATGGATGTTTAGCGAAAGATACGCGTTGTTCTTCCTATGTACGCGCTGTAACTTGATAGTTTGAGAATCACCGAATCAACACCACCATCTGAATAGGGAGGAGATCATGACGCTTGACGACCACAACGAATTCGAAGCGATACGCCAACTCAAGTCGCGTTACTTCCGGATCATGGACACCCAACAGTTTGACCAGTGGCATACGTGTTTTACGGACGATATTTCGGCGCGCTACGAGGGGGTGCCGCGTGCTTCCGATGATCTGCCGCTGGACATCGAGATCCAGGGTTGTGCGGCACTGGTCGATGGCGTGCGCAGCCTGATGACCGGCGCGCAGTCGATACATCAGGGCTACATGCCCGAGCTCGAGCTGACCAGTGCTACGACGGCCACGGGGACCTGGTCCATGTACGACTACGTGCGCCTGCCCACCTGCAACTTTCAGGGTTGGGGGCACTACCACGAGGCGTATGTGAAAGAAGACGGCCAGTGGAAGATCAAGAAGATCCACCTGACCCGTTTGCATACCGAAGAGGAATGGGTCTAGCGTACCGATTGGACTAAGCGAGACGGCCAACTCTCGAAGCCATCCATGCAACCGGAGGCAGCTTCCAGGCGCGCTCGCCGGAACTTTCTGAGCCGGTAAAGACAAAGCCCCGCACTTAGGCGGGGCTTGAAATTCTAAAATATGACTTGGGCGGTTAAGCCGCTCTACGGCTTCGGAAACCCAATCCTGCTATAACTAATCCCATCAGAGCGAGCGTAGAGGGCTCCGGCGCCGCTGCGTTCACTACGACGTTGTCGTAGGCCAGTGACCCACAAACCGAAAAACCGGTACACGAACCTAACGTTGCGCTGCTCCCGATGATGTCTAGTGAAGAGAGATTGGTAAAACCAGCGACGTTGATGGTCTCAAACCCGAACACATTGTCGGTGGCAATGGCGCTTATGATCGAGCCGCCGCCTTGGAAAAATCCGGTCAAGGTCAACGTCTTGCCGAGCGTGAAGGTGTTTTCCCATTCGCTCACGTCGATACTCAGAAAGTCAAACGCCCCTCCACCACTCCGGGTAATCGTGACCGGTGTATTTGGCGACAAACCAGTAGCATGATCGTGCAGTAACCAATCCGTGCCGTTGGAGGGCCTGATGGGATTTCCTTGCGCAGAGTCTACGTAGTGGCCGTGGGGCACGCGTACGTTGAAACCGCTAAAGGCATTGTCGCTGTTGGTTTCGGTGGTTTGTCCGCCAGCCGGCGCAATGCCCTCGAATCCGATGATGACGGCCTGTGCGGCGCTTGCGAAAGCAAACAGGGTAAGCGCCTGTACGAACCCGATAACTGTTTTCTTGCTCATTACTCCTCTCCTAAATCTGCTCGCTCGTCTGGCAAATGGGTAAAAAGACGTTCCGTGGCTTCATATGAGCAATATACGGGCCAAACGCAAAAGATTCATTTGGTTTCAAAGAGTTATGGAATCCGTTCTCCTATCTGCCGACCACGATCACCGTGGACTGTAACGAATCTTGACAGTTTCGTACCCGTTTCGACGGGTCAATCGGCGAAATACGGTGAGCAATTCAGACTAAGCGCTTAGATTTCAGCGAGTTAGATTACTTTTGCGGTGTGTAAAAAATACTGACAACGCGCTGCACTAGCTGCACGCGCAGTATTCGTTGCAGCGCGGGGCGATGCTGCACTAGCGCTAAACCAGGTTCTCCCACAACGGCGCCACCCGCGGCCACGGCAGCGCCTCTTCCAATTGGGCGGCTAACATCAACAGCGTGTGCTCCTCGCCGTAGCGTGCGACGAATTGCACCCCCGCCGGCAGATCCTCTGCCGTGCGATGCAGCGGCAGCGACATCGCGGGTTGGCCGGTCATGTTCTACTGCGGCGTGAAGGGCGCGAAGGTGAACTGGGCTTCGGTCCAATCCCGCGCCGACAAGCTTGCGTCGTTGGCGTCGATGGCGCCTACCGCAAGCGCGGGACTCGCGATCGTCGGTGTCACGAGTACGTCGTAGTCGGTGAAAAACGCGGCTAGGCTGCGGGTGACTTGGTTACCGACGGCGAGCGCGCTCAGGAGTTCGTAGGCGCTGATGCGTTGGCCTTCCTCATAGCAGGCGCGGGTCGTGGCCTCGAGGGTGTCGGGTCCGGCTTTACGCCCGACTACCTTTTCCGTTTCCGCGATCCAGTGATAGAGGTTCGCTGTCCAATAGACGTGCGTTGCTGCGATAAATGCGTCGTAGTCGAGCGGCAGCATGGCTTCCGTGACCACGTGGCCCAGAGATTCGCAGGTCTGCGCCGCGAGTTGTACCGCCTCTTTCATGACCGGGTCGATCGCGACGCCCGACCACGCTTCAGTCATGAACGCGATCTTGAGTTGGCCGGGTGCGGTGTCGAGGTATTCGACGTACGGCTTGGGTGGCGGTGCGATCACATACGGATCACCGGCGGTCGGTCCGTCCACCACACGAGGCTTATAACATTTTGATGTGTAATGAAATTGTAGAATCCACTCTTCGCATTACCATCAATATTCCCACCAAATGAATGCGGAATAACCAGGAACAGACCGGCACTGAGAGGAACCGCGAACCCTTGACGGCGAGCAGAACGGGCGCGCAGCTTTCACAATGTGAACGGTGCCGTTTCGACGCCTAGGCTGCCAACAAGCGCTCTCAAAAAAATGGCGTCGACGAACGACTGGTTGAAGCTGTGGTAGACACGATGTGCGATGCTTCGGGCGACCGCGGAAAGCGGGCTGTAATCGCCATGCACGCGCTCGCGGGTCTTGCGAAGTACATGCTCGATAGACTGTTAATCACTAGGTCGGCGGTTCGAGCCCGTCCCGGAGAGCCATAAACTCAAAGAGTTAATGAATATCAAGGCTTCGGTAGAAAATATGAGTCACCATTAAGTCACCATTTAAAAGGCAGGCCGAAACGGCAGGCAACATCTGCCATGTTGAGTGCCCTGGTGGAGTACCTACATGTGAACGAGGAGGCGTGCGCGATACGTTAGCCCTCATCGACTACCAGCCCGGATAACCCCACCGCCTTCGTCGAGTCCATCCCGCCGGCTACCAACTTGAGCGATTGGCGGTTTCTGGGTAAAAACGAGACGCTAGCGGGCTATGGTTTTCAACGACAACCTACGGAAAGTAGCTGATACTCTTGGATGATATTGAAATTTTAGAGAAGGAACTGGACCGTCTACTCCAGTGGGTACGGACCGCTGAGTCCCGCCTCACCGTTGTTCTTTCTCTCGCTACCGCAATGCTTGGAGCCCTTGCTGTCTCGATTCCTGACGCTTTTGAGTGGCCGGTATTCTCCGTATTTGCAGCATCTTCCGCCGTCTTTTTTCTAGGACTCAGCATTCTATTTGTAGTATTCGCCACGTTTCCGAGAACGACCGGCCCGAAGGGGTCGCTGATTTACTTTGGAGGCATCGCTACGCTTGAAGTAAATAAATGTCCGTCAGGACCTTGTCGCTCGGTGCGCCCCGAACCAATGTTGCCTCCAGCCGCTTGTACGCTTGCCACACGTCCGCGGTCGTTAGGTGCCAAGGCGGGTCAGTAAGCTTCGTGGCGAGTTCGCTGATTGCTGCATACGTGAGCCTGCGCTTGGGGTACGGTTGGCTGTATAGGATCTGCAGGGCAAGCAGTTCGTTTTTGTTTTTCTCGATGAACTCCCAAAACGAAGTGGTTCGCTGTTTCGCTTGGTTTAGGTCGTACCCTTTAGCGGTGATCTCGTCGACAGTCCCCTCATCGATGACGATGTCCGCCTTCTTCTTTATTATCTTGATGAGGTTCCGAAGATCCGCGTCGTCGAACGGTTGGCACGCGGCGTCCTTCAGCTCCACCTCGAGTTCCTTCACCTGCTCGGGCGTGGCTACCTCTACATGACCGTAACGCTCGATGACCTTCGCCTCGACTATATCCGGGCCAATCGATTTCAGCAGATCGCTCGCCAGTGCCTTGAGCGGGCGGCCACCGGCCGCGTGCACGATCCGCTGGCGATCCTCATCTCCAATCTGCTGGTCGAGAGCAGCCAAACGGCCCGCGAAGCTTGAAATTGCGTCTTCGTCCCGCCGGCCTTGGGCAATCTGGTCGATGAGCTTGTCGAATGGAATGCTCCTCTTCCGCTCTAGAGGTTGGGTGACCATTTTCTTTCTTTCGGTGACACCAACCGCGTCGACGATCACGAACCGCGTCTTGGTTTGTGCGTCGGGTGTAACCTGCTTGAGGTCGGCGTCCTTCAGCGTCCGCACGCCGCGACCCTTCATCTGTTCGTAGTACCCCTCGGACTTCACATCGCGCATGAAGATGAGGCACTCGACTGGTTTGATGTCGGTGCCAGTGGCAATCATATCCACCGTGACGGCAACCCGCGGGAAGGGGTCGACCCGAAAAGCGTTGATCAACTCCTTTGGCTTCTCGCTCGTCTGATAGGTGATCTTTTTAGCAAAGTCGTTGCCCTGACCAAAGACCTCCCGAACGGCGTGCACAATCTCCTCCGCGTGATTGTCGTCTTTCGCGAAGATCAAAGTCTTCGGTACCCAATCACCGGTCCTTCCTGGGAACAGTTCGGTGAAGAGGTTGTCTCTATAGCACCGAAGCACTGTGCGGATCTGGTTGGGCACGGTGACGGCGTTGTCCAGCTCTTGCCGAGTGTACGGCAGATCCTCGTCCAGCTGCTTATATCGGATAGCGCGGGTGCGACGGTCCCTCACCGGAACGTAATAGCCAGCGTCCACGACGCCACCCTGATCGCCGACAAGCGTATGAATACGGAAGACCTCAAAGCCGACATTGACCCCATCCACCACGGATTGCTCGTAGGGATATTCAGCAACAAGATTGCTATTGAAAAAACCAAGGGTGTGTTTGCTAGGCGTCGCGGTCAAGCCGATTAGGTAGGCATCAAAGTATTCGAGCACCTGTCGCCAAAGCCCGTAAATCGACCGGTGGCACTCATCGGTGACGATGAAGTCAAAGTGCTCGATGGGAATGGCCGAATTGTAGGAGACGGGCGAAAGCTCCCCCTCCTCGTTGCTCCAGGTCTCGAAGGCCGACGCCTCCTCGGCCGACTCGTCCAACTCTTCCCCCCGCAGCACCGCGTAGAGCCGTTGAATCGTAGTGATCACGACCTTTGCGTCTGGGTCAATTCGATTGCTATGCAAATGCTGAACGATATAGGTCTTATCGAACTTCCGACCTGACCCAGGTGGGTCGTAGTTTTGGTATTCCTTAAGCGTTTGGTCTCCGAGGTTGTTGCGGTCTACGAGGAAAAGGATCCGCTTCGCTCTGGCGTGTTTTAGGAGCCGCCAGCTAAAGGTACACGCAGTGAAAGTCTTTCTAGCACCCGTAGCCATCTGGATCAGAGCGCGAGGATGATCGTTGGCGAGAGACGCTTCCAGGCCGTTTACCGCTTCAATCTGGCAGTCTCGGAGCCCCGTTGTTTTGAGTGGCGGCAAGTGCTGCAAACGATGACGCAGCGTCCCCTCTTCCTTTAGCCACGCATGAAGGGTTCCTGGCTGCTGGAAGGCAAAAATTCGTCGCGAACGGGGTTGCGGGTCCCGAGTATCCCTGAACAACGTCTCGTCGCCCGTCGATTCGTAGTCGAAGATGAGATGGTCACTCCAGCGGGCGAGGTACTCCGGCAGTTTGACCATGTACTTACTCGCCTGATCAGCAACTCCGCTTAACGTGACTCCAGCTTTCTTCGCCTCGATCACACCCGCGGCCTTACCGCCTACAAACAAAAGGTAGTCGCACGGTCCATTCGGCAGCGCGAACTCGCGAACAGCTACGCCGACGCCGGCATTCCGGTTGAAGTTCGCGTTGTCCTGAAGGATCCACCCCGCCGCAGTCAACTGGGCATCGATCGTTTCCCGTGCACTTTGCTCTGGTGTAAGGGGCACGGGCTCAATCCATCAAGGCTAGGACACTAATCGCCGGACCGATCAGTTCCGTCTGTTTATCGCTGAACAAATAATCGTGCTCAAGGATCGCACAGTTATTGTACTCACTGTGACCACTCAGAATTGCCACAATGACGTTCGGAAACATCCGGCGATCCGGGTGGACCGCGGCGCGCGATGCTTCCTTAAATACCAAGACATTGCCGGGCCTAACAGTAGCTGCTTTGGTTGCGCACATTTTGCTTCCTGGCGGACAGATTTCCGTACGCAGCAATGTACTGCACCGTCCAGTACAATCCTATGCAAACGTGAAGGTAGTGGCCGACCATTAACGAACCACCGAACGATGACGTTCACTAACAGTCGATTCATGTGAACTCACCTCGTGACCTCTGCGATCCTGCTCCCGGTACTGTTGGTGGCTGATCTGTCGGAGCCGTTGGCGAGGTAGGAGTAACAGACTGTGGTCTGAACCTGAGTATGCCCGAGCGACGTCCCGACCATGGATTGCCCTTCGTCGACCAGCAACCCATTGCCAACGTAGCTATAGCGTGGATGTTGTTAACTCACAGAGCGGAGGTTAGGCTCCGGGCCGTGAATTGCGTGCGCTGGGGAGCGTCAGGGATACTCTTGCGGTAAATGCCCGCTCGGAGGACGAACCTTGAAGTCAGCAGTGTCAGCATCGCGAAGGGGCAAATCCGAGTCATTAACTATGAAACGTTGTCCGTAATGGCCGAGTCGGGAATTCATGTCTCTCGTGGGGCATCGACTTTTTTTGAACTGTCATGACGCACGTTCCTCCGTCAGTCCGAGAAACGGCCTTCAATTGTCCGCACTGCGGCGCCCTTTCCAAGCAATTTTGGTATTCCCTGCAGGCGACAGGGCAACCGGAATCGAAACCGCTTCCGCTGTTCGTGGATGCAGAGGCTCGCAAGGAAATTAATGTCGACGATATGGAAGACGCTGATATGCGTGAAAAGGTCTCGCGGGTATATGATGCCCTGGCGGAAGGCCGCCCGTTCTTGGGTGAAGAGAGTAACAGCCGCTACGGTCTGTCTCTATACAACGCATACCTATCTCGATGCTTCAATTGTAAAGACATTTCGATCTGGATTTACGATAGGCTGGTTTATCCGCAGCGTGGCGAGGCCGCCCTTGTAAACCCTGATCTACCTTCTGACATACGCCGAGACTACGACGAAGCCAGCAGTATCCTCGACCTGTCGCCCAGAGGGGCAGCGGCTTTGATCCGATTAGCCATTCAGAAACTCTGCAAGGAGCTGGGCCAATCCGGCAAGGACCTAAACGCTGACATCGGGGTGTTGGTCGCGGATGGTCTCGATGTGCGCATTCAAAAGGGGCTCGATGTAGTACGCGTGGTCGGGAACAATGCGGTCCATCCAGGCCAGATGGATCTTCGTGACGACAGGGCAACCGCCGAGATTTTGTTCCGCCTATTGAATCTGATCGCGGAAAAGATGATCTCTGAACCCCGGCATATTGATCAGATCCTGAAGGATCCCCACGAAACTAGGCCTCAGTCAAGGGGGTTAAGGTAATTTGCTGTAAGGCAGTCATGGACTGTTCGATGTCGGTTATTGTCAACGTCAGGGTTTTCGTGCGAAAACTTTGTAAGCCCAAAAAGAAAGTCGAGAGCACGGGTCGATGCCGGGTCGTGTTGGCCTGGTAATGTCGCTGAAGGCCGAAACGTTGCATCGTATGGCCGACCAACCAAGCAACCAACGTTGCCAAGGTACCGATCAGAACAAGGATTGAAAGCCGTTGTGCACTGTTTGAACGTACGCTGCGGAAATAGAGTCCTAACCGGGCATTCTTCATATCACGGAAACTCTCTTCAATCTGCATACGCAATTGATAACACCGCATCACCTGTTTGGCCGCCCGCGCGCCCAAAGAGGTGACCAATACCCACGGTTCGCGCTGGCGTCGTTCGTTCGCCAGGCTGCGACCACCGCGTGCACGCGTGCCGCGGCAGGTCAAAAGTTGACGGCCCCGCTTATTGTTCTTTACCAGATAGAGGTCACAGGCCAACGGGTGCTTTTGGGTCAGTTCGACGCTCCCGATATGCCGTAGACGTGAGGTGGCCGTCACATGCAATGTTCGGCACGGTTGCCAACTGCCCTCGTTGTCCAACCGATAATGGGTGCGTCCGCGCACGCGACCGACCCAGTCCCAACCCATCCGTTCGACCTGTTTAAACCAAGGGGTGCGGAAACCTGCATCTGTCACTAAGATCGGGCAACACCCCGGCGGCAAGATGTCCCGTAAGTGGGCCAGAAAGCGCCTCCTCACCTGTCGGTTGTCGTACACCGACAGCGGATGCACTTCTTCGTAAAGTGTCAGGGCACGGCCTCCCACCGGAACTGCCGCACGTAATAACTGCCACGACCGGTCTTCGCGCATATCCGACCAATCCAAAATAATCACCGGACGCCGCGCTTGGCCAAGCACCACCGTCGCTATCGTCTTATAAAGTGCATGTCGCTCTGACTGAAGATGACGATTACCGACTAACCGGTCGACTCGCTTGATGTTGTGTTTGACCCGAGCATCTGATTCCAGCGCGCGGCCAAGACCCGATAAGCTCATCTGTCGACCGACTAACAGCGCTCCAACGCTCGCCATCAAGGCCTTGAGTCTAACCGCGTGGACCTGTGGACAAGCTTGCCTGATTATTCTGTGTAACAATCTCAGTGCATGCATGGCGTTCTCCCGTGACCAATTTGGTTTCGTCACCGTTATTGATCACCGAACGTCATGCATGTTCCCTAAACGTCGTTAGTTTTTTCCTAAATTATTATTTTCCTTCTCGTTTCTCTCTGTTTTCGTGGGGAGCCTTCAGAGTCAGATTGAATTCGACGCCGCGCGAACAACGGATCTCTATCCCGATGTACGGAATTCACTTAAAGGGATGAAAGCCCGGGGTTTGTCGGTTGGGATCGTGACTCGGAATTGTACGGAAGCGGTAAAAATAATGTTTCCCGACGTGGCCGATTATTGCGATTCAATGCTCACTCGTGATGACGTGGAACACCTGAAGCCCGATACCCGTCATGTCGAACAGTGTCTCGGCGAACTCGGTGTTGAGGGCGCCTCGGCCGCCATGGTCGGTGACGGCGCGCTCGATATGTCGGTCGGAAAAGCACTCGGCATGTTCTGTATCGGGGTACTCGGCGGTCACGACGACAGATCGGCGCTCGAGGACGCCGGCGCGGACCGAATCGTGGCGCGCGTGTCTGAACTTTCTAACGACGCGCAGTAATCTCCTCTACGGTGAGATCGTCGTTAAAAGATAAGGACTGACACGTGATGGGTAGCAATCTACCGCCTACAAGCGAATAATTATCAGACGCGTTATGCTGCCCTGAAACAGCCGGGGGGAGGCCATGACCAAGAAGAACTCGACCGTCGCCAATAAGCGCGAAGCATTCTGGCCCGGGGGTACGCCTATACCGCGCATGCCGTATTCGCCGGCGATCAAGGCGGGACCCTGGATCTTCATCGCGGGTCAAATCGCCACCGACTTCGGGCCGGACGGGTTGGCGATGGAATGCCGCAATCACCCAGATCTGCCGAACCAGCGACTCGCACTGCGGATGCAATCGGCCTACACCCTCAAGAGCATCGAGGGAACGATTGCGGGCGCGGGTGGCAACTTCGACGACCACTCGGTACGGATTTATCAATGGTTCGTCACGCCCGATCAGGATCGAGACGGCGGCAACTGGGTCGGCGATGGCTTCACCATCACACCTTACCTCGAAGAGCGCGACCGTTTTCTGACCCACGACCGGCCGTGCTCGACCGGGATGGGGATCACGAACTTGCTCGTCAAGGACACGGTCATCGAGATCGATGCGCTGATGAAGACCGACACGCCCAAACAACAAGTCTTTATCGACGATGTGTCGGCGGCATTGGCGGGGTACTCGCAAGGCCTGGTATCGGGTGACTGGGTGTTTACCGCGGGTGAGCTCGCGACGGATTTTACCGGCGACTGGGGGCGCAGCGAGTATTACGGCCCGCGGTCGGCGATCGAACTGGCCTCGCGCACCCCGAGCGAACTCTTGTGGTATGGGCTTCCGATCAAAACGCAAACCCTGAATTTGCTAGAACGCCTGGAGCGGATCCTGGAGGCAAGCGGTTCTTCGAAGAACGACGTCGTCCATGCGACCGTCTACTACAGTCACCCGAAGAATTGGGCCGAGATCGAGGAGGCCTGGTGCGAGTTCTTTCCTGATGATCCGCCCGCCCGCACCATGATCCCCTTCATGGGGATCGGCGCACGCGGCTGCGATCCCGAGATCGCGCTGATCGCACTGAAGAAGGACGGCAAGACCAAGAAACAGACGATCATGGCGGACGGTGTGGGTCAACCGATCGGCCACGAACCGCACGCGGTCAAGGCCGGCGACTTGCTGTTCTTTTCGACGCAGGTCGCGGGCGATCGCAACGGATTATGCGAGGGCGGGCGTCGTTCGCCGGAATACCCCTGGTATGGGCTCCCGGCGCGCGCGCAGATGAACTTCGTGCTCGAAAACGTCGCGAAGATCTGCGAGGCCGCGGGCACCTCGATCGAGAACATCTGCAAGCGGCAATGTTTTCATACGGACTTCGATTGGTTCATGGAGTCGATCGACGAATGGGCACGGCACTTTCCCAAAGATCCTCCCGCTTCGACGACGCTCGAGCTCGGTGGACCATTGCATGTTGAAGGGGCCTTATTTCTTCTCGACCTGATTGGATATTGCCCTGACGAATGATTTTGCTCGCAAGCGGGCTCCTACGAGACTAAATTTGTAGGAGCCGGCTTGCCGGCGAATTGGAGTAGCTAGATGGCAGAGAGAAATCCCCCGTCCGTGTCCATGGGACACGTCATCCTGCACACGGATGATATGGAATCGAGTGTGCATTTCTACCAAACTCTGGGCCTCGTACCGACGCCGTCACCCAACGTTCCGGACGGGGACCTCATGCTAATGGAACTGCGCGGCGGTACCGATCTTCTGATTTTGCGCAGCGATTCGGAGCTGGCGCCGAACTTTCCGGTGTCCAAGGTGGGATACGCGGGACATTCCGCTCCGATCGACATCATGATCCCCAAACACGAGCGCGAAGATCTCGCGGCGTACCGAGCCGGGTTGCAAGCGGCGGGCTTCGAGCCCGGTGAGATCAGTGACGAGATGCGCTTCGGTCACTGGTATTTCAGTATCACCGATCCGAACGGTCATGCGATCACCGTGCTGACATCCCATTCCTTCTTTGACTAACGATTAATCAATGAGTGATAAGAAACCGGCGGCCAAGCGCGAAGCCGTGTGGCTGGGCGACGTGCGCATGCCTTATGCGCCGGCGATCAAGGCCGGGCCCTGGATCTTCGTTTCCGGTCAACTCGCAACCGACTTCGGACCGTCCGGGCTAGTCGAGGAATGCCGCGAACATCCGGATCTGCCCAACCAGCGCATAGCGCAACGCGTTCAGTCAGCCTACATCCTCAAGAACATCGCGGAATTATGCGAGGCCGCCGGCGGCAGCTTCGACGACCACTCCGTGCGTATCTATCAGTGGTTCGTGGCACCTGATCAAGATCGCGACGGCGGCACCTGGGTGGGTGACGGCTTCACCATCACGCCTTATCTCGAAGAGCGCGATCACTATTTGACGCATGACCGGCCCGCCTCGACCGGGATGGGGATCAAGAACCTGTTGGTCAAGGACACCGTCGTCGAAGCCGACGTGATCCTGAAGACCGACACGCAAAAACAGCAGGTCGCCCTCGACGTGCCGAAAGCGCTGGCCGGCTATTCTCAAGGCAAAATAATCACCGGACGCCGCGCTTGGCCAAGCACCACCGTCGCTATCGTCTTATAAAGTGCATGTCGCTCTGACTGAAGATGACGATTACCGACTAACCGGTCGACTCGCTTGATGTTGTGTTTGACCCGAGCATCTGATTCCAGCGCGCGGCCAAGACCCGATAAGCTCATCTGTCGACCGACTAACAGCGCTCCAACGCTCGCCATCAAGGCCTTGAGTCTAACCGCGTGGACCTGTGGACAAGCTTGCCTGATTATTCTGTGTAACAATCTCAGTGCATGCATGGCGTTCTCCCGTGACCAATTTGGTTTCGTCACCGTTATTGATCACCGAACGTCATGCATGTTCCCTAAACGTCGTTAGTTTTTTTCCTAAATTATTATTTTCCTTCTCGTTTCTCTCTGTTTTCGTGGGGAGCCTTCAGGATCAGATCTATTCGGAGCTGCCCAAAGAAGCGCTCGATGCAATCGAAAAACGAGACGCGAAGAAAAAATGACTTCGCTTCGCTTATGCAGCATTCTGGAGGGTCATACAGCAAACTTTGGGGTTTCTGTAGCAAAATCCACGCGTGACTTCCTAGCTTAAAGTCTTGGGCATGTCTGGCATCAGTGCCTATGGGACAAACTAGGGTAATTTCGTAGCGGAGGATTTTGGTTCATCGTAGAGATTGAAGGGAACAAAGATGGGACAGGCATCGATAAGCAAGAACGACCCGGCGGAAAGGGCTGTTCGGGATATTCGCCGTAAGACACGCGAGCAGTATACAGCCAAAGAGAAGGTGCGGCTGCTGCAGTACGCAGTCTAAGACCCAGGCCAGGACCGATGAAGATCGACTGGGGACCGTTCATGATGGCCTTCGGGCGTGACGTGAATTTCCACGATGCGTATCCCCTATCGACCTACCTCGACCAGTGCACGGGCGATGTCATGTGGGTCTACGATTGCAACGACCACGCATATACGGAGGACGGGGTACCGGCCGAAGACAACCGCGAGAAGCGCGAACGCGTCGCGATGGAGCCAGAACGTTATCTGGAAATCCCTGGCTGCGATCACGGCGAGCACCATGAGATCCTCCAACAGTTCCTAGGATCGAACTGGACCGATGATGATGCACTCAGGCAGCGCGCAGACGAGGCGTATTTCCGTTCGATTGGGGGGTGGAAAGAGGTAGTTGGAGACGAGGAAGCCGTCCATGCCTTCCGCGAATTCCGCGAATTCCGCGAAGCGGAGATCGCAAGACGCGCAGAAAAGTTCCTGCGGGAGAATGGTATCGCCCCGGAATGGACATAGTCCGCCCAGGCCGACCGCGGGCCCCCGCCGCTCCCAAACCGAACCACTTCCTCCATGTCAAAGCTCAGCTGGGAATGTGCATGGGTACGACTTCACCCCGAATTCATACCCACAGGCGGGCCACATCGTGCGGACTAACCCATAGGTGGATGAGGCATCCCGCTATCGGCGAGCACTTCCGTCACCGCATCACAGCCCGATGCCGGCGCCGATAATTCGTTTTTTGTCAGCTTCGTGCCGAGGGCCCTCCATCGCACGAATACCACGACGCCTCCGGCATTACGCGCAGCGCTCGGAAACGTCAGCCGTCAACGCTGACGGTAGCGGAACCACGCCTGTCTGACGGTCTCGTACTTTCCCTCCATTGCTTCCGCCACTGCGTCGCAAATCGAGTACGCGCGGCCCTGGTCCGCGGTCGCCTCGTTGCGTGTTGCATAAAGGTTGGGGAAGCTCTCTCTGACCTCGGTTTCCGGCATGATTGAAACGATTCCGCCATCAACTGGCAGCGGTTGCTTGAGCAACTCGGACAGGTCGCGCTTCGTCAGCCCCTTGCCGTCATTCCTGCCCTGCCACGGACGCACCTTCAGCTTGTTTAGCGCTTCGACGACAACCTCCGTGGGAAGACCCTCGGGCGGATTGCCTGCATCCGCATATACCTGGTTCAAGTCCTTTTGCAGCTGTCCTCTTTCACTGTCGCCGTACAGGTAGAGAAAATTCGTTCCCTGCGCCATGGCCTCGACCACCATCCCGATTAGGTGGTTTCGGGTAGCAGCGGCTCCCGAGTAGCTTTTCGGACGCTCGCGCCTTCCTGAGTCACCCCAGTCCCGCAACTTGCCGGGTATGTCGAAACCCCTCGTCTCCAGCCACCCCAGGATCGTATCGAGCGCGACCTGATACGACCGATGGTAATTCCGGTTCTGCAGAAGAGCCGCGAGGCTTTCGGGGTCGCTTTCCCGGCGATACCGCATCGCCAATTTGATAGCGTGTTCGCAGTTCGGATCGCGTGGCAGGGTGACAGGTTGCTCAACGCTCAGGATCGCGGCCCGCATCATCCTGTCTTCACACTCGCGACGCTTGCGGATCTCATCCTCCTCGAAGACTCTCCCGTTTGCGTCCAGTACGCCCACGGCCTGCAGGTAGGCACGGGCAGTCGTCACAGCCTCGGCGTATTCGCCCTCGATGACGGCCTGCTTCTTCTCTTCCTCCGTGGCTGAACGGGACACGCCAAACTCGCCCACCGCACTTCCCTCCTTCGTCGGTCCTTCGATGTGTTCGCCGGGAATAGGCCGGGCTCTGACTTCTCAGGCTTGCAACGGCACCACCGCCGCGCTCGTCCTGTTATTTTCCAAATACGTCGCCCACGCGTCCATCAGCTTGCGCCGCTTGTCGAACAAATCCGAGCGCTGGTAGGCCGCTTCGACGCGGTTGGGGTTAACATGCGCGAGCGCTTCTTCGCACACCTCACGCGGGATATTTGTGCACTCGGCTGCCCATTCGCGGAAGCTCGAACGGAACCCATGCGGCACTGCGTCGATGCCGAGTTCATGCATCAGACTCGAGAGCGCTTTGTCCGAGAGCGGCCTGCGGCGAGCCCCAGGAAACACCAAGCCGGTGCGGTCCTGAAGTGCCCGCGCTTCCTCGAGGACCTCGACGGCGCGATCGCACAGCGGTACCCGGTGCTCGCGCTCCGTCTTCATTCGTTCGCCCGGGATGCACCACTCGCACGCGTCCAGGTCGATCTCAGCCCATGTGGCAAAACGGACTTCACCCGAACGGGCCGCGGTCAACACCAGAAACTCGAAGGCCAGCCGGGTGCTCATACCGGCGCCTGAACCTCGGACCGCTGCAATCGCACCGGCAACCTCTTTATGCGGCAGCGCGCGATGGTGACGTACACCGTTGCCTTTGCGGGGGAGTACCGCAGTCAACACCTCACCGGCCGGGTTGTCTGCCCGGTGCCCTTCGGCGATAGCCCATTTCATCACCGTGGAGATACGCTGGCGCACTCGGCGGGCAGTCTCGTGTTTGATGTGCCACACAGGCAAGAGCACAGCCATGACGTCTTGCGTGGTGATATCCGACACCGGACGATTGCCCAGCCGTGGATAGGCGTAGTCACGCAGGCTCGCCATCCATGTGGCGGCGTGCTTGTCGTTGCGCCACCCGGGCCGGTGAACGGCATATACCTGTTCGGCTGCCTCAGCGAAGGTCGGCACCGCTGCTCGCCGCTTGCGCGCCAGCGGATCACCACCGGCGCGCGCGAGTTTACGATTCTCGAAAGCTTTGGACCGGGCCTCCGACAGGGTCACCATAGGGTAGCCGCCCAATCCGAGCTCGCGGCGCTTGCCGTGGATGACCAGGCGCTGCACCCAACACCGCGCGCCGCTCGGCGTGACGAGCAGCGCCAGCCCGTGTCCGCCTCGTCCGTCGCCGTAACGGCCCGGCTCGGTGACCGTGCGCACGAAGGCCGCCGACAGTCCGCCCTCCCTCCTAGCTTCCATAAATCCTTCCCCCTCATTTTCCCCCCTTCAATATGGGGAACCTACCGAACCGATGAGGTACCGTCAAGCATCGAATAGAAATAAAATGCTGAACATACAGACAATTATGGACTGATTTGGAATGTCCTGGACTGGTACACGGCAGACGGTCCGGCAACCGCATCGAGTAGAGTGGCGGTATCCCGCACGGTTCGCGAGTGGGCGAATTCGATCGCGAGGCCACTCAAAATCTCACCCGCGTCGGGACCGATCGAGATCCGTCCACGGCTCGGCTTGAGGCCCACCACGCCATTGCAGGCCGCCGGCATGCGGATCGATCCGCCGCCGTCGTTGGCGTGCGCAAGCGGTGTGATACCGGCCGCGACCGTGGCGCCGGAGGCGCCGCTCGAGCCGCCGGGCATGCGCGAGAGATCCCACGGATTGCGGCTCGCACCGTTGAGGAGCGATTCGGTGGTCGTGCAATAGCCGAATTCCGGCGTCGCCACCCGCCCTATCGTCACGAGCCCGGCTTCACGCCATTTGCGCATCAAGGCGGTATCCGCCGTCGCGCGATATCCGACGCACATGCGGCTGCCGTATTCGTTCAGCACACCCGCCGCGTGGCACACCAAATCCTTGATCACGAACGGCACGCCGGCGAACGGGCCGGCGCGATCTGCGGCGAGCGGCTGTTCGAAGATCTCGACGAAGTTGTTGAGATCCGGATCGAGCTTCTCCGCCAACGACCTCGCCGTCTGCATCACTTCTTGGGCGGACACTTCGCCGCGTCTCACCAGGTCGGCCAGCGCGACGCCGTCCCGCGCCACGTAATCTGCATAATCCATCATGAACGAATCAATCGATAAGTGACGGGCGCCGGTGATCCCACGGATCCGCACGCTCGATCTGACCCGCCAGTTTGAGCAAGAGTCCTTCGCCACCCATCTTCGTCACGAGTTGCACGCCGATGGGCACGTTCTGATCGTTCCACCACAAGGGCAACGAAATTGCAGTCGAACCGGTAATGTTGAACAGCTTGGTAAACGGGATGAATTCCGACATGAGGCGAAAGTACTCCTGAGAATCGGGCATGAGTGGGCTAATGGTACCGATCGTTACGGGCGGACTTCCGAGTGTCGGGGTCATGTAAAAATCGTATTCCTCGAAGAACGGCGCTACGTGCCGGGCCACCTGGTGCAAGACGCGCTTGAACCGCGCCGCATCGACTGCTGAATAGCTACGGCCGAGTTCTGCGAAAGACCAATTGGCCGGCTCGAAGTCATCCGCGGTCGCTTCGCGACCGACCAGTGCGGACAGCTCGTCGACATCGCAGGCCGTGTCGATCGCGAGCGTACCCCAGAACGCTTCATCCACCGTCGCGACGAATGCCGCCGACATGTGTGGCGTGGCCTCTTCCATCACATGGCCTAGATTCGCGCACAGCTTCACGGCATGCTCGAGCGCCGCGATACAGTCCGGATGCGTATCGAAGTTCGTCGGACCGCGCGCGGAATACGCGATCTTCAAGGGACGCGGGTCGGATTCAATCTCATCGGCGAACGCCCGCTCACGGGCCGGGGCCGTAAAGTAGGCACCGAGATCCTGGCCCGCGACTTCATCCAACAACCAGGCGGTATCGCGCACGGTGCGCGTCATGACGAATTCGCTACAACACGACTCCCAGATCGAGCTACAGTCCGGTCCGTGCGGCATTCGCATCCGCGATGGTTTGAGACCCACCAGACCGCAGGCCGAAGCCGGAATGCGCAGCGAACCCGCGCCGTCGCCGCCATGTCCGATCGGGACGATGCGCGCGGCGACCGCCGACGATGAACCGCCACTCGAACCGCCGGTCGTGCAGTCCAATGCCCACGGGTTCCTGGATGGCCCGCGAAACGTGGGTTCGGTCGTGGCGCTCAAAGCGAGCTCCGGCGTATTAGTCTTCGCGACGGTTACGAGGCCTGCCCGTTTAAATCGCTTGACGAGCTCGCTGTCGTGATCGGATGGGCCGACGACGTCGGCGATGAACTTGGATCCGTGGGTGGCAGGGAAACCTTCATAATGAGAAGTCATATCCTTCAGCAAAAACGGCACGCCACAGAAAGAACCCTTCGGCGGGCCCGCTGCGGCGATATCACGCGCGTGGTCGTACATCTTTAAGACCACTGAATTCAATTTCGGATTCAGTTCCTCGATCCGGCTGATCGCTTCTTCAACTAATTCCAACGGCGTTACATCACCGTTTCGCACCAGTTCCGCCATACCCAGGCCGTCGAGTTGTTCGTATTCCGCTATGCTCATTCTTATGTTTCCTACTTAAAATGCGTGGCTGGCCGTGGTAGTAGCTCACCGTCTTCGTGTATGTCGACAACTTCGTTGTAGAAGCAGATCAGGTTTTCGATATTTGCGCAGGCGGCTATCGGCGTCGGGTACGACCAAGCGTAATCGGGATAAAACTCGCCCTTCACGCGGGCGCCGAAAGTCTGTGCAATACCTTTGTAGGGGCAGCGCGTTACCGTTTCAGTGGTCTGCAGCAATTCCATTTGCACGTCCTCGCGCGGCAGGTAGTAGCGCGTCGGCAGCTCGGTTTCGAATAACAGGACCGGATTGTGGCTGCCCGCAACTTGAACGCCGTCGATATGCACATCGAGCTGCCGCGAACTGGAGACCGCGTCGACGCGGTGGTACGGATTGCGCGCATGGACGAAGATCTCTTCTTCTTCCTCCAGCCACCGATCCATCGCCTTCCACTTGAACGTTAAATAATCCCGCACGTCGCGGTCACGATGCGAAAACGCGGCGTTTTCAGCGCGCTTGCCGTCGACCTCCAAGTGCCAGAATTCAGTTTCGCCGCGTCCGTCGCGATTTTCAGTGTGATCGCTCTTGTGAAGATATTCCATGCGCACGTGGCGCTTTGGAAAGAAGTAATTCGGATAGGGGCGCTCGAAAAACAGCACCATCTCGCGACTATCGGCGATCAAATGTCCGTTGTAATAGGCGCGTACCCAGCGCGGGCTCGGCTGAACGCTGTACTCCGGCAGGTCGTACATCTAGGCCGCGTCGCGGCCGATACCGAGCTCACGGCAAACCGCGGCGAACGCATTGATAATCGCATCGATTTGCTGCGGCGTGTGCGCGGCGGTCACGCTGCATCGGATCAAGCTGCCGCCATCGGGCGCAGCCGGCGGGAGAATGAGGTTCGTATAAACCCCCGCTGCAAGGAGCGCTTGCCAACACGCGAAAGACAAATCGTCGTCATCGAGAGCTATCCCGATCACGGGACTGATGTGCGGTCCAAGATTGAGTTGTAATCCCTCGAGCGCGGCATATAGATGGTTCGCGTTGGCCCATACCTGTTCTCGCAGCTCCGGTCGCTTTTCGAGCTGTCGTAGCGCTTCGCGGGTAGTCGCGATCACCGATGGACACGGCGAGGCGGTAAAAATATAGGGCCGGCTGGCATATCGAAAAAGCGTCAATTCCTCGTGGCGGCTGACGCAGAATCCGCCGATAGATCCGAGGCTCTTGCTAAAGGTCCCGACGATAAAATCGACTGCATCCTCGACCCCGAGATGCTCAGCCAGGCCGCGGCCGTGGTCTCCGTAGATGCCAAGCGAATGCGCCTCGTCGACGAACAGGTAACCGCCGTATTCGGCCTTGACTTGCGCGTATTCAACCAGCGGCGCGCAGTCACCTCTTATGCTGTAGAGGCCTTCGACAACGATCAGAGCCTCCGATGCACGGTCGCCGAGACGACGCAGCCGATTCGCGAGGCTATCGGGATCATTGTGTTTGAATCGAAACAGGTCAGCGCCGCTCAAGCGACAGCCGTCGTATAAGCTGGCATGGGCTTCCGAGTCGAGCAACACCGCATCGTCCGAACCCAGCAGCGCGGCCAGCGCACCGAGATTGGCTGCATAACCGGTTGAAAACACCATGGCGTACGGTGCACCGAAAAACGCCGCGAGTTCGCGTTCCAACTCCAGGTGTTCACGATACGTACCGTTGGCCATGCGGGAGCCGGTGGTGCCCGTGCCCGCTTGTGCGAGTGCGTCACGACCAGCCTCGATACAGTCCGGATCGAAGGTCAATCCGAGATAATTATTCGTGCCCGCCATGATCGTCGGCCGTCCCTCGATGACGGCTTCCGTCGCGGATAACACGCGTTCGATTACGACGTCGGTTGGATTGACCGGTGCTTTAGACAGCGCATCGCGTTTGCGCGCGACATCTTCGAACCGGTCCTTAAGACTCATTATCTCTATTGTCGTTTCGTGAGATTTTCTACCACCGTCGCGAGTTCGGCGATGGTTTGCGTATCGGCGAGTGAGTTCTCATCAATGATCAGATCGAAACGATCTTCGACTTCACACAAATACTCGATGATCTGAACGGATTCGAGCCCTAGATCGGCGACGATATTGGTTTCCGGCACGAGCCGGGGCGGGTTGTTCACAGCACCGCGCAGTATTCGTATGAGTTCCTCTTCAATCGCGCTGCGCTCGAACTTTAACTCGGAGCTCAAATTCACAACTCCCACTTCAATCCGGTGTAGCGAATAACCGCTGCACGCCTTCGCCGAGCTGCACGTCGGGAGTCCAGCCCGTTATCGATGTGAATAACGCATTATCGCAGAGCCACGTTTTCTGAGAAAGCTCACGCACTTTACCGGGCGTCAGCATCGGCGCCGTGCGAAGGCATCGCGCAATAGAAAGATTGATGTGACTGAGGCCCGAGGCCACTGACTTCGGCACGAATAGTTTTATAACCGGGACTCGGCCCTTACATGACGCGATGATCTCCTGCCAATCGTAACCGTCTTCGTGACCGTCATCGATCTCGAATATCTGACGGGTGCATTCAGTCCGGCGGCGCAACCATGCGACGACGGCATGGGCGAGGTCCTCAACATGCAGGAACGATAAGCGCTGCTGACGGGGCCCGGCGATGAGCGCCAATCCTAAGTGTATCGAACGAAACACGGGCAGCATTTCCTTATCGCCGGGCCCATAGACAACGGGCGGGCGCAGGATTGTCCAGCCGATCTGCTCACACGCCTGTACGATCCGTTCACCCTCGTGTTTACTATGGGCATAGTGTGATAGATCCGGCCGGGTCGCCGCTAACGAAGAGATAAGAAGCATGTGCGGCGGTTTCGTTCGTTTTTCGATCGCTGTGCAAATTGCGCGTAGGCCGTCGACATTTGCGGCCTTGAAATCCACACGGCCGCGCCCACGAACGGTACCGGCTGCATAGATGACGACGCCGACATTTTCAACAGCCGCTTCGAGACCGGCGCCATCATTCAACGCGACTTCGGAAACTTCCACGCCATCGGCAATGCGATTACGGTTGCGGGAACCCGGGCGCACGATAGCGCGCACGGAAAAACCGTCCGCCGCCAGGCGGCGTTGCAGTTCAAAGCCGATGAAGCCGGTTGCCCCGGTCAGGGCTATGTGCGAGGTGCCCGGAGATCCTTCATCCATGCGCGCCCGCGACGTTGCGAGTCTCGTTCTGCGTGCGCGCAAGAAAATCCTGCTTCGCTTTCGAGCGAGACAATTTGCCGGAGGAGGTTCGCGGCAACGTGCGAGGCGGTACGAGGTCGATCAGGCAATTGATGCCGAAATGTGTACCAATGAGCGCCTGTAATTCGTCAACGAGGGTGCGCGCTTTCGCGGGATTGGTTTCGCGCGATTCAACGACCATCACGACCTGGTCGGCACCTAACTCGTCCGCAAAGGAGAACGCGGACACGTTGCCGAACCGGACACCGGGGAGACTTTCAGCCAGATATTCGAGGTCGTGCGGCCAGATATTACGGCCGTTGACGATAATGACGTCCTTGCGACGGGCCGTAACGACGACATGCGAGCCGACTCTGTAGCCAATATCGCCGGTGTCGAACCATCCGTCTTCCGACATGACTTCGGCCGTCGCGTCGGGGTTCTGAAAATAACCTTCCATGACGCTCTGGCCGCGCAGGTAAATGCGGCCGCAGTGATAATCGCCAAGGTCGCGACCGGTATCGTCGCGAATAGCCATTTCGAAACTCGGCAGAATCTTACCGCAGTCGACGAAGGTGAGCGCGTCATGCGGTGTGGCCGATGCGTCGTCAGGCAGTATCTCGACCCGGCCCTCGGTCGTGATCACATCCTTGTCGACTTTGATCGCGTCGATTCCGCCGCCCAATGGCGCGAAGCTGATCGCAAGTGCGCATTCAGCCATGCCATAGCAGGCGACAAAGGCTTTCGCATCGAACTTCGCCGGCTTCAACACGTGCGCGAATTGCCGCAGGGGTTCCGGGTGGATGCGTTCGGCGCCAACTGCAGCGATGCGCCATGAACTCAAGTCATAGCGATCTTGATCGGTCAGGCGCAAGCGTTTTGCACACAGCGCATATCCGAACGGTGGCGCACAGGAAAGCGTGCCGCGATTTTGCGAGATGAGCTTGAGCCACAAGCGGGGACGCATCGCAAATGTACGCGGGCTGATGTAATCCGCAGACAATTGACAGGCGGCCGGTAATAGGACGAAACCGACCAGCCCCATGTCGTGATACAGCGGCAGCCAGGCCATCATGCGATCCTGGCGCGTGATCTCCAGACCTTGGGTTGCAATGTCGCGCAGATTGGTCAGAACGGTGCGCTGTGAAATTTCGACACCGCGGGGGAAACGCGTGCTGCCGGACGTGTATTGTAAATAAGCTGTTTCGTCGGCGCGTAAGGGTTCGAGTTCTACGTCGCACTCAGGCAACTTGTCGAACTCGTCGGGGATACCGGCTTTTACGACATTGAGCCGTTCGACAGCTTGTCTCAGAAATCCGATATACGACTCGGGCGCAACGGCAATGTCCGCGCCGCAACTGTCGAGCATACGTTCGAGTTGCTCGACGTAGGCTTGACGCGCGCCGAGTTGAAAACCTGCAGGTAATGCTACGGGGATGTATCCAGCGTAATGGCAAGCGAAGAAAAAACGGTGAAACATCGGTTCTGTTTCGGCCACGACCGCGACCCTGCTGCCGCGTTTGCAACCTAAGCTCAACAGGCGTCGGGCGAGTATTCGTGCCTCGTCCCGAAGCTCCCGGTAACTCAGCACGGCGAACAGTTCGCCGCGGCCGTCGTAGAAGTTGTACCCGCTGACCCCCTCTGCCGCGTACTCCAGGGCCTCTACCAGGGTGTCGAAATCCGCATTGCGCAATGGCAATAAGTCATTGATTTGCGTGGCTATCATGGTGAATTAGAGCCTAATTCTGGACACTGAATCGACGAATGCGCGCATCGCTGGTTCGTCCCCCCCTTGATGCAGCGGTGGTGATTATAACCGCTTCGTAACATAAGTGAGATAGTTAATTTAAGGGGCTTATATACATGACTAGACAAGTCCCTATTTAGCTTCGCGGATCAGCAAGAAGCCCTCATAGATGAGCAAGGAAACCGTAAACGGCACCATAACCAGCCACAAGGTTCCGCTCTCCAGTCCACTGCCTGCCATCTTCGCCAAGTAATTGTAGGCGTATAAATGAACCAGCGCCCCGACCAGGACCGTTACTACGAGACGAGGCCATTCGGTTTCACCGCGCATGGAACCGAGGATTTTCTCCAAGAAAACGAGTACGAGGGCGACGACTGCGAAAGGGTCAATCCAATCAAATATGGGCTTGGCCGCTGCGGGATTGACGGCGTAGAAGAAATTGTTGAGCGTCAAAACGAAAGCTACGACGAGCATGAAGCATCCTTTTAGTGACCGCATATTTCAACCTCTCCAATTCTTCCGTTGTGTCTAGTCATGTATATAAGCCCCTAATTTAAATTCCGCATTGAAAACGATATTCCGCCGTTTTTTGGCTTGCGTTGGGCGTCGAAATTAGGTATGGGCGGAATCCCTCGGTGGCGGCGTAGGAATTGTGCCACCGAAAAGGTTAAATCCAAGTAAAACTGTGCGAGGTGAGAACGTACAGTTGTAGAGAATGAAAATTATTTTTTGTTTTTGATGCTAAGACTCATTCGCCCGCTTGAGGGCGATTCATCAATCAAAAATTCCATGCAATCGCCAACGCCGTTCCCCATCTAATTCCTTATAGATCCACAAGCGGCTGCCCTTCGTGGTAGTCGCGATGAAATAGTCGCGTGCTATCGCACGCCCGTCCCACCACCCGGTATCGATGCGTTCGCGTTCGGGAACCAATTGCAAAGGCCCATCGAACTCCGGGCGTCCGTGCCGGGTGTTGAGCGTCATGGCGCGCTTCACCAACCATAGAGGCCGCGCGCCGGAGTGTCCGGAGTCACTCGCTTTAGAAAAAAACTTTTGCGTTCCCACTTCGGGATACCGCCAGCACCAGGCGTATTCAGGGCGGCGATCGGATCGCAGTCCTAAACCTCGCAACGCCTGCTCACCACAACGCGAACGCAGGCGATCGATGAACGCCGCGTAAGCTTCTTCATCCTCTTGGTTCCGCTCCAGGAACAGATCATCCGTAGATGGCGATACACCACGTAGGATGTCATCCACATAAAGATCGATAGCGCGCACCGGCACTTTGAGCGCCATGCGCATGAGTGTTTCCCTGAGCAACAGAGACATGTGCTCAAAATCCCGGCTCGGTCGGGTGAGTTTGACCTCGAAACACCTACGAGAATTGTCACGGCCGATAAGCCCCCAGCGCAATTGGCGCGCCAACGCGGCACTCGCCCTCAAGTAGCCGACCAATTCATGTAATAAACGCTCACCGGCCACGGTGAGCGCCTGCGCGTTCCCGAGCTCCCAGGGTAATTCCACTGCAGCCTCGAAACTCGGGGGTACGGCAAAAGCGGGCCGGGGATCGGGCGTGCGTCCGAACAGACGATCCAACATATCGTTCAAACCGGGTGAAAAACGACGGGCCAGACCGCTGCGCGGCAGGCGGCGACAATCACCGACACAGTGGACGCCAATACTCGCTAAGGCCTCGTTATGGCGTGCTTCCAAGCGCAGGGTTTCTATGGGCAACAACGCCAGGCGATGCACCAGGTCCTGTTCCGCGAGGACGATTGCGCGCGCATTCGAGCGCGCCAACAAGGTCGCAGCCAAGGGCGTCGGCGCCACCGCATACTGCACCCGGTAACCGAGCGCCTTCAAGCCATGGCGGAGACGTGTCAGCACTCCGTCCACGCCCTTGAACAGCCTCAGGCTCCCTTTGATCTCCAATACCAGGCCATCGGGGGCTACCGGGCTGACTTGTGGGCTCAGTTGCATCGCCCAAAGGCAAAGCTTGTCCAGCGCCCGCTGCTCTGCACGTTCGTCGCGTGCGAGCACGGTCACCTCACCCAAAGCATGTGCGGCGCCGAGCGGCATGCCCGGGCGTATACCGAGCGCTGCCGCGCGGGCATTGGCCATCGAGATCTTGCGACGGCCGCCTTCGCCGGCCGTCAATACACAGGCGCGTTGCGTCGCGACCCCGCGGGTCAATACTTCCAGGGGAAGCTGTGGCAGATGAAGGTGGAGCCAGAGTGCCTCGCAGGGGGAAGCGGAGGGTGGTTGGAGGTTCTGACTCCGAAAGACGTGTTTCTGATCAGGTACCGCCGAACGCCTGTCATAAGCATCGAGCGGTAGGGGATCGCACGGGTTAGGGACTCGCATTCTTCTAATCTCATAGTTGGAGCCGGCATGTCGCACCGTGACTTCCGCCACGCGCTTTGAGGACCGTCACCTTGATCTCGTGTTCCAAAGCGATGGCTTCCGCTTCCCGGCACGTGCTGAGTTCCAGCCTGAGCGGGGCCGGAGAAGCCTGCGCGCCGAACCGTTCGGGGCGAAAGACGACGCCCCAGGTACGGCCCGTCTCGGCGGCCAATTGCAAACGGCGCAGGCGCAGTGGGGCTACATCGTCGAGCCACAACAGGGCGGCACCACAATCGGGAAATCTCAAAGCCTGTTCGTATGCCCACAGGGCCTGTTCTTTCGCAGCACCCGCTTCATCGGGTAAATCGACGATCAACACCTGGGCGAGATCCACGCCACACTCGCTCAAGGCCGGGGAGTAAGGGATGTGCGGTGGAGAGATCCAGATGATCCAACGGCCGGCGTGGCTGAGCCGGACTAGGGCGGGCAGGATCAATCTGAGCGCACCGATGCCCGATGTGGCCGACAGGATCTCGGTGAGCCCGGCGCGCGGCCAGCCGCCGCCCGGCAAGGTGTCGTCCAGCGCCTCAAAGCCCGTGCTAAAACCGTTAGCGGAGGGTATCTCCCCGGCGCGCCAGATTTTGGCGCGTTGCATGAGCTCTTGCAGGTTCATTGCGGATGCGTTCTGAGGATGCCAACCCCGAGGCCCTCGATGACGAGTTCCTGATGTTTGAGATCGACTTCTATGGGTTCGAAATCCGGGTTCTCCGGCAACAGGCGCACGCGGTTACCGCGCCGCTTGAAACGTTTGACCGTCACTTCGTCTTCGAGGCGGGCGACGACGATCTGCCCATTGCTCGCTTCAGGCTGCGCATGCACGGCCAATAGATCACCATCGAGGATCCCGGCTTCGCGCATACTCATACCCCGTACGCGCAATAGGTAATCCGCGTGAGGATTGAACAGCTCGGCATCGACGAGGTGATGGTCTTCAATATGCTCGGCAGCGAGGATGGGATGGCCAGCGGCCACGCGCCCCACCACCGGCAGTCCCTGCGCGTGTATCCATTCATCGCCCGTGACACGGATCCCGCGCGACGTCCCCGGCAGCAATTCGATGACGCCCTTGCGCGCCAGCGCCCGCAGATGTTCTTCCGCCGCATTCGGTGAGCGAAACCCCAGCGTCGCGGCGATCTCCTGGCGGGTGGGCGGCATCCCCGTGCGCCGGATGTTCTCGCGGATCAAGGCGAGGATTTCCGCTTGGCGGGCCGTCAAACCGGTAACCATGTGAACACCTATATTTTTATACAGGTGTGAGTATATACAGTTATTCCGGGAACACAAGCGCGTTATTGTTCCCGGATTCCGCTGCGCTCCATCCGGGCTACGCTACGACCGGTAGCCTGGATGGAGCGCAGCGGAATCCGGGGGCATAACTAATGACCAATTCCGCACGCGGCATCAATCGCTTGATCAAGGCATTCGGGTATTCGATGAAGGGTCTCGGTGCCGGATGGCGACACGAAGAGGCCTTTCGGCAGGAAGTCCTGCTGACCGCGGTGATGCTGCCCTTCGCATTCTGGATCGGGCGCGATCCGCTCGACTACGCGATCCTGATCGGGACGCTTTTCATCGTATTGATCACCGAATTAGTGAACTCGGGCATCGAGGCGCTCACCGACCGCATCGGTGAAGAACGGCACGAACTCTCCGGACGCGCGAAAGACCTCGCCTCTGCGGCGGTATTTCTGAGCCTGGTACTGGTGGTGGTGGTGTGGGCTTGCGTGGCCTACGCCCGCTTTGCATAACGGGGCTTCCTGGATCCTACGTTAGCTAAGCGCCCTGGCTAAAGCCTTACTGGTAGTCTGCAAGCGCTCGATCAGCACTCCCTGAAACGCGCGATTCAAGCGCACCTGGCTCGGGAGTGAGGCCCACTCTTTGCAGTCACCCTCGATCTTGAGGATGGTCGATTCTCGATTCGTGGTGACTGTTGCGGTACGGCCGGTATCGGAAAGGTATTCCATTTCACCGAAGCATTCCCCGGCATCGAGATCGCGGATCCGGGTACCGTTGATCGACACCGCGATCGAACCGTCGGCGAGCACGTAAAAGGATCGTTCGGTTTCGCCTTCGTTGAAGATCGTCTCTCCGTTCATGTAGTTACGCCATACCGCGACCTTGGCGACCTCTTTTAATTCGTTCTTGGAAAACTGCGAGAAGAACGACATCGCCTTCATTTTTTCAAGTTTTTCTTCATCGGTCATGATCACCGGCGAACGGGCGATCGCGTCGATCAGCTCATCGAGATCGGTGACGATTTCGGCGCCCGTTTGATATCGTCCTGCAAGATCTTTAGTCAACATCTTTTTGACGACACGCCAGACGATTTCAGGAATCTCCTCATTGACTTCCGTCAGTGGCTGGGGATCCTCGTTCACGACCTTCTGGATCAGACTCGACAACCCCTTGGCGGCAAACGGCGGTGCGCCCGCCAGCATTTCGTAGGTGACCGATCCCAGCGAAAACAGATCGGACTGTGGCGTGAGATCCTCATCCTGCGCCTGCTCCGGCGACATATAGAGCGGCGATCCGAACCAACCGATGATTTGGGTTTCATGCACACCCATGCGCCGCGCAATACCGAAGTCACCCAGCTTAGCCACGCCGGTTTCAGTCAACATGATGTTTGCGGGCTTGATGTCACGATGTAACACGCCCTGCTCATGCGCGTAATTCAGCGCGTCTGCGGATTGCCGGATCAAGGTGAGCACTTGCGGAATCGGTAGAAGCTTGTCGTATTTGCAGTAGCTGCGCAGAGTATCGCCGCCATGGATAAATTCCATAACCATGTAAGGCATGCCTTCCACTTCGCCGGCCTCGTACACCTTGAGAATATTGGCGTGATCCAGGCGCCCGGCCGAACGCGCTTCGTTGACGAACATGCGCTTGGCCATGCTTTCGCCATCGTCTTCGGCATCGGCGTTGGTGGCGACCTTGATAGCCACAGGTCGATCTACGTAGGCGTCGTGCCCCTTGTAAACGACGCCCATGGAACCCTTGCCGAGGACATCGACAACGTCGTATTTGCCGATCTTGTCGGGTTTCTGATCGAGCACCAAAATTAAGAATCTCTCATTGGGCCAAGAGCATTTCTAGCCGCCCGCGAGCGGGCTCCCACGGAGGCAACGCCCGCGAATATTGCTTAGTGTAGCGCCAACCGCTTCGGTGAGCGACTGGGGATAGTAGCGGCGTTTCGACCTGTGACTTAAGGTGCGAGTTGCGCCTGCTCGGCCAGATCGTAGAGAAAATCAATGCCGATCTCGCGCATGGTTTCCGCGAGCTCCAAACCTGTTTCCTGTTTTGCGATGGTTTTCTTGCCCATGAAGTGGACGAGTTCGTTGATCGACTTCGCCATCGCAAAGTCCTTTGGATTTTTCTGCGCGTCGCCGACGAATCCGGTTTTGACGGTAACGTAATCTACATCGAGTTCCTTGACGTAGTCGTAGTTGTCGTGACCGCTGCCAAATTCATCAAGGACGAATCGGCATCCGAATTCCTTCAGTGTGTTGATTAACTCGCCGGCCTCGACGACGTTTTCAACGACGTCACGGTCCGGGATTTCGAAACAAATCTTGCCCGGAGGAACCGGCGTTTCCATAAATTCGCCCATGATTTTATTCGGGAGTTCTTCGTCCTTCATCGACGCCGACGACAACGGAATGACGATTATGGCGTAATTATCGACCTCGTCTTCATGTTCGAGCATCCACGCGAGGGTTTGCTTGAATGCCCACATATCAATTTCGGCAGCTATATCGCAGCGTTCCAGCGCGGGCGTGAAAATCTGCGTCGGAATGGGTTTATCGCTACGGTCGCGGGCGCCGATCGCGATATGCAGCGCCGGCGGTAGCTGTGTATCGGTGAGACTGGTTACGTTTTGCCCGTGCAGCATCAAACAATCGCGCTCCAATGCTTTATTGGCGTAACCGACCATTTGTTCCAGTTGCTCGCGCTGGCGGCTCTCGCTCCCGGTGACATAGATCGAGCCGGCGCCCATTTCCCGCGCTGATTCACATGCTTCGGCCGCCACCGACAGTAAGCCCTCGGCCTGCGCCAACCCGTCTTCGGCGCCGGTCAGGCCGATGACGATCTCCGGCGAAACCGGTCGTACAACGGTTTCCGCCTCATCCGCCGGTTCTTCTTCCGGCGATTCCGCTTCACTGTCGTCGTCCAAGGTTACCGATACGGCAGTGAGCTTCTCGATGTGCGACTGCATTTTCTTGTAGATGTTTTCCAGTCCGCCGGTCGGCCAGTAGACGCTCAATTCGGCGCCGCCCAAACGCCCGAACACGATATTCTTGCCCCGAATCACCTCGCTCATCGCTTCCCCAACGGCTTTGATCAGCGCATCGCCTGCGGATATTCCAAATTCGTCGTTTATATGTTTCAGGTTTTCAATCGCGATTTGGGCGAGCACGGCGTTTTTCGCCGCCGCCGTTTCCGCTTCGGGCAATAGAGCGTCGATCTCGTCAACGAAGAATTTTCGATTCAGAAATCCAGTCAATGGATCGCGCGTGGCATGGTCTTCCACCTGACTGTGAAACCGGTCGACGACGCCGAACATCGCGCGCTCCATCGCGGGCTCGCCCTCATCGCGGTCCAGGGATTTGAGCACCCCGCGGCGGAGGTACATCGCAACCTGTTCCAAAGTCAGCGTGCTCGCCTTGCTGCCGAGGTCGTCAACGAACACGAACAGGCTATTGCGCTCTTCTTTCCAGACGAGTTTAACGAGCGACGAATTGGGTGAATTGGCATTCATGAGCATGCGCTCGCCAACTTCCAACGCTTTGGATTTGTCCAACCATTTCGACCACTCTTCCGGAAAATCAGAGCGTTCGAGTGTCTCGTCGGTTGCTTCGAACGACTGATCGCGGCGTTCTTCGCGCACACGTTGCTGTTGTTCGCAGGACGCAACGACGTTACCGACGTTATTCTCGTAATCGCTCTGCTGTTCTCTCAGGATATTGTCGAGTTCCGCAACCACGGGCTCGAATACGGAAACGTCGTCGTGAAACTGGTGATTCGCTTGCGTGACCAGCTCTTGGACCCGTTCGTGCCGGCGGCGATCCTCATCGCTCTTGCCATCGCGGGCCTGCGCGATACGGTTAATCACCTGCCGGACGGGGTGGTCAGGGGCTTCAAAGAAATTCGAATCGATAATCGCTGCTTTGTGTACCGACGGTTGCAGCCGCGTGAGATGCGACTTGGCGCCCTTCGTAACCATTGCGTCATGCAGGAGCGAGCTGAATAAGTTCGCCACGACTTCGATCGCGTCGTTTGCTTCGCCGCCCACCATTTTCTCCGGCGCGCCGTCGGAGATCAGCGCGTCGGTGATGCGTTGTTTGATCGCGTCGACGTCGAGCATCTGGGGGTCAGCGGTTTCGGCGAAAGCTTGTTGTATATCGCTGAGGCCGTTGACGATCTGAGCCTGGCTGTAATCACCCCGTTGCGCGACGGTACCCGAAAGATTTGGGGCCTGGTCCGGCACGAGTTGGCGCCGCAAAGCCAATTGCGCCTGCGCGGTCGAGTAGGCTTGCTGCGGCGACGGCGGGGCGTAATGGACGCCTGGACTTGCCCATCCCGGTGGGAGCGTTCCGCCGTGACCCGCATACGCCGCCGGCGCGACCATCCCGCCCTGGACGGCCTCGGCCGGCGGGGCGGCCGAAACGGCGCCTGGTACGGCCGGCGGGGCGGCGGTTATGCCCGCCGGATCGGCGGGTGCCACCTGCGGCGCAGATTGCACGCCGGGACCGGCGGGAACCGAAGGCGGCGCAGCCTGTATACCGGCGCCCGCGGGAATCGTCGGTGGCGCGACCTGAACACCCGCGCCCGCGGGAATCGTCGGCGGTGCGGCCTGTATACCAGCGCCCGCGGGAATGGAAGGCGGCGCGCCTTGTACCGGCGCATAGCCTGGGGGCGCGGCCGGCGGCGCCGCTTGCACGAAGCCACTCGGCATCGGAGTCGAGGGAGGCGCTGTCTGCACGCGGACCTTGCGGATATCCGGCGGGGATCTGCGGTTGCGCGGCGTGCACCTGCGGGGCGGGCCTCGGCGCGGCGGGCGCGACTTGTGGCCGGCCCTGATAATTGTCCGGGCTTGGCATCAGATCCCCAAAATCTTCTTCCTGAACATCGTCAGGCTGATTCAGCGTATCGTCTGGAGCGCCGTCGGTGGACGCGTCGACGCCCCTGCTGGCGCCCTTCTTCTTCTTGATGACGGGCTTACCTTTTTCGATTTTCGGAACGATCCCCTGTTCGACGAGCAGTTCGTTGGCTTTGTCATAGAGCGCGCCGAGGTCGGCCGACATAACGTCATGCAGCACTTCGAAGATGCGCTTGGTGACGCCGCGGTCCGATTGGAGGCTCTTGAGACCTTCCGCAATCGCGCCGCACATTACGCTCGGCCCGATGGGAATCGAGCTGACTTCGACTTCGCGATTAGATAGATAGGTGAAGCGCTGACCCAGTGCGTAGAGCGCTTCGTTGTATAGAGGCTCGAGTTCCGAAACCATTTCGGAGACGGCGAGAAATTCCTCGAATTCGTCCTTCTCGACCAATGACAGATCGGACAGGCCCATTGAAGCCGGCTCTTTATCTTGATCGGACAGCGGATTACCGATGATCGAAATACCCCGTTCGATCTTCGTTGGGACTTCCGCCCGGATCTCGTCCCGGCGGTTGCGCATTTCCCTTTGGCCATCCAGAAAGCGCGTCTCATCGACATTGTTGCCGGCATCACGTGCAGCGAGGAACAGAACTTCGTCGCTGCGTTCGAGGAAGTGATCGCAAATATTTCCGACGTGCTCGAGCACGAGCTCGGTCAAGGGACTGACGACCGTGGCGAATTCCGACGCGAACCCCTGCTGCGTTTCGCTCAAGGCCGCGGTCGAATCAGGCGGAGCCGGTGGTGCGGCCGCGGCAGCGAGTTGATTGAGAAGATCGAGCGTTTCCTGATCGGGCTCGTTGAACGATACGCCGATCCCCTTTGCCACAGCGCGGGCGATCAAAAGGTTGACTTGAAAATCTTTCTTCTCGCCGCCGATGAACAGGGCGAAATAAAGCACCGCCGGGGTCTCCGGAGAAACGCTCGCGTATACGGCGGGATCGGCGCTGATGAACATGCCGCCGACGCAGAAATCACGTGCCGTACAGGGCACGGGGGTCTGACCGTCGATGCTGATCAAGCCATCGAGATTGATCGGCAGGCGCGCGAACCGCCGCTTGTCGGAGCCACCAGATTGATCTTGCCCTGACGTCATTTAACGGTAAATCGTCGTCGAGTGTTGCACGCTCGCGCAGCCAGCTACCGACCGCGCGAGACGCGGATATGAGTAGCGGCGTTACGCACCCTCCCCGGCCGCACTCGTGGGGCGGTCCGGTCGCGCCGGGAGGCCTTGCGGTATCACCGGCAGCTTGTCCTGTCGAGTAATTGTAGCATCGGGAGAACCGGATAAAATCGCTTCTTCTTTCCGAAAAGGACCGCCTACACAGCGGCTTAACGCGCAAGCTTCGATTATTCTTGCAACGGTTCCGCGCAGGCGCCTGAACGCTAACCCAAATAGGCTAGACCCTGAAGGATCCCCACGAAACTAGGCCTCAGTCAAGGGGGTTAAGGTAATTTGCTGTAAGGCAGTCATGGACTGTTCGATGTCGGTTATTGTCAACGTCAGGGTTTTCGTGCGAAAACTTTGTAAGCCCAAAAAGAAAGTCGAGAGCACGGGTCGATGCCGGGTCGTGTTGGCCTGGTAATGTCGCTGAAGGCCGAAACGTTGCATCGTATGGCCGACCAACCAAGCAACCAACGTTGCCAAGGTACCGATCAGAACAAGGATTGAAAGCCGTTGTGCACTGTTTGAACGTGCGCTGCGGAAATAGAGTCCTAACCGGGCATTCTTCATATCACGGAAACTCTCTTCAATCTGCATACGCAATTGATAACACCGCATCACCTGTTTGGCCGCCCGCGCGCCCAAAGAGGTGACCAATACCCACGGTTCGCGCTGGCGTCGTTCGTTCGCCAGGCTGCGACCACCGCGTGCACGCGTGCCGCGGCAGGTCAAAAGTTGACGGCCCCGCTTATTGTTCTTTACCAGATAGAGGTCACAGGCCAACGGGTGCTTTTGGGTCAGTTCGACGCTCCCGATATGCCGTAGACGTGAGGTGGCCGTCACATGCAATGTTCGGCACGGTTGCCAACTGCCCTCGTTGTCCAACCGATAATGGGTGCGTCCGCGCACGCGACCGACCCAGTCCCAACCCATCCGTTCGACCTGTTTAAACCAAGGGGTGCGGAAACCTGCATCTGTCACTAAGATCGGGCAACACCCCGGCGGCAAGATGTCCCGTAAGTGGGCCAGAAAGCGCCTCCTCACCTGTCGGTTGTCGTACACCGACAGCGGATGCACTTCTTCGTAAAGTGTCAGGGCACGGCCTCCCACCGGAACTGCCGCACGTAATAACTGCCACGACCGGTCTTCGCGCATATCCGACCAATCCAAAATAATCACCGGACGCCGCGCTTGGCCAAGCACCACCGTCGCTATCGTCTTATAAAGTGCATGTCGCTCTGACTGAAGATGACGATTACCGACTAACCGGTCGACTCGCTTGATGTTGTTTGACCCGAGCATCTGATTCCAGCGCGCGGCCAAGACCCGATAAGCTCATCTGTCGACCGACTAACAGCGCTCCAACGCTCGCCATCAAGGCCTTGAGTCTAACCGCGTGGACCTGTGGACAAGCTTGCCTGATTATTCTGTGTAACAATCTCAGTGCATGCATGGCGTTCTCCCGTGACCAATTTGGTTTCGTCACCGTTATTGATCACCGAACGTCATGCATGTTCCCTAAACGTCGTTAGTTTTTTTCCTAAATTATTATTTTCCTTCTCGTTTCTCTCTGTTTTCGTGGGGAGCCTTCAGGGCTAGACCTATGTATGGTGGTGATTCAGCTACAGCACAACGCGTTGAGCTTTAACAAATTTTATAATTCTTCGATGAGACCAAACCGCCGCCACCCGAGCCCCTTTTAATGGATTCCGGATCGAACCCGACCACCGCCAATTTCATTCGCCACATCATCGAGGCCGATCGGGCGAGCAACAAACACGGCGGTCGCGTTACCACGCGTTTCCCGCCGGAGCCCAACGGCTATCTGCATATTGGGCACGCGAAGTCCATTTGCTTGAATTTTGGCACAGCCCTGGACTACGACGGTACGTGCAACCTGCGCTTCGACGATACCAATCCAGACACCGAGAGCGACGAATTCACCGAGGCGATTAAGGCGGATGTGAAATGGCTCGGATTCGACTGGGGTGATCGGGTGTTGCATGCGTCCGATTACTTCGATCAACTCTATCGCTACGCCTGCGACCTGATCACCGCCGGGAAAGCCTATGTCGACAGTCTCTCCGCAGATGAGATCCGCAGCTTTCGTGGGACGTTGACTGAAACCGGGCGAGAAAGTCCGTATCGAAATCGCAGCGTGGAAGAAAACCTGGATCTTTTCGAACGCATGAAAAAGGGGGAGTTCAACGAAGGAACACATGTGTTGCGCGCCAAAATCGATATGGCCTCGCCGAATATCAACATGCGCGATCCGACCTTGTTTAGAATCCGAAAGTCTTCGCACCATCGCACGGGGGATAAGTGGAAGATATATCCCTTATATGACTACACGCATTGCCTATCCGACGCGTTGGAACACATCACGCATTCACTGTGCACACTCGAGTTCGAAGATCATCGTCCCCTGTATGACTGGGTCCTCGATCAACTCGACGTTCCCTGCCACCCGCAACAGATTGAATTCGCTCGTCTCGAACTCAACTATACGATCACGAGCAAACGCAAACTCCTGGCCCTGGTAGAGGAAGGTTTGGTGTCGGGATGGGATGACCCGAGGTTGCCGACGCTGAAAGGCATGCGACGGCGCGGTTACCCGCCCGCCGCCATCAGGAATTTTTGCGAGCGGGTCGGTATTACGAAGAAGCAGACGATCATCGATATGGGCATGCTCGAGAAATGCGTTCGTGAGGAACTGGACCGCACCGCACCTCGCGCAATGGCCGTGCTCGACCCAGTCAAGGTCGTAATCGACAATTTTCCTAACGGCTCGACTGAGTGGCTCGATGCACCGAACCATCCCAAAGACGAATCCTTCGGCAAGCGACGCGTTCCGCTGACCCGCGAAGTCTACATTGAGCGTGATGATTTCATGGAAGAACCGCCCAAGAAATTTCGGCGACTTTCACCGGGTAAGGAAGTCCGCCTGCGTTACGCTTACGTCATCCGATGTGAAGAGGTCATAAAGGATGACAATGGTGTCGTATCAGAACTGCGATGCAGCTATGACCCGGACACTGCCGGCGGTAAGACGCCGGATGGGCGCAAGATAAAAGGGATTATTCACTGGGTGTCTTGCGACTATGCTCGACCGGTCGAGGTTCGTTTGTTCGACCGATTGTTCAATACCCCGGATCCCAGTGCCGTTGAAGATTTTCGTACCTGCCTGAACCCGGAGTCGCTGCAATGCATCGAACGTGCTTATGTCGAGCCATCCATACTCGAACAAGACGTCAAGGCGTTTCAATTCGAACGCCTCGGTTATTTTCGTCGCGATGAAGTGGCGGATTCGAAGGAGACGGTGTTCAACCGTACCGTCAGCCTACGGGACACCTGGTCGAAGATAGCCGCACAATAGCGCGGCGCGCGGTTACTTTTCGGTCAAAGTCCAGACACCGTCCCAACTGTCTGCAGGCTCGTGCTCGCGATAATGCATCGCGCGCTTGCGGAACAGTGCGCTGGGACGATCTTGAGCGTCGCATTCGAGGGCTTTCTCGAATTGGTCGATTGCATCAGCCCATGAACGGGTACGGTAGCTGGTAAGGCCGCGCGCGAAATAATCGAGCAAGTCGGACTCTCTGCTGGGAGCAAGCTCCGATGCCAATCCGCGTACTTCGAGCACGGTAAGCGGTTCGGACCGGCCCTGCACCTGGATCAAATCCAATTCGCGTAAACGGTAGTCTTCTCGCAGCGTTTCGCGTGTCGACTGGCTGATTAACACGCGCGTGCCAAATAATTTGTTCGCCGTTTCGAGTCGAGATGCGATATTTACGCCGTCACCGACAACGGTATATTCCATACGACGGGCCGAACCGATATTGCCTGCCACGACATCGCCGGAATTAATACCGATGCGAATTTCGAATTCCGGTCTATTTTCTCCACGCCGGCGTCGATTCAGCGCGCCCAATACTTGTTGCATACGGATCGCGACTTTGACGGCGTTGTCCGCATCTTCGGGCGACGGGAACGGCGTACCGAACACCGCCATGATTGCGTCGCCAATGTACTTGTCGAGGATGCCGTTGTGGTCGAAAACGATCTCGACCATTTCGGTGAAGTACTCATTGAGCATCGACACCGTATCCGGCGCCCCAAGGCTCTCAGCAATGGTCGTGAAGCCCTTGATGTCGGAAAACAAGATCGTCGCTTTCTGTGAGCGGCCACCGAGGACGGATTCCCCTTCCGCGAGTACCTGCTCCGCGACTTCCGCGTTCATATATCGCGCCATGGTCGCGCGCACGCGTTTATCTTCGGTTATGTCCTCGATGATCATCGTACAACCGAGCATATGTCCTTCAGTATCCGCCAGCGGCATCGTATTGACGTTAACCGCAACGTCGAAGTCATCGAAAGTATGCAGATCGGCATCGAGGATGATATCGGGTTCGCAATTCGTGATTACTTTTTGAATACTCTCGAGGATCCAAGTATTGCCATTGCCAAATATCCGTTCCGCCGACGCGCCCAGCACCTCTTCTGCGCGTATACGAAGTATCGCGGACGCGGCTTCGTTCATCTTTACGATATTTTGCGAGGTGTCGAGCGTGATTACGCCGTCGGACAAACTGCGTAGCACGTTCTCACTGTAGTTCCGTTCGTCGAGCACTTCGCGGAACAACCGCGCACTGTCCAAAGCGATCGCACTTTGCGATGCCAGCATTTCTAGTCGCCGTTGATCTCGAAGTCGGAATGGTCCGCCACGACGGTTCAGTACCTGCATTACGCCAATCGGTATCCCGAGCTTGTTAAGCACCGGGACAGCCAGGATGGAGTTCGTACGAAATCCCGTCTTTCGGTCCACTTCGGGGTTGAAGCGCGGATCGGCATAGGCATCCGGAATATTGATGGCTGTCCGCGTCGTGAATACCTCGCCAGCAATGCCGACGTGCGATGGGATGCGGATCTCCCGCTCGGCTATTCCTTCCGCAACTCTGGACCACAACTCATCAGTGTCAGGATCGTGCACGAATAGCGTACTGCGTTCGGCATCGAGCAGATCGGTGACGATGCCGATGATCTTGCGCAATAGTTTTTCGATGTTCAGCTCTGAAGAAACGACCTGCGTGACTTCGAGAATGCGTGCTTCCTCGCGCTGCGAATCGCGCGCGCGCTCGCTGAGCTGCGCGGTTTCAACGACCGCAGCCGTGTGGGTTGAAAAGGCCTGCAGTAACGCGCTGTCTCCCGCGGTAAAGTCGCCTTGGCGCTTATTCAATACCTCGGTCACGCCGATGATGTCGCCGGCGCGCGTACGCACGGGGACGCATAATATATTGTGCGTGTGGTAGCCCGTTTCGGCGTCTATTGCGGAATTGAAGCGGGGGTCCGTATACGCATTGCGAATGATCGCCGGTTCACCACTCTGAAAGACCGCACCTGCGATACCGGCGTCGGAAGGAAAGCGAATCTCGTTGATCAGGTCGCCCTGCGCGATCCGTGAGAATAGTTCTTTGGACTCCGCATCATAGAGGAACAAGGAACTTCGATCGGCATTGAAGGCGTCGCTCACAAGGGCGATAAGCCGGGTCAACAATACATCGAGAGATAAGGATTCGCGGACCTTGTGCGTAGCTTCGATCAAGGAATCGAGGCGCCGTACGAGATCATCGATCTGCCGCAGCAGTTCTCGGCGCTCTTGCTCGGGATAAATCTCAACGGTTTTTTGCAAGACGGTTTCTTGGAAACGACGCTCGAAAATATCGTGAACGGCGGGCGCAGTGGGTGAAATCCCATCGCGAGCCGTCTGCCCCTTTGAGTTCCGTTCGGTCATCGTCGCCCAGCGTTCAGCCTTATTATCGTTCCCTTAGTCCAGTACGTTTTTATCAAGCGCACCGGTAGATTTCTGAGAGCTATTTCTCAAGATGCGGTTCGGTTGTCAAGTTAAGGAGGCCTAATGCGTAACTTCTTAACGATCTTGTAACAATCGGAAACAGTTGGATAAACTTGAATCGAGCAGCGGGCGATCTGAGAAGGATCCGTGCCGGATCGAGCCGGTTTCTATTTATCCATGTCGTGCACGGTAGCAATTTCGAATCGCGTTCCGTGAACGTCAGTGTGTTCATGACGCCCACCAATCGGTTCGATTGCGCACCGTCCTTTAACGGTTTCCGGCCCATACGATGCGAATTCCGCAATCCCTCGAATCGCAAATATGGCACCGGAGTTTGAGCTTCACCCGATTGATAGGGAATCCAGGTCCGAGCGTATTCAATAGCCTGACCAGATTCAGTTGGTCCATCCGATGACAGCCGTTACAGACACCGAAAAGGCGATACGCCGCTGTTAGGTCCGCGAGTCTGGCTATTCCGACCTCTTCCACAATACAGAGACGGGTGACACTATTGGTGCCCTGAGCAGGATTCGAACCTGCGACCTGCCGCTTAGGAGGCGGCCGCTCTATCCAACTGAGCTACCAGGGCGATCGATACATAGTAGCCCGGATGAAGCGCAGCGCAATCCGGGGTGATTTGGGAAAACGTCACGCCGGTTCCCGGATTCCGCTACGCTCCATCCAGGCTACGAGTTTGTGCACGTTAAGCGTTCGCTCGAATCGCGTCTCGCAACGTATCCACGATCCGCGCGATATCACTCTCACCTATCGTCGTCGGCGGTCCAACCGCGAGAATATCCCCCGTATAGCGAACCATGACGCCGGCGTCGAAACAGTGGTGAAAGATTTTCATCGCGCGAATCGACGCTTGCCCTTCGATCGGCTGCAGCTCGATGGCAGCCGCCAGGCCGATGTTGCGAATGTCGATGACGTTGGGTTCGTCGCGCAATGAATGAATCGCGTCTTCGAGTACGGGCTCGAGCGTGCGGGCGCGATCGAACAATCCCTCTTCTTTATAGACGTCCAGTGTGGCAATGCCTGCGGCACAGGCCACGGGATGTCCGGAGTACGTATAGCCGTGGAAAAACTCCACTAGATGCTCCGGCCCTTGCATGAACGCATCGTAGATGTGGTTACGGACCAGTGCGCCGCCGAGCGGCACCATGCCGCTGGTGATGCCTTTGGCAAAACCCATGATGTCCGGCATCACGCCGAAGCGATCGGGCGAGAAGAGTTCACCGAGCCGACCAAAGGCCGTGATGACTTCGTCAAATATGAGGAGGATGCCGTGGCGGTCACAGATCTCGCGCAGGCGTTGGAGGTAGCCGACCGGCGGTACGATGACGCCCGCCGATCCCTGCATGGGTTCGACGATGACGGCGGCGATCGTTGACGCATCGTGCAGGGCGACGATGCGTTCGAGGTCGTCGGCTAGGTGCGCCCCCCATTCGGGCTGACCTCGCGTGAACGCCATGTGTTCGAGGTCGTGGGTGTGCGGTAGATGATCGACACCGGGAATGAGCGTGCTGGCAAACGCTTTGCGGTTGGGCGTCATTCCGCCGACCGAAATGCCGCCGAACCCGACCCCATGGTAGCCCTTGGCCCTGCCGATGAGGCGGAAACGTCCGCCTTCGCCCCGTGCCTTGTGGTAGGCGATCGCGATCTTCAGGCAGGTGTCGATCGCCTCGGAGCCCGAATTCGCGAAAAAAGCGTGATCGAAATCGCCTGGCGCGCCGGCGGTCAATTTGTTCGCCAGTTCAAAGGCCTTCGGGTGGTGAGCTTGAAAAGCGACCGCATAATCGAGCTCATCCAACTGCGCCTTAATGGCCTCGACAATCTTCGGGTGACGATGACCGGCGTTACAGCACCACAACCCCGCCAGGGCATCGAGAATTTGGCGTCCGTCGGGCGTCGTGTAATACAGGCCGTCGGCGCGGCTGACCAACCGCGGGTTTTTTTTGAAATAGCGATTGTGGGTGAATGGCATCCACAAGGCTTCCAGATCCGGAATGGATGCGGACGGCGACAGGTTTTCGGCGGGTTCACTCATTGTTGTTGCTCCGAGGGGCACCGATGGTCGGACCACTCTAACGTCGTGGATTACGATCGACAACTCACCGGTGGTTCGCCCTCAAGCGGGCGAACCGGCGCATCCAATCAGCAACGTATCCGCTCTGAGCCGGGATCGTAGAGCGGCTGCAGCGACGCGACCGCCGGAATGCGCTCGCCGGCGACTTCGATTTCGAATTCGCCGGCGTCTATGAACGTTTGATCAACGCCGTCCACGTTGCTGACATAACCGAGTCCAACGGCGCCGCCGAGTGTGTGACCGAACATGCCCGAGGTCACGTAACCGACGATTTGACCGTTACGCCAGATGGGCTCGTTATGGAAGAGCAGCGGATCGGGGTCCTGTAGCTGAAATTGCACCAACGTTCGGGCCGCGGGAACTTCGCGCTGCCTCAACAAGGCATCGCGACCGAGGAAGCCGCCTTCCTTATCCATCTTGACGACAAACATCAAGCCCGCGTCCAGCGGTGAATCTTCATCGCAGATATCGTGGCCCCAATGCCGGTACGCCTTTTCCATGCGCAATGAATTGAGTGCGTGATAGCCGGCAGGTATGAGATCCAATTCTTCACCGGCGGCAACGATCGCTTCATAAATCCCCAGCCCGCATTCCGTGGGCATGTACAACTCCCACCCCAGTTCGCCGACATACGTAATGCGCGACGCACGGACGCGTGCGTAGCCGATCTCGATCTCGCGGCTGGTCGCGAAGGGAAAGCCTTCATGCGTCATATCGTCGGGCGACAGTCGCTGCAACAGATCCCGGGAACGCGGTCCCATGATCGAAAGGACGGCATAGGCCGAGGTGACGTTGGTCAAAATGGCGTACGCACCCGCCGGGATCTGACGTTTGAGCCAGGTAAAGTCGCGCACCTCCATTTCTCCGGAGGTGACGATCATGAAATCGTCTGCAGCCAACCGCGTCACGGTCAAATCCGCTTCGATGCCGCCGCGCTCGTTCAGCCATTGCGTATAGATGACCCGCCCTGGCGCGACGTCAACGTCGTTCGCGCACACCCAGTTGAGTACGCGCGCGGCATCACCGCCTTGCAACCGAAACTTCGCGAACGAGGTTTGATCGAACATCGCGACGTTCTCGCGCACGGCCAGGTGTTCCGCCGCTGAATATTCAAACCAGTTCTCCCGCCCGTAACTGTATTCGTATTTGGGCTCAACGCCTTCGGGCGCGTACCAGTTCGGTCGCTCCCATCCGAATCCCAGGCCGTGGCAGGCGCCACGCGCCACGAGGCGATCGTAGAACGGCGAGCGGCGCACGCCCCGCGCAGATTCATTCTGCCGGTTGGGCCAATGCGTCGCATAGAGCAGCCCCAGGGTTTCCTTCACGCGATCGTGGAGATACTTCCGATTCGTCTGGAACGGCAGGTTGCGCCTGATGTCGACTTCCCACAGGTCCATCGATGGATGGCCGTCGCGGATCCATTCCGCCAGGACCTTGCCGATACCACCCGCGGACTGGATACCGATGGAATTCAGTCCCGCCGCCACGAAACAGTGTTCGAGGTTCGGCGCTTCGCCGAGGTGGTAGCGCACATCAGGCGTAAAACTCTCGGGACCGCAGAAAAAGGTCTGAATGCCCGTTTCTTCGAGCAGCGGCATGCGGTGCATGGCCATCTCGAGAATCGGCTCGAAATGCTCGATGTCGTCGGGCAGTTGATCGAAACAGAAGGACTCGGGGATGCCGTCCATGCCCCACGGCTTGGATTCCGGCTCGAATGCGCCGAGCAGGATCTTGCCGGCGTCTTCCTTGAAATACGCGCACGCGTCGTAGTCCCGCAGCACCGGGATCGCGCGGATATCGCCTTCCAGCGGCTCGGTGACGATGTAGAAATGCTCGCACGCATGGAGCGGGACGTCGACGCCCACCGTTGCCGCCAACTGGCGGGTCCACATGCCGCAACAGAGCACGACGTAATCGGCGGCGATGTCACCGTGTTCGGTTTCGACGCCGGTCACCCTGCCATTTTGATGCCGGATCGCGGTAACTTTCGTATCTTCGCAAACACGCGCACCGCCCATGCGCGCGCCTTTGGCCAGGGCCTGCGTCACGTCGACAGGATTGGCCTGGCCGTCCGAGGGGATGTGCACGGCACCGAGCACATCGTCGGTGTAGATCAAAGGATTGAGTGCTTTGATTTCGTCTTGCCCGATCACGTTCACCTGCAGATCGAAGACCTGTGCCATCGAAGCCATGCGCTTCATTTCTTCCAGCCGGCCCGCGGTCGTGGCGATGTTCACGGCGCCGTTCTGTTTGAAACCGGTGGCCTGGCCCGTCTCTTGCTCGAGGCCGGCATAGAGTTCCGCGGTGTATTTCGCGAGCCTGGTCATGTTTAACGAGCCGCGCAGCTGCCCTACTAAACCCGCGGAGTGCCACGTGGTGCCGCAAGTCAGTTGTTTACGCTCGCACAGCACCACGTCGGTGATGCCGACTTTCGTCAGGTGGTAGGCCATTGAGCAGCCGATGACGCCGCCACCGACGACGACGACTTCCGCCCGATCTGGAATTTGATCCGCCAAGCTATTTCCCCTGCTGCGTGGTCGGATTATTAGAGATCGCCAGCGCCTGTATGGGAAGCGCTATCGATTGCGATGGGTTACGCTTGATCATGAAGGGCGGAAGGCTTTATAAGCAGTGATTCGCCAGCAAGCAGGCTCCTACGGGCGCTTCGTGAAACTACCGTGTGAAGAGGAAACGACCATGCGCCTGAACCGCTTCATGATCCGCCCACTCGTCGAGAACGGTTTACGCGAAGAACTGTCTGCCGGCGATACCACCGGAGGGTTCCTCGCCGATCACAACGACCCGGTTTTGACCGGGCAGATATACGCCAAGGGGAGCGGCATTGCCTGTGGGCTGTTGCTCGCCGACGAAACGATAAAACTCGTGGAACCCGAGGCTGAGATCGAACATCTTCTCGAAGATGGCGACCCGATGGGGCCCGGCACGGTGATCTTCAAGATCCAGGCACACGCTTCGACATTCTTCGTGATCGAGCGCGCAGCTTTGGATTGGATCCAGCAGTTATCGGGTATCGCGACGAAGGTGCGTCGTTACCTGGACCTCGTCAAGCACACTGACGTGCGCGTGACCGACACGCGCAAGGGTTGGCCCGGTCTGCGCATGGTGCAGAAATACGCCGTGCGGGTCGGTGGCGCGCATAACCATATCTTCAATCTCAGCAACTGTGTCCTGGTGAAGGACAATCACATCAAACTCGCGGGCAGTATCACTGAAGCGGTGAAGATCCTGCGCGCCCGGGCGCAGCATACGTTCAACATCCAGGTTGAATGTGAGTCCTTCGAGCAGGTGCGAGAAGCACTCGATGCTGACGTAAAAATTATCATGTTTGACAACATGGACCTCGATGAAATCACCGAAGCGATGAAGATCGTGGACGGCCGCGCGATGACTGAAGCGTCGGGCGGTGTCAACGAAGACACTATCGTCGCGATCGCGGAAACCGGCGTCGACATCATTTCTGTCGGCGACTTGACTCATAGCGTACAGGCGATCGACATCAGTCTGGACGTACAAGACATCAAGCCGAGCGCAAAGCGCACCATTAAACGGCTCGAAAACGCCGCATCCGGATAACCGGCGATGAAACGGCAACATGATTTGGGCGGGGAACCCGCTGGTCCAATTGACGTGTCACACCACGACGCGGAGCCTTTCGGGAAATTGTTTACCGCCGTCTTCACCGCGCTGCGGCAACACGACGTGACGAACGTCGATGAATTACGCCGTACACTGGAAGATCTTCCGAAAGCGGTCTACGACCAGCCTTACTACGAACGCTGGGGAGAAGCGCTGTGCAATTTGCTCGAGGAAAAGGGCATCGTCTCCCGGGATGAGATCAAACACCGTATGGCTGAGCTGAAAAGCGAAATCGACGCGGCGCAATGACCGAGGCAGCGATATCCGAACGGCTATATCGAACCCATGAGCGGGTGCGGGTGCGTGATTCGAATCCACCCGGGCACTGCCGCGTGCCCGTGTATATTCGCGGTGCGGCCGGCATTATCGAGCGTTACTGCGGCGCGTTTAAGAACCCCGCCGAACTGGCCTATGGATTTGACGGCGAGCCGAGGCGCCACTTATATCGCGTGCGTTTCCAACAAGCTCAGATCTGGGATGATTACGACGGCTCGGACGCGGATACCCTGGACTTGGAAATTTACGAGCATTGGTTACTGCCCGCTGGAGAATCATGATGTCTAACGAACCCGACGACGGGCATGCCCATGATCACGGTGAACCGGTGTTGTCTTATGCCGATGACAGCCGGCACGATTACGACGCAGGCGGACGTTATCCGTTGATGGCTACTGCCATGCGCGATCTGCTCGTCGAACGCGGCGTGATAACGGCTCAGGAAGTGCGCGAATACCTGGAGTTCATGGATGCACGCGACGGCACCCTGGGTGGCCAGATAATCGCGCGGGCGTGGTGTGACCCGGACTTCAAAGCGCGCCTGCTGGACGACGGCACTGCGGCCGTCCGCGAGTTTGGCGTGTCGATGGACGGTTTGGAACTCGTGGTCGCGGAAAATACCGACGCCGAGCACAATTTGATCGTCTGCACGCTGTGTTCCTGTTACCCGCGCGCCATTTTGGGCTTACCGCCGGACTGGTATAAGAGCAAGGCTTATCGTTCGCGCGCCGTGAACGAACCGCGCAAGGTCCTGGCGGAATTCGGTACCACGCTGCCCGAATCGACGATCGTGCGGGTGCACGATAGCAATGCGGATCTGCGCTATCTCGTATTGCCTGCGCGTCCCGCCGGGACTGAAGACTGGGACGAGGCGCGTTTAGCTGAATTAGTGACCAGGGATTGCCTCGTTGGGGTTGTTATTCCGGAGGTCGCTAGTGCCCTGTCCCATGAAAAACTTCCATAATTCGCTGGTCTTTTTCGCCCCTGGCTGCGTTGCTCCTCCTTGTGTAGAGCCCGCTACACGGCGTCGTCGCGCCTTGCCAGTGACAAAAAATCCGTCGCGACTTATGAAAGTTTTTCATGGGACAGCACACTAGCGGTTGATGTTAATAACGATTAATCGGTGAATAAGGCAATGGCAAAATCGAAGTCGAAAACAAAAAAAAGCGGGCGCAGGACTAAAAAACTGGCGAAGATGGCCACAACCCACGGCGTCGTTCCTGCTCTGGACGTCGACACGCTTGACGATGCCAAGTCGTTGCTCGACGCCACGACCCATATCGAAGGCGTGGTCGCGTACAAGCTTGGCCTCACGTTGACGTTGAGCCTTGGCCTTGCGAACGCGGTATCGGAATTGCGTGGCCACACGGATCTTCCGATCATTTACGATCACCAAAAAGCAGGGCCGGATGTTCCTTCGATGGCGGGAAAGTTCTCGGCCGTGTGCAAAGACGCCGGTGTAGATGGATTGATCCTGTTTCCGTTAGCCGGGCCGCGGGCGGTAGACGGATTCGTCGGCGGGGCGATCAAGAACGGCCTGCTTCCCGTGGTGGGTGGTGATCTTCCATTGGAAGACTACAACGCGCGCGGCGGCGGCTATGTGGTGAATAATTCATTGGATGGCATTTTTGATCGCGCGATTGCGGCGGGGGCAACGCATTTCGTCGTGCCGGGTAATAATGCAAAGAAGGTGCGTCGCCACGCCAAGCGGCTACCCGAACGAATCGCCAATCCCAGCATCTTCATTCCCGGCATCGGGCCCTTGGGCGGAAACATTCCGGATACGTTCGAGGTCGCGAGTGGATGTAACGCTTATGCAGTCATTGGCCGCGCGATCTACGGCGCTAAGGATCCTCGCGAAGCGGCTCGAACGTTTGCCGGACAAGCGTTGGAGTTCGCTTAGTCCGGGTTTCTTACCGAAAGCGTTGGTGTAACTGATGGGGAACGCAACATGAAATTTCCGAGCGAGCACTTAGACAAGGCAGCCCAGGCATTGGACGCGGCGAAGGCAGAAGACGTGCGGATCGTGACGGTTGAAACGTGCACGGCTGGGCTGGTTTCGGCGTGTTTGACGTCGGTTCCCGGTGCGTCGCAAGTTTTCGAGCGAGGGTTTGTCCTCTATCACGCGACCGCAAAAGCGACCGGTGTCGGCGTGCCCGAGGCAGTGTCGAGCAAATATGGCGCAGTCAGCGCCGAGGTGACCAGAGGACTTGCAGAAGGCGGCCTCAAAAACTCGACGGCCGGTGTTTGCGTAGCGGTTACGGGCTATGCGGGGCCCGGTGGCGGAAACGAGCGCGATCCCGTCGGCACCTGTTATATCGCGGCCGCGAGTAATGGGAAACCGACGCAGGATCGTCGGTTCGTTTTCCCTGGATCGCGGGACGAGGTCCGCATGGGCGCGGTTGGGGAAGCCCTGGAACTCATCGCTGCTCAACTGTCAGGTGAATAATTCACGGTTAAGGAATTAGGCAAATCCTTACGCTCTACATTTAACCCCGGAAAAGACCTGAACGCGATCGTTGCATACGGCCGATTGCGTGCTGTTTCTTCTGCGCGAACAGCCCCAAGTCGGGCATCATGTTCAGCGAACCGTGAGGCCGCTGGGAAACAACCAAGCAGCGTAAACTACTCTGTTGACAGCCGAATCCAAAAGGATCAAGAATCCTTCCGGAAATTTATACCGTAAATAAGGGAGAAGCTTCAGTGTTAGAGCAGTCGTTGAACAAAATGGGGGATCTCGGGAACCTGCTTCTCAACACTGACTGCTACAAGCATTCCCATTACATCCAATACCCGCCGGGCACGGAGTATATTTCGAGTTACATCGAAGCGCGCGGCGGGCCGTTTCCCGCCGTCGTGCATATGGGGCTGCAGGCCTACATCATGGAATACCTGATGAAGCCGATTACGCTTTCCGACCTCGATGAAGCCGAATTGGTCTGCGAATGGCATGAAATTCCCTTTTATCGCGACGGTTGGATGGGCGTCCTGGAGGATTATGACGGCTATCTACCGGTGGAGATCGAAGCCGTTCCCGAAGGCACGGTGATGCCGATCAGGAACGTCATGGTGCAAATCGTGAATACCGATCCGAAATATTTCTGGGTCACGAGTTTCATCGAGACGGCGTTTTTGCGCGGCGTCTGGTACCCGTCGACGGTTTGCACCTTGAGCTGGATGTGCAAACAGATCATTCGACAAGCACTGAACGAGAGTGCGGATGACCCTGACGGGATCATTCGGGCGCTCTTGCACGACTATGGTGCGCGCGGCGTGAGCTCGCAAATGTCTGCCGCGATCGGTGGCATGGCGCATCTCGTGAACTTTCACCAGACCGATACCATGTCGGGTTCACTGGCGGCGCTTCGCTACTATGGCCAGCCGGCGACCGGTGTCTCCAGCCCGTCTGCCGAACACTCGACCATTAACGCGTGGGGCGAGGCGCATGAAGCCGATGCCTATCGCAACCTGGTGGAGGCGTATGATGGCTTCCCCTACATCGTCGTTGTTTCGGACTCTTATAATCTGGAAAACGCGATCAAGAATATCTGGGGCAAAGAATTAAAGTCGCTGGTGGAAAACGGCAAATCGCCCGTGTTCGTTCGCCCGGATTCGGGGCATCCTCCGACCGTCGTTGCGGACTCCATAGAGTGGCTAATGGATGCCTACGGCCACAATGTCAATACGAAGGGATACAAGGTCCTGCCGTCTTGTGTTCGGATTTGCCAGGGTGATGGCATCAACATCTTGAGCCTCAAGGACATCTATAAAGAATTGCACCGACGCAAGATCTCTTCGGAAAACGTCGGTTTCGGCATGGGTGGCGGCCTACTTCAGCAGGTTAACCGCGACTCGATGCATTTCGCGATGAAATGCAGCGCGGCCAAGGTCAACGGAAAATGGCGCGACGTCAACAAAAAGCCCTCGGAGTCAGGCCTCAAGGCATCCAAGGCAGGGCGTCTTGCTCTGGTCAGGGGAAACGGCGATTACAAGACGGTGGCGCGTGATTCGGTACCGGAGTCCGAGAACGTGCTCGAGCCCGTGTTCCGCAACGGCAAATTGCTGAAGCGGCACAGGTTCGACGAGATCATCGCACGCTCGGAGGCTGAAGTTCCGGATTACTACTGGAAAGAAATCATGTCGGATGATTTCAACGCGGACTTTACTTCCAACGCGTATTGAGCGGGTAAAGTAAGGACACGAGGTGCGTTACGGCGCGGACTGCGCGCCGTACGACGCCCGCCGGGCAAATGGGCTCCGGAGTCAGATTCCTCCGACGGATACGTCCTCAAGACTCGTCGCTGTCGGCCTCACTGTCAGCAACATCGGTACTCTCTAGAAACTCTTTGCAGAAACGTACGTCCGTTTTGTACTTGTCTAGCTGTTCCCACCCTAAAACGCAGACGTCCCCGGTGATGAGCTCTATGACGCCGAACTGGGTGCCGCACGAGTCACGGCACCAGGCGCCATAGTAAGTTTCCTTGCACAGGGCCGGTTGGTCGGACTCACAATCACCGTAGGCTTGCGGGCCTTCGTCGTAATCCGGCCACGGCGGGTAGCCATCCGGGTCGGCTTCCGGCCAATTCGGGCCGACCACTTTCTCCCATCCCATGTCCAGATTGTCCACCATCTCATCGTACACGAGCGTAGGTACGCGAGTGTCGAGCAGTTTGGGTGCGGGCGGCGCCCTGCGCGTCTCCAAGCCCCCCACTCCCACGGGCTCCGTTGCCTGCGCATCTGCCGCCTGCTTTTTCGGCACCTCAACCCCGGGTGGCAGGGTTGGGACGGTCGGCACATCGTGTTCAGGTTCTTTCGAACAACCGATGACGAGCGTTGCCGCGACAGCCGCTATAGCGATAGTTGACGCTGCTGGTCGAGTTTCGTGCATGTTCAGTATCCGAGCTATTTAGAAGGTGAACTTCATTTCCATGAATACGGAGCTGTTCTGTTCGAACTCCCCGAAGAACGCGTCCCTTTCACCCGTGACGAAGTTCATGCCGACACGAGAGCTCAAGCGGCTGTTCCACACGTAAGCGAGGACACCGCGCAGCCAGGTGGACCGCTGGCGTTGACCGAACTCGTGCAACCCAAACAGCTCCACGCGGAGCGTCTTGCCGGGCAGGAATTCATTGAACATGAACAAGGTGATGACGTCGCGACCCTTTTTGCGCAGCCCGTTGAACACGTTGGTCTCACCACCGATGATGTATCCCTTGCGTCCGCAGGCAGGCTGGGCGGCACATTCAGCGGTACCGAGCTTCGTGAAAATACCCGGGCCCGGGTCCCTCAAGATCTGATCATGCCAGTACTGGAACGACGTGAACCACGGCGTCCTGATGAAGGTCGTCGGCCCGATGTAGAGATACTGGTCCAGTCCGACCAGGGTTTGAACACTGTTCGCAACGTGGGTCTTGAAATCCGGCTCGTAGACCTTATTGCCGATGTTGTAGGCCACCTCGCCGCGCAACACCGTACCTTGGAACTGGCCCGGTAGAAACATCAACGCTTTGTCGAACGAGAGGCCGGCGAGCTGATAGCGGTGTTTTTCGAAGTCGATACCGCCGCCCGCTGCACGGGCAGTCGCAATGGGGAAGGCGAAACCGAAATCGGCACGGCCCTGAAGCTCGTAGAACGGAATGTCCTCGTACAGATAAGCGTAATGGATCGAGTAGGTCATATCCGACAAGAATCCAGCGTCACTGCCAGTGCGCCCCTTCCACCGGACGAAAATCTCCGAATTGTTCCACGTGTCGCCTCTGTCCCATTCGTCATCGTTGAAAAAGGTGCCGGCTTCCCCGAACAAGCCTTCGGACACCCTGATAATCTGGTTCGCGAGGTCGACGACACCCAGCGTCCACGGATGCTGGCCTTCTTCCTTGGGCTTGAAACCCGGGAAGCGCGCAGGCCTGTATTCGACGTTCCATAAGATCTGGAGCTCCTTACTGACGCTACCACCCGGGAGCCAATCGAATCTTGAGAGGTCGATCTTAAAATTTATCATCCACTGGGGGATCATAAAGCGCTCTTGCTCGAACGTGAGCGGATTGCGGAAGTTTCGCGGGGTCACCACATCGAGGACGGTCACGCCGTCGGAGCGGCCCCAGGTCACGATCTGGCGCCCTGCCCGGACATTGACCGGATGGTAAGAAAAATCCACGAAGGCCTCGCGGAGCAGCGGATCCCATTTGTCGTGGACCCCTTTCGACAAGTTGGTCTGCCAGAACTTGTCGATCGAATTGTCCTTATCATTGATATCGAACATGAAGTCGTAGTACGGGCGAATCTTAACGACCGGCGTTATGTGAGGGATGCCCGTGTACACCGCCTCGACCAGTATTTCGGTACGGAAGGCGCTCAGGGTGTCGTGCCGGTCGCCATTGCTCGGCGTGCCAAGGGCGGCAGGGCCGAGGAAGAGGCCCGGCACCGGCGTCGCCAAGTTGAATGTGGCGGGTCCGCTCCCGGAGCTCGAGGCGAAATTAAGCTCGGCTAACGTGAAGATCTCACCACTGATCTCCAGGTTTTCGCCAAACTGGATACGGGCCGAAATCCCCCCGGACCAACCCGCGAATATCAAAAACGCAACCACCAGGGCGGCTACCCTATTGCGTCTATTCGTCGTCTTCATGAGTTCTCTCCCCCGAATTAACTTTGACGCTACAACTAATATCTCATCATCCCCGTCGGTGCATCGTCGAGCACAACCTCACACTAGTTTTGCACCGCGGATTCTAATATCTCCTCGGAGGGCGTCTCACGATCCCCTCCATCGAGTCCGCGCGTCAAAAAGCGCGGACGCACCATGCTCCAGATCACCGGAGCCGCGAAGAAACTGAGCAGGAATGTCGCGAGCAAGATCAGCGCCATGCTGAAGCCCACGTAGCCGACATACAGCGGTACAACGGACACCGCGAGACAACCTGCGAACAGCGCCCCGAACGAAAAGATCAAAGGCTCCCGCACGAGCGTGAATGCATGAAAGAGCGCGCGGTGAAAGTCTCGATCCTTCGGGTACTCTTCACGAAAGCGATACAAAAGGTACACCTCGGCATCGATGCCGACGCCGCTCGCAATGGCGAGCGCCGCGGTTACGTTCGAGTTGAACTCGATTCCGACGAGGTGGATCAGAAACATCCAAATGATAATGCCGGCGGCGAGCGGGAACATCAGCAACATCGGTCCGGTCGCCGAACGCAGCATGAGCCCGGCTGCAATGTAGGAAGCGATCGCGCTCAGCACGGTCGCCCACACCATCCATGTCTTGATCTGGCGGTTGAAGGCTTCCGCAATACCGACGTTGCCCGCCGCCAGGTACACGTCGACCTGGTGTCGTTCGTTGTCCCAGTTCTCGTAGATGTATTTCCTCGCCCGGGCGATCAGGTTGGCGACTGTCTTCGGGTCCGTGTCCCGCACGAACACCGTCGACACCGTGTTCTGGAAGAAGGGATCCACGATGAAGTCGAAGGCGCCCGGCGTGCCTGACGTGAGGAAGTAGAGCGCCTCGTTCACGGCCACCTGCGCGCGGCCTTCCAGCTCGACCGTTTCGTTCGTGGGGATCGCGAAGAACTCGTCCTTATCTTCATTCAGGAACTTGTTCAGGATCTTGATGTAGAAGGGCAGTCCCACGACCGCCGTCACCCCTTCCGCCTCGGCCATGTGCAGCTCAAACTTGTCCCAATCCTGGAGCGCTTCCGGGGTCTTGATGTTGTCCGGCTTTCTGCCCGTAGCGAGCATGGTCATCGTATACACACCGCCGAAGCGCTCCGTGATCTCTTGCTCCATGTTATAGAGCTCGTTGTCCTCCCACGACTTGGTCAGGTAGTTGTGCACCGCGTAGGTATTGTTCTGCCCGGTCTCGATCTCGTCAGCGAGGAAGCGGCCCACGGCCGTGTCTCCGCCGATCGGAATCGACACCCAGAGGCTCAGCGCAACGGCTACGAGGAGCCCCGAAATGGTCAGCACGGCCCACTGGGTTCTGCGGTTATAGATAAGCGGGCGCACGATGACCGCCGTGGATCTGTAGATCCAACCCGTCCCTGAGGCGCGGCCCTGTTCGGCCCACGCCGAGGCCTTTTGAATGCTCCGCGCGGGCATCAACGACAGCAACGCGACGAGAAACGTCGGCACGATCAAGACGATCGAGGCGATCCCGAACGCCGTGACCTGCCCTAACAGCCGCACGTTGTCGAACGGTACGAAGGACAGCACGATGAACGCCATCAGGTCGGTCAAGAGCACCACGATCAGCGGCCGGAGCATGTGGATCAAGGTGTGCTCCAGGCCCGTCAGCACCGTGCGGTTGTCGCCCATCTCGTCGGTCAGCAGGCGCTTGATGAACAGCACGCTGTGTGAGGCGGCCACCGCGAGGATGATGAACGGCGCGAGCAACGCCGCGGACGAGGTCAGCACCGCGCCCTCCAGCAGACGCTGCGCGCCGAAGGCCCACAGCGAGGCCATGATGCCTACCAACAATGGCGGCAGCACGCCGACGATGGAGCGGAAGGCGAACGCCAGGACGATCGCGATGCCCGCCACGACGATCCAGAATGCCGCGAAGATGTAGGGCAGTCCGTCGCTGTTGACCCAGCCGATCAGGATCGGCGATCCCGCCGCGGTGACGGTGTGGACCGCGTCGTTTTCGGGCTCGATGATCGCCTGTACGTTCTTGTAGATCGAGATCGGATCGGTCACTGGGAGGTTAATGACTGCCCGTCCCAATCCGGTGCGAAAATCGGCCTGAATGATGACCGAGCTGCCGTCCTTGGAGACCAGGCCGTTCTTTAGCGCCGCATTGCTCTGGATCCCTTCGGCAACCCGGGCCAGCTCTTCCGGGGTCTCGGGAGCCCTGCCCGCGTCCTGGAAGAGTATGGTCGACGAGAGGACGGTCGCGGTGCCCTTCAGGTGTCGTGAGCTGATCGTCGAGAGCGAGCGTACCGCGTACGGGATGACGCCGTGGACTTCCTCCAGCGCGTCGGTGATCCGCTTGACCATCGCCAGCGTGTCGGCTTGAACGATGGTCTCCCCATCGTTCCGCGAGATCATGATGGTTACGAGGTTCGCGCCGCCGAACAACGTCTGCATGTGGTCGTTCAGCAGGACCGCGGGCTCGTCATCCGGCGGCCAACGGTTCGGATCGTCGTAGATCTTCAACGTCGTGGCCAGATACCCCGCGCCCGCCGTGACGAGGAGCGTCACGGCGAGCATCACGAGGCGTAATCGCACGACCAGCGCGGAGACCCGCTCCCGAAACCCCATCATTACCTCCCTCGCGGCCAGATGCTAAGCGCGCAGACTACCGCCAAAACAGAATCTTGCGGACCGGCTCTTTGCTCAAGTTGTCGACACCCACCAGGTCGCGAGGTAGATCGGCCAGGTTGATGTAGAACTTGTTCATGTACCACGACATCTGGAACCCGCTGATCGGCTCGAAGAAATGCTCGCCGCCCCAGATCATCTGCCAGGGCTCGAGCCCGTCGTAGGGGTTCTGCAGGCGTGGATCGACGTAGGCGATCGAGCGGCGGTTGACGCGTTCACGAAAGACCTCGCCACTCCAGTTGAAGGCCTCTTCCCACCAGCTGCTGCCCGTCAGGATACCGATAACGCGGCGCTGCCGGCCGTACCAGTAACCTTTTTTCTTTGGGACGATCTCGAGGACGTAGGACGGCTCGCAGACACCGTCGATCCCCATGTTGACGATTTCGCCGTGGATCCGGTCATCGCCTTCGCGCATACCGAACACGTTGTTCGGCACGCCTTTGTAAAGCTCATACCCCAGTCGCGTGTAGTCGATGTCAGGGAACGGCTTGTTCTGCGGGAAGTCCTCCCAGCGGACGATCGAGCCGGGGATGATGTCTTGTCGCGCGGCCATCGGCAATCGGCGCACGCGCCGTGCCGCTGGGGTGTACAGGAACTCGTCGTTGAACTTCTCGCCGAAGTAGACCGTCGTCGTGATCCCGAGCCCGCGGAAGTCGTTGGGCGCGACGAAGGTGAACATGTATCGGGCCCGTACTTTGCCGATCAGACCCTTCGGCAGACCTTCTTGATTGATGCGGTAGGCGATCATCCATTCATGCAGGGTTTTGTTACGCTCGATCCCGTCCGCCGACATCAGATCGATATTCCAGTCGGTGATGTAGCTTTCGCCGAACTCATTGAAGTAGAGCGCGGTGTACGAGCGGTCGTGCACCTCGGCCCCGGAGAAGGTCTCGATGCGTTGCTCGAGCGGGACTTCCCACGGGTAGGGCAGATCGGGCGCTACCCAACGCTTGAAGATGTTCGGTCCGATTTTCTTGTAATCGGCGGGATGCCAGGGCTTCGGTCGCCACACCGCTTTCTCATCGCCCCATTGGCAGTCGAAGGTGCCGGCCTCTTCGCCGGGTTTCACAGTCCAGAGCTTCCCCGCGACCATCATTTCCGTCGATAGTTCTTCTTCGGTAGGGTGATACTCCGCCTCGCCACGGCGGATCTTTTCGATTTCTTCGAAACTGGCACTCTTCCAATAGGGTTCCGCCACGGCTGTCAATGGCGTCACGAGGACCAGTAGTAACAGGGCAAATGTCAGCGTCGAATACGCGACGATACTGCTTGATTTCATGGGGAAACCTCCAGCTCTTGATCTACGTTAAACATGTTTCGCAAAGAAACCGTGGCGTCAGGCCGATCTCGGTATCGCCGTAGGGGTCTCGGCGGCTGATTTTGTTGGCGCCAGTGTCGTGCGCATTAGACTACGATGGGGTGGGTTTTGACAACTGAAATTCGTTGTGTTTTACCGACAACCAGATACTCTCCGCGCTACCGATGCGACGGAGTATCCACTAAAACCGAAGCTGCGTGACGAGACGGTAACTGTTGCTTGTAAAGGACCTCTTTGTTATTTAAATTGCCACTTTCGATTACTCACGCCGGCGGTCCAGAAGCTCACGGCCGGCCGAATAGGCCGCCCATAAGTCCGAGCCATCATACGTAACGCTTGCGAGCTTACGGATCCGATCGTTCGCATTCACCGCGACGGTGTAGCTCAGGGATTCGAACAGCGCGAGGTCCGAGTCAGAATCGCCGTAGGCTATGCAATCGTGGTTGGCCAGGTCGAGTTCGCGCAGCAGATTATGGGTGAACTTGAGTTTATCCGCACTCGACACCATCTGTTCGGCGCCTTCTTTATTGCCCGGTGAGACCTCGGCACCGAAAGCGGTGCTTAATCCCCATGCCGTCAACCGTTCCACGAAAAATCTGGGTGATTGCGAGATCACGGCGCTGTGCTCGTTGCGGGAGCGGATGTCGCCGAGGACCGATTCAACCCCATCAAGCCATGGTGCGGACGCAAAGGCCTCATCGATTTGAGCATCGGTAAGTCCGTCCCACAACGGGAGGCACTGCTCCCAGTATTCATTGTCTTTGAGTTTGCCCCGCTCCCACGCGTCTTGGATAGCGAGGTTCTCATTCAAAAAGCCCACGGAGCGCGAAATTTCTAGGCAGGCCGACCCGACGAGTAAGGTCCCGTCCATGTCGAAGACATGCAGGCAGGTCATGATTTCGCGTCCGTTTTTGTCATCGCAACGGATATTGCACCCGCGCTCGGCATACCCGCCCGGGCACCCGCTGCCGTAACCGACAACGACGCCGCGACGACAGCCGTACTCACGGCCGCGTTCAGTGGATCTCCAGCGGCTAGATGGGCAGCGAGAACGCCATTGAATGTGTCACCGGCGCCGGTCGTGTCAACGACGTCCGCTATTTCATGGGCAGGGAACCGATTGACGTCGCCTTCAGGCAGTCGTACAGCGCAACCCGAACCACCCAGGGTCACTATCACCGTGGCGTGGCTGCGATTACCAAGGCGTTCGATGCCGGCCTCGATCGCTTCTTCGCCAGGCGCTGACTTATTGCCGAGGTCCCGCGTCAATTCCTTGAGCTCAATTTCGTTGGGCGTAAGGATGGGACTGTGCGCTAACAGGTCGGTAAGCCCGGCTATCACCGGTGCGGGATTCAACAGGCATTGCACGTGAGCCGCCGCGGCTGCCTGAACCGCTGTCGCAACTGCATCAAATGGAATTTCCGTGCTGACGAGAACGACGTCGGCGGCGGGTAGCGCATCAGCGAAAGCGGTACGGACGTGCAGCGGCGACACGGCGCCGTTCGCGCCGGGCCCTATGACGATCTGATTTTCACCGCGTGCGTCGACCACGATTAAAGCGGCCCCGGTGGGTTCGCTATCAAGCACCACGACCCCGGTAGTGTCGACACCGTCGGTCCGGAGCTCGGCGAGCGCATGCTCGCCTGCTTCATCGGCGCCGACCGCTCCGACTAGAACGACGTTGGCGCCGGCACGCGCAGCGGCCACGGCTGCGTTCGCGCCCTTACCACCGCCAAAGGTCTGCAAGCCGCCGCCCACCACCGTCTCGCCGGGTGCCGGGAGATGCGCCGCGTTGATCACCAAATCGGTGTTGACCGCTCCAACGACAACGACGCGCCCAACCATCCCGTTACCTCTGGGCGGGCGGCGCGGTAGATTCTCGAACCTTTACTTCGACGGGATAAGGCTCGGGTAAGTCCGGATCGGTTTCGCACAGGATGCGGTCGATCAGGAGCTCCGCAGTCCACAGGCCGGTCGGGCCCGTTATGCAGGCGAATCGCTCATGCCTGAGTTGCACCACGTGCGTAACGACCTCACGGGCGCCGCGTCGACTATCTGCAACGACCGCCGGTAGGTCGATACCGGGAACCCGCTCGTCAACGAGAACCACTGGACCGGGCGACTGCAGTTCAATCAACGAGGCTGGTGATCCCTGAAAGCTGGTGCGGGACAGCGCACTAGACTACCTTGCTGATCCCGGATTCCGCTACGCTCCATCCAGGCTACGCCGAGACCGTAGCTCGGATGGAGCGTAGCGGAATCCGGGATCATTTTGCGTCACCCACCCGCAGCCCACGACACGATCGACGACCAAAGCTTCGCGTAATGCGGCCAAGACATGAATTCGCCGGGCGCCCAATGGGGTGCAACGTCCGACATAAAGGCCACGCTACGACCGTTACCGACGGTGTCGGCGACGAGCAGAGGATCGCCATCGTATTCTGCGATCACGGTAGCCCCCGGCTTTGCCTTGACCTCGTTGTAACCGAGCAGGATCGGCCAGTCGGCCGGTGTACCGCCGAGCGCAGGGTGGTCGGGGTTCGGAAACGTCGCAACCAAACCCTCCGGGACTTCGACCCGATCATCACGGTCGAGCATGGTCACCGGTAAGGTCGAGCTCAGTGGACTCGCCTGATACCGCGCGCGCCCGTCGATGCCGGAGAAGGACATATACCCGCCGACCATCAATAGACCACCGCCACCTTCGACGTACTCGCCGAGCAGGACGAGTCGGTTCACGGTGCGTTCTGACCGCAGCCAGGTCTCGTCACAGAGTAAAAAAGAATTCGATCCGATGTCACTCAGGATCACAACATCGAAGGGATCGAGATCCGCGCGCGTGGTGGGGAAGCGTTGAGATATTTCGTGTGCCCGTATGTAGGTCACGTCGTAGCCCGCATCGTCCATGGCGGCGAGGAACACTCCGGCACCTTCTTCGTACTCCGTAGTCTGGAAGTGGTCGAAGCCCTTCATGTGAATGGTGTGCTTGATCCACGATTCGCCAACCATTAAGACGCTGAGCGCCGCGCGCTTGTTCGAATCCATCGTGTCATGCCTCCACTACAGCAGCCGGTCGGTTACGAATGGCGGAAGAACGCGAGCCTCGGGCACTTGCGGGAGCGCGACTTCGCGCATGTCCCACCCGATCATATTGTCCAGGATCAACTCGAACACCTGGCGACCGGCGGCAACACCGAAATTAAAGTAACTCTCGGCATACGGATGGCCGACGTAGAAATATTTTTCGAACAAAAGCTGGTCAACCTTCGCCAGAAGATCCGTGTCGGTAAGCTTCGACATTGAACCGTGGATTCTTACGCCATGCACGGTGGCGTATTCCTCGCTGGAGTCGACCAGTGCACTGAACGCGCGTCCAGCCGCAACATTATCCTTGTGCCGGGCACCGGCATCGATCGGAATAAATATCCGTTTCTCGTGCACGACGTACCAAAGCGGAGACAGATAAATCGTGCCGTCTTCGTTCGTAGTGGCGACGCGGATCGTTTTTTGTCGTAACAGATAGGCCCAGCGTTTATCGCCGCGCAGGGGCATGAATGTGCTAGCAGTTGGTTGATTACTCATGGTGTCCTCACTTCCGCATCGCCTTGAGCTCTGCGCTGAATTCCGGCACTTCGACCAGGCCATAGCGCGGCGATGGGCCGCTGGACCAGAAGAACGTGGTTTTTTGACCCGTTGCCTCGAGGGTGTACTTATAACCGCCGGGCACGTAGATGTGCTCGCCGGGTCCGGCCTCGAGATAGATCACGCGCCCGTCGGCGTCTTCGACTTTCAGCCGGATCTTGCCTTCGAGAACGTAATGGGTCTCATCGAAATTCGTTTGATCCCAGTGATAGTCGTCGTGGTCGGGTTCCTGGTAGCAATAGCCCTGGCGGAAGTGACGCGCGTCGTCGGCTTCTTGCGAAAGGAAAATCGACGTCCCGATACCCTTCGCGAATGGCAACCTTGGCATCGCATTGATTTCTTCGGCGGTAATGACTCTTGGGTAGCGTCGTGCGCCCTCGGCCTCTGGGTCGTAGTCCGTCATGGCGTTCTCTCCGATTTATGATTCGTTAGCGCTATCGTGCCCTCGCGGCGCGGAAGCCGGCGCCTGATCGTTGGCCGGAGCGCATGAATGGAGCACTAGATTCGTTTCTAATTTATTTCACGGCCCATGGCCGGTCAAGATGAATGCCCATGCATTGCGCGGCGCGCGACCAGCGCCAAGAGAGCGGACAATCTCGCCGAAGGTGTCCCTTTTAGGCCCACGTCCGGTTAACGAAAATGTATCCGCAACGTGTTGAAAAATTTGCAATATGACAGCGGGCGTAAACATCGTGGTGTGGCCCGCGATTCAGCCTGCGCTAGAGCCAAGGCGGCACGGGTGCTATCTACTCGAAGATCTGGTGTAGTAGTTTGTTCCCGACGGTGGGAACGTTTATACGATGATCGGCTTCGATGTTGTCTCCGGATGCCGCTGCGCTTCATCCAGGCTCGTTTAATGTACGACGATTCGACAATGATGCTGTTCGCCGGCAACTCCAACCCGGCGTTGGCGCACGCGGTTGCGCGGCATCTGCAAGTCGGTCTCGGCAAGGCCACGGTCAGCCGCTTCAGCGACGGTGAGATCAATGTCGAAATCGAGGAAAGCGTTCGCGAGCGCGACGTCTTCACGTTGCAGTCGATCTGCCAACCCACGAACGATAACCTGATCGAGATGCTGGTCTTGATCGACGCCTTGCGCCGGGCGTCGGCGGCGAACATCACAGCGGTCATCCCTTATCTCGGCTACGCGCGCCAGGACCGGCGCACGCGTTCGGCCCGCGTGCCGATCACGGCCAAAGTCGTTGCCAATATGATCGCGAACGTGGGTACCGACCGTGTACTGACCCTGGATCTGCACGCCGAGCAAATCCAGGGCTTTTTTGATATCCCGATGGATAATATTTACGCCTCGCCGGTTCTGTTCGGTGACATCTGGAAGCACGAGTATCCCGATCTGATCGTCGTCTCGCCGGATATGGGGGGTGTCGTCCGGGCGCGCGCGGTGGCGCAGAACCTCGGCAACGCCGATCTTGCGATTATCGACAAAAGGCGTCCGCGTGCGAACGAATCTCAGGTGATGAACATTATTGGTGACGTCGAGGGCCGCAGCTGCGTGATCGTCGACGACATCGTTGATACCGCCGGGACGCTATGTAAGGCAGGCGCCGCCTTGAAGGACAACGGTGCAAAGCAAGTCGTTGCATACTGTACGCATCCAGTCCTGTCGGGGCCTGCGATCGAGAACATCGCGCGCTCGCCGCTCGATGAACTGGTGGTTACCGACACCATTCCATTGTCTCAACCGGCACAAGCTTGCGAGACCATCCGCCAACTGACCGTCGCCGAGTTGATCGGGGAGAGTATTATTCGCATCCATAGTGGCCAGTCGGTAAGTTCGATGTTCGTCGATTAAGCGCCCGCATTTCACTTGACGAAACGTCTTGGTGTAATTGATCAACAACTGGAGTCTTACTCATGCGATCAATGAAGGTCGGCCCTAATTACGCGATGGCTCTCTCCCTTTTGATGCTGGCTTGCGTGCCATTGACCGTGGCGGCTGCGGACGCGCCCGCGACGGGTGAAGAGTTGATGATTGCGGGCAGGCCCTATTCCCGTGACCCCGGGGCCGGAGCCCGGCACGTTCACCTGCCGGTGGGGCGACGAGACCGTCGAGTGGAAACCGAAACCCTGGCATCCCGCCGATTACAAGGAGATCGGACCGAACATCTATCGCCGCTGGGCGGAGTCCGGATTGCCGTACCCGTGGGAGGTCCCGCTCGCGGAACGTGTCGAGAACTTCTCCGGCGCTGAAGTGCACGATCGTTCCTACACCGCGCTGTACTTCAACGAGTTTGGAGAAAACTACGTAGCTGAGTGGAATATGGATTTGATGGACGCCGATGGTACCGAGCGCAACAAGTCGCTGTTTCAATGGATGGTATCTTTCCGCATCAATCAGGATGGTCTTCCAAAGGGCATGATCGGCAAGGTCCGGGCCCGCTATATGTTCTCCTTCACCGCGCCGAACGACTTCCGCGGGCTCGGGATCACGACGACGCTTTACTATGGCGAGAAGTTCAACGACGAGTTCCTGTACCTGCCGGCGCAACGACGTACCCGCCGCCTGCCGATGGCCGCGCGACAGGACATCATTCCCGGCTCGATAGCCCATTGGGAGGATTTCCCGCAGACCAAGCCGTTCCCGGACATCGACTACAAACGCGTGGGGTACGAGCTTTACGCCGGCAAACCCGACGACGTTTTCGGATTCAGGAAAGGTGACGATCGAATCGAAGGCGAGATCGTCAACATCGGGATAGACGGCGTCTGCGAGCCGTCCTACGTCCTCGAGCTCGTCCCCCAGAAAAAGGGTTACTGGTACGCCAGGCAGCGCCGCGTCATCGGCATTCTGACCGGCAGCAGTTGGTGGGAGGAAGCTTACAACTCAAAAGGTGAGGTCATGCGTGAACGGGTCAACCGCCGCTCGATCGCCTACGCCGATCCGCGTCTTCAGAACCAGTACGAGGGGCTTGAACCCTGGCAATTGGTGTGGGGCGGCGAGCATTTCTACGAGCCTCTGACCGGCTTTCGGATGTCCTGGTACATGAAGGAGTTCTACATCAACCTGGAGTCGATGCCGCGAGATCTGGTGGGCGTCGATAACCTCAGCAAAGAGCCGGTCCGCAAGATTCTGTTCTGGGAGTAGAAGTGATTGAACCGGCGCCGTTCATGCGCGCACTCACCTGTGTTGGCATGCGCGCGGCTAGCCCGGATATTTCATAAAAAAAGAGGGCAAGCCCTTTCTAATCCGTTATAATTCAGTTAGTTAGGCTGAAAACGGAAAGGACTCGCCCGTGACAGAATGTACCCAGACTGCGCTGCAATTTCCAGGCTTTTCTCGCCGCAAGATCGACGTCTCATTCAACGGCGGTGACATCACGTCCAACGGTGGGGTGCAGTTGCTGCGCTTGGCCGATGAACGGACCGGGTTGATCAAGGCCGCGGCACGGGCCATTGGGGATTCTCGCCGGACAAAGAGCTGCACCCACGATCTGGAGTCGCTGGTCCGACAGCGGGTCTATGGCATTTCCCTGGGCTATGAGGACCTCAACGACCACGAGGCATTGCGCGCGGACTTGGCTCTGCAGACGGCGCTTTCCCGGGATGAGTCGCTGGCGAGCCCGTCGACGTTGTGCCGACTGGAGAACCGCGCGAACCGCAACACCGCGGTGGCCCTGCACAAGGTACTCATTGATAACTTTATCGCCTCTTACAAACAAGCGCCCCGACGACTGATACTCGATGTGGATGCCACCGACGATCGGGTGCATGGTGATCAAGAGGGCCGCTTCTTCCACGGCTACTACGACCACTACTGCTTTCTGCCCTTGTACGTGTTCTGTGGCGATCAACTGTGGGTCAGTTATCTGCGTTCGAGCAGGATCGACGGCGCAAAACACAGTTGGGCGATCTTGGCGCTGTTGATCAAACGGTTGCGCCAGGCGTGGCCGAAGGTCGAGATCCTGGTGCGCGCCGATTCCGGCTTTTGCCGCTGGCGGATGCTGCGCTGGTTCGATCGCCACGGCGTGGATTACGTCATTGGTATCGCGAAAAACCCGCGTTTGCACGATCAATCGTTAGCGTTGCGCACGTTGGCTCAGTGGCGGTATTGGATGATGGGTGAGAAGCAGCGCCTGTTCAGCGAGGTCCGTTACGCCGCACAGACTTGGGATACCCCGCGACGGGTGATCGTCAAGGCCGAGCACAGCGCCCGCGGCAGCAATCCCCGCTTCGTGGTGACCAACCTCACCGGCAATGCCCAACGCATCTACGACCGCATCTACTGCGCCCGCGGCGAGATGGAGAACCGGATCAAGGAGCAGCAGTTGGGCCTGTTTGCCGATCGCACCAGTTGCCACACCTGGTGGGCCAATCAGTTCCGGCTGTTGCTCTCAAGCTTGGCTTACACGCTGTTGGAGACGATCCGCCGGGTGGCACTACACGGAACGGCACTGGCTCGCGCGCAATGCGGCACGCTGCGCCTGAAACTATTACGCATCGGCGCCATCGTCTTGCGCAATACCAGGCGCATCCGACTGTTGCTCTCCAGTGCTTACCCCAATCGAGAACTGTTCTGCCTGGTGGCCGCTCGCCTCAAACCGGGATAGTCGTCCCAACGCCAGTCGCCTCGTGTTCGATTCCTTGTGAGTCGGGGTGTCGCTCGCCTCCGAAACGACTCGTGCATCGCAATCGGCGATAAATCCACCGGTGGCGCGCCGAAACGTCGCGCTCAAGCGCCGCTTCGTGCCACCACCAACGAATTCCGACCCATGATCGACCAACTCCACGCCCAATCTCACTGCTCATGCAATATCCGGGCTAGGAGGGCTTCGACTGGCGTCCTTCAATGACCACTAATGGTGTTCAGTCATCCACGTGGTCGTTTACAAGGGGAATTATACGATTCGCTTGACAGACGATGTGTCTGGCAGTAATATTATCTCCATCTTCAGGAGGTAGTCATGGCCAAGCACAAGGCACCTGGTAAGAGTTTCCGCAGCGGATTGAGTCTGATTCAGATCATGGATCTGTTACCTAATGATGCGGCTGCAACGAAGTGGTTTGAATCTGTGATGTGGCCCGCTGGCCGGTGCTGCGCGAAGTGCGGCGCGACGAAGACTCGCGAAGTCCCGAACGCCAAGCCGATGCCCTACTGGTGCCCGGATTGCCGCAGCTATTTCAGCGTTCGCACGGGCACGGCGCTCCAGCGTTCAAAGGTGCCGCTTCGCAAGTGGGCCATCGCTATCTACCTTGAGCTAACAAGCCTCAAGAGCATATCGAGCATGAAGCTGCACCGGGATATCGAAGTCACCCAATCTACGGCGTGGTTCATGCTCCATCGCATTCGTGAGACGTGGAATCTCGCGGGCGGCTTTGCTGGCCCCATCGAGGTCGATGAGACCTACGTAGGCGGCAAGCGCAAGAACATGCCGAAGGCAAAGCGGCTGCAATTGGAAGGGCGCGGGGCAATGGGGAAAACCGCCGTCGTCGGCATTAAGGACCGTGACACGAACAAAGTGGCGGCGCAGGTGGTCAAGCACGCCGATGCCGAGACCTTGCACGGGTTCATCGCCGAGCGCACCGAAGCGGACGCCAAGGTGTACTCCGACGATGCGCCCGTCTATGACAGCCTTCCTTTCGATCATGAGACGGTCAAGCACTCCATCGGAGAATACGTGCGAGAACAAGCCCACACGAACGGTATAGAGTCTTTTTGGGCGATGCTCAAGCGTGCTCAAACAGGCACCTTCCACAAGATGAGCCCGAAGCACCTGGACCGTTACGTTCGAGAATTCGCGGGCAAGCACAACATCCGTGAGCAAGACACCATCGACCAGATGTGCCATGTCGCCGCCGGGCTGGTTGGCAAGCGCCTCATGTATCGTCAGTTGGTGGCCGATAACGGCCTATCGAGCGGCGCGCCCGATGTAAACTAGGCTCCAGACACGCGAAAGCCGAGATTAGTGCCTCGGCTTTCTGCCCGCCGAAAACTTCTGAGAATGAGGGTCTGGCGGAACACTGATCAGCTTGAGCATTCTGCTTTAGCTCAAGTCGGTGGTCAAGGCCCTCCATCACAAGGAGGGTCAAGATGACCAACTCTGAGATTACCTATACCGTCCTAAGCTACTGCCAGCACAGATCGCCAGTTACCATCTACGATCTGCTCGGCGAGTTCCCGCATATCGCTTTTGACCTGCTTGAGGAAGTCGTCTATGAAATGGCTAATGCAGGTCTACTTCGAACGACGGCGACGCGCAGCCTGCTCATGGACGGGGCGGTCTACGCCATCGAGCCCATCCGAGGCTTGACCTTCCTCGGGGAGCAATGGCTGGATCAGTTTTCCATTGTGGAGGACGACCCCTTGCTTGTTCACTGAGCGCGGCTTGGGACGAAGCAGCGCCCGCGCCAGATCTTCTGGCGTGGCGTTCCCATAGTCGGGACGTTTTGGAACTCGTGGCGGCACGGGCGATTTCCTCAACAGCGGCTAATCAGCACACCAAGTATAGCTAATCTGGCAGCGGGTCAAAGATCCCGGCCAGATCGATATAGGGCTCAGAGATACGAAACTTCCTGGTTTAAGGGATATTAGTCAATTCCATCGTCGAACTCATACCCATTAAGGAATGGGACGCGGGCAATAAGCGCCTCCATTCGAGCGCGCACTGGCGCTGGCCATCCGATTGTGAAACGCGTGCGCCGCGGGGTTTTGCGGACCACGCCCGCGCAAGCGTCCAGGTAGTCGTCCTCGTGAGAACGGCGGTGACAAATTAGTCCACGGAAGCGGCGGGATTTCCCAGCCGCGGTCGGAGTAAAACTCTGCCACCTGTAGCCTTCGATCTTTTTTGAGATGGAAGGCGGAAGGATGTACACCGTGGACCTCTATCTGCGCGTTCGGCTGGCCTGCCATGTTGATGGTCTGAGCCAGCGAGAGGCGGCAAGTCGGTTTGGCATTGCGCGCGAGACGGTGAGGAAGATGCTGCGGCATTCGGAACCGCCGGGATATCGGCGACGCCAGCCACCGAAACGCCCGAAACTGACCCCCTTCACGGATATCATCGACGGTATTCTGGAGGAGGACCGAACGGTTCACCGTAAGCAGCACCACACGGCGAAGCGTATAGTCGAGCGCCTTCGCGACGAACATGGCTTCACGGGCAAAGAGACCATCGTGAAGGATTACGTTCGGGAACGGCGCCTTCGTCGGCGTGAGATGTTTGTGCCGTTGTCACATCCTCCGGGCCATGCTCAAGCGGACTTTGGCGAGGCGGATGCGATCATCGCCGGCGTCAAGTATCGGGCGCATTTTTTCGTCATGACACGTCCCCACAGCGATGCCTGCTTCGTTGCGGCCTACCCGTCAGCGACGACGGAGGCCTGGCTGGACGGGCACAACAGAACCTTCGCCTTCTTCAGCGGTGTTCCCCGCTCGATTCTCTACGACAACGACAAGTGCCTGGTGTCGCGCATCTTGCCGGATGGCACGCGACAACGAACGCGAGCGTTCAGCGGACTGCAGTCCCATGACCTCTTCGAGGACCGTTACGGCCGTCCCGGCAAGGGCAACGACAAAGGCAATGTTGAGGGGGTGGTTGGCTACGCCCGACGGAACTTCATGACGCCGCTTCCCCGGTTCGTGAGCTGGGACGCCTTCAACGCTTACCTGGAGGAACAATGCCGCAAACGGCAAGACGACGTCCTGCGCGGCCACCGCGAGAACATCGGCGAACGGTTTGTGCGTGACCGCGAAGCGTTGAAGAGGCCACTGCCGGCACCGTTCGACGCGTGCGACAAGCAGGGCACGCGGGTCAACTCGCTGTCCCTGGTGCGCTACCGGACGCATGACTATTCCGTGCCCGTCGCCTGCGGCCATCAGGAAGTCTGGATCCGTGGCTATGTCCACGAGGTGGTTATCGGTTGCGGCGCCGGGATCATTGCCCGACACCCCCGTTCCTACGACCGGGAAGATAGGGTCTTCGATCCGATCCACTACCGGCCTTTGCTGGAGCACAAGATCGGTGCCCTGGATCAGGCCGCGCCGCTAGCCGGATGGGAACTGCCTGATGCCTTCCCAACCCTGCGCCGTCTCCTGGAGGCGCGCATGGGCAAGGCCGGCAAGCGGGAATACGTCCAGGTCCTTCGGCTTCTGGAGACCTTCGATCTCGAGGTGCTTCACGGCGCGGTGAAGGACGCCCTGCGCCTGGGCGCGATCGGCTACGACGCCGTCAAACACCTGGTGCTGTGCCGTATCGAGCGACGCCCGCCCAAACTCGACCTGGATATCTATCCCTACCTGCCTCGGGCCAACGTGGCGACCACGGCCGCCGCCAGTTATATGAGCTTGTTGGGTGGAGGCGCGTCATGACCGATACGCCGCAAGTGTTGCTGGCCCATCACCTCAAGACCCTGAAACTGCCGACGTTCCTGCGCGAATACGACAAGCTGGCCCGCCCATGCGCCACCGAGGGCGCCGACCCTGTGCGGTATCTTGTCCGTCTGACCGAGTTGGAACTGATCGACCGTGAGCGCCGCAGGGTCGAGCGGCGGATCAGACAGGCCAGGTTCCCCGCCGTCAAAAGCCTCGACAGCTTCGACTTCAAGGCCATCGCCTCGCTCAACAAGATGCTGGTTCTGGAGTTGGCGCGATGCGAATACGTAGCGCGTCGTGAGAATATCATCGCGCTCGGCAACAGCGGAACCGGCAAGACCCATATCGCCCGCGGTCTCGGTCTGGCGGCCTGCCAAAAGGGGCTCTCCGTCGGCTTCATCACGGCCGCCGCCCTGGTTCATGAACGGATGGAGGCCAGGGATGAAAAACGCCTGTTGCGCCTGCAGAAGCAACTGGCAAAGTATCACCTTCTGATCATCGACGAACTCGGCTTCGTGCCGCTCTCGAAGACCGGCGCCGAGCTGCTGTTCGAAGTCTTCAGCCAGCGCTACGAGCGGGGCTCGATCATGGTGACCTCCAACTTGCCGTTCGATGAGTGGACGGAGATATTCGGCTCGGAACGTCTGACCGGGGCTGTGCTGGACCGCCTGACCCACCCTGTCCATATCCTGGAAATGAACGGCGAGAGCTATCGTCTCAACCAAAGCCAAAAACGGCGGAAATCCCCAAATACGCCTGCTTGACCACCGAACTCAAGGTTGACCCGGTGGGTCCACAGGAACCTCCCACGCTGCTTCGCTCCGCGTAACGCAAGCGCTACACGAAGCAGCGCGGGTCCCTCCTATGGACTACCGGGACAACCCCCCAACACTGCGTACCGCATAACGTTAAGTGGACTAGTTTTGCTCCGCCCGGGTGGACTAATTTTGCTCCGCCGTTGACAATTCCGGCTTTTGCCGCTGGCGGATGCTGCGCTGGTTCGATCGCCACGGCGTGGATTACGTCATTGGTATCGCGAAAAACCCGCGTTTGCACGATCAATCGTTAGCGTTGCGCACGTTGGCTCAGTGGCGGTATTGGATGATGGGTGAGAAGCAGCGCCTGTTCAGCGAGGTCCGTTACGCCGCACAGACTTGGGATACCCCGCGACGGGTGATCGTCAAGGCCGAGCACAGCGCCCGCGGCAGCAATCCCCGCTTCGTGGTGACCAACCTCACCGGCAATGCCCAACGCATCTACGACCGCATCTACTGCGCCCGCGGCGAGATGGAGAACCGCATCAAGGAGCAGCAGTTGGGCCTGTTTGCCGATCGCACCAGTTGCCACACCTGGTGGGCCAATCAGTTCCGGCTGTTGCTCTCAAGCTTGGCTTACACGCTGTTGGAGACGATCCGCCGGGTGGCACTACACGGAACGGCACTGGCTCGCGCGCAATGCGGCACGCTGCGCCTGAAACTATTACGCATCGGCGCCATCGTCTTGCGCAATACCAGGCGCATCCGACTGTTGCTCTCCAGTGCTTACCCCAATCGAGAACTGTTCTGCCTGGTGGCCGCTCGCCTCAAGCCGGGATAGTCGTCCCAACGCCAGTCGCCTCGTGTTCGATTCCTTGTGAGTCGGGGTGTCGCTCGCCTCCGAAACGACTCGTGCATCGCAATCGGCGATAAATCCACCGGTGGCGCGCCGAAACGTCGCGCTCAAGCGCCGCTTCGTGCCACCACCAACGAATTCCGACCCATGATCGACCAACTCCACGCCCAATCTCACTGCTCATGCAATATCCGGGCTAGCCTACTCGGATCGGCCCTATAGGACCTTGAATGCGGTGCAAACCCATTCCCGCGCTTTCCGAGTGTTAATCGGCGTGGAATATTGACCCCCTAGCGGGGGAATCGGCGTCCAAAATTGACGCCCTGAAGTTGAGCAAGTCAACTCACCGCGTTGTTTGGACAGACGGGGTGAAGGGAGATGCTGGTTGTGGAAACGATCGCACGGATTCGTCGGGATCATCTGGGCCGGGGGGTGCCGCTCAAGCAGATCGCCCGGGATTTGAAGCTGTCGCGCAACACGGTTCGCAAGGTGGTGCGCGAGGACAAGACGTCGTTGTGCTATGACCGCAAGACGCAGCCGCTGCCGAAGCTGGGTTCCTGGGTCGAGGAGTTGGAACAGCGGTTGGAGGCCAACGAGGGCAAGGGCCGGCGCGATCGCCTGTCGCGGGTGCGGATGTACGAGGAACTGGCGGTCATGGGCTATGACGGGGGGTACGATGCGGTGCGCCGTTATGCGGCATCGTGGCGCCGGCGGCGATCGGGGTCGGACGCGCAAGCCTATGTGCCGTTGATCTTCGATCCCGGCGAGGCGTACCAGTTCGACTGGAGTCACGAGTATGCGGTGGTTGCGGGCACGACCACCCGAGTCAAGGCGGCGCACATACGGCTGTGCCACAGCCGCGTCTTGCTGGTGCAGATCTTTCCGCGGGAAGGCCAGGAGATGGTGTTCGAGGCGCACGAGCGCAGCTTCCGGTTGTTCGGCGGGGTCTGTCGCCGCGGCATCTACGACAACATGAAGACGGCGGTGCAGACGGTGTTCGTCGGCAAGGAACGCGTCTACAACAAGCGTTTTCTTCAGATGTGTTCGCACCACTTGATCGACCCGGTCGCTTGCACGCCCAGGGCCGGTTGGGAGAAGGGTCAGGTGGAGAACCAGGTGCGATATGCGCGCGGGCGGTTTTTCGTGCCGCGGCCGCGCGGGCGGTCTTACGCGGAGATCAACGCCTAGCTACGGGATCGGTGCGTGGGCGAGGCGCAGCGGCGCCCGCATCCGGTCTTGAAGGATAAGACGGTGTGGGAGGTGTTCGAGGCGGAGCGGCCGTATCTGATGGCCTATCGAGGACCGTTCGACGGATTCCGTGCGGTCGAGACGGCGGTTTCCAAGACTTGTCTGGTGCGCTTCGACCGTAACCAGTACAGCGTGGAGGCGCGCGCCGTGGGACAGCCGGTCGATGTTCAAGCCTATGCCGATCGGATCGTGATCCGCCAGGACGGCGAGACCATTGCCGAGCATCCGCGCTGCTTCGAGCGTAACCAGGTCATCTACGGACCCTGGCACTACGTGCCGGTTCTCAAGAGAAAGCCTGGCGCGCTGAGGAATGGCGCGCCGTTCAAGAACTGGCCGTTACCAGGCGCCTTGGGACGCGTACGCGCCCGCTTGGGCGGCCATGCGGATGGCGACCGTCAGGTGGTCAAGATCCTCGGCGCGGTGCCGGACGACGGGTTGGAGGCGGTCGAGGCGGCTTGTGCCGAAGCCCTTGCCGGTGGGGCCTGCAGCGCCGATGTGGTCCTCAACATCCTGGCCCGGCGGCGCCAACCCGCACCGCCGGTGCCGATGCCCACACCGGCGGATCTGTGTCTACGCCTTGAGCCGACGGCCGATTGCCGTCGTTACGATCGCTTGACGGAGGCTGGCTGTGGAACGTCATGAGGTGCTGGACCTGATGAAGGCGTTGCGTCTGTCGGGCATGCGCGCGGCCTTTGACGAGATCGTGGACCAAGCCATCAAGCGCCAACATCCGATACAGCGCGTCATCGGCGAGCTGCTCAAGGCCGAGATCGCCGACAAGAAGGCGCGCTCGATCAAGTATCAGATGACCATCGCCAGGCTGCCCATGGCCAAGGCGTTGGCCGACTTCGACTTTTCCGCCAGTCCGGTCAACGAACCCCGGGTCCGGGCTCGGGCCACCGGCGCTTTCCTGGAAGGCAAGCGCAACCTCGTCCTGGTCGGCGGAACGGGCAGCGGCAAAACCCATCTGAGTGTCGCCATCGCCCGCGCCTGCATCTGCAACAGCGCGCGGGCACGCTGCTACAACGTCGTCGATCTGGTCAATCACCTCGATGCCGAGGCGCGGGCCGGCAACCAGGGGCGCGCCGCCAATCAACTGTGCCGGCGCGATCTGGTCATCCTCGATGAATTAGGGTACCTGCCCTTCGCCCAGTCCGGCGGACAACTGCTGTTCCATCTCGTCAGCAAGCGCTATGAAAACACCTCGATCGTTATCACGACGAACCTCCCCTTTGGGGAATGGCCCGCCGTGTTCGGCGATCCGAAGATGACCACGGCCTTGCTCGACCGTCTCACCCATCACTGCGACATCATCGAGACCGGCAACGAGAGTTGGCGATTCACGCACCGCTCCTGAAGCGGGGGCAGTTCAACCGCCGGACTGGTCTTGCCGACCCCACCCCCGCGCGCCTTCGCTTCGCGTCACGCGAAGCGCTACGCGACGGCGCGCTCATTCCACCAACCACCTGCGTCAGCCTTCAAAACACCACCAGGAGGGGGTCAATTTTGGACGCCGATTGGGGGTCATTTTTCAACGCCTATTGACAAACGCGTGGCTCCAAAGCCGTTGCATAGCGCTATGGCATCAGACTCGCCACCCTGAACAATCGACTTCGACTATGGCCGCGGTAGGGGCCGAGGAACAGCCACATCTGATGAAGGTGCCAGCACCGTTCGATGGCTTTGTCGAAGACACCAAGCGGGTCTCACCGACCTGTTTGATGACCTTCGATCGTAATCGCTACTCCGTACCGGCATCCTATGCGAACCGCCCAGTGCGTGTCAGAGCCTATGCCGACCAGGTCGTGATCGCCGCCGAGGGTCAGGTGATTGCCGAACACGCACGGGTATGCTCTCGTCGTCATGACCAACCGACACGCACGATCTACGACGGGCGCCATTATCTGGCCGTCCTGCCGCGTAAGCCCGGCGCACTGCGTAATGGCACACCGTTCGTTGAACTACCGGTTGCGTTTAAAAAACTGCAACGGATCCTACTCCAGCGCCCCGGCGGAGACCGGGAGATGGTCGAGAGCCTCTCTCTGGTGCTGCATCACGATGAGCAGGCGGTGCTCTGTGCCGTGGAGCTGGCACTGGCGTCAGGCACCGTCTCCAAGCAGCACGTACTTACTCTGTTGAGTCGCTTGCTTGAGTCCGATGGGCCGCCACCGATCGATACGCCTGCACACTTGACGCTGCTCGAAGAACCTCAAGCGAACGTCACCCGCTACGATCATCTGCGCGAGGCCCGCTATGTCCGCTGAAGCGATGACGACCACGATGAAGTCCCTAAAACTCTTCGGAATGGCCCAAGCCATCGATGAACTCGCCCAGCAACAAGGCCCGGCGTTCAGTAAGGCTGAGCCCATCCTCCAAGATCGCCTCAAGGCCGAGGTCGCAGAGCGCGAAGTCCGCTCCATCAACTACCCGATGAAGGCGGCGAAGTTCCCCGCCTTCCGGGATCTGTCAGGCTTCAAGTTCGAGGCAAGCAGTGTCGCTGAGGCCATCGTTAAAACACGCCATGGCTGCGGCTTTATCAACGACAGCCACAACGTCTTATTTATCGGTGGACCCGGAACAGGCAAGACGCATCTGGCCACCGCTATCGGTGTGCAGGCGATCATGCATCATCATCTGCGCGTGCGTTGCTTCTCAACCATTGAACGCGTCAATCAGCTCGAGAGCGAGAAGGCGCTCGGTAAACCTGGTCAGCTCGCCAACCGGCTCGTCCATGCCGATCTCGTCGTCCTCGATGAACTCGGCTACCTGCCGTTCTCTCAAGCGGGCGGCGCACTGCTGTTCCATCTGCTCAGCAAACGCTATGAACGCACCGCCGTGATGATCACGACGAACCTGAGCTTCTCACCATGAGCTTCCGTATTTGGTGACCCCAAAATGACCACGGCACTGCTCGATCGCCTCACTCATCACTGCCATATCGTTGAGACCGGCAACGACAGCTAGCGCTTCAAACACAGCTCAACCAAAAACAAAAAGGAGATAAAATCTAGAAAACCATCCAAATCTTGAGCCCTACTTCGGCTCACCGAGGCGGGTCAATATTTAGTCCAAATCCCGGGTCAGTTTTCGGTGCAAATCAATAAGTCCTCGACATGACGTTTGATGATCCCCCGTGACACTGCGGCGAATGCCGCGTATCGGACAGCGCGGGCTAATAGTCAAGCTGGTAACTAACTCTGAAGTAATAGAAGGTGCCGTCAAACCCGAACGGTGAATACTGGCTGTAGAGATTACCGGTCTGATCTCGCGCCTTTGGATTCTTATCCCCTTTCTCGTTAAAGACGTTCTGCACACCCGCAGTAAAGGTCATTCGCCCGTCGAGCGTGTATGCTGCCTCCAGATCAAACAGGTATTCACCGCCGTAGGTATTACCGTCTTCTGAGTCATACCAGCCGCCGTAGTAGCTGACCCGCCCCAGGAAACGCCATTCATCCATACCGTGGTTAGCGGAAAGATTCCAGCGTGTTTCAGGTATCCCCTCCTCAATTTGCTTGACCCGTCCCTCACCCACCGTCTCCGGGTTTCTTTTGATGACCTTGGTTTCCGTATGATTGAAGGCGAAGTTGAGATCGGTCTTGCCACTAGCCCAAGCAATGGGGTAAGTGGCCACGATATCTACACCCTGGGTTCTCGTATTAAAATCATTGATGAAAAACTTGAATGATTGCAGGGTTTTCGCCTCAGCCAGGAGATCGCCTTGAAGATCGCTGAAATAGGCAGTACAGCTGGGATCAGGAACCGCCGGCCGATCACCGGGACATACGTTCCGCTCTGTAGACAGGTTCAAGCGGTCCTCGACCTTGATGTTGTAATAGTCAACTGACACATCCAAATCGAAGATGTTGAAAAAAGTACCGGCGGTCAGGTTCAGCGACTCCTCGGGACTCAACTCCTGGCCGCCATACGCCACGGCAAGTGGATGGATGGAGGGAATGGTTCCCTCGTTGACCAGATCTCCTAGGCTTTGATTAAATACGGTGGAGATATTGAAAGCATTGGACTGACCCGGTGTCGGTGCCTTGAACCCAGTACTGGCGGTGGCCCTGAAACCGAGTTGCTTGAATAGATGCAAGTTGCCGCCTACCTTCCAGTTGGTGGTACCGCCAAAGTCTTCGAATTCCTCGTGGCGTACCGCCCCGGTCAGCAGCGCATTGTCAGTCAGTTCCCATTCGGTATCAAAATAGAACGCATGGTTATAGCGGGAGAAAACGCCGGCGGTACGGGGGCCAAAGCCTGAGAAACCGTTGGATGCTGGCGTGAAGCCTTGGTCCGCCAAGGGCCCATCCTCCCACGATGCCTGCTCGCCGATGCGAATTTCAAACTCTTCCTCGCGCCATTCGTAACCAATTGCGATACTGATGGCATCCGTAGGCGCGTAGCCCAGATCAACATTGAAATTCACCTCTGTCTGTATGTAGGCGCCGGGGTCAAAAGAGAGTGGCGTGTCCGGTCCCAGGGAGGCATTCACCGTGTTGTAGATGAAGAAGTCCACCTCATTCTGACCGTAACTCGCACTGAAATCCCAACTAAACGCGCCAAGCTTACTGTCGGCTTCGCCTTCCACACCGCTAACCAGGGAAACATCGGTCAGCTTTCCGCCAAAACGCGGGGTAAAGCCGCCGGGTAACAGTTTCTGCAGAGTGAAACAGTTGTCGTTTTCGAGTACCTGGTTCCATGCATCACGATCATCCGCGAGGACGGTACCATCGTCGGCAACTCCCACAGCAGGACACCCTGCTGACCCGTCAGGCGTCAGGTCGCCGATCAGCAGCTGGGTGCCACCGCCGGTTCCGAACACCCCGCCACGGGTATTGGGGTGGCGGTAGTAGAAACCACCATCCACTTCTTTCGACAAGTAGTTGGCGTGGGCATAGAAGTTATTGTGGTTGCCGAGCTCCACCCCCAGGTTGCCCCAAAGTTTGAGATCCTCATCAATGACCGGTGAACCCCAGATCATCGCAGGCGCGGGCACGGCCGCGCCACGTTCACCCAAATAGCTGTCCAGTGCCCCCATCCCCGTAGTAAGGGTATTGCTTTCGTCGATCAGGGCCTGAGCATCATTTCTCTGAATGCTGCGGACGGTGGGGTCCGTCTCACCGTATTCGAAACTCAGGTTGGCGAAGCCCGAGGCGGTGAAAGGCAGGCCGATATTGCCGGAGACGCGAAACATGTCCCCATCATTTTCGGTCGTCTGGCCGTAACGTGCCTCAAATGTGGCGCCCTCATCATAGTCTTTCAAGATGAAGTTGAGCACGCCGGCGATGGCGTCACTGCCGTACTGGGCTGAGGCACCATCACGCAGCACTTCAACCCGTTTCAGGGCGATGGCCGGTATGGACGCAAGATCGGGGCCCTGCGACCCGTTTGCGATACCGTTCCCTATCCAGGTAATGATACTGGCGCGGTGGCGGCGCTTGCCGTTGACCAGGACCAAGGTGTGGTCCGGCGCCAACCCCCGGAGGTTTGGAGGTCGGACAATGGTGCCGGCATCACTGATAGGTTGGGTGTTGATATTAAGGGAGGGAACAATATTGCGCAGCAGGTTCCCCAGATCGCTGTCACCCTGATTGACGAAATCATCACCAGAGATGACGTCAATCGGAGCGGGTGCGTCCTGAACGACTCTCGCCTTGGAGCGTGTACCGGTGGTGACAACTTCCTCTAGGACATCCTCTTGCGCAACCCCGGTGATGGCCGTCAACAGGCCCATCAGCAACGTCAACCCTCGGTATGCTTTGCGATTTTTCATGCGCGAGATCCTCGTCTAAGGTGTGGGCGTTTATATGGCGATTATCTAGTTGACAAACCCACGAGGTAAGTCTAAAATATCACCATAGATGAAGGTGATGCCATGAACTTAGTCCAGTTATCCGCAATCGTTTCCGATGAAGCTAAGGCGTTTGAGTACGTCGAAAGTCTGCGCTGGCCCGACGGACCTATTTGCCCGCACTGTGGGGCGATGGACCGTATCAACCGCCTCAAAGGTGTGAAGGATAAGAAGGGTCGCGTTCGGCCTGGATTGTGGAAGTGCTACCACTGCCGGTCACAATTCACGGTACGTAAGGGCTCTATATTCGAAGACTCTCCGATCCCGTTGGGTAAGTGGGTTTTGGCAATTCATCTGATATGCAGTTCCAAGAAGGGTATTAGCGCAAACCAGTTAAAACGTGAGTTGGGCGTATCATATCAAACAGCTTGGTTTTTGACCCATCGTGTACGTCTTGCGATGACAACCGATCCACTCCGCACCATGCTTGGCGCAAACAATGGCGTTGTCGAGCTGGACGAAACCTATGTCGGCGGGAAGAAAAAGAACAATCTTCATCGCAAGCGCACGAAGGCCGCTGGTAAAAAGGTCGCCGTGATGACGCTGGTTGATCGCAAAGGCGACGCCAAAACATTTGTTGTCCCGAACACGAAGAAGAAAACCCTGCAGGCAGTGGCAAAGCCAATCGTAGATAAATCAGCAACGATCATGACCGACGCTCACCTTAGCTATGAGGGGCTCGATAAATATTTCCACGCCCACCATACGGTCGATCACGCTAAGGAATATGTTCGTGCTGTCATCTTCCATACGAATTTTGCCGAGTCATATCACTCGCTAAGTTCTCCGAGGCCGAAAACAGGGCGTCGACCTCGAAACCCCGGATCGTTGCCTCGGCCGTATTGCGGATCACCTGGACGACACCCGCCAGCCCTGGCGTATTGATTTCGCGCTGCATGTCGTCAATGTCGTTCCAGTAAAGCGCGATGTTTGAGTTGACCCGGCCATCGGGGGTGCGGTACTTGATCCCAGCTTCGTAGGCATCCTGTTCTTCCTGATCGAAGGGGCCGGGGCCAATGCTGGGATCGGTGTTGCGCACGTTGTAACCGCCGGATCGAAAACCTTTCGTCCAGTGCGCGTAGGCCTGGATAGCGTCGTTCGGCTGCCATTGGAGGCCGACCTTCGGCGTGAGCGAATCCCAGTTGTCCTCATCGACGAAGTCGAAGGTGCAGGCCTCACCGATTACGTCGCAGGCCACGAAGGGTCTCACGGCTCTACCCGATGCGAGGTTATCCGCCGGCAGTGGCACAACGTTCGCGTTCAGCGACGCTATCTGCACGGACTTGTCTTCTTCGGTGTAACGTCCGCCGAAGGTCAGGGTGAAGGCATCTGTGAAATCATAGTCGAACGTAAGGAATACGCCCCAGGTGTCGTGATCTTGCACGCCCCCGCCTTCAAATACCGTCGCGAAACCCAATGAAGCCAGCGTCGCCGGCAAGGTGTCAACGGCGGAGCAAAATTAGTCCACCCGGGCGGAGCAAAACTAGCCCGGATATTTCATAAAAAAAGAGGGCAAGCCCTTTCTAATCCGTTATAATTCAGTTAGTTAGGCTGAAAACGGAAAGGACTCGCCCGTGACAGAATGTACCCAGACTGCGCTGCAATTTCCAGGCTTTTCTCGCCGCAAGATCGACGTCTCATTCAACGGCGGTGACATCACTTCCAACGGTGGGGTGCAGTTGCTGCGCTTGGCCGATGAACGGACCGGGTTGATCAAGGCCGCGGCACGGGCCATTGGGGATTCTCGCCGGACAAAGAGCTGCACCCACGATCTGGAGTCGCTGGTCCGACAGCGGGTCTATGGCATTTCCCTGGGCTATGAGGACCTCAACGACCACGAGGCATTGCGCGCGGACTTGGCTCTGCAGACGGCGCTTTCCCGGGATGAGTCGCTGGCGAGCCCGTCGACGTTGTGCCGACTGGAGAACCGCGCGAACCGCAACACCGCGGTGGCCCTGCACAAGGTACTCATTGATAACTTTATCGCCTCTTACAAACAAGCGCCCCGACGACTGATACTCGATGTGGATGCCACCGACGATCGGGTGCATGGTGATCAAGAGGGCCGCTTCTTCCACGGCTACTACGACCACTACTGCTTTCTGCCCTTGTACGTGTTCTGTGGCGATCAACTGTGGGTCAGTTATCTGCGTTCGAGCAAGATCGACGGCGCAAAACACAGTTGGGCGATCTTGGCGCTGTTGATCAAACGGTTGCGCCAGGCGTGGCCGAAGGTCGAGATTCCTGGTGCGCGCCGATTCCGGCTTTTGCCGCTGGCGGATGCTGCGCTGGTTCGATCGCCACGGCGTGGATTACGTCATTGGTATCGCGAAAAACCCGCGTTTGCACGATCAATCGTTAGCGTTGCGCACGTTGGCTCAGTGGCGGTATTGGATGATGGGTGAGAAGCAGCGCCTGTTCAGCGAGGTCCGTTACGCCGCACAGACTTGGGATACCCCGCGACGGGTGATCGTCAAGGCCGAGCACAGCGCCCGCGGCAGCAATCCCCGCTTCGTGGTGACCAACCTCACCGGCAATGCCCAACGCATCTACGACCGCATCTACTGCGCCCGCGGCGAGATGGAGAACCGCATCAAGGAGCAGCAGTTGGGCCTGTTTGCCGATCGCACCAGTTGCCACACCTGGTGGGCCAATCAGTTCCGGCTGTTGCTCTCAAGCTTGGCTTACACGCTGTTGGAGACGATCCGCCGGGTGGCACTACACGGAACGGCACTGGCTCGCGCGCAATGCGGCACGCTGCGCCTGAAACTATTACGCATCGGCGCCATCGTCTTGCGCAATACCAGGCGCATCCGACTGTTGCTCTCCAGTGCTTACCCCAATCGAGAACTGTTCTGCCTGGTGGCCGCTCGCCTCAAACCGGGATAGTCGTCCCAACGCCAGTCGCCTCGTGTTCGATTCCTTGTGAGTCGGGGTGTCGCTCGCCTCCGAAACGACGCGTGCATCGCAATCGGCGATAAATCCACCGGTGGCGCGCCGAAACGTCGCGCTCAAGCGCCGCTTCGTGCCACCACCAACGAATTCCGACCCATGATCGACCAACTCCACGCCCAATCTCACTGGCTCATGCAATATCCGGGCTAGTCCACTTAACGTTATGCGGTACGCAGTGTTGGGGGGTTGTCCCGGTAGTCTATAGGGGACCCGCGCTGCTTCGTGTAGCGCTTGCGTTACGCGGAGCGAAGCAGCGTGGGAGGTTCCTGTGGACCCACCGGGTCAACCTTGAGTTCGGTGGTCAAGCAGGCGTATTTGGGGATTTCCGCCGTTTTTGGCTTTGGTTGAGACGATAGCTCTCGCCGTTCATTTCCAGGATATGGACAGGGTGGGTCAGGGCGGTCCAGCACAGCCCCGGTCAGACGTTCCGAGCCGAATATCTCCGTCCACTCATCGAACGGCAAGTTGGAGGTCACCATGATCGAGCCCCGCTCGTAGCGCTGGCTGAAGACTTCGAACAGCAGCTCGGCGCCGGTCTTCGAGAGCGGCACGAAGCCGAGTTCGTCGATGATCAGAAGGTGATACTTTGCCAGTTGCTTCTGCAGGCGCAACAGGCGTTTTTCATCCCTGGCCTCCATCCGTTCATGAACCAGGGCGGCGGCCGTGATGAAGCCGACGGAGAGCCCCTTTTGGCAGGCCGCCAGACCGAGACCGAGGGCGATATGGGTCTTGCCGGTTCCGCTGTTGCCGAGCGCGATGATATTCTCACGACGCGCTACGTATTCGCATCGCGCCAACTCCAGAACCAGCATCTTGTTGAGCGAGGCGATGGCCTTGAAGTCGAAGCTGTCGAGGCTTTTGACGGCGGGGAACCTGGCCTGTCTGATCCGCCGCTCGACCCTGCGGCGCTCACGGTCGATCAGTTCCAACTCGGTCAGACGGACAAGATACCGCACATGGTCGGCGCCCTCGGTGGCGCATGGGCGGGCCAGCTTGTCGTATTCGCGCAGGAACGTCGGCAGTTTCAGGGTCTTGAGGTGATGGGCCAGCAACACTTGCGGCGTATCGGTCATGACGCGCCTCCACCCAACAAGCTCATATAACTGGCGGCGGCCGTGGTCGCCACGTTGGCCCGAGGCAGGTAGGGATAGATATCCAGGTCGAGTTTGGGCGGGCGTCGCTCGATACGGCACAGCACCAGGTGTTTGACGGCGTCGTAGCCGATCGCGCCCAGGCGCAGGGCGTCCTTCACCGCGCCGTGAAGCACCTCGAGATCGAAGGTCTCCAGAAGCCGAAGGACCTGGACGTATTCCCGCTTGCCGGCCTTGCCCATGCGCGCCTCCAGGAGACGGCGCAGGGTTGGGAAGGCATCAGGCAGTTCCCATCCGGCTAGCGGCGCGGCCTGATCCAGGGCACCGATCTTGTGCTCCAGCAAAGGCCGGTAGTGGATCGGATCGAAGACCCTATCTTCCCGGTCGTAGGAACGGGGGTGTCGGGCAATGATCCCGGCGCCGCAACCGATAACCACCTCGTGGACATAGCCACGGATCCAGACTTCCTGGATGGCCGCAGGCGACGGGCACGGAATAGTCATGCGTCCGGTCGCGCACCAGGGACAGCGAGTTGACCCGCGTGCCCTGCTTGTCGCACGCGTCGAACGGTGCCGGCAGTGGCCTCTTCAACGCTTCGCGGTCACGCACAAACCGTTCGCCGATGTTCTCGCGGTGGCCGCGCAGGACGTCGTCTTGCCGTTTGCGGCATTGTTCCTCCAGGTAAGCGTTGAAGGCGTCCCAGCTCACGAACCGGGGAAGCGGCGTCATGAAGTTCCGTCGGGCGTAGCCAACCACCCCCTCAACATTGCCTTTGTCGTTGCCCTTGCCGGGACGGCCGTAACGGTCCTCGAAGAGGTCATGGGACTGCAGTCCGCTGAACGCTCGCGTTCGTTGTCGCGTGCCATCCGGCAAGATGCGCGACACCAGGCACTTGTCGTTGTCGTAGAGAATCGAGCGGGGAACACCGCCGAAGAAGGCGAAGGTTCTGTTGTGCCCGTCCAGCCAGACCTCCGTCGTCGCTGACGGGTAGGCCGCAACGAAGCAGGCATCGCTGTGGGGACGTGTCATGACGAAAAAATGCGCCCGATACTTGACGCCGGCGATGATCGCATCCGCCTCGCCAAAGTCCGCTTGAGCATGGCCCGGAGGATGTGACAACGGCACAAACATCTCACGCCGACGAAGGCGCCGTTCCCGAACGTAATCCTTCACGATGGTCTCTTTGCCCGTGAAGCCATGTTCGTCGCGAAGGCGCTCGACTATACGCTTCGCCGTGTGGTGCTGCTTACGGTGAACCGTTCGGTCCTCCTCCAGAATACCGTCGATGATATCCGTGAAGGGGGCCAGTTTCGGGCGTTTCGGTGGCTGGCGTCGCCGATATCCCGGCGGTTCCGAATGCCGCAGCATCTTCCTCACCGTCTCGCGCGCAATGCCAAACCGACTTGCCGCCTCTCGCTGGCTCAGACCATCAACATGGCAGGCCAGCCGAACGCGCAGATAGAGGTCCACGGTGTACATCCTTCCGCCTTCCATCTCAAAAAAGATCGAAGGCTACAGGTGGCAGAGTTTTACTCCGCCCGCGGCTGGGAAATCCCGCCGCTTCCGTGGACTAATTTGTCACCGCCGTTCTCACTCGGGTCAGTACATTGAAGACGTCGTTCACGGCCTTTTCCGGGGAGGAGTAAATGGAATGGTTAGTGAGCACAATTATGTCGATGTCCGGGCGGTGGGCGTCGCCGTTCTTAACCCGTGGTCGAATGGCGGTGTCGCGTTTGTATGAGCCGGACAGGAAGATATTTTTGTGCAAGGGGGCAAAAGCCGTATCTTGCCTGAGGATGCTGCGCAGCTTGGTGTGAGCCGTGGAGGCGTTCGACTTGGTCGTGGCGCTTGGCTCGATATCGACCAAGAATTCAGTGAAACGGGCATTCGGTGTCATCAGATCATCCTTTTGACGGCGGACGCTGCGACAGATCCTTGGCTCCATATAGGTCCAGTAAAATGGTCATTAAATGTATTTATAACCAGTATTATGGACGCAAACAATATGGATTGATATTCTTCGCAACAAAGTACGTAATGTTCATAATAGTATGCAGTAACAGTGTTCCTGTCCATCTTTATAGGCACTAAAATGGCAAGCACCGATCAAATCCCAATCCCGTCAAGCGCGCCTTGCACAAGCTCGGACGCGATATCCGCGACGCTCGGCGCCGGCGACGCATCCCAACCCAGGTAATGGCCGAACGGGCCGGTGTTAGCCGGACCACGCTGCTTAAGGTAGAAAAGGGCGATCCCGGCGTGTCCTTTGGCACGCTGGCAACGGTGTTGTTCGTGCTGGGCATATTGGATGGCTTAAGCGAGCTGGCGGATGCACGCTATGACCAGATTGGCCTGGATCTGGCCGACGAATGGCTGCCACAGCGAATCCGCTTGTCACGCCGAGAGCGAGAGTCCTGATGGACCGAGAAACCTGGGTTTACATCGATCTCGATTGTGCACCGATACTGGTTGGGCGCTTATGGACGCGGGTGCGACAGGGTCGAGAAAGCGCGTCCTTCCAATACGACGAGGGTTGGTTGCAACATCCGGCACACTTCGCGCTCGAGCCGGCACTAACACTTGGCGATGTAGCGCATCACACAACCGCCGGCAAAGCGCTATTTCGTGCGTTGGGCGACTCGGCACCGGATCGCTGGGGCAGGGCGCTGATGGGTCGCGCGGAACGTCGCGCCGCACGCGAAGAGGGACGCACCGCTCGAACGCTCCACGAGGTCGACTATTTGCTGCGCGTCAATGATCGTGCGCGACAGGGTGCACTGCGCTTTGCGAAAACCCGAGACGGGCCGTTCGTTAGTGGAAGCGAGCACGACGCAGTACCGGCATTGGTCGAGCTGCCGCGACTGCTGGCCGCGAGCGACAGCGTGCTTGGGGACGACGATAGCTACGAATTGCTGCAGCTGTTGCTCGCCCCTGGATCATCGTTAGGTGGAGCAAGGCCAAAAGCCTCGGTATTGGATGTTGACGGTGCATTGGCCATCGCCAAGTTTCCAAAGCACGACGATGACTATGACATCGTGCGCTGGGAAGCTGTGGCGCTGTCGCTGGCCGACAGGGCAGGTATAGAGACACCCGAGTGGCGGCTAGAGAACCTTGATGGTCGTTCAGTGCTGATTATTCGGCGGTTTGATCGCAACGGCAATGAGCGAATCCCGTTTCTATCGGCCATGAGTATGATCGGCGCCGACGATCTTGAGACGCGTAGTTACTTAGAGATCGCCGATGCGCTTCGCCAATACGGAGCGAATGCGGCCAACGACCTAGAAGCGCTCTGGCGACGTATTGTGCTTGGCGTATTGATTTCAAACACAGACGATCATCTACGCAACCACGGGTTCCTGTACTCTGGTCACGATGGCTGGCGTCTGTCGCCGGCATATGACATCAATCCAATTCCGATAGACATAAAGCCGCGATATCTCATGACCGCGATAGACCTCGACGATACATCCGCATCAATTGAGCTCACGTTGAGCGTTGCGGGATATTTCATGATTGATGAGGATCAGGCTCGGGCAACCGCCAAGGACATCGCACGAGTTGTTTCTGAATGGCGAACTATGGCGGCAAGGCTTGGATTGCCGCCTAGTGAAATGGATCGTATGTCATCGGCGTTTGAGCATGATGACTTTCGTGTGGCACTGAAGCTTTAGTGCATTAGGGGTGGCTGAACATACAGGAGACGAAGTGCTCGCTGCCATTGATCAGAATTCGCACTCTCGAATTGCATTTGCAAACTTATTGCTGGCAAGCGCTAATCGAGTCTCACTGGTTTTGGGTTGATCGTGAGTTTTGCAGTAATCGACTATTTCTTTGAGCTTTGTCAGAGTAAATCGGCTTGAGCCAGGAAGGAGAGTTCCATAGCCTCAAGCGATGCGAAATCCCTTCCGTTATTTCAACAGTTCTCCCGAGGGCTTTGTCAGAGTAAATGTGCTTGAGCCGGGAAGGGGAGTTCAATAGCCTCAAGCGATGCGAAATCCCTTTCGTTATTTCAACAGTTCTCCCGAGGTCATTCGTCTCGCGGTGATGTTGTACATCCGCTATCCGCTGTCGCTACGGCAAGTCGAGGATCTCCTGTTCGAGCGTGGCATCGACATCTGCCACGAGACGGTGCGTTTCTGGTGGAACCGGTTCGGTCCCATGTTCGCGGCCGAGATCCGGAAGCGGCGCGTTCACAATCAGTTGCATTCGAACTGGTGCTGGCACCTGGACGAGGTATTCGTGCGGATCAATGGAGAGATGCACTATCTGTGGCGCGCCGTGGATCACGAAGGTGAGGTGCTTGAAGTCTTCGCCACAAAGCGCCGGGATCGCAGGGCTGCGCTGAAGTTCCTCAAGCGTGCAATGAAGCGCTACGGCCGGCCAGAACTAATCGTGACGGACCGGCTCCGTTCGTACGGTGCCGCGATGAAAGATATTGGGGTTGAGGACCGTCAGCGTTGCGGTCGGTGGCTCAACAATCGGGCCGAAAAGTCACACCAACCATTCTGCCGACGAGAAGGAGCGATGGCCAGGTTCAGGGATGTAAAGACTCTGCAGAAAGTTGCCGCCGCGCACGCCGCGATCCACAATCATTTCAACCAGGAACGTCATCTTTACAACCGCGGGAGCTTCAAACTCAATCGCTTCGCTGCCCTGGCCGAGTGGCGTCAACTTGCAGCCTGAGAGACCTCGATCGTTGCTTCCACTGGTCCCATCCAGTTAGTCTGACAATGCCGAAACATGCGCTCATCTTCCGAAAGCTGTTGCTGCCCACCTGAACAGCCGAGTCCTGGCCACCTCGAGTTCCTGCAACTCGATCGGCTGGTGGGTCATATCGGCAAAGTGACGGATATACAGGTCGTCGATAGGCTTCCGGTTGGGTGCCAACACCTCTGCCATCGGGCGGCGGTGCCCAGCGAGATAGACGACGAAGGCCTGACGGATCCCGTCGGGGATCTCGCCGGCATCGTGGAGCTGCCTGATGTCAAATAGATCCCGCGGGTGCTGGCGGTCGAGGGCGGCGCACAATTTGCTGCCGTACAGATCCTCGGTGGCCAGTCGCTGAACACGCACGAATAGCGCGTACTCGTCCTGAGCTGCCTGACAGAGATCGCTTTCGACTGGTGGGAACAGACTGCCGCGAATGACGGTGCTTGGTTCCACCTTGACGCGGGCACCGAGTGTAGCAACGAGCAACTTGGGCGTATCGCCTCCGGCGAGTTGAACGTTTACCCGAGGAATGGTCCGACGAATTTCCTCGGCGATGGTCCCCAGCCGCATACGGATCTCACCGAGAGCGGTATCGCGATCGGTGACCGGCAAAAACGTGAGATCGATGTCCACGGACAGTCGTGGCATGTCGTGATGGAACAGATTGATCGCGGTGCCACCCTTCAGCGTGAATTCCCGGGCCTGGGCGACTGCAGGCAAGCAGCGGATCAGCAAATCCACCTGGGCTTTGTAGGCATCTCTGGACGGCATAGTCTCTACTATTAGTGGTTCGGATCGACGACGATCAGATTGTATTTCTTGTCGAGGCGGCCACCCGGATGGATGGTCCGCTTACCCGATCCGAAATCGACGTTCGATAGGTCGAGGCTGCCTATCCACGGATGATTCATTCGTTCGGCAGCGTGCATGAACAGGCGCTTGGTCTTCACCGAGGTACAGTTCTCTAGCAGCCGCTGGACGATCTGGGGGCGAAGCGACGTCAACGACTCCATGACCTGTACGGCCTCCTCGTAGGACTGGCGCTTCGGCACGAGGTACATCATCTCGAAGGTGGCTCGCTCGAGCGTCGCGACCGCGAACTCGACCCCGCCGAGCATTACCCTGGAGACACCCTCGTCGTTTCCGATGAAGGCGTTGCTTGTCACCAGCATGACCGGCTGCGACCATTGGCGGCTGGCGAACCAGGATGGCAGCTTCGTCCCGGCCTTGCCAAACAAGACGACCTCGCGGCCACCGAGTGCCAGGTAATGGGCATATCCGCGGAGCTCGAAGGCTGTCATGGCGCCGGGGTGCACGTCGAGCCCAAGCTGGGTTTGGAGCGCATGGACTGCGCCGGGCCAATCCACGGTCGAACCCGCCCGCCTGTAGGCACCGTGCCCAAAACGCTTCAGCCACCCAGATCGCACATACCTGTCGGCAAGCCGATAGTCGACGCCTCGGCCGGTTGGCCAGCGCTGGGTGCCAACTACGCCAGCAGGCAACGCCTGCAGCAATTGGTTTATTTTCGATCCCATATGACTACTTATAGGCGATAGATGGGTGTAGAAGTAAACTGCCAAAGCATAGGGTAGCGCGTAGTTTATTTTACCGCTGAATTATCGTGTCAAGCACGATGTGCCGGGATTACGGTCAACCAACCTAAGGCGGCACGCGAAGTCCGAGCTGGGTTGGTTGGCGAAGCCATTTGCCGATTCCAGACATCGATATTTCGTGGGGGCGTGCTGTCGCGCGCTAGGCCCCTTCTTCCTCCGAGATTGACACAGGAGAGAGAAGGGTCTTTCGACCCAAGTGGCGGCAACTTCTAAGGTTGGGTGGTGGAAAGGTAAGAGAATTTCAGGGGACGAATAGACACGATCCGGACACGGTGTCTTTGTATCCTATTGAATTAAAGGAAAACATCGAGGGTTCGAATCCCTCCCTCTCCGCCAAATTTAAAAGTTAACCTTTTTATTAATAGATAGTTTATTCATTTAAATAATTATTGGTCCCCCGATTAGCCCCCAATCTGATCGTCACCGCCGTCCTGTCCGCCCGCTTCCTGGCGGCCGTGCGTGACGACAACATCCCCGCCACGTAGGCGTCGATAAGTATGTCCAGTCATTGCAGCCAACCAAACATCCTTGAATCGGGCACCGCGACGGCCCAGCTTTGAAAGCACATTCCGACGGGCCTGGGGATGGCATTGTCAGACTAACTGGGTCGGACCGGTAGAACCTGCAATCGAGGCCTTTTAAGCTGTAAGTTGACACCACTCAGCCAGGGCAGCGGCTCGGGCTTGTTTGAAAATAGCGCGGCGGTTGAGGTGGCGTTGGTGGTTGAAATGGTTATAGATCGAGGCATGGACGGCGGCGAATTTCTGTAGGGTCTTGATGTCTCTGAAGCGCACCATTGCCCCTTCCCGCCTTCGAAAGGGCTGATGTGAGTTTTCTGCCCGGTTGTTCAGCCAACGCCCGGTCTCTTGGCAACCTTCGTTGCCGAACACCTTCATCGCAGCACGATATGACTATAGCCTATCCGTGACGATCGAAGCCGGCCGGCCATAACGCTTCATCGTACGCTTCAGGAACCTAAGCGCAGCCTTGCGGTCCCGCCGTTTCGTCACAAAAACCTCAAGGACTTCGCCTTCATGGTCAACGGCACGCCATAGGTAATGTGTCTTGCCGTTGATGCGGACAAACACTTCATCTAGGTGCCAGCGCCAGTTTGAATAGGACCCACGATGAACACGGCGTGTCCGGATCTCCGCGGCAAACAGCGGACCAAAGCGGTTCCATCAATACCGCACCGTCTCATAGCAGATCTCGATGCCGCGTTCGAACAGAATGTCTTCGACCTGGCGTAACGATAGTGGATAGCGGATATACAACATCACCGCGAGGCGAATGATCTCGGGCGATGTCTTGAAGTACTTGAAAGGATTTTTCATTCGGAGACCCTAGACGGCATACTCCCTACACTCAACGCTGTTTCCTCTGACAATGCCTTTATTCGAATGCCTCTGGCCATTTTCTCGATGTGTGATACACAGTGAGGATCTGCACTTCCTTCTTCTTGATGCGATACGGTACGATGTATGGAAGACCATGTATGACTAGTTCATACATGCCCCGAACCCGACCGGTTCGACCGATTTTCGGATGCTCTTCGAGCTGACTGACAGCAACCCGTACTCGTTGTGCGACTTCAAACGCCGCCCGCGGATTCTCTTTAGCGATATGGTCCTGAATGCTATTCAGCGCCCGTGCCGCCGGTTCGGTCCAACGAACACGCACGGTCAGGCATCTTCGTATTTATTGAATATACGCTTCATATCGGCATCACTAGCGAATCGGCCCTCATTTGCGGCCTTGATCCCCTCTTTGATGCGCTCGCCGTGCCAGACGTGCAATTCCAGAAACAGGTCGATCGCTTGATTGACCAGGTAATTGCGTGACCGCTCTTGGAGTTCTGCAAGTTTGTCAAGCTGCTTGACCTTCTTGCTGTCCGTCCGGACACTAAATGCCTCTGTTCTCATCTGCCAGTCGTCCTTTCGGTTCAGTTTGGTTCATAGTGATTACATCGCAATCATATCATGCCCTACGCGTTAGCAGGGCCATAAACTGGCGTTGTCAGAGTGACTGTCAACGGCGGCGTAAAGGTCTGCCAAGTGGCGGTGCAAAAGATTGGTATTTATATACTTCACGACGTATCGTCGAGTATATAAGCGCCGTTCGTGCAACCGGTTGCACGATAGGATGGTTGGGCAAACGGGTATGTAAGCCCCTATGAAAACCCCTCAATGTGTCCCATCGGCGCTGGCGTCAGACAACATAAGTGGAACGAATGTAGTCTATGATCGGCGCCGGGGCGAACTTGGGAGGCGAAGACGATGGATGTGGCGACCGAACGACAAGATGGTGGAGTTGTCCGTTCGGGTAGACGGACGCATTGACGGCTCCAATGCCGTTGAGTTCGAGGAGGCGATCAGAACCGCGATCGAGGAAAGCGACCGCGCCGTGATCGTGGACTTCGAGAAGCTGTCCTACATCAGCAGCGCGGGCCTTCGCGCCATCCTCTTGACTGCCAAATCCCTCGGGAACCGCGCCGCGAAGTTCGCGCTCTGCTCCCTGTCGGGCCCGATCAGGGAGGTCTTCGAGATAAGCGGCTTCGACAAGATCATTGCGATCCACCCGTCCAGAGTCGAAGCGCTCGCTTCCCTCGATCACTGACACGGTGGAGTTGGCATTCCCTGCGTCTCGCCGTTCGTGCCGACTGTAGACGACCGGATGGCTTTGTCAGAGTAAATCGCCTTGAGCCGGGAAGAGGCGTTCCATAGTCTCCGGCGATGCATAATTCCTTCCGTTATTTCAACAGTTCTCCCGAGGTCATTCGCCTCGCGGTGATGTTGTACATCCGCTATCCGCTGTCCCTACGGCAGGTCGAGGACCTCCTATTCGAACGAGGCATCGACATCTGCCACGAGACGGTGCGGTACGGGTGGAATCGGTTTGGGCCGGTGTTCGCTGCCGAGATCAGGAAGCGGCGTATTCATCATCGATCATACTCATCGTGGCGCTGGCATCTTGATGAGGTGTTTGTCCGCATCAACGGCGAGACACATTATCTATGGCGTGCCGTCGATCACGAAGGCGAAGTCCTCGAAGCTGTCGCCACAAAGCGCCGGGATCGCAGGGCGGCGCTGAAGTTCCTGAAGCGTGCAATGAAGCGCTATGGCGGGCCAAGAGTCATCGTGACGGACCGACTTCCTTCGTACGGTGCCGCGATGAAAGTCATTGGGGTCGAGGATCGTCAGACTTGCGGTCAGTGGCTCAACAATAGAGCAGAAAACTCACACCAACCATTCCGCCGACGAGAAGGCGCGATGGCCAGGTTCAGGGACATCAAGACCCTGCAGAAGTTTGCTGCCGCCCACGCCTCGATCCACAATCATTTCAACCAGGAACGTCATCTTTATAACCGCGAAACCTTCAAACTCAATCGCTCCGCCGCCTTGGCCGAGTGGCGTCAACTTGCAGCCTGAGCGTCCTCGATTGTTGGCTCTACTGGTCAGATCAAGTTAGTCTGACAATGCCCCTGCGGGCGCACGGCGAACAGGGCGAGCTGTTCGACGATCTGCACTACCGGGCACCGCACCCCGCGAACCGCACGGAGGTGGATTTCCTGCTCCGCCGGGGCGGCGAGATGGCGGCGATCGAGGTCAAGTCCCAGCCCCGCTATCACACCGGCATGCTGCAGGGGCTGCGCGCAATCGCGGAGCTCCCGGGAATAGCGCGAAGCGTGCTGGTCTACGGCGGCAAGCGGTCATTCCGGACCGGGGACGGGATCGACGTGTGGTCCATTGACCGGCTGAAACAGGCACTCGCCGAGGGCACCCTGTGGCCCTAGCTATGGTCCGCCATGGCTGCGCCGACATGGCAGTGCCACGAATGGAGCGGGCTCCTTGGGCCGGACATGTCAGGACGAGGAGGGACAAACGGGCTACCAGATTCTGTAACTGTTGTAGAGAAGCGAGAGACCCCACGCAGCGCTTGGAGGGAGGACGCTCGTCGAAGCCTATCGAGACGGCGCGCCCGAGGACTATGATGGACAAACCGCTACGCGCCTTGCACGAGTGCAGCGGGTTGCAACAGAGAACCACGGCCCACCCGTGGTCGCGGTCGTCGCCATCGAGGAACATGAAGGGCTGAATCCAGTGCCTCCGGAACTACAGTAAGCAGAGCAAATGGATGGGACTCGAATGAGTAAACACACAATGATTGCGGAGGCGAATCGTGCTCCGGCCAACCGCGACCAAAAGGGTGGATCAAGAATGAAGATACTCGAGGTTTTTGATAAAGGTCGCACCGACCATTCGCTCAAGTCGTTCGATCCAAACGAGCTGACCGACCTCGAAGCGTTGCTTCACGAAAAAAATGGTCGCTTGTATTTCAGGTGCCCAGTCCGCAAGAAAGATGTCCTCGCGAAGCCCGAGGAGGCGGTTCGCCAGCTCTGGATTCTCCGTCTAACAAATCAATTTGGCTACCCCCTGACCAGGCTCGCCGTGGAGTATCCGATTACCTTTGGTCGAGACAACTCGAAGCGCGCAGATATTGTCGTCTTTGACGCGGACCGACCGACCGTGCCTTTCACGATTGTCGAGGTGAAACGGGTCAAGTTCAAGGATGGCAAGGAACAGCTGCGCTCCTACACGCACGCCACAGGCGCACCGTTGGCGCTCTGGAGCAACGGCGGCCAGACCATCGTCTGGCACCGGAAAAACCCGAACTACTTCGTCGAGTTGCCGGGTCTGCCAACGGTCAGTCAGACCATCGATGATGTTGCCGGGCAGCCGTGGTCTATCGAAACACTTCTGCAAAAGGAGAAGGAGCGCGAGCGAGAAGGCGTCAAGGCTCGCTCGCTTCGTGATCTCATTGAAGAACTTGAGGACGAGGTCCTTGCCAACGCTGGCGTGGACGTCTTCGAGGAGGTGTTCAAACTGATTTTCACTAAGCTTTACGACGAGATGGCGTGTTACCGCGGCACCTACAAGCATCTTCGATTCCGCAATAGCAATACTGCGGCTCAGTTGAAACTTGGCATTCAGTCCCTGTTCGACGAGGCGCGCAAGAAGTGGGAAGGCGTTTTCCCTGACGATGATCACATCAAGCTTTCGGCCGATCACCTCCAGGTCTGCGTCGGCTCACTCGAGGAATGGAAGTTATTCAACTCCAACTTGGACGGCATCGATGACGCCTTCGAATACTTGGTGAACAAGTCCGCCAAGGGCGAGAAGGGACAGTATTTCACGCCGCGATGGGTCATCGACATGTGCGTGAGGATGCTGAACCCACAGGAGCATGAGACGGTCATCGACACGGCCTGCGGTTCTGCCGGGTTCACGGTGCACTCAATGTTCCACGTCTGGAAGCAGATCGTCGACAATCTCGGTATGCCGCAGTCTCACCTCTTCACCATGGAGGAGAAGCCTGCACGCTGCACGGACTACGTGAAGGAAAAGGTCTTCACCATCGACTTCGACGAGAAGAGCGTCCGCGTCGCCCGGTGCCTCAACCTCATCGCCGGAGACGGCGAGACCAACGTGATGCACCTCAACACTCTCGACTGGACGAAGTGGGACGAGACCGTCAAGCAGGACGACTGGAACGACACCTACGGTCCGGGCTTCTCGCGCCTTCGGAAGATTCGCGAAAAGCCGCGCCACAAGGACTACCGGTACTTCCAATTCGACGTGCTGATGGCAAATCCGCCGTTTGCAGGCGACATCAAGCAGAGCGACATGCTCTCCCCGTACGAGCTGGCCCACAAGGCGAACGGGCGCCAGGAGACGGCGGTGGGCCGCGACCTGCTGTTCATTGAGCGCAATCTCGATTTCCTGCGACACGGTGGGCGCATGGCCATCGTCCTTCCCCAAGGGCGTTTCAACAATGCGAGCGAAAAACGCGTCCGCGAACTCATAATGTAGCGCTGCCGCATCCTTGCGGTGGTCGGACTGCACCGGAACTCGTTCAAGCCGCACACCGGTACGAAGACGAGCGTGCTCTTCGTGCAGAAATGGAACGACGACCCGGCCGTCGGTCCGCTGTGCCCGAAGGTCGAGGACTACGAAATCTTCTTCGCCACGCAGCAGGTCGAGTCGGTGAATAACCGGGGCCAGAAGGTCTATGTGCGGGAGCCCGATGGGTCTCCAAAGCGTGACGAACACGGGCACTTCATCGTAGCCCACGACCTGTTCAACCACGATGGTCTGACCCAGGACGGAATCGCGGAGGCCTTTATAGAGTTCGCGAAAAAGGAGGGTTTCAGTTTTTTTCGCTAAGCCCCTTCGACAGCGCCCGGTTTACGGCGCTGACGGAGGGGCTGGAAGCGACGACGATAAGGATTTCTAAACTCGAGCGCACCCTACGCCTCGATGCAGAGTTCTTTCGAAAGGTCCATATGGCGGCAGCCGAGGCCGTTGAAGCTCACAATCACGACGATGTCGCATCGGTTGCCGCAGTTTCGGATGGGAATCATTTCACCGTCAGCGCTGATTTTGTTGAAGACGGCATTCCTTACTTCAGAGGGCAAGATGTTGTTGGAAATTTCTTTATTGAGCAAGCTGATCCATATTTCATCACGCCGGAGGCATTCAACCGCCCCTACATGACGCGATCTCACCTTAGGTCAGCGAGAGTCTTATTGTTATCAGGGAAGTCGTTCTCCAGTGTGAGTTCCTCATCATCCGGTTCGACACCTTTGAGTCGGTTCCTCTCCTTTCCCAGGAGTTCCAGAGTATGCTCGACTGCCTTACGTTCCTCGGTACTTAGCTCGTCTAGGACTGGAGTTGACCCGCTTTCGTGGATACCTGACCCTTTTAGAAGGAGGATGCCACGATGCCCAAAACACGAACTGCCTATCCACCGGCCTTCCGGCAACCGATGATCGAACGGGTACGGGCGGGCCGCAGCCCGGAAGACCTGGCACGCGAGTTTGAGCCGACCGCACAGACCGTACGCAACTGGGTCGCGCAGGCCGACCGTGATGAAGGTCGCCGCAACGACGGTCTGACCACTGCCGAACGCGAAGAACTGCGGCGTCTGCGTCGGGAGAATCGGCGGCTACGTGAGGAACGGGAGATCCTTTCAAAAGCCACGGTCTGGTTCGCTCGGGAGACCGATTCGAGGAAATCTTCGCGTTCATGAGAGTGAATCAGGCCACCTACCGGATCGCGCCGATGTGCCGGCTACTCGGTGTCTCCCCGAGTGGCTACTACGCGTGTCGGACACGTGAACCCTCAGCGCGGTCGAAGCGCGACGCGCAACTCAAGGCACGTATCCAGGCCATCCACAGCTGGAGTCGAGGCACCTATGGGGCACCGCGTATTCACGCCGAGCTCGCGGATGAGGGGACGCACGTGGGTCGCAAGCGCGTCGCCAGGCTGCTGCGTGAATGGGGTTTGGCCGGGGTGAGTCGACGCACAAGGACGCGCACGACACGCCGCGATCACGATGCCCGCCCGGCGCCGGATCTGGTCGAGCGTCACTTCGTGGCTTCGCGGCCGGACGCACTGTGGGTTGCTGACGTGACCGACGTGCCGACGTGGGCGGGGTTCGTGTATCTGGCGGTTGTCGTCGATGCATTCAGTCGGCGCGTCGTAGGCTGGTCGATGGCGACGCATCTGCGCACTGAACTCGTGCTCGAGGCGCTCAACATGGCGCTATGGCAGCGTCGACCGAAGAATGTGATCCATCACAGTGACCAGGGCTGCCAGTACACTTCGTTCGCCTTCGGCAAGCGCTGCCGGTTAATGGGTGTACAACCGTCGATGGGATCGGTCGGCGATTGCTACGATAACGCGATGGCCGAGAGCTTCTTCGCGACGCTCGAATGCGAACTCATCGACCGCCACAGTTTCAAGACGCAGGCCGACGCGAAGATGGCGATCTTCGAGTTCATCGAAGGCTGGTACAACCCACACCGTCGTCACTCATCCCTCGGTCAGCAATCACCGCTAAACTATGAAAATAATTATCAACAGGCTGCTTGAAACCCAAGCGCCATACCGTCCACGGAAACGGGGCAACTCCAGATGGCATCTGGACGAAGTATTCATACGGATCAACGGAGAGATGCGTTACCTCTGGCGCGCCGTCGATCACGAAGGTGAGGTGCTTGAAGTCTTCGCCACAAGGCGCCGGGATCGCAGAGCTGCGCCTGAGTTCCTGAAGCGTACGATGAAGCGCTACGGCCGGCCAAAAGCAATCGTGACCGACCGCCTACGTTCCTACGGTGCCGCGATGAAAGTCATTGGGGTCGAGGATCGTCAGATTTGCGGTCAGTGGCTCAACAATCGAGCCGAAAACTCACACCAGCCGTTCCGTCGACGAGGAGGAGCGATGGCCAGGTTTAGAGACATCAAGACCTTGCAGAAGTTTGCCGCCGCCCACGCCTCGGTTCACAATCATTTCAACCAGGAACGTCATCTCTATAACCACGAGAACTTCAAACCCAATCGCTCCGCCGCCTTGGCCGAGTGGTGTCAACTTGCAGCCTGAGAGACCTCGATTGTTGGCTTTACTGGTCAGACCAAGTTAGTCTGACAATGTCGCTTCTAATATTAAACGGGAGTTGAGGCATGAACAATTATTTCTCATCTACCTCGGTGGCGTGGGTGCTCGTTGCATGGATGGCGTGGCCAGTGCAAGCGGGAGGATTGTATGTAAGCGGCGAGTTGGGATTGAACTTCGGTAAGTCGCTGGATACGGAAGGGCACGACACCGACCGGGCCAGTGTGTGTGACGAGTACATCAATCCCATGTTCGCGATGGTCACACAAACACCAGGATACGAGGACTACAACTGCACGGGTCCGAATCGCGGTTCAGACAGTATTTGGGAAAATGGTTTTGGATCCGCAGAAGGCGTTTTGTTCGGCACGGCGCTTGGCTACTCTATCGGCAGCTCCCGTTTCCGGGTCGAGGTGGAATATTTCTACCGTAACACCGGCTATGACAAGGCCTCCGAGATCACCGTTGGTGGCGGCCAGGTTCTAAGCAAGGTCGTTCAGGAAATCACAAGGGCGGAAGAGCGCATTGGCGACCTGGATTCGCACAACTTGTTCGCCAACCTATACATGGACTTCGCCAACAGCAGCCGTTTCACGCCGTATGTCGGATTTGGCGTGGGCGCCGGGTTCACTGGGCTGGAATACAACGGCGTATTCGCGCGCGACTTAGATCCGGCAAGGATTACAACCGGGAGTGCGCCCGAGGGTGGCCAGGCGCTGCCCAACGCAGCTCAGATTCGAGCGAACCTAGCCGGTACGACCACCACAGAAAGCAAGGAACTCCGTGATACGCTCTTTGGCTATCAGGTACTCGTCGGGGTCGATTACGCGCTAACCGAGTCACTATCTCTGGGGGTGAAGGGACGCTGGGTCAACTTCGATGCCTTCAGCGACAAGGATGAATGGGATCAATTGCGCAGTCACCCGTCCAACCTTCGCAATGACGGAGGCGAGACGGTTGTGTACGACATCCGTTCGGACGACATCGAGATGTTTGCCGTCAGCTTGAACCTCAAATACCAGTTCTAGGACGAAACCGACTTAACCGAGAACTTTCTACTTACGGTTCCTGCTGTGATGTTGACCTGGCCCGAGATTCCTGGTCCAGATTCAAGGCGATAAAACGCCAAAAAGGAGACCTGAGCCATGCTGAAGAAACGATACAGCGCCGAAGAGATCATTCACAAGCTACGCGAGGCCGTGGTGGTGCTGGCGGGCGTAGTCAGACTAACGGGTTCGGACCTGTAGAACCTACAATTGAGGACTCTCAAGCTGCGAGTTGACGCCACTCGGCCAGGGCGGCGGCTCGGTAATGTTTGAAAATGTCGCGGCGGTTGGACACTGTCAGACAAATGCGGACAGGTCTTGGAACCCCCGTAGTGGCATTGTCAGGCTAACTTGATCTGACCAGTAGAGCCAACAATCGAGGACGCTCAGATTGCAAGTTGACGCCACTCGGCCAAAGCGGCGGAGCGATTGAGTTTGAAGTTCTCGCGGTTGTAGAGATGACGTTCCTGGTTGAAATGATTGTGAACCGAGGCGTGGGCGGCAGCAAACTTCTGGAGGATCTTGATGTCCCTGAACTTGGCCATTGCCCCTTCCCGTCGGCGGAACGGTTGGTGTGAGTTTTCTGCTCTATTGTTGAGCCACTGACCGCAAGTCTGACGATCCTCGACCCCAA
>CBDCJB010000015.1:0-142453 GCA_965217605.1 Gammaproteobacteria bacterium
GAAGGTGTGTCACGGGTCACATACGACATTTCCGGTAAACCGCCGGCCACCATCGAATGGGAATAGCCGGGTGCCGAGTGAAGCGCCATCCGCCTCCGATCATCGATGGATGCAACACGCCCTCGCCCTTGCAAAACGGGCCAAGGCGGATGGCGAGATCCCCGTCGGTGCCGTAATCGTCGCGGACGGGGAGAACATCGGAGAGGGTTGGAATGCCTGTGTGGGGGCGCACGACCCGACCGCGCATGCGGAGATCGTGGCCATCCGCCGCGCGGGACAGCGGGTCGGGAACTACCGCATGCCCGAGACGACGATGTATGTCACCTTGGAGCCCTGCGCGATGTGCGCAGGGGCCATCGTACAGGCGCGTATCGAACGAGTGGTATTCGGTGCGCACGACCCCAAGGCCGGCGCAGCCGGAAGCGTACTCAACGTGCTCGCTCAGCCCAGCCTGAACCATCGCGCGCGGGTGTTGGGCGGCGTCGAGGCGGAAGCGTGTGGGCGGCTCGTGTCGGAATTCTTTAAAGCCCGACGCGCCGCGGCGCGAACCTCATGAGCGACGGGCCCAGCCAAGCCGAACTGGAAGCCCTTGCGGGCAAGCTGGGTCAGCGATTATTGGAACGTGGATGGCGGGCGGCGACGGCGGAATCCTGCACCGGCGGCTGGATCGCCCAGTGTCTGACCGCTATCGCTGGGAGTTCGGACTGGTTCGAAACCGGTCTTGTGACCTACTCCAACGCCGCGAAGATCGACTTACTCGGCGTCGATCCGATGACGATCGAGCGCTGCGGAGCGGTCAGCGCCGAGGTGGCATTGGCGATGGCCGAAGGTGCGCGGCGCGTGTCGGGCGCGGATGTCGCAGTTGCCGTGACCGGGATCGCCGGTCCGGCCGGCGCGACGCGGACCAAACCGGTCGGTACCGTGTGGTTGGGCATCGACGCGACCGGCGCGCAGGCGCAGGCGGAAATGCGCCAATTCGACGGTGGCCGCCGCGCGGTGCGCGCGCGCACCGTGGCGCTCGCGCTCGAGCGGCTCATCGAACTCACGACCTGACGGCTCTGCGGACATGGCGCGACTCTTTTACGCCTTGTGGCCGGACGAGGGTACCCGCGCGGCATTGGCCGAAGCCGCCACGTACCTGGATATCCGCGACGGTCGCGCCGTACGTCCGGAAAATCTTCATCTGACCCTGCACTTCTTGGGCGAGATCGACGGTGGTCTGGCTGACGAGCTCGGCACCACGGCCTCGGTATTCGACATCGCGCCTTTCGCGATCGATATCGGTGACGCGGGATGGTGGCGCGGTGCGCAGGTCGCGTGGTTGGCGCCGCTCACCACGCCACCGGAGCTCGAGGAACTCTATTTGCGATTACGTACCCGTTTGAACGCATTCGAGGTGGCGACGGACGACCGTGCGTTCCGACCCCACCTCACCGTGGCGCGTAAAGTACGCCGCGCCCCACGTGTTTCAGGCACTATCGCGGTCCGATGGCGGGTCGAGGATTTCGCGCTCGTCGCGTCTCGGAGCGAGCCGGCCGGGGCCCGTTATGAGGTCCTGAATCGCTGGCGCCTTTCGGCCTGAGCGATGCGATTATCTGGGCCAGGCAACTATGCAATAATCCGGGCACCGACTGTGGTCAGGACCAACGTTAAAGAGGACAAACCTTATGGATGAAAACAAACAAAAGGCGCTAGGAGCGGCGCTGTCCCAAATTGAAAAACAATTCGGCAGCGGATCGATCATGCGTATGGGCGACGCGGGCGCCGTCCCGAACGTCGAAGCAATCTCGAGCGGATCGCTATGCCTCGATATCGCGCTCGGTGTCGGCGGCATGCCGCGCGGGCGGGTCGTCGAGATCTACGGTCCGGAGTCATCCGGCAAGACGACCCTCGCGCTGCACGTTGTGTCCGAAGCACAAAAACTCGGCGGCACTGCCGCGTTCGTCGATGCCGAACACGCACTCGATCCGCAGTACGCTGAATGCGTCGGTGTCAACATCGAGGAACTGCTCGTCTCCCAACCCGACACCGGGGAGCAGGCGCTAGAGATTACGGACATGCTGGTGCGTTCCGGAGCGATTGACGTGATCGTCATTGATTCCGTTGCAGCGCTTACGCCCAAAGCCGAGATCGAGGGCGAAATGGGCGATACCCACGTCGGTCTGCAGGCGCGTTTGATGTCGCAAGCATTGCGAAAACTGACGGGAAACATCAAGCGCTCGAACACCCTCGTTGTTTTTATCAACCAGATCCGCATGAAGATCGGCGTCATGTTCGGCAATCCGGAAACGACGACGGGCGGAAACGCGCTGAAGTTTTATTCGTCGGTGCGTCTGGATATCCGCCGTATCGGATCGATCAAACGCGGCGACGAAGTCATCGGCAATGAAACCCGCGTGAAGGTCGTCAAGAACAAGGTCGCGCCGCCGTTCAAGCAGGCGCACTTCGATATCCTGTACAACGAAGGCGTATCGCGCGAAAGTGAGTTGATCGAATTAGGCGTTGAGCACAAGCTGATGGAGAAGACGGGCGCGTGGTACAGCTATAAAGGCGATCGCCTGGGTCAGGGCAAGGACAATGTGCGCCAGTTCTTAAAGGAGAATCCTGAACTGAGCGCGGAGCTCGAGGCAGCGATCCGGGCCGAAACGATAACCGCCGCGGCACCCATAGAAGACGATGCCGGCGCGCAATCGATGGAGGCTGAAGCCTGAGCGAAGCGCGACGGCCTTCAGCGCGCGACCTGGCCGTCGCTGCACTCGCCCGTCGCGAGCATAGCCGCTTCGAATTGCAACGGAAACTCGTTGCAAAAGGATCGGAGCGTTCACAGGTCGCTCTAGCTTTGGGCGCGCTTGAAGACGAGGGCCTGCTGGACGATCGACGCTTTGCGGAGGTATTTGCCCGTCAGCGCGCCGATCGCGGCTACGGTCCCAGACGTATCGCCGATGAATTACGGCAACGCGGCGTTGGTGATGACTTGATCGCGCGCGAGATCGAGTCCGGTGCACACGATTGGGCGGCGCTCGCGAGCGCGGTTCGCTGCAAAAAATTCAAGACCTTGCCCGGCTCGTTTGACGAGCGCGCTCGGCAGATCCGCTTCATGCAGTACCGTGGCTTTCACCATGATCACATTCGTCATGCATTGGAACATTCCGTAAACGATGAAGACTTCTGAAATCCGCAGCGCTTTCCTTCAGTACTTCGAAGGCAAGGGTCACGCTGTTGTCGACAGCAGTCCGCTGGTACCGGCGAACGATCCATCGTTGTTGTTCACCAATGCCGGAATGGTGCAATTCAAGGATCTGTTTCTGGGGCTGGAAAAGCGCGATTACGATCGTGCGGCGACCAGTCAGCGCTGCGTTCGCGCGGGAGGAAAACACAACGACCTCGACAACGTAGGGTACACCGCCCGCCACCACACGTTCTTCGAGATGCTTGGAAACTTCAGTTTCGGTGAATACTTTAAACGTGAAGCGATCCAGTTTGCATGGGAACTGTTGACCGAACGCTTCGGGCTCTCACCCGAGCGCCTCTGGGTTACCGTGTTCGAGGAAGACGATGAGGCCGCGGCGATCTGGATCGACGAAATCGGCGCCGATCCCAAACGCTTCTCACGGTGCGGCGAGAAGGATAATTTCTGGATGATGGGTGACACCGGCCCTTGCGGTCCGTGTTCGGAGATCTTTTTCGATCATGGGCCCGAAATCCCCGGTGGACCACCCGGCAGTCCCGACGCGGACGCCGACCGATACGTCGAGATCTGGAATCTAGTATTCATGCAGTTCGAACGGAGTGCCGACGGTGCCCTCAAACCGATTCCCAAGCCGTCGGTTGACACCGGTATGGGATTGGAGCGCATAGCGGCGGTGTTGCAGGGGGTCCACGATAACTACGACATCGATCTGTTCCAGAATCTGCTCGCAGCAGTCCGTGAAGAAGTACCGGGCGGGGAGGTGGAACGAAATTCCTTGCGCGTGATTGCCGATCACATTCGTTCATGCGCGTTTCTCGTATTAGACGGCGTCATTCCATCGAACGAAGGACGCGGTTACGTGCTACGCCGGATCATCCGCAGAGCGCTCAGACACGGGCACAAACTCGGCATCGACGAACCTTTCTTTCACCGCCTTGTCGATCCGCTGGCACGTGAGATGGGCGACGCTTATCCGAGTCTCGGCGACAAACGCCAGGCCATCGCCGCAAAGTTGAAACAGGAGGAGGAGCGCTTTGCGGAGACCTTGGATCAAGGCCTGCGCATTCTCGACGCGGCCATAGATGCGATGAGCGGTAAGACGATCGCAGGCGAGGTCGTCTTTCAGCTTTACGATACCTACGGATTTCCAGTCGACCTCACCGCTGATATCGCACGCGAACGCGCCTTGGAAATCGACCACGCCGGCTTCGATGCTGCCATGGAGGTACAGCGGGAACGGGCGCGCGCAGCGAGCCAGTTCGTGGGCGCGGACACCTCCGCGGCGATCAGTGCGGCGGTATTGTCGTCGCTCGGTACGGATCAGAATTTCACGGGATATGACACCACCCGCGATGAAGCCAAAGTCGTCGGATTGTTCGTCGACGGTGATGCAGTCGACGAACTCGCAACCGGCAGCCCCGGCGCCGTCGTGCTCGATCGCACGCCGTTTTACGCCGAGTCCGGCGGGCAGGTCGGCGATCAGGGGCGGTTTGTGGCCGACGGTACGGTATACAAAGTCGTGGATACGCGTAAGCAGGGCGGGTTGTTTCTTCATGTAGGCCAGGTGGAATCGGGTAGCCTCGTAATCGGCGCGCAGGTGAGCGCCGAGGTGGACGATCCCAGGCGCCGAGCGACCGTGTTGAATCACTCCGCGACGCATCTGATGCACGCGGCCTTGCGATCGATATTGGGCGCACATGTCGAGCAAAAAGGATCCCTCGTCGATGCCAGTCGCACGCGCTTCGATTTCTCCCATCCGAACCCAGTTGAGCCCGACGAACTGCGTGAGATCGAGCGCCTCGTTAACCGCGAGATTAGAAACAATGTCGCCGTGCAGGCGCGCATCGTGCCGTATCGCGACGCCATCGATAGCGGCGCGATGGCCTTGTTTGGAGAGAAATACGGTGACGAGGTCCGTGTGCTGCGCATGGGCGAATTTTCGGTTGAACTGTGCGGGGGCACACACGTATCGCGCACCGGCGACATCGGCGCGTTCAAGATCGTCTCGGAAACCGGTATCGCATCCGGCGTGCGCCGTATCGAGGCGATCACCGGGAATGCCGCCGTAGAACACATGCTTGAAAACGAAGCGACGCTGATGCGCATCGGTGCGTTGGCGCGCGCAGGCGCGGGTGATGTCGAACAGAAGATCAAGCAGCTCATCGAGCGATCGCGTTCGCTAGACAAGGAAATCCAGGACCTCAAAGGGAAATTGGCTCAGCAATCGGGACGTGATATCGCCGATGGCGCAGAGGAGATCGGTGATGCAACGGTCGTTGCGGAAGTCATCGACGGCGCCGATATGAGTACCTTGCGTTCGACTTGTGATCGCCTCAAAGACCGGTTCGAACGCGCCGTCATCGTCTTGGGCGCGGTCGAGGATGGTAAAGTGCGGCTCGTAGCGGGTGTAACGAAGAGCTTCTCGCATGTCGTGCACGCGGGTGAACTCGTCAATTTCGTGGCGCAGCAAGTGGGGGGAAAAGGCGGTGGCCGCCCGGATATGGCTCAAGCGGGTGGATCCGACCCGGATAAGCTCAACGATGCAATAAGATCGGTCGCCGGCTGGGTGTCCGAGCACATTGCATGAAACATTTCACCGATGAATACGATCGTTCAAAAATTCGGAGGAACGTCGCTCGCCGATGTCGACCGCATCGAGGCGGTGGCGGATCAGGTTGCTAATACGCGCCGGGAAGGCCATGGAGTCGTGGTAGTCGTGTCGGCCATGGCCGGCGAAACGGATCGCCTGCTCGCGTTGGCGAAAACCTTTCACGAGCATCCGGTGGGACGCGAACTGGATGTTCTCTTAGCGACCGGCGAGCAGGTTACGATCGCGTTGCTCAGCATGGCGCTCGGCAAGCGTGGCGTCGATGCGGTGTCCTACACCGGCGGCCAGGTACGCATTCTCACCGACAGCGCACACGGTAAGGCCCGTATCGTCGATATCGACGAGCAAAGGGTTCGCGGAGATCTTGATGGAGGCCGGGTCGTGGTGATCGCCGGATTTCAGGGAATGGACGAAAGCGGCAACATCACGACGCTTGGCCGCGGGGGGTCCGACACGACGGCGGTCGCGATGGCGGCCGCGTTGGATGCCGACGAATGTCGGATTTATACCGATGTCGATGGCGTTTATACGACCGATCCCCGAATCGTTCCCGACGCGCGGCGACTCGAACACATCACCTACGAAGAAATGCTCGAGATGGCGAGCCTCGGAGCCAAGGTATTGCAGATACGCGCCGTCGAATTCGCGAGCAAATACCGCGTGGATGTCCGTGTGTTGTCGTCATTTGAGGCGGGCCCCGGAACTTTGATTACCACTGAGGAGAACATCGTGGAGCAAGCCCTAATTTCAGGCGTAACGCTCAATCGTGACGAAGCCAAGGTGACGGTCGTCGGCGTGCCCGACCGTCCGGGTGTTGCGAGTACCATTTTGGGCCCCGTGGCGGCGGCGAACATCGAAGTCGACATGATCGTTCAAAATACGGGCGCCGACGGCGCTACCGATTTCACCTTTACGGTTCATCGCAACGATCACGACAAGACGCTGGAGATACTCGAGGAATTGACGGCCGACCTCGGCGCCCGCCGCGTAGACGGCGATAACACGATCGTGAAGATCTCGATCGTGGGCGTCGGCATGCGCTCGCACGCCGGAATAGCCAGCCGCATGTTCAGTGCGCTGGCCGCGGAGGGGATCAACATTCGCATGATATCGACCTCTGAAATCAAGATTTCGGTCGTCGTCGACGAAAAATACTCGGAACTCGGCGTGCGTACCTTGCATTCGGAGTTTGGATTGGAGCACGGCGGGTAGCGGGCCCCGATGTGACGGTCGTTTACGATCGGGCGGTTGGAATCCAGGATTTTTGGAACCTTTGCCTATAAAATGAATCCATCAGGGAACGATAGTGGCCCTATAAATAACTCGAACGGCGACTCAAATTTCGATTACTTGGTAACGCATCGCGTGCCGCAAGCATAGTATGGAGGGTGGTATGCTTATTCTAACCAGGCGGGTTGGGGAGTCCTTGATGATTGGTGACGACGTCAACGTTACCGTGTTAGGCATTAAGGGAAACCAGGTCCGCATCGGCGTGAGCGCGCCCAAAGAAGTCGCGGTACACCGCGAAGAAATCTACCAACGCATCCAACAAGAGAACAGCGACGAGGTAGCAAGCTCCGCTGAGTAGTTCCTTCATGCTTTAGCAACGGAGAGGTGGCCGAGTGGCTGAAGGCGCTCCCCTGCTAAGGGAGTATGGGTTAAAAGCCCATCGAGGGTTCGAATCCCTCTCTCTCCGCCACCCCATTATCGCGCTGATCGCCTGCGCGTGCTTACTAATGCTGTGCATGTCCGCCGGCGAATCTTCATACACGGCACCGCGCGGACCCGGCGGCAAGCCCGATCTCAACGGCACCTGGCACGCCTGGAACCGGGCGAACGATGATCTCGAACACCATGCGGCGAAGGCTGCGAGGGTATTTCAGGCGGGCCCCGTCGGGCCCGTGCCCGCGAAGGAAGTCGTGGCGCTCGGCGCCGTCGGTGCGGTGCCGGCCGGCATCGGCGTCGTGGTGGGCGGCAAGATCCCCTACCTGCCGGCTGCACGCGAATTAAGAGAGGAGAATCGGGCGCAGTGGTTGACCCGGGACCCCGAGATCAAATGCTACCTGCCCGGCATTCCACGCGCGACCTACATGCCCTATCCGTTCCAGATCTTTCACAACGAAGACGCCCTGTTTTTCGCCTACGAGTATGCCGGCGCGGTACGCAGCATCCATTTCGCGGATCCCGGCCCTGCGCCCATTGACTCGTGGATGGGCCAATCCGTTGGCACCTGGGAGGGCGACACCCTCGTCATTGAAACGACTGGACAGAACGACCGAACCTGGCTGGACCGCGCCGGGAACTTTCACTCCGAGCTGCTCCGCGTGACCGAACGCTTTACGCCGACGAGTGTGCATACCTTGTCGTACGAGGCGACGCTCGAGGATGAAAAAGTGTTCGAGGCGCCCTGGACCATTCGTATGACGCTCTACCGGTTAGTCGGCAATGACGCGCGCCTGCAGCAGTTCAACTGCGTCGAGTTCGTGGAGGAGCTCATGTACGGGCACTTGCGCAAGCATCCGCTGAACTGATGGGGCGCTATCACTTGCAGTCGTACGTAATTGCGATCGCCTTTGGGCTCGCCGCAGCTTCGCCCGCGGTGGCGTGGCAGTTGCCGCGTACGTCGTGGGGCGTTCCGGATCTCCAGGGCACCTGGACCAACGCGACGATCACCGGGCTCGAGCGTCCGTTTCAGCTCAGGACGCTCGTGCTCACGGCGCAAGAGGCGAGCGGCGTGGAGAACTGGACGGCGAATTTCTACGCGGGCATCGACCAGCTTCCCGACGGTGATCTCGAGGCGGGTGCGGACGTGGGTGGATACAACACCTTTTGGATGGATCCCGGTCGCCGGCTCGCCCGGGTCAAAGGTGAGATCCGCAGCTCGCTGATCGTCGATCCGGCTGACGGAAAGCTGCCGTACTCGCCAGACGGCCACTCGATGGTCATGAAACGCTTGGCGGATTTCGCGAACGCGGACAATCCCGAGACGCGCTTTCTCGGCGAACGTTGCATCGTGGGATTCGGCTCGACCGGCGGACCGCCCATGCTGCCCGTGCTCTACAATAATTACTATCAGATCGTCCAGTCACCCGGCTACGTAGTAATCCTGGTCGAGATGAATCACGACGCGCGCATCATCCGTATCGACGGCGAGCAGCTTCCCGCATCTATCCGGCCGTGGCTCGGCGACTCCATCGGTCATTGGGAACGCGACACGCTGGTCGTCGAAACCTCCCAATTCAATCCCGGGCAAAGCTTCCGGGCATCCCTCAGACACCGGCTTTACATGTCTCCCGACGCGAAAGTCATCGAGCGATTCACCCGCGTCGGCCCGCGCGAGATCCTGTACGAGTTCTCCGTCGAGGACCCGGCCGTATTCACCCAAGTCTGGCGCGGCGAGGTACCGATGCTCGCGGCGGACGGTCAGTTATACGAGTATGCCTGCCATGAAGGTAACTACTCGTTAACGGGCGTACTCGCGGGCGCGCGGGAAGAGGATTGAGGAAATCGATGACGCGATCCCACGGCATCGGAGCAGGATTAGCCGTCATGCTGGCCTTATTGCCGCGTTGTCCTGCGCTCGCCCATCATTCGTTCGCCGCCGAATTCGACGCCAACGCACCCGTTTCGCTGCAAGGCAAGGTCACGAAGGTGGAATGGATCAATCCGCATGCGTGGATCCACCTCGATGTCGTGCGTGACGACGCGAGCATCGTGTCCTGGATGGTTGAAGGCGGCACGCCCAATACCCTGCTCAGGGCGGGTATCAACAAGAACACGATCGCGATCGGTACCGAAATTGCCGTACGCGGTTACCAGAGTAAAGACAAGGCCTGCCGGCCGGCGTGCAAGGCCAACGGTCGTGACATCAAGTTCGCCGATGGCCGCAGGCTCTTCATGGGTTCGTCGGGCACCGGGGCGCCGCGGGATGGTGCGGATCCCAGAGAGCGCTAAGAAAACCCGATCCACCGCCCCGCGGCGGCGACCGAAAACCACAGCATCAGCGAGCACGCGGCGATCAAGCCTGCCTTGACCGGCAACGGGTCCCGCCAAGCGCGTGCCAGGCGATTGCGCACACCGAAGGTGAAGATCAATGCCAGCACGAGAGCGCTCATTTTCACCCAGAAGGCTGGCCGGTCGTAACACTTGAGCGCTTCTGACAGGAACAGCGGGATACCGGTCGTGAACATGATCGCGATGGCGCCGATGAGCCACGGGTTCGCCTGATCGAGGACATAAGCGACCGGCCGATCTTTAAGGCCAAAGCCCAGCAGCCGCAAGTCGACGACCAGGATCGACCCGCCCAAGGTCGCGAGCCCAATCAGGTGCACGGATTCGATCGCGGGGAACAGCCACGCCGAATCGCGGACGGCCGTTCCAAGCACGCTCAGCTCCAGCCTATCGAACACCTCGAAAAGTGTCATTTACGGAACCATTACGATGCAGCCCGCCGCCCAATTGACGAAGTCGGACTGCGGTTGGCGATCACAATCGAACCAGTTGTAGGCGATCATGCGCCCGGTCACGATGACGATCGCCCACGCGAGCAACGAGGTTCCGCCCGCGACCCGCGCGCGCAAAGGCGGTCTCGGCTGCGCGTCCCAGGCTAGCGCACCGCGATTGAGGTACCGATGAAAGAGCAGCGCATTGATGCCGTTGGCGATGATCATGATCACCTTGATGCGGAAGAACACGCTGTGATAGGTGCGAACGGGAATCGCATAGAACAGCAGAGCGCCCGTAATCACGATGATTACGAATCCTGCGATGGTCCACGGTAAGATGCGCGCAGTGATCTCGGTGACCGGGACGTCGCGAAAGACCCAACCGAGCAGGCGCAAATCGACGAATAACACGGTGCCGATGAACGGTAGTAACGCCAAGACGTGGGCCGTTTCGACGAGCGGGTACATATAGAGCGATTCGTGCAGCGCAATGCTCCAGTTTGTGCCGGCTAACCACTCGCAAAAGGGGAGGAGCGACATGGGCTACGGGTCGAGCGAAACCATGTATTGCGCGTGACAAGCCCGGCACGCCTGGTAAACCTGGCCGCCCGCATCAAAGAGGGCAGCGGCGTCCCGCGCCTCGGCAGCCGCCATCGCGATCTCGCCACTTCGCGTCAATTGCTGCGCGTACGCGTCCCAGTCGGGGCCCGCCGAACGCCCGGGCATCATGAGCAGATTGCCGGACTCGGCGATGACGAGCGCCCCGTTCAGCACCCTTCCCCAGCCCGCGTCTGTCGTGGGTGAGAGATCGGTCTCGCCTTCCGCGGTGATGATGAAGCCTGCGGAATCCCAGATGACGTCCGCCGCCGGATCCAGGATCGACTCCATCGTTTGCATCACGTCGGCGACGGGCCGGTAGGCCGGCTCAGGCGTCGGCGTACTTGCGAATGGAGGTTTACCACCGGAGTCGCATCCCGAAGTGAGGACGAATACGATGACGGCGATGCGAATGCCTTGCATCGCGGCGATGTCCTAATTACGCATTCAGCGCCGACTCCGTCGCCGGATCACCCTTGACCCGGGTATGCATCAAGACGCGCTCCTCGCTGTGATCGTAGGGCCGCGCGCGATGCAATATACAACGGTTGTCCCACACGGCGATGTCGCCGGGTTGCCATGTGTGCATGAACGTACGGGGTGGCTGGCAGGTGAACGCCACGAGCTCGCTCAGAAGCTTCTCCGCTTCTTCCTGTTCGAGCCCCGGGATCTTGCAGGCATGACGGCCGATGTATAAGGCCGGCCGTTTCGTGACCGCATGCACTTTGATCAACGGGTGTAACGGCGGCTCGCCATCGAAGAATCCATACCCCGCACCTGCTGACACTTTGTGGCCGATCTTCGCTTGCGAATAGAAAAAAGAATGATACGCCGCGAGGTTCGCAATGCGATCTTTGGTCGTGGTATCCAGTGCGTCGTAGGCGGCTCGCACATCGGCCCATTCCGTCTCCCCACCCGCCGATGTCACGACATGGGCAGACAGGATGGACGCTTTTGCCGACAACGGCATGTACGAGCTATCCGTGTGCCAGCCTTCGTTGCCGCGTAAAAGCTGCATATAGTGGTCGTCGTCACCCAGCAGCGTACCGTCGCCGGCCTTATTGGAGATCGGAATGGTCTCGACCTTCTCAGCAAGGATCTCGATCTCCCCGAAACGCCGCGCAAACGCGACTTGCGCTGCGGCCGAGAGACGCTGATCCGGAAAGATCAGCACGCCGTATTCGTGGAACGCATTCTCGACGTCGTGCCAGGTGGCGTCATTCAAGGCGGCGAGATCAACGTCGGTCACCATCGCGCCGAGGGTGGCTGCGGTCGGTTGAATCGTTAACGGCATCGTCTATAGTTTCGAATTACGGTTACAACGCCTGGTATTCTACAGAAAGGCGCGCAGGAAAAAGCGTGCTAATGCATAAACTTAAGTGCCTCCGGGCGGGGCGCGGGCTATAATTCGGTACTCTGAATCAAGAGACCGCGCGTGACGACATCAACGCAAAAAGGCTTGGCTGATTGGACCGAGCGGGCGCTCAAAGAGGCGAAAGCGGCGTCGTTGGACGATCTCGGTTGGATGACACCGGACGGGATCGCCGTCAAACCCGTGTACACCGCAGACGATCTGGCCGAGCTCGAGCATGTCGGCAGCCTGCCGGGTTTCGAACCCTTCGTGCGCGGGCCGCGGGCGACGATGTACGTCGGCCGGCCCTGGACCGTCCGCCAATACGCAGGATTTTCAACCGCCGAAGAATCGAACGCCTTTTTTCGCAACAATCTCGCCGCAGGGCAGACGGGCCTGTCCGTCGCCTTCGATCTCGCGACCCACCGCGGTTATGACTCGGACCATCCACGCGTGGCAGGCGACGTGGGCAAGGCGGGCGTCGCCATCGACAGCGTCGAGGACATGAAGATCCTGTTCGATGGCATACCCTTGGACCAGATGTCGGTATCCATGACGATGAACGGCGCTGCCTTGCCGGTGATGGCGATGTTCGTCGTCGCCGCCGAAGAACAAGGCGTGGCGGAGGGTGCGCTGTCCGGCACCTTGCAGAACGACATTCTCAAAGAATTCATGGTGCGCAACACCTATATCTATCCGCCGGCGCCGTCGATGCGAATCGTCGCCGACATCATCGGTTATTCCGCGCGCAACATCCCGAAGTTCAACTCGATCTCTATCTCGGGCTATCACATGCAGGAAGCCGGCGCGACCTGTGTGCAGGAACTCGCGTTCACGATCGCCGACGGTATCGAATACGTGCGCGCTGCCTTGAACAGTGGTTTGCAGGTCGACGCGTTCGCGCCGCGCCTGTCGTTCTTTTTTTGTATCGGCATGAACTTCTTCATGGAGGTCGCGAAGCTGCGCGCCGCGCGATTGCTCTGGAGCAACCTGATGCAGGAGTTGTTCGAGCCGCAGGATCCGCGCTCGCTGATGTTACGCACCCACTGTCAGACCTCCGGCGTCAGCCTCACGAGCCAGGATCCCTATAACAACGTGATCCGCACTACGCTCGAAGCTCTGGCGGGGGCGTTCGGCGGCACACAGTCCCTGCACACCAATTCTTTTGACGAGGCGCTCGCGCTGCCAACGAAGGATTCAGCCCGCATCGCGCGCAACACGCAATTGATCCTGCAACAGGAGAGCGGCATCACCAAGGTCGTCGATCCACTGGCGGGTTCCTACTACGTCGAGTCACTGACCGGATCGCTCAGCCGCGAGGCGTTGAAGCTGATCCGCGAGGTCGAAGAGCTGGGCGGTATGACTAAGGCCGTCGAGTCAGGCATGCCGAAGTTGCAGATCGAACAGTCCGCGGCTGCGCGCCAGGCGCGGATCGATCGCGGCGAGGAAGTGATCGTAGGCGTCAACAAGTATCAACTCGACGATGAACCGGCAGTCGATATTCTCGATATCGACCATACTGCCGTCGCTAACGCCCAGATCGCGCGTCTGTCGCAAGTGCGAAGCGCACGCGACGCGGATAAGTGTGCCTCAACCCTCGAGGCCTTGACTGCGTCCGCGCGCAGCGGTGAAGGCAACCTCCTCGAGTTTGCGATCGAGGCGGCGCGTGAACGTGCTACGGTAGGGGAGATATCCGATGCATTGGAAACGGTATGGGGGCGCCACCAGGCGGTGACGCAATCGGTCAGCGGTGTGTACGGCGCGGCCTACGAGGCGGATACGGATTTCATGGGGATTAAGCAGGACGTGGAAGATTTCGCCCGCGCGGCGGGGCGCAGGCCGCGCATATTGGTGGTCAAGCTCGGTCAGGACGGGCACGACCGCGGCGCGAAGGTGATCGCGTCCGCGTTCGCGGATATCGGTTTCGACGTCGACATCGGGCCCTTGTTTCAAATCCCTGAAGAGGCGGCGCGTCAAGCCTTGGAAAATGACGTGCACGTTATCGGCGTGTCCTCGCAAGCAGCCGGGCACAGGTCACTGGTACCGAAATTGATCGCCGCTCTGGATGCGCAAGGCACCAACGATATTCTCGTTGTTTGCGGCGGCGTGATTCCACCCCAAGATCACGATGAGTTGTACGCCGCGGGCGTCGCCGCGATCTACGGGCCCGGTACGAATATTCCGCAAGCCGCCCGGCAAGTGCTGGGACTCATTCGCTCACAGCGGCCGCACAAGCAATCCATGCTCGGCACCTGACCGGGAGCGGCGTTGCGGAGCTGCGCAACAATGAACGACATCATCAAGCAAGTTGAACAGAAGCGGGCGGCGTCGCGCGAAGGTGGCGGCCAACGGCGCATCGACGCGCAGCACGCGAAAGGCAAGCTCACTGCGCGCGAGCGCATCGAGCTGCTGCTCGACGAGGGCAGTTTTGAAGAATGGGACGTGTTCGTCGAGCACGATTGCACGGACTTCGGCATGGCCGAACAATCGATACCGGGCGATGGGGTCGTCACCGGTTACGGCACGGTCAACGGACGGCTCGTCTTTTTGTTCAGCCAGGATTTCACCGTCTTTGGCGGATCGCTGTCTGCGGCGCACGCGCGCAAGATCTGCAAGGTCATGGAGCAGGCGATGAAGGTCGGCGCGCCGGTCATCGGCCTCAACGATTCGGGGGGCGCACGGATCCAGGAAGGCGTTGCCTCACTCGGTGGCTATGCCGACGTGTTCCAGCGCAATGTGTTGGCATCGGGCGTGGTGCCGCAGATCTCCATGGTCATGGGGCCCTGCGCGGGCGGCGCGGTGTACTCGCCGGCGATGACGGATTTCATTTTCATGGTTGAGGACAGCTCCTACATGTTTGTCACCGGTCCCGATGTCGTAAAGACCGTGACTCACGAAGAAGTCACGGCGGAGGAACTCGGCGGCGCGCAAACGCACTCGAGCAAATCCGGGGTCGCCGATCGTGCCTTTGCCAGTGACACCGATGCGTTGATGATGCTGCGGCAATTCATCGACTACCTGCCGTCTAACAACCGCGAGAAGCCCCCGGTATGGCCGTGCGCCGACGCTGCCGACCGCCAAGAACCGTCCCTGGACACCCTGGTGCCGGACGATCCCACCAAGCCCTATGACATCAAGGAACTCGTGGCCAAGGTCGCCGATGAATCGAGCTTTTACGAATTACAACCGGATTACGCCAAGAACATCATCACCGGCTTCATCCGTCTCGAAGGCTCGACCATCGGCGTCGTTGCCAACCAGCCGATGGTTCTCGCCGGCTGCCTCGACATCGACTCCTCGATCAAGGCTGGACGGTTCGTACGTTTTTGCGACGCCTTCAACATCCCCATCCTGACCTTTGTCGACGTACCGGGTTTTCTACCGGGAACCGCTCAGGAGTACGGCGGCATCATCAAACACGGTGCGAAATTGTTATTCGCCTATGCTGAAGCGACAGTGCCCAAAGTCACGGTGATCACACGCAAGGCCTATGGCGGTGCTTATGACGTGATGAGTTCCAAACATCTGCGCGGCGACGTGAACTTCGCCTGGCCGAGCGCCGAGATCGCGGTGATGGGGCCTAAGGGCGCCGTCGAGATCATCTTCCGCCAGGATCTTGGCGACGAGAAAAAGATCACGAAGCGCACCGAAGAATACCGGGAGAAATTCGCCAATCCGTTTATCGCCGGACAACTCGGGTTTATCGACGATGTCGTCATGCCGCGCGACACGCGCGTGCGCGTTTGTCGATCGTTCGCCATGCTCAAAAACAAGGATTTATCCAACCCCTGGCGCAAACACGACAACATCCCACTTTAAATGTATAAAAAAATACTGGTCGCTAATCGGGGAGAAATAGCGTGCCGCGTGTTCAAGTCCGCGCGGCGTATGGGTGTCGCCACTGTCGCGGTCTACTCCGATGCGGACCGCGGTGCATTGCACGTCGACATGGCGGACGAAGCGGTGCACATCGGCGGATCGGCGTCGACCGACAGCTATCTCGTCGGCGCGCGGATCGTCGAGGCGTGTAAGGCGACGGGCGCCGAGGCCGTCCATCCCGGCTACGGATTCCTCGCGGAAAACGCTGATTTTCGCGCAGCCCTGGACGCTGCAGGTATCGACTTCATCGGCCCCGGCGCACACGCCATCAAGGCGATGGGGGACAAAATTACATCGAAGAAAATCGCGCAGGGCGCAGGCGTCAACACGATTCCGGGGTATGCGGGCGTTATCGAGGACGCGGATCAAGCGGTGGAGATCGCGCAGGAGATCGGTTATCCCGTCATGCTGAAGGCAAGCGCGGGCGGTGGCGGTAAGGGTATGCGCGTCGCCGCCAACGACAAGGCGTGCCGGGACGGCTTTGAGCGCGCCACCAGCGAGGCGCGGTCGAGCTTTGGCGACGAGCGCATATTCGTCGAGAAATTCATCGAACAGCCCCGTCACATTGAAATCCAGATCATTGCCGACGGCCACGGCGAAGTGGTCTATCTCGGTGAGCGCGAATGCTCGATTCAACGGCGCCATCAGAAGGTCATCGAAGAGGCGCCATCGCCGTTTCTCGATGAAGCAACCCGCAAAGGCATGGGTGAACAGGCCGTAGCGCTGGCCAAAGCCGTGGATTACACCTCGGCCGGCACGGTCGAATTCATCGTCGATGCCGGACGTGAGTTTTATTTTCTGGAGATGAACACGCGGCTGCAGGTCGAGCATCCGGTTACGGAATTCGTGACGGGCGTGGACCTCGTGGAATTGATGATCCGGATTGCGTGCGGCGAAGCGTTACCTTTCAAGCAGACCGATGTCAGGCTCAAAGGCTGGGCAATGGAAGCGCGCGTCTACGCCGAGGATCCGATGCGCGATTTCCTGCCGTCGACGGGTCGCCTGGTCCATTTCCAACCGCCGCCGGAAACCGCGAACGTGCGCGTAGACACCGGCGTATACGAAGGCGGCGAAGTGTCGACATACTACGATCCCATGATCGCGAAACTGGTGACCTACGGTGAGACGCGCGATGACGCGATCGAATATATGCAACGCGCGATCGAGTGCTTTTATATACGCGGCGTGCGCCACAATCTCGCCTTTGCGCACGCCGTCATGGCGCACGAACGCTTCGTGTCGGGACGAATCACGACGGAATTCATCGCCGAGGAATATCCCGATGGATTCTCGCGCGATGATGTGATGCCGACGGAGCCCGCACCGCTGGTCGCAGCCGTTGCATCGTTGCACCACCGGTATCTGGCGCGCGCGGCTAGTATCAGCGGTCAGATGCCGAGCCGTGAACTTGGAACGGGTATTGAGTCGGCGGTTGTATTTCTAAACGGTACGCCGCATCCCGTGCGTATCGCACGGATCGAACGCGGACACAGCGTGGAGTATGGGGATCGCACCTATCGGGTTACGAGCGATTGGCCGATCGGCGCGCCGCTGTTCGACGCCATCATCGATGGCAACCCGATGTGTGTACAGGTCGAGCGACCGGATTGGACGTATCACTTGAATTACGCTAGCGCCGACGTCACCGCCTGGGTGTTGACGCCCCGTGGCGCGGAGCTCAACGACTTCATGATCGAGAAAGAGCCGCCGGATCTGTCAAATTATTTGATCTCTCCCATGCCGGGCCTGTTGATCGGCGTCTCGGTGGAGGAAGGCAGTACGGTCGAAGCGGGCCAACAGATCGCGGTGGTCGAGGCGATGAAAATGGAGAACGTACTGCATGCGGCGCGCGAAGCCGTGGTCAAGAAAGTTCTGGCGCGCGTCGGCGAAAGCCTGGCGGTCGACCAGCCGATCATCGAATTCGCCTGACGGTAGATCCGACCGGTGAGTTCTGATCGAGAATCCCTTGCGGCGAAGCTCAAGGCCGGCGACCGGCGCGCGCTCGCGCGTGCGATCACGCTGGTTGAATCGACGCGGCCGGACGACCGCGCTGGCGCGACCGCACTGCTTACCGATCTCAGCGCGGATGGCGATGCCAGTATGCGAGTCGGCATTTCGGGCGTGCCCGGGGTCGGTAAGTCGACGTTCATCGAGCGCATCGGCAATCACGTAATCGACGAAGGCCATCGGGTTGCGGTGCTGGCCGTCGATCCGACGTCGACGATATCCGGTGGATCGATCCTGGGTGACAAGACGCGGATGCCGGAACTGGCGGTGCGCGAAGAGGCATTCATCCGGCCGTCGCCAACCGGTACGACGCTCGGCGGCGTGACGCGACGCACCCGCGAAGCGATCCTACTGTGTGAGGCCGCGGGCTTCGATGTCGTGATCGTGGAAACGGTGGGTGTCGGACAGTCGGAAACCGCGGTCGCTGACATGACGGACATGTTCGTGCTGATGCTGCTCCCCGGCGGCGGCGACGAATTGCAGGGGATCAAACGCGGAATCATTGAGCTTGCCGATTTGATCGTCGTCAACAAGGCCGATGGCGAGATGGAAAAGGCAGCAGGGCGATCGGCGGCGGATTACCAGAACGCATTGCAGTTCGTGCGCTCCAGGCATGATGATTGGAAGGTGCCGGTGATGACGTGCTCTGCCTTGACCGGTGCGAAAATTCCCGAAGTTTGGTCTACGATCGGTGAGTTTCATCGCGAACAGCATCGTCGCGGTGCAATAGCCGAGTGCCGCGCGGAACAGGCCCGGAGTTGGATGTGGTCTGAGGCGGCGGCGTGCCTTCTGGACGAGGTGCGCGGCCATCCGGAGGTCGCGGATCAAGTCGAGTTACTCGAGCGTGAGGTGATGGCGGGTAAGATGCCGGCCACGGTCGCCGCAGCGAGATTGCTGCAGCTCTACCGCGGCGAGACATGAAGGAGGTAAGAGCAGGACATGATTGGTAACTTGAATCACGTCGCGGTCGTGGTCCCCGATCTCGAGGCGGCCGTGCGCGTATATCGCGATACGCTCGGTGCGCAGGTGTCCAAGCCCATGGATCTACCGTCGCAGGGCGTCACGATCGTATTCGTCGAATTGCCGAACACGAAAATCGAGCTCTTGCGCCCGCTGGGTGAGGATTCGCCGGTCGCGAAGTTCCTCGAGCGCAATCCCGACGGCGGCGCCCATCATCTATGTTACGAAGTCGAGGACATTATCCGCGCCCGCGACCAACTCGTCGCGGCCGGTGCGCGCGTGCTCGGCGATGGCGAGCCGAAGATCGGTGCACACGACAAGCCCGTGTTGTTTCTGCACCCCAAAGATTTCTGTGGCACCTTGATCGAGATCGAGCAGGCCTAATCAAGCACGTCCGCGCGCGTGCGCAGTCATTTTCATCCCATATTTCGGCAGGAGCGTGACCCGGGTCTTGAGACCGACGCGATGATCCGGGGCGAGGGTCAGCCTGAAACGCTGTGCCAGGGTGGCCAGGATCAAGACGGCCTCGATCGTGGCGAAGGCCTTGCCGATGCAGGTGCGAGCGCCGGCGCCGAAGGGCAGGTACGCGTAGCGCGGTCGCTCAGAGGTTTTTTCGTCGGCGAAACGGTCCGGCTGGAAGGTCTCCGGATCGGGATACCAACGCGCGTCGCGATGGGTCATATAGATCCACAGCGCAACCTCGCTGCCCGCGGGGACCGGGTATTCTCCGATGTAGGTGTTCGTTGCAGCCTTGCGGGCGACGACGTACACGGGCGGATAGAGCCGCATGGATTCCTTGATCACCCGTTCCGTGTAGGCGAGGTCATCGAGATCTTCGAAGGTCGGCAGGCGATTCCCTAAAACGCGGTCCAGTTCAGCATGCATCAGAGCCTCTGCATTGGGATTCTGCGACAGTAGATAAAACGTCCACGTCAGCGCGTGCGATGTGGTCTCGTGGCCGGCCATGTAGAAGGTCACCAGTTGATCGCGGATCTCGCGGTCAGTCAAGCCCGCACCGTCACCTTCCTCATCCCGAACATCGACCAGCATCTGGAGCAGATCCGGATCGCCTCGTTCAGGCGCGGGCGCGCTGTCGCCGGCACCGGCGCGCCGCGCCGCGCCGCGATCAAGCGATGCATCATGTCGTCGATGGATGCGATCGAACGCAGAACCAGGCGACGGTAAGGCGTCGGCACCCAGCGCGGAAGGAGAACGGGGCGCGAGAACGAGTCCTGTAGGACGGACACCGCGCCGGTTATTGCATCGACTTCGTCCGCGACCTCGTGGCTGAACAGCGAACGTGATACCACGCGAAGCGTCAGCTCGGTCATCTCCACCCCGAGGTCTACCGATGCGTGGTCGCGCCAGCGCCGGGCGGTCCGCTTGGCCTCGGCAACCATCATGTTGGAATAATGTCGCAACCGCGGTTTGTGAAAGGCGGGCTGGATCATACGGCGGTGCCGTTTCCAGGTCGCGCCGTCGGTGGTGAGCAGACCCTGCCCGAGTACACGCGCGAGCCGGGCGAAGGCGCTGTGCGCCTTCCCATAGCTCGACCCATGGGTGATCAACACGTCGCGGATGTGGTCCGGATGCCTGCTTACGTACAACCCACCACTGCCGCTCGGCACGTAATAGAGGTCGCCGTAACGTTCGAATCGGTCACCTACCAAGCCGATGGCATCATTCGCGAACCGATAATAATGTTGCATGCGCGCGATGATTCCGCGCGGCGGGGGCGGACCAGGGGGGGATTGACGGTGTATTTCAGGATAGCTGCCCTCAGCGAAACGCCGGCATCACGTGATCCGCGAAGTCCTTCAAGACTTTACGCTCGTGGTCCATCGGCGGCCACAGGCCGATCTCCTTGTAGATCTGAATGCGCTGGTGCCGACGCCGAATTGCATGGTTGTCGCTCCTGGTCGAGTAGATCGATCAGTATTCAATCACGTAAATTGAACGTGCTTGAGTGCGGGTTTACTATCGACGCCAATGATGGCTAAAAACGTTACGCTTGTCGAAATCAACGTGTACGAGAAGATGGTGCCTCTCGTGTCCGGATATTTACAGGCCTATGCATGCACGGATGCAGACCTGAGGCGTTCGTACCGATTCAATAAATATACGACGTCAAGATCGACACCGTTCGTGGACATCCTGCAGGAGTTGACGCGCGAAAAGGCCGATCTATACGCGTTTAGTTGTTACCTCTGGAATATCGGGCTGGTGAAGTCATTGCTGCCCGCTTTGCTCAAATTAAGCCCCGAGGCGCAATTTCTCCTCGGCGGACCCCAAGTCATGTTCCATGCCGAAGAATTCCTTTCACCCGACAACGAAAACGTGTTGGTGTGTAATGGCGAAGGCGAACATACTTTTGCAAATTTGTTGCGCGAACTTAGCGAAGAACGACCCAGTTTTTCCAAGGTCCAGGGCCTGAGCTTTTACCGGGATCGATCGCTGGTCACAACCGAGCATCAGGAACGCGCCCGAGATCTGGATGCCATCCCTTCTCCCTATCTCAACGGTCTTTTCGATCGTGAATACGAAATAGGAGTCATCGAGACGAATCGAGGATGCCCGTTTCACTGTGGTTTTTGCTTCTGGGGCGCCGCTACGAACGACAAAGTCGTGAAATTCAGTGAGGATAGGATCCGCGAAGACATATCTTGGATCAGCCGCAACAATATTCCGTTTCTTTGCCTTGCAGACGCCAATTGGGGGATGCTAAAGCGCGATATCGGGATTTCCGAGCACATCGCAAAAAGCAAACGGGACAACGGATTACCGATTTTTGTCTATTTTTCCGCCACGAAAAACTCGCCGGACCGCGTTACTGAGATTACTGAAATATTCACACGAGAGCAGTTACTCAACGCTCAGCCTATTTCGATGCAATCATTGAGCGATACGAGCCTCGACTATGTCGATCGAAAAAATATCAAACTCAGCGCGTACGAGCATCTTCAGGCTAATTTGAACGAAAAACAGATGAGCTCGTTCATCGAATTGATATGGCCTTTGCCGGGAGAAACGTTGACGTCCTTCAAACAGGGCATACAGAAGCTCTGCGAAAGTAATGCATCGCACATCATTACCTATCCGCACTTGCTATTACATAACACACCACTTTACGAAGAGCGCGAAAAATTCGAACTGGTTACTCAACCGGTGGAAGACGGAGTCGCCGAAGCGCAGATTGTCGTGCAGACCGCCGAAGTCAGTTTGGATGAATTTCAGGAGGGCATGTGGTTTTTATATGCGGTGTTGGCGCTGTACAACACGCGCTCTATTCCCGAGTTGAGCGATTATCTGCATAAGAGCGGCTCAATGTCCTACAGCAAACTGTATACATCATTTATCGGGTTCTGTAGAAAAGACGAGCGTAACGTGTTTGTAGAGTTTTGCGAGAAGTCGATAGCGAACGCAGACTATTACGACATTTTCAATTACGCGATGGTTTACCATATCGTGGGCCATGAGGATCGCGTTGGATTCGATAGCCTGCTCTACCGGTTCGCATGTTCACAAAAGTGGTGGAGCGACGAGCGAGCGCGTGTTCTGTTCGAACTCGACATGCTTTCGAAACCGTTTATCTATAGTAATACGGAGATAACGAAACCGGAGTTTCCTCTTCAGAGTGTGAACGTTCTTGATGTGTCTGATCGCAGTTACATCGTGGACGTGCCGTTACGACACCGGTTGGTGCTGGAGCGGCTGATCGGACAGAGTGAATTTGACGATAACGATGATTCCCAAGCGGTATTCCGCATCGATCACAAACGGGCACAGTATCCGTTTCGACCCGCTCAAAGCCGGCAAGAAAACGCCAACTACTGTAATGGCGTGACCATGCGAGTCGAGACTATTCGACCGACTTGGAGCAGAATCCAAGTTCCATAGACGCGAAAACAACAAGGGAGGCGTGGCCGTGTCCGACATTCACTATCTGACGCTGATCGAGCTGTCGAATAAATTGCGTGCTCGCGAACTCTCCTCCGTCGAGGCGACGCGCCACATGCTGGCCCGAATCGAGGCGCTCGACGGCGTGCTCAAGAGCTATGCCACGAGCATGGCGGATATAGCTCTCGCGCAGGCCGAGCAGGCGGACGCCGAGATGGGCCGCGGTGAATTCCGTGGGCCACTGCACGGTGTTCCCTTTGGCCTCAAAGATCTCTGCGCCACGAAGGACGCGCCTACCCATGTTGGTTCCTTCGCCATGCGGGATTGGAATCCCGGCGTGGACTGTACCGTGGTGGCGAAGCTGCGTGACGCGGGCGCGGTGTTCCTGGGCAAGTTGCAGCTGACCGAAGGCGCTTATGGCGTCCATCACCCCGACATCACACCCCCCGTCAATCCGTGGAACGCCGATTACTGGACCGGCGTCTCATCCAGCGGTTCCGGCGTTGCGACCGCGGCCGGGCTCTGCTTCGGTTCACTAGGCACCGACACGGGTGGCTCGATTCGCTCGCCCGCCAATTGCAACGGCATTACCGGGCTCAAGCAGACCTGGGGCCGCGTGAGCCGCGCGGGCGCGTTCGCACTCTCCGAATCGCTCGACCACATCGGTCCGCTGGCACGTTCAACGGCCGATGCCGCCGCCATCTTGGGTGTGATCGCGGGACGCGACCCCGACGACCCGACGAGCCTGACCGCACCGGTACCCGATTATCTTGCCGAGACAACCAAGTCCATCAAAGGCTTGACCATCGGCCTCGACGAAGCGTATTGCACGCAAGACGTGGATCGGCAGGTCGCCGCGATGATCATGCAGGCGGTGGAGGTGTTGCGCGGATGCGGCGCTGAGATCAAAGCCATCACCCTGCCCGAGATGCGCGCGATGGTGACCGGTTGGGAGAAGTTCTGCGGCGTCGAGACGGCCATCTTTCACGAAGATTTCTATCCGGCGAAAAAAGATCAATACGGGCCGGGTTTGGCGACCTTGATCGAAATAGGGCGCAGTACGAGTGGCATGGAATACGCGAAGCTTCAGATCGAGCGCCAGAAGTTCGCCGGCAATCTAGTGGCGCTGTTTGAGGACGTGGATTGCTTTATCTCGCCGGCGCTGCCATATCCGACACCGACGCTCTCGTTCATGGACGCGGTGTGTCTGGAGCAGGACGCCGAAGATCTGCTGCGACTGATCACCTTCACTTCACCGTACGACATGTCGGGCAGCCCGACGCTCAGCCTGCCGGGCGGTATCGATACCGACGGCCTGCCGTTCGGTTTTCAGCTGATCGGACCCCATCTCAGCGAAGCGATGCTGGTGCGCGCCGGCCATGCCTACCAGCAGGACACCGACTGGCACACCCTGAGACCGCCGTTGCCGAGCTGAGCCGCGCCCCAGCTTATACTCCAGCCATGACCATGCAGCGAACGCCACTGCTCCTGTGGCGCCTTCTGGACCGCGGCGCCTTGGTCGCTCCGGACGAAGAGATCGTCAACGCGACTGCAAACGGCATGCACCGGCAGACCTATGCCGAAACGGCCGCACGTGCGCGCCAGCTTGCCAACGCGCTCAAAGCACACGGCATCGGCGTTGGCGACCGCGTGGGAAGCTTCATGTGGAACCACCACCGCCACTTCGAGATGTACCAGGCCGTCCCGTCGATGGGCGCCGTGCTCCATACCCTGAACATTCGGTTGGGCCCCGGCGACCTCGAGTACATCATCAATCACGGTGAGGCCCGCGTGATCGTGATCGACGAAGACCTGCTGCCGGCGCTCGAGCCGCTGGCCGCCAAACTCAAATCGGTCGAGCGTTACGTGGTCAGTTCACAATCCGGACAATGGGAGAGCGGCCTCCCCGGCGCGATCGACTACGAGGATTTCATCGGCGATCAAAGCGCCGCATTCGACTGGCTCGATCTCGACGAGAACGCGCCTCTGGGACTCTGTTATACGAGCGGCACGACCGGCAACCCCAAGGGTGCGATGTACACGCACCGATCGACTTACCTGCACACCATGGCCGAGGCCATGACCGACGTCATGGCGATGTCGGCTACCGATACGGTCTTCGGCATCGTGCCGATGTTTCACGCCATGTGCTGGGGTCTGCCGTTTACCGCCACGATGCTCGGCGCCAAACAGGTTTACCCCAACCGCTTTATGGAACCGGCGCGGCTGCTGGATCTGATAGTGGCCGAAGAAGTAACCCTTGCCGGCGGCGTGCCGACGATCTGGCAGGGCGTACGCGCCGCCATCGAGGCGGAGCCCGAGCGTTGGGACACCTCGAAGCTCGAGCGCGTGCTCTGCGGCGGTTCGGCGCCGCCCGCGTCACTGCTGCGGTGGTACTGGGACGAGCTCGACATCGAGATGATCCATTGCTGGGGGATGACCGAGACGAATCCGCTCGCCGTCGTCTCCCGGCACGTCGCGAAACGTGCGCATCGTCCACTGTCTGTCGACAAACGGTTTGAAAACATGGCGAAGACCGGGCTGCTGGCGCCGGGCCTGGACATCGAGATCGTGGACGAGGACTTCAAACCACTGCCGCACGACGGCGAGACCGTTGGCGAGCTCCTGATCCGGGGACCTTGGATCGCGAGCGAGTATTACCGTGATCCGCAGCCCGAAAAATTTCGCGATGGCTGGCTGTTGACGGGGGACGTCGCCCGCATCGATCCGGAGGAGTATCTGATCATCACTGACCGCTCCAAGGATCTGATCAAGTCGGGCGGCGAATGGATCTCGTCGGTCGACCTCGAGAATCATATTTGCGCCCTGCCGGGCGTGGCCCAGGCCGCCGTCATCGCGCAGCCGCATCCGAAGTGGGACGAGCGCCCGGTCGCGCTGGTCATTCGCGCCGACAGCACGGAACTTACCGCCGAGGATGTGCTCGCGCATTGCTGCGCGGCGTTCGCCAAGTGGCAGTTGCCGGACGACGTGTTGTTCGTCGACGCGTTAGCGCTGACCGCGACCGGCAAGCTCGACAAGAAGACCATCCGTGCCGGGCTCGCCGAAGACGGTTACAGACTACCGGATCTGCGCTGACATTCGGCTTTCCAAGTCGCCTTCACAAACTGCGAAAACGTCATGTTCTTGCCGCCCATCTTGACCTCGAGCTTGCCGACGATGCGATCCGGCGCCGCCCGTAGTTCAGCCGTGCCCGTTGCTACACGGGTGCTTTGGCAAATCAGGGTGTAGTGAAATACATCGCCGCTCAGATCCATGAACCCTAATTCGCAGCCCTTGAGCGCGCGCTGATCCATGACCGGAAAAATGGCAGCGGGATTGTCGTCATTCAAGCACCGGGTATCGTGGACTGTCTTGCGCCGCATCTCTTCGAGATGCGGCATGACGGTTTGCGCCGAGATCTCGTAAAGACCGGGAGTGATCATCAGCTTGCCGGCCGCAGCCGCGATCGGCAAGGATGCGATGAACAACGCTCGAATCAGATCGCAAATACGCATCTGAGTTTATTGGATCGACAGACCTCGCGTAGGTGATCGCGCAATACGACGGCGTCCTGCTTCGGTAGCTTCTGCTCTCGGTAGTGCACGGATACGATCGAACGCTCTCGCATGCGATTCAGACGGCCTTCCAGCTGCGCCAGGGTCATAAGCGGAATCGTAAGCTCCTCATCGTCTCGTTTATGGCGTCGTTTTCCACGACCGCTGAATAGCGCGAATTCCGTGACTTCGTCGGAAGGTAAGACCACCAGTTCGTAGCCGTAATAATACGCCCGCTGATGCAATCCCCCGCGTCCCACTCCCGTCATCGCGGCGGTGGTGAACGGCATTGCGACCATGATGAACATCAAAAATAGGGCTCGAATAAACATGGCATGACTCCTGTTGTGCGTTACAAGAAAGCCCTTTCGTCACCCTGTTTCGACGTATAGTAAGGTTCCTAGTTCAACTCAAAGCAAAGCCATGGCTTACCGAGTCGGCGTTGATATAGGCGGCACGTTCACCGATTTCACCATCGTGGATGACACCGGTGAGGTGACGCAGTGGAAAGAGGATTCGACGCCCGACGAGCCGGCGCGCGCCATCCAAGCCGGGCTGCACGCCGTGGCGGAGAATCTTCGCCTCGAAATACCGGCTTTTCTCGGGCAAACCGATCTTTTCGTCCACGGTTCGACCATTGCGACCAACGCCGTCATTCAACGCAGCGGCCCAAAGATCGGGTTGCTCTGTACGCAAGGATTTCGCGATGTGATTCACCTGCGTGACGGATTCAAGCCGGAGCGCTTCAACGTTCACCTGCGCCATCCTGTCGAATTCGTCGATCGCTATTTGCGTTTGGGTGTCGAGGAGCGGATGAATCACCAGGGCGAGGTCGTTAAACCGCTTTCTCAGGCCGATGTACGGCAGGCCGCGGCCCACTTTCGAGACGAAGCCGTCGTCGCCGTGGCCGTCGCGTTCCTGTGGTCGATCGTGAATCCCACGCACGAAGTCCGCGCCGCCGAGATCCTCGCCGATGAACTCCCGGGCACCAAGGTGATCCTTTCGTCGGACGTGCTGCCCGAGATCCGTGAGTGGGAACGCACGTCCGCCACCGTCTTGAGTGCGTACATATTGCCCGGTATCGATGTCTATCTGCGCGAACTCAAAGACCTGCTCGGCCGCTCCGGGTTTACTCGCTCGCCGTTGATCATGCAGATCAACGGGGGGTGTGCCTCGGTCGACGAGATCCTGCGGCGACCGGTTTTCGCATTGGCCTCGGGACCCGCGGCGGCGCCGGCCGCAGCGACCTTTCACGCGCGCAACATCGATGCGGAGAATTTGATCAGCGTCGACACGGGCGGTACGAGCTTCGACGTCTGCCTCATCCGGGACGGCATGTCGCGCACGATCCAAGTCGAGCACCAGCCGATCGGAGTCGCCGGCGTGGAAGTCCATTCGGTCGGCGCCGGTGGCGGCAGCATCGCGTGGATCGATGCCGGAAGGGCCTTGCGCGTGGGGCCGCGCAGCGCCGGCGCGCGCCCTGGCCCGGCCTGTTACGGGCTGGGTGGCAAAGAGCCGACGGTCACCGATGCGAACGTCGTGCTCGGTTACCTCGAGCCGGAAGCCTTTCTCGGCGGTCGACGCGCACTGGCGCCGGATTTGGCGGTGGCCGCCGTCACCGAGCATGTCGCGGACCTGCTCGGGCTCGATGTCATGCGCGCCGCAGCCGGCATCATCGAGGTCGTCGACGCCAATATGGTCGATGCGATCCGAGCGGTCTCGATCGAGCGCGGCATTGATCCACGTGCATACACCCTGGTGGCGGGCGGCGGCGCAGGTGCGCTCCACGCTGCGCGCCTCGCGCGCAATCTCGGGATGAGGCGCGTCCTGGTGCCGGAAGAGGCGGGAACGTACTGCGCCTTCGGCATGACCGTCACCGACGTGCGTCACGATCACTCAGAGCCGCTCTATGCGTTGACCTCCGGCGTCGATCCCGCCGCTATCAATGCGCTGTTCGATCGCCTCGAAACCGAAGCGCGCCGGCGTCTTCATCACGATGGTTTCGAGGATGGCCAGATCCGCATCGAGCGGTCCGTGGACGCGCGCTACCCGAACCAGGTACACGAATTGACCATGCCCATCGGTTCAGCGCCGCCTTTTTCTACGGCTGACCTGCACGCCCTCGAGGCAAGCTTTCATGCGGAGCACGAAAGCCGATTTACCTATGCGCTGACCGACCTCTCGATCGAGTGCCTGCACTGGCGGGTAACCGCGATCGGCACGATGTCCACGGGATCTCGCGAGCCCGCGGACTCAAGTACGGTTGACGCGGGCGTGACGGATACGCTAACGCATGGCCGGCGAGACGTCTTCCTGGCCGGCGAGGGGATGTTGCCGTTTGATATCTATGCGACCGATACCCTTCTCTCCGGAGTAATCATTACCGGACCCGCGATCCTCCAGGCGCCAACGACGACCGTCCTGGTTTCCAAGGGTGATATCCTGACGGTCCGCCCCGACCGCAGCTACGTCATCGAATTGGGAGCGAATTACGCATGAGCACCGAACAAGATCCGATCACCTTCAGCGTCATTCTCAATCGTCTCAATGCGATCGCAAACGAGATGACCTTGACCCTCGAGCAGAGTGCCTGGACCCCAATCCTCGCCCTGTGTCGCGATTTCTCCTGTGCGCTGTACGATTACAAGCTGCGGCAGGTGGCCATGTACGATGCGCTGCCGATCCACACGACGTCGCTCAGAATCGTGCTGAAAGAAATCGCGCGAACCTTCGACGGCGATATCAACGACGGCGACGTCTTCATGTGCAACGATCCATACCGCGGCAATACCCACGTTGGCGACGTCGTCACGGCCCTTCCGGTATTCGTGGATGGCGCGCTGCGCTTCTGGTCGGTAACCAAAGGTCATCAACTCGACATCGGCGCTTACTTGCCGTCAAGCGTAGTGGCGTCGGCGCGAAACGTGTGGCAGGAAGGCCTCACGATCCCGCCGCTCAAGATCCACGACCGCGGCAAGGCGCGCGATGACGTCATCGACCTGTATCTATCGAACGTTCGCTATCGCGATCTGCTACACGGCGATCTGCTCGCGCAACTCGGATCGATCCAGAAGGGGCGCGAACGCTTGCTGACGCTGTGCGCCGAGTACGGTACGGAAAACGTCATGCGCTACGCCGATGCGATCATCGACTATGCGGATCTGCGTATGTCCGAGCAGCTCGCGCGCATCCCCGACGGTGAATACGAGGGCCGGTGCTGGATCGACAGCGACGGAATCGACGATTTCAATATCCCGATCAATGCGACCGTGACGATTGACGGCGACCGCGTCACGGTCGATTACAGCGGCAGTGGGCCGCAGGGGGAGGGAAGCCTCAACGGCTCGTACGCGACCAGCCAGGCGGCCGGGGCGGTGCCCTTCCTCAATTACATCGACCCCGACATTCCTCACAACGAGGGTTGTATCCAACATATCGAGGTCATCGCGCCGGAAGGTACCGTGTGCAATGCCGCGTACCCAGCGTCGACGTCGAGCGCCACGATCGTGCCGTCGGACGCGATGCAGGACGCCGTCAACAAGGCCATGGCCGCGGCCGCGCCGGAGCTCGTGATTGCAGGCAGCGCGCGATGCGCCAACGTGCCCCAATTCGCGGGCATCTATGCGGATACTGGCGAGGCTTGGGGCGTGATGCTGTTCAACGGGACCGGGGCCCAAGGCGCATCGAAGGACACGGATGGCTGGCCGCTCTACGAGAGCTCTGCGGCAGCGGGCGGGCTCAAAGCGCAATCGCTGGAGCAACTCGAGCTGCTGTATCCGATCGCGATCGAGCAGATGGAGATCGAAACCGATTCCATGGGTCTGGGGCAATCGATCGGCGGCGCCGGCGTGCGCCTCACCGTGGCGTCGACCGCGGGCGAGATGGAATGCATCACCTTCGGCGACGGTAGCAGCAATCCTCCGCACGGTGTGCTCGGCGGTAAGCCCGGGATCGGCGGCGGTCAATACGTGGAGAGCCGCGCGTCCGGCCAACGCCGCTATGTCTCGGCATCCGGTCACGTGCGCGTCGCCGAGGAGGAGTTTCACGTGGGCCTCTCTACAGGTGGCGGCGGTTATGGTGATCCACTGCAACGGGATCCGGAGCAGGTACGGCGTGACGTGCGCGATCAGCTCATAAGCCGCGCGGTGGCGGACGCTATATTCGGCGTCGTCGTCAGCGCTGACTTCAATCCGCACCTCGACGTCGATGCCACACGAGCGCGGCGGGCTGAACTCGCATCCCGCGGAGTCGCATTGGTCGAGCCCTCAGAACCGTCCGCCGACGCCGAGGGCGAGTGGACGCGCACGCAGATGCGCGACGGCGACACCTTTCTCGTCAATCCGGTGAGTTAAGCGGCTTTCGCGAACTCTGCGGCCGTCAGGTCCAAGCCTTTCGCGGCGAGCGTAACGAGCTCGTCGATCTCCGCCTTACTGATCACAAGCGGCGGTGAAACGATCATCGCGTCGCCGACGGCGCGCATCACGAGTCCGTTCTCCATGCACAGGTTTTTGCAGCGCGTGCCGACGATGCCGACGTCCTCTTTGGACACTTTCGCGCGATCGTTCACCAGTTCCAACGCACCGAGCAGCCCAACGCACCGTGCTTCGTCGACCAGGGGGTGATCGCCCAGCTCGCTCCATCGTTGTCGAAAATAGGGGCCTGCTTCGTCATGAACGTGCTCGACGATCTTCTCGTCCTGAAGGATCCGGATATTGGCGGCGGCGACGGCACACGCGGTGGGGTGACCGGAATACGTGTAACCGTGTTGAAACTCTCCGCCTTCGTCGATGAGTATCCGCGCTACGCGATCACCGATCATCACGCCACCGATCGGCAGATAACCCGAGGACAAGCCCTTTGCGATCGGCATTAGATCGGGCTGGAGATCGTAGTAATCACTGCCGAACCACGTCCCCATCCGGCCGAAACCGCAGATGACCTCGTCGACGACCAGCAGGATCCCGTATTGCTCGCAAATACGCCGGATCTCGGGCCAATAACTCGATGGCGGAATGATGACGCCGCCCGCGCCTTGCACCGGCTCGCCGATGAAGGCAGCGACCCGTTCGACACCGAGCTCTTGGATCTTGTGCTCGAGTGCGCGCGCACAGTTCAGGCCGAATTCTTCTGGATCAATGCCCTGACCATAGCGGTAGCTGTATGGAGCATGGATGTGGGCGATGTCGGGAATGGGTAGATCACCCTGCGCGTGCATGTCTTTCATGCCCGTCAGGCTGCAGGCGCCGATGGTGCTGCCGTGATAAGCCCAAGTACGGCTGATGATGACTTTCTTTTGGGGCTGCTCCATGAGGTCCCAATAGCGGCGCACCATACGGATGACCGTGTCGTTAGCCTCGGAACCGGAATTGGTATAGAAGGCGCGGTTCAAACCCGGCGGCGTTACTTGTGCAAGCAGGCCCGACAGTTCAATCGCCGGCGGGTGGGCGGTTTGAAAGAAGCTGTTGTAATACGGCAGTTCGCACATTTGTCGTTGCGCGACCTCAGCCAGCGAGTTGCGGCCGTAGCCGACGTTGACACACCACAGGCCCGCCATGCCGTCGAGAATGCGATTGCCGTCGGAATCCCACAGATAGATTCCCTCCGCGCGGGTGATGATGCGGCTGCCGACCGTCTCGAGTTGCTTGTAATCGGTAAAGGGATGTAGGTAGTGGCGTCTGTCGACGTCTTGCCATTCACGGGTTCTCATTGGTTTGCTCCTGAATCGATTGCACCGTAAGCGCGTTGGTTCTGGCACTATTGTCCCACAGCCCTAAAGAAAGCCAAGGACATCGACATGCCAGCGGAGCTCTACGCCTTTGAATGCGGCCAGATTACGATGCCGCTCGCAATTTTTTTTGAGAATGCGGACGAAGGACGGGTACGCGCGCCAATCCCCTCGTTTTTAATCAAGCACGCCAAAGGCACGGTCCTGTTCGATACGGGGCTGAATGAAATTACACGCAGCGATCCGGCCGGGTATCTGGGCGAGCGCCTCGCAAAAATCATGGAGGTGCATTTCGAACGGGGCGAGGAGATACAAGCACGCCTGGAGCTCGTCGATATGGACATCGCGCGCGTCGACTACGTGGTCAACTCACATCTGCATTTCGATCACTGCGGCTGTAACGACAAGGTCGTCAATGCGCCGGTCATCGTGCAGCGACGTGAATGGGACTGGGCCACCAAGCCCGAGCCCGAGGGCGGCTATGTGCGCGCGGATTACGACACTGGCCAGGACATTAAAACCATCGAAGGTGAATACGACATCTTCGGCGACGGCTGCGTTGTTTGCATTCCCACTTACGGCCATACGCCCGGCCATCAGTCGCTGAAGGTCCAGACGAACTCAGGCGAGTACGTCCTGACGGGTGATGCCTGTTATCTGCGTAAGACGCTCGAGGAACTGGCCTTGCCCGGCGTCATGCACGACCGCGAACAGATGATCGCGTCGCTGATGAAGTTTCGCGAACTTCAGGCGCGCGGCGCGACGATCGTCTTCGGTCACGATCCGGATTTTTGGCCGACCATACCGCAGGCGCCGGAACGGGTGGCCTAGGTCTAGTCAGGCCAGGCCTTGTACGGGAACTAAGGCGCCGTGCACGGCGTGCGCGGCATCCGAGCCGAGAAAGCAGATCACGCTCGCCAGATCCTGCGGTGGCACCCACTTTTCGAAGTCGGCGTCAGGTATGTCCTTACGGTTCACCGGTGTGTCGATGATGCTCGGCAGGACGGCATTGACGTTGACACCTTGTGGACGTAATTCCTTGGATAGGCTTTCCGTCAGGCGCATGACCGCGCTCTTGGCGACGCAATAAGCGCCCATGTTGGCCTGTCCCTCGCGCGCGGACATCGCCCCGACATTGACGATGCTGCCGCCGCCCCGCTCGATCATGCGTGGCACGACAGCCGCGATCATGTTGCGCATCGTTACCACGTTCATGTTGAACATATGGTCCCACTGCGCGTCGCTCGTCTCGTACACCGTGGGGCCCATGTCGAAGCCGCCGGCGATGTTGAACACCACGTCGATGTCACCGATCTGCTCGACGCAAGCGGCCGTGGCCGCGCTATCGGTGAGGTCGACGGCGAATCTGCGGATATCGGACGCGTCTGCGGGTTCGGCGAGGTCCAATCCCACTACGGAGGCGCCTTGAACTCGCGCGGTCGCGGCCACGACGCTGCCCAACGCGCCGTTCGCGCCGGTCACTACGACGACTTTTCCGTCCAACGACGCGCCGTTCGATCAGCCGCCGGACGCGGCCTGCTTGTAGCAGTCGCGTTCGGCGGTGGCCGACCACGGCTTCGGCATCTGTAGTTCGCACAACAACGAAAATGCCATCGGGTAGTCCTCGGTAGATCGTGTTCGGAGTCTATCATCTAGCTGGAATTGGGTAACATAGGGTCGATCAGGCAACGAATTCGCGAAGAGGTGATATCACATGGTGGAGCAAGTGCGGCGCGTGGTGACCGGGCATGACGGCGACGGACGATCGGTCTTCATCGCCGACGGGCTGGCCGGCAACGTGAAGGAGATGGAGTCGATGCCCGGGCTCGCCTTGACCGAACTGTGGGAGACAAAAAACACGCCGGCCGATAATAGCGGGGCGTAGGACGCCGCCGACCGGCCCGCCAAGCTCGAGCCACCGCAGAACGGCACGATCTTCCGCATCGTCGAGTTTCCGCCCGATTCGGCGTGGAAGGATACGGCCGACGGCAACGAAGCGTTCAGCTCGATCGGCGCGGGGCACGCGTCCGATGGTGCGTCCGACGACCCGATGATGCACAAGACCACGACCGTCGATTATCTGGTGGTGGTCAAGGGCGAAATATGGGCGATACTCGATGAAGGCGAGGTGCGTCTCAAACAGGGCGACGTGATGGTTCAACGCGGCACCAACCATTCCTGGAGCGTGCGGACCGACGAGTCCTGCCTGCTCGCCGCCGTACTGGTAGACGCGGCACCCGTTTAGCATTAGGTTAATCTCCATGAAGAAGCGTATGTACTTCAACGCCTTCCATATGAACTGCGTGGTCCATCAATCGCCGGGCCTGTGGGTCCGCGACGACGACAATACAGTCCGATACAAGGATCTGGACCTGTGGACGGACTTCGCGAAGTTGATGGAGAGAGGAAAGTTCGATGCGGTGTTTCTAGCGGACGTAGTCGGCACTTACGACGTTTACGGAGGTGACCGAACGGCAGCGGTGGAAACGGCGGCGCAAACACCGGTGAACGATCCCATGCTGTTGATCCCGGCGATGGCCGCCGTGACCGAGAACCTCGGTTTCGGATTTACCAGTTCGATCATTCAATATCATCCGTTCACGTTTGCGCGCTTGATCACCACCCTCGACCACCTCACCAAGGGACGCGTCGGCTGGAATATCGTTACCTCGTACTTGGAGAGCGCGGGGCGCGCCTACGGATTGTCGGGCTTGCCCGAGCACGACACGCGCTACGAGATGGCGGATGAATACTGCCGCGTGTGTTACGGATTATGGGAAGACAGCTGGGCGGACGATGCGGTGGTGATGGATCGGGAACGCGGCATCTACGCCGATCCGAATAAGGTCCGTGATGTCGATCACGACGGTAAGTATTACAAGATGACGGGCTGCCACATATCGGAGCCGTCGCCGCAGCGTACGCCGGTGCTGTTCCAGGCAGGTTCGTCCTCACGCGGCATGGACTTCGCCGCCGAACACGCCGAATGCGTGTTCGTCATCGGCTCCAAACCCCATGTCGACGGCCAGTACGCCAAGGGGATCCGAGAGCGGATGAAGGAACGCGGCCGCGATCCGCGCGACCTCCTGGTATACGCGTATATGAAGGTGATCACGGGCAGCACCGAAGAGGAAGCGCAGCGTAAATACGACGAGTATTTCGAACAGGTCAGCTATGACGGAGCCTTGGCCTTGTTATGCGGCTGGAGCGGCATCGATCTGAGCGAGTACGAACCCGACATGCCGCTCGAGTACATCAAGACCAACGCCATTCGAACGTTCTTACATAGCTTTACCGATGGCGATCCGAACCGCGAGTGGACGATGCGGGATATCGCCAATTACGTCGGTATCGGCGGCGCGGGACCGGTCGTGGTGGGCACGCCCGAGTCGGTCTCCGATCAGCTCGAGGCGTGGATCGACGGCGGCGTGGACGGGTTCAACCTCGCGTATGCGACGCTGCCTGGAACATTCGAGGACTTCGTCGACGGCGTGGTGCCGGAATTGCAAAAGCGCGGCCGCATGCAATCCGACTACGGGGAAGGGACCTTCCGCGAAAAACTGTTTCCGCACCGCACGGCGCGCATGAACAAACCACATCCCGCGGCTGAGTGCCGACGCCCTTGGTAAAAGCGGCCTCAAAATCCGTGTGGAACGTTGATGCTGCGTTGCGCGACCTTCTCCGGTGCGGGGCGGTGAAGCCGCAAACTGGCGTGTAAACTGCGCTCCTCGAAGGCCCCGCGCCTTGCCTGAACATCCCACACGGATTTTGCGACCGCTTTTAGTACCTATCCGATAGAAACTTCGATGTTCGGCGCCTGCTGAATCGTCTGCAGCACCACGCAATACCGCTCGGCGGTTTTGGCGATCTTCTCGAGCGTCTCGGCCGGGGCGTCGCCATCGATATCGAAGCTCACGCGAATATCGCTGAACCCGACGGGCGCGTCTTTCGCGACACCCAGCGTGCCACGGAAATCGAGGTCGCCTTCCGCCCGGACCTGGGATTTCGAGAGTTTAACGCCGTATGCGGTCGCGACCGCCTGCAAGGTTACGCCGGCACAGGCGGTCAGCGCTTCGAGCAGCATGTCGCCGGAACACGCCTGCGTGCCGTCGCCGCCGGTAAAAGGATGCAGCCCCGCTTCGATCAGACCCGCAAACGTATCGACGCTGCAGGCGATACCCTCGACGCCATTTGATTCCGCGGTCAACGTGAGTCGGGCGGCTTCGGGTGTCTCGCGATATTTTTCTTTAACGGGTGCTTGCAGCGCTTGCAGTTCTTCTTGATTCATAAACGTGCCTAATATCGAACGATCTGCTCAACGGGTCTGAGCGCTATGTTACACCGGACCCAACGGACACGTATACTTGAAGCCATGGCAAAACTTCTGAGCGATCGCGCGCTGTCACAGTACGAAACCGATGGGTATTTTTTTCCGGTCGACGTGCTGGCGCCCGACGAAGTTGCCGCGACCCGTGCGAAGTTAGAGGCCTTCGAGGTCTCGCAAGGCCAGCCGGTCAACGGCGCACAACGCAGCAAATCGCATTTGTTGTTCACCTGGGTCGACGACTTGATGCGCCACGCGAAAATATTGGACGCGGTCGAAGACCTGATAGGGCCGGATATCCTCTGCTGGAACACAGTGTGGTGGATCAAAGAGGCGCATAGCCGGACCTTTGTTTCGTGGCATCAGGACGTTCGCTATTGGGGACTCGACACCAGCGATCTCGTCACGGTCTGGTTGGCGCTGTCGACGGCGTCCGCGAAAAGCGGGTGCATGCGCATCCTGCCGGGCAGCCACCGGGGCGAGGTCATGCCACACGAGGACGAGTATAAAGACGACAATCTCTTGACGCGCGGGCAGCAGATCGCGGTGTCGATCGATGAAACGAAGACGGTCGCGATGGAGCTGGAAGCGGGGCAGGTTTCACTGCACAACATAGGACTCGCGCACGCGTCCAATCCGAACCGGACGGATGACCGCCGCATCGGCATTTCGATGCATTACATTCCGACCAGCGCCAGGCAGCTCGCCGCCGATTGGGACAGCGCTTCTCTGGTTCGGGGCGAAGATCGCTACCACCATTTCACGCTCGCACCACGGCCGCAGCGCGACTTCGATGCCGACGCCGTGCGGTTTCACGAACAAGCATCCACGGCGTTTCGCGACATCGTGTTCAAGGATGCCGAAAGAGTCCGCCCGACGCTGTAGTCGTACTACCGGGTACTGATGGCAACGCTCGTGGCGGGATCCGATGCGCCAATTTTTCTATCGAGCGACGCGTTGGAGGCGCTCGATCTGAACTACCGCGATGTCATGGCAAGCATCGAAGGCCTGATCCACGGCCGTGCGAACGCCGCGGTCTGGAATGCGCCAAAAGCCGTGATACTGCCGCCGGACGGGCGTTACGTCATGGGGACCCTGGCGGCCGCTGACGATCCGCCCTACATGGTCATGAAGTCGCTGATCATCAACCCCGAACGCTCGCGCCGCGGACTGCCCGGAATCAACGCTTCGGTCACCCTGTCGGATGGTGTTTCAGGTAAGCCGCTGGCCGTCATGGACGGGAATTGGATCACGGCGGTCCGAACGGCTGGACTCAGCGCCGTCGTCGCGACCCGGCTCGCGCGCGCCGATTCAGCCTGCATCGCTTTCATTGGCTGCGGCGTCTAGGCGCACAGTCATCTACAAGCGTTTACGGAGTTGTTTCCCTTGACCGAGATGCGCGCCTTCGGCCGCGGCGCGGCGAATCGCGACGCTTTGTGCGCGGCCGGAGAAGCGCAGGGGCTACAGGCGATCAAGGCCGCCTCGGCACGCGAGGCGCTCGAAGGCGCCGATCTCATCGTCACGACCGTAACGTTTTCCCCCGACGTCCAGCCGTTTCTCGATGCGCGCTGGTTGTCCCCCGGCGCCTTCGCGAGCATTACGGATTTCGCGGCGCCGTGGGAGGACGCGGGGATGTCCGCCTTCGATCGCATCGTCGTCGACGACATGGACCAGGAGCTCAAGAGCGATATGCCGCTCGTGAACAAGAAATTGATCGACAGCGACGTGTCCGGTCTCGTGCTTGGCGAGGTTGCCGGACGGCAGGATCCGACGGAACGCACCGCGTTCGTTTTTCGCGGCCTGGCCCTGGGCGATCTGGCGATGGCTGCGCTCGCCTATGAACGCGCAACGCGGCATTGAATGCGCGTGATTACGGTTCGACAAGTGCATCCCCATATCGGCGCCCAAATCGAGGGCGTCGACCTGTCACAGCCGCTGGACGACGCGACCTTCGCAACTGTTCTCGATGCCTTCAATCAACACTCCGTGCTCGTTTTTCGCAACCAGCGACTGAGCGACGCCGAGCAAGTGGCATTCAGCGAACGGTTCGGTGAACTAGAAAAAACATCTTTTTCAATCGGTGCTGACAATCCGTTCGTCTACAAGCTGTCGAACATCGATGACGCCGGCAACGTGCTCAAAGACGGCTCCGAGAAGCGTAACTTCCTGCTGGTAAACGGGCGTTGGCATACCGACAGTTCGTTTCGCTCAGTCCCCGCGATGGCTTCGATTCTGTCGGGACGGGAGATCCCCGCACGGGATGCCGGCGACACCTGTTTCGCGTCGATGCGGGTCGGTTACGAAACACTGCCGGAATCGCGCCGCGCCGAGATTGAGGGCTCAGTCGGCTATCACCACTACGCCTATTCCGTGGGTTTGTTCGGGCGCACCGGCGTCACGGAAGAAGAGCTCGCAGCGCTGCCGCCGGTGCCACATCCATTGGTTCGAACGCACCCGGGCACGGGTAAAACGAGTTTGTATGTCAGCGGCCACATCGTGCGGGTCGAGGGCCTGGACGGCGGGGCTGGCCGCCGTCTTGCCGAAGACCTGGTCGAGTGGTGTACGCGGCCGGCGTATGTATATCGCCACGAATGGCATCAGCACGATCTGATCATGTGGGACAATCGCTGTGCACTGCACCGCGTGACGCATATCCCGGCGCATGCGCGCCGCATCATGCACCGCACTACAGTCGCGGGGGAAGGTCCGGTGGAATTACGGTAGCCTGGATGGAGCGTAGCGGAATCCAGGATCACCTCTATCCGCTGAATATCGGAAACGTCTCAAAATGCCCCTTGAGGACGGTATCCGCCGCGCCGGCCTGCAACCAGCCATCGATCGCGGTCGCATAGACGCGTCTGAAATCGGTTGTATAGATTAAGTTATCGCCCTCATCGAGCTCGACGAGACTTACGGGTTCACCGTAGTGGCCGCCCTGCACGGGTTGCCCGGCGAGCAACATGAGATTGGCCGCGCCGTGATCCGTGCCCAGATTGGAATTCTCGGGCGCGCGCCGCCCGAACTCCGAATACATCAGCACGGCCACCCGATCGGCCTGCCCAATGCGCTCCATGTCGCGGACGAAACCATGCACCGCGTCACTCGCGTAACTCAGCAGCCGCCGGTGCAGATCGGGTTGCTGCACGTGGGTATCGAACGCATTGTTTGGAAACGCGATGTAGTAAAGCTGCGCGGGCAGGCCGGAAGCAATGCAAGCCGCGACTTTGCGGAACTGTGACGGCAGCACGCCATAATCGATGGGCGATTCGTAGTCCGCCCAGGCTTGCCGCACCAGCGCGGACGCTTCGCGTGCGCCACGCGCGACGAGATTCAAATAGTCGAGCGCGGCGTTGTCGCTCGGCTGCGTGTCGATATGATCGAGGATCGCCTTCTCTTGGAGCAGGGCGTTGCGTTTAAAGCGCTCCGGATCATTGAACACGACCGGCGTATGCACGCGACTCTTGACCGCCAGGGATTGCGCGGTGTCGATATTGATCAGGAAATTTGACCGCGGTTCGCGCGCCATGGCGTCGGCAAGGCGGCCGTACCACCCGTATTCGTCGCCGCTGTTCGGCGATGCCGTATGCCAGTAGGCCATCGAGGTAAAGTGCGAAAAGGACGGCTGCTCGTACCCGCAGCCGTGTACGATCGCGAATTGGCCATCCTTCCACAAGCGCTCGAAACCCAGCAGGCCGGGGTTGAGCCCCCAGTCGTCGTCGAGTTTCAACAGCTGGTCGGGCTTGATTCCGATCTTCGGTCGCAGGCGGTAGTAAGCGTCGTTGGTATACGGCACCACGGTATTCAAACCATCGTTGCCGCCGGACAGTTCGAACACGACCAAGATGCGATCGTTCTGTGCATCGGCCGCTGCCGTGCGCATCCATGCGGAACTCAGGCCACCTAAACTCACACCCATACTACCGAGCCCCGCGGCGGTGCCTTTGAGCATTGTTCGTCTATCGATCATGGTTTGTTCAGCCTAGTTGATATTCGGGCCGGCTCAGCATCAGGTGCAACAGCACCCGCAGCGGTTCTTCCATATAGGTCCGGGCGGACAACACGTCCTTGGTACCGAGTTCCCGCTCCAAAGCGTCGGCCAGCATGCCCTGTGTATCGCCTTGCGGCGCTACGGAGAAGAAGTACTCGATGAAGTAATCGACCACGGCGGCCGGCGTCGCCAATTCTTCCCGCATGACCAGGCGCGTCAAATCGAGGCGCGCCAAGTGACGGGGAATGGGTTTGACCCGTTCGATCGCCATCTGCCAGCCCCGGTAGCTGCCGTAGCGGGTATTAAAATCCTCTTCTCGATCGACCATGTTCGACATCGCCATCATGCCGTCGGTGTTCACCGCGTCGACCGGCCGGGTCGCCCGGGCCATGTCTTCGCCATCGCGCAAACGCCTGTGCACGGCGAGTATTTCGGCGCCACTCGGGTATTCGGGATAACGATCATTGGGTACGAACGCGATGTCGGGGAACACGACGTCGAGGACGAAGTTACCGCGCTCGATCAGGAGGCTGGGTGTGATCCAGCTCCGTCCGTAGCTCCAACCCGCGACCGTCGGCGGATGCATCAGGCGTTGCCCCAGACTTTCCGTCAGCAGGTTGAAATCGGGCGCGCCGGGAACTTCGGTCAAGCCGAGTTTACGGTAGGTCGATATGACGAGTTCTACGGGGCTCTTGATCCGCGTACCCATCGATGACGCCGCGTAGAAGTCCCGCGACAGGAACAGGGTTTCGAGGAACGGCGCGACTTCGTAATCGAGTTTCTTGAGGCGCTTACCGAGCGCCGTCCTCAACGCCGGCGTTACATCCTCACGGACGAAGAACCGATAGAGCTTGGCTGCGATGAATTCGGGCGTGGCCGCTTGGTCGAGGATGATGTCGATCGCCTCCACGCCGTCGAAACGTCCCGTACGGCCGAGGAATGTTTTTTCACCGCCGTCGTGTTTGGCCGCGTCGATCTTGAAATCGAGATCCGCGTAGTTCCACCCGGTAAACGCGCGCGCGCCCTCGCGTATGTCGCGCTCCGAATAGTTACCGACACCCATGGTGAATAGTTCCATGATCTCGCGGGCGAAGTTTTCGTTCGGTGAGCCTTTGACGTTCACGCCCGCGTCGAGAAAAGCGAGCATCGCCGGATCCTGCGCGACGCCGATGAGCAAGGTGCGAAAGCTGCCGAGACCTGCGCGCTGAAACAACTCCAGTTGCTTCAGCATCTTGCGGTAGTCGCGAACCTTGTCCTCATTGGTTGCAAAGTGACCGTGCCAGAACAGAGCGACCTTCTCCAGCAAGGGGTAAGGTGTCGCCAGCATGCGCTGGGCCCACCAATAGACCACCCGATCGGTTTCGAGGCGGCTGGCGCGCAGCCAGTAAAAGAATTCGTTGACGACGGCCTGCATCGGGCGGTTGCCCGAGGTTTTTACGTCGATACCCAGCGCTCGGCCCTGCTCGGCCGCCAGCGCCGTGGTCGCGGGGCGGCTCGGCGGAAAGGGATCGATCCCCTCGTTGAAGATGCCCGAATGCTCGAAAGGCGGCAGTGGATTTTTTGCAGGGTTGAATCGAACGAGCGTTTGAACCGCTTGTTGCGGCGATAGGCTAGCCAACTGGTCGATTTCAGCGGGGGTGCCACCGAAAGCGGCGCGTTCTAGGAGATGCCGGGCCTTGTCCCGCGTCCAGTCCTTAGCGGTAATCGGAGCGAGGTCCCCATGGGCGCTTGCGATCGGCGTATTCACGGCATTTCAATCCTAGTGGGCTGCGCCCACCACAGTGTCCGGCGTTTCGACTTTATACAGGCGCCGCGCGTTCTCCCATAAGATCTTGCGTTTGACGTCGTCGTCGCAGTCGGCGAGACCCGTTTGAATGCATTTGTGGACTTCCGCGCCGAACAGCGATGTCGGATGGGGAAAGTCGGTTTCGAACAGGATGTTGTCCACGCCCACCTTGTCGAGCAACCGCCGTGGGGCGGTTTGCTCGAACCAATAGCAGCCGTAGACATTGCGTGCGAAGTATTCCGACGGAAGCATGTCCAGATCGGGGCGTTCCTCGGCTACCCGGTTCCCGATGAACTGGTAGTCCAGCGCTTCGAGCACGAAGGGGATCCAGCCGATGCCGCTTTCGACCGAGACGAACTTGATGTCTGGATAGCGGGCGAGCACCCCACAGATCAGCAGGTCGCTCAACTGCACGCCGTTGCGCATGAAGAACTCCACGGATATTTCCGTGAATGCGGCCATGCGTCCGTAGCTCTTGATCTTGTCGTGGTTGATGCCGCTTTCCATGTTACCCGAGCCGATGTGGAAACTGATTGGCAGGTCGCATTCGACCGCGACTTCCCACAGGGGATTCCAGTGTGGATCCCCCGGTACGGGCAACCCAAAAGCGTGCGGTTCACCGGTGAACAAGATCCCCTTATGGCCCATTACAGCGCACCGGCGGACCTCTTCAGCGGCCGCCTCGACATCCCAGAACGGCGTTGAGGTAATCGGCAGCAGGCGCCGCGCATCGGCCGACGCCCATTCCGTCTGCCAATCGTTGTAGGCCTTGACGCAGGTGAGCATCAGGTCCGGATCATTCAGTTTGAGAAACGTCTGGGCACCGAATCCGCCGACGTTGGGATACATCACCATGGCCCAAATGCCGATATCGTCCATGTAGGCGAGGCGGGCTCCAGCATCATACGAACCCGGATGCATTTCGTCATAGCCGTCCGGTGGCGCCTTCATGTCGCCGACGCCCGCCGTCGCGCTGAATCCCAGTTTTGCGATCGGTTGGTCGCCGATGAACCACATATGGCGCCCGCGGCTGTCGATGCGTACCTGCGGCACGGCGTCGCGCATATGCGCGGGCACGCGACTGGTCCACAGGTCCGCAGACTCGGTAACGTGGGTGTCGACATCGATGATCGTATAGCTCGTCATGCGTGTCATTTTCGCTGCATTTATGCCGTATTGCACGCCAGTTTTAAGAATTTATCGATCCTTGTTAACCTGCGCAGTCTCCCGACCCTGGTGGATGACAGCAATGCAGTACGACCTGGTCATAAAAAACGGATTCGTAGTCGACGGCTCGGGCGCCGCGCGCTACCCCGCCGACGTCGGTGTGATGGCCGGCAAGATCGTCAACATCGGCCGCATCAACGCACGAGCTCGGCGGACCGTGGACGCCGAGGGGCAGGTCGTCGCACCCGGTTTCGTCGACGGTCACACGCATATGGACGCGCAGATCTTCTGGGATCCCCTGGGTTCATCGTCGTGCTATCACGGCGTCACCACTGTCATCATGGGCAACTGCGGATTCACCTTGGCGCCCTGTGCGGCCGAGGATGCCGACATGGTGTTTCGAAATCTCGAGCGCGCCGAAGACTTGTCCCGCGACGCGATGCTGGCGGGCATCGATTGGCAGTGGGAGACGTTCCCGGAATATCTGGACGTGATCGATCGATTACCGAAAGGGATCAATTACGGCGGGTACATCGGCCACTCCGCCCTCAGAACCTACGTCATGGGTGAGCGGGCGTTTACCGAGCAGGCGAGCGACGCAGAATTGAAAACCATGCGACACGCCGTCCAAGACGCCGTTCGCGCAGGTGCGATGGGGTTTTCAGCGTCCCGAACCTACAATCACATTACGGCCGACGATCGCCCAGTGGCGAGCCGTGTAGCGGATTGGGAAGAAGTCCGCGCCATCGTCAATGCGATGGGCGAGCTCGGTGCCGGTGTGTTCGAAATCGCGAGCGAGGCGCCGGGACGCAATCCGGCACGGCAGCGCGATTATTTCGATAGATTAAAGCACCTGGCTGTCGAATCCGGGCGCCCGGTCACGTTTGGCTTCGTAAGCATGCGCATTGCGCCGGAAATCTGGCCGCCTTACTACGACCTGGCGAACGAGGTCGCGGCGGCCGGCGGGCGCATGTTCCTGCAATCGCACAGCCGTTCGATCTCGCCCTTGTTGTCGTTTAAATCGCACACGCCCTTCGACGACTGGGACGTCTGGTCCGAGATTCGCGCGAAACCGCTCGACGAGCAAAAAGCCTTGCTCCGCGACCCGGAAATCAAGCGAAAGTTAGTCGAGGTCGCGAGTCGACCCTACTCGGGACCCCGCATCGTCGGCGCTGAAGCGCGGCCGCCGGAATGGGATTGGATTTATTTGTTCAACGGCATTGGCGACGAAGAGGTGATGGTCGACGTCGCGGCGCGACGCGGCGTGCATCCGGCGGAGGCGATGATCGATATCGCGCTCGAACGCGATTTCGACGTGTTCTTTCGCCAGCCGCTGGCGAATGAAGATCAAGACCACGTGCTGAAGATGATGAAGCATCCGCGCAGCGTCGTGACGTTTTCCGATTCGGGCGCGCACGTCGCCCAGATCATGGACTCATCGTTACAGACGCACCTGTTGAGCCATTGGGTGCGGGACCGGGAGGAATTTACCCTCGAGGAAGCCGTCCGCTTGATCACTTATGACACGGCGACAGCCTGGGGCTTGCATGATCGCGGCCTGATCCGCGAAGGGATGAATGCGGATCTCGTGGTCTTCGACCCGGACGCCGTTGCCCAGGATATGCCGGAGTTGATCAACGACCTGCCCGCCGGCGCGCCGCGCTTGAAGCAGACGGCGACGGGGATCAGCACCACGGTCGTCAATGGCGAAATCCTCCTCCAAAACAACGAACACACGGGCAACCTGCCGGGGCAGCTGGTTCGCGGGCCATTGGCCCGGTGAATTCTGGTACGGCGACGTTCGAACGCGGGCAGATTACCGAACTGGTAACGAGTCTGCGCATGGCGCGCCGCGTTGCCGTATTGACCGGCGCGGGTATGTCCGCCGAATCGGGTCTGCCGACCTACCGTGGTATTGGTGGTTTGTACAACGACATGGATATCGAAGAAGGCCTGCCCATCGAGGAGATCCTCCACGCCTATACCTTCGCACGCGATCCCGCGCTGACGTGGAAGTATCTGGCGAAGATCGAACAGGCGTGCCGCGGCGCCGAACCGAACGACGGCCATCGTTTACTCGCGCAGTGGGACGAGCGATTCGAGTTGTATGTGGTCACTCAAAATGTGGACGGTTTCCACCGGGACGCGGGCAGCGCGAACGTCATCGAATTGCACGGCAATCTGCGACATCTCTCCTGTTGCGACTGTCGTGCGGATTTCGATGTCGAGACCTTTGATGCACTCCCGATCCCGCCCCGATGTGGGAAATGTGACGGCCTGGTGCGCCCGGATGTCGTGCTCTTCGGGGAAATGTTGCCGGCCGCGGCGACCGCGGCGTACGAGCGTGAGCTGGCGCGTGGATTCGACGTGATCTTTGCCATCGGGACGACGGCCGCCTTCCCGTACATACACGGTCCGGTAGCCGAGGCCGCGGCCAAGGGCGGCGTAACGGTGGAAATCAATCCCGACACCACCGTGTTGTCCGATCAAGTCAGCCACCGCGTTCGATCCGGGGCGCTCGTCGCCTTGAGCGCAATCGACCAGGCCTTGCAAACCGGTTGAGCGACAGCGCGCGTGCGCCGGTACCTGCTCGAAGCCGCGCCGCTGTGTCTTTTTGCGGTCGTTTTCTTTAGTTGGCTGTCGGTACGTCCGGGGTTTATCGGCAACATTTCCGACAGCGCCTTCTACCTCACCGTAGCGGACTATTTCTCGCCGTACTGGTCGGCGGCGCCGGGCCTGGGCGCGTCCTTATTCCACGATTTTTCGTTTCCGCCGCTGTACCCGTTGCTGTTGGCGGCCGGTGGCGGGGGTAGCGAACATCCGGGGCTAAGCTACCTCGCGACTTCGTGCATGATGGCGTTCGCCGTCGGCGCCGTATACCTATGGTTTCGAACTGAACGGCTTTCACGCGCACAAGCCTCGGGTCTTACCGCTGTGTATGCACTGTTACCGGCGACGCTGCTCTCTGCGATGGCGATACAGAGTGAGTCTTTGTACGTCGCCTTTGTGTTCACGGGCCTTGCTTTGTGGCGGGCGCGCGATACGAAAGCCCCATTGGCTCCACTTGCCGCTGTCTGCATTGGCATGAGCGCGTTGGCGCGGACCGTGGGACTAACCGCAATCGGCGCATTGTTGATCAGCTGGTTCATCGCCAGACCCGCGAGCAGGCATTGGTCTATCCCCGTGCTGGCCGTCGCGCCCTATGCCGCATGGGTCGTAGTGAGATATAGCAATGGCATGCAGCCGAGTTATATCGATTCCGTACTGCGCGAATCGGTAACCGCTACCCTGGTCTCGCTGATGAATCAAGGCACGATTAACGTGCCCGCAATGTGGTTCGGTATCGTGCACAGCGTTGACCTGACCGGATCGCCGTTCACGACCGTGGCCAGCGCCGCGTTCTTAGCTCTCGCGGTGCTCGGTATGGCGCCGAGATTGCGCCGCCTCGAAATCGATAGCCTGTACGTCCTGTTTTATCTCGTGATCATGATGGTGTGGCCGTATCCGGATCACATGCGGCGCTTCCTCCAGGTGCTGTTTCCCTTGCTGTTGTTCTATAGCTTTAGCGGCGTGCGTCACGCGATGCAGCCTCTCGCACCGTCGTTGTCACGTACGGCTGGAAACGCGTACATCGTGATCCTAGCCGTCGTAATAGCACCGACTACCGTCCTCATGGCGCAACAGATCGCGCAGGCGGAGGGCAAGGACGCCGAAAACTTCGTACGGTCGCCGCAATGGTACCGGTACGACTCACCGTTCAAAGCGAGAGAGGTTATGGATCGCGTCACGCAGATCTTGGACGGGATGCGCGGAATCGACGAACGGCTGCCGCCCGATGCCTGCGTATCGTCGGCCGCCTACGCGTATATTCCCCTGTACGGGCACCGGCGGAGTAGGCGAGTCGCCGGCGAATCGGACGGAGACGATCAATTATTTTCGCAACTCCGCGGCTGTCCCTATGTCTTCATGATGGCTGCCAGCCAGTGGCCGCAGATGGATTACCCCGCCATGTATCCCTACGAGCGAATCAAGGATCAACTTGAAGTCGTCGAGGTAAGCTTGTGGGATAGAACCGCAACCACCGGTACGGTCCTCACCATGCTCGGCAGGGTCAGGTTCGACAAAGATGGTGAACCTGAACGATAACGCTTCCAATTTTGGCGCTGGTCATTATATTAGCGCGGTCGCTTTCGGTCTGTTGAGCTGGAACATAACAAAACCACCACTTGGTAAGGGAGGAACTATGAGTCAAGCCAAACCACGCGCCATCCGGGACAAGCAAACGAAGTCGCAGATTCTCGCTGCTCTTGCAGAAGAAACCGGTCTAACAAAAAAAGAAGTGCAAGCAGTACTGCAGGCGGCGAAGGGGCTTGCCGCACGGCACCTGGTTAAAAATGGCTCTGGCGAATTCACCGTCCCTGAACTCGGCGTGAAGTTGCGCCGGGCTAACAAGGCTGCGCGCAAGGCAGGCATGGCGCGCAATCCGTTTACCGGAGAAATGGTTCACGTGGATGCTCGCCCCGCCAGTCTGTCGGTGCGCGCGACCGCCATGAAAGCGATCAAAGACGTCGTTGCCTGATATGCGTTAAAATTACACAACTTGGCGTGCAGGTGCCCGTCGGCCAATCAGGTGACGGGTTAAACGGGAAGCCGGTGCGCGCGATCGATTCGGTCGCTGCAATTCCGGCGCTGCCCCCGCAACGGTAAGCGAACATTCGATCTCCGATACGCCACTGTGCCTTTGGCACGGGAAGGCAGAGATCACAGCAAGGCTTCAAACCTCGCTATTCGCAAGCCCGGATACCGGCCGCACGCTGATCGAGGAACCTCGGAAAAGGTTCCTTTAACCGAATCGCGGTGGGCCGAATCGGGACGAATCCAATCGTCAGATCTTCCCGCAATCATTAAGGGCCTCGCTGCGATCAAGTAATGGTCATGGCCCGGGTGTGGGCCATGCCGGAGACCTGACATGCGTGGACTTCTTCTCCTAGCGTCTCTATGGGCGAGCGCGGCGGGCGCCGCTGAAAAACGCGACTACCTCGAAACGATCCTCGTCACGGCATCGCGGATACCGCAATCGATCGCGGATTCGACGAGTTCGGTATCCGTCATCAGTCGCGCCGAGATCGAACGACGGCAAATCCCTCTTGTATCCGATTTGCTGCGAACCGTGCCCGGGCTTGCCGTCAGTAATTCCGGCGGCCTCGGCAGGAACACGCAGATCCGCGTGCGCGGCGCCGAAGCAAACCACGTGTTGGTTCTGATCGACGGGATCGAAGCCAACGATCTATCGACGACCGACGGCTTCGATTTTGCCAACCTCACCAGCGACGATATCGAGCGGATCGAAATCGTTCGCGGTCCCCACAGCTCACCGTGGGGCAGCGAAGCGGTTGCGGGCGTCATCAATATCATCACGCGTGAAGCCGAAGAACGGCTGTCGGCGGATTTAAACGTTGAAGGGGGTAGTTTCGCGACGAATCGGATCAGTGTCGGCGCCAGCGCGATGACCGATCATTTCGGCTTGCGCGTGGCCGCTAATCACACCGATTCGAGCGGTATCAACGCGTCTCGAGAAGGCGATGAGGACGACGCTTTCAATAAACAAACGATCAACGTCAAGGGCTATGCGCGCCTCGATGAACGCTTGAAACTCGACTTGAGCTTTCGAAACACCACGACCGAAGGGCAGATCGATAGTTTCGACTTCTTCACCAGCCGTCCGTTCGATACGCCTGGAACTTCGGACACCATTCAGCGCTATGCGCGTAGCGCGTTGACAGTTGCGCTGTGGGATGGGCGCTGGATTCAACAGCTGTCCGGACGCTGGACCTCGAATCGCAACAAGTCGCTCGATCCCGTCGTGTTCTTGAACAGCGGGCAGAAAGGCGATAAGTACGCATTGAGTTATCAGTCGACCTGGTCAGTCAAAACTCAGGACTGGTGGGTCGATGATCACACGCTGACCTTCGCGCTCGACTACGAGCACGAAGAATTCGACCAGCGTGGCTTCGAGCGAAATCTCGACGTGACCGGTTATGTCATCGAGTACAGGTCTCACTGGTTCGACGCGCTGGCGGTGTCCGCGAGCGTGCGTTACGACCGCAACAGCGATTTCAAGAACGTCACGACGTTTCGGGCCGCCGGCGCCTACGATTTACCGTTCGCCTTGGGGCGGCTGACGCTGGTTTACGGCACGGGTCAAAAGGACCCGCTGTTTTTCGAGCGCTTCGGATTCAGTCCGAGCTTAGGGATCACGTTTATCGGGAATCCAACGCTGCGGCCGGAACAATCGACGGGCTGGGAAGTCAACGCCCGGCGTCGCTTCGAGGTTTTCGATCTCTTGTTCGACTCGACTTATTTCGACGAGCGTACGGAAGATGAGATCAACGGCTTCTTCTCCGCCGGTGGGGGCGCATTTACGGCGATCAACTTACCCGGCACGACGCGTCGTCGCGGCGTCGAAGTCAGCCTGCGGGCGCGCCCGTCAAATACCTTTGAAGCGAGCGCCGGCTATACGTATGTCAAGGCCACCGATCTGCTCGACGGCGCGCGGTTGAAAAAGGTACGCATTCCCAGGCATCAGGGCTATCTCGAGGCGAGTTACTTCGTGCTCGACGGACATGGCGATATCAACTTCCGCATGAATGTGGTCGGCAAACGGGACGACTTCGATTTTTCGACCTTTCCGCGCGCACGGGTTGCGCTCAAAGGCCACACCTCGATCGACGTATCCGTTAACTACTCCGTAAACCGATTCGTGAAATTCTTCGCGCGCGCCGATAACCTTCTGGACGACGATTTCGAGGAAGTCCTGGGTTTTGCACAGCCCGGCATTGCCGGCTATGCGGGCATACGACTGTCGACCGGCGGTTTGTGAGAAGATACGGTGTTAACCTTAGGGGGATCCTGGGTAAATGCGTACCGTCGTAATCGGCGCCGGCTTACTGGGTCTGACGACCGCTTATTTCCTGCGCCGGCATGGCGCCGAGGTGACGGTCGTCGACCGTCAGGCGGGCGCTGGCCTCGAAACGAGTTTTGCGAACGGCGGGATGTTACACGCGAGCCAGGCCAGCCCGTGGAACGCGCCCGGCGTGTTCTGGTATGCCTTGAAAACGTTCGGACGCGAGGATTCGGCGCTTTTGATCCGGCCGCTGGCATTGCCGCGCATGCTGGGTTGGTCCTGGTCGTTTTTCCGCAACGCCCGGCCTGATAAGTTCTATTCCAGCCTCGAGAAGAATACTCGCCTCGCCGATTACTCCCTGGCGGTCTTGAACGAGCACTACGCCGCTTTGGGTATGAGTTTCGATCGTGCCGACCGTGGCACGCTCAAGATCTACCGCACGGATCAAGAACTCGAAGAAGCCATGGACCTCGCCGTGCGGTGCGCCAAGTGGGGCGTTCGTTACGTGGCCTTGTCGCCGACGGAGATCTCTACGCTCGAGCCCGCGCTGCAACCGATCGAAAGCGCCCTCAGTGGCGGCGTCCACTTCCCGGATGACGTGTCAGGCGATGCGCATAAATTTTGTAGTGAACTCAAGCACCGGTGCGGTGAAGACGGCGTCGCGTTCATGCTCGGATCCGAGGTGTCAAAACTGTCAGTTTCCGACGGTCGGATCGAGGCCGTGGTCGCGAATGGCGAATCTTTGCCTGCAGACAACTGCGTGATCGCGGCCGGTAGCTACAGCACGCGGCTGGCGGCGAGCGCGGGGGTCAAAATCCCGGTGCAACCGGTGAAGGGCTATTCGATCACCGTACCGATGTCCGGCTGGACTTCGCAACCTGCGATTCCGGTGATCGACGATCACTACCACGCGGCCGTAACCCCGTTGGGCGACCGTTTACGAGTCGCCGGTACCGCCGAGTTCGCCGGGTTCAACACAAAACTGACGCCGAGCCGAATCGAGAACCTCTATGCTTTGATCCGCCACGTCTATCCGCAGGGCGCCGACAGCATCGACCGTACCGATTCGGCGCATTGGACGGGTTTGCGGCCAATGAGTCCCGACGGTGTCGGCGTCATGGGCGAAACGCCGGTGCGCGGTCTGTTCGTCAACACGGGCCACGGGCATCTCGGCTGGACGATGGCGCCGGGCGCGGGAAAATTGGTGGCGGATCGGATCGCGACAGGACGCAGCGAAATCGACCTCAGCGGATATTCCTTGGCCCGGTATTGATGTGATACCTCGTGACATCCTGTGTTGGCGCTGTGGCGCGCCCGTGGCCGAAGCCCTGTTCCCGCTGCGACGCGAGGAAGTCTGTGCGACCTGCGACGCGGACCTCCACGTTTGCAAACTCTGCTTGTTTTACAACCCATCGGTTTCGGACGCATGCGACGAACCGATTGCGCCGACGGTCACGAACAAGGAACGCGCGAATTTCTGCGATTACCTCAAACCATCGCCAGACGCGCATCACGCCAAAGATGGCAGCGCAGCCCAGCGCTCGCATGCCGAGCTCGACGCTTTGTTCGGTGGCGATACGGACACCGGTGCGAGTGATGACGCGGACGCGAATCGCGGGGAGCTCGACCGCCTATTTGGATTGGATGACGATTGATCGTTTGAATACGGGAGACAAGTGATGGGACAGGCACTCGAAACGCTGGTTGAGGGATTCGAATTTCTCGAAGGGCCGCGCTGGCGCGACGGCCGCTTGTGGATGTCCGACATGTGGGGACACACGATCCACACCGTGACGGAAAGCGGAGAATGCACATTGATCGCGGAACTGCCGAATCGTCCCTCGGGCCTGAATTTTCTACCCGACGGTACGCTCGTCGCCGTCTCGATGGCCGATCGCAAACTCATGAAGGTCGGCGATACGGGAACGTTGACCGAATACGCGGATCTCTCCGCACTCGCGCAAGCCGATATCAACGATTCGGTGGTCGACGCCGACGGCAATATCTATGTCGGCAATTTCGGATATGACCTCATGGCCGGCGCCGAACCGGCCATGGCCAATCTCGTCCTCGTCACACCGGATGGACAATCCCGTGTGGTGGCGGACGACATGAGCTTCCCCAACGGCACGGTGATCACCGCCGACGGCAAGACCTTGATCTGTGCGGAGACTTTTCGCCAAACGCTGACGGCCTTCGAGCGCGGCGCGGACGGCAGTCTATCGAACCGCCGGGTATGGGCGGATCTCGGCGACCGTACGCCGGACGGTATCTGTCTCGATCAGGAAGGCGCGATCTGGGTGTCGTGCTTCATGAGCAGTGAGTTCGTGCGTGTGTCCGAGGGCGGCGGAATCAGCGCGCGTATCGAGGTGTCGTCCAGCAAGCGGGCGGTGGCTTGCAACCTCGGCGGCGCGGACGGCCGCACCTTGTTCGCGCTCACCTTCGAAGGCGAGATGGATGAGATCGGTTCGGCGGCGAAAAAAGCGCGCGTCGAAGTGTGCCAGGTGGACGTGCCGGGCGCTGGATCGCCCTGACACGCGTACGCGGCGAGTGCCTCGCGACGTCGCCGCAGGCTGAGGCCGGCGATCCCGAGGACGACCAACGCCAGTCCTGGGAGCTCCGGAACCAGGTAGATCCGAAGGTCCATGCCCAAGCTGGGGTCGGGCCAACCGGCGCCATCCCAGCCGTTGGCACCCCAGATCGTCATCAGCATGCCGCCGCCCGGAAAAGGTGCGCCTGATTCGAGAAAGGTGTTGGGATCAAAGCCGTTGAATCCGCAGCATTGATAGCCGACGTCAAAAAAGCGCTCGTCGTCACTCCCCGCATACAAAGGGGGTACCGTCGAATGCCACCGTCAGGCTGGATACGGCATCATAGGTATTCGACGCCGCGCTTGTAGCGTCGACAGCCGTAATGTCGCCGCGTATTGCGCCCGACATCGGATTGCCGCTTGAGGAAGAATGGAACACGGACGCTCAGAAACCGCTGCTGCAGCCGTGTACGGCCAACGATTGATTACGAATCGGCGGGCAAGTGGTGTTTGGAGTCGACCGGTTTCATGAGGCCGTTGGAGACCAAGGCCAAAAACAGCAGAAACGCCATCAGGTACATGGTCTGGTTATACAGGCCGGGCGTAGGATCCGTCGTACCGGGGGGCACGATTTCCATCAGCTTGGCAATGGTCACGGTCTTGGCTGCGACCAGCTGTTCCAGTTGCTCGGTACCGGCGCCGAAGACCTGATGGAAGCGCGCGGGATCGGCGCGCGACGCCAGGTCGACGATCGCGTGCGTGACGGCATTCTCGCGCAGGGTCGTGATTGCCAAGGGACCCAAAACACCGGCCGTGCTCCAGGCCGTGAGCAAGCGGCCGTGGATGCCGCCGACGTAGCGGGTGCCGAAGATATCGGCGAGGTAAGCCGGGATCGTCGCGAAACCGCCACCGTACATCGTGAAGATGAGCATGGTTGCTGCGTAAAACCCTACCAACCAGACGACTGCGGGATTCACGCTAACCTGTTGCGCAAAATAGGGAATCGAGCAATACAACAGGATCCCGAGTCCGAAGAAGATGTAGTAGGTGTTCTTGCGGCCCATGTAATCGGACGCGCTGGCCCAGACAAACCGTCCGATCATGTTGAACAGACTGATCATGAGCACATAGGTCGCGGCGAACTCTAGGTCGACCGTGCCCGGCAGGGTGGTGCCGAAGATCTCGGTCATCATGGTCTTGGCGACCGCGAGCACGCCGATTCCGGCGGTCACGTTGAAGCACAGTACGATCCAGAGTTGATAGAACTGTGGCGTTCTCAAGGCTTCGTCGATGTCCACATCGTGGCGTGTGATCATCGACGCCTGCTCGGTCTCTGCCTTCGGCGCCGTCCAACCCGCCGGTTTCCAGCCGGGTGCCGGCAGGCGATAAGAGAACGCGGCGATGATCATGATGACGAAGTAGATCGCGCCCAAGGTGAAAAAGGTTGGCGCCGCCCCGACCGTGCCGGATTCGATCAAGTAGGCGCCCTCCGGCCCGGGTAGGATCATATCCGCGACGTCGTTGGAGCCGACCACGACCACTTCTCTTAGTTGCCCGCCAACGTCTGCCATGCGCCTTCCAGCTTCGGTAACGAGCTTCAACGAATCGACTTGACCCAGATACTGCGGCGCCTCGTAATACAGGCGCAGGAAGCCGTCGATCATGGGCTTGCCCAACATTGCGCCGCCACCGAATCCCATAATGGCGATCCCGGTTGCCATGCCGCGGCGGTCTGGAAACCAGCGAATGAGCGTCGCGACGGGTGATACGTAACCGAGGCCCAGGCCACATCCACCGATGACGCCGTAGCCCAGGTAGAGCAACCACAGCTGTCCCGTGACGATGCCCAATCCACCGACGATAAAACCGCCGCCCCAACAACAGGCGGATACGCAGGCCACCATGCGGGGGCCGACCTGCTCCAACCATCTGCCCGCGATGGCCGCCGCAAGGCCGAGGAAAACGATCGCAACGGTGAAGATCCACACGACGCTCTTCAACGACCAGTCGTCCGCCGCGCTGGTGACGACGCCGATGCGTTTTATGAGCGCCGGATTGAACAGGCTCCACGCATAGACCGAGCCGATACAGAGGTGGATACCGAGCGCCGCCGGTGCGATCAACCAACGGTTGAATCCCGGTTTGGCGACGATGCGATCCTTGGATAGGAGCCCCGCCATGGGGGAGGCATTTTATTCCTCGGCGAGAAGTCGCGCTACGGCATGTTGAATTCGCCGCGCCTGAGAATCCCCTTGATGGGTTTCACCGACATAGACTTTGCGCACCAGCCCGCGTTTGTCGATCAGGTAGAACGCCGGCCAATAGCGGTTACCCATTGCGCGCCAGTAGGAAAAGTCATTGTCGATCATGACCGGATGCGTGAGTTCGAATTCCTGCACTTTCGCGCGCACGTTTTCGAGCCTTTTCTCGTGCTCGAACTCGGGCGTATGCACGCCGATTACGGTGAATTCATCGTTCTCGAAGCGCTTCTCCAAGGCCTGCAACCAGGGTATCGAGCGGTAGCAGTTCCAGCAATCGAAGGTCCAGAAGTCGACCAGTAGGACCGTGCCCCGCAGCGCGCCGAGCGTGAGCGGCGGGCTGTTCAACCACGCCTGAGTGGCCGTGTGGGTGAATTCCGGCGCGGGCACGCCTGTTTCGGCATCCGATTTCGGCGCGCCGCCGGCCGCTGCGATCCAGACGGCGATGCCGCCGGTTACGAATGTCAGTGCGACTCGCAAAGATTTTCGAGCGGATGAATTCGCTGCCATTTGCCGGTTGGACCGGGGTACGGGTTGGGGGTTCAGGCGGCTTTGTCGCCGAGCTCCCGGCCCAAGGCATTGCAGACCGCCTCGAACTCGAATTCGACGATGCCGAGCGTTGCGACGGCTTCGCCGGCCTTGTCCTCGCTCCCGAGCGGCTCCAACTGTTGGCAGAGTTCAGCAAGTTTTTTCGCGCCCAGGTTCGCGCTGGCCGATTTCAAGGAATGCGCAGAGGCGCGTAACAGCTCGCCGTTCCCGGTTGCGGTGGCCTCTTGCAGTTTTTCCAGCAACTTCGGGGAATTCGTCAGGTACATGTTGATGATCTTAGCGAGGATGGCATTGGAGCCGTCTTCTTGCAGCGCGCGGATATTGTCCAACGCGGCGTTGTCGAGATCGGCCAGCGCCTCGGCGCCCACGCTCTCGACGACAGGCAGTGCACGCTTATCGACTTGTTTCGCGAGGTGCGTCATTTCAACATCGAGGGTCAACCAGCGTTTGACGACGCGCGCGAGCTGCTCCTGATCGAAAGGTTTGCTCAAGTAATCGCTCATACCCACGGCGAGACAACGTTCGCGATCGCCTGCCAAGGCATTGGCCGTCAGCGCAACGATGGGCAGGGGTACTTTCTCGTCACTCCCGGCCTCCCATTTCCTGATTTCGCGCGTCGCATCGAAGCCGTCCATCACCGGCATTTGACAATCCATCAAAATGACGTCGTAACGTCGTTGTCGACGATCGAGAGGCGCTTCCGCTATCGCCTCGAATGCATCACGGCCGTTGTCCACAACGACGACCGTGCAGCCCAGATCTTCCAGCATGGATTTCGCGAGCTCCTTGTTAACCGGATTATCTTCTGCCAACAACACGTGCGCACCGAGATCGCGCAGATTTTCTCCGGTGGAACTATCGCCACCTTTCGTGGTTCCACTCGGCGCCGTTCTTTTCGCGCGATCGCCCAGCGCGCTCGTTATCGCGTCATACAATTCACCTTGGCGTACGGGCTTATTGATATAGACTTCGATGCCCGCTTGGTACCATTGACCCGTCTGCTCGAGTTGATCGATCGAGCTCAGCATGATCAGGCGCGTGTCGGCGATTTTCTGATCGCCCTTGATTTGACGCGCCAGATCGACGCCGTCGGCGTCGGGTAGCCTGCGGTCCAATACCACCAGATCGAATGGCTTCCCGCACGCTGCACCCTTGTTCAAGTATTTAAGCGCATGCTCGGCCGAACCTGCGGCGTAGAACTTCATGTCCCAGTTCAACATCTGGTGCCTCAGGATCTCGCAGTTGGTTTCGTTGTCATCGACCACCAGAGTGCGAATACCGCTGAGATCGACCGCGTGCTTGAGGTGGTCGCTGACGCTGGAGGCCGCCATCCGAGTGAGCGCGATCGTAAACCAGAATGTGGAGCCGACATTCGGCTTGCTCGTAACACCTATCGTGCCGTGCATCAGCTCCGCCGGGCGACTGCAGATGGCCAGTCCGAGCCCGGTGCCGCCGTATTTTCGCGTCGTAGTGCCGTCGGCTTGCTGAAACGAGTCGAAGATATGCGCCTGATGTTCTTCTTCGATACCGACCCCACTGTCGGTCACTTCGAAGCGCAGGCTGTTTAGGTCGTCGCGCTCTTCGGTAGTGGTAACCTTGACGGAGATCTCACCATGCTCGGTGAACTTGATGGCGTTCCCGAGCAGGTTCATCAGAATTTGTCTTATGCGTTCGGGATCGCCACGGTAGGCCGCATGCTCATCGGGCGGAAATACCGTAAAGAGCTCGATCTTTTTGCGATGCGCCTGTTCTGCAAAGAACGCCATCGTATCCTCGACTAATTGTCGAAGGTCGAACACGGTATGCTGAATCTCCAGTTTGCCTGCTTCGATCTTGGAGAAATCCAGGATGTCGTTAATGATGGCCAACAGGGCTTCACCGGAACGTCGGATGGTATCCGCGAAGCGGTGTTGTTTGGGCGTAAGCTCGGTGTTCATCAAAAGCTCTGTCATGCCCAGCACACCGTTCATTGGCGTTCTGATTTCATGGCTCATCGTGGCCAGGAAATCGCTTTTAGCTCGCGCTGCTTGTTCGGCTTTGTCGCGTGCCTCGATGAGGTCCGCCTCCGTTTTGCTGCGTACCGCAATCTCGGCCTTGAGTTTTTGATTGGCGGCTTCGAAGGAAATCTTCGCTTTCTTGAGCTCATTAATCAGTTCGTCGTTTTCGAAACGTAAGGCCAAAGAGCTGATCAGGGAGTCGTGCACGATCGAAGTCAGGCGGAATAGAAAGATCGTGTAGATGAGCGCCACCGCTCCCATAGCGTAATGAATCTGATCGCCTTGAAGAAAATGTACACAGACCAGGGGCAGGAGTGCGCAACCCAGAAACAGGCGTGCGGATAACTTGATCGGACTGTATACGGTAATCGATGCTGCCGTGATGCCGGCGAGAACGAATGAGAGAAAACTCTGATAGACGATATTACTGGGCGGGAATAAGAATGCGCCGCTTACGCCCCAGCCGATACCGCCGAATGTCGCGCCCAGCACGAACCATTTCTGAAATGTCTTGATTTTGATGTCGCGTTTCGACGCATTCGTGTAGTCGCGTAAATGGAGGTAGCGCAGGGTATTCACGACGACCATGTAAGCGGCCCACGCGATGACCCACTCCGGCCGGGTTACGGGCCATAAAGCGGCGCTGATGAGTCCGACGGTCGCTATCGAAAAGAACAGCGCGCCAGGCGCGGATCGGGCGATGAGATCGGCTTGCGCCGTCAGAAGTCGATTGTCCGGCATCCCCTGGATAGCGGCCGCGAGGACCCGATCTTTATCGGTAATTCAGCGAGTTGTCGCTGTGTGCGTCGACCGGGCGTACGTGTACACTTGAGGCGATCATCGGGAGAACCAGTATGCGCAGCAGCCAGGATCGAATCTTGACCACGCATGTCGGCAGCCTGCCGCGGAATCGTGAATTATCCGACTTGCTCATCGCGGAGGAAGCGGGGCGCGCGTTCGATCAGAAACGGCTCGACACCCTTGCCCAGGACGGTGTCAAACATTGCATCGCCGAGCAAGTCAAAGCGGGATTGGATGCGATCAACGACGGCGAACAACCCAGGGTGGGTTTTCAAACCTATGTCGGTCAGCGACTCGAAGGCTTCGGTGGCGTCAGCTCACGTGAGCTGTTCATCGATTTCGCCGAACACCCGGATTTTGGTGAAGTGTGGGCCAATCGCGGCATGGTGATGTCGAAAGTCTTCGATGCGCCCGCCGCGGATGCGGAAGTTAGCTACACCGATTTGGGACCGGCGCGGCGTGAATGCGATATGTTCGATGCCGCGCTCAAGGATGTTCAAGGACAATACCTGGACACATTCATGACGGCCGCGTGCCCGGGGATCGTGTGCACGACCCTGGGTAATCAGTTTTATGACAGTCACGAAGCGTACGTCCGCGCCGTCGCGCGCGAGATGAAAAAGGAGTATGAGTTGATCCACGAGCGCGGCTACCTGCTGCAACTCGACTGCCCGGATCTCGCGATGGAGCGCCAGGGCTTGTTCCAGCACGATACGCTCGATGCCTTTCAGGCGGCGATCGCCGTTCACATCGACGCGATCAACGATGCCTGCGAGAATATTCCAGCCGATCGTATCCGCCTGCACGTATGCTGGGGTAACTACGATGGCCCCCACGACGCCGACGTGCCGTTGGCCGACATCTTCCCCATCATCCGGGAAGCAAACGTGGGCGCGTTCTCAATCGAGCTCGCTAATCCACGACACCAGCACGAATACGCCGCGCTCAAGGCCTGCCCGGTACCGGATGATGTGTTGCTGATCCCCGGCGTGATCGACTCGACGGTCAATTACATCGAGCATCCACAAGTCGTTTGCAACCGCATTCTGGAGGCAGTCGCGGCAGTCGGTGACAAGGAGCGCGTCATCGCAGGCGCCGACTGCGGCTTCGGCACCTTCGCCGGATGGGAGATGGTGGCGCAGTCCTGTGTGTGGAAGAAATTCGAAGCGCTCGCGGAGGGCGCGCGGCTCGCGAGTGCGAAGTTGTGGTGATCGGAATAGCAGGAGACTATTGACCCCTCGCGCCCATAGCTCAGCTGGATAGAGTACCTGGCTTCGAACTAGGTGGTCGGGGGTTCGAGTCCCTCTGGGCGCGCCATTAATATAAAGAAAATCAAACGGTTACTTCTACAGTTGAACCGCGTTCTTCTTCCTCTTTTCCTGGTTGTGCTAGATTTGTGCTAACCAGCCGGATTTCAGAGAGACTGTCCGCGTATTCCGCCAAATGCTCGACAGACAAATGCGCATACCGGCGTACCATTTCATAGTCGGACCAGCCTCCCAGTTCCTGCAGCGCATGTAGTGGCGTTCCTTGCTGGACATGCCAGCTTGCCCACGTGTACCGCAAATCATGCCACCGAAAGTTTTCGAGCCCGGCTCTGACGAGTGCTTTGCGCCAGGCATGGTTGTTGGCCCTCGTGACAGGCTTGCCTTGATAAGTAAACACTCGATTCGAGTGTTTCCCTGCTTGCTGTCTGAGCACCCGTAGCGCCTCCGCGTTCAATGGCACCGGAATGGCTTTTCGAGCCTTCGCCTGGTCAGCGTGTACCCATGCACATCGGCGATCCAAATCGACTTGCGACCAGTCGAGCTTGACCACATTGGCCGCTCTCAATCCGGTCGCAAGTGTAAATCGCGCCATTGCTGCCAGATGATCAGGAAGCTCCGATAACAACCGATCTGCCTCCTCTCTCGTCAGCCAACGCACTCGGCGTTTTGCCTGCGGCATCATGCGGACGTGAGGCGCACGTTCCAGCCATCCCCATTCACGCTCGGCGCGTCTGAGGATGGCTCGCACGATCTCCAGCATCCGATTGACGGTCGCATTCGAAACACCGTCGGATAACCTTGATTGCGTCAGGTCTGTATGCCGTCAGCGCCTATGGGACAGATATAGCGCTGGTTTAAGGGAGAGTTTTTGTTCATCCTAACCTGAGGAGTTGAGATGAAACAGAGACCGACAGGACGAACGTCGTCGTCAGAAAAAATCATTCGTGACATCAAGCGCAACACGCGCAAGCAAACCAGTGCGGAGGAGAAAATACGCATCGTACTGGACGGCGTGCGTGGCGAAGCCAGCATGGCGGAGCTGTGCCGACGAGAAGGTATTGCTCAAAGCCTATATTACAAAGGGTCCAAGGACTTCATGGAAGCCGGCAAGCAGCGCCTGGCCGGGGACATTGTTCGCCAGGCCAACACCAGTGACGTCACGGCGCTTCGGCGTGACGCCCGAGATCTCAAGGAAGTGGTCGCCGAGCAAACGCTGGAACTGCGGCTGCTCAAAAAAAACAGGCTCGGGGATGGGGACGACCTGCAATGAGGTATTCAGCCGCCGAGAAGCTTGAGATCATTCGGTTGGTGGAGCGATCGCACCTGCCGGCCAAGCAAACCCTGGCTATGTTGGGCGTTCCACGCACCACCTTCTACCGTTGGTACGCACACTATCGTCATGACGGAGAAGTGGCGCTGCAGGACCAGGCGCCCCTGCCGGGGCGGGTGTGGAACCGGATCCCCGATACCGTGCGAGACCGCCTGATCACGTTGGCGCTGAACAGGCCGGAACTGAGTCCGCGCGAGTTGGCGGTTACCTTCACCGATACCGAGGGCTATTTTGTCTCGGAAAGCTCGGTTTACCGGCTTCTCAAAGCCCACGCTCTGATCACCAGTCCGGCCTTCATCGTCATGAAGGCCGCCAGCGAGTTCACAGACAAGACCACGGCCATCAATCAGCAGTGGCAGACGGATTTTACCTACCTGAAGATCATTGGCTGGGGCTGGATGGTTCTATCCACGATACGGGATGACTTTTCACGCTATGTCGTGGCCTGGAAGCTGTGTACGACCATGACCAGCCGGGATGTGGCCGAGACCCTGGAACTTGCCTTGCAGGCCTCGGGTTGCGACCAGGCCGACGTCGTGCAAAAGCCGAGATTACTCTCCGACAATGGCTCAAGTTACCTCTCGAGCGACCTTGCTGATTGGCTCAGCGACAATGGGATGAGCCACGTTCGCGGTGCACCGTACCATCCGCAGACACAAGGCAAGATCGAACGCTGGCACCAGACGCTGAAGAACCGGATACTACTGGAGAATGACTTCTTGCCCGGCGATCTGAAACAGCAGATCGAGCGGTTCGTCGATCACTACAATCATCAGCGAACCCATGAGCGCTTGAAAAACCTGACGCCAGCCGACGTTTACTTCGGGCGCGGGCAATCTATTTTGGCAAAACGAGAAAGGATCAAACGAAAGACTATCGCGAAACGTCGTTTGCACTATCAACGACACGCTGAGTAACATGAAAATGATGAGCAAAATACTCCCTTAGCAAGACCAAACATCTGTCCCATTTGTTTGAAGACGGACACGACACAGTCGTTAGCTTCCGCGATAGCCGCGACGATCGTGTCGAGCACGCTACGGGAACGGCCTTTCGCCTTGCCGTCTGCCATTAGTCTTGCCCAGACAAGGCCAGCCTTCTCGTCGAAGGGGAGAATGCGGCCGGCGAATAGAGCCGACGGACCTTCCGGGCTCGCGAACCACGCTTCAAGCTCATCACGTTTGCGACCGGTAGGCTTCTCAAGCACGCCGCGCCGGATCTCGGCGATGGTAAGCGAGGAAATGAAAAGGTTCTCATCGACTTGTTCAGCCATCCAGGCAAGTAGAAACTCCGATGGCGTGGGCTTCGTGATGTTACTGATGATGTTGGTGTCGAGAAGATACCGGCTCACAGATCAACCTTACGACCTGACTTGAATGGGCGGGAAGCAATCGCGTCAGCGCCGACGAGCGGCGAGCGTCTCAATGCTTTAAGGATCCCGCCTTTTCGCGGCGGCTCGCCGACAATGTGCTGCCTGACGGCAACTCGCAGACGGTCGGCCTCTGGACCTTCCTCGGCCAAGCGCTTGGCGAACGAGCGAATAAGCTCGCGGTCGGCGTCGCGCCCGAGGACCTCAAAGCGGGCCATGCCGCGTTCGGCCAGACGGCTGCGGTATTTCTTGATAGCGCGTTTCTGAGATGTCTCGCTCACGGTTGATCTCCAGGTTATTACCCGTAATCTACCCAGAGCAGAGCCGAACAGCAAGATGGCTCAGGTTCTGGTAGTGGGTCAGTTTGAAACCTGTGCTTGATTGTGCTTGGCTTTGCTTGACTGTGGGTCATTCTAAAGTTGCGCTCGTAGCCGTCTGCGAGCGTACTTCAAACAGGAGACCCAATGCGGTGATGAAGAAGCGCCCCAGAGACCAAATTTCAAACTGACCCACTACCCAGGTTCTTCTTATCGCCAACAACGGCACACCTGTCGCTCCTCAAAATTCGTCCACGTTGATCTCATTGCGTTTTTCACGAGTGCCAAGCGAGCCTGAGACGGATGTCCACATGGCTAAAGATACGCTTCGGAACGTTTAAATCAGTATTTCGTAGCCAGCGAGAGCTGGCTTTGGAGAACCTGGCACTGCGCCAACAACGCGCAGTGCTCAAGCATTATCATTCGCGGCCACGGTGTTCGGATAGTGACCGATTATTCTGAGTGATGCTGTCGCGGATGTGGAAGGGTTGGCGTGTTCCACTGCACATCGTGCAACCAGCGACCGTGGTGCGTCGGCATCGCTAGGGGTTTAGGTACTTCTGGCGTTGGAAGAGCAGCGGCCGGGGTCGCCTTGGAATCGATCGGGAACTCCGCGAACTCATCCGCCAGATGTGTCGAGCCAATCCATTGTTTTGAAGTTGGGTATTGAGATATCCGAGGCAACGGTTTCCCGGCACATGCTCCGCCGGCGTAGGTCACCATCACCAAGCTGGCGGAGCTTCCTGGACAATCACGTCCGAGAACTGATCGCGATGGATTTCTTCACCGTACCTTCGGCAACGTTCCGAGTATTGTTTGTGGTGTTGAGGCATGAGCGTCGTCGGATCTTGTATTTCAATGTCACGGAGCATCCGACTGCGGGGTGGACGGCACGGCAACTCGTGGAGATGGCCGATGAGGTGTCCGTTCCCCGATATTTGATCCGAGATCGAGACAGGAGTTACGGGCAGCGGTGCTCTCGACAGGCGTCAGCTTTAAGCATACGTGAGGTGATGACTGCCCCAAGGTCACCGTGGCAGAACGCGTACGCGGAGCGGGTGATTGGATCTATCAGACGGGCGTTCTTAGATCACGTCATTGTCGTTGGGGAACGTCATCTTCGGCGTATGATGAAGCGGTATGTTCGTTACTACAACGGCACACGGACACATCTATCCTTGAAAAAGGATGCACCGGAGTCGCGATTGGTACAGCCGCCGTGTAAGGGTCGGGTAGTCGCATTACCCTGAGTCGGCGGTTTACATCATGAATTATAGAATATATCCGCCTGGCTGCCTAAGTCTGCGCTGGGATAAATATTGAGGAACCACAGGGCCTCAACAGCTTCCGCGAAGAGCTCGCCGGGTCGCGGCAGTGAGGATAGACGAAGAGACCCCAGGGCCGGCTACGCCGCCACATGATCGATGACAAGATGATGCGTGATTGACCTGAACGTGCCGGTCCGGATGACATTGATCTCATCTGCCCTGGGACAGCAGTTCTTCGCGGCAATCCTCGTCGGCGCCCTGACGCTGCTTGCGGCCGGATGTGCAACCACGCCGCCAACCCGGCAGGGAAATATCTGTCACGTCTTCGAGCAATATCCCGACTGGTATGATTACGCTCGGAAGTCGGCCAAGCGTTGGGGTACGCCGATCCACGTACAAATGGCCTTCGTCCATCATGAATCAAGCTACCGGAGCAATGCGAAGCCGCCGCACAGATGGTTTCTGTTCATCCCACTTGGGCGAGCGTCTTCGGCCAAGGGCTATGCGCAGGCGCAAGACCCCGTGTGGGGAGAGTATCAAGCGGGACGAGGTCGGCTCTTCCGGAGCCGCGGCGATATGGAAGACGCGCTCGACTTCATTGGCTGGTACAACCACAAAACATGGCGCCAACTCGGGATCTCGCGCAGCGACGCGCACCGGCTGTACCTCGCCTATCACGAAGGACGGGGCGGCTATCGGCGTGGAACCTGGAGAACCAAGCCCGGTGTTCAACGCACTGCCGAACGGGTGACCGCGACCGCGAAGCGTTACAAGGAGCAGCTTGCAGGCTGTGAATCGCGGTTTCGCTGCGACTCCTGGTACCAATTATGGCCGTACTGCCGCTGAGTGTTAATCGGCGTGGGGCGCGCATCGCGGGCCGAGGAACGAGCCCCGAGCTTGGATTGAGCCGTACATTCTAGGCGACGAGTCACTTTGCGGGGGCCGTAGGGCGGGCGGCTTCTCCGTTCATGCCGGCCTGGCCGCCGCGCCGTGGGCACGCAACAAGCTCGAACGTCTCACCTGCTACATCACCCGCCCCGCGCTCTCCGAAAAACGACTCTCGCTGACCGCCCACGGCCTCGCGCGCTACGAACTCAAAACCCCCTATCGTGACGGCGCCACGTCCGTGTTCTTCGAACCCCTCGATTTCATCGCCCGGCTCGCCGCCCTCATCCCCAAACCGCGCATCAACCTCATTCGCTACCACGGCGCCAGGTAATCTACTTGAGCCCCCAACAGCACCCATCGCGCCGCCGTCACACCCGCCAGGCAGGGGCGCTTCGAGGTCTATGCCAATCGCGCGGAACCCGAATCTGGACACGCCGCCGTACTGGACACGCGAACAGATAGACTCCTTTTTACGACCGGCGCCGCCTGCCCGAACTCGCGGCATCGCCTGCGCACGGGATAATATGCGTCATTGATCCGCAGCGGGAGTCGATCATGAAACCACAGCTATTCACCAACGTCGTCGTGTTCGACGGCGAAGGGACGCCACCCGTCCCCGCCGACGTGCTCGTCGAAGGCAACCGCATTCGCGCCGTGGGCGCGCCGGGCGCGCTCGATCGCCGCGACGCAGAAGTCGTCGACGGTGACGGTAACACGCTCATGCCGGGCATGGTCGAGGCCCATGCCCACGTCACCTACACCAACTTCGTGCAGCTCAAGGAGCTCGGCGAGATCCCGGTCGAGGAGCACGTGCTGGCGACGATGGAGAACGTGAAGCTCATGCTCGATGCGGGCTTCACCAGCGTCTACTCCGCGGCGTCGTCGAAGCTCCGGCTCGAGGCCGTGATCCGCGACGCGATCGACGCAGGCCGAATTCCAGGCCCGCGCATGCGCGCGGCGTCGCCCGAGATCACCTCGACAGGCGGGCTCGGCGACGTTCGCCAGCTCCACATGCACCACGAGGGCGTCGAGATCGTCGCCGACGGCGTGGACGAGATGCGCCGCACCGTGCGCACGGTGATCCGCGAAGGCGTCGACACAATCAAGGTCAACATCTCCGGCGATAACTTCGTGCGCCGCGGCTTCGGCAGGCGTTGCTCCTATTCGGAGGCGGAAGTGGCCGCGGCCGCCGAGGAGGCGCACGAACGCGGCGCTTGGCTGGCGTGCCACGCACGCGCCGACGGCGCCGTAAGAATGGCGCTGCGGCACGGATTCCGCGTCATCTATCACTGCGATTTCATCGAGGGAGAGACCTACGACCTCCTCGAGGCCGCGCGCGACGACGTCTTCCTCGCGCCGGCGCTCGGGATCATCTACACCACCGCCCACGAGGCCGAGCCATGGGGCATCACCAAGGAGGTCGCGCAGCACATGGAGATGTACGAGATGCTGGAGACCGCGCCGGGGGTGTACGCCGAGCTCAGGCGCCGCGGGGTGCGTGTGCTCCCGGGCGGCGACTACGGCTTCGCGTGGAATCCGATGGGAACCAACGCACGCGACCTCGAGCATTTCGTCAAGCTGCTCGGGTACTCGCCGGCGCAGGCACTGAGCGCGGCGACCAAGCTCGGCGGCGCGCTGATGGACATGCCGGACCTCGGCCTGATCAAGGAGGGCTACCTGGCGGACCTGCTGCTCGTCAAGGGAAACCCGGTTGAGGATGTGCGTATCCTCCAGGACAAGGGCAACCTGATCGTGATCATGAAGGACGGGTGCTATCACAAGCGCCTGGGCGCGGCCGAGGGGCAGCCGGTCCATCAGGAGCCGCTCACCGCCGTGTGGCAATGACCATGGCACAGGCGCACCCGCCCGCGCGGCAATCAAAAGGAGAACATCGGTTATGACTTCCGAACAGAACATGGTCTTCGAGGTCGCGGGGGAAGGCGTGCCCGTGCTGCTGGTGCACGGGCTCGGCGGTACCGCCAACGTGTGGGCCGGGCAGGCGGGGATCGTGGCTCGTCATTTCAAGGTGGTGCGCCCGGATCTTCCGGGCTCCGGGCGCTCCCCGTTCTCCGGGACACTGTCGACCGGAAGCCTGGTCGCGGCGCTGCACGCGCTCCTCGACTCGAACGCGCTCGGCGCGGTGCATCTGGTCGGCCACTCCTACGGTAGCATCGTGTGTCAGCATTTCGCTGCGCAGCATCCGCAATCCGTGCGCAGCCTCGCGCTCATGGGTGCGTTCGCCGCGCCGCCCGATCCCGTGCGCGGGGTCTTGCGGGAGCGTGCCGCCGCGGCCCGCGGCGGCGGCATGGTGCAGATCGCCGATGCGACCGTGCAGAACGGCACTTCATCGCATGCCCGTGCGGACCGTCCGGAGGCGGCGGGATTCGTGCGCGAGCTCGTGATGCGCCAGGATCCGGAAGGTTACGCTGCGACCTGCGAAGCAATCGCCGCGACCGAGGCGGCCGACCTCGCCGGCGTGCGGGTGCCGGCCTTCGTGATGAACGGCGACTAGGACGCCACGTCGCCGCCGGCCGCCGGTGCCGCCATCGCGCGCGCCATTCCCGGCGCGCGCTTCACCGTGGTCGCGCGCTGCGGCCACTGGACCCCGATCGAGCAGGCCGAGGAGGTGGCCCGCGGCCTAATCGATTTCCTGTTCGGCGCTGCGGCCGGCGCCTAGCCCGGGCCCCATCATGAACGCGGCGGCGGCCGTGTACCGGGATTTCGATCAGGCCGCGCTCGATGCGCAGTACAACAACCGCGCGCGCTTTCCTAACTTCCACGACCACTTCGAGGCGTGGGGACGCTGGAGCGCGGCCACGCGTGCAACGACGCCAGGGTTCATCGACGTAGCCTTCGGCGCGTCGGCGCCCGAGAAGATCGACGTCTTTCCCGCGGAGACCGACAGCGCGCCGCTGTACGTGTTCATCCACGGCGGCTACTGGTACTCGCTCGACAAGGCCGATTACAGCTACGTGAGCGACGGGCTCAGGCCGCACGGCATCGCCACGGTGGTGAACAACTTCGGGCTCGCCCCGCAGCACGACATGGACGAAATCCTGCGGCAGAACCGCGCCGCACTCGCGTGGCTGTGGCGCCACGCACGCGACTACGGCGGCGATCCCGATCGCATCTACGTCGCCGGGCACTCTGCCGGCGGCCACCTCGCCGCGATGCTGCTGGCGACGGACTGGCCGGCCTTCGGCGAGGGGCTGCCCGCGGACCTCGTCAAGGGCGCGTGCGCGATCGGAGGGATCTTCGATCTCGAGCCGATCCGGCTTTCGTTCCTGAACGAGAAGCTCGCCCTCACACCGGAACAGGTCGCACGCCACAGCCCGCTTGGCCAGGCTTACCCGCGAGCAGCGCCGCTTCTGCTGGTCGTCGCGGTCGACGAATCGCCCGAGTTCCATCGACAATCCGCCGAGATGCATGCGCTCTGGCGTCGCCTCGGCTACCCAGTGGAATCGGTCGTGCCCGCAGGGCTCGATCACTTCGACGTGGTGAACCAGCTTCGCGATCCGCAGTGCGAGCTGGTGCGCCTGCAACTGCTCCAGATCGCCCTGGCGTTCGGCGCGTAACGCGAGCACCGCGGAAGAACGTACACCGCTGCAGAATGCAAGAAGCATAAAGGCCCCTTTCTCCGAGTGCCCTTGCCCGGTGATATCATTCCTACCGTAGTTGGGTGGAAAGAGCGGTAGACGTTTCTATCGAAATCAGGAGAAAAGCCATGGCGACCGTTGACATTGTTGATCGTGGGGACATGACCGAGAAGTTGATGGGGATGCTGGAGTTAGACCCGAAACAAACCGCGATCGTTACGATAGACATGCACCGAGGGCACCTGGACCCCGAAGTTGCAACCATGCCCGCCTCGGCCGAAGACGCCGAAAAGGTCATAAAGAATGCCGAAGAAGTGTTGGACTTTGCGCGTGGCTACGGTATCCCGATCATTCACGTGAAGCTGGTATTCCGGAAAATACCCGGTCTGGGAAGCGAGGGGATGCCGGTGAAGTTCTGGAAGGCACTTCACGATATCGTAGACGAAAGCAATCGGCTGAGCCCCGGGCGCAAGAGCACGGTGGATGACCACAACATTATGGGATCGGTTCAGACCGAGCTCATCCCCAGCCTGGTCGAGGAAGGCGATTACGTCATCGACAACAAGAAGCGTCTCGACTGCTTCATGGGAACGGACCTGGAAGGTCTTCTGGATTCGCTGGGCGCAGAGAACGTGTGCCTGATGGGGATCAATACCAACACCTGTGTGATGAATACGGCTTTCACGGCTTTCAATAAGGACTACCGGGTAGTGGTGATGTCTGACTGCGTCGCCAGCATGTATGGTGAGGATCTCCACGTGCTCGGACTGCAGAATATCTGCCGATGCCTCGGCTGGGTCGTGAATAACGAAGGGTTCAAGGCGAAGGTGGCGGAGTCTCGTGGCGCGGACGAGCCCCAGGCAGCCGTTTCCGGGGTAGTCTGAGCCGGAGCGCCGTCCGAAAGGCCGGCCGATTTCGACAAGCGTATTGTTGCGGGGACTTAGACCTACTTATTGGTCCCTGGGCGGCTCTTTTCGTGGTGCCGGAGTCCGCCGGCGTGGGTTGGCGTTGCATGCAGCCAACGCACAGATCAAAAAGATCTACTGGCTTGCTCGAAGGAACGCATTGAACGATATTGCTTTCACGATGTAGCTCCTTGCGCCCCGCGCGCTTCTGCATGTGGAAACACGAATCGTATTTCGACGCCCTTCGATTCCACCGCCTTACCGCCTTCGAAACGCGGCCTGAAGCGCGTCCCCCGCAACTGCACGCGAGCCTCCTGCGCCAGGCGCGTCTTCCCTGCTGGATTCACTTCCAGTATGGTCACGTTGCGCGCGCGCCCCTGACGGTCGATGTCGAAGCGCGTGCGTACGTAGTTGACATGACCACCGTTTGGCGTCGATGCGCGGCCGGGATTCGTGACGTTTACGAAGCCCGGTAAACGCCTCGGTTTGTCGAACAAGGTGATGTCGGCTTCTTGGGCGAGCCTCTGCGCCCTCTTGTAGTGTACGGCGGCCGCGCTACGTCGGCCGAACAAAAGATGCCAGTCGCCGATGTGTTGCTCCGCCCGGGCCTGTGCCGCTTTGTTGTTCTGTTCCCTGCCGATCTCGACTGCTCGATCGAGCGCACCTCGCCCGGCAATGTAATTGACGATGATGCGGTTGTGGATCCGCTCACCGATCCAGGTCGACAAGTGATGCACGGTTCGAAACGAAATCGCTGCCTGTAGATTCAGGATTTCTATGTAATCAAGCGCGGATTCTTTACTCGTCGCGTCCATCGAAGCGAGCGTTTCTTCTACCATTTCCTTGGCGGTCGAGAGATGGCTGAGGGGCGCCAGGCCGGTCGGAAGCTCCGTTGCCTCCAGGTGCCAGCGTGCCAGCTGCTTGGCGGTCGCCGTTCGTGCCGTGCTTCCAGTGTCGCGGCCCCGTTCGTTGACTGTCTGTAGCAGCGTATGATTTTGTGCGACTGCGGGCCAGGCGCCGAGCGCGCGATTGCTCTCGATGAGGCGCTCGATCAGTGGGATCTGGTCCGCGTGATGCAGCCCCTTGTGTAAGCGTTCGATGTATAGCGCGTTCTCGAAGCTGTCTACTGCGGCGCGATGATCGCGGGCTCGTTGCCGCGCGAACCCGAGCGCGACCCATTCTTCCGCCAGCTCGAATGCCGACGACCCCTTGGACAGGGTCAACTCATCGATGCGGTCCTCGTATTCTTCGAGAGCGTGCTTCAGCGCTGCGGGCGGCGCCGTGTCCTGTGCAGCGTTGGGATTCGCGGCCACCGAGATCGACGGCAAGCATGACATCAAGGTCGCCAGAATCAACGTCGCACTTGCTCGCATGGGGCGATTTCCGCTGCCTTGAATCAACGGATCCTCCTTGAAAATTCGACCTGAGTAATTTTAGTTTGTTCCGGCGTGCGGAACACAAGCGGTCGGGCTTTGCGGGGTCGGTGCGAGAGCTGTCATGCCGAGCACCTCGTGGCGTTCAGTTGCAAACGGCGCGGTTATTGCGCCAGCTATCGTTGTGCAGGTTAGGCGAATTTGCGCGGACGTACGTCGAGCCTAGATCACCGTCCAATCCCGATCATTGATCTCATCGCGTCATTGGCTTCGAGCAACTCAGCTCGATGTTTGAGATCCAAGCCGATCTGCCGACATTCCTTTTTAGAAAACCTCGTCGCGAACGCCAGAATACTTAGAGCGAATCGTGGGCGCCCATCTGGTCCCTGTACGCAGGTGGACACTTTCACGACGCCACGGATGTGGTTCCCCATATCGATTGCAAATCCATCCTTTTTCGCTTATTCAACTTGCGCGAAGTAATCCTCGAAAGACGGAGCATCCTCCCATTGTGTTTTCTCGAACTCTGTTCGCAGAGCGTCTTTCGTCAGATCCGAACAGGCGGCGAAGCAGCGCCCGAATGCGCCAACAAAAAGCTGGAAGTCCTGGCCAACATCGATCTTGAATCGTAATGGCGAATCTCGCTCCACGACGTCCGTTATGATCGCGCGCTCGCGCCCGACCGGAAACATCACCACCGTTGTCGTGTCGAATTTTTTGGATAATTCTTCGATTTCCGTCCGTAGAATCTTATATTCAAGACGGTAAAGCGCTCCACGTGCGAGTTCGATTAGTCCCATAGCCGGAGAGTACTTTTTACTCCGTTCGTTAAAAACCAAAACACATTCGCTAGTGAGCGTTTTCAGCAGTCGAAAGCAACTGCTGGCGTTGATGCCCAAGTCGATGGCAATTCGGTTTGCTCCTACCGGTTCTTGGCACGCGTTCAGATAACGACTAATGCGCAGAGCATTTCTCACCGAACGAATGCCGTTCTCTTTACTTTTTGCCATAATCGATTGGCGTCTCCCTGATTGCGAGTCTGTCATCGAGCTGTGCTCGTCCGAAAACGAGCGGACGCGCCACGATCAGATCTGAAATGCCCGTGACCGCAGTCCGCGTAATTCTCCACTCTGAGGAGACGATGACCGAGCCGAAACAGATTGTCGCAGTGCCCATCGGCGCTTAGGCATCGTTGCGCTTGACCATCCAAACGAAACCCGCACATCTATCTTTACTTGCTCTCAAGTCGGTTCGTGCGAAACTTCCGCTCGGTTGTTTGCGTACCGATCTTGGAGGGTATCAACAAGATCGCCGTGTCGATCAGCGGCTCGCCAAAGATAACGACGTTGACATCGGTTTGAAACGACAACCTCGCTGAGAAACCAGCGCTCGCCTCGAGGTCCGTTAGATTTCTTGATCCGCCGAACGTACTCCGGATCGAATGTCAGACACCACTGTCGAATGTTTCGTAAGACATCGCAATACCACGTTCCACCAAAATGTCCTCGACGTCCCGGTAGCTGAGCGTGAAACACCCGCAGTGTGATTTTGATTCATGGGGACCGACCTAATCGATCAACACCGGAAAAATGAGTCGGTCCTCACTTTTTCAGAATTGGTACTGTATGGAACCGACGACCCGCCGGGGCTGCTCCAAGGTGCCGACGATGGCAGCGCCCGGGCTCACACCGCCTGGATTAACCAATGCTCCCCCGGCGAAATTCGTCAATTCTTGAGCGTCGATGTAATAGTCCTCATCGAAAATATTTTCGACATGGAGGCCAATCTCCCAATTGCGCCACTCTATCCATGCACCCAGGTCGACGACCACAAATTCAGGGTTATTCCAAAACGGAAAATCGTCGCCCGGTGCATCAAAGAACTGCGCGTTCGTGGTCGCTGAGCCTTTATGGCGCACCTGTAGGCGGCTATTGAGGCGCATTTCGTGCTGCAGCTCGGTGTTGAATTGAATGGATCCCGTTGCACTGAAATCGGCTGTGTTGGGTGGGGTGGTTCCCGAAAGATCCGCACCGTTAAACGGCGAGATGACACCACTGTCCCACTCCGCATCGATGTAGCCCAAGCTCCCGTTAAGCGTCCAATGGTCGTCGAAGTAATACGTTATATCTAGTTCAACGCCCAAATTTTCGGAATCACCGACATTGATAATGCCTTCGACGAAAGCACCGGTAACGGGGTCTGTAGTCTGAAGCTCGAATTGGCGATCCCTGTAATCGATCAGAAAACCCGCCAGGGTAACGACCACGCGGTCATCAAACAGCCGCCCCTTGTAGCCGATTTCGTACTGCGTTGCATGTTCCGCCCCGAAATCCAACAAACCACCGGCGGCGAAGCCGCTTAAGTTGAAATCGCCAGGTTCAAAACCCTGGGCGGCGTTTACGTACAACATATGTCGCTCGTCACCGGAATACCACGCAAGCGAGGCCCGCCCCAACAATTCTGTTAGGACCTGCCGCCCAGATTCGCCGGTAGCCCTATTGGTTCGCTCTGCTTCCCAACGGTCGACGCGCAATCCGCCTGCAATCTCGAAGTTTCTCCAGCGGTAGGAGCTATTCGCATAGCCGGCATACTGTTCGCGTTCACGGTGGCTGTGCTCTAATGGATCGGCGAGAAACACTGCGGACTCGGTCGCGTCAAGCGGGGGTGGTACTGGTAAGGGGAAACCTAAAAATCCCGCCCCACCGCGGAACAATAAGTCCGAGTCAAACTTTCTGCGGTATTCCAATAGATAGCCGCCGACCTGCCATTGCCATGGCCCAGCGTGCGTTGAAGTAAATCGCAACTCCTGGGTGATCACGTCCAACCGTTGAGGCCGGAAAATATCGAGGATGAATTCCGGATTAGCGTCGAGGTCAGTATCGCGATCGGAATCGGTGTCCGTATAAGAGGTAAGCGAGGTGATAGTAAACCAGTCGAAGTCGTAAGCGAGTTCCAAGGTAGCCGCGAAGGTTTCCCGGTCGTGGCGTGGACTGAAGCTAAAGTCAACTTCATCGCCGTATTCAAAGTTGCCACTGAGCTCTTGGAGCCAGACGTTGTTGTACCCATCGAGCTCGTTCCAGCGAAACGTCGCATAGACATTGAACCGCTCGGTTATATCACCTGCCACGGCGACGCGAATACCGTACTCGTCGTATTCACTAACGTCGTCGTCGGCTGTGCTGAGGCCACCGTTAGCACGGGGTGAACGACGATTGGTGTAGTACCCGTCGTCAGCTGAATAGAATCCGAAAACCCGCACGGCCCACGTGTTTCCGAGCGGAATGTTCACTCGAGCGTCGACGTCGTAATAATGGTCTTCACCGGCGCGAGTCTTGATAGTGCTCGAAAATGCCTCCGGATCCGGTCGCTTGGAGACGAATTTCACCGCGCCGCCAATATTCGCTCCGCCATACAGAATGCCCTGCGGCCCTTTCAGTACTTCGATTCGCTCGAGATCACCGAACCGCGACGACGCATCCGCAAACAGTTGTACGCCATCCAGATAAAATCCGGTCCCCTGGGTGTTGCCAAACCCACCCAAGCCACGAATCGAGACGTTCGGGAAACCATCCGTCCGCCGACTCAAATATAAATTAGGCACCAAAAGCCCGATATCGGAGAGCCCGTTGATGTTGGCCTGTTCGACCATCTCCCCGGAAAAAGTTTGAATGGACTCCGGGATCTCCAGCAGGTTCTCTTCGCGCTTCCGGGCCGTTACAAGAACCTCTTCCAATATCGGTCCGGATTGCGCTTCCGCTGTCGATTCGGTTTGCGCCATGACCGCCTGACTCGATACCAACAAGACCGGCGACGCGATCACAAGAGCGGCGGCGAATGCCGCGAGCCCGCAGGCGGATCCGGCATGAACGTTTGTCTTATCGTGAAAATTTCCCGCGCGGATGCTCGTCCATTTTTCGGCGACGTACTTCATCATCTGTATAATCCTCCCACAGGTGTCAACAGCACTGCTCCAATTGGTGTGTTGCGCCGCAGCGTGATTGACGTTAATACTTGGCGATGATCTCGCAACCGATTTCTGAAATCAACTCGCGCCCGTCGGTGCCGGTTACCCGGAACACCACACTCTTAGTGCCCGCCTCCTCCATCGCCTTCAGTTGCTCGATAACTTCGGCACCTGAGCCGACGAAGGTCGTGGCCCTGATTAACTCCTCTGAAACAAAACGCTTTTCCTCCGGCTTCAAATATATGAGATGCCCTTCATGAATTTCCTGATAGCGCTTCTCCATCGGGGTGGACATCTTCATGATGCACTCGTCGCGGTAACGCTTGGCCAGGTCATACAGTGACGGCGGAGCAAAGGGACCGACCGGAATCTCGTCGGGGCTCCAAAGGGTATGGAGTGCAAGCATCGCCCACGAGCCGATCCGGTCTACGACCCGCGGTGACATCGGCGTTTCTCCGGGCCGCAACACACACCCGCCGATCAGTGCGACGACGTCGAATGCGTCGCTGGTGTGGCCCGTCGCTTCTATGTCCTTGATTCCATTGCGCACGAACTCAGGGTCGTTGGTCAGCGTAATCCAGCCTTCGGCCTTGAGTTCGCCAGTAGTCCTGATCGCGTTGGGGCCGTTCGCCGCAACATAGACCGGAATCGGGTCGTGCATATTGACGAAACCCATGTCGGGATGTAGATGGCGGATTTCGCGAGCGCGCTTGCCCTCGCGATAGGTGGCCTCCTCGCCCGCCACCATCTTGCGGAACACCGCGACATCGTCCCTGACCACACGCCACGGCTGCGCCGGCATCCCCATTACGTTACGCGCGCTGAAGCCGCTGCCGACGCCGTAGATGATACGGCCCGGGGCGAGCTCGTTGAGCGTCGCCATCGCCGTGACAACCGTCGGAGTGGCCCGATTGCCGGCGATTATCACAAATGTCCCCAACTTGATGTGGCTGGTGTGCTCGGCGGCCAACGCCATCGTGCAGAAGACGTCACTGTAGCACATGTGCGAGTCGTCAAACCACGCGTGGTCAAAGCCGCAATCTTCGGCCCGCTTTACATCCTCCCAAGCGCGGATGTAAGTGGGAAAACTGACACCAAATTCCATGATAACCCCCCTGTTGTTAGAAGGGATGGTTCAGCTTAAGCCCGGTCTCCGTCCCGGTTCGGCAGTCGGTCTCCGTCCATTTCAATGCGCCCGCTTAGGCCCGCCCTTCTTGTGTTTCCGGCTAGATTATCATCATGAGCGGAAAAAGCATTCCAATAATGCAATTACGAGCGATTACCAGCCAATGATCCCAATCGTAACCAGTGCAAGGATCGTTACAGCACGTTGGGCTCTTAAACGGGCTGAGAGCCCAGGAGAAGGTTCGGCTGAAATGACGGGCAGAAAAGCGTCGATCCGGCCTTACCCGATGTCGAGGGTGAGTCGGGTAAAGCGAAAACAGATCAAACGGCCTCGCCCTGCCAGTCGAATGGGGCGAAATGACCGTTCGTACGTTCTTCGTTGTCTTCCCACTCAATGCCAAAGCATCGGATTACATTTTTCACAGCGGTAGCCAGGTTAAGCCGCCGGTTTGCCGGGTGGCGGGTATTATCAATACATACGAATTCGCCCGGTTTCGCGACGCTCTCAACACCTACGAGCGATTGATCGATCATGCCGTCGACAACCACGCTGACGTTGCCGCCACTTTTTTCAAATTTTATCTCGGCGCGTTCGACCCCGCGAAAATCGGATATCAGCGAGGCAAGCCGTCCCAATGGACCATTACCTTCCACGCTCGCGATCACGGCAACACCGGCAGCCTGCTCATCACTGGCGCCGTGATCGATGATCAAACCGGCGATCCATTCGCCATGCGACATAATGGCCTTGGTTTCGGCGACCAGGATAAACTGCACCCCGGCCATCGACGTCGTGCCGTAGTAACCTTCGCGAATTTCAAATGCTAGCGCGACTTTGCAGGAGTCGTGCGTTGCGGGTGTCGTTGAATTCCTTGGGATACACGGACACAAGAAGTCGCAATTGCATGCTTCCATATACTCACCCGAAGCGGACCATGACGTGGACACTATGACTTCCCCTTTTCAGTTTCGGTTTTCGATGCTGGTATAGATTATAGATTAAGGGGTGAAGTCAACCGCGCGTAAGTCGGGGTGTACGCCACCAACAATGAGCGCCTACGCTTCTAGCGCGTCAAGGCACCGACAAACGTGGAACTGGAAACGCTTGTGCAACGCCTCAGCGTGCGCATCGGCCGGCACCGTGAGTGCCAGGGCCTGCTGGTCCGGGATATCGACAACACTTATCTCGCCTTCGAGCCGCACGATAACGAAAGCATGGCCCGACTCGCTCCGCTCATCCCTGAACCGCGGGTCAATCTCATTAGGTGCAGGTGGCGAGGCTCGCGGCGGCGTCAAGCGCCGTTCTCGGCACCTTCTTCGAGGTTCTCCGTGGCGTCGCTCTTGGGTTTTCTCGAAAAGAGCTCGTAGAGGCCTTCTAAAGGACCGACTTCGGTACCGTCGAGTTTCTTTATGCCCCGGATCAAGTTGCGCTGCGAAAAGCTGCCTCTGACGATGATCCCGTCCATACCGAACCCGCACAGCCGGCCGTCACGGTTGCCGTCTTCAAAGGCGATCGCGTCCCGGAATCTCAGGCCGTGGAGCGGGAACGACAAGGTTACGACGTACGGCTGCCTGCGCGACGGCGACCATACGATCAGATTGCGGTCATCGAGAACCTTCCAGTTCTGGATACTGCGAAAGAACATGCAATCGTTGTCGGCGGTGAGATAGTGTTTCCCGTCGTCGTCGGCTGCCGCCGGACCGCTGAACGCGGCCAGACAGAGCAGGGCACCGGGGAGAAAGTGCTTACAACTCGTCTTCATCGATGCTCTCGTAATGGCGGGGGTGCGTCCCGCCTCGTAATATAGACAGACGCCAGGCACGTATAGTTCGTATATCTGAGTACCGCGCATACCGTGATCCGTTCAATCTGTCGGGCAAAGTTGGCGATAGGTCTGCTGCTGCTGGCGGCTGCAGGCGCTGCCGTGGAAGACCAGACCACTTCGGCCGGTCCGGACAGCAGGTCGGCAATCGCCGCATTCGAAACCGCGTTGGCGGCGCTGGAACGCGACGGCGGCGCGCAGGATCCCGGGCTGACCGAGCTGCTGATCGGTCTGGCCAGGAGCTACGAAGGGGCACGTCGGGAGAGCGAGGCGTTGCAGGCGTACCGGCGTGCCTGGCATGTCCAGCGCATCAACGTCGGCCTGCACAACTTGCAGCAGGAGCCACTCGTCGATGCGATCATCGCGCTCGAGGCCAGGCGCCACAACTGGGAAGCCGTGGCGGACAGCCATGACTACCTGCTGTGGCTTTACCGCCGCAACTACAGCGACCACGATCCGCGCTGGCTGCCTGCGGCGAAACGGCTGCGCCGCTGGCACCTCGACGCCTACCGATTACCCACCGGCCGTGAGTTCAGCGACCACCTGGATGCGCAGATCTGGTTGTACCGAAAAGCCATCGACATCATCGAGACGCACACCGGTGATCGCAGACTCGCGCAGTGTTTCTGGGATGAACGTTGTTGAGAGTCGGCCCACGCGAAGCATCCTCGCCGGCCTGAACGGCATCACGCTGTCGTGGGTGAATTATCTCGACGATCTGAAGCAATTCGAACAGACCGTGCTCCCGCTGCTGCGGGAAGTCCGCCTCAGGGAATGAACTAGCCCGGATATTTCACCAGTACGCGGGATGATCGCGCCGGCGAGGTTCGACCGAGCGCAAGACCCCATACCGCGATGGGACTACACACGTCATCTTTATTCCGGGCATCCTGCCCCCCACCCTTCGGGCCAGCCTACGGCTGTTCAAAATCGCTCCCGGCGATTTTGTGAGGCGCTGGAATTGATGGCGCACTTCCCTGTGCGCCACCCTTCGGGCGACCTCCGGTCTTCCAATTTCATTCCCGATGAAATTGTCACGGCGTGTTCGTACCGAACAGCACACACCGCGCGCGGGTAACACCGGCCAAGCGGGGCAGGGGCGGTCAGCGTACTGCGCCGATAGATCCGGAGGAGCCGACTGAACCGCACCGGGATTTTCGGAGGCTCCGAATCTTGAGAGGATTGGAGCATGAACAAAGCGAAGCGATATTCCCCGGAGGTTAGGGAACGGGCCGTTCGACTACTGTTCGAACACGAGAAGGGGTACCGGTCGCGATGGGCCGCGACGGCGTCGATTGCGACCAAGATCGGGTGCACGCCGGAGACGCTACGCACGTGGGTGAGACGAAGTGAGATCGACACCGGTCGTCGAGACGGAATGACATCGGAGAATCGAGCTCGGCTCAAGGCGTTGGAACGGGAGAACAAGGAACTGAGACGGGCCAATGAGATCCTGAAGACGGCGTCGGCTTTTTTTGCCCAGGCGGAGCTCGACCGCCGAGTGAAGCGATGATCGGCTTCATTGATGAGCACAAGGATCGTTATGGGATCGAGCCGATCTGCGGCGTGCTGCCGATTGTCCCGTCGACGTACTACGCACACCACGCGCAGCGCAAAGACCCCCAACGCCGCTCGAAGCGGGCGAAACGAGACGCGGTGCTGCAGCCGGAGATTGAGCGGGTATGGGGAGAGAACTTCAAGGTCTACGGGGCTCGCAAAGTGTGGTTGCAATTGAACAGGGAAGCGCTCCCGGTGGCGCGATGCACCGTGGCCAGGCTGATGAAGGCGATGGGGATTGAAGGGGTTAAAAGGGGTCGGCGCACGGTCACGACCCTCCCGGACGAAGCCACGGAGCGACCGCAAGATGCGGTCAACCGGCATTTCAAGGCGAGGCGTCCGAACGCCTTATGGGTGGCGGACCTGACGTATGTGGCGAGTTGGCGAGGTTTCGTATACGTGGCCTTCGTCATCGACGCCTTCGCGCGGCGAATCGTCGGTTGGCGGGTATCCAATTCACTGCGAACGGACCTTGCGCTGGATGCGCTGGAGCAGGCGCTTTACGACCGCAAAGTGGGACCACGGAGCCGACTGATCCATCACAGCGATCGCGGCGTGCAGTACCTGTCCATTCGCTACACGGAGCGTTTGTCGGACGTGGGCATTACGCCTTCGGTCGGCAGCGTCGGCGACTCTTACGATAACGCGTTGGCCGAGACGGTCATCGGGTTGTTCAAGACGGAGGTGATCCGTCCGCAAGGCCCTTGGAAAAATGTCGAGGAAGTCGAGTTCGCGACATTGACCTGGGTCGATTGGTTCAACAACCGGCGCCTGCTCGAACCCATCGGCGACAGACCACCCGCGGAGAAAGAGAACGAGTACTATCGGCAACTGGGAAAGTCAGCCAGGGCGGCTTGACTCAAACTAAAGAGCCTCCGGTAAACCCGGGGCGGTTCAGACACCGGCGGAACGCCGCGCTGCCATGAGCTTTAAGCACAACGCCTGAAACGAGTCTTCGTCATTGACATCGAGATATTCCCGACTTGCGCGGGGCCGTGCGGATCATCGCCTGCATCGAAAACGCCGTGATCATCGAGCAGATCCTCAGCCACCTTGACAAGAGAAGTGTCGTGGCCGAATTCTCCCGGCTGCCGCCATGCCGGGCGCCACCCCACACGAGCCTGTTCGACTGAACCTGGCTGCCCAGTGAGCCACACTCACGGCTGCGATACTGAGCGTCGCGGCAAAGGTGGCAGCTGACCAGAAGGTCGGCACCCAGCGCCGGCAGTCGCGTGGCCGAGGTCAATTCGGGAGGCGTCATGTCAGTCTGAGGCACTTCATGGCTCAGAGCGACGGCCGAGCGACGAAAGCAAGGAGGGAAAGCTGCCGAAGAAAGGCCGTTTATACCGCTTACACGTGCGACCGAAGCACGACGAAACTGAGTGGATAGAGATACGGACCTGCAATCCGAATAGATCGTCCTTTCGCTTTTGCCCACACCCGACGAGATCATCCAATCTCGGCCTTCCGCCATCCCTAGTATTTGCGGAGTTCTACCGAACTCAGTTCGGATCGCGGCCCTCGCAGCCAGAAGACGTGACAGCCAATGTCACACACGGCAGCGGCGGTCGTTCTGTCCTCAGGCCCGTGAGGGGCGCGATCACGTGCGATAGGCCGGGTCTTCACGGTCGAGGTGGCGTAGGAGGGCCTGGAAGCCAACCTCGCCAAAGTTGCGGTCGCCGACGCCTTGCGCTGTCCTGACGGTGTGTTCGACCACGTCCGGCGGTGGTATGACGAGGTCTCCACCGCCCGCTTGCGCCGCGATCTGGATCTCACATGCGCGTTGGAGGTGGTCCATCAGGGTGTACGCCTCGGTGATCGTGCGGCCGTGCGTCAACGTGCCGTGGTTACGGAGAAACATCATGCGCTTGTTGCCGAGGTGCTCGACGAAACGCGGCCGCTCCTCAGCTCTGAGACCTGGACCCTCGTAATCGTGGTAGGCGAACTGTCCATGACACGTGATGCCGAACTGGTTGAGCGGCAGCAGGCCTTCTTTTTGGGCTGAGACGGCGATCCCGGCGACCGTATGTAAATGCATGACCGAGCCTGCCTCGGGAACGGCATCATAGGTGGTCTTGTGGACGATCCAGCCGGCGGCGTTCGCCTCGCCGGGCGAGGAGCCAACGTTGTTGCCATCGCGATCGATCGTCAGCAGCGTGGACGCGGTCACCTCATCGAACAACATGCCAAAAGCGATGAAGAGGAAGCGCTCCGTTTGATCGGGCAAGCGCGCCGAGAGATGCGTGAAGATCCCATCGTCGAGGTTGCGGCGCGCAAAATCACGGTAGCATGCCGCTAGCTGGAGCCGGGTTTCCCGTTCGTCGGCAGTCATCTCACATCCCTCCTCCCAAAAACAGCCCTGGTCGCAAACCGCCTACCAGCGCCCAAACCGAAGAAATGGAAGGGCGACAGCTCGAACGTCAGGAAGACGGGCTCGTCCCGTTCGAGGTGCGGCTGCCCATCGTGCTTCCGGCGGCTCCGATCTGGGTGTATTCAGGTCGGCAGTAACGTCGATGGTCGCGCCGACGGTGACCGACGGCCGACCGCCACGCGCCGCGATCACGTTCCGGTCACCACTGCTGAGATGAATGAGCGCACGCGCTTCATCGCCTCAGTCCGTTCCAAAATAGAAATTCAGCATAGCGTCGGTGACCTCATGCGGACACTCGACAGGCGTCCAGTGTCCACATTCCGTAAGAATGAACATCTCGGCATCGCCGATCGATTCCACGAGGCGCTTCACCGCAGCGGGCGGGGCAACCGCATCCTCATCGCCGGTTATGAGGAGTGTCGGGCAGGTTATCGCCGTCAGGTCTGCTGATTGTGCCGCCGACAAGGCCTCGCAGTTGCGCGCATATCCTTCCGCCGATTGGCGCACCAGCAATTCGCGCACGAAGGCGGCTCGCTCGGAATGGCTGACCTTGGTTGCCGCGGACGTTGCGACCTGGACGAGCGTGTCGCTGACGGGCCGCATGTCCTCGCTGCGCGCGGTTGCCGCCCGGTCACGAAGGGCTCCACGCGCCGGCTCGGGAGGCTCGGCGAGCGGACCCAGAAGAACGAGGCTCTTGACGCGCTGGGGCTGCGCTGCGGCAACGTGCTGGCAAACAATCGTGCCCATCGAATGTCCCGCGAGGTGCGCCGAACTGATACCGCGACTATCCATGAGCGCCACGACATCGGCCACGTGGCTGGCGATCGTGATGTCGCCCTGAGCGGGCGTGAAGCCCGAGCCTTCGAGGTCGGGCCGGATCACCGTGAAGAAACGGCGCAACGCACCAACCTGAGGTCCCCACACGTTCGCGTTGCCCCCGAGCCCATGCACCATAATCAGGGCATCGCCTTCACCGTCCGTCTCGACCGAGTACTCTTTGTCGTTGAGCGATTCCATCTCACCCCCCCAAGCTTCGCATGAGACGTAACAGCGCATACTTGCAGAATTGGCCGCAGGTGACGAGGGGGTGTCGTCCTGCCCCGACAGCCTGAGGCCACCCGTGCTACTGGATATCAGGCGTGGACGGCCTTTGGATTCTGGCGCCGAACTCGGCGCTGGCGGCGTTGCCGCGCTTGGAAATAGAACCACTAACGCGTGCGCACGGCGCCTTGCCTAAGAAAATGATATGGCCGATTTCAGGGCGCAACACGGCCTCGTATAATTTTGAGACCGCTTCTATAGATGATCGTAGTCCTCGAGGGCGATCGAATTCGCCGCCTTCTGGATGAGGTCACCGATTGAACCTTCGGGCGGCGCGTCCGGCGGCGCGTCGCGCATCGCCCGCAGCGCCGCATTCTGCTCTTCGATTTCTTCCCACGTTTGCGGTAGCTGCACTTCCTTGGCCTTCAACGCGATTTCCTGGTTCTGCCGCATGTAAGCCCGACACAGTTGTTCGTAACGGACGTAGGCCGCGCGATAGTCGCCTGCGGCGGCTGCCAGTTCGCCTGCAAGGACATATGCGCCGACGAACGCCATGCTCGTACCCTGCCCCGTGATCAGGGTCGGAGCGTAACCCGCATCACCCACGAGTGCGATCCGGCCCTTCGACCAGGCATCCATGCGGATTTGACTGGCGTCGTCGAAATAGAAGTCTGGCGCGTGCCGCATCTCCGCCATCAACCGTGGGAAGTGCCACCCGGCTTCCGACGCGTACGTTTTCGCGACGATAGCCATTTGCTCTTCAATGTCGTGATGGTCGTAGTCAATTTTCGGGCAGGAAAATATGATCAAGGCGCGAGTGTGTTTACCGGTTCCGTACTGCATGACGGCGGCCATCTTTTTCGGCACGTAATGCATCAACCAGACACGGTCGAGATTGAGAAAGTTCGGGATCGTGAAAACCGCTACATGCTGGCCCAGGTAATGACTGAATTGTGCTTCTTCGCCGAAGCACAATGCTCGGACGTTGGAATGTGAGCCGTCCGCGCCGATCACGAGATCAAATCTTCGCGTGGCGCCGTACTCGAAGCCGACCTCTACCCCATCGTCACGCTCGCACAGCGACGTAATCGAATCACCGAAAATATAGTCGACCTTATCTTTCGTGGCCGCGTAAAGGATCTGGGCCAGATCGTCACGCAGCAGTTCAACGTCACCGGCCTCGCCACCACCCGCTCCAAAGTTCGCGTCCATACTCGCCAGCGTTTCGTCATCGCCGCCGACAAACAAGATTTCGCGCAGGTCCGTGCCCGCACTGCGTACATCGGCGATGATGCCCATGCGTTCAGCGACGTCAACGGCGGCACCACGTAGATCGATCGCGTAGCCGCCGGTACGCAGCGCGGGGGATCGCTCCACTACGGTGGGCTTAAATCCGTATCGTTCTAACCAATAAGCGAGACAGGGGCCGGCCGCGCTCGCACCGGAAATAAGGACAGTCATGGGCTCCTGTTGATGGCCGTTCTTCTTGTTCATGAGGCGCTCCTTCGTCCTGGAATTGTTGTTGGTCCAAAATACTAATTAGAAGCGGTCTCAAAATTATACGGGGCCGTGTTGCGTCCTGAAATCGGTGATGGCTCTGTCGGGCAAAGTTGGCGATAGGTCTGCTGCTGCTGGCGGCTGCAGGCGCTGCCGTGGAAGACCAGACCACTTCGGCCGGTCCGGACAGCAGGTCGGCAATCGCCGCATTCGAAACCGCGTTGGCGGCGCTGGAACGCGACGGCGGCGCGCAGGATCCCGGGCTGACCGAGCTGCTGATCGGTCTGGCCAGGAGCTACGAAGGGGCACGTCGGGAGAGCGAGGCGTTGCAGGCGTACCGGCGTGCCTGGCATGTCCAGCGCATCAACGTCGGCCTGCACAACCTGCAGCAGGAACCACTCGTCGATGCGATCATCACGCTCGAGGCCAGGCGCCACAACTGGGAAGCCGTGGCGGACAGCCATGACTACCTGCTGTGGCTTTACCGCCGCAACTACAGCGACCACGATCCGCGCTGGCTGCCTGCGGCGAAACGGCTGCGCCGCTGGCACCTCGACGCCTACCGATTACCCACCGGCCGTGAGTTCAGCGACCACCTGGATGCGCAGATCTGGTTGTACCGAAAAGCCATCGACATCATCGAGACGCACACCGGTGATCGCAGACTCGCGCAGTGTTTCTGGGATGAACGTTGCGCTTTTCCAGAAACCCTTCCAGATCGAAACCTGCGTAATTCCAATGAACCTCCCGGGCTTTAACCACTGAGCCCCAATATCCTTTCAACCCACGGATGCCAGGCCGCGCCACAGACAGCCGCGGACGCGCTCGATTTGAACACGCCGATCTCAAGTCAACGACGCATCTCCACCCAACGGACTCGTCATTCCACCTCCGCCTGACCCACGACAATCTCGCTTCCAGCTTCGTCCCAGGCCTTCGCTTCACAACTGATTAATCGACACATGGGCTTTGTTTTTCTTATACGTCCCGTCACCCGAGCGGCATACTTTTCTGCACGTTCAATGTTGGAATGCGTATCGTAACGTTAAACAACGATTTGGCATGGTGACCCTGCCCGGAATTCCTGGTCCAGATCTAAAGTGATAAAAAGATGAAAAGAGGAGATTTGGACCCTGCCATCGAAACGATACAACGCCGAAGAGATAATCCACAAGTTGCGGGAAGCGGAGGTGTTGCTGGGCCAGGGCCACAACGTCAGTGGGGTGTGTAAACAGCTAGGTGTCAGCGCGCAGACCTACTACCGCTGGCGCAAGACCTATGGCGGGATGAAGGTGGGCCAGGCGAAGCGGCTGAAAGCGCTGGAAACTGAGAATACCCGACTCAGGCGAGCGGTCGCAGACCTGACGGTGGACAAGTTGATCTTGAAGGACGTCGCTGAGGGAAAGTACTAAGCCCAGCGCGGCGGCTGATAACGGTGTCGCACGTGAGGTCGAATCTGGGTGACTCAGAGCGACGCGTGTGCCGTGCGCTGGGCATGTCCCGCTCATCGGTCCGATACACCCCTCAGCCGAGGGATGACGAAGCGGCGTTAACGCGCTCGATGGTGGGGTTGGCGGGGCAGTATGGCCGTTACGGATAGCGGCGTGTCCATGCGCTGCTACAGGCGCAAGGATGGCAGGTCAGTCATGGTCGGGTGATGCGGTGGTGGCGTCGTGAAGGGCTGAAAGTACCGGCGAAACAGCCGAAACGCGCGCGACTGTGGCTGAATGACGGGTCGTGATCTGACTTCGCCCTGAGCACCGTAACCATGTCTGGTCGTGGGATGTCGTCTTCATCCGCACCGACGACGGGCGAGCCGTGAAGCTCATGGTGGTGATTGACGAGTTTACCCGTGAGTGTCTGGCTATCTACGTGGCTCGGCGCATCCGGGCTCGTGATGCACTCGAGGTCTTCGCCGACCTGATGGAGCGACATGGGGTCCCGCGCTATAGCCGTTCTGATAATGGGCCTGAGATGGTCGCTAAGAAGCTGCGTAGATGGCTGAAACGGGTCGGCACCGAGACGATATACATCACGCCGGGAAGTCCCTGGGAGAACGGCTACTGTGAGTCGTTCAACGGCAAACTCAGGGACGAATTGAACCGCCCCGGGTTTACCGGAGGCTCTTTAGTTTGAGTCAAGCCGCCCTGGCTGACTTTCCCAGTTGCCGATAGTACTCGTTCTCTTTCTCCGCGGGTGGTCTGTCGCCGATGGGTTCGAGCAGGCGCCGGTTGTTGAACCAATCGACCCAGGTCAATGTCGCGAACTCGACTTCCTCGACATTTTTCCAAGGGCCTTGCGGACGGATCACCTCCGTCTTGAACAACCCGATGACCGTCTCGGCCAACGCGTTATCGTAAGAGTCGCCGACGCTGCCGACCGAAGGCGTAATGCCCACGTCCGACAAACGCTCCGTGTAGCGAATGGACAGGTACTGCACGCCGCGATCGCTGTGATGGATCAGTCGGCTCCGTGGTCCCACTTTGCGGTCGTAAAGCGCCTGCTCCAGCGCATCCAGCGCAAGGTCCGTTCGCAGTGAATTGGATACCCGCCAACCGACGATTCGCCGCGCGAAGGCGTCGATGACGAAGGCCACGTATACGAAGCCTCGCCAACTCGCCACATACGTCAGGTCCGCCACCCATAAGGCGTTCGGACGCCTCGCCTTGAAATGCCGGTTGACCGCATCTTGCGGTCGCTCCGTGGCTTCGTCCGGGAGGGTCGTGACCGTGCGCCGACCCCTTTTAACCCCTTCAATCCCCATCGCCTTCATCAGCCTGGCCACGGTGCATCGCGCCACCGGGAGCGCTTCCCTGTTCAATTGCAACCACACTTTGCGAGCCCCGTAGACCTTGAAGTTCTCTCCCCATACCCGCTCAATCTCCGGCTGCAGCACCGCGTCTCGTTTCGCCCGCTTCGAGCGGCGTTGGGGGTCTTTGCGCTGCGCGTGGTGTGCGTAGTACGTCGACGGGACAATCGGCAGCACGCCGCAGATCGGCTCGATCCCATAACGATCCTTGTGCTCATCAATGAAGCCGATCATCGCTTCACTCGGCGGTCGAGCTCCGCCTGGGCAAAAAAAGCCGACGCCGTCTTCAGGATCTCATTGGCCCGTCTCAGTTCCTTGTTCTCCCGTTCCAACGCCTTGAGCCGAGCTCGATCCTCCGATGTCATTCCGTCTCGACGACCGGTGTCGATCTCACTTCGTCTCACCCACGTGCGTAGCGTCTCCGGCGTGCACCCGATCTTGGTCGCAATCGACGCCGTCGCGGCCCATCGCGACCGGTACCCCTTCTCGTGTTCGAACAGGAGTCGAACGGCCCGTTCCCTAACCTCCGGGGAATATCGCTTCGCTTTGTTCATGCTCCAATCCTCTCAAGATTCGGAGCCTCCGAAAATCCCGGGGCGGTTCAGGACATTGTTCGCCAGGCCAACACCAGTGACGTCACGGCGCTTCGGCGTGAAGCCCGAGATCTCAAGGAAGTGGTCGCCGAGCAAACGCTGGAACTGCGGCTGCTCAAAAAAAACAGGCTCGGGGATGGGGACGACCTGCAATGAGGTATTCAGCCGCCGAGAAGCTTGAGATCATTCGGTTGGTGGAGCGATCGCACCTGCCGGCCAAGCACACCCTGGCTATGTTGGGCGTTCCACGCACCACCTTCTACCGTTGGTACGCACACTATCGTCATGACGGAGAAGTGGCGCTGCAGGACCAGGCGCCCCTGCTGGGGCGGGTGTGGAACCGGATCCCCGATACCGTGCGAGACCGCCTGATCACGTTGGCGCTGAACAGGCCGGAACTGAGTCCGCGCGAGTTGGCGGTTACCTTCACCGATACCGAGGGCTATTTTGTCTCGGAAAGCTCGGTTTACCGGCTTCTCAAAGCCCACGCTCTGATCACCCGTGCGGCCTTCATCGTCATGAAGGCCGCCAGCGAGTTCACAGACAAGACCACGGCCATCAATCAGCAGTGGCAGACGGATTTTACCTACCTGAAGATCATTGGCTGGGGCTGGATGTATCTATCCACGATACGGGATGACTTTTCACGCTATGTCGTGGCCTGGAAGCTGTGTACGACCATGACCAGCCGGGATGTGGCCGAGACCCTGGAACTTGCCTTGCAGGCCTCGGGTTGCGACCAGGCCGACGTCGTGCAAAAGCCGAGATTACTCTCCGACAATGGCTCAAGTTACCTCTCGAGCGACCTTGCTGATTGGCTCAGCGACAATGGGATGAGCCACGTTCGCGGTGCACCGTACCATCCGCAGACACAAGGCAAGATCGAACGCTGGCACCAGACGCTGAAGAACCGGATACTACTGGAGAATGACTTCTTGCCCGGCGATCTGAAACAGCACATCGAGCGGTTCGTCGATCACTACAATCATCAGCGATACCATGAGAGCTTGAAAAACCTGACGCCAGCCGACGTTTACTTCGGGCGCGGGCAATCTATTTTGGCAAAACGAGAAAGGATCAAACGAAAGACTATCGCGAAACGTCGTTTGCACTATCAACGACACGCTGCGTAACATGAAAATGATGAGCAAAATACGCCCTTAGCAAGACCAAACATCTGTCCCATTTGTTTGAAGACGGACACTCGCCTTCAATGGGCTATTCACCCGCGTTGCGAACGCATCCGCGATCCGTTTCAGACGCGGATACTCAATACGCTTAGCGACCCTCGGTCAGATAGTTCACATCCATGGTCCGCTTGACGGCCGTGAAATTCGGGAGAGGATAGCTGTTGCCGAAACAAGGGATGATCGTCCCACGGCTGTTCTGGTGGTCGATCACATTAATGCTTTGAAAGCTCGGCACGCGTACCCCGGGCGGCGTCGTCTTTGCACCGTGGGACTCCGCTACGGACCGGAAATTCGGATCTTCCGTCCAGCTTTTTGACATTTGCCAGGTTTTCCACATTTCGCCAGCCTTGTCGAATGAAATCGCAAAGAAAGCCATCGTCGTCTCTTTTTCCAGATATAAAAATTTTTCAGAGTATGGATGGCCCTTGTCCACGGGGATCTGGTTCAGGACCCAGTAGTCACGCAGCTACCAGTCGTCGAGCATCGACCACCCATTCGGCCCGTAGAAGACCGCATTGACATTGCGTGAACTGTTTATGGCTATGATCTTCGCCTCGCCGATATACACCCAGTTGTGTTCCATCGGCCGGCCGTTAAAGCCGTAGAAGTCTTCCAGGGTATGGTCCGTGCCCAACAAGGAATCCGATTTCACCTCCACCGAGATGCGGCGCACGCGGCGCAGGCTCGGAATGTAGGCCCACGAGTCGTCGGCTTTATGCGGGTCCGAGTAGCGCAGGATCAAAAACGAGGCGCCGGCGATGTCGAACGGCGAAACGAAGGCCGTATGCTCGCGAAAGTTGGTGTTTTTCGCGAACCCCTTGCCGTTGTTGAACAGGTAGTCCGATTCGGTCAGATCGGACCGGTGCGACATGAGTACGCGCTGATAAGGTCCTCGTAACAAGCGCTCGAAGGTGCCGCCCCCGAGATAGTTGTCTTTGTATCTTCCGCCTTCCACGGTCACGGCTTCGTGGTCGTCGTGCGTACCGCCGGGGCGCACCCAGATCCACTGCACGTCCGCGACGCTAATACCCGCATACTGCCAGCGGAACATATAGTTCCAGATCAGCCTGCAGCCGTCCTCGTTGCTGCCGGGCGTGAACTTCTCCGGGTCGAACGGACGGCCAGCAGTGTAGTTCTCGTGCGCGCCATCGCTTGCTATTTGCGTCTGACCGTAAAACTGCTCGGTCGCCTTAATGTAGTCTTCGTGCGGCGTCAGGTCGGTGGGCGCGACGATCTTCATCTCCATGCCTTCGAAGAGGAGCGAGTCTTGCTGCGACTTCGGAATGAAGGGTCTAAGCAGATCCGCTTTTTCATACGTAATGGTTTCACCAACGACGAATTGTGGCGTAGCTTCCTGGTTCTGCTTGAGCCACGCTAGGTGGTCGTCTCGCGTAAACGCAGTCCCGATAAGCGGCTGCGCCATGATTATCACAGCGAGCGCTTATTGCATGGATTTCAACATAGTGGACCTCTCCCGATTCGTTGCGATCGATAACAACGATACATTAAAGACAAGAATTACACCAAGTACCGCCGTTTTTCGTTTTTAGGGCCTACAGGATCATCCTGCTGGCTTCGGCGGGCGACCGCGCCCGCATGACCACCATGCCGTCGTCGTAATTCGGAACGGCTCAGGCGGTGCCGACCGGCAGGCGCAGTCCTTTCCGTTCGAGCCGCGGTAGTACTTCATCCACGAAGTATGGGAGTTCGTCGGAATAATTGACGAAAGCCACCGTGGCACCTGCGAAACCCGCCTGCGCAATCCGTTCGAGCCCGTCGGCGACCGTATCCGGATCCCCGATCAGTGGAAATACGCCGTGACCCCCGGCGAACTGCACGCGCAAGGATTCGATCATGTCTGTGGGGAAAGACTGGGCGTACATACCCTGCAGCGTCATCAGCCGCTCGACCCCCTCGCGGTCGGCGCAATCCACGGCGTAATGTTGGTGATAATCCTCCGCCTCGGCCCCCGTCGGCCGGCACACCACATAGGTGGTTGTGAACACGCCGAGTTCGCGCCGGTAGCGCGTACGCGCGACCGCCTGCATCTGTTTGACGACCTGCGCTCCTGGGTCCAGATCGACCATCACGGTGAACAGGAAGTTGCAGTTCTTCGCGGCGAACTCGCGGCCTTCGTCCGAGGAGCCCGCATTCATGATCGGCGGTAGTGTGCCGCCAGTCGGTCGCGGCGTACAGCGTCCAGCGCGAATGTTGAAAAACTCGCCATTCCAATCGAAATCACCACCCTGCCACGCCCTGCCGATCACATCCCACCATTCCTGACCGTAGCGGTAACGCACGCCATGATCGGCCGGTAGCTGGAGGCCGAACATCTCGTATTCGGGCTGGTTCCAGCCGCACACGATGTTGAGCCCGAAGCGGCCCGCCGCAATGTGATCGACGGTCGCGAATTGCTTCGCTGCGACCAGCGGATGGATAAACGCCGTGTGGGCGGTCGCGAACACCGTGATGCGCTTGGTTTGCGCGAGCAGGCCGGCTGCCCAGGTGATGGGCTCTAGCGAGATGCCCTGGAAATCGGTGTCGCCGCCGTAGCCGGTCCAGCGCGCGATCGGTAACAGAAACTCGATCCCCGCCGCGTCGGCCATTTGCGCGAGTTCCAGATTATGTGCCCAGCTCGCGTCCCAGCGCTCGGGCACCGTGGTGACCGCCATGCCGCCGGAACAGTTCGGGGAAAAGAGCCCGATCTTGAACGCGTTGCGATTGAACATGGCATTGTGTGACCGCCGCATCATTCACGGACCTGATTGATTTTATCGGCTGGCGGCGGCGATTGCCGACCAAACCTTATACGGTGTCGCAGGCATCGTGACATCGTCGACGCCGACTGCCTGAAGAGCATCGTACACCGCGTTGATGACCGCCCCCGGCGCACCGATAGCACCGGCTTCACCGCAGCCCTTCGCCCCTAGCGGATTATTCGGCGTGTGACCGTCGATGGAATCGACGTGGATCGCCGGCAGATCGTCGGCGCGCGGCATGCAGTAATCGAGGAAAGACGCAGTCATCAATTGGCCGCTGTCCGGATCGTAGATGGCATCCTCGAGCAGGGCCTGGCCGATCCCCTGCGCGACGCCGCCCTGCACCTGCCCCTCCACGATCATCGGGTTGATGATCTTGCCGAAGTCGTCGCCCACCCAATAACCGACGATCTCGATCGCGCCGGTTTCCGGATCGATCTCGACCTCACAACAGTGCGTGCCGGACGGAAAGGTGCCACCCGCGGGCGGATGATAGTAGGTCGTCTCCTCGAGTCCGGGTTCGAGTTCATCCAGCGGATAGTTGCCCGGCAGATAGGCTTCGCGTGCGACGTCCTTGAAGGACAGGATCCGGTCCGAACCGCGGACCTTGAAAAAACCGTCGATGTATTCCATGTCGTCGGCTTCGGCCTCGAGCATATGGGCCGCGATCCGCTTCCCTTTGACGATGACCTTATCGATACCGACCACGAGCGCGCTGCCGCCGGCGCTCAACGAACGCGACCCCCAGGTACCGACCCCAAAAGGTACTTGGCCGGTATCGCCGTGCACGATCTCGACGTCCTCGAAAGGCACTTGTAGGTGATCGGCGACGACCTGCGCGAACGTCGTCTCATGCCCCTGCCCGTGGCTGTGCGAGCCGGTCAGCGCCGTGACCGTGCCGTCTGGATTCACGCGCACCGTGCCGACTTCGTAACCCGGTATTTTCGCGCCAGCGGCGATCATGAACTGCGAGTGCCCGGCACCTGCGGCTTCGACGTACGCGCAGATCCCGACGCCACGTAGTTTGCCACGCTTTACCGAGGCGGCGCGCCGTGTTTCGAACCCGTCGAATTCCGCAGCGCCCAGCGCAGCGTCCAGACACGCACCATAGTCACCGGTATCGTAAATCCAACCTGTCGAGCTCTCATACGGAAACGCGTCTTTCGGTATGAAGTTGCGCCGCCTGAGCTCGACGCGGTCGATTCCCGTTTCGATTGCGGCGGTCTCGATCAGACGCTCCATGACAAACGCCGCCTCGGGTTGACCCGCACCGCGGTAGGCGTCGACCGGCACGGTGTTGGTGAAAATACCCTTCACTTCGGAATGAAACGCCGGTATCGCGTAAGGGCCCGGCAGCATCATCGCGTAGCTACCGGCCGGTACCGACGCGCCGAACATCGAGATGTACGCGCCGAGGTTCGCCAAGGTTCGCACGCGCAGGGCTGTGATCCGCCCGTCTTTATCGAGCGCCATCTCCGCATGGGTGACGTGATCGCGCGCTTGTGCGTCCGAGAGAAAGGTCTCGGTGCGATCGCCCACCCACTTGACTGGACGCCCCAAGTGTTTCGCGCCCCAGATCGCGAGGATCTCCTCGTGGTACTGGTACACCTTCGCACCGAAGCCGCCGCCGACATCCGGTGCGATCACGCGCAGTTTGGCCTCCGGAATGTCGAGGGTGTCGCGGCAGTTCACGTAACGCCACAGATGCGGATTCTGATTCGAAAGATAAAGCGTGTATTCATCGAGCGCGGGCTCGTAGCCGCAGAGCGCGGCGCGCGGTTCCATCGGATTCGACACGAGCCGGTTCTGCACGATATCCGTTCGGACCAGGTGCGCCGCTTGCGCGAATGCCGCGTCGACTCGTGCGGCATCGCCGAGCTCGGATTCAAACGCGCAGTTCGATGGAATATCGTCCCATATCCGGTGCGCGTTATCGGCCAGCGCCTGCACGCTATCGATGATCACGGGCAGCCCTTCGAGACTCAGCGTGATGTGCTCGGCCGCATCCCGGGCCGCGGCGAGCGATGCCGCGAAAACGGCGGCCACGGGCTCGCCTACATAGGCCACCTTGTCGCCGGCGAGGATTGGCCGCACCGGCTCGCGCATCGGAACGCCGGATTTGTCCGTGACCGTCCAGACCGTCGGCATGGAACGGATGCCCGCACGAGCGATGTCCTTGCCCGTCGCGATACCAGCCACGTCCGGCATAGCCGCGGCAGTCGCGGTGTCGATCGACTTAATCTTCGCGTGGGCCACCGGTGATCGCAGCACGTACAGGTACAGTTGGCCGGGGAGATTAATGTCAGCGGTGTAACGGCCTGCGCCCGAAATAAAACGACGGTCTTCCGTGCGGCGCATGGGCGTCCCGATTTTAGGCAACATGGTAGAAAGCCCTCTTGATGATTTTTTTAGTCCCTGTGTCGGCTCGTCCCTTATTGGTCGTATAGTTTAAGGCTGGATGATTCGATAGAGGAAACTTTTATTGAACTACGAATATATCGAGGTCAGTACAGCTGACCACATAACGCGGGTAACGTTGAGCCGCCCGGAAGTCTTGAATGCGATCAATCAACAGATGCACGATGAGCTGCAACACGCCTTCGATGCATTTGCGCGCGATGACGATCAATATCTCGGCGTGATTACCGGCGCCGGGGACCGCGCGTTTTCCGCCGGCAGCGATTTGAAGGCGATCGCCAAACAAGGCAAACCCAACGTGTACCCCGAGAGCGGCTATGCCGGGCTCATTGAACGCTTCGATTTAGACAAGCCCGTAATCGCGGCAGTCGACGGCGTTGCCGTCGGCGGCGGCTTCGAAGTAGCGCTGGCTTGCGACATTCTCATCGCGACAACGCGATCGCGTTTCGGACTGCCCGAGCCTTTGATCGGCGCGGTCGCGCTCGGCGGCGGCATGCACCGCTTGGCTCGGCAGGTTGGCCTCAAACAAGCGATGGGACTCATACTCACGGGCGAGATTATCGATGCGGACGCCGCAAATCAGATGGGATTCATTACCGAACTCGTGGAACCGGAAGCACTCGATGAGACGGTCGGCAAATGGTGCGAGAAGATCCTGCGTTGCGCGCCGCTCGCAACCCGAGCGTCGAAGGAAACGGTCATGCGGGGTCTCGACGAGCCGAGCTTGCAAGACGCCATGGAGCGGCAAAAAACCTATCCGGCCTTTGAGGCTTGTTACTATTCGGCCGATCGCAAGGAAGGTGCGGAAGCGTTCGCTGAAAAAAGACCGCCACGGTGGGCCGGCAAATAGAAAAATATAAATCGGATCGTTTTTATTCCGAGAATCATTCGCTCATCGCATCGATGCCGCGGCACGTTCCCTGAGTGCGGTCTTCAAAACCTTGTTGCTCGCGTTCAAGGGCAGGGCGTCGACCAGCCAGAGGTAACGCGGCACCTTGTAATTCGCCATTTCGCCGCGGCACCAGGCGATGAGGGCCTCGGGCTTGGGTTTGGCATCGGGTGAGGGCACGACGAAGGCCGCGCCGACTTCCCCCAGGCGTTCGTCCGGAACGCCGATCACGGCCACCTGGCCGATATTGGGGTGCTCGAGCATAGTGCGCTCTATCTCCGCCGGATACGCGTTGAACCCGCCATTGATGAACATATCCTTTTTGCGATCGGTGATGTCGATATAACCGCGCGCGTCCATCACGACGATATCGCCGGTTTTCATCCAACCCTCCGCATCGATGGTTTGAGCGGTCTGCTCGGGATCCTCGAAATAACCCATCATCACGCAATAACCGCGTACCAGAAGCTCACCGGGCGTGCCGGTCGCTACGTCCGCACCCTCCTCGTCGACGACGCGGAGCTCGATTCCAGGCAGCGCTCGGCCGCTGGTCGTGGCGACGGTTTCAGGCGAGTCGTCCGGCCAGCAGATCGTGGCCGGCCCGTGTGTCTCGGTCATACCGTAGCCGGTCACTACCACGTCCAGACCCAAGCGCTCGCGCATGCCGACCACCATTTCAACCGGAATCGTCGCCGCGCCGGTGAGCGACGCACGCAAAGAGGAGATGTCGTACTGATCGAGCTGGTCGTGGTTCAAGAAGCTCTGAAACACGGCCGGCGGCGCGGGCACGATCGTGATACGTTCATCTTGAATCTGCTGTAAGGCACCGGCCACGTCGAATACGGCGTGGGGCACGATGGTCGCGCCGCGCATCATGCAAACAGTGATCGCGCCCATAAACCCGAAGGCATAAAAGAACGGTGGAATAACCAACACGCGGTCTCCGCGCTTGATCCCAACGTTATTCGCGTAGTGCTGAAAGCCGCGAAAGATCCCGGCTTGATTGAGCATCACGCCCTTGGGCAACCCGGTCGTTCCGGACGTAAACATGAGCAAGCTCAGATCTGTACCGACCACGCTCTTTTGCCGATCATCAAGTGCATCTTTCGCGTCCGCGTCGGCGCGGCAAAGGAAGTCCGCAAATGAGGCCGTACCTTTTGGCGTATCACCCCGGAGTATGACGATGTCCTCGAGCGATGCGACGCTCTGATGGGCGTTTTCGAGTTCGGATACGTATTCGTAGCCCAAGAACCCGACTACCGTGATGAGTAGCTTCACCCGCGCCTTGTTAAGGACGAAGGCCGCCTCGCGACCCTTGAAGCCGGTGTTAACCGGCACGAGCACGGCGCCGACGCGCAGCACCGATAATCCGGCGACGACCCATTCCCAGATATTCGGGGCCCACAGGGCCACGCGATCGCCGCGCTCGATGCCCGAGGTGAACCGCCCCGGGTTTACCGGAGGCTCTTTAGTTTGAGTCAAGCCGCCCTGGCTGACTTTCCCAGTTGCCGATAGTACTCGTTCTCTTTCTCCGCGGGTGGTCTGTCGCCGATGGGTTCGAGCAGGCGCCGGTTGTTGAACCAATCGACCCAGGTCAATGTCGCGAACTCGACTTCCTCGACATTTTTCCAAGGGCCTTGCGGACGGATCACCTCCGTCTTGAACAACCCGATGACCGTCTCGGCCAACGCGTTATCGTAAGAGTCGCCGACGCTACCGACCGAAGGCGTAATGCCCACGTCCGACAAACGCTCCGTGTAGCGAATGGACAGGTACTGCACGCCGCGGACGCTGTGATGGATCAGTCGGCTCCGTGGTCCCACTTTGCGGTCGTAAAGCGCCTGCTCCAGCGCATCCAGCGCAAGGTCCGTTCGCAGTGAATTGGATACCCGCCAACCGACGATTCGCCGCGCGAAGGCGTCGATGACGAAGGCCACGTATACGAAGCCTCGCCAACTCGCCACATACGTCAGGTCCGCCACCCATAAGGCGTTCGGACGCCTCGCCTTGAAATGCCGGTTGACCGCATCTTGCGGTCGCTCCGTGGCTTCGTCCGGGAGGGTCGTGACCGTGCGCCGACCCCTTTTAACCCCTTCAATCTCCATCGCCTTCATCAGCCTGGCCACGGTGCATCGCGCCACCGGGAGCGCTTCCCTGTTCAATTGCAACCACACTTTGCGAGCCCCGTAGACCTTGAAGTTCTCTCCCCATACCCGCTCAATCTCCGGCTGCAGCACCGCGTCTCGTTTCGCCCGCTTCGAGCGGCGTTGGGGGTCTTTGCGCTGCGCGTGGTGTGCGTAGTACGTCGACGGGACAATCGGCAGCACGCCGCAGATCGGCTCGATCCCATAACGATCCTTGTGCTCATCAATGAAGCCGATCATCGCTTCACTCGGCGGTCGAGCTCCGCCTGGGCAAAAAAAGCCGACGCCGTCTTCAGGATCTCATTGGCCCGTCTCAGTTCCTTGTTCTCCCGTTCCAACGCCTTGAGCCGAGCTCGATCCTCCGATGTCATTCCGTCTCGACGACCGGTGTCGATCTCACTTCGTCTCACCCACGTGCGTAGCGTCTCCGGCGTGCACCCGATCTTGGTCGCAATCGACGCCGTCGCGGCCCATCGCGACCGGTACCCCTTCTCGTGTTCGAACAGGAGTCGAACGGCCCGTTCCCTAACCTCCGGGGAATATCGCTTCGCTTTGTTCATGCTCCAATCCTCTCAAGATTCGGAGCCTCCGAAAATCCCGGTGCGGTTCAAGGCGATGAGCGCAGCCGCGCAACGATCGATCCGTTCGCCGAGTTCCGCAAAGCTCAAGCGCACCTCGCCATCGGCGATCGCTTCCAGCTCACCGAACTCAACGGCCGCGCGATCGATGACGGCGCTGTAGGTTTGAATGGGTTCGGGCTCGTTCAATCGCTCGCCTCTCGCGTGGCTGGCTCGAGCGCGCTCATCCTTACTTACCAAGCGATCACCATTTGCCGACTTGCGCTCTGATCTCAGGAAGATCGAGGTACATCGCGACGCGTAGAATTGTCCCGCCCGCTCGCGTATCGAAGACATCGATAAACGGCACGGCTTTGAATGGCTTGTCATTTACGGTGACCCCATCCACAGTCCCCTCACACACGACTCGCGTACCGCCCACGATGAAATTGACGGGTGTTCTCGTCAGTTGTGGAAATTGACCGCTAAGAAATTCACCGAAAAAAGTTCGGACGTCTTCCTTGCCCTCGAAAACATGGCCGCCCGGAAACGTTACAACACAATCGTCGGCGAAATAGGAAAGGAGACCGTCGAGATAGCCTTTTTCATGTGTCTGGTAGACGTGTTGTATGAGCCCCTGGGTGCTGGGGCCCTGAGCACCTTGCGGCTCAGCGTCGGAAGCATCGGTTGACGCGGTTTGCGCCTGAAACGTCTCAATCACGTCGAGCAGCTCTTTCATCCACTTTTCGCCGTACGCTTTTTCGTAGATTTTTGTGCCTACGCTGTGCACTTCCCGTAGCAGTTGCAGGCTCGCGTCTTTGGAAAGATCGTTGAGATCGGGATAGGTGAGATAGGTCATTGGACTCGTCTCTGCTCGATTTTTTCGAGGCTACGCTCAACAATGGCCGCAAAGGCTGCCGCCTCCGGACCGTCAGGATTCAAATCTCCAATCGGTTGACCGCGATCAGATTGGGTGGCTACGGCAGGAAAGATGGGGAGCCTGCCCAGTAAATCTATCCCTAGCTTAGCGCACGTGTCGTCAACGCCGCCGGTCGGAAACACTTCGACATGGGTGTGACAGCTTGGACATTCGACCCCGCTCATGTTCTCCACGATGCCCAGAATCGGCGCCTGCCGCTGCCGCGCAAACCCGATAGACTTTCGCACGTCCAGCAATGCCACATCCTGAGGCGAGGTGACGATAATGACCCCGGTCGGCGGATTCACCAGATCCATAACCGTAATGGATTCGTTACCCGTCCCCGGCGGAAGGTCGATTAACAGAAAGTCCAAGCTCTGCCAGTTGAAGGAACTGATGAGCTGATGGATGAAGTCATACTTGTAGGCATCCCGCCAGACGATCGGTTCGTCGGGATTCTTCTGCATAAAAGCAATCGAGCCAATCTTGATGTGCGTCCCATATTTAAATGGGGGCAAGCCCTGTTCATCGAGTTTTAGCCGATGGTGTTCGCCACCAAAGAGTTTCGGCAAGTTGGGGCCATGGATATCGGCGTCGGCAATGCCAACCTGGAACCCCTTGTGGGCTAAGGCTACACCGAGGTTGGCGGAGAGCGTCGTCTTGCCGACGCCCCCCTTATTACTCATGACGAGGATTACGTGTTCAACCCGGGACAGCCGCGTTTTGACCAGGTTGACATCGTGCGCTTTCTTATCGAGACGACACGTCGCCGCCCTGGGGCACATTTTACATCCGTGTAAAAGCCCGCAGTCCTCCGGCACGCCTCACGTCTCTTGTTGTTGCAACTGCGGCGGTATCTGGAACATGTCGTTAAAAACGAATCCAATGAGGGTGTCCATGACCTCCGACGGTTGCCCTTGCCGCTTCTTTTCTGTCCCTTCTTGCAAGGTATCGAGCGCCGCCTGCACGCCATCCCCGAACAGCGACTCTAAATACTCGAGCGGGATCCGGCTCTCGTCGTTCAGCGAGCCATCCGCATTGTATCGCGGCGGTGCCATCGGCGGGATGTAGAAAACATTCGGCTCTGTCCCGTACTCGGGGTGCAATGGCAGAGCGACCTTCCATTTCTTTACGAGCCTGTAGACACTGCCCTCTTCGTCATCCATGTAACCCACATGATGCACCCGCCCTACGCACTGCTTGCAGCAGGACGGCGCGACGCCCTTTTCTACTTTGGGAAAGCAAAAAATGCATTTCTGTGCGATTTTTTTCACCTCATTGAAATAAATTTCCTTGTACGGACAGGCTGACATACATTTCTTATTGCCCTGACACGTCTCGTCACTGATCAACACGATGCCGTCTTCATCGCGCTTGTAAATCGCATCGACCGGACAGGCATCCACACATGGCGGGTTTGTGCAATGGACGCACAGCTTCGGCAGATAGAAATAGTAATTATTGGGGTAGATGTCCGCGCCGATGTCTTCGTCCCAGTTGGGCCCCCAGGTGGGATCCGTATTCGGCTTGACGTAGGACTGGGTGCCCTTGTACTCCGCGCCCTCATAGTCATAAGTCCATGGGACGCCGTGGTCTTCTTTGCTGGGCACAGTCCCCAAGACAAGCTTGCCGTCTTTGAAGCCACCGCCGCCCTTCTCCCAATTTCGGGGATAACCAGGCCCTGGCTTGGTCTCGACATTCTGCCAGTACATATGCTCTTGGCCCGGCTCGTCGGTCCACAGGTTCTTGCAGGCCACCGTGCACGCTTGACAGCCAATGCATTTGTTGAGATCGATGACCATGGCGATCTGCCGGGCGCTCGTCTTGAGCAGCTCTTTGCTAGGTTTGAGTGTTTCAGTCCGCATGGCTGTCTCTCTCGACTTTCGCGACTTCGACGGATGCGTCATTAGAGTTCTGATTGGGACCCCAGTACCACATGCCATATTCGACATGGCCGTATCCCGAGACCAATTGAGTCGGTTTGATCAACGTCGGGATCGCATTCTGGTAACTCGCCTTGTCGCGAAACAGGAGCGGGTCCCAGCCGTGATACATATGCGTGGCACCGCGAGGCAAGCCTGGACGCACTTTTGCTTGACACTTGAATGAGCCGACGCTGTTGTAGACTTCCACCAGGTCTCCATCTTCGATGTCGCGCTCCGCGGCATCTTGAGGATTGATGGAAATGAACGGCTCGCCGCGATTGAGCCGTAGCATCTGCTCGTTCGTGGTCCAATTGGAATGGATGGAATAGCGTGCGTGCGACGTGTTGAACACCAACGGATAAGTATCGGTGTCCATGGGCGACGGTTTGTAGTTGGGGAGCTCTTCGCCATATTCGAGAAACCATTCGTGTTCAATGTAGAACTGTTGCCGGCCCGCCAGCGTGTTCCACCTTTCTTTCTTGCCGACCCGTTCGGCAGGCGTCAGGAACGGCTTTTTCTCGCCGATCCAGCGGAACTCTTTCGTAGCATCCACGTGGGGGAATGCCCCCCAGCCGACCTCCTCCATCTCCTCGACTTTCATGCCCTCGGTTGACTTTGAATTGTCGAGAATCCACTGCACCACATCCTTGTCTTCAGTAAATGCCCCATCAGCCACAAACTGGTCGTACAGTTTGTCGAATTCAATGACGTTGCCGAACTCTTCATCGTTATAAGGTTCGATGTTTCTCGCTTTGGCGAACTCCGAAATTTTCTTCATCAATGCCGCCATCACCTGCCAGTCGGATTTCGACTCACCTTCCGGTTCAACGGCCGGTTGCGTCATGTGCAACACGGTTGAGAGCCAATTAGGTCGAAGCGAGTACTTCTCGTAGTTCGTCGCGACCGGCAGCACGAAATCGGAGTACATCCCGCTGCCCGTCATCTTGATGTCCAAGGTGACGATGAGGTCGAGCTGTTTGAGCAGGTTGTCGCGAAACTCGCTGACGTTCTTGATGCGCCCGAAGTAATTGTCGCCCACCATGATCATGGCCTTAAGCTGGTCATCCTTGCCGCCGTAATGCGGTTGCCACTTGTTCTCTAAGGCCGTTTTCAAACGGGACTCGATCTCGCCGACCAGATCGTCGCCGTAATATTTCCGCGCCGCGTCGCCTTGGTTACCGTAGATCCAGCCCCAGACGGTGTCTGATTCGATTCGTTCGCGATAGAACTTCCGCGCGTGAAGCAGCTCCCATTCCGTCGCATCGTCGGGGATTTCACGGCGCGGCCAATACAAGCCGTCTTCGAGTGCTTCAAACGCCCAGCCGTTCCAGGTCGTGAAGCCGGTGTTCTCGCCTGTGATTTTGCCGACTAAGGCCGGTAGCATGATCAAAGCGCGACCGGTGCTGTCGCAGTTGTACCAGCGATAAACCCCGAAGCCGCCGATGATCATCGGTCGCTCTGCGGCAGCGAACCCCCTGGCAATCTTTCGAATGACGTCGGGGTGTACGCCGCAGATCGCTTGAGCCTTTTCCGGTGTGAAATCTTTGAGATATTCCTTTAGTCGGACGAAGACGGGTCGTACGACCATCGGGCCGTCGAGCGTCTGAACTTCGTACTCACCCTCTAGTGCCGGATCGAGATCGCCGAGGGCAATGGAGGGTTCGGAATCGCCGAGACTACCGGGTGTCTTGGCAAGCTTAGCCCTGCGCATGTCCCAGAAATAGAACATATCCTCCCGTCCTTGAGGCTCCATGTCGCTTTCGCGCAGGTAACGGTTGTTGTCCTTGCGGACCAGAAACGGAAAATCGGTCTGCTCCTTGATGTAGGGCACGTCGTGAAGATTTTCTTCGATAATGACGTTCGCCATGCCCAAGGCGAGCGCCCCGTCCGTGCCGTACTTCGGGTTGACCCACAGGCTCGCGCTGATCGAGCTCGGGTTGTATTCCGGCGTGATGCTGACGATCTCAGAGCCGTTGTATTTGGCTTCCCAAAAATAATGTGCGTCTGGAATGCGCGTTACATTCGGATTGAAGTACCAGAAAATGACGTAGTCATGGGTATACCAATCCATCGAGCTATGGCCGTAGTAGTAGTCGCCCCACGTCAGGGATTCGCTCGAGGGCAGGTCACTGGTGGACTCGAAACAATCCGGATAGCTCGAACCGAGCAGGCTAGCGACGCGGCAAGGGGCGGCGGTGCCCATCATTTCGAGAAGCACGCCCACACCTGCGCGCATACTCACGGCGCCCGGACCGTCATCGATGATCGTGGAGATGAGTTTGTCTGCGATTTCGGTGAGCGCCTCATCCCAAGAGACTTCCTGCCACTCGCCCGCGCCGCGTTCGCCAACGCGTTTCAGCGGATGGCGCAGGCGCTCGGGGCTTTGCATCTGCTGGTGTTCGACGAGCCCTTTTTGACAGCCCTTGGGATTAGGATCGGGAATACCGGGCACGCCCGGATAATTTGCCGCCTGCTCTTCGCGAATTATCTTGCCGTCCTTGAGATAGATGTCGAAGTTGCAGACTGCCATGCAATCGACGGCGTGGGTGCCTTTGACGATCTTGTCCCAGGTCCACTTCTTGCGGAGCGAATCTTCCCACTTGCGATCGGGTTTGGTACTCATGTGAATCCCTCCCTAATGGCGTGGGCGGCGGGGCCCCGCTGCCGCTCTGATCCAGTCACATTAGATTCTTCCCATTGCAGATTTGCCAGCGGCAATTTGGCCGGATGCACGTACCACGATATTCAAATCGGCACGAACAGCAGCAGAATCTCGGCGATCAGGCAGGGTTTACTACTGCCCTCCGCTTCCACCTGGTGGGTGGCCTTTACGAGGAAGCTGCCGTCGTCTCGCTTGGTGACGTCAACGAGCACGAACCGCGCCCGTGCGCGCTGCCCTACACGAAGCGGCGCGGTGAATCGAACCCGATCGGACCCATAATAGTGTCCGATCAGATCGGAGAGTACTTTCTGTCGCTGTTCTTCGAAGTGCTTGGATCTATACATCGTCGCTACGACCGTTCGAGCCCAAGACGTTGATGCCATTGTGCTATCGATTCATCAGGATATTCATCGAAATGCAGATCCTTGGCACCAGCAAAGACCTCCACCCACGACGCTTTGGAGCCTAGCATCAAGTGAGTCCGTTCCGGCGGTACCGGCAGCTCGGTATCGATCGCGGACGCGAATCGGTGGATCAATTCCGGCCAACGCGGATCCCAAGCCCACAGAGGTGTACCGCAGGTAGCGCAAAAACGCCATTCAGCGTAGAGCAGTTAGTTTTGAGACAGCTTCTAGCTTTTCTGCCGCCGCAGCCCTATAGTCGGCACGCATCCCAGCACCCGACAGTGCACGGCTGAGCGGAACGCTGGAAAAACGCCCTCCGCCTCCCATCGCCCCTCGGGCATCCCTTCTACATGATCAGGAGTAAACACCACGTCCAAGTCCCAGCGACCCAACAAGGAAGTGAAAAAGCGGGCCTTGCTGACGCCGAAGGAAAAGAAGGCGGCGAAGCAAGCGAAGAAGCATGCCGGAGGTGTCGCCCCCTTGATCGTTAAGCGCCCCTAGATTCGCGCTGGGACCGGCGCCCTTGACGGGGCCTGCGATTTCGAGCGCGAGGCGGGATTGCAACGGATGCCCTACTTTTGTCTCGCGTGCTGATCGACGGCGCGCTGTGGTTAGACTGCTACTCAATTACTCCGTTTGCGTCATCCACCGTCTGTTCGATCAGGAACGCATTGACAGCGGGTGTATGAGCGACCTCCGGGTCCTCCAACAAGCGGCCCGCGATGACAACCAACGGATCGAGGTCGCGGCAACGCGTCTTGTTGTATTGCGAAATATCGCGAGCAAAAGGCAAGACCCGGCACCAATCCTGGTTCCCTCACCCGGTTTGGCGACGGCTTAAGACGCGCAACGCACCCATAGCTGAGACGAACAGCCAGATTCCAGCCGGCAGCGGCACGACCTGCAGCGACAGCGCGTTAGCGCCGTACACGGCATTCCAGCGGAGACCGTTACCGAAGGCCGGGAGCACCATATCGTCAAACTGTCCGATGATTTCCCCGGCGATGAATAGCGTGAACGAATCACCCATCTCCGGCGCATACTCAGGCTCGATATCGTCGACGAGCTGAACGTCCAAAAGCCCGTGCGGACTCAATTGGTCGGTGCAACACCTAATCTCTACCTATAGAGAGGAGGACGTTGCAGATGAAGTACCCGACGAGGATTTATTACACCGAAGCCGATAAAGCGTTGATGTGGGATCGCTGGCATAAAGGCGAGTCACTCAACTCGATCGGTCGTCACTTTGGCCGCAGTCATTCATCGATCCAGAACATTCTTTCGCTGACAGGCGGTATTCGACCTCCTCAACGAAGGCGCTCGAGACTGGCATTGAGGTTGGCTGAACGCGAAGAGATCTCTCGCGGTATGGTCGCCGGCCGCTCGATCCGTACGATAGCGACATTACTCGGTCGTGCGCCATCGACGGTAAGTCGTGAAATCCGGCGCAACGGCGGCCGGCGCTGTTACCGGGCCAATAAGGCTGATAAGGCTGCTTGGGCCCGAGCGAGACGGCCCAAGACCTGTAAACTGGTCGAGAACCGTGAGCTGGCCCGTGCCGCAGCGAAGAAGCTGCAGAAGTTCTGGGCGCCCGAGCAGATCGCGGGCTGGCTGAAGCGCACGTATCCAGACGACGAGAACGTCCACGTGTCACACGAGACGATCTACAAGAGTCTCTTTATCCAGGCCCGCGGGGCCTTGAAGAAAGAGCTGTTGCAGCATCTTCGCAAGACGCGAGCGATGCGTCGCTCTCGGCACAAGACGCTCAAAGGCGAAGGGCTGGGCCAGATCACCGATACCGTGTCGATCAGAGAACGTCCTGCCGAGGCCGAAGATCGTGCCGTACCCGGGCACTGGGAAGGTGACCTCGTGTTTGGCAGCAACAACAGCCAGATCGCGACCTTGGTGGAACGACACAGCCGATACGTAATGTTGGTCAAAGCAGCCAGCAAAGACACCGAGACTGTCATCAATGCGTTAATAAAACACGCGCGCAAGTTACCGCGGGAACTTTATAAGTCGTTGACCTGGGATCGTGGTTGCGAAATGGCTGATCACCGACGATTTACATTAGCGACCGACATCAAGGTGTACTTCTGTGATCCACAACAGCCGTGGCAACGTGGCTCGAACGAAAACACCAACGGCCTTCTGAGGCAGTACTTTCCAAAGGGGATGGACCTGTCGAACGTCCACCAAAACAGACTGAACGCGGTTGCACGACAGCTCAACGAGCGACCGAGAAAAACGCTAGACTTCGAGACACCAGCCGAACGATTTAACCAATGTGTTGCATCGACCGGTTGAAACCGCAACCTAAAGCGGCCAGGACAGTAGCTTGAACCTGCAGTCGCGGCGGCCGCCGTTTCGAGGGCGGCCCGTATAAGCGGCAGGTCGAAAAAAACCCGATTATCCCCTTGACTAACGTATTCGAGGCGAGCATGATGCGCGAATGTAAAAGACCTGCTGCCGGATATTCATGCGAAGGTCCGCCCCAACCTTACTTTTTGATGCCTTTCTTTTTGGGGCTGGCGCAGTGATGGCTACGCTTGGGAATGCTGTGCTGCTTTGGGTTGGTATTTTGATGATGCTTGGTAGTTTAGGTATTGCAGCATGGATTTACTGGCCCAAAAAGCTTGTTTGGCCGCAGCCTGCTACCATCGCCCCTTTTGCAAAAATACTAGGTCTCACTGCATTAAGAAAAGCTCTGATGCCAGTTGTTGCTGTCTTCGCTGTCGTTCTTTTATGCGGTGTATTTTATTGGGCCGTAAAAGGAGCCAAAGAGAGTTCTAATTGGGTCATATCTCACCCTTCTATGTCCGATGAAGAGCAGGAGATCGCTAAAGCTGAATGTCGCATGGAGGCAATGAATTCTGTCAGTCGGCTTGACAAACATGAGTACATAAATACTTGCTTGATAAGCAGGGGATTTGTTCGCGAACAACGAGGGAATGCTAACAAGCCACGACTGTCATCAGAAAAAGAGAACTCTGCTGTAGGAGACGTGGTAGTCGTTAGGTCTGTGACGCAAGAAGAGTATGACTCACTAACGCATAAGGATGACAACATTCTCTACATTATTAAACCAAACGGCATTATTGAGCCAAGCGGAGAGAACTAAATTACCAACATTATGAAGAAATGAGGCGATAGGACCATGAATAAATGTATGTTAGCGGTGCTGCTGGTTCTGCCCTTGTTTCTCATCGTGCCAAGCCTTGCAGACACGGACTACAGAGCAGAATTTTTTTCGTGGGTGTGGATGCCTTGCATGTATCAACTGGCAGAAGATCAAGGCGCTGATATTGCCAATATCGATGACGCTGCAATTGAACTTCACGGTAAGCTAGAGGACGAGGACTTCAACAAGCAGGCATGGGAAACAGAAAAGGTCGTAAAAGGGTTGCCACCGGAAGAACGGGCCGAAGCTTACGAATACCTTCGGAACGAGTGCGCGGGAGGCTATGTGGCCAGTGACTGCTTACCCAAATGGCAGGTGGGTAAACCGCCCTTCTAAGGACTAATTCATGTCTCGCGGTAAATATCTGTCGCTGGAGGAAGCCCGCAAGACGCGGAAGCTAGATCAATTCGCTAAGGAGCATCCGTGCCCGACGAACACGCGCTTTTGGGAGGTGCTGGATCTAGCCGCTAAAGACTTGCCAGCAGATGATCAAACATCCGCTCGGGGTTCCGGCGGCGGTTGTAGCGGTACTCAAACTCCTTCACGTACTTCTCAAGGTGCTTCCCGGAAACGTGGACATGCGTCCCGCGGATCGAAAGCTTGAGCCGCGCCCAATAGCCTTCCATCGTGTTGACATGGCAACCGTCCTTCGCATATTCGCCAGCGCCGTGATTGACCGTCTCATGGTCGTATCCGGCCTTCTTAAGCCCGTTGTAAGACTTAAGCTCGTCGGTATGCACGGTGCTACCTTCTTCGACATTCGCCCGAATGATAGGCTGCAGGGTCTTTTTGCGGACATTTGGGACGACCTTGGTCATCACGTCACCGTCCCGCTCCATCATGCCGAATACCACGGTCTTGTTGCCCCGATAGCCCCGCCCCTTACCCTTGACCTTGCCGCCCACGTAGGTTTCGTCCACTTCGACGGTCCCGCCCAGCGGCCACTCGCCGTCGGCTTTCGCCATGAGTTTGCGGATCTGGTGGGCCATGCGCCACGCCGTCTTATAGGTCACGCCCAACTGGCGCTGCAATTCCTTGGCGGCCACGCCATGTCGTGTCGTGGTGAACAGGTAGATCGCGTAGAACCACTTCTGGAGCGCCGTGTGAGAGCGGTGGAAAGTCGTGCCTGCCATCGGGTGAAGGTGATACCCGCACCACTGGCATTCATAAGCAGGCTCCTTCTTCATGCGGTGAAACTTGCCGTGCTTGCCGCATTTCGGGCATTCAAGGGTTTCGCCGTACTTGCTCAGCATCAGATGGTGCAGGCAGGTGTCATCGTTCGGGAAATGCTTAAAAAATTGCTGGATGCTCAGTGGCCTGCTCATCGTGTCCTCCTACTGTAAGGAGATCGTACACGATGGGAATACGTTAGTCAAGGGGATAATCGGGCTTTCTTCGAGACGGGTTCTTCAACTGGTTTGGCGGCACCCTGCGTTATTCCGGCGACCAAACGCTCGACGCGGAGGAGATCCAGAAACTCAATCTCAGCCCGGCACCGACACTGTTCACCGGCCGGCACCTCGCCGTGGCCGGCACCGCGACGATCACCGAGCCGCTCCGGCTGAACGGCGGCGAGCTGTCGGTCGGCGCGATCAGCGCGGCCAGCGGGGCGAACCTGGAGCTGTCGACCGGCACGTTCAACCTGACCGCGAGCGACTTTGTGGTGGGTAATACCGGCCAGTTCGGGCCGGCCTTCATCACCGGCCTCGAGATCAACGTGGTCCAAAGCAATGCAAACCCGTTTGCCATCTTCACTGTCGCGAGCGAGGGTGATTTCAGAACCGCGGGCAATCTGTCCGCGGGTAATATCGTCAATGCCGGCAGCGCCGTGCACGTCGGTAGCAATACCATCCTGCCCGGGCTCGTCGACAACCAGGCCGGCGCGCAGCTCACAGTCATCGGCACCGGCTTTCCGATCAGCTACGGCAACGATCCTGCGGAAGCCAGCGAGGGGGATGCCAGGGGCACGCTCGTCGGCAACCGTGGTGACATTGTCCTCTCGGATGTCGAATTCATCACGGACTATACGGCCTTCGCCGGCTCAACGTTAACCGTCATCGGCGCCGTCGACCTGTGGGGTGACTTCACCGGCGTCACCGACATTTTCGGTCCCGGTACCTTTACCGTGTTCGGCAACTTCAACCCCGGCACCAGCCCAACGGGCATGACCGTCGAGGGAGACCTGACGCTCGTCGGTACGACGACCAGCGAACTCGGTGGTGTCCTCGCCGGCGATGAATACGACCAGACGGTTGTCGAGGGCACACTGACCTTGGGCGTGCGGTTTCAACCGGTCGATGCAACACATTGGTTAAATCGTTCGGCTGGTGTCTCGAAGTTTAGCGTTTTTCTCGGTCGCTCGTTGAGCTGTCGTGCAACCGCGTTCAGTCTGTTTTGGTGGACGTTCGACAGGTCCATCCCCTTTGGAAAGTACTGCCTCAGAAGGCCGTTGGTGTTTTCGTTCGAGCCACGTTGCCACGGCTGTTGTGGATCACAGAAGTACACCTTGATGTCGGTCGCTAATGTAAATCGTCGGTGATCAGCCATTTCGCAACCACGATCCCAGGTCAACGACTTATAAAGTTCCCGCGGTAACTTGCGCGCGTGTTTTATTAACGCATTGATGACAGTCTCGGTGTCTTTGCTGGCTGCTTTGACCAACATTACGTATCGGCTGTGTCGTTCCACCAAGGTCGCGATCTGGCTGTTGTTGCTGCCAAACACGAGGTCACCTTCCCAGTGCCCGGGTACGGCACGATCTTCGGCCTCGGCAGGACGTTCTCTGATCGACACGGTATCGGTGATCTGGCCCAGCCCTTCGCCTTTGAGCGTCTTGTGCCGAGAGCGACGCATCGCTCGCGTCTTGCGAAGATGCTGCAACAGCTCTTTCTTCAAGGCCCCGCGGGCCTGGATAAAGAAACTCTTGTAGATCGTCTCGTGTGACACGTGGACGTTCTCGTCGTCTGGATACGTGCGCTTCAGCCAGCCCGCGATCTGCTCGGGCGCCCAGAACTTCTGCAGCTTCTTCGCTACGGCACGGGCCAGCTCACGGTTCTCGACCAGTTTACAGGTCTTGGGCCGTCTCGCTCGGGCCCAAGCAGCCTTATCAGCCTTATTGGCCCGGTAACAGCGCCGGCCGCCGTTGCGCCGGATTTCACGACTTACCGTCGATGGCGCACGACCGAGTAATGTCGCTATCGTACGGATCGAGCGGCCGGCGACCATACCGCGAGAGATCTCTTCGCGTTCAGCCAACCTCAATGCCAGTCTCGAGCGCCTTCGTTGAGGAGGTCGAATACCGCCTGTCAGCGAAAGAATGTTCTGGATCGATGAATGACTGCGGCCAAAGTGACGACCGATCGAGTTGAGTGACTCGCCTTTATGCCAGCGATCCCACATCAACGCTTTATCGGCTTCGGTGTAATAAATCCTCGTCGGGTACTTCATCTGCAACGTCCTCCTCTCTATAGGTAGAGATTAGGTGTTGCACCGACCAATTGAGTCCGCAGTCAATCTCGGCAACGCGCCCTGCATTCTAAAACGGTAATTTTTCTCATTATAGTCGCGCTGCCCAATGGGGACAGATTTATTCTGAGGTTTTCTTCGGCCGATTGCCGCCGCATGACCATCATTCTTTTCACCGTTCAACCTGTTGCCGATCGCGTTTCAGGTCTGCTGACCGTCAGATCGGGACGAACAGCAGCAAGATCTCGGCGACCAAACACGGTTTGCTGCTTTCCTCGGCTTCCACCGTGTGGGTGGCCTTTACCAGATAAGCGCCGTCGTCGCGTTTGCTTACGTCATTGAGCACGATACGCGCTCGCGCTCGCTGCCCAACCCGTAGCGGCGCAGTGAATCGAACCCTATCGAAACCGTAGTTGACCGGCGTCATGTCTTCGGTGGTCGCGAACGGCAGATCAAGCGCCTTCCAAGACTCGAAAACCAGCGACAGCAGGTGAAGGCCATGGACGATCGTGCCGCCCCACTGGCTGTTTTTGGCCCACTTGGGATCGTTGTGTTTGACGTCGGGATCGCCGGTCAAAAAAGAAAAGATATCCTCGGAGCGTTGATCGATCGTAAACCAGTCAGTCGTACCGAGCTCAGTTCCGGCCCGAGTCTTGAACGCTTCGAGCCGTTGGGCAAGTTCATTCATGTTTTTCTCCTTCTAAATTCGAAGATTCGCCCGCAAGCGGGCTCCTACGGGGGTGAAAAATAACCTGTAGGAGCCAGCTTGCTGGCGAATATTTCCCGCCACTACCTGAAAGCCGGGATCACCTTATCGGTAAAGAGCTCGAGGTGCGGCTGCGCCCAACTCGCCGGCAAACCGGGCGGGATCGTCCAGGTGTAGAAATGCGTGAGCCCCATCTCGTTGATGTAATCGTGGATCAACTCGATGCAGGTATCGACGTCCACCACTTGCAGCATTCCCGTCTTGCGTAGATCGTCGTGCGTCCTGGGTGCAGGGAACATCTTCTCGCCCGCCGCTTCCGTCCACTTGCAGTAGGCATCGATCTGGTAGATGACGTGATCGGCGGCTTCCGTCCAACTCTTGTCCGGATCTTCGGACGGGATGATCCAGAACAGTCCGCCCGCGGTCATCATTTCGCCGGGCGGCTTACCGAGCTTTTTACATTCAGCGATGAATAATTCGTAGGTCGGCTTGAGGCTGTTCGGGCCGATGCCGCAGTAGCCATCCGTCAAACGCGCCGCGCGCTTCACCGCGGGCGGTGTGAAGCCACCGGCCCATAGAGGTGGTCGCGGTTTCTGCACCGGTTCCGGCGTCACTTTTACATTCTCGATGTCGTAGTACTTGCCCTTGAGGGTGACCGTCTCGCCTTCCCACAGCCGGCGGATGATCTCGAGGCTCTCGCTGGTCCGCCCGCCCCGTTCCGTAACCGGGACACCGAATGCTGCGAACTCTTCGGGCCGGTAGCCGATGCCCGCGCCTAATTCGAAGCGTCCGCCCGAGATGACATCCACCGTTGCGCCGTCCTCGGCGATGCGCACGGGGTGGTGGAACGGGAGCAAGACGAGTGATGTGTCGATGCGGATCTTTTTGGTACGGGCACCGATGGCGGCGGCGATCGGAAACAACGAAGGTGAATAACCGTCCTCGGAAAAGTGATGTTCGGACAGCCACACGTAGTCGAAGCCGTGTTGCTCGCCCCAAACGATCTGCTCGAACACCTCGGCGTAAAGGTCTTCGTACGGCCGCCGCCACGGCGGCGGGTTGCGAAAGTCGTACCAGAGCCCGAACTTCACTCCGCGACTGCGATCGGCCGCCATGTTGTTCTCCTTTTAGTGGTTTCAGAAACGCGTGTGGCGAAGCTTAGCCTGCCAGCGCGCGTTGGTGCCAACGCTGCGACGGGTGCACTTTTAATTCATTTCGGTGTCCCGTAGATTGGTCAACGGCCTTGTTCGCGGAGCCCAGACGGTGGCCAGAGTCAAGCAAGACGTGCCTTATATTTTCATTCACCCCGCATGGCGCGGTGCCTGGTGCTGGGACCGCGTGCTCGCGATCATGGCGTCGTGGGGCCGGCAAGCCTATGCGCTGGATATGCCGGGCCATGGCACACGCATCGACGAGATCGAGCACGTACGGCTGGCCGACTATCCTCGTGCAGTTGTCGAGTTCATCGAGGAACAAGGCCTGCAAGAGGTCGTACTCGTCGGCAACAGTACGGGCGGCCTTATCAACCAACTGGTCGCACAGGAAATACCCGATCAGATCGCACATGCGATCTGGTACATGGGCTTCGTCCTCAAGGACGGCGAGTCGATCCTAGATGCCTGCCCGCCGGAGTTTTCGATGGGGGTCGATGCGATCACGGATAACCGGTATCCGGTACCGCCGCACGAGATCATCCGCGCCGGCTGGATGCAGGACATGACGGCTGAAGAACAGACAGCCGATCTACAACGGTGGCAGCCGCAACCGCTCACGTCGTTTACCGATAAGCCTCGACTCGAACGCTTTTACAACGATCCGCGGGTGCAGGCGATCCCGAAGAGCTTCATCAACGGCGTCAAAGACGTATGTTTCGATTGGGAGTACCGCAAGGCCTGGGACCCCAGGCTCTCGGGCAACATCCAGGACTTCAGGTACGCGGAAGTTCCGGGCAGCCACTGCTGCTTCAACTGCCACCCCGAGGAACTCGTGCAAGCGGTCATCGAGCTCGCCGAGTACGAGCATCGCGGCGAGATGTATGCTATGGAATGGAGAAACTGGCGCGTGTTGTATTCCAGCTAACCGCGCTGAAGGGAGATCGTCATGGAACTCGGTGTATTAATGATGCCCAACCATCCGCCCGATCGGGATTTTGCCGAAGGCCATTACCACGATCTCGACTATTTGGAATTCCTCGACAAAGCGGGTTTCAACGAGGCGTGGATCGGCGCGCATTACACCGTTCCGCGCGAACCCAATCCGGCACCGGACCTGATGATCGCGCAGGCGCTGCTCAAAACCGAAAACATTCGCCTATGTCCAGGCGCTTACATGCTGCCCTACCATCATCCGGCCGAACTGGCACACCGCATCGCCTGGTTGGATCACATCTCACGCGGCCGCTGCATCATCGGCATCGGCGCGAGCGGTGTAACGACCGATTGGTCGATGTTCAACGTTGATGGCATGGCGGGAGAAAACCGCGAGATGACCGAGGAGTCGCTCGAAATCATGCGACTGTTTTGGACATCCGAAGAGCCCTTCGAATACGCAGGTAAATTCTGGACGGTGCGCCGACCTGACGATCAGATCGAAGGCAACTTCACCTATCACATCAAGCCTTATACGAAACCTTACCCGGAGATCGGTGTCACGGGCTTGAGTCCCGGCTCTCCAACCTTGACGCTAGCGGGAAGGAACGGCTTCATTCCATTGAGCGTCTGCCTCGGAAACGCCTATTTGGCGTCGCACTGGGCGTCGGTCGAAGCGGGCGCGCGTGATGCCGGCCGCACGGCCGACCGTAATCGCTGGCGGGTCTGTCGCGACATCTACGTCGCCGATACTGACGCCGAAGCTCGTAAGCGCACGATCAACGGCATGATCGGCGATCACTATCGGGTGTATTTTCTACCGATGTTCAAGGAATTCGGCATGCTCGATGCCTGCAAGCACCACCCCGATGTGCCGGATTCGGACGTGACCGTAGAATACCTGGCGGAACATTGCTGGATCATCGGTAGCCCGCAGACGGTCGAACGTAAGATCGAAGACATGATCGAGGCCTCGGGCGGATTCGGCTGTCTGATGGCGATCTCCTACGACCACCTCGATGACATGACCGGCTGGCGTGAATCGAAACTCGCCTTGGCGCACGAGATCATGCCGAAGTTTGCGGATCGGGCCGTCGCGACAGTTTAAATAACACCTATGAGTTTACGCATCGCGATCGACACCGGCGGTACGTTCACGGACGTCGTTGCCATCGATGAGGCTTCGGGCGCGCATTACGCGATCAAGACGCCGTCGACGCCGCAAGATCCGAGCGTCGGCCTCGTAACTGGCATGCGCAAAGTAGCGGATGTGGCCAAGACCGATCCGACGGATGTCAGTCAGTTACTGCACGGCTCGACGACCGCGACTAATGCGGTACTGGAACACAAGTTCGACGGACTCGGCCTGATCGTTACCGCGGGCTTTCGGCACATCATCGAGATCGCTCGTCAGTCGGTGCCTGACGGCTACGGCAATTCGTTTTTCTGGGTTAAACCGCCGCGCCTCGTGCCGCTACACCTGGTGCGCGAAGTCGGCGGCCGCATGACCCACGAAGGTGAGGAGATCGAGCCGCTCGACGAAGACGGCGTACTGTCCGCAGTGTCGGCACTCCGTGACAAAGGCGCGAAGTGTATCGGCGTATGCTTGTTGCATTCTTATGCGAACGCTGCCCACGAACGCCGCGTTGGAGAGATTGCCGACGAGCATTTTCCGGACCTGTTCGTGTCCTTATCGTCTGTCGTGTTACCCGAATATCGCGAATACGAACGCGCGATGACGACCTTGATCGACGTCATGGTCAAACCCCATTGCCAGACTTACTTGAAACGGGCTGCGACCAAGGTGCGCACCGAAGCGCGCGACATGCCGGTATTGATCATGCAGTCGAACGGCGGCGTGGTGAGCGCCCGCACGGCTGCGGAACGGCCGGTGACGATGCTGTTGTCGGGGCCCGCCGCGGGCGTGTTGGGCGCCGCGCACATGGCGCGCCTCGCCGGCTACGAGGACATTCTCACACTCGACGTCGGTGGTACCTCGACCGATGTCTCCCTGATTGAAAAACTCACACCGAATATCACCAGCTACTCGATGGTCGAGAACTATCCGGTCAAGACGCCCATGCTTGATATCGCGACAGTGGGTACGGGTGGCGGATCGATCGCGTGGTTGGATGACTACGGCGGCCTCAAGGTCGGACCGCAAAGTGCGGGCGCCGATCCCGGACCGATCTGCTATGGGCGCGGCGGCCGCGAGCCTGCGGTCACCGACGCCGCAGTGGTCCTGGGGCGTCTTCCACCCGCCTTGTTGGGCGGCGAAATCGCCCTCGATGTCGAAGCCGCGCGGACGGCGTTTAGCGATTTCGCCAAACGGTTGGACATGTCGACCGAAGAAGCCGCTGCCGGTGTCTTTGAGATCGCGGCGGCCAATCAGGTCAACGGCATCCGGCAGGTCACGGTCATGAAAGGCCGCGAACCCGGCGATTACGCCTTGATCGCCTTCGGTGGCGCGGGCGGGATGTTCGCCGCCGACGTCGCCGACTTTCTCGATATCGCGACCGTCATCTCGCCCCCGAATCCGGGCAACCTATCGGCCTTCGGTCTGCATGTATCCGACATCAAGCGCGACTACATCCGCACCATCGTGCGCCAGGAATCAGCGGCCAAAGGCGCCGAGATCGAAGCCGCCTGGCAGGAACTGGAAGCACGTGGATTAGAAGAGATCATGGCTGAAGGCGTCGCCCAGGAAGACATCGCGATTAAACGATCGAGCGACATGCGCTGCGTCGGTGAGGGCCACGAGATTGCCGTCGACGTACCCGCCGGCGTGTCCGGCACCGCGGCCGTAGATCATTTATGGCGGCAATTCCATCGCACCCACGAACGCAATTTCGGCTTCCAATACGAAGGCGAACAGGACGTCGAGGTGGTCAACCTGCGCATCGAGGCCGTCGGTAACGTCCATCGTCCGCAAATTAAACCTATCCCCGCAGGCGCTACACCTGCACCTGCCGGCCAGCGTCCGGTCTATTGGCGCGGTAGTGGATGGGCCGATTGCCCGATCTTCAATCGCGTAGCACTGCCCGCCCAAAGCGCACTCACGGGCCCGGCAATTGTGGAAGAATACGGATCTACGGTCGTCGTGCCGCAGTCCTGGTCGCTGCGTGCGGATGATTACGGCAACCTGATCATGGAGAAACGATGATGAGTGGTGATTCGCCCAGAGAACTCGGGCCCGTCGAACTCGAAGTCATCTTAGGTGCGGTGCGCTCCGCCGAACTCGAGATCGAGGCCGCAGTCGAGCGCACGTCACGCTCACCCATGATTCGGGATCAGCACGATTACCGCGTAGCGCTGTTCGATGCGCGCGGACGCAAGCTCACTGGGCGCTCCTATTCCGCATTGGTCGAACCGGTGTTCGAATATTTCGATGCGGACGACGTTCATCCAGGCGACGTCTTCTTCTGGAACGACCCCTATAACAGTTGTGGCGGCATCGGTCACGTACCTGATCTGTGCACGACTATCCCAATCTTCCACAGCGAGCGTTTGATCGGTTTCAGCCAGGTATTCGGTCACCATGACGACGTCGGCGGATCCGTACCGGGCAGCTTGCCGGTGCATGCGACGGACATGTGGCAGGAAGGGCTCGTGATCCCCCCGATCAAACTCTACGAACGCGGCAAGCTCAACGTGGCGGCCTACCGCATCGTCGAACGCAATTCGCGTCTGCCCGAACACTTGAAGGGCGACGTCGACGCGGAGATCGGCGCCGCGCGTCTGGGCGAGCGCCGCCTCATCGCGATGGCCGAGCGCTATGGACCCGATGCGCTGGAGGCCGCCTTCGACCGCATCATCGATAATTGTGCCGAAACGCTGCGCCGCGAATTACTGCCGAAGATCGCCGACGGCACCTATCACTGGCAGGACTACATCGAGAACGACGGCGTCGATGCGCCGCGCCTGCACGCGCTCCGGATCACCATGACCAAAACGGCGGACAAGATCGTGCTCGATTTCACGGGTACTGATCCTGAAGCCAAGGGTCCGATCAACTGGCCGATCGACTATAGCAACGGTAACTTCGTGCGCAAATGGATGGCGCCCGTGTTGCGTTCATTGGCCGACACGCCCGAACGCGCGGCTGAAATCGACATGAACGAAGGCGTACTCGACGTCATCGAGGTGAAGTTCCCCGGCAAAGGCACGCTGGTCACCCCGACCTTTGGCAAACCTTCGGGCATGCGCTTTTTCATCCTACTGCGTTCGCTCGGGGTGTTCGCCGCGTTACTCTCCAAGGCGACGCGCGGACGCATGCCGGCTGATCACGAAACGATTCGCATCTGGGGTCTACACGGCGGTACGACCGGCAAGGATTTCTTTCTCTTCAGGGAAGTGCTGGGCGGCGGCGGTCCCGGACGTCCTTGGGCTGACGGGAGCGATGTCGTTCACGTCGTGCCCAATTCGCGCAATCTACCCGCGGAATTTTCGGAAGCGCGCTACCCGGTGCGCATAGAAAAACTCGGCCTTGCAATAGATTCCTGCGGCGCGGGGTTGCGGCGCGGGGGTTGCGGATACGACAAACAAGTGCGTGTGTTGACCGATACGCAACTCCTCTCCAACGCCGATCGGGCGCTGTTGCACACTTACGGTGTCAACGGCGGCCGGCATGGCGGCACCTACGGCATCGGCGTCGTGAATCCAGCGGGTGAACAAACACCGATCGCCGGCATGGCGGACAACATTGCGGTCGAGGCCGGCTCGGTCGTGCACATCGTTTCGACGGGCGGCGGTGGGTGGGGCGATCCCTTGCGGCGCGAGGCCGATCGCGTTCGCTATGACGTCGAGTGTGGCGTTGTCTCGCCGGCGGCGGCGCGCGAAGAATATGGCGTGGTGCTCGACTTCGACGGCGACACGCCGACGCTGGATGAAACCGCAACGCAGTCTTTGCGTGCGAAACTGATCGCGCAACGCGGCGCAGTCACGGCGTTCGATCGCGGCCCATATTTTGACGAGATCAAACGTACGCAAGGGATCAGCTGGCCGGAAGGGTGGGACGATCCGGATGTGCCGTGGCCGGTACACGAGGAGGATCTGCCGACGGCGGAAGCGGCTTCGTGAAGCCACCTCAATTCGAATACCTGGCGCCGGATTCACTCGACGCAGCGCTCGCTGCGCGCGCCCAATACGAATCGACCGCGATACTCGCCGGCGGGCAGAGCCTGGTGCCGACGCTCAATTTCCGGCTCGGTGCACCCGATGCGATCATCGATATCGGCCGTATCGGAGGACTGAGCGATCTCGACGTCGTCAATGGGCGGATCAAAGTCGGCGCAATGGTGCGCCAGCGTACCGTCGAACTCGACGATCGCATTCATGAAGCCAATCCCTTGCTGCGCGAGGCCTTGGAACACGTAGCCCACATTCCCATTCGCAATCGAGGTACGGTAGTCGGCAGCCTGGCACACGCCGACGCTGCGGCGGAACTGCCGTCGGTGTTGCTGGCGACCGGAGGTGAAGTAGACGTCGCGGGCAAACGGGGAACACGCACCATCGCGGCCGACGATCTGTTTCGCTTCCACCTGACCACCACGCTCGAAGCAGACGAAATCATCACCGCCGCCTATTTCCCCATACTCACACCCGGTTCAGGTTGGGCCTTCGACGAGATCACACGCCGGCGCGGTGATTATGCCGTCGCTGCGGTAGGCGCGATCGTGAGCTTAGCGCCGGACGGCACATGCTCGGGTGCACGGCTGGCGGCCTGCGGCATCGGCTCGCGTGCGGTGCGGCTCAGCAGCGCAGAAGACCTGCTGATCGGAAGCCGCTTAGACCCTGACGCACTCGCGAGTGCCGGCGAAGCGGCAACGGATTACGTCGAGGCCGCCGATGATACGCAGGCGAGCGGCGCCTATCGTGCCGATGTACTCGCCGTACTGGTAACTCGAACCGTCGCGCGTGCCAGCGCGCGGGCGCGTACATGACCGGCCGCAGTCCCATCGCGGCGGCGCCCGTGTCTACGGATACGGACCGCGAGATCAACCTGACGGTCAACGGCGAGACGGTAAGCCGCACGGTCAGCACACGCATGCTGCTCAGCGACTTCTTGCGTCACGAATTGGGCCTCACGGGTACCCACGTCGGTTGCGAGCACGGCGTGTGCGGGTGTTGTACGGTGATCATCGACGGTTGGTCAGGTCGCTCCTGTCTGACGCTAGCCATGCAGGCGGACGGCGCCGACATTCGTACCGTGGAAAGTCTTGCCGACGCGGACGGTACGCTGCACCCGTTGCAACAAGCATTTCACGAACACCATGCACTGCAGTGCGGGTTTTGCACGCCCGGATTCCTCATGGCCATAGCGAACTATTTAGAGCGCACCGACGATCCCGATCTGTCCGAAGCAAACATCCGAAAAGTCCTCTCAGGCAATCTCTGTCGCTGTACCGGCTATCAAAATATCGTGGCGGCCGTGAAGCGCGCGGCCCAGCTCATGGGTATACAAGGTTAGGCGCGTGTCGACACAATCGTTCGGCGAACCGGTCCAACGCACAAACGATCCGCGCCTGCTCAAGGGCGAAGGCGCCTACGTGGATGACATTCCTCTGCCGGGTGCGCTCCACGCCGCGTTTCTTCGCAGCCCTTATGCGCGGGCGCAGATCACGTCCATCGATGTCGCGCAAGCGCGCGCCCATCCCGGCGCCGCTGCGGTCTACACCTGCGACGACATCGGTTCTCTCGACACCGAGTTGCCACTGCTGGTACCGCACCCGTCGCTGACCGGTGCGCGCACGCAACGTCCGCTCGCCCGCGGCGACGTATTTCACGTTGGCCAGGCTATCGTCATGGTCGTGGCCGTAGATCGCTACGCTGCAGAGGACGCGTTTCGCTTGATCGACGTCGATTACGAAGCGCTGCCAGTCACGGTAGATCTGGAGGCTGCAGCCGGCGCCGACAGCCACCTGGTGCATCCCGATGTGGCGGGAAATGTTGCGGCGGATTTCGAGCAGAGCACGGGCGATCCCGATAGTGCGTTCGCACGCGCGGAACACATCACCAAGATCCGCGTGCGCGTCGAGCGCAGCACGGCGGCGCCGATGGAATGCCGCACGGTCGCGGCGCGCCACGATGCGGTCACCGGTGAATTGACCGTCTGGGACGGCACACAAGCACCGATTTCGATCCGCGGTGGCCTATCTGCTCTGTTCGGGCTCGATGAAGACAAAGTCCGCGTCATCGCGCCGGATGTCGGCGGCGGGTTTGGTCAGAAAGTAATGTTGTTTTATCCGGATGAGGTCCTCGTACCCTTCGCCGCGATGCAACTCGGACGCCCCGTCAAGTACATCGAGGATCGCAACGAAAACTTTCTGAGTTCGAATCAGGAACGCGCCCAGGTCCACGAACTCGAACTCGCCGCGACCAAGGCCGGTGAGGTGCTGGGCCTGCGCGATTCATTCCTGCACGACACGGGTGCATTCATACCGTATGGGATCGCGGTCGCCCAGGTCGCGGCGACGTCCATCGCCGGCCCCTACCGGATCCCCAACATCTGGATCAAGTTCAAGGCGATCTATACCCCCACCGTACCTGTGTCACCGTACCGCGGTTGCGGGCGACCGCATGCGTGCTTTGCCATCGAACGGGGCATGGACAAACTCGCCGATGAGCTGGGCCTGGATCGCATTGCCGTGCGCCGCATGAATATGATCGCGCCTGAAGAATTTCCCTATGAACGCGACGGTTTGCTCTTCGCCGACGGCTTACCCGTGCGTTACGACAGCGGCCAATACGCGAAGGCGCTCGACATGATGATCGAAGCGATCGATCTGGACGCGTTTCGAATCGAGCAGGAAGCGGCGCGCGCTGACGGCCGCTACTTGGGTTTCGGCCTTGCCTGCTATGTAGAAGGCACCGGTATCGGCCCCTATGAAGGCGGCCACATTCGTATCCATCCGAATACCGGTAAGGTCTATGTCAATACCGGTCTCGCTGGACAGGGCCAGGGGCACGAAACGGTGTTAGCGCAGATCGTGGCGGACCAGCTCGGCGTACCGGTTACGGATGTGATCGTCGTGGAAGGCGATACCCAGGCCTTCGATTGGGGTGTTGCGACGTTTGCCAGCCGTGCCGCCGTCGTGAGCGGTAACGCCGTCCACAAGACGGCGGTCAAAGTGCGCGAGCAGGTGCTCGACAAGGCCGCAGCTATGCTCGAAGTCGCGCCGTTCGATCTGGAATTGACGGACGGTAAGGCGCGACTCAAAGGCATGCCGGACCGATCGGTCTCGCTCGCCGAGGTTGCGACGCTCGCCAATCCGCTACGCTACGGCTTCAGCGAAGCCAGCAAATCGGCGACGCAGTTCGCATCCGCCGCCAAACACGATGGACCACCGCTGGCAGAGGGCACCCATCCGGGCATCGAGGCGACCGATTATTACAGCCCACCCTGCGCGACCTGGGCGTTCGGATTGCACGCCACGATCGTCGAAGTGGATCCAAAGCTCTGTACAGTACGCTTCGGGCGTTACATGTGCCTGCACGACTGCGGCAAGATGATCAATCCGGCCATCGTCGAAGGACAGGTTCGCGGCGGCGTGGCGCAAGGGATCGGCGGTGCGCTTTATGAACGCGTTGAATTCGACGAAGACGGCAATCCGCGCAATGCCAATTTCATGGATTTCCTGATGCCTTACGCGACCGAAGTACCGAAAGTGGAGATCATCCATTTCGAAACGCCGTCACCGCTCAATCCCTTGGGCGTGAAGGGCGTCGGTGAAGCCGGGGTCATCGCCGTGGGCCCAGCGGTCGCCGGCGCAGTTGAAGATGCGTTGCAACCCTTCGGAATCGAACGGCTGCTCGAGGTGCCGCTGACGCCGAGCGCGATCCATGCCGCATTGGCGCGCGCGCCGGGGCGCAACACCTGAATCCGCTGCGTCACCCTATGGAGCGCTTTTTCAGTTGAGTTCAGCGACCGCAATGAGCGTTTCCGCGGAAATGTCTTGAACCTCTGCTAACGGCCAGGTGATTGCAAAGATGCTGCCGAAGTGATTCGTACTTGCGCCATCGTATCGCTCGTCGCCGTTGGCTGGGTGTGCGTCGCGAATTGCTCGGATATCCATGACGCGGCAGCCACCGATGACGTCGCCGCCTTATCGAAAGCAATTGAAGCGGATCGCGAATCAATCGACGAGCTGTTGGAGACCGGTTCGGCGGCACTCCATTCAGCCGTCCTGCACGGACACTTGGAATCGATCCGGATGCTCCTCGCACAAGGAGCCTACGTGGACGTTCCTAGTTCGCACGGTCACACACCGTTGCATCTTGCCGTGAACAATAATCGCCCCGAGGTGATGGAGCTGTTACTGGCCCACGGGGCCAATTCCGATGCGCGCGATGGATTGCAGTCGACGTCACTGCACCACGCGATATTGCGGGGCAGCACGAAGCTGAGCGAGATGCTGTTGAATCACCATGCTAATCCGAGAATCCGCGACAACATGAATTTGACTTCGCTGCACCTAGCAGCATTGAGGGGGGACCCAGATCTGGTACGCCTGCTGATATCACACGGTGGGGCTTTGGATCGTATATACGGCGTCCACAACACACCGCTTCATCTCGCGGCAATCGCAAATTCCTTATCCATTATCGAGCTCGTTCTGGGCCGCGGTGTTGACGTCGATATCACCAATTTTCTGCAAAGCTCGGCGCTGTTTTATGCCGCGGCAATGGACCATGAACGTGTCGTCGCTCTTCTTTTGGAAAAAGGAGCAAACGCAGCGCGCGTAAACTTCGACGGACATACTGCCCTACACTCGGTCGCATACGGTGGCGAACCGAACCGTTTCATTCTCGGACGAGGTCTCGGAGGAAACTTGGATGTGGTGCCGACGGTTCCCTTCTCCGATTGGGTAAGCGAGGGTAGCGGACACGCTCGAATCGTTAAAACACTGCATATGCGAGGTCTGGGCGTCAATGCCTCCGCACGTGATGGCGCTACGCCATTACACTTCGCCGCGGAACGCAGGAACCTCCACGCGGCGAAGGCGTTGCTCGATGGCGGCGCAGATGTTCGACGCAGTGACGTTCGTGGTAGAACGCCATTACACGGCGCGGCGGTCGCTGGCAGTGAGACGCTCGTGCAGTGGTTGCTCGAGCGAGGTGCCGATCCCGCCGCGATCGACGCGGATGGAGAGACCCCGCTTCATTTGGCCGCTTCGCATGGCCGTTTGGAGACGGCCACCGCGTTGGTTTCCGCGAAGGCGGAACTCGATGCGGTCGATCGGTGGGGTATGACACCGCTCGATCGCGCACGCGCGGCGAAACACGAGAACGTTACGGACTTCCTCGAAATCCACACCACAGAACTCGACAACCGACACTCGGATTTCAGGGTCGGAGCGCTCGGTTCACCGTCCCGGATCCGCTTTGAAGGTCCAACGGCCATAGATCCCCAATCGATCCGCAACGGCTTGCAACTGGACCTCGACTTCATTCTCGCCGCGCACCCGTTGGCACCGCGTACGGAGTTCCTGGAAATGCTTCGATCACGCGTCGAATCCGGTTATCAACGAAACGGCTTCCCGAACGTGGCGGTTGACGTGGACGCCGAGCCGCACGATGGGTATGTGAATGTGCTTGTTTCGGAGGGATCACGGTACGTTCGCGGTTCGGTTCAAGTAGTAGGATTGCGAACGATTGCTCCTGAAGTTCTGATCAGAGCGATCACGGAGCCGTCGGCGACACTCTCGCGAAACGAGATGAGATTGCCAGTTGCAAAAATGCCTGGAGGTATAGAACCGCCCCCGATCCTGCAATTCCTCTACTCGAGTTTCCGTACAACGATTTGGCCTATCGGCGATGTTGCATCTTTCGATGCAGCATCCGTTGCTCAGCTCGCGAGTCAGATTAAAGCCGCGATGTGGGAGTTCGGCCACCCTTTCGTCGATCTGGACGCGAAGGTCGTTCTGGTTCCCGATGGAGACGAAGCTCAACTCCATATTACCGTCCATGACGAAGGGCCGGGCGCAACTCTGCTCGAGATTGACGTCATCGGGAACCGCACTATCTCGCGAGAGCAGGTAATGTCCTATCTCGATCTCCGTCCCGGCATCCGCTTCGATGGTGGCGTCATGCAGCGGGCAGAGCGCGCACTATGGAACTCGGGGCGATTCGCCGAGCACCGGCTCACGCCCTACCGGATCACCTCGAACCTGAACGGTATTGCTTTGGAAATCGAACTCGCGGAGTTGAGCGGAACGCCGCCACTGAATCAAGAACTCTCACCCACCGAAAGTTTGCTTGTGAGAACAGCGAAATACGTGGATAGCGCTGTCGCCCGCGGTGAAACAGTAAGTATCAGATGGACACTTCCGGAGCGGTCACTAGCCGGCCGCTTCCTAATTTCCGCTAACGGCTTGTTGTTCCCACTGGACATCGTTTTGGCGATTATCGATGGTGGCATGCTTCCCCTCGACCGTGGCCAGAGTGCAAGTAATTGGATACCGGGTAACTTAGAGGTGCTGGTTTCAGGCGAAACGGTTGCGGCGTACGCTCACGGCACCAGACGTAAACTCGAGTTCAAACCCAAACTGGCGAAGATTATCGCTGGCATTGGGGTCGATGCATCCAGCGCTGGAAAACTCAACTTAGGACTAGGCGCAGCGGTGCGAACTTGGAACGACAAAGAGCATTCGCCATTCGGGATACGAACCCGACTGGAACCAGCGGCCTTTGTAAAAATAGCGCAACGCCATGGGCCAGGGCAGCGGGTGGATGGTCGGTGGGTAATCGGAAGTCCCCAGGGTTGGTCGATGGAGATTGATGCAGATACCGGGGCGCTGTACCAGGTGACGGGGCGATCTGAGGCGGGGGAAATTACCCTCGGCTTGGAAGCGGGCGGCTTCGAACAAGAGCAGGAGTCGCTCGCGAAGTCTACGTTGGCGTATGAGAACGTCAGTGACGCCAAGGACCTCGCGGGTTCATCGTTACTATTTGCTCTCGAATCCTTGTTCGAGCATAAGGCGGGCGCGAAAGGATTGTCAGCGCAAATCCGCAAGGATGCCGCCTCAGCATTTTGGAAGCTGCGCAAGAATCGCATTTTCGAACCGATCAACCACGTGTGGAGAATAGTAGCGAGTGGTGAAGGCGACATGGACTTGGCCGACGGTGGAAGCGCCCGGACGACAGAATCGGCTGTCGACTCAGCCGCGGCGGCACTTGCTGCATTAGCCTTCGGCATGGTGAATGAGCTTTTCCCGGAGGGGTCGTGGCCGTGGGTGCTGGGCCGCGAGGCCGTCTTCGTACTCGCGGGAAAGGGACATTTCTCGGCGCAAGAATTCGATCGTCTCTTCGAATCGAACGACATCGGTACGCTCGGCTTGCTTACGCTCGCCGCCACGCTACGCGCCTTGGAGTATCCCGACTTTGCGAAATTTGCCGTACGGGGACTCGATTCGATCGATTCCGACGACTGGCGCAAAGACGTCCGATTTTTATTAGATGCCGATACTCGACTTCGGGTCGTAGCGGCGCGATTGATTGCCGCACTTCAGGATCTGACCACGCAGGAGGCCACTGCTCTGACGTCAGTCCTGTCTCCTGATGTCGCACGCTTCGTTGAGGAACTGGTGAACCAGGCCGGGCAGGGTACGGCACGCCCGCTTTCGGACGCGTTCGTTGCGGCCATTGCGCCAGTGTGGGGGGGAGACCTCCATCCACAGGTGAAAAGCACGCTCGAGGAGCTGGCGCGCGGCGAACGTTGAACCGATCGGACGTCTAGCGCGTAGTTCCGCTTAACGAATGAACAAACGCCGCCGTTTCACGTCCATTTGCGCCGGATCGGCTCGGTTCAATCGCCGTTAAGCACGCCTAACGAGCTTTTCTTCTCGTAGGTGAAATCGGGGTGATCGCGGTGGGGCCGGTCGTGGCCGGCGCTATCGAAGACGCGGTCCAACCGTGTGGGATCGAAAGGCTGCTCGAGGTGCCGCTAACACCGAGTGCAATCCACGACGCATTGGCGCGTTTACCGGGCCGCAAGGACTGACACCGGCGCGGCATCCCCGGTTGCGCCTTACCCGCTTAGTTAAACGGTCTCCAAAAAGCGTTCCCGCGGAAACGTCGTGGATGTTTGTGGAAAGTAGACGCGTTTTCGGTAGGTCTGATCTAATCTTAGTTGTATTTATTAGATAAATAACGTTACTATCTGATTATCATACGTTATTTGTGGGGCATCCATGGGTAGGAGAACCACGGGCGCAGTTGGCCAAATCGCTGGCTGTATCCTGCTGATCACGTTCGCCGGATCCGCGTCAGGTGGTTCGCGCGGATCGGAATTTGATCTGACTTTGACACCCGCGGCGGGTGGCATGGAAGGCGTGGGGACCGCGCGACCGCAAGATCCGATCGCGATGTTGTTTGCAAATCCAGCGACACTGACTCAGCTTTCGGGCACCAACGCCTTTACGGTCGGCGTGAGTTACGCCTCGCCGAAAATCGATGCACGCGGTTTACCGACCGACCTTTTTGGTGGCCCCCCGGGGCCCGCGCCATTAACGGGCCCATTTGATGGCGGCTCGCGAATCAGGGAGCTGGTCGCGCCGCACGTTGCGGCGTTGCAACGATTCTCGCCTAAACTCGTCGCGGGTATCGGCTTCACCGCAGTTTCTGGTCTGGGCTCCGATTTCCGCGATGTCCCGGGCGTACCCAACCTCCTTGCCGATCTAAAACTGTTCGGCGCCAATATGGTGCTCGCCTATGAGGTCGCACCGGGCGTCAGCATCGGTGGCGCGCTCGTGATTGGGATCGGCAATCTTCAGGCCGGGTTGACGGAGAGCGGCGCGGCCGTCAACAACCTCGGTGTCAGCGGTAACGTTGGCGTGACCTATGACGCTGGACCGCTGCTCTTGGGCGTAGCCTACAAAGCCCCGCATTCTATCGAGTACGAACATGCCATCGAAACCGCGCCGGACGTATTCAGCGATCTCACCCTCGAGCAAGCTCAAGAGGTGCAAGTCGGCTTTTCCACGACGGCCAGCTTGTGGGTGAATTCGATGGTCGAAGTCGATTTTCGCTATAAGAACTGGGCGAACGCGGATGGATATGCGTCGATTTGGAAAGATCAATATGTGGTATCGCTAGGCGGGCAGCATAAGCTCAACACGGGATTCGGCGGTGTCTTCCTGAGGACGGGTTACAGTTACGGTAGCCAGTTAACTAAAAACCAAAACGACTTAGGCACGTCATTTGGTGACATAACGCAACTCAAGAATCCCGGTCCGGGCCCCGCATCGCTGCCGGTAACGCCGACCTTGCTGCAGCTCGTCCAGGCGACGGCTACTGCCGGGATTTGGCGTCAAGGCGTGTCGCTTGGCGTCGGTTGGGAAGTACCGAATACGAAGCTGCGAGTCGATATGAATACTTCGTATGCCTTCGACGGCGAGCAGCGGTTTGGAAGATTCGAGACTGACAGTACATTGTTTACCGCGGGCATGGGGATCACGTGGAATTTTTAGCGCACGTGATACGGGACTTGACACCAGGCTGGTGGACCTCAGGCTGGTAATAAATAATCAGTCCGACAATCAGCCCACGCCATCCCAGGAGGACACCATGATCCGTTTAGAATTCGCGCTGCGTCGAAAGCCCGGCATGTCGCGGGAAGAATTTCAGCATTATTGGAGCGAGGTGCACGGCCCGTTTGCGGCGCGGCATTCAACCGCACTCGCGATCCATCGTTACATACAGCTCCATACGCTCGACGACCCCATCAACGAAGCGTTGGCCGAGGCGCGCGGCGGCATGGAGCCGCCCTACGACGGCGTTGCGGAACTGTGGTGGACTAGTCCCGAAGCATTCGAGGCCGTCTCAACCGAGGCCGGGCAGGCGGCGGCAATGGAACTACTCGAGGATGAGAAAAATTTCATCGACCTGCCGAACTCGCCCTTGTGGTTTGCCTATGAATACCCACAGGTGAACCCGACCGAGTATATGGTGGCCACCGAACACAGTCCGCTGGTCAAACTCTTCTTTTGTTTACGTCACCCGATCGACCAGAGCCTAGACGAGGCTCAGTTGTACTGGCGGACCAATCACGGACCGCTCATTCGCGGCGTCTCGACCGGATTTCGCATGCAGCGTTACCTGCAGGTTCATTACTATCACAATGAATTCGAGTCCCAACTGACCGGACCGCGTGGCACAACGGTGGCGCCCTACACCGGCCACGCCGAAGCCTGGTTCAACCGTGCTGATTTAATGACCATGGCCAACGTTCCAGAAGCCGCGCGCGCGATGGAACTCGCCATTGAAGACGAGACCAAGTTTATTGATTTTCCGAGATCCGCGATGTGGATTGGAAAAGAGCGGGTGTTTATAGACCGGAGATAGGCCCGAAAATTTCTGTGCTAGGGCTTAGTCATAGAGGACTATGCACCGCACTTCGATGCTCCATCGATCGGGGGCATCGGGTGGAGTCGATGGGTCCTCGAAAGCACTGTGGAAGCTGAAGGTACCAGGCGCCTGATCGTTGCTCGCATCGCCCTCGGCACCGAGCGACCGCGCCAGCTTGCCGGCGGAGTCCCATTGCTTGATCAAAAGCGCCTCGTCGCCGGTCATACGCGGATAGTAAAACCACTGATGTCGTGGCGAATGCTTGGCGAAATAGTTCTCGCCCACGCGATCTTGATAGTGAATTTCGAATACGACTAGATCTTCGGGATGCACGCTTTGTGCGTCACATTACGCAACCGGATGGGTGGCAACCGGTTCGTCAGCAATATTACGCCAGACATTAATGATCGAAAATCGACCACCGTCAGCTAGCGCTCGTTCGGCCATCTCCGGGCTAATCAGTGATTGCCCCGCGTCGAGAACGGCAAGCAGGGTATCGTTACCGCTGGGCGGCTTCGCGAGATCGCGCAGCCGCTGCGGCCCGCTGTACAGGGTGTAGTCTCCGCGCGCCAGGTGGGCCGGGCCCTGCACTTGCTGCCCCCCGGGAATGCGTCGCTGACTCTTCTTACCAGTTGCCGACCTGATGTTGTGGTCGAAGGCGAAAGCGCGCGCGCCGGTGACCTCTTGTACGATTTGCGCACATTCGCCGTAATACTCCTCTACGACCCGAAGTTGATCGAAAAAGTCGAGACCGCGATTACCAAGCGGCCGTGTGAGCCACTCGAAACCGTTCGTTTTGACCGTGCGGCGCTCACCCGCCGTCAACCGACGCGCGTTGTGGACGGTCATCTCCCGCTCTTCAAGCGAGATGCCTTTGGAGCCACCATCGCTACCATCGGGGTCGCGCCGGGTGAGCACTTCACCATTGCGGTAGAGCGACGGCCGCACGGAGTTGTCCAGGTAATTGAAAAACCCTGACTTAATGTCGTCGTCCAGCATTCGCGCAGAGGTATTCGTCATTTATGCTCGCTTTGAGCTCGTAGGCTGAATCATGCCGTTGTCGCCAGAATCTCCGGGGACAGCCACCCTTACATAGGTCATTGTCCCGTAGTGCAAATCGGAAATACATATACCGTCCCCATATTCGGCTCGATCGGAATAATCGAGCACCGGCGCGAGTAGGTAATATTTCTCACAAGCACGCCGGCTAAATTGGTAGGGTAGCGGTTAGCAGCCCACGCGGGAGGTAACTGGAGACAATGACAAATATAGCCTTTAAGCCGTCCTTTTTCTTCGCGTTATGCCTCGCAGCTATATTTGCGGACCCCGTCAGCGCCGGCGTCATAAGTGAGCCGACTGTAACGATTGACGAACTGTTCAATCCGGATACGCTCGAAGGCCAATTCGACGTTCAAGTCGGCGGTGGCAGCCCGGTCCTCGAAGGCTTTGCCGTTGGCCTTACCAATGTCGACAGCGTGTCGACCCCGCTGACTGGCTGGGTGTCGCTCCTCATTTCACAGGCAGCCTAGGACGCAGATATGGACCTCTCGCCGACCATCGGCTTCAGCGTGTCAACATTGGAATTCGGCCCGTCATTTTTTTCACTGTTTGGCGATGCCGACGATGCAGCGTTTTATTCCATTACTGATGCGACCGAAGTAAACGCCCTTTCGAGCGGCGAAATGAGCGACCAATTTTTCTACATGGGGATCGAACCCAGCTCCCCTTACATTGCTTTCAACTATCCTCCCATCGGCAACCCATTTGTGTCTTCTGGCGACACCACTGTTACGATCGTTCCCGTACCCCCGGCCGTGGCACTGCTGGCAGTGCCGCTCGTAGGCCTGGGTTTCCTTCGACGCCGATAGGGGGCACGAGCGGCCGTCTACGGCCGCCTTCACGGCGTGATTTTTAAGATCCCTTGAACTGAAAGGCGCCGAATGCATCACCCACGCGGTGGTGGGTTGCGCTTAGGCGCTCCTGCAGACAGCCTGTAAAACAAAGTCTTTTGGGTTCCCGCCCGGTTGCAGCCGCACTGACATCAGCGAGCCGCCGAGGCTAGCGTGACTTGATATGTTTTTAACGGACATCCACGGGGCCTCTTGAAGCGCACTAGACGACGCGTTTTGATTTTCGGTGTGTTTGCGGCCGCTGCGGCGCACATGCGTACGCTGTTAGCCGCGGTTGTAGCGGCTGGCGGTCATGAGCCGATCGACCCCGACCTGGCGATTTACCTGGACACCTTGTTACCGGCGGATGATGCGAGCCCCAGCGCCTCAGCTATCGGTGTACCCGAACGACTCCTCGCTAAGGCCGGCGAGAACGGTCGGTACCGGCGCTTACTCATTCGTGGCGCTCGTTGGCTGGACCGCGAAGCGCGACGGCTGGGTGCAGAAAATTTTGCCGCGCTCGCAGGCGATGGGCGGGAACTCATCGTAGCGCGCGCAGCGCGTGCACCCGCCAACACGTTGGAGCGGATATTCTTCGAACATACACGCGCCGATGCTTTTACGCATTACTACGCGGACCCGGCGACTTGGAACGCCCTCGGCTACCAACACTCGCCCCAACCTCTGGGATTCGTTGACCACCATTTGCCACCGCCTGCGGATCGGTATTGATGGAAGACGGGTACGATGTCATCGTGATCGGCTCCGGAGCCGGTGGCGGCACCAGTGCTTTTGCCCTCGCGCGTCGCGGGCTCGACGTGTTGTTGCTTGAAGCGGGGCCGACCTACGATCCCGGCACTGACTATGCATTACATAGGGCTGACTGGGAGCAGCGAAGCTTCCCGCATAAGGTCTCACCGCGCGGGCGGCAGACGATTGCCCCGTTGCAAGCCCTGTCCCCACGCTTCGAGGACCTGCGCTCCTGGAACCATCTCTTTGGGCCTACCAACACCGGTAACCGGCGCAAGGCCGGAGGGTATCACCACGTCGTCGGGCTCGGAGGCAGTACGCTGCAGTTCATCGGTGAGGCACACCGCATGAACCCAGATGCCATGCAGATGTACAGCCGCTTCGGTGTCGCCGCCGACTGGCCGCTCGACTACGCCGAACTCGAGCCGTTCTACGCGCAAGCGGAACGCATTATCGGCGTTGCGGGTCCCGAAGACGCAGTCCGCTGGCGCAATAGCCCCTGTCCCTTACCACCACATCCGCCGAGCTATGCGAGCGCCCGCCTCGGCGCCGGTTGTGAAAAGCTCGGCCTGACGTGGACGCCTAACTACCTGGCCGCTTTGTCGCGTCCTTACGACGCTCGCCCGCAGTGCAATTATTGCGGTAACTGCAGCCGGGGCTGTCCGCGGCTAGACAAGGGCAGCGTCGACATTACGTTCGTCGCCAAGGCCGCGCGGACCGGTAACTGCGAGATCAAAACGCTTTGCCAGGTTACGCGATTGGAGGCGGGGGGTGGCGACCGTGTGCAACGCGTCCATTTCGTCGCCCCTGACGGAATGGCTGCAGCTGCGCACGCACGCACTATCGTGTTGGCTTGCGGTGCCATCGAATCGCCGCGACTGCTGCTCGCTTCGGCGAACAAACATGCACCGCAAGGGCTCGCGAATGAATCGGGCCGGGTAGGCAAGCATTTCATGGAAACCTTGTCCTGGACCAGTAGCGGTCTACACCCCGAGCCGCTCGACAGTTATCGAGGCTTGCCTTCCGATAGCATCTGTTGGGATTTTAACGCGCCAGACGCTATCACAGGTGTTGTCGGTAGCTGCCGCTTCGCGCCGGCGATGGCGGAATCCAATCTGTTGGGCGCTATAAATTACGCGCGCCGCGTAGTGGGCGGCTGGGGAAGGGCGCACAAAGCCGCGATGCGCACGAGCTTCGGCCGCGTGCTGTCGATCGGCGCCATCGGCGAGAACTTGCCGAACCCGGGTTCATACGTCGACCTCGACCCCGAGCAAATCGACGCCAACGGCTTGCCCTTGGCACGGATTCACAGCCACCTCCCCGACGCAGAACTGCAGCGCCTGGAGTTCATGGCGCGTACGACTCGGGACATCCTTGGGTCGGCCGGGGTCGATCGAATCTTCGAAGAAGTTGGGACCTATGATGCCTTCAGCTCCACACATGTGTTCGGCACGTGCCGCATGGGTACCGATCCCGGAACATCGGTAGTCGATCCGTTCTGCCGCAGCCACCGCTGGCGCAACCTGTTCGTAGTCGACGCGAGTGTCTTTCCGAGCACAGGGGGTGGTGAGGCCCCGTCGCTCACGATCGAGGCCTTGGCCCTGAGGGCCAGTGAACACATCGCCGGGCTGGCAACACGCCGTGAACTCTGAGCTGCCCAGATCAGCGGGATATAGCCGGCGCTGCGGTAAGCTCGCGACAAGGCGCCGCTCGCCAGAAGCGGCGGCAATAATGCCGCCTAACGATCCATCAGACCGCGGAGCGCAGCGCAACACGCATGCCAGCGTCCACGGACGAAGGCTAGGACCAGTCTGCCGACGCTCAAAGCCTCGGCCCCGTTCGGCTCCAAGCCCGCGGAGATTTCCGCCGTCTCAGGCGCCATTGCCGCGGCGAGTTTCGCTTCGAGGTTGAGTGCGAATTCCTGGGTCAACTCGCGCACCACATCGGTGACGATGCCGGTGCGTCCCATCTGTGCGAGCGTCCCGGTTAATTTAATGTCGGCGTCGATCGTCACTTGCGCACCGCCGTCTATCTCGGCAACGCGGTAGCCGAACTCGGCTTGCGCTCTACTTCCGCCCTTCTTGTCCACACCTTTACCGGAAATGCGGCTCGCGCGGGTGTCGTCATCGGCCTCGAGTATCGTCGCCTCCCCTTCGAACGCGGACGTGACCGCACCCAGTTTTATCTTGATACGGCCGCGATACACGTTGTCGGCCGGTTGTTCGGTGAGTTCGAGACCCGGCAGGCAGGTCACGACCTGGGGTACGTCCTGGAAAAACGTCCATACGCGATCTGCGGGTTGAGCGACATCAAAGGATTCGGAGATTTGCGGCACTTTGGTTCGTCACATCCACAAAAGATAAGGGGACAGTATATGTATTTCGTGCCGAAACGAACCAAGCTGTCGAAGCTACGAAATACATATACTGTCCCCTTATCTTTTGTGAGGCGCAATCGATGGAAACCAGAATGGCGCATATGACGTGGGAAGAGATACGCGACGCGATCGCCGCTGAACGCATGGTCGTCGTACCGACCGGTGCCACCGAAGCGCATGGTCCGCATCTGCCGACGGATGTCGATACCCATCAAGCGGAGGAGATGGCCGTGCGGCTTGCCGAGCGAGTCAACGCTGTCGTCGCACCGCCCGTGGCCTACGGGGTTTCCAAAACCTTCGAGCATTTTTGCGGCACGATCTCGCTGTCCATTGAGACCTACCAGGAGATCGTGTTCGAAATCGGCGCCGCGCTGATCCGCCAGGGTTTCAAACACATCTTGTTATTGAACGGCAACCGGCCGAATGGCACCTCGAACGACGCCGTTGCACGGCGCTTGATCGACGAGTTGGACCGGGAATTCGATTTCAAGATCACGGCGGTGAGTTATTGGGAACCGGGCGCCGCAGCCATCCACGCTTTACGTACGTCGCAAGTCGGCGGTATGGGACATGGCGGTGAGTTCGAGACCTCATTCCAACTTGCGACGCGCGCCGAACTGGTACACATGGACCGTCTCGAAGGGGTTTACGCGCCGCTGGTAGGCTGGGATCTCGTCGCGCCGGTGAACCCGTCTCGTACCTATGCCAGGCGGCCCGATCCCGATACCAACCATGCCTCGATCTTCGGCGATCCGCACAAAGCGAGTGCAGCGTCGGGTGAGCGTTTTATCGCCGCAGCCGTGGACGCATTGGTCGAGATGGTCGACGGCTTGCAACCCTCTTACGAAGAGCGACGGTCAAGCTGACGGTAGATGATCAGCCAGTAATTCCAACCAGTGGCGCACACCCACCGGTGATGCGGCGCCCAAGTGCAGTTGGCAACCGATATTGGCCGTGACGATTTCCCGCGGCGCCCCGGATAAGAGTTTATCGAGCTTATCTTTACGCAAGGCATTCGCGGTCGCCGGATGCAGCAAGGAATAAGACCCTGCCGATCCGCAACATAAATGCGAGTCGGCGACTATGCAGAGCTGCCAACCTAGACGTTTGAGCAAGGCTTCGACGCGGCCGGCGAGGCGCTGACCGTGTTGCAGCGTACACGGCGGGTGGAAGGCGATGACGTCATCCGGTGCATGGATTAACGCCGACAACCAGTCTGCGTCGATCACTTCGATGGGATCGGTGACCAGGTTCTGAATAGCGAGTGCGCGTTCTGCGTATGCCGGCTCGTCAGCGAGGACACGCGCGTACTCTTTGAGATGCACGCCGCACCCGGACGAGGTCGCAAAAATCGCGTCGACGCCCTTTTCGACTTGCGGCCACCACGCATCGACATTAGCTTTCGCCGTAGCCACCGCTTCCTCGGCATAGCCGAGGTGATAAGTCAGCGCACCACAGCAATCGACACCTGGACACCGTTCAAGCGTAATCCCGATCGCGTTGAACACTGCTTCGGCCGCCGCGTCGATGGCCGGGTTCATGACCGCTTGCGCGCAGCCACCCAATAAGAGGATCCGCCGCGCGTGCGTTTTATATGCACCTTTCCGGACCGTTGGAATTGGAGGCACCATGCGTTTGAGGCGCGCGGGCATTAACGGTCTAAGCAGACGTCCCATCGCTACGAACGGCGCCAGCCGCGACGGATACGGCACGACTCGGGTGATCAACCAACGTTCCAAGCGCGCGCCCAGAGACAGCGCGACCGAACTCTGTACATGTGGCCGGACGACCTCGAGCAAGCGACCGTATTCGACACCGGACGGGCAGGTCGTCTCACAGTTGCGGCACACCAGGCATTGATCGAGATGCGTCAACGTTGCGTCGCCAATCACGCCGTCTTCCAGCATCGATTTGATCAAGTAAATGCGCCCGCGTGGTCCCTCGAGTTCGTCGCCGGTCAATTGGTAGGTCGGGCAGGTGGCGTTGCAGAATCCGCAATGCACACAGCTGCGCACGATCGCGGCCGCCTCTTCAGCGAACGCGTGGCCTTGCATGTGCTCAGCGATGGGCGCGCGCATCACATCCAGGCGTAGTGCCGGCCGGGATTAAAAACGCCTTCGGGATCGAAGGCGCGTTTCAAGCGTGTGAACACCTCTTGCAAGGCCGGTGCCGGTGGCGTGAAGGGCTCGGCTGCCGCGGTCCCATTGTGATCCCGGAAGCACACCGCGTGCCCGCCATGGGCTTCGCAATGACGGCGTAATTCATCACCGTCCGTTGCCGAGGACAACCAGCGTTGCGCGCCACCCCAATCCCATAGCCAATGACCGTCGACATCAACATCCGGTGCGGCTGGGGGGAGCGACAAACGCCAAACCGATGCGTCTTTCGCATCGAAGAACGGTAGGTCTAAGTCGCGCAAGCGGCTCCAGTAATCATCTTCGAATCGACTGGTGGTGGGATTCAAGCGATCGATCGCATCCGTAACCGTCGGATCGCTGCCCGAGACCCGCATGCGCAGCCGGGTCCCGTCATAGGCCATGGCGGTAATGGGCCACGGTTCACGAGCTATGCGCAACATCTGCTGACGTGCCTCGGCTTTACCAACATCCCAAATCAAAGTCACCTCGCGCTGCGGTCTTGGCAACACGCGTAGGGACACCTGGGTGATGACCCCGAGCGTACCCAGCGATCCGGCCATCAATCGCGACACGTCGAAACCCGCCACGTTTTTCATCACCTGGCCACCGAAACGCAGGGCCTGGCCGCGGCCGTTGATCATGTCGACACCGAGTACGAAATCCCGCACAGCGCCGCGATAAGGTCGACCGGGTCCGGACAGGCCAGTGGCGATCACCCCGCCGACCGTCGAGTCGGTCCCAAGGTGCGGCGGTTCGAACCCCAGCATCTGCCCTTCGCGTTCGAGACGCTTGTCGAGTTCAGCGAGTGTGGTGCCGCATTTGGCGGTGATGACGAGCTCGGTCGGCTCGTAGCTGACGATGCCGGCGTAAGCCGCCGTGTTGAATGCCTGACCTGCGACGTGGCGAGCATAAAACGCCTTGGTATCGCCGCCCACGATTCTGAGATGCACCTTGTCACGGGCCGCCTGGCCGATCCGCTCGGCCATGTCAACGATGGCCGCGTCCGTCTCCGTCGCGCGACCACCGAGCGCCTCATGCAAGGGCGATTCGGCGCTCATCGCGCGCCTTCAATCACATCGCGTCCGTGTGATATCGGGCGTGCCCACCACGGTGTGCAGGTTCTGCGCGCGGTGGCGCAACAGATGATCCATCAACACCAGGGCCAGCATCGCTTCAGCAATCGGTACGGCGCGAATACCGACGCAGGGATCATGACGGCCGTAGGTTACGATGTCGGTTGCATTGCCGTCTCGATCCACGGTATCGCCGCTCAAGCGAATGCTCGAAGTCGGTTTGAGCGCGACGCCGATCTGCAGGTCCTGGCCGGTCGAAATGCCGCCGAGAATGCCGCCGGCGTCGTTCTTGGCGAACCCATCCGGCTGCATTTCGTCGCGATGCTGTGTGCCTTTTTGCTCGACGACGGCAAATCCGGCGCCGATCTCGACGGCCTTAACGGCGTTGATACTCATCATCGCCTTCGCGATGTCAGCATCCAACCGATCGAATACCGGCTCGCCCCAGCCCGGGGACACGCCCGTTGCAAGGATGTTGATACGCGCGCCGACGGAATTCCCTTCCTTACGCAATTCATCCATGTAGGTCTCCAGCTCCGGCACGCGCTCAGGGTCGGCGCAGAAGAACGGATTCGCGTCCGCAGCTTCCAGCTCCTTACACTCGAGTTCGATCGGACCCAGCTGGGCGAGGTAGGCCGAGATCGTGACGCCGTTGGTCTCGGCGAGGTATTTCTTCGCTATGGCACCGGCTGCGACCCGCATACAGGTCTCACGCGCCGACGCGCGCCCGCCGCCACGGTAATCCCGCACGCCGTATTTCTGCACATAGACGTAATCCGCGTGTCCCGGCCGGAACTTGTCTTTGATGTCCGAATAGTCTTTCGATTTTTGATCGGTATTTTCGATCATGAGTCCGATCGGGGTTCCCGTCGTCTTTCCTTCGAACACACCCGAGGTGATGCGCACGCTATCGTCCTCGCGTCGCTGGGTGGTATGCCGCGATTTACCCGGCTTGCGCCGGTCGAGATCCCGTTGCAGATCCGCTTCTTCGAGTTCCAGCCCCGGCGGGCACCCATCGACAATACAGATATAACCGGGACCGTGGCTTTCACCCGCGGTGGTCAAGGAAAACAATTTGCCGAACGTATTGCCTGACATAGCGCTATTCTAATGCCGCGGTGGGATCAAGTCTGCTGCGGCGGGGTCAAGACAGTGCGTCGAGTTGTTCTTTGTCGACGATAAATACACCTTCGCCGCCGTGCTCAAGCTCGATCCATGTAAAGGCGACGCGGGGAAAACGGGTTTCGATCTGTTGCCAGATATCTCCGACTTCAACGACGAGCAAACCGTGGTCAGTGAGATGTTCGACGACGTAGCGCAGGATGCGTTCAACACACGCGCAGCCATCGTCCCCTGCGGCAAGTGCGATGCGCGGTTCGTGAAGGTATTCGGGCGGTAACGCCTCGAGCACGCGGTGTGGGACATAGGGTGGATTACTGACGATCAGGTCGAACGGTTGCGCGGATGCCGGGAAGAGATCTGCACGGTGAAGCGTGACTCGCTCGCTGAGTCCGTAGTGGGTGCAGTTCAAGGCCGCCACGTCGAGCGCGTCTTGACTCAGATCGGTCGCAACCACCTGCGCGCTGGTGAATTCCAGCGCCATGCTCACCGCGAGACAGCCGCTGCCGGTACCAATATCCAGGATTCCATCGACGGATTTGTCGCCAAGCCAGGGCTGAAATCGGTCCCCGATAACCTCGGCAATGGGCGAGCGCGGAATGAGGACGCGCTCATCGACGTAGAACGGACGACCCGCGAACCACATCTTGTTAGTGAGATAGGCAGCCGGAACCCGACGTTCCATACGCGCTTCGATAAGGCGTTGGGCCGCTCGGACTTCATCGGCGCTCAAGGGCCGCGTTAAGGCCGCTTCGCCCGCGTTAGGCGACAGCTCGAGCGCGTGCAACACGATGAACGCAGCCTCGTCGCGCGCGTTATCCGTGCCGTGCCCGAAGTGCAGACCCGCACGGATAAATGCAGCGGCCGTAGTTTCGATCAGATCGCGCGCCGTTGGCATCGAATCTTAGGCATTAACAGGCTGTTTGCGGTACATGGATGTAGCGGCATTCATCGAGCGCGTATGTGCTTGATGAATGGAGCTCGGCGGAAACCGCGTTTTCGCCGCCGCGAGTTGAAAAACGATAGGACATCGTTTTTCAACATCCTTTTAATCGTCGCCGCTGAGTTCGAGCACAACCTCGTTCATACGCCTGACGAAACCCGCGGGATCGTCGAGCTTACCGCCTTCGGCAAGCACCGATTGCTCGAACAATAAGGTCGACCACTTTTCGAGCCGTTGTTGATCGGTCATATCGGCCATGATACGGACCATCGGGTGATCGACATTGAGCTCGAGGATGCGCTTGGTCGCCGGAATATCCTGGCCCGATGCTTTCAACAGGCGTTCGAGATTGGCACTCATCTGCGCGTCAGCGGAGACCAGACAGGCCGGCGACGAGGTCAGCCGGCGTGTAGCGCGTACCTTTTCCACTTTTTCCCCCAAGGCCGCACTAATTTTCTCGAGGAGGTCGCTCGCGGGTTCGGCGTCCGCGCGAGACTCGTCTTCCGCTTTGTGCTTATCGTCAATCTCACCGTGTACGACCGATTTGAGCGCCGTGCCGTCAAATTCGTTGAGATGAGTCACCAGCCATTCATCGATCGGATCGAACATCAACAGGACTTCCGTGCCTTGTTCCCGAAAATATTCGAGGTGCGGGCTGTTCTTTGCAGTAGCGAATCCGTCGGCGACGATGTAGTAGATCGCATCTTGCCCTTCGGGCATGCGCTGGACGTAGTCCTCCAGGCATACATCGGGCTCCAGGTTGTCTTCGTGGGTGCTCGAGAAACGCAGCAACTTCGCGATCCGCACTTGATTAGCCGCGTCCTCGACGATCCCTTCTTTAACGACGCGGCCGAACGCGTTCCAGAATGCGGTGTAGTCGTCGCCCTTTGCCAGTGTTTCGAATAGACCCAGGATCTTTTTGACGGACGCCGCGCGGATCGTCTCGAGCGCTTTGTTCCTCTGCAGTATTTCGCGTGAGACATTGAGCGGCAGATCGTTGGTGTCGATGATGCCGCGAATGAAGCGCAGATAGCGCGGCAGAAGTTCATCGGCATCATCCATGATGAATACGCGCTGTACGTAAAGCTTGACGCCGTGCCCGACATCGCGATCCCATAGGTCGAAGGGCGCCTGCTGCGGGATATAAAACAAGGTGGTGTATTCAAGCTTACCTTCCACCTTCGAGTGCACCCAGATCTGCGGATCGCTGAAATCATGGGCGACGTGCTTGTAGAATTCCTTATAGTCATCGTCGCTGATCTCACTTTTGGCGCGTTGCCATAGTGCGGTCGCTTGATTGATGACTTCGTAGCCGGTGCCGTCACCATCCTTGGGCATGCTGACAGGCACCGAAATGTGGTCTGAATAGCGTTTACAGATCTGGCGCAGTCGATAGGCATCGGCGAGATCTTTGTCGTCGTCCTTGAGGTGCAGCACGATTTCCGTACCTCGCTTCTTGCGGCGCACCGTTTCAACCGTAAACTCGCCCTTACCATCGGACTCCCAACGCACACCCTCGTCTTGCGACAAGCCGGCTTTGCGCGACGTGACCGTTACTTTGTCGGCGACAATGAACGAGGCGTAGAAACCAACGCCAAATTGCCCGATGAGTTCGGAATCCTGCTTTTCGTCTCCACTCAGGGCGCCGAAAAATTCTTTCGTTCCGGATTTCGCAATCGTGCCGAGGTTTTCAACCACCTCATCCCGGCTCATGCCGATACCGTTATCGCGCACGGTAATGGTGCCGAATTTGTCACTGAAATCGATCAGAATTTCGTGCTCTGCATCGCCTTCGTACAAACCGTCATCGGATAGCGCGGCAAAGCGCAGTTTATCGGCAGCGTCCGTGGCATTGGATACGAGCTCCCGCAGGAAGATTTCGCGGTTGCTGTAAAGTGAATTGATAACGAGATCGAGAAGCTGGCGGACTTCCGATTCAAATCCTCGCTGCTCTTTCGCGGTTTCGATCGCCATGTAGCGGCCTCTCGATCGGGATTCAGTGGCGGAAACCTATGGGCTTGCGCGTGTGATTTCAAGCCTCTTCTAATTCGGGGACAGTTTACTTATTTCGTCGAGGCGTAAATACCGTTTTGACGATCGTTGAAATAAGTAAACTGTCCCCGAATTAGAAGCATGTTGATTTTCTGAATGAGCCACCATCCAATGAGCCCGATGGCGTCGAGCAAATCCGCACATACTCCGGTCATGCAGCAATACCTCGGCATCAAGGCCGGGTATCCCGATACTTTGCTGTTCTACCGCATGGGCGATTTCTACGAGCTCTTCTATGACGACGCGCGACGCGCCGCCAAGCTGCTCGATCTGACTTTGACGGCGCGTGGTGCCAGCGCCGGCGAACCCATCCCGATGGCCGGCGTGCCGGCCCATGCGGGTGACGCCTACCTGGCGCGCTTACTCAAACTCGGCGAATCGGTCGCGATTTGCGAGCAGATCGGCGATCCTGCGGCAGCGCGCGGGCCGGTGAAGCGTAAAGTCACGCGGGTTTTGACGCCCGGTACGATCACCGATGACGCGTTACTCGACGAACGCAAAGATACGCTGATCGCGGCGCTGTGTGTCCGCGTCGGTACCTACGGCATGGCGTGGCTGGATTTGAGCTGCGGTCGGTTCTTATTGACCGAATTGACGTCGCAATCGAATTTCGACGCCGAATTGGACCGCCTTGCCCCGGCCGAAATCCTCGTCGATGAAGCCGCGAACCCCACCCAGAGCCGTGATTGGCGCGGCATTTGCCGTGCATTGCCGTCATGGCGGTTTGACACTGAATCGGCACAGCGGCGCATCTGCGAACATTTCGGCGTTGTCGATCTAAGCGGTTTCGGCTGCGCGACGATGCCGACGGCAGTGGCCGCGGCCGGCGCATTGTTGAGCTATGCGCAGGAAACTCAAAGCGGCGCGCTACCGCACATTACCGGGCTCGGCGTCGAGTTGCCCATGGACGCACTACAAATGGACGGTGCGACGCGGCGCAACCTCGAGCTCGACCGATCCCTATCCGGTAACGACAGCCAAACCTTAATCGCGCTCATCGATACGACGAACACGTCGATGGGCGGGCGCCTCATGCGACGCTGGCTGCACCGACCCAGGCGTGAACAGGACATCCTGCGCCGGCGTCATCACGCGGTTGGTGCGTTGATCGCCGATCTCGACCTGAACGAGCTGCGTGCCTGCCTGCAACGAATCTACGACATCGAGCGCATCACCTCGCGCGTCGCACTGCGCACGGCCCGGCCGCGCGACCTTGCACATCTGCGCGACGCGCTCGAATTAACGCCGCAACTGCGGGCGCTATTGGGACACGATGTAAGTCCGAGATTGAAGGATTTACACGACGCGATTGACGAACTTCCAGATCTAAGAAAAATTTTGAACAGCGCCGTGGTGGAATCGCCGCCTCAGCTCCTCCGTGATGGCGGCGTGATCGCAGAAGGCTACGACCAGACTCTCGATGAACTGCGGCGCACGAGTGCCGACGCCGATGCGGATCTGCTGGCACTAGAAGCGCGTGAAAGGGAGCGAACGGGGCTCGCCGCGCTCAAAGTAGGCTATAACCGCGTGCACGGTTATTACCTCGAAATCAGCCGCGCTCAAGCGTCGCGCGTGCCGGACGATTACACGCGGCGTCAAACGCTCAAAGCGATGGAACGCTACGTGACGCCGGAGCTCAAGGCCTTCGAGTCGCGCATACTCAGCGCATCCGAGCGCGCGCTTCGCCGTGAAAAAGAGCTCTACGATGCGCTGCTCGATACGATCGCCGAATTCGTAGAGCAATTGCAGACGACTGCCGCTGCGATCGCCGAGCTCGATGTGCTCGGGTCGTTCGCGGAGCGTGCGGAAGTTCTGCAGCTCTCGCAGCCCGAATTTTCCACCACGCCAAT
>CBDCJB010000016.1:0-213594 GCA_965217605.1 Gammaproteobacteria bacterium
GGCGAACACCACGGGTTTCTGGTGTTTTCGTATCACCGCCTTCTCGATGTCGAACGGGCCACTGAACAGATAGCCGCCGATCTTCAATCCCATCGCTACCGTTCCCCTGATTCAGTTGACGTGACGTTCCCACCATAACTGGAACATGACCAGATTCCAGATGCGGTCGAAGCTGCGTCGTTGGTTGTCGAACGTTCCGTCGAGCAGTTCGCGCACGGCTGACGGGTCGAGCAGTCCGTGCCGCGCAAGTCGCGACTCCGATAAGGTGTCACGTGTGAAGTCCCCGAGCTGATCCGTTACCCAGTGGTTCAACGGCATCAGAAATCCTTCTTTGGGCCGGTCGATCAACGACGCCGGTAACAGCGGCGCTGCGACTTCTTTGAGAATGTGCTTACAGCGGCCATTGCGAATTTTCAGATGCCCTGGCAGCGCCATCACGTAATTGACGATGTGCGGATCGAGAAAGGGCGGCCGCACCTCCACGGAATGACTCATGGAAAGGCGGTCAACGAATGCAAGCACCTGGTCGGGAAGCAATGTCTTGAAATCCAATGCGAGGGCGCGGTTGATGCTGTTGCCAAGTTCGATGTCCCCGTAGACCTCGCGAACGAGCGCCTCTGAATGGCCCGGCCCAATGGCGTCACGCATGGCCGGGCTGTACAAGCGCGCCTTGGTCGGGTCATCGATCAGATATTGCTCCATACGCTGCGCAGCGGCGTCTCCGCGCCGGAATATGGCGTCGATGGATGCGGGGTCGAAACCGTTGGTCCGCGCCACGTCTTTCGCCTCGGCCAGGGGAATCTCGCCCGAATTCGCCTGCTCCCAGGCTGCCAGCGGTGCCGCGAGCCGAACCGATCGGTAGCTGCCGAACAACTCGTCCGCGCCGTCTCCCGACAGCGCCACCGTGACATGTTCGCGAATGAGTCCCGTGAGGAACCAGGTTGAAATCACGCCCGAGAACGGTTTGTCGAATGCATCGATCACGGCGTCTATGGCGCCCGGCAGGTCACGTGCACGAACCAACTGTTCATGATGATTCGTACCGTAGTGATCGGATACTTGACACGCAAATTGGCGGTCCGATTGCTTACCGCTGATATCGTCCTCGTATATGAGTGTAAAGGTATCAATCGCCCTCCCTGCCCGATCCGCCATGATGGCGACGACGGTCGAGCTGTCCAGCCCGCCGGACAGATAAGCGCCGAGCGGAACGTCGGATCGCATTTGCATATCTACGCTGTCCGTCAGCAGTGTGCGCAGCGTGTCGATCGCGTCGTTCTCGGACACGGATTCCTGTTCGGCGCGCGGCAGTTGATACCAGGACTCGACGCGCGCGGCGCGTCCGTCCCATATCAGGAATTCGCCCGCGCACAACTGGCGAATGTCCCGATACGCCGATCCGGGCGCCGGCAGGTGCTTGAAGATGAAATAGTGATCCAGGGCGCCGAGATCCGGATCGGAACTGATATCCGGAAGCAAGAGCAAAGATTTCGGCTCTGAAGCGAAAGCCAATCCGGTTTTAGTTTTTGCATAGTACAAAGGCTTGATCCCGGCGTGATCGCGCGCGAGAAGCAGGCGCTTTCGTGGCATGTCCCAGATCGCAAGGGCGAACATGCCATTCAGGTAGGAAAACATCTCCGAACCGAAGTCCTCATACAGGTGGACCAGCACTTCGGTATCCGAATGGTGTGTGGAGAAGCGATGACCGCGTTCTTCCAAGCTCGCACGCAATGCTGCGTGGTTATAAATCTCGCCGTTGAATACGACCGCAATCGTCCGGTCTTCATTGAAAATCGGTTGCTGGCCGGTTTGAAGGTCGAGTATCGCGAGGCGGCGCATACCCAATGATGCGTCGTCCCCTTCCCAGAATCCCGCGTCGTCCGGCCCACGATGGACCAACTTATCGACCATCGCGGTGAGCAATCCGCGGTTGGGTCCAGCGCCTACGAATCCTGCAATGCCACACATGCCCGGATCAGCTCAATGCGGCTTATCCATCATCGCCGGGTTCGGGTCGAAGCAACCGCATCATCACAACATCGTGCCGCGCGTCATTGAGCGCGAAATGTTCCTTGAGCACCCCTTCGACCACAAAGCCGGCGTCGGCGAAGATTTTCTGTGCTGCTGCATTGAATGCAGCGACTCTTACGTACAACTTGTACAAACGGAGGGATTCGAACGCGATCTCGATCATCGCGGACAGCACTTCCCTGCCGATACCACGCCCGCGATACTCCGAGGGGCCAAGCATGATTCCAAACTCGGCCGTGTCGCTGAACCAATCGATGTCATTCAGATTTGTATACCCGATCAGCTCTCCGTTCGACCGCAATTCGATCCCATATACAAGGCGGTTATCGCTTTCGGGTCTGCGTGCCCTGCGCACCCACTCCTGCTCGGCTTCAAGCGTAACCGGCAGGCGATAGCCTATAATGAAGTCAAGCGCAACACGCGCAAGCAAACCAGTGCGGAGGAGAAAATACGCATCGTACTGGACGGCGTGCGTGGCGAAGCCAGCATGGCGGAGCTGTGCCGACGAGAAGGTATTGCTCAAAGCCTATATTACAAAGGGTCCAAGGACTTCATGGAAGCCGGCAAGCAGCGCCTGGCCGGGGACATTGTTCGCCAGGCCAACACCAGTGACGTCACGGCGCTTCGGCGTGACGCCCGAGATCTCAAGGAAGTGGTCGCCGAGCAAACGCTGGAACTGCGGCTGCTCAAAAAAAACAGGCTCGGGGATGGGGACGACCTGCAATGAGGTATTCAGCCGCCGAGAAGCTTGAGATCATTCGGTTGGTGGAGCGATCGCACCTGCCGGCCAAGCAAACCCTGGCTATGTTGGGCGTTCCACGCACCACCTTCTACCGTTGGTACGCACACTATCGTCATGACGGAGAAGTGGCGCTGCAGGACCAGGCGCCCCTGCCGGGGCGGGTGTGGAACCGGATCCCCGATACCGTGCGAGACCGCCTGATCACGTTGGCGCTGAACAGGCCGGAACTGAGTCCGCGCGAGTTGGCGGTTACCTTCACCGATACCGAGGGCTATTTTGTCTCGGAAAGCTCGGTTTACCGGCTTCTCAAAGCCCACGCTCTGATCACCAGTCCGGCCTTCATCGTCATGAAGGCCGCCAGCGAGTTCACAGACAAGACCACGGCCATCAATCAGCAGTGGCAGACGGATTTTACCTACCTGAAGATCATTGGCTGGGGCTGGATGGTTCTATCCACGATACGGGATGACTTTTCACGCTATGTCGTGGCCTGGAAGCTGTGTACGACCATGACCAGCCGGGATGTGGCCGAGACCCTGGAACTTGCCTTGCAGGCCTCGGGTTGCGACCAGGCCGACGTCGTGCAAAAGCCGAGATTACTCTCCGACAATGGCTCAAGTTACCTCTCGAGCGACCTTGCTGATTGGCTCAGCGACAATGGGATGAGCCACGTTCGCGGTGCACCGTACCATCCGCAGACACAAGGCAAGATCGAACGCTGGCACCAGACGCTGAAGAACCGGATACTACTGGAGAATGACTTCTTGCCCGGCGATCTGAAACAGCAGATCGAGCGGTTCGTCGATCACTACAATCATCAGCGAACCCATGAGCGCTTGAAAAACCTGACGCCAGCCGACGTTTACTTCGGGCGCGGGCAATCTATTTTGGCAAAACGAGAAAGGATCAAACGAAAGACTATCGCGAAACGTCGTTTGCACTATCAACGACACGCTGCGTAACATGAAAATGATGAGCAAAATACGCCCTTAGCAAGACCAAACATCTGTCCCATTTGTTTGAAGACGGACAGGATGCCCGTAGCAGGCCCGCGTGGCGCAAGATCTTGAATACTGCGTCGGTGATGCCTGCCGCAGACCGTAGATCGAACTGGGCGCCCTGCTCGAGTTCCTGGCTGATGTAGACGATATCGCGGAGCACGGCGAAGAGGTGCTCGCGCATGCCGTGGATGATCTCGCCGTCGACGAAAGCGTGGGCAGGCGCGTTGGTTAAGTCCAGGCGCAGACCGCGATCTTCCTGCGCCAGGGTCACATCGAAGTCGTGGTAACGCTGCAACAGCGTGCGTGCATCGTCGATGTCGGCTCCGCTGCTCAGCACCGCCAGCACGCAGCGACGGAACAGCTCGATCAGAGCGCGTGTCGGGCGGTCGCACAATGCGGCGACTTCCGTCTGTGAAAGCAGCGCCAAGTTCGATTCCGGCGAAACGCGGGCGTGGGCGACGACCGCAGCGGGCGACTGGGCGGGATCAGAGTGGGCGTTCATGAAAAACGGGCATAGTTACGGTATATAGTTGAAGTTATTTATTATGATCTTATAATATTTCAGTTAATATCAGTGAATTAAGCCACTATAATAAGTTTTAGAGTAAGATAAAGCGCGTAATCCGCACACTGGCGAACGGGGGTCGGAGCAGATGAGGACGAGAACAGGGGCCGGCATGGTATCAGACGGCCGGAGCGATCTGGTCGAGCAGCTACGGCGGCTCGAGACCTACTTCCCATTCTTGGGAGCCGCGGGCGAAGGCGATGATCTCGCCGATGAGATCGAGGAGCTCGAGGCACTGATCGCGGCGGCCGGCGAGGCTGACGACGAGCATTCGATGCACGCGCTGGCCTTCCTGCAAACCGAACTCGCCCGCATGCGGGCCCGACACCCCTTAAGCTCGGCGCCCACGACCGGCTTTCACCGACCGGCCGGCGTATGATGGGTCTGCACGCGCGCCCGCGCGCTGAATCCCATTGCCGTGCCGACCCGACGCAAGTTCATCCGTTATCTGAGCCTGACCGCAATCGGCGCATCCTGTCCTGCCGCGTTCGGCGCGCCGGCCGCAGGTCGCGATACCCAACGGCTCGCATTCGAAGAGGTGTCACGCGGGGTCGACGGCACCCATCATCTACCGGCCGGATATAGCGCCGACATCCTGCTGAGGTGGGGCGATCCCGTCCTGCCGGATGCGCCCCGGTGGGCGCCGGCGGCCCTCGGCGCGAATGCGCAGGCCGCGCAATTCGGCTACAACAACGACTTCGTGGCATTCATGCCCCTGCCGCACGGATCCGAGACCTCGACCCGCGGATTGCTGTGCGTGAACCACGAGTTCACCAACACGAATTTCATGTGGCCCGATCTCAACGCCTTCAACATACGCCGCTCGATGTCGGGTCAGCGCACCGCGGTGGAGATGGCGGCCATCGGGCACAGCGTCGTCGAGATCGAACGCGGCGAACGCGGCTGGCGCCCGCGCACAGGGCCGTTCAATCGCCGCATCACCGCCGACAGCCCGGTGCAGCTCGCGGGACCCGTGGCCGGACACCAGCGAGTACGAACGGCGGACGATCCTGACGGGCGTAGTTGCCGTGGCATCTTGAATCCCTGCGCCGGCGGCAAAACGCCGTGGGGCACGGTGCTCATCGCCGAGGAAAATTTCAACATGATGTTCGCGGGCGACACATCCGACCCTCGCGAACGTCGCAATCATCGCCGTTACGGTGTGGGGTCACGCAATGTCTACGCGTGGTGGCCACTGCATGTCGCACGCTTCGATGTCAGCCGTCACCCGCGCGAAGCGAACCGCTTTGGATGGGTCGTGGAGCTCGATCCCTATCGGCCCGAGTCCGTGCCCGTTAAGCGGACGGCGCTGGGACGATTCAAACACGAAGCGGCGACGTGCACACTGAGTCGTGACGGCCGCGCGGTGGTTTATCTGGGCGATGACGAGACGTTCGAGTACCTATACAAATTCTTCAGCGACGCCCGCTTCGATCCGCACGATCGCGCGGCGAACGCAGATATCCTCGAGCATGGAACACTCTACGTCGCCCGCTTTTTCGACGACGGACGCCTCCTTTGGATCCCACTCCGCTTTGGTGCAGAACCACTGACGCCGGCACAGGATTTCCACGATCAAACCGATGTGTTGATCGAAGCACGGCGCGCGGCGGACCTCGTAGGGGCAACGCGACTGGACCGCCCTGAGGACGTCGAGGCCAGTCCCCGCGATGGCGTCGTCTACGCCCTACTGACCAATAACCGTTCGCGGCACGCCGATGCGCTAGACGCGGCCAATCCGCGCGCGCACAACGACTTCGGACACATACTGAAATTGCTACCTCCCGGCGCACCCGGTCTGGCGGTCGAGCATGCCGCGGACGAATTCCACTGGGATATCTTCTTACTCGCCGGTAACCCGAAAAATGCGGCACATCGCGCGCGCTATCCTGCGGCCGTATCGGAGCACGGGTGGTTTGCGTCACCGGACAACTGCGCCTTCGATCCCACCGGACGGCTGTGGATCGCGAGCGATCAGGGCCGCGCATGGGTCAAGACGGGATCCGCCGACGGACTATGGGCGTGCGGTGAAGCCGACGGGGCACAGATCGCTATCAAGCATTTCTTTCGCGCGCCGATCGGAGCGGAGGTGTGTGGGCCGGAATTCACGCCCGACGGCCGTACGCTGTTTGTGGCTATCCAGCATCCCGGCGTCGACGGCGTCAGGGGCGCCGATTACGACAAGCCGGGTACGCGCTGGCCTGACTTCGAAGACGGCGTGCCACCGCGACCTTCGGTGCTGGCGATCACGCGTGAGGATGGGGACGTGATTGGTGTTTAGGGAGAATCGCCGCCTTGGTGGCGATGTTTTTAAACGCGGTGTTTCAACCACGCCCTAAAGTTTTCGGCGACCTCCGGATGCTTGAGCGAGTAATCGACGGTGGCCTGCAGATACCCGAATTTCGAACCGCAGTCATAGCGCGTGCCATCGAACTCGTAGGCGATGACCTGCTGGCCTTCGAGTAACGTGGCGATCGCATCGGTGAGTTGGATCTCGCCGCCTGCACCGCGTCCAGTGGTTTCCAAGATGCGCATGATTTCACCCGGCAGTATGTAACGCCCGACCACACCGAGGTCACTCGGTGCATCGTCCGGCGCGGGCTTCTCTACGATGCTCGATATATCGCTGCAGCGATCGTCCAAACGGGCGGCTTCCACGATCCCATACTTTCCCGTGTCTTCACGGGGAACCGGTTCCACGGCGATAACGCCGGCGCCGTAGCGCTCGTACTGCGCCACCATTTGTTTGAGACAGCCCGCGCCATCGCCGTCGATCAGGTCGTCGGGCAACAGCACCGCAAACGGTTCGTCGCCGATAGCGGGCTGCGCGCACAATACCGCGTGGCCTAGGCCCAAGGGTTCGGCCTGGCGGACATAGGCGCAGGCGACCTGCGCGGGAAGAATGTCCTGCACGAGCTCCAGCAGCGCGTGCTTTCCGGCCTTTTCGAGCTCAGCCTCGAGTTCGTAGGCCTTGTCGAAATGATCTTCGATCGAGCGCTTCGTACGGCCGGTCACGAAGATCAATTCCTCGACACCGGCTTCGACAGCTTCCTCGGCGGCGTACTGGATCAGCGGTTTGTCGACGATCGGCAGCATTTCCTTGGGATTGGCTTTGGTCGCCGGTAGAAACCGGGTACCGAGGCCGGCGACCGGAAAGACCGCCTTCCTGACCGTAGCCGTCATGGCGCGTTCCGGTTGAAGGACACGACGTTGCCGCCGTCATCGACGTCGGGCCGTGCGCCGATCAGCTCGGGTACGGCCTCCTGTAATAGCGCTTCGACTCGCCGCTGGTCGAACGATTCCGTTGCCTTCCCCAGCGCGGACAAGAGTGCATCGAGGTCTTTGGCCTGCAGCCCCGCATGTTGCGCCAGCAGGAGCTTGTCGTGACCGGTCGGCGTGAGTTCCTCGGCCTCGTGAAACAACTCCTCAGTCAGTTTTTCGCCGGCCCTCAATCCCCGTATAGGTGATCTCGATGCCCTTACCCTGATCGCGCCCGGACAACCTGATCATCTGTTCGGCGAGATAAGTGATGTTGACGGGTTCACCCATATCGAGAACGAAGATCTCGCCGCCCTGACCCGCGGCGCTGGCCTGCAAGATGAGCTGACAGGCTTCTTGAATCGTCATGAAATAACGCCGCGCGTCGGGATGGGTCACGGTGACCGGCCCGCCTGCGGCGATTTGCTCGGTAAACAGGGGCACGACGCTGCCGGCCGATCCGAGCACGTTACCAAAACGAACCGTAATGTACTTTGTCCCCGAGTCTCGATTGCGGTTTTCGCAGACCAACTCGGCGAGCCGCTTGGTCGCACCCATGACACTGCTGGGCCTTACGGCTTTATCGGTGGAGATGAATACGAAGCTGTCGCACCCGTGCCGATGCGCCGCCTCCATCACTTCAACGGTGCCGAATAGATTGTTACGCACGGCTTCACGCACTTGAGACTGCAGAATTGGAACATGTTTATAAGCCGCGGCGTGGAAAACGAGCGCCGGCTTGAAACGATCGAATGTGTAGTCGACCGCGACGCGGTCGCAGATATCGCCGATCACGCTGTGCAAATTCAAATGCGGGTACGAGCTTCGCAACTCTTTTTCAACGGAATAAAGATTATGCTCGCTGCGCTCGAAGATGATCAGACGCGCTGCGCCCAGCGCAGCCACCTGGCGGCATAGCTCGGATCCTACCGAACCGCCGCCGCCGGTGACGAGGATCGACTTGCCGGCAATCTCAGTTTGGATCAACGCCCAGTCGAGCACGACTTTCTCGCGGCCGAGCAGGTCATCGATCGAAACGTCCCGGATTGAATGCACACTCACTCGTCCGGAAACCATGTCGTGCAATTGCGACAGGGTTCGAAACGGCTTGCTCGTGTGCTCGCAGGCATCCACGATGCGCCGCATCTGCGCATTCGTGGCCGAGGGCACGGCGATGATGATCGTATCGACGTCGTAGCGCGCAACGATTTGCGGTAAGCGCTCGACCATGCCCAGCACCGGCACACCTTGGATGCGCGCACGCACCAGTGATTCGTCGTCATCGACGATCCCGATCGGGATGTAACTCCCTTCACGCAACATTTCGCGCACCACCATCTCGCCACCGCTGCCGCCGCCGATGATCACGACCCGCGGACCGGGACTGATATTGCGCAGACTGATCGAATGATCTTTCCAGACCCGGTACAGCAATCGGGGGCCTCCGAGCAAAAACACCAGGAAGAAGGGATACAGGATCAGCACCGATCGCGGTATGCCTTCGAGCCGATTAACGAGAACGAGCACGATGCCGGTCGTAATCGCGCCCAGTACCGCGGCCCGAATGATGTTCCACAGGTCCGGTAGGCTCGCAAAGCGCCACAAACCCCAGTAAAGGCCGAAACGCCACGACACACCCGCCTGCACGATCACCGCCAGCGGGAACGCGGTCAAAGTCGGGGCGAGAAACTCCTCCGGTGGCAGCTCGAAATTGAATCGCGCAAAAAGCGCCGCCACCCACGCCAGAGCGATCATGACCAGATCGTGAAAGACGACTTTGAGTCGCGGCGTAATGCTCATTGAACCGAGGCGTGATCGCGGTTGATGACGAGCCAAATCATACCAGCTAGGCCCAAGGCCAGCAGCGCGGCGACCGTGGCCACGTCGTCGCGCAACGCGGCCCAAGCGGCGAGCGGCCAACACACGGCGATATTAAATAGCGCAAGTGCCCACGCCAATCGCGCTGCTGACCAGCCGTTCAGAATGAGGAGTTGGAACGCATGCGTTCGATGCGCCTGCCACCAGCGCTCGCGTGCGATCACACGCCGCACGAGTGTAAAGCTTGCGTCTACCAAAAACGGGGCGATCAAGATGATCCATGGATACGGCGATTGTCCGTGACGCAAACCCGCGATAGCGAGCGCGGCGATTTGGAAACCCAGGAAATAACTGCCGGCGTCGCCCATGAACACCTGCGCCGGCGACCGATTCCAGTACAGAAATCCCAGTGCGGCGCCGGCTACCGCGGCCGCTACGGTCGCGTCGTTGGCGCCGCCCGCCCAGAGCAGCAACGCGACCGCTGCAACTGCGTAAAGCAGCGCCTGCGTGCCGGCAAAGCCATCGGCTCCGTCCATGAAATTGAACAGGTTGACGATCCACATGACCAGCAGCGTCCAGGCGCCGATCAACAGCAAGGTCTGAACCGATACGACCTGCGTCACGGACGTGAGTATGACCGTCGAAACGAAACCCGCCGCGATGCTGAGCTGAAGCAAGAATCTCAACGCGGTTGGGCGGGACCGGCGATCGTCCCACCAACCCAATGCGGCGAAGCCCAATCCGCCCAACCACCATGCCATGTCGATCGGCAACGATGACCCCCGCTCGATACCAATCACGATCGCTTGGGTCGAGAGTACGACCGCGGCTATGGCGACGCCGCCACCACGGGGAACGGGCTCCCGATGCAGGCTGCGCGCATTGGGGCGGTCGACTATCGACGCGCGTTCCAGATACGGCAACAGACGGCCGGTAAGCAACGCCGTGGCTGCCGCCGCTGCCACCATAATCGCGCCGGCAAGCGCCAGCGTCATCGCCGTGCCGACAAAAACCAGTCCGCCGTTTCCTGCATCGCTTGCTCGAACGGCACCCGCGGTGTCCAGCCGAGCGCGTCGTGCGCCTGCGTCGAATCGATCACGCAGGAGTTTGTCAGACGTTCGATGGACTCGTGGCGTCCGGTAAGCCTGCCCAGTGTATGCAGGATCCAGACGGGGCAAGGAAAGAGCCTCGATTTGACCTTCAACGCGCGCGCGACGGCCTGCGCCAGTCCGGCCGTTGAAAGGTCGACGTCGGCCAGCGTGTAACCATCGAAGCCCGCGCGCGAAGATTGCGTGGCGCATAACACGGCATCAGCCAGATTGCCGACGGCGATCATGCTGCGCCGGTTGTCGATGCCCGCAAGCGGCAGCGGTCGACCCTTTGCGATCCAGCGCATCAACTTCAGCAGGTTGCCCTTCACACCGGGGCCGTAGACCAAGGGTGGCCGCAGCACCGTGACGTCGAGTTCCCCGGCGTCTGCGATCTCGTGCAGACGCTGTTCGGCTCGCCACTTGCTTCGGCCGTAGTTGTCCCGTGGTTGCGGCTGATCCTCAAACGCATAGGCTTCGTATGATCGTTCGCCGTTCACCTTGATCGAACTCATGTACACCATGCGGCTGACACTGGAGCTCAGCGCGGCCTCGGCCAGCTTGCAGGTTGCGGTTACATTCACGGACTCATAGCGCGGCCAGGCTGAAGGCGAAACGAGATCGGCAGAATGCGTCACCCCGGCGAGGTGGACGACGACGTCGATACCCTCGAGCCAAATGCGCCAATCCACGTCCGCTTCAATGGCGCCGATCGGCGCCTCTTGCGTGTCGGCGGGACAGCTGCCCGGCTGACGGCACGCGGCGACGACGTCCATCCCCGACTCATGTAAACGCGCACACACCCGGCGTCCGATAAAACCGTTAGCGCCGGTCACTAAGGTCCGCACCGGGTTCAGCCTGAAGGGATGTCAGAGACGGGGGCCGCGCTCAAGATCTCTGCGTAGAACGCGAGCGTTTCCCGGGCCACCTGCTCCAGTGAAAATTCCCGCTCGACCAAAGCCCGGCCGTTGCTTGCCAAGCGTCGGCACAATTCGGGAGCGGCCAGTAGGTTTTCAATTGCGGCGGCCAGGGCAACGGCGTCTTTAACGGGCACGCTGATACCGGTTTGTTGATCGATGCAGACCTCGCGGCAGCCCGGCACCTGCGTCGCCACCAACGGGCGAGCGCATGCCGCGCCTTCCAGGAGCACAAGCGGTAACCCCTCACGATAAGAAGGCAGGCAGACGATCGTGGCCTGCGCATAAACCTGCGGCATGTCGTCTCGATGTCCCCACCACTCGACGACGCCCTCGTCTACCCAACGATTCAAGGTGTCCCGGCCGATAGCGCCGGGGTTGTCCGGATCGTGGGCGCCCGCGATGACGAAACGGGCCCCTACGCCCCGATCGCGCATCGCGCCCGCGGCTTCGACGAATTCCTTAACACCTTTATCCGCGAGCATGCGGGCCGGGAGAAGCACGATCGGCGTTGTCGAATTCGGCATATCCAGCGGGCGATAGGTCTCCAGATCCACGCCCGAGCCCCGGATCAGCTTGGCGCGTGCATTGGGATCGATACCGCCCGTCCGGAGTAAGCTCAAGTCATCGGCATTTTGGGCCAGAATCCAGGACGCCGGGCGCCGCAGCAGGCGCCGTAGACATAAGCCGACGGCCGGCCTCAGTAAACGGGCCAGGCGTGCTTCGGACGAGAACACATAGCCCAAACCCGTGAACGCCGAGACACAACACGTGCGTTCATCTCCAGCGAGCGCATAACCGCCGAGGAAAATCGGCTTGAGTGACACGAGGTGAACGATATCGGGTCGCTTTTCCGTGAGCAGACGACGGATCGCCCGATAGGCTTTGAAATCGCGCAAGGGATGACGCAACGACCGTTCGAAGGGTATGTCGACCACGTCGAACGCTTCCGCCTCGAGCTCCGGCCGTCTCGATTTGATCCGCGTCCCGACGATTACGTCGTAGCCGGCATCACGCGCCCGGCGTGCGAGCCCGAGCCGGTGCGAGCAGAAATACCAGTCTTCGGTCACCAAAAAGGCGACGCTCGGCTTACGCTCTTCGGCGGCGTTTAGTAACCCCACCGTTCGCGCCACGCTTCGAAGTTCAAAATCCCCCACAATTGATACTGCAGATTTCTCCGGCCAGAGAGATGGGCCTGCCAGGTCGCGCGGGTTACTCGCGAATCGAAGTATCCGCCGCGGTTCAAACGGTCTTCATTCAACAGATCTTCCGCCCATTCTCGCAACGGCCCCCGTAGCCAGCTATCGATCGGGACCCCAAAGCCCTGTTTGGGACGTTCGAAGAGCTTCCGTGGCACATAGCGTTCCAACACGCGCCGCAAGATCCATTTGCCCTCACCGCCACGGAGCTTCATTGCGAGCGGTAAGCGCCACGCGAAATCGATGACAGCGGGGTCGAGAAACGGGATCCGCGTTTCTAAACTGCAAGCCATAGCCGCGCGATCGACCTTGGCCAGGATGTCACCGGGTAGATAATGCATCGCGTCGACACACATCATCTTCGAGATGGAATCAAACGCGGCGCCGGAGGGAAACCGCATATCGACGGTATCGACGGACGCGCAGGCACTCCTGACGAGCTCGGAGGGGCGCCGCCACAAAGAAACCAGCCGCACGTACAGGTCCAACGGGTCGAGCGCGGTCAATAAAGGCGCCAGCTTGTGCACTTTGTCGCCCGCGCTGGAATAGCGATAGCGCGTCGGCAGTACGGGCGTGAGAATCCCGAACAGCACGTCCCAGGCATGCGGGCTCAGGCTTTGTAGCCCACGTCCCGCTGCTTGGCGTACCGGAACGGGTAGGCGGGCGATGCGACGCCAGATGTCGCGGACCAGCGTGTAGCGAAGGTAACCGGCAAACAATTCGTCACCCGCATCACCCGACATCGCTACCGTGACGTCGCGCCGTGCGAGGCGCGACACGAAGTACGTCGGGATCTGCGAGGCGTCCGCAAAGGGCTCGTCGTAAATCGCGCACATCTGCGGTATCACGCTGAGCGCCTCGGCGGCGTCGACGTACAACTCCGTGTGATCGGTACCGAGATGTGCAGCCACCGCCTTGGCGTGCGGCGCTTCGTTATAACCGGGGATATCAAAGCCGATGCTGAACGTTTTGATCCGTTCGGGGTTTTGCACCTGCATCAGCGAGACGATGGTCGAAGAATCGATCCCGCCCGACAGGAAGGCGCCCAATGGGACGTCCGCTACCGCGCGCTGGCTTACTGCGTTGCGGAGCAAGCCGTCGAGCTGATCGATCGCGGCACGTTCGTCCGGCGGTTGCGGCGAATTCAATCCGGATTCCGCTACCGATTCGAGGGACCAGTATGCGCGAACCTCGGGTTCGGGGCCGTCCGACGTCGCCGACAGGGTGCACCAGCAACCCGGCGTGAGTTTGTAAAACCCTTGGAAAATACAGTATGGATCGGGGATGTAGTTGTATCGCGCGTATAAGGCAAGCGCCTTGCGATCGATCTCCGGTCGGAAGCGTTCGATGGTGTTAAACGCCTTGAGCTCTGAAGCGAACAGAAAATCGTGTCCGCACCAGCCGTAATAGAGTGGCTTCTCCCCGACCTTGTCCCGGGCGAGATGCAGACATCGCTGCTGTCGATCCCAGAGCGCCAGCGCAAACATGCCGTCCGCGGCTTGCAACGTCGATTCCAACCCCCACTCAGCGATCGACTGCAGCAGAACCTCCGTATCGGAATGACCCTTGAACCGATGGCCGGCATGCTCGAGCCGCTTGCGCAACTCGGCGAAGTTGTAGATCTCACCGTTATACGTCATGACGTAACGCGCACAGTGCGAAACCATCGGTTGATGCCCGGTTTCAGATACATCGATCACCGCGAGCCGCGCGTGACCGAGTGCGATACCCGCCTCCGGCATCGACCAGGATCCGGATGAATCCGGTCCTCGATGGGTCAAGGCCGCGGCCATGGCGCGCGCCTGTGATTCGAGCCCGTCGACGTCTGCGCGCGTCGATAGGATCCCCGCTATGCCGCACACGAGATCAAGACTCCATACCGACGCGCGCCGGCCGCGGAACGGATGGGAACCGGCCGGCTGCGAGATTGTCGTAGAGTTCGACGTAGAGTTCAGCGCAGCGGTCCAGGCCAAACGCATTCACAACCCGTTCACGCGCTGCCCGCCCCAGCGCGGCGCGTTCGCCGTCCTCGAACAATGTTGTCAACGCATGCATCAACGAACTTGCATCATCCGGCGGCACCAGAAGCCCGCAGCCGTCCAGCGCATCCGGATTGCCGCCGACATCGGTGGCGACCGTCGCCAATGCCGCGCGCATTTTTTCGAGGAGTGAATTGCTGAACCCTTCCTGCCGCGATGGCAGGGCGGCGATATCGCAGGCTTCCAGATACACGGAGATATCGTCGCGCTCTCCTTCCCAACGCACGATCGCACCGATCCCGAGCTCATCTGCGTAACGTCGCAGCTCCGCCCCGACGCCGTCGTCCCGTCCAACGCAAAACCACACCAGCGCGTTCTTGTAGCGATCTGGCAAAGCTGCGATCGCAGCCAGGAGGGTGGCATGACCCTTATACGGGATCAGGTTTCCGATCGTGAGCCCGGCGATGGTGTCGTCGGCCAGTCCCAGATCGGCGCGCGCACGGCCCACCTGCTCGCTAGTCGGCAATGGCGTGGATGCAATACCGTTGTAGATTAGGCCGATCTGCGTCGCGCGCGCACCTTCGGCCTCGAGTTGCGCGACAACGGCGCGCGAATTGCCGAGCAGCACGGCGGTAACCCGGTGCAGCGCGCACTCCAGGAAACGAATACCCGGATATTTCCGCTGATAATTGTTGAGACTGCGCCGGCTCATGACCCGGCGCGAGCGGGTCGCGAGCATCGCGCATATCGAACCGACGACATATGCCTCAGGTAAATAGAAATGCGTCACGTCCGGACCGTAGCGCCGTAGATGCCGGGCCAAACGCACCGCCATCACGGGTAAGGCCCACCATCCACGGTGACTCGCGCCTTCGAACACCTCGACACCCGCGTCCCGCATTGCGCCGACGAGCACCCCACCGGCCTGCAACGTGAACACAGCCAAGTTGATCCCGCGCGTTTTCAACAGCGGTAATACCGTCAGGAGGTGTCGCTCGGTTCCGCCTCGATCGAGTTTGCCGATAACGATGGCGACCCGCGGCGCAGGCATGTTGGGGCTCAATGCGCCGGCGTGGGCGATGTCGATCGTGGAGATCTCAACGCCGGTACGCCCCGAGTCCGCAGATCAGGCAACATTCAGTTCGTGCAACAAGCCGAGCCATTCGCGCTTTACGCCTTCCGGGTGGAAACGTTCTGCAACTTCAGGCGCCTTCGCGGCGAGTCGTTCGCGTAATTCGGCATCGTCGATCAAACGTCGCAGCGCGGCGGCCAGCTCATCGACCTTACCCGCACCTACGATCAGACCGTTGACGCCGTCCGCGACGATCTCGCGCGGCCCACTCGGGCAATCGGTCGCGACTACCGCGCAGCCGCACGCCATGGCTTCGCAGAGCGCCATACCAAATCCCTCGTGCCGGGAGCTGGATACGAAGATGGTCGCGGTTTTGTAAAACGTCCAGGGATCGGATTGCCGGCCTGGCAACGACACGCGCTCGGCCAGATTCAATTGTTCGACGATACGCTCGAGCGGTTTGCGTTCGGCGCCCTCCCCGACGATCAGTAAGCGCCATTCAGGTCGATCGGCGGTTGCCTGGGCAAACGCTGGAATCAAGATGTCATAGCCCTTTTCGTATCCCAATCGCCCGACGGAAAGCACGATAGATTCGCGCTCGGCGCGGTCGCCGAGCTGCGCCGATTCCGGCAACGCAACGGCGTTCGGGATCACCTGTGCACGAACCAACGGCAGCCGCGCGAACCACCGAAGAGCGCCGGCACTGTGCACCACCAGGCGCTTCGCCAGCGGGTAGCTCAAGCAACGCAAAAGCCGCCAGATCTTGCTCCGTGGCGAACACGACGGTTCCGATTCCTCACACACGACAACGGTCAAACGCGTGCCCAACAATGCTAACGTTGTCAGGACATTGGTGACATGGACGAAGGAGATCACGAGCGCCGGCGAGCAACGGACCACGGCGTCGCGCAAACGAACGATCCTGCGCCAGTTCGCCTTGGCGGCTGCGCGCAACGAATCGCTGTCTCCCGTCAGGTTCAGATGCTGCACTTTAACGGCGGGATCGACGGTTGACACCGTTGTCCGCGCACTGCTTGCGGCGTCGGTCGCTTCGAAGGTCAAAATCTGCACGTCGTAATCTTCACCTGCGAACGCATTGGCCAGGTGCACCGCCGAACGCTCGGCGCCGCCGACGGCGAGGCTGCTGATCACGATGACGATGCGTTGCGGCTCCGCGCCGTTTTCGATCCTAGTGCACCGTCCCACAAATATGTTACGTAATTCGCGCAGGATTTTTCGTTCCTGGCAAGGCGCGACGACGCTTATGTGCGGGCTCTACACAAGGAGGAGCAACACGGCCAGGGGCGAAAAAGACGAGCCAAATATGAAACATAGTTGTGGGACAGCACACTAGACGCCAAGTTCGTGGTCGACGCCTCGCGCATCCAGATAGCGGCCGTAGAAGCCCTTAAAAGGACGGCTCGCCGGCAGGAAGGATAGATAGCACATCAGTTTCAACGATCGGCGCCGGCCGGGAGCGATCCGCCGCGGCCAAAACACGCGATAGGCGAGCGACCGCCACAAGTATCGGCGCGCGGGTACGTGCTCGTCGTGGAGCGCGAGGATTGCAGCGTAATAATTGGCTGCGCTCTTCGCCTGGCGCTCGAGCGCGCGTAGCGAGGCAGGTAAATCCGTACGTGCAAAAAATGATTCGATCACGCCTACGCGGGCCTCGGCCATCGCTGCGCTGCGGTTGGTCATCGACGTATTCGCGCCGTGTCTACGCCACGACGCAAACACCTGGGGTATGCGCCGCATGGGACCCCGCACGCCGAGTCTCAACCACGCCTCGAAATCCCCGTTCAGTGGATATTTGGACGAACGTGCGGGTTCGCCGCCGAATGCCGCGCGGCGGAAGAAGGCGCCCGGTCCGGGGATGCAGTAATGTTCCTCGAGCATGAGTCTGAAATCGAAATCAGGCGTGCGGTTTGTTGCCGCGACCACACCGTGCTCGTCGATGCATTGCCAGTCGGGATAGACGGCAACCAGTGCGTCGTCTTCGGCGAAGGTTTGAATGGCCGCCTCGACCAATCCGGGCAGGATCGGATCGTCCGCATTGACGATGGCGACGATGTCGTGCGAGGCCGCATCCACGCCGGCGTTGACGGCCGATGGCTCGCCGCGGTTTTCCTGCTGCAGCACTCGCATTCGAGATGCATAGCGTTTCACTATGTCCGGCGTGCGATCCGTCGACCCGTCGTCGACGACAATGTATTCCAAGTTGCGGTAATTCTGAGTGAGAACGCTGTTCAGCGTCTCTTCAATATAGCGCTCGCCGTTATAGACCGGCGTGACGATCGTTACCGGAACGGCCAAGCGATTACGATGTGGGCTCTACGCACCTGTGATAACCGAGGACGATCCGAATGACGGTTTCGCTGACGGCATCAAGCAGATACTCCGGTGGCGCTCGCCATTGGGGGCGCGCGGTCAACGCGATATTTACGCAACGTAATATGGATTCCGCGTCGCCGCCGCTCAGGATGTTACTCCCGCATTCGACCGTTTCCGGACGTTCCGTCACGTCACGTAAAGTCACGTTAGGTCGCTGCAAGATCGCGCATTCCTCCTGCACGGTACCACTGTCACTCAATACGCAACGCGCGCCTTTCTGTAGCCTCAGAAAGTCCGGGAACCCGAAAGGATCCGGAAACATGACGCGATCGGTGACGGTTACGGCGGCCGCTTCCATCTTGGCCCGCGTGCGCGGATGAGTGCTCACGACGACCCGACAGTCGTAGACCTCGCTGAGCTGTTCCAGCGCTCGCAGAAATCCGGTCAGACGCCTTTCCATATCGACATTTTCAGCCCGGTGTAGCGTCACCAGGAAATAGTCACCAGCACTCAGCTCGAGCTTTGCGAGCACGTCCGATGCTTGCACGTCCTGCTCGGCGGTTTTCATGACCTCGTTGATGGGATTACCGGTTACGAATATCCGCTCGCTGCCGATACCCTCGCGCAACAGATTGGCCCGACTACGCTCGGTGTAGGGCATCAAGATATCGCTCGAATGATCGATCACGCGCCGGTTGACCTCTTCGGGTACGCGGTCGTCGAAACAGCGGTTGCCGGCCTCCATGTGGAATACGGGGATGCCGCGCCGTTTCGCCACGATCGCGCACAGGCTCGAATTGGTATCGCCGAGCAGCAGCACCCGGTCCGGCCGCAAATCGGCGAACGCCTGGTCGCACCCGCTCAGGATCTGGCCGATTTGGTCGCCCAACTCATCCGCGCGCACGCCGAGCGTTCGATCCGGCGCGCGTATGCCGAGCTCGCTAAAAAACTGTTCGCTTAAGCCCGGATGGTAGTTCTGCCCGGTATGGACGAAGATGTGCTCGCTCAGATCGTCCAGTTTCGGGATGATCTGCGACAGGCGGATAATCTCGGGCCGCGTGCCCAGCACCGTCATCACCTTCATGCCAGCGTCTCGCCTTCGATTTCGAGTTCGTCATCCACCATGAGTTTGCGCGCGAGCAACAACTGTCGCAGTTCGTCGACACTCATGACGGAATCAGCGGAGCTGTATTCCCCCGCGAGATCGCACAGCTCGAGTGCGTCGTCGCGCAACTCCGGCAGTATCGGTGCTATCACGTAGTGGCCGTCCCGTTCGATCGTTCGGTGTGCTTCTTCCTCCGAGATCAAGATCTCGTGTAGCTTTTCTCCCGGACGGATCGCCGTGATTTCCGTATTTATCTTGCGATCGTCGATCAAGACCGTCGCCACATCGACAATCCGCGCCGACGGCACGCGTGGAATATAGGTTTCGCCGGGTAATGCCTGTTGAACGGCGCGTAGAATCAGGTCTACCGCCTCGTCGAGGCTCAACAGAAACCGGGTCATCTCGGCGTGCGTAATGGTCACGGGTCCGCCGTGGACGATCTGGTCGCGAAACAGCGGAATCACCGAGCCGCGCGAGGCGAGCACGTTACCGTACCGGGCCAGGACGAAGCGCACGCCTTCGGAATCGAGATTCGCGCGCGCAAAAACACGTTCCTGAATCGATTTGGTCATGCCCATGACGTTGACGGGTTTGACTGCTTTGTCGGTGGATATACCGACCACCGTTTCGACCTCGCTGCGGTTGCTCCTGATGGCGCGAACGATGTTCTCGGCGCCGACGATGTTGGTCTGTACCGCTTCGAACGGAAAGTACTCGCAGGTCGGCACCTGCTTGAGCGCGGCCGCGTTGAACACCACGTCGATACCCTGGAGCGCGGCCGCGACCGCGTTCACATCTCGCACATCCCCGATCTGAAATTCGAGCGTGCGGGCAAAATTCCGATAGATGATCTCGTCGGTTGGCGAGCGTTTGTGCTCATAGGACACTCGCAGCTCGTGTTGCTTGGCCTCATCGCGTGAAAAAACGACGATGCGTTCGGGCTCACCGTTAGTACCGCTCAACAACCGCCGTAAAAGCACCTTACCGAGCGAACCGGTACCGCCGGTGATCAAGACCCGCTTACCCTCCATACCACTCATTCAGTCTGCCCTCCTAAGCTGCTCGTAATCGGTCGGATCGGCGTGCATGGCTTCGATCATTTCCCGCCAACTTGGCGGCGCGAATCCCGTCTCGCGGCGAAACCGGCCGCTGTCAAGGCGCCGGTCACACTTGAATTCGACGTCTTCGGTGACACGCATGCCTTTGCCATACACGTCATTAACCATATTCAACAGCTCGTATTTATCAATGGGTTCACTCGATACATGCCAGACGCCTTCGAGCTGCGGGTGCTGGACGATGATCGCCCGCAACACGCCGGCAAAAGCGTTGGTCGTGAACCCGGTGTATAAGGCGTGACGGTAACCTTGAAGCTCGGGACCTTCATGGCGCAGAAACCACTCCAGAAGCCCCGTACCTCGAACGAGTTCGCGGCCGATGATCGAAGTGCGCACGGTGCAGCAACCCGGTTTGTCGACTTCTCCCAAGCGTTTGCTGCGGCCATAGAGATCATCGGCATCCGCGGGATCTGATTCCCTATACGGGCCGCCCCGGCCCGCGAATACGCAATCGGTGCTGATGTGGATCAACCTCGCACCCCGGCCTTCGCACGTCTGTGCCAATTGATGCGGGAACAGTGCGTTCAGCCTGATCGATTGCGCCGGATCTCTCGCAGCCTCCAATTGCTTTACGATGCCGACACAGTTGACAACCGCATCGGGTTTGAAATCCGTGAGGGCCCGCTCGACCGTTGAATAATCTTCAACCGACACACCGTCGTAAACCTGCACGCCGGGATTCAGAACGCTGAGCGGCGACGCGATGCTGCGCCCTCTGATCGTCGTCGCCACCTCGAAGTCCGCATGCCAGATCTGCAATAATTTGTGGCCCAACATCCCCGAGCCGCCGATAACGAGGACACGCACTATTCAATCACGCACGTTGTGTGCGCTCGTACCAATACAGCATGCGCCCCTCCTTCGACACCTGTTCGGATTTTTCGATTCGAGCGTGCTTTTTCAACGCCTCCTCGAACACGGCCTGGGAATAGTTGTCGAAGATGTCTGCGCGCAGCATCAACATCTGTTTCACGGTGCGGTCGTCTTTTTGCACGAATTCGATGATCCCGCGCGGCGCTATTCCCACCAGCCATGACACGACATCGGGCAGCGGTATATTGCGGCCGATGGCGAGGTGATGTTCGAAGGCCAACGCCATCAGCGCATCGAAATCCGCGCGTTCCGCCAAGCCTGAACGTTCAGATTGGCGCCAACCCTGTGAGGGACTCGGGTTGGCCGCGTCGAGATACAGCGGCGTAAAGTTCAATTGCTTTTCGATCGCGCGCTCGTAGGCCTGCTCCAGCGCGATTCGATCGTACTCGAAGCCGATAATGCGCGCCGCACCGGAATTCAAAGCGAGTTCCGAAAACTCGCCCGTATTGCAGCCGAAATCGCCAATGGTTTTGGCGCCGGTCCGCGCGATAAAATTCGCGACGAAGGCGCGTTTGGCCTGCATTTCCTCGGCATCATAAGTGTGCGTGTCCTGGTACGCCCCCCAGGTGCTCCGACCGACGTCGCGCGGTTCGAGCTTGCCGATCCATTTCCGCAATTGTTGCAGCATCGCGGTATACCCGAGCTTCGGTAATCCGCGCGTGGACATGCGCTTCTCGACGTTTTTAACGCGGCCGCGATCGGCCAGGGCCGAGGCCTGCATGCGCGCCGGTCCGATCACGTGCACCAGCACCCGCCACGACAACAGGCAGCGCGCCGGCAGCATGCACGCCAGTTCGCCCGCCGGGATCCCCTCGAACGCACCGCGAAACCAGGCGTTGTGAGGAACGCCCACGTAAGCCCGCAGCAACAACGGGTTCAGGAATTGCTCACAGAATTGGCCGTAGCCGAGCCAATACTCGCCTTCGTGATAACGCCTCAGCGATAACAGGTCGATGAACATCGGATCGGCGCCCTTGAATTGAATGTTATATGCGGTTGCGTCCGAGAACGACACGCCGTGTTCGAGCGCTTCCAGTTGCAACTCGAGGTGGAGCAGCCCGGCCGCTTTGAGCATGCCGAACGACCATTCGTACGGATAGGAGACGAACGGCAGGCGTTCGTGTTCGACGATGCAGGCGCTGTCGAACTCATTCAACAGGGCCGGTTCGTCGATTTCGCTGAACGAGGTGAACTTTCCTTGCTCGATCCAACTCGTTAAAAAGCCGGCGTCGCGCACGAGCGTGTAGTCGTCGAGTGCGCTCGCCGATATCGATCGCAATAAACGGCCGCCCCAATCAAAGACATATCCTCGAGGATCCCGAAATGAACCCGGATTCTGTCCGGGTCCGCGAAGTGCGTGGTTTTCCGCGACGATTATTCCTCCTCCGCCGCCGACGCAGCTCGAGCCGTGGGTTCGCCGGCGGTTTCTTCGCTGGCAGTCTGTTTACCCGTGATCCGGCCGAACCAGGCTTTCAACCGCCCCCAGTACAGCTTAATCGCGACCGCGGCGCCCGCGATCGCGGCGACCAATCCTTGGATGATCATGCTACCCGTTATCGGATCGAGGTAGGCATGCGCAGGCGGCAGATACACGAGGGCGCTCAAAGAAAGCCATGATCGAATCCGTATTCGCGCAACCATCTTTTCCACTCCCCTTCGTCTTCTAAGGTCTACAGTTTCACGTGGCGCGCCGATCGCCGCCCTTCATTCGCCGTGCTCAACCTTGGGCCTCGTTGGGCCAGTACGGGAAGTCCTCGCCCTTCTCGATCGATTCATACATTTTTTTCACACCGTGTTTTACCGTTTGATATTCGAGCTTCGTGTTTGCGGTTTCGGCGTTAGTGCGTGCGGCGGCGTCTACCAGCGCGTCATCGGCTGCGACCCTGCGGATCCGATCGGCTAGCGCGACGGGATCGTGAGGGGATACGACGAAACCGGTTTCGCCATCGGTGATCCATTCATCCGCACATGCCGTATTGGATTGAATCGGAAACGATCCCATCACCAGCGCTTCGAGAAACGAGGTACTGATCCCGTCCGAGATGCCGACGCCAATAGACAGGCGCGACGAACCATGCAATCTGAGAATATCCTCTCGCGGCGAGCGAAACGGCAAACAACGGATATCGAGGCCGCAATCGGCGGCAACCAGTCTCACCATCAACTCGACGTCGGGCGTCGCGGAATAGACTCGGATCTGGAAAGGGCGCACCTCATCGGCAGCCATGCCGAGTGCGTCGAGTACGGTCAGCGCGCGCCCCGAAAAATGTTGATAACCTTTGACGGCGATCGTGCGGCGTGCCGAAGTCTTGTCATGCGCGCTGCGAAATCTGCGCATCGCCGCCAGATCGAAGCCACCTGCATTGGGGAACACCGAACGCACTTTTCCGGTGTAGCCAAAATCGCGCGCGATCTTTATATCGCGGACACACTCGGCCGAATAGTAATCGGCGTACAGCAGGATCTTGCGGATTTTTTCGTGATGCTCGGGGAGCTTTCCGAACAACAGAATGTCACTGCCCCAGTTGGTCGTTATCCACGTGGGGAATTCCGAGCCCATCTCCTCACGGGCCTTGAGGCAGAGGTAGCCCGCCTCCTGAAACTCGAGAGATTGCACGATGTCCGGCTTGAAACGCCGGATCGCGCGCTTCAGCCAGGCAACCCGCCAGTCCGGATCGCGCGTCGCCGATTCCATGATCATCTCGGCCCGCCCCGCGCCGCGGCGCAGGGGAACCAAGGTGAGCACATTGACCGTTCCATCGGGTCGCGGGCGCCCCGCCCAACTCGCGAGTCGCCGAACTTTGGAGAACGCCTTGTGTGGTTGCGCGACGTATGGCGGAAACAGCAGGATTTCGTGCTGGGTGTCCGCAAGTTGGTTGATCCAACGGGCGGTGTGCACGCTATTCTGCATTGCGACGAACATTATCCGCATGCGATTCGACTCTTCGAGCGGCTGCGTGTTGGCGAAACGGCGGTTACGCCGTTATTCTTCGGCGCCATGTCGAACCCCCGTGAAACGGCTCCCGCCCCAGGACAGCGATCCCGTCCTGATCGCCCCGTTGTGCTTGCGTGAAATCTCTGTTCAGACGTCTATACCGTGTGGTCCGGGCCATCGCATTCAAAGTGGTTCCGCAGCTATCCATACCGATTATTCGCTATGCGTTTTGGCTCATTCGCCGCGCCGACATGAAGGCGCAGATGAAAACCATCGAAGCGTGCAGCGGCAAGGACCTGGTCTTGCGTCATTATTATTCGCCGATTCCCGATCCGGCGGATTTCGGGCCTGGGTTCTGGGAGGAACAGAGCGATTTGCCGGGGTTGACGATCGACGGGGCGGCCGGGTTACAAATGCTCGAGGACATATTTCCTAAGTACCTCGACGAATTCAGAAAGCGCTACGCGATCGATAAGCCGCAAGGCCAAACCACGGCGTTTTATCTGATCAACGGCGTCTATATGGCGGTCGATGCGCACGCTTACTACGCCCTCGTTCGTGCATTCAAACCGGCGCGTATCATCGAAATCGGCTCCGGAATGTCCACGCAACTCGCCGTCGACGCGCTCGCTGAAAACGAAAATACCGGCGACGCCGGTACGATCACCGCCATCGATCCCCACCCGTCCGATTTCCTGCGCTCGGTGACGTCGGTAAACCTCCAGGAAACCAAATTACAGGACGTCGATCTATCGCTGTTTTCCGAACTCGACACGAATGACATTCTGTTTATCGATTCAACCCATGTTTTGCGTGAAGGCAACGATGTCCAACTCGAATATCTGGAGATCCTGCCGAGGCTCAGCGACGGCGTGCTCGTGCACATTCATGACATCAGCCTCCCCAAGCGGTATCCGAAAGTCTATTTCGACACCGGCATGTATTGGAACGAACAGTATTTGGCGCAGGCTTTTCTCGCTTTCAATCGCAGATTCAAAATTATCTGGGCCGGAAACTACATGATGCTCAATTTTCCGGAACAGATGATGTCGGCCTTCCCGGAGATCGCAGACATGCGCAAAGTCTTTCCGAGCTCCGAGCCGAGCGCATTGTGGATGAGGACTTCTCCTGCGCCCGGGCACGCTACCGCCGATCAGCGTCTCCGGGCGGCTACGCTGTCTCCTTGAGGCTTAACCGCCCCGACCGCTACTCAGTCGGGCTGTCGGAGCAAACCGTCCAAAATATCGGGGACCAGTAACCGGTCTCCGTCCAGGGATCCTGTCAATTCGCGATGCAGGGCATCGACATCGACGAGCGCGGTGAACACGCACTTGTCGAATGCGGCAACCCCGCGGAATTCGTGCCATACCGGCTTGTGAAGGAATTTATTCAACGTGGACACGGGGTCGTAAGTGCCGATGAATTCCAGTTCGCGGTCCTGCGCCCGCAACGAACCGATCTCGGCAAGCTCCGATACGCCGGCGAAGATGATCCGTGTCGCGCCCTCGGCCCTGCATGCGTCGAATGCGGCCGACAGTGAATTGCCGGCGCGTCGATAAAAGTCAAACGACGCCGAGAGGTATTCCTTGGTGAGCCTACTCTTCTCCGCAAAGCCCTGCGGCGTGAGGTAATACAGGTAGCGGTTCGCGGGCGCCTGCTTGACCTTGATCAGCCCCTTGCGGGCGCACCGCTTCAGGTAAGAATTAGCCAAGCCGAGCGCAATGCCGAGACGGGCCGCGAGGTGCCGCTGCGTGACGTCGCTGCGGGCCTCGATGGCCTCGAGAATTTCGAGCGTGAGGGCTTCCTCGCGATCCTTGCCCATGAGCCTAACGTGCGGTGAACAGAAGCATAGGCTAGCATCGTTTGTTCAAAAAATGAACACGAAAGGTTCGGTCGGGCACTCGGCGCAAGCACAATATGTTGGGGTACGCGACCGGGATCGCCAGACGATCGTCGACGGGCGCCGCTACCGCTAAGCGCACAGGACAGGTCAGAAGCCGGCGTATACGTTCCAGCTCACACTGTCGCCCAGGTAAAACACGAGCGCATAGGCATAGATGGCGATTGCGCTTGCAGCCGATCAGGCGAACACCTCCACGACGGACGCGCGTCGTTCATCGGACCCCGTCGACGCGGCGCCGGGGATCGCCCGCTCCCCGAATTCCGCCTGGTACTTATCGAGGTTGGGCGTGCGCGCGATTTTGCCGGATGAAGTCTTGAGCAGCCACATATGCGGCACCGTGCGAATCTGCCAAATCGCGCAATCGAGTTTTTCCAAGACCTCTCTGCGAATATCACCCCCCAGGCGGGACAGCGCCTGCGGCTCCTCGAGGTCGGATTCGACGATGACGAGCACCTTCTGGGTGCCCAGGCTCGCGTCGTCGATGCCGAGCGCGACGCAGCGGCCGGGAATTGCGCCCGCCACCGTATTGCAGATCGCCTCGATGTCCTGAGGATAAAAGTTTCGGCCGCCGACGATGAGCAGGTCCTTTTTGCGACCGGTGATATAGAGGCGGCCAGACATGTGGATGATTACGGGGCACTGCACTTATTCACTGGGTTGCGAACGTTGGAAAACGGGGTGCGGCGAGTGCCCGGACTTGACGATACCATTCGAAATCGCAGAAGACGAAACGGAACGCAACTGGAGGCTTAAGAAACAAGTCGTTGATTGTTGTGATTTCACGATAATCGTGGGATCGAAATTTGCCTATGATCAGATCAAGCAAAGCCCGATTCTGCAAGACGTCCCTTGCCGATTGATTCCCTACGGTATCGACATCCATACGTTCAAGCCGTGTGACAAGCGCGACGCTCGAGCTTTATTCGGTATCCCGGAACGTGCGCGCGTCATTGCGTTTCGCTCGGCGCCGTTTCACCGAAACTATAAGGGAACGGAGTACATCGAGAAGGCTTTGGCGAAGTTAAAATCGGATGTGCCCATCGTATTGCTGACTTTCGAAGCTCGGGGCGGATTGGATTCATTGCGCTCGAAATACGAATTCGTGGAATTGGGGTGGGTCGCTGAGCGCGCCCGGATCGCGAGCGCGATGAATGCAGCGGACATATTCCTGATGCCGTCCGAGGCCGAGTACTTTGGCATGATGGCGGCAGAGGCGATGGCCTGCGGGACGCCCGTGGTCGTGTTCGAAGGGACCGCCTTGCCGGAGGTAGTCGACGCCCCGAACGCCGGGATCGCCGTTCCACGGCGAAATGACGAAGCATTGCGGCACGCGATCGAAAAACTGCTGCGCGACTCGGATCTGCGCACGGAAATGGGCAAAGCGGGGATCGAGCGGGTGCGGAGAGAATACACGCTCGATGCGTATCTTCACGGACATTTCGATCTTTACGAAGAGCTGGCCCTGAGCTGAGATGTTCAAGGCTACCCAGTGCCACTGGCGCAGGCAGTGCTTCAGCTACCATCCCGTCATCGGATGGTGGCACGTGCCGAATCTCACGGCGCGCATTCCCTTGGGAGAAACCTTTCACGCGTTTCAATCGAACTCGATAGGCATGCGTGCCAGCCGAGACTATTCGGAAGCGTCGCGACCCGGGACAAAGCGGATCATCGTGCTCGGCGATTCTTACGCCGCCGGCGACGGTGTTGACAACGATCAGCGATTTTCGGAGATCATCGAGCGTGCGTTTCCGAACCTGGAAGTACTGAATTTCGCCCTGAACGGAAGCGGGACCGATCAACAACTGCTGATTTACGAGCACATCGCGAAGGATTTTCATACCGATGCCTTTATCTTCGCGATTTGCGTCGAAAACATCGCGCGTAATCTGTGCACCTGCCGCCCGAGCATGGCCTGGAACGAGACCGAGATTTACTATCGCCCGAAACCCTTTTTCGAAATCAATGGCGAAACGCTCGTATTACGCAACGTTCCAGTACCGAAGGAGCGACGCGTAGAAGACGATTTGGCCGATTGGACATGCTCGTTTCCGTACATGAAGGAGCATCCGGGCGACGCGTATGCGATCTATCGGTACCCGGAAAGCCAGCATTGGCAACTTATGTCCAAGCTGCTGCAACGCTTCTTGGCATCCGTCGAGGACAAACCGGTGCTGATCGTGCCGCTGCCAATGTACGACCATTACCTGGAATCCGCGCCGCCGGGTTATCTCGACCGCTTTCGAGAACTCGAGGATTCCGCACGCCAACGTTGGGTTGTCGATGTGCTCCCCGAATTTCTGCGCTGCCCGCTGAAAGAACGCGATTCGTACCGCTTCACCAACGACTCGCACTATACGGAGGTCGCGCACCGCGCTGTGGCCGACGCCTTATGCAAAAGCCTGGAAACCCGTTGCCCGGGGCTGGTTGCCTGAGACGAACCGGATAACGGCGAATTCAGCATGCCCGTAACGCTAGGCATCTCCTGTTTCTATCACGACGCCGCAGCCGCTATCGTTCGCGACGGCGAGATCGTCGCGGCGGCGCAGGAAGAGCGGTTCTCGCGAGTAAAGGGCGACCCTTCGTTCCCCTTGAGCGCCATAAGCTATTGCCTCGAAGAAGCCCGCCTGAGACCGGAACAACTCGATTCCGTCGTCTACTATGACAAGCCCGTGAGAACGTTTCAGCGACTCCTAGAATCTTATAAGTCCGTCGCGCCGAGGGGTTTGAAATCCTGGCTCACCGCGATGCCTATCTGGGTCGGACAGAAACTCCACGTGCGGGAAATTATCCGAGATTCCTTGGAGTACGAAGGACCCGTCTTCTTTACGCCGCACCATCTCGCTCACGTAGCGAGCGCCTTTTTCCCCTCGCCGTTCGAAGAGGCGGCAATCCTCACGGTCGACGGTGTCGGCGAGTGGAGTACAGCGTCGATCGGCATCGGGCGTGGGAACGAGGCCAGACTCATCAAGGAGATGCGTTTCCCGGATTCGCTGGGACTGCTCTATTCCGCTTTTACGCATTTCTGCGGCTTTAAGGTCAACTCCGGAGAGTACAAGCTGATGGGCCTGGCCCCATATGGAGAGCCGTCGTACCTGGAGAAAATTAAATCGAACGTTGCCTCAATCAACGAAGACGGTACGGTGTCACTCGAGCTCGAATATTTTTCCTTTCTCGACGGTCTGGAGATGACGTCGGAAAAATTCGCACGCTTGTTCGAAGGGTCCGGGCGCACACCCGAGTCCAGGATCGGCGTTAGAGAGAGGAACCTCGCAGCCTCGATACAGGTATTCACCGAGGAAGCGATGATCAAAATGTCGCAGTGGGCGCACCGCGAAACGGGCCTGGATCAATTGTGCATGTCAGGGGGAGTCGCGCTGAATTGCGTCGCGAACGGGCGTTTATTGACGGACGGACCGTTTCGCGACATCTGGGTGCAACCTGCCGCTGGCGACGCAGGATCGGCGCTCGGCGCCGCGCTAGCCGTTCAACTGGGACATCACAAGGTGCCGAGAACACCGTGCCGCGGACCCGACCGGCAACACGGCAGTTATTTGGGACCCGCATTCGGCGCGTCCGAAATCGAGGCGTTTCTTGATGGGGCCGATTGCAGTTATGAAAAGCTCGAACCCGACGACAGGGCACAGACGATCTCACGGGTGTTAGCCGAAGGTAAAATCGTTGGGCTGTTTTCGGGCCGCATGGAGTATGGGCCGCGGGCGCTCGGCGCACGATCGATACTCGGGGATCCCAGAGATCCGAACATGCAGAAAACGATGAACCTGCAGATCAAGTATCGCGAATCGTTTAGACCTTTCGCCCCCGCGGTGTTGGCCGAGGACGTGCAAGAATTTTTCGAACTCGACCGCCCGAGCCCCTATATGCTTTTCGTAGCTGGAGTCCGCCCGGAAAGACGCCTCGCTCGCGATAAAAAGCTCGGCGACGATCTAATTGAAGCGGTCAACGACGCCAGAAGCGATATACCAGCCGTGACGCATTGGGATTATTCGGCTCGCGTTCAAACGGTTCACAGGGAAACAAACCCGTTTTTCCATGACATCATCAGCGCGTTCAAAGAACGGACCGGGTACGGCGTACTCGTGAACACGTCCTTTAACGTTCGGGGAGAACCGATCGTATGTACACCCGCCGACGCTTACCGGTGTTTTATGGGTACCGAAATCGATTTTCTGTATCTGGACGGCTATTGGCTCGCCAAGGAAGAACAGCGATCGGGCGCCAACGCTGGAGTAACATTACATGAGTTCGAACGCGATTAAATCCATACGCGCAGTTTATCGCTACGCCCGACGTATCGAATTGGAGGAAGAGGAACGCACCTTCATATTGGAACTGGGATTGACTTTAATTTTCTTTGCGATCATTGCACCCATAGCAGTGATTACGAAGATTGCGAATTTCGTATTGCGTACTGATTCGCGTTCGTCCGGGTGGCATGAGATCAGCGAATCAACCGCCGACGTGGAACAATATGGCAAGCAATCATGAAAGAACTGCAAAGCGAGAAACTCTTGTCATCGAGAACGGACATCGATGAGTTGATCGCGCGCGATGGCGGGCCGTGGATACGGATCGTATACCACCTGGCGCTACGCCTATTTACGCACTGTCAGCAGCCGAGCAATGAGGCGTTACGCTCCGATCTGTATATCCTGTTTTGAACGGCGCGATCCCACGTCGATTACGCTTGCCTGATTAAGCGGGTTGCGGGCGCATGAGGATAAACGACATCCGGGACCACGAAATCTCGGATTCGGCGATCGCGAGTTGCGTTTTTCTCGAGCCGAAAATCGGATCCACGTACAATTCTTACAGCTTTCTGCTATCGGGCTACCTCGTTTACGAGAATTGCGCTCCGGAAACGATCGTCGTTCAGCATTCCTGCTTCGAAGAAGCGTCCGCGCGCCTGTCTGACGTAACGCAGACAATGCGACGCTTGTTGAAAATCGGTTCCGATGAACCCGCGGTTGGATTTTCACTACATGTCAACACGCTCGGAATGCCACCGGATTTCGATCTGGCCGTGTCTATCCGTCTGCGAAAATCGGGTGACGAAAATGACCGGCTGTGCCAAGTGGCGACGATCAGCTGCAGTAGAACGTTCGATCGAGCAGTGGAGCGCTCGAGATTCAATCCGCTCCTGGTTACGGGGCTCGGCCGCTCCGGTACGACGGCGTTGATGGCGCTACTCAAGGCTCATTCGCGCGTGGTTGTGGATGAAAGCTACCCGTACGAGACGGCGATCGCCTCATACTGGATGCACGCGATGAGGATCGCGACCGCTCCAGCGGACCACGAACATTCGACGCCGGTCAGCGGCTTTTTTTCCAACGTGAAAACGGTTGGCTCCAACCCCTATTTCGACAGCGGTCTGTTGAACAGATACGGTCCGCAAAGTCCGCTCAACCGTTTTTTCGGAAGCGATCAGGTAATAGCGCACGCCGAACATTGCCGCCGCTTGATCGATCAGTTTTATGGCGTTGTTGCCACACACGTCGGCAAGCCTAAGGCGTTCTATTTCGCCGAAAAAGGCGACCCCCGATACGTTCCCTGGATGTTCTGGGAATTCTACGAACACACGAAAGAACTAATCGTCGTACGCGATCCTCGCGACGTGCTCTGTTCGGTGCGCGCTTTTTTTAGCGACGCGTTCTATCAGTCGGACACTGAAGGATCCCCACGAAACTAGGCCTCAGTCAAGGGGGTTAAGGTAATTTGCTGTAAGGCAGTCATGGACTGTTCGATGTCGGTTATTGTCAACGTCAGGGTTTTCGTGCGAAAACTTTGTAAGCCCAAAAAGAAGGCGAGAGCACGGGTCGATGCCGGGTCGTGTTGGCCTGGTAATGTCGCTGAAGGCCGAAACGTTGCATCGTATGGCCGACCAACCAAGCAACCAACGTTGCCAAGGTACCGATCAGAACAAGGATTGAAAGCCGTTGTGCACTGTTTGAACGTGCGCTGCGGAAATAGAGTCCTAACCGGGCATTCTTCATATCACGGAAACTCTCTTCAATCTGCATACGCAATTGATAACACCGCATCACCTGTTTGGCCGCCCGCGCGCCCAAAGAGGTGACCAATACCCACGGTTCGCGCTGGCGTCGTTCGTTCGCCAGGCTGCGACCACCGCGTGCACGCGTGCCGCGGCAGGTCAAAAGTTGACGGCCCCGCTTATTGTTCTTTACCAGATAGAGGTCACAGGCCAACGGGTGCTTTTGGGTCAGTTCGACGCTCCCGATATGCCGTAGACGTGAGGTGGCCGTCACATGCAATGTTCGGCACGGTTGCCAACTGCCCTCGTTGTCCAACCGATAATGGGTGCGTCCGCGCACGCGACCGACCCAGTCCCAACCCATCCGTTCGACCTGTTTAAACCAAGGGGTGCGGAAACCTGCATCTGTCACTAAGATCGGGCAACACCCCGGCGGCAAGATGTCCCGTAAGTGGGCCAGAAAGCGCCTCCTCACCTGTCGGTTGTCGTACACCGACAGCGGATGCACTTCTTCGTAAAGTGTCAGGGCACGGCCTCCCACCGGAACTGCCGCACGTAATAACTGCCACGACCGGTCTTCGCGCATATCCGACCAATCCAAAATAATCACCGGACGCCGCGCTTGGCCAAGCACCACCGTCGCTATCGTCTTATAAAGTGCATGTCGCTCTGACTGAAGATGACGATTACCGACTAACCGGTCGACTCGCTTGATGTTGTGTTTGACCCGAGCATCTGATTCCAGCGCGCGGCCAAGACCCGATAAGCTCATCTGTCGACCGACTAACAGCGCTCCAACGCTCGCCATCAAGGCCTTGAGTCTAACCGCGTGGACCTGTGGACAAGCTTGCCTGATTATTCTGTGTAACAATCTCAGTGCATGCATGGCGTTCTCCCGTGACCAATTTGGTTTCGTCACCGTTATTGATCACCGAACGTCATGCATGTTCCCTAAACGTCGTTAGTTTTTTCCTAAATTATTATTTTCCTTCTCGTTTCTCTCTGTTTTCGTGGGGAGCCTTCAGAGTCTGACACTTATGTCGACGCGCTCGCAGCCGGTTTGGACAATTTGATCCGCCATTATCTGGATCGACGCGAACGGGCGTGCCTAGTGAGGTATGAGGACTTCGTTACCGAGCCCGCGGCGTCAATGCGTGAGATACATCGCTATCTCGGTCCGAAAACAAGCGCAGTCAACCTGATACCAAGCCTCCGCACCCGTGCGACCGAGGCCGAGCTGGAAACTTGGGCGCAGGTCTGGGAGCGCGATTCCGCGGTCCCCGCACATCACAAAACGAGCCCGTCAACGCTTGAATCTATTGGTCGATGGCGTCAGGACCTGACGGCGCACGACCTGGATGTGATCGGGACGAAATTCGACCGTTTCAAATCACAGTTCGGCTACGAGTAAACCGGAATCGTTTCAACCAGCGCGCGTCTTCATCCAGAATGCGCTCGGTTCCGAACGGGGATACACACGGCGCATCTCATCGATCTCGGGAAACACGTCCATCATCTTCTCGGGGTAGCGGAGCATCATGTAGTTACCCGGCCAGACAACATCGAAGCGATCGTTGAAAGCTAGAAATGCCTGGAGCAGATATTGCTCATTCCAATACCAGCCGGCGTCGAAATAATCGCGGGGATAGCGCCGAGGTAAGCTAACATCGTGGACGCTGACATGCACACCGTCGCCAAGGCGCGGCAGTATTTCCAGATACTCGTGCTGTACGTCGTTGCCTTCCCGCAGCACGTGGCTTGAATCGATAAAGAGGATATCGTTGGGGCCGAGGCTCGTGAATCGCTCGAGGCCGACGTCCTGAAGTTTCGTCTCGATCAACTCAATGCCGGGCGCGTTGCGAAGAAACTCGGCGGGATATGGCTCGATCGCCGTAAGGGAGGCGGGTTGGCCTTCCTTCGTGTTTTCCGCGACCGCGTCCACGGCGAGCAAAGTCGACATTCCGGAGCCGATCTCCACGATCCGCGCGGGCTTCAGTTCACGAATGAAGGCGTAATAGGCATGGGCGTCCACCGCCATGTAGACGCCGTTAACGAGATAAAAACCGTCACAGTCTTCGCCGGATTTCGCGATCGGATAACGGTTCCGAAATTCAACGAGGTATTTGCAGAACATGTTCTGCAAGACGTCGAGGCAGGGTTCGTCGTCGATATCGATGCCCGACATCGCACTCATTTCGTCCCAGAAATCCGGACTGAAATCCGCCTCGTCCGGTATGGGGGAATAATAGTGTCGGATTACCAGGTCCATACCGTTGTCGAACGCGATACGTTCCATGTCGCGTTGCATACCGAAACGCCGTATCACCCAGAAAACATAATGGATCAGCGGCATAGAAAGGTATTGCAGAGCATTCCCGGCATACCTGCGGGCAAGGAAGTAAAGGCGTCGAAGAGCGGATTTCAAGATCTTGGCGTCGGATCGCATGCCTCGAACCGCAATTATAGGGTTTCGCAGGCTCGTTCAGTATTCTCGTCCTGCTGGCACGTGCTCGGGCCAGCGCATATCATCCCGGTCGCTTCGCGCGAGGCCTGCTTCGATGGAAGAACTAGCCGCCAACCAGCAGATTGTGTATTTGAATGAGCGGATCCTGAAAGATCATGGAGTTGACCTGAAGCGCGATGAAACTATTCTCGATTTTGGCTGCGGCTCGGGGCGACACGTCTACGAATACCTCGATCATGGCTATGAAAACGTATTCGGCTATGACGTTCAGCAGTACCTCGACCTGCGGGATCCCGCAGACAGCTCCCGTTTCCGATTCGATGAAACCGACCGCTTAACGCGTATCCCCTTCCCCGACGCCTATTTCGATTTCGTCTATTCCTATTCGGTGTTCGAACACGTGCTGGACACCGACCGCGCTTTTGGTGAAATCGCGCGCGTACTCAAGCCGGGTGGCGTCAGCTTGCACAACTTTCCCGCGAAATGGCGCCCGCTCGAACCGCATTTATTCGTGCCCCTCGGCGGCGCATTCCGGTCGCATGCCTATTACCGCTTTTGGGCCGCGCTCGGCATCGGCACCAGACTCGGCGGCGGATACTCCCGATCGGAGTTGAGCGCTAAATATGCGGAGTTCGGTCGAACGGGTTTGTGTTACCCGGAAGGGGATGAGATCGATGCGATTCTCGCGCACTGCTTCGACCGGCATAGCTACGTATCGGAGTCGTTCCTGCGCTGGTCGCCCGGACGTTCACGTTACCTGTACCCGCTGGTCAGAACGATCCCGATGCTCGAACAGGTATTCCGCTTCCTGCACACGCGCGTGGTCCTTCTTGAAAAGGCGCCGTTGCGTGGCGCAAGCGTGTAAAACGCGCAATACGGCGCCTTGAACATATCCGATCGCCGTTATTTCATCGATCGCGCGCGGCATGCATGGCGCCGATACCTGCTCCGCGAAGAGATCGAACGGACCTACCTTGACGTCGGCGGACGTTTCGATAAGACCGCGTTCACCGAAGCACTTCGCCCCTACTGGGATCCATTCGCCGGCGCGGGCGCCGCAAAGTATCTGAATATCGAGATCTGGCTGCGGGAGGCGATCTTTCGCTACCTGCTGTGTGCTGAGGGCCTCGAACGATCTGGGCGCATCGTCGACCTCGGCAGCGGCGCCGGTTATTTCCTTTGGGTGTGCCGCGAATTCGGCCACGACATCCTCGGGATCGATATCGCCGGCGAGCCGATCTATGACGCCTGCGTTCATCTCCTCGACATCCCGCGCGTAGAGTTCCAAATCGAGCCGCATCGGCCGATGTGCGATACGGGCGGCGAACTCGCGATGATCGGCGCATTCATGAGCTGTTTCGATCGCTACGAAGATGGCCGTACGTGGGGTACGGCGCCGTGGGAATTCTTCCTGAGCGACGCACGCGAGCGTTTGCGCACGGGCGGGCGGCTGACCATCAAATTCAACGCCGACGTTCGAACCGGCGAACTGTATTCTCCTGGCGTCAAGCGCTTGTTCGCGTCGAGACCCGACTATCGCTGCCGCATCCTGATGGACTACGTCCTGCTGACCGCACGCTAACGCTAAGACGATCGCTCAGAACGGCGGCATGGGCATCGTACGTGGCGCCGCACCAACCGCCTCGGTTTCGACGACGATCGAGTCGGGCCCCTCTTTGTACCCTTGCGCACCACTCGCTTCGCGGAGATGCTCCGCGAAGAGGCGCTGAATCGATACGCTTCGCGCGTCGATTCCGGCCGCAACATTGGGCGCGCGGATACTGAAGTGCGTCGCGTAATTATCGACGAAGTCGCGCGGTTTCATTTTCTCCGGGTAGCGCGAGCGCGAGATGCGTGAACCGTGGTCCCCATGCATGACGAACGTCATCTCGCCGAGCCTGCCCGAACTCGACAGCGTGGCGAGTAAGGCTTCGATCTTGCCGATCAGACAGCCTGTTTGAGCTGCATAGGCTTCGTAGTGCGAACGGCGTACTTCGGTGTACATGGCTTCGTTCGGATAGCGGTCGATCAGATCGTAGGGTATGTCCCCATGACGGATCTGCCGGCAGTTCGCATCGAGAAGATGCGGCGCATGAGGCGCCATGAAGTGCGCGAAGATAGCGTCGCCGTTACCCGCCGTGCGTATCGCCGCTGCGACTTCGTCGAACCATGCGGGAAAGCCCTGAACGTCGAATCGGGAAGGAAACCGGGCTTTCCCCATGAGCAATACCGCGTAATTCGAGATATAGCTGTTCTCGAACGTCTTGAAGCTCGGATACAACAGATACAGCGCTCGCGTCACCAACGAGTAAGGTAAATGGGGCGAGCGCGGGTCGAACGACTTGAAGGTCGTGCATACGGCTACGCCCGGTGCGGGACAAAAATGCAGGACGTCGCTCTGGAAAACCGAAACCGTGTAACCCTTGCCACGCAGCCATTCGAAATACTTGTCCGCGCTCAGGCTGACGACGTCGACGCGCGGATCGCGATCGGTGCGCCGGTACTCGAAGTTCAAGGTGTCCGGGATCGAGTAATTAGTCAGGTAATGCCGGCTGTAGGTCTTTTCGTACAGCCTGAACCCATACGATAGAAACATCGATCGGATGCGCGCGGACAGCTCGCGCGTTGCATCGATTTCCGTGGGCAACCCGCCCGCGGAGATGAGTTCGTCGAAGATGAAATGAACCCATATCGATTCGCCCGGGGACGCTGAGCGATGAACGGTGCCGCGCTCGGATCGCTCCGATCCGGTGTCCGGTTTCGCCGCGAACAGCCCCGCGTTTTGCGGATTCACGATACTCATGGCGACACTCGAGACCAGCGCAGCGCCGAAACCCGCCGCCAGGACCACGGAAATGTGACGGCGCAGGGCCCAGAAAAGCCAGGTGGTCATGGCATAGATGCCGAGGAGCGCACCGACGCGCGCAAGCTTGCTCATCCATGCCGGATTGGCCTCGTCGATGAAGACGAGCATGGAAATCACGCTGTTGCCGCCGAATCCGAGGTCGACGAAGGCGAGCGTTACGGCCGCCTGGAGCAGCGCCGCGAGATGCGCGCTCCGGCCAACCGCAGTTGCGAGCACGAAGGCAACCAGCGCGATAACGGCGAAGATCAGTGCGGTCTCCAGCGACAACAAGTCTGCCCCGAGTGTTGTTAGCGCTGAGACGAGCGACGTTGCGGCCGCGCAGAACACCAGCACCAGATCCGAATTTCGCAAAGGGTAAGGCAACTTCGATCGATTCGCTGCGCGGGCGTACCGCCCCTAGAACTCCGGCATTTCCATGCGTACGAACTCGCCACCCAGGTAGCGGCCGATAACGAACGCTTCGGTCATCGGTTCGGGCACACCGAACCCCATGAATTCGGCGAAGAGATCCTGGATCGAGGCAAACCGATGATCGATGCGTGGCGCAACCCCGGGCGATTTCGCGGCGAACAGGGAGGCGTATTTGTCCGCTAAATCGTCCTCGTTCAAATGATCGACGTACAGGGACTCGGAGATCCGCGAACCGTGGTCGCCATTGATGACTACGGTTGCCTGGTCGAGCTTGCCGGCGTCCCCCAGCCCCGACATCAATTGCTCGAGCTTATCGACAACACAGAGCGACTGGCCGAAATAGCGACGGTATTGCATCGCCCGCGTCGCCGTGGATCTCGATCGGTCTTCGTAATCGTACGGGGCACCGAGGTTATAGGGTAACTCGACGTCGCCCGCGTATTCGCAGGACGCGTTGAGCACGTAGGGCGCGTGGGGAACGAGCAGGTGAACGAAATAAGCCTCGGCGTCATCGGCATCGATGATCGTGGCCATGATGTCGTCGAACCACCTGGGGAAGGCATATCCGTCCAGCCATAGCGGTATCTGGTCGTGAGAAATCTCGATCTTGACGACGTAATTGGCGATGTAATTCACGAAATAGCTGTTCGGGACGGACAGAAAAGCCTTGTGTAGGATTCTGAGCAGCATGAAGAACTTGACGCTGCCCATCTCACCGATGTGCTTCGAGAACGGATTGAAAGACTCGAGCGATCGGCAACTCGCGACGAATTCACTCGTACAAAAATCGAGATGGGCCGTTTGAACGACGTTGATCCGGTATCCCTGGCTCGCTAACGATTCGAAGTACGGTTCCGCATTCTCTAGCGGCACCGCATTGCCCACGTAGTTATCCGCATCTACATCGATGTTTGTGAAGCTCACCTGGTAATTGAGCATGTCCGGTATCGAATAGCCGGACATGAAATGGCGGCTGTATGCCCGATCCCAGACGACGAAGCCAAAATCCTCGAAAAATCGATAGAGACGCGTGCGCAACGCCGCCGCTTCGCCGACGTCGTCGGGGATAGCGCCGGGCGCCATGAATTCGTCTAGAACCAGATGAATAAAAACACCCGTAGATTCATTAGGCGACCGAACCGGTGTGCTCGTCGACGCAGGAACGAGCCGTGGTTCGCGCCGGTCTGCCATCGACTGTGTCAGTGGCGCGGCCAAGGTCATGGCAAATGCGACGGTAAAGAACGTCAGCAAAATGGCAGCGGCATGGTCACGAAGCACCCAAAGCGACGCATAGATCGCGCCGAACGCGCCGAGCAGGACCGCTATGCGCAGGGACTTGAACAGGCCCAACGGCCACTCGGCCGCAAATCCGGTGAGCCATGAAATCACCAGATTTCCGCCGAATGCGACGTCGCCGTAAACCAGCACCAGCAGCGCCAGTAGAAACGTCTTGAACGGCATTGCGCATTTGTGAATGATTGGACCGAGCAACGCGAACATCGTGCCGGTCAAAGCTAAGACCAACAACGGTTCGAGTTTGGTCAATGGCACCGCGTTGCTGACCATGAGATTGGCGGCGACGCCACCACCCGCAAACGCCGGTATCCCCGCGGTGACGAGTGCCCGTTTCGTCTGATCGTCCATCAATCGTTGCGCCTGCAAAATCGCGGAGCGAGCGGCCGCGCACGCATGGCGCGCAGCAGGGCTCGTTCACTGTATATCGCGATAGAAGTCCGCAGTGCGCCGAATCCCCTCCTCCAGATCGATCTTAGCCTCGAACCCGAGCAACGCTTTAGCCTTGTCGACGTTCGGTATTCTGAGCTCGATATCCTGCCCGGGCGCCGGTCCGAACTCGATGGAGGACGCCGATTCGAGGATGCGTACAACGGTATTCGCCAACCCGTAGATCGTTTCCACGCTCCGCTTGTTACCGATGTTGAACGATTCGCCGATCGCCTCTCGCGCCGCCATCGTGAGCAGCGTTCCGTCGACCATGTCGTCGATGTAGCACCACGCCCGGATCTGCGTTCCTTCCCCATGAATCTTGATCGGTGCGTGCTTGAGCGCCTGCTGCACGAATATCTTGAGTGCGCCGGCGCCGACCTGGCGGGGCCCGTAGACATTGAAAGGTCGGACCACCGCTGTCGGTAGTCCAATCTCATTGAAATAAGCAACGGCCAGATGCTCCTCGGCGAGCTTGCTGACGGCATACGACCAGCGCGCTGCGCCGACTGCGCCGATGACCGTCTGGTCGGTTTCCTTGGACGACAGCGCGTTCGATCCGAATACTTCGCTCGTGGAAAAACACACGATGCGATCGAGATTGGTCAGGGATTTGGCCGCCTCGAGTACGTTGTAGGTACCGATAATGTTGACGCTCAGGGTCTTGGTCGGCCGCTTGATGACGGTGTCGATCCCCGCAATACCCGCACAGTGAACGATTAAATTCGCGCCCTCCATCCCGCGCGCAACTGCGTCGTAGTCGAGCACGTCGCCGTTGATCACCCGAAGGTTTTCGTGATCTGCAAACGTCTGATATTTGAGGGAGTCCCGCTCGAAGTTGTCGAATACGACGACGGCGTTGTCGTCAATCAATCGACCGATGAGCGCGGAGCCGATGAATCCAGCCCCTCCCGTGACGAAAATCGTTTGCCCTTTGATCATTCAAGCCTCTTCAGTTCGTACAAGTAGTAGTGGCCTTCGAGAAACGCCTGTCGATCGATTTCATAATGCGCTGGCGTGGATTCCATGTCGATGCGACCACCATATGGATGGCTCTTGTCCACGACAACGTATCTGATCTTCTCACTTTCGAGATAATTCCAGAAACGATCCGCATCCGACACCGTGGCCCCGACCGCTTTTGCGGGCACCATGTCGTTCAATAAATCCGCACGGAGATATTCGTTCTGATAGGAGAGGAACAGAACCCGTTCCCCGCGCGCCAGGCGTTTCAATTCCCGTGCCCGATGTAATTCGGGCAACCACGGCCTGTCTGACACGTAGCTTGCGTAGTAGGAAACGGCGAGCTGGATCCGATAGGCCGAAGCGGCGGCGAACAATAGACCCGTCATACCCAGCGTTCCGATCGCGAGGAGCGCGATAATCCGCCGCTCCCGGTCGCGGAACACGGCTTCGGCCGCATACGCGAAGGCGAACATTGCCATTGAGATTGCCGGGAAAAAGTAGCGCGGCGCCAGAATGGAAGGCCGCAAATACACCCATGCCGCGATGGCGAGCAGCGCACCCGCGAGCAAGACGAGGCTGCATTTGTTCTGCCAACGCCGCACGGCGAGGAAACAGGGCAATATCAGCAGCCACCCGATACTGATCTGACCGTATTGCATTGGATAGCGCCCAAACGTCAAAGCCAGCGGATAGGTGGCCTGGATCCACGCAGTCGCGGCCTCCGCGTACCACACTTGCGCGGTCGGAAATTCGGGGGTCAACGGCTTGAATTGATAAAACGGGACGAAGGGATCACCGAACAGCACGAAGTTCTTGACCATCCAGCCCGCGAGGAAGACCGCCATTGCCGACGCGGCGCTGATTCCGACGTACTTGACCGCACCGCGCGAGTTACTCCAGAACATCCACAGGATGACCGTCGCGAGCGCGGCCGGCAGCACGGCAAAGAGAGAAAATTTCGCGATCAGCGCTCCACCGCACAAGGCTCCGAACCACGCGGCACCGGCACGGGCCTGCGTGTCTGACCCGAGCAGCAAGGTCAACACCGCCGCAACCGCGTATAAATTCGACACGAGGTCCGATTTTCCATCGAATGCAACCAACAGATAGGATGAACTGGTCATTAGCAGCAGCAACACCAGCCACTTTCCGAGCGACCGAAGTCCACAGACCGCCCCTATCCCCCACATCAAGGTGAGTGTCGCGACGACGACCGGAACGATCGTCGCTTTCGCAGCGAAATGCCCGACCGTTTCACCACCGAACAGATACATCGCCGCGAACGGCATTTCAGCCACATTGGACAGGACCTGAAACGCTTCGTACCCCGGCACGGGCGACAGGTCACCGGTAAACGCGACGAGTTTCGCCTGCGCCAGGTAATAGGCCAGCGCGTCGACGGCTGGCGGGCCGTAGAACGTAATGAAAAGCGGGGCAACGCCACCGATTACGCATGCCGCCACGAAGAGTACGGTTGCCGTATAGACGCGATCGGTCGACCACGACCTGCGAACCGCCGCAACACCTGCATTGACCTCGCTCATAGTGACGAATTCACGCGCCGCATCCATCAGGCTACGCCGGCCGATCACAACTGCGACGACGAAAAACGTCGCTATCGAGATCCGATCGAATAAACCGAACGCGGCGCAGAGCTGCATGACGACGCTCAAAACGAGATGGCCGATCGCGAATCCCAATCCGAGCCGCGCCACAAGCCCGAGGGCGGCCGGGAAACGCGAGCGGCGGATGCACTCCAACCCGAGCGCGAGGCTTGCGAGCGCAAACAACCCCGCCAGGGATACGGCCGCGAGCGCCAGGATCAGCTTGAGTGCAACGCTCAAAAAGATTCAGAAAATGTAGTCACGGTAGAAAAGGCGCCGGACCTCGACCTGGAATTCGGTAAGGCCGATCTCAGCGGCGAACTTTGTGGGCACTTCTCCGAGATAATCGGTTGAAAAAAACCACAGCACGAAAAGTCCAGCTAGATAAAGCACCAGCACACCGTGCATCAGGGTGCGCATCTTCATTCGTATGCCGTCAATCTGAAGATGTGTTTCGCGTTGGGCCCGAGACACAGGAACCCCACGACCGAGGAATACACGAGGAACGACAGGTGCCACGAAACGGCGATCGCCAGGCTATGTTCCAACGACATGATCCGCGCACCCGTTGAAACGGCGAATTCGAACACGCCTACCTGGGCCGGCGGCCCGGGAATCATGCCGCCGAACACGGCAAACATCACCAGGCTCAACTCCTGCGCAAAGGTGGTCAGCGTACCGACACTGGCGCAGATCGCAGCGACATAGAGCAACTCAATTGCCCATATACCACTCGACAGAAACATGAACTTCGCCAAGCGACGCGACTCGCCCAGCGGCACGAGCCCGGCCGACAGCGCATATAACGCGTCAAATACCCGATCGTGCAGTACGCGCGGAACCGCCCACTGCCAGTATTGCTTGAAGAATCCATGCCGCCTCGATACCGCGATGACGATCAGTCCGGCGAGTGCGGCGGCGGCCGCGATGGACAGTGTTGCCGCGGCGGTGCGCAGCTCGATCGGGAGGGTCGACGAGATCAAACCGCCGCCAAACAGCAACAGCGAGGCGATCAGGAGATCGGTGACGCGCTCCACGATCACCGTTGAGAACACATGCGTTCTCGATATCCTTTCCTTGATCCCGAGCATGTGGGCACGAAACACCTCCCCAGCCCGCGCCGGAGTCACGTTGTTGATCAAATATCCACACATCTGCGCCGAGAAAAGCGAGCTGAAGGTGCATTGCTCTTCGAACAGTAGCCCCCACCGGAGCGCACGCAATATCATGCTCGCGAAAAAGAGCGCGAGCGTGATCAATACAAAATCGACGTAATCGATACGCTTGAGCGTGTCGAGCGTTTCTGGAAGGTCGATCGCTCGCAGCGCCAGGTACAGACACAAGCCTCCCAGCCCGAATGAAGCGATCAGCCTGGCGTACTTCACATCTCCTCGGCGGCTTTCGCCGGTACGCCGAATGCAACCCTGCATCCGCGTATATCGGAAACGACGACGCTGCCGGCGCCGATCAAGGTTTCGGGCTCGACGCTGACGCCGTCCTTCATCGCGACCGCAACACCGATGTAGCACTGGGTGCCGATGGTGACCTTACCGGACAAGCTGACGCCAGCCGCCAAGATCGTCAGATCGCCGATTTCACTGTCATGCCCCACGACGGTGTTCTGCAGCATGACGACATGCGTTCCGATCGTCACGTTGTGGCCAATAGAACAATGCGACAGGATGGCGCTGCCCGGTCCGATCTGCGCACTCTCCGAGACCACGCACGACGGATGAATGACGGTAGCGAACCGCTCGACGGGGATCCCCAGCTGATCGAGCACCTGCTTTTTGGCACGAAAGCTATCAGGGCCGCCTATCCCGAGCACAAAAGAGGCGTCCGTGTGCCGACCGGCGTCTTCGAGTCGACCGAGCACGGGCACGCCGCCGAGCGTACGCCCCTGCAGGCCTGCATCGTCGTCAAGAAATCCGACGACCTCGAAGCCCCCGGCGCGGGCGGCCTCGGCGATATCGAGACAATTCCCCACCGCCCCGAGAATGATCAGCGGCGGCCTTGTGCCCACGGCGCTCACACCCGGCCAGTCGGCGCCATCGCACGGAGTCTCATGTCGATCGATCGCTTCACGGCCATCGTCAGCACCTCAGGCCGCGCCCGTGGCCAGCGGCTTTTCAAGAACCCAAAGCACATTGGAACCAATCCCGGGCAGCATGGGCGCGTGCGCCTGGATCGCCCGCGCGAGTGTGTTGATGCGCGCGCCGAACTCAGGCCGCTGAGGACTGATCAAGCGTGGATAGAGCGCCCGGCTGATCGTGAAAAACGTGCTGAATCCCGATTTTGCGATCATCTCAAACCCGACTTCGTCCGCCACGAATGTTTCGATTGCCGAATCATCGAAACGCATTGAACTGACGTTATCTGCGCTGGTCTCGGCGATCGCTTCGAGTCCGATCGATACCCTCAGCCGGTTCAGCGCCAGAAACCCTTCGCGGGACCCCTCGCACATCAACAGCCGCCCCCCGGGCCGGAGAACGCGAAAAATCTCCCGGATCTCGTTGCGCTGCGCTTTCTCGTCGGGAAGGTTGAGAAGGAAACGTTCCGTGATGACGCAATCCGTAGAGCCGCTCGCGAGACCGCGCGTGAATTCTATCGCGTCGCCACAAATGAAATGCAGTTGGGATTTGAGATCTTCCCGGCAGTCGACCGCCATTTGCTGTGCGCCGTCGATCAATTTATCGGCGAAATCGACACCGGTGATCGCCGCCCCATTCAGCCCTTTCGCGATCTCGAGCATGGTGTATCCGTTGCCACATCCCAGATCCACGATCGCGTCGAGTGGCGGCTCCGGCAGCGCATCGGTGATCGCCATGATCTCCAACTCGCGTTGATTGTGGTCCCGCGAAGTCGCATAAGGGTCGAGTGGATCCCGTTTGTTGTACATGTCGCGCAGCATGGTTTGGCGTTCGTCCATGGACATCGACCAGTAACGCGCGTGGTCTTCGGCGTTCAGGTCGTCATTGCGTCCGGTATCGGCCGTTTCGAGCGCCGTGGCGGCAACGCCGCCCCCGAGAGCGAGCACTTCTTCGAACGTATAAAAGCGCACGCCGGCGTCCTGGAGCCGGGCGATCAAGCCGTCTAGAAAAGTACGCGTTCCCTTCCCGGCGTAACGGTGGGCCAGTATTTCGTCTGATGCCAGTGACTCCGCGCGGTGTTTGTGCTCGTTGTAGAAATTCATGTCGGGCGTATTCAACGCCAGGTGGATCGGATGGACGTCGAGAATCTTCAAACCGGGCGCCAGGAAATGCGCGATGACGGCGTCTACGCTCCAGGTTTGCGGGTGAAGGGTCATGTGAACGTCGTCGGCCCAGAACACCGGCAGGCGCGTCAGGCCACTACAATGCCTCATCGGAACGATCCCGTCTTGCAGATGGAGGCACAGGTTGCTGTCCCAGGTGAGTCCCTCGGTCTTGAATCGGCGCGTAATGGGCGTGCTGTCGACAAAACAATGCGAGCGGAAACCGCACGCGCCGGGCGCGATTCGTTTGAGGGTCTCGATGACCTCGTCGTGATCTGCACCATGGGTCGAGCCCGGAAGGAAATTCGGGTGGAGCCCCAGTTCAACGGCATTCGCATCATCGAGCTTGCGCAACACTTTGCTCTCGTGAGTCACGAAGAAGCACGGCTTGACGTCGCGCTCCTGCGCAAACTGATACGCATCTTTGATACAGGCTTCAGACGCCCAATCGACGTCGCTACTGAAGACCACGGCCGGCCAGTCGAATCCCCCGTTCATCGGTCAGCGGTTTGCATCGAGATCGCCGCCTCGCGCATGCTCCGCGAACGGCACGAGCGCAGCGTAGACCGCCGCTGTTTCCGCCGCAATTTTCGGCCACGCGAAACAATCGCGCGCCAATCGCTGTGCGGCGGCGCCGATACGCGCGATCGTCTCGGGTGAATCGAGAAGGTCGATGATCGTTCGGGCAAGGGATTCGGCATCGAGGGCCTCGAGAATCACTACGTCACGGTCGCTGACGAGTACGCCCGTCCCGAAGGTGTCGACGTTCGACACGGTCAGGACGGGTTTGCCGGCGAGCATCGCTTCCATGCAGGCGATGCCAAGCGGATTCTTGCCGCCGTCCGCCTGATCGAACCACATGGCCTCGAGTTCCGCCAACTGATGGTAGACGGGCGTGTGCTTGTGGGGCTGTACGCCTGCAAAAATCACCGTGTCCTGAAGGCCGAGTTTTTTTGCCAGATTGACCGGCCTCTGGTCGGCGACGGCGCCCACGACGAGCAGCACCACGTTTGGAAAGCGCGCACAAACGGCAGGCATCGCGCGGATCAAATCCAGCCTGTTGCGTAGCGCATTCACGTGGCCGAGCGAAAGAATGACGCGCCGCCCAGCGAGTTCGAAATGTTCCACGATCTGGCGTTCGACGCCGGGATCCGGGTGGTCGGGAAGACTGATCCCATAGGGAATGAGGGTGCCGTCCTCGCGACCGAAGGCCACGGACAGGTAGGCGCATATATTCACGTCCGGACAGATCACGGCATCCGCGTGCCGCACCACCGCGTGCCGGAGAAAACCGCGATCGGCTGGATACAGCAAGAGATTGAAGGCTCGAACGCTGTGCTTTATGACGGTATGCAGCGTCAGGATTACGGGCAGACCTAGCGAACGTTTCAAGGCCATCCCGGCGAAGGCCATGTCGAACATATGGTTATGGACGTGCAGCAAGTCGATGTCGTGGCGTTCGATGATGGCTTTGATTCGCCGCAAATTGGCCGGCCAGAACGTCCAGTTCAACCACGGGAAGTTGAGCGAAATCGACATCCTGGGCAGCCGCAGCGCGGGGATCCGGTAGATTTCGAAACCGTCCATGACCTCGTATTTGGGCGTCATTGGATCAATGTGCGCGGTGATCACCACGATGCCGTGCCCGCGCGCCGCGAGTTCACGCGACAGTCCGTGGACCTGGGTCGCGGAGCCGGTGGCAACCGGATAAAACAGGTTGGTGAGCATGGCGATCCGGCGTCGCCCGCCGGTGTCGCTCGAACACGTCGCTGTACCCGGGTCATCGGTTGGGTTTGTCGACGTCACCGGTGACACGGGGTTTTCGCTCACGGACATCGTCGGCTCATCGCTGCGCATGCCGGCATCGAATTTTTGAAGCGTTCGAATTCGAGAACGCCGATATCCTGCCGCCAGACCCAACCATCTAATTCACGCCATCGCCGGTGAGGCGCCCGATCCCCGCGCGCCAATATTGCAGGAGACTCGTTTCCAAGCCCGCATAGACGCCGTATGCTTCGTTCCATCGTCGAAAGGTCGCGCAGTCGCGCTCGTAATGTCCGCGATAGCGCGTGAGCGAGGCGGTGAAAAGCCGGCGAGCCGTTTCGTAGAGATCCAGATCCATCGCCTGCGTTTCGTGGACCGCGGCGACCGCGGCCGACAAAGAATCCCCGCCGTCCAAGCCACCCTGAGTGACGTTGATACGCTGATAAAAAACGCTCCGCCAGCCGAAATACTGTTTCCACAGTAACAGCGTTCCGTCGAGGTCTTCGCTCAGCCCGACGAAGACGAAGTCCTCCTCGAGTCTGCGCTTCGCTTTTTCCAGATCGCCGGCATCGAGCTGGCCGATGGGTTTCTCATTGACCCGCCCGTTTTCGCCGCTGAAAAGTCGTGTTTGAAAATTGTCGATCTCGACCATCATGCGACTCATCAGGAACTCCTCGAAGCTCATTCGTTCCCGCACCAGACGCTCACGCAGGTAATGGCCGGGCGTCGTCGCGGCATAACGATAAAAGGAGTGCGCCCGCTTCGCGGGTTGCCGGAGGATGGTTAGATATTCCGATTCCCCTGACAGCGCCTCGTGAATGCCGTATCCGAAGTGCCCGCAGACCACCCGCGTGCCGTGGGTCGCCGCGTCAAACGTTTCGAGTTGTTTCGATTGCTGGTCGGCTTCGCTCCATTGACATTCGAGGAATCGATGTCCGAACTTGCGGCGTAGCATTCTCTGCACAGTGCTACCCGCAGCCTTGGGCACATGAAGGAATATGATGTTCCTCGTTTCAGACATCTAAAACGTATCTAAGAATTATCCGCATGTGCGTTGTGCGTCGCTTTTCGGACGGACCCCGGATTCCGCTACGCTCCATCCGGGCTACATCGGTCACGTAGCCTGGATGGAGCGTAGCGGAATCCGGGGGCTTTCATATTTGGATCAGGTAACACGCTGCACCGCGTCGCTGGGTGCGACGAGAGCAACATGATTACCGGCCACTTGCAACATCAAGGCGACGCGATCGCGGCCCCGCAATGCGGTTACGACCGCTTCGTAGCCTGCCAAAGCACCCTCGACAATCTCGACCCTATCCCCGGACACGAAAGGTTTTAGCATCATCTCGCAGACGTCGTCCGCGCTTGCTCTCGAACGGAGTTCGTCGACCCACGCGTCGGGCACCCGGGCATAGCTCGCACCGAATTTAACCAGGCGCAACACACCCAAGGTCGATCGAATGGGTCCGAAATCATCGCTATCGGGCCTCAAGCGGATGAACAAGTATCCGGGGAACATGGGTTCTATGCGATCGCTGCGGGGACGACGAACGCGCAATCGGGGCAACCAGCTTACGTAGTTTTGACGGCTCAGATTCTCGTGCGCGAGCGACTCTCGTCGCGCCTTCGTCTGCACCAGGTACCATTCCGGCGATCCTGTCATGGAGTAACGCCGTTTACTGCAGACATTGAAAAGTCGCGCGCGAACTCCGACGCCGGTTCGATACCTTGCAGCACCAGCGCGATATCTTTTTCCAGCACCTGCGCGATTTCGCTGGTGAAATGCAGCGGATCCCAGTAATTGGTATCAACGCGCGTCATTTTTGACAGATGCAAAAAATCCAGCACGGCCACATTATCGATATTCTGCAAAAGCGCGGCAATACGGCCCTTGCATTCCCGCAAGTTCGCAATTCTGCTCGAGACATAATGGGCGTGCAGGGGCGGGAACAGCAATACGGTTCGCGCGTTTTTCGGCGCCTTGCGCAACAAATCACTGAATAATTCGAGTAAGGAATAATTCCAGCTCGGTTGCGTCAGGCTTGGCTCGATCGCGACATCCACGAGTTCTCGCGATACCGATCCATATAAGCGCTGCCTGACCGCAGCTATGCCGTACGGGCCAAAATCGCCGGTATAGTCACGATAGCCGTCAGGCCGATATTTGGGCTCGCGTATACCGCGCAGCAGTTCGAGCATGCGTACCGCGTTCTCGAGCGCTTTGTCGTTGAACAGATATAACAAGTCATTCCATTGGTTTTCGTCGTACATCCATTCGGGAAACGATCGAAAGGTATAGCGTTCGATCGTGGTGGCCCGATTACACCAGGTTTCGTCAACGCCGAAGATCAGGTAGCGCGCGTGTCGATGATGGCGCACGAACAGCTCGTATATACGCGCTTGCTCATAGGCTGTTGCGGAGTTCATCGCTATGTTCAGGAAACGCGCATCGAGTAGCGCACTGAGACGCGCGGGATCGAGTAAGCGCGCCGTCGATGTCCCGATGATGGCGCCGTCGAATCGTGCATCGCGGGCCAGCGCGGGATAGGCGAAACGTTGATTGGTGCTGACCGGCGCGCGATCGAGACGGGGCGAGAAAGGCACGTTCTGATACGGGTCGAGGATCAGGATGAAGCCGTAGAAAGCGCCGCCAAACGCGGCGATTGCGATCAAGATAAAACGAATGAAGGGCGGCCAGGGCATGTTTCAGAACTGGAAATAAATGAATTCGAGACCGCGGCCCTGGCCGACATGCATGATGGTCGCAACCATGAGGAAAGCCACGGGTACCGCAACCAGGCGCCGGGCCAGCCACCTCACCCGCGATAATTCGACATTGGTCGGTCCCAGCAGTGCGAAGGCCAGACCCAGCGCGACCAGGGTCCAATCGTCTTGATCCGGGACCCCATCGCCGCCGCCGACGAACATCGCTGCAATGAGCTCGTTGGCCACGCCGAAATCTTCGGCCCGGAACAACACCCAGCCCACGACCACGAAGAGCATGGTGACGGCCCAGCCCACCGCAGGTGGTAACCGCCACCCCGTGCGCATCCACATGCGATTGCAGCATACCGCGACGCCGTGCAGGCCACCCCATGCGACAAAGGTCCAACCCGCGCCATGCCACAAACCGCACAGCAGCATCGTAAATAGTGCGACGACGTAGGTGCGGGCCGCGCCTTGCCGGCTGCCGCCGAGCGGAATGTAGACGTAGTCGCGTAGAAACCGCGACAGCGTGATGTGCCAACGCCGCCAGAATTCGCGAATGCTGCTCGCGCGATAGGGGTTGTCGAAATTAAGCGGTAGATCGAAACCGAATATCGCGCCCAGCCCCATCGCCATGTCGGAATAGGCGGAGAAATCGAAATACAGTTGCAGTGAATAGGCGAGCGCTCCCTGCCACGCCGCCTCGGCACCGGGTGCCGCTGCCGCACCGGCCATCGCAAAGCCGGCGTCGGCGATCGGTGCGAGTTCATCGGCGAAAAAGGCCTTCTTGACCAGACCCAGGATAAACAATACGAGGCCGCGGGCGATCCGTTCCACGCCGTCGGCGCGCCACGGAAGTTCTGCAAACTGCGGGATCAATTCGTTGTGCCGCACGATGGGCCCGGCGATCAGTTGCGGGAAAAAACAGACGAAACAAGCGTATTCGAGTAGGCCGTAAGTAGGTGCTTGATCGCGCTTGAGATCCACCAGATAGGAGATCTGCTGAAACGTGAAAAAGCTGATCCCGAGCGGAAGAACGATATCGAAGGCTTGAAATTCGACGCCGGCGAGCGTCAGGACCGATTCGGCGAAGAAATTCGCGTATTTGAAAAACGCGATCAGTGCGAGGTTAAAGGTAACGCCGCCGATAACGATCGATTGCCGCCCGTAGGCCGCATAAGCGCGCGCCACCAGCCAGTTCACGCCTATCGTCGCCGGCAACAGAGGCACGAAACGGATGTCCCACCAGCCGTAGAACACGAGCGAGCTCACGAGCAGCAGCGACAAACGCAGGGCCCGATGGCCGGCAACGACGTAGTAGGCCGTTACCACTACGGGCAGGAACAGGAGAATGAAGACTTGAGATGAAAACAGCATTTATTCGCCGGCAAGCAGGCTCCTACATTTCATATCCATGTAGGAGCCCGCTTGCGGGCGAGTCAGAGCCAAACTCACGCACCACTTATCGCAGCCAAGGTCGCGTCAATAATCTCGTCCTGCTGCCGAGCCTCGAGGTAGGCATGCATCGGCAGGCTGAATACGCGTTCGGCGGCTTGCTCCGTGACAGGAAAACTACCGAGGCGGGAATCCGTCTCGACAAAAACCGGCTGCATGTGCAGCGGCATCGGATAGTGGACGGCGGTCGGTACGCCTGCGGAATCGAGATGTTCGAGTACGGCCTCCCGCGCCTCGACCTGCACGGTGTACTGCGCGAAGACGCTGGTGTTATGAGATTCGATATAGGGCACGACGACCTGATCAGTCAGCGCTGAGAAGCGTTCGGTATAACGGGCGCCGATGCGTTCGCGCGCCGCGATTTCCTGCTCGAAACAATCGAATTTAGCCAGCAGCACCGCCGCCTGCAGCGTATCCATGCGCCCGTTGAGTCCCAGTGTCGCGTGGTGATAACGCCGGTCCTGACCGTGAATGCGGATCTCGCGCATGCGCCCGGCCAAGGCGGAGTCGCGCGTGAAACAGGCGCCCGCGTCGCCATAGCACCCGAGCGGTTTGGACGGGAAGAAACTGGTGCACCCCACTGTCGTGACCGCGCAGGAGCGACGCCCTTTATAGGTTGCGCCGAAACTCTGCGCGCCGTCTTCGATCACCGGCAGCTCATGGCGCTCGGCGATCGCGTTGATCTCATCGAAAGCCGCGCATTGCCCGTAGAGGCTGACCGGCATGATCGCCTTCGTGCGTGGCGTGATCGCGGCCTCGATCAGCGTCGGATCGATGTTGTAGGTGCGCGGATCGATATCGACGAATACCGGCGTCGCGCCGGCCAGCGCGATCATCTCGCCGGTCGCGATGAACGAAAACGGCGTCGTGATGACTTCGTCATCACGCCCGATCGCCAGCGCCATCATCGCGATCATCAGGGCGTCCGTGCCGCTTGCCACTGCAATCACGTGCTCCACGCCAACAAATTCCGCGAGCGCCGACTCGAGCTCGCCGACCTCAGGCCCCATGATGAAACGGCCATGTTCGAGCACCCGCGCAATGCGGGCGTCGATCGCATCCTTGTTCAACTGATACTGATGCTTCAGATCCACGAATTCCATAAGCGAACCGTTACGGTACACCCGAAGCGCCCGGCCCAGCTATGTGGCGGCGTAACGACCCCCGGTTGTTTGATCAATCCCCTTCGACGATGCGACAGGTCCCGTTCTCGAGCACATAAGCCTCTCCGCTGTTGGGACAGCGACACGCTGCGGTACCCTCGATCGGGAGCTCCAAACGCTCGCCAAACCGGCTCATCCATCCGATCTGGCGGCCGGGCACCCCTGCGATCAAAGCGAAATCCGGAACATCGCGATTGATGACGGCACCCGCCGCGATAAACGCGTAGCGTCCGATCGTGACGCCGCACACGACGGTGCAGTTGGCGCCCAGCGTCGCGCCATGCCGCACGAGCGTGTCGCGGTACTCTTTTTTGCGTGAGATTTCCGCGCGCGGATTATAGACATTCGTAAACACCATGCTCGGGCCACAGAACACCTGCGCCTCGAGACTGACATTGTCGTATACCGACACGTTGTTCTGAATTTTGCAGTCGTCCCCGATGTGTACGCGATTCCCGATATAGACGTTTTGCCCGAGCGAACAGCGGCCCCCGATGACCGCGCCGCCCGATACGTGCGTCCAGTGCCAGACGCGTGTCCCGGCGCCAATCCGTGCGCCCTCGTCGACGATCGCGGTCGCGTGGACCATAACGTCGTCGTCCATGCGCGTTACTCAGTATCCCAGCGGCAGCGATACGCGCCGGCCATCGCGCGCGGATATGTACATGGCGATGAGTGTCTCGAGTGAACGCAAGCCTTCACGCCCATCGGTATCCGGTTTTGCGTCGCCGCGCAGTACGTTGATCACATTGTCGTAATACATTGGATGACCCACACCGTAGACGGAGCCCGTGTGGTAGTTCGCATTCATTACGTCCTCGTCTTCCGGCCGCGATTCGTCGAACGCCCAGTGTTTGATCTCATTGACTGCAACGCCGCCGACCACCACCGAGCCTTTCTCACCCAGGATCGTAATAGAACCTTCGAGGTTTTTTGGGTACGTCAACATCGTCACGTTGACCGATCCCAGCGCGCCCGAACGCCATTTGATATTCGCAACGCCGGTGTCCTCGACTTCGATGTTGCGTTCCAAGGTCGCGGTATACGCGTGCACGCTTTCGATGGGCCCGACGAGCCAATCGAGGAGATCGATGTAGTGGCTCGCCTGGTTCATCAGCGCCCCGCCGTCGAATTCCCAGGTTCCCCGCCATGCAGCCTGATCGTAGTACTGCTGCGGTCTCGTCCAGAAAACGTTGACGTTAACCATGTAGATACGACCGAAGCGACGCTGGACGATGGCGCGCTTCAGGTATTGCAGCGGCGGATTGAGGCGATTCTGCTTGACGACGAACAGGTGCACGCCCGCCTCATCACAGCTCGCGACCATGCGTTTGCCGTCGTCGAGGCGTGTCGCCATCGGCTTCTCGGTCACGACGTGACGGCCGTTACGCGCGATCTCGATCGTTTGCGCCGGATGCAGGCCGCTCGGTGTGCACAACGCGACGACGTCCGCATCACTGGCCTCGAGCAAACGATCCAGCGCAGTGAAGGATGCAACGCCGCGTTCGGCGCTGATGTGATCCAGCGTGTCCTGATCGGCGTCACACACGGCCACCAGCTCGGCGCGCTCGGCATGCGCATCCAGCGCGTCGAAATGCCGCGCCGAAATGCGCCCGCAGCCGACGACGGCGACGCGCAGCTTGCGATCATCGATGATGTAAGGTGCTCGGTAACCCATATGGACCGTCTTTCGCCGGCAAGCCGGCTTCGACCACCTTAACGCCCCACACCGTGATATTGGAACCCGTAACCTTCCACGGTCGCGCGCTCGTAGACATTGCGCAGGTCGACGAATACGTTGCCCTGCATCGCGCGCCTCACCCGCGCCAGATCGAGTCCGCGATAGGCGTTCCACTCGGTGAGCACGACCACTGCATCCGCGCCCTCACAGACCTCGTAGGTATCTTCGCAAAAGTAGACGTCCGCGGGCAGCAAGTCCCGCGCTTCACGCATTCCCCGTGGGTCGTGTGCACGCACTAAAGCGCCTTTTTCCAGCAACGGCGGGAGGATGGACAGCGCCGGGGCGTCGCGCATGTCATCGGTCTCGGGCTTGAAGGTCAGCCCGAATATACCCACGGTTTTGCCCGCTTCGGAGCCGCCCAAAGCATTGCGGATCTTCTGAATCATGCGGGCCTTCTGGGCGGCGTTGACTTCGATCACCGACTCCACGATGCGGCTGCCGACACCGTGTTCCTGGGCGATGCGCACGTACGCCTGGGTGTCTTTGGGAAAACACGATCCACCGTAGCCTGGACCCGGATGCAAAAACTTCGATCCGATCCGTCCATCCATGCCCATGCCCTTGGCAACTGCATGGACGTCCGCCCCGACCGATTCACACAGCGCGGATATCTCATTGATGAAACTGATCTTGGTGGCGAGGAACGCATTGGCCGCGTATTTAATGAGTTCGGCGCTTTCGAGATTAGTGATCAGGATCGGTGTTTCGCGCAGGTTCAGCGGCCGGTAAAGCTCGCGTAACAACAATTCCGCGCGCTCGCTCTCAACGCCGATCACCACGCGATCCGGCCGCATGAAATCAGAAATGGCCGCGCCTTCGCGTAAGAATTCGGGATTCGATGCGATATCGAAATCGGCTGCCTCGTTATTCTCACGGACGATACGCGATACGTTGCGCGCGGTCCCAACGGGCACGGTGGATTTGTCGACGATGACGGTATAGCCATCGAGATGTACCGCGATCTGTTTCGCCGCGTCGTAGACGTAGCTCAGATCGGCGAAACCCTCGCCACGGCGGCTCGGCGTCCCGACGGCGATGAAGATCAGATCCGCCGAAGCCACCGCCGCGGACCACTCGCTCGTAAACTTCAAACGTCCGGACGCCACGTTCGCTGCGACCAGGTCGTCCAGGCCGGGCTCATAGATGGGGATGGAGCCGGCATTCAGCAACTCTATCTTTGCCGCATCGACATCCACGCAAACGACATTAACACCGAACTCGGCGAAGCAGGTCCCGGAAACGAGTCCAACATAACCCGTACCAATCATCACCACGTTCACGGCGTCACAGCCTCCACAGGGTTACGCCGGCCGGCGTGCGAGCGCGGTCGAGTTTTCCTTTGACATCGATGACTGCGCCTTGGCCACCGTCGAGAAAACGGGTCAACGCCTTCCAGCCCGAACTCAGGTAGTGCCGATGGGGCACGGCGAAGATCACGACCTGCGCCGGTTCGAGTTGCTCCTCAGGCAGGAGATCAATGCCGTATTCTTCGCGCGCCTCCTCCGAACTGGCGAAGGGATCGTGTACCTGCACGCGAATGCCGTAAGTTTTTAGTTCGTCGAGGATGTCGATGACGCGCGTATTGCGGAGATCGGGAACGTCTTCCTTGAACGTAAAGCCGAGCACGGTCATGACGCTGCCTTTCACCACCCCGCCGCGCGTAATGAGTTGCCGAACCGCTTCTTGTGCGACGTAGCGCCCCATATCGTCATTGATGCTGCGGCCGGCCAGAATGACCTGCGGGGTATATCCCAGTATCGCGGCCTTGTAGGTGAGGTAATAGGGATCGACGCCTATGCAATGGCCACCGACCAATCCCGGATCGAACTTGAGAAAGTTCCACTTCGTGCCGGCGGCGGTCAAGACGTCGCGCGTGTCGATGTCCAAGCGATTGAAGATCAGCGCGAGTTCGTTCATCAGCGCGATATTCAGGTCGCGCTGGGTGTTCTCGATCACTTTTGCCGCCTCGGCGACCTTGATGGTCGCGGCGCGGTGCACGCCCGCGGTCACGACGCTCTCGTAAACCGTCGCCACGATCTCGAGGATCTCGTCGTTTTGTCCCGACACCACCTTCGTGATCTTCGTGAAGGTATGTTCCTTATCACCCGGATTGATGCGCTCCGGTGAATAGCCGATGAAAAAATCTTTACCGCAGCTCAGGCCGGATACCCGCTCGAGTATCGGTACGCAGTCCTCTTCCGTAGCGCCGGGGTATACGGTTGATTCGTAGACGACGATATCGCCACGCTTTATATGCGCGCCGATCGTCTCCGAGGCCGAGAGTATCGGCTTGAGATCGGGTCGTTTGGCGCCGTCTATCGGCGTCGGCACGGCGACGATGTGGAAGTCCGCCGGCGCGATGTCCGCCGCATCGGACGTAAACCGAATATCGGCCGCGGCCAGTTCATCATCGGAGACTTCGAGCGTGCTGTCATGGCCGCCTTCGAGCTCCGCGATGCGCGCCGGATTGATGTCGAATCCGATCGTCCGCGCTTGACGGCCAAATGCGACCGCGACCGGTAGACCGACGTAACCGAGCCCGATGACGGAAATCGTTCTGCTATGCGCGCTCATATGACCTCATAGTAATCCTTGTACCAAGCGACGAATTCAGCGATGCCCGCCTCGATCGGCGTGCCCGGCCGGTAGTGCACATCCTCTACCAGCGAATCGACGTCGGCGTAGGTATCGGGGACATCGCCTGGTTGCAGCGGCAACATGTTCATTTTGGCCTTGATGCCGAGACACCGCTCGAGGGCGGCGATGAAATCCATGAGTTCGACCGGTGAATTGTTACCGATGTTGTACAGGCGGTAAGGGGCCACGCTGGTGCCCGGATCCGGCTGATCGCTATCCCAGCGGCCGTTCGAAGTCGCCACCGTATCGAGCGTACTGATGACACCATCGGCGATGTCGTCAATATAGGTGAAATCGCGCCGGTGGTTGCCGTAATTGAATACGTCGATCGGCTCGCCCGCCAGGATGTTTCGCGTGAACATGAACAGCGACATGTCGGGACGCCCCCAGGGACCGTAGACGGTAAAGAATCGCAGGCCGGTCGTCGGCAATCCGTAAAGATGGCTGTAAGTGTGCGCCATCAATTCGTTCGATTTTTTGGTCGCCGCGTACAACGATACGGGGTGGTCGACGTTGTCGTGCACGGAAAACGGCATCCGCGTATTGGCCCCGTATACCGAACTCGAGGACGCGAACACGAGGTGTTCGACCTTATTGTGCCGGCAACCTTCCAGGACGTTGATCGTACCGAGGATATTGGCATCGATGTAGGCGTGCGGATTTTCCAGCGAGTAGCGCACGCCTGCCTGTGCGGCTAGATGAATCACGCGGCGCGGCGCGGTTGCGGCAAACAATTCCGCCATCTCGGGGCGACTTTCGATATCGACCTTATGAAACTGAAAACCGGCCCGGCCATCCAGCCTCGCCAGGCGCGCTTCCTTCAATGAGACATCGTAATAGGCGTTGAGATTATCGACACCGACGATTTCGTCGCCCCGTTCAAGCAGCAGGTCGCACACACGGGCGCCGATGAACCCGGCAGCGCCCGTTACGAGTATCTTCATCATGGAAAAAGCGTTTCTAGGGTGCGCATATTCTACACGGTAGTCACCTATATCGGTGTTGAAATTTGCCGCTTTAGGACCGATTCCTCGATGAATCTGTTAACATGCCGGCCATCGAATCGCGGGGAGAAAAACCATGGCAGACGACGTAGGTTTGGCGGCCGAATCGCTGTCGGTCGACACTGAAAACCTCTATCGTGAAGAGTCGGTAACCGACCTTCACGCTGCCACCATTCGCCAACTGGTCCCCATCAAGATCGACGGCAGCGATGACGAAACCCGTCCCCGGCGATTCATTGGCGACACCACGCTGATGACGCAGATGGGTCCGATTCCGGTGCAGTTTCCGCTCGAAGCCGAAACACTGGAAAAGGCATGCGATCTCTTTCCCGAGGGTATCAAAGCGGCCATCGAGCGCCTTAACGAACGCGCCAAGGAACTCGCCCGCGAAGAAGCGTCACGCATCGTTGTACCCGGCCAGGGCGGCGCCGGTTTGCCCGGTGGGATGCCCACGGGACCAGGGGGCAAACTCATCATCGACTAACAGCGGTCTCAGCGAAAAGTGAGTCCGTGACCTCATCCGAACTCGGTCTTGAAGCGCGCCGGTTGCGCGTCGAACGCGGCGACGCTGTCGTTTTCGATGATTTGTCTTTTGCCTGCCTCCCGGGCACCATCACGCATCTCAAAGGAGAAAACGGCAGCGGCAAAACCACGCTGCTCAGAACCCTTGCCGGGTTGATCCGTCAGGAAACCGGTGAGGTACTGTGGCGCGGCGAGAGCTTGCGCGGCACACAACCGCTCGCGTCTGAACTCATTTTAATCGGCCACCAGAATGGCCTTAATGCGGAACTTACCGGGCGCGAAAATCTGCGCTTTATCGGCGCGCTGGCGGCCGCGTTCGCGCACCGCGACGTCGACACCGCACTCGAGCGCGTTAGCGCAAACGGCTTCAGCGACAGGCCGGTTCGTAACCTGTCCGCTGGTCAACGGCAACGCATTGCGCTCGCGCGCCTGCTCATGTTCGACGCAAAGGTGTGGATGCTCGACGAGCCGTTCACGGCATTGGACGTGGCTACGCGGGGCGTGATCGAGGATCTGCTAGAAGAACATCTCAGCCACGGGGGGATCGCCTTGATCGCGACCCACCAGGCGTTCAATGCGCAGCGCGATGTGCAGGACATCACCTTAGGGCAAGCTCAGTGCTGAACCCCGCCGCGACGATCAGGATCGTTATCGCGCGGGACCTGCTAAGGGCCGTACGCAATCAAACCGAGGCCCTTTACCCGCTGATCTTCTTCGCGCTATGCGTCGTGCTTTTTCCGTTCGCGGTCGGCTCCGATACGGCCCTATTGGCTCGCATCGCACCGGGGATCTTATGGGTGTCCGCGCTACTCGCGGCGAGCCTGTCGCTCGAGCACCTGTTTCGCAGCGATTATCTCGACGGCACGTTCGAATTATTCGTTGTCTCGAGCGCACCATTGGTTTCGATCGGGCTCGGCAAATCGCTGGCGCATTGGATCGTGTCGGGCTTGCCGGTAATGATCATGGCCGTACCGCTGGGCTTTGCGCTCGACCTGGACTGGAACACGGTGCGAGTCATGCTCGCGAGTCTCTTTTTGGGAACGTTGACGATGAGTTTCGTTGGGGCGGCGATCAGCGCACTCACCGTCGGCCTGCGCGGTGGCGGGATGCTTCTGGCAATGTTGATCCTGCCGTTGTACATTCCCGTGCTGATATTCGGCGCTGCGGCGGCCGGCAATGCCACCCAAGGATCACCCGCCGCCGCCGAGCTTTACTTTCTTACCGGCCTGCTGGTGCTAGCCATCACCCTTGCGCCCTGGGCAACGGCTGCCGCGCTGAAGATCCGATTGAGTTGATGTTCACTTCGACCACACAGGAATGGTGCGTAGTCGTAGCCTGGATGAAGCGCAGCGGAATCCGGGGATAGGTCGTATATGTTCGAGTCACTACACAAGTACGCATCTTTGATGCACTTCTATCGTCTAAGCAAAGCCTTATCACCTTGGGTGGCGTGGTTGAGCGCGGCTTTGTTCGCAATTGGGCTGTTCGGCGGCCTGTTACTGGCGCCTGCCGATTATCAGCAGGGCGACAGCTTTCGCATTATCTACGTGCATGTGCCGAGCGCATGGATGTCGCTGTTCGTTTACATGACCATGGCGGGCGCGGGCGTGGTCGCGTTGGTGTGGAAGATCAAACTCGCCGAGATCGCGATGCGGGCGAGCGCGCCGCTGGGCGCCTCGTTTACCTTTCTCGCCTTGGTGACCGGCGCCATTTGGGGCAAGCCCATGTGGGGCACGTACTGGGTCTGGGATGCGCGCTTGACTTCCGAGTTGGTCCTGCTGTTTCTGTATCTCGGTTTCATGGCCCTGCAGACCGCATATGAAGATCGCCGCGTCGCCGCGCGCGCCGGCGCCGTACTGGTATTGATCGGCACCGTCAACATTCCGATCATTCATTACTCGGTAGAATGGTGGAACACGCTGCATCAGGGACCGACGATATCGAAGCTCGATGCGCCATCGATACATATCGATATGCTGATCCCCTTGTTGTTCATGGTCGGCGCATTCATGACCTATTTTCTGGCGACCTTGCTGGTGCGTATGCGCTGCGAAATCCTCGCTTACGATCGCAACACGACCTGGATTCGCGACCTCGTGGCCGCCGGATCGCACTGAGGGGGTTATGGGCGAGTTCTTCAATATGGGCGGTCACGGCGTTTACGTGTGGAGTGCTTACGGGATCGCGCTAATCGTGCTCGTCGGCAACGCGCTTCTGCCCCGGCGCGACGAACGCGCCGCACTTGCACGGCTCGCGACCCGTTTTGACGGAGACGAGAGGTGACCCCGCGGCAAAAGCGGCTGCTGTCGGTGGTGGTGGTCGTCTCCGGTGTCGGGATCGCGGCCGCTCTCATCCTCACGGCGTTCGAAAAAAACCTGATGTATTTTTACAGTCCGAGCGAGGTTCTGGCGGGCGAAGCGCCGCAGCGGCGGGCCTTTCGCATCGGTGGACTGGTCGTGGACGGCAGCGTGTTGCGCACTCCCGGCAATCTGGGTGTGTGGTTCACAGTGACCGACTTGGTGGAAGAAAGAGTCGTGTATTACGAGGGGATCCTCCCCGATCTGTTTCGCGAAGGTCAGGGCATCGTCGCGAAGGGCCGCCTGAACGACACCGGCTTGTTCGTTGCCGAGGACGTGTTGGCCAAGCATGACGAAAATTACATGCCGCCGGAGGTCGCGAGCGCGCTCGAGCAGGCGGCGTCCGCCAATAGGGCGTCACCGTGATTGTCGAACTCGGCCATTTCGCCCTGAGCATGGCGCTGGCGCTCGCGATCGCGCAGATCGTCTTTCCGCTCATCGGCGCGTACCGCGGCGATGGTACGTTCATGGCGGTCGCCAAACCCACAGCCCGCGTGCAATGCGTGTTCGTCGCGCTGGCTTTTGTGGCGCTGGCCTGGGCTTTCGCCGATAATGATTTTTCCGTCGCCTACGTCGCGGCGAACTCGAACTCCGCATTACCGCTGGCCTACCGGCTGTCCGCTATTTGGGGCGCACACGAAGGGTCCTTGCTGCTGTGGGTGATGATCCTCGCGCTGTGGACGACGGCGGTGACCTATAGGAGTACGGGTTTACCCGCGGCCTTCGTCGCGCGGGTAATCGCGATCATGGGCGTGGTCAGCGCGGGCTTCCTGCTCTTCATGCTATTTACCTCCAACCCGTTTCTGCGCCAGATCCCGCCGCCGCTGGACGGCAGCGATCTGAATCCGCTGTTGCAGGATCCGGGCTTGATCATTCATCCGCCCATGCTCTACACCGGTTACGTCGGCTTCTCAGTGGCCTTCAGCTTTGCCGTCGCCGCGTTGTTGGGCGGCCACCTCGACAGCGCCTGGGCCCGCTGGGCGCGGCCTTGGACGATACTCGCCTGGGTGTTCCTCACATTCGGCATCGCGCTCGGCAGTTGGTGGGCCTACTACGAGCTCGGCTGGGGCGGATGGTGGTTCTGGGACCCGGTAGAAAACGCGTCCTTCATGCCGTGGCTGCTCGGCACGGCCTTGATCCATTCGCTGGCCGCGACCGAAAAACGGGACGTGTTCAAAAACTGGACCGTGCTCCTCGCCATCAGCGTGTTCGCGCTCAGCCTGCTCGGGACCTTTCTGGTGCGCTCGGGCGTGCTGACCTCGGTGCACGCGTTCGCGACCGATCCGGCGCGCGGCGTCTTCATCCTCGCGTTCCTGGGCCTGGTCGTGGGGGGCGCCCTGGGTCTTTACGCGTGGCGCGGCCCGCGGTCGTTCGCCAGCGCGGGCTTCAGCCCGAGCTCGCGCGAAACCTTCCTGCTCGCCAACAGCGTGCTCCTGTCCGTGGCGACGGCGACGGTGCTGTTGGGCACGCTATACCCGCTGGCCATCGACGCCCTGGGTCTCGGCAAGATCTCGGTCGGCCCGCCCTATTTCAACGCGGTCTTCATCCCGATCATGGCGCCGCTCGTGTGCCTGCTCGGGGTGGGCCAGTTCGCGCAGTGGAAACGGGATTCGATAGCGCGTTTGTTAGGCCATCTAAAATATCCGGCGTTCGCGAGCGCCGTCATCGCAGTGGGCGCAGCCAGCATGCTCGGCGAAGTAGCGGGCCTCGAAGCGGCTTTGGGTATACTTCTCGCCGCCTGGATCGTAAGCACGACCGTGCAAGGCGTCGCGCGCCGTTGCCGCGCTCGCCGACAGCCCTTTCACGCCCTCGTTCACTTACCGCCGAGTTTTATCGGGCAAACCTTGGCTCACACAGGCTTTGCGATCACCATCGTCGGTATCAGCATGGTCAGCATATTCGGCGTGGAAAAACACATCGGCATGGCGCCGGGCGACGTGGTTACACTCAACCGTTACGCGTTCCGCTTTGCCGAGGCCCGCGATATCGTGGGTCCGAACTACAGCGGCACCGAGGCGACGTTTGAAGTCTCGCGTGACGGCGTCGAGTTGACGACACTCGCGGCACAGAAACGCCTCTATACGGTCCGCAGTGCGACCATGACCGAAGCCGGCATCGCGCCGGGGTTGACGCGGGACCTCTATGTATCGCTGGGCGAGCCGCTCGATAGTGCGGCCTGGAGCGTACGCATCAGCGTCAAACCCTTCGTACGCTGGCTATGGCTCGGCGCGATCTGTATGGGCGCAGGCGGCTTCATAGCCATTCTGGATCCACGCTTTCGACGTCTGGCAAGGCGCTACTCACGCAAAGGAGCGCGTGGCGCCACGGTGGTTGCGAGCGGTTGAAGCACATGCGTTTCGCGTTGCCGCTCGGCCTGTTCGTTGTCATCGTCGCGTTGCTCGCGGTCGGGCTTTCACGCGATCCCCGGCACGTGCCTTCGCCCCTCATCGGTAAACCGGCGCCTGATTTCAATCTGCAATCCCTCGCCGCGCCCGCCCGCGTTTTAACCATCGCCGACCTACGCGGGCAAGTGTTCATGCTCAATGTTTGGGCGTCTTGGTGCGTCGCCTGTCGCACCGAACATCCACTGCTGCTCGAGCTGGCGGCATCAGGCGTGGTGGATATCATCGGTCTGAATTACAAAGACGAGCGCCCCGATGCGCTCGCATGGTTGCGGGAGCGTGGAGATCCCTATCGCCTGAGCGTCCACGACCCGCAGGGTGATCTCGGGCTTGACCTCGGCGTCTACGGTGTACCGGAAACCTTCGTCATCGATGCGGGCGGCGTGATTCGCTACAAGCACATCGGGCCGCTGAGCCCCGACGTGCTCGATACGGAGTTACTGCCGCTGCTCGCGAAGCTCTCACCGGCGTCAACCTGATGCGCCGTCTGTTACGCGTACTCAGCGCCCTGTTCATCGTCGCGCATGGCGCACATGCCGCGGATACCCCGGTGGTATTCGACGCTCCGGCCGATCAGGCGCGTTACGAATCACTGCTCGAGGAACTCCGCTGCCTGGTCTGTCAAAACCAGTCACTGGCGGATTCGAACGCGAGTCTCGCGCAGGACATGCGCGACGAGGTCTATCGGATGATCGCGAGCGACGCGTCCAATGCCGCGATCACGGATTTCCTGGTCGCACGCTATGGTGATTTCGTTCTGTATCGTCCTCCCGTCAAGCGTTCGACGTGGCTGCTGTGGGGCGGTCCCTTCGTACTGCTCGTGCTGGCCGCCGCCGTCATCATCCGCTTGAGCCGACGGCCGCGCGCCGAGCCGCGTCCGCTTACCGACGAGGAACGCGCACGCCTGGATGCGCTGATCGGCGACGACCGGTCCGAACCATCGTGATGTTCTGGACCATTATTGGCGCAATGACGCTCGCAGGCGTCGTCATGATCGCATTGCCTGTTGCGCACAGGCGCGAGAGCGATAGCGAGGATGCGCATGAACAGGATCAACTCCGCCGTCTCGACGAGCTCGAACAGGACGTCGCGAACGGCGACATCGACGCCACAGCCTCGCGCGACGTGCAGAGCGAGCTCGAACGCGCGGTCCTCGACACACTTCCGGCACGCGATTCGCTCAAACCCGTCGAAGGGCAACGCGCGATCCCGCGCTTGCTGGCCGTGTGCGTGCTGGTTCCCGTCGTCGCCATCCTCGTTTACGTGCAGACAGGCTCCCCCCACATCGCCGAGTTCGAAGCCACGCACCCCGAACTCGATCTGAGCGCACCCGCGGCGTCGGCCGAAATACTGCTCGAGGAGCTGCGCGATCGGCTCGCCGATTCGCCCGGCGATCGGGACGGTTGGATGGTCTTGCTGCGGACCTATATGCAGCTCGGGCGCTACGTCGACGCGGTCGGCGCAGCCGAACATCTGTATGGCCTCGCACCGCGCGATCCAGCCGTCATTCTCGCCCTGATCGATGCGCTGGCGATGGCACACGGTGGTCAGATCGTGGGTCGCGCAGGCGCGCTGATCGACGAGGTCCTCGCGGTGGATGCACACAACGCGGCGGCCTTGATCCTCAAGGGTATCGTCGATCAGCAAGCCGGGGATTCGGGGTCGGCATTGGCATGGTGGTTACGCGCGCTCGACCATGCAGAGCCCGACTCCGTATTGCGCAACGAGTTGGTCGCCATGATCGCGCATGCGCGCGGGGAAACGGCGCCCGCACCATTGCCCGCGGTACCACCCGCGGCGCGTCTCAAGGTGCGCGTGTCCTTGGACGAATCGCTGGCGACTCGTACGCGGCCCGACGACACCGTGTTCGTCATCGCGCGAGCCGTCGATGGACCGAAAGTTCCACTGGCGGTATCGCGCCATACGCGCGCGCAGCTGCCGTTGACCATCACGCTCGACGAAACGATGGCGATGATGCCGGGCATGTCGCTGATCGACTTCGAGAACGTATACGTCGTGGCACGCATTTCCACGGGCGGTTCGCGGCAAGCGCAAAGCGGTGATCTGGAAGGCCGCTCAGACGCGATCCGACTCGACAGCGCAGCCGACACCACCGTCCGCATCGACACCGTCATACCCTAGTGCGTTCGCGCAAACTCCCCATCGCAGGCGTCATGGGCTCCGGCCGTGACCGGCATACGGCGTATGCGCAAGCGGTCGGCCGCTTGCTCGCGGCGCGACCGCTGCATCTGTTGACCGGCGGCGGTGCCGGCGTGATGACCGCCGTATCGGAGGCGTTTGCCGGAGTCGAATCGCGCCGGGGTCTCGTCATCGGCGTGCTGCCGAGCATCGGCGCCGACGATCCGAAACCTAAATCCGGCTATCCCAACGCCGCGGTCGAGCTCGTCATCCAAACCCACCTCCCCCTTAGCGCCGAGCACGGGACGGGTGTCCTGTCACGCAATCACATCAATATCCTGAGCTCGGACCTCGTCATCGTGCTACCGGGCGGGACAGGCACGCGCTCCGAGGCGGCGCTGGCGCTGCGTTACAAGAAACCGTGTATCGCGTTCGGCACGGCCGAGGAATTCGCGGGATTCCCGGCGGAGCTAACGGTGACGAGTGATATCGAAGCCGTCGAGACGTTTGTCGATGAAATTCTAATGTAGGAGCCAGCGAATTAGTTATGCCGTGCCTGCCATCCATGGCGCGGTGCCTGCGTTTCCGTTTGACCCCGGCCCGGCCATCCATGGCCGGTCGTTCGCTCCTGCCCGAGCAGTGGTCGGGCTCGACGCTCCGCGTCGACCGTCTCTCACCCCGCAGCCGTGACCGCGCGCCGGGCCATGACGTTCACGAGATGCGCGCGATATTCGGCGCTGGCGTGAATGTCTTCGTTGAATTCATCGCCGTCGACTTCGATGGCGGCGATGGCGTCGGGCGTGAAATCCTTCGATAGCGCGTCCTCCATCGCGCTCATGCGGAACACGCAGGGTGCCGCACCCGTGACCGCGACGCGTATACCGCTCGCGGTTTCCGCGACCATTACACCGACGATCGCGTAGCGCGAAGCGGGGTTCGGGAACTTCATATAGGCCGCGCGCTTCGGCACCGGGAAACGCACTTCAGTGATGATCTCGTCGTCTTCCAGCGCGGTTTCGAACATGTCGATAAAGAAATCGTCTGCCCCGATCTCGCGGCGATCGGTGACGACCGTCGCGTCCAAACCGACCAGGCCCGCCGGATAGTCCGCCGCGGGATCGTTATTGGCCACCGATCCGCCGATCGTGCCGCGGTTGCGAACCTGCGGATCGCCGATCGCGTCCGCGAGATCCGCAAGCCCTGAAATTTGTTTGCGCACGAGCTTCGAAGCTGCGACGTCCGCATGCCGAGTCATGGCACCGATGGCGATCGCGCCGTCCTTCTCGTCGATGCCCGCGAGTGAACCGATGCGATTGAGGTCGATGAGCACGTCGGGCCGAGCCAGGCGCAGTTTCATCGTGGGCAGCAGCGTCATGCCGCCCGCCACGAGTTTCGCCTCGTCGTTCTCGCGCAGCGCCGCTAAGGCCGCTTTCAATGAGTCGGGTACTTGGTAGTCAAAGCGGTACATGATTCAAACCCTTTAGTTATCGATTCGCCCGCACGCGGGCTCCTACATTGTTTTTGACGCGGTCTGTATCGACTTCACGATATTGTGGTAGCCCGTGCAGCGGCAGATATTGCCTTCCAACCAGTCCCGTATTTCAGTTTCGCTGGGTTTGGCGTTGTTTTGCAGTAAATCAATGGCGCTCATGATCATGCCGGGCGTACAGAAACCGCACTGCAACCCGTGCTCTTCGCGAAAGGCCGCCTGCATCGGGTGCAGCTGATCGCCGTCGGCCAAGCCTTCTATCGTCGTGACCTGCGCGCCTTCAGCCTGCACGGCAAGCAAGGTACAGCTCTTGATCGAGCGACCATCGACGTGGACTACACAGGCGCCGCATTGGCTGGTATCGCAACCTACGTGAGTACCAGTCAGACCGAGGTCGTTGCGGAGAAAATCGACCAGCAGCGTGCGCGGCTCGACGTCGCCGCTCACGTCCTTGCCGTTGACTGAGAAAGAAACCTTCATTGTTTGTATTCCCCCCGTAGGTCCGGACCGGGCATTCTAACGAATTCTAAGCCTAAACTTCATTCCGAATCAGCAGCTTCGGCAGCGTCGAAACCCGCCGAAAACGCATCGAAAAACTTGGCGGCGAGTTTACGCGTCGTCGCGACGATCAGGCGTGATCCGACTTGCGCAATGCGCCCGCCGGCGTTGAATTTAGCGGTATAGCGGAGCACCGTTTCGCCGTCGGCTTCTTCGAGTACGACATCCGCGAGGCCTTCGCCAAACCCGGCAGCGCCGCCCTGCCCGCGGCCACTCAGCGTGTACGACACGGGCGCATTGATGTTCGAAAGCGTGAGCGTGGTTTTGAACTTGGCCTTGACCGGGCCGTACTTGGCCAATACGACGCAGTCATAGACGTCGTCGGCGACCTGTGACATCGACTCGCAGCCCGGAATGCACGCCGCCAGCACGTCGGGATCGACGAGCCGTTGCCAGACGTCCGCGGGTGCGGCTACGATTCGATATTCGCCCTCGATGTCCATGCGTCTATGTTAGATCGCTACGAACCGAGCCCGATGGAAAACACGCTCTCCAAATCGTGTCGCGAATAGGTCCGGAACGCGATCAAGGTTTCGGTGCGGTCGATGCCGTCGATGGTGACCATGCGTTCGGTCACCATGTCGGCGATATCCTCGTTACGTTTTACGCGCACCAGCGCTACGATGTCGTAACTGCCGCCGACGGAATACACTTCCGAGATCTCCGGAAATTCGGCGAGCGCTTTCGCAACCTCCGAGGTGCGCTCATATCGCGTCTGAATGAGAATGATCGCCGTGACCATGTATTCCGTGCTCCAGGAAGTGTGCCGCCACGGATGATATTACAAGGAATCCCGCTGGCTGGGCGTCGTCATCGGGCTCTTGAAGCCTGAATATATTGCAACGCAGCATGTCATTGTTCATGTCGAATCCCGCTGGCGGACCCAGCCCCGTTATCGAGGCCCAAACCGCTCACATGCTGCACCGCAATATAAAGCAAATTTTAAAGCCGTTCGATTACGCCGCCAAGCGGCATTGCCATGCGGTTTTTCGGCTGAAAAATTGAACCGAATCCAGGCCCGATGTCACTTACCCACTGACTGACCGAGAACCGGTTTCCGCAGATCTTGGACGGATCCGCTAGGTGCGATACCTTATACACGCTAGCGTTACCTTTTCGCGCTGACGCGGAGGGGTCCAAGTAGGGAGCCGCGAACTGGGTTCTTTGCAAAGAAAGTTTTACCGAAATCCGATCGGAAAGGCAGGTAATATGCATCACGTTCAAAAATACGACTTTGACTACAGCCGCCGCCATTTTATGGAGAAGGTGGCAAAGGGCACCGGCAGTGCCGGGGTTCTCGGGGCCTTATGGCCCATGATGGCTCATACCGGAGATTCCTACAGGGCCTATCCGGAAGAGTTGACCGACATCGAAGCTTATACCAAAGGCAAGGTGAAGGTCGGCGACGTCATCAACAAGGACAACATCGAACTCGTTCAGGATCTGATCGACCCGATGTTGTACCAGGAGGTGACGCAGGACAACCGCGAGTTCTTCGTGCTGCCGACGCAAACAGAAACCGACGTGCACTTTCCGCCGTTCTATCTGGATGCGACGCTGAAGAACTGGGGCCAGGCGCAATTTGGTCCAGACGGCAACGTCTATACCAAGGACGGCAAACCCTGGATAGGTGGCCATCCGTTCCCGGATCCGCAAGACGGCTTCGAGACGATCGCCAACATCACCTTATCGTGGGGCCGGCATGACCAAGACACCTTCGCCATCCCGACTCACGCGCTCGACACCGAAGGCGAGATCCAATACGAGTACCACTTCGTATGGGCACAGCAGCAATGCGCAGGTTTGGTCCATCCAAACTCGCCGCAGCCGTACCTGGACGGCCTCGAGCACATGACCCGTTATCAATCAGTCTGGTTCACCGCGCCCAATGACGTCAAGGGCACGGCGTTCATGAACGAGTGGTACTACGATCAAGCCAAGTATCCCGAGCTGTTCGGTTATCTGCCTGCGTTCAAGCGCGTACGGCGGTTCCCGACCAACCAGCGCTTCGAACCGCTGGTAGCCGGCATCAACCTGTTCCTGTCCGACGCTTGGGCGTCTGGCGATCCGATGCTGACCTGGGGCAACTGGAAGATCATCCACCGCGGGCCGTATCTCGGCGCCATGCACCACAACTGGCTGCCGCAGAACGACAACTGGTCATTCCCGTTAACCGGCGGACCGAAGGGTCAAAGCTACTACTACGTAGGCCGGTCGCTGCTTCCCGAATGCATCATTCTGGAAGGCGAACCAACGGGATATCCGAGAGCACCGCTCAGCAAGCGCCGCATCTACCTCGATGCACGCAACATTGAGTATCCGCAGGCCATATCGTTCGACCGCCGCGGCGAAATCTGGAAGTCTTTCGAGCCGGGTTTCTCGCAGTGTAAGACCGATCCGTCACTCGCGAAATATTGGATAAAAGGCGATACGACGAGCTCCGGCGGTACGCCAAGCTCAGGCGGCGACCATTCGGTACTGGCGTCCGACGGACGTCCGGACTGGATGTGGAACTGGGTGATCAGCAACGACATTCAGTCGAAGCGTATCACCCGCTTCTGGCAGGCCGAGCATTGCAAGGGCGGTTGGAAGTCCGTGTACGACAGGGAAGACCCGTACGATTACATCTCACAGTATCTGACGACTTCGGCCATGCGCCGACTCGGAACGTAGGACTCGTTCCAAACGTCATCCTGAAAACCGCGGGCCGGGAAACCGGTCCGCGGTTTTTTTTGAAGCGGCCTCAGGACTCGTGTGGAACGTTCATGCTGCGTTGCACAGGTTTCTGCGGTGCTCATTTACCGACCTGTAAACTGCGCTCCTCAAAACCCGCGCGCCTTGCCTGAACGCCCCACACGAGTCCTGAGACCACTTCACGTTGGTTTAAAATAGAGATAAGCGATGGATTCGAACATACCCCCAAAACGCATTCTGATCCTGGGTGGTGGCACGGCCGGTTGGATGACGGCCGCCATGCTCGCGAACGCCTGGCGCGAGCACGATATCGACATCACCTTGCTGGAATCCAAGGCGATCGGCATCATCGGCGTCGGTGAAGGCTCGACACCGAAGATGCGCAGGTTCTTCGGCAGGCTCGGCGTCGACGAAGCGGAATGGATGCCGGCCTGCAACGCCACGTACAAGTGCGGCATTCGCTTCCCGTACTGGTCCGCTCGCAAGGGTTTCCGCAGCTACTACCATCCCTTTTTCTCAGACAGCGATGACCCGACGATCCGGGCGTTTTTCCAGAATGCGACCATCCGCAGCCGCAACTTCGAAGCGCCTGCCCACCCCGACGCGTTTTTCGTCTCCCATTACTTGTCGAAAAACAAGCGCGCACCGTTACCCGACGACGACACCAACTACCAGACCGAATACGCCTATCACTTCGACGCCAGTCTGATCGGTGAATTCCTGAGGGAGCACTCGATGGGCCTCGGCGTCAAGCACGTGATCGATACCGTAACCTCGGTTGATCAGCATGAGAATGGCGACATCGCCGCCCTGCAAACCGAAGAGCACGGCGTGGTTTCCGCGGATTTTTTCGTCGACTCCACGGGCTTCGCGAGCGTTTTGATCTGCAAGACGCTGGACATTCCATTCACGCCTTACAAGGACATTCTATTCAATGACCGCGCGGTCGCCATGCCGACACCGCTCGACGTCGACGGCACCCTGCCCTCGCAAACTATCTCGACCGCACTGAAGTACGGTTGGGTCTGGAAGATCCCCCTCACCAACCGCTTCGGCAACGGTTATGTGTATTCGTCGGACCACATCGACGAGGAAGGCGCCGAGCGCGAATTGCGCGAACACCTGGGATTGGAGAACGACGACTCGATCGAGGCCCGTCATCTCAAGATGCGGGTCGGTCGCGTCGAGAAATGCTGGCACCGGAACTGTCTCGCGGTCGGCTTGTCGCAGGGCTTCATCGAACCGCTCGAGGCCACCGCATTGATGGTCGTACAAGATACCGTCGATACGTTTATCACGCGCTTCGAGCAAGGCGGTTTCACCGATCGCTACCGCGCCGATTGCAACGAAAAGGTGAATGCGATTTTCGACGGGATAAAGAATTACATCTTCATGCACTACAAACTGAATTCGCGCGACGATACCGAATACTGGATCGCGAACCGGGAAAACACCCACCTCTCCGACGACGTTGCGGCGATCCTCGACGTCTGGGATAACGGGGGCGACTTATTGGGTGTGCTGCGGCACCAGGCCAGCCGTCACGTATACAGCCCTACGTCCTGGTATTGCATACTGGCCGGGATGGGGCGGTTTCCGAGAAAACCGAAAAAACCCAAACGCAACGTCCAGATCTTCAACCCCGACGATGCGCGTACGTTCTGCGAGGAAATGCTCCCACATTTTCCCGATCACAGGGAAACGATCGACCGGATGTCGGGAAACAGATGAAAGGGCTCAAGTCTTCAGCGGTGGTCGAGCACATGCCCCCGGCGCAGTAGCTCCATCACTTTCGCGCGCTTATCGGGTGCGCGTTGCTTCCAGAACGCCTGATCGTAGGCCTCGGCCGCGTTGCGAAGAATCACGCCCATCGCGGCGGGCAGTTGTGGCGGAGCGGCGTTGATCAGCATGTGCCCGATGACGGGATTGGTCTCATCGTGGACCAGAATATCCTCATCCGTCACTCCGTTTACGCCCACTTCCACCGCTTCGAGTTCGAGCGTGCGCGGATTTACGCGCAGCCCTTTGGCACCGTTCGCGCCGTAACGCAGCGGTTCACCGTGACGGACGTGAACCTGATGCTCTTCGGCGGTCTTTTTATTGGCGACGTCGTCGAACACGTCTTTGTTGTAGACGATGCAATTTTGCAGGATTTCGATCAGCGCCGTACCGGGATGCGTCTTGGCCTCGATGAGCAACGGCGGCAACCCTTTTTGATCGACGTCGATAGCACGCGCGAAAAACGTCGCGCCTGCACCGAGCGCAAACATTCCCGGGTTCACCGGCGCACCGACCGACCCCTCGGGACTCGACGGCGAGCGAGTGCCGACGCGGGAGGTGGGCGAATACTGGCCCTTCGTCAGGCCGTAGATCTCGTTGTTGAACAGCAGAATGTTGATATTCAGATTGCGCCGAATGGCGTGCAGGAGGTGATTACCGCCGATCGACAGGCCATCGCCATCCCCGACCACGACCCACACGTCCAACTCGGGATTGGCCAGCTTCACACCGGTGGCGATGGCGGGCGCGCGCCCGTGAATGGTGTGAAAACCGTAGGTCTCGACGTAATAGGGCAGCCGTGCCGCGCAACCAATCCCGGACACGAAGACCGTGTTCTCCGGCCGCGAGCCGCTTACGGCCAGCGCGCGCTGCACCGCTTTCAGTATGGCGTAATCGCCGCACCCCGGGCACCAGCGCACTTCCTGATCGGTTGCGAAGTCTTTAAAGCTGAGGTCAGTCACTTTTTTTCCGTTTGACGCGGCGCTTCGCGAGGTGGCGAATCGCGCTCTTGAGATCGGTCACCTTAAACGGCTGGCCCGTCACCTTGTTGAGCTGCTCCACTTGGATCAGGAGCCGATCGCGCAGCACCGTCGCGAGCTGGCCGGCGTTCAGCTCGGGCACCATCACTTGGTCGAAGCGCGCGAGAAGCTTCGCGAAGTTCTTCGGCAACGGGTTGATATAACGCAGATGAATCTGCGCTACGGCGTAGCCTTCGTCGATGCTCTCGCGCACCGCTTCGTGTACCGCCCCGTAGGTCGATCCCCAGGCCACGACCGCGAGACCAGTCGCTTTACCTTGCTCGATTTCCTGATCGGGGATGTAGTCGGCGACGGAAGCGACCTTGGCTTTGCGCACGTCCGTCATCGCCTGGTGGTTAGCCGCGTCGTAGGAAATGTTGCCGGAGTTGACGTCCTTCTCCAGGCCACCGACGCGATGGAGGTGGCGGGGATCGCCGGGCACCGCCCAATGACGGGCATGGGTACTCGGATCGCGGTCGAAGATCGCGAACGGCGCGTCGCCATCGCTCGGTCGCGTGGTGTCGATGGCCGCATAGGTGTCGAATTCGGGGATCGGCCACAGTTCTGACGCGTTGGCAATGTAGCCGTCGGTCAGCAACATGACCGGGGTCATGTGGCGGAGCGCCACACGCACCGCCGCGATGGCGGTTTCGAAGCAATCCGCCGCCGAGCGCGCGGCGAGGACCGGAACGGGCGTGTCCGCATTGCGGCCGTAGACCGCCTGGTAGAGATCGGACTGCTCCGTTTTGGTCGGCATGCCGGTGGATGGACCGGCGCGCTGAGAGTTGATGATCAACAGCGGCAGCTCGGTGGCGACGGCCAGTCCGATGGCTTCGGTCTTCAGCGCGATGCCCGGACCGGAGCTCGACGTGATCCCGAGCTTACCGGCATACGATGCGCCGATGGCCGCGCATACAGCGGCGATCTCGTCCTCGGCCTGGAACGTGGCGACGCCGATGTCCTCCATCCCGGCGAGATGGTGCAGCACCGCCGATGCCGGCGTAATCGGATAGGAGCAGAACAAGGCGTCGGTCTCGGCGAGTTCAGTGGCCGCCACCAGCCCCAACGCGATCGCCTCCGCACCTGTAATGGTTCGATACTCGGTCGATTTCAGTGGCGCCTCGGGAATGGTCTCGCGCTCCAACACGTGGCCGATTTCCACGGTCTCGCCGTAGGCATGCCCCGCATTCAACGCGGCCAGGTTCGCGTCGCGCACGGACTCATCACGGCTGAACTTGTTATTGATCCATGTGATCGTCGCATCGCGTGGCTGATCGAACATCCACAGCGCCAGGCCGAGCGCCCAGAAATTCTTGCAGCGCAGCGAGCCTTTGGTGCCGAGCCCGAAAGATTTGACGGCTTCTTGAACCAAGTGCGAGATGTCGACGGGATAGACGTCGAATTCCGAGAGTGAGCCGTCTTCCAACGGGTTCGAACTGAGCGCCGCGTGTTTCAGCCGTGTCTTGGTAAAGGCGCTCTCGTCGACGATGATCAACGATCCGGGCTCGAGCGCCGACACGTTCACGGCGAGTGCGGCCGGATTGAAGGCGATCAGGACATCGGGTGCGTCGCCCGGTGTAGTGATGCGTTTGCCGCCGAATTGAATCTGAAATGCGGAAACCCCGTACTGGGTGCCCGCCGGTGCGCGGATCTCCGCCGGAAAATCGGGCAAGGTCGCGAGGTCGTGACCGGCCAACGCAGACGCCGTAGTGAACTGCTGGCCCTGCAGTTGAATGCCGTCACCGGAATCGCCCGCGAAACGGACGATGTGGCTGTTGCGTTGTATGACGTGATGTCGTTGCACGCTGTCGGATTCTTCGGAATACGTTTAGCCTGAAGCCACCGTAATGTGCACAAAAGACGTTCCATTATGCGGACTGCTTGTGTGCACCGCAACGTAAAACGGGAATCGATACGCGGGCCGCGAACGACAGATGCTGCAACGTAGGGTGGCCGTCAGGATGTCGGGACCCGCCCTGCGGCGGCGGCCTTGGCCAGCGCGTCTTTGAGCGGCGCGACCACGCCGGGGTCTTTGATGTCGATGACCGGGGATTTGTCGTACTGTTCATAGAACAGGGTAGACGGCGCGCCTTCGGGGGCCACGAAGGCCTGTCGCATGCGCCGGTGATCCGGTATGAAGCCGCGCTCGAGCAGGCGGCTGATGCACATCCCGATCGTACCCTGAAGACCGCACGCCAGCAGCACCGCCTTGTGCGGTGTAAATTCGCCCGGCGCGAGCCCGAGTCGTTCTTCGAGATCGGCGATACGTTCGGGGCGGAAGAAATCCTCCACCCGGCCGGTGTACCCCGTCCACTCCGGTGCTTCCTGCGGCCGGCTCACGGTGGCGAAGTAATGCAGGCCGTTCTTTTCGCGGAGCTCAGACAGCTCTTCGCGATACCCGAGGTCGTCGGGATACGACGCGCCGTGGAGAAACACGTACCGGCTCAGGTCGGCGCTTGCGTCGCGCAGGATTTCGCTGCGCACCATACTGACGAACGGCGCCGCGCCCGTGCCGGCGGCGACGCAGATCTTCAACCGCTGATCGTCCTCGCCAACGGTGCCATGCACGGTGAACTTGCCGGTGGCGACTGCGCGCATGTACATGCGATCGCCCGCTTTCGTCGGCCACATGAGGTGCGTCAGTGGATTATCCGATTCGGGTCGGTCGACGTAGCGGAGATAAAACTCGATGGGGCCTGTTTCCTCCGGGGCTGAAACGATGGACATCGGACGCTGCACCGAGCCTTTGTCCGGCTCCGTTTCGTTGTTCATGCCGATCACGCAATACTGCCCCGCTACCATCCATGGGTCCCTCTTCGGTGGCTCGTCGGGGGCCAGCTTGAAGATCGTCAGCGTATCGGTCAGATCGATGCGTTCGGCCAGCGTGGCGTTATAAGCGAGGGCCGTCGGGCGGCGGTGCGCGACATTTTTAGCTGCGTTGGCGGTCATGACACTGGGATTTCGCCCGCAAGCGGGGCCTACAGGCGGTCAATACCCGCTGCGAAATTCCGGCACCTCGTCATCCGGAAACCACTTCTTGATGTCCGCATCATCGAACAGCGTCTCTTGCGAATCGACTTTCCAGGCGCCACCGTCCTTGATCGTGATGTAGTATTCGAATTCGGTCGTCCCTTGCGTGTTGAACTTGTCTCTAGATTTCAAGACATTGGGCACGGTCGCCCGCTCTTCGCACGCAGCATCATCCTCGCTCGCGTGCGCCTGACGAATATCCTTGCCGAATATCGTTACTTCACCGCCCTTGTACCAGGTGCTCTGCTGGCCCGCCCAGTCGTCGCGAGTTTTACCGTCCGTCATGTTCGTGCTGACGAAATCGTAGGCATCGTTGAACCGGTATTCCGACATAGCCGTGAGGTAACCGTCCACCGCCCCACGCGGGCCTTCGTCTTCGGGGCAGGGGGCGGCCGTAACATCGACGAACAGGCAAAAGCCCACCGTTACGATCAGGCTTGAATTCCAGAATCTCTTCATAGCGGTCTCCTCAGCTTGGGCCTCAGGCTTGGATTCGGACCGTGATCTTCAAGTTCCAACGCGCCGTCTAAAGCGCACGATCAAATCGTCGGGCATCATGGTAAATGCGAGTTTTTCACGCACCGGCCGACTCGAATCGGCGAGTTCAACGTCGAAGTTCCGGCACAGCATCGCCAACGCGGTCCGGATCTCCAGTAAGGCGAGGTTGCGCCCTGGACAGAACCGCGGGCCCGTGCCGAACGGAATGAAGGCGCTGGTATCGTGGGGACATTGCCGCTCGTCATCCAAGGTCAGCCAACGGTCCGGATCGAAGGTATCCGCATTGCCGAACTGCGCCTCATCGACGGCGATCTGGCGGGTCAGCAGCATGATGACCGTGCCTCTTGGGATCTGATAGCCCATGAGTTCGATATCCTACAACGACTCCATCGCGTTCAAGGGAGCGACCGGCTTGAGGCGCATCGTCTCGTTATAAAACGCCTCGATAAAAGGGAGATGCGCGGTCTGTTCGATCTCACGAGGCAACACATCGGTCCCGAATACGCCGTCCACTTCAGTCCTCGCCCGCGCGAAATGCGCCGGATGTTCGATGAAGTAATTGACTGCCCAAGCGATGGTATTGGCCGTCGTATCCTCGCCTGCGAGTAATAAGGTACATACGTTTCCGAAAATATCGGAATCCGAGAATTCCAGGCCCTCCGCTTTTTGAGCCGCGATGATCGCCTCGAGAAAATTCGTCGGGTGGTCGTACAGCGATGCGTCTGCCGCCATGCGCGATCGGACCGTTGCGATCATCTGATCGACCTGCTCCTGCACGTCGTCGAGCGCGCGATCGAGCTCGCGGTCTTTCGGCATGCGGATGTAACGCCAATACCGAAATGGCGCATTGATACGCCAGTTCAGGATGGGGAAAATCTTGTCGAGGTTCTGTTGAATCACCGGACCGTCGGTCTCGACGGTGTTGACATCAATGCCGAACGCGAGTTGTGTAGTCACGTCGACCGTAAACCGCATGAGGTCCCGACATAAATCAACCGGCGTGCCGGCGTCGGCGGCAGCCTCCCAGCGGCGCTTCAGCCGTTCCATCGTCGTTAAGAGCTTTGGGAAGAATGGCTTGAGGTGCGCCGTGTTGAGTGCGAGCGCGACGATCTTGCGCTGTCGCCGCCAGTTATCGCCCTCGGCAGAAAAGACGCCGTTCAAGCGCATCTCCTTCGTGGCCGCCTCGAGCGAGCGGGTCCGTCGAAACATATCCGGCCGCTCACGGAACATTCGTTTGATGATTTCGGGTTCGGCGATAACGACGATCTTGCGCGGGCCAATTCGAAAGCGATAGATCGGACCGTATTCATCGCACCAGTTTTCGAGGTGCCGGTGAAATGCTTTGAAATCGATGTCCAGCAGACTACCGATGATAGGTAGTCCACGCGGCCCGTCCAGGGCCTCCATAGGAGCCAATTGTGGATGTACTGCGGCCATACCTGCTCGTGCCGATGTTACCAGCTTGGGTTGTGCGTTCAACGAAACCGTCGATGCCGCGGGCGAACCGCTTACGCCGCCGATTTCGACGCCGCTATATCACTCAGCCCGCCAAATCGTGCGAAATAACCGGCATCCGGCGACGCCAAGGGTCCATCGCGGTTCTGCATGGCCTCACGCGTATAAGCGACCGCACCGGCGTGGACCGCGTGGTAGATCTCCGTCGCGATGCGCCGCGCGCGCTGCCCCGGCCAGGCATTCGGTAACAGGTCTTGCGGAAGCTCGGTGGTTTTGAGCAGCACCCGACGGTATTCGTGGATCAAGAGCGTACGCACGATGAACGCGTGACAAGCGTTGAGCGAGCGCTCGCGCTTAACGGCGGTCAGGATCGCCGCGAACGTGTCGATGAAGTGCTCAAAACGTGCGGCCGTTTCATCGAGTCGCCAGGATGCGCTGACGAGGTGGGCGAGCGCGTCGGCGGTCCCGTCCCGTTCAGGCGACGCGCGCCACAGGACGACCCGATCGGCGACTTCGAGCACATCGAGTGTGTGGCGTAAGGCCGCCTCGTTCGGGCGCGGGTGTGCGAGTACGCCGCTGGCGAGTGGCGCGAAGCCCTGCCAGGCCAACTGTTTCCTGAATTCCTCGCGTACATGCGCGTCGAGGCCGGCCGGCGTAATCAACGTCCAGGCGCCGTCCCATGGTGGCGCGTCCGCCGCATAGATGCGATCCGCTGCACGCTCGTACTCGCGCCGCCCGAATTCCGTATAACTCAAGTAGCTCTTGCGGCCGTCTAGGCTCGAGCTCAACCACCCTTCCCGCCCCAGCCTGAAGACCGCCGTGCGGATCTGGCGCGGGTTGAGACCGAAGCGCTCCATGACCTCGACCAGGCTACCGAGCCAAACTTCATCGCCCTGCTCGGCGATCGCGTCGCCGAAAATCGTGATAGCCAACGACCCGGCCCGCGGCGGCTGAGCCTGCAATAACGCGTCGATCAGATTCCGCAGTAGCGGTTTTGTCGCCACGAGCTAGTGCCCTGTCCCGTAAATAACATGTGTAAGTCGCGCCGGATTTTTTGTCGCTGGCAAGGCGCAACGACGCCGTGTAGCGGGCTCTACACAAGGAGGAGCAACGCCGCCAGCGGCAAAAAAGACAAGCCAAATATGCAAGTTATTTGCGGGACAGGGCACTAGACGGCCTGGTCGTAATCGATCACGACCACGTCACTCACGGGGTGTGCCTGGCAGGTGAGTACGAAACCCGCCTCGAACTCGCGATCGTCCAGGGCGTGCCGGACGTCCATTTCGACCTCGCCTTCAATGAGCCTGGCTTTACAGGTCGCGCACGCGCCGCCTTTGCAGGCGAACGGCAAATCGAGTCCCGCATCGAGCGCCGCGTCGAGCACGTTCTCACCGTCGGGCGGAATTTCCAGGCGCGTTTCACGGCCGTCCGCTTTGACGGTGACCTCACACAGCCTGCCGCCGAATTTGCGCGCCCGTTCGTGATGTTTGGCGACCGCGGCGGCCGCGTCGGCGGCGGATGCACCAAATAATTCGTAATGAATCTTGGACTCGTCGATACCGACACCGCGCAAACCGCGCGACACCTCGGAGATCATGGCTTCCGGTCCGCACAGAAAAAACGCGTCTACGGCCTCGAGATCCAACAGGTGCCGGCACAGTTCTGCGCCCTTGCGGTTATCGATACGGCCATTCAGGATATCGACGTCGCGAAGCTCGCGGCTCAATACGTGGATCAGCTGAAACCGTTCCATATAACGGTTCTTCAGGCGATCGAGCTCTTCGCGAAACATGATGCTGGCCACACGCTGGTTGCCATACAAAAGCGTGACCTGGCTTTTCAATTCGACGCCCAAGATCGATTTAATGATCGAGAGCACCGGTGTAATGCCGCTCCCGGCGGCGATGCACAGGTAGTGCCTATCGTTGTCGGGGTCGAGCTCGGTATAAAAATTACCGTCCGGCGGCATGACTTCGACCGTATCGCCCGCCTTCAGCACCGTGTTTGCAAACGTCGAAAACCGGCCGCCATCAACGGCCTTGATGGCAACCTTGAGATCGGGTTCCTGTACGCCGCTGCATATCGAGTACGACCGCCTGACCTCCTCCCCGTCTATGTTTGAACGGAAGGTCAGGTATTGGCCCTGTTTGTACGCGAAGCGGTCGCGCAATTCGTCCGGCACGTCGAAGTCGAGACACACCGCGTCTTCTGTTTCACGGCGCACACCCTTGATCGTCAGGTCGTGGAATTCGGAGTCAACCATCTAGTGCGCCGTCCCGCAAATATGTTACGTAAGTCGCGCAGGATTTTTCGTTCCTGGCAAGGCGCGAGGAGGCCGTGTAGCGGGCTCTACACAACGACGAGCAACGCCGCCAGGGGCGAAAAAGACCAGCGAATTATGAAACATATTTGTGGGACGGTGCACTAGACCGTCAAATACATTTAAAATAATCGAACGGTTCGAGGCAGGTCCGGCATCGGTACAAGGCCTTGCATGCCGTCGATCCGAATTGACTGATCAATTCCGTATCGTGCGACGTGCACTGCGGACAGGTAATGGACCCGCCGTGCAAACTGCGCTTGTCCAATGACGCCCGTGCCGGGGGCGCGATACCGATCGCGCGGAGTTTCTCGCGCCCGGCGGTGCTCAGCCAGTCCGTGGTCCAGGCGGGCGTCAGTTGGGTTTCGATGGTGACCGCCGCATAGCCCGCCCGCCCCAGCGTCGTTTTGATATCGACTTCGATCGCACTCATCGCGGGGCAGCCGATGTAGGTTGGCGTGATCACGACCGTCACCTCGCCGCCTTCGTCGCGCACGTCCCGTAAGATCCCGAGGTCGGCGATGGTGAGGACCGGAATCTCGGGGTCACACACCCGTTCGAGCAATGCGCGAACCGCGTCTAAGTCGACGGCAGCGGGTCGGGCACCAGGCTGCACAGCCGGCATTACCATTCGAGCCCCGGGTGCATGCGCTGCAAGACCTGCATCTCCGCCAACAGACGCCCCATGTGCTCCGTATGTAAACCATTTCGGCCGCCTTCGGCTTGCCATTCGTCGGCGGGGATGGCGAGCGTGCCCGCGGTTAACGTCGCCTCGACTTCCGTTTGCCACGGTGCGCGCAGAGCGCTGAGCTCGGGTGCGATACCCGCCGCCGCCATCGCGCCGTCGACCGCATCGGATGCGAACAGCTCGTGGGTGTACGCCCATAATTCATCCAAGGCGGACTGCGCGCGCGCATGGCTTTCCGCGGTGCCGTCACCTAGGCGTTGGACCCAATCGCTGCTGCGACGAACGTGGTAGGTGCTTTCTTTTACCGCTTTAGCGGCGATACCGGCGAGGGCCTCGTCAACGGAAGCCTGTAGACGGTCGAATAAAAGGCGGTGATAGACGTCGAGCAGGAATTGGCGCACGAGGGTAAAGGCAAAATCGCCGACGGGCAGTTCGACGATCAGGAAATTCTTGAATTCTCGTTCGCCGCGCCAATAAGCGAGATCGTCTTCGTCGCGCCCGTGCCCTTCCACCTCGCCCGCGTAGGTGAGCAGCATGCGCGCGCGCCCGACATGATCGAGCGCCGTATTGGCCAATGCGATATCTTCTTCGAGAAGGGGACCGTGTCCGCACCATTCGGCCAAACGTTGGCCGAGGATCAGCGCATTGTCCCCGAGCCGGAGCACATATTCGAAATGCGCCGCGCTCACAGTTTTAAATCGCCCGGAACTTCATAGAAAGTCGGGTGCCGGTAAACCTTGTCCGCAGCCGGATCGAAAAAGGCATCCTCGTCTTCCGCCTGACTCGCGTGAATGTCGCTCGAGCGCACGACCCAGATGCTCACGCCCTCTTGACGGCGCGTGTAGGTGTCGCGCGCGGCGTGTAGCGCCTGCTCGGGATCGGCCGCATGGAGGCTGCCGACGTGCTTGTGATCGAGCCCACGCCGGCTGCGCACGAAGACCTCCCAGAGCGGCAGATATTGGCGGCTCATGACCTTGCTGCGCGCAGTTCAGGCGGCATCGCCTGCTCGCCGTAATCGTTGTTTCTCGGCATGCGCCAACATGGCATCGCGTACCCACTGACCGTCTTCGTGCGCCGCGCGTCGCGCGGTGATCCGCGCGCGGTTGCACGGCCCGTTGCCGGCCAGTACGCGCCGGAATTCCTCCCAATCGATCGCGCCGAAATCGTAATGACCGCGCGCTTCGTTCCATTCCAGCGCCGCATCGGGCAGGCGCAGACCGACATGGCGTGCCTGCTCGGCGGTTTGATCGACGAACTTTTGGCGCAGCTCGTCGTTCGATTGCCGTTTGATCTTCCACTGCATCGACTGCTGCGAATGGGCGGATTCGGCGTCGTGCGGCCCGAACATCATGAGCGAAGGCCACCACCATCGATCCAATGCATCCTGCGCCATCGCTTTCTGTTCTGCAGAACCGCCGCAAAGGGTCTGCACGATTTCGAAGCCCTGGCGCTGGTGAAAGCTCTCTTCCTTGCAGATCCGCACCATCGCCCGCGCATATGGCCCGTAAGAGGTACGGCATAACGAGATCTGATTGACGATGGCCGCGCCGTCCACCAACCAGCCGATGACGCCGACGTCGGCCCAGGTCAATGACGGGTAATTGAAGATGCTCGCGTACTTCGCCTTGCCCGAAAGCAGATCGTCGATCATCTCTTCGCGCGCGGCGCCGAGCGTCTCGGCCGCGCTGTAAAGGTACAGGCCGTGACCGGCTTCGTCCTGCACCTTCGCGAGGAGTGTCGCTTTGCGGCGTAAGGTCGGTGCGCGTGAGAGCCAGTTGCCTTCAGGTAGCTGGCCGACGACCTCGGAATGCGCGTGCTGCGAGATCTGGCGGATCAGATTGCGGCGGTAGCCATCCGGCATCCAATCGCGCGGTTCGATCTTTTCCTCCGCGTCGACGATCGCCTGAAACCGGGTTTCCTCGGGACTGGACGGAGCTTCGGACATGTCTGCGATCTCTTCTTTCCGATCATTGAACACCTGACGTCGCCCGGCTCACGCAAGGTGGGATCCGGGGCCCATAATTAAAGTATTACAGAAAAATCTGAAATGTCCATAATTTTGTAATACAAACTTTACAGCTAAAATGCCGTGGCGATGAAACAGGAGAAATTGTTCTATACGCCACTGTGGCAAGCGAGCTTGCTGGACGTCACCACCGGATGGGATGCCCATAACAAGGTGATGCTGGACAAGCTCTACGCGCTGGCCGAATCCGAGCGCGGCGTAGAGAAGACGAATTTCGGCGGTTGGCAGAGTGACGACGACTTATACAAATATGGAGAATTCGGCTGGCTGTTGGACACCATCATCAAGCTCGGCAATGAACTCGCACCCGAATTCGGAACCAAAAAGGAATTCAATGACGGTCATCTGTGGGCGAACATCAACGTCAAGGGCGGATTTAATATCGTACATACACACCCCGATGCGATTCTCTCGGGAGCCGTGTACCTAAAAATCGAGAAAGAAGATCAGGGTTTGATCGAATTCTTTGACGCCCGCGAAGGCAGCCCGACCGCACACTGGCAGTGTTATACCCAATTTGAAGAAAAAAACGCATTCACCACGAACGTGCACTCGGTCGCCCCGAAGGAAGGCGACATCCTCTTTTTTCCCGGCTGGTTGAAGCATTGGGTCTCACCCAACCTGACCGATCAAGACAGAGTTTCAATCTCCTTCAATATGAGCATGCGTTAGCGTGCTGTTTCGCATCGCCGCCGACACCGTTCTGCTGATTCATCTTGCTTTCGTGGTGTTCGTGGTATTGGGCGGACTGCTCGCGCTGCGCTGGCCGTGGGTCATCCTCGCGCATCTCCCGGCGGCCATCTGGGGTGCACTGATCGAATTTCAAGGCTGGATTTGCCCGCTGACGCCGCTCGAACAACGCCTATTGCATGCGGCCGGCGAACAAGGCTATGCGGGCGGTTTCGTCGAACATTACGTGCTTCCGATCATCTACCCGGCGCAGCTCACGCGATCGGTGCAGATCGTACTCGGTGTGATCGTCGTCGTCGTAAACCTCGCGATCTATACAGCGGTATTTTTTCCAAGGATCCGCAACCGAATAAAGACGGGACCTAGTGTGCTGTCCCGCGAAAAACTTCCATAATTCGCTGGTCTTTTTCGCCGCTGGCGGCGTTACTCCTCCTTGTGTAGAGCCCGCACATAAGCGTCGTCGTGCCTTGCCAGCGACGAAAAATCCGTCGCGAATTATGGAAGTTTTTCACGGGACAGCACACTGGGGAATAAAAGTAAATCGTCCGCTTTTCCACTGGTCATCGCGGTGATATAAACTCACACACCGCTATAAGCAAAGGGGAGCAACACATGGCCGATCCAGTCCGCGCGTCCGATACACCGTTCGCGACCAATGTCGAAGCCGGCAAGAGCTATTGGTGGTGTGCCTGCGGCAAGAGCGCTAATCAGCCGTTCTGCGACGGTTCACACAAAGACACCGAATTCACGCCGGTCAAATTCGATGCGGCAGACTCGAAACAGGTCTTCTTCTGCGGCTGCAAGGGCACGGGTAACCGGCCGATGTGCGACGGTACACACTCGAAATCCTGAGTGCATTCGGGTTCGCCCGTGCACCCGTATGGCCGCCCGCCCAAAAAACATCCACGAGCGCTACCACGCGCACGTCTATTTCGATGCGGGATCCGCTGCACGGGCGCGTCGTTTATGCGCGGCCGCGGGCGCGGAACTCGAGGTGGAAGTCGGGCGCTTCCATGAAAAGTTGGTGGGGCCGCATCAGCGCTGAAGTTGTCAACTCAAGTTCGATGCGGCGGCTTTCGAGCACGTCATCCCCTGGCTGGACGATAACCGTGACGGGCTTACCGTATTCGTCCACGGCGTGACCGGCGACGACTACGCGGATCACACCGACTATGCGTATTGGTTGGGAGACGCCGTCGAACTCGAGCTATCGATGTTCGAATAGGCCTCTCAAACGTCCCAACCGGGCAGTCCCTCATCGAGCTGCACACCCAGGGTATTCAATGCCATCGATACGAGGTTGTACTGTCCTACGGTGAACACGACATCCATGAGTTGCTGCGTATCGAGGTGCGTGGCGAGCGCGTTCCAGGTTTCATCGGTAACGAACGCATCGGCATGCAGTTCATCGGTCGCCCGCATCAAGAACCGGTCCAGCTCGGGTATATCCGGCGTATCGGGCCCGGTCTTGGCCGACCTGATTTCGTCATCCGTCATCCCTGCCTTGCGCGCGATTCCGACGTGTTGTCCCCACTCATACCCCGCCTGACAGAGGTAGCCGATCCGCAAGATGATCAATTCGCGTTCGCGCAGTGGTAGCGTCTGTTTGAACAATACGTGATTGGCGAACACCATCCAGCGCCGCATCAGCGCGGGGTGGTTGGTCAAGGTTTTGAAGATATTGAAAACGGCATCCGATTCGACGAAGGGTTGCATCGATTCTCGCGCGGCATCGCTCCATTCTTCAGGTTCAAGCGGTCGTATTCGGGGTGTAGACAAACGCATCCGGTTTCCTTTGCTCATGTAAGATTGTGCGGCAGACATGATGCCATTAGTGCCCTGTCCCGCGAAAACGTTTTAAAGGAGCGCGCTCTTGTCCGTTAACGAACTTCACACACTGGACGCGACCGCCATGGCCGCACTCGTGAGCCGCGGTGAGGCGAGCCCGCTCGAATTAGTCGATGCCGCAATCGCCCGTCTCGAACGCTTCAATCCAGCGCTGAATGCGGTCATACATCTCCGCTTCGACAAGGCCCGCGACGAAGCGCGCGGCGCGCTACCGGATGGTCCGTTCAAAGGCGTGCCGTTCCTGGTCAAGGATCTCATGTGCCAGACCGCCGGCGATCCCTATCACGGCGGGATGCAGTTCCTCAAAAATCTCGACTGGACGGCGCCGCACGACAGCCATCTGGCGCAGCGCTATCGCGAAGCCGGATTCGTGATCATCGGGCGCACGAATACACCCGAGTTCGGTGCCTTACCCACGACCGAGCCGTCAGCACACGGGCCGACGCGTAATCCCTGGGACCTCGACCGGTCGCCTGGCGGCTCGAGCGGCGGATCCGCGGCGGCGGTAGCTGCGCGGATGGTGCCTGCAGCCAATGGCGGAGACGGCGGTGGTTCGATTCGCGTACCGGCGAGTTGCTGCGGCTTATTCGGCCTCAAACCGACGCGCGGGCGCATATCGAGCGGACCGGACCGCGGCGAGGTGTGGCTCGGTTTCGCCGTGCAACACGTACTCTCGATATCGGTACGTGATTCCGCCGCGATTTTGGATGCGACGGCGATTCCGTTCACCGGTGATCCCTATTTCGCCCCGCCGCCAGCCACTTCGTTCTGCGATGGTGTGACAAAGCCCGCATCGAAGCTGCGCATCGGCGTCCTGCGTCACGTCCCGAACGGCCAGGTGGAATTACATGCCGATTGCCTCGCGGCCGTCGACGACGCGGCGAAACTGCTCGAGGATTTGGGGCACGTGGTCGAGGAATCCCATCCCGCGGCGCTGGCGGAGATCGACGAGGAGCATCGGTTCATGAACATCGTCGCCGCATGGATAACACGCGACGTCGCCAACTATGCCGCACTAGCGGGACGCGAACCCGAATCCGACGAACTCGAACCCTCGACACAGATCATCCGCAAGATCGGCAATAAGCTTAGCGCAGCGGATTACCTCGATACGCAGATCTACCTACAGGCGCGCGCGCGCCGCATTGCGAGCTGGTGGGACACGGGGTTCGATCTGTTGTTGACGCCAACCATGGCGGCGCCGCCCGCGCCACTGGGCGCCTACGCCGCAACCGACGACGATCCGGTCAGGCCGTTGCGCGGCACCATTCCCTATATCGCGTTCACGTCGCCTTTCAACGCCACGGGTCAACCGGCCGCGTCGATTCCGCTGTGGTGGAACGCTGACGGCCTACCGATCGGCGTGCAACTCGTCGGACGTTATGCCGACGAGGCGACGCTGTTCGCGCTCGCGGCGCAGCTCGAGCAAGCCCGCCCGTGGGCGCAGCGCATACCGCCGGATTTTTAAATGAAGTAGCCTGGATGGAGCAGAGCGGAATCCAGGTAACGGTATGCCTGATCTCACTCCGCCCGCAGCGCCTCCACCGGATCCATCCCGGCCGCGCGCGTGGCCGGCATGAGACCGGACGCAAGCCCGATCAAAAACGAGACCAGCAGCGCGAGCGCGACGAATGGCCATACGATCGCGAGCGGTAGTGCGGGAATGAACAAAGTCACGCCTTCCACCAGGGCCACCGCAATCACGCTACCCAATATGCCCCCGGCGCTACCGAGGAACGCCGCCTCAGTGAGAAACAGGCTCAAGATCTGCAGCCGCGGCGCACCCATGGCGCGCATGAGCCCGATCTCCGCCGTACGTTCATTCACCGCGATGGTCATGATGGTGGCGATGCCGAACGCGCCGACCACGAGCGAGATGGCGCCGATCGCACCCACGCCGATCGTGAACAGATTGAGGATATCGCCGAGCACTTCGAGCATCTTGTCCTGCGTGACGAGAGTGAAATCCTCCTGGCCGTGGCGTGCGATCATCAAGCGCTTGATCGCGCCGGCTACGTCGTCGGGCCGTTCGCCTTGCGCGTACGCGATATCGATTTCCATCAGACCTTCGCGATTGAAGAGCTCGGTGGCCTTGCCGATCGGGATGAAGGCGGTGTCGTCGAGATCGAAGCCGAGAAACTGGCCTTTCGAGGCCATCACGCCGATGACGCGAAACCGGTCGTTGCCGATGCGCACGCGCGCGCCGAGCGCAGTGTCGTGACCGAATAACTCATCGCGCATCTTTTCACCCAGCACCACGAAACCGCGCGCACTCTCGAACGGATCGCGCGGCAAAAACTGCCCACTACCGATCTGCATGCGCCACACCACCGGCATATCGGCGCCGACGCCGATGATCGTCGTGCGCCGTCCGCGATTGCCGTGTTCGACACGCGCATTACCCTGGATGACCGGCACCACGGCTTCGATCGAGGGGATCCGGTACAGCGCATGCGCGTCATCGATATCGAGCGGTCGGACGCTCGAGATGGTCGCCCCCGACATGCCGAAGGTCGTGGTCTTGCCCGGTACGACGGCGATGATGTTGGTGCCAAACTGGGTGAATTCGCCCAGTACGAATCGGCGTACGCCTTCTCCTACCGCGGTCAACAGCACCACGGACGTGATCCCGACGGCGATGCCGAGCACGGTAAGGCCAGACCGTAAGCGCTGACCTGTGACGGCGGAGAACGAGAAACGGCAGAGGTCCGGAACGCGCATCGTCAACGTTTGGACAGGGCTTCGAACGGATCGAGCATCGCGGCACGCCGCGCAGGTAACACGCCGAATACGAGTCCCGCGCTGACGGCGACGAGCAGCGATATGGCGATCGCCCACATCGGTGTCTGCACGGGAAATGTGGGATACAGCATGGCGACGATCTCGGCGCCGAGCAGGCCGAGGACCAACCCCGCGGCTGCGCCCAATCCCGCCAGCATCACGGCTTCGAACAAAAACAGCCTGCGGATATCCGCAGTTTGCGCACCGATCGCTTTCATCAATCCGATCTCGGCGCGTCGTTGGGTCACCGACACCAGCATCACGTTCATGATCAAAATGCCGGCGACCACGAGACTGATGGCCGAGATCCCCGCGACCCCATAGGTCAGCGTGGTCAGGATCCGTTCGAGCGTATCGAGGACGGAGTCCTGGTTGATGACGGTGACGTCGTCCTCGCCTTCATGCCGCGATGCGATGATCGCGTGGATCGCGTCCACAGCCGCCTGCAGTTCATCAGCCGAGCGCGCTTCGACAAGCACGCGGAACAGAGACGCCCGGTTGAACAACGCCTGAGCGGAGGCGACCGGGATGATGACCAGGTCGTCGAAATCAACGCCAACCGAAACACCCGAGTCCGCGAGGACGCCGATCACCCGGAAACGCCGATCGCCAATTCGTACCCATCGACCGTAGGCCGCGCGCGTGCCGAACAATTCCTGCCGGATCTTGTAACCGAGCACACAGACCGGTGCGCCGCGTGCCGGATCCATGCGCGGCAGGAAACGGCCTTGACCGATGTCGAGCCGGCGCACCGCAGCCATGTCTGCCGTTGATCCGAGCACGGTCACTTCACGTTCGAGACCGTCGGCGGTCGACACCGGGGCATTGCCCACCATGACGGGTGCGATCGCCTTGATCGCGGCGTGGTTGCCCAACGCCAATGCATCGTCAACAGTGAGATCGCGCGGCGTCTCACCCATGACGGGAGGCGGACCACCGACGGTTTCACTGCGCCCCGGCAACACGACCAGCAGATTCGTGCCGAGCGATTCGAATTGTCCCGTAACAAAACGGCGCGCGCCTTCGCCGAGTGCGGTCAACATCAACACGGACGTCACGCCGATGGCGGTGGCGAGCGCAATCAATGCCGTGCGGCGCAGATTGGTCGTCAAGGCGCCCGCGGCCAGGTTACCGGTATCGCTCAGACGCATCACCCGCGCGCCTCCGCGTCGCGTTTATCGCGCTCGATGCGACCGTCCACAATGCCGATCCGACGCTGCGCGCGCCGGCCGAGATCGGGATCGTGCGTGACGACGATCAGACTCATGCCATGCTCTACGTGCAAGCGCTCCAGCAATTCCACGACCTGGATACCCGCGGCGGTATCGAGATTGCCCGTCGGTTCATCCGCCAGCAACAAGTTCGGCCGGGTGACGGTGGCGCGCGCGATCGCGACGCGTTGCCGCTGACCGCCCGACAGCTCGGCGGGCCGGTGGTGGGCGCGATCGCACAGATCCATCGCGGCCACGGCCTGCTCGACGCGTTTCGCGCGCTCAGCCGGCGCGATGCCAGCGAGCGTCAACGGTAACTCGATATTTTGCGCCGCGGTCAGGCGCGGGATCAGATGAAAAAACTGGAAGATGAATCCGATCGAAGCCCGGCGTATGGCGGCGAGCTCGTCATCCGTAAGCCCGACGACATCCTTACCCTCGAAGTGATACGCACCTTCGGTAGGGCGATCGAGCAGCGCGATCAAGTTCAGCAGCGTCGACTTACCCGAGCCCGACGGCCCCATAATGGACATGTATTCACCAGGACCCACCTCCAGATCAACGCCGTGAACGGCATGGACGTGGCTGTCGCCCAGAACGAAGGTTTTCGTGATCCCGCGGAGTTCGATCACCGCGCTAGTCCGCTGCGTCCTCCGGCTTTGCCAAAGCACCTGCCGAAACCCCCGCGCGACCGGTCGAGATGACCACCCGTTCACCGAGCTCGATCCCGCTCTGCACCTCGGTAAATTCCCAATTTGAGAGTCCCGCGGTGAATGTACGCGCCTCGAGCAACTCCGACACGGGATTGAAGACCAGCACTTTGTGCTGATCGAGCACGGCTTCGGTCGGGATCCGTAACACGTCATCGCGTGCCTCGATCAAGACCTCGATGTCCGCGCTATAGCCGGGCAATAACTGATCGGTGGCCTCGGGACCCGTGAATTCGACTTCCACCTCGACGGTACGTGCCTGCTTTTCCCGATCGAGCACGTAAGGCGCGATACGGCGTACGCGCGTACTACAGCGTTTGTCGGGGAACGCGTCCAGCGACACGCACGCCGACATGCCGGTGTCGATCTGCGGCGCGTCCACTTCATCGATCGGAGCCGATACGTAAATGCACGCCGGATCGATGAGGTCGATCGCCGGCAAAGTTGCGATCCCCGGCGGCGATGGCGTCAGGTATTCACCGAGTTTAGCGTCGACTTCGGCGATGACGCCGTCGAACGGCGCACGCAAGACCGTGCGCTCGAGCGCTTCGTGAGCCACTTTGATGCGCGCGGCACTGACCTGGCGCGACGCTTGCGCGGCTTCACAGGCTGCTTGGCGGGACTCAGCCACCGTCGCCGCATCGTCGGCGACTTCTTCGGCGATGAGCTTGTTTTTGCGCAGTTTCGCGACCCGGTCCGATTCGCGTTTGGCGCCCGCGGCCGTAGCGCAAGCTTCTTCCGCTCGCGAGCGGGCGGCAGTCGCTTCGGTTTCGGCCAGGTACAGTTCCGCCTTGCGATCCTCGTTCCAGATCTCCAGCAACACATCGCCGCGTGCGACAGCGTCGCCTTCACGCACCATGAGCGCCGCCACCTGTCCCGCGGCCGCGGGTGACATCTTGGCGCGCCGGCAGGCTTCGACGGTCCCGACCCGCGTATTCGACACGGTCGCGCGTACGGTGCCCCGCTCGACCACGGCCAGGCGCACCGCAACTGGCTGCTCGCGCGTGAAATACCAGCCGCCTGCCGCAGTGAGCGCGACGAGGACGAGTACCGTCACCGCGTTCTTCATGAGTCTCTTAGCTCGCTATTCGCCCGCAAACAGGCTCCCGCAGGTACTATAACCACTCTTGTAGGCGCCCGCTTGCGGGCGAACGGGAAACGTTACGGTGTCATTCGCGATCGCCATCGCCCTCCATCTGTTGTCCGCCATCATCTGGATAGGCGGCATGTTTTTCGCTTACGTCTGCTTGCGGCCCAGCTTGCCCGAGGTACTCGAACCGCCGCAGGCCGCACGCGTGTTGAACGCCAGCCTGGGCCGGTTTTTCAGGTGGGTGTGGGTTGCGGCGATCGTCTTGTTGCTTACCGGGTTCTACATGGCGTTTAAGCGCTACGGCTTTGGCATCTGGCCGGGGTGGCTCTATACGATGACGGGTGTCGGGATCATCATGATGCTGCTGTTTGGCCATATTTATTTCGCGCCCTATCGGCGCTTGAAACGGAGCTTGAAAGCGGGCGAGCCGGCGGCGACAGGCAAGGCGATCGCACAGATTCGTTCCATCGTTGCCATTAATCTCTGTCTCGGCGTCATCGTCGCGCTGGCCGCGAGCGCCGGGCGCTATTGGATCTGAGCGCATGGCGGCAGTCTCGCAGACACGGACCGTCGAGCGACTCGTCGCGGGTCAGGCGACGAGTGACGGAGCAGGCGTGCGTCTGTTCCGCGTGATCGGCGGCGCGGAACTACCCGAGCTCGATCCCTTCTTGCTGCTCGACGAATTTCTATCCGACGATCCGAACGACTACATCGCCGGATTTCCCGATCATCCGCACCGCGGCTTTGAGACGGTGACCTACATGCTCGCAGGTCGGATGCGCCACGGCGACAATCAGGGCAACAGCGGCCTGCTCGAAGCGGGCAGCGTGCAGTGGATGACCGCCGGGCGCGGTATCGTGCATTCCGAAATGCCCGAACAGGAAGACGGCCTCATGTGGGGCTTTCAGCTGTGGGTCAATCTGCCCGCACAGGCGAAGATGACGGCGCCACGCTATCAGGACATTCCACCGGCGGCGATACCCGAGGTCCCGACGCCCGACGGTTCACGGGTGCGGGTGATCGCCGGCGCCTATGATGACGTCCGTGGACCCGTAGGCGGCGTCGACGCAGAGCCTTTGTATCTCGATGTGGCGCTCGGCGCCGGGCGGTCCATCGACCTACCCGTGCCATCCGAGCACAACGCATTCTTATATTGCTTCGAGGGCGATATTACAGTCGGCGACACCGCGGTGGGTACGCGCCGGCTCGCGGTTTTGAGCGCAGGTGAGCGCGTGAGCGTGGAAGCCGGTTCGGAGCGCGCGCGCTTTCTCGTCGTGGCGGGTCGTCCCTTCGGAGAACCGATCGCGCGTTACGGTCCGTTCGTCATGAATACGCGCGAAGAGATCATGCAGGCGATCGCTGATCTGCAAAGCGGACGTTTTTGACGATTCGTCGATCGCATTTCAACGTCAGTCGCCCGCAGGCGGATGTTCCGATAGCCAGCGTTCGATCAACGGCGAGATCGCCTCGTACGCTTGATACCCGATCGTAATCGCGACCAGGCCTTCCTCTTCCACGCCAACGACCAGGGTCGGAAAGCCCTCCACGCCCGTGCTGTGCGAGATGGCAAAATCGTTGCCTGTGGCGAGGCGTGTTTTCTGATCGTCGAAATGCGTCTCGAATGCGTCGCGGTCGAATCCCTCGGCCACCGCCAGATCACACAGGACCTCGGTATCGGTGACGTCGCGGTTCTCCGTATAAAACGCCGCGTGGATCGCGCGCAACGTTGAAAATTCCGAGCCGCGTTTGAGCTCACGCGCACAAACGACGGCACGGCAGGCCGGCTCGGTGTCGTAAGCGAAGTCCGTGCGTTCGAAAAAACTGAAGTCGAACGGTTGTCCGCTCATCTGCTGCACATGATCCCAGTGCTCGCGGATCGAAGCCTTGGTGCTTTCATCTATGGATTCCGTCGTCCCGGGACTCAATCCTCCCATCACGAGGTTCAGATCGAAACGATCGCCGAATTCGGCGCGTACGCGCTCGATCGCGGGCGCGAATCCCCAGCACCAGGAGCACATGGGATCGGCAAAATAAAGCATGAGCGGTTTATACATATCAAATACGCCTAAAGCTGCCGTCCATGGCGGTACGTTCCCGCCTTCGTTTTACTCCGGGACAGCACACTAGCGGATTCCTCTATTTCGGGCTCGCCCAGCTAAACCAGAACGCCTTCTTGTCACTGCGCGTATGCGTTTTGTCACCCGCCGCGCGGATCGACACTTCCGTATCGGATGACGCGTAGCGGGGAATCAGGCTGCGCGTTTGGGTAATGACCTCGGTTACGCTCATCGAACGCGCCGAGACGAATTCCGCTGGGTCAATTGGCTCGCCTTGATCCGTCATGCTCTCGGCCACGTCCTGCAGCATACCCGTGAGGAGTTGCAGCACTTCCGGACCTTCCACCACCGTCGTCATGCGCAGGCGCACGCAACAGGGGTAGGATTCCGCGGCGCCGAGATGCTCGATCAAGATTTGCTGGGACAACTTCTCGTTCATGACGGTAACCGGCACGCTGCCTTTCAAGGTCTGACCGGGCTCCAACTCGAGGCCGTTCCAGGCGCCCACCCAGACGTTCCACATCTCCCCCGATTTCTGCTGCATCAACGCCTGCACCTTCGGCGATTGAAAATAGTTGAGTAAGCCCGTGCGGGACGCCTCATCCATCTCGTCCGGCAGCGCCGCCAGCAGGCGGTGCATCATCGATTCCAAGCCGATTGTGCCGAGATACGCACCTTTGTTAGACAAGCGCATCGTCGGCAATGTAGAGGTCAAAGAAGCGAGCGGGCCGAGTTGTGCAACCACGCGTGGATCGGTCGCGTCTCGGCCATTGAGTGTAAGAAACTTGAAATCGTGAAATTCGAGCGCGATTTCTTCGGCGTTGCGCTGAGACATACGCACTGAATACGTCGCGGTACTCTCGTTCCCCTTCTTGTGCATCTTAGCCTTGACGACCGCGCTCACCGGCACCGGCCAGCCAAAGCGGAACGCGTCCGCGCTTACTGCAAACGGATAAACGAGGATCACCACGATTAGACAAGCCTGCGGCATCATGACGTATTGCATAACCCCCAGTTTTTCCAGAGCCATCAGACGTCCGAATAATTGATGTCGACGATGATATAGCGATCGAGCGTGTCGCCCATCTTGACCTCGACCGTATCGTCCAGCGCGCGGCCCATCAATGCCCGCGCTACGGGCGAGTCGACGCTGATTTCGCCCACATCAGGACGCGTTTCATCGCTTCCGACGATGCGATAGACGCGGGTCGTGCCATCGTCGGCTTCGAGTTCGACTGCGGCGCCGAAAAACACGCGCGTGCGTTCCGCCGGCGCCTCGTCAACGACCTTTAACTTGGGCATGCGACGTTGCAGATAGCCGACGCGGCGATCGATTTCGCGCAGTTCTTTCTTACGATAAACGTATTCCGCATTCTCGGAGCGATCACCTTCGGCGGCCGCCGCCGCGAGGTGCTTGACGACGGACTGGCGTCGTTCCCACAACGACTTTGCTTCGCTTTCGAGCGCGCGGTAACCGGCCGCGGTGATATAGGGTGCGGCAGGTTTACCCGGTGGTCGCCAACGGCCCATGGTCGTGCCTAGGGTCCTGTCCCGTGAAAAAGTTTCGTAAGTCGCGACGGATTTTTCGTCGGTGGCAAGGCGCGACGACGCCGTGTAGCGGGCTCTACACAAGGAGGAGCAACGCCGCCAGCGGCGAAAAAAGCCAGCGAATTATGGAAGTTTTTCACGGGACAGGACACTAGGTCAGTCGGATCCGTCGCTGAAACCACAATCCCAACGCCGCGATGCCGATGCTCGCGGCAATGAACGCGGTGCTATAGCCTGGCCCATCGATGGTCATACCGAATAGTGTGACACCGATACCCTGTCCGATGAATAACATGAACACCCAAAGGGAAACCGCCGTACCGCGGGCGCCGGGCGACAACTCGGTCGCGATCGTCTGCATGGTGTTGTGAAAGGTGTAGAAACCCCAGCCGGCACATAAAAATACCGGTACGCACATCCACCAGGCGGGGACGATCGTGAGCAATAGATAACACCCTGCCAGCGTCATCGTGCCCGCGACGATCATGCCGCGTTCACCGAGAAGCCGCACGATGTGGAAAACCGCGGCGCTGTAGATGACACCGCCGACACCATAGGCCGCGAGGACAAAACCGATGACTAGATAGCTCAAGCCGTGCTCGTGCCGCAAAAACGCACCGAAGTAGGCCAAAACGCCGTAGATAATGACGCCCTCGATGGTCGTCGCGATGATCACGTCCCGCGTTCGCCGGATGCGAAAGACGTCGATGTAGGTCCCTACAATGTCCGCGAAGCGATGGGCATGTTCAATACGCTTCGCCGGTTGCCGACCGGCGATCAAGAAAAGCAGAACCGCGACCCCCGCCGACAGGAGGCCAAAGAAAACGAAGACTTCACGCCAATCAAAGAACTCGGCCCAGATACCGCCGCAACACACACCGGCGATCTGGCCAAGGATGAGGCCGTTGATGTAGCGGCCCATGACCGGCTGCCGATCGGAATAGGGCACTTCATCGGCGATGTAGGCCATAGACAGCGGTACGGTGGCGGCCATCGTCATCCCGGTCATAAACCGCAGCATCACCAGGCTCTCCAGTGAGTCCACGAAGCCCGTGGCAACGGAGAAAACTGTCGATATCCCGAGGGTCAGCGCAATGATATTAAGCTTGCCGACGCGGTCGCCCATAGGTCCAAAAACGATCTGCATGGCGCCATAAGAAATCGCGAATGCGGTGACGATTACGCCGGCGGTTCCGACGCTTTTTTCGAACTCATCCGCGATCAGTGGTAACAGCGGGCCCGTGACGGTAAACATTACCGAGACGATAAATCCCGCCGTGCTCAGCAAAAGCAGGGTTGATTTCAAGAGATGGAGACTTAATTCAGGGTAGCGGCGAGGTTTGGCAGTGGAATATCGGATTAACGCGGTGCGGAGGCGCCGACGTTAACGGTTATCGACCGGGGTGTCCACGTCGATGGCGTTCATGTTTGTAGCGAGCGGACGAAAACTGAACCAATCACTTGCGAAACGGAACGCAACCGTTGATGTTCGTTAACATTCCCTTGTGAAGGAATAACGCATTTTCAGCGCCGATCAACTAAAATCTCGTACCGGATAGATAGATCGACAAGGGCGAAAGCGAAGCAGTAGCGACGGCCGGCCATGAAGAAATCGGGGATGGATTGATTATTCGAAATCGGATTCGAGCGCGCCGGTTTCTGGGAATTAATCGACGACGATCCGCATATCGAGCTCGATCGGTACGGTAACGCTGCGAATGTGTTGTACGCCTTCGTATCGCAACTCGAACTGCTTTACATCGGACGCTCCGGCCGTTCATTGCGGATGCGGATGGACGGCTACGAAAACGGCGGGCCGCCCCGCTCCATGCGCGCGCGTAATCGGGAGCGCATCGCGGCCATGCTGATGATCGATCAACCGGTCGAACTCTACGTGATGCCCGATCCCGGCAATCTGCATTACGGTTCGTTCCGAGTAAATCTGGCTGCGGGTTTACAGCACTCTCTGATCGAATCGCTCTCGCCACCGTGGAATTCGGTCGCAACCGCGGGCCGCGCGGCGGCAAAACCCAAGCGCGCGCGGAAGTCCAGACGGAGCCGCCGCGATTTCGAAGACAGCGACGGGCAGACCTATACCGATCTCACCGTCGATCGGCCGAGCTACCGGTTTCTCGTCGGCTACATGTATATGGACAAGGGATTTTTCAACGTGCCAATGCGCTATTCACGCATGTTTGGCGACGACCGGGAACGGATCAAGATCCTTTGCGGTTCTGATAAGGAGACGATCTATGGGCATATCGATCGGTCGACCAACACTAACGCAACGCCGCGGGTGATCGGCGGCACGTCGCTCAAATCGTGGTTCGAAGAAAACGCCGGGATCAATCATCCGGTCGATATCGATATTCTGGCGCCGAACGCGGTGTGGATCAGAAATCCGGGCACGCGAGATATGTGAAAGCCGTGTTCGGTCGCGAACGTACGACTTCAGGTGATTGGTTGAGACAAACGGAATAAACTGGGCCTCTGGCGGTCATGGATAAAACCCTCGATAAGCTTGCCGTGCTCTACGCCGACGTGTCGGGAAGCACGCGGCTTTATGAGCAGTACGGCGATGAGATCGCGCGCGCCGACATGGCGACCTGTATCGAGCTACTCGCTAAAGTGGCTGGAGATTTATCCGGCGAGACGCTTAAAACGATCGGAGACGAGATCATGTGCGGCTTCGTCGAACCGGTTAAGGCGGCGCTCGCCGCCACCGAGATGCAGGCCGGCTTACGTAAAGCATGTGAAGAAGAGCGGTTCAAGATGGGCGTCCTCCATATCAAGATCGGCTGGCACTTCGGCGCGGTCTCGTGGCGCGAGGACGAACTGCTCGGTGAAGCGCCCATCACTGCGCAACAAATCATCAATATGGCGAAGGCAGACGAGATTTTGACGTCGAAACAGAGCGTCGACGTCTTGCCGCCGCCGCTGTTTCCCAACATTCATCCCATCGAAACCGTACCGGCTGAAGCCTGGAGCGGCGATCTCGAGATCTGCAAGATGCCCTGGGAGCAGACCGGGGAGGAAACGCAGATCAGTTCGAGGCCCGTTATGCGGGCGGTCGATGTGGAGATCGCGCTGCATCTGGAGTACGACGGCAACAAAGTACGCGTCGATACCCGCAACGCGACGTGCACCATCGGCCGAGGTAAGCAGGCAGACCTGCGGGTGGACGGGAAACTGACCTCCCGCCAGCACGCCGTGATTACGTGCCGGCAAGGTCGCTTCAACGTCCGCGACGAGAGCACCAATGGTACCTACGTCGTCGGGGACAACGGTGAGCGCAAACACCTGCGGCATGAGGAAGGTGTATTGGCGGGCGCTGGCAGGATCGGTTTCGGTGCACCGCCGGAAGAAGATCCGGGCGGATCGATCCGCTTTAGCAGCGAGACTTAGCGCGTCATCTATTTTCGCCCGCAAGCGGGCTCCTACAACGGAGTCTCAGTAGGAGCCCGCTTGCGGGCGAACGCAAATCGCTCAACGTTAGCAACACGCCGCGCAACCAACACCGCCGCAAACAAACAAGCTGCAACACCAAAGAAAACTTCGGCGTAATACCCATAGTCGAGCATCTTGCCGAACGCGAATGGTCCGATCGCCAAGCCGATGTCCAATCCGGAATAAACCACGCCGTACACCCGTCCCGTCGCGCCGACCGGTGTTACGGTGCGGATCATCATGTCGCGCGACGGACCGGAAAGCCCGGAGCCGAAACCCATCACCGCCATTAAACCGAACGCATAGACACCCGGCACGATTTGTAAGCCGATGAGTACACTCGCAACGACCGACAGCGAGAGCGCGAAGCTTATGTTCTGTTCCAGGCGTTGCCGGTGCATCACGAGCCAGGCGCCCGCGACCATGCCGCACGCGCTCGCGATCATATAGACGGTGATACTCAGCGCCGCCGTCGTAACCGCGAGGCCATAACTCGTCATGAAAATGGTCGGCGAGAAACTCTGCACCCCGCCCAATGCGGTGGAGAGGACGACGAAGAACGCGAAACACCACCAAACACCCGCATCGTTCAAGAAGCGGAATTTCGATAGACGCACGGCGTCGTCTGAGCGCGGCGCGTCGGCGGGCGCACGCTCACGCGGATCGAGCGAGGCGCGATAAATCACAAACAGTACGATCACGATGAGCGGCAGGATGGCGGCAGCGAGGACGGCGGCTCGCCACCCAAAGGGCGTCGCAATGCCGACGAGAAAAACCGGCGCCAGGGCCCACCCCAGACTTCCCGATAATCCATGCGCCGAGTACGCCGGTCCCAATCGCGGCAGGCTGATCCGGTGGTTGATGAACCAGAAGTCGACCGGATGAAAGACTGCGTTGCCCAACCCTGCGAGTGAGGCGCCGACGAGTAAGGTGGCATAGCTGTCGCTCGTACCCAACACGACTGCGCTACCGGTTAAACACACGAGACCGCCGAGCAGCGTGCGCAGCGCGCCGTAACGGTCGACGATGAACCCGGCCACCGCCTGAAAGCCACCGGACACGACGAAGAACGTGGTCATGACGAAACCGAGTTCGGCATAACTGTAGCCGTAATCGTCGCGCAGCCAAGGATAGAGGGGCGCCAGGATGAGGTGAAAAAAGTGACTCACGCCATGCGCGAGCGCGACCAGACCGACGATGCGGGCGTCGTCGGTCCACGGCCCGGTCGTGGCCGCAGGTGCAGTCGCGTTATCTTTCATCGCTCAGGATCGATCCCGGATTCCGCTACGCTTCATCCAGGCTACGGGGCCGATGTAGCCTGGATGAAGCGCAGCGGAATCCGGGGTTAATAATTAATGCGTCAGGAATCGCCTTCTACGATCTTGCGCCCGTATGCAGCGGTTTCGATCAGCGCGGTATCGCAGTATTCAGCGACCTCGGCGATCTTGCCGCCTTTCACGGTGAAGATGAACACGTAGTCATTGTTGTAGTCCGTACCGAAAACCGTCTTCGCCGCGCCCTTCGCCAGCGCGACGACGCGCTCGCCTTCACCGATCAACTCAGCGGCAGTCACGGTGAGGTCGCCGTCGATCTGTTTGCGCCAGGGCGTAAAAAAGTCATTGATCAATTGATCGAGACCGCGATAGACCCCGGACACGGGCGTCGTGCCCTTGATGTCGAAGACGATGTCATCCGTGAACAGGGCGAATGCCGCTTGCGCGTCACCCACCGCGAGATGATCGAACCACTGTTGCACGATTTTCTGAGATTCAGTCATGATCGAGATCCCGTACCCACAAAAGAGAGCGCGCACGATAACGCGCGGCGCTGTCCGGATCCATACGGAAGTGGGAGCCGGCTCGCCGGCTAAAAGAGGTGATAGGCTACGCCATGCGAACGACGGAGAACTAGATGAAAGCGATCCTGAGTAAAACCCCGGGCGGCCCGGATTCCCTGACACTCGAAGAGGTCGACGTTGCCGAACCCGGTGAAGGTGAAGTTCGCATCCGCGTACATGCTTGCGGCGTCAATTACCCCGACACCCTCATCATCGAAGACAAATACCAGTTCCGTCCCGAGCGCCCCTTTTCACCTGGCGGCGAGGCCGCCGGTGAAATCAACGCGGTGGGCGCGGGCGTTACCGATTTCAAACCGGGCGACCGCGTGATCGCATTGACCGCGTGGGGCGGTATGGCGGAACAGGTCGTGTCACCGGCCTCGAAATGCGTGCCCATACCGGACGCCATGCCTTTCGAAGAGGCCGCCGCGTTTATCTTCACCTACGGCACGACGTACCACGCCCTTACGCAGCGCGGGGCATTACATGCCGGAGATACCTTGTTGGTGCTGGGCGCCGCGGGCGGCGTAGGCCTCGCGGCCGTCGAACTGGGTCGCGTCATGGGCGCCCGCGTGGTGGCGGCGGCTTCGAGTGAAGAGAAGGTCGCGCTCGCCAAAGCGCACGGCGCGGAGATCGGCGTCGTGTACCCGCTCGGTCCGTTCGACAAAGACGGGGCAAAGGCGTTGGCCGGGCAGTTCAAAGAAGCAACGGGGCCCAACGGCGCCGACGTCGTCTACGATGCGGTGGGCGGTGATTACGCGGAAGCGGCGCTGCGGGCCATTGCTTGGGAGGGGCGTTTTCTAGTCGTCGGTTTTCCCGCGGGGATCCCCCGGATCCCGCTCAACCTGGCCCTGCTCAAGGGCTGCCAAATCGTCGGGATCTTCTGGGGCTCATTCTGCGATCGCGAGCCGGAAACCAACCGCATCAATAATCAGGAACTGATGGCGCTCTACGCCAGCGGTAAAATTAAACCGCACGTGTCGGCGCGTTATCCATTGGCTGAAGCCGGCCAGGGAATCAGCGATTTAGCGGAGCGTCGCGCGATGGGGAAGATCGTTATCACGATGGATTGACCCGATTCGCCCGCGAGCGAGCGAATGATGACTACGACGGCGCCAGAACCGCCGGCATCTCTTCCAGATAAAGCGCGTGGAAGCGCCGCCTTTGAAATTTCCAATCGTCACCGACTTTCACGTAGTCGTCTTCATAAAATCCCGCACCCTGCCAGCCCATGTCGTTTCGCGCACTACGTAGATCGAGACAGCAGCGCCCCGTAGCGCGATCGGATCCGTCCAACTCAATGACGTGATTGTGGATGTACGGCCGCGGCATGATGTAGGCGGCATCCCGGTACACCTGAAAGAGCGCCTCGCGACCAGCAAACTCCTTTTCCCCGTCAGCGCTGATCACGATGAAGGCACCGTCCTCGGCAAACAGCGCGACGATGCCATCGTAATCGTCGCGCCACACACAATCGCAATAACGCGGCGGCAGATCGCGGATCGCCTCGCGCGCAAGTAATCCTTCGAGTTGTTGTTCCAGGCCGGCCACGGGCGTCTCCTACTTGAACGAGCCTTCAGTATATAGGCCACAGACGCGCCTTCCGACGGGGCGCCAAATTCTGTAATAATCCCGCCCTCCTGTTTACTTAAAGAAGAAGAGAAACCATGCGGATCCTCGCGAGCCTCGCCATCATCGGTATCCTGCTGACCGGCACTGCCAAGTCCGAAACAACGGACGAAACGAACGGCGCCGGGCTGTATACCATCCATTGCGCGCATTGCCACGATCGCAGCCTGCCGCGCATGCCATCCATCACGGATCTCAAGGAACAAGACCCGCGCGACGTCTTCTCCGCCATCAGCGCCGGCGTCATGGCGCCGTATACGCGCGGCTTATCGCACGCCGAAAGGCGTGCCATCACCGAATACGCGACCGGGCAGGCGCTCGGCGCGTTCGCCTCGGGGGCCGCCGCTATCCCGCAATCCGCCTACTGCGAGAGCAAACCACCGCAGCCGATCGAAAACGTCGAATCCGGCTGGAACAGCTGGGGAAGTGACCTCGCGAATTCGCGTTTCCAAACGCCGGCGCGCGCGGGCCTGAGCGCGGAAGACGTGTCGAAGTTGAAATTCAAATGGGCCTTTGGCGTGCCTGCCGTATCGACCATGTCGGGCCACCCCATCGTCGCTGACGGCCGGCTGTTCTTCGGTACGTTCTCCGGCCTGGTCATCGCCTTGAATGCGCAAACGGGCTGTGCGTTGTGGGCCTTTGAGGCCGATGCGGGCGTGCGCACCGCGCTCACGCTCGGCAAACTCGGCGACGGCACCATCAGCCTCTTCTTCGGCGATCTGAGCGGCAAGGTCTACGCCGTCGATCCGGAAACGGGGGCGGAGCGCTGGCGGATCATCGCCGACGATCATCCTCACGTACGCATCACCGGCACGCCCGTGTATCACGCCAATCGGCTCTACATACCGATCTCCTCGCTGGAAGAAGTCGCCGGCGCGATGCCCGATTACGAATGCTGCACGTTTCGCGGCGGCCTGCTCGTGGTGGATGCCGTAAACGGTAATGCGATCTGGAAGCGCCAGACCATCGCCGAGGCGCCGAGCAAACGCAAGATAAACACCGTCGGTACACAACTCTGGGGACCCTCGGGGGCCGCGGTGTGGACCGCACCGACGCTGGAACCGGAGACCAACACGGTTTACGTCGTTACCGGTGACAGTTATTCGGATCCCCCCGCGCCCGAGTCCGACGCCATCATGGCGCTCGCGATGGACACGGGCGAGATCAAATGGATCACCCAAACCCTCGCGGGGGACGCCTGGAACATCGCCTGTATGGATCCCTCGCCCGAAGCACAGGTCGCGTGCCCGGAATCGCGTGGACCCGATCTCGATTTCGGCAGCTCGCCCGTGCTGGTGGAACTCGAAGACGGCCGCCACGTGCTGCTGGCGGGCCAGAAATCGGGCCGGCTCTTCGCGCTCGAACCGGCGACCGGCGCGATCTGGTGGCAAACCCAGATCGGCGACAGCGGGATCATCGGTGGCATCGAATGGGGTTTCGCCGCCGATCGAAAGAAAGCCTATGTGGCGCAGGCCGAAGCCTGGGAGAAAGGCCCGGGCGAAGCCGGCGGCATCTCCGCCGTCAATATCGCGGACGGCAGCATCGCCTGGGAAGTGGAGCCCCCGCAAGGGACCTGCGAGGGCCACGAGCGCTGTAATACCGGTCAGCTCGCTGCCGTCAGCGGCGCGCCGGGCGTGGTCTTTTCGGGCAGTCTCGACGGCCACCTGCGCGCCTATGCGATCGACGACGGCAAGGTGGTGTGGGATTTCGACACGCGGCTGGAATACGACACGGTCAACGACATCGAAGGCCGCGGCGGCTCGCTCAATGGCCCGGGGCCCGCGATCGCCAACGGTCACGTTTATGTCGTGTCGGGTTATGCCCAATGGAACAAATGGATACCCGGTAACGTCCTCATCGCTTTCAGCGTCGATGGAAAATAATTCACCCACGAGGAGTGCGCCATGGCTGCACAAATAGAACCCACGGATATCAAACTCGATTACGTCAGTATCACCGCTGCGAAGAAGCTGTCCGGCCTGCGCCTCGTTCTCGGCGCCTATCCCATCCCGGGACCGTGGCGAGAAGCGTGCAAAGGCCTGTTCCACGTCAAAGGAATCCCCTATACGCGGGTCGTGACCGGCAATCAGGGCGCTTCCGATCTCCAAATCGGCATGAATGATTCGCAAAGCGAGCTCATCTCCTGGACCAGCCAGGCCAGCGCGCCCGTCGCCATCTGGAATGACGAGCGGCCACGCTCGATCTGGATCGATCAACTGAATCTTGCCGAACGGCTGGAGCCCGAGCCGCCTCTGATCCCCGCCGACATCGATCTGCGCGCGGCGATGTTCGGACTGATCAACGAACTCGCCGGCGAGCATGGCCTCGCCTGGACGAAGCGGCTGCTCATGGTGGACGGCCCCTTAAAGGCACTGCCGCAAGATGACGGGCGCCGCGGATTTTTCGAGTTTATCGGTAACAAGTACGGCTACTCGGAAGCGTTGGCAGCGGCGGCAACGCCGCGTCTGGTGAGCATTCTGAATACGTTCAGCAGTCAACTCGCCGCACAAAAGGGCCGCGGCAGTCAGTATCTCATCGGCGACAGCTTAACGGCCGTCGACATTTATTGGGCGGCTTTTTGCGGGTTGTTGGATCCGCTACCCGAAGATCTCTGCCCGATGGTGACGGCCTGGCGAGTTCCCGAAATGTATGGATACGCTAATCCGGATGTCGACAAGGCGTTGACGCCCGAGTTGAGAGCGCATCGGGAGTTTATGTACAACGAACACCTCGAATTGCCGATCGTGTTTTGACGCGGGCTTCGCTCTATTTCGATGACGTCGCCGCCGGCGATGTCTTTAGTTATGGACCGTATCTAGTCACACGCGAGGAGATGCTCGCGTTCAATCGACGCTGGGACCCCCTCCCGATGCACGTTGATGCGGCAGAAGCGCAGACGCGGGGATACCGCGATATGACGGCATCCGGGCAATACACCTTGTGCGTAAAACAAGCGCTGCTGAACGAAGCGCCGTGGCACGACGCCGTCATCGGCGCACTCGCCCACGACGACATGAAATTCCCACGCCCCGTATACCCGGACGACAAACTTTCACTCACGATCGAGTGCCTCGAAACGCGGCCTTCACGCAGCAAACCCAATCGCGGCATCATCAAGTTCGACTTCCGGTTGTTCAATCAAGATGACGCAACGGTGTTGAGTTACACGCATACGTCAATGTTCTCGCGACGCGAGCCTGCTGCTTAGCAAAACGCCGTAACGAAAAAGGCACTTATCGGGGTTCGTCGCAGACGTGCGCCCCCCCTTGCGGCTCTCCAGGCATCGGAAAGGTTGACTGCATCGTCGCACCGCGCATCATCTCACCGCACTTTCGCATTTGTTTGAACGCCGATGTGGCAGAGATCTTTTGGCCGTAAGCGATCGCCTGGTCCTGCGCCTTATCTCGTTTGCCCGCAGTGCAAAGTGCGTCGACCTCTGCGGCCATGGCCTCGCCCTCACGCTTCATGGTTTCCATCACGCTGGGGTCGAGCTTACTCATGCATTCCTGCATTTTCTGGGCGCCTTCCATCATTTCACGCATTTGGGCTTCGTTCTTGGATTGTTGGGCCAACGCCAACGGCGATGTGACCGTTAATGCCAAGACGAACACCACGGGTAAACGCACCCCTCTCCATCGAACTCGAGTCGCTCGAAGTCTGCCGCGGCTTCCTGTGCCTCGACGACGAAGACCTCAACACCGAAATCGCCAACTACCTCTACGAGCAGGAGCAAGCCGCATGAAAAACGCGCGACTGAAACAACTCACGACGATGGCGGCCGATGCAGCCGCCGCGCTGCCTGTCAGCCTGATGATTGACGGCAATCACAACTTCGCCGTCATAACCCCGGACGACACAGCCCGGAGGGTAAAACCGTATGAGATCGTCGAGATATTCGCGGACGCGCGCAAGCGCCTCGACGAACTGTCGACCGAACTTCAAAACGAGCCGCGCAAGCAAGCCACCACCCGCAACGGTGGCAGCGAACCCGGTGACAACCAGGGAGACGACTAGCCATGTCTATATTTCACAAAGCGGAGAACACCCAGGCCAAGCTGAAAGCGGGGTTCATGGGTTTCCAGGGTTCCGGTAAAACGCATACGTCGACACTGATCATGATCGGTCTCGTGGCGCGCATGAAAGAACTCGGGCTCGAGCTCGGCGACAAGCCGGTATTTTTTCTCGACTCTGAAACCGGTTCCGATTGGGTCACGCCCATGTTCGAGGGAGTCGGGATCGAACTGTTCGTTTCAAAGTCGCAGCGCTTCGCCGATCTCGAGCCGGCAATCAAGGAAGCGACGCAAAACGGCGCCGGTTTGATCATCGACTCGGCCACGCACTACTGGCGCGACCTGTGCGAATCGTACCAGGCGAAAAAGGCCAAGCGCATCGGCAGAAGCACTACTCGTTGCAGTTCCAGGATTGGTCGGTGCTCAAAGGCCCCGACGGATGGGGTGGCTTCTCTCGTCAGTTCATCAACGCCGATCTGCACATCTGCATCTGTGGCCGTGCCGGCTACGAGTACGACATGGAAGAGAACGAAGACGGCAAAAAGGAACTGATCAAAACCGGGATCAAGATGAAGGCCGAAGGCGAGTTCGGTTTCGAACCGTCGCTGCTAGTCAACATGGAGATGTCCGTCGACCCGAAGCCACCGAATAGAGTCACGCGCGTTGCGCACATCCTCAAGGACCGTTCGCGCAGCATCGACGGGCAGTCGTTCCAACAACCGACATTCGATACGTTCGCGCCCCATATCGACTTCTTGAATCTCGGTGGCGTCCACTTCGGGTGCTCGACGGAAGATAGCCAGGAGCTGTTCGACGAGAACGTCGACACGCGTTGGAAGCGGGAGAAAAAAGCGAAGGAGATCGCGCTCGACGAGATCATCGAAGTGTTGAACAAGCATCATGGTGGCACCAGCAAAGATGCCAAGGACGCTAAGGCAAACCTGCTCGAGCAGTTCGCCGGCACCCGCTCATGGAAGCGCATCGAGCAGACCTTCCGACTCGATCAGATCGAGAAGCTCCGCAACGACTTGTGGCTTCAGCTCGAGGGCGTGCCGTGGAATTTCCAACCCCCGGTACCGGACGACCAGCAATTCGACGACGACATCCCTGGATCCGTCGAAGGCAGCGGATCGACCCCCTCCGCTGCCGACGGTCAAACGCCCACGACTGAGGAAAAGTCGGGGCGATCCAAGTCGGCTCCGGCTGACATTAAGGAAGTCGAGAAAGCCACGGCGTAACGCCGCTACATGTTCGGGGGCGCACGCAGCGCCCCCGATTCTTACCTCTACGAGGATTATCGTAATGAGCGCACGACAGATCATCAACGAAATCGACCCCAGCGAACTCGAACAGTTCTTCGTTCAATGCCTGCATCGCCTGCCGGTCGGCAAGGTCGCGCAGCTATTGAACGAGCATCTCGAGGACCACGAAAAGGGCGAGATCATCGATTGGTTCGAACGTGTGAATGCATCACCGATCCGAACGCCTCGGGAGACGCGTCGTGAGGGCTGCTAAGGACATCATCAACGCCGGCCGCGCTGCGGCCCTCGAGCGCAGGCGCGACGGCATCGAACTGACCGCCGCATGGGACGACAAGCGCGCCCGGCAAACGTGGAACCGGTGCAGCGACGTGTTCAATTAGGAAAACTGATCATGATTTACATCGTTTCACCGTACACCAGTTACGCGACCGGCGACGTTAATCGCAGACTCGAACAGCACGCGCGGTTTGAGCAGGCGGCCAAGTACGTCGCGCTGTTGTATCGAGACGGTGAGCGATGCTGGAGCTCGATCGTTCACGGCCACGCGATCAAGGCCGTGGTCTCAAACATCCCGGCCGAATATCCATTTTGGCAGCGCTTTGCCGCGATCAGATCGCCCGCTCCGATCGGGTGCACATCCTTATGTTGCCAGGGTGGAACCTATCCGTCGGTGTCGCCGACGAAATGAACTTCGCCCAATCAATCGATATACCGGTGACACATGTTGTGCCGCCAGTGGCGTGCTTCGAACGCGCCGTAGCCTAGGAGATAACAATGGCCGAACCGACCCTAAAACTGTTCCAGGATTACAAGCTGCGGGATCTGTTCCTGAACGGCATTCTGCAGAGCTGCCAGCAAGTCACCGATGGGTGGGGCGTGCTGACACCCGAAGAGAAATCACGTATCGAGCAATTCGCCGAATCGAAGGGGATCGAACTCGAGGGCGAGATCGCGCTTCGACTTGAACGGATGGTCGATCACGAACGCGCCAGCGGCAGCCCGTATTTCGCAGCGACCGAAAAGGGTATCGCGATCAAGGAAGGCAAGGTAACCGTGACGATGGAAGCCGCCCGCGACCTGGCGCCGGAAAAACTCTATAACCATCGGCGATCCTTCCTGGTGATCTTGACCGATCGAAAATTGACGCTCGATGAGTTCGAGCAACAGGCGGACATGTTCCCCTCGGACAGCTCGGACTCTGACGGCGCAACAGAAGCGCCAGCTGCAGCCGAGACGGTCGAAACTGCGGGCGACAATTTCGACCACGACGCCTACCAGGATTGGAACGACACGCTGCAACAGCTCATGGAAGGCCGGGGCGTCGACGAGAATGAGATCCGCCGATGGGTCGCATCCGATGAAGCGCTCCGCGACATATTTGATCGCGGTATTAGGGCCGACACCGTCGCGTACAACGTCGCCCACCACGGGACACTCGAAACACCGATCGACGACGGCAGAGACGACACCGGTAACTAATCATGGCCGCCGGGGATCCGAACAAACCGCATCATCGATCGCTCAGCATCGAGATCGACGTCCGCGCCGAGACATTGGATCAGGTGAAGAAAGGCATGTGCGCCGCCATCGGTGACGCGCTCGGTAACCTGGCCGTCGAGCAAGACCCTGGCGACGTGTCGCGCCATTTCGACATGTCAGCTGACGATTTCGATTATCTGGTGACCATCTGCGGCCGGGACGGCCTATGACAGTATAGTATGGCGGCCGAACGAAAAATCCGTGATTTCGACCTTCGGGGCAAGGACTATTTCACCTTCGACGAAGCGGCGCATTATTGCTGTGTCTCCCCCGATCAGTTCCGGAAAAAGGCAACAAATTATCGGCTCTGCGGCCGTTACTTCATGGGCAAGCTGGTGTTCCGGCGAGCGGACTGTCAGGCGGCGATCGAAAACGAATGGCGTCGATTAGACAACGCGGCGAGACCTGGTATCTCCGGTGGCGCGAGAGCGGGGCGCCGCACGAGCACAGCTTAGGCAAGGTCTCATACCGGGAAGCCGAGACCGCCCGGAAGCAAAAGAAATACGAGCTCGAGAGCGGCCGACCCTTCGTCAACCCGGTGGCCCGCCCTTTGCGAATTTCTGCCACGAGTATCTCGCGTGGCACGAGCACGAGTTTCCAAGCTCGCATTTCCGGATCAGGCAAATTGTCGAACAGTGGCTGATCCCGTGCTTCGGGTACACCCGATCGGCACCATCGACAAACGTGAAGTCGAGGAATTCAAGCGGATCCGCGCGACCGCGCCGGAGACGATCGGTGATCACGAAGCGCTCGGTATATCACTCGAAAACCAAAGCCGAACACGATCGCGAAAGAGCTGCGGGTACTGCAGGCGGTCGTTAATCGCGCGGTCGATTGGGAGATCATCACCCGCAACCCGATCAAAGGCGTACAGCCGCCACAAGACCTGGAAGACCGCCCACCGCCGTTCTACACCGACGTGCAGCTCGTCGAACTGTGGAAGGCCGCCAACAGCCCTCATAAGTGGCGATTTATTGCCAACACCGGGATCCGGCGCATGGAAGCCATGAACCTGATGCGCGCGCACCTAGAAGACGACGTGATCCACGTCGAGTCGAGCGAAACGCGGCGCACGAAGTCCGGCAAGTGGCGAGTTATCCCGTTGAATAAACCCGCGAAGGAATCGTTGGCGGTGCTGCTCACCGAAAGCGACACCGATTTCGTGTACCCGCGGGTCAACCCCCGCAGCCTGTCCAGGGCGTGTGAGAACGACCTCGAGCGCGCGAAGCTGCCGGGCTCTATCCATTGGCTAAGGCACTCCTATATCACGCATCAGGTCATGTCGGGCTCGCCTCTGCGTGCCGTCCAGGTGCTAGCCGGCCACAGTAGGATCGAGACCACCGAGCGCTACGCTCACGTCATTCGGGACCACCTGACCGAGCGGGCGATCAAGGTCGAATTGTGACCGAAATCAGACCCCTAACCCGGATATTGCATGAGCAGTGAGATTGTGCATGGAGTTGGTCGATCATGGGTCGGAATTCGTTGGTGGTGGCACGAAGCGGCGCTTGAGCGCGACGTTTCGGCGCGCCACCGGTGGATTTATCGCCGATTGCGATGCACGAGTCGTTTCGGAGGCGAGCGACACCCCGACTCACAAGGAATCGCACACGAGGCGACTGGCGTTGGGACGACTATCCCGGCTTGAGGCGAGCGGCCACCAGGCAGAACAGTTCTCGATTGGGGTAAGCACTGGAGAGGCAACAGTCGGATGCGCCTGGTATTGCGCAAGACGATGGCGCCGATGCGTAATAGTTTCAGGCGCAGCGTGCCGCCTTGCGCGCGAGCCCGTGCCGTTGCGTGTAGTGCCACCCGGCGGATCGTCTCCAACAGCGTGTAAGCCAAGCTTGAGAGCAACAGCCGGAACTGATTGGCCCACCAGGTGTGGCAACTGGTGCGATCGGCAAACAGGCCCAACTGCTGCTCCTTGATCCGGTTCTCCATCTCGCCGCGGGCGCAGTAGAGGCGGTCGTAGATGCGTTGGGCCTTGCCGGTGAGGTGGGTCACCACGAAGCGGGGATTGCTGCCGCGGGCGCTGTGCTCGGCCTTGACGATCACCCGTCGCGGGGTATCCCAAGTCGGTGCGGCGTAACGGACCTCGCTGAACAGGCGCTGCTTCTCACCCATCATCCAATACCGCCACTGAGCCAACGTGCGCAACGCTAACGATTGATCGTGCAAACGCGGGTTTTTCGCAATACCCATGACGTAATCCACGCCGTGGCGATCGAACCAGCGCAGCATCCGCCAGCGGCAAAAGCCGGCATCGGCGCGCACCAGGATCTCGACCTTCGGCCACGCCTGGCGCAACCGTTTGATCAACAGCGCCAAGATCGCCCCACTGTGTTTTGCGCCGTCGATCTTGCTCGAACGCAGATAACTGACCAACCGTTGATCGCCACAGAACACGTACAAGGGCAGACAGCAGTCGTGGTCGTAGTCGCCGTGGAAGAAGCGGCCCGCTTGATCACCCTGCACCCGATCGCCGGTGGCATCCACATCGCGTATCAGTCGTCGGGGCGCTTGTTTGTAAGCGGCGATAAAGTTATCAATGAGTCCCTTGTGCAGGGCCACCGCGGTGTTCCGGTTCGCGCGGTTCTCCAGTCGGCACAACGTCGACGGGCTCGCCAGCGACTCATCCCGGGAAAGCGCCGTCTGCAGAGCCAAGTCCGCGCGCAATGCCTCGTGGTCGTTGAGGTCCTCATAGCCCAGGGAAAGGCCATAGACCCGCTGTCGGACCAGCGACTCCAGAGCGTGGGTGCAGCTCTTTCTCCGGCGCGAATCCCCAATGGCCCGTGCCGCGGCCTTGATCAACCCGGTCCGTTCATCGGCCCAGCGCAGCAACTGCACCCCACCGTTGGAAGTGATGTCACCGCCGTTGAATGAGACGTCGATCTTGCGGCGAGAAAAGCCTGGAAATTGCAGCGCAGTCTGGGTACATTCTGTCACGGGCGAGTCCTTTCCGTTTTCAGCCTAACTAACTGAATTATAACGGATTAGAAAGGGCTTGCCCTCTTTTTTTATGAAATATCCGGGCTAATAATTAAAGATCGGGGTTACGAGCGAATGTCGGTCTCGGCCATTGCGTGCCCCCCGCAACCACTGAGAGCGGTACACCTCACAGTGGAACTTGAGGCGTGCGAAAAACGCGGCCATAAATACGAAGGACGACGGCGCCCGACGGTCCCGGCGGTGATGCGATCGGACCTTACATCGTTCAGATAGGAATTTCGTCGTGGTCCCCCACATTTTCCCCACACTGGGTCCGTAATATCTTGATATATCGGAAACGTATGGGGACCACTATGGTCTTCCGTTTACATAAATTGTTGATTTTATTGGCGTCCCCTGGGGGAGTCGAACCCCCGTTGCCGCCGTGAAAGGGCGGTGTCCTAGGCCTCTAGACGAAGGGGACGGGGTTGGTGGAGCCAGACGGGATCGAACCGTCGACCTCTACAATGCCATTGTAGCGCTCTCCCAGCTGAGCTATGGCCCCATGAACATGTCGAAGGCGTAACGCAGAATGTCGCAAGTCTCACTGCGTAACGACGCATTATAGGGAAAGCTTGACTCGCTAAATAGCGCCGCAACCCGCTTGAATTTAAGCTCTTAGGCTGCCCATCCAACGGCGGCGGAGGTTACGTTAGCGGGGATCGAGTGTCAAGGCGTGGCACCACGGTCGTGGATGTATGCAAGTGCGTGGTCGAGGCGCTTCAGACATTGCTCGCGGCCGACCAATTGCAGCGTCACGTCGATCGACGGCGACGCAGCAGATCCCGTTACGGCTACGCGTAAAGGTTGTGCAATCTTGCCGAGCTTCATCTCGTGCGCGCCCGCGATTTCTTCGACCAGGGCGTGTAGGGATTCACACGCCCATGGCTCCAGCGTCGTCAACCGCTCGCGCAGATCGCGAAGCGGTGCCGCAACGGCCGGGCGCAGGTGTTTTTTCGCGGCCTTTTCGTCTAATTCACCGAGTTCGCCGAAGAACGGGTGACTCTTTTCCGCCATTTCGACCAGGGTTTTGGCGCGGGTGCGTTGCGCATCGATCACCGCCCCGAGTGCCACTCGGTCACCAGTATCGATTCGGGCGCTAACGAAATACGGAGTGGCCTGCTCGACGAGATCCGCCAGCGGCACGGTTTGAATATGCTGCTGATTGACCCACACCAGCTTCTCGGGATCGAAGTTGGCTGCCGACTTGTTGATATCGGCAATATCGAAGCATGCCGCCATCTCGTCCCGCGTGAAGATCTCCTGATCGCCATGCGACCAGCCGAGGCGCGCGAGATAATTCAGCAATGCTTCCGGCAGGAATCCCTCGTCGCGGTACTGCAACACGCTGACGGCGCCGTGGCGTTTGGACAATTTCTTTCCGTCAGGTCCATTGATCATGGGGATATGCGCGTATACGGGCGGCGTCGCGCCCATCGCTTCCAGGATATGGATCTGGCGCGGCGTGTTATTCAAGTGATCGTCGCCGCGGATCACATGGGTTACATCCATGTCGATGTCGTCGACGACGACCGTCAGGTTATAGGTCGGGCTGCCGTCCGCCCGCGCGATGATGAGATCGTCGAGCTCATTGTTCGGGATCGAAACACGGCCGTGTACGCCGTCGTCGATATCGACCGCGCCGTCCAGCGGCGTGCGAAAGCGAACTACCGGAGGATTGTCGCTTTGTGCGGCAGGCGCAGTGTCGCGGCAATGGCCGTCGTAGCGCGGCTTCTCCTTCGCGGCCATCTGCGCGGCACGCAATTTTTCGAGGCGATCGCGGCTGCAATAGCAATGATAGGCCTTGCCTTCGTCCAGCAGTTGCGCGATCACGTCTCCATAACGGTCGAAGCGCTGCGTCTGGTAATGAGGCCCTTCGTCGTGATCGAGGCCGAGCCAGGCCATGCCTTCCAGGATGGCGGTAACCGCTTCATCAGTGGACCGTTCTCGATCGGTGTCTTCCAGGCGCAATACGAAGCGGCCGCCGTGACGTCGGGCGTAGAGCCAGTTGTAAAGCGCCGTGCGTGCGCTGCCTATGTGTAAAAAGCCAGTGGGACTCGGCGGAAACCGGGTGACGACGGTCATGACACCATGAACGAGGGATGACAAGTGCGAATTATAGGGAATTCAATCCGGCGATGGTTCGACGGCGGGTGTTCGTCCGCAAAACAGAAACCCCGCCGAAGCGGGGTCTTCTGATGAATGCTTTATGAAAACGTTTCAGACGTAGCGTCGCACACCGAGTAGGGCCAATGCCGAGCCGAGCATCCAGACGGCAGCGGGGATAGGTACCAGCGCGGTCGGGAGGATCTGTCCGCGGATTTCACCGCCTCCGGAGAATGGTGTATGAAAATTCGCATATAGGCCCGCTGCGAAAAGCAAGGTTTCCTCGGCCATGGTCAAGGTGTCGGAACCTATGAATCGTCCGGCCGATAAGCCTTCACCACTCATAATGGTGCCCGGGTTGGTAGTATCGAGGAAGATTTCGATTAAGCCGTTAGAGCCGGCTGGTGCGGAATGGATGTGGGCTGTCGGGCCAGCACCCACCGCGAAGATAGGCGCCGTCAAACCCGCGAAAGAAATATCCCACGTCAACACTTTAGTGACATCATCGAACACGAAGAACCCTAAGCCGGTTCCGCTCGTCACGACCGGGGGCACCTCCTGCAATCCATCCATCGATGCACCGAAGCCGTGGAACGCGGCGTGAGACCAGAGCGGCAGCGCACCCACGAGCGCGGCCGCACATAGGAGCATGCGGAGTCGTTTCATTGCCTTCTCTAAACGTGATTATCGTTCTTGAATCATGGGTTCCCCGCCCGCCCGGTTTGGTTCATCGAACCGTTTCGAATTTCACGGATTTATGACGAAAACGGGTGATGATGGCCCACTGCAGGTTTTGCGCAGCGCCACAGCATGTCGGCCTCTTGCGGCCGCGCGGGGAGCCGATGACGACTTGGCGCGTGGCGAGCGACCCGGGGCCGCCCACCGCCGTTTGACCCTCGATCGGGGGCCTCCTAGAATCGCCGGTTCTCATAGGGGCGATTAGCTCAGCGGGAGAGCACTGCCTTCACACGGCAGGGGTCGCTGGTTCGAACCCAGCATCGCCCACCAACGAAATCAAAGCGTTAGCGCGCCACCCTGCCCGGTAGATTCCAGCGGAATCAGATCATCTGATCAGATTCGTGCCGAATCTGCGCGCAATGGCGACGCGATTCTCGCCGAGCTGTCCCAAAACTTCCGCGAGCATTGGGCCGAAGCACAGGGCCTAGCCCGGCGATCCGTGGAAACAGCATGGCGGGCGGGCCAAACGCTCACTGAAATCAAAGCGCGCTTGCCGCATGGCAGTTGGCAGACCTGGCTTGAAACCGAAGATGTGTCTTCGCGGACTGCCCAGAGGTTGATGCGGATTGCGCGGATCGAAAAACGACAAATTGTCGCTTTTGAATCCGTGGACGCGGCGCTCAAGTCACTGCCGAAGCCTGAACCCAAGACAGCTGCCGTGAAGCCGGCAGCCGATCCCATCGTCCATTCTGCTCTTGATCAGGAGCAGAGCGACGACGCGCTCGCTGCAAAGCTCGAATCTGAACTACACGACAAGGAAGGCGAGATCGAGGGTCTTCAAGAGCGCATCGCGATCATGGAAGAAAGCGCCGATCCAGATCTTCGGGCGGCGATGCAGAAGATCAACAACCTCCAAGAACTGGTCCGGACGCTGAAGTCCCAGGTCGGATCTTGGCAAGCGAAGTGCGCAGATCTGCAAAGCGAAAAACGATCGCTAAAACGGAAGCTAAAGGCGCTGGAGAACGCGTTGCCTTAGCGCATATGAACAAAGCCGGCCGCGGGGATGCGCCGCGGCCGAAAGCCAGCCGGGGGCGAGATGTGATGCAAATACTCGGCAACCAAGGCCGTCGCGGGCCAAGGTGGAATTCCGGGCTCTGGTGGCGAACGCCCCCCGGCCGTCGTTGACGGTGCGGCACCTTCCATCCCGGACGCCATGATGTTGGCGCGAACGACACGCGGGATCTGCTTGGGATTGCCAGCCCGGCGGACGCGATGGGGGCCGGCGAAGGGCAACCAGTACCGCGGGGCAGCGGCGAGCGACGGCGAAAAATGGGCCGTAGCTCCCCTAAGCCCCGTCCCCCGGCGAGGGGCCTATCAAGAGGCGGGAAAGGGGTTCGATGCGCCCGGTGGAAATCGAGGTGCCAGGAAATTTAAGGACATGACAAAGAAGTGTGTGGTCGAGGGTTGCGGCAAGCCGTCGGGTGTCCGTGGCACGGCGCGTGGATTGTGTTCTATGCACTACAGCCGTCACCTGCGCAACGGCGACCCAAGCATCCGATCGCAGCATGTCTACCTGACGCATCAAACGTGCTCGGTCAAGGACTGCGATCGCTTGGTCGTGGGCCGCGGGCTTTGCTCGATGCATTGGGCCACGCCGGAAGCGCCACGGTGATGTTGCGACTGCGCCTTATCGAAACTATTGGAGCGACCGGGACGTTAAACGTCTGGAGATGATCTTGGACCGTTCGCCGGATGGCTTAGGGTGGGCCTTGCCGGGCGAGCTGATTCATGCGGCGTTGGTCATGGAGCGCACGCGCGTTGCGGTATGCTCCAAGCTGGTCGAGCTGCGCAAGGCGCGGCGCTCGGCGCAGAACGCAGCGATAATGAATGCAAGTGCAAGAGGATAACGCGACACATGGCGACGAAGATCACAGGCGGGAAGCGCCTCGCAAGGTTCCTGCGTTCGCAGAAGAAAGCCGCGCAGTATGAGCCGAAGATCGAGATCGGATTCAAGGGGCAGATCGTGCCGTTGGCTGCGCTGCTCGAATTTGGCAACCCGGCTACCAACCTTCCCGAGCGCCCGGCGTTTCGGCAAGCGATACCGAGGATCGCGGCGGCCGTCAAAGACTACATGCGGGGCAACGTCCTGCAGCCCGATGGGACAATAGGCTTGACCAAGGCGAAGGCGCGCGAGCTGGCCGTGCTGATACGTGACGAGCTGCGCACGTCGTACCTGGACTACTATGGTCCGGGCCTGAGCAGACGGCAACAGGCGCGCAAGCGGGGCACGCAGTACGAGCGCGACGAACTGATTGGTCACGAGGGGCCGAAGTTGATCGAGCACATCCAAGCGTACGTGGACGGGGAGCTGGTGGACTAGATGGCACCGCGCGAAACGAGTGAGTGCCACGGTTGCGGAGCGGGTAGTGTCGAACTCCATGAAGGGAGGGCACACTGGCCAACTTGGCCACTCTCGTATTGCCGATATTTAGTGCAATTAATTTGCGAAAACTATTGACGAAGATCCAGTGGAGCCCATCACTGATTACCTTGAGAGCCTGACAGTCACGCAAGGTCGCCTATCCGGGCAACCGTTCGAGGTTCTACCGTGGCAACGTCGCTTCGTGAGAGGGGCCTTCTGTAACGGCACGCAATCGGCCGCGCTCAGTGTCGGCCGTGGCAACGGTAAGACGGCGCTGTTATCCGGCATCGCGGCGGCGACCTTGAACGGGCCGCTGGTGACACCGCGCGGCGAGACCGTGATCGTGGCGAGTAGCTTTGAACAAGCGCGTATTGCCTTTGAACACGTGATCGCGTTCATGGGCCGCACGCTTGACGATCGCGATCGCTGGCGTGTTTGGGATACCGCACAACAGGCGCGCGTCGAGGATAGGCTTACAGGCGCTAGGGTACGGTGTATCGGGAGTGACCCGCGCCGTGCGCATGGTCTAGCGCCCGTGCTGGTGTTGGCCGACGAGCCCGCGCAATGGCCGGAAACGACCGGCGAGCGCATGGTCGCGGCGTTACGCACGGCGGCCGGTAAGCAACCGCACTCGCGGTTTGTCGCATTGGGTACGCGCCCGGCCGATCCCGAGCATTGGTTTAGCAAGATGCTGGCCGGCGGTGCCGACTACGCGCAGCAACACGCGGCACGTGATGACGATCCGAAGTTTCAACGGCGGACCTGGGCGAAGGCAAACCCGAGCATGCGGTACATGCCCGATCTTGAACAAGCGATCCGTACCGAAGCCAAGCAAGCGAAACAAGATCCGGCGCTGTTGGCCGCGTTCGATGCGCTGCGCTTGAATCTCGGCACCATGGACACCGAGGCCGCGCTGTTGATCGATGCGGGCCTGTGGGCTTTATGCGAAGGCGAAGCGCACGCGGACGGATCGTGTGTATGGGGGATCGACTTGGGCACATCGGCCGCGCAGAGTGCAATCGCCGCGTACTGGCCGAATACCGGGCGACTTGAATGCGTCGCAGCCTTTCCACAATCGCCGTCACTGGCCGATCGTGGTTTACGTGATGGCGTCGGAAATCTCTATGTGCAATGTGCGCAGCGTGGCGAGCTGGTGACGCTAGGGCAACGTGCTAGCGATGTGTCGATGCTGTTACAGGTTGCGCTCGATCGTTTCGGTGCACCGTCGGTTGTCGTCGCTGATCGATGGCGCGAGGCGGAACTACGCGATGCACTCGACAAGGCCGGGGTGCCGGGTGCAGAACTCGACGTGCGCGGGCAAGGTTTCAAAGACGGCGGTGAAGATGTGCGCGCGTTTCAACGTGCCATGGCAGATCGCCGCGTCGTGCCGGTGCCGTCGCTGCTGTTGCGCTCGGCCATGAGCGAAGCTAGAACGATCTCCGATCCGGCTGGCAATTCCAAGCTGTCCAAAAGCACACAAGGTGGACGCCGCAAACGGGCTCGGGACGATGCGGCTGCTGCTGCGATCTTAACGGTTGCAGCTGGCATGCGGCGGCCGGTTACGCATAAACCGCGCTGGCGGTATCGGGGCATGGCCGGGTGACCTCCCTCAAATAGGGTATTTGGATCACTACTAATTTCATAAATTTAACCATTCAATGGATTGTAATTTTTCGAATTTCTCTTGCGCTCGGTCCAACGGCATTTGCGTCGTAGGCCATTTCCCGGGAGGCAAATCCACCTCTGTGGGGACTTTCCCTCTTAATGTGAATTGCAAATTGTCCGTGTGATACCAGTCTAAGGCATCAAAAATGCCTTTGCGTTGATCGTGAGTCAAATGCGGCGCCCATTTCTCCAGAGCAATGTCTAGTTCTTTTATCATATTGTTGTACTGTGCAGCACGAAGTACTTCTTCAGGAAGAGTTGCTCCCATACTATTGTTATATGCGTCTGTGGCGCTTAATACACGCTCTTTGCCTTTCATTAGTACACTTCGAATGTATTTCTCATCGCGGGATCTTGCCACCATTTCATAAACGTATTTTGCAAACCCTAATATTATTGTTGCGGCTATTGCCGCAGCTGCACCGGCGACAACGCTTTCACATAGCGAGTCCATCTGTCCTTCCTCATTGGCAAAAACTTAAAATAACAAGTTTGGTATCTTTGCAAAAATTGCCCATGAACTAGGGTGCTCCAGCACCTTAGCAGTCAGTGCCGTGTGTGTAGCTTAGACTGTCTGAAATGAGCAGTAGGCACGGCCAGCTTATCCGATCGCAATGGGTGCACGTTCGTAAGATTGTCTTTGAACGCGACGGCTGGCGGTGTGTCGAGTGCGGCAAGGCGGGCAAGCTCGAATGTGATCATGTCACGCCATTAGAGCGCGAGCCGGGACAAGATCCCTACGACGTGAACGGCTTGCAGACCTTGTGCCGGGCCTGCCACATCGAGAAAACCGCCCGCGAGAATCGCCGCGAGCGGACGGCGGGCGAAATGGCATGGCGCGCGCTAGCGCAATCGATGCTGCATTCCTGATTGATTCCAGTACCTTGCGCGGGGCCTGTTGCGCTCCACGGCGTAACCGCTATCTTTTTGTTTTTACAGGCGTTTTTCGTGCCATCATGGGAGGGATTTTAATCCTCATGAGGTGGCACGATGACGACGGCACAAAAACGCCTCCGCGAGCTGCGGGAGCGGCAATCCAAAGAACGCCAACGCATGGCCGAGCTGGCCGTGCTCGACGAGCTGAGCGACGAACAACGGGCCGAGCTGGACGAGATCGAGCGCAGCACGCCAGATCTCGAACGCCAGATCCGCGCGGCAACCGTGGCCGTCGAGGACGGGGAAAAGGCCGCCGAGACCCGCAACGCGATCGAGCCGGATGCCGAGCTGCGCGAACGGCGCGAGCTGCGTGGCCGGGCAAGCCTGACCGAGTACCTACTCGCACGGATGCAAGGGCGCGTGGTGGCCGGTGCCGAGGCCGAGCTTGCACAAGCTGCCGAGGTTCGCGACGGCGCGATCCCGCTCGAATTGTGGGATACGCCAGAGACCATCGAGCAACGCCAGACCGACACTGTGAGCGGTGCGCCCGGCACCGTGGGCGTCAACCTTGATCGCATTCGGCCACAGGTCTTCGCGAACTCGATTGCACCGCGGCTCGGGATTGAAATGCCGCGCGTGCAATCCGGCACCTACGCGAGCGCGACCATTACAACGTCGCTGACGGCCGGGGCGAAAGACAAGGGCGCACGGCAGGATGCAACCGCCGCCGCGTTCTCTGTTACCAGTGTCACGCCGAAGCGGATAAGCGCACGGCTCGCGATCGCCATCGAGGACGTTGCCGCGGTCGGCCAACAAAACTTCGAATCGATCCTCCGCGAAAACCTATCGCTTGTCCTAAGCGATGAGCTGGACGATCAAGCGATCAATGGTGACGGCCAAGCGCCGAACCTTACCGGGATCTTCCAACGGCTAACCGACCCGAGCGCACCGGCCGCGGGTGTCGCAACCTTTGACACGTTTGCAAGCCAACACGCGGGCGGGGTGGATGGCCTATGGTCGAACACGATCCGCGACGTGTCGATCGTGGTGGGTCCGGCAACCTACACGCTGGCGTCGCGCACGTTTCAATCGGCAACGAACTACAAGGGCGAGCTGAGCGCCGCCGCGTATGCGATGGTGAACACGGGCGGCTTTTGGACTAACAAGCGTATGCCCGATGCAGCGTCGCATATTCAGCAAGCGATCCTGTATCGCAAAGGCCGTTCGATGATGGGCGGCGCGGGTGCCATGCGCACGGCCGTGTGTCCGCATTGGAATGAGATCGGCATAGACGACATCTACAGCGGCTCGGCTTCGGGTGAACGGTTCTTCACGATGCACGTGCTACTCGGCGACGTGATCCTGGTGCAGCCTGACGCCTACGCGCAGATCGCCTATCGCGTTTCAACATAGGTAGCGCCATGCACGACGCGCCGATCTTCGACGGCGGGTTCGAGATCCGCGTACGCGACCGCGGTGGCGGCCGTGTGTTGTCCGGCAAGTTTCCGTTAGGCAAGACGGCGACGATTCGTTCCAAAGGCCGCGTTCGCAAAGAACGCTTTGCACCGGACTCCATGAGCTGGCAGGTGCGCGAGTTTGCCAAGCTGCAAGGCGAGCTGGCCGACGTGATGAAGTCGTCGTTGGACGAAGCGCGCAAGCAGATCTTGATCGAACGGCTAGAAGATGCCATCGAGAAGCGCAACACGTTTCTGTTAGTCGGACACGACTACAACCGCGCTGTCGCTGATATGCGCTCGGGCACGCTGGCCGTTACACACAAGGCCGACGCGGTAGAGATCGAGGCCGAGCTGCCCGACGTCGCCGATATGCCGAGCTGGGTGCGTGATGCCGTGCTCGCGGTGCAAGGCAAACAGCTACGCGGGATCTCTCCGGGCTTTCAGGTTCCGGCCAAAGGCGGTGAGCGGCTTGTGCCTGAAGCTGGCGACGGTGATGCGATGGTGCGCGAGATAACGGACGCGGTGGTGTTCGAGTATTCGCTGGTGGCGCGCCCGGCGTATCCGCAAACCGAAGTCGATGCGCGGGCCGATGTGCCGGTAACTACGTCGAGGCGGCGACGGGTGTGGCTGTAAGTATCACCGCGGCGGATCTGGCAACCGCCCTAGACGTGAATAGCGCCGTGGCGACGCGCTTGCTTGAGGTGGCAACGGCGCTGGTGAATCGGTATGCGCCTGATGCCCCGGACGCGGTATCGAACGAAGCGGTGATCCGCTGCGCCGGGTGGCTTAACGAGCAGCCGCATGCGGCCGTGCGCTCGGAGACCATCGGCGACCTATCAACATCGTTCGCACCGAACATGCAGAGCGCCTTGCGGCACTCGGGCGCGATGGCCTTGTTGTCACCTTGGAAGGTGCGCCGGGCGGGTGCGATATGACACGCCGCCTTGCGATCCGCCGCTTCCCTGATTCCATCACGCGCAAGCGCGAGTTGCCCGGTGCATTCAACGCCTATGGCGAATTCGAGCCGGGGCTTGTACGGGAAACGATTTTTCGGGCGAACGTTCAACCGTTGTCGGTCGAGGACATCGACACGGTAGCCGGATCGCAGTTTAGCGAGCGGCTGAAGGTGTTCGTGCCGACTGGCGAGGGTGGCTCGATTGTCATGCTCGATCGTTTCGTATGGGGCAATGATGAGCTGCGATGGGGAAACGATCGATTCTTAGGCCAGAGCCGTACCGCGGTTAACGAAGCGGGCGAGATCCTACGCGCCGCGGCTGAGGACACGCCGGCGGATCGTGTTGAATTCAGGGGCCGTGATTATGTCGTCGAGGAATCGCGGAGCTGGCTGACGCACACGCGAGCGACGCTATTGAGGCAAACGTGATGCGCTGGCCGTGGAGTAAAACCGAACGACGGGATAGCGGCGGTGATTTTTCCGACGCCGTTGTCAGACTGATCGAATCACAAGCCGCGGGCACCGCGGCCGATGCGTCGAGCACGGCGGCTGTTGAGGCTGCGTCAGGTGCGCTGTCCAGAGCGTTCGCATGTGCAGACGTACAAGCGGACGGCTGGGTACAGGAAACCATCACACCGTCGTTTCTTGCGCAGGTAGGACGCGATCTCGTGCGCAATGGTGACTCGATGCACGTGATCCGCATGAACGGTGATGGCGACGTGATGTTGATCCCCGCTTCGTCGTGGCATTGGGAAGGTAGTCACGATCCCGATTCATGGACGGTGCGCGTGACGGCTTACGGGCCGAGTACGTCGACGACGTGGAACTTGCCCGCGTCGAGCGTCGTATTCGTGCGATGGGGATCGACGCCGGGGCAGACCTATACAGGCGTTGGGCCGCTGTCATGGGCGCACACGACGGCGCGCCTGCAAAGCGAATCCGAACGATCCCTTGCCGACGAAGCGCAGGGGCCGCTCGCGCAGTTGATCGCGGTCCCGCAAGACGGCGGCGACAGCGGCGACGACGATCCGCTCAAGGCCATGAAGGCCGACATACGAACGGCGCGCGGCAAGGCGTTATTCATCGAGACGACTGCGGCCGGATGGGGTGAGGGCCGGACGGCTGCGCCGCAACGCGACTGGCAGGCGTCACGGCTCGGGCCGCAACCGTCCGAAGCGATGACCATGATCGCTAAGCAAACATTCGCGGCCGTGCTGTCCGCCTGCGGGTGTAGCGCCGCCATGTTCGACGATAGCGACGGTACATCGAAGCGGGAAGCGCAACGGATATTCCTGCACGGCACGGTGCGGCCGTTGGGGAAGATGTTAGCGGCCGAGCTGTCCGCGAAGCTGGAAACGGGGATCGGGCTGAACTTCGATCAGCTTTACATGCACGACCTTGCCGGACGTGCGCAAGCGTTCCAGAAACTTGTCGCTGGCGGCATGGACGTGACGAAGGCCGCGGGGGTGTCGGGGTTGATGGCCGGCGGATGACGGGCGAGCTTGCTACCTGTCGCCCATGTTTGCGTTACGCTCGCGTAACGGTTATGCTGACGTAACCGAATAAACGGAACGAGTACAGGCACACTATTGCACTTTTCGATCAGCATTCCTGCTGCTGCGGAGCTTTGCGACGTCGGCGAGCCAGCTGTGCGCCGAGCACTTCGTGAGAGGCGCATCAAGCCCGCTTTTTTTTGGCATGTTGGTGGATATAACACCATTACGTATTTAAATTTAGCCTCAGTTGTTGACTCCTACGGCGTCGATGAAGACAAGGCGACGAAACTCGTAAAAAAATGGATACGCCATGCTTCGATCGTGCGTACACCCGATAAGCGGGAATGGCTAATCCTCGATCAAACAGCGCCGATGATGTTCCTTGAAGGCTCGTCTTCGGCCGACTGGGTTATCGACTGATGCTCCGTCTCCTCACCCTCGACGAAGCCGCCAACGAACTGGGCGTTCCGCCGGGCTCGCTTCGCACCGCGGCGCAGCAGCACGGCCTGCTTATCAAGATGGGCCGGGCCGTCCGAATTGATCCCAATGCCCTACCGGAGTTGATCAGACTATGCCAAGACACGCCAAAGGACCACGGCTGCACCGACACGTCAACGGGATCTGGTGCATCCGCGACGATGGGGGGAAATTCCTCTCAACGAGCACTCGAAACCGCCGAGAAGCTGAAAAGTCGCTCTCGCGGTACCTCGCCGAAAAAGACCGACCAGACGGCCCAGCGACTCCAGATCGAATGACGGTTGCCAAGGTGCTCGACATCTACGGCCGCGAACACGCGCCCACAGTCAAAGACCCGGCGAGGATAGGTTACGCTATCGCCGCGTTGACACCCATCCTCGGGGCCTTGCCAGTCAGCAGCATCACGGGCGAGGTCTGCCGGCGTTATGCGCGGACGCGAGACAAGGCGCCCGGTACGATCCGAAAGGAACTGAGCACGCTCCAAGCAGCGCTGAACTACTGCCATGCCGAGGGCTATCTGACCATCGCGCCAAAGGTCAGACTCCCCGCCAAACCGGCTCCGCGGGACCGATGGCTAACACGCGATGAGGCCGCCCGTTTGCTTCGGGCGGCATACCGAAACCCGAGGTCGAAGCACCTTGCCCGGTTCATTCTCGTTGCGATCTACACCGGCACCCGGTCCGAGGCCATCCTACGGATGCGGTTCATGCCAAACACCGAAGGCGGGTGGGTCGATACTGAGGCCGGCATGATGTACCGCCGGGGCGTCGGTGTTGCCGAGACGAAGAAGCGCCAGCCGCCGATCCCGATCCCCCGCCCGCTACTCGCACACCTGCGCCGATGGGAACGCAACGGCGCCCGCCACGTCGTCGAGGTAGACGGCCAGCGCGTCGGGAGTGTAAAGACCGCGTGGAAGAACGCGCTTGCGGAATCCGGCGTCGGCCATTGCACGCGTCATGATCTACGCCACACAGCGATCACGTGGGCGATGCAGAACGGCATCGACAAGTGGGCCGCAGCCGGATTCTTCGGAGTCGGCCTGAATCTGCTTGAGCGCGTCTACGGACATCACCATCCCGACTACCTGCGCAGCGCGGTCGAGGCGATGGAGCGGAGGCGAATCTGATCAGCTGATCAGATTCAGCCTGTTTGAAGCCTTTCGAAAGGGTATGAACGAACCAAACATCAAGGATTTAGGGCTAGAATTAGGGGCTGGACCGTCTTCACACGGCAGAGGTCGCTGGTTCGAACCCAGCATCGCCCACCACTTACGGATCAATAGGTTAGACGATTTCCGAAGCTCCTCAAATCCGCACGCTTCCCTGCTCGTAAGTGCACTGTAAGTGCAGTCGAAAAAGATTCTCGATTAGAGAAATGACGCCAAGACGCCCCATTTGCGTTTTGGCGCGAGATCTCAGCGCACAGCGTAAAGAACTAGTTATAGAGTCGAGATCTCATAATGGCAGCGAAATGGTGCACGTTGGTATCTACTTTCGACGTGTCAAACGTTCCTTCGTCTCACTCACGATTTTTTCAGGATTCACATTGAGTTGTTCAGCTAGCGCGAAAACTGTAGTCAGTGATGGTTGACGCTTAGCACGCTCAAGCAAAGAAATATAAGTCCTATCGAAGTCACAAGCGTGTGCAAGCTCTTCTTGTGACATTCCCCGCAATAAGCGCAAATCGCGAAGGACCGCGCTAAAGGCTCTGATTATCCGTTCGTCCCGAGTTGCCATCTTGCAAAAACTCGGGGTCTAGAAACAATATGTCGACCGACTATAGTCGGATTGCTTGAAATCGTTGGCTCATGCTTTCGAAAGGGAATTATATACGGTAGTGCCGAAATCGCTTGATAGAAACTAGACTGTGCTTTCGCAATCTTACTTTTGCTTTCGACGCGACGCGCCGCCCGCAACCACAGCACGCGCAAGGCGTTCTGGAGTTACGGCAAGACTTACGTCCGCTTCAAGCTCTGCCTTTGATGGTTGGTAGTTCGAACGTACGGCGTCCTCGGCCGGGCGGCCACGAAGTCGTGATCGGCCTTTAGCTTCTTTACTCATACCTGTTCTCCTTTGAATCAGCGCGGCGCAGGCTCTTAGTTACTGCGTTTATTCTTACCGTACGACTTGGGTTTTCGCTTTTCCCGTCTTTTCTTTCTGGGCGTCTGTGATTTTGGTCTAGGAAGATTCTGCTGATTTATTTCCTGAGCGAAATCTATAGGTGATTGTGAGGGAATTCGAAATGAAAATACCGTGCGCCCATTGTTATTGGTAACTGCGAAGTCGCCACTACCAATCACGTCCATCCCAATAAGGATGTCTGCCCCTGGAAATTCGCCCTTGGTTACACGAATTTTTGAGAACACTACTTGGTTTGGAAGAAAGATGTTAACTAGGTACGCCTCTGACATTTTAGTGGAGTGAACACCGTGCACTTGAACCATGCCGATCGGAAATAATCCGCAGGCGTCGATAACCTTCTCTGTAATTACGCAATTAGTGGCCCCGGTGTCCCAGATTGCCTGGAATTTTGGAATTGGTGGTATGTCCCCGCTACTGATTCCAAAGTTAAAGGCTTCTGATACGCCACACTCATTCTGGAGTACGTTGGCTAGCCCAGTGTTACTTGTGGTAAATGCGCTAGGTAGTCGAAGCTTCCTGCTCAGGAGAATACTGCCCTAGAGTGGAATGTTTGTGAGTACGCAGTATCCCCTGGAGACACCATCTGGACGAGGAAGGTACCTGGTTTATGCTCATCTTTCGTCTTCTGAAATGCCTCTAGTTCGTCATCGTAGGCACCAATGACTACGCAGTCCTTTATGACGACGAATTTACCCTCGTACTCCTTTACGATTTCGTCTTGATGATCAAGGTAATACTGGAATTCTTTTGCTAAGTCGTTGTTCATACTTAGTACTTAGTGTTTCATGGGCGTATTCTTATGGTCGCCATCTTACGCTACTAAATCCCGATACCTCAACCGCTTCCCGACCATACATCGAACCATGGTTGACATCTGCTTGACGGTATCCAAAGGGCGGACGTTGTGGCGTCCCGCGAATTCGTTGACGTAGCGGCCCAGGTGCTTCGAACTCATGTGATGGTAGGTGCCGTGGTAGCCACGCTTTAAGAGCGCCCAAAAACTCTCTATGCCGTTGGTGTGGGCTTGACCGTTCACGTACTCCTTGACTGAGTGCTTGACTGCCTCATGCGTTCTGGGAAGTCCTCGGTAGCTCTTGTGGTCGTCTGAATCACGGAGACGGTTCAGGCTGGCAGCACGATCTGCACGGACGATCACAGCGGCTACAAGGGCCTTGACGGGCTTCTCTATACGCATAAGAGCGTGAGACATTCCGCGCGCGAGTTCGTCAACGGGATGGCCCATACGAACGGCATAGAGAGCGTCTGGGCTGTCCTGAAACGTGGCTATAACGGCGTGTATCACAACTGGACACGCAAGCACTGCCACAGGTACGTCAACGAATTCTCCTTCCGGCTCAATGAGGGCAACTGCCAGCGTGACACCAAGGATCGGCTTGACGATCTGTTCCGCTCAATGGTTGGTAAGACCATTACCTACGAATCTCTTACCGCTTGAGTATTGCGATGGGCGTACCCAACTGGAAAAACCGCACGCTTTTTCGCGGAGACAATCTCAAGTTTCTTCGTGCTATGAATAGCGAATCCGTGGATTTAATTGCTACAGATCCGCCGTTTAAGAAGGGCCGAGATTTTCATGCTACGCCAGACAGTCTCCTTAACGGAGCGGGTTTTCAAGACCGCTGGTCGTGGGAACGAGACGTACATAAAAGCTGGCTAGATCAAATTCAAGACGACTGGCCCGCTGTTTGGGAAGTTATAGACGCGGCAAATGCAGTTCACATGCAACCGACTAAAAAGAATTTGAAAATGCCGAGAGAAAAAGTCGGCTCAGACATGGGCGCGTTTTTATGTTTTATAGCGGTTAGGTTAATTGCTATGCGTCGAGTACTTAAGCCCACAGGTTCGATTTGTTTACACTGTGACCCAACTGCATCCCACTATCTCAAAGCCACTATGGACGCGGTATTTGGGAAACGAAATTTCAGGAACGAAATTATATGGTGCTATACAGACCCTGCTGGTAGAAAAAATACGAATTATTATAAATGGACACACGATTCAATTCTTTGGTATTCAAAGAGTAATAATTATTGTGCTGGAGAAAAAATGTATATGACTCCTTTGTCGCAATCAACACTTAAGAGGTATGAAAAATATTTCGATGAGAATGGGCAGCTTACATATGCTGACCTTAAGAGAACGAACCCAGGTGTCTTCGCAAAGTTAAAAGCGGTCCCTGATGATCTCCATGAAATATGGTTAGATAAGGAGAAAGGTACAACCGCCGGAGATTGGTGGAACGATATAACACCAATAAGGAGAAAGGGGGCCGGACAAAGCGCTAAAGAGCCGTATTTTTATCCTACACAAAAGCCCCTTACTTTATATGGACGGATCATAACTACCGCGAGTAAAGAGGGTGATATTGTTCTCGATCCGTTTGCAGGCTGCGCTACAACTTGTGTTGTTGCTGAAAAATTCGGACGGCAGTGGGTCGGTATGGATATATGGGAGAAGGCACATCAAGTTGTCGTGCAAAGACTTGAACAAGAGGCGTTGCTTGGTGAATTCAAATTAGGTGACATCCCGCTAATAGATGAACCACCGGCACGTACAGACGACGGGGAAACCGCCTCTCCGTTTCTACGGGTGAAAAAACGAATAAAAGAACCAGATGGACCCCGTTGGACGCGAGCACAGATATATGAATACTTGTTAGACCAAAACGGCGTTAAATGCGAAGGTTGTTATCGTACTTTCAATGATCGACGATAATTAGAACTTGATCATAATACGCCGCGTTCGGATGGCGGATTGAATCACGTATCTAATCGAGTACTGTTGTGCGGACCGTGTAATAAACTTAAAAGCAATACTTACACACTGAGTGGTCTACGAAAAGAAAACAAGAAACGAGGGTATATGCAATGACCGACACCCAAAAGAAGCTCGCCAAAGCTGGTCACGCACTACTGTCCGCACGAGGTATGAATCACAAACGTCCGAAGAAGCCTACGAAACGGGACTTGAGCCGTAAATTCAGGTTAACGGTTGACCGCAAGGGCAAGCCATCAATGGTTGAGGTCGAGTGAACTACGGTCTTGTCAACTTTCCTGTGTAATTCCCATTGGAAAACCGGTGAAAAACACGTCATCGCCTTCCCGGGCCGAGTTCGGGTCAGCGAATGTGAGTGCCGGCAGCGGCTCCCCTTCAATGTCGAGCAGTGCAAGGTCGTGCACGCTGTCTCGAGTAATAACGCGGGCGACTTTATACGTTGAGCCGCGTTCGCCGGCGATATAGACGGCGATTACCTCCCGCTTCTCCGTGTCGAGTACTACGTCGACGACGTGATTGTTGGTCACGACCGTTCGCCCATCGGCGACAACGAATCCGGTTCCGAGTAGGCGATTGGGCGGCCGTCTCGAAGGCATCCGCGTGCCCACCCCGACGATACTTGGTTTTGTTCGGGCAATGAGATCGGATAGTTCGGCGGCCGCGCTCTGCGAAACGCTTATGGCGAGCAATAACAGGGCCAGGTATGGACGCATCCGTCAGCGCGACTTCGCGCGACCATCCGCTGCGCGGCCGTCTTTGATGGTCTTTTCCCAGTCCAAGGTGCTGGAAACGATCTTTTCGAGATCATCGTATTCAGGATCCCAATTCAGCAGCTCGCGCAAGCGGCTGTTGTCCGCCACGAGTTCCGGCGGATCGCCATCGCGCCGCTCCGTTTCGCGCACGTTGAGCGGAGCGCCGTTGACACGCTCGACGACTTTCAAAACTTCTCGAACGCTAAATCCATGCCCGTAACCGCAATTCAGCGTAACAGAATCGCGACCCTGTATAAGATAGTCGAGCGCCGCGAGGTGGGCCGCTGCGAGGTCGTGTACGTGGATATAATCGCGGATCCCGGTTCCATCGGGCGTCGGAAAATCGGTCCCGAAGATTGAAATACCATCTCGGATCCCAACGGCTGTCTCGCATGCCACCTTGATGAGCAGGGTGCCATGCGGCGTCGATTGCCCAATTTCACCTTCCGGGTCGCATCCGGCGACATTGAAATACCGGAGGATAACGTGGCGCATATCACCGACAGCGCAGGAATCTCTTAGAATTTGTTCGGCCATCAGTTTCGACCAGCCGTAGGGATTGATGGGAGAACTTGGTGTACCCTCGCGACAGCGTGGGCTATCTGGAATGCCGTACACCGCCGCAGTGGAGGAAAACACGAAGTTCTCGACACCATGGTTCATGCAGCAACGCACGAGGCTGCTGGCGTCAAACGTGTTGTTCTGGTAGTACTTGAGTGGTTCTGCAACTGATTCGGGTACGATCGTCCATGCTGCGAAGTGCATGACTGTATCGATGGCGTGTTCGCGGAGCACGGAATTAACGAGATTCGCATCACCGGTATCGCCCACGACGAGTTCACCCCCGACAACGGCTCCGGCAAACCCTTTCGAAAGGTTGTCCAGTGCAACGACATGATGACCGGACCGCGCCAGCATTTTGACCACGTGGCTGCCGATGTAGCCGGCTCCGCCCGTTACCATCACGTTGTTCATGTACAGTCTCTCCTTATGCGGGTCATTTCGTGCGTCCGACCGCGCTTTATTGAACCGCGATGGATCGTCTCGATTTGGGGTTCGAGCGTTTTATCATGCATGGCGTCATCGTAATGGCAAAATCTTGCAGCCTGGTAGCATAATGGAAGACGATATTGCGCCCCGGCCCTCGATCGAATCTGGTAAGTCCATGCAGAACATTGTCAAAATCGTTGCCGCTGGAGCAGCATTCGTTGCGGGTATCGCGTCGGCTAATGACTACCCTACCCTCGAGCGCGTCGATCATGTACTCACGTGCATGAAGGCGCAAGGCGGCCAGACGGTCGATAATCTTTACGCCTGCTCATGCGAAATCGATATCATCGCACAACAAATGAATTTCGAGGATTTCACTGAGGCGAGAACTTTCGAAATCTATAAGCTCATGCCGGGAGAAAAAGGCGCCATATTTCGCGACAGCGATCGCGCCAAAGTCATTGTTGGTGCGCTGGAAAAAGCACGGGCAAATGCGGCTAAACGATGCTTTGTCGGCAAGAGCGCGAAAAAAGCCAAAGCCGTCGCAAAAACGGCAGCGGATGCGAATTAGGCAAGCGAAAGCACTCGCAAAAGCGCTATCGAAATATGGTTCCTGGTAGTGCTTAAACCGGTTGTCGCATAGGAAAAAATTCCTATAATGATGGGACACGAGCCCTGCGGCGGCGCCGCCGAGCGCACGGCAAACGAAGGAACGAAGCGTCTCATGTGATGGTGTGCGAATGAGACCGTCCGCATCAAGACACTCGCCTGATGTCGATTGTGTTTGGTGCAACGAAGCGTCGTTAATAAAGAATCGATAGAGCATGCCCACAGATCAGTGCATTTGCACGGGTCTGCAACAAGTAGCGACCGGAGGTTGGTGCACCATTGCGCGAATGCCATTTTCGTCCGGCGGAATCTGCCCAGTTCCGCACTGCCAATCGCCGATTTACACCCCGTGTGTCGCGCCTTATCGTTCATTATTCCTTCAACGCAACGACCACCAATTTCCAAGCACGCCACATCGGCGTTAAATCAATAAAAATCTATAACGAGATAGATGGCGTGAATATCCTGAGAAAACCTAATGTGCAAGGAGGAGGTCATGAGGAAATCATCGTTTAAGCGATGGCTCATAGCGGTAGCCTCTCTCGCAGCGTTCGTGGGAACGAGCCCAGTTTGCGCGAACGCGGGACTCGAGAAGCTGATGCAAAACCCCAACTACTGGGTTTTCCCCGGTGGTAACTACTGGAACTGGCGCTACTCCGAGTTGAAGCAAATCAACAACGAGAATGCGCACAAGATCCAGGCGGCGTGGACGTTCTCCACCGGTGTCCTCCGTGGGCACGAGGGTGGCCCGCTCGTCCTGCCGGGGTCGGAAACGGGTCTACCGCACGACACGCTGTATATCCATGCCGCTTTTCCCAACAACGTTTTCGCCATCAATCTCGACAACCTCGAGATCATCTGGGAATACGTACCCGTTCAAGACTACGACGAAACCGTCCCGGTCATGTGCTGTGATACGGTCAACCGGGGCGTCGGTTATGGTGACGGCAAGATCATTCTCCAGCAGGCCGACACCACGCTGGTCGCGTTGGACGCGAAGAACGGCAAAGTCGTCTGGTCGGTCAAAAACGGCGATTCGAAGCTGGGCCAGACCAACACCAATGCCCCGCATGTGATGAAGGACAAGGTCATCACGGGCATGTCGGGCGCCGAATTCGGCGTACGGTGTTGGATCAATGCGTATAACCTGTCTGACGGGAAACGCGTCTGGCGCGCATACAGCATGGGACCCGACTCCGACATGCTGGTCGATCCTGAAAAAACCACGGCTATGGGCCAGCCAATAGGCGCGGATTCTTCGCTGAAGACCTGGAAGGGTGACCAGTGGAAGATCGGCGGCGGATCAGTCTGGGGGTGGTGGCCATACGACAAGGAGCGTAATGCTCTGTACTACGGTACCGGCAATCCGTCGACCTGGAATCCAGTGGTACGACCTGGTGACAATAAATGGTCGATGGCGATCTTTTCGCGTGATGTCGACACCGGGATGGCCCATTGGGTCTATCAGATGACGCCGCACGATGAGTGGGACTACGACGGCGTCAACGAAATGATCCTCGTTGACATGAAGGTCAACGGCAACGACACCAAGGCGCTCGTCCACTTCGACCGCAATGGCTTCGGTTATACGCTAGACCGTACGAATGGCGCCCTTCTGGTCGCCGAGAAATTCGATCCGGCTGTGAACTGGGCTACACACGTCGACATGAAGACCGGTCGTCCGCAAGTGGTCGCAAAATACAGCCCTCACTACCAGGGCGAAGACGTCAATACGACGAATGTTTGCCCGGCGGCGCTAGGTTCAAAGGATCAGCAGCCCGCGGCCTATAGCCCCCGTACCGGTCTGTTCTACGTACCGACCAACCATGTCTGCATGAATTACGAACCCGTCAGCGGGGGCGAATATGTTGCGGGGCAGCCGTACGTGAATGCGGTGCTCAGTATGTTCCCGGCAGGCCGCGTGTCGCCCGGCCCGGAGTTCGGTAACTCCTCTAACAACAGCAACCTGGGTAATTTCATTGCCTGGGATGCGGACAAGGGCAAGATCGTTTGGTCCATACCGGAGCGTTTCTCCGTATGGAGCGGCGCGCTCGCAACCGCGGGCGACGTCGTTTTTTATGGCACGTTGGGCGGTTACATCAAGGCGATCGACGCTAAAAGCGGTAAGTTGCTGTGGAAATTCAAGACGCCATCCGGCATCATCGGTAACGTCAACACGTGGGGCCACGACGGCAAGCAGTACATCGGTGTGCTGTCCGGCGTGGGCGGTTGGGCCGGAATCGGCATGGCTGCAGGCCTCATCAATGACACCGACGGCCTTGGCGCCGTCGGCGCGTACAAGGGACTCGAAAGCTTTACGCGGCTGGGCGGTGTACTCAGCGTATTCAGTCTGCCGTAAACCGACATAGCTAGAAGTTAATCAACAAGAATCAGTTTTAAACTGACATTAAGAGCTTAAGCCCGGCATTCCGTTTGGAATGCCGGGTTTTTTATTCGCAACCTCTCATACGCTGTTTTCCGATTGACCTATGGTAGGAAGGAGCGCTGTACGGTTCAGCGCGCATTCACGATGTTGCCAATAGCATCACGAAGGTTTCCTGCCTGCCTATATGAGCTTGATCTAACGATGACAACATACCTTGGATGGAGAGTGCCACGGTGATACGACTGAGCGGAATCACAGCGGTTATTATCCTGCTCCTGACTATCTCGTCGGTAGGTGCCGAGGAGCGCGTCGTGCAAGGGATCGTCACACAATGGAAGCCTCTGGTTACCTTTGCCCAGCCCGGCGATACGATTAAATTCAAGAATATGATTGGGCACGACACGGAAACGATCGCAGGTATGATCCCGGAAGGTGCAGCGCCGTGGAAGTCCAAGTTGGGCGAAGAGGGATTCAGCGCTACGGTCGACAAGGAGGGCGCTTACGTCTATAAATGCAATCCCCACATCTCAACCGGTATGGTCGGCGTGGTGGTCGTTGGCGACGCGAATCCCCCGCACAATCTGTCGCAAGTGGAAGAAAATCTGGCCAACGTCAAAGTTGCTAGAAACATGGTGAATCGCGCGATCAAGAAAATGAAGAAAGCCCTCGAGAACAAGGCCAAATAAACGCCGGGAGAACGGTCCGCCGCAACCATGGCCGCGCGATGTTCCTTCTCAAAATGACGATCGCCCAATCCGACGTAAACCTTTTAATGGTTCGAAGTCCTGTTCGATTAGTTATGGCTGCGGTGCTCGCCGTTTGTCTAACCGGCGCCGCTGACGCGCGATCGGACACGATTCTAAGCGCGCTAAAAGTGTGCGCCGACCCCTATAATCTGCCCATGTCAAACAGGGAACGGCGCGGCTACGAAAACAAGATTGCCGAGTTGTTCGGACGTAAGCTGGGAGTGCCCGTCGAATATGAATGGTTTCCACAGCGCATCGGTTTTATCAGGAATACCTTGCGCAATAACGAGACCCAGGATGGTTCGTATAAATGCGATTTGGTGATGGGCGTGATCGAAAACTTCGATATCGCCGCACCGACCCGCCCGTATATGCATTCTTCGTGGGCAATGGTGTATATCAAAGGCAGGGAACTCGATTTCATTGCTTCGCAGGAAGATCTGTACGACCTTACACCCGATCAAAAAGGCAAGCTGCGCCTCGGTATTTGGGACCGTGGGCCGGCTACCGATTGGGTACACAGGGCCGGTTTGATGGAATACGCGACGCCGTACCAAAGCATGGCGGGTGATGCCCGGGAAACGCCCGGGAAAATAATCGAGCGAGAGCTCGTACAGGACAAGATCAATCTGACCTTCGTTTGGGGTCCGTTCGCCGGCTATTACGCGCAGCAAATCACCGCACATGAAATCGTCGTAATTCCGATGAAAAATGAACCGGGTTTAAGATTTAATTTCCAAATTTCAATGGCCGTGCGTTTCGGGGAAGACGAATGGAAAGAGCAGGTAAACGATCTAATTGAAAACAATCAAATAGAAATTGACGAAATCTTGAAAGACTTTGGCGTACCGTTGCGCGATTTGGTTATTCGCGAGGCTGTCGATGACGAATAAACCTATTTTTATGTTGTTGATCGGCATGCTCTCAATCACGGGCGCTCCCGCGCAGGCCGACCCATCAGATCCCGAAGGAGACGTACAATTCTCGGAAGCGGAAACGCGCCTCTGGCTGACCGATCAACTCGGTACGATTTCGTCAGCGATGCAGCTTAATTACCGATTTGAAAAATCGGGTTCCCTGGAGCCGGGGTTTTCCGATCGCGTTCAATTCGCCATCGATAGGATAAATCAGGACGGCACCAAGGCCGCATCCCTGCAATACTTGACTGGCAAACGCCATTTTCCGGTGCCGCCCGTAGCGCGTGCGACGGTCAATCCGATTCTTAAGGTCTACTTACAGGGTGACGTCTATGAAATGAACCGGCTGACCGATCCCGGCGGTGCGGCCAGAGAACGCTGGCGTTACTTTCAGCGGCGCATCAAGTTTGCGCTGGCTGAGTCGGCGACGGTGAACGAGCTTAGGTTCGACTTCAACGGGCGTAACTGGCGCGGGCATGAAGTCCATTTTCAACCTTATGTCAATGATCCGAAGCGCGATCTCTTCCCGCACCTGGTAAATAAATCGTATTCGATCATCGTTTCCGAAGAGCTCCCCGGCTACCTGTATCGGATCGAAACGGTTGTGCCGGGTGTCAGCGGCGACGGACAGCCGCTCTTACGCGAAGTTCTACAACTTTCCACGATCGAAGTGTCGGATTAACAAGCACTACGCTGCGGCTGGGTATCCGGCGGGGCGTCAGCTCGGTCGAATTGCAACGATTAGTTAACTGGCCCGACGGTTCGCTGTCCGGCCGTGGCGAAGAAGCATTATCATGGTATACACGCCCACGTGGCGGTAAAACATGCATACACGAGTCAAGCAATGAGCAAGTCGATCCTTGGTCTATCTGCGTATTACCACGATAGCGCGGCCGCGCTGATCCGTGACGGTGAAATCGTGGCGGCGGCGCAGGAAGAGCGATTTACCCGAAAGAAGCACGATTCGCGCTTCCCGACGCATGCGGTTCGTTACTGTGTGGAGGAGGGCGGCCTCGATATTCGCGAGCTTTCTCATCTGGTTTTCTATGACAAACCCTGGTGAAGTTCGAACGTTTGTTAGAGACCTATTTATCCTATGCGCCCAAGGGATTGAAGTCGTTCATGGCGGCCATGCCGGTATGGCTCAAAGAAAAGCTCTATCTCAAATCGACCTTGAAAAAGGAGCTCGCGGATCTAGGCGAATGTGAAATCGCCGATTTACCGCCGCTATTGTTCTGTGAACACCACCAATCGCATGCCGCGTCGGCCTTTTATCCGAGCCCGTTCGATAGCGCCGCAGTCTTATGTCTCGACGGCGTAGGCGAATGGGCCACGACGACTCTATGGCGGGGTGAGGGGAATACGCTCGATCCACTCTGGGAAATCGATTTCCCCCACTCGCTGGGGCTGCTCTATTCCGCATTTACCTATTTCACCGGATTCAAGGTGAATTCGGGCGAATACAAGTTGATGGGCCTCGCACCCTACGGCGAACCGAAATACGTCGACGTCATACTCGAGAATCTACTCGACCTGAAGGACGACGGCACCTTTCGCATGGATATGAGCTACTTCAATTATGCGACTGGTTTAACGATGACGAACGATAAGTTCGCCGCGCTTTTCGGCGGCCCGGCGCGTGCATCAGAGGCGCAGCTGACACCGCGCGAAATGGATATCGCGGCTTCGATCCAGGTCGTAACGGAAGAAGTGGTGCTCCGTCTGGCGCGTACACTGCACCGCGAGACGGGCGCGGCCAAGCTATGTCTGGCGGGCGGTGTCGCGCTTAACTGTGTCGCGAACGGCCGGCTTTTGCGCGAGGGACCTTACACCGATATTTGGGTACAACCCGCCGCGGGTGACGCCGGCGGCGCGTTGGGCGCCGCGTACATCGTATGGCACGAGTATCTGGGACAACAACGTACGCCGGATGCGGGCGATAGCATGCAGGGTGCCTATCTCGGCCCGCGCTTCGAGCAAAACGACATCGAACAGCGGTTGGCGACAGTCGGCGGCGAATTTCGCGCTGTCCCGGACGATGAGTTGACCGCCGAAGTTGCCGAACTTCTGGAGCAGGGCAAGGTAATCGGATGGTTCCAGGGACGCATGGAATTCGGGCCGCGCGCTTTGGGCGGTCGTTCGATTATCGGTGATCCGCGCAACCAAACGATGCAGTCGACGATGAACCTCAAGATCAAATACCGCGAATCGTTTCGGCCTTTTGCGCCCTCGGTACTATATGAAGCGACTGCCGATTACTTCGCGCTAAACGCGAAAAGCCCGTACATGCTGATGGTTGCAGACGTTCAACCGTCACTGCAGATCGAGATGACGGCAGAACAGGATGCATTGTTCGGCATAGATAAACTCAATGTGCCCCGGTCTGAAATCCCGGCTGTTACGCACGTCGATTATTCCGCCCGGATCCAGACCGTTCACGACGATACGAACCCGCGTTACCATGCCTTGCTGAAGGCGTTCTACGAGCGCACCGGCTGTCCAGTGGTCGTGAATACGTCTTTCAATGTCCGTGGGGAGCCCATCGTGTGTACGCCGGAAGATGCGTACCGTTGTTTTATGCGAACGGAAATGGACTATCTGGTCGTCGAGAACTGTATCTTGTCGAAGGCAGAGCAACCGGAGCAGGAGGAAGACCGCTCGTGGGAGGAAGAGTTCGAACTCGACTGATCGAGATGCGCAAATGAGTTCCCACGTCGCCGATCATCTGCTTACCGCGCCCGAATTGCGTAAATTCGGATGGATGATGGGCGCCCTGATTGCGCTCATCTTCGGTCTACTGTTGCCCTGGATATGGTCTTTCGACTATCCCGTGTGGCCCTGGATTTTGGCGGCGGTATTTGCGCTGCCAGCTACCGTAGCGCCGCTAATTTTGGCCCCCGTGCTCAAAGCCTGGATGGCGATCGCTGAACCTGTCGGCCGCTTCAATACGAAACTGATACTTGTATTAATGTACGTTCTGATTATCGTGCCCTTGGGGCTGGTGATCAGAATGTTTCGAAGCGATCCGATGAGGCGTGACTACAATGACGAAATGCCCTCGTATCGAATTTCGAGCATAAAACAAGAGGTTCGCAAGCTGGAGAAGCCGTTCTGATGTTCGAGTTGATCAAAGATCTTTGGGAGTTTATGCGAGAGCGCAAGAAGTTCTGGTTAGCGCCGATCATAATCGTCATGGTGTTGCTCGGCGGTTTGATCGTCTTTGCTCAGGGATCGGCGGTAGCCCCATTCATATACACGCTTTTTTGAACTCGAAGTAGTACCTTCGGCTCAGGCGACTTGAGCCTGCTGGCGTGAAATTCGTACAGCGCAATATTTGAATTCCGGGATCTTCCCGATTGGATCGAGCTCTTCGGTAGTCAGCAGGTTCGCCGCCGCTTCGACGAAACAGAACGCCATGAAGATCGTGCCGGGCTGTACGCCGGTATCCGGTCGGACACGCGCCACGATCTGACCCCGGCGCGATTCCACGCACACGAAATCGCCCGTTTCGGCCCCGATCTCGTGCATATCGGCCGGATGCACGTTGATCACCGGTTCGGGCTCGATGGCATCGAGGATTCTGGCGTTACGGGTCATGGCGCCGGTATGCCAGTGCTCGAGCTGGCGCCCCGTCATGAATATCTTTGGATAGTCTTCGTTAGGTAATTCGGCCGCGTGGGTGTATTCGGCCGGGACAAACTTGCCGCGGCCACTCGGCGTCGGAAACGCCTCTGCGAACAAGACCGGTTGTCCGGGATCCCCGACTTGCGTGCACGGATACGTGACGGAGTGGTCCTGTTGTAAACGGTCCCAGGTAATCCCCGCAATGCTCGGGGTCGCGATACGCATTTCGTTGAATACGTCTTCAACGCCGCCGTATTTCCAATCCAGGCCGAGGCGTTTCGCCATCTCCTCGATAATCCAGAGGTCGTGGCGCGCCTCACCCGGCGGATCGATGGCTTGACGGCCGAGCTGCACGCGCCGGTCTGTATTGGTGAAGGTACCTGTCTTTTCAGGAAAGGCCGATGCCGGCAGCACCACGTCCGCGTAACCGGCCGTTTCGGTGAAGAAAATATCCTGTACGACCAGATGTTCGAGTTTCGACAGGGCCTCACGCGCGTGATTGAGGTTCGGATCGGACATCGCTGGATTTTCACCCATGATGTACATCCCCTTGAGGGTACCGGCATGCACGGCTTGCATGATTTCTACGACGGTCAAGCCGCGCTTGGGATCGAGCTCCGCGTTCCACAGCTTTTCAAACTTTTGTCTGATCTCGTCATCCTCGACGGACTGATAGTCGGGGTAGACCATCGGTATCAATCCGACGTCCGAGGCGCCCTGTACGTTGTTTTGCCCCCGCAGCGGGTGAATGCCCGCGCCCGGCCGACCGATCTGCCCACACAGCAGCGCGAGCGCGATGAGGCAGCGTGCGTTGTCGGTGCCGTGCACGTGCTGCGAAATGCCCATTCCCCAGAAAATCATGGCGCCCTCGGCGGTGGCATAGACGCGCGCGACTTCCTTGATCGTTTCCGCCGGGATGCCACAGATCGGCGCGACTGTCTCCGGGCTGTACTGGGCAACATTCGCTTTTAGCGCGTCGAAACCTTCGGTGTGCGCCTCGATGAATGCTGGATTATGCAGATCTTCGGCGATGATGGTGTGCATGATGGCATTCAGCAACGGCACATCCGTGTCCGAACGGAATTGCAGAAAATAATGGGCGTGTCGGGAGAGATCGGATCGATACGGATCCATGAGGATCAGCTTGGTACCGGCTTGCGCCGCGTTTTTCATAAACGTTGCGGCAACCGGATGGTTTACCGTCGGCCGCGCACCGATCACGATGGCGACCTCGGCATGCGCGACGTCTGCGATCTGATTCGAAACGGCGCCCGAGCCGATCGTTTCCAGCATGGCGGCCACCGACGAGGCATGGCAAAGCCGCGTACAGTGGTCGACGTTATTCGTGCCGAAACCCGTGCGCACGAGCTTCTGGAACAGATAGGCTTCCTCGTTGGAGCCTTTGGCCGAACCAAAACCGGCCAGTGCGGCACCGCCACTGGCGTCACGTATCGCGCTCAGCCCTGCACTTGCGCGGTCGAGTGCCTCCTCCCAACTGGCTTCGCGGAAATGATCGGTAATATCGGCTTGCGTCAATAACTCAGGCGTCTTTTCAACGCCGTCCCGGCGCACCAACGGATGGGTAAGGCGGTCGGGGTGATGCACGTAGTCGAATCCATAGCGGCCTTTCACGCACAGACGGCTCAAGTTGGCCGGTCCACCGCGCCCGTCGACGAATTTGATCTGATCGTCTTTGATATTGAACGTCAACAGGCAACCGACGCCGCAGTACGGGCAGGCGGATTCGACCTGGCGATCGGGCTCGATGTTGGCCGCTTGATCGCTCGGCATCAAGGCTCCGGTCGGGCAGGCCTGGACGCATTCCCCGCAACTGACGCAGGTGCTGTCACCCATGGGGTCGTCCAGATCGAAGACGATTTTCGAATGCGTGCCACGAAACGCATAACCGATGACGTCGTTGACCTGCTCTTCGCGGCAGGCGCGTACGCAGCGGGTACATTGAATACAGGCATCGAGGTTGACCGCGATCGCGGGGTTGGTGAGATCCGGTTGCGGCTGGTCGCGACGCGGCAGGCGGCTCTCACCAACGCCGAGTTGCGCGCACCAGTGGTCGAGTTCCGAACGCGGCGTATAGGGTGAGGTACCGCTGTCCGGCATGTCGGCCTTCAACATTTCCAGCACTAGACGCTGACTAACGCGGGCCCGCTCGCTGGCCGATTCGACTTCCATGCCCTCGCTCGGTGCGCGGCAGCATGCCGGCGCGAGCACGCGCTCGCCTTTGATCTCGACCACGCAAGCGCGGCAATTGCCGTCGGGGCGATAGCCCTCTTTGTAACAGAGATAAGGGATCTCGGTGCCCGTGCGCTGCGCGGCAGTCAGGATGGTCTCGCCCGGCAACGCATCGACGGCGCGGCCATCGAGTGTGAAGCCGATCATCGCAGGCGTCGTGGTCTTGGCATCCATCTCATTGAAACTCCTCGGGGAAGTATTTTATCGCGCATCGCAGTGGATTCGGCGCCGCCTGTCCAAGACCGCAGATAGACGCGTCTTCCATCGCCTTCGCGAGCTCTTCCAGCAGCCTGGTATCCCAGTCACGGCGCGCCATCAGGATCGACGCCTTGGCCGTGCCGACCCGGCAGGGTGTGCACTGGCCGCAGGACTCGTGCTCGAAGAACCGCATCGCATTGAGCGCCGCGGCGCGTACGCTGTCCCGATCCGATAATACGATGATCGCGGCCGAGCCGATAAAACAGCCATGTGGCTGTAGCGTGTCGAAATCGAGCGGCAGATCGCCGAGTCGGGCTGGCAGGATCCCGCCGGAGGCGCCCCCGGGAAAGTAGGCGTAGAACGTGTGGCCATCGCACATGCCGCCGCAGTATTCGTCGATCAGTTCACGCATCGAGATACCGGCCGGCGCCAGGTGCACGCCCGGGTTGTTGACCCGGCCGCTGACCGAGAAGGCGCGCAATCCGGTGCGTTCGCGCCGGCCGTGCGCATTGAACCAGTCCGGCCCGTTCTCGACGATATCCCGAACCCAATACAGGGTTTCCATGTTGTGTTCGAGCGTCGGACGTCCGAACACGCCGACTTCCGCGACGTAGGGCGGGCGCAACCGCGGCATGCCGCGTTTGCCCTCGATGGACTCGATCATGGCCGATTCCTCGCCGCAGATATAAGCGCCCGCGCCGCGCCGCAATTCGATCGTCGGCAGCTTGACGGGTGGATCCGCGGCGAGGCTCGCGAGCTCGGCCGTCAGCATTTCACGGCAGGCGGCGTATTCGTCGCGCAGATAGACGTAACACGCTTCCGCTTCGATCGCCCACGCGGCGATCAACATGCCTTCGAGGAACCGGTGCGGATCGCGTTCGAGATAGTAACGATCCTTGAAGGTTCCGGGTTCGCCTTCGTCGATGTTGATCGCGATCAGCCGCGGGGCCGGTTGATCTTTCAAAATGCCCCATTTGCGGCCGGCCGGGAACCCCGCACCGCCTAAGCCGCGTAAACCGGAACCGCTCAAGGTCGCGATGACCTCGTCAGGTTCGCGCTCGCCCTCGACGCAGCGTTTGAGGAGTTGGTAGCCGCCAACCTGGCAGTACTCGGTGTAGGTAATGTGCGCGGTCGGTTGCGGCGCCGTCGCGGCCTGTTCTACGAGATCAATAAGGCGGTCCCGGTCGGCCCGCTCGATCGCGTTCTGGCCGACCACCGCGACCGGCGCGCCATGACAGCGGCCGACGCAGGGAACCCGTTGTACGCGAACCGTGTCGTCGAATGCCCCGTTCAGTTCGTCCACGAGCCGGTCTGCGCCGAACATCTCGCAGGTAACCGAATCGCAGACCCTGACGGTCACCGGCGCCGGGCGCTCCGCATCGGAACGCACAACGTCGAAATGGTGATAGAACGTCGCGACTTCATAGATTTCGGTTGTAGAGAGGTGCAGGCAATGCGCCAGCGCGACGATGTGTTCGGCGCTGAGACAGGCGAACTCGTCCTGGATCAGGTGCAGGTATTCGATCAGAAGGTCGCGCCGGTAGGGGCCGTCGCCAACGAGTTCGAGCACTTCGCCCAAGGCCCGGTCGTCGAGTTGGCGACCGCGCGATCGTCCCTTTCTGTCAGTTCCCTTGCTTGCCATCGATCCTGCTTAGCTGTCGCCGGCGATAAACAACTCGCCCTTGCCGCCGTAGGCCATGTCGCCACACCAGCGCCGTACGCGCGAGAATTGAGCGAGTTCACGCGCCAGGTTGCGATGCAGACTGCCGATATAGTCTCTGATAATCGGCATGATGCCGAGTTCGTATTCACCGCAGTCGTTAAACGTCGGGGTCATCGCCGCGGGCGCCTCGGCGAGCAACAGGCTGCCGCGTCGCATGCCGAGTCCGGCTTGCGGCCCGCATGTGCCCAGCACCACGATCGTTCCGGCGATCATACGCGCGCCGGTCTCGGCACCGGCGTCGCCGGCGATCAGGACTAAGCCGCGGCGCATGCGTTCGCCGGCCCGCGCGCCTGCAGCGCCGCCGACGACTATGGTGCCTTCGTTCATGCCGCGGGTCGCGCCCGGCACGAGGCCGCCGACGCAATCTCCGGCCGAGCCCGTGAGCGCGATGTGGCCGCCGGTCATACCCGCGCCGACGCCGTCACCGGCGTTACCTTTCACGGAAATGAGGCCGCCGCTCATTGTGCGCCCCAGCTCGTCGCCTATGCTCCCGGTCACCGTAATACAACCCTCACGTAATCCGCTTCCGACGCGATGACAATGCGCATCGAGGCCGCGCAGGCGGAGCTCGGCGCCATTCTCACCGGTGACCATGAAGAAGTCGCCGAGCGCGATGCGTTTACGGCCGTAGGTCAACCGCATCTTCGCGATCGCATCGTTGGATTTACCCGCCATAGCGACTGGATTCAATGGTGTTAAGTCGAGACTGCGCTCGAGCGCACCGCGCAACGTCAAAGTCAGCGTACTCATTGCAGGATCTCGCGTAATTTGAAGTGGTAGGGTCCGAGGTTGCCACCGTAATTCCCGGCGCTGATACGCAACACACCGTGATCGCGTCCACGGCAGGCGGCGCGGACGCCGACACGCGTCGCCTTCTCGATCGACGAGACGTCGAGCCCGTCGATGACGATCTCGAGCACCGCGCCGACCTCGGCGCTCAACTCGCTTTCGACTGCGCCTTTCAGGGTCGGGCAGAAGGGGTGATTGGTCGATGCGGGCAGGGCTTTGTATTTCGAGCCGACTTTCGAGCCCGACCGCACCACGCCGCCGGGAAAGGGCATGATGGCCCCGGGTACCTTCGCCATCGCCTGGATCGCACGTTCCGACGCGGCGAGCGCGGCGCTTTGGTCGCGCGCCAGCATCAGGAAGTTGCCGCCGCCGATCGCTTTGACCATGTACGTCATTTCTTCGCACAAGAACTCACCGTCCATGACCGGTACCCGCCAATAGCGGCGGTGGCCCAGCTTTTTTGAGATCTGATAGCCGTCACCGAAGAAACGCAGGTTCTTGCCGAGTGCGATCGGATCGCCGCTATCGAGGCCCGCGAAGCAGGCGCTGGTCGGCGAGGTTAACACGCACTGGCCCACGCGATTCTGGATCTGTTTGCCGAGCTCCTTCGTGCCCATGGAAAACAACAACACCGCGACACCTGGCCGTCCGTCCGGTGTTTCGCTGGGCTTCAAGGTCCGCTCGATCCCCGCTTCGCAGCCGCATGCGATCACCGAGGTCGCGAACCCCGTCATCGAGCGTGCCGCGTGATCGGCCCATGTCTCGTTCAGCGCCGTGATGATCAAGCGGGTCGCTTTCATCGGAAACGCTTCGGCGAAGGTGTTGTCGATGTGGACGCCGTTGATCTTCATGCTTGGCCCGCTGTCGGATGGATAACGAGTTTGCCGCGTCCGCCGTCTCGGATCTCGTCGTCCGCCACGCGGACGTTGTCCTTGCGCAGCGTCATGTAGCGGTCGAAATAGCGTCCGAGCTCAGTGTCGACGCCCGCATCGAATTCCGGGCGCACGACATGCGTCGCTCCCCATACTTCGTCGACGACGCGACCGTCACGTACGATGATGTCGCCGTCCTTGAAAACGTATTCGGGTTTCTCGAACATTTTTTCCCGGTTCGGTTGATCCTTGTATACCGTGATATGCGCCTTGGCGCCCACACCAAGCGAACCAAACCCCGCGAGCCCGAGTGAACGCGCAGGCGCGGCGCGCGTCATCGTTGCGATCTCATACAGGCTGTACTCGCGGTCGATGGCGCCCAGACGACTCGCCGCCGCTGCATCGGGATTGATGGTTGCGAGCACGTCCTTGCGGAAGCTGCGGTCCATCAGTAGCCGAATGAGGTGCGGGTAGCTCGTAAACGGCGCCCCGTTGGGATGGTCGGTGGTCAGGAAAATACGCCAGGGGTCGTCCATCAGCAGAAATAGTTCGAGACCGATCGCCCACTGTAAGGCATTGACAAAGTTACGGTTTTTATACCGAAACGGTACGATCCCACAGCCCGCGTCGCATTCGATGTCCATCCCCACCCACTTCTTGGGGTCGGCGAGCTTGCTTCCGGCGTACTGCCGCATGGTGTCGCCCGATTCCGTTACGGTGCGCCCGAACATGATCTGCCCTACATCCATTGAGATATTGGGCCTGCGATTGACGGCCTCGGCGATCTCGGCGGCGCCGGACGAAAACTGCCGGTCGCCCTCGGTGCCATAACTGTGAAACTGGACGTGGGTCAGATGGGCGCGCAGACCGTCGAGGGCATCGATGGTGTTCATGGTCGTCGTGAGATTACCCGGAACACCGAGATTACAACCGTGAATATGTAATGGATGAGCCAGGCCCAAGTCCTCGACGGCCCTGGAGAGGGTCAGCAGGATCGCGCGGGGTGTCACCCCGTAGGCCGCGTTGCGTGCGTCCAGATCGAGTTTGCGCTGATTGAATTTAAACGCGTTGATGCCACCGGGATTAACCACTTTGATCGCCAGCGCCTGAGCGGAGCACAGAGTCCAAGCGACGTAATCCCGAATAAATGCCGGATCGCGCTTTTGCTTGAGCGCGCGTAAAAGAAAATCGTCGTTACCCAACAGGACGTAGGCGCCTTTGTCGATCATCGGTGTGTCCGCCATTTCCATATGGGCCTGTCGCGCGTTCAAGGCGAGCATCGCGGGCTCGAAACAAGCCACGTAACCCATTTCCGCATAGCGGTATCCGGTGGTCGGCGTCGCGGGTGCGGCGCGTCCGCAGGCCGCATGTGGGTGGCGCCCGCGCGCGACGAGATCGCCTGCGTGGTCCTCCGGCAACATCATGCGGGCGATGTTCACCTTGCCGCCGCCGATGTGCGTATGCAGATCGATCGCGCCGGCCATTACGACGCGTCCGGATACATCGATCGTCTCGTCGGGCGCCTGACCGTTTTCCGGCGGTGCGACGATCACGCCTTCGCGGATGTAGAGATCCAGGACCTCGCCATCGATGCCATTTGCCGGGTCGTAAACGCATCCGCCTGTGAGCCGCTTTAACATGGCGCAGGTCAAATCCTCTTCGTGATCGCCGCGAGCACGGAGGCGACATCGGGCAGGTCGGTATGCCGCAACGCATGTAAGGGAAGGGATACGACACCGTCGGTGCGTACGAGGCGACCGAAGTGGTCGATACCCGGCGTCCCTACCGGTATGTAGACGGCGGCATTGCGAGCGGCGCGCGGCTTCGCGGCGCTCATAATGATCGTAGTGGACAAATCGCTGCGGCTCGGCGGATTCACGTTGCGTCCGAAGGCGTCGATCCAGAGCAGACCGTCGACGACGCCCGAGTCAATGAGTTTGTCCGTAACGTTACCCCTCGGATCGTAATCGATCGTTTGGGCAAATTTAATGCGCAGCGGGTAACCAGTCTTCCACGTACACGTATGGGTGGCCGTCTGCCCGCCATCATCGCCGCCCAGCGCCAGGCCGGCCGCCCGCCCTTCGTGATTTAACTCGTCTACGATTTCAAAAACGGTGGCGATAGCCGATTCGCGATGTGCGCCCAATGCCGCCGGTGCGAATACCACGGCGCAGTACGCGGCCTGCCTCATTTGATCGGCCAAGGTACGCAACACGTTGCGCGACAAACCGCCGAACGAGCGTGCCGTCAGCTGTGCGCCTTTCAGGCTCGCGAGCAAGCCGTGCAGAATTTCGGCTAACGCGGCCGGCTGGCATGTGAGATTTTTGATCGACGGATTGTCCGGCGCCGCGGCCCTGCCGCCGAGGTATACCACTTGGCGCCGTCGTGCACGTTCAGCAGGCAAGCTATGAGAAGGTTGCAGGCATCGCCGGATAAAGTTTTCATAACGGTCCTTCAGATCAACGCCGACGAGCAAGACCAAATCCGCGCGGTTACGTACTTCTGAGAGTGTCGCCGAATACCAACCACGGGATTGTAATACGCCGGCCATCGCGTTCAGCGCATCACCGTGAACGTGATCGAGCGTTGCGCCGCAGCGCTCCGCCAGATCGACAGCGGCGCGAACCCCTTCAACATCGGTGGCCAGCCCGCCCAGCAGGGGTTGCTCAGCGCGCTTCAGAATACGAGCTGCCGCTTTGACCGCCGTTTCGAGTGTTTCCGGCCGGCCCTCGATCAGTGGTTCGAAACGAAGCGGCGGGCGGGCATAGTCGACATTTGCGCGCGAGCAACCGTTGTGAGTGATCTGAAATGATTGATCCGCAGCTGCTCGCAGGCGCAGATCGTCGCATAACAGCGCACAGAACGGGCACACCGCGGCGCTCGACGTCAGCTTGTCAGATGTCCGCATGGACCCAGATCGTGGTGGCATGAATTCGCTCGCTGCCGAGTGCAGGACGCGGAATGAACAAAGCCGCTAGAAGCGCAACCCATGCTCGCAATCGCCATGGATCCTCCGTGCCGGTACGTTATCACAGTCGCCTAATTCGCTCTATATGAAGGCCGGCCTGCATAGTTCCATCGTGCGCGGCGCACTATAATGACGGCCGGTAAGTTCTGAATTCGAACCTCATCGGTGGCAACAGCACGAAGTATCGCGCGCGTCGAAACTGCGGCGCGCTTGCACCTGGGCTTTCTCGATCTGAGTGGCGCATTAGGCCGGCGCTTCGGTAGCGTCGGGTTGTCTGTCGATCCGCTCGCGACGATCGTGACGGTGACGCCGCACCCGTGTCTCGAGGTGGTTGGTGAAGCTACGGAGCGTACGCGAAAATTCGTCGAAACGGTCCTGTCGCATTACGGCTTGCCCGCTGCAGTACACGTCAACGTGGACGCCGTCACGCCGCCCCACGCCGGGCTCGGATCGGGCACTCAGCTCGCGCTCGCAACCGGTACGGCCGTAGCGCGAGCCTTTGAAAGACGGATCCGCACCGACGAACTCGCGCGCGTCCTCGGACGAGGCAAACGCTCCGGGCTCGGGATCAGGTTGTTCGAAGCGGGGGGGCTCGTCGTCGATGGCGGCCATGGCGTGGCGACATCGACGCCGCCGGTAGTCAGTCGGCTCGGCGTTCCTGACACGTGGCGCGTGATCCTCATTTTGGATCCGTCATCCGAAGGGCTCAACGGCCACGCGGAAAGTGAAGCGTTTTACAAGCTGGAAGCCATGTCGGTCCAAACCGCTGCGCATTTGTGCCATCTCACGCTCATTGGGTTGTTACCCGCGGTTGCCGAGCGCAATTTTCAGTTGTTCAGCCGGCACGTCGCGGAAATCCAGGCGGTCATCGGCGATTATTTTTCGTATGTGCAAAAGGGTCGATATACGAGCCCCGCGGTTGGTTTGGCTCTCGATCATTGCGTTAACGATCTGAATCTCACCGGTGTCGGGCAGAGTAGCTGGGGCCCCACGGGCTTCGCTTTTGTCGAGAGTGAGGCCGAGGCCACGGCGGTGATCGATACGCTTCGGACGCGTTTCGGCTCGAGCGACTGTTTGGAATTTCTCAATTGCAGCCCACGTAACGCTGGCGCCAGTGTCGCCGATACACCGGATCACCGCGCGCGCCGTCTTGCTACGGGATAGCGAACGTGACTGCCCGTGGCTACTCCACCGTCCGCTGACCATCGCGTTTTAATCGTTGCGCGTTCCGGGCGCGTACTCGCACAGGCGGCGGTGCGCGGCGGTTGGTTACCCTGGGTGATCGATCAATTCGCTGACCTGGACACGCAGGCCGTTTCGCGTGCAGCGATCCGCGTCGCCAGCGACGTGGATTTCTCATTGGAAATTCCCCAACTGCTCGCGTCCATCGCCGCCGTTCAGGAACAGGCCGGGCCCATGCCGCTGGTTTTGGGTAGCGGGTTTGAATCAGTGCCGGCCCTCGTCGACATGATCGCCGGGTGCAACCGGATCTGCGGCTGCAGCGCGGCGATCATACGGGCGCTCGTCGACACCCCGGAGGTGTTCGAGCGCCTGCACCGAATCACCAAATCAAAGCCACCGGCGACGCAACGCGAGTGCCCGGCGGAGAACCATGGTTGGCTGCGCAAGCGCGCGGGAGGATGCGGCGGAGATCACGTGCGCCACCTGTCTACATCCCTATGCGGTGGTTCGGGTTATTACTTTCAGCGCCATATTAAAGGGCGAAGCATGTCCGCCTTACTCATCGCCGGAACCTCCGGGATAGCGCTCTGTGGACTCGCCGAACATCTACGTTGGCACCCCAATGCGGACGGAGCATTTCGGTATGAAGGCGCGCGCCTGGTGCCGGACGCGCCGCTGGCATTAGCGGCCGCGGCGGCGGCGCTTGGTGCCGATGTGGCGCATGCATTGGGGCTCGTCGGTTGTTTCGGGATCGATTTCATTCTCCGCGGCGAAGACGACATCGCGCTCGTCGATATCAATCCGCGCCCAACCGCAACGCTCGATCTATACCCGGACATGGGCGCGATTTTCAACGCGCATATGACGGCTTGTACGACCGGCGAACTCTTGTATAGTAAATCGCGACACGCGGAATCTTACGGCCACCTTTTACTTTATGCCGACGCCCCCTGGGTTGTCCCTGAAGGCGTCGAATGGCCCGCTTATGTTGCCGATCGACCGGTGCCAGGGACGACCATCGCGCGTGGCGCGCCGCTGTGTTCGGTGCGCGCACGGGCCGAGCCGGGAGCATCGATAGTGGCTGCGTTGACGACTACATATGATGATTTCTTCGCATTGATCAGCCGCTATCACCCGAGCGGGCTACCCCAAACTAAAACGATACGAACGATGGGGGACTATAGCCATGCCCAAGCTTGATCTCGATAACACCTGCAACGTCAACACAAGCGTCCTTCCTTTGGTTCGTGAGCTCGTCTCACACGCCGCTGACTACCGCGTTGCGGTGAGCACCGCGGACACCGGCGTGCAAATCGTCGATGCTGGTATAGAGGTGCCGGGCGGGCTCGAGGCCGGCCGCTTGATCGGCGAGATCTGCATGGGCGGACTCGGCCACGTATCCTTCACCAGCGGCGCGCCCTTTGCGCGTTGGCGGTGGCAACTCGACGTAAGTGCGCGGCATCCTGTCATCGCCTGCCTTGGTTCACAATACGCAGGCTGGAGCTTGAGCCATGGCGAAGGAAAATCTGCGTTTTACGCGCTCGGTTCCGGTCCGGCCAGGGCGATGGGCAGCCGCGAAGATCTATTCGATGAGCTCGGTTACCGAACGCCACCCGGTGAAACCGTGATTGTACTCGAGGTCGATAAAATCCCCCCGCGTGAAATCACGGATAAAGTTGTTGAGCGGTGCGGTATTGCGCCGGGCCAGCTCACTGTCATTCTCACCCCGACGACGAGTCTTGCGGGCGGTATTCAGATCGTCTCCCGCGTGCTGGAGGTTGCGCTTCATAAAGTGCACGAACTCAAATTCCCGCTCGATCGTTTCGTCGACGGAACGGGCACGGCGCCGCTGCCACCGCCGTCACCGGATTTCATGACCGCAATGGGGCGTACGAACGACGCGATTCTGTTTGGCGGGCACGTACACTTGTATGTCGACGCCGATGACGATCAAGCGGGTAAGCTCGCGGAGCAACTCCCCAGCGCTTCTTCGCGAGACTTTGGCAAACCATTCGCGAAAGTCTTCAAAGATTACGAGTACGATTTCTATAAGGTCGACCCGCTGCTGTTCTCGCCGGCTCAGGCGACGGTTACGAGCGTGCAGACGGGCCATACCTTCGCGTCCGGCGAGCTGCACGAGAACTTGCTGGACCAATCCTTCTCGGCTTGATTCGGATGACCGATCGCCGCCCTGACATCGCAATCTTCACCGACGAGCCCGGCTGGCACGGCCGCCGGCTCAAAACCTGGTTTGCAGAGCAAGGCCTGCATGCGGCCTATGTATCGCTCACCAAATGCCGCATCGAGCTCGATGAAGCCGGCAGCGGGCTTGCGATTCCAGGGTTCGACGGCCGCCTGCCCGATGGTGCATTCGTACGCGGCGTGCCTGGGGGATCGCTGGAAGAGATCGTGCTGCGGCTCGATTATCTGCATCAGCTCGTCGCTTTGGGGCGGCCCGTATTCAACTCCGGCCGGACGATCGAACGCACGGTCGACAAAGGCATGACGAGTCTACTGTTGCGACAGTTCGACGTACCGACGCCCAGAACGTTTGTCAGCGAATCGCTGGAGGCAACGACGGAATACGTCCGTCGCGAACTCGCGCACGGCCGCACATTGGTCAAGAAGCCCTTGTTCGGCTCACAGGGTAAAGGCTTGCGGCGTGTACGCGCTCACGAAGACCTGCGTTATCTATTGCCGGGCGAAGTCGCCTACCTCCAGGAATTCATCACCGCGGGCGACGGGCCGTTCTGTGACTGTCGCGTCATGGTGATCGACGGTGAAGCAATGGCGGCGATGGAGCGACGCAGCCATCATTGGATCACCAATCGAGCACAAGGCGCACAATGCCATTCGATTGCATTGCAGGAAAACCTCGCTCATCTCGCACAGAAAGCCGCCCGCGCGGTCGGCGCCGAATACGCAGGCGTCGATCTGTTACGCAGCGCCGACGGCCGGTGGTTGGTCACCGAAGTGAATGGCATTCCCGCGTGGCGGGGGTTGCAGCGCGCTACGGGGATCGACGTCACGGCGCTGCTGGGTCGTGCGTTCCTCGCGCGTCTCAAACGAGGTGTCGCCGCCTGAAGCAACCCGGTACAGGCTGTAACGTGTCGAGGGCGCGTTGCGTCGAAGCCGTATTCGCCAAAGCCTGCCGCATGGACGTCGTGGCGTTCAAACCGGGCAACGTCAGTTTGTGGTCCGCTGGACACGGCATGTCCGCCGACGACTTTTTGAAAAGCGCTAAGGTCGCAACGCCGCCCTTAGCCGATCCCTCCGGCAAGGTCGGGGAGCGCATACAGAACGCGGTCACCGCGACGACTAAGGCCGTCGATTGCAATACGAATCTCGGCATCGTTTTGTTGCTCGCGCCTTTGGCCAGCGCGGCGCTGGCCAGAGGATCGGGCGATCTGCGAGGGCGTTTGTCCGCTGTGTTGAACGCGCTGGATGTCGACGACGCAGAACGCTGTTACGTAGCGATTCAATTAGCGCGACCTGCGGGCTTGGGAAAAGTCGCCGAACAAGACCTCGCACGCCGACCCAGTGTCGGTTTACGCGAGGTGATGCGTCTCGCCGCGCACCGCGATTCGATCGCGCGGCAATACGTAAATGCGTACGCCGACGTATACCGCATCGGCGTGCCCAGCCTCTTACATTTTCGCGCGCGATGGCGATCGCTCGCGTGGGCATGCTGTGCGTGCTATATGAATTTCCTGAGCGCATTCGATGATTCGCACATCGTACGAAAACAAGGATCAGCTTGTGCCGAGCGCGTTCGACGGCGCGCGCAGGAAGTGGAAAAGGCCCTGAAAGCGTGCGAGAATCCTCGCCGGCTCATACCCGTACTGGCTGCGTTCGATGATGAGCTCAAAGCGGAGAACGTCAACCCGGGAACAAGCGCAGACTTAACCGTGGCAAGCTTGTCCATACTGCTGCTTCAAGAGCGTCTCCGCGCACAATAAAACGTCATATGCGTACCACGGACGCTAACGTTGCGACAGGTGCGCGAAACGAAACGTTAACGAGGGGTTGGCGTAATGTTCGTCTTCAAAGCAATCTTTGGGACCTAGTCCGAGGGATCCTCAACATCAGAAGGAGAAAAAGGCATGGCAGTTGTTGATCGAGTACTCGTAGGTGAATCGTTAGTTGGGGATGGGAATGAAGTGGCCCACATCGATTTGATCATGGGACCGCGCGGCAGCGCGGCGGAAACCGCGTTCTGTAATTGTTTGACGAATAATAAGGACGGCTTCAGCAGCCTCCTCGCTGTCGTCGCCCCCAACTTGGCCACCAAGCCCAACACGGTGATGTTTAACAAGGTCACCATCAAAGGCTCGAAGCAGGCCGTTCAAATGTTCGGTCCCGCGCAGCGGGCCGTTGCTATGGCGGTAGCCGACAGCGTCGAGGACGGTACGATCCCCGCCGCGGAAGCCGATGACATCTTCATCTGCGTCGGCGTCTTCATCCATTGGCAGGCCGAAGACGACGGGAAGATTCAAGACTATAACTATCAAGCGGTCAAGGAATCCATCCAGCGCGCCGTCGCGGGAGAGCCCAAAGCATCAGATGTGGTCGCGCAGAAGGGCAGTGCGGATCATCCGTTCCAGGCGCACAGCTGACGCAAAACGTCACGTCCGGTACGCAAACGCCCCGCAATGCGGGGCGTTTTTTCTGCGGCGTTCGGAAAACAACCATGTAGGAGCGGGCTTGCCCGCGAATGGGCATGCCGGCGGACCGAAAACTCTATTCGCGGGCAAGCCCGCTCCTACGTTTGTAAATAATAGATGCTCACCAGAGCGGTTTACTCATCTGTTCGGCAAATGAACGAAACATGATGTTGAAGCTCACGCTGATGCGCTCCATGTCACTCTGATTTGCGTCCACGGAGTGTTCGAGATAGGACGGGAAAAGAAGCAGCGTTCCGTCGCTTACGTTGACGACGACCTGATCGGTATTCTCCCGCGTCAATTCGGTCACGGGCGGGCGAATGACGCTGGTCTGGCTGCGTGGGTCGTGAAAGTTAATCGTATCCGCGCCCTGATCAGTTTGGACATAGTACACACCGCTTAGAAAATTATTGGGGTGGCTGTGCGTCCGATGCAGCGCGCCTTTCATGTTCACGTTGGCCCAGCAACCGGTGAGCTGGAAATCGTCATAGCCCACCTTCAAGAATCGCAGTACGCCTTCGGCTGCGCGGTTTATACAGGCAACGAGCTCGGAAAACGCCGCTAATTCATGGAGTGCCTGGTTCGATTGCCAGCCCTGGCCCTCCGGCGGTAAAGGCGATTCTTTACGCATGCGCTCGAGTGCTTCCCCAAGCTGCGCGTTGATTGTGTCGCGCTGGTGCGGTTTCAGTTGAATCTTCCACACGAGCGTCGGAAACAGCGAAAGTACATCCGCGCCATCCATCCATCCGTCGTCGTTGTCGGCCATGCGTTCCTTATACCTCATCATCGCCGATCTGCAACGAGTTGATGCGGCCGTCGTGTAACGCGGTGGCGATGAGCACTCCCGGAACGCCGAGCGCGGCGAGCCGGGCGAGATCGCGTTCGTCGCGCACACCGCCGGCCGCAAAAACATCGCAATGCGGAGCCTCGATTTGCAAGGCCTCGAGCCCAGCCCAATCCGGCCCCCCTCCAGTCCCCACCACACCGAGGTTCATATGAATGATTCGAGTCGGCCACAAATCTCGCCGCTCGAATAGCTCTACGCAACCGTGCAAATCGGCCCCCATTCGATCCAGTGATAAGAGCGCGCGGTCCGGCGGGATCAGGTCGCGTAAGTGCTCGTATTGTGCGAGCGCGTTGATCGATTCGGTGGCCAGCACCAAATCGATGTTCAGCGTGGTCAAGAAATCGCCTATCGACGACACATGGCGAAATCCCGCGTCGACCCAGAACACGACGCCCGGGTGCGTGCTGGCGATGGCGTTGATAACCGATGCGTTTCCCGTCTGACCCGCAATTGCGTCGAGATCGGCGATATAAAACTTTGTGAACGGTAAGGCGTTCAAAATACCGTCGACCACTGCTTGTGGCGCCGGAGAAGATGCAAAAGGCGATTCGATCGGTGCGTAGCCCGACCGCTCTCCACGGTGGGCATGGACGACCACGCCGCCTTTTATGTCGATGACGGGAATGATATCCATCCGCCGCTTCTTTCGTTGCAATTGTTAACCTGATCTTATCGTGCTGTGACGGCTTGCGTTGATACCACGGTCGCGATGGTGTGGGCCGGGGGCTAGAATGGATGAGGTAGGAGGGTCGGCGTACCCATGGCAAAACACTATTTCGGTTGGGATATCGGCGGCGCACACCTTAAAGTCGCGAAACTCGGTGAAGACGGTGGGATCGTCGACGTACAGCAGATCGCTTGCCCGTTGTGGCGCGGCGTCGGTGAGTTGTCGCGTGCCTGTGCGCTGCTCAATTTCGACGTTGCCGAGAGCGAGGCTGTCCATGCGGTCACGATGACCGGTGAGTTGTGTGATGTATTTGAAGATCGAGCGGATGGGGTCACCCAGATCATCGACCGCTTGAACCCGCATCTGAACGATCGTGCAGCAGTCAGGATCTATGGCGGATACGATGGATGGCTCAGCCCCACGCAGGCGATCGGCCGTTATGCCTTATCCGTGGCGTCGGCGAATTGGTTGGCGCTGGCGGCGTTTACGGCGGAGCTCATCGGTGACGGCGTACTCATCGACGTAGGCAGTACGACCACCGACATCATTCCCATCATCAACGGCGAGGTGCAGTGCGCCGGTAAAAACGACGCATCGCGCCTCGCATGTGAAGAGCTCGTATATACCGGAGTCGTACGCACGCCGGTGATAGCGGTTTGTCGTGTCGTACCGTTTCGCGGGCGTTGGCAACACCTGGCGGCGGAAAACTTCGCCACGATGAGCGACGTTTACCGCCTGCTCGGCGATATCGAGGAACGACACGATCTCATGCAAACCGCGGACCTCCGTGGAAAAGACCTCTCAGCCAGCGCACGACGCCTAGCGCGCATGCTCGGCTGCGATCAGGAGACCGACGACATCGGTGAAATGAGTCAAGTCGCCGCATTTATCGCCCGCGCGCAGCGCGAGCTGATCGCTAACTCCGTCAGTCTTACGGTGAGTCGCGAAGCGGCGCGCATGCACAGTCAACAGATCGTTGGCGCGGGGGTCGGGCGCTTCGTCGTGCAGCAGTTAGCGCGTTCGACAGGGGCGGACTATCGGAGTTTCGATGCCTTGATCGGGGCCGATTCCGAGATCGCCGAAGAGATTTCTATCGCCGCGCCGGCAGTTGCAGTGGCCAAGCTCGCCTGGATGACGGATTGACAACCTGGGTCGTCAAGCTGGGTGGCGCGATGATGCGTTCGCCGGAACTGCGGCAATGGTTGAACGTAGCCGTAAGCAACGAGGGACTGGCGCGCTGCGTGTTGATACCCGGTGGCGGCGCGCTTGCGGATCACGTGCGCGAATTACAAGCCACGTGGAAATTTGACGACGCCGAGGCCCAGGCTTTGGCGCTCGAAGCGATGCGCATGAACGCGCGGGTTCTGCACATCCTCGCGCCGGCTGCCGGGACGTCGTCGGACGTCAGTGCGATCGCCGGCCACGCGGAACACGGCCAGAGCGTTATATGGAGTCCGCCAGTGCCATTAACGACCGACGCGTTTCCTGCTAGCTGGGATGCTACCTCTGACAGCGTTGCGCTTTACGTAGCCCAGAGCGTAGCCGCGGATGCGCTGTTCCTCGTTAAGTCAGTTCACGCCGACAGGCTGGTCGACGGCGCGGCGGCAACACTTTCCGGTGACGGCGTGCTCGATGATTTCTTTCCGCAGCTGCTCGCGCGTGAGCGGATCACGGCCCGTATCGTGGCGAAGAGTCAGTATGCTGATTTTGCCGAAGCTTATCGGCAGGGCGATGCGACCCGAGCAGGGATCGCTATAACTGGAGCTTGAGTTTAAAAAAGGCCGGTGGGGGGGTTAGCCCCCACCGGGCAATGCAGCGCGTCTTAGCTCCCATGCGAGGAGGTCTGGTCTAATGCCCAATTAGTCCCAGCTAAGCGCGCCGCCGGTTTGGTACTCGGTTACCCGAGTTTCAAAAAAATTCTTCTCCTTTTTGAGGTCGATAACCTCACTCATCCAAGGAAACGGATTGACTACGCCCGGATATTGTTCGGGTAGGCCGATCTGGGCGCAGCGCCGGTTAGCGATGAACTGCAGATAGTCTTCGAACATATTGGCGTTGAGTCCTAAAACGCCACGCGGCATAGTGTCGTGGGCGTATGCGATTTCGAGATCGACCGCCGCACGGATGAGGCCCACGATTCTTTCTTGAAACGATTCGGACCAAAGTTGCGGGTTCTCGACCTTGATTTGATTGATGACGTCGATGCCGAAATTCATATGCATCGATTCATCGCGCAATATGTATTGGAATTGTTCGGCAACACCGGTCATCTTGTTGCGCCGCCCCATCGACAGAACCTGAACGAAGCCGACGTAGAAAAAGATCCCTTCGAAGACGACATAAAAGGCGATCAAGTCGCGGAGCAATCGCTGATCAGCCTCCTGTGTTCCCGTGACGAACTGCGGGTCACCCAAGCTGTCGGTGAATTGCATCGCCCAAGCGGCTTTTTCATGCACCGCGGGAACTTCACGATACATATTGAAGATCTCGGCTTCGTCTAGTCCAAGGCTTTCGATGCAATATTGGTATGCATGCGTGTGCAACGCTTCCTCGAATGCCTGACGCAATAAATACTGCCGGCATTCGGGATTCGTAATATGCCGGTACACGGCAAGCACCAGATTATTCGCGACGAGTGAGTCGGCCGTCGCAAAAAATCCGAGATTGCGTTTGACGATCGTGCGCTCGTCCTCCGTCAACCCGTTGGGATCTTTCCACAAGCTGATGTCCGCATTCATGTTTATTTCCTGCGGCATCCAATGGTTCGCACAGCCGTCGAGATATTTTTGCCAGGCCCAGTTGTATTTGAACGGCACGAGCTGATTCAAATCCGCTCGGCAATTGATCATCTTCTTGTCGTCGACCGCCAAGCGGCGAGCCCCGAATTCAACTCGTTCGAGCCCCGTAACACCGTGGTCACTCGCTTCGGCTTGCGGATCCTCCGGCGACTGTTCCTCCGGTGCTGCGTCCAATGCTTGCGGCGTGGCGCGCTCTACGCGTTGTTCTGCGCGCGCGACTGCGGCGAGCGCTTCGTTCGCCAGCATGGCTTTCGCATTCGATTCGCTGGACACGGTTTTGAACGTCGCGATGGGATCATCCCAATTCAGCATCGACATCTCCTTGACAGAATTCTCCACTAACCCCGCCTCTCCCCTAATGTTTGGCCTGTCGTCCGGCTATTGACAGGCATCGCAATCCGGATCCACCAACGTACATACCGGCGGTGTATCTTGGTTTTGCATCGGCGCTGCGTCGACGGCGCCGGCCACGGCGTTGAGCTTGCCGTCCAGCAGCGTGCTCTTTTCGACGTGTGTGGCGCCCATCGTGCGCAGGTAATACGTCGTTTTGAGCCCGCGCACCCACGCCAGTTTGTACAGGTTGTCGAGCTTGCCGCCGTTGGGCTCCGCCATGTATAAGTTCAGTGATTGCGCCTGGTCCAACCATTTCTGGCGGCGCGAACCCGCTTCGACCAGCCAGCGCGGATCGATCTCGAAAGCCGTGGCGTAAACCTGTTTGAGTTCGTCCGGAATCCGGTCTATTTCGGCAACACTGCCGTCGTAATACTTGAGGTCGTTAACCATGACCTCGTCCCACAATCCACGTTGTTTCAGGTCGTCGACGAGAAACATATTGACGACGGTGAACTCACCCGAAAGATTCGATTTCACGAAAAGGTTCTGGTAGGTCGGTTCAACCGACTGACTGATGCCACAAATGTTCGAAATGGTGGCGGTGGGCGCGATCGCCATACAATTGGAATTGCGCATTCCGGTGGTCTGCACCCGCTCGCGTAATCCATTCCAGTCCATGCTTGCGTCGCGGTTTACGTCCAAATAACCACCGCGCCCTTCTTCGAGCATCGCGATGGAATCGATAGGCAATATGCCCTTACTCCACAGTGAACCGTCGAAGCTTTGATACGCGCCACGCTCGATAGCCAGATCGGATGACGCCCTGATCGCGAAATAGCTGACGGCTTCCATCGATTCGTCTGCGAATGCCACCGCTTCGTCCGATCCGTAGGACAGGTGAAGCTTGTACAGGCAATCCTGAAAGCCCATGACGCCGAGCCCGACCGGACGGTGTCGAAGATTAGACGCTCGCGCGGCGGGGACGCTGTAAAAGTTGTAATCAATGACGTTATCGAGCATCCGCATGGCGGTGCTCACGGTGTGTTCGAGCTTCTCGACATTGAGTCCGTTCTCATCGACGTGCTGCATCAGGTTGACCGAACCCAGATTACACACGGCGATTTCATGACCGGCTGTGGTGTTCAGTGTGATTTCGGTGCAAAGGTTGGAACTGTGTACTACCCCTGCGTGCTGCTGCGGTGAGCGCAGATTGGCGGCATCCTTGAACGTGATCCAGGGGTGCCCGGTTTCGTACAACATACCGAGCATTTTGCGCCACAGGTCCACCGCCAATAGGCGCTTGACGTTGCGGATTTCGCCGCGCGCGGCTTTAGCTTCGTACCCGACATATTTACGCTCGAATTCAGCGCCGATACAGTCGTGCAGGTCCGGTACTTCATCCGGGGAAAACAACGTCCATTCGTCATTTTCGCAGACGCGTTTCATGAATAGATCCGGCACCCAGTTCGCGGTGTTCATGTCGTGGGTGCGACGCCGGTCGTCGCCGGTGTTCTTACGTAATTCGAGAAACTCCTCGATGTCCATGTGCCAGGTTTCAAGATAGGCACACATCGCGCCCTTGCGTTTACCGCCCTGGTTGACCGCAACGGCCGTATCGTTAGCGACTTTCAGAAAGGGCACGACACCCTGCGACTTTCCATTCGTGCCTTTGATGTGTGCGCCCATGCCGCGCACCGCAGTCCAGTCATTGCCGAGGCCGCCGGCGAACTTCGATAGCAGCGCGTCATCCCGGATCGCGCTGAAAATACCATCGAGATCGTCCGGCACGGTGGTCAGATAGCACGACGATAACTGGGGACGTAAGGTCCCTGAGTTAAACAGCGTTGGCGTGCTGTTCATGAAATCGAACGTCGACAAAAGATTGTAGAACTCGATCGTCCATGCTTCCGTATCGATTTCGTTAATTGCAAGGCCCATAGCCACCCGCATGAAAAATGCCTGCGGTAGTTCGAACCGTGTACCGTGGCTTTGCAGAAAATAACGATCGTAAAGCGTCTGCATGCCAAGATAGTTGAAACTGAAATCACGTTCGGGTTTGATGGCCTCTCCAAGGCGCTTGAGATCGTAGTTGCCCAAGCGCGGATCCATCAGTTCGAGATCGATTGCGCGTTTGACATACGCTTCGAAGTACGGTGCGTAACGCTCCGACATTTCGTTTTGCGTTGCTTCTTCTCTGTGATTACTTACAAAACTCAGCGCTTCCTGACGCAAGGCGTCTAGTAAGAGGCGCGCTGCGACAAAGGTGTAATTCGGTTCGCGTTCGATGAACATGCGCGCGCTCATCGTCACTGCTTTTGCCACGTCAGCTTCTGCAACGCCATCAAAAAGCGAGCGCTTCGTCTCGTCGACGACCGCTTTTGCGTCCGTGCCGTCGACGCCCGCGCACGCTTCCTCGACGACATCGACGAGGCGGTTCTCGTCGAGCGGCACCGTTACACCATCCGGCAGGGTGACCGTGAGCTTGTCAGTCTGCTTCTGTGGCGCTTGTCGTTGCTGCTCGGCTTTACGTTTTTGCGCGCGTTCTTCGCGATACAACACGTACGACCGCGCAACTTTGTGCTGGCTCGCACGCATCAGTGCGAGCTCGACTTGATCTTGAATGTCCTCGATATGCGTAGCGCCGCCGGCGGGCATGCGTCGCGTCAATGCGGCCGTGATTTGCGTCGTCAACGCCTCAACGAGGTTATGGATGCGCGTCGACGCCGCCGCACTGCCACCCTCGACGGCGAGAAATGCTTTGGTCAACGCGACGGTGATCTTGTTGCCATCGAACGCCGTAACTTTTCCGTTGCGTCGAATGACTCTGAATTCGCCGGGCGCCGTCGCCGCAATAGCAACGTTCATCTCGCTCTCGAGCGGTGACTGCAATGCATTCGCCGAGGCGGTACCCGTCCGCGCCTCGGCATGCTCGAAATCCATATCCCCTCCCGGCTCTATTCGTATGTTACGGATCTGTGTAATGGGCTCGTATTTGTCTTATGAATACGGCGTAAGCAACTGTATATCACCACAATAGAATGTGGTCAAGGAAATACTTCACCACATCATCTTGTGTATTTGTCAAGAGTAACCCGTGTTCATGTTGCGTACAATCTGGGGATAACCTCGAGCTTTCGCCCGTAGATCAGGCCCTTAGGAATCGGGCCGATTTTTTTCATGGAGTGGAGCCGCGAATAGCGCGCGGTGGGGGGCCGATGGCCTGGCGCCGGCCGGTCGTTATTTTGGCTCAGAAAGACCCGCGATGGGCCGCCGGCGCCATCCCGGCGCGCCGGGATGGCGCTCGCAGCACACTAGCGCTTAACGGCGATCGTCAAGCCGTCACCCAAAGGCAAGGTCACGAAATCGACGCGAGCGTCATCGTAAAGCCGCCGGTTCAGCTCGCGTATGGCGGTCGTATCCGCATCGTTAATATCCGCGTCTGCAACTTTCCCGCTCCACAACACGTTGTCGACGAGTACTAACCCGCCGGGTCTCGTCAGTTCGAGCGCGCGTTCGAAATACGACCCGTAGTTTTCTTTGTCGGCGTCGATAAAGCTGAAATCGAACGTACCATTCGCGCCGGATGAGGCTAAGTCTTCGAGCGTTTCGCTTGCAGGTTTCAAGCGCAGATCGATCTTGTCCGCGACACCTGCGCGTTCCCAATAGCGGCGTGCGACTGCCGTCCACTCCGCATTGATATCGCATGCGATAAGACGGCCGTCCTGTGGCAGGGCGCGTGCGACACACAGCGCGCTGTAGCCCGTGTAGACGCCGATCTCCAGCGCCTGCCGGACGCCCGCAATGCGCGCCAGCAGGTGCATGAACTGACCTTGCTCGGGTGCGATCTGCATCATCGCCCCGCGTAAGCTCGACGTCTCGGCGCGCAGCGCTTCGAGTACGGGATCGGCCCGTAGGGAAACGCTCTGAAAGTACGTGTAGAGGGTGTCGCTGAGATTTAGTGTTTTGTTCGCCATCGGAATCACATTAGGGTAGAGGTTGGCCGATCATGTTAAATATTGCCCCTGGATTCCGCTACGCTCCATCCAGGCTACCTGCCTTCAATGTAGGACAGGGCACAAGATGATTCGTCTCATTCAAATTACCGACACGCATATCTACGCCGAACCCGGGTCGCGTTTCGATGGCGTGGACACGCGCCAGAGTTTTGCGCAGGTATTCGACCGCATGCGTTGCACCGAAGACGCCTACGACGCCCTTGTGTTGACCGGCGATCTGGCGATGGATGGGAGTCCCGAAGCGTATGCGTATCTCGCGCAGGTCGTAGGCGAGGAAGGCGCGCCGGTATTGACTTTGCCGGGCAACCACGACGAACCAGCGCACTTGATCGCATCGGGCCTGGGTGGCGGGTTTACGGTGCCGCATACCGTCATCCTAGACCAATGGCGCATCGTACTCCTGAGCACCTGGGTTGCGGGCCACACTTACGGCGCTATCGATGCGCCGCAACGCGCGTGGTTAGAGCGCACCTTGGCGACCGCGCATGATGGATTCGATGCCGTGTTCCTGCATCATCCACCGGTGCCGATCGGCAGTCCCTGGATGGATGCAATGGGCCTCGTCAACGCGGATGCCCTGTGGGAGATCCTCGACGCGCACGCCACGGTCAAGCTCATCGCTTTTGGTCACGTGCATCAAAATTTCGATTGTTACCGCGGGGGCGTGCGTATTTTGGCCGCGCCCTCGACCTGCGTGCAGTTCGTGCCGCGGGCGACACGTTATCGCGCCGATTCCCAGGCCGCAGGCTACCGCGTCATCGAACTTGGCGCCGACGGCGCCGTCGCGAGTTCAGTCGTGCGGGTGCCCTAGTGTCCTGTCCCGTGAAAAACTTTCATAAGTCGCGAAGGATTTTTCGTCGATGGCAAGGCACGACGATGCCGTGTAGCGGGCTCTACACAAGGAGGAGTAACGCCGCCAGCGGCGAAAAAGACCAGCGAATTGTGGAAGTTTTTCACGGGACAGGACACTTAGGCGACGCCACCGCGCAAATAGATCGGCAACGCATCACGCGCCGCTACGGTGTTCCCAGTCGCGTGCATGTTGACGGCGAGACGCGCGACATCCTCCGCACGCGGGTAGAGTAGGTCGCTTTGCCGTGAGGGCGTCCCCGCCGGCGCGATGTCAGCCGCGTAGGCATGCCAACCGTTTCCGACACCGAGCCAATTCGCGGACGGTGGAAGCTCGAGTTGTCCCGGGCGGATCACTGACTCCTCGACGACGACGCGAACGACGTTATACGCTGCATCGAACTCGAATGCAGCGGCGTACACTTCGCCGCGCCGCGCATCTATCGATGCGACTACGTTCGAAGCATCGAACAGGCGCGCGCCGCCGGCGGCGAGTGCGAGTAAGGTGGAGACAGGAGCCACGGGTAGATTGCGCGCGAACGCGATTCCCTGCGTCACGGAAGCCGCGATTCGGACTCCCGTAAAAGAGCCCGGTCCGCATCCGAACGCGACCAAGCCGATGGCATCAGGTGTAAGGCCGGCGTCTTTCAAAACCGCATTCATCATATCGAAGATCAATTCCGTATGACGTCTAGGTGCGACTTCGTGTCGTTCTGCACACACTTCGCCTGCGAGTAGCGCTACCGAGCAGGCATCGGTCGCAGTTTCCAACGCAAGAATATTAGGGGTCATCTAGTGTCCTGACCTCGAGAGGCGGTTCAACAGCACCTTTTGTTTATAATTCGGCACGATGTTCTCGCCGGTCGAAGCCTTCATTGGCATCCGCTATATCTACGCCCGGCGGGGCAATCACTTTATCGCTTTCATGTCCTTGACTTCCATTATCGCCACCGCCCTTGGCGTCACCGTGCTCCTTACGATCCTTTCGATTATGAATGGATTCGAAGGTGAGCTGCGCGATCGAATTCTCGGTATGGCATCGCATCTCGTGATCGACGTAGACGCACCGCTTGCCGACGATTGGAAGGCCCTCGTCGCCCGTATCGCGGCTCATTCCAAGGTGCGCGCAGCGGCGCCCTACATCAGCCGTGACGTACTGATATCGCACCGCGGCATCGTGCGGGCGGTCGAAACGCGGGGCATCGCATCGGTTTTCGAGCAACGCGTTACGGCGCTGGACCTACACATGCGCGAGGGCGACGTGGGTCGACTCGTGCGCGGCGCGTTTCGAATCGCCATCGGGCGCGAACTGGCCGACGCATTTGGAGTCGTGCTCGGCGACCGCGTAACCTTGATCGCCCCGCAGCCGGTCATGACGCCGGCCGGCATGTTACCGCGGCTGAAGCGATTCGAGGTGGCGGGGATCTTCGAGTTCGGCTTGCACGAACATGATTCCGGCCTGGCCTTGATCAACCTGTCAGACGCCCAACTTCTGTTTCGAACGGGATCGCGCGTGGACGGCGTTCGCGCAACGCTGGAAGATGCATCGCTGGCACCGACGGTCAAGCGGGAACTGGGCGAATCGTTTCGGGCTGAAGGGTCGGCCGTGACGGTGATCGATTGGACAGAGCGGCACCGTAATCTTTTTCGCGCATTGAAGGTCGAGAAAATCGTGATGTTCAGCATCCTCGCGATAGCCATCGGAATCGCCGCGTTTAATATCGTTTCGATCCTCGTCATGGCCGTGACGGAAAAGCGCCCTGACATCGCGATGCTCACATCGCTCGGCATGGATCGTTCGGCGATCATGCGCGTCTTTATGATTCAAGGCGGGCTAACGGGTGTTGTCGGCGTATGCATGGGATTGGTGGCCGGGGTGCTTCTGGCGGTAAATGTCGATGCCATTGCCGTGTTCATCGAGCAGTTATTGGGATTCAAAATATTGTCTCCTGAGGTGTACTACATCAGCGATATCCCCTCGGAACTGCGGATGCCCGATCTGATCGCAACGACGGCACTAGCGACCTTGCTGAGCCTCGCTGCGCCACTTTATCCGGCATGGTTGGCCGCGAGCGCAGACGGGATAGAAGGTTTGCGTTTTGAGTGAGGCCGTGATCGAGTGCCGTGATCTGGTGCGCAGTTTCGAAGACGGCGTCGCTCTGGTGGAGGTGCTCAGAGGCATCGACCTCCAGGTGGGCGCCGGAGAAACGGTGGCCGTTAGTGGCGCCTCGGGTTCCGGCAAGAGCACATTGCTGCATTTGCTGGGCGGATTGGATCGACCGGGCGCGGGGAGCGTGTCGCTGTGCGGTCGTGATCTCGGTACGCTCAAGGAGCGCGAACGCTGCGAACTCAGGAATCAGATGCTCGGCTTCGTCTATCAGTTCCATCATCTGTTGCCCGAATTTTCGGCGCTCGAAAACGTCGCCATGCCACTGTTGATAGGCCGTTGGTCCGCGGCTTCGGCCAGTAAGCGTGCTCGCTCGATACTGGAGAAGATCGGTCTCGTGAACCGCGCCGAGCACCGGCCGGCAGAATTATCTGGCGGCGAACGTCAGCGGGTCGCGATCGCGCGCGCGCTCGTAACGTCGCCCAAGTGCCTGTTGGCTGATGAGCCGACCGGCAATCTCGACGCGCGCAACGCGGCTACGGCGTGTGATTTAATGCTCGAATTGTGTCGCGACGAGAAAGCTGCGGTCGTCGTGGTTACACACGACACGCGTATCGCCGAGCGCATGGCAACGCGTTATCACCTTGAAGACGGCCGTCTTCGAGCCGGTGCTATGTAGTGCCCTGTCCCTCCCCCTCGATTCGAGGGGGAGGGAACGCAGCCGCAAGCGCGAGCGTTTCACATTTGCGCTTTCCTATTTAGCTTGACGCTCCCGCCGCCGGCGGCAGCGATTGAGTAAATAGGCGCGCCACAACCAGCGTACTGCGACATTGCCGATCGCCGCCGCGCTGATCCCGCACAACAGGCACCCGACGGTGAGCGGCACCCAGATATCGCGGATGATGTCGATGATCCCGGCAAACGATGCTTCGAACGCGTGCGAACCAACGCCGCCTTCCAATCCGGTGATCCAACCGCCAACCTTGTAAGCGAACAAGAAACACGGCGCGAACGTTACGGGATTTGTGATCCAAACCGCAGCTAGTGCTACGGGCAGGTTGACCCTGAACAACAAAGCGAGCGGTGCGGCGGTCACCATTTGTATCGGCAGCGGTATGAACGCGAGGAAGAATCCAAGGCTGACGCCGCCGGCGACGGACCGCCGCCCGAGATGCCAAACCTCGGAGTCGTGCAGCCGTTTACCGATCCAGCCCGTAGCGCGAGAACGCGTGATCGTCTCGCGATCGACGATGTAGCGCCGTATTAGGTGCCTGGGGCTCACGGCGCTGAGTTACACTCTATGGCAGCGACGGCGAAACGTGGTCCCATTGCCATGGAGGATTCGCGCGGCGGTTCGCCTAACGATGGGCAGTCAGTCATGGATGACGCATGCAAATTTGTACCGTATTTTATCTCGCCGGTGTTCTGATCGCGCTCGCTAACGACGCGCCGCCGCATGGTACAACAGCGGCCGTCTATGTGGTCATTGCGGCGGTCGCCGCGGTGCACCGTGCTGCGCGCCTGGCCGCATTGTTGCTGATCGGTTTTGGATGGGGCAGCCTGCACGTCATCACCGCGCTGGATAACCGTCTCGCGACGGAACTCGAAGGGCGGGTGCAGGTGGTGGGTGGCGTCGTGGATACGTTCGCTACACGCCGTGGAGACCTGCTTTCTTTCGAGCTCGCAAACGTCACGCGACGCGGCCCTGCTCACGTCGCACTGCCCCGTCGCATTCGCCTTGCCTGGTTCAATGCGCCCGAGATCCCGCCAATGGGCGCCTGGTGCGAATTGCACGTGCGTCTAAAACGGCCGCACGGCTTGGCCAATCCAGGGGGCTACGATGTGGAGCGCAGATCGTTCATCAATGCGATCGGCGCCACGGGCCATGTCCTTGGCCACCCCGGGAATCTGTGCGCCGATATCGCCCCGCGCCACTCGATCGCGGGATTGCGGAGCTGGATCAGCCGGCGTATCGACGCCGCGATTCCGTCATCGCAGACCGCCGCCGTCATCAAGGCCTTAGCCGTGTCGGACCGCAGTGGACTGAATGAGCGTCAATGGGACGTGATGGTCGCCACCGGAACCGGCCACCTTTTGGCTATATCCGGCCTGCATATCTCGCTGGTGGCGGGTTGGGCGTTCTTGCTGTTTCGCTACGCGGCGGGATGCGTGTTTGCACGTCGGCAAGCGTACGTGGCGCTGCGCATGGCGTGGCTAGGCGCACTGGCCGCCGCGCTGGCATACGCTGCGCTCGCCGGCTTCGGGGTGCCTGCCAGGCGCGCCACGATCGTCGTGGCCGCGGCTGTGCTCGCGGCGCTCAGCGGGCGGCGTGTGCTGAGTGCGGACAATTATTGTTACGCCTTGATCGCCGTTGTGACGGTGGATCCCATGACTCCGCTGTCAGGGAGTTTCTGCTTGTCATTTTGCGCCGCCGCCGTGCTGGTATGGCTGGGGACGGGGGATGGTGCGTCGAGCAAGCGCTTAGCCCTTGGCTGGCGCAGCCATGTCGCGCTGGCCATCGGTATCGCGCCGTTTGCGGCGCTGTTTTTCGGTCGGCTCTCATTGATTGCACCGATCGCAAATCTGTTCGCAGTGCCGTGGAGCGCGGTCTTCGTCGTCCCGCTGACCTTGATCGGCGTCTTGTGTGCGATCGTAGACAGCGCTTACGCGGCGATCGCATGGGATGCAGGCGGACGTCTATGGGCGGTGTTGTGGCGTTTCCTCGAGTTTACTTCGAGCGTTTCCCCGCCGTCCTCGGTGCTGGGTTTGGTCGGGGCCGCCGAGGCGGCGCTGCTGTTGATCGGTTTGTGTATCTTCGCATTGCCACGCGGCGTCCCGGGGCGCGGGTTAAGCGCGATAATCGTGTGCGTGCTGCTACTCCCACGGCAGCGCCCACTGCAGGACGGCGATTTCCGACTCAAAGTGCTCGATGTCGGGCAAGGCCTCGCCGTGCTCTTGGAGACGCGTACGCACGCTGCGCTTTACGACACGGGGCCGCGGTTCTGGGGTCGGGAGACCGACGCCGGATCCGAGGTGATCGTACCCGCACTCAAGGCGCTGCGGGTAGGGCGCCTCGACGCCCTAATCATCAGCCATGCCGACGCCGATCACGCCAGTGGCGCCGCCGCGGTGTTGAACCTGATCCCGACCACCCGCGTATTCGTCGCGGAACGAGCCGGGGTCGGCCGCGATCTGTGCCGCGCCCCCGATATGTGGCGTTGGGACGGCGTCGTTTTCCGGATGTTGCACCCATTCCCGGGGGACGCGGGATCGCGCAACGATCGCTCCTGTGTCCTCGCGATCGGGGGCCGTGGTGGCCGGGCCCTGTTGCCTGGCGACGTAGAATCAACCGGTGAGGCGCTGCTACGCACGCGCTACGGTCACGCGCTCGCGGCCGACATCGTGATCGTGCCGCATCACGGCAGCAGGACTTCTTCGTCGTCCGCGTTCGTCGCGGCGGTCGGGCCGCGCTATGCGTTGGTGTCCGCGGGCTATCGTAATCGTTACGGCTTTCCGAACCCGGAGGTCATCGCGCGGTACCTGGAAGTTGGCGCAGAAGTTTTGAGCACGGCCGATTCCGGCGCGCTTACGGTCGAAGTCCGCGCCGATGGCATTCAAGTCGACGCCTATCGCCTATCGAGTTGGGGATTCTGGCGGCGCATGAATGATTAGCGGCGGACACTTCTGCTTTGCGGTCAAACGGTTTCGCTTGCAACCGGGTATTCACAATCAGCGTATGATTCTCAATGCAAAGCGTAACGAAAGCCACCGGGTATATTCACCATGTGTGTTCCGGATCACCTGCAACACATCCATTTTTTTGCAAGTTTCTTCACCTACTCGAGTGTAATTGTTTTCGCACTGGGCATATTGTTCTTGTTCGTTTCATTGGCGTCGTCGAAGTTGTGGAAATCGATTGCCGATCACCCAGGCCTATATATCGGGATCGCGTTCGTGTACCCCATCGTTGCGTTTGTGCTCGCGATATACCTAGCGACCCAACTCACCAGCGTGCGTGAAATAGTCACCGAGGGGCTATCGCTCGCGAGCGCGGGTAAATACGCGATCAGCGAGTACTTTGCACGCCATGGCGAACTACCATCGAGTAACGCGCAAGCAGGGATGGCTTCGCCGGAAGAGATCAGTAGTTACTGGGTTGAATCAGTTGCCGTAGGGGGGCAGGGAACCATGACCATGACCTTGATCGAAACCTGCGATAGCCACACCGTGGTGCTCGCGCCGTTCGTTACGGAAGGCCGGATTAGCTGGGATTGCCGGGGCGGTACGCTCCCCGCCAAGTACCGGGTCTCCGACTGCCGGTGAGCAACCGCGGTTCGGGCACTTCGGCGAACCGGAATAGGCCTGGAGCGGCCCTACATCGCAAAAAAGAAACCCGCTGTTGCGGGGTTCCAGGATCCCATCATCGGCTACGCTCAAGCGGACTGCTTTTTCCTTAGACGCTGCATTGATAACGCGGCAGTCGCAATGACTACGAGTGCAAAGGTCGTGGGTTCCGGCGCGGGCATGAATCCGCCGCCGCCGATGGTCACATCGCCCGCCAGCGTGGTCGCCTGGCTCGGGTTACCGGAATCGAGATCGAGCGGCGTCAATCCGCCGATCAGTCCAAAGGAATTGTGCGTGGGATCGTTTAAATCACCGAACACCAAGTTGAATGGTGCAGCGAGTCCAGCCGCCGTTGGATTAAATGGCGCGGTTGGCGGGACCGAGGAGACCGCTACCGGAAGGAAGCTGAACAGATCCGCAGTAGTCAATCCGGCAAGATGGCTGCCGCTCGACCCACCCTGAAACGATTCCGCGAGGGCCAGCACGCCGCCGCCGGCATTGACGAAGTCTTCAATCACCGCTTTCTTGAGGATCAGCTGGCTCAGTTCGGCCGCGGTTAACAGCCCCCCGAACGTGGAGGCGACCGCTATCGCGGTATAGCCGGAGAAATCCGTCATGGCCGCGAGGTCGGCCCCGTTGGCGCGGTCATAATGCGTTCCCAGCGTCAACCCGATGCTGGTAAGGCCCAACTCGCCGACCCGATAGCCCGACGGTGGTGCAATTCGGCTTTCTATCCACAAAAACTTGCCCGCACCGGGGGTGAAAACGCCGCTACCTGAGTAAGTCCCCCCGGTTACGAACGCGATGCCCGACTTCAACAGATTTGCCGCGCCAGTACTGCCCTGCGCATGAAAGTCCGGATCGTGGCCCGTTAAAAAAATCGGTCCCGCCCAAGCTGTAGAGCAGAGGGATAGGATCGCGATACTAAAGATTGTGATTAAGCTCTTAGCGCGCATCGAAGGGCTCCTAACTATTGCTGGCTATATCGGTATACCTGAGCAACGTTCATGCCACACGCTACTTTGTACTTTAATTTCAATACGTTAGTTATAATCTAGTGGTTCCAAGACCAGGCCGGGTGTAAAGAATGTTGACACATATCGGCGCCTCGATCGCGACATTTCGATACTAAATCCATGATAGTCAGTAAGTTAGGCGCACGGAGGTGTGTAAATAATACTGGCACTTCCAAAGTGCGCCGCAGCGTTTGGGTACGGGGATGAACTACTTACGCGTAAATACTTGTCCGGGACGCGCCGATCCGAGTCGAACCGCGGCGCCATTCGGACATCGCACCACGCAATAGCAAGATCAGTTACACACGGATGATGTCGTCTTTGAGCGACCATACATAGGCCAGGATTTCTTTCTTCTCTTCCTCGCCCAGATTGTTTTTGTCCATAGCACCGAGGATATCGTCCACTACTGCAATGAACTCCTCCTCGGAGATATTCATTCCGGTATGTCGCGTGAGCATGTCCATGCCATTGTAGGGCTGTGGGCCACCCGATCCGGCACAAAAAAAATCAACTGCCATCTGTTTCGCATGTTCGAGATTTTTAGCATTCTCGAAGCGGGTTTTTACGATCGGATTTCTGAGGTAGGCATCGATCATATCGTCGACGAGTTGTGTAATACCGTCGGCACCGCCCAATCGTTCATACAGCCTTTTAGTCATTGAATCTCCTCCTTAGGCTCGTTCCCAAGCCCTTCACGGGAGCGCGCTTTCGGCGGGAGTTCCGGCGCATCGTCCGGCGTAACGATGAACTACCCTACCGGTTCAGGCGAGAGATGTTATCAAAGCAAACGCCTCTCTCGGTATGTCTTATGCAATGGCCGCGTGCCGAGATCCGTCGGTAGCGCTTGGCCGGGAAGTCGGCATGGAGTACGACACACTATGCGCCTCATGCCCGGTTTGGTAAGGTCTGCCGCTACGTCGTTCGAAGCCAGACCGGGATTAGGAGATTAGCCGCTCGTGTTGGAATTCGTTAAAGCCGGCGGATGGATGATGCTGCCTATTCTCGCGTGTTCGATCATCGCGTTGGCGATCATCGTCGAACGATTCTGGTCGCTGCAGCGACACCGCATCACCCCGGACAATCTCGTCGCACAAGTGTGGCAATGGGCGCGGTCCGGCGTTTTAGATCCAAAACGCGTCGAAGCCTTACGCGGTGGGTCGCCCTTGGGCCGTGTGTTGAGCGCGGGCCTGATCGCCAGCGAATACGATCGCATCGTCATGAAGGAGAGCGTCGAAGAAGTCGGCCGACACGTCGTATACGACCTTGGGCGTTACCTCAATACCCTCGGAACGATCGCGGCCATCACGCCACTGCTGGGCCTACTCGGTACCGTTATCGGCATGATCAAAGTATTTGCCGCGATCACCGCGCACGGCGTCGGCGACGCCTCGGTTCTCGCGGGTGGGATCTCCGAGGCGCTCATCACGACGGCTGCCGGCCTCTCGGTCGCGATTCCAACCTTGATGTTTTACCGTTATTTCCGCGGTCGGGTTGAAGGCTTCGTCGTCTCCATGGAACAGGAAGCATTGAAACTCGTCGAGGTCTTGCACGGCGATCGCGAGAGTGACGACACCGGAGCGGTGAGGTCCTGAGATGAATTTCCGCCCAACCGCCGAACAAGACGTCGACATCAATTTGACACCGTTGATCGACGTCGTTTTTCTGTTGCTGATATTTTTCATGGTGTCGACGACGTTCGTCAAGGAATCGGAGATCGAGCTGACCTTGCCGCAAGCAAGCGAGGAATTGCGCGAGGACCCGGTTGACCGGATCGACGTCTCCATCGACCACAACGGCGCCGTGTTCGTCAATCAGCGGGCGCTGATCAATGCGCAGCTCAGTACGATTCGGCAGGCGTTGACAGATGCGAGGGACGACGCCAGCGATCCCGTCGTGATCATCAGCGCCGACGCCGCAGCAAGTCACCAGGGCGTCGTGGATGTAATGGACGCTGCACGGCAGGCCGGACTCTACCGGATCACCTTTCCGACGCGGTTGCGCGAGCCGGAGTAGGGCGCCGGTCGGACTGCCGTCGGGGTGCGCGTAGTTTGAATATCGCATGGCACGACATAATCGAAGACATCTGGTACGGCAAGCATCCTGCGACGCTCGTGCTCGCGCCCTTGAGCCGCCTGTACCAGGCGTGCGCATGGGCGCGCCGTGCGGCCTACGCTTCGGGTCTGTTTAACGTCTATCAAGCGCCCGTTCCGATCATCGTGGTCGGCAATATTTCCGTAGGCGGGACGGGTAAGACCCCGCTCGTGATCTGGCTTGCGCAGAAACTCCAGGAATTCGGGTTCAAGCCCGGCATCGTCGCCCGCGGATACCGAGGCGTCGCAACCAGGTGGCCGCAACAGGTACGTCCGGACAGCGACCCGGTTGCGGTCGGCGACGAAGCGGTTCTCATCGCCAAGCGCACTGGACTGCCGATCGCGGTCGGCCCGAATCGTGGCGATGCCGTCGAAGCCTTGCGCAAACATTCAGGCGTCAACATCATCGTCAGTGACGACGGCTTGCAGCACTACGCCATGGCGCGCGATATCGAAGTCGCGGTTATCGACGGTATACGTCGCTTCGGAAACGGGGCGTGCATGCCGGCGGGTCCCCTGCGTGAGCCTGTGACCCGCCTCGAACGCGTTGATCTCATCGTCACCAACGGCCTGGCTGCCCGCGGCGAATTTCCGATGCGCTATGTAGCTGGACGTGCGCATCACCTACAGAACAACTTCGAACCGGTATCGTTCGAAAAATTTGCGCCCAAAACGGTCCATGCCGTTGCCGGCATTGGATATCCGGACCGCTTTTTCGCATTACTCAAACGCAGCGGCTTCAGGATCACACCGCATGCATTTCCCGATCATCACCGTTTCGAAACCCCGGATTTGGACTTCGCCGATCGAAATCCGATTCTCATGACGGAAAAAGATGCAATAAAGTGCGCGTATTTCCATGACGATCGCTTATGGTATGTTCCGATTACCGCTGAACTTCCCGATGTGTTTGAACGTCGTCTCAAAACCCTGTTAAAGAGAATATTTCATGGACAAGAAGCTGCTTGATCTGCTCGTCTGCCCCGTGACCAAAGGGCCGCTCGTTTATGACAAAGACAAAGGCGAATTGATCTCGAAATCGGCACGGCTTGCCTATCCCATTCGCGACGGAATTCCCGTCATGCTCGAGGATGAAGCCCGCGAGATCAGCGAGGAAGAAGCTGAGCAACTCCGATCTTGAAATTCAAGGTCTATATCCCGGCGCGCTACGCTGCGAGCCGGCTACCGGGTAAACCGCTGCTGGAGGTGTGTGGCAAGCCGCTGATCCAACACGTATACGAACGCGCGTGCGAAAGCGGCGCAGAGGAAGTTGTCATTGCAACTGACGACGAACGCATCGTGCAGGCTGCGGCGAAGTTCGGCGCCGTTGCGTGTATGACTTCCGGCGCTCACCGCTCCGGTACCGATCGGATCGCCGAAGCGGTACGCTCGAGAAATGAGCCAGCCGAACTCATTATCGTCAATGTCCAGGCCGATGAGCCCAAGATGCCGGGCGGCGTCATTCGACAGGTCGCGGAGCTTGCCGCGAGTCGACATTGCGATCTGGCAACGGTCTGCGAACCGCTGATGCACGATCAATTATTCGATCCCAACGTGGTCAAAGTCGTGCGCGACTCGAACGCGCGCGCGCTCTACTTCAGCCGTGCGCCCATTCCGTGGCATCGCGACGATTTCGTCGATGGCGGGCGGGAGACGCGCGCCTTGGACATTTATCGCCGGCACGTCGGGATCTACGGATTTCGCGTTCAATTTCTCGAGCGCTTCGTCGGCAGCGCGCCGGCACGCATCGAGGAGCTCGAATCCCTCGAGCAACTCCGTGCGCTGTATTTCGGGGCAACCATCATTGCTGCTGATGCGAACGCCGCCTGCGGTACCGGCATCGATACCCAGTCCGATCTCGACGCGCTGCGGCACGCCTAGTGTCCTATCCCCATGCGCCGCGTTTTATTCGTTTGTACCGGTAACATCTGCCGCTCGCCGATGGCCGAGGGCCTGTTCCGCGCGGGTCTCGAAGACGCCCAAAAGGGTGGCGGATGGTTGGTGGATTCCGCCGGCACCTATGCGGGCGACGGCCGCGCACCCGAACCCGCCGCGGTGACCGTGGCGGCGCGGTACGGCGCGGACATTTCAGACCTGCGCTCACGCTCGTTCGAGCTCGCGGATTTCGAGCGCTTCGACAACATCGTCGCCATGGATCACGGGCATCTGGATTTACTCATGGCCATCCGCCCCGAAGGGTTTAACGGCACGATAAGCATGCTGCCGTCTGAGCGCGGTGCGGGATTTATCGAAGTGCCCGATCCGTACGGTGGCGAGACCCGTGGCTATGAGAAGGCGGGCAAGCTGATCGTGGAAGGCACCGTCGCACTGTTGGCGCGGTTGCGCAGCTGAATTCGCCCGCTTGCGGGCGATTCGATATTGTTCACCGTGCGCGGTATGTGATGCGGCCCTTGGAGAGATCGTAGGGCGTCAATTCCACCGTCACGGTATCGCCCGTCAAAATACGAATATAGTTCTTGCGCATCTTGCCTGAGATATGCGCCGTGATGATGTGGCCGTTTTCGAGCTCGACGCGAAACATCGTGTTGGGAAGCGTCTCGACGACTTTCCCCTGCATTTCGATATGTTCTTCTTTTGCCATAGGTCCTCAGGTTACCGGCTGCGACCCACACCTTGATCGATATGGGCCGGGTCGCCAAGGGGCGTAGTGTAGCTTATGCGCGCAATCGCCATTCGTGGTGTTCCGTCGTGCTTGCGCCGCTGTCTGGATCGCGCGTCCACTTACCGCCGCGATAATATTCGAGCGGCGCGTACTCGTCTTTGTAAGACATCTTGCGACAGCCCTTGATCCAGTATCCGAGATAGACCCACGGCAAACGCGCCTCGAGGGCCCACTCGATCTGTTTGAGGATGGCAAAGCGTCCTAGACTCCGGTGCCCATGCTGCGGTGAAAAAAAAGTGTAAACGGACGACAATCCGTCACCGAGACGGTCGACAACGGCGACTGCAAGTAAGTCACCTTTACGCCGAAACTCGTAGAAATCCGTATCGCACCACTGTGCGGTCAGAAAACTCATATAGGCAGTGGGGTTGGTCGAATCCATCTGCGAATCCGGGTGACGTGCATTCAAATACGCTTCGTATAGCCGGAAGTGTTCCGGCTCGAAAACCGCCGGTCGGCGCACGATGTCGATATCGGTATTGGCCGCGAGCGTGCGGCGGTGACCACGGCGCGGACAAAATTCCTCGACTGCAACGCGCACGGCGACACAGGCGGTGCAGGGGCCGCAATGCGGCCGGTAAACGTGGGTTCCGCTGCGGCGAAAGCCGTGTGCGGACAACCACGTATAGGCTTCGGAATTGAGGTTCAAGCGCGGGTCCGCGAACATCGTCACGGCGTTACGGGCGGGTAAGTAACCGCACTCGTGCGGCGGAGACGTAAAGAAACCAATACGGGGCGCGGACGGCGGTTCGGTCACGCGGGGCTCTCCCTTTCCTGCCACGCATGCGCCGTTGGCCCATGGTTAATCCATTGCGCGAGCCGCGTCTCGAATTCTGCGCGGGGCATAGGGTGCGCGCCGAGCCTTTCTAGATGGGGCGTATGGATCTGGCAGTCGATCAAGCGGTAGCCCCACTCATCGAGCCAGCGACACAGATGTACGAACGCGACTTTCGACGCATCGCGGCGGTGGCTGAACATCGATTCACCAAAAAAGACGCTACCGACGGCAATGCCGTAAAGACCGCCGACGAGCTCACCAGCGCGCCAACATTCGACGGAATGCGCTGCGCCCCGTTCGTGCAACCTACAATAAGCGTCGCGCATCTCGGCCGTGATCCAGGTTCCCGCCTGCGGCGCTCGGGGTGCCGCACAGGCGTTTACCACGCGCTCGAAACAACGGTCGAAAGTGCGTTTAAAGCCGCCGTTGCGCACCGTTTTAGCAAGACTTCGAGGGATGTGGATGGCGTCCGGCTCCATCACCGAGCGGGGATCGGGCGTCCACCAGAGGATCGGTTGGCCGTCGGAGTACCAGGGAAAGATCCCGCGAGCATAGGCGTGGAGGAGCCGCTCGGGGCTCAAATCGCCGCCGATCGCGAGCAAGCCGTCAGGTTCATCGAGTGCGCGGTCGGTCGTGGGGAAATCTTGTGCTAAGCGACAATCCAAAACCCAGTACAAAGAGCTCGTTAGATCATGCTGATCCATCGCTGCTCTTCAAACCTGTTTGAAAGCGACATGTGAGTCCAGCCCGCGCATGTATTGTTCCAAGGCGTTCCGTTCCTGCTTGACGAACTCGTCGACGGCGCGCCGGAATCCGGTATCGCGTATCCAGTGGGCGGACCAGGTGCTAACGGGGATGAATCCGCGCGCGAGTTTGTGCTCACCTTGAGCACCGGCGTCCAGCCGCTTGAGCCCGTGCCGAATGCAGTAATCGATGGTTTGATAGTAGCACAGCTCAAAATGCAAACTGTCGTGTGATGCACTGCATCCCCAATGGCGTCCATAGAGCGTGTCATCGCTCAGCAGCGCGAAAGCGCCTGCTACGTAACTTCCGGCGGCGCGCGCGAGCAAGAGCATGGGCGCGCCCGGCAGGCGTTCATTCAAGGTGTTAAAGAATGTTTCCGTCAGGCGCGGCTCACCCCACTTTCGATAAAAAGTCGAACAATAAAAGCGGTGGAACACCGACCAGTGCTCGGCGCCGATTTCATCGCCGACGAGTACTTCGATGTCGATGTCCTGTTCGTGGACCCGGCGCCGCTCGCGTTTGATCTGTTTGCGTTTTTTCGACGTCAGTGCAGCGAGGAAATCGTCGAAATCCGCGTAATCGTGATTGAACCAGTGGTATTGGCAACCCAAGCGGGTCAAAAGGCCCGCTTTCTCGAATGACGCGAGTTCCGTGGTTTCAGGAAACAGGCAGTGCCACGACGACAGGTCGTTATCGTTACAGGCGCGCACCGCCGCACCGACGAGCATGTCCGCGATCTGCGAACTGTCACCGGCCTCGCCATCGATCAAAAGACGCCTGCCGGTCACCGGTGAGAAGGGTATCGCGGTGACTAATTTCGGGTAGTAATTGCCGCCGGCGCGTTCATAGGCGTCCGCCCAGCTCCAGTCGAATACGAATTCGCCGTAGCTGTTGTCGCGCACGTACAACGGTAATGCGCCGCATAGGCGGTCCTCGTCGAATACCGCCAGGTGCTGGGGATGCCAGCCCTGGGGCGCGAGGCACTCGGTTTCTTGCAGCCCCTGAAGAAAACCGTGTTTGAGAAACGGATCGTTACCCGCAAGTGCGTCCCAGCGGGTCGGATCGATGCTCGCCAGCGAGTCGAGTACTGTTAGATGCATAGCGACGTCACGCGAATCGCTTGGCCAACGCCGCTTAATAGGGTGTGACTAGCGTATCTACGCCGAGCGCACTGGTCAGAATTTCCTTTGAACGCGACAACTCGAATCTGGATTCGTGATAGGTACCGTCCTGCGTCAGATACCGGAAGGCGACCTTCCCGCCATTCATCAGGCGGTGCACTACGAGCGAGGTGAGTGCGTTGTCACGTATTTGGCCTAAGTCGTAGACCACGCGATCGGCGTCGATGTGGCAGGACTGGTCCACGTTGAAATAATGCATCGGGATACGCCGGTCGATCTGAAACGTCGGACAACTCGAGCGTGACAGACCACTGAACCCTGGCGATTTCTTAAATTCGAGAAATACCTCGGCGCGCCCATTTCTGAAGACCTTGATCTCACTGCCGGAGTCGTTGACTTGAACCGCGAGTACGTGATCACCGCCCGTATCCGACGGCGCTCTATGTAAGGTCCATTGCGCAGCGACTGCGCTGGTGAGGTGAAGCGCGGAGTAACAGATTAGTAAGACGGTGATGATCGATTTCACGCTATGCGGTCCGTATCGAAAAACCTTACGCGCGCAGATGCCATCGCACAGTGGCGCGGTCAGGTCTTGGTGGTTTCTTGGCCTGGAGTGAAAACGGGAAACGGCGCGACGTTCCCGCCCTGGCCTTCGGCGTCCATGATCTTGCTGTGACCTGTCTTTTCGACTTCGTCGATGCGAATCACGGCATGCATGGGGAGATAGGTGCGTGTGACGCCCTCAAACTCGGTTTTGAGGTTTTCTTCCGATGGATCGACCACCACGGATGACTTCTCGCCAAACACGATTTTTTCGATTTCGATGAAGCCGAACAACCCGCTTTGATGGACGCTGCGGGCATAGATCTCATAGACCTTGCCCTGGTTGTGAAATGTGACTCGGTAGGTCTTCTTGTCGGACATGTCGGCGTAATCGGGCTCGGAGCGGCGTGAATTCTGTGTTGTCTCAGTATGTTAGCACAAAGTACTCATGAACTTCTGCGTTCATGGCAGAGTCAGCGAGCCGCCTGGACCCAACGCTATACCGGTCGCCATCCAGCCGAGCAGCAACAGTGGCCACACGACAGCGAAGGCGATGCTGTAAGGGAGCATCAGCGCGACCACGGTGCCGAGGCCGGCGCCGGCAACGTGCCGTTGCACCAGCGCCAGGATGATGATCATGTAGGGGTTCAGCGGCGTGATGACGTTCGTAATCGAATCGCCGACCCGGTATGCGGCCTGGGTGAGTTCCGGGCTGATCCCGACCTGCATGAACATGGGTACGAATACCGGGGCGAAGAAGGCGTATTTCGCTGACGCGGAACCGACGACGAGGTTGCCGAACATCACGACGCCGATAAAGCCCAGAATCAACACGCTGTGGGACAGCTCGAGCGCGGTCAAGGCCTGCCCGCCGGTGATGGCGAGCATTTCCCCGAGGCCCGAATACTTGAAGCCCTCGATGAATTGCGCCGCGAAAAAGGCCAGCACGATGTAGGGACCGAGCGCCGCCATCGTCGCGCCCATGGCTTCGGCGACGTCGCGATCGGTGCGGAACTTACGGCTCGCAAAACCGAAGACCATGCCCGGGACAAAAAACACCAGAAAGATCAACGGCACCGTCGCCTCGACCCACCGCGGGTGCCGATCGCCGGCGCCATGCAGGGGCCCTGATGGATGTGCGATCGCCAGCGCCGTGAGGGCGAGGCAGACAGCAACACTGATCCAGGCGTAGGTCAATGCGCGCGTGTTTGTATCGTCGTCCACATCGGGAGCCGTGTCGTCGCGAGCCGCGACCGGCGCTAAGCGCGGTTCGACCCAGATCGCGGTCACGGCCCAGCCGCACAGGGTGAGCGCGAAGGTCGACGCGATCATGAACCACCAGTTCGCGGTCTCCGCGACGTCATAGTCCGGCAGCAGGAAACGCGCGCCCGCCTCACTGAATCCCGCCAGCAACGGGTCGAGCGCGGTGACGGAAAGATTGGCGCTGAACCCTGCTGAAATACCCGCGAACGACGCGGCGACACCGGCGAGCGGCGAACGTCCCTGGGCGGCATAGAGTGCGGCTGCGATGGGCGGCAGCACGACGTAGCCGGCATCCAGCCCCAGCGAGGACATGATCCCTAGAAACACGATCGCGGGCGTCAGCCAGGCAGCGTGCAAACGGCGCGTCGCCCGGCTCAGTGTCGCGGCGATGAAACCGCTGCGCTCGGCGACGCCGATCCCCAACATCCCCACCACGACGACGGCCAAGGGCGGGAATTGAATGAAGTTGATCACCAGATGATCGAGCAACCACCACAGTCCGTCGCTGACCAGTAAACTCCGGGCCGTGACCATCAGGGTTTCGCTGCCGGCGCCGCCGAGCGCGGGTTTGACGACCGCCCAGCCGAGTCGATCGGCGATATCTGAGACGAATAAGAGAGCGATGGTCGCGCCCGCAAACAGGGTCGCCGGATGCGGCAAGCGGTTTCCGACACGTTCGATCGTGTTGAGGACCGCTTGCATGACGGCGTCTAGTGTCCTGTCCCGCGACAAACTTTTGTAAGTCGCGACGGATTTTTCGTTGCTGGCAAGGCGCGACGACGCCGTGTAGCGGGCTCTACACAAGGAGGAGCAACGCCGCCAGCAGCGAAAAAGACCAGCGAATTATGGAAGTTTGTCGCGGGACAGGGCACTACCGGCGACCTTATTGCAGGGTCAATGTTCGCGCCGCATCGAAACCTTCGACGAGCTGATAGCCGTCGTAACCCCGTGGATTACACACCACGCGCAACTCGTTCGCACGGTAATCGGAGCACGCATGGATGTGCCCGTGAATCCAGAGATCGATCGGATAATCGATAATGAAACGACTCAAGTTGTTGCAGTAGGCGCCCTTGAAGATGGCGTTCATCGACTCATCCCAGCTCGCGAATAGCGGCGCGTGGTGGGTGACCACGACGGTTTTACCGGCGTAGGCGGTCGCGAGTTCAGATTCCAGCCAGGCGCTGGATTCTCGGTTGATCCGGGCAAGGTCTGTCGGTGACAGATGACGGCCCTTGAAGCTGATTTGCTGGAAATCGTTCATGTGCTCGTGCAAGGTTTCCATCAGCTTTTCGTTTTCGCCCAAAAAGTCGGTCCAGAAGGTCGCCCCGAGGAACCGCACGGCGTCGATCTCGGTCGTCGTGCATTCGAGGAATTTGATGTCGGTGCCGGCGACCGTGGCCTGAATGCGCGCTTGCACGCCATCGATGTCGCCGCCGTAGTATTCATGGTTGCCGGCGATATAGATGGTCGGCTTGCGTCCTGCCTTGAGCCATTCGGCGCCCGTTGATCCGATACCGATGTCACCGGCGGCGACGATCACGTCGGCGTCCGTCACCGGTAGTTCGGCGTAACCGAATTCCAGATGCACGTCCGAGAGATACTGGATCTTCATGCTGTTAAGGCCAGGCCAGGCGCGCGGCCCGCGGGCTCAATGTCGCAGAAGGGGTGCACCTGGTCAATTATGCGCGGGCCCGCGGATAAAGGCGTCAAGCAGCTGCTGATATTTGGTGCCGCCATTGAAAAACGCTTCATTGTGACCACCGTTCAATACCACGAAACGCTCGAGCGTCGGTGCGGCGTCGGCCAAGGCCTTGCCCAATTCAAACGGCACGAGCTCGTCATCGCGGCTGTGCGCACTGAACACCGGACAACGGACGTCAGCAATGCGGGCGACGGAATCGTAACGAATGCGCGTGAGCAGGCGCGCCGGCAGGTAGGGGTAGTGGTACACACCCATGTCGGCCATGCGTGAAAATGTCGACTCGATGATGAGGCCGGCGGGATCGCGTTCCGCAGCGAGCCACACCGCGATGGCACCGCCGAGTGAGCGGCCGTAGATCACGATGTCCTGTGGGTTGACTTGGCGCGTTACAGTCAGGTGGTCCCAAGCGGCGGCGGCATCGTGATACGTGCCCGCCTCCGACGGTCGCCCGCTGCTGTGACCGTAGCCGCGGTAGTCGACGATCAAGACCGCGTGCTCCATGCGGTTGAGCATCGCGATGGTGTTCGGGCGGTGCGAGATATTGCCGGCATTGCCGTGCAAGAACAGAACGTGTTTCGCCGCGCCTTCGGCCGGGACGTACCAGCCGTGGATCGTCTCACCGTCCTCCGTATTCATGTGCACGTCTTCGTAAGCGAGCCCATGATCGGCCGGCGTTTGCCCGATGCGCGTATCGGGGAAGAACACCAGCCGCGGCTGCGCCACATAGACGAACGCGCAGAGGCCTGCGTAGGCCAGAAATAGCACCAGTAACGCGTTCACGGCGACCTTCACGACGCGCGCGGCCGTGCGGCAGGCGGGCTCGAACGACCCGATTCAGGCATGGTGCTGGTGTTGATCTGGATTTAGAGCTATCATCGTATTTTTATTTATTTTACATAAGTTTACTAGATAAACTGAAGAAACCAATTTAAGGTATGGCGCAAGCGATCCGCAAGCATTCCGATCTCGGCTTGGCGATGTCGACGCACGTGGTGCAAAGGCTCAAGGAAGGGATCCTGATCGCCGTCGGCGGAGTCGCGCTGTTTCTGCTGCTCGCCTTGTGGTCGCATCATCCCTCGGATCCCGGCTGGACGTACACCGGCAGCGGTGATGTCGTCCTGAATCAGGGTGGCCTGGTCGGCGCCTGGGTCGCTGACATCACCCTATACCTGTTCGGACAGTTCGCCTATCTGTTTCCGCTGATGGTGGTCTACGGCGGTTGGCTCGTGTTCCGCGAAGGCGCGGAGGACTTCTTTGCGGATTACTTCACGCTCAGCGTTCGTTTCGTCGGGTTTACCTTCACCCTGGTCACCGGTTGCGGTTTGTTCTGGGTGCGCGCCAACGGCGCGGTCGCCGAGCTACCCCATCAGGCCGGCGGGATCCTGGGCGACGTTGCGGCGGTCTCTGCATTCGCCGCATTCGGCCCGGTCGGCGGCATGCTCTTGATGATCGCAATTTTTTTCACCGGCCTGACCTTGTTTACCGGACTGTCGTGGGCGTGGTTGATGGATACCGTCGGCTACTACGCGCTGATCCTGTGGGATTGGAGCTGCGTGCGGTTCGACGAGTTGTTGGATTACACGCGCGGGCTGCGCGCGAAACGCGAGCGCGTGGCCGCCTTGAGGGAAGAAACGGAAAAACAGGAACACCGCCCGCCGCGCAAGATCGAACCGCGCATCGTCGAAGAGCTACCCAGCGTCCGTATCGAGCGCGAAAAGCAGGAGCCGTTGTTCGAATCCGCAACGCAGACCACTTTGCCCGAATTGAGTCTGCTCGACACGCCGGCATTACGAGGCGGCGGTTATTCCGCCGAGGCGCTCGAAGCCATGTCCCGGCAGGTCGAGCTCAAGCTCAAGGATTTCAACATCGAAGTCGAGGTGGTCGCGGTGCACCCCGGGCCCGTGATCACGCGCTTTGAACTGCAACCGGCCCCGGGAATTAAGGCCAGTCGCATCACCAATCTCGCCAAGGATCTAGCGCGCTCGCTGTCGACGGTCAGCGTACGGGTCGTCGAAGTCATACCGGGCAAGACTGTCATCGGCCTCGAGATCCCGAACGAGCAGCGCGAGATCGTGTCCTTGAGCGACATCCTCAAATCACCCGTCTACGAGCGCAGCGCGTCGCACCTGACGCTCGCGCTCGGCAAGGACATCGCCGGTCAGACGATCGTGGTCGACCTTGCCAAAATGCCGCACCTGCTGGTCGCCGGCACCACCGGCGCGGGTAAATCGGTGGCCTTGAACGCGATGATCCTGAGCCTGCTGTACAAATCGACGCCGGAAGACGTGCGGCTCATCATGATCGACCCCAAGATGCTCGAGCTGTCGGTGTATGAAGGCATTCCGGCGCTGCTCGCTCCCGTGGTAACGGACATGAAGGAAGCGTCGAACGCCTTGCGGTGGTGCGTGGCGGAAATGGAACGGCGCTACCGGCTCATGGCGGCGCTCGGCGTGCGCAATATCGGCGGCTACAACCGCAAGGTCCAGGATGCGGCGAAAAAGGGCCGGCCGATCGTCGACCCGCTGCACCCGTCCTTGGACGGTGAACGGGCGCCGGACCTCTCGGCGCTACCGCAGATCGTCGTGATCGTCGACGAGCTCGCCGACCTGATGATGGTGGTCGGCAAGAAAGTCGAAGAGTTGATCGCACGCCTGGCGCAAAAAGCGCGAGCCTCGGGGATCCATCTCATACTCGCCACGCAACGTCCGTCCGTAGACGTGATCACGGGCCTCATCAAAGCCAATATTCCATGCCGTATCGCCTTTCAGGTGTCGTCGCGCGTCGACTCGCGCACGATACTCGACCAGATGGGGGCGGAAACGCTGCTTGGGCACGGCGACATGTTGTATCTGCCGCCCGGTACGGCGATACCGACCCGCGTGCACGGCGCCTTCGTGTCAGACGACGAGGTGCACAAAGTCGTCGAGCGACTCAAGGACAGCGGCGATCCGGAATACGTGCATGACGTCTTATCCGGACCGGTGGACAGCGCCGACGACGGCGCCGGCAGCGCCGAATTCGCCGCCGATGTCGACCAGGACGAACTCTACGATCACGCCGTCAGCATCGTCACCGAAACGCGGCGGGCCTCGGTATCGGGGATCCAACGGCGCCTCAAGATCGGCTATAACCGCGCGGCGCGGATGGTCGAAGAGATGGAACGCGCCGGCGTCGTCGGCGAGTTGCAATCCAACGGCAGCCGCGAAGTGCTCGCGCCGCCCGCGCCGAAAGATTAGAAGCGGCCTCAAAATCCCTCTGGAGCGTTGATACTGCGTTACTCGGCCTTCTCCGGTGCTCATTTATTTAGGGGCTTATATACATGACTAGACAAGTCCCTATTTAGCTTCGCGGATCAGCAAGAAGCCCTCATAGATGAGCAAGGAAACCGTAAACGGCACCATAACCAGCCACAAGGTTCCGCTCTCCAGTCCACTGCCTGCCATCTTCGCCAAGTAATTGTAGGCGTATAAATGAACCAGCGCCCCGACCAGGACCGTTACTACGAGACGAGGCCATTCGGTTTCACCGCGCATGGAACCGAGGATTTTCTCCAAGAAAACGAGTACGAGGGCGACGACTGCGAAAGGGTCAATCCAATCAAATATGGGCTTGGCCGCTGCGGGATTGACGGCGTAGAAGAAATTGTTGAGCGTCAAAACGAAAGCTACGACGAGCATGAAGCATCCTTTTAGTGACCGCATATTTCAACCTCTCCAATTCTTCCGTTGTGTCTAGTCATGTATATAAGCCCCAAAAAAAAGCATGGCTTAAGGGATGGGGACGAACTCCAATGAGATACCCTGCCTGCGAGAAGCTTGAGAGCATCGGACTGGTGGAGCGCTCGCACCTTCGCGCCCAGCAGACACTGGCAATGCTCGGTATGCCTCGAACCACATTCTACCGCGGGTAGGAGCGTTACCGTCTTGAGGGGTGCGATGCCCTGGAAGACAAAACGCCACGGCCGGCACGCGTGTGGAATCGTATCCCCGATGATGTCCGCGACCGGTTGATCACGCTGGCTCTGGACAGATCGGAGCTGTGCCCGCGCGAGTTAGCGGTAACGTTCACGGATACCGAGGGCTACTTTGTATCGGCAAGCTCGGTTTACCGTCTTCTGAAGGCCCCTGCTCTGATCACCAGCCCGGCTTTCATTGTCATGACGGCTGCCCATGCGTTCAAAGACAAGACCACGACCATCAATCAACTCTGGCAGACCGACTTCACGTACTTGAAGATCATCGGTTGGGGGTGGATGGTCCTGTCCACGATACGGGATGACTTCTCCCGCTACGTGATCGCGTGGAAGCTGTGCACCACCCTGACAAGCCGCGATGTGACCGCGACCCTGGAGCTTGCCTTGCAAGCGTCGGGCTGCGACCAGGCCGACGCCGTTCATAAGCCGAGATGGCGGTCCGATAACGGGTCGAGTTATAGCTCGGGCAACCTCGCTGACGGGCTCACAGACAACGCGATGAGCCCTGTTCGGGGCGCGCCGTATCATCCGCAAACGCAAGGCACGATCGAACGTTGGCACCACACGCTGAACAACCGGATAGTGTTGGAGAACTACGTTTTACCCAGCGATCTTGAAAAGCAGATCGAGGCGTTCGTCGAGCACTACAACCATCAACGCTACCATGAGCGCTTGAACAACCTGACCCCAGCCGATGTCTACTTTGGGCACGGGCAATCAATACTCGCCAAAAGAGAAAAGAGAAAGGATCAAACGAAAGACCTTCGCGAAACGCCGTTTGCACTATCAACGACACGCCGCGTAATATGAAAATGATGAGCAAAACACGTCCTTAGCAAGACCAAACATCTGTCCCCTTTGTTTGAAGACGGACATACTCCTCTTGTTGTTCGGCGCGTCGTTGTGACCCCTTGAGCTTGAACAGGATCAACGGGTTACCGGGCCGATCGGCGTCGAACGAGTACGCCGGACAACAGTTGGTGCTCGGCGTCTGCTATAACCACCAAATGATCGAGCGCGAGATTTCGGCCCTGGGCGCGCAGGATTTCGTGCGGACTGTATTCAACGAGGATTATCGAGCGGGCAACATCGTCACCTTATGGGCCCTGCGCAACGAACTGCGTTGCGGGGATCCGGTCCTGCAGATGTTCTCTATGGCGAAGAACTGTTGAAGCGTCTGATTAACTCGCCCCACCGGCACTGCCCCCTCCTCGATCGCGATTTCGAGCCGGGCGACGAGCCCGTCAAGATATGTATCCGGGAGGGCGAGATAGTGGAGTTCCGCAAATGGCTGAGCACCGGGTCAGATTACTGCGGTGAATCCGTGGGCATGTTCAAGCTATCCAGCGATGCGGCACGGTTGATCATCGCGCAGACCGAGCTCTATCTGGACCAAGGTCGCCGCCACGAGCCTTACGAGGAGACGATCCGCGATGTGCTGCTGACCTCGCCACGCGGCACTTTCGCATTGGAGGACATCACCGGGTTGCCCTGGATCGCGATCGATTTCGCCACCGACGCCGCGCGAGCCGAAACCGAGATTCTGCCGCGTATCGTGTCGGCGGCAACTAAACGCCGCGCCTCAACCATGAGCAAAGGGCACATCGACAGAGGTGCGGCACGAGGCTTATGACCGGCATCGAGGCATCAGCGGCCATCCAGATAGTCGCCGGACTGATTGCCGCCGTCCTTTACGCAGCGGCATATCTATCCTTTGTCCGACTCATGCGCTTTCCACGGTACTGGCTTACGCCCAGCCTGCGGGAAGTCCTTACGACGGGACTTTTGGCGGTTCTCACGGTCGCGTGGGTATCGCTGTCGCCGAATGCCCTCGATCTGATCAGCCTTCCTGGCTTGGCCATCTCGGCCGGCTTCATCGTTGCCGTGTTTTTCATCATCGCGGCCCCTTCGATCGCTTTTCGGCCAGCCAACCGGGCGGTGGAATTTCTGGCAAGGCACGCCGAGCACGCGGGCTTGTGGCTTCTCGGTCCTGCCCTCGTCGCCGGCATGACGGTGCCAAACAGCAAGCTTCAGGCGGTGCTGGCGATCGCCATGGCGATTGAATTATCGTGGTTTCTTCGCCACCAGTGGGCGCGGCGGCGGCAACTTTATCCCTTGAATCTTTCCGACCTGTCGGTCCTGGAGAACCAGGCGCGAGGCGATCTCAATGCGTTTCGAGCGCGCCACGGCATCCGTGAGCTGGTGCTCTCGGAGGGCGCCGCCAGTTGGAGAGGCTGTGACAAAAGCACGCCGCCCTGCCCCTTCAATCTCTACATCAACCGACTCGGTCTCAACACCGCGCCCTGCTGCCGCGAGCATATGCGGGATATCAGCCATTATGTCGCCGCCTGCCTGAATGAAATTGGGGCCGTACACTGGTTGGAGGGCGGCAGCCTGCTTGGCGCCGTGCGGGAGAATGGTGCGCTTTTGGAATGGGAGGACGATATCGACATATCGGTTCTGCTCGATGGGGATATGACTTGGGATAGTTTGTCGGCCGGGCTCGTCGAACGCGCCCCGCGGGATGGCTATTTCGTCGCTCTATTCGAGAAGGACGGCTTTGTCTCAATTTCATTCGATCCACCGAAACCATGGCCCTTTCGCTGGGAGCGCAATCGCCTACGCGGTGAAATTCGCGTTGATATCGCGATATACCGGCCCGCCATGAGCCACGGTGACGCGGTGCTGGAGAGGCGAAGCCACAAGGGAGATATGCCGGCCACGGGAAACGGCGGCTATGGCGTGCCGCAAGGGATCGTGCTGCCGACTTCGACAATCAGCTTCGTGGGAGACAACATCGCCTGCCCGAATAACCCAGACACGTATCTACGTGTCCTTTACGGCGACTTCGAAGAGATCGAATATACCTACCTCGACCCGGCGGCGGCGGAAACCCGGCGCCAGGCCGACCTAGGCCGGTAAGGTGCATTGTCAGAGAAAACTGGCTTGAGCCGGAAAGCAAGCTCTCGTAGTCTGCGGTGATGCACAAGCCCTTTCGCTATTTCAATAGTTCGCCCGAGGTCACCCGCCTCGCGGTAATGATGTACAAACGCTATCCGCTGTCATTGCGCCAAGTTGAAGACATTCTGTTCGAACGCGGTATCGATATCTGCCACGAGACTGTACGGTTTTGGTGGAACCGCTTTGGGCCAATGTTCGCCGCAGAGATCAGGAAGCGGCGTATTCATCATCGGTCATGCTCGCAGTGGTGCTGGCATCTGGACGAGGTGTTCGTAGGGATCAACGGTGAAATACACGACCTCCGGCGCGCCGTCGGTCACGAAGGTGAGGTGCTTGAAGTCTTCGCCACAAAACGCCGAGATCGCGAGGCTGCGCTGAAGTTCCTGAAGCGTACGATGAAGCGCTATGGCGGGCCAAGAGTCATCGTGACGGACCGACTTCGTTCCTACGGTGCCGCGATGAACGTCATTGGGGTCGAGGGTCGTCAGGTTTGCGGTCGGTGGCTCAACCATCGAGCCGAAAATCCACACCCACCGTTCCGCCGACGAGAGGGTGCGATGGCCAGGTTCAGGGACATCAAGACCGTGCAGAAATTTGCTGCTGCCCACGCCCCGATCCACAATCATTTCAACCAGGAACGTCATCTTTACAACCGCGAGAACTTCAAACTCAATCGCTCCGCCACCTTGGCCGAGTGGCGTCAACTTGCGGCCTGAGAGACCTCGATTGTTGGTTCTACTGGTCCGATCAAGTTAGTCTGACAGTGCCTGCTGTCGGGCCTACGTGAATGGCGCCGCGCACCGATTAGCTCGTGGTAACAGCGCCAGCCCTCGCTTGAGTGTGGGACCTAACGTGGGAGCTTTAATTTATGAAAGTAGTTTATTTATTCAATAACAGATAATTAGCAGGGTACATTGGCGGAGAGAGAGGGATTCGAACCCTCGAAGGGGGTTAACCCTTGCCGGTTTTCAAGACCGGTGCATTCAACCGCTCTGCCACCTCTCCTAAGAATTTCCGGCGAATAGCCGACATTTTCGCGTGTCGAGCAAGGTTAGCGCATAAGAAACACGGCATAAAGGCATGGTTTTAGTTGAAATTTAATGATCTGGCCCTATTATTCGATATAGAAACTTACACCGCGAAAAGGTGGTCTAAGAGATCATCGAATTTCGCGACACCTTCGTTTAAGGAGGAATTCCTTCATGGCAAGCAACATCGCCACGGCACGTTCAGAAACTACCGTCCTCGCAACCAACAAACTCATTCGCAATACTTACACGCTGTTGTCGATGACGCTGGTGTTCAGCGCCGTCACCGCGACTGCTTCGGTATTCATGCAGATGCCCCCGATGACCTATCTATTGAGCATCGGTGGCGCTTTTATACTGATGTGGGTGGTGTTACCGCGAACCGCTAATTCAGCGTCCGGCATCGGCGTCGTTTTTGCGATTACCGGCCTGCTGGGTTTCGCGCTCGGCCCGATATTGACCCTCTATCTGTCGCTGCCCAACGGCCCGCAGATCATCGCCACCGCGCTCGGCGGCACCGGCGTGATCTTCCTCGGCCTGTCAGGCTATGCATTGACGACACGCCGTGATTTCAGCTTTCTGGGCGGATTCTTGTTCGTCGGCTTCCTGGTGGTCCTGGCCGCCGCGCTGGCTAATATCTTTCTCGCCATCCCCGCGCTGTCACTCGCGCTGTCGGCCACCATCGTCATGTTGATGAGTGGTTTCATTCTCTACGACACCAGCCGCATGGTGAACGGTGGGATGGACAACTACATTCTGGCGACGGTCAGCCTGTATCTGAACATCTTCAACCTGTTCATCCATCTGCTGCACCTGCTGGGATTCGCGAGCAACGATTGATCGCAAACGTTTGAACGTGTGACCAGAAGGCGGCCCCGTTCATCGGGGCCGCTTTTTTTCACACCGGGAGAAACGGCGTAATGGAACTATGGATGAAAATCGGCACGGCCGTGCTGTTGGGCCTGATGATCTTCGTGTTGTTCCCGCAGGCCAAACACATGATGAAGCACAGCCCCGAGGCGCAGGAGGGGGACTGGGCGAGCTTCTTGCTGCCGGTGCTGATCGTGGCGGGGTTTGTCGGGCTCTTGATGTGGCTCGTGTGAGTCTTGCATACGCCGCAAGACGCAAATAATTCTAGAAGCGGTCTCAAAATTCGTCTGAGACGTTGATGCTGCGTTGCGCGACCTTCTCCGGTGCTCATTTATTGCGCATAAACTGCGCTCCTCGAATGCCCGCGCGCCTTGCCTGAACGCCTCAGACGAATTTTGAAACCACTTCTAGTAAAAAAACGGTTCCGTGGAAACTACGCCGCTACTGTTGAGCAACCCGCTCGGCATTCGCGGGCGCGCCGATCTGCAGGAACAAATCGTGCGCTTTGCGTAGCTCGTCTTCCGGCGACCATTCACATTCGAAAGCCGCCGCGAATTCAGCACGGCACTCGTACAGAAACGGTTCGAATGTGAGCGCACCGGTCTCTTCCAGGATGCCCGCGGCTTCGTCGATCAACGCGCGCGCCTCCGCTTGACCGCCCGTCTGAATATGAACGCGCGCCATCGCTATCCATGGCTGAAGCGATAATCTGAAGTTATGCCGACGGCAGGCCGCGAGCAATTCTTCGCCCCGTTCGCGCGCCTTGTCGAGCTGACCTGATCTAAGCAGCGCCTCGACGAGAAACGGCTCGATTGGGAGACGGAGCAAGCCAAACGCCCGGTTGTCCAGCGAAACCCGCCGCGCGCGTTCAATCAGTTCGATCGCCGTTTCGATGTCGCTATCAATAAACGCGGTGATGCCCCCGGCCAGATCCGCCGCGACGGGGATCACACCTGTCGGCGACTTCTCGGCTATTTCGAAAAGAGATTGGGCCATTTGGCGCGCCGACGCGACATCCCCCGCGTAGACGGCGCTTTGACACGACCAGAAATCGGCGTACACCATCCCATCGGTGAATCCGCTCTGTTCCATCTCCGCGCGCCCTTTATCGTATAGAGGCCGGGCTTCGGACAGGTGTCCGGCGAGGGTTAAACGTACGGCTTCGACCGAGGTGACCAGCGGCCGCGCGCTGATGCCGCCGATCGAACTGGCAAAGAGAAGGTCGTCCGGCAGTTTGTCTTCTAACGCCAGCACGACGCTCCGGACTTCATTCATGTTGCCATTCGAGATGTGTGCCCAAGGCAGATAACTCTCGACCTCACATTGCAACTCGATGTCATCTAAATCCTGGACGAGGCGCGCAGCTTCGGTCGTGTAAGTCAAGTAATCGTCGGCGTAGGCGAGACCGACGCCCCGCAGAATGCCGTAACCGAGGTAAACACGTGCCATGAGCGCCTTGTTCCCGGCCCGCTCCGCCAAGCGCTTACCCTCCTCGAAATATCGCTGGGCTTCGGCATCGGTCGACTGCAACCGCCAACCCAACATCAATATGCGTGAGCAAGCGACCGCCCCGGTTGAGAGCGTATCCGGGTCCGGCGGCAGGGCCTCGGCCAGCACCCGCACCCGCTGCCAGTGGCGCATCGACGCCGGCGCATCGTGACCCCCAGTCGACATGGCGGCACGCTGATGCCATTCGAGAGCTTTTGGCAGATCGCCGGCGCCGTCCCAATGGTAGGCCAACAGCGGCGCTTGTTTGTCGAGGCTGGCTTGCTCGCCGATCTCGATAGCCCGAGCGACCGCCGCGTGAACCTCGGTCCGACGCGACTCCAGCTGGCCGTCGTAGGCGACTTCCTGAGTCAGCGGATGTTTGAATCCGTACTCGGCGACGGGGTAGAGCGCTCGCTCGTGGACGAAGTCGCCGCTCTTGAGCCGGTCGAGCGCGGCCGCAAGCTCGTTCGGATTCGACCCTACGACCGCTTCAAGCAGAGGTCCGGGGAATTCCTTACCGATCACCGACGCCGTCTGCAGCACCTCCTTGGCCGTCTGCGGCAGACGATCGATGCGCGCGGCGAGCACTGAGCGGACGTTCACCGGAACCTGCAATTCATCCACGGACGTCACGCGGCGATAATCTCCCGATTTACCCTCCAGATGACCCGCTTCCGCGAGCATTTGCACGACTTCTTCGGTGAAGAAAGGATTCCCGCCCGTCCAATCCACGATGCGGTCGATGAGCTCATTCACCGAAGGATGCGTACCGAGGAGACTTTCGACGAGCTCCCGTAAATCGGCAGCCTGTAGCGGCACGAGCGGTAGTTGTTGATAAAAAGTCTTGCTCGTCCACGCGGCGTGATATTCGGGCCGGAAGTTCACCAGCAACAGATTGCGGCTCGCCGCGGTCGCCTCCACGATTTGGGCTACGAAGGCGTCGCTGCCCGGATCGATCCAGTGTAGATCGTCGATGAAGGCCACAGTCGAGATCCCCCGCTCGTTCTGCGCACGGTAGGCCTTGTGATGCAGCTCGAACAGTTGACGTTGGCGCGCGTCTGCGTCGAGGTCGGGCGCCGGTCGATCGGGATCGCCCACACCCATGAACTCGAACAGGACCGGAAGGCTGTCTACCAGACTCTCATCGAGTAGCAAGAGGGCGCCCGCGATCTTGTTTCTTGCCTGAGCAGGCCGGTCCTGCGACGTGACGCCGAAATAGTTGCGGTACAGTTCGAGAATCGGCAGATAAGGAATGTTCTTGCCGTGCGCGGGGCAGTGGCCTTCGAAAATCGGCACGCTTTCAGCGCGGCATTGCTCGACGAACTCGTAACACAGCCGGCTCTTTCCCAGGCCCGGCTCGCCGACCACACCGACGACCTGCCCATGCCCGTTCTTTGCGCGCGCCAGCGCCGTCGTCAGAATGCTCATCTCATCCGTACGGCCAACGAAGCGGGTGAGGCCGCGTGAGCGCGATACGTCCAGGCGCGTGCGCGATTTGCCCGCACCCTCCAGCTCGAACACACCGACGGGTTCGTTCGCGCCGCCCAGCTTCGACTCGCCGAGGTCCCGAAGCTCGAAGTAACCATCGACGAGCCTCTGTGTATGTGCGCTCACGTAGACGCGATCGGCTGCAGCGAGTTGCTCGATGCGTTGCGCGAGCCCCACAGTGTGTCCCTGCGCGGTGTAGTCCATCCTGAGGTCGTCGCCGATCTTGCCGACGACCACGTCGCCGGAATTGAGTCCGAAGCGCACGCCGAAGTTGAGGCCGCGTTCGATGCGCAGTTGATCCGCGTAGTCCGTCAGTTTCTTGCGCGCATCGAGCGCCGCATAGCACGCGCGCTGCGCGTGGTCCTCGTGCGCGATAGGCGCGCCGAAGAGCGCCATGATGCCGTCACCGGTGTACTGGTTGACCGTGCCTTCGTAGCGATGCACGCCGTCGGTCAAGATCGCGAAGAAACGGTCGAGAATTTGATGCCACTGTTCGGCGTCGAGCTGCCCCGCGAGGTCCATCGACCCCTTCACATCGGCAAACATGACGGTCACTTGCTTGCGCTCGCCTTCGAGCGCTGAGCGCGACGTCAGGATTTTTTCGGCGAGATGTTTCGGCGTATAGGTCTGTGGCGTTCGCTCGACAATCTCAGCCGGCTTGCCCGCCGCTACGATGCTGCCGCATTGATTGCAAAACTTCGAGCCCGCCGCGAGCTCTGCATCACAGGCAGGACAGCGCAGTGCGAGCGCCTGGCCGCATTCGGAACAGAACTTCGAATGCGCAGGATTCTCGTGGCCACACGCGGAACAGTTCATTGGGGCATTCTAGTGCGCTGTGCGTCGCATTTGGCAGAGGCCCCGGATTCCGCTTCGCTCCATCCGGGCTACAGCCGTTCGGTAACATCGGCGAGGCGATCGGCCAAGATCACGCCCAGATTGTGATAGAGCTGCGCGGCGATCGGTGGATAGCGCGCCTGAATGCGCTCCAAGCAACTATTGCTGAGGCGCAGGAGCCGGATGTCGGTCGTAGCGCCGACATTCGCCGTCCGCTGACCGTGAAAAAGCGCGACTTCCCCGATCAGATCACCGCGTTTGAGCTGGCGTAGGATCTGTTCGCCGCCGTCGCGCTGCAGATAGGCCTTGGCCTCGCCTTCTATGACGATATGGATGTTACTACCTTCTTCTCCCAGACGGAGAATGTCCTCGCCCTGCTTAAATGACTTGATCGTCCCCAGGATGGCGGCAATGCGCGCCTGCCGGTTCGTCAGCCCCGAGAAAAACGGAATCGTCTTATGTGGCGCAGTGCCGAGATCGAGAGTGAGGACTTCCCATAGCGTCACGAAGCGCAGCCGACCGGCCAAGGCCGGCGTGAAGATCAAATCGACGACCCAGGCGATGAGCAGAGTCGCCGCCGCTAACGCGCCGAATTCGATCTGACTGCGGAGCTCACCCAGGGTCAATGTCATGAAGCCGCAACACAACGCGGCTGTCGTGAAGGTGACCGGTCGGATGACCGACGTCAGTGCACGCTCGATGCCTTCGGCCTCATTGGCGACACGGCGGGCCTCGGCGTTGAAGCGCGACAAAAAGTGCATGGTGTCGTCGACTGCAATTCCGAGCGCCACGGCAGCGACGAGGCTTGTCGCGAGGTTGAGCGTGACTCCGGTCACGCCCAGCAACCCGAAGAAGCACACGATCGGAAGCATGTTAGGCAAGAGCGCGAATGCGCCGATCCGCGCGGAGCCGAACAGCACGATAAGGATCAGGTAGATGACCAGAAGCGCGCCCGCGAGGCTCACTAATTGCCCGCGCACGATGTCGTCCAGCGTGCGCGCGAGCAGTGCGGAGCTCCCAGTCACCTCCCCGCTCAGGTGGACAGGCAGTTCGGCGAGGCGGTCGTCGATACGTTCGATGAGCTCCGTAAGATCGTTGGTCGACACGGCGGATGTGCGTACGTGCAGCAGCGTACTTTCGAACCGGGCGTCCGCAAAGCGCTCGAGTTCGTCGCCGCCCGCGAGAAAAAACAGATCGTCGACTTCGCCGTGCGTTGCCGGAATCGCAGGCCCTCCGGGATCGCCGGATCCCAGCGCTCGATTCAGGACCCCGACAAAATCAACGAGGCTGGTCGCACCGCCGACTTCGGGCTGCGCCTCCAGCCACGATTCGAATGCAGCGAGGGTCGCCAGGTGCACGGGGTCGGAGAACGCGCCCGGCACGTCACTTTCAACCAGGATTTGCACCGGCACGGCACCGGTGAATTGTGCGCGGATGCGATCGAAATTCACACGGATCGGGTTGTCATCGGGAAAGTTTCCGAGATAGTCCGTACTCACCTCGATCCGTAACGTGGACAACATTGCAGCAATTGCGATGAGGGCGCCGCAATTCAGGATCCAAGCGCGGCGTTTGATGTCGAACCGCGCGAGCGCAGGCGCGAGCGACACAAGCCAGCTTTGCGCTGCGCGCCCTGACTTACGTACCGGGGCAACGAGTAACACCGCGGGTATCACGAGTAATGCCGTCGCCCAACACAGTGCAGTGCCGAGTGCCGTATAGGTCCCGAAGGTCCGGATCGACGATATGGAACTGGTCGCGAGCGAAGCGAAGCCGATGGTCGTCGTCACCGCAGTCAGTGTCAGCGGCACGAAAAGTTCTTCAAGGGCGCGCGCGATCGCGTCTCTTTTTCCGATCGCACCGGAAAACGTGTGATCGAACTCGCTTACTACGTGAACCGCGAATGCGAAACCGACCACGAATACAACGGGCGGCACGATCGCCGTGACGAAATTGAGCGCATGTCCGAATTCGACGAATAGCGCCAGCGCGGTGATGAGTCCCAGGCCTGTCGAGAGCAGCGGCAAAACGACGCCACGCACGCTCCTGAGGCTCAATGCCGCGATGAATGCGGTGACGAGCACCGCGAGCGGCAGCGCGAGGCGGATGTCGCGGAATAAAATGCGGCTGATCTCGAGGCGCGCGTGGATGGGACCCGAGACGAACTGTTCCACATCGCCCGCTTCCTCACGCGAAGCCACCGCGATTGCCTCTACGGCGCCGGTCAAACCGGAAGATTCCAGATCGGGGTCGAAATGCACCGCCATCAACATGCCGCGCGCGTCGTGCGAGACGAACTGCCCGCGGTACAGTGGGTTGGCTAATGCATCGGCCTTCAATGTTTCTAGTGCCGCGGCATTCTTTGGGATGCGTTTGAGCAATCGATCGACACGGATCACGCCGTCGACGTCGCGCAGGTAGATCGCGCTGGCCAGGCCGTCGACGCGGCTGACACCGTCGATGCGCTGTATGCGACGGGTTAAGCGCTTGACGCGGCGAAGTACGTCCGACGTGAAGAGGTCATCGCCGAACTAGGCGACGAGTAGGATATCGTCGCCCCCGAAGCGCTCTCGAACGCGACGGTAGGTTTCGAGCGGTTTGCCGCGGACAGGCAAGAGCCCGGTGAGAGATGCATCGATCTCAATATTGAGCGCGCCCGTTTCCACATCGACGAGTCGATAGGCACCGTAGCCGAGGAGGATCGCCGCCGCGACGAGTATCAACGCCGGATAATGGGTAACGAAGGCAATGAGCCGCGTTCGCACGGGATCGGTACTTCTCGCTAGCGGCCTCGTTTAAGCGACGAACGCGCGAAGAAACTATCCCTGATACCGGGATCGAATTCGATTTTATCGACAGTGAGAATCGTTCGGGTTTCCTCGGCGAGGTCGTGCATGACCAGGCGGTGCGGAATCGATCGTGCTTCGGAAGGTCGGATCTCGTCGGGTGTCGCGACGAGCTTTTTACGCAACTCATCGCCCTCTTCGAAGAACTCCGTCACGAGCGGTACACATTGCTCGGCGTCGAATCGGGTTACGATGCGCGAATAGATCGAGCCTCGGTCAAAAGCAACTTCCGGATCTTTTGGTGTGGACTGTACGACCACCACCTGATGGCCCTCCCACTCTTCATCGTCGAGGCGGACGACATCGACGTCGGGATCCGTCCCGTAGAAATGCGCAAAATCCTCATAACTGAAATCGGTGCCGAACATCTCACCAGAGAGCGCGCTCACCGTCAGCAACCGGTCGCGGCGTTCTCCCGGCTTGTAGATGACCACTTCGGGCTCACGCGGTTCATCCCCCGCTTCTGATTCCCGTTCGGTCAACAGCACTTTCGTCCCCGCCTGCCGCGCTGGCGCGGTGATATCGATGCGTGCCCGCGCGCGGCCATCGTCGAACCGCTTCCAATACAGTTCCGCTGCGAGGTTGCTGACGGTGCCCTTTTCATCGGCGACCGTCATTTGCACGTCCTGCCGCATCGATTGCTCGGGTAGGTTGCGTTCGCAGCAGGCGCGGGCTTGCGCATCCTCGATGTGTGCGCAGTTAGTCGCAAGCGAAGGCTCGATCGCAGCCGCGCAGAGAGCGGCGATGACGAGCGGAGAACTCCAGTGACGATGTGGCATCGAGGTCGGTGTCGCTATTGTTTTTCTAATGGCGGGGCACGGCTAAACGTCTGGTGTCGAACCATAGCATGCAGAGGTGGCGGGCGTTTCCTGGACCGCGGGATCACTATGGATGCCGGCCGCTCGGCCTGTCCCGCATGCTTCGCAAAAGCGAGCCCTATCGGTGTTCTCGTGCTGACAGTTATTGCATTTCATTGTTGTTGATTTTATGCGCCCGCAAGCGGGCGCCGAGATCGGATATCGCGACCCTCGTAGGCGCCCGCTTCGGAGCGAACCAACGGGTTTCCGCGGAAACTATCGGGCTAGTCCGGTGTCTCCCTGAGCTGGCCTTCAACGAATTTATGCAAGACACTCGAAACGAGTGTCTGGTAGGGAATCCCTTCAGCAAGCGCGCGTTTCTGTAGAGCACGCAAATCCTTCGAAGAAATGCGGATGTTGATGCGACTGTCTTTCTTGAAGGTCGCAGATGCCGCATCGACATGCGCTGCGATCTTTTTCTTCTTACCACGCGCAGCTTTAAGTTGCCCTGTGTCAAAAGATTTCAGAATTTCTTTCTCTTCTCGATCAAGTTTGCTCATCAGCCTCACCGATATACATTCTCGTTGCCTTTCTGCTGGGTATGACCGTTTTTAGGAAATATTCCTCGTCGGCGTCCACGAAGGGAACCAGATATGCGTAGCCTTCAATTGCAACTACCAGAATTTCCCCACCGGGATACTGCACTTGATTGGGGTGTTCGAGAATATCCAACAAATCACCGACTTCGACGTGAAATACGACTTCTTCAAAACTAATCCCTCTTTCGCGCTTCAACCGTTCGTTTTTATCCGCATTCCATGCGTAATGTTTCATTGGCTAAGCGTAGCATAAATGTGTGCCTAATGTACTCAAGATGCGTATCAGAGCCGCGGAAACTGAGGATTTACGTTGCTACGGCAATAGTTTTAGCGCCGCGCATATAAGCCTGCAATACCGCCGGGATCTCGATGCTACCGTCCGCCCGCTGGTAATTCTCCATCACCGCGATCAATGCGCGTCCAACGGCCACGCCCGAGCCGTTCAAGGTGTGGAGCAACTCGGGCTTGCCGGTATCCGGGTTGCGCCACCGCGCCTTGATGCGCCGCGCTTGGAAGTCCTCGAAATTACTGCACGAGGAGATCTCGCGGTAGCGTTTTTGCGCCGGCAGCCACACTTCGAGGTCGTAGGTCTTGGCCGCGGAGAAACCGAGGTCGCCGGTACATAAGGTGACGACGCGATACGGTAATTCGAGTCGCTGCAGGATGGTCTCGGCGTGCCCGGTCAATTGCTCGAGCACGTCGTAGGAATCCGTCGGCCGCACGAGCTGCACCAGCTCGACTTTTTCGAATTGATGTTGGCGGATCATGCCCCGCGTGTCCTTGCCGTATGAACCGGCCTCGCTGCGGAAGCACGGGCTGTGGCACACATAGCGCGCGGGCATGTCATCATTTTCGAAGATCGTGTCCTGCGCGAGATTGGTGACGGGGACTTCAGCCGTGGGGATCAGGAAAAACCCTTGTTCGGGGATCTCGAACAAGTCTTCCTTGAATTTCGGTAATTGCCCGGTGCCTTGCATGCTGCGCGCGTTGACGAGGAACGGCACATATACCTCGCGATAGCCATGCTCGCCGGTATGCGTGTCGAGCATGAACTGGATCAAGGCGCGTTGCAGGCGCGCGAGATCGCCGCTCAACACGGCAAAGCGCGCACTCGCGATCCGCGTCGCTATGTCAAAATCGATGCCATTCAAGCGTTCTCCGAGCTCGACGTGATCGCGAGGTTCGAAATCGAACTTGCGCGGCTCGCCCCAGCGACGCACCTCTTCGTTATCGTCTTCCTCCGTGCCGTCCGGCACGTCCGGATGTGGGATGTTCGGCAGGTCGAGCGAGAACGCTTCAATTTTCGCTTGAATTTTTTCGAGATCGTCCTGTCGCGCCTTGAGTTGATCGCCAAGGCTCGTGACTTCCGCGCGCAAGGGTTCGATGTCTTCGCCTTGCGCCTTGGCCTTGCCAATCTCTTTGCTGCGCCGATTGCGCTCGGCCTGCAAATTCTCGGTGGCGGTCTGCACCGCTTTGCGTTCATCCTCCAAGCGCGCCAGGGTCGCGGTGTCGAGATCGATTCTGCGGCGTGCGAGTTCGCGTTTGGCGCGCTCGGGATCTTTACGCAACAACTGTGGGTCTAGCATCGTTTCACCGGTCCGCGTTCAGAACTGCCTCACGCTGACCAAACCGAGCCAGCACGCGGCGAGACACAGCACCACATTGGCGGCGACGTTCGCCAGCGCTTTGACCGGCTCGCCACCTTCCAGCAACTGCAGCGTTTCGATCGAAAACGTGGAGAAGGTCGTCAACGCGCCCAAAAAACCGACCACCAGCAACGCACGCATGCCGGCGCCAGCCACGACGCGCTCGGTCAACAATACATAAAGCACGCCGATCAACAACGAGCCGGCGACGTTGACGATCAGGGTGCCGAGCGGAAATCCGCGCCCGAACAACGCGGCTACGCCTGAGGAGATCCAAAAGCGCATCACTGCACCGCACGCGCCGCCGACAGCGATCAAGATCAGGTTTTCGACCACGGTCCCCGCGCCCCCACTACGCCTTCCGCAGGCGCTCGACGGCAGCCGCCTCAGTCTGCCCGGCTTTGACTTCTGCGCGCATGCGCGCCAGCTTTTCCGCGATCTTGATCTCCATGCCGCGCTCCACCGGTTCGTAATAGATCGGCTCGCCAAGTGCTTCCGGAAAATACGTTTGGCCGCGCGCAAAACCGCCCGGTTCGTCATGGTCGTAACGGTATTCAGCGCCGTGGCCCTGTGATTTCGCCAGTCCGGTCGGCGCGTTCCTGAGATGGACCGGCACGGGATCGGAACCGCCCGCCTTCACCGCGTCGACCGCGCGGCTAAATGCCACGTAGGTCGCATTACTCTTGGGCGCACACGCACAATAGACCAGCGCTTGCGCGATCGCGAGTTCGCCTTCCGGCGATCCCAATCGGCGCCAGGCTTCCCATGCGTCCATCGCTATGCCTAACGCACGCGGATCGGCGTTGCCGATATCTTCGGACGCCATGCGCGCGACGCGGCGCACGACGTAGGCGGGATCGCAACCGCCGTCGAGCATGCGCGCGTACCAGTAAAGTGCTGCGTCGGGATTCGAACCCCGCACCGATTTATGCAGCGCGGAGATTTGATCGTAAAAATGATCCTGCCCCTTGTCGAAACTGCGTACCTCGGCCCCTTCGACGGCGTGCTTCATCGTGGCCTCGTCGATGAGATCGCCGTCCGCAAGGGACAAGGCGAGCTCGAGCAGGTTGAGCGCGCGTCGCGCATCACCGTCGGCGATCTGTGCGAGGCGCTCGCGCAGATCTGGATCCATCGCGATGGTCCGATCGGTTGCGAGCGCCACCAACCCGCGATCGATCACCTGCCTGATCGCAGCGGGCTCCAGCGCGTGCAGCACATAAACCCGTAGGCGCGACAACAACGCGTTGTTGAGTTCGAACGCAGGATTCTCGGTCGTGGCGCCGATGAACGTGATCGTGCCGTCTTCGATATGCGGCAAAAACGCGTCCTGCTGCGCTTTGTTGAACCGATGGACTTCGTCGACGAAGACCGCCGTAGAGCGGTCCATCGCGCGTAATCGATGCGCTTGTGCGACTGCGGCACGGATGTCCTTGACGCCGCCCAGCACGGCCGAAAATTGAATGAACTCGGCCTTCGCGTTGTTCGCGAGCATACGCGCGAGCGTCGTTTTTCCGGTGCCCGGCGGGCCCCACAGGACCATGGAGTGCAAAGCGCCGTCATCGAGCGCCCGGCGCAGCGGCTGGCCGCCTCCCAAGAGATGGGCCTGACCGTAGAATTCGGACAGCGCTACAGGTCGGATCTGATCTGCTAGAGGTGGCATTTATTCCTACAGGGATAGCACACGCAGTTCATGCCCCACAAGCGCAGCGTATGCCTCAGGGCATCGCGCCTTGCATGAGGTCGATACCGGGCGGTGGCTCGAACCCGAAGACGCTGTCTTCAATCTCGGTATCGCGATCGATCGACGCGAAGTGCAACACGGTCACCTGGCCGAGATTATCGGTCAGGCGCATCGCGACGACTTCGTCGTCCGCGAGGCCGAGTTCGATCCGCTGAAAGTCCGGCGCCTCGACTCTCGGTGTCAATCGGTACCAATCGTAGCCGTCTTCCGGGTCCAGCGGATCGATGACATAACGCGCTTCAACGTCGACGTCGGCGCCCAATAGTTCGGCCGGCGAGCCGATCTGCACCGCGCCGATGGTGTTGATCGTCACCTGCGCCAGATCTTCATCATAGATCCACAAGGTCTCGCCATCGGTGATGATCGACTGCACGTAGGGGTCGGTGTACGACCAGCGAAAGCGGCCCGGCCGTTTGATCAGGCACTGTCCGCTCGCGGTTTCTACGAGCTCGCCATCTTCATCGTAACGTCGCTGCTCGAACGCCGCAGAGAACGATTCGAGCGTATTGAGATAACGAGTCAGCGTTGACGCATCGGAAGCAGATGCGCTTGCCAGTGTCAGCAAGCATACCGTGGCAACGAGCAGCACGACTCGCGCGCGCGCCACCTGGGCAATCTTGGTGTTGGAGGCGACTGAAAGTGTTTTTAGAAGTGGCCTCAAAATCCCTCTGGTGCGTTCAGACAAGGCACGCGGCCTTCGAGGAGCGCAGTTTATATAAATAAAGGGGCTTATATACATGACTAGACACAACGGAAGAATTGGAGAGGTTGAAATATGCGGTCACTAAAAGGATGCTTCATGCTCGTCGTAGCTTTCGTTTTGACGCTCAACAATTTCTTCTACGCCGTCAATCCCGCAGCGGCCAAGCCCATATTTGATTGGATTGACCCTTTCGCAGTCGTCGCCCTCGTACTCGTTTTCTTGGAGAAAATCCTCGGTTCCATGCGCGGTGAAACCGAATGGCCTCGTCTCGTAGTAACGGTCCTGGTCGGGGCGCTGGTTCATTTATACGCCTACAATTACTTGGCGAAGATGGCAGGCAGTGGACTGGAGAGCGGAACCTTGTGGCTGGTTATGGTGCCGTTTACGGTTTCCTTGCTCATCTATGAGGGCTTCTTGCTGATCCGCGAAGCTAAATAGGGACTTGTCTAGTCATGTATATAAGCCCCTTTTTTTTAGTCAACGCAGTGCCAGGGTTGGTTCGGCGACAACCTCTTTGAGACCGCGGGCTTCACGACGCAGCGTCGTGACCTCGTTGGTATTGGCTTGACGGACAATATCGCCAGCCAGGCGCTTCTTGCCGGCCTCCATAAAGTCCTTGGACCCTTTATAATAAAGACTCTGGGCGATGTCTTCTCGTCGGCACAGCTCGGCGATGCTGTCTTCGCCACGTAAACCGTCAAGCACGATGCGAATTTTCTCTTCCGCATTGTCTTGCTTACGCGTCTTGCGTTTGATGTCCTTAATGAGGTGTGCTGACGACGATGGCCGTCCTGCCCGTTTCTGTCTCATCTCAACTCCTCAGGTTAGGAGCAACAAAAACGCTCCCTTAACCCCGCGCTATATCTGTCCCATAGGCGCTGACGGCAGACAAAAACCTATCGCGACGGTAAACGCAAGACCGAACCACAACAGATGATGCGCAGCATCGCCGGGAAAATGTCGAATGCGGACATGCAGTCGCGCATTACGTCCCGGCGTTACATTAGGATTCACCGGCAAGCCGACCCCTACGTTGCTATTATCCGTAGAGTGGCCGGTTTACCGGTGAACCGAAATTTGTAATTGGATAAGCGATGTCTAAATATCTAATAGCCTGTTTACTTCTGTCGTCGTGCGCTGTCGCTTATGCTGAAGGCGACTTTACGGAGGGCCTTCACTACGAGATCATCAACCCGGCTTAAGCGACGAGTACCGGCGAAAAGATCGAGGTGATCGAATTCTTCTGGTACGGGTGCCAGCACTGTTATACGTTCGAGCCACATATCGAAGATTGGCTGGGCTCAAAGTCTGATTATGTCGAGTTTGTCCGCATCCCTGCGGTCTTTGGAGAAAATTGGCTGATCCATGCGCGGGCGTACTACGCGGCGGAACAACGCGGCGGAACAACTCGGCGTGCTGGACACGATACACACCCCATTATTCGAAGCCATACACGTGAAAAAGCGCAAGCTCTTAACCGAGAATGCCCTGGCGGCATTTTTTGCCGAGTTCGGTACACCGGACGAAGCGTTTCGACAGGCATACAACTCATTCGATGTCGATACCAAGGCCCGCCGGGCCGCCGCAGCTACCCGCAGCTACGGCATCACCGGCACTCCCGCCGTTATCGTCAACGGTAAATACCGTAGCAGCGGTCGTTCCGCCGGCAGTCACCAGAAGCTCCTAAAGCTCGTCGACTACCTGGCCGATAAGGAAAACACTTAGTAAGGATTGCGGCCCGGGCTGGATCTCGCAGCTCAGCATCGGATAGTGGGCTAGTTTGAAAATCTGGGCGATTAGGTATAGAACGTCTGGCTCATTTTAGCCATAAGTAGGAGGACCACCGAAGGTCAACTGTCATGCCTCACGTTACCGATCTCGATCAGCCTCAAGAGAGTCAGCGGCTTGTAGTAGTTGGTGAGCAAGCGTCCGCGATTCTTCAGGACGGAGTGCTAAGAGTGTATCTACCCAATTCGGCACCTGAGGATGAACCTCTACTGGTCCTGAAAATGCATCACGATGTAACGTTAGAGCTAGCAGAATTCACCGATTATCATCCAGCTCCTGAGCCGCAGCCAACAGCTCTCGAGCCAGATCTTTCGCAAGCTCCGGGTGAAGCGCCAACGATAAAGGTGCAGAAGGGATCGCCCACTCATCGATGGTTTGAGCAACAGGAAATTGCATCACAACAGCGTGCAGAGGAACAATCGGAGTAGCGCTTTTGAATGTGGTATGGTGGGGTAAGGGCACTTGGAAGTGGGGTTCTATAATGGCTGCTGAGTCTTCACCTAAGTACCCGATAAGAACGCTATGCGTGCTTGCGGCGATGCTGACAGGTGCCGCGCAAGCCGCCGAGCTAACCTTGGCCCAGGAAGGCCGTATCAAAGTGAGCCAGTGTTACGCCACATGTTTGGCTGATGCGACGAGGCTATATCCCACATACTTGGGAGCGTCACTGGACGTGTGGGAAGCGTTCCTCGAAGGCAAGCCGGATGCAGCTAATGATTTTCGGGAGTGGGCGTGCGATTTCACACAGATCCGAATGACAGCGATAGATACCTGCGAGTCGTCGTGTAGGGACATGCAGACGGTTTACGGGACAATCAACTCCTGGGCCAAGACCCGGCTTCTCTATGTCTTCAACCGCTACAAGGCCGCGGTGAAGCAGGCGGGGCTGTGGTCTAGCTATAAGGATTTTCCGAGGCGCGGCACGTATGAGTTCGTGCTCGCTTGCGACCGATATTTCGACGAGGTAGGTGGGGGGGCTAATCCTGGCGCTGTTCAGTGATTTGCTGCAAATTCAAACTGAGACACTACCCAGCATCGGGATATTCAAGCCCGTCGCAAACTGGCGCAGGCGCTACGCTGATTACGCCGCACCGTGACCATGCGGATCCAGTCGGAAAACGTATGACCACGGAAGCACATGTTGGTTCACCGCATGAGCACTACGGCCACCCCTCGGCAAGTAGACACCGTTAAGCGGGATTCAAAAGGGGTACGTGCCTGAGGAATCCCCATAAAACTCCAACGAAGTACAAAGCGATAGATTAATTTGTGGGTTCGTTGAACCTGCATGGCTCGAGTTGATCCTAGTTGTTGCAAGACAATCTGGGAACGACGAGGTGAGCCATGCAGGTATTGAAATTGTTACATGAGATGAGCAGCGACGCGCTTTATGTTGTGCATTTGCGTCGTCGATTATCGGTTTGGGCGGCGGTGGGCGGAGTACTTCGTGGTCGCCGCTTATGGCTGACGCATATCGGTCGGAGCCTGGACAGTGGCACGAGCGAGAAACACGCGATTAAGCGCGTCGATCGCTTGCTGGGTAATCGTCAGCTCGCTGGCGAGCGTTTGCAGTGGTACCAATGGGTCACTCGGCTGTTGGTATCGGACTGCGCGCATCCGGTGGTGTGGGTGGATTGGTCTAATCTAGATCAACGTCAAGAGCTGTACGTATTGCGGGCGGCCTTAGCGGTGGGTGGTCGAGCCATCCCCTTGTATGAAGAAGTCGAACACCATTACGCGAGTGTCAAAGCGGAGAAACGCTTTCTGAAGCGACTGAAGGCCATTCTGCCTACGGGCTGTGTTCCCATCTTGGTCAGTGATGCAGGATTTCGAACACCCTGGTTAAGTCTTGTCGCCTCAATGGGGTGGTATTACGTGGGTCGGATCCGTCATCGTCACCTCGTGCGAGGTGTAGATGAGACGACATGGCATTCGAACAAAGTGCTCTACAACCAAGCCAACGCTCATCCGAAGTCGGTGGGTCGTTTTTTGATCACCAAAAGTAATCCGCTGGATACCCATTTGTTCGTATACAAAGGCAAGAAACGCGGGCGTGTCTGCTATACGGCTTACGGCAAACCGGCGCGGGCTCGCAATACTGAGAAACCGTCGGCAGCGGCGCGTGAGCCGTGGTTATTGGCAAGCAATCTACCGGAAAACCTTCGTAGTGCGCATCGAGTGGTTGCCGTGTATCGTCGCCGCATGCAGATTGAAGAGAGCTTCCGCGACACGAAGTCGCCCCGTTACGGCTTTGCACTTAGAGAAAACATGGGACGTGATCCCGACACAGTGGCGAACTTACTCTTGCTGTGTGCATTGGCCACACTGGCCCAATGGTTGGTCGGCCTGGTCGGTTACCAAACCGGCTTAGTGAAAGGCTTACAGGCCAATACCGAAAGACGTAAGCCCGTCCTATCAGTGGTATTCGTTGGTGCTCGCCTCATTGCCAAACAACTTCAAATCCAGCGCTCAACTTTATTACAGAGTCTTCGCGACCTACGAGGACGGGCTGTTGTACAACTTGAGTATTGCTAGTCGAATTTGTGGGGATCCGTCAGGGTACGTGCTTCTCGTTGCCATAACGCGGTCGGGCCTTACCCCATTTCCACGGACGGTTTAATTAAGGATGAGCCAGTAGTCTGGGCTAGTTGCCGACGTCTCCGCGGATTATAGAAAAGCTCGATGTCGTCAAACAGGTCAGCCCGTGCTTCTGCTCGGGTAACGTAAAATCGGCGGTTAACGCGTTCGCATTTCAACATCCCGAAAAAGACCTCAACCACGGCATTGTCTGCACAGCTTCCGACCGCACGCATACGGCATATCAACCCCTGTCCTTTCAAAACTGCGGGTACGCCGCACGTGTGAACTGTGTGCCCCAATCCGAATGCAAAATGATCGCCGCACGGCGCGTTCGCTGCCAGAGCGTCATCAACACCGCCTGTCATACGAGTTGCCGGTCCTGTCTGTGACGCATCGACCTTTCTGTTTCTCGCTTATCTTTGCTCTCCTGACAGCGTCAACGAGCCAGATTTACGCCCTTACCTTTCCACTGCAACCTGTCTCATAGGTACTGACGGGGAACAGCGGTAGCGAACGATTTTTTGTCGAAGTTTCTCGGACGCGACCGATGAGCGAACGCCGGGGGCAGGTTCACAAAACGCATGTGTTGACGAAGACGCGTCGGTGCAATCTGCTCGACGTATCACGCTCGAGCGCGTATGACGTAGCAATACCAGTGAGAGAGGAGGAACAGGCGCTGATGCGGCGCATTGACGAGATACACCTACGAACGTGCAGCATTCAGTTTATCGAAAGGCCTCCCCAAGGCCATCGTGCAGGACGTGTCGGCAAACGTCAGCGTGTTGATTAGTTAATAGCAGGGAAACAGCTGCCTACGCATTGCCATGACGGCGATGCCAGCAAGTTTCAGCCTGAGCAGATCAACGCAGTCTTCGGTGCCTTTCTTTGGCGCGCTATCGACGATAAGCCGGGCAGATCGGACGCTCTAGACGGTGACGCGGCGCTAACGCGCTGATAAGCACCTGTGTCCGCGTCAACACGGGCGCCTCCCTGACAGAGTTTGAGTCAACCCGCACGGTCAAAGAAGGTCTCGACCTTGTTCGAAAAGCTGTATCTCACGATGTTCTGATGCGGGTTGTTTGAATATTATTCTTCCCATGGCAAACAGATGGGGCGGACGCAGGGCCTACATCCAATCGCTTCGTAATCGGATTCATCGTCCGCCGAAAGGTCACCATCTCGCAGGATAACGTGTGCGTATTCCAGCCATTCTTCGATGTCCCCTTCACGCCATTCGGTGCCAGCCTGAGTTTCGAAAACCGTTCTGCTTTCGGTGTCTCCACCGGTGATTGGATCGTGAAGCCGTTCGCCGACACCCAACCGGAATTCCTCCTCGTCGATGTAGATATCTACCCATGCAAAATTATCTCTACCGGTCGGTGTCATAAAGGTCAACGTCATATATATCCCGGGTGTGGTGTACGGTAGTCGCTGGAGGGCAATTAAAGTCGTCGAGGCAGCGCGCATTTCGTAAGGCGATGCAGAAGAAAGTTTTTTTCGAATAAGCCGTGCTATCCAAGCGATAGGCCCCCGGTCCGGTTCGTACAGCGGATACCGTTCCGTAGCGTTCCCGCTGGTGTCGGGAAGATCGTCACTGTTCCGTTGTGCGCATTCGTTTTCATCCTTTTCTCCTGCCGCATCTTTCTCGTCTTCCTTCTGAGCGGGATTCTCAATGTCACTAACAATCGACAGCCGGTTGAGCCATGCATCCACCGCCGCCTCGTCGTCCATATCCTCGGCGAACGCCTTGGTATCGGGATGGAAGCGCAGGGGCAGGTACGTTGACCTGAGGTACGGGCAGACGATGTCGCCGTACTCACGGATCATGACCTCCGCAAAGGTAGGGAACTTCTGGACACCGCCCTCAACTACAAAAGTCGCTGTCTGCCTCACAGCCTCCTTAATATTCGATATCAAACTTCAATCCTCCTGTCGGGGCATGTCCGAAAGCCAGACAACCGGATACTACTGGAGAATTACTTCTTGCCCGGCGATCTGAAACAGCAGATCGAGCGGTTCGTCGATCACTACAATCATCAGCGATACCATGAGCGCTTGAAAAACCTGACGCCAGCCGACGTTTACTTCGGGCGCGGGCAATCTATTTTGGCAAAACGAGAAAGGATCAAACGAAAGACTATCGCGAAACGTCGTTTGCACTATCAACGACACGCTGCGTAACATGAAAATGATGAGCAAAATACTCCCTTAGCAAGACCAAACATCTGTCCCATTTGTTTGAAGACGGACAGCTTTATCCGTTATATCATCCGCATGTTCAAAGCGGGTGTGCTAGCCGGTGATGAGCTGTTGGTTAGTGATGAGGGTGTTCCGCAAGGGAGTATCTGCAGTCCGATTCTCGCCAACATTTATGCGCACTATGTGCTCGACACCTGGTTCCATGAAGTTGTTAAGAAACATTGTCGTGGTCGGGTTGAACTCTTCCGCTATGCTGACGATGCCATCGTATGTTGCGGTAGGCATGATGACGCAGAGCGGATCAGGGTGGCAATAGTGAAGCGCCTGGCGAAGTTCAACCTCAGTTTGAACGAGGACAAGACCAAGCTGGTTTCGTTCTCAAAGGTTCAGACTCGAAAAGGAATTAAGCAAGGTGCTTTCGACTTTCTAGGATTTACGTTCTATCTGGGCAGATCACGCAAGGGAAACGTGGTACCCAAGGTCAAAACGAGCGGCAAACGATTGCGTTCAAAATTGACCAACGTAAATCGCTGGGCCCGTCGAGTCAGAAACAGGGCGCGCTTGCCCGATATATGGAAAATCTTCCAAGCAAAGTTGGCGGGTCACATCCGCTACTATGGCGTGTCTTTCAATGCCAAGCAGCTGGAGAGATTCGTGTATCAAGCGACCCGCATTCTGTTCAAATGGCTGAATCGACGCAGCCAACGGAAGTCGTTCACCTGGGATCAGTTCAGCTGCTTCTTGCAGGCCTTCCCGCTTCCTCAGGTGAGAATTTACCACCGTCTTTACGGACCTACGGCTGTGTGAATGCCTTTATCATGAGCCTAGTGCCCGAATTGGGCGCGCTGGGTTCTAACGAGGGGGGAGCCCGGGCGACCGGCTCCTCTACTCTCTCAGATGATAACTGTACCGTGCGCCTTACCTTCGATTCAACCACCGGGGGCAGCGCCTACCTCGCTTGCCGAAGCGGATTAACAGTAGGTTGGCAGATCGAGGACATTCCCGCGTAGCTGGTCGACTCCTTATAGCGACTCTGAGCTGTCCTACCGGGAGCGTCCCGTCCAGCACGACCTGGCCATGGCATCAAGCACGCTAATTCGCGGTAACGTGCATTTACCCTGCCTATTAGAAAGTCGCCGCATGGGACCCGCTGGGGTTCGACCCCCAGGGAGGTCGCCAGCGACGTCGGCAAATTTTCTAAGTACCTATGTGTCCGACTGTCCGTCTTCCCAGATACGTTGCTGCACCGTGCGATGCCCCACCCCACCACACGACGCCGAAGATGATCAAACGCCGGGCGCTAAAGGCCGGCTTGGCCGTGAAATCGCCAACCACAGCGTGCGCGGCACTGGTATCACGAGTTCCTGACAGATCCTCCTTAGCCTAACAATACAGCGGCGAAGACCATCGTGCCGTCGCCCTCCGATGAGCGTCAATCGAAGAACGCAATCTTAACGAAAGCCGACGCATCCGATGGAGACCCGTTCAGTTGCCGAACAGGTGCTTAACGGTAAACACCAAGTTCCAGGAGCGTAGTTCAGTGAACTTGTTGTGATTGGCCAAGTCGGCGTCCTGCGTGTGAAACGGGTGAACCGAGTATCCGCCGCTGGATTTGAAATCATCCATCATTGAGTAGGTGAGCTTCAGTCCCAACAACGTTTTGTCGGAAAAGCCGTAGTCCATCCCAGCGTACAGGTGTCCGGCCAGTACCGTGTCGGAGAGATCGGCGTCCTGACGACTGTTGTAGAACGGCAGCGGCGGATCGTAAGTCGGCGCATTGCCCGATGTATCTTGGTAGTCGCTGGAGAAGTGCACTCCGGAGACCTCGACGAACGCGGGCCCCAGTCCAACCCCCACGTAGGGGGAAATCTTGCCGAATGCATCCGGAAAATCGTAGTACGCATTGAGCGACAGGGTGCGCACGATGAGATCGTCGATCGAGGCCCGGCTATTGGACACGACCGAACCGCCACGCCGAGACTCTAGGGGAGTCCCGTCGTACTCGGTGATGTTGCGGAACATTTGGTCGAGGTTGTTCTCCCGTTGCACGAACGAGAGCTCCAGGCGGATGCGATCGAAAACGCGCCCGGCCGAAATCTCGAACGCGATCCCGGTGGCAGCGTCGATATCGTAGCGCCACCGATATCCGAAAATGGGGGGAGCGGAGACCGCATCAAAACACCCCTCCGTCGGATAGCAGGTCGTTTCTCGGTTCCAACCCTCCTGGTCTATATTGGATCCCCAGCTCGCGCCGATGCCCCCGCCGACGTACCACCCGGAACGGGGTCCGCTCTGGGCCGCCGCATCGGCCATAACACCGCACACAAGGATCCCGGCGACTGTCGCAACGAACAATGTAAGACGCATGAGGGCCCGCATACTAGAAGATCTCGAGCGCGACAATCAAGATGGTGTCGGCAGTTGGTAGTGTCTCAGTATGAAATCAGCTCTTTATCGCGATAGTTTCTGAAGCAACGCCGGATGGTCTTTATGATGCTGTCCGGTTCCTGACCAATGCCCCAGTAATCCGACATCTTCGGGCATGCTGTAGATCTCGGCCAGGTTTGGAACCCCTTGCTGTGTATAGCGCCAGTACGCAATGGCCCCTGCTGGAGTTGACCCGCTTTCGTGGATACCTGACCCTTTTAGAAGGAGGATTCCACGATGCCCACAACACGAACTGCCTATCCACCGGCCTTCCGGCAACCGATGATCGAACGGGTACGGGCGGGCCGCAGCCCGGAAGACCTGGCACGCGAGTTTGAGCCGACCGCACAGACCGTACGCAACGGGGTCGCGCAGGCCGACCGTGATGAAGGTCGCCGCAACGACGGTCTGACCACTGCCGAACGCGAAGAACTGCGGCGTCTGCGTCGGGAGAATCGGCGGCTACGTGAGGAACGGGAGATCCTTTCAAAAGCCACGGCCTGGTTCGCTCGGGAGACCGATTCGAGGAAATCTTCGCGTTCATGAGCGTGAATCAGGCCACCTACCGGATCGCGCCGATGTGCCGGCTACTCGGTGTCTCCCCGAGTGGCTACGACGCGTGTCGGACACGTGAACCCTCAGCGCGGTCGAAGCGCGACGCGCAACTCAAGGCACGTATCCAGGCCATCCACAGCTGGAGTCGAGGCACCTATGGGGCAGCGCGTATTCACGCCGAGCGCGCGGATGAGGGGACGCACGTGGGTCGCAAGCGCGTCGCCAGGCTGCTGCGTGAATGGGGTTTGGCCGGGGTGAGTCGACGCACAAGGACGCGCACGACACGCCGCGATCACGATGCCCGCCCGGCGCCGGATCTGGTCGAGCGTCACTTCGTGGCTTCGCGGCCGGACGCACTGTGGGTTGCTGACGTGACCGACGTGCCGACGTGGGCGGGGTTCGTGTATCTGGCGGTTGTCGTCGATGCATTCAGTCGGCGCGTCGTAGGCGGGTCGATGGCGACGCATCTGCGCACTGAGCTCGTGCTCGAGGCGCTCAACATGGCGCTATGGCAGCGTCGACCGAAGAATGTGATCCATCACAGTGACCAGGGCTGCCAGTACACTTCGTTCGCCTTCGGCAAGCGCTGCCGGTTAATGGGTGTACAACCGTCGATGGGATCGGTCGGCGATTGCTACGATAACGCGATGGCCGAGAGCTTCTTCGCGACGCTCGAATGCGAACTCATCGACCGCCACAGTTTCAAGACGCAGGCCGACGCGAAGATGGCGATCTTCGCGTTCATCGAAGGCGGGTACAACCCACACCGTCGTCACTCATCCCTCGGTCAGCAATCACCGCTAAACTATGAAAATAATTATCAACAGGCTGCTTGAAACCCAAGCGCCATACCGTCCACGGAAACGGGGCAACTCCACTGCTACGAGACTGTACGGTTTTGGTGGAACCGGTTTGGGTCGATGTTCGCCGCGGAAATCCGGAAGCGGCGCATTCATCATCGGTCGTACTCGCAGTGGCGCTGGCATCTGGACGAGGTGTTCGTGCGGATCAACGGTGAGACTCATTATCTATGGCGCGCTGTCGATCACGAAGGCGAAGTCCTCGAGGTTCTTGCCACAAAGCGTCGGGATCGCAGGGCTGCGCTTAGGTTTCTGAAACGCGCGATGAAGCGTTATGGCCGACCGGCTTCGATCATCACGGACAGGCTACCGTCATACCGGGCTGCGATGAAGGTGATCGGCAACGAGGGTCGCCAAGAAACCAGGCGTTGGCTCAACAACCGGGCGGAAAACTCACATCAACCCTTTCGAAGGCGGGAAGGGGCGATGGCGCGGTTCAGGAACGTAAAGACCCTGCAGAAATCCGCCGCCGCCCACGCCTCGATCTACAACCACTTCAACCACCAACGCCATCTCAATTGCCGCGACATTTTCAAACAAAACCGAGCCGCTGCGCTGGCCTAGTGGCGTCAACTTGCAGCCTGAGAGTCCTCTATTATAGGTTCTGCAGGTCCGAACCAGTTAGTCTGACAATGCCCTCTACAATACTCGTTGCCGTTTGACGGCTTGGACGACCGGTCTCGCGGCATTACGGGACGATTGCCTCACTCATGCACCTACTGTAGCCGTCCCGGTGTAACCCGTGATCACGTTCCGTCCAAAGCGTTCCTTGAGAAACCTTACCCGCCCACCTCATAACGATTCCCGCCTGCCGTCCCTGCAACGAGGAGTATTCTCGGGATGATATCTCCGTGGCCTCTTCCTACGATTTCGACAGGAATTCTTATCCACCCGTTCATTCTTATTCGTAACGAGCTGATGTTGTCGTTTCCAATATGCGCTGCTGTCACTATGTATTGTCACCCATCGACTTCAATTGTGAACCCCGTGCCGCTTTGTTTCTCTATCCGAACTTGGAACTCTCGATGGAGAATGTTGGTTGTCAAACTACCGTGCGTAATGGGGCATCCTATCTTCTTCAGAAGGTTTCCCATTATTCGGTTCTGTGGCCTGTGTGGCGCTCGTGAACAGCGCCACACAGACCAATACGCAGTTGCGTATCGTTCTTCTCCGGAAGCCCTTCGGGTTTTCTGTCCGTTCGCCGGTTTGCCATCATATTTTATGTTCCTTTGGTT
>CBDCJB010000017.1:0-399482 GCA_965217605.1 Gammaproteobacteria bacterium
GAACCGTATCGATGAGCAGGTCGAGCAAGCGGTAGTAGATTATGCGCTTGAAACAGCCGGCGCACGGTCAGGTTCGCACGCGTAACGAGCTGAGGAAGCGCGGCACATTCGTTTCGCCGACGGGCGTTCGGGGCGCCTGGTGGCGACGCAATCTGGCATGTTTTCGTGATCGTTTGCGGGCGCTGGAAGCAAAGTGCCGCTGAGGGCCTGGTCCTGAGCGAAAGCCCAGGTGACGGCGCTGAGAAAAGCGAAGCGATGACGAAGCCGCCGGCGAGATTGAGACGGCCCATCCGGGCTACCTCGGCTCTCAGGATACCTTCTACGTCGGCACCCTCAAGGGTGTCGGCCGGATCTACCAGCAAACGTTCGTCGATACTTACAGCAAGGTCGCGGCGGCGAAACTGTACACAACGAAAACACCGATCACGGCGGCCCGACCTGCTCAACGACCGGGTATTGCCGCTATTCGAAGCGCACGGACTGCCGCTGCTGCGGATGTTGACTGACCGCGGTACCGAATACTGTGGCCGGGTTGAACAACACGGCTATGAACTGTACCTGGCGGTCAATGACATCGACCACACCAAGACCAAGGCGAGGTCACCGCAAACGAACGGGTTTGCGAGCGCTTTCACAAAACCATTCTGCAGGCGTTCTACCAGGTGACCTTCCGCAAGAAGCTCTACGCTGACAGCGAATCTCTTTGCAGAGCGATCTTGATGTCTGGATGAGCACCTACAATAATGAACGGACCCCTAAGGCAAAATGTGCTGCGGCCGCACGCCGATGGAAACACTGAACGACGGAAAGAAAATCTGGGAGGGGGAAAGATAGCTTTAGACTTTAACTGATAGACAACTCCTCAAAATCGGTAACTGTCAGATCGGGTCTGAACTTTCTACAGTTAAATCGCCCCCACAGGTCGGTGGTCTCGATCCGAAGTGGGCGTTGGATACATTGGAGAGGGTGAAGTACGATGAGGAATATTTGGAATTGCGGAGCTGGTTTGCAGTAGTGATGAGCTGAATCCGGTATTGTATAGAATTGACATCGTAAACACCGGTTGCTGCGAATCTAACGGATCATCAAAGACCGGTGACGCAGATATCGAAGACAATCTGGAGTGTGTTGTCAAATTCGAATTTGCCGAAGAAGAAAGAGAAAAACCGTACATTTTTCGCAGTACCGATCGAATGACAACCTTATGTGGAAGAGCGTTGCGGTGAAATGGATCATAGAGGACGCCTTGGAATCCTCGCTACGATTTGGTCACGTTGATTGCGTCGAATCAGTTGTGAGAATGTTGTCAGTAACGAGAGCATATTCGAGATAGAGCTGACGGACTCGTCAAGCAAACAACAAGAGCATTTAGATGACGGTTGGCCAGTGATTGCTGGTCGTGTGTACGTGACAAGGATTGAGGGACGGCAATGACAATGGAAGCCGAACAAAGCCCAATCTGATTAGGCAAAATTCTCAGAGAGCTTGAGCACTCGGTAAGGCACGGGCGCAGGTATTGGCATGGCGCGGTAGAAATCCCAGATCGGACAGGCAGCGCGGATTTCTGGCGCGCAGGCGAGGTCGATTTCGGTTGAAGGAGGAGGCGAGATGAATAGAGCAGACATGGCGTGCCGGGTGGCGAGCAGCGCCTTTTTATGGAAGGCCGAGGCGACGGCGGCCGTGACGGGGTGTTCGAGGCGATCCAGGACGCCCTCGCAAGTGGGGATTCGGTCGCGCTCACCGGGTTCGGCACGTTCTCGGTCAAGAGCCGGCCGGCGCGCACCGGGCGGCACCCGCGGACTGGCGAGAGCATCGAAATCGCCGCATTGATGGCTCCGGCGTTCAAGGGCGGCAAGACGCTGCGGGACGAGGCGCGCTAGCGTCGGGATGAGGTAGCGGCAAGCGGCTGGGCGCCGGAGCAAGTGAGGGCGCTCCGGTGAAGCCGGTCGCGAGGGATCGGCTCGTGGCAGCTGACCTGGGGCACGCGATAGATGCTGTCCGCGTATCAGCGCGGTCGCTGTTCTGGATGCTCTGCCGAGCATGAAGAGACTTTATGCGACAACAGACAAAACGGGACGAGTGCTGGGCGCTCTGGCATCACTCGTGTCTGCTGCGAGCGGTCACCAACCTTGTAGCGGACCGGCACCGACAACTCGTTGGAACACAGGATCGCCTCGGGGATTCAGGCGATTCCCGTCAACAGCGGGGACTTGGACAAGTTGCAGGTCAAGACCGCGCAAGAGATCGGCGAGATTCGCGCGAGGATGTTTCTGTTCGAGGAGTGGTTATCGGGGAGCGGCGAGTCGACGGACGAGCGCCCGTGGATGGAGCTGTACCGGCGCACGCAGCAAGACACCTCGCGCGAGCAGGTGGTGACGGGTCTCAGCGTTGCGTTTTTGCGAGGCGAAGGCCGGCTGACGGCGGCAGGCGGGCTGGACCGAAGGGATGGGCGACGTGACTGCTGACCTGCTTGACGACGCGAGAGCGCGAATCGAGTCGGCCGCGGGCAAGCACGGCGAATTCCTGCGCGAGGCGGAACGCTTCGTTTACTCCTACGTCAAGGGAATGCTCAAGGGGTTCGATGGCGGGGACAACTTCAAATTGCAATTCCGAAAACGGAAGGACAGCTACATGAGTGGGCGGCCCCGGATTTTGGCGGTGGAGATCATTGAGGGTGTCAGAAGCGCATTGGATTACGTTGTGTTTTGCTTGTCGATTAGGAATGAACCGATGATGAATCCCAAAAAGCCCAAAGTTCGTGATTGCCGATGATAATCAACAGTTCGAGGCTCAGGCCGAGAGGGCGTTGAAGCACCTTACGGATGCGGAAAGAGCGTTCGTGGAAGCGCTGCAGCCATTCTCTACAAACAACAGCATGCTAGCGTTGATTCGCGATGCCGCCAACACAGTGAAGCACAGGAACTTGCTGACGGTCAGGAACAACTCGAATCTTGAAATCGTGTTCGGAAAGCTTGCAAGGAAAGACGAGTACAAGGGCTGGTGGTGCTACCCGCAGGACAAAGGTGCGGCGGTGTTCGCGCGGGGTGATCTGAGGGTGATCATGCTGGGCAAATACGATGCTATTGGGCTCCTGCGCGCCATGATCGACACCGGTACCCTTATTGTGGGTGCGTTTGAGCGCTATCTGACATTGGGCGCGTTCCCCGAGATTGTTCTGAATGAGGACGCGTGATGGCTGGGCAGAACTCCGAACGGATGCGCCGGCAAGCGTCGACGGTTGATGAACCTTCGGCGTGAAACACAGGTGCTGGGAGACGATCTCGCGATGTGCTTGCCGCGCCTACGGATTTCTTTGTCGGACCGGCGTGCCAGTCGGGGTGGGGGTGCCGACCCTGCGCCTTGTCGGGCATCCGGTCTTCCTCGGCGCTACCGGTTGTGTAGCAGCTTGCGGGCGTAACAATTCGAGACTGATCAACGTATCCGCAGATTTTGCGCAATCAATTTCGCGGGATGCGTATCGACGTCGAGAGGCACGGATGGGCGCAGAGGGGGGAGTTTCCGAGTGGATACGCTGAGGCGATTCTCGTCGGTGGCGGTACGTCCCGGCAGCAGGCGTAGTGCTAGGGGGCTCATTAGAACGATGGAATCGCATCCCAGAAGCCGTCAGAAAACTTTCTCTGTCGGCGGAGTTGAATCAAGGCCGGCGGAACATCCACAGCACCGTCCCGACGATGCGGGCTTCCTCGGCCAAGCACGTGAAAGGCGCATAGTCGGGATTTACGGCGGTGAGTCGCAACTGCACGGGTTCGGAGCCGTGCACGACCTCCGCTCTCCTGACCGCCAGGCCGCTGCCGTCGTACAGCACGCAGAGTTCTCCGGTGGTGGGGCTTCGGCGGGCGGTATCGATCACGAGCCGGTCCCCGTCGCTCAATAGCGGTTCCATGGCGTCGCCTCGCACGCTCACGATTCTTAAATCCTTCGGGTTCGCGCGGCCCTCCTGGCGCAGCATCGCTTTGGGCAGGTACCACCTTGGGTTCTGGCGCGGCACGTCCTCGATGAACTCGAGGCTCCCGACGCCGGCGTCTCCGACGACCTCAGGGATTTCGGCGACCGGCGTGCCGGCCGGCGGGCGGCGGCGCTGGCGCTTGGCAGGCTTGCGCGGGGGAACCGCGGGGTGGCGCAGCTCCGCGGGTTCGCAGTGCAGGAGCTTCCCGAGCGCCTCTGTGTCGCGGTGACCGAGTACCCGGGGGTGTTCGCGGGTGAGGTACTGGTGCAGGTAGGAGTGGTTGCGGCCGATGGCCAGCGACGCGCTTTTTATGGTCAGGTCGTTGCGCCGCAACAGCTCGCGGAGCCGTTCGCGGTAGGGGTCCGGTTTCATGGGGCCCTTCGGATACGCGGATCGGGTCGAGAGGCGATGGAATCTGGATGCCAATAATCGATCATCAAGCTTAATTCCCAGGTCGCGTGTCCGTGCCGATTGCGCGATTTTGCGCAGAATAGGAAAAACAGCGCATCATTTGCTGCACGGAAGATTCGTAGCGGAACGTAGCGTTTTCGTAGCCGTTCGTAACGGGTGTCGGAAAGTGTAGCACGCTGAGTACCGATTACTATTGTCCCGGCGTCCGGATGTGCTTATGTTCGGCGCCATGACGCGGTCAATCCCCTTTTTCGACCCCGAGCTCGAACGGCTGTTCGATGCCTCGTTCGACGAGACCCTGCGCCTGTCGGTCGACGACTACCTCAGGCGCGAAGGCATGAGCCCGAGCCGTTTCGGGCGCACGGTGCTGGGCAATGCGGCGTTCGTCTGCAACCGCCTGACCAACGGCCGGGGGGTGAAGCTGCATACGGCGGACCGGATCCGCGCGTTCATGGGCGAGACGCCGTTCGCGGTGTCGGGGTGCGAACATTGCGAGTCTCCTTCGGTGGTCGCGCCCGGGACGCGGGAGCCCTTCTCCCTCTCCTCTCCCGGGCGCTTGCCCGGCAATCGCTGTTCTCGAACTCTGGAATGCCCCCCGCCGACGAATGAGGAACGCTCAGGTCCAGCCCGTGAGCCACGCCGTGATCGGCGCGTCGTTGAGGATCTCCACCTCGTCGAACCCCAGCCCAGCGAAGACCAGGCTGGCGACAGCTTCGATTTCGGTGTCGAACGGCCCGTGGGACTCCCCCGTGGCGAGTTCGATTACGGTAAAGCTGGGATCCCACACCGGGATGCCGCGGAAGAAATCGGAGCGCTCGTACGAGCGTTTCGCGCACGGCTCGCACCTTGACGCTCCGTGGCTGAGCTGGTTGCAGTCCGTGCAGCGGCTGGCCGCGCGGCGTTCCCAGTAGCGTTGCCGACTCCGGGCGTTCTTGCGTTCGGGCCGGCCGCGCTCGGCTTCGAGCACGGCGCAGGGCGCGCACCGGGAACCGCCGTCCGTCGTCGGCCCGCCGCAGCGGGTGCACAAGTGGGCGGCTCGCCGCGTGGCATACCGTTCACGCTCCACCGCTTTGGCGCGCCTGCCGGCACGGCTCGCAGGTCGCGCCGCCCTCGACGGGCGGACGGTGCCCGCAGCGCATGCATCGGCCGGACTCGCGGCGAGTTTGCTGGCGCTTCCGGGTGGTGAGGCGGGCGCTGCGGCGCTTGGAATCGATGTTCTTGCCCCCGTACTTGAGGCCGGCCGCTTTGGCGTTTGGCGTACCGGCGGCGGTCGTACTCCCTACGCGTCTCGGCACACGGCTCGCACAGGCGGCGGCCGGGCTCGGCCGGGTTCGTTCCACACTTGCTGCACACGCCCCGGGCGATGCGATCGGCGGTCTGCCGGCGGACCCGCTTTCGCTCATACGCACGAGCGCGCTCCGGGTCCCGCCTGGGCTGGCCGGTGGCGCGCAGCCGCGCGTCCCGCGCTCGGCCGGCGGCACGGGCCTGCTCGGCACACGGCGCGCAGATGCTGCGCTCGGGTTCGGGCGGGCGCTGGCCACACTTCGGGCACAGGCCGGCGGCGAGACGCTCGGCGGTGCGCCGGGCAAACCGCTCGCGGTCGTACGCCCGGCACACCTCGGGATCCTTATAGGACATCGGACGTCTCCGGTCTCGGTGGAAGTCAGGACGGCAGGACGTCCCCGGCGGCGGGGCCGGCGGGACGTCCCCGGGAGCGCGCCGGTCAGCCCTTCTGGCGGCGCTCCACAAAAATTCCCATGGCCCGCCAGCCCCAGAGCTGCACGCCGCAGTTGCGCAGCCTGATCCCCGTGGCGATGATGATCTCGTCGCGGGCCGGGCGCAGTTTCTCGACCGCCTTCAAGGAGGCGACGATTGTGCGCGGCCTGCGCCGGCCCTTCGGCCTGGCGCCGTCGGCGTCCACCGGAACGATGTCGCCGTCCGCCTGGGACCGGTACCGCTGAATGACGTAGCGGTCGTCGTCCAGACCGCCGCCAACAAAATGGGTGAGAAAGGTGCGCGCGTCGCGTGATGCCAGTCGTATGGCTTGAACAAGCCCGCTCGCGATCGAGGCCCTCGAACGCCGCGAAAATCCCAAGACCGTGGCCGAAATCCGCGTCGAACGCGCCTCGCTGTTCGCCGCACAGGCCATCGTGCGCGACCTGATCACGGCTGGACGCGAGAAGGAGGTCCAGGAAATCCGCGACTTCATCTCGACCATCGTGCCGGAGCCAGCTCCTGAGCCATTCCCACCAGACCATTCCGGCACGCGAACGAGCCGTAACCATCAGAATGATTCATAACCGTCGTGCATGGACACAACACCATGAACACCCGTGACACCCTACTTGCCGCAAATGACGCGGGCACATTGCTCGAAACGCTCGCCGCCACAGCGTATGACGACGTCGAATCTGTAGCGAGCACTGTCTCCAACATGCACAATTGTGGCGAAATCAATATTTTGGCCGCCTTCGAATCACCGCAGCTCGACCCCGCGTCCAACCAGTCGTTCTTTGCCCTCCAGCATTTTTTTTTGCAAGGTTTTGCCGCAAATAGACTGTTCGGCTGACGCTGCGGCGGCTGCATGCGAAGGCATGTTCGAAAAGGCTGGTCTGGATGGAGCCGCTGGATTGGTCTATGAAAGCCTTACTAACTGGTTTCGACAAAATCCGATACGCGTTGAACAGGGTCTGGCTCTCATACGCCGGGAAATGGACGTCAACAAACGACTCGTCAGGCCCGCTCTGCTGGCAGGTGCATCTCACGACACGATGATGTCCGCTGAGGAAGCGTTCGATCTGTCGAACCAACCGCAGATGCACATTCGACTGGACGCCATCTGGGCGCTCGGCCGGGTCGTGCCGACGGAGGATGAACGCCTTCTCGCCCGCGCACTCCATCGATTGGAGAGCGTCATTGAGACGCCCGAATCCGACAACGACGCTGCCCATGCTGTCGAGGCAGCGCTGGAGCTGCTTCACCGCACTGGCGGCACGATCTTGCCGAGCGTTGAACCTCTTCTCCTAAAGGCCTGCAGGGCTCCGACGCCAGCTACCCGTTACGCGCTCGCCTGCGGCCTTCAAGCTCACGGAAGCATCTATTCGCAGGCGATGATCGACGCGACATTGTTGGCTCTTCAGCACACTGGCAAGCAGGACGTTCACACGATCTCGGCGATCGACTCGATACTCTACCAGTGGGATCTCGATGGAGACCGGCAGCGCGTTCTCCAGTTTCTTGTCAACCTTCTCAACCGTTCAGATGACGCCATCGAATTCGACGTGCTGCGCGACTTTCGACACAGGCTCGGCAATGAGCAAGGCGCCGTCCTGGGCTGGTACATCGTATCGCTCCTCTTGACTGGCGAATGCAGGCTCTGCACCGCCGCCAGCCACTTGCTCCCATACAACGAGACACGCGATGGCCTGGACATCGATCTCACGCCGTTCTCCCTGACCTCGCCTTGGGTCTTGTATCTGTCGCGCAAGATCCTCAGCTACTGCATCGTCAACAAGGAAAGCACGGCAGCATTGCTCTTGTCCTGTCTCAGAGCCGTACCCGATGATGATCGTGCGGAACTCGAAAATCTCGTTCGCGATCGCTTTCTGATGAACTACCTGACAGCCGTCGACTGGTTTTCAACAGCCCTTTCCCCCAACGATCCCGCACAGCAATCGGTGGACCGTCTCTCTCTGGCATTGAAGTCGTATGTCGATGAACTTGAACAAGCGGGCAACTGCGCTGCGTTCCGCCCGACTGAGCGGGAACGTCAACTCGAAGGCTATCGGCTAGGCGATTTTGTACGCGATATACAGAAAAAGGCCGAAGAAGGTTCCATATTCTCGTTCGTCGCACACAAGGCGACGCTGGTCTACGGGACTGCGTCCATCGCCTATATCTATCGCGACGGTCATAGCGAACCTGAGAGACAGGAAATCTCCCTCGCCACCTTTGAACATGCAGCCGAGATTCCAAGAATGGAAGCCATCGATCCGGTTGGCCTCCAATACGCGATTTGCCGATTTCAGTCGGAGCCTCCTCCGTCATGAAACTAATCTTCTCCGAATATCTTGCCTCCCTGAAGGAACGGGATGAACGCGACGTCATCATGCCGGACCTGCTCAGCGAGATCGGGTTCACGGTTTATTCCAGGCCCGCTGTCGGAACCAAACAGCACGGGGTGGATGTTGCCGCTGTAGGTCCCGGCCCGGACGGCGAGCCCACATTGTTCCTCATTTCCATCAAACCCGGGGACCTCAGGCGTTCGGGTTGGGATGTCGGCGTACAGTCGCTTCGCCCATCGCTCAACGAAATCCTGGATGTGTACGTCGACAATCACATACCCAAGCGTTACGCCGACCTCCCTGTAGTCATCGTGCTGTGTCTTGGAGGGGACCTCCACGAAGACGTCAGGGCCGATGTCGAAGGCTACATGGCTCGAAATACAAAGGGGCGCATCGCGTACGATCTCTGGAATGGAGATCGCCTCGCCGCTCTGCTGCTTTCCGGCGTCCTTCGCGAAAACGCCTTGCCCCATACCTGGCGATCGGATTTTCGAAAAGCCGTAGCGATGGTCGACGAGCCCGATGTCAGCTTCGCTCATTATTGTAGATTTGCCACCAGTATCGCCGACAGTTGCAAGACAAGCAGACGTGCACGTCTTACGGCAGTTCGACAGATCTACCTGGGCCTCTGGACCCTCTATGTCTGGGCACGGACGGCAAACAATCTCGAAGCGGCGTACCTGTGCAGCGAACGCGCCGTCCTCGTATCCTGGCCACTGATCAAGGACCGGCTCACAGGAAGGTCGAAAGAGGCCCGCCAAATCAACCACACCATGCGGCGTCTTATGGAGCTGCACAACATGATTTCAGACGAATATCTGTCTAGTTATGTCGAACCGAGGGCCAAAATATTGCACGGATTGGCCTCGGCAGTGCCGAGCCAATCCAAGTTGGACATTAATCTCAGGCTATTCGACATCCTCGGACGAATCGGCACGCGGGGTCTCTGGCAGTTGCACTTGTTCCAAAGTCTCAAGTCGGAAAACAGGGACGAAGAAGCAGCGGTCGTTCAACAGGCACTGCAAGGCACCGCCGAACTTCTCGTGGATGTCGTCCATAACAATTCAATTCTCTGCACCCCGATCAAGGATAGCCAGGCGATCGACATCAACATTGCATGTCTGTTACTGAACGAGGCTGTGTCAAAAGTGTGCGGGGATGTGCATACTGATCGAAATACCCGCAAAGGTGTGACGTATGACGCGTTTCGTTGAAGGCGAAGACCGAACACAGAGCACGCTATTCCCCGAACGACTCGACGACTACATCACAGAAGACAACCCGATCAGGGTGATTGAGGCGTTTGTCGACGCACTCGATCTAAAATGCCTTGAGTTCGAGCGGCATCAGTCTCGAGCGATGGGTCGGCCGGCCTATGACCCTGCGACGCTGTTGAAGCTGTATATCTACGGCTACCTCAATCGCATCCAGTCGAGCCGCCGTTTGGAGCGCGAGACGCAACGCAACGTCGAAGTGATGTGGCTGACGCGGCGGCTGATGCCTGACCACAAGACGATAGCAAACTTCCGCAAAGACAACGGTAAGGCCATCGTCGGGGTGTGCCGAGAGTTTATTGGTGTATGCCGTCGTCTCGAGTTGTTTAGCCAGGCCGTCGTGGCGATAGACGGCAGCAAGTTCAAAGCGGTGAACGCACGAGACAAGAACTTCAGCGAGTCGAAGATGAAGGCGCGTCAAGCGCGCCTTGAGCGGCATATTGCGCGTTACCTGGCCGAGTTGGATGAGGCCGACCAAGCGCAGCCGTCGATGCCGGAGGCGAAGGTGAGTGGCTTACAAGACAAGCTGAAACAGCTCGAAGAGGAGATGGCGCGTCTGAAGGCATTAGAGCAGCGCAGGTTAAATGAGCCGGACCAGCAGCTGTCGCTGAGCGATCCGGATGCCCGCGCGATGAAGACCCGTGGCACCGGGGTAGTGGGTTACAACGTGCAGGCGGCGGTAGAGTCCAAGAACCACCTGATAGTGGCGCACGAGGTGACGAACGTAGGTAGCGACCGCGCGCAGCTGGCGACGATGGCCGAGTAGACGCGTGAGGCCACAAAAATTAAAGACCTCGAAGTGGTGAGTGACCGCGGTTACTACACGGGCACCGAGATCGTGGCGTGCGAGGATGAAGGGATACGCACCTACGTGCCCAAGCCATTGACTTCAGCGAGCAAGAAGAAAGGACGGTTTGGCAAACAAGACTTTGTCTACGAGCGTGAGCAGGATCAATATCGGTGCCCGGCGGGAGAAGCGTTGACCTGGCGCTGCGTCAGCATTGAGAAGGGGCTGACGCTAAATGTCTATTGGACGACGGCGTGCCAGGACTGTCCGATCAAGGCGAAGTGTACGACGGGTCACGAGCGTCGGATCAAACGCTGGGAGCGTGAAGATGTGCTCGACGAGATGCAGGCACGCCTGGACGCGGACCCGGAGAAGATGCGATTGCGTCGACAAACGGTAGAGCATCCCTTCGGGACGCTCAAAGCGTGGATGGGGGCGACGCACTTCTTAACAAAGACCCTGCCACGGGTGCGTACGGAGATGAGTCTGCACGTGCTCGCTTACAACATGACGCGTGTCATGAATCTATTGGGTGTCGGTACGCTCATCGAAGCGATGGGGGTATAACACCCCTTTTGCGTCTTTAAAACGCGTGTTTCCAGAGCTTCACCGGTGGCTTCACGGATCGTTCTAAGAAATGTTCCATGAGCCCGTCGATTGACAAAGACCGCGCCCGGCCGGCGGACCGCAACGAAATACGTTTGGGAGCACATTCTCAACGTGATCTCGACGCATTCCGACTTTTGACACAGCCTCGAACAAGACTGGATACGATCAAGTGATACGGAACTGGATCCAGCAAACCGCCAGCGCCACGATATTCGCCTACAACGCAAACCTCGGCTACCCATGTGTATTCAACGACTATCGAGATCTGATCGACCATCCCAGGGACGCCGCCGAATATCGCGCTGACGCCACCGTGGGAAGTCTTCCTGTCCCGACACTCGCAGTCTGGGCCGCTATGACCGACGACACTGGAACGCTCGCCGGGCTGGCCAACTTCGTATCCGGACCGTACCAGCATTCCACCCTGCAACTCTGGTATCCGGGTCCCGACACTGAAGAGCACCTGTATCTCGGCAGCGCCAATCATGGCCTCGCAGCTACCGATATCAGGATCGAGCGTTCGTGTGAGGACATGCTCGCTCCGATCAAATCCGAATGCGCTGCGTCAATAGCATTTTGTACCCTGTCCCCACTTGGCTACGGTCTCTGGCCGTTGCTTATCTCGGCAAGCCGTCATCATCGCGTCCCGGTGCCGCCACATTTCTGGCCGTTTGTCGACGAGAAATGTGAAGATCCGCAGTGAACGACTCCTGCCCCTCAACGTCGGCTATTGCACGCGCTCTTTCAGTATGGTTCGACGAACTCAACCCCACTGTTGACGACCGCCTGCGCAGGTCGATAGATCATAGTCTTTCTTGTTCGCGCTTCGGCGTTGTCATCATCAATTCCTACTTCTTGAACAGGAAATGGCCTCAGAGAGAAGTGGGCGGACTCGTTTCCCGTGAAGTCGACGATGCCAAGGTCATCCTCCCGTTTTGGCACAACATTGCAGCCAATCAAGTTCGTTCTCACTCGCCTATGCGGGCAGACCGACTGGCCGCGTGATCAAGCAACGCTCTGGGGCAAGTCGTCCAAGAACTCGCCCACGTGATTGCTGCCACCACATTTGCGGGTTCCACCGCCCACTTAGCCCAATCGTACAGGAGCAACAAGTGAGTAGTGTCATTTGGGACCAGGACAACCTGATCCAGAAGCTTGGAGACAACATCGAAGAGCTGGGACATGTGAAGCATGACCAGACGACGGACACATACGTCCTCTGGCTACGAGACTTCCGCGACGCCTTCAGAGCCAACCGGGGATACATCCGAGGCGATTCCTACCCGACAATGAAGGACGCTAAACAACACGCTGCTTTGTCTGTTTCCGCGCGTCTGTTTCATCACATGTGGCTTGTCGCACTGCGCGACAGCGGTCACGAGGCGTATCCCGGTCTTGCGGAGAGCATAGCGGATGCCGAAGCCAGCAAGCCTTTGACCCTCTCAACCTTCAGGGAGGAAATCGACAACATCAAGAACGCGCTGCAAACGGCGCAGAAAGATGCGAACCAGAAGTACCGGAAGGCCAGGAATCTGGCGATCTGGTTCTTTATCGCCGCCCTCGCGGCGACAGCCATCGCCGCCGCTGCCTCAATTGCATGATTCAGGCGATCCGAATTTCACGTTTCCGATCCAACGAACGCCGGCCCTAAAGCGAGATGTCGCGATCAATGCTCTTCGGCGCGCGACCGTGTTCCCGTTCCTGCGACGCAGATGCGCCTTCTTCACGACCGCCGCCCGGGCCCGTGTCCAATCCGCTCTCCCGCCCCTTCGACTTGTCCGGCTCCACCGCTTCCAGAGCCGCAATCCGCTCCGCGGTCGCGGCCTCCAGTTGCTCCCGGAGCGGCTTTGTCAGACTAAATCGCCTTGAGCCGGGAAGAGGCGTTCCATAGTCTCTGGCGAATGCACAATTCCTTCCGTTATTTCAACAGCTCGCCTGAGGTCATTCGCCTCGCGGTGATATTGAACATCCGCTATCCGCTGTCGCTACGGCAGGTCGAAGATCTCCTGTTCGAACGAGGCATCGATATCTGTCACGAGACTGTACGGTTTTGGTGGAACCGGTTCGGGCCGATGTTCACCGCGGAAATCTGGCAGCGGCGCATTCATCATCGGTCATACGCGCAGTGGCGCTGGCATCTGGACGAGGGTGTGCCAAGAAGGCACGCGAAGGAGTGTTGACGTAGTTGATGAACGTTCTGGAGCAGCCATGCTGCGCAAGAGATGAGGGTAGGTCCCTCGAAGTCGGTCTGCAGGGACAGGCTTCAAACCGCCTCAAGCTGCGCCGGTAAAGAGCCGGGGTGGTGAGCGTTGAGGAAAAGGCAGAGCGAGACTTTGTCAGGTAAGTCACGAAGAGACGAGCGTAAGCGAACCACTGATGACGTGTCGAAAAGATATAGATGATGTCGAAACCGGGGGTGCTTCGTTACTCCGGGATAAGTCTGGGGGCGACCTGTTTACTGCCCAGATGGCATCCGGCATGAAGGTGGCGTGACGTCGTGACAGGCTTTTGTGCGGAACTTGGGAACCTGTCGCTTCGATGTTAAGGGAGAATTCCAAGTGGGTGGCCCCCACGAGGGAGAGAGTACCGATGCGAGGCACAGGGGCGGAGCAATTCGTAGTAGGGATGAAGGGGCTGTAATGGCACTGGACCGAAGGAGTTGCATCGTCTGGCTTTATTCGCGGGTCAACCAGAGATGGGATGAGCCTAGTGTATAAGGCAAAGCCGTTTTCAGCGGTTGGACGATAAGAGCCGGATGAATCGAGAGGTTCACGTACGGTTCTGTGAGAGCGCGGGGGTGTGATTCCCCCGCGCCACTCGACTGTTCGTGCGCATCAACGGCGAGACACATTCTATGGCGCGCTGTTGATCACGAAGGCGAAGTCCTCGAGGTTCTTGCCACAAAGCGTCGGGATCGCAGGGCTGCGCTGAAGTTCCTCAAGCGTACGATGAAGCGCCATGGCGGGCCACAAGCCATCGTGACGGACCGACTTCGTTCCTACGGTGCCGCGATGAAAGATATTGGGGTCGAGGATCGTCAGCGTTGCGGTCAGTGGCTCAACAATCGAGCTGAAAATTCACACCAACCGTTCCGACGACGAGAAGGCGCGATGGCCAGGTTCAGGGATGTAAAGACTCTGCAGAAATTTGCCGCCGCCCACGCCTCGATCCACAATCATTTCAGCCAGGAGCGGCATCTTTACAACCGCGGGAGCTTCAAACTCAATCGCTCCGTTGCCCTGGCCGAGTGGCGTCAGCTTGCAGCCTGAGAGACCTCGATTGTTGGTTCTACTGGTCCGATCAAGTTAGTCTGACAATGCCACAACGTTAACTCCAGAGCCGGTCACTCGATATGCCGAGTTACGTCCATACGGTCATGCAAAATACGCACGATCGATATCGCCGTACCCTTTGATTGGAAGAAAATCACATGACGACCTTCACGAAAACTGAAAAGATCGTCCCGGATGTCATTTCGGTTTATCCAAAGTGACTCATTCTTAGTCAACCAAACCATCCTCGTAATCAGCGCATCGATGTAGCGATCCGCATGCGCCTGACTCCAGTGCTCGCTTGTGTAGTGCCATATGCCATCCAGATCCGCACGCGCCGGTGCCGAAAGACGCCATTTCATTGTTTCTCGGTGCGAAGGCTATTGGACTTAATTTCATCAGCCATTCTTCGCATTCCATTTCCATCAAGCTCAATGAAATCATTCTGGTGCAACGCATCCAAACCGGCATCAACTTCTGAGCGGAGCCGGGACAGTTTCAGGATCTCAAGCTCCTCGTACTCTTCGGTCGAGAGGACAACAGCCACCGGTCGCCCATGCTTCTCGATAGTCACTGGCTCACGACGTGCGGTATCCAAAAGCTCGCCGAAATGCGCTTTTGCTGAATTTGCCGACATTTTAGTCATCTGATACGCCTCATGTTTCGTCTATATCATTCGTTTCGCCTATTTTGAACGATATGGACATGATTCGCAATTTATTTCCCCAATTGCAACAATCGTGAGGGCTTTGTCAGAGTAAATGTGCTTGAGTCGGGAAGGGGAGGGTATTGTCAGACTAACTGGGCCGAAATGAAGATTGAGGAACCACAGGGTAAAGTCGACTGTGCTAGATTTGTGCTAACGTGAAAGTACAGTCAACCGTAAGTGATTGATAAGTCAACTGCGGTATTGAGTGGGCAAGCGCCACAAGTGACTGTTTAATAAAGAAATATAACCTTTATATTCGGGCTACGAACCAGGGGGTCGGGAGTTCGAATCTCTCCGGGCGCGCCAAATTCAATGACTTACGGCTACCTTGAGAAAGTGCCTGTCCAATAGATACCCATTTGTCCAATAGAATCAGGTCCCCCTGTCTTTATTAGGGCACTACATGGCATTGTCAGAGTAAATAGTCTTGAATCGGGAAGAGGCGTTTCATAGCCTCTAGCGATGCATAATCCCTTCCGTTATTTCAACAGTTCGCCCGAGGTCATCCGCCTCGCGGTGATGATGTACATCCGTTATCCGCTGTCGCTACGGCAAGTCGAAGATCTCTTGTTCGAGCGTGGTATCGATATCTGTCACGAGACTGTACGGTTTTGGTGGAACCGCTTTGGGCCGATGTTCGCCGCCGAGATCAGGAAGCGGCGTATTCATCATCGATCATACTCATCGTGGCGCTGGCATCTTGATGAGGTGTTTGTCCGCATCAACGGCGAGACACATTATCTATGGCGTGCCGTCGATCACGAAGGCGAAGTCCTCGAAGCTGTCGCCACAAAGCGTCGGGATCGCAGGGCTGCGCTGAAGTTCCTGAAGCGTGCAATGAAGCGCTACGGCCGGCCAAGAGTCATCGTGACGGACCGACTTCCTTCGTACGGTGCTGCGATGAACGTCATTGGGGTCAAGGATCGTCAGCTTTGCGGTCAGTGGCTCAACAATCGAGCCGAAAATTCACACCAACCGTTCCGCCGACGAGAAGGCGCGATGACGCGGTTCAGGGACATCAAGACCCTGCAGAAATTCGCCGCCGTCCACGCCTCGATCCACAACCACTTCACTCACCAACGCCATCTCAACCGCCGCGATATTTTCAAACGAAACCGAGCCACCGCCCTGGCCGAGTGGCGTCAACTTGCAGCCTGAGGGCCCTCAATTGTAAGTTCTTCAGGTCCGATCCAGTTAGTCTGACAATGCCAGGGCGACGGTTTACAGAGGCCGACTCTGGTGACATGGAAACGTTGTTTTACAGACGGTCCGGACCTATCGTAGCGACGGTGGCTGTCACTGTTGAGGTGCCTGGCGGTGTGGAGCTTCCGGAATAGATGCCGTGTCAACTGTCGATGGCGAACGAAAACGCGAAACTCTCTTTCTAACGCCTTCGGCCCTGCACGATCCGCTGACGTCTATCCGTCCCGGCGCCCTGACGGCGACAGACGCACCCGCGCTCTGCACGCCCCATCCCGTTCCACCGTTCCTCGCCATGGCGAAGGAAGTGCCCTTTAGATCACACAAGCATTACATTTCCAGATACCTGAAAGATATTCATCGTTCGTGGACTTATAGTCGTCAGGCCTGGATCATCATTAGGCACGGCTTACACGCAAAGCGGTAAAAGAGGTTCTGGACGAATTTGGCCGGCGTGCGCGTAACGCGCGCGAAGCTCGCGACTGGAGCCAGGAATAACTTGCCGATAAGGCGCAGCTAGATCGGACGTACATCGAGGGCGCAGAACGTGGTGAAAGGAACTTGGCTTCGTTGAACGTGAACAAACTAGCCGTGAAACTCGGCGAAGGATTCGACGGGTTCTGGCCATATCGCACGGGGCGCCGCCATACGCCGTAAATACGGCTGGACGATAGTCAGCCGTTCATGTAGTCACGTTAAAGAGAAACATTAGGGACATTTGCATTGCAATGACCAACAATTGGGGTATTCAGCCTGACCTGCTCAACGCCAATGACATACAGGTGGCACTCGACACACTGGCTACAGCCGGCACTGAGGAACGTGGCGCAATTTTTACGCGCCTTGAAGTAGTAGATTTCATTCTGGACCTTTGCGGCTACACTGCGAATAAACCCCTTCACAAATTCAGGTTGCTTGAGCCGGCGTTTGGCCACGGCGACTTCCTAATCCCGACTGTCGAAAGGCTTCTGCGCTCCTGTCAGGGAACCGATCACATGCGCGGTACCAGCTTGACTGACGCCGTCCGCGCAGTTGAGCTGCATACCGCGTCTTTCGACACGACGACGCGTAAACTGATTGAACTGTTGAAGGCTTTCGACTTTTCTGCGTCACAAGCGACTAAGCTCGTCTCAAAATGGCTCGTTCAAGGCGATTACCTTCTGACTGACTTTTCCCACGACTTTACACACGTTGTGGGCAACCCTCCCTATGTTCGCCAGGAGATGATTCCGGATATTCTGATGTCCGAATACCGTCGCCGGTTTGGCACGATCTACGATCGTGCAGACCTTTATATCCCGTTCATTGAACGGTCACTACAACACTTGGCTCCCAACGGCGAACTCGGCTTCATCTGCGCAGATCGGTGGATGAAAAATCGTTATGGCGGCCCGCTGCGCCAACTGGTCGCAGACAAGTTCTATCTGAAATTCTTTGTCGATATGGTTGATACGCCGGCATTTCACAGCGACGTGATCGCCTATCCTGCAATCACGATCATCACCCGCGAAAAACCCGGCCCAACGCGGATCACGCATCGGCCGGAATTATCTACTTCCAGCCTTAACAAACTATGCGGACAGTTTCATAGCGAAATAATTAACCGCAATGGACCTATTGCTGAGATTCCTAAGATAACGGCCAATACCGAGCCATGGATACTGGGATCTTTTAACCAGCTCGCCGTTGTCCGTCGACTGGAGAAGGATTTTCCAGCAATAGAAGACACCGGCTGTAAGGTAGGTATTGGTGTTGCCACAGGTGCCGACCAAGCCTTTACTGGAAAATTTGACGAGCTCGATGTTGAACCGGACCGCAAATTGCCATTAGCCAAGACGATTGACATCAAAACCGGGCATGTCGTCTGGCAAGGTTTCGGCATTATCAATCCTTTCCACGATCACGGACCCCTCGTTGATCTCAAAGACTATCCGAAACTGGCCGCCTATCTGAAAAAACGTGAAGGCCAGATCGTTAAACGCCATGTTGCTCGGAAGAATCCGCGCAATTGGTATCGCACCATAGACAGAATTTACCCGGCGCTAACCTACGAGCCAAAGCTGCTTATACCCGATATTAAAGGCGACGCGCAGATCGTCTTCGAGGATGGCAGACTTTATCCCCATCACAATTTGTACTACATCACATCAACTGAATGGGACCTTCACGCGCTGCAGACCGTCCTTTTGTCGGGAATAGCGCGATTGTTCGTTTCGACTTACTCAACCAAGATGCGGGGCGGCTATTTGCGCTATCAGGCTCAACATTTGCGCCGTATTCGCCTGCCGAGGTGGCACCTCATTTCGGATGGCGTAAAGGCGTCTTTAAGTGAAGCGGCAGACACTGGTGACGTTCACGCATGCAACCAGGCTGTCGCCTGCCTATACGGTCTCACTGCCGCTGAGCGCAGAGCCATCGGCGAGAACGGAAATTAGGATGTCCCATGCCCGTTGATCTTGCCGGCCATGAACAGAAGTGCCAAGACGCCGTTAAGTCCTTCTGGAAACGCCGTCTAGCCCGGATATTTCATAAAAAAAGAGGGCAAGCCCTTTCTAATCCGTTATAATTCAGTTAGTTAGGCTGAAAACGGAAAGGACTCGCCCGTGACAGAATGTACCCAGACTGCGCTGCAATTTCCAGGCTTTTCTCGCCGCAAGATCGACGTCTCATTCAACGGCGGTGACATCACTTCCAACGGTGGGGTGCAGTTGCTGCGCTGGGCCGATGAACGGACCGGGTTGATCAAGGCCGCGGCACGGGCCATTGGGGATTCGCGCCGGACAAAGAGCTGCACCCACGCTCTGGAGTCGCTGGTCCGACAGCGGGTCTATGGCCTTTCCCTGGGCTATGAGGACCTCAACGACCACGAGGCATTGCGCGCGGACTTGGCTCTGCAGACGGCGCTTTCCCGGGATGAGTCGCTGGCGAGCCCGTCGACGTTGTGCCGACTGGAGAACCGCGCGAACCGGAACACCACGGTGGCCCTGCACAAGGGACTCATTGATAACTTTATCGCCGCTTACAAACAAGCGCCCCGACGACTGATACGCGATGTGGATGCCACCGACGATCGGGTGCATGGTGATCAAGCGGGCCGCTTCTTCCACGGCGACTACGACCACGACTGCTGTCTGCCCTTGTACGTGTTCTGTGGCGATCAACGGTTGGTCAGTTATCTGCGTTCGAGCAAGATCGACGGCGCAAAACACAGTGGGGCGATCTTGGCGCTGTTGATCAAACGGTTGCGCCAGGCGTGGCCGAAGGTCGAGATCCTGGTGCGCGCCGATGCCGGCTTTTGCCGCTGGCGGATGCTGCGCTGGTTCGATCGCCACGGCGTGGATTACGTCATGGGTATCGCGAAAAACCCGCGTTTGCACGATCAATCGTTAGCGTTGCGCACGTTGGCTCAGTGGCGGTATTGGATGATGGGTGAGAAGCAGCGCCTGTTCAGCGAGGTCCGTTACGCCGCACCGACTTGGGATACCCCGCGACGGGTGATCGTCAAGGCCGAGCACAGCGCCCGCGGCAGCAATCCCCGCTTCGTGGTGACCCACCTCACCGGCAAGGCCCAACGCATCTACGACCGCCTCTACTGCGCCCGCGGCGAGATGGAGAACCGGATCAAGGAGCAGCAGTTGGGCCTGTTTGCCGATCGCACCAGTTGCCACACCTGGTGGGCCAATCAGTTCCGGCTGTTGCTCTCAAGCTTGGCTTACACGCTGTTGGAGACGATCCGCCGGGTGGCACTACACGCAACGGCACGGGCTCGCGCGCAAGGCGGCACGCTGCGCCTGAAACTATTACGCATCGGCGCCATCGTCTTGCGCAATACCAGGCGCATCCGACTGTTGCTCTCCAGTGCTTATCCCAATCGAGAACTGTTCTGCCTGGTGGCCGCTCGCCTCAAGCCGGGATAGTCGTCCCAACGCCAGTCGCCTCGTGTGCGATTCCTTGTGAGTCGGGGTGTCGCTCGCCTCCGAAACGACTCGTGCATCGCAATCGGCGATAAATCCACCGGTGGCGCGCCGAAACGTCGCGCTCAAGCGCCGCTTCGTGCCACCACCAACGAATTCCGACCCATGATCGACCAACTCCACGCCCAATCTCACTGCTCATGCAATATCCGGGCTAGCTGCTGGCGAAAAGCAACAAGAATCTGGCAAAGCTGACCAGGGCGAACGCGCCGGCGTTACTGCCGGCAAGAACATGGACGGTTTTCTTACCTTAGTGCAGAACATTGTGCGGGCAAACGGCCTGGACATGGCAGATATCGCCATAAAACGGCGCGTACTGACACTTCCGGGGTATTTCCGGCCGACGAAGCTGTGGGACATGCTGGTTCTTGACCGAGGAGAGCTCATCGCAGCCCTCGAATTTAAATCCCATGTTGGCCCGTCTTTTGGCAACAACTTTAACAATCGAACGGAAGAAGCGATCGGCACAGCACACGATCTCTGGACAGCTTACCGTGAAGGTGGCTTTGGGCAAGATGCGCCGAAGCCCTTTATCGGCTGGCTCATATTGGTCGAAGATACGCCGGGGTCACGCTCCGCCATAGTTGATCGTTCACCGCACTTTCCAATTTTTCCCGAATTTCAGGGCGCTTCTTATGCCGAGCGATACAACGTCCTTTGTCGCAAGCTTGTTCAGGAGCAGCTTTACTCCGCTGCCACTGTGCTGCTGTCACCGCGCACCGCCGCCCAGACGGGTGAATACAGCGAAATGGCTGAGTTGACGGGCATTAAATCCTTCGTCACTTCCCTTGCCGGCCATGTTGCCGCGACAGCAGCACGACGATGACTTCGCGTCCTGCCGCGTTGCGTTTCACAGGGTCAGACGCCGAAGTCCTAACTCGCGAAGCCGGGGCGCGACCATGAGAAGAACGCGAGCACACCGTGGTCCGCCGAGAAACCGCCCTTTGGTGGCCCGGGCAACCCCGGCGCAACACACTCCCTATAATTCGCCCACTTATGCCACTCTCGCGCCTCTACCGCATACGTTGTCGACCCCCTTCTCCAGGCCACCCAACCTCCCAAAAACACGCGTCTCAATCCGCCCACAGCCGCACGGCGATTTTGGCCAAGCCAGGAGTTCAAAATACGCTCGGACCCCGTTTTTCCAAACGCAAGACCCTGCTCTGTTTTTGGGGTGCGGTAGGCGAACCGCTGCGCGGTCGAATCCGACCTATTCTCTACGAATACTTATGGTGCGGCCGACCCACTCCGGGCGGCCGAGGCTTTGTTGGGCCTCCAGCAGCTGTTCGTACTTGCGCGCGACATCCTCTTCGAAGAGGCAGGTGCGCCGCGCTGCCGTGTCGAAGCTGATCGATAAGGTTTCCGATGACGACACCAGCTCGTCACCTCGGTACATCTCCTGGTAGTAGTGCACGCGCTTGCCGTCGAAATCGATCACGCGCGTGTCGACGCGGAGCCAATCGCCTACGTCGGCCTCGCTGTGATAGGCAATGCGTGATTCGAGCGCGACCGTGGAGCGCTGCGCGCGTTCGATATGGTCCAAACTGATTCCGACGACGTCCTTGAACGCGTCCAGGCCCCAGTCGAACAGCATGACGTAATAGGCCACGTTGAGGTGACCGTTGTAGTCGATCCACTCCGGTTTCACGGGGTTCGAGATCGAGACGATGCCATTGGCGGGGAGATCGGAGGAGTTCATCGGATAGTTCGAAGTCTTTACCTGAGCGCTTATTGTAGAAGAAGGCCGCAACGCGCGGATGTGCTTGACAGGTCCCAGCCGACTCACGAAGATCGCGCGGCGAGTAGCGGATGGTGTGATTGCGGCCACGCTGTCCGCTATTGGCATCCAGATATGGCTATGTAGCTCAGCTGGTTAGAGCGCGGCACTCATAATGCTGAGGTCGTTGGTTCAAGTCCAACCATAGCCACCATTTACCACTCAACAAGTTAGGCGGTCTCTGAAGCCGTCTAAATTTGCGCTCGTCCACGCTCGTAAGTGCGCTGTAAGTGCAACTGCGATAAATGCTCGATTCGAACCTTCGCGCCAGACTGCGCCAATTGCGTGAGGATGGGAGCTCAGCCGGTCAGCTAGCAAAATGCGACGAGATCGCCAGCTCCCATTTGGCGCGAAATGGTGAGCTCTGTACTCTACTTCCGACTTGTTGACCGTTTACTGGTCTGACGCACGATTTCTTCTGGCCTGACGTCCAGTTGCTCAGCGAGAGCAAAAATCGTCGTCAGTGATGGCTGACGCTTCGCACGTTCAATCAATGATATGAAAGACCTGTCGTATCCGCATTCGTGAGCCAATTCTTCCTGGGTCAGGCCGCGCTTACGACGCAAATCCCGTAGCACCGCACTAAAAGGCGATTATGTAGGATTGTACCCATCCAAAGTTCAGGGTAAGATTCTTCCAAGTGCAATCAGGAACGGGAACATGACAACACGTAAAGGTCCAGGCAAGGCATTCCGCGAAGGCATGACGCTCGCCGAGTTCTTCAGGCTGTACCCCGAGGACGACGAGGACAAGGCCGAGCGGTTCTTCATCGAGCAGCGCTGGCCCAAGGGCATACACTGCCCGTTCTGTGGCTCCGACAACGTCCAGGTGGGCGCCAAGCACCACATGCCGTATCGCTGCCGCGAGCGGACATGCCGCAAGCGCTTCAGCACCCGCACCCGCTCTCTCATGGAAGGCTCCAACCTGCCGTTCCACAAGTGGCTCACCGCCACCTACCTCATCATGACCAACCTCAAGGGCGTGTCGAGCATGAAGCTCAGCCGCGACTTGGGCGTGACGCAGAAAACGGCGTGGTTCCTCGCGCATCGCATCCGCGAGGCCCTGGACGACGAGGACGGCTATCCGTTCATGGACGGGCCGGTCGAGGTCGACGAGACCTTTGTGGGTGGACGGCGCGGCAACATGCACGCGAAGAAGCGCAAGGAACTCCGCAAGAAGCTCAAGGGGCGCGGCACCACCAAGGACAAGACCATCGTCGCGGGTCTCAAAGACCGCCGCACCGGTCGAGTCAAAGCGGCCGTGGTCCCGAACACCGGTCCCCGGACCCTGCGGGTCTTCGTCGAGGAGCGCTTGCACCACGAAGCCACGCTGTACTCCGACGAGCAGGGCGCGTACAGAATGGTGACCTGTGGCGAGCACCAGAGCATCGTGCACTCCAGGGGCGAGTACGTGAAGCCCGGCACGGACGTTCACACCCAGGGGATCGAGAGCTTCTGGTCGATGCTCAAGCGCGCCCACAAGGGCACATTTCACAAGTGGAGCCCCAAGCACCTCTTCAGATATGTTCAGGAGTTCGCCGGACGCCACAACGTCCGGCCACTCGACACCCACGACCAGATGAAGGCAGTGGCTCGGCGCATGAGAGGCCGTAGGCTGAAATACGCGGATCTGGTACGCTGACCGACACACGGCGCGGGCTCCCTGTCAGGGAACCGTTGCCGCAGAACTTGAAACTTAAGCCAGCGCGAGGAATGCGCATGGCGGTGCACTGGAACGTAGTAACCCCAGTGTACTGACATGCGCCGCCTCTCGCAAGGAGGCGCATTGTGCGTTTAGATCTACCATCTCCCGGTCTCTCATTGGCGGACCTACCGCTTCTCCGAAACCGCAATCATGCTCAGCGAGTTCCCGGCTTGGCGGCCGTCGACGTCCCTCGAGCAACGGAGCCCACTCCAAAATCTGCCGGCGGCCTTGCCTTGGTCGATCTACATAAAAATGAAGCGTGGCATTCCATCCTCCAAGACGTCTACCACAACAACCGACGCTGTCCCGAGGGAAACAATATCGAGCCGTGGTACTGCAACCAGGGCACCGGCGGCAAGCGCCTTTGTCACCGGTGCGCAACTAGGAAATAAGGGCTAGGTCTACGCCGTATCTGGTGAGTCTAGCCGATGACATTATTGAGGTAGTGCGCAGGAACCCTGGGCTCACGGAACGCGAGATCGCTCAGGCGATCTTTGGTCGCAAGAAAGGCTATCAGCAGCGCGTGAACCAAGATTGTCGACTGCTGGTGGACGACAAGATCTTAAAGAGGAAGGGGCAAGGAGGCCCTGGCGAACCCTACACCTACAAGCTCGGAAAGAAAGCCAAGTGAAGTCTGGCGGGGTCAGTACTTGAGGCCAACGCGGCCGTCCTGACATTTGGGGCAGCGACACAAGGGGATGTGATTGCCTCGGGTGCCGTACTTGTGGCCACACAGCAGGCATTCCATCTTGTAAACCTTCTGGTAGTAGTCAGGTCCCGGACGCACGCGATACGCGCCGCGATGGCCTAGACATTGCTGCTCATGCTTGTTCACCGCGCCGACCTTGGTGCTCGGCGTCCCACCGTCTCGAAACCTTGCCATGAAAAAAGGAGGGCCGAAGCCCCCCTTTCCGTGTGCTACTGGCGCAGCGGTTTAGTTGTCGGTGTACTCGATGGTGTCGGTACCGCCGTTGTTATTGGTCTGAGACACGATCACGTCGATGTGCTTGGGCTGCGTCTCGACCAGCAAGGTCGCGGCGACGCGGTGGGTGCCCATGAGTTCCACTACATCGTCATGCATCATGCTGAGGTATATCACCGAGTTTGCCGCCAACGTACCTGTAGCATCGCTCCCCGCCACGTAAGTCGCGCCCTCTTCGGTCTTGAACCACAGACTATAAGGCGCCGCGCCACCACGATTGCGAATTACGATACGCTGGTTGTAATTCGGGAAGGTGGTCAGGTAGCTGATGCGCACGGTCGTGCCGTCGCGCACGATTGAACCCAGGTCAAAGTTCGTCATGCCTGGTGGGAACGCCGCATTCGTGGTGCCGGCAACATACACCGCCTTCACCATGTAATCCGCCGGCAGAATGGCGACGGCATCTTCATGATCGGCCGCACGCACGTAGACGCAAAGCATCTGCTCCGTTGTCAGCGACGACGGGGCTACCGGATTCAACATCATGGTGTCCGTGACCGCGCCGTTTTCGTCCCGCATGGTTAAGTCCGTTCCGGGCGAGGACGGGCATGCGTCGGCCGTATCCTCCAAGCTTACATTGGTAGCGAATGAGAAATCTCCGGAAATCATGATGCTGCTACCGGCTGCCCCGGTGTCGGCGTCGGGCAGATCCGGCACGACGAGATCCATCAGCTCAATGGCCTCACCTTCCGCTGCATCCAAGTACATCACGTTTGCATTGGCCATGAGACTGCCGACTGACGCCATCTGGCCGCTTTCGAAACTTCTGAAACTCGTGGAAACCGTAGCCGTGGCGGTCATCTTTTTGACCGTCAGCGTGTACGCAGAGGCTACGCGGACTGCGTTCGGATAGCCCGCCTTGTTCGTCGCGGGGCGAACCGCAACATCGTCCGTCACGTCCATGGTGATCCCGCCGCCCGCGTTCGACATGACCGCGAAGCCCTCCGTGCGCAAGCACATCAAGTCACCGGAGCCCAAATCGGCGCCCGTCAACTGGAAAGTCACCATGTTGTCCCCGACTGCGCCGCCCTCGCGTTTCGTGACGTCGACCGTTTTCTCGCTGTCAGCGCATGAGGCAGGATTGTTGACGTCTCCTGAATCAGCCACCACTACCAAGCTGGCGTCCACGAGTGCGGCGCTGAACACCATGCCTGCCAGCATGTAATCGACGAACACGCGCGCAGAGTCATCTGCGCCGATCCCGAGCTTGGCCTGCACCTGCAGTATCGTGTCATCGGGGCCTGTGGTAGGACTCATGACCGTGTAATAGGTCATGTTGTCCTTGTCTTTGACTGTCGCGGTAGTGGTCAATGTCTCTTTGGCATACGTCGCGACCGCCGCGCTCTTATCTCTCATATCAAGGTCGATGACCGCCCCGGCCCCGCTGCTCATCAGCAACGCCAGGAGCCCGAAAAGGGCTATTAAGGCGTGTCCTCCCAAAGGTTTACTCATGTTTTTTGCTCCTGTTTAGGGGTTGTCTCCACCAAGGCGGGAAAGGTAATGTTTTCTTATGTGGGTGTCAATATTATATACGTATTGTTTTAAGACCGGTATGCTGAATTGACCTACTGCGGATCTGGCTTTTGGGGTTTCCCGCTCCTATCAGATCGAGTAGCTGGCCGCCCCTTGGCTTTGGTCGAGGGGCGGTCTTTTCGCTTGTGTTATGTTTAACGTTGCCGGAGACTCGACGACATGCCAAAACCGAACCGACGGCCCGCACGGGATTACCACGAGGATCTGCGTGTCAAGCCCTACGCCACCGAGGACACGCCCGCCGAGGCTGTGGAGGAACGATTCAAGCGCGCGGTGCGCTCGTTCTTTCGCAACGATCCGCCGCCCCACAAGTCCTCGAAAGCCAGCTAGGCTGGACAAGCTTCGTAAAGAATTGCGTAAGGGAATTTGGTAGGATAAGTCTCCCCACCGGAGTCAACAGTCTCCGGCGGGGTTAACGGGTTCGACCTGACCGAACACCGACGACAAGGCGAATCATACCGCCCTTGTTTGGTCAGGTCGATCCCTTCATCCAACTTGAAGGAGGTCGATATGACTACCGACACCAAATCCCCCGAATCTTCCATTGATACCAAGCTGGAGAAGCTGCGTAAGGAGCTTCGCAAGGAACTCTACAGCGAGACCTCTGCGCTGTGGCAGGAGTTTGAAGCGAGACTGGCTTTACAGGAATCGCGTCGCAACAATTGAGGTGAGGCGCTCAATTTTTTGCAGTGGGGTACAATCCTACATAATCGCCCACTAAAAGCCCTAATTACCTGCTCATCCCGAGTTGCCATCTTGCAAAAGCTCGGGTTTTCGTGACCATATGTCGACGGACAATAGTCCGAATCTCGTTATAGTAGTGCTTTTAGGAGGTTTTCCAATGGCTCTCAAGAAATGCGGCGAATGTGGTCACGAGATAAGCAAGAAAGCGAAACAATGCCCGAGCTGTGGAGCGCCGCAAGGGCCAAAGGAGCACAGCCTGGGGAAGCTGATAGTCATCGCGCTGTTTGTATGGTTCATCTTTTCCTTGCTCGACACCGGGCCTCCGAAGAAGACCAGCCCGCCGCCTAGCCGCAATATCTCCTCGAGCTCGTTCCCTGAACCGTGGCCATTCTCAGTGCGCGAAGGGACCGTGGCATGCGATTCGCAAGGAGCAATTACCTTTTCAGTTGGGATGAAAACATATGGCATAAACGGCATTGCAAAGACCGATGGGCATCCGGCCCCTGATGAAATTTGGAATCTAGTCCCTGATTACGAACGGAAGGTCACCGAGTATGCGGAGGGTCTAAACCTTTCGAAAGAAAAAGCACGGAAGAAAATGGGGCCGATAAAAGTTTCGATTCAGCCCATATTGGATGCTGGATTAAAGCTCTGTCGATAATCTAATCCATTCTTCGCCACCGAGCCACCGAGTTAGCCTGCGTTTAACGGTGGCCGACCGGAGTGATTAAGAAGGAAGCCGACGATAATATATCCGCCCGAACGACTTGTTGGGCATCGGCACGCTTTCCAACTCGCCGACGACCTATCCGGCAATCGGTTGAGGAGCAGACGGACCAAGCTCTGCAATGAATCGACTGGCAAGCAGGCTTGCGGTCCCATAATTTGCTCCAGCAGGACTTATTCCGGCACCCATCGCGGTCGCCAGGGGCATTTGTTGAGAATAGGTCATGATCAATGTTCCGGGCTTTTCGTGTTCCGGCACTGCCTTTACTCTTGAAACGCCAACGTAAAACAATCTCCTTTGCTCTTCGAGATGCGCAGCTTTACCCTGCGGAGAAAGACTGGGATCGGGACGCACCGGCAGAAGACCCTCCACACATCCGGCAATGATTGTTACGGGCGCGCTCAAACCTTTGCTTTTGTGAAGACTCATAATCCTGACTTCTTCGATCTCCGAGGGAACCTCTGGGGCCGTGATCGCCGATATAAGTTCAGACATAAATTGGGCTAGGTCTTCTATCTCATTCTCCTCTAGAACAGTTATAGTAAGGATTCTCAATTCTCTTGTCGCACCATATCCATCCGGAAAGATGTGATCTACGACAGAGCGAATATCGGTGTATTGCTCTATTTCGGCTAAATCAGCGCGGACCTCATTGAATTGTGCAACTAGGTGGCCAACATAGGGCAAAGTAGCATTTCCGTCGGCAATGTCACTTAAGACGTCCCAAGACTAGTAGGTTGTACATCTATTCAGCCCACGCCGGCTTCGTCCTTAAGATATCTCACGCAATGATAACTGGCCCTTGACGGCGGGCGACCGGAACGGCAGAGCAGGGAGGACGCGGTCAAGTGTCGACTGTAACTGTTCGTTAGGGCTAGCGTTCCAGAGAGTTAGTAACTGCATTAGTCAGGTACGCGTAGCAATAGATCCCGGACAAAATGATCGACGCTGCCTATCCACCTCATGACAGTCCCATGGTTAAGCCCTCGCGCACCATGATGTCCCTGCCCCGGTTCATCGTTCCTGTCCACTTGGTGGACAATATGGTGCTTCCTCTCGAACAATTCGTTCAGCGTCGGGAATTCTGCATTTACGTCTTCGGGATTTACGCCGACTTTCGAAAGGAAACTGCTCAATTCTGTCGTATTGTTCACAGTAAACTGGCCCAAATATTGCCCCACGGATTCGTCGATTAACTCTTGTACTGTCTTCGCGCTGTGATCAGCCAATTTTCCTAGGTAGAATTTTTCGGGACGGCCTGGAGTACCAAATATCGGAACCTCGTTTAATATTGATTCATCCGATGCGGGATATTTCCATCCAGCGACATTTCGGACTACTTCTTCTAGAGAGGCGTGGAGAAATACGGTGGCAGCTCGCAAAACATCTACTGTTGCAACCGGCTGTCGCCCTTGTCCAGGGCGAGCGATTTCTGTGTACACATTAGCCAAGTTTCTAGCACGTCCAACATTACCTTCGAAGCGCGCTAGAATTTCGTTACGCATTTTTGAGCCCTAACGCCGCGGATCGGCCACGTAGTCTACTGCATCGGCTGCGTTTGTTTGTTTGGCATGGCGGATTGCTAATTCTTTTTCGCCGGGGCATATTCCATCTTTGCTGAGCCGCCGAGCCTAAATCCGCCCGATCCGATGATTTCATGCTGACGCGTACCGTCCTTCGATTTCAACGTAAAACTATTGTGTCCAATACTTACTACCCTTCCTTTGTTTGCCCCGCCTTTGGTCGGTAATTGGGAATCGCAATTAGGGCACAGCGATCGAAGATTCTCAGAGCGATTGTCATGTTTATTCCCTGATACATGATCCATAACTAAGACCAATTTCTCACCGTTCCAATTTGCGGCTCCTGTGTGGAGAGCACAATCCGGATTGTCGCATCTGTAGAGGATTTTCTCGTCTTCCCGCCATCGCAGATACGCACGCTTAATGGTGTCCCGTCTAATCGCCTTCGGCGAGTACACAAGAACTTTGTACCGATCTCGACGCTTTGAATTCATCTAGATAAATCTCAATCTGATCCGCCTAATGCTTACAATGAGCCTCGCTTTGAAGCCGCGCGTTTTGAGCCCAATTTGCCGCCAGAAAAAGACGTGTCGCTGTAAACCGTCGGACTCCATCGGCTTGTTACTTATCATCGTTGGAGTTTCTGATACGGTTGTATCGCAGCAACTGCACCCCACCGTTGGAAGTGATGTCACCGCCGTTGAATGAGACGTCGATCTTGCGGCGAGAAAAGCCTGGAAATTGCAGCGCAGTCTGGGTACATTCTGTCACGGGCGAGTCCTTTCCGTTTTCAGCCTAACTAACTGAATTATAACGGATTAGAAAGGGCTTGCCCTCTTTTTTTATGAAATATCCGGGCTAGAGGATGGAGTCATTACCGTTTGGCAGCCCGATTTGTCCAAGAGCGGGGGAATAACCGAGGCCTTGCGGATAGCGTCGATGGCGCAAGACGCTGGGATCAGCGTTAGTCCGCATACCTCAGTCACGGGTTTGAATATTGCCGCGACCATTCACTTTCTGGCGGGGATAGCGAATCGGGGCTATTTCGAGGCCGATGTGTCGCGCTTCAATCCATTCCGAACTGAGATGTGTTCGGACAGTTTTACGCTTCGGCCGAATGGCACGGTAGCGCCGCTCGATAGACCCGGCATTGGTGTCGAGATCGATGACGACTATATCGCCACACACCCCGCTATCGCTGGGCCAGGTTACGTCTAATCGAGAAGGCGACCCGTGCATTTTTCGACCGATATTCTTGCGGCGGAAATGGTCAAGTCAATCTCATCGTAACCAACAAACTACATTGCCCCTCCCCTTTTTGGGGTTTTCTATAAAAGCACTTTCTAGAATGACCGCTCAACCACACTGAAAGCGGCCGTGCCTGACGATGCGGCTTCCTTGGATAAGCATGTCGGCTCCCGGCCGAGGCTGTGTGAAAACTCAATAGTGCGACGACGAAAATAAAAAATTCCCCACTAGCATAGTAGTTAAGCAACGTGAAAAGGGATCGTCATACCGTTTCGATCCTCATTCGGGTGTCGTTTCCCCACCTTTAAAAAACGCAAATAGTTTTCACACAGCCTCGGCCATGAGCGGTCATGGCGAACGCGCAAAAAGAAACCCGCGGCCTTGGCCAAGCGGTCGCTCGTACGTGCGTTCTCGTGTTGAGTCGGCAGCGTTTGTCCGACGCGATACCGAGCTCGTGTCTGGACGAGACGATCACAGTTGGATATCTTCCGTCCGCTCGATCAGCCGTCAATCGGCGAAGGGATGAAAAACAATGAATGATCAGGGAAGCACCAGCTTACACGATCCGGCACGCTGGCTTGCGGTGATACGAATCGCGGTCGGCCTCTGGTTCATCAAAGCCCTCTGGACCAAATGGGTTTTGCTTGGAGGCGTGCTTCCGATACCCGTAGCCTCGGAACGTTGGGTCGAGTCGATGACACGGATAGTCTCCGGCTATCTCGAGGGCCACCCGCTGCCGTGGTACCGGGATTTTCTGGAGAACACGGTATTGGCCAATGCAGAGCTGTTTGCAAATTTGACGGCAATCAGTGAGGTTGCGATCGGTATCGGTCTGGTTTTTGGGTTTATGACCGGAGTCGCCTCGATGATCGGATTGTTGGTCACCAGTGCCTATGTGCTGGCTGGTCTCGGTTTGATACTTCCAAGACAGGGGCTCCGTCTGTTGGTGTGGATCTCCACGCTGGCATTTCTGTTCGCCCGAGCCGGGCGCGTTTGGGGTCTGGACGGGTGGATTGCTCGTAAGTATCCCGACTCGTTCCTCACGCGTTTCCCGCTTTCCTGACGGTGGCCCTCAAAAAGGACGGGGCGACACCCGATTTGGATATCGACGCGAATCTCCGGATGCTCGAGCTCATTGACTCGCTGCCATGGTCTCAGAAACCCCCTTATCAACTTCGGGTCTGACTTGTTCGCGCCAGAGCAGCACCGCTAAGTGTTACGTCTGGAATGCCCCTGCGGTTTCAACCGGTCATCGAAATGCTTGAAGCGTTGTGCGGAAGCCTGACTTCGGCTTCCGGCCAACGCCGGACATCCTCAATATTCGTTTTTCGACTTAGTTCAGACTGTCGTGCACTTCGGGCAGCTGAATATTCAAATCGGTTCGTTGGGAGATTCACACGATCTATTCCAAGAGAATCAAGAAAAAGCTGGACAAAATCAGAGGGCGCCAAATGGATTCGACACGAACGAATTTTCTGAACAAGACGCGGCGGAACGTATCGAAGAACTATCGAGTCTTTGGGGACGTTCGCAATACGAGTCGAAATCCATGTTCGCCTTTACGACCGTCGAACGGGCGGTGCGCAGGACCGACACCATCATGTTGTCCAACACCATGACGAGGGCGTTCTTGATCGGTTCCAAACGGATCGGATCGACTAGCATGCAGGCTCCCAGGAGGGCAACGAGCGAGCTAAGCAACGACCCAGAGGCTTCCGGTGGGGCCACGGCGCGGGCAAACACCGGTTCGTCGTCTGTCCATGATCTCTGCTATCTTCGGATCGGCATGAATAGGTGGAGATCGCCATGGCCGCCTTCGCCGGCACTCGGCGGGCCCGGAAGCTCCCCGACGACGGGGTCAAGAACGGATGGTACGAAACCCTGCCGCCACCACCGGAACCGCGGCGTGTTGTCAGTGCGATTGAGGCTGACTGGGCGGTAATCGGCGCCGGCGTCTGTGGCCTTTCCGTGGCGCGGCGGCTCGGTGAGCTGCGCGGCGATGACCACATTGCCGTCGTTGAGGCGATGCGCGTCGGCTACGGCACCTCTGGCCGCAACGCCGGCTTTATGCTCTTCCATCACAGCCACGGCGGCATCAAGCATATCGAAGCCGGGCGCCGCAACGACCGGCTATTCGGCGCCGGCTTCAGCTACTTGCGCGACATTGTGCAGCAGCACCAGATCCGCTGCGACTGGAGCGACTGGGGCCAGATCTACGTCTCCGCCGGGGCTGAGGGCGAAGCACACCTCGACGCGGTGGCGGACGGTTTCGGTGCACTTAAGGTGCCGTTTCAGCGGATCGGCCGGGACGAATTGCAAGAGATCACCGGCACAGGCTTCTATAGCCGCGGCGTGCGGTTGAAGGGGTCTGCTCTGGTCCAACCGGCGGCGATGATGCGGGGGTTGGGCGCCGCCTTGCCGACTAATGTCGACCTCTATGAGGAGAGCCCGGTCACCGAGCTCCGCGCCGGCAACGGCTTCCATCTGGTGTGCCCAGACGGCGAAGTGGTGGCGAAGAAGCTGATCCTGGCCAACCACATCTTCGCCGAGGAGATGGGCTTCGCCCGCCACCGGGTGGTACCGATTGCCACGTTTGCGAGCCTGAGCCACCCGCTCACCGACGACGAGAAGGCCCATATGGGGAGCGAAGGCGAGTTCGGCCTGCTGCCGGCAAGCCCGAACGGCAGCACCGTGCGGCTGACGCGCGACGGCCGCATCCTGATGCGCAACACCCTGCGTTATGCTCGCGCCAAACACTTTTCCCCTGAGTTGATTGCGCAAGTCGAAGGCCACCACCGGGAAAGCGTGATCGCGCGCTGGCCCGCGTTAAAAGACGTGCCCTTCATTGCCACCTGGGGCGGCATCATGGGCTTCACCCGTAACGAGGGCGGCATCTTCGGCGAGATCGGAGATGGCGTCTACGCCGTGCTGACCACCGATGCAGCGCCAATGACCCGCGGTACGGCCGTTGGAAAGTTGCTGGCGGAACAGCTCTGCGGCATCGACAGCGAGGAGTTGCAGATTCTGAAATCGGTGCCGAAGGCCGCATGGCTCCCGCCGGACCCGATTCTGCGCTTCGTCGCCGACCGGCGGATCAAAAATTTCGAGAGCAACGAGACAGCGGAACGCTGATTCGGGCGTATACCGTTGCAGGGTCGGCAATGTTCGGAGCTGCCGAGCCTTGACAGTGTAGACGCCGCTATCGGAGAACAGAGGCTCACGCCTTGCACGGCGGCGAGGTCGTCAGTGGCCCCCTAGCTGCATTCCCTCTTATTTTGTTGAAAAACTCGGTACGGCCATTGCTCCGAAAAAATTGACCTCACAGGATCGCGTTTGACGAAAAAGCGCGGTGGGAGACGTTTTCCTACAATCTGCGCGCTTCTCCGGCGACGTCCTCCACTAGGCTTTCCAATCGATCCAAATCGCAGACTTTGAGACAGCCGTCGACCTTGCTGATTAAGTTTGCGCGGACAAGCTCGTTTAGTTCGCGTGTTACAGCTTCCCGATGTGTACTGATTCTGCTCGCAATATCAGCGTGTGTCGGGAAATCCTGGATCGTGACTTGGTTGTCCTTAGTGTTGTATTCACGCGCGAGGCGCAGCAACTCTGCGTGGATACGATTTTTTACACCAAGCGTGCTGAACTCAACTACGCGATCGGAGAGTAGCCGAATGAGCTTGGTGAGGTGGCACATTACGTATTTCGTGAGTTCCGGATATTCGTAAATGATCCGAAGAAAATCAGCGTTAGATATTCGCGCAATGCAGGTATTTTCAAGGGCGACCACCTGTGCCGACCGTGACTGATCATCGATGGCTGAAATTTCTCCAAACATCAATCCCGCCTGAAGTTCTCTAAACGCGATCTCTTTGCCAGAGTTCGAATAATATGTCACTCGAACTTTTCCGGTAACCACGAAGAATGCATCGTGGCTGGCGTCTTCCTGCCCAATAATCTGTTCATTCGGAAGGTATTCCCGACTCTTCAAATATGGCGCGATCTTTTCGCGTACGTCGAGTGATACCGGCGAAAATATCTTGATTGCAGATAGCGTCTGCGCATTGACGGATATCGCTTGTTTAGTCGGCGTCGCAGGCACCTATGGTCTTAGCTCGATATGTATTGGTATCGACTTTTCCCATTTCAGAAGGCGCCTACATGTTGCCCTATATCTGCGTTTTTTGAAACGTTGAAAAAGCTCAGCTTAACGTGCGTTTTCGCACATCCCCGGTTCTCGTAGTGCCCCATCATGTCCCCACCTTGACGAGGAGGACATGAGCATGAGTATTACCACGACCGAGCGAATTCAAACAGATTCGTCAGACGAATTCGACCGCTCCGATATACCCACCCGGGGTAGTCGTTCGACCGGTTGGGTTGCCGGATTGATAGTCGTCATCTTTACCTTCACCCTCGCCACGACCCCACGGTTAGCCGACGCCCTGGACGTTCCCGCCATCGAAGACCCCATCGTCCGATCATGCGTGCAACGCACTGTCCCCGATTTCTCCATGATCCAAAAGCTCGAAGTCGAAACCCTGGATGACGACGGTCACATTAGCGAATCGCACGGCAAGATCTCCTGGAAACGGTTCGAAGACGGCCGTGCCAAGCTAGTCGCGACGATCTCCTCACCGCCGCGGAGGGCGGGTATGGCGACGCTGATGGTCGAAAAGGACGACACGCAGTCCGAGATCTATATGTACATGCCGGAAAACCGCCAAGTACGCCGGGTAAGCCCGAGAACGATGGGGCGCTCTATGCTCGGCACGGATCTGAGCTACGAGGATTTCGCACACTTTCAGCGGATCTCAAATACGGGTCATGCCACGCGGCTGGACGATTCGGTCATTGATGGCAATCCCGTGTACGGGCTCGAAACGATTCCGGACGAAGACGAATCCGACTATGCACGGATATTGACCTACGTCGATCACGACGTGTGTCTGCCGCTCAAAACGGAATTCTTTGCGCCGAATGGCTCGATTCACAAAGAACTCTTCGTCGAACGGAACCATGTCCGCAAGGTGAGTGACCGCTGGGTGCCGTTTTACTGGGAGATGGTGGATCACGAGCGGGACAGCCGGACCGTACTCATGACGTCTGACGTGGAAATCAATCCTCGGATCCGCGACAGCTATTTCACGCCATCCGAATTGAACCGGGGCCGCTAGAAGTGCAGTCGATCGATCCCAATCCCAATATTCACGATACCGCGTTCATGCCATCGCAGTTCAAGATCGACTGGTGACGGTGCCAGGTTGCCATGCGTATATCACTGAAAAATACGATCGCCGATCATCCGTGGCCAATCACGATTCTGGTCGTGTTGCTTTGGGGCTTGGCGGCGGTCCAGCTGGTGGACTCAGAATCATTGCAACCACGCCTCGATATCGATCCGGCACTGGAAAGCCTGCTACCACGGGATGGTGAGGTACTCTCGCTTTACGAACGCACGCGTAAACGATTTGGTAGCGACGATGTACTACTCGTCGCTTGGATCGACGATGATCTATTCACGCCGGCGCGGCTCGAACGTATGCCCGGCATCGACGCGGTGGACAGTCTGGCCACGGCGCTCAATATCCGAGCGAATGACGAAATCACAGAAGTCGAAAAGTTCCTTCGCGAGATCCCGGAAAACGACGCGGAGGCGAAAGCGCTGCGGCGCGAAGCGCTCGCTAATCCCCTCTGTGCAGGGAGGCTAGTCTCGGACGACGGGCGCGGCGTGCTGATCGGTGTACATTTGGATCCGAAGCGCAAATCGACTGAGCTCTTCAGCCTTGTTGATCAGATCGCAGTGGCATCCGCCGACGAAGCCGCCGGGATAACGCAGTTCCTTACCGGACCGCTGTTCGTAAGACTAGAAATCAGCCGAGCGCTCTTCCGTGACCTCTATCGAGTAACACCGATCGCGATCTTGTGTACCTTCGTCATCACCATGATCGGGTTCCGGAATCTGCGGGGCCCGTTATTACCTCTTGTGTCGAATGTCGTAGCGCTCACCGGAACGCTTGCGATATTCGTCGCCTCCGGCCATGCACTGAACTACGTCACGATCATTTTGCCGCCGGTCGTCTACGTGGTCGGTTTCGCCTATACACTGCATGTCGTTAGCGGTTGCGATCGGGTTTATTCGATCTGCGGATCACGTGCGAAAGCAACGCGCAGGACATTGTCCGACGTAGCGCTGCCTCTGATTTTGACGGCTTTCACCACAGCCACCGGTTTTGCGTCGCTGATGCTGAGTGATATCGCATCGATCCATACGTTCGGGATGTTCGCGGCGCTCGGTACCCTGTTAGCGTGCGCGGCGGCGTTGACGATCGTGCCGGCACTTCTGTGCATGCTTCCGGTGCACCGGGTCGGCGCCGATACGGGCGGTCTCGAAAGCCGAATTGCACCTGCGTTGACAGAGTTCAGTTTCAAGCGCCGCCGCGTCGTACTCTGGGCAGGCGGAATACTCACAGCGGTTTCTCTGCTGTCAGCGCTGAACATCGAAGTGAGTACGGACTATCTCAATACCTTTCCCGCAGATAGTCCGATCCGGCGCAACTTCGAGCACGTCAACCGGATATTTGCCGGTGGCGTGTCGTTGCAGGTCTTGATCGAAAGTGACACGACCGACGCATTCAAAGATCCGGCGCACTTGCGATTGATCTTAGAGCTTGAAGATTGGCTCTTAGCGCAGCCCGAGATAGGCGGCGCTTATACCTTGGTGGATTACATCGGTCTCATCCAGCGGGGATTCATTCCAGAGGAAACGACGGAACGCTTTATTCCGCGATCAGCGGCGTTGACGGAACAGCTGTTGATGGTAGGTGGGGGCAGTGACATCGATCGATTCGCCGATTCGCGTTTTCGAAGCACCTTATTGCACGTGCGTAGCGATGCCATATCAACGCGCGACCTCGCCGGACTCGGAACGCGGATTGAACGGCGTCTTGACGCGTTGCCCAGCCATCTTCGCGGCAGCGTCACGGGCAGCTATTACCTCGTTGCTCGCACTATCGATGACATCACGCGCGGTCAGGTTGCGAGTCTTGCGGTGGCGCTCGGCGTTATCTATCTGGTGCTCGTTGTGTTGTTCGGTTCAGTCCGTGTGGGCGCTTTGGCGCTATTACCGAACGCGCTACCAATCGTCGCTTTCTTCGGAATACTAGGCGTTACCGGCACCACGCTGAATTTAACGACGAGTCTCGTCGCTGCAATTGCGTTCGGTATCGCCGTTGATGACACCATTCATTTTCTTACACGCTTCAACACCGAGGCGCGCCGGATCTGTAACGAACGCGCAGGCGTTGACGCGACACTGGCCGCCGTTATCCGTCCTGTTACGTTTACGACGGCTGCGTTGTGTGCCGGATTTCTGTCACTCCTTACCGGCGAGCTTCACAATCAAATGGGGTTCGGGCTGCTTGCACCCGCGACGCTCCTCATCGCGTGGTTGGTCGACGTGACGTTTACTCCGGCTCTCGCCGGTAGGTTGCGTTTCGTAACTTTGTGGGAAACTCTGACCCTAGACTTGGGCAAAGCGCCGCATGAAAGCATTCCGCTTTTTGCGGGTTTAACTAAGCGGCAGGCACGGATCGCGGCGCGGATGGGGACGTTACGAAACTTCAAGTGTGGTGAACGGGCGCTTGCGATCGGTGAAGAAGGATCCGATTTCGGGGTCGTTATCGATGGGGAGTTGTGCGCTTCGGTGACGCAGGCGGGCGAGCCGATCGTGCTCGGCACGCTGCGCCGCGGGGATACAGTCGGAGAAGTCGCTGTGTTCTACGGGGTACGCACCGCAAACGTCGATGCTAAAAGCGATGCCCGCGTACTGACGTTTAGTAAACGCTGCCTGCAGACATTACTGCGTCGCTATCCTCGGACTGGGGCGCAAGTGTACTACAACCTCGGCGTTATTCTGGCCACGCGCCTTGCAGAGGTGACCGGGCGGTTTTGTGGTGTTTCCGTAATTCCGATTTCAGCAACTGTTTCGGAACGGTCGCAAATTGTGTGTGTAGGAAGTCGGAATGTGACGACAAAGCGGTCGGAGGTCCGACCTCAAAGCAGAGCCATCATTGCATCGGCGTAACGTGATGATCCAGCGTTTCGATTTCTCGATTCGAATCGGTAGCGAACAGGCGACTACGCTGCAAATCGTTAGATCGTCCACCAACGTGCGATTTCTCACATTACCGCCAGCGACGTTGATGGAAACTAATTCCCGACAATCAAGGGAGGACGCCATAATGATTACCACGAATCAATTGCAAAACGAATTCACCGCGCCAGCGTCGAAAACGTTGGATCTTGCCGACTACCCGCTCGGTAAATGGAGACAACGAGCCGCCAACACGGCCATCGCTGCTTGCATCTTCACCCTTGTAACCGCCACGCCGACTACGTCCGCCTTCGACGCAGAGCGCATCGAAGACCCCGATGTCCGCGCATGTGTCGAACACACTACTCCTGACGACTCCTTGGTGCAGAAGGTCGAGGTCGAGACGCTTGACGACGATGGGCCCGTGACTGAATCGCGCGGCGCCATTTCCTGGAAACGGTTCGAAGATGGCCGAGCGAAAGTGGTTGCAAGTATCGCCTGGCCGCCTCAACGGAAAGGCGTCGCGGCCCTTTTAGTGGAACGTGAGGGAGCCAAGCCCGACATCTTCATGTATATGCCCGAGCGCCGCCAGGTGCGCCGGGTCGGCGCGCGCATGCTCGGCACTTCGATGTTGGGTACCGATCTGAGTTATGAGGATTTCACCCATTTTCACCAGATGGAGCATACGAGCAGCGCCAAGCGGCTCGATGATGCGATGCTCGATGGATATCCCGTGTATGTTCTAGAGACCATTCCGAACGAGAACGAATCCGCTTATTCGCGCATCTTGACGTATGTCGATCAGGAGAAATGTTCACCGGTGAAAACCGAGTTCTTCGCGCCTGATGGTGCGATCCACAAGGAACTGGTGGTCGACCGGCAACATATGCGTGAAATCAGCGAGCGTTGGGTTGCATTTCGCGTCGTGATAGCGGATCACCAGCGCGAACGCCGTACTGTTCTTGTAACCGCCGAGGTCGAGATCGACCCGGAGATACGAGACAGCTTTTTCACACCAGCCGAATTGCGGCGTGGTCGCTAATCGCATTTAATTCATCAAGAACTAATTTGGGGGGTCGCGCCTAGCTGCCCCCCGGAGATTTAGCGACTACTTCTTCTTCGCCTTCTCAACGTATTTTTTAATAACCGACGACATGCCGCTAACGGCATAGTCCCGACAGGCTTTCTCCTTGAACTGAATCGCACGTTCAAATTCATCGATCGAATATTTATCACGCTCGGCAACACACCGAATCTCCCGAACAACGCGTTCTTCCAGATCCAGCTTTTCGGCAATCTGCTTATCTGAAAATCCGGGCTGCCGGTCCTCGGGAGCAAGGTGTTCTTGAAAATTGATCTGAACGGCATGTGACAACTCGAGGATCTCGTCCTTGTATCGCTCATAGGTTTCCGGATCGACGAAATAAAAACTCATGATGAAATCCTCGCTGCGTTCCGTTAACCGAATGCGTTTTCAGCGTTTAGTCCGATGTTCACGCCCAACCGGACAAACCCGCACACATTCAGCACACTGCCCCTGCGCGACATTGGCATAAGTCATCGACCATAGCGTCCGCGTAAACATGCTCGAAAAAAGCATCATCTTCTGCTTGTCACCGTCAGGCTCCTGCACCGCCGCCTGCAACACCTTCTGAAACCCCGGCACCCAATAATTCTGCACCCGCGTCGCACACTTCACGTGGTCATAGCGGCGCTCACTTATCCGTCCGTCTTCGATTGAGCCACCGAGGCATCCGTCGCCTTCGATAGGGCACACACGCAAGCAGGGCGTCGTGCCTTCACGGTCGAACATGTCCACGCACTCGGGTGCGGGACAGGCGGGTGGATCGATAGGTTCGTCGGCAGGTAACGGCAACGTAGTTACGATCGCAGCGTAATACATAAACCCGTAATCCGGATGCAGCACAGGCCCTGCCAGGCTGCTCGACCCGCAACCCGCGAGTTCAGCCGCGAGCGAAATACTCATAAACGGCTGCTGACCGGTATCGACACCCGGCGGGACACACACCGCGTAGTAACCGCATTGATCTTCGATCACCCGTGCCACTTTCAACCCGAGCGTCTGAATCCGATCACTGGTACTGGTAACTTCCATATGCTGATAGTTGGGACTCTGCCAATCACCCGCACGCGGCTGCGCACCGCCAATGACGACGACGCTGCTAGCACCCGGCAGCAGATCGCCCGGCCTGCGCCCCTCCGGCGCCACCTCGAAGGCATCCGCGGCCGCAACGCCAAAAACCAGCGCACCGCTTTTCCCAGCCATCGCGGCGAGTTCGCCTTTGGCCTGAGCGGAATCGATCTGATCAGGGTCGGCATTCATTTGAGCTTGCGCTCGGCGCGCCCGATCGGACAAACCCGCATGCACTCAAAGCACTGGGCTACGCTTTCCTTATAGTTCGTAATGGCGGAGCAGGATCGCGAAAAGAAATCTGAGTAAATCATCGAATTTTGAGACGCCTCGTCCTCAGCAGAGACGATCTCCGCCAGCGCCTTCTGAAAACTGTTAATCCCGAAATTCATCGCCCGCGACACGCAGCGCTCCCGATCGTAATAGGAATACTCGATACGCCCAGCCTCGTCGATGGCGCCATCCAGACATCCACCTTCTTCAGACGGACACGCCGCCAGACACGGCGTCTTACCGAAGCGTCGATACGATTCCACGCACATCCGGTGCGGACACACATCCTGCTCGAGCATCGCGTCGTGCTCGAGATCGAGCGTGGTGATGCAGGCGGAGTAATACAGCAAACCGAATTTCGGGTTCAGGATGATATTGGCCGCCAGCGATCGCGTGCCGAGGCCGGCGAGCACCGCGGCCAGCATCATGCTGAAGGGCGGCAGGTGCCCGCCCGTCGGCAGGCCCGGTGCCTGAATGGCGTAACTGTTGAAGTCCGCCTCGATGGCGTCGGCTACGCGATGGATCGCGGCGTCGTTACGAAAGTCATAGCCGTTGATTTCCATCGCGCGGTGATTCGGGCTGCGCCACGCGCCCGCGGTCGGGCCGCGTGACCCGACGACCACCACGCTCAACGCGCCCGGCAATATGTCGTAGGGACGACAGCCGTCCGGCACGTGTTCGTCCCATGCATGGGGATCGCCGATCCCGACGACGTCCGCGCCCGAGTCGAGCGCAAGCGCTTTCAAGTGCTGGGTGCGATCTTCGATCGATTTAGTCATATCCCGTATCGAGCGACGCCGTCTGCCCTTTGTTGATCGCGATATCCGCCGAGAATTCTCTCAACCGGCTATCGTTCAGTGTACGGGATAAATGCGGAATGATCAGACGTCCGGCCTGAAGGAAGCTCGATAGCATCTTTTGTCCATCCCCTGCGAGAACGTGTATTCTCATCTCACGTAATCAAATATAACGCTGTCGCTCAAAAAGACCGTAGGCAAAGGCTCGGCAGATGCTGGTACGCCCAGCATCTCATCACTCCATATTAATAAATGCCGCCTTTTGGTCACGGGATAATTCTCAACTGGAACTTACGACCTAAAAAAATCCGCCGCCGACGGCGTGCGATAAGCGACAAACGCCAGGTAACGCAAACGATGTCTGCCATTGATTACGCCGATCTGCGCCCGAAGCAAGTCGAAGTTCTGTTCGACCAATCCGGCGCCGCCTTGATGACCAACGTGGTCGCGGCCGCGATGCTCGTCGTCGTTCTATGGGCAGTCACACCCCATCTGATTCTCGTCGGCTGGTCGGCGGTTCTACTCACGCTGACCGGCGCGCGAGCGCACCTCATCCGTCGTTACCGGCATTCAGCCCGCGAAGTTCGAGATCGTTCGTATTGGCTCACGTGGTTTTTAAGTGGGGTATTCGCGAACGGTGCGTTTTGGGGAAGCTCGGCATGGGTGCTGGTACTTGGCGATGAGATCACGATGATCAGCATGACCGTGCTGTGGACCTGTGGTCTGAGCGCCGGATCGGTAGCGGCGTTGTCGGTGGTCAGGCGCGCGTTCTTCGCCTTCACCGTTCCGGCATTGATTCCGCTCGCGGGCTATCTGCTGGTCCGCGGCCCACTCGAGGCGTCCGTGCTCGGGAGCGCGATGGTCATGTTCTTCGGCTTTCTAAGCGTCAACGCGCTTCGCATGCACAAGACCCTCGTCGAGGCGCTGCGACTACGGCACGAGAATGCCGGCTTGGTTCTCGACTTGAATCGCGAAAAAACGCAAGTCGAAGCGCTCAACAGAGATCTCGAGGACCGTGTTACGTAGCGCACGGCAGAGGTCGTCGAATCGAATACGAACCTCAAGGCGGAGATCAAGGAGCGACGTTCGCTGCAGGCGGAATTACAGAAATCGCTGGAAGAGAAGGACGTCCTGATGCGGGAAGTCAACCACCGCGTCAAGAACAACTTTCAGATCATCATCAGCCTTTTGAACCTGCAATCCCGCCAGACCGAAGAGCGCTCGGTTCAAGTGCAGTTCGATGAGTGCGCGGCGAGAATCAAATCGATCTCAATGGTGCACGATCAGCTTTATGGTGCGACGGAACTGACCGCGATTTCGCTCGACGCCTATTTAAGGCAGCTGGTTGAACACATTTCAGTCATAAACGACGGAGCGTCGCGAAACATCTCGATCAAGGTCACGGCACCTGCGCTTATCGTCAGCATCGATACCGCGAGCTTCTGCGACTTGATCGTCAATGAACTCGTCAGCAATGTATTCCGGCACGCCTATCGCGGCATGGACGGCGGGACGGCGGAGGTGCGGTTGGAGGTCGTCAACGGCGATGAGATCGATCTCGTCGTTGCGGACGACGGTATCGGACTACCGGTCGGTGTCGATCCGGCCCATTCCATGACGCTCGGGCTGGAATTGGTTAACCTATTCGTCTCGCAGATTTCCGGGACTATGAACTGGGACCGGGAATCTGGAACAGCCTTCCGTATAAGGTTCCCGTTTGGCACGCGGGTACAGAAGAGGGCTTGAATTTGAGTACGATTCTGATCGTTGAGGATCAGCTCATCATTGCAGCCGACCTGCGCCAAATTGTCGAAGAGTGGCCGGGTTGTCAGGCCATGATCGCGAGGTCCGCTGATGCGGCGCTACGCATCGCGCGCGAGCGGCGATTGGATCTGGCCGTGATCGATATCGATCTCGGGCGCTCGACGGTCGGCATCGACGTCGCGATACAATTGAGAGACGCTTTCTTGGTCAAATCGATCTTTATCTCCGCATTCTTGGACGAGACCACGCGTAAGCTGGCGCAGCGTGCCGATCCGATCGCCTATGTACAGAAACCGTTTGCTATCACGGATGTTCGCGACGCGGTGCAGGCAGCACTGGGTGATCCTCTGCCTATCGAAGTCAGCCGGGGGCGATGATGCAGTTAGACGTTAACGTGAACGACGTGAACGATGCGAACGGTGATTACATTCTGATCGCCGAGGACGACCGGCTGTCCGCGTACATCTTCTCGGAAGGACTCTCGGTAGGCGGCTATCCGGTCAAGCTCGCGTTCTCCGGTCGCGAGGCAGTCGAGGCTGTGAAATTGTGCAGGCCGCGGCTCGCAATCATCGATATCGGCCTGCCCGACATGTCCGGCCTCGATCTCGTCCGCCAATTCCCCGGCGAACCACCGCCTTTCTTCGTCCTGTCCGCGGATCGGATGGAGGAGACCATTGCCGAAGCAGTGTCCCTGGGTGCGCTCGGTTACTTCGTCAAGCCTATTGAAGTATCGCAATTGCTCCCGCTGGTGCGTTCAGCGTTGGCGCGCTCCACGGACTTGGCGAGTATGCGCACCGAAAATCAAAAATTATCCGATGCCATCGATAGTTCGCGCGCTATCAGCACGGCGATCGGGATCATCATGGAGCGTTATCGGCTCCGACAAAACGCCGCGGCCGACGCTTTAAGATTTCTGGCGCGCTCGCAGCGACGCAAGATGCACGCGGTGGCCGGTGAAATCGTCGAAGCTTCAGACGCTCTAAATATTCCGAGAGAGATACTCCGTCGAGTGGGATCGGAGTGAGCCTGGAATCCGGGGCTGCCCGTCTCGCACGCTGAGGCAAAAAATGGAGTAATGCCGCCGACCCCGAGCGTGAGACCGCTCGTCTAAAAAAGCGTGCCACCCCGACCTCTGTGGTGCGCCGACAAACCGGCCCAAACCCCCGCCTTGATAACACCGGCTCCGGCTTTGCATCCGGATCCGACGCGTTTGGACCGTGGTTTTATGAATAACTTACACAATATCCGTTATACCCTCGATTTGGCTGAAACCGGATGCAGTGACTGGGAAATCAAGTACTCGTCCGATATTTCACAACTGCTCGGCATGTTTGAAGCTGCCCGGTCGGTGATCTCCGAACTGCGCAACGAGCTGATGTTGTCCGATCGCTACGTCGACAAGCTGCCTGCCACCACCACGGCGGTCAAGGACGCCTCCGAGATGCTGGATCGATTTTGAAGATCGTACCGAAAAGGTATCAAGACTGATCGATCGCTGGGGCTAGCGCATGACAAACAGCCGTCCTTCCGAACGTCGCCGTCATAAACGCTATCCGATCCGCGAACGCGTAGTCGTCCACTGCAATGGTGCGAGCACGCTTTGCGATATGGTTGATATTTCGATCGGCGGCGCTCGCCTGATTCTGGGGGAAATACCCGACATCCTGACCAGTGGCTTACTGGAGTCCGACCGCTTCGGCAGGTTTAACTTCACCGTTCGCTACCGCTCGGAATTCGACGGGAATGCCGGCGTTGAGTTTGAGTTAACCGTTCTGGAACGATCGGCGCTCGGTGAAAAGCTCAAAGAGCTGGAGCCGGAATAGGTGTGCCGATCGAGACGCGAAGGACAAAATGCCGTCGGGTACCGTAGGAATAGCGCGCCTAATTCCAACCGACATTGACAGTCATCGAGCGGGTCCTCGATGATGTGTTTCCAGGTGTCGCGCGGCGGCCGCTGAGCGGCGCAACAACACTTGTTTAAACCCAGCGACACCGTACGCCCGATCGAGGAAACGCCTCATGTTGATGACGTCACAAGATTATCGCGAATCCCTACGACACTATTCCCCACGCGTATTCGTCGACGGCGACCGCATCGATAGCGTCGCGGATGAACCGCGCCTGGCGCCCGGCATCGCGGCCATTGGCGTGACTTACGATGCCGCGCTGGATGAACGGTACCGGCACGTCATGACCGATGAGTACGCGCCGACGGGGGAAACCGTCAACCGCATGCTGCACATCAATGAAACGCCGCAGCATCTGATCAACAAGCTCGAGGCGACGCGTCTCATATGCCGGGAAAGCGGTTGCGCGCAACGCTATCTGACGCACGACGCGCTCAATGCGATACACCAGGCCAGTTACCGGATTGACCAGGAATTTGACACCGAGTACCACCAACGGCTGCACGCTTATATAGAAACCGTTCACGCCGGCGACCTGACGCTTGGCGTCGCGATGACGGACGGCAAAGGCGATCGGTCGTTGCGGCCGCATGCGCAACCCAACCTCGACGCTTACGTGCGGATCACCGAACGCCGCAAGGACGGCATCGTGATTCGCGGCGCGAAGGCCATCATTACGGGTGCGCCCTATGTCCACGAGTTGATCGTCATGCCATGCCGAAACATGACGGCAGACGATGCGGATTTCGCGGTGTGCTGTGCGGTACCGATCGACGCGGAGAATCTGACCATCGTTGCGCGACCTGCCGGTCGGCCAGGGGAGGATGCGGCGAAATTCAGTGCGAAGTACGGACAGTCGACGGGTTGTCGCGCTGTTCGACGACGTATTCGTGCCTTGGGACCGGGTGTTCCTGGGTGGCGAGTGGCAACACGCGCAGTTTTTGACCTCGACCTACGCCACGCATCACCGCCACACCTGTATTGGCGCGCGCGCGGGTTTTGGCGATCTTTTGATCGGCGCGGGCGTATTGATGATCGAATCGAGCGGCCTCGATGCCGATCGCACGCCGCATCTACGCAACGACCTCGTCGAGTTGATCAAGATCGTTGAAGGCTTTTACGCCTGCGGCGTCGCCGCGTCCGTCTATGGGTTTCAAGATCCGTCGGGTGCGTTCCAACCCGATGGGGTCTTCGCCAATATCGGCAAGCTGTTGCTCGCGACGCAGATCTACGACATGTACCGCCTGGCGCACGACGTGTCCGGGGGACTGATCGTAACGCTGCCGGGACCGGACGAAGACCACAATCCGGAAACCCGGGGCGACCTTACGTCCGATGCTCGCAGCGCGGCCGGACATTCCACACGACCATCGCATGGAGGTCGCGCGCTTGATGGAAGACCTGACCGCATCCGATACCGCCGGCTGGTATTCCGTGATCAGCCTGCATGGCGGCGGATCACCGGAGGCTATGCGCCGGGAGCTCTATCGCTACTATCCTATCGAGGAACGGCGCGCGTTGGTGGAGCGTCTTCTCGAGCGGGGACTCGTGGACCGATCGAACGAACCGAGCGACGTCGTACAGCCGGGAAAATGCTGCCCCGTCGGCTGTCAGGTGCCGGAAACGCCCGTGCTCGCCGGCCCCGCGGAAAAACCGATCCGCATGGAGAAGAGCCGATTGCGGGCGATCGAGAACAGCGCAAGCTCGAATGGAAGGAGAAAAATTTCGAATTGAGGTTGCTCGGGATCCGTCGCCGGCGTTAAGCAAAGATCTGCGTTAGCCCGGATTCCGCTAAGCGCTCGATCCTTCTTCGGTTGATCATGGGTTTACCCGAGTGCTATCTCGGCCACGATATGCAGCGACGTTCCCGTTTCGAGTTCGGATGCAGTGTCTCGGAATCGGTAATATTTCCGGATTCTCGACGGGCGCGAATGTGTCGAATGCTGGCGATACTCGCCATTTCACGATTAAATGCGAACCAACGCTGTCGGTCCTACGTCCAGGGTAGACTAATATGAAGAATTCAGCCCGAACAGTATCCGCGTCGCTGCTTTGCGCAACGCTGCTCTGGGCGACTAATACGTTCGCGACAGTGCAAAGTACCTTCGACCTGACCGGCGAGGGTTGGCGGGACCTGACTTATACGAATCTCGGTATTTTTCACTTGGACAATGGCCTCGCCAATTTTGATGCGCTTTTCGGCAATCCCGCGGGTTCGGTTGATACGACCGACCCCGGTGACGATTTTGCCGCGCGGTTCGGCGCACCCGCCGGCGCTGGGTACTTAGGCGACTTAACCGCGTTCATCGGCGGTGCGACCGCATTCGAACTCATCATTAAAGCCAACGACGGTCCCATACCGTCACCCGCCGTGCCCGGTGTTGTCGCTTTTGAGAATTCGGTGATGAATCGAGGGATCGGCTACACGGGTCCGAAGCCGAATGCTGCGGATTGGACACAGTACTCCGCTCTGCTTTTACCCGCCCCTGGAATCGTGAATCCATTCGTGGTTGGTTTCTGGGGCGCGTATAACCTGGACAATCCATTTGCTGTGTCTTTAGCGACGGCTGCCGACTTCACCAACGTCTTGGGGAACGTCACCCGACTGACCATCAATGGCGAAGTGACCGACGGAACCGACGACACCATCGCGCTCGATAATGTCCATCTGACAATGATCCCGATCCCGGCGACGCTACCGCTCTTGGCATCGACGCTGTTTGGGCTAGGATTCGTCGCTCGACGGTGCCCGCGCTGACCTAGCCCCTCGTCCCTTCCGTATCCGTCTCTTCAAGCTTGCCGAATGATCGCCGCATCCAGTTTGTGCCGGCGCGTCAGCTTATCGATCTCCGACCGGTTGCGCTCAGCCAGGCGCACCGCGCGCGACGGTTACCGTTAATCCCCGCGCGGTGTCGGTGCGACATGGCGCGCGATCTGCTCGTGCGTCGCGAACCAGACCCCGCCGGATTGCTGCTTCATGTGGGCGATCAGGCGATCCAACATCCGGACTCGCGAACGTCGCCCGATAACCTGTGGATGCAGCACCAGGATAAATAGGCCGCCATCGGCGTAAGCGCCGTCGAACTCTTCAGACCAGATGGCAAACACCTGTTCGGTCGGGCGCACGGGTGTCAAACGATTCACCCACTGCCCTTGAAAGAACGGCGTATCGGTCAACATCCACTCGATGGGCAACTCGATGATCCCGGTATCGGTGCCGCCCGATAGGATCGTATAGGGATCATCGTCCGCCATCAGGCTGCTGTCGTACAGGAAGCCCAGGTCCTTGACGATGTCGAGCGTTTGAGGCGTCAGATCCCAGGCGCCCGAACGAAATCCGACCGGGCGTTTACCCGTTATTTCTGCGAACTTCGCCACCGCTTTCTCATAGGTGTCGCGCTCTTCGCTGCCTTCGAACTCGACCACGCTTTCATGCACGTAGCTGTGAAAGGCGAGTTCGTGCCGCGGGCGCGCGAGGATCGCTTGTACTTGTTCCGGATGCAGCACCATCGACATCACGGGTACAAAAAACGTGGCGGGGATCTCGTGTTTGTCGAGCAATTCGAGGATGCGCGGCATCCCGGCGCGCGCGCCGTATTCGCCGCGGCTCATATAGGACGGGCTCGATTGCTTGTAGAAACCCAGCCACAACGGCTCGGTATCGAAATCGAACGAGATCGACACCGCAACGCGCGCGCCGTTCGGCCACGCGGCGGGTTTGAGGTCGACACCGGCGCGCACCCCGCTTGTGACACGGTCCTCGATCGCTTCCGGCGGCAGTTTCCAGATCGGTTGATCGTCTTGTGCGGCGGCGGGCTGAAAAAGGATGCCCAGCACGCACGCTACGCATATCGCGCGGCGGCGATCCGCATTGCTCGTAACGGCGGTCATTCGATCGCAGCGCCGTCCGTCAGGCCCATCGCGTGTTTCATCGCGATAGCAAGCGGCGCCTCGCGCTCATACAGGGCCTCCACCACCGAGAAGTGGTTGGCGCCCGCCACTTCAATCAGCTCGCAGGCGAGACCGCGGTCGTTGCAACGCGCCGCGTAATCGCGGGTCTGCTGGATCCATAGCGAAGGTTCGCGCGCACCGAACGCCATCACGAGCTTCGGTCGACCTGCCGGCAATTGATGCATGGGGCTCATGGGCCGGATCCATTCCGGCGTCAATCGGATCTCGGCGTTGACGGAGACGTCGAGCACTGGCGTGAGATCGTAGATGCCGCTGATGAGGCAGGCGCCCGCAATGGCGTCGTCGGAGGCCAGCAACATCGCGGCGAGGTGGGCGCCGGCTGACGTGCCGCAGAGGTAGATGCGCTCGGGATCGGCGCCGTAGTCGCGCCCCTCGCGCCGGATCCAGGCGAGCGCCCCGGCAAGCTGTTCGACGATGGCGGGTACGGTCGTGTCCGGACAGAGCGTGTAATTGACCAGGAAGACCGGTACGCCGGCCTCGCAAAAAAGTTCCGCCAGCGCGCTGTTGTCGCGCGCCGAGCCCGCCCGCCAATAGCCGCCGTGAATGTAGACCAGGGTCGCGTTGGACCGCTCGGCGGGAAAAACGTCCAGCGTCGAGCGCGCCGCATCGCCATAACGCAGATCCCCTGTAAAGGTCCGTCGGTTGCGGACCTGTGTGGAAACCCGTCGGCGCGCGTCCATGATCGCGTCGAAGTCCGGAACCGCCACGCGCGGATTGAATTGGCGCTCCAGGTCAACCTGGCTTTGCGACACGCTCATGTCACGCGGTCGACGTATACGATGCCGTTCACCACGGTCGCGGGAGATTAGTGCGCCCGGGGTATGGCATGGCCCTGAGGCTGAATGGCGACGTGTTGCATGAGGAGACTCCGGAGGCCGTTTTGGTTCCGATCCTGGATGGAGCGCAGCGGAATCCAGGATCATTAGCTAGTATATATGCCGGTCACGGGAGAACATCGATGGAACACAGCGACAAAGGCCTGAAATTCGTATTGGGTCCGGACGATGGCGATTCGTATTGGCAGCCCGAGCCCGCGAACGGCTATGCCACGGTCAAATTGAGCCCGTTCAATTTACCGACCAATCAGTTTTCGGCCGGCATCCAGGTCGTCGATCCGGGTTGCGAGTTACGCGAGCACGCGCATCAGCGCAACGAAGAGCTGCTGTTCATCTATGAGGGGCGCGGTACGGCGGTGGTGGATGGCGAGCGGTTCGCCGTCGAACCGGGTTCGATCGTCTATGCCGGGCGCTGGGTCAAGCACGGCATGCTCAACGAAGGCGAGGGGCAGTTGAAATTCCTGTGGGTGATCTTTCCGCCGGGACTCGAGACGGTGATCGCAGCGCTCGGTCCTTCGCGTCAGCCGGGCGAGACCCGACCGTCCGACATCGAACGGCCCGCGAACGTGAAGGAAGTACTGGCGAACGCGTGGTTTGCGCGTCCCGATCAGCTACCGCCGGATTGACGCTGCCGTAGCTAGGCCGTGAGCACGGCGTTCCCAGCCGTGAGCGCGTCCAACTCAAACTCGAAATAAGGGTACCGATCGGGCGCCCCGGCGGCGAGGCAAAATCGCCGCTTCGTCACGTCCATGATGATCGACGCTACGGTCTCCAGCTGATCGAACGGGTCCTGATCCGGATCGGCATCGCGGGCGATGGCGTGTGGTTTTCCGAATTTATCGCGCAGCGCCTTCTGCATATGGTCGACCGTCAACCGACCGGCGTGTGCCGTGAGCCCGTCGCGCAGACGGCAGCTCCGGTAGAGGGAATCCGGAAAGCGCTCGGCACTCAGATCGCGGCCGCTCAAACGCGCGCCTTCGAAATGATTACCGTGGGTGATGATTCCACCTTGCGGTGCCAGGCTTTCGATGTGCACGGCCGAGGCCTCGATGTCGATGGTCTGGCCGCCGGCGTCCGCGATCAGGTAATTCGCCGCGATCGCGCGCTGCGGGCGCACGAGGGCCGCGATCGCGTCGGCCATATTGGTCTGGTTGAGAATGCCGCGCAGGATCGCGTTGTACGGCACCCCGAGTTGCCGCTGCTCCGAGATCAGCGTATTCGTCGCGAGACCGATGCCGCTTGTGTTGAGCCCCATGCGGCCGATCATCCCGGCCTCGTCGAGCAGCATCACCGTCGGCTTCGGCGGTTGTTCGATGACGAGCAGGATCAGGGTTTCCTTGATGTCGGGCGCCCAATCCCAGTTCTGGCCTACGTAGACGTGTCCGCTCGCGGTTGCTTCAGGTTGGAGTCCGAATGCCGTGCACTCGGGCAAGGGCGTGGAAAACATGAGCTCGGAACGGCAGTTGACGGCGAGTAACTCGTCGGTCGTAAATCCGGCGCCCTCGGCGACGCCCTCAATCTCTTCGAGTAGATCGGGATCGTAATCACGGATCGCGGGCGCGAATTCAGCAGCCGTAGCTCGTGCGTCGACGGTCGAGAGACCGGCGAAATGTTCGAATCGCGCCATATAACGCTCGACGCTCAGCGCGACGCGATCCCGCGCCAGCTCGCCGTGCTGGCGACCACGTTCGCGCGGATCGCCGCCCGTGAGCAGGATTGGGATCGGTTCGTTTCCCAGTACCGGCATGTTTCAGCTCATCTCATTGATAGCGATGTAGCCCGGATGGAGCGTAGCGTAATCCGGGATCGTGCTCACTGATAGATCGGAACGCCGTCGACCGGAACGACCCGGGGTGCTTCACCGCTGATCGTCGGATACCAGGCCCCGGGCCGGCCCTGTTCCGGCGTCACGACCGCCTTATACATGTCGGCGAGATCGGCCATCGTGCAGAACTTCGCGCCAGGGCGTTCCAGGATGTATTGAATCAATTTTTCGAGCGTCTTGATGCGGCACCCGCGCCCGATCAAAAACGGATGCAAGGTCAGGTGATACGGTGCGCCCTCTTCGTACAGGGCATCGAATTCGCTCGTCCATAGTTCGAGCACGCGCGACGGCTCCGCGTAAGGCGCTCCGAAGCTCAACGGTGGATACAAGGCGAACCAGTACAACGGTGCGTCGTCTAGCGTCCAGCTGCTGGGGATGGCGACGAACTCCGTTTGCTTACCATCGAGCTCTACGTAGTAGGGGATATCTTCGCCCAGCCAGTCGCCCGAAAACTCGAACCCGCGGTCGAGCAGCAAGCGCAAGGTCTGCTCACTGTATTCCCACCCCGGACTGATGTACCCGCGCGGACGCGAACCGCTCAGGCGGGTCAGGATCTCGAGCTGCTTATCGAGATGCGCGGTTTCGGTCTCCGCGTCGAGCCAGTTCGGCCAATCGTGGGTGTAACCATGACATCCGATTTCGTGGCCTTCGGTGACGACCCAGTCGATCGCATAGGGGTGGCGCTCGGCTTGGATCGCAGACCAATAGAAACTCGCTTTGATCTCGTAGTTCCGCAACAGGCGCAGGATGCGCTGCATGCCGATGCGCGCGCCATAGGTGTACATCGTCTGCGTATTGGGCCGCTTGGCATTGTCCTTATCCACCGCGACGGCGAGGGCTTCACCATCCGGATGAAAGTTGAGAACGACCGGGCATTGAACGCCATCCGGCCAGGGCACGCGCCGTTCGGACTCCGCAGGGTTAGCCATTGTTTTTCTCCTGTGACCTTTGGGTGGTGAATGTCGAGTATACGTATTAAATTATTCCTTGATTACCTCAAAAAAAAATGGGGTCGGAGTTAATTAACGGCAATAATGCGGTTCACTACGAAAATGTCGCACGTTAATTAACTCCGACCCCATTTTTTACGATGACTCGACCTGATTTTGTACGCGGTCTATCGGTTTTCGCCGGTCCGGCGACCTCGCAGCCGCCCTTCGAGGTCAAGGCGGTCGTCATCGAACAGGATTGTGATCTGGTTCTGGATACGAACGTGGTGTTAGACGAGCCTGACGAACCGCTCGGCGCCCTGCTGCGGGCCGTCGAAACAGCGCCGCCGCGAAAGCCGGGCACGGTGATCGTCAAAGACAGGTCGTTGCCGGTTCAAATCCTCGCCATCGTCCATGACTTTTCCGCCGAACCCTCGTCGCGTGACGAGTGGGTGGCATCCGCGTTCGACGCGATCTTTCGCGAAATAGCGGCGCGCGGAATCAGCGCGGTGGGCTTACCGATGCTCGGCACCGTGCATGGCAAGCTCGGCGTCGCGCGCTCGTTCGAGCTCCTCGAGCAATGCCTGTGGCGCCATCGACCTGCCTGTCTTGGCGCGCTGTGGTTGTTGATGAACGCCGCCGGGGACGCCGCCGCGCTCGAGCATTGGCGCGACGCGGGCTGCGATGTCACGCTCGGGCAGTGGCCCGGGCAATGAATGCGGGTGTGCGTACTACGCCTGGACTAACTCCAGAACGATCCCGTCGGGGTCCCGAAAACAACAGAATATAAAATCCCCAAACCCCGGCACGTCCAGCGTTTGCGGCGGCGAGAGAAACGCCACGCCCTTGTCTTTGAGATCGCTGTACTCCTTATCGATATCGTCCACGCCGAGCGCGATGCGACCGATACCGTTATTGCTGCACTCAGGATAACAAAAATGGGGTCGGTGTTAATTAACGTGCGATTATTCTGGTGACGAAACGCAATATAATCGTTAATTAACACCGACCCCATTTTTGTAGCCATTTTTTTAGGAGCCCCCCCCATGGCCAACAAGAGAGTGGTAAGCGATCCGATCGAAGGTGACGGCGTCTATGGCTCGCGCCTCGCAGCCGGGGGGCCTTACGTATTCCTCGCAAGTCCGGCGGTTGACGACTCGGGACGCATGGCCGAGCCCGCCAAGGTCAAGCCGCCTTATCACCTGTCGCCGTCCGCGCAGGTTCGCAGTCAGACGCGCTACATCTTCGAACGCTACTCGGAGGCGCTGGGTCAGGTTGGATCGTCAGTGACCGACATCGTGCAGGTGGAGCAGTACATCCAGCACAAGGCCCACGCCGACGGCTATCTCGAGATCAGTCGCGGTCCGGGTTGCATCGAGCGCGGCCGGCCCGGGAGCGCGCTCATCTGTACCGGCGATCTCTCGCCGGAAGGTTGCGTCGTAAACCCGACGGCGATCGCGGTCATCCCGGATGACAGCATCGCCAAGGAGATCCTCAAGCCCGGTGCACAGGACCCCGGCAAGCGTCCTGAATTCGGGCGCGCCTACGCCGAAGAACCCGTCTACAACGAAGTCGTGACCGCAGGTCCTTACGTGTTTACGGTCGGCGACTGGTCGTCGGACTACGTGACCGGCATCCACCCCGACGTGAAGGTTCCCGACTGGATCTGGTGGGGTAACGAGATTAGAAACGAGGCGAATTTCATCTGGGACATCCTCAAGCAGCGGCTGGAGGCGTCCGGTACTTCGCTTGCAAACGTCGTGCACTGCACCACGTTCATGATCGATCTCGCCGACCAGTACGAGTTCGATCTGGTGTGGCAGGAATACTTCCCGAACGACCCGCCGGCGCGCACCGTGATCCCGGTGCGTGGCCTGGGCGCGCCGCGCGTCGAATCGCCGGACCTGCGCGGCCACGTGGACGGCGCGATGAAGATGGAGTCGATGTGCCAGTCGATCCGGCCCGGATTCGGCGTCGAAAAAGAAGTGATCAGTACGGGCGCGACACCGTTGAGCCATGAATCGGAAGCGATCAAGGCGCGGCCGCTGTTGTGGATCTCCGGTCAGCTCGCCGGCGATGCCGACGGGCTCAAGACGGCGCCCGATACGCCGAGCCAGCTCGCCTACATCTTCCGCCGTCTGGATGAGATCTGTCGCGCGGGTGGCACGGACCTTGCGAACCTCTTGCGCCTGCGCGCGTATGTAACGGACGTTCGGGACAGCTATGCGGTCTATGCGGCCTTGAAGGCGGCGGTGCCCGCGGATCCGCCCTGTGTGTGCATCACGGGCGTGCCGGGGCCGCTGCAGGTGCCGGGCTGCTCGGTCATCGTCGACGCAATCGCCTATGCGCCGGACTGAGGAGATGTGCGATGGACCTTGAACTGCGTGGTAAGCGCGCGCTGATCACCGGCGCCAGCAAGGGCATCGGGCGGTCGGTCGCGGAAGTGCTGGCCGAGGAAGGCTGCGCGTTGGCGATCGCCGCGCGCACCAAGAGCGATCTCGAACAGGTGGCCGACGCGCTGCGCGCAAAAACCGCTCACGCCGTGACCGTACATGTGGTCGACCTGTCCCAATCGAGCGAACAGCAAAAGCTGATTGAGGACTGCGGCGAAGTCGACATCCTCGTCAACAACGCCGGCGCCATCCCGGCCGGTGAGCTCGATGAATTCGAAGAAGATGCCTGGCGCGCAGCCTGGGATCTGAAAGTCTTCGGTTACATCAATCTGTGCCGGTCGTTTTACCGCGCGATGAAACAACGCGGGGCGGGCGTCATCGTGAACGTGATCGGCACCTCGGGCCAGCGCATGAATCCGATGTATATCGGCGGCAGCAGCGGCAACGCGTCGTTGATGGCCTTATCGCGAGCGCTCGGTAGCCGTTCGACCGATTTCGGCGTGCGGGTCGTCGCGGTAAACCCAGGCCTGACCGCGACGGATCGAGCGCGCACCATGCTGCAGAGCTGGAGCGAGCAAAAACACGGTACGCCCGATCGCTGGGAAGAATTCCTGGTGGAAATGAACCTGCCGTTCGGGCGTATGGGCGAACCGTGCGAAGTGGCCGATCTGGTCGCGTTTCTTGCCTCGCCGCGCGCGGGTTACATCAGCGGCACGGTCGTGACGATCGACGGCGGCGCCGCCGATCGTAATCACTGATCGAGTTCAGCTCGGATCTCCTCGTTATGCTCGCCTAAACGGGGCGCAGATCGCCGGATCGCACCGGGCGTCGCTGACAGTTTGATCGGAATACCTAGCAGTTGTTGTTCACCGGCGCTCGGATGCAGCACCGTTTGGAACATATCGCGCGCCAGCGCATGCTCGTTTGTGAATACTTCGTCATAAGTGCGAACGGGCCCAACGGGAATGCCGGCGTCGATCAATTTTCGTTCCCATTGATCCGTATCCGCTTCGCTGAATCGCGCCGAGAGCAGTTCCGCGAGTTCCAAATGGTGTGCCACCCTGCTGGGATTGTCGCGAAAGCGAACATCCAGCAGTAGATCGTCGGCGTCCAGCACCGTGCACAGCCGTTTCCACAGGTGCTGGGTCGCCGCGCCGACGGTGATCCACCCGTCACGGGTTTTGAACGCCTGGTACGGGGCGGCGCCGCGGTGTGCCTGACCCAAACGCGCAGGCGCTTGCCCGGTCGCGTTATAACCCGCTGCCTCGTACACCGCGAATGACATCGCCGCTTCAAAAAGCGAGGTGTCGATGAGCTGTCCGGCACCCGTCGCGTGGCGCGCATTCAATGCGGTCACGATGCCGAACGCACTGTACATGCCGGCGACGAGATCCGAGATCGCGATCGGCAGACGCAACGGCGATCCATCGACCTCGCCGCAGATGGACATGAGTCCGGACATAGCCTGCGCCATCAGATCGAAGCCGCCACGGTCACTGTAAGGTCCCGTCTGCCCGAAGCCTGAGATCGAGCAATAGATCAGACGTGGATTGCGCTCGGCCAATGCCGGATAGCCGAGTCCCAGGCGCGCGGCCGTTCCGGGTTTGAAGTTCTCTACGATCACGTCGGCGCCGTCGCACAAGCGCAGACATCGATCCAGATCGTCGGGCGCCTTCAAGTCGAGTGTGATGCTGCGCTTGTTGCGATTGAATTGCATGAATGCGGCGCTCTCGCCACCGATGAGGGGCGGAAACTGGCGCGTATCGTCGCCGACCTCGGGCCGCTCGACCTTGATGACGTCGGCGCCCATGTCGGCGAGCAGCATCGTGCAAAATGGCCCGGATAGATGAGACGTCAGATCGATGATCCGAATGGCGTCGAGAGCTTGACTCATGGCGTTCCGTCCTGCCTGGGCTTGCTTGACATGAAAGGACACTGAGTCACAATTCATGCGATTGTTCAAGAGGTAACCGCGTTCCTGTCGGCCATATAAAAATGGATCGACGTCGCGGATGAAGGCGCACATGGCTGAACACATTCTTCTCGATCGAAGCGATCCGGCCTGCGCCGTGGTGACCCTGAACAGGCCGAAAAAGCGCAATGCATTGAATCTCGCCATGTGGCGGGATTTGAGATCGACCTTTGCCGCGCTCGCGACGAACGAGGACATCCGCGTGGTCATTCTCACCGGCGCCGGGGGATACTTCTCGGCGGGCGCAGACATTTCGGAATTCAGTGAGGTGCGGATCGGTAAGGAGGCGGGCGAAGCTTACGAAGCCGCCGTGGAGGCGTGCTGTGTCGCGATCGAAACCCTGCCGAAGCCGACGATCGCCGCGATCAGCGGTTTCTGCGTCGGCGGCGGTTTCGGCCTGGCACAGGTCTGCGATTTCCGCGTGGCGGACGAAAGCGCGACTTTTGCGATACCGCCCGCGCGCCTCGGGATCGTTTACAGTGGGTACGAATGCCGGTCTTTGATCGCGCTCGTGGGCCTCTCGAAAGCAAAAAAAATTCTCTTCACGGGCGAACGTTTCGGGACGGATGAAGCGAGCACGTGCGGTTTCATCGATCAGATGGCCACCGGAGGCCGGGATGCGCTGGCTGAAGCGCTCGAATTTTCCACGACGATGTCCGACAACGCGCCGCTGTCGATCAAAGGCATGAAATTGATCCTCAACGCGCTCGCGGCGGGCACCGCCGGCGATCAACAAACCGAAATCGACGCCGCGATCACCGCTGCGATGGAAAGCGAAGATTACAAGGAGGCCGTACAGGCCTTTGCAGAAAAACGCCCACCGGCATTCCGGGGGCGTTGATCAGCGTGATGATCCTGGATTCCGCTTCGCTCCATCCAGGCTACATAGGCCAAGTAGCCTGGATGGAGCGAAGCGGAATCCAGGGGCAAGACTAAATGCTCTGGGTAGGCGTGGATGTCGGCGGTACCTTCACCGACGCCGTAGTTTTCGACGACGAAACGCTCGCGATTTTTTACGGGAAAGTTCCGTCCACGCCAGCTAGTCCGACGGAAGGTGTGGTGGACGCCCTGGCTGAGCTGAATATCGAGCTAGCCGACGTCGGCCGCTTCGTGCACGGCATCACGATCGGCACGAACGCGATACTGCAGCAGAAAGGTGCGACGGTATGGATGCTCGTCACCAAAGGTTTCCGCGACGTGTTGGAGATCGCCCGCACCAATCGCCCGGTCCTGTACAACATAAAAACCTTAAAGCCGCCGCCCATCGTTCCGCGCACTCGATCGATCGAAATCGACGAACGCCTGATGTATGACGGTACGATTCAGGTGCCGCTGAATGTGGACGAGGTTCGCGCCGCCGCCGCGAAGATACCCACGCAAGACGATCTCGCCGTCGCGGTCTGTTTTCTGCACAGCTATGCCCATCCCGAGCACGAGGAACGGGCGGCGCGTGTGCTGAGCGAGGCGCGCCCCGAACTTTTCGTCTGCACGTCCTCCGGCGTGTTGGCGCAGTTCCGCGAATACGAACGATTCAACACCACCGCGCTGAACGCCTACATCGGCCCGTTGATGAAAAGCTATCTCAATGAACTCGAGGCGCGATTGTCCGATCGCGGCTATGCGAACGAGGTCTACATCATGACCTCCAATGGCGGCGTGTCCACGGCCGAACGCGCGACGCGTCTACCCATCAGCACGGTGTTGTCGGGCCCCGCGGGTGGCGTGGCGGCGACGGTTCATCTCGGGCAACTGCTCGGTGAAGAGAACCTGATCACCTACGACATGGGCGGCACGAGTACCGACGTGTGTCTCATCGAGGGCTTGGCCGTCCCGGTCACGAACGAGCAGAAGATCGCGGAATACGCCAACCGCACACCGCAGATCGAGATCAATGCCGTAGGCGCGGGCGGTGGCAGTATCGGCTGGCTCGATGCCGGCGATATCCTCATGGTCGGTCCGCAGAGCGCCGGGGCCGATCCGGGCCCGGCCTGCTACGGCCAGGGCGGTGTCGATCCGACCGTCACCGACGCCAATTTGATCTTGCATCGGCTCAGGCCCGGATCGCGGCTGGCCGGCCATATCGAACTGGACGAGGACAAGGCCGTCGCGGCGCTCGGGCCGATCATGCGGCGGCTCGATTTGGACGCCGCGTCACTCGCCGATGGCATCGTGCGGATCGCGGTGGCGCGCATGGTCACCGCGATCAAACAGATCTCGATCGCGAAGGGATTCGACCCACGCGATTTCGCGCTATGTGCCTACGGCGGCGCCGGGCCGATGCATGCGAGCCTGATCGCCGACGAGTTGGAGATCCCGCGGGTACTGATCCCCTCGGGGCCGGGCAACTTCGCGGCGTTCGGATCGCTCATATCCGACATCCGTCAGGATTATGTGCTGACGCGCACGGTCCAGGTTCTGCAGGTCGAGTATGCGGACATCGAAGCGCTGTTCGGAGAACTGGAGGAGGAAGGCCGGATAAACCTCATCAACGAGGGCGTCGACGTCGGCGACATCCAGATCCGTCGCTCGCTCGGTATGCGCTACCTCGGACAATCCTGGGAGCTCGAGGTCGAGGTGCCGGACACGGTGCAGACGATCGACGACCTCAACCAGGCTTTCCACGACGTCCACGAACGGCGCTTCGGGCACAAAGGTGGGGAGGCGACCGAGATCGTCAATTTCCGCATCGCCGCGATCGGCCGCGTCAAGAAACCCGTGTTGCCCGCATGGACGACCACCGGTGATGTGGAACAGGCGCGCATCGAAACGCGCGCGGTGTTTTTCGACGGCGGGTTCGTGGACGCGCCGATCTATGCACGCGACCGGCTGCCGGTTGAAGGGCAATTGTCGGGGCCCGCGATCGTCGACGAAAGCAATTCGACCACCGTGGTGCCGCCCGGTTGGCAGGCGCGTGTTCTAGAATTTGGCGATCTGCTGTTGGACCGGAGGTGAACGCATATGGCATTCGATGATTCCACCGATGGTCCTGCGGTCGATCCCATCACCTTGGAAGTCGTGACCGAAGGCCTGATCGCGATCGTGAAGGAAATGCGCGCAACGATCATTCGCGCGTCTTACTCGTCGGTGATCTACGAGTTCGATGACTTTTCCTGCGCTCTGTTCAACGCCGCCGGCGAGATGGTCGCGCAATCGTGGGATCACCCCGGTCACGTGCTGCCCCTGCCATGGGGCGTGCGGTGCACGCTCGATGATTTCGAGGGCGACGTCGCGCCCGGCGACGTGTTTCTGTTGAACGATCCCTACCGCGGCGGCACGCATCTGAATGACGTGACCCTGCTCTATCCGCTCTTCGACGACGACGGCAACCTGATCATCTTCCCTGCGGTGCGCGCGCACTGGGTCGACGTCGGCGGCATGGTGCCCGGCAGCTATTCCGGGCTGTCCAGCAACATCTATCAGGAAGGGGTGCGTATTCCACCGATCAAGATCATCGAGGGCGGACGCATCAACCGCGCCGCGATGACCCTGCTGATGGCGAATATGCGGGTGCCGGAGGAACGCGAAGGCGACTTCAACGCATCGCTCGGCGCGTGCAAGGTGGCGGAAGGCCGGATCCGAAAGCTCTACGAGAAATACGGCGCCGATACGGTGGCGCGGTGCATGGCGCTCAATCTGGATCGCACCGAACGGCGCCTGCGCGAACAGATCGCGAAGCTGCCGGACGGTGATTACTGCTACGAAGACTATTTGGAGTATTACAACGAGGGCAAGCTGGACCCGGTGCTCATGCGGATCGAATTGACCGTCGACGGCGATCATATCGTGGCCGATTTCGCGGGCTCGAACCCGCAGGTGCCGGGTGTCGTCAATTCATCGCTCGCCGTGACCGGCGCCGGCGTCTTCGTGGCGGTTAAATCAACGCTGGATCCCGGCGGCGCCGTCAACCAAGGTGCCTTCCGTCCGATCGAACTGCGCGCGCCGGAAGCGTCGATCGTCGACGTGCGCAGCGACGCGCCGGCCGGTGCACACGGCGAAGTGCGCAAGCGCGCCGTGTCCGTTGCCCTGGGCGCGCTCTCGCAGATCATCCCGGACCTCGTGTCGGGCGATCTCTGCGGCACGTCGTTCCCGAATGCGATCGGCGGATTCAACGAGCGCCGCGACCGCCAGTACGTCTATTACGAAGTGCCGGCGGGCGGTAATGGCGGATTCCGGGAAGCCGACGGCCCCGACGCGATGGTCAACGTGGACTTCGGCAACCTGCCGTCGATTCAACCTGCCGAAGCGATCGAAACGGAAATGCCGATCATCGTCGAACGCAGCGAGCTGCGTACCGATTCGGGTGGCGAGGGCGCGAGCCGCGGTGGGCTCGGTATGCGACGTCAGGTCCGCCTGCTCGGTGCGGAAGCCAGTTACTCCGTGCTGAGCGACCGCGCCGTGATCCCGCCCTATGGCGTATTGGGGGGATCGAGCGGCACGCCGTATCTGCTGTCGGTCATTCGCGAAGGCGACGAGAATTTTCTCAATACGCCGGGTAAGGTCACCGGGCATCCAATTCGCAAGAACGACGTGGTGGTCATGCGGTCCGCCGGCGGCGGGGGCTATGGCGATCCCCTGGACCGGGATCCGGACGCCGTCGCCGTCGATGTCGCCAAGGGTTATGTCGGCGGCGACCGGGCCCGCGACGGCTACGGCGTGATCCTCGACGAAGACGGCCAGGTCGTTCGCGCGGCGACCGGAAAGCTGCGCGACACGCTCCGAGCACGACGCTTTCGCGCCAAGGTCATCGCCGACGATGATCTCGACCCCTACGTCGGCGCGCGGGGCCGGCGGCGCACCGTCGAGCTGTCGTCCGATGCGGCGGGCCGGCTCGGCGTGAAAGACGACGATATGGTGGAGATCCTGGGGCGCCATCCCGCGCCGCTGCGCGGCTGGGTTCGGATCGCGGCCGCGCATCCCGACGACGCGATCCGCTTGGATGCGTTCGGCCGTAAGGTTCTAGGCATATCCGACGGCGACGAAGTCCTGATCCGCTACGTCTTTTCGACACCGGTACCCATGGGGCTTGCGACGTAAACGGTGTTAATCTGTGGTTCGCCCGCTTGCGGGCGAATTGAGATAGCGAGGAACCCGCCATGCCCATCAAAGGCGTAAAACCCCGACAAGAACGCAAGGACGTTTTCCGCGAGACGATCATCTGGGACGTCGTCCCCGAAAAGACGACGCTGCTCATCATCGACATGCAGCGATGTTTCACCGAAGAGGGGGGTCTGTTCTTCGTTCCCGAAGCCAAGGAGAAGATCCCGACCATCAACCGGGTCGTGGATGCTTGTCGCGAGAAAGGGATCCAGATCTGCTGGGTGGTCCGCCACCCCTATCGCAAGGACGGCCTCGATATCGCCCAGGAGAAGGACTTCATCCCGTGGATGGTCGGTAACCCGGCCGGCTATACGGAAGGCGGTTGGGGTGTCGAACTCGATCCGAAGATGCATCGAGAGGACGCGGATCTCACCGTGGCCAAGACCCGCTTCAGCGCGTTCATTGCGGGATCCTCGAATCTCGACCGCATTCTCCGCTATCAGGGCATCGATACCGTGATGATTATCGGCGTCGCCACCAACGTATGCTGCGGCACCACCGCCAGGGACGCGATGATGTTGGACTACAAAGTGATCTTCGTAGACGACGCCAATGCGTCGTTCGGCGAGCAGACCGAGGGCGGTTATGGGCCCGGCATGGTGCACGAGGCGGAACTGCTGACGCTCCGATCGCTTTTTGCGATGGTGTGTACGACGGAAGAAATTTTGGATACCCTCAAGGACATCTCAAAGAATTAACAGCGACGAATAGACGTACAGTTCGTGCTTTTACGGCACACTCGTCTCATTCGACCTCACATTTCTGAATCATGACGCAGCGAACGGCAGTCTCGAATCTCCGCGTTTTACCGGCGTGGGCCACGCCACGTGGCGGGCGAACGCCCGAAGCTTCCGACCCCCAACAGCACGCCGGCCGGCGCGAGTTGAAGTATTCGACGCGGGTGTTGCGATCGATCCATGACATCGATCCAGAACGCTGGGATGCGCTCGCGGGCGTCGACGCATTGGCGCGCAACCACGCCTATCTCGCCGCGATCGAGGCCTCTTCGATCAACGATTGCACGTTCTTCTACCCGCTCGTCTACGGCCACGACGAGCTGCTCGCACACGCCTGCGTGTGTACGATCACCACCGATTTTGCGCAGCTCCTACCGGGCCCTTTATATGGACTGGCCGCACGGCTGCGCCGTTTCTGGCCGGGGTTTCTCAAGGTCAAGATCACGGAATGCGCCTTGCCGCTCGTCGCCGGACATTCGATCTCGCTGCACGATGGCGCCGATCACGAACGCTTGATCATCGCGCTCGAATCGGCCATATCGGATATCGCGCGGGCGGAACGAAGTTCGCTCATCGTGATCCGCGATTTCCTGACCGATGAACGGGCGCGCTTCGATGTCCTACTGACCCGCGGTTACAACCTGGCGTATAACATGCCGCTCGCGCGGATCCGCGTGCGTTGGAAAAGCCATGCGGAATATCTCGCGGCCATGCGGTCGCGCTACCGCAAGGATGTCACCCGGCGGCTGAAGCGCGCGAGCGAACGCGGCGGCACCGTCGAGACCCTGCCGAGCTTCGCGGAATACGCCGGCACCCTGACCGAACAATCACGGGTCGTCCAGGAGAACAGCGGCGGCTTCAAACGGGAAGTCCTGGCGCCCGCTTATTACGAAAACATGGATCGCCTGCTCGGCGAGCGCAGCCGGCTGCTTGCGATCCGGCGCGACGGGCGCCTCGTCGCCCACGGCATGGTGCTCGCCGATCGCGCGAATCTCATCGCTACCTATTTCGGTCGCGAGGCCGGCCCGCCACGCCACGAGTGGTTCCGCCTCATCAACGAGGTGATCCACCTCGGCATCGAGAGCCAGTGCAGTTACATCAACCTGGGACGTGGTTCTTACGACGCCAAGGCCTTGATCGGCGCCGATATCGAACCGCTGCATGTCTATGCGCGGAGTTGCTTTGCGGTCGTGAATTGGTTGATGCGCCGCATCCCCAACATCATGCAGCGGTCGTTAAAGGAACCGAAACGGATTTTTCGCGAAGATTCAAAAAGCGGTCTCAAAATTTCTCTGGGGCGTTCAGACTAGGCGCGTGGTCTTCGAGGAGCGCAGTTTATATTCAATAAATGAGCACCGGAGAAGGCCGCGCAACGCCGTATCAACGTTCCAGAGGAATTTTGAGACTGCTTTTTAGGTCCTGGCGCTGGCTAGCTCCCAAACACCGCCTGTAAGCGCGACTAACAGGCGGTAGCAGTACATCAACGAAACCAAGAGCAGCGCCGCCGCAGGGGTCAATCCGATCGCGATGTACAAGCCCGTGCCGGCGAGTTCTGCGGCGCCGACGCCTCCGACGTTGACCGGCACCGCTTGAAAGATAAACGACGCGGTCAGCACCAGCAGGATCTCATGAAAGCCGATGCCGATGCCCCAGCCGACGCTACCGGCGAAAACGGCCGCGGCGGTCAACAGCTGCATGGCCAGCGACAGGACGACCGCGTGCACCACGTCGAGTTTGTGCGAAAGTAGCCGCGTTAGGAGTTCCGCCATTTTGACCGAGGCACTCTGGCGAATGCTCATGCCTGCACCGGCAGCGACGCATACGACCAGAGTGGCGGCGAGTAGCAAAACGCGCGTATCGAACGTGACGATGGTAGGTTTGAGCGCGACGACTAAAACGACCGCGATCACGATCAAGGTTCCGAGTCCGACGATGTGATCGAGCACGATGCCACCGGCCATCGCAATCGGCCGGCGCTCCGGGGCCAAGCCCCGCAGTTTGACATAACGGGTCACGTCCGCGCCGGCCGCGAGCGGCACGAAAAAATGGTAGAACATGGACAATGCGTTGATGTGCAGCGCTTCGCGCACGCTCAGTCGTATCCCGACGACCCGCATGACCTGACGAAACCGCAGCGCGAAGAAGCAGATCGAGATCTGGCTGAGTAGGACGCCGAGGATCAGATAGGCGTTCCAACCATCGGCGAAACGCATCGACTGTTCCTGCGTGGCCCAATACACCAGGGCCGCGATCCCGAGCGGTACGAACACCAGCTTGATGCCCAGCAGCCATCGGTTGGCGGGCCGCCGCCGCGCCTCGGCGCGTTCAGCAAGCGTCTTTCCGGCTACTGGCTTAACCGCCGCCATAGGTAGTAATCAATCTTCGTTCCCGTCCCAAGCCGTGCATTAAACGCGATTATCCCGCCTACGTCGAAGTCGGCGCTTTATAGTCGATGGATCCAGCGATTTTCATTGCTTCAACGGCTTCGTCCATGTCGTACAGTACGGTGACCTTGGTACCGCCGACATCGCCTGCGACATCGGCCAGCGCGACGCCCATGGCGTGAACGTCGCTTTCGAGCTCGACGATGATGACCGCGTCCCAGTCGCCGAAGGTAAAGTAAAAGTCGATGAGCTTGCCGCCCAGTTTATCCATGATGACCTGCGCCTGGGGCTTGCGGTCTTGCGGGCTGGCGACCAGGCCCTTGACGCTGGCGGCGTTGTATTTGATCTGAATCATGTAGCGGCGCATGGCGGTTCTCCTGATTCTCAAGCGCGCAATTTGGCGGTTTCGCGCTCGTCTAGTTCGAAGCTCTCCGGATCGAGGGCGACCCCATAGATCTCCCGGCTTTCTTCGAAGGTGATGATGTCGTCGAGCACGTCCCGGCGTACCAGCGCCGGATCGCGCAACAGCGGCGACCCGACGCCGCCGCCGTTGGGGCTGTCCGCGACGAAGATCTGTCCCTGCTTGGCGCGTCGGCCCGTCTGCTTGGAGTGAATGCGTTCGTTCCCGTCGGGACTGCGCACCCACATTTCCGCCGCGACGCCGTCGGCGCCGTCGTTGAGTCCCCAAGGCGCTTGGAGCTGATTGTCCGCCTCGCTGGAGAAGTGTCCGTCCGTGAGGTACCGAAATTCCCGGATGCCGCCTTTACCGCCGCGGTACTGACCGTGCCCGACCGGTCGGTCATTGAGTTCCCAGCGTTCGCACCGCAGCGGACATTCCGTTTCGATCTCTTCGATCGGCGCGCAGCGCGTATTCGTCATCAGCGTGTCCATCGCATCCATGCCGTCTTTCTGCCAGCGCGCGCCGTAACTGCCTTCATGAATATCCATGTGTACCCAGTAGTTGCCGTCCTTGACGCCGCTGTAGGAAAACACCGCGAGCGCGCCGCAACCGGCGCAACAGCGTTCCGGAATGACCTCAGCGAACGCCTTGATGACGGTGTCGGTCAGCAACACGGCAGGCAGACAGCGCGCGAGGGTCGGTGCGGGGAAGTTCGGGTTGACCATGCTGCCGCGGGGTGCCGTCACCTTGATCGGCCGCACCAGACCTCGATTCTGCGGCACCGCCTCGTGTGTCGCGCTGTCCAGCAACACGGATCGCACGGCGGTGAAGATCGAGCACATCACCGTGCCTTGCAGCGGCATGTTCAACGGCAGGTTGTCGAGCTGGGGCGCGGTGCCGGTGAGATCCACTTCGAGATCCTCGCCGTGCACGCGCAGGGTTACCATCAGGGGCAGGCGCTTATTCCCGGGATCGGGATCCTCGGGAAAGCCGTCAACCAATCCTTCGGCGGCGTAGTCGCCGTCGGGGATGGACGCGATCTCACTGCGCAGCATGCGCTCGGAATAGGCTTCGTACCACGCCTTCGCCGCGAACACGTTGTCGCGGCCGACCTTATCCATCAGGTCGATCAGTCGTTGCGAGCCGAGTTCGCACGACGCGATCTGCGCGCGCATGTCGCCCATGACGAGTTTCGGCGTGCGCACGTTGTCCGCGATCATCGTCCACAAGGATTCGTTTTCGACGCCGCGGGAACGAATTTTGAGCGCGCGGAAGCGGAGCCCACCGGCCCACTCGTCGACGGCGTCGATCACCGATGTCCCGGGTTTTGCGCACCCGATATCCATGTGGTGCGCCGCGGCGCAGGACCAGGCGACCAGCTCGTCTCGATAGAACACAGGCTGGACGAACGCAATATCGGGGGAGTGCGAGGCCCCGAGGTAGGGATCGTTGTGGATGAAGATGTCGCCGGGATGGACTTGCTGATCGCGCTCGCCGAGCAGCTTCAAGATGCCTTGAACGATCCAGGGCGTCGGTCCGACCTGCAGCGGCGTCGTATCCGCTTCGCAGAATTGCCAACCTTCCGCGTCGACGATCGCGCAGCCGATATCCTCGGATTCCTTAATGATGATCGAAAAGCCCATGCGGATGAGCTTGCGGCTCATTTCGAGCGCGATTTGATTCAACCGGCCTTGGATGACGCGGGCTTTGATGGGATCCATGTGCACGAATTCTACGCTACGGTGATGATCAGGTTATCGATCTCGTCACGACGGAAACGGCATTGCGGCGGGATCAGTGTGGTGGAGTCCGTCTGTTGGATCAGTGCGGGCCCTTTGAGCTCGTCCCCGATCGGCAACTGGTCGCGGGCGAACAAAGTCGTCGGCAAGAACGCTATCGCACCATCGATGACGTAACCCACGTCCCGTTTGCCACGCGCCGCCGCTTCGACCGATCCACCCGTGACATGAACGTGTTCCAGGTGGGGAAGCACGCCGATGCCGGTGAGGCGCACGTTGACGAATTCGATCTCGTATTCGGGAAAGTCATGGCCGAACTCATTACGATGTGCGTCGTGGAACGCCGCCGCGAGCCGTTCCAGGCTGGCGTCGGACAGAACGGCCTCATCGATCGGGATCTTGAGCTCGTAGCTCTGTCCCTGGTAGCGAAGATCGACGGCCCGCTCGATCGCGATCCGGTCGTCGCCGCAGCCGTCGTCGGCCAGTCGCTCGCGCAGTTGTCGTTCACCGTCCAAAAATCGCTGCTCGAGTTGCTTCGGATCGATGTCACGCAGCGCGTTCAAGTAGGTTTGTGTAATGTCGTACCGGAGATCCGAAGTCAACAAGCCGGCGGCCGATGTAACGCCCGGGTGCGGCGGTACGAGCACGCGCGGGATCTGCAATATCGACGCGACGTCCGCGGCCTGTAACGGCCCCGCGCCGCCGAACGCACACAACAGAAACTCGCGCGGGTCGAGTCCGCGTTCGACGGTCTTCGAACGCAGTGCGGCCGCCATGTTCTCGTTCACGATCTGGAGCATGCCCGCAGCGGCGTCGAAGCGGGTCATGCCGAGCGCGGTGGCGATCGTATCGACGGCGCGTTCCGCGCGTTCCTGATCGAGCGCCAGTCCACCGGCGAGCTCGAGCGGCAGGCGGCCGAGTACGACATTGGCGTCGGTCACCGTCGGCTCCGTCCCCCCCAGCACGTAAGCGGCAGGCCCCGGGATCGATCCGGCGCTTCGCGGCCCTACGTGAAGGGCATGCGCGGCATCCACATGGGCGATGCTCCCGCCACCGGCGCCGATGGTTTCGATATCGATCATCGGTACTGTCACCGGGAAGCCCGAGATCCAGGTGTCGCGCGAACGCGCTTCGACGAGCCCCTGCTCGGTGACGATGCCGACGTCGGCGCTGGTGCCGCCGACATCGAGCGTCGCCAGGTATTCGTGCTCGCGTTCCGAACACCAGATCCCGCCCATCACACCGCCGACCGGCCCCGACAGGAGCAAGGTGACGGGTCGCTGCGCGGCGACGTCCGCCGTCGCCGTGCCGCCATTGGACTGCATCACGTGCAAGGTCTGGTGCAGATCCGATTCAGCGAGCTTGCGCGTGACGCCGGCGATGTATCGCTTCACCTTGGGACCGACGAAGGCGTTGATCGATGTGGTCGTAAAGCGTTCGAACTCACGGAATTGCGGCACCACTTCGCTCGACGTGCAGACAAAGGCGTCGGGCATGGTCTCGCGTACGAGCGCTGCGGCGCGGTTTTCGTGCTCGGGGTTCAAGTAGGAAAACAGAAAGCAAACCGCGACGGAATCGATACCGCGCCCGAGTAGATCCTCGGCCGCCGCGATGACCGCCTGCTCGTCGAGCGGTGTCAGGACGTCGCCTTCCGGCGGGATGACGCGCTCTTCCACGACCTTGCGGTTACGGCGTTTGACCAGCGGCCTGGCCTGCCACGGAATATCGAGTTGAATGGAGTAGTTCTCGGGGCGCTGATGCCGGCCGATGTGGACGATGTCACGAAAGCCGCGCGTCGTGATCATGCCGACCTTGGCGCCGTCGAATTCGAGCAGGGCATTGGTCGCCACGGTCGTACCGTGGATCAGCAAATCGATACCGGCCGGCTCGATCCCTGCCTCGCGCGACAACGCCGCGATGCCGTCGATAATGGTCTGCGCGGTGTCCGTGCCGGTACTGCGTTTGTCGATCCAGAACCGGCGAGACGCGGAATCGAACAGCACGAAATCCGTGAACGTGCCGCCTACGTCGATCCCGATGAGCTTCATGAAGGGTCTCTACTTCTACCTGGCGAAATGGCGCCGGTCGGCCTCTATTCCGGTTTCGTATGCACTGCTGACAACACTTCGGGTAGGATACACGCTCGCATCAGCCCGCGGAGAGCGTGTATGGAAAAGGTCGCACTCGTACAGATGACCGGCGCACTAGACAAGGCCAAGAATCTCGAAAAAGCCGCGCATCACCTTCGTTCCGCCGCGCAGGGCGGCGCGCGGATCGTGTGCCTCCAGGAGCTCTTCAACACGGTCTATTTTTGCCGCTCGGACGACCCGAAAAACTTCGCATCCGCCGAGACGATCCCCGGACCTTCAACCGATGCGATCGGCAAGATCGCACGCGAGGAACAGATCGTCGTGATCGCGCCGATCTACGAGCAGGACGCGACGGTAAAAGGACGTCGATATAACTCCGCAGCCGTGATCGGGACCGACGGCGAGGTCGACGGCGTCTATCGCAAGCACAGCATTCCGAACGTGTGCATGGACTCTTTGGCTGCCAACGAAAAGTTCTACTTCGCGCCAGGCAATCTCGGTTTTCCGGTCTTCTCCACGCCTTTCGGGATCAAGCTCGGTCTGATCATCTGTTACGACCGGCATTTCCCGGAACATTCGCGCAGCATCGCGCTGAACGGGGCCGACATCCTGTTCATTCCGACCTGTACTTGGGGCATGTCGCGATCGATCTGGGAGATCGAGCTCAAAGGGCACGCGGTCTTCAACCTCTTCTATGTTGCCGGCGTAAACCGCGTCGGGCAGGACGAAGGCGAGTCGGCGACCTGCTTCGGATCGAGCATGATCATCAATCCCCGCGGGGACGTGATCGCGCAAGCGAGCGACCGGGACGAAGAGGTGCTCATCGGCGAAATCGATCTCGACCTGATCGGCAAGGTGCGCAGCGATTGGGGTTTGTACCGCGACCGGCGACCGGAGGCCTACGGGGCACTCGTCGAGTTATAACTGGCGTCTGAAGCGGAGATGACGGTGTTTCGTTTCGGCGCGATGTTCGATTCCGGTCCGCAGTTCGGCCCATACGCAAAGCTGATCGAGGATCACGGGTTCAAGGTCGTCTATAGCATCGATTCGCCCATCGTCTGGCGCGAAATGGCGCCGTCATTGACGCAGGCGGCGCTCGCGACGACGACACTCCAAATAGGCGCATGCTGTACCAATCCGGTGTCGCGTAACCTCGTGGTCAACGCGAGCTTCCACGCCTCCTTGCACGAACTCTCCGGCGGCCGAGTTATCCTTGGAATAGGCAAGGGTGACAGCGCGTTGCGGCGCATCGGTGAACGCCAAGCGACGCTAAAGGAGTTCAAGGAGGACGTCGTGCTCCTGCATCGGCTCGCTAATGGTGAGGAGATTACCTACCAGCCCGAGCGCCCGGGGCACGAAGACTGGCATGCGCAAGGCTCCGACGCGGTTCCCGTGCGCTTCGATTGGGCCATCGACGCAAAGATGCCACTCTATATCGCCGGTTACGGTCCGAAGATCCTGGCTTGGGCCGGTCAGGTGGCGGACGGCGTGTTCGTCCAGATAGCGGAGCCGAAAACCGTCGAGTGGATAATCGGAAACGTAAAGGCAAGCGCCGAGGCGGGCGGGCGGGATCCCAATGCCATCGATTTCGTGTGCTGCGTGCCAAGTGCGATCTCCGACGACCTCCATGAGGCCTGCGATCTCACCCGCGGCTTTCCGGCGTTCGTGGCCAACCACGTCGCCGATCTCGTGCGGTTCACACCGAAATCCGATATTCCGCCGGAATTCCTCAAATGCCTGGAGGGCCACGAAAAGTACGATTACCGGCACCACACCGACAGCACCGCCGACCACGCGGCGACGGTCACCGACGAACTGGCGGAGGCCTATACGGTCGTTGGGACGGCGGAGGCCTGCCTGGAGAAGCTCAAACGCTTGGAGGAGATCGGGATTACCCAGTTATGCATCTATTTCCTGGGCTACACTGATGCGCAGATCCGGTCTACTGTGGCGGCCTACCGCGATACAATCATTCCCGGGATGACGTGAGGGGCTATGCGGAACCCGCGAATGAAAATAAAATAGACGTTGGTCGGGAGGTTATCTATGAAAACGTATTCATCAATGCTGCTCGCCGTAATCACGGCATTCGTGCTTGCGGGCTGCGGTGACGAAGGCCCTAAGGAAGAGGCCGCACCGGAGTCATATACGGTCGAATACTTCGTGCTAATGAATAGCCCGGGTATGGTCAAAATCACCTATAAAGACCCGAGTGGTCAGGAAATTGTGGACCCGAGTGTCGGCGCACCGACGGTGGGCACTACCTGGGAGAAAGTATTCGACTTCGGCGCCACCGTTGATTCCAAGCTTCTCGTGGAATTGGCTGCAGACGGGCCTGACGACCCGGTCGGGTGTGAGTTATACATCGCCATAAACGGTGAGCGCGTGCAGAAGGCCACGAAGTTCATTACCCGGTCGAACACCATGACGTTGGCTGTCAAGCTTCCGAAGCCGGCGGCGGGCGGATAAGCAAAAGGCTCCAGATTAGAAACGCGCGGTCGATCGCGCGAACGACCTGCCAAGCGCTCGGCTGGCCCCGGCCGTCAAATGCCAAACATCGTTGACGAGATCTGCGAGCGCGCCTTGGCCATCGCGCCGGAGGTGCCGTGGCTGGTCGAGCCGCTGACGCCGGGACGCGGCCGCGCGTTCATTCTGCAGCACATCGTACGCAATCGACTCTTCAGCGCCGTGATCCGCCCGTCGTGGATCAGCCGCTGTCCCGACCTCGACGTGGTGCGCAAGACCATCGGCCAGATGCGCGAAGAGCTCATCTACGACGATGAGATCGCACAGCCGCATTCGACCTTGTTATGGGAGATGGGCCGCAATGTAGGTCTGAGCGATGAACAGATGGACCAGACGCGGCCGGTGCCCCTGGTCGACGCCGGCCTGGCCGTCTTGGAACACATCGCGCGTACCCATCACTGGGTCGCCGGATGGCTGGCCACATCGGTCGACGAATTCATCTTGACGGCGATGCCGGGCAAGCACAATTACCTACCCGAAGCCTGGAAAAAGGCCTTTAATCTCAATGATGAGCAGGTCTTCTTCTTCGCCTACCACACCCAGGCCGATGACGATCACGCTGGGCGTAAGGTGTGGGAACCCATTGCGCGACACGCGAGCACAGACCAACTCCATGACGAGATCATCGACAGCATGGAGCTCGCATTGACGGCTACGAAGCTGTTTTATCAAGGGATCTGTGAACTCGGCGACTCGATGGACGCCTAATAATCGACAGGGCTGTAATGCGTCTCGCGCGAATCGCTATACTCAGCCCTAGCGCAAGAATCAGACTCGAGGTAATCGTATGACCGACGGTATCGTTTTTATCGATGGTGAGTTCGTCAAACCCGAAGACGCGAAGATGTCGATCTTCGACATGGGTTTCGTGTGGAGCGATTGCGTCTACGATGTGACGTCGGTTTGGAAGGGTTGGTTCTTCATGCTCGAAGCGCATCTGGATCGCTTCGAGCGTTCGTGCGCGGGCTTCCGGCTCGAGAGTCCCTACGATCGCGATGCCATTCGGCGCATCTGCGCGGAGTGCGTGGAGCGCGCCGGCCTCGAGGACGCCTACGTCAAGCTACAGATGACGCGCGGTGTATCGCAAACCGATCCGCGCGGTGCCGAATGCCGTTTCATGACCTATGCGATCCCGTTCGTCTGGATCTGGGGTGAGGACAAGTGCCGGCAGGGAGCGAACCTTTTTTTGAGCAGCGTGGAGCGCATTTCGTCCAAAGCGATCGATCAACGCTTCAAGAACTACAATCGAGCGGATCTCGTCCAAGCACGCTTCGAAGCCTACGATCGAGGATGCGATGATGCGCTGTTGTGCGGTCCGGACGGGAACCTGACCGAAGGGCCGGGATGCAACATCTTTTTGGTCCATGACGGGCGCATCGTGAGTCCCGACCACAACGTCCTGGAAGGTGTCACCCGTAGCGGTGTCCGCGAACTATGTGAGCTCGAGGGCGTCCCCTTCGAGCTCCGCAAGGTGCATCCGGATGAACTGCAAACGGCGGACGAAATCTTTGCCAGCACCACCGCCGGCGGCGTCATGCCGGTCACGCAAATCGACAACAAGCCCGTGCGCAACGGCCATATTGGGCTCGTGACGAGCCGCATACAGGAGCTCTATTGGCGCAAGCGCGCGGAGGGTTGGCACGGCACCCGCGTCGATGACGCGCTCGCGGCAGGCAAGGCGAAAACGGCCGCGTCGGGCGGTTGATCTCAATGGTTCCTTCCATTCGTATATGCATTTTGCTCGTAGCTTTGCTCGGCCTTTGCCCGCCCGTTCTGGCCTGTGACACCGACGCCGAATGCGGCGTGGGCGGTACCTGCATCAAGCGCGAAAAACGCGCGCGCGGCGTGTGCTATGGCGGTTCACGAAAAGCGGTCGAACCGGAGGCCCCACAATTCAGTGCGCCACCGTCGTATGGTGGCGGATATTCTGGCGATCAACGCCAACAGCTCATGGAATTCATGGGCGATCCGGATCAACTGATCCGGGAACAGCTCCCCGGCCGCGAGATCGGTGGCAAATGCACCATCAACAATGATTGCCCCGCCGGATTCGACTGCGTGCACGCCCACTTCGAAGGGCGCTGCGTGAAGCTCTAGAAACTCGAAACTGCGGACCAGTTACGGCGCAGCGTGGGTTCCGGCGTTACCATATCGCCTGGGTTAACCGCTGGCGGACTAACCGATGCTAATAAATCCGACCCGCCAAACAACTTGCGCGCTTCTGGGGTTACTACTGTCTATCGCGTCGCCCGCGGGAGCGGTGACTTGGGTCGGCGACGGTGACGGCTTTTCATTCAACGATCCTGATAATTGGAATCCCGCCGCCGTGCCGGGGCCGGGAGACACGGCAACGTTCAACAGCGGGCCGACGAACGTATCGTTCGGCAGCCCCGTCACTAATGCCTTAACGGACGTCAGCGGTACCTTCAATTTCCTGCTGAACAACAACACCTACACGACTGAACTGACCACGTTCATCTCCGGCGACCTCAATCTTTAAAACGGAGAGCTGACGGGCTCGAGCCACCTGATCAGCGGTAACAGTAAAGTGACGGTGGCCGACATGGTCGCGGTGCTGGATGCGACGACGGACATCACGGTCAAGGACAACGCCTTTCTCGATGTGGAAGACGGCTCGGTCGGCGCACCGAGCTTGTACGTCGACAACAACGCGAGGGTAACCGTCGACGGTGGTATCGCCGACTTTGACGATCTCGTCATCGGTGATGGAAACGTGGGCGAAAACGCGAGGTTTTCGCTGCTGAATGGCGCTTCCTTGGTTGCGACTAACCCCATCGTAGTCGGAACGAATGGGGGACGGGGCGAATTTACCGTTGCCGCGGGAACCGTCTTCAACAGCAACGTCTCCGATCTTCTGCTGGGAGCCAATGCCGGCGACCAAGGCGATTTGAATGTGTTCTCCGGCGCAACGGTTACGTTAACGGGCGCCGCCCAATTCGGCGCTCTGGGCGACACGTCGATCGGCATCGAAGACAGCATTCTGAACCTCGATTCGCTGTTGCTGGGCGTCGACGGCGGCGCCGGCCTGGGTATTGAGGGCCAGGGTTCACAATTAAACGTCGCCGCGAATGACATCGTGCTCGGCGTGAATGCGGGCGGCGATGGATCGTTTTCCATCAGCGACGCAACGGTGGCCTTACCGGCACATCTGGTTGTAGGTGGCGCCGGCATCGGCCGATTGCGCACCGACGATGGCGCCATGCTGACCGTCAACGGCCACTTGGTGCTGGGCGAACTAGCCGGGAGCCAGGGCGACTGGGATCTCGACGTGTTCGACTTTCTGGATGTCGATATCGTCGGGGACTTGATCGTCGGCGATCAGGGGCGCGGTGAGATCAGCGCCGAAATCGCTGGAGCCCACATACAGGCTGCCAATCTAATCGTCGGGAATCAGGCCGGGATTCAATTTTTCGACGGCGGCTCCGCCTTTTTCGAAGAGTTCGAGGACAGCACGCTGATGATCCTCGGCGCGTCGACGATCGGTAACCAGAGCAACGGTGCCCTGAATACGAATACCGGCACTTGGTCGACCGGTGGTGCCGTCACCGTCGGGCATAGCGCGGATGGGCAGGTCAACACGTCCGACACGGCGGTCTCGAGCGACAGTGCGGTACTGGGCATGAACACTACCGGTGACGGCACGGCCAATCTCTATGGCGGAAGCTGGAACATCACCAACGGGCTGATCGCAGGCCACCAAGGCACGGCCTCGATGGACATGGGCGGCGGCGTCATTGTCACGAGCGCCTGGACCACCATAGCCAATGTATTGGGTTCGGGCGCAACCGTGGATATCTACGAGGGTTCACAGTTGTCCACCGGCCAGTTGGAAGTCGGCTTTGGCGGTAATGGCTTGCTCGACATCTACGACGGCGGCAGCGCTGCGACGACCTCGACGCGCATCGCGTTTGCGGGACAAGGCGCGGTCATCGTAGACGGATCAAGCTCCTGGTTGGACGCGTCATCGGTATTGAGCCTGTCGCCCACTGGAGTCGGGACGCTGCAGGTTTTCAATGGCGCACAGGTCACGTCCCATACGACGGTGGTCGATTACGGTGGTGGAAGTCCGCTGTCGAACGTGCACGTCGACGGCGCCGGTTCCTTCCTTCAGGCGCTTTTTTTGCGCGTCGGCGAGGCATCGGTTAACGGCGGAGTGCTCATTCAAAACGGCGTGCAGGCGGATTGCACCGATTGTTTCATCGGCCCATTGGCCGGATTCGGGGGTGTGGTTACCGTCGATGGCGCGGGATCGCAGTTCAACAGTTTCAATCGTCTGTCGATCGCGGGCGCCGGCGGGGGTAACTTCAACGTGATCAATGGCGCCACGGCTGCCACGAACGCGATTGACATCGGTGTATCGGGTGGCGTCGGTGCGCTCTTCGTCGCGGATCCCGGATCGTGGCTCACGATCACGACGACACTGGATCTCTCGCCGGCCGGCGAGGGATACGCGAGTGTTGAGAACGGCGCACAGGCGTTTACGGATAAAGCATTGATCGATTTTGCGGGTGCCGTGCCAACCTTCAACTTCCACGTCCGTGATGCCAACTCGTTCTTCTCGGCCAATACGTTTCGCATCGGCTCCGCGTCGACGAACTCGGCCGCGTTCGTCGACCTGAGTGGGCGCATGGACTGTAATGTGATCTGCACCGTCGGCGAAGCCCCCAATATGTTCGGATCGGTGACGGTCACGAACATGAATTCGACGTGGAACGTCTTCGGGGATCTCAACGTCGCAAACGACGAATTCGCCCTCAATCCTGGTGGCGACGGCATCGTGCAGATTTTCGATCACGGTTTCGTGAACGTGGGCGGCAGCACGAATACCTACACGAACCCAACGGGCTTCGGCGAGATTTTTGTCGACGGTGGTTATCTCAGCACGACGTCCCTCAGCAATTACGGATTCCTGAACTTCATCGACGGCGTCGTCGAAGTCATCGGCGGGACCTTCGACAACGCCGGGCTGGATTTCACGCTCGACGGGTTCGATATGACCGACCTGCCGTTGTTTCGCCTCAAGGACGGCGCGACGTCGAACGGGTTGACTGATTTCGTCACCGTGGGAAACCTCCGGCATGCGAGATTGGAGATCCTCGGCGATGCGCAGTTGACGAGTGACGGCGGGACCGCCGGCGCGCAGTTCGGCGGCGAAGGCCACGTCCTCGTCAACGGCGTCAATTCGCTGTGGGATACCGGGGCCGAACCCTTCACCGCAGCCGATGCCGGCGTCGCTGACGTAACGCTGACCAGCGGCGGCGAAATTCACAGCACCGGCGGTTTTATCGCGAAGCAACCCGGCTCCATCGGTGGGGTGGTCGTCGACGGGATCGGGTCCTTGTGGTTCAGCACGCAGAACATCAATGTCGGTGGCGATGGCGTTTTCCTGGGCGGCACCGGCACGCTCATCCTGATGGATGACGCCACGGTCGCCGCACCGCAGGTCACGGTATTCGAAGGCAGTAGTCTCGGCGGTACCGGTACGGTTAACGGCAACGTCCACGCCGACGGCACGGTATTTCCCGGCCAATCGCCCGGACTCCTCATGGTCGGCGGCGATTACACCCAGACCGACACCGGCACGCTGGTCATCGAGCTCGGCGGTTTGCTCGCAGGCACCGAGTTCGATCTGCTGGATGTCACCGGCGATGCTGAGCTAGCCCGGATATTGCATGAGCAGTGAGATTGGGCGTGGAGTTGGTCGATCATGGGTCGGAATTCGTTGGTGGTGGCACGAAGCGGCGCTTGAGCGCGACGTTTCGGCGCGCCACTGGTGGATTTATCGCCGATTGCGATGCACGAGTCGTTTCGGAGGCGAGCGACACCCCGACTCACAAGGAATCGCACACGAGGCGACTGGCGTTGGGACGACTATCCCGGCTTGAGGCGAGCGGCCACCAGGCAGAACAGTTCTCGATGGGGGTAAGCACTGGAGAGCAACAGTCGGATGCGCCTGGTATTGCGCAAGACGATGGCGCCGATGCGTAATAGTTTCAGGCGCAGCGTGCCGCCTTGCGCGCGAGCCCGTGCCGTTGCGTGTAGTGCCACCCGGCGGATCGTCTCCAACAGCGTGTAAGCCAAGCTTGAGAGCAACAGCCGGAACTGATTGGCCCACCAGGTGTGGCAACTGGTGCGATCGGCAAACAGGCCCAACTGCTGCTCCTTGATCCGGTTCTCCATCTCGCCGCGGGCGCAGTAGAGGCGGTCGTAGATGCGTTGGGCCTTGCCGGTGAGGTGGGTCACCACGAAGCGGGGATTGCTGCCGCGGGCGCTGTGCTCGGCCTTGACGATCACCCGTCGCGGGGTATCCCAAGTCGGTGCGGCGTAACGGACCTCGCTGAACAGGCGCTGCTTCTCACCCATCATCCAATACCGCCACTGAGCCAACGTGCGCAACGCTAACGATTGATCGTGCAAACGCGGGTTTTTCGCGATACCCATGACGTAATCCACGCCGTGGCGATCGAACCAGCGCAGCATCCGCCAGCGGCAAAAGCCGGCATCGGCGCGCACCAGGATCTCGACCTTCGGCCACGCCTGGCGCAACCGTTTGATCAACAGCGCCAAGATCGCCCCACTGTGTTTTGCGCCGTCGATCTTGCTCGAACGCAGATAACTGACCAACCGTTGATCGCCACAGAACACGTACAAGGGCAGACAGCAGTAGTGGTCGTAGTCGCCGTGGAAGAAGCGGCCCGCTTGATCACCCTGCACCCGATCGTCGGTGGCATCCACATCGCGTATCAGTCGTCGGGGCGCTTGTTTGTAAGCGGCGATAAAGTTATCAATGAGTCCCTTGTGCAGGGCCACCGCGGTGTTCCGGTTCGCGCGGTTCTCCAGTCGGCACAACGTCGACGGGCTCGCCAGCGACGCATCCCGGGAAAGCGCCGTCTGCAGAGCCAAGTCCGCGCGCAATGCCTCGTGGTCGTTGAGGTCCTCATAGCCCAGGGAAAGGCCATAGACCCGCTGTCGGACCAGCGACTCCAGAGCGTGGGTGCAGCTCTTTGTCCGGCGCGAATCCCCAATGGCCCGTGCCGCGGCCTTGATCAACCCGGTCCGTTCATCGGCCCAGCGCAGCAACTGCACCCCACCGTTGGAAGTGATGTCACCGCCGTTGAATGAGACGTCGATCTTGCGGCGAGAAAAGCCTGGAAATTGCAGCGCAGTCTGGGTACATTCTGTCACGGGCGAGTCCTTTCCGTTTTCAGCCTAACTAACTGAATTATAACGGATTAGAAAGGGCTTGCCCTCTTTTTTTATGAAATATCCGGGCTAGACGGAACGCTGCTAGTGGAGCTCTTCGACGGCTTCACGCCGCAACTCGGCGATACCTTCAGATTTCTATTGGCGGCGAACGTGACGGGCGTGTTCGCCGACACGGTATTCCCCAACTTGGGCGACTTGACGCTCGAGGTCGTCTACGGCGCCGACTTTGCCGAGCTCGGCGTCAACGCGATCCCGATCCCGCCGGCGTTGTGGTTGTTCACGAGCGCGCTCGCGCTGCTCATAGCCCGCCGTCGCGTCTAGTTAAATAAAAACGGAGCTAGTAGTTAGGGGCTTGACTTCCATATAGGCACCACCTATACTTAGTTCATAGGAGCTAACACTATGAACTTAACGAAGATTTTCACCCGATTCCCCGATCACGAAGCGTGCCTGGAGCACCTAGAAAAGGTCCGGTTCGGCGACGATCCGTATTGCCCGCATTGCGGCGGCGTCAGGGTGGCCCGCAAGGCTGACCGCAACCGCGTCGGGCGCTGGAACTGCCACGACTGCAAGTCGAGCTTCAACGTGCTGTCGGGCACCATCTTCGAGAAGACCAAGATCCCGCTGCAAAAGTGGTTCCTCGCCATCGGCCTGATCGTCAATGCCAAAAAGAGCTTATCAAGCTGCCAGCTTGCCCGCGACCTGGACCTGAATCAGAAGTCCGCATGGTACATGCAGCAGCGGATCCGCGCCGAAATGGCGAGCAAGCAAAGCACGATCGTCCTCCAGGGCATCATTGAGGCCGACGAAACTTACGTCGGTGGGAAACCCCGCAAGTTCAACAAGCGCGACGATAACGACAAGGGGCCTAAGAACCCGCGCGGTCGCGCCACTCGAAAGACCCCTGTAATTGGTGCGGTCGAGCGCGGCGGGAATGTCGTGGCTCGTGTGGCTAATGACCTGTCCGGCAAAGGCGTTCTGCGCTTCATCAAGGACAAGGTCGAGCTTGGCGGCTCCCTGTTGATAACGGATGAGTACAAGGCATATAACGCGGTTCGTTCCTCAATCGCACATGCGGTCATCAATCACAGCAAGTCCTATGCAGATGGTGAGACCCACACCAACACCATCGAGGGCTTCTGGAGCCTGCTGAAGCGCGCTTGGTACGGCTCCCATCATCACTACAAGAAAACCTATACGCCGCTGTACGTCGCTGAGGCAAGCTGGAAGTACAACCAGCGGCGCAATGACAACGCTTTCGGGACGTTTATCAACGGCTGCTTCGCGTGAATCGCCTCTACTACGGCGACTGCCTGACGATTATGCAGGAACTGCCGCTCGCCAGTGTCGATCTCATCTATCTTGACCCGCCGTTTAATAGCAACCAGTCTTACAACGCTATCTACAAGGACGAAACCGGCAGACCCTTACCTGATCAGATCGAAGCCTTCTGCGATTTGTGGACCCTCGACGAGGAACGTGAACGGGTAATCCGTAACATGCCGATGCTAGTGCGCGAGGCTGGCATCGCCGACGAGGTGGCGGAATTCTGGAAGCTGTGGATGAACGCTCTCCGGGCCACGCAGCCGCGAATGCTCGCGTATCTGTCATACATGGTGCAACGCTTGATCGTCATGAAGGGATTGTTGCGACCTACTGGATCTGTGTTCCTGCACTGCGATCCCACGGCCAGCCACTATATCAAGGTCATGATGGATGGCATCTTTGGCCACAACAACTTTCGTAGTCAAATTGTTTGGAAACGGTCATCGGCCCACAACACAGCGCGTGGTCCAGGGGCCGTGCAGGACAACATCCTGTTTTATTCTGCGACAGAAAAATACAAGTGGAATCGTGTTTACCAAGCGTACAGCCCAGACTATATAGATGCCTTTTATGTCCATTCAGATCCCGATGGTCGGCGGTGGCAGCGACAACAGTTGACTGCGCCAGGTGTCGTCAAGGATGGCGAAACAGGTAAGGCGTGGCGTGGGATTGACGTCACATCGCGCGGCCGGCATTGGTCGCGTCCTCATGGAGATCTTGAAGATATGGATAGCGCCGGATTGATTCATTGGCCGCGCAAGGTCGGCGGTTTACCGAGGCGAAAGCAATACCTTGACGAGCAGCCGGGTTGCCCGCTTCAGAATATCTGGGTAGATATAAAGTCGATTCAGAACGCCCCCAAAGAAAAAATGGGATATGACACACAGAAACCGCTTGCACTCTTGGAACGCATCATCAAAGCCAGCACCGACGAGGGTGATGTTGTACTCGACCCGTTCTGTGGTTGCGCTACCACGCTTGAGGCTGCGCATAGTCTCAAGCGCCGATGGATAGGCATCGACATAGCTATCCACGCTATAAAGCGTGTAGCTGCCGTCAGGCTGGGTGAACGCTGCAAATTGAAAGAAGGAGAGGACTTCAATATCGGCGGCGTTCCTAAAACGCTGGAAGGCGCTCATGACCTGTGGGAACGCGATAAGTATCACTTCCAGAAATGGGCCGTCGAGGAAGTAGACGGCTTTGTCACCACGAAACGTACTGCGGACGGCGGAATTGACGGCAGGCTTTACTTCTCGCTTCCGGGAGAGCGCGATCTGCAAAGCATGGTGCTGGAAGTAAAAGGTGGCGCGAACGTCACCATTGCCGATCTACGGGCACTGCACAGCGTGCTGGAACGTGAGGAAGCATTACTGGCCGGATTGATCGTGATGGAGCCGCTGGGAAATGTGAAGATGAGAAACTTTCAGAAGCTCATTGGTGAGGCGGGCGACCTCGAATTTGAAGGGTCAGCCCACCCCTATCCGAGAATGCAGATTCTCTCTGTGCCGGAGATCTTAGAGGGCAAGCGGTTTGATACTCCTACACCAATGGGTAAGGCCCAACACCCACAGCACCAGCTTGGCCTTTAAGCCCCTAACTACTAACTCCGAATAAAAATGCCGATGCTCTGTATCGGCAACGTCGTGTGCGACAGCAACACAATCCGCATCTCGAGAAGTAGGCCATTGGGTGCGCGGCGTAGGTCGTCATGCCTTTCCGCCGCGAGCACGGTATGGTCGCTCACGTCCCCGCGTCCGTAATAGACGAGTACGTTCGATACGACCTCGATGCGTTCCGCATCCGCGGCACTACAGCGCAAGTTCGACACCAGCCGCCGCGTGCGCGTCGGCGGATCTTCGCCCCATGCGCTCTTCGTACCCAAGCGCGCGATACGCATCTTGAGCGAGCCGAGGTCTTCGTTCATGTGCCAGCCGTGCGGAGCGATCGGCTCTTCACCGCGGCGCTTCGTCAACCGGATCGGTATTTCGTAACGGATGTCCGGGCTCAATAACGTGAGCCAATCTTCCATGCGATTGTCGTCGAGGCATTGCGCCTCATGCACGAGGAACTGATGACACTCGAACCACAACGCCAGGGATTCGTCACCGGCCGGCGTGCTCATCAGTCCAACTCGGTTGGCGCCGGCACGAGCTCGGGGTATCCCTCCGCGCGGAGAAACCGAATCCACTGCCGAAACGTGTAGCGGTATGAATTTTCCTCGTAACGGTGTGAGGTCACGATACCCGGGCCCGGCCAGTCTCGAACGGCCTCGGCGCTGCCGATGCGGTAGCCGCATTGATAATTGAGTTTCATCGCGCGCCCGACCACGCTGCTGCTGGTGCGGTTCATGCCGCGGCCCGTCACGCCGTCGTCCTGGTCGAAGACCCCGGCGCTGCCGAACGTCTGCAGGCCGATCACCTGCGAGTTCAAGCGGAACGCCTCCGCGGCGCGCGCCGGGACCAGATTCCAGGTCCACGCGTCCATGCGATCGTAGCCACGGGGTTGCCACGTGCGGATCTGCGCGAACGGCGTGGCAGGCTTGTCCGCAGCCACGGTCATGGGCACGATGAGATAAGAGAAATTCGGAAACAGCGTGCCCACCAACACGCGGCTGCGCTTAACCAGGTCCACCTGCAAGGCGTCGAATTGATCGACGCTGTACTGCTCGATGATCTCACTCGGATAGCCCCAATAGGCGGTTTCGTCGCTGGGCGCGATCGAGAGCGTCGTGTTGTGCCCGTGGCCCGTGATCACGTGGTGGCCCAGAATATTCGCGGCCGGCGGAACGTTGAGCGCGCCTATTTCCAACAAGGAACGGTGCAAGGTGATCAGGTGATAGTCGTCGCCGAAGCCGTCGAAGCCGGCTTTCCAGGTCGTCGGCCAGGAATAGCGCTGCGGCGGCGAAGCCACTTCGAGATCGCCGAACAGGCCGAAAAACACATCGAGGTAGTAGGCCGCATCGCCGATGTAGTCGGCCAGTGAAGGCGCTTCGCGGTCGAGACAGGCGAAATATAATCCGTGGTAGCTCTCCAACTTCGGCACCGCCAGCAGGCCCCACGCATCGCGGTCGAGCCCCGAGATCGTTTCCTCATGCTCGGGCGCGGTCGTCAGCGTTCCGGTATTCGAGTAAGTCCAGCCATGGTACGGGCACTGAAACGACGCGCTGTTACCGGCTTCCACTGCGCATAATTGCATACCGCGGTGCCGGCATGCGTTGAAGAACAACCGTATCCGATCGTCGCGACCGCGCACGAAGATGAATGCGTCTTCACCGATGTAGCGCACGACGTGATCGCCGCGTTCTGGAATCTCCGAGGCGTGGCCGATGAAGGTCCACACGCGCGGAAACAGGCGCTCGCGCTCCAAGGCGTAGACTTCCGCATCGTTTCCGAACACCCACGCGGGTACGAGGCCCTCGTCCAGATCCTGTTCGAGCGCGCTCAACCGCCGATCGAGTTCGGCGGACAGCGTGCAGGTGCGCATGACGTTCAGCTCGGCCATGGTTACATTCGATAGTATTAGGCACGATATTCGCCCGCAAGCGGGCTCCTACAGGTGATTTGTTATGCATGATTTGAACCTGACTGCCGAGCATTACCCATTGTTGGTCGAAGGACATAACCCTGCTGCCGGAACGATCACCGTCAGCGCGCCCTTCGATGGCACGACGATTGCGGAGTTGGATAGCGCGGGCGCGGAGCACGTGGACGAGGCGCTCGCCGTCGCCCATGGCCTGTACCGCGACCGTGACCGATGGCTACCGTTGGCGCAACGCATCGAGATCCTCGAGGCGGCCGCGCGGATCATGTCCGAACACCATGAAACACTCGCGGTTGAAGCAGCACGCGAGGGTGGCAAGCCCCTGATCGATTCGCGTGTCGAGGTGAGTCGCGCGATCGACGGTCTGCAACTCTGCGTGGAAACGCTGAGAGAGCGTCCATGGTGATGTGATCCCGATGGGGATGTCCGCTCTATCAGCCAATCGCGTCGCGTTTACACAGAAAGAGCCGATCGGCGTCGTCGTGGCGGTCAGCGCGTTCAACCACCCACTGAACCTCATCGTGCACCAGGTGGCGGCGGCGGTGGCCGTCGGTTGTCCGGTGATCGTCAAGCCGGCCGACGACACACCGTTGTCGTGTATCCGTTTCGTCGAGATCCTGCGCGCCGCCGGTCTGCCGCCGGCATGGTGCCAGGTGTTGATCCCGACCGGGATCCCGGTCGCGGAACGACTCGTGACCGACCGCCAAGTCGGGTTTTTCAGTTTTATCGGTAGCCCGAAGGTCGGGTGGCACCTGCGCTCGAAGGTTGCGCCGGGCGTGCGTTGCGCGCTCGAGCATGGCGGCGCGGCGCCGCTGATCATCGCCGACGACGGGGATCTGGATCTCGCCTTGCCGGCGATCCTTAAAGGCGGTTTCTACCACGCCGGCCAGGTGTGTGTATCGGTGCAACGCGTCTTTGCACCGGCAGGGGTTTCAGACGAACTTGCGAAGCGGCTGGCGTCGTCCGCTGAAGCGCTGATCGTCGGCGATCCGACGCTGCCGGAAACGGAAGTCGGCCCGTTGATCCGACACGGCGAAGTCGAGCGCGTCGACGCATGGGTCGAGGAAGCGGTCGCGTCGGGCGCCAGACGGCTCGCCGGTGGTGCGCCGCTATCGGCGAGCATGTATCCGTGTACCGTGCTGCTCGATCCACCCGATAGCGCGAAGGTCAGTCAGCTCGAGATCTTCGGGCCGGTCGTCTGTGTGTATTCCTGCGACGGCCTGGACGCGGCCATCCAGCGTGCAAACGCTTTACCCTATGCGTTTCAGGCTGCGGTATTCACCGCAAACCTGGATACGGCGCTGCGTTGTTTTAAACGACTCGACGCGTCCGCCGTCATGGTCAACGACCACACCGCCTTCCGCGTCGACGGGATGCCCTTTGCGGGGCTACGGCATTCCGGGCTCGCAGTCGGCGGTATTCCTCACACCATGCACGATATGACGGTCGACAAGATGATCGTCATCAAATCATCGGAGTTGTGAGGCCCGATCAGCCGACTTCGAGTGGTAGAGACGGATCGCCCGTCCATTCCATCAGGGAACCATCGTAAATGGAGACGTTGTCCACGCCGAGCCGGGTCAGCGCGAGCGCCGTACTGCTCGCCGCGATCCCGCCTCCGCAGTAGCAAATGACTTCGTCCTTCTGAGTCGCACCGACCGCGTCGAACATGTCCTTGAGTTCATCGTCTGATGCAAACAGCTGGGTGTCCGGATCCGCGGTCGTGGCGAACGGTACGTTGACGCTCGATGGAATGCGGCCGGGGCGCGCGTATCGATGCGGCGGCCTGCCCGCAAACTCGTCCGGGTCGAGCGCGTTCACGAGACAGCTCGCGTCGCGTCCGATCGCGGCGTGGACGCGCTCACGTTGCGCGATGAGTTCGGGACGTGGCCTGGCGACGAACTGCGCGACGGGGTAGTCGGGTGGCGCGGTCGAGATGGCCCTGCGCTCAGCGGTCCATTTAACCCAACCGCCGTTCAGCACCGCGCCATTATCGAAACCGAACGCGCGCAGCATCCACCATAGGCGTGCCGCCCACATGTTGAGCTGCCGATCATAGAGCACGACCGCAGTCCCTTCGCCGATACCGAGCCCGGACATCGTTTGCGAAAACTGATCGGCGTCCGGCATGGCATACATGAAGCGCTCGTTGCTGCGGTCGGTGAGATCTTCGAGTATGTCGGCATAGGCGCTGCCGGGAATATGCCCTTCCTCCCACATCGAACGCCCGCTGGCCCGCGCCAGCGGATCGCCGCCGGACGGCTCGAAATAATTCGGGATGAGCGACGTGCATTCCACGATCCGCAATGACGGCTCGGCGAGGTGAGCGGCCACCCAGTCCGTTTCGACCAAATGCCTGTGTTCCGAAAGGTCCATGTACTTGCTCCTTAGAAGCGGTCTCAAAATTCGCCTGAGACGTTGATGCTGTGTTGCACGACCTTCTCCGGTGCTCATTTACTGGCGTGTAAACTGCGCTCCTCGAAGGCCGCGCGCCTTGCCTGAACGCCTCAGGCAAATTTTGAGGCCGCTTCTAGCGTTCGTTGTGAGGTTCGCGATTCGTATACGGCGGCGTCAGGACATCGAGGATGCCGATCGCCATCCGCGCACCGCCCCGTAGCGCCTGGGTGCCGGCCTTTAATGTGCCCCTGACCGGGCCGCCGACGAGGCCGAAAACGCCGAATTCCTTCGTTTCCTTCGCGATCTCCGTCACGACGCGAGCCGGTGAAGTGAGCGCATCGGATGCCCCGGTCGCGACCAGATCGCGACCCTGCTCCGATCCCGCGATCATGCGCTGTTCAGCGGCGCTGTCGACTGAGACGAAAAACAAGACTAATGCTGACAAGAGCAAAGACGTTGTGCGAACGTTCATCGTGGGCTCCTTCTATTCGTTGTATAAATCACGCACGAGCGCTGCAGTTGGGCGCCGTCTTACCCGTAGTATAGTCAGCCGCATGCGGCGGCGTCTCTTCGAAGGCAGATCATTCGGTGAACGGTAACAAACCGATTGCGATCATCGGCGCCGGGCTCGGCGGTCTGGTCATGGGCGCGCTCCTGCAACAGCGTGGCTATTGGGTGCGGATCTTCGAGCAATCGAGCGAGTTCACGCGCCTGGGCGCCGGTATTAATCTGAGCCCGAACGTGACGCGGGTATTGCGCGCCATCGGCGCGGAGCAGCGGCTGCTCGAGATCGGCATACGGCCGGTCAATTGGATCAGCCGTGATCTGCATTCCGGTGAGATCATGTTCGAGTATCCGATGCGCGACGCGGTCGAGGCCGAGTTCGGCGCGCCGTATATCACGATTCATCGCGGCGACTTTCACGAAGTACTCGTGAATGCGGTTACGGCCGGGACGATCGAGTTTGGGAAACGCATGGTCGGCCTCGAGCAACGGGAAGACTGCGTGCGGGTCGACTTCGAACGGCACGATAGCGTCGAAGCCCATTTCGTGATCGGCGCCGACGGCATCAATTCGATGGTTCGTGAGATCCTGCTTGGACCGGCCGAGCCGACATACACGGGCTATGTCGCGCACCGATCGATCTTCCCCGTGTCGCGCTTGGGGGGATTGGAAATTACCGATCTGAGCAAATGGTGGTCGGAAGATACGGTCGACGACCGCCACATCGTGGTCTATTTTCTCGATCAGCGCCGCCAAGAGGTCTACTTCGTCACCGGCGTACCGCAACCCCAGTGGGAGTCCGAGGAGTCATTTGTAGAGGCGGAGCTAGACGAATTGCGCGCCGCGTATGAGGGGTGCGATTCGCACGTGCAACGTCTCGTCGAAGCCTGCCCGGCGTCGACCAAATGGGCGCTTTTCGACCGCGATCCGCTGCCGCTATGGAGCCACGGCCGCGTAGTGCTGCTGGGCGACGCCTGCCATCCGATGAAGCCGCACATGGCGCAGGGCGCGGCGATCGCGATCGAGGACGCCGCGATCCTCACCCGCTGCCTGGAGCAATGCGGTGATGACCTTGCCGCCGCGTTCAGCGTGTACGAAGCGAGCCGTAAGGACCGCGCTTCCCAGGTTCAGAAGCAATCGCGCGAGAACAAGTGGTTGCGCCATCCCATGGATCCGAGCTGGGTGTTCGAGTACGACGCGCTGACGGCGGAGCTGAGCGAACCGGTGTGAACACTGCGCCCCCAAGCGGGGTCCTACGACGTTTGACGGTAACTCCGTAGGAGCCCGCTTGCGGGCGAACCGAAACTGAACTCCTGCTATATTTAAAGTCGAACCGATATAGACGCGAAACGAACCCATAAAGGCCCAACGATCCCGTTCGAGGTGTCCACATGCTGCAGTTAATCGTCAACCTCCTCTTGATCAGTGTGGTCCAATGCGGCAAGGAAGGCCTGCCCGTGACGCCGGTCGACGTACAGGTTGGCCGACAGGTGGTGGATTTGCGCCTGCCGTTGGAAATGCACGGGGGCGGGCGGCTCATGCTGTTCGTGCGTAACCTCAAAAATCTCGGTATCTCCGGCGGCGATGTCGTGGACCAATTCAAAACCGCCGTGCCGGAAGGCTCTGTACGCGCGTTTCTGACCGGCCACAAAGGCGAGCAGCTCACACTCGAGCACACCGGGTATACCTTCTATCGTGGCTACAAAGGCCTCGTGTTGAGCGAGGTGGACCCGGCGACAGGCGGGTGGCCGCGCCTCTACAGCCAGCTCGAAATCGATTCGAAAACCGCCCTCACCGGCGTGCGGATGGTGTGGATAGATCGCTCCGTATTGCAGGTCTGGGACGTCTATCCGCGCCTTTAAAGGACGCGAAACCTCATTCCGAATAAAGCGCCGCGCAATCGGCGAAGCGGTGCTTTATCATTTGGCTCATGCCCGCGCTCACCGGATTACGCATTCTCGACATGACCCAATGGGAGGCCGGTCCCTCCTGCACCCAGGCGCTCGCCTGGCTGGGCGCCGAGGTCATCAAGGTCGAACCGCCCGGCGCGGGCGATCCCGGCCGCACGCTGCGCCCCGACGTGTGGGAGGACTCGGAATACTTCGTCAACTGGAACAGCAACAAACGCAGTATCGAGATCAACCTGCGTGACCCGAAGGGCCGTGAGCTGCTGCTCGACATGGTGCCCAACTTCGATGTGTTCATCGAGAACTATGGCCCGGGCGTGGTCGAAAAACTCGACATCGGCTACGACGTATTGAAAGGCATTCACCCCGAGATCATCTATGCGCAGATCAAGGGCTTCGGCCTGTCCGGCCCATACGCGCATTACAAATGCTTCGACATGGTCGCGCAGGCCGCGGCGGGTGCATTCTCGATCACCGGCGCGCCCGATGGGCCACCCACGCGCCCCGGCCCCACGATCGGCGATGCCGGTGCGGGCGTGCAGATGGCGCTCGCCATTACCGCAGCGTATGCGCAGAGGCTACGCGACGGTAAGGGACAACACATCGAGCTCTCGATGCAGGAGTCGGTGACTTATTTCATGCGCACGATGATCGCGCTCGGTTCGAAGTGGGGCACCGCGGTCGCTCCGCGAGTCGGCAATCATTTCGATCCGACCGTCACGATGTTTGCGTGTAAGCCGTTCGGTCCGAACGACTATATTTATCTCATGACCGTCACCGAGCCGCAGTGGGTGACCTTGTGCAAGGCCCTGGGCCAACCGGATCTGGCCGAAGACCCGCGTTTCTCCGATCTCAATGCGCGGCGCGAAAACAACGCGGAACTCAGTGAGATCATCGGCACCTGGGCTGGTGCGCGCACGAAGAAAGAAGCCATGCGGGAGCTTGCCGACGGGGGCGTACCCGTGAGCGCGGTGTTCGATACGAAGGACCTGTTTACCGATCCCCACCTGAACGAACGCGGTTTCATACACCGGTTTCCCAACGTCGACGACAAGGGCGACATCTCGCTGCTGGGCTGGCCCGCGCGCATGTCTGAAAGCGAAGTGCCGATCGAACTCGCGCCGCATTTGGGCGCGAACACGACCGAAGTCCTGCAAGCCGAACTCGGATTATCCGCCGACGAGATCGGTCAACTCGTGAATGACGGCGTGCTTGGGCGCGGGAAAACGAACGACGACTGATAGTTAAACAGTCGAGACCTCGGATTCGACTCGAACTCCGTGGACTTTCATTGACGTAATATTGTGATGAAAGACCCTGGTTTGGATGTTCGAACACCAGCCGAACTGCTTAATCCCATGTTTCCGGGGAATGTCTTGTTCTCCTGTTCATAACTCCATACTCTCGAGCTCTGGATTCTCCGGGAATCCCGGTGTGATTAAGAGGATTAGAGGGGGAGTTAGCCATGTCAAACAATTTCTGCTTAACCATTACGTTTCCTGAGGGTACGCCACCCTTCCAACTTCCGACTGGAACGGGCTTGGGCGTTTCGATACCAGGAGGAGCCGTAGAATTGCCGACAGCGGGAGGTAACCCTTTAGTCAGCTTTCCTCCGGGCAGCGGCATCGTTATCCCGAACGGTGCGATCAGTGTGGGGCCGGACGGAGCGCAGGCAGCATTTGAACTGGATACGACCGACGGTTTGGTGATCACTCCTCCAGGAGAGCCCCCAAATCCACCCCTTGATCTAAGCGCGACTTTCGGAAACCTAATGGTGGTGATACCCGAATTGTGTCCGCCCATTGTCGAAATTCCGGTCAACACCGTTGTAACGCTACCTGGGCTAGGCATGATCAGCCTGCCGGCCAAGGGCGGAATAGGGCTGCGAAGGGCAAATAATCCCGTAGACCTCTTTGATGAAAGGAGATTTGATTGACAAAGGCCGCGTTACGGGCCGGGTAGCTAAAGCTGAGGTACAAATTGAGAAGGCCGCGGACCGCTATTGGTGGCGGGGTCTTTCATTGACGTAACGTTGCAGAGACAGGGCACTAGTTTGCCTTCCCTGACTAACATATAGAAAGGGGATTATGTCGGATAGTACCCAACCCGAAGCGCCGAAACGACGCAACGGGCTGAATATCGGGAAATTATTCGGTTTCTGAAGCCGTATCCGGCTCGCGGCGGGGAGCGCCGCCGCTAAGGACGCGTGTCACGCCACGCTCGAACCGCTCCCACTGTTCTTTCTTCGTCATGTCCTCAGTGGCATAGGGCTTGACGCGCAGGTCCTCGTCGTAGTCTCTGGGCGGTCGTTTCGGCTTTTGTGGCATGTGGTCTTTCTCCAGGTGGTTGAGTCAGCCTTACACCTTAGCGCCTCTCGACGAAATCTCAAGTTGACCGTCTGCTTAGCGATTGCGGGAGAAATGCGGTAGGCTTGGGCCATGCCACCTCTCGGTGGCGGATGCAGGCAGCGATTAGAAACCCACTGTATAGTGCCGTTATCAAGCTAACGGGTATCATTGCCCTACCCGTCGCTCAACAGGTTCCCTGCGAGCTTGGCGGCCACTTCAAACAGGAATCGTTTGTAGTATGACGGTCTGTGTTGGAGTCAAGGTCCGCGACTGTATCGTGTTCGCGGCGGATAGTGCCGTTTCTCTGGAAAGAACTTCCGAAGGCGGAGAACCTTTAGTCGACAATGTTTGGCGGCATGGGCTCAAGGTTTTCAACCTCTACAAAGGGCTCCCGATCGTAGCGATGACAGCCGGCGCGGCCCATTTCGGCCCGGCATCTATCAGTGATTTAACAAAAGATTTGCGGCTCCAAATAACACCGCAGGACCCGATAGATGCGCGAGGAACTGCTTTGGACGAGCAGAGCTACACCATTCAGGAAGTTGCTCAAATAGCCAGTGCCTTTTTCTTCTCGAAATACGGTGAAATCGATCCCCAGCCCCCAAACCCTCACTCTTTCGAGTTTTGGATTGGCGGATATGGGGCACAGCAGACAAGGGGCGAGATTTGGAAAATCGCCATTGTTAACGGGGAAAATCAAGACCCAATGCAGGTTGTTAGCCCCGAGGAAGACGACAAAGTCATTTGGGGCGGGCAACCACAAGCAATCAACCGCTTGTTGCTGGGGTATGATCCGGCCATAGAGCAGATACTCATTGCGTTGGGTGTGTCAGAAGAACTAGCGACCGCAGCTATTACGATGTATAGAAGGGAGGCGATGACCCCCTTGGTCCATGGCGCCATGCCGGTCCAGGATGCGATCAATCTCGCTGATTTTCTTGTAGACTTGACAAAGCGTTACTTTGCCTTTTTGCCCGGCGCTGATGTTGTCGGTGGAGATACCGATATTGCGACAGTGACCAAGTACGAAGGTTTCAAGTGGATAAAGCGTAAGCACTACTACCCCATCGAGCTCAATAGGAGAGACGTTGACCATGTCACACAAAGAGGATGAAGACCGGAGATCACAGTTCGTCCCGCCGCCGAATCGGCCGAGTCCGAAATTCCCGTATCAGAAACCCGAGTACGGATTCGGCTCGGCAGGGGGTAAAGGCTCAGACCCTTTAAGTCCCGCCGATAAAAAGAAGAGTGACTCCTCTTCATAGCTCAAGGAAAGGCCCTTCGGGGCCTTTCCTTTTCGCGTAGTAAGGTTAGCGACCGGACGCGGGCGGGCGCAATTCTAAGCTCGTCCCCTTTCAGTTCTCAAGTTTTCTGCGCTCCTTTTCAGTATTTTTAAACAGCGCATCCCACTTCGCTTCAAACTCAGCTTCATATTCAGCATCCGTTTTCAAATCACACAGCTTGCGGTGCTCGTCACAAATCAACGCAAGCTGCATCTGTGCAATCACGCTGTCCTGCTCGTCTATTTCCTGCTCCCCTGTGGTCGCCATGTAAAGCCGGATTAGATCCGCACCGCACATGTATTCAACATACATACCAGGCGGCAGCCGAAAGCACGTAGACTCCATCCCACCTTCGACCTCAGTTTTCCTTAACGCCTGAACATCATTCAACCACGTTTTGCCAGGCGGTCGTGAAAAGAACATACCGGGCGGATGCCCATTCCTTTCACTACTCGGGTAAGTGGACTCAAGATCGCTTCCTAATATTTCGATCTCAACATCACTTAGAAACACCCCGGCTTCGCGCATCCTTAAGTATTCTTTAAGCAAACGAGCTACTTCCTGTTTGTATTCTAAAGCGGTTAATGTTCGATCTTTCGATAAAACAGCAAAGGAAAATGAAAAAAGAAAAACAAATAAGACAATGCGCATAGGAAGAAGTCCCCTAATGAGTCCCAATGAAGCCCCGCCTGAATGGGTCAGGCGGGGCTAAACCCACGAGAAGGAGAAGTTCTCATGAGCATGTCAGATTTTGAGGTAAGACTGTCCGCGCACGCGATACTTCTTGTTGCTCTCATAGACGAAATCAAGAAGAAAGACCCAGACCTAACCCAAGGGGTTCTAGCTGCTCTGGAAAAACGAATCTCGGGGATGCCTCTTCCTAATAGCCTCAGCGATATCGTCGAGGAAGGCGGGCGAATCGAGCATGAACTTGAGATTCTGGCGTCTAGACTCAAGGCCTAGGGCCGCCCAATCATAAACTGAACCAAAATCAGTGGGGCCTGAATCAGTGGGGTCTGGAGCGGGAACTGAAGTAGATATATGCACGGCGAAAATCTCCGAGTATGATGTTCATACTCGGTTGGCTGCCGAGTGCGCCTCGAGGCTTGCCGGCGGACGAAGCGCTTTCCCTTTTCTAGCTTATCAGACCCCGACTTCGAGACCCAGCGGACAATCTATCAAGTCCCGTAGGGGCGTGGTTCAGGAACGCTCTCTATGCCCTCAAGGATGAATTCCCCTTGGTGCATCACGTCATGTTTTGGAGAAAACCACTGACAATGCACTGTGTTCGCCACAACCCTAACCACCGTCATATTCGGGCTGCCGGATTTAAGGCGAACGATATCGCCAACTTTAAGGTTATTCATTTTCAAATATCACCTCTTATGACAGCGCTTCGCAGATGCGGCAAAGCTTTTTACCGCCTGTGCCTGGGCGCACGTTCCAAGTATCGATGTTGCGGCCTTGCTCGCAGTCGTAGTTGTTGTGGTAGAACTTCGAGTGCCTGGAATGCCACGCCTCGCGGTTTTGTACCTCCTGGCTGAGACCTTCACGTTCTTTTTCTAAATCGTTAAGAAAGCCCATCTGGTGTCCTGTCCGGTGCGGAAATATAGGGTATGCCGAATACAGAAGGAGCTAATCGGCTAGACGCGTTTAACGTTTTCTCATGGGTTGTCGAACGGAGCGCGTATTCAGTTTCAGGCCGATAAATCTTCCCTTTCTTTCAGCCAGGTTTTAGCCACCGCCGACATAGCCATGCGCCTTCCTCGCGCAGGCTTTTAAGTTTCAAGTTTCGCGGCAACGGTTCCCCTAGCAGGGAGCCCGAGCCGTATGTAAGTCAGGATACCAGATCGTCGTACTTGATTCTCCGCCCCACCATCCCTCTGACCAACGACTTCATCTGATCTTCGGTGTCCAAGCAACGGACGTTGTGCCGAGCCGCAAACTCGTTCACGTAGCGTTGCAGGTGCTTCTCACTCCACTTGTGGAAGGTGCCCTTGTGTGCACGTTTCAACATGGCCCAAAAGCTCTCTATGCCTTGCGTGTGAACGCTGGGCTTGTCCTTCTTCACGTACTCGCCACGTGAGTGCACGATGGTGTCGTGCTCGAAGTAGGGCATCCCCTGGTAGGAGGGATACTCGTCGGTGTAGACCTCGGCTTCGGGATGCACGCGATCTTCGACGAAGGTTTGCAGCGTGTAGGTGGACGTGTTTTGGACCACGGCCGCTTTGACTTTGTTCGTAGCGCGGTCCTTGACGCCAGCGATGATGGCTTTGCCGGCAGGTCCGCGCCCGGTGCCCTTGAGCGCCTTGCGCTTCTTGTGCGACATGTTCTTGCGTTTGCCGCCGACATAGGTTTCGTCGGCTTCTACCGGACCCATGAACCAGAACGAATCGCCTTGCAGCGCTTCGCGGATGCGGTGCGCCATGAACCATGCTGTCTTTTGCGTGACGCCGAGGTCGCGGCTGAGCTTCATTGACGACACGCTTTTCAGATTGCTCATGATGAGGAAAAAGCAGATCGCCCACTTCTGGTAGCCGACGTTCGAGGCTTCCATGATGGTTCTGGTGCGCACGCTGAACTGCTTGCGACCGCATGCTTTCTCGCGGCAACGGAACGGCATGGTGGGATGCTTGCAGCCCGCCTGAACGTTTGTGGAGCTGCAGTAGGGGCAGTGCAGACCATCCGGCCAGCGTCGCTTGATGAACCACCGCTCAGCGGTGTCGTCGTCGGGGAAACGTTGAAGCAGCTCGATGATGGACATGCCCTTGCGGAACGATTTACCCGGTCCTTTTCTCATCTTGAGTCGCCTGTTCGCTTGATGTGTGTGCCTGGAAGGATAGTAGCCAAGATTCCAAGTGTCAAGCTCGCGCTTGAGTTGGGCGGGCATTGAACATGGCGCACCCAGGCTTTAAGGTGATTTGTCCTTATGAAAAAAGTTAGGGAAAAATCGACTTAGACAGTTCATAACCAAAAGCGCCATCCCAGGGGATGGCGTTCTGAAACCACATGCGGATAACGCCCGCGCGTGAATACTGGAACTGTAGAAGGCCTCCAGTATTTCATGCATGAGCGCTCTCCGCAAGGAGGGTGCCGTGCGTCTATTCAAAATTCACCTTAAAACCCCATGGGATGAATTCGGCAACAGTCAGGAATGCACCATGATTGTGCGGGCCAGAACCCGCGAGATCGCTGAGCAGTTCGCCCCGGCCCCTTGGCCGGTTGCGGTCGAGATTACGGCTCGTCAAGCCGCGGAAATTTCAGGTGTCAAGGTTTTTGGCTACTATCCGACATAATCCCCATTGCAAACTCGTACCGGTGCCATAACCGACCTCAAGGACGCGACCGGTCGCCTGCGGGATTAGTTTCGCACGTTGATCCGCAAACGCGCGGTGGCCACAGATGCGATCGATGATCCGCGGCAGGATTCTGTTTTCGTAAAAGCTCACAGGCCGCTCCCCGTGTTTGTGTGAATCAGGATTGAACCTCGTCGAACGATTGTGCCAATGTGTTGCGTCGATCGATTGAAACCGCACCCCAATCGTGGACATCAATTCTCCTGACGGAACTGTCCGAGCACGTCTGAACTCCGTTTTTGGTCTGTTAAACCGAGTCTGCGTTTTTACAACTAATACGCTCGCAGGTCGCTGGTTGTCGTCTCATAGGCGCTGGGACCATTTTAATCTGACCCGAAGCATTGCTTCCTGTTTCTTGGTTTCCGGTTCGGTGGCGCCTCATACAAAAGCGCGTCCGCCTTCTCTTCATCAAGCTCTGATCCGATTCATGCCCGGGTCGTACAACGGTTTTAGTGAACAACGGCAGGGATAGCGCTCGCCGGCAATCTCGATCTCCCAGCTCCCCCCGCCTAAATAGGCCTGGTCTATCGGCTCCGAGGCGTCGATCAACGCGAGGCCGACGCCACCGTCGAGGGTGTGGCCGTAACTCCCGGCGCGCACGTAGCCGACCGGTTGCTCGTTGTGCCTGATGACTTCGGCATGCCACAACAGCGGCGCCGGATCTTCGACCAGGACTTGTACCAGGCGCCTCCTGTACGGCCCGGCCGCCCTCTTGCGCGCGGCCGCTTCCTGACCGATGAAGCCATTCGTTTTGTCGAGGTCGACGGCAAATCCCAGCCCCGTTTCGAACGGGTTATCGGTATTGTCGATATCGTGACCGTAGTCCCGGTAGCCCTTTTCCAGCCTGAGGCTTCCCAGCGCCTTGAGCCCTGCGTGCACGAGCCCGTGTTTCTCGCCCTCTGACACGAGCGCCTCATAAACCTGTATCGCCTGTTCAGTCGGTAGATAGAGCTCGTAGCCCAATTCGCCGACGTAGGTGATTCGCACGCAGAGCACCCGTGCATAGCCCATCTCGATCTCACGCGCCGCTCGGAATGGAAAAGCGTCGTTGCTCATGTCAGTCGAGGTCAATCCCTGGATCAACGCGCGACTCGACGGGCCGTGAATGTTGATTTGTGTATACGCCGAGCTTACGTCAGTCACAAAAGCGTGGGAATCGGCCGGGATATGACGGCGCATCCACGTTTCCGCGTGGCGGTGCATGGTATCGCTGACGACGACGAGGAAGCGGTCCTCGTCAAGCTTGCTCACGGTGAGATCGGCTTCGAGGTTGCCCTTCGGGTTGAGCCATTGTGTATAGGTGATGCGGCCACAGTCGCCATCGACGGCATTGGCGGAGATGTAGTTCAACGCACGACCCGCGTCACGGCCCTCGACCAGAAATTTCGACATGAAACTCATGTCCATCAGGACCACGCCCGCGCGACAAGCCTCGTGCTCGGCCCGCCAGTAGGGCCACCAGTTCATCCGCCCCCAGCCCAACGCGTCGACGTTCGGCTCAGCACCTGCAGGGGCGTACCAGTCAGCGGCCTCCCAACCGCTCACCTCGCGAAAATACGCGCCGGCAGCGGCGAGGCGACCATGGAGGACCGAACGTTTGGCTCCACGTGCGGTTTCAGGTGATCGGGTCGGGTAGTGGCATTGATAGACCATGCCCAGCATTTCAACCGTACGCGCACGACGGTACTCAGCGTTGGCCTGATGACGATGCAGCCGGTCTATGTTGAAGCCGGTCACGTCGACGTCCGGTGAACCGTTGATGATCCAATGCGCCATGACGCGCCCTAGACCGCCGCCGGTGAGAATGCCGACCGAATTGAGGCCGGCCGCCACGAAGTAGTTTTTCAATTCCGGCGCCTCGCCGACGATCGGCTTCAGGTCCGGCGTGAAGCTTTCCGGCCCGCAAAAGAACTTTCGGATCCCGGTGTCGATCGACACCGGCACCCGGCTCATGGCCTTGTGCAGATACGGACCCATCCGGTCCAGGTCGGGCTCGAGTTCGGCGAACGAAGCGTTTTCCGGAATACGCCCGACGTTCCAGGGTGCACACACCGGCTCGAAGAGGCCGATCATCAGTCCGCCCACTTCCTCGCGAAAGTAGCCGTAATGCGACGGATCTTCGAGCACCGGCCAGTCACGGCTGATGCCGTCAATGTCATCGGTGATTACGTAGTAATGCTCCGCAGCCTGGTTGGGGATGCTCACACCGTGCCCGGCGCCGAACTGGCGCGCCCACATCCCTGCGCAATTCACGACGTACTCGCACGCGATCGCGCCTTGCTCAGTGGTCACATGGGTCACGCGCCCGTTTTTCTGCTCGACACTTGTCGCCGGGGTACCGGTAACGATCTTCACGCCTTGCATGCGGGCGCCCTTTGCAAGCGCCATGGTCACGTCAACGGGGTTCACGCGGCCGTCATCCTCGACATAAAAGCCGGCGAGGACGTCGTCGATCCGAGCGATGGGAAATAAGTCGCGAACCTCGCTCGGTGATATTTCCGCGACGTCGACGCCACAATATCGATTGAACGCGGCTACACGGCGGTACTCCTCCAGGCGATCGGCGTCGGTGGCGAGTTCGATGAACCCGCATTGATGGAGTCCCGTGGCCTGTCCCGTTTCCTGCTCCAGCCGCGCGTAAAGGTCACGGCTGTATCGGCGCATCGCCGTCGAGGTTTCGGATGTGCTGCCGAACGTGACCATCAGCCCTGCAGCGTGCCAGGTGGTACCGGACGTGATCGCGTCACGTTCGAGCAATACCACGTCCCTGCAACCCATGTGGGCCAGGTGGTAGGCAACGGACGTGCCGATTATTCCGCCGCCGATAATGACGACTTGCGCGGTGTCAGGAAGCTGCATGCTCGGCACCGGTCGCTAACGTTGAAGCCATCACTGCCGGTATGCTAAATATCATTGAAATAGACCATTAAGGGTTAACAGCGATGGCCAGATTGTCTGACGCTACCATTGAAGGCGGCCAAGTTACTCGCAACCTTGCACCAAGGTCTATTCGCCACACCGGATTTCTGGTGATCGATGTCCAGTACTTCGTTGCTGCGCCGGGTCACGGGGCCTACGAGGATGTCGACCCGGACAATATTCCCGAGCATCTGCAATATTTTTTCTCCAGGGTCGACAATTACATCGTTCCCAATATCAAGCGAGTTCAGAACGCCTGCCGTCATGCCGGTATCGAGGTGATGTTCACGCTGGTCGAGAATCTGACCCTGGACGGACGGGACCGGAGTTTGGACTATAAGATTTCCGGTTTTAACGTTCCAAAAGGCTCGCGTGAAGCGCAGGTGCTGGATGAGATAAAACCCGTCCACGATGAGATCGTCATTCCAAAGACTTCCTCCAGTGTTTTTAACTCAACGAATATCGATTATGTACTCAGAAATCTGGAAGTCGACTACCTGATCGTTGCCGGCATGCTGACCGATCAATGCGTGGAATCCGCGGTCCGGGATGCCTGCGACCATGGTTACCTGGTGAGTGTGGTAGAGGATGCCTGTGGAACGTATTCAGTCGAGCGGCATAAAAGCGCTCTAGATATGTACAGCGGTTATTGCCGCATCACGTCTACGGATCAGGTCATTGCCGAGATCGAAGCGATGGCCGCTGCCGGCTGATATTGAATATTCAAAACGCCTGCTGATAGATCAACGTCAACTCTTCGAGTGATTTGCCGGAAACGTCGGTAATTTCAGCTTCACGCATGAGTACATAGGAAGCGAGCATATCCTCGCCGATCCAGCTTCTGACCATCTCGGACGCCTGCATCGTTTCAAGCGCGGTTTTCGCTGTTTCAGGCAGACGTACAACACCTGCCTTCCGCAATGTCTCGTCGGACATTTCACTGGGATCGGTATTCACCAGATCGGGTTGCGACAATCGTTCTTCAATGCCCTGTAGACCGGCCCGAATCAACATGCCCAGCGCCAAATAGGGGTTGGCGGTTGCGTCACATGCACGGTATTCGAGATGTAATTGTTCGTCGGGCTTACGGCCGGCCATCTCCACGGTGGGGCAAATACGCAGTCCGGCTTCACGGTTTCTTTCACCGAGACAGGCATGGGGGCCGCTCCAAGAATGGGGTACGAGGCGCACGTAGGACAGTACGCTGGGCGCGGTGAACGTCAGAATAGCGGGCATGTATTTGACGATCCCCGCCGCGAACTGCCCGGCAATTTCACTCAAGCGTCCGGGTCGGCCGGCATCATAGGTCCGCGATTTGCCCGCCTCGTCAAGTAAGCTGAAATGAATATGCGTGCCGCTTCCCAGGGCGTCCGGCGTCAGCTTCGGCGTAAACGAAACCCTGCGGTCATGCTGCCGCGCGGTTTCATGTACGAGTTCGCGCACGATGACTGATCGGTCCGCGGCAGCAAGCGCAAGCGCCGGCTTGCACGTGAGCTCGAATTGAGCCGCGCCGAACTCAGGTAAGAACGTTTCCGGTTCCTGACCGGCTTGCCGCATTGCCCGTACAAGGTCAGTACCGAATGGCTCGTACGCGCGCAGGCGGGCTAATGAAAATCCGCGCTCTGCATCTGTTTCCACATCAGTAAAAGCAAACTCGTGCTCAAACGCCGCCTGCACGGAACACCCCGTGCGTTCCTTCAAGTCATCCACGGTTCCTTTCAAAAAGGTCCTTGCGCATACGTCCCAAGCTGCGCCATCCGGATGCATGATGTCACACAGGAAGAAATGTAAAGGTGGATACCCGAGCCCCAGATCAACGCGGACCTCTGTTGACGGATCGGGTACGAGGCGACGGTCGCCATGCGAGCCCCAGAGATCCGATTCCGGAATCTGGTCAAACGGCGAAATCGTCTGGCTGATCGGCACCCAACCTACGCCGGTCTGCATTTTGTCTGGCAAATCGGACAGTGGTATCGCCCGGCCACGGTTGATACTGCCAAGGTCAGTACAAATGAAGGCGACCAGTTCATCATCATTTGTGTTTTTGTCGTTCATGGATGAAATACTCACCTGAGTGTCCGCGCGCGCACCTGCAATTACGTGAGTACGACGATTTTACCGGTTTGTTCCTGGGCCTCCATGTAGCGGTGCGACTCGACGATCTCATCGAGCGTAAAGGTACGATCGATCATCGCCTCGAGGGCCCCGGATTCGAGCCGCTGACTGATGTACGCGGTGCCGCGCGCGAACGCCGCCCCGTCGCGGGTCGTATCGTAGAGGCTGTGGGCCTTCAGGTTCAGCCGCTTGGCGAGCATGCCGAGGACTTGGAAGTTGACCGGCTCGGGACTCTGATTGCCGTAGTTGACGATCGTCGCGCACGGCCTGGCCGCTACGATCAGCGCCGCAATGAAATGGCCACCCACCGGGTCGTAGGCAGCGGTGAATCCCCGACCCGCCGTGATATCCATGACCCGCTCGGCAATATCCTCCTCGTCGGTGACGATGACGTCGTCGGCGCCCGCCACGTCGAGCAGGAACGGCTTTTTGGCCGCCGTGCGGGTGGTGCCGATCACCCTGGCGCCGACGTGTTTGGCGAGCCGCACCGCGGCCAGCCCGGCGCTGCTGCTGGCGGCTGTAACGAGCACGATGTCTGCGCCGGTGATCCCGCAGTAGTCGATGAGGCCGCCCCACGCCGTCAGGTAGGGGCACCACACGGCGGCGCTTTCCTGCACCGACAGGTTGGCCGGCGTCGGCGTTACCGCGCTCGCCGGATAGAGCGCGCTCTCGCCGTACACGCCATAGTTGGCGGGCTCGGATGTCCAGTTGCCGTACTGGTCGAAGGTTTGGTAGGGCACAGTTCCCACGCGATCACCGACGCTGACACCGCTCACGCCCGGACCGACGGCGTCGACCACGCCGGCGCCCTCGATACCAATGCGCGACGGGAACACGGGGTCGGCCACATAGTGCCCGCGCCGAAACAACATCTCGGCGTTGTTGAGGCCGAAGGCCTCGACCTTCAGTCGAACCTCGCCCGCCGCGGGCTCTTCGAGCGGCAACTCCTCGAGCTTGAGTACCTCGGGCCCCCCGGTTTCATGAAAGCGAACGATCCGTGGCATCCGGCCTCTCCCCAAACAAGTCGTGTGTGTCGACGCTTAATGTTCGACTTTGAGCATCGTGGACTGATGCAGACCCGTCGTTACGCGGATAAACCCACTCAGCATCTCGTCGGTGTCTTCGGCGCCGGTATCGATGAACAGCGGCTGGCCTTGCAGCGATTGGATTTTGTTCATCGTCGTCAACACGATGATGTTCGCCTTGCCGGCGTGCTCGATCACCTCGGCGCTGATCTGCTGATTCCCGCGACCGAATATACACCCGTGCCCACCGATCACCGTGACGACGATCTTCGTCCGGCGGTCTTCCATGAGCGCGAGCAATTGCGATTCGTTCAGGTCCGAACCAACGAGTTTGCGCGCGTAGATGGCATCCACGCCGAGCAGCGTGCCCTTCAGCCCGAGGATGTCGAGCAGTCGGGTGGTCGTCGTTCCCGGCCCGATGATGTAGAGCCAGTCGTCCTCGATGTTATTTACGACGTCCCAGCACACGGCGTCCGCTGCGGCCACTTCGCCGGGCATGGCGCCGGCTTTGGCGCTCTGAACCAGCCGTCTCGCGTACGGGATCTTGGCATATCCGTAAAGCGCCGCCGACAACCGGTTCGCGCGCACGGCGGCTTCGTCGATGTCCATGACTTCGGCGTCGCGCAGAAGGCACTTCGAGGGATCGTCGCCGAGATATAGGGCCGCAAGCTGCCCGGCGCGCTCGGGACTCGTGCCGAAGACCGCGGAATGCATCTTTACGCCGGTCGGAATGCCCAGCATCGGCACGCCGTTACCGATGGCGTCGTAAATGTCGCGCGCGGTGCCGTCGCCACCGGCAAACAGCAGGAGATCGACCTTCGCATCACGCATGGCCTTCGCTGCGCTTATGGTGTCCGCAGCGCTGGCCTCGCCCCGCTCGATTGATCCGACGACGGTGGCGTCGAGACCGCACGCCTTGGTCTCGTCCGCGCCCATGTCGTACGGACAGGTCAGAATCTCGATCGCCGATGCGAGCGGGGCGATGCGCTCGAGCGCCTTGATCGCCCGGTCCGGGGATATGGGTGTCGCGCCGAGCTCCCGCGCACGCGCGAGTATCTCGACGCTGTCGGTGCCTTTGAGGCCGACCTTACCGCCCATGCCGGCGATCGGATTGACGATCACGCCGAGCCGTTTCACTCGCGCATGTCCTGCCTATTTGATCGATCGGTGCGCGATGGCTTCCCTCAGCCCGCTTGTGCGCGCAATGGCGTCGGGTCTGCGCCCTTACGCTTGCGGAGAAAGGCCCGCCAGGTCATCGCCCAGGTGTCCGGATCTTCCAAGGCTTCCATATCGACGCGATGTATCGCCTGGTTGTGCGGGGCGGTCTTCACGAGCTCGGGATCCGAATAGGCTTCCTTGGAGATCTGTTCGAGGACCGCGCACCAGTACTCGATATCTTCTTTGGAATACATTTCACCCGCTTCAGGCGTAAACGGCTCCGCGATGAGCCAGGGCTCATGGCTCATCCAATACGCGTCGAGCCCGAAGTCGATCATGCGGTTCAACACATCCAGCGTGCCGACACCGGTGTCGTTCTGGAGCTTCTCCCAGCTGTAACGCGTCATCTCCATGCGGCGTTTGTCCATTTCCGGATTGGGTTTCGACACCCCGGGGATCTTCATGAGCAACTCCTCCATGTAGTTGTTCGCCAATACGGAGAGGTGACAGGCCTCGAGAATGCCCTCCGCGCCCATGCTGGTTACCCACGAATACGCCTTCAGCACCAACTGTATGTTGCCCCAGAACTCGCGGATCTTGCCGACGCTGTCAGGCCGGTCGAAATCGAGCCGGTATCGTTCGCCATCGAAGGTGACGACCGGCGCGGGTACGAACTTCGCCAGTTTTTCCGAACATCCGTAGGCGCCGGCCGCGGGCCCCATGCCGCCCTTGGGCGCGCCGAAGGTCTTGTGCAGCATGAACATGCAGGCATCGAAACCGATCTCGCGTGCTCTCAACACGCCCATGACGCCGTTGAAATTGGCGTGGTCGTAAAAACACAAACCACCGGCGTCGTGGACGACCTTGACCCACTCTTTGATATGCGGGTTGTAGACACCCAGGTCGTCCGGGTTGGTGACCATGAGGCCGGCGGTGCGATCGGAGACCGCTGCTTTCAGGGCATCGAGGGAGGGATAGCCGTTCTCCTCGGGCATCAAGGTCACGACCTTGAACCCAGCGGTCGACGCGGTCCCGGGATTACACGGGTGGGTGTACACCGTGTTGATGATTTCGTTACGTTGGGCGAGTTCGCCCCGGGCCGCATGATAGGCCCGCAACACGCAGGCGTGGGTGTATGCAGCGTCGGCGCCGCCGCCCGCTTGGAACACGAACTGATCCATGCCGGAGAGTTCGCGCAGGATGCGGTCGAAGCGATGGATGATCTCCAGGATCCCCTGCAGCGTGTCTTCATCCTGACAGGGGTGGAGTTCCGCCATCTGCGGCATCTTCGCTACGATTTCGTTGACCCGCGGGTTGTATTTCATCGTGCAGGTTCCGAACAGGCTGATGCCGATCATGCCGAGCGTTTCCTGCGATAAGTGCAGGTAGTGTCGCAGTACCTCGGGTTCGGAAAGTTCCGGTAGTGCGGGCGCTTCGGTTCGTCTCATACCGCTCGGAATGTGGTCTTGGGCGTAACCGACCGCGGCCTTGATGGCCTCTTCGGCTTCGGCGAAGACCACACCGCGTCCGCCTGGCCGCCCCATCTCCATGACGATCGGCTCGTCCCACACCGCCGAATGATAGTTCTTGAGGTTCACTTTCTTAGTCATTGGCTTATGACCTCCTGCATGGCGCTGGCCAGCCGTTCGATATCTCTTTGCGTGTGGATCTCGGTCACGCAATACAAAGCGCTTGCGCCCAATGCCGGAAACTCCCGGGAGATATCTTTACCGCCGAAGATTTGGCGGCCCTTGAGACCGCGATTGATGTCCTCGACGGTCTTGCCCGTTCCATCGAAGTTCACGACGAACTCCTTGAAACAGTTCTCGGAGAAGCGGACCTCAATGCCTTCAATTTCGGCGAGTAATTTAGCGGCGTAATGCGCTCGCTCTATGATGAGTTCGCCTACCTCTTTGAAGCCCTGAGGTCCAAGTAGAGACATGTACGTTGCATTCACGACGGTCCATAGGTAAACCGAGCAACCCGTCCAATCCTTGCCTTTGTCGCGTAAGCCGTAAGACGTTTGGTGCTCGGAACTCAAACCGAAACCGTATTCCCCGGCTTTCAGCGTGCTGGTGATGCTGACCAGGAGCGTCGGGTACTCCCCGACGTATTTCACTTCATCGCGCGTGGCGATGAATCCGGTGCAACCGCCACCGCAATTCATGTGCACACCGAGCGGTTGGGTCGTACCGACGACGATATCGGCGCCGTAGTCGGCCGGCGCCGCGAGCACCCCGAGTGAAATGGTATCGACGCCCACGATGGTCTCCGCGCCATTCGCGCGCGCGATGTCCGCGATCGCCGTTCCCTGCGGTTCGATGAAGCCGAGGTAAGACGGGTTCTCGAAATAGACGGCCGCGGTCTTGGCCGATATTTTCCGCTTTAGATCATCGAGGTCGAGTAGTCCTGTCTGCGCGTCGTTGTCGATGAAGACCATATCGAGATGGTTCTCCATCTCGGGCGGCTCGCAGTAGTTCTCGATGACGGCACGCCGTTCAGGGCTCAAGGTTCCGACCAGCAGGACCTCGTTTCTGCCGGTGATGCGCGCCGCCATGCGCAGGGCGAAGCCTGCCGCGCAGCCCCAGCTGTAGCAGGGCAGTCCGACGACGTCCATGCTGACCAGCTCACCGAGCTGGCTGCAGAACTCGAACCAGGCCTGATTGCGGCCGTGATCCGACGACGGTGAACCGAACAGCGGCGTGAGGAACTCGCTGCGCCCGGCGATTTCGTCGCATACGGCCGGAACGTAATGCTGCCAACAGCCGCCGCCGAGGAAACTCAGGTTTTCTTCACACGACTCGTTCTTCGCAAGCAGGGTGGTGAGGTGCCGTTTCAACTCGCTCTCGGACAACATGCGGTCCGGCAAATCGAGCGGCCGTTTGATCCTGTGATCGTCGGGGATCTGCTCGTAGAGCTCTTCAATGTCTTTGATGCCGATCGCGGCCATCATCTCCTGTTTTGTTTCGGGCACGGAATTGGCCATATAAGGATGCGCACTGGGCTGTTTGTTATCCATTAATTCACCTCCGCTCTGACGATCGCCGCACCATCGGCCATCGCCTTTAATTTACCTAACGCGACTTCACGAGAAATATATTTCATGCCGCAATCGGGTGCGACGATCACGCGCTCAGGGGGCAGGACGTCGAGCGCACGGCGAATCCGATCGGCGACGGCCTGGGCGGTCTCGATGCCGGGATCACCGAGGCTGATCACGCCCAGCATGATGGACTTAGACGGCAGCTCATTGAGGATGGCAAGGTCGAGGTCCGGCTGTGCTGCCTCGATCGAGATCTGATCGACCGTCGCGGCCTCCAGCTCAGGTAGGAAGGAGTACCCCGTGCTGGGCCGGTCGTGCACGATGTGCGCGTAACCGAAGCACAGGTGCACCGCGGTCGTGCCGTCGACGCCGTCGAGCGCTTGATTGATGGCCTTCACGGCGTACGCTTGCGCCTTCTCGGGCCGCGCCTGCATATACGGTTCGTCGAGCTGTACCACGTCGATACCGGCGGCGAACAAGGCTTTGATCTCGGCATTGACCGCTTCGGCATAATCCATGGCGGCGGCTTCGTCGGACGCATAGTGATCGTTCTGTGCCTGCTGGGTCATGGTGAAGGGGCCGGGGATCGTGATCTTGGTCATGCGGTCGGTATTGGCGACCAGGAACTCGACGTCGCGGAGCTCGACCGGACGTTCACGCCGGATCTTGTTCGCGATGCGCGGCACCGGGTTCGCATGTCCGGTGCGATCGATGGCGCTGCCGGGTTGGTCGATGTCGATGCCGCCGAGCGCGGTGGCAAACCGGTTCGAATAACTTTCCCGCCGGATCTCACCGTCGCTGATGATATCGATGCCGGCGTGCTCCATGTCGTGAATAGCGGCGAGCGTCGCCGTGTCCTGCGCTTCTTCGAGCGCGTCCTCGGGGATCTTCCACATCTCTCTGGCGCGAACTCGCGGCGGTAGCCGGCCCTTCAGGTTGTCTCGATCGATCAGCCAATCGGGTTGTACGTAACTGCCCACGACGGTGGTGGGTAGCAGGCTGTTTGCCATGGGTTGTTCCTTGGTATTTTCATCTCGACTATAAGCCGTTTTAGGGATACGGGGTAGCGGTGGTAACGTGCGCATATGGAGAACTGGACTCGTGGCGAATGACGGTGGAAAGCGGGTTGGCGTACGAGGTCGTAGGCGCTGACGACGGTGATACGGTCGTCTTCATCCACGGGTGGCCGGACGATCAATCCTTATGGCAGCGACAGGTAGAGGCACTCAGAGATCGGTTTCGCTGCGTGCTGGTGACGCTACCCAATTTTGGCGCGACCGCCGACAAACGCGTGGGGTATAACTTCCCCGCTTTAGTTGAATTGTTGCGGCAGACGATCGAGGTGGTGCGCCGTGCCGATGCGCCGGTCTCGCTCGTCACGCACGATTGGGGCGCCTATATCGGCTACATGTTCGAGAAAGCCTATCCCGAGTCGGTGCGTAAGATGGTGGCGCTGGACATCGGTGGCCACGTGAAGCCGACGACGCTCAAAGCGGCGTCTCTCATGATGGGCTACCAGTGGACGCTGATCGCGTGTTGGCTCATTGGCGGTGTGATACCGCCGGCCGGCGACTGGTTGTCGCGCAGGTTTGCCAGGGTGATGGGCGTGCCGCGACCCCAAGCCGGGCGCGTTCGCTCACGCTTCAACTATCCTTATTTTTTTCTGTGGAGCGGCGTGCTCCTGCCGTGGGCGCGCGCGAACCTGTTGGGGTATTACAGACCGCAATGCCCGGTGTTATTCGTTTATGGGGGGAACAAGCCGTTGATGTTTCACTCCGAGCGTTGGCTGCGCACTCTGGATGAGACCGGGGGACGAACCGCATGCATCGAGGATGGCGCCCATTGGTTCATGGAGACGCACCCGGAGCAGATCAATGACTTGATCGAGTCGTGGCTGACGGCCGCTTGATCGGGATAGTGTGCCGTCCATGACGACACCCATCCTCTACGAATTCCCGCATTCGCACTTTTGCGAGATTGCGCGGTGGTCCCTCGCGCACAAAGGGGTTTCGTATCGATCAGTACCTTTATTCCCCGGGTGGCATGTGGCAAAGATGAAACGCCTGGCGGGGGGATCGAGCTTACCGGTGTTGGTCGACGGAGAAAACGTCATCCAGGGCTCGGGCGCTATCGTCGATTACCTCGACCGCGCGCATCCTGAAAAGCGCTTGACCCCGGAAACCGACGCACACGAGATCGAAGCGCTCAAAGCAGAAATCGCCGCAACGATCGGCGTCCCGTTGCGGCGGCTGTGCTACTACCATTTGTTACCGAACGCGGATCTGATTCGACATTGCTTCATGCACCGATCGGGCGCTTTGGCCAACCTGGCGTTCAAGGTGATGTACAAGTTCTTGCGGCAGAGGATCATCGATGTTTACGACTGTACGGAGCGCGGCGCGGCATCGGCGAAGGTCGAACTCGAGCAGGCGATCGAGGCGTTCGACAAACGCTTCACCGGGGCGCGGTTCTTGCTCGGTGACACGTTTTCACGGGCGGATATCTGCTTTGCATCTTTACTGGCCTTCATGGTCATGCCGCCCCAATACCCGCTTACCTGGCCGGAAGACCTGGGTGGACATGAGCTGACTGCGTGGTTTCAGTCGTTTAAGGACGCCCGCAGTTATCAGCAGGTAGAATACCTTTACGCCAACTTTCGATAATCAACACAAGGGAGAAAAACGATGATCAACAAATACGTGTTGCTGTGTTCATTGTTCACGATTTGGAATGTCGCGGTTGCGGACCACCATTCAAGCACGGGTTTGCAAAAAGCGATGACGCCCAAGATGGCCCACGAGCTGTGGGTAACGGCGTTTAACGACAAAAACGTGGATCTGCTGTGTTCGCTCTATGCCGAAAATGCCGTCGTGCACAATGGCGACGAAGCCCCGAGCGTCGGTCCAGCGGCGATCTGCGAAGGCCTGAAAGAGTTCCTGAAGGGGGCGGACAAGGTCGCGATCGAGACCGGCTATGAACTGCGATCCGAAGATCTCGCGCTGCTGCGCTCGGTCTGGCAGCTCGACGGCAAGGACGAGGAAGGCAAGCCGACCACGATGAATGGTAGCGGGATCGAAGTGGTGAAGCGTCAGGCGGACGGTTCCTGGCTTTATGTGCTGGACCATCCAATGGGAGCCGCCCCGATCGCCGCCAAGGACGAATAGACCGAATGTCGCCATCGGCATAACGGATCGCATCCAACCGGCGAGGATTTTAAACAGCGACGTTTGCCTGACCCGCACGTTCGACACATCGACGACGGCGACCCGATATGGTGCTCGATTTCGATTTTGATCGCTTGCGAGCGCAATATTACGAAGACGGCGCCGTCTTCATCCCTGACGCGTTGGACACACGTACGCTGGCGCTCGCCGAAGCCTGTTTTTACTGGACGCTCAATCACCCGGGCCCCGGCGCCGGCCCGGTGTTGGCGGGGACGCCGGGAACGTTCTACCAGGATCAGGCCAATCCCGATTCATTCCCCGCCTACCGCGAACTGCTCTGCGAGACCACCGTTGCGGATATCGCGGCGGCGTTGTTCGGCTGCGAGAACGTATGGCTGATGTATGAGCAGATCTGGTTCAAGGACGGCGCCGATACCCGGCGCACGCCCTGGCATCAAGATCTCCCCTATCTGCCAGCGACCGGCGAGCACCTCGCCGTCATGTGGACTAATTTGGATCCGGTGGCAAAAGCGCACTCGTTGGAATTCGTGCGTGGTTCGCATCGCGGTCCGTTGTACAACCCCAGCGCGTTCAATCCCGATGATGTTTCGGCCAATCTCTTCGACCCCGGCGAATGGCCCCAGCTTCCGGATATCGACGCGGCGCCCGATGACTTTCCGATCCTGTCCTGGGCGACACGGCCCGGCGATGTCGTCGTCTTCCATCCGGCCGTGCTCCACGGTGGCGCGCAAACGCTCGCAGGGATCCGCCGGCGCACGCTGTCGTTGCGCTTCTTTGGCGACGATGCTCGGTGTGCTGCCCGGCCGCACGATGGTATGGCCGATGTCGACGGCCTCAAACACGATGACGGTGGACGTCATCCGCTAAAAAAAATGGCGCTCGAACCGGACGGCGCACCTTTTCGGCATCCGGATTTTCCGCAGCTGCGTCCGTTGATCTGATAAAAAATAGGACAGGACACTAGATTCTGAGCAATGAACGGAGGGTTACGAGGCCGTGATTAAGCAATATGTATTGCCGTGCTTTATGTTTGCGATTTGGAGCGCGGTGGGGGCGGACGAGCATACAAGCCTGACCGTGCAAAAAGCGATGACACCCAAGATGGCGCACGAACTCTTCGTAACGGCGTTCAACGCTATGAACGTCGACCAGCTCTGCGCGCTTTATGCCGTTGCCGCCGTCGTACACAACGTCGATAAACCGCCTCATGTCGGTAGACAGGCGGTATGCGCGAGCCTGACGGAGTTCGTGACGATAGCGGACAAGATCAACATTGAAACCGCGTATGAGTTGCGATCGGACACGTATGCGCTGCTGCGCTCGGTCTATCAGATAGACGGTAAGGATGAGGATGGCAGCCCGGTGACCATGAAAGGCAGCGGTATCGAAGTGGTGCAGCGCCAGGCCGATGGATCCTGGCTTTATATCCTGGATCACCCGACGGGCGCCTCGGAAATTCCAGCTAAAAACGAATAAAGCCGGCCTTCGTCAAGCCGTTTGGTACTGCTCCTTCACGACGGAGACGAAATATTTTGCGGCTTCACTGATGTATCGGTCTTTAGCCGTGGCCAAGACGACTTCCCGACTCGGCGTTTTACCTTTGAGCTTGATATAGCGAATGCTGGAGTCGACATCATCGCTTATACAGATCGACGGTAGGATGGAGATGCCAAATTGCAGTTCAATGAGATGCACAACGGTCGCCAGTTGTGATGCCTGGAACAGTACTTTCGGCATGAAACGCTCGTTAAAGCAATACTGCTCGATTTGCCGCGCGAGGCAATGTATGTCCTCCAATAAGATAAATGGCACATCATCCAAAACGCATTTGGTGCTCGACCTGGCCGCCGGCGCCGTGTTTATCGCCGCCCCGTTCGTGTTCGGTTGGACCGGGCTTGTCATGGGTCGAACCAGCGCAGCATCCGCCATTACTTCGAAATGGCGGCCGGGGTCACCGCGGTGGTCGCGCTAACCGGCTCCGAATCCACATCCGATGGTCATTCCGGCGTATCGGTTAGAGCGTAGACACCGGATGTAGTACGTGCGCTGCGCGTTATCCTCGCGTCGCCTCGTTATCCGGCGTTCTGACAGCGTGCAACGGTTTCATGGTTCGCACCTGCCAGCCCGGCTCCGCACCCGCTGGGACCGTTGGAGCAGTCGGTTCGCCGCCGCGATGCACGCGGACGCCGCGCTCAACGATACTGCGATCGAGCCCGATCGGACTCAAAATGATGTACCCATCCGGTAGATTCATGCTCGTGGTGCTGATTCTGTCGATCACCGTGATCCATCCGTAGACCGGCACTGCGAGATCGCAGGCGGGCGCCGTAAAGAGATCGCGGTTCCAGTTCCGGAACTTGGATCTGTAGGCATCCGGCACGGCAGCGGGGCCCGCTTTCGACGCATAAGCAGGGCCGGTCATGACCTCGCGGTTTTCGATTGCATAGATCGCGAGGAATGGCGCCGGCACGGTCGAGGTGGCTTCGAATCGCTGGGCCGATAGAAAACCGTCGATCGACAGCAACATCGTGATGCGATCGTCATAGAACGCATCGAAGTTCGCACGCTCCTCGGGAAACGGAAAATCCATCTCCACCATATAGAAGGTGGTCACAGGTCGGGATCGACCGGGCTCGGCGGTACGCCGCCGCGCTCGATGGCCTCGCCCGCTTCTAACAGGACGTCTTCCCGGTACCGACCCGCGACGAGTTGTACGCCGACGGGCACGTCGCCGGCCATGCCGGTGCTGACGATCAATCCCGGCAAGCCGATGAAGGGGATGCCGATCATCGGCAACTGCGCCTCGACGATGCGGCGAAACGTATCGCGCGATTCAACATCGAGCAGATCGGGAAACGGCGTTTCGGCCGAGGCCGGACAGATCAGCACCGGATAATCGTTCAGAAAAAGCTGCCATTGGCGCGTCAATGTGGCGCGCGCCTGCAGGATATCCATGATTGCCTTCAGATCGGCTTCGCCGGCGAGCGCTTCGAGTTGCGCGAAGACGAAGTTCGCATCCGGGTCGTCTTCTTTTGCGATCACGTCGGGTCCGGCGCAACGCATGTCGTTCATCCACAGCGTCAGGTTGTGTTGCGCGGCTGCGCGGAGCGGCGGGCATGCAACTTCCGTGATCGCCCATCCGGCCTCTTCGAGGCGGCGCGCGGCATCGCGTAGCGCACGCTCGACCGGCTGGGCGACGGCGAGGCCTTCGGGCGCAACGGTCAGCGCTGCCCGCTTGGGTAACGCGTGTTGTTCCAGCGGCGCCGGAACCCACCACGGGTCACGCAGATCTTCCGCGCGCATGGCTTCGAGCCCGAGCCTGAGATCGGACACGGTACGGGCGATGGGACCGGATACCGCCATCAATTGCGCGCCGATCATGCGATCCGGCGCGGTGAAATTCGCCGCCGGAACCCGGCCGAGCGTCGGCCGCAGGCCGTGAATCCCACAGGCATAAGCCGGATAGCGGATCGATCCCGCGATATCCGTGCCATGGCCGATGGCGCCGATACCGGCGGTCACTGCCGCCGCAGCGCCACCCGAGGAGCCCCCGGGAGTCAACTCCGGGTTACGCGGATTGCGCGTATGGCCGTGCAGGCTGTTGCGCGTGAACCAGCGCAGCGAAAACGCGGGCGTATTGGTCCGGCCGATGATGACGGCGCCGGCTCTACGCAGATTGGCGACGACTGGATTGTCCTCCGCCGCGATCAGATCGCGCTGACGTCTGCACCCGTTGGTCGTGGCGTGACCCTTTTGGTCGGTGTTGACCTTGACCGTAACCGGCACGCCGCCGAGCAGGCCCGGATCGTCACCGCGTGCAACGGTCTCGTCGATCGCGCGCGCGGCCGCGAGCGCCTCGTCCGGCATCTCTGCAACGACAGCATTGATCGCGGGATTGACGGCGCTCAGGCGCGCGAGCGCTGTTTCGGTAACCTCTACCGCCGAGGCCTTGCGTTCGCGCACGAGACGGGCGACAGCCGTCGCAGATTCCTGCCAGAGTTCAGACATAAGAGAGCACTTCGAGTTATCATCAATCCACGTTGTGGAGCACTGTATGTCCAGTATTTACGACCTGACCATGGATTCCATCAGTGGAGATCCCGTTTCGTTATCGAACTATCGGGACCAGGCGCTGTTGATCGTCAACCTCGCTAGTCAATGAGGCATGACGAAGCAGTACGCAGGTCTGCGTACCTTACAAGCCGACCGCAGCGGTGGGATTTTCAACGTTCTGGGGTTTCCGTGCAATCAATTCGGCGCGCAGGAGCCGGGGACGAACGACGAGATCCTCGAGTTCGCGACGTCGAAATACGACGCCAATTTCCCGCTGTTCGCAAAGATCGAAGTTAACGGCGACGGTGCCTGTGATCTCTACGCGATCCTCAAAGCCGCGCAACCTAATGACGACGGCAGCACCGATATTCCCTGGAACTTCACTAAGTTCCTGGTCAACGCGAAAGGCGAAGTGGTCAAGCGGTTCTCTCCAAAGACGACGCCTGAGGAAATTGCCGGCCAATTGGACGGGTTGATCTAAAAAAACCGGTTCTCCGGCCGCGGCAACCGTAGGTTCTCGCGTAGCGTCGCGCCTTCGTACTCGCGCCGAAAGATCCCGCGCCGCTGGAGTTCCGGCACGACCTGCTCGACGAAGTCGTCGAGTCCGCCGGGCAGGTAAGGGAACATGACGTTGAAGCCGTCGCAGCCGCCCGAGACCAGCCACTCCTCCATGACATCGGCGATCGTGTCCGCCGTGCCAACGATCTCGAGGCTGCTGAAGCTGCCACCGACGTACTGCGCGAGCTGCCGCACGGTCAGATTATCCTCGCGCGCCATGTCCACGAGTTTCTGACGACCGCTCTGGCTCGCGTTGCTTTCGGGGATGTCCGGCAAGGGGCCGTCGAGATCCATCTTGGATGCATCGGTGCCGAGGAGTACGGACAGGGTCGCGATACCGCTGTCCGAGTGTACGAGGCCGTCCAGGCGCTGCTTTTTCTCACGCGCTTGCGCGACCGTGTCGCCGATCATGACGAATGCGCCCGGTAGTATTTTGAGGTGATCGGGCGAGCGGCCGCAGGCTTGCATGCGGCTTTTTACATCCTCGTAATACGCCTGCGCGGCGGTCAGGGTGTTGGCGCCGCCGAACACGACCTCCGCCGTTTCCGCGGCGAGCTGACGCCCGGCCTCCGACGATCCGGCCTGCACTATTACCGGCCAGCCCTGGATGGGGCGGGCGATATTCAAGGGGCCTCTCACCGACAAGTGCGGTCCCTTGTGATCCAGTACGTGCAGCTTGTCCGGATCGAAATAAACCCCTGCATCGACGTCGTGCAACCAGGCGTCGTCCGCCCAGCTGTCCCAGAGGCCCGTGACGACGTCGTAGAATTCGCGCGCCCGCCGGTATCGCTCGTCGTGCTCCATGTGCTGCTCGCGCCCGAAGTTCAAGGCTTCATTGGGATTGGACGAGGTGACGACGTTCCAACCGGCGCGCCCTTCGCTGATGTAATCGAGCGACGCGAATTTGCGCGCGACGTGATAAGGATCGTTATAGGTCGTCGACGCGGTGGCGATGAGCCCGATGTGTTTCGTCAACGTCGCGAGCGCCGGAAGCAGGGTCAAGGGATCGAACGAAGAGACGGTGGCGCTGCGTTTCAAGGCCGCCATCGGCATATTCATGACCGCCAGATGATCGGCCATGAAAAAGGCGTCGAAACATCCCCGCTCGAGCGTTTGGATGAAGCGCACGTAATGGCCAAAGTTGAAATTCGCGTCGGGAAACGCGCCGGGGTAACGCCATGCCGCGGTATGGATGCTGATCGGGCGCATGAATGCGCCGAGTCGCAGTTTTGGTGAGTTACCCATTTATGTACACTATCGAAACTCACCTGTCAGGGAAATGATGATGAAACGATTCGTGTCCGTCGGCGGCAGCCATGCCGAGATCGGTTATCAATTGGGGCGGGAATGCCGGGACGGTATCGGCCTCGCGTTACAGCACGTCAGCGAGGAAATTTCGAATTTCACGACCCTGGAGGAAGCAAAGGATCGCGCCGAAAAATACCTCCCGTACATCGAGCGAGACGCCGGCCACATGGTGGAGGAGCTCGAAGGCCTTGCGGACGGGGCCGGGATCGCGATGGCTGAAGCACTCATGCTACAGCTGCGTTTCGAATTGGTCGGTTTCGACGGACGCGGAGGCGAGGGTTGTTCGTCGTTTGCGATAGTGGACGGCGGCCAGCGTTCGACGGGTCAAAATGTCGACGCGCCGAGTTGGCACAAGGCGCTTGGGATGGTGCTGGAGATCCGCACGCCCGACGGGCCCGATCTACTGATGTACAACTATTATCCCGGGATGATCGGTTATCTCGGGATCAATTCGGCGGGGTTATCGGTGTTCGGCAACGCCGTGGTGTCGCCCGGCTGGCGGATCGGCTTTCCGCGCTATCTCGCCGTGCGCCTCGCTCTGGAGCAGGAGACCGTGGCCGCTGCCGAGGCGGAGATCCGGCAACTGCACCGCGCCAGCACGATCAACCTCGTGATTACGGATAACGCGGGCACGATCCGTGACCTCGAGCTCGATGTCGAAGAAGTGGGCGCGCTCGATCCGGTGAACGGGCGACTGTTCCATACCAACCATTACCTTTGTGAAGCCTTGGTCGAGAAGGAGCGCCTGTTGCCGCTGATCCCGGATACCGTCGATCGCCTGCGCGTCGGTAAAGAACGCTTGGATGCCATCAGCCTGGCCGATCCGAATGTCGATGTCGTCGCTACGATGCGGGAGTTGCTCGCGGATCACAGTATTGGCCCGTCTTCAATTTGCCGCCACAAAGCCGAGGTATCGCAATACGACGGCGACCAATGGGAGTCGATCGGCTCGATCATCGCCGAGCCGGATCACGGCCGTATGAACGTGTGTTTCGGTAACCCCTGCGAACTGGTGTACGAAGAATTCAGCTTCACGGAAATGGTTCGCGACGAGTATCAGGCCGCGAGCGGCGGTTAAAAAATGAGGTCTGTCCCTGACGGATCCCCACAAATTCGACTAGCAATACTCAAGTTGTACAACAGCCCGCCCTCGTAGGTCGCGAAGACTCTGTAATAAAGTTGAGCGCTGGATTTGAAGTTGTTTGGCAATGAGGCGAGCACCAACGAATACCACTGATAGGACGGGCTTACGTCTTTCGGTATTGGCCTGTAAGCCTTTCACTAAGCCGGTTTGGTAACCGACCAGGCCGACCAACCATTGGGCCAGTGTGGCCAATGCACACAGCAAGAGTAAGTTCGCCACTGTGTCGGGATCACGTCCCATGTTTTCTCTAAGTGCAAAGCCGTAACGGGGCGACTTCGTGTCGCGGAAGCTCTCTTCAATCTGCATGCGGCGACGATACACGGCAACCACTCGATGCGCACTACGAAGGTTTTCCGGTAGATTGCTTGCCAATAACCACGGCTCACGCGCCGCTGCCGACGGTTTCTCAGTATTGCGAGCCCGCGCCGGTTTGCCGTAAGCCGTATAGCAGACACGCCCGCGTTTCTTGCCTTTGTATACGAACAAATGGGTATCCAGCGGATTACTTTTGGTGATCAAAAAACGACCCACCGACTTCGGATGAGCGTTGGCTTGGTTGTAGAGCACTTTGTTCGAATGCCATGTCGTCTCATCTACACCTCGCACGAGGTGACGATGACGGATCCGACCCACGTAATACCACCCCATTGAGGCGACAAGACTTAACCAGGGTGTTCGAAATCCTGCATCACTGACCAAGATGAGAACACAGCCCGTAGGCAGAATGGCCTTCAGTCGCTTCAGAAAGCGTTTCTCCGCTTTGACACTCGCGTAATGGTGTTCGACTTCTTCATACAAGGGGATGGCTCGACCACCCACCGCTAAGGCCGCCCGCAATACGTACAGCTCTTGACGTTGATCTAGATTAGACCAATCCACCAACACCACCGGATGCGCGCAGTCCGATACCAACAGCCGAGTGACCCATTGGTACCACTGCAAACGCTCGCCAGCGAGCTGACGATTACCCAGCAAGCGATCGACGCGCTTAATCGCGTGTTTCTCGCTCGTGCCACTGTCCAGGCTCCGACCGATATGCGTCAGCCATAAGCGGCGACCACGAAGTACTCCGCCCACCGCCGCCCAAACCGATAATCGACGACGCAAATGCACAACATAAAGCGCGTCGCTGCTCATCTCATGTAACAATTTCAATACCTGCATGGCTCACCTCGTCGTTCCCAGATTGTCTTGCAACAACTAGGATCAACTCGAGCCATGCAGGTTCAACGAACCCACAAATTAATCTATCGCTTTGTATTTCGTTGGAGTTTTATGGGGATTCCTCAGGGTACTGACCCCATTTTTTATTTCCACACGGACTCGGCGACCCGTCTGAAGTTTTCGCCGAGAACGCCGCGAATATCCGGCTCCGCATACCCTGCGTCGAACATCAGCTGCGTGAGTTCGACGACTTGCTCCGGTTGACCGAATTTCGAAAAAGTTCGCGTTTGATTGGGATTGGGCGGCCACATGAAGGCGCCCCGGCGCACGAAGTTCCAAAAGCCCTCGACGTCTTTCACGAAATCGAGACCAATACCCACGTGTTCAGGGCCGACCAACCCGGCGATGTAATCGATGTGACGAAACATCGAATGACTCGTCGCCTCGTGATCGTCTAAGAATTCCCCCAGGCCGTTGATACCGATCACGCCGCCCGTGGCCGCACAGGCCTTGATTTGATCGTCTTTGATGTTGCGGTAATGCGGGAAAACGCCGAAGGCATTGGAATGTGAAAAGATGAATGGTGCCTCCGCGACCTCCATTGCGTCCATGGTTGTCCGGTAACCCGTGTGGGTGCCGCAGACCAACACTCCCACGCGGTTCATCTCGCGCACGACCTCGATGCCCCAACGGCTCAAGCCCGCGTCCGTGCGTTCGGCGCAGCCGTCGCCCACGGCGTTCTTGACGTTGTAGGCGAGCAGCGCATGCCGGACGCCGAGCTCGTAGAACAAACCGATCAGCTCGATCTTGTCCTCGAAGAACATCGTCTCCTGAAGGTTGTAGATCAAGGCGAGTCGGCCTGCGGCTTTGGCGCGATCGATGTCGGCAACGCTGCGGCACAGTGCCAGGGTGTCCCCCTGGGCGCGGATCTTCCGCGTCCATTTCGCGAGCCAACGGACGATGCTGGAGAAATCGCTGCCCTCGCGCGCGCCCAGGGTCAGTGAAATGACGTCCATTCCGGCGGCATGGAACCGGGGCAGGATGTCGTCGTGGGCGTAGCCACGCACCCACGGCAGGGTCATGTCCCAGACGAGGGCGGCCTTCGTCAACGCGGCGGCCTGCTCACTGACCTCGATAGATGATCCGCCGTCAACGCTACTCATGGCTTGCCCTCCCGAGCCTATCTTTCGAATAATTGTAAGCGAGTCATTCATAAAGGTCCGCGTGTGATGTTGGAATTGAACCGAACTTACCTGTTTACGCCTGGTAACCATCCCCGCAAAGTCGAAAAAGTATTCGGGGCGGGTTGCGACGTCGTTCTTCTGGACCTTGAAGACGCCGTCGCGGTCGCCGAGAAGGAGGCCACTCGCGATGCCGTTGTCGACGCCTTGAAAAAGCCGCGACAGTGCCGCGGCTACGTACGGGTCAACGCCATCGATACCTCGTTTTGTTACGGCGATGTCGAAGCAATCGTGGGTCCATGGCTGGACGGTATCTGCCTGCCCAAGGTGGAGAGCGCGGCAGATCTCAAAACCATCGACTGGATGATGTCGAATCTGGAAAGGCGTCAAGGACTCGAGCCAGGGTCGATCGATCTGTTACCGATCATTGAAACGGCGAAAGGCATGGGCGCCGTACGGGAGATCGCGGCCAGCGGTGGGCGCTTGAAACGGATGAGTTTCGGCGCCGGCGACTACACCCGCGACCTCGGTTTGATCTGGACCTTCGAGGAAAAGGAGCTCGCCGCGGCCCGCTCGGAAATGGTTCTGGCCTCTCGTATCGCCGAGATCGAGCCGCCTATCGATACGGTGTTCATTCACATTCGGGAACACGAGGCCTTTGAGGCGGCGACGCGGCTAGGGCGGGAATTCGGGTTTCAGGGCAAGCTCTGCATCCACCCCGACCAGGTGCCCATCGCCAATGGCGTTTATACGCCCACCGACGATGAAGTGACCTGGGCGCAGAAGATCATCAGCAGCTTCGAGCAGGCCGAGGCCGAAGGGTCGGCGTCGATTCAGGTGGACGGCTACTTTGTCGACTATCCGATCGTCGAGAAGGCGCAGCGGATCGTCGATATTGCGCAAGCCGTAAAAAAGGGGTCCAAAAAAGGGGTCGGTGTAGATTTATTCTGACCACTCTCGAGTGGTCAGAATAAATCTACACCGACCCCTTTTTTGGACCCCTTTTTTACCTTTTTTACACAGGAACGGCGACTTCCGGTTGCGGCAGAATAGTCGTCCGCTTCATCAAGCGGCGCTCGTTGGTATTGAACGGATCGCGGCGATGGATGGTCGACGCGTTATCCCACAACACCGCATCACCCAACTGCCATTCGTGTTGGTAGACGAACTCGGGCTTCACGCACCATTCGAACAGGTACGCGAGTAATTCATCGCTTTCGCGCTCGGGCATATTGAGAATACGCGTCGTCATCCCGGCGCAGATATAGAGGGATTTTCTTCCTGAGTAGGGATGGGTACGAATCACGGGTTGATCGATGTCCTGGGATTTCTTCGTCTGTTCTTCGTCGGTCGGCACGCTATAGATCCGGTTGAACGCGGCATAGGATTGAATCGCGCGCTTGCCTTCGAGTTTGGATTGGATGTCCGCGGGCAGGCGTTCGAATGCGGTAATCATGTCAGCGAAATAGGTGTCGCCATCGTTTCGAGGCAGTTCGACCGCATAGAGCATGGACCCGACCGCCGGCTTCGGCAGATAGATCTGATCGTAATGCCAGCCGACGTCGTTGTTCGCCAGAATCCCGATCTGCCGGCCGTCCTCGATGATATTGGAGACATAGAGGATCTCGGGGGTTTCCCGTGACAGGTACTCATGGCGCAAATGGATCTCGAGCGGGCCGAGTTTGGCGCTGAAACGCGCCTCTTCCGCCTCGTTTATGCTCTGGCCGCGAAACAGCAAGATCTGGTACTGCCACCACAGCCGCTTGATCTCGTCGATCACATCCGGTCCGTGGTCATCGCTCAGATCGATCCCGATCACTTCGGCGGCGAAGCTGGGGCTCAGTGGTCTAACTTGAAACGTCACTGAGTTCTAGTTTATCGCCGCCGGATCTCGGCGTCATCGCTGATGAGCTTATTCAATATGTCGGCGTTATCGCTACCGAGCTTGGGGCCGAGCGCATTGATTTCACCGGGCGTATCGGACAAGCGTGGCAGCACGTTGGGGATCACGATCTCACCGAGCGTGTCATGCAACACCTTTGCCAATACATCGCGCGCTGCGAATTGCGGATCGTCGAAGATGTCGGCGATGGTATTGATCGCACCGCACGGCACCTGTCCCGCTTCGCATAGACGCACGACCTCGGCGAGCGGTAATGAGCGCGTAAAGGTTTCCACGACGCCATCGATCGCGGCGCGGTCGGCGACCCGATCCGCCGTCGTCGGATGACTCGCCGCCAACTCGGGTCGATCCAGCACGTTCTCCGCCATCCGCGTCCAGATCCGATCGCTGGTGCAGGCGATCGCCACCCAATTGCCATCCGCGCAGGGGAAGTGCCCATGTGGACACGCATTGCGGGTGCCGATCCCTTCGCGATCGCGCGCGATACCGAATTTGGCGTAAGCCGGTGCGAGCTCATCGAGTACGCGAAAGATCGACTCGAACAAGGCGATGTCGATGACCTGCCCGCGGCCGGTCTGCTCCACAATCCGCAATGCCAGCAATACGCCGACGGCCCCGTACAAACCGGAGATATAGTCCGCGAGCGACGTTGATCCGGGTGTCACGGGCGGCCCGTCGGGCATGCCCGCGAGATGGGTCAGTCCACCGACGGCATGGGCGATGCGCGCGAAGCCGGGCCGGTCGCGATAGGGGCCATTCTGTCCGTAACCGCTGATGCGCAGTAACACGAGCGCGGGATTGAGCGCGGAAAGGACGTCCCACCCGAGTCCCCAGCGCTCCAGCGTGCCAGGCCGGAAGTTCTCACAGACCACGTCCGAACGGCGTACCAGTTCCTTGAGCTGGCTTGCGCCTTTTTCCGACTTGAGATCCAAGGTGACCGAGCGCTTATTGCGTGCCTCGCTCAACCACGCGAGCGTAATATCGGGCTCGTCGGTGGGCGTGCCGAATTTGCGCATCGGATCCCCGCCGGCGGGGTGCTCGACTTTGATGACTTCGGCCCCGAACTCGCCGAGTATCGTCGCCGCAAACGGCGCGGCGACGAATGTCGCCAGGTCGAGCACGCGTACGCCGTCGAGGGGTTTCTTCGCGGGGTTTCGATCGATCGAATTCATTTGCTTTGGCGCGTTCGTTTATGGTCACATTTCCATGTGACGCCCTAGTCGATTCATTCTAACCCGACGCGAGGTGCGCGCAGCATGGCTGACTGGTACCCCAAAAAAACGCTCGGATCCTTAGCCGATTCGGTCGCGCAAAAATTCGGGCCGAGAGAAGCGCTGGTGTTCGAGGACGAACGCTATACGTTCGATGAGCTTGCGCAAAAAATCGATCAAACCGCGAAAGGATTCATGGCGCTGGGCATCAAGCCGGGCGACCACGTTGCCATCTGGTTGATGAACCGTTCGGAATGGATCTTCATCTTGTTCGCCCTGGCGAAGGTCGGCGCCGTCCAGGTTCCGGCCAACACCCGATTTCGTACGAACGATCTGGCCTATTTGCTCAAGCAGTCCGATTCGAAATACCTCATCGCACACGACAAATCGGGTCCGATCGATTTCTACGCAATGATCGATGAAGTGCTTGCGATGCCCGACGGGGGAACCGTGATCGACGATCCGGAATATCCGGAAATGCGACAGGTGGTTATCTTCGGTGAGGACACGCCGCGAGGCACGGTCAACTGGGACGACGTGATCGCCGCCGGTGATTCGACCGATGACGCAGCACTGAAAACGCGTGCTGATGCCGTCGATGCGGACGACCCGTGCTTCATGATGTACACCTCAGGCACGACCGGCTTTCCCAAAGGCGTCGTACACAACCATGTAATGATACGCCTCGTCGAGAGCCGCGCCTTTCGCCTGTCGATCAATGAAAACGATACCTTGCTCAATTACCTGCCCCTGTTTCACCTCTTTGCTTACTCAGAGGGCGCAATGGTTTGCATGTTGACGGGTGCGCGGCAGATCCTGACGGAAACCTTCGACCCGGATGAAAGCATCAAACTGGTCGAACGCGAACGGGTCACGATCATGAACGGGTTCGAAACGCATCTTAAAGATCTCACCGATGCCCATGAGCGCAACCGCGGTGACGTTTCGAGTTTGCGCATCGGATTGTTCGCGTGCGGGATGCGGAGCTCGGTGCCGATCTGTCGCAAAGCCGCCGAAGTGCTCGCGCCGCTGCATTCGATAAGCTTATACGGCATGAGCGAAATCGGCCCGGCGATCACGGTAGGCTCTCTGGGCGATAGCCTGGAACAATCCGCGGAATCATCCGGCTATCCGGTACCCGGGTACGACATCAAGGTCATCGATCCCGAAACCGGGATGGAACAACCGGCCGGTGAGCTCGGCGAGATCGTCGTGCGAGGCTACTGTTTGTTGATGTGCTATTACAATAAGCCTGATGAGACGGCCGCATGCTACGACGACGATGGGTGGTTTCACACGGGCGATACCGGCTTGTGTCGCTCGGACGGCTATATTCGATTCGTCGGGCGTTACAAGGACATGTTGAAGGTCGGTGGAGAGAACGTCGATCCGATGGAAGTGGAAGCGCTGTTGCTTCAAGCGCCCGGGGTTTCACAGGTCGCCGTGGTGAGCTATCCCGATGAGCGCCTGACCGAAGTCCCAGTCGCGTTCGTGCAGAAAACGGGCGAACTCGACATGGCCGAGGACTCGCTCATCGATTATTGTCGAGGCAAAGTAGCCACGTTCAAGATCCCGCGCCACGTACTGTTCATCGATGAGCTCCCGATGACGGCGTCTGGAAAAATACGCAAAGTCGAATTGCGAAAATCAGCTTTAGAACGAATAGCGGAAAAGGAGAACTAACAATGCCGAAGTCTTACTCGAAACAAACGATCTCATATGCGGCTGCTGCCGATATGGTCGCTGCCGCGATAAAGAAAGCCGACGAATTGGGGTGCAAACAAAACGTCGCAGTCGTCGATGACGGCGGGAATCTGACGGCGTTCGGCCGCATGGACGGCGCGCCGATACTCGGCGTGGAAGGCTGCCAACGAAAGGCCTTTACCGCACTTTTTGGCGTAGGAACCCGGGATCTATACGGCGCGATCAAGGACGACCAGGCGCTCGTCGTCGGGCTTTCGCATTTCTCCAGGGCGACCATGATCGGCGGCGGCCTGCCGATCGTCATTGACGGCGAAATTATCGGCGGGATCGGGGTCGGCGGTGGTTCGGTCGATGAAGACGTCGCCTGCGCCGAGGCCGGGCTGACCGTCGTCGCGAGTTGATGCTCAGCGCATCAACGCTTGACGATATTCCTCCTCGTTAAAGCCGACCAGGAGCGTTTTCCCCGCCCGGACGACCGGCGCCCGCAGGTTCCCGGTCGGGCCGAGCATCGCATCGACGATTTCTTTCGACGGTTTGCCCTTGGGTTTGAACGTCGAGACCTTTTTGCCTTTAGCGACGATGACGGTCGCCGCCGCCTTGGCCAATTCGCGCGCGTCGCTGCGACCGAGCTTGCGCGATGCCGGTACGGTTTCCTTGGTCTCGAGCCCGTTGGCATCCATGAACTTGGATGCTCTGCCGCAGCTGGTTCAGCCGTTGCGAAAGTAGTACCAATTGATCGCAGCCATGACCGATGTCCGGAATGTAAATTATGGTAGTGCGCTAACCGAACGGTAGTCTATCATCCATTCTCACAGTGATTGAAAGGTGTCGATCAAGATGGCGGTATTAGAGATTGCACAGATTGGCGAGCCGGTACTCCGCGAGCAGGCGATACCGGTCGCGCAAGAGGAGATTGAAACACCGGCGATCCAATCGTTCATCGACGATTTGGTCGAGACCATGCGCGACGCGAACGGCGCCGGCCTCGCCGCGATCCAGGTCTACCGCCCGATCCGGATCTGCGCGGTCGACGTGCGCGCGCCTAACCCGCGTTACCCCTATATGCCCGGGATTCCGCTCACGGTCATGATCAACCCGGAGATCACGCCGCTGACTGAAGAGACATTCGACAACTACGAAGGCTGTCTATCGGTGCCGAATATTCGGGGTTTAGTCGCGCGCTGTGTGGAAATCAAGCTGCGTTACCTCGATCGCAATGCGCAAATGCAAGAAGAGATCGTCAAAGGTATCAGTGCGGGTGTTTATCAGCATGAGTGCGATCATCTGGACGGAAAGTTATTCATCGACGGAGTGAAAGACCCCAACACACTCACGACTTGGCCTAACTTCGAACGTCATCACCAATCGGAATTTTTCAAGCAAGCCGAAGCGATCGTGCGTCAGTACGGCAGTTGAGACGATCGAGCCCGTCGACCTCATGAGCTATCCGAGCTGGGACGAGATCCGCAACTCATTCTGGCTCGAGGGCGTCGATTTTCCGCAACTCGATGACGAGACACCCTCGTTCATGCGGCTGCCCATCGCAAATAATAAACGCGACCTTGACGGCGCGGACGTGGCGATCATCGGGGCGCCCTATGTCGCCGGCTACGGCGAGTACGGCGGTGTCGGTAAAGACGAGTGGCTGTCCGCGCCCAAGCGCGTGCGGCAGCAGTCGGCACGTTACGGATCGGGATACGTCCAGGAGTTCGATCTGGACGTCTTCGAGTATCTCAACGTCGTCGATTACGGCGATGCGGCCATACCTCCGGAGGCGAACGATGCCCCCACACCGGAGAATATCCTACGGGCGCAAACGGCCGTCGTGGATAAAGTCGGTGACTGTCTGGACGCCGGCGCATTACCGATCGTCATAGGACAGAACTCGCCTTGCGCTTCCTACGCGGTAGCGAAGCCGGTCGCCGAACGCGTCGACGGCAAGGTCGGGTGCATTTGCCTGGATACCCACTGGGACGCCAAGCCCATCGACCGATTGACGATGGACCCCCGCATCGCCGGCAGCGGCAGTTGGAAGCACAAGATGTACGAGTTCCATCCAAACATGGACAAGCGCAACCTGGTCGAGATCGGCGAGCGCGGCATGCTCGAAGACAAGGATAGAGTGCGGTCCTGGCTCGACGGCGGCACGAACTTTTACCCGATGTGGCAGGTGCGCCGGGAACTCGGGGTCGAAGGCGTATGCCAGGCGCTCAAGCACGCGTATGACGACACCGCGGGCGTGTTCGTACACTTCGACATGGACGTGCTCGGCGGCGCGGGCCCGGCGCCGGGCGACATCCTCGGTGAGTTGGGCGAACCCATGGGGATGACCGATTACGAGGTGATCCGGATCGCCCACGAAATAGGTCTTCGCGGGTTCACCAGCTTTTCGTTCGCGTGCATTCCCCCCGGATCGACCGTGATCTACCGCACCATCGTGTTCGTGATCATGTATCTGCTGGCCGGCATGGCCGCCGTCAAAGAAAGGAGCGCTGCGTCATGATTGCTAATCCCATCCCCTGGCCCGACGGCGCACGCTGCGCGGTCGCGATCACCTGGGACCTGGATGCCGACAGTGGTTTGAACTGTCCCAGACCCACGAATCGATCGGGATGCTGGCGCGCGATTTCCGCGATTCGATCGTTGATGGCCTCCGCCGCGCGTCTACGGACACCAGCCGATCTGCGATCGCCGCCATCATCTTGCGATTGACTTCACGCGTGGCATCATTGATAAACGTAAACAGATCTCCGGACGCGACCTCCGCGACGATCGTCTCCGCGTCGGGCGTAAAGACGTGGCAATGCAGGTCCACGGCGAAGCGCTTGGACCCGGTCGATGAGTTGCGCGCACCGCCCGTCGCCGTACTCGCGGGGCTACACGAATAGAGCATCGTCGTCTCCTTTATTGTTATCTCTATGATAAGCGAACAATCTCCCGTGACCTTTCAAGACGCGTTGCCGGAAAGCGTCGATGTCGTGGTGATCGGCGGCGGCATCATCGGGATCTCGACCGCGTGGTTTCTGACGAAAACCGGGGTCTCGGTGTTGGTGTGCGAGAAGGGACGCGTCGCCGGTGAGCAGTCGAGTCGCAACTGGGGTTGGGTACGCCAGCAGTGCCGGGATTACGCCGAGCTCCCGATCGTCATGGACAGCTTGAACGTGTGGGACACGCTGGCGCAGGAGACCGGCGAAGATCTGGGCTTCACCCGCAAAGGCGTGATGTATCTCGCCCAGAGCGATGCCGAGTTGAGGGAGTATGAGGACTGGTTGGAGATCGCCAAACAGCATCAACTGGACACGCGGATACTGACCGGCGCGGAAGTCGACGAGTTCGTCACCGACAATCAGGGTCAATGGCGCGGCGGGCTGTACACCGCGAGCGACGGACGCGCTGAACCGTTCAAGGCAGTGCCGGCGCTGGCCCGCGCCGTGCAGCGCCTCGGGTGCAAGATCGTTGAAAACTGCGCGGTTCGAACGCTCGATGAGCAAGCGGGTACGGTAAACGGCGTCGTAACGGAGCGGGGCACGGTGAAGACGCAAGCCGTGGTCTGCGCGGCGGGTGCGTGGTCATCTACGTTCCTCCGGAATTTAAACCTCGACCTGCCACAATTGATCGTGCGGGCGACGGTGGCGCGCACGGCTCCCGCGCCCGACGTCTTCGCGGGCAACGCCGCTTCGAGTGACTTCGCCTTTCGACGCAGGGAAGACGGCGGCTACACGATCGCCTTGGGTGGCTTCTCGGAACACTTCGTCGGCGCCGACAGCTTTCGCCATTTCTCAAAATTTTTACCGGGTCTCCGCGCCACGTGGCGCGCAACCCGCGTGAGATTCGGAGACGGTTTGTTGACGCGGTTTTCGAGGCCTACCCACTGGAGTGGCGACAGCGTCACGCCCTTTGAGCAAACCCGCGTGCTCAATCCGCCACCGTCGGCGCAGGCGGTCGCGCGAATGCGCACGCGATTGCAGAATCGCCTGCCCAGTTTGTCCGATATCGCATTTGAAGATTCCTGGGCCGGCATGATCGATGCCACACCCGATTTCGTACCGGTCATGGACGCAATGCCCGGCACACGCGGCTTTTATCTCGCCACCGGATTCAGCGGTCACGGTTTCGGCATCGGGCCGGGCGCCGGGCGCGTGATGGCCGACATGGTGCAGGGGCGCTCGCCCGCCCACGATCTGGATCGCTTCAGATTCTCGCGGTTCACCGACGGCAGTCCGATCGTACCAGGTCCCGTGATTTGACGGCTATGCGCCCGGAACATGCCGTCGTAGGAGCCCGCTTGCGGGCGAACCAAAAAAGCAGGCAGGAACCGTTAACTCAAGGGCCGCCCGCCATCGACCGGAATGATCGCGCCGGTAGTAAAGCGTAGATCGACCGTAGCGGCATACACCGCGTCGGCCACGTCTTCGGCGTTTGCGATGCGTTCCAATGGCGTCTTGTCGATCTGTTCCTGTAGATACGCGGGATCGGCCCGTTTAGCGTAATCCCCGTAGACCCAACCCGGAGAAACCGATACGCACCGTATCGTTGGCGCGAGGGCCCGCGCCAGCGACATCGTCATCGAATCCAGCGCAGCCTTGGAAGCGCAGTACGCGACGTTGCTGCCAACGGCCGTACGCCCGGCGATCGAGGAAATGTTGACGATCAAGCCGCCATCGCCGTCCCCGAGCAGGCGCTCGAAGGCGCGCACGCAGGCAAAGGCGCCGCGCCAGTTAGTTTGGAAAATCGCATCGATGAGATCGTCGTCGAGGGTCGTCAGATCGTCGTGCGCCACGGGGCGGCTGATTCCGGCATTGTTGACCAGTATGTCGAGACGCCCGTAGCGCGCTCGAATCTGCTCGGCGAGCGCATTCAAGGCGTCAGAGTCCGTCACCGATGCGCGCATGACCAGGTGACCGTCGCCGTCGAGCCTTTGTGCAGCCGCTTCGGCCTTAGCCTGATCGGTAAGATAGGTGATGACGATCGTGGCGCCCGCCTTCGCCAAGCGAACACCGATCGCCGATCCGATGCCGCCGCCGCCCCCGGTTACGACGACAACCTGATCCCGCAACGGGGCGTTCACCGTGCCTTACCCGGCGCCTATTTCGCCAAGCGCCGCACGCGGATATCCGCCTGCTCCTTGTGCCCGGAGAAATGCTCGATCGCGCATAGCCGCGAGCAGTACTCGCCGATCTCGACCGCGGCCTCGTCGGTCAGCACGCGCTGGTAGGTGTGGGTCTTGATGAACTTACCGACCCACAGGCCTCCGGTATAACGGCCGGCGCCGCGCGTCGGCAAGGTGTGATTGGTGCCGATGACTTTATCGCCATACGCGACGTTGGTTCGGTGGCCGAGGAACAGCGAGCCGTAATTGGTCATGTGCTCGAGAAACCATTCCGGATCGACGGTCATGACTTGCACGTGTTCGGAGCAGATGCGCTCGGCCTGCTCGAGCATCTCCTCGTCCGTATCACACAAGATGATTTCACCGTAATCGCCCCACGACACACGCGCGATATCGGCGGTATCCAAGCGCGCCAGGACGGTTTCGATCGCATCAGGAACGGCTTCGGCGATGCGTTTCGACGTGGTTACACAGATCGCGGGCGAGGTGGGACCGTGCTCGGCCTGGCCCAACAGATCCACCGCCACCAATTCGGGATCGACGCTGTCGTCACAGATCACCAAAGTTTCCGTAGGCCCTGCGAGTAGATCGATGCCAACGCGGCCGAACAACTGCCGTTTGGCTTCCGCGACGTAGGCGTTGCCGGGACCGACGAGCATGTCGACCGGTGTGATCGATTCGATGCCCAAAGCCATCGCGGCGATCGCCTGCACACCGCCCAGCACATAGATTTCGTCCGCGCCGCCGAGCGCCATCGCGGCGATTACGGCGGGTTCGGCTTTACCTTCAAACGGCGGTGTAGACGCGATCACGCGTTTGACGCCCGCGCACTTCGCGGTCAGCACGCTCATATGTGCCGACGCGACCATCGGGTATTTGCCGCCGGGCACGTAGCAGCCGACCGCGCTGACCGGAATGTTTTTATGCCCTAGAACCACACCGGGCAAGGTTTCGACTTCGACGTCTTGCATCGACAGGAGCTGTACCTGCGCAAACCGTCTGATCTGCGCTTGCGCGAATTTGATATCCGCGAGCGTCTGCGCATCCAGCGCGTCGATGCAGCCCCGGATCTCGGCATCGCTCAGGCGAAAGCTGTCGGGCGACCAGGCGTCGAACTGCTGGGAGTACTTTCGAACCGCGGCTTCGCCGTTTTTCTGGATATCGCTGAGGATGTCTTCGACGACGCCGCGCACCTTTTCGTCGAGCTCGAATTTCTCCGCGGCTGAGGTGCCTTTCTTTATGCGTTTGATCATGACTTTACCTTTGCATTCGCCCGCAAGCGGGCTCCTACGGCGGCGAATCGCGGATCGTAGGAGCCCGCTTGCGGGCGAATTGAATTAAGCGACGCCCCCCGGCTTGCCGCCGAGCTGCTCCGCCAACCAGTCGGCGACCTTGCCGAACGCCTCGGGTGCGACACCGCCGCAGGGATGGAATTCATTCTCGTAGATGGTGAGTTCTTTCGGCTTCGCGTTGATCACCACGGTCGAGCCATGAATCATGCTCTCGAGATCCGCAAGATCGAAATCGTGGCGTGCGAGGCAATCGAGAATGCCTTTGGAGAAATCCGTCGGCGCCGACGGCGATTTCTGGAATTCGAACTGGCCTGTGCCAGCAAAGAGGACGGAATCGGTGAACGTGCCACCGACGTCGGTCGCTACTCGTGCCATTGGGCCCCCGTTGCGTGTGTCAGATCGGGTGTTGGACTTGTCTGCCTGACACTAGCATGGGGCTTGGGAAAGATAAACGGCAGTCCCTCGAGTGGATACCGCCCGCGGTTACGCTAAAAGAAACCCGCGCCTAGGGCGCGGGTTTCAAGCTATCGAAAAAGATTCAGGAGCCGCCGTTAATCAGTCGCTAACGTGCCGGCGCACACCGATTGAAACCAAAGCCACGAGGGCGGTGCCAAACAGCCATGCCGCGGGCGGCAAGGGTATCAACGCGGTCGTCACGGTAAGCGTTGCGGCCGTTTTAGAAATATTAGCCGGCGCGCCTGGCCCGAATATCGCGGCAATCAGGCTGTGGGTAATCGACACCAGAATCGAAGATTTATTGGCGACAATAACGTCGCCCCCGGAGCCCCACGTAGCGTTCAACATGCTGTTGGGTAGGACCGTTGCCGTGAGAAAATTGAACAATTGGCCGTCCACGAGCATGGTTCCGCTTGCGGACGCCAAACCATCGGCGCCCGTGTTCGCAACCCCGCTTTCCGCGTAGGTCACCTCGGTGATGACCTCGTTGGGGAGGGTCGTCGAGATGGTCAGTATCAAACTGTCCACTGCGGTGGCGACGTTCGGCGGCGTCAGCACGCCGGCATCGGCCGTGAAGTTGTTCAGACCAATGGTGATGACATTGCCGAGAATAGTGGTCGTCGCCGGGTCAAACAGGTTCGCGCTGCCGTCGCCATCCAATATGCCTGAGATCACGACCGCCGCATGTGCTGAACCGCAGCCCAGCGTGAGTATGAGTGTGCAGAAGAGAATCCTCAGTGACTTCAATCCGTTCCCTGTCATCTTCCTCTACCTCCTGTTTTAGCGCCGTCGTTGCGATGGCGCGTCTGTCAATCCTTAACGTGGCGATCTGTAGTCCGTTGACCGCTGGGTGCAGATTATCGGCCGGGTATTGCAAGATTGTGAATCATTGTGTCTTGGAGTTGAGAACTATTACCATCGACACAGATAGGGCAGAAAAGCGGCTGCGAGTGCGGCTGAAACCACACCTCGAATGGGGCAGCGCTGCGCCTGCATTGACCCGGGGTGTGAGCCGCGCATGTCCGATGTGATTCAGGAATCGAACGATTTATCAGCGCGTTATCCTGTTAAGGCCGGAATGAAGAACAACGACGCCAAAAGCCTGCGAGAATAGGAATTAGCGCGACCAAAACGGGGTAGATGGCAGCTTGATGAGGCCGCGCGTTCTGCTATCGTCCCGCGGTTCGCCGAGGCGGCGGGCGCGAATTAGGAGAAAACGTAATGCTACACGGGATTGGAAAACCAGTACGGCGTAAAGAGGACTTTCGTTTTCTGACCGGCCGGGCGCAGTACGTAGCGGATATCGATCTGCCGGGTCAGCTCCATCTCGTCGTCTATCGCGCGCCTGTCGCGCACGCCAAGATCAATGCCATCGATACCGCCGCCGCTGTAGCCGCAGAAGGCGTGCATGCGGTGTTCACGGCCGACGATCTCATCGCGGGCGGAGTAAAGACCATTCGTTGCGCCTGGCCTTACGACAACAAAGACGGTTCGCCGATGTTCGAGCCCGATCATTACTGCCTTGCCCATCGCAAGATGGTGCATTTCGGCGAGCCGGTCGTCGCTGTCGTAGCGGATTCCAGGAACCTGGCTGCCGACGCCGCCGAATTGATTGAGATCGATTACACGGAATTGCCCGCGGTGATCGGCGCCGCCCAGGCGGTCAGTGCGGGCGCGCCACTGGTATGGGACGAAGCGCCGGGGAACCTCGTGTGCGATTGGGAGATCGGCGACAAGGCCGCGACGGACGCCGCTTTCGAACGTGCCGCGCACGTGGTCAGTATGGACACCATTCAGAATCGACTGGTTCCGAGTTCGATCGAAGCGCGGGCCGTCAACGCACACTTCGATGCGGGTAAGGACGAATACACACTCTATCTGTCCAGCCAGAATCCACACCTCACCCGTATGGTGAGTTGCCGAAACACGCTCGACATCCCCGAACACAAGCTGCGCATCATTGCGCCCGACGTCGGCGGTGGTTTCGGTATGAAATCGCCGCCTTATGCCGAGGATTACCTGTGTCTGTTCGGCGCCAAACTCACCGGACGTCCGGTCAAGTGGGTGAGCGACCGCTCGGAGGCATTCGTCTCCGACGCACAGGCGCGCGACCACGTAACACACGCGGAGATGGCGCTCGACGAGAACGGTAAGATCCTCGCGGTGCGTGATCACCATGTGGCCGATCTCGGGGCCTATGTATTCCCGTTCGCAACCGTGGTGCCGACGATCTTGTACTCCACGATGTTGCCGAGCATCTATACCGTGGAGGCGTTCTATTCGGACGTCAAACTGGCCTTTACCAACACCGTTCCGGTCGATGCTTACCGTGGCGCAGGCCGTCCCGAAGCCGCGTATACGGTCGAGCGTCTGGTCGATATGGCGGCAGTTAAAACGGGCATCGATCCGGTCGAACTTCGCAAACGCAATTTCATACCCACCGACGCGTTTCCCTACGAGACGGTCGCCGGGATCAGCTACGATCAGAGCGATTACCATCAATGTCTCGACATGGCGCTCGAGGCAAGCGACTTCGCAGGATTCGAATCACGCCGGGACGAGGCGAAGGCGCGCGGTAAGCTTCGCGGCATCGGCATCGGCACCTACACCGAGCACACCGGCAACGGGCCGTCGGCCATGCAAGTGAACGCCGGGAGCCTCATGGCGTTTTACGAATCGACCACGATGCGGGTCAACCCGGACGCGACGGTGACCGTTTTATCGGGCGCCCACAGCCATGGTCAGGGACACGAAACGTCGTTCGCGCAGGTCGTTGCGGAGAAACTGCACGTGCCGTTCAAAGACATCGAGATCGTGCACGGCGATACGGCGAAGATCCCACACGCGGTCGGCACGTTCGCGTCGCGTTCCATGGTCACGGGCGGCGGCGCGATCTGCATAGGCATCGACAAGATCGTCGCCAAGGGTAAGATCATCGCCGCTCACGTACTCGAAGCGACGGCCGACGAGATCGATTACATCGACGGTTTTTTCAAGGTCAAGGATTCCGATCGCCTGTTGTCCTTCAAAGACGTGGCGCACCTCGCCTATCTACCTGGAAACTACCCCATCGACGTGCTGGAACCCGGTCTGGAGGAGACGACGTTCTACGATCCACCCGCCTTTACCTTCCCGGCCGGCGCGCATGTCGTGGAAGTCGAGGTCGACCCGGAAACGGGCGGTATCGACATCGTCAGCTACAGCGTCGGCGATGATTTCGGCGTCGTCATCAATCCGTTGATCGTCGATGGGCAGACCCATGGCGGGGTCGCCCAGGGCGTGGGCCAGGCCCTGATGGAAGACACCGTCTACGACAAGGACAGCGGACAATTGATATCAGGGACGTTCCTCGATTACTGCATGCCGCGCGCTGACGATCTACCGATGATCACGGTCGAGGCGATCGACAATGTGACGGACCGCAATCCCTTGGGCTGCAAGGGCGCAGGAGAGGCGGGGACCATCGGTGCGCCGGCCGCGGTGATGAACGCGGTCTTCGATGCCTTGCGGCCGGTCGGCGTGAACGACCTGACCATGCCGGCTACGCCGCACAAGGTCTGGGCTGCGATCGAACGCGCCCGAAATACACGTTAACGGTCTTCAACCAATACTCTAATCGGTGTGGGATTGCCCTGGTTGCAGGGGTTATTCACTTGCGGGCAGTTCGACACGACGGCCAGGGCATTCATCTCCGCGCGCAATTTGACATAGTCACCCGCTGATGACGGGCCGTCGACGAACACGGTCGACGCGAGTTCGCGGTTCTCGGCGACCGGGACTGTGCAGAAAAAGTTGATATTGGGCACGATGTCCCGGCGGTCCATCCCGAACGGCGCGAGGGCGCTGAGAAAATTTCCCGGCAGCCCGGACAGTCGTCAACGCCGTAAAGCATCTTGTTGCTCGGCGCGCTGCAACACCCGGCGATCGTGTCGTTATCGCCCGAGGTGTCTTCAACGATCGTGAAAATGGGCCGCGCTTCGTCGGAGTAAAGCACGTGACCGGCGGTCAATTTCAGGGTCCGCGCGGCCTTCAGCGTATTCGGTGCATGGTAACGCTCGGCGGTGTGATCGGCGTTGTAACACAGAAAATCGACACCCTGCGCGCCTTCGACGTCGACGATGCGCAGGCACTGACCCGCCTTTACGACGCCCGCCCAATAGCGGCCGGACGGAAGGAGTTCATCAGCTGTCATGTTGCCTCCAGAGACGTTTAAGCACTTGATTTACTCACATCGAAAACGGATTGCGGCGGTGGCGGAGGCGGTGCGTTGAAATCGATGCCATGCGACTCGCCAACCTTGCTTTTAAACTCCTGGTCAAACGGGTGATCCGAGGTCGCGAATTTCTGCATCACGGTTTCTGCGCCATCGCCTTCGGACAAGATAACGCCCAGATGTTGACCATCCGGGGTTTGCACCAGCCAGCATCGTTCCCGCTCGAGGCTGTAACGTTCGAGATAATCCTGATATTCCGCCCCACGCGACCCCGACAGATCGGACAGCCACTGTAGCCAAAATTCCACTTTCACGACCGGCACTACTTTTAGATCGCTGGACATACGTTTCCCCTTCATCGCCTTAATCGATGTTGTCGTACCATTGTAAGACCCGGAATGAGGAATCGGTGCGTCCGTAGGCGCCGGCTTGCCGGCAAACCGGGTTTTAGAATCACACGGAGACCAACAATATGTTGCATGGGATTGGAAAACCCGTTCGGCGCAAAGAAGACCGCCGCTTCATCACGGGCAACGGCCGGTATACGGCCGATACGACCTTCCCGAACCAGGCCCATCTGGTCATCCACCGCGCGCCGGTAGCACACGCCCACATTAATTCGATCGACGTCCAAGAGGCGCGTACGGCGGAAGGTGTCATTGCCGTGTTTACGGCGCGCGAACTCATGGCGAACGGCCCGAAAAATCTTCCCTGCCTATGGCCGGCGATCAATTATGACGGGACGCCGATGTGCGAGCCGGAGCATCCGCTGTTGGCCACCTACAAGATGGTGTATTACGGCGAACCCGTCGCGGTCGTGGTCGCGGAATCGCGCGACCTCGCCAAAGACGCAGCGGAGCTCATCGAGATCGATTACGAGGCCTTGCCCGTCGTCGCGAGCGCCGTCGAAGCGCTGAAACCGGGCGCGCCGCTCATCTGGGAGGAAGCGCCCGGCAATATTGCCTGCGACTGGGCGTACGGCGACAAGGAAGCCACCGACGCGGCGTTCGAGCGCGCGGCGCACGTCGTTGAAATGGACGCGGTGCAGAACCGCTTGGTGCCGAATCCCATGGAACCGCGCGCGGCCAACGCCATCTACGACCCCGGCAAGGACGAGTACACGGTGTATATCTCGAGCCAGACCCCGCATCTGCACCGGTATCTCGCCTGCCACGAGATCATGGGGATCCCTGAGCACAAACTTCGCGTGATCGCACCCGACGTCGGTGGCGGGTTCGGCGCCAAGACGTCCATGTATGCCGAAGAACACCTGTGTCTGTTTGCCGCAAAGCTGGCGGCACGGCCGGTGAAATGGGTCAGCGAGCGTACCGAATCCTTCGTCACCGACGCACAGGCGCGCGACCATGTGACGCATGCCGAACTGGCGCTCGACGCCGACGGCAAAATGCTCGCGGTGCGGAGCCATCACATTGCGGACCTCGGTCCGTATGCCTTGCTCTTCGGACCGATCATTCCGACGGCCATCTACAGCACGGTACTGTGCGGCGTTTACACGATCCCCGCGCTCTACTCGACGGCGAAACTGGCGTTCTCGAACACCACACCGACGTCGGCCTACCGCGGCGCCGGCCGGCCCGAGGCGACGTACACGATCGAGCGCCTCGTCGACCTTGCCGCGGACGAGTTAGGGATCGATCCGGCCGAGCTGCGGCGGCGGAACTTCATACCCAAAGACGCCTTTCCCTATGCGACCGCGGGCGGGTGTGTGTACGACCAGAGCGACTATCATCAATGTCTCGACGTCGCGCAAAAAGCGATCGACTTCGAGGACTTCTACGCGCGGCGTGAGACCTCGAAGTCCCAAGGCAAACTTCGGGGCATCGGCATCGGTCTGTATGTCGAGCACGCCGGTCTCGGACCGACGCAGGAATCCATCGAGCAGGGTTCGCGAACGGCGTTCTACGAATCGACGACCGTGCGGGTGAACCCGGATGCGACGGTCACGGTCCTCACCGGCGCGCACAATCACGGTCAGGGGCACGAGACCACGTTCGCGCAAGTCGTCGCCGAGAAATTGCACATCCCGATCGAGGACGTCGACGTCGTGTATGGCGATTCCGGCCGCATCCCGTACGGCGTCGGCACGTACGCTTCGCGGTCCATGGTCACGGGTGGCAGCGCGGCCGTCATGGGCGTCGACAAGGTCATCGCCAAGGGCAAACTCATCGCCGCGCACGTGTTGGAAGCGGACGCCGCCGAGATCGATTACATCGAGGGTTTCTTCAAGGTCGAGGGATCGGACCGCCTGCTGGCCTTCAAGGATATGGTGCACCTCGCCTATCTGCCCGGAAACTATCCCATCGAAACGCTCGAGCCGGGCTTGGAAGAAGTATCGTGGTTCGACCCGCCCGCGACGACCTACCCGGCGGGCTGCCACATCTGTGAAGTCGAGGTCGATCCTGAAACGGGATCTGTACGGCTCGTCGATTACAGCGTCGCCGACGACGTCGGTGTCGTCATCAACCCGATGATCGTCGACGGGCAGGTGCACGGCGGCGTCGTGCAGGGTATTGGCCAGGCGTTGCTCGAAAACACCGTCTACGACCAAGACAGCGGTCAGCTCTTGACGGGATCCTTCCTCGATTACTGCATGCCGCGTGCCGACGACCTGCTGATGTTCAAGGTCGAGGCCATCGATAACGCGACACCGACGAACCCGCTGGGCGCCAAGGGATGTGGTGAGGGCGGCACCGTCGGTGCGCCCGCGGCGGTCATGAATGCGATCTTCGATGCGTTGCGGCCCGCCGGCGTGACCGACCTCACCATGCCGGCGACGTCGCATAAGATCTGGGCGGCGCTCGAAAAAGCGTCTCGCGATTAGTTTTGGATTCGCCAGCTTACTGGCGAATCCAGATGAGCAGGTATAATTCGCCGTGCCTGCGCTTCGACCTATCGTTGATATTCAATATGACGGATACGCGCATCTTTCCAATGGTGATCGCCTTGAGCTGCGCCCTTTTTTTCGGGCCACGCGCGCTCTCGGATCCGAAATCGTTCAACGGCACCTGGCTGCTCGATGCGCAAGAATCTCAAAGCTTCAAAGACGCTGGAAAAGAGAAAAATGAGGACCTGCTGAGAATGCGTCGGGAAAAGCACAGTCAGGAGTTCAATCGAGACAGCGGAACGCCTTCCGGCCCGCGTGGCATGGTCGCACATGCCAACGCGGCCAATAAGATGATACGCGAAGACGAACGGCCGCCGCCGTGGGAGGTGGTCGACGAAATCGAGGCGATGATCGAGGCGGAATCGATAAAACTCTATTACGCCAGAAAGATCGCGATACTGTACGGCGATGCGCGCAAGCGCCTGTTGAAAGTGAACCCTGCAGGTCGATCGTTTTCGATATCGGGAACGAAAATTACCAACGACGAGATCGGCACGTCACTGACCTACATGGAGGATGGGACCATCGTGATCGAAACGGATACCCGTTGGCGTGACAAACTGGTAGAACGGTTCGCGCTCAACGATACCTCGGAGCAGATGTTGGTAACGATTCGGTTACAACAGGTAGGCACCGGACCCTGGCTCGAGTACACGCGGGTCTTCGATCGCCAGAATTAGTCTTCATTCTTGAGGTAATTGAACGGGCTGTCCTCGCCCGCGAGTTGCGCGAGGCGCTGGTGGTACTTATCGGGGTCGGCGATCTCTTCGATCAGCCATTCGATATCGCGCTCGTAGAAGTACATCAAGATACGAAATAATTCGTTATAGGCGTCTTGATACCGGTTGAACATGAACGATACGGTGCCCGGCCAGTGAAATTCGACCGGTTCATATTTCGCGACGAGTTGCGCATCGCTCAAATCACCGTCATCGACATCGTCATCCAGATAGCGATGGTTCTCTTCATGCATGCAATGAATGAGGTCGTTCGTATCGGCGGCGAGATCGACTTCGAAGGTCACGGGTAAGGACGCCGCCACGGGGTTGGGTTGCGTCGCTTTCGTTTTCACCGAAAATTTCTTCACGGCGCGCTTTGCCGCCTCGTAAATACGCGCATGGCTTTCCTTGAGCGGCAGGTGTTCGCCTTCGAAATACCCAACCGATTTCTTAACCTCCACGTATTCGATATCGCCCATGATCAGCTTGGCCTGCCCGACCACCTTGTCGTCACCGCTCAGCATGATCACCGGTACGCCGAAGCTGCCCGCCAGGTAGGCGTTGAGGCCGTATTCGCCCACCGAGGTGCCGTTTACGCGCACGTCCTTGAACGCGGGGATCCAGGTATGGCTCAAGATCCCGTCGGCGGTGCCCGCCTTGGAATGCTGGCCGATCAGAAAAGCGGCGTCGAAGCGATGTGAAAAACCCTTGAACTGGCAGAGCACGCGCTTCATACCCGACTTCAACTTGGCCTTGTGGTGCAGATCGCTCGGACGAATGTTGCACATGTAGCCGTGTGAATCCGCGACGACGATGTCTTCCGCGCCGCCGTCAATCGCGCCTTGCACCGCCGCATTGACGTCGCCGGCCATGATCTGACGGCCGATGTGATAAGCCGGCATACCGAGGAAACATTCCTCGATCTTCTCCAGACCCGAGATCCCTTCCATATCGACTGAGATGAAGACCCGCATCGCCGTCTAATCCTCCCAGGCTTCGGCGACTTCGCGCATCGTCGCGTACCACACGCCGGGTTTGAGATAGGTATGTTGGATCATTTTCTCGAACCACATTGGTTTGAAACTTCGGCCGCAACACTGGGGATGCAGAATGGTGTTCCAGACGCCACCGGGTACGTGGTCGTAACAGTAATCAAAACTCCCCGTGAAGATCTCGTGCGCCTGAGAAGGCGTGTGGAACGGGGCAGGCGAGAACCAGGGATTTTGCGGATTCAGGTAGTAACCGAGGAACTCGAACTGCGCGAAGTCGTTCGTATCCCAATGCAGGGGGATTTCAAGCAGGTCCGAAGGCTCGCCCCACTTCACTTCAAAGGGCTCTTCAGTTTGAACCGAGCCGCCGAGCCGCAGTCGGTAGGGCGTGTAATCATCGCCTTGCATGCTGCTGTCGTAGACGAAACCGGTTTCTATCAGGAACTTCGGCACATGTTCGCCGGCCCAGTCACCGATGGGCGATCGAAATCCAATCGGGCGTTCACCGACGCATTTCTCGAGGACTTCGATCTGTTGGACTAGATAGTCCCGCTGCTTTTCCGGCGGCGCCGGGGGTACGCCGCTCATTTCCAGACCGACTTCCGAAGGCATGTGATACATGCTGTGCGCCGCAATCTCGTGCCCGCGCCGGTGCACTTCCTGCACGACCTCCCCAAAGAGTTGTGCGCTGTGTGCGGGCGTAAAGAACGTCGCTTTGATGTTGTACTTATCGAGTATGTCGAGGATGCGGGGCACGGCGACCCGTGGCCCGAACTCGCCGCGCGACAAGGGATTGGCAGTCGGTATACGGAAGAAACCGAGCCATAGCGCCATTGCGTCGATATCGAAGCAAAAGCATGCGGCCATCTTTTTGCCTTCGGGCATTCTTACTTGGCCCATGAGATTCTCCTTTTCTTAGGTGGTCTTATTAGGGGCGCGATCAACGCTTACGGATACGCCGTTGAATGCCGGCATGCCGGTTACGGTGTCGATGTGCCGATCGTCGGTCAAATCGTTGACGCTGACCGCCGCATGCTGTGACGCGACGCGCAAGCGCGCACCGGCGCGCCCGTGGTCAAACCCGTGTGGAATGCTGACAACGCCGCGCATGATTTCATCGGTCGCTTTTACGGGCAGGTTTACAGCGCCCACGGGCGAGGCCACGCGCACCATTTGACCGTCCTGCAATTGCCGCTCGGCCAGATCGTCCGGATGCATGAACAAGGTGCAGAGATTGGGGCCGCGCATCAAGCGCTGGCAATTCTGGGTTTGCGTATTCTTGCTGCGCACGTGGCGGCGGCCGATGAGTACGAGATCATTTTCGTTATGTCGGTTGAAGAGCTCCGATTCGAGACGATCGAGATCCGCCATCTGCTCGGGCGGGGCGCAGTGAACCTTTTTATCGGGCGTTTTAAGGCAATCGGGTAAACGGGATTCCAGCGGGCCGAGATCGATACCGTTGGGATGCAACTTCAGCTTGTCGATACTCAGTTCAAGCGGGTGACCCACCGCCTTGCCGTAATGTCCGTTTTGCAGCGCCAAGTCCATCATCTCGACCGGGCTCATGGTCGGCGCTACGGGCTCGCCCTTGCGCTCGGCAATGCGTTGAGCGAGGGCAACCATGATCTCCCAGTCGAGCATCGCGCCGTTCGTCACGGGGAAAACGGGTTGCGTGTATTTGGTCACATTGCGTACAGCGAAACTGTAGAAAACCAATTCGTAGTTATCGCATTCCAGCGCGCGGGGCGCGGGCAGGATGACGTTGGCGTGGCGCGAAGTCGCGTTGATATACGGTTCCAAGGCAACCATGAAATCGAGCGATGCGAGCGCTTCGTCCACACGCGGTCCGTTCGGGAACGACAAGACCGGATTGCCGGCAATGTTGACGAAGGCGCGGATCTGACCTTCGCCTTCGGTGAGCATCTCTTCGGCGAAGGTGGCGGCCGGTACTTCGCCGCCGAATGATGGCAATCCACGCAAGCGCGTACGCCACTCGGCGTAGCGCCCCGGATCGGCGTTCGGATCGGCGGTTAGATCGACCGCGGGCGTCGTCCACATGAAGCCGCCGGGCCGGTCCAGGTTACCGGTGACGACGTTGATCAGGCTGAACAACCACTGAGTGATCGTGCCGAATTGCTGGGCGCAGGTACCGACGCGGCCGTACCATACGGCGCGATCGGCGGCGGCGAAATCGCGTGCGATGCGACGGATAATCTGCGCGTCAATGCCCGTAACCGCGGCGGCGCGTTCGGGCGTGAATGATGCAAGCCGAGCCGCGGCTTCGTCGACCCCGTTCAACATGCCGGTCAATGCGCGTGGATTGGCCAGTCCTTCCTCGAACAGCGTGTTGAGGACCGCGGCGGCGAACGCCGCATCGGTACCCGGTTTGATGAAATGATGTGCGTCCGCGAGCCGGGCGGTTTCACTGCGGCGCGGGTCGATGACGACGATTTTTCCGCCGCGCGCCTGGATGGCCTTGAGGCGATCGCGCGCGCCCGGGGCGGTCATGAGGCTGCCGTTGGACATGAGCGGATTGGCGCCCGCGATCACGAGGTACTCGGTACGGTCGAGATCGGGCACGGGCAACAAATACTGATGGCCGTACATCCCGACGCTGGTCATCAAGTGGGCGATGTGATCGATCGACGCGAGAGACGCGCTGTTGCGCGACCCCAACGCGGCACGCAAGTAGCCGATGTGCGTCAAAATACCGTAGACGCAGCCGTAGGCATTGCCGATGAAATCAGCAACCGCGTCGTTGCCATATCGACGCTGCACGTCGACCAGGCCGTCCGCAGCGTAATCCAAGGCTTCGTCCCAGCCGATCGGCTGCCAGTCCGATCCGACGCGCTTGACCGGTTGGTGCAAGCGATCCGGATCGTTGTACATGTCTTTGATCGCGACGCCTTTGGGGCAGATGTAACCCCGGCTCAGGGGATCGTTCTGATCGCCGTGAATCGCGAGCAGCTCGCCGTTCGCCACCTCGAATTCGAGCCCGCATACCGCTTCGCACATGTGGCAGTTGCGGTAGCGTCGTTCTACCTTGCTATCCACGTGGTTCGCCCTCCCTGACGTGATGATAGCCGCCGTCCCGCCGACAAGCGAGCAGGCCGTGAAGACGCGTACATCGCTCGCATTCGCGCCATATAATCAGACACTCAAACAAGAATCGGTACAAGCAGATGCCCGCGAATCCTCTCGATGGATTTACCGTCGACAAGAACGACATCACCTACCTCGGCCAAGACCTGAAACGGCCCGAATGTATCCTCGCGGAGAAAGACGGCACGGTGTGGTCCGCCGATGAACGGGGCGGCGTGGTCAAGATCGCGCCGGACGGCACGCAAGAATTCATTCCGCAACGGTTCGCGTCCGGCGGCGCGATCGAAGGTACCGTGCCGAACGGCATGGCGATCGCGGACAACGGCGATATCTTGATCGCCAACTTCGGCACCAACTGCCTGGAGCGCATGAAACGTAACGGCGAGACGACCGTCATGTTCGAGACGCTGGATGGCGGCGCCTGGCCCGGCAAGCTGAACTTCGTCGTACGGGACAGCAAGAACCGGCTGTGGATCACCATCTCGACCATGATCGACGACTACATGCCGGCTTCGATCAGCAAGGACGTGCAAGACGGGCGCATCCTGCTCTATGAGGAGGGTAAGGGCGTCAAGGTGGTGGCCGAGCACGTTCATTTCGCGAACGAATGCCGACTGGACGCCAACGAAGAATATATCTACGTCGCACAGACCTGCGGCCGCAACGTCGCGCGGTTCAAGATCGCGCCCAACGGCGACCTCTCGGACAAGGAGATCTTCGGGCCCACGGACACCGGCGCCTTCGTCGATGGCATCACCTTCGACAGCTTCGGCAATCTGTGGGGAACCCATGTGATGGTGGATCGGATCTTCGCGATCACCCCCGAAGGTGAATTGAAGATCCTATTGGACGACGGCCGGCCCGGGGACGTCGAGACCATCGATCGGGCGTTTCAAGCCGGCGAGGTCACGACCGAGCTCCTGATGGACTGCGGCGGTCCGATCGCGCGTTGGACGGCGAGCATCACCTTCGCCGGCGATGATCTGAAAACGGTCTACGTCGGCAGTTTGTTCGGCGATCGGATCGCGTCGTTCAAATCGCCGGTCGCCGGGTTACGGATGGCGCATTGGTACGAATCTTATGGGTAAGGTAAAGAGGGCCAACGTCAATGAGCAAAATTGAAGCCAGACTCGAGGAATTGGGTATCACGCTACCGCGACCGCCCAAGGCGGTCGCGAATTATCTCCCCGGCGTCAAAGTCGGCGAGATCCTCTACGTCGCGGGCACCGTCGGCACGGTGCCGGACGAAAACGACGAAGACGTCTTGCCGATCGTGGGCAAACTCGGGGACATTTCCATCGAGCAGGGGTATGAATCGGCGCGCTACGCGGCGATCAACCACCTGGCGATGATCAAGGCCGTGATCGGCGACCTCGATGACGTCGTTCGGATCGTCAAGATGATCGGCTATGTCAATGCGGCGCCCGGCTTCAAGGAAGCGCCGTGGGTGTTGAACGGCGCGTCCGATCTGCTTGTCGAAGTCTTCGGTGAGGAAAAAGGCCGCCACGCACGGGCCGCCTTGTATCAAAACGAGCTGACCTACGATGCGCCGATCGAGACCGAGATGACCGTACAGGTGAAACCGTAATGGCGTCGGCGGTCGACCCCGTGACCCTCGCCGTTGTCAACGGGACGCTCAAGTCTCTGACCCGCGAGATGGGGATCACGATCGATCGCACCAGCCGCTCGCCCGTGCTCAAGCTCGCGCGCGACTATTCGAACGCGGTGTTCGACGCGACGCCCCAGCAATTGATGCAGGGTGAGGACATCCCGGTCCACCTGGGCGCGCTGCAGGGTAGTGCGGAATCGGTTTCGCAATATTTCGCGGGCGAGATCGAACCCGGCGACGTGATGTACCACAACAGTCCGGCTACCGGGGGTTCGCACAAGCCGGATTGCTGCGCGCTGAAGCCCATCTTCTGTGACGGTGAATTATTGTTCTGGGTGGCCTGCAACGCACACCTGTCGGACACGGGCGGCGGGGTTGCGGGTGGCTACAACCCGCTCGCCGAGGACATGTATGCCGAGGGCCTGCGCATCTCACCGATCAAACTCGTTGAACGCGGCAAGCTGCGCCGCGATATCTTCGACCTCATCGTGGGCTCGGTGCGTACTTCGCGCGACACCCGCGGCGATATCCGCGCGCAGATCGGCGCCGTCGACCTCGCCGAGCGCAGGCTCGTGGCGTTGGTCGATCGTTACGGTATCGACACGATCCGGGCCTCCGTGACGGCGCTGCTCGACGCGGCCGAGGTACGCATGCGCGAGGAAATCGAGCGCATACCGGATGGCACCTACGTGGGCACCTCATGGGTCGAGGACGACGGGCACGGATCCGGCGAAAGCCGGCTGGACTGTGAAATTCGAATCGACGGCAGCGACATGCAGGTTGCCATGCACAGCCGTCAGCAGTTACCGAGTTATTTCAACTGTTACTACTCGGTGACGGCGAGCGCGATCCTGCTCGGCGTCGTGACGTACATCGATCCCGAGATCCCGCACAACGCTGGTGCCTATCGCGCCATCGACATGGATTTCGGCCCGTCGGGTACGATGTTGAATGCCGTCGAACCGGCGGCTTGCTCGATGTCGACGACCACACCCTTCGACAGCATCGTCGAATCGGTGCGCGATGCGTTGAGCAAGGCCTTACCCGAGCGCAGTGTCGCGGGTTCCAGCCACATGTGTTTTTCGATCTGGGCGGCGTCCGATCCACGTAACGATGAAATCTACGTCATGTCTGCGGTTCCCGGTCTCATGGGCGGGGGCGGCGCCTCGTACGGCCTCGATGGATGGAACTGCATCGGCACCGTCGCCACCGGTGGAGCGATGCTCACCGGTGACATCGAACTGACCGAACACGAATATCCGATCCACACCCATTTCTACGAACTCGAAGCCGATTCGGCCTGCCCCGGCCGCTGGCGCGGCGGGTTCGGCGGCCGCTATGCGATCGAGCCGGTGGGCCACACGACGCAGCTCTCCAGCATTGGTGAAGGCGTGGCGATTCCGCCCCCGAGTCTGGCCGGCGCCGAGTCCGAGCTCAATGTCGAACGCATCTACCGGCGCTGGGTCGTGCGTGCCGACGGGCGGCGTGAAGAGCTCAAACATCACGCGCTGGTCGAGCTATCCCCCGGTGACATCTATCACTCGTATCCGCCGGGCGGTGGCGGCGTCGGCGATCCGTTCGAGCGCGACGTTCAAGCGGTGCGCGACGACGTCCAGACCGGTCTCGTCACCGTGGAGCGCGCGGCGGAGGAATACGGCGTCGTCATCGAGCCCGACACCTTCGAAATCAACGCGGCCGCGACGGCGGCCCGTCGCGGGGCGGCCGCTCGGACTAGTGCGTGAGCTTACGGCTCGGCATCGATGTCGGCGGCACGTTCACCGATCTCATCGCGATCGACGCTGACGGCCGCGTCAATATCGCCAAGACGTTATCCACGCCTGCCGATCCGTCGACATCCATCGCGGAAGGACTGGACGACCTGGCGGCTAAGATCGGTTGCGCGGTACCGAGCTTGCTCGAGCAAACGGATCTCATCGTCCACGGTTCGACCGCCGCACTCAATGCCCTGCTCGAACACAAGGGCGCCCGTACCGGACTGCTGTGCACGGCAGGGTTTCGCGATTCGCTCGAGATCAGACTCGGTGCCAAGGAACGCCGCTACGATTGGCAATACGCGCCGCCCGCGCCTTTGGTGCCGCGTACGCTGCGGCGGCCGGTTCGGGAACGGGTTACCAAAGAGGGGCGTATTTACGAAGCGCTGATCGAGGACGACGTACATACCGCCATCGAGTTGTTCCGGCAGCATGGCGTCGAAGCGATCGCCGTGTGTTTTCTCTGGTCGTTTCGCAACGAGGCCCACGAGCGACGTGTGGGCGAGATCCTCCGTGAAGCATTGCGTGAAACCTACGTTTCGCTGTCCGTCGATGTATTGCCGGAGATCCGCGAATACGACCGTACCAGCACGACGGTCATCAACGCCTATATCGGACCTGTCGTGAAGCGCTATGCGCGCGGCGTCGAGTCATTCCTGCAGTCGCTGGGCTATAGCGGCGCAGTGCGCTTCATGCAATCGAATGCAGGCCTCGCGTCGGCCGATGAGATCATGCGCCGGCCGGTCTACGCACTCGGTTCCGGCCCTGCGGCCGGCCCGGCCGCGGGCTTGTTTCACGCACGGCGACACGACCGTACGGATCTCCTCACCGTGGACATGGGCGGTACGAGCTTCGACGTATGTCTGATCCAAAACGCCGAGCCCGACATGGTCAAGGGCATCGATTTTCACCGCTACCGGCTCGGGATCCCGATGATTGACATCCATGCGGTCGGCGCGGGCGGGGGCAGTATCGCGCGCGTCGACGCCGGCGGTTTGTTGCAGGTCGGTCCGGTCAGCGCGGGCGCCGATCCCGGCCCGGCGTGTTACGGGAAGGGGGGAACGCGGGCGACCGTAACGGACGCCGATTTGATCCTCGGCTATCTCGAAGCCGATCGGCCGTTGAGCGGTAACATCGTCCTCGAACGCGAGCCCGCGGAGCGGGCGCTCGATTCACAGGTCGCTTCGCCACTCGGCTTGTCCCTCGAGCGAGCCGCGCTTGCCGTATACGCCGTCGTGAACAACACCATGTCACGCGCGATTCGCGAAGTCTCGATCGAACGTGGCTACGACCCGCGCGATTTCCTCCTGGTCGTTGGCGGCGGCTGCGGCCCGATGCATGCATGGATGCTCGCACGCGAGCTCGGACTCGCCGAGGTGCCCATACCGCGGGTGGCATCGAACTTCTGCGCCTTCGGTGAGATCGTGGCGGATCTCCGGCATAGCTACACACGCTCGGTGCCATGCCGGATCGGTGACGCCGATCCGTCGGAGCTGGAAGGGCTTTTCGCAGACATGGAAGCGCAAGGGCGCGAGGTGCTTACACGGGAGGGGGTTGCTAGTCAGCAGATCGAGATCGCACGGCGATTCGATCTACGTTATGCCGGCCAGATGTACGAATGTAGCGTCAGCGTTCCAATGACGGCCATAACGTCCGAACTCTTGAATGATATCGTCGAGCGATTCCACGATGCGCACGAAGCGCTGTACGCCTATGCCGAGCGCGATAATCCGTTGTGCGAATTGATCACCGTGGGCAGCGTCGTGTCCGGGCGCCTGCCGCAACCCGCGCTTTCGGCCAGCGAGGCGAAATCCTTAGCCGAACCGGAAGCGCCGCCGCTGCGGCCGGTGTATTTCGAATCAACCGGTGATTTCGTCGAAACGCCCGTGTACCAGGGCGTTACATTACCCGTTGGTTACCGCATACCGGGCCCTGCTATCGTCGAAGAGGTCGGCACGACGGTCTTGGTATTTGATGACGCGATGTTAGAGCTTACGCCCGACGCGTACCGGTTAACCGAACGTTGAGGATTCGCCCGCAAGCGGGCTCCTACGATACATCGCCTCCGTAGGGCGAACCAGCAGCTGGAGAGACGTTATATGAACAAAGAAATGATCCACCGCGATACGGCCTACGATCAGAAGATGCATTATTCCCAGGGCGTCAAGATCGGACCTACGATCTACGTTTCCGGGCAGGTTGCGCTCGACGACGATGGGAGATGTGGTCAAGGTCACGACCTTTATTACGCAACGAACGTCGGGAATGGTTTCCTCTTACGACGAAGTTTTCGGCGAGTTCTTTCCACGTGATTGCCCCGCGAGCACGCTCGTCGAAGTCAAGAGCCTGGTGTTGAGAGATCTTTTAGTTGAGATCGAAGCCATCGCCGTAATAGGCGCCGCTTGATTCGGAGCTGACTCGTGAATCTGAAATCGCTTACCGACGTCGAAGTTCAGTTTCAGGTCGAGCGTTTGCTCGCGAACTACGTTCAATGCATAGATGAGGACCGGCTCGAAGCGTGGCCGGACTTTTTTGTCGATGACTGCCTCTACCAGGTCATCGCCAAGGAAAACGCCGAACGCGGGTTGCCGGTGTCAGCGATTTTCTGTGATTCGAAAGGCATGCTCGCTGATCGCGTCGTCTCGCTCCGTCACGCGAATGTTTACGAGCGGCATCAATACCGGCATATCGTCAGCAGCGTTGTCATCACTGAGGTATCTGATGAATCACTGGCCATTCAAAGCAATTACGTGGTCTATCGTACCCGCACCAACGGCGTGACCGCGGTCTTCAATACGGGGATGTACAATGACAGGGTCGTAGGCGTCGACGGTCAGCTGCTGTTCAAAGAGAAAATCGTGACCTTCGATACGAACCGCATCGACAGCCTGCTGGTCACGCCCTTGTGAGGAGGCGAATGACATGAGTAGCACGCAAACGGCTCCGGGAATCACAACGCGCTGGCCGCGCGTCGACGCCGGCTGTGTCGTTCCCTATGAGGCGTTTACTGATGCGGTGTACTACGATCGCGAACAGGAGCATATTTTTCGCGGCGCGACATGGAGTTTCGTCGGACTCGACGCCGAGTTGCCCAACATCGGCGATTTCAAAGCGACCTTTATCGGTGAGACGCCGGTCATCGTAACCCGGGACAAATCCGGCGCCGTCAACGTCATGCAAAACCGGTGTGCGCATCGCGGTGCGCTCGTTTGCCGCGAGCCGCGCGGCAATGTGTCGCGCCTGCAATGCGTCTATCACCAATGGAATTACGATCTGCAAGGTCGTCTCTTGGGCGTGCCGTTCCGGGATGGCATCCGCGGAAAGGGCGGTATGCCGGCGGATTTCGACATGGCCGAGCACGGCCTGACGACCCTGCGTGTTGAGACGATCGGCGGACTGATCTTCGCGACCTTCTCCCGAGACGCCGAGCCGCTTCGCGATTATCTCGGTCCGATGGTTGTGGCGAGCATCGAGCGAATCTTCAATCGACCCATCCAGCTGCTCGGCGATCAACGTCAATACATGCATGGAAATTGGAAGTTGTACGCCGAGAATACGCGCGACCCCTACCACGCGAGTCTGCTGCACCTGTTCCACAATACCTTCGGGCTGTACCGGTCTTCGCAGACCGGCGCTACGCTCATGGACGAAAAACACCGGCACAGCATGCTCTATACGAAAGGTGCGTCGACGGCGGATAAGGAATTGGATGACGATCTCTACAAAGATATTCGCAGCTACGATTCGAACTTCAGCCTCGCCGATCCGTCCTTGCTCGCAGGCCGGCCGGAGTTCGATGACGGCATCACTTTGGTCATCCTCGCGATCTTTCCCAATCTCGTCGTACAGCAGATCGCAAACACCCTGGCCGTCCGACAAACCGTCACCGACAGCGTAAGCGGCTTCGAGTTGGTGTGGACCCACTTCGGATACGAGGACGACGACGAGGAGATGCACCGCATCCGCATCAAGCAATCGAACCTGATCGGCCCCGCCGGATTGATATCGATGGAAGACGGCGAGGCGGTCGAGATCGTGCAAAAAGCCATCGCACGGGACCACGACAAAGTCTCTTATATCGCGATGGGCGGTGGACGTGCCGAGGATTCCGAGCACCTGGTGACGGAATCGGCGATCATCGGATTTTGGGATTACTATAAGTCCTTGCTGGGTATTGCGGCATAGGCGCGAGGAGAAACGACCATGACGAACGAATATCACAGTAACCCGAGCCCGGATCTGGCCAAGGCCGCGCTCGTACTCGTGCGTGACATGATGTGTGCGAGCGAAGGGGAAAGTGCCTTGATCACGGCGGACGTCGATTCCGACGAAGCCGCGGTCCGCGCGATCCAAAACGCATGCCATATCGCGGGCACGAAAACGGCGACGATCGTATTATCGCCTGCATTACCCTTTCAAGGCGGGCTTGCGGATCCCTACATTCCCGACCACGTGGCGGCCGCGGTGCCGCATTGCGATATCTGGATCGACCTCTGCATGCCATATCTGGCGGGTTCCGGGCCCTTCGACAAGGCACTCAAGGCGGGGCGTACGCGCTATTTTCTCGGCGCGGATATCGGCGCCGAGGGGATCGAGCGCATCTTCGGCAAAGCTGATCTGGACAAAACTTTCGCGGTTTCAGACGCATTGACCGAGCTGTTCTCGGCGGCCAAGGGCGAATGGTGCCGGATCACAACTCCGGCCGGAACCGACGTGCGCTTTCAAATCGCCGACCCCGAAGGGTTCGCCATGAGTAAGGCGGCAGGGCCGGGCGGCTATTTCGTGCCCGGTACCGCGGTCTTGATCCCCGAACTCGAAACCGTGAAAGGGACGATCGTCGTCGATACGGTGTTCCACGAGTACTACACGGCGTTGAACGAGCCCCTGAAGTTCGAAGTCGACGGCAATATCACCGAGGTCTCGGGTGGCGGACCGGAAGCACGCATCATGGATCGCGCATTGCGCCGTGCGGACAATGGTGAATACGGCGGTATCGTGCACTTTACCTACGGCTACCATCCGACCGCGCGATTCACGGGTAAGTCCTTCGTCGAAGACCAACGCGTCGTCGGCTGCAACGCCGTTGGTTTCGGGATTCCGCACTGGCTCCCCGGCGGCGGCGAGAATCATCCGGACTGTGTCATGGGTTCGCAATCGATCTGGATCGGTGACGAACAGATCGTGGACGAAGGCACGCTGGTCCGACCCGAAGCGATCGTGAGCTTGTTAGACGAGTTACGTCCGCTCTATGTGTAATTGATACCATCCACGAGGCTAACGCGATGTCCAATCCGCCCATCGAACCCATCGTCACGGACCTCGTCGAGGCCGTTCAACGCATCTTCGAAACCCACCCGATCACGCCCGAGGACTACCGCGCCGCGGTCGGATTCCTGCACGAAGTAGGCGAAGCAGGCGAAGTGCCTCTGATCATGGACGTTTTCTTCGAAGCGCTCGTCGTCGACGCCAACAACCGGGGTCGCCGCGGCACCTCGCGCAATGTGCTCGGCCCCTTCTACCTGGAAGGCGCGCCGCTCATCGAGGACGGGCGGCTCATGTCCGAAGACGAGGCTGGGGACCGGCTGGTGATGTCGGGAACCGTCCGCAATCTCGACGGCGAACCGCTTGCCGGCGCCGAGCTCGACGTTTGGCAGGCGGACGCCCAGGGCCGCTATTCCGGTTTCAACCCCGGTCCGGCCGAGATGAATCTGCGTGGCCGGCTGTTGAGCGGTAGCGACGGTGGCTACGAGTTACACACCGTGCGTCCCGAAGGCTACACGATCCCACACGACGGACCGACCGGCCGGCTCCTGACGTCGCTCGGACGCCATCCGTGGCGGCCGGCGCACATCCACTTGAAGGCCAGCCACGAAGGCTACCAGTCGTTGACCACGCAAGTTTATTTTTCCGACAGCAAGTATCTCGATTCGGACGTGGCGAACGCGGTTCGTGACGATCTGGTGCGTCCGCTGACATCGGCCGAAGACGGCTACAGCTTGGCGTTTGACGTGGCGCTGGAGCCGGCGGCGTAACAGTCGGTCGTCCGGCAACGCGCACATGGATAATTCCGAGATAGGTTCCAACTACACGACCCGCGCATTACCTGACATCGAGTTGACCGGTCACCTTCGCGGAATTCTCGATCAACTCGAGGAATCCGCTGCCGATCTCGAATCCTGCCTCTCCCTCCCGCCCGAGGTGTATACCTCCGAAGCGTGGTTCGAGTTCGAAAAGCGGGCGGTGTGGGATCGAGAATGGATCTGCGTCGCACATGTCGGACATATTCCCGAGGCCGGCGACTACACCTCGATCACCGTCAATGACGATCCACTGCTGGTATTACGCGATTCCGATGGCGAGGTACGGGTGATGTCCGCGGTCTGCCAACATCGCGGCCACGTCCTCGGCGAGGTCAGCGGCAATGCACGGGGCTTTACCTGCCCCTTTCACGGCTGGTCTTACGACCTTACCGGTAGACTCGTGAGCGCGCCCGAGATGAAGGCCCATGCATCGATGGATGAACTGCGGAAAACGTACTGTCTGCCAAACCTGCGCGTCGAGATCTGGAACGGATTCATCTTCGTCAACATGGGCGGCGATGCGACGCCGCTCGGCCCCAGACTGAAGCGGCTGTCGGAGGAAATTGAAAATCATCATCTGGGGGAGATGGGCGCGACACCCACGATGGACTGGACCGGCAATCCGTGGAATTGGAAATTCATGCACGAAAACGCGATCGAGCCCCACCACACCGGATACCTGCATAAGGGGCCGCACGATTTCGCCCCGCCGCACTTGGCAAGCTTCGTCGAATGGGATGGGAACGACGACGGCGCCGTGTTTCATCCGACCGGGTTCTTGACGCGGGACGCCAACTTTACCGCCGAGTTTCGCTGTCTGTTCCCGATCATTGAGACCCTGACCGATGCGGAGCGGCAGCGGGTCATGTTCGCCTGCGTGCTGCCGAACCTGTTCTTCGGCTGCGTTCCGGACGGCTGCTTTTATTACTTGATCCTGCCGGAAGGTGCGAACGCGATCACCATTCGCGTCGGACTCCTGTACCCGCATGCGACGCTCGGCATGGATGATTTCGAAGCCACGCTCAAATCCGTGATCGACGGCATATCCATCTACAACGATCAGGATACGGTCGCCAACACTGCGGTCCACAAAGGTCTCAAATCACGTTTCGCCAATCGCGGACGCTACGCGCCGAAGGAAGCGACCCTACCGCAGATGAACCGTTGGTTGGTGAAGCGCTACAAGGCCTATGCGGGGGATCTCACGGTGAGCGCAGGCGCGGATGCGCGATGAACCGCGGCGAACTCGAAGAACTCAGGGATCGTATCGAGCATCTCGAAGCACGGGTGCTGGACGCGGAAGACCGCGAGGCGATCAAAACGTTGATCGTCGATTACGCGCGTGCCTGTGATCAGGGCAACGACCCGACGCTCCTAGCCCCACTGTTTACCGAGGATGCAGTGTGGGAATGCGAGGGATTCGGTAGCTACAAGGGTAGGGCGCGACTGTGTGCCGCGTTGAAAGGGATCGCCGGTGAGAAGATCTGGTGGTCGCTGCATTACATGATCTCGCCGAAGATCGAAATCGACGTTGGAAACGCCAGCGCGACGGTTTTCTGGTATCTGTGGGAATCCGCGACGATACCGGACGGCGTCACCGACCAACCCGAACCCCACTGGGTCGGCGCCACCTACGATGCGATCGCCGTCAAGGAGGCCGGGCGGTGGCACTTTCAGTCGATGCAGCTAAAACCCAATATGGTCAGTCCCTGTGCGGAGGGTTGGGTCGAGCGCCCCTTTCCAGCGGGTAGCGCGAAGGCGCCCTATTTTTCGAGACCGGAACCGGGCGCCTATTTATGGTGCGCGTGCGGCCGTTCAAAAAATCAACCCTATTGCGACAATTCGCACAAAGGCCCGGCCATTAAACCGCTGAGATTCACGGTTGATTCAGACACGCTCCTGGCGCTGTGCGGATGCAAGCGCACCAATACCCCCCCGTATTGCGATGGCACGCACTTGAACCTCGAATTGTAGGCACCCGCCCGCAGGCGAACCATGCCATAAAGAAACGCCATCGGTTGCCGCTAAAGCTGAACCGATGCCATTATCAAGCCTGATAAACGCGTTCTTCATCATCGCCACCATGGCACTGGTTTGGCCGCAAGCGCACGCGGTCGACGATGATGTACCAATATCAGACTCGGCGAGCACGAAATTAGACGATGTATTCGTCCGCAATTCCGAATTCGTACGGGCACCGAGAGTTGATTTGTACGAGGCGACACGCGGAGCCGAAATCGCGCTTAAAAAACGGGAAACGCCGCGGCAGCGAACGCTCGAGGTCAAGTCCGCTGAACGCAATGCAGGCGGTCGCGTGACATCAGCGAGTAGCCTGGATGAAGCGCAGCGGAATCCGAGGGCAACATTTAACGTACGCCTCGCGCCTTAATCTGCGCGAAAACCTCTCCCCGCTGTCTACTATTCGCCGGGCGGTGAAGACAAACACGCCTGAATGCGTTCGGCCAGCTCGCCGACGTGCGGCTCTCGAAACAGCTCGCGATGATCCGTTCCGCTGAGCACCTCCACGCGGACATCGTGCGCGTATGTTCCCCATCCGAGAGCCCGGTCGCGCACCTGCCAGTACGGTTGCTTGCGCAAACGAAACACGGTCAGCTCGCCGTTGAACTTCGCGATTTCCCGCTTTGCGCTGGCGTATTGCACGTCTTGCTCCCAATGAGTCATCACCCCGTCAGCCGGTCGTCCGGAAATCACATCCGCAATCCAATGTCGCGCCGTCGCCAATCGGCGTGATCCTATTCGATGCAAGTTCGAGAGCAGCTTGCGCGCGGGAAGGCGTGCGAGCGATGCGGTACGACGGCCGTAATACAGCAACATGTTCCTTACTATGCGAATGTAAAACAGCCGTGAGACGGTATATTGCGCCGATGTGTCGACGATGCCGACCAACCCCACTGTTCGATCCTGCTCATAAAGTTGCTTGGCCATTTCGAACGCCAAGTGCGCGCCGGAGCACATGCCAACCAAATTCAAGGGCCCGCCGGTTTGTACGGTTTTGATCGCTGCGATGCACTTGCTCGCAAGGCTCGGGAACATGGACGCGTCCAATCTATTGAGATCCTGCTCGGCTACCGGTGGTTGCAATAGGTAAACCGGTTGCTCGGGATCGAGGTGGCGCGACAGCACAGCGTACCCGACTGCGTTAACCTCCGGCGCTGCGACGCAGAATAACGGGGGCTTTGCACCGTCTGGCTGAATGGCATTGACGATATCCTGATCAACCGGCCAGCTTTGTTCCCAAAGCGCGCGCGCCATCTGCTCGACGGTCGGTATTCGGAACAGACCGAGCAACGGGATTGTCGCACCGGTGATCGATTCTAGCCGTGTGTGGAGTCCGGCAGCGTGGATCGAGTTTCCACCGATACGGAAGAAGTCGTCATCGGTGGCGAAGCGATCGATATCCAACACCCGCCGCCACTCGGCAATCAGCAGATCTTCCAATTCCGCGATTTCGATTCCCTGTTCGTGTCTCCGATCCCAGCTCGCGCTGGATCGGTCGTCGACTGTAGCGTTCTTGGAGTCGGCAGGTCTCGATGCCGTGTGAACGCCGGTTTTCGAGCGCAGGTCGGCTAAGGTGCCTAAGCGACAGTGCGGATCGGCGCCGACGATGCTCGTCACAATGCCAACGAAGCGTTCGAGCATTCGCTCGGTGTCGGTGAGGATGCGCGAGCGGGGCCCGGGGTAAGCGTGCAATGTTAGCTGAGGATCGGAATTGGAGATCGTCAAGGTCAGGGGATAGGTGGTAGACACCCAGCCTGTCGGCCCCCGAAGCTTCAAACCGTGCGGTTCGCGCGGTTCGTCCGCCGTAATGGACACCAACAGAGTATCGAATAATTGCTCGGTCGGACCGAGCTCGCTCCATGCATGAATCGCGGCGATTGAGACGTAATTGTATGGGGTCCGTTCTTGATGCGCGGCTTGAATGTCGCGCAGCCACCGAACGAGTTCACTGTCGCCTTCGAGTCGCACCCTGACGGGCAGATTGTTGATGAAGGTGCCGATGATGGCGTCGACGCCCGCCAGATCGACGGGCCGCCCCGACACCGTGGCGCCGAATACTACATCTGCGCGACCCGAAAAGTGGTTGAGGAGCAGGGCCCAGGCGCCCTGGATGACGGTGCTCACGGTCAATCCATGCTGTCGCGCGAACGTGCGCAATGCCCGCGTCTCGTCGACCGACAATTCGATCGGGCAGCCAGAAGGTTCCGTATGTGTTTGCCCACCATTGGGGGATTCCGCCGCAGCGGTAACCGGAGTCGGGATCGTGAACCCCTTCAATGCCGCGCACCAATAGCGTTCGGCCTTCGATCGGTCCTGGCCTTGAATCCAATTGATATAGTCTCGAAATCCTCGCACCTGCTCCATACTTACGGGATCCGGTTCCGTGGCAGAGGTATAGAAGGTGAATGCTTCCTGCCAGAATATCCCGAGGCACCAGCGGTCCATTAACAAATGGTGGCAACTGCAGACGAGATAGTGGCTATCGGGCGCGAGCCGCATCAGGGTGAACCGCAACAGCGGCACCTTCGTCAGCGTAAATCCGAGATGCCGATCAGCACGCCGAAACGCCTCCACACCGGCGAGTTGCTCCGCCGGCGACCGGTCGCTCCAATCCAAGAATTCGAACGGCACGTCTACTACACGGCGCACGACCTGCAGCGGCTGTTTGAGGTTTTCCCAAACGAATGCGGTCCTGGCAATCGGATGCCGGGCGATCACCTGTTGTATGGCTGAGCGCAGCCTCGAAGGGTCGAGCTGCCCGTGTATTTCATAGCAGAACTGGTTGAACAGCACGTCATCGCGCGGCGCCGAAACGGCGTGCAACAGCATGACCTCCTGCATCGGAGAGAGTGGGTACACGTCTTCGACGTTTTTCATTTGCGCGCGCTTGGCATCAAGCTCAGAGGAACAACGGTTACCTGGACGTCAACCTGCGCCGGGACTAACCATCGTCGAGGTCGCCGATTACGCGACTGAGACGGTCCAACTCCTCGTCGTCGAGCCCCGCGAGCGGAAAGTCCGATGGCGTGAACCCGCCCGCATCCGGAGACTGACAATGATCGATTAGAACCTTAAGCGCCTGCATAAATTCACCAGCAACGCGCGCGATCGTGGCCTCGGTGTGAAGCCGCGACCCATAAGTCCAACCTACCCGAAGGGTCCCTTCGGCGATCAGTGCGGTTACCTTCAGTGCGCATCCGCGCAGCGCTCCGGGGTCGGACGTGAAGTTGCCCGGCTCATAGAGCGGTCTGAAGATCGAAGAATCGGTAACGGACTGGTCCTTCCCCAAGGCACTCGAAATTAATCTCCACGAGGTGTGCGGCCTGGAGTTCTTCGACTACAGTTTCATCGGCGTTCAAGTAGCGAAGCATCCCATAGCCCATTCCGGCCCCGGGAACCTGGCGAAGCTGTTCCTTAACGGCCTTCAGACATGCCCCCGGTTCCGGAGATCCTCCGGGATCCAGCGTCACTGGAAAGAACGCGGTAAAACACCCGACGGTGCGAGACAGGTCGACATTGTCGAACATCCCCTCACGACCGTGGCGCTCGATCCCGAGCGACACAGCGCGGGTCCCCATCCAGCCGCCCAAGGCCTGTACGAGCGCTGTCAGCACGACGTCGTCGATAACCGTCTGATACACCGCCGGCACGTCATGAAGCAACTGCCGCGTGTCCTCGGCACTGAGTTCGACCGTTAAGGTGCGCGCTGAACCCACGGTATGTGCTGCCGCGCCCCCCTCGAGCTCCACCGGCACGCGGGCGCGTGAACCCGGCCGACGCCAGTAAGCGAGTTCCGGATAGGCGCGATCGGCATGAGCGTATTCGTAAACACGCTCCGAGAACACCTTGAACGAGGTCGTTTTCGCCGGCAGCTCGACCGTCTCCCCGCGGCGCAGTTGCCGATAGGCGATCTCGAGGTCTTCGAGCAGGATCCGCCACGACACGCGGTCCACGGCCAGTTCGTGCACCATCAGCAGAATCCGGGGCGGGCGCGAGGCGCCGAACCGTATGATGGCCCCCGCCACGATCGCCCCCCGGCCGTAATCGAAACGCTGCCGCATCCGTGTCGCGATCGATTCTTGTTCTTGTGCCAGCGCTGCCTGGGAGATCGCAGAGAGATCGACTTCTGCGACGGAGACCTCCAATTCCGATGTGGCGACGTGTTGGCGCCATTGGGCGTCTTCGCGCTCGAAACAAAGACGCAGGGCGTCGTGATGTGCCACCAGATAGCGCACCGCCTTTTCCAAGGTCGCCGTGCGCAGATCGATTGGCGCTTCCAGCAGAACGGACTGGCCCCAGTCTGCCGGGTTCTCGGCACCGAGCTCGAAGAAGCGATTTTGGATCGGTGTGAGCGGGACCGCCCCCGTCACCCCCCCTTGCTCCGATTGCGGTTCGCGATCCTCGTCCAACAACGCCGCCAGCTGGGCGATGGTGGGATTGTCGAAGAACTGCTCCGGCGTGATTCGGATCCCCGCTTGGATCGCCTTGGAGATGATCCTGATGCTCAAGAGCGAATCACCACCCATTTCAAAGAAATCGTCGCGGATACCGACCGCATCGAATCCGAGAACCTCGGCCCAGATGTCGGCCAGGGTCTGCTCGACCGGCGTGCGCGGGGCGACGAATGCATCTTCCGGCGCCTGGGTCTGCTCGCCGGGGTCGGGGAGGGCATTGCGGTCGATTTTTCCGTTCGGCATCAACGGCAATGCGTCCAGGAACACGAATGCCGACGGCACCATGTAATCCGGCAGGCGTGCTTCCAGGAAGCCGCGTAATTCCGAAGCGTCAGTCGGCCGGTTCCCGTCGATCACCGCATAAGCCACCAGCCGGCTATGACCCCCGACCGGCGTCGCCGGCCCGTCGGCGGATGCCCCGCTTGCTTCGTCATCCAAGCGCTGCTGGAGCCGACGCGAGAGGAACTCGAGCTTGTCGGGAGAGAGGTTTCGCACCCGGGTATAAAGATCACTCATTGCCATTGCGAGGACCTCCTTGTACTCGATTCCGTGCCCGACTGTGTTCTCATGCGGCGGCTTCCTACTTTACCGCGCGGACCACGACCATCGAGTTCGCCCACCACGCGTCCTTTACGTCATGCGGGAGGTTCAGAGAATCGATTACTCGCAGTTCGATCGAGTCGAAATACTTGAACAACAAGCGCTGATGGCCTCGGCTCAAGGAATCGATCTCATTCGTCAGGTAGGTGAATGCACCGCCTACACGTGTGTGTGCCGCCGCCGTCGGCATGAAATGCTCGGCGAACGTCGTGCTGTCTGCAACGTGTTCCAAACGTTCGGACTCGTTGAGCGGATAAGTGTGGAAGAACACGCCATCGTAGACGTCGAGTTGCCCGATAACATCCTGCCAGCGACCGTGGATCAAGCGGATGTCCGCGTCGGGATAGCCGTTCCGCCATGCGTGAAAGCGCTCCACGATCGAATCGTTGCATTCGATGATGGTGTGCGAATTGACCCCCTGCGCCTGGATATATGCAGACGAGACGCCGAGCCCGAACCCGACTTCCAGGACGTCTCCGTGGGACGCCGTAACGGCCTCAGCCATGGCATTCATCAACGGTCGCTGCCAGCTCTCCATGATCTCCTCGTCCGCGAGCTTCGCTTGGGTACGATCTTCGAGCGGCTGTGCGTCGGCCCCCGGTACCAAGTCACGCGAGATCTCGTCGAGTTGTGCAAGATCGTCGACGAACTCGTTGAGCGCGCGATTGAGCAGCCAATTCTTTTGTGCATCGCGTGGCGGGTGAATGAACGCTGCATTCTTGATCTGGAGTGAGACGTCAAAGTCTCGCAGTCGCTTGAATCTCTTCGTCATTGCTGCGTCCTCAGAAAACCGCCTAAACAGATGCGCTGGTCTCGTGCCATCGCGCCGAATCCGATCTAGCCGCTGTGGGCCAATAGAACCTTCACCGCTTCGTCGGAGAGTGACTCAGTTTCAGCGAGAATTTCATCGGCCACCTGCTCGGCGACATCAGCCAGTAGTTTGGCAACACGCTCGGTATCGGCACGCATGTTGGCCCCACCGTCCTCGCGGGCGAGCACCACCGCCTCCTCGACCGCATCGTGGCTCGTCAACGCGGTTCTGATTTCTTCGAGCTCGACCCGATACCCTCGAATCTTGATCTGATCATCGATTCGCCCGAGGAACTCGATGTTGCCATCCGCGCGATAGCGGGCGAGATCGCCGGTCCTGTACACCCGTTCCTCGGGACCATCGCCGATTCGCAATGCCAGAAATCGATCGTCGGTCAGCTCGGCTCGATTGAGATAACCGCGGGCAACACCTTCACCGCCAATGTGCAGCTCGCCGGGCACCCCCACCGGTACCAATTGACGGGTAGCATCCAGTAGATAGATCCGCGTATTGGCGGGCGGACGCCCGATCGGGACGGGTGTGGCTACGCTCTCCGGGGGCACGCGAAACACCGTACACCACACCGTGCCCTCGGTCGGACCATATTCGTTGAATAGCGTAGCGTGTGTCATCTTCGCGTGGTGACGGGCAAGCACGTCCGGCGCACACGCCTCGCCCGCGACGATGACGGTTCGCATCGATTGCAAATCCGCGGCTTCAGCGTGATCGAGCAGCAGATGGTAGAGCGACGGAAGCAACAGTGTGTGTGACACCGCGTGCTCGGCGATCAAAGCCGCCAGCCGACCCATATCCTGCTCGATCCGGTGCGGCGGCAAAACCAAGGTTCCGCCCAGTGACAAAGTCCAGAAGATACCGGCCACCGAGCTGTCGAACGCAATGGACGAGAGCAATAGAAATCGTTCGACGGGATCGGCGTAGTAACGCGTTCGCGCACAGGTGGAATGAACCAGGTTGCGGTGCGTGACTTGCACGCCTTTGGGTGCACCGGTCGAGCCGGAGGTATAGATCACATAGGCGAGATTCTCGGGCAGCCCCACACTCGCCGGGGGATGTTCCGGAGACCGTGCGATCTCATCGAAGTCCGCATCGAGACGCAGCGTGGGGCAGTCACATGGAATCGCCGGTGATTGCGGTGCCGTTAGCAGCACGCGGGCACCGGCGTCTTCCACAATGAGTGCTTGGCGTTCCGGTGGGTAGTCCGGTTCTATCGGCACGTAGGCGCCACCGGACTTTAGAATACCCAGGATGGCGACGATCATCTCGATAGATCGCTGCATGCATACCGCGACACATGTCTCTGGTCCGACGCCCAGCGCTTGCAGATGATTCGCGAGCTGATTTGCCCGCCGGTTCAAGGCCAGGTAGGTCAGTTCCTGTCCCGGAAAAGCGACCGCGACCTTGTCCGGGAATGTCTCGGCCTGCCGTTCGATCAAATGGTGAATGCACGCATCGCGCGGAAAATCAGCGCCTGTATCGTTCCACTGCACCGCTATCATCCGCCGCTCGTCTTCGCATAGAAGCGAGAGCTCCGATAGGCGACCGTCGGGATTGCCGGCGATGCCTTCGAGCACGGTTCCCAGATGACCGAGCATTCGGTCGATGGCCTGCGCTTCGAACCGCGCCGTATCGTATATCGCGATCAATCGAAGGCGCTCGTCCGGCGAAACCAGGATCGCCAGCGGGTAGTTGCTTCGTTCTAGGTACTGAGGATCGGCGATCTTCAGGCGATCGTCGGTGTCGAAGGAGAAGGTGAGTGGATGATTTTGAAACACCAGGATGCTTTCGAATAGTGCCCGTGCGTGCGGAATATCGCTCCAGCGCTGGATGTCCAGCAGCGCGCTGTGCTCGTGCTGGCGCATGGCCACCATCTGCGCTTGAATCGAATCGAGCCAGGCGCGCAAGGACTCGGTATTTGACATCCGGATCCGGACCGGCAGCGTGTTGATGAACAGGCCCACCATGTTCTCGACCCCATTTAGACTCGCGGGCCGGGTGGCCACCGTAGCGCCGAACACGAGGTCTTCGTCGCCGGTATAGCGGTTGAGCAGGAGCGCCCACGCCCCCTGAACGATCGTGTTCAGCGTCAATCGATTGTCCATGGCCATGGATTGGAGCGCGCTCGTAGCAGCTTCGGCCAATTCGAACTGCCGCTGCGCGTACCCGCCTTCCGGGGCCGCGCGCGAAGTTGACGACGGCGCATCGCGGTGGCCGCTGACGCCCGGGTATCCGCGCTCGGCGGGCAGCCGGGTTGGCGCCGTGAACCCAGCGAGCTCCTTGCTCCAATACGCCCTGGCAGGAGAAGGGTCTTGGCGCTCGAGCCAGGAGACGAAGTCACGAAACGGACGGGTAGGCGACGCCTCCGACATCTCGCTCGTTACCGACACCGGGTTACCTGCGTCGCGGAACGCCTGGTAGCGCGCAAAGACCTCTTTTAGAACCAGGCGCACCGACCATCCATCCAGTAGCAAATGATGAAAACTCCAAACGAATCTATGGGTCGTATCTTCGAATCGAATGAGCAGAAACCGCATGAGTGGGGCGCGGTCGAGCGTAAAGCCTTGCTCTCGATCGGCTTTGAGCACCGTGGTCAGCCGTTGGTTTCGAAGGTTCGCTGGCATACCCCGCCAATCCTGGTGCTCCCAGGGAACGCGAACGTGCTCCCGCACGATCTGAAGCGGCTTGTCGCGTTTTTCCCAGGTGAAAAGTGTACGTAGTGCGGCGTGCCGTTCTACGACCTGATCCCACACGCGCTCGAAAACCGGAACGTCCAGATCGCCGCGCAGTGCACAGGCGTATTGCTCGAAATAGGTGCCCGACCCGGGTGAATAGAGGGTATGAAACAACATCCCTTCTTGCACGGGGGTGAGACGGTAGACCGCTTCTATGTTGTCCTTAGCCACTTGGGATCACACCGTGCGATACGATGCGCAGGATCAGTCCGTCGATTCGCGAAACTCGGGGACAATGTCATCGAGGCCTTGCTGATCGAGATCCGCTTCCGGGAAATCCGATGGCGTATAGCCGCCAGCACCGGGACGTGTGCAATGGGCGATCAGCTCGCGCAAGGATCCCAAAAACGTATCGGCGAGCCATACGATGGTTTCGCGAAGATGGGCGCCGTCACAATAGCGCCACTCCACGCATAATTTCGCACCGCGAACCGTGCTGTCGATCGCCAGCAGGTGCCTGCGCGCGTTGCGCGAGTCGTGGGCTCTAGTCGGCCCGCCCGTCAGCCGGAACGCGAAGCCCGAACTCGAAACGGGTCCCGCTTCCTGGTGGTGAAAGAGCACCTGCGCGGACGAATCGCGCTGAGCGCTCATCGTAGGCGTCTCGCGCAGATAGCGATCAGCCCCGAATCCGATACCGTGATCGGGAATCGCACGCAGTTGTTCCTTCACCGCTTTGATCTCCGCCTCCGGATCGCCCGAGCTCGACGAATGCGCCGGCGGGCGTTCTGAATCGACGCTGCTCAAACTCAAGGCCACCGGTGCGATTGCGGTGAACCGTCCGACCGTACGCAGCAGATGTTCTCCCGTGACGATCGCTTCGCGAACGTCGCGCTGCAAGTCGAGCGTTAATGACCTTGCACCGCTCCAGCGCTCGTTGGCTCGTAGGAGGCTCGTCAACAATAGATCTTCAGTTTGCGTGTTGTACGCAGCGGGCACATCGTTCAGCAACACCCGCGTCTCGTCAGCGTCCAATGATACTGATACCACACCCGTCGATGCCTCCGCGCAGTCGTCTGGCGGCTCGACGTCTTGCGGAATACGTGGCGATTCCGCTTCCAGTTGCCTCGACCAGTACGCCAGCTCGGCGTCCACTTGTCGTGACTCGGCGTGCTCGACAAGCGCTTCAGCCCACTGCTTGAACGCGAGCGTTTTCAACGGCAGCCGAATCGACCCGGCACGACGATACTGCGCGTAGGCGGACTCGAGGTCCTCGATGAGGACGTCCCAAGAGCGCCGGTCCACCGCCAGTCCATGCGCCACCAGCACGATTCGATCCGGCTTGCCGGGTCCGAGCGCGAACCCGGCGGCCCGTAGTAATACGCCCGCCTCGAAGCTCATCGCTGCGTTCAACTCGCGCTCGGTGGTCTCGATAGCCGTTTGCTGCGCTTGCGCGCTTCGACCCGACAGATCGATACGCAGCAGCGACATGTCGTCAACGCCTGAATGAACCTGCCGGCATTCCGAAGAATCGCGGGTAAATCGCAGCCGTAGCGCGTCGTGGTGCCGGATCAAGGCCTGCAATGCGGCCTGCAGCGCGTCGAAGTCCAACGCTTCGGTGGATTCGAGGGCGACCACCTCGTTCCAGTCGGCGGGCGCCGGATGCCCTGGTTCGAAGTACCAATGCTGGATCGGGGTCAGCGGTACGGGGCCCGTCACCGCGCCCTGCGCCGGGTGATGATAGGGATTCAATCCAACCACCTTCGCCAATTCGCCCACCGTGGGGTGGTCGAATATCTGCTTGGGTGAGACTTGCAAGCCTCGTTGATTGGCGCGCGCCACGATCTGGATATTGAGTATGGAATCACCCCCGAGCTCTAAAAAGTCGTCGTCGACGCCGATCTGCTCCACGCCCAACACCTGGGACCATATTCGAGCCAGAACAGTTTCGATCTCGGTGCTCGGTGCGACGTATTCGCGGTTCAACGCAGGACGGTCGGTTCCACTCGCCGCCAGCCGACTTCGATCCACTTTGCCGTTGGGCGTTAGCGGAATCTCGTCGAGCCTGACGAATCGCGATGGGATCATGTGTTCCGGGAGCCGCTCGGAGAGATGGTCTCTCAGCTTGGACACCGTGATCGGCGCCTCAGAGACGTAATAGGCGGACAGTCGCTTTGCGGTCCGCTCGACAGCCCGCAAATTCGTGCTGAAACCGATGTCATGAAGGATCTTCTCGACCTTGGATGCGTCGATGTCGTCGTCGAGCTCGTCGAGCGCGGCCTGTCTGGTTTTGTGCCCCAGTCGAACGTCCCAACTATAAGGCAGCGCATAATTGTGAAATCCGCGCTCCTTCTTATGCACATAAATGCCCGCTTCGTTGATCAGGCAGTTCGTAGAGCGCCCCGTATCGGCGGGTCGAATCCACGGCGCCTTGGTCGACAAAAAGGTGAGGATCTGCGCCAAGGTCACGCCGCAGTAACGATAAAAGTCGATGAACCGGATCTCGTCAAAGGTCTCGTCACGCTCGAAGATCTTCACGTCGAGGCAGCTCGATACGACATCATCCATCCGGTGGTACGCCTTGCGCGCCTCCAAGATGGTTTGCTCGATGCGATTGACGTCGAAGATATTGTTACGGTACATGTCGGCGAGCCGGGTCTCGAAGATCTCTCCCCTGGAGAGCCCGGTGACGATGAATCGAATGCCCTTCTCCCGTGCCAGATTGGTGCTCAACGTGTAGATGGTCTTAAAGCACCCATTGCAAACATTGCTGTGCGCCATCAGGCTGTTGACGAAGATGGCATTCATTGCAGGCGTCTCGGCGAAAACCAAGTCCAAGCCCAGTGCGTCGACCACCCGCCGGATATTGGCTTTCGCCCCCTCGGAGATAAAGCCATTGTCCAAGCTGAACACGAGCGGGGTGAGACCCATCTCGACGAGTTGATACAGGACGTAAGTGCTGTCCTTCCCCCCGCTCAACAGCATCAAGCAGTCGTACGCGCCGCGGTGAGTGTCCCGCTCCTCGAAGAGGATCCGGCGCAACTCGTCCATGGAGCCGAAGTACGCCATGGCGCGGTCCCGGTAGCGATCGTATGACTCGCACAGGTTGCAGATGCCATCGGGGCTCAAGGTCGCCTCGGGATGATTCGAGGACAGGCCGCAGCGTACGCAGTACTCGGCTGTTTCGGGAACGCTCCGTTCGTACCGGCAAACGTCGGCGACGCACGCACTGATGCGATCGTGGGCCAGCAACGCAACTTCGATCTCACCGAGCTCGATGCGCGCGCCGCGGATCTTGACCTGATGGTCGGTACGACCCACGAGCTCGATGTGCCCGCGCGAGTTCCAGCGCGCCAGGTCTCCCGTTCTGTACATCGTGCACGTTGAGTCCGCGAGGTCGGGAAGAAATCGCGCTGCCGTCTGCGCTGGTTGATTTAAATAACCGGTCGCCACGCCTTCCCCGGCGATATAGATCTCCCCGACAACGCCGGCCGGCACCGGCTCCAAGTGGGGATCGAGCAGATAGATCCAGGCATTCCCCGCCGCCCGTCCGATCGGCACCGATGCGTCGCAGTCCACCTCGGCGTCGAATTGATGAATCATGCAGGCGACGGTCGCCTCGGTCGGGCCGTATTCGTTGTAGATTTTGAGCCCGGCGCGCGATTCGGCGACGGCCGCGGCCAGCTCGGTCTTGAAGTCCTCACCGCCGGCGATGAGTTGCACGAGCTTAGCGGTATCGGCGATTCGATCCTTGATTAGCGCAAGGTGCGAGGGCGTCAGCTTGATGACGTCGACAGCGTCATCCTCGATGACGCGCAAGATGGAGACGTCGTGCGCGGCGTCGTCTTCGCCATAGACGACGACTGTTCCGCCAGTCACCAGCGGCACGAACATTGAAGTCACGGTAAGGTCGAAAGAAAACGATGAGTACAAGGGAAAATCACCGCGCTCACCGTTCAAGTACTGCTCTCGCGCCCACCAGATGTAGTTGAGCAGGCTACGTTGCGTGATCATTACGCCTTTCGGCGTCCCAGTGGAGCCCGAGGTATAGATCAGGTAGGCCAAATCGTCTCGGCCTGCGGCGCTGATCGGAGCCACCTGTTTTCCCTTTGCGATCGCGCCCCACTCAGTGTCGATGCAGATGACTGACGGGACACCCGCCTTTGCACCGCGTTCCATACGGTCTGGCAACCGTTCGACCAACAACGAGTGGGTCAATACGATCGGCGCCCGCGTATCGTCGAGCATGAAGTCGAGCCGCGACTTGGGATAGGCCGGATCCAGTGGCACATAGGCGGCGCCCGCTTTGTGCACTGCGAGAACGCTGACGATCATTTCGGGGGATCGATGCAGACAGATGGCCACGCACGCGCCGGGCCCGGCCCCCCGCTCGCGTAGGTAGTGCGCGAGTCGGTTTGCGCGCTCGTCTAGTTCTCGATAGGTCAGCGCAGGTCCAACTTCCGGCGGCGACGCAACACTGGACTTGGCCAGTACCGCGATCGCATTGGGCGTACGTTCGGCCTGGGCGGCGATCAGCTCCACCACCGAACCCTGGCTCGGATAGGCCATTCGTGGGCGGTCGTCTACACCTAGAAAATGGGCCTTCTCGTCTTCGGAGAGGAGTCTAATGAGAGCGATAGCTTGCTCGCGGTTATCAATGAACGCATCGACGATGCGCAGGAACTGCGCAATTGCGAGACGACGTTGCTGCTCATCGAAGACGTCACAATTAAAGTCGAAATGCAGCCGCACGGTCCCGGTTTCATCGAAGTCGTGCACTTGAACGCGAAGGCTGTGCCCCCGATCCCCGGCGCCGGGGTGAATCCATTCCGAGCGCATGGGCAGCCCATTGAAATCCGCAAAGGTCGCGTTGATGAAGTTCAACACGACGTTATAAGCGCGGTTTGACTCCGGGTTACTCGCACCGGGCTGCGCGAAGCGCAGCGACGCGTTTGTCTCGTAGGTGACCTTGCGAATCAGCGTGGCAAAGCTTTCGCCTTCCGATAGCTCGATCTGTAGTGGGAACAGCTCGATGAACAAGCCGATAGTTTCCTTGAATGCAGCGGTCGATCGGTTATGCGCCGGCGTTCCAATCGCCAGCTTGTCCAATCCGCTGACTCGATGCAGATAGGCAAACAACAGTGTCGCGAAAATGTTGAACAACGACATATCCAGGGTGAGTGAGCGAATACCCTTCTCCATCGCAATCGCCTTGAGGCGCTCGCTGCGCTCTCGCCCGAGATCGCACAATACCCGTTCGGTACGCGTCGACTCGTGCGATGTCGGTACGCCGTAGAAGCGGATGCGTTCCGGCACATCGAGCGCTTTGGATGCCCAGTATCTGGCAGCTTTATCGAATTGCTGAGAGCGCCTGTGACGCTGCTCGAACTCGGCGTAGTCCTGAAATTGAGGAAGGTCTTCGGCCTCGTTGAGCCGGCCGGCGCACGCGAGTTGGTAGTACTCGGCCATCCGGCGGTAGAGTACCGCCTTGGCCACACCGTCAGTGATGAGGTGATGCTGGTTGAGATACCAGACGAAGCGGTCCTCGGCCAGCTTGATCAGGGCGGTATCGACTAAGCGCTCGCTGAGGTGGAATTGAAACACGCGTCGCTCATCCAACCACCGTAGCTGCAGGGCGTCCGGATCGGGGTTCGAGGACCAATCCAGCATCTCGATATCGTGCGGGAGCGAGTCGAGGACCCGCCGTTGAGGTACGCCGTCGACTTCCCCGATGACGGTTCGCATCGCGTCACTTTTGGATGCCAAGGTACGAAATGCGCGTTCAAAGGCCTCGGGCTGGATACTCCCTGCGATCGTGAACGTCAGGATCATGTTGTACAGGGGCACATCCGGATTGAACTTCTGCCCCAGCCAGATCTGAAATTGACTGTTGGTGAGATTGGATCTGTGGAATATCTCCTCGGCGGATTGCGGGTGGGAGATCGGGTTGGCCATCGTCGAATTCACGCAGATTCACGGTAATGGTCGGTAGCGCAGTTCACGGAGTGCAACCTCGCAGGTTTTCGACAATTGCCGCTATCGAGCCAAAATCCTTCAACAGAAAGTTTTCTGAAAAGATCCCCACATCGAAGAACGCCTCTACGGAGCCGACTAAGCGCATTAAACCCGGGGCATCGATCAATTCGCCGGTGACCATAGGTTCACCTGATCCGACCTTCGGTTCATCGTTCGACGGCGTGGGGTAAACGACACGCGGAACCGCAACGCCGTTGCTTCCTTTACATCGTCGTAGGATATCATCGCCGCTTCGACTCCATCGGACCCGTACTATAGCCCCGCGACTTGATTTGCCGCGGCTCGGGACACAGAAACTTACAATTCCTCTCGGCCTGGCGTCGGGCTAGATCGCCAGCGACAAATCGATTGGCCGAACTGTCGATGATGCGTGACAGTAGGTGTAGCGTTCGCAACCCTGACATCTCGGGATTCGGGGTCCCTCGTCGTGACACGTCGGGGATCGATGTGGACATCTGCGTCGATAGGAATTGAAACTGCCCGTCGGGTGTATCGTTTGCAGCAAACAGACGACGCGTTGAAGATGGCCGAATTAGCGCAAACGATCGGCACCTATGTGAGCATGAACCTATCGCAGCCTCCGTCTGGATCGAAACCATGACCGAACCCGGACCGCTGGCGGGACTCGGCCGACGCATGGCGAGGGGGGCAGCGTGGACCGTCGCGTTGCGCGTAGCGGTTCGTGGGCTCGGACTGTTAAGCACCATCATCCTCGCCCGCCTGCTGGTTCCAGCGGATTTCGGTTTGATTGCCCTTGCGACCTTACTCGCGGCCTCGCTCGAGTTACTTAGCGCATTCAACTTTCGCATTTGGCTGCTCCGCCACCCCAACCCCGAGCGCGAGCACTACGACACCGTGTGGACGCTGTCCATCATCAGGGGTGCCCTGACCTGCGTGGGACTATGGCTTCTCGCCCATCCTGCCGGCGCGTTTTTTAACGAGCCGCGACTTGCCGATGTGGTCATGATCCTGGGCGTCGCCACGGCGGTGGGTGCATTTCAGAACGTCGGCATTATCGATTTCCAGAAATATCTCGATTTCGACAAGGATTTTCGGCTCTTGCTCGGCGTCCGGTTCGGCTCGTTCATCGTCACCGTTAGTCTCGCATTCTGGCTACGCACGTACTGGGCGCTGGTTGCCGGACTGGCCGCCATTCAGTTATTGACCCTGATACTCAGCTACACCATGCACTCGTTTCGCCCGCGGTTATCGTTGCGGCGCTGGCGTGAGGCATTCGACTTCTCAAAATGGCTTTTGGTCGGCAACCTTTTGCTGTTCCTGTACACGCGAGCCGATACCTTCATTCTCGGCAGGCTGGTCAACAGTCAGCTCTTGGGCCTGTATACGATGGCACACGAGATCGCCGAACTCGCGACATCCGAGCTCGTCGAGCCGCTTCGTCGCGTGATGCTCCCCGGTTACGCCCAGATGATGGTCGATACGCCCGCTCTCAAGCGGGGTTTTGTGGATGGATTTGCCCTGGTTTTGCTAATCGGGTTCCCGTGCGCGGCCGGCATCGGCCTGACTGCCGATCCGGTGGTGCGGGTACTACTCGGCGAGAAGTGGCTCGAGTCGATCCCATTGATACAGATTCTCGTCGTCTACGGACTTGCGTCCGTAGCGTTGGCCAACCAGGGGCCGATTTTGCTCGCACTCGGGTACACGCGTCTACTCACCGCGCTCACCGCGATTGGGCTGGCCATCATCGTGCCCGCGTTCACCTGGGCAAGTACCCGTTTCGGGCTGTCGGGCGGCGCCTGGGCGGTGGGCGTCACGCACATGGCGATGCAATCGCTCACGTTGGCAATGACGTTGCGGGTTTTGCATATTCCGGCCCGGGACGTGTTGCGAGATACTTGGCGAATCGCGGCTGCGACCTCGGTCATGACGCTTTCGGTACTTGCAGTGCAAGCCGGGCTCGAGGACGTGGAAGACGGGCCGGTCGCGATGCTGGCCATGAGCGTCGTAACCGGCGCGATCGCCTACGCCGCGACGGTCCTCGCGCTGTGGCACTTCTGCGGTCGCCCCAAGGGACCCGAGCACTTGGTGGTGGCGTTCGTCCGCGAGCGCTTGGATAAATGACCGCTGTCGGAAATACACGCGGGTGACGTCATGCTCGACGCGGTAGCCACAACTCAGAAAAACGAATAGATGGCTGCGAACGACCCTAGCGCATCGACTCGCGCCGATGACACGCCGCTCTATCGGCTAGTGAGGCACCGCATTCCCCGCGGCGCGACCGATTTTGACAAACGGTATCCGGTCCTTTTTCTGTGGATACGAATATGCGCGTTGCTCGCCATTTACGTACTCGTCGACTACTTCTTTCGCCGCGCCGGGCACCTTGCTGGGGCCGCTTATGAACAGCCTTTGCTGATCCCCGAGGTCTTGAAGCGGATAGGGCTCCTGCCCGGCGGCATTCTGGCAGTGGGGTTGGTATTGCTCCTTCGATTCGGCTCGCTTACGAGCCCTTGGACGTCGCTGGAATTCGGCTTGCAAATTCGCGTGCTCATCGTCTTCCTCGCGGCGTTGATGGCCTGGCCGCTCGCTACCTACGGGTATAACTATTACTTCGATCAAGGCCACTACTTCGATCGCGCACTGGTCGTCGTTCTCGTGCCATTGATTTACTACCGCCCGATTTTCATTTATCCGTTTCTACTCGTCGCCTTCCCTTTGATGTGGCAGTTTCATCAACCCGCCATCAGTGCCGGAGCGCACCTTGCACATAAGCTGCAGGTCTTGCACGTCCTAACCCTGTTCGCGGCCGTCTTTTTGATCCATGCCGTTACCGGAAACCGCCGAATGCAAGGGTTCTTCTTTCTTACCTGTTGCCTGGTGGCAGCCGCGTATTGGGTGCCGGCACTTACGAAGATCGAGCGCAATTGGGTCACCTATGGTCATTTGTACCGGATGCCGCTGGCTGCTTACGCGCATGGTTGGCTCGCCTTTCTCGAGCCGTCGACCATCGTTCGCTTCGCCAAGGCCGTAGCCTGGTTTGATTGGCCGATGCGGATTTTTACGCTGGTGGTCGAGGGCGGCTGCCTGCTCTTTCTGTGGCGCCGATCGGTATCCATCGCGCTCCTCATTGGCGTAATCGTCTTTCATCTCGGAGTCTTTGCGCTTTACGGATATTTGATGTGGACCTGGATCCTGCTCGATGTCGCCTTGTTGATCGTCCTCGTTCGAGATTGGTCAGCGTGCAAGATTGACATCTACAGCCGCCACCATCTAATCATCTCCGCGCTCTTCATCGGGTTCGCCAGCTACTGGTGCAGCCCCTCGAGCCTGGGGTGGTACGACACGCGGATCACCTATAACTATCGCTATGAGGTGGTGGGCGAAAGTGGCAAGCGGTATACGCTGCATGGAAGGTTTTTAGAGCCGTATGGCGATCCCTTGACGATGAGCAACTTCGGGTACCTCCCGGAAGACCACAGCTTGCTCGTCTATCCCTATGGAATCACGGGAAATCGCTTGATCGCTGAGCGTCTGACAGAGACCAAGACCGCCGAGGAAGTCTTCGCACTAGAAGCGGAACTGGGCGATCGCCGACACGATACCGAACGCGCCGCGCAGTTCTACGGGTTCATCACCCGCTATCTCACCAACTGGAACGCGCGGGGCGAGAAGGCGGTGGCGCTTTATGCCCTACATCCTCCGGTGCAGTTTTGGAGCTCCGGGCGCGGCGAGGTCTATCGAGGCGCAGAGCCGATTAGAGAGGTGTCGATCAAAGAGGTCACCACTTTATTCGACGAGGACCGCCTGATCGAGATCCGCTCGCTCGAACTCGCAAAGCTCCCCATTCCGACGCATGGCTCGCCCCTGAAGAAGCAGTAGAACTTCGGGATCGAAGCAACCCTCGCTTGGCTAGCTACCGGCTTCGTAACCACGCTATGACCCGAATCCGCCTGTTTTCATGAGGTAAGCCGCGATCGATTCGGCGAACAATCGATGCCCGGTGAAATTAAAGTGCATATCGCGATGAAAATATATCGACTCTCCGCGTGCAAATGCGCTGCGAAAATCCGGCACTGGATTGATCAATTCGATGTCGTTTGACGACGCGAACTCAGTGATGAGACGGTATGGCTTTGCCAGGTCGAAGTCGCTCTCTTCGTAAATCGTGTATGCGATGGAGTGCTGAAGGGCTTTCGGATCCACGGTTTGAAGTGCCGGGATCAGCGCCACCACCAGTCTCATCCCGTGGCGCTCCGAAAGCGCCTTTAGATCGAGGAGCTCGGATTGCAATCGACGCATCGCGCTATCGAGTGTCGCCGGATACTCCCGCAATGCCGGAACGAGATTCGTATCGGTTTCCTCAAACCTCAGCAGACGGTCCTTGATTCCGATCTTGACCAGCAACCGCACGACATCCTTATTGGTGTTCAACCGGTCCGCTACGAAGCTATAGAGAACAACGTGGTCGTTTAAGAAAGTTTTCAACCGGTTGAATCCTCCGCGGGGCGGTTCGTCAACTTGGGTGGGGATCGTCATGCCCGGTAGTTTCGGGGGAGAACCCGTGCCCAGAAGAATATCGTTTTGCGCCACGGCGACCAACAGAATGTCCGGATCGAAACGTGCGCCCTCCCGCGCGAAATACCTGATTTCCTGTTTTAAGTTATATCCGGTGACGCCCAGATTGATGACTTCCGTGTTGGGAAGGATTGATTCGAGGATCTCGGTGAAAATTTCGTCGTCATTGACGCCGTATCCCCACGTAAAGGAATCGCCCACGGCGACGATTCGCACGACGCCATCCGGCTTCGCCTCGTCATACTCGCGGTCGCGGAGACCGCGCGAGTTGGTCGTAAACGAAGACGAGAAGCTGCCGGCGCGAACATGAATCCCCGCAGCGTTCGGGCGCGGTGTCCACCAGAGCTCGTCGTCGCGCTGATAGTGCCCTGATGGATGCGTGTTGATAGCGTCCACCTCGACCTGGACCGGCTGATAGACCGCACGCACGACGCCTTCTACGACCGCGAGCGTCACTACCGTGCTCACAAGCAGCAACGACAAGTTCTTGAACGCTGCCGATAGTCGCATGCGGGCGGGAACCCATCGAGAGATCATCAAACGCCTCCACGGACGTGCCGTCAAACCCGGTACTTCCGCACCCCGACCGTTGCTTTGCCAAGGCCATGTTGCTACCGCCGGTACCGAATACGCATTCGAAAATTCGGTAAGGACGCCGCCGCAAATACGTGAGATAAAGTCCACAGAACGCGACACAGGCGACCGCGCAGCATTCGAACGCTTGGAGTCGTCGGACGTTCTCGCCCAATCTTAGCCACGGAATTTGCGGTTTGTCACAATCGTGCGGTGAATAAAGTACCCCGGGCCTCACGGCCGAGGGCACTGCTTATTGCTTGATGCGGACCAGTTCGTTCAGAACGCCGTCCAGACCACCGTAGACGGAGATATTGCCGATCTTCTCGGTCACCTTCTCCAGCGTCCCGAGCTCCTTGAGACGCAGGGCCACGGCGTTCTCATCCATGACCTTGGCGGTGTTCATCAGTGAACGCGTCGCGTTGGTTTCCTCGCGGCGACGGATCACGTTGGCCTGGGCGGCCTTTTCGGCCTCCACCACCTTGCCCAGGATCTCCTTCATGTCACCCGGCAGGATGATGTCCTTGACACCGATGCTGCGCACATCGACGCCCAGTGCCGCGAACTTGCCGCGGACATGATCGAACACGGCGCGGTCCACGGCGCCCTTGTCCTCGAGCAGCGCATCCAGGGTACGCGTACCCACGGCTGCGCGCAGACCGAACTGAACCTCCTTGTACAGGTAGTCCAGCGGGTCCTTCACGGCCTTCACCGCCTCGAGGGCGTCGGTGAACTGATAGTTCGCGGTCAGGTTGATACGCAGGCTGACCTTGTCCTTGGTCAGGATCTCCTGGCCACTCACCTCCAGCGCCTGAACACGCAGATCCATCGGCACGACCGTGATGCCACGGTTGAACTTCCAGAACGCATGCAGGCCCGGCTTGAGCGAACCTACCAGCTCGCCGTCGACGTACAGCAGGCCGACGTGGCCCTCCGCTACGACACGGGCGTATACCACTTCGTCCGCAGCGGCGCCGCGGCCGCGCGCAAAGACCATCATGAGCGCCTTCGCGATGCGCGGCTCGACCACGTAGTCCTCACTGATGTCGATACGCTGAACCTGAACGTCGATGACGCCCTTCCAGTACAGCGCGCGCTGATCCGGACCGATCACGTCGGCCGGACGGCGGTTCTCAAAGATCACCGCGACCTCGCTCGCACCGGTCTCGACGACCTCGAACAGCGCCTCCACATCGTCCGCGTAGTCCTTCACGAGGAAGTCCGTCAGACGATGCTCGAACGCCGGTACCGTGATGTCGAAACGCTCAACCGTGATACGGTGCAGCGGATCGACCTCCCAGTAAGTACCCGGCGCCAGGAAGCGCACGAAGTCACCCTTGTTGAACATCATGGCGCGCTCGTGCTTACGCACCAGAAACTTACGCATAACCATCATGGCTTCTCCTTTAAGTTGACGTTGATGACACACCACGTTCCTTTGAGCGCGATACCTTGTGGGCCGACTACCGGCCCTCGATGGCGGTTTCCACCGCCGTCGAATTCGATGCCGCGGCGTCCGCGCTAGGTCGCGGACCGATGGGTCGGGGCGGCCGGATCCGGAGCGGCCCGTGCGCCAGTGTCGCGTCGCGACCGCTGGCACGCGGGTAGTTCCGAACCGGGCGCGCCCGGCACACCGTCTGCCGGCGTTCGGGAAAAATGGAGGAAGGCAAGGGGATCGAACCCTTACGACCCGTTGCAGGTCATCACGGTTTTCAAAACCGGTAAGCGCGCCAGCCGTGCGGCCTTCCATGTTCGTGGCTGTGGTCACAGAAGACTCGAACCTGTCGCATGCGGGTTAACAGCCCGACTCCCTCACCCGGAGGGACCGACCACAATAGATTTGGTCGCGGGTACCGGATTCGCACCGGTATTTGCGGGACAGGGCACTAAATTGGTACCCGGTGCAGGGATCGAACCTGCCGCTTCCTGTTTGTAAGACAGGCACTCTTGCCGAATGAGCTAACCGGGCTCTGGAGCTACACCTCGGAATCGAACCGAGTCCACATGGTTTACAAGACCAGTATGCCGCCTCAAACACTTGTGTAGCCTGTGCACTGTTGACGCGTCGAAAAACGCGAGATTGGCACCCCGAGCAGGATTCGAACCTGCACGCTCAGGTGGTTCGTAGCCACCGATCCAACCGTTGGCCGGGGTTTGGGGTGTCGCGAGGGTTCCGCCCCCTCATCTTCACGGGTCACGGCCGTGGGCTTTACTGTTTAAGCTAGCGACACCATTGATGGAATAAAAATTTGGTGGAGACATCGGGGGTCGAACCCAAAATATCTGCGTGCAAGGCAGAGGTGATACCGGTTTCACCATGTCCCCTCGAGTTGGTGCACCGGGAAGTTCTCGACTCTCCGACCTCCTGGGCTTCAACCAGGCGCTCTCCATCTGAGCTACCGGCGCATATAAATCGACGACACGAGGGGCAGAGCGCATGCGGCGCCACGCGCGGCCGACGGCCGCACGCCGTGACAACCCTCGGGCGGTTGCACGCTGCCCACCTATATCAAGTCATCCAAACTGTTAAAGAGCCTACGAGTAACCGAAGTGATCACTCGCTCGAGGCAAAAAAAAGCCCCGATTGAATCAGTCAATCGGGGCTTTTATCGAGCCTGGTAGAAAGACTGATCCGGCGCAGCCTTTCAACCTGTTAAGCGAAAGGCTACGTCATAACATTCCTATGATTGGGCAATACAAACCCGTCGTCGCGTGACTCTGCTATTGAGCCGCGATCGAAACATTTGTATGCGAGCATGGACATCGAAAGTCGTTGCTTACTTTCGATTCGACTCGCGCCGCGATGCCAAATTTTCAATGTTGTATCCATAAGGGTGGCGCACACTACACGCGCTATTTTTATATGTCAATAGGAATTACGGACTGTCCATCAATGGGTAAGTTCAATGAAAGTTTTGCCAAGCTCTACGAGGGACGCGCTTTGCGTTCGGCATCCATTCTCTCAGTCGGATAATAACTGCGCCGTCGCCTGCGCCGCCGCAAATACAGCAGCGTCAAAACGCCTTGGGTGATGAGGAAAATGGATACGAGCCACAGATAAGGCTCGGCATCGTCCGCGAGCCCGACGTAGATTGCATGTAAGCAGCCGAGGATAACGAGCGTTATTGAACCGCCGAATACTGAAGTCCTGAGCACGACTTGTGGATCTTTCGGTCACGGTCCAAGGCTCTGATAGGTCGATTCAGTCCTTGCACAACGCGCTCTCCGCTCCCGTAAAGACCGCTATCCCTATATCTATGAGTTATGTGTAAAAGCTTAGCGTCCAATGGTGGTGCCCGTCGCCACTCATATGTGTGATCTCAAGTTAAGCCGGGTGTGTACTGAGGTGATCCCACCGACCGGACACAATTGTTCACGGCAACGTTAAATCGCGGTAAATGTCGGGTCGGGATCTCGGTCATTACCCTTTCACGTTCACGACCTGCCGCAGGCGATGCGCGATCTCGATCAAGTCATCCTGCGCCGCCATCACTGCGCCGATGTCTTTGTAGGCCGCGGGGCTTTCGTCCAGCACGTCGGCGTCCAGGCGCGCCTCGATTCCCCGCATGGCTTCAGCGTGCGCTTCGACGGCGATCGACTTACGGGCTTGTCCGCGGGACATCAGCCGGCCCGCGCCGTGGCTACAGGAATGGAATGACTCCGGATTGCCCCTGCCGCGCACGATGAACGACCCGGTTCCCATGCTGCCGGGGATGATGCCGAGGTCCCCTTCACGGGCTCGGACCGCGCCCTTGCGGGTGACGAGCACGTTCTCGCCGAAGTGGTGCTCGCGTTCCACGTAATTGTGGTGGCAGTTCACGACCATGTCGGTGACCTTGAAGGATCGTAACGATTGGCCCATCGCGCGCAACACGGATTGCAGCATGGACTCGCGATTCACGCGGGCGTAATCCTGCGCCCATGTCACCGCTTGCACGTAATCGTCGAAGAGTTCCGTGTGCTCGACGAGATAGGCGAGATCCTGGTCGGGCAGGAAGCTGTCGATGTGCCAGCGCTGCATCTCCTCCTTGGCTCGTGCGATGAAATACGTTCCGATCCGGTTTCCGGGGCCGCGGCTGCCGGAATGCAACATGACCCACACGTGGTCGCTTTCGTCGAGGCAGACTTCGATGAAGTGGTTTCCCGTCCCGAGCGTGCCGACATGGCGGGCGTCATTGCGAGATCGGGCTTTCGGATGTTTGTCGATGATGAACGCGTAACCGGCCGACAGCTTTTCCCACTCGGCGGCCATCCGCGCCGGCAATTCACCCCACGCGCCGCGGTCATTCCGACCACCCCGATCGGTACGCCCGTGCGGCACGGCACCTTCGATGTCGAGGCGCACTCGATGCAGGTTGTCGGGGAGGTCGTTCGCTGAAAGCGTCGTCTCCGCGGCGACCATGCCGCAACCGATATCCACGCCGACCGCCGCCGGGATAATCACGCCTTTCGTCGCAATGACCGATCCGACCGTGGCGCCAACGCCCCAATGCACGTCCGGCATCGCGGCGACGTGCTTGTGAATGAACGGCATCGACGCGACATTGCGCAATTGCTGCATGGCCTGATCTTCGATCGGTACGCCCTTCGTCCAGGCCTTGATCGGCTTCCCTTCGTTTTCGTAGTAGTCGTACATATTCGGACGCTTTTACAGCGCGAGGTACGCCGTGATTAACGAGTCAGAAAGTCGAGGTGCGCGCGGTTGAAGGCGCCGGGTTCTTCCCATTGCGGCCAATGCGCACAGTCTTCGAGCACGACTAGCTCGCTATTGGGGATCAGTCGTGCGCCTTCTTCGGCGAGCGCTACGAGTTGCCCGGGGTTATGGCGAGTCCACAAGACCAAGGTCGGGCAGGCGAGCTTGCGCAGCAGATCCGGGTGGTACCACTTTTCTTGTTCTTTCGGGTCGAGCAACGCGCCGATGCTCGCTTCGGCTATCTTGCGGATCACTTCGGAACGCCCTGGTTGTTGGTAGATCTGATAGCGCGTTTCGACGATCTCATCGGTGATATCCGCCTCGCGGTGCATGAGCCAGCGGATCCGATTCCGCAGCGCCTCGCGATCCGGTGTGCCGGTGGCCGCGCGGGTGCGTTCGAGGAGATCGTGCAATTCCTTCGCACCGTCCTCGTCCGGCGGCAGCATGATGCCCGTGTTCATCACGATCTTGTTCACCCGCTCCGAGTGGGCGAGCGCGAACCACGACGCCACCGTCGCCCCCAGCGATTCCCCGGAAATGCAGGCGCGTTCGGCGCCGATCGCATCGAGGAAATCCAACATGAAGTCTACATAACACTGCATGTCGTAGCTGATGTCGGGTGCGTCGGTATAGCCATGCCCGACCATGTCGATCGCGTACACATGGAAATGTTTAGCGTGCGCCTCGATATTCTTGAAATAGGCTTCCGCATGCCCGCCCGTGCCATGCAAGAAGATCAACACCGGACCTTGGCCGGCTTCGATGGCGCGGGTCCGAACCCCGTTAGCGTCGTAGTACGTCTGTTTGAAATCGACGCCTTGGAGATAATTCCAGATGGTCTTCATGCGCTAAATCTTCACCTCATACCCTTTCGGTGGCGGCAGCAGGTCGTGGCCCCAGATCTTCGGTGAGTTGTAAAGCTTGGGCTCCCAGGCCTCCTCGTCATCGATCGTGCGGCCGCCGTAGCCATATTCGATCCACCAGCCCGACGGGCTGTAGACATAAAACGACGTCGTCCGATCGTTGGTATGGCGACCCATGCTCAGGGCCAGCGGAAAGCCGCGTTCCTTCACGATGTCGTAAGCGCGGCCGACGTCGTCGAGCGACGTCGATTCGAACATGAAATGCCCGAGTTCGCCGCCCTGCATGTCGCGCATACGGTTCGTGAAAGCCACGCTGTGGTGGCGCGGATTACAGTGCAGAAAGGTGGCCTCGATACCTTCCCAGAATACGTGATCGGTCAGGCGGAAGCCGAGGTGATCCCGATACCACTGCACCGTCGCTTCGCGATCGGCCGTCGAGAGCACGACGTGCCCCATCCCAAACTTACCGGTGTTATATCCGTCGATACCGCGTTGGGGCGTGAACGGTAGGAAGTCTTGTATGGCGCCGAAAAAGACCTCGAGCCGAACGCCGTCAGGTCCGTCAAACGTGATCAGATCCATGACCGCGCGATCGGCGCGCAGCGCATCGTCACCACGCGTGGTCGCTACCCCGTCGCGCTCTAATGAGCTAGCGAGGTCATCCAGATCTTGTTGTGTTTCAACTTCCCAACCCAAATAGCGCAACACGTCGCTATCGGATTCGTACAGAGACAATCGGTGATGGTGCGCATCCATGCGATATTGATGTATGCCGCTTGGGCTATCACCGCGTTGTTCGAGGGCAAACACCTCACCCAGCAGCCGCTGCCAGGCGTCCAGATCGGACACGTCGCATCCCACATATCCGAGTGCTTTCACTTGGGACATCGCTCTCTCCTCATAAACATCAAAGCCCGACTTCGTCGCGGGTACGGGTGCAGGAATCGATCAGAACATGGATCAACTGGCGTATCGGATCGATGAGATCGGAGATCACGGCGCAGCCCATGCCGCCGAGTCCGTCGCGAAATTCTTCCGGCATTGCTTTGTCGCCGATGAAGGGATAGCCCACGCGCACCAGCGGGAGGCCGAGCCGGCAAATGGTCGCGGCGTCGGTCTGACCACTCATCAGGGCCGCGCCCGGATAAGGTCGATCGTGAACCGCCTCCCACGCGCGCAGCGCGCTCTGCACGATCCAGTTGTCGGGGCTCGTGCGCGAACCGGGGCAGCTGGCATACATCTCCCACGCGGCTTCGACGTCATCGTGGCGCGCGACGATGTTCCGCATGACCCTGTCGAACTCGCCCTCGATCCCCTCCATGCTTTGATCGGGGTTGGTGCGCACATCGAGATAAATCTCACAGGCCGCGGACGGAAAGGCGGGCTTTTCGGGCCAGCCCGACCGCACGGCGGCTATCCAGCCTTCGGGTTTGACCTGGGCGCTCATGTGTTTGTCGGGATAGTCCGCGAGCCATTGTTCGAGCTCGAGTATCACGCGGGCGCCCGGCACGATGGAGCTGCGAAATTCCGGGATCCCGCGCGGGATCCCCGCATAGCCCATCGAACCCCAGGTCGTGACCTTGAACCACACCATGCCGGGATGCTCGTAGTAGACCTCGTCCCAGGGTTTGAAGATGACGCCGAAGTCCGCGCTGACCTCGTGCGAGAACATGTATGTGACGCCACTGCTGATCCCGGTGCGCGCCCGGTCTTCGGCGATCCATGGCATACCGCCGCCGCACGAGGCGACCACCACGTCGCCGGCGAGCGGTACGTCCGCATCGAGCACGCAGCGCGCCGCTTCGGTCAATGCAGCGATCATTGATTTAGGATTCGAGGCTCCGAGGCCCAGGACCATGTCATCGCGCAGCTGCGCTTTGGGCAGCATGTCCGCGCGTAACGCCGGGCCCGCCCATGGGAGATCGATGTTTGGATCTGCATCGAGGTGGGTATCGATCGGGGCATAGAGCATCACGGTAGGTCCGCTGCCATCGCCTGACAGGCGTCCGATGCAATTACCGCTGGTCGCGCTCACCGCCTGGTAGTGCGCTTCGAAACCCGCATCGTTCATGTAGTCGGCTAGAAACCGGCTGGCTTGCTGCTCCGCGCCCGTCGGGCTGTGGATGTCGGTGAGATCGAAAACGAGTTGCGTAAGGCGCTCCGCGTCGATGCGATCACAGGCGGCGTCGTACCAGACCTGCTGGTCTTTCGAGAACGGCAGTGGCGTCGTGCTCTGGTCCAACGGAACACCGATACGGCGGTTAGCGCTTGAACATCCCTTTGGTGTGATCGAGCGTCTGGATACCTCGACACGTATCACCCGCGAATACACGCCACATCAGTAACTCGATATCGGCCCGGGCCAGTTGTTCCTGGTGCCAGCCGTCTTCTTCGTTGTAGAACTTGGCAATGCCCTCACGCGCTTCCGCGTCCTGGCAGGTGAAATCCTCGACGACGGGAACCTGCCAGCGTATCCGTCCTTGCTCGCCGTCGATCCATTCCTCGCGTTCTTCTTCGGTTGCGCACACCTTCCATCCGCACTGAACGTAGTAATGCGACGTGGCATCGCGGGGTACGTAGTATTCATTGTGGATCACGCCGGGGAACGGCCAGGGGTCCACTTTCAAACCGCAGGGCATCCACAAGCCGACGTGGCATTCCTGATCTGCGCTCATCAGTGCTTCGACCTCCGCTTCGGTCTGCCCTTTGAGGATCGGCAGCACGATTTCTTTTGCAGGCCCGCCGTTACGCCCGGGGATCTTCGACGTCATCGAAATGTTGGTTTCCCCGGCGATACGGGTAAACCCGCGCGGTCCGGCTTCGTTTTTCTGGTAGAGCGCGGTCTTGAGTAATGAATCCGTTTCGGAAACCCAGCCGAATGACATCGGCAGGCGTGCATTGATCGAATATTTCGACCAGTTGTGGATGTAATGGTGGCCGGGATCGTAGCCACCCTCACACCCCAGGCGCCAACTCGCGTTCACGACGTAAGGGTTTGCAACGGCGACGGCATATTGGTCATCGAGAAATCCCGGCGGCACGTCGAATTCCAGCGGTGGCGGTTCGATGTCACCGACGAACGTAAAAACCATGCCCTTCTCTTCGCGCACCGGGTAGCTTTTGATCCCCGTCGAGCCGCTCAAGGTCGACTCCGAGTCGTTCAAGACGCAGCGAATCTTGCCGTCGTCCAGATTGAACGTGAAGGTATGATGCCAGCACGTGATCGTGTCGTCCGTGTAGTGGATCGGCCGTACCGAGAAACGCGCGCCGCGATGGCAACAGCGATCTTCGATCGCATACAGCCGGCCCTTACGGCGTAGATATAAAATGTCTTCGCCGAGCAGTTTGATCAGTTTGTATTCACCTTCGCGGATATTGCGGCTGGCCTCGACGGGATACCAGTGATTGCGAAATCCGAGTTCGGCGTCCAACCAAGTCTGCCACGGCTTTCGCGCGCTGGGCGCGTCGCTGCCTTCGACCTCTACGTCCGGAACATAAGCGGCGGTGCGTCGGATCAAGTCGGCTGCGATGACATTGACCTCACTCATGCTGACGGTCCTCGTTCGTTAGACATTCGGCTCCTCGGTGCACTCTACCTCCGATGTAGAATGCCGCAATCATGACTCTGATCGAAGTCTGCAAAGTCGCTGAAGTGGCGTCCGGCACCGTCAGGCAGATCAAGCTCGACGGTCGCGATCCGATCGGCATATACAACCTCGATGACGAATTTTATGCCATCGACGACATCTGTACCCACGCCCGGGCAACGCTTTCCATGGGCGATATCGAAGACGGGACTGTCGTATGCCCATTTCATGCGGGCAGTTTCGATATCCGTACCGGTGCCGGGGCTTCGTGGCCGTGTACCGTACCGCTCAGGACCTATGAAGTGACCGTCAAGGGCGACGCGGTATGGGTCGATGTAGGCGTAAAAGCCTAGACCCGGCTGAACCCGACGCCATGGAGCGAAAACTAACCGCGATCCTGAGCGCCGATGTGGCGGGATACAGCCGGCTCGTCGAGGACGACGACGAGGCGACGATCCGCACGCTCACGGAGTATCGCGCTGTCATACAGCGTGCGATTGAAGCACATCGTGGACGCGTCATCGATGCACCGGGCGATAACCTCCTGGCCGAGTTCGCGAGTGTGGTCGATGCGGTGCGCTGCGCGGTCGAGGTACAGCACATGCTCCACGAGCGTAACGTCTCGGAGCGTGCTGAGCGGCGCATGCAATTTCGCATGGGGATCAACGTTGGCGACGTGGTGGTCGAGGATGACCATCTGTACGGTGAAGGGGTGAATATTGCGGCGCGCCTCGAAGCGCTCGCTGATGCAGGCGGGATCTGTTTGTCGGGCAACGCGTATGAGCAAATTCAAAATAGGATCGGTGTCGAGTTCGAATTCATCGGCGAACAGACGGTCAAGAACATCAGCAAGCCCGTCGCCGTGTGGCGGGCGCTGTTGAACGACGGTGATGTCCCCGACGGAGCGGCCGATGGGAACGGACGACAGACGCACGATGAGCCGACCGGTTCGCGCCTAAATCCGGTCGCTATAACGGTCGCGCTCTGTGTATTGATTGGAATCGCGGGGTTAATGCTTTCGCGTCAAACCCCGCCAACCCTACTCAACGAAAAGTCACCCATCATCCCGAGCCCGGCAGAACAAGTGACCGAAGCGCGCCCGGCGATCGTCGTGCTGCCTTTCGCCAACCACAGCGACGACCCCGAGCAGGCGTACTTCAGCGACGGGATCACCGAAGACCTCACGACGGACCTGTCCAAGCCCAACAGTATCTTCGTCGTGTCGAGCAATGCCGCGTTCAGATACAAGGGCCAGGCGGTGCATCCTGCTGCATTGCGCGAAGAATTCGGCGTTCGTTACATGCTCGAGGGCAGCGTGCGCAAGGCCGGCGAACAGGTTCGCATCAGCGCACGGTTGATCGATATCGTTGAAAACCAACATCTCTGGGGTGAACGTTACGATCGCCCCCTGACGGATATTTTTGCGCTTCAGGATGAAATCGGAGGCAAGATTCTGACGGCGCTGCGCGTCAATCTCACCGCTGAAGAACAGTTTCGCTTCAGGACAGCGCCGACCGACAACCTCGAGGCCTACGATTTCTATCTCCGCGCGCAGGAATTGACTCACCGCGCGCGGCGCGAGCTCAAGCCCGAATTGATGGACGACGCGGCGGCATTGTACGAGAAGGCGATTGCACTCGATCCGGATTACGCGGTGGCGCATGGCGCCATGGGGTTCGTGCATTGGTTGCGATGGGTCTATGACTGGGGCGATGACATCGAAACGTCGCTTAAGACCGCACTTGCGCTTTTCGAAAAAGCTGAAGCGATCGACGATTCCAATCCGCATATGAAGTACTTTCTAATCATGTCGCAACTGCACAACCAGCAATTCGCAGTAGCATTGGCGGCGGCAAGCGACTATGTGAAGGCATCCCCGCAGGATCCTCGAGCGCACCGGGTGCTTGCATTTGCCTTGATTCTCGTCGGCCAATTTGAAAATGCCCTTGCCGAGCTAAGCCGCTCGGAGCAACTGACCCCTGGCCGTTATCCGGCGTACGCCTATTGGATCAACGGTGCGGCCTTGACGCTTTTGGGAAAAAATCGCGAAGCCCTCTCGGTGCTCGAGCAGGCTGTATTGCGTTCACCGAATTACCTGACCAATCAAATCATGCTGGCGATCGTTCACGTCAGGTTGGGGAATCACGACAAGACACGCATACAGACGAAAGAGATCCTGCGCATCTCGCCCGATTACACCGCCGAAAATTTCGAGAAACGCTTGCCATTCGAAGACAAGGCGATAACCGACGGTTTTATCGCGGCATTGCGCGAAGCGGGTCTGCCGTGAGAATACGAAACCTGTATCCGGCTACCGCTTTACGCGTCGCCCCCGCCATCCAGCACCAATCCCGTACCGTTGACGTAAGCGGCATCATCGGAGGCCAGCCATAGAACTGCCCGGGCAACGTCTGCCTGCGAGCACATACGCCCGATCGGAAATTGCTCGGCGAAGCTCCGCTTGACGGCCTCGTCACCCCCGGCCATGCGGTCCAGCATTGGCGCATCCACCGCGGCGGGACACACCGCGTTGATTCGAATGCCCCGACCTGCGTATTCGAGCGCCGCCGCTTTGGTCAAACCCATGATCCCGTGCGCGGCCGCGCAGTAGGACGCGTAGTTTGGAAAACCGATCCGGCCCCAATTGCCCGCCATGTTCACGATCGCGCCGCCACCTTGATTCAACATCGCCCGGATCTGTGCTCGTACGCCGCGCCACGCGCCGGTGAGCTTCACGTCGATCATTCGCTGCCATTCGGCCTCAGAGGTCTCGGCCGTCGCGGTCGCCGAGCCTTCCCAGCCGGCGTTGTTGAACGCGCAGTCCAGCCGGCCGAAGCGGTCAACGGTAGCGGTGACGATGGCTTCAACCTGATCGAGTGAGCAGACGTCAGTCTGAATGAAATGGCCGTCCCGTCCCGCAGCGTTGAGCTCTTCGACGACCCGCGCGCCGTTCTCCGCATTACGCCCCCCGATCATGACGTTCGCACCTTCGACCGCGAACTGCACCGCGGTGGTACGGCCAATGCCGCTGGTGCCGCCGATCACGAGTGCGACTTTGTCTTTAAATCGAGGCGCGGCCATGCGCGAGATCAGTGCGGCCTAGTACTCACCAGCTCGTGTCCGGACTCGACTTTTCGTCTTTCGAGGACTGTTGCCATCGCGATGATCCTCCACCCTGCGCATCGGCTTTGATTATAGGTCAACTCATCCACCGGCCGGCGCGGGCACGTCATAGCTATCCAGCAACCCGTCGACATAGGTGTGAAATCCCTCCCAATCCGCCTCCCGGAAACTGTGGTTACGGATGATGAACGATGCGCCGGCATAGAACTTTTCGTATTGCTGATGGCGGCCCGCGAACTCGCTGCCGACCAGATCCCACGCGAGTTTGAAGAGCTTGATCCGATCGACGGCGTTCATCTGTGGCGTTTGCCAGTACTGCTCGAACTGACGCTTGAGTTTCGCATCATGCACCACATCGATCGACGCCGGCATCTGAAACACGCCGCCGCCGCATAGCTCACGCAGGCAGTCGATGATCGCCGAGTGGTTCTGGGTATACCAGTTGAGGCCGGCATACATCATGGGACGGTTGAAAGTCATATACCCTTCCGGCCACGCTTCGGCGGCTTCGATCTGGCCCTGGATCAGGCCGTCCAGCGTCGAATAGAGCGCCGCGAGATCACCGAGCGTCTCACCTACGGTGGGCACCTCGTTCGCGCCCGTCGAGGCCGCGACCTTGCTGGCGAGGCCGACGATCAAACGAAGCTTCGAGAGGAACCGTACGTTTGCCTGGTGGTTGCCGTAACAATGGCCGGGTGTCTCGATATAGATCCCGCGCGCCTTGATCGCGTCATCGAGCACGAAGACCCGTTCCCACGGCACCTTGACCCGCTCGCACATCACCATCGCGTCCGTTTCGTCATAACGCCAGGCCAACGGGCCGTCGAACTCGCTGGCGGTGTGCGTGGACAGAGACTGGCGCGACCACAAGGTTACGCCCGGCGCATTGACCGGGATCGCACAGGTGACCGCCTGCTTGACCTGGTCGGCGGCGAGGGGCAGGAGGTTACCGATCCAGATCTCATCGGCGAAGATACCGCCCGTGGCGAGCATCTTCATGCCGTCGATGACGATGCCGTCGTCATTCTCCTCGACCACCTGCAAGCTCAGTATCGGCAGGTTTTGCTTGACGTAGAATTCCGGATTGCGCGCCGCCTGCGGCGGCAGTACCGCATAGGCGGCATAGATATCTTCCGCGCGCATGTACCGGTAGTAGTCGACGATGTTGGAACCGAACTTGTAGTGGCCGGCGTCGAATACGTCGGGCTTGATCGCCATGCCCGTGACGAAAGACGCTACGTGGTCCTGACTGCGGCCTAAAAGGCCATAGGTGGCGTCCGCGATCTTCGCGTGTGCGCGAAAGCGGCGACGCAGATCGTCTTGCGTACGTGCCTGCAGAAAATACATGGAATACCGCGCATCCTCTTCTTCGAAGCTCATGAGGTCGCGATTCGCCGCGTCGGCTTTCATGTCGTAGATCATCGCGATGGTTTGCGCGGCATTGGCGAACACCGGATGGGTCGTGACGTCTTCGATCTTTTCGCCACCGAGCTATACGACCCGGCCGTCGCGGAGCTTTTCTAGATGTTCTCGTTCGGATTTCAGCATGGCGGGATCCTCCGCGGTGTCAGCGGCATGGGGATATTCTGAGGGTTTCGGATGATCACCGCTATTCCCCGTTTACGGAAAGACCAAGAGACATGTAGCATTAATGAACCAATCACCGAATCAGGAGGCGCCGTCATGACCATGATGACGCGGTATAAGATCTCCAACGACGATCGAAAATGGATCGAAACCTTCAAGGACTGCCCCGTCGGGATACACCCACCGGAGTTGATCCGCCTGCTGAATCGCATGCGCGGGGAGCCGATCGCGGGTAAGTACTGCCTGGTCATCGACAAAGCGCACGAGGAATGGGTGGTCGCGGAGATGCAGGGGCGGGGCAAGCCACCGAAACTTCTCGATATTCGCGTGAAGAGTCGTAAAGACGGGGAATGGGAGATCTTCAAATTGCGTTGGCAGCGTCATACCGGGGAATCGTTGCCGTAGATCGATCCGAGCCAATAAGAATCATCGGGGGCGGAATCAATGTTGAAAATAACCGGATACAGCGACCAGATCAGCGTCAAGTCGGGCGACACGATCAATTTCATGGTCAATTGCGAGCATCCTGAATATACGGCGGATATCGTTCACATCGTATCGGGCGATCTGAATCCGGAAGGTCCGGGCGTCATCGAAGAAGTGATCGACACGCCCGTGAAAAGGACCCACCAGGGCCGGCAGCAAAAGATACACGCGGGGTCCTATGCAATGGTCGACAGCTCGGCGCCGCTCGAGTCACTGGGCTCATTTAACGTTCAAGTGATGGTGTGGCCGACGACCCCGCGTAAGGGCACGCAAGTTTTGGTCTCGAAGTTTTCCACCGAAGACAAGAGCGGTTGGGCGCTCGTCATCGATGAATCGGGCAGCATCGCGTTTCAAGTCGGCGACGGTAAGGGCAAGGTCGACAGCGTGTCCGTCGGCAAGCCCATGGTCGAGTACGAATGGTATTTCGCCGCCGCGAGCTTCAACTCGCGTTCGAAAAAGGCCACGGTCTATCAGGAACCGCTGGTGGAGTATCCTACGATCGATGACGCAGGGGTGGAGCAGGGCAAGCTCGCCTGCAAGCCCGGCAAGAACAAAGCGCCGTTGATGATGGCGGCGTGTTACGCGGGTCCCACACCGCGCGGCGACGTCGCGATCGGACAGGCTTATTTCAATGGCAAGCTCGACAGCCCCGCGATCGTCGAGGGCGTGTTGAGCCGCGCCGACATGGCGATGATCCTGTCCCGCAAAGCGCCGACCACGCTGAAGAACAGGACCATCGGGGCGTGGGATTTTTCGGTCGACATTACGGCGGACACGATCACCGACACCTCCAGCCATCGGCTGAACGGGCACATCGTGCATCTGCCGACGCGCGGCGTGACCGGCCACAACTGGAGCGGCGAGGAACAACGCTGGACGCACGCGCGCGACCAGTATGGCGCGATCAAATTCCACGACGACGATCTCTATGACGCGGGCTGGGACGTCGATTTCAAGTTGAAGGTCCCGGGATCGATGAAAAGCGGGATTTATGCCGCCCGCATCCGTGCGGACGACGACGAGGAGTACATCCCCTTCGTCGTGCGGCCGAAGCCCGGCAAGGAGAAGAAGGTCTGCTTCGTATTCCCCATTACGAGCTACAAGGCCTATGCGAACGAGCATTTCGCGACCGATCCATGGGCCGCGGAGATCATGACCCATCGCAACGTCGAGCTCGACACGCATCACATCTTCTTAAACGAGCATCGCGAGTACGGCCACTCGCTGTATGACCGCCACTCCGATGGCACCGGCGTTCACATCTCGTCGCGATTGCGTCCGATACTCAACATGCGGCCCAAGGTGCAGACCATGCTCGGCGGGGAGGGCTCACAGCTCTGGCAATTCAACGCCGACACGCACCTCACCGTGTGGTTGGAGGCGATGGGTTACGACTTCGACGTGGTTACCGACGAGGACGTTCACTACGGCGGCACCGACGTGCTCAAACCCTACAACGTGATCCTCACCGGCTCCCACCCGGAATACTATTCAAAGAACATGTTCGACGCCGTGTTCGACTATACGCAGCAGGGCGGGCGCCTCATGTACATGGGCGGCAATGGCTTCTACTGGCGGGTATCGTACCACGAGAGCCTGCCGGGGGTCATCGAGATCCGCCGCGCCGAAGGCGGCAGCCGCGCCTGGGCGCCGAAGAGTGGTGAGTCCTATACCGGCTTTACGGCGGAATACAGCGGGCTGTGGCGTCGGCAGGGGCGGGCAGGGCCCAACGTCATGGCCGGCGTCGGCTTTTCCGCCGAAGGTTTCGACATCTCCACCTATTACCGGCGCAATCCGGACAGCTTCAACCCGCGCGCCGGGTTTATCTTCGAAGGCATCGACAAAGACGAGCTGATCGGTGACTTCGGTTTGATCGGCGGGGGCGCGGCCGGTCTCGAAGTCGATCGCGTTGAACGCGAGTTCGGCACGCCGCCGCACGCGCTGTGCCTCGCGTCGTCGGAGAACCACACCGACACCTTTCTCGTGGTCGTCGAGGATCTGCTGTTCAACATACCGGGCACCGGCGGTCAGGAAAATGAATTCGTGCGCGGTGACCTGTGCTTCTACGAAACGCCGAACGGCGGCGCGATCTTCTCCGTCTCGTCGATGGCGTGGGTGGGCAGCCTGCCATGGAATAATCACGACAATAACGTCTCGAAGATCACGAAGAACGTTATCGATCGATTCGCGGATCCGGCGCCGTTCCCGATCTCTAAAGAACCCGCGCCGCGCATGAAGGATTGTTACACCTGGCGGGTAGAGGGTTCATAACAATCATTCGCCCGCAAGCGGGCTCCCACGGAGTCTCCGTAGGAGCCCGCTTGCGGGCGAATTCTATTGGTCCCCAGAGCGCTCCAATCCCGGTCCGAATAAGAATAATTCCGCCAGGCCCATCAGGGCGAAATACAACACGCCGCCGGCGATCGCGCGCTCCGGGTAGAGGCTCCACACGGCATCGCTGCGATCGGGCAAGACCGCGTCGATTAAATTCTCGGTGACGCCGAACTCGGGTACCGGTACAAAGACGGTCAACATCACGATAAGCATATAGATGGGTATCCCCACCGCCGAGCGCGCTATGATCATCTGCCACGCGTCCGCGTCTGCAAGGATCATGACGAAGCGCCCGACCATCACGTAACCGAAGACTTTGATGAGGCCGTAGCCCCCGACCGCATACGTAATCCCGAAAGCCATGGCAGCGTATAGAAACGCCAGGCCTGCCAGCAGGGTGAGCCTTTTAGATAATTCCTTCTGCATTCCGACAAAGGCGCCGATGAACACGCCCGAATGAAGAACGATGAACTCGAGCGCGAGCAGGCCGGGCCCGAATGCGATCCAATGTCCCTGATCCCTCGACATCGGGTCTAGCCACACCGTAATCAGCACCCAGGACACATAAAAACAAGGTAGCCCCGCAGCCAGCGCGCCCGCCCAATGCGTAGCGGCGCGGGTGTTCATTGGGGACAAGTTCGTGGCCATCAATGCCGATTATCGCCTGCGGATTTCACCGGGAGGTAAACGCTATCGGTTTAACATGCACTAAGGTCCTAAAGACAAAGGGTTAACCGCTTGCAGCAGGACAGCGATGCGGCGCTCGTGCGGCGCATTCAGAAGGGCGACGCAACGGCGTTTTCGACGCTGGTCGAACGCTATCAAGACCGCATCTACCGTCTTGCTGCGGGCATGTTGCATGCGCGCGACGCCGCGCCGGATGCGACGCAAGAGGTGTTTATGCGCGCCTATACAGGTCTGCCGAGATTCAGGTTTGGCTCGAGTGTATACACGTGGCTCTATGCGACACTTAGAAACGTATGCCGCGAGTTCAATCGACGCGAGCGCTTCGAAGCCGTTCCGATGTCGGAAGACATCGGCGATGATCGCCACGAACCGGCGCGGCAAGCCGTGGCGGAACAACGCTTGGGAGCGGTATTGCGGCGGATAAATCGCTTACCGGAGCGACAGCGCGATGTCGTGTTGCTGCGGGTATTCGAAGGATTGTCCGTAAAGGAGACGGCGAACCTGCTGCGTTGCCGGCAAGGCACGGTCAAAGCGCACCTGCACCGGGCGATGCAGGCGATCAAGAATGAAGACGACCCGCAGGAACGTAATTGAATGAATTCGGATCGAATGACATGACGGATCGCGACGAGATCGACAACGAAGCCATCGAAGCTTATCGCGCGCGGAAGGCGCCGGCCGGACTCGCGGCGCGCATTGCGCAAGCTGCAGACGCGACGGCCCCACCCCGGAACACGACGTGGCGTTGGGCCATTCCCGCCGCCGCGGCGGCTGTCATCATCGTCGCTCTGGCGGTGTTCGATACCGACCCCGGCGAACAGTATTCGATGTCGGTAGCGGTGTCATTGTCCGACATCCAATCGCGGTCTTTGACGATATCCACACGCCGTATCGGTCGTATGCCTTCGCTGGCGTCGGTTCGACCGCTGCCAAGCATACCCAAATTAGATTTAGATTTTTCAGATCTGAAGGCTAAACGGTCTTCAGCCACCAAACGACGGGAACCGATGACATTACCCAACTAAGGTCTAAGCAGAGGAGTAACTCATGTTCACTATAAAACGCAAAGACGACTACAAGCGCAAAACGGGCCGCTTGCCTGCCGCTTTGGCGATGCTGGTCATATTGACCGTTCAACCCGTGCACGCACAAGAGTTTGACGACATGATTCAGTTCGTCGATTTGATGAATGAATTCTTCATATTGATGGATTCGATGTATGCGGCGGCCTCCAATCCGGAGCATGCGGCGCTGCTACAGATGAACTCGCTCGAGGATATCTACAAAGAGACGGGCAACCTGCGTCAAATGCTCGACGTGTATCGAGAGGTCATCAATAACAGCTCGAATCCCACCGTACGTCGTCTGGCGCGCATGCGGTTAGCCGATGCGCTCAAGGAATCAGGCCAGAAAGGCGAGGCGATCGAGGTACTCAGAGAAGCGATCACCGAATCCGTTCAGCAGGCGAACCGGCAGGCACAATGATGACGGGAAAACCGGAGACGCAGGACGCGCCTCCGGTGGAACGCCGTTCGGCTCAGGCCGCGCCAATCACGTTGCGCATGCGCAAGCCGACCAGCCCGAGCGCGCTGAGCAGTAGCGGTAACGACGCCGGGACCGGCATTGCGAGGGTACCCACCGCCGCGGCCAGCGCCGTGCCGTCGATCGTTACGAACGGATGCGCGGTTGCCGAGAAATCGAACAGCAAGGCCAAATATCCTCCATCTCCAAGTTCAGCAGCCTGGCCGAAATTTGCGATCTCGGCGCTGTCGAACACCGACTCACCGAGATAGCCAAAGCTGAATGTGGTCGCTTGTAATTCAACCGAAGACATCGCAAAGGCATCGGGCGACCACAACGAATCGACCGCTGTGCCGAGGCCATAGCCTACGGTAACCAGCGCCGTGCCCCAGCCCACGGTCGCAAAACTCAATCCCACATTCGACGCGGCGAATGCGGTACCGAATCCGGCGGCCGCGGTTGCACTACTGTACTCCTCGTCCACGACAGCAATCGCGCCAGTCGATGCATAAAAGGGATGCGCCGCGATCGCGGGTAACAAGACGTGTTGTTCGCTGGATAAGGTGTGGAGATGTTCATCGGTGATATATGCGTGGTTGCTGGCGAACGGATCGTTGGTCGGAATCAATGCACCCGCACCGATGATCTCGATGTTCAGGGTGCTCCAATCGATCGCGGCAAACGCCGATGCGTTAGCAGCATATGCCCCGCCGTATAACAAGCAGGCCGATAACGCCGCTACCACGACAATGAACTGTTTGAGCTTGCACATAATGCCTCCTCTCCGGAATCGGATTGAACGAATGAAAGCGGTCCGGCGGTATGCCGGTTCAGTGCTTAGTGAAGGGAGGCGGTGATCGGTTTACACGGTGACGACGATCTTACCCTTCTGCGTATTCGACGCCATGTGGCGGTGGGCGTCGGCAACGCGTTCCAGCGGAAACGTAGAATCGATGACGGGTTGATAGGCCCCGCGATCCAGGCCGTCGTAGACGTGCTGCCTGGCGCGCTCGAAGACGTCGGGAAAATTGACGACCTCGAATAAGGAGTAACCGCGCATGGTCAAGCCTTTGGCGAGACCGAGCCCGACGTTGAACGGCGTCGGTTCGGGCTCGAGCCGTCCGTAGATGAACAAACGTCCCTGATACGCGGTCGCGCGACACAGATCGGCGACGGACGGGCCGGACACGGGGTCGAAGATCATGTCTGCGCCTTTGTTGTCGGTGATCGCGAGGATGCGTGCGGCAACGTCTTCGGTCGAGCTGACGATGATGTGCGCAGGTTCTTGCGCGACGATGAAATCGCGCTTGTTCGGGTTCGATGTCACGGCAATCGGTATGGCGCCGAGCGCCTTCGCCATCTGCATGGCAGCGATACCGACGCTGCTGCTCGCGGCTGTGATCACGATGTGCTCGCCCGCTTCGAGCTTGCCGTATTCGACGAGCGCGCCGTAGGTCGTGACATAGGGCATCCAGATGGCAGCGCCTTCCGTCGCGGATAAGCGTTCGGGATAGAACGCCACGGCGTGCTCCGGGACGCGCGCGACTTCGCCGTAACTCCAGTAACGCCCCATCTTGAACGACGGGATCGTGCTCACCCGATCGCCGATTTTGAACGCCGTCACATCCGCGCCAACCGCCGCGACCGTCCCGGCCGCCTCATAACCGATCGTCGAGGGCAACTCAGGTTCGTATTGCGGGTACTCGCCGCGGCGGAACATGATCTCGGCGCGGTTCAGGCCGAAGGCCTCCACGTTCAGCACCACTTCGCGGCTAAGCGCGTCCGGCATTGGCAGCTCATCGAGTTGCAGAACGTCGGCGTCGCCGGTGTGATGAAAGCGTACGACTTTGGGCATCGTGTCCTCCAGGCTCCTACAATGGTTCGTTGATGAGCTTCCAGATCCGCTCTTTCGTAAAAGGGATCTCCGCCACTGTTACGTTGAATGGGGTCAGCGCATCCTCGATAGCATTGCCGAGAGCGCCCGGCACCATGCCCGTCGGGCCCTCGCCCTTGCCCTTGGATCCCAACGGCGTATGCGGCGTCGGCAAGTCGTGAGCGATGACTTCGATATGCGGCAGGTCACGCGCGGAAGGGATCAGATAATCCATGAGCGTCGACGTGAGCTGCCGGCCCTGTTCGTCATAGACAAACGCTTCCTGGCAGGCGTTGCCGATACCGAGCGCGACACCGCCGTGGATCTGGCCGCGCACCATCATCGGATTCACCGGCCGGCCGCAATCGTCTACGGCGACGTAGCGCAGGATCTCGACCTGCCCCGTGTCGGGAAAGACCTCGACGGTCACCACGTGGACGTTGGTGCTCTGCATGCCGGTTGTCTCGGCCTCGAAGTGCGCGGTGTTCTCGAGGCCGCCGTCCATCCCGGGTGGTAGTTCGGTCGGCGCGAGGAGTGCGGTTTCCGCAAGGCGGGCGACCGCGAGGGCTTGCGTCGGATCGTCCGCCAAAATCAATTCGCCATCACGGAAGATGAAATCGTCCTCACCGGCCGCGATGCCGAGCTGATGCGCCGCGATCGCGGCGAGCTTGGCCCTGAGGCCGCGTGCGGCAAACAGCGCCGCGCTCAACGTATAGCCACCCATGCGAGAGGCCAATGTGCCCGCGGCAAACGGCGCGGATTGCGTGTCGCCGGAAATGACGTAGACGTCGTCCGGCGTCAATCCGAGCTCGTCGGCGACGACCTGCGCGATCGTCGTGTCGTGGCCCTGACCTTGCGGCTGATCGCCGTGGGCGACCTGCACGTTGCCGTTTGCGTCGAAGCGCACCGTCGCGACGCCGAAACCCGGCTGGCGTTCCATCGGCACCAGGATGGCCGACGATAAGCCGGAAAATTCGATACCAAGACTGAACCCCACACCGAGGTAGCGTCCCGCGACGCGCGCCGCCTGTTGTTCTTCACGAAAACGTTCGTAGTCGATCGCGTCGCGCGCTTTATCGAGTGCGCCGGGAAAATCACCGGAATCGCAGTAAACGCCGGTGGCCAGCGAATGCGGGTATTCCTTGATCGCGTTCTTGCGCCGGATCGCCACCGGATCGATGCCTAACTCGCGCGCGGCGATATCGACGATGCGATCGATCGCGAACCGGCAGGTAAATGATCCGAAGGAACGGCTCGGGGTGAGCCCGGGCTTATGCGTGACCACGCAATTGAGATCGATGTCGATGTTGGGGATGTCGTAACCGTTGGTCAGGTACATCGCGCCCAGCCATGGCATGGAAAAGGACACGTAGATCGGCACCTGCGCCGAACCGCAATCGGCGACCATGCGATCGCGGACCCCGAGGATTTGACCGTCGTTTTTGAGAGCTAATTCAAGGTCGTGGATCTGATCGCGTTCCTGGCCGATGTTGAGGAGGTTTTCTTGGCGGTTCTCGACCCACTTCACGGGACGTTTGAGGATCATCGCCAGGTGACACAGCACGATGTCTTCGCGGTACAACGGTGCCTTGACGCCGAATCCGCCGCCGACGTCCTTCGGCGCGATCACCCTGATCTTGCTGTCGGGGATCTTGAAATATGCAGCGAGCAAATGGCGTTTGATATGAGAACGCTGCGTCGTGAGCCACAGCGTCAACCCCTCAGCCGCGCTGAAATCAACGATCGAGGCGCGCGGTTCCATGGGCGACGCACCGCTGCGGGCGCTGCGGAATCGCTGGGATACGACGCGGTCGGCGTCCGCAAATGCGCGCTCGATGTCACCGCCCGAGAAATGCTGGTGATAAACGACGTTATCGTCCCAATCCGCATAGACGCGCGGCGAGGCGGCCAGCAGCGCCTGCTCCGGATCGAGAACCGCCTCGCGCACTGCGTATTCCACTTCGACGGCGTTGACGGCGTCTTCAACGACGTATTTGTCCCGGCCGATGACGACGGCCACCAGATCGCCGGCATAGGTGACTTCATTCACCGGGAGCGGACAGAACACCGGGCGTTTGGTCTCGCCGGGAAGGCGCGGGACGGACAGATCGCTCAGGATCGGACCCAGGTGCTGCAGGTCTCTGCCGATTTTTACATCGATGATCCCGGGTAAGGCCAGGGCCTTTGACGCATCGATATTCAATATTTCCGCATTGGCGTGCGGGCTGCGCACGAATCCGGCAGTCAGCATGCGCGGTAAGGTGATGTCGGCGACGTATTGGCCGTCGCCGATCAACAGGCGGTGGTCCTCCTTGCGCGGTATCGATCGACCGACCCAGCTCATCACTGGCGCTCGCGATACGGAAACCAGCCGGCGCGTTCAGCGGCGTCCATCTGACCCAGTGTTTCGATCGCCTGCTGAACGGCCTCGACGATGTGCACATAACCGGTGCAACGGCACAGTACGCCGCCCATCGCCCGGCGTATCGCCGCTTCGGACACGTCGCACGCGGGATCCTCGAGATAGTCCACCAGGGTCATGAGAAACCCCGGAGTGCAGAAGCCGCACTGCAGCCCGTGTTTGTCGGTGAACGCCTGTTGCAAGGGGTGCAGGCGCTCACCCTGCGCGAGGCCTTCGATGGTGACGACTGCGGCGCCGTCCGCCTGCACGGCGAGCAGCAGGCAGGATTTCACCGCCTCACCGTCGACGATCACCGTGCACGCCCCGCAGCGGCCCTCGAAACCACAGCCAACGTGCGTCCCCGTCGCGCCGGCGACGTCGCGGATGAAATCGACCAGCAGTAAGCGGTACTCGACCGCGGCTTCGATGCGCTCGCCGTTCAAGTCAACGGTAATGTCGCGTTTCAACGGGGGCGTTCCGCGCGCGTCCGTGCGGTCTTCATGCATTCCGGCACCATCACCCGGATCAGTTGCGTGCGATAGGCAGCGGACGCGAGTTCATCGCTCTGTGTTGCAACGGTGCCCGCCACGAGCTCGCCCGCTTGATCAGCGTTCATACCGTCGATATCGGTCACTATCGTGGGACGCGGCATGACGCCGGCAACGACGATCCGCGTGGCGTCGAGATCGCCCGCGCCGTTGACCGAGATCCACACCGCTACTCCTAAGGTCGCGCGGTCTTGTGCGACCCGACCGTGTTTCATATAGCAACTGGCTTCGGCGTCGGACGTTAAAGGAAAGCTGACTCCTGTGACGATCTCGTCATCGGCCAGGTCGCAGGAGCGCGTGCCAAGCACAAAGGCATCCACCGGTTGGGTACGCGTCGTGCCGGTGACACTCGTAATCGTGAGCGCCCCGTCCAATGCGATCGCGGGCGCGAGCATATCGGCCGTATGATCGGCATGCACGAGATTGCCGATCAATGTCCCGCGGTTGCGCACTTGAGTGTCTCCGATGCTGTCCGCGGCATCGGCTAAAGCCATAGCGTACTGGTGGATCGAGGGATCGGTTGTGACACGACGGTGCCTCACCAAAGCATCGATCCGTAATCGCCCGTCATTAACCTGAATGTCTCCAAAACCGTCGATCCGGTTGATGTCGATCAACGTGCGTGGCGCGATTTCACGCGCTTTCATGAGCGGCACGAGGCTCTGACCACCGGCCAGCAATTTGGCGTCACGGTGCGTTTCGAGCAGGCCGATCGCTTCGGCAACCGTCGTCGGTGCGTAGTAGCGTTCGATCGGCTCAGGATACATCGGTCAAGAAATGGTGCGGGCGTTGGGACGCTCCGCCCCATTCTATCAGCCCGTATACTGTACCCGCGGTACCAACACGGCGAGCCATACCATGGCGGTTGAAATCGATACTCAAAACCTCGCGCTCTTCTGTGACTTCGAGAACATCGCGCTCGGCGTGCGCGACGCGAAATACGCGAAGTTCGATATCAAACGGGTCATCGAACGCTTGCTCGTCAAGGGCAGCATCGTAGTCAAAAAAGCCTATTGCGATTGGGACCGCTACAAGACCTTCCGCGCGCAGATGCATGAAGCCGCCTTCGAACTCATCGAGATTCCGCACGTGCGGCAGTCGGGCAAGAATTCCGCGGATATCCGTATGGTCGTCGACGCGCTCGATCTCTGCTACACGAAATCACACGTCGATACCTTCGTCATCATCAGCGGCGATTCCGATTTTTCACCGCTGGTGAGTAAACTGCGGGAAAACGCGAAGACGGTCATCGGTGTCGGTGTGAAGAGCTCAACTTCCGATCTCCTCATCAGCAGTTGCGACGAGTTTATTTTTTATGACGATCTCGTTCGCGATGAGGAACATGCCAAGCGCGTACGTCGCAAAGCAGCGGCAAAGAAGAAATCGGCCCCGGATAAGCCCGAATCGAAGCAGGACGACTCCTTGCAAACGGCCATCGACCTGGTGATTGAGATGGCCGCTGCGATGCAAAGCGAGCGTGGCGATAAAGAGACGCTGTGGGGCTCAATGGTCAAGCAGGCACTGAAGCGGCGGCGGCCGGGTTTCAACGAAAGCGCATACGGCGTACGTTCATTCAACAAGTTGCTCGAAGAGGCCCAGGCGCGCGGCCAACTCGATCTAGAACTCGATGAACCGTCGGGTGGCTACATCATCAAACGCATCGCAGACGACGATTAACGCGCGCGCTCTGCATAAGCGAAAACCTCGTTCATGACAAGCCTGTCCAACGGGGAATTCGCCTAAAATCGCTATACCATCTGTATCCCGGCGACGGTATCATTCCGCCCGGGGATCCCGGAATATAGTGTGCCTAAAACATGAATGTCGCATTGTTCTTTTGTGAGCATGCCGAGACCGATGCGAACGGTAAACTGGACCTGCACGGTATCTACAATGAGCTCCACGCGTCTGGATTTCCGGCCCGGCAAGATCACCTGGTTCTCGCCGGGATCGTGGAATGGAATCGCGATGATCACGGCAAATTGCCGTTCAAGATCGACTTGATGGACCCGGATGGCAGCGAGATCTTCACGATCGATGGGCACTCGGAAGTGGATTCACGTTCATCCACGCGGCCGCCGGCCAAGACCCATCTCATCCTGCCGCTCGAGAACCTGATTTTCTCTCAAGCTGGTCAGTATCCTGCTATCGTGCAGATCAACGATCAAACCGTCGAAGGGCCGTCGTTGTACTTGATGAATTGACCCGCAGAGAAGCAATAGACACACGACTGAGAAGAAAAAAACCATGTCAATATCCGTACGAGAGGCCTTATCGCCTTTATACAAACCCACGCTCTATTTTCTGGTCGCGGTGGTTGGATTTTTCGTGGGATGGTGGGTCAACGCGACTTATTACTCCGATAGAGCACCGGTGCAGCCGATCAATTTCAGCCATCGGATCCACGTCAGCGACAACGGCATCGAGTGCCTGCATTGCCACGTCTACGCCGATAAAACGCCGTCCGCCGGCGTGCCGAGCGTCAACAAATGCATCGGGTGTCATAAGGTCATCGCCACCGACAAACCGGAGATCCTGAAGGTCTTCCAGTATTGGGAAAATCGCGAACCGATACCCTGGGTCAAGGTCCACGATGTGCCCGACTTCGTGCATTTCACCCATAAGCGCCACATCCGAGCCGGACTCACTTGCCAGGAGTGCCACGGCCCCGTCGAGACGATGGATCGCGTCACGCGTGTCGCCGATCTGAAAATGCCCTGGTGCGTGGATTGCCACACCCAAAAGGAGGTGGAGCATGGGCGCGATTGCTGGACCTGTCATAAATGAGCATAACGAAGGCCGCCTCGTCTGCATTGACCTAGCCGCGCCGCCCAGAATCTAGTGCGGCTTGAGCATCCGATTCATTTCGGGGGCGGCATAAAATGCGCCGCACACAAGGCGCAATCGCTGGAAATGCCGATCGAGCGGGCGCTGGCGCCCGCGGAATTGACCTTACCCTTGCGACAACACGTCGGCGCCGAGGCCGAGCCCGTCGTCACCGTCGGTGAGCGTGTCCTCAAGGGCCAACTCATCGCCAAGTATGCGGGTCGGATCAGCGGTTCCATCCACGCGAGCAGCTCAGGCACGATCGTCGCGATCGGTGATCGCCCGATACCGAGCCCATCCGGCGCGCGAGCTGCCTGCATCGTGATCGAAACCGACGGCGAAGATGAATGGATCCCGCACGCCGGCATCGGCGACGATCCGTATGAACTCTCGCCTGCACAGATCCACGAAAAGATGCTTGAAGCGGGCATCGTCGGGCTCGGCGGAGCGGGCTTCCCTTCGGCGGCGAAGATGCTTCCGGGTATCCACCACGGCGTCAAACTCGTGATCTTGAATGCAGCGGAGTGTGAACCGTATATCACCTGTGACGAAGCGCTCATGCGCGAATACGGGCACGACGTCATCGCGGGACTCGAACTCCTGCGGCGCGCGGTCGGCGCGATCGAATGCGTGATCGGAATCGAAGACAACATGCCCGATGCGATTGCCGGACTCGGACAGGCGATCGAAGAGCTCGGCGAGACGAGTATCGACGTCGTGCCGCTACCGGCTATTTATCCTGCCGGTGGTGAGAATCAGCTCATCAAATCCCTCACGGGGCTCGAAGTTCCGGCGCAGGGCCTACCGCTGGATCTCGGCATTGTTTGTTATAACGTCGGTACAGCCGTCGCGACCTATCGCGCGATGGCGTGGGGCATGCCGTTGATCTCACGCATCGTGACGATTACGGGACAGGCCGTGAATCAAGCCAAAAACCTGGAAGTGATGGTCGGTTCGCCCATCGACGGATTGATCGAACAGTGCGGTGGTTATGCCGAGGATCCCGAACGCTTGATCCTCGGCGGACCGATGATGGGATTCAGCGTTCCATCGGCCGATCTGCCCGTGACCAAGACGACCAATTGCATCATCGCCGCGGGCCCAGGCGAGTTTCCCCCATCGCGAACGGCGAGCGAATGTATTCGCTGCGGGGACTGCGTCACCGTTTGTCCCGCCAAACTCCTACCGCAGCAACTGTACACCTATGCGCGGGACAAGGATTACGACGGCGCGCAGGAATACGATATTTTCGCCTGTATCGAATGCGGATGCTGCGCCTACGTATGCCCCAGTCACATACCGCTGGTCGACTATTATCGAAGCGCGAAAACGGCGATTTGGAGCCTCTCGCGCGATCGCGAGCAGGCCGGGGTGGCGCGCGAGCGATACGAAGCGCGCGAGGCGCGGCTCGCGCGGCAGGGTGATGAAGAACGCGATAACAGCTTCGTCGATCCGGATCCCGATACCATGCAGGCGGATATCGAGGCGGCCGTCGAGCGGGTCAAGTCGAAGAAGGCGGAACGCGCGCGGGACCAGGGAGATCCCGGTAAATGAAACTCAACAATCAGTGAAAAAATTCGTGTCGATAAGTGACTTTGAATGGATCTGATTCGTTGACCGGTACGACATCGATATCGAAGGTGACTGTGTCATTGTCATCGACCGCCATGTCGGCGATGTAATAGATCGCATCCTGCTCGGTAATCTCTTTCATATCCAGTTCTTTGAACTGGCCGGCGAGGTTTCTCGCGCTCGCCGCGACCTTGCCGGTCACCGGCTCGCCGCCACCGTCAGCCTTTTTGGTGATCACCACATTCAACATCGCGCGGCTGTTACTGCGGGCGATGCGGTACTCTTTCGCAACTTCCTGTGGAAGCTGATCGGTCGTCAACGCATTGACGTGCAGCGTGTAATTACCAAAATCCTTCTGGTGCTCGTTAGCGCCCAGCACGATTCGGTCGCTGTCCACCGGCGTTTCTTTGGCGCGTTCGCATCCGGCTAGCACGAATACGGCCGTCGCTAAGATCAAAGCGCAGACGCGCATGACGCTGGAACTATTTCCAGATGCGGTCGAGATCGGCGGGATCACTTTTTTCCCAGGTCGATATGACGGGGATGGCATTGAAGAAGAATAGCAAGAGCGTGAAGAAGCCGGCAAATAATCCTATGGTGATCGTGATTTCGGTAAATGAGGAGAAGAAGCGATGATCCTCGCTCAGGGCCGGCATGACGAGGATATAGCGATTCAGCCAGATACCGATGTTGACGATCGCGGCCACCAGGATCATGCTCCACCACTGGGTCTTGATCTTCACGAAGAGCAGACAAGCCAACGGAATCACGACATTGCAGCACATCATCGCCCAGAATATCGGGCCGTAATGGCCATACATCTGGGTCCCTAACACGCCGTATTCATGCGGCAGGTTGCCGTACCAGCTGACGAAGAACTGTGCCCAGAACATGTAGGTCCAGAGCAGTAGAAAACCCGTCATCAACACGCCCATGTAGCGCACCTGGGTCGTAGAGATGAGATCGCTGACCGGCATGAAGCGAAACAGAATCGCGGTCACGATCAGAATTAAACCCGCCCCGCCATACATATTGCCGAGAATGAAATACATCGGGAATACCGTGCTGTGGTAATGCTCCACCAGCATCATCGAGAAGTCCCAGGCGATGAACGTATTCGCGAATACCGCGAGGATTAAGATGACCGGGGATAAGCGATAGAGCCGGTCTTCGATCAGCGCGTCATCGCGTCCCTGGCGGGCCGATGCGACCCAACCGAGCAGGCCCTGGCGCCAGCCCGGACCCTGCTTGCGATCCCGATCCGAGATATTCGGCGCAAGCCCGAGGTTGAAGTAGTAGAGCGCCACGGAATAGAACACGATTTGCGCGCCCAAATTCCGGAACAGCATGAGGTTTGAACTCAACCACGGGCTGAGGTGTGCGTCTTCGGGAGCGGACAACCAATACAGAAGGTGTTCGCTGCCGAACGCGTATATGAAGAGGAAACCAACGATCGCGAAAGGGCTGAAGGCCATCGTGATCATGCCGCCTACGTAGTAGAACGACCGACCCCATTTCGCGCCGACTAAACGCATGATCGCGCAGAAGGCGATTCCGAACTGGCTGACGCCGATCAGGTAGAGAAAGTTGACGACCAGGTAGCCCCAGGCCTCGGTACTCGGCTGTGTCATCAAGGCATAGGTAAACCAGCCCGTTGCGGCCAGGAACAATAGAGCCGACACCATCAACGCCGTCGAATAACCGCGACCTTCGGCCGGTACGCCCAACACCGCTTGCCCTGCGCCGCTCATTCGGATTTAGGTCCCAGGACTGCCTTGATGTAATTGATCACGTGCCACCGTTCCTGTTTGGCGATGGAATCGCGATAGAAGGGCATCGCGATACTGCCGTGGCTGATCGTGTAATAAAGCTGGCCATCGGGTTGCATCTGCACGTAGTCGAGCGTCAGGTCCATGGGATCGGGAATGTATTTCTTTCCAACCGGCCCATCACCGAGGCCCTGCGCGCCATGGCATAACGCGCAGTGAACGTCATAAAGGGTCTTGCCTCGATTGAGCGATTCGGCCGATTTCGGCACCGGATTACTCAACTTGCCCGCATCAAGGCGCATGCGCACCAGCTCACCCATATCTTTCGGCGCGCGGTACAGATCGCCGCCATCACTCGGCACCGAGCTGCGATTGACCTCGACCAGCGACTCCTGCGGCTTGACCGACGGCTGGTTTTTCATGTCCTTCGACCATGGTGTGGCGGCGCCGAGATTCGGCACGGTGATGCCGATAACGAACAGGAACACAGCGCGGAGGTTTTGCTCGTTCATCAGTCGATGTCGATATTCTGCACGTCTTCCGCGCCGGCCTCTTTCAACATCCGTTCCGCATCGGCGCGTTGTTGTTCCTCGTCATAATCCACGACGACGGAAAAGCGATCGACGATGATCTCGGGACGATAGGGCGCATCGCTCCAGGCCGGCAGGCCGGAGACAAAGTGAAACCCGAGCAGCGTCGCCAAGGTGCCGATCAAGATCGTCATCTCGTAGGTGATCACCAGAAACGGCGGGAAAGCGATGATCGCCCGGCCGCCAGTCGGCAGGATGAACACGAGCGCGCAGGCGACGGCCAGACTGAATCCTGAAATGGCGCCGACGATCGCACCGATCAGTGAGTAACGACGCACCGAGGAGACGCCCAATTCCAATGTCTCGTAGGCATCGTGCACCGGGATCGGTGACATCAGATGAAGGTTAGCGAAGCCAGAGGATTTGAGCTGCTCAGCCGCGGCCAGCGAGTCCTCTTTGTACTGAAACGTCGCGAGAACGCTCTTGGCCATTTATGCGGTCCTCGTTCTCGTTAATGGTTTCAAGGTTTCCTTCACTTCGTAAATAGATATACAAGGCGTCCACTTGATGAAAATGAGGAACAGCGTGGTAAAGATGGCGAAGGACCCAACGGTAATGGAGATTTCCACCATACTCGGAAAGTAAAAACCGAACGCGTCGGGCAGGAACTTACGCGGTTGCGAAGTCGCGACGATGATGAAGCGCTCGGTCAACATGCCGATGTTGATCAGAATCGAAATCACGAATGCATAGTTCCAGTTCAACCGGAATTTCTTGAACCAGAGCAACATGGGAACGAATGCGCAGAACACTATCATTTCCCAGAACAGCGGCGCGTAAAACCCGAACATCTTGAACTTGAGCGCTTCGAGCTCGAAGGAGGTGCCGCTGTACCACCCCGTGAAGAGCTCGAGGCAGTTGATATAGGACCATACCAGCGACAAGGCGATCAGGAGCTTGCACAGGTTCTCCAAGTGGAGCTCACGGATGTAGAGTTCCAGATGCATGAATCTGCGCAACAGGTACATGACCGTCACGATGCCGGCGGTACCGGAGTAGATCGCGCCACAGACGAAATAAGGCGCGAAGATCGTGTGGTGCAGGCCCGGCACGATGGACATGGCGAAATCCCACGACACGATACTGTGTACCGACACCGCAAGCGGGATCACGAAAACCGCGAAGAACAGATAAGCGGCCGACAGCGTATGCCACTCCCTCGCCGTTCCGCGCCAACCGAACGAGAAAATCGCGTACAGGCGCCGGCGCAAACCGGTACTGGCGTCGCGCACGGCGGCATAGTCGGGCACCGATCCCATGTAGATGAAGATCGAGCTCGCCGTGAGATACGTGGTAATGGCCATGACATCGAACATCAAGGGCGACCGGAAGTTCGGCCACAGCCCCATCTCATTCGGGATCGGCACGCTCCAGTGTACGTGCCACACGCGGCCCAGGTGGACGGCAACGAAACACGCGGCGGTCATGAGCGAGAACAAGGTCATCGCCTCGGCGCTGCGGTAGATCGCATTGCGCCAGGAACTCTGGGTGATGTGCAGGATGGCCGATAACAGCGTGCCCGAATGGGACAGGCCTATCCAAAAGATGAAGTTCGATAAATAGGTACCCCATACGGCATTGCGATTCATGCCCGCGGCACCCACACCGACCTGCAACTGGTAGATCCACGGGCCTATGAAACAAACGATAACCACCAATATGGATGTGGCGAGCAGGATCCAATACCCGCGGCCGGTATGCAGCAGCGTGTTCAGGACGTCCTTGTTGACGTCCGCGTAGGTCGGCTCGTTGGTATTAGCCATAGGCGTCGGCGTTCTCGTGATCGTCGCTGGCCTCACTGGCGCCGACGCGCTTCAAGTACACGATGGAAGGCGAGGTGTTGAGCTCTTCCAGAACGTGATAACTACGCTCGTTTTTCACCATCTTCGATACGCGACTCTCGGGGTCGTTCAGATTCCCGAATACCATCGCTTCGGTCGGGCAGGTTTGCACGCAAGCCGGCGTCACTTCGCCGTCGCGCACGCGCCGGCGATCGTCGTCCTTGGCCGTGTCTTTCGCCATGCGGATGCGTTGAATGCAGAACGTGCATTTCTCCATCACGCCCTTTTCCCGAATTGAGACGTCGGGGTTCAACTGCTGTTCCAGCGGCTCGTCCCAGGTGTAGGTAAACCAATTGAAGTAGCGAACCTCGTAAGGGCAGTAAACCGCGCAGGTACGCGTGCCGATACAGCGGTTGTAGATCTGTGTATTCAAGCCATCCTGGTTGTGATACGTCGCGGCGACGGGGCAGGGCGTTTCGCACGGCGCTTGATCGCACTGCTGGCAGAGCATCGGCAGGAAGTGCAGCTTCACATCCGGGAAATCGCCTTCCCAATACCGCTCGATGCGCAGCCACTTCATCTCGCGTCTTTCCCTGAAATGATCCTCGCCTACGATCGGCAGGTTGTTTTCCGCCTGGCAGGCCACCACGCAGGCGCCGCATCCGGTGCACCGGTCGAGATCGATCGACATCGTCCAGTGGTAATCGTACGAGTCGTAATAACCGAGTTTGGTATAGCGCCTGAATTTATCGAGGAGATCGCCCATCGTTAGTCCTCTTAACCGTGCCCCGAGGTGGGCGGACCCAGGATCTGCCGGCCCAGGGTGCGCGTTACGCCATCCGTCTTGATGAGTTTCATGCGTTCGCCTGTCTTGACGAGCTTGACGCGGGTCGCAGCCCAGGCGAAGGCGCCGCTTTTCTTATCGGTTTGCGTGCCCAGGATGCTCAAGGGGTTGGCGCCGCGGCCTTTGGCATAGCGGCCGTACGCACTGTGCCCTTGTCCGATCGGCATCGCCGCGACGTCGGGCCGGATCCCCGGATACACGAGGACCGGTACGCGAATGGCGCCGTTCGGTGACGTCACCTCGACGATATCGCCGTCTTCGAGATTCAATCGGGTGGCGGATTCGGGGCTGATCTCGACCCAGGAGCCGTACACGACGCTGCTCAGGGGATCGGGTAACTCTTGTATCCAGGGCAGGTTCGCGCCGCGGCCGTCCTGGAATCCCTGCGTCATGAAAGGGTGCAGAAAAAATCCGAACTTGGCGCCCGATCCCGAGAACGAAGCCTCGCGCGCCTCGAATAACTCATCGAGGGCTTGTGAGGGGTTTTGCATGGTATGCACGGGTCGTCGTGGATTCTTCTCCGCCAATACGCCTGCCTGCACCGCGCTGTTCCAGAACTCGCCGAAGCCGGATGACGCGTCTTCGTCGGATTGAGCGTCGTAGATCTTTTGCCATCGGTCCTTCAAGTAGTCCTCGGTGTGCGTCCACGGCAATTTCGCCGGCAACTCGCCACCGATCTGATGCGCCAGTGAGAGCACGATATCGCCGACCGAGCGGGTATCGTACAGCGGTGCGACGACGGGTTGAGAGATGGACACGAGCGACGCGCCGACGCCGGGTTCGGGTACGTCGTCGCCCCAGGCTTCGAGATACGTATGCGTCGGCAAGATCAGGTCGGCCAGTATCGTCGTTTCATCCATGAAGCTCGACAGACTCACGATCTGCTTAACTTTGCCGGCCGCCTCCGCGAATTTCGCCGTGTTCGTCAGCGTAAACGCGGGATTGGTATCGTTCACCAACAAGACCTCGACGTCGCCACCCGACATCGCCTTGATGAACTTCTGCATATCCTTGTTGCTGCCGAGCCGCTGGCTCGTTCCCGGCGCGATGGCCGGCTCCGGATTGAACAGCACGCCACCGGGTTTTCCGATGCCGCCTGCCAGGTAGTTCAATAGATTGACGGCCAACATCGTGGTCGTACCGTTGGTCCCCGCCCCAGCGCTTCCACCGCCGATCGCGAGACTCGGCCGGGCGTGCATGAATTCGTCTGCGATCCGTTCGATGTCGTTTTCCGACACATCGGTCAGGCGCGAGACTTCGGCCGCTGCAAAACCTTCGAACTGTTCCATCAATTCGTCGCGATCGGCGCCCTTATACTGGCCTTGCACGAGGATGCTGCGAATGATCCCCATCGCGAGCATGCCCTCCTGCCCGGGCTCTACGCCATACCATTCATCCGCACTGGCCCCGCTCAGGGACATGCGGGGCTCGACTTGTATGACCTTGCCGCGCGTACGGCCTTCGCCTTGGCGGAAATGTCCGTAGGACAGGCTGTTATGCACCGGCGACAGCCACGTGCCGAGATAATCCGCGCCGAACGACAAGATGAAATTCGTGTTCTTGATGTCGTAATACGGCAATCGTTTGGTGCCGAACGCGATCTCATTCGCCGCAACGAGGCTGGTGGGGTGGTCGAAGTCATACTGCAGGTAATGGGGCGAGCCCATTTCCTGCATGAACGTCGAAATCAACAGATCGATATGCCCGCGCACGCCGCCGCTCAACAAATACACGCGATCGGCTTGATTCTGGATCTTCATGCTGCCGAGCGTATTCCCGAGTGAGGTCAACGCCTCGTCCCAGGTGATCTCGGTGTATGCGCCCGACCCGCGCTCGCCTTCCAGCTTGAGCGGCGTCTTGATCCGGTCGGGGTTGTAGAGCACGTTGAGCCCGGCTTGACCGAGGGAACAGAGGCGCCCTTGGTTAACGGGATGCGCGGGGTTGCCTTCGATCTTCTTGGCGCGCCCTTCACGGATGCGCACACTGATCCCGCAGCCGCTCGGACATTGGCCGCACACGGTGTTGTACCAGGTGGCGATCCCGGGCGAATATTCCTCGGGCGGCACGACCTGCGGAATCAGGAGCTCGACGGTCTTCTTCGTGCTTTCGCCGTAGAGGTATCCCGCACCGGTACCGACGCCCCCCGCCCCGACGAACTTTATGAAATCTCTTCTGTTGATCTTGTTATTCACGATCGTAGAAACGCAAGTGACCCCCGGCAGGAATATACCATTTCGAGCGGCGCGATTGTTCCGGTGGGCCGTACCGCGCCCGGTCGCAACCGGATGCGCGCTTACCTCCCGTGGCCGCGCATTTTACGGGCGTCTTTCCTATCGGGGAACCCCTCCCAGAACCGGGTGGAAGTAACGTAAACTGGAGCCATGCCCAGCCACGTCGCTGAACGACAAGTGAAAGCCCACGCGGAGGTGATCTGGAAGGTCATATCCGACCACGACATTTTTACGGCCTTCGCTCCGGCGATCGACAAGGCGGAAACCATCAGCGGGAAAGAACTCGGGCTCGTGCGGCGCATGCACCACGAGAGCGGCAAGGTATGGGAGGAAAAATGCGTCGCGTGGAAGGAAAGAAAGAGCTTCACGATGGAATTGGAGACGCGGGATTACGTACTCCCGGTGAAGAAGATGCTGCGGACCTGGAGCATGGAGGAAGGCCCGAAAAACATCACGATCCGCTTGAAATTCGAATGGATCCCCAAACTCGGTCCGTTGGGTTTCCTGCTGGATAAGTTTCGGATCCACCCGATGCTCGACCGCTACACGAGGGAGTTCATGGATAACTTCGTTTCGGAGATCTATACGGGCGAATGGGAATTCCACGTTACCGCGGCGACGATTCTGGAAACCAAGGGTACGGACATCATTTCAGTCGCACCGGACATGACCGTATACGAAGCCAATAAATTGCTCACCGAGAAACGGATCGGAAGCGCGGTCGTATTGGATCCCGACGGCAAACTGGTCGGCGTGTTCTCCGAGCGCGACATCGTCAGCGGCCTTTCGGAATTCGGCGAGAGCGTTTTGCATGAGTCCGTCACTAAAATTATGTCGCACGACGTCATCGTGGGGCATCCCAACGACAGCCTGCAGGAATTGATGACCTTCATGACCGATCGCCGTATTCGGCATATACCCATCGTGGAGGGCGAAGCGCTCAAGGGTATCGTCAGCATCGGCGACGTCGTCAAGGCGCGCATGGACGAACTCGAAACCGAAACCGCCGCGATGCAGGATTACATCGACAATCGCCGCTGGCGCGAGGCTGCGTTTCGCGTGGGAAGGGCTGCTGCTTCCGAGCAGGTTGCTTAACCCCGGATTCCGCTGCGCTTCATCCAGGCTACCCGCCTAACGTGCCGGGATCGTTCCTTATTCGAGCGTATTCAAATACGCGGCGACATCGTTCACCTGTTCGTCGGTCGCCAGGATCTGCGCCATGGGCCGCATCTGGGCGCCGTAGATGTCCTGGCGATGCGCGCCCCGGACACCGGCTTTGAAATTGTTCAATTGCCGGACGATGTACCAGTCGTACTGCTTGGACAAGCGCGGTGCGTTGAGGGATTTCGCACCTTCGCCGTTTTCACCGTGACAGGGCACGCATGTCACGAAGGCCTTCTTGCCCGCCTCTGCGTTGCCCTTGACGGTTTCGGGCGGACTCGGCGCGTCGAGCGTGCCGATGTAGGCGGACACGTCGGCGATCGCTTGATCGTCGGGCAAGGTCATGGCCATCGGACGCATCTGAATACCGTACAGGTCTTTGGGATCGGAACCGCGTATGCCGTTGCGAAAATTCTTCAACTGCCGCATCACGTACCATACGTTTTGTCCGCCGTTCGCCGGCGAATTGAGGACTGGATTGCCTTCTCCAGAAACGCCGTGACAGGCGACGCACACTTGAAAGAGCTGCTTGCCGCGCTCTAGATCCGCTTCCGCGTACGCTGTCGTAACGCCGCTCGATCCAAGGATCAGGACGAGGGCGCCAGCAATCCTTTTCGTCATCGGTTGTCTCCCGCGAGGATTTGATCGGTCGTCAAAAGATGCGAAGTATAACCGCCCGTTTTTCGAGCGGGCCAGTCTGGTAGCATCAGATCGGGCGATTTTTGATTAACGCGATGAACCTTGTCCGCCTCTGAACCACTGTACTACCGATCGGCATCGGCGCTCGCGGCTGCGATCAAGCAGCGAGATCTGAGTGTCGCCGAAGTGATGGAGGCGTTTCTCGCCCGGATCGATGCGGTCAACCCGCAGGTCAACGCCATCGTCTCCCTCCGCGCGGAGCAAGCACGGGCTGAGGCTGAGCAGTGTGATGAAAACCACGACGGGATCGATGCCAAGCCGCTCTACGGCTTGCCCATCGCGATCAAGGATCTCGTCCTGACCAAGGGGCTCCGCACGACCTTCGGCTCGCCGATCTATCGGGATTACGTGCCAGATGTGGACGAGCTCTTGGTCGAACGTGTGAAACGCGCCGGAGCCATCGTCATCGGCAAAACGAACGTTCCGGAATTCGGCGCCGGTTCGCAGACCTTCAACACCGTGTTCGGCGCGACAAAAAACCCCTACGACCTGACCAAAACCTGCGGCGGCAGCAGCGGCGGGGCGGCGGTCGCGCTCGCCTGCGGCATGTTGCCACTCGCCGACGGCAATGATCTCGGCGGATCGCTCCGAAACCCCGCTTCGTTCTGTAACGTGATCGGATTCCGCTCGACGCCGGGCCGCGTGCCGAGCTGGCCCAAGCAATTGTCCAGCGATCTATTGGGCGTGGCGGGACCGATGGCGCGCTCCGTCGAGGACCTGGCGCTCCTGTTATCCGTCATCGCCGGCCCCGATCCACGCGTGCCGATTTCGCTGCAGGATCCCGGCAGCACGTTTCGCCGGCCGCTTGGGTGTGATTTCGACGGCATGCGCGTGGCGTGGTCGCCCGATCTGGGCCGTTACGAGGTGGACCGCGAGGTCGTCGCGGTATTGGAGCGGCAACTGCCGGTGTTCGAATCGCTGGGCTGCGCGATCGATCGCGCCGAACCCGATTTGACCGACGTCGACGAGATCTTTCAAACTTTGCGCGCGTGGATGTTTTCCGCGAAGTTCGTAGACGACTACCGGCGCCACCGCGAACAATTCAAGGACACGGTGGCGTGGAATATCGAGAAAGGCCTCGAACTCGAGACCGAAGACATCACGGCCGCCGAGATCAAGCGCACGGCCGTGATCGAACGGGTCGCGCGGTTTTTCGAGCGCTACGATTATCTCCTGTGTCCCGTCGCACAGGTGCCGCCGTTCCCGATCGAGCAGGAATGGGTGAGCGCGATCAACGGTGTGGAGATGCAGACCTATCTGGACTGGATGGGGGTTTGTTACGCCATTACCGTGACGGGATGCCCGGCGATCTCCATGCCGGCGGGATTCACCGCATCGGGTCTGCCCGTCGGGATCCAGATCGTCGGTCCGCGCTGGAAGGATTTCGAAGTCCTGCAGCTCGCGCACGCGTTCGAGTCGACGACCCGCGTCGGCCAACGGCGGCCGCCCTTATGATCGACCGGCTGCCGGCGCGGCGCGCAGCTTGTAGCCTGGATGAAGCGTAGCGGAATCCGGGATCATTCCGTAAAGTGCCGATAATGGGCAGGCTGGACGGCAAACGTGCATTGATCACCGACAGCAGTTCCGGAATCGGCGCCGGCGTCGCGCTCGCGTTCGCCGCCGAAGGCGCCGACGTCGCCGTCAATTATCCTGATGACGAACAACGACCGAACGCGGATGCATTGGTCGAGGCCATCGAAGCACGGGGACGTCGCGCGGTTGCCGTACAGGCGGACGTGTCCGGCGAGGATGCCGTCAACGAGCTGGTCGACCACGCCGTGGAGGCGTTGGGCGGCATCGGCATCCTGGTCAACAACGCCGGCATCGCACACACGGCCCCGGTCGAAGCGATCCCGGTCGACGTCTGGGACCGGTTGCTGGCCGTGCACTTGCGGAGCGTTTTTCTGGCGACGCGTCGCGTACTGCCGCTCATGTACGCACAGGGCTACGGCAAGATCATCAACACCGCTTCACAGCTTGCTTATAAAGGTGCCCCGGGGCTGACGCATTACACCGCAGCAAAGGGCGCGATCGTGTCGTTTACGCGTTCGCTTGCCCTCGAGATCGGGACACGCAATGTCACGGCCAATTGCGTCGCACCCGGCGCGACCCATACACCGTTGCTGGCCAATGTCCCCGACGAGTTGATGGATATCATTCGCGAGGGGATCCCGAAAAAACGCATTGCGGACATCGACGACATCGTGCCGACCTACGTGTTCCTCGCCTCCGAAGAGTCGCGGCACTTCCACGGGCAGTGCTTGAGCCCGAACGGGGGTGACGTTTTTCTGTGAGATATCCCCGGATTCCGCTGCGCTCCATCCAGGCTACGAATTAGGACCGTAGCCTGGATGGAGCGCAGCGAAATCCGGGGTCAATAGCTTGGCACACACGGCACGCTTCAATCGCTCGAGCGACGCGTTGAGAAGCCCCCGCTCTTCGAGGCACTGCACGAGATTGAACAGGTACTCGGCGTTCGAGCCCAACGACCCGCCCGCCCGCGCGATGTACTCGGCCTGCGCGTCGATGCTCATGGGACCGATGTAGTATTCGGAGATGTGGTTCGCGAGAAAGGCGATCGCCCGGATCCCACCGGCCTCGGTCACTGCATTGAGTACTCGCGGTACGTAGATCGGCAGCGGCGTTTCGCGGTTCCAGAGAATGAGGGTTTCGCATTCCACCGCATCGGGCGCGATCCGATAGGCGATACCGCGGCAGCTGCCGCCCCGATCGAGGCCCGCCATTAACCCCGGCCGCTCGGGCGAGCCGCGACCGAGGTGAGTCCATTGACAGAAGGCGCGATGGTAACCGTAGATGCGCGCCGTGCGTTGTTCCGCATAGCGCAAGATGGGATTCCAGATCAGCGATCCATAGGCGAAGACCCAGACGTCGTTACCCGCGCCGATGTCGGCCAACACGCGTAGACGCAGGCGTTCGCGCTCCTCTAGCGGTATGAGCTTGTCCGCGAACTGCGGATGCCCCTTGATGAGGCGGTCGACGCCGCCGTTCTGGATGAACTCCCGTTCCAGATCCGGCATTTAAACGGCGCAACCGGCTGTTAGCCCTTCGAGCACCGCTTCTTCCGCCGTGCGCGGCGTCATTGCATCACCGATGCAATGCACCTCGGTTTCCCCCCCTTCGAGCTCATCGTACAAGTGCGACACACTGCGGTGGCCATAGCAAACGACCAGGGTATCAGTATCGTGAAACTCGACCGCATGTCCGCCGCTGGCGTGCTGAAAATAGGACGTGTCCTCGTCGGCGCCGGTTAGACGCGCGTAATGCGTGAACTCGACGCCGAGCCTCGATAATTCTCCGATCAAGGGATCGCGCACGTAGTACTGCACGTTGATGCCCGCGCAGTTGGCGACGGTCGCGAGCCGCACCTGTCGCCCCGATTGCACGAGCTTCAACGCCAATCCCAGTCCGATCAGGTCGCCGCGCCAATCGGCGACGACGACGCGTTCCCCGCATTCGACTTCGTCGTTGATGACCTGCCAAGCGTCGCAGACATGCGCACCGCTGCTGATCTCGAGATCCGGCATGTGCGACACGGCCCCGGTCGCGATGATGACGGCGTCGGGCGCGGCCGCCCGGATGGCTGCGCCGGTCATCTCGACGCCGATCCGAACGTCGACCCCGGCGGCCAGAACTTCGCGTTCCAGATTGGTGATGATCCCGCCGAACTCTTCGCGCTGCGGGAGCCGCGCGGCCAACAAGGCCTGACCGCCCACCCGCGCCGCCTTTTCGTACAAAGTCACGCGATGCCCGCGTTCGGCCGCCACGGCGGCCGCTTTCATGCCCGCCGGCCCGCCACCGACGACGCAGATCGCGCGCGGCTCGGTAGCGGGTATGTGGTGTTCGAATTTCAACTCGCGACCCGATTCCGGAAACTGGATGCAGGAGATCGGTGCGCCCAGCGCGTAATGGCCGATACAGGCCTGGTTGCAGGCGATGCAGACGCGGATCTCATCGGGGCGTTCCTGCTCGATCTTGTTCCCCAATTCGGGATCGCAGATCTGCGCGCGCGTCATGCCGATCATGTCGGCCTGCCCGGACACCAGCGCCTGCTCTGCATCCTGTGGGCGGTTCATGCGCCCGACGGCGAGCACGGCCCGGCTGGTCGCGCGTTTCGCGCGCTCGGCGTAAGGTGCGATGTAACCTTGCTCGAACACCATCGGCGGCACGATGTGGGTCGCGCCCTGGGTCGTCAACGACGAACCCAGGGCGATGTTGAAGTAGTCGAAGCGATCCGCGCGGTCGAGCGCGGTCATCACGTCGTCAACTTCGTCTTCGGCGAGTCCGCAGTGGATCTTTTCGTCTGCCGAGATGCGTACGCCCACGACTTTTTCGTCACCGACCTTGGTGCGGATGTCGTCGTGAACGGCGTTCAGGAACCGCATGCGGTTGTCAAACGATCCGCCGTAATCGTCATCGCGGTGATTGATGCGCGGATTGATGAATTGAATCGGCAGGTAACCATGATGGGCCATGACCTCGACGCCGTCGAAACCGGCCTCGACCATGCGCGCCGCCGTGTCTCCGTAACCCTCGATAACGTCTTCGATCAACGCCACCGGCATCGGCCGCGCGGACACCAGATAGCGCTCCTGCTCGTGCGCGGACGGCGCCCAGGCGACGGGCCGCGTACCGTCTTCGCGGAACGAGGCGACCTCAGCGCCGGGATGAAAGAGCTGTCCGATGATCCGGCAATCGTGCGCGTGGAGGGCATCGGCGAGTTTGCGAAACCCGGGTACGGTCTCGTCCAGATATCCGCACGGCACCGATTGATTAAAATAAGCGGACTCGTGCACCGAGATCGCTTCGCTCACGATGAGACCGGCGCCGCCGCGCGCACGCGCCACGTGATAGGCGACGAGCGCATCTGAGACGCGGCCCGATTTCGAGAGCAGCGTTTGGTGCCCGGACGAGAAGATACGGTTGCGAAACGTCACGCCCCGCAACGTAAAGGGTGATCGCAGGTGATCGAACATCGGTGGTCTTAGAAATTGGATTGTGAATGTTTGAGATAAAAATTCTCTCACAGTGCGGGCGGCGCGACACGTGACCGCGAGCGATTACGCGACGGCCGCCGAAAAACGCGATCACCGCTTCGGCTCGATACCCGCCCACCGCACGCTGGCGGACATCATTGCGGCCAATCAAGGTTCGTTCGGCGAATACGAGGCGCTGGTTTACAAGGGCGAGCGCATCACCAATGCGGTACTGTTCGAGCGTGCGTCGCGCCTGGCCCGCGTATTGTGCGAAGCGGGCATCGAGCGCGGCGATCGCGTCGTCGTCAATCTCGCGAACTGCCCGGAGATCTGGCTGTGTTACCTCGCCTGCACCGCGCTCGGCGCCGTGATCGTCCCCACCGTGCCGTCGCTCGTGCAAGCGGAGCTGAACTTCGTCGTCGAAGATTCACAAGCCTCGGCTGTGGTGACCACCGCTGAAAAGGCAGCCTGTTTCGATGCGAACCGTGACGACTTCGCCGCGCTGAACGCGGTGTTTGCGCAGGGCGGCGATGGCTCGGGATTAGAAACGCTGATCGACGCGGCCTCACCGCTCGAGGCGGTGGCGGATCCGGATCCGGAAGAACTCTGCGCCATCATCTACACCTCCGGCACCACCGGAAAACCCAAAGGCGTCATGCTCCGGCATCGCAATCTCGCGCGGCAGGTCTGCCTCAATTACGGGTTATATGTTGGTCCCGGCGACGATCCGCGCACGGCCAGCCTGCTGATGCCGTTGCCGATGTGTCACGTCTTCGGTCTCGCGGTCGCGCTGACGTCGCTCTTGATGGGCAACGTGATGGTGATGATGGAACGCTTCGACGCGACGGAAGCCGTTGCGCGCATTCGCGAACACCGGATCCGCATCGTGCCCGCGGTCACGACGATGCTGATCCGGTTCGTGGTGGAGCCGGGTAGTTCGGAGGCGTGTCGATCCGTCGTGCAATGGGATTGCGGCGGCAGCGCGATGCCGGTTGGCCTGCTCGCCCGGGTCGAACGCGAGCTGGGCGGCGTGTGCACGGAAGGCTGGGGTTTGTCGGAGGCGAGCAGCGCGGTCGTGCAAAACGTCCCGTCGGTGCCGCAAAAACCCGGATCGGTCGGCCTGGTTCTGCCCGGTCTCGAGCTCGCGGTGAGAACCGCCGAGGGCGATGCGTGTAAAACAGGAGAGGCCGGCGAACTGCTGGTGCGCGACGAGACCATCATGCAGGGCTACTGGAACCGCCCGGAAGCAACCGCCCGCGCGCTCGATGCCGACGGGTTCCTGCATACCGGCGATATCGGCTACGTCGATGAAGACGGTTACTGTTTCATCGTCGGTCGCAAAGACGATCTGATCATTCGCGGTGGCCAGAACATCTCGCCGCGCGATATCGAAGAGACCATTCAGCAGCACCGGGCGGTGGAAGAGGTCGCGGTGATCGGCGTTCCGCATCCGGAACTGGGTCAGGTGCCGGCGGCCTTCGTCGTGGCCGTGAAGGGTCTGGATCTGCGCGATGAAGAAGTCTTCGATCTGTGTCGCGAACACCTCGCGCGCTATAAAGTGCCGGAGCGCGTGGCCATTGTCGACGCGTTGCCGCACAATTCGACCGGCAAGGTGCTCAAAGAAGAACTGCGTAAGCGCTACGCGAGGTGAACGGAGGAAAACGATGGCGGGGATCATGATCGTAACCGGCGGCAGCCGCGGGATCGGTGCCGCCATCGCGCGGCTCGCCGGGCAACGCGGCTACGATGTCTGCGTCAACTACGCACAAGCTAAGGAACGTGCCGATGAAGTCGTCGCCGCCATCGAAAAGGCCGGGCAGCGCGCGATCGCGGTGCAGGCCGACGTCGGCGTCGAAGGCGATCTCGTGCGTCTGTTCGAAACCGTCGACGAGGAACTGGGCACCGTCACAGCGCTGATCAACAACGCCGGAATCGATTACGAAACCGCGATCGCGGAATTCGAGTTGAGCGGCCTGGAGCGCGTCTATGCGGTCAACATCTTCGGTCCGTTCATCACCGCCCGCGAGGCGATCAAGCGCATGTCCACCGAGCGCGGCGGCACGGGCGGAACCATCGTCACCGTGGGCTCGATCTCGGCGCGTTACGGCGGGCTGCCCGGCGACGTCATCTACGCCTCGTCCAAAGGCGCGGTCGATGCCTTCACCATGGGCCTCGCCCGCGAGCTGGGCGGCGAGGGGATCCGGGTGGCCTGTGTGCGGCCCGGCCTGATACGAACGGAAATCTTCGACAACAACATCGGCATCGACCGCGCGATAGAGATCGCGGGCACCGGCTCGGCGATCGGTCGTATCGGGGAGCCCGAAGAGATCGCCAACATGGTGCTGTGGGTGTGTTCCGAGGAAGCGTCCTACGTGACCGGCACGATCTATGATGTATCCGGCGGCCGATGAACAAGGGGGAGTAGCAATGAGTTCAATAAAAGTTGTCGACATCAGTGAAGCGCAAGTCTACGAAGACGAAGGCCTCATCAGCCGCCGGGTGATTCGAGGCGAGCACGGTTCGCCCGATATGTCGCTTAACGTCTCGACCTTGCACGAGGGTTATAACGATCCGAACGTGACCTATCCGGATCACGACGAGATCGTGTATCTACTGAGCGGTACGGTGAGGTTCACCGTCGACGGTGAAACGCAGACCTTGACCGCGGGAAAGGCCATCTACATCCCGCGCGGAGAAACCTACGGTTACGAGGTGACCAAAGGCCCGAATGAGGTGGTCGCGGTATTTACGCCCGCGAAATACTGAATGAACGCTTAACTACGCCGCCCGATCACAACCAAACCCCCGAGCGCCGACACCAACAACCACACCGCCCCCGGTAACGGCACCACCGATGCGGCGTAGCTCTGCCCGTCGTTGCTCACCACCCAATCGAGGCCGGCGTTGAGCGTCGGCAGGTTCACGGTGTGGAAGTCACCGACGATGGTGCCGGCAGTGAAGAGCAGAAAGGCGTCACCGGCATCCGGTGTGAAGGCCTCGATGAGCGCGACGTCGAGGATGCCGTCCAGGCTCAGGGTCTTACCGCCGAGCACATCCAACCCATCGTATTCGCTGGCCGTGCCCACCCCGCGCGTGGTGCCGGCGAGCTCGATGAGCGTGGTGTTGGAGAAGCCGAAGTTGATGTCGGTGGTGGCGGTGGCGAGAAAGGGACTCGCGCCGGGCGAGAAGCCGCCCTCGAAGAAGTTGCTGCCGGTGCCGGTGAGCGTGCCGGTGCCGGTGTAGGCGCCGAACACGACGGTGGTGGCGCCGGTCGAGGTGCGCAGCTCGCCGTCGTTGTCGAGGTCGTCGAAGAGGGTGAGGTTGCCGTTGCCGGAGTTGATGATGACGCCGCTCGCCTGGTTGTCGATGTCGCCGAACACATCCGAGGTGCCGAAGGTCATCTGCACCTGGCCGCTGTTCGCCAGACCGCCGTCGAAACGCAGCAGCGCGTCGCGGCCCGCCACACGACCGCCGGCGTTGTTGGTCAGCAGGTTGTCGAACTCGATCTCGCCGCCGATCGGTTCGATGCGGCCGTCGCTGCCGCCGGAGCCCGTGAGAAGATCCAAACTCGACACCGTCTTGCCGTCGAAGGCGTCGCCCTTACGAGCGACGAGCAGGGTGTCGCCGTTGGGCCCGTTGAGCCAAATGCCAGCGTTATTGCCCGAAGTCACGCCGCCCGCGCCGGTTTGTAGCAACCCAGAATAGGCGACCTGCCCGCTGTCGTTCAGCACGGGGTTGCCGAAGCCTGCAAAGAGCGCGCCGGTGGGGGTGCCGGGGGTCTGGCTGCCTTCGCGGACGACGAGCGCCGTTTCACGCCAGATGCCGCTGTTGTTGCTCGAGGCCACGCCGCCGGCGCCGGTTTGCAACAACGCAAAATAGGCGGTCTGCCCGATTTCGTTCGCGCTCGACGCGCACGATCGGGTCGTTTATCGCATCATATAAATTGACCCTATGTGCAAATGTAAAACAATGTGACCACGTCAGGACCGAATCCCATGCCGGAACTCAAGTACCCCGATCAAGCCGTTGAATTCATCATGCGCCGCCGCGGCAAGCTCCACATCTACGAGCAACTAGCCCGGATATTGCATGAGCAGTGAGATTGGGCGTGGAGTTGGTCGATCATGGGTCGGAATTCGTTGGTGGTGGCACGAAGCGGCGCTTGAGCGCGACGTTTCGGCGCGCCACCGGTGGATTTATCGCCGATTGCGATGCACGAGTCGTTTCGGAGGCGAGCGACACCCCGACTCACAAGGAATCGAACACGAGGCGACTGGCGTTGGGACGACTATCCCGGTTTGAGGCGAGCGGCCACCAGGCAGAACAGTTCTCGATTGGGGTAAGCACTGGAGAGCAACAGTCGGATGCGCCTGGTATTGCGCAAGACGATGGCGCCGATGCGTAATAGTTTCAGGCGCAGCGTGCCGCATTGCGCGCGAGCCAGTGCCGTTCCGTGTAGTGCCACCCGGCGGATCGTCTCCAACAGCGTGTAAGCCAAGCTTGAGAGCAACAGCCGGAACTGATTGGCCCACCAGGTGTGGCAACTGGTGCGATCGGCAAACAGGCCCAACTGCTGCTCCTTGATGCGGTTCTCCATCTCGCCGCGGGCGCAGTAGATGCGGTCGTAGATGCGTTGGGCATTGCCGGTGAGGTTGGTCACCACGAAGCGGGGATTGCTGCCGCGGGCGCTGTGCTCGGCCTTGACGATCACCCGTCGCGGGGTATCCCAAGTCTGTGCGGCGTAACGGACCTCGCTGAACAGGCGCTGCTTCTCACCCATCATCCAATACCGCCACTGAGCCAACGTGCGCAACGCTAACGATTGATCGTGCAAACGCGGGTTTTTCGCGATACCAATGACGTAATCCACGCCGTGGCGATCGAACCAGCGCAGCATCCGCCAGCGGCAAAAGCCGGAATCGGCGCGCACCAGGATCTCGACCTTCGGCCACGCCTGGCGCAACCGTTTGATCAACAGCGCCAAGATCGCCCAACTGTGTTTTGCGCCGTCGATCCTGCTCGAACGCAGATAACTGACCCACAGTTGATCGCCACAGAACACGTACAAGGGCAGAAAGCAGTAGTGGTCGTAGTAGCCGTGGAAGAAGCGGCCCTCTTGATCACCATGCACCCGATCGTCGGTGGCATCCACATCGAGTATCAGTCGTCGGGGCGCTTGTTTGTAAGAGGCGATAAAGTTATCAATGAGTACCTTGTGCAGGGCCACCGCGGTGTTGCGGTTCGCGCGGTTCTCCAGTCGGCACAACGTCGACGGGCTCGCCAGCGACTCATCCCGGGAAAGCGCCGTCTGCAGAGCCAAGTCCGCGCGCAATGCCTCGTGGTCGTTGAGGTCCTCATAGCCCAGGGAAATGCCATAGACCCGCTGTCGGACCAGCGACTCCAGATCGTGGGTGCAGCTCTTTGTCCGGCGAGAATCCCCAATGGCCCGTGCCGCGGCCTTGATCAACCCGGTCCGTTCATCGGCCAAGCGCAGCAACTGCACCCCACCGTTGGACGTGATGTCACCGCCGTTGAATGAGACGTCGATCTTGCGGCGAGAAAAGCGTGGAAATTGCAGCGCAGTCTGGGTACATTCTGTCATGGGCGAGTCCTTTCCGTTTTCAGCCTAACTAACTGAATTATAACGGATTAGAAAGGGCTTGCCCTCTTTTTTTATGAAATATCCGGGCTAGTGCCCGCGCGAACGGCGCTGGTGGTCGTCGACATGCAGCATGCCTTCGTCGCCGAAGGCGCCGTGATCGAGACGCCCGCGGCGCGCGCGATCGTGCCGAACATCAACCGCCTGGCCGCCGCGACGCGCGAAGCGGGCGGCACGGTCGTCTGGATCATCTCGACCTACGGTCCCCGCCCGGAGGACTACTGGGCGACGTTTTTCGATCATGTCATGAGTCCCGAATCCGCGGCCCGGTTTCGCGGGGCGTTGACCGAAGGCGAAGCGAGTCACCGTCTCTACGACGCACTCGACGTCAATGATGCCGACCACACCATCGCTAAGAATCGCTTCGGCGCCTTCGTCGGTAGCGGCGGCCGGCAGGAAGAAGCGTTGCACAAGCGCGATATCGACACACTTCTAATCACTGGCACGGTCACGAACATGTGCTGCGAGACGACCGCGCGCGAAGCGGCGATGCTGTCGTTCAAGACCATCATGATTTCAGACGCCAATGCCGCCCGCTCCGACGACGAGCACCTCGCCACCTTGTCGGCGTTCCTGCAGGGCATGGGCGACGTCCACGCCACAAAGGATGTCATCGCGATGCTGGAAGCCGCTCGTTTAAAACCGAGTTAGTTAAACGTTTCGAGCGGGAGCCATGCGCCGGCCGCGCGAGAAGACGACCCCGAACAGGCCTATCGTGAGCAGGCCAAGGCTCCCGGGCTCGACGACGGATGTCGACTCGATCATGAGATTGACGAAGAATTGCTCACCCATGAACGTCCCGGTCAGTTGGCCTTCCGCCTGGCCGACCTGATCGAAGCTTGAAGGGTCCGGGGCGGTGGTGGGCAGCGCATCGCTGGTGATCGCATCGAGGGGAATTTGGGTATCGCGCAGCGTGATCTGCATGTTGAGGGCCGAAAATCCGGCGATGCTGGATGTCGCGGTGCCGGCCCCCAATACGTCGTACGCGTCGATCGTGCCGATGCCTATGGTGTGATCATCGAGGATCTGAATCGTGATGGTGTTGTCCTGAAAGAGGTGGCCGCCGATATCGATGTGGAACACAGGCGATCCCGATTGTGCGTAGGAACCGCGGCTGGCGACCGGATCGGTATCGGGCGTCGTGGTCTCGAGTTCCCAGAAACCCGTTAGCGGATCGCCTTGTGTCAATAATCCGGTCGGATCGAGAAACGAACCGGCGAAGCTGATCGAGCCGGTGAAGTCGACGCGAATCGGCACGGCGTGGACAGAACCGCTGATCAGCAACAAGGCGAGAAACCCTAAGGTTATTGTCGACATGCTATTGCGCTTGCGGTTGATGTACGCGGCCATGTTCGTATCTCCTACCTGGGCATTTCGACGGTCAGTGTATTCAGTGGTGCAGTGCCGGATCCGGTAATATTTTTGTCACTGGACCGATACGCAACACGAGCAGCGTTAGATCATCCGATTGGGGGGCATTTTCCGTAAAGGCTTCGATCGATTGGTGTAATGCATCTATCAAGCGATCGGGCTCGGCATTGCTGTCGCCGATCAACTGATGCAAGCGCTCGACGCCGTATTCGTGACCGCGTGCGTTGCGTGGTTCGATCACGCCGTCGGTGTACGCGACGATGGTGTCGCGCTCGCCAAGCACGTGCTCCTCGCATACATAGGCCGGGTCATCCACGACACCGAGCGGCGGGCCGCTGGCGTGTCCGATCTGCTGAACGGTTCCGTTCTCGAGGCGCAGCGTGACAGGCAGGTGTCCGGCATTGGCGACATCGAGCCGCCGCGCTTGCGCGTCGATCACCAGGCAGCAGGCGGTTGCAAACATGCCTTGCTTGACGTGTGTGACCAATGCGTCGTTTACGGCGGTGAGCACCCGCGCCGGATTGCGCTCGCGTGCAAAGGCGTTGCGCAGATCGCTCAGAACCCGCGCCATCAGTAACGCTGCGGACACGCCCTTGCCCGACACGTCACCAACGATCATCGCGACGTGATCGGTGTCGATTTGGACGAAGTCATAAAAATCCCCGCTTACGAACCGTGCGGGTAGCGTGGACGCGGCAACCCGCATGACGTCGTGCTCGGGTGGCGCGTCCGGTAACAAGCCCTGTTGCACGGCGCGCGCGAGCTCGAGTTCCATTTCGAGCCGGGCCTTTTCGTCCAGCTCGTCGACCACGGGCGAGCTGATCTCTCTCGAGACCCTGACGCCGACGATGATCAGGACCAAGGTGACGACCCCGGCGAGTACCCCGGCCGCGACGAAGGGCGCCCGGATCTCCTGCATGTCGATCTTGATGACCAGGCCGAGATCGAGCGGCGCGATCGGTGTGTACGCCGCGAGTACGCGTTCGTTACGGTAATCCGGGCCGACCGTAGTGCCGGTCATGCCTCGCAGCGCCAATTGCATCGGTCTATCCTGCGTGCCGTCCATGCGGCTCGAGAATGCCGCTTCGGGCGGATCGAATCGCAGGGGCACGATGTAGTCGATCGCGGCGCCATCGGTACGGGCCAGATAGAACTCGCCCGTGTCTCCGAATCCGGCGAACCGCCCGTGCGCGTCTTGAATCTGACCGATCGTCGCGGCCGCCGCCCCGCCCATGACGTCGGACGCGCTGTAGAGCGCATCGAAGCGCGCGACGGCTTCCATCAGGTCGCGTTGCGCGCGGGCGATCTCCATCAGCTCGCTGCGTTCGGTCCGCAGCGCCGTGTCATACAGGACGGCGACGGCAATCCCGCTGGACCCCGCCGCCATCACGGCCATGAGCAACGGCAAGGTCGCGAGCCGGATCCGGCCGCTCGTACCTTTTTCGATGGCGAGCGTGAGCTGCGCCACGCTCAGTACGATGAGCGACGTCGCGGCGATCGCAGACGCCATGATGTGCGGATCGATCGCAAAGGATTCGGCGATTTCTAGCTCGGACCGATCGATCACGATCAGTGCAGCCATGCCCGTGTAATGCATGCCGGTAATGGCCACGCCCATGATCGCCGAGGTGCCTATCGCGACCGGGGCTGATGGTTCGGCTTTAGTCTGATCGGCGAAATGCCTCGCGAACCAGAATGCTGCGATGACGGCGGCGATGCCGATCGCGATCGAAAGCAGGAACAGATCGGCGCGATAAGCCATGTGCACCGGCGCGCGCATCGCGGCCATGCCGACGTAATGCATGAGCGCTATACCGAGGCCCGTGACCGTACCGCTGTTCAACAAACGGCGGTTCGAGATATAGCCGGCGCGGATCCAGAAGATCCCGAAGCCGCACACGGCGATGGGGATCAGTAACGACAGGAAGGTTAGCGTTGCGTCGTAGCGCACTTCCACCGGCAGCGTGGCGGCCAGCATGCCGGTGAAATGCATGGCCCAGATCCCGCCGCCCAGACACAAACCGGCGACCACGATCAGCAACCGCCGCCGCCGTGGGTCGTGTGTGGTCCGCATGTGCCCGACCAGGCGCAAGGTGACGAAGGACGCGACCGCTGCGAGCACGTATGAGAGCGCGACGAGCACGCCGTCGTATTGCAGGTGTAACTGCTGGCCGGTGAGCGAAGTGCCGTCCATGACGATGTGTGGGATCAAGCTCATCTTTGACCGCGTGTCACTATCATGGCAGTTGGCGCACGGTGCGCGAACGTGTCAAGCCTTCCAACCCGGTGCGTTTCGATGATCCGGTTGATTATCCGTAGGAACGCGTCAGAGTCTCGGATTCAAGTCGCGAACCTTTTTCGCGCCACGGTCCAGCCACACCATGCGCACGCCGTCGAGTGCGAGCTTTGCGTCGAGCTCGAGCGCGCGATACATCTCCAACCCGGGGCCGATCGGCGTTCCACTGTTGGTCAGTGTCAATCCCTTGTAACCGCGATAAAACGTATAACCCGTGTGTTGGAAGGTGCGTTGTCCGCCATCGGAGTCGGTCAGGATGGCGCTGACCGAACCCTCCGGCACGTCGGTTTTGAATTGGTCGATCACTGTGCTGCCGGTCGAAACCAGACCTTCGCTATGCCGAATAAACAGTACGAGACGCGCGCCCGCCATACTGGCAACGAGCGGTTTGTGCAAGGCCACGGCCTGCCGGCCGACCGCCATGTCGAACGGCGCCGCGGGCAGAGACGACCGTTGAATACCCAGGATGCTGAGCAAGGCGAGGGTTGCGATGAGCTGCGGCATAGCCTGTCTCCTTCAAGTTCAGTTTAGACGTTCGAGCACCTTTGCAAAGCCTTCGATGGTCTCTACGGTCGTTGGTTCAAGACAGATCTGAATGTGATCGACCCCCTCCGGTTCGTAGGCGCTCACTGCCTCGGCAACCTCATCCGGGCCGCCGGTCAATGGTTTGATGGCGACCTGTTCCCGATCGGTCGGCAGGCGCTCCCACCAGGGATCGGCGTGCGCGTCGGCGACCAGCACGGTGCAACTTCTCGCCATCGTCGCCGGATCACGGCCGACGTCGCGGCAGGCTTCGTCCACTTTCTCGCGCAGCGCCGGCACCGCCTCGACCGCATTGCCGGTGTCGTCGTAATAGGCGTTCCACTCGTCAGCGAAGCGCGCCATGAGCCGCAGCATCTTGTGCCCCATGGTGCCGACCATGATAGGCGGTCCCGCGGGACGCGGTCCGCGCGGCAAGAGCTCGCAATCGCGCGCCGAATGGAATTCGCCTTCGAAGTCGATGTGACCATCGCGCAGTAAGCCGTGCAGGATCTGTATGCCCTCCTCGAAACGCTTGAAGCGGTGCGTGAAGGGGTAACCGAAGGCGTCGTATTCGCGCCGGTGATAGCCGGCGCCGATGCCGAGGATCAATCGCCCCTCACTGATCTCTTCGACCGTGTCCGCCATCTTGGCGAGCAGCGCGGGATTGCGGAATCCCATGCCCAGAACTAGCGTCCCCAGTTCGACGCGTTCGGTAATCGCGGCTACGGCCGAGAGCATGGACCAGCATTCCCATACGCCGCGCGGCCGTTTTTCATCGTGCATCTGATAGAGGAAATGGTCGACCAGCCACAGCGAGTCGAATCCGACGTCTTCGGCCACGCGCGCCATCGGCGCGATGTCGCCCCAACGCCGGACGCCGGGACCGCGGAACCCTTCGGTCTGCGGCAGGATGATCCCGATCTTCATGCTTTCGATCTCCGTTGGGTTGAATTCGGACGCTGGCCGCCCGGCATGCCAGCATACTCGAAGGCACCTCTGGTTATAATCGAGCCGCATTGCACCATGCGAGACTGACCCGAGGGAGCCCGACCATGCATTACGTATTGGGTGTCGACATAGGCGGCACGTTCACGGATTTTTCACTGCTCGACGACACGGGCGAAATCACCTTATGGAAGGAAGCGACGACGCCCAAGGACCCGTCCTCTGCCGTGCAGAGCGGTCTGCAGGCGCTGGCTCGATCGAACGAGATTGCCATCGACGACTTCGTCGAACAGGTGGATCTTTTCGTGCACGGCCAAACGATTGCGACGAACACGGTCATTCAGCGCAACGGTCCGAAAACGGCGCTGATCTGTACCGAAGGCTTCCGCGACATTCTCTATTTTCGCGATGGCTACAAACCCGAGCGCTATAACGTCAGCTTGGCGCGCACCAAGGATTTCATCCGTCGCGACTTGCGCCTCCCGGTTACCGAGCGCATTGATTTCCGCGGGGATGTCCTCACACCGCTCGACGAAGCGTCGGTGCGCCAGGCTGCCAAGACCCTCAAAGAGCAGAACGTCGAATCGGTCGCGGTCGCGCTCTTGTGGTCGGTGATGAACGCCGAACACGAACAGCGCGTCCGTGAGATCCTCGCCGAAGAATTACCGGGCGTGCCGATCGTCTTGAGCTCGGACGTGTTGCCGATGATTCGCGAATGGGAGCGGACCTCGAGCACGGTGTTGAGCGCGTACGTGCTACCCCGTATTTCGAATTACATGTTGGAGCTCGAAAACTATCTGAAACGACATGGCTTCGGGCACAACGTGTTGGTCATGCAATTGAACGGCGGCACCGCCACCGTCGAACAGCTATTGCAGCGGCCGATCTACGCGCTGGCCTCGGGCCCGGCGGCGGGCCCGGCAGCGGGTCTTTATTGCGCCGAGCGCATCGGCGAGAAGAGCGTCATAACCATCGACATGGGCGGTACGAGCTTCGACGTGTGCATGGTCACCGACGGCAACCCGTCGCTCACCACGGAGATGCGCGTGCATGAAAATCCGGTCGGCGTTGCGGCGGTCGACGTGCACTCGATCGGCGCCGGCGGCGGCAGCATCGCCTGGATCGACCAGGGCGGCGCCTTGCAGGTCGGCCCCGAGAGCGCTGGCGCCGAGCCGGGCCCCGCGTGCTACCAGCTCGGCGGCGACCGCCCGGCGGTTACCGACGCCAACGTCGTGCTCGGGTACATCAATCCGGATTATTTCTTAGGCGGGCGCCGTGAGATCGACCCCAAAGCGTCCGCGCAGGGTGATCAAGGAAAAAATTGCGAAACCGTTGGGTCTGACGACGGAACAGGCGGCCGAAGGCATCTTTCATATCGTCAATACCAACATGGTGGACGCCATCCGCGTGGTATCGGTTGAAAAAGGCATCGACCCCCGCGGTTATAACCTCGTCGTCGGCGGCGGCGCGGGTGCGATCCACGCCGGCGCCTTGGGTCGTGAATTGGGCATGAAACAAGCGATCATTCCGCGCTACAGCGGGGTGTTCTGTTCCTACGGCATGATCACGAGCGACGTCCGGCACGACACCGTCAAAGCGTTCGCGACCAACAGCAGTGCGTTCGATCTCGACCGCGTCAACGACATCTTCGCCGAACTCGAGCGCGATGCGATCGCCGATTTGAAGGCCCAGGGCTTCGCGCGCTCACGCATCGAGATCTCGCGCTTTGCCGACGCCAAGTATTCCAACCAGATCCATGAGCTCACCATTCCCCTGCCGTCGCGCGGGAAGATCAAGAAGCGCGATATTGCGCAGATCGCGGAAGAATTTCACGACCTGCACGAGCGCATGTTCAGCTACTGCGTGCGCGAGAGTTTGGTGGACCTCTTCCACTGGCGGATCACCGCGGTCGGCAAGCTGCCGGATTTGGACGCGCCGCAGCAAAAACGCACCCGTAAAGGACCGGAGGTCGCGCTGAAGGGCAAGCGGGACGTGTATTTCGGTGAATATGGCAAATATCGCAAAACCAAGCTGTATGATGGCAACCTGCTTCAGTTCGGTATGACCGTCGAAGGTCCCGCGGTCATCGAGCAGGAGAACACGACCATCGTCGTGTTTCCGAAACAAAGCTTGAAGGTCAATCGCTACGGCGATTTCGTGCTGAGCATTTAGTCAGGAGAATGCATGATGGAACAATCGACGAGAATCATCACTGAAGCGCCCGCGCAAGTACGCCGCCGTAAACCGACCAAGGCGCGCAGGGCCCGCGCGAAACAATCGACCATCGATCCGATCACCTTCTCGGTCATTCTCAACCGCTTCAATACGATCGCGAACGAGATGACGCTGACGCTCGAGTACACCGCCTGGACCTCGATCCTGGCCTTAGCGCGCGATTTCTCCTGCGCTATTTACGACGCCAAGGCGCGGCAGGTCTGCATGATGGACGCGTTGCCCATCCACACGAATTCGATGCACGTGGTATTGCGACAGATCGCCGAGATGTTCGAAGGCGACATCCACGACGGCGACGTGATCGTGACCAACGACGCATACTGCGGGAACACGCACGTCGGTGATTTCGTCACGGCCTGCCCCGTGTTCCACAAAGGCAAGCACATGTTCTGGAGCATGACCAAAGGGCACCAGCTCGATTGCGGCGCGTTTATTCCGACCAGCACGCCGGCCGCGGCGAAAGACGTGTGGCAGGAAGGCCTGCAACTGCCACCGATCAAGTTTTACGAAAAAGGTAAACCGCGCGAAGACGTTATCCGCATGTACCTCGCAAACGTGCGCTGGAAGGAGTGGCTGTACGGCGACATGATGGCGCAACTGGGATCGATCTGGACCGGGCAGCGGCGGCTCGAGGAGTTGGCCAAGCAGTACGGCAACGACGAGATCGAGCGCTACATCGAAGCCATCTTCGATTACGCCGACGAGCGCATGGGCGCGGAGATCCGCAAGATGCCGGACGGCGATTATCACGGCGAAGCCTGGCTCGATTCCGATGGCCAGGGCGGCACGGATATTCCGATCCGCGCCAAGGTTTCCATCCGCGACGATAAAGTCCACGTCGACTTTTCCGGCTCCGCGCCGCAGAGCGGTGGCGCCAACAATTCATCGTACGGCGTGATGCAGGCGGCGGCCGGCATTCCGGTGCTGTGTACGATCGACCCGACCATTCCGCATAACGACGGGTGCCTGCGACACATCACCGCGGAAGCGCCGTTGGGCTCGGTGTGCAACGCGAAGTATCCGGCCTCCACGGCGCTTGCGACTATCGGTCCGGACGACACCATGCAGGACGCCGTGTACAAAGCGCTCGCGCACGCGGTGCCGGATCGCGTGACGGGCGGTAACGGCGGTATTCACTGTGTACCCTTCTTCGCCGGCACCGACAGCCGCAGCGGCGAGGACGTGGAGTGGGGCTGCATGTTTTTCAACGGCGGGCCGGCAGGCGGGGCTTCGTCGAGCGAAGACGGCTGGCCTTTGATCATGACGGCAGCCGGCATGGGCGGGCTCAAGATCCTGAGCGTCGAAATGAGCGAAATGCTCTATCCGCTCCGAGTCGACTACCAGGAGATCGCGGCCGATTCGATGGGGCACGGCAAGTACATCGGTGGCCCGGGTGTGGACATCAAGATCACGCCGACCAGCGGCGCGATGGAATGCAACCTCTTTGGTGACGGCAGCTCGAACCCGCCCTTCGGTGTGCTCGGCGGCACGCCCGGCATCGGCGGCGGCAGCTTCAAGGAAGACGGCGAGTCCGGCAAACGCACCTATTGCTCGTCGAAAGGCCATCTCACGATCGGCGGGGACGACGTGTGGGTCGGCCACTCGAGCGGCGGCGGCGGTTACGGCGATCCGCTCGAGCGTGATCCCGAAGCGGTGCTCGAGAGCGTGTTCGAGGGTCTGCTGACGATCGAATGCGCAGAGGAGGTCTACGGCGTCGCCATCAACCGCGCGATGATGACGATCGATTTCGCGAAGACCAAGCAATTACGCGACCAAATCGCCGCGACGCGCGGGCCGCTAGAAGTGACCTCGCCGAATCATCCGGGTGCCTCGGACTGGGTGCAGAAACGGCTGCGGCCGGGCGATGAGTATTTGATCGACCCGCAGTAGGTCCCATTCGCCCGCAAGCGGGCGAAGCCGTTTTATCGCTTCTGAAACGGCGAAAGCCCACTCGGCGCGAGCTTAGTCAAGAACCGCACGGCCGTTGACGGCTCCCGCCCTTTTTCGTCTGCGGCGTCTTTGGCTATCAACGCCCGGTGGATGAGTTTCGACCCAACATAACGAAACGGTTCCGGTGGAAAGTCCCGGCCGGGTTCGCGCACCAGCGGGCATTCGCTCCATTCGTCCCGGCGTTCGAGCGCGAGCCCCGACAGGATCTTACCGGCCATGTGGCTCGGCCCGATGCCGTTACCGGAAAAGCCGGCCGCGAAGAACACGTTGGGTCGTCGACCCAAGTGCCAGAAGAAGGGTAAACCCGATCGCGATCGATCGGCCCGCGCCAACTCTTGTACATGTCGACGTCATCGAGATCCGGGAACGTGGCGTGCATCGCCTGGAGTATGTCGTGGCGAATGTCCGATGCGCCTTCGACCTGGGCGCTGACGTTGCCTCCGTAGCAGAAGTTACCGGACATGCCGCCTTTGCCGAACGCGAGGCGGCCGTCGCGCGTCGTGCGGTAATACTCGATCAACGCGCGCCCGTCGGTCACCGCGAGACCATCGGTCAGTCCGATCTCCTCCAGGCGCGCACCGATCGGCGGCGTCATGATGATGTCGCCGGATACCACGACCATCGCTTTACGCACCTCGGCCCACCGCGTCGCCCACGCATTCATCGCGACGATCACTTTGTCGGCGGTTACCTTTCCGCCAGGTGTTTGTACGACTGCGGGGTTTGCGAACCGGAGCGAGGTCAGCGGCGTGTTCTCATAGATCGTCACACCGCGCTCCAGTGCAACCCGCCGCAATCCGCGGCCGAGAAAAGCCGGCTGCACGCTGGCGCAGTTGCGCTCGAACGCGCCACCGACATGCGGGGAGTTTCCGGACGTGCCTGAGCGGGCGGAAAGTTCTTCCTCGGGCCACTCGACGATCGGCGTAAGGCCGTTGTGGCCGATGGCCTCTATGGTTTCATTCCATAAGCCCACTTGCGCCTGGTTGGCCGCCGCCCACAACCAGCCGTCCTGCCGGATATGGGCGTCAATATCGTCATCGGCGCAGAACTGGATGACGCTGGCTACGGCATCGTCGGAGGCCTGCGCCAGGCGCACGGCTTCGGCCTCGCCGCAGAGGCTCCGGAGCGACAGGAATTTGCTCCACCACGTCATCAGCACACCGGCGTTTCTGCCGCTCGCACCTGACGCGCAGAGATCGCGTTCGAGCAGCACGACATCGAGGCTCGGTTCAGCGGCCTTGAGCTGCAGCGCAGTCCATAAGCCCGTGTACCCGCCACCGACGATACATACGTCGGCGCGCCTGTCGGATCGGAGCGGCGGACAGGGTTCGGCTTGCTCGACGGCCAGCGCTTCGTACAGCCAAAAACTTCGGGGGTGTGGATCGTTCATAGCTTGGCCTTTTAAAGTGTCACCCGATAGTGTGTCAAGAAATGAGGATCGAGTTGATGTCATACCGCTACCAGACCCGAGTGCGCTATGGGGAATGCGATCAACAAAAAGTCGTGTTCAACCCCAACTATCTGGCCTTCATGGACGACGCCACCGAGGTGTGGTTGACCAGCGGCACGACCCGGGGCAGCTATGAGGAACTCGAGTGGGACTATATGCTGATCAAGGCGGCGATCGAATGGCAGGGATCGGCACGCACGGGCGATGTATTGACGATCGACGTCGGCATCGTGCGCTACGGGTCGACGTCGTTCGACGTCGGCTATGTCGGAACTGTCGAAGACCAACCGATCTTTACCGCTCGCGCGATTTGCGTCAGCGTTAAACGGCACACATACGAGAAATGCCCCACGCACGACTTCATCAAGGCGATCTTCGGTGACGTGGTCGATTGGGATGTTCCTGGCTAAGTGGGAGGCGGGCTGATGGCAGACAACGAGAGCGGTGACATTCGATACCGCATGATGGCCGCCACCGACGTCGGTGAAGTGCCGATCGGATGTCAAGGCAGCCCGGATGCGGTCAAAGCGCGGATCCAGGACCTCGGGTCCTGCGCGGTGCTGGCCTTCGACGGCGGGCAACACGTCGCGCAGTTGCAGTTTCGACGCTATCAGGCCGACCTGCGCTCGCCCGACGGCTTATGGGACCCGCTCTATTGGGGCGATTTCGGCGAACAGGCGCCGGATCTGCCGGCCAACACGCTGTCGGTATTCTGTTATCACGTCGGCCAACTCGAAGATACCGATAAACGCGATGGTCGCTACCAGGGGCGAGGAATCGGCCTGGAACTATTGGACCAATTACTCGTCTGGGCAACGGGTTGCGGCTTCGAGGCGATCATTGCGAAAGCCACGCCACCGCCGCGCGCGGTGATGTCTTTCATGGGCGGCCAACCGGCCGATGCTTATCGCGAACGCGGATTCGAAGTCGTCAGGGATTGGGTGGACACGCAATTACGGGACGTCATTCGAGAAAAGGCGCTTGTCCCTGCGGATGCGGATCACGATGAAGCCGCGCGCATCAGTTGTTGCATTCGGCGGTTCTACGGGGTCGGACCACCTTAAACAGTTGAATTGGCTCGAATTAAGCGTCATTTATATGGCAATTTTGCTCTTAGAGGGCCTTTTCGTGCCCGAATTTGGTCCGGTACAGTCGTTTTTCCTAAGCTCACGATCGCGCTATTAAAAGGTCGATTTTGATTAGAAATGAGCTATCTAAGCGTAAAAAACGGCGTAAGAGAATCACAAACATTAACGTGTTCAATCGGTTAAGTAGGTCCGACCCCTCGCCCACTCCGCGTTTCTAGTCACCGGCAATCCGGTTGAACAGCTCGACCGGAATGGGAAACGCGATGATCGAGGACCGTTCACTGGACATATCCGCTAGCGTTTGTAGATAGCGAAGCTGAATGCTTGCGGGATTCGTGCTCAAGACCTGGGCGGCCTCGAGGAGTGCTTTGGAGGCCTGGAGTTCACCGTCCGCATGGATCACCTTGGCGCGGCGTTCGCGCTCGGCCTCCGCCTGCCTCGCGATCGCGCGAATCATGCTCTCGTCCAGATCGACGTGTTTGATCTCGACGTTCGAAAGCTTGATGCCCCAGGCGTCCGTCGCCTCGTCCAGAATGCTTTGGATGTCGTGATTGAGCTTGTCGCGCTGCGACAACATGTCATCGAGATCGTGCCGACCAAGCACCGAGCGCAACGTAGTCTGGGCGAGTTGGCTCGTCGCTTGGTGAAAGTTTTCGACCTGAATGATCGCGCGCTCGGGATCGATGACCCGGAAGTAGATCACGGCGTTCACCTTGACCGAGACGTTGTCCTGGGAGATCACGTCTTGCGTCGGTACGTCGTGCACGACGATCCGCAGCGACACCCGCTCGAACTGTTGCACCATTGGAATGATGATGATCAGTCCCGGCCCTTTGACACTCGTGAACCGGCCGAAGGTGAATACGACGGCGCGTTCATACTCCCGCATCACTTTGATGGATACGGCCAGCAGAAGGACGATCCCGAGTAGAACGTAAAGAATGGTCATTAAGCTTCCTCCTCAACCGGTTCGATATGAAGCGTCAATCCGTCTATCGCGGTAATTTTTACGCGATCACCGTTGCGCATCGGTTGTTCAGTGTGCGCATTCCATATTTCACCGTGCACGCGGATTTTGCCGGCCGTAACGAAATCGCCGAGCACGTTGCCGACACTGCCGACGAGTTGTTCCCGGCCGGAGACGATCGGTCCCTTGCGTGCTTTTAGTAACGCACCGAGTGCTAACAGGAAGAAGGCGGCCGTCAGCGCCGTCACAGCCGCTACGATAGAGATCGACACACGGAATTCGTCGGTGTCGGTATCGAATAGCAACACAGAGCCGATCGCAAACGCGACGATACCGCCCATGCCCAGCGCACCGAAGCTCGGCACGAACAACTCGCCGATCATGAATGCGATCCCGAGTAGGATCAGCGCGAGCCCGGCGTAATTTACCGGCAGCATCTGCAAGGCGAACATCGCGATCAACAAGCAGATGGCGCCGACGACGCCGGGCACGATCGCACCGGGGTTCGCAAGCTCGAAGAACATGCCGTAGATGCCGAGCAACATGAAAATGTAGGCGATGTTGGGATTCGCAATGACGCCGAGTAGCTCGGTGCGCCAGTCCGGCGCAAGCGTGTCAATCATCAGGTGCTCGGTCTCGAGGGTGAGTTCGACACCGTGTATTTCGACCACATGACCATCGAGGTGTTCGAGCAGAGCCCGCTCGTTGACCGCGATGAAGTCGACGGCGTTTTGCTCGAGCGCGTCTTCGGCCGCGAGGCTCACGCCTTCACGTACCGCTTTCTCCGCCCAGTCCTCGTTACGTCCACGCATGCGCGCCAGGCCGCGGATGTAGGCGACGGCGTCGTTGACGATCTTTTTCGTCATCGCATCGCCGGCTGGCGGCGATGCGGCTTCGTCATCTCCGTTTTTGTCCGCCTTGGAATCGTCACCGCCTTTGTCCTTGTCGGGCTTTAGCGGGCTTTTCGGCGGGAGCGACGGTAGCCCGCCCATTTGCACCGGCGTTGCGGCGCCGATATTGGTCGCGGGCGCCATCGCGGCGACATGCGAAGCGTAGAGGATATAAGTGCCGGCGCTAGCGGCGCGTGCGCCTGAGGGCGCGACATAAGCCACCACCGGCACGGGCGAGGCGATGATCGCGAGGTTGATATCGCGCATCGACCTATCGAGGCCGCCCGGCGTGTCGAGCTTGAGGATCACGAGCGCGTCACCCCGCTCATGCGCGAGTCGCAATCCGCGTATTATGTAGTCCGCGGTGGCCGGTCCGATCGTATCCGCCACGGTTAGTACCATCGCAGTGCCGCCTGCGCGTTGGTCCTCGGCCGGCGCTTCTTCATCCGCGTTGACCATCAGCCCACACGCTACGAACAGGACTGCGCAGGCGCGTACCGGCCACGTCCACGGGCGGGTGTCCTTCAAGCGTTCCTGTGTCATGCGCGGCATCGATTCCCCGTCACTAAGACCTGAGTATAGGGATAAAACGGCTAAGCGAGGTGATTTCGGTTGTTGGCAACCAATCGCTGGTTTTGGGTAATACGTCACAAAATCAAAGGGTTAGATGGCAGACGAAACAGCTATACTTGGGGTGAGACCAGAGCCAGGTAAGGCCTATAATCATTGGCGAGATCAAGGAGGTGCGCCGTGGCTAATATTCTCGACACCCTTGCACTGGAACGCGCGTACATCGCGCGGATGATCGATCTGCTTGACGAGCAACTCGATATCCTGCGTGACCCGACACAGGATCCGGACTATCAATTGCTGCGCGAGATCGCACGTTATTTTTGTCACTATCCGACCGCGATTCATTACCCGTTCGTCGACACCTTGTTCGACTACCTCGCCGAGATCGAGGACGAATTGAAACCCCAGGTCGGCGAGATGAAACGCAGTCATGAGCGTCACGCTGCGCTCGTCGACGACGTTTACGGAATGCTCGACGGTGCGTGTTCGGGCCACATGATCCCGCGTGATCGACTGTTGGAAGAGGCGACGGCGTATGTCGCATTGCATCGCGACCATATGGCGCCGATCGATAACGAGCTGTTCGAAGCAGCGAAAGACCGTCTGTCAGAGGGGGACCTCGAGACCGTCGAGACACGCTGTAACCAACACACGGCGCCGAGCCTGCGCGCCAAGATCGAAGACGAATTTACGCGCATGCGCGAGGCGATCGAAGTTCTTCACGACGAAGACACGACTTTGATTAAGCACGCATAAGCCCACCGAACGGCGGATATAATCGTCCGCGCGCGATTGTAAACGTAAACTAGACCATCCAGCGCACGGGCTGGCACACGAGACCCATGGTCGATCGAGATAAATTGGACCGCTTGCGAGAGCTCTTCGCGGACGCTCCGGGTGACCGATATTACGACGAGCGCTTCAAACGCATGGGCGAGATGCTGGCCGCGGATCCGCATCCCGACCGCAAACCCTACGCCGGCATGCCGACGCTGCTCGATCTACCGCACCGGCAAAACCTCGATGAGCTCGATGTTGCGCTCGTCGGCGTGCCGATGGATCTGGGCGTCACGAATCGGCCGGGCGCGCGATTCGGACCGCGCGCGGTGCGCGCCGTCGAACGCGTCGGACCCTACCATCACGTTCACGACATCGCGCCCGCTTCGATGTTGCGCTGTGCCGACGTCGGTGACGTGCATTTCGGATCGCGCTTCGATTTGAATCGATGTCTCGACGAGATCGAAGCGTTTTATACCGACATCGCCGGCCGGGGGATCATTCCGGTGTCGGTCGGTGGGGATCACTCCGTCACCTATCCCATTATGAAAGCGCTGGGCGCGGCGGAACCTCTCGCAATGGTCCACATTGACGCGCACTGCGACACAGGCGGCATCTATGATGGCGAAAAATTTCACCATGGCGGTCCGTTCCGCCACGCGGTGCTGGCCGGCGTGCTCGATCCCGAGCGCTGCATTCAGATCGGGATCCGCGGTACGGCGGAGATCAGTTGGGAATTTTCATTTACCTCCGGCATGACCGTGGTCCATATCGAACAATTCCAGACGCAAGGTTGCGAGGCGGTGGTCGAGAATGCGCGAAAAGTCGTCGGGAATGCGCCGCTTTACGTGAGCGTGGACGTGGATGGTATCGACCCGGCCTATGCGCCCGGAACCGGAACGCCCGAAATCGGTGGTTTGACGCCGCTCGAGGTGCAGACAATCCTCCGCGGCCTGGCTGGTTTGAACGTCGTCGGCGGCGACGTCGTCGAAGTCGCACCCCAATACGATCCGACCACGAATACGGCCCACGTAGGCGCCGCGATGCTGTTCGAGATCCTCTCTCTCGTCGCGCTCGGCAAGCGCGCCTAACTCGACATAAACCCCGTATGCTTAATTCTCATTCCGGCAACGAACGCGGTCCGATGTCCGGGTAACGATCACCGGGGCCGGGGTTTTCGGGAAAGGCCATGCCGCCGAAATGCGTCATGATCCCCCACACCGCGTTCAGCGCGGTTTGTATCGCGCCTTCCGCCCATCCGGGTGTCCAGGAAATGTCGTCGCCGGCGAGAAAGAGTCCGCGATAGTCGGGCGCCAGATCCTGCTGCATGAAATGGCCATACATCCGCCGGTTATAACGATAATGGCCGGGTAAAGCGCCTTTAAAGGCGCCTAGAAAATTGGGATCGGCTTCCCAGGAAACCGCGATCGGATCGCCGATGATGCGTGCGCGAAGATCGAGATCGGGGTAGATCTTTTCCAGTGCGTTCAGCGCGAGATAGACCCGTTTATCCGCCGAATACGGCAGCATCTTCAATGCATCACTCATCCACGCATACGACAAGCACATGACGCCCGGCCGATCATCACCGTAATCGAGCAGATAAGTCGCGCGCGTATGCCGATCGGTCAGGGTCATGCTTATCAGATCGCGGCCGGTGTTGGGATCCTTACGCTTCCAGAACGGTCGTTCGACCATGACGAAGGTCTTCGAGGACTGCATGTAACGCGTGCGATCGAGCGCCATCCACAGCTTCTGCGGGAGCAGGGATTCCTCGACATCGATCTGTGTAGTCAGCAACCAACTCTGACAGGTAGAGAGCACGGCGGCGTAACGACGGGCATCGCCCCATAGATCGGTCACCACCAGATCATCGCTGCCAGGCGCGCGTGTGACACGTTTGACACTGGGGCGTGGTGCGCCTCCGTGTAGCTCGACGAGTGAGGTGCCGGGCGGCCAATGGATCGTTCGGTCCGGCTCGTCGCACCACAGGCGGCGTACGATCTCCTCGGCGCCCTCGAGGATGAAATACTGGTCGTCCTCGCATTCGGTCATCACGACTCGCAGTATCTCCAGCATCGAATTCGAAAAATCGGAATCCCAGCCGCCCGTGCCAAAGCCGACCTGGCCGAATACCTCTCGATGGCGGAACGACAACTCCCGAAACGGGCGGGATTGCGCGACAAAGTCGTAAAACGTGCGGTCATCCCAGAGCGGGACGAGCTCATCCCAAAGCTGCTTTATCGCCGCAACGTCACGCGCGCGGATCGCGCGCTTCATGTCGCTCAACTGCGCGCCTTGTTCGAGCGCGTCGTGCCATGCTGCAGAGACTTGTTGGTATAGCGGCGGTAAATCGCTGAGCCGTTCGGCATAAAAGGTTTCACCTTCGAGATCGATCACCGTGCTCCGGGCGCCACGCGACAAGGGATTCGGAAACGGGCGCGTACTCAAGCCGAGCCTGTCCGCGTAGTGGTAGAAACACCGCGACGAGCGCGGAAAACGCATGCCGCCGAGTTCCGCGATCGCACCGTTGCCACCCTCGAACGCCTGTGATCGCAAGCGCCCGCCGAGTCGTGCGGATTCGTAAACGACAGGCCGCAAGCCGAGCTTCATGAGTTCGTATGCGGCGACGATTCCTGCCAGACCGCCACCGATGATCGCAACTTCCTTGCCGTGACCCGCTGTCGGCAACTCGCCGAGCCCTGCGGGATGACCCAACCAGTCATCGTAGGCGAACGGAAAATCAGGCCCGAACATACTGATGGGCTGGTCGGAGTCACCGCCCATCCGCTGGTTCATGTCGTGACGGTGTCGTTGGGCCGTAGCAGCCGAGCGTAGCGATCGGGCTTACGATCTCGAAGGTAGGGGTTCAAGGCGCGCGATCGCGCCAGCGCATCGACGTCGAGTTCCGCGTAGATTAGACCTGCGACATCGCCGGCCTGGCAGTTGATACCGCCGTCAGGACCGGCGATCACGCTGAGCCCGCAGTAGGTGAGGTCGGCCTCGCGACCGCAGTAATTGGCATACGCGACGTAAAGCTGATTCTCGACGGCGCGTGCCGGCACGACGAGCCGCGCGACCGCGTCATAGGGCGCCATCAGCGCGGTTGGGACGAGCACTAGATCCGCGCCCTCTAACGCGAGCGCGCGCACGGCTTCGGGGAACTCGACGTCGTAGCAGATCAAAAGTCCGGTACGCCAGCCGTCGATGTCGACGATCGCCCATTGGCCCGCGCCGGCGGTGAACGCGCCGCGTTCGTCGTCACCGAATAAATGTGTTTTGCGGTAATTTAAATACCGGCGGCCATCCGCGCCGATGAGCTGAGCCGAGTTGTAGACGACGCGGTCGCAGCGCTCCGGATATCCGTACGCGATGTGAATCCCGGCACCCGACGCGATCGCTGCGACCGATGCGGCGCTCGGACCGTCGACGGGCTCCGCCAACCGTTCGATAGCTTCACGGCCGATCCGATAACCCGACAGCATCATCTCCGGGCAAATCAGGAATTTCGCGCCGTTCCGTGCGGCCTCGAGCGCGGCATCGCTGATGCGGGCGAGGTTGCCCGCGACATCGCTGGATCGGGATTCACATTGAAAAACGGCGATTTTCATCGGTGGCTGGGCACCCCGATCACGTTCGGGTACGGAACTTCGCCCTAGTGCGCTTTTGACGCTTCGACCTTGACGACCTTTTCCTTGCCCTTTTCGTCGACGGTCGTGATCGAAACATCGCGATGCCAGACTCGCTCGATGTAGTTGAGCACTTTCTCGGCGCGCATCAAGTCCAGACCACGGCTGTCGCGCTCATGGTCGTGATGCAGGTGCAAGCTGCCGTCGAGATCGATGGATGTGACGCTGATCGCAGGCGCCCCGAAATTAAATTTCGGCGCGAGGATATGTTCGCGCAGCGCATCGATCGACGTTTCTTGGACCGAAACCTCACCATTGGCTTTCGCTAGGTATTCGAACAAGCCCAATTCCTCTGCGAATTCTTCGTCGAGTTGGTTTCTGATGAAGCTGAAATCGTCGTCTTCGCGCATGATCCGGCGCGCTTCCTCCAGGCCGTCGCGCCCGACGATGCGCTCCCACATCACGAAGCCTAAATGGTAGGGATTCAATTTCAACGCAACCTGGTTTTCACCGGCATAAGGACGTACGACATCGGAATGGGATTTGATCGAGTCGAGGTAGACGTGCTGCGGCAGAAAATCGGCGTCTCTGAGCAGCCGCGCATGCCAGTAACAGGCCCAACCCTCGTTCATGATCTGGCAGGCGAATACTGGATAGAAGTAAAACGACTCTTCGCGCACGGAAAGAAAGATATCGCGCTGCCAGGGCTCCATATCCGGTGCGAATTGGGCGATGAACCAGAGTAGATCCCGCTCTGCGTCGATAGTGTGCGTCGTGTTTTCTTCATCGCCGTTCTCGGAGATCGTGTCGTCGCTGTCGGGAAGCCGGCTGAAGCGCGTTCTGAACTCATCAGGCACGCTTGCCGGCGGCTCGACTTCGAGGCCGCCGTTACGCGGCCTGGTCAGACCCTTGTGTATGTCGATGTGCTGTTCGAGAGCCAGCGCGGAATCGAGGATCGCTTCGACCTGTGCTTCGCCATGCTCTTCGATGGCGTCGGCGATATGGCGCGCGTGCGCGGCGGCCTGCTCGACGATGCGATGTCCTACCTGTTCCTGGCTTTTCTGAAAAAGCAGGTTGTTCTTCGCGAAATCGGAGTGGCCCAAAACGTGCGCGCACACGAGGGTATTTTCCTCGACCGTATTGCGATTCGCGAGGTAGGCGCGGTTGGGATCGCCCGGGAACACGACCTCGAACAAACGCGAATGCCCCATGCGATGTTGTACGAGTTGGTAGATGTAGCGGACACCGAAGGACCAATGGGGCATCCGCACCGGAAGGCCATAGACGGCAATTTCCATCATGAACGTGTCGGGCACGAGCTCGAAATCGACGTTGTAATAATCGAGCCCTTGTTCGCGCGCCAACGCCTCGAGACCCGCAACGTATTGTTCGAGTACCGGGTCCATCGTTTATTCGGCCGCGGCGGATTGCTGAAAAAAGGCCTTTATCGCATCCCAGATGTCGGTTTCGCGGCGCAGATAGTAAGTCCCGATAGTGGGTGTATGCGCCTTGATGTCCTCGAAGATCTTGGCCATCTCCGCGTCTTCTTTGCTGCTGCCGCCCGTCACGGTTTCGACGAAACCGCCGTAATTCGCGAGGTCGGCGATCTGGCCGAGCTTCTCGGTTGCCGGTGATCGATCCTGCGAGAAGTTGTCGCCATCGGACGCGTAGAATAAGTAGATGTTGTAGCCCGCCGGCGGATACTGCTCGGCGATACGTTCGAGCACCACATCGAATGCCGTTGATGCAACCGTCCCGCCCGTACCCTTCAATTCGAAGAACTCGTGCTCTTCGAATCGCCAGGCTTTATCGGTATGAGCGATGAACTCGCAGTCGAGTTGATTGTATTGGCGCCGTAGTCCCTGCACCACCCAGAAGAAAAATGTCTTTGCGATCTGGCGGTCTCGTTGCGTCATGCTCGCCGACACGTCCATCACGAAGAACACCACCGCCTTATACGCGGGACGATCCCTCAGTACCAACTGACGGAAGCGCAAGTCGTCGTCGGTAACCGCCGGGCCGTCTTTTTGAATAGAGCGCCGCTTGATCGATTCCTTCAAGGAGCGCCGGCGGTCCAGGCGCGAACGCGCGCCACGTCGATCCCAACCTTCACGCTGATACTCGTCATGTTGCATCGAGCCGGTTTTATTCTGCAGGTTGGGTAATTCCAGTTCCTGCCAGAGCCATTCGACGATGTCGTCCACCGTGAGTTCCAAAACAAATTCGACACCGCCGCCTTCGTTGCCGCCCGGCCCTTTATCGGGTCCCTTGGACGGACGCTGGGCGCGTCGTAGGACATCGCCCGGGTTGGCGTTGCCCTGCCCGACACCGCTTTGCTCGCCATCTTCGTTGAGCTTGAACCGGTAGTGCTCTAGAAACTTGACCGGTACTTGAACGCGCCGGTTGCCGTCGTGCTCAACGATATTTGCTTGGGAAATGAGTTCCGGAAGCTTTTCGCGAACGGTCTCACGCACTTTCTCGTTATGCCGCAACCAATCGCGGGCACCCCGGGAAAACAGGTCGTACCAACGGGTCCCTTTGGCGGTCCCCGGCTGCTCTAGATTGGCGCTAGCGTTCACTGGTTCGAGTACCCGTATTACCTCACACCTATTCCTGAGACAGCAGCGTCGTTACGTAATTGAGAGCCTCCTTCGCGCTGTGGTCGTCGTAGCCATGCTCCGCGACCAGGCGGTCCTGTACGGCGCTAATTTTCTGCTGTGCATCTTCGTCCGGACGTGCGGCTGACGTCACCAGGCGCAAAACGTCACGGCGCTCTTCGAATAGATATTGTTCGATGGCGTCGTGAAGGCGCGAGTGACTGTCCAGCGTGAACTTTTCACCGGTCTTGTAGGCGACCATGGCCTTGCGCACGACTTCCTGTCGAAATGAGTCCTTACCGGAATCCGAAATCTTTATTTTTTCTTCGACCGAGCGCAGGAAGCGTTCATCCGGTGGCCGCGATTCATCAGTGATGGGATCTTTTACTTCACGATTGTCCAACGCGGCTTCGACCTCATCGAGGTATTTTTCCAGCAATTCCTGTGCTTCGTCCGCGAACGATGTGAACAAAGCCTTGTGCACATCTTCTTTAACCCAGCGGTTATAGAAATCCTTGCGTGCGACGACGAGAAAATCAGTCCACGCGCGCTTCTGGTTGGTATCCATGCGCGCGTCTGATTCGATCGCGTCTTTCAGCGCCAGTAAGACTTCCATACTGGTCAGGCTCGCGACTTCGCTGCGCGTAATGGCATTGGACAAGGCATTGATGACGAACCGCGGACTGACGCCGGTCAGGCCTTCGTCCGGTGTTTCCGCACTAATTCGCTCGATCTCTATTTCCGAGAAACCCTGGACGTCTTCGCCGGCGTAGAGACGCAATTTTTTGGATAAGTCCAGTTCCTCCTGCTCCGACGGTTTAACGCGAGTGAGAATCGAAAACGCAGCGGCCACCTTGAGCGCATGCGGATCGAGGTGGACGTCACGAAACGTATTTGCGTTGGAGATCAGCTTTTCGTAGATGCGGGCTTCATCGCGGTAAGACAGCGCATAGGGAATCTGCACGATAACCATTCGGTCCAGGAGCGCTTCGTTTTCCTTTTCCTGGAGAAACTTGTGAAACTCCGCCAGATTCGTATGTGCGATGATCGTTTCGTCGACATAGATCAAGGGGAACCTCGAGACCTTGACGTTTTTCTCCTGCGTCAACGTCAAAAGCAGATACAGGAACTCCCGCTTGACCTTCAAAATCTCGATCATCTCGAGCAGGCCGCGACTCGCGGCGTAAACCGCGCCGGACCAAGACCATGCACGGGGATCGCCCTCGTCACCGACTTCGGCCACTTTGGACAGATCGACGGATCCGACGAGATCGGCTACGTCGGCCGTGCTGGGGTCGTGTGGCGCATAAGTACCGACGCCAATTCGATTCGATTCGGCGAGGAACGTGCGCCGGACCGGTACCCGCATCACATCGCCGTCGAACTTATCTTCCAGGCGCGCAGCGCAATGTGGACAGATTTCGCCTTTGACATCGACGCCGTAGGTTTCACGAAATTCGGCGCGCAGAGAGTGGGGGATCAGATGCAACGGCGATTCATGTACGGGGCAACCATCGATCGCATACAACGCACCATCATCAGTTCGGCTGTATTCCTCCAACGCCCGTTTGAGCAGAATGACGACCGTCGATTTGCCGCCGGAGGGCGGCCCGAGCAAGAGTAACAATCGGCGTCCGACGTCCGAGCCCGCACTCGCGGCCTTGAAATATTCGACCATGCGGTCCAAGGCGTTATCGATGCCGAATAATTCACCTTTGAACAAGGCGCGGCTATCGCTTTCTTCATTGCGCTCGTTCTCACCGTACCAACGCAACATATCCCAAATGTATTCATGACTCGTGCGCGCTACATCATGCGCGGCCGCCGGCACGATGTCATTCAGGAATTCGGCGAAGGACCCAGACCATTGCGAAGCCTGGTGCTGTTGAGAAAAAGAAGTCAGAGAGTCGATGAAACCTGATCGCTCGGTCGGCTGTGTAGCGGACTTAACCATGTTTCTCCTCCTTCTTTAGAGATGGAGTGGCCGTTTAATGACTCGATAGCTAACGACCCATATCAATACATCGGACGCTTACCTACATAAATTTAGATTACCGCTTTACCTATATTGTTCCGTTTTGTGTCTTGTCTTTGATTTCTTTGAAGTAGTTCCGATTTTAAGTTTGTGTCAAACAGAAGGTGTTGTTTTTAATGAACAGGAATGATTGGGCAAGGTGGGCTTATAGAGGATTGTGAAGTGTTTCATCTAGAGGCATGTTGCGAATTTTCACGTTGTGTTCGGACAATTGAGGAATGGCGCACGAAATCCGCAAAACTGGTGTGCTAGCGCTGAAAATGTCCCCCACATCCGCAGATTACCAGGCTTTTATGGTTTGGGGAGAATGATTTCGGTAATTCGTCCGGTTTCGAGCGTCATCGAGGAACGTTCACGCAATTTTCACACTGTTGGCCATTGCCGACGATGCTCAAGATCCACATGGCCCGGCCGATGGACAAAACAATGTGCAAACCGGCGTAATTCACCGGTACCGGCCGGTTTTGCCCGTTCCAGGAGTGTCCAATCATATGAGCGCCAGTGCGGCCGAAACGGCCACCAAGCAATCCAACGTCGGTAGCGTTGCCGGCGTATTGCAGTTCGTCGAACAACTGGGTCGAGAACTCACCACTGGAACGCTGCAACTGCCATCGTTTCCGGATGCGGTCGTTCGCATTCGCCAGGTGCTGGCCGATCCGCATGCGACCTCAAAACGGGTCGCTCAGGCCGTTCAGGGTGAACCCGTGTTCACTGCGAAGCTTTTCAGAATGGCTAACTCCGTCATGCTTAAGCGCGGCACTGAGCCGGTTACGGATCTGAGTGCAGTGATCAATCGAATCGGGTTCGATGCGCTCAAAAACCTCGCGGTTGCGTTGGCGACGCACCAGATCATGCACGCCAAAAAATATGGTGCGCTCAAGGACGAGTTGCGCGTTCTGTGGGAACATAGTGTCGAGGCGGCGGCAATCGCATTCATATTGGCGCGCGACTCGCAGTGCGTCGATCCCGATGACGCGGTCCTCGCCGGTCTGATTCACGACATCGGGTCGTTCTATATCTATTCTCGGGTGAACGAATATCCGGAGCTATTCGATAACAAAGACGCTATTACAGAGATCATTGCCGATTGGCACACGGGTATCGGCCACGCAATCCTCGACGATTGGGTTTTTCCACCGAAACTGGTCGACGCTATCGACGAACACGAAGTCGTGGATCGCGAACATGTCGGACAAGCCGACTTAACGGACGTCATTATGGCGGCGAATCTTTTGGCCCACCGCGATAAGCCGACACAAAAGAGCATTGATTTCGACAGCGTACCGGCGTTCGACAGGCTGTATCTGACGGGCGAAACGGCGATGGAGAAGCTGGAAGAATCCCGTAGCGAAGTCGAATCGATCAAGTCCGCGCTGAACTGAATCAGTTCAGCGCCGGCAACGGCCGACGCATGATATCGGCAAAACTCTCGAGCAGCCGTAGCGTCAATCCCCAAATCACGTGCTCCTCGAAAAGGATGCCGGGAAAGGTCGTGAGTTTGCCGTCCAGCGGATATTCGAGTTCCGTAATGGCGTCCGCATCGAATAAATGCCGTAAGGGAACCCAAAATACATCAGCCACTTCCTGCGGTAATCGGACCGTCGCCGTCGCGCGACTGGCACCATCGATGTGGTACACAAAGGGCGAAAGCGTCAAGCTGCCACGCAGATAGTTGCGCTGGATCGGCTGCACGGGCAGCGGTCCGATCAGGCGATGCGGCTCGAGCTTTAGCCCTATTTCTTCCAACGTTTCGCGCTCCGCTACGCGCTGCGCGTTGCGGTCGTCCGGACTGGCGCGACCGCCTGGAAAAGCGACCTGCCCCGACCATGGATCGCCGTCACGCTCGGCCCGCCGAATGAAACACGCATCGAGGTTGTTATCATCCCCTGCAAGGATCATGGCGACGCCGGCGTGGCTGGGATCGGGACGAAACGCCGCCGGTTCGTGCGGCCGGTTTTGAATCGCCGTGCGGATCTCGTCGATACTGAACATCGCGCAAGGGTCGCTATTCGAGATCGTATCGTCAAGCCATCGATATTGAGGATAGGACGAGCATCGATGCCCTATGCACATCAACTACGCGTACGTTACGGTGAATGCGACCGGCAGGCCGTCGTCTATAACGCGAACTACATGGTCTACATCGATGAAGCGACCGAGGTCTGGGTGCGCAGCGTGTCTCCGAAAGGCGACTATCGCGAACTGAACTGGGAATGGCAGGTCGTACGCGCCGTAATCGACTGGCACGCCTCAGCGCGAGACGCGGATATTCTCAACGTCGATACGGCGATCGTTCGTTACGGTGACACCTCGTTCGATTTTGGCTTCATCGGTCGGATCGAAGATCGCCTCATCTTCAAGGCGCGCACCGTATGCGTCAGCCAGGTTGCGTTCACGCTCGAGCGCATCCCGATACCGGATGCCGTCAAAGCGATGCTGGGTGAACCGGTCGACTGGGACGTTCCGGTCTGAGTAGACGGCTAACTCAAAATAGCGCCGATTGCCGCGGCTCTTGCACGATGACGCCTTCGTGTGCGAGCAGCCAGCGCTTGCGCTCGAGCCCGCTGCCGTAACCGGTCAAGGTGTGGTTCGCTCCGATCACCCGGTGGCAAGGGACGACGACGCCGATCGGATTCGCGCCGTTGGCCATGCCGACTGCGCGCGATGCGTCAGGTTTGCCGATGTGGCGCGCCAATTCACCGTAACTCCAGGTCTGCCCGCATGGAATTTCGCGCAATGCGCGCCACACTTGCCGCTGAAACTCCGTCCCTTCCGTTTCGACGTCCAGCGTGTCGATCGCGCCGAGCTCGCCGGCGATGTACCGCTTGAGCGCGTCGACAACCCGCCCGCTGCCGTCGCCGGGTATTAACTCCACGGCGCCTTTGCCGTAGTAACGGTCGAAGAGTTTATACATCCGTTGTTCGTATTCCCGCCAATCGAGCGCACGCAGGCGTTCGCGTTCGTCCTGCGCGATCAGCATCTCCCCGACCGGTGTGTCGATGGAGTCGAGCGTGAATTTGAGTGTTGTCATGGTCATCGTTCTATGCTCCTCTGGAGGCGGAATTCGCGTGAGTCAAATCACCTGAATCAACGTCGTGGGCCCAAAGATACTGCGCTGCGTAGGCACGCCACGGGCGCCATGGTTCGGATCGCGCTGTGAGTTCATTTGCCGTCGGGCGATGGCCGTTCTTATCCTCCAATGCGCGTAACAGCCCGACATCACTGGCCGGAAAGGCATCGGGCTCGCGCATGGCGCGCATCGCGATGTAATGCGCCGTCCATTCGCCGAAACCCGGCAACGCTTTAAGCCGGCTGAGCCCGTCTTCGAGCGTCGCGCCGCGCTTGAGAAAATCCGGATCAGCTAAAACCGCCTGCGCGAGGGCCGACACCGCCGCTCCGCGTTTTCGCGGCATGCCCAAGGATGCGACGTCGGCATTCACGAGCTGAGCCGGCGTTGGAAACGCAAAGCGAAGCTCGGGTTCGTCTTCGATTTCGATCGAGTCACCCCAGCGCTCAGCGAGACGCGCTGCGAGTTTGCGTGCCGCCGCTACACTCACCTGCTGACCGAGCACGGCGCGTACCGCCTGCTCGAAGGGATCCCACACACCCGCGACACGCAACCCGGGCCGTGCGCGCACATAGCGCTGCAGTACACGGTCGGCGCTCAAATGCTCGCGGATCATCATCGGATCGGCGTCGAGGTCGAAGGCATTGCGTAAGCGTTGCACGATGTGCGGTAAAGCGGTCACGATCGGGAACCGGATTGCGGCGCACAGGTAATCGCCGTTTCCGAGCCGTATTGCCGTCAGTCCGATCTGATCGTCGATCCGAATGACGCGCCGGTAACAATCGCCATCGACATATTCCACACCGGGAATCGCGCGAGCACGATAAAAATCCAAGAAGAAATTCCAGTCAAACGGCGGCCGAAATCCTAGACGGATCTCTATCCAATTACCGTCGCCTTGCTCCCGGTCCTTGATCCACTCGCGACGCAACATGCGCGGTGGCTTGCCGAACAATGATTGAAAAGTGGAATTGAAACGCCGAATGCTTCCAAACCCGGACGCCATGGCGACATCGGCCATGGACAGGCGAGTGTCGTGCAACAACTGCTTTGCGAACAGGACGCGCCGCGTTTGGGCGATCTTGTGCGGTGGCGCACCGAGGTGCTCAATGCACAAGCGTCGCAACTGTCGCTCGCTAATCGCGAGGCGGCGGGCGAGGTCCGGTAATCCATCGTCGTCGAGCGCACCTTCGGCGATCAATGCGAGCGCTCGGATCACGACATCAGGCGGACCCGCGCGGACGCCCGGCGCGGGCGATAATTCTGGACGACAACGCAAACATGGCCGATACCCAGCGTTTTGCGCGGCCGCCGCACTGGCGAAGAACTCGACGTTTCTACGTCCGGGCGTTCGCGCCGGACAGACTGGACGGCAATAGATCCCGGTCGTCTTCACTCCCGTATAGACGCGGCCGTCAAAACGGGCGTCGCCCGTTTCGATCGCGCGGTAACAGGTCTCGTGGTCGTTCAACATGAGGCGATCTTAGCGCATGAGGGCGCACGATACTGGCCAAATTCGGCCATCGTGGTCGGGAGGTTAGGGGGCCGCTTTAGAAATATTTCCCCCGGATTCCGCTACGCTCCATCCAGGCTACTCGATCGGCGTAGCCCGGATGGAGCGTAGCGGAATCCGGGATCAATCGGAGTCGATCGTGCCGTCCAGATCAAAGTTGTTCAAAAGCGTGACCGGCGCGCAACACCACATCGTCTTCGCCATAGCGTCCGGTGATCATCATACCCACGGGTAGACCGTCGGACATGCCGGCCGGCACGCTCATCGACGGGTGGCCGGTAATGTCGAATGGACAGGTATTGTTGATCATGGGGAGCGCGCACTCCCACACGACTTCAGGCGGTGCGTCAGCCGGTGGTAATGGCAGGGCTTTCATCGCAGTCGTCGGCATTACGAGCAGATCGCAGGTCTCGAACACCTCGTCATAAGCGTTACGCACGTCGCGTACCTGATTCAGGGCCTTGGCGGAATAGTAATTGCCATAGCGATTGCGCATGGCCTATGCGAACAGCATGATCGTCTTCACAGTAGGCGGAAAATCGGCTGCACGTTCCCGCCGCGCTTTTTGATAGAACCGAATCGCCTCCGTTAGGTTATGCCCTTTCGCGTTCGGTCCGTTCGTGCCCAGATCAGAGAATGTCGACAGCGTGCCGTCGAGTGAACTCGCCAGCATGATGCTGGGCGCAGTGAGATGCATGGGAGGAGATGTCCTGAACGACCGCACCGGCCTCCGCGAGACGCTGCGCGGCGGACGTAACAATCTCGTCAACGTCCGCTTCGGACTCTGGACGGGCGAATCCTTCTTTCACGATCCCAAGGCGCAGACCCGCGATTCCTTGCTCGAGCGCGTTCACATACGCCTTGGGTTCCAAGACCGCCTGCTGTCGCGGATCCAATCCATCGTCGTACCCCGCGAGCACTTCGAGCAACAGCGCGCATTCCGCCGCGGTGCCGGCCATCGGCCCCAAGTGGTCGATGCTGTGCTCGATCGCGCACGCGCCCGTATACGGCACGAGGCCATAGCTCGGCTTGATGCCATAGCATCCCGAAAAGGAACTCGGCATGCGGATCGAGCCGCCCTGATCGCCGCCGATCGCCATGTCGCATTCGCCGGCCACGATGAGCGCGGCGCAACCGCTCGACGAGCCGCCGGACATGTACGCCGGATCGTGCGGATTACACACCGGGCCTGTGGCGCTCGTGTGGCTGCCGCCGGAATAACAGAAATTCTCACAGACCGCCTTACCCAGGATCTCACCGCCCGCATCCAATACCCGAGTCACGACCGTGGCGTCTTCATCCGGAACAAAACCCTCGATGACTTTCGAGCCGTTCATCATCGGAATGCCGGCGACGCAGATATTGTCTTTCACGACCACGGTCTTGCCGCTGAGCTTGCCGCTCTGCGCGCCCTTGATCGACGCTTTCCAATACCACGCATTCAAACGATTCTCATCGTCGCCGGGGCGGTAACCCGCATCGCGCGGATACTTGACCGGCAGCTTGGGCGCTTCCATCGCGCCGACGACGTTGTAGCCGTCGACGAGGCCGTCCATCAAGCTCTGATAAGTTTCGAGCTCGGAATCGCTGAAGTCCCAGTGCAGAAGTTCCGCGGCAACGCGTAACTCATCGACACTGGGTTTAGATACGGCGTCCTGATTCGAATGGTTCGACATCGCACACTCCGCTTTTAATGCAGACTCGGCGCCCGCCAGAAATCGCGCCGGTCGACGGACTGTACGCGTGCTTCGAACGTGTCCCCGTCGCGGTGCAGGGTCAGTGGCACCTCCGTGCCGGCCGGTCCCAACGCCCAAATGCTGCGGAACAGAGTGGAGAGGCCTTCGATCGGCTCGCCGGCCACTTCGAGCACGACGTCGCCGGCGCGCAAATCGGCCTGAGCGGCGGGTGCGTCTTCATAGATACCCGCAACCATCAATGAGTTCGCCGCCTCGGAGACAAAAACCCCGATCCACGGCCGTGCGGGCTTCATCGTGCGTCCGTAGGTCAACAGTTCGTCCATGATCGGCGGCAGTAAATCGATGGGCACACTCATGTTGCCGTCCAGCGATTGCGTTTGCGGCAGCACCTGGTCGATATACAGTGATCCGATCCCGGACAAGCGGCCGTCTGATGAAATCAATGCGGTACCGCCCCAATTCGGATGCGGCGGTGACGTGAAGATCGCTTCGTCCAGCACGTATTCCCAATAACCGGCGAACTCGCGCTTGGCCGCGATACGCGCCTTGATCGATTGGCCGCAGCCGCCGTAGCCCGCAACGATGACGTCCTCTCCGGCTTGTAGGGCGCTGGTACTGCCGACTTCCATCGACGGCGCGTCGAGCGTGCCCAGAGCCTGCACCAATCCGAAACCGGATTCGTAGTCATAGCCGACGACGTGTCCGGTGACGACTTGTCCGGATTGGGTCACCAGCCAGATATCTTCGGCTTCGGTAATGAGGTAACCGATGGTTACGATGAGACCCGAATCGCCGATCGCGACGCCATGACCGGCGCGCTCGGTGCCGAGGATAGAGGCCGTGAAGGCGTCTTCGGGAATGCCCGCGCGCAGTGAGATGATGGCGCCCAAGGCATCGCTCAAGTCATAGGCGACGTCGCTCTGTTGCGGTTGTAGCTCTGACGGGATCCGGGGCTCGATGTCGTCGCTCATTACTTTTTATGGTGCGCCCACGAGGGGCTGTGGATAAACTGCCATGGGCAACCCCATGTTATCAGCATCTTCCATGAGCGATGAAATCGAACGCTTGACCGACTTGATCACGCAGTGCGCGCGCGCGGTCGCCTTCACCGGCGCCGGTATCAGTACGGAATCCGGGATACCCGACTTCCGCAGCCCCGGCGGGATCTGGTCGAAGATGCAACCGATCGAGTTCGACGATTTCGTCGCATCGGAGGAGATGCGGCGCGAGTCCTGGCGCCGTAAATTAGTCATCGATCGCGACTTCAATAAGGCCGAACCGAACCGTGGGCACCGCGCACTAGCGGCCCTGGTCGAACGCGGGATCTGTTCGTCGATCATCACCCAGAACATCGACGGGCTGCATCAGGCGTCGGGCGTGGCGGATGACAAAGTCATCGAGTTGCACGGAAATTCGACCTACGCCGCCTGCCTTAGCTGCGCGAAACGTTACGAACTGGGTCCGATCTTCGAAGTCTTCGAGCGCGATGAGACCTTACCCGTGTGTGATTGCGGCGGCTTGATCAAAACGGCGACTATTTCGTTCGGGCAGGCGATGCCCGCGGCGGAAATGGATCGCGCCGAGGAAGAAACGCTGGCCTGCGACGTGTTCATCGCCATAGGCTCGTCGCTGGTCGTCTATCCGGCGGCTGCGTTTCCGATATTGGCGAAACGCAACGGCGCGAAGCTCGTGATCATCAATCGAGAACCGACCGAGCAGGACGGCACGGCCGATCTCGTATTACACGCAGAGATCGGGGAGACCTTGGGAGACGCGGTCGGCGTTGATTAACGCGGCGCCCGCAAGCGGTCGAATTAGAATTCACGGCCGCATTGGAAATTTCGTTTCCCCCACGAGCCCATCCAGCCGCGCCTGGTTCAACTCGATCCACTCACAGAGCAACGGCCGCGTTTCGCGTGGATCGATCATCTCGTGCACGGCGAACGATTCGGCGGCGCGGTACGGCGAGCGCTCGCGATCGAGTTTTTCCTCGAGTTCCCGGCGCTTGGCTTCCGGATCGGCGGCGTTCTCGATCTCGCGGCCGAAGGCGACCGCGACTCCACCCTCTAAGGGCAGCGGGCCCGATTCTGCGGACGGCCAATCGAGCACGTAGGCGTCGGGCCCAAAATGCGCTGCGGCCGCGACGCCGAAGCACTTGCGCACGCGTACCGAAGCCCAGGGAACAGCGGCCTGCGCGGCGGCAGAGACGGCCGCCATGCCGTAGCGGATGGTCGCGGCGCTCTCTGCTGCGGGACCGATCATGAATCCGGGTTCGTCGACGAAATTGAGTATCGGCAAGTGGAATGTATCGCACAGCTCGATCATGCGGCGCATTTTTTGCGCAGCCGGCGCCGTCATCGCGCCCGCCAGGTGAAGGCAATCGTTACCGGTGACGCCGATCGGTTGACCGTTCAACCGGGCCAGGCCGACGATTAACTCGGGGCCGTAGGCGGCCGCGAACGAGAAAAAGGAATCGCGATCGACGACGAGCTCGACCACGGTCTGCATGTCGAAGGCGTGGCGGCGATTGCGCGGCACGATCGATGCCAAGGCATCGTCACAGCGATCGATGGGGTCGTCACTGGCGCACCGCGGCGCACGCTCCAATACGTTCTGGGGCATGTAGCTCAGGAATTCACAGACCTGATCGAGCGCGGCGGCTTCGTCGTCGGCGACCTTGTCGATCACCCCCGATGCGGCGTGGACCGCGGCGCCGCCGAGCGCCTCTTTCGACAGGTCGCGGCCCAGCGCGCGCTTAACCAGCGCGGGCCCGCCGATCATCACCTGCGCCGTTTCACGCGCCATGACCGAGAAATGCGAGGCGACTAGCCGGCCCGCCGGGAATCCGGCCACCGGCCCGAGTGCCGCGGAAGCGACCGGAACGGCGCCCATGGCCTCGGCGATGATCGCAAAGCGGTGATCCGCGTACACCGGTTCGCCGACCGTGCGCGGTTTTTTGGGATCGGTCTCGCCGCTCGGCACGCTGCCGCCGCCGCCTTCGAGCAGGCGCACCAGCGGTATGCGATGTTTCACCGCCAAGTGTTCGGCGTAGATGCTCTTGCGCAAACCGGAGGCGTTGGGTGATCCGCCCTTGAGCGTGAAATCCTCGCCGCCCACGGCGACCTGGCGGCCGGCGATCCGACCGACACCGACGACGTAGTTGGCCGGCGTAAACGTCACGACCCGGCCGTCGTCATCCAGGACCGCGCCGCCCGCCATGCGCCCGTGCTCGCTGAACGAGCCGGCGTCGACGAGGTGTTCGATGCGTTCGCGTACGGTCAGCTTGCCGCGCGCGTGCTGTTTTTCGATGCCGTCAGGACCGCCCATCGCGGCGCCCAATTCGCGACGCTTTCCGACTTCGCCGATTTCTTCGTCCCAGCTCACGGCGAGTCGCTATTGCGCGCGATCGATGGCGGCCCAGATCTTCGCAGGTGTCGCAGGCATCGTGAGTTCGGTAATGGCGAGCGGTTTGAGCGCGTCGAATACGGCGTTCATCACTGCAGCCGGCGCGCCGATCGCGCCCGCTTCACCACAACCCTTTGCGCCGAGCGGATTACACGGCGTGGTGCTCTCGATCGATTCGACGTAGATCATCGGCAGGTCGTCGGCGCGCGGCATGCAGTAATCGAGGAACGTGCCACTCACCAACTGCGCGCTGTCCTTGTCGTAGATGGCGTGTTCCATCAAGGCCTGACCGACGCCCTGTGCGATGCCGCCGTGGACCTGCCCTTCGACGATCATCGGGTTGATGATGACGCCGAAGTCGTCGCCGACGCAGTAATTCACGATCGCGCATGCACCGGTATCGCGATCGATCTCGATTTCGCAGATATGACAGCCGCCCGGAAACGTGAAGCCGGGCGGATCGAACCAGGTCACTTCCTCGAGGCCGGGTTCGAGTTCTGCAATGGGGTAGTTGCCCGGCAGGTAAGCCAGTTCCGCCACCTCCGCGAAGGACATCAATCGATCGGATCCCTGGACCTTGAAATGCCCGTCGATGAAATCGATCTCGTCCGGCGTTGATTCGAGAACGTGGGCCGCGATCTTTTTGCCCTTGGAAACGATCTTATCAACGCCGATGGCCAGCGCACCGCCGCCGAGGCTGATCGAACGCGACGCAAACGTGCCGACGCCGAACGGGACCTTCGCGGTATCACCGTGAACGACGTCGATCCGGTCCAGCGGCACGTCGAGTTTTTCCGCGACGACCTGCGCGAACGACGTTTCATGGCCTTGGCCATGGCTGTGCGCACCGGTCAGCACCGTGACCGTGGCGTCTGGATTGACGCGCACCGTGGTGACTTCGAAGAACGGGACCTGCGAGCCACCCTCGAGCGTGGCCGGCGTCGGTCCGACACCGGCGACTTCGGTATACACGCAGATGCCGAGTCCGCGCAATTTACCGCGGGCCGCGGCCTCGGCGCGTCGCTCGTCAAAGTGCTCAAAATCGATCGCGGCCAGCGCAAGGTTCATACACAGGTCGTAATCGCCGGAGTCATAGACGTGGCCGGTGCACACTTCGTAAGGGAATGCGTCTTTGGGGATGAAATTACGGCGGCGCAGTTCAATCGAATCGATGCCAAGCTTGTCCGCGGCGAGTTCAACCAGGCGCTCGACGGTATACGATGCTTCCGGACGTCCCGCGCCGCGGTAGGCGTCGGTCGGCACGGTATTGCTGTAGGCGATCTTCGCCTCCGAATAGACGGCGGGAATCGTATAGACTCCGGACAACATCGTTGAATACAAAGCTGTCGGTACGAGCGGACCGAAGATCTGGGCATAGGCGCCCAAGTCCGCCACGTGCGTACTTCTGATCGCGAGGATCTTGCCCGCCGCGTCGACCGCCATCTCCGCATGGGTAACGTGGTCACGCGCGTGTGCGTCCGACACGAAGGCTTCGCTGCGCTCACCGACCCATTTAACTGGGCGACCGGTATGCTTCGCCCCGTAGATACACAGATATTCCTCGTTGTATTGCGGGGTTTTCGATCCAAAGCCGCCGCCCACGTCCGGCGCTACGACACGCAGCTTGGTTTCCGGAATATGCGGCATCGTCACGCGGGAAGTCAGCTGACGGATGAAGTGGGGATTCTGGTTCGCAAGATAGAGCGTGTACTCGTCCTTGCCGACATCGTAGGCGGCAAGCGCCGCACGCGGTTCCATGGAACTTGGCGACAAACGGTTCTGTACCGCATCAATGCTGACGATGTGCGCCGCGGAATCGAATAACTCGTCGGTTTTGGCCTTATCCCCAAAAACCCAATCGCAACCCACGTTGCCGGGGCATTGTTCCCAGAGTTGCGGAGCGCCGGGCGCCAGTGCATCCGATGCGGTGCCGACGGCCGGCAACTCCTCGTAATCGAAGACGATGAGTTCGGCCGCATCCCGTGCCAGCGCTAGGCTGGTCGCGATCACGGCGGCGACCGGTTCACCCGCATAGACGACTCGATCGGTAGGCAGGATCGGGTGATAGGGGTGGAACATGTCACTGCCGTCGGCATTGACCATCGCCTGCATGCAGGGAATGTTTTTGATGCCGGCGCGTTCCAGGTCCGCGGCCGTCACCACCGCCACAACGCCTTCCGCGTTTGCAGCCTGGCCGGTGTCGACACCCTTGATGGTCGCGTGCGCGACCGGCGAGCGGTAAACGGCGAGATAGAGTTGATCCGGAAACGATATGTCGGCCGTGTACTGGCCGCGCCCGGTAAGGAATCGAAAGTCTTCCTTACGGCGAACGGGCCTGCCGATCCCGTGCAGAGTTTTCATAGTGAGCCCTGACCGGGTTACTGCGCCTGCGGGCGCATGTCGCCGGGCAGGACTTCACCGCGGTCCACGATCAACTCGTCGTCCAACCACAGCGAGCAGTTCTTCATCGGCAGATCGAGATGACAGGCCGTGTCGTTATCGCCGCCGAACTCGATATTCGGTCCAGTCGAGAACAGCACGTTCCCGCAGTAGGCGCGGCTGTCCATCGCGATGCCCGGGACGTCGACTTCCCACAAGGCGTCTTCGTTCAAGCCCCAGCCGATATGCGAGAGCGCGTACGCGCGCGGGTCTTCGAAACCCTCTATGTAGTCGCGGAGTTTCTTCGCATCGTCGCCGCCGGCAATGTCCGTCACCATGCCGTCCCGAATTGTCATATCGATCGGCGTCTTGATGAATTCTTTCCACGGCAAAACGATGTCATCCACATCCATGACGACGCGGCCCTCCACGCCATCGACTGTGCCGATCGATGCGAGGAAGCCGCTCGGCCAATGATCCCAGCGCCCCGGTGTATCCGTGTAGCCGTATTCGGTAAGAACGCCGTCGGACGACGTGCCGCCGTACTGCTTGAGTTCATATCGCACGTCCGTGCCCGCGTCATTGGTAAAGCGCAAGGTTTTCGCGGCTTGCATGCGTCGTTCGCCCGCTTCGACCCGGGCGCGCATCGCACGGGTGGGTTTCAATCGTTTCAAGATATCAAAGGGCTCGACGACGAGCAGTATCCGGGTATCGGCGGCTTGCATCTCGAGCTGTTCGTGCGAAAAGAGCAGCAGCATGAGGTCGATGACGAGATCGGCCTCTTTCAAGGTTTGCATCGCTTGCGCGTCGCTGCTGAGCGCGGATGTGCCGAGGTCCGCGATGCGGGCTTCGGCGCCGGCATTGCTGCTGGCCGCGACGTTGACGCGGATTGCCTCCGCGCCGAGAGTATCCGCAGCGCTTAGAAACGCTTCGGAACGATCCTGCAAAATGTCGCCCTCCGACAACACCGCGACCTTCTGCCCGCGGCCGGCGCCGCTGAGTTCCAGGACCTCACCGAATTCGGTCTGCATTTCTTGCATTAGGGCTTGCTGATTCATATGAAACTCCTTGGCGCTGTCTGCGACGATGGCAGAGATTGTTATGCAGCTAGAAAGGTGTCGACGCGTGCTTTGAGAACTTCCATCTGCTCGAGCGGTGGTTCGTGGCCGCACTGAGGGATCATGAATACGTCCGCTTCGGGCAGGGCTTTGCCGAATTCACTGGCATAGACCGGCGGGATCAGGTCGTCGTTTTCGCCCCATACGACGAGGCTCGGGGCCTGCACGCGGTGGATGCGCTTTTTGAGCCCTTTGTCGGGAATCGGCCAGATCACCTTGCTGGTGCAACCGATGGTCCAGATGAAATCACGATTCCAAAGCGCCGCTTCGTCGGCGTCTTCGGGTATGGCCATGCGCCGTTGTACGCGCGGCGCATGGCGGTCGTAAAACAAAGTATCCATGATCTCTTCGAAGTCGAGCGCGCACCAATCGGCGACGCTATAGGGGGCATCGTCACGCCATAACCCAACCGGCGCGATGAGCACGAGCTTCTCGATAGATTTGGGTCGCTGTGCGGCCAGTTCAGCCGCGAGCAGGCCACCGAACGAATGGCCGATGAGCTTGACCTTCCTGAGCTTGAGCGCGTCGAGCATGTCGTCGTAGGCGAGCACGGCGTCCCATAAGTTGTCGAGCTGCTCGATTTCATCGGGCCGGCCCGGCGCGGTGCCGGGGAAATGAGGCGCGTAGACCTTGAAATGATCGGCCAGGCTATCGAGGAAATCGTCCCAATAGTACCCCCCGGCTGAATGCAGATAGACGAGCGGCTTGCCCTTGCCGGCAATATTGACCGTGATTTCGAGATTGCCTCCGAGTACGGGCACGACTTTCTGGCGAACTTTTTTCATTGTGTTTGACCTTGTGAGTTTCAGGCAGCGGCGCGCTGTGCTTTCTTGAGCGTGGTCGGCCACCAATGGTCTTCCCACCCTTCGTCATCCCATACGTTGCGGAGATGCGGCAGCACACCTTTGGCGATACGGTCGATGTTTTCCATGCATTGCTCATGTGGCATCCCGCCGAAATGCGGCAGGATCATCAAGTGGCCGACGCGCAGGGTTTTGATGATCTCGAGCAGGCGTTCGGTGACCGTCGCGGCGCTGCCGGCCACGAGATAATCGCGCTCGTCGAATTGCGGAAAGCGCATGCGCTGCAGGTCTTCGTAAGGCGGGAAGGGACGCTTGGTGAGCAGGTGGGTGAGGCTCGCATGCGTCATGTGTCCCGGCGGCGCCAGATATTGTTCCGGCAGGCGCAAGCCCTTGTGATAAAAATATTCGATGTGCTTGCCGTACTCGGCTTCCGCGCGTTCGTCCGTCTCGGAAACGCCAACGGGAACCAGGAATCCCATGCGATACGGGTTCAGATCACGTCCGAGTTCCTCCACCCGGTTCCAGTAACCCTGAACCATGTGCTGGGCGCCCTTGGCGCCGAAATAGGTCAGATAACAATAGGAGTAGTTGTTTTTTATGACGAACTCCCAGGTACTGGGGCTGGCGTTACCGGGCACCCAGATCGGCGGATGCGGTTGTTGCACCGGCCGCGGCCACACGTTCACCATCGGCAGTTGATAGTACTTGCCGTTCCACACGAAGATGTCGTCGGCCGTCCAGGCCTTTTTGATCAAGTCGTGTGCCTCGCGGTACCGGCCGCGCTGTTCCATCGGCGCCATGCCGTAGCTGTAGGCGTAATCGCCGCCCAAGCCCACGGGAAACCCGGCGACGAGGCGGCCTTCGGACACGCAGTCCAGCATCGCGTATTCCTCGGCGACGCGGATGGGCGGGTTCAGAAAGACCGCCGTTTCGCCAATCTGGATGATCGCGGTATCGCTGCCGCGCGTGGCGCGTGCGAGCACCGAGCCCATCATGTTCGGGTTGACCATGAAGCCGTAAGCGTTCTGGTGGTGCTCGTTGGTGCACACGCCGTCGAACCCGCATTCGGCCGCGAAGATCAGCTCGTCCAGGGTGTGGTTGTAATACTGCGCACACTTGCCGGGATCGGCGACCTCCCTGAAGGGCAGGTCGAACCACGCGGACTTGTACTTCTTCTCGAAATCCGGCGCCAGGTCGCGGTAGGGCATGAGGTGGAAGGCGGCGATTTTCAATGGCGGAAAACTTCGTTTTGAGCGTTGCCGCCAATTATGGCGCGGTGCGTGACGCGGCGCTACTCGCTCACAGTGCGCGGCTTGCAGCTCAGATGCGGTGCGCAATATGCTGTGCGGCCAGTTTCTAGCAGGGATTACAGGGCGATGATCGATCTCTATACCGCGGCCACGCCGAACGGCTGGAAGGCGTCGATTACGCTCGAAGAGCTCGGGCTGCCTTACGCTCTCCACGCCGTCGATCTGAGCGCCGGCGAGCAACATGATCCCGGGTTCCGCGCGCTCAATCCAAACGGGCGGATCCCCGTGATCGTCGATCGGGAAGCCGGTGATCTGACGATCTTCGAGTCCGGCGCGATCATGATTTATCTCGCCGAGAAAGCCGGACGCCTCATGCCGTCAGATACACGCGGCCGATTTTGCGTCGTGCAATGGTTGATGTTCCAGATGGGTGGCATAGGGCCGATGCAAGGACAGGCCGTCGTCTTCGAGCGTTATTTCAAAGAGGACGTCCCGGCCGCACGCAAGCGCTATAAGAACGAAACGCGCCGTCTCTACGAAGTGTTGAACACACGACTCGCCACAAGCGAATACCTGGCTGGCGATTACAGCATCGCCGACATCGCCAACTGGTCCTGGGTCAAAGCGCACCGCTGGGCACGCGTACCCGTCGACGGGCTCGATCACTTAACGCGCTGGATCGATGCCCTGGCGGCGCGCCCCGCCGTTCAACGCGGAATCGAAGTCCCGCCGCCCGCCGGCAGCGCCGACAAACAAATTGGTCTGGGTGAAAGCATCACCACGGATTAAATTGGAAAGACCCCGGATTCCGCTACGCTCCATCCGGGCTACATCGGTCACGTCCCCTTTCATTTCTTGGCCTGACACGCCTTGCATGGCGCTGGTGTGTTGGCCTGCTGTCGTACGTAGTGTTGGACCGCGACGAGGTGCTCGTCGGTGAATTCCTTGAACGGGGGCATACCCATGGAACGCCGGCTGCCATCGATCACGACTTTTTTGATCTCGTCCATGGAAAGCATGATCGTCGACGCGCGAAGATCGGGTGCCTGGCCGGCCGACGCGGCGCCCGCGCCGTGGCACATCATGCAGACCTCGGTGTATATCGCACCGCCCCTCGCCGCCAGGCTTTCATCAACCTCGAAGTCGGGCGCCGCTAGCGGTTGCGGGTAAAACGGCGGCGGAGAAGCCGGTAACTTCAACTCGCCATCGAGCGAAAAGGTGACGACGCGACGGGGGTGGGCGCGATAGGCCCAGCCGTGTTGCGCGCCGATGAATCCGGCAGTCGCCGATCCGGCGCCGCCCCAGCCGACGAGCAGCGAGACGTATTGTTTGCCCTCGATCGCGTAGGTGATCGGCGGCGCCGAAATACCCGTACCCAGATCGGTATGCCACAGCACTTCGCCGTTATCGGCGCGGTAGGCGTAGAACATTCCGTCGGCGCGGCCTTGAAAGACGAGATTACCCGCCGTCACCACCGTCCCGGGGTTCCAGACGCCCGGCAGCGGTACCTCCCATACGAGTCGCTGGCGCAGCGGATCCCAGGCGCGCAAGGCGCCGGTGCCGGAATCGTCGGGCAGGTATTCGTTGCCGAAGGCGATGGCCGGGTCGAAGGCCCAGAATGGAGACTCCCAGGCCATGATCTCGACGTGCGTATCGGAGAACAGGCCGGGCATCTCGATGATCGGTATGTAAACGAGCCCGGTCTTCGGGCTATACGACATCGCGTGCCAGTTGTGGCCGCCGAAGGCACTCGGCCAAACGAGTTCCTCGCCGTCTTCGTAACGCGCGCCTTCACGTTCGACGGGACGGCCGGTTTTCATGTCGACTTCAGTGGCCCAATCGACTTTGACGTACTGCTCTGCAGACAACAATTTCCCGTTCGCGCGATTGATGATGTAGAAGAACCCGTTCTTAGGCGCGTGCAGGATCGCCTTGACCTCGCGATCATGGACCTTGAGCGTCGCGAGCAGGATGTCCATGTTGGAGTTGTAGTCCCAGGTCTCGCCGGGTGCGGTCTGGTAATGCCATTTATAACCGCCGGTATCCGCGTCGAGCGCGACGATCGAGCACAGGAACAGGTTATCGCCGCCGTCGGGGCTGCGGATCTTTTGATTCCAGGGCGAGCCATTGCCAGTGCCGAGATACACATGGTTGTAGTCGGGATCGTAAGTGATGCCGTGCCATACCGTGCCGCCGCCGCCGTATTTCCACCACTCGCCGGTCCAGGTCTTGGCCGCCATCTTCATCGCGTTGTTCTCGAAGCCGTCGGCCGGGTTGCCCGGCACCGTGTAGAACTTCCAGGCTTCTTCACCTGTCTCCGTATCGTAGGCGACGACGAAGCCCCGCGCAGCACCCCATTCGGTACCGCCGTTGCCGATGATGACTTTATCTCTGAAGACTTTGGGCGCGCCGGTGATGAAAAGCGGAAGATCGGGATCGAAGGTCTGCTGCGTCCAGACTGCTTTGCCGGTTTTCGCATCGATCGCAATCATCCGTCCATCGATGGTCGCGTTGAAGACCTTGCCTTTCCAGAACGCGATACCGCGATTCCAGTCCCATAGGATCCGCATGCGATCGCCCGAATGCTCGATGACTTTCGGGTCGTACTCCCACAGCAGCTTGCCGGTCTTCGCGTCCACCGCGCGCACCACGTTGTAACTGCCGTTGAAATACATGACACCGTCGATGACGAGCGGCGTACCGGTTAACGAGCGATCCTTCGGTAATTCCAAAAACCATTCGATGCCGATCTCACTGACATTGCGTACGTTGATTTGATCGAGCGGGCTGAAGCGCTGCTCGCTGTAGGTGCGGCCGTATCCGGGCCAGTTTTCGGCGTCTGCTTCGTTGGCTAGAGCTTCGTCGTCGACCACGGTTTGTGCAAGAGACGGAGAGGCTAGTGCGAACAACAGAAGCGCGACGGGCATCGAGCGGTAGGTGTATTTCATGATTTTCTCTTTGGGAAAAATAGTTCGCCCGCAAGCGGGCTCCTACGTAAATCGACGCCGCCGTAGGAGCCTGCTTGCAGGCGAATGGGCTTCAGGCCACTTTCACAGGCGGCGTGGATTCACTCAACTCGCGCGTGACGTCATCGTCCGGCATATCGAACGCCGCTGCGAATGCTTCGTCCATGTTGGAGTATTCCGGACGACCGCTATCCGCCGCGGGCTGCTGCACGGGGTCACCGATGTGATCGAAGCGCGGCGGATGCTTGTAACGCTCGAGCTCGTCTGTCGAGATCCCGTTGAGCTTGACCACTTCGGGATCGATCCAGGCTTCTTCGTCAATGCCGGTTTCGCTGGTCGAGACTTCGAGGACGAGGTTTTCCGGTCCGCCGAAATAGATCGATTTGCAAAAGCCGTGATCCAGCGGCCCCAATACGCGCACGCCTTTCGCGCGGATCCGGTCGCGCATCGCGTAGAGCTCCTCGTCGTTGTCGCAATTGAAGGCGACGTGCTGCATGGTGCCGCGCGAGCAGGGTTTGGTCGGGTTGCCGGCATGCGATACGCCCATTTCAACCGGGAGTTTGTCGACCTCGGGCGACTGGACGAAGGCCACCGAGCAACTCGGATTCAATTCCATGAACGCGTGGAAATAGCCGTCGACGTTGTGCATCCAATAAAGGGCCTTGAGCTTCATGCCCAGCACGTCGGAGAAGAACTCAATCTGTTGCTTGACGTCTGCGGTCATGATTGCAAGGTGGTGTACGCCGTTTAGAGTGGACATGATTTAACCTCCGAGTTCGCCTGCAAGCGGGCTCCTACAAGCGCTCGATAATCGTGACGTTCGCCTGGCCGCCGCCTTCGCACATGGTCTGCAGTCCGTAGCGGCTTTCGGTGCGCTCGAGCTCATGCAAGAGCGTCGTCATGAGCTTGGTGCCGGTGGCGCCGATCGGGTGGCCGAGCGCGATTGCGCCGCCGTTGACGTTGGTCTGCTGGTGCGGGTAACCCGTTTCCTTGAGCCATGCCATCGGCACGGGCGCGAACGCTTCGTTGACCTCGACCAAATCGATATCGTCGAGGCTCATGCTCGCTTTATCGAGCGCATAGTGGGTGGTCATGATCGGTGCGGTCAGCATGATCATCGGATCTTCGGCGCGCACACTCATGTGGTGAATGCGTGCGCGGGGCTTCAAGTCGTAGCGCTTCACGGCACCTTCAGACGCGATCAACACGGCGGATGAACCGTCACAGACCTGGCTCGAAACCCCCGCCGTTATATCCTTCAAGCCGAAGATGGGATCGAGTTCCGCCATCTGCTCGAGTGAGGTATCGCGTACCGTTTCGTCCATCGTGCAGCCGTTGTACGGTACGACCTCGCGATCGAACCGGCCTTCGGCGATCGCCTGCGCGGCGCGGCGGTGCGATTCCAGCGAGTACACTTCGAGGTCTTTACGCGAGAAGTTCCAGCGATCGACCATCATTTGCGCGCCTTTGAACTGGGTGGGCGGATCGTCGCCGTAGCGTTCGACCCAGGCCTCGGAGCCCGTAAAAGGATCGTCGAATCCAAATGCGCCTCCCGCCGCGGAAGCCGAACCGATCGGGATCTTCGACATGGTCTGTACGCCACCTGCGATGATGACGTCATTGACGCCCGACATCACTGCCTGCGCAGCGAAGTGCACCGACTGCTGCGAGGAGCCGCATTGACGGTCGATCGTAACGCCGGGCACGACTTCATCGAAGCCCGCGGTCAACCAGCTCGTACGCGCGATGTCGCCGGCGAGCGGACCCATCTGATCGATCGCCCCGAAAATTACGTCGTCGTACTCGGCGTCCGGGATCGGGTTGCGATCCACCAGCGCTTTGATGACGTGCGCGCCGAGATCCGCCGCGTGGACGTCCTGCAGGCCGCCACGCCGCCTACCGGTCGGGCTGCGCGCCGCGTCGATGATATAGGCTTCTGCCATCGTGCTTCTCCTTGTTCTAATTCAACGAATCACAAAAAAAGTCGAGGATCGAAAATGTAGCACAAATGGCCTCTAGTCGATGACCCGTTTCGCCGACGCAAACAGGAACCAGACGACGGCCCCGAACAGATTGATCCCCGCGCACAGCGCGAAGGCCGAGGAATAGCTACCGGTCGTATCCACCAGCCAGCCGGTGATGACCACGCCGATGATTCCGGGGATGGTGCCCGCCGTATTGGTCACACCCATCAATACATCTGCGTATCGGGGTGCGAGGTCGAGGTGATTCGGCACGAAACCGGACCAGGTCAACGCGAGAAAACCGAGGGCGCCGCACATGAGTCCCATCCCGACGTTGGCCGATTGCACGTCTTGCGCGGCAAGCAGGAAGCTTGCGGAGCCGAGCAACCCGGTGATCTGCATGGTCTTGCGTATGGTGGTCAGATCCATGCCGGATTTGGTCAATTTGTCGGCGACCACGCCGCCCAGATTGCCGACGACGAACATCGTGAGCCAGGGTGCGGCGGAATACAGGCCCGCGTGTACGATGTTCAAATTCAACTGATCGTTGAAATAACTCGGTAACCAGGCCAGCAGCATGTAGAAGCCCCAGTTGCTGCAGAAATGATTGACGATCAAGGCCCACACCGCGGGCGTCGATGCTAATGTTCGCCACGGTATCGGCTCCTTCGCATCCGCATCCGACGTATTGGCGCGCAGCATGTCGCGCTCGAATGCGGAGATATGCGGATCTCCGGCCGGATCGTCGTGTGCCAATCGGAACCAGGCGATACACCAGATGAAACCGGCGGCGCCGAACAGGTAGAACACACTCGGCCAACCGAAGCGATCGACGATCCAACCGGTGGCCGTGAGGGCGAATAAGGTCCCGATCGGAATGCCGCCGACCAACAGCGCTACTGCGCGTGATCGTTCGTCCGCCGGTATCCAGCGACCGTAGAGATTGTAGGCTGCCGGAAACATCGCAGCCTCGCCAAGACCCATCGCGATACGCGTAGCGATCAATATCGGCAATGAGATGAATGCGGCGCCGGGCGTAAGTATCGTGAATACGGACCACCACAACACGGCGACACCGAGCACGAACTTGCCGCCGATGCGATTCGCAATCCAACCGCTCGGCGCCATGAACAGCATGTAACCGATGAAAAAGGAGGACAGAACCCAACCCTTGGTCGTTTCCGACCAGCCGAACTCGTCCTGCATCGCGATCACGGCCACCGAGATATTGACGCGATCGATGTAGCACACGAACACGGCGCAGGTGCACAGGGCGACGATGGTGTAGCGCCGCTGCCAACCCGATCCCGACGCACCGGTCATGCTTGAATCGCGCGTGGCGTTCATGTCGTTTCGCTCAAGAGGGGTGTGCCGTCGACCGATATCACGGTGCAACCCGGATGTTAGCACCGTGACCGGTAATCGAGCGCAGACCGGCGTTTGCGCTTGAACCTATCTGCGCAAACGGGGACTCATATATAATGTGCCGTCATTAGGCTCTTGATATGACTGAGGAATCTAACCATGCCCTTGTATGAATACCTCTGCGAAGAAAACGGCGAGGTGGTCGAAGCCGTACACGGAATGTCCATCCGCTTCGAGACCTGGGGCGAGCTTTGCGAATATATGAGCCACCCGGTGGGCGACACGCCGCCCGACACGCCGGTAAGACGGCTCGTGGGTAAGGGCAGTTGGACCAATAGCCCCGTGACCATGGCGAAGGAAAATGCGACGCTGGGCGAGCGCTCCAAACACCTTTCCCACGGCGCCACGGTATCGCCGATGCGAACCAACAAATGGTGAGGGAATTATTCCCCCGCTCCCTCCTTCGCGCGTTTCGCTGGGGTCAGTAGCGAAACGTAGCTGACGCCGTCGCGGTTGTCGCTGGTGACCGGCAAACCGCAGTCCCGCCAGCCCACTAGACCGGCAGGCATCACACTCACATTTTCAAAGCCCGCGTCGCAGAGTTCGCGAGCCGCCTGCATGCCGCGTTCGCCCTCGTCGCCACCGACGATCAAGGCCGTGTCCGGCGTGCAGGTATGCGCCATGACCAATCGGAAACTCGCATTGGGATGGTCGTCGCCCGTCGTTGGATGATGGAAGACGATGGGGACGTTGATCGCGCGGCCCTTGGGGCGCCCCTTGGCGAATTCCGCCACGGTGCGGACGTCGACGTAGGTCGCACTGCCGCTCTCGCCGATCCGTTCGGCGACGTCTTGGGGCTCGAGGATGCCTAATGCCACAACGCGACGCCCGCTACGGAAGCTTGGGGAACTGCGTAACGAATGGCGGAATGATCTGGCAGCGCTGGCGCTCGTCGGCGGCCGGTGTATCCGTCAGGGTGTACCGGACCCCCTCAGCGCCGTCGGCGACCTGCATCTGCTCGATGTGGTAATGGTGAATGCGCCCATCCGGCATCAAGGCGAATATGCAGTCGAGCAGCTTGCGCGCCGGGACGTCGCCGCACTCGGGGTGTTGCAGTATTTCACGCTTCGGGTCGGTGCTCATAAGGGCCGTAAGATAAAGGATTTCCACGTATTTTGCGCAATCCGCATCCAGATTCCTCGTCCGTTTTGTTGACAAGCCAGCGATGCGCCGATTAGATCCCCGAATGTCCGCTCAACCGCAAAAGGAACTCGTTACCGGGGACGTACGCTACGCGCGCGGTGAAGACGTGCCGAACGTCACCCAGAAGCTCTTTGCACTGCGCAATCAATGCACCGAATGCAACGTCTGTGAGGTCGCCTGCTCGCTGGTTCATTCACCCGACGGCGAAGTCAATCCGGCGCTGTCCAGGATTCGTATCGAGCATGCCCCCGAAAAACCATCCCGGGTGAACTCCGACGGCCTCGGTTTCATCGCCGAGATCTGCCACCACTGTGGGAATCCACCGCCCTGTGCCGACGTGTGTCCGACCGATGCGTTCTACTACGACCCAAAGACCATGGCCGCTGTTATCGATCAGGATGACTGCATCCAGTGCATGGAATGCGTCCCGGGTTGTCCGTTCGATGTCGTGTTCGTCGCTCCGAGCGGTGAGTTGCTGAAATGTGATCTCTGCGGCGGCGATCCGGTCTGCGTGAAAGCCTGTTCTACCCGCCCGGAAATGATCAACCCGGGTAAGCAATACAACCGCCTGCCCGTGTTGTTTTACGAAGAACAAACGGATTTCAACAAGATCCAGAAAGAGAAACCCGAACCGCGTAACGAGGTCGGCATCATGCAGGCCATGCTCGAAGCCGGCAAGATCAGCAGCTCCGCGTAAAGACCGTGCGGCGACGCCCGAAACCGATAGAAGGATAGATGAGGATAGAGATATGGAAAGCCAGTTACTCAGAGTCGATCTGACCACGGGTGAACTCAAGGCCGAGCTCATCCCGCATGCGATGTTCGAGCGCTGGATCGGCGGTTCGGGCATCAATAACTGGATCATGTGGGAGCATTTTCTGACGCACGACCCGAACTGTGATCCGCGCGGGCCGGACAATATTTTCGTCTTCGGCGTAGGGCCCCTCGCGGGAACGGGCGCGGGCAGCGGCATCAAAGGGCGCATTACGTTCAAGAGCCCGTGTTACGGCATGTTCGGTGATTCGGCCGGCGGCGGTAAGTTTCCCTATCAGGTGCGCTTCTCCGCGTTCGAATACATTGCGGTGACCGGAAAAGCGCCAAAACCCGTTTACCTTCATATCTGCAACGACGAAGTGGCGCTGCTGGATGCGAGCCACCTGTGGGGCAAGAACACCGCCGAGACGCACGCGATCCTCCAGCAGGATCTCGGCACCTATCCGTCTACCGTGCACTCCCTGACGATCGGCCAGGCCGGCGAGAACCAGGTGGGTTACGCGGGCGTTGTCTCCGATGCGCTACGCATTTATGCGCGCTGCGGCGGCGGCGCCGTTATGGGATCGAAAAATCTCAAAGCCATCGCGGTGCAGGGTAACGGCGGCATCCGCATCGACCGTCCCGAAGATATGATGGAATGGTCGGAAGATTTTCGGAAACGCATCGATTCCAACGAAGCAGTCTACGGCTTCAAACGGCGCGGCACGCTCGGCGCGGTCGAAATGTACCAGCATATCGGTAGCCATTTCTGGCGTAATAACCAAGGCAATATGTTTCGCGGCGATGAGATCACGTCCGATAATTGGGTCAAGAAATACCACAAGTATGCGGAAGTCTGTTCCTCGGATTGCTACATCGCCTGCGACGCGAAGTACAAGTTCGACGGCACCGAATCGGAAGCAGCCAAGAAATACGTCGGCGAGACGTTCCGCCGACCCGAATACCTCACTACCGGCAGCGGTGCCGGGGCGCTCGATCTGCGCGATTGGGCCGAGGTTGCGCATTGGGGCAAGATCACCAACGACTACGGCATAGACAATCAGGATTTGAGCTGTTCGATCAGTTTCCTTCAGGAACTCAAACAACGCGATCTCATCTCCGATCGCGATGTTGCTGAATTATTTGGCCATGAGCAAAGCCTCGAGTGGGGCAACATGGAAGACGTCGAAGCTTGCGTCGAGAGTATCGTGTTCCAGACTAATCCCTTCGGCGAGATCTTCCGTGACGGCCCCTATAAGGGTGCGCTCAAGTACTCGGAGATGAAGGGCCAGAACTTCATGAAGTACGCCATGTACGGGAAAGGCGGCGCCAGCTTTACCGAAGAAATGCGGCCGTTTCCGACCTGGATGAACAACATGGCGGTGGCATCGCGCGGCGCCGATCACTTGAAAGGGATCGGCCTCATCGAAAAATTCCAGCGTAAAGACCTGTCTCAGATCTATTTCGGCAGGCCTGAGGCCGCGGACCTCAATACGCCGGAGCTCAAGGGCGCATCGACGGCAATGATTGAAAACCAGGTGGCCCTGCTCAACTCCTACGGCGTATGTTTGTTCCACTGGATGTTGGATCCGTCCGGATATACACCGCAGGATTATTATGGCAAAGCCTTCGCCGCGATCACCGACATCGACCGTACGCCGGACGAACTGATGCGCGACGGCGAGCGGATCTGCAACCTGGAAAAAGCCTTCAACTCGCGCGTCGGTATGCGCCGCGAACACGACACCGTTTGCGAACGCTGGATGTGGGAGCCGACCGAAGAGGGCATGTATCCGGGCAAGGTGGCGGCGGATATGTTCGAAACCGTGCTCGATGAATACTACGAGTGGCGCGGTTGGGATCAGCGTAACGGTTTGCAGACGCCCGAGCGATTGTCAGAGCTCGGTATGGATGACGTCGCCGAAGTCCTGGCCGAGGACGGCGCCTTAGCGGGTGCTTGAGAGCGCACTATGATCACGGTACACACTGAATATCACAGCCACTTCCGTGAAATCACGGCGACGAAAAGCGATTCCTTCGAGCTCGACCAGCCCCTGGTCTCGGAGCTCGCGCAGCGCATCACGGAAAAATATGGCGCGCAAATGGAAGCCATGTTGATCGATCCAGATACCCACGATCTCAATGCCCGCGGGACGATGTATGTCGATTCGAAAGGGCGCAGGATCTCCATCGACGATACCCTCGAAGACGGTGAGACGATCGCTTTTTTGGTGGGGATCGCGGGCGGGTGAGTCCGCCTTTGTAGGAGCCCGCTTGCGGGCGAACCCGATTTGCCCACAAACGTTTCAACGCAATTCGCCCGCAAGCGGGCTCCTACACAATGAGAAACTTCCTAACCGGTATCGCCAAGGCAGGGCGAGAGCTGCTTGGTCTGGGTACCGACCGCGAACTTGCGAGCGGATTCAACGAACTCAGTCATGAGCTGTTGAAGCTCAAGGGCGAGGCGTCAGCCATCGCACTTGCCGATGACCTGCTTACGCAATACGCAGGCTTGGATTTGGATACGCGTGCGCAATTCTTTCTCATGTTGCTCGAAGAGATGCAGCCGCCGGAAAAAGAGATCGAGCGAGCTATACGTGCCTATCAGGACATGCCCGCGCCGCATACTCTCATGATCTTGAGCCAGGCCGCCGAATCGCCGCGCAGAGACTTGATTCGAGCCCTGAACATGGCTCCAGCGGGCACCGAGGCCCTCGTCAGGATGCGCGAAGACCTGCTCGACGTGCTGAAAGACGAACCGCAGCTCAAGCCGGTAGATTCCGATTTTGCCTATCTGTTTCGCTCGTGGTTCAACCGCGGCTTTTTGAGTCTGCGCACGATCGATTGGGAAACGCCGGCTTATATTCTTGAAAAACTGATCGCCTATGAAGCGATGCACGAAATCGGCGGTTGGGATGACCTGCGCAGGCGGCTGGCCGATGACCGGCGTTGCTTCGCCTTCTTTCACCCGGCCTTGCCCGACGAACCGTTGATCTTCGTCGAAGTAGCGCTGGTCAAAGGGTTGGCGAACAACATCGAAACCTTGCTCCAGGCCTCAGGCGAGGCGGCGCTTCGCGAACCGAACAGCGCGATCTTCTATTCGATCAGCAATTGCCAGAAAGGCCTCAAGGGCGTTTCATTCGGCAACTTCCTGCTCAAGCAGGTCATCGATATGCTGGCTGCGGAGCTGCCGTCGCTGAAAAACTATGCGACCTTGTCGCCCATTCCGGGATTCCAGCGCTGGTTGAACGATACTTTGATTCACGCGCCTTCGACGCTACCGGCGAAGGAATCGGATCTAGCCATACTGGCGGCGCTCAAGCACGACGATTGGTACGAAGATAAAGCGGTCTCCAAAAAGTTGAAACCGCTTTTGAGCAAGCTGTGCGCCCATTACCTCTTGAGTGTAAAAAGCGGCATGGAGCCGCTCGATCCGGTCGCCCGGTTTCATTTGCGCAATGGCGCACGGTTAGAGCGGATTAACTGGTTAGCGGATACCTCGGCCAAGGGCGTGCGTGAATCGGCCGCATTGATGGTGAACTACGTCTACGATCTCAAGGCACTGCTGCACAACCACGAGGCCTTCGTCAACGATCGCACGATCGCTGCTTCGTCCGCGGTTCGAAATCTCGTCCCCTAATCTAGAGCCTTGTCCCGTAAATAACTTTCGTAGTTGGCGGCGGATTTTTCGTCACTGGCAAGGCGCGACGACGCCGAGTAGCGGGCTCTACACAAGGAGGAGCAACGCCGCCAGGGGCGAAAAAGACAAGCCAAATATGCAAGTTATTTGCGGGACAGGGCTCTAGAGCCCGAGCTTGGCCCTCAACCACGCCCCGAGCTTCGCAATCGCTTCATCGGCCTCCGGCAGATTACCGGCCGCGATCTGAAAGACGTGCTGCATTTCAGGAAATACCTCCAAGGTCACTTCGACGCCGGCTTGCCTGGCTTTATCGGCGAAGCGCACGGAATCATCGAGTAACACTTCTTCATCACCCACCTGAATGTAGGTCGGCGGTAAGCCCGTGGGATCGGCATGATGGGGTGCGGCATAGGGATCTTTAGGGTCAGCATCGCCGAGAAATACGCCTGACAGTTGTCGAATCGCTTCAGGCGTAACGATCATGTCGACCTCAGCCCGCGTCTGCATCGATTCACCCGTGCCTTCCATATCGGTCCACGGTGAAATCGGTGCGATCGCAGCCGGCATCGCGAGGTTTTCATCGCGGATCTTGACGGCCGTCGCGATGGTCAGGCCGCCTCCGGCGGAATCCCCGGCGATGGCGACGTGCTGTGGTGCGATACCCTGTTCCAGCAACCACCGGTAGGCGGTGACCGAATCCTCGACGGCCGCCGGGTGCGGATGTTCGGGCGCGAGCCGGTAGTCGACGTTGAGTGCGCGGCACCCCGCGGCCTTTGCGATGTGGCTGCACAGTTTGCGGTGCGTCTCAGCGGACATCAGGACGTAACCGCCGCCGTGGACATACTGCAGTACGCGGTCTTCGGCCGCGCCGTCGGGAATGATCCACTGCGCCGGAACGCCGCCGGCGTCTACGGGCTCATGTCGAACGCCGTCGGGTTCGACCGTCAAGTCGCCGAATGTAATGGCATTGGCGCGCATCTCCGCGAGCGTCGCATCGGGATTACTCAGGCTCGCATCGCGAAATTCTCGAAAGGATTGTTTGAGTTGTTCGGCTTCTGGGCTGGCCATGGTCGAGCTCCTGCCGGGTTAGGTGATGTTGTAAATACTATCGCGTCTGGACGAACACGGGACAGTCCGTGGACCTCAAACGGGCGTTGCGAGTAAGGTCTTTACGCGCGCCGTGTCGTAGACCACGATGCGCTCTTTGAAGCGCAGCGTATCGTCTCGATCGATCAAGTGGTCGTAATAGCTGCCGGATTGATAAACCTCCGTGGCGCCGTCATTGAGCGTCTGCGCGACGATATAGGAGGACGAGACGCGTACGCCGTCCTCCTGTTCCGCGGTGACGCGCACCCCGGACATTGCATGGCGGTACCGGTGCGGTTGATAGATGTTGGCGTTGTGCAAGGAGTGAATGCGATCCAGCATCATGCCTTTGCTATCGAGCAGCAAAAGGGGAATGGGGTGGCCATGCTGGTAGTTTTCGCGCGAGATCATCTTGTACAAACCGTCTTCGACGAAGAAATCCGGCCATTCGACCAGTTCGCCTTCATCGAGGCAGGCACAGTACTCGGCGAACAAACGATCGATTCGAAAGTAAAGATCCCGATCGACGGTCAAGACGCCCACCCCATCATGTCGCGATAACCCGACCAGAAACTGCGGATCATGTGTTCCGTGATGAGGCTTTCCTGACGGTCCCGCGTCTCGTCGCCCATACCAAGATAGGACGAGCCATCAGCTCCGCAGGATTCGATCGCACGCTGCACGAGTTCGGTGGCCTCGGTGTCTTCCATCGAGATATACCCGGCGGGGCCGGCGAGGTTGGCTTGTCTTAAACGCAGCTTGCGCAGTTCGGCGTCGTCGTCAGCGTAGCCGAAGAAGTGAAAGACGAGTTCGAACTCCGAGGCGCTTTTCGGTAACACCTGGCGTACGGCGAGCGTGTTGTGGATCTGCTGAATGACCGTGCTCGGAAACAGGGTGTGGATGTTATTGCTGGTTTGCTCGTCGAATTCCGTGCGCATCTCGAGCAAGCTTGGATCGGCGAGTTTGACGTTCTCCTGATAGGTCGAGATCGATTGCTTCTTGTATTCCTTGGCGGTTTCATCGTCCGCCAGCGGTGTCGATGTGATCAACGCATGCAGGCCGTTGCGCGAATCGGCGATCGTGCGACCCGCCATATTGGAGCGGTAAATATTGAAGGTCGTGTGGAATAAATGCAGCAGGCTCGCGTGATAGGGGTCCTTGACGTTCTCGTAGTAAAGCTTCCAATTGGAGCGCGCGTATTGGCGCGTACAGCCGAGGTATTCCACCGGCTTGCAAAAGATCCGGTCAACCCAGGGCAGCATTTCGGGCCCGATATAGTCTGAGAAACTGGGGCTCGTTTCATTCAGCGTGCCGAAGATCAACCCACGATAGTTCTCCACGCGAACGCCTGTCAGGCTATGTTGTTCCATGTCGAAATCGTCCGGCATACCGGCCGCCTCGCCGAGCCCCTGCTGGAACGGCACGCCGCGCAAGCGCCCGGTCTCGTCATAAGTCCATTGGTGATACACGCATCGATGCGCGCGTGTGTTACCGCGCAACAATCAGCATACCATCGCCCCGCGGTGCGCGCAGCGATTGATCCAGGCGGCGATTTCACCCACACGGGTGCGCGTCACGACGACGGGTGTGGTGCCGATAAAGGTTGATTTAAAATCGCCGGGCGACTTGATCTCATCTTCGAGCGCGAGGAAGCTCCACGTCGGGCCGTGGTAGATAAGCGCCTGCTCACGTTCGAAAATGGCCGGATCGGTGAATACGGCGTACGGGACCTGGTGATCCCCGGCGGGCCACTTGAAACGGTCGAGATCGCGCTCGTGGAGGGTCGATTCGGTGTTCTGCTGCATGGTCATCGCGGTCTCCTCGAGACGCTCGAGTAGGCTGTCTCAAGTCGAACATAAGCCGCCAGCGCGGACCGATCAAGGCGGCTGGCGATGCTGCCGATACAATGGCTGGGATTTGCGCGTCGGTCCCGGCAACTACCCGGAATTTGCGCCATGTCATAGATATCGCGGCGCACAACGGGATAACCTGACTGCTCCGACCCGCAAAAAGGCAATCTGAGGTTTATTACAAGGCGATGCGTGCCATCATCATCAGTGACTCCAAGGCGTATATGTCCCGGATGCGGCGCACGTTGGCGAACCTGCTGCCGGACGTCGAAGTCACCGAGCACGATCCGGATCAGATCGGCAAGCCGAGCGCCCAATTCGACTGGTCGCTTTATAACCTGCTCTTGATCGACGATCGCCTCAACGGCGCTGAAAGTGGACTCGCCTGGTTAGCTGCGTTTCGCCTCCACGCAAAGCTGCCGCCGACTATCTTGATTGCGGAGAATGACGACAGCTTTATTCAAGGGAAGGTGGCGGAGATGGCGGCCACCGCGTACGTGCTGCGCTCGGACCTCGACGACGACAAGCTTACGGGCTTGATCGCCGGGCTCGGTGTTACCGAGGCCAAACCTGATAAGCCGAAGTCGCTGACGGAACTCAATTTCGAACATGATAGTGAAATCATCCGTAAGCTTGCCGAGACTTCAGCAGGTGATGCAGACGGTTACAAGTTCGTCAGATTGATCGGGCAGGGAGCCCAGTCCCGCGTTTATCTCGCTGAACGTATCAGAGATCAACAAACACTCGTGCTCAAGCTGCTCGATTTGGAAGATATCGCAGACCCGTCATTTGTCCAGCGTTTCGCGCGCGAAGCGGAGCTGATCGCCAGCATCGATAGCCCATATGTAATCAAGTTCTTTGACCACGGGTTTACGCCGACCTACGGTTACATCGCAGTCGAATTTTTCACCCGCGGGGATCTGAAACAACGCATTGAAAATGGCATCAATACCGAGGAAGCGTTGATCTATGCGCTCAATATCGCTTATGGGCTCGAGGCGATCCACGCGCTCGATATCGTGCATCGCGATCTCAAACCCGGCAATATCATGTTTCGTTCCGATGACAGCATCGCGCTGGCTGACTTCGGTATTTCCAAACACCTGGACGATTCCTGGGATCTAACCAAAACCGGCACCGTGATCGGCACCCTGAGTTACCTGAGCCCCGAACAAGGCCTCGGGCACAAAGTAGACGCACGCACCGATCTCTACGGCCTGGGCATGGTCTTATTCGAAATGCTGACGGGTGACAAAGCGTTTCACGCGACTTCGCCAGGCGCATTGGTTTATTAGCATCTGTACGCCGAAGTGCCCGAACTCCCGGCTCACTAGGCGCAATACCAACGGATCATTGAAAAGCTGCTGGCCAAGGATCCGAAGGACCGCTACACCACCGCTTCTCAATTGGTTGTCGACCTAGAGCCTTTTTGCGTCTGACGGTGATGCGCGCATAGGCGCAATAATTCGAATTATTTCCGACGTTGCTTTTGCCTGAGGCGTCATTCGAACCTCACAATAGCGCGTGAACCGGTCGAGGGCGTGATCGAAATCGTCACCGCCGGCGTATTCAGCTACGAGCTTCGCGTCCGTGAAACTTCCCGCAAAGCGTTGATGAAAGCGCGCTAGGGCATCCTCACTCCAGGACAGGCCACGTGTATCCAGCCAGGCGCTGATCTTTCGCGGATCGGCGTCTAAACAAAAGGAGCGGCAGCGTGTAATGAGGCGCAATGGAGTCAGCGCCACAGGATGTAGGTGCGATGCCGCAAGCACGCGGTGACCTCGGAGTAATAATCGGGCGATCGCGCCAACGTCACGCAGGTTCAACATCTCATCGACTACGATCAATTGCGTTTCGACTCGAACGCTGCACCAGTCGATAGGACCGCCGCGAATCTCGGTGCACCGACGATCTCTATAGTCCGGATGCCTGCTCAGGAGTTCGCGAATCGAAGTCGATTTTCCGCATCCGCTGACGCCGTTTAATACGACGAATCGCGCACGCGACAGATCGGTATTCATTAAGTCGGTAAGCATGGCGTGATCGAGTAGCTGTGACATCGCTTTAGTCGCGCAGAAAGTGTTCGTAGCGAAACAAACTGGTCGGACCGACGAGTTCCTGGTCAACGAACTCGGGGTGCAGCAGCTGGATCTCCCAGTGAATATCGAGCCCGTGCGTTTTGCCGATCATGAACGGCGGGTAGAGCGTCGCAAACATCTTGTCGAACTCAACATCACCCGGGAAGTATTGGCCGAGCCGGTGGCGCGACGGTATCGAGGCTACGGTGCGTTTATACAGAACCACACCGCGGACCGGGTTCGAAAAGCTCACAGTCCGGCGGTTGGTGCCGGACCCCGTATGTACTGCCCTTTCTCCATGTTGCTCGCGACCACGGCCAGGGTGATATTTTCGAGCGGAACGCGTGATCGCCCGTCGAACAAACTGGCGACAGGAACGGACATGCCCGGAGCTATTCTGCTTTTGAGTGAACGCAAGTGGAATTTCATGTACTTGCGCAGTTGGCGCACCATCATGGCCCACACGATGGCGCCCAACACACCACTCCCGACCAACGCCGCGACCAGCGGCGAGCTGGATTCGCCATCGCCGCTGTAATGACTGTACACCCAGGTCATCGTTTCGGGCACGAATTGATCGTGCACGCCGATGATCATGTTGACGAGCACGATGATGCCCCCCACGACGGCCAGGCTTAAGGTAATAATCTGGCTCAGCAGCGGAATGGCTTGGAGATTCTTGAAGAACAGAAAGTCATCCGGCGGTTCAACGATGGTTTCCGCGTCCGTACGCACGGGCGCTTTGATCCCCAGATCGAGCGCTTGTTCTTCCCGGATTTTCGTATCTTTGAAAATCGCATCGTCAACCACGATGCGCGCGTGTAATTCGAGGTGAACCTTTGTCCCGGTATACGAGTAGGCGCGGATTTTTGCGCGCGGGATTGCGAATGTGCCTTCGCGTTTTACCTTGAACGCTTTGCGATAGATCACGTCTTCCTTGTGTACCGGCGAGCTGTCCTGAACGTCGACCTTGGCGATGATTTGCGCCTCGGCATCGTGGCCGATGAGATCCATGTCGTGAAAAATAACGCTCAGGTCGAGGGCATCGGCGAGTGGATCGGCGCCGGTTGCAAGGGAGATGGTCGCCTTTTCCGCCATGTTGCGGGCGAATAGGGCTTCTGTTCAGAGCTTAACGGGCAGCTTACGTCCCAACCACTCCTCGTAGAACACCTTGAGGTCGGGCGTGAAGTCCACTTCCACCGGGTAAGTCGGCGGCACGCAGTCAACGTCGATCAACATGCCGCTCTTGGGGCAGATCCATTCCCGGATCTCGATCAGCTTGGGATCGATGTTCATGTGCTCGTTGGGAAAGATCTTCTTGAAGTCCGCTTTAGATTTTTTAATCCTGACCCGGCACTTCATCTTCCAGTTTTCGTTCCAGGCGCAGAGCTCGGCGCCCGCCATGGTCTTGATGATCGCCTTGCCGCCCTTCGCAACGATAAACAGGTTTTCGCCGAGCGGCAGCAGGATCCGGTTCTTCCAGGACACCATTTCCTGTACGGCCGCGATCATTTCGTCAAAGCGATCGGTTGATTTGGGATCGCGCATGAGTTTGAACAGATCGGGCCAACCCAATTCACGACGCACGAGCCCGCGGGTGATCTCCTGACTGGTTTGCGCTTCTTTTGCCATCTCGATTCTCCTCAGGCCGACTTCTTGTAGGGCTTTTGCGGTGATTTCGGGTAGTAGAAGCCGGTCGGGGATTGCGTGTGGAAATCGGCCGTGCCGGTATCGGTGTACGGGAATTTCTTCAGTTGCCAGAAGTCGAGGTACATATCCTTGATCTTTTCGGACATGCGCGCCGAGCGTGCGAAGGTCTGGGCCGCTACTTCACCGACGTCACCGGTGCGCGCGCGCTTACGCTCCTCACGCCACCATCGTGCGGCGGGTACGGATTCCTCCAAGCGCTGTTTGCGGATCTTCGCGCGATTTTCTTCGGTCTTCTTTTCAGTCTTGGCATAACCGTAGGCCTTGCGCGCAAAGCCCGATGTGATGATGCCGTTAGCGAGATCCTTCTCGATCCGAGCGCGTTCGCGTTCTATTGGATCGCCGTAACCGGATCCGCCGTTGTAAAGAACGCCGAACAAATCACCGTCGGAGAGGTTGGGCGACCAGGTATTGAGCGGTCCACAATACCAATCGTCCGCCTTCAAGCGGCCGTCATTCAACATCGCTTCGGCTTCATTGATGCTCGTGGGTATGCGTTCGTCCCGCGCCGCCACCTCGTGCAGATTCACACCGCGTGCCCACAGGCACTTCCAGCCCGGCGTCGGATAACCTCCGAACAGGCCCTTGTGAAAAATGCCGCCGTTGTGCGCACCCGAGGACGACAGCGTCACGTGAACGAATCGCGAGCCGCGCACGACCCACAGCGATTCCCAAGCGTTACCGCCGCGAAAGCGTCCGGGACCATGGTGATTCGGGGTAAAGGCGCGTCCGATATAGACGTTGGGACCGGTCATCTCCCACACTTCGGCGTCACCCTGGATCCCTTCCGAATTCCAGATCGGGCTCCCACAATCCATGCCGTCGTCGACGCCGCGCGCACCGAAGGACTCGGCCGCCATCTCGAAGTTTTGGTAGCCGGTGTGCTCGCCGTACTGGTCAAAGCCCGCCACACCCACGATGCAGGTCGGTGTGGACATGATGATCTCCTCCAGAAACCCCCGCGCGAACCAGCTGATGCCGATCATGCGCCACACCTGCGCGAACACCGGGATCAGCGTCCACCACGCCAGCGACGTCGCCGCGCCCGCATAGTTGGCGTTGACGATCGAACCCTCCGGCAGATATTGCTTGACGCCGAGATAAGCCCCGTCGTTGACGCGACCGTCGTAGTTCAACAGCTGCGTCAAGGTGATCCAGAAGCCGCCGTTCATCGGCCCGACCGCGCAGTTGAACGGATGGAAACTCCAGCCCGTGCTGCCCTCGAAATCGAGCTCGATGTGCCCTTCCTCAGTAACCGTCATTTCGTTATGAACGAGATCGATGAAGTCGGTGCGCGCGAGCGGATGAGTCGACGGGATATGCGAACGCCGGTGCACCGGCATGGTCATGCCGCGATAGGTGCCGGGCACCATGGTGGTCTTGACGCGCTTGACGAAGTTGCGCCGTCCTTCCTCGATCAGCTCGCGGATCCCTTGCTTGTAGTAGTCGAGGCCGAATTTTTCGATCATTTTTTCGAGCGCTTCGCGGATCATGAGGCAGCCCGAGAGCTTCGCTTTGTCATCCAGCGTCCACCAGTTGGAGTTGCGCAGATTCAGGCGCAGGCGGATGAGGTAGTCCTTTCGGAACTGATCGTTCTCACCAACCTTCTCCGCGCTGACGTGCAGGCCTTCGCCAAAGCGATCCGGCGAGAAGATCGTCATTCCCGGACCTTCATAGGTACCCGATTCGAGTTCGTGGGACACCGAACCGATCCAGCAGATCAATTCGCCTTTGTAGAACATCGGGATCAGGGTCATGACGTCGGGCGTATGCACGCCACCGGCCCAGGATTCGTTGTTCTCGAAGATATCGCCCGGGCGGATCTTGGGGTTGTCCTCGTAGTCGTTGCGGATTATGAATTTGATAAATTCGGACAAGGTGTGAACGTGCACCATGATGCCGGTAGAGAGCGCGACCGCATCACCCTCGGGTGTGTAGATGCCGATCACGAATTCCTCGAAATCACGGATCGCAGGGGACGAAGCGATGTGCTTCATCGTTTCGCGCACTGAAATAATGGTCGATAGGATGCGCGAGTGAAACGCTTCGAATTGGAGCGGATCTTTATCGTGCAGCGCGAGTGTTTTAAGGCCCTGGTAGTGGCCCGTGTCCTCGTACAACTTTTCCGACAGATCGAGTTGTTCGAGGAGTGTCATATCTGTAGTCATGATCGAAAGCTTCCCGTTGAGGTATGCGACTATTTCGTGCCGCGGCGGTAGTGAATAATGCGGCGATTGTCGAAGGCCGCATGCCGGCCCTCGGGAATGTAAAACGTCGTCGCCGGATGCTCGATGATGCCGGGCCCGTTGACGACGTTGCCGGCCTGGAGCTCATCCATTTCATAAACGCGGAACTCCTTGCGCGTTCCGCGGTAATAAACCGGCCGCGCACCCTTTTCGGCGGTCGATGCCGGCTTGGTTTGTCCCATCGTCATTTCGGGTACGTTGGGTTTCGGCGTCGCGACGTCCGCGGTCAATGCGACTTCGAGGATCTGGTAGCCGACCTCAGTGTACATCGCCTGCTCGGGATAAATCGTCGTATACACGTGTTCGAAGCCTTTCATCAGCGCATCGACGTCGTCGGCGGAACCCAGCTTGGGTTTATCCCACGGCACTTCAAAATCCGAGAGCTGATTGGTAAACCGTACGTAAGCGACGCGCGACAGCGTAGCGTTATCGATACTCCAACCGTGCTGCTTGAAATCCTCGCGTGCACGCTTCTCGAGCTGCGCCCAGGCGTTGTTGATCGCTTCGACCGCGAGGGCCTTGACGTCCTTCACGTGAGGCGCATCGCCCGGCGGGCAGGCGGCGACGATACTTTGATGGTAGCGATAGCGCCGTGGTGCACATAGTACGCCGAAGGCGGAGAAGACCGCCGCAAACGGCAAGGTGATAACGTCTTTCATTTCGAGATCTTCGACTAAGTCGGCGAGTCCCAGCGGCCCGCCACCGCCGTACATCATCAAGGTGTAGTCGTGCGTGTCATAACCGCGGCCGCGCAGCATGTTCACCAGGAACTCGCGCATGTAATCGCACACCAACAGGTGTGCGCGTTCGGCGAACTCGTAGACCTGGGTGTTGAAGTGTTTCGCCATGGGCTCGAGCGCCTTTATGGCCTTATCCATATCCAACAGGACGTCGCCACCGAGGAAATTGTTGGGATTTAGATAACCGAGCAGGATGTGGCAATCGGTAATGGTCGGCACATCCCAGTTGAGGCAACAGCCCACGTCTGAACCGGCGCTCTTGGGTCCCACGGTGAGTTTCCCAGTCAAGGGATGTACGCCGAGTTCCGAGCCCATGCCCGCGCCGATCGATTCAGTGTGAATCATGGGAATGTTCGTGCGAAAGCTCAGCAGCGTCGGTTCACGTACGATCGGGATCATGCCATCGCGAATGATGCCCACGTCGAAGCTGGTGCCGCCGATGTCGCAACCGACGACATTGCCGGATCCGATGATCTCGCCGATGTAATGGCCGCCGAGGACCCCGCCCACCGGTCCCGAGACATACGACTCATAGAGGCGTTTGGTACTGACGGGGACCGTGCCGCCGTGCGCGAGGAGCGTCGAGACCTCTTTCCCGAAACCGTGATCGCGCGCGACGGCTTCCACTTTCTGAAAGTGGGCTCGCGCGCGTTCGCCGGCATAGGCTTGCGCCACCACGCTTGCGAGGCGGGTGTACTCTTTGTGGGTCGGCGCGATCTCGGACGACAGCACGACGGGTATTTTCTTGTCGACCTTCCGGATGAGCTTCTTGGCGAGCTGCTCGTGAGCGGGATTCATGTGGGAGAACAAGAACATCACCGCGATCGATTCCGCCCCGGCCTCGATCAAGATCTTCGTTCGCTCTTCGACGTCCTTTTTGCGCAACGGAATCACTTCCGTGCCGAACATGTCGAGCCGTTCCTGGATCCCGACGATGCGGTTACGCGGAATGGCGGGATCTTCGTGATGGTGGGTTACGGTATGCAGGCGGTCGGTATAGGGGTAACTGATCCAACCGCCTTCGCCTTTCTCCATGAGCAGGTAATCTTCGAAGCCCTGAGTGACCATCAAGCCCACGTTGGCGCCGGTCTTGCTGAGCAGGGTGTTCAGCATGATCGTGCCGGCGTAAATGATGACGTCGCTGTTGCTCAGCGTTTCGTCGACCGACCGGTTATCGGTTTCGGCCCCGTCCTTGATCGCGCCGATGAAACTTTGCGATTCGTCTGCCTTGTTGGTCAGAAATTTTCCGACCAGGAATTGACCCTTTTCATCGACGATGACCGAATCGGTCAACGTACCGCCGGCATCCAGTGCTATCCAATTTTCACCCTTGCCGCTATGAGGCCTCGTTGCAGCCATGAATCCTACTCCTCAAAAACCGTGTCATCGTGTCGAATGTACGAGCCCGGAGCGGGCCCCTACGGGCCTATCCGCGTGGCATGTGAGCTATTGGGAGTACCGTTGAATTTCGCGTGAAATCGACAGGTCCGGGGCTCGTTCATTGTTGTAATCGCGACCGTGGCCGCAGGTCGCAATTTGAGAGGACCCGGCCGGCATTGTCAACACGGGCCCCGGATCGACGAATCGACCGCATGGGCGCTAACATAGCTGTCCCCGATTTATACACCGACCGACCGCCGGAACAGAGGCGGCGGGTCTACGAAAGATTCAGGACAGGAGTTCATTATGACCGACGTACATGTGGCTGGCGTGAGCATGACGCATTTTGGTAAGCATCTGGACCGCAGCTTGAAAGACCTGGCTGGCGAGGCGTTGAACGAGGTGCTCAAAGACGCCGGCTGCGAGAAGCAGATGATCGAAGCGGTGTTCTTCGGCAATTGCGTACAGGGACATATGGAAGGGCAGGACATGGTGCGCGGGGAAATCGCGTTGCGGAGCTTCGGCATCGAGGGCGTTCCCGTCATCAACGTCGAGAACGCTTGCGCGACCGCGAGTACCGCCTTTCACATGGCGGTCAACTATGTCAAAGCGGGTGCCGCCGACATCGCGCTTGCCATCGGCGTGGAAAAGATGTTCTCCGAGGACAAGGGACTCATGTTCAGCGCCTTCGACGGGGCCTGGGATGTCAACGACGTCGAGAATGTGAAGCAGAAGTTACTCGACCTCGGTGATGGCGTAGACGTGCCCGATGGCTCGACGTCGCCGCGGCCCTATTCGGTGTTCATGGATGTCTATGCGGGCTTCTCGCGCATGCACATGCGCGAATACGGAACGACGCAGCGCCAACTCGCCGCGATCGCGTCAAAAAACCACAACCATTCGACCATGAATCCCCGCTCGCAATACCAGAAAGCGTTCACGGTCGACGAAATCCTGACTGCCGCGCCCATCACCTATCCATTGACGCTACCGATGTGTTCGCCGGTGAGTGACGGCGCGGCGGCCGCCATCGTCTGTAACGAGGCGGGTCTCAAACGCATCGAGAACGCGCGTAGCCGCGCGATGCGTGTCTTAGCCAGCGTGCTGCAATCCGGCAGCGACCGCGCGGCGAGCGATCTCGAGAACCACGCCAGCCGTCTGGGTGCGCTCAAGGCGTATGAGAAAGCCGGGCTCGGACCCGAAGACGTCGACGTTGCCGAAGTCCACGACGCAACCGCGACCGGCGAGGTCTTGGAGACCGAGGCGATCGGGTTATGCGCCATCGGTGAAGGCGGCGTCGCGGGGGAACGTGGCGACACCAGCCTCGGCGGCCGCGTACCGGTCAATCCCTCGGGCGGCCTGGAATCGAAAGGCCATCCGATCGGCGCCACGGGTCTCGGCCAGATTTATGAACTCGTGGTGCAACTGCGCGGCGAAGCGGGCGATCGCCAGGTCGACGGTGCGCGCGTCGCGATCGCGCAAAACGGCGGCGGGATCTGCGAATACGAGGAAGCAGTTACCTGCATCACGCTACTCGGGCATTGAGCCCGTACGTACTGATCTTGGATGGCAGCGCGCTGCCGGCGCGCGCGACCATCGGTGGCAAGGCTTGGTCCATCGCGCGCATGCAGAGTCTCGACCTGCCCGTGCCGCCCGCGTTCGTCATCACCACCGACGCGTGCCGCAGTTACCTCGATTCCGGCGCCCTGCCGGCCGGCTTGGCAACGGAACTCGACACCGCTATCGCCTGGTTGGAGCACAAGACCGCGCGTGCGTTCGGCGGCGCGGACCGCCCGTTGTTGGTAGCGGTGCGTTCCGGCGCCGCGATTTCGATGCCCGGCATGATGGATACGGTGCTGAACCTCGGTGTCAACGCGGCTGCCGAACGCGCGCTCGCAGCGGAATCCGGCGATGCGGTGTTTGCGCAGGACACCCACCGGCGCTTCCTCGAACTCTATGCCGGCATCGTGCTCAAGGCGATCCTGCCCGAACCCGTCGACGGCGATCCGGAAGTCTTGCGCCGCGCCATCGCGGAACAGGCCGGGCTTGAGGTGCCCGAAGCGCCCCATGCGCAGCTTCTCGCTGCGGTCGAAGCCGTATTCGCGTCCTGGAATTCACGGCGGGCGCGGCGCTACCGTACGCATCACGACATTCCGGACGGTCTCGGTACGGCCGTGACCGTCCAGGCGATGGTGTTCGGCAATCTCGACGAGCACTCGGGCACGGGCGTACTGTTCAGTCGCAACCCGCTGACCGGTGATCCCGAGCCTTATGGCGAATACCTCCATCGCGCGCAGGGCGAGGACGTGGTGTCCGGTAAGTTTACGCCGGAGCCTCTGGCGGCCTTGAACGTCGCAAATCCTGAGATTTACACACAATTGATACGCGCCGCCAAGCGTCTCGAGGATGAAAACGAAGACGTGCAGGACATCGAGTTTACCGTTCAACGGAACGAGTTGTTCCTGTTACAAACGCGCGCGGCGAAACGCGCGCCCCAGGCTGCGGTGCGCGTCGCCGTCGATATGGTGGATGAAGGCCGCATCGACCGGTCGACGGCTTTATCGCGGGTGACTGCCGAGCAGATCCGAACCTTGCTCAGACCGCGTCTCGCGTCCGGCGCAACCGCCGGCGCCGAATCGCTCGCGCAAGGCGAGCCGGCGTGTCAAGGCGTCGGCCGCGGTGTGGTCGTGACTGACGCGGACGTTGCGGAAACCCGCAACGCCGGCGGTGCTGACATCGTATTGGCCTGTGCGGCGACCAGTCCGGAACACGTCCATGGCATGATCGCGAGCCGTGCGGTGCTCACCGAGCATGGGGGCGCGACCTCGCACGCGGCGGTCGTGAGCCGCGCGCTAGGCGTGCCTTGCATCGTCGGGTGTGGTGACGGCGCAGTCACTGCGCTGGCGGATCAGATCGTGACCGTCGATGCGAATGATGGCCGCGTATATGCCGGTGAGCTCGAGGTCGAGACGCCGCGTGAGGTCGATGACCCGCGCTTACGCAAACTGACGACCTGGGCCGCACAAGCGTGCCCACTGCGTGTCGTGAACTACGGCGAAGACACCGGTGGTGAAGTTCTGGATCTGGATACCGTCCCGGGCGGCGAGAACCCGGAGCGCTTGCCCGAGTTACTGAATGGCTGTTGCACCGTGCAAGGTGGTGCGATCGAATCCGATGAAGGCGTTGGCCTGGCGCTATCCGCGGGCGTCGAGACGATCGTCGCGCGACGTCCACTGGCCGTCATGCTCGCCGCCATCCACGCCCAGGCCGAAGTTGGATCGGCCGGTGACTAGCTATACATGGGAATCCCATACCGATGAGTAAACCGAGCGCGGCGGATATCGAAAATCTCGCGGCCTTGTTTCAGCAATCCGACTGGACCCAAATGCGTCTCAAAATGGATGGGCTCGAGGTCTTCTGGTCCAACGATCCCGGCGCGCCACTTACCGGTGACATCGTGTCGAATAGCGGCGCGGCGCTCGAGATCCCGGCAGGCATGGACGCGGTGCGCGCACCGCACCTGGGAACCTTCCACGCTGCACCTCAAGCTGGCGCGGCGCCGTACGTTGAAGTTGGACAGGCGGTCGCTACGGACACGGCCGTCTGTCGCATCGAGGTATTAGGCGCGTTTACACCGCTCGTAGCGGGCGTCAGCGGAACCGTACGGCAAATTTGTGTCGTGGACGCGCACCTGGTCGAGTTTGATCAGCCGCTCGTCATCATCGACCCGGCCAATTAGCCTCACGCCATGGCGATGAATCGAATCTTGGTAGCCAACCGCGGCGAGATCGCGGTGCGCGTGATCCGTGCGGCCCACGCGCTTGGCATCGAAACGGTCCAAGCGGTATCGGACGCCGATCGCGACAGCGAGGCGGCGCGCATGGCCGATCGCGCCGTCGTGATCGGTGCGGCGCCATCCAAACGGAGTTATTTGGACGCTCGGCTCATCGTACACGCCGCGCAAGCCACCGGCTGCGACGCAATTCACCCCGGTTACGGATTCCTTTCCGAGCGCGCCGAACTCGCGCGCCTGTGCGTCGATCACGGAATCACGTTTATCGGTCCGGCCGCCGAGACGATCGAGGCACTCGGGGATAAACTCCGCGCGCGTGAGATTGCCGCGAACGCCGGCGTTCCTCTGGTTCCGGGCACCGATCAAATAGGAGACGTCCGGGCGGCGCATCGCGCTGCCCGGAAACTCGGCTTTCCCGTCGTCATGAAAGCGGCGGCCGGAGGCGGTGGCCGCGGGATGTTTGTCGCGCACGACCTGCAGCACATCAACGCTTCGTTCGACAAGGCCAGCGTCGAAGCGCTGGAAGCATTTGGTGACGGCACCTTATACATGGAACGCTACGTGGAGAACGCCCGCCACGTCGAAGTACAGGTGATGGGCGATGGAAAGGGCCGCGTGGTGCATTTTGGCGAACGCGACTGCTCGGTGCAGCGGCGTTATCAGAAGGTGATCGAGGAAGCGCCGTGCGCGGCGATACCGGACGGCTTGCGCGCCGAGCTTCACGCCGCCGCCGTCAAGCTGCTGGTGTCGATGAAGTATCTGAATGCCGGTACGGTCGAATTTCTCTACGACGTCGATCGCGATGCGTTTTATTTCATCGAGGTCAACACGCGAATCCAGGTCGAGCACCCGGTCAGCGAGCAGGTGACGGGCGTCGACCTGGTGCAAACGCAATTCCGCGTCGCGGACGGCGAGCGTGCGCTCGGCCGGCAAGATCAGATCTGCGTCGGCCGGCACGCGATCGAATGCCGCATCAACGCCGAAGATCCCGCGTGCGATTTCCAGCCCAGCCCCGGACGCATTACGCGGTGGCTGCCGCCGACGGGCGCGGGCGTGCGCGTCGACACGCATTGCCGTGACGGCTATGTCGTGCCACCTTTTTACGATTCGATGATCGCGAAATTGATCGTCACGGCCGCGGATCGTCCGGCCGCCGTGGAACGCCTGACCATAGCGCTGGACGCCTTCGAGATTGAGGGACTGAGCACCAATCTAACGCTGTTGCGTGCCATCGTCGCGCACGCCGATTTCCGGTCCAACGACATACACACGCGCTGGCTAGAGCAGATCTTGTTACCCGCGTTCGTGGCGGGTTGAGGAATCCCCGGTGGCGCATATCGAATTCCTCGACGAAACCATGCGCGACGGACAGCAGAGTCTGTGGGGCATGCGCATGCAAGCCGGCATGGCGCTGCCGGTGACGCCGATTATCGATCGCACCGGCTATCGCGTCATCGATTTGACCGGCTCGTCGATGTTCGAATGCTTGATCAAGTACTGTCACGAGAACCCTTGGGAGGGCATGGATTTGCTGGTTGAATCCATGCCGCGCACGCCGATCCGGTGCGGCATGCGTTCAAACGCGTCGGTGACCTTCGGCGTTACCCCGGACGCCTTGATGGATGCATGGATGCGGCAGTTGAACGTGCACGGTGCGCGCAGCTTCTGGATCTACGATGTTCTGTTCAATATCGATAAGACCTTACGTTTAGCTGCGATCGCGAAGGAATTTGGCTCGGAAGTCGCGGGCGCCATCATGTTTACGCTGAGCCCCGTGCACACTGATGATTATTACGCCGACAAAGCGGACAAACTCTCGGCATCAGCGCATATCGACACGCTGTTGCTATATGACACGGCGGGCGTACTAGAGAAGGAACGCATGCGAACCTTGATGCCTGCGATCATCGGTAAGGCGCGTGGTAAGCCCATCGAGTTTCACTCGAACAACCTGCTCGGACAATCGGCCAAGGCCTATCTCGATGCGATCGAACTCGGCGTTCGGATCCTGCATACGGCCGTGCGGCCGATGGCCAACGGACCATCGGTGCCGTCGACCGAGATCATGGTGCGCAACATCGAACTGCTGGGACATACGCATGATCTCGACGCCTCGCTGCTGCCACCGGTTGCCGAGCACTTCGAGAAAGTCGGTCGAGCCGCCGGCTTTCTCGTAAACCAATATGCCGAATACGACGTGTTGTCCATCCAACATCAGATCCCCGGCGGTATGGTGGGCACCTTGAAAGCGCAGCTCCTGCAGCACGGCATGAGCGAGCGCCTCGATGAGGTCTTGATGGAAACGGCGGTCGTACGACGTGAATTGGGCTACCCCGGTATGGCGACCCCGTTCAGCCAACTCGTCGGCACGCAAGCGGTGCTCAATATCGTGACGGGTAAGCGTTATTCGTCGATTCCGGACGAGGTGATCCAATACGCGGCCAAGTTCTACGGTGAGCCCGCCGGCCCCATCGACGAAAATGTTCTCGACCAGATCCTGTCCTCGCCGCGTGCAAAAGAGGTGCTGGCGAATCCCACCCCTGATCCGAGCATTGAGGACCTGCGCAAGGAATACGGCACGGAAGACGATGACGAACTGATACTCAGAGCGCTGGTTCCGGGCGAAGGACTGGAAAAAATGCGCACAGCGGGACCCGTTAAGACCACCTACCCTTATTTCTCGTCTCCCGAACTCGATCAGGTCAGTCGCTTGATGCAGATCGCGAAATCACCGGTCGTCGAGATCAAATCTGCCGACTTCGAACTGTCACTGAGGCGGGGTTGAACGGTGCGTCGTGCGGTCATCGTCGACGTTGTCCGTTCACCCTTTGGGCGCGGGCGAGACACCGGTGCGCTCGCATCCCTGCATCCGGTAAATCTCTACGCCCACGTACTCGAAGCGTTGGTTGAGCGCACGGGCGTCGATCCAGCACTCATCGAAGACGTGATTTCGGGTTGCGTTATCCAGGTCGCCGAGCAGTCGGGGAACATCGGGCGCCAGGCGGTATTGGCGGCCGGCCTACCCGAATCCGTACCGGCGGTGACGCTCGATCGAAAATGCGGTTCGGCCCAGCAGGCGATGGATTTCGCCGCGCAAGGTGTGATTGCAGGCGCCTATGACGTCGTGATCGCCGGCGGCGTGGAGATGATGAGCGTCGTGCCGATGCGCGTTAATCGCATGGGCAAGGACAACGAAGGCGACCGTTTTCACGCGCGTTATCCGGATGGGCTGATCCGCCAGGGGATCTCGGCTGAACTGATCGCCGTACGCTGGCAACTCGATCGCGATCAACTCGACAGATTTTCGTCGCGCTCCCACCGGCTCGCTGGCGACGATACCGATCGCGCCAGGGACATCGTGCCAATCCAGGTCAGGAGCGACGCGGGTGGGCACCAGACCGTCGTTGAGGACGAGGGGATCCGGCCGAACTCGACACTGGAAAAACTCGCGAGCTTGAAACCGGTATTCGAAAACGAGGAGATGGAAGCGCGCTTCCCCGAGATCGATTGGCGAATTACGGCTGCCAATTCGAGCCAGGTCACCGACGGCGCGAGCGCGATGTTGATCGCCGAAGAATCCATCGCAACACGCCTTCGGCTCAAACCGCGCGCGGCCATCACGCATTTCGCCGTGGCGGGCGACGATCCCATCATGATGCTGACCGGAATCATTCCAGCGACGAGAAAACTATTGGCGCGAGCGGATCTGGATATCGATGATGTCGATGTCTATGAAGTTAACGAAGCTTTTGCCTCGGTGCCACTCGCATGGGAGAAGGAACTCGATACAAATCCGAACAAGCTAAATGTCTATGGCGGTGCGATCGCGCTGGGCCACCCGGTGGGCGCCTCGGGTGGACGGTTGGTGGCGAATCTTCTACGCGCACTGGAAGCACGCGGCGGACGCTACGGGCTTGTTACCATGTGCGAGAGCGGTGGAATGGCCAATGCAACCCTGATCGAACGCATGTAAGGAGGCAATATGGCGGGACGAGTCGAAGGCAAGGTCGCGATCATCACGGGCGCCGGATCCGGCATCGGTCGGGCATGCATGGTGATCTTTGCCCGTGAAGGCGCCAAGGTCGCCGGGATCTCCCGTACGCAATCGGCGCTCGACGAAACGCTGGAGATGGTGCGCGATGAGGGCGGCGAAGGCCTCGTGGCAGCGGCCGATCTCAGCGAGCCCGAAGGCTCCCGAGCGATCATCGATGCGACCATGGATACTTATGGGCGGGTGGATATTCTTGTCAATGCCGCGGGCGTCGGATGGAGCTGGGGGGAGACGAGCCCCGGTTCGATGGACGACATCGCGGTGACGAGCGACGAGAAATGGCGGGAAGTGATGGCCATCAATCTCGATTCCTGTTTTTACATCTGTCGCGACGTGATCAACATCATGAGAAAACGGGGTGGGGGATCGATCGTCAACGTCGGTAGCCTGTCCGGCATGCTCGGCATGCAGACCGCGCACACCTACACAGCCGCCAAGGGCGCGATGATCAATCTCACGCGTTCGATCGCGGTGACCTATGCCGCCGACAATATCCGCGCCAATTGTGTGTCACCGGGTTACACCGACACGCCGATGATCGCGGCGGTCATCGGCGCGTTTGACGACGAGAAGCTCGCCCAATCCTTGACGCCTATGGCCCGCCCCGGCCAACCCGAGGAGATGGCCTATCCCTGTCTGTTCTTCGCCTCCGATGAGGCGTCGTACTGCAATGGTATCCTCATGCCGGTCGACGGCGGTAAACATATCTGGCAATACAACGGGTGAGGCGAATCAAATGCGAGAGATCAAATTCAAAAGTGGCGGCGTCGAGTGCGCTGCAGATCTTTATCGCCCCGAGGGCATGAAACGCGGCGAGCGGCGCCCCGGGCTGGTCGTCGGGCACGGCTTTTCGCTGAACAAATCGTTTTTGACCGAGCAAGCGGGTGCTTTTTGCAAGGCCGGCTTCGTCGTGCTCGCAATCGACTATCGAACGTTCGGAAAATCCGGCGGCCGTCCTCGCGGGCAACTGTTTCCGCTCAATGAAGCCGAAGACTACCGCAGCGGCATTAGCTATATGCAGACTCGCCGCGACGTCGACGCCGATCGCATCGGCATCTGGGGCGCGAGTTTCGCTGGCGCGATGGTGAGCTACGTCGGCGCGATCGATCGCCGCGCGAAAGCCGTATGCGCGGTCGTACCGGTCACGGATGGCTATACCTGGATGAAACTCCTGCGCACGGAGGCAAACTTCGACGAACTGCTGGCGGCCGTCGAAGCCGATCGCGCCAAACGCTTCGCCGGCGGCCGCGGTGATCGGATCCCGGTGTTGGGCCCGCAAGGCAGCTTGTGCGGCATGCCGAGCGACGCACAAATCATGGGGTTCTTCGAACGCGTACCGGAATTCTTTCCGACATGGCACGACTCGATCACGCTCGAGTCGGTGGAAAAAATTCTCGAATTCAGCCCACTTTCTTTCGTTCACCGCATTACGCCACGTCCGTACCTGATCATTACCACATCCGGGCGGGACATCGTTCATCCGGCGTGGAGCGTGGCTGAGCTCTTCGACCGTGCGCGCGAACCCAAGGGCCTCGAGTTTCTTCCCTTCGACCAAACAGGGCTGTATCAAGAACCAGGCCTGACTTTGTCGAACGATCTGGCGATCGAGTTTTTTACTGAAGAGTTGGGTCCGATCGCCTAATCGATCGAAGCGAACAGACGCAGGGCCCGCACGCTTAAGGAGCGGGGACGTCAAGATGGAACGGGCAGATGCACGGGTAAAAAGGCGCAAACAACGTCGAACGCCGTTGGAGCGATCGTTTGTTTTGCCTTTGAACTATCCGTTCATCACCTCAATTATCATCATCCCGGGGGCCGTTCTGGTATTGCTCGGGGCCGTGGATCTCATGCGCAGCGAGTACCCGTGGCCGCCGCCATACGGCAGCGTCGATATGTGCGTCATTTATCTCAGCCCTGGCGGCCGTTTGCGGGTGATAGAGAACCCGGCGGAGAGTGGCTTCGAAGTGCTGCAGAAAAACCTGCATGCTCGCATAGCAGAGAACGCGATATTCATGTTGCCCGTCGAGCAACAGGGACAGGATATTGCTAGTTACAACGGACGTTTTGACTACTACATTCTGACACCGGAAGGACAGGAACCGCAGGTGATCCGGGCCCGCTGCGATCACAACAACGGCACACGTGTCATTACGACCTATGAAGTATCGACCGATCGCCTGTTACCGGTGAGTTACTTAACTGATTTTGCACCGACGACTGTCGCGCTGTGGACGTATCCGTTTACCGTATTGATCTTATTGCCGGTGCTATTCTTCGGCGGCAGACGTACGCGCCGGCGGACGTTGCGGCGCGTAGAACGTGCCCGTGAAGAAATGCGGGAACGCGAGGCGGCCGGAGAGATCGATACGAGCATATCGAGCCTGTTCAAACGCAAAAAGCGCCGGAGGCGGCGCCGCAGACGAAGGCGCTCGTTGGATTGACCGCGGTTATGCGTGCACGTTGTCCGCGATCAACCCCCGGGCCCCAGTGGCTGGCCGAAACTGAACTCGACAAAATTACCATCCGGATCCTTGACCCCACAGTAATAACCCACGGGATAGGGTTCATCCCGTGGTTCCCATTCCAAGATCCCATCGGCCGACGCGCGCGCAGCGATGTCGTCGACGGCTTCGCGGCTATCGAGCGCAAAGCCGAGGTGTGAGAAGTCGTCATCGCGTTGGTCGCGGCGCGGACCGCCTGGAATGAACACCAGGATGAAGTCGTCATCCTTGCCCGGTTCGGCCATCCAGACGATACGCTTTCCCTGATCCAAACGGTCGTGCACGATTTCGAGTTCGCAGTAGTGCTGGTAAAACTCGAGGCACTTATCGAGATCTGCCACGTGCAGCGCGAGGTGCGTAAGCGCGGCAGTCATACCGAGATCGATGGTGGGAAGACGCCCGGGAGCGGCACACGGCTCCCGAGCATCACGGCCGCGTTACGCCGCATTGTTACTGTTGAAAATGTCCCAGTGCAGCTTCCATTTGCCGCGCTGTTTCTTCCAGACGACGACGTACTTGCCATTATCGAGCGCTTTCCCGCTCGCGGTCTTGAGGGTGTAGGTGCCGTATTCGTTTGCGGTTGTCCCGTGTGACTCGACTTCCACGGTGCGAAGCGCGATCTTCTGAATCCCCATCCCATACGCGCCAGTCCAGAATCGGGCAATCGCGGCCTTTCCGGTGTGGGCAGGTGCGTTCGCCGGAAGAAGTCTCGCGTCACTGGTGTAAAGAGCCGCTACCGCCTTCATATCGCCGCTCGCAAAGGTCGCAGAAAGAACCTTATTCGCCGCTTTGATCGCAGCTACGAGTGCTGAGCTTGCTTTCGCCATGGGTTGTTCTCCGTTGTTGTGTTGCGTGAATCAATAATAGATCAACTCGGGCGCGCCGGGACAATTCCTTTCAATTCAGTCAGACCGTCAATGACGTGATCCGGCGCCACTGTTTCGCGGCCGGTTTGCAGCGGCGGCTCCATTGTGCCATCCACGATCAGCGCCGTTCTCATGCCCGCCGCTTCGGCGCCGATAACGTCATGCTCGGGCGAATCGCCGACGAACAATACCGATTCGGGTTCGAGCCCAGATAATTCCAGCGCCATGTCGAAGATGCGCTGATCGGGTTTGCACGATTGTGCCGCTTCCGAACTCGTCCAGTGGTCGAAGAAAGCGTCCAGCCCGGCATCCGCAACGAGCGGATGCAGCATGTCGTCATCGATGTTCGATACGATCGAAAGGTATAGTCCTTGCGCCTTGAGATACGTCAACGTCTCGATGCAGTCTTTCTGCAACACCAGGCAATCGACGATCACAGCGCGGTGTGCGGCGTGATACCAGGCATGCACGGCTTCGTCGGGTTCGCCGCCCACGTTCTTGACGAATCGAAGGAAAATGTCATGGAAGAAATCTCGATGCAGGTAATAGGGCTGATCTGCGTAGTCCGCCGTCGCATCCGACGTCGCTTGGTTATAGGCTTGCTTGACATCGTCGAATTGCGTTATGAGGCCGAGCCGTTCGACGGCTTCCATCAGTAAGGGGACCGTTGCCCGCGGAACGTTGCGATAGCTGTACAGCGTTCCGCCGAGGTCGAAAAAGACGCCTTTCATCAATCTGCGGGACAGGGCACTAGGCAAGCGTCTGCGTCAAGCGCTGACACCAATCGTGATCGGTAAAATCCATCTTGACCGGCGTGATCGACACCGCCTTCTCGGCGATCGCCTGCAGATCGGTCTGCGGCCGCTCTTTGCCCGACGTATAGGCGATCTTGACCCAGTAGTAGGGCTGCGCGCGGGCATCGATGCGTGGGTCGATGGACAGGGAACCGGGCGGACGTTGGCCTTGCGTCGTCATTTTCAAGCCCGTGATCTCATCCGGCAGAACGTTCGGGAAATTGACGTTGATGAATGAGCCCGCGGGCCAATCGTCGAGTGCAATCAGGCGCTTCACCAGATCCGGCGCATACATCTCGGCCGGAGCAAAGACGGCCTGACGGCCGGGTTCACGGATCTGGCTGAGCGCGATCGCCCGGATATTGCGAACGGCGCCTTCCATGGCGGCCGCGACCGTACCGGAATAACTGAGATCCTCGGCCAGGTTGGAACCGTTATTGATACCGGAGAGGATCACGCTCGGTGGCCCATCGGTCATGAATTCAGAGAGGGCCATCAGCACGCAGTCGGTGGGCGTGCCCGTGATCTGATAACGTTTCTCGTCCAACTGCCGCATGCGGATAGGGAAGGTGATCGATATCGAATGACTGGCGCCGCTTCTCTCGTGATCGGGTGCAACGACCCAAACGTCATCGGTGATTTCGCGCGCGATCGCTTCGAGTAACGCCAGACCGGGCGCATGAATACCGTCGTCGTTGACGATCAAGATCCGTTGTTCGTGAGGTCGACTCGTCACGCCCGGCAGTATACCGGTTTCGGTCAACGGTACTTACGGCATGAACGGCATATCGTCGGCACTGAGTTCGTAATAACGATGGACCGTAATCGAGGCTTCGTTGAGCTTGCGTGATAGCAATGCTTCGACATCCGCCCCCACGCGATCGAGCAGCGCATTGACTTCGCCGCGTTCCCGCGGCTTCGTATAACGCATCGCCCCAGGCTGCGATCGTGCGGGTGAAGATGACGCGTGATTCAGAATCTTTAGCCCATTCGCTAGAAATAAATTTGCCGAGACGCATGAACTTCTTCTCGACGGTCGCGCGCTCGTCTGCGGTAACGGCCGCGCTGGCCTCGCGACTGATGTCGCGCCAGCCGCGCGGATAGCCCTCCCAGCCCTGATAGAAGCGGATCACCCAGGTCAGATATTCTCCTTTGGGCTGTATGGCCCGATTCTCGCTGTCGTTTCTGTAAACGGTTTCATAGTGCGCCAACGGTGGTAGATCGGCGGGCCAGTCACCTTCTCTCATCGGCGCGAACGTGCAACCGGCAAACGCTGCCAGCGTCCATAGAACCGTCCCCTGCAGGTTTGCGTTAGCGAGTCGCATGCGGCCTGTTTACCGACGCTGTATTACAGATTAAACGTAGCACACGGACGGTTAGTTAGACGTAATACTTTGATCTGCCACCTGTATGCTAAGCGTTCTGATTTGAGCCAAACTATGCGCGGCCCCACACCGCCATTCGAACCGATATGCCGCAATCGCCCACGCATCCCGTACGCGACGATATCCGCATCATGGATCCCGCGTTTCATGCCGATCCGCACGCAAACTATGCATGGATGCGGCGGCACGCACCGGTTTATTGGGATGAGCGCGCGAAGACTTGGGACGGAACGGGCGCGTGGGGAATCACCCGCTACGAAGACATCCGCGCGGTGTCGACGCAGCACGATCGGTTCTCGGCGCGCGGTGGTTCGCGGCCCGACGCGCCACCCGTACCGTCGATGATCAATCAAGACGAACCCGATCATCTCGCGCGGCGCGCCATCAATCGTAAACGGTTCACGCCGACAGCGGTCAAGCATTACGAATCCTACGTGCGGCAGGTTGCCATCGATTTGATCGAACGCGCCCGGTCGATGGGCGCATGTGATCTGGTAAGAGACCTCGCGATGCCGCTGCCGATGATGGTCATCGGCAAGATGATGGACTTGCCGGATAAGGATTATGAACGCTTGCTCCATTGGTCAGATCTGATCGCGACCGGCCTCATCAACATGCCGGACGGTTTCGAAACGCAAGTCCACGCCGCCGCCGAGGAGTTCAGCGACTACATCAACACCTGGTTCGAATGCCGCGAGGCGGATCCCGGCGACGATCTTCTCTCGGCTATCGTGCGGGCCAAGGTTTTGGGACGTCCTCTCGGCAACAAGGACCGTATGCACGAAGCCTTGCTCTTGCTGGTCGGCGGTGATGAAACAACTCGGCACGTCGTTACCGGCGGTATCGTCGCATTGCTGGAGGAACGCGAGCGATTCGAGACGCTACGCATGGAAGCGGCGAAGATCCCCACGGCCGTTGAGGAGATGCTGCGGTGGGTCACTCCGGTAAAGACGCTTGCTCGAACCGCATTGCAAGATGTCGAACTCGCAGGTCAGATGATCCGCGCAGGCGACAAAGTCATTACCTTGTTCGAATCGGGCAACCGGGATGAAGCGAGGTTCGATGACCCGGATAAATTTTTTATCGAACGCGATCCCAACCGGCATTTGAGTTTTGGCGGTTATGGCAGGCACCATTGTCTCGGCGCGCATCTCGCGCGTCTCGAGATTCGGGTCATGCTGGAAGAGATCTTGCAGCGATTGCCGGATCTGCGCCGGGCAAACGACGATCCCTTACCGAAACGATTCGGTACGTTCGTTCTTGGCTACGAGCGCGTCGACGTCATCGTTTAATCAGCATTTCGAACCGCTGCTCATTGAGCTCGGCGCCCCATTGCGTGCCGCGGCGCTGCTCGACGAGCTCGAACCCGGCCTTCTCGTACAGGTGTCTCGCAGCGTCCAGGCCTTCGAAGGTCCATAGGTAAACCCGGCCGAAGCCGTTGGTCCGGCAGTGGTCGACCGCCGCATCGATGAGTTGATTGCCGATCCCGCCGCCGCGCAGGGCGTCAGACATGATGAACCAGCGTAAATGCGCGCCCTGCGTGTCGGCGTGCAGGGCATCGATCGTAATGGAACCTTCGATGCACGCTTGTTTCTCCGCCGTCCAGAACCCGTCTCGTTCAGCATCGTATCGCTGGAGGAATTGGGCAAGCTCGCGGGCGACTTTCGCTTCGAAAAAGAGCCCGAAATTCCAATGTTGTTGGTAGTAAGTCCCATGCAATTCAGCCACCCGCCCGATCGAACCCGGGATATAGCCACGAACAACCTCGACGTTCGACGTGCAAGCGATTAGATGCCGCTCCGGAAGTAGCCGAGAACCGAAAGGACGAGCGCCACGATCGAGATCATGAGCGGATAGATAAACCGATCGCGGCTTTGTTGCAGGTTCGCCAAGACGGCTTCAAGCAGCGGGAAATTGACCGCGTGTTTGTCCGCGCCGATCTGCGACGTGAACAGATGCAAGACTTCCCCGTTATCGGTCTTGTATCCATGTCGCCGGTCCATATCGTAATAGAGTCGACCGAGAATAGAGTCGGGATCGGCCGCGAATTTCTCGGCGATCGCCGCGATGTCGATGGGAACGAAGTATTTGGTTTCCCGGGAGGGATTCTCTTCGTCGTATGCGGCGAATTCGTCCAGATAACGGTGGTGTATTTCTCTGAGGATCTCGAGGTCTGTGGGCGGTCGTCGCATACCGGCATCCTAAACGACGGGGTTAGTGTCCCTTGGAAGCACGTACATGCAGCTAACCCGGATATTGCATGAGCAGTGAGATTGGGCGTGGAGTTGGTCGATCATGGGTCGGAATTCGTTGGTGGTGGCACGAAGCGGCGCTTGAGCGCGACGTTTCGGCGCGCCACCGGTGGATTTATCGCCGATTGCGATGCACGAGTCGTTTCGGAGGCGAGCGACACCCCGACTCACAAGGAATCGAACACGAGGCGACTGGCGTTGGGACGACTATCCCGGTTTGAGGCGAGCGGCCACCAGGCAGAACAGTTCTCGATTGGGGTAAGCACTGGAGAGCAACAGTCGGATGCGCCTGGTATTGCGCAAGACGATGGCGCCGATGCGTAATAGTTTCAGGCGCAGCGTGCCGCATTGCGCGCGAGCCAGTGCTGTTCCGTGTAGTGCCACCCGGCGGATCGTCTCCAACAGCGTGTAAGCCAAGCTTGAGAGCAACAGCCGGAACTGATTGGCCCACCAGGTGTGGCAACTGGTGCGATCGGCAAACAGGCCCAACTGCTGCTCCTTGATCCGGTTCTCCATCTCGCCGCGGGCGCAGTAGATGCGGTCGTAGATGCGTTGGGCATTGCCGGTGAGGTTGGTCACCACGAAGCGGGGATTGCTGCCGCGGGCGCTGTGCTCGGCCTTGACGATCACCCGTCGCGGGGTATCCCAAGTCTGTGCGGCGTAACGGACCTCGCTGAACAGGCGCTGCTTCTCACCCATCATCCAATACCGCCACTGAGCCAACGTGCGCAACGCTAACGATTGATCGTGCAAACGCGGGTTTTTCGCGATACCAATGACGTAATCCACGCCGTGACGATCGAACCAGCGCAGCATCCGCCAGCGGCAAAAGCCGGAATCGGCGCGCACCAGGATCTCGACCTTCGGCCACGCCTGACGCAACCGTTTGATCAACAGCGCCAAGATCGCCCAACTGTGTTTTGCGCCGTCGATCTTGCTCGAACGCAGATAACTGACCCACAGTTGATCGCCACAGAACACGTACAAGGGCAGAAAGCAGTAGTGGTCGTAGTAGCCGTGGAAGAAGCGGCCCTCTTGATCACCATGCACCCGATCGTCGGTGGCATCCACATCGAGTATCAGTCGTCGGGGCGCTTGTTTGTAAGAGGCGATAAAGTTATCAATGAGTACCTTGTGCAGGGCCACCGCGGTGTTGCGGTTCGCGCGGTTCTCCAGTCGGCACAACGTCGACGGGCTCGCCAGCGACTCATCCCGGGAAAGCGCCGTCTGCAGAGCCAAGTCCGCGCGCAATGCCTCGTGGTCGTTGAGGTCCTCATAGCCCAGGGAAATGCCATAGACCCGCTGTCGGACCAGCGACTCCAGATCGTGGGTGCAGCTCTTTGTCCGGCGAGAATCCCCAATGGCCCGTGCCGCGGCCTTGATCAACCCGGTCCGTTCATCGGCCAAGCGCAGCAACTGCACCCCACCGTTGGAAGTGATGTCACCGCCGTTGAATGAGACGTCGATCTTGCGGCGAGAAAAGCCTGGAAATTGCAGCGCAGTCTGGGTACATTCTGTCACGGGCGGGTCCTTTCCGTTTTCAGCCTAACTAACTGAATTATAACGGATTAGAAAGGGCTTGCCCTCTTTTTTTATGAAATATCCGGGCTAATGCTCGATAGTGTCGATCAGTCCATCCACGGTAACGTCGCGAGTCCGATCGAATTCCAACGGATCTCCATCGGCGATGGCTGAGGGCACATGGTTGGACAGGTATTCCCATTCCGATTCGGTCATCGATGCGATCATAGCAGCCAAGCGGTCGGCTTCCCGATCGGCGGGCAGGTACCGCCGGTACATGCCCGCCACGGCTTGCAGCATCGATAAATAGGGCTGCAAGCCGGTCGCCGTGGAGGCCGCCTCGCTATCGATCCAGGCGATGGGTATTTTGGCGATCGATTTCCCTCGCCTGAGTTCCGTCTTGAGCAATAGTTCGATGTCAAAAGCGAAGCGTTTCTCGATTAGATCGGTTAATACGTCATGCACCGTCTCCGCTGTAAACGCCTTGAACCCGCACTGCGTGTCGGTGATGTAATTCAGTGGCTCGATCAGCCCCTTCCATAAATAAATAAACAGCTTGCCGCGGATATTCCGATGACCCGACTTGACGACTACCGATGTCGTTTCACGGCGTGAACCGATGGCCGCGTCCTTCTTTTCGCCCAGGATGCCATCGATCAAAAGCCCCGTTTGGGCCACGTTCACGGAGAGATCCGCGTCAGTAAATACGACGATGTGGCGCTCATCGCGCCGCTCGGCCGCGGTCCACATACCGAATACGATGGAGCCCCCTTTCTGGCTGTCGGCGGTCGATTTCATCGGTCGTGTTATGGCAAGCCCACTGTCGAGGGCGTCCTGGAGGAACAAAACCCGTACCGGTGCATCGGGACACCGCGCCGCGAGGATTTCCTTCGCCAACAGCCCGCTGCCCTCGGGGCATCCATCGTCGACGATAAAGACACTCCAGGTGGCGTAAGCGGATGCGTCAAACAACCATCGCAATTGCTCGATTTTCTTTACCAGGCAATCCTCGCCGTGAGGATGTTGATCGGGACGAAGCAGTCGAGTGTGTTCCTTGTACACCGCCATCACGAAGGATACGTGCAGGGGCTGCTCGAGGGCGCGCACGATCGCTTTGGATCGCGCAAGCTTGAGCGCAAGATGAACCATAATCGGCTCTTCAACACGCTCGTGAAAGAGCTGTTGCTCGAGTTGATCCAGCGGCGCAGCGCTTGCGCATTCGTCTAGCCCGGATATTGCATGAGCAGTGAGATTGGGCGTGGAGTTGGTCGATCATGGGTCGGAATTCGTTGGTGGTGGCACGAAGCGGCGCTTGAGCGCGACGTTTCGGCGCGCCACCGGTGGATTTATCGCCGATTGCGATGCACGAGTCGTTTCGGAGGCGAGCGACACCCCGACTCACAAGGAATCGAACACGAGGCGACTGGCGTTGGGACGACTATCCCGGTTTGAGGCGAGCGGCCACCAGGCAGAACAGTTCTCGATTGGGGTAAGCACTGGAGAGCAACAGTCGGATGCGCCTGGTATTGCGCAAGACGATGGCGCCGATGCGTAATAGTTTCAGGCGCAGCGTGCCGCATTGCGCGCGAGCCAGTGCCGTTCCGTGTAGTGCCACCCGGCGGATCGTCTCCAACAGCGTGTAAGCCAAGCTTGAGAGCAACAGCCGGAACTGATTGGCCCACCAGGTGTGGCAACTGGTGCGATCGGCAAACAGGCCCAACTGCTGCTCCTTGATCCGGTTCTCCATCTCGCCGCGGGCGCAGTAGATGCGGTCGTAGATGCGTTGGGCATTGCCGGTGAGGTTGGTCACCACGAAGCGGGGATTGCTGCCGCGGGCGCTGTGCTCGGCCTTGACGATCACCCGTCGCGGGGTATCCCAAGTCTGTGCGGCGTAACGGACCTCGCTGAACAGGCGCTGCTTCTCACCCATCATCCAATACCGCCACTGAGCCAACGTGCGCAAGGCTAACGATTGATCGTGCAAACGCGGGTTTTTCGCGATACCAATGACGTAATCCACGCCGTGGCGAGCGAACCAGCGCAGCATCCGCCAGCGGCAAAAGCCGGAATCGGCGCGCACCAGGATCTCGACCTTCGGCCACGCCTGGCGCAACCGTTTGATCAACAGCGCCAAGATCGCCCAACTGTGTTTTGCGCCGTCGATCTTGCTCGAACGCAGATAACTGACCCACAGTTGATCGCCACAGAACACGTACAAGGGCAGAAAGCAGTAGTGGTCGTAGTAGCCGTGGAAGAAGCGGCCCTCTTGATCACCATGCACCCGATCGTCGGTGGCATCCACATCGAGTATCAGTCGTCGGGGCGCTTGTTTGTAAGAGGCGATAAAGTTATCAATGAGTACCTTGTGCAGGGCCACCGCGGTGTTGCGGTTCGCGCGGTTCTCCAGTCGGCACAACGTCGACGGGCTCGCCAGCGACTCATCCCGGGAAAGCGCCGTCTGCAGAGCCAAGTCCGCGCGCAATGCCTCGTGGTCGTTGAGGTCCTCATAGCCCAGGGAAATGCCATAGACCCGCTGTCGGACCAGCGACTCCAGATCGTGGGTGCAGCTCTTTGTCCGGCGAGAATCCCCAATGGCCCGTGCCGCGGCCTTGATCAACCCGGTCCGTTCATCGGCCAAGCGCAGCAACTGCACCCCACCGTTGGAAGTGATGTCACCGCCGTTGAATGAGACGTCGATCTTGCGGCGAGAAAAGCGTGGAAATTGCAGCGCAGTCTGGGTACATTCTGTCACGGGCGAGTCCTTTCCGTTTTCAGCCTAACTAACTGAATTATAACGGATTAGAAAGGGCTTGCCCTCTTTTTTTATGAAATATCCGGGCTAGCAATCGATCCGCTGCGCGGTATATTTGTTCGCTGTGAACTGCATTTCGAAGATCGAACTCGGGAATCTCACCATCCATAACGGAATGAACGAGGTGAAGAAGCTGATCGTGCAAAAGGAGCGAGACCGTCGTGTTTGAAAAACCTTGCGTCAACCCGACGGCGTCAGCTCAGGTCGTTCGCGTCCGTCTGCCAGGCTGTGCCCATCAACTCGTTCGACGGTAGACCTTCGTCGATCAGTTTTTTCGCGGTTTCGCCGCCAGCCACGGGGAGTCCGCCGCGATCGAGTTTACCGATTTGCACCAGTACCGAAGCCTGGTCCCAGTAAATGTGTTCGTGATAGAGCTTGTCGCCGCGGAAGTTGACGATGGCGACGAGGGGGATCTCGACGTATTTTCCGGTGGCGTCTATACCCGGCAGCATCCACGGGATCTCGCAGGTATGGGTGAAACAGAAAATCATTTCATCGACCACGCGGTCGGCGCCAACGGTGCGCGATACCGGAATGAGGCACGTGTCCGGAGGATTCGAATTGACGAAATGATCGGTATAAAACCGTTTGAGATCGTCATGACCGATACCGCCGGTCATGGTCGGGATGTGGTTGACGTAGGGCTCGTCGACCATGGTCGCCATCGTGCGGCCGACGTCCCGCGCGGCGAATTCGTACTCCGTATGCCGGTCCCATAGGTAGGACAGATCGTATATCGGGCCCATTTCGCGGCGCAGTACGGTAAGGGTTCGCGAATACGCCATCATTGATGCCGGTTTGTCGAAGCTCTCCCGGGCCGGGTTCGCGAAGGCATGGCCGCAGCCGGGGTAGGAGAAGGTCGTCACGTGGGCGTGCGCTGTGGCTGACGTTTCAATCGCTTCTCGCGCGTGGGGCGGAACCTTCGCATCCGATTCGGCCAGATGGAGCACGCACGGCACGCCGATCGCGGGCATGTCGTTCAGATGGTTCTCCAGGCTGACGCCGTAGTAGCTGACGGCGCAATCGATGTCGAGCCGTGCGGCACTCAAATACGCGAGCAGACCGCCCATGCAGTAGCCCAGGCAACCGGTCTTTCCAGCCTGGACATCGAGGCTGCGCAACGCCTGCACGGCGTCGGCGATATCCACCATCGCCGGGTCGATCTCGAACCGGCGCTTAAGTTTCATCGCTGTGTCGACATCGCCCGCGTCGTAGCCGAGATCGGTGCCCGGTTCGATACGCCAGAACAGATCCGGGACCAAGCATACGTAACCTTCTTCGGCGAAGCGGTCCGCGGTTGCGCGCATGAACGCGTTGATCCCGAATATTTCCTGAAGCAGTACCAAACCGGGTCCGCTGCCTCGTTGCGGTACGGTGAGGTACGCACGGAAGCGACCACCCTCGCGCGACGCTACGTCGATGTAGGAACCGTTCAATGCATCGGGCTCCTGTGACTCCAGACCGTTGATAGAACCGCATTATCGCCGGAATCAAAGCGTAAGTGCCGATCTCCGAAGGGCGTCGTCAAACGCGAACGCCGGACTCAAATAGTGGACAAAGTCGGTACGAGCGGGCGTGTAAGATGGCCGCAACCATGATCGGAATCTTTCCGTGCGCGTAGCGATAGTCGGTGGCGGCATATCAGGGCTCGCGTTTGCCAACGTGTTCGAGCGCTTCGGGCACGCGTGCACCGTATTCGAGAAAGCCGACCGGATCGGCGGTATCTGGGCGACGTCCTATCCTGACGTGCGCTTGCAGAACAGCCGCGAACAGTATCATTTCATCGACCTGCCCTGGCCGACGCCGCCGGAACAGCACCCGACCGCGCGCCAGATCCTCGCCTATCTGGATCATGCGGTCGAACACTTCCGAATCGACGTGCGCCTCTTGCACGAAGTCACCGCTGTGGCACCCCGCGACGGTGGATGGACCGTCACCACCCGCACGCCGGGCGGAGAAACGCGCGCCGAGTTCGATTACGTCGTGGTGGGAATCGGGCAATACAGCGAAGGCAAGCGCCGGCCGCAATTCGACGGCGAGGACGTCTTTTCAGGGACCGTTGTCACCGAACGCGACATCGATGCGTTGGATCTGTTTGACGGGCGGCGGGTCGTGGTGGTCGGCTTCGGCAAAAGCGCGGTCGACATCGCGTCATTCGCCGCCCCGCGCGCGGCGCGGGTCGATCACGTGTTCCGTACGCCCCGCTGGTTGATCCCCTTCCGCATACTTGGCGTGCATTTCACCTATCCGTTCTTCGCACGCATGAGCACGTTCTTCATGCCGAGCTGGACCCACGGCATCGGCGCCGAGCGTATTCTGCACCGCCGTCTACCCGCGGTCGTGCAGGGATTCTGGCGCCTGATCGGATGGATCGTTAAGAGGCATATGCGCGCCCACGGACGCAATCTCGGATCGCCGGCTTTGCAGCGTCTGGATGCGGTCACCCCAGCGCATGGATACGCAGCGGATCTGCGCTCGGCGACGGCGATGGCGCCGCTGCGATACTTCGAGCTAATCGCTCGGGGCACGATCGAACCGCATCATGCCGGCCTGTCGCGGTTCACCCCCGACGGTGTCGTGCTGGCAGACGGCACCACGTTAGCGGCCGAGATCGTAGTCCTGGCAGTCGGTTCCGACACCCCGATCTTTCCGTTTTTCCCACAGGAGCTTCGCAACATGCTCGAAGCCAATGACGACGGCGTGCAGCTTTTCCGGCACCTGTTGCACCCGGCGATACCGAACCTCGCGTTCGCGGGTTACAACCACGGTTTCATGCATATCCCTGCCGCCGAGATCGGCGCATTGTGGCTGTGCGCCCATCTGGACGGCGACATCGAGCTGCCGTCGAGCGCGGAGATGGAGCGCTGTATTCGCTACGTAACGGATTGGAAGCGGCGCAACGTCCACTACGAGCCCTCCCGATCATGCGCCGTTAGCACGCGCTTTCAACAATACATCGACGTCATGCTGACCGAGCTCGGCTTGTCGCCCTACCGGAAATTCCCGAACGTTGCCGCGGAGGTGTTCGGCCGTTATGGGGCGGCCGATTACGCCGATCTCATCAACGAATACCGGCGGCGTCGCGCGGGCCGTAAAGTCCCGCTGTCGATCCTCGATCTGCACACCTGATTTCAGGGGAATATAAACGCGAATTTCAGATTAATCGGCGTCTGGGCGGCGCCAAAATCTGCGGATCAACGTAGATATCAATAAGCCGATCGCCATCGTCACGACAAAAAACGGAATCAACCAGAAGCGCAGATCTCCGGTCCCACCATGACCGCGCGTTTGCACGGGACCGATAATCATCCAAACAAAGATTCCAAATGAAAGAACCAAACACACGAGAATCAAGTGTAACCAGTGGCGGCGCTGCCGAAGGACGCCTATTACCGTGAACGCCGCACTTGCGGCTATTACGATCAGCCCGAGCTTCAAGGATTGGTAGGTGTGAACAACGCCGTGCGGGCGATCGGCCGTGCGTTCGACCCAACTCGGAAAGAGTGCGTTACCGATCCATGAGACCAATAGGATAGCGATCACCGTAAGGAGAACATCTCGGACGACCGGCCACAGCACTCTTCTTACCGATGAACGGTCCATTCAATGCAAAGGCCTAGCGCGGATCCAGCCGAACAAAATATCGGGGCGGAAACCCGGTCAAAATTCGAAACCTCAAGCCAAGGCTGTTATCGCGATCAACGCGGTCATGTTCTTCGCCGGTGACTGGGACGGCCAGATAGGGCGCTGCCTCGCCATCCATGGTGATTCGCACATGCGGATTCTCCAACGCGCGGTGATACCAGGCTCGGGGCCAGTGGTTTGCCGCCGCGTAGAGTTGGCCATTACTTTCGAGGCGAGACAGAACTCTGTCGTGCGAGGTTCCATCCTCGTCTGCGGTGGTGATAACGATCGTAGTTTGCCACGTGGGTTGCGAATACCCGAGCCAGGACTCGAAGGCCGCGACGACGCTTGCATAAACGAGGAACAAGATCGCTATTACCTTAATTGCTTTCACGCTAGGGCTCCGAGTTGATACGGCAGGGAATCATCGCCTAGCCTTTTGGTTGAACGGCGCGCATTAGCGCGTCCTCCTTCGAGTCCATGTTCAGGTCATCAGTAATCGCATCGATTATTACGTTCGCCAAGACTTCGACAATCCATCGACCACTCAAAACCACCTGATCAGCGTCATTGCCGACATTGACGGTGACGGCCCCGTCATTCCAGTCCAGATAAACGGCGAAATTGCGCGGTTTTCCAATCTCTAAGCTGGCCCCTTCGTGGACCATGGGATTGCCCAAATATTTATAGAAAATCTCCTCTATCCTCAACGTCTGGTCGGTCTTCGGTATGCGGATGTTGAAGTTGTCGATCCGGGTATGGGGCGGCAGCTTCTCGCGTAAGAATCTTTCGAACCTTCGGCGCTGTGTGAGGCTGGGGTATGTCCTTTGGGCGAATGCATCGATTCCACACAGCAGCAAGAGTAAAGCGCCACATCGGCACCCAAGATGTGACAATCCGATCGCGTCTCGGAGCAACCACGATAATTCGTGGTCGTCCATGTTGAGTTTTTCCGTCACTAGTGAGTTGTCAGCCGGTGCGGTCAAAATGGTCTCGCCGCAGCAGTAAAGTGTGGCGATATAAAGCAGAAGTCGTTAATCATCAGTCGATTAGGATACCAGAGTGTGGAGATCAACCCTTCGAGGGACCCATCTCCACCTCACGGTGGATCAGTCGCAACCACAAAATAATGGTAGGGCGACTGCACCGAATTTGCTGCGTTCACGACGCAGGTACCCGATGATTCGAACAGCGCCCGGGCCTGCGACAGACCGATCCGCATTGCTTGCGGCGGTCCGCGCGGCGTCTCGATATCATCGCGCCAATGGCACATACCGATGCGGCCGCCGGGCAACAGCATCCTACGAGCCATCGAAATGAGCTCACCCGGTTTCGCGTGGTGCAAGATATTCATCAGCAGACAAACATCGAATGGACCGAGGGATTCACGCAGCCCGTTATCAAAGAAATCGCCACACCGGATCTGTGACTCGATATTGAGTTGAGCCAGACGCACTCGCGTTGCGTCAACCATGCTCGGATCGATATCGATTCCGGCGACCCGCGCCCCCTTGCCGTTGAAGCACTGCACAAACGATCCGTAGCCGACCCCGAATTCGAACACGCTCGAGCCGCGGTCGATCGCCATCTCGTCGAGCAGCGCACAACAATCGATCAATGATTCCCAGTATGCCTGCTCGGGCATACCGCTTTCACGCACTCTCACGAAAGCGATTGCCCGCGGCTAGAACTGCGCGGCGACTCGCAAAGCCTCCTCGATTGCGGTATTGGCGGCACCCTCAGCATCCTCGGGCGCGCCCAGCGTCGGTGCGACGACTACGCGCGTCACGTCGGTGAGGCCGATGAAGCCCAGCCAGGCTTCCAGATAGGGTTTTTGATGGTCCATCGCCTCGAAGCCGCTGCCATCGTGATAAGCACCGCCGCTCGAGTACAGCATCGTGACCGGGCCGCTCACCAAGCCGGCGTAACCGGCATCCGGATCAAAGCTGAACGCGAGACCGGGTTGTGAAATGACGTCGATGTAGTGCTTGAGGACGTATGGGATACCGAAATTCCACATCGGCACGCTGATCACGTACTTATCCGCATCGTTGAAGCGTTTGAAGATCGTTTCGACCTCACTCCACGCCGCGCTTTCGGCCGCCGACGGTTCTTGCCCGTGTAAGACGGCGTATTTCGCGTTGAGCATGTCGCCATCAAAGGGTGGCAGGGGTTCTTTCCACAGATCGAGCCAGTCGATGTGGTGGTCGGGATTCGCGGCCTGGTAGGCTTTGAGAAATGCGTTCGCGACCTTGATCGAATAAGACCGTTCTTTTCGCGGTGAGACTTCGATATATAACAGCGTGGTCATCGGTGGCGCTCCTTCGTTTTGAATTATTGGCGACAGTATACGGATCTCTCCGATCCGATATCATCCGGCCACGCGTTCTAGTTAACGGAGTTCAACGCAATGGGCAGGACGAAATTTGGCCTGACACTTTCGAACCGCAGCATCGTGCTCGGAATGTCGGACGTGCCCGCGATGCTCGATCTCGCGCGCGCCGCGGACGGCGCACCGGTCTGGGATTCGGTTTGGATCGGGGATTCGATTTTCGCCAAGCCGCGCCTCGATGCGATGGTGGTTCTGGGTGGACTCGCGGCCGTCACCGAACGCGTCAAGCTCGGGGTCGGTTGCATGGCGAGTACGCCGCTGAGAGACGCCTTGCTGCTGGCCTATCAATGGGCGAGCTTCGATTTCATGTCTAACGGACGCTCGATCTTCGTCGCCTGCCAGGGTCAGCGCGAGGCGGGCGGTGGGAAATTCGCCGAAGAATTCGCGGCGTTCGGGATCGATCCGGCCTCGCGCAGCGGCCGCATGGAAGAGGCGATGGAGATCATGCGGCTCATTTCCGTAGAAGAGCACGCCTATTACGAGGGCCGCTATAACCGCTTCGAGGACGTCACGGTGTTGCCGCGACCGGTGCAACAACCCCTGCCGATCTGGGTGACGGCCAATCCGAACGCGGCGTTCCCGAAGCTACGGGAATCGGCGCTGCGCCGCGTCGCGCGCTTCGGCGACGGCTGGATGACGACGGCCAATACCGTCGAGAGCCTCGGCGAGAACCTCGAAGCGATCGAGCGTTACGCCGCCGAAGGATCGCGCGAGCTGCCCGCGAATTTCGAAGTCTGCCTGTATTACAACATCCGCGTCACGGAAGACCGTGAACGCGGCTTGGACACGACCGCCGCTTACCTGCGCGAATACTACGGCGTCGATTACGACCGCGATTTTCTCGAACGCTGGGTGGCCGTCGGCGATCCGGAACGCTGTATAGGCGAGCTCAGTCGATTTATCGACGCGGGCGTCACGACCATTACGCTGCGTTTGATCGGTCACGACGAGGCGGACCAGTTCGATCGGGTGACCCGCGAAGTGCTGCCGAAGGTCGCGCAGTGATCAGCCGCTTCGACCACGCGGTAATCGCTGTTGCCGAAATCGAGAGCGCGATGGAGGCCTACGCCGCGCTTGGATTTGAAGTGATGGCGGGCGGTCGTCACCCGTCGCTCGGCACGCGTAACGCGATCGTGCGTTTCGGGCTCGATTACCTGGAGTTGTTGGCGGTCGAAGACCCTGTGCAAGCCCGAGCCCGCGGGTCATTCGGGGCCGAGCTCGCAACATTTCTGGACAAGGCCGAGGGCCTCGTCGGGTTCGTGCTCGCGAGTTCCAAGCTCGAAGATGAAGCTCAAGGCCTGGCGGACATCGGGCTTGTCCACGAGGGACCGTTCGCCATGGATCGCGAGCGCCCGGACGGACGCATATTGGCATGGCGGCTGGTCGTTCCGGGTTTATCGCCGTGGCGCAAACCGTGGCCGTTTTTGATCGAATGGGAAACGCCCAATGCCGATCGCCTGAGCTGGGATCCGATCGGTCGACACCCGAACGGCGTAACCGGGATCGGCGGGATCGAATTGCTCATCGAGGATATCGATGCCGCCGCCACGCTTTACGAAACGGGCCTCGGTTTGCAACCGCTGGTTGACGCGGCGCATGGCTATACGATCGACGGTTTTAACCTCACGCTTACCGAACCTTTGGATCCCGAGATGATCGACGAGTTCGAACGCTGGGGCCCGGGACCCTACCGGCTCTATCTGCGCGCGCCCGACCTCGATGCGGACGTCGTCGACATCGACCCCGAGCGTGCGCTCGGGGCCCGCCTTCGACTGACTAAGGCGTGAGTCGCTACCCGCAGACTCCGGGCCGCCGGTCAGCCCACGGCTGTGCGCGCTCGAGTTGCGCGGCCAATTGCAACAACAACCCGTCGCGACCCATTCGGGTCACGATCTGACAGCCGATGGGCAAGTCGTCGGCGTTCCACCACAGTGGCAGCGACACACCGGCCGAGCCCGTGATGTTGAACAGGGACGTGAACGGCATGAAATCGAACATGACGCCGAAGTACTCATTCCAGTCGGACATCTGCGGATCGATCTCGCCGATGGGTACGGGCGGTTTGCCGAGTGTCGGTGAGAGATAAATGTCGTAATCGGCGAAGAACGGTCCGATCGTGCGGGCGACCGTGTGCAACACGCGTCTGAATCGCACCGCGTCTCGACCGGAAAAGCTGCGGCCGTATTCGACATACGACCAGTTGGCCGGTTCGAAATCGTTCGCGGCCGGTTCACGGCCGACAAGCTCCGCCAATTCGTCGACGTCGCGGGCAGTTTCGATCGCGAGCGCACCGAGGAAGGCTTCGCCCAGGGCTTCGGTTAAATCGTCCGACAACTTCGGGCAGGCGTCTTCGACGTTATGGCCCAGGTCCGATAAGAGTTTGGCGGCATTTTCAACGGCTGCAACGCAGTCCGGGTGCGTGTCGTAGTTGTCGGGACCGCCGACGGAGTAGGCGATCTTGAGCGGCTTGGGATCGGATTCCACCTCCTCTCGAAACGGCCGTTCCTGTGGGGGCGCGGAATAGTAGGCGCCCACGTCCTGGCCCGCGACTTCGTCCAGCATGTAAGCGGAATCGCGTACCGAGCGCGTCATGACGAACTCGCCGCAGCAGGACTCCCAGATCGAGCTGATGTCGGGTCCGTGTGGCGTACGCATGCGCGACGGTTTCATCCCGACGATACCGCAGCACGATCCGGGCATGCGGAGCGAACCGCCGCCATCGCCGCCGTGCCCGATCGGTACGATGCGGGCCGCGACCGACGCGGCGCTGCCGCCGCTCGAGCCGCCGGTCGTATGGTCGAGTCCCCAGGGATTACGGCACGCGCCCCGGAACGTTGGTTCCGTCGTAGCGCTGAGTGCAAGTTCCGGCGTGCTCGTTTTGGCGACAGTGATGACGCCCGACTTTTTGAAGCGCTTGACGATCTCGGTGTCGTAATCCGACGGTCCGATATCGGCGAGAAACTTGCAGCCGTGGGTCGTCGGCGTGCCGGCATAGTGCGAGGTCATGTCTTTGAGCAGGAATGGCACGCCGCCGAAGGTTCCAGGCGGCGGCTTCGCGGCCAGTTCGCGGGCGTGGTCGTACATTTCGTAAACCACGGCATTGAGTTTCGGATTCAGCTCTTCAATGCGGCTGATAGCCTCGTTAACCAGCTCCAAGGCTGATACCTCACCCTTGCGAACTAATTCGGCCAGGGCGATACCGTCTAGATCACCGTATTCTGAGATTGCCATCGCGCACCTCCATTGGGCTTGTAATCGTTATGAATGAATGCTTCTAAGATCCTCGCTAGTCGCGCCAACCGACGACGCATTGGACGTCCCGGATCGTCGACAGTAGTTCGAAATCCGTCCCGATCGGGCGAACGTCGAGCGATTCGCCGCGACTCAAGATGCGTTTTAAACGCTTGTCGATCGTCGCCATCACATCGGGTATCTCTGACGCCGGTTCGACAACGACGAAAAACACCAGCGAAGGTGGCCGGGTCGATCCGATCTCGGTCACCTGGGGTAAATGAGCTTCGCGCACCGGTTCGATGTCCGACAGCATTTTTGAAAGCAGTTTGCGCAGCTTTTTCTTCACCGGCGTGGCGGGCGCACCGATCAGAACGTTGGTCATGATGCTGTTACGAAATTGTTGATCCATGTTTGTTTCGACCCGTTCTGGGTGGGCTCACCATGTAATATTAGAACCTATCTCATCATTATTCACGTGCGCGCCGGCGGTTATTTTCGCGCAGTTCAAGGCGCGAGGAGCGTAGTTTAGCTTACGCTAAATGAGCGACAAGCAACGCCGAAATGCGCGAAAATAGCTGCCGGCCCTTCGGGTTGAACCCTGAAAACGGCGCTGACTGCGTTGCAACGCTTGAACATAGAACCACTATGCCCTGCGCGTCGCGCCTTGCCAACACCGTTTTCAGGGTGCAACGCGCACGCGAATAATGATGAGATAGATTCTAATCTCACGGCATCCCATGCCCGTGCAGTAGGGAAATGTGGCCATGTTGAACGCGACGAAAGATCAAGCGCTTGTGACGACGATTACAGGTTCTTTACCACGACCGCATTGGTTCACGGACAACCTTTCGGGCCGATCGATGTCGAACGTCTTTCTGGGCGACTTCAAGTTTCACGAGCAATATCACGATGCGGTGTCGTGCTGTATCGCGGCTCAGTGCTCGGCCGGCCTCGACATCTATACCGACGGCGACATGCGCTTCGACATGGATCTCGGTGGGCGCGCGTGGTTCGGTTACATCTACGACCGCATGTCCGGTATCGAGGATCCCGCATTAAGGTCGCTCCCGTTCGGCGGTTCCCCGCGCGAGCAACAACCCGGTGACATCTTCAATGAGATCATGGCCACTCGCCTGCCGCCGAGGGTCACCGGTCCCGTGGGACCCGGACGGCTGGAATACGATTTGGTCTGGAAGATCGCACAGCGCGTGTCACCCAAGCCGGTCAAATTCGGCGCCTGCTCGGCGCAGGTCGTCGACATGCTGGTCATCAATGAATATTACAAAGACCGCACCGAGACCATCATGGCCATGTCGGAGGCGAAGAACGAGGCCTACCACGCGCTCGCCGATGCCGGCTGCCCGGTGATCCAGATCGAGGAGCCCTGCTTACATTTCGTCGAAGACATCGAATGGGAGATATCGGCCGAAGTCTATACCGAAGCCTTCAATCTCGAAGTCAAAGGCCTTCAGGACAAAACCGAGGTGTGGTGCCACACCTGTTGGGGTAACCCGTTCGCGCAGAACCTGGGCTACGGGGCGAAGTACAAACCCGTATTGCCCTACCTCGATCAACTCGCGGTCGACGTGGTCACGTTCGAAATGAAATACGCCGACTATCTGGAACTCGAGGAAGTCGCGGCCGCTATCGGCAAGGACAAGAAGATCGCGATCGGCGTCATCTCGCACCGCACCCTGCAGGTAGAGACACCGGAAGAAGTGGCGGACGGTATCCGTAGAGCGTTGAAAGTGATCGAGCCCGAACGCTTGATCATTAGCACCGACTGCGGCTTCGGGCGCCAGGGGATCAGCCGCAAGCACGCGTTCTTCAAGATGGTGTCGCTGGTGCGCGGCACGAACATCGTGCGTCGCGAACTCGGGCTGGAGGAAGCCTCGGTTCTCGTGGAGCAGAAGAACCTGAGTTACTTATAACCCAACAAACGAACGAACGAACGAGCAAGAAGGAGAATCGATATGTCAGCAAAAGAACTCGAATCGGCATTCGAAGCCTGGCGAGGTGCTTTGAATACCGGCAATCTGAACGGTGTTTACGGACCCATGGATGAAGACATGGTGATCTTCGAAGAGGACACTCCATGGCGGTTCAGCAAAGCGGATTTCGTCGATCACATCGCTTTCCACGTGCCGAATTGGGAATCGTCCGCATGGGTCCCACGTGAAATCAGATTTCAGGCGCGCGGATCGGTCGGTATCGTCTCGGGCTATGCGACCTTCAGAGGTAAACCCAAGGACTGCGGTTTTCGGCAACGGTTCATGGCGTTCACCCAGACCTGGCACAAGAGCAAGGGCGCGTGGAGCATGATTTGTTGGCACCAGGGGCCGCTCCACGGACAAATCGACGGCGCGTCACCAAGCTGAGAGGAGAACAATCTGATGTACAAACTCGCGGGAATCATCAAGCGGCCCGAAGGGATGGATTTCGAAGCCTTCAAGTCATGGTGGCTGAACGAGCACGCCCTCAAAGTGAAGCAATGGCCCGGCCTGATCGAATACCGGATCAACCTGTGTACGACGCCCGACCAGGAATTCGACGGTTTCGCCGAGGTGTCCTTCGAGTCGCGTGAAGCGATGGAGGCGATCTTCGAGACGTCGGAAGGCTAGCGGGCGCGCGCGAGCGCGACGAGCGGGACTTCGAAGCTCTGTATCTTGATGACCGAAGAGAACGTCATGGTGTAGGGAGAAAAAGTTGCGTCCATTTCCAGGGAGCTGCGTCATAAGGTTTAGATTCATGCTACGACCAGGAAGAGTGAAACCATGCGACTACAACTAGCACTGAACGTGGCCGACGTGGACGAGGCCGTGACCTATTACGCCAAGCTATTCGGAACCGAACCACACAAGCGGCGGCCGGGATATGCGAATTTCGCCATCGAAAAACCGCCGCTCAAGCTCGTTTTGTTCGAAAATCCGGATGCCGAAGAGCGACTCAATCATCTCGGCGTCGAGGTCTTCGATCCGCTGGAATTGGAAGCAGCCACGCGTCGGCTCGACGAGTCTGGCGTGGCGACGGAAATCGAACGACAAACGACCTGCTGTCACGCGACACAGGACAAAGTTTGGTCGCACGAGCCGCAGGGGTTGCGCTGGGAGTGGTATCAGATCACGGATGATGACCCACAAGAAGCGCAAGTCCCGCCTAAGGTCTGCTGCACCTGACGCCTGAAGCTTATTGACGACAGTATTAGCCAACGACGCCTGGCCAGCGTTTGAATCGAGGCTACGCGCCTACGTGCACGCCCGCGTGGACGCCGCCTGGGCGGACGACGTCGTGAGCGACATTTTGCTCAGGCTCGTATCGCACCGCGCCGAATTGGAGAATGCGCGAAAACCCATGGCGTGGATTTTCCGCGTTGCGACGAACGCGATCACGGATCATTACCGTCGCCGCTCGACCGAGCAGCGCATGTTGATCGGTGCTGCCGCCGAGTTGAAGCAATCGCCGGAAGAACCGTCGAACGCCGAGTTGGCGCAATGCCTCATCCCGATGATCCACGGACTGCCGCCGCGCTACAAAGAAGCCCTGCTGTTAACGGACATCGAAGGACTCACTCAGGCCGAAGCCGCCAGCCGCCTGGGCCTTTCGACTTCGGGTATGAAATCGCGTGTGCAGCGCGGCCGCGCGAAGCTCAAACAGGCGCTGCTCCGTTGTTGCACGACCGAACTCGATAGTCGTGGCGTTGTGGTCGATTACACAGAGCGGTCGGGAGGCGATCTTTGCGAGCAATGCTGAGGGGTTGATCTTGGCGGAAAATGCAAAAACTTGGGCTCGTTATTTCAGATTGGCATCCTGGATTCGACCTAAGCTGACAAGTGTCGTTGCATAAACACCGCACTCTGCGATCGGGCTTTACGAGATCAGGGTCCGGTATACCGTAAGCAGCCACACCATGCGGCACTGCGGGAGGCGGGAGTCTTTCCGGACATCGGCGGAAAGCGATGGGGCCTCACACGCGCTTGTCAGGTGTACCCATTTGCGGCCTCGCCAACGCTCTCATCAGATCGGGCGTTAGCGGCGCGTCGCTGACCTCTTCAAGGCAGTCTCGGAAGGCTTGTGTATAGAACGGCTGGTTGCGTTCGGTCTCCCACCATTCCTTATAGACTGGTAAACGGACGAATCCTGCTACCCACAGAATATGCCCTTCCCACATGGCGGACTCCAGCAAACCGGCCTGATACTGAAACAGCTCAGATTCCCACCGTTGCATAATCGAACGGGCAAAAAAGAATACGATTTGCTTTTCTTCGTCAGTGAAATCGTCGGCATTCGCGTCCGGGTCGAATGCGCGTGAAATGACCATGAGATTAGGCGAATCATAAATCCTTTCGTTCACCGTGGCCCATTGAATTTGAGCGTCTCTGGCCGAGTTAGCTCTCAAAACTCGGGTGTTAGCTCTAACTTCCCAGGCCAGGTATAGCAGAGAAAGCACGACCGCAATCGCCCCGATTATGTCCGCCATACCACTGATTGCGCCCCACTCCATATCGCCTCCCCCCTTGGTTATGAGTAGAGAATAATGAACCGACTCGCTCTGGATACTCAACAGTTGCGTATCCGCTCCTGGCCGGGAACCGCCGCGCATCATCGTCACACCGCCGAACGTCGCTTGACGACCGCTTCTGAAGGTATTGCAGGCGTGACCTAGTGTGCTGTCCCAAAGAAGTTTCGAAAGTCGGGCGAGTTTTTTCAAGATTGAGTCGGCGGTTGCGGTCCAGGCGAAAGGTATAGGGTTGGCGTTGTGCTGAGCAATATATCGCTCGATACGAGCAACGAGATCCTTCACATTCCGGAACGACCCGCGCTTGATAGCGCGCTGGCTGATGAGACCAAACCAACGTTCGACCTGGTTGAGCCATGACGCGTAGGTTGGCGTGAAGTGGACGTGAAATCGAGGGCGTCGAGCGAACCAGGCACGGACTTTGGGATGCTTATGCGTGCCATAGTTGTCCATCACCAGATGAACATCCAGCGCGGCGGGAACACTTTTCTCGAGATGATTCAGGAAGGACAGCAATTCCTGGTGACGATGCCGCGCTTTGCACTGCCCGATGACCGTGCCGTTAGCGATATCGAGCGCCGCGAACAACGTGGTCGTGCCATGTCGAAAGTAATTATGGGTGACACCCTCGACATAACCGAGCCCCATCGGCAGAACCGGCTGACTGCGTTCCAATGCCTGGATCTGGCTTTTTTCATCAACGCACAATACCAGGGCATTATCGGGTGGATTCAAGTACAAACCGACAATATCGCGCACCTTGTCGACGAAGAAGGGATCGGTCGAGAGTTTGAACGTGCGGCTGCGATAGGGCTGGATCCCAAACAGCGTGAAATACCGATGAACGGTACTCTTCGAGGGCGCGGTCTCCCGTGCAAACGAACGCGTGCTCCAATGGGTCGCGTTCTCCGGTCGCTCGCTCAGCACCTTTTGCATCAAGCGTGCAACCTCATCGTCATCATATGTGCGCCGACGTTGGCCCGGCGGCAGATCATACAATCCGACAATCCCGTTGGCGATATACCGGCGACACCCATTTGTGACCGTCGGATTGGATACATCGAGCTTTCTGGCAATCGCGCTGTTAGACAGCCCATCGGCTGCCATCATGACGATCTTTGCGCGCCGTGCCAGCGCATGCGGCAGACTGCGCGACCTCGCGTAACTGTTGACGACCTCGTGTTCCTCCTCGCTCAGTTTAACCGTAAAGGATCTGGGTCGACCGGTAACCATCGGCTGGCTCCTGCATGACACAATAGCCGATCTGATCATCACGACTTATGAAAGTTCATCGTGGGACAGCACCTAGTGCCCTGTCCCGCAAATAACTTGCATATTTGGCTTGTCTTTTTCGCCCCTGGCGGCGTTGCTCCTCCTTGTGTAGAGCCCGCGATTCAGCGTCGTCGCGCCTTGCCAGTGACGAAAAATCCGCCGCCAACTACGAAAGTTATTTACGGGGCAGCACACTAGAGCAGCGTTGCACTGCCGCTAGGGGGCCGCTGACGACCCATGAAGTCGATTTTATACGTCGCAGTTCAGCCGCCGGTAACTGCGGCCGAACTGTAAGGCCGCATCCATTAAAGTCCTTTCAAAAATCGCAGGATTAGTTCATTCGTTTCGTTGGGCTTCTCGACTTGGAGCCAATGGCCGGAACCTCCGACAATCTCCATGAAACGCAAATCGTCGAAGGCACTAGACAATGTGTCTCGCCAATTCGGATCGAAATCAAGTCCTGCATCGGACGCGCCTGCGGCAAACGCGGCGGGTTGCGTGAATCGCTTGGATTCGAGTTCAGGCGTAACGTCGTTGTTGGTCGGTATATTTCGATACCAGTTGATGGGACCCCGGAACCCGCTCATCTGGTACTGTTCGACGTAATAGGATAGGTCTTCTCGCGAAAGCCAGCCCGGAAGTTGCTCGGGTGGCGCAGGTATCGCATCCAGTAATCCGCTCGTTTTTGGATGTTCCGACTGCTTCATGAAAGTCCCCGCCGGCGCGTCACCGGAAACCCAGTGATAAATCGCGCGCAGACTTCGCTCTAATTTCTTTTCTAACTCTGCGTCAGCGACTCCCGGTTCTTGGAAATAGCGCATGTACCAGAAGCGATCATCCATCCCTGGCGGGTTCACCGCTTCCGGACCGAGACGCCAAAATGGTATTGACAATCCCATCACCGCTTTGCAGGTATCCTCATGAAGTAAAGCTGTATTCCAGGCCACGACGCATCCCCAGTCGTGGCCGATCAGTATGAATTCGCTATAGCCCAATGAATCAGCAATGCCGGCAACATCGGCCGACAAATCACGAATGTTGTAGTCCGAGATATCGGGCGGGCGGCTGCTGGCTCCGTAACCACGTTGATCCGGAACAGCGACGCGATAGCCGGCGGCAACAATGGGATCGATCTGGTGCCGCCAGAGGTACCAGCATTGCGGGAACCCGTGAAGCAGAATGACGAGGGGTCCATCACCCTCCACGACAGTACGCAACATGACCCCGTTCGTTCGAATCGACTCAAATCGGCGTTCAATCGTCATTTTTGCCTCCCCAGGTAGAACGCAATATTAATCTGGTAAGTGGTAAATGCCGAACTACCAGTCGCAGGCGCTGCTTTTTCGGAGCCAGTTACAATTGAACACCTTCCCATTCTCCTTCCGCGCGCTTGACCGTGAACCGGGTGAACGACGTACGGTCAAAATGAAACTCCGAATCGAGCTGAGGCTTGGCGCGATCCAAATGCTCGCCAGATTGGTAGGCGAATCTGGCAATATCGTCCTCAGACTCCCAAACCGTGAATGTAATTGGATCGCCAAAATTCGCGCATAGTGAGAACACGCGACGAAACTTCAACCCATTAGCTTTAAGCGCGTCTTCGGCCACCGTCACCGTATGCGAGATAGTTCGGCCAACGCGTTCCATCTGCGATTCTGGTGCGCTGAATCCTCCGCTCGTCAGGACCACGACCGGGCTAATTGCCACAGGCTTCGGATGCGGTTCAATTATTGGGCCAGCACTTATCGGATCTAGCCAATTGATGCTGCCCCGGTGCGTGTATGGCCGAAGAGATAACTGAATCGATTCCGCTAAGCCTGTCATTTGTTTGGCTTCATCAATGAGTTCTTCGATTACACTTTCGCACGTCGCCTTTTCTTTACATAAAGCGATGTGGCTAAAGACGTCCGCCTCAGGGGCTATGGTTCCATCGACGCAAAAATTATCCGCGCGGCGAGTCGAGTATCAAACTTTAGTAGCGAGTTGACGGCCCGTAAAGCTCTCGACAGCCATTGGCTGGTCAAAGCGCAACAACGATATAGCCATGTATCTCGGCAAATTACTCATAATCTACGACCAGTATGACTTGCTACGCTTAACGAAGGCCCGGGCATTTCGAACATTTCATCCTGGGCGCTTTGCTGCACTTCAAAGTTGAATCTATCCATCACTCTAACTTCCAATCTGTTGCCTGTAACGAGCTAACGTACTGTTGAAATGTTTCGTCGAATAGAAAATGGCGCATAGTCCAAAATCTCTCGGCACTGGGTACGCCTAAAAGAATTTTTGTTTCTTTCTCCATACCGTCCCAATACCGCTTATCCAGCCTTCCTAGCTCAAATTGAATGAAAGCCTCTTCGCACACACGAAATACGCTCAGGTAAGTAACGATCAGAACGATCCTTTCTGGATCGGTAAGAGAGTCGAAATCCTGGTGTGCTTTATCCATGATCTCTAAAAACTCTATATCACCCAGACCCTTCATCGCGTCTCGATAGGCTTCAGCGATTTCGTGCATCGCCGCGATACGGGATTCTCGAATTTGCGTGCGGATTTGTATGGCCACGTATATCAATGAAACTACGATAGCGATTACGCCAACGACTTCAGCGAGCGCGGATATTGCTTCCCAGTTCACGGATTTATTCTAGCCACCTAACAGTTAATCTATGGATGTTTTAGGACCGTGCCTACATTTTCAAGCCTTACCACCCGTCTTTAGAAGCACAGGTGTGAAGACGATGATAGTGAGCCAGTTCCCCAATAAGGTGAGCCACAGGAATACGTCCACACAATCAAAGGCCGCGAACAGTGGAAGTAGGAAGTAGGGCATACCAGCCAACTCATTACGTAATAGTTCAACAACTAACGGAAACTTACGTAGCCATGTTGGGTTGAAGAACGCCTTTTCATCCTCAACAAATAGGCACAGGACACGTGATAGACCTGCACCGGCAACACCTAGAAACGCCAATGCCCCGCTCCCCATCATGAAGAATAGAGCGCCTAGTGAAGCAGCCCCGGTCCATGTGTCGAAGCTCTCACCAAACTTAGTGACCTTATTTGATGCCCGTGCAACGCCACCATCTGCGTTATCAAAGAAACGCCCAATGAAAAAAAGAAGAACACCTAACCAGAGATACTGGGGCATAACCAAAGCCCCGGAAACGGCGGTAATTAGCGTAAAGAGTGTGACTGTATTAGGGTGCACACCAGCGTTCACGAGAGGTGGTATAAACCAGCGCTCACACACCCATCGATCCCATTCATAGAGAGTTTTAGTCATTCTTGATCCTTGATTTAAAATTAAATCGGTGGTCAGGAAAAACAACAGTCCAGAGAAGTGCTCCCGCTTGTTTGAACGACTTTCCCCGATTGATAAGTTGACACAGGGCGGATTGCTGAAAGTGCAGAGTTGTCTACGGCGGCGGTCGGCGGTTGCGACAAACCGACCGACGCGGTGGACAACTCGGGGGCGCCACGGACTTCATCTTACACCGCCGACTTCAACGGCGACGACACAGCTAGCCCGGATATTTCATAAAAAAAGAGGGCAAGCCCTTTCTAATCCGTTATAATTCAGTTAGTTAGGCTGAAAACGGAAAGGACTCGCCCGTGACAGAATGTACCCAGACTGCGCTGCAATTTCCAGGCTTTTCTCGCCGCAAGATCGACGTCTCATTCAACGCCGGTGACATCACTTCCAACGGTGGGGTGCAGTTGCTGCGCTGGGCCGATGAACGGACCGGGTTGATCAAGGCCGCGGCACGGGCCATTGGGGATTCGCGCCGGAGAAAGAGCTGCACCCACGCTCTGGAGTCGCTGGTCCGACAGCGGGTCTATGGCCTTTCCCTGGGCTATGAGGACCTCAACGACCACGAGGCATTGCGCGCGGACTTGGCTCTGCAGACGGCGCTTTCCCGGGATGCGTCGCTGGCGAGCCCGTCGACGTTGTGCCGACTGGAGAACCGCGCGAACCGGAACACCGCGGTGGCCCTGCACAAGGGACTCATTGATAACTTTATCGCCGCTTACAAACAAGCGCCCCGACGACTGATACGCGATGTGGATGCCACCGACGATCGGGTGCAGGGTGATCAAGCGGGCCGCTTCTTCCACGGCGACTACGACCACGACTGCTGTCTGCCCTTGTACGTGTTCTGTGGCGATCAACGGTTGGTCAGTTATCTGCGTTCGAGCAAGATCGACGGCGCAAAACACAGTGGGGCGATCTTGGCGCTGTTGATCAAACGGTTGCGCCAGGCGTGGCCGAAGGTCGAGATCCTGGTGCGCGCCGATGCCGGCTTTTGCCGCTGGCGGATGCTGCGCTGGTTCGATCGCCACGGCGTGGATTACGTCATGGGTATCGCGAAAAACCCGCGTTTGCACGATCAATCGTTAGCGTTGCGCACGTTGGCTCAGTGGCGGTATTGGATGATGGGTGAGAAGCAGCGCCTGTTCAGCGAGGTCCGTTACGCCGTACAGACTTGGGATACCCCGCGACGGGTGATCGTCAAGGCCGAGCACAGCGCCCGCGGCAGCAATCCCCGCTTCGTGGTGACCCACCTCACCGGCAAGGCCCAACGCATCTACGACCGCCTCTACTGCGCCCGCGGCGAGATGGAGAACCGGATCAAGGAGCAGCAGTTGGGCCTGTTTGCCGATCGCACCAGTTGCCACACCTGGTGGGCCAATCAGTTCCGGCTGTTGCTCTCAAGCTTGGCTTACACGCTGTTGGAGACGATCCGCCGGGTGGCACTACACGCAACGGCACGGGCTCGCGCGCAAGGCGGCACGCTGCGCCTGAAACTATTACGCATCGGCGCCATCGTCTTGCGCAATACCAGGCGCATCCGACTGTTGCTCTCCAGTGCTTACCCCAATCGAGAACTGTTCTGCCTGGTGGCCGCTCGCCTCAAGCCGGGATAGTCGTCCCAACGCCAGTCGCCTCGTGTTCGATTCCTTGTGAGTCGGGGTGTCGCTCGCCTCCGAAACGACTCGTGCATCGCAATCGGCGATAAATCCACCGGTGGCGCGCCGAAACGTCGCGCTCAAGCGCCGCTTCGTGCCACCACCAACGAATTCCGACCCATGATCGACCAACTCCACGCACAATCTCACTGCTCATGCAATATCCGGGCTAGACGGGATAGGACGTGAACACACCGTACCCGAACAGCGATTTCAAAACGTAGAAGAAAACCACGGCCAGAAAAGCACCGGCCGGTAGCGTGACGACCCACGAAAGCAAGATCGTCCGAACCGTGCGCAGATTGATGGCCGCGATACCGCCCGCAATCCCCACGCCGAGGACGGCACCGACGAGAGTGTGCGTGGTGGAGATGGGCAATCCGGTGCCGGACGCCAGCACCACGGTACTGGCTGCGCCCAATTCGACGGCGAACCCGTGGCTGGGGGTTAGCGCGGTGATGCCCGTACCGATGGTTGCCATCACTTTCTGCCCGTACATGGCGAGGCCGACGACGATTCCGGCCGCTCCGACAAACAGGACCCAAAGGGGAAGGGCCGATTTCTGGGCGACGTCACCGCCACTTTGCACCACACCGACGATGGCGGCGACCGGTCCGATCGAATTGGCGACGTCGTTGGATCCGTGTGCGAACGCCATGGAACACGCGGTGAAAATCATCAGCACGGCGAACACCCGCTCGACGCTCGCAAAGTGAAACTCGCGATCGGCGGCGGGATCGAGGCGAATGCGGCGTACCAACAGTGCGCCGATCCCCATGGTCAGCAATCCGAAAAGCGCGGCCAAGCCATAACTCGCGCCGGTCGATATGGGCAGCCCGACGTGCTTGAACCCTTTGAGCAGGGTCACCAATGCGATGATGAACCCGACCAAGAAGATGTACGCAGGCACGTATCGCTTGGCGTTTAGAAACGGGTCGTCGCTATCCAGTATCAAGCGCCGCACCGACTGGAACAGCGTAAAGGAAATCGTGCCTGCCAATATCGGCGACACCACCCAGCTCATGACGATTTTCCCGACCCTGCCCCATTCGACCGCATCCATACCGATACCGGCGATGGCGAAGCCCACGATGGCCCCGACGATGGAGTGGGTCGTCGACACGGGCCAGCCGAAACTGGACGCAACCAGAAGCCAGATCCCGGCGGCGAGCAGCGACGCGAGCATGCCGTAGACGAGCAGATCCGGGCTCCCGGACAGCAGGCTCACGTCGATGATGCCCTTGCGTATGGTGGCGGTAACCTCACCGCCGGCCAGAACCGCGCCGCAAAACTCGAACACCGCTGCGATGATGACCGCCTGTTTGACCGTCAAAGCGCGTGAGCCGACGGAGGTCCCCATGGCGTTGGCGACGTCATTTGACCCAATGCCGAAGGCCATAAACAGGCCGAACACGCCCGCCAACAAGAGATAGAGGATCTCGTGTTCCACTGCGGGCTTATTTAGCGAGCATCAGTTGCAGGCGACTGCCGACGCGCTGTGCGCGGTCCCCGAGATCACCCGTCCAATCGATGAGTCGGTAGAGGAACATGACGTCGACGGGCGGGAGATCGCGTTCGATCTCGAACAAGGATGTCCGAACTTCGACCTGTATCACATCGGTATCCTTTTCGATCCGGTCGAGCTCGGTGATTATTTCCTGTACGAGTTCGACCTCCGTGCCTCTGAAACCGGTTTCCACCAGTTCGTCGAGCTCATTGATAGCTTTCTGCGCCTGCTCACACGCGTCGATGCCCCGCTTCACGAAATCCAGGTAGCGCGTTCCGAGGCTATCGGGCAGCGACATCTTGCGACCACGAATCAGACCGGCGATATCCTTGGCGCGATTAGCGACCTTATCCTGCATGGTGAGCACTTCGAGGAGGTCGCGCCGTTCAACGGGTAGAAACAATGTGCGCGGGAGATTCAGCCTTAGGTCTTTCTTGAGATCGTCCGCTTCGTTCTCGAGTTTTGCGATCTTTCCTTGCGCCGCGTCGACGGCGCTCAGGTCGCGCGCGACCACGGCCTCGAACAGAGGCAGCAGCTCTTGGGCGCATTCAACCACTTTGGCCATGTGTTGCTGGAGCGGTCGTACCGGCGAGGTGCCGAACAGCTTGATGATCGGGTTGTAACGAGCCATAGCGTGATTGTTCCAGTAATTGCTCAGTCTGTGCCTTGGCAGGGATGTCGGCGCACCCTACCGAGGCCCTATCATGGGTCCAAATTATTACAACTTCATTACTGTCGTCTCAGGGTTGGTAGGAAAACGGCGCCGCCAACCCCACCGTTTCGGATTGCGACCAGTCGATACCGTGATCGGTGTACGTCACCGTTTTCGATCTCGAGACCGTAACGGGAAAGCCGGGAGATACGGCCAGCGGATGGTTGTCGACCTTGACGTCGCCGCCGTCCTCACCATCGATGGAATACATTTCATTCTCGGCGACGCCCTGGATGACGAGATGGTGCTTCTTGCCATCCTCGCGATATTCGATCGGCACTGATCGAACGCCCATCAGGTCCGATACGAAACCGGCGAGAACGGCGGGGTGCCCGCCTACGTCACCGCCATAGATCTTCGTCAACGCCTCCGTCTGTGCTTCATCAGCGTTGTCATCGATATAGAGCGCGAGACGCCAGTTTCCGTCGGTCAGGCTGCTCGGCGAATGCAACCACACCGCGACATTCAACCCGTCCAACTTCGTTTCGTTCATATGTCCGTCTTCGATGTGCCAGCCGACGAGGGCCTCGCAGTAACCTTGCGTCGGTGGCATGAGGAAGATGCACGGGCACACGAGGTCGCATGTGCATGATTCGAAATAATTCCCTTTGAGGCTCCAGTCTGATGCGTCGGCCATGATTCACTCCCGCGGCGGTATTCGCCCGCTTGCGGGCGAATGTAGCTCAAGTGTGTTTCCGAACTCCTATAGCGCAGTAGTGTACAACTCCGTGGGCCAGGATTAGCATTCCGACCCCACCCCATGGCGCAATCCCGAGAATTCGTAGCAGGCTCCCGTCCGGCCCGGCTCACCGCCCGGGAGTATCTGATCGTGGGTGGCGGGCTGGCCGGGATCGCGCTCATCGGCTGGGCTTACATGTTCTATATGGCGTGGGCGATGAACCACATGGACTTGGTCGACATGTGGATGCCGCCGATGGCGTCGCAAGAATGGGGGGTCATGGACTTCGTCATGCTGTTCGTGATGTGGGCGGTCATGATGATGGCGATGATGGTGCCGTCGGTGACGCCGATGGTGATGGTGTTCGCCGCGGTCAACCGCAATAAGGCACAACAGGATCAATCCTATGTCCCCACGTTCGTCTTCATTACGGGGTATCTCGTTGCGTGGAGCGGATTCAGCCTGTGTATCAGCCTTGCGCAGTGGCCATTGCACACGGCGGGCGTACTCAATCCCATGATGGATAGTCGCAGCTACGTGTTCAGCGGTATCGTTTTGATCTGCGCGGGCGTTTATCAATGGACGCCGCTCAAAGAGGCCTGCCTCAGTTTATGCCGGTCGCCCTTGGGTTTTTTGATCGCGCACTGGCGCGACGGCCGATTCGGGGCCCTGAGTATGGGGATCCGTCATGGCCTGTTCTGCATCGGTTGTTGCTGGGCGCTGATGCTGGTGATGTTCGCGGTAGGCGTTATGAACATGCTGTGGGTGTTGCTGCTTGCGATGTTCGTACTGCTCGAGAAGATCCTGCCGGCGCCGCGCCTCGTCCGGGGCCTGAGCGGGTTGGGATTGATCCTGTGGGGGACGTGGTGGGCGTCAATCTGATAGGTCCGGCGGCGTCGGTCTCGATATGGTCTCCTACGCGCCCGGACCCAAGAGTTCGCCGCCGCCGAGTGTGGGATCTGGAAGCTATGGACGGCTGGGCGCCGCGCTGAGCCTGCCGCCCTTGGAATCTAGAATCGCTTGCTAGCGTCCAGGCCGGCGAGCCAGTTGCGGTAGTTCGTCACCGAGAACTTCTGATATTCGATGACGTTATAGCAATAGCTGCCCGCGGCCACCTGGCGCTCGATCTCATCGAATTCCTCGCGCGTACAGGGGACGAACTTCAACCGATCGGTCGGCCTGAAAAGACAGATGTTGCCCTCGAACTCGGGGAAACGGCCCTGTGTATCCCAGACGGGAACGGGCGTGCGGCCGAAGATCTGATAACCGCCTGGCGTCGCCACCGGATAAATGCAAGTCGACGCCCCGCCCATGCCGAGCGCGCCCTCGGGGGTTGCGGTGCGTGGTGGATTGTATTTGGGCGTGACCAATTTGCAGCGCGGGTCGAGCGCCATCAAAAAATTCGCACCCGGCCAGAATCCGAGCGCAGCCGTCCAGTATTCGGTGCCGGAATGCACGCGCACGAAATGCTGTGCGTCCTCGAGACCATTGATCCGCGCGATGAAGTCCGCGTCGTATTCCTTGTCCGGATTGATCGTCTCACGGTAGGTTTCGATCGCCTCGCGCGTCCATGGGTCGAGATACATCGCCGGGATCGTGAACAGCCGGCTGTCGAGTTCGATCTCGTCGTCCGCCCCGAGCGCGGCGATCAAGTTCAGGATCTCCGTTTTCAGGTCATCGAAAGCGATAGCGGTGGGTTCGTAATGCACGAGCATGGAGGCGTAGCAAGCGGCGGTTTCAATGACACCGTCAAGCTGGTGGTCGGCCATTGCGGTGGCGAGATTCTGGCCCAGGAAATTGAGCTCGAGATTCATTTCGTTTCCGAACTCGATCAAGGCGTAGCGATCGCCGCCAGGTAAGATTCTGGGAGTGTCGTAAATCATTGGATCGGTGGTTAGGCGCAAGCCCTAAACGGACCTTCGGAACTCCGCCCCGCATCCATGATAGCGAAAGTCACGCCCTGGGGTAGACGTGACGGCGCCGCGCCGTAAGGCACAGCGGGTGGCTATAGGGATCGATATCCGCTTAAGCGGCGTGCGGCAGTTTTTCGGGTTGTCGCAACGGCTCGACGTTGTCCGCGCTCGGCACGACGGTTTCGTGAACCCGCGCCGGAGCGGTCCGCAACAGGCGCGTGAGCTCGAAAACACGCGCCGCGACCAAGGCGCCGACTGCAGTGATCAGGCAGTACTTAAAAGCAACCAGGAGCAGCGGCTCCGGCATCGCCGCCGTAAACCAGAGCGCAGCGGCCAAAGCCATTCCAGCGTCCAGCAAAGCGATCATTCCGCAGATGTCGAGGGCGTAGCAGATCCAGTTCCGATTCTTCATTATCTGGTCCGTGTCAAAGGCCGCTTGGCGTTGTTCTTTGCGGCCTGCTCGTTTAGCGTTGAGCGTCAATATATAGAGCCTAGTTTGTAAAACTGTTAAATACTCCGCATTGCTGAAGATTTAACAGAAGTTTATGAACCGTTAGGGGCGCTGGTCCCAACATGTGCTGCAAGTCCCCCGGGGGTCGGGGTCAGCACCTGCCCGTCACGGCGTCCAGCAACCCCCGAATTCCGGGGCTTTCTCGCCCGATGCGCCCTTCCTGAAAGGTCGCAGCCCGCATTCGAACCGCTGAGCTGGGGAGAAGGTGCCAATACCTGCCGGATGGGTCAGCGGCGGCGCTTTTCCTTTTCGAGCTTCTGAATAGTGCCCTCGACTTCGTCGAGGCGGGCGACGATCTTCTGGCGCTGGTAGTTGCTGAGGCCCGGCGTTGCGCGGGCTAAGCGCAGCTGCTCGGCGGCATGGGGGAATTCCCCGACGCTCAGATAGTATTCGGAGAGCGTGTAGTGTGAATTCGCCTTTTCGCCGAGCTTGACCTCCGCTTCGGCGAGCATCTTGTAGAACTTCGGATCGCGCCGGTCCGACAGCCCGTAGCTGCGCAGCAGTTTTTTTGCGTCGCCCGCGCGTTCGACCAGCAGCAAGGCATTGATATAACCGTATACCGCGGCGCGGTTTTCCGGTTCGAGCTCGAACGCCAGTTCGAAATGTTCGAGCGATCCTTCGAAATTACGGGCGCTCTTCTCGAGCTGTCCGGCCGCAATACGGAAAGGAATCAAGGTCGGATAGTCGGTCATGAGTTTAAGCAGTTCAACCCGGGCTTGCTCGTAATCTCCGGTCTCCGTCAGCGCAAGGGCGTAACCGTAACGGGCGATCTCTTCTTGAGCGTAATCACCATTCCGCAACGCTTCCTCGAAAAATTTACGTGCATGCGCCGGGTCTCGCGCGGAGCGCACGAGGAGCTTGGTTTTGACAAGGTAATACTTGTAACTGTCTTCGCGCACGATATTCGGTTTGACCGTTTCCGCGCGGCTGCGCGCTTCGGCGATACGGTTGACGGTGATGGGATGCGTGCGCAGATATTCGGGTATGTGCTTGGGATCGGAATAGCGGTTAGCGCGCTGCATGCGCTCGAAAAACACGGCCATCTTTTCGGTGTCATAGCCGGCCTCGCTCATGAGGCGGATGCCGATGCTGTCGGCTTCCTTTTCGTTTCCGCGGGTGAAATTGATCTGATATTGCGCCGCCGCGGCCTGCGTTGCCATCAATGCGGCCGAACCGGCTTGCGGATCGGCCACGGCCAAAGCGATGGCGCCTATGGTCGCAACGATCATTGGAACGTTTATCTGCGACGCCGCTTCCAGCATGCGTGCGCCGTGACGTTGTGTAACGTGCGAGATCTCGTGCGCCATGACCGAAGCGAGCTCCGCTTCCGATTGAGTCTGGAGGATCAAGCCGGCGTAGAACGCCACGAATCCGCCTGGAACCGCAAAGGCATTGATGGCCGGGCTATCGATGACCATGAAGTTGAACTCTTTGAAATAATCGGTGAGGTCGCTCATGCTCTCGCCGAGTTCCCGGATGTAATCCTCGACTTCTTCGTCACTGACGATAGGCGCGTGCTTCCACGCCTGCCGCATGAATTCGTCACCGATCTTGCGTTCCTTTTCAGGCGAAATGACCGAACCCGCCGAATCACCGAAATCCGGCAATTCGATCGTTTCCTGCGCCGTGCCGATCGGGGCGAGCGCCACGCAAGCCAGCAGAACGAGGATACGGTCGAAATCAAATTTCATTGCGCCAATTCGCCGAGGTTCATCGTGCATACACTACCATAGGCGCTATACGGCGGCCGCGTTACACTCACGAGCACGAGACATTCTGTTTTCGCGGAACAACGTAATGACTGCGGAGAAACGCAACGCATTTTACGCGCAATCCGGCGGCGTAACCGCCGTTATCAACGCGTCGGCCTGCGGCGTGATACAGACGGCGCGGGAACACCGGGATCGCATCGACAAAGTGTACGCCGGGCGCAACGGTATCATTGGTGCGCTGACCGAAGACCTCATCGACACGTCGCTCGAAACCGATGAGGATATCGCGGCGCTGCGATATACGCCGTCTGGGGCGTTCGGTTCCTGCCGTTATAAGTTGAAGGGCATCGATGAGAACCGCGCGCAATACGATCGTCTGCTAGACGTTTTCAAAGCCCATGACATCGGTTATTTCTTCTATAACGGCGGCGGCGATTCGCAAGACACATCCAATAAGGTCGCCGAGATCAGCCTTGCAGCGGGTTATCCGCTGACCTGCATCGGTATTCCCAAGACCGTCGATAACGATCTGCCGTTGACGGACAATTGCCCGGGGTTTGGCTCGGTTGCGAAATACGTTGGCGTTTCAATCCGCGAGGCCGGCTTCGACGTCGCGTCGATGGCGAAGACGTCGACCAAGGTCTTTGTGATGGAAGTCATGGGCCGCCATGCAGGTTGGATAGCCGCGGCGGGCGGCTTAGCCCATACGTCGCCCGCTGAATCGCCTCACCTCATCCTGTTTCCGGAAGTGACGTTTGACGAAGGCGATTTCATCGCCCACGTCGCGGCGTGTGTTGAGGCCCATTCCTACTGCGCCATCGTCGTCTCGGAGGGGCTCAAGAACGCTGACGGTAAATTCGTAGCCGAAGCCGGCACCCGCGACGCCTTCGGCCACGCGCAACTCGGCGGCGTCGCGCCCATCATTGCTCAGTTGATCAAGGAGCGCTTGGGATATAAATATCACTGGGCGGTTGCGGATTATCTGCAACGCGCAGCTCGCCACATCGCATCCGCTACGGACGTCGAACAAGCGTACGCACTCGGACGCGCGGCGGTCGAAATGGCGTTGGCCGGCGACAACGCCGTGATGGCGACGATCGTGCGGCTATCGGACGAGCCGTATACGTGGGAGATCGGCAAGGCGGCGCTCAACGAGGTAGCCAATGTCGAGAAGACGATGCCGCGCGATTTCATCACCTCAGACGGCTACGGTATCACCGAGGCCTGTCGACGTTACCTAGCACCGTTGATCGCGGGCGAAGACTATCCACCGTATCGCGATGGCTTGCCGCGATACGTTACGCTCAAAAACGTTGCCGTCGGGCGCAAGCTCGCTTCGATCTTTGAACCGGGTTAATTCCAAAGTAAACTAGGACATCACCCCCGGATTCCGCTGCGCTCCATCCAGGCTACGCTCCGGATGTAGTCTGGATGGAACGCAGCGGAATCCGGGACCATTGCAGATACCGGCCGATCTCCCGCTTCTGGTATTCGACAGCAAACGATAGCTGAGGGCTCAACGCATGTCCGCACTTTGGTTTTCCATCCTTTGTGGTTTCATCGCCATCGTCTACGGCGCGTGGTCGGTGCGCTGGATCCTGGCTCAGCCGCAGGGTAACGAGCGCATGCGCGAAATCGCCGCGGCCGTCCAGCAGGGCGCTAATGCGTACCTCAACCGCCAGTACAGAACCATCGCCATCGTCGGGGTGGTGCTGTTCTTTGCCCTCGCTATCGCACTCGGCTGGTTGACCGCGTTCGGGTTTCTGATCGGCGCAGTGTTTTCCGGTGCGGCCGGCTACATCGGCATGAACATCTCGGTGCGCTCCAATCTTCGCACCGCCGAAGCCGCGAACAGCGGCATGGACGCTGCACTGCGCGTCGCCTTTCGTGGCGGCGCGATCACGGGATTGCTCGTCGTTGGTTTGGGTCTGCTGGGTGTCGCAGGTTACTACGGCGTACTCCTCAGCCTGGGCGAAGGCGACAATCTGGCGCCGCTCGTCGGACTCGGATTCGGCGGTTCTTTGATCTCGATCTTTGCGCGGCTCGGCGGTGGCATCTTCACCAAAGGCGCCGATGTCGGCGCTGACCTGGTGGGTAAAGTCGAAGCGGGCATCCCCGAGGACGACCCGCGTAATCCGGCGGTCATCGCTGACAACGTGGGCGATAACGTCGGGGATTGCGCGGGTATGGCCGCCGACTTGTTTGAGACGTATGCGGTCACGGTAATCGCGACCATGCTACTCGGCAGCCTCGCCGCCGACGCAGTCGGACCGAATGGTCTGATCTATCCGCTCGTGCTCGGCGGTGTGTCGATCATCGCATCGGTGATCGGCACGTTTTTCGTCAAAGCGAGTGAGGGCGGCAGCATTATGGGTGCGCTGTACCGCGGTTTGATCGTCGCCGGCGTACTCGCTGCAATCGCGTTTTATCCGGTGACGAGCCTATTGATGGGCGAATCGAACTATAGCGTCATCAGTCTGTTCGGTTGTGCGGTCATCGGGCTCGTATTGACCGCCGCGTTGGTATGGATCACGGAGTACTACACCGGTACCGAGTACAAACCCGTCAAGCACATCGCGGCGGCGTCTGAAACCGGACATGCGACGAACATCATCGCCGGCATCGGCGTCTCGATGAAAGCGTGTGCCCTACCGGTCCTGGCCGTCTGCGCGAGTATCTATTACGCCCATGCCTGGGCCGATCTCTACGGGATTGCGATCGCGGCCACCTCGATGCTGTCCATGACCGGTATCATCGTCGCGCTCGACGCGTTCGGCCCGATCACGGACAACGCCGGGGGTATCGCCGAAATGGCCGACCTGCCCGAGGAGATCCGCAGTATTACCGATCCGCTCGACGCCGTCGGCAATACGACGAAGGCCGTGACCAAGGGGTATGCGATCGGCTCGGCGGCGCTGGCGGCGCTGGTGCTGTTTGCCGATTACACGCACGAACTCGAGAAGGTCACGGGCGAACACGTCGAGTTCCTGCTGTCTGACCCACGGGTCATCATCGGGCTTTTCATCGGTGGGATGGTGCCTTACCTCTTCGCGGCGATGGGCATGGAGGCGGTTGGCCGCGCGGCGGGCTCCGTGGTACTCGAGGTGCGCCGGCAATTCCGTGAAATCGACGGGATCATGGAGGGAACCGCTAAGCCCGATTATTCCCGCGCTGTAGATTTGCTGACGAAGGCCGCGATCAGGGAGATGATCGTGCCGTCGCTGCTGCCGGTTCTCGTACCGATCCTGGTCGGATTCATCTTGGGGCCGGTTGCGCTAGGCGGTTTGTTGCTCGGTACGATCGTAACCGGATTGTTCGTCGCCATCTCGATGACCGCCGGCGGCGGCGCATGGGACAACGCGAAGAAATACATTGAAGACGGTAATCACGGCGGCAAGGGCTCGGAGGCGCACAAAGCTGCGGTGACCGGTGACACCGTCGGGGACCCCTACAAGGACACCGCCGGCCCCGCCATCAATCCGCTCATCAAGATCATCAATATCGTGGCGTTGTTGATCGTTCCGCTTATCGCCTAGCCCGGATATTTCATAAAAAAGAGGGCAAGCCCTTTCTAATCCGTTATAATTCAGTTAGTTAGGCTGAAAACGGAAAGGACTCGCCCGTGACAGAATGTACCCAGACTGCGCTGCAATTTCCACGCTTTTCTCGCCGCAAGATCGACGTCTCATTCAACGGCGGTGACATCACTTCCAACGGTGGGGTGCAGTTGCTGCGCTTGGCCGATGAACGGACCGGGTTGATCAAGGCCGCGGCACGGGCCATTGGGGATTCTCGCCGGACAAAGAGCTGCACCCACGATCTGGAGTCGCTGGTCCGACAGCGGGTCTATGGCATTTCCCTGGGCTATGAGGACCTCAACGACCACGAGGCATTGCGCGCGGACTTGGCTCTGCAGACGGCGCTTTCCCGGGATGAGTCGCTGGCGAGCCCGTCGACGTTGTGCCGACTGGAGAACCGCGCGAACCGCAACACCGCGGTGGCCCTGCACAAGGTACTCATTGATAACTTTATCGCCTCTTACAAACAAGCGCCCCGACGACTGATACTCGATGTGGATGCCACCGACGATCGGGTGCATGGTGATCAAGAGGGCCGCTTCTTCCACGGCTACTACGACCACTACTGCTTTCTGCCCTTGTACGTGTTCTGTGGCGATCAACTGTGGGTCAGTTATCTGCGTTCGAGCAAGATCGACGGCGCAAAACACAGTTGGGCGATCTTGGCGCTGTTGATCAAACGGTTGCGCCAGGCGTGGCCGAAGGTCGAGATCCTGGTGCGCGCCGATTCCGGCTTTTGCCGCTGGCGGATGCTGCGCTGGTTCGATCGCCACGGCGTGGATTACGTCATGGGTATCGCGAAAAACCCGCGTTTGCACGATCAATCGTTAGCGTTGCGCACGTTGGCTCAGTGGCGGTATTGGATGATGGGTGAGAAGCAGCGCCTGTTCAGCGAGGTCCGTTACGCCGCACAGACTTGGGATACCCCGCGACGGGTGATCGTCAAGGCCGAGCACAGCGCCCGCGGCAGCAATCCCCGCTTCGTGGTGACCAACCTCACCGGCAATGCCCAACGCATCTACGACCGCATCTACTGCGCCCGCGGCGAGATGGAGAACCGGATCAAGGAGCAGCAGTTGGGCCTGTTTGCCGATCGCACCAGTTGCCACACCTGGTGGGCCAATCAGTTCCGGCTGTTGCTCTCAAGCTTGGCTTACACGCTGTTGGAGACGATCCGCCGGGTGGCACTACACGGAACGGCACTGGCTCGCGCGCAATGCGGCACGCTGCGCCTGAAACTATTACGCATCGGCGCCATCGTCTTGCGCAATACCAGGCGCATCCGACTGTTGCTCTCCAGTGCTTACCCCAATCGAGAACTGTTCTGCCTGGTGGCCGCTCGCCTCAAACCGGGATAGTCGTCCCAACGCCAGTCGCCTCGTGTTCGATTCCTTGTGAGTCGGGGTGTCGCTCGCCTCCGAAACGACTCGTGCATCGCAATCGGCGATAAATCCACCGGTGGCGCGCCGAAACGTCGCGCTCAAGCGCCGCTTCGTGCCACCACCAACGAATTCCGACCCATGATCGACCAACTCCACGCCCAATCTCACTGCTCATGCAATATCCGGGCTAGCGCAAGGCGTGCGAAACGCCGGTGCGGTCGAGCAGCACCCGCGTTTCGTGCAAGGGTAACCCGACGACGGTGCTATAGCTGCCTTCGATTCGTTTGACCAACGCGCCGCCCAAACCCTGAATACCATACGCGCCCGCTTTATCTTCGGGCTCCCCGGTACGCCAATATGCGTCGATGATGGCGTCGTCCAGCGTGGTGAACTCAACACGCGCGCTGACGACGATCCGTTCCGCTGGTAGATCGGCGTTTAAAACTGCAACGCCCGTGCAGACGTCATGCCAGCGTCCCGACAGAGCCCGCAGCATGTCGGCGGCGTGGGAGCGGTTACGTGGCTTGCCGAAAATCCGCCCATCGATACTAACCGCCGTATCGGCGGCGAGGACCGTGCCGTATCCAGCAATGTGGCTGTACCCCGCGGCCGCTTTCTCCAGGGCCATGCGGCTGACATACGTTTCTGCCGAATCAGCATTGTCGAGTGTTTCGTTGATCTCGACGTCGATCACTTGAAATACGACACCCAACTGCCGCAACAACTCGGCACGCCGCGGCGACCGTGATGCCAAATAGAGTTCGCATTCAGGCGTCGGGCCCATGGCGACGAATTTTAACGCGGGCCACGCTCAACCACGGTGATACGGATGGCGTTCGAGGATCGTCCACGCGCGATAGATTTGTTCGGCTACGATGATCTGAACGAGCAAGTGGGGCAAGGTCAGTTTGGATAGCGACCAGCAGCTAGCTGCGCGAGTCTTGATTGCCGATCCAAGGCCATCGGGACCCCCGATCACGAGCGCCACCCGATCGAAGTCACGGCGCCACGCGTCGAGCCGCTTCGCCAGCGCCTCACTGGTCTTCTCCTCGCCCTGCATATCCAGCGCGATCAGGTGGGTATCCGGTTTGAGCGCCTTTATGAGGCGTTTCGCTTCCTCGGCGCGGCGCTCCGCGGCCGAGGCCGTGGCACGTCCGGGCGCCACGTACTTGAAGGTCAGCGTGATATCGCCCACGAGGCGTTTGGCGTATTCATCCACGGCGTTACTGACCCATGCCGGCGGCCGACGGCATACGCTCAAAACTTCAACGATCACGACGAGAGAAAGAGCTGCGCCTAATTGACGTCGGCTCGCACCGGCACACGCTCCTCCCACAGTTTCTCGAGTTGGTAGAAGTCCCGTGCGTCGGGCTGCATGATGTGGATCACGACGTCGCCCAGATCGACCAATACCCAATCGGCTTGCCGCTCACCTTCGATACCCAATATTTCGGCCCCCTCGGCGCGCGCTCTTCCGCGTACGCGGTCGGTCAGGGCTTTCACCTGGCGCGACGAGCGGCCGGAAGCGATCAGCATGTAGTCGGTAATGACGGTCAGGTTTCTCACGTCCAAGGTGCGGATATCGACGGCCTTGCCGTCATCGAGCGCGGCGACTATCTGCGCCGCCAGAGCCGGCGCCGTGTTTACTCCGCCATCCGTCATGCCTGGTATAAGCCTTCGTTCGCGATGATGGCGCCGACCGCGTCGGGGACCAGGTGACGAATGTTGCGCCCTGCGGCGCAGCGCGCGCGCAGGTCACTCGAGGCGATGGGAAGCAGGGGAATATCGAGAAAGAATACCCGGCCGGCGGTACTGTCGTGGAGTTCCTGCACGTCGTCAGCGTGCGCATTCCCTATGAGTTCGTCAAGTCCCGGATGGGCTCGAACGTCCGCCTCCGGGCGCCTCGCAACGACGACATGGGCCAGGGCGAGCAATTCGCCGGCCCGATGCCAGGCCGGTAGCGAATGGTAGGCATCGAGTCCCATCAAGAAACACAGTGACCGGCAGGGCCATGCGTCTCGAAGCGCCATTAGCGTATCGACCGTATACGTGGTGCCGCCGCGATCGATTTCGCAGGCGTCGACTTCCAGCGGCGGTTCGGCAGCGGCGCTGACCATCGCCAGGCGGGTCACAGGCCCCGCGATCGGCCCCTCACGATGACCGGGCGTGTGCAGCGGTATGAGCCGTACGTGATCGAGGTCGAGTGCTTCGTGGGATTCGATTGCCAGGCGCAGGTGGCCATAGTGGACCGGGTCGAAGGTACCACCCAGAAGGCCGATCGGTTTTCGACGCGCGCTCGAGCTCATCAGGCCGCGAGTCGCATCATTCCCTGATCTGTCCGTCCCCCAGCACGATCCATTTCTGCGAAGTCAGGCCTTCGAGTCCGACGGGCCCGCGCGCGTGAAACTTGTCCGTGCTGATCCCGATCTCGGCGCCCAAACCGTACTCGAATCCGTCCGCGAATCGCGTCGATGCATTGACCATGACCGAGCTCGAATCGACTTCGCTCATGAACCGGCGCGCATGTTCTAAATCTTCGGTCACGATGCAATCCGTGTGCTGTGATCCATAGGCGCGTATATGGGCCATTGCGGCGTCGAGATCATCGACGATGCGCACGGCCAGTATCGGCGCGAGGAATTCCTCATACCAATCGTCTTCGGTGGCGTCGATGACTTGAGCGTTGAACGCCTGCGTTCTCGAGCAACCGCGTAGCTCAACTCCGGCCCGTGTGTAGTCGTCGAGCAAGGCCGGAAACACGTTTGCCGCTATCGGCGGCGTCGCCAACAGCGTTTCCATCGTGTTGCACGTGCCATAGCGCTGCGTTTTGGCGTTGTACGCGATGCGTCGCGCTTTATCGATATCGGCGGAATCATCGAGAAATACGTGGCAGACGCCGTCGAGATGCTTGATGACGGGCATGCGCGCCTCGGCGCTCACCCGCTCGATCAAGCCCTTACCGCCGCGTGGCACGATGACGTCGACGTGGCCGTCCAGCGCGAGCAATGCCCCGACCGCGGCGCGATCGGTGGTCTTGACGACCTGTATCGCGGCGCCCGGCAGATCGGCGGCTTCCAGGCCGGCGGTCACGCTGGCGCCGATGGCCTGGTTCGAGCGATACGCTTCAGAACCACCGCGCAAGATCGCAGCATTGCCGGCCTTCAAACACAACCCCGCGGCATCGGCGGTGACGTTGGGGCGCGATTCGTAAATGATGCCGACGACGCCGAGCGGCACGCGCATGCGGCCGACCTGTATACCGCTTGGGCGGTAGTTCAACTCGGTAATGGCGCCGATCGGATCCGCGAGCGCGGCGACCTCCACGATGCCAGCGGCCATCGCCTCGACGCGCGCGCCATTCAATTCGAGCCGGTCGAGAAGGGCTGGCTCGAGGCCAGTTGCCGCGTCGAGATCCGCGCGATTGGCATCGAGAATCGTATCGCATGACGCGCGGATATGGGCGGCGATGGCGTGCAGGGCGCGGACTTTCTGCGCGGCGGTGGCGCGCGCCATCGCCCGACTGGCATCGCGTGCCGCGTTTGCGACGTCGAGCATATGCGCCGTAATGTCGCAGCTCTCCTCGGATCGTCGCGCGTGTTGTTGCATCTAATGTTGCTCCTGGATTCCGCTACGCTCCATCCAGGCTACGTACCGCCTTGTAGCCCGGATGAAGCGCAGCGGAATCCGGGATCATTCCTTTGAATTTCATTGTGCCGCTCGCGTTGAGGATCAGCAACTCGAGTGCATCCCAGGGGTCGCCACTTCTAGCGCCCTTGATCACTGTATCGATGTAGTTAGCGTACGCCAGCAAGGTCGACAATTCATCCAATTCGAAGCGCTCGAGCGCGCGTTTAATGACGCGACGGCGCGTTTTCCAGACGTGGAACTCATCCATAACGGCGTCCGTCGGCGTGCCGCGGGATCTCGCCGCGGCCATCTGTGCGAGCTGCCTGAGCTCGCGCCCCATGGCCCAGTTCACCAGAACCGCTTCGGTTCCTTCGTCGCGCAATCCGCGCACGATCCGGATCACACGTGGCAGTTCGCCGGCGAGGACGGCGTCGCCCAACTGAAACACGTCGTAGCGCGCGCTGTCTGAAACCGCACTGATGACTTCGCTCTGGCCGATCTCTTGCCCATCGACGAGCAGGCATAATTTCTCGACTTCCTGAGCTGCGGCCAGCATGTTTCCCTCAACGCGATCGGCAATGAGCTCGGCCGCGGACGTGGTGAGCCGTTTGCCCAGGCGCCGCGCGCGTTTGTTCAACCAACCGGGCAAGGCGTTCTGTTTCAGGTCCCGCGTCATCACGCAAACCGCATGTTGCTCGAGCATTTTGAACCACTTGGCTTTACGCGCGCGGGCGTCGAATTTAGCGGCGGAAAGGAGTATGACGTCCTCGGATTGCTCAGCACTAAGGAGCTGCTCCAAGACACCGATGCCGGTCTTGTCGGGTTTGCGGCTACTGAGGCGGATCTCGACTAAGCGGCGTTCGGCGAAGAGCGACATCGCATTGCTCTCCCCCAGCACGGCCTGCCAGTCGATACCGGTGTCGGCGTCAAAAACGATGCGTTCGTTGACGCCCTCTTCAAGCGCACGCCGGCGTAAGGCGTCGGTGCATTCAACGAGTTGCAGCGGTTCCTCGCCGTGAAAGAAATAGGCGGTTTCCAGACCTTGGGCGGTTAAGCGCTCGCTCAGACGATCGGCGGCGACCTGCATTCTGCTGCTATGGCGCTAGCTCGCCGGGCGGAGGGCGCACGGCTTGCAGCCGCAACATGAGCGTGGTTGCGGCCGTTTCCGCGAGATCGCGCCGCACGACCGAGTCCTGCTCCACGGTGGCGAGCAGCGAGTCTTCATCGAAGACGTAATCGAGTTGCCAACTCACCGCTTCATTCGGCACCAGCAGCTTGCCGTCTTTCCCGCGTACGGAGAAATACGTCTGCAGACCCAATTCGATTTCGCGGACTTTCCCGGAGTTGGGATCGACGGACAGGACCCGCCGGTCGAAATTTTCGGCAGCAAGCTCGACCACGATGTCGGCATTCGCGCGTTCCGCCGCGAGCGTAATGCCGCGGTGTTGTAATTCCTTGCGGACGGCGGAAGACACGACGGGAGCGTTCGCGGATTTGACGTAGGCGCTATTGAACGGAAGTTGCGAGGGTCCCTGCCCACGCAAGTGCCACCCGCCGCACCCGGACAGCGCGACAGCGACGAAAAAAACAATGATCGATCTCATCTCGGCCAATATGCTTCAACCGGCTACGACAACGTTAACGAGCTTACCCGGCACCACGACGATTCTGCGGATGGTTTTGTCCGAGGTAAAGCGTTTCACGTTGGCATCCGCCATGGCGGCTGCTTCACAGGCGGATTTATCCGCTCCGGCGGGTACTTGGACGATGGCCCGCTTCTTACCGTTGACCTGCACGACGATCTCGATTTCATCGCGTAGGAGGGCGCTCTCGTCGGCTTTGGGCCACGCTGCGGTCATGAGGTCGTTCTCGTGTCCGAGCGCCCGCCACAGCACCGAGGCGACGTGCGGGACGATGGGCGCGAGTAATAAGACGACCGCGTCCAGGCCTTCCTGGCGCACGGCGTACCCCGCATCGCCGCTTTCGGCGCGGCCGAGATGGTTCACCAACTCCATGACGGCCGCGATCGCAGTGTTGAATTTATACCGCCGGCTGACATCATCGGTCACCTTCGCGATCGTTTCGTGCACATGGCGCCGCAAGGTTTTGAGGTCATCGGGAAGTATCTCGGGCCGCAGGCCAGCCGGCGCGTCCTGGGCAACGTGATCGCGAGTCAGCCGCCACAGCGATTTCAGAAACCTGAACGCGCCTTCGACTGCGGTATCCGACCATTCCAGCGCCTGATCAGGAGGTGATGCGAACATCGTGTAGAGGCGCACCGTGTCGGCGCCATAGCGATCGATGAGCGCTTGCGGATCGACGCCATTGTTCTTGGACTTCGACATCTTCTCGATCGGTCCAATCGTGACCGGCCCGCCGTCGCTTATCACGTGTGCTGCGAGCGCACGTCCCTTGCCGTCCCGCTCCACTTCGACTTCATCGGGATTGAAATAAGTGCGCCGGCCGCCCTCACCATCACCCTCACCATCACGATAGTAGGTCTCCTTACACACCATGCCTTGCGTGAGCAGGCGCGTGAACGGCTCATCCGATGCGACGAGGTCCGCATCGCGCATCGCTTTGTGAAAGAAGCGCGCATAGAGCAAATGTAATACGGCGTGTTCGATCCCGCCGATATAGATATCGACCGGCATCCAATAATCGACACGCGCGTCGACCATCGCGGTGTCGTTGTCGCGGCAGCAAAATCGCGAGAAGTACCAGGACGATTCGAAGAACGTATCGAAGGTATCTGTTTCCCGCCGCGCCGGCCCGCCGCCTGTCGGCAGCGTGGCTTCAGTAAACGCAGGCATCGTGCGCAACGGCGAGGCAACGCCTTCCCACGCGACGTCCTCGGGTAGTTTCACCGGCAGGCGTTCGTCGGTTTCAGGTACGACCGCGTCATCGTCGGTATAAACGACGGGGATCGGACACCCCCAATAGCGTTGCCGGGACACGAGCCAGTCGCGCAGACGGTACTGAATACGCCGCGCGGAACGCTTATTGGCCGCGAGCGCTTCGTCGATCGCGTCGAACGCGTCGGCGAAGCTCAGGCCGTCGAACGCGCCGCTGTTACAGCACACGCCATAATCGGTATAAGCGCCTGCCTCGATATCGATCGCGCTGCCATCGGACGGGGTGATCACCTGCCGGATCGGCAACCCGTGCGCGCGCGCGAACTCCCAATCACGCTGATCGTGCGCCGGCACGGACATCACCGCCCCCGTGCCGTAGCCCATCAAAACGAAATTCGCGACCCAAACCGGCAGGTGGTCACCCGTGATGGGGTGATCGACGCTGATCCCGAGCGGCTCTCCCCGTTTTTCCATTTTTTCGAGTACGGCTTCGCTGGTCGACTGTTGCTTGCAGGAATCGAGGAACGCGCGCAATACCGCATTGTCGCCGGCTGCTGTCGCGGCTAGGGGGTGCTCCGGCGCAACCGCCATGTAGGTCGCGCCAAGCAGGGTATCGGGGCGCGTCGTAAAGACCTCCAGATCGGCCGATCCATCGCTCAAGGGGAAACGGATCGACAATCCTTCGGAGCGTCCGATCCAGTTGCGCTGCATGGTCTTGACCGCCTCCGGCCAGCCTTCGAGCCGATCGAGTTCCTCGAGTAATTCGTCCGCGTACGCGGTGATGCGTAAGAACCACTGCGGGATCTCGCGGCGTTCCACCGGTGCGCCGGACCGCCATCCGCAGCCGTCGATGACCTGCTCGTTCGCCAACACCGTCTGATCGACCGGATCCCAGTTCACGACCGCCGTATCCCGGTAGACCAGGCCCTTGTCGTATAAACGCGTAAAAAACCACTGCTCCCAGCGATAATAGTCCGGATCGCAGGTGGCCAACTCGCGCTCCCAGGCGTATGCAAACCCGAGCCGCTCGAGTTGGCCGCGCATGTAGGCGATGTTGGCGCGCGTCCACTGGGCGGGCGGAACGTTGTTTTCGATAGCGGCGTTCTCCGCCGGTAGGCCGAAGGCATCCCACCCCATGGGTTGTAATACGTTCTTGCCCTGCATGCGCTGATAACGCGAAATGACGTCCCCGATGGTGTAGTTGCGCACGTGGCCCATGTGGAGCCGCCCACTCGGGTACGGAAACATCGACAGGCAGTAGAATTTTTCCCTGGTTTCGTCTTCGACGGCTTCAAAGACCTTGCTGTCCCGCCATGCTTGCTGCACCGCCGGCTCGATCAAGGCGGGCTCGTAGCGTTTTTTCAGCAAATCCTGCATGGATAGGTCGCGCAAATACGGCGCCCCTTTTATTCATTTCGTTGGGCGGGCGGGGAACGGGGCTCAAGCGCCGCGAGTACGACTTTGAACTGCGATTTCGTGCGGCGCAGAGCATACAGGAGGGCTATTTGACGCGCAAAAAAAAGCCGGTACCAAAACAGGACCGGCGGGGCTTATCAGCCCGAGGAGGGTATGACGGTGCGTACCTCAGGGGGAGGCGGCAGTGAGGCGATCGCGGTTTTTCTTGAGCGTGGACGCACCGATACCCTGGATGAGGAGCAGGTCGTCGACCGACTTGAAGGGCCCGTTCTTTTCACGAAAAGCGACGATCGCCGCCGCCTTGGCCGGGCCGATGCCGGTGATGTGTGTGGCGAGCGTTTCGGCATCAGCGGAATTGAGGTTGATCGGTTCGCCAGCCCACGCAAGTACGCCGACGAGCAGTACCGATAGAGCGATGAGATGTTTGATTGCGGACATGTCCGTGTCTCCTTGTATCTATATAGAGGCTTGCGGGGCTGCTCGATCCATCCTGGATGCGCGCCGCCGGAAGCCAGGAAGCGGGGAGCGTACTGGGCGCGCGCCACGCCCGCGACCAAGTTCTGGGCCACTGGTCTCGGTACGTGTGGGAAATTTTCCCGAACGCCATTCCCCGCAACGAGGCCCCTTTATGTTGCAGTGCAGCGGTTTACGCTAGACTACGCGCGTCCGTCATCATTCTGTAACAAAGCCAGCGCTAAATAGCGGCGCAACCGGCAGAACCAAGGGGTTCAAGGGGCAGAGAAAGGGTGAACGCGAGCATTTTGATCGTCGACGACGAACCCGCGATCCGCCAGATGCTCGGTTTCACGCTCGCCGGCGACGGGTATAGCTACCTGGAAGCCGGTGACGTCGATGAGGCGAACAGGGCCCTGACGAACCAAAGGCCCGACCTGATCCTGCTCGACTGGATGCTGCCGGGCTTGAGCGGCATTGATTTCGCCAGGCGCCTCAAGCGCGATCCCAAAACCCGCGCCATACCGATCATCATGCTGACGGCCAAGGGTGAGGAAAAGGACAAGGTCAAGGGTCTCGACAGCGGCGCCGATGATTTCATCACCAAGCCCTTCTCCACGCGCGAACTGCTCGCCCGCGTACGGGCGGTCATGCGGCGTGCGCAACAACCGGTCGAGCAAGACGGCATTCAAACCGGTGCGATCAAGCTCGACCATCAAACTCACCGCGTCACTGTCGATGGCGCATCGGTCGAACTCAGTCCGACCGAATTCCGACTGTTGCATTTCTTCGTCAGCCACCCGGAGCGGGTCTTCTCGCGAAATCAGTTACTCGACGGCGTATGGGGTAATCAGGTCTATATAGAGGAACGTACGGTCGACGTGCACATCCGGCGCTTGCGCAAGATTCTCGAGCCCTATGGCTGTGATCGATATATTCATACCGTGCGCGGCATCGGTTACCGGTTCTCCGTTCAGCTCAATTAACGGACCCTGACCTTGTCGACGCATACGAAGGTTAAACCGGCGCCTGAAGGACGGGATACACGACGCGCGTTAAACGGGACTCCGACGTTACTTTTTCTGCAACGGCGAGACGCATGGCGCCTGGCCGCGGTTGTACTCATAGGATTGGCCTTGGGCCTTGCGACCGGCGCGCTAGCACTGTGCATGCTGCTCGTCGTTGGCGTCTACCTTGTGTGGCTGCATGTCAAACTCAACTGCTTGTTGCGCTGGATACGGGACCGCAAAACGAACGAAGCGCCGAACACGCCAGGTATCTTGGAAGCGGTGTCCTTTGAATTCGAATACCTTCGCGAACGTCATAAAAAGCGCAAGAAAAAACTTGCTAAATACACCAGGCAATTCCAACAGACGGTCCGTGCACTGCCCGACGCGACCGTCGTACTCGACGCGAGCGATAGGGTGCAATGGGCCAATAACCCGGCGCTCCACTACCTCGGCATCGAGTGGCCTGAAGACGCCGATAAACGCATCACCGATCTGATCCAGTTACCTGAATTGCGCGACTTCGTCGAGTGCGAGCGCGAACGCGACGTAACGGCGATTGAGATCGACAGCCACACCGCGCCGAAACGCTATTTGAGCGTACTGATCGCGCCCTACGGAAAGGATCAACGCTTGCTGGTGGCACGGGACGTGACCCAGTTGCACCGAGCCAATCAGATCCGCAGCGACTTTGTGGCCAACGTATCGCATGAACTGCGTACCCCGATCACGGTGTTGTGCGGTTATCTCGAGAATCTCATCGGTCAACGCAAACAGTGCCCCGAAATGTGGTGGCCGGCGCTCGAGCAGATGCAAAGTCATGCCGATCGCATGGGCACGTTGGTCGAAGAGTTGTTGCTACTGTCGAAACTCGAACAAGAGGCGCGGGTACCGACCCCGGAAACGGTGTGCGTCGGGGATTTAATCGGTGACATTCATTCCCGCGCCCGCGAAATCAGCGGGCCACGGGAGCACTTATTTTCGCTCGAGATCGAACCGGCCTTGAGCATCAAAGGCGCGAAAGGCGAGCTTTACAGTGCGTTTTCAAACCTCGTCTTCAACGCCGTCAACTACACGCCAGAGCGCGGCATCATAAAAATTCAATGGTACCAGGACGATTCGGGGGCGCACTTCGAAGTCGAAGACAACGGCATTGGCATTGCAGAAGACCAACTGCCGCGTTTAACGGAGCGCTTTTATCGCGTAGATGCGTCGCGGTCGAGAACTGAGGGTGGAACGGGATTGGGATTGGCTATCGTAAAGCACGTGTTGCTTCGTCACGGCGCTGAGCTCACGATATCAAGCACGCTTGGACAGGGAAGTGTGTTTCGCTGCGATTTTCCGGAGTCCGAGATCGCCAGTCATCTTTCCGCTGCGATGTAGCAAATCCAGCCGGCGTCGGCGTCGGCGGTTTCCACAAGCTCGAATTCGCTGCTTCCTTCTTCCTCATCGTCGTCCCATCCCTGCCAATAAACACCGGTGCGGATGAATCCGGCTTCCTCCAAGATCTCGCGGATCTCGGGAATCGTCCACAGGCGCCAATCGTAGGAAAACGCATTCTTGATTTTGGAACCGTCATTGAACCGAAAGTGGATGTGACATTGGAAATGGCCGTTGACCGGGTTGTAAGCCGCCTGATCCCATACGTAGGTATAGCCTTTGTGTTTCGTACTCTCCTCGAGTTCGCGAAATGCGTCGTAGCCGCCGAAACAGTCCAAGAAGAACACCCCGTCGTCTTTCAGCGTGCCATGGATACGTCTGAAATACGCGCGTAAAGCCGGGCGTTCCTTGTACACCCAATAGCTGAAGTTCATCGCCAGCACGATGTCCTGCGGTGGAGTATCCACCCGCATGACGTCGCCTTCGATCAGCGCGATCCGCTCCATCGCATCGGGACTCAAGGACGCGACGTGATGCTCTCTCCCCCAGGCAAGTACATCGGGATCGAGATCGACGCCGATCGCCTGGTTTTCGGCGCGGCGCCGCACCCACTCACAGGACACATTGGCGGTGCCACAGAAATCTTCGCGCAGGTAGCGCGCCTCGCGCTTGCGCAACTGCTGGAATTCCGCATCCACGAAGTCGATTTCGGATTCCGCGGATTGCACGGCGTCTTCGTAGAGCACATGGCGGTCGGCGGTTTCCGCCTTCGGCGGCTGCTTCGGATCCCTACCGGTGCGTTTGTGCCGGTTCTTTTTCGGGCGCTTGGCCATGTCGTCTTTGTGATACCCGCTATACTGGGAATGATCCCGGATTCCGCTGCGCTCCATCCAGGCTACATCGGTCAAGTAGCCTGGATGGAGCGCAGCGGAATCCGGGGGCACGGGGCTACGCCGTACGGCGCGCAATTTTAAACAGAGGGCGCTGAAAATGCACCCGCGGCGTCGAGTTCGAGTTGTTGCGAAACGGGATTTATGGACGCGAAAACGATTCAAATCGGTGACCCGGAGCTCTATATCAACCGTGAGTTGAGCCAGCTCGAATTCAATCGCCGCGTGCTCGAGCAGGCGATGGATGAGCCCATTCCGCTGTTGGAGCGCTTGAATTTTCTCTGCATCGCGAGCAGCAATCTCGACGAGTTCTTCGAAATCCGCGTGGCGGGCCTCAAACAGCAGGTAGCTTTCGGATCGTCGCAAACCGGCCCCGATCAGATGATCCCGTCAGAGCAACTCAAGGCGATCAGCGCCGCTGCTCACGCCATGGTCGAAGAGCAGTACCGCATCCTCAACGACGAGTTGCTGCCGCTACTCGCACAACGGGATATCCATTTTCTGAAACGCAGCGAATGGAATGCCCGGCAGGCCAGTTGGGTAAGACGGTTTTTCAATCGCGAATTACTACCCGTGCTGAGCCCCATCGGGCTCGACCCTTCGCATCCGTTTCCGCGAATACTCAACAAAAGCCTCAACTTTCTGGTATCGCTCGAAGGCACCGATTCGTTTGGCCGTAACAGTGTGATTGCAATCGTCCAGGCGCCACGTTCTTTACCCCGCATCATTAACATTCCGGACAGCCATTCGGGCGGCCCGCATGAATTTGTGTTCTTGTCGTCGATCATTCACGCGCATGTCGATGACATCTTCCCGGGCATGGAGGTAGCCGGCTGCTATCAGTTCCGCGTGACGCGTAACAGCGATTTATTCGTTGATGACGAAGCATCAGAGGACCTGCTGCAGGCACTTGAAGGCGAACTGCATCAACGCCGATTCGGCGACGCCGTGCGTCTGGAAGTGGCCGACGATTGCCCCGACGAGATGATCAGTCTGCTCAAACACGAATTCAATTTGCTCGATGAAGACATCTATTCCTGCAGAGGCCCGGTCAACCTCACACGCTTGATGGCGGTACCCGCGATGATCGATCGCTCCGACCTCAAGTATCCGGCATTTACGCCGCGCCGCCCGCTTCGACTCACGCGCAACGCGGATATGTTCGATGTGATCAAGCGCGGTGATGTGTTGCTGCATCATCCGTTTCAATCGTTTGCGCCGGTGACCGATTTTCTATTTCAGGCTGCCCGCGACCCCGACGTTCTCGTTATAAAGCAAACTCTCTATCGCACTGCGCCTGATTCGCCAATCATCCAGGCGCTCACGGAAGCAGCGGACGCCGGCAAGGAAGTCACGGTAGTGGTCGAACTCAAGGCGCGCTTCGATGAGCGCGCGAACATCGAACTGGCGACGCAGTTGCAGGAGGCCGGAGCGCACGTTGTCTACGGTATCGTCGGGCATAAAACGCACGCAAAAATGGTTCTCGTCGTGCGCCGCGAGGGCAAACTATTGAGGCGGTATGTGCATCTTGGCACGGGTAATTATCATCCGATGACGGCACGCCTTTACACCGACTACGGCCTGTTTACCTGCGACAACGCCTTCGGCATGGACGTACAAAAGATCTTTCACCAGCTGACCGCCCCCGGGCGTCCCGGCAAGCTCAAGAAAATGTTGCAGTCACCGTTCACGATGCACAAGACGATATTGGATTTGATCGGGCGCGAAACCCGGCACGCGCGCGAGGGTAAACCGGCGCGCATCATTGCCAAGATGAACGCCTTGACTGAAGTTCAGACGATCGATGCGCTATATGAAGCGTCGGCGGCCGGCGTAAAAATTGAGCTGATAGTGCGCGGCATATGTGCGCTCAAGCCGGGCGTGCCCGGCATATCCGAAAATATTCGTGCGCGTTCCGTCGTTGGCCGCTTTCTGGAACACACGCGTGTCTTCTATTTTCAGAATGACGGTTCGCAGGAACTTTATCTATCGAGCGCAGACTGGATGGAGCGCAATTTTTTCAATCGCGTCGAAACCTGTTTTCTTATCGAAGATAAACGTTTGCGCAAGCGTATCCTCAAGGAAAGCCTCAACAATTATCTCGCCGATAATACGCGCGCATGGCTGTTGAAAAGTGATGGCTCTTATACCCGCACTAAAACCGGATCCTCACGTATGCGCAACGCTCAGCATAGCCTGCTCGAGAGCTTCGCGCGGTAAGGCGTACGTCGCCTGCACGATCATTATTTAAATTTGAGCCTGAAGCCGGCAGCTTTCTGGTACAAGGCCTCCTGCTCGAGGTCCGCCCGCGTCAAGGGGTGCGCATTCAACCACTCCGCGGGATAACTGAGCTTTATCGTTGATTCTTCGGCGGTCATGGAAACGGGCGGCGGCGGTTCTTCGCTGCGGCGTCGGTGAAGCATGATCGCCAGGCGGAGGATCGCGCACAGCCGAATGATGGATGGCGAGTACGAAGCCGGCAGTTTGTTGAATTCGGCTATGGGGATCTTGCGCCGGTGCCCGCGAACGAGGGCCGCGAGGCGCCGTTGCTCGCCGCGCGCGAACCCCGGCATGTCCAAAGACGTCAAAAGATAACCGCCGTGTTTGTGGTATTGGTTGTGTGATATCGAAAGGCCGATTTCGTGGATGCTGGCCGCCCAGCACAGCATGCGGCGGTAATCATCGGCGTTGAGGTCCCAGCTATCGGCAACCTGTTCGAGCAGCACTTCGGCGGTCTCGCGCACGCGTGCACTCTGGTCGAGATCGATATGGTAGCGTTGCATGAGTTCGCCGATGGTGCGTTCACGCACGTCTTCGGAATGAATTCGCCCGACCAGATCGTAGAGCAGTCCTTCGCGCAAAGCGCCCTCGGAGACACGCATCCGTTCGATTCCCAGAGCCTCGAAGGCCGCTATCAATATGGCGACCCCGCCCGGGAAAACCGGTTGCCGTTTGACGGATAGTCCGTCGAGTTCCAGCGCATCCACATGCCCGGCATCCAGCATGGTTTGTCGAAGTTGCGCGAGCGCGGCGGGCGTAATGCCCTCTTCGCTCCAACCCTGCGCTATGACGATGTCACGTATCGACAGGATCGTACCCGATGCGCCGATCACCGACTGCCAGCCGGCGTGCCGGTATCTTTCCTGCATGGATTCCAGCTCCTGTAGCGCCGCAATTTCCGCTGCCCGCATGTTCTTCGCGTCGATGCGTCCGTCGGCGAAGAACGCATGGCTGTGACTCACACACCCCATGTGCCTGCTTTCCATATACAGCGGATCGAAACGCCGCCCGAGGATCAGTTCGGTGCTGCCGCCGCCGATATCCATGACCAATCGCAGTTCGGCTTCGTCGTCCAGTCCGTGCGCGACGCCGAGATAGATCAAACGCGCCTCTTCGTGTCCCGAAATGATATCGATTCCGTGTCCGAGCGCGGCCTCGGCCTGCGACATGAACGAGAAAGCGTTACGCGCTTTGCGCAGCGTGTTCGTGCCGACAACCCGAACGTCATGTTGTGGCAGATCGCGCAGACGTTCACCGAAACGCTCCAGGCAGTCAATCGCGCGCACAATCGCCTTATCCGAGAGGTTGTTGTCGCGATCGAGTCCAGCGGCTAACTGCACCATTTCACGCATGCGATCGACGACGCGGAAATTATCCTCATCGGTAATGGCTACGATCAGGTGAAAACTATTGGAGCCGAGATCGATGGCGGCGATCGACGTCGGGGTGGCGTTGCTCATAGAGAATTGCTAGGTTCGAGGTGTGCCCACGAAACAGCGACTATTATACGCTTGGAAGGCAATATGAAAGAGGGAAACTACGATGCCGGATGACACTATCGGCCGCGTGACACCGCCGCAAGCTTCCAAAATCCTCGAACAGGAACCGCAGGCCATCCTTGTGGACGTACGCAGTAAAGTCGAATTCGATTACGTCGGACATCCGCTCAATGCCGTGCACGTCCCGTGGAAGGAATTTCCCGATTGGAACGTGAATGAGAGTTTCGTTGACGCCGTGCGTACGGCATTGCGTGACCACGGCGGCGACGATCCGTCGCGACCGATCCTCGCTATATGCCGGAGCGGTGCGCGTTCACTTTCCGCCGCCAAGGCGCTGGCTGCGGCGGGTTATGAACGTCTATACAACGTCGAAGAGGGGTTCGAAGGTGACAAAGATCCGCACGCCCACCGCGGCACGATCAACGGCTGGCGATTTCACGGCCTGCCATGGGAACAAACTTAATAGCGAAGCGCCCCACAACTCCAGCACTGACCGAACTGGGCTTCCAGATGTTCGCCGCATTGGGCGCAGATCCACTCACGCGTGTCCGTAGTCCGTGTCGTGAGGGTGCGCTCGATGATCTCAGTGGCCGCGTTCGCATCGGTATCATCGAGCACCCATACTTCGGGCCAACATTCATTCACCGGCAGCTCACCCACGCCACCGCCAAGGTATTGATTACGGACGATACACTCGATTCCAGCATTGACGAGCAACGATTCTACGAAGCCTGACAACACCGGATCGGCATCCATGAAGACGCGTTTCATTTTTTATTTTTCATTGCCCATTTTTTCATGATCGGTCTGATTCAACGCGTCGAGAAAGCGCATGTTGAAGTTTCCGGGGAGATCGTCGGCAGCATTCAGCGCGGCCTCATGGCGCTCATCGGCATTGAGCGCGGCGACACGGAAGCCGAAGCGGCCCGACTGATTGAACGCTTGCTCCATTATCGCGTATTCCCGGATCGCGAGGGCAAGATGAATCTATCCGTGAGCGATATCGACGGCGGCCTGCTGCTGGTGCCGCAGTTTACGCTTGCGGCCGACACCGACAAAGGCACGCGCCCGAGTTTTACGCCTGCAGCACCGCCGGAGGAAGGACGCAAATTGTTCGATTTCATCGTCGAAGAGAGCCGCCGCGTGTATGCGCGCGTGGGCACGGGCCGCTTCGGCGCTGAAATGAAGGTCACTTTGGTTAACGACGGCCCGGTTACATTCTGGTTGCAGGTGAATTGAAACATCTACTCATGGTGTACCACTCGCAATCAGGCGGCGCCGAGGCCATGGCGGAAGCGGTGATTACCGGCGCCACCGATCCCGAAATCGAGGGTGTCGAGTTACGTATACGCACACCGCTCGATGCATCGGTCGAAGACGTGCTGTGGGCGGAGGCCTTGATCCTCGGCACGCCGGAAAATTTCGGGTACATGTCAGGCGCGTTGAAGTATTTTTTCGATCGCGTCTACTACCCTTGCCTGGAGCATACCCAGGGCCTGCCCTACGGTTTATTCGTCAAGGCCGGCAATGATGGCAGCGGCGCGGTATCGAGCATTACGCGCATAACGACTGGCTTGCGATGGCGGGAAGTACAAGAACCAATCGTCGTTGTTGGTGACGTCGAATCGATCCACCTCGAAGCATGTCGCGACTTGGGGATGGCGCTATCCGCCGGTTTGGAAGCTGGAGTGTTCTAAACGCGGCCGAATGTCGTGTGGAACGTTGATGCTGTGTTGCGCGGCCTTCTCCGGTGCTCATTTACTGGCGTGTAAACTGCGCTCCTCGAAGACCGCGCGCCTTGCCTGAACGCCCCACACGAATTTTGAGACCACTTCTAGTGTGCTGTCCCGCAAAGAAGTTTCGAAAGTCGGGCGAGTTTTTTCAAGATTGAGTCGGCGGTTGCGGTCCAGGCGAAAGGTATAGGGTTGGCGTTGTGCTGAGCAATATATCGCTCGATACGAGCAACGAGATCCTTCACATTCCGGAACGACCCGCGCTTGATAGCGCGCTGGCTGATGAGACCAAACCAACGTTCGACCTGGTTGAGCCATGACGCGTAGGTTGGCGTGAAGTGGACGTGAAATCGAGGGCGTCGAGCGAACCAGGCACGGACTTTGGGATGCTTATGCGTGCCATAGTTGTCCATCACCAGATGAACATCCAGCGCGGCGGGAACACTTTTCTCGAGATGATTCAGGAAGGACAGCAATTCCTGGTGACGATGCCGCGCTTTGCACTGCCCGATGACCGTGCCGTTAGCGATATCGAGCGCCGCGAACAACGTGGTCGTGCCATGTCGAAAGTAATTATGGGTGACACCCTCGACATAACCGAGCCCCATCGGCAGAACCGGCTGACTGCGTTCCAATGCCTGGATCTGGCTTTTTTCATCAACGCACAATACCAGGGCATTATCGGGTGGATTCAAGTACAAACCGACAATATCGCGCACCTTGTCGACGAAGAAGGGATCGGTCGAGAGTTTGAACGTGCGGCTGCGATAGGGCTGGATCCCAAACAGCGTGAAATACCGATGAACGGTACTCTTCGAGGGCGCGGTCTCCCGTGCAAACGAACGCGTGCTCCAATGGGTCGCGTTCTCCGGTCGCTCGCTCAGCACCTTTTGCATCAAGCGTGCAACCTCATCGTCATCATATGTGCGCCGACGATGGCCCGGCGGCAGATCATACAATCCGACAATCCCGTTGGCGATATACCGGCGACACCAATTTGTGACCGTCGGATTGGATACATCGAGCTTTCTGGCAATCGCGCTGTTAGACAGCCCATCGGCTGCCATCATGACGATCTTTGCGCGCCGTGCCAGCGCATGCGGCAGACTGCGCGACCTCGCGTAACTGTTGAGGACCTCGTGTTCCTCCTCGCTCAGTTTAACCGTAAAGGATCTGGGTCGACCGGTAACCATCGGCTGGCTCCTGCATGACACAATAGCCGATCTGATCATCACGACTTATGAAAGATCATCGTGGGACAGCACACTAGTTATTCCTTTAGAATGACCCGTTGACGATCGATCGGGGAGGCGATATGTCGTTCGACAATATGGCGCACCTAAAACGCGCCGAAGCACGACACGATGCGCAGGACATTCGCAAGACCGCGATCGACCCGAATTTCTGGTACCCGATTGCCCGCTCCAGGGACGTAAAACGCGGCAAGACCGCGCCTGTGACCTTCGCCGGCGACCCGATCGTGCTCATACGCGCCGAGTCCGGTGAATTGTTCGCCCTCGAAGACCGTTGCGCACATCGTCAGATCCCGCTCCATCACGGCGTCGTACGCGCCACGACCATAAAGTGCGCCTATCATGGCTGGGAATATGACGCCAATGGAAAATGCTTAAGCGTTCCCTATATCGATACCTGCGAAATGCAGCCGAACAACGTGCGCCATTATCCGTCGCGCGAAGCCTACGGTTTGATCTTCATTTTCCCGGGTGAGGCGGCGCTCGCACAATCGCGTCCCTTTCCCATGGTCCCGTCCGCCGACGACCGGAATTACAAGACACGCTATCTCGATCGCCGGGTCGACTGTCACTATTCGTTCATGCATGAGAACTTGATGGATATGAACCATCAGTTTTTACACCGGCGTTTGATGGGTGGCATCCGCACGATCTTTCTTGGCATGCGTCACGGGGACAGTTGGATCGAAGCGGATTACTCCTTCAAGCGTGCGGCGGGAAAGCAACCCTTGGGTGAGATGTTCATGCTGGGCAAACGGCCGAAAGCGGAAGTCGGCGAACGGGATCTGATGACGATACGGACGGAATATCCTTACCAGACGCTCAAGTTTTGGACTGCTGGAAGCACCGAGCCCGCGCTCGACTTGTGGAACGTCTATATTCCGCTCGACCGGGCGCAATGCGTCAACCATACCTTCGGGTTGATGATGATACGCCGGCCGCGTTTACCCGGCGTGATCGAACTGTTCTGGCCGTTCATCGTATGGTTTACGAACGGTATTTTTGCCGAGGATCGCTGGATCTGCGAGTTGGAGCAGGCGGCTTTCGACGCGCAGGGGGCGGATTGGAACCAAGAGATCTTTCCCGCTATCCGAGGGTTGCGCAAAGTTCTGGTCGAAAACGGTATCCCGATGCCGGAGGATCAGGTCTAGCCGGTCGCACGCACGCTCGTAGCTTGGCCGGCGGCGTGCTCAGCTAATCGTGTCGTTGATCGCGCGCAGGCGCTTGGCCATGAGGCGCATCACCTGCAGCGCAAAATAGGGCGTCTGCTGAACGAGGAAGGCGAATCGCCGTTCGTCTACCGCAGCCAACTTACACGCCGTTTTCGCTTTTGCGGTTGCGCTGCGCGGCTCGTCGTCGATCAATGCCATCTCCCCGAACATCTCGCCCGCCAGGATCGTGTCGATCTCGGCGTCACGCAGGCTCAGGCTCACCGCGCCTTCGATGACCACGTACATCTTGTCGCCGCGCTCGCCTTCGGCGAACACGATATCGCCCGCGGCATATTCACCGAGGTCTTTTTCTTTGTGGAAAAGACTGAGGAGATCCATATTCACCGTTCCTCATTCAGAGATTAGTACAGACACAGCATCGATCACATCTCCAGCCAGTCGCGCGGTTGCAGAAAACGAGAATAAAGTTCCGCTTCGCGGCTTCCGGGTTCGGGATCGCAGGCATAGGACCACCGCACACGCGGAGGCAGCGACATCAGGATCGATTCCGTGCGGCCGCCGCTCTGAAGGCCGAATAAGGTGCCGCGATCGTATACCAGATTGAACTCTACATAGCGGCCGCGCCGATAAAGCTGAAATTCACGCTCCCGATCACCGTACGGCGTGTCGCGACGCCGTTCGATGATGGGGACGTAGGCTTGCGTGAAGTGTTCGCCGACGCTGCGCGTGAACGCGAAGCTCCGCTCGAATCCCCACTCGTTGAGATCGTCAAAAAAAAGCCCGCCGACGCCGCGTTGCTCGTTTCGGTGTGGAATGACGAAATAGTCGTCGCACTGTTGCTTGAATCGCGGATAGACCGCGTCGCCGAATGCTTCGCAGGCGGCTCGGGCCGTGCGGTGCCATGCAACGGCATCGTCCTCGTAGCCGTAGTAGGGGGTCAGATCGAATCCACCGCCGAACCACCACACCGCGGGTTCGCCGTCGCGTTCAGCAACGAAGAACCTGACGTTCGCATGCGCAGTAGGAACGTGGGGATTGAGTGGATGCACGACCACCGAAACGCCCATCGCACGAAAACGCCGTTGTGCGAGCTCCGGGCGCCGGCTCGTGGCCGCCGGCGGTAAGGCATCGCCCTCGACGTTCGAATAATTGACTCCGGCCTGTTCGAACACGGCGCCTTCATCGAGCACACGCGTGCATCCACCGCCACCCGCACCGGCATCACGCTGCCAGATGTCTTCTCGAAATCGCTGGCCGCCATCGAGCTGGTTCAGGCATTCACAGATCGAGTCCTGCAGATCGCGCAGCCAGGACTCGACCTTGTCTATGTCGGTTGGTTCGATCGTCTCGATCATCGCATCATTCGCATCCTTATCTACGCAACTTATCAAACGCATGGCGACCTGTTAATGTACGCGCCCTTCGATTATGAATCACGGCCGAGCCGACGATGGCTGAACGTACCGCCCACATCACGCGGGACACCAAGGAAACCCAGATCGCGATTACGCTCAATCTGGACGGCAGCGGCCGCGCCGATCTGAAGACCGGATTACCGTTCCTGGAACACATGCTCGAACAGCTCGCGCGCCACGGGGTGATCGACCTCAGCATCGAAGCGTTGGGGGATCTGGAGATCGACGCGCATCATACGGTCGAGGATATTGGTATCGCCATCGGCCAGGCCCTCGCACAAGCGGTCGGCGACAAGCGCGCGATTCGTCGCTACGGCCATGCTTACGTACCCCTGGACGAAGCGCTTTCGCGCGTCGTGATCGACTTGTCCGGCCGGCCCGGCTTGACTTACGAGATCGACTTTCCGCGCGCGCGGGTCGGTGAATTCGACGTTGACTTGTTCGGAGAATTTTTCCGCGGTTTCGTCAATCACGCGCAATGCACGCTGCACATCGACAATCTGCGCGGCCGTAACGCGCATCACATTATCGAAACGGTGTTCAAGGCGTTCGCGCGTGCGCTGCGCATGGCAGTCGAACGCGATCCAAGGATGGGAGACGAATTACCCTCGACTAAAGGCACGCTCTAGGTATCTAGTGCCCTGTCCCGCAAATAACTTCCATAATTCGCTGGCCTTTTTCGCCCCTGGCGGCGTTGCTTCTCCTTGTGTAGAGCCCGCTCATAAGCGTCGTCGCGCCTTGCCAGCGACGAAAAATCCGCCGCCAACTACGAAAGTTATTTGCGGGACAGGGCACTAGTGGTGTCGACTGTAGCCGTCGTCGATTACGGAGGCAGTAACCTCCGCTCGGTCGCCAAGGCGCTGGAAACCGTAGCGCGTGGCCGTCATCGCGTCACGGTCAGCGATGATGCCGAGGTCATCCGGGCTGCCGAGCGCGTGGTCTTTCCGGGTCAAGGCGCGCTCGGCGATTGCATGGGGCGGCTGGCCGACTGCGGATTGATCGACGTCATCAGCGAGTGCGCGCGCACCCGTCCTTTTTTCGGCATCTGTTTGGGGCTGCAGTCGCTGATGCCGTTCAGCGAGGAAGATGGCGGCACCGTGGGTCTCGGTCTGTACGAGGGCCGCGTCGTGCGATTCCCCGACCGGTCTCCGCCGGCGCCGGACGGCACGCCGCGCAAGGTGCCACACATGGGCTGGAATCAAGTGCAGTGGACACGCTCGCACCCCGTGACCGCGGGCATCGCCACCGCGACCCGTTTCTATTTCGTGCACAGCTATTTCGTGGCGCCTGCCGATCCGCGCCTGACCCAGGGGTCGACCGATTACATCGGAGAATTCACTGCCGCGCTCAGCGAAGGCTGCGTATTCGCGACGCAATTCCACCCCGAAAAGAGCGCCGCTCCCGGGCTCAAATTATTGGAAAACTTCCTGGCTTGGGACGGTGTGGGGGAATAAATGGGGAATAAATGGGGTCGGTGTTAATTAACGTTACGGAAAAATGGGGTCATCGAGGTAATCGCACGTTAATTAACACCGACCCCATTTATTCCCGCGCGATCGCCCGGTAACCGATATCGCGCCGATAGAACATTCCCGCCCAGCCGATTCCGTCGACCCGGCGATAGGCAGCAAGCCGGGCGTCGCTGACGCGTTCGCCGAGACCGACGACACATAGCACGCGGCCGCCGTTTGTGACACAGCGGCCCGCGTCCAGCCGCGTACCGGCATGAAAGACACGCGACGAGGCGTCGTCATCCGCGTCCAGGCCATTGATCACCGCGCCTTTGTCGCAGGCGCCGGGATAACCGCCCGCGGCCAATACCACGCCGAGTGCCGCGCGTGAGTCCCAGTCGAGGGTCAGCGATTCCGCGTCACCATCCAAGACTTGAAGGCAGGCCGAAACCAGATCCGTGTTCAAGCGCATCAATATCGGTTGCGTTTCAGGATCGCCCAAGCGGCAATTGAATTCGAGCACCTTCGGCGTGCCGTCGCGATCGATCATGACGCCGGCATAGAGAAAGCCCTGGTACGGCCGCCCTTCGCGATGCATGCCTTCCAGCGTCGGTGCGATCACGGTCTGCATGATGCGCGCGTGCATCGCGGCGTCGATTACGGGCGCCGGCGAGTACGCGCCCATGCCCCCGGTGTTCGGCCCGCGATCGCCCGCGTCCCGGGCCTTATGGTCCTGCGAGGAGGCGAAAGGAATAGCGGTCCGCCCGTCGGTCATGCAAATGAAGCTGGCTTCTTCGCCGTCTAGAAATTCTTCCACCACGACGCGGGTCCCAGCGTCGCCAAAGGCGTTGTCGGCCAACATCGCCGTCGCGGCCGCCCGCGCCTGTTCATGGTCGGCGGCTACGATCACGCCCTTGCCGGCCGCCAGCCCGTCGGCTTTGACCACCATCGGCGCCGGCTGTGCGTCGATATAGTCCAGCGCGGCCTGAAGTTGATCGAAGGATGCGTAACGGGCGGTCGGGATGCCGTGGCGTTGCAAAAAGTCCTTGGTAAAGGATTTGGAGGCCTCGAGGATGGCCGCCTTACGGTTCGGTCCGAAACATTTGCGGCCCTTATCGCCGAACGCGTCGACGATGCCGGCGACCAACGGCGCTTCCGGGCCGACAATGCTGAGCTCGATCGATTCTTCGGCCGCAAACCGCACGAGCGCGTCGATGTCGTCTGCCACGATATCAATATTGCGAACACCCGTCTCAACGGCCGTGCCGGCGTTGCCCGGAGCGCAAAGTACTTCCGCGACCAACGGCGATTGCGCGCATTTCCATGCCAGGGCATGCTCGCGCCCGCCGCCGCCGATGATGAGGACCCGCACCTTAGTGTCTGAAATGGCGCTCGCCAGTGAACACCATCGCAATGCCGTGCTGATCGGCGGCCGCGATCACTTCGTCGTCGCGCATCGACCCGCCCGGTTGCACGACCGCGCAGATCCCCACCTCCGCCGCGGCATCGATGCTGTCACGAAATGGAAAGAACGCATCGGAGGCCATGACCGCGCCGGCGACCTCGAGATTTTCATCGGCCGCCTTGAGTGCGGCGATGCGGGCGCTGTATACCCGGCTCATCTGCCCGGCGCCGATTCCTACCGTGCGTCGGCCACGCGCATAAACGATGGCATTGGATTTGACGCAGGCCACGACGCGCCAGGCGAAGATCATGTCGCGCAGTTCTGCGGCTGACGGCGCCCTCTGCGTTACGGTTTTGAGCGCGCCGGCGCCCGTCGCCTGTGCGGCGATGTCGCGATCTTGCACCAACAAACCGCTCATCACCCGCTTGTACTCGATCTGTCGAATGGCCTCGCGCGGCCAGGCCCCGATGGCGAGAACGCGAATGTTTTCTTTGCCGGCGAGCACCGTCAAAGCGTCGTCGTCGACCGCGGGTGCGGCGATCACTTCGACGAACTGACGATCGATGATGGTCTGCGCCAGATCGGCTGCCAAATTCCGGTTCAAGGCGATGATGCCGCCGAAAGCCGACGTCGGATCGGTGGCGTACGCGAGCTCGTAGGCGGTCGCGATGTCGTTTGCCTCCGCTACGCCGCATGGATTGGCGTGTTTGACGATACAGCAGGCGGCGGCATGGAATGAGCGCACGCAATCGAGCGCGGCGTCGGTGTCAGCGATGTTGTTATAGGACAGTTCCTTGCCTTGCAACTGCGAGGCGCCGGCGATGGTGCCGCGCTGTATGTCGTTTTCAATGTAAAACCCCGCCTGCTGATGCGGATTCTCGCCGTAGCGCAGATCTTGCTGCTTGCGGAAACGCAGGCTCAGGACTTCGGGCAACCGAACCTCGGTCGATCCGGAGCGCGACGTCAGGAAGGCGCTGATCGCGTGGTCGTAATCGGCGGTGTGCCGGAAGGCCTTGGTCGCGAGTCGCTCACGCAGGTCTGGCGACACAGTCCCGCCGGATTCCAATTCATCCAGAAGCATTCCGTAATCGCCAGGGTCGCAAACGACCGCGACGAATTCATGGTTCTTTGCGGCCGCGCGTATCATCGTCGGTCCGCCGATATCGATATTTTCGATCGCATCAGCAAGCGTCACACCGCTCTTGGCAATCGTCTTCTCGAATGGATAGAGGTTGACCACGACGAGGTCGATCAGATCGATGCCCTGCTCCCGCAGGACCTTATCGTCGACGCCGCGCCGTGCGAGGATTCCGCCGTGAATCTTAGGGTGTAGCGTCTTGACGCGGCCGTCCATGATCTCGGGGAAACCGGTGTGATCGGATACCTCGGTTACGGGGACAACGGCCTCGCGTATCGCCGCTGCCGAGCCACCCGTCGAGAGCATGTCGATGCCCAGCCGGTTCAAGCCGCGTGCGAATTCCTCGAGTCCGGTTTTATCCGAAACGCTGATCAGCGCGCGTGCGACCTTTGCCCGGCCTGCCATCCTATTTGTTGTTCAATCCGTATTTGTGCAGCTTTTTGCGCAAGGTCGCACGGTTAATGCCGAGAACCTGGGCCGCTCTGGAGATGTTGCCGCGCGTTTCACGCATGACGATCTCGAGCAACGGTTGTTCGACCTGCCGCACAACGAGCTCGTAGAGTTGAGCCGGTGGCTGGCCCTTCAGATCAGCGAAATATCGGTCCAATGACCGCTTGACCAGCGCCGTCAACGGCTGTTCGCCGTCCCGATTTTCGGAGCGCGAAGCGCTCATGCGGCGTATTCCAAAGCGAACGGTGCCCGCAAGGCATCGATGAAGTCGAGTTGCTCGCGGGCCACGTCGATGCGGTTGAATTCAGTTCGATAACGATGCCCGGCGGGGATCGCACTGAAGTACCAACCGATGTGCTTGCGCGCGATGCGCGCGCCTGCGTCCTCGCCATAATGGACGTGGAGCGCGGCCAGGTGATCGTAGGCAACCTTCAAACGCTCGCCGGTGTCCGGCGGTCGCGTGACAGCGCCGGCCAAGGCCGCCTTGATCTGCGCAAAGATCCACGGATTGCCGTGCGCCGCGCGTCCGATCATGAGTCCGTCCGCGCCGGTCCGATCGAGCACCGTCAGCGCTTGCGCAGGACTGTCGACGTCGCCGTTGGCGATGACGGGAATCGAGGCTCGCCGCTTGATCGACGCGATGGTGTCGTATTCGGCCGAGCCGCGGTATCCGCAGGCGCGCGTGCGCCCATGCACGGCGATGGCAGCAATGCCGCAATCCTCGGCGATCTGGGCGATGCGAACGCCATTGCGGTGGGCCGGATCCCAACCCGTCCGCATCTTCAGGCTCACCGGCACCCGGACCGCCTTGCAGACGGCGGTCAGGATCCGCCGAACGAGCGCTTCGTCGCGGAGCAAGGCGGAGCCAGCGAGTTTGTTACAGACTTTCTTCGCCGGACAGCCCATATTGATGTCGATGATGTCGGCGCCTGTGTTTTCGGCGCGCTCAGCGCACTCGGCGATCAGTTCGGGGTCGGCGCCCGCGATCTGTACGACGTGCGGGCGCGGTTCGCCGCTGAAATCGAGCCGCCGTTGAGTCTTCTCGGTGTGCCACAGTTCAGATCGCGCCGCGATCATTTCCGCAATCGTATAGTCTGCGCCGAAACGCCGACACAAGCGTCTGAACGGCCGATCGCTCACGCCCGCCATGGGCGACAGGATCACGGGGCAATCGAATGCATGGCGGCCGATTTTCATGATTGTTGTCGGACGATGTTGTTGATCGTTATTCGTCCGCGACGCTCGTCGCGCGAGGCCGATGATAGCCAGAATGTTTGTATCGAGAAAGAACCTTTGAGGCCTTCGCAGTCATAGAAACGAAAACTCGAAACTGATGGCCGCCACGGCGCCACCGCCCAGTTCCATCACGACATAGATCGGCCGTTCGGGTGGCATACCCGCTTCGATGGAAATGCTCTCGTCCAAATACTCTCGGGGCTGAAATTGCCGCGCGCCCATGATGTTGCCTACGGCATTGCGCAAGGTCAGTTCGATCACGGGAAACGGTTGCGCCGATGGCGCGTCGTTGACCATGGTTGCATTGACTAGTAGCGCTTCGGTGTACTGCGGATGATCGCGCACATCACGCGCAAGCAGACGGATCGTCCCGCCTTCCCGCTCGGCCCCGGCGCCGCAGGGGACGTATCCACACAGGTAGGCCACCACGACTTCGGCCTGCGGAACGCGCGTTGTCAGTTCTTCGCGGTAGATCCAGGCTATTTGCGCGGCGGCGGCGATGCCGAGGGCGGCCACCAGGCCGCGCCAGATGTGGCGGCCCACGCCACGACGCAACGGGAGCCTGGAGAGCGCCTCGAGATCCGATTGGAGGACGGCAGGGGCTTCCATGTCCGGCGCGGCATATTCTGACGCCATATCACCGGTTACGTCAGTGGCGCCGGGCTCAACGGACTCGATCGCGTCGTCATCGGGGCTCGCTGCAGCTCGTTGTGCCGCCGCATCCGTCCACTCATCGTCGGGGTCCGAAGCAGGCAAGGACGGCGGTGGCGCTTCCGTCACCGGGTCGTCGAGTGCCGGTTCGCGCGGCGCGTTTGCTATCGGTTCGGCCGTAACGGCTGGTGGCGCAGCCAGCGGAGCCTCGACCGACGCTGTTTCGTCGATCAGCGTCGTTAGCGCGTTGAACACGGCGTCGCAATCACCGCAGGTGACGAATCCGTTGGCAACGCTCAGGTGTTCGGCACGGAGTCGAAACCAGGCATGACATTCAGGACACCGCGTGATCACACCGTTAAGACCTCGTTGACATCAACGCCGCCGGCCCGCGAGCAGCGCCCACTCGCCGCGCAAAACCGGCGCGTCCATGGTAAACCGCTCCCGGTAGGTGTCCAGGACAGCGGCCGTCTGGGTGGCAAGCAGGCCCGACAGGACGATACGGCCGCCGTCATGCAGATGCTGCGCAAAGCGCGGTTGGAGCGCCAACAGGGGATCGAGCAGAATATTGGCTACGATGACATCGACGCTGATGCCGTCAAGCAGCCGCGGATGTCCGGTGTTGATGTCTAATTCGTTGTACGCCGCATTGTCTCGCGCCACGGCGAGTGCGTCCTCGTCGATGTCCACCGCATAGGTCCGAGCCGCCCGCAGGCGCGCCGCGGCGCACGCGAGGATACCGGAGCCACAGCCGAAATCGACGACGCTACGGCCGCGGATATCGCCGCACCGGGCTAACCAATCGAGACACAGCGCCGTCGTTTCATGCATGCCCGTGCCAAAGGCGCACCCGGGATCGAGATAAACGACCTGGCTTGCGCCAGCCGGCGGATCACACCACCGCGGGCACACGCAGAGGCCTTCGGCGAACATCTGCGGCTGCCACTCAGCTTTCCAAACATCCTCCCAGGCTTGCTCTTCGATCGCGACCGTATCGATAGCCGTTATCGCCGGCATATCGTTTCGAATGGCGGCGATCAGCTGCGTGTGATCGATGCGGGCGTCGAACAATGCGCGGACTTCGAAAGACGACCAGCGGTCACGCGCGTGAACGCCGGGCTCATCGCAAACCGTCGTGTCGCCCTCGGTCAGGGTGATCGACGCCGCACCTTGGTTCTCGAGTTCAAGCTCCAGTTCAGCCCATTGGCCTGCGGGTATACGACATCGCAATTCGAACCAACCCCTCGATTTCGGCGCAGTGGTAAGCGACGGCATGGCGTCAGCGCATTCGAATCAGGCGAGCCCGGTCTTCCGCTCGAGGTAGTTGATGTCCGTACCCCCAGCCGCGAACGCCGCGTCCGTGAGGAGATCGTGATGCAGTGGAATATTGGTTTCGATGCCGTCGATGACCATCTCGGCCAGCGCGTTGTCGCTGCGAACCAGAGCCGCCTCGCGCGTATCAGCATGGCAGATCAGCTTGCCGATCAGCGAATCGTAATACGGCGGAACCGTATATCCGGCATAGACGTGCGAATCGACGCGCACGCCCGGCCCGCCCGGCGGATGGTAAACCGCGATACGCCCGGGCGACGGCTTGAAGCTGATCGGATCTTCGGCATTGATGCGGCACTCGACCGCGTGACCGGAGAACGTGATGTCTTTCTGTTGCAACGCCAATGGTTCGCCGGCCGCGATCAACAATTGCTGCTTGACGAGATCGATGCCGGTGATCATCTCCGTAACCGGATGTTCGACTTGTATCCTCGTATTCATCTCAATGAAATAAAATTCGCCGTTCTCGAACAGGAATTCTAGCGTTCCGGCGCCGCGGTACCCGATATTTCGACACGCTTCGACGCAGAGCTCGCCCATGCGCGCGCGCGTTGCGTGATCGATCCCAGGTGCCGGCGCTTCCTCGATGACCTTCTGGTGACGCCGTTGCATCGAACAGTCGCGTTCACCCAGGTGGATGACGTTACCGTCGCCATCGGCGAGCACTTGAAATTCGATGTGCCGCGGGTGCTCGAGAAATTTCTCGATATAGACGCTATCGTTCTCGAATGCCGCGGCCGCCTCGCGGCGCGTCACGCCGATCGCGTGTCGCAGCGATGCCTCACTGTGAACGACGCGCATACCGCGCCCGCCGCCACCGCCTGAGGCTTTGATGATCACCGGGTAGCCGATATCGCGCGCCAGCGTTGCGTTTTCCTGCGCATCGTCGCCCAAGGGCCGTCCGGATCCGGGCACGCACGGAATGCCCGCATCCTGCATCGTGCGAATCGCTGACAGCTTATCGCCCATCAAGCGGATGGTTTCCGCGCGCGGACCGATAAACACGAATCCGCTCTTTTCCAAGCGCTCCGCAAAGTCGGCGTCTTCGGCGAGGAATCCGTAACCCGGGTGAATCGCGACGGCATCGACGACTTCGGCGGCCGCAATGACCGCCGGAATATTGAGATAACTGTCCGCGGCCGGCGGCGGCCCGATGCACACGGATTCGTCGGCCATCCGGACGTGTTTCAGATCCCTATCGGCGGCAGAATGAACCGCTACGGTCTTTATCCCCAGATCATGGCACGCGCGCAGGACGCGCAGCGCAATTTCACCGCGGTTTGCGATGACGACTTTGTCGAACACGGCCGGTCGTCTACGTAATTACAAAGAGCGGTTGTTCGTATTCAACCGGTTGACCATTTTCGGCGAGGACCGCCGTGACCGTACCGGCGGCTTCCGCTTCGATGGGATTCATGATCTTCATCGCCTCGATGATGCACAGCGTGTCGCCGACACCGACGGATTGGCCGACCTGCACGAAGGGTTCGGTGTCCGGTGAAGGCGATGTGTAAAACGTTCCGACCATGGGCGCCTTGATCACGTTGTCATCGTGCGGGGCACCGGTTGTTTCGCTTGGGACTACGATCGGGCCCGGCGCGTCGACGATGTTGTGCGACGGCGTACTATTGAACGGCGCGGCAACGGCGGACCCGCGGCTGATGCGTACGGCTTCTTCGCCCTCTTTAATTTCGAGTTCCGCGAGACCGGATTCCTCGAGCAGTTCGATCAGCTTCTTTATCTTTCTGATATCCAATGACAGTCTCCCGCACGAGCCAACGAGCTCGTCAAGAATGGTTAACTTCTAGGGCGCACTGAGACGATCGACGGCCGCATCGAGCGCGAGCTCGTAGCCCTTGACGCCCAGGCCCGTGATCACGCCGAGGGCAATATCGGACAGATACGATTCACGGCGGAACGCTTCGCGGGCGTGAACGTTCGAGATATGTACCTCGATAAACGGAATGGAGACACCGAGAAACGCGTCCCTCAACGCGACGCTGGTGTGGGTATAGGCGCCCGGATTGATGATGATCAACGCCGTGCCGTCGGTTCTGGCCTGATGGATTCGATCGATGAGCTCGGCTTCGGCGTTGCTCTGGAAACACGATAGCTCGTGGCCGGAGGCTTTAGCTTTCGCGGTCAGTCGTGCTTCGATGTCGGACAGGCCGAGGTCGCCATAGAGCTCAGGCTCCCGTTCCCCCAATAAATTCAGGTTCGGGCCATTGATCACGAGCAGCGTGGCCAAGCACCGGTCCCCCTTTGCGGTGATTTATTGTCCTGCAAGGATAGCAGCCGATGTTGTTATTTACCAGCACGTTTGACGCTGTTCGCGCCAGATCGCCGCCACTTAGGAGCTTAGTCGTCCAGTGAAAGGAACCCGCGTAGCGCCGTTTCGGCCGCCTCCGCCTGCCATTCCCCCTGATGGGTGGCTAAGACCGCGCCGTCAGCGCCGATCACCGCGGTATAGGGCAAACCGCCGATACCGTTGCCCAGGCTCTGCATGAAGCGCACGACATCTTCATTCCCGATCAAGACCGGGTAGTTTATCGACTTGTCCGCGACGAACGGCGTCACCGCTTCGCTCTGATCGAGCGCGATTCCGACGAATTGCAGACCGCGATCCGCGTAGCGATCCTGGAGCGCAATGAACGCGGGGATCTCCCGCAAACAGGGTGGGCACCAAGTCGCCCAGAAATTGACGACGAGTAAACGCCCGCGCCAACGTTCGAGTGCAACCCGTTCGCCGGCGAGATCGCTGAACGCCCAGTCCAACGCGGTGGACGCATCGGGCGCAGCCCGGACCGTATCGAGCGCCGGTGTCGCGACCGCTTCACGCGCAAAGTAACGTTGCGCGACGTAGCCCCCGCTCCCCGCGAGCAGCGCACATGCCACCAGTGCGACATGCAACGGTTTGATCACAATCGATCGAGGTAGGTCGTGAAATCTCCGGCGTTGACGAAGCCGACCAATCGATTGTGTCTCAATTCTTCACCGTTTTTAAAGAACAGTACCGCCGGTGGGCCGAACAAACCGTAGCGCGACAAAAGCGCCTGGTCTTTGCGGTCGTTCGCCGTGACGTCGGCGCGGAGCAGCACCATTTCACTCAGCCTGGTTGCCACTTTGGCATCGCTAAACGTCTCACGCTCGAGGTGTTTACATTCGACGCACCAATCGGCGTAGAAGTCGAGCATCACCACGCGCCCGCTTCGGCTCGCGCGCTCGAGCTCGCTCTCGACGCTGCCGATCCCCTTAACCTCGATGAAAGCGGTCGGCGGATGGGTGTCGCCCGTACCGGTCAACAAGGGCGCTAATGGGTCGATCGGATCGTCGCCGCCTACCGATGCGCCGACGATCAACACGGCCCCGTACACCAGCATGGCGAGTCCGAGACCTTTACCGAGGCGCCGCCACGCGCCGCTGCTGCCGTCGAGGTGGTCGAGCGCGCCTAGAAAGATCGCCGATCCGATCGCCAACATGGCCCACAATCCGAGCGTCGCCGAGCCGGGCAGCACGCGCCCGAGGAACCATATCGCCACGCCCAGGAAGATAACGCCGAAGGCTTTCCTGATCGTATCCATCCATGGTCCGGCGCGCGGCAGGACGGCGCCCATCGACGTGCCGAGCGCGATCAAGGGCAAACCCATGCCGAGGCCGAGCGCGAACAGCGCGCCGCCGCCCACCACGGCCGATCCCGTTTGCCCGATGTACGCCAGGGCGCCGGCCAGCGGTGGCGCGACGCAGGGCCCGACGATGATCGCGGACAGCACGCCCATGACGGCGACGCCGCCATAGGATCCGCCACGCTGTGAGCGGCTGATCCGATCGAGTCTTGTTTGCAGGCAAGCGGGTAGCTGGAGTTCGTATAAACCGAACATCGCACACGCCAAGGCCACGAAGATCATGCTGAAGCCGACGATGACCGCGGGGTGCTGAAACGCGGCCTGCAGATTGCGGCCGAGCAGTCCAGCGCCCACGCCCGCGAGCGCATAGGTCAGGGCCATTGCGATCACGTAGGTCGACGACAGCGTGAATGCTCGGGTCGTGCTCAACGGCTGTTTCTGTCCAACGATGATCCCCGAGAGGATCGGCACCATCGGCAATACACAGGGCGTCAAGGCCAACAACAAGCCCAGCCCCAGAAAGATCGCGAGCGTGGTTCTAAACGAGTGCTCGGCGAGTTCGACGGCGATCCGATCGCTGGCGGACAAATCCAGAGACGGCATGACCCCGCTGCGGATGTCCCCACCATCCGCAGGTGTAAACGCGACGGTTTTCTTGAGTGGCGGATAACAGATGCCGTCTTCCGCACAGCCCTGATAACTCACGACTGTTTCCAATAGCCGTTCGGCGGCCGGCCATCGTTCGATCGGCACATCGAACGCAACCGCGTGTTTGTAAACGGCAACCCGGCCGAATTCGGGGTCGTCCTTGATCTCACCGGGAGGCAGCTCCGGCGCCGCCAACACCAGGCCCGCCGTCGTCGGCCTCACCCCCATCTTGGCGCGATAGAGGTAATAACCCGGTTCGATATCCCAGATTACGCGGAGCCGCCCGTCGCGCGTGATATCGTGGCTCATGACGAACGCCTGCTCAGCCGGCAGAAACTCACGAAGTCCCGCCGCCGAATCGGATGACGTCAAGCGTTCCAGTTCGTCGAACACGCCAGCCCAGACGCCGCTGGTCACGGCGGTGAGGATGACCGCGATCAGCGCGCTACGGCTTGGTCTATCCATTGCAAATAAGATTCGGATCCGGTCTCGATAGGGACCGCGATAACTTCTGGGAGTTCATACGGATGCAGGCTCTTCCACAAGCTTTCCAGCGCGCCATAGGCGTCCCGGGAGGTTTTGGCCAGCAATAGTACTTCCCGTTCGCGATCGATGGCCCCTTGCCACTCGAAGACGGACGTGACCCCGTCGATGATGTTGACACAAGCCGCGAGCCGTTGGGCGAGCGCTTCATCCGCCAAACGCCCAGCCGTCTCGTGATCCGGGCAGGTGCATAAAACGATCAAATGCGGCGAACTCGCGGCCATGTTTTCCAGGCATTTCCGGCGACCGTGGTATTGTAATCTTTCGTGCGGCCACCTGTTCGATATGTCTCCGTTCGTTTTACTGTTGTTATTGCTCCTGACGGTCCCGCTCGTCGAGATCTACGTATTGATCGAAGTCGGGCAATCGATCGGCACCGCCACAACCGTGGCACTCGTTATCTTTACCGCGGTGCTAGGCGCCTGGCTGTTGCGTTGGCAGGGCCTGCACACCTTGGCGCGCGTGCAAGCGGCGCTGCAGTGTAATGAGCTGCCGGCCATCGAACTCATCGAGGGCTTGCTCCTCATCATCACCGGCGTGCTACTACTCACCCCGGGATTTGTGACGGACGCGATCGGGTTCGCCTGTCTCATACCCACTGTGCGCCGTGGATTTGCGTTGAGTCTCGTCAATCGCGTTATCGTCACGCGTGTGCGTGGCGATGCATCGGGGGATCGCACCATCGACGGGGAGTATCGGGTCGAGGAGGACCGGAAGCCTTTGGATCGGCCTTAATCTCAAGATTCGCCGGCGAATCCTTACAACACGCTGAGCTTCCGAGCCGCCTCCAGCAAGGTGGCGTCCTCTTTACAAAAACAAAACCGGATATAGCGGCCCTCCGGCGGCGTTTCGTAGAACACCGACATCGGTATCGCGGCGACCCCGATCTCCTGAGTCAGCCACTCGACCATCGCCATGTCGCCTTTGTCGGACACCGCGCTGTAATCCACCAATTGAAAAAACGTGCCGGCGCTCGGTTGGAATTCAAAGCGCGATTCAGCGAGCGCGGCGTTGAAGAGATCGCGTTTGCGTTGATAGAAGGCAGGTAATTCATCGAGGTGCTCGGGCGTACTCGCCATGAAGTCTGCGAGCGCGTGCTGCAACGGGGTCACGGCGACGAACGCGACGAACTGGTGGACGCGACGAAATTCTGTCGTGAGCGCCGGCGGCGCTACGCAATAGCCGGTCTTCCAGCCGGTGACGTGATAGGTCTTGCCGAACGATGAGATGGCGAATGCGCGCGCCGCCAGCCGCGGTTCCCGCAGCGCGCTGTAATGCATACGCCCGTCGTAGATGAGATGTTCGTACACCTCGTCGGAAATAACGATCAAATCATGGCGTTCGGCGATCTCAAGGAGCGCTGCGCTATCTTCTTCATTGATGACCGAGCCGGTCGGGTTGTGCGGAGAATTGATCATGATCGCCCGCGTGCGTTCGCTGACTGCGGTTCGGACCCTATCCCAATCGATTCTGTAGTTGGGTGGCTCGAGCGCCAGATGGATCGGCCGACCGCCGGCGAGCCGCACCGCCGGGTCATAGGTATCGTAGACGGGATCGAACATGATGACTTCGTCACCGCGGTGGACCACGGCGTGTACCGCGCAGTAGAGCGCTTCGGTCGCGCCCGGCGTGACCGTGACCTCCGTGTCGGGATCGACGAGACGGCCATAGAACCGTTCGACTTTGCTCGCGATCTGCTGGCGCAGCGCGGGGATTCCTGCGAGTGGCGCGTATTGATTGTGGCCGCTGTCGGTGTAGTACTTCAGGCGTTCCCGAAGTAACGCTGGACCATCGTAATCCGGATAGCCCTGGGACAAATTGATCGCGTCATAGTCCGCGGCCATCTGTGACATGATCGTAAAGATCGTCGTACCGACGTTCGGTAATTTACTTCGCAGCGTGGGTGGGCGCGTTGTCATGACTTACGATGGTCGTTTAGTACACAATCGCCTATGTGCTACGGACTGACGAACCGATGGAGTTTTACCGGCCGAGAACATTTGATCAACCGCACAACGCGCCGCGGACATGGATCTTGACACGCCACTAGCGGCGTCGATTCCCGCCCCACTTCACGACGATACCGCGATATTCGTCGAGCGCTATCGTTCGGCTTGCGCCAACACGGCGGGGGCACACACCGAGACGCCATCCGACGACGTCCTCAAAGCGTTTGCCGCGAGCCCGTTCGTCGCCCGATACGCCGCCCGCTGTCCGCAGGTCTTCCAGGACATCATATCGTCTCCCGAGGCCGCCCGCGGGCGGAGCAAGCGAGAATTCGAAGACATGATTGTCGCCGCTCTCGCCACGCCGCGGCATCCGAGCGACGCGCAAGCGGCGCTGCGCCAGCTCCGATCGCGGGAATTTACGCGCATCGCCTGGCGCGACATTGCGCTTGATGGCGGGGTCGAATCGATCATGACGGAATTGTCGGACTTCGCCGACGCCGCGATCAGCCACGCCATGCAATGGCAGCAGGAACACATGGCGCCGCGTGTCGGTCGGGCAATGACCGGCGACGGCCGACCGATGCCGTTGCTCGTGCTCGGTCTCGGCAAGCTCGGCGGCGTAGAGCTCAATTTCTCGTCAGATGTCGATCTCATGCTGGTCTACGAATGCGATGGCCAGACTCAGGGCGGAAGTAAAGACCTCGAGCATCAAGATTATTTTGATCGGCTCGGACGCGAATTTATCGCGCTATTGAACGAACCGACCAGCGATGGATTCGTGTTCCGCGTTGACTTGCGCCTGCGGCCCTTCGGAGAAAGCGGCGCGCTTACTTCCTCACTCGGTGCTCTGGAACAGTATTACGCAACCCACGGCCGCCATTGGGAGCGTTACGCCTTGATCAAGGCGCGCGTCATCTGCGGCGATCCGCATTGCAAAGAGGCGCTGGACAATATCATCCGCCCCTTCGTATTCCGGCGATATCTCGATTACGGTGCGCTCGACGCATTGCGTGACATGAAAGCCTCGATCGATCGTGAAACGCGTTCGAATCAACTCGATCACGATATCAAGCGCGGGCGTGGTGGCATTCGCGAAATCGAGTTCATCGGTCAATTATTTCAACTCATCCGCGGCGGACGTGAAGCGCGATTGCGCGACCAGGCCCTGTTAAGAACGCTCGAAACGTGCCGCGATTTAGGCTTACTCGAGGCCGAGGCGGTGTCGGGTTTGGAGGGCGCCTATCGTTTACTGCGTAAGATCGAACACCGCTTGCAACAAGTCGACGATCAGCAAACGCACGCGCTGCCTACCGATGAGCGCGGCCGCGCGCGCCTCGCCTTCGCGCTCGGTTATCCCTCTTGGGATCAGTTTTCGCATGCGTTGACCGTACATCGGGACGCCACGAGTCAGCTCTTCGGCGCGTTGCTGCAGGAGCGGGTCCCGTCGGAGCCGGTCCAATCGCAAAGCCTCGCAAAATGGCGCGAATTGTGGCTCGGCCCGGACGATGAGGACGCCGTTCGGCGCACCGCAGGAGAGGTGGGCATCGCGCTCGGTGAATCGCGCCTGTCCATGTTGCTCGAAGTCAAATCACCGCGTTTCCTCAATCGCTTGGACGCGCAAGCGCGTGAGCGTTTCGACCGTCTCGTACCTGGATTATTGGAAACTGCAGACACCCAAGGCGTTTCGGCCGAGACCTATCCCAAGCTCGCAAAGCTCGTCGGCGCCATCGCGCGCCGGAGCGTCTATGCGGCGTTCCTCGCGGATAATCCGGATGCGCTGTCGCGGCTTATCGAACTCTTCGACTCGAGTCCATGGATCGCAGAGCAGATCACGCGGCATCCGATTTTGATGGACGAGCTGCTCGATTCGCGGGTCTTGTATGACCCACCCGATCAGGCCCGTCTGCGGACTATCATCGGGGAGCAGACTACGGGCGACGACCTCGAAGGCGACATGGAGGCGCTGCGCAGTTTTAAAAACCAACAGACGCTCCGCATTGCAGCCAGCGACGTCACGGGTCAGTTTCCGGTGGCTGAAGTAAGCAATCAATTGAGCTATATCGCCGAGGCATGCCTCGCAGCAGCCTTGGACATCGTCTGGCGGGACCTGGAGGCGCGCTACGGTGAACCCCGCTGTGTCGATCAGGGGATTGCGCGCCGCCCCGGATTCGCCATCATCGGGTACGGCAAGCTCGGCGGGTGGGAACTCGGCTACGGCTCGGATCTCGATCTCGTATTCATTCACGACAGCCGGGGCAATGAACAGGAAACGACCGGCCCGAAGACGCTCGAAAACGGCGTCTTCTTCACGCGACTCGCACAGCGGCTGATCCACGTACTCGGAACGACGACATCCGCGGGGATCGTGTATGACGTTGATGTGAGATTGCGGCCGAGCGGTGCCTCCGGCTTATTGATATCCGGCGCTGACGCCTTCGACACTTATCAGCGCGAGCAAGCCTGGGCATGGGAGCACCAAGCATTGGTACGAGCGCGCAGCATTGCCGGTAACGACGATGTGATGGCGGTGTTCGATCAGATCCGCACACGCGTGCTCTCGACGGCGCGGGACGAGGATGATCTCAAGACGGCGATCGTCGACATGCGCGATCGCATGCGCGGCGAACTCGATCGCAGCAGCGATGACAGGTTCGATCTCAAGCACGGCGTCGGTGGTATTACTGATATCGAATTTGTGGTGCAATACGCCGTCCTCCGGTGGGCGTGTAATCATCCGTCACTGCTTACCTGGACCGATAACCTTCGATTACTCGAGACCATAGCTCATCTGGGGCTCTGGCCCGTGGCGCAGTGCCGCCGCCTGCACGACGCCTATTTCGCCTTTCGAGCCGATATGCACCGGCGCGCTTTGCAGCAGCTAGACGGCTTGGTCGACGAAGGTGAGTTACACGATCATCGCGTAGCCGTGACAGGAATCTGGGACTCGGTATTCGCGTGATCACCGAATGCGGGAGACTTGACCGATGAGCTACGCCGATCGCGACGGTGTGATCTGGATGGACGGAACCATGGTGCCCTGGCGGGACGCCAACGTCCACGTATTGACCCATACTCTGCATTACGGCGTTGGCGCGTTTGAAGGCATACGGGCTTATAAAACGCCCAAGGGAACTGCGCTCTTTCGCCTCGACGACCACATTCGCCGCTTGTATGACACCGCCCATATCCTCGAAATGGACGTGCCGTACGAGGTCGAGGTCATCCGCCAGGCGTGCATCGACAGCGTGCGCGAGAATGAATTGGAAACTGCGTACGTTCGGCCGCTCGTTTATTACGGTTCGGAGGGCATGGGGCTGCACGCGGATAACCTGTCGGTGCACGTGAGCGTCGCGGCGTGGGTTTGGGGCGCCTACCTTGGGGCGGATGCGCTCGAACGCGGGATCCGAATCAAGACTTCGTCCTATACCCGGCACCTGGTGAACAGCATCATGTGCCGCGCCAAGGCCTGCGGCAATTACATTAATTCGATCATGGCGCTGCAGGAAGCCGCCCGCGACGGATATGACGAAGCGCTACTGCTCGACAACGAAGGCATGGTCGCCGAGGGCAGCGGCGAAAACATATTCGTGATCCGTAACGGCTTGATCTACACGCCGGAAATCACGTCCGCGCTAGAAGGGATCACGCGCGAGACGGTAATCACGCTAGCTCGGGAAGAAGGGTTTGAAGTCATCGAAAAACGTATCACGCGCGACGAAGTCTATATCTCCGACGAAGCGTTCTTTACCGGAACGGCCGCCGAGGTCACGCCGATACGCGAACTCGACAACCGCCAGATCGGCGCGGGTTCGATCGGACCGATCACAAAAGCGCTGCAACAGGCCTATCTCGACCTCGTCGAAGGGCGGCGCGATTGTCCCAGTGAGTGGTCGACTATCGTCGACTAAGGGGACAGAACACTAAATAGCTGAGCGTAAATATGCTTCATTCGGAGACTTCGTTTGTCGGTGCCTCACCTACACTCCCTCCCTGTCCCTCCCCCTCAATTTGAGGGGGAGGGAACGCAGCCGCAAGCGTGAGTGTTTCACATTTGCGCTTTCCTATTTAGTGTGAGTTCAGACATCGTCATATGGCGTCTGACGGACGGCAGACGGGGACACGAGCGGCAGACCGAGGGCTTGGCCGCGGCGCTGGCGAGGATCAGTCCCGCCCAAATTCATTCGATTGCCGTCGACAGTTCGCCCGCAGCACGATTCAAGGATTTCTGTGTGGGCCGATTTCCAGGCGGAACCGCGCTACCGGCGCCGTCTCTGATCGTCGGCGCGGGCAACGCCTGCCAATGGCCGCTGCTGACGGCGCGTAGAGCGCGCGGCGGACGCAGCATTTACCTGATGCGCCCGTCACTGCCCTATCGCTGGTTCGACCTGTGCATCGTACCCCGCCACGACCATCCCAAAGCCGACCCGCAGGTGATCGTCAGCGAAGGTCCGCTCAATCCGATGCATGCGGGCGATCATGACGGCACCGAAGGCGGATTGATCCTGCTCGGCGGGCCATCGACCCATCATGATTGGAATACGCGCGATATCGCGCGGCAGGTGTCCCGCATCATCGATCGCCGGCCCGAGATCGCTTGGCAGATCACGGATTCACGTCGCTCGCCGGCAGAGCTGCGCGCGGCATTCGCGAACCTCGCGGGCGGCAACGCTACGTTTTTGCCGCACGAAGAAACCACGAGTGACTGGCTGCCGCAAACGATGGCGCGATCGCGCTACATCTGGGTGAGCGCGGACAGCGTGGCGATGATCTTCGAGGCGCTGACGGCCGGCTCGCGAGTGGGGATCATCGACGTCCCGGGCAAACGCCGCGATCGGATCACCGCGGTAAGCGCCGATCTCAAAGCGCGCGATCGCGTCCAGAGTCTGGATGGATGGCTTGCAGACGGCGATATCGGCGCCGGCCTCGAACCGCTGAGCGAGGCGCGGCGTTGTGCTGAGCTCATCGCCGCACGCTGGCCGGAACTTTGCGCCGGTCAAGCTGCGCCGTGACGCCCGGCCGGCTGACCGTCATGCAGGTGCTGCCGGAGCTCGACGTCGGCGGCGTCGAACGCGGAACCGTCGAGATCGCGCAAGCGCTCACTAACGCCGGACACGGCGCGATTGTGGTTTCCGCACCGGGACGCCTCGTTAGGGAACTCGAGGCCTGTGGCGCGCGGCACATCCCGCTCGCGGTCGGTGCAAAACGCCTCAGCAGCCTGGCCCATATCCGCGCCTTGCGGCATGTCATCGTCGAGAACCGAGTCGACATCGTACACGCACGATCGCGTTTGCCCGCATGGTTGGCTTATTTCGCATTGAATCCTTTACGCGATAGCGAACGACCGGCGTGGATCACGACCGTTCACGGGCCCTATACGGTGAACCGATACAGCCGCATCATGGTGAGCGGCGAGGCTGTCATCGCGATTTCGGAATTCATCAATCACTATATCGCCGAGTCGTATCCGGACGTCGATAGCGCACGGATAACGGTGATCCCGCGCGGCGTCGCGCGTGCTGATTTTCGATACGGGTATACCCCTTCGGCCACATGGAAAGAAAGTTTCCACGCAAACTATCCAAAGCTCCGAGGCAAGGCCTTACTGACCTTGCCCGCACGCCTGACGAGATGGAAGGGTCAATTGGACTTTATCGATCTGATATCGACCTTACGCGCCCGCAATCAGCGCGTTCACGGGCTGATCGCGGGCGCCGCGCACCGGCGCAAAGAAGGCTTCGAGGAGGAACTCAAACGTGCCGCCGCACGCCTCAAGCTCGACGACGACATTACCCTTGTGGGGCATCGCGACGACCTCCGCGAGATCCTCGCCGCGTCGGATATCGTGTTTTCCATGACGCGCGAACCGGAAGCATTCGGTCGAACGACGCTCGAAGCGCTGAGCCTCGGGACCCCGGTGATCGGCTACGACCACGGCGGGACCGGCGAGATCCTGCGTGCCATATTTCCCGATGGACTCGTGGGCGTCGCCGACGCGCAGAGCGCCGCTGATAGCACAGAGCAATTTTTGCGCGCGCCGCCGACCGTGCCGCGGGAACATCCGTACACGGTCGAAAAGATGCACGAAGCAACGCTGGCGCTGTATGGCCGATTCGCCCGAAAGCGGGTGAGCCGGAGTAAAGAGGAAGCCATTTAACATGGCTTCCTCCCGGCGAACGCCCGGCCACGGATGGCCGGGCTGGGGTAAATCGAAGTTCACGGCGTAACGCCATGGACGGCGGGCACGAAACGATTCTTACACTCCGTAGGAGCCCGCTTGCGGGCGAATCGAACTCCATTTAGCTGCCAGACTCCAAACGACATGACCTCACTCAGGAGCGTCCCGATGTGCGCTATCCGAATAAGCTGTTTCCTGCTGCTCGCTTTTAGCCCGGATATTGCATGAGCAGTGAGATTGTGCGTGGAGTTGGTCGATCATGGGTCGGAATTCGTTGGTGGTGGCACGAAGCGGCGCTTGAGCGCGACGTTTCGGCGCGCCACTGGTGGATTTATCGCCGATTGCGATGCACGAGTCGTTTCGGAGGCGAGCGACACCCCGACTCACAAGGAATCGCACACGAGGCGACTGGCGTTGGGACGACTATCCCGGCTTGAGGCGAGCGGCCACCAGGCAGAACAGTTCTCGATGGGGGTAAGCACTGGAGAGCAACAGTCGGATGCGCCTGGTATTGCGCAAGACGATGGCGCCGATGCGTAATAGTTTCAGGCGCAGCGTGCCGCCTTGCGCGCGAGCCCGTGCCGTTGCGTGTAGTGCCACCCGGCGGATCGTCTCCAACAGCGTGTAAGCCAAGCTTGAGAGCAACAGCCGGAACTGATTGGCCCACCAGGTGTGGCAACTGGTGCGATCGGCAAACAGGCCCAACTGCTGCTCCTTGATCCGGTTCTCCATCTCGCCGCGGGCGCAGTAGAGGCGGTCGTAGATGCGTTGGGCCTTGCCGGTGAGGTGGGTCACCACGAAGCGGGGATTGCTGCCGCGGGCGCTGTGCTCGGCCTTGACGATCACCCGTCGCGGGGTATCCCAAGTCGGTGCGGCGTAACGGACCTCGCTGAACAGGCGCTGCTTCTCACCCATCATCCAATACCGCCACTGAGCCAACGTGCGCAACGCTAACGATTGATCGTGCAAACGCGGGTTTTTCGCGATACCCATGACGTAATCCACGCCGTGGCGATCGAACCAGCGCAGCATCCGCCAGCGGCAAAAGCCGGCATCGGCGCGCACCAGGATCTCGACCTTCGGCCACGCCTGGCGCAACCGTTTGATCAACAGCGCCAAGATCGCCCCACTGTGTTTTGCGCCGTCGATCTTGCTCGAACGCAGATAACTGACCAACCGTTGATCGCCACAGAACACGTACAAGGGCAGACAGCAGTAGTGGTCGTAGTCGCCGTGGAAGAAGCGGCCCGCTTGATCACCCTGCACCCGATCGTCGGTGGCATCCACATCGCGTATCAGTCGTCGGGGCGCTTGTTTGTAAGCGGCGATAAAGTTATCAATGAGTCCCTTGTGCAGGGCCACCGCGGTGTTCCGGTTCGCGCGGTTCTCCAGTCGGCACAACGTCGACGGGCTCGCCAGCGACTCATCCCGGGAAAGCGCCGTCTGCAGAGCCAAGTCCGCGCGCAATGCCTCGTGGTCGTTGAGGTCCTCATAGCCCAGGGAAAGGCCATAGACCCGCTGTCGGACCAGCGACTCCAGAGCGTGGGTGCAGCTCTTTCTCCGGCGCGAATCCCCAATGGCCCGTGCCGCGGCCTTGATCAACCCGGTCCGTTCATCGGCCCAGCGCAGCAACTGCACCCCACCGTTGGAAGTGATGTCACCGCCGTTGAATGAGACGTCGATCTTGCGGCGAGAAAAGCCTGGAAATTGCAGCGCAGTCTGGGTACATTCTGTCACGGGCGAGTCCTTTCCGTTTTCAGCCTAACTAACTGAATTATAACGGATTAGAAAGGGCTTGCCCTCTTTTTTTATGAAATATCCGGGTTAGCTCTTCCGCATTCGGCGTCGAAGGGCCGACCCGCCCAGATTCCACCATATTCAACCACACGATACCGTTCGCTCGGGAATCGACGGTCACGCTGCCGCTGTATATTTCCCGCCGAGGTTCTTACTTCGCGGAGGTCTTTTTCGAACGCCCCGAGCAGATGTCGGGGAGCTCGGTAGACGTGCGTTTCACGTTCGATGTTTTGCGCGAAGGTGAAGTGCTGTATACGAAGCGCTTCGATCAGCCGGTGGCCCCGGACAAACGCGCCGTGACGCTGTTTCGCATTACGAGCGATCGCGAGCTGCCGTTGAAGAAAAAGCTGGAGGTGGTGTTGCGATTTAGCGAAACCGCCCCCGAGGCGCGTGACGCCATCCACGCGCTGACTTTTCAAATACGGCGCGTGCCGATGAGCAAAGGCCGATTCTGACCGCTGCCGGAAACGGGCTAATATGAAGCGCTTTCGTGTTGTCGCAAGTCCCGGGGGTGGTTCATGGGAAAGGTCAAGGAATTCGGCTTCTGCTCTGAAAACCTCGATGCCAAAGCGTATCTCGCAACGGCCAAATTGGCCGAGGAGTTAGGGTACGGCACCTACTGGCTTCCGGAGGATTATTTCTATCGCGGTCCGTTCGTCGCGGCGTCCGCCATCGCCAGCCAGACAAAAACGCTCAAGACCGGTGTCGGTGTCGTAAACCCCTATACGCGCCATCCCGCGCTCACGGCGATGGAGTTCGCGGCCCTCGATGAATTGTCCGAAGGGCGCGGGGTGCTCGGCGTCGGCGCCGGATTACGCTACTGGGTCGAGGATCAACTGCACATCCCCTACACCACGCCCGGCGCGGCGATGCGCGAGGCAATCGACCTCATCAAACGGATCCTCCGCGGTGACGAGGTTAGTTACGACGGCGAGGTGTTCAAAACATCCGACGTGCATCTCCATTTCACGCCGCCGCGTCGAGAGGTGCCGATCAGTTTGGGCGCCACGGGGCCCAAGTATCTCGAACTTGCCGGCGAGATCGCCGATGGCGTCATCATGGGTTACGTCTCCGGCCATGCCTACGCGCATCACGCGCTCGAACAAGTACGCATCGGCGCCGAGCGTGCGGGCCGTTCTCTCGATGACTACGACGTCATCCTATACGTACTCACGTCCGTAACGGAGGACGATGCCGCCGCGCGTGAAGCCGTGAAACCGTTTCTTGCGACCTGCATGTCGGTAATGACGTCTTACGCGGACAAACCGTTGTTCACATTGGCGGGATTGGATCCCGATCGGATCCGCGCCATGGGAGAGGCCTACCTGAGCGACGGAAAACCACCCGTCCATCTGCTCACCGACGACATGATCGACGCCGTAACCGTCGCGGGCAGTCCCGAGCGATGTCGTGAAACACTAGCCAAGTACGTCGAGGCCGGCGTCACGCAAGTCGTGGCGTTTGATATGCCGGGTACGAGCGGGCCTCAGACGATTCGCGATGTGCACGATCACTTGATGCCGCATTTTTTATAGGCGCGCGAAGAAATGGGGTCAGACCCCTTTTCTTCACAAACCCTGTAGCTTGTTCTCCGGCTGCGCCCAATCGGGGTCTTCTTTCGTCACTAGATCGGGGATCCAGAACTGAAACTTGCACGTTTTATCGCCGCGCATCTTGACGGTATCCCAATTGACCTCACCATCGGGGTGGAAGCCCTTGACCAGACCGCGATGATTCTCGACGTCGTACAGGTAACCCATCGCCATGCCGCGGTGGCCTTCTTCCGCCCACACGTGCGCCAGCGGGCAATAGGTGCATTCCGCCGCCCACACGCCGGGTGAGGCGCGCGTTTCGCCGCGGAACACGAAGACCGCCTCGCCCGGGTCGCGTTCCTGCAGCTCCTCGAACCAGGTCGTGAAATTGATCGGCTTGCCCTTGGCCTCCGCGCGTTCGCGGAGCTCGCGGCCGCGCGCCAGACCGAATTCGTAGAGCGCTTCCTTGAGTACCATCTCACCGTTGTCGGGAAAATCCTCTGTCAACTGGAAACCGACGTACATCTGCAGCGCCGCAAAGACGCCGAAGGTGCGCCGGTTCATCTGTATGGATACCAGGCGATCGTCGAAGACGTCCTCGAATGTGGCCGCACGCGGCGCCGTTGACTCGCCCGGGCAGCTCCAGGTGATGGCCCATGGCGTATCCGGTTGATCCGGTATCGCGCCGAATTCCACGCTGGTGTCATCGCCGTAGCCCTCGGCAATCCCGGGCAGCATGTTGCGCCAGAACGGCACCAGCATCTCTCCGCCATCATGGGTCTTGTAGTATTCGCTGCCGGGCACGGTTGGCAGGTCGAGCGTCGCGCGCGAAGGACTGCCGCTGATCTTGACGGGCCCGCTCAGCGACGACACCATGAATTCGGCCGAATCCCAATTGCCGAGGAGTGACAGCGCGTCGCGGCCGTCGGCAAACGATTCGGGCTTATCGCGCAGGTGCTGGCCGCGGTAATAGCCATAGCGCCTAATGCCTTTTTCCAGGGACTCAAGTCCCGCGCCGACGAGGTGCGTCGACGCCGCCGCGTGCAGGGTGTGAAGTAACAGCCACTGGTAATCGTGCATCGTGATCATGGACGCGATGCGAGCGTCGCGGTCGGCTTCGTCGTTGGCGGCCATGGGCGTGTCTCCGTTTCGGGTTTCGATCGAGTATAGCAGGGGCGCGACGTCGGCCCGCTCGTCAACAGCAAGCAGCCGCGAGGCGTTGGTCGCGCGACGACAGGTCTTATTCGCGCTTAGAATAGGGATTATATGAACGAATCCAGCCGCGCACGGATGATTCCGTGTGTAAGGAGACGCCGATGATAAAGGGCCTGCACCACAGCGCTTACCGCTGCCGAGACACCGAAGAGACCCGCGCGTTCTACGAGGGTTTCCTCGGCTTGCCGTTCGTCGAAGCGTTGTGGATCGAAGAATCGAAAACGGGACGCACCACCAACGTCTTGCACTCGTTTTTTCAGATGGACGACGGTTCCTGCCTAGCCTTTTTCGAGGTGCCGGACGAACCGTTCGAGTTCAAGAACCAACACGATTACGACCTGCATATCGCGCTCACCGTCGAACCACCCGTGTTAGATACCATGCTGGCGAAAGGGCAATCGCTCGGGATCGAATCACGCGGGATCGCGGATCATGGCTTCGCCGATTCCATCTATTTCCGCGATCCCAACGGCTACGTCGTCGAGCTCTGTACGCCCAAATTCGGTTCGGGGTCCTTCGACGCAGCCAAAGCGAAAGACACGCTCGCGGACTGGCAGCGTTCAAAAAGCGCCTAGATCCGCGCCTCCAACACCATATTGGTCGGGGTCTCCGTCGCCCGTCGCACGCGTGAGAAACCGGCTTCGGTGAGTATCTCCGTCAGGCGTTTCTCGCCGGCCTGCGCGCCGAGTCCAAGACCGACTTCCTGCGCCCGTGAGGTCGGCACGCACACCGTGGTCGAGAACCCGTAAAAAATACCCGCCAACACGTGCAGGTTATCGGTCAGCGTATCGCCGGCCATCGGCTCGACCAGCATGAAGGTGCCGTCGGGTTTCAATGATTGCCTGATGTGACTCGCGGCGCCGACCGGATCGCCCATGTCGTGCAACGCATCGAAGATGCAGGCGAAATCGTAATCGTCGCCGGGAAATCCCTTGGCGGTGACCACCTCGAACTCGGCATTCGTGACGCCCGCTTCGCGCGCGCTGAGCTTCGCCTTTTCTATCGAGGGCTCGTGAAAGTCGAAGCCGTACACCGTGGAATTCGGGAAGGACTGCGCCATGAGGATGGTGGACGAGCCCAGGCCGCAGCCGATGTCGGCGACCTTCGCGCCTGCTTTCAGCTTGTCTTCGACGCCGTCGAGCGCCGTGATCCAGTTGTCGGCGATATTCGCGACGTAGCCGGGCCGGAAGAATCGATCGGTGCCGCAGAAACAGCAGCCGTCGTGTTCGGACCATGGCCGGCCGCGGCCCGATTGGAATACGTCCACGGCCGTATCGTGCGTCGCATACTGCCCGACTACGGCCTGAAAGAATCCTTGCATGCACGTCGGCTCACCTTCGTGGGAGAAGATTGCCGCTTGCTCGGGCGTCAGGCTGAAGGTGTCGTCTTGCGCGTGATAGGTGACGTAGCCCGCCGCCGCGTTCGAGGACAGCCATTCGCGCAGATACCGTGCGTCGACGTTCGCTTTTTCTGCCAGCGCTTCGTAGCCGCAAGGCCCGATGGCTTCGAGCGCGCTGTACACGCCCGATTGATCGCCGATGTAGGCCATCAACAGACCGACGGCCCCGCCGACGTCCGTCAGGACCTTGCCCTGGAGTGCTTCAAATTTCGCCTGATCGAAGTTTTCCATGTTCTTTCCTTTTTATGTGTTAAGCGGTGCGTGACAACACGCTCCTGGACGCAACGTATAAAAGATAGACGACGAGGAACACGCTCGGTAAACCGGGTAAGAAACTGATGACGCTGAGTAGGTCCGTCTGTCCAAGCTGGCTGTCGCCGAGGGTCAGGCCCCGATTGCCCGCCGCATTCCCCACCCAGTAGAAGAACGTGAAGGACCAGGCGATATAGATGAACCCCCAGGCCGTGACGCGCTCCATCAGCGGACTCAACCGCAGCGTCGGCAAGGCCAGAGCAACCACGATGACTAGCAGGCCGTTGGTTACGCCGCCGGAATGCGCGCGCACCCAGCCGTCGTTCGTACCGTAGACCTCGAAGGCGATGATCTTGCCCGGCCAGATCTCCATGCCGCCGATCAGCGAAAACATCAACATGAACCCGGCCAGCATCGCAGCCAGGACGACCAGCAACCCGTTTCCAATCATGATTCTTTGCAGGCGCTCCATGATGTTTCTCTCCCGACGTAGCCTGGATGAAGCGTAGCGGAATCCGGGAACTCAGCGCGGCCCGGATCCCGCTACGCTTCATCCAGGCTACATTGTTCAGTCGGTTTGTGGTGCCGGGAAAGGCACCGGTATCTCAGGGTCGTTCGTATCGACGAGTGGAATCAGCGCGCCGCTCGGCAGCGTCGCGTGCCCGGCGATCCAGTCTTTCATCCACTGCGGATCGCTTTCGCACCGCGGATCGTGCCATGGCAGTAACGCACGCAGCATAAACGGGACGATGTGACGCGCGACCGACCAGAGTTCACGACACACGTCGAGCATAACTTTTGGTTTGTAGAGCGTGCCGTCTTTTTTGAGTGCGGTAAACATGCCGACTACACCGTATGCAAGCACGTGACTCGAGCCATGGAAGACGCCGAAGGCTCGAGGTAGGTATTGGCCTGAATAGGCCATGTAAGCATCGAATGCCGCCGTCTTGTGTTCGGTCTCTTCGATCATATGCATCAGCCAGAACGAGGCGATGTGCGGGTTTGTGCCGCCAAAAAGTTCCGTGCGCTTGTTGATGAACCAATTGGTGAACCCATTGGTCATGCACTCGAACCCGGCGCTGTAGGCGAGGCGCGTGCGCAAGCTCATCTTCGATACGCGGTCGAAGGTGGCTGCGAGCCGCGCCTCGACAGCGGCGAACTCGGGATAACCGTTGGTCCTCAACAGTTTGTTCAGGCGCGCGTGGCATGGAGTTGCCCCGTTTCCGTGGACGGTATGGCGCTTGGGTTTCAAGCAGCCTGTTGATAATTATTTTCATAGTTTAGCGGTGATTGCTGACCGAGGGATGAGTGACGACGGTGTGGGTTGTACCCGCCTTCGATGAACGCGAAGATCGCCATCTTCGCGTCGGCCTGCGTCTTGAAACTGTGGCGGTCGATGAGTTCGCATTCGAGCGTCGCGAAGAAGCTCTCGGCCATCGCGTTATCGTAGCAATCGCCGACCGATCCCATCGACGGTTGTACACCCATTAACCGGCAGCGCTTGCCGAAGGCGAACGAAGTGTACTGGCAGCCCTGGTCACTGTGATGGATCACATTCTTCGGTCGACGCTGCCATAGCGCCATGTTGAGCGCCTCGAGCACGAGCTCAGTGCGCAGATGCGTCGCCATCGACCCGCCTACGACGCGCCGACTGAATGCATCGACGACAACCGCCAGATACACGAACCCCGCCCACGTCGGCACGTCGGTCACGTCAGCAACCCACAGTGCGTCCGGCCGCGAAGCCACGAAGTGACGCTCGACCAGATCCGGCGCCGGGCGGGCATCGTGATCGCGGCGTGTCGTGCGCGTCCTTGTGCGTCGACTCACCCCGGCCAAACCCCATTCACGCAGCAGCCTGGCGACGCGCTTGCGACCCACGTGCGTCCCCTCATCCGCGCGCTCGGCGTGAATACGCGCTGCCCCATAGGTGCCTCGACTCCAGCTGTGGATGGCCTGGATACGGGCCTTGAGTTGCGCGTCGCGCTTCGACCGCGCTGAGGGTTCACGTGTCCGACACGCGTCGTAGCCACTCGGGGAGACACCGAGTAGCCGGCACATCGGCGCGATCCGGTAGGTGGCCTGATTCACGCTCATGAACGCGAAGATTTCCTCGAATCGGTCTCCCGAGCGAACCAGGCCGTGGCTTTTGAAAGGATCTCCCGTTCCTCACGTAGCCGCCGATTCTCCCGACGCAGACGCCGCAGTTCTTCGCGTTCGGCAGTGGTCAGACCGTCGTTGCGGCGACCTTCATCACGGTCGGCCTGCGCGACCCCGTTGCGTACGGTCTGTGCGGTCGGCTCAAACTCGCGTGCCAGGTCTTCCGAGCTGCGGCCCGCCCGTACCCGTTCGATCATCGGTTGCCGGAAGGCCGGTGGATAGGCAGTTCGTGTTGTGGGCATCGTGGAATCCTCCTTCTAAAAGGGTCAGGTATCCACGAAAGCGGGTCAACTCCAGCCGAGTTATTTGTTCTTGTCTTTGGGCTTGTGTCCAGCGCCGTTGGCCACGGCTTTGACGAACGCATGTCCGTAGGCTGCGCGTTCTTTGCTGGTGGCGTTTTGAGCGGGGCGCACGAAGCGCAGGTCGGCGTCGTAGTCTTTGGGTGGTGCTTTGGTCTTGGTCTTGCTCTCGGCCATGCGTTGCTCCTTAGTACTGGCGCGATTACCCTACCATCGCTTGAGGCCCGCCGCTACAGGGCTATTGACATTGTTGCTAGAGCCATACCACCCTTGAGAACAAGCACGACTTAGAGAAACGTGTAGATGCTCTGGAAGCACGAATCTTCGATTTGGATCTAATCTGCGCTTTGATGTTCAACGCTCTTGTCGGAGACAAAACCGATATCAGAGACAACTTTATCGCTACGCTGCGCGACATCTCCAACGGTATCAGCGATGATCGCTTCCTCACCCCTGATGAACGCGCGGCGCTCAGCAACAACAGTTTTCACGAGGTTGCGGCGAAACTCGTCAGACATAATTGAAGGTGTATACATGCAGTGGCCCTCCCGGCTATGATGAACATAGCTGGGGGGAGCATCTTCCTGCGCGTTGCCGCCAAGCTGTAGCGCAGGGAGCCTACCGAATCAAGTCGGGGTAGCGTAACCGCCGCCCCACCATCCCTGCAACCATTGATCTCATCTGGTCTCCCGTGTCCAAGGGGCGCTTGTTGTGGCGGCCCGCGAACTCTGTGATGTAGCGGTCCAGGTGCTTGGGGCTCCTTGTGGTACGTGCCCTTGTGGGCGCGTTTGAATGTCGCCCAAAACGACTCGATACCCTGAGTATGGGCGCGGCCCTTCGTGTACTCTCCTGCGGAGTGAGTGATCGACTCATGCTCGAAGTACGGCATACGCTTGTATGCGGGGTGCTCGTCCGTGTACACCGTCGCCTCGTGGTGCACGTGGTCTTCGATGAAGGTTTGCAGGGTTTGAGCGTCGCGCTGTTCGACCACGGTGGCGCGGACTTGGTTGGTCGCACGGTCCTTGATGCCCGCAACCACCGTCTTGCCGCCGGCCGGGCCTGTGCCCTTGAGCTTCTTGCGCTTCTTGCTGTGCATGTTCGCACGCTTTCCACCGACGAATGTTTCATCAGCCTCAGCCGGACCCATGAAGGGCATGCCCCACTCTTTGTAGGCTTCGCGCAGTCGGTGAGCCATGAACCACGCCGACTTCTGCGTGATGTCGAGCTCGCGAGAGAGACGCATGCTAGAGACGCCCTTGATGTTAGTGGTGAACAGGTACATCCCGATGATCCAGCCCCGGAACCCGAGCTTGGAGCCTTCCATCACGGTCCCCGTCTTCAAGCTGAACCGCTTGGCGCAATGCTTCTCGCGGCAACGATATGCCATCGTCTTGTGCTTGGCGCCGGTCTGCAAGTTGTCCGAGCCGCAGAACGGGCAATGTGGACCATCAGGCCAGCGGGTCACCATGAAGTATCGCTCTGCAGCCGCTTCGTCGGGGATGTTGTTGAACAGTTGTTGCAAGGACATGCCCTTGCGATAGGCTTTCCCGGGTCCCTTTCTCATTGAATTCCCTCCTAATCTATGGAAGAAGAGTGCCATGATACAATTCCTATGTCAACCGATTTCGGCACTCTCCTACATAATTCCCATCGTTTTGATGAGGTACGGCTCCAAATACGGCATGGTCAACGAAAAACCGTTGAACAAATGAGAACGCACGACATGCTCCGGCGCCCAAACCGGGTCGAGGTCATCCGGGAACTCGAACGCGAACGGCCGCACAATGATCTCGTCAACGTGCTTGGGTTGGTACTTATACCCCTGGTTGGTCTTGTCCTTTTGCATCATCTTTAATTATCGTCCCGCGATCGCCAGCTAGCTACCCCATGCCCGGAATTCCTCGCTTTCTTCTTCCGGCGCCAGCATCGAGGAATCGATCACTTCCGGTACGTGGGCAAAGCGGTGATCGACGAGTTCGTCGAGGCCGGTGACCTTCGAGCGCGCTTCTTCCGGCGGCCGGCCGCTCTGCGCCGCGAATCCGGCGCGGGTCGACGCAGTCAATGGTTCTTCCCGCAGGTAATCGGGTTTGCCGTCCGCTTCGCGGAATTCCGGTATGACCTCCTCGGCGGTGATCTGCATATTCTTGTAGACCATCCAGCTCGGCATCGGACCAAAGGCCGAGCCGACGTTCAGGATGCCGCCCGCGCCGATGTCGTCGCAGTATTCACCGAGCAGGTTCTTCACCGTCTCCGGAGAGCCGACGAAGATATATTTCTCCCTGAGCATATCGTGATAGCTCACCTGGTATTGCGGCTTGACCCGGCCCTTTTTCAACAGGCCGGCGAAATTGCGATAAGACTTGGTCGTCATATAGCCGGGCGGGAAATAGGTGGCCGTCGGGATCTTGAGGCCGGTGTTGAACAACCACGACAGGTGCGCTTTGGCTTCGCGGTGCGCCTGCGCGTCGGTCTCCGCGACGTAGGTCGGCACCGCGGCGTTGAACATGCTTTTCGGTGCGTCGTATCCGACCCGCTTGCATTCCTCGCGCAAGCCGTCGAAGGCCATCTTCGTAAACCACTGCGGCGCATAGATCATCATGTAGGTATGCCGGTGTTTGGCGATCAGCTTCAGCGTCTCCAGCGACCCCTGGCCCGGAATCCAGATCGGCGGGTATGGTTTCTGAATGGGCCGTGGGATCGGGTTTACGTTCGGCACATAGAAATGATCGCCCTGCCAGGTGAACGGGCCGTCCTCGGTCCACGCCTTGATGATGAGGTCGTGCGCTTCGTTGAAGCGATCCACCGAGTCCGCCGGCACGACGTCGTTGTTGAAATACTCGCAGCCGATCCCGCGGACGAACCCCGAAATGATGCGCCCCCCGGAAATGACATCGAGCATAGCGATTTCTTCGGCGACGCGTAACGGATTACCGTGCAGCGGGATCGCGTTGCCGACGATACCGATAGGAAGGCGTGAGGTCATCTTGATCAACATCGCCGCGATGATGTTCGGTGCAGGCATCGTGCCGTAGTAGTTGGCGTGATGCTCGTTGACGATCGCGCCGTCGAAACCGTAACGCTCAGCAGCCGCCAGCTGGTCGAGATACTCGTTGTACAGAATTTGACCGCGATGCGGATCGTAGTGCTCGTTCGACAGGCTCACCCAACAGGAATCATAGTCATCGACCGGGGGAATGAACGGATAAGGCATTAAATGAAGAAAATAGAAACGCAGCTTGTTCATTGCGATGCCTCCTCAATGAAGCGAAGTAGGACGTCGGTGAGTTGCTCGGGCCGTTCCAGGCACACTTCGTGGCCGGTTTCAGGGATCGTTTCGAGGCGGCTCGACGGCAATACTTCGGCAAACTTTTCGGCCATCTCGTTCGGCACCAGGCGATCGTCCTCGGCGCGCACGACCAGACTCGGGCACGGCAATCGTTTGAGCCGGCGTTCGAGCGCGAGGTTGTAACGCGGCGCCCAGATCAGGCGGGCAGCCGCGCTGAATTCGGCGTAAAGGTGAATGCCTTCGTCGAAATCGTCCGGATCGGGCAGGTACTCCTGCATCACCGCCTTGTCGTTGAAGAGCCGATCCATGAGTTCTTCAGGTTGCAGTTGGAACATATCGACGCCGGGATTGTCTTCCAGACGCAGGCCAATCGGTGTGATCAAGCTCAGGCTCTTGAGGCGGCGCGGATAATACGAGGCGAATTCCGCCGCGGCCCAACCGCCCATGGAATAACCGATGAGATGGATGGCGTCTACCTCGAGCTGATCGAGAAACTGATCGTAGAGAATGACCAGATCATTGAAATCCCGGAATGAGGCCGGCAGCTGCGTTTCACCGAAACCCGGGGCCTCGGGCGCGATGAAATCGACACGGGCCGCCATCATCTGATACATGGGAAGCCAACGGCGCGTATAGCCCGCGCCGTGCAGGAAGACGACGGCCTCGCCCGAACCCTCGCGCCGGTAAGCGACCGGGAGGCCGAGCGTTTCTTCGAACGAAGGTTTGGTGTAGTGCCTGTCTGGTTTCGGAATTTCGACTTTGTCGATAACGTCGACGTAACTCATAGGGAATCCTCTCGTTCGAAGATCCGGCCGATTGGCCTGATCGTTTCTGCTCGATCAGTTCAGAGTATGGCGTTTATCAGCGCGGCTCCGCAATGACCGGCTCGCGCGGCGCATGGGTGATGATCTCGGGCGCATCCTCGGTCACGATGCCCTGCTCGCCGACGGCCATCGACAAACCCGCTTTGCGGTCGTTCAGGATCATATGCGTGAAAAACGTCATGTTCGGTTCGAGCACGGTCGGGTTGCCTTCGAAGATCAAGGGTTGTTCCATCCAGGTCGGCGGCCAGGCCGCACCCATGGTGTATCCACAGACGGTCAGTACGCCGTCCTCATGGCCATGTTCGATCAGGGTCTCGCGATAAGCATCGTATAGATCGCCGACGGTATTGCCGGCACGCAGCTTTGCTTGCACGGCGTCCAGCGCGGCGACGCTCGCGGCTTGCATGTTCAGATGGCGATCATCGACGTCCGGCCCGGTCAGCACGACACACATGCACGCCGCATGGTAATGCCGGTAGGCCAATCCGAGTTCGAGCGTAACCTGGTCGTTTTCGAGGACGTGCTTGCGCCCTGAGGTATAGCGCAGGTTGAGCGCGGATTCGCCGCTGCCAAACGGTGGGATATGTGCGGGCAGATCCGCATCCTGCCGAAACAGGCTGTCGTAGAAGGTCGCGTAGATATCGCCCTCGAATGCGCCAGGGTAAGTTGCGTGGATGACTTTGTTCATCACGGCGCCCATGATCTGCCCCGCCTTGCGGAAGTAACCGAGCTCTTTCGGGCTCTTGACGAGCCGCAGCTCGCGAATGAAGTCCGGTGCGATGACGAGTTCGCACCAACCCGACAGCGCGTCTTGGATCTCGAGAAACAGGCGTGGCGTCAAACCCATGGTGTCGACCTGAATGCCTATGCGCTTGCCTTGCATGCCATGCGAATCCAGCATGTCCTTGATCGCCGCCGAGCGGGTGAGGTGCTCTGAATCGGGCGAGATGCGCACGTCTTCACAGATCGACGAATAGCTGATATTCGCGAGATCGGCCGGTCGCGCGACGTGGGTCATGCCGCCTTCGGTGCCGATGAACAGGTTATTGAAGATGCAAAAGCCGTCGGATTCGAATCCGCATAGCCAGTACATGTCTTCGATCTTGAAAAGCAATAACCCGTCGAGGTTCAAGGCGCTGAGCCGTTGCCGGACTTTGCCCTGACGCTCGGCGAATTCTTCGCGGGTGAAGTGGATATGGGGTTTCGTCATTTGTGAAAAGCTCCGTATGGCCTTATTCGCCCGCAAGCGGGTGAGCCGGAATAAAGAGGAAGCCATTTAACATGGCTTCCTCCCGGCGAACGCCCGGCCACGGATGGCCGGGCCGGGTTAAATCGAAGTTCGCGGCGTAACGCCATGGATGGCGGGCACGAAACGATTCATACACACCGTAGGAGCCCGCTTGCGGACGAATAGTCAGCGCTCGGTAATATGTAGAAAGCCTAACTCGTCAACCGTGAGGCGTTGCCCGGGGTGCACGAGCGTATTCGATGACGGCTCCTCGACGATGAGTGGTCCGTCACCCGAAAAACCGGGCGGCAACAAGTCACGTTCGTAGACCGCGGCCTCGTGCTTGCCGTCCTCACCTAAATCAACTGTGCGGCGGCCCTTGAGCGCCGCGGCATCGCTGCGTCCATCCGTCCCGATCGGATTCAGCTCGGGCAGCGGGACGCGCGCCGTCGCTGCGAGCCGGAAGGTCACGAACTCGACCGGTGTATCGTCTAAACGAAAGGTGTAAGCGCGTTCGTGTGCGGCGTGGAAGTCGACCAGGATTGCATCCACGCTCGTTTGTTCGGGGTCGAGCTCGACGGTAACGGAGTGCTCCTGTCCCAGATAGCGGAGATCAATGCTGCGTTCGTATTTGAGATCGGCGCCCGCAATGCTCTCATCACTTTGAAAATACGTCTTCGCTTCGGCCTCCAGCGCTTCGAATACGTCACGTACTTGTTCGATCGCGGTATCGGTGTCGCGGCTGAGCTTCGTTTGAATGAAATCCCCGCGCGGCTCGGTGGCGAGCATGCCCCAGGCGGAGAAATAGCCTGGATAGCGCGGGATGACGATCGCTTTGACGCCGAGCTCGCGCCCGAGCGGTGCTGCGTGCATCGGGCCGCCACCGCCCGCCGCGATGAGCACGAAGTCGCGCGGATCGTAGCCGCGTTGGATCGACACCAATTTGAGTGCGTTGATCATGTTGGCGTCCGCAACGCGGATCACGGCGATCGCGGCTTGCTCGACGCGCACCTTCAACCGATCGGCGACCTGTTGCATCGCCCGGCGCGCGCGATCGACGTCGAGCTTGATCTGCCCACCGGCGAAATAATCGGGGTCGAGCACGCCGGTCAGGAGCTTCGCATCGGTCACCGTGGGATCTTCACCGCCTAGTGCGTAACTCGCGGGACCGGGATCGGCGCCGGCGCTCTGGGGCCCGACGTGCAGCGATCCGGCGGCGTCGAACCAGGCGATGGAGCCGCCGCCGCTGCCGATCTCGACGATGTCGGCCACCGGCACGCGCACGGGATAACCGGGATTGCGCGGCGACCATTCGAGTTTGTACTCGGTCGTCACCTTGGGTTTGTTGTCCTCGATCACCGCGCATTTCGCGGTCGTGCCGCCGATGTCGAGATAGATCACGTCGCGCTCACCCGACAGCGCGCCGACGAGGGCCGCGCCGTTCATGCCGGCCGCCGGTCCGGATTCGATCAACGTGATGGGTCGTTGCTTGGCCCATTGGAAGCTCGTCGTACCGCCGTTCGACTGCATCGCGGTAAATGGACACGCGACGCCCAAGCCCGCCAGCGCGGCTTCAAGCGTGTCGAAATACCGCTGCACAATAGGCTGGACATAGGCGTTGAGCACCGTCGTGTTGGCGCGCTCGAACTCCCGCCATTCCCGTGTAATCTCGTGCGAGGCCGTGACCGCAACCCCCGGTAAACGTTCGCGTAAGTACTCCGCACAGCGGATCTCGTGATCGAAGGCGATATAGCTGTGCAGGAACTGTATGGCGATCGCCTTTACATCCGCGTCGCGGCAGACTTCGATGATCGGATCGAGGTCTTGGAGCTGGAGCGGGTCGCGTACCTTGCCCTCGGCGTCGACGCGCTCACGCACCTCGAATCGCAAACGCCGCGGTACGAACGGCACCGGTTTTTGAAATCGGAAGTTATACATGTCCGGCCGGTTGCCGCGCGCGATCTCCAGCACGTCACGGAAACCCGCGGTTGAAATCAGCGCCGTTTTGACGCCCTTGCGTTCCGTCACCGCGTTAATGACGGTCGTGCCGCCGTGGACGAAGAAGGTCACCTGGCTCGGATCGAGACCGGACAATTCGATCGTATTGATGACGCCTCGAGTGAGTTCGCGTGGCGTAGTCAGCGCTTTGGTGGTCTCGAGCAGGCCCGTGGCTTCGTCGAAGTAAACGAGATCCGAAAACGTCCCGCCGATGTCGGTCGCCAGCCGTCCCATTGGGGGCGCCGGTTAAGGTTTCTCGCGCAGCGCTTGCGAAGCCCGGGCGTCGACGGCGCCGTCGCCTCCGATCACAACACCGTATTCCGCCTCGGCGCGCTCAGCGGTGAGATAACCGTCGATCACATCGGCGTGGACATCCTCGGCCGGCCGCTCCAATGGATCGCCGTAGCCGCCACCGCCGCCGGTGACGATCGAGATCACGTCGCCCTGCGCCATCGCGGTCGACGGCACGCGCGCGCCGCGTTGCACTGCGCCGTCGGTCTTGATCCGCACGTAGTTGGTCGTGCCTTTACCGCCACCGTCGAGCCCCCAGGGACGTTCGATCGAACGGCCCATGCTCACATAGGTGATGCTGTCATTGGCGACCATTTCGTAGTCGCGCACCGTGCCGTAGCCGCCACGATATCGTCCGGCGCCGGTGCCGTCCTCGGTGTTGAGCGCATAGCGGCGGCATAGCAGCGGAAATTTCGCTTCCAGCAATTCGACGGAATAGTTATAGGTGTCGCCGTCCATGAGCCCGACCAGGGCACTCGTGCCATCCTGGCCGTCGGCCGCGCCCCACCCCCCCATGTGCGGTTCGATCAACACGAAGGGATCGCCACTGTTTGGCTCGCTGCCCGCGATGACGGTCGCGCACAGGCTGAGATAGGACCCCGCGCTGTAGCGGTCCGGCGCGATCGGTGCGAGCGCTTTCCAGATCAGCTCGGAGGCGAAACACGCCGCTTCGAAATACCAACTGACGGGCGTCGGTGGCGTCGCGCTGAACACGGTGCCGTCGGGCACGACGATCTCCACCGGCCGGAACCAGCCCTCGTTGCCGCGGTCGTGCGGCCCCACGAGCGCCTTGAATGCGGTCTTGACGGCCGACGACAGTGCGCCGCGCGCGCAGTTCACCGGTCCCGGCACCTGATCGCAGGTGCCGGTGAAGTCGAATTGAATATCGTCGCCATCGATCGTGACCTTGACCCGCACCGGATATTGCACGTCACTCACGCCGTCGCCGTCGATGAAATCCTCGGCCTCGAAGGTTCCGTCAGGCAGTGCTCGGATCGCTGCGCGGCTCAGCGTCTCGCTCGTCGTCAATATGTGCGCAAAGGCGTCGCGCGTTTGCTCGACGCCGTACTTTGCGCAGATCTCCTGCAAGCGCTTGTCTGCGATCCGCGCGGCGGCCAGGCTCGCATTCAGATCGCCCAGCGCATTCTTGGGCAGACGCGTGTTGGCGACGATGAGGTCGACCAGATCATCCGCGCGTTCACCCTCGCGGTAGATCCGCAGGCCGGTGAAGCGCAGCCCTTCGTGAAGAATCTCCGTGCCGTCGATCGGCATCGACCCCGGCGTCATGCCGCCGACGTCCGTCCAGTGGGCCACCGTAATGCCGAAGGCGAGCACTTCGCCCTCGACGAAGACGGGTTTGATGATCGCCACGTCCGATAGGTGCGTGCCGCCGCGATAGGGATCGTTGGCCATATAGATGTCGCCCGGTTGCATCCGGCCATCGAACTTGTCGAGGACGTTTTGCACGTGGCCGGCGAAGGTCCCCGTGAACACGGTGATCCCGTTCGTCTGGCTGATCACCTGCCCCGCGGCGTCGGTGATGCCGCAGGCATAATCCAGCACTTCGTAGATCACGGGGCTCATGCTGGTACGGGCGACGACGAGGCCCATTTCATCGGCCGTCGCGACGAGCTTTCCGCGTATGATGTCGAGGGTAACGGGATCCGCAGTGCGCGCATTCCCTGCGTCTGGTTTACGTACCGCCTGTTGCATGGGTCGGGCTCTCCGGCGTATGTGCCACGACACTAACAGACGCTTCCGAAACGGGTCAATCGCCATGCTGAAATGGAAAATCGGTGACGTCACGGTAACGCGCGTTGTCGAGTTGGAGGCGCCGACGTCGGCGCGGTTCCTATTCGAGGGCGTGTCGAAGGCCGATCTGCTCAGCATCGAATGGCTCAAGCCCCACTTCGTGACCGACAAGGGCCATATGGTGCTCAGCATCCATGCCTTGCTCCTCGAATCAAAGGGCCGCCGCATGATCGTCGATACCTGTCTCGGCAACGACAAGCAGCGGCTGGTCGAAGGTTGGGGCATGCGCGACGGACCGTTCCTGTCGGATATCGCCGCCGCGGGATTCCCGCGCGAGTCGATCGATGCCGTCATGTGCACGCATCTGCACGTCGATCACGTGGGATGGAACACCATGCTCGTCGGTGGCAAATGGGTGCCTACGTTTCCCAACGCCGAGTACGTGTTCGCTAAACAGGAATGGGATTATTGGAGCCAACACGAGCAGGACGAGATGGGACCAGCCGTGCAGGACTCGGTGCGGCCGATCGTCGATGCGGGTCTAGCCAAACTGGTCGAGATGGATCACCGGCTGACTGATGAAGTGTGGTTCGAGCCGACGCCCGGCCATACGCCCGGACACGTCAGCGTGCGTATCAGCTCCAAGGGGGAAGACGCCGTGATTACGGGCGATATGACCCATTCCCCCTGCCAGTTGGCGCATCCCGAGTGGACGGCGAAGGTCGATTTCGATCAAGCACAGTCGCGCGCGACGCGCCGTGAATTCTTCGAGCGCTACGCCGATGGGCCGGTGCTCGTGATCGGTACGCACTTTCCGACGCCAACCGCCGGTAAGATCGTGAGGGACAGGGATGCCTACCGACTGGACATCGACTGAAACGACGGGGATAGGCAATGAGCGCGCTTGATTTGAGAAAAGTGGTTGTGCTCCTCGAAGAAACCTACCGCGAAGGCGGCCGCGCCGTTTCCGGTAACTTCGGTAAGGCGGCGGCGCTCGCCGTCATCGCAAATCCCTTCGCGGGCGCATTTGTCGATGATCTCTCGACACTCATCGACGTCGGAGCGGAACTCGGCAGCCTGCTCGGAGAGCGTGCGCTCCGTGTGCTCGATGTTCCGGTCGGGGACGTTCAGAGTTACGGCAAAGCGGCGATCGTCGGCGTCAACGGCGACCTCGAACACTGCGCAGCGATCCTGCATCCACGCCTGGGCAAGCCGTTTCGGGCGGTGCTGGGCGGCGGCGAAGCGATCATTCCTTCGAGCATCAAACGGGGCGCAGCCGGTACCGCGATCGACGTACCCCTTGCATGCAAAAGACGACGCTTGGCGCTTTGCGAATTTCGACGCGATGGAAGTGCGCGTGGCCGACGCACCCGGTCCGGATGAGATCGTCGTCGCGCTCGCCATCAGTAACTGCGGCCGCCCGCATGATCGCGTGGGCAGCCAGCGGGATATTTAGCGCGAACGATTCGGGCCTTGCAGTTGTCCTTTAACCGGACGCGCCGATCATGTCGGCGTAATCCCTCATCTGTTACAGCACCGGCCCCGTATCGAGGCTGATCGGCAGGATGTAAAGCACGTCGACGCCGAGATCGCGATAAGCGCGCACGGTTTCTGACGTCAGCCGTTCATAGTCGACCAGCCCCGTGATCTCGAGTTTGTCGTAATCACGGCCGGCCGCATCCATCAGTTGTTTGAGCCGCTCGAGACGCGGGCGGATCTGCTCGGGGGTGATGAGGCCGAAGTGCCAGCCGTTACCGATCCGCGCCGCGCGCTTCAGGGCGGGATCGGATTCCCCGCCGACCCAGATCGGCGGATAGGGTTTCTGCAACGGTTGCGGCAGGGGATTGACGTCATGGGCGAGTTCGATGAAGCGACCCGAATAGCGTGGTTTGTCCTCCGTCCATAGGGTTTTCATGACCTCGACGTACTCATCGGTGCGCGCGCCGCGTTCCTTAAAAGGGATATCCAACAGTTGGAACTCTTCTTCCAACCACCCGATCCCCACGCCCAGGATGAAGCGCCCCCGCGACAACACGTCGATCGTGGCGATGCGGCGGGCCATGTCGAACGGATGCCGGTAGGGTACGATGACGACGCTGATGCCGACGCGCACCTTCTCGGTGATCGCCGCGAGGAAAGCGACGGTATCGAAAGGGTCCAAGATGTCCCACTCGGTATACACGTGATAGGGCGGCATGCCGGCGACGTACTCGTCGTAAGGCCATTTGGTGTCAATGTGTTTGGGAACGACGACGTGATCGCCCATCAACAGCGAGTCGTAATTCAGTTCGTCCGCCAGGGCTGCCACGCCCTGCAGCGCATCCCAGTTGGATACGGCGGCGCCCATCGCCAGTTGCAAGCCGCACTTCATCGTTGTTTATCCTTATTCGAGATCAATTTTCTGTGTTCATACTTGCGTGGTTCTCGCAGATCTGCAATGAACCGACGCAGCGCGAACGCGAACATGATCGCACCGACTAACACACCGATGCCACTGAGCGACCTGAATATCCAGAGATTGTAAGGGCGCGGAAGTCCAACCGCTTCATCGGCGAGCGCCGCCGGCGCAAAGAGCGTGAGCCACACGAAGAGATACGTAAACAAACCGATGAAGGCAAAGGTCGCTAACTTCACGATCGTCGAATCCAATGGCCCAACGATAATCAAGCCGGGGAGTGCAAACATGCCGCCCAATGCAAGCAGGATGTGATTCGGAAAAGGCGACGTGGCCGCGCCGGGAATGATGTTCAAGCCGGTCAGCACCAGCACCAACCCAACCAGACACAACAGTCCGCTTACGATCGAATGGGTCAGAGTGCTTGCCATTGGTATACATTCTAGTCATGTAATTCAGTCGACCGAAAAACGGGGTACGAGAAACGCTATGCCTGATCTAACCCAAACCCGACACTACAATTACGAACCGATCATCGACCGTGAACCATTCAAACTACCGGATGGCAAGCGCGTCGCCGTCGTGCCTTTTATCAATATCGAGCATTTCCCCGCGGACATTCCAGGTACTGCGCTGGTAAAAGCGACGACCGGATTTGCGCCGGATACCATGAACTACGGCTGGCGCGATTACGGCGCCCGGGTCGGGATCTGGCGCATGATGGAGATGATGGACCGCTGCGGCATGCGTGCGACGGTCTGCCTGAACAGCGAAGTCTGTCGCGAGTATCCACGTATCGTCGAGGAAGGCGAGAAACGCGATTGGGCGTGGATCGGTCACGGCCGCAATAACGCGCCGGCCAACATCATCGGAAACCTGCGTGGATCCGACGGCAGCATCGCTTATCTCGGCGAAGTTGCCGAACGCGCCATCCTCGAGGATTCACTGAATACGCTGGAGAAAACCCTCGGGCGCAAGACCAAGGGTTGGTTGTCGCCGTATTTGATACATACCGACGACACTCCCGCTCTGCTGGAAGAATACGGTGTCGAGTATCTCTGCGATTACACGGCTGACGATCACCCGTTTCGGTTCAACACACCTGGCAGGACATTGATTTCGGTGCCCTATACGCTCGAACTGAACGATGTTCCCGCGTTCTTGTTCATGGGCGTTTCATCGGAAACGTTTGGCGACATGATCATCGATCAGTTCGATGTTCTATATGAAGAGGGCGCCACCAATGCGCGCTGCATGCCCGTCTGCATCCACCCGTTCCACGTTGGCCAGCCGAACAAGTTCAAGCACTTGAAGCGCGCATTCGAGTACATCGCCGGCCACGACGACGTGTGGTTGACGACCGGCGATGAGGTCAACGACTGGTATCGCGAGACCTGTATGTGAGCGGAATGGTGCTATTTATAGTCCGCGGCATCGGTCGCGGGCGGATCTTCGTTCCACCATTCGCGGAATACCGTGCACAGACCGTCGGCCGTCAAGGTGACGAGGAAGATCCCCTCCATGCGCACCTGGGTGCCGGTCGACTTGACCGTCATCGAGGCCCACCACCGCGCGATGCCCCGGTCTTCGGTCACCGCGAGCACCTCATAGCCGAAACGGATCTCTTCCTGCTGACCTTTGGTTGCGTAGTCCCAGGCCGCCCGGATTGCGTCGCGGCCCTGTATGGGCTCGTTGAACGGGCCCCAGGCGTAGGTGCCCTCTTCGGTAAATAACGCCGCTGCCGCGCCGGCATTCTGGCTCTCCCACGCCGCGCCGTACTTGTCGAGCCAATTGCTTAATTCAGCTTCGGTCATCGTGTACCTCCTGGGGAAACCCTTATTTACATTTGCCAAGCCGTGGCTCGTAGAGCTAAGCTTTTGAGAACCCTTGCGAAGCCGCCGGAGGATACCCATGTCAAAGCAGGATTCCATCAAACATTTCATCGTCGCTGCAAGCGGCAATTCGCCGAATAACGAAGTTCTACCCGTCATCTTATACAAAGGCGTGGCCGACTTCGGCGACCGCGAACCGGAGTCCGTCTTCGAGGAAGCGTTTGCCAAGCATGACTGGGGCAACGGCTGGCGCAACGGCGTATTCCCGTTCCATCACTACCATTCCAACGCCCATGAAGCGCTCGGGTTCGCCCGCGGCTCAGCCACCATCCAGCTCGGCGGACCGGACGGCCCGATCGTCGAAGTGGAAGCGGGCGACCGCGTGCGTCATACCGGCCGGCGTCAGCCATTGCCGGCTCGACGACGCGCCGGGTTTGTCCGTGGTCG
>CBDCJB010000018.1:0-26328 GCA_965217605.1 Gammaproteobacteria bacterium
TATATTGAGCGCAAAGCGCGTAATCGTGGTGGTTACCGGTGGCATTGCCGCCTATAAGGCGCCGGACGTGGTCAGGCGGCTGCGTGACGCAGGCGCCGAGGTGCGCGTGGTGATGACGCCAGGCGCATGTGAATTCATCACGCCGCTGACGCTGCAGGCGGTTTCGGGCTTTGAAGTCCGCACGGAGCTTTTCGATCCGGCGGCGGAAGCCGCGATGGGCCATATCGAGCTCGCGCGCTGGGCCGATGCCATCGTCATCGCGCCGGCGAGCGCCGATTTTCTCGCGCGCCTCAGCAACGGCTTCGCCGACGGATTGGCGAGCGCACTGTGCCTCGCGACCGGCGCGCCCGTGCTCGCTGCGCCGGCTATGAATCAGCAGATGTGGCAGCATCCCGCAACGCAGGACAATATCGCCACCTTGACCGCGCGTGGCGTAACCCTGGCCGGACCGGCTGAAGGCAGTCAGGCGTGTGGAGAAATCGGCCCGGGGCGCATGCTCGAAGCCGAGGACATCGTAACGGCGGCCATGGCCTTGTTCCGCAGCCAGCGACTCGCGGGACGCCGGGTCTTGATCACAGCCGGGCCGACCCGTGAGGCGATCGACCCGGTGCGCTACATCACCAATCACAGTTCCGGCAAGATGGGTTACGCGGTAGCCGCAGCCAGTCTCGACGCAGGGGCGGCCGTCACGCTGGTCAGCGGTCCCACCGGCCTCGAGCCGCCGGACACGGCGACGACGATCGACGTATCGACCGCCCAGGAGATGTGCGATGCGGTCATGCGCCATGTCGAAGCGGCGGATATCTTTATCGCCACCGCGGCTGTCGCCGACTTTCGCCCTCAGGTATGCGCGCCGAACAAGATCAAACGCAACGGCTCGAAAATGGTTCTCGATCTGGTCGCCAATGTTGACATCCTGCATGAAGTCGCGCGCTCGCGGCATCCACCGTTCACGGTCGGTTTCGCCGCAGAAACCGACAATATCGAACAAAACGCGCGCGCCAAACTTCAGGCGAAGTCCGTGGACATGATCGCGGCGAATGCCGTCGGGGGACCCCATATCGGGTTCAATACCGACGACAACGAATTGCTCGTCATATGGGAAAACGGCATGAGAAATCTACCGCGCGCACCCAAAGCGCGCATCGCGCGGACCCTTGTTGATCTGATCTCAGAGCGGCTCGAAGGATTCGACAGGTAGCGACGATAGATACCCGTAGATTAAGGCACCAATGAAGAAAAGCCCTATCAGCTTCGACGGCGTACGTACGATTAAAGTGCGTACATCTAAACCCGTAATGATCGGGGGCCTCGCCATTGGGGGCTTGCTGATCGGCGCCGTGATGATGAGCATGTTGTCCAGGAATGACAGCGGCGAACGTGTGAATGATGTCGACCCCGCGTACGAGCGACTTGCAAACGAATTCGCCAACGCAGTCGTCGGCATCCTCAGCCCTTATCGATCCGTGGTTGGCAAAATAGCGGCCGACGCGGACGTCGCGCGCGCGTTGACCGATGGTGCGGGCGGTGAACTCGCGGCACTCGCAGCGCAGCACGCGCCCGATCTCGCCGGCGTATTGGCGCTCAGAATATTGCCGCCCGACACGCGCGACCCGGAAATCGATGCGACGCCGCCATTGAGCTTCGCGTCGATTTCGATGCTCAGAAAAGCGCGTAACGAGGGCAAAGATCAGCCTGCGGAAGTACACCTCGCCGGCAACGAGCAGGAACATCTGGTGATACTGAAGCGCATCGAAGCCGAGAGCACTGCATCGGACGCGCCAGACCTGATCGGCTTCGCACATCTGAGCATCAGTCCGAACGTCATACGCCGGGTGCTGAACGATGCGCCGCCCATGGACGCTTATGCAGAGATTCGACAGGGCCGGCTGTGACTATCGCCGCGAGTGGGGTTAAACCGGAAGACGAGGGGCCATCGGCTGCAGCGAATATCAGCGGCACGCGCCTCGCGGTTGTGTTTCGTACCCCGGGTCGCGTTAAAAAGGCGGATGTGGGCGGCAGCATGACGCCGCTATTGACGCTGTTCCTACTCGTCGCGGCCGCCGCCGCAGCGGTCTGGTATTTTCTGACACAACGGCGCAGCGGTGTCACCGTCGGTACCCTACCCGCGGACACCGTCATCTTCCAAGGGGCGCTCAAAGCGATACTCGATGGCGCACATCCGGGACTCGAACAGCTCGTAACCGGCGCCATATCAGATACGACCGACATCAATCTCGAGACCTTGGGCGAGAGCGCGGAAGACGTGGATGCGCCCATCGGTCAAGGTGAGAAAGGCAAAGGGGAAGATCCGACGGTGCCACGAACGGATGAAGAGGCGACTCTCCCCGAAGCGCTCGATGAAGTGGCCGAGATCCCGGCATCAATATTTCGCGCCTACGATATCCGCGGTGTCGTGGACGATACGCTGACGGAAGACGGCGTTTACTTTATCGGCCGTGCGCTAGGCGCCGAAGCGGACGCCCGCGGGCAGAAGACGATCGTGGTTGCACGGGACGGACGCCATTCGAGCGAAACCTTGCTGGATTCACTGACCAAGGGCCTGCTCGAATCCGGCCGCGACGTGCTCGATATCGGATTGACGCCGACACCGGTCCTGTATTTCGCGACCCACTATCTCGACGCGCACTCGGGCATCATGATCACGGGCAGCCACAACCCACCTGAATACAACGGTCTCAAAGTCGTCCTCGACGGTGAGACCTTGTCGGGCGACGCGATTCAGGCGATCCGGATCCGCATCGAGAACCAGGACTTCGTCGAGGGCACGGGTACCATGCAATCGGCCGAAATCGTACCGGATTACATTAGACGCATCAGCGAAGACATCCCGGTCACGCTCGGCAACGCGCTCAAGGTCGTGGTCGATTGCGGCAACGGCGTGCCCGGCATCGTCGCGCCGGCGATCTTGCGCGCCATCGGGCACGATGTGGTGGAGCTCTTCTGCGAGGTGGACGGCGATTTCCCGAACCACCACCCCGATCCATCGCAGCCCGATAATCTGGAGCAATTGATCAATACCGTGGCCGATGAAGGCGCCGATCTCGGTCTCGCATTTGACGGCGACGGCGATCGACTCGGGGTCGTGGACGGCGAGGGGAATATCATCTGGCCCGACCGCCAGATGATCCTATACGCGCGTGACGTGCTGGCCCGCAATGCGGGCGCGAAAATCATTTTCGACGTGAAATGTTCGCGGGTGCTGGGCGCCGAGATCACCGCACATGGCGGCGAACCCATTATGTCGCGGACGGGTCATTCCTTGATCAAGGCCGAGATGCTCGAGACAGGCGCCCTGCTGGCCGGCGAAATGAGCGGCCATATTTTCTTCAAAGAACGGTGGTACGGTTTCGACGATGCCTTATACGCGGCGGCTCGACTCCTCGAGATCCTGATCAATAGCGACGAGTCGCCCGCCGAGGTTTTCGCGTCATTACCAGGCGGTGTGGCGACGCCCGAACTGCGTCTCGACATGCCTGAAGAAGCCCACGCCGATTTCATGCAGCAGGTTCTGGCGGCGGCCAACTTCGAGAATGCGCAAGTCACCACCGTCGATGGACTGCGCGTCGATTTCAGCGATTGCTGGGGACTGATCAGACCGTCGAACACGACGCCTTGCCTCGTACTTAGATTCGAAGGAGACGACGAAGCTGCGCTTGAAACCGTCAAAGGACATTTCCGCGATCTGTTAACCGGCATCGACGCCGGCCTGTCACTGCCGTTTTAAAGACGTAAGATCCGTTTACTGGGGCGCGGCGCCCCAGGGCCGAAACCAGCCATGACGCTCAACGCTAAAGACGCTTTGAATATCGCTCACGTGCTGACCGAAGCGCTGCCGTACATACAGCGCTATCAAGGCAAGACGATCGTGATCAAGTACGGCGGCAACGCCATGGTCGACGAGAACCTGAAGGCGGGTTTTGCGCGCGATGTGTGCCTGTTGAAGCTCGTCGGCATCAATCCGATCGTCATACACGGCGGGGGCCCGCAGATCGGCGACGTCCTCGCGCGTATCGGCAAGGAATCGCGATTTATAAATGGCATGCGCGTCACGGACGCCGAGACCATGGACGTCGTGGAAATGGTATTGGGCGGTCTCGTCAACAAAGAGATCGTCAGCCTCATCAATGCCAACGGCGGGCGGGCGATCGGTCTCACGGGCAAGGACGGACCACTTATATTCGCGCGTAAACTGAACGTAACCTCCAATGAGGATGGGACTGAAGCGCCGGAGATCATCGACCTCGGCCACGTCGGCGAAGTCAGCGGCGTGAATAAACCGGTGCTTAACTTTTTCGACGGTGGCGACTTCGTTCCCGTGATCGCACCGATCGGCGTCGGTGAAGACGGCGCTTCCTACAACATCAATGCAGATCTAGTCGCCGGCAAGGTCGCAGAGGTCATGCAGGCGGAGAAATTGATCCTGCTGACCAACACGCCCGGCCTCCTGGGCGACGATGGTGAAGTGTTGACCGGGCTCGAGGCGACGACGGTGCGTACATTGATTAAAAACGGCACGATATCGGGCGGCATGTTGCCGAAGATCAAAGCGGCGCTCAGCGCCGTAGACGCGGGCGTAAAGCGCGCACATATCATCGACGGTCGTGTCGAGCACGCACTCGTTTTGGAGCTATTTACCGACGAAGGCGTCGGGACACTTATCGAATAAGTGAAAACGAACCGCCGGCAGCAGATCCTCGAAGTCCTCGCAAGCGAGCTCGAGTCGAAACCGGGTACGCGGATCACCACAGCGGGCCTGGCGGCAGCCGTCGGCGTTTCCGAGGCGGCTCTCTACCGCCATTTCGCAAGCAAGGCAAAGATGTTCGAAGCGCTGATAGAGTTCGCCGAGGATTCCATTTTCAGCCTGTTCAATCAGGTCATGGGCGAGCAGAAAGACGCACGCACGCGATGTCTGCATCTAACCACCGCGCTGCTCAAGTTCGCCGAGCGTAATCCAGGCATCGCCAGGGTGCTGGTCGGCGACGTACTGGTCGGCGAGCACGAACGCCTGCGCCAACGCGTGGCACAGTTTTTTGCGCGGGTGGAAACACAATTCAAACAAGCCTTACGCGAGGCAATCTTGAGCGATGATCGTACACCCAACCCGGATGCCGTAGCGGCGAGCGCGGATGTACTACTTGCGGTTACGACCGGGCGGTTGGATCAATTCGTACGCACCGACTTCACGACCCTGCCGACGGCCCATTGGGAAGCGCAGTGGCAGATCCTGTGTGGTGGCTTGTTTCCGGATAGCTAGTGTCCCTTGAGCTCTCTGAAACGCGCAATATCCGTATCAAAGCGCTGGCGGATCTCTTCCTGCTCTTGCGCCTTCGTATCGATGAAGACCTGGTTATCGTCGATTTGGCCTCGCACGCTCGCGATGTTTGCCAGGAGATCCTCGCTCGGATTTTCGCCGCGGCGCTCGACGTCTGCAGCGCGTTCCATCATCTGGACGAGATTTTTCTCGAGCTTTTCAATGTGACTGCTGGTCAACCCGATCTGCGAATCGAGATGTGCGATCTGTCCGTCCCGAGTCAACACCAGATCATCCTCGGACGCGAACGTATCGAGTAAAACGCGGTCTAGCGCCGCGCGTTTTTTCGCTTCTACCGCCGCCTTTTGCGCATCGACGGCGGCCTCACGCTCCGCTTCGAGTTCTTCGATCGATTTAGCACGCTCTGTCTTACCGACGGTCAGGCCGCGGGCATCTTTGGTTTCGTGGCCCTGCTGTGCGTATTCAGGCGGAACGGTGTCACCGCACTCGCGTACGCCGTCCTTGTTTTTCCAGCATTTGATCCCGGCCTCGGCGGGCGAGATCACCAGAAACGGCAATACCGCAAGAATGGTCATCAATCCGGTTAACGATGATTTACGTTTCGTATTCATAGCTCACCTGCCGCATCTTTTGGGCGAATACCTTACTCACTATAATAGCGCACACTGAACCACGCCTGAATGCCGCTACACGCCATACTCAGCGAGATAAGTTTCGATGGCTGCGACTTCGCTCATGTAACGATCCTGCGCGTGGAGATACGTTACGACGTCCGCCAATCCGACGATGCTCGCAACCGGGATCCGGTGTTTGCGTTCGACTTCCTCGGCGGCTGACAAGGTCCCTTGACCCCGCTCCTCGCGGTCGAGCGAAATCATGACGCCAGCTGCCTGCGCGCCCGCTCGATCGATGAGCGCCATCGACGCATTGACCGAGGTACCGGCGGAAATCACATCGTCGACGATCAATACCCGCCCGACCAGCGCGCTACCCAGTGTATCGCCGCCTTCACCGTGATCTTTAGGCTCTTTGCGATTGAAGCAGACCGGCACGTCACGCGCATGATCACGATGCAAGGCGATCGCGATCGCCGACGCCAGCGGGATCCCCTTGTAGGCGGGGCCGAAAAGCATATCGAACTCGAGCCCGCCCGCGACGATCGCCGCAGCGTAATAGCCGCCCAGCCGACTCAAGCCTGCGCCGGTATCGAACGCACCGGTATTAAAAAAGTACGGACTGATGCGCCCCGATTTCAATTCAAACTGTCCGAACCGCAAGGCTCCGCTGCTCAAGGAGAACTCGACGAATTCGCGCTGGTATGCTTGCATGACGGAATTCCGTGCCGCTGTGGAACACGCAATCGCGAGGTATGATACGCGCGGCCACTCAACGGCGCACTTGACCAACAAGACCCATCGCACTGCATGCGCATCATTTCGGTAAACCTGAACGGCATCCGCGCCGCCCATTCGAAAGGGTTCAACAAGTGGCTTGCACGGCAGCGCGCCGACGTTGTGTGTTTACAGGAAACGAAAGCCCAGATCGAGCAACTGTCCGACGAGATCCGGTCACCGGGTCGCTGGCACACATACTTCGCGGATGCGCAAAAGAAGGGCTACAGCGGGGTCGCGTTGTTCTCGCGAACCGCGCCGGACAACCTGATCCGCGGGCTGGGGTTCGACGAATTCGATCGGGAGGGCCGTTACATACAGGCCGATTTCGGACGCCTGTCCGTGGCCTCGGTGTACCTGCCCTCGGGCTCGTCCAGTGACGAACGCCAACGGATGAAATTCCTGTTCATGAAAAAATTCATGCCCTGGCTGAAGGCCGCGCGCGAGCAGAACCGCGAATTCATACTATGCGGCGACTGGAACATCGCCCACCGCGCGATCGACCTCAAAAACTGGCGCGCCAATCAGAAAAACTCGGGCTTCCTACCCGAGGAACGGGCCTGGATGGATGAACTGTTCGGCACGGTCGGCTTCGTCGACGCCTTCCGCGTGGTCAACCAGGAAGCGGATCAGTACACCTGGTGGTCGAACCGCGGACAATCGTGGGCCAAAAACGTCGGTTGGCGCCTCGACTATCAAGTGATAACGCCGGGTCTCACGCCCGCGGTACAAAAGGCAACGATATACAAGCGCTCGCGCTTCTCCGACCACGCCCCGTTGATCATGGATTACAGTACCGCGATCTCCGACTTCCAGGCGTAGTTGAGACGGGCGTCAAATCTTGCGACGTATGCGATAGATCGCAATCTCGGCCAATAGATTTGGAAACCAACGTGTCCCGATGACGGCGCGGTGTTGCGAATCGACCGCTGCCCTGCTTAAGACTTCGATATTCTCCGCTTCACACAGCACGTCGAAATCGTTGATGGTGCACATGTGAATGTTCGGCGTGTCGTACCAGGTATTGGGCAGGTGGCGGGTGACCGGCATGTTGCCGAGCGTGAATTGAAGTCGATATTTCCAATGCCCCATGTTCGGAAATGTCACGATCCCTTCGTGACCGATGCGCAAAATCTCCTCGATCAACAGATGTGGAAACCGCATCGCCTGTACGGTCTGCGTCATGATCACGAAATCGAAGGAATCCTCATCGAATTCCGATAGGCCCGCGTCGAGGTTCGAATGTATGACATTCACGCCCCGTTCGATGCAGGCGACGATGTTATTCGTATCGATCTCGATACCGTAACCCGTGACATGTTTCGTGGCATGCAGGGCCGCAAGCAGCGCGCCGTCACCACAACCGAGGTCTAGCACCCGAGCACCTTCGGTGATCCAGTCCGCAATGAGTTCCTGCTCGGGACGCAGCGTTCGCATCGTCACCGACCCGTATGTATCTGATCGAAATAGGAACGCAACACCTGATGGTATTGCGGAATGGGCAGGAGGAAAGAATCGTGCCCGGTTTCCGAGTCGATATCGACGTAACTCACGTCGTGATCGCAATCGAGCAAGGCGCGCACGATCTCACGTGATCGCGCCGGTGAAAAACGCCAGTCACTGCTGAAAGAAACCACGAGAAACTTCGCCTTACAACCGGCAACGGCCGCCGTCAGCTTGTCGCCGTAAGCCTGCGCGGGATCGAAGTAATCAAGCATTTTCGTAATGAGCAGATAGGTATTGGCGTCGAAGCGGCCGACGAAGGATTCACCCTGGTGGCGTAGATAGCTCTCGATCTGAAACTCGACGCCATAACCGAAATTGAGCTTGCCGTCGCGCAGCTCCCTGCCGAATTTCGCATGCAGCACGTCGTCGGATAAATACGTGATGTGGCCGATCATCCGCGCCAGCGTCAAGCCGCGTTCCGGAACGACGCCGTGTTCATAAAAGTGGCCATCGTAAAAATTCGGATCGGAACGTATGGCGTGACGGGCGATTTCGTTGAATGCGATGTTCTGCGTCGAGAGCTTGGGCGCGGCCGCGATGACCATCGCATGGCGTATGCGCGTGGGATATTCGATAGCCCACTGCAGGGCCTGCATTCCGCCCAGACTACCACCCATCACGGCGGCCCATTGTTCGATCCCGAGCACATCGGCCAATCGCGCCTGGCTCACGACCCAATCGCGCACGGTAACGATCGGGAAGTCGGGCCCGTAGGGTTTGTTCGTATCGGCCTGGACCGAGAGCGGCCCGGTCGATCCCCCGCAACCGCCAAGGTTGTTGGGGCAAACGACGAAGAAATGATCGGTATCGAGCGGTTTACCCGGACCGATGCAGTTATCCCACCAACCGGGCTTCGGATCCTCTTGAGCATGGAAACCGGCCGCGTGGTGGTCACCGCTCAAGGCATGACAGATCAGAACGGCATTGTCGCGGCCACTATTCAGTTCACCATAAGTCTCGTAACTCAGCTCGTAGTTATCGATCGCTGCGCCGCTCTCGAGCGCGAGCGGCGTATCGAAGTGCTGGGTCTTGGCAGACACCAGACCGACGCTGTCGGCAGGTATCGTCTGGGGCATGAGGGTCGTGGCCTGATCGAATCGGGATTGGTTTGCGTTCGAGTCTAATGACTGTGCACTAGCCTCGCAATGCCGACTCGTGCACGCGCGTCGTTCAAAGCAGCGTATAACCCAGGTCGCGAACCGGCGCAACGCCGATTAACAACACGAGATACAGCAGAATAATCGCGATCATGGGCGAAAAATCGAGACCGCCGAGGGGCGGGATAACATCCCGCATCGGCCGTAACAACGGATCTGTCAGCGAATATATAACCGCGATAATCGGGTTGTAGACCCCTTGTGCGACCCAACTCAAGATCACCTGAATGATGATCGCGCCGATAAACGTCCAGACCGTGTTGTTGAAGAGTTCGGCTAAGGAGATGACGACCAGACCGGACAGCGAAGGGCTCGCGCCCAAGATCATTGCGACCAGCCAGGTATTGATCATCTGCAAGACAAGCAAGAGGATAACGGAGGATGTATCGAGTCCTCGCAGCGCGGGGATGTAACGCCGCATTGGGCGTAGCGGCGGATTCGTGACGGTGACGATCGCCTGACAGAGCGGATTGTAGAAATCGGCACGGACCAATTGCAGTAGAAACCGCAACAACACCGCGAAGATATAGAGTCCGAAGACGGCATTGATCAAAAAGACGCCGGCATTCGAAAAGTAGCCGCCGCCCATTAAGCGTCCACCTGCCGGGCGAGTTCGATCGAACGGTCATGCGCGGCGCGTAAGGCGTCGTTGACGATGGCGCCAAGACCAGCCGCTTCGAACGCGGCGAGCGCTCGCTCGGTCGTCCCGCCGGGAGACGTGACCTGCTTGCGCAACGTTGCTGGATCGTCATTCGACGATCCGGCGAGAACGGAGGCACCGCGCGCTGTCTCGATCGCGAGACTACGTGCGAGTGGAGCCGGCAATCCCAAGTCGACCGCTGCGCGCTCGAGCAATTCGAACAGCAAGAAGAAATAGGCCGGGCCGCTGCCGGATAGCGCCGTTACCGCGTCCATGAGGTGTTCGTCGTCGAGCCACACCGCGATGCCGACGGCTTCGAGAAGCTGATTTGCGATCGCCTGCTGGTCGGCACTGACATGCGCATTGGCGATGAGGCCGGCTGCCCCACAGCCAACCAGCGCAGGGGTGTTCGGCATGCAGCGCACGATGGCTCGATCTTCGCCGAGCCAACCACTCAGGTGGCGAATGGTGATGCCGGCGGCGATGGAGATATACAGCGGATCGCTACTCTGCACTCCAGCAAGCTCGACGGCGACATCACGCATTTGCTGCGGTTTGACCGCGAGCACGACGACCTCCGCCGTGTGCATCGCGTCTGCATTACGCTCGAACACCTCGACACCGAAACGCTCCGCACAATACTCACGGCAAGTCGGCTCGGGATCGGATACCCGGATCTTCGCAGGCGGATGACCGGCAGCAATTAAACCGCCCACCAGCGCGCGGCCCATATTGCCGCCGCCGATGAACGCGTATAGAGGGTTCATGGAAGAGCGTCGATGATTAATGCTGGAAGTTTATCACGCTGTACTATTGGCGCGGCCCGAATACGGCGGTGCCGATCCGAACCATCGTCGAGCCCTCTGCAATCGCCGCCGCGTAATCATCCGATGTTCCGATCGACAAGTGATCGAGCGGTACCGGACTTAAGCTTGCCAGCGCGCTTAGACGTGCGAACGCTTCACGTTGCCGTTCGAACTTGGGCTCGAGTGCCGGTAGCGCCATCAGGCCACGGACTTTTAGGCGAGGAAGCCCGGCGACGGTTTCGATTAGCGCGGGCAAGTCGTCCGGTCGCACACCGCTTTTCGTGGCCTCGCCGCTGATATTGACCTGTATAAACACGTTCAGCGGCGTGAGTGCCGCGGGACGTTGTTCGTCTAAGCGGCGCGCGATCTTTTCGCGGTCGACGGTGTGTACCCAGTCGAACAGGGCCGCGATCTCCGCCGTCTTATTGCTCTGGATGGCGCCGATGAAGTGCCATTCGATTGCGGGCTCAGCGAGCGCCTCGATTTTGGATTTAGCCTCTTTGAGGTAGTTTTCGCCAAACGCCCGCTGGCCTGCGGCGAATGCTTCGCGCACCTGGGCTGCCGATTGGCGTTTGCTGACCGCCACGAGCTTGACGCTATCGGGCTCGCGTCCGTACCGTGACTCATGCGCGCGGATCGATTGGCGTAGCCGGTCGAGCCGCTCGCTAACCTCATTCATCGCCCGTTGGGATGGTCGCACCGGTCGTCGTTTTCATGGCAAGTAAAGGCGTATCTTGGTAGAGTTTTAGGCTGAATTGGCCGCTTTTGCCATCTTAAATTACAACCTGCCCTGAGGATCGCTTATGGATATCGGTGAGCTTCTCGCATTCGGCGTGAAAAACGGCGCTTCCGACATGCACCTCTCCGCCGGCCTACCCCCCATGATACGCGTCGACGGCGACGTCCGGCGTATCAATGTGCCGGCCATGGATCACACCACCGTTCATGACCTCGTCTACGACATCATGAACGACAAGCAGCAGAAAGATTTCGAGGAGTTTCTCGAGTGCGATTTCTCCTTCGAGATCCCAGGTCTCGCACGCTTCCGGGTCAATGCGTTCAATCAGAACCGGGGCGCGGGTGCGGTGTTCCGAACCATACCGTCCGAGATCCTCACCCTCGAAGACTTGAAGGCCCCCGACATCTTCAAGGAGATCTCCGATTTTCCGCGCGGCGTCGTGCTCGTGACCGGGCCGACGGGATCGGGTAAATCGACCACCCTTGCCGCGATGGTGAATCACAAGAACGAGACCGAGTACGGCCACATCTTAACCATCGAAGACCCGATCGAGTTCGTACACCAGAGCAAGAAATGTTTGATCAACCAACGCGAGGTGCACCGCGATACGCTCGGGTTCAATGAGGCCTTGCGCTCCGCACTGCGCGAGGATCCGGATACTATTCTGGTCGGCGAGATGCGCGACTACGCGTTTGGGTCGTCGCTATACGAATGGCATCAAGTCGAAATCGAAGTCAAGAATCGGAGTGCGCCGGTAACCGGTTACGGAGGATGATGGGACCGCAACGACAGGATGAATCCCGATTCAAGGAGTACTAGGATGAAGAGCAGCACGAGCGATTTGATCTTTGGGATGATTACCGCCGTGATTTGGACCGGTTTAGCCTCTGCGATGATTACGGTCGCTATTTGGGTCTACCTGGTCCTTGAATTATCGACCAGCCTGGCCTATCCGACGGTGGTGTAGATACAGGTCGTCACTGGCGCTAACGGTGGACGCAAGGCGAGACCTTACCGAGCACCAAGGCCGTGGGATTCGCTGCGCGTAACCGTAAAAGGCGCCAACCCGAACCAGTTTCTAATCCGACTGATGTGCGCTTTCGAACCGGTGACCTTGAGGTGTCCGTTCGTCATCGCGGCATGCAAAGCGACTTTACCGATTAAGATGTCTGCGACGGTCTTGCGCTCGCCACTCAAATAGACGTCGACTTCTAGTCCGCGGTCATCGTCGCACGCTTCGGCGTGGCCGTTTTCGATCACGACGTACCAACGATTTGCTACATCGAGATCACTGAACAGAAACCGCAATACAGAGCGTGGGCCAGGCATTTCTGCCGGGATCAGCGTCATTTCGAGATCGCGCATCAACGCTTCGACATGAACCTCCTCATGCATAAACTTTTCGTACTGCCAGCGCGTCGCCCAGTTGCCCATCGCCAACACCACCGATCCGAGGTCGCATCCGGCCGGGGTAAGCTGATATTCGTAGCTGCCACTGGCGTGGATTTTCACCCGCGCGACAATCCCCTCTGCCTCCAGCGTTCGAAGTCGTGTTCTGAGCAGGCTTGGAGAAATACGCGGCAGACAGCGCCTGAGCTGGTTGAATCGCGAAATGCCGTTCAACAGCTCTCGAACGATCAACACCGTCCAGCGTTCGCACAATAGTTGGCTCGCCTTGGCCACTGGACAGTATTCTCGATTATCGTACATCGGAAGCACCGCCGGTCCAGATTTTGTACCACGATGGTACAGATTTTGAACTGGTGGCGGCAACGAGGCCGACTTAAGGTTCCCCTCAGGCCGAAGAAGCCTCGAAGCGATTCTTGATTCGACAAGCGGCAACTATGGAGACAAATGATGAGCCTCGACACCTCGCGCGTACCGGATCCCTCACGCGGCCTGTTCCTAACCGACGGCGGTCTGGAAACCACCCTGGTGTTTCATGAGGGTTGGGACCTCCCCGAATTCGCGTCCTTCGTTCTCATGGACGATGAGGATGGCCGCCGCTATCTGCGCGACTATTACCGGCGCTATTTCGATATCGCTCGCCGCCACTCAACGGGTTTCGTTCTAGAGCCGCCGACGTGGCGCGGCAACCCCGATTGGGCACAAAAGATCGGTTATTCGTCGTCGGATCTCGATCGCATCAATCGCGCCAGTGTGGATCTGATGCATGAATTGCGCGCCGAATTCGAGACAGCTTCCGACCCGATTGCAATCAGCGGTTGCATCGGGCCGCGGGGTGATGGTTACGTCGCGGACGCGTTGATGAGCGCGGAAGAGGCCGCGGATTATCATGGCGTGCAGATCGCCTCGTTCAAGGCGACGTCAGTCGACATGGTGTCAGCGTTCACCATGACCAATGTCAATGAGAGCGTCGGCATCGTGAACGCGACACGACGCGCCGGTCTGCCGTCGGTAATCTCGTTTACAGTCGAAACCGACGGCTGATTGCCCTCGGTAGATTCGCTCGAGGACGCCATAGAAACCGTAGATGCCGAGTCCGATGGTGGCCCGGTGTATTACATGATCAATTGCGCGCATCCGACACATTTCGATCGGGAGATCAACGGTGGTGGCGCCTGGACGAATCGTATCGGCGGTTTGAGGGCGAACGCATCCAGCAAGAGTCATGCCGAACTGGATGCATCAGAAACGTTGGACGAAGGCGATCCCGAAGCCCTCGGACAAGAACACATCCCACTGTGCTTGAGCTTACCCAACCTACGCGTGTTAGGTGGCTGCTGCGGGACGGATCATAGGCACGTCACGCAAATCGCATCTCGATGCGCGGCATGATGATACGGAGTAGAACAAGCGATTCAATCTTTGGGATGGTTGCCGTCGCAATTTGGATCTGTTTAGGCTCGGCTACGATTACGGTTGCTCTTTGGGTCTACGATGCGCTTGAAATATCGACCAGCCTCACATTTCCGCCGGTGGTATAAGCTCGAGTCGACCAAGCTACCGAGGGCGCATGCGGCAAAGCCCGAGGTGTCAACACGTGAGCAGGTTAAAAGAATCAAGATCGGTCTCTATATGCCGAAAAGGTGTACAGGCATCTTCCCGTTCCACCTACCGCCTTCATGCACAGCTTTTTCAATAATTACATCCTCTTTTGTTCCTTCCTGGTGTCGATGGAAATATCGATCTGGGCCATCCACGTACATCGTTCGAACCGCTTTCGCAATTCAATCACGATGGCTGTCTTGCTCTGTTTGACGTCAGGACCCTTATTCGCAGACCAGGAAACAAACGATATGGAACCGCCAGAACCCTGGCAGGGAAACGCCTCAGGTGTTGCCTACTCAGCGACCAGCTACGACTGGGAAACCGTGACCATCGAATTCGATCTCGACCAGACATTGACGAAAACCGTCGAAATCAATGCACGTGATGGGCGCCCTGACGATGTTCCAGATGAACTGGTGGAGGACGTTGATGCCCTGTTCGGCCTCGGCGCGAATTACATCGATATCGGATTCAATACCGATCGTATGGCCGCAGAAGTGCCTTTTGCACACATCAACGTCGATGAAGCACTGGCCGAAAAAGTGGTCCAGCACCTCGTCAACATTCTGAATGTGTTGAACTGAGACGGGTTCGCCCGCAAGCGGACTCCTACTGGGATTTCAGCACGTGTCGTAAGAGCTCGCTTGCGAGCGAAATGTACCTGCACGATTACATATTGAAAAACACGAACTTGTTGCCGTCGAGATCTCGGAAATAGCCGCCGTAGAACGTACCTGCCCGCGGCCCCGGCTCACCCTCATCGGTGCCGCCCAGTTCAATGGCCTTGGCGTACAGTGCATTCACGTTGTCGTTGGAGCCGGCGTGGAACGCGACCATGCTGCCATTGCCCGCTTTCGCGTCGTTACCGTCGGCCGGTTTGATGATCATGAACATGGGCGAGCCTTCCGCGCTCGACCATCCGACGAATCGATCCGATTCCATCGCCCGCTTGGCGCCCATTTCGGCTAGGAGCGCATCGTAGAATGCGGCGGCGCGATCCATGTCGTTGGTCCCAACGGTGATGTATCCAATCATGTCATTCTCCTCATTAGTTGTTATCTTCCGGGCCTGACCACGATAGTACCCGATCGACGCGAGAGAGCGGATTCAATTGCCCCCGGATGTAGCTCAGCTCCATCCAGGCTACGATTGCCTCCGGTGTAGCCCGGATGGAGCTGAGCTGCATCCGGGATAATGACCCGGCGGCGAATAATTGAAAGAATGCGGTACTACAACAAGACGGGAGGCCCACGATGAGTCAAGCGACCGAACTTTGCTATCTGTCCGCGACGGAGGCGATCGCCGCATTCAAGAACAAGGATCTGTCCCCGGTCGAATTGATGCGTGCCATGATCGACCGTATCGAAGCGGTCAACTCGAAGATCAACGCTTTCACCTACACCCATTTCGAGCGCGCACTCGAGCAAGCCCAAAAAGCGGAAGACCGCTACATGAAACCCGACGGCCGGCCGCGTCGGCTCGAGGGCGTGCCCTGCGCGATCAAGGATTTCCATCCGGTCAAGGGTGAGATCATGACGTCGGGCTCGAAGATGAATGCCGATTTCCGACCCGCCGCGACCGCGCCGACGATCGAGCGCCTTATGCGCGCCGGCGCAATCATGCATTGCCGTTCCACGTCACCCGAGTTCGCGCATTCCGGTGCGACCCACAGTCCGCTGTGGGGCATTACGCGTAACCCATATAACCTCGACTATACCTCGGGCGGTTCATCCGGCGGCGCCAGCGCCGCGCTCGCCGCCGGCATGACCACGATCGCGGACGGCACCGACGCGGGCGGTTCAGTGCGCATCCCCGCCGCGCCGTGCAACATCGTCGGTTATAAACCGCCCTTCGGGCGCAATCCTCTGGACCTCGATCATCCCCTTGAAACGCTCCTTCACTACGGTCCGATGACCCATAGCGTCGCGGACGCCGCCTTGATGCAGAACGTCATGTCGGGCCCGCACTCGGCTGACATGATGTCGCTCAAATCCCGTATCCGCCTGCCTGACGCCTATGAACCCATCGAGGGCATGAAGCTCGCGTTCTCGATGGATTTGGGATTTTTCGAGATCGATCCGACGATTCAGGCCAACACCCGCGCGGCGCTCGATGTCTTCCGCGGACTCGGATGTACGGTCGACGACGTCGATCTCGGCTGGCATACGGGGATCCTCGATCCCTACCTGCAATACTGGGAAGCGATGGCGGCCGCCTTTCTCGGTGGCGATATCTTGAGACGCTGGCACCACGAAATGGATCCGTTTTTCGTAGGGATGATCGAGCGCGGTATGACGCGCTCGGCAACCGATCACTACAAGATCAACATCGTACGCGGGGAGATGTTTCAGAAGCTGGCGCCGATCCTGCAATCCTACGATGCGCTGATCTGTCCGACTTTGGCGATCCCGGCCGTTAAAGCGGATCACGACAACGCCGATCCCGATTTCACGATCAACGGCAAGAAGGTTCCGGCGTATTTGAACTGGTTGTTGACGTGGCCGTTCAACATGGTGAGTACCTGTCCGGTGATGGCGGTTCCGGCCGGCGTCTGCAAGGACACGGGTGTTCCAACCGGCATCCAGATCGTGGGGCAGACGTTTGACGATCTCGGCGTCTTTCGCATTGCCAGCGCGTACGAAAATGCCGCGCCTTGGCGCGACTACCGGCCGGCGCTATAGACCGGAATGATCGTTTTAGAAAACTGTCGCGTATTCGACGCCGCGAGCCCGACGCTCAAGGACGACCATCACATCGTTATCGACGGCGAACGCATCGAGGAAGTGACCGACGTGCGGCCGAAGATTTCGGATGCCGAGCGCTTCGACCTCGCGGGCCGCGCCGTGATCCCGGGACTCATCGACGCACACGCGCACGTCTGCCTGCCGGATTACAACTTGACTGCGTTGCGCGCGATGCAGCCTTCGCGCATGTTTGCCGAAGCGGCGATGAGCCTGGAGGCGATGCTCGCGCGTGGATTCACGACCATCCGCGACGCGGCGGGCGCCGATCGCGGCCTCGCCGACGCGGTCGACACGGGCGTGATCGCGGGGCCGCGCATCTATCCCTCCGGCCACGCCCTGAGTCCGACCGGCGGCCACGGTGATCAACGCTTTCGCGTGGAAGAAGCGCCGCTTTGCGGCTGCGGATCGGCGCTCGAATACGCGTTCCGAACCCTGGACGGCGTACCCGAGGCCTTGCAGGGCGTGCGCGACGAGATCCGCCGGGGCGCGTCGCAGGTCAAGGTGATGGCGTCGGGCGGCGTGACCTCGGTCAACGACCCGATAGACAGCGTGCAATTCTCGCCCGAAGAGCTATCGGCGATCACCGCCGAGGCCGCACGCTGGGGTAAATACGTGATGGCCCACGTGTATTCGCCGGAGTCCATCGCGCATGCGGTGACCTGCGGCGTACGTTCGCTCGAACACTGTAACCTAATCGACGGCGCGACCGCCGATCTCGTCGCTCAGAACGATTGTTTCATCGTGCCGACCTTGATCACCTACGACACGATGAAGCGCTACAGCACACGCTTCGGTCTCACGGCGGGGCAGATCGAAAAACTCGAGCACGTAATGGATGCGGGCTCGAGCGCCGTGGCCCTGTGTGCCGAAAAATGCATTCCTATGGGCCTGGGCACGGATCTGCTCGGCAGCGACGCGCAGGAACGCCAGAGCGAGGAGCTGCTGCTGCGCGCGGACATCCAGTCGAATCACGAGGTGCTGAAGTCCGCGACGACGATCAATGCGAAATTGCTCGAGGCCGATGGAGACATCGGCGCAATCGCGGCCGGCGCACGGGCCGATCTCCTCGTGCTCGACGCCGATCCGTTGACGGATATTTCAGCGTTGACGCGGCCCGAGGAAACCTTCGCCGCGATCATGAAAGACGGCGCCTTCTTCAAGAACTCGATCCGCTGAACGTGGTGATCATCGCTATGCGTTTTCGATTGCTCACCGCGGTCGCCGCGCTGTGTCTACTCAGTATCCGGGTAGCCGCCGTCGACGGCGAGCGCCTCGGCGCCGCCCAGGACGACCACGACAACTGGCTGACCTACGGCCACGGCTACGCCAATCAACGCTATAGCGGCCTGGATCAAATCGACGTCGACAACGTGCACCGGCTCGCGCCGAAATGGATCTACCAGACCGGCGTGCTGGGCACGTTTCCGGCCAGCCCGATCGTGGCGGACGGTGTAATGTATCTGAGCACGCCGTACAACCACGTCGTCGCGCTCGATGCCGAAACCGGCAAGCTCAAGTGGCGTTATACCCACGCGATGGAAACTGAGAAGCTCTGCTGCGGATCGCACAATCGCGGCGTCGCGATCGGTTATTCGCGGCTGTACATGATCACCGCCGACGCGCGCCTCATCGCCCTTGATATCTCGACAGGCACCGTGCTGTGGGACATACCCGTCGTCGATCCGGCCACTGGTAACTCGGGCGATCTCGAATCGATTCGCCAGGCGCAGAGCCTGCCGCCCGACGTGCTCGTCAAGCTCACGCGTTTCGCCGGCAACATGGCGCCGATCGTCTATGACGGCAAGGTCTTCGTCGGCGTCAGCGGCGCCGGCTACACCGCAATCCTGGATGAAAGCGCGACGAACGTCGCGCATGCGCTCGGCCGCCCCGGTATCCGGTGCGGGCAGCGTGCATTCCTCTCCGCCTACGATGCCGAGACCGGCCGCTTGATCTGGCGCTGGTACGCGACCGCCGCCGATGGTTGGGAAGGCGAGTACGTCGAGCGCACGGCGTTTGGTGACGACTTGCATCGCGATGTCGCCCAAGAGCGCGCGAACGCCGAGAAATATAAGGACGCGTGGAGATCCGGCGGGGGTTCGATCTATTCCTCGCCCTCCATCGATCCGGACTTGGGTTTGATCTATTTCGGCACTGGTAACGCAGCGCCCGGGTACGCCGATCACAAACGGCCTGGCGACAACCTGTATACGGCGTCGCTGGTCGCATTGGACGTCGAGACCGGCGCGCTCGAGTGGTATCAACAGATCACGCCGCACGACATCTGGGGTTATGACGTCGCTTCACCGCCGGTACTGTTCGATCTGAAGACACTGGGCGAGACGCCCGTACACGTCGTCGCGCAGGCGTCGAAATCCGGGTGGCTCTACTTCTTCAACCGCATGACCGGAAAAGCGCTGCGTCGTTCCGAACCGTTCGTGCCGATGAACGACATGATGTTTCAGCGCCCGACCCCCGCAGGCATCATCTACGCGCCCGGCGCGGCGGGCGGCGCCAACTGGCCGCCGACCGCGTTCAGCCACGACACCGGCTGGCTCTACGTAGCAGGGTCCCACAACCCCACGCGCCTGCGCCTCGAAACCGACGACGCCGGAGAATCCGTCGCGACACTCGACTTCCTGGACGACGGCGAACGCTCGGGCACCTTCACGGCAATCGATCCCAGTGACGGTGCGATCCAATGGCAGGCCCGAACGGATCTGCCGGTGGTCAGTGGATCGGTCGCGACCGCAGGGGGATTGATCTTCCACGGCGAATCGGACGGGCATTTCGTCGCGCGCAATGCCGAGGACGGCAAAGTCCTGTGGCGCTTCAATACCGGTGCGGGTGTCAACGCGCCGCCTGTCTCCTATACGGTCAGAGGCCGGCAGTTCGTGGCGGTCGCGGCGGGCGGCCATCGCTTGTTCCGGTTTCCCCTCGGCGACACCGTGATCGCCTTCGGTCTACCAGACTAAACAGAAAAACAATGGCTTATCGATGATCTCGCCCATCCGCGGGATCGCAACTTGACTTCGTGTTGAATTAACGCGAATTGTCCTCGATGGCCTATACCTACGACTATCCCCACCCCGCCGTCACGGTCGACATCGTGATCTTCACGCTGCGCCAGGACGAACTCAAAGTGCTGCTCATCAAGCGCGCGCGGTCCCCGTTTCGGGGTGAATGGGCGCTGCCGGGCGGCTTCGTCAACCTCGACGAAAGCCTGGACGCGGCCGCGCGCCGCGAGCTCGAGGAAGAAACGGGCGTCGCCGGGGTCTACCTCGAACAGCTCTATACCTTCGGCACGCCCGATCGCGATCCCCGCGAGCGGGTGATCACGGTTGCCTACTATGCGTTGATCCCCTCGGACCGCATCGTGCTGCAGGCGGCCACGGACGCCGAGGGCGTCAGTTGGTTCGGCATGGAAGAACTGCCGGAGCTCGCTTTCGACCATGCGGCGATCCTCGAGACTGCGCACGAACGACTAGTCGCCAAGCTCGATTACTCGACGCTCGCGTTTCAGTTCATGCCGCAGGCGTTCTCGCTTTCCGAACTGCAACAGGTCTACGAGGTGATCTTCAGAGCGCCCGTCGACAAGCGCAATTTTCGAAAACGCATCCTGGCGCTGAATCTCATTGAACCAACCGGCGAGGAAAAGCGCGAAGGCGCGCACCGGCCGGCCAAACTCTATCGCGTCGTCGACCGCACCCGGGTCGATGTCATCAAGTAATGCAGGGAGCCGCATCATGCTGATCAATTACTACAAAGGTGAACCGAATACCTACGTCCTGTGCTACCGGAACGGCACGCTCGTTGCCCATGGCGCGGGGATCAATTTCTTCTACATGCCGCTCACGACGTCGATCGCGGCCGTGCCCTTGGCGAGCCAGGAAAGTCCGTTCATCTTCAACGAAACCACCGCAAACTTTCAGGAAGTTTCCATTCAGGGCACGCTGAGCTACCGTTTGACCGAGCCGCTGGCGCTCGCCGAACGCCTCGACTTCACCGTCCACCCGAAGACGCACCACTACACCAGCGACGACCCGGAGCACGTGGTGCAACGCGTCGTGAACATCGTCCAGGCGCATACGCGCAGTGTCATGAACCGGTTGCCACTCGAAGAAGCGCTGACCCGGGTCAAAGACTTGTCGTCGGTGGTGTTTGGAAAAGCGGCCGAGTCGCCGGAACTCGCCGATCTCGGCATCGCGCTCGAAGGCCTGCATTTCACCGCGGTGAAGACGACGCCGGAGATGCACAAAGCACTCGAGGCGGATTATCGCGAGAGCCTCAACAAACGCGCCGATCAAGCCATCTACGACCGCCGCAAGGCAGCCGTCGACGAAGAGCGGAAGATCCGCGAATCGGAGATGAACACCGACGTCGAGCTCGAGATCCGCCGCAAGGACCTGGTCGACACGCAAGCCCGCAACAATCTGGCGCTGGCCGAAGCCGAAGCCAAGGCGGACGAGCTCAAACTCTCGCCCTATGGCGCCTTGCCGCCACAGGCCTTGATCGGCCTAGCGCTCAAGGAATGGGCAGGCAATGCGGGCACCATCGACAATCTGAGCATCACCCCGGATCTGCTGGCCAAGGTCGTCTCCTACGTGACCGAGGCGCGGGCGCAATAGGTTCGGGTATGGCCGCTTCCCTCTACGAACACGTGATCATCGTGACTCGGAAAACCGAGCTCGATGATCTCGTGGCCCGGTTCAATACCCGCGCGCAGGCCCGATTCTATCTGCAGCAATCCGGCCACTCGTTCGAGCAGATCGAGCGTGCCCACGACATGCACCAGGCGGTTCTCACGAACGTAAGACGCGCGATTCCCAACACGCTCAAGAGTCAGGTCATAGACCGTGAGTTCGTACCCCAATTCACCTTCGGCGCCGAAGATCTGGTCATCGCGGTCGGGCAGGACGGCCTCGTTTCAAACACGGCCAAATACCTTTCGAGTCAGCCGATCCTCGCCGTCAATCCCGATCCCGAACGCTTCGACGGCGTGTTGCTGCCCTTCACCGCGACGACGTTCGAGAAACCGCTCGCGAGCACGCTCACCGGCCGAGCGCACGTTAAACGCGTGACGCTCGCGAAAGCGGTCCTCGCCGACGGCCAAACCTTGCTCGCCTTCAACGATTTCTACATCGGTGCGCGCTCGCACGTCTCGGCGCGTTACGCGATAGAAATTGGCGCGCGCCGTGAGAACCAGTCCTCCAGCGGCATCATTGTATCAACCGGTGCCGGGTCCACGGGCTGGCTGCAGTCCGTGTACGCGGGTGCGGCCGGCGTCATCGAAGCGCTGGGTGGACGCGTCGTGCCGCCGCCGAACGGCGGACGCCTCGCCTGGGATACGGAACAACTCGTTTACTCCGTGCGGGAACCCTTTCCCAGCGTTGCAACGGACACCTCGATCGTGCACGGTGCGTTCGATGACGACATGCCGCTCAGGATCACGTCGCAGATGGCCCGCAACGGCATCGTGTTCAGCGACGGCGTGGAAGCCGATTACCTCGAATTCAATTCCGGTGCGGAGCTGATCATCGGCACGGTCCCGAACAAGGCTGCGCTCATCGTGCCAGCTGAAGTCATGGTCCATTGAACGACGCATTGATCGGGTGCTTGCTCGGCACCGCCGCCGGTGACGCATTGGGTCTGCCCTACGAGGGCATGTCGCAGTATCGAGGGGTGAAAGTGTTCCCTGATACATCGAAACACCACCTCCTGTTCGGCAAAGGCATGGTGTCCGACGATACCGAGCACGCGTGCTTCGTCGCGCAGGCGCTAATCCGCTCGCAAGGCGACGTGAACGCGTTCAAAAAGCAACTCGCCCGCTCGCTGCGCTGGTGGGTACTCGGTTTGCCGGCCGGCGTCGGGTTCGCAACGCTGCGCGCGGCCATCAAGCTGTGGCTCGGCATCTCGCCCGACAAGAGCGGCGTCTTCTCCGCCGGCAATGGACCCGCGATGCGCAGCGCGGTCCTGGGCGTGGCCTACGGTCGCGACGTCGCGCAGTTCAAACGGTTCGTCAGAGCGTCGACCGTGATTACGCATGTCGATCCAAAGGCCTATTTCGGCGCATTGGCGGTGGCGCTCGCTGCCTGGCAAGGCGCCGCCGGCGACGACCGCTCGCCGACGGCATACCGACAGCAATTGGACGCCCTGCTTGACGGAGAATCCGCTGTCGAGTTCCTGGATCTGATCGAACGCGCTGCCACTTCGGCCGGCCAACATGAATCGGTGTCGGATTTCGCCACCGCGATCGGATCACTGAACGGCGTTTCAGGTTATACCTATCACACTGTGCCCTGCGTGTTGCAGACCTGGTTTCGCTATCCCGATGATTTCGAGTCCGGCCTTCGAGCCATCATCGAAGCCGGCGGCGACACGGACACGGCCGGCGCGATCTACGGCGCCATCTTAGGCGCACGCGTCGGGGAAGCGGGCATTCCCGCGCCGTGGCTCGATAACATCGGCGAATGGCCTAGAAGCGTCGCTTGGATCAGGCAACTCGGTGGGACAGCGGCCCGATCGGTCGCGGGCGAAGATGACGTACGCTGTCCCGCGTATTGGGTCCCAGGTCTGCTGCCGAGAAACCTGGTGTTCCTCATCGTCGTCCTGTCACACGGATTCAGACGGCTGGCGCCGCCGTATTAAGCTCACCATCATCCGCTTCCGCACGCAGTTCGGTGAGCAACATACGGCCGGGGGTATGGGTGATACAGATCTCGGGCTTGGCCTGTAGCAGAACGTTTTGAGGCGTCACGCCGCAGGCCCAGAAGACCGGCACTTCATCGGCTCGGATCTCGATCGCGTCGCCCCAGTCGGGTCGCATGATGTCGGCAATACCGATGGCGGTTGGATCGCCCGTATGGATCGGCGCGCCGTGCGCGTGAGGAAAGCCCGTGCAGGTGCGCATCACGTCTTCGAGGCGCGATGCCTTGATCGGGCGCATCGAAACGACCATGGCCCCGCTGAATGGTCCAGCCGGCGCCGTATCGATCGTCGTGCGGAATACCGACACCGTGCGATCTTCTTCGATATGCCGCATCGCGATCCCCTCTGACACGAGGGCGTGTTCAAACGTAAACGAACATCCCAGGGCGAAAGCCACGAAATCCGGACGCCAAAGATCGCCGATGTCCGCGCATTGCAGGTCGAGACGCCCGTCGCGATACACATTGTAGAACGGCACGTCGGTGCGGATGTCGATATCGCGACCGAGCGCGTGCATCGACGGATCACCGGTGTCGGAGATGTAGATCAGCGGACAGGGTCGCGGATTGCGCTGGCAGTAACGCAAAAAATCGAGCGCGTGGCTTTCCGCGAGGATCACGACGTTGCATTGCTGGAAGCCGCGTCCAAGGCCGGCGGTATGCCCGGTATACGCGTTGGCCCGAATCAACGAACGGACGTCATCGAGCGGCAGGGCTTCGAGTTCGCGCAAAGTCTTCGGCTGATGTGTCTCGGCTGCGTCCACCGGTGAATCCCTCTATTTCTACACGCATTGTAAGGTGCACTGTTCCGCGCCTGCGCTATTATGCCTATCAGCCCACTGAAGTAGGTTCTACGAAGAATTAGAACGTGAAAAACTATAAGGCTGTCCTGTTCGACCTGTTCGCCACGGTGGCGCTGTGGCGACCGGAGCGCATGCCGAAATTCACCTGGGAAGGCCAGTCCTCGCTGTCGACCTTGGGCGTCATACAAGCGATTCTCGCCGAACGCGTGCCCGACCTGGACTTCAAGGATTTCTACGCCGCCTTTGCCGATGCGAACGATGAACTCGCTACGCGCCGTGCGCGCGATCTGAAGGAGATCCCGTCGAAAGAGCGGTTCAAGTTCGCATTGACCAAAGCCGGACTAACCGATACGGATGCGACGGACGAACTCGCTCAGGAGATATCCAGCCGACACCTGGAACAACTCGCCGGCGCCGTTAAAGTTCCAACGGATCACACGCAATTCTTGGAGCGCGTCTACGCCGCCTATGCCGTCGCACTCGTGTCCAATTTCGACCACGGCCCGACCGCGCGGCACGTCCTCACTCGGGACGGCGCGACACCGTTTTTCCATTGCATCGTCGTATCCGACGATCACGGCTGGCGGAAACCGCACGCCAAGATCTTCACCGATACCTTGGCCTTGCTCGGCGTCGCACCTCGCGACGCCTTATTCGTCGGCGATTCCGTCGATGATGACATCGTCGGAGCGAAAGGTGTCGGGATGGATATCGCGTGGGTCAATGCGCGTGCCCAAGGACTACCGGCCGGGATACCGGCACCCGAGTATGCCGTTCGCGCGATCCCGGAACTGGCATCGGTTTTGTTTACTTAGCAACGCTAGTGTGCTGTCCCGCAATAAACTTCGATAAGTCGCGCAGGGCTCGTGTTGCGCTACAAAGCGCGAGGAGGCGTCGTATCGGGAATACGGCAACGACGAGCAACGCCGTAGCGCGGCACGAGAACCAGCGAATTATGAAGTTTATTGCGGGACAGCACGCTAGGGTGGGCGAAGCGAGGTTTTATCATGTCATCCCCATCTAAAGGTGTGCACGCGGCGCCGCAGACACGCCCTGCGTCTGTCGGAACGTACGACGACTTGGTCGAACGCGCGGAGCAGTTGATCCCGATCCTCCGTGAACGCGCCGACGAGGCCGAAGAACTGAGACAGCTTCCTGCGGCGACAAAGCACGATCTGGCCGCCTCGGGCGTTGCGCGGATCTTTCAGCCCGTACGCTACGGCGGATGCGAAGGCCATTTGTATGGCATGGTCGACATCCTGTCGCGCATCGCGCGCGGATGCGGCTCCACCGCGTGGTGTCTCGCCCAATACATCGCGCACAACTTCATGGTGGCGCAGTGGCCCCTCGAGGCGCAGGAAGCGATCTGGGGCGTCAAACCCGAAAGCCTTATCTCTGGGATCTTGATCCCACTGTGCGGTAAAGCACACAAGGTCGACGACGGCTATCGTTTGACGGGCCGCTGGCCGTTCGTAAGCGGTGTGAACACCTGCGATTGGTGCATTCTGTCCGGCATGGCGGAGGTCGCGG
>CBDCJB010000019.1:0-28798 GCA_965217605.1 Gammaproteobacteria bacterium
CAGATGGCTTCTGACCGGGGTTCGAAACCGCGTAAGAGGTTCAACAGCCGAAACGCGGAGCAAGAGCATTCTAAGTTCTTGTCTCCCCCGATAGCAACCTCTTTGCGCCCAGCATGAGGAATTGCTATGAAGGATAACCGCCCTGATAAACCCTCTGTTGAAGACCAGCTAAAGAAGCTGCGACGCAAAACCGACGATCAATCTGCTCAGCTCGCTAGCCTCTGGGACTTGTGGGAGGAAATGATGTTGAATAAGGCATTCGAAACCAAACACCAGCAGAAATAATGATAGGGTTCTAGCTGTGAAAAAGGCCGGGTAGCAGCGCGGCATGTCAAGCCGCAGGTTTGAGGTTTGGTTGCGAGCCGGTAAGGTAACGGGTCCATCGAGCTTAGGAGAGAAACCTCGTGCCAAAACCTAAAGCGGACCCCCGAGACTACAACGCAGACCTGCGTCCCGACCCACCGCCTAAAGATGCGACCGCCGAAGAACTGCACGAGCGAGTTGACCGCTTCGTCAAAAACCGCCTGTTTGGTGCTGACGCCAAACTGCGCGAATCTTCAAAGACCAAATAACGCTCTAGATTCAGCGCGGTGTGCCGATTGACTTCGGCTTCTTGGTACTACCGTATGTAATTCCCCAGAAATGCGCTCAGCAGACGTCGAATGACCGCGCCCTGCCCGGTTATTGCGTGGCCGATGCTATTCGCCAGTTTGCGATAGACCTCGGCCGCTTGGCCGACTTCGAGCGTTTCGGGGGCATTCATGAGTTATTCATCCGGTGATTCCGGCGTCGATCACGCGCGAGTGTCAGTCGAAGGCGCGCTTCAGATGCTCGCGCTGCCGGCGTTCTTTCTTGGTCAACTTGCCCCACCGCCGCTCATCAACCACACGGCCTAAGTCGAGCATCCGGGATAAGGATTCCCGGGCCGCCGTACTCGCGGGTGTTTCTCGAAAAAGTTCCGGCGCGAGGCGCGCGGAAACACGCTGGGCGGTCAACCCGCGAACCTCGATTTCGTGCTGATAGGGCGGGCGTCGCAGGTGAATTAAATCGCCTACTTTCACAACCTTAGCGGGCTTCGCGCGAGCGCCATTGACCTCGACGCGGCCGTTCTTGATGGCCTCGACCGCCAAGCCGCGCGTCTTGAAAAAACGCGCGCTCCACAGCCAGCGATCGAGGCGCTGGCCTTGCGCGGTCATCGCGTCCATTGAGGTCGAGCGGATTTGACGGTTAGGATGGCCATGTTTTCCGATGGATTGACGAACCTCCGCGTCGAGCCGAGGTTCGCCGTAGTTGAAACCCTACCTCAGGTTGCGACGTGTGGCCACTGAACGAGATTTCATCGCGCTCAAGATCGCCGTTTTAACGATATCTGACAGCCGTACCGAAGAGACGGACAAGTCGGGTAAGTTGCTGGCTGAACGTGCCACAGCCGCCGGCCACGACGTGTGCGACAAACGCATCTGTCGCGATGACATCTATGCGATCCGCGCTATCGTCTCGCAGTGGATCGCGGACGCGCACGTCAACGCGGTCGTGACGACGGGCGGCACCGGTGTAACGGGCCGCGATGGCACGCCCGAAGCGATCACGCCGTTGTTCGATAAGGTGTTGGATGGGTTTGGCGAGATGTTTCGCGTCCTGTCTTACGAGGACATCAAGACGTCGACGCTGCAGTCGCGCGCCGTTGCCGGTGTCGCGAACGCTACCTACGTGTTCTGTCTGCCCGGATCAGCCGGCGCTTGCGCAACGGGCTGGGATGCGTTGATTTCTCAGCAGCTTGATTATCGAACCCGGCCGTGCAATCTCGTGGAGTTGATGCCGCGCTTATTAGAGCGTTGAAGTTCCCGATCGCAATCAGGAAGGGCCGCTGTTTGTCGGTGATGGCGCACGGTCGGCTGCTTCCACCGCCGGCGGCGCGGCGTCGCGTATTTCGAAGTACATCAACAGGGTTTTCTGAATCACGTTTTCATTGTCGTCGCTGACCATGAAATAACGCGATCCTTCGTGCCACGCGATGCCTTCGAAATTATCGATAGACCAGTCGTCGGTGTCGAAGCGGACGACGTCTTCTACCGGAGGTTCCGATGTCGGTGTCGCGGCATTGATGAACATGCGTCGCAACGAGAAAACAACTGGCTTTAATATCGACGCGAAGCGCCGTTCCAAAACCAACAGGTCGCCGCCGGGCATTCGATTCGAGTCCGACCAAGGCGCTGTGTTCGGCATCGACCGGCGCGTACAACCACGTATGACCGCTGATCGAATACAGCGGTATCTTCGACTGGTCGGAATCCTTCAAGGGCCGTTCCGGTCCGGTGATGAGACCGAAATCGTCGAGTTCGGTTAAGGCTTCCAGTTCCTTATTGCGCCCCGAGTAGCGCGAGCCGTCGCGTAGTATTTCTGGCAGCGGCGTCGCGGCCACGTAGTCGCCCTGCGGCGTGTAGCGCACCAGCCGCGGCTTACGTTCGAACGAGATGATGAGCTCGGTATCGCCGGCGATGCCGTTACGCGTATGACGGGCCACCAGGCCCTCGGCGTCGGCATACTTTTTCTTGACTGGCACGCCATCTTGGCCGCGTAGTGGGAAAGCGTCGTCCAAATAAACGCGCTCGAGGATGCCGGCGTCGAACACCGGCCGCAGGTGGACGAGGAACCCGTCGTCGGAGACGGCGTAGAGCAGGCCTTCGTCGGCGTCCCAGGCCAGACCCGATAACTCGCGCGGTTTGAAGCCGTTGAGCTCTTTCGGCATGAGCCTGACGGTGCCTTGCAAGCGCACGTTCATGAAGGTGTCGCCCGTCGCGTAGTCATCGGAAACCGCGAACGGCTCACTGATTACGAGCGAATCGCCCGAAGCCTCGAGTCCGAGCAGCGCCGCCAATGCAGCCAAGGCGCCGAACCCGATCCACCGACTTTCGTAACGGTCGATCGATCTTCTACTCACCGGTATCGTGTCCTAGGCCGCATATCATCGATCGACGCTATCTTGCTGATTGCCCCACAAAACAGCGCGCGAGTATAGTGTGTTCCTCAGATGAAAGCCAAACATGTTTTTTAAACTCTTCATGTGGGTCGGCGGCCTGGCTGGCTGCGGCGGTGTCGTGCTCGGCGCACTGAGTGCCCATGCACTCGAGGAACGCATCGCTCCGGCGGCTCTGACATCGCTCGAAACGGCGTCGAGCTATCTCCTCATTCACGGCCTGTTGTTGGTCATCATCGCCGCGATGCTCCAGTCCACGGCGGGATCGCTTGCGCTCAAGCTTGCCGGCGTTCTCGCGGTCGCCGGAATCGTTTTGTTTTGCGGCGGTCTAAGCGTCAGCGTATTGACCGGGATCCGGACGTTCGCGATGGCCGCGCCCGCCGGCGGCGTGGCGTTCATGGGCGCCTGGTTGACGCTGTGCGTGTATGCGTTTACGCAAGCTTGAGGCGTTATGAGCAGAACGAAACACAACTGTTCGAACCGCATTGAGCGGGTATGGCGCGCGTTGCGGGTCATCGTCCGCGCGGCGTCGTTGAGCGCAGTGGCCTGTGCGTCCGCCACGGCCGGCCAGGCATTTGTCGTCGAATCCGTGGCACCCGATCTCATCGGCGAGGTGTCTCTCGCGACCACGGTTTACCAGGATACGCTATCGGACCTTGCCCGCGCCTATGATCAGGGTTACAAGGAAATGCGCCTGGCAAATCCCGCGATCGACCCGTGGATCCCCGGCGACGGCGCGGAGATCGTCGTGCCCAACCTGTACGTGATCCCCGATGCGCCGCGTGATGGCATCGTGATCAACGTACCCGAGATGCGCCTCTATTTCTTTAATCGTAAACGTGCAGGCACGGAGGTTCTGACCTTTCCGGTCAGCATCGGACGTCAAGACTGGGTCACGCCGCACGGCCAGACGAAGATCGTATCCAAGGTCAAAGATCCCTCGTGGTATCCGCCGGAATCGATCCGGGAAGAGCACGCCGCGGCTGGCGATCCGCTGCCGGCCATCGTGCCGGCAGGACCCGATAACCCGCTCGGCGCACATGCGCTGCGTTTGGGTCTGCCGGGCTATTTAATTCACGGTACGAACAAGCCCTACGGCATCGGCATGCGGGTGACCCACGGATGCGTGCGCATGTACCCCAAGGACGTGGCCCAGGTATATAAAGGCGCGCAGATCGGTATGCCGGTGCACATCGTCAACCAACCTTACAAGATCGGTGTGGCGCACGGCCGGATCTATCTCGAAGTTCATCCGCATCTCGAAGAGGACAAAGACGTTTTCAACGAGCAGTATTCCCACGTGGTCAAATTGATCCTCGACCGGCTCAAGGACTACAAGGTGCGCCTGGTGTGGGCCGATATTCGGCGCGCCATCGAGCGCAAAGATGGCATTCCCCTGGCGGTCGGCAGACTGAAAGCGAACGAGGCGGATCCGAACGCCGCGCCGCAGGGATAATCCGTAACCACATAACCGCAACAATAAGTAGAGAGCCCCGCATGGGCGGGGCTCTCGAGTGCTCGTGTAAGTCGGTCGGCCCTTACTTCTTCATCGTCTGTTCGAACATCCGTTCGATGCGATCCTTGTTTTCGTTGCAACAAGACATCGCTGCGTCAGCGGCGCTCTTGGCTTCCGCCGCCGTCGCCGCGGCGGCGTCTGCGGCCGCTTGAGCCGCCTGCGCAGTCTTCATCGCATCCGATGCGGCGCTGCCCGCTTTGCGCGCCTCTGACATCGCGCTATTGGCCTTGGACTCGACCGCAGCCAAATCTTTACTGGTCACAACCGCACAGGCACTTAAGCCGCCCAGCAGTACGCACAGCACTGTAAATTGCAAACATCCAATCAAAATTTTGCTCATTGTGATCCTCCTCAGCCGTGGCGGGTAATCGTGTTCTGGTGCGGGAAATCTGCGGCGGGAATGATGAACGATTTTTTCGCTTCGCGCAATTTATACCAGCGCTTAACGTTAAGTGTTTAACACGAACCACGCGATCATTCTTAAACATCGGCATTCGTGCACCGGAATGTGCGTTCACCGCGTTGCGGACTACGCTAAGTACTTAGTGCAATGTTCACCCGATTCCGAGAATGCGATTCTTGCGGTTGAACTGAGATTTCAGAAATTCCATTTGATCGGCGAGGATGCGCCGATTGGACAGCGCCAGAAATTCAGCCCAGTTCGGCACATAGGGAACCGCCAACAGTGCCATGTGCGCTTCTTCGGGTATCCGTCCGCCCTTGCGGGTATTGCAGCTGCGACACGCACTGACCACATTCGACCAGATGTCCCGGCCGCCGCGCGACAACGGCACGACGTGATCCCGGGTCAATCCGTATTCGGGGAATTCGCGACCGCAATACATGCACATCCGGCCATCGCGACGAAACAGCTCGTGGTTATTCAGTGGCGGGATGTGGCGTTTGACGTGTTGGCCGCGCTTGGAGCGTTTGACCGCGATGATCGAATTCACGGTAACCGAGGACCGCTCACCGGTTGCGCGGCAATTACCGCCGTAGAACGTGAACGCGCTGTCGCCTGCCGTCCAGGCAACGAGTTCGCGGCTGTAAAGGCATACGGCGTCCTGCCAGGGGATCCAGCGAATGGGCGTCCCGGCGATATCGAGTCTTAGAATGAGCGGCGTTGACATGGCTGAAGCGCGAGTAGACCCAAAATCATGGTTTAGACTACAAAACCGGGCAGATTCTCCAGCCAAAGTACGATCTAATCAAGAGCATTCGTACGGGTTGCCGTACCCGTCGGGCTGAAAACCGGAGTTCAACGATGTCAGATCTGCAGAAACTTCGTGACTTGATGCGAACCCTGCGTGCGCCCGAGGACGGTTGTCCGTGGGACCGCGCGCAGTCCTTCACGTCCATCGTGCCCCATACCCTCGAAGAAGCGTACGAGGTCGCTGATGTGATCGAGTCCGGACGGCTCGACGCACTCCCATCGGAACTCGGTGATTTGCTCTTCCAAGTCATTTTCTACTGCCAGCTGGGCGAGGAGGAGGGCAGGTTTACGCTGGACGCCGTGGTGAGGAAACTGGAAGACAAAATCGTACGGCGCCATCCGCACGTCTTCGATAACGCCCATGCGCCGGACGCGGAGGCCGTATCCACAGCCTGGGAAGTGTTGAAGGCCGGCGAGCGGCGGGCGCGACGCAGCGGCGCGGTCGTCGGCGAGCTCGATGACGTCCCGCTCGATCTCCCCGCGCTCACCCGCGCGCGCAAACTCCAAAAGCGGGCGGCCCGCGTCGGATTCGACTGGCCGGATGGGACCGGCGCCTGGCACAAACTCGGTGAGGAGGTGTCGGAATTACGCGACGCGGCTGAGCGCGGTGCGGACGCGGATGTCGAAGAAGAACTGGGCGACCTGCTCTTCGCCGTCGTCAATGTGGCGCGCCACCTCGGGTTTGACCCCGAAGCGACGCTGAGATCCGCAAATCGAAAGTTCGAGCGGCGTTTCCGCTTTATCGAAGCGGAGCTGCGCGCCCAGGGCTCGTCCGCCGAGGAGGCGACCGCCGAGCATATGGATCGCCTGTGGGACGCTGCAAAGAGGGCGGGGAAATAGACGTCGTCCCGGTATCAAGGTGCCACGCGGTATTTAATTGCGGCAAAAAAAAACGGGTGCGAGGCGCACCCGTAATGGACCAAAGGGAGGAGCGCATCGGTGTTCAACCGGCTGCGCAATAGCAGTGGCTGCACGACCCGTGCCAGATTTGACAATCCTAACGACGACAATGGGTTACGGTATATACCGTCAAAAATCCGCCACGAAATGGCGATAAGTGGCGGCTATTTGGCGATACTTTTTTGACGGATACCGGGGTCCCGCGGCCGTCAGCCGCGCGCATCCTGCTCACCGGTATCCTTGTCTCGGCTGATCAGGGCGTAGGCGGAATGATTGTGGATGGACTCGAAATTCTCGGATTCGACCGTGTAGCCGCGGATGCGCTCGTCGGCGTTTAATCGCAGCGCCACATCGCGCACCATATCCTCGACGAAACGCGGGTTGTCGTATGCCCGTTCCGTCACGTATTTCTCGTCCGGACGCTTCAGCAAGCCGTAGAGCTCACACGAGGCGATGCCTTCGACGATGTCGATCAATTCCTCGATCCAGACGAAATCGGCAATCTTGACTTCTACAGTGACGTGGGAACGTTGATTGTGCGCGCCGTATTCGGAAATATTCTTCGAGCACGGGCAGAGCGTCGTGACCGGCACGACGACCTTCACGAACACCTGCGGCGGCTGCCCGTCGCGGATCTCGCCGACGAAGGTCACGGCGTAGTCCATCAGACTCTTGACGCCGGATACGGGTGCCGCTTTCTCGACGAAATAGGGGAAGTTCATCTCGATATGGCCGCGCTCCGCCTGCAGCACATCAGTCATTTCGGTGATCATCTGATTGAATGATTCGACCGAGATTTCGTATTCGTGGTTGTTCAAGATCTCCACGAACCGTGACATGTGGGTGCCCTTGAATTCATGCGGCAGGCCGACGTACATGTTGAAGATCGCGACCGTATGTTGCTCGCCCCCGGTGCGGTCACGCACCACCACCGGATGACGAATATCCTTGACCCCCACGCGATCGATCGCGACGCGACGGGTGTCTTCGCTACCTTGAACGTCGGGAATATCAGGAGCGACCGGAGCTGGTTGATTCATATAGAGATTGTCCTAGCGCTTAACGCACATTCTAGAGCGTTTTTCACCCGCTAGCCACTGAGGTTCGCCGCTGATTCGCGTAGCGAGCACGCTTGTACAACCGTTCGCGTCCACATCACAATGACCCCGGCGCCATGCGCGGCCGTTAACAATTGAAAAGATATTGAGGAGTTCAACTATGGGCGACATCCGCCCTTTCCAATTCGCCATATCCGAAGAAACCCTGGACGATTTGAAGCGTCGTCTCGCAGCGACGCGTTGGCCGGATCGCGAGACGCCCCGCGACTGGAGCCAGGGCATACCGCTCGACTACCTGAAGGAGGTCTGCGCGTACTGGCAAAACGATTACGACTGGCGGCGCTGCGAAGCGGCGCTCAATGCGTTACCGCAGTTCATCACCGAGATCGACGGATTGGACTTTCAATTCCTGCACCTGCGCTCGCCGCGGGAAGACGCCTTGCCGCTGGTCATGACCCACGGTTGGCCGGGCTCGGTGATCGAATTCTTGAAGGTCGTCGGGCCGTTGTCCGATCCTCAGGCGCACGGCGGCGCCGCGAGCGATGCATTTCACGTCGTTTGTCCGACGCTTCCCGGCTTTGGTTTTTCCGGTAAGCCCGACACCCCCGGCTGGTCGGTCGAACGCATCGGTCGGGCCTGGGGTCAATTGATGGCGCGTTTGGGCTATGACCGCTACGTCGCGCAGGGCGGCGACTGGGGTGCGTTCGTGACCGAGTGTATCGCTGCCAGCGAGACCGGACATTGCATCGGCATGCACAGCAATCTGCCGATCGTGAGGCCGAGCGAGGCGCTCCTGGAAAACCCGACGGAGTTCGAGCAGAGCGCGAAAGCGAGCATGCAACACTATTGGGATTGGGATTCGGGCTACTCGAAGGAACAAAGCACCCGCCCGCAGACCGTCGGCTACGGACTCGTCGACTCGCCGTCGGGGCAGGCCGCCTGGATCATCGAAAAGTTCTGGTCGTGGATGGACTGTGACGGGCATCCGGAAAACGTTCTCACACGCGATGAATTGCTCGACAACGTAATGATGTACTGGCTTCCGGCAGCCGGCGCGTCAGCCGCGCGCATCTATTGGGAAAGTTTCTCCATGCTGTTCGGGCCCATCGAGCCGATCCACATCCCGGCCGGGATCAGCATCTACCCGCACGAAATAATGCGCCCGTCGCGACGATGGGCCGAGGAACGGTTCACCAACCTAGTGCACTACAACGTAAACGACAAAGGCGGGCATTTCGCGGCGTTCGAACGGCCCGCGGTGTTCGTCGATGAATTACGCACGTGCTTCGCGCACGTGCGCTGACGATTCAGCGGTTACGCTTGACGATGTAGTCCGCGATCATCGCGAGGGTTTCAGCGTTTGAGCCGAGCGGTTCGAGGCAAGCGATCGCTTCCTCACACAGACGTCTGGCTGTGGCCTTCGCGGCCTCGATGCCGAGTAGATGCGGATAGGTCGGTTTGTCGAGGCCGGCGTCCGAGCCCTGTGGCTTGCCGATGACCTCGGTTTCGCCTTCGACATCGAGGATGTCGTCCTGCACCTGAAAGGCCAGACCGATACAGGCGGCATAGCGTTTGAGTCGATCGGCCAGACTCGGATCCTGACCGTTGCCGACGAGATAGCCGAGCATGACGCTGGCCTGGATCAGCGCGCCGGTTTTGTGTTTGTGGACGTTCTCGAGTTCATCCAAAGTCAGGCTGATACCGACTGCGGCGAGGTCGAGCGCCTGTCCGCCGGCCATGCCGTGCGAACCGCCGCGTGTGCCAGGGTTTGCAACATCGCGAGCCTGCGATCGTCCGGAACATCGCATAATTCATCGGTCGTCAAAACTTCGAAGGCCAAGGTCTGCAGCGCGTCTCCGGCCAGGATCGCCGTCGCTTCGTCGAACTGCCGGTGACAGGTCGGGCGGCCGCGGCGTAAATCGTCGTCATCCATCGCCGGTAGATCGTCGTGGATCAGCGAGTAGGCATGAATGAATTCCACCGCCGCGGCGACGGGGTCGAGCGCATCCAAGCGTGCGCCGAGCGCTTCGCCGGTGGCATAAGCGAGCACGGGACGAATGCGCTTGCCGGGCGCGAGGGCCGCGTAGCGCATCGCTTGATGCAAGCGGGTCGGCGCTTTTTCCTCGGCGGGCAGAAATCGATCCAGCGCGGCGTTAACCCGAACCTGCAATGGTGCCAGCTGTTGTTCCAGCATGTTAAAAAATATCAGCTCTTCGCGTCGGGCAGTTCGAGATCTTCCAGCGCTTCGGGACCGTCATCGTCCTTATTTTCTTCGGCGAGTTTGAGGACTTTTTGTTCCGCCGCACGCAGCGATTTCTGACAACTTCGGACCAACGCCATGCCGCGCTCGAATTGCTTGATCGATTCCTCCAGTGAAAACTCGCCTTGTTCCATTTTATCGACGAGCGATTCGAGCTCAGTCATTGCCGCTTCGAAATCGATAGGCGGTTCCTTTTTTCTGCTTTTCGCCACGCCGTCGCGCCTCGTCCCCAAATGTCCCTACGTAGCTTACGCCATGGCCAGGGGCGCCGGAACTCCGCCCGCCGATAACGGCACCTTGGACGACGCTGCGCTTGACGCCAGCGGACGATGTTCACTAGACTGAATCGAGTTTTAGACTTAGTCTAAATTCGATGGGATTGCCCGCATCGGGCTTCGACAACGACAACTCGCTCGACCCGACACCGCAATTACAACGAGGAGGATCCAACATGGCATTACAAGGTTCCAAAACCGAAGAAAATCTCAAAGCTGCATTTGCTGGCGAATCGCAGGCTAACCGGCGCTATCTGTATTTCGCGCAAAAAGCCGACATCGAAGGCTATAACGACGTGTCGACCGTCTTCCGTTCCACGGCCGAAGGTGAAACTGGACACGCCCACGGTCATCTGGAGTACCTCGAAGAAACGGGTGATCCCGCCACCGGGGAACCGATCGGCGATACGGCGTTGAATCTCAAAGCTTCTATCGCAGGCGAAACCTTCGAGTACACCGATATGTATCCGGGCATGGCCAAGACCGCCCGCGACGAGGGTTTTGACGAGATCGCTGATTGGTTCGAAACGCTTGCGAAAGCCGAGCGGTCGCACGCCAACCGCTTTCAGAAAGCGCTGGATACAATGTGAACGACTGCCGAGCATAAGCCTTTTGCATGAAGCCGGGCTTGGCCCGGCTTCTTTTTAGCTCGACAGGACACTAGTGTGCTGTCCCGCGATAATGTTAGGTGCGTCGCGCAGGATTTTTTGTTCCTGGCAAGGCGTGACGACGCCGTGTAGCGGGCTCTACACAAGGAGGAGCAACGCCGCCAGGGACAAAAAAGACCAGCGAATTATGAAACATTATCGCGAGACAGCACACTAGATGTCAGAATCGAAATCCGAGTATCGGGAAGGCAGCCTCGACGCGCCGACGCGCCACCCCATAGATTGGCGCAACGCAGACTACTACGACCAAGCCGAGCTCTTGATGGAACTCGAGCGCGTCTACGACATTTGCGCAGGGTGCCGACGCTGCGTCAGCCTGTGCAATACCTTTCCTACGCTATTCGATCTAGTCGACGCATCGACGACCTTCGAAATTGACGGCGTCGACAAAAATGATTTCTGGAAGGTCGTCGATCAGTGTTATCTCTGTGACTTGTGCTACATGACAAAATGTCCCTACGTGCCGCCGCACGAGTGGAACGTGGATTTTCCCCATCTGATGTTGCGGGGCAAAGCGGTGAAATTCAAACGGGACGGCGCGAGTTTGCGCGACAAGGTTCTCGCTTCGACGGATGCCGTCGGCAAGCTGGCTTCGCTCCCCATCGTCGCCGATATCGTGAATGCGGCGAACAAAAGTACCGGTGTACGCAAGGCGATACAGGGGACCTTCGACGTACACGCTGACGTTCCACTGCCGGAATTTCATAGCAATACGGCGCGAAAACGGCTTGCGCGCAGGGAGGCGGTCACGGATGCGACGGATCGTATCGGCTTATTCGTAACCTGTTTCGGCAACCGCAATGCGCCGCATACTGTCGAAGACATGATCACGGTCCTCGAACACAACGGCATTGCCGTCGACGTCGTTTCAAATGAGCAATGTTGCGGTATGCCGAAGCTGGAATTGGGCGACCTCGAAACAGTCGAGAAACTCAAAGCCGCGAACATCCCGGTGCTGGCTGAACTGGCGGCCCGGGGCTTGCGCTTGACCGCATCGATTCCCAGCTGCGTGTTGATGTATCGGCAGGAACTACCGTTGATGTTCCCCGACGACGAACAGGTGCGCACCGTCGCTAAAGCATTCGTCGATCCCTTCGAGTATCTGATGGCGAAACACGCAGATGGGCGGCTGAATACGGATTTCAAATCAGGATTGGGCAAGGTTGCGTATCACGCTCCCTGCCATCAGCGGGTCCAGAATATCGGGCTCAAGACCAAACAAGTCCTCGAACTCGTGCCGGATACTGAAATACTCGTCGTCGATCGCTGCACGGGACACGACGGAACGTATGCAGCCAAAAAAGAAAATTACGCGTTTGCGCAAAAAATATGTCGACCTGTCGTCAAGCGTATCGCAGATGGCGGCGTCGATCATTACGCCAGCGACTGCCCGTTGGCGGGCGACCTCATCGAACACGGTTTAGGCGATGACAAACATGCCGGCTCCGTTTTCGCGTTGCTGAGGAAAGCCTACGGGCTGTGAGACGCGGTCATTGTCGGGCTGAGGCGGGATTTTGACATGGATAAGCTTGCGCGCAGCGACTTGTACTCGCTCGAGACCTATCACGAAAAACGCGCGGAGATGCGCCGCCGGGTGATGGCGCATAAATCCGAGCGCAAGGTCTTTCTCGGGCCGCACGCAGGCGTCTATTTCGAAGACCGCCTGACCATTCAATATCAGATCCAGGAAATGCTTCGGGTCGAACGCATCTTCGAGGCCGATGCGATCGCAGAGGAACTCGACACCTACAATCCTCTCATTCCTGATGGCGACAATCTCAAGGCCACCTTCATGATCGAATACGAGGATGTCGAAGAGCGCCGGCAGGCCTTGGCCGAATTGATCGGCATCGAACAGCGAGTGTGGATCAAGGTCGCGGGGCATGAACGCGTGTTCGCCATCGCCGACGAAGACCTGAAACGCGACGATGCGGAAAAGACTTCAGCGGTCCACTTCTTAACCTTTCAATTGGGCGCCGACGCCATCAGTGCGCTCAAGGCGGGCGCGGTGCTCGCGGTCGGTATCGACCATGAAAATTATCGTCACGAGATCGCCGAGGTCCCGACCGCGACGGCTAAGGCGTTGAGCGCGGATCTCGATTGAGCGGGGTAGCGCGATGGGAAAGGCGACGGCGGTCGATTCCGATAAGTTCGATCCTTTGTCATAATCCGGCGACCCTCAGGCCCGCCCCCTGTCGGATGGAATCCAACCTTTGAGCGCACGCTACGACGCCGCGGATATCGAAGTTCTCACCGGCCTGGAGCCGGTGCGCAAACGCCCCGGGATGTACACCGATACCTCCCGGCCCAATCATCTCCTGCAAGAAGTACTGGATAACAGCGTCGATGAGGCAATCGTCGGGCATTGTTCGTTGATCGACGTCAAGTTGCATAAGGACGGTTCGGTCAGCGTTGCCGATAACGGCCGTGGCATGCCGGTCGATAAACATCCGGAGGAGAAGATCCCCGGCGTCGAGGTGATCCTCACCCGCCTGCACGCAGGCGGGAAATTCTCACGCAAGAACTACAAGTTCTCGGGTGGTTTGCACGGCGTCGGCGTGTCTATCGTCAACGCCTTGTCCAAGCAACTCGAGGTCTGGGTCAAGCGCGGCGGGCGGGAATACAACATGTCGTTCAAGGGCGGTGAGACCCGTTCGCCCTTGGAGAAGGTGGGCAAGGTCGGCGCTCGCAATACCGGTACGACGATTCGCTTCTGGCCCGATCCGAAATATTTCGACAGCTTGAAGTTCGCGTTACCGAAAATCAAACACGTGATGCGTGCGAAGGCAGTTCTGTGCCCGGGCCTCAAACTTAAATTCCATGACGAGAACACGGGCGATAAAACCGAATGGGTGTACGAACACGGCCTCAGGGCCTACCTCGCGGAGGCCATGGGGGATGCCGAACTCGTGCCGGCGGAGGCCTTCGCCGGCGACATGGAGGGTCAACGCGAAACGGTGACCTGGGCCGCGCACTGGTGCGTCGATGACCTCGAACTCGTGACCGAGAGCTACGTCAATCTCGTACCGACCACACAGGGCGGCACGCATGTCGGTGGGTTCAGGCAAGGCTTGCTCGAAGCCTTACGCGAATTTTGTGACAACCGGAACCTTCTGCCGCGTGGCGTCAAGCTCGCTGCCGAGGACGTCTTCGAGCGCTGTACCTACGTGCTGTCCGTCAAGCTCGAAGAACCGCAATTCTCCGGGCAAACCAAGGAGCGTTTGAGCTCGCGCGCGTGCGCGGCTTTCGTGTCCGGCGTCGTGCGCGATGACTTCAACTTGTGGTTGCACCAGCACGTCGAATCGGGCGAACGCATTGCCGAGATTGCCATCGCCCGTGCACAACGCCGGCTTAAAGCCGCCAAAGTCGTGCGCAAAAAAGTCGCCGGCACAGGGCCGGCTCTTCCGGGCAAACTCGCCGACTGCAGCTCGCAAGACTTCGAGCAAACCGAGCTCTTTCTCGTTGAAGGTGATTCCGCAGGCGGCTCGGCCAAGCAGGCGCGCGACCGGGAGTTTCAGGCGATCCTGCCGTTGCGTGGCAAGATATTGAATACCTGGGAAGTCGATTCCGCACAGGTGCTGGCATCGACCGAGGTGCATGACATCTCCGTCGCCTTAGGCATCGATCCGGGCACGGATAAGCTCCAGAAATTACGCTATGGCAAGGTTTGCATCCTGGCTGACGCGGATTCCGACGGATTACACATCGCGACCTTGCTGTGTGCGCTTTTTGTGCGCCACTTTCGCGCTCTCGTGGTTGACGGCCGCGTCTATGTCGCCATGCCGCCGCTTTATCGAATCGATGCGGGCAAGCACGTGTTTTACGCGCTGGATGACGACGAAAAATCCGGCGTGCTCGACCGTATCGTGGCCGAAAAGATCAAGGGCAAGGTCAACGTCCAGCGTTTTAAAGGCCTGGGTGAAATGAACCCGCTGCAGTTGCGCGAAACGACGATGGCGCCGGAGACACGGCGGTTGGTGCAGCTGAATATCGACAGCGAGAAAAAAACGGATTCGCTCATGGATATGCTGTTAGCCAAGAAACGCGCGAGCGACCGGCGTGCATGGCTCGAGCGTAAAGGTAATCTTGCTACGGTAAACTGATGAGCATGCAGAGTCTCATTCGCCGCCAAGCCGGCGAATGGGTATTGAATATCCCTTCTACACATGGCCACCGGCAACACCTTCGACATCGAACAAATTCCGTTGCGGGAATTTACCGAGCGCGCCTACCTCGATTATTCGATGTATGTCGTGCTCGATCGCGCACTGCCGCACGTCGGGGATGGCCTTAAACCGGTTCAGCGGCGCATCGTCTACGCGATGTTCGAACTGAGTCTGGGTGCCGCTTCCAAGTACAAAAAGTCGGCACGCACGGTGGGTGACGTGATAGGAAAATTCCACCCGCACGGCGATGCGGCCTGTTACGAGGCGATGGTATTGATGGCGCAGCCGTTCAGCTATCGGTATCCACTGGTCGACGGCCAGGGCAATTGGGGCTCGACCGACGATCCGAAGTCCTTCGCGGCGATGCGCTATACCGAGGCGAAGCTCACACCGTACGCCGACACCTTGTTAGCCGAGCTGGGACAGGGGACCGTGGATTGGGGACCGAATTTCGACGGTACCTTGGATGAGCCCCTCATCCTGCCGGCGCGTTTGCCCAACGTGTTGTTGAACGGTACCACCGGTATTGCGGTCGGCATGACGACCGATATTCCACCGCATAACCTCCGGGAAGTCGCCCAAGCCCTCATGCACCTGATCGAGAAGCCCAAGGCGACCGTATCCGAACTCTGCAAACATCTACCCGCACCGGATTTCCCCGGTGGTGGCGAGATCATTACGCCCGCCGCTGAATTGCGCGCGATGTACGAAACCGGCAGCGGCAGCGTGAAGCTCAGAGCGAGCTATGCACGCGAAGGCGCGAATATCGTCATTACGGCGCTGCCCTATCAGACGTCCGGCGCGAAGGTGCTCGAGCAGATCGCCGCACAGATGAGCGCCAAGAAGCTGCCGATGTTGGACGACGTCCGTGACGAGGCCGACCACGAAACACCGACGCGTCTGGTGCTCGTACCGCGTTCGAATCGTGTCGATAAAGACCAGCTCATGCAGCACCTGTTCGCCACGACCGATCTCGAGCGCAACTACCGCGTCAATCTGAACGTGATCGGCACCGACGGTCTGCCCGCGGTAAAAAATCTGCGCGGGCTGCTCGTCGAGTGGTTGTCGTTCCGGACCGAGACCGTACGGCGGCGTCTGCAACATCGCCTCGACAAGGTCGTTGCCCGCTTACACGTGCTCGAAGGTTATCTGATCGCCTTTTTGAATATCGATGAGGTGATCAAGATCATTCGGACTAAAGATAAACCCAAACCGCAATTGATTAAGCGCTTCGGCGTGTCGGAGATCCAGGCCGACGCCATTCTGGATCTGCGTCTGAGACATTTAGCTAAACTCGAGGAGCAACGCATTCGAGGCGAGCAGTCGGACCTCGCGGCGGAGCGCAAGAAACTCGAGCAGACGCTGAAGTCCAAGCAGCGCATGCGTACCCTGATCCGCGACGAGATCAAGGCGGACATGAAGGCGTACGGCGATCCGCGGCGCTGCCCAGTCGTCGCGCGATCGGCCGCACAGGCGCTGTCGGAGACCGAACTGATCCCGGCAGATCCGGTCACCGTCGTACTCTCGGCCAAGGGCTGGGTGCGCGCCGCGAAAGGGCATGAACTCGATCCTCGTGAGCTCGGCTTCCGCAGCGGCGACGCGTTTCAAGCGGTCGCGCGCGGCAAGAGCAATCAAAACGCCGTATTTTTCGATTCGACGGGACGCACCTATACCGTTCCCGCGCACAGCCTCCCATCGGCACGTGGGCTCGGCGAGCCGCTTGCCGGGCGTTTGACCCCGCCCGAAGGCGCCGGCTTCGCGGGCGTGGTGATGGCCGGCGCAGATGCCTATGTGTTGCTCGCGTCGGACTTCGGCTACGGCTTCATCGCCGAGGTCGAAGCCTTAATGACCAAGAATCGCGCGGGCAAAGCCGTGCTGACACTGCCGCAGGGGAGCCGCGTTCTGCCGCCGGTCGCGGTCAACGACCCCGATGAGGATTGGATCGCGTGCGCGTCCAGTGCTGGCCATCTATCGATATTTCCTGTCGAAGAGTTGCCCCTGCTGGGTCGCGGCAAAGGCCAAAAGATACTTCAGATCCCGGCTGCGAAATTGAAAGCCGGCGACGAAACCATGAAGGCGATCACCGTGCTCGGGCCCGAGGACGATCTCCGGATCTACTCCGGTAACCGGCACATCACGCTCAAGGAAGTCGAGCAGGAACACTACATTGGCGAGCGCGCCCGACGCGGAATGAAACTGCCTAGAGGTTTCCAGCGCGTCGACCGCATGGAACCTGCGGAATAGAACGAATAAGAACGCAGGCCGGCAACGTGGCCGGCCCGCGAAGTGGAACGGGCCAGGGAGGGTAGGATGGCTCCGTTCAGAGTTCTCTATCGTCTAAGACGGACGGATCTTTAGCCCGGCTCGGGGGGCCGCGCCGCGTCGAGGGGAAGCTTGTGAGGGGCGCCCGGAACTTCGCGCACGAAACGGGGTATGAGGTAACCCGGCAGGCAGGCGCGCAGCGCTTGCTCCAACTCGGCCGCTCTCGAATCGTCCACCTCGAAATGCGCGGTGCCCGAGACGCGATCGAGCAGATTCACGTAGTACGGCATGACGCCCGCGGCGAACAGATCGGTCGATAATTTTGCCAGCACCGCGGTTTCATCATTGACGCCACGCAACAATACCGATTGGTTCAGAAGCGTGATGCCCGCTGTCCTGTAACGCGCGAGCGCGGCACCGGTCGCGGCATCGATTTCACGTGGATGATTGACGTGTACCACGATGATCTTCTGCTGGGCGGAAGCACAGAGGATCTCCAACAGGGCATCGGTCATCCGCGCCGGTAGAACGATGGGTAGACGTGTATGGATTCGAATGCGTTTGATGTGTGCGCAGGCGCTGAGCGCATCGAACACTGGCGCCAGGGATTCGTCGTCAACGACCAGGGGGTCGCCGCCGCTCAATATGATCTCGCTGAGGCTCGAATCCCGCGCGACCTGTTGCAGCGCCTGCGCAAGGCGGCCGTCACCTATTGTGGCGCCATAAGGAAAGGCTCTGCGGAAGCAATAGCGACAATTGATCGCGCACGCTCCGGTCACCATCAATAGCGCACGGCCCCGGTACTTTTGAATCAGGCTGCTGTCATCGATCAGTGGTGTTTCCCCGAGCGGATCGTCGGCGAAGCCGGCGTGGACCTCGGCCTCGTCGGCGCGCGGAAGAACCTGCCGTAGCAACGGATCGCGCGGGTCTCTGCGGCGCATGCGCGCGGCGTACGCATGGGTAACGCGGAACGGGAACAGGCGCGACGCGGCGGTCGACACCGGGACATCTGCCGCATCGATATCGAGCGCGTCGAGTAGATCCAGTGGATCGCGATAGGCATTGCGCAGTTGCGACTGCCAGTCGTGCGGCTGCTCCACAATATGGCTTTGCGTTATCATAATCGTGCGTAACGTGGGACCGATAAGTTCAATGGCGTTTTACAGTACTAATCAATTCAAGCCAGGGCTCAAACTCCTGTTCGACGGTGATCCGTACAGCATTGTCGAGAACGAATTCGTCAAGCCCGGGAAAGGGCAGGCGTTTAATCGTATCAAAGTGAGAAACCTCAAATCCGGCCGCGTGATTGAAAAAACCCTCAAATCGGGCGAATCCGTGGAAGCTGCCGACGTCATCGAAACCGATTTGCAGTATCTATATAGCGACGGCACCGACTGGCATTTCATGAATACCGAATCGTTTGAGCAGGTCACGGCGCCGGCGGCGGCCGTGGGCGATACCGCGAAATGGCTCAAGGGCGAGGAGGTTTGTGAAGTGACCCTCTGGAACGATACGCCGATCGCAGTGACGCCCCCGAATTTCGTCATTTTGAAGATCACCGAAACCGATCCCGGCGTGCGTGGCGACACCGCTTCGGGCGGGACGAAGCCCGCTACACTCGAAACGGGCGCAGTCGTCAAGGTGCCGCTGTTCATCGAAGAGGGGGAATCACTCAAGATCGATACGCGCACGGGTGAATACGTATCTCGCGCCAAGGAAGGGTAATCGGGTGCCTGAGTGGCGCCCAAGCGCGACGGTCCCGCATTTGCAGGAACGCGCCGAGCTCGTCGCTCGGATACGCGATTACTTTGTGCAACAAGGTGTCGGCGAGGTCACGACGCCCGTACTGACCCGCTACCCGACCGCCGAACCCGCATTGCGCAATCTCGTCGTTGAACCATTGGCTGAGGACCGGCGCTATTATCTCCGCAGCTCGCCTGAATCTGCCATGAAGCGCTTGCTCGCCGCAGGTAGCGGCGACATCTATCAATTAGGTCCCGTATTTCGAGGCGACGAAGCGGGGCGGCTGCATCTACCGGAATTCACCATGCTGGAATGGTATCGCCTCGATTTCGACCACCATGCGCTGATGGACGATGTCGAATCCTTGCTGATTGCGGTCCATCTCACGCGGCCTGTGAATCGGATCACTTATGCCGAGCTATGGGAACGCCATCTCGACGAAGATCCGAACCGCCTTGCGACGCCACGCCTGGCGGAAATGGCAGTTGCTGCCGGTTTGCGTTTAGCAGTGGGCGACGCGGGCGATCGTAGCGCTCTGTACGATTCCATTTACGCGCTCTGCATCGAACCTGAGCTCGCGAGCGAAGGTGTGGTATTCATCTACGATTTTCCCGCCGAATTGCGCGCGTATGCGCGTTTATCCGCGGTCGACGTGCGCGTGGCCGAGCGCTTCGAACTCATCATCGACGGCATTGAGATTGCAAACGGCTACCATGAGGTCACAGATGCCGACGAGCAGCGCGCGTGTTTCGAGCAAGACAACGCGCTACGCGCCAGGCGCGGCCTGCCCGTCGTCGACATCGATAGGGGCTGGCTCGACGCGCTGGCGCACGGATTTCCCGCCTGCGCCGGGGTAGCCCTCGGCGTCGAACGGCTGCACATGGCTTTGGCCGGTATGCGCGATATCGCGGGCGCGACGAGTTTTTCCGGCGATCTGGTTTAAGGAATCGCGACTAAGCGGGCGAATAGGTAAAGTTCCGTTCTATGGGTGTCTACCGTGTCGACAAACTCATGGCCGAGGCGCGTAAACTCGCGGCGGAATATCGCCGGGCGACCGGCAAAACGCTCGCGATCAGTGGCGAAATCGCCGTCAGCGATGCGATCACCGTCTTGGATTTGGAACCTGCGCCGAGCGACGCGGCAGGCTACGACGCGACTCGCTCGCGCGATGGTGGAGTGGAAAAATTGCAGATCAAGGGGCGCGCGGTGTTCGATGATACCCGTCGGCCGGGGCGCCTCGGCCAATTGAAAATGGATCAAGCCTGGGACACGACCGTGCTGGTCTTGATGGACGAAGAATACGAAGCGTTCGAGATGGTCGAAGCGACCCGCGCCGCGATCGAGGCGACGCTGGCCGAGCGCAAACCGAGCCGGCGCGGCTCGATCTCGGTCGCGCGCTTCAAGATCATCGGTGACCTCGTATGGACTCGAGAAGGCGGCTTCGAACCACGTGACGCCTGACTTTCGCCCCCGTGGCGATGTGCGCTGAAGAAACCGCTGCGGCCGAGCTACTCGGTCCGACGGGCCCGTTCGTCGATCTGCTCGACGGTTTTCTCCCGCGGCGGGAACAACAAGAGATGGCCAGCGCGGTCGCTGCAGTGATTGCGGACCGGGATGTATTGGTCTGCGAGGCCGGTACGGGCACCGGTAAGACGTTTGCGTACCTGGTGCCGGCACTGCAAGCCGGGCTCAAGACGATCGTTTCAACCGCGACGAAGACGCTGCAGGACCAGCTCTATCATCGCGACCTCCCCATCGTGCTCGAGGCCTTACACGCATCGGTAGAGGCGGCTTTACTGAAGGGCCGGCAGAATTACGTCTGCCTGTATCGTCTCGATCGCGCAAGCGCCAGCCGCGACATCGAAACACATCGCCAGCCATTACTTACACGCTTACAACAGTGGGCCGAGCGCAGCGACAGCGGCGACCTGGAGGAGGTCCGTGAACTCGACGACGACCCCGCGCTGGCGTTTCTCGTCACTTCGACAACGGATAACTGTCTCGGCCAGGAATGCCCCCTGTTCGACACCTGTTTCGTCGTGCGCGCGCGTCGCGCCGCCGTCGCGGCCGATGTGGTGGTCGTCAATCATCACCTGCTGTTCGCCGACCTGATGCTGCGCGAAACGGGATTCGGCGAGCTCCTGCCGAACGCAGACGTGATCATCCTGGACGAAGCGCACAAGGTGCCCGATACCGCGTCGACCTTTTTCAGCCGCTCCGTGTCCGCACAGCAGATCGCGAATTTGTGCCGCGACACGCTGGCTGCTGCTTCGATCGATGCGCCGGACATGCCGTCCTTGAATCATGCGGCGGCGGGCCTCGACACCGCCCAAGATGCCTTTCGCCGTCTATTTGGCAACGACCCTCAACGCGCGGATTGGCACACCGTGCGTGAGCGTGACGACGTCGTAAGCAAACTCGGTATGCTCGGCGCCGCCCTGCAAGAACTGCACGACTGCCTGCAGGTCGCCGCGGAACGCGGCCCGGCGCTGGCCAGTTGTAATGAACGCGCTGCCGAACTATGCGAACGGTTCGACGTATTCGATCATAGGACGGACGATGAACACGTGCGGTGGTTCGAATCCGGGCGCCGGGGTTTTACGTTTCATCAAACGCCCGTGTCGATCGCCGCTGAGTTTTCGGAACACCTCGAGCAATCAACCGCCGCGTGGATCCTGACCTCTGCAAGCCTGGCGGTAGAAGCCCGCTTCGATCACTTTACCGAGCTGCTGGGTATCGTGAACGCGCGGGAACATCTTTGGCACAGTCCATTTGATTACACCAGCCAATCGCTGCTTTACGTGCCATCGTTGAGCTCTGAACCGCGCGCGCCGGATTTTGAACGCGAATTGGTGGAAGCAGCCTTGCCGGTTCTCGAATCGAGCCGCGGTCGCGCCTTTTTTCTCTTTACCAGTTATCGCGCGCTGGATATCTGCGCCGATCTGCTGGGCGCGCGCACGGCATTCCCGCTGCTGGTTCAAGGTCAAGCGCCGCGCAGTGTGTTGCTCAGTCAGTTCGAATCGCTCGACAACGCCATCTTGTTGGGTACCGCGACGTTCTGGGAAGGCGTAGACGTGCGCGGGGAACGATTGAGTTGCGTGATCATTGACAAGCTACCCTTCGGTGTGCCGGACGACCCGGTCACCAAAGCGCGCATGGCGGCGATGCAACTGCGCGGTGAGAATCCGTTCCTGCAGTTACAGTTACCGGCGGCGATCACCGCGCTCAAGCAAGGCGCGGGGCGCCTCATTCGCGACGTGACCGATCGCGGTGTGTTGATGATCGGAGACGTGCGGATCTTGCAGCGCAGCTACGGCAGCGCATTCATCAATTCCTTACCGCCTGTGCCTTTGACTCGTGAATTAGGCGACGTGCAGGCATTTTTTTCTGGTCGTTAACTGATTCGCCCGCAAACTGGCGCCTACGGTGCATAATCGTGACTCCGTAGGAGCCCGCTCGCGGGCGAATGACCGCTATTGAAGACAGCAGACCCGATGATCGATAAGACCTGCATCATGTTATCGATGCAGGACGACATGAACCGGCGCGTCGACGCAGACTGGCTAACGCGGGAGCGCGAGTGGTATCGCGCGATCTGGATCGAATGCGCCGAACTGATGGATCACTACGGCGGTTGGAAATGGTGGAAACATGCCAAACCCGATTACGCCCAGGCGATGCTCGAGATCGTGGATATTTGGCATTTCGGATTGAGCCTGCGCATCAATGCCCGGCGGGATTATCGGTATATCGCGACTGACATCATCGAGGAATGGGAAACGCCGCGCTCCGGCTTGCCGTTTTTGCAGGAAGTTGAATACCTCGCGCTCGCGGCGTTGAGTGAGCGGCGCTTCGCGGTCGGGTCCGTGCGCAACCTGCTCGAATGCATTGGATACGGGTTCGACGAGCTCTATTGTGCCTACGTCGGAAAAAACGTCCTGAACGTCTTCCGTCAAGACCACGGCTATAAGACTGGCGGCTACGTAAAGATCTGGGGTGGTCGCGAGGATAACGAAGTGTTGACGGATTTGATGGCGAACCTCGACAGCGACAGCCCGGCGTTCCAGGATGCGGTCTACCGATCGCTCATCGAGGAATACGCGAAAATCGTTCCCGCGTGATCACGCGAACGCCAATTAATTCGATTCGAGATAGCGGTCGGCGTCCAGCGCCGCCATGCAGCCCGAACCCGCCGAGGTCACCGCCTGACGGTAGATCGGATCGGCGACGTCACCGGCGGCGAAAACGCCGGGGACGCTGGTCTGGGTGGCGTAGCCCTGTTCGCCGTGCGCCACGGTGATGTAACCGCCGTCCATCTCGATATGACCTTCGAACATCGTCGTGTTCGGCTGATGTCCGATGGCGATAAAAGTGCCGTGCACGCCGATCTCTTTGGTCGCATCGGATTGAACGTTGCGCACGCGAATGCCGTTGACCCCTGCGGTATCGCCGAGTACTTCGTCGAGCACGTGGTTCCACTCGATGGAAACCGCACCCGCATCCGCCTTCGAAAATAAACGGTTACTCAAGATCTTTTCGGCCCGGAACTTATCACGGCGATGCACGACCGTGACGTGCGAGGCGATATTGGAGAGATACAGCGCTTCTTCGACCGCGGTGTTGCCGCCGCCGACGACAGCGACGGGTTTGTCTTTGTAGAAAAAGCCGTCACAGGTCGCGCAGGCCGATACGCCGCGGCCTTTGAATGCGTCCTCCGAAGGGAGGCCGAGGTATTTCGCCGATGCGCCGGTCGCGATGATCAACGCGTCGCAGGTGTAAGCGTCGCTGCCGCCGTATAGCGTAAATGGCGCGGAACCGAGATCGACGCGCTCGATGTGATCGTGGATGAGTCGCGTGCGGAAGCGCTCGGCGTGGCGCTTCATGCGTTCCATGAGTTCGGGGCCTTGCACCCCGCCATCGTCCCCGGGCCAGTTGTCGACATCGGTCGTGGTCGTCATCTGTCCACCGACTTCGATACCCGTGACGAGCACGGGTTCGAGCGCCGCACGGGCTGCATAGACCGCCGCGGTATAGCCCGCGGGGCCCGATCCCAAAATGAGCAGCCGTTGGTGGATTTGAGCCATGCTCGAAATCGTAGCACGAGTCGAAGTAGCGCCCTGTGCTTCGACGAAATGAGCTCACGACTTATACTCGGAGCGAATACCAAACGGAAGGCATCCACATGACAGCCTCGTTCCAGATCCCAGATGACATGCGTGCGGTCGAGATCACGTCGCCCGGTGGTCCGGAGGTGCTGCAAGCCACGCGTACCGCCGTACCCGCGGCCGGCGTCAATCGGCCCGATTGCATGCAAAGGGCGGGACGTTATCCGCTGCCACCGGGGGCGAGCCCGCTGCCTGGACTCGAGGTGGCCGGCGAGATCATCGCCGTGGGTAAGGGCGTTTCACGCTGGCACGTGGGCGATCGCGTGGTGGCCTTGACGCACGGTGGTGGTTACGCGGAATTCTGTGCGGTCAATGAAGGGCATTGTTTGCTCTGGCCTGAAAACTTGGATGCCGCGCAAGCCGCAGCCCTGCCCGAAACCTGTTTTACCGTGCATCACAATTTAATCACACGCGGCGGTCTCAAGGCCGGGGAGTCGGTGTTGATCCACGGCGGCAGCAGCGGCATCGGGACGACGGCAATTCAAATTTCGAAAGCCGTGGGTGCACAAGTCGTCGTAACCGCCGGCACCGCGGAGAAATGCGAATTCTGCGTCGACATGGGCGCGGATCACGCGATCAATTACCGCGATGAAGACTGGGAAAACCGCGTTCTGGAAATCGCGCACGATGGTGTTGACGTCGTGCTCGATATCGTCGGCGGCGATTACGTCATGAAGAACATCAGCGTCCTCGCGCAGGACGGGCGTTACGTCATGATCGCGTTTATGCGGGGGTCGAAAGCCGAAGTCGATTTTTGGAAAGTGTTGCCGAAGCGCTTGACCTTCCACAGCTCGACCTTACGCCCGCAGAGCATCGCGCAGAAGACCGCGATCGCGTAGGCCGTCGCGCATGATATTTGGCCGTTGGTACAAACCGGAGCCGTCGCCCCGCATATCCATGCGACCTACCCGCTGGAGCAGGCGAGTGAAGCGCATACGGTGATGGAAGCCAGCACTCATGTGGGCAAGCTCGTGCTCGACGTCCGCGCCATGCCGGGTGATAGCGAGCGCTGATCCAATCCCGTGGTTCGCGGTCCCGGTTTCTGGGCAGGCGGCGGGCCTATCGGGCATAATGCCGGGCTTTCCCGTCCGCAGCCCCGGCGATCGTCACACCGATGATGCAGGCCTGACACCCAACGCAAGGAGATAATGCGTGCGGTCAAACTATTTGTTCACGAGCGAATCGGTATCCGAAGGCCATCCGGATAAAGTCTGCGATCGAATATCGGATGCCGTGGTGGACGCCTTTCTTGCCCAGGATCCCGTTGCGCGCGTTGCGGTTGAGACGATGACCACGACGAACCGGATCGTCATCTCCGGTGAAGTGCGTGGGCCCGATGAGATCACGTCCGAGTCGATCGAAACGCTTGCCCGCGATGCAGTTAAGAATATCGGTTACGAGCAGGCCGGGTTCCATTGGAATACCGCCGACGTCAGTTGTCACGTGCACAAACAATCCGCCGATATCGCGCAAGGCGTGGACAGCGGCGAAAACAAGGATGAAGGCGCGGGAGATCAGGGCATCATGTTCGGCTACGCCTGCCGTGAAACCGACGTCTTGATGCCGGCGCCTATTTACTACGCGCACCGTATTCTGCAAGACCTGGCTCGGGTTCGGCACAGTGGCGAGCAGCCCGGACTTGGACCGGATGCCAAGAGCCAGGTCACGCTGCGCTATGAAAACGGCAGGCCCGTCGGCGCCACGTCCATCGTCGTATCGACTCAGCACGTCGAAGATCTCTCGCAGGCCGATGTCCGCGAAATCGTCCGGCCTTATGTCACGGCGGCCGTTCCGGACGGGTGGATGTGTCCGGAAGAGGAATTTTACGTCAATCCGACCGGACGCTTCGTGATCGGCGGACCTGACGGCGATGCCGGGCTTACCGGACGCAAGATCATCGTGGATACCTACGGCGGCGCGGCGCCGCATGGCGGCGGGGCGTTCTCGGGCAAAGACCCCAGCAAAGTCGACCGCTCCGCGGCCTATGCCGCCCGTTACCTTGCCAAGAACGTCGTGGCCGCCGACCTGGCGGAGCGCTGTACGATACAGCTCGCCTACGCGATCGGCGTCGCGAAACCCTTATCGCTTTACGTCGATCTGCATGGCAACGGTGAGGTCGCCGAAGCCGCCCTCGAGAAAGCGCTGATGGAAGCGATGGACTTGAGTCCGCGTGGCATTAGAGAACACTTACAATTGAGCCGCCCGATTTACGAGCGGACGGCCGCCTACGGACATTTCGGGCGTGAACCCGACGCCCAGGGCGGATTCTCCTGGGAGAAAACCGATCTCGTGGACAAATTGAAGTCCGCGCTCAATTGACCCATTGAGGAAAATCGAATGCGAGAAGACAGCATAACTCGAAGTGCAAACGGTCGCGCCCAACGCAACGGACGTTCGACCACGGCGAAAAAGCGCAGCAGGCGCAAACCCGAAAAAGAGTACGTCGTCAAAGACCTTGGCCTGGCCGAATTTGGCCGCAAGGAGATCACCCTGGCCGAGCAGGAAATGCCCGGTTTGATGGCGATGCGCGAAGAATTCGGTCGCGAAAAACCGCTAAGGGGCGCGCGCATTACGGGTTCTCTACATATGACGATTCAGACCGCCGTGCTGATCGAAACACTGCAACACCTCGGCGCGAAGGTGCGGTGGGCGAGTTGTAATATCTTTTCGACCCAAGACCATGCGGCTGCGGCGATCGCCAAGAAAGGCGTACCGGTATTCGCGGTTAAGGGCGAATCACTAATCGATTATTGGAAGTATACCGATCGTATTCTCGATTGGGGCGATGGACGCGGGCCGAACATGATCCTCGACGACGGCGGCGACGCGACGCTGTTCGTGTTGCTGGGCCACAAGGCCGAAGAAAACCCCAAAGTGCTCGAGCAAACGCCCGATAGCGACGAAGAAGCCGTGCTTTTCGCGCAACTCAAACGATCGCTCAAGCGCGACCCCGGCAGGTTCCACCGTATTGCTCAACGCATCCGGGGCGTGACCGAGGAAACCACGACCGGCGTTCACCGGCTCTATCATCTCCACGAGAAAGGCGAGCTGCTGTTTCCGGCAATGAACGTGAATGACTCGGTTACGAAATCGAAGTTCGACAATCTCTATGGTTGCCGGCACTCCCTGGTCGACGCCATCAATCGCGCCACCGACGTGATGATTTCAGGCAAAGTGGCCGTCGTCGCCGGGTACGGCGACGTCGGCAAGGGCTCCTGCCAATCGCTACGCGGGCAGGGCGCGCGCGTCATCGTCACGGAGGTCGATCCGATCTGCGCGTTGCAGGCCTCGATGGAAGGCTACGAAGTAATGGCCATGGACGATGCCTGCCGCATCGGCGATATCTTCGTCACGACCACCGGTTGCTGCGACGTGATCACCGAACGCCATATGAAGCGCATGAAGAATCTGGCGGTCGTATGCAACATCGGGCATTTCGACAGCGAAATACAGGTCGGTCGCATGCGCAAATACCGCTGGACGGAGATCAAACCGCAGGTCGACAAGATTACGATCGCCGCCGGTCGCGAAATCATTCTGTTGGCGGAAGGGCGCCTCGTCAACCTCGGTTGCGCGACTGGCCATCCGAGTTTCGTCATGTCAAACAGCTTCACCAACCAGACGATCGCACAGATCGAAATGTTCAACCATCCGGAACGCTATCCGTTAGGCGTACACACGCTGCCGAAGCTGCTTGATGAAAAAGTTGCGCGGCTCCACCTCGAGAAACTCAGCGTTACACTCGACGTATTGAACCGCAAGCAGGCGAAGTATCTCGGGGTATCGACAGACGGGCCGTACAAGGCGGATCATTACCGCTACTAAAGCGTAACCCTGACCGCGCCGTCGGACGTGCGGTGATAAATCGATGGTGTGATGAGAAATCGATGGCGTGGTAAGAATAAAGAACACCGAGGGCGACTACGGTCTGACCAGCAAGTTGCTGCACTGGTCGATCGCCGTATTGATCATCGGCCTCATCGCGCTCGGTTGGTATATGGTCGACCTGACTTACTTCGACAAGTGGTACAACGAATCACTCGCGGTCCACAAAGCGCTGGGTATGCTCGTGCTGGTGCTCGGCGGGTTGGTCTTGATGTGGCGTTTCATTTCGCCGTCGCCACACCATCAGCCCACGCTCGAGCGCTGGGAGCGCATCAGCGCAAGCGCGATGCACTACACCTTGATCGCCATGATGATTTTGATCCCGGTGACGGGTTATTTCATTTCGACCTCGGCGGGAAAATCGGTCGAGATATTCGGTTGGTTCGCGATCCCGCCCGTTATGGAGGTTGACAAAACCCTGCGGGACGTCGCGATCGAACTTCACTACTACTTCGGCTACGGCACCGGCGTTCTCGTTTGCTTCCACGCCGGCGCCGCGTTCAAACATCAGTTCATTGACCGCGACGGTACCCTCGCACGCATGATATGGCGCTAGCGCGCCGTTTGCCGGTAAGCCGGCTCCTACGGTCATATCATACGTTGTGTGGCTGCCATCCGCGGCGCGATGCTATGCGTCGACCGTCACTCACCCGCTTGCGGGCGAATTAAAGTTATTCGCGAATTCCTTCGACGAAAAGATCGAACGTCAT